>NZ_CM132111.1:7500-4807500 GCF_053585025.1 Micromonospora sp. RB23
CGCCGGCAAGGAGGAGATGCCGTACGGGTTGCTGGGTTATCCGGTGCTCCAGGCCGCCGACATCCTCTGCGTCAAGGGCGAGGTGGTTCCGGTCGGCCGGGACAACGCCGCACACGTCGAGGTGACCCGGGAGATCGCACGGCGGTTCAACCACCTGTACGGGCCGGTCTTCCCGGTGCCCGAGCTGATCCCGGCCGACAACCCCAGCCTGGTGGGCACCGACGGCATCGCCAAGATGAGCAAGAGCCGGGGAAACACCATCGCGCTGTCCGACGACACGGCCACGGTGCGCCGCAAGGTCCGCGGGATGTACACCGACCCGAACCGGGTACGGGCCGACGTGCCGGGAACGGTGGAGGGCAACCCGGTCTTCGCGTACCACGAGGTGTTCAACCCGGACCGTGCGGAGGTGGCCGACCTGACCCGGCGTTACCGGGCCGGACAGGTCGGTGACGTGGAGGTCAAGGAGCGGCTGGTCGAGGCGTTGGAGACGTTCCTGGCACCGATCCGGGAACGGCGGGCGGCGATCGAGGCCGACCGGGGGCTCGTCGACCGGCTGATCGTCGAGGGGACCGAGCGCACCCGGCAGGAGGTGCGCCAGACCCTGACCGAGGTACGGCGGGCGATGGGGCTGACCGGGACGTACCAACAGGTGCGCCGGCGGGCCGAGCGGACCCGCCGGCGGACGGACGCGCCGGCCTGACGCGGGCGTCTCGGGTCTTCCCGTTGTGACGGGGAGACCCGAGACGGCCCACCGAGGGCGCAGAATGCCAGGATGAGGGGTATTCGTCCGGTCGTGGTGGGTGCCACGCACCGGACGACGATGTTCGAGATCTTCTTCGACCTGGTCTTCGTCTTCGCG
The DNA here is from genome assembly GCF_053585025.1 of Micromonospora sp. RB23. Taxonomy (NCBI): domain Bacteria; kingdom Bacillati; phylum Actinomycetota; class Actinomycetes; order Micromonosporales; family Micromonosporaceae; genus Micromonospora; species Micromonospora sp. RB23. Next base: position 8,363 of record NZ_CM132111.1, read on the forward strand.
CTCACCCGGGTCATCGCGTTCATGGCGCAGCCGTCCAGCGCGCCGCTCACCCTTGCCCAGGGACTGCTCCTGCTCCTGCTGCTGCTCTACTCCTGGGGGCCGTACACCTGGGTGGGCAACCTCGTCCGCGCGGACCTCGGCCTGGTCCGCGGAGCGACCCTGGTCGCGATGGCGGCGATCTTCGTGGCCGCCCTGGTGTTGCCGGACGCCTGGCGGCAGGGTCCCGGGCTCGTCGACGCGCCGCTGACCCTCGCGCTCGCGTACGTGGTCGTCCGTGCGGTGCAGCTCGTGATCCTCGCCTGGGTGAGCGTGACGATTCCGTCGCTGCGCTCGACGCTGGGCTCCTTCAGCCTGCCGGTGGTGCTGGCGTGGTTTCCGCTGGTCGGCGGGGCGCTGCTCGGCGGGACGGCCCAGACGCTGCTCTGGACGGCCGCGCTGCTGGTGGACATCGGAGGCGCGCGACTCGCGTCCGCCTTCCACCCGTGGCAACTGCGCAGCGTGGACCACTTCACCGAGCGCTACGGCCTGGTGCTCATCATCGCCCTCGGTGAGTCGCTGATCTCCGCCGGCGCGGGGCCACGGACGATGGCGCCCGTCGGTGCGGCGGTGGCCGCGGCGCTGCTCGGTCTCGTCAGCACGGTCTGCCTGTGGTGGCTCTACTTCGACCGGCTCGCGGCCGCCGCGCGCAGGGCCGTCAGCGATGTGCCGGACGACCGACGGGCCGACGTGGCCGGCGACGCGTACGGCATCGGGCACTCCCCGCTGATCGTCGGCGCCATCTACTTCGCGCTCGGGATCGAGGAGGTGATCGCTCGGCTCTCCGAGGATTCGACCGACACCGGGCCGCTGGGCTGGGAGGCGGCGGGCGCCCTCTACGCGGGTGTCGCCCTCTACCTGCTCAGCCGGTTGACTCTCCGCCGGCTGACCGTGCGCGCGGTGTACCCGGCGCAGGTCGTCGCGGCGTTGCTGCCGTTGGCCCTGCTGCCGGTCGGTCGTGCCCTCGCGCCGTTGGCCGCGCTCGGCATGCTGACCCTCTTCCTGATCGCGGTCACCTGGTACGAACGGCGGTTCGACCGGCGTGACGAACGGGTCGACCCGGCGCGACCCACGCGTCCCTGACGGTCCGGAGTCGGCGCTGGCCGGCCGCTGTACCCTTCCCCGGTGACCCTGCCTCTGCCGCCCGGTGAGTTCGCCGCGTACCTGTTCGACTGCGACGGCACCATCGTCGACTCGATGCCGCTGCACTACGTGGCCTGGCAGCGGGCCCTCGACGAGTGGGGTTGCGAGTTCCCCGAGGACCTCTTCTACGCCTGGGGTGGCCGGCCGACCGCCGACATCATCGTCGCCTTGAACGAGCGTCACGGTCTGGCGATGCCGGTGGCGACCGTCGTGGAGAACTACGAGCGCATCTACCAGGAGCTGTTGCCGCAGGTCGGCGCCGTGCCCGAGGTGGTGGCACACATCCACGAGGCGCACCGGCGGGTGCCGTTCGCCGTCGTCTCCGGCAGCACCCGGGCCGCGGTCACCGGAGCCCTGGAGGCCCTCGACCTGCTGGACCGCTTCGACGTGCTGGTCTGCGCCGAGGACTACACGCGGGCCAAGCCCGACCCGGAGGCGTTCCTGCTCGCGGCCCGGCAGCTCGGCGTACCCCCGGAGTCGTGCCTGGTCTTCGAGGACACCGACCTGGGCATCCAGGCCGCGACGGCGGCCGGCATGGCGTCGGTACGCGTGCCGCAGCAGCGCGCCGCCTGACCCTCAGGCGACCGTCAGCAGCAGCTTGCCGGCGTACGACGTCGTCAGACGCCGGTGCGCCTCCCGCACCTTGCCCAGCGGGAACTTCTCCGCCACGTGCACCACGAACGGGCCGGCCTCGACGAGTTCGTTGAGACGCCGCAACTGCCCGGGGTTGGACACGCCGTCGTACGCGCGAACCGTCATGCCGGGGCGCTCGCTCGGCTCCGGCTGCACCCCGTGGGCGTACGCCACGACCCCGCCGTCGGACAGCGTCTCGGTCAACCGGTCCAGCGTCTCGCCGCCGGCCATCGCCAGGATGCCGGCCACTCCCTCGGGGGCCGCGTCCCGGATCCTCGTGAGGACCTCGGCGAGGTCGCCGTGGCCGTCCAGGGACACGTCGGCGCCGAGCCGGGTCACCAGCGCGACGCCGTCCGCACCGGAGGCCACCGCGATCACGTTAAGGCCCTGCCGCTTGGCCAACTGCACGGCCAGGTGGCCCTGACCGCCGCTCGCACCGAAGATCAGGAGCCAGGCGCCGGCCGACAGGCTGAGGGTGTCCAGGCCGGCCAGCGCGGTCAGCGCGTCGGTGGACATGGCGCCGGCGTGCTCGGCGGGTACGCCGTCGGGCAGCTTCGCGACGTACTCGGCCTTGACGACCGCGTACTCGGCGTAGAAGCCGCCCTTGGGCCGGGTGGTGGCGGAGACGTAGACCTGGTCACCGACCGCGACGCCGGTCACCTTGTCGCCGGCCGCGATGATGGTTCCCGCGCCGTCGGAGCCCGGGACGATCGGGAGGGACGAACCCTCGGGCACGAACACGCCCTGCCGTTCGTACGCGTCCCACACCCCGACGCCCGCGCTCAGGACCTTGATCAGCACCTCGTCGGCGGCGACCTCGGGAACGGGGAGCTTCCGCAGGGTGATCACCTCCGGCCCGCCGAACTCGTCGAAGGCCGCGGCCTGCATCCGCTCTGGCACGTCCGCGTCAACCATGGGGGCTTCCTCTCCGGCCGGCGTCACCGTCGCAGCATGCCGGCTCGGGGACGAATCCGAGCCGGTGCCGAGTGCCGTTCACCCGCAAGGGCGACCGGGCCGGTTGCCTCCTCCGGCTCACGGCCTGCCGCGCGACGCGTCCTGCGACGCGCGGCCATCCGCGCCTGGTGGTCAGGACGTCTGCGGCCGCGGGCCACGGAGTGCCTGCTCGACGGCGTCCCGCACCCGGGCGTCCTCGCGCGCCTTGCGCCGCGTCCGCGCGCGGCGGCGGTACAGGTACGCGCCGACGACGGCGGCGATCAGCACGACGAGCGTGAGCACCAGCGTCCACGGCAGGGCCCAGCCGTGTGCCGTCGACTCGACGGGCGTGAGCGGGGTGGTGGAGCCCGACGCGTCGGTGAGCAGCGGAGTGACGGTGGCGGTCGCCGCGAGCCGGACGGCGGGTGCGACACCGGGTACCGGCACCGTCACGTCCCAGCTCTCGCCGGGGAGCAACTGCGGCGGCGCGGCGATGTCACCGGCCCGCGCGCGCAGGACGCCGAACGGGCCCGACACCGACACCGACTGCTTCCCGGAGAGGGCGGCGTTACCGGTGTTGTGGATCGTGTAGGAGACGGTGGCGTCGCCCTTGCCGACCGGGCTGGACGATGCGTCGTACGTGACGTGGAGGTTCTCGATGGCGAGGGCCGGCTTCAGCTCGCCGCCCACCCGCAACGTGATCCGGATGCCGAGGCGACGGTCCACGTTGATGCCCTCGGCCTGGTCGGTCTGGGTGAGCGCGGTCAGGATGCCGCCGACGTGGTCGCCGGGCGTGGCGTTGGCCGGAACGGCGATCGTGAAGGGCACCTGCGCGGTCTTCCCGGGTTGGATCACGACGTTGCCGGCGCTCGGCGTGACCCAGGCGCCGACGGCCGTGGACTTCTTGTCCCTGGTGAGCAGGTCGAGCTTCCCCGCGTCGGTGGTGAAGCCGTCGGCGGCGTACACGGCGAGGGTCAGGGGCGCCGGGCCGCGGTTGGCCACCATCATGGCGTCCTCGACGGTTCCGCCGGAATTGACGTTGTAGCTGTAGCTGGACCGGGCTTCGCCGTAGCTGTTGGAGGCCGTCCGGACCGTCCAGGCGACGTTGCCGTCGGCCGCCAGGGCGGGACCGCCGCCGACGCCGGCCGCCGCTACGGCGGCGAGCAGGGACAGCACGGTCGTACGTAGGAGTGTCTTCCAGCGCGTTACGGACGGTCGCATCTCAGGTCCTTGAAGTGATCTTGGTAGTGGAGGAGCCGGCGGCGGGGTAGGCCCCGAAAGGTGCCTACCCCGCCCGGTGGAACAGGCTCGATCAGCTGCTCAGGGCAGTGATCGTGAGGGTGGTGCGGTAGCTGCCCTTCGCGATGCTGTCCGGGATCTTCAGGTCCAGGTCAGCGCCGAGCTTGGCCCCGCCGCGCGGGTGGCCCTGCTCGGCGGCGCCCAGACCGCTGGAGACCGAGAGGCCCTTGCCCTGGTCGTCGAGGGACGAGAGGACCGGAGCGCCGGCCGCCGCGCCCGCGCCGGCGTCGAGGACGTACGGGGTCCAGCCCAGGTACGAGCCGGAGAACGTCTTGTCGGCGTCGGAGAAGTCGCCGACGCTTGCCGAGATCGACCACGGGGCGAGCGAGCGACGGCTGTCCGACACGAGGATCGGGTTGATCTTGCCGGTCGCCTCGAAGTAGCTGCCGTTGCGCTCCTGCGCGGTGCCGAGGTCGACCAGGCCGTTGTAGCCGTCGATGGTCCAGCCGAACTCACCCGGCGCCGGGTTGGGCACGTTGACCTGAATGGCCTGACCGTCACCGTGGTACGGGTGGATGGTGGTGTTGTCGACGATCGAGCCGACCGGCTGCCCCTCGGCGGTGTTGCTGCACGACAGCCCCTTCTCGACGGCCGCGTTCGGGGCCGCGCAGGTGCCGCTGCGGACGTTCTGGAGCACCAGCTTGTCGGCCTTGACCTGCACCTTGACGTAGCTGCGGACGTGCTCCTGGTTCTCCACCGAGTTGAACCAGTAGTTGCTCGGGTTCAGCGGGTCCGGGCCGAGTCCCTCGACGCCGGTGCCGGAGCCGTCCGGCTTCTTGATGTCGTAGTACTTCGAGCCGGAGGCCGAGTTCGCCGTCACGTAGATGACGCCGCCCGGGCCGGGGAAGACGTCGGCAGCAGCCGGCTTCTCGGCCGGGTTCTCCTTCTGACCGTTCTTGATCGAGTAGCTGCGGGTGTACACGTGGTCGTGGCCCTGCAGCACCATGTCGATGCCGAGATCGGAGAAGGCGGTCGTGAAGTCCTTGCGCCGGTTCTTGTTGTCCGCGTCGGTGGAGTGGCTCGCGGCCGAGTAGATGGAGTGGTGATAGACCAGCACCTTCCACTTCGCCTCGGAGCCGTGCTTCTTCACGATGTCCGAGACGTACGCGACGTGTGCCGCGTCGCCGCCCGGGGAGCCGTCCGCCGGGTTGACGTAGCTGTTGCTGTTCAGGTCGATGAACAGCACGTCCTTGTAGATGTACCAGAAGTCACCGCCGGACCGGGTCGACTGGTCGCCGTTGTAGTACTGGGCCGAGCGGTCCGTGTTCGGGGTGAAGTGGTGCTGCTCCCAGGACTTGCCGCCGACGTCGTGGTTACCGATGGTGGCGGCCGTCGGGTACTGCCGAAGCTGGTCCGGGGAGAGGTACGCGCTCCACTGAGCCTCGTCGTTCGCGGACTCGACGTGGTCACCGCCGGAGACCAGCAGCTCGGTGTTCGGGTTCGCCGCGGTGGCGACCTTCAGGGTCTCCGCCCACCCGGCCTGGTCCCGCGCGACGTCGCCGGACGCGCCGATCTGCGGGTCGCCGAAGAACAGGAAGTCGAAGTCGCCCTCGAAGTCCCGCGTCCGGAAGGCGTACGTGGGCGACCAGCTGCCCTCGGCGCCGACCCGGTACGAGTACGCCGTGTTCTCCCGCAGGTTGCTGATCGTGGCGTGACGGTTGTAGCCGGTCGTGGAGGTGTTCGCGGCGCCGACGGCGTCGAAGCTGATCGCGCTGGCCGGGAACTCCCCGTTGACGATCTCGGCGGTCGGGGCGAGCTGGATCTTCTGGGCGGTGTCGGTCGAGGAGTACCAGGACACGATGCGCTGGGTCTCGTTCGCGCCGACGCCGAGGACGATGCCGGACACGGTGGTGGGGTCAGCGGCGCTGGCGGCGGTCAGCACACCGCTGCCGAGGGCCGCGCCCACTCCCAGGAATCCGGCCACGACCCCGGCGACGACGCGTCGCCGCACGAGCCCTGCGGCCCGTGTCGAGGTGCTCAATGTCATCGACATTGTTCCCTTTTCGAATAGAGAAATGGATTGCTTTCCCCGAGCGTGGGGAAGCGGATCCAAACTTTTCGCCGACCGGTGAACCGATCATTAACGTGATCTTGCGAGCGGCTGCACTTCACGAACTGGTTAGCCGTACTCAGGACCCTGCGACGCGCTGAACAAACCAGATCAGCCCCATGATGGACACCCCTGCGGAAACCGCACCGGTCGCCCACAGACCCGCTTTCGGCGCACGACGGCGCAGCACGAACAACAGCGGGAAGACGGCGGCGATAATCGCCAACTGGACGACTTCGATACCCACGTTGAACACCAGCAGCGACCACAGCAACGTCCAGGACCACGCCTCGTCGATGCCGAGCGCGCCCGCGAAACCCAACCCGTGCACGAGGCCGAAACAGAAGACGACACCGAGGCGGACCCACCCCCGGCGGTCCAGGCTGAGGTGACCGCGTCCGGCCGTCTCCAGGTCCGTCGCGTGGTCACCGCGCCGCCAGATCCCCCACAGGTGCCAGCCGGCCACCACGGCGATCGACAGCGCGATGACCGGCTCCACGAGGCTCGCCGGCACGTCGACCAGGCCGAGGGCGGCGAGCAGGAACGTCACCGAGTGCGCCAGGGTGAAGCTGGTGGCCGCGAGCACGATCTCCCGCAGACGCCGCGACCCCGCGATCAGCGCCAGCAGGAACAGGATGTGGTCGACGCCGGACAGCAGGTGCTCGGCCCCGAGCAGGAAGAACTCACCGAACCGCTGGTAGGCGGTCTGGGCCGTCGAGAAGGACGGGTTGGCGGCGTCGAGCGCGGCACTGCCCGACCGGCCGTCGATCTGGTAGGTGACGATCGTCTTGGTGCCCTTGACGTACGCCTCGTCGTCCGGGAAGAGACCGCTGCGCACCTCGTGCTCGGCGACCCGCTCGGGGCAGGTCCAGTCGAGCAGCAGGTTCGCGTACGGCACACCGTCACGGGCGCCGACCGTGGCGTCGCGCACCTGGGTCGGCCGGCACGGCGCGTCCTTGGCGGTCACCGAGAGGCGGTCGGCGACGTAGCGCAGGACCGTCGGAGCGTGGGCCTTCAGCGCGGCCGCCTGAGCGTTCGAGTCACCCGCCTCGAAGGCGGCGGTCCCCACCCGAAAGAGCGGGTCATCGTCGCCGGAGTCGGCGGCCGACACCACCAGGAGGTCGTATTCGAGCCCCAATTCGGTGCGGATGTGACCCTCGTCTCCGGCGGAGATTTTTGCGTACACGGTCGACGAGAAACCGTGCGCGAGGGCCGCTCCCCCGCCGAGAAACGGAAGCACCGTCGCCGCGAATGCGACAACGGCGACGACGACGGTACGGCGAATGTGCCTGAGCATGCGGTTCCCCTCGGTTGGCCAGTGCACGCTGCACCTCGTGGGTGAACACGAGCCCGCCCGCCGACGAACCGATGGAGAACAAATAGCCGGGGCGGCCGCTCGCGGATCGCGGCCCGCCGGATCTGGGATAGGAATACGAGGCGTACCCGCACCTGCCCGCCCTCATCGGAGAAGGACGATCACTTTGCGCCCCCCGCTTCGGGCCGTCGCCCTGCTGGCCACGACCACCGCACTCCTCGCCGGCTGCGGCTCCGGCGACGACTGGTCCCAACCGCGCCCCACGCCGAGCGCGGTCGGCACGCTCGGTCCGGGATTCGTCGACACCGCCACGACGCCCGCACCGGAGGCGACCATCACGCCGAAACCCGGCTCGTGGGTGGACGTGCACCCGTCGAAGGACTACCGGGTGGTGCTGTTGACCGCAGGTGAGGACGCGCCCACCAAGGCGCTCGTGGCGGCGGTACGGAGTTGGGCGGACGACGAGCACCTCGATCTGCGCACGGTCGTCGTCGGCGACCCGCACGACGCCGTCGCGGGCATCAGCACGGCGATCGGGACGAACGCGGACCTCATCGTCAGCGCGGGCAACGAGCTGATCGACCCGCTGGCGTTGGTCACGCCGAACCACCTGGACGAGAAGTTCCTGGTCGTGGGCGCCGAGTTGGCCGAGCCCACCCACAACGTCACCGCCGTCGACTGGGCGGGCGCGTCGTTCCGTGGCGAAGGGCTCGGCATGTCCTCGACGTACGACGCGGCCTCGTTCACGCCCGAGCGCTGCGCGGCGGCCATCCGGGCGGGCGTGGCAGCCGTGCTCAACGAGCTGACCGGGATCGTGCTCTGGCTCTGACCTCGCCGCGGTGTTCGTCCTGCTGGGGCACGGAGTGACCGGACGACCGGATGTTATCGATAACAGCGATGACCCACCCTCGACCGACCCACCGACACACCAAACCGCAGCGGCCCGCGCGTCTACTCCACCCGGCCGGCAGGGGAGATCCGCCGCGAAAGCCCTGATCGGAGCGCTGGCGACGCCGTCAGTTAATCGCTGAGACATCGAGGTTGATGGTTTGGGAGCGCTCCCGTAACATACCGGACGCGGCTGTTAACGCTCACCTAACAATGACTCCCACGAATGTGGAGGCCGCCGTCCCGTCAGGAGGGTGCTCGATGACCATATTCAGACCGACCAATATCGGGGTCGTCTCAGCCGGTGTCGCCTTACTGGCGTCGGCGACGGTCGCCGTGGCGCTGCCGGCGGGCGCGGCAGCGGCGGGCTGCTCGGTGAACTACGCCGTGTCGTCCGACTGGCCGGGTGGCTTCGGCGCCAACGTGACGATCACGAACCTCGGCGATCCGGTGAGCAGCTGGACGTTGACCTGGTCGTACAGCGCCGGGCAGACGATCACGCAGTCGTGGAACACCACCCTGACGCAGAGCGGGGCGGCGGTGACCGCGCGGAACGTGAGCTACAACGGCTCGATCGCGACCAACGGCACGGCGTCGTTCGGATTCAACGGCTCCTGGACGGGCAGCAACCCGGCGCCGACGAGCTTCGCCCTGAACGGGGTGACCTGCAACGGTGGCACGACGCCCACCACCCCGCCGCCCACCACCCCGCCGCCCACGACCCCGCCGCCCACGACGCCGCCGCCGCCCACGACCCCGCCGCCCACCACTCCGCCTCCGACCACCCCGCCGCCCACCACCCCGCCTCCGACCACGTGCAACCTGCCGTCGTCGTACCGGTGGTCGTCGACCGGGGCGTTGGCGCAGCCGAAGTCCGGCTGGGTGTCCCTCAAGGACTTCACCGTCGCCCCCTACAACGGTCGGCAACTCGTGTACGCCACGACCCATGACTTCGGCACCCGGTGGGGTTCGATGAACTTCGGGCTGTTCACCAACTGGTCGGACATGGCCTCGGCCAGCCAGAACACCATGAACAGCGGCACCGTCGCACCCACCCTGTTCTACTTCGCGCCCAAGAACATCTGGGTCCTGGCCTACCAGTGGGGCGGCACCGCGTTCTCCTACCGCACCTCCAGCGACCCCACCAACGCCAACGGCTGGTCCGCCGCGCAAACCCTGTTCACCGGCAGCATCACCGGCTCCGGCACCGGCCCCATCGACCAGACCCTCATCGCCGACGACCAGAACATGTACCTCTTCTTCGCCGGCGACAACGGCAAGATCTACCGCGCCAGCATGCCCATCGGGAACTTCCCCGCCAGCTTCGGCTCCAGCTACACCACGATCATGAGTGACACCACCAACAACCTCTTCGAAGCACCCCAGGTGTACAAACTCCGCGGCCAGAACCGCTACCTCATGATCGTCGAGGCCATCGGCAGCCAGGGCCGCTACTTCCGCTCCTTCACCGCCACCAGCCTCAACGGCACCTGGACCCCCCAGGCCGCCACCGAAAGCAACCCCTTCGCCGGCAAGGCCAACAGCGGCGCCACCTGGACCAACGACATCAGCCACGGCGAGCTGATCCGCACCAGCGCCGACCAGACCTTCACCGTCGACCCCTGCAACCTCCAACTGCTCTACCAAGGCCGATCGCCCTCCTCCAACGGCGTCGACTACGGCCTGCTGCCCTACCGACCGGGCCTGCTCACCCTGCAACGCTGACACCACCCGCACAGCGGGCCCGGCATCCTGCCGGGCCCGCTGTGTTGTCGGCTGTTCACCGGTGCGGGGAGACGTACCCCAGTTCGATCGCCCGGCGGGTGAGTTCGGCCTTGTTGGCGGCGTTCAGCTTCGCCCGGATGCGCTTCAGGTACGTGCCGACGGTCGACTCGGTCACGCCCATCCGCTCGCTGATCATCACGTTGCTCAACCCGCTGGCAACCAGCCGCAACGCCTTGATCTCCCGCTCGGCCAGATGAACCGGGCCGGGGTTGAGCGGACCGCAGACGGCCTCGACCAGCCCAGGGCCGATGTAGACACTGTCCAGAGCCGCGGTCTCGGTGGCCATCCGCAGGTCCCGCTCGGCTTCGTCGGCGAGGATCATCGCGCGCACGCCGGCCCTGATCGCGTCCGGCAGCGACAGCCGCACGTCCGGTCGGCACACCAGCACCACCCGGGTCTGTCGCGGCAGCACCGACCAGAGGTGGTCGTGCACGGGAGCGCGCCGGAGCCCGGTGATGTCGACGATGGCCAGGGGAGGACCGGACGGGAGGGCGACGAGCCGCGCGACGGAGGCGAGTTCGAGGCTCACCTGCAGGCCCGGCAGGTTGGACACCAGCCGGACGAGCCCGGCCCGGGCGACGTCGGACGGTGACACCACCGCCACATCGAGGGTACTCACGCGTGGTCCTCGGGCTGGTTCACGACGGCACCTCCCGGTCAGCGCGGTACGACGTACCCGAGTTCGATCGCGCGTCGCGTCAGGTCGGTCTTGTTGGCGGCGTTCAACTTGCTCCGCACCTGCCTGACGTACGAGGTGACGGTGGACTTCGTCAGGCTCATACGCCCACCGATCTGCTCGTTGGTCAGGCCCCTCGTCACCCAGTGCAGCAACTCGATCTCACGTTCGCCGAGCGCGAGGTGGTGACGTTCGGCGTCCCCGGTCAGCATGCCGAGCATGTCGGCGGTCAGGTGTATCCCGCCGTGCCGCACGGCGTCGACGGCGAGAAGCAGATCGTCGACCTCCGTGTCACGGGTCAGGAAGCCCCGCGCGCCCGCGGCTATCGCCTGAGCCAGGTCCGGTGGGTCGGCCGGGTCGCAGAGCAGTACGGCACGGGAGTCTGCCGGCAGCAGGCGGGCGAGCGCGTCGACGGCACGGTGCGGCCAGTCGATCACCACCACGTCCGGGTCCAGTTCGGCAGGCATCTCCGCCAGGGACGTGAAGCCACACGGCGTGAACCCCGACGACGCCTCGGCGAGCAGACGACAGACGCCCTGCCGCACCACCGACCCGGCGGCGACGACAGCGATTGTTGTCATACGGACTCTCCTGTAGATCGCCGGACGACCATAAACAGGCCGTCTTGACATCCACTTGACTCGCCTTGCGCAACCGGGCGGTCACCGGAGGGGCGACCGGTCAGCAGTTGAACACCTCCTGGGACAACCGCAGAAGATCCGCCGCGCGGTCCTCCTGCCCACCGGCGACCTCGCGCATGGCGTCGACCCAGTTCTGCTTCTCCTCGTTGCGCAGGTCGGCGGAGTGGTCCCGGACCCATGTGACGGCAGCCTGCAACCCGTCGGCGAACATGAGGTCGACCGCGTGCAGAGCGGTGGCCGCTCCGGCGACCTGATGACCCGAGTCCTGGATGAGGCCGACGCGCAGGTCACGGTCGATCTCGCGGCCCGCCGCACCGATCAGCAGGCGGTTGCGCTCGACCGGACTCTCCAACTCCTGGAAGTCGAGCACGAACTCGGCCCTGCCCGACTCACCGAGCTCACCCAGCAGCGGCGTGAACTTCCGGAACCACGGGTCGCCGTCCACCCGCTCGACGATCTTCCGCAGGTCGTCGCGTGCCCGCTCACCGGCCAACTCCCCTCGAAAGGCGGTGAACACCGCCAGTTTCGCGTCCCTGGTCGGCGCGAGCAGGAGCTTGCCCACCGCCCTGCTGGTCGAGTCACCACTCGGTCGGGCCAGCTCGCCCGCCCGGAGCAGCCCGGCTGCCCGCAACGACTCGCCCAGATCCTCGACGTCGCCGTTGCCGCCGACCACCTGCCAGACCGGTGCCAGCGCGGACTGTTGCGCCAGTACGGCCGACGGTAACGACGCCAGCCCGCCGGCGACCGCTGCGGCCCGCGGAACGAGATGGACGATGCTGAAGCCGTACGTCCGGGACATGGTCTTCAACGCCGGGGTCAGCTGGGCCGTCGTCACCAGGACTGGTTGCTGCCTCTTCAGAGCCAACTGCTGCACCAGGCGGCCGACATCGCGCACGTCCGCGTCCAGCGGCTTCAGACCCGGCCGGACGCTGCCGAGGTGCACGACCGGCCCGTCCACCTGCCCGGCCGCCGAGCGGATCCGGTCGCCCCTGATCGCCGTGGGTTGTGGGCCGACCCAGTAGAGCTGGCCCGCGTCGAGTTCCGCCCGGCTGCCGGGCGGCAGCACCACGGGGTCGTTCAGTGGTTCTTCAGTCGCCGGCCCGGTGTCCACGACCAGCGACGGCACGCTCGCCTGCGGTGCCATGCCGGTGTCGACCGCACCGCCTTCGACTGGGACCAACGGGGGGCGCTCGCCGTCGGGGGCGAGGTGTCCGCCCGGGTCGATCCGGTGGGAGGTCAGTGTGCCGTCCGCGTCGGTCAGGTCGAGCTGTACGTAGCGGCGCAGGTTGTGCGCGACCAGTCGGGCGGTGCGGAACGGATCGTAGGCGTCCGGGGTGAATCCGACGGGGGGCGCCAGAGCGGGTTTCCGCGCCCGTACCAACTCGGTCAGCCTGGTGGTACGCGTCGTCAGCTCGTCGACGAACGCGGGTGTCGGCGTACCCTCGTTGATCTTCCACATCAGCTCGTAGCGGCCCGCGACGTCCCGGCGGAGCCGGTCGGCCTCCGGGTCGCCCTCGCCGAGCTGCTTGATCGCCCACTCCTCGACGAGCAGGTAGCGGTGGTAGGCACGACGGGCGGCCGAGGAGGACAACACCACCTGGTTGGTGCGGGCGTGATCCCGGATGTGGCCGGAGATGCGCTCGGCGAGGGTCAGTTGGTCGTGACCGGCCCGTCCCCACGCGCTGGCGAGCTGGTCGAGGTCGTGGCGCGGCGTGTGGTCGTCCGGTCGGGGCCACCGCTGCGGATCGGTCGTCGGCTCCGGCACGTCACGCATACGCGCCGTGAGATCGGCTATCTCGTGCTCGAACAGTTCGGCGTACACCGGCCCGGTGAACCGGTCGCTGACGAAGCTGCCGCTCGGCTTGGACGAGCCCTTCTCGAAACGTTCGGCCTCCAGCCGACCCTTGAACCGCATGCGCACCCGGTACAGCCGGCCCTGTTGCTTGACGTGCTGCTCGGTCCGGTAGTTCACCGTCTGCCCGCTGCCGTCGCCCTTCGGAGCGACGCGGGCGGCACTGGTGTTGGCGCCACCGGTGTGCGTTCCCCACGGCTCGGTCGGATGAGCGGGATCGGCGACACCGAGCGCCTGGTCCTGGTTGAACCTCGCCGACAGCTCGGGTCGCATCTCGTTCCTGCTCGCGAAGACGTTCGTACCCGCCTGGTCCTTCGCGTACCGGCCGGTGCCGGTGCCTTCGAGCTGCTCCAACACCTCAAGGTGGTGCAGGTCGCCGACGAGGTAGAGGCTGGCGCGCGTACGGGAGTGACCGGGCAGGAAGATGTCCTCGGCGAGATGGTGTCGCCGACCGGCGACCGCCTTGCGCAGGAAGTTGCTGAGATGGCTCCGCGAGAAGAGCGTGGGCAGCGTGACGGACGACCGGAACGTGACGTCGTTCGCCTCGGGGCCGAACATCCGACCGAGCAGACCCCAGCCCGCGGCCAGGCCGTCCTCGAGGAAGACGCTGTGGATGTACGCCCCGGGGGGCAGTTCCGGTAGGGCACGCAGGTCGGACGTGTCGAGGGTGCGGGGCAGCCGGCGAGCCTCGGCGACACTGCGCGGCAGCTTCAGCGCCAGTTCGCCCCGGTGCTCGCGCCGCACCGAGGCCGACTGCCCGGTGAAGGGTCGGACGCCGTGCACGAGCAGGTTGGACAGCGGCCGGTTCGGCATGTCGAGCCGCTTGACCTCGACACTGAGGGAGACGTCGGAACGGGTCAGGTAGTGCCCGCCCCAGTCGTAGATGGTCTGTTCCTCGGTGCTCTGGTGCGCCTGGACGACACCGGTCTGCTGTCCCCCGGAGGCGGTGAGGCCGAGGCCGCCGCTGGTGCTTCCGGTGCTCCCGGCACCGGCGAAGGACGGCTGAAGCACCCCCACTCCACCAGAGAGACCCTCCGACGTGCCGGAACTCTGCGCGGTGTACGCGTGGCCGTACCTCTCGTTGCCGGATTCGGGAACGAAGTCGTGGATCTGCGGAGCCGTGTCCACCGTCAGACGCAGCGCGACCTCCACCACCTCGGTCAGGCCGCCCGCGACCTTGTTGACCAGGTAGAACTGGACGCCCTGCAACAGGTCGTCGCTCATCGACTTCAGGCGCGTGCCCGCGAACATGGTCTCCAGGTAGTCGAGGCCACCGGCGAGACGTCCCATGACCGGCTTCTCGCCGACGAGACGCCGCCACCACACCTCGACCGGCTTACGGTCCGCCGTGTTCGGGGCCCACTGGGACCGGCGCGCCCCGAGCAGACCCGGGACGGCGGCGTCGATCGCCCTGTGCACGATGTCGAAGGGACGCGCATCGTGCTCCGTCCCGTCTCGGAACGTCAGCGAGTGCACGCCGCTGTGCCCCAGGGAGGTCGGTCCGTTCGGCAGCAGGTGGTCGGGAATGGTCAACTCGGCGACGCTGTCGAAGCCGAGGGTGGCCAGGCGTGCGCTGAGCGCGTCGTGGCCGCGATCGGTCAGGTGGGCCCGAAGGTCCTTCAGCTCTTGGCGGTACGGGTAGTCGGGCCGTGTCCGCGACTCGCGTTCCATCCGCTCGATGACGGCCCGAACGTCCCGGTGGTTCAGCTCCAGCTTCTGCTCGGCGTCCCCGGCACCGTCCTTCCAGCGACGCAGCGCGTCCATGAGTTGTGTGTGGCCGATCGGCACGGCGTCCTCGCCGTACCGCTTCAGCGCCTCGTGCTCCGGAAGCAGATAGATCATCTGTCGACCGGTCACGGGCTCCGACTGCGGTCGCCGCACCGACGTGGGCAGGAACTTCGCGTGCGCCTCGTACGCCCCGGTGACGGTGAAGTCGACCGGGGCGAGGAAGGCGTACACGTTGTGGAAGTCCAGGTCGAGCATCTCCACCCCACCCGTACGGGATGACGACTTCGACGTGTTGCTGCCGTACCGGACCCACGCCGAGAGCTGGCTCTGGACCGCGGAGAGGTTGGCGGCGGTGGTGCCCGCCCGGGTCCGCTCATCCACCGAGACCTTGATGCCGTGGCCACTGCTGTGCCCGTGCGACGCCTGGGACAGGTACAGCTTGATCAACCCGGAGGTGAACTGGTCGCTGGTGGCGCCGACGAACTCACTGGGCCCGAGCGTGCCGTGCACGCCGAGACTCCCCTGCTTGTGGCGCAGGAGACCGGAGCGGAAGAGGTTCTCGGTCTGGTACTCGTCGTGCAGGACCTCCTTGAGGTACGACCGCACGTTGGCCGTGCTCGTGAAGATCGACACTTCCTCGTCGCCCGGCTGCCCGGGGCCGGTGAGGTGGGGCTGAAGCCGACGCGCGGCGTCGCGCAATCCCGTGGTGTCCGCGTAGTAGATCACCGCCTGGTCCAGCACACTCACGTCGGTGGGCCGGTCCATGGGCTCCTGGTCGTCGAGCCGCGCGTTGTTGATCGAGGGCACGAGCAGCACGGTCGCCTCGCCGTCGACCGGCTGGCTCTGCCAGGTGGGCGCCTCCCGGCGCGGCTTGTGCTCGTAGTCGACGGTCACCTGGAAGCGGCTCGGTAGCCGGAACTCGTCGACGTCCCCCGGATACTCCAGCAACTGAGGCTCGCTGAGCGTCTGGCCCGCGGTTTGCGTCGCGCCCTGCGCGTAGCCGTACTCGGCACTCACACCCCAGGTCTGCATCAGCTTCACGCCGGCCGCGAACCGCGCGCTCAGGGCCACCGCCCGCCGACCACCGACGGTGTACGACCCCGAACTGCTCCCGATGGCGAGGTTCACGAGGTGGTACTCGCCGGTCCGGCGTTGCAGCAGCGTCGAGTTGCCCCGCTCGTCCGTCCTGCTCAGCTCCGCCGGATCCTGGACCGCCGTGATCGTCACCCGGGCCGCGCGCCGCCGGTGTCCACGCGGGTCGCCGCGCAGCGTGAAGGAGAGGCCGTCCTGGTGGAGTTGGTCGTAGAAGGCGGAGAAGCCGTTGCTGGAGACGAATTTGTCGATCAGCGCCAGATTGGCCAGGCGGCTGTCGCTGCCGATGTGGGCGTTCGTACCGAGCGTCGGTTGCGTGGCGAACGGAAACCGCCGCGGCGGGACGAATCCGGTTCGGGCCAGCTCCGACAGCACCTGTCCCCGAAGCTCCTCCGCGACCCGGTCGTCGACAGTCGCCAGGCCCATGCCGATACCCCGCCCCTGAGCGACATGCCGGGGCAGGGCCACGTTCTCCAGCGCGCTGGCCGGCGTGCTGCCGTCCTCGACCAGGCCGGGGGCGTACTCGACGGTCGACACGTCCGGGCCCGGGGGCTGACGGAGCGCCGTGGCGTCGACCGGGAAGCCGTGCGCGAACGCCGCCGGCTCCGGGAGCCGGACCAGCGCCTCCCCGCGTACGTCGCCGGTGGTCGTGGGCGCGCTCCTGGCCTTGTTCGCGACGTGCACGACGGCCCGGTGCCGCAGCCCCACCCGGTAGCCGGCGGTGCGGCCGGCGTACCGCGACACGTGCACCCAGATGCCGGTGTGGCCGCCGCTGACCGAGTCACTGTTGCTCCAGGTCCAGCCGACACCGACGCTCGGTCCCAGCACCAGACCGGGCAGCGGCATGAAGTTCAGCTCGCCGCTGGTCCGTAGTTCGCTCTCGTTGGTCAGACTGAAGCTTCCGCCGTGCGCGCCGATGGCCGTGCTGACCCGCTCGATGTGCGCCTTGTCGCTGGTGGCGCCGACCCTTTCGACGGCGGTTTCCGTGTCCCGCTCGGTCTGCACGACCACCACCGCCACCGCGTGACCGGCCCGGTCGTGCAGGGTGATCGGATAACCGCCGGCATTTGTCTGGACCCGCCGCCGCTGCTCTTCCTGATCGTCGGTGACCGATGCGAGCTGCCGGTTGTTGACCGCCGTGTCCAGGTTGAAGCTCAACTTCCACAGCGCCTGGCGCAACTCGCGACGCTCCGGGCCGTCCGTGTCGAGGGACAGCCCGTTGGTCCGCAACTCGGCGACGATCCGGTCGTACAGCTCGGGCAGGCCGGTCAGGCCGGTCGCGAAGTACGTGTCCGGGAGCTGGCTCGTCCGCCGGTCGAAGTCGGCGGCGAGCGCCTCGTCGTCGGTCGGACGGATGGCCTGGACCTGGGGCTCCCCCGCCTGTAGGTAGTGATCGGGGACCCAGACCTCCAGGCGCTCCTGGTCGTCCGGGTGTTCCTGCGCGCTCGACCAGGTCGTCGGCGCGTCGGTCCAACCGGTCGAGTCGCCGGACCGTACCCGCACCGACCAGTTCGGCGTGTACGACACCAGCGTCGAGTCGATCCGGTCGTCCTGCACCCGGCCGGACTCGGCGTCCTGCACACCCACCGTCGTACGGTCGACCCGGTTGGCCGTACCGGAGATCGTCACCCCGGCCCGGGCCACCTCGACCAGACCCGGACCGAGGCCCAACCCCACGCCGAGCCCGAGCGCGCCACGCAACGCGCCGGCCTGACCCGAGTGGGACAGCGAACCCCCGCCCGTGTTGAAGCCACTGCTGGTCGTCTGCATCGCGTGGAAGAGCTTCTTCCTGGCCTCCGGATCCGCCAGGTGCGTGCCGTCCGTGCCCTCCGCGTCCCAGTCGTCGACCTCGTCGGCCACGTAGCGCCGGTCGGCGGGGCTCGGAGCGAGGACGGCGTCGGTGGGGTCGAGTCGGACCAGCATCTCGACCGGACCGACCTGGACGAGGTGGCCGCCCCCGACGAGTTCCCGGTAGTTGCCGAGCAGCCGGGAGGGCAGCATCGCCTGCTCGTCCGGTGACATCGTCACGCCCCTGACGTGCGCCGCCGCGATGATGTTCGCGGCTGCTTCGTCGAGGTACGGAAGGGTCTGGTGCGGTATGCCGATCGTGTGGACGATCGACCCGGGCTCGGGCGCCCGCACCTGGCTACCCCCGGCCGCCAACGAGCCGTTCTCGGCCGTGGCGTCGTCGAGGAGGTCGGGGGCGTCGGCCGGTCGGCGGATCGCGTCGTGCCGGTCGGCCACCGGCACCGCCGGCATCACGTGCCCGTCGGGGGTGACAAGCAGACGCAGCGGTGGCGCGGCGGCGTCCTCGGCGGACCCGGTGGCCGGCACGGTCTCGACGTGGGTGGGGTGGATCAGTTCCACCCGCACGGCGAACGCCTGCGCGAGCACCTGGGCGATCCGCCTCGGCGTCTGACGGGGCAGGGGCGCTCCGGGAGTGGCGAGCCGCGAGATCCAGCGCAGTACCGACTCCCGGTTCGCCGCTGGTATCTCCGATGCGAAGCCGAGCAGCGGGGCGGCGACTCCGCCCGAAGCGGCCAGATCGGCGAGCAGCAACGCGGCGATGGTGTGGCGCAGCGCCGGCGCGGGCAGCTCGGCGAGACCCGATATCCGTTGTGCGCCATGGCGCGCCGACAGGCGCAGGGCCTCGAAGACGGAGTCCGGGCCGGACGCGGTCCAGACCGCGCCCAGGCGCGCCTCTTCGAGCCGGGCGATCTGGAAGTCGGTGAGCCGGTTGACCGACGTCGAACCCGGTGGCAACACGGTCAGTCCGGTCGGGTCGGCGGTGGTTCCCGCCGCCCGCTCGCCCGCGGCGGCAAGAGCCTGGCGCAACACCTCCGCGAGGCCGTCACCAGCGGGGTCGGCGGCGCCGCGCAGCGACGCGGCGAGTTGCTCGGACGTCGGGAGCGGCAGATCCTCCGCGCCGGCAAGGTGCCGCAGAAACATCTGCAAGCCGTCGAACGTCGCCACGTCGCTCGGCATGCTGCCGGCCGCGCCGAACTCCGTCGCGACCAGGATCCGGTCGCCGCCGGCCGGCAGCAGGGCCGGCACACCATCGCGGGGTACGGTCGCCAGCAGTTGGCCGTCATCGGTCGCGACCAGCAGCAGAGCGTCCCGAGCCGGGTCCTGGTCACCGGTCCGGTGCACCACGCCGTCGGGCAGGAGCACGTCGATCGGGCGCTCGATCAGGTTGGCCATGAGCGTGACCACCGCCCGGATCCGCCCCGACGTCGAGTCCTCGAGACGCAGGGCGGCACGGATCGCCTCCGGCACGCGGCTCGGGGGCAGGCCCTCGGCGATCCAGTCGAGCACCTGCCGGCGAGTGGCGTCGGCGCTGTCCAGGCCGAGCCGGGGGCCGGGGGTGCCGGCAGTCGACAGCTCCGCCTCCAGCATGCCGGCGATGGCCACGTGGAACATTTCGGGCGGTTGTTCGGCGAGTTCGACACCTCCCGGCAGGCGACGGTGGGTGAGGGTGGCGATGACGGCCGCGAGGTAGCCGTCGTTGGCGGGTACCAGCGCGCGGAGCCCCACCCGTTCCAGAACGTCCGCCGCCGGGCCGCGGAGCGCGCCGGGCGCGACCTTCCAGGCGAGTTCGTCCGCGACCGGCACCGCGACCCCGTCGCCCGACAGCTGCGGCAGGCCGGAAGCCCGGAACTCCCGGTACGCCTTCATGGCGGGGCTGTCGCTGATCTCCGGCGTCGCGGCGTCCTCGTCGGGAGTCGTCGATTCCCACCGGCTCGGTACGACGGTGGGCACCTGCTCCGGCGGCACGACATCGACGGCCGGCGCCTGCTCACCGGCCGGCGCGCCCACCCAGATCCGGACCCGGTCGTGGCTCGGCCCGTGCTCGCGGGGCGCAGCGGTGGTGACCACCCGAACGGCGTCCTGGCTGAGGACCACGCCGTCGTTCGTCCGGTCGTGCGCCTTCAGCAGCTCCGTCAGTGTCTCGGTGAGCCGCTGCGAACGAGCTTCGGACGCGCGCCGGCCGAGCCCTCGATCCAGGCCGGGCACCCTTTCCACGAGGCGGTCGACGAGCCCGGGTACCCGGGCCGGCCCCACGGCCGCATGGAGGCGCAGCGGTGGCAGTCCGTCCTCGACGCGTCGGGACGTCTCGGCCACGACCGACCTGACGAAGGCGTCCAGCTCGGCATGATCGGGCCAGGACAGGTCCGTCGCGCCCGGAGCGAAGGTGAACCCGGCTTCGAGATCACGCCCGAACAGCGGGGTGGGCAGGGGCGGTGGCCCGTCGAGCAGGAACCGGTCGACGAAGTCGCCGGCCACCCGTTCCGCCTCGTACTGCTGCCGATGATCGTTGTTGCGCAGCAGGTCGACTACCCGGTCACCGAGTTCGGCGCGACGGACGGGAGTGAGCTTCGGGACCCCGGCGGCGGACCGCCGGCCATCGATGACATCGTCCGCCCACCTGCGGTACTCGCTCCGGACGCTCGTCGGCATGGCCGCGACCCGGCCGAACACCGCGCGAGGATCCTCGGACAACTCGCTCGACGGTGTCACCTGCTGCGGGACCGGCCTCCGGCGGCGCGTCGGGGTCAGCGACGTGAGGGTCGGCTGGTCCATCCGGCGGTCCGGTACGTGCCGAGGAACCCCGCCACGCGGTCGCGTCACCGTGGGCTCCGGTTTACGGAGTACCCGGTGCTGGGCCGGTGGACGGCGCAGGGGCGAGCGGGCGGAGGTCGCCGGCTCCACCAGGTCCGACAGGTCGACCGTCACCCCGGGCCCGGCGACCTGGTCCGCCGCGAGGTCGAACGGTTGCGCCTGCTCGAAGTAGCCACCGCCGTTCGGCCACGACTGGCGCAGGACGATCGGCGCGTCCGGGGCCGGCAGGACGAACCTCAACTCCCCTTCGGAGCTGTCCAGCAACAGGGCGGTCGATCGGACGATCACCACGGTGTATCCGTCCGGAAGGTCCTCGAACTCGAAATCGTCGCTCTGCCCCCGCAGGGGGAACCGTTCACCCGCGACGAGACGCTCGGCCACCGTGGTGGGGAGCATGACGTACGTGTAGCCCTCGACCCGATCCGGGTTCGCTCCCAGCAGGGCGGCGGTGACGTCGTGCTCGTACCGTAGGTTGTCGGCCAACCTGGCGGTGGTGGTGGCGGGATGTTCGGCGAACATGTGTTGCAGCAGGGCTGCCGGGCCGACCGTGACCAGGGGAGTGACCTCGATGGTCGCGCCGCCGCGGCGCACGACGGTGAGCGACGCGGCGGCATGACTCTCCTGGACGAACGCGATCTCCCACAGATAGCGCGGCGCGATGATGTGGTCGCCGCCCACCCGGGTGACGTCCTGCATCAGCGCGGGTGGCAGGTCCGGTCGACGTGGACCTCGAATATCGTCCGCCGCGCGCGTGTCGCGCCGCAGGACCGAGGCGGCACCGGACGCGCCGCCGTTCTGCACGTACTCGTCCGGCAACCCCAACAGGTGCAGCATCTCGTGCAGGACCGAGTCCCGGACGTACTGGACGGGCTCACTCAGATGGCTCCGGGGCCAGGTGCCCGCATCCATGGCGGCGTGCTCCGGCACCCTGATCACGTGGTGGGCGTTCGCCGCGTCGCCGGTGAACTGCACGTCGAGGTGGAACTGGTCCCCGCCGGGCAGACGGAAGCGCCCGTTGACCTCCTGGCGGATCGCGGCCCGCGCGTGGGCCTGGTAAGCCTCGATGTCCGTGGCGGTGACGCTTCCCTCCCCGGCGAGGTGCAGCCGCACGCGGAAGACCCGAAGGTGGGGCGGCGACGAACGCCGACCGGACGCCGTCCCGTCCTGGATCTCGATCCGGGCCACGTCGTACCTGACGTCGGCGCCGCTCCAGCGGAACATCCGTGGGTCGCCGGACCGGTCGCCGATGTCCACGACCTCCGCGTCGATCGTCCGGAAGGCCGACGCCGGCAACGCCGCCACGACGTCGTCCACGTCCGGAACCGGATCGTCCGCACGCCACCACCCGTCCTGCTCGGAGGAGAGCGGGCTCAGACGCCACCGGCTCAGGTACTCCAGCTTCGGCCCGGCCAGATCGTCGACACGTGTGGAGGACGGCGGGATCACGTAGCCGAGCTGCGCGCCCGGGGCCGCCCCATGCGACACCGGCTGTGACTCCACACCGATCCGCACCCGGGAGAAGATCTCCCGCGCCTGCGTCGGGTCCGCGCGGACGCCCGTCAGGGCCGCGATCCGCTCGTCGATCGCCCCACGGAGGCTCCGCTCGAACGAATCGCCCACGTAGACGATGGCCTCCTCCGCGTCGTCCAGGGTTCCGTCGATCCCGTCGTACGTGGCCGTCAGCTCGACGTACGGGCCGGACGTCTCCTCCGGAGCCAACTTCGTGATCTGCTGCCCACGGAACTCGTCGACGATCAGGTGCCGGAGCACAGCCTGGTCGGCGACCTCCTGGGCGAGCACGTCGATGGCCGTCGTGGCCTGCGCGGTCGGTTGACCCGAGGACGGGTCCAGGGCCACGTCGATGGCGCGTCCCCGCAGGATGTGGGCGAACTGCCCGGTCAACCGGTGGGGTTCGTCCGGTACCGGGTCGTGGGTGCGGCCCCGCAGCCGGACGAATTCCGTGGCCTCGCTGTCCACCACCGAGTGCCGCACCCGGACCTGCGGCAGCATCCGCCCGTTGCCCTCCCGCTGCGCCCAACGGGCCAACCCGACGTTGAGATGCCGGTACACCTGCGCTGTCAGCCAGTCGCCGAAGTCCGCCTCCCGCGCCTCGCGCACCTCGCGCTCCTGAGCCGTCTCGTCGGCCAGGGCCGGCCGCAGACCGATCTCGACCTCGACGGTCAGCCCGCTCGGGCCGGCCCCCGGGCGGTCACCGAGCAGTGTCGCCAGCGCGCGGTCGGTGGTCGCCGCGTCGACCGTGTCGCGGATCCATCCGATGATCGCCCGTGCGGCGCTCGCGCCCAGATCGGCGGGTACGTCGTTCCCGGTGACCCGCAGCTCCCGCAGGTAGGCGGCCAGGCCGCTACCCGAGGACACCGGCCAGTGGTCCGGACCGGGTATGACGTCGACCAGGCGATCCCCGTGTGCCTCGACCGCCTCGTCCCACAGGACGGGTCCCGCCGTCTGTGGCGCCTCGGGCGCACTCTGGACGGTCGCCTCCGGTACGCCGTCCGCCTGCCCGGCCGTGTTGACGGCGGGTGTGCCGAGAAGAGAGTCGCGTTCGGACGACGTCGCTGTCGAGATGGCGGCGGGGGGCAGGACGAGCTGCCGATTGTCGATGGTTTCGCCGCCCGGACCGATGAGCAGAACCCGCGACTCCGTCGGGTTTCCCAGCTCCGCGACGACGCCCGCCCCGCCCGGGTCGGGGACAAGTCGCGACGCGCCACCGGCCCGGGGGTCTATCCACACGCTCCCCTCGTCCGACGAGCGGTAGACGGCCAGTCCCCGGAGCCGTCCCTCGCTGCCGAGGGCGAGGACGAGCGCGGTGCTGCCCGGTCCCGACCGTCGAAGAGCCCCGTCCACCGCCTCCCACGAGGGAGGCCGACCCCAGTGCTCGATGGCGCGGAAGTCGTCCACGTCGTTGGTCGTCCCGGTGACCGGATGCGCTGGGCCGGGCAGGCGCCGTACGCCCGTCGGATAGAGCGCGCCGGCAAGCACACCGAGCAGTGCCAACTCGTCCTGGGTGGTGCCGGTCGACTCGGCCACGCGGTCCGCGATCGACCCGAGCTGGGCCAGGGTCAGGGCCCGACCGTCGGCGGTGAACGCCGCCCTGCTCAGGCGATCGGCGGGATGTACGAGGACAGCCCCGGTCCCGCCGGCCGTCTGGAGCGGCACGACCCGCGGTCCGCTCAACGCCAGCGAGTCGGGGGCCCGCACGAGCACCGGCAGACCGAGCCGGTCGGCGTGGTCGGCCGCGACCTCCGGGCCGGGCTCGAGAACCTGCGGTACGTACACCATCCGCTCGACGATCGTCTGCGGCTGACCTCGCAGGGCGTCCGCGACGAGCCCGGTGCCGAACGCGGCCGGATCGACATGGACCTGGTGGAGACCCGGTAGCCGCGCGGCGGCCAACACCGAATCGGGCACCGGACCGCCGAGGCTGAGCCACTGACCGGAGCGCACCCAGGTGGTGACGAACTCCGGGCAGGCCACCTCGGCGACATCCGTCATCGCGGACCTCCTCGTCCGGCCCGGGCCGTCAGTGGCAGGTCAGGATCTCGTGCGTCAACTCCTTGATCTCGTCGGCCACTCCCGGCATCCCGTTGAGTCGGTCGCTCGCCAGGAGTTCCTTGAACCGGAAGTGCCAGGGCACCCGGTCCGCGCCGGTCAGACACTCCACGGACAGCACCCGACGCCAGGCGTCGCTGCCCGCCACCCGGTCCGGGTCGAGCAGCAGCTTGACCGCCTCGAAGATGGAGGCATGCGCCTGGGCGAACTCCTTGGCGCCGGCCGCCGCCCGCGTCGCCCGTTCCTCGTACGACTCCCCCACGGCGCGGACCAGCGTGACCGCGTCGGTCGCGTCGACGGCGCCGTCGAGCATGCCCTGGAACAACAGGGTGTCCCACGCCATCCGGGTGCCGTGCGTCTTCGGGGGATGCGCGCCCGGACCGGTCTCCAGCTCACCCAGCCACCCGGTGGACGAGGTCAGGTAGTCGAAGACGAAGCGCGAGTCGAGCGACCGCCCCGCCGGCCAGGGCTGCCCGTCGTGGAACAACGACACCAGGGTCGGTTCGATCGGCTGCCCGCCGACGACGACGGGCGCTCGCGCGGCCACCCGCAGGGCCAGGTCGAGCCCTCGAAGCCGCAGATCCTCCGGGAACCTGGCGGTCAGGTCCCGCGCGGCCGTGAGCACACCCGGATCCCGCAACTGGTCGGCATGATCGGCGAAGTGCTCCGCCGCCTGCTGGTAGGAGTTCTGCGTCAGGAAATCGACCAGGACGGGCGGCAACGGTGCACGGGCCGTCATGCCGGACAGGTCCGCGGCGTCCAGCATGTCCCGGGTCACCGTCGCACCGTCGAAGGTTCGCGGCGCGGCGTCGGGGCGGAGGACCTGCCACCCGGACCGGGCGTCGATACCACCCTGCATCACCTGCTGGACGACCGCCGCGTCGTAGGTCCGGGCGAGCCGCTCGATCTCGTCGTGCTGACGGGTCCCCACGATCGTCGGCCGCACGTTGTTCAGGTAGTACCGCTCCAGGCTCGCCCTGATCGAGTTGAACTGTTCCCTGTCCAATGGACGGCCCTCGCCGGACTGCACGCGCACGTCGACCGCGATAACGGGCATGCCCTCGAAGTCGACGCTGTTCAGCCCGTACCGGCTCAGGTTCTCCTGCGGCCACGGGCCGACGTACGTCACCTCGTGGTGGAGCGGACGGACCGCCACCGGCCCGGTGGCCTCGGGCAGGGCGACCGGCACGCCGTCCGGACCGACCAGCATCGCGCGCGCGTCGTCGCGTTCGAGGACGGCGGTACGCCAGTCGGTCCCGCCGTCGATGTCGAAAACCTGCGTCGCACCGACCGCGCGCGGGTCATGCCAGGTGAGAGCGCCGTTCTCGTCCGAGGTCAGCCAGAACACCTGCTCGGTGGAGGTACCGACCGCCGTGCCGGTGACCAGTGCCGCCGAGCCCGGGCTGCGCCGGAGCAGGCTCTGGAGCGCCGCCGGTCGCACCGGTGTGAGGGTGCCGCCGATCGCGCTCGCCACGCGGTTGGCCGTCGGCGGCTCGGTCGAGGTGAGCAGGTCGAAGGCGTCGGTGCCCCCGTACCGCGCGGCGTACGCGCCGAGCGCGTACGTCGTGGCGTGCGCCGCCGGCCCGGCGTGCGTGAGGTCCCCGGGGCTGACGCCGAGTCCGAGCTGCGTGCGGGTGAGCGCGGCCCGCTCGTGCCAGGCAGCGAGCCGCTCCATTCCCTCGCGAATGCTGGACGGGGTCCCGGGCAGGCTGACGGCGTCGAGCAGCGCCGCTCGCTGCGCCGCCGCGCTGGGCGGCAGGACCCGGTAGCCGGCGGCCTCCAGGGCGGTCACGTGACCCACGGCCTCCACCGGCACGACATCCGCGCCCGCGATCGGCGCGACCGTCGCCACGGGCAGGTCCAGGCCGGCCGCGATGGACCGCAGCGTCTCCGGGTCGGTGACCGGGGACAGCGTCTCGGGGTCCAGCACCGTGACCGTGTAGCTGGCGCGTGCTCGCGGGTCCAACTGGTCCAGGTAGCGCAGGAGCGCGGGGTCGAGCGCCGAGTCCCGGGTCACGAAGAAGGTGACGCCCGGGGAGACGGTCATCCCGTTGGCGGTCTCCAACAGGTCGGCGTTGATCTGCGGGTCGATCGAGGCCGGCTGGTAGATGAAGCCCTTGCCGAGCACAGATACCAGCACACCAGGCAGGCAGTCGGACATTGTGGGCATAACAGCTCCCTCGATGCGGGACTTGACGTGTCGTGCTCCCAGAACGGACGGGGTGGGCCTCGGGTTCAGAATCCTCGGGCGCGCCGGTTCTTGTGCAAGAGATCTAGAAGCGAACTGCCGAACGGAGCACGTCCTGAAGGCTCGCCATCCGCTCGGTGGCCTGCTCGCGAAGCTGCGCCGCCGCGTCGCGCAAGGCGAGCAGGACCGTCTCCTCGACCTCCGCGCGCCCTGCGGCCACGACCTCGTCGTCGATGCGCAGGCTCCGGACCTCGCCCGTCGGGGTCATCGTGACGGCGACCGCACCCCCGGCGGCGGTGCCGGTCACCTCGAGGACCGCCATCTGGTCCCGGACGGAGGCGATCTGGTGCTGCAGTTCCTGGGCCTGCCGCAGCAGGCCGTCCATGCCATCGTCCGCCATACGTCGAGGTTGCAGCGGTTCAGGGAGCGTCCCGTAGTCCTCGTGTAAGGGACAACCGACGTCCGTCGGTGACTAACAGTCCATGATCCGATTACCCAGCTCGACCATCCTGGGGTTCAGGACGTGGAGCGCCATGACGAACTCCATGAGCGCGCCCCGGGACCGTACCCGCACGAAAGCGGCCCGCTTGAAGGCCATGTCGTACGCGTCGGCGTCGCCCTCCAGGAACTGTGCGACGTTGATCAAAAGGTTGCGCACCACCGCCGTGTCGGGGCCCATCGAGGGCAGCGCGGCCAGCAGCGACGGCAGGGTGGCCAGCGCGTCTCGACTGGCGTCCCGGGCGAGGGACGACAGGATGGTGTCCAGTGTGTCCACACTGGGCTGTCGTAGGAACTCGCGTCCTTCGGGCCTGGATGCCAACGCCCGCAGTGCCGCGTTGTCGGCCCAGTCCAGGGCGGCCCGGTCCAGATCGGCGCCGAACTCGTCGAGGGCAGCGTCGACCCGGTCGGGCGCGAAGCGGGCACCGGTGGCCGCGATCCGGACGCGATGGGCCAACTCCGCGCTCGTCTGGTCCACGCGAGCGCGGAGGAAGCCTTCGAGTGCCGTCCGCTCCTCGCCTGCCGGCACCGTCCGGAGCGCTCGGGTCAGCCGGTCCGGGTCGGACGCCCGGACAGCCATCCCTTCGTCGAGGATCGGCTGTCGGGCCTGGTCGACGAGGACCGCCAGCTCCCACGCGAGCTGATCCGCCGAGTCGGCGGGGTCGGTCAGCCGCCGGGTGTACGCCTCCAGTCCTTCGCGCCGCACCTCCTCCGGCGCTCCATCCGGCAGGTCGGCCACGAAACGGCTGTACTCGTGGGCGAAGCCGGACAGTCTGCGCAACGTCTGTAGCGCATCGGTGCCGAGCACCCGATCCGCCGCGATCACCTGGGGGCGCGCGGCCTGGTGCGCCAATTCCCGCGCCTGCGGGTCCAGCTCACCGTGCTTGACCTCGGAGATGCGCAGATATGTATCAATCAGCTCGTCCGCACGCGCCCGCCGCCTCCCCTCCCTCCGGAGTTCGGCCCTCTGGTTACGGGTGGCCGTACGCCCGTCACCGGTCGATGCCGGCCCACGCTCGACGACCGCCGGCACAGACTCACGCGCTTCGGCCGGCAGATCCGACTCGGATGTCGACACGGCTACCGGCGTCTCGCCGACCGCCTGTTGCCCGGCCCGGCCGACGAGAGCCGCCAGCAGCCGTTCGAGCTGGTCCGCCGCGTCGGCGGGGCCACCGACAAGCAGCCGGGTGTACGCGTCCAGTCCGTCCCGTCGCACGGCCTCCGGGGTGGCGGCGGGCAGGTGAGCCACGAATCGGCTGTACGCGCCGGCAAGGCGGAACTGCGCATCCAGCGCCTCCACCGCGCCGGCGCCCAGGTCACGGTGCGCCGGAACCACGAGGGTCTGGGCGGCGTAACGAACGATCATGCGCGCCTGCGGATCGAGGTTGCCGTGCTCGGTCTCGAAGTCGCGCAGTTGCGTCGTGATCAGCTCGTCGGCGCGTACCCGCTGCTTCTCCGCCTCGTGGATCTCGGCTATCCGCTGGTCGGTGGCGGCGACCAGCTTGGCGTGCATGTCCTCGAAGATGTCGGCGGCGGCGGAGACCCGGGGCTTGTGGGGCCGTTTCGGATCGAACTGGGCATGGGCATTGGTCCAGGCATAGCCGATCAATTGCCTGACGGACTGCTCGAACGAAGCGAGCAGACCATCGACGAGCTTCGGGGCCTGGTGCTTCAACTGCTCCCGCAGCGCGGCCACGTCCCCGGCTTCGCGTCGGATCGCGACGACTCGCTGGTACAGAGGCTCCTGCGCACGGAACAACTGGATCAGATCGTCGAGGTCGGCAAGTGCCACCGCCTCCGACACGCTGCCGGCCGGCCGGTTGAAGATCTCCTCTGCCTCGCGGATGAAGTCCTGCTCCATCGCCACGTGCGCCTCACGGAGCGGCCCGGCGATCACCCCCAGCACCCGCCGCCGGAAACTGCCGGCGAGATCGGGCCGGGTCAACATCTCCACGGCGGGAGTGGGCGTCGCCTGCGCCGGCTCGGGCTCGTCCAACGCATCGCGCACCGTGTCGGTCAGCACGGCACGCAGGCCGGCGGCGAGCGTGCGCACCCGCGCGCTGATCCCGCCCTGGGCGGCCCAGGCGCGGACTTCCCGGTCGAGGTGTCCGGTGAGGTCGGCGACCGGGTGGGTGGAGTGCAGCCCGGGAAGGACTCCCGCGAGCCGTGCGTCTTCCAGCCCCGACACGAGACGTCGCCCGAGTTCGGTGAGCTGGTCGAGTTCCCAGTCGGCGGCAGCTTCCTCCCGCCACTGCGCGCTGCGGTCGGCGACCACGGCGACGACCTCGTCGGTCAGCCTGGTCGTCAGCGCGGTACGTCGCGCGTACTCGTCCAGGCCGTCGAGGATCCGGTTCTGTTGGGCCTGCCAGCGTTGCCGGGCACGAGCGACGGCGGACGCGGAACCGTCGTGGAGGTTGTAGAGCCGATCGAAGGCACCGAGGACCAGCTCTCGGGTGGCCTGGTCGGCAGCCCTCTCGTGGAGCGCGAGGTCCAGTTTGTCGCGGTCCTCCCTCCGCATCTCGTAGCCCGCCGCCCAGTCAGCGCGCCAACGTCCGCTCCCCTTGACGGCGTCGTCGTACTCCTTCTGCCAGAGCTTCCGGTCGTAGTTCCAGTCGCCGGCGAACCTGGCATCGAGGTCAGCCAACACAGCGGCCCGGAACGCCTCCGAAGCGGCCGCCGCGGCAGCGGTGTCCACCTCGGAACCCGGTTGCTGGCTCCGCGCGGACCCGTCCGCCTCGGATGCCGCCGACTCGCCGAACAGCAGGTCCCACAGGCTCCCGTTCACCACCGCCCGCTTGTCCGAGGAGGCACTCGGGGACGCGGACGCCGTGGGTTTCGCCTGCTGGTTCGGCAGCAGTTCGGACAGGCTCCTGTCCACTGCCGCCCGCTCGGCCGCGTAGCCCACCCCCTCCTGTGCTGGGACGACCTCGTCGCGGAACGAGTCGACGACCGCATCGTCAGCACCCTCGATGACACGCGGAACGATCCACTTGAGGAGCGCGTCACGCTCGGCCGGACCGAATACGGCGGGCAGGTTGTCGATCGTGGCGACGTCGAGGTACGGCCGCACGGCCCTGTCCACCACCGCAGCATCGGCGGCGAGGTTCCGAGCCCGCGCGGCGACGGTCCGAACAGCGACCCAGGCATCCAGCCGAGACCTGATGCCGCCGACGCGGTTCTGCCACCACGTCTGCTCGTCCGCCCCGAACAGGGTCGGCGAGGGATAACGTCGTTCGAAATCCTCGGTGACCGCCTTGAGGTACTCGTCGGCGGCCGCCGTGGCTTCGTCCTCGGGGAGGAGCCACCGGGCCTTCGCCTTGTCGAGATCCGCGCGCAGGTCGGTCTGGATCTCCGCTCGGGCCTGCTGCCACCGGGAGTACGCCTTGATCCAGGCCGGCGCGTTCGTCAACCGCTGGGCGAGATGATCCCGCCAGCCGTCGGTTTCGAGCTTCCACCACTGCGCGTGGGCCTCGTCGAATTCACGCAGCACGTCCGCCTGATGCGCCGCCACCGCGGCGGTGTCACCGGGAAGCTGACCCAATTCGGCCTGGAGCCGGGCTCGCTGGGTCGCATGACCGTTACCGTCCGGCACCGCTACCGGATCGGAGAGAAGCCACTGCCGCACGGCCTCGCCCACATCGCCAGCGATCCCGACCGCCGCGGCATCGGCTGCCCTGACACGCTCGACCAGGTGCGCGGCGAAAGCGGCCTGTTCCTGCGGCCTGAGCCCGGCCGGGCGGTACTGCCTGCGCCTCAGGGAGAGGTGTACGCCCAGCGCGCCCTCGACCTGATTCATCAACCGACGAACCGTCTGGCTCACCGGCCCCTCGTATGCCTCGTGAACGCCGTGGGTGACGATGGCGGTTCGGCGCAGGCCCAGGGCGATCCGGCTCCCGATCTGCCAGAGGGTGAGCCAGCCATCGGTTACGAGGGTCAGATTTCTGAGCCTCTGCTTCGGCAGACCGCCCATGTCTTCGGTGAAGCGAGACCCGAGTGGGTAGGTTTCGTCGAACTCGTCCAGGCCCTTCTGGTGGAACGCGGCAGCGGCCGCTACCGCTGACGCGGCGCTCGCCTGCTCCGCGAGGTCTGCCTCCATCGTGCTCTTCGGGCCGAGCAACTTCTCGAGGCTGGCATCGAGATGCTGACGGAGGCCGTCGGCGAACGCGGTCCGCGCCGCGACTCTGTGCTCGTAGGACCTGATCCAGTCGTCCCTGGTGGCGATTCGCTTGTCGAGTTCCACCATCCAGGCCGCCCGGTCGAAGTTCCAGTTCGCCTGGTTGGCCGCGTCGAAACGGCGCAGCTGGTCGTCCCGGAACGCCGTGCTGGCCTCGTCCGTGCCGGGCGCCTCGGACCGCAGCCGGTTGTCGAGCCGAATCCGCTCGTGCGCGAAATCGACGGGGTAGTACGACCGTCCCCACGCGGGGTCCGAGGCCACCGCGTTGCGGCGCACCAGCCCCATCAGCTTCTCACCGGCCCGCCTCGGAATGACCCTGGCAAGCTCGCCGACCAGACGTTCCTGCTCGGGCAGGCCGAGTGCCTGCGCCGGGCTGGTCTTTCGGCTGGAGCCGAGATCGAGGTACGGCTTGACGACCTTGTCGATCGCGCCGGCGAACCGGCGCGAGCGCTTGTTCTGCCCGCCCCGACCAACCGCGAGCTGGTAGGCCCGGTCCGCCAACGCGCGGACGGTCTGCCACGCCTGGGAGCGTTCGATGAGTCGTCGGTACTCCCGTTGCCACCCGTCGTACTCCGCGATGCCGAACTCCTGCCCGACGGGAACGCTTGCGGTGACCTGTTGGAGTACGGCGGTGCGGAACGCGGCGGCGGCAGGGCCGACGACGTCCGTCTCGAGATCGCGCTGCAACTCGGCCACCGCGTACGCCCGAGCCACGCGGGAGGTCACCGCGCTCGTCGTCCCGGCGATGTGCTCCTGACCGGAGGAGGACGGCTCGGCCCGCCAATTCCGCCGGAATTCGGCGTCGACGGCGGCCAGAACCTGCTTGATCTCCTCCCGATGCGCCTCGATCGCACTGTCGAGGTGCCGCCGAACGGCACGCCCCGGGTTGACGCCGAGCGGACCACCCTCCCGAAATATCGGAAGGGCCGCACCACCGCCTTGTCGGGCCTGCTCCTTGATGGCGGTCCGCGCCTCGGTGAGCGCTTCGTTCAGACCCTTCTCGAGCTGGGCACGGCGGGTGGCGAAGTCGTTCCCCGGTCGGGTCGGTACCGGCGTGCTGCGGAGCTCCTCGGCAAACGCGTCGCTCTCCTGCTCGGTCGAGTCGGCGAGCAGGGACCGGCCGAGCATCTCCTGTTCGCGGGGACCCATCGAGACCGGCAACGGCCTCGTCAACGACAGGTCGAGGTACGGCCGCAGCCGCTGGCTCACCGCAGCAGCCTGCTCGGGAGTGCTGGCCCGCGCGACGGCTCGGGCAGCGACCGCGTGGGCGACCAACCAGGATTCGAACTGCCGGAACATGTCGTCGAGATGGCTCTGCCACTGCGCGGCTTCCGCTTCGCCGTACCGGCCGTTCGCGGGATAAGCACGGTCGAACTGCTGCTCGGCCTCCGCCACGAACTGGTCGACGGCAGTTGTCGACTGAGGCGGGAGGTCACGGAGGGCCTCTTCGACGCGGCTTCGCACGACGGACGGAAGCTCGGTCCGGACCGCTGCACGACGCAAGCGCGACGCCACGAACTCGTTCGCCCCGGCCAGCGTCTGCTCCACCCGCTTGGCCAGCAGGTCGCGGTCGAACGCCAGGTCGGCGCTGGCCATCTCATCGAGGTGTCCCCGCGCCCGGTCGGCGAGGGCCTGCCGGGCCTCGACGAGCACCGGACCCGGTTCGTACGCCGCCGAAACATCGTCCAGACGTTCCTCGATCTGACGATTCAGCGCCACACGCTCAGCGGCCAGACCCTCCCCGGACCGGGCGGACACGGGATG
Organism: Micromonospora sp. RB23; assembly: GCF_053585025.1. Taxonomy (NCBI): domain Bacteria; kingdom Bacillati; phylum Actinomycetota; class Actinomycetes; order Micromonosporales; family Micromonosporaceae; genus Micromonospora; species Micromonospora sp. RB23. Next base: position 41,245 of record NZ_CM132111.1, read on the forward strand.
CTCCCGCAGCGACCTGACGGCCCTGCCGCGAAGGGGGGACACACTCTCGGACCTGGCCACCTCGTCCAGCCGCCTGCCGATCTGGTCGGCGAGTATCGCCTGTTCCTCGACACCCATGGCGGACAGCGGGCGGACGTCCCCGGACAGGTTCAGGTACGGCGCGATACCGTCCGTGACCACCTGTTGTAGCCGCTGCCGAATGTTGCCCCGCCTGGTCGCCTCGACCTCGGTGTTCGTGCCCGGCGCTCCCCTCAGGTGCCGTTGCACGATCTGCTCGAGTCGCTGACCGACGAGGTGAGCGGTCACCCAGCTGTTGGCCGTCCCGATCGACGTGGCGTACTGCGCGTTCCAGAGCTTGACCTGGCTGGGGCTGAACGTGGCGCTGCCCGCCAACTTGTGGAACTCGGCAGTCACCGCGTTCGTGAAGGCTTCTCCCGCCGCGGCCAACGCCGCCTTGCTGGACGCGTTACGGTCCAGGCCGGCGAGCGCCTGCGGCACATCTCGCTTGAGGTCGACGAGCAGCCGTTGCTCGGTCTCCTGATACAACGCCTGTGCGTCGATGCGCCGGTCGATGCCCTGCAACGTCTCGTCCAAACGGCGCTCGAAGCGCGCCCGATCGAAGGCGAGCGTGTACTCCTGGTTCAGGTTCCTGAGCACCTGATCCCGTACCGCGGAGGCCGCTGCGGCCCGGGATACCTCGGTGACGAAGGGGTTCGGTGTACCCAGCGCCTCCGCGATCGCGTCGTCGACGCGCGCGGTCGCCTGGTCCCGCATCCTGGCGAAGATCGTCTCCGCCGAGGTTGGCACCACCTCCGGGCCCAGGAGCTTTGTGGTCACCGACTCCACGATCTGCGGCGCCAGCTCGTGGAGCGGCTCACCGGCGCCGTCGATCTTGAGTCGCAGCTCGGCAACGGCCAACACCGACGGACGGATCCCCTCCACCAACGCCCGCTGTTCGGCTGCCCCGAGCGAGGCCGGTAGGTGCCGGGTCCCGCCCTGCAGCGCCGAGCGGATGTCCTCGGCGATCACGTCGCCGAGGCGTCGCACGTCCGACCTGGGCAGATCGCCGGCATATGAATTGACGAACTCGTCCGCGAACTCCTCGACGCGTCGCTCCATCATGGCGACCTTCATTCGGCTGTCGACCGAACCGCTGAGGTTGTCGTACCGCCGCTGCCACACACTGGTGAAGTCGTCGCCGACGCCCGGCGGCCGACGCGCCGCCGCGAGTTGCGCGTCGCGCATCTCCTTCGCGAACGCGCGTTGGATGTCCTTGGCGACAGCCTCGGGCGCGGCGCGATCGGCGCCCTGCAGGCCGAAGCTGTCCACCGCGTCGCGCAGGTCGGCGTCGAGACGCGACTCCAGGTCGGCGATGAAGGCGTCCCGCCGCAGTTTGGTGAGGTGGCTGCCGTACTGGTCCCCGTTGACATGTTCGTCAGCGAGCCAGGTCGTCCGCTCCGAGGTGCTCCGCAGGGTCTTGTCCCGGGCGGCCGTGAACTCGGCGCGATGCGCGGTCGCGAGGTCGGCGACGACGTCGGGATCCAGAGGTTTCGCGGAGCGGAGCGCCGCCGAACTCTCGATGGCGTGGAACTCCTGCGCCGCGCTCCGGAGGACGGTCAACGAGTCGAGCTCGGCCGCCACCCGGTCCGGCAGGCCGGCGCGCAGCTCGTCCACCCTCCGCGTCCAGGCCGCGTTCGCCTCCTCCGGCGGGCGGCCCGGGGAATGGACCTCGTCGTACGCGCGCCGGACGTCGGCGTCGAGCCGACTGCCGATCCGGTTGAGACCCGCGCCGTCGAGCGGGCCCGCCACGTCGTCGAGACGCAGCTTGAGGGAGTCCCGGGTGAAACGCACCAGGTGCGGCTCGGCCAGCAGATCCAGCTCGGTGGCGAGACGGTCGCCGGTCAACTCGTCGAACCGCGCCTTCGCCTCTTCGGCGGATGCCGCGCCGCGCGGCGCGGCACCCTCGACGTCGCCCTCGACGTCGACGTCGCTGCGCGGCCCGCTGGTGTGCAGGCCGTCGTCGACCCGGGCGATCAGGTCGTCCTGGAACCGCGACAACTGCTCCGGGGTCAGATCGGGCCGCAGCCCGGCGGCCGTGCGCGCCTCCATCCGAGCGGCGGCGACCTCCTCCAACCGTATCGACGCCTGGTGGGCGACGGTCAGGCGAACGGACAGGCCGGGCGAGGTCAAGATTTTCGGATCGTGGCGTTGCAGCGACTCGAAGGCGCTCCGCACCCGCTTCTCGACGGACGTCACGTGCTCCGGAGCGAAGATGTCGTCCAGTTGCCGCGCCTCGGTGGACCCGGCGAAGGTGGATCCCGGCTTCCACCGCTCCACGCCGAACGCGCCGTCCGGGCCGAACACCCGGTCGAAGGCGTGCCGGGTCTGGCTGGACAGGGTGGCGACGACCTCGTCCGCCACGGCGTTGCCACCCGGTCGTAGCTCGTCACCGATCGCACGGCTCTTCGAGAGCCCGTTCGCCAACGTCGAGTCGCCCGTCAGATAGTTGTCGACGTACCGGCGCGCATCCCGCGCCAGATCGGTGATCCGGGCGTCGACGGCAGCACCGCGATCCGCCTGCGGGGCAGCCTTGGCCAGGTCGTCGATCTCCTTGGCCGCCGTCGGGGAGAAGCGTTCCCAGAACGCGGTGATGTGGTCACCCGTCTGACTCGGACCGGCCTTCGGAGAGGAGGAGGGTTCCGGTAGCTCCTCGATGTGCTCGCCTGCGGGTGCCCCCTCCGCGGTGGGGGTCGCGTCGCCGTCGGGCGTGGGCTTCGTGTTCCGCCTGAGCAGCTCGGCCCGGTCAGCCAGCCGCGCGTCACGGTGGAACGCCTCCTCCACGGAGCGGCGCACCTCGTCGGCCCGTCCCTCCCAGCGCGCCTGTGCGTCGAAACGTGCCGGCAGCGTCGACCGGAGTTCGTCGTACCCGCGGGCGAAGCCCACGACGTCGGCATGCCCGTGCAAACCGTCCGGGCCGCCCAGGTACTTGGTGACGAGGGCCTCGGCGTCCGCCTCGTATGCCCGCCGCAGCTTGTCCACGGCTATGGAGGAGGACCCGTCCACGGTGGGTTCGACCGACGTGAAGTCGCGGTTGGCCTTCTCCCGCACCAGCCGTCGGGTCTCGGCGAGATCGAAGGCGTCCCCGTACTTCTGGGTGCGGGCCAGCGTGGTCGAGTCAGCAAGATCGTCGACCAGGTGGGCTGTGGTCTCACGGGCCCCGGGACGACTCAACCAGGTGATGCCGGACCCTTCACCCGCCGGCATCCGCTCCGCCAGGCGATGGATCTGCCCGATCACCGCATCCGGGACATCGACTCCGGACACGCCCACCACCACGCGCCCGTCGTCACTGACCTCGCCGAGCCGAATATCGAACGCGTCGCCGACCCTCACCTCCGGCGGCCGGGCCCACACGCCCCACGCGTGCGATTCGAGCGTCCAACCCTCGTCGAGGCGGTACACACCGGGCCGGGCACCGGGGGTCAGCCCGAACGGGGCGTCCACGGCCGGCACCCCGGAACGCCATTCGACGGCGAGGTGTTGCAGCGTGGCGACACCCGTGCCGTCCACCGGATGCGCGACCGCGTCACCGGGGGCCGGACGGGTCCGGAAGGCGACCGTCAACCCGGTGTCCCGCGCCACCCCCACGAGCGCGGCGTCGTCGAGGAACGGCGCGTGCAGCACCACGCCGTCCCGCGCCAGTGGACCCAGGCCGGCCAGGTCCACCTCGGGCCGTACGCCCGGACCGGCCACGATCCGGAGCCCGTCGGGCAGTTCACCGAGCCCTCTGGTGGCCCGTACGACGGCGGTGTCCGCGACGGCCTGGGCTGCGTCGACGTGCACGACCAGACCACCCGACGTGGGGGTGACCGCCAGTCCGCGTCCGTTCAGCAGTTCGCTGATCTGCCGACGATGCTCGGCCCACGACTCGGGTGCGCTACGGGGCCGCGTCGGTGTCGGTCCGCCGGCCGTGGACCGGGCCTCGACCCGCAGATCATGCAGGACCTGGGCGGGAACGCGGGTCTCACCGGTGTGCATGATCGCGTCGTACGCGGTCAGCCGCTCGTGGACGTAGGTCGCCTCGAGCCGGTCGAGCATGCTCTTCGGCAGCTTGGCCTGGGACAGCGGGTCCAGCCCGGCGAAGTCCCGGAATGCCTGGTCGCGTACGCCGACGAGGTCGGGGTGCAGCGCGGACGCCGGCGAGCCGTCCGGCACGGGCCGTTGGTCCGTGAACGGGTCGTCGCCGGCGACCCGCTCGGATCCGGCAGGTGGACGGTCGCGGACCGCTCCGGGGTGGAAAGCCTCGCGTACCTCGGTCTGCATCTGGACCGTCAGGTCGTCCCACCGGGCCAGGTTCGGGCCTCGGCGGTCGATCCCGCGCACCAGTTCACCGATCTCGGTGTGGTACTTCTCGCGGACCCTCTGAAGCGCTCGGATGACATCGTCGGGGGAGCCGCCGCGCATGACGAGGTCGGCCCTGGCCGTGGCGATGTCGTCGGCCAGGCGTTCGATCTCGTGGTACGCGAAACCGTTGACGCGCAACTGCTCGCGCATACCCCGGAAGCGAGCTTCCCAGACCTTCTCGGTGGCCTGGAACCGGGCACTGCCGGGCCCGTGACCCGCCTCGTAGACCGGCCGCCAGACGCGCTCGAACTCGTCGTCCACCGCGTTCCGGAACGACGCCCGCCACTCGGCCGCCTCCTTCTCGGGCAGCGACTCGAGGGAGCGGAGGCGGGGCGGCCCCGCCACCTTGGTCAGACCCGCGATGTTGCGCGTGGCCTGGACCTCGGCGTTGAATGCCGCGTCCGCGTCCGGGCGGAACCGTTGGACGGCGGACGCGCTCCGGACAGCCGCTTCCCACCGCCGGTTGATGTGCCCGACCGCGTCGTCGAGCGCCCTCGTCGGGTTGTCGCCCGGCCGGTACTCGACGCGGTGCTCACGCTGCACGTAGGCCGTCGCGTACCGCTCATCGGCGAACTGTTTGCCGATGCTCTTGCTGAGGGTGGTGAACTCCTTGTCCCGGTCGGCGGCCCAGTTCCGTGCCTCGGTCTCGACCTGCCGCCTGACCTGGGCCGCGTCGTCCGCCGCACGCGTCAACTGCGGATCGCTCCGCTCGCCGGCCGCGGCCCGGGCATCCCGGGCAGCGGTCGCCGCCGCGTCCGCGTCGAACTTCGTCCGCGCCTGGTCGAGAGTCGTCGGCCGGTCGCTCGCGACGTCGTACCGTCCACCGCGCGCCTGTTCGGTCCGGTGGTCCCGGATGGCGTTGCGGAAGTCGTCCATCGCCTGCCGGAACTCCGCCCCCTTGGTGCTGCCGAGGCGATCGAGCAGGGGGTCGAAGCGGGAAGCGGGCAGGCCGGCGCGCCGGACGATGTCGGCGGCCACCGTCTTGACCGCCCCGGCCATCTCACCCTGGATCGTCGCCGAGAAGTCCCTGCCGATCATCGTGCGGATCGCCGGCAGTTCCTTGGCCACACCGGCTTCGCTCGCGAAGAACGCGGCGAAGCGCTCCAGTGTCTGCGTGTTCTGGCCCGCCAGTAGGCCGGCGTGCGGTCCGAACTGCGCGGCCATGCCCTCACGGACCGACGACCAGAACTGCGCGCGGGCTTCGGCCGCCGTCGTGATCCGCCGCGCCGCCGCGGCCTCCTTCGGATCGGGTATCCGCTCGGCCCGTACGGCCTTGGCGGAGACGAGGTCCGCGTGCCGGTCGGACAGGTTGCGGGCGACCGTGTCCAGCTCCCCGCGCGCCGGGCGGGCGCCACCGGCGTCGGACCGGACCTCGGCTCGATCGATCGCAGCGCTGCGGACCGGCTCGGCACCGACCGGACGGCCGGCCTCCGGCGACCGTGGGGTGGCACCCGGCGTAGCCGACCTCGTGGCCGAGGTCGCGGGCGCGCCATCCGCCGCCCGCGAGGCACCGCCCGCCGTGGACGGCGTGGGCGTTTCGCGGGCACCCACACCGGCAGCGGAGATCGACTCGGAACCCACCGGTCGCGCGCTGGTAAGCGACGGCTTGGGCACCGGCGCCGAGACCGCCGGCAACTTGCCCGGTAGCGACGGATCGGCACGCGGCACCTTGAGCGCGTCGGCCGCCGAGACGGTGATCGCGGTGGGTGGCTCGCCGTGCCCCAAGGCCGCCCGCGGCAGCGTGGGAGGCGCGCCGGCCGCGTGCGGGCCGACGCCGACACTCGGCCCGGCGACGACCGCGTCGCGCGGCGGCGAATCCACCGCCGCGCCAGATCGACCCGGGGTACGACCGCCCGACGAGACGACGGACGTCGGCACCTCTCCGTCGGCCGTACGCGGCGGCTCGGCGACCCTGCCCGTTCCCTGCCTGGCCGTCCCCGCACCCTCCCGTGCCGGACCTCCTGGCTGAGTCCCATGTGGCGAGGCGGCGGCATCCATCTGACCCACCCGCGCACCACCTGAACCACCGGTCGGCGGCCCGTCTAGAACAGCCCGAGGGCCCGCCGACGGAGCGACCTGCTCCCCCGAGGGAGGACGCACCGAATTGCGGACCACCGTCGTAGGCGCTTCTCCGGTCGCCTGCGGGACGCCCGGGGTCCTCTCGGATACGACGCCGCCGCGCGCACCCGACGCGCCACCCGTCGCGTCGAGCGGACGCTCGGCGACCGGGGCGATCCGGGCACTCGATGAAGCCTCCGGCGTCGCTGCCCGGAAGCTGCCGGGGTTGGCCGTCGCCGGCCCGTCCACACCAACCCGCGCCGCGCCCGACCCCACTGTGGGAGGACCATCCACAGCCGCCCGGGGACCGCCCTGTCCCACCGCCGGAGGACCGTCCACAGCACCCCGAGGCGCAATCGGCCCGACCGCCGAAGGGCCGTCCAGGGAGGCCCGGGGAGGTCCCATGAGTCCCGGTTGATCCCCGGCCGGGGGCTTACGGACGACTGTCGCCGGGCCGTCTCCGGTCAGCGCGCGCGGAACGCCCGGCACGCCGCCATCCGCGGAGCCCCCGGGAACTCTTTCGAACGCGGCGTTGCCCCGCGCACCCAGCGCCCCACCGGACGCGTCGAACGAACGTCCCGCATCCGGGGTGATCCGGGCGCTCGACAGCGGTCCGTTACCGGCGATTCCCTCCGGAGGACCGGCTGCCCGCTGGACTCCCGCCCTGGGGCCACCGGCGGCAGCGTCGACGTGCGGTGTCGCCGACAGCGGCGAACTGCCACCCGGTCTGGCGGTCTCGCCGATCTCCCCGACGTTGCTGACCCCTCTCGAGGTCGAGGGCGTGACGGGCACGTCGACGACGTTGCCCACACCGCCCTTGGGCCCACCCCGCCCGAGTCCCGGCAGGCCGCGGATGGACCCGAGACCACCCATCAAGCCAGCCAGACCGACGCTGAGAGCCTCCCAGGCGTCCGGCTTGAAACGTCCGCTTCCCGGCACGGCGGCGTGCGCGATTCCCCCGGCGGCCATGTCGAACCCGAGCTGCAGCCCGCCGTACGTCAGGACACCCAGGGCGATGTCGAGCACGAGGGTGGCGATCGTCCGGGCCAGGCCGGTCAGGCTCGTCATCCCGATGAGGATGTCGGCGACCGCGGCGAGGATCGGGCCGAGGACGAACGACACCACGAGCAGGAGGACCCCGAACACGCCCAGCAGGGCCTGCAGGATCGCGTCGACCTTCTGTTTCCGGAGAAACTCCTCCCACTTCCCGGCCACCTCGCGGAGCGCGTTCGCCCACTCACGGGCCCCCTGCGCGGCCTTGCCGACCTGCTCGATCACCTTGTCGGCGGCCAGGCGCATGGCGTTGTGGGCCTGGCCCTCCCACTGGATGCCGTCCACGCTGGACCGCACGAGCCCGCCGTAGCTGTCCAGGCGTCCGGCCTGCTCGTCCCACTTCTGGGCGAGGGCACGCAGCTTCTCGGGGTCGGGATGACTCGGAGGAATGTCGGGGTAGGTCACGGAGATCGGATCAGACGTCGCCGTACGTGATCTGGATGGGGTTGTACGTCGAGTTCTCCGGCCGCTTTCCGTCGTCCGCCTGGCCGGTCGTTTCCAGTGCCTCGGTCAGCGCGTCGAACATGTGGAAGACGCTGTGCTCGGCGTTGTCGTAGTTGCTGGCCGCCTGCACCGCCACCACCCGGACCAGACCGAAGATGCCCGGCTTGCCGTCCTTGCCGTCACCCTCGGGCTCGCCGAACAGTTCGGCCTGCACCCTGTCGAGCCGCTCGTTGAATGCGTCCGCGGCGGCGGCCGATTCGCCGACCCAACTGAGCTTCAGGTTCTTCCACGTATCGGCGATCACGTTCCAGCACTCGACGATCGCGGCGATCTCGGCCTTCATCGAGACGTGTGCGGTGTGGTAGATGACGCCCGGCCGCACGTAGATCGCCTTGGCGCTGTCCTCGTACGACGTCGGGGCGTCCGACGGGAAGGGGACCGTCACCGTTGCTCCTCGGTTTTCCGGGTACTGGAAGCCAAGCTAGTGAGCCGCGTGGGCCAGCGGCACGGCCCCGTTTGGGACCAACGGGTCACCCCAACGAGGACGTTGCCGGTTTCGTCATGCGCCCGTAAGAGTCGGGTATGGCCAATGAGGGAGCGAATGTCGTCGATCTGACCCAGACCTGGTCGGACGCCAAGACGATTAACGGCGACAACGGCAACTACACCGACCCGGCGAGCGCCGCGCCGACGCAGCCCGCTGTCATTCCGGACGGCGCCGGCGGCTTCAAGGACACGTACGGTCGTCCGACAAACGACAAGGGCGTCCTGGTCGACGACAAGGGTGTCCCGCTCGACCCCGGGCAGCCGTTCATGGGCTCTTTCACGGTTCACCTGGACACGGTGCATTCCGCCGAGCAGACGCTCCTGCACGAGGCCCAGAACCAGATCGCGCAGTTCGAGGCTTTTCGCGACGAGGTGGTCAGCCAGGAGTCATGGATCTTCTTCGCCGAGAACGCGGAGGACCTGGTTCCGCGCTACCACGAGAACTATCAGGATAATGCGGGCGACTACAGCAACACCAACGTGTTCTCGTATCCGGAGGGCACCTACGCCGACGCCAAGGACGGCAACCCGGAGGAGACGGCGAAGCTCGTGCATGCCCAGAACCAACTGCTCCAGGGCTGCGGAACGGCCATCCATCTGGTCGGTACCTTCATCGGCAAGCTCAACGACGCCGGTCAGATGTACGCCGGAGCCGACCGTGCTTCCTGGGCCCCGGACCCGGACTGAGGCCGAACCTGCGATGACGGGGCGGTGCGGATCTCCCGACACCGCCCCGACCCCGCCGTTCCCACTCAGCCCTGCGGCCGCCAGGTCCTGAGGTTCGTCCACTCGCACTCCGCGTAGTTGTTCCAACTGAGGTTCAATGCGGAGGCGATGAGACCGAGAACTCCCTCCGGCCCGAAGAGCCCGTCCGCGGCGAGGTTCCACTCGCCCTGAAGACCCTCGTAGTACTCCTTGGCGTCGCCCTGCCACGTCTCCGAGAGCGGAAGCAGCTTGCTCTTGAGCGCTTCGAGCTGGCCGACGATCTCGTTCGCCCGGCCGTTGAGTTGCCCGCCGGCGGTCTCCAACTCCAACGGCACCCAGAGACTGCTGCTCGTGGGATCACCCATGACGTACTCCTTGCTGTTGAGTCAGAGCTGTCGAGTCAGAGCCGGGCACCGGGGATGTCGCCGTTGACGGCGACCAAGCTGTTGATGTTGGAGATTTCCGTGTCGACGTAGTTGACGGCGTTGCCGCGCAGGCCGCTGGCAATGTCCGCCAATGCGTTGTGCAGCATCTTCCCGTAGATGTCGAAGTCGGTCATCAGCGCGTTGAACTGGTCGGAGGCGACCCCGTGCCACTGCGACTGGAGATTGACCACGAAAGACCTGAGCGAGGCAAGCTCCGCGTCGATCTCGGAGTTCGTGGAATCGCAGCTGGCGGCCGCGTCCGTCACCATCTGAGGGGTTACCTGAACTCTTTGCACTCTGTCCGCCCTTCCGTATTCGTATTCAGCGGGGTGTGACTGACCCGTCCGAGTTGAAGTTGACCGGGGTCAGGTTCTTGAGATTGCCGCCCTCGGCAGCCACGTACTGGTCGTAGGCACGCCCGAGCGCGACGACCGAGTCGTGGAGGACGCTCTGCACGTCGTTGCTGATCGCGGTGATCCGGCCGACCACCGCCTCGTACTGGCGACCGGCGGGGCTCTGCCACGCTTCGAAGATGCCTTCGGCCTGCGTCTTCAGGTTCGAAAGGTGTCCGTCCAGGAGACCGGCCTGGGCCGCCACGGTGTTCTTCGCCTGGAGCAGTTTCGGAATCTCCACCCGGTATTCGAAACGGCTGCCGTCCGGGTTGATCTGGTAGATCGGACGACCGTGGGAGTCCGTTCCGATCTTCGTGCCGTCCGGGTATCTCGTCACCGTCCAGTCACCCTGGTACGAGATGGAGATGTGCTTGCCGTCCTTGGTTCCGTAGGTCGGCCGGCCCTGATCGTCGAACTTGGTGTACGTCCACCCGTCGACAACCAGGGAGGTCACCTGGCCGTTTCCGGCTCTCGTGATGACCGTGCCGTCACCGTACTTCCACACGCTGGAGTCGTCGTGGCCGTAGGTGATGGTGACCGTCTCGCGGGCACCCCCGTTCTCGCCCGACTTGTGGCCGGCCAGTGGACGGCCTTCGCCGTCGAACCTGGTGTACGTCCAGCCGTCGGAGATCATCGTGGTCGGTTGACCAGCGGCGTTCCGCTCGATGACGGTGCGGCCGTTGTGTGCGTCGGTGAACGTCCAGGTGCTGGTGCCGTTCGCTCCGTACCTGATGGCGACGGACCCGTCCGGCCCGTGACCCGCCGTGGGTCGGCCGTCACCGTCGAAGCTCCGGAACGTCCAGCCGTCCTGGACCATGGTGATCGGCTTACCGGAGGCACTCCGGGTCAGCGTCATCGTCGTTGCGCCACCGGCATCGTGGTACGTCCACGTGGCGTCGCCGTTCGGCGTGTAGGCGATGGTGACCGTCTGTGGGGGTTGGCCGTCCGCCCCCGGCACTCTGCCGTGGAGCGCCCTACCGTCGGCGTCGAACCGGTCGAACACGATGCCGTCGGACGTGGTCTCGCGGGTCGTCACGCCCGCGGCGTTCCGCTCGACCCGGGTTCCGTCGGCGTACGACCAGGTGCTGGCACCGTTGGAGGTGTAACTGATCGTCACGTCACCAGGGCCGGGCATGGTGGCGTGGGTCGGACGGCCCTGACTGTCGAACCTGCTGAACGCGGTGCCGTCGGCCGACACCTGCGAGGTGACGTGACCGGAACTGTTGTACGACACCTTCGAACCGTCGGCATATGACCAGACGCTGCTGCCCTTCGCGCCATAACTGATCGTCGCCACACCACCGCCCCTGGGCAGCACCGCATGCGTCGGACCGGCGTCGGTGAAGGCGCTGAACACCGTGCCGTCCGCCGACACCTGCGAGGTCACACGGTGTGAGCCGTCGTACGACACCTTCGAACCGTCGGCGTACGACCAGACACTGCTGCCCTTCGCGCCATAACTGATCGACGCCGCGCCACCATCAGGCAACGCCGCACGCGTCGGACCCTCGTCGGTGAAGGCGCTGAACACCGTGCCATCGGCCGACACCTGCGAGACGACCTGATCCGAAACGTCGTACGACACCTTCGAACCGTCGGCGTACGACCAGACGCTGCCGCCGTTCGCGCCATAACTGATCGACGCCGCACCACCATCAGGCAACACCGCACGCGTCGGACCGTCATCGGTGAAGGCGCTCAACACGGTGCCGTCCACCGACACCTGTGAGATCACATGGTTCGAGCTGTCGTACACGACCTTGGAGCCGTCGTCGAACGACCACGTACTGCCACCGTCGGCGGCGTACGTGATCGTCACCTCATCCGACTGCGGCACGGTGGCGTGCGTCGGACGCCCTTCACCGTCGAAGCCGCTGAAGACCGTGCCGTCGTCGGACACCTGCGAGATCACATGATTCGCGGCGTCGTACACGACCTTCGAGCCATCGGCGTACGACCAGACACTGCCCCGGGCGTCGTAACTGATCGACGCGACACCCGAGCCCGGCACATCCGCATGCGTCGGCCGACCCTGACTGTCGAACGCACCGAACACCGCGCCATCGACCGACACCTGCGACGTCACATGGCTCGAGCGGTCGTACACGACCTTCGAACCGTCGTCGAACGACCACGTACTACCACCGTCGGCGGCGTAGGTGATCGTCACCTCATCCGACTGCGGCACGGTGGCGTGCGTCGGACGCCCCTCACCGTCGAAGCCGCTGAAAACCGTGCCGTCGTCGGACACCTGCGAGATCACATGATTCGCGGCGTCGTACACGACCTTCGAGCCATCGGCGTACGACCACGTGCTACCACCATCAGCGGCGTACGAAATCGATGCGACACCGCCATCTGGCAACGCCACGTGCGTCGGACCGTCGTCGGTGAACGCGCTGAACACCGTGCCATCCGCCGACACCTGCGAGACGACCTGATCCGAACCGTCGTACGACACCCTCGAACCGTCGTCGAACGACCACGTGCTGCCGTCGCCGACATACGCGATCGACGCGACACCACCACCGTCGGGCAACACCACGTGCGTCGGACCGTCGTCGGTGAACGCGCTGAACACCGTGCCGTCGGCCGACACCTGCGACGTCACATGGTCCGAGCCGTCGTACAACACCCTCGAACCGTCGGCGAACGACCAGACACTGCCCTTCGCGCCATAACTGATCGACGCGACACCACCATCAGACAACACCACGTGCGTCGGACCGTCGTCGGTGAAGGCGCTGAACACCGTGCCATCGGCCGACACCTGCGACGTCACATGGTCCGAGCCGTCGTACAACACCCTCGAACCGTCAGCGAACGACCACGTACTGGCACCATCGGCGGCATAGGCGATCGACGCGACACCACCGTCGGGCAACACCACGTGCGTCGGACCGTCCTCGGTGAAGGCGCTGAACACCGTGCCATCCGCCGACACCTGCGAGACGACCTGATCCGAACCGTCGTACGACACCCTCGAACCGTCGTCGAACGACCACGTGCTGCCGTCGCCGACATACGCGATCGACGCGACACCACCACCGTCGGGCAACACCACGTGCGTCGGACCGTCCTCGGTGAACGCGCTGAACACCGTGCCGTCCGGCAGCTCCTGCGCGGTGACGTGACCGTCCTCGTCGTAGGAGACAACCGACCCGTCGGAGAGCTTGTCGGTCAGCACTCGGCCTCCTGGTCGGGGCGTCGGATGGCGGTCCGCACCGAGGCTAGGAGCGGGCATGGGAGCGCTCGAAATCCTCCGTTCGGGGACGTGCGGGAGATCTCCCGGGAAATCCGACCGTCCGTGAACCGGTGGCCTGGGCGACACGTTCTAGGAGCCGTTCACCCCGGTCCGCCCGGGTTGAGGCCTGGAGGTACTCGTGTATTCAGTCGCGATCGTCGCCGCACAACCCATCGCCCGCGCCGGCATCGAGAAGCTGACCTCGGACGACCCGGGGCTGCGGGTGGCGGCGGCAGTCGGCTCCCTGCGGGATCTGTACAACCGGGGCGGGTCGTACGACGTCGTCGCGCTCGACCTGCCGCAGATCACCGCGTCCACGCTGGACGACGTCGCCAAGCTGACGTCGATCGGGGCGCCGCTGGTGAGTTCCGTGTGGGAGGGTTCCCCGTCGCTGCTGGCGACGATCCGGGCGGGAGCGCGCGGCTGCATCAGTCGGCAGGCGGAGCAGCGTGACGTGCGCGAGGCCATTCGGGTGACCGCACAGCAGGGCTTCTACCTGTGCCCGCGCATGATCAGCCAGTTTCAGCTGGAGCTGAACACCCGCACCGACGAGGATCGCAGTGGTCTTGCCCCGCGGGAGGTGGAGACGCTGCGCTGGATCGCGTCGGGCTTCACCCACGCGCAGATCGCCACCCGGATGGGCCTGTCGCAGGCCACGGTCAACACCTACGCGAAGCGGATCCGCGCCAAGTTGAACGTGAGCAACAAGGCCGAGCTGACCCGGATGGCGATCGAGATGGGCCACCTGACCCGTACCCGTCGCCACCCCGCCGCTTAGGGCCTGACCTCAGAACAGCGAGCGGCCGACCGTTACCAGGTGCTCGAACACGCCCAGTACGCCAAGCGTCAGGGGCGCGATGGCGAGCCCGGTGACGACGCCGACGACCTCGGCGCGGCTGCGTTTGCGCGGCGCCTGCACCATCGTCGCGCCGGTCTGATCATCCTGCGGGGGAATCAGGTAGGCCATGGCCACCCCGACACCGACGACGAGCAGGCCGGCGACGAGCAGCAGACCCGCGACGAGTACGTCGGCAGCGCCGGCCCGACTCACGCCGACGATCAACGCGAACAGCCCGACGAGACCCGCGCCGGCGGTGGCGAGCAGTTCACTGGTGACAGCGGCCTGCCGGGCGCGGGCGAGCAGGGCCGCACTGATGACGATCGCCGTGGCGACGGCGAACCCTTCGCCGGAGACCGCGAGCGGAGGCAGGGCGAGAGCCAGTGCGACTGTCGGTCCGGCCACCACGACGGCGAGGAAGCGGTTCGACTCCCGTACGAGCTGGGTGGTGGCCTCGGCAGCCGCGTCGCGTCCACGGGGCCGGCGTACCCCCCAGGACGTGAGCATCGCCGACGTGCGACGGCCGCCCGCGAGCATGGCCACGGCCACGGCGGCGACGAGGGCCATGGCCTGGTTACGGTCGGCCTCCAGGCCGAGGAGGAGCAGAGCGACGACGGCCGCCACGAACAGCTGGACCTCGACGGCGGCGAGGACGACGCCGGGTACGAGCGCCAGCCCCATCAGGGCGGCCAGGTTCGCGCCGGCGATGGCCCCGATCCAGCGGTAGTCCGTGCCGCCCAGGCCCCCACCGACGAGCAGTCCGGCCACGGCCAGGCACGGTACGGCGCCGAGCACCACGAGGTGCACGAACCTCTCGGGCATGGTGCTGGGCTTCTGTTGCAGCCCCCACGCGACCCCGAGCAGCGTCAGTGCGGCCAGGACGAGGACGACGACCGTGACGGACGGGGCACTCAGTCCGCTTGCCCGAGCGATGAGGACCGCGGCGGCGGCGAGCCAGGCGAGGCCGAAGGCGAGCACCACGGGGCCTCCGCTCGGCCGGGTGCGGCGCTGGGCGGCCGCCTCGTCGGCGACGACCTCGTCGATGTCCATGACCACGGGCGCCTCGCCGGGCTCCCGGGTGACGTCGCGCAGGTACAGCACCTGGCCGTCGACCACGCCGAGGTCCTGGAGGCTGGCGTCGAGCGGGTACGCCTGCCCGTCGACGCCGGCCAGGGACCAGGCCGCCGGCATCATGTCCGGCTCGGCCTGCCCGCACAGCTCGGCCAACTGCGGCGCGTACTCCCCGATGGGAGCGGTGGACGGCACCGCGATGTCGACCCGGCGCAGGTGTCCCACGACGGTGATGCGGCTCTGCTCGTTCGCCATCAAAAACGCCTTTCGGGTACGGGTTGTCAGGCGCTCGTGGCGACCTGGATGAGCCGGCGGGGGCGGCCCCGCTCGACCAGGACGCCCCGGCCGGGTGGACGCTGGGCGGCCCGTTCGTCGCCGAGCACCACGCCTTCGCGGTGGTCGCCGGAGAGGATCAGTCCGCCGGTGCCCATGTCGCGGATGCGGGCGGCGAGCGGGTCGCCCATGGTGCGGGAGATGCCGGCGACCCGCCGGGCCAGCACGATGTGCAGGCCGACCTCGCGGGCCTGCGGTATGAACGCGGCGAGCGGGTTGAGCGGGCCGGACGCGCCGCTGAGCAGGTCGTAGTCGTCGGCGACGACGTACAGCTCGGTGCCCTCCCACCAGTCGCGGGCCTTGAGCTGGGCCTGGCTGATGCCCGGCGGGGGTACGCGCTCCTTGAGCTTCTCCACCACCTGCTGCACGTACACCTGGGCGGTGGTGGCGTCGCCCGCGTACGCGCCGAGGTAGTCCTCGGGTACGACGTCGAGCAGGGTGTGCCGGTAGTCGAAGAGAACCACCCGCATGTCGTACGGGGAGGAGCGCTCGGTGAGTCCGGTGAGCCACGTCCTGAGCAGGGTGGTCTTGCCCGACCCGGCGTCGCCGTACACGAGGAAGTGAGGGTTGTCGCCCAGCAGGTCGAGGGTGACCGTACCCAGATCCTCCTCGGCCAGGCCGATCGGGACGGCGGCGGTGGCGGGGTCGGTCGCCAGCTCGCGCACCTCGACACGATGGGGCAACAGCTTGACCGGGGGCGCCACCCGGCCGGTCCAGCCGGCGGTGATCTTCCCGATCGTCTCCTCCTGGGCCTCACGTAGGCCCTCGGCGGTGTCCTGGCCGTCGACGCGCGGCAGCACGATCTGGAAGTAGGCCCCGGGAGCGCTCAGCCCCCGGCCGGCGGTCCCGGACGGCACGCGGGCAGCCATCCGCCGGTTGACCTCGGATTCGGTGGGATCGTTGAGGCGCAGCTCGATGCGGGTGCCGATGCTGTCGCGCAGGGCCGGGCGGATGTCGTTCCACCGACCGCTGGTGAGCACGAGGTGCACGCCGGCGCCGAGTCCGCGGGCGGCGATCTCGGTGACGATCTGTTCGGCGCCTTCGAACTCGGTCCGCAGGGCGCCCCAGTTGTCGATGAGCAGGAAGATGTCGGCCCCACGCACCCCGGCGGGGAGGTCGCCGGCGGCGCGGCGTTCCCGGAAGTCCGCGATCGAGTCGACGCCCAGCTCGCGCAGCAGGCGCTCCCGTTCGACGATCAGCGACCGCATCTCGGCGAGGGTGCGGCTCACCAGTTCGAGGTCGGTGCGTCCGGCGACCGAACCGACGTGCGGTGCCGCCGCGAACGGATGCAGGGTGCCCCCGCCGAAGTCGATGCAGTAGAACTGCGCCTCGTCGGGGGTGTGGGTGAGCATCGTCGACATCATGATCGTGCGCAGCAGGGTGCTCCGGCCGGTGCGCGGGGCACCGACGACGGCGAGGTGACCGTGTGCCCCGCCGAAGTCCATGAGCAGGGTCTCGTGTTCCTGCTTGAGCGGCAGGTCGAGCAGGCCCAGCGCGACCGACAGTTGGCCGGTCAGCGGCCACATGCGGGCGCTGTATCCCCGGTCCGGCTGGTCGGCGGGACGGCCGACGAGGTGGTCGAGGGCGAGCGCGGGCGGCAGCGGCGGCAGCCAGACCTGGTGGGCGGGCGCGGTCAGCGAACTGAGCCGCTCGACGATGATCTGCAACTCGGTGGGGCCGCCGCTGGTGCTGACCTGGTTCTCGTCGGGTTCCCGCTCGACGACCTCGGAGGCCGTACGGATTCCGAACGGTGTCAGCGTCGGGCCGCTCCGGCCGGCGGCTGCGTCCCGCTCCTCGGGGCTGACGAACGGCGAGGAGACATGGGCCACCCGCAGCCGCTGGTAGATCGACTCGTCGACCTTCAGGTACGCGGAGCCCGGGATCGGCGGCAGCTTGTACGCGTCCGGCGTCCCGATCACCGTCCGGGACTCGGCGGCGCTGAAGGTGCGCAGGCAGATCCGGTACGACAGGTGCGAGTCGAGCCCGCGCAGCCGCCCCTCCTCCAGTCGCTGGGTGGCCAGCAGCAGATGCATGCCGAGTGACCGGCCGACGCGGCCGATCTGGACGAACAGCTCGGTGAAGTCGGGGCGGCCGGCGAGCAGTTCCCCGAACTCGTCCACGACGATGAGCAGGTAGGGCAGGGGCTCCAGGGGTCGGCCCTGCGGGTCGGTGACACCGCTGGCGCGGCGCATCTGGTACTCGCGGATGGTGTCCACGTTGCCCGCGTCGCGCAGCATGCGTTGACGTCGCTGCTGCTCGCCCATGAGCGCGGCGAGCACCCGGTCGATCATCGCGGCGTCGTCGGCCAGGTTGGTGATCAGGCCGGCGACGTGTGGCAGTCCGACCAGCGGGGCGAACGCGGCGCCGCCCTTGAAGTCGACGAGTACGAAGCTCAGCAGCTCCGGCGAGTGGGTCAGCGCCAGGCCCATGGTCAGGGTGCGCAGCAGCTCGCTCTTACCGGAGCCGGTCGCCCCCACGATGAGGCCGTGCGGTCCCGATCCGCCCTGTGCCGATTCCTTGATGTCGAGCACGACGGTCCGACCGTCGCCGTCGGTACCGATCGGCGCCCGCAGCATCCGGGGATCCCCCGGGGCGACCCACCGGCCGGTCAGGTCCGCGCTCACCGGGTCGGCGCCGAGCACCATCTCGGTGAGCGAGCGGACCCGGGTCAGCACCTGTTCACGCTCGTCGGACAGCCGTAGCGGCGCCAGCGCGCGGGCGATCAGCTCGGCGAACTCGGGGGTCACCGCGTCCGGCACACAGTCGACCGCGGGCGTGGTGACCAGCTCGGTGCGACCCTCGACGGCCAGGTGACCGTTGTCGTCGACGCGTACCCGCAGGTCGACGCGACCGGGCTCGTCGGCGTCCCGGTCGGCCAGGAAGATGAGCGTGAGTCCGGTCTCCGGCCCGGCCGCCAGCAGCAGCGCGTTCATCAGCTCGGAGCGTCCCCACTCGGAGACGGGTGCGAATCCGGTGAACGCCACCACGAGCCGGCGCTGCCGGGGCGCGCTGGCGCGTTCGATGGACAGTTGGGACCGGCGCGCGGTCTGCGCCTCGATCCGCTGGGCCAGCTCCTGGGTCAGGTACGGACCCAGCAGCTCCGGGTCGGGCGCGACAAGCGAGACGGTGCCCGCCTCACCACGGGCCTTCGGCTCGAACGTGTGCGGCAGCCACTTGGCCCAGTCCCACCGGGGGGAGCCGGACGTCTCGACCGCGATGGTGACGTCGTCGGGAGCGTGCAGCACGGCCACCTGGCAGAGCAGGGCGCGCAGCAGTGGTTCGGTGCGGGCGGCGCCGCCGACGAGGCTGATCACCCCGGCGTTGCCGACGTCGACGACCATCGGCTGGCGCTCCACCCGGCCCATCTGGTCGATGAGGGTGCGTGCGGCCTGCGCCGACTCCCAGTCGTAGTCGGCGAGCGGGTCCATCTTGGCGTCCATCTGCAACGGCGTGGCGAGCCGCACCGAGCCGCAGCCGAGTCGCGTACGCAGGAAGTCGTCATCCTGCTGTCGGCGTTCCCAGATCCGCTGCCGGGTGGTGGCGATCGACCACAGCCGGGCCGGCTCGGGATTGCCGAACGCCGCCACCGTCCGTTGTGCGGCCGCCACCTGCCGGGCCCGGTCCCGCGACAGTTTGAGGTGACCGCGGTAGCGCAGCCGCTGTCGTCGCGTGGTCTTACCGGCAACGCTGCGCTGCTGCATCCGCATGGCGACGACCGCGCCGACGGACGTCACGAAGAAGAGGACGCCGATGATGATCAGCGCGGGTCGCCCGAACGTGACCATGTACGCGGCCATGCCGACGCTGGACAGCAACGGCAGGACGAGACTCCACGCTGTGTTGGACGGGTTCTCCGTGGGCGGCTCGGGCGGGGTGGGCAGGACCACGGTGTCGTTCGGCAGTTCGGGTTGCAGGACCCGCGCCGGGCGGTGGAAGGCGAGCTTGGTCACCGCAGGTCACTCCCGGAAGTCGACGTCGATGCCGGCAAGGTCGTCCGCCTCCAGGGTGCTGAGGTGTTCGTCGGTCGGGTTGATCAGCTCGAACACCCGGGCCGCGTGCTGCTCGGTCATCTGCTGGAACACCTTGCGGGCGAACCGCCCGTTGCCGAAGCCCTCACCGCGCCCGGTGGCCTCGAAGAAGGACCGCAGCGCCGACCGGGCATCCGGTGACAGCCGGTAGTCGTGCTCGCCGGCCTGCGCCTCGACGATCTCGACCAGTTCGTCGGAGCTGTAGTCGTCGAACGTCAACGTCCGCGAGAACCGCGACGACAGACCCGGGTTGGCGGCGATGAAGTGCCGCATCTGGTCGGGGTAGCCGGCCACGATGACCACCACCTCGGCGCGGTGGTCCTCCATGAGCTTGACCAGCGTGGAGATGGCCTCCTGGCCGAAGTCGGAACCCTGCCCCTCCGGCACCAGCGCGTACGCCTCGTCGATGAAGAGCACGCCGCCGAACGCGCGCCGGAACGCGGCCTCCGTCTTGGGCGCGGTGTGCCCGACGTACTCGCCGACCAGTTGGCCGCGGTCGACCTCGACGAGGTGGCCGCTGGCGAGCATGCCCATGGCGGCCAGCAGTTGGCCGTAGAGGCGGGCGACGGTGGTCTTTCCGGTGCCCGGATTGCCGGCGAAGATCAGGTGGCGGGACATCGGCGGCGGCGACAGCCCGGCCGCACGTCGCCGCTGGACCATCTGCATCAGCTTGACCATGGTCTTGACGTCCTTCTTGACGCCGGTGAGACCGACCAGGGCCGCGAGTTGGGCGAGCAGTACGTCGAGGTCCGCCTCCGAGGCGACCGGGCTGGCTTTCGGGCCCGACGGGCGCGGACCACCTGTCGCCAACGCCGGCACGGCGGAGGCGGACCGCTCGGCCGGGGTGGAACCCCAGGTGGCGCTGCCGACGTCGGTGCTCCAGCACTCCTGGAAGGATGCCTGGGCGCCGTCGGCCAGGCTCACGTCCTCGTCGGCGTCGTGGACGTGGCAGCGCAGCAGCGTCGGGTCGGCGCCGCTGCCCACGTACACGGACGGGTAGGCGGTGTGCGACACCTCCGCGTCGACGACGAGACCGTGCGCGTCCGGCCCGAAGTAGAGGCCGTTCTTCTTGCAGTGACTCAGGCGCAGGTCGCGGACGACGGGTGCCGCCCCGGCCCAGACGGCCAGCCCACTGCCGCCGACCTCGGTGATCTCGCAGCCCTCCAGCACCGCGCGGGACTCCTCGCCGAGGAACACCCCGGCCGCGCCGCAACCGTCCACCCTGGTCCGCATCAGGGTCGGGGCGCAGCCCGCGGCGACCTCGATGCCGGTCTGCACGGCCGCGCTGATCCGGCAGTCCTCCACCAGCGGACGGTGCGGGGTGTCGAGGTGCACGCCGATCGTGCCGCCGGTGACGGTCACGTCGCGCAGCACGGCGTCGGCCGCGCCGTCGACGTGCACCGCGTGGTGCTCGGCGCCCTCGACGACCCCGCCCCGCACGTGCAGCAGAACCCGCTCACCGGCGCGGACGCCGATCTCCGGCGTACCCGCCACCACGCAGTCGACGAGCGTCGCCTCGGTCGCGCCCACCAGGTGAACCGCGGTCAGAGCACTGCCCCGGATCTCGCAGTCGCGCAGCAGCACCCGACCGCCGGCCGCGTAGACGCCGTTCGCGCCCGAATCCGTGAGCGCGCCGGAGAAGCCGCGTACCTCGGCATCGTCGCGGACCGCGAGGGCGGTCTGCCCGGTGTGGCCCACGCGGACGTCGCGGAGCGCGACCCGGCTCCGCCCGGTCGCGAGGATGCCCGCCGACCCGGCCCGCTCCACGTCGGTGTCGTCGACGCGGACCTCGGGCGAGCCCTCGAGGAGCAGTCCCGCCGCCTCGGTGCGGCTGATCCGGCACCGCTGGAGGGTGACCCCACCGTTGCCGGGATCACCGACCTGGGCGCCGGCCAGCATGCCGGGTTTGACCGCCGGCCACCAAGCCGCGTCGAAGGGTGCGCTGCCGGTCACCCGCACACCGTCGGCCGCGACGTCCTGCACCACACAGTCGGTCAGCCGGGCCGTGGCCTCCTCGCTGATCACGACGCCGACGGCGCCGATCCGGCCCAGCTCACACCGATCGAGTACGGCAGTGGCGTTGCCCCCGACGACCAGTCCGGCCCCGGTGACCGAGTCGAGGTGGACGTCCACCAGTTCGCCGCGCGCCGACCCGGCCAGCACGACGCCGTTGCCGTCGACCCGGTCCACCCGCACGTCGACGGCGTTGAGCCGCGCGCCGTCCGCCGCCGTGACACCCGCGACGGCGACGTCCTGCACCGCGCACTGCCGGAGCACCGCCGCCGCACCACCGGACACCTCGACGGTCCCGCCGCTGACGACGGCCGCCTCCAGGGTCAGCGAACCACCGGTCACGCTGACGGCGACCTGGCCGGGACGGGTGCCGGAAACGGTCAGCCCGCGTACCGTCGCCGCTCCGCCACGGACGACGAGCGCCGGCCCCTCGGTGCTCGTCAGCTCGGCGGTCCCCTCCTGTTCCTCGACGAGGATGGTCACCGGTCGGTCCAGGACGAGCTGTTCGCGGTAGACGCCCGGGGCCACCACGATGACGCTGTCCTCCCGGGCGGCACGAACCGCCGCCCCGATGCTGCGGTGCCGACCCCAACCCCGGTTGGAGACGCGCTCCACCCGGCCCGCCGCCATGATCGGGGCGAGGGCTTCGGTCTCAGGTCTCACAGGCCACCTTCATCTGAGCGAGCGCGATCCGGCTGCCCTTGGCCCCGGCGCTGCCGGTCAGGTCGAGAGCGATCGCGATCTTGTTCTGGTGCACCGGAAACGTGCCGGCCGGCGCCCACGTGCCGGCGTGCGCCTTCTGGTCGAAGGTGAAGTTGGCGTACGGGGTTCCACCCCGGCCGGGCGTCATGGCGTACCGGACCCTGTTCGCGGGGTTGTAGTCGCCGCCGGGCACGTACACCGAGACGGCGCAGGTGTTCATGCCCTTCGGCGGGGCGAACCACCAGGTCACCGACTCGGCACCGGCCTTCGTGCGCTTCGTGGCCGGGGGCGGCACCGTCGCGTACGTGCCGTGGCAGTTGTCGCCGTTCCAGCCGCCGGTGCCGACCGTGCGCCACTCGGCGGTGCGTCCGGCCGCCTCGAATCCGTGGTCCTGCGCCGCGACGCAGTCCCAGCCGGCCACCATGCTCCAGGTGGTGGGCGCGCCCGAGGCGAGCACCCCGTTGGGTGGGGCGGCCTGGGCCGGCTGCTTGGCGGGCATCGGCTTGACCAGGCTCCAGAAGATGCCGACCACCAGGGCGCCCACGCACACCAGGGCGGACACGGTGACCAGCGTGGGCCAGCGCACGGTGAGCCGCTCGCTGGCCGGGCGGTCGCCGGCGTGCTCCACGTAGGCGCGGACGAACTCCTGACGCCAACTGATCGCGGCTGCCGGCCCCGAACCCTGCGGCTCGGGCATCACCACGGTGGGGGCGCGGGACGGCTCAGCCACGGTCACCTCCAAGATTCCCGTTCACCAGACGGGTGGGCGACCGCGCCGGTTCACGAGTTCAGGAGGAAATTGCGCGCGACCGAGGCGGCCGTGAACCGGGCGGCCCGGGGGTCCGTTCTGTGGAGGTCGTCGGCGCGTACAGCGGGAGGTCAGGTGCAGTTCGGCGTGTACAGCGTGGGTGACCTCACCCCGGACCCGGTGCGGGGGCGGACGGTGAGCGAGCACGATCGGCTGCGGGCCGTCGCTGTCATCGCCGAGCACGCCGAGGCGGCCGGATTCGACGTGTTCGCCGTCGGCGAGCACCACTCCGGCGCGTACGTGACCTCGTCGCCGGTGGCGCTGCTCGGATACGTGGCGGCCCGGACGTCGCGGCTCCTGCTGTCCACGGCCACCACCCTGATCACCACGAACGACCCCGTCCGGCTGGCCGAGGACTACGCGACGGTGCAGCACCTCTCCGGTGGGCGGCTCGACGTGATGCTGGGCCGGGGCGCCTCCCGCTCGGCCTATCCGCTGTTCGGCAAGGAGATCGGCGACTCGCACGCGCTCGCCGCCGAGAACTACGCGCTGCTGCACCGGCTCTGGCGTACCGGGGACGTGCACTGGTCCGGTCGCTTCCGGACGCCGCTGCACGGGCACACCACGCTGCCCCGACCGCTCGACGGCACCCCTGTGTACGTGTGGCACGCGGCCGTCACCAGCGAGGAGACCGCCGAGGAGGCGGCCCGGTACGGCGACGGATTCTTCGCCAACCACATCTTCTGGCCGACCGAGCACACCCGCCGGCTCATCGCGTACTACCGGGAGCGGAGCGCCGTACACGGTCGGGGCCCGGCCGTGGTCGGCCTCGGCGGTCAGGTCTTCGTCCGTCCCCGCTCGCAGGACGCGGTCGACGAGTTCCGCCCCTACTTCGACAGGTCACCCGTCTACGGCGGTGGCCCGTCCCTGGAGGAGTACGCCGCGTCGACCCCGCTCACCGTGGGCAGCCCGCAGCAGATCATCGACCGGGTGCTCGGCTTCCGCGAGTACGCCGGTGACTACCAGCGTCAACTGTTTCTCATCGACCACGCCGGGCTGCCACTGCGGGTCGTCCGCGAGCAGCTCGACATTCTCGGTGAGCAGGTGCTCCCCGTCCTGCGCCGCGAGGCCCCGCCCTGGCGCGAGCAATCGCGACCTTGACGACCACGCCGTAATGCAGGCTCCGGACGACCTCGACAGTCTGTCGATCGGTGGAGGCTCAACAGGTTCCGGTACCCGCGCGGTCGGGCAGT
Organism: Micromonospora sp. RB23; assembly: GCF_053585025.1. Classification (NCBI taxonomy): domain Bacteria; kingdom Bacillati; phylum Actinomycetota; class Actinomycetes; order Micromonosporales; family Micromonosporaceae; genus Micromonospora; species Micromonospora sp. RB23. The sequence continues at coordinate 65,502 of NZ_CM132111.1, forward strand.
CCTCCGTAGTGGTCTTCGCCGAAGGGCTGCCGCCAGGTATTTACGGCTTCGCGGCCTGCCATCCTTGACAGCCTCGCTGGGCTGCGCCCGTTCAATCCGCAGACAGCGGATGGAATTGAACCAGACGACCAACCCTCGCTGCCGGGGCAGTTCTCAAGAAAGAAGCGTCGATGATCAGCGGAGTTCGCCGCACTCCGGTCAGTCGTCGTCAGCCGGGGCAGGACGGTTCTTGGCGATCCACGTTCGTACGGCCTTGCCGTCCCAGACGCGGCCCATGCTCAGGGTGGCGAGCGGGTCGGGGAAACCCTTGCGGCCCACGATGATCGTGGCGCGCTGCTTGCTGATGCCTCCAAGCAGGTCGCGGATCTCATCGAGCCCAAGCAACTCCACATCTCGACGGTAGGAGCCTTGGTACTTGCTTCAGGCCCTACCGGGTGAGGCAACGCTTTAGGGGGTTGCCCTCGTACAACCCCCCGTGTTGCGATGGGTGAATGACCCGACGCGTCACTTTCGACGAGTACTTGATGGCAGTCGCACGGACACTCGCACGCAGGCACAAGCCGGTGTGGTCGCGGATCAAGTGGCGGAACGTCTGCAAGTGCGGGAACGAACTGCCCTGCCGGGCCAGGCACAAGATCCCGATCAACCGGGGTCACTGGCCGGGTGAGAGCTGATGGCCACGGTTCCTCGGCTGGCTGTCGTGAAGCCGGGAGACGTCGTGCAGGTCGCGGCGGCCTGCTCGCCGCAGTTCACCGGGAACCGGGCGCTGATGCTGCGCATCGTGTCGGTCGGCGAGACCGACCCGTACCACGACTGGATTTGGATCACCGGGTACGTGCTCGACGCGAGGGGCAACGCCACCGCCAAGCGCGAGGTGTACGTCATGAAGGCCGGGCTGGTCGTCCAAGGGCGAACCGCCCCGGCGGGTGTGCAACCGAGACGGTCCAGGTCACGCGTACGGGCCTGAGCCTTATCGGTGGCATTCTTGGCCGGGGCCTTGCGGGTGGCGTCTTTCCTAGCTTTCGCAGTCGGGCAGCAGGCTTGGTCGCGTCGGTCATGGTGTCCTCCTCGTGGTCACCGTCGCGGCGGGACGTTCGCGGTGACGATCGCGCCGCCACCGGCCCGGGCCACGGAGAACGACGCCACCGACGCGAGCGGCACCGCCAGGTGACCGCTGACGTTCTGCGTCGTGTCGTCGGCCTCCCAGCTCAGTACGCGCCACACGCGGCCATCTGACGTGGCGGCCATGAGGCGATAGCCGCTGCCGGTCCGCAGACCGTCGACGGCGGCCCGGACGTTCACACCGTCGTCCTGCCCGGTGGCCACCACGGACAGCGAGGCGCCCGTGGCCGAGTCGGCCGCCACGGCGGTCACGGTCACCGCGAGCGGCGGCGCGACCCGGTCGACGTGCTGCACCAGGGCCCCGATGGCCAGACCGGCCACGGCCAAGGCGGTGGTGAGCAGCAGACCGGTCCGGACCATCGCACCGCGTCGACGCCGGGTCGGTACGGCGCGACGGTCCGCGTGCGTCTCCCCGCCGGGACGGCGGCGGTCACCGCGTACCCCCGTCGGGGTGGCTGCGACGGCCGCAGCCCGCGGCCCCGGCGTCCGCAGCGGGCCGGTCGTCCCCAGCTTTCGCTCCTCCTGACCGACCGGCCGGGTCGGACCCGGATGTGCGGCGGTCGGAACGATCGGCTCGGAGGCCAACGGCTCGGACGACCGTGGGGTCGGTCCGGGCACGACCGGCGCGGCACGGGACACCGCAGCCGGTGTCCGCGCTGGCGCTTGCGGAACCGACGCCGGCGCCGGCGCGGCCGGAGGCGTGCTCCGGACGGCCGCCGCCGCCGCAGCCGCAGCCGCAGCCGCATCGGAGGATGGCGGTGGCACGGTCGCAGCCGACGCCGGGGCGGCCGGAGTCGCGGCCGGCGCAGTCGTCCGGGACGCGGTCGGGCTCGGCGCAGTCGTCCGGGACGCGGTCGGGCTCGGCGCAGTCGTGTCCGAGAGGGCCGAGGACGTGGGCGCGGCCGGGGTCGGCGCGGTCGTGTCCGAGACGGGCGGGTGCGCGGCCGGGGCGGCCGGGGACGGAACGGCCGGGGCTGCCACCTGGGCGGCCCTGGACGACCCGGGTCCGGCCCGGTCCCGGAGTCGTCGCCGCAGACCGGGTGCCGGCTCCGGCTCGGGTTCGTGGGCGAGGAACTCGACGAACCGCGCCGGAGGCGGGCCGGTGCGGTTCAGGGCCCCGAAGTTGTCGAGCAGCTCCTCCCGATCCGCCTCCGGCAGCAGCGCCAGGACCGCGATCGTCTCGATCACGGCATCGGCCGCGCCCCGGCAGTCGGCGCAGTCGTCGAGGTGCGCCGTCACCAACGGCCCCTCGACCCGGTCGAGCATGTCGAGGTAGTACGGCGTGAGCAGTTCAATGACGTGCCGGTCGCCGGCTGCGCCGCTCATCGGTCACCCGACCGGGCGGACGGGTCCACGTCCTCGTCGCCGGACGCCGACTCGCTGAGCAGGGCCAGGGCCGCGACCGTCTCGACGATCTCGTCGGCGCGCGCCTGGCAGCACGCGCACACCTGGAGGTGGCGGTGGATCAGCTCACTCTGCACAGGATCGAGCCCATCCAGGTAGTGGAGGACGAGCTGCTCCTCCGCGATGTGGGCGCCCCGCACGCCGTCCGCCCCTCTTCTCCGCCCAGCCTGCCGTCTCAGGACCCGAGCAACCGCCACCTCTGGTCCTGCTGGGCCCTGACCCGGACCGCATCGTCGACCTCCAGGACCTTGCCAGAGTTCCCATTGGTGATCCAGACCGCGCCGCCGCCGACGTCGACGCGCTTCCACTCGGTCGTGGCGTAGCCGGGCCGCGGGGACGGGACGCTCTTCCACAGCTGGTCCTTGGCACTCACGGAGAGCCCGAAGGCACCCATCTCGGCGCGTCCGCGTCTGGTCGCCAGGAGGCGGTGCCACACGCGCCGCAGCTTTGCACGCTTCTTCATGATCCACTCTTTGGAGAGAGAACGTCCGGGAGCAGTCGGCACGCACCAGACGGCGTGGCGACGGCGGCGGTTCACGGTTCGTCGGACATTCGTCCGTTCGGAGGAGATCGGAAAACGAAACCTCGGGCGATCAGCTCCTCACGGAGCGCCTTGAGCCCGTAGAAACTGCGCGACTTGACCGTGCCCGGCGGTACGGCCAGCAGCTCCGCGACCTCGGCCACGGACCGCTCCTGGAAGTACACCTCGACGAGCGTGACGCGCAGCCGCTCCGGAAGCGCGTTGAGGGCCGCCCGCACCTCCCGCGCGTCAATCATCTGCTCGAAAGCGTCACCCGTGCCCGGGTAGGCGTCGATGAACTCGTCGGCCCGTTCGTCCGGGCGCACGTTCGCGGCGCGGAGCTGGTCGATGAGGATGCGCTTGGCCACGGTGAGGAGCCAACCCCGACTCCAGCGCCCGTCCGCGTTGCGGGCGCCCGGGTGCCGCCACGCCCGCAGCAGCACCTCCTGGACGATGTCCTGCGCGCGGTGGACGTCGCCGCGCGTGAGCCGGGTCAGGAAGCTGAGCAACACCGGCCCGTGGACCTGCTCCAGGTGTCGCAGCGCTTCCTCGTCGCTCTCGTCGGTCACGGCCGCCGCCTGGTACGGGACTGCCTGGGCGGCCTCGGGTTCGTCCGGGCCGCGAAGACCTGAGGACATGTGTGGCACCGGGCCACCATGCCAGCGATGACCACACCTGTCATGACGTTGTCGCGCACCGACGGACGTCCCCGAAAGGGGACGTCCGTCCGACCCGGCCAGGGACGTCCGGGCCCTGGATCAACCCCGCGCCGGGGTGGGCTCGGCGAACGAGTCCTCGTCCTGCGCACGGTCGTCGCGCAGCAGCCGCCGCACACGCAGGACCAGCATCACCACCGCCACCAACGCCAGCAGGATCACAACTACCAGCAGGGTGGTACGACCGTCGGTCAACTGACCGCCGCCCGCGGGTAGGCCACCCACGTCGGCCTTGGTGATCTCCTCCGGCAGGCTCGTGGTCACCGACGCCGCCAGGTCGATCAGGCCGTAGCCGTACCGGGCGTCGGGCACCTTGCCGCTGCCCATCTTCTGCGCGGTCGCCTCGATCCGGTGGGCCACCTGCTGGGCCGTCAGATCCGGGTACGCGGCCCGTACCAGCGCGGCGGCACCCGCCACGAACGCCACCGCGTACTGGGTGCCCGAACGGGCCGACGAGCCGGTGCCGGTGATGCCGAGTTCGGTGATGTTGACACCGGGCGCCACCACGTCGATTCCGCCCAGGCGGTAGTCCGCCGCCCACTGACCGTCCATGCCGATGCCGCCGACCCGCAGCAGACCCGGTGCCGCCTCGCCGTTCTGCGTCTTCGCCGAGGCGAGCGAGGAGCACGCCACCACGACGACGTCCTTGCCCACCGCGCCGCCGATCGCCGCGAGGACGCCGGAGTCGTTGGTGTCCACGTGTGACCCGAGGGCGATCACCGTCGCGCCGGCCTCGGCCGCCGCCGTGATCGCCGAGGCGCTGTCCTCGGGGCGGGCCTTGCCGGCGGCGTCGGTGATCCGGATCGGCATGACCGTGGCCTCGGGAGCGATGCCGCTCGACCCCCGGTCCTGGCTCACCACGAGTCCGGCCATCCCCGTGCCGGTTCCGAGGCAGTCGGTGTCGCCCCGACCCGACCCGGCGATGATGTCCATTCCCTCCGAGACGTGACCGGCCAACTGCGGCAGGCTGCCGTCGACGCCCGAGTCGACCACGGCGACCAGTTGGCCGTTGCCCCTGCTCGTGGGCCACGCCTGGTCCGGTGCGAGTCGCAGGGTGGCCCAGTTCGACTTGGCGGACGACGTCGAGGCCGTCGCGCACTCGCCCGGCTTCGGTTTCGTACCCGGCTTGGGGGTCTGGCCGGGCTTCGTGGCCGGACCGGACGGCGTCGTGCCGTTGCCGGGCTTCGTCGTGGCCGGGGACGACGACGGCCGGGGCGCGGGCGACGGCAGCGTCATCGGTGATCCGCTACCGAGCACACCGTGCTGCACACCCGCGCCGACCGCGTCCCAGGGCAGGATCAGCAGCCAACCCGGGTTGAGCTTGGCCGGGTCCGTCAGGGCCGCGCCGTCGGGCTGCTTCCGACCGGTGTTCAGGTTGAAGATCTCCGACGATCGGGAGCCGCTGCCCAGGAACCGCTCGGCGATCTCGGTGAGGTTCTCCGGCTTCCCAGCGTGTGCCGTGGTCACCGTGTAGTACTTCACGTTCTCGGCAGCGGCCGACGCCGCCTGGGCGGTGAGGCCGAGCAGCGCCAGGACCATCGCGACGACCAGGCCGACGCGCCTGGCCGAGCGGGTGTTGCAGGACATGGGTTCACCTTCGTCGTCGCCACCGACTTCTCCGCGCGACCGCCCGACCCGCAGGCCGGTCGACCACGCCAGCCAGACGAGGCGCGCCATCCGTCGGTTCACGATGTCGGTGGATTTTCTCGGCGCGGGAACGAAAACGTGAACCGCCATCCGTGTCGGGCCGTTACCTCGTCGACCCGTACCACCGTGGCGCGAAGGTGTGAAGCAGTGACTCCGTTCAACCGAAGTCCTCGGCTTAACCGATGGCAGTTGTCCCGACTCGGCCGCCGGCACGCGGCGATCGCCGGGCTGAGCGTCCTTACCCTCATGGCGGGTGTTCTGCCGATGGCGGGTGACGGTCCCGCGGCGGTGGCCGCCGAGGCGGTCGCCGGCACACCGGTGCCGCCCGCGCTGTCCGAGACGATCGTCGCGGCGTCCCTGTCGTGCCCGACGCTGAACCCGTCCCGTCTGGCCGCCCAGATCATGGTGGCGTCGGGCTTCAACGTGGGTGACAGCCGGGGCGTCGCCGGCCTCGACGACGAGGACTGGAAGCTCTGGCGTCCGGCCAAGAACGCGAACCGGGCGGACAGCGAGGCCAACATCTACGCCCTGGCCCACCACACGTGCGACACCGTGGGCCGCTTGCGGGCCGCCGGGCTCACCGGCGACCTGTGGCCGCTGGCCATGGCGGCCGACAAGGTCGGGTTCGCGGCAGTCAGTAAGGCCAAGGCCATTCCGAGCGCGGCGCGGGTCCACGTCAACCGCCTGGAGGCGTACGCGCGCTGGTACGCCGACCAGCAGCCGTTCCGCATCGACGCGAGAGGTTCGCAGCCCTCGCCGTCGACGCCCATCCCCGTGCCGGGCGCGTACGTGGCCGCGATCCGTAAGGCCGGCTCGGTGTGCCCGGCCGTCACCCCGCCACTCGTGGCGGCGCAGCTCATGGCGGCCTCGAAGTTCGACGCCAACCTGCGCTCACCGGAGGGCCACCAGGGCATCGCCCAGTTCAGTCCGGAGCTGTGGACCCAGTACCGCGCGACGGCGTCGGCCTCGGTGTGGAACCCGAACGACGCCATCCCGGCGCTCGGCATGGCCATGTGTGACCTGGGCGCACAGCTGACCGACCTGAACGGCGCCGAACCGTACCGGCTCGCGCTCGCCGCCTTCCAGTGGGGCGACATGACGGTCCGCGCGGCCGGCGGGGTGCCCCGGGCGAACGTTCCCCAGCTCGCCGACGTGACGCCGCGCTACGTCAGCGCGTACGAGAAGGACACCCGGCTGGGTGGCGGCCCGGCCAAGCCCGGCGGCTCGCCGACGCCCGCGGGCGCCAGCCCCAGCCCGACGCCGGCGGGCGGCAGTCCCGCCCCCGTGCCTCCGCCCGGCGGCGACGCCCCGGCGCAGGGTCCGTCCACCACCTCGCCGAGCCCAGCCGCCGGTAATCCGCAGGCCCCGCCAGCGACGATCTCCGGCCTGCGGGTGGGTCAGAAGTACAAGCTGCTCAACGCCCACACGAACTCGGTTGCCGAGCTGCCGGACTGGGACACCAACAAGAGCGTCGGCGCCCACGTCCAGCTCTGGCTCAAGAGGGACCAGGCCGACCAGTACTGGAAGGTGACGGCAGCCCCGGCCGCCGGCTACATCGTCTTCGTGAACGCGTTCAGCGGTCACGCGCTGGGCCTGGAATCCGGCGGGACGTGGGACGGTGCGAAGGTTCTCCAGGTGAAGCTGAACCCGGCCGACCCGACGCAGCAGTGGTATCTGCAGGACGCGGGCGGCGGCAAGTGGTTCATCCGCAACCACGCGACCGGCAAGACGCTGGACATCCTCGGCGACGACCTGGGTCCGGTGTCGGACGGCACCTGGAACGGCAAGTGGGTCGAGCAGTGGAACATCGTCCCGGGTCAGCGCGACCAGTTGTGGAGTTTCATTCAGTGACGACGCGGCGCGGCCCCGGTTCCTTGCGGGAACCGGGGCCGCGCCATATCCCGGCGACGCTACTTCCAGCGCGGGCCGTTGCGGACCAACCTCGCACTGAGCAGGACGAGTCCGAGCAGACCGACCAGCCACGCCGCCTCGACGACCACGGGTCGTACGCCCACCGCCTCGGGGAAGTACGACGTGGTCTGCAGCAGCGCGACAACGCACCCGTTCGGGTGGATGTCGCTGATGGCCCGGTACGGCTGCGGAAGAAGAGCGGTCGCCACGGCGCCGCCCGACGCCGCATTACCGATCGCGATAAAGATCAACCAGGTCGGGACGACCGCCCACCTGCCGATGAGGATCAGCATCAGCGTGCCGAAGAGGCCGGTGACGGCGATCTGCGCCGCCAACGTGCCCCACAGTGCCGGCAGCGGTGCGGGGAGCCCATGGAGGATCGGACCCACGATGACCGCCAGCGCGAGACCGCCGACGACGGCGAGGCCGGCGAAGATGGCGAGCCAGGTCCGCAGGGGCAGTCGACCGACGTTGTTGCGCAGTTGCAGGGCGGTGAGGAAGCCGAGCAGGGTCGCGGCGATCATCACGTAGAAGGCGGCCAGACCGGAGCGGTCGGTGTCGGGCAGCGGTCGTACGTCGGTCACGATCACCTTCCGCTCACCCTGCTCGTCCAGCTTGAGGGCGGCGTTGCGCAGCATCTGGGCGAGGGAGTTGCCGGCGGCGCTGGCGACGAGCAGCCGGGAGCCGCCCGGTTCCACCACCAGCGCCGCGTAGACCCGCTGCCGCTCGATGGCGTCGCGGGCCTCTTCGGCGTTCGGATAGCTCCGATACTCCAGCGCGCCGCGCATGCTCGCCTTCAACTCCTGCGCGACGCTCGTCTCGTCGCCGACGAGCGCCGTGGGAATGCGGTGCGGCGGCGGCCGGTCCAGCGCCAGGGTGTACGAGGCCACGAACGCCATGGCCAGCAGGATCCCGACGACCGCGACGGTCAACACCGTGCGGATCTCCCCGGGCTTGTGCGACCCGTCGGCGGTGTCCTTCGTCAAGTGATCCCCTCAGCTGTCGACGTCGGGGCGGGAGCCGCGGCGGCTCCCGCCCCGGCTCCCTAGTTCTTCCTGGCCGGTACGGCGAGGTCCGGGAACGGCGTCCAGCCGTCCTGCGCGATGGTCGCCCGGACGGTCTGCACCGTCTCGACCAGGCGTGGCGGCAGCTCCCGCTGCGCCTTCCGGAAGTGGTCCGACTGCAAATGTGCCTGCATCGCCGCCTCGTCCCGGTAGGACTCAATCAGGATGTACTCGTTCGGGTCGTCGACGCTGCGCGACCAGTCGAACCACAGGCACCCGGATTCGGCGCGGGTCGCCCGGGTGAGGTCGGCGACCGTCTCCGGCCAATCCGCTGCGTCCTCCGGCCGTACGCGGAATTTCGCGGTGATGATGAGCATGCCGTCCCCCTTAGCGCGCCCGGGCCGCGAACAACTCGATCACCTTCGGGTTGAAGGCGGGGATGTCGTCCGGCTTGCGGCTGGTCACCAGGTTGTCGTCGACGACGACCTCCTGATCGACCCAGGTCGCGCCGGCGTTCACCAGGTCGGTACGCAGCGACGGCCACGACGTCATCGTCCGGCCCCGCGCGACGTCGGCCTCGACGAGCAGCCACAGGGCGTGGCAGATCGCGGCGACCGGCTTGCCCGCGTCGAAGAAGTCGCGCACGAACTGGACCGCTGTCGGGTTCATCCGCATCGTGTCCGGGTTGCCGACGCCGCCGGGCAGCACCAGCGCCGCGTAGTCCGCCGCGGAGACCTCACCCACCTCCTTGTCGACCGCGAACGTGTCGCCCTTGTCGTAGTGGTTGAAGAGCTGGATCTTGCCGCTCTTGTTGGAGATCAGCTCCAGGTCCGCGCCCGCCGCCTTCAGCGCGTTCCACGGCTCGACCAGCTCGGGGGTCTCCACCATGTCGGTGGCCAGAACCGCGATCCTGACCCCGCTCAGTACGTTGTCCGCCATTTCCTGTCCTTCCGCTCGTGTTGGTTGGTGTGGTGTGGGGATCGGGTCAGGGGCGCAGGGCGACCTTGAGCCATCCCGGGCTGCGGAGGTCGAACTCCCGGTACGCGCTGAGCGCGTCCGTCACGGGCTCGTGCTGGGTCACCACCGTCGCCGGGTCGATGCGGCCCGACTCGACCATCGCCAGCAGCTTCGGGATGTACCGGGGGTGGTTGCCGTTGCCGGCCTGCACGGTGAGGTTGCGGCCCAGCACGGTCCCGATCGGGAAGTAGCGGTCGTTGGCCGGATACACGCCGACGATGCCGAGGGTGCCCATCTTGGCCAGGCTCTCGGCCGCCCAGGTCTGGGCCTGGGTGGGGGCGTCGCCGGGCTTCCACCGACCGTCGGTCACGTCCTGGTTGGCGTCGGGGGAGATCTGCCGCTGCTCGGCGCGGTTCTGCTCGGCGGCGTCGCGCGCGCCCTCGGCGGCGGGCCCGGACTTGGCGCTCTCCGCGTCCACCCCGACCGCGTCGACGGCACAATCGGCACCGATGCCCCGGGTCAGGTCCAGAACGGCCTGCACCGGGTCCACCTCGTTGAAGTTGACCACTTCGGCGCCGTGGAGTCTCGCCTTCTCCAGACGGTCGGCGTGCCCGTCGATCGCGATGACCCGCGACGCGCCGCGCTGGAACGCGGACACCACGGCGAACTGGCCGACCGGGCCGCAACCCCACACCGTCGCGACGTTTCCGTCTCCCACATTCGCCAGGACCGCGCCGAAGTAGCCGGTCGGATAGATGTCGGAGAGTGTGATCGCCTGTTCGTCCGTCACGGTGTCCGGCAACCGGAACAGATTGGTGTGGGCGAACGGCACCCGGGCGTATTCGGCCTGCAAACCGTTGAACGGACCCTGCGGCCGCGGCGAACCGAAGGATGCCGTGCCGGATCGCGGGCCGTAGGGATTGATGTCGTCGCACTGCGCGAAATAGCCGCGCCGGCAGTAGGCGCAGGAGCCACATCCCAGAACCGCCGAGATGAGTACGCGATCTCCAGGCTTGAAGTTGCTGACCTGCGATCCCACCTCCTCGACCACCCCGACACCCTCGTGACCGAGGATGCGACCGGGTTCCATCTGGGACATCGTGCCGCGGATGAAGTGCAGGTCGGTGCCGCAGATCGCCGCCGTGGTGACCCGGACGATCGCGTCGGTCGCCTGTTCGATTTTCGGCTCGGGGACATCGTCCACTCTAATATCGCCCGTGCCGTGGTAAACGACTGCCTTCATCAATACCTCCCGCTCACAACTTGACGGGATCGCAGATACCCCTTGCGGGAGGGTTGAAACAGAAGAATCAGGCGCGTACGGGAAAAGGATCGAAGGCAAATTTTCGATATTACAAATCGACACTTTACGTGGAGTTGATTTCCACCGTACGGCTCGACGTAGCTGCCGATGATCTCGATTTTCGGCCTACCGGACAGCGCGACTCACTGTCGACAAGCGATACTCTGCGAGCCCACGCCGACGGTCACTCGACCTCGCGAGCAAGGAGAACCTCACCTCACCATGCCTAGAAGACTGCTCTGTGCGCTGATGTCCGCCGGTCTCGCGGTCGGCGCGGCGCTCGGCGTGACGCAACCGGCGCAGGCCGCCGATCCGTCCGTCGACGGTGGTGGCCGGGCGAACGCCGGCATCGCCCCGGGCGCGCGCAGCGGCGCGATGTCCACGAGCGCCGCCGTCCCGGCGGGTTACACGGTCCGGGGCGTCGACGTCTCCAGCCACGACCACAACCTCGGCCCGATCAACTGGCCCGCCGTCGCGGCCAGCGGCGTCAAGTTCGCCTACGTCAAGGCGACGGAGGGCCGGACGTACCTCAATCCCTACTTCGCGGAGGACTACGCGGCGGCCAAGGACGCCGGACTTCTCGTCGGCGCCTACCATTTCGCCCGTCCGGACAAGCGCGACCCGGTCAACGAGGCCAACTTCTTCGTCGACAGCGCCAAGTTCACCAAGGACGGCCAGACCCTCGTACCGATGGTCGACATCGAGTGGCCGTACTGGTCCGGCGCGCCTACCTGTTACGGGCTGACCCCGACCGAGATGTCGAACTGGATCAGGTCCTTCACCGACCAGGTCAAGGCCCGCATCGGCCGACCCGTGATGATCTACACGAACACCAACTACTGGAATCCCTGCACCGGCAAGAACGCCTCGTTCGGCGCGAACCCGTTGGACATCGCCGGCTACACCACCGCTCGCCCGCCGCTGCCGGCGGGTTGGACCACGGAGACCATCTGGCAGTACGCCGCCGGCAACACGAGCCAGGCCGGCAACTACAGCCAGAACGTCTTCAACGGCACCTACGCGGCCCTCACCAAGCTGACCGGCGCACCGGTGGCGGCGCCTCCCGTCGCCCTGCGCGCACGGGCGAACAAGCGCTACGTGGTGGCCGAGAGCGCCGGTGCCAAGCCGCTGCTGGCCAACCGCACCACTGTCGCCCGGTGGGAGCAGTTCGACGTGATCAACGCCGGCGGCGGCTACGTCGCCCTCCGCTCCCGGTCCAACGGTCGGTACGTGACGGCGGAGAGCAAGGGCACCAAGCCGCTGATCGCCAACCGGACCAAGGTCAGCACGTGGGAGAAGTTCACCATCGTCAACAACTCGGACGGCACGATCAGCCTGCGCGCCGCGGCCAACGGTAGGTACGTGGTGGCCGAGAGCAAGGGCACCAAGCCGCTCATCGCCAACCGGACGTCGATCAGCACCTGGGAGAAGTTCGACCGGATCGCTCTCTGAGCGTCGCCGCCTGCCCGGTGCCCTCATCGCGGGGCGTCGGGCAGGCGGTTCCGGGGCTACCGCTGCCCGCCGTCCAGGTAACGCAGCACCGCGGTGACCCGGCGGTCGGCACTGTCGTCCGGCGGTAGCTGGAGTTTCGCGAAGATGCTGCGGATGTGCTTGTGCACCGCGCCTTCGGTGACGAAGAGCCGCTCGGCTATCGCGGTGTTGCCCAGCCCCTCGGCCATCAGGCCCAGCACCTCGCGCTCGCGGGGCGACAGCTCACCCAACGCGGTGTCCGTCCGGCGGTTGCGGGCGAGCAGTTGGGCCACCACCTCGGGGTCGATGACGCTGCCGCCCTCGGCGACACGGCGCAGCGCGGTGAGGAACTCCTCGACCCGGCCCACCCGCTCCTTCAACAGATAGCCGAGCCCGACGGCGCCCACGGAGAACAGTTCGGTGGCGAACGCCTGCTCCACGTACGCCGAGAGGACCAGCACCGCGAGGCCGGGACGACGCCGCCGGGCCTCCACCGCGGCGACGATGCCCTCGTCCGTGTGGGTAGGCGGCATCCGTACGTCCACGATCGCCACGTCCGGCGCGTGCTCGTCGACGGCGACCAGGAACTCGCCCGGCGTGCCCGCCGTGGCCACCACGTCCAACTCCTCCGCCCGCAACAGCAGCGCCAACCCCTCGCGCAGCAGCGGGTCGTCCTCCGCGATCACGATCCGCACGGCAACTCCACACGCATCCTCGTCGGTCCTCCCGGTGGGCTGGTCAGTGTCATCCGCCCGTCGTACGCCTCGACCCGCCGGCGGATGCCGGTGAGCCCGGAGCCGGCTGCCTCGTCAGCGCCACCGTGCCCGTCGTCCTCGATGCTCACCAGGAGCAGGCCCTGCTCACGGCGTACGGCGACGTCGACCCGGCTCGCGCCGCTGTGCCGGACGACGTTGGTCAGCGCCTCGGCCACCACGAAGTACGCGGTGGCCTCGACCGATGCCGCGCAGCGGACGGCCACGTCGACGGTGAGCCGGCAGGGCACCGCGCAACTGGCGGCCAGGCCCGCCAGCGCGCCGGCGAGGCCCCGATCGTCCAGCACGGGCGGCAGGATGCCCCGCACCACCGTACGAAGTTCGCCGAGCGCCTGTTCCGCCGCGTCCTGCGCCTGCCCGAGGATCTCGTCGGCGCGGTCGGGGTCGCGCCGCACGGCCCGCCGCGCCGCCCCCAGCAGCACGTTGACCGCGACCAGCCGATTCTGCGTGCCGTCGTGCAACGACCGCTCGATGCGGCGCAGCTCGAGCGCGTGGGCGTCCAGCGCGGCGGCCCGGGTGGCGGTCAGCGCGGCCACCCGCAGCGACAGGTCGATCCCCGGTGGCGGAGGCAGCAGCAGCCGGCCCGGCCATGCCTGGACACGGGCCAGCGCCGGACCCAAGCCGATCGCGGCGACCAGCCAGCCCACCCCGAGCAGGCCCACCAGGAGCGCCTCGGACAGCCCGTCGACGCGCCACCAGACGATCCCCGGAGCGCCGTCCTCCGGGGAGACCAGCCGGTACCACAGCGGGAAGGTGATGTCCTGGACGGCGTTGAGCGGCAGGGCGAGGCCGACCAGCCCCGACAACAGTCCGATGACCGAGTGGAGCGTGATCCAGCCGACCTCCCGGCGGACGAACGGGTCACGTGCCGCCTCCCGCAGCCCCTCCTGCACCGGCCCGGGGGCGGGGATCGGCGTGCCCCAGCGGGACAGCCGGGCACGCTCCCGATCGGCCACCGAGCGCACCGCCTGCAATGCGCCGGGCACCAGTCGCCGCCCCAACCCGGTCAGGCAGATCAGCGCCACGACCATCGCCCACAGCAACGCGCCCAACGCGAGCAGCGCGGTGCCCAACCCACCGACGAGGTGTTCGAGGGCGTCGACCGAGGCGCGGAACCGGCCTCGCACGTATGCCATCGCCACCCACCTCCCGCGCCAACATAGGTCACGGTGGGCTCCCTCGGCAGTGTCCGCGGCGGAAAGTACAGCCTGCTGTACCAGCGGTTGTCGAGCTGGGGGGATCGTTGCCGACCGGCCGGCGACCTAGCGTCGATGGTGTCGTCGGACATCAACGAAGGAGACAGCGATGACCAACCCGTACCCCCTCACCGAGGCCCCGGACCGCACGCCGGAACGACCCGGCGGCCTGCTCCGTCCGCTGCTGTGGCTGGTCCTGTTCCTCAGCGCGGCGGCAAACGCCGCGCTGACGACGGTCGTCGGAAACCCGTGGCTCGGGTCGGCGTTCGGCCTGGTCGCGGTGATCAGCGCCGGAGCGCTGATCGTCCACCACCGCCGCCACCGGTGACCCGCGCCGCGGGTTACCGCTTCGCCGCCCAGAAGACGTAGACCGCGCCGTACGGCACCGCCGTCGTGGCGCCGTCCGTGCAGGCGCCCGCCGGGGCGGCGCCGCCCGAGGTCAGGAGCCGACTGATGTACGCCACATTGCCGAGCATGCCGCTGCCGCCGTGGCTGTCCACCGTCAGCAGCAGCTCCGGAATCGTTCCCGCTCGCGGGCTCTCGGCCGTCTTCTTGGCGGTGATCAGGGAGTTGTCGCGCAGGGACTGCCAGCTCGGTCCCTTGAAGTGGTGGATCCGGCCGCCGGTCCCGACGAGCTGAGCCTCCGGCACGGAGGCTCCGGTGAACACGCCACCGGTGCAGGTGTAGGTCTGCGTCCCGCTGGTGACGACGTACGCGCCCACCGGCCGGGATCCCGCCGGCGGCTTGATCGCCTTGGCGATACGCGGGATGTCGACCCGGCGGGCGTCGGCGCCCACGGCAGCCGGGGCGGCCACCTCGGCGGCGGACGCCTGATGCGTCACCGCGCCGGCCGCCGCGAGGACACCTGCCACACCGAGGACCAGGAGTCCCCGGAAACGGGATCGAGACGTCTTCTGCATGGGATTCCTCCGATTCGAGTGGGCGAAATCCGCCCCACGAATATTTACGAGCGAAATCCGCACTGCGATCAAAATCCCGCCATATCTGATCGACCGTTCACCCCGGAGGCGTACCCGAATCGGGGTTCAGCCGGCGGCGGCCGCCACTCGGCGGACGGATCCGGCGCGGGCCGCCCAACGTCCGTCCTCGTGGCGTACCTCGATGGGGTGCGCGAAGGCCGCCGACACCTGCGCGGTGGTGACCGTCTCGGCGGCCGGGCCGGCGGCGACCACGCTGCCGCCGCTGATCAACAGCGCGTGGGTGGTCGTCGCCGGAAGTTCCTCGAGGTGGTGGGTCACCATGATCGAGGCGAGGCGGGGGTGGGTCTCGCGGAGCAGGTCGATGGTCTCGAGCAACTGTTCGCGGGCCGCGACGTCGAGACCGGTCGAGGGCTCGTCCAGCAGCAACAGTCGCGGCTGACTGAGAAGTGCCCGGACGATCAGGGCACGACCCCGCTCGCCCTGCGAGAGGGTGGGCCAGCGCTCGTCGGCCCGGTCGGCGAGCCCGAACATGCCCAACAGGGAGTCCGCCCGGTCAACGTCGTCAGGGGTCGGCTGCCAACGCGGCGGCAGGTCGATCGACCCGACGAGCCCGGTCAGGACGACCTCCCGGATCGTCAGGGGCGACCGCAGCGGATGACGGGGGTTCACGTGCCCGATCGCCCTGCGGAGCTGTTGCAGGTCGACGCGGCCCAGTCGTTGACCGAGGATCCGTACGGTCCCCGAGGTCGGATGGGTGAGCGCGCCACAGAAGCCCAGCAGCGTGCTCTTGCCCGCGCCGTTCGGGCCGAGCAACGCCCAGTGCTCACCCTCGCCCACGGTGAGGTCGATGCCGTGCAGGATCTGCTTGCCGTCCCGCCGGAAGGTCACGTCGCACAGCTCGACGACGGGAGACGGCGGGTGCGACTCGGCGGCCCTGGGAAGCATGGCCCCTTCTCTCGGTACGGCGACGGTCGCCCTGCACGCTGCCACAGACCGGCGCGCAGGTCAGTGACCAGGACCACCGCCGCGCACCGGCGCTCGGCGGCGGCCCTGGCCTGCGGCCACGCCGACAGTCATCAACACTGCAGAACGCCCTCGGAGAGCTGCCGGAGCTGGTCGGCGTGGCCCTCCATCGTCTGCACCAGGCCGGCGATGGCGTCCACCCACTGGCCCTTCTGCTCCGTCGTGAGTTTGCCCTTGTTGGCGTCGATGAAGCCCTGGGCGCTGTCGAACTCGTGCGCCTTGATCTGGCCCAGCACGTGGAGCACCGACTTGGTGATGTCGGTGACGCCGACATCACCGACCATCGCCGCCAGCCGTTCCGTGGTGACGCCGCCCTCGACGGGGCCGGGCCGGTTGAGCTTGCCCTCGGCGTCGAGTTGACCCACCGCGTTGAGCAGCACCTTGGGTCGCAGCTCCGGCTGGGCGCTCGCGTAGTCGAAGACGATGCCGGCCTGGCCGACCGCGCCGAACTCCAGTACCGGGGCGAAGACGCTCAACGCCGGCTGGTCCGGCACCCGAGCCTTCATCTGGTTGACCTGCTCCAGGCCCGCCTTCATCCGCTCCGGGGACCACTGCTCGGCCAACCGCTGGAAGACCTCCCGGCTCGCCTCGAGGTCGCGGGCCCAGATCAGCTCGCCGAACGCGTCGTCGACACGGGTGACCGCCTCGGTCGGCCGGGCCATTCTGGTCGCCGCGCCCAGGACCCCGGCGGTGATCTCGGGCCACACGTCTTCGGAGGCGTTCGCGGCGTCGACGCGTCCCTCCTCCTGCCTCGGGGAGATCGCCTTCCACTGGTGCTGGTCGAGCTGGATACCCAGGCCGCCGGCCCTCGCCAGGGTCGGCTCCAGGACCGTGGCGCCGTACCGCGCGGCGACGTCGAGCAGGTCACCATGGGCCTTGCCACGGCTGACCACCACCGGAAGCTGGGCGCGTTGGGCGAACTGTTCGAGCAGGTAGTTGAGGGTGGCGACATCGGTCGCGAGCGCCGATTTGTCGGGGCGCGGCGCGTTCAGCACGATCACCGGGTGGTCGGCGTCGGCCTGCGAGGCCAGGTGGTCGACGAACCGCTGCGGCACGGCCCGGCCGTCGGACGAGATGACGTGCACG
This sequence comes from Micromonospora sp. RB23, assembly GCF_053585025.1. NCBI lineage: Bacteria > Bacillati > Actinomycetota > Actinomycetes > Micromonosporales > Micromonosporaceae > Micromonospora > Micromonospora sp. RB23. The sequence continues at coordinate 82,575 of NZ_CM132111.1, forward strand.
TCGCCGTGCGTCGTGACACCGGTGGGTGGACGCAGCGACCAGGTCGGCGGCGCGAGCGCCTCGACCGGCTCGCCGGCGTGCTCCTGGCCCGGACCGGCGGCCGTCGCCGGCACTCCCGTGTCGGAAACCTCGCTGTCGGCGCGTTCGGGCAGTGTGATGGTCGAGTACGAATCCGGCACCTCGATCCCGTGCGTGAGCGGCAGGAACGCCACGGCCACCAGGGTCTCCGGGACCCGGGCGAGCCCGTGCCGCTGGCCGTCCAGGAAGTTCACGCCGTGCCTGTCCCGCACCACGTTGAACGAGTGCGCGGCGGGAGTGTTCAGGCCACGGACCAACACGATCCCGCGCGAGCCGTCCGGCGCGTTGCGCATGACGTCGCGGATGGCTTCGAGGTCTCCCATCGAGTAGGCGCGGTACTCGCCGTCCGGCAGGCCGAGCTGCTGCGTCTGCCAGTTGGCGAGGTGTATCGCCGGAAGCCCGGACCGGTCGGTGGGAACCTGCGGCACGTCCACGCCGCTGGCCTGGTGCGCGTCGCCCGAGGCGAGTGACAGGTCGGTGGCGAAGGTTGCGATCACGCAGTTGTCGGTGAACGGGTTGCCGCTGACGAGCGAATCTTCCGGAAGGTTGGGATTAACCCTCCGCAGGAACGGATAGGCGTCCGCCACCGCGTCCGCCGACAGGTCCGACGGCGCCTCGACGGCGAACATCTCTTGGGTGCCGCCAGTCGTGTCCATGTCCGCGTAATAGTGGCCGCCATAGGTCGACGGCCCAGCGTGCCCGTACGCGTGGTGGCCGCCGGGTGCGGGAGGCACCGTGGGTGGCCCGTACATGGAAGCCGACGCATAAGGGTTCGTCGTAGAGTGCCCACCATAGGTCGACGTACCGTATGCGGCCGGGGCAGCGTGCCCGCCGAAAGCGGTCGTCCCGTACGTCGCCGGAGCCGGCGGGGCGTGCCCGTAAGCAGTCGCTGGCACCGCTCCGTAGCCGGGGGGCGCTGGCACCGCTCCGTAGCCGGGAGGCATTGGCGCCGCTCCGTAGGCCGCCGGGGCCTGGGTCGGAGGCTGCGGATTCATGCGGTGGTCGTACATGAAACCGGACCGCTCGGCGAATGCCTGATCCATGCTGACGCCGTCCCGACCGAGGTCCATGTGGTCCTGGAACACACTCGGGTCGACGAGGCGGCTGTCGGTGGCCCATTTGACCAGGTCAGAGCCGTCCGGCTTATGCCAGAAGTAGGTCGCTGGCGGAGTGGTCAGCGGGAAGTTGAATTGCGTCGCACGTGTCACCGCGGCGTCCTTCTGCCACGGGTCCACGACGACCTGAAGATCAAGCCGACCTGGAACACCGATAACCACGAACACGTGGCCGGGCACCATGACGTGGGCGATCTGGGTACCGGCAGGAAGCGACGCCAGGTGCTTGTGGACCCGCTTGTTGGCGTCCGCGAATGAGACAGCCGCGTGCTCGTCGCAGTTGCCCGCCCGCACGGCCCGAGCGGCGGCGGCCCGTGCCGCGATGGTAGCGAGCTGACTCAAGGTGGGTGCCAAGCCGGCTCGGGCGATCCTGAGTCGGCGGTCGACCTCGCCTCCTGACCTGGAGTAATCCTCAGCTTGGTTGGCGGCGCCATAAGGCAGCGCCCTCTGCACCGCCTCGAAGATGCGCCGGCCAACTTCGTCGAGGTTGGGCATTGCCGCCAGTTGCGTTTGCAGCGCAGCCTGCTCGGCCTGCATCCGGGCCGCCAATGCGGCGTTGTGCGTCCTAACGGGTCGGGGATTGTGCTGCCCAACGTGGTGGCCGCCGTACTGGCCACCGTGGCCGTATCCGCCGTACATACCGGCCAGGCCCTCGTGCCCCTGGTCGAGGGCCGGGTCCAGCGGACCGTCGAGCACGCCGTCGGTCGTCGCGACGAAGCGCAGGTGGGCACCGTCGAACTCGGCCGGGTCCACTTCGACGCCACGCGTGCCGTCGAGGAAGGCGAGGCCGTTCCTGTCGCGCACCACGTTGAAGGCGTGGGATACCTCCGCCGGGCTGCCCACGAGCAGGATCCCGCGGCTGCCCTGCGGAGCGGAGGTCATGAGGGTCGTGACGAAGGCCAGATCGGGCACCGTCGCCATTGGCCTGCCGGCATAGTTCACCAGATATTCGGCGGGCATCGCCTCCGACGGCGGCACCTGGAACGCCCCGCCCTCCCTGAGGGAGATGTCGACGCCGATGGCGCTCAGCACGCAGTTGGTGGTGAAGTCCCCGCCCTCACCGTGCCACGGGTTGACCTGCGGCAGCAGCGTACGGAGGTCAGCATCCGTCCCACCGGCGCGGGAGAGCACGTCCGCCAGATGTTCGGTCGGCAGCACGAGGACGGCACCTGGGTCCTCGTGCATCTCGAAGGGCACCACCCGCGGCCCGGTCAGCTCGACCGACGCCGGGGAACGGACGAGGACGGGCAGGCCGAGATGGTCGGCGCGGGCGGCGACGGCATCCAGGCCGGCCTCGAGCGCCGAGGGGACGTGCACCATCGACGCGATCACGTCCAGCGGTTGGTTGCTCAGGGTGGCGGCGATGTGGGCGGCGTCGATCGCGGCCGGGTCGATGTGCACCTGGTGCAGGCCGGGAAGCGCCCTCGTGTCGTACACGGCGTCCGGCACCGGACCGCCGTCCAGGCTGAGCCACTGACCGGACGGGACCCAGGTGCTGGCGAACTCGATGCAGTCGGCTTCCACGATGTCCGGCATACGTGTCTCCTCGTTCGGCCCAACGGTCACAGTGGTCGGAGGTGCCGTTCCCGGCGCGCAGCTCTGATGTGACGACAACCCAAACGGGCCAGCAGGGCCCGGGGTTCAGCTCAGATGAGGACATTCTGGTTACGTCCCTGTTGCCTCTGGGTCGCCTCGCCCGCCGAGGTATCCCCGGGCCGACTCGCTCGTTGGTAGCCGTGTGCCGCACGCCACCGGGTTCGGACGTCAGGCGTCGTCGCGGCAGCGTTGGCGGACGACGACGGCGGGAGTGGCGGACCCATGACGAGGGCGGACCCGACCGGGCCACGACGGAAGCCCACCTCGTCGGCTCGGGCCACCCTTCTGGAGTTGTTCTTCGACGTCTTCTACGTGGCCGTGTTCGCGCAGCTGTCGATGCAGTTGGCCGCCGATCCCACCTGGGGTGGGCTCGGGCAGCGACTCGTCCTGCTGTTGGCCGCCTGGTGGACCTGGTCGGTGACGGTGAACACCACCGAGTTCTACGATCCGCAGCTCCGGGCGGTCCAGGGTGTGGTCGTCTGCACGATGGTCGGTGTGTCCCTGATCGCGGTCGCCCTACCGGGCGCGTACGGCGGGCGGGGCCTCCTCTTCGCCGTCGCGTACGTCGGCCTCCATCTGGCCCGGGGAATCACGCTGATCATCGCGCTGCGTCCGCGCCGGGCGCACGCCCGGGAGGAGCGCTTCCTCTTCTGGTTCGTCGTGTCCGGAGTGCTGTGGGTCGCCGGCGGCCTCGCCGAGCAGGGTTGGCGTACCGGCCTCTGGGTCGGCGCGCTCGCGATCGACTACCTGGCGGCGGCGTTGCGCTACCCGACGCCACTGCGCGGACGGATACCGCTGGAGCAGTACAGCCAGTTGAGCGTCCATTTCGGCGAGCGCTACCAACAGATCGCGATCCTGGCGCTCGGTGAGCTGACGTTGATGACCACGCTGACGTTCGGCGGCACTTCGCACACTCCGGCCCGAGCGATCACGTTCGCCGCCGCGATCCTCACGGCGCTGCTGTTCTGGCAGATCTACGTGCTCCAGAGCAACAAGCTCGTCGACCGGTCGGCGCACTGGCGACCACGCCATTCGGTGTACCTGGCGCCGTACGTCTACGCCCTGGTGGTGACCGGGGTCATCGCCACGTCCGCCGGCGTGGACCTCGTACTCCACGAGCCCCTGCGCACCACCCCGGCGAGCTGGGTCCTTCTCATCGTCGGCGGACCGGTCCTGTTCGTGGTCGGACGGATGAACTCCGAGTACGTGCTCCTGGGCCAGCTACCGAAATCGCGCCTGGCCTGGCTGGCGCTGCTGGTCGGCGCGACGCCCGTGCTGGTGCTGCTCGACCCCGTCCTCGTCACGGTCGTGGCGGCGGCCGTCCTGGTCGGTATCACGCTCAGCGACACCTGGCGGCTCCGCGCCCCCGCCCTGGCGAGCTAGGGGCACGGCGCCGTCGAGGTAGACCAGATCGGGCCGATGAATCTACACTCATCTCTGTTAACGCTCACACTCGTCCCAGTGCTGAGGCAGCAACGCCGTGCCGATCCGACGATCGGCGCGAGCCGGGCCACGCCCGGCAGCCGGCGGCTGCTCGGTCCGCCGGCTCCCGAGGTTGCCGGCTGCCCGTGGCGGTCCTACCGATCGGCCAACGCCCTCGGCCAGCTCGACCAACCAGGGGAGAGATCCATGCGAAAGAGGGCACGATGGCTCGCGACGCTCGCCGCGCTCGGTGTCGTGATCGCCGGGGTGGTAACACCCACCAGTCCCGCCAGCGCAGAGTCCAACGGTGGGGTACGGGTGATGCCCCTCGGTGACTCCATCACCGAGGGCACGCAGGTGCCCGGCGGGTACCGCATCGGACTCTGGCAGCGGCTCGCCAGCGGCCGGTACACGGTGGACTTCGTCGGATCGCAGTTCAACGGGCCGGCCAGCCTGGGCGACCACGACCACCAGGGGCATCCCGGCTGGCGGATCGACCAGATCGACGCGAACATCGTCAACTGGCTGAACACCCAACGGCCGGCGACCGTGCTGCTGCACATCGGCACCAACGACATCCTGCAGAACTACAACGTGAGCACCGCGCCGAACCGGCTCTCCACGCTGATCGACAAGATCACCACCACCGTGCCCACCGCCGAGGTATTCGTCGCGCAACTCATCCCGCTCTCCAACAGCAACCAGGAGAACGCCGTCCGCACCTTCAACGCGGCGATCCCCGGCATCGTGCAGAGCAAGGTCAGCGCCGGTAAGCGCGTGCACCTCGTCGACATGCACAGCGCCCTCACCACCGCCGACCTGATCGACGGCATCCATCCCACCGCCGGCGGGTACGACAAGATGGCCGCCCGCTGGTACAGCGCGTTGCAGTCGGTCCCCGGCAGCATCGGCAACCCGAGCAGCGGCGGCGACCCGACCACCACGACCACCATCGTGGGCACGCTCTCCGGCCGGTGCGTCGACGTCCCCGGCTCCTCCACCACCAACGGCACCCAGGTGCAGTTGTGGGACTGCCACGGCCGCACCAACCAGCAGTGGACCTACACGTCCGGCAAGGCCCTGACGGTGTACGGCAACAAGTGCCTCGACGCCGCCGGCTACGGCACCTCGCCGGGCACCCTGGTCACCATCTACGACTGCCACGGCGGAACGAACCAGCAGTGGAACGTCAACGCCAACGGCACCATCACCGGCGTGCAGTCCGGCCTCTGCCTGGACCCCTACAACCAGGGCACCGGCAACGGCACCAAGCTCGTCCTCTGGACGTGCACGGGCCAGACCAACCAGCAGTGGAGCCGTCGATGAAGACGCCGACACGCTGGCTGACGGCCGGACTCGCGGTGGTTCTCGGCCTGGCCCTGGCCACGGCGACCCGGGACGCGGCGGCCGCGGACAGCCCGTACCAGCGGGGACCGGATCCCACCCTGGCCAGCGTCGCCGCCACCCGGGGGCCGTTCGCCACGACGCAGGCGACCGTCCCGGCCGGAAACGGCTTCAACGGTGGGTACGTCTACTACCCCACCGACACCAGCCTGGGCACCTGGGGCGCGGTCGCGATCGTCCCCGGTTACTCCGCCCTGTTCGCCAACGAGGAGGCCTGGATGGGCCCCTGGCTGGCGTCCTTCGGGTTCGTGGTGATCGGCATCGAGACCAACAGTCGTACCGACGGCGCCGACGCCCGGGCCACCCAGCTGCTCGCCGCGCTTGACTACCTCACCCGTACGAGCCCGGTCCGCAACCGGGTCGATCCGAACCGGCTGGGCGTCATGGGCCACTCGGCGGGCGGCGCGGGCACCCTGCTCGCCTCGCTGCGGCGGCCCACCCTGAAGACGGCGGTCGGTCTCGCGCCCGGCACCCCCGGAAACAACCTGAACATGTCCAGCACGCAGGTGCCCACCATGCTCCTGTCGGGCCAGAACGACGGGACGGTCACGCCCTCGTACGTCCAGGGCATCTACAACAGCCTGCCGGCCTCGGTGGAACACGCCTGGGCCGAGCTGGCCGGCAACGACCACCTCTCCTTCACCAGGTCGAACCCGACCGAGATGCGCCTCCTGATCCCCTGGCTGAAGACGTTCCTCGACAACGACACGCGCTACACCCAGTTCCTCTGCCCGCTGGCGGACAGCCGGGGCGTCTCGCGGTACAGCAACACCTGCCCCCTGGTGCCGCCGGGTGAACCGACGCCGCCACCCACCACGGGTACGCCGACCACGCCGCCACCGACCACACCGCCACCGACCACGCCGCCACCCACGACGCCGCCGCCCACCACACCGCCCCCGACGACGCCGCCACCGTCCGACGCCGCCTGCACCGCGGCCTACCACACGGTCAACTCATGGTCGGGAGGCTTCCAGGGTGAGGTCACCGTTACCGCCGGCACCACCGCCGTCAACGGGTGGACCGTCCGCTGGACCCTCGGCAACGGGCAGAGCATCAGCCAGGTCTGGAACGGCACGCTGAGCACCAGCGGCTCGACCGCGACCGTCCGCAACGCCACCTACAACGGCTCGCTCGCCCCGGGCGGCACGACGACGTTCGGCTTCCTCGGCTCCGGTACGCCGACCAACCCGTCGCCAACCTGCACCAGCCCATGACCCACCGCCGGTTCTGAACATCCGGGCCGGGCCGTTCGGCCCGGCCCGGCCAGAGACCACTCGTCAACGTCCGGTGCCGGGTGGGTGCGGCTGCTCGGGGGGTTTACCCGAGGCGCGGATCGCGTCCGAGATGGCAATGCCGGCCAGGACGACGACGGCGGTGCCGGCCACCACCAGTGGGGGAACGTAGATCATCACGGGCGAGACGGCGACCAGCAGGACAGCGCCGATCATGCGGGAGCGGGACACCCGCGCGAACACCGCGTGTTCGACCAGGGAACGTCCGGCCAGGAACAGCACCGGTCCGCCGAGGATCGCGACGATCCAGGACGCCTCGGTGTGCCCGAACGGGTGGGTGATCACGATTTCGTAGCCGACGGCGATGGCGACGGTGCCGACGATCATGAGCATGTGGGCGATGAACGCCTCCCGGATGAGGTGCGCCGGGTCACGGGCGGCGGTGAGCGCCCCAGGCAGCAACTGGCCCGCCTTGAAGAGGTACACGCGGAACATCAGCACGGTCGTGGCGAACGAGACGGCGAACGCCGCGGCGGCGCCGCCCTCCTGGAACGACGTGTCGCTGTAGGCCGATCCGGTGGTCAGGATCAACTCACCGAGCGCGACGATGAAGAACTGCCGGTACCGCTCGGAGATGTACTCCGCCGACACGGGCCACCTGGGTCGGCTGGAGATGTTCCACGGCGCCGGGTAGAAGAGCAGCAGCGCCGTGCCGTCGATGGCGAGCGCGAGCGCCCACAGCACCGACCGCGCCGCGTCCGGCAGGAGCGCTCCGACGATCCACGGCACGGCGGACATCGAGAACCACAGGAGCACCCCCGCCGCCCGGCTCTGCGCCTCGAGACCGCGCAACGCCGGAACGATGACGAGGCCACGGATGATGTGCACCGCCACGTACGAGCCGGCGAAGACCAGACCTCCGACACCGAACGCCTGTGGCACCGCGACCGCCATCATGAGAGCGCCGAGCATGGCCGTGTAGACCACGAACTGGACCTGTGGCCGCTCGGAACTGTAGAGATCGGTGACCCACGCCGTGACGAACCACAGCGACATGAAGGCCATCAGCAACAGGACCGTCTCGCCGACTTCGGCGAGGACCGTTCCCCGCTCGGTCAGATCCTCGACGAGCCGATGGGAGACCCGGTTGAGCGCGAAGACGAACACCAGGTCGAAGAAGAGTTCCAGGAGGCTCGGCCGCTGCGGCTGGTCCGACCTGCGAAGCAGCCCCGCTGCGCCTGTCGACATCACGCCGCCCGAATTTGCCCGGATTTATCACCTATCGAAGATTGATACCACGGGCGAGGGCTGCGGCGCGGGGGTGTCGCCGGACCGGTTGCGGCGTTCGGGTCGCCAGGTCGCCACGAGGGCGGCGGCGAGAAGCAGTTCGGCGATGTCCCCGCCGTAGTACATGATCTGCGCCCCGCCCTGGACCTGGCTGATAGGGGCGTGGATGTCGACCCAGAAACCGCCGTACATGAGTTGCGAGATGACGGCGTGGGTCGCGATCGCCAGACCGAGGTAGACCAGCCGGGTGCGGACCCCGGGCCGTCGGGGCGCCGGGTCGGGACCGGCGACGACGTAGGCGAACAGGCAGCCGGAGAGCAGGAAGTGAGTGTGCAGCAGCCAGTGACCGACCGGATCGCCGGTGAAGAGGTGGTAGAGCGGGGTGAAGTAGAGCACCGCGAGGCTGGCGGTGGAGAGCAGAAAGGCCACCGCCGGGTGGGTCAGCACCCGGACCGGAACGGTGTGCAGCAGCGCGGCCAGTCGGCGGGCGCGGGGCACGGGCAGAGCCCGCAGCAGCAACGTGACCGGGGCCGCGAGGACCAGCGCGAGCGGGGCGTACATGCCGATGAGCAGGTGTTGGGCCATGTGGCCGCGGAAGTCCGTGTGGGCGGAGGGCGCCAGCGGCGGCAGGAGCGCCACGGCCAGCAGGAGCAGCCCGAGTACGAAGCTGGTCGTACGCCATGGGTTCCAACCCTGCACGGCGTTCCGGCGGCGCGCCCGTCCCGCCAGGTGGAGATAAACACCCGCGCAGGCGAGCAGGACGATGGCGGGCACCACCGTCTCGGCCAGGCCCGGCGCGACACCCTCGTGGTGCAGGTGAGGACCCATCAGGCCACGCGGTGGGCGTCGGCGACCTTGCCACCGCGCTGGATGAACCATCCACCGACCAGCAGCAACGCGCCGAAGACGAGGAATCCGATGTCCCACCAGAGTTGGTGCGGGCCACCGCGAACATGGTGGATGCCGAGGATCTGGTGGTCCACCACGCCTTCGACGAGGTTGAACAACCCCCAACCCGCGATGATCCAGCCCCACAGCACCCGCGAACCCCACACCGCGCGCCGGTCGTGGGTGACCCGGGAGTACAGGATGGCCAGACCCACCAGGACCGACAGCCAGCACACGACGTGGAAGATGCCGTCCCAGACGGTGTTCATCTCCAGACCGGAGACGGTGTGCGGGTTGTAGTACCGCACCCCGATGCGATCGGAATTGGTGCTGGTGAGCATGTGGTGCCACTGGAAGACCTGGTGCAGGAAGATCCCGTCGGCGAAGCCGCCGAGTCCCAGGCCCAGCACGACCCCCGGAAGTCGGAGGCCGACTCGGTCGAGCCCGCGCTCGTGGGCGGTGGTTGTCATGGCCTCTCCGTCCCTCGTACCCGAGGTGGCCTTTTCCACGCTAGGGGCAGATAAACGGGATCGAGGCGGAACTGGCGGATGTGTGAGCATCGGCGGCGGGCCGGTGCGGCAGGGAGAGTGATCGTGCGGGAACTACTGCGGGACCAGGTCTACATTCGCTATTGGCTGGCGGTGGTCACCTCGTTCCTCGGCGACGGGATCGCCAAGGTCACCGTGATCTATGTGGCGGCTGATCTGACCGACTCGCCGGCCCTGTTCATCGCCGCGATCATCATCGCGCAGCTGCTGCCGTCGGGAGTGCTCGGCGCGTTCATCGGTCCCCTGGTGGACCGGATGTCGCCCCGCGTGCTGCTGGTCGGCTCGGACCTGGCCCGCGTGGTGATCGTCCTGGCGATGGTCTTCGCAGTGGACTCGGCCTGGGCGCTGTTGCTGCTGATCTTCCTGGAGGGGTTGGGCAGGGCGGTGTTCGAGACCGCCCGGATGGCCGCCATCCCCAAGGTCGTCGGCCGGCACAGCATCCCGGTCGCCATCGCCCTGTTCCAGAGCACCGTGCAGGCGCTGAACCTGGCCGGACCGCTGCTCGGCGGTCTGCTGATCGTGGTGGCCGGCGTCAGGCTGTCGTTCGTGGTCAATGCCGCGACCTTCGTGGTCTCGGCGCTCCTGCTGGGCAGCATCGCGGTGCTCAAGGAGACCACGGTGGTGGTGTCCGGCCTGGGGCAGTACTGGAGTTCACTGCGCACCGGCGTCAGCGGTGTACTGAGCATCGGGTCGCTGCGAATGTTGGCCTGGGCGATGGTCCCGGTGATGCTGGCGATCGGCCTGTTCACCACAAATGTGAACACGCAACTGCTGACCGGATTCGACCTGGCCGCCTTCGAGTTCGGTCTTGCCCAGGCCATGCTGGGCGGCGGCGCGATCATCGGGGCATTCCTCGGGCCGGCCCTGGTCCGGCGGCTCTCGCTGACCGGATTGCTGGCCGGCGCGGTGGCCCTCTTCGCCGTGTCCCTGCTGGTGCTGTGGCCGATCGACGACCGCTGGCCGGCCAGTGGCCTGGTGCTGGTCTGCGTGTGGTGCGCGCTGGCCGGCCTGGGCATGAGTCTGGTGCAGGTGCCGGTGGCGAACATCCTGCTCCGCGACCTTCCCGAGGATCTCCGCGGGCGGGGAGTCGCCCTGCTCAACGCCGTCATGATCAATTTCTCGATCGTCGGCGTGCTGCTCGGCGGTGTGGTGGCGGACGCGATCGGCACGGCCGCGTCGATCATCCTCACCGGGTTCGTCCTGCTACCGCCGACCGTGCTGCTGCTATTCAGGTCACGTACCGAGACGAATCCCGCTACGGCGACCAAGACCGAGGCCGACCAGGGCCGAGGCGTCGGCGGAGGAGAACCTTTTGCCAGCGCGGGCGGTCACGACAAGGCTCAGTCGTAGAACACCGTGAACGCTGACGCGGAATCGTTCGGAATCTCGTTCCCGCCACCCCGGAAATCCACTCCGCTGTGCTCGGGGACGAACGTGATCCTGCCGCCGCCAGAGCCAGCGGCGAAGCCGTGCTCGAAGACACCGATCGTGTGATCAGTGCCGTTCCACACGGAGGACGCTGAATCGTTCAGGTTGTTTCCGTTGGTGTACTGGTACCAGCGGAAGTCGGCGAAGCTGGCGCCGGCATCGGCGGTCCGGAACGCCATGGTCGAACCCGTCCAGCCGAAGTTCTCGTAGAAGCAGACCTCCTTGATCTTCTCGGCGCACCGGTACGCCGCCTGTGCGGCCGTCGGCGCGACCGCCACCGAGGCCACGACGGCCGCGGTGGTAGCGAACGCGGCCGTTAGAGCTTTGCGCTTTTTCACGTCATCTCCAACAGGAATCAGCCAGCAGAAAATGCGTCACCAAGCTACCGGCCAGTTCTTCATTCCTTCTGAACAATCCGTACAGAGACGAGCTGCGGCGGGGTTTGGAGGGTCTTGACCGACCCCGCCCGAAACCCCGAAACGATCTGGACTAGAGAGATCCCTTTACTCTGCGGATCGGGGCGCCCTTCCGGACGGGCGCAGGCCCCCTACGGTCCGGGGAGACCGCCGGACGGGGCGACGGAGCGAGCTTCCGGAGACCGGCGAGCTGGACGAAGAGTTCCCGCCGGGCTACCGCCTCGCCCCGGGCGTCCAGCTCGTACCCCTCGATCCAGACCCACCCGTCGTACGTGATCCGGTCTTCGAGTACGCGGATCAGCCGGAGGAGGAACGGCCGGGAGAACTGGACGCTGGCCGCCTGCGTGAGGTGCAGGAGGTCACCACTCTTGAATGGGTGCACGACCCACCGCCCGTCGCCACGCCACGATCCGCGCCCGGGCGACCGCAGCCCTCGGGCACCAGCCGTCCGGGTGGCAGCGGCTGCACCTCTGCATGCGGTGGTAGTCGATCACCGTCCAGGAGAGCTCCACCTCGAACGGCACCGCGCTCACCGCGACCCCTGCCTCTCCGGCTGGGGTGGAGCAGGACAGGCGAACGACCGGAGCTTCACGAGGTGCCTCCTACCTGGGCGAAGGTCTGACCTCGAGAGTAATCGAACCTATCCAGCCTGTACAGCCTGCGCAACCTGCCTAGGCCAGGCTGCCTGTACCTGCTGGCCATGTCGTGCAGCGCGTCCATATCGTGTCGATCATGATTGACGAGATGAGTCCGGTCCCCTTCTACATTCAGCTCGCCGATCTCCTCGCCAAGCAGATCGAGTCCGGAAAGCTCAAGCCTCGTCAGCCGCTCCCGAGCGAGTCGACGTTGCAGCAGGAGCATGGCGTAGCTCGTGGCACGGTCCGCGCAGCGGTACGGCTGCTGCGGGAACGAGGGCTCGTTGTCACCTTCACCGGGCGCGGGACGTTCGTCGCCGAGAAGCCGTAGCCCTCTGGCCCCTCCGCACCACGTCACTTGCCCGGGCGTCGGCCAGGAGCGCGGGCGGCACGACGACAACCGCCGCGCGACCCGCTGGCCGCTACTCTGAACCGATTTCCGGTATTCCTGGCTCGGGGAGTCACCTTCATGCAGGTCCTCATGCCGCTGCCCGACCACGACTTCGACGTGACCGAGGTCGCCGTACCGTGGCAGGTTCTGACCGCGGCCGGGCATCGAATCCAGTTCGCGACCGAAGCCGCAGGGACAGTCCCGGCGGCCGACCCGCGACTGCTCACCGGGGTGATTCTCGGTCGGCTCGGCGCGGCTGACGAACCGAAGCACTTCTACCGTCAGCTCACCCGGAGCCCGGAGTTCCGCAACACGGCGGCCTGGGCAGACCTGAACCCGGCCGACTACGCCGGGCTCATCCTGCCCGGCGGCCACGCCCCCGGCATGCGCCAATATCTCGGCTCCGACGTCCTGGCCGACAAAGTCGCTCAGTTCTGGGCACTCGGTCGTCCGGTCGGCGCGATCTGCCACGGCGTCCTGGTCCTGGCCAGAACCGCCGATCCGGCAACCGGACGCAGTGTGCTGGCCGACCGGCGTACGACCTGCCTGCTCAAATATCAGGAGCGCGCCGCATACCTGCTGACCGCGTGGAAACTCGGACGCTACTACCGCGCCTACCCCGCGTATGTCGAAGACGAGGTCCGGGCCGCCCTCAGCTCGCCCGGACAACTCGAACGTGGACCACGAGTCCTCAACCGACGCGGCACGGCCACCGATGACAGCGCCGCCTTCGTCGTCCAGGACGGCAACTACGTCTCGGCACGGTGGCCCGGCGACGCCTACCTTTTCGCAAACACCTTCCGCACGCTGCTCGACAGCCGAGCCGCCCGCAGCTAGGACGCAGCGAGGCTGCGCCCCGCATCCCTGGACGAGCCTCAGTGGTCGTACTCAAGGGTTGCGCTGTCGGGTCGGTAGCGCCGCATCCATTCTGTCGCGGAGCCGGCACCCGTCGCTTGCCATCCAGCAAGGTACTCAGGGATATACATAGCTGAGTGCGCCCGGTAGGGTCGTGCCCGCTGTTTGTCGATCATTGGGGGGAACGAGTATGAAGCTGCGCAAACTCGCCGCTGTCTTCGCGGCGCTGGTCGGGGTGGCCGCCGCTGGGCTGGTCGGCCCGTCCGCCGCCTACGCCGCGGACAACGGACCGTGGGAGATCTTCCCCGCGAGCGCCGTCGACAAGTGCGTCGAAGTCCAGGGTGGTTCAACCGCGCTGAGCGCGCAGGTCCAGGTCTACACGTGCGCAACCTGGAGCGGCGGTGTCACGCCGCTGCACCAGCGCTGGATCTTCCGGCCCACCTCGAGTGGCTACCAGCGGATCATCAACGGCAAGACGGGCATGTGCGCCAACATCAAGGGCAGCACGGACGCCAACAGCACGAAGATCGTCCAGTACAACTGTGGTGGCAGCACGACGATGAACGACCAGTGGTACCCGCAGTTCGTGAAGAAGATCGGTGGCTTCGACTTCTACCAGTTCAAGAGTCGGCTGAACTCCACGAAGTGCCTCAACGTGCAGGGCAGCACGACGTCGAACGGTTCCGACCTGATCCTCTACCCGTGCAGCACGGCGAACAACGCCATCTTCTCCTGGACGCCGGCAGTACAGGCCTAGGCTGCGACGACGCAGTAGCAAACACCGAGGGTCAGGCGCGGCACGTCCGCGCCTGACCCTCGGCGCGTGGGAGATGGCACCGCCGCACGAAAAGACCCCTCCGAGTCATCGATTACCGATGATCGAAGGGGTCTTTTCCCTACTCAACCGCTGTGCGCCCGAAGGGACTCGAACCCCTAACCTTCTGATCCGTAGTCAGATGCTCTATCCATTGAGCTACGGGCGCTCGTGCTCAGCCAGTGTACACACCCGGCTTTCGCGCGGAGACTCCGGGATTCGAACCCGGGAGGGGCTTTAAGACCCCAACCGCATTAGCAGTGCGGCGCCATAGACCAGACTAGGCGAAGTCTCCCTGGTGGCCCGCAGACCACCGCGCCCGAGGATACAGGTCGGCACCCATCGGGGGCAAAGCGACTTCCGGGGTACGCCGACCGGGGCGGCCCGCCCCGGTATTTCACCGCTGTGCGGCGACGTGATCGGGACTACGCTCCATCGATATGCAGGAGCAGCCGCCCAGCGAACCGACCCGCCAGGAGCCTGCTGAGCGCCCGCGTCGGCGCCCGGCGCGGGCCACGTTCACGCCTCCGCAGGCGACCGAGCAGTCTGCCGAGACCGCCCCTGCGGCACCGGTGAGCCCGCGTCCGCGCCGGGCCAAGGCGGCACCGGTGATCTTCCAGCCACCCGAGCCGGACCGCCCCCTGCCCCGCCAGCCGGAGTCCATCCCCGCCGACGCGGAGAGCACCCCGGCCGAGCCGCCCGCCGAAGATGCGGTCCACCCCGCCAAGAAGACCGCCAGGAAGGCAGCTCAGCCCGCCAAGAAGGCAGCTCAGCCCGCCACGCCCGCCAAGAAGGCAGCTCAGCCCGCCACGGACGAGGCGCCTCCCGCCACGGCGGAAGAACCGACAGGCCAGCCGCCGAAGGCGCGGGCTCCCCGGCCACGCAAGAGCACCACCGGCACGGCAGCCGTCACGGCACCAGCGCCAGCCCCGCCGAGGCCGGCCATCCCGGACGCGACGCCGGCCATCCCTGATGCGACGCCCGTCACACCCGAGCCGACCGAGATCACGCCGACCCCCCGCAAGCGCGCCACGCCCACCGGCGGCATGACCCCGAGCAAGACGACCCCGAGTAGGAAGACGCCGAGCAAGGCGGCCCCGAGCAAGGCGACCCCGGGCAAGACGACCTCGCGCTCGACGGCCCAGGACAAGGTGATTTCGGACCCAGTCGCGCCGCGAGAGTCCCCGCGCACGGCAGAGCCGGAGACGGCCACCCCGAGCAAAACCACCATGCCGAAGGCGAGCGCACCCGCAGTCGCACCGGCACCCACGTCACAGGCGACTTCCGCGATCACCCCCGAGCCGGCCGCAGCGGCGGTTCTGTCGGGCAACCCCGAGCAGGCTTCGACGCGTACCCCAGAATTGCCGGCGGTCGTCGCGCGCCTGCGCGACCATCCTGGCTTCGCGCCGGAAATCCTGGCGTTGGAGGCGGTGCGGACGCTCGGACCGGGCGCCGCCGAGTGGGCGCGGCGGCTGCGGGACCGGTACCCGGACGCTCCGGCGGACGGTCTGGCCCGGCTGGCGACCCGGCGGTACGTGCGGGCGGCGGGCGTGGGAGGGGCGGCGGCCGCGCTCGCCGGTCTCTTCGCGCCGCTGGCGGAGCTGGTGTCGGTGCTGTGGAGCCAGTCGAACCTGGTGTTGCACCTCGCGGCGGCGTACGGCCGCGACCCGGCGCATCCCGATCGGGTCGAGGAGCTGCTGGTACTGACCCAGGTGCATCCGGACGCGGCGAGCGCGCGGGCCGCGCTGGTGGGTGCCCGGGACGCCGGCGATCCGATGGAGGGGACGTGGCCGAGGGCGGCGGAGGCCGCCTGGCGGCTGGCCGCGCCGCTCACCGCGCAGGCCGGCGGATGGGCGGCGTTGCGGCTGGCGTCCCGACTGGTGCCGGGCGCGGCGGTGGTCGCCGCAACGCTTGGCGACGCGGCGGCGGCCGATCGGCTGGCGGCCCGGGCGGTGGCCGCCTACCGGCCACGTCACAACCAGTCGAACCACTCGCGGGGCAGCGAGGCGTAGCCGACGAAGGCGACCACGTCGAGCAGGGTGTGGGCGATCACCAGAGGCATCACCCGACGGGTGCGCAGGTAGAACAGGCTGAACACGACGCCCATCACCGCGTTGCCGACAAACGCGCCGAAGCCCTGGTAGAGGTGGTAGCTGCCGCGCAGCAGCGCGCTGGCCGCGATGACCGCGGCGAGCCGCCACTGGAGCTGACGCAGCCGGGTGACCAGGTAGCCGACCACGATCACCTCCTCCAGCACCGCGTTCTGCACGGCGGCGAGGATCAGCACCGGGACCGCCCACCAGACCTTCGGTAGGGCCGCCGGCACCAGCGTCGCGTTGAGGCCGAGGTGCGCCGCCACCCAGAACAGGGCCAGACCGGGCAGGCCGATCAGCGCGGCCAGGCCGGCGCCCCGGGCCAGATCCTGGCCGGGCCGCCGCGCGTCCAGGCCGAGGGTCCGCGCCGGGTCGCCGGGGTCCCTGCTGAGCAGGTGTACGGCGAGCAGCACCGGAAGCAGCGCGAACACGATGCCGAGGAGCTGGTAGGTCAGGTCCAGCCAGGGGCGGGCCGACGCGGAGGTGTTCAGTGCGGCGGTCTGCTTGGAGAGCGGGCCCTCGGCGGTCAGCTTCGCGATGATCGAGACCACCGCGTAGACGGCGGACTGGCCGAGGGACAGGCCCAGGACCAGCAACGTTTCGGTCCCCAGCAGCCGGCGGGACACCGGGCGGGTCAGCTCAACGGTCACCGCACCACTCTGCCCGACGGACCGGTCGGCGGGCAGGGCCGACCGGCCGGCATGAACCGATCGCACATTCTGTGCGACCGATGTGCACGCTCCGTGGAGATTCTATGGGCGCCCGATCCGCTGTCGTCTGGAGAAGGAGCACCTGTGGACAACGTCGCACGGTTGCTGAAGGAGAGCTGGACCCTGGTCGAAGAGGACCGGGAGCGGCTGACCGGGCACTTCTACGCCCGGGTGTTCCTGCTCGACCCCGCCCTGCGGCAGCTCTTCCCGGTGCAGATGACCGGCCAGGGTGACCGCCTGCTGGAGGCGATCATCACGGCGATCCACACCGTGGGCGATCCGGAGAGCTTCGACGAGTTCCTGCGCGCGCTGGGCCGCGACCACCGCAAGTACCACGTCGACGACCGGCACTACGCCACGATGGGCGTCGCGCTGCTCGACGCGCTACGTAGCACCGCCGGCGACGGCTGGAACCTGGAGTACGACCAGGCGTGGCGGGACGCGTACGCCGCGATCACGGCGAAGATGGTGGCCGGGGCGGCCGACGACGACAACCCGCCGTTCTGGCACGCCGAGGTGCTGACCCACGAGCGCCACGGTCCGGACATCGCCGTACTGACCTGCCGGGCCCTGCAACATCCGCTGCCCTGGCGGGCAGGCCAGTACGTCAGTCTGGAGCTGCCCCGCTTCCACCCGAGGGTGTGGCGGAACTACTCGGTGGCGAACGCGCCGAACGACGACAACGTGCTGGAGTTCCACGTCCGGAGCCCCGGCGCGGGGTGGGTGTCCGGGGCGCTGGTCCGCCGGGTGCAGCCGGGGCATCTGCTGCGTCTGGCGGCCCCGATGGGGTCGATGACGTTGGACCGCTCCTCCGAGCGGGACATCCTCTGCGTGGCCGGCGGCGTCGGGCTCGCGCCGATAAAGGCGCTGGTGGAGGAGTTGGCCACCTACAACCGGACGCGGTGGGTGCACGTCTTCTACGGCGCCCGGCAGGCGACGGACCTGTACGGGCTGGCCGGGTTGCAGGAGCTGGTGGCCGCGCATCCGTGGTTGTCGGTCACCGCGGCGTGCAGCGACGACCCGGACTTCGACGGCGAGCTGGGCGAGATTTCCGACGTGGTGGCGCGGTACGGCCCGTGGACCACGCACGACTGTTACGTCTCCGGGTCGGCGCAGATGGTCCGGTCGGCGCTGCGGGTGCTGGCCGCCGACGAGGTGCCACCGCCGAACATCCGCTACGACACGTTCGGCGATTTCTAGACGTTCCTCCCCCCACACCGGGGCGCGTGCCCCTGCCCCCTGGGGCGCGCGCCCCGGTCCCCTCCTGTCCGCCTAGTAACGCCAGGGTCGCCCGGTCTCGCGGTACTCCTCGACCGGCACCAGCGGTACGCCGGGCGCCATCCGGTCCACGTAGAGCCGGCCCTGGAGATGGTCGATCTCGTGCGCGACGAGCCGGGCCATGCCGAACTCGAACGACGTGATGATCCGGCTGCCGTCCCACTGGGCGTGTTCGACGTCGAGTCGCAGCGGTCGGGGCACCAGACCCCGGTGGTCGAAGAAGGACAGGCACCCCTCGTACTGCTCGTCGGTCTCCGGGTCGGCGTCGACCACCCGGGGGTTGAGCAGGACGACCGGTTCCGCCGAGCGGTCGGGGGGTCGGACGACGGCGGCGGCACGGCCGATGCCGAGCTGCGGGGCGGCGATGCCCACCCCCTTGCTGAACGGGTGCAGCTCGTCGAGCCGGGACAGCGCCATGGTGAGGCGGTCCACGATGTCGCGGGCCACCTGCTCCTCGCCGGGCAGGTCGAACTGACGTACCGGCTGACGTAGGAGGTCGTCGCCGCGCTGCACGATGCCGATCCCGCGCATCCGGTCGCTGGGGCGGACCCGGGTGCTGCCGGGGTCGACGTCCGGTTCGGTGTCCGGCCGGGCCCGGAAGCGCCACTGCATCCGGTAGCGGGCGTTCAGCGGCGGCTCGTCGGTCTGCCAGTCGAAGATCGCCCGGTCGCCCTCGTTGCGCCGCTGCGGGGCCGTGCGCAGCGGGCCCTCCTCCGCCGAGAGCGAGGTCTCCACGCCCCAGACCTGCGGGTCGAGCGCCGCCGGCAGGTCCAGGCGTACGGCGAGGCGCCGGGTGGGCAGCCGGACGGCCCGCTGGAACCAGGGGCCCCACTTGTCGTGTCCGACGCTGTACGCGTACTCGATGCTGGTCCGGTCGCCGGGGTAGAGCGGGAAGCGGCGTTCGCCGTTCTCGAAGAGCAGCCAGATCTCCTTGAACGCGTCGCGGTCGTGTTTCGCCCGCCAGTGCATCGGCTCCGGGTCGCCGGTGCCGTCGTCGCGCCGGGCCTGGAGTTGCAGCTCGGCGAAGGTGAGCGGGTGTTCCCGGTGGTGTCGGTTGGAGCGACCGGGGTCGTTCGGGTAGCGGTCCACCGCGACGCGGACGAGGTAGCGGGTGACCGGCTCGGTGCCCGCGTTGTACAGCTCGCGGTGGATGACGCACCGGTAGCCGTCGTCGGTGTGGGTGAGGGTGGCCAGTTCCCGCTCCACCACGAGACCGGTGCCGGGGGGTAGCCACTGACCGGCCAGCGGGGGTTCGCGCTGCGGTTGGCCGGATCGGGCGTGCCGGAGGTCGTCGTACTCCCGGAAACGCTGCCAGATCGCGCCGCTGGCCTCCAGGACGGCCTCGGCGCGGCGGGCGAAGTCCTCGGTCGGGCGATGTCGGCGCCCTTCGACGTGGCTCACGTAGGACGGGTCGAAACCCATCAGCACGGCCAGCTGCTTCTTGGAGAGGCCCCGCCCGGCGCGCTGGCGGGCAAGCTCGGCCGCAAAGGACTCGGCAGCCCGTTCCAGGGGTGAGGTCGTCATCGGCTTCCTCGCGGCCGGGAGTATTAGTTTCACGTTCCGTGGCCGAGCGCACACTCATCTGGCATGTTCCCGACACACCGCTTGACAGCTCGTGCCTTGCCCGCTGTGACGGCGGCCGGCGGTGGCAACCCCCGCCGGGCGGTCGGAGTCCTTATCCCCGTGAGAGTTGATCCGAGTTTCGACACCTTCGTCGAGCAGAGGTCGGCGGCGCTGCTGCGGCTCGCGTTCCTCCTCACCGGGGACCGGGGCCACGCGGAGGATCTGCTGCAGACGGCCCTGCTGCGCACGATGCGTCGCTGGCCGAAGGCCCGCGGGGCGCCTGAACCGTACGTCCGGCAGGTCATGGTGAACCTGTCCCGGGACCGGATCAGGGATCTGCTGCGACGCCCGCGCGAGACGGCGCTGCCGGACAGCCCGGACGCGTTCCGTTCCAGCGATCCCGGGTTCGACGGTGTCGGGGAGCGGCAGACGGTCGCCGCCGCGCTCGCCCAACTTCCCGTGCGGCAGCGACAGGTGATCGTGCTCCGGTACTTCGAGGACCTCTCCATCGAGCAGACGGCGGAGCTGATCGGCTGCTCGATCGGAACGGTCAAGTCGTACACGTCCCGCGCGCTGGCGCGGTTGCGCGAACTACTCGGCGACCTTCACGAAACCGAAGAGGCAAGGACCCTGCGATGACCGCTCTCGACGACGAACAGCTGGGCCGCCTGCTGGGCGGCCGGCTCCACGAGGAGATGCACACCATGACCGCACCATCGGGTCTCACCGAGACCCTGCACCGTCGGAACCGCCGTCGTACCCGGGCGTTGGGCTTCGCCGTCGCCACGCCGGTGGTCGCCGCACTGGCCGTGGGCGCCTCGCTGGCGTTCGCCCCCGGCGGCGGCGCCCCGAAGGAGGCGCCGGAGATGCTCACCGTCGGATACGTCGCCGAGCAGACGGCCACCGCCCTGAGCGGACTCCCCGGGTACGTCCAGCACGAGACCGCCACGCACCAGGGTCGGGACGGCAAGCAGGCGAGCCTGATCGAGCTGTGGGCCGACCGCACCACCAAGCGCGAACGGCAGGACAACAAGATCTTCTATGGCGACGTCCGCTCGTACACCCTGGCGTTGGACGGCTCCACCGCCGTCGAGCTGAACCATGACAAGAAGAAGTGGTGGACCTACCAGGTCGCCTCGCTGGCACCCGCCGACAGCAACCAGGTCCAACACCTACCGCCGTCGCTCAACCCCAAGGACCTCAGGAGCGCGGTCGACAGCGGGAAGGTGACGCTCGTCGGGAAGGAGCAGCTGAACGGCAGGCAGACCGTGCACCTGCAATGGCTGGGCGGCCCGGACAGCTCCATGGACGCCGCCAAGGCCACCGAGGAGTCCATGCAGATCTGGGTCGACGCGCAGTCCTACCGGCCGGTCCGGGTGGTCAACAAGCTGCTCACCGGCACCACCACCAGCGACTACGAGTGGCTGCCCCGCACGAAGGACAACCTGGCCAAGGTGACCGTCTCGCCGCCGGCCGACTACCGGAAGCTGCCGTGCACGCCCACGCCGGCGAAGGACTGCGGCTTGAACGGCTGAGCCGCGTTTACGAGGCCCTGGATCGCGGTACGCGGTCCAGGGCCTCTCCAGGTGTCCGGCCTGTCGCTCGGATTACAGACGCTCGCATATACCGGCGAGCTTGGTTAGGCTAGCCTTAGCTCAGGACGGCACCTGGTCGTCCGCCGGGGAACGCCTCGGCAACTCAGACGGGGGACGGCTCAGGTGACTGCGGTGATGCCGAGGCGGGACGTGACCGCCACGCCGCTCGCCCCCGTCACCGCCGCGCTGCGGACCATGTTCGGCACCGACGACCTCCCCGGCCTGGCCCGGGGCCTGCTCGTCGACGACGAACTCGGCTGGGCGCCCGCCACGACCCTGATCGACGGCACCCGCCTGCCGGAGCTGCTGCGCGCGGCGGGCGTCCGTTGGGGCGGCACCCCGCACGCCTGCGCCGCGCTGGCCTGGAAGTCGTACAGCTATTGGACGGCGCTGCCGGTCGTGCTCGGTTGGGCCTCCGCCCGCCGCGTTCCGCTGCTCCACCCGTCCGACGTGCTGATCCACTTCGAGGACCACCGGCCCCTGATCACGCTGGGCCTGCGCCGCGGCACCACCGTGGCGGTGCTGCCGAGCGACCCGCTGGCGCTCTCCGGCCTGCCGGAGGTACGCGTCGTCGCGGGCGAGGCGGAACTGCTCGCCGAGCTGCGGACCTCCCTGCTCGACGCCCACCTGGCCCCGCTGATCGCGGCGATCCAGACGGAGGTGCGGGTGGGCACCCGCACCCTGCTCGGCTCGGTCGCGTCCGGCATCGCCCACGGCGTCCTGCGCGCCGCGGACGCGCTGCCCGGCTCGACGGTGGAGAGCATCGACACCCTGCTCGGCGCGCTCGACCTGGCCGATCTGGTCGAGCTGGTTCCCGGCCCGGCCGGCGAGCCGACCGTCCAGCGGCGCACCTGCTGCCTGGCCTTCACGCTGCCCAGCCCCAAGGTCTGCCAGGGCTGCTGCGTCCGGCAGGGCTGACCCGACACGTCCCGCCCTTCAGTCGGTCAGTGGTCGGACGTCCCACACCCAGACGCCGCCGGTGAAGGTCGGTTGGATACCGGTCAGCTCGGTCATTCCGCGGCGCAGTTCCATCTCGTGCTCGTGCGGTCCGAGGATCACCACGCCGGCCCGCCAGTAGCGCAGGTCGTCGACCGCCTTGACCCGGCTCTGCGGGGTGATCGGCGGCACCGCGCCGGTGCGACGGATGGTGGCGAAGAAGCTGCTGGTGGGCCGGGGCGGCGCGGTGAACAGCGCGACCTTCGGCGGCTGGGCGCTCGGGCGGGTGTCCGGGCCGAGGAAGTAGCCCCGGGCCAGCGGCATGTCGAGACGGGTGACGGCGGACCAGCGCAGTGGCTCGGCGTAGGTGGTGTCCGGCAGCGGCAGGGTCACCACACTGCGCCCACCAGCCACGTAGGGCCGCCAGGCCCCGCTGGTCACGAAGGTGGGGACCGGGTCGAGTTGGACCACGGGCAGCGGGGTGGGCAGGATCGGCAGCAGGGCCATCGTCAGCACGGTCGCGGTGGCGAAGCGGATCTGCGGCCGGGCGGCCGGGCGGGCGCGGGCCAACTCGCGGGCGCGCTCGGCGCCGTAGGCGAGCAGCACCCCGATGATCGGGGTGATCGCCAGCGCCCACCGGGTCGGCACCACCGAGTGCAGGATCGGGAGGTTCTCCAGCGCCGCCCAGGGCCCCGGCAACCCGGTGCCACGATCGTTGAAGCGGATCTCCCGCCCGAGTGAGAGCACCGCGAAGAGCAGCCCGAGGCCGGCCAGCGCGAGCACCACCGCCGACCGCCGCAGCCACCAGACGAGGGCGACCACCAGCACGAGCAGCGACCAGCCGAAGAAGCTGTTCTCCTCGGTCGGGTTCTTGGCCAGGCCGGCGGCGGTGCGCGGGCTACCGGCCAGGGACTCCCGGGAGTACGCCACGAACGAGGCGAGGTCGCTGGAATAGCCACGGATCAGGCTGGACAGCCCGGAGTAGGCGCCCGGTCCGAAGAACTGCACGTACAGCGGGTACGCGAGCAGTAAGCCGGCGACCACGGCGGCGACGGCCAGGCCGGCGAGGAACCCCCGGGTCCGTGACCGCAGAGCGGGGCGGCCGAGGGCCAGCGCGCCGACGACCACGCCGAGCCCGATCGCGCTCATCAGCAGGATCTCCAGGTTGAGAAAAGCCTGCCAGACGATCACCAACGCGAGCAGCACGCCGTTGCGCAGCCAGCGGCCGGGCTCGGCGAGCCGCAGCGTACGCCAGATGATCAATGGGACGACGAACTGCGACACGATGTTCGGGTGCCCGTTGGCGTGCGACACCATGGCCGGCGCGAAGGCGCAGAAGCCCGCGCCCAGCCAGGCCGGCCCCCGGCTTCCGACCAGGACGCGGGAGAGCAGGAAGTACCAGGCCGTGGCGGTGGCGATCATTCCGAGAGTGAGGAAAAGGAGAAACGCCGTACGTGGTCCGAACAGCAGGGTGATCGGCGTCATTGGCAATGAAATGGATAATACGGACGTATTTGCCATCAGGTTGACGCCGTCCGGCACGTTCATCTGATCCGAGTGGAACGGGTACGCGAATTGCGTCACCACCCGCGCACCGTGCGCCATCATCCATTCGAACTGCGACTGGTCCGATCGGTTGTCCCGCACTCCGCTGCCCGGGTCCCACCAGAGACGTCCCGTGACCCAGAAGCCGAGCACCACGAAGCTCAGCACGGCGGCCAGATCGACCCACTTCCCGTTGCGGCGCAACCGATCGCCGTCGCCCGGCTCCTCCACCCGCGACGCGGTGGACGGGCCGTCGCCAGGAGCGTCCGATTCGGGAGTAGTCATGACAATTCATAGGGTAGTCAGCGTATGACGGTGCCGTGACATGTTTCGGGGTACTGCCGTACTATGTGCCGGGTTCGCCGACCGCCGATCACGTGCCCACCCCCCCGACCCGCAATTCGGCCAACAGCTCCCCCGATTCCTCTGCCATCCAAGCGGATGATTCACTCTGTCGGTCCAGGCACGGGTCGAGTTCATATCGTGAGGAATCGACGCATGGCAGAAATCACTGGGGACCAGCGCGTCCAGTCCGAGGTGCTTGAGGGCCTGGCGATGGCCGTCAACCACCGTCGCTGGTTCGTCGAACTGGCGGTGCCGTACCTCGGTGACGACCCCATCGAGATCGGCAGCGGCCTCGGCGACTACGCGCTGGAATGGTCGCAGCGGCTGCCCCGGTTCACCGCCACGGAGGCCGACCCCGATCGGCTCGTGCAGCTCAAGGAGCGGCTCGCCGAGCAGCCGGGGGTCGACGTCCGGCAGATGCTGCTGCCGCACAACGACCGGGGAAACTACAGCGCCGCGGTCTCGTACAACGTCCTGGAGCACATCGACGACCACGTGGGCGCGCTGCGCAGCATGCGTGACCTGGTCCGACCCGGCGGCGCGGTGATCATCATCGTACCGGCGTTCCAGTTCGCCATGAGCCCGGCGGACATCGCCACCGGCCACGTCCGCCGGTACACCAAAAAGACGCTCGGTACGGCGATGACCGAGGCCGGCCTGACCGTCGAGAAGATCCACTACGCGAACGCGCTCGGGTTGATCGGCTACTTCATGGCCACCAAGGTCTTCCGGCTCATGCCGAAGGAGGGACCGATGGTCAAGGTGTACGACACCCTGGTTCTCCCCGCCACCAAGGCCGCCGAACAGGTCGTCCGCCCGCCGTTCGGCCAGTCCGTCTTCGCAGTAGCCCGCGTCCCGGCCTGATTTTTCGCCGATCTTGCACTTTCGGTTGCCGTTACATCCCTTATGCGGGGGAATGCCGGCGCAGAAAGTGCAAGATCGGCGCGGCAGGGAGGCGGGTTACTCCTTGGTTTGGTGGGTGGGGCGGATCACCGCTCTCGCCAGGGTGTGGAAGGTCAGGTTGAAGCCGACGTAGGCGGGGCTCGCGTCGGGGGTCAGTTCCAGGCGGTCTACGTCCAGGGCGTGCACCGCGAAGACGTACCGGTGGGGGCGATCACCGGGCGGCGGCGCAGCGCCACCGTAGCCCTGCTCGCCGTAGTCGTTGCGGACCGAGAACGCGCCGCCGAGATCGGTGCCCGCCGCACCGCCGGCACCGGTTGGCAGCTGCGTGACGTCGACCGGCACGTTCACCAGCACCCAGTGCCAGAAGCCGCTGCCGGTCGGCGCGTCCGGGTCGTAGCAGGTGACGGTGAAGCTCTTGGTCTCGGCCGGAAAGTCCGACCAGGCCAGCTGCGGGGAGACGTTCTCGCCGCCGGCGCTGCCATGCGCGTGCCGAATGTCCATCGGCTCGCCGTTCTGCACGTCGTCGCTGGTGAGGGTGAACGAGGGAACGGTGGGCAGCAGCTCGTACGGGTCCGGGGCGATGGGTCGTTCCAGGGTCATCGGGACGCGTCCTTCCGGAGTGGGCAGATACCTGCCTCTTCATACCCCTTTCCACGGCGTGGAACGACCGATTGGTCGGGGTGTGCCGGATCACGGAGCGCGGGCTAGGGTGATGCGCCTGAAGCGTCCAGGAGGGGAATTTCTTGCTCAGCATCTGGCGGGACTTTCTGGTCGCCGTCGTCGGCGTCCTGCGCAAACCCGACGAGCGGGCGCTCGCCGAGGAGCGTCGACGTGCCGTCGAACGACTCGCCGACACGACAATCCGCGAAGCCCGACGGGACGAACCCGAGGGTACGTAGCCGCCGACCCGCGGGGGTGACCGGAGGGCCAGGCACCGGAGGCGAACGAGCCGGCGCTACGACTGACAGCGGAGCGAGCGGAGGGTGTGGGATTCGAACCCACGAAGACATCGCTGCCTTACCGGTTTTCAAGACCAGCGCCATCGGCCACTAGGCGAACCCTCCCGGACCGGCACCCGTGGGTGCGCGGCCGTGAACAGTCTGCCACGGGTCCCGCCGGCCGGCTCGGCGTCCCTCCCCGAAAGCGCCGGCCAGGCGGCAGCTCCGGCGTCCACTGTGGCGTTGATCGACTCGACGTCCTTGAAACCGGGGCGTCCCGCGCGCCGGAATGCCCCGGTTTCCCGGAAGCCGAGTTGATCAAGGTCGCGGACCGCCCGGTTTCGCGGAAGCCGAGTTGACCAAGCCCGCGGACCGCCCGGGTTCCCGCAAGCCGGGGCAACCGAGCCCCCGTAACGCGGAAGCCGAGTTGACCAAGCCGCGGTCCACCCCAGGGGAAGCCAGGCCGACCACGGCCGGACCGAGCCGCCGGGAGGGGTGCGTCTGCGGCGGCGGGCGCGGCGGGTGAGACTGGGAGCATGCGAGCCATCACCGTTCCGCAGCCCGGTGGACCCGACGCGCTGGTCTGGGCCGAGGTCCCCGACCCCGAGCCCGGCCCGGGCGAGGTGATCGTCCGGGTGCGGGCCAGCGGGGTCAACCGCGCCGACCTGCTGCAACGGCAGGGGCACTATCCGCCGCCGCCGGGCGCGCCCGCGTACCTCGGTCTGGAGTGTTCCGGGGTGATCGACGCGGTCGGCCCGGAGGTGACCGGGTGGGCCGTCGGCCAGGAGGTCTGCGCGCTACTGGCCGGCGGTGGGTACGCGGAGCGCGTCGCGGTGCCCGCCGGTCAACTGCTGCCCGTACCGGCGGGCGTCGACCTGGTCGACGCGGCGGCGCTGCCGGAGGTGGCCTGCACGGTCTGGTCGAACGTGGTGGGGGTGGGCCGACTCGACGCTGGCGACACGCTGCTGGTGCACGGCGGGGGCAGTGGGATCGGCACGTTCGCGATCCAGTTCGGGTCGGCGCTCGGTGCCACGGTCCTGGCGACCGCCCGTCCGGCGAAGCATCCCCGGCTGCGCGAGCTGGGCGCTTCGCACACGATCGACTACGGGGAGCAGGATTTCGTCGAGGAAATCGCCAAGGCCACCGACGGTCACGGCGTGGACGTCATCCTCGACATCATGGGCGCGTCCTACCTGGGGCGGAACGTGGCCGCGCTGGCGACCGGCGGCCGGCTCGTGGTGATCGGGATGCAGGGTGGCCGCAAGGCCGAGCTGGATCTCGGCGCGTTGCTGGCCAAGCGGGCCAGCGTGTCGGCGACCGCACTGCGCTCCCGGCCGCTGGCCGAGAAGGCGGCGATCGTCCGGGGCGTACGCGACGAGGTGTGGCCGTTGGTCGCGGCCGGCGCGGTCCGCCCGGTGGTGGACCGGCGACTGCCGATGACCGAGGCGGCCGAGGCGCACCGGCTGGTCGAGGCGAGCGACCACGTCGGGAAGGTGCTACTCACCGTCGGGTGAGGCGGGCGGCAGCATGAGGCGGGCGCCCGGGCCCTGCGCGGCGAGGGTGTCGCCCGGGTTGTAGAGCATGCAGCGTTGCAGCGACAGGCAGCCGCAGCCGATGCAGCCGTCGAGGTCGTCGCGGAGCTTGGTGAGCAGTCGGATCTGCTCGTCCAGCCGGCCGCGCCAGTTCGCGGAGAGGCGTTCCCAGTCCTGCGGGCTGGGGGTGCGGCTGCCGGGCAGCGACTCCAGCGCCTCGCGGATCTCGTCGAGTGAGACGCCGACCTGCTGGGAGATGCGGATGAAGGCGACCCGCCGCAGTTCGGCGCGGGCGTAGCGGCGCTGGTTACCGCCGGTGCGGTCGGCGCGGATCAGGCCGAGGCGCTCGTAGTAGCGCAGCGCGGACGGTGCCACGCCGGAGCGGACGGACAGCTCACCGATCGTCAACGCGTCCTGCATCACCGGATCCTCGAATTGAAGTGGACTTCAACTCAAGGTTACCGGCGATCAGCGGGCGGGCGAGACGGCGGGACGGCGGCGGGCGCGCTCGCGACCGAGGATCCAGATCGCCTCGACGCCGTCCTTCCAGGTGATCTTCTTGCCCTCTTCGCGGCCACGGGCCCGGTAGCTGATCGGCACCTCGTACGGGCGGATGCGGCGGCGCAGCAGCTTGCCGGTCACCTCGGCCTCCATGCCGAAGCCCCGCGAGCGCACCTCCAGCGACCGGTAGAGCTCCACCGGCATCAGCTTGAAGCAGGTCTCCAGGTCGCCGATGTACGAGTTGAAGAGGACGTTCGCCGCCATCGTGACGCCCTTGTTGCCCATGACGTACCAGAAGCTGTAGGCGCTGTGGCTGCCGAAGGTGCGATTGCCGTAGACCACCGTGGCCCGCCCGTCGAGCACCGGGGCGAGCAGCTTGGGGATGTCCTGCGGGTCGTACTCCAGGTCGGCGTCGAGAATGACCATGTACTCACCCTCGGCGCTGTCGACGGCCGTCTTGATGGCCGCGCCCTTGCCCGCGTTGCGCTGGTGGGTGATGACCCGCAGACGTGCGTCGTCGGCGCGTCCGAGGACCTCGCCGGTGCCGTCGCGGCTGCCGTCGTCGACCACGACCAGCTCGATCTCGCAGGGGTAGTCCACCGCCAATGCCTGCTTGAGGGCATCCGCGATGCGTTCTTCCTCGTTGTAGACCGGCATGAGGATCGAGAGCTTCACGGGAATCTCCACGGTGGCGACAACACGTCGGGCATAGCCTAGCCTGGCTGGTCAGCCCAACGGTGGCCGCCACCGTCGGACAGGCGGCGTGGCGGTTTCAGCCCGATGGTGTTTACTTCCCGCCATGTCGGCTGCCGGCTCCCTGCTCGCGGTGCTCCCCGCCGCCTCGGTGCTCCTGCTCACGGTCGCGTCGAAGCCGCGCGAGGATGGTGCGGTGGGCGCGTCCCGGCTCGCCGCCGTGCGTGCCGCGCTGATCACCGGTGCGTACGCGGTGCTCGTCGTCGAGGCGCTCGGCGCGCTGCACGCGCTGACCCGACCGGCGTTCGTCGCCGCCTGGCTCCTCTTCCTCGTCGCCGCCGCGACGGCGCTGACGCTGCGCCGGCGGCGGGACACCCCGACCGCCCGCCCGGCCGCCGCGACGCCGCGGCCGGTGCCGGTCGGCGCGGCGGTGACCGCCGGCGCCACCCCGGACACACCCACCCCGACCGTCGACGACGGCCCGGTGGGCGGGCGCGAGGCCGCACCGGCCCAGACCGATGGGGTACGCGCCAGACTGCTCGCCCGGGCCACCACGAGCTGGCGCACGGCGGGTCGGGGCGAACGGCTGCTCTTCGGCGGCATCGGCGGCCTGGTGCTGCTGGAGCTGCTGATCGCGCTGCTGGCCGAGCCGAACAACTTCGACTCGCAGACGTACCACCTGCCGAAGGTCGAGCACTGGGTGGCCCAGGGCGACCTCGACTTCTGGCCCACCGCCATCCACCGGCAGGTGACCATCCCGCCCGGCGCGGAGTACCTGCTGCTGCACCTGCGCCTGCTGACCGGCGGCGACGCGCTGCACAACCTGGTGCAGTGGGCCGCCGGAGTGCTCTGCCTGCTGGTGGCCGCCCGGATCACCGCCCAGCTCGGCGGCGGCCGGCGAGCCCAGTTGATCACCGCGTTCGTGCTGGCCAGCACCCCGATGGTCGCGCTACAGGCGACCAGCACGCAGACCGACCTGGTCTGCGCGGCGTGGGTGGCGTGCGCGGCGACCCTGACGCTGGACGGGCTGCGTCGGCGGACCGGCTGGGGAACCGTCCTCGGCCTGGGGGCGGCCACCGGGTTGACCGCGGTGACCAAGACCAGCGGACTGATCGCGGTGGGCCCGCTGCTCGTGCTCTGGGGTCTGGCCCAGCTCCGGCTGGCCCTGGCGGCTCGGCCATCAGCCGTTGCACCGGCGGGTCGGGCGGCGAGCGTCGGGGCGTCGGCCGGTCGGGTGCGGCCGGTGGTCCGGGTCGTCGGTGGCTCGGTGCTGATCCTGGCGATGGCGGCGCTTGTCGTCGGCCCGTTCCTGGCCCGGGTGACGGCCGAGTTCGGGCACCCGTTGGGCCCGCCGCGGCTGCGTGAGTCGATCCCGATGGAACGGCACGACCCGGCCTCGATCCTGGTCAACGCGCTGCGCATCGGGCACACGGCCTTCGACACGCCGCTCGCGCCGCTGCGGACCGCCGGCGCGGACGCGATCATCGACGGCGCGGAGGCGATCGGCGTCGACCCACAGGACCGGGCGATCACGTTCGGTCGGGAGGTGTTCCCGGTGCCGGCCTGGTACCCGGACGAGGACCGGGTGGCCTTCCCGATCGCCGGGTCGGTGTCGCTGCTCGGCGCGCTGGTCGCTCTCGTCCGACCGCGCCGGATCGGTGCCGCGCAGGCGGGGCCGCTGCGGGCGTACGCCGTGGTGGTGCTTGCCGCCGTCCTGCTGCACACCTCGATGATCAAGTGGCAGCCGTGGGGGAACCGGCTGATCCTCTACGCCCTGGTGCTCGCCGTCCCGCTCGCCGGCCTGTGGCTCGACGCGCTCCTGCGCCGGGGCAGCGACCGGGCGACGAACCCGGCCGAGGCGGGTCGGGGGCGACGGTCGGTGGCCGCCGTGGCGGTCGTCGTCGTGCTCGCCACCTCGGCGCTGGCCGGGGTGCTCGCGCTGTCGTACGGCTTTCCGCGCCGGCTCGTCGGTACCGGATCGGTCTTCACCACCTCGGACTGGGACACCCGGTTCCTGCGCCGTCCGGAGTGGGCCGACGAGTTCCGCTGGGCCGCGGCGGCGGTGCGTGACAGCGGCGCGCGCCGGATCGGGTTGGTCGAGCGGAACGACGACTGGGAGTACCCGTGGTGGCTGCTGCTGCGCCAGCCGGACGGCCGCTCGCCGGAGCTGGTGTCGTTGCAGTCGGTCCTGCCGGAACGGCCGCCGGCCGACCCGGCCTCGGTGGACGCCATCGTCTGCACCGGCAGCCAGCCGACCTGCGCCGAGCTGGTGCCGGCCGGGTGGCGGTTGGAGTTCCGCGACTACGTCGGCTACGCCCTACCCCCGGGCCGCTGAGACGACGACATGGAAGGGCCCCGCACGTACGACGTGCGGGGCCCTTCCGCTTACTTGTCGCGCGGGATGAGGACGAGCCGGGCGACGCCCTTGTCACCGTCCTTGGCGCCGGCGACGCCGACCTTCGTGCCGACCTTGACCTCGCTGGGCTGCACCGTCGACCGCTTCTCGACGACGCGCAGGTCGTCACCGAAGGTCCACGTCAGCGTGAAGCCGTCCGTGGACTTGACGGTCATCGAGTCACCGTCGACGGCGGTCACCTCGCCACGCTGCACGACCACGGTCTGCGTACCGTTGTCCTTGGTCTGCACCACCGCCTCGCCGTGCAGGGTGTTCTTGCGCAACAGCACGCGGGCCTGGTGGCGCTTGCGCAACTCCTCGCCGCGCTTCTGCTTCCCCTTCTCGGCGGCCGTGGGGGAGGGCCCGGGCGTCGCCGGGGCGGCGACGGTCTGCACGTCCAGGTCGGCGGGGTCGAAGCCCATCGCGGTCAGTGCCTGACCCTCTACACCCATCGCGGCGGCGACCTCGACGGCCGCGTCCCGCGCGGGCTGGCTGGCCACCTCGGCCGCGCCGCACCCGCTGACGCCGAGCGCCACCGCCGCGAACAGCGCCGTGGTGCCGGTGACGAATCCCCAACGTGGCATGACTCTCCCTCTCGTTCGTGGAGTCCCCAGCCTTCCCCGCGACGACGAGCGGACCGTCAGGCCGATGTTCGGGTCCGGTAAGGATCACCGGGCAGTTGGACCGTGAAGGCGGCCCCACCCTCGGGGGCGTGGCCGGCGACGATCTCCCCGCCGAGCCGGCGCACCAGCCCGGCGGCCAGCGCCAACCCCAGCCCGCTGCCCACCTTGCGCACCCCCCGGTACCGCTCGTGCAGCGCCCCACGCTCGAACGCCACCGCCAGGTCGTCGTCGGTGAAGCCGGGCCCGCCGTCGCGGACCTCCAGCACGCCGCCGGCCGCCGGGTCCGCGTCGACCGGCCGGACCGCGAGCACCACCGGCGCACCCGGGGGTACGACCCGCAGCGCGTTCTCCAGCAGCCCGTCCAGCACCTGCCGGATCCGACCCGGATCGGTGTACGCGGACACCGGCCCACCGGGTGTCTCCAGCCGGAACGGCACACCGACCGCGGCGCACCGGCCGGACCAGGTCGGCTCGGCGTCGACGGCCAGTCGGGTCAGGTCGACGGGTACCGGCTCCAGCGGGAAGTCGGCGGCCTCCAGCCGGGCCAGCGCCAGCAGGTCGCCGATCAGCCGGTCGAGGTGCTGGGCCTCGGCCAGCATCGTCCGGCCGGTGTCGGCGCTGCCGTCCGCCTCGATGACCCCGTCGGCGAGCGCCTCGGCGTACCCCCGGATCGCGGTCAGCGGGGTCCGCAGCTCGTGCGACACGGACAGCAGGAACTCGCGCTGCCGGCCCTCGCTGGTGGTCAGCGCGGCGGCCAGGCCGTTCAGTGCCTCGGCCAGGTCGGCGACCTCGTCCGGCGGCTCGACCGGCACCCGCACGGCGCGGTCCCCGGCACGCAGTCGGGCGGCGGCGGTGGCCGCGACGCGGATCGGTCGGGCCAACCGGCGGGCCAGGAGCAGACCGGCCACCACTCCGGCCGCCAGCCCGGCCAGCAGCGGCAGCCAGAGGCTGAGCAGCACCTGCGCCCAGAGGCCGTTCGATGTGGCGCGGGAGAGCACCACCCCGTTTCCGCCGGGCAGCGCCCGGCCCTCCACCAGCGCGCGGTGGCCGTTCACCGGCCGGCGAGCTGACACGTTGCGGCCCTGCCCGATCCGCTGCACCACGCGCGCCGGCAGACCCGGCCGGTCCACGGTCCCGCGCCGGATCAGGTACGCGTCGATGCCCTGGTCGCGGAGTTGCTGGATGAGCCGCTCCTCGTCGGCGGCGCGTCCCCGGTCCAGCCGGGTCCGCAGCACCTCGGCGGCGAGCCGCGCCTGGGCGGCGAGGGCCTCCTGGTCGCGTCGCTCCGCGCCCCGGATCGCCAGCGGCACGGCGACGATCGCCGTGACGAGGACCGACACCAGCGCCACCGCACAGGTGACCAGTACCGCGCGGGCGGTCAGTGTCCGGCCGAGCCGGCGACGCCGGGGGGTGGCCGACGGGCGGTCACCGACCACCGGCAGCGCCATGGTCGGCGACTCGACGCGCGCCGGCTGCTCAGGCATCGACCGCGTACCCCACGCCGCGGTGGGTGCGGATGACACTGGCCGGGCCGAGCTTCGCGCGTACCTGCGCGACGTGCACGTCCACGGTCCGGGTGCCGGCGTGCGCGGCGTACCCCCAGACCCCGGCCAGCAACTCCTCCCGGGTGAAGACCCGCCCCGGCCGAGCCATGAGGTGGGCCAGCAGGTCGAACTCGGTGGAGGTGAGCTGCACCGGTACGCCCCCGGCGGTGACCGTCCGACGGGCCGGGTCGAGGGTCACCGGGCCGACGACGCGCGGACGTTCCGCGCCCTCCGGACCACCGGCGCTGCGGCGCAGCACGGCGCGGACCCGGGCGACCAGCTCGCGCGGGCTGAACGGTTTCGTCACGTAGTCGTCGGCGCCCAGTTCGAGCCCGACGATCCGGTCGACCTCGTCGTCGCGGGCGGTGAGGAAGATGACCGGCGTCCAGTCGCCGGCCTCGCGCAGCCGTCGGCAGATCTCCGTGCCCGGCAACCCGGGAAGAGCGATGTCCAGGACGCAGGCCACCGGGCGTAGCCGCCGGGCGGCGCTCAGGCCGGCCTCACCGTCGCGCTCGAGGTGGACGCCGAACCCGTCGCGGCCCAGGTAGAGCCGTACCAGGTCGGCGATGGCCGGCTCGTCCTCGACCACGAGGACGAGCCCACGGTGCGGCGGTTCCAGAGTCACCGGCCCATGATTGCCGACCCGGTGGCTCGGCGCGATCGGTGCGTGTTCGAGTTCGGTAAAGGCGGGCGTCGGATGGCGTCAGCGCGCGACGGCCGGGTGGAACGCGCTGGGCCGTACGGCGGCAGGCGTGTCGCCGATGGTGGCCAGGACCCGTTCGCGGGGCGCCCGCAGCCGGGTGCGGAAGGCGTGGTTGAGCAACGCGTCGAGCTGCCACACCTGCTTCGGGTGGGTGGTACGGATGAGGAACCGCTCGCGGATTCCGTCGATCGCGGTGGCGGCCAGCTCGACCGAGTGCAGCCGCGGGTCGGGGCTCCACGTGACGTTGCTCAGCTCCCGCAGCTCGGTGTTGAGGTGCAGGCGGAGTCGGTGCAGGAGTCGGGTCTGCTGGGTCACCACCAGTCGGCGGTGCGTGAGCAGCAGCAGGTAGTCGCCGGTGACCGGACGGTCGGGGCGGCTGCAACGGGTGACGAGGATGGTCGCGTCACCGGAGCCGACGCAGCGGCGGAACACCGGCATGTGCCGGCTCACGGTCTGCACGGCGAGGCCCGCCTCGGTGGCGGCCGGGAGGAACGTTCGGGAGAAGACGTCCATGACCTGCCCAACGACCTCCCCGACGAGGTGACGTGGGTCACGGCGACTTTTTGGAAGTTCCACGCCGGCCCGTCGCACTGCCTGTCCGATTTACGACTCGGACGGATGCCGGTCAGCTCCCGGGCTGAAGCGGGGTGGCGGCGAACAGCTCGGCGAGCCACCCGGGCACCGCCTCGGCGTACTCCGCGCGGGCCGGGTCGGTCGTGTCCAGGGCCCGTCGCCAGGAAAGCGACCGGCTCACCGCGCCCAGGTTCATCGCCAGGTCGGCGGCCTCGACGAGGGTGCGCCTGTCGAAGCGATCGGTCCACGCCTCCAGGTAGGCGTCGCGCAGGCGGACCAGGCCGGCGTCGTCCGCCGACAGCGCGGTCGCGTACCGGATGGAGCGCAGGGTCACCAGCAGCGTGCCGAACGGATGCGCCACCGAGGCGTCGCCCCAGTCGAAGTAGCGGTACCCGGCCGGCCCGGCGAAGACGTTGCCGTCGTGCAGGTCGTCGTGCTGCACGGTGGCCCCGATGCCGATGTCCGCGAGCCGGGAACACCGCAGCGCGTACGCCGGTAGCTCCGCCCGCAGCCGCTCGTACGTCTCGACGGTCAACCCGCCCTCCGCGCCGACGCGCAGCGACCCGGCATCGTCGAGCAGGTCGGCGAGCAGTCCGGGCAGCGCCTCCGGACGGTGGTCCGGCACACCGAGGGTGACCAGTTCGTCGACGCGCGGCGCGGTGGCGAGTTGCAGCGCCGCGTACCCGGGCAGGGCCCGCTCCCAGTGCGTCAGGTCGGGGTCGCGGTCCAGCACGTCGCGCAGCGACTCCCCGCCGTCCGGAAGCAGCGACCAGCCCCGCTCCCGGTCCACCCCGATCGGGGTCAGCACCCGCTCGGGCGTCAGCGCGGCCAGCGTCGCGATCAGGACCGCCTCGTGCGCCGTGCCGGAGTTGTTGGCCTTGAACCAGACGGGACCGTCGTCGGTCGGCACCCGCCAGACCAGCGACCACGGCCGGAGCCGGGACTCGACCGGCCCGCTGACCCGCCGGCCGGCGCCCGCGAGCTGATCGTCGACCCAGGACCGGGCCTGCTGCTGCCACGCCTGGCTGGACCAGTCGGAGGTACGCGCACCGGCGATCGTCACGATGGGCACCCTAGGCGGCGTGCCGGCCGTGGGCGAGACCATTTCCGGGACGGGTCAGACCAGCTCGACGATTGTCGCGTTGGCCATGCCGCCGCCCTCGCACATGGTCTGCAGGCCGTAGCGGATTCCGTTGTCCCGCATGTGCGCCAGCATCGTCGTCATGATGCGGGCGCCGGAACCACCGAGCGGGTGCCCGAGGGCGATCGCCCCACCACGCGGGTTCAGCCGCTCCGGGTCCGCCTCGGTCTCCGCCAGCCAGGCGAGCGGGACGGGGGCGAACGCCTCGTTCACCTCGTACACCCCGATCTCCTCAATGCCCAGCCCCGCGCGGCGCAGCGCCTTCGCGGTGGCCGGGATGGGCGCGGTGAGCATGGTGACCGGGTCGTCGGCGGCGACCACGGCGGTGTGGATGCGGGCCAGCGGACGCAGGCCGTGCCGGCTGGCCCAGTCGGACGTGGTCACGGCGAGCGCGGCGGCGCCGTCGGAGATCTGCGACGCGGACCCGGCGGTGACCACGCCGTCGGCGCGGAACGGGGTGGGCAGCTCGGCGAGCCGGTCCAGCGAGGTGTCCCGGCGGATGCCGTCGTCGGCAGCGAACGTGCCGCCGTCGTCGAGGGGTACCGCCGCCAGCTCCGGGTCGAACGCCCCGGCGTCCTGCGCGGCGGCGGCCTTCTCGTGGCTGGCCAGGGCGAACTCGTCGAGCTGAGTACGGGAGAAGCGCCAGCGCCGGGCGATCAGCTCGGCGCCGACACCCTGGTTGAAGGGGAGCGGCGCGTCGTCGGCGAAGCCCTCCACGCCCCGGTAGCGGGCGCGGAGCTGGTCACTGAACGGCAGACCGTCCGCGACGCTGGAACCCATCGGCACCCGGGTCATCGACTCGACCCCACCGGCGACCACCAGGTCGGCCTGGCCGGAGAGCACTGTCGCGGCGGCGAAGTGCAGGGCCTGCTGGCTGGAACCGCACTGCCGGTCCAGCGTGGTGCCGGGCACCGCCTCCGGCCAACCGGCGGCGAGGACGGCGTTGCGGGCGATGTTCCACGACTGCTCGCCGACCTGGGACACGCAGCCCCAGAAGACGTCGTCGACCTGCGCCGGGTCCAGGCCGGTGCGCTCGGCGAGCGCACGCAGCACGTGCGCCGACAGGTCGACCGGGTGGACGCCGGCGAGACCGCCCTTGCGCCGCCCGACCGGGGTGCGTACCGCGCCGACGATGACCGCGTCACTCATGTTTACTCCCCGGTAACTTGGGCTGTCCCGATCCTACGTCGTCCAGCCTGCACGGTGCCGTCGCCCAGCCCTCTCCGGCGTCGATCATGAAGTTGTGGTGGGGAGAAGTTCCCACTTCGCACCATATACGGGGCACCACAAGTCCATGATCGACCGCAGCGGGAGGTCGGCAGCGGGAGGTCGGCAGCGGAAGGGCTGCTGGCATGCTGGGCGGGTGGATGACATTCCCGGAACTCGGCAGTGGCGGGTACCGACGAACCTGCCGGCGGCCAAACTGGCCGGCGCGGTCCTCCTGGTCGCCCTCGGCCTGCTGTTCGCCGACGGGGACCCCGTCCGGCTCGTCGTGGCCGCAGTGGCCGCCGCCGCGCTGGCCGTCTGGGCGGTACGCGACCTGGTGGCGCCGGTCCGGTTGGCGGTCGACCCGGCGGGACTCACCGTCATCCACGGCTTCGCCGGCCGGCGGCTGCTGCCCTGGTCGGCGGTCGAGGCGATCAGCGTCGACCGCCGGCAACGGTTGGGGCTGACCGGCGAGATCCTGGAGATCGACGCGGGCGATTCGCTGCACCTGTTCGGCAGGTACGACCTGGGGGCCACCCCGGAGGAGGTGGCCGGGGCGCTGCGGGCCGCCCGCCCGGTCAGTTGAGCAGTTGGGCGGTGCGGAAGATCACCAGGGCGAGCAGGATCAGCAGGATGACCGCCCCGCCGGCGACCTGCACCGGCGTACGCCGACCGCGCGGCGCGTACGCCAGCACCGCCGCCATCGCCCCGCCGGCCACCAGGCCGCCGAGGTGCCCGGGGATCGAGATGCCCGGCACGGTCAGCGTGAACACCAGGTTGATCACCAGAATGGGGATCACCTGAGAGATGTCCCGACCGAGCTTGCGCTCGATGATGACCAGCGCGGCGAACAGGCCGAAGATGGC
This sequence comes from Micromonospora sp. RB23, assembly GCF_053585025.1. Taxonomy (NCBI): domain Bacteria; kingdom Bacillati; phylum Actinomycetota; class Actinomycetes; order Micromonosporales; family Micromonosporaceae; genus Micromonospora; species Micromonospora sp. RB23. Next base: position 120,370 of record NZ_CM132111.1, read on the forward strand.
CGTGGACGCGCCCGCCGTCGCGGCGTTCGGATTGCTGAACAGGTAGGCCGCAACGTTGCCGCCCAGACCACCGATCAGGTAGAGCGCGCCGAAACGCAGCGGCCCGAGGTTGGCCTCCAGCGACCGGCCGAGGATCCACAGCGCCCACATGTTGAGCAACAGGTGGATCACGCCGTAGTGCAGGAACATCGCGGTGAACAGCCGGTAGTAGTCGCCGTCGGCGATGCCGTCCGGGAGGTAACCGGGCGGCGTGAGCCCGTACACCGCGCCCCAGTTGGTGAGCGGTGTGCCGTCACCCATCAGCCCGCCGAGGCCGGACCCGCCGACCACCGCGCTCCCGGACCGCGCGGAGGCGATCGACAGCAGGAAGAGCAGCACGTTCAGGGTGATGAGCGCCTTGGTCACGTAGCCGTGCCGGCCGGCGGCACCGCCACCGAAGGCGGTACGCGCCGGCCGGACACTACGACGTCCCTCGTTGACGCACTCCGGGCACTGGTGCCCGACGGACGCCTCCCGCATGCACTCCGGACAGATCGGCCGGTCGCAGCGGGTGCACCGGATGTAGGTCTCCCGACCGGGGTGCCGGTAGCAGACCGGGGTGGTCGGCGGCGACTCACTCACCGGGTCGACCCTCCGTCCGCCACCGCGCGACACACCGACGCCGGCCGGCGCGGTGCTCCGGAGCGCTCAATCATGCGAGCAAAGGTACCTCGCGGTTCCGTCAGGCAGCAGACCGCTCGATCTCGACCCGCTCGATGACGACGTCCTGCAGCGGACGGTCGCTCGGGCCGGTCGGGGTGTTCGCGATCGAGTCGACGACCTTCACCGACTCCTCGTCGGCGACCTGGCCGAAGATGGTGTGCCGGTTGTTGAGGTGCGGCGTCGGGGACACGGTGATGAAGAACTGCGAACCGTTGGTGCCCGGTCCGGCGTTCGCCATCGCCAGCAGGTACGGACGGTCGAAGCGCAGGTCCGGGTGGAACTCGTCGGCGAACTTGTAGCCCGGCCCGCCCCGACCGGTCCCGGTCGGGTCGCCCATCTGGACCATGAAACCGCTGATCACACGGTGCGAGATGGTGCCGTCGTAGTACGGCCCGTTGCCCGGCTGGCCGGTGCGCGGGTCGGTGTACTCCCGGTTGCCCTCGGCCAGGTCGACGAAGTTGCGGACGGTCTTCGGCGCGTGGTTCGGGAAGAGCTCCAGCCGGATCGGGCCAGCGTTGGTGTGCAGGGTGGCGTAGACAGCCTCGGCCACGGGTACTCCTCACTCGTTGGTCAGTTCCATGCGGATCCTCCCATGTGCCCGATCTGGCATCGCGGAGGCATCCGAAGGTGGAGGATGACGAAGGAACAACTCCCAGGAGGTAGGACCGTGTTTGGAATCGGGCGGCGTAAGTCCCAGGGCCAGCTCGCCAAGGCAGAGCTGAACCAGAGCATCAGCCACCTGATGCAGGCAGCCAACCACGCCGCCAAGGGCGCCGGCTCGTCCGTCGGCCCGCGGGTCCAGATGGCCCGGGGCTACGTCGGACCGGCTGCGGTGAAGGTGCGCGACCGCGCGTCGACCGGTTGGGGGACGACACTCACCACGCTGGCACCGCTGGCCGCGGCGGCTCGTGACGGCGCCGCGCAGGCAGGGCCGCTGACCAGGAAGGCCAAGTCGAAGACCATGCGGATCACGGGGAAGAAGAAGCAGCCGCGCCGTCGCGGCTCGATGATGACCGGCCTGCTGGCTGCGGGTGCCATCGCCGGCCTGGCCGGCGCGGTCGCCCTGCGCCGCCGCCGCGAGCAGCAGGAATGGGCCGAGTACGACCCGACCCACACCCTGGAGCCGATGCGCAGTGAGGTCGACTCGATCGAGGTGCGCACCCCGTCCGCGACCAAGGGGTCCGACGGCTCCGCCATCTCCGGGATGACCGGCGCGGGCAGCTCGGCGGTGGCCGGCGGCGACAGCGCCAGCACCACCGCCAAGCCGACCGCTGTGCGCCCGACCGACAAGGTTCCGTCGGTCGCCGAGGGTGCCAAGGACGTGTCGGGACGCCCGACCGACGACCTCACCAAGGCGCTGGGCAAGGACACCGCCCGTACCAACGGCCGCCGCTGACCCTTACAGCAGCGCGACGAGCGCCGGCGACGCGGGCTTGCCCCCGCGCGCCGGCGCTCCGCGCGTGCGGTGGACGTCCGGTCAGAGCCAGCCGTTGCGGCGGAACCAGCGGTACAGGGCCAGCGAGACGCCGAGCATGAGGGCCAGGGCCACCGGATAGCCGTACGTCATCTTCAGCTCGGGCATGTTCTCGAAGTTCATGCCCTCCACGCCGGCGATGGACGTCCAGACCGCGGCGATGGCCGCCCACGCGGCGATCTTGCGCATGTCGTTGTTCTGGTCGACGCTGACCTGGGCCAACCGCGCCTGAAGGATCGAGTTCAGCAGGTCGTCGTACGAGTTCACCTGCTCGACCGTGCGGCTCAGGTGGTCCTGCACGTCCCGGAAGTACTTGCGGATCTCCTTCGGCACGTCCCGGTTGACCTGCGAGGTCAGGTTCATCAGCGGACGCTGCAACGGGACCACCGCGCGCTTGAACTCCACCAGCTCCCGCTTCATCTGGTAGATCCGCTGGATGCGCCCGTGGCTGTTGCGGTCGAAGACCTCGGCCTCCAACTGGTCCAGGTCGTCCTCGAGCTGCTCGGCCACCTCCAGGTAGAGGTCAACCACCCGGTCGGTCACGCCGTACGCCACCGCCCACGGGCCCTGGAGCAGCAGCTCCTGCTTGGTCTCCAGGTCGGCGCGGACCGGGGAGAGCCGGCAGGCGTCACCGTGCCGGACGCTGATCAGGAAGTTCGGGCCGATGAAGAGCATCACCTGGCCGGTCTCGACGACCTCGGAGGTCTCGGTCAGCTCGGTGTGCTCGCAGTAGCGGGCGGTGCGCAGCACCAGGAAGCTCACCTCGCCGAAGCGCTCCAGCTTGGGCCGCTGCTCGGCCTTCACGGCGTCCTCGACGGCCAGTTCGTGAAGGCCGTACGTCTCCGCGATGGCGGTCATCTCGGCCAGCTCGGGCTGGTGCAGCCCGATCCAGACGAAGCCGTGCTCCTCGCGGCGCGCGGCCTCCAGAGCCTCGGCGGGCGTCCAGTCGCCGGGCTGCCGCTTGCCGTCGACGTAGAGCGCGCAGTCGACCACTCCGCTGCGCCCGGTGCCGGTGGGCGTCGGGGTCGGTGTGGAGCCGTCGGCGTTGAGCATCCGGGTCACCGCCCGGACCGGGGACGGCCACGCTCGGGGTCGCAGCACCCGGGATGTGTTCGGCGGCACCGTCCGGCCCCGCTCTGCCCGATCCGTCATCGCGACACCTCCCCGCGCTCGCCTGCGGCTTGCAGGCTACGCCGATGGTGGCCACCGGCAGGTGTGACGGCGGTCGCGGGTGCGGCGCCGGGCGGGCCGGGTCGCATCGGGGGGTGAAGGGACGACACGGCCCACCCGGCGCCCGTGGGGGCGGGGGTTGTGCTGCGCGCGTGATCCGGGGTGGGCGGGCGGTGATCTCCGCTACACCTGACGGATGACGCTCGCAGCATTGTGGGCCGCCGGCCGCCCGCTGGGGAGACCTGGGACGGCCGGCATCGTCTTTCTGTCGGGAACCCGACAGAATTTCAGCTTCGGCTGGCCTCGACGGCCTCGGCGAGCCGGCGAACGCCCTCGTCGATGCGGTCGGCCGTCACCGCCGAGAAGGCCAGCCGCAGGGCGTGCCGTCCGCCGTCCAGCACGAAGTCACTGCCCTTGACGACGGCCACCCCGCGCTCGGCCGCCGCCGGGGCGAGTCGGTCCACCAGCACGTCCTCGGGGAACTCCACCCACAGGAAGTAGCCGCCGTCGGGCTCGACGAACCGCGCCTGCGGCAGGTGCCGGCGCAGCGACTCGGCCAGCACCTGGGCCCGCTCGCCCAGCGCCGCCCGGACGGTCTCGATCGAGCGGTCGATGTCGCCCGAGACGCAGAACTGGTGCACGATCGCCTGCGACACCATGCCCGGCGAGATGTACAGGCTCGTCGCGTTCTTGGCGATGTCGGCGATCAGGTCGGCCGGGCCCACCAGGTAGCCGACACGTACGCCCGGGCAGACCGTCTTCGTGAAGCTCGACGCGTGCACGACGACGTTGCGGGTGTCCATCGACAGCATCGACGGCAGCGCCTCGCCCCGGAAGCGGATATCCGCGTACGGGTCGTCCTCGAAGATCGTGAAGTGGTACTCGGCAGCCAGGTCGAGCAGTTCACGGCGCTTCTCCAGCGACAGCGTCACGCCGGCCGGGTTCTGGTAGTTCGGGATGACGTGCGCCAGCCGGGGGCGCACGCCCGACTCCAGCAGCTTGCGCAGCTCGGCGGTGTCCAGGCCGTCCGGCTGGACGGTGACCCCGTGCAGCTCACTGCCCATGCGCTGGAGGTTGAGCAGCGTGCGGTCGTACGTCGGACGCTCGACGACCACCGCGTCGCCGGGGCGGATCAGGTGGTCGAAGAGGAACGCGTCGGCCTGGAGCGACCCGTTGGTGACCAGCACCTGGTCGGCCGCGACGCCGTGCTTCTCGGCGATCCACTTGCGCAGCGGAACGTAGCCGACGGAGGTGCCGTACGCCGTGACCCCCGCGGGATCGGCGTCGAAGGCGCGTACGGCGGCGGCCTTGAGCCCTTCGACATCGACGATGTCCAGCGAGGGGGCCCCACGGGCAAAGGAGATCAGCTGCTCGGCGGTCATGGATATTGAGCGTACGGGCGGCGGCGGGGGACGCGCCGACGGCACGGCGATGTCCGCATCCTGAGCCACCGGGACGGGTGACGCCCCTGGGCCGGTCGACGGCAGATCAGACCGGAAGTGCGAGCGAGTCGTGCTGCGCGGCCCGGGAGAGGCCGTCAAACTGCACGCCGAGCGAGTCGAGGAGCTGGCTCCAGTCGAAGTAGGAGCGCCACGCGACGATCCGGCCGCGGCGTGCCCGGACCACGTCGGCGACCTCCCAACTCACGAAACGGCCGGTCGGAGCGACCGTGCCGTACGGCGAGTGCAACGTGCCGGTGTGGGTGCCGCTGAGGCGCAGTTCCACGGCCGCGCCGCCGGACGTACGCACCGAGCCCAGCGGGTCGACGCGCAGGTCCGGAAAGGCACCGGTCCAGGTACGCAGCAGCGCGGGCAGCTCGATCGGTCGAACCGTCACACCGGGCATGGAGTAGAACGCCTCCGGGGCGTACAGGTCCGGCAGTCGGGCCACGTCCCGCCGCAGGAGCATCGCGTACTGCTGCTCGATCAGGCGCTCCGCGTCACGCATCGGGCCCTCCCTCACGGGCCACGGCATCTCCGTGCCCGCGAGGGATACCTACCCTTCGATTCGACCCGGCACACCTGCGCGGTTCAGGTCGTGGCGGCGACCTCGCTCTTCGCCCAGACGCGCATGATGTCCCGTACCGAGATCACCCCGGCCACCTCCCCGCCGTCGAGCACCACGAGGTGCCGGAATCCACCCCGGGCCATCGCGGCGGCCGCCTCGGCGACCGTCCACTCCGGTGCCGCGTACACGACGTCCCAGGTGAGGTGGGCGCCCGTGCGTTCGGTGTCGCAGTCGAGACCCGCGCCGATGGCCTTCAACACGTCGCGTTCGGTCATGATGCCGACCCCCTCGGAATCGGGATCGATCACGACCGCCGACCCGACACCGCGGGCCGACATCATCCGGGCCGCCTGGCGGAGCGTGTGCTCCGGACCGACGACGAGGACCTGGCTGGACATTGCTTCCCGTACCTGCATCACGCATCACCCCTTTGGGACCGTGGCATTCGGTACGGACATGGTCGTCCGTGGATGTTTCCAGGACAAGACCGGACATCGTCGGGATGCGGCGGCGCTCGCTACTGTCGACGCGTGTCCACCGAGCCCCTGCGCTGCGCCGGCGCGTTGATCGTCGACCGCGACGGCCGCATCTTCTTCCAGCGCCGCTCACCACACCGGCGCCTGTTTCCCGACTGTTGGGACATCGTCGGCGGCCACCTGGAACCGGGCGAGGAGATCGACGAGGCGCTGCGCCGGGAGGTCACCGAGGAGACCGGTTGGTCCGTCTCGGACGTCCTCGGCCAGGTGGGCGAGTACCACTACGTCGGCGACGACGGCCTGGCCCGCGTCGAGTACGACTTCCTGGTTCGCGTGGACGGCGACCTCGGCCACCCGCGGTTGGAGGCGGGCAAGCACACCGAACACCGCTGGCTGGCCGAGCACGAGGTGACCGTGCTGGACGAGAACCGCGACGTCAACGACGGCCTGATCCGGCGGATCGCGGAGGAGGGCTTCGCGCTCCTGCGATCGATCGGTCCGTGAACGCCGTCGAGCTGCCGCCGCACCGGATCGCCGGGCTGCTCGCCCCGGCCGTGGACCGGGTCTTCCGCGCCGGCATGTCCGCCGGACACGACTGGGGTGGCGCCGAGCTGAGCCAGCGGTACGGCGGACCGACCGCCACCGGCCTCCTGGTCGAGCTGCGGACCCGCCTGGCGGCGCCCGGTGGCACGGTCGACGAGCCTGGATTCGCCGCCATCACGCGCTACCGCGATCCGGTCGTCAGCCGCCGCGCGGTGGACAAGCAGGTCGCCCACGGCATGATCCACCGTCGTCCGGACGGACGGCTGTCCGCCACCGAACGCGGCACCGCCTTCCTGGTCGAGCTGCACCAGATACACGCCGAGGTCACCGAGGAGCTGTGGGCCGGGCACGACGAACGGGTCGCGCGGCTCACCGCGGCTCTCGGCCGGCTGCTGGCGTACTCCCTGGTGCTCGTCGACGGCGACCGGGCGTGGCCGGCGTTCGCCGCGATGGCGCCCCCGCACGAACCGGACGGCACCCCGCCCGGCGTGCTGCTGCTCAACCGACTCGGCACGCTGCGCTACCACCGCGCCGACGCGCACGCCGCCGCCTGGACCGCCGCCGGGCACACCGCGTCCAGCGTCACCGCCCTGCCCCCCGGCCCCGAGCGGCTCGCCATCGACCTGGAGACCGACCGCCGGGCCGCCGAGCCGTACGCCGTGCTCACCGCCGAGGAGCGGCTGACCATGCTGGCCGACCTGGCGGCGCTGCCCGGCTGACCGGTTGGCCGGAGTCGCCGGCCCGCCCGGGGCTATCCTCCACCGGTGACGGGAGCAGGACGAGGGAGGATGTCGCGATGATCGGTTTGGTGCTCGCGGCCGGGGCGGGGCGTCGGCTGCGCCCGTACACGGACACGCTGCCGAAGGCGCTGGTGCCGGTGGACGGCGAGATCACGATCCTGGACATCGCGCTGGGCAACCTCGCCGAGGTCGGGCTCACCGACGTCGTGATCGTGGTCGGCTACGCGGCGGACGCGGTCGTCTCCCGGCAGGCGGAGCTGGAGAAGAAGTACGGGGTCACGCTCACCCTGGTGCACAACGACAAGGCCGAGGAGTGGAACAACGCCTACTCGCTCTGGCTGGCCCGGGAGCACTTCGCGCGCGGAATGCTGCTGGTCAACGGCGACACCGTGCACCCGGTCAGCGTGGAGAAGACCCTGCTGGCCGAGCGCGGGCCGGGCATCCTGCTCGCGGTGGACACCCTGAAGCCGCTGGCCGAGGAGGAGATGAAGACCACCTTCGACGCCGCCGGCCAGCTCACCCGGATCACCAAGCTGATGGACCCGGGCGAGGCGTACGGGGAGTACATCGGCGCGACGCTGATCGAGCCACAGGTCGCCGACGCCCTTGCCGACGCGCTGGAGGCGACCTGGCGGCGGGACCCGAACCTCTACTACGAGGACGGCTACCAGGAGTTCGCCGACCGTGGCGGCGAGGTCCGGGCCGCGCCGATCGGTGACGTGCCGTGGGTGGAGGTCGACAACCACGCCGACCTGGCCCGGGCGCGGGAGATCGCGTGCCGCTACTAGCCCGGAGCGTCCTCACCCCGCTGCACATCGACGTGCGACGCGGGGCGGTCGCCGACCTGGCCGCGATCCTGGCCGACGGACGGATCTCCGCCGGCGGCGACGTCGCGGTGGTGGTCGGGCCCGGTCAGGGCACCCAGATCGCCGAGCTGATCCGGCCGTCGCTGCGCTCCGCCGACGTGTTCACCGTCGCCGGGGCGACCCTGGACGCCGCCGACGACCTGGGCGGGAAGCTGCGCGCCCGCTCGTACGACGCGGTCGTCGGCATCGGCGGCGGCAAGACCATAGACGTCGCGAAGTACGCGGCCACCCGGCGCGGGCTGCCGATGGTGTCGGTGGCGACCAGCCTCGCCAACGACGGGATCGGCTCCCCGGTCGCCAGCCTCATCACGGACGGGATCAAGGGCTCCTACGGGGTGCACATCCCGATCGCGGTGATCGTCGACCTGGACTTCGTGGAGAGCGGGCCGGACCGGCACAACCGGGCCGGCATCGGCGACGTGATCAGCAACATCAGCGCGCTTGCCGACTGGGAGCTGTCCCGGCAGGTACGCGGCGAGCCGATCGACGGGCTGGCGGCATCGCTCTCCCGGGCGGGTGCCGAGGCGGTGCTCCACCACCCGGGCGACATGACCGACGACTCCTTCGTCACCGTGCTGGCCGAGGCGTTGATCTCCAGCGGCCTGGCGATGGCGGTCTGCGGCACCAGCCGACCGTCCAGCGGCGGCTGCCACGAGATCATGCACGCGGTCGACTCGCTCTACCCCGGTACCGCCTCGCACGGCGAGCTGGCCGGGCTGGGGGCGCTGTTCTGCACCTGGCTGCGCGGCGACCTCCGCCGCTTCGAGGAGATGTCCGCCTGCCTGGCCCGGCACGGGCTGCCCCGGCTGCCCGCCGAGGTGGCGCTCACCGACGACCAGTTCGTCGAGGCGGTGCAGTTCGCGCCGCGTACCCGCCCGGACCGGTACACCATCCTCGAACACCTGGCCCTGTCGCCTACCGAGACGCGGGAGCGGCTGGCAGACTACGCCGGTGCAATCCGCGACCAGCTTGGCTGACCCCCGTCCCACCGTCGCCGACTTCCACCGGGTCAACCGGGGCGGCGGCCTGTTCAGCGAGTCCATCAGCCAGTGGCTCGGCGCGGTCTTCGCGCTGGTCGCGCAACGCCTCGGGCTGCGCCCGACCGCGCTGACCCTCACCAACCTGGTGCTCGGCCTGGCCACCTCCGTCACCGTGGTCGCGCTCGCCGGCCCGGTCGCCGACGGTGACGTACCGGCCTGGGTGGTCGGTCTGATCGCCCTGGTCGGCTGGCAGGTGGCGTACTCCCTGGACTGCGCGGACGGGCAGCTCGCCCGGGTGACCGGCCAGGGCAGCCCGGCGGGGGCACGGATCGACATCCTCTGCGACGTGGCCGCGCAGATCGCCCTGGTGGCCGCGCTGGCCGCCACCGCCGTGGCGCAGGAGCCGTCCACCCCGACGTGGCTGGTGGCCACCTTCGCGGGCACCTGGATGGTCAACCTGGTGACGTCGGTGATGCAGGCCGGCCCGAACGCCGCCAGCATGGTCACCTCGACCTCGCTGCCCGTACGCCTCGTGAAGCTGGTCCGCGACTACGGCGCGGTCGTCTTCGTGGCCGCCCTGGTGCTGGCGGTGGCCCCCGCGCTGGTGCTCTGGGTGCTGATCGCCTTCACCATCGTCAACGGCGGCTTCCTCCTGGCAAGCATCGCCTTCTCCGCCCGCGCCACCCTCCGCTGACCCACCCACCCGCCCTACCACGCCCGCGCCGCGCCGCGCCTTGCCGCGCCGATCATGAGTTGTGGTGCCCGTTTTGATGCGTTCTAGGTCATCTGTCGCCCACCACAACTTCATGATCGACGGCATCGGGCGGCGCGGGGGCAGCAAGGGGTAGGGGTAGGGCGGGGCGGGGCGGGTTAGGGGTGGGTGGGGGTTTGGGACAGGCTTGCGTAGATGTCGATGAGTTGCTTTGTCACCACGTCGGGGTGGAAGGTGCGCTCGTAGCGGGCGCGGGCGGCCTGGGTCAGCCCGGACGCGCCCGCCCTGGCGACCGGCAGGGCGGCGGCGAGCGCGGCCGGCTCCGGGGCGACGACCCAGCCGGCATCACCGAGACCGATCCCGGCCGGCATGACCGGGCCACCACCCCCGGCGACCGCCGAGGCGGTCTCGGCCGGGCCGGTGCCGGCGGGCTCGTGCGGGGCGTCCGCTCCCACCAGGTACGGGATGCCGCCGAGTGCGGTGCCGAGCACCGGCCGGCCACTCGCCAGCGCCTCGATGATCACGGTCGGCAGCACGTCGTGCCACATCGACGCCGCGATCACCACGGCGCTGGCCTCGACCGCGGCGCGTACCCCGGCGCGGTCGAGCTGCCCGAGGTAGACCACGTCGGGTCGCTCGGCGGCGGCAGCCTCCACCAGCGGGCGCAGCTCGCCGTCGCCGGCGATACGCAGCGTGCCCAGGGTGCCCACCGGGTGCCGTCGCCAAGCGTCCAGCAGCAGGTCGACGCCCTTCTCGGGCGACAGCCGGGCCATGTAGAGGAAGCCGTCACCGAGCGGTGCGGGCCGGCCCGGATCGGGGACGGCGTTCGGCTTCACCACGATCCGGTCGTCCGGGATGCCGTAGTCGCGCAGGTGATCGGCGATGGCCGTGGTGAGCGCGACGTACCGGTCGACCGACCGCCAGGTGCCCCGGTGCACGGCCAGGGTGGTCGCCATCAGGGCGCTCTGCGCCGCCGAGTCGCGGTAGCACCGGTGCCTGATCGCCGGCACGCCCAGCGCCCGGCCCTTGCAGTCCTGGCAGATCACACCGTCGCGGAAGTAGATCCCCGAGGAGCAGACCTGCCGGTAGTTGTGCACCGTCTGCACCACCGGCACGCCGTGCCGGTGCGCGGTCCGCACCACCCAGGGCGAGATCAGGGGGTACGGGTTGTGCAGGTGCAGAACGTCCGGTCGGTGCTCGGTGAGCAGCCGGCTCAGGTCCTGCTGCGCGCGGGGCGCCCAGATCGGTGAGATCGGCAGCAGCGCCTTGGCCGCCTTCGACATCGAGGGGATCTCGTCCGAGCTGCGGATGAAGGGCAGCACCTCGACACCGGCGGCGGTGAGCTGGGCGATCTCCGCGTCGACGATGGTGTTCTCGCCGGAGGGCTGAGCTTCCCGGTACCGGTTGTGCGCCACCACGATTCTCACGGGAAAGAAGGCTACCGTTGGCTGGTGCCCGAACTACCGGAGGTTGAAGCGCTCGCGGGTTACCTGCGGCAGCGCGCGGTGGGGCGGCGTGTCGACCGGCTGGAGATCGCCGCGATCAGCGCCCTGAAGACGTACGACCCGGCACCCACCGTCGTCGCCGGCAAGGCGGTGGTCGACGCCCGTCGGTACGGCAAGTTCCTCGACGTCGTCATCGAGGGTGATCTGCATCTCGTCGTGCACCTGGCCCGGGCGGGCTGGCTGCACTACCGGGAGGCATTCCCGTCCTCGACCCCGCTGCGCCCCGGCAAGGGCCCGATCGCCGTGCGGGTCCGGCTCGACGACGGGTCCGGCTTCGACCTCACCGAGGCCGGTACGCAGAAAAAGCTGGCCGCGTACCTGGTCACCGACCCGGCCTCGGTGCCCGGGGTGGCCAAGTTGGGCCCGGACGCGCTCGCCGCCGACCTCCCCACCTTCGTCGAGCGGCTGCGCAGCCGACGCGGGCAGGTCAAGGGGGTGTTGACCGACCAGTCGGTGCTGGCCGGGGTGGGTAACGCGTACTCCGACGAGATCCTGCACGCGGCGAAGCTGTCGCCGTTCGCGATCACCGACCGGCTCACGGACGCCCAGCTGGCCACCCTGCACGCGGCGACGCGGCAGGTGCTCGGCGACGCGGTCGAGCGATCCCTCGGCCAACGTGCCGCCGAACTCAAGGGCGAGAAGCGGTCCGGGCTGAAGGTGCACGCCCGTACCGGCCTGCCCTGTCCGGTGTGTGGGGACACGGTGCGGGAAGTCTCGTTCGCCGACTCGAGCCTGCAGTACTGCGCCACGTGTCAGACGGGCGGCAAACCGCTCGCTGACCGACGGTTGTCCCGTCTCGTACGGTGAGTAATTCCACGGCGCGACTACGGAGCGGAATCGTCCCGAGTGAGCCGAACCTCCGGTCCACCGTTCTCGCCACAGGCGTATCCATCGGTATAGTGGCCCGGTCCCCGGCTTCTGAAATGGTGCGGAGCCGGCCAGATCCCGCCGACACCATCGGTCGCCAATCTCCTGCGGGGCGGCGACCGGCCGGAGCCCGCGTGGGAGACTGGGACGGTGGGCGACCCGGGCCCTCACGGCGAGTGAGCGGCACGTGTCATGCGGGAGGACATGGGTGAGGTGACGGCAAGCCTCCAGCGCCCGGTATCCAACGAAGGCCGGAGCAGACTCGTGCGGCACGTCGACAGCTTCGAGATCCAGCCGCCGACGCCGCCGTCACACAACGGCGTGCCTCGGTCGGCGTGGGCCAGGGCGCGACGCCGTGTCTCCCGTTGGCACCGCCCCTACACCGCGATCCTGCTGCTGCTCGACTTCGGGGCGGCGGCCTTCGCCAGTTGGATCGCGATCCAACTCTTCGACCAGGCCGCCTCGGGCTTCTCCGGCACCAACCAGGACCCGACCTGGTTCCACACCATCTCCTACCTGCTGCTGCCGCTGGGCTGGGTGGTCATCCTCTGGAGCAACCGGGCGTACGACCGGCGGTATCTGGGGCTCGGCCCGGACGAGTTCAAGCGGGTCATCAGGGCCGCGGTCACGGTCGCGGCCAGCGTCTCCTTCCTCGCCTTCGCCACGAAGACCGCGCTGTCGCGGTGGACGGTGGGCACGGCGCTCCTCGGGGCGCTGCTGCTGATCCTGTGGGGCCGTTTCGTGGCCCGCTGGGCGCTGCACTACATCCGCCGCCGGGCCGGTCAGGCCGCGCACCGGATGGTGCTGGTCGGCACCCTGCCGGAGTGCCTGGAGGTCTACGCGGCGGTCACCCGCAGTCCGGCCGCCGGCCTGATGCCGGTCGCCATCCACATCACCGACGGTTACGCGGCGGCCCGCGGGGTGCCGACGCCGGTGCCGGTGCACGCCGGCCGGGACGTCCTGGCCCTGGTCCGCGAGGTCGGCGGGGACACCATCGCCGTGTGCGGGTCGGCCAGCGCAGAGCCGGGCGAGCTGCGCCGACTGGCCTGGCAGCTCGAAGGCTCCGGGGTGGATCTCGTGGTCGCCCCGCAGTTGACCGACATCGCCGGCCCGCGCGTGCACATCCGACCCATCGAGGGTCTGCCGCTGCTGCACGTCGAGGAGCCGACGCTCTCCGGGCCGGCGCTGCTGGCCAAGAACCTGATGGACCGGGTCGCCGCCGGCCTCGGCCTGCTGCTGCTGATCCCGCTCTTCATCTCGATCGCGATCGCGATCCGCATCTCCGACCCCGGGCCGGTCTTCTTCCGCCAGCCCCGCGTGGGGCACGAGGGGCGCACGTTCCGGGTGTGGAAGTTCCGGACGATGTACGTCGACGCCGAGGACCGGCTGGCCAGCCTCACCGACCAGAACGAGACCGACGGCATGCTGTTCAAGATGAAGCAGGACCCCCGGGTCTTCCCGGTGGGTCGCTTCCTGCGTGCCTCGTCGCTGGACGAGCTGCCGCAGTTGATCAACGTGCTCTGGGGTGAGATGTCGCTGGTCGGGCCGCGACCGCTGCCGGCCGACGACGGCGACTTCCTGGGCGACGTGCGACGCCGGCTGCTGGTCCGCCCCGGCATGACCGGGCTGTGGCAGGTCTCCGGCCGCTCCGACCTGTCGTGGGACGAGGCGGTCCGGCTCGACCTCTACTACGTCGACAACTGGTCGCTGGCGTACGACCTCAGCATCCTGTGGCGCACGGTCGGGGTGGTGCTCGCCCGTAAGGGCGCCTACTAGCGCCGGAGCCGGCGAGCCGTCAGGATCGCTGCGTGGGTGGCAACCTCTCCGCCGTGGTCGGCGTCGTCTCGCTGGTCACCGCTCTCACCGCGGCCCTGCTGGCGGTGCTGCGACTGCGCGCCCGACGCGGCATCGCCACCGCCACCCAGCGGGCCACCTACGAGGTGCTGCACACCGCCGGGCTCGCCGCCGAACCGCTGCGGGCGGGGCTGAGCGCGGCGGGCGCGGCGAAGGCCGTACGTCATCTGCGTGCCCTGGTGGGCGCGGTCGGGTTGGCGCTCACGGACGCCGACGCGGTGCTCGCCCTCGACGGACGCGGCACGCACCACGGCGAGCAACTGCTCGCGGCGGCCCAGCGGTCGATCAACTCGGGGCGGTCGACCGTGCTCGGCGAGTCCGACCTGCGCTGCGACCGGGTGGACTGCCCGATCCGCGGAGCGGTGGTCGCGCCCCTGCACGGCGCCGACGCCCGCGTGGTCGGGGCGCTGGTGGCGATCGCCGACAACGCGCCGGCGCCGGGACTCGTGCAGGCCACCCTGGAGACCGCGCACTGGGCCGGCAACCAGCTCGCCCTGGCCGAGCTGGACTCGTCCCGCGAGCGGCTGGCGCGGGCCGAGATCCGGGCGCTGCGGGCGCAGATCAGCCCGCACTTCATCTACAACGCGTTGACGGCGATCGGCTCGTTCGTCCGGACCGACCCGGAGCGCGCCCGGGAGTTGATCCTGGAGTTCGCGGAGTTCACCAGGTACTCGTTCCGGGCGCACGGCGAGTTCACCACCCTCGCCGAGGAGCTGCGGTCGATCGACCGGTACCTCACGATCGAACGGGCCCGCTTCGGCGACCGTTTGCAGGTGCGGCTACAGATCGCGCCGGAGGTGCTGCCGGTGACGCTGCCGTTCCTCTGCCTCCAGCCGCTGGTGGAGAACGCCGTCCGGCACGGGTTGTCCCGCAAGCCGGGCACGGGCATGGTGAGCATCGAGGCCCGGGACGCGGGCGCCGAATGCCACATCACGGTGGAGGACGACGGGGTGGGTATGGATCCGGCCACGCTGACCGCCGGTATCGCCGAGCTGGCTCACAGCACCGGCGACCCGGGCGACGACACGGGCCAGCACGTCGGCCTCTCGAACGTCGACGAGCGGCTCCGGTCGGTCTTCGGTGACCGCTTCGGCCTGGTCGTCGAGACCGGGCTGGGTTCGGGAACGCGCGTGAGCGTGCGGGTGCCGAAGTTCCACCCGGGCGTACGGGCCGGTTCGTGAGCGAGCGCAGCGAGCGAATGCGGGCAGCCCGGTGAACGCCTCCGGTTTTTTGCGGGTGCTGGCGGTGGACGACGAGCCGCCGGCGCTGGACGAGTTGGCGTACCACCTGCGGGCCGACCCCCGGGTGGCCCGGCTGCACACCGCGGGGGACGCCACCGAGGCGCTGCGGCTGCTGCGCGACGGCGACGTGGACGTGGTCTTCCTGGACATCCGGATGCCCGGCCTGGACGGCATGGAGCTGGCGCGGGTGCTGCGGCGCTTCGCCCGACCGCCGGCGATCGTGTTCGTCACCGCGTACGACGACGGCGCGGTGGACGCCTTCGACCTGGGTGCCACGGACTACGTCCGCAAACCCGTACGCGCCGAACGGCTGGCCGAGTCGCTGCGGCGGGTGATCGGGTCGCGGGTGGTGCCGTCGCATCCGGCGGCGCTGGCCCGGGCCGAGGAGGATCCGACGATCCCGATCGAGCTGGCCGGGACGACCCGCATGCTGCCGCGCTCGGCGGTGCGGTGGGTGGAGGCGCAGGGCGACTACGCCCGGCTGCACACCGCCGAGGGGTCACACCTGGTGCGGGTGTCGCTGGCGACGCTCGCCGAACGCTGGGCGGATGCGGGTTTCGTGCGGGTGCACCGGTCGTACCTCGTGCAGTTGAAGTTGATCGCGGAACTGCGCCTGGTGAACTCCGGCTACGTGGTGGTGGTCGACTCCACCGAGCTGCCGGTGAGCCGGCGGCACACCAGGGAGTTGAAGGACAAGCTGGTCAGGGCCGCGAAGCAGGATTGGAGTCGCTGAGTCGGGAATGCCGGCAACCATCCCGTACGTTGTACGCTACGCCGTACGACATCCGGGAGGGCCGCCGTGACCGAAAACCCGTTCGACGCCGAGACCGAGTTCGACAACCAGGTCGACCGCCTGGTGCGGTTGGGCTACCCGACCCTCGCCGGGATGCCCGAGAGCGCCTTCCGCGACCTGGTCGCGCCCCTGCGATCCGGCGCGGTAGACGGTGCCGCCGGCCTGCCCGCGCCCACCGACGCGCGGGTGCCGTTCCTGCTGGTCGTCACGCGCGACCTCATCGGCGTGGAGCCCCGACTCGAACTCACCACCCTGGCCGGCAAGCGCAAGCCCGGCTTCCTCGACCGGCACTACGCCGAGGACGACCTGCCGCGCTTCGACCCCATCAAGGAGCTGGAGGTGCCCGCCGGTCCGGCGTACCTCCTCTTCGACGTCCACCGTGGTGAGGAGTTCCGCAACCTCGCCCCGTCCGTGGCAATGGAGGGCATGACCGCTCAGGGTCGGCTTCCGCTCACCATCGACGAGGGGCTGGCCTTCATCACGCTGTATCCCGAGGCGCTGGCCAGCAACAGGTGCTTCTCTCTGGTCGGCTCGCGGTGCGGTGACAAGCGGGTGCCGGCGCTCTGGATCAGCCAGGGCGCACCGAAGCTGGGCTGGTGCTGGTACGGCAACCCGCACACCTGGCTCGGCTCCGCCTCGGCCCGACCGGAACGCATCGGTCTCGACTGATTCCACTGAGGACGGTAGCGCCGATCGGCCGGTTACGTAGCCATCGTCGGTGACCTATCGTCCGTGTGCCGGTCCCGTACGGGGCGCAGGGTCGGTGCGGGCGGAGCCTGCTCAGGCCGCCCCACCACCCTCACGTTGGGACATCGATGCAGCAATCCCCAGCCCGCCGCGCCCTGCTGGCCGGTGCCGTCGTGGCGGCCCTCGTGCTGTCCGGCGCCACCCCGGCCCAGGCCGCGGCGACGGGCGCGGTCAGCGGACGACTGACCACCAGCGACGGCGCACCCGCCGCCGAGGTCATGGTCCAGGTCTACCCCGCCGACGACTACGAGAGCGCCGGCTACACCAGCACCGACGCCGACGGCAACTACACCGTGGCCAACCTGCCGGCCGGCTCCTACCGGGTGGGGTACTTCCCCTGGTTGCGCCCCGAGCAGTACCACCACCAGAAGTCGCAGATGTCCGACGCCGACCCGGTGACCGTCACGGCCGGAGGCACCACCACCGTCGACGAGCAACTCTTCGGCACCGGGACCCTCAGCGGCCGGCTCGTCGACGCCGCCGGCAGCCCCGTGCCGTACGTGAGCATCAACGCCAACGAGGTCGACACGTACGGCTGGGCCGGTGGTTCGACCGACGACGACGGCCGATTCGCCATCAACGCGCTACCCGGCCGCTACCGGGTGAGCTTCAACCCGATCGAGGGCTCCTACCAGACCCAGTACGTACCGGGGAAGCTCGACGAAGAGGGCGCCAGCGTCTTCGAGGTCAAGCTGGACGCGGTCACCGAGGTCAACGAGACGGTGCTGCCGGTGGGTGGCCTGACCGGCCGGTTCACCACGGCGACCGGCGCCGCCCTCGCCAACGCCCAGGTCGACATCACCACCGTGAACTCCTACGGCGGAGCATGGACGCAGACCGACTCGAACGGTCGGTTCAACGTCGAGGTGCTCCAGGGGTCCTACAAGGTCGCGTTCTCCACGGACGACCGGCAGCAGTACTACCGCGGCAAGCTGACGGCCGAGGCCGCCGACGTCGTCGAGATCCGCGGCGGGCAGCAGACGACCATCGCGGACAGCCTGCTCGGCACCGGATCGGTCACCATCGCGGCCGTCGACTCGGTCACCGGCGCCCCGGTCGCCAACTTCTGCGCCGACTCCGTGTGCAGCAACGGCAGCGGCACGGTGACCGTCAGCGGCCTGCCCCAGGGTCAACACGACCTCTTCCTGTACGCGCCGGACGGTCACTACTTCTCCCGCCAGCTCACGGGCGTACGCGTCAAGGCCAACAGCACCACCAACCTGACCGTGAAGCTCCGGCCGGGCGCGGTCATCGCCACCACCGTCGTCGACCGGCAGACCGGCGCGCCGCTGTCGGACGTCTGCCTCGACGCGTTCCTGCCGAAGCAGGCCGCACTCAGCGACGGCTACGGCGAGTGCAGCGACCGCAACGGCCGGATCGAGGTCGGACCGCTGACCGCAGGCACCTACAAGCTCTTCGCCGTACCGCTCGGCTCCACCTACGGTCGTCAGTGGGTGGGCGTCGACGGTGGGACCGGCGACGAGCGGCAGGCCGCCACCGTCACGGCCACTGTCGGTCAGGTGGCGACCGGACCACAGGTGAGGATCGACCGGGCGGGCACCATCACCGGCACGGTCACCGACTCCGCCGGCAAGCCGATCCAGGGCATCGACGTCTCCGTGCTGACCGCGCATCCGGGCGTCGGCGTCAACGACGCCACCACCAACGCGGCCGGCGTGTACACGCTGCGCAACCTCGGGCCGTACGCCTGGCCCGTCGTGTTCGCTGACGGCCACTACGCCAACGAGTGGTCGGGTGACAAGCCGAGCCGGTTCACCGCCACCCCGGTGACCGTCACCGCCGGCGCGGCGGCCAGGCAGAATGCGCAACTCGACAGCGGAGTGACCCTCACCGGCACCTTCCGCACGCCCGACGGCACCGACTACACCAGCGGTTGGGTCGTGGCGCGCAGCGCCGACACCGGCGACATCGCCGGCAGCGGCAGTATCGAGGACGGCCGCTTCTCCATCCGGATCAAGGGACCGCAGCGGGTCTACTTCACCTACGACGCCTCCCTCGGTGAGGGTCAGCAGGTCAGCGGTCGCTACCTCGTGACCCAGCCCGACGGCACCCGCAAGCTGGCACTCTTCAACGTGCCGGCCAGCGGCACCATGTCGGCGGACCTGGTCGTACCAGCAGCCTGACCGTGGCGTCAGCGGGGCCGGTGGCGCTGCCACCGGCCCCGCTGCGTGCCCAGCCGGGAAGCCCGGCCCACCCTGACAGCTCGGTCGGTCGTCCACAACGAACCTCGGACGTTCGAGGAGGCAGGCCGGCATCACCACCGAGTTATCCACAGGGTCGAGCGGTTCTCCACAGGTTGTTCACAACGCCACCCACTGATCTCCACGGCGGCTCCCTACAGTCAGACCCCATGAAGGAACGTCGCGTCCTGGTCGTCGAGGACGAACGCACCATCGCCGAGTCGGTCGCCGCCCGACTCCGCGCCGAGGGTTTCCTGGTGGAGATCGCCTCGGACGGCCCCAGCGCGGTCGAGCGGTTCCGGACCGGGCAGCCGGATCTCGTCGTCCTCGACGTGATGCTGCCCGGCTTCGACGGTCTGGAGGTGTGCCGGCGTATCCAGGCGGTCCGGCCGGTTCCGGTGCTGATGCTCACCGCCCGCGACGACGAGACGGATCTGCTGGTCGGGCTCGCCGTCGGTGCGGACGACTACCTCACCAAGCCGTTCTCGATGCGCGAGCTGGCCGCCCGCGTCCACGTGCTGCTGCGTCGCATGGAACGGGCCGCGACTCCCGCGCCACCGGCCATCCGCCTCGGCGACATCGAGATCAACGAAGCCGAGCGGCGGGTCCGCCGGGCCGGCGCGGACGTGCACCTCACGCCGACCGAGTTCGACCTCCTGCTGCACCTCGCCGGGCGACCTCGGACGGTGCTTCCCCGGGAACGACTGCTCGCCGACGTGTGGGGTTGGGCGGACGGCACCGGCACCCGCACGGTGGACAGCCACGTCAAGGCCCTGCGACGCAAGCTCGGCGCCGACCTGATCCGGACCGTCCACGGCGTCGGGTACGCCCTGGAGGTCCCCGCGTGACGGGCCGGCTGGTGGACTGGCTCGACCGGGTGCTTCCCCGCCCCCTCGACCCGGTCCGCTCGATAAAGATGAAGCTCGGCGTGCTGCTGGTCGCCTCCTGGGCGGTGGCCATCGGCTACTTCTGGTATGGCATCGGCTGGCTCCCACCGGGCACGGCGATCACCTCCATCTGCATCGCGTTGGTCACCTCGCAGGTGCTCGCCCACGGCATGACCTCACCGCTGCGCGAGATGACGGCCGCCGCCGGGGCGATGGCCCGCGGCGACTACACCCGTCGGGTACGCGCCACCTCCCGCGACGAGGTGGGCGAGCTGGCCCAGGCGTTCAACAAGATGGCCGAGGACCTGCACGCGGCGGACCAGCGGCGACGTGAGCTGATCGCCAACGTCTCCCACGAGCTGCGGACGCCGATCACCTCGTTGCAGGGCGTACTGGAGAACATGGTGGACGGGGTGGCCGAACCGGAGCCGGCGGCCCTGCGTGCGGCCCTGTCCCAGACCGAGCGGCTCGGGCACCTCGTCGCCGACCTGCTCGACCTGTCCCGTCTCGACGCCGGGGTGGTGCCGCTACGCCGGGTCCACATCGACGTCGGGGACTTCCTCGACGAGGCGGTGGAGCACGCCATCGCCAGCGCGGCCGGCGCGGGTCTGGACGTGGACTTCCGGTTGCACGAGTTGGCGACGCCGTTGACCGTGCACGCCGACCCGTGGCGGTTGCACCAGGTGTTCACCAACCTGCTCGACAACGCCGCCCGCCACAGCCCACCGGGCGGCACCGTACGGGTGAGCGCCAAGGAGCACGCCGGCCAGCTCCACTTCGAGGTCAGCGATGAGGGACAGGGCATACCGACGGCCGAGCGGTCCCGGGTGTTCGAACGATTCACGCGCGGCGACCGCGCCGCCGGGGGTGGAACCGGCCTCGGCCTGGCCATCGCCCGCTGGGTCGTGGAACTGCATGGCGGCCGGATCGCGGTCCTCGACCCGGTCAGCGCCGCCAAGGGCACCCCTCCCGGCTGCCGCATCCAGGTCACCATCCCGAACAACGGACCACACCGAGGAGAGGTCGCATGACCGCCCCTGGCAGCACTCCGCCTCCGACCAGCGGCCCGACGACGCCGGTCGCCGACTCACCGGCGCGACCGCCGGCCAGCACGGCGGCCCTGTCGACCGGTGGCCCAGCGGCACCGGCCACCGGCGGCGCCGGACGGCCGATCCCGGCCTGGCCCCAGCCGATGGCTGCCCCGCTCCTCGCGCCCCGGCCGCCGTCGCTGATCGAGCGGCGCTGGCCAGGGCCATCGGGTGCCGCGCGCCCGCTCGTCCTGGCGGCACTGACGGCGGCCGCCATCCTCGGCGCGTCGACGATCACGATGGTTCGTCCCGGACTCGGTTGGCTGGTGGCCGCGGTGGCCGGCACCACCGCGCTCGCCGTCGCCGCCGTCGTCCGGGCCCGGCCGTCGACCGCCCCACCCGCGTCGCCGACGCCGACGTCACCAACCACGGCACCTACCCCGGCGGCTCCGGCGACCCAGCCCAGCGCAACCGACCAGCCCAGCCCGACCACCCCGGCGGCCCGGGCCGCCCCGGTTACGCCGGCCCCGCCGGCCGGTCAGGTCACCCCGACCGCCCCGACAGCCCAGGCCACCCCGACCACGCCGGCCGGTCAGGTCACCCCGACCACCTCGGCGGCCCAGGTCACCCCGGCGGCCACCGTCCGTCCCGATGCCACGGGGGCATCGGGGCGGGCGGCGCAGGTCCTCTGGGCCGCCGCGACCGTGGCGTTGGTGGCCGTGGGCACGGTCCGGGCGGCCGGCTGGCTCTTCGCGCTCTGCCTGCTCGCCGCCGTGGTGACCGGGACGCTCGCGGTGACCGGCGGGCGGAGCCCGCTCGGAATGCTGCTGGCCGCGACCCTGCCGCCGGCCGCGACGGTACGCGCGCTCCCCTGGGCGGTACGCGGACTGCGCGACCACCGGCCGGCCGGCTCGGGTATCGCCGTCGGACGGGTCCTCACCAGCGTGGCGCTCTCCGCCGGCCTGCTGATGCTGTTCGGGCTGCTCTTCGCCTCCGCCGACGCGGTCTTCGCCGACCTGGTCAGCGGCCTGCTGCCCGACATCTCGGTCCCCGGCACGATCGGGTGGACGTTCCGGCTGCTGCTGATCGGCGGCGGTCTGCTGGGTGCCGCGTACCTGGTCAGCCGCCCCCCGGATCTGGAGGATCTCCGGCCCGCGCCGTCCCGGCCCGCGCACCGGTTGGAGTGGACGCTTCCGCTGGTGCTGCTCGACGCCCTGTTCGCGGCGTTCGTACTGGTCCAGTTGACGGTGCTGTTCGGTGGCTCGGGGCACGTGCTGCGCACGGCGGGGCTGACCTACGCGCAGTACGCGCGCGGCGGCTTCTGGCAACTGCTCGCCGTCACCGGGCTCACCCTGCTGGTGATCGCCATCGCCGCCCGCCGGGCACCGAAGGCCACGCGGACCGACCGGCTGCTGGTCCGCACGCTGCTCGGGGCGCTCACCGCGCTCAGCCTGGTGATCGTCGCCTCGGCGCTCTACCGGATGCAGGTCTACGCCGACGCGTACGGGGCCACCCGCCTGCGGCTCGTCGTGGCGACCGTCGAGCTGTGGCTCGGGCTGCTGTTCGTACTGGTCGGCGTGGCCGTGGTGCGGCTGCGGGCCACCTGGCTGCCCCGACTGGTGATCGGCACGGCGGTGCTGGCGCTGCTCGGGTTGGCCCTGGTCAACCCCGATCGGCTGATCGCCGACCGGAACGTCGACCGGTACCTGCAAACCGGCCGGTTGGACGTCGACTACGTGTCCGGCCTGTCGGCGGACGCCGTACCGGCCCTGGCCCGACTGCCCGAGCCGATGCGGATCTGCGCTCTGTCCCGGCTCGCCGTCGAACTGCCCCGGGACGGCCTCTGGGCGACGAACCTCGGACGGGAGCGCGCCCGTCCCGAGCTGGCCACGATCCCGGTGATCGGCCCGGCGTCGCACTGCCTCGTCCCGCGTGACTGGTGAGCGTCGACGCTTGACAATCGCGCGAGGCGGGCAAGACTGCCGGGGTGGCCAAGCAACTCCCTGACGTGGGGTCGGGCGGTGCGGTTCCGCCGCCCCGGCGGGAACGGATCGTGTTGGCCGACATCACCCGGCGCGACACGCGCTCCGAGCGGACCCGCGTGGAGCTGGCCCAGCAGACCCAGGTCGGCGAGGCGCTGGTCCGTGGCCTGGTCCGGGCACAGCTCGCGCTGGCGTTGCGCTTGTCGTTGGTGGTGGTCATCGGGCTGGGCGGGTTGCCGTGGCTGTTCGCCATCGCGCCGTCGCTCGGCCGGACCACCGTGGCCGGCGTCAACCTGCCCTGGCTGCTGCTCGGGGTGGCCTCGTTCCCGTTCCTGATCGCGGTGGGCTGGGCGTACGTGCGGCTGGCCGAGCGCAACGAACAGGACTTCACCGACCTGGTGCAGCGGCCGGAGCACTGACGTGGGCAACGACTACGTGGTCCCGGCCATCGTCGCGGTCACCCTGGTCACCGTCGGCATCGGCTTCTACGGGCTGCGGCTGGCCCGGACCACGTCCGACTTCCTGGTCGCCTCGCGGGCGATCAGTCCGACCTGGAACGCCGCCGCCATCGGCGGGGAGTACCTGTCGGCCGCGAGTTTCCTCGGCATCGCCGGCCTGGTCCTCAAGTACGGCGTGGACGTGCTCTGGTACCCGGTCGGCTTCGCGGCCGGCTACCTGGCGCTGCTGCTGTTCGTGGCCGCGCCGCTGCGCCGCTCCGGCGCGTTCACGCTGCCCGACTTCTGCGAGCTGCGGCTCGGGTCCCGTCGCCTGCGCATCCTCGCCACCGCCTTCGTGATCTTCATCGGCTGGCTCTACCTGGTGCCGCAGTTGCAGGGCGCCGGGCTCACGCTGGCCACGGTGGCCGGCTCCCCGTACCCGGTGGGCGCCCTTCTGGTCGCGGTGGTCGTCACCGCGAACGTGGCGCTCGGCGGGATGCGGGCCATCACGTTCGTCCAGGCGTTCCAGTACTGGCTCAAGTTGACGGCTCTCGCCGTACCCGTGATCTTCCTGGCGTTGCAGTGGCAGGCCGATGCCCGCCCGGCGGTGACGCCGCCGGACGGACCGACGTTCCGGGCCGCGACCACCGTCGTGGTCGAGCACCGCGCGACCCTCACCCTGGCCGACGGTGAGATTCGTGAGGTACGCCCCGGCGACGAGCTGACCTTCGCCGCCGGCGACCCGGTGCCGCAGGTGTCCGGGGTGGCCACCGATGCGGCGGACTGGTTGCTGCCCAGCGCCGCGGGCGCCGACGACCGGGGCCTGTTCGGCACGTACTCGCTGATCCTGGCCACCTTCCTGGGCACCATGGGCCTGCCGCATGTGCTGGTCCGCTTCTACACCAATCCCGACGGCGCGGCGGCACGCCGGACGACGCTCGTGGTGCTGGCCCTGGTCGGCGTCTTCTACCTGCTGCCCACCCTGTACGGGGTGCTGGGCCGGATCTACACCCCGCAACTGCTCGTCAGCGGGCAGACCGACGCGGTGGTGGTCCTGCTGCCCGGCGCGGTCCTCGGTGACGGGCTGGCCGGGCGGCTACTCGCCGCGCTCGTCTCGGCGGGGGCGTTCGCCGCCTTCCTCTCCACCTCGTCGGGCCTGCTGACGAGCGTCGCCGGGGTGATCTCGACGGACGTGCTCGGCCGCGGCTCGGTACGCGGCTTCCGCTGGGCGACCGTCATCGCCGGGGGCGTACCGGCGGCGCTGGCCCTGCACGTCTCCGGCCTGGACGTCTCCCAGGTGGTCGGGTTGGCCTTCGCCGTCGCCGCGTCGAGCTTCTGCCCGCTGCTGGTACTCGGCATCTGGTGGCGCGGTCTGACCGACCTGGGCGCGGCCGCCGGAGTGCTGGTCGGCGGCGGGGCGGCGATCGGCGCGGTGCTGGTGACCGTCCTCGGTCCGCCGCTGTCGGGATGGCCCGCCACCCTCACCGCGCAGCCGGCCGCCTGGACGGTGCCGCTGGCGTTCACCGTGATGGTGGCGGTGTCGATGGCGACCCGCCGCAGAGCACCGGCCGACGTGGCCGCCACCATGCTCCGCCTACACACTCCCGAAGCCCTACGCCTGTAGCCCCGCGCCCTGCGCCCTTTCGGCGCGGGAAGCGGCTTGATCCACTCGAGGTCTCTGAAATTGGGGTGTCCGGGCGGCCGGGATACCGCTGTATCAATGAACACGAGTGGATCAAGCCGGGCGGCTACCTCTCGGGGATGATCGCGCGTCCGCCTGTCGCCGGACGGCGGATATGGCGGTCGGCGGATAACGTCGGGCCATGACTGGTGAGCATCCCGCGCTCGTGCTGCGTGGTCTGGCCAAGCGGTTCGACGGAACGGTCGCGGTCGCCGGCGTCGACCTGGACGTACCGGCCGGGTCCTTCTACGGACTGCTCGGCCCGAACGGCGCCGGCAAGACCACCACCCTCTCGATGGCGGTCGGCCTGTTACGGCCGGATGCCGGCTCGGCATGGGTGCTCGGCCAGGACGTGTGGCGCGATCCGGTCACGGCCAAGCAGTTGCTCGGCGTGATGCCCGACGGTGTACGGCTGTTCGACCGGCTCAGCGGCGCGGAACTGCTGGCGTACCACGGGCTGCTGCGGGGGATGGACCCGGCGGTGGTCGACCAGCGGGCCGCGGAGCTGCTGGACGTTCTGGCGCTCAGCGACGCCGGCCGGACGCTGGTGGTGGACTACTCGGCGGGCATGAAGAAGAAGATCGGCCTGGCCTGCGCGTTGCTGCACGGCCCCCGCGTGCTGGTGCTGGACGAGCCGTTCGAGGCGGTCGACCCGGTGTCGGCGGCGCTGATCCGCGACATTCTCACCCGGTACGCGGCCGGAGGCGGCACGGTGGTCTTCTCCAGTCACGTGATGGAGGTCGTCGAGCGGTTGTGCTCGCACGTGGCGATCCTGGCCCAGGGCACCATCAAGCGGGTCGGCACGATCGCGGACGTCCGGGGCGACCGGTCACTGGAACAGGTCTTCGTCGAGGTGGTCGGCGGGCGTACCGCGACCGGTGACGAGTTGTCATGGCTGTCTCGGTGAACCGGGCCACCGCGGCCACCGCGCCCGAGGCCCCGGCGCGAAGGGTCTCCGCGCGGCACTTCGTACGGCTCAAGCTGCGGGTGATGGGCAACAACTTCCGGGGTCAGGGCTGGCGGATCGCGATGTTCGTCGGCGGGGCGCTGGTCGGTCTCTGGTTCGCGGCCAGTGGCTTTTTCCTGTTCGCCGCGCCGGGCCTGGCGGGCAACGGTCAGTACGCCGTGCTAGTCGCGGCAGCCGGCGGGGGCCTGCTGGTGCTCGGTTGGCTGCTGCTGCCGCTTGTCTTCTTCGGGGTGGACGAGACACTCGACCCGGCCCGGTTCGCGCTGCTGCCGCTGCCGCGCCGCACCCTCGTCGTCGGCCTGTTCGCCGCCGCGCTGGTCAGCGTTCCGGTACTGGCGGTGACGGTCGCCTCGCTGGGGCTGGTGCTGACCGCCTGGGCGCTAGGCGGTTGGTCCGCGGGCCTGGTGGCCGTGCTCGGCGTACTCGGCGGGTTGTTGCTCTGCGTGGCCGCGAGCCGGGCGGTGACCAGCGCCTTCGCCAGCATGCTGCGGTCCCGTCGGGTACGCGACCTGGCTGCCGTGCTGCTGGCGGTGACCGCCGCGCTGCTCGGCCCGTTGCAGGTCTTCGGCCTGGCCGCGCTCCGTGAGGCGGACTGGGACCGCCTGACCGGTGCCGCCTCGGTGCTGGGATGGACACCGCTCGGAGCCCCCTGGACCGCCGGCATCGACGTGGCGCAGGGACGGGTGTGGGCCGCCCCGCTCAAGCTGCTGATCACGGCGGCGGCGATCGGCGCTCTGCTGGCCTGGTGGTCGCGGTCGCTGGAGTCGGCGATGGTCGGCTCGGCGACCGCCGGCCGCGCGCCGGCCCAGCGGGGTGTCAGCGGCGCTCCGGTCGCCCAACTGTTCCCACGCGTCGCGAGCTGGGTACGACGCGACCGCTTCGGAGCGCTCGTCGCCCGGGAGGCGCGTTACTGGTGGCGGGACGCGCGACGCCGGGCGAACCTGATCACGATCGCGGTGGTCGGCATCTTCGTGCCCGTCCTGGTCAACGTCATGGGCGGCGAC
Organism: Micromonospora sp. RB23; assembly: GCF_053585025.1. Classification (NCBI taxonomy): domain Bacteria; kingdom Bacillati; phylum Actinomycetota; class Actinomycetes; order Micromonosporales; family Micromonosporaceae; genus Micromonospora; species Micromonospora sp. RB23. The sequence continues at coordinate 147,234 of NZ_CM132111.1, forward strand.
TTCGCGGCCCCCGAGAACGGTGGATTCACGGCGGCGGCCAAGGACAGCTCGCCGGTCGTGGTCACCATCTCGCTGCTCTTCGTCGGCGTACTCGCCTCGGTCACCCTGGCCAACCAGTTCGGCTTCGACGGCAGCGCGTACGCCGCGAACGTCGTGGCCGGCGTGCCCGGGCGGGTTGAGCTGCGTGCACGGATGACCGCGTTCTCGCTGTACGTCCTGCCGCTGCTGGTGCTCGTCTCGGTGGTGCTGTCGATACTGCTCAGCCGCCCGGAGTGGATCGGGCTGATGGTGGGCAGCCTGGTCGCCACCTACGGCGCCGGGCTAGCGGTGAGCAGTTTCGTGTCGGTGCTCGGGGCGTACTCGCTGCCGGAGACGAGCAACCCGTTCGGCATGAACAGCGGCGCGGGCATGGCGAAGGGTCTGCTCACCCTGCTCGCCATGATCACCACGGGAGTCATCGCGGTGCCGATGGTGGTGGCCGCCGCGCTGCTCGGCGACGCCTGGCTCTGGCTGGCCCTCCCGCTCGGCACGGCGTACGGGCTGGGCGCGGCTCTGCTCGGCGCGTACCTGGCCGGTGACGTCCTGGACCGGCGTCAGCCGGAACTGCTGGCCACCGTCACGCCACGGCGCTAGGCGACCGGGCCGCGAGCTGAGTGGGCGGCGAGGAAATCGGTCCAGGCCGACGGGCTGAACGTGAGCACCGGGCCGGACCGATCCTTGCTGTCCCGCACCAACACGACACCCGGCAGATTGTCCGCCACCTCGACACACGCGCCACCTGTGTCGCCGGACCTGGTCGACGTTCGCCAACGCGGATGAGCAAGGGTCATGGCGTCACCTTCAGCTTCCGGATCAGATCCAGCGAAGCGCTCGTGGGCAGCGCTTCGCCGAGCAGGCTATCCCATTTCCGACCTATCAGACGCACGACGTCCGGGTCGTCGATGACGTGTCCTCGGGCGACGTCTTCCACGTAGGTCACCCGCTCCCCGTCCGGCAGTTCGGCGAGCAGGAAGCCACCGGTCAACCCGACGTGGGCCCCGATGTCGAGCGAGACGATGTGCAGCCTGACGCTCGGCATGGTGGCGAGTTCCATCAGTCGGCCAAGCTGCGCGTCGAGCACTTCCGGCCCGCCTACCGGACGTCGCAGAGCAGCCTCGTCCAGGACGAACACGCACTGGGGCGGCTCGGCGCGCTGCCAGAGCCGCTGCCGGTCGAGTCGAACCCCGACCAACTCATCCACCACATCGGCAGGGTTCAGGCCCCCGGCGGAGATCACCGCTCGGGCGTAGTCCTCGGTTTGCAGCAGACCAGGAATCAGACAGGGCTCGAATTCGCAGAGGCGAATCGCATGCTCCTCGTGGTGGCGCCAAGGGACGAACCATGTGGGTAGCCGCTGGCGATCGGCAGCCGACAGGAGTTCGGCGAGGAGGCCGCCGGTGGTCAGGGCTTCGTCGGCGGCCACCGCGAATTCCATCGTCGGCCGGCGGCGGCCGGTCTCGATGGCGGCCACCGTGGACGGACTCCACCTGATCAGGGTCGCCAGAGCTTCCTGGGACACGTCGGCGCCGGCTCGGGCGGCCTTCAACGCCCGTACCCACATCTCGATGTTCATCCTTACCTCTCCGGTAAGTACGTGACTGCGCTGCGTAGTAAGCCCTGGAATCCTCCCGTGTCCGCGCCGCGCCGTCCAGGGTGGAGAGCACGCGGCCCGGCCGGTGGAGGCGATGACCCGACGGCTGGTCCTGCGTCGGGCCGCCCCGGTCATTCCCCCGATCGGGGCGGCCCTCGTCGACTGGTAGGAGGTCAGCCGTGGTCGGGTTCATTCCTGGTCGGGGCGGGACGCGGTGGTCGTACTCGATGAGGAACGTGGCGGCGACGGCCGTGCCGGGCGCGATCGAGCCAGCACGCGGCGGCGCGGCGCGACGCGCCCGAGGACCTGACATCCCGACGAGCGTGATGCCTGACAGGCATCAAGATGACTCACCGGCATCACGCTCACTGAGGTACTTCCTCCCCCGGGCCGCCGGAGGTGTGGGGTGAGTCGGCCGCACCTGCCGATGCGACCGCTGTGGCGGTGTCGGGGCTGCGGCGCGCCGTGGCCCTGCCAGCCGGCGCGGCTCGCGTTGCTGGCCGAGTACCGGGACGACCGCACGGCGCTGCTGTTCTACCTGGGCACGCTGATGGCGGAGGCGGGCGACCAACTCGCCCGCCTGAACGGGCGACCGGCCGATCTGCACGCGCGCTTCGTCGGTTGGGCGCGGGGCCGGGGCGGCACAATGTTTCACGTGAATCATGAGCCGGGCGCCGAGATCCACCACACCGACCCGTTCGCGGTGCCGACCGGGCAGCGGTCACCGGCCCGCCGGCTGCGGGGTCGGCTCGCCGCGCCGGTGACCCTCTGGACGGCGCCCGGCCCGGCGGGCCTGACGGTGTCGTCGACGCTGGTCGCGGAGGGGGAGCCGGACCGGCTGCTCGGACTGATCGACCCGGAGTCCGACCTCTGGGCGGCCGTCGAGGGGACGGGTCGGTTCGCCGTCGCGCCGCTCGGCCCGCCGCACCGGCAGCTCGCCGACCGCTTCGCCGGCCTCTTCCCCGCGCCGGGAGGACTCTTCGCCGGCGGTTCGTGGACCGACACGCCCTACGGGCCGGTGCCGTCCGACGCCGGCGGCTGGGCGGGGTGCCGGCTCGACACCGCCCGTGAGTACGGCTGGGGCCTGCTGGTGGAGGCCACGATCGAGGCTGTCGACCTGACCGGGGACACCAGCCCGCTGCTGCACTACCGGGGCCGATACCACGAGCTGCCGGGCTGACCAGGGGCCCTCGACGCCCAACCGGTCACCGGGGTGACCTGGGTCACTCGGCGCACCCAGCCAACCGCTCGGCGCAGTCGGCGACCGGCATCGATCTCGACCTTCCCCGTCGGGGAGCGCGCCTCCTACGGTGCGCGCAACTACCCCCGACGCCTGTGAAGGTGGTGATCCACAGATGTCCACGGACACACCCGCGCCGACCGCTTCCCAGCCGGACAAGTACCTGGCAGTACAACAGTCAGACGAGTTCGCCGGGTTGCGGCGCGCGTTGCGCGGCTTCGTCTTCCCGATGACCGTCGCGTTCTTCCTGTGGTATGCGCTCTACGTCATTCTCTGCGCCTATGCCCGGGACTTCATGGGCACGAAGCTGTTCGGCAGCAACATCAACGTTGCGCTGATCTTCGGCCTGCTCCAGTTCGTCTCGACGTTCGTGATCGCGTGGCTCTACTCCCGGTACGCGGACCGGAAGATCGACCCGGTCGCCGACCGCATCCGTGCCGAGATCGGGGAGGTGACCCATGACAACGGTCCACGCGGCTGACCTGCTCCTCGCGGCCGACGCGACGAACCACACGGCCCGCAACCTGACCATCACGCTGTTCCTGGTGTTCGTGGCGGTGACCCTGGGCATCACCATCTGGGCCAGCCGGCAGACCAAGACGGCCACCGACTTCTACGCGGGCGGCCGCTCCTTCTCCGGTTTCCAGAACGGCATGGCGATCGGCGGCGACTACATGTCGGCCGCCTCGTTCCTGGGCATCGCCGGCATCATCGCGCTGTACGGCTACGACGGCTTCCTCTACTCGATCGGCTTCCTGGTCGCCTGGCTCGTCGCCCTCCTGCTGGTCGCGGAACTGCTGCGCAACTCCGGCCGGTACACGATGGCCGACGTGCTGGCGTTCCGGATGCGGCAGCGTCCGGTGCGTACGGCGGCTGCCGTCTCCACCATCACCGTGTCGATCTTCTACCTGCTCGCCCAGATGGTCGGGGCCGGCGCGCTGGTCGCGCTGCTGCTCGGCATCAAGCCGGGCACCACCTTCCTCGGCATGGACGCCGCCACCGCCAAGGTCGCGACCATCATCATGGTCGGCGCCCTGATGATCATCTACGTGACCGTGGGTGGCATGAAGGGCACCACGTACGTGCAGATCGTCAAGGCGTTCCTGCTGATGAGCGGCGCGCTGCTGATGACCGTGCTGGTGCTGGCGAAGTACCACTTCAACCTGTCCGAGCTGCTCGGCGCCGCCGCCGCGGCTTCCGGCAAGGGCCAGGCCACCCTGGAACCGGGCCTGCGGTACGGGGTGGAGGTCGCCGGAAACGCCAAACAGACGTTCTACAACAAGATGGACCTGCTCTCGCTCGGCATCGCCCTGGTGCTCGGCACGGCCGGTCTGCCGCACATCCTGATCCGCTTCTACACCGTGCCGACCGCCAAGGCGGCCCGTAAGAGTGTGCTCTGGGCCATCGGCATCATCGGCACCTTCTACCTGCTCACCCTGGCCCTCGGCTTCGGCGCGGCGGCGATGGTGGGCGGTGCGGCGATCACCGCACAGGACAAGGCCGGCAACACCGCCGCGCCGCAGTTGGCCGAGGCGCTCGGCCTGGAGTTCTTCGGCGGTGAACTGGGTGGCGCAGCCCTGCTGGCGATCATCGCGGCGGTCGCCTTCGCCACCATCCTGGCCGTGGTCGCCGGGTTGACCCTGGCCTCCTCGTCCAGCCTGGCCCACGACTTCTACGCGAACGTCCTGAAGAAGGGCGAGACGTCCGAGCGCCAGGAGGTACGGGTCGCCCGGATCTCCGCCCTGGTCATCGGCGCGGTCTCGATCCTGCTGTCGATCTACGCGCAGAACCTCAACGTGGCGTTCCTCGTGGCGCTGGCCTTCGCGGTCGCCGCCTCGGGCAACCTGCCGGCGATCCTCTACAGCCTGTTCTGGAAGCGGTTCAACACCTCCGGAGCGGTGTGGGCGATCTACGGCGGTCTGGTCTCGGCCGTGGTGCTGGTGTTCTTCTCACCGGTCGTGTCGGGCGCAGCGACGTCGATGTTCCCGGATCACGACTGGCAGTGGTTCCCGCTGTCCAACCCGGGCATCCTGTCCATCCCGTTCGGGTTCCTCTGCGGGTTCGTCGGCACGCTCATCTCGAAGGAGCACGACGAGGCCAAGTACGCCGAGCTGGAGGTCCGCTCCCTCACCGGCGCGGGCGCCCACTGATCGAGGCGCTGGGCCCCCTGTCGACGCCACGCGTCCACAGGGGGCCTCTCGCTGTTCAGGGAGATCGGTAGGCTGACCGGCATGAAGGTTGCTGAGCGCTTCGGTTCCGGTCACCGCGTTCTCGTCACCGGCGGCGCCGGTTTCGTCCCGTCGCACCTGGTCGACTCCCTGATCGCCCGGGGCTGCACGGTGGTGGCACTGGACAACTTCGTCACCGGTTCCAAGGAGAACGTCGCCCACCTGCTGGACCGGCCAACCTTCACCCTGGTCGAGGCGGACATCTCCGACGGGCTGCCGACGCACCACCCCGCGCTGGCCGAGCGCTTCGACGCGATCCTGCACATGGCCTCCCCGGCCAGCCCCACGGACTTCGCCCAGCTACCGGTGGAGATCCTCCGGGTCGGCTCGGTGGGCACCCTGCACCTGTTGGACCGCGCGGTCGCCGACGGCGCCCGGTTCCTGATGGCCTCCACCTCCGAGGCGTACGGGGACCCGAAGGAGCACCCGCAGCGCGAGACCTACTGGGGCAACGTCAACCCCATCGGCGTCCGCAGCGTCTACGACGAGGCGAAGCGCTTCTCCGAGGCGGCCACGATGGCGTACCACCGCTACCGGGGGCTGGACGCCGCGATCGTGCGGATCTTCAACACGTACGGCCCGCGGATGCGCCCGGACGACGGTCGCGCCATCCCCACCTTCATCTCCCAGGCGCTGCGCGGCGAGCCGATCACCGTGCACGGCACCGGCAACCAGACCCGGTCGATCTGCTTCGTCGAGGACCTGGTGCGCGGCATCCTGCTGCTGCTCGACTCGACCGAGACCGGCCCGGTCAACTGCGGCACCGAACACGAGATGTCCATGCGTCAACTCGCCGAGTTGATCGTGTCGCTCTCCGACAGCAGCTCGCAGGTGACGTACATCACGCGCAGCGCCGACGACCCGGAGATGCGCCGCCCCGACCTGACCCTCGCCCGTGACCTGCTCGGATACGAGCCGACCGTGGCGCCCGAAGACGGCCTTCGACGCACGATCGAGTACTTCCGGGCGCGGCTAGGGTAACCGGTTCGAGGCGGACCGCCAGTCGCTGAGTGTCGCCTGAGGGCGGCACTGGCCCTCGCTACGTACCCTGACTTACATGTCAGGGACCTCTGCCGGCGTTCCCCACCCGTACCTGCACCGCAGCGCCGGACGCGCCTCGGTGCCCGGCCCCGACCGGGGCGCCTCCGGACGCGCGCGTCCGGCCGAGGCGCGCTGGTACCCGTCGCACGACGACCGGCAGGTAGGTCCGGGCGGCCCGGTGGGGCCGACGGGACCTGGCGGGCCGGGTGGCTCCGGCGGGTCGGGACGGCGTGGGCCACGGCCGCGGTGGGGACGGATCGGCCTGGTGGCCGGCATCACGGTGCTGGTGTTGGCGCTGCTCGGCGGCCTGGGCGCGTGGCTGTACGCGCGCAACCTCAACAACGACCTGGCCCGCACCGACCCCTTCGCGGAGATCACCGGCGGTCGGCCGGCGAAGCCCGTCGACGGCGCGTTGAACATCCTGCTGGTCGGCAGCGACTCCCGGGACCCGGACGCGCCGGTCGACAGCAAGAGCAAGTGGCGGGCCGACACGATCATCGTGATGCACATCCCCGCCGACCACCAGGAGGCTTACCTGGTCTCCATCCCGCGTGACCTGTACGTGCCGATCCCGGAGAGCGCGGGCGCGGACTGCGGCTCCGGCCAGCGCGCGAAGATCAACGCCGCGTTCGCCTTCGGTGGCCTGCCGCTGGCGGTCCGTACCGTCGAGTGCTTCAGCGACGTACGGATCGACCACGTCATGGCGATCGACTTCGGTGGGTTCAAGGAGGTCACCGACGCCCTGGGCGGGGTGGACCTGAAGGTCGAGCGGACGATCACCTCGATCCACAAGCCGTACCGGACGTTCACCAAGGGCACCAACCACATGGACGGCGCGGAGGCGCTGGACTGGATCCGGCAGCGCAAGCAGTTCCCGGAGGGCGACTTCGCCCGGATGCGCCACCAGCAGGAGTTCCTGCGGGCGCTGATGGACAAGGCGGCGAGCACCGGCACCCTGGCGAACCCGAAGAAGCTCAACGACTTCCTCAAGTCGGTGACCGCGGCGGTGACCGTCGACCAGGGTTTCTCGTTGACCGATATGGCGGTGCAGTTCCGCAACCTGCGCGGGGAGAACCTGACATTCCTGACCAGCCCGAACTCGGGCAGCGACACGATCAACGGCGAGTCGGTGGTGGTTTCGGACCGGGAGAAGGCGCTCGCGATGTACAAGGCCATGTCGGCGGACACCATGGCGGACTGGGTGAAGGCCAACCCGCCGAAGAACTCCGACGGCGGCTGAGCGCAGGGATGGCACGGCGGTCCACCCAACGCGAGACCGACTCACCGTTTCGGTGATCGAGTACGACCGATCGCCCGGTTGACGGGACCTGTCGTCCCAATTGAGTCCAGATGAACTCGCAAAGTCGAATTGATGTACGTACAGTGGTGCCGCCCCCTCCTGATCACGAGCTGGAGCACGAATGCCGGTTCAGGCCAGCCGTCGCCCTCCGTCCACGAAATCCGCCGCACAGAGCGGCCGCATCGCCGCGTCCATACCGGTGCAGCCCGGCCGGTCGGGCGGTGGTCCAGGCGGTCGCCCGCCGGGTGACAGCGGCAGCCGGACGGGCGGTAAGGGGCCGGCGAAGAAGCGGCCCCGGCGCAAGGATCCGCTCTGGGCCCGCCTCACCGTGATCTTCGGTGCGGTGCTGATGCTCAGCAGCGGGGTGGCGATCGTCGGCTCGAAGGTGCTGATCGGTCAGGCCACCGGCGACATCGCCCAGCGCAACCTGCTCGGTGACGCCGGCAAGACCGACGCCGAGGGCGGCGCGAGCCTGGACGGCCCGATCGACATGCTGCTGCTCGGCGTGGACGCGCGGGAGCGGTGGGCCGCCGACGACGTCCGGTCGGACAGCATCATCATCCTGCACATCCCGGCCTCGCACGACCAGGCGTACCTGATCTCGATCCCGCGGGACACCGAGGCGCAGATCCCGCCCTTCAAGAAGAGCGGCTTCACCGGCGGCACCGACAAGATCAATGCTGCGTTCCAAGCCGGTGCCCGCAACGGCGGCGGCTGGGAGGGTGGCGCCCAGCTGATGGCCCAGACGATCAAGCGCCTCACCGGGGTCAGCTTCGACGGCGCGGCGATCATCAACTTCGGCGGCTTCAAGAACGTCATCGACACGCTGGGCACGGTCAAGATCTGTGTCAGCCACGAGGTCAAGTCGCATCACATGTCGTACGTCGACGGCAAGCCGATGTGGAACGCCGACGCCAAGAAGACCGGCAAGTCGATGACCCCGGTGGTGCACAAGAAGGGCTGCCAGGAGATGGAGGGCTGGGCCGCGCTCGACTACGCCCGGCAGCGCTACGGCCTCCCCGGCGGCGACTACGACCGGCAGCAGAACCAGCAGCAACTGATCAAGGCGATGGCCCGCAAGGCCACCGACGGCGGCATGCTGACCAACCCGGCCAAGATGAACTCGTTGATCAAGGCGGCCGGCAAGGCCTTCGTTCTGGACACCGGCGGCGTACCGATCGAGAACTTCATCTTCACCATGCGTGGCGTCACCGCGAACGAGCTGACCATGTTGAAGACCAACAACGGCAGCTTCAACGGCAACGGCAACAACCGTGAGGCGTTGAGCGCGGAGACGATGGAGATGTTCGAGGCGGTCAAGCAGGACAAGCTCGCCGAGTTCGTCTTCACCCACCCCGAGGTGATCTCCGGGCGGAAGTGACGGCCCGGTGTAACCAAGTCGCGGAAAGCCCGGCGACCGTCCCGTCACTGACCGTAGCCTGACGTGAGCAAGGTTCACGTATCGGCTGCGGGGAGGCGGTCACGTCCAGGTGGGGACGGAACGCGGCCGGCCGGGCACGCCCGACCGGGTCGCGCCGCGAGCGCTGGTCACGCCTCCTGCTCGGCGTCGGCCTGGCCCTCGTCCTGCTGGCCGGGCTCGCCGCGGTGGGCCTGAAGACACTGACCCACCGGTACGACCGTACGGTGACCAAGGAGCAGTTGCTCGACGCCGACGCCCGCACCGACCGGACCGACCTGGACGGGGCGCTCAACTACCTGCTGATCGGCACCGACCGGCGCGCCGGCAGCAGCGAACCGGACCAGCGCTCGGACACCATCCTCATCGTGCACGTGCCCGCCGGCCGGCACGAGGCTTACCTGGTCTCCATCCCCCGTGACCTGCTGGTGGCGATCCCGCCGGCGAACGGCTTCGGCGGCGGCCCGGACAAGATCAATGCCGCGTACGAGCATGGCGGCGGCGGACCAGCCGGCACCCGACTGCTCTCGAGCACACTGAACCGGCTCACCGGCATCCGGTTCGACGGCGCCGCCCTGATCGACTTCTCCGGCTTCCGGAAGGTGATCGACCTCCTCGGCGGGGTGCAGATGTGCGTCGACACCGAGGTGCGCTCGATCCACACCAACCGGGTCTTCCCGACCGGCTGCCGGCGCATGGACGGGGCACAGGCGCTCGACTACGTACGGCAGCGCTACGACCTGCCCAACGGCGACTTCGACCGGCAGCGCCACCAGCAGCAACTCCTGCGGGCGATGCTGGACAGCGCCGGCGACGCCGACCTGCGCAACAATCCGGTGAAGCTGGACCAGGTGCTCCGGGCGGTCGGTGGTTCGCTGACCGTCGACACCAACGGCGTACCCCTGGAGGACCTGCTCGTCGCGCTCCGCGCGCTGCCGCCCGACGGGATGCGCGGCGTCCAGGTGCCCTCGTCGCCGCAGACCATCGACCAGGTCTCGTACGTGGTCCTCGACAACGGGGGCGACGGGCTGTTCGAGGCGGTCCGGGGCACCCGCGTACCGGCCTGGGCGCAGGCCAACCCGCGCTGGGTGACCCGGTTGTGACCGTGGCGACGGCCGGGTCGGTGCCGATCCGGCCCCCGAGGATCTAGTGTTGCTTCCTGTGTTCGGACCCCAGGTTCCCACCGTGCCCGTGACCGAGATCGCCGACGACACCTACCTGCTCGACGTGCGGGAGGCCGACGAATGGGCGGCCGGCCACGCCCCCACCGCACACCACCTGCCGATGATGGAGCTGCCCGCGCGGCTGGCCGAGGTGCCAACCGACCGGGACGTGGCCGTCATCTGCCGCTCCGGCGGACGATCCGCCCAGGTCGTCGCCTACCTGATCAACAACGGTTGGGGGCAGGTGCGCAACGCCGACGGCGGGATGCGCCAGTGGGCAGCGGTCGGCCGGCCAGTGGTCGACGCGAACGGGCAGCCCGGCCAGGTCATCTGAGGCGGGCGGGATGGGCGGGCCACTGGTCTTCGCGCACCGCGGCGCCTCGTACGACCTTCCGGAGCACACCCTCGCCGCGTACCTGCGTGCCCTCGACGAGGGCGCCGACGGGCTGGAGTGCGACGTCCGGCTGACCCGGGACGGTCACCTGGTCTGCGTACACGACCGGCGGCTGGACCGCACGAGCAACGGTCGCGGGCTGGTCAGCGCGCGGACCCTCGCCGAATTGGACGCGCTGGACTTCGGGTCGTGGCACCCGGCCAGCGCACCGGGCGGTGACCTGCCGCCGGACGAGTCGCACACCCGGCTGTTGACCCTGGCCCGGCTGCTCGACGCGGTGCTCGCGGCCGGGCGGCCGGTCCGGCTGCTCGTGGAGACGAAGCATCCGTCCCGCTTCGGCTCGCTGGTGGAGCGGCGGCTGATCGACCTGCTGCGGCAGTACGGGCTGGACGACCCGGCGCCGGACGACCCGGTCCAGGTGACCGTCATGTCGTTCTCCCCGCTGGCCGTACGCCGGGTCCGGGAGTTGGCCCCGGCGCTGCCCACGGTGCTGCTGCTGGAGGTGCTTCCGCCCTGGCTGCGGCTGGGCCGGTTGCCGTTCGGCGCCCGCATCGCCGGCCCGGGTATCGGCCTGATCCGGGCCCGCCCCCACCTGCTGCCCGCGCTGCGCGCCGCCGGCAACCAGGTGTACGTCTGGACGGTCAACGAGCCGGCCGACGTGGAGTTGGTGCTGGCCGAGGAGGTGGACGGGATCATCACCGACCGACCGTCGCGCGTCCTGGCCCGGCGGGACCGCTGAACGGGTCTGTCGAGGCGAACGAGCCGCCGCGTACCCGACATCCGGGGGTGCCGAAAGCCGGGCCGGCGGGGCAGACTCGGCACATGCCGGAGCGTATCGATTTTCCCGCTCTTCTCGCCGGCCACACCGTCGTGATCGAGATGATCAACGCAGGGGACGCGGGCCTACCGGTCCTTACCCAGCTTCTCCGGTTGACCCAACCGGCGCTGCGCGCGAGCGGAATGGCGTTCGTCGAGTTCGGTCCGACCGGCGGCCGGGTGATCGCGGCCACCGGCGCGGCGGAGTGGGCGCTCGGCCGCCCGCTCCCGGCGGACGACCCGGACACGGTCCGCCTGCTCTCCGGCCCCCGGGTGAGCCAGGTCCGGGTGACCGACCTCAGCAGCAAGCTCGCCGCCGAACTGGCCGGCAGCGGACTTCGCCGGATGGTGGTGTCCCGGGCCGAGATCGGCGGCCACACCGTCGGCAGCCTGCACGCCCTCTATCCGGGCGACGACGAGCCGGACGCCGAACAGCAGGGGGTCATCGCGTACCTCGCCACGTGCGTCGCCCACATGTACGGCGACCAGAGCGGACTACCGGTGCACGGCGACGGACCGGTGGTGGCGGCACTCGCCGACGGGCTCGCGGTGGTCGACCGGGACGGGCACGTCCGGCTGTGGAACCCGGCCGCCGTCCAGGTCACCGGCCGCACGACGGACCAGGCCCTGAACCGGCCGTTGCCGTTCCCACTGCCGCCCGCGGGTCAGGTCCGCGACCACCGGCTGCCGGACGGACGCTGGCTGCGTATCACCTCCGGCGACCTGCCGGGCCCGGGCGCGCTGCGGGTGGTCACCTTCCGCGACATCACCGACCAGCAGCGCCGCGATCACGACCGGGAGCTGTTCGTCGCGGTGACCAGCCACGAGCTACGCACGCCGGTCACCGTCATCAAGGGGTACGCGGACACCCTCACCGACCACTGGGAGTCGCTGACCGACGGCGACCGGCGGCAGGCCGCCCGGGTGATCGGGCAGCGCGCCAACGAGCTGGCCCGGTTGGTCGACCGGCTGCTCTCCTCGGCGGCCGAGACGGGGCCCGCGGACGAGCCGCCCACCCCGTTCGACCTCGGTGCGGCCCTGCGCGCCGCGGTCGTGGACCTGCCGGCGGAGCTGCGGCACCGGCTGACGCTTCGCCTGCCCGTCGACCTGCCCAAGGCGCTAGGCCACCGTCCCAGCCTGGCCACCGTCCTGACCGAGCTGGTGACCAACGCCGGCAAGTACTCGCCGTCGGGCTCCCCCATCGAGATCACGGCCGGGGTCGACGGTCAGTTGGTCGCGTTCCGGGTGAGTGACCGTGGCATCAGCATCCGCCCGGAGCACGTGGAACGGGCGTTCGACCGGTTCTGGCAGGGCGAGTCCGGTGACCGGCGCGGCTACCCCGGAGCAGGGCTCGGCCTCTATCTCGTCCGCCGGATCGTTGAACAACAGAATGGATGGGTATCCCTACGTCCGAGGACCGACGGCGGTACGGTCGCAGAGGTGCGGCTACCGCGCGGTTGACCAGCGGGGCGGGACGTGGAGGCGGCGGTGGCGACGGCGACGAGGGATCGGGCGTGGTGCGTGGTGGTTCCCCACCATCCCGCCGGCGCACGGCTCGCCCGGCATCGGCTCGCCGACGACCTGGCGAACGTCGTATCCCCGGCGCTCCTCGCGGACCTGATCGCGGTGCTCGCCGAACTGGTGGGCAACTCGGTCCGGCACGCCCGCCCGCTGCCCGGCGGCGTGGTCCGGGTGGCCTGGCGGCTACGGCCGTCCGCCGACGGCCCACGGATCCAGTTGCGGGTGACCGACGGCGGCGCGGCCACCGGCCCACGCATCCGCACCGCCGGCCTGGACTCGGCGGACGGGCGGGGTCTGCACATCGTGGCCGGCCTGGCGACCCGCTGGGGCGTCGAGCGGGACGGCATGGGCCAGCGCGTCTGGGCGGAGTTCGACCCCACTCCCCGGCTGGTGGCGAACTAGGGCCTCTTTCACAAGGGCGGTCGAGACCGGGCGGCGATCCGGCAGGTCGCGGTGGCGGGTCCGGGCCACCGTGCGGGGCCGAGGGCTCTAGGCTGTGACGCCGTGAGCAAGCGTCGAAAGAGCCAGCGAGCAGCCACCGACACCACTCCCCGTCGGGACAAGGTGCGGGACGTCTTCGTGCCGCGCCCCTTCGAGGGCCTGGTCGACGAGCCCGAGTGGATCGCGCTGCGCGAGCTGGTGCCCGCCGCGTCCGCCCCGCTGCGACTGGCGCCCGCCCTGGTCGAGGAGTTCGGGGACCGGTCGGCGACCCTGGCCACGGTGCTTCCGATGGCCGCGCCGGCCGTGAGCAAGCCGGACGGCCACGTGCTCATCGGTCTGCAGCGCCACCAGCAGTCCGGCGACGTCTCCCGGGACCTGGCCGAGGCGCTCCTTTGCGCGCTGCGTACCGGGCCGGGCCGCCAGGTGTCCGTACCGCCGCTGCCCGGCCCCGGGCCCCGACTTCAGGACATCCTCGTCGACGGCCCGCTCGAGATCACCATGCACGACGGGTTCGAGTTCTGGCTCGATCCCGGCGCGACCGACGATCCGAGCGTCCAGGCGTCCCTGGAGCGGGCGAACGCCGCCATCTACCCGACCGTGCGGATGACCTCCGCGAAGGCCGCGTACTGGTGCCAGGTCCCCGAGAAGGCGCACGTGCGCTGGGTGCTGCCGGACGACGAGGACGCCGCCCTCGACGCGCTGGCCCGGCTCGGTGCGGCCGGCACGCTGACGCTCGGCGACCAGACCAAGTTCGCCGGGATGTTCCGCGCCCACGGCCGGCTCGTACCCGTCTGGGACCTGCCCGAAAAGGCGCCGGCGGGCGAGTGGGAGGACCCGGTCGCGCAGTTCGCCAAGCGGTACGCGGAGGCCCTTGCCAGCACCGAGGCGCTGGACGCCGCCGGCCGGCGTGCCCGCCAGGGGCTGCTCGGCCGCCAGCTCACCCTGCGCTGACCCGGGCCCGCTGCCCGTAGGGCCGTGCACGGGCAGCGGGTGGCCCGGCTCAGCCGTGCACGGGCAGCGGGTGGCCCGGCTGAGCCGTGCACGGGCAGCGGGTGGCCCGGTTCAGCGGCGGGCGGGCAGCGGCTCGCGGACGATGGGGCAGGACATGCAGCGCGGGCCGCCCCGGCCCGAGCCCAACTCCGAACCGGCGATCGGGATGACCTCGATGCCGGCCCGCTCCAACTGCGCGTTGGTCTCGGTGTTGCGCTCGTATCCGACGCAGAGCCGGGGCGCGAGGGCGAGGGTGTTGTTGCCGTCGTCCCACTGCTCGCGTTCCGCCGTCACCGGGTCAAGGCCGGTGTCGATGACCCGGAGCTGGTCCAGGTCCATCGCGTCGGCGGCGGCCCGCAGGAAGGGCGCCGGGCCGTCCACCCGCGGGTCCTCGCCGTCCGCGCCGGCGATGACGGTGTACGCCGAGAGCGTGCTGGCGATGTTCGGATACATCAGGACGGCGTCGACGTCGACCATCGTGCAGACGGTGTCCAGGTGCATCGTGGCGCGTTTCTGGGCGATCGGCACCACCAGGATGGTGTGGGCCAGACCGGCGGCGAAGACCTGCCGGCCGAGGCGTTCCGCGCCCGCCGGGGTGGTCCGCTCGCCCACGCCGACCGCCAGCACGCCCGGTGCGAGCAGCAGGACATCCCCGCCCTCCAGGTGTTCCAGGTCGGGACGGTAGACGAACCCGGTGCCGGCGAACCGTGGGTGGTGCCGGTAGATGGCGTCGGTCAGGGTGGTCTCCCGCCGGCGGGCTGGCATGGCGAGGCTGGTGACACCGACCCGGTCGCCGATCCACAGCGATGAGTCCCGGGTGAAGAGCAGGTTGGGCAGCGGGTCGATGACGAAGTCGTGCCGGTCCATCAGGGTGTAGACGAGCCCGCCGGGGCGCTCCGAACTGATCCGCAGTTCCTCGTGGGCCAGCCCGGCGGTGAGCACGTCGGCCAGCGCGACCGGGTCCAGGTAGGTGAGGTGCTCGGCGACCCGGGCGCGGAGCGTGTCGCCGAGGCGGCGCGAGCGCAGCACCTGCTCGGTCAGTTCGGCGCGGGCGTCCTCGACGGCCAGCGTCTCGGCCAGCAGGGTGGCGAGGTAGAGCACCTCGACCCCGCGTTCGCGCAGGGCGGCCGCGAAGGCGTCGTGCTCCTCCTGGGCGCGTCCGACCCAGGGGATCGCGTCGAACAGGAGCGAGTCGTTGTTGCGCGGGGTGAGCCGGGCCAGTTCCGGGCCGGGCCGGTGCAGCAGAACGGTGCCGAGCCGGCCGACTTCACTGTCGACGTAGTGGGTCACCCCCGCAGCGTAGGGCAGGGTTTGGCGGCATCCGAGAAAAGAACTGTGGATGAATATGGCATTCATCCACAGTCACTCCGGCGCTCCGGCTTGCCGAACACCCACAGTGGCAACGTAGTGTAGTGAGGAGATAACTTCGAGGGACCTTTTGCCGGAGGTCGACGACGATGACTGTCTTTCCCGCACGACGAGCCGTACCGACCGCCCGGGCACTGCCGCCCATCGCGGTGCCCCACCCCCGCGTCGAGACGCCGGGGGCTCTGGAACCGGTCCGCCCCACACCGCTCGAGTGGGCCCGACGCCGCCGTGCCGAACGGGGCGCCCGTCGGCTGGAGGCGGCCGGCGCGCGGGCACTCGGTCAACTCGACCACCTCGGGCCGTCCTGGCACGTCATCGAGTGGCCCCGCACCGACGTGGCGGACGTCCTGCTCGACCGCGCCCAGGACGACCGTGCCGGTTTCCTCGCCATCGGGCCGAGCGGCCTGTTCGCGGTGACCATCGCCGACCACGGCCGGGCACGGGTGCTCGTCGCCGGGGACGTCGTGCAGATCAACGGGAAGCGGCCCCCGTACGTCACCGAGGCCCGGCGGGACGCCAAGCGCGCCAGCAAGGCCCTCTCCGACGCGGTGGGGCTGACCATCCCGGTGACGCCCGTGCTGACCTTCGTGGGTTCCGGCGTGATCAGCGTCTACGGCCTCCCGAAAGACTGCCTCATGGCCACCCACCGGGAGCTGGACCGTCTCCTCGTGGCCGGTGGCAACCGGATCAGCCCGACCACCGCCGAGAAGCTGGCACGGGTGGCACAGCACCCGAGCACCTGGCTGAACGGCACGTACCGTCCATCGGCCGACTACCGGTGGTACGAGGAGGGCCGAACGGCCGCTGACAAGGCGGCCCACCACCGGTAACGTCACCGGCGACGCCACGCGGCCCCGGTCCCCCACCTACCCACCGGCTCCCGCGCCGTCGCCGGCCGCCCAGGATTCTCCGCTGCGGTGCGGTGACCCGGCTCGCTCGGTGAATCCGTCGTCGACCGGCTAGCGTGGACAGTCCGTCGTTGTACATAGGAGGCGCGGTGGCCCACGTCGAACTCTCGCTCTCGGAAGTGTTCGTGCCGTCGGCGCGAGCCTCGACAGAGCACGAGTTCGACAATGTCGGCCAGTGGTCCTCGACCGTCGGCCGGGCGGACGAGCCCTGCCTGCTGATCGACGCCGACACCCGCGTGGTGGCCATCTCCACCGCCGGCTGCCAGTTGCTCTGCCTGGGCGAGCCCGCCCGACTGATCGGGCGGCCGCTGCTCGACGGCGGCCTGCGCCTGCTCGACTTCACGGCCAACCGGGGCGAGCTGACCGAGGCCGAGATCGACAAGATCCCGCCCCTGCTGGCGCTCTCCTCCGGCCGGCTCGCCCGTGGCCTGCTGCGGGTACAGGCCGCCTCCACCGGCAGCCCCGACGCCACGGTCGACGCGATCTCCACCCCGCTGCTCTGCGACGGGGCCGTGGCGGGCTCGCTTACCTTCTTCTCCGAGGTCTGACCTGCGGCGGGATGTGGCGCTCGCCGCACGCGGCGATGCCCGGGTGGGCTGGGTTCCACGCCGTAAGGTGCCCTCATGCTCGATATCACTGTGCTGCCGGGGGAGTACGCCGTGTGCCGGCTGGGCGCCGGCGCGGCCCTGCCGGACGCGTTGTCGAGCGGGCTGAGTCGCGCCGACGTGGTCACGGTGAGCTGGACCGCCGACGGGATCTCGGTGATCTGCCCGGCCGATCGGCTGCCCGACGAGGCCGTGGTGGAGACCGTCTGGCGCTGCCTGCGCGTCTCCGGCCCGGCAGGCATGGACGGCACGGGAACCCTCGCGGCGCTCGTGGATCCGCTCGCCGCGGCCCGGGTCAGCGTGGTCACCTTCTCCACCTTCGACACCGACTACGTGCTGGTGCCGGCCGTCCGGCTGACCGAGGGCACGACGGCGTTGGAGCGCGCCGGACACCGCGTCCTCGGCTGAGCTTCACCCGACCGACCGCTCGCCCTACGATGGGCTCGGCCACCCCGGCCGCGACGTATCCCGATGTCCCGAGGATCGGCCGTGCCGTTCACCCCACCCCGCCATCCGGCTGCCCCCACCGCCACCGCGCCCGCGTGGGCCGCGCTGCTGGCGCTTTTCGTGATCGGAACGCTGACCGGCTGCGGCGCACCTCCGGAGCTGCGTGACCCGTCCGGCGTGCCCACCGTGGCCGGCAGCCCGCGGCCGTCCGGCCCGACCGGCGTACCGACGGGCACACCCTCGACCGCGCCGACCGCGCCGCCACCCGCCACCGGCTCGGCCACCCCGGACCCCGGCCAGGTGGCGACGACCTGCCGGAACGGGCCGACCGGGCAACGGGTGGTGCAGTTGCTGCGTGGACGCGCCTCGGTGCTCCCGGACAACGTCCGGGTCCGGGTCCGCACCGGCCCGCTGTGCGCCGGGGACTGGCAGTACACCGTGCTGGAGGTGACCGGGCACGAGGAGCTTCAGGTCGTCACCCAGGGGCGACCCACCGCGCTGGAACTGGTCACCGCCGGCACGGACGTGTGCACCGTCGAGGTGCGGGCCATCGGGCCGGCCGGCATCCGTACGCTCGCCTGCGATCCCTCTCCGGCGGTCGGGCCGGGTGCGTAGTCTGGGCGGCATGCCCGGAACACCACCTACGCGCTTCGTCTACCTCGGCCCCGAGGGCACCTTCGCCGAGCAGGCGCTGCGCACCATCCCCGCCGCCGAACACGGCTCCCGCACGCCGGCCCGCAGCGTCGGGGAGGCGTTGGACAGCATCCGGGCCGGGGAGGCCGACGCGGCGCTCGTACCGCTGGAGAACTCGATCGGCGGTGCGGTCGGCGTCACCCTCGACGAGATCGTCGAGGGTGAGCCACTGGTGATCACCCGCGAGGTGATCCTGCCGGTGGAGTTCGTGCTCGCCGCGCGTGCGGGCACCGCGCTGTCGACGGTCCGCTCGATCGCGGCACACCCGCAGGCGTCCACCCAGTGCCGGGGCTGGCTGCGGGACCACCTGCCCGACGCGACGGTCGTCGACGTCCTCTCCAACGGCGCGGCGGCGGCCGGCGCCGGGTCCGGCGAGTACGACGCGGCGATCTGCGCGCCCATCGGGGCGGCCCGGCACCGCCTCACGCTGCTCGCCGACAAGATCGCTGACCACCCCGACGCGGTGACCCGGTTCGTGCTGGTCTCCCGTCCCGGGCCACCCCCACCGCCGAGTGGCGACGACCTCACCTCGCTGGCCGTCTACATCGCTCACGACCGGGTGGGCGCGCTGCTGTCGGTGCTGGTCGAGCTGGCCGTACGGGGGGTGAACCTGACCCGGATCGAGTCCCGCCCCACCGGTGAGGCGCTGGGCCGGTACGTCTTCTTCCTCGACTGCACCGGGCACGTGGCCGACGTACGCCTGGGTGAGGCGTTGCAGGGGCTGCGCCGGGTGTGTGCGGAGGTCCGTTTCCTCGGGTCCTATCCCCGGCACCGTTGGGTCGAGGCCGGCGAGCGGCGTGTGCCCGCGCCGGCCGGCCTGTCGGACGTCGACTACGCCGACGCGGCGGCCTGGCTGGCACGGCTGCGCACCGGCGAGATGAGCTGACCGGGGCGAACGCCGCGCCCCGGCCGCGTGGACGCTCAGCTCAGCAGACCGCCGAGCAGGCCGCCCTCCTGCTGCTGCTGACCGCTGCCCATGACGGGCGGCTCCTCGGACGGCTGCACCACGACGAAGCCCTGACCGGCGAAGCTCATGGTGAACGACTCGCCGGTGCGCCGACCGAGCAGCGTGCCGAGACCGAGCTGCTCGGCACGGTGGTAGCCGGTCTGGAGGTTGGCCGACCAGCAGACGGCGGCCTGCGGGTCGACGTACGTCGGGGCGTCCACGTTGAGCACGACCGGGGTGCCCCTGGTCGTGATGGCGATCCGGCCGTACCCGCTGAACACGCAGTTGAACAGCCCGGACGAGGAGGCCATGCCGGCGCCGCCGACCATCCTGATGTCGTACTGGAGGGTCGAGTCGAAGGCGAGCACGCTGGAACCGTTGATGGAGAGCGCGTCGCCCGGCTCCAGGTCGATGATGTGGACGTCCTTGGCCAGCTCGGCGAGGAAGACGTCACCCTGGCCGGTGACCTTCATCAGCGGGACGCCCTCGCCGGTGAGCTTCTGCTTGAGGAACTTGCCGAGGCCGCCCGATCCCAGGGCCTGGAACTGCACGTTGCCCTGGTAGGCGACCATCGAGCCGACCCGGGCCATCGCCTCGCCGTTGAGCTCGATCTTCAACATCTTGGAGTTCTGCAGACGCATGCCGGCCTGCGCCGACTCCTTCTCCAGATTCTCCGCCGAGAACAGCTCGCTGCGCATGAAAGGTGCCTCCTGAAATGGTCGCGGTCGCTGCACCGACCGTAGGTGACCACGGCAACCAGAGGTGATCGGTTCAGCGGCTCGCGCGTCAGCCCCAGCCCAGGGCGTGCAGCCGCTCGTCGTCGATGCCGAAGTGGTGGGCGATCTCGTGCACCACGGTCACCGCCACCTCGTCGACGACGTCCTCGTCGTTGTCGCAGATCCGCAGGATCGGGTGACGGTAGATGAAGATCCGGTCCGGCAGTACGCCGGAGTAGTCCCAGCCCCGGTTGGTGAGCGCGTGCCCCTCGTAGAGGCCGAGCAGGTCGGTCTCGCCCGGCGGTGGGTCGTCCTCGACCAGGATCACCACGTTGTTCATCAGGCCGAGAAGCTCTTCGGGCACCTCGTCGAGGGCGTCAGCGACCAGCTCCTCGAAGCGCTCGCGGGTCATCTCCACCGGCACGACGTTCATTCTGCCCGACGCGGGACCGATCGGCCGGGTCGCGCTCGGCGACCCGGGCCGAGGTCCACGTGTGCGGGTCGCCGGGTCAGGCGGCCAGGCGGGCGGTGAGGGTGATCTCGGCGCCCGGCGAGAGCAGGCGGGAGATCGGGCAGTTGGCCTTGGCGGCCTCGGCGAGCTTCTGGAACTCGGCCTCGTCGACGCCGGGCACCTGGCCGACGGTCTCGAGGTCGATCCGGGTCACGCTGAACCCGGCGTCGGTCTTGTCCAGGTGGACCTTGGCGGTGGTCTCGACCGAGGTGGGCGTGGTGCCGGCGTCGGCGAGGGCCTTCGAGAACGCCATCGAGAAGCAGCCCGCGTGCGCGGCGGCGATCAGCTCCTCGGGGTTGGTGCCCTCGCCCTCCTCGAAGCGCGACTTGAAGGAGTAGTTGCCGGACAGGCCGCCCTTACCGGTGCGGACGGTGCCGGAACCCTCGGTGAGATTGCCCTGCCATTGTGCGGAAGCGGTACGGATAGGCATGTTGGAAACGCTAGCGGATACCTGACTCCCGGGCGACCGACCAGCACCGACGACCGTGCTGCGATTCCCGTCACGGTGATCGGCGGCGGCGGCGGACGGCGGCGGGCGGCGTCGGCCTGCGCGGTGTCGACGGCAGCGGCACGACCAAGGGCTGTGCCATGATGCGACGCAGGCCCGTGACCGGCGGAGGGATGGCCGATGCCCGAGGATCTGCCCGTTCCGCGCCAGGTCGACCCGCCCGACGCGCCCGCCGTGATCGAGTGGGGCGCCGACGAGCCCGCGAGGGCACGCCGGTTCGGTAACCCGCTGGTCGGTCTGACCCGGGATCCTCGCCTGCCGCTGCTGTTGGCGGTCCTCGGCGCGGTCGCCGGTATCGCGTCGATGGTCGGCGAGTGGGTGCTGACGACGCTGCCCAGCGGCGGTCCCGAGGGGCCCACCACGATCGAGGTGCCCGCCACCGTCTCCGAGGTCGGCGGCTTCGGGGTCGCTTACCTCGCCGGTCTGCTCGCCCTGGTCTGCGCCGTGGTCCTGGCGTTGGCGGGCACCCCGGCGGTCCGGGCGAACGCGCGGCTGGTCGGACTCACGCTGGCAGGCGCGCTGCTGACGTTGCTGGTCGCCGCCACCGCAACGCTCGACGACCCCGGGGAACGGACCCTGTTCTACACGACCCAGGACGAGTTCCGGGTCGAGTACGGCCGCGGTCTCGTGCTCGCGTTTGTCACGTGCGTCCTGTTCGCCGCCGCCCTGCGACTGGCGTGGGCCGTACCGACCGGCGTGCCCGGAGGACCGCCCGACGACGACGCCCGTGTCGACGTGCCCGCGATGCGATCCTGGCGTCGCCGTGGGGAGCCGGGTCCGGTCGACGATGGTCCACCCGCTCCCGCCGACCTGACCGTGCAACCCACAACCCCCTTCGCCCGCCCCGAAAACCCCACCTGACCTGACCTGACCTGACCTGACCTGCACCCCCACCCCACCCCCCACCCCCACGCCGAGCCCGTGCTCACCCCCACGCCGATCTTGCGGATTCTGTCGCCCCATAAGGCGTCGAAACCGACATATGGACGACCGAAAGTGCAAGATCGGCGGGACGTGGGGCGCGGGGCGCGCGGGGCGCGGGGGCGGGCCAGGGGGTGGACACCTGGGGGGCGCTGCGCGTTGGTGCCCGATTCGCCGGGAAGCCATGGTTGCGACCCGTTCCGCGAGGTACGGTTGCTGCCCGCCGTCACGCCGGGTCTCGACCAGGGCCGCACGGCTGGCTGCGACGGCGGCGGGCGAAGGAGGAACGATGACCCGCCCGGGACTGCCCAAGCTGATCGCGACCGACCTCGACGGGACGCTCGTCCGCAGCGACGACACCGTCTCCGCGTACACCCATGGGGTGCTCGACCGGGTGCGGGCCGCCGGTATTCCGGTAGTCGGCGCGACCGGCCGCGGCCCTCGCCTGACCGAGCTGACCCGCAACGACATCCGCGCCGCCGACTTCCTCGTGATGGCCGGCGGCGGGCGTGTGGTCGACCAGAGCGACCCGGCGGGCCCGGTGGTGCTCCGCGACGAGCGCCTGCCCGCGGAGGTGCTGGCCCGGTTGCTCGCCGATCTGGAGGCCGAGGTCGGCCCGCTGACCGTGATGGTCGAGGCGTCCGACGAGCACGATGCCCCGCTCTGGGGTGACTACCACCCCAGTTGGCCCTACCAGGACCGGTTCGAGGCGCGCACCCGCGACGAGTGTCTCTCCTGCGACGTGCTCAAGGCGTTTGCCAGAACCGCCGACCACCACGTCGACGAACTCCTCGCGGTGGCCCGCCGGATCGTCGCGCCGCAGGTCGCCACCCTCACCCAGGCCGGACTCGGTTTCATCGAGATCTGCCCGCCGGGGGTGGACAAGGCGACCGGCCTGACCGTCGTCGCGCAGACGCTCGGGGTCGACCCGGCCGACGTGCTGGTCTTCGGCGACATGCCCAACGACCTGCCGATGTTCGAGTGGGCCGGGTGGTCGCGGGTGGCGGTCGCCAACGCGCACCCCGACGTCCGCGCGGCCGCCGACGAGGTGACCCTGCGTAACGACGACGACGGGGTGGCGGTGTATCTGGACCGACTACTCTCCCGATGATGGGAGAGACGCCCCGGCTCATCGCCACGGACATCGACGGCACGCTGATCCGCGACGACCACACGGTCAGCCCGCACACCGCCGACGTGCTCGCGCGGATCGCCGCGCGAGGCACGCCGGTCGTGCTGGTCACCGGCCGCCCGGTCCGCTGGCTCAAGATGGTGTACGACCAGCTGGCCGAGCCTCTGCCGGCGGTCTGCGCCAACGGCGCCGTGGTCTACGACCCGTTCAACGACGAGGTGCTCCGGGCCGACCCGCTCGCGCCACAGCATCTGGCGGAGGTGGCCCGGCGGCTGCGCGCCGAGGTGCCCGACATCAGCTTCGCGGTGGAGATCCTGGACAGCCGGGAGATGCGTCACGAGGCGCACTACCCGCTGCGCTGGGACGCCGATGCCGAGGGGATCCGGCCGATCGAGACGCCGGAGGAGTTGCTCTCCGTGCCGGCGGTGAAGCTCCTCGCCCGGGCCGGCGAGCAGGACCCGGACACGTTCGCGGCGCTCATCGGCAGGGCGCTGCAGGGGCTGGCCGAGGCGACGCACTCGTCGTCCTCCGGGCTGGTGGAGATCTCCGCGGCCGGGGTGACCAAGGCGGCCGGGCTCGACTGGTACTGCGACCGGCTCGGGGTGGCCGCGGCGGACGTGGTGGCCTTCGGCGACATGCCCAACGACGTGCCGATGCTGAGCTGGGCGGGGCGCGGCGTGGCCGTGGCCAACGCGCACCCCGCCGTCCTCGCGGTCGCCGACGACGTGACCGGTACGAATTCCGAGGACGGCGTGGCCGCGTACCTGGAGAAGATTTTCGGGGTCCAGTGACCGGTCAGAGGTACTGACCGGTGTTGTGACCCTCACCGCCGCCCGGCTGGCCGATACCCGGCATACCGGGGACGACCCCGCCGGGGCCGCTGGGCAGCGCCTGCCGGCCGCCGCGCATCTGCTCCAACTGGACCCGGGCGGCCATCTGCTGGGCGACCAGAGCGGCCTGGATGCCGTGGAACAGGCCCTCCAGCCAGCCGACGAGCTGGGCGTGCGCGATGCGCAGCTCGCTCTCGCTGGGCGCCTTGTCCTCGGTGAAGGGCAGCGAGATGCGCTCCAGCTCGTCGCGCAGCTCGGGTGCGAGACCTTCCTTCAGCTCGACGATCGAGCGCTCGTGGATCTCCCGCATCCGGTGCCGGCTGGCGTCGTCCAGGGGGGCGGCCTTGACCTCCTCCAGCAGCTGCTTGATCATGCTGCCGATCCGCATCACCTTGGCCGGCTGCTCGACGAGGCGGGTCGGGTCCTCGCCCTGGCCCTCCTCGGTCTGCATGGTGCCGATGGGCCGCCCGTCCGGGCCGACCACCACCACGGTGCCGGAGTGGCCGGAGTCGTCGGGGCCGGGCTGGTCGTTCTGCTCAGCGGAGCGCGCTTCGGTCATGGGGTCCATCTTTACCCAGGAGGCGCGGCCCATGCCGCCCGGGACCAACTCCCTGTGCCGAACCACCCGGGCGGGCGCGCTACGGTCGCGCCATGTCTGCCGACCCACGCGCCGTGCTGACCCGGTCCGCGCCCGCGCCGGACCGGACGGTGGCGTACGGCGACCACCCCGACCAGGTCGCCGACCTCCGCAACCCCGTGGGCGCCGGGCCGGCCCGACCGCTGGTCGTCGTGGTGCACGGGGGCTTCTGGCGGGCGGAGTACGACCGGCGGCACACCGGACCGCTGGCCGCCGCGCTCGCGGCCGACGGGTATCCGGTGGCACAACTGGAGTACCGACGTACCGGGCAACCGGGCGGCGGCTGGCCGGGCACGTTGACCGACGTTCTCGCCGGGATCGCGGCGTTGCCGGAGCTGGCCGCGCGGGCGCTGCCGGGTCGGGTGAGCGGGGCCGCGCCGATCCTGATCGGTCATTCCGCCGGTGGCCACCTGGCGTTGTACGCGGCGGCCACCGCGCCGTCGACGGTGGGCGGGGTGCTGGCCCTGGCCCCGGTGGCCGACCTCGCCGAGGCGTACCGGCTGGACCTGGACTCCGGAGCGGTGGCCGCGCTGCTCGGCGGTGGTCCGGGGGATGTGCCGGACCGGTACGCGGTGGCCGATCCACGATCATTGGTACCGATGCCAACACGTACTGTAGTGATACATGGGTCACTGGACGAGCAGGTGCCGGTCTCGATGAGCCGCGACTTCGTGGCGGCAGCCCGTGGCACAGGTTCCGATTTCTCCCTTGTTGAGCTACCCGGATGCGAGCATTTCGGACTGATCGATCCGGAGTCCTCGGCCTGGCCCCGGGTGCGGGATGTGTTGCGGTCCCTGCACGATGATCAATAGCCATTGACGCAGCGTCGCCGACCAGGTAGAACGCCGGAGGGGCGCTGTTCCGCCCTGCAACGCTCCTGGAAGGAACTCGGTGTCGCAGATGAATCGCAGGCGGGCGCTCCAACTGTTGGCCGCGCTCGGTACGACCGGATTCGCCACCGCGTGCGGCTCCGACACCGCCGACCAGCCGACCGCCACCAAGAGCCCGATCAAGATTGGTCTGATCGCGCCGAAGGCCGGCGGATTCAAGTCCATCGGTGACGACATCACCAACGGCTTCCAGCTCTTCCTCGACCTGCACAACCAGCAGTTGGGCGGGCACCCGGTCGAACTGCTGACCGCCGACGAGGGCGAGACCGCCAAGACCGGCAAGGCCGCCGTCGACCAGCTCCTCAAGCAGAACGTGCTGGCACTCACCGGCGTGGTCAACTCGTCGGTGATGGTGGGCATCCGGGACACCGTCGAGGACGCGCGTGTCCCGCTGATCGGTTCGAACGCCTCGCCGAGCAGTCTGCAGAGCGTCGTCTACATCTGGCGGACCTCGTACGTGCTGGACGAGGCGGGACGGGCGCTGGGCCTCTACCTGCGCGATCAGTTGCCGGCGAACGGTCGGATCGCGATCATCGTGCCGGAGAACGTGGGCAGTCCGGACGTCGTACGGGGGTTCAAGCAGGGTTTCGGCGTCACCGACTCGCGGATCTCCGACCCGGTGACCAACACCAGTCCCACCCCGAACCCCGGCAAGACCACCTACGTGGCGGACATCGAGAAGGCGCTGCGCAAGAACCCGACCGCCGTGTTCTGCTTCTTCGCGGGCGCGGCCGCCGTGGAGTTCATCAAGCAACTGCGCGACCAGTTCTCCGGCCCCGTCTACGCGCCCGGCTTCCTCACCGAGGGCACCGTGCTGGAGAGCCTGGACCGGGACGCGCTGGGCATCCAGACCGCCCTGAACTACTCGGCCGATCTCAACAACACGTCGAACCGGGTCTTCGCCTCGGCGTACCGCAAGAAGCACCAGACCACGCCGACGACCTACGCGATGGCGTCGTACGACGCGGCGCAGGTGCTCGACCAGGCGATCCAGCTGACCGGCGGATCGCCATCCCCGCAGCAGGTCAACCTGGCGCTGGGTAAGCTCGGCCAGATCGACAGCCCGCGCGGCATCTGGCAGTTCAACCAGCCGCGTACGCCGCAGCAGAAGTGGTACCTGCGGGAGGTCCAGCGCGACGGTCAGGTCATGTCGAACGTGCTGACCAACGAGCTGGCCACGCTGGGCTGAGCGCCCACCGGACGAAGCAGGGGCCGGCCTCCTACGGGAGGCCGGCCCCTGCCGTACGCGGCAGTGTTCGGGTCAGTGCCGCAGTTCGGCGATGCAGCACTTCACGCTGCCGCCGCCCTTCTTCAGCTCGGCCAGCTCGACCGGAACCGGGGTGTAACCGGCGGCCTTGAGCTTGCCCGCCAGTCGGGTGGCCTCGCTGTTGAGCACCACGTTCGCGCCGTCGCTGACCAGGTTGAGCCCGAAGGCCATCGCGTCCTCGTCGTCGGCGATCACCGCGTCCGGGAAGAGCTGCGTGAGGACGCGCTGACTGGCCGCGGAGAACGCGCCGGGGAAGTAGACGATGTTCGCGTCGTCGAGGGCGGCGAGCGCCACGTCCAGGTGGTAGAAGCGCGGGTCGATCAGCCGCAACGACACCACCGGCCGACCCAGCGCCTCCTGCGCCTCGGCGTGCGCCGGGATCTCGGTACGGAATCCGTGACCGGCCAGGATGAGTCCGCCGTGCGCCTCCGGCACGTACGCGAAGTCGCCCTCGCCCTCGTTGGTCTCGCTCGGCGCGACGAACCGCCAGCCCTGGCGTTCGTAGAACGCGTGGTGCGCGGCCGCCTCGGCGGTCCGCTGCTCGTGCTTGAACCGCGCGCCGTAGACGCTGCCGTCGACCACGAAGGCGCCGTTGGCCGCGAACACCATGTCGGGCAGCCCCGCCTCCGGCGTGAGCAGGTGCACCTCGTGGCCGAGACCGACGAGTGTCTCGCGCAGTCGGTCCCACTGCTTGACGGCCAGGTCCCGGTCCACCGGGGTGGTCACGTCCATCCACGGATTGATCGCGTACTCGACCGCGAAATGCTCGGGCGAGCACATGAGATATGTCCGCTTTCGCGGGACTCGCTGCTGGTTCACGGTCACCAAGAGTAGGTATCGTCGAAGTTTGGTAACAGCCACAACCATTGCTTCCCAGAGGCGGAACGTTGCAGATAGACGCCGTTGACCAGCGGATCATTGCGTTGCTCGTCGCCGACGCCCGTGCGTCGTACGCCGACATCGGCACCCGGGTGTCACTCTCCGCCCCGGCGGTCAAGCGCCGGGTCGACCGACTGCGCGCCACCGGCGTCATCCGGGGATTCACCGCCGTCGTCGATCCGGCGGCCGTCGGATGGACCACCGAGGCGTTCGTCGAGCTGTTCTGCGCCGGTCGGACCACCCCGGCGCAGATCGGCGTGGCGGCCCGGCGGCACCCGGAGGTGGTCGGCGCGTACACGGTCTCCGGCGAGGCGGACGCGCTGGTGCACCTGCGGGCCGCCGACATCGCCCACCTCGAGGCCGCGCTGGAGCGGCTGCGCGCCGAGTCGTTCGTGACGTCCACCCGCAGCACCATCGTGCTGTCCCGACTGGTCGAATCCCCCGGCGTCGGGCCGTCCACCCGCCCCTGACCGCCCACCGCGCGGCTCAACCTGATCGCGGCTTGACCTCAAGTGCGGTTCAGGTGTTGGACTCGTGGCTGCCTGGCACGACACGAGGGGGTTCCATGCGGGCGATCTGGTTGCGTGAATTCGGCGGTCCCGAGGTGCTGACGCCCGGCCCGGCACCGGACCCGACGCCCGGCCCCGGCCAGGTGTTGATCGACGTCGCGCACGCGAACGTCACCTTCGTCGAGACGCAGCAGCGCTCGGGACGTCCCGGGCCGAACCGGTACACCCCGCCGATGATCCCCGGCAACGGTGTCGGCGGCGTCATCACCGCAGTCGGGCCGGACGTCGACCCGGCCCGCGTCGGGCAACGGGTGGTCACCGCGACCGGCGGCGCGGGCGGGTACGCCGAACGGGTCGTGGTGGACGCGTCCGCCCCCATCGACGTGCCGGCCGGGCTGGCGCTCGACGCGGCGGTGGCGCTGCTCGCCGACGGGCGCACCGCCACCATGCTGGTCGAGGCGGTCGGCGTCCGTCACGGTGACCGCGTGCTCGTCGAGGCCGCCGCGGGCGGGGTGGGGAGCATGCTCGTCCAGATCGCGACGCGGGCCGGCGCACGCGTGATCGGTGTGGCCGGCGGACCACGCAAGGTGGCCCTGCTGCCCGGGCTCGGCGCCGAGGTGGCGATCGACTACCTGGAGCCGGACTGGGCCGATCGCGCCGGCGCCGCGCTGGGCGGGATCGACGTGGTGTTCGACGGCGTGGGCGGTTCGGTGGCCAGGACGGCGTTCGAGCTGCTGAGCCCGGGCGGTCGGATGATCAGCTACGGGTTGGCCAGCGGTGCATGGTCGCCCGTGACACCGGACGCCGCCGCCGAACGCCGGATCACGCTGATCCGGCCGGACGTACCGCCCGCGCGGCTGCGGACGTACACCATCGGGGCGCTGGCGGACGCGGCGGCCGGGCAGCTCCGGCCGCTGATCGGCCAGCGCTACCCCCTCGAACGCGCCGCCGACGCGCACGCCGCCATCGAGGCGCGCGCGACGGTCGGCAAGACCCTCTTGGACGTGGCCGACAGCTAGAGATACATGCCGGTGCGGTGCTGCGAGTCGTCACCGCGGACCGGCTTGTCGCCCTCGCCGAAGAAGCGCTTGCCGCCGAACTCACCGTGCAGGCGGTCGTCCAGCTCGTCGGCGAGACCGGTCATCACCTGCACCGCCAGCATGAGATGGGTCGCCTGGAAGTTCCGACCGAAGACCGGGATGGAGGCCCAGACCGTGTCGTCGGCGCAGTAGAGGCGACCGATCGGCATGCGGTTGGTCAGCTCCGACAGCTTGACGTAGAGCCGTTCGGTCGGCTCGACCTCGGTCAGGATCGGGGAGAGGACATCCACCAGCGGCGGGTTGTCGCGTACCCGGACGAAGACCATCGCCGAGCCGGCCCGGATCGTGATGTCGCCGTCCGAGTCGACCTGCAACCGCTCGGCGTCGGACTTCAACATCGTGGACACCACGGTACGGACGCGCTCCGGCAGGTCCAGCACGTCGTCCCGGTCGGCGGCCGCCTCGGCCAGCGCCTCCTGGAGGTCCCCCTCCACGTCGGCGTCCGGGCCGAACTCGCTGCGCGCGGTGCCCAACGGCTCGACGGCCAACGGCTCACCCTCGGCGTCGTGCACCAGGTAGACGAGGAAGGCCGGGTGGGGTGCGCCGTACACGTCGCGCAGCGTCCGGGACAGCAACGGGGCGATCCGGTTGGCCTCCGCCACCGTGGCGTCCAGCCCGAACGCGCCGCCGGAGCCGGCCACCACGCCGGGCGGGGACCAGCCGAGCGCCATCATGTCCGCCACGGCGGCGCGGTCCAGCCGGAAGCCCTGCGGCAGCGCCGCGTTACCGACCGCCCGGGCGGAGAGACCGCCGTCGCCGGTCGCGTCGACGCTTATCGAGTAGACGGCGTCACCCGTACCGGAGGCGGTGGGATCGAGGGTCAGTTCGAGGTGCGCGCCGGCCGGCAGCTCCCGCAGCCGCTCAGCGAGCATCCGGGCGAACTCCCGCCACGCCTCCGTCACCTTGGCCCGCAGGTCCGTGGTGCTGGGGTCGTCGAGCAGGATCGACTCCGCCGGCTCGGATGTACCGCCGGGCTCTGAATCCGACGCCGAGGGGTGGTCAGCCGTCATGATCGCCTCCGTCCGTTCCGATCACCCTACCCACGGTCCACTCGGCTCGAATCAGCCCGGACCGGGATCGGACACCCGGCGTCGTGACGCCCGCGCGGGGCGCGGCGGTCAGGAGGTGGGGTCGGAGAGTTCGGCGTCGAGCGCGACCGGCCAGTCCGCCGCCAGAGCGCTGAGCCGGGCCGCGGCGTCCGCCGGATCGGCGCCGCGTCCGACGGCCAGCCCCAGGAGGTACGCGCTGACCGGCGCACCCGGTCGCACCACCTGGTGGGCGACGTCGCGGGCCAGGTCCAGCACCGCCGGCACCGGCACCTCGGCGGGGTCCAGTCCCACCTCCGCGCAGGCCGCCGTGATCCAGTCGTCCAACACCGTCATCGCAGCCACTCCCTAGCCCGGCGTACGTCCTCGTCAGTGTCGCAGTCGAACCAGGGCGGTGGACCGTCACCGGCCCACGGCACGTTGCGGATCGCCAGACCGGCCATCAGCCTCCGCATCGAGGCACCGGCCAGACTGCCGCCCCGCTCGGCGGCCAGCCTCAGCAGCCCGGTCCGCAGCGCGTCGACCCGCCACACTCCGCACAGCGACTGCCGCCGACCGTCCGCGTCGACGAAGCACACCCCGTCGGCGGGCCGCCCCCGGTCGGGGACAGTGCCGGCTCCCGGGCCGGAAGGGCCGGACGGGCTGTCGGCCTGGGCGACCGGTGCGGGGCTGTAGGCCGGGGATCGCGGACCGGACGGGCTGTCGGCCGGGGCGGCGGACGCCGGGCTGTCGGCCGGGGCGAGGTGGGTGAGCAGGTCGCCGATCGCGGCGCGGGTGAGCAGCGGCAGGTCTGCGGCGAGCAGCGCGACGACCGTCGTGTCGGGGTCGAGCAGCGCCAGGCCGGCCGCCGTCGCGGCGACCGGTCCACCTCCGGGAGGATCCTCGCGGGTCACCCGTACGTCGTTCGGCACGCCGTCAGCGGGTCCGACCAGCACCCGGGGCACGGCATCACCCACCGCGCCCAGGACCCGGTCACGCATCGACCGGCCACCGACCGGCAGCGAGGGCTTGTCCACCCCGCCCATCCGTCGGGCGGCCCCACCGGCGAGCACCACGGCGGCGTACGTCCCCACCCGGCCACGGTAGCCGTGCCAGGTGCCCGGCGCTGGCCTGCCACCGCCCGATGCAGGCGTGCCACCGCCCGATGCCGGCTGGGTCTGCGGCCTCCGGCGTTTGCGTGCCCTGCCGGATGGCCCGCGCGCGCTGCCCGGTGCCCGTCGACCTGCGGCCGTGCGGGCGGGCCGGGCTGGGGTGCAGGATGGCGGGATGGGACGGGCGACTGACCGACGGCGTGTACTGCGGATCGACCTGGCCGCGGCCGACGGGCGCGCAGCCGTCCGACGGCCGGACAACCTCTCGGTGGAGGAGCCGCTGGAGATCCGGGTCGGCCCGGCCGGTCCGGGTCGACGCAAGCCGCTCGCCGTCACCATGCGCACCCCCGGCGACGACCTGGACCTGGCGATCGGTTTCCTGCTGACCGAGGGACTGATCCGGTCGACCGACGACGTGCTGACCGCCCAGCTCTGCTCCGGCGCCGAGACCCCGAACACGTACAACGTGGTGGACGTGGTGCTCGCCGCCGGGGTGCCGGAGCCGACCACCGACCCGTCCCGCAACTTCTACACCACCAGCTCCTGCGGGGTCTGCGGCAAGGCGAGCATCGACGCTGTCCGTACCCGCTCGCTGTTCCCGGTCGCCCAGGACCCGGTCGTCGTACCGGCCACACTCCTCGCCGAGCTGCCCGACCGGCTTCGCGCCGCCCAGCGTGCCTTCGACCGCACCGGCGGACTGCACGCGGCGGGGCTGTTCACCCCGGCCGGTGAGCTGGTGGTGCTCCGCGAGGATGTGGGCCGGCACAACGCCGTGGACAAGGTCATCGGCTGGGCGGTGCGGGAACGCCGCCTGCCGTTGGCCGGGCATCTGCTGCTGGTGTCCGGAAGGGCCAGTTTCGAGCTGACCCAGAAGGCGTGGATGGCGGGGCTGCCGCTGCTGGCCGCGGTGTCCGCGCCGAGCACCCTCGCCGTCGAGTTGGCCGAGGAGGCGGGGATGACACTCGTCGGCTTCCTGCGCGGCCCGACCATGAACGTGTACGCCGGCCCGCAGCGGATCACCGTCGAGCAACCGGCCCGGCAGGGCCGCTGATCCACACCACATCGCCGATGTCGGGCCATCCAGGCGCCCGGACACCCCCACATCGCCGATCTGGGTGTCGATCAGCTCCTGGCGACCCCGCCCTGCGCAAGGGACGGCGATGGTCAGCGGCGGCCACGGCGGCGGCGCTTGCGGGGACGGACCACGCCGGGCATACCGACCGCGGGCCAACCGTCCAGCTCGGAGGGGGGCACGCCGCGCCGGAGCAGGTCGTCCAGGAGTACCGCGAGCGAGTAGTCGGGGTGCAGGCTCAGCGTGCGTTCCAGCGCGACGGCCGCCAGCGCCCCCTGCCCCGCCCGCCACGCCGCGAACGCCAGCAGTGATCCCGGCGCGGCGGTCAACTCCGGCTCGGCCCGGCGCAGCACGTCGGTCCAGAGCCCGATGTCCCGGTCGCGGCCGTCGGTGCGTTCCCACGCGTGGTCGCGAACCGGCAGGTGACCGAGCAGCAGGCTGAGCCAGGCCACCTCGTCGTCGTCGAGCCGCTCACCGCGCCGCTGCCGGCGTTGCGCCTCCCGTACCGCCGCCACGCCGGCCGAGCGCAGTGCCCGCCCGCCGAGAAGGTCGCTGGCGGGCGCCCCCTCGATCAGCTCGACCAGTCGTCGTTCGGCCCGGACGGTGGCGGCGTGCAACGCCTCGCGCTCCGGGCCGGCCACCGGCGACACCTGCGCCACGAGGGCCGCCCGGTCGGGTAGTGCGACCTGACCGGCGAACACCGCCGACACGGTCAGCGGGTTGGCCTGCGGGTCGTAGCGCCGACCCTCGGGCGGGCAGCAGTCCACCTCGGTGCACAGGTAGGACCACCACCGCCCGTCGGTCACCCGCAGCGCGTCCAGCACCTCGAGGCCGGCTGCCGTCAGTGCGGCGCGCACCGCGTCCACGCTCGGGGTCACCTTCTCGGGTGGCCCGTAGCCCACCACGGTTGCGGCCTCCGCGCCCTGCCGGTGGATCACGCCGGCCAGGTGTCGGGCGCGGTCGACCAGGTCCGCCGAGGGATCGGGCAGGTCGGCGCGGGCGGCGAAGATGATCTGCCGGCCGCGTAGCGCCACCGCGACCACGCTGTCGGCCGGGTGGAAGCCGAGCAGGTACGGCACGGCCGCGATCAGGTCGGCGGGCGAGCGGACGGAGAGCTTCGCGCGTTCGGTCGAGGTCATGCAGGAAGGCTGCGTCCGAGCTGTGCAGCCTTCCAGACCCTGTGGATGACACGCGGCTCATCCACAACTACGGAACGTATTGACGCTGGTAGACGCGATTCGATGTGTCAACACGACACCGCGCTGTCATGGGCAGCGGCTACCGTGCGCTGATGGACCTGGCGTACCTGCGCGCGCACCCGGCACACCTGCCGACGTTCCGGACCCATCAGCGGCTCCGGGAGACGCCGGTAGCCGGAGGCAACATCTGCGCCGCCGCCCGGCTGACCCTGGACGACGGCCACTCCGTCTTCGCGAAATCCTGGCCGGAGGGGGCCGATGGTCCGGCACCCGAGGGCTTCTTCGCCGCCGAGGCCGCCGGGCTGCGCTGGCTGCGCGAGGCCGACGCGATCGGCGTACCGGAGGTGATCGTGGCACTGCCCGACCTGCTGGCGCTCGACTGGGTGGAGCCCGGCGAGCCGACGCCGCAGGCCGCCGATCGCTTCGGTCGGGAGTTGGCGGCCCTGCACCGGGCCGGCGCGCCCACCTTCGGCGCGCCCTGGGCCGGCTTCATCGGTGCGCTCGGGCAGGACAACACCCCCGACGACGGTCCCTGGTCGGCGTGGTTCGCGCGGCGTCGACTCGCCCCCTACCTGCGGCTGTCGGTCGACGGCGGCGCGTTGACCAGCAGCGACGCCGCGCTGATCGAGCGGGTGATCGGGCGGATCGGCGAGTTCGGCGGGGACGAGCCGGCGGCCCGCGTCCACGGCGACCTGTGGCCGGGCAACGTGCTGTGGGGCGTCGACGAGCGGGCCTGGCTGGTCGACCCGGCGGCGCACGGCGGGCACCGCGAGACGGACCTCGCCCAACTGGCGCTCTTCGGCGGTGTCGCGTACCTCGACCGGGTGCTGGCCGCCTATCGGGAGAGCTGGCCGCTGGCCGACGGTTGGCGCGACCGGGTGCCACTGCACCAGCTGCATCTGCTGCTCGTACACACCGCGCTGTTCGGTGCCGGCTACCGCGATGCGGTTGTCCAGGTCGCCCGAGCCACCATGGGCGGCGTCGAGCGCGCTACGGTCGACCGGTGAGTGTCGACCGACGTACCGACGGCGTCCTCGTCGACCGGTACGGCCGCGTCGCGCGGGACCTGCGCGTGTCCCTCACCGACAAGTGCAACCTGCGGTGCACGTACTGCATGCCGGCCGAGGGGCTGCCCTGGTTGGCCGGCCCCGAGCTGCTGACCGACGAGGAGATCGTCCGGCTGGTCCGGGTGGCCGTCGAGCAGCTCGGCGTGACCGAGGTGCGGTTCACCGGCGGGGAGCCGTTGATCCGGCCCGGGCTGCTCGGCATCGTGGGCGCGGTCGCCGCCCTCGACCCCCGCCCGCGGATCTCGCTCACCACGAACGGAATCGGCCTGGACCGGTTGGCGCCCGCGCTGCGTACGGCCGGCCTGGACCGGGTGAACGTCTCGCTGGACACACTGGACGCGGCCCGGTTCACGCAGCTCACCCGGCGTCCCCGCCTCGACGCGGTGCTGGCGGGGCTCGCCGGGGCGGCGGCCGCGGGGCTGAACCCGGTGAAGATCAACTCAGTGTTGATGCGCGGCGTCAACGAGGATGAGGCGCCGGCCCTGCTCCGCTTCGCGCTCGACCACGGCTACCACCTGCGGATCATCGAGCAGATGCCGCTGGACGCCCAGCACGGCTGGGATCGGAGCACGATGGTCACCGCCGAGGAGATCCTTACCACCCTGCGTACCCATTTCGACCTCAGCCCCGACCCGGCCGAACGCGGCGCGGCGCCCGCCGAGACCTGGTTGGTCGACGGCGGCCCGGCCCGGGTCGGCGTGATCGCCAGCGTCACCCGACCCTTCTGCGGCGACTGCGACCGCACGCGGCTGACCGCCGACGGCCAGGTGCGCGCCTGCCTGTTCGCCACCGAGGAGTCCGACCTGCGGTCGGCGCTGCGCGACGGCGCGACCGACGACGAGTTGGCGCGGCGGTGGCGTACCGCGATGTGGGGCAAGCGTGCCGGGCACGGCATCGACGACCCCTCCTTCCTCCAGCCGACCCGGCCGATGTCCGCGATCGGGGGTTGAGTCGTGGAGCCGAGGCCGTTGACCGTCCGTTACTTCGCCGGGGCGCGTGCCGCTGCGGGCCGCTCCGAGGAGGTCACGCCCGCCGGCCGGTCACTCGACGACCTGACCGCCGAGCTGTCCCAGCGGCACGGCGACCGGCTGGCCGCCGTGCTGCGGGTAGCCAGTTTCCTCGTGGACGGCGTCACCTGCCATGATCGTCGGGCACCCCTGCCGGGCGGGGCCACGATCGATGTCCTACCCCCGTTCGCGGGCGGCTGAGGGGGCGAACACATGTTGGCGGTTCTGGGATTTCTGGGCGTCCTCGCGCTGGTCACCGGCCTGATCCACCTCTACCTGTGGAAGCGTCTCGTCCGGGACACGACGACGCCTGGTCGCTGGCGGCGGGTCGGCGGGATCGCCGCCCTCGCGCTGGCGGTTCTCGTGCCGGCAACCCTCGTCGGCTCGCAGGCCGGCCTCTACTGGCTCGCCTGGCCGGGCTATCTGTGGCTCGCCGTCATGTTCTACCTGCTGGTCACACTGGTCGTGCTGGAAGTGCCGATGCTGGTCGCGCGGCTGGTGCTGCGCCGCCGGGTGACCGTCGCCGAGCCGACCACCGCCGCGCCCGAGCCGGTGCTGGTCGGGGCCGCCGGGCCCGCCGATCCGCCGGCCACCGGCGCGGTCGCGGCGCCGGACCACGACCCCGGCCGCCGCCTGCTGCTGGCCCGCGGGGCGGCCATCTTCGCCGGTCTCACCGCCACCGGCATCACGGGGTACGGCGTCCGCACGGCGCTCGGCCCGCCACACCTCGACCGGGTGCAGATCCCCCTCAGCAAGCTCCCCCGCAGCATGGACGGCCTGCGCATCGCCACCGTCTCCGACATCCACCTGGGTCCGCTGCGCGGCCGGGCGCACACCGAACGGATCGTCGCCGCGATCAACCGCCTCGACGCGGACCTGGTCGCGGTCGTCGGCGACCTCGTCGACGGCTCGGTCGCGGAGCTGGGTCCGGCCGCCGCACCGCTGCGAGACCTGCGCTCGCGGTACGGCAACTTCTTCGTCACCGGGAACCACGAGTACTACTCCGGGGTCGAGGAGTGGGTCCAGGAGGTGGACCGTCTCGGCCTGCGGGTGCTGCAGAACCGCCGACAGGAGATCCAGGCCCGGGGCGGCGTGCTCGACCTGGCCGGCGTGAACGACCTGAACGCGGACCCCAAGGGCACCGGCCTGGCCGCCGGACCGGACTTCGAGGCCGCCCTCGGTGACCGCGACCCGAACCGGCCGGTCGTCCTGCTCGCGCACCAACCCCTCGCCGCGAAGCAGGCGGCCCGCTACGGCGTCGACCTGCAACTCTCCGGCCACACGCACGGTGGGCAGCTGATGCCGTTCAACCTGGCCGTCCGCCTTGAGCAGCCGGTCGTCAGCGGGCTCGGCGAGGTCGACGGCACGAAGGTCTACGTGACCAACGGCGCCGGTTTCTGGGGTCCGCCCGTGCGGGTGGGCGCCGAGCCGCAGATCAGTCTCGTGGAGTTGCGCTCGGCATAGCGGACGTCACGTCCGCGCGTGGCGGAGGGCGGGCCGCGTGGCGGGCGTGACAGGATGCGGCGTGCCCCCGTTCAGCGCCGTACCCCCCGGTGGCCTCCCGCCCTTCGTCGCGGACCTGCACATCCACTCGAAGTACTCGCGCGCGTGCAGCCGCGACCTGACCCTGCCGACCCTCGGTTGGTGGGCGCGGCGCAAGGGCATCGCCCTGCTCGGCACCGGCGACTTCACCCACCCCGCCTGGTACGACCACCTGGTGGAGTCGCTACGCCCGGCCGAGCCGGGGCTCTACCGACTCGACCCGGAGGCGGAGCGCGACATCGCCCGCCGGCTGCCGCCACGACTCGCGGGTACGACCGACGCGGACGCGGTCCGGTTCATGCTGAGCGTGGAGATCTCCACCATCTACAAGCGGGACGACCGGACGCGCAAGGTCCATCACCTGATCTACCTGCCCGACCTGGAGGCGGTGGCCCGCTTCAACACCGCTCTGGGGCGCATCGGCAACCTCGGCTCCGACGGTCGGCCGATCCTCGGCCTGGACTCGCGGGACCTGCTGGAGATCACCCTTGAGGCCAGCTCGGACGGCTATCTCGTGCCGGCGCACATCTGGACGCCGTGGTTCTCCGCGCTGGGCTCGAAGTCCGGCTTCGACGCGATCGCCGACTGCTACGCCGACCTGGCCGAACACATCTTCGCCGTGGAGACCGGCCTCTCGTCCGACCCGGCGATGAACTGGCGGGTCGGCAGCCTGGACGGGTACCAGCTGGTGTCCAACTCGGACGCGCACTCGCCGCCGGCCCTGGGGCGGGAGGCGACCGTGCTGACCGCCGAGCGGGACTACTTCGCCGTCCGGGAGGCCCTGCGCACCGGCGACGGCCTGGCCGGCACCATCGAGTTCTTCCCGGAGGAGGGCAAGTACCACGCGGACGGGCACCGGCTCTGCGGCGTCAACTGGTCCCCGGAGCGGACGCGGGCGGCCGAGGGACGCTGCCCCGAGTGCGGCAAGCCGCTCACCGTGGGCGTCCTCAGCCGCGTGGAGGAACTGGCCGACCGTCCCGAGGGGCATCGGCCGGCACACGCCCGGGACGTCACCCATCTGGTGCCGCTCGCCGAGATCCTTGGCGAGATCAACAAGGTGGGCGCTCGGTCGAAGAAGGTCGAGGGGCGACTCAACGAACTGCTCGCCGCGCTCGGCCCCGAGCTGGAAATTCTGACCACGACTCCGTTGTCCGACATCGCGCGGGCCGGTGGCGAGCTGCTCGCCGAGGGCATCGGGCGGCTACGGCGGGGCGACGTACGCCGGGTGCCGGGCTACGACGGCGAGTACGGGGTGATCACGTTGTTCGATCCGGCGGAGCTGGGTGCGGGCGCGGGCACGGCACAGGAGACGCTGTTCGACGTACCCGTACCCGTACCCGTGCCGGCGCAGCGACGGCCGGCGGAGCCGGCGGCTCGCGCGACGGCCAAGCGCCCGACGGCGGCCAAGGCCGAGCCGAAGCGCAAGCCGGCCGCGCCTCCCCCGCCACCGATCGCACCGCCGCCGTCGCCGCACGAACCGTTCGAGCCGATGCTCTCCGGCATGGAGGAGGTCGGCACCGGCCTGCTGGACCGCTTGGACGCGATGCAGCGGGTGGCGGCGTCCGCCCCGGGCGGACCGCTGCTCATCGTGGCCGGACCGGGCACCGGTAAGACCCGGACGCTGACCCACCGGATCGCGTACCTCTGCGCGGAGCTGAACGTCTTTCCCGAACACTGCCTGGCGATCACGTTCACCCGCCGCGCGGCCGAGGAGCTGCGGCACCGTCTCGACGGGCTGCTCGGTCCCGTCGCCGAGGACGTCACCGTGGGCACCTTCCACGCGCTGGGGTTGACCATCCTGCGGGAGAACGCCGACGCGGCCGGCCTGCCGGCCGGCTTCCGGATCGCCGACGACGCCGAGCGGGCGGCCGCCCGGTCGGAGGCCGGTGACGACGCCGCCGGTTACACGGCGCTGCTGCGCAAGCAGGACCTGGTCGACCTGGACGAGCTGGTGACCCTGCCGGTGGAGCTGCTGCGCGCGGACCGGAAGCTGGTCGAGCGGTACCGGGACCGCTGGCGGTGGATCTTCGTCGACGAGTACCAGGACGTCGACGCGGTGCAGTACGAGCTGCTGCGGCTGCTCAGCCCCGCCGACGGCAACCTCTGCGCGATCGGTGACCCGGACCAGGCGATCTACTCGTTCCGGGGTGCGGACGTCGCCTACTTCCTGCGTTTCTCGCAGGACTTCACGGACGCCCGACTGGTCCGACTCAACCGCAACTACCGCTCGTCGGCGCCGATCCTGGCCGCCGCCGTGCAGGCCATCGCGCCGTCCTCGCTGGTCCAGGGCCGACGACTGGATCCGGCCCGGCTCGACCCGGAGGCCCCGCTGGTCGGTCGCTACCCGGCGGCGTCCGTGGTGGACGAGGCCGACTTCGTCGTCCGGACCGTCGACGAACTGGTCGGCGGCCTGTCTCACCGGTCGCTCGACTCGGGCCGCATCGACGGCCGGTCCACCACGCTGTCGTTCTCCGACATCGCCGTGCTGTACCGCACCGACGCGCAGGCCGCTCCGATCGTGGACGCCCTGACCAGGGCCAACATTCCGGTGCAGAAACGATCCCACGACCGCCTGCGGGACCGGCCCGGGGTGACGGCGATCGCCCGCGAGCTGCGGCACGCCGACGGGTTGGCCGGTTCGCTGGCGGCCCGGGTGCGGCTGGCCGGCCAGGTGGTCGCCGAACGGTTCGCGGTGCCCACCCTGGACGGCGGCGGTGGCGCCGTACGCCCCGAGGACGTCCGCTCGGCGGTGGACCTGCTGACCCCGCTGGCCCATCGCTGCGGCGACGACGTGGAGGCGTTCCTGGCGCAGCTGGCCACCGGCGCCGAGGTGGACGCGCTCGATCCCCGCGCGGAGGCGGTCACCCTGCTGACCCTGCACGCCGCGAAGGGCCTCGAATTCCCGGTGGTCTTCCTGGTCGGCGCCGAGGACGGGCTGCTGCCGTTGCGCTGGCCCGGCTCGACGCCCGACGAGGACGCGGTCGCCGAGGAGCGCAGGCTCTTCTTCGTCGGCCTGACCCGGGCCCAGGACCGGCTGTACGTCAGCCACGCCGCCCGGCGGACGAGGCACGGCGCGGAACGTGACTGCGCGCCCTCGCCGTTCCTCGCCACGATCGATCCGGGCTTGTTCGAACGGTTCGGCGAGACCGAACCCCGCCGTCCCAGGGACCGCCAACTCCGCCTGATCTGACCTCGACCCCCGCTCCGTTGATCATGAAGTTACCGCCGTGACACGCCGGCGAGGCTGGCGACAACTTCATGATCGACGGGACTACCGGGCGGGCGGTGCGGTCAGGTCAGGAGTGCGGCGAGCCATGCGCCCGTGAGCAGGGCCGGACCGAGCGGCAGCAGGGTGTCGCGGCGTACCCGTCGCGCGGCGAGCAGGCCGAGGACCAGGCCGCCGTGCAGCAGGTGCGGCAGGAGGAGCCCGGCGAGCAGAGCATCGCGGCCCAGCCAACCGAGCGGCAGTCCGAGGACCGCGGCGAGCTTGACGTCCCCGAAGCCGAGCCGGGATCTCGGCAGCAGGGCGAGCAGCACGTGCGCCGCGCCGGAGACCGCCGCGCCGACCAGCGCGCCGACCAGTGGCCCGGGGGTGCCCGCCAGCAGCGCCGCCCCGGTCAGCCCGCCGAGGGCCAGCGTGCCGGCCGCGGCGACCAGCGGGTCGGGCAGTCGTAGGCACGCCAGGTCGACCACGGCCAGCACCAACCCCACCGCAGCCACCGTGAGAAGGACCGGCAGCGCCGGGTCGTCACCCCGCACGGCGGCGAGCCCCACGAACACCACGGCGGCCAGCGGTGGACAGAGCCAGACCGCCACACCCGGCCGGACCGGCGGGCCGACGAAGCGCCGGGCCACCGGGGGTACGACGAGACCGACCAGCCCGCCGAGCAGCGCCACTCCAAGCAGCGCGGCGGCCGACATGGGCCGGACGTTACCGCCGGGCTCCCGTCCGCGCCGCCCCCGATCGTGGTTCCGCTGCCTTGCGCCGTGGGCGTTCGGTGCTCACGACCAGGGCCACCCCGGCGACGATGACCGCCCCACCGATCAGCACCTGCGGCGTGATCGGCTCGGCCACGAGCAACGCGCCGAGCGCCACCGCGACCGCCGGGTTCACGTACGCGTACGTCGACACCAACGAGATCGGCGCGTTCTGCAGCAGCCAGACGTACGCGGTGAAGGCCACCAACGATCCGGCCACCATGAGGTAGCCCAGCGCCAACCAGGACCGGGCACTGACGGCCGACGGGTGGAAGTCACGCAGTTCGCCCCGGCCGGCGGCTACCACGGCCAGGGCCAGCGCGCCGGCGGTCATCTCGTACACGGTCGCCACGAACGGGTCGGCGGGCATCCGGATCCGTCCCGACAGGAACGACCCGACCGACCAGGCGGCGGCCCCCGCCACCACGGTCAGCGCGCCGACCAGTGGCACGGCCTTCGCGCTGCCGGCGGGCAGCACCAGCAGCACCAGACCGACGAAGCCCACGGTGACCCCGGCGAACGTCCAGAGCGGCGGTCGGTCGCCGGTGGCCGAACGCAGCAGCACCACGAGCAGCGGCACGGTCGCCACCAGCAGGGCGGCGACGCCGGAGGGCAGCGCCACCCCGGGCGGCCCGGACTCGGCGAGCACCACCAGGCCGTTGCCGCCGGCCAGCAGGAGCACACCGACCAGCGCGGCGGAGCCGAGCTGTCGACGCCCCACACGGAGGGTGCCCGGCCCTCGACGCAGCCGCAGCACCACCGCGAGCACCAGGCCTGCCACGGCGAACCGCAGGGCGGCGGAGAGCAGCGGCGGCACCGTCTCCACCGTGATCCGGATGGCCAGATAGGTGGAGCCCCACAGCAGGTAGACCACGATCAGGGCGGTCCAGACCAGGCTCGACGCGGCGTCGGCGCGGCGGCCGGATGCGGCGGCGGCGCTCGGTGGAGATGAGCTCATCGGTGGACCACGCTACGGTGACGTCGGAGTCGGCGTCGCGCTTTGGTGGCCGGCCTCTCACCACTTGTGCAGGAGGGCGGCATGACGAACTACGGACCACCGGGTGAGGGCTACGGACGCCCGTGGCGTGAACAGCGCCCCGACGAGACGTCCAACCGGCCGCCGCAGCAGTCCTATCCGCCGGCCGCGGAGCCCTACCCGCCGACCGTCCAGCCCTACCCGGTGGCGTCGCAGAGGCCCGGCCCCTACGGCGACGCCCCGTACGGCGGCGCACCGGCGGCACCCTACGGCGGCGGCCAGTACGAGGGCGGGCAGCACGGCGGCGGCCAGTACGGCGGCGGGCAGCACGGAGGCGGCCAGTACGGGGGTGGCCAGTACGGCGGCGGGCAGTACGGCGGCGGCCAGTACGGGGGCGGGTCGGGGGCGCCGTACGGCGGTGCGGTCCCGGAGCCCTACGGCGGCGCGTACCCGCCCGCCGACAGGAACCCGGCCTACGGCCCAGGGTCCTACCGGCCGGACGATGACGAACCCGCACCCACGCCACCGAAGCGGGGGCGGGGACCGCTGATCGCGGTGCTGGCCGTCGTCGTGCTGCTGGCGGTGGCCGGCGGCGGCGCGTACTGGTTCCTGCGGGGATCGGACGATCCAGCGCCGACGACTGCCGCACCGACCAGCTCGGCCGCGGCGGGAGAGCCCAACGCCGGTGTGACCGAGCCGGCCGATCCCGCGCCGAGCGCCGCTGCGCCCGAGTCGTCGGCCGACCCACGGTTCGTCAAGGTCGGGCAGTGTGTACGCAACGCCGGCGTGGCCGGCGGCAAGCCCAAGCTGCTGATCAGCGGCTGCGCGCCGAAGTCGTACGAGGTGCTGCGCCGCGTCGACGGCGCGACGAGCGGTGAACGCGACGCCGAGGCCAAGTGCGCCAAGGTCGAGGGCTACACGAACTGGTACTTCTTCGACAGCGAGCTGGACACGCTCGACTTCGTGCTCTGCCTGAAGCAGCGCTGACCACCCCTGGGGATGAGATGACGACCTACGGACCACCGGGTTCCGGGCAGCCGGACGACCCGTACCAGCGTCCGCCGACCGACCCCGGTGGCCCGCCGCCGGTCGATCCGACGCTCCCGCAGTGGGGGCCACCGCCACCCCAGCCCTCGCCGTGGGCTCCCCCGGAGCAGCCGACGCAGTGGAACGCGCCGCCGCAGCAGCCGGCGCAGTGGAGTGCCCCGCCAGAGCAGCCGACCCAGTGGAACGCGCCACCGCAGCAGCCGCCGGGGCAGTGGAACGCCCCGCCGGGGCCGTTCCCGCCCGCCCCCGGCCAGCCGGGAGCGCCGTTGGGCCCGCCGCCACCTGGCGGGTACCCGATGCCGCCCGCCGCCCCCGCCGGCCGGAGCGGCCGGAAGGTTGCCCTGATCGTGGGGCTGGTCGTGCTGCTCCTGCTCTGCCCCTGCCTCGGCCTCGCCGGCTGGGCGGCCTGGCGGATCGCCGACTCCGACAGCGAGGCCACGCCCCTGCCGTCCGCGAGCGCGCCGGTCTTCCCTCCCGGCGGCCTGCCCAGCGATCTGCCGACTCCGGTCCTGCCGTCGCCGGACGACGAGGAGGAGTTCGCCAAGGGCGACTGCGTGGTCAACGACGGCTCCGAGGCCGACGCGGAGCTGCGCAAGGTGCCGTGCGGCCCGAACACCTACCAGGTGCTGCTGCGGATTCCGGCGACCACCGACGGGGACCGGTGCCAGACGCTCGCGCCGCAGGCGACCGCGAACTACGTGCACGACAACTCGATCGACCTGTTCGACTACGTGCTCTGCCTGAAGAAGCAGTAGTCGATTCCCGAAACTAGGGCTGTCTAGCGTGGACGCTAGGCAGCCCTAGTTTTGTATCGACGGCCTCGACACGCCGGTAGCCTCATCTATCCATATCTAGCTTCGCAGCTAGAGGGCCCGATATTCTGCGATGCGTGGATCCGGTCCGCAACCCGTACGCTCCGGGCGCCGGCCAGCGCCCACCCGAACTCGCCGGGCGGGGGCGCGAGCTGGACGTGTTCGACATCGTGCTGGAACGCATCGCCCGCGGCCGGCCCGAGCGCAGCCTCATGCTCACCGGCCTGCGCGGCGTCGGCAAGACCGTCCTGCTCAACACCCTGCGGTCACAGGCGATCAACCGACTCTGGGGCACCGGCAAGATCGAGGCTCGACCGGACCAGTCACTGCGCCGCCCGGTCGCCGCCGCGCTCCACATGGCGGTCCGCGAACTCGCCCCACGTCACCGCGCCCCCGACCGGATCGACGCCTTCCTCGGGGTGCTCAAGGCGTTCGCCCAGCGGTCCGCGCCGGCCGGTCGCGGTGCCGCGCCCAAGCTGCGCGACAGGTGGCAACCGGGCATCGACGTACCCGCCGCCAGCGGCCGGGCCGACTCCGGCGACATCGAGATCGACCTGGTCGAACTGTTCACCGACGCCGCCGCCGTGGCCAGCGACGTGGGTACCGGCATCGCGCTCTTCATCGACGAGATGCAGGACGTCGGGCCGGAGGACGTCTCGGCGCTCTGCGCCGCCTGCCACGAACTGTCCCAGATCGGCGCCCCCCTGATCGTCGTCGGCGCCGGGCTACCGCACCTACCGGCCGTGCTCAGCGCCGCCAAGTCGTACTCGGAGCGGCTCTTCCGCTACCAGCGCATCGACCGGCTCGACCGGATCGCCGCCGACCAGGCGCTCTGCGCGCCGGCCGAGCGCGAGGAGGTGGAGTACGAGCAGAAGGCGCTCGACCTGCTCTACGAGAAGTCCGGCGGCTACCCGTACTTCGTCCAGGCGTACGGGAAGGCGACCTGGGATCACGCGCCACGGTCACCCGTGACCGCCGCGGACGTCCGGGTCGCCGCGCCGGAGGCCGAGGCCGAACTGGCGGTCGGGTTCTTC
Source organism: Micromonospora sp. RB23 (assembly GCF_053585025.1). Classification (NCBI taxonomy): domain Bacteria; kingdom Bacillati; phylum Actinomycetota; class Actinomycetes; order Micromonosporales; family Micromonosporaceae; genus Micromonospora; species Micromonospora sp. RB23. Next base: position 192,153 of record NZ_CM132111.1, read on the forward strand.
GGCTCCCGGTTCGAGCGGGCCACCCCGGCCGAGCGTGAGTACATGCGGGCGATGGCCACGCTGTCACTGGTGGAGGGCGAGGCCGGCGGCGCGGTCCGCGACGACATGGACGCCGCCGTGCCCACCGCCGAGATCGCCCGCGCCCTCGGCCGCAAGCCGGCCAGCCTCTCGCCGGCCCGGGACGCGCTCATCAAAAAGGGGCTCATCTACTCGGGCGAGCGGGGCACGGTGGCCTTCACCGTTCCGCACTTCGGCCGCTACCTGCGTACCCAGCCGGTCTGACCGCGCGACGGCCCGACGAGGTGCGGTGCAGGCCGGCGCGTCAGACCTGGGACCAGGGCGCGGGAAAGACGACCTCGCCGCGCGGCGGCGCGTCCTCCTCACTGGTGGACGGCGGCAGCACCAGCGCCTGCCACGGCTCGCCGAGACCGGCCCACGGACTGCTGAGACCCAGTTCGGCTGCCGGCCCGAAGCCGAAGCGGCGGTAGAAGGCCGGGTCACCGAGCACCACGACCAGCCGCTCACCCAACTCGGTGGCGGCGTCCAGAGCGGCCTGCACGACCGCGCTGCCGTGCCCGACCCGCTGTCGGTGCGGCGCCACGGCGACCGGCCCGAGTGCCAGGGCCGCCACCACGGCACCCCGTTCGGGTCGCACCCCCACCCGGGTGAGCAGCGCGTATCCGACGACCTCACCGCCGTACTCGGCGACCATGGCCAGCTCGGGCAGCCAGGCGTCGGTGCCCCGGAGGTCGTCGACCAGTCCCACCTCCGGCGGCGTCTGCACGTCCGGGCGCGCGAACGCCGAGGCCAGCACCCGACGCACCGGGCCGGCGTCAGCCGCGTCCTCGGGGCGGAGCCGCAGGGTCGTCACCCGCGCGACGTTACCCGTCACGCCCCGTCCATCAGCGATGGTCGCTCGATTCGGCGTGGCGCGCGAGCACGCCGACCGATCCGGATCCGGCGGTTGCCCGGGTAGCAAACGCCGCGACGGGGTATGACTGATCCATGACGCCCGTACGTTCCCTCGCCCGCGCCATGTTGAGCGGCATCTTCGTGATCCAGGGCTACCGCAACTTCCGCAACCCGCACCGACTGGCAGAGGCCGCCAAGCCGGTGACCGACAAGGTCGCGCCGTTGTTGCAGAAGGCGCACCCGAGCTTCCCCACCGACACGGAGTCGTTGATCCGGCTCAACGCGGCAACGCAGGTCGGGGCGGGGTTGATGCTGGCCACCGGGCGGTTCAGCCGGCCCGCCGCACTGGTCCTCGCCGGCACCCTCGTGCCGGTGACCATCGCCGGGCATCCGTTCTGGAAGAACGACGACCCGATCGCCAAGAACAACAACCAGATCCACACCCTCAAGAACCTCGGGCTCTTCGGCGGTCTGCTGCTCGCCGCCGCCGACACCGGCGGCAAGCCCGGTATCCGCTGGCGTACGGGCCACCGCATCGGCCACTCTCGACGTTCCGTGCAACGCGCCGTACGCACCGCCCGCCGCGAGGCACGGATCGCCGTCCGGTCGGCGGCCACCGCGCGTCGACTCCCAGGCTGACCTGCCTCGATGCCTCTCGTTGTCACCCCCATCCCCCGCTAAGGCCGCGAATTACCTGAACCACCCGGTAGGCGTTAACGCGGTGGAAATGTCAAAAACATGTGTGGGATCGGACACGGTCGCATAACGCGGGAGGCACTGACGTGAGGCGCCGTTCTAGGCTCCGTGCAGGACCTGGACGGGTAGGACGACCTTGGTACGGGGGTGGCCACGCCATGCCGACGACTGTCGGTAGACGGGCGGACCGCCTCGCCCCAGTACAGCGCATGACCCGGGGGATCGATCGCAGGAATGTCGTACGCGGCGCCATCGTGGTCGCCGTCGCCTACGCCGCATGGCTCGCCATCGGCGAGTTCGGGCGTCCGTACAACTTCTTCGACATGAAGATCTACCACGGCGCGGTGGTGTGGTGGGCGAGCGGTCACGAGCTCTACGAGTTCATCGCGCCCGGCACCACGCTCGGTTTCACCTACCCGCCGTTCGCCGGACTCGTCATGTTGCCGATGGCCCAGCTGCCGATCGGCGCGGCCGGAATGGTCAACGCCCTCGCCAGCATCGCCGCGCTGGCCCTGGTGCTGGCCGGGCTGCTACGGCCCATCGTGGACCGGTTGGCGTGGCCACTGTGGTTCACCGTGGCCCTGGCCGTTCCGCTCGCCCTCGCCATCGAGCCCAGCCGCGAGACCCTGGGCTACGGCCAGGTCAACCTCCTGCTGTTCGCCCTGATCATGGCGGACCTCATCGGGTTGCGCTGGCGCTCCCGCCGGGGCACCCACTACGCCGCGAGCGACGGCCCGCTGCTGCGCTTCGTCTACGGCGGCGCCTGGGCGGGAGCCGGCATCGGTCTGGCCACCGCCGTCAAGCTCACCCCGGCGCTGTTCATCGCCTACCTGCTGATCACCCGGCAGTGGCGGGCGGCGGCCACCGCGGTCGGCACCGCCATCGGCGTGACCATCGGGACCTTCGCGATCGTCGGCGACGAATCACGTACCTACTTCGGCAGCGTGCTCTGGCAGACCGAGCGGGTCGGCGCGGCCGACATGACGCCGAACCAGTCGCTCGCCGGTCTGCTGGCCCGCCTGTACGACTCGATCGAGACCCCCGGCCTTCTCTGGCTCGCCTTCTCGGTGCTGATCCTGGCGCTGGGCCTGTCCCGCGCGGCCAGTTCCCGCGCCGACGGCGACGAGTTGACCGCGTTCACGCTCGTCGGTCTGACCGCCAACGTGATCAGTCCGATCTCCTGGACGCACCACCTCGTCTGGGTGATCCCGGCGATCATCGTGCTGGCCGATGCCGCCGTACGCCGCCGCGAGGCGAGCAGGGGCCTCACACAGCGCACCGGGCAGGGGTCGGCGTTCGCTGGCCTGAACGGCCTCAACGCCCTTCGCCCGCCGATCTGGTATCCCACGCTGACCGGGCTCCGGCACGGCGTCGCCGCTGTCGGGCTCTACCTGCTGTTCCTCATCTCGCCCATCTGGCCGTACGAGCACCAGTTGCCGGAGGTGTCGCACTACCAGGACGGCCTGTTCGGGGCGCTGATGGAGAACTCGCTGGCTCTCGCCCTGATCGTGCTGGTCGCGGCACTGCCCTGGCGGCCGGGCGCCGAGCCGGCCTTCTACGGCGAACGACTCGCCCGGGCAGTGGTGGTGAACGGCCGCCGCTGAGCAGCGGTCAGGGACAGTTGACCCACTCTTCGGTGCCGTCGACGAAGACCTGCCGCTTCCAGATGGGCAACCGGGCCTTGGCCTCGTCGACCAGCCGGGCACACGCGGCGAAGGCGGCGGCGCGGTGCGCCGTGCTCACCGCTGCTACCAGCGCCACGTCACCGATGGCCAACGGGCCGACCCGGTGTGAGACCGCCACCGCGTACACGTCGGGGTCGGCCGCGATCTCGGCGGCGACCTCGCGCAGCACCTGCACGGCGCTCGGATGCCCCTCGTAGTCCAGGCTCACCACCACGCGCCCGTGGTCGTGGTCGCGGACGACGCCCTGGAAGGAGACGACCGCGCCGGCCCGACGGTCGGCGACCGCCGCCTCGTGGGCGGCGAGGTCCAGGGGCCGGTCGGTGACCTCGACGACGGTGATCGCCGGTGCCGTCACGACGCCCGCTCCCCGGGCAGCAACGGCAGCGGCACGATCGGCACCCGGTCGCCCTGCGCACCGTTGGTGCCCGGTCGGATGACGGCGAACCCGTCGGCGCCAGCGAGGCCGCGCAGCATCGCCGAACCGACATGCCGCACCGGGTACGCGGTGCCGGCGGCCCGGTCCAGCCGGACCAGCGCCAGATGGGTGTGGTCGCCGCGCCCCGGCACCGCCTCGGCCAACGTGGCCTGCGGCAACACCGGCATCGAGCGACCCGCGAGGCCGGCGAGTAGCGGCGCGACCAGTGACACCAGCGCGACGATGGCGGACTGCGGATTGCCGGGCAGACCGGCGACGAACCGGACCCGCCCGTCCGGGTCGGCCAGCCGGGCCAGCAACATCGGGAAGCCCGGCCGGACCGCCACCGTGTTGACCACGTAGTCGGCGCCCAGCGCCTCCAGGGTCGGGTGCAGGTGGTCGACCGGACCGTGCATCGTGCCGCCGGTGGTGCAGACCAGGTCGGCGTTGGCCAGCGCCGCACGCAACGCCGCCACGTGCGCGGGCAGCGTGTCGGCCACCGGCCCCACCACGTCCGAGGGGCGGACGTGGCAGCCGTACCGCCGCAGCCACGCCGGCACCGCCGGGCCCAGCGCGTCACGCACCCGGCCCGCCGCCGGCGGACCCGCCGTCAGCAACTCGTCGCCGAAGACCAGCAGCGCGGCGCGCGGCGCGCGCCGGACCCGCAGCGTGTCGTGGCCGCAGGACGCGGCCAGGCCGATCACCGCCGGGTCGACCGGCGTGCCGACGGGCAGGAGCTCCTCATCGGCGTACGCCTCCTCGCCCGGTTGCCGCCACTCCGGCGTCGGTCGGGGCGTTCCGCTGACCAGACCGTCGGCGACGGTGGACTCCTCGACGCGCAGCACGGCGCTGGCGCCCTCCGGGACCATCGCCCCGGTGGCGATCTCGACGGTCGTGCCGTCCTCGGTGAGCGGCCCGGGGGTGTTGCCGGCCAGTACCCGCCCGACGATCCGCCACGGCCCGTCGCCCCGGACGGCCCAGCCGTCCACGCTGGAGGTCGGGAACGCGGGCAGGTCGGTGCGGGTGGTCAGGGGCTCGGCCAGGGTCAGCCCGTCGGTGTCGACCAGCGGCCGGGCGACGGCGGGCAGTGCGGCGGCCAGCCCCACCGCGTACACCCGGGACCGCGCCTCCTCCCACCCGGCCGGCGGGGGCGCGGCGACCTGGTCCGCCGTTGGTGTGGTTTCCGTTCGCACCGACCGAGCCTATCGGCACCGACCGACGCGTGGCGCGGCCTGGGACGACCCGTTCAGTGATCGCCGCCGCGCAGTTGGTCGACGGTGTGGCCGAGGATCGGCCCGAGCACGGCCAGCCCGTCGCGGGCGCCGCCCGTCGAGCCGGGCAGGTTGACCACCAGCATCCGGCCGGCCACCCCGGCCAACCCCCGGGACAGAACCGAGGTGGGCACCCGCGCCCGGCTGTGCGATCGGATCGCCTCGGCGATGCCGGGGATCTCGTAGTCCAGCAGGGCCCGGGTCACGTCCGGTGTGCGGTCGGACGGTGTGACGCCGGTGCCACCGCTGGTCACCACCACGTCGACACCGTCGCTGACGGCCTGCCGCAGAGCGTCGCCGACGGGCTCACCGTCGGGCACCACCACCGGATCGTCCACCTGGCAGCCCAACTCACGCAGGCCCGCGACGAGCAGTGGGCCACTGGTGTCGGCGTAGACGCCGGCCGCCGCCCGGTTGGACGCGACGATCACCCGAGCCCGGATCACGGCCGGTCCTCCGGCCGGACCCACTCGCCGGTCTTGCCGCCCTCCTTGCGGAGCACCCGCACCGCCTCCACCGAGGCCGCCGGGTCGACCGCCTTGACCATGTCGATCAGCGCGAGGCCGGCGACCGCGACGGCGGTCAGCGCCTCCATCTCGACTCCCGTCCGGTCGGCCGTGCGGGCGGTGGCGGTGATCTCCACGGTGTCCGTCGTCAATCGCAGGTCGACGGTGACGCCGTGCAGAGCGATCGGGTGGCACAGCGGAATCAGCTCGGGAGTGCGCTTCGCCCCCATGATGCCGGCGAGCCGGCCCACCGCCAGCGCGTCACCCTTGGGCAAACCGTCGCGGTGCAGCAGGTCGATGACCTCTGCCGTGGTGCGCAGACGGCCCGCCGCGACGGCCAGCCGACCGGTCACCGACTTGGCGGAGACATCGACCATGCGGGCCGCGCCGGCACCGTCGACGTGGCTGAGCTGCGCGGGTTCGGTCACGGCCGTGAGCCTATCGGTGCGGTACGACGTCCGGGCGCTCGGAAGGGGCGACGGCACAGCAACTCGCCGGGTGCGAGGGCGCATTCACCGGACCATCACCCCTTCCTGGCCGGACCCGCCACCGAAGTCGCTGGGGGTGACCCGGTGACGGGCGTGTCTCGACGACCTGGTTCTGCCCAGGGGGCAGAACCTCCCCCGTTCGTCGATACGCCGCACAAGCTACCGAGCCCGGCGATAAGAAATCGATAAGAGACGTTCGGGCAGGTCAGCGACCTTTCTCGCCGTCCAGCTCGGCAAGGTGACGCTCCACGTCGAGGCGTTCCGGCACACCCATCCGGCGGAAGATCGCGAGTGCCCGTTCCCAGTGCCGCCGGGCCTCGGCCGGATCGACACTGACGAAGTGTTCGGCCAGCCCGGCCAGAGCCCGCCCCTGCTCGTGCGGGTGTGCGATCCGGGTCGCCAGCCGCAGGGCCGCGTGGTGCATCTCGGCTGCCTCGCGGTCCCGCCCACGTGCCCGCAACGTGCTGCCCAACTCGTTCAACGCCGCAGCCTCGACGTGCCGTTCGCTCGAACCGACCGCCAGGCTGCGGGCCAACTCGTGCTCCTGTTGGGCGGCTACCAGACGCCCAAGACCGCGATAGGCGACACCGAGGTCCAGGCGCACCTCCGCCTCTCCGTAGCGGTGGCCGGTACGGTCGCGAAGCGCCAGCGAAGCCTTGAGGATCCTGATCGCCTGGGGAAGGTCCCCCTTACGTGCCCGTACCGCCCCGATGTGGCTGAGGGCATTGAGCAGATGGAATTCGCTCGAATTCGTCCGAGCCCAGGCCAGGTGACGCCGATGCATCCACAACGCCTCTTCGTAACGACCCAGTGACGTCAGAGCCAGACCGACATTTGGTAGGGCCATCGGCACCCCGACATTGCCGTAGCCCTTGTAGTCACGGAGGCGTTCCATACCGAGCGCCACCGCTTCGGTGAGGTGGCCGCTCCAGTAATAGACGGGAGCCAGATTGGCCTGGTAGCGGGCCGTGTTCACCATGTCCCGCGATTCCTTGGAAAGCTCGACCGCGCGGGTCAGATGCTCGAGCGCTCTCCGGTTGTCACCGGTCTTGACGTAAGCGGAAGCGAGGTAGTTGTGCATCTGCGCCGTCGGTTCGGTCTCGCCCGTCATTTCAGCCGCGGCCAGCCCATGTCGGTGGGTCGTGACGATGTCCTCGAAGTATCCGCGGATGTAGCAGAATCGCCAGAGGGCGCGAGCCAGACGCCATGCGTGTTGGTGGAAGCCCGACTCATGGGCTGACGCCACCATCGTCACCAGGTCAGCCCGCTCCGCTTCCAACCACTCGACGCTCGGCTCCCCAAGAGTCTCGAGCAGCTCGGATCGGTCGAAGGCAAGGTGGTCTACCTGGCTTCTGATGACAATTGGCTCGAGAGTCTCGGCGATCCGCAGTGCCACTTCCAGGATGAAGTCGAACAGTTGGGCCAAAGCCGACCGCCGGTCCTGCGGGGAATCCACGCGGATGCACAACTCGACCGAATACTGACGCATCAGGTCGTGCAAGCCGTACTGCCCGGAGTTCAGGTCCTGTGCGAGGTGCCGGTCGGTGAGATCGTCGAGAGCGGCACGCGCTTCCGTCACCGTCAGCCCGGTCAGCGCCGCGACCGTCGTTGGACTGAACCGACTGCCGGGATACAGGCCCAGGAATCGAAAGACCCGCTTCCTCGACTCGGGAAGAGGCTCGTACGAGGTGGCGAACGCTCCAGTGACCGTGCTGTTTTCCCCGCCCAGGTGCGGAAGAACCGACGTGGCACCGGCCATCTGTGCTGCGAGATCCGCCAACCGCCAACCGGACCGATGAGCCAGCCGGGCCCCCGCCAGGCGAATCGCCAGAGGGAGGCGGCCGCACCGTTGGACCACCTCAGCGGCTGCTTCCGGCTCGGCGTCGACCCGTTCCCGTCCCACGCTCAACGCCAACAGGTCCACGCCCTCCTCGGGCGACATGACCGGCAGGGACTGGGACGTCCCGAGATCAGGGTGGGTGAGACGCCGCCGCGACGTCACCAGGACGACGGCGGTCGGCTCGATCGGCAGGAGCGGAAGGATCTGGTCGCTGCTGGCGGCATTGTCCAGAATGATCACCGACCTGCGGAGGGCCAGCTCGCGTCGCCAGAGTTCCGTCCGGTCGTCGAGGTCGACCGGTATCCGCTCGGACGGCACTCCGAGCTGGCGAAGCAGGACGACCAGGGCCGACGCCGGTCTCATGAGATCCTTCTCGCCATGCCCGCGCAGGTCGACATACAAGCGGGCGTCCGGATACCGGTCACCCAGTCGACGGGCCAGGTGCACGGCGAGTGTCGTCTTGCCGCTGCCGGCCATCCCGTCGATGAGGTGCAGGGCCGGGACGCGGTCCTCGACACGCCGCGTCTCCGCCAACAGTCGTGCCACCGCGGCCTCCCGGCCGACGAAATCGGTGACCGAACGGGGCAGATGATCCACCCCGGCGACCACGGCCCCTGGCTTGGCCGCCGGGTGTTCCGTCGGCAGGGACCGGGACGCAACGAACCGTCCCACCCGGCCTTCACGGCGAGCGACGACCTCGGAGGCCGACTTCGGCATCTCGGTGACGATCAGGCGCCGCAACTCTTCGATCTTGCTGCCCGGGCGCACCCCCAACTCCGTGATCAGTTGCTGACGAATCTCGTCATACATGACAAGCGCCTCCGCGCTGTCACCGCGCTCCTGCAGGGCGCGCATGAGGAGGAGGTACGTCGGTTCCCGGAGCGGATGGCGGGCAGCCACCTCCCGCAGCGGTGGAATCGCGAGATCATGCCGTCCGGACCGGAGGTGGACCTCGGCGAGAAGTTCCACCGCCAGGAGACGTTCCTCCTCAGCGCCCACGGTTCGAGCCTGCAGGACGGGTCCGAGCGGCAGACCGGCGAGCATGGAACCCCGCCACCGGGCCAGAGCACACTCCAGTAGTTCCGACGCTTGGGCCAGGTCGCCGGCGCCCAGGGCGTCCCGGCCCGCGTAAAGCTCCTTCTGGAAGCTGAAGACATCGATCACGTCCGGCCGCAAGGCGAGTCGATAGACGTTCCCGTGCCGCACGAGAGTCACGTCGGGCAGCGCCAACGTCTCGAACTTCCGGCGCAGGTTCGCCGCGTAGGTCCGCACATTCGCTACGGCTGATCGCGGAGGATGGTCGGCCCACAGCTCGTCTACGAGATCGTCCATCGTCACTAGCTGGCCTGGTTGGACCGCCAGCATCGCGAAGATTACCTGTTGTTTCGGTGTGCCCAAGTGCAACTTGTGGTCAGCAACCAGCACCTGCATGTCACCTAGCAGGTTGATCTTCACCGTTCCCCCGAATTCACATCCATCGGTGTTTAGCTGATCACACGGGGAAAGGGTATCGGTGTCCACAATTCAGACCAAGCTCTCGACCAGCTCGCCCAAACCCACACCCACCAGGCAAGAGAGGCCAGATTCTGCCCGACCGGATTGAGTCTGGACCCGAACTGACGGATGAGGCCCACCGCACGCCGTCGCCACACTAGGGAGGAGGGTCGCAACGCCGATAGCCTCTCAGCAGCGCGCAAGCTGCGGATCGCCAGTGCAGTACGACCGCGCTCCGCTCAGGCGGCATGGACAGACCGTCACAAAGCTCGCCAGCTTGGCTAATGTTGCGTATACCGACATTTATTGCTACTAAAACCGCGTAGCTCCTCTTAGGCTCCCGTCACGAGAACGGTTCCGGAATACGGAAACGGCCGGACGAGTGGAGGGAGCATGCAATGCGCGGCAGCGACTGGTACTGACATCCGGGTGACACTGAGCGGTAAGCTCCCGTCGTCAACAGGTAACTGTCGGCGACGACGGGAGCTTCATGGGCCAGGGGTCACCGCAGAGTCCCAGGACAGATCGGCAGCTTCTGCTGCTCGTCGGTCTCATCGTCGTCATGGCAATCGTCCCCACGGTCGTCGCCGGGGCCGACGTGTTGACCCGTCCACCCAATTCCGTGGGCGACGGCGCTACGTTCGTGGCGCTGACCTTCATGACTGCGCTCGGCACGATCGTCATGGCGCCCATCCGCATCCGCTCCACCACACACGCCATCACCTGGGTCGAGACGGCGATCGTGATAGGGCTCGCCGTCGCACCACCGTCCTGGGTGGTCCTGGCAACGGGCGCCGGCGTTGGTGTGGGCTCAGTCATCATGAAGCTGCCGACGATCAAGGCAGCCTTCGCCGTCAGCAAGAACATCCTGGTGGCCGGTGGGGCGGGCGTCGCCACCCTGGCCGTCCACTGGCAGTGGCCGTCCGCCGGCGTGGTCGAACTGGCCTCTCTTCTCGGCATGATCTACCTGGTAGCGGCGCTGCTCGACGATCTGCTGGCGATTCCGGTGATCGCGCTGGCTACCAGCACGCCCATCTCGCGGCAGTTCCTGAACAACCTTGACCTCCGCATCGCCGGCTTCGGCGTGCGCTTCATCGTCGCCTTCTGCACGCTCCTCATCCTCCGGGAAGATCCCCGCCTGCTGCTCGCCGTCCCGCCACTGATGTTGAGCCTGCACCTCGCCTACTCCGCGCGCATCCGGGGCCGCACCGAGCAGCAGGCGTGGCAGCGACTCGCCCGCACCACCGACGCCCTCAACGTGGTGGACCTGGACAACGTGCTCACCACCGCCGTCACCCAGGCCGCCGAACTGTTCTCCGCCGACGAGGTCGAGATCGAGCTGCGCGACGGTGGTCGCACCGTCCGGGGCGCCACCGGCGGCATCACCTTCGACGGGTCGACCGACACACCCACCGAGGTGGACGGCACCGTCGTGCCCACCCCGCTGGAGGGCCACGACCGCTCCGTCGACGTCGGCGTCCTGCGCCTGCGCTTCCGTGGCCCGGTACAGCTGTCCGAGCGCGAGCAGTACACACTGCGTACCTTCGCCTCCGCGCTCTGCACGGCGGTCCGCAACGCCCAGGCGTACGCCGAGCTGGCCCGGGTGGCCGACGAACACGCGTACGCCGCCGCGCACGACGCCCTCACCGACCTCGCGAACCGGCGGCAGCTGCTCGATCAGGGCACCGAGCAGCTCAGTGCCCGGCATGCCGACGGGGTGACCGCTCTGGTGTTGATCGACCTCAACCACTTCAAGGAGGTCAACGACACCCTCGGTCACGCTGCGGGCGACCAGGTGCTGGTCCAGGTCGCCGACCGGCTACGCGGCGCCGCCCAGTCGAGTGACCTGGTGGCCCGACTCGGCGGCGACGAGTTCGCCGTACTCCTGCGCGGGCTACCGGCCCCGGCGGTGGCCGCGCACCGGGCCGAGACACTGCTGGCCGCCCTGCACGAGCCGTTCGAGTTGGACGGGATGCGGATCAGCGTGGAGGCCAGCGGCGGGATCTCGGTGGCCCCGGCCAGCGGCGGCATGCCCGAGCTGCTGCGCCGCGCGGACGTGGCGATGTACCAGGCCAAGCGGGCCGGGCAGCGGATCTCCACGTACGCCCCGACGCGGGACACCGCCGACCTGAACCGCCTCACCCTCGGCGGCGATCTGCCCCGCGCGGTCGCCGACCACGAGTTCATCGTCAACTTCCAACCCATCGTCGACCTGGGCACCGGCGAGGTGACCAGCGCCGAGGCGCTGGCCCGCTGGCACCACCCCACCCACGGGCTGATCGATCCGCTGCGCTTCCTGGAGGCGGTGGAACGCTCGGGGATGCTGCCGGCCTTCGCCGAGGCGATCCTCGACCAGGCACTGATCGCCGCCGCCGACTGGCGTGACGCCGGCTTCGACATACCGGTCGCGGTCAACGTCTCGCCGCGCAGCCTGCTCGACGCACGGTTCCCCGGCTCCGTGCTGGCCCGGCTGCGTGCCCACGACCTCCCACCCGAGCGGCTGGTGCTGGAGCTGACCGAGACGTTGACGCTCAGCCAACTCGACGTCGTCGACCGGGTCCTCAGCCGGCTCCGCGACGAGGGCGTCCGGTTGGCGCTGGACGACTTCGGCACCGGCTACTCCTCTCTCTCCCTGCTCTCCCGGATACCCGTGCACGAGCTGAAGATCGACCGCAGCTTCGTCACGACCATGGAGAGTTCGGCCGAGGCCGCAGCCGTCATCCGTTCCACCCTCGACTTGGGCCGTAGCCTCAACCTGGCGGTGGTAGCCGAAGGCGTGGAGAGCGAACCGCAGCGGCGCGCCCTCTGGGAGCTGGGCTGCTCGGCCGGCCAGGGTCACCTGTTCGCCCGACCGATGCCGGCCGGGACCCTGCTCGCCGCGTTGCAGCGCGGCTCGGGTGGCCAACCCGGCACTCTGGCACCGCCGCTGCACGACACGGGCGCGGTGATCCGCCTCAACCAGACCCGCCGCCAGGCCGGTCGTTCCCGCCCCGACCGCCACCTCCCGGCCTGACCGGGCACGGCCGCCCCGCCCAGGATGCGAGCAGGCAGCCAGCCGGGTGAACAGCGAGATCTGCCAGACTGGCGGCCGTGACCGCCGACGCCCCGACGCCCCGCCACCGGCGCTGGCGGACGCTCGACTCCGCCGCCGGCGGACTCGCCCTCGACCTGGGGCTCTACGCCGTGTCGGCCCTCTTCGCGGCGATCACCGCAAGCACGTCGACCCTCCTGCCCCACCGGGCCTGGGGTGCCGTCGCCGCCGCCGGCTACCTGGTCGCGACGCTGGCGGTGGTCGTCCAACTCCTGGTGCGGAGACGCGCCCCTCGGCTGGCCGGCCTCGCATCCCGCTGGGTGGTGACGGGCTTCGCCTGGGTGACCACCGCACTCCTGCCCGTGCTCTGGCAGAGCATCGAACGAGCCACCGGACGTGCCGACCGGGCGCAGGAAGAAGTGCTGGTCGTCGAGCAGGCGGGCATCCGACTGCTCGACCACGGCACGCCGTACCTCGGTCGGGACGCGATCGCCGCCCTGCCGCCCGGTGAACAACTGCTCGGATACACGCCGTACCAGCCGGGTATGGCGATGTTCGGCCTGCCCCGAGCCCTCGTCGACGCCTGGTGGACCGACGCCCGCGTGTGGTTCGCACTGGGCACCGCGCTGGCGCTCGCCCTGGCCGTGGCCGCGATACGCGCCGCGCCCTCCACCGGCACCCCGGATCACCGACGGGACGCCGCCCTGCTGCGGGCAGTGCAGGCCGCCACCGTCCTGCCCATCTGCGCGCTGACCCTGGCCACCGGCGGCGACGACCTACCCGTACTCGCGCTCTGCCTGCTGGCCCTCGCATTCGCCGCCGCCGGACGGCCGGGACGGGCCGGCCTCGCGGTGGGACTGGCCGGCGCGCTGAAGCTGTTCGCCTGGCCGATCGCCCTGGTCCTGATCGTCTGGGGTCTGACCCGGCGAGCCGGCGCCCGGGTCGCGGCCGGTGCGATCGGGTTGCCCGTGCTCGCCCTGCTCCCGGCGTTGCTCGTCGACCGTGGGGCCCTCACCGAGAACGTGCTGCGGTTCCCCCTCGGCCACGGCCTGGTCACCAGCCCGGCGCAGTCCCCGTTCCCCGGCCACCTGATCGCCACCGCCCTCCCCGGAGGCCGGCTGATCGCCGCGGCCCTCCTGGTCACGGCCGGCGTGGCCATCGCCGTCCGGCTCGCGCGACGACCGCCCGGCACCGCCGCGACCACCGCTTCGATCTGTGGGTACGGGCTACTCGCCGCCATCGCCCTCATGCCCTCCACCCGGTTCGGTTACCTGCTCTATCCGGTGGCCCTGCTCCTCTGGGCACCCGCCCTGCAACGCCCGGAGTCCGCACCGAACCTCGAGCATCTGCCCGGTCGGACCACATCGGTGTAACCGGCGGGCGAAACGACGTCGCACGGCGTACACCTGAAGGCATGACCACCTACCGCGACCGCGCCGAAGCGGGCCGGGTGCTCGCCGAACGGCTGACCGCCCTGGTCGGTGACCCGGACGCCGTCGTCCTCGGCCTGGTCCGCGGCGGCGTACCGGTGGCCCGGGTCGTCGCCGAACGGCTCGGCGTTCCCCTGGACGTGCTGGTCGTCCGCAAGCTCGGCATGCCCTGGGCGCGGGAGGTCGCCTTCGGCGCGCTCGGCCCCGGCGGCGTGCAGGTCCTCAACGACGCGATCGCCAGCCGTCTCAGCAGCGACGACATCGCCGAGGTCAGCCGCCGCGAACAGGTCGAGTTGGAGCGCCGCGAACGGCTCTACCGGGGCGGTCGCCCACCGCTGGACCTCACCGGGCGCGTCGCCGTGATCGTGGACGACGGTCTGGCCACCGGCGCTACCGCCCGTGCCGCCGTCGAGGTCGCCCGCCGGCTCGGTGCCCGCCGAGTGGTGGTGGCCGTACCGGTCGGCGCCCAGGAGGCGTACGAACTACTGGCCGCCGAGGCCGACCAGGTCATCTGCGCCCAACGCCCGCCGGAATTCAGCTCGGTGAGCGTCTACTACGACGACTTTCACGAGGTTTCCGACGACGAAGTCATCGAGGCGCTCACAGCAATCGCTTAGGTCGACCAGGTACCGTCGGGTGATGAGTGACCTCATCTGTCCCAAGTGTCGCGGCGAGATGCGCCAGTACGAGCGCAGCGGCGTCGTCATCGACCAGTGCGGCGAGTGCCGGGGCATCTTCCTCGATCGCGGCGAGCTCGAGAAGCTGTTCGAGGCAGAGGCCAACTGGAGTCGCCAGCAGGCCGGGCCGACCGCGCCGGCACAGCAGCCGGGCGGTTACGCGCCCCCACCCCCGCCACCGGCCCAGCACCAGCCCGGTTACGGCGCCGTCCCGCCGCCGCCGCCCCCACCGCCCGCGCACGGCTACCCGCCGGCGCCTGCCTACGGCCACCAGCAGCAGCACCACGGCTACCACGGCCACTACCGGCACAAGAAGCGCAAGAGCTTCCTCGACGAGATGTTCGGCTGAGCCCGGCCGGGCCTTTCGCCCGGGTCGATCCGGCGTCGACCCGGGCGACGTCGCTACCGACAGATTGGTCGAAGAGGCGGTCCGTGCGAGGCTGCATCGCATGACCGCCACGCGGCACAACGAGGCCCTCGCCGAGGCGTACGACGGCATCACCGCAGTGGTCGACGCCCTCGACGATGCTGACCTGCAACGGGCCACCCGATGCCGGGGCTGGCTCGTCGCCGATCTGCTCCTGCACGTCCTCGGTGACGCCCAGCGGGCTCTGGTGGCCCTGGCCAGTCCGGTCGACGGTCCCGCCGACGTGGACGACGTCTCCTACTGGCGCGGCTTTCCGGGCGGCGATGAACAGGCGGCCCGCCACGCCTGGTGGGTCCGGCGCTCGGCGTCCGCCTTCGACCGGCCGACCGGCATCGTCCGGCTGTGGAGGGAGACCGCCCCGGCGGCGGTCCGCGCCGCCGGATTCGCAGACCCCGAGGGGTACGTGACCACGCAGGGCCACGTGCTGCGCGTACCCGATTTCCTGGCCACCCTGACCACCGAGGCCGTGGTGCACCACCTGGACCTCACGCCGGAGCTGCCGGCCGCGCCGCCGCCCGGACCAATGGCGGTGGGTGTCGCCGTGTCCACGATGGACGGCCTGTTGAGCGATGACGCGGTCCGGCCCGCCGGGTGGGACGACCGGGAGTTCCTGTTGAAGGCGACCGGCCGTGTCACCCTCACCGATCGGGACCGGCTGGAGTTGGGCGAGGCGGCCGGCTGGTTCCCCCTGCTGGGGTGACGTGATGAACGATGGGGACATGGATCCTTCAACCGACATGCTGCCGAAGGTCGGTGCGCCGGCCACGCGCGCCTTGCACGACGCCGGATACACGACCCTGCGCGACCTCGCCGGGGTGCCCCGTACGGAGCTGGCCGCACTGCACGGCATGGGTCCGAAAGCGCTCGACATCATCCAGGCCGCCCTCGAGAAGCACGACCTCAGCCTGGGGTGATGCCCTGCTTCGGGCCGTTACCTCGGGCGATTCGGCCGTCGGCGGACCGGCGAGCCGCAGGGTGCGCCGAGGACGCCGATCATCCGATAGCCATGTCCACGAATCGCGACAGATGCAGCTGGGCTGCGACCGTCACCGTGTCCGTCGGTCCATTTCGATGCTTGGCAACAATGAAATCCGCCTCGCCCGCGCGCGGTGACTCCTTGTCGTAGTAGTCGTCGCGGTGCAGCAGGATGACAACGTCAGCATCCTGCTCAATTGATCCCGATTCGCGCAGGTCGGACAGCTGTGGGCGCTTGTCGGTGCGCTGCTCCGGGCCACGGTTGAGCTGACTCACCGCGATCACCGGGCACTCGACCTCCTTGGCCAGCAGCTTGAGGCCACGGGAGAGGTCCGCGACCTCCTGCTGCCGGCTCTCCGTCCGCTTCGGCGAGGTCATCAACTGGAGGTAGTCGACCACGATCATCTTGAGGTCGTGCCGCTGCTTGAGTCGGCGGGCCTTCGCCCGGATCTCCATCAGGTTCATGCTCGGCGTGTCGTCGACGAACAGCGGCGCCTCACTGATCTCACCCATGCAGCGGGCCAGCTTGGTCCAGTCGTCGTCGGAGAGCTGCCCGCTGCGCAGGACGTGCAGCGGCACCCGCGCCTCGGCCGAGAGCAGTCGCATGACGATCTCGACCTTGCTCATCTCCAGCGAGAAGATGGCAGCGGCCTGGTTTGCCCGAATAGCAGCATTTCTTGCGAAGTCCATGCTAGCGGTGGATTTGCCCAATCCAGGCCGGCCGGCAACGATCACGAGCTGCCCCGCGTGCAGGCCGTTGAGCAGCCGGTCCAGGTCGCTGAAGCCGGTCGGCACACCCGTCATCACGCCGCCCTGCGCGCCCACCGCCTCGATCTCGTCGAGCGTCGGCTGGAGCATGTCGGCCAGGACCGCGAAGTCCTCGCTGACCCGGCGTTCGGTGACGTCGTAGACGGCCTGCTGCGCGAGGTCCACGACGTCGTCGACGTCGCGGCTGCCGCCGCTGGCGGTGCCGTAGCCCAGCTGCACGATCTTGGTGCCGGCCTCGACGAGCCGACGCAGCACCGCCCGCTCACTGACGATGCGGGCGTAGTACGAGGCGTTCGCGGCGGTGGGAACGCTGGCGATGAGGGTGTGCAGATAGGGAGCCCCACCGATGCGGGCCAGGTCGCCCGAGTCGGTCAGGGCGGCGGCCACGGTGATCGGGTCGGCCGGCTCACCCCGACCGTAGATGTCGAGGATGGTGTCGAAGATGGTGGCGTGCACCGGCCGGTAGAAGTCGTTGGTCTTGAGGATCTCGACGACGTCGGCGATGGCGTCCTTGGACAGCAACATGCCGCCCAGCACGCACTGCTCGGCGGCGACGTCCTGGGGTGGAGTCTTGTCGAACTGGCCGTCCCGTTGCACGGGTGGCTGGCCGTTGCCGGACCGTGCCTCCGCCCGCATGTCGTCGGTGACCGACACCGGTCCCCCCTCCACTGCGTCGGATCCGTCTCAGCTGTACCGCCGAGGTACGACAGTTCTCTCGACCGAACCGGTCGATCGGGGGCCATCGCGCCGGCGGTCGAGGGCCAACCATACGGACCCCGAGGTCAGCGACTCAACAAGCGCGGTGGACGAGCCTCGGGACAACCTGTGGACGCCGGTGTACGAGCATGTGCGCAGGGTGTGCACAGCCTGTGGACAACCGCTGGGGAATTCTCGGCCGCAAGTCGTTGACCTGGCGAAATGCGGTCCCCACCCTGTGGAGGAGAATATTTCGGTCGGTTCTTTTACACGATCTTCCCGTACTATCTCCAGCGAACGGCTACACCTGGACAGCGGATCACGCTTTGGGTTCAGAAGGGTCACACTCCGGCCGTGAGTTACCGGGACTGGGGACGCGGGGAGGGCAGCCCGCGGGAGCGTCCGTCTACCGCCTCGTGGGGTCAGCCCGCGCTGCCCGCTCCGGCCGATCCGTACGACGAGGACGGGCGCTACCGCACCTCCAGTCGGCGACGTGCGCGGGACCGTGGACAGGACGAACCGGTCGACGCCTACCTGCCGCGGTGGGCGCTGGAATCCGGCGTCCAGCGGGCCGACGGCGGTGGACGGCACGCCGCGCCCGACGAGGACGAGGTCGAGGTCGAGGTCGAGCGCCCGAGTTCGGGTGCCGGCTGGCGCAGTGCCGAGACGACGGGCCGGCGACGGGCCGACGCGGGTGGTTGGCGTGAGCAGCCGGCGATCAGCGCGAGCGCTTGGCGTACGCAGCCGGCGATCGGCGCGGGTCCCGACTCGGACCACACCCGGGAGTGGACGCTCGACAGCCCTCAGGAGCAGGGCTACGCGGGTCGTCGACGCGCGGACTCGGCGGAGGAGGAGCCGGTCTCCGGCGCGGTGGCCGACCGTCGTCCCCGTCGCGCGCCGGCTGGCCGTCCTCAGGTGATCTGGTCCGGTGGCGACCTGGAGGCCGACTCGGCCGAGCCGACCTCCCGACCGGAGGCGAGCCGGCCGACACGGCGCAGCCGACGGGCGGCGGAGGAGTCGTGGACACGCCCGGCGGCCGATCCCTGGGATCGCGGGTCGGAGCGGGCGACCGAACCGGATCCGTCGTACGCGCCGGCGGTGGACCCCTGGGACGCGTCAGGCGTGCACGCGTGGCCACCTCCCGGCCCGGACACCACTGACCTGAGCGGGCAGTGGTCCCAGAGGGAGAGCGGCGGTGGTTGGGAGCGGTCGGACCGCACCGGCCAGTGGGAGCGGTCCGCGGTCGAGGACGACCAGTGGGACCGGACGCTGCCGCCACGCTCGGACCGCTTGACCGAGGGATGGCCGAGTCGGGACAGCGGCTTCTGGTCCGGTACGCGGTTGTCCGGCGACGACCCGCGCTGGATGGACACCACGACGACGTCGGCACCCCGGTCGCCGGTGGTGGGTTACACCGCCCCGCGGCCGCGCAGTGCGCCCGTACCCCCTCCTGGCGTGCGGCGGCGGGCGGACCGCTCGCCGGTCGGTACGGCGTCGGTGCGGCGTCGGGTCGAGTCGGTGGCGACGGGCGGTTGGGCGCGTCGTCTGGAGGACGATCTGCTCGACCCGGATCCCGGTGGATCCGTGCGGCCGCTGCTCTACACCACGGCCTGCTACCTGGTGCCGGCGATGCTGATCTTCGCGTGGTTGCTGACGCTTGACGCGCAGGCGCCTGCCGGCTGTGTCACCGACATCAGTGGGGGTGGCTGCGACTCGGCACGGTCACGCGCGTTGGAGTCGCTGCTCGCCGGCTCGCCGCGTTTCGGGTTGGCGCTGGTGAGCAGTCTGGTCGTGGCGGCGCTGCTGCGGCGGGTCGGCACGACGTGGCGGTCGGCGACGATCGCGCTCGCCGCCGCGGTGGTCGGCGGTGGTCTCTCCACAGTGCTGATCAGCGCGGTGACCGGTCAACCGATCGGCTGAGACGGGCGGGCCACGCGTGACGCATGCGCGAGGGCCCGCACCGATCGCTCGGTACGGGCCCTCGTCGTGTGGTGCAGCGGGTCGTCAGCCCTGAACGACGTTCAGGTTGAACGACGCGGTGACCTCGGGGTGCAGCTTGATCTTCACCGGGTAGGTGCCGGTCGACTTGATGTGACCGGGCACCTCCAGCCGGCGACGGTCCAGCACGGGACCGCCGGCGCCCTTGACGGCGTCGACGATCTCGGCCGAGGTGACCGAGCCGAAGAGCCGGCCGCCGTCGCCGGCGCGGGCCTTCAGGTTGACCTTGAGACCCTCGAGCTGGCCCTTGACCTCGTTGGCGTGGTCGAGGTCGCGGATCTCGCGGGCCGAGCGGGCCCGCTTGATGACCGTGACCTGCTTTTCCGCGCCCTTGGTCCAGGCGATCGCGAAGCCCTGCGGCAGCAGGTAGTTACGGCCGAAGCCGTCCTTGACCTCGACGATGTCGCCCGGGGCACCGAGGCCGGACACTTCCTGAGTCAGGATGATCTTCATATCGGTGCCTCCTCTCAGCGGGCCGTTGCGGTGTACGGCAGGAGCGCCATCTCGCGGGCGTTCTTGACCGCGCGGGCGATCTGCCGCTGCTGCTGCGAGGTCACGCCGGTGACCCGCCGAGCGCGGATCTTGCCGCGGTCGGAGATGAACTTGCGCAGCAGCGCCGTGTCCTTGTAATCGATGTAGGTGATCCCGTCCTTGTCGAGCGGGTTCACCTTCTTCTTCGGCTTGCGAAGTGCCGCAGCCTTGGCCATTGACCTTGCTCCTGGTTTGCGATCGCGGGCGCTCGGCGCCATTAGAACGGAGGCTCCTCGTCGAAGTTGCCGCCCGAACCGGCACGCGCGGGAGAAGGTGCAGCCGAAGCCCAGGGGTCGTCGAAGTTGCCTCCGCCGCCACCCTGGCCACCACCACCGCCGCCACCACCGAAGCCGCCGCCACCGCCACCGGAGCGGGACATCTTCTGCACCTTCGCCGTGGCGTAGCGCAGCGACGGGCCGATCTCGTCGACCTCAAGCTCGATGACGGTGCGCTTCTCACCCTCACGGGTCTCGTAGGACCGCTGACGCAGCCGACCCGAGACGATCACCCGAGCGCCGCGCTGCAGCGACTCGGCGACGTGCTCGGCGGCCTGCCGCCAGACGGTGCAAGCGAGGAACAGCGGCTCGCCGTCCTTCCACTCGCCCGACGCCTTGTCCATGAATCGGGGCGTCGAGGCGACACGGAACTTGGCGACCGCAGCCCCGGAGGGGGTGAACCGCAACTCGGGGTCATCGGTCAGATTGCCGATGACCGTGATGGTGGTGTCTCCTGCCATGACCATCTCCTCGCGCACTCAGCGTCTCGTCGTACAGGCTCTCAGAGCCGTACGACAGAGTCGCGGAGGCTGATCCGGGCGAACCGGGTTGAATGCCGGACTGAATGCTTAGCGCATCTCCGGCCGGATGACCTTGGTGCGCAGAACGGACTCGTTCAGCCGGAGCTGACGGTCCAACTCGGCCACGGCAGCAGGCGTGGCCTGCAGGTCGACGACGGCGTAGATGCCCTCGGCCTTTTTGTTGATCTCGAACGCGAGGCGCCGGCGGCCCCACACGTCCGTCTTCTCAACCGAGCCACCCGCGGTCCGAATCACGTTCAGGTACGTGTCGAGCGACGGGGCGACGGTGCGCTCCTCGAGGCTGGGGTCGAGGATCACCATGATCTCGTAATGACGCAAGACGTGCTCACCTCCTGTGGGCTAAGCGGCCACGGTCCTTCCGTGGCAGGAGGTCGTGCGTCGCTGCCCGCACGTGCCGGGGGAACCCGGCCGGACGCGGACAACCTGACCAGGATACCCGGTCCGGACGATCATGCCCGGGGTGGTCGGGTCGGCGTCGGGGACATGCCGACGGGGGCCCGCCACCTGACCGTCACTGGTCGGTGGCGAGCCCCCGTCAACGAGGCCGCGGAGCGTCCCGTCCGCATTCCTTGGGTGGGACCTGGGGAGGAACGACCACACCGATGAGGTTGGACCGGAGACGCCCCGCGGAGCTTTATCGTGTTGTTATCTGACGATACAACGGCTCTTGTACCTTGTCGGGGCAAAAGGCAGAAATTTCCGAGATTCCGCCGTGCTCGTGCCGATCTGCCACGACGAGGGGTCTCCCCCCGCGACGCCGGGCCGCGCCGCAGGGGGTGACCTCGCTGTCGGGCCGACGAGCACCCGGTGGCCGTACTCGGACGCCTCGTCGCGCCCGGTCCCGGGCTCCGCTCGTCGGGTCCCATCCCCTCAACGATCGTCCGACGGCCGGAGTGACGACATCGCGCCGGCCGTCACCGCGCCCGCCGTGGTCCCGACGTAGGCTCGCTGCCATGCGTATCGGAGCCCACGTCGATTCGACCGACCCGCTGGCGGAGGCAGCCGCACGGTCCGCCGACACCGTGCAGTTCTTCCTCTCCGACCCGCAGGGGTGGAAGGCACCCAAGCCGCGGGAGGACGCCGAGCGGCTGCGCGCCGCCGAGGTCGACCTCTACGTGCACGCGCCGTACGTCATCAACGTGGCGACCCTCAACAACCGCATCCGGATCCCCAGCCGCAAGCTGCTGCTCGGGCACGCCACCGCGGCGGCCGAGATCGGTGCCAAGGGACTGATCGTCCACGGTGGGCACGTCAACGCCGGCGACGACCTCGCGGTGGGCTTCGACAACTGGCGCAAGACATTCGCGTACGCGGCCGACTCCGGCGGGTTCGGCGTCCCGGTCCTCATCGAGAACACGGCCGGCGGCGACAACGCGTGCGCCCGCCGCCTGGACGCGCTGGCCCGGCTCTGGGACGCGGTCGGCGACTACGAGGTCGGTTTCTGCCTGGACACGTGCCACGCGTACGCCGGCGGTGAGGAACTGCTCGGCCTCGTCGACCGGGTCAAGGCGATCACCGGCCGGATCGACCTGGTACACGCCAACAACTCCAAGGGCGCGTTCAACTCCGGCCAGGACCGGCACGACAACCTCGACGGCGGGACGATCGACCCGGAGCTGGTGGTGGCGGTGATCCGGGCCGCCGGGGCGCCGGTGGTCGTCGAGACCCCGGGCGGCGTCACGGGTCAGGCCGCCGACATCGACTTCCTGCGCCAGCAGCTCCCGACGGAGCGCCCGGCAGCATGACGACCGGACAGTCCAAGCCGGGGAAGGCGCGGCCCACGTCCAGCGGCGACGACCCGATCCGACCGGCCGCGCCGCCGACCGGTGACATCCCCGCCGCCTCGGCCGGCACCACCACGAGCGCGACGACCCGGAAGGACCCGGCGCGGAGGAAGGCCCGCAAGAGCGCCAGTACGGCTCCGAAGGGCGCCGCCGACGAGCAGGCCGCCACGAACAGCGCCAGCACGCCCGCGAACGGCGCCACCGCCACGAACGGTCGCGCGAAGAACGACGCGGAGAAGACCGACACGGCCAACAGCGGCGGTACGACGAACGACGGCGACAAGAAGGCCGGCACCGCCAAGGACGCCGAGGACGGCACCGCCAAGGACGCGAAGGACGGCACCGCCAAGGCGACCGACGACGGCGAGGGAAAGCCGGTCGAGCCCGACCGCTGGGAGGTGTTCGCCTCGACGCCGGAGCCCCGGCCCAGCTGGCTCACCCGGGCCGCCCGCGCGGTGGGCCGGTCCCTGGTCCACGAGTGGACCCTGGCGGCCCTCGCCTCGTTGGCGCTGGCCGTGCTGATGACCTGGCCGACGCTGCGGTACCCGCGCTACACCCTGCCGCAGGACACCTGGGATCCGAGCCTCCAGGCGTGGCAGATGGCCTGGTCCGGCCACATCCTGCTGGCCGACCCGGCCCGCCTGTGGCAGTCGAACACGTTCTTCCCGGAGCTGTGGAGCTTCGCGTTCTCCGACACGCTGCTCGGCTACGCCCCGGCCGGGATGCTCGGAAGTGGTCCCGAGGATGCGGTGCTGCGCTACAACATCATGTTCGTGCTGGCGCACGCGCTCGCCACGTTCGGGGCGTACGCCCTGGCCCGGCAGCTCGGCGCCGGCCGGATCGGCGCCGCCGTCGCCGGGGTCGGCTACGCCTACGCGCCGTGGCTGCTCGCCCAGGCCGGGCACCTGCACGTGCTGTCCAACGGTGGCATCCCGCTGGCCCTCGCGATGCTCGCGCGGGGGCACGGCTGGTCGCTGCGCCACGGCTACCGACCCGAGCGACGGCACGACGCCTGGGTGTACGGCGGTTGGATGGTGGCGGCGTGGCAGATCAGCCTCGGCTTCGGCATCGGCCTGCCGTTCGCGTACTTCCTGGCCGTCGCCGCGCTGGTCGCCGCCGTGCTGGTCGCGGTGAAGTGGCTACGGTCCGGTCGTACCCTGCCGTTCGGCCGCCGGCTGGTCGTGGCCGACCTGGTCGGCGGGGTGTTCTTCGCCGGGGTGGGCGCGCTGATGGCGCTCCCGTACTTCCAGGTGACCGAGCTGCATCCGTACGCCGAGCGGACCGTCGGCGACGTCTCCATCTTCTCGCCGCCGGCGTCCGGCTTCGTGACCGCTCCCGCCGAGTCGCGGATCTGGGGTGGGTTGCACGAGGGTGCCCGCGAGGCGCTGCCGTTCCCTGCGGAGATGACGCTGCTGCCGGGGTTCGTGCTCTACGCGCTGGCGTTCGGCGGGCTGTTCTTCTCGGTCTGGCGGCTACGGCACCGACTGTTCCTGCTCGTCGGTGTGCTGGCCACGATGGTGCTCGCGATGGGCACCCGCTTCTTCGACGGCGCCTTCACCTACGTACCACTGTTCGAGCACGCGCCGGGCTGGAACGCGCTGCGTACCCCCGGGCGGTTGATGCTCTGGATCACGTTGCTGCTCGCGCTGCTCGCGGCGGGCGCGGTCACCGCCCTCACCGACCGGGTCCGTGAGCTGGCCGCGCAGCGGATCCCGTCCTGGCCGGGGCCGTGGCTACGGATCGCCACCCTGCTGCCGCTGCTGCTGGTCACCGTCGAGGGGTTGAACGCCACCCCGCATCCGGTGGTGCCGACACAGCCCGCCGCGATGCGCTCGGCGGAGGGTCCGCTGCTCGTGCTCCCCAGCGACCAGGGCCTCGACCAGCACGTCATGCTCTGGTCAACGGACGGGTTCCCGGACGTGGCGAACGGCGGCAGCGGCTTCACGCCCCGCCAGCTCGACGACCTCCGCCGGGCCAGCCAGTCGTTCCCCGACCGGAAGAGCGTCGACTACCTGCGGACGTACGGCGTGCGGACGGTGGTGCTGCTGCGCGACGAGGTGCCCGGCACGCCGTGGGAGATCACCATTGACGCGCCGGTCGAGTCGCTCGACATCACGCGCCAGGAGATCGGCGACGCCGTGGTGTATCGGCTCTGACGCGGTCGCGCTTTTGGGGCGGTTTGCGGGGGAGCCCGCCCGGCTCCGGGCGTCAGGCTTGATCCCTGCGCCGGGCGGGCTCCCCCGCAAACCTGACGTGGCTCCGGCGCGTCAGGTCCTGGGGATCAGGTCGCGGTGGCGGGCTCGGGTTCCAGGTCGGGCTTGTTCGCGGGGCGGCGCCAGCGGTCCAGCCAGGGAGCGTCCGGCGCCCCGTCGAGGACACCGCCGTCCGGGTCGTCGGGGTAGGTGGCGCGTACCGCGTCCTGCTCCGGGTGCAGGATCTCCCGGACGACGAACACGCACAGGGTCACCACGGTCGCCAGCCGGAGCGTCGAGGCCAGCACGAACACCCCTTCGGGGAAGACCGGACGGCTGGTCGCCGCGCCCAGCAGTTCGCCGTAGAAGGCCACGAAGTAGCAGACCTCGGCGAGCTGCCAGGCCAGGAAGGCGCCCCACTTCGGCCGGGCCAGCACCACCAGCGGCAGCATCCAGAGGACGAACTGCTGGGACCAGACCTTGCTGAAGATGAGGAACGCGGCCACCACCAGGAAGGCGAGCTGGGCGAGCCGCGGCCGGCGCGGCGCCCGCAGCGCCAGCACGGCCACACCGATGCAGGCCAGCCCGAACAGGGCGTACGAGATGGTGTTCAGGGTTGGGATGTTGGTGTTCAACCATTCGAACGGGCCCTGCTGGCCGGGGTCGTTGCCGACCTTGCCGTCGAGGTAGCGCCCGATGTACCAGAGCGTGCCCCAGTCGATCGGCCGGGTGGTGTTCAGCTCGAAGAACCGGCCCCAGTTGTCCGGGTTGGCCCGGTAGGCGGGCAGGTTCACCAGTACCACGGCCACCACCGCCGCGCCGAGCGCGGTGAGCGCGGCGCGGAGCCGGTTGGCCCGTAGGGCCAGGACGAGGATCGGTCCCAGCAGGAACAGCGGCCAGAGTTTCGCCGCGCCGGCCAGCCCGAGCAGGACGCCGGCCGCCACCGGTTGTCGCCGGGCCCACGCCAGCAGACCGAACGCCGCCAACCCGATGGCGAGCAGGTCCCAGTTGACGGTGGCGGTGAGCAGCAGCGCCGGGGCGAGCGCGAACAACGCGGCGTCCCAGGGTCGTCGGCGGCGCAGCGCGAGGATCACCGCCACGGTGGCCACGGCGAGCGCGCCCAGCACGAGCGCGTTGAGGTTGTAGAACCACTGGCCCTGGTTGATGCTCGGGTCACCGTCGCCGATCGCGTGCACCGGCAGACCGAGGGCGCCCATGAAGTAGCCGGTGAGCACCGGGTACTCCACCGGGTGGTCCCGGTAGGGCACCTTGCCCTCGTTGAGGCCCTCGGCGTAGTAGAGCGCGAGCACGTCCGTGTAGCAGAACCGGTTGTACTGCACGTTGTTCTGCCACGCGCCGTCCTGGCACGGGGATTTCTGCACCCAGTGCAACGCGAGCGTGAGGCAGACCAGCGCCAGGACGATCCGGACGGCGGTCCAGAACCGGCGTTCCTGCCCGGCCGGCCGGTCCAGCGCCGTCGCGTGGTCGCCCAGCGGCCCGCCGATGGCGCCGGAGAGGCCGCGGACGAACCCGTCGGAGCGGGACGGGTGGTCGGTGGTTCCGGCGTCGTCGATGCCGGGCGTCGACTGGGTGCTCATAGAGAGGCATCCTGCCGTACTCGCAGCGATGAGTCATGTACTCGTCTGCCCGCCCGGGTCACAACCCGCACTGGCGGTTCGCGGCGGGTGACCGGTGCCGCACACGCCGCCGCCGGCCGGACGAGATGTCCGGCCGGCGGCGGCGTGTGCGCTGTGCTCTTGTTCCAGGGTGGTCGGTGGCCAGGTTGGGAGGCGGCTAACCGCCGTTCGGGCCACCGGGCCCACCGGGCCCACCAGGCCCACCGGGGTTGTTCCCTCCGGGGTTGCCGTCGTTGCGGGGACAGAACGGATTGGTCAGCGGGTCACAGGTTTGTCCCGGCTGACCCGGCTGCCCCGGCGGTGGTGGCGGCGGCGCCGCCGGCGCCTTGCCGTTGCCCTTGGTGGTGTCGCCCTCACCGGTGACGGTGGGCAGGGGGATCTCCTCCTGCCCCCTGAGGGCGGTGTTCATGTACTTCTCCCAGATCGGGCCGGGAAGGGTCGAACCACCGATGGGCTTACCGCTCGCGAGACGGATCTGGGGCTTCTTGATATCCCGACTGCCCACCCAGACGGCCGTGGCGATCTGCGGGGTGTAGCCGACCGTCCAGGCGTGCGCGTTGTCCGTGCTGTTGTACTCCCAGGTGCCCGTCTTCGCGGCGGCCTGGCGGCCGTCCTCCAGCGAGAGATTGTTGGGAGCGGGAATCTGCTTCAGGACCGCGGTGACCTCGTCGGTGACCTTCTTGTCGATCCGCTGCTCGGGCTTGATGCGCTCGCTGCCGACGACCTTCCACTTGCCGGTGTCCTTGTCCTGCTGCTCCACCTTGATGACGAAGTGCGCCTTGATGTACTTGCCGTCGTTGGCGAACGTCGCCATCGCGTTCGCGTGGTCGAACACGGTGAGCGGGTACTTGCCGAAACCGGTGTAGTTGTCGAACGGGTTGGGCCCCTTCTTCGACAGGTCGAACGCCTGCGGCGGGTCGACTCCCCACATGGTGGTCACGCCGGCCTTGTGGGCCATGTCGACCACCTTCTCGGCGCCGATCTCCTTGGTGACCCAGTAGAACGGCACGTTGTACGACTGGATCGTCGACTCTTCGAGGGTGCAGTACTTGCCGCACTTGAGGTTGGTCCGGCCGGCGTTACCGATCGCGACCTTGGAACCCTCGGGCTTGTACGGCGTGGGGTCCCAGTGCGACTTCACCGAGATGCCCGCCTCGATCGCGGCGGCCAGGGTGTAGACCTTCATCGACGAGCCCGGAGCGTGACCACCGGTCAGGTCGCCGTTCTTGTCGGTGTTCTTGCCGGCGTAGTCGAAGTCGGCGCCACTGTCACCGCCGTAGTAGGCGAGCACCCGGCCCTTCTTCGGGTCGATCGAGACAACGGCCGCCATCAGGTTCTTGGGCTGGTCGTTGAGCTCGGAGCCCTTCTTCGACTGCATGGCGACGTTCTCGGCGGCCGTCTGGAGCTTCGGGTCGATGGTCGTGGTGACCCGGTAGCCGCCGTCCCGCAGCGCGTCCACACAGCTCGTCTTGCCCTCCGCGCCGGTGTCGGAGCAGAGGCCCATCGCGTCCATCTCCTGACGGACGTAGTTGATGACGTTGCCCCGAGGGCTGTCGACGCCGAAGCCGTTGCCACCCTTCTTCGGGGGCAGCACCTTCGGGTACGCGATCGGGGCGGCGGGGTCCAGCCACCCCTCCTTCTTCATCCCGTCGATCACGTAGTCCCACCGGGTCTTCGCGTCGGTCGGGTTGACCGCCGGGTCGTAACCCTTGTGGGTGTCGGTCGCCACCGGCTGCTTGATCAGCGCGGCCAGGACCGCACCCTCGGCGGGGGTCAGCTTGATCGCTGACTTGCCGAAGTACGTCTGTGCCGCCGCCTCGATGCCGTACGCGCCGCGTCCGAAGTAGATGACGTTGAGGTAGTGCTGCATGATCTCCGGCTTGCTGTACGCGTCGTTCAGCTTGGAGGCGAGGATGGCCTCCTTGACCTTGCGGCCGTACGTGTCGTCCTGGAGATTCTCGAACGCGTTGCGGGCGTACTGCTGGGTGATCGTTGAGGCGCCCTGCTTGTCACCGTTGGAGACGTTGTTCCACGCGGCACGGACGATGCCCTTGTAGTCGACGCCCGAGTGCCGGTAGAAGTTCCGGTCCTCGGCTGCCGCCACCGCGTGCTGCACGTGCTCCGGAATCTGGGCGATGGTGACGAAGGTGCGGTTCTCGCTGCCCAGCCTGGCCAGTGTGGTCTTGCCGTCCTTGGCGTACACGGTGGTGGACAGCGGCAGCGGCAGTTCCTCGGGCATGACCACGTTCGTCGAGTAGTAGGTGAACCCCACCACGCCGACACCGGCGAGCATGATGAAGACGGCGAACCCGGCGATCAGCAGGTTCATCCGCTTGCGCTTCTTGGCCCGCGCCGCCGCGGCCGGGTCACCCGCGCCGCGACCGCCCCGACCACCGCGACCGGGTCCGTTCGGTCCGCCCGGGCCGTTCGGACCGCCGGGACCACCCGGCCCGCCGGAGACCGGGGAGACACTCGCCCGGGCGACCGCGGCACGGCCACCCACCGACGCGGAGCCGACGCTGGCCCGGCCCGCGGAGGCGGCGCCGACGGCGGCGGTGCCCACCCGGGCCCGACCGGCGGGCGCTCCCGGCGCCGGGGACACCGGAACGGACGCCCGGCCGGCGCCGGCGCGACCCGTGGCCGCACCGGGTGCCGGGGACACGGGCACCGAGGCCCGACCGCTGCGGCCGGGAGTTGCCGAGCCCACCGACGCGGATCCGGCGGCAGCGCCGGGGGGCGGCACGGAGGCCGAGCCACCGACCGACGCACGACCGCCGGCGGCCCTCGGTGTCACCGAGGCCCGGCCGGGAGGCGCAGCGGGCTCCGGGGAGGACCAGCCGCCCGCGCGGGAGTCACCGCCGGGTCTGCGGTACGCGTCGTCCGCGCCCGGTCCGGGGTCACCGTCCGGGCCCGGGTACTGGGCCCGACCGCGCGCGGAGCTGGGATCGCCGTACGAGTTCATTCTTCACACCCTGCCGGTCGCGGTGGGGCGCGACAGCGCCGCCACCGGGTTGCCGTGAGTTGCTTCACCCGGACCGCCGGCACGAGGGTGCCGGTTCGCCAGGGTCATTGCCGAATCAATCGGGCCAATCGGACCAACGAGTGGTCGGCCGTCCCAGGTCATGTCCACACCCCCGGAGCCGGTCCAACCGCTGACGTCACCGTTGCGCCTCTCGCCTCCGCCGACCCACGCCCTCGGCGGCCGCAGCATCCTGCTCGTCGGCGCCAACACTGTCGCCGTCGCCGGTGAGACCGTCCCGGCCGAGCAGGTACTGCTCGACGAGATGGTTCCAGTCACAGCCGAGGCACACCTCCACCACGAAGACCTGGAACTCACGTAGCGTCATCGCCAGCACGGGCAGCTCGGCGAGTGTCCGGGCCTGTCCGGCGGACTGCTTGAGTTCGTCCCCGTAAATGTAGTGGACCAGGGTCAGATTCTCGCTGCGACAGATGGGGCAGCGCAGCTCGGTCGGCTCGCCGTGGAACCGCGCAGCGTTCTTCAGGTACGGCGACGCGTCACACACGTCGTACGTGCCGATGCGGCCAGCCAACAGCTCACGCAGCACTGCTCGCTTCTGAAGCGAGTAGTCGACGATCTGGCGCTGCGTACGCATGCGGTGAAGGGTACGCGGTCCGGCTCGACGAGGCGACCACGGTCACGATGTGTGACGACGGCATCCCGGAATGGGGGTTTGCCCTGGCCGGCGGCAGCCGCTAACGTGCGATGTATCGGTCCGATACATCGCGGCGGTTACCGCTCCGCGCCGGAGGGTAAGGGGAGGGTGGCCAGTGCTCGAATTCGCCATCCTTGGCCTCCTGCAGGAGTCTCCGATGCACGGCTATGAGCTGCGCAAGGAGCTGACCGCCAAACTCGGCGCGATCCGGGCGGCGATCAGCTACGGCTCGCTCTACCCGACCCTGCGCAGGTTGCAGGCGGCGGGCTGGATCACCGAAGCCGCCGAGGCACCCGCCACCGCCGAGGAGGTTCCCGCGCTGACCAGCCGACGAGGTCGGGTGGTCTACAAAATCACCGCGGAGGGCAAGGAACGCTTCGCCCAGCTCATCGCACAGGCCGGGCCCGAGACGTACGACGACACGGGTTTCGGTGTGCACTTCGCGTTCTTCGCCCGGACCGACCAGGCGACCCGCCTGCGCATTCTGGAGGGTCGCCGCCGCAAGATCGAGGAACGTCGCGAGGGTCTTCGCGACGTGCTGGGCCGGGCGGCCGAGCGCCTCGACGCTTACACCTTGGAACTGCAGCGCCACGGCCTGGATGCCTGTGAGCGTGAGGTCCGCTGGCTGGAGGAGCTCATCGCCAACGAGCGCTCCGGCCGACCCCCGACAGTCCCGCACCTGGGGACAGCCGGTGGACGACGAGAAGACAACAGCCCGCCTCCACCTGGAGAGACCAGGAAAGAGCGGCCGTGACAGAAAAGAAGGAGGCAGACGCTATGGGCTCCGTCCGCGTCGCCATCGTCGGTGTGGGTAACTGCGCCTCGTCCCTGGTTCAGGGCGTCGAGTACTACCGCAACGCCGACCCGAACGACCGCGTCCCGGGTCTCATGCACGTCACCTTCGGCGACTACCACGTCTCTGACGTTCAGTTCGTCGCGGCGTTCGACGTCGACGCCAAGAAGGTGGGCATGGACCTCGCGGAGGCGATCGTCGCCAGCGAGAACAACACCATCAAGCTCTGCGACGTGCCGCCCACCGGCGTGTCCGTGCAGCGCGGCCCGACCTTCGACGGTCTGGGCCAGTACTACCGCGAGATCGTCGAGGAGTCCGACGCCACCCCGGTGGACGTGGCCCAGGCGCTGCGCGACGCGCAGGTCGACGTCGTCGTCTCGTACCTGCCGGTCGGCTCCGAGCAGGCCGACAAGTTCTACGCCCAGGCCGCGATCGACGCCGGTTGCGCGTTCGTCAACGCCCTGCCGGTCTTCATCGCCTCCGACCCCGAGTGGGCGCAGAAGTTCACCGACGCGGGTCTGCCGATCGTCGGCGACGACATCAAGAGCCAGGTCGGTGCGACCATCGTGCACCGCGCGCTCGCGAAGCTCTTCGAGGACCGCGGTGTCGAGCTGCTGCGCACGTACCAGCTCAACTTCGGCGGCAACATGGACTTCATGAACATGCTGGAGCGCAACCGCCTGGTCTCGAAGAAGATCTCGAAGACCCAGTCGGTCACCTCGCAGATCCCGCACGAGATGAGCAAGAGCGACGTGCACATCGGCCCGTCGGACCACGTGCCGTGGCTGGACGACCGCAAGTGGGCGTACATCCGCCTGGAGGGTCGCTCCTTCGGCGACACCCCGCTCAACGCCGAACTCAAGCTCGAGGTGTGGGACTCGCCGAACTCGGCCGGTGTCATCATCGACGCCGTCCGGGCCGCGAAGATCGCGCTGGACCGCAAGATCGGTGGCCCGATCCTGTCGGCCTCGTCGTACTTCATGAAGTCCCCGCCGGTGCAGTACGCCGACCACGACGCCCACCAGGCCGTCGAGGAGTTCATCGCCGGCGAGGTCGAGCGCTGACCCGCTGAACCACCAGCAGTATCGGCGAGGGCCGGGTCCTGTCGGACCCGGCCCTCGCCGCTGTTCGGGCACCGCCAGTGCGGCGATCGGTGGCAGCCCAGCAGCACGGGTGCTCGGCGCGTCGAGTCGCTCGGCAACCAACGATCAGCGGGTCAGGACCAGGCGTGTCGCAGCGCGACGCCGGCCTCCAGCTCCAACAGCGTGACCTTGCGCGGCAGGCCGCCGCCGAAGCCGACCAGCTTGCCGCCCGCACCGACGATCCGGTGACACGGCACGAGCACGGGGACCGGGTTGCGGTTGCAGGCCACCCCCACCGCCCGGGCCCCGCCGGGATCGCCGACCAGCCGCGCCACCTCGCCGTACGTCAGCGTCTCTCCGTACGGAATGCGGGTCATCTCCCGCCACACCGCCCGCTCGAACTCGGAGCCGCGCGGGGCCGAGACGGGAACCGTGAACGCGGTCAGCTCACCGGCGAAGTACGCCCGCAGCTCGGCCACGACCTGCCGGGACAGCGGATCGCCCGGCTCGTCGACGGCCGCGTCCACCCGACCGAAGTGGGCTCCGCACACACTCGTGTCGTCGGTGGCCACGGAGAACTCCCCGATCGGCGAGTCGAGCACAGTCCAGCGCATGCCGCCATTGTCCCGCGCGGCGAGGCAAAGTTTCGTCGTCGCCCGGCGTCTGAGGTACGGAGGTGGGCGGTGGCGGATGTCGACGGGGAGTTCACCACATTCGTTCGGGAGCGGGGTGCCGCCCTGCTGCGCGTCGCGTACGTGCTGGCCGGAAACCAGCACGCGGCGGAGGACCTGCTGCAGAACGCGCTGGCCAAGGCGTACGCCCGCTGGCCGCGGATCAGGGGTGACGCCGAGCCGTACGTGAAACGCATCCTCTACCACGACCAGGTGTCCAGCTGGCGACGACGAGCGCGGCGCACCGAGGTGCCCGTGGCGGAGGTGCCGGAACGGGCGGCGGACGACGACCGCCGCGAGACCGATCTGCGTCTGCTGCTGCTGGAGGCTCTGCGGGCGCTTCCGCCACGGCAGCGGGCCGTGCTGACCCTGCGCTATCTGGAGGACCTGAGCGTCGAGCAGACCGCCTCGCTGCTCGGCTGTCGGGCTGGCACGGTCGCCAGCCAGAGCGCCAGGGCGCTGGCACGGCTCCGCGGCCTGGTGCCGGGGCTGGACGAGTTGACCACCGGCCCGGGGGTGACGCGTTGACCACGCATCTGGACGACATGCTCCGCCGGGCCGTACGCGACCTCGCCGACGGCGCCGCGCCCGCGCCCGGGCTCGCCGACCGGGCGCTCGGCCAGGGTCGCCGGCTGCGCCGTCAGCGACGACTGGCCGTCGGCGGCGCGGCGATGGTCGCGATCGTCGCGGCGGTTGTGCCATTCGTGCTGCTCCGGCCCCGACCGGCCGCAACCCCGACGACGCCGCCCGCGACCGCGACTCCGTCGCCGTCGATGACGTCGTCGCCGTCGATCCGGCCCACCCCCGGCGCGAATTGGACCGCCAGGCCACTGGTGCTACCCGGTAACTGGGTGGTGACCCAGGCACAGTTCGCCCGCAATTCGGGCAGCGGCTTCCTGCTCGACCGGAGCCGGGGCCGCTACGTCCCCACCGACCGCTACGACGGCATCTTCCCCGCACCGACCGGGTCTCTGGTGGCGGTAGTGGAGGAGGAGCGTCCACGTGAGGTCGGCCTCGTCGACATGGCCACGGGGAAGACCCGCTGGTACGAGGTCGGCCGTGCGCTGAGCCGCCCGACCTGGTCACCGGATGGTCGTCGCCTCCTGTTCACCACCGATCAGCTCGATCACTTCGGCTTCGTCGTGGTCGAGCGGGACGGCACGAGGCGTACCCACCGGGTGTCCCGGCAGCGCTACCTCTGCACCGACCAGTGCTCCTTCATCTGGACCCGCGACGGCCGGGAGGTGGCGCTGCCGCAAACCGCGCCGGGCGAGCCACGGTCCGAGGCGATCCGGCACCCCCGAAGTGGCGTGCAGTTGTTCTCCGCCGACGACGGACGACCGACCCGGTCGGAGCCGATACCCGGCGATCCCGCCGGGCCGTGGGCCTGGTCACCGGACGGCAGCCTGGTCGTCGTCCAGGGCCAGGAGGAACCGTTGCTGGTGGAGACCGCCACCGGACGGGTGGTCAACCCGCTGCCGGTCGCCGACGTCGCCTGGGTCGGCGACGACCGCCTGCTCTACCGGCAGCAGTACGAGGGTGACTTCGTACTGGCCGACACGAGGGGGCGCGAACTCGTCCGCCAGCCGCTGCCCGGACAGCTGTCCGAGTTGGAGGTGAGCGTGGCGCCTCGCTGAGCCGTCCGACAGTTCATCGGCGTTGCGCGGCGTCGATACCGTGCAGGTCGTGGCCACGGGGACGCTCGTTTTTCTGATCATCGGCGGGGCCGGTGTCGCGGTGCTGGCGCTCGCCCTGCTCGGCAGCGAGCTGCTCCACTTCGGTCACCCCGACGTGGACGGGCCGATCTCCACCGAGACGGTCGCGGGCTTCGCCGGAGCGTTCGGCTTCGGCGGGGCCATCGTCAACGAACTGCTCGGTGCGCGTACCCCCGGGATGATCGCGGGCGCGGCGGCCGGCGGCCTGCTCGCGGCCGTGCCCACGGCGTGGCTGGCGTCGCGGTTCAGCCGCGCCGCGCGCAACATGCGCACCGACCCCACCCCCACCCGCGACGACCTGGTCGGCGCGCTCGGCCTGGTCGTCACACCGGTGCCCCTCAACGGGTACGGCGAGGTGCGGGTACGCGTCGCCGGCCAGCCGGTCAAGCTCAACGCCCGCGCCGACCGGCCGATCCCGATCGGCGCGCAGGTCTTCGTCGTGCAGGCGCTGAGTGAGACAAGCGTGCACGTCGAGACCTACTGATTCCTTCTCGTAGACAGGACCCCCTTCATGCCCCTGTTGATAGCTGTCGTGGGCGCGGTCGTCCTCGCGCTCGTCCTGGTGTTGTTCGTGCTGTCCCGGATCAAGGTGGCCGGGCCGAACGAGGCGTTCATCGTCACGGGTCGCAAGGGACGCACCACGCACACCGCCGACGGCGGTCGGTCGACCGACACCTCCGGGCAGAAGGTGGTGCTCGGCGCCTCGGTCTTCGTGCTTCCGGTGGTGCAGAAGCTCCAGTCACTCGACCTGTCCAGCCGCCGGATCGACGTGGGCATCCGAGGCGCGGTCAGCAAGCAGGGCATCCGCGCCGACCTGCACGGCGTGGCGATCGTCAAGGTCGGCGGCACCGAGGACGCGATCCGCGCGGCCGCCCAACGGTTCCTGCACCAGCAGGACGAGATCGACAATTTCACCCGGGAGGTGCTGGCGGGCGCGCTGCGTTCGATCGTCGGTCGGCTCACCGTCGAGGAGGTCATCCGGGACCGGGCGGCGTTCGCCAGCGCCGTCGCCGAGGAGGCCGAGCACTCGATGACCAACCAGGGTCTGGTGCTCGACACCTTCCAACTCCAGGACATCCTCGCCGAGGGCTCCTACCTCCAGGACCTGGGCCGACCCGAGGCCGCCCGGGTGCTCAAGGACGCGGCCATCGCCGAGGCGCGGGCCCGGCAGCAGGCCGAGCAGGAACGGCTGCTCGCCGAGGAGGCCATCGCCGAGGCGAACCGGAACCTGGCCCTCAAGCAGGCCGGCATCCAGGCGGAGATCGACGCGGCGAAGGCCAAGTCGGCCGCGGCCGGGCCGCTCGCCCAGGCGGAGCGGGACCAGGCGATCCTCTCCGAGCAGCAGAAGGTGGCCGAGCGCAACGCCGAGCTGAAGCAGCGCCAACTGGACACCGAGGTGCGCAAGCCGGCCGATGCCGCCCGGTACAAGGTGGAGCAGGAGGCCGAGGCGGCCCGCAACGCGGCCGTGCTCAGCGCGGACGCGCAGCGCCAGGCGGTCATCGCCGCCGCGCAGGCCTCCGCCGAGCAGGCACGGCTCACCGGTGAGGGCGAGCGGGCCCGCCGGGCGGCACTCGCCGAGGCGAACGCGATCGAGGGCGCCAAGGAGGGTGAGGCCGAGCAGCGGCGGCGCTCCGCGATCGCCGAGGCGGTCGAGCGCGAGGGTCAGGCCGAGGCGGCGGCCATCCTGGCCAGGGGTGAGGCCGAGGCCGACGCGATGGCGCGCAAGGCCGAGGCGTTCGCCGCGTACGGCGAGGCCGCGGTGCTGGACCTGCTGGTCAAGGTCCTGCCGCAGGTCGTCGAGGCGGCCAGCGCTCCGATCGGGGCGATCGACAAGATGACGGTCATCTCCACCGAAGGCGCGTCGTCACTGACGAAGTCGGTGGCCGGCAACGTGGCGCAGGGTCTGCAACTCGGCAGCGACCTCACCGGCATCGACCTGGCCGGCCTGCTGGCCCGCCTCGGCTCGGCATCGACGCCCGGCGGCAACGGCACCCCGGCGGCCAAGCCCCCGTCCGTCGACGGCACGGCCGTCGAAACGCGCTAGCCCCGCGCCCGCGATCTTGCACTTTCTGTCGTCGGCATGAGGGGATTGCCCCCTTTGTCGCGACAGAAAGTGCAAGATCGGCGGGGATCGGGGCGGGGACGCGCGGGTTAGGGGATCAGGCCTTCGGATCGGGCCCAGCGCAGCAGCTCCGCCTCGGCGGCGTCGCGGTCCAGGGGGCCGTGCTCCAGGCGCTGTTCCTTGAGGTGCTTCCAGGCCCGCCCGACGATCGGCCCCGGAGGTACGCCGAGCAGCTCCATGATCGCGTTGCCGTCTAGGTCGGGGCGTACCCGGGCCAGGTCCTCCTCGGCGGCGATCCGGGCGATCCGCTCCTCCAGCGCGTCGTAGTCGGCGGCCAGCTGGGCAGCCTTACGACGGTTGCGGGTGGTGCAGTCCGAACGGGTCAGCTTGTGCAGCCGGGGCAGCAGGTCACCGGCGTCGGCGACGTACCGGCGCACCGCCGAGTCGGTCCACTCGCCCCGGCCGTACCCGTAGAAGCGCAGGTGCAGCGCGACCAGCGCGGTCACCTTCGCGGTGATCTCCTTGGGGTACCGCATGGCCTTCATCCGGGCCTTGGTCAGCCGGGCGCCGACCACCTCGTGGTGGTGGAAACTGACCCGGCCGTCGGACCCGACGGCCTTCGTCGCCGGCTTGCCCGCGTCGTGCATGAGGGCGGCCATCCGCAGGACGAAGTCGCAGCCCTCCTCCTCGTAGGAGACCGCGTTCTCGACCACCGTCAGCGTGTGCTCGTAGACGTCCTTGTGCTGGGCGTGCTCGTCGATCTCCAGCTTCAGCCCGGTCAGCTCCGGCAGGAAGCGCTCGGCCAGACCGGTGTCGACCAGCAGACGCAGCCCGGTGATCGGGTCCGCACCGCAGAGCAGCTTGGTGAACTCGTCACGGATCCGCTCGGCGGTGATCCGGTCCAGGTCGGCGGCCATCTCGGTCATCGCGACGTGCACGTCGGGGTGGACGGCGAAGCGCAGTTGGGCGGCGAACCGGGCGGCCCGCAACATGCGCAGCGGGTCGTCACCGAAGGACTCCCGCGGGGTGCTGGGCGTACGGATCACCTGCGCCGAAAGGTCGGCCAGCCCGCCGTGCGGATCGGTGAAGCGATGGTCCGGCAGGCTGACCGCCATCGCGTTGATCGTGAAGTCGCGCCGCTTCAGATCCTCGTCGAGGCTGGTGCCGTACACCACCACCGGGTTGCGGCTGACCTGGTCGTACGACTCGGCGCGGAAGGTGGTGATCTCCAGTCGGAGACCGTCGCGCTGGGCGCCGATGGTGCCGAACTCGCGCCCGGTCTCCCAGATCGACTCGGCCCAACCCTTGATGATCCGCAACGTCTCATCCGGGTGGGCGTCGGTGCAGAAGTCGAGGTCGTCGCCGAGTCGGCCGAGCAGCGCGTCGCGTACCGAACCGCCCACCAGGTGAAGCTCGTGACCGGCACGGACGAAACGGCGGCCCAGCTCGTCGGCGACCGGGGAGACCCGGAGCAGTTCGGCGACGGCGTTGCGCTGCGCGGCGGTGAGGTCGCGGCGGTCGGCGGCGTGGGGAGCGGAGGCTTCGGACATGGGATCGCCAGCCTATCGGGCCGAGGTGTGATCCGATCCGCCGGGCGCGGGTAACGGGTGCGGGTTGACTAAGGTCTGTGACGTGCGGGTCGGTGCCCGGCTCGACGTACCCCTGGGAGGCTGGAGATGAGCGGCGGGCTCTACCGCAGCGCGAACGCCGCGCGGGACGGCGGTGCGGGAGCCAACATCCGCCCCTCCGACGGCGCCACCTTCATCTCCGCCGAGCCGCTGAACCAGCCGGCCATGGAGTCGACCGCCCCACCGCAGGAACAGATCGGCGAGACGAGCGCCGCGGCCAACAGCGCGGTGATGGCGATCGGCAGCCTGGTCAGTCGGGGTACGGGCTTCCTGCGTACGCTCGCGCTGACCGCCGCGCTCGGCGGCGCGCTGGTGGGTGACGCGTACACGACCGCGCAGATCCTGCCCGGGATGGTGTACGAGTTCCTGCTCGGCGGCATCCTCACCAGTGTCCTGATCCCGGTGCTGGTCCGCCGCCGCAAGGTCGACAGCGACGGTGGCCAGGCGTACGCCCAGCGGTTGCTGACGCTCGCGGTGCTGGCGCTGGCCGCGGCGGCGCTGGTGGCGGTGGCGTTCGCGTCCGTGCTGACCTCGCTCTACGCGAGCAAGAAGACCGGGGCCGACTTCCGGGACCTGGTCACGGCACTGTCGTACCTGATGTTGCCGATGATCTTCTTCACCGGTCTCAGCGCCCTGATCAGCGCGGTGCTCAACACCCGGGGGCACTTCGCCGCGCCGATGTGGGCGCCGATCCTGAACAACATCGTGGTGATCGCCACGGCGGGGCTCTACATCGCGATCTTCGGTGCGGAGATCGTCCGGCCCGACCAGATGACCACCGGGCGCATCCTGCTCATCGGCGGCGGCACCCTGCTCGGTGTCGCCATCCAGGCGGCCGGACTGCTGCCGGCGTTGCGCAAGGTCGGCTTCCGCTGGCGGTTCCGGTTCGACTTCCGCACCCTCGGGCTGCGCGAGCTGGGCCGCCTGGGCGGCTGGATGTTCTGCTACGTGGCGGTGAGCCAGGTCGGCCTGATCGTGCTGTTCAACCTGCTGAACAGGGCCGGCAAGGAGAACGCCGCCGGTCCGCTGATCTACAACAACGTGTTCCTGCTGCTGATGATGGCGCACGGCATCATCGCCGTCTCGATCATCACGGCGCTGATGCCCCGGATGAGCGCGGCGGCCGCCGACGGCCGGTACGGCGACGTCGCCGCCGACCTGTCCCGGGGCACCCGCACGGTCTCGGCGGTGCTCGCCCCGATCGCCGTCTGCTACGCGGTGCTGGCCACTCCGCTGGCCGTGACGCTGTTCCGGTACGGCGCGTTCACGGATGAGAACGCCGCCGACACCTCGCTGGTGCTGCTGCTCGCGGCGCTGGCGCTGGTCCCGTTCGCGATCAGCCAGCTCTTCACCTTCGCCTTCTACGCCCTGCCGGACACCCGCACCCCGGCGCTGATCAACATTCCCGTGGTGGCGCTGCGGATCGGCGTACAGGTCGTGCTCTACGTCGCCTTCGCGGCGCACTTCGCGGCGGCCGGGATGATGATCGGCAACGCCGTGTCCTACCTGGCGGCGGCGTTCGCCTCCGCGTGGCTGCTGCGCCCCCGGGTCGGCCGGATCGGGATGGGCGCCATCCTGCGGACCCTCGGCCGGGTCCTCGTGGCCGCGTTGGGCGCCGCCCTGGTCGGCCTGCTCGTGGTGAGCCTGCTGCCCGGCGGCGACACGCCGAGCTGGATGCAGGCCGTCCTCCAACTCGTGATCGGTGGCGCCGTGATCGGCGGGACATACCTCGGGCTCGCCATGGCGCTGCGGATCGGGGAGATCACCGAGGTGGTCGGGATGGTCCGTCGCCGACTCGGCCGCTGAGCCGCACCCACGGTCGTGGTCACACGGAACGTGACCGACGATCACCAGCCTGGGGATGTTCCTGTGGATAACTCCGCGATTCACCGGTCAGCCACCGGATCGGCCTGTGGATAACCAACCGTAAGGCTGAGCGTGGGCGTCCGATCGGCGGGGAACTGGCTGCTGGACGAGGGCGGCACGTCCGGCCCGGCCCCGACGTCGGTCACTTGCGGTGAAGCCGTAGATTAGCTAGTACATGTGCCAGCAACGTGGCTGACAACGGTCGTAACCGGACGACTTCCCCGATCCCCGGCACCCCGCCGGGTACGGCAAGAAGATGACATGTCGGGGAGACGGGCAACCCGGGTAAGGTCGCTCTCGACGGGTACGGCAGGCGCCGACGCTGCGCGTCGACACCGGTTGGCCGGTTCCTTCAACGGCAGAGCGGGAAGCCACATGCCCAGCAGTACGGGTCCATCGATCGACACGATCACCGAGGGAGGACGGGTGACCCAGGTCGGCGAGGGTCAGGAGGCGGACGAGAGCGCTCCTCCGGTTATGACCTTCGGTGCTCCCACGGCCGGTGAGATCCTCGCCGAGCGTTACGAGCTGGTCGAGCACATCAACAACGACAGCGCGGGTCGGCTGGTCTGGCGCGGGGTCGACGTCATCCTGCGCCGCCCTGTCGCCGTGGTACTGCGCTACCCGGGTGGCGACTCCGCTACCGAGATGCTTCAGGCGGCCGTCGCGGCCAGCCGGGTCATCCACCCCAACCTCGTCGGCGTGTACGACGCCATCGACGAGGCCGAGCGGGCGTACGTGGTCCGTGAGTGGGTGGACGGGCAGTCGCTCCGCGACCTCGCCGCCGACGGCCCGCTGGACCCGGCGCGCGCCACCGCGATCGGCAACGCCGTCGCCAGCGCGCTGGCCGCGGTGCACGCCACCGGCATGGTGCACGGCAACGTCCATCCCGGCACCGTCATGATCAGCGACGATGGCCGCGTGGTCCTGGCCGACGCGCGCACCGACGGCGACGACAGCCAGGAGAGCGACATCCGGGCGGTGGGCGGCGTCCTCTACTTCGCGCTGACCGGTCACTGGCCGCACGCCGAGGCGCCGCTGCGCGGGGCCACCGCCGGTCACGGACGGGCCGCCATCGCGGACGCGGTCCGGGACGCTTCGGGTGTCCTCGCGGCGCCCCGCCAGGTCCGGGCCGGTGTGCCCGCGTATCTGGACGACCTGACGATGGACCTGCTCGACGCCGACATCGCGCCGCCGTCGTCCGACGTGCTGGCGGCCGAGTTGGCCCGGCTGGACGTACCGGCCGAGGAGGAGCACTACCTCGACAACGGCGGTCCGCTGCGGTTCGCGGCCGACACCGAGGAGGAGCCGTCCCCGCTGGCCGCCGCCGGCGGTCGCAAGGTCGCCATCGGCATCGCCGGCTTGCTGGCGGTCGCCCTGGTCGGCCTGCTCATCGGGATCAGCGCGCTCGGCGGCGACGACAAGAAGCCGGAGAACACCGCCGGGGCCACCCCCAGCGCCAGCGCTCCGACCGGTGAGGCCACCCCGGCCGCCGCCACGGTTCGCAACCTCAAGGTGCAGAACATCAAGATCATCGACCCGGACAGCGCCCCGCGGGACGAACTCGACGGTGCCGAGAAGATTATCGACGGTGACAACGACAAGGGTTGGGAGACCGACCGCTACCCGAACGCCACCTACGGCAACCTCAAGTCCGGGATGGGTGTCTGGTTCGACCTGGGTGCCCCCCACACGGTGCGGTCGGTGCAGGCGGTGCTCTCCGGTCGAGGCGCCACCGCGAAGCTGCTCGCCGGCACGACCACGTATCCGGCGACCTCCAACGGCGACAAGTCGATGGTGTCGAACTACAAGACCGAAATCGGTGTCCTGAAGGAGCACGACGGCACCACGATGACCTTCAACGGGTTCAACGCCGACCAGAAGTACCGCTACCTGCTGCTCTGGTTCACCGAGTTGCCGCCCAACGGCGACGACGGCGGCTTCAAGCTCGGCGTGCAGGAGATCACGGTCCAGGGTTCGTGAGTCGCGCAGCACTATCTGGACGCCACATCCACCGGACGTGGTGATGGACGAGCGTGACGCGGCAACGGACCTGGAGCTGCTGCGCGCTCACGTCGCCGGCGACCGGGACGCCTTCGCGGCCCTGTTCCACCGGCACCGGGACCGGCTCTGGGCGGTGGCCCTGCGGACGCTCGGCGACCGCGAGGAGGCCGCCGACGCGCTCCAGGACGCCCTGCTGTCGGCACACCGCGCGGCGGCCCGCTTCCGTGGCGACTCCGCCGTCACCACGTGGCTGCACCGGATCGTGGTCAACGCCTGCCTGGACCGCATCCGGCGCCGGCAGGCGCATCCCACGGTGCCCCTGCCCGACGGCAATCGGACCGACGGGTCGGGCACCGGCGGTGTCGAGCCGGCCGCGCCCGCGCAGGACCACGACACGGCGCTCGTCGTCCGCGCGGCGCTCGCCGCGCTCCCGCCCGAGCAGCGGGCCGCCCTGGTGCTGGTCGACGTGCAGGGCTACCCGGTGGCCGAGGTGGCCCGCATCCTCGGCGTCGCCGAGGGGACGGTGAAGAGCCGGTGTGCCCGGGGCCGGGCACGGTTGGCGGTGCTGCTCGGGCATCTCCGCCCGGCGGCGTCGGCGCGTCCCGGCCGGGTCGATCCCGAAGCGGACGTGCCAGACGTCACGGCGGGGAACCCCCGCCCGGCCGAGGGCGTCGGATCGGGGTCGGTTCGCTTCCGGCAGGACGCCAATCAGGAGGACACGTGACGGCCGAGGAGTTCAGGGAGGTCGACGCCGACCTGCTCGCTGACTACCTCGGCGGAGCGTTGGACGGCACACCGGAGCAGGCCCGGATCGACCGCCTGGTGGCCGCGGACCCGGCCTGGGCAGAGGCGTACGCGCTGCTGGCGCCCGCGGTGGCACAGGTTCGCAGCGACCTGTCCCGCTGGGCCGAGCCCGCCCCGGAGCTGCCGTCCGCCATCGCCGAACGAATCGCCGCCGCGCTGGTGGCAGCGGACACCCCGCCGGCAGCCGACACCCCGCCGGCCGACGCCACGCCGGTGACCGTGCCGGCGCAGGGTGGGCGTCGGCCCACCAGTTCGTTCCCCGCCGAGGCGGGGCGCGGCCCCACCGGCCCCGGTCGCCGGCAGCGTCGCTGGGTCCGTGCCGCCGCCCCGGTGGCCGTCGCGGCGGCCGCCGTCGTCGCGGTCGGTCTGGGGCTCAACCAGCTGTCGACCGGCACCGCGGACACCGGTGCCGCGGAGCGCCCGGCCAACGCGCCCGACGTCGCCGCTGCCGGCGGGGCTGTGGTCCGCACGTCCGGCCCGCCCCTGCACAGCGGTGTCGACTACACCCCGCAGAGCCTCGGCGGCACGCCGAGCCCACCGTCGCCGATGCTGGGAACGAGCAGCGGCGGCCCCGGTGAACAGCCCGGAGTGGATGCCGGAGGGGATCGGCGGCCCGCCCCGCACGGGTCGAACCAGCTCGCCCGACTCACCGACGACGCCGCGTTGAACGCGTGCCTGTCGTCCGTGGCGGCGGAGCACGGCGCGGGTCCACTGGTCGTCGAAGTTATCGACTACGCGCGGTTCCAGGGCGAGCAGGCGCTGGTCATCCGGTTCACCGACGCGACCGGGGCGCGCTGGGCGTGGGTGAGCGGGGCCGAGTGCGGCGTACCCGGGTCCGGCTCGGACAGCCGGTATTCCGCGCGGGTAGGGTGAATCCGCAGCACGACGAGCGTCCACGTGACCTGACCCACCGGTTGCCCGGTTCGGGAATCCTCGCTTCGTACGATGACGTTCTGGAAGTCAGCTGCCGGCACCCTCCAGGCGTCGGCACTCGGATCAGCATCGGTGCGCGCGCCGACGCCGAACACACACAACTCGGGAGACGGCAGTGGACGAGGTCCGCAACCTGATCATCATCGGCTCCGGCCCGGCCGGTTACACGGCGGCGGTCTACGCGGCGCGCGCCAACCTGAAGCCGTTGATCATCGAGGGTGTCCAGTCCGGTGGCGCGCTGATGACCACGACCGAGGTGGAGAACTTCCCCGGCTTCGCCGACGGCATCCTCGGCCCCGAGCTGATGGACAACATGCGCAAGCAGGCC
This sequence comes from Micromonospora sp. RB23, assembly GCF_053585025.1. Classification (NCBI taxonomy): domain Bacteria; kingdom Bacillati; phylum Actinomycetota; class Actinomycetes; order Micromonosporales; family Micromonosporaceae; genus Micromonospora; species Micromonospora sp. RB23. The sequence continues at coordinate 235,983 of NZ_CM132111.1, forward strand.
GAGCGGTTCGGCGCCGAGTTCCTGACGGACGACGTGACGCGCGTCGAGCTGGTCGACACCGGCGACGCCGGTTCGGGCGCGACGAGCACCGTGTGGGTCGGCGAGACCGCCTACCGGGCCCGCGCCGTCATCCTCTCCACCGGTTCGGCCTGGCGTCCGCTGGGCGTTCCGGGCGAGCAGGAGTACCTGGGCCACGGTGTCTCCTCGTGCGCCACCTGTGACGGCTTCTTCTTCCGCAACCAGCACATCGTCGTCGTGGGCGGTGGCGACTCGGCGATGGAGGAGGCCAGCTTCCTCACGCGCTTCGCCGACTCGGTGACGATCATCCACCGGCGCGACTCGTTCCGGGCCAGCAAGATCATGGCCGACCGGGCGCTGAGCAACGAGAAGATCAAGGTCGAGTGGAACAGCACCGTCGAAGAGGTCCTGGGCGCTGACGGCAAGGTCACCGGTGTACGGGTCCGCAACGTGCACACCGGCGAGACCAAGGTGCTGGACGTGACCGGCGTGTTCGTGGCCATCGGCCACGACCCCCGCAGTGAGCTCTTCCAGGGCCAGGTCGAACTGGACGACGAGGGCTACGTGAAGGTCCAGGCCCCCAGCACCCGGACGAGCGTGCCCGGCGTCTTCGCCGCCGGTGACGTGGTCGACCACACCTACCGCCAGGCGATCACCGCGGCCGGCACCGGTTGTGCCGCCGCTCTCGACGCCGAGCGGTTCATCGCGACGCTCAGCTGAAACAGGAAACACATCCCGGAGGAGGGCAATAGTGGGAAATACCAAGGCGGTCACGGACGCGAGCTTCGTCGCCGACGTGCTGCAGGCCGACAAGCCGGTGCTGGTGGACTTCTGGGCCGAGTGGTGCGGGCCGTGCCGCAAGGTGTCGCCGCTGCTCGAGGAGATCGCGGGTGAGATGGGCGACCAGGTCACCATCGTGAAGCTCAACATCGACGAGAACCCGGAGACCGCCCGGGCGTACCGGGTCATGTCGGTGCCGACCCTCACCGTCTTCAAGAACGGCCAGCCCGTGCAGTCGATCGCCGGCGCCAAGCCGAAGGGCGAGCTGGTCCGGCTCATCGAGTCGGCCCTCTGATCCGCGCAGACACCACCGAACCCCGTACCCGCTCGTCGGGTGCGGGGTTCGGTGTTTTTCCCGGCCCGAGCCCGTCACCGGTCCCGAACGCATAGCCTCAAGCCAGGGCCGCCGCCCGGCCAGCCAGACTCGTGCAGAGGGGGTCGTGCGTGCGTCCGATTCGACCCGGAGACCGGGGACCCGCGGTCACGGAGATCCGTACCATCCTCACCGGCCTCGACCTGCTCGCCGCCAGCGGCCCGCAGAGCGACGAGTTCGACCTGGCCACCGAACGCGCGGTCCGCGCGTTCCAGCAGTCCCGAGGGCTCAGCGTGGACGGGCGGGTCGGCTCGGAGACCTGGGGCGCGCTGGAGGCCGCACGTTGGCGGCTCGGCGCCCGCACCCTCTACCACGCGGTCCCCGAGCCGCTCACCGGCGAGGATGTCCGGTCGCTGCAGGAGCGGCTGCTGGAGATGGGGTACGACGTCGGCCGCGCCGACGCCATCTACGGCATCCGGACGTCCCGGGCCGTGGCCCAGTTCCAGCGCGAGGTGGGCCTGGCGCCCGACGGCTCCTGCGGCCCCCACACGATGGACGCGCTGCGCCGGATCGGTCGCAAGGTCGTCGGCGGTCGCCCCCAGTGGCTGCGTGAGTCCGACGCGATCCGCCAGTCCGGACCGGCGCTTGTCGGTAAGACGGTGGTCATCGACCCCGGCCACGGTGGCACCGACCCCGGGATGGTGGTGCCGGACGGTCCGCTGCGCTGGACGGAGGCCGACCTCGTGCACGACCTGGCGAGCCGGCTGGAGGGACGCCTCGCCGCGTCCGGCGTCCGGGTCCAGCTCACCCGGGGTCCCGCACCCGACGCGTGCCTACCCGACACCGACCGGGCGCTGTTGGCGAATTCGCTCGGCGCGGACGTGTTCATCTCGCTGCACCTCGACGGGCACGCCAACCCGGACGCCGAAGGGGTGGCGACCTACCACTACGGCACCGACAACGGGGTGACCTCGGCGACCGGTGAACGGTTGGCGGGCCTGGTGCAGCGGGAGATCGTGGCACGGACCGGGCTGCGGGACTGCCGTACGCACGCCAAGGCGTGGGACCTGCTGCGGCTGACGCGGATGCCGGCGGTCCGGGTCGAGGTCGGCTATCTCACCTCGCCCGTGGACCGCGCCCGGCTCGTCGACCCCCGCTTCCGCGACCGGGTGGTGGAGGCGATCGTGGCCGCAGTCCAGCGCATGTACTACCCGATCGAGCGGGACGTGCCGACCGGCTCGATCGACGTCAGCGAACTGCGTGCGGTCGTGGCCGCCGGCACCGTGGTCGACTGACCCGCTCAGCCACCCGCGGAGCGGGTGGCCGGGGCGGGCCGGACCGGCCGCAGCAACGTCTCCGGGCTCATCGAGCCGAGCAGCTTCTCGAGCGCGTACTCGACGTCGGACTTCCAGCTCAGCGCCGTACGCAGTTCGAGGCGCAGCCGGGGGAAGCGGGGATGCGGACGTACCGTCTTGAAGCCGACGGAGAGGAAGAAGTCGGCCGGAGCCACGCACCCGCCGGCCGGATCATCGGCGTCACCGAACTTGGCGTCGCCGAACGCCTCGATCGCCTTGATCCCCCGTTTGGTCAGGTCCCGGGCGACGCCCTGCACCAACATCCGGCCCAATCCACCCCCGGCGAACGCGGCCACCACGTTGGCGGTCATCAACAGCGCGGCATCGGCCGAGACGGGCGACGTCGGAAAGGCCATCGAGCGGGGAACGTAGGCGGGTGGCGCGTACATCACGAAGCCCGCCGGCATGCCGTCGACGTACGCGAGCTTGCCGCAGGACCCCCACTCCAGCAGGGTCTGGGAGACCCACGCCTCCTTCTCCAGGCCCGGGTCACCGGCGGCGCACGCCCGGTCGGCGGAGACCGGGTCAAGCTCCCAGTAGACGCACTGGCGGCAGGGGCGCGGAAGATCCTCCAGCGTGTCGAGGGTCAGGCTGACCAGACGTCGCGACATATGGCGCATCCCCACAATAGGCTCGGTGGTGAGACCGGCATGGAACGACAGCGCCGCCTTCCTGCCCCCGACGAGCGATCGTACGCCGCCGATCGACCGTACGGGAGGGGACGCGCAGATCCCCACCCCCGGCGGGCGGTCGGTCCGCCATGTGGTCGATCCGTTCCGGCAGGGCGGCAACCGGGCCCCGGCCGACTAGGATCGACAATCGGTGTGCCGCGGCCATGGTCACGAGCGGGCGGGGTACCCGGGGCGGTAGCCACCCGAGCAGCGATCGAGGTGAGGTCATGACCGGCACGACACTCGACGACTACACCGACCGGTACGCCCGGCGTGTACGCGGGATGACCGCCTCCGAGATCCGAGCACTCTTCGCGGTGGCCAGTCGACCGGAGGTCGTGTCGCTCGCCGGCGGCGCCCCGTACATCGCCGCGCTGCCCCTCGACGCGGTCGGCGAGATGCTGGGTCGGCTCGGCTCCGAGCACGGGAGCACCACCCTCCAGTACGGCATCGGCCAGGGCACCCTCGAGCTGCGCGAGCGGATTTGCGAGGTGATGGCGCTCTCCGGCATCGACGCCGCGTGCGGCGCCTCGCCCGACGACGTGGTGGTCACGGTGGGCGGCCAGCAGGCCCTCGACCTGGTCGCCCGGCTCTTCCTCGACCCGGGTGACGTGGTGCTCGCCGAGGGCCCGACCTACGTGGGCGCGCTAGGGGTGTTCCAGGCCGCCCAGGCGCAGGTGGTGCACGTGCCGATGGACGCCGACGGTCTGATCCCCGAGGCGTTGGAGACGGCTATCGCCGACCTCGCCCGGGCCGGCCGGCGGGTCAAGTTCCTCTACACGATCCCCACCTACCAGAACCCGGCCGGCGTGACGCTCAGCGAGGAGCGCCGCGAGCGCGTCCTCGACATCTGCGAGCGCGCCGGGCTGCTCGTGGTCGAGGACGACCCGTACGGCCAACTGGGTTTCGAGGGTGAGGCCCCCGCGCCGCTGCGGGCCCGGCGGCGCGACGGCGTCTTCTACCTCAGCACCTTCTCCAAGACGTTCGCCCCCGGCCTGCGGGTGGGGTGGATCCTGGCGCCGCACGCGGTCCGCGACAAGCTGGTCATCGCCAGCGAGGCGCAGATCCTCTGCCCCAGCGTCTACGCCCAGTCCGCCGTCTCCACCTATCTCGGCACGATGCCGTGGCGGCAGCAGCTCAAGGTCTACCGCGAGGTCTACCGGGAACGGCGCGACGCCCTGCTCGACGCGTTGGCCGATCTGATGCCCGAAGGCACCACCTGGACCACCCCGGCCGGCGGGCTCTTCGTCTGGGCCACCCTTCCGGAAGGCCTGGACTCCAAGGCCATGATGCCGCGTGCCATCGCCGCCCGGGTCGCCTACGTGCCCGGTACCGGCTTCTACGCCGACGGCACGGGCACCGACGCGATGCGGCTGAACTTCAGCTTCCCGCCCCCGGAGCGCATCCGTGAGGGCGTACGCCGGTTGGCGGGTGTCATGGAGCAGGAACTCGCCACCCGGCGCGTCTTCGGCGCCGTTGGCGGTGTCGCCGGCCGTCGCGGCCGGCCCGGCTCCGACGTGCCGGGTCCCGACTTGGCATGATGCCGGCATGGGTACGACCGCTGCCGAGCGCTTCTCCGTGACCGATTCCGCCGTCGCGGCCGACCTGCGAGTGCTGGTTCTCGCCGGCGGACTCTCCTACGAGCGGGACGTGTCGCTGCGCTCCGGCCGACGGGTACTCGACGCCCTGCGTGCCGTCGGGGTCGACGCCGAGATGCGGGACGCCGACGTGGCCCTCCTGCCGTCCCTCACGGCCGATCCGCCGGACGCCGTCGTGATCGCCCTGCACGGCGCGACCGGCGAGGACGGCTCGCTGCGCGGAGTGCTGGACCTGTGCGGCATCCCCTACGTCGGCTGTGACGCCCGGTCCTCCCGGCTCGCCTGGGACAAGCCCTCGGCCAAGGCGGTGCTGCGCGAGGCCGGCATCCCCACCCCCGACTGGGTGGCCCTGCCGCACGACCGCTTCTCCGAACTCGGCGCCGTCGCCGTGCTGGACCGCATCGCCGACCGGCTCGGCCTGCCGCTGATGGTCAAGCCGGCGCAGGGCGGCTCCGGACTGGGCGCCGCCGTGGTCCGGGACGCCGCGTCACTCCCGGCCGCGATGGTCGGTTGCTTCGCGTACGACTCGACGGCCCTCGTCGAGCGGTACGTATCCGGGATCGACGTGGCGGTCTCCGTGGTCGACCTGGGAGACGGTCCGCAGGCGCTGCCACCGGTGGAGATCGTGCCGCGCAACGGCGTGTACGACTACGCCGCCCGCTACACCGCCGGCCGCACCACGTGGCACGCTCCCGCCCGCTTGGAGCCGGAGGTGGCCGCCGCGGTGGCCGACGTGGCGCTCGCCGCGCACACCGCGCTCGGGCTGCGGGACCTGTCCCGGGTCGACGTGATCGTGGACGCCGAGGGTCGCCCGCACGTGCTGGAGGTCAACGTCTCGCCCGGCATGACGGAAACCTCGCTGCTGCCGCTGGCCGTCCAGGCGGCCGGCCTGGACTTCGGCCGGCTGGTCGGCTCGCTGGTCACCCGGGCCGCCGCCCGCCACTCGTCCTGACCCGGTCTCGTACCGGCTACGGGTTCGCTGCACGCGGCGCTGCCGTCCGGCTGTTCGCGGCGCTCCCGGTTCGCTGCTCTCGATGCTGCCGGTTCGCTCACTCTCGATGCTGGCGTCCCGCTGCACGCGGCGCTCCCGTGCCGCTGCACGCGGTTCTGCCTCCCGCTGTTCGCGGCCTTGCCGGTCGTGGATCGCGGTTACGGGAGGGCTGGCGGCGGGATACCCACTCCGCCAACCCCACCCGTAACCGGTAATCAGTGCGCGGCGCTCACGTCGGGCGGGGTGATCCCGTCCTCGCTGGCGTCGTCGGTGGGGCTCCTGCGCGGCGACGGGACGACCGCACTCCGGGTGGCATGGTTCTCGGCGTCGCGTTCCGGCCCGGCGTCGCGTCCCGGCCCGGCGTCGCGTCCCGACCCGGTAATCGGCGCGGCATCGGCAGCCGGCTCGACCGTCGGGTTGAACGCGGCCGCGGACGCCGGTTCGACTGCCGTGTCATCGCCATCGCGCTCGCCGCTGTCACCGCTGCCCGCGCTGTCATCGGGGTTGTCGCCGTCACCGCGATCGTGGTCGCCGACGGAGGTGACTGCCGGATCGCGGTCCACGACCGAGGAGTCGGTCGCAGGGCCCCCGTCGTCGCGGCTGTGACCGCTGGCCTCCTCGATCGCCGGTTCCGGAATCTCCTCGGCCGCCTCGATGACCGATACGGCGTCTTCCTCGTTGGCCGCGGCGTGCGCCGCAGCAGCGGACTGGGCCAGCAGGCTCGACGGGGCCTGCCACTGGATGCGGGGCGGCTCGGCCAAGGGTCGGCCACCGAACTCGGCGAGCCAGGCGGCGACGAGCGCCAGGTTCTCCCGCCACTGCTCCTCGGAGATGGGCGGCAGGATGGAGTCCCACAGGGAGAGGAACGTACCCCGTAGCTGGAGCCGGCCGTACGGCCGAGCGAGGAACCACATGTGCAGGTGAGCGGAACCGTCGCCCCACCGGTTCACGTGCACTCGCGCCACGCCGTCCAGCGATCGGATGGCCCTCTCGAGACGTACCGTCATCACCCCCAGCTCGGCGGCGAGCAGGTTCGGCAGGTCACCCAGGTCGAGGTGGCTCCGCGACTCGAGGATGAGCACCATCGGCAGGCCGGTCGGCCGGTCCATGGCACGGACCCGCCACCGCTCTCCCACCCAGATGTAGGCGTCGTCGGGTGCGTTGCAGGCGGTGCATTCCCGGAGACCCTCGCCCTTGCGGGGCGGTTCGACCGGGACCGGGTCGTCGAGCTGCTTCACCCGCAGCTCGCCCTCGAAGGGAAACGAGGGCCACTGGGTGAAGTCCGGGACTGAGGGAGGGGTGTCACGCACGACGCTGACCCTAACCGAGTCTGGCACCGCTGTCCCTACCTGTTCGACCGGATCCGAACGCCCCGATCAGCGTCCGCCGTCGCCCGCCGTGGTCCGTCACCGTGGGCCGCCGAATCGATATCCACAGGCTGCCGAGGACGCTGATACGCGCGGTCATCCACAGGCCAGCACCCGCTTTCACGCGGCGTTTCACGTGAAACGAGGGGTGCCTGTGGACAACGGGTGTGGATAACTTTTCGCTCCCTCGATCGTTGCGTGGCGACGCGCCAACCGAGCCCTTTGCGGCGAGCGAGCCCGTGACGTCCCGCGCCCCCGGAGTGGCCGTTTCACGTGAAACACCGTTGGCCACCGGCCGGCGTCCGGCCGGGCTCTTGATGTTTGACGCGGGGTGACCCGTACGTCGCCTGAGAGGGCCGCTGCCGCCTTCGAGGGGCCGAGGGGTATCCGAGGTCGGCCCGGCCGCCTGGGGCGCTTGGGCGCGCCGTGACGGACGAATGTGATCGTCCTCGTCCGCCGGACGCCGGATGAAGATGTGTTTCACGTGAAACGGGGCGTACGCGCACGAGGGCCGCGACTCCCGGAGGAGGCGCGGCCCTCGGACGGAGGTCGCGGACGTCAGTCCTGCGTCCCCTCCTCCTGCACGCCGATGATGCCGACGATCCGTTCCAGATCATCCACGGTGGCGAACTCGATGGTGATCTTGCCCTTGCTCCGGCCGATGTCGACCTTGACCCGGGTGTCGAAACGGTCCGACAGGCGGTCGGCCAGATCCGACAGGGCCGGCGCGTGGGGCTTCGGTCGCCGCTTGGCGGCCTGCCCCTTGGCCGGGCCGTCGTTCAGTGTCAGGGCGACGATCTCCTCGGTCGCCCGCACCGACAGCCCTTCGGCGACGATCCGCAGCGCCAGCTGATCCTGGGCCTCCGAGTCGTCGAGGCTGAGCAGTGCGCGGGCGTGACCGGCGGAGAGGATGCCGGCGGCAACCCGGCGCTGCACCTGCGCCGGCAGGTTGAGGAGTCGGATCGTGTTGGAGATCTGCGGACGGCTGCGGCCGATCCGGCGGGCCAGTTCCTCGTGGGTGGCGCCGAACTCCTCCAGCAACTGCTGGTACGCGGCGGCCTCCTCCAGCGGGTTCAAGTTGGCCCGGTGGATGTTCTCCAGCAGCGCGTCACGGAGCATGGCGTCGTCGCGGGTGTCCCGGACGATGGCCGGGATGTTGTCGCGCCCCACCGCCTGGGCGGCCCGCCAACGGCGCTCGCCCATCACCAGCTCGTACTTCTCGTCGTCGAGCTGGCGCACGACGATCGGCTGGAGGAAGCCGACCTCGCGGATGGAGGTCTTCAGCTCCTCCAACGCCTCCTCGTCGAAGACCTGACGGGGCTGCTTCGGGTTCGGCATGATCGCGTCGACCGGGATCTCCGCGAACCGAGCACCCGGCACCGGGCTGAGCACGGGCTCCGGCTGGTGGACGGCGACACTTGCCGGGGCCGTGTGGGCGGCGCTTGAGGGGACGCCCTCGTCAGCGTCGACACTCCCGTTCTCCGGCTCGGCCGTCACGGTGCCGGCGGCACCCGGCACAGGCCCGGTCGGGATGAGGGCACCAAGGCCCCGTCCCAGACCGCCCCGAGGACGGTTCTTCATGCCACGCCTCCCAGCGACTCGTCCCCACTACGCATTCCGGCCCACCGGCTCCTTGACGCCGCGCTCGGCGATCTCCTGGGCTGCCTCGAAGTAACTCGTGGCACCCCGCGATCCGGGATCGTAGGTCATCACCGACTGGCCGTAGCTGGGTGCCTCCGACACCCGCACGTTACGGGGGATGACCGCCTGGAGAACCTTGTCGCCGAAGTGGTTCCGGACGTCCTGCTCGACCGCGTCCGCGAGACGGGTACGGCGGTCGTACATGGTGAGCAGGATGGTGGAGACGTCGAGCTTCGGGTTGAGGTGCTGCCGCACCAGGTTGATGTTGTTGATCAGCTGGTTGAGGCCCTCCAGCGCGTAGTACTCGCACTGGATGGGGATCAGCACCTCCTGCGCGGCGACCAGGGCGTTGACCGTGAGCAGGCCGAGCGAGGGCGGGCAGTCGATGAAGACATAGTCGAACTGGCCCGGGTAGGCGGCGATAGCACGGTCGAGGCGGGACTCGCGGGCCACCACCGACACCAGCTCGATCTCCGCGCCGGCGAGGTCGATCGTGGCCGGTACGCACCACAGGTTCGGGATGCCCTCGACCGCCTGCGCCACCTCGGCCAGCGGGACGCTGTTGATCAGGCAGTCGTAGACGTCGGGGATGCCGGTGTGGTGCGGCACGTTCAACCCGGTCGAGGCGTTGCCCTGCGGGTCCAGATCGACCACGAGCACCCGGTTGCCGTGCAGGGCGAGTGCCACCGCGAGGTTGACCGTGGTCGTGGTCTTACCCACGCCGCCCTTCTGGTTGGCGACGCACATGACCCGGGTCCGATCCGGTCGAGGCATGGTCACCTCGCCACTGGGATTCAGGATCTGCACGGCGCGCATCGCCTCCATAGCCAACGGTGGGTCATCCTCTTCGCGCGTCGGGGTTTCAGTTTCACGTGAAACGTACGGGGGGTTGGCCGCAACCGCCGCCAACGACTCGGCCGACGCGACCGGTACGTCGGGAACCACCGGCACGGCGTCGGGCGCCACTGCGGCGGTGGGTTGGTGGGGCACCGCCGCCTCGAAGCGCACCGCCGCAGTCCTGTTCCGCCGACCGGGCGTCTGCCGTACGTCGGCGGCGTTGACGGGTCGGCTCGGGCCGTCGGCCGCCCGACGGCCCGACGTCTCCGGCCCGACGGTCGGAAGCACTGCCTCGTCCGGCGAGGTGAACGGATCGTCGTCCGCCGGAATGGACGCTCCGGCGGGGGACCAGCTCGGGTAGTCGGTTTCACGTGAAACAGGGTCGCTGGTTGACCCGGTCACGCGTGGATCGTCGTACCTGCCGTCGTCATGCACCTGTCATCCCTGCCCGCTTCGGATGGTCGGTCCGCGCCCCGGTCAACTTGGCCACACCCGCTCTCGCACCCCGGAGCGTACGGCCTCTCGGGAGCGGTCGGAGTCCGCGACGTCCGTCGGCCGCTCCACATTATCGACGCGCGGCCAGCCTACGGCGGACGGGCGTGGCCGGTCCACGTCGGGTTCTCAATCCCTTGTCCATCCGTACCGGTACAACGACGCAACCCGTCGACCGGACGCCCGATTGCGCGCTGGTCAGCGACGGCGAGCCCGCCCGCCGCGCGAGCGCTTGCTCGCCGCCGGTCGGGCCGGACCGACCGTCCGCTCCCGGACGATCTCCACCACGGTCGTGGGCGGGTCGATGACGCCGACGCCGCAGAGGTGCACGGTCGCCTCGCTGCCGCCGAGCCGCTCCACGACTGCGGCGTGCTCCTCGATCTCGGCTGCCGCGGAAGAACCTTTGAGTGCCAGCACTCGCCCACCGCGTACGGCGAGCGGTAGGCACCAGGTCGCCAGCCGATCCAGTGGTGCGACCGCGCGGGCGGTCACGACGTCACCGCTGATCGGTTCCCGGCCGCTCGATCCGCTGGCGGCCTCGTCGGCGCGGCCACGGAACACCCGCACCGATCGGGTCAGGCCGAGCCGTTCGACCACCTCGACGAGGAACGACGTCCGCCGGGCGAGTGGCTCGATCAGCGTCACCGTCAGGTCGGGACGCGCGATGGCCAGCACCAGACCGGGCAGCCCGGCGCCGGAGCCCACGTCGAGCACGTTCGCGTCGCTCGGAATGCGCTCGATCACCGCGGCACAGTTGAGAAGGTGACGGTCCCAGATCCGGGGCGCCTCGCGCGGACCGATCAGTCCGCGGACGACGCCGTCGGTGGCCAGCAGTTCGGCGTACGCGGCGGCCAGGTCGAGCCGATCACCGAAGAGGGTGAGCGCGGCCGGAGCCAGTTCGGGCGGCAGCGCGGCGTCGGTCGGCGATGGGCCTCCGTCGCCAGTCTCGTCGGACCGAACAGGGGACGGCCCGGACGGCGTGCCGCCCGGGCCGGTCACGGCATCAGCCGCGGTGTCGTCGTGGGTCAACGGAGTCAGTCCGCCGGGCGTACGACGATGCGACGGTTCGGCTCGACGCCCTCCGACTCGCTGGCCACGCCGGCCATGGCGTTGACCACGTCGTGGACGCACTTGCGCTCGAACGCGTTCATCGCGTCCAGGCGCACCGGCTCGCCGTACTCCTTGACCTTCTCCACGGCGTTCTTGGCGACGGCGGCGAGTTCCTTGCGACGGTTCGCCCGGTAGCCACCGACGTCGAGCAGCAGGCGGCTCGGCGTACCGGTCTGCCGGAAGACGGCGAGCCGGGTCAGCTCCTGGAGCGCCTCCAGGGTGGCGCCGCGCTGACCGACCAGGTTCTGCAGCCGGGAGCCGACCACCTCGACGACGGGACGGCCGCCGGCCACCAGCTCGTCGATGTCGCCGTCGTAGTCGAGGATGTCGAGCAGTCCTTCGACGTAGTCGGCCGCGATCTCGCTCTGCCGGAACAGGTCGCTCTCGCCCGCGCTCTTCTTCTCGCGACCACCGGCCGGGGCCTCGGTGTCGTCGGCCTCGATGTCGTCGGCCTCGGTGTCGTCGCCGTCCACCTCGAGCGTCGCGGTCTCCTCCTCGTCCAGGGACTGCTCGGCGCGGGGGATGCTGGTCTCGGTCACGGTCTCATCTCCGTACTCGCTCGGCCGGACCGTCGGGTCCGCTGGTTTCCCGGGGCCGGCGGGAGGTCGCCGGTGCCCACGGGCACGTCTGTACGGGCAGTGTCGCCCGTGACCGCGCCGTGCGCGGCCGGTTCCGCCCGGCGCCGGCCGTACGGCGGCTGCGCGGTGCGGGGGCCTGGGCCGTCGCCGGTTCCGCCCGGCGACGGCCACACGGCGGTCAGCCCTGCCGCTTGGCGGGGCGGCTCTTCTTCGGGTTGGCCGGCTTGGCGCCCGGCTTCGGGCCGGCCACCTTCGGCGCGGCGGCCTTGACGGGCGCGGCCGGGGCGGCGGGCTTGCCTCGTCCGAAGAGGCCACCGGACTTGGCGGGCTGCACCGGGTTGCGGCTGGCCGCGGGGGCGGTGGCCTTCTTGGCGGTCACCGGCGGCGGGAACTTCCGCAGCACCCACTGCTGCTGGCCGAGGGTGAAGAGGTTGTTCGTGACCCAGTAGATGATCACACCGATCGGGAAAATCGCGCCGGAGATCAGCAGCGAGGCAGGGATGCCGTAGAGCATCAGGCGCTGGATCATCCGCTGCTGCGGGTCCTCGGCCCAGCCGGTCTTGAGGATCATCTGGCGGCTGGTCAGGTAGGTGGTCGCGATCATGACCAGCACCAGGACGCCGGCGATGATCTTGACGGTGGTGCCGTTCGCGCCGAGGCGGGCGAGTTCGTCGGCCGTCGAGCCGAACTTGCCGGCGATCGGGGCGGTGAAGAGCTTGGCGTTGGACGCGCTGTCGAACTGCTCGACCGTCCAGCCGTAGAGCGTCTTGCTCTGCTTGGCCGGGTCGAGGCGACGCAGCACGTGGAAGAGACCGAGGAAGACCGGGATCTGGAGGAACATCGGAAGGCAACCCATCAGCGGGTTGGCCTTCTCCTTCCGGTACAGCTCCATCATCTCTTTCTGGAGCGTCTCCCGGTCACCCTTGTGCTTCTCCTGCAGCTCCTTGACCTTGGGCTGCAGCGCCTGCATCGCACGCTGGGACTTGATCTGCTTGACGAAGACCGGGAACAGGATGACCCGGACGGTGACCACCAGGAAGACGATGGCCAGGATCCAGGCGAAGTTGGTGCCGATCACCGCGTCGACGGGCACCCCGATGGCGTCCCAGGCAGAGTGCCAGGTCAGCAGGATCCACGAAATCGCGAAGTAGATCCAGTCGAGACTCAATTCGGGGCTCCAGTCACATCGACACGGCGGCGACCGCCCGGCTCCGGAACCGGGTCATGTCCACCAGGGTGAAAGGGGTGGCAGCGCAGCAACCGCCGGACCGCCAGCACGGCCCCCCGGAACGCACCGTGCCGTACGAGCGCCTCCTGGGCGTACGCACTGCACGACGGGTAGAACCGGCAGCGTGCCGGCAGTGCCGGACTTATCCACCGACGGTACGCGATGATGGGCGCGATCAGCACCCTGGCACCGGTTGACGGCGGACGTGTGGCGATCGGATCGGCGCTCACCGGGTTCGCCTCTCGCGTGGCGACCGGGCAACCGCGATGGCGGCGTCCAGGTCGGTGGTGAGCCGGGCGTACGACGCCTCGGCCGCGGCCGGCAGCGCCCGGACGACCAGGGTGCTGCCATCGGGCAGCGCGCCCAGCCGCTCTGAGACCAGCGCCCGTAGTCGCCGCCGGACCTTGTTGCGGACCACCGCGTTGCCGACAGCCTTGGATACGACGAAGCCGGCGCGGGCCGGGGCGGAGGGTTGCTCCGCGCCAGGCTCTCGCGCCGGCTTCGGCGAGGTCGTTGTGCTGTGGTCGGTGGCCGCCGGCATGGTCAGGTGGACCACGACGGCGCCTCGGCCGACGCGTCGGCCACCGCGAACCGCTGCGGCGAAGTCAGTGCTGCGCCGCAGTCGCTGTGCGGCGGCCAGCACGACTGCCCACGTCCCCCGGACCGGCCCGGTCGGCTCAGGCCGACAGGGTGGTACGACCCTTGGCGCGGCGGCTCGAGAGGATGGCACGGCCGGCACGGGTGCGCATGCGCAGCCGGAAGCCGTGGGTCTTCGCGCGCCGGCGGTTGTTCGGCTGGTAGGTGCGCTTGCTCACGTCAGGCTCTCCGTTTTCGTACGCGCCCCGAGCGACGGGATCGCCGGGGTCGTGGGGTGGTCCAGGCCACCTCGACGATGGCCACCGTTCGGTGCTGCCCTGCGGAGCGGGACCAGCGGTGCGGGGACGCGACCGCGGACAGCAAGCACCCATCACCCTAGCAGAGGGCGAGAGAGCAGCCGCTCCAGCCTACGCAGGGGTGCAATGACCGTCAAACATCCGCAGCGGGGAGGTCAGGACGCGCCCGGGACCGAAGGGACGGTTTTCGCTGATGCCGACAAGGTCGCCGTGGCGTCGCCGGTTGATGGGGCAGGGACAACGCTGTTACCGTGCCCGATTGCGGTGAGCGTCGGATGCTCCGGTCGTCGCGCGCAGGCAAGACCGGACACGCTGGTGAATCGTTCGGCACGGTGAACCCGCTTCAGCGGCCGTCCAGGCAGGGGCAGGTCCCGCGCCCGGCGGGCGGCCACAATCGGTCGGTGCACAGGCTGTGGATAACCTGTGGACGAGCGCTGGTCAGTTGTCCGGGTGGGTGATGTTCCACCCGTGCACGCGGCGGGCCCGGGACGGGCGGCTGGCAGACAGCGGCGGCCGGGAGCAGAGGCGAGGGGGTGGCACGACGGTGGCCGGTACGACCGACCTTGCCGCGGTGTGGTTGGCGGCGACCGACGAGCTCGCCGACGAGATCATCTCCGCCCAGCAGCGCGCCTACCTCCGGTTGACCCGGCTGCGGGCGATCGTCGAGGACACCGCGCTGCTCTCGGTACCGGACGCGTTCACCCGGGACGTGATCGAGTCGCGGCTCCGCCCGGCGATCACCGAGGCGCTGACCCGCCGGCTCGGCCGGCCGATCCAGGTTGCCGTGACCGTGCGGGTGGCCGAGGACGCCACCGGCCGCCCGGCCGGCACCGTGTACCGCAGCACCCCGGAGCCCGGGCCACTCGACGTCGACGAACCGCCGTCGGGGCCGTTCGGAGACGAGTACGCCGGTCGGTCCGTCACCGACGAAGCGGTCGGTGAGCAGCTCGCACCACGGCTGCCCGAGACCGCCGTACCGCCCGCGCCGGCCGGTCCACCTTCCTCGGCGACCAGGGACGGGCACCGGCCCGGGCTGATCCCGAACAGCCGGGACGGGCAGGAGGCGCTGTTCAGCGCGGCCTTCGTCGAGCCGATGCGGTCGCCTCGACCGGCACCCGAACGGCGGGGGTACGACGAGCAGGCGGCCCGCCTCGACCCGCCCGGCCCCGACACCCGACCGTACGAGCCCCGCTACCGGGAGGACGCCACGTCGCCCCGGGACCAGCATGTGATCCGTCCGCTCCCCCGGGAGGGGGCGACGGACAGCGGCCCGGGTCGTAGCGGGATGGAGCACCGCCCCGGCGGGCGGGACGACCGCCGACTGCCCGGCACCGACACCGGCGGCAACCGGTTGAACCCGAAGTACATGTTCGAGACGTTCGTCATCGGCTCGTCCAACCGGTTCGCCCACGCGGCGAGCGTGGCGGTGGCCGAGTCGCCGGCGAAGGCGTACAACCCGCTGTTCATCTACGGCAGCTCCGGGTTGGGCAAGACGCACCTGCTGCACGCCATCGGGCACTACGCCACGACGCTCGGCAACGCCCGGTCGGTGCGGTACGTCTCGACCGAGGAGTTCACCAACGACTTCATCAACTCGCTCCGGGACGACAAGACCAGTGCGTTCCAGCGGCGCTACCGCGACGTCGACATCCTGCTGATCGACGACATCCAGTTCCTGGAGAACCGCGAGCGCACGCAGGAGGAGTTCTTCCACACCTTCAACACCCTGCACAACGCCAACAAGCAGATCGTGATCACCTCGGACCGGTCGCCGAAGCAGTTGGCCACGTTGGAGGACCGGCTGCGGACGCGCTTCGAGTGGGGTCTGCTGGCCGACATCCAGCCACCGGACCTGGAGACGCGGATCGCGATCCTGCAGAAGAAGGCGGCGCAGGAACGCCTCTACGCCCCGCCGGACGTGCTGGAGTTCATCGCCTCCCGGGTGTCGAACTCGATCCGGGAGCTGGAGGGCGCGCTGATCCGGGTGACCGCGTTCGCCAGCCTCACCCGGTCGACGGTGGAGCTGTCGCTCGCCGAGGAGGTGCTGCGGGACTTCATCCCGGACGGCGCCGGTCCGGAGATCACGGCGGACCAGATCATGGTCTCCACGGCCGACTACTTCGGCGTGAGCCTGGAGGATCTGCGCGGCCAGTCCCGCTCGCGCGTCCTGGTCAACGCCCGCCAGGTCGCCATGTACCTGTGCCGGGAGCTGACCGAGTTGTCGTTGCCGAGGATCGGGCAGGCATTCGGCGGGCGGGACCACACCACGGTCATGCACGCGGACCGCAAGATCCGCCAGCAGATGGCCGAGCGGCGCTCGCTCTACAACCAGATCGCCGAGCTGACCAACCGGATCAAGCAGAACACCTGAGGGGTACGCCACCACGCGCCCCGGGACACGCCCGGCCGGATCTCCGGCCGGGCGTTCTTGTCTGGACGTCGCGCCGCCTCGATCCGGCTCCGACGGCGCTCGTTGCGCCGCCCGTCGAGGGCTTCGGCTTGACCCTCGACATGGTGTAGGCCACAGGATCGGTGCCGTGTCCACCTCGAAACTCACTCGTTGTCCACAACTCGTTATCCACCGACGGTGGATAACTACGGTCGGTCTCGCGTCGGTTACCCACAGGCTGTGGAGAAACCCTGTGTACGACGCTGTGGACGCCTGGGGACAACGACGAGGTTATCCACCGATGATCGTCCACCTGTGTACGAGCTGTTGAAGGTTCTGGGGACAACCGCAATAGTGATCTTCTCGGCCGTCCACAGGCTTGGGGAGAAAGTCGGTGGATTACCGGTGGACAACCGGTGGACAACGGTGGACAACCGGCCCGGGTCGCCGGGTTGTGGACAAGTGACGCGGTTTCACACCCGGTTCTCCACAGCCAACTCACCGGTGGATAACGTGTCTGAGCTGCGCAGACCCGAGTTCTCCACAGTTTGCACAGGTGCGATGAAGACGATGGGTTATCTCTTCTAAGAGAACAAAAACCAATCATCACCGTTGGGCTTTCTGTGGATCGTGTCGAACGCTGCCGGACAGGCCGGTCAGCATCGACACGATCCATGGGGTCGGGCGCACAGCCGATGTCCCCGCGCCCTAAGGTGCGATGGACACCCGCACGGTCGGGCGGGACGGTAGGCAGCGGTCGGCATGAGAGAGTTGTCGCTGACGTCGACGCGGAGGCATTGATGAAGTTCCGAGTGGAGCGCGACGCGCTCGCCGAGGCCGTGGCGTGGACCGCGAAGAGCCTGCCCAACCGGCCGTCCGTACCGGTGCTCGCCGGGGTGATGCTCCGCGTCACCGACGGCAACCTGCGGGTCTCCGGTTTCGACTACGAGGTTTCCAGTCAGGTGACCGTCGAGGTGCAGGGTGACGCCGACGGCGCCGCGCTGGTCTCCGGCCGTCTGCTCGCCGAGATCACCAAGGCGTTGCCGGCCAAGCCGGTCGACATCGCCGCGGTCGGCGCCCACCTCGAGCTGGTCTGCGGCAGCGCGCGGTTCACCCTGCCCACCATGCCGGTGGAGGACTACCCCGCCCTGCCCGAGATGCCGCAGAGCGCCGGCACCGTCGACGCCGCGGCCTTCGCCACGGCGGTCGCCCAGGTGGCCATCGCCGCCGGCCGTGACGAGACGCTGCCGATGATGACCGGTGTCCGCGTCGAGCTCTCCGGCAACACGCTGTCGATGCTCGCCACCGACCGGTACCGGCTGGCGCTGCGCGAGATCCAGTGGCGGCCCGACGACCCCGAGGTCAGCATCAACGCCCTGGTCCCGGCCCGCACCCTGAACGACACCGCCAAGGCGCTCGGCCCGCTGGGTGGCGAGGTCACCCTCGCCCTCGCCCAGGGCGCGGCGGGCGAGGGCATGGTCGGCCTCGCCGGTGGCACCCGTCGCACCACGAGCCGGTTGCTCGACGGCGCCAACTACCCGCCGGTGCGCTCGCTCTTCCCGGCCACCCACAACGCCGAGGCGCGGGTTCCGGTGAGCACGCTGATCGAGGTGGTCAAGCGGGTCGCCCTGGTGGCCGAGCGCACCACTCCGGTGCTGCTCAGCTTCAGCGCCGACGGGCTGGTGGTCGAGGCCGGCGGCTCCGAGGAGGCGCGGGCGAGCGAGGCGATGGAGGCCACCTTCACCGGTGACCCGCTCACCATCGGCTTCAACCCCCAGTACCTCATCGACGGCCTGGCAAACCTGGGCGCCCAGACCGCCGTACTCTCGTTCGTCGACGCTTTCAAGCCGGCGGTGATCTCACCCGCCGGCGAGGATGGTGAGGTCATTCCGGGGTATCGGTACCTCATCATGCCGATCCGCGTCTCTCGCTGATCGGCCCAGCAACACCAGATCCACGGAGGTAGGAACAAATGCAGCTCGGCCTGGTAGGACTCGGCCGGATGGGCGGCAACATGCGCGAGCGGTTGCGGGCTGCCGGCCACGAAGTGGTCGGATTCGATCACAACCCGCAGCTGAGCGACGCGGCTAACCTCGCCGAGCTGGCCCAGAAGCTCGAATCGCCGCGTGCCGTCTGGGTCATGGTGCCCGCCGGCGTCACCGATGCCACGATCGACGATCTCGCCGAGGTGCTCGGTGACGGCGACATCATCATCGACGGCGGAAACTCGCGCTTCAGCGACGACGCTCCCCGCGCCGAGCGGCTGAACGAGCGCGGCATCGGTTACGTGGACGTCGGCGTCTCCGGGGGTGTCTGGGGCCGGCAGAACGGCTACGGGCTGATGGTGGGCGGGGCCCAGGAGCACGTCGACCGGCTCATGCCGATCTTCGAAGCGCTCAAGCCGGAGGGCGAGTTCGGTTTCGTGCACGCCGGCCCCGTGGGCGCCGGGCACTACTCGAAGATGGTGCACAACGGCATCGAGTACGGCCTGATGCACGCCTACGCCGAGGGCTACGAGCTGCTGACCGCGTCCGAACTGGTGACCAACGTCCCCGGGGTGTTCAAGTCCTGGCGCGAAGGCACCGTGGTCCGCTCCTGGCTGCTCGACCTGCTGGACCGCGCTCTCGACGAGGACCCGGAGCTGGCCGACCTGAGCGGTTACACCGAGGACACCGGCGAGGGTCGCTGGACGGTCGACGAGGCGGTCCGGCTCGCCGTGCCGCTGAACGTCATCACCGCCTCCCTGTTCGCCCGGTTCCAGTCGCGACAGGACGACTCGCCCGCCATGAAGGCCGTCGCCGCGCTGCGCCAGCAGTTCGGCGGCCACGCCGTCCACAAGCGCTGAGCGGTATCCACAACCTGTGTACGTCCGCCGGCTGGAACTGGTCGACTTCCGCTCGTACGAGCGGGTCGCCGTCGACCTCCAGCCGGGGGCGAACGTCCTGATCGGCGCCAACGGCGTCGGCAAGACCAACCTCGTCGAGGCGCTCGGTTACGTGGCGACCCTGGACTCGCACCGGGTCGCCACGGACGCGCCACTGGTCCGGATGGGCGCCTCCTCGGCGGTGATCCGCTGCGCGGTCGTACACGATGGGCGGGAACTCCTCGTCGAGCTGGAGATCGTGCCGGGTCGGGCCAACCGCGCCCGACTGGGCCGATCCCCCGCCCGGCGGGCGCGCGACGTGCTCGGGGCGCTGCGGCTGGTGCTGTTCGCCCCGGAGGACCTGGAGCTGGTCCGGGGCGATCCGTCCGAGCGTCGCCGCTACCTCGACGATCTCCTGGTCAACCGGCAACCCCGCTACGCGGGCGTACGCGCCGACTACGAACGTGTGGTCAAGCAGCGCAACGCCCTGCTGCGTACCGCGTACCTGGCCCGCAAGACCGGCGGCTCCCGGGGCGGCGACCTCGGCACCCTCGCCGTGTGGGACACCCACCTGGCCCAGCACGGCGCGGAACTGCTCGCGGGCCGACTGGAACTGGTCGCCGCGCTCACCCCGCACGTCGCCAAGGCGTACGACGCGGTGGCCGCGGGCCGGGGCGCGGCCGGCATCGCCTACCGGCCGTCCGTCGAACTGGCCGAGCCGACCACCGACCGGGCCACGCTGGCCGAGGCGCTGACGACCGCGCTCGCCGCCTCGCGGACCGCCGAGATCGAACGGGGCACGACGCTCGTCGGGCCGCACCGCGACGAGTTGGCCCTGTCGCTCGGCCCGCTGCCCGCCAAGGGGTACGCGAGCCACGGCGAATCCTGGTCGTTCGCGCTCGCGCTGCGACTCGCCGGGTACGACCTGCTGCGCGCCGACGGCATCGAACCGGTCCTGGTGCTCGACGACGTCTTCGCCGAGTTGGACGCCGGGCGTCGGGAGCGGCTGGCGGAACTGGTCGGCGGGGCGAGTCAACTGCTGGTCACCTGTGCCGTGGACGACGACGTTCCGGCCGCGTTGCGGGGCACCCGCTACCAGGTCGGCGAGGGGACGGTAAGCAGTGTCGGATGAGTCAGAGGCCCGGTCGCCGCGCGCCACGTCCACCGGCAGCGGCCGGCAGGCCGGGGACGCCGCGGGCGGGCGTACTCCACCGGCCGGGGCGACCGACGGGCAGCCGGAGGGGCCCAGCGGCCCGGAGTTGGCGCGGGCGGTGCTCGACGCCGCGCTGTCCCGCCGGCAGGCGGCGGCGCGCACCCGGCGTACCTCCGGTGGCGGCGGCAGCGACGGCGGCTCGGGACGGCGGTTGCGTGGTTACTCCGGCCCCGGGCCGGACCCGCGCGACCCGCAGCCTCTGGGCGCGGTGCTGAACCGGCTGGTGAAGGCGCGGGGCTGGCAGCAGCCCGCGGCCGAGGCCACCGTGTTCGGCGCGTGGGAGCGGGTGGTCGGCGCGGAGGTCGCCCAGCACAGCCGGCCGGTCAAGCTGGAGGACGGCGAGTTGACCGTGGAGGCGCGCTCGACGGCGTGGGCCACCCAGTTGCGGCTGCTGGCCGGCTCGTTGCTCAAGCAGATCGCCCAGGAGGTCGGCCACAACGTGGTGCGCAAGCTGCACATCCACGGGCCGGCCGCGCCGTCCTGGCAGAAGGGCCCACGGCGGGTACGCGGGCGGGGACCGCGCGACACGTACGGCTGAGTCGGCTCTCAGCGCCGCCGCTGCGCCTCGCGGGCCGCGCGCCGGCGCTCGCGCTGTTCCTGGGTGTAGCGCTTGCGCTCGGCCAGGTCACGTTTCCATGCCTCGCGGGCTGCCGTCGAACCGCCCTGCACCGCGCCCTGCACGCCGTCGGCCGGCCCGGCGAAGTGCCGGAAGGCCCAGCTCAGGAGCCGACCGCCCTCGCCCGGTGCTCTGGTGGTCGCGCCGTCCTCGCTCATCTGCCGTCCCTCCGCGTGCCATCAGACTAGGATTGCCGCACCAACGATTGGTACACCAACGGTCTGTACGATAGTTGCCGTGCGCGAGGAGATCAACCGATGAGCGACCAGCCGCAGGGCGCCGATCCGCTGGCGCTGGAGCAACAGGTCTGCTTCGCGCTGTCGGTCGCGGCACGCAGCGTGGTGGCCGTCTACCGGCCCCTGTTGGAGCCGATGGGTCTGACCCACCCGCAGTACCTGGTGATGCTGGCGCTCTGGCAGCACGCGCCGCTGTCCGGCCGCGACCTCAGCCGCCTGTTGCAGCTCGACCCGGGCACCCTGTCACCCCTGCTCAAGCGGCTCGAAGCGGCCGGCTACCTGCGCCGGGAGCGGGACGCCGCCGACGAGCGCAGCCTCGCCGTCACCCTCACCGCCAGCGGCGTGGCCCTGCGCGACCAGGCCGAGCGGATCCCGGCCGCGATCGTGCAGCGCCTCGGACTGCCCGTCGAGGACCTGCAACACCTGCACGCGGCGCTCACCCAGGTGATCGCCGCCGCCAGCCGGCCCGCCGGCCCGGGGGCTCAGGCGTCGGCGTAGACGGCGAAGCCGCGCTCGGCGCAACGCCGGTAGAACGCCGCCAGCACGCCCAGCTCCGCGCAGGTGAAGTTCCACTGCGGCGGATCACCGCTCTCGTCGCGCAACGCGTCGAGCCGGGTGTCCAGCCAGCGCAACTGCTGCTCCGCCAGCCGCCCGTCGCCGAGCAGGGACCGCAGCACGGTACTCACCGAGTCGAAGGTGACCGTCTCGCCGTACTCCCGGTGGCCGGCCACGAACCGTTCGATGCCGCCGGCGATCCAGGCGCAGCCGTCCGGGTCGATCACCGGGTCCTCGTCCTCGGCCGCGGCGTCTGTGGCGTACAACACACCTTCGAGACCGAGCAGAAGATCCACCAGCTCGGTGTACGCGGTCGCCCGGATGGTGCCGGTCTTCGCGATCAGCTCGGCCAGCGCCGCCGTCGGCGCGGAGATCCGTGGCAGGTCGACGATCTCGCCGAAGTCGACGAACTCGGCCGGCGCCACCGGATCGTAGAAGCGGCCGGTCCGCGGCCAGTGCACCGCGACGTTGTCCAGCCCCATCTGTCACCTCTTAAAGAGCACGTGTCGGGTCGATCGGGTCGATCGTCCCGGTTCCGACCGGTAAAGATCAAGGCCGCTACCCGGGGCGCCGCAAACGTACGGCACGGACGATCCGGCCGCGACCCCCGACCCGCCCGGGCGCGGGTCAACCCGCTCGGGGGCGGCGCGTCCGAACAGAGCCTGGCGTGTGGGGGGAGTCGCGGGTAACGGGGTTCTGCCGGCTACGGACATCTCAGCCGCCTCGTTGAGGGTGCCGAGTGGTGGTTCTGTCCTCCGCGCACAGTAGGATTGACAGCGAGACGAAGACCCGGTGCGGAGCGAGGGAACGGGGCCGGTGGCCCCAGGTCATTCTCCACTCCGGGTCGAGCCGATCGCGATCCGCGGGCGACCGCGGCGACCGGCGCGTTCGACCCGTTGTCCGGAGGTCTCCGGCACCGGTCCGCGCGCCGACGTCGCGTCCTGTCCCGCCGAACCCGCGCCCGACGCGCCCCACCGGCGCCGACGACGCGAGAAAGTGGCCGAGGGTGGCAGCGCAGGACAAGCAGGAGTACGGCGCAGAGTCGATCACCGTTCTCGAAGGTCTGGAGGCGGTCCGCAAGCGGCCCGGTATGTACATCGGGTCCACCGGCGAACGCGGTCTGCACCACCTCGTCTGGGAGGTCGTCGACAACGCGGTCGACGAGGCGCTCGCCGGATACTGCGACACCATCGACGTGGTGCTGCTCGCCGACGGCGGCGTCCGGGTCACCGACAACGGCCGGGGCTTCCCCGTCGACCTGCACCCCAAGCTCAAGAAGCCGGGTGTCGAGGTCGCGTTGACCATCCTGCACGCGGGTGGCAAGTTCGACGGCAAGGCGTACGCGGTCTCCGGCGGCCTGCACGGCGTCGGTGTCTCCGTGGTGAACGCACTCTCCACCAAGATGTTTGTGGAGATCCACAAGTCTGGCTCCGTCTGGCGGCAGCACTACACCAACTCCAAGCCGAGCCCGCTGGAGAAGGGCGAGGCCACCGACCGCACCGGCTCGGCGGTCTCCTTCTGGCCCGATCCCGACGTCTTCGAGACCGTCGACTTCGACTTCCAGACCATCTACCGGCGCCTCCAGGAGATGGCCTTCCTCAACCGGGCCCTCCGCATCCACCTGCTCGACGAGCGGGTGTCCCAGGAGGAGGACGGCCGGCAGCGCGAGGTGACCTTCTACTACGAGGGCGGCATCTCCGACTTCGTCCGGCACCTCAACGCCTCGAAGAATCCGATCCACAAGACCGTGGTCGAGTTCGGTGCCGAGGAAGAAGGCATGTCGGTCGAGATCGCCATGCAGTGGAACGAGTCGTACGGCGAGTCGGTCTACACCTTCGCCAACACGATCAACACGCATGAGGGCGGCACCCACGAGGAGGGCTTCCGTTCCGCGCTGACCAGCGTCGTCAACCGGTACGGCACCGACAAGAAGCTGCTCAAGGGCGACGAGAAGCTCTCCGGTGAGGACATCCGCGAGGGGCTCGCGGCGATCATCTCGGTCAAGCTCGCCAACCCGCAGTTCGAGGGTCAGACGAAGACCAAGCTCGGCAACACCCCGGTGAAGAGCTTCGTGCAGCGGGTCTGCAACGAGTGGCTGGTGGACTGGTTCGACCGCAACCCGGCCGAAGCCAAGATGATCATCCAGAAGGCGTCCCAGGCGGCCCGCGCCCGCATCGCCGCGCAGCAGGCCCGCAAGCTGGCCCGGCGCAAGTCGCTGCTGGAGTCCGGCTCGATGCCCGGCAAGCTGGCTGACTGCCAGTCCACCGATCCGCGCGAGTCCGAGGTCTTCATCGTCGAGGGCGACTCGGCCGGCGGCTCGGCCAAGCAGGGCCGCGACCCGCGTACGCAGGCGATCCTCCCGATCCGCGGCAAGATCCTCAACGTGGAGAAGGCCCGGATCGACCGGGTGCTCAAGAACAACGAGGTCCAGGCGCTGATCACCGCGCTCGGCACCGGCATCCACGACGACTTCGACATCGAGAAGCTGCGGTACCACAAGATCGTGCTGATGGCCGACGCGGACGTCGACGGCCAGCACATCCAGACGCTGCTGCTCACCCTGCTGTTCCGCTTCATGCGTCCGCTGGTCGAGCTGGGGCACGTCTACCTGGCCGCCCCGCCGCTCTACAAGATCAAGTGGAACAAGAAGGGCGACGACGCGCAGTACGCCTACTCCGACCGTGAGCGGGACGGGCTGATCGCGCTGCGCCAGCAGAAGAAGGCCAACGCCAAGCCGGACGACATCCAGCGGTTCAAGGGTCTCGGCGAGATGAACTATCCCGAGCTGTGGGAGACCACGATGAACCCGGCGACCCGCACCCTGCGGCAGGTCACGCTCGACGACGCTGCAACCGCAGACGAGTTGTTCAGCGTCTTGATGGGTGAGGACGTCGAAGCCCGCCGGTCGTTCATCCAGCGCAACGCCAAGGATGTGCGGTTCCTGGACATCTGACGGACGTCGGCGGGCCAGCCGGGCAGGACCCGGCTGGCCCGCCGGTCCACAGAGTTATCCACAGCTTGACGGCTATCCACAGCCGTTATCCACAGCACAAAAACGACTCTGAGTCTGATAAGGGTATACAGTGACCGATTCCCCCGAGTCCACACCGAACGAGCCCGAGGTCCCCACCGAGGCCATCGCCGCGGTGGTCGCGCACGACCGGATCGAACCGGTCGGGCTCGAGGTGGAGATGCAGCGCTCCTACCTCGACTACGCGATGAGCGTCATCGTCGGGCGCGCGCTGCCGGACGTCCGGGACGGGCTCAAGCCGGTCCACCGCAAGATCCTCTACGCCATGTTCGACTCCGGCTACCGGCCGGACCGCGGCTACGTGAAGTGCTCCCGCGTCGTCGGCGACGTGATGGGCCAGTTCCACCCGCACGGTGACTCGGCGATCTACGACGCGCTGGTCCGGATGGCGCAGCCCTGGTCGCTGCGCTACCCGCTGGTCGACGGCAACGGCAACTTCGGCTCGCCCGGTAACGATCCGGCTGCCGCGATGCGCTACTGCGTCACGGCGGATGTCCGTATTCGCACTGCCGAGGGCAGCGTGCGGATCGCGGATGTGGTCGCTGACGCCGCGCCGGCCAGCGAGACCGACATCGACCTCAAGGTCCGCGACCGCAACGGCGACCTGGTCCGCGCCAGCAAGTTCTTCCACTCCGGCGCGCACCCGACACTGCGGCTGCGCACCCGCGAGGGGTACGAGCTGACCGGCACCCACAACCATCCGGTGCTCTGCCTGGTGGACGTCGCCGGCGTACCGACCCTGCTGTGGAAGCTCCTCGCCGAGATCTCCCCCGGCGACCGGGTGGTCCTCCAGCGTTCGGTGCCGGACGAGATCGGCTACCCGATGCTGGAGCACGTCGAGGCGGCCGTCCTCGCCGGTGCCTTCGTCAGCGAGGGGTGGGTCTCTCCGAACCGGGCCGGGTTCAACAACGTGGACCGGGAGTTCTTCGTCCGCGTCCTCGCCGCCTACGACCTCGCCGTGGGCGGGCCCCGGTACGTCAGCGAGCGGGTCATCGCCTCCGGCAGCACCCTCCACGAACTCGACGTGCAGGATCTCACCGCCCTGCGGGCGAGCGTCCTCGGCGAGTTGCTGGGGGCGCGTAGCGCCGCGAAGTTCGTTCCCGAGTTCGTCTGGCAGGGGCCCGCCGCGATCAAGCGAGCGTTCCTCCAGTCCCTGTTCGAGGGCGACGGCTCGTCCTCGCTACTGCCGCGCAACACCATGCAGATCTCGTACTCGACCCGCAGCGAGCGGCTGGCGGCCGAGGTTCAGCAGTTGCTGCTGGAGTTCGGCGTGATCAGCCGGCAGACCCGCTACGACAGCGGCGAGATCAAGGTTGTGGTGACCAACCGCCGCGACGCCCGGATCTTCGCCGCGCACGTCGGTTTCCTCGGCCGCAAGCAGGCCAAGCTGGAGGCCGAGCTGGCCCAGGTGCCCGCGAGCAGCACTGCGCTCTCCAGTGACCATGTGCCGCTGGTCGGCGACTTCATTCGCGAGCACGGCGCGACGCGCTGGACGGAGCGGGACTGGCTGCGCCGGCACAACGTGGACCGCATCGAGCGGTGGGAGCGGGACCGCGACGAGATCGCGGCGCGGATCACCAACTCCGAGGTGCTCGACGTGGTCGAGCCGTTGGTCGACGGGCGTTTCTACTACGCCGAGGTGGCGCAGATCACGGACGCCGGTATGCAGCCGGTCTACAGCGTCCGGGTCGACACCGACGACCACTCGTTCGTCTCGGACGGGTTCGTCAGCCACAACACCGAATGCAAGCTCGACCCGCTGGCCATGGAGATGCTGCGGGACATCGACGAGGACACCGTCGACCTGCAGGACAACTACGACGGGCGGGCCAAGGAGCCCACCATCCTGCCGTCGCGGATCCCCAACCTGTTGGTGAACGGCTCCGAGGGCATCGCGGTCGGCATGGCCACCAAGATCCCGCCGCACAACCTGCGGGAGATCGGCGCGGCCGTGCAGTGGTGCCTGGAGCACCCGGAGGAGGACGAGGAGACCACCCTCGAGGCGCTGCTCGGCATCGTCAAGGGCCCGGACTTCCCGACCCACGGTCTGATCGTCGGCACGACGGCGATCCAGGACGCGTACCGCACGGGTCGTGGCTCGATCCGGATGCGGGCCGTGGTGGAGGTCGAGGAGGACAAGCGGGGTCGTCCCTGCCTGGTCGTCAGCGAGCTGCCCTACCAGGTCAACCCGGACAACCTCGCCGAGCGGATCGCCGAGCTGATCAAGGAGGGCAAGCTCGCCGGGATCGCCGACATCCGCGACGAGTCCTCCGGTCGTACCGGTATGCGGATCGTGCTGGTGCTCAAGCGCGACGCGGTCGCCAAGGTGGTGCTCAACAACCTCTACAAGCACACGCAGCTTCAGGAGACGTTCGGCGCCAACATGCTGGCGCTTGTCGACGGGGTGCCGCGCACGCTGAACCTGGCGCAGTTCATCCGGTACTACGTCGAGCACCAGATCGACGTGATCCGCCGGCGGACGGCGTTCCGCCTACGCAAGGCGGAGGAGCGGGCGCACATCCTGCGCGGTCTGTCCAAGGCGCTGGACGCCCTGGACGAGGTGATCGCGCTGATCCGGCGGTCGCCGACGGTGGACGACGCCCGGCAGGGCCTGATCCGGCTGCTGGAGATCGACGAGATCCAGGCGACCGCGATCCTGGACATGCAGCTGCGTCGCCTCGCCGCGCTGGAGCGGCAGCGGATCCTCGACGACCTGGCCAAGCTCGAAGTCGAGATCGCCGACCTGAAGGACATCCTCGCGAAGCCGGAGCGGCAGCGGCGGATCGTCTCGGAGGAGCTGGGCGAGATCGTCGCGAAGTGGGGCGACGATCGGCGTACGCAGATCATCCCGTTCGACGGCGAGGTCTCGATGGAGGACCTCATCGCCCGGGAGGACGTGGTCGTCACGATCACGCGGACGGGGTACGCGAAGCGGACGAAGGTCGACCTGTACCGCTCCCAGCGGCGGGGCGGTAAGGGCGTCAGTGGCGCCACGCTGCGACAGGACGACATCGTCAGCCACTTCTTCGTGTGCTCGACCCACGACTGGATCCTGTTCTTCACGAACAAGGGCCGGGTGTACCGGGCCAAGGCGTACGAGTTGCCGGAAGCCAGTAGGGTAGCCAAGGGCCAACACGTGGCCAATCTGCTCGCCTTCCAACCGGATGAGCAGATCGCGCAGATCATCGAAATCCCGGACTACCAGGTAGCGCCCTATCTGGTACTGGCCACGAAGAACGGCCTGGTGAAGAAGACGCGGCTCGAGGAGTTCGACTCCAACCGTTCCGGCGGCATCATCGCGATCAACCTGCGCGATGAGGACGAGCTGGTCGGTGCTGCTCTGGTGGCGCCGGAGAACGACCTGCTGCTGGTCTCGAAGAAGGCACAGGCGATCCGGTTCAACGCCTCGGACGAGGCGTTGCGGCCGATGGGTCGGGCCACCTCGGGCGTGATCGGCATGCGCTTCACGGACGACGACGTCCTGCTCGCCATGGAGGTCGTTCGGGAGGGTCTGGACGTCCTGGTGGCCACGAACGGGGGATACGCGAAACGTACCCCGATCGAGGAATACCCGGTGCAGGGCCGGGGAGGTAAGGGCGTGCTGACTGCGAAGATCACCGAACGGCGCGGTGGTCTGGTCGGTGCGGTGGTGATCGACCCGGACGACGAGCTGTTCGCGATCACCAGCAACGGTGGTGTCATCCGGACTCCGGTGAAGCCTGTACGCCGTACGCGTGACCGGAACACAATGGGGGTCAAGCTGATGGACCTCCCGGACGGCGTGACTATCGTGGCGATTGCTCGCAATGCCGACGAGCCTGACGAACAGGACTAGTTGAATGACGGAGACACAGGCGAAGTCGGGGAACACGGGGACCTCGGCCAACCCGGTCGACGAGGAGGCCGCCAAGGGCGGCACACCAGCGACCGGCCGCGCGGCCGTGGGCCGGGCCACGGTTCCCGCCGACGCGCCTGCCCCGAAATTCACCCGGGCTCCCGGCATGGCACCCCCGCCGGAACAGCCCGGTGAGGACGCGGGATCGGGTGAGGCCAAGGCCGACAAGTCGGCCGGCGAGGCTTCGGCGTCCACCGGGGCGGCCCCCACGGCGGCCGCCCCGAACCCGGCGCGTCCGACGACAACGCAGCCGATCAGCACCCGACCCGGTCAGGCGACATCGACCGGGGCTACCGGCACGCAGCCCCGGATCACACCGGGCATGATGCCGCCGGATCCGGGGCGTACGTCCCCCGGTGGTCGCCCCGCGAGCGGTGGCGGTCTGCCGCCGGGGATCGGCAACGCGTCCGCCGTCGGGGCTGCCCGCGTCGGCGAGGCCGTCCGCGCCGCGCGTAGCTCGGTCAGCTCGGCGGCGTCCCGCGGGCCGCGCCGGGCACGGCTGAACCTCAAGCGGATCGACCCCTGGTCCGTGATGAAGTTCGCGTTCGCCGTCTCGGTGGTGCTGTTCATCGTCGTGGTGGTCGCCACGTCGGTGCTCTACCTGGCGCTGGACGCGATGGGCGTGTTCCAGAGCGTGAACGACAGCCTCAGCGACCTGGTCAACGCGGGTGGCGGGCAGACCACCAACGGGTTCCAGATCACCGCCAAGGGCGTGATCCTCAGCTCGGCGCTGATCGGCCTGGTCAACGTGGTGCTGTTCACCGCGCTGGCCACGCTGGGGGCATTCGTCTACAACGTCTGCGCCGACCTGGTCGGCGGGATCGAGCTGACGCTCGCCGAGCGGGACTGAGTGTGAACGGGGCGCCGGCGCACCGCGGAATGCGGTCGCTCCGGCGCCCCGTACTCGGGTAGGTTTTGCAGGCGGCGACTGCCCGGCCCCCGCGGTCGGACCCCGATTTGGGGCCGGCGCAGCGGATGGGTTAATCTTGCTCGTCGCTACGCGGGGCTATAGCTCAGTCGGTTAGAGCGCAGAGCTGATAACTCTGAGGTCGATGGTTCGATTCCATCTAGCCCCACCGCACATCGTCCGACGGTAGTCGAGCGCGAGGGGTTGCCCCATGTTCAAGAAGCTGCTGATCCTGGCCGGCGTCGTCGGCGTGGCTGCCGTCGTCTTCAACAAGGTCAAGGCCGCCAACGACGAGCGTGCCCTCTGGCACGAGGCGACCACCGCGCCCGACCTGCGCTGACGTCGAAATGGCGGCGAGCCAGTCGCCGCCATTTGCGGGGCCCTAGCTCAACTGGCAGAGCACTGCCTTTGCAAGGCAGGGGTTAGGGGTTCGAGTCCCCTGGGCTCCACCATCGTTCTTCTCCCGGGCCGATTAGGGTCTCGACATGACGACGGTCGCCACCCAGGTTCAGATCAACCTCTTCTGCGCTGATCTTGATGCCTGTCTCGCCTTCTACCGCCACCTGGGGCTGACTGAGGCGTTCCGGGCACCCGCCAGCGGTGCTGTCGAACATGTCGAGGTCGAGGCTGCTGGTATTCGGATCGGTCTGACCTCGGCGGCAGTGGCCAACGCGTTGGTCGGCCTCGGTGTCGATCCTGGGAACAGCCCGTCGACCGAGCTCGTGCTGTGGTGCGAGGACACCGACGCGTTCTACGACCTGGCCATGGCGGCAGGTGCGACGAGCGTCGTGGCTCCGATGGACTCGCCCGACGGGCGGCTCCACTATGCGTGGGTGCGCGATCCCGACGGTCACCAGGTCAAGTTCGTGCAGAAGCGTTGACCTCAGGTCGGGCATCAGCGCTGGTCACGGCGTTTCAACCAGACGCGCCCGGCCCGACGGGTGTCGGACCGGGCGCGTCTGGAATGAGCTACGCCACGAAGCGGGAGCGACGCCGGCGTGCGATCACGAAGCTCGCGCCGCCGCTGAGCAGAAGCGCGCCGCCGATGCTAGCCACAGTCGCGGTGTCGGCGCCGGTGACGGGGAGTCCACCGCCACCGCCGGCGGCGACCGGGCTCGTGGAGGTGGCCGCGGTCGGCGGGACGGTCGACGTGGCACTCGGCGTGGGGGTGGTGGGCTGCGACGTCGTCGGCGTCGGGGTGGGCTGCGACCCGCAGTCGAGTGCACGGGCGGCGTACAGGCCCTCGTTCAGGTAGGCCAGGTAGTTGTCGACGGACGCGGCGTCGAGCGTCTTCTGTGCGGCCGCCTTCACGTTGGGACCGGCGCCGGTCAGCGTCTGTCCCACCTTGATCTGCAGATCGGTCGCCCAGATGGTCTGCACGTCCTTCTTGAGCCAGGCGCGCAGGTCATCCGCGGTGCCGTCCAGCCGCTTCTGAGTGACGTCAGGCAGGGTGGTCAGGGACTCCTTCTTGGCGGTGGCCTGGATCTGGTTGGCCAGCAGGCGGAGCTGGGTGTCGGTGGCGGTGTCCAGGTCGATGGTGAACAGGTCGCGGATGTCCTTGAACGACTCGCGCTCGACCGTCTGGCAGCTCCCGTTGAGACCCGGAGCAGCGCTCTGCGCCATCGCCGGCGCTGCCGGAACCATGAAGGCCAGGGCTATCGCTATGCCGGCCGGGATCTTTCCTCGCATGTGGATTGTCCTCCCCGTTGTAGATCAAAGCCCGGGGATGTTACCGCCGATGAGTGTGGCGCATGACCCCGCGTTTACCGGGACGGGAGGCGGGGATCCGCGGTCGTGCGCATCGACGTGAACGAACCACATTCGGCCGAGCAATTCTGGGATGGAATGCGTGAGGTGGCCGCTGCCGCTACGCGGCACCAGGATCCCGACCTGTTCGAGGCGCTCATCAAGATCGGCAGGTCCGCGCTGGCGCAGGGTGTCGAGCTGGTGACGTCGAGCGGGTTCTTTCTCTCCTGCCCGGTGTGCAGTGCCGGGACGGGGCAACGCTGCATCAATTCGCCCGGCCACCCCCTGGGCGACGACAGGCTTCACCCGGAGCGCGTCGAGTTGGTCGAGAAGACGATACGGGGGGAGGTGCCGCTCCCCGAGCCGCTCCGGTAATGCCGTGTCGGCTCGTGGGGCGTCCTTGTCATGATCCCTGGATGGACGAACAGTCGGTCCCCGTGACCGTGCAGCTCTACTGTCGGGTCGAGGTGGTCGTCACCGACCCCGCGGCGGTCACCGGTCGCGCGGTCGCCGACCTGCGGGCGGCCGACATCGACTGGTCCAGGGAGAACGACGATCTCGAGACGGCCGTCGAGGAACTACGGTCGGATCTCGTCACCTCGTTGGCGGCCGTGGTGGACATCAGCCGGCTCGGCGACGGCGTACCCGGGGTGGAGTTCCGGGGTGGTCTGTGCTGGGCCGAGCAGGGTCCGGCCCGGGACCCGTTCCGTGCCGAAGAGCGGTGACGGGAAACGTCAGGAGCGGGAGCGCCGCCGGCGGGTCAGCCGTTGGAAGCGCGGACCGGCCCAGAGCCACAGGAGTGACACCGTCAGTCCGGTGGCCCCCGTGGCGACGATGACCCCCCGGGGCAGTTCCGTGTTGACCGGCTCCGGCATGCACCGCTGCGGGCTGTAGTCGATGGTGAGCTGCTGGTGCAGCGGCGGTAGCCGTCGGTCCGGGAACGACCGCTCGTAGATGCCGCAGGTGGTGGACCCGCCGATCGCCTCGACACGGAGCAGCACGTAGGGGCCGTCGGTGGTCCGGGCCGGTTCCACCGCGATCACCGTGGCTGACGTCAGGACGCCTACGGGTGGGGGCGGCTCGCGGTCGTCGGTGGCACCCATCAGCATCAGCAGGCCGCCGGGCAGCAGCAGCGCCAGCGGAAGGGATGGCCACAGTTTCGGACGAGTCCCGTTGGCCAGGAACGACGGCATGCGATGAGGCTAGCCAGGGGGATCAACGACGACGGAGGTCACGGGATGAGCGGGGCCGTCTCGCCGCGTGCGATGGTGCGGACCTGCTTGACCCAGCCCCGACGGCGGGCCTCGTCGACGAAGTGTGCCAGTGGCGAACGGAAGACCGGGTAGTCGTCGTAGTGGATGGGCACCGTCAGCTTCGGACGCACCATCTCCACCAGGTCGGCGCCTTGGCGGGCGTCCATGGTGAGCAGGATTCCGGCGGCCTTCGTGCCACCGAGGTGGATCAGCATCGCGTCGATGTCCGGGTAGCGCTCCGCGATGGGGGCGAGAAGCGGCCGGTTGAGCGTGTCGCCGGTGACGTACAGCCGGAACTCGCGCCGCCCGCCGCGTTCCACGTCGATCATCGTGCCCATCACGTCGGGCAGCAGCCGGTCCAGGACGCCCGGGCCGTGCTTGCCGGGCATCGAGGTCAGACGCACGGTCGTACCGTCGCGGCGCAGCTCCCGGGACGACCAGGTCGGCAGGCCGTCGGCGGCCCGGAAGCCCCACCGGCGCAGCTTGCGTTCGGCGGCGGGCGTGGTGACGATCGGCAGCTCGCGGTCGAGTTCCCGCCGTGCCACCCGGTCGAAGTGGTCGCCGTGCAGGTGGGACAGGACCACCGCGTCCAACTCCGGGAGCTGGGCGATCCGCAGCGCAGGGTCCGTGCGTCGGCGCGACCACAGACCCTTTCCGAGGTACGCCCGCTGGCCACGGTGCAGGAAATTCGGGTCGGTCAGCAGGGTGAGCCCGCCGATCCGGAGCACCGTCGTCGCGGTTCCGATGAACGTCACCTGCGGTTGTTCGGCCATCATGCCCACCTCCTCGCACCTCCGTACCCCGGCGGGTCACGTCCACGCGGGCGAGGCGGTGGTCAGTCCTCGTCGGTGGGCTGGGCGAGGTCGGGTCGGGCCGCTGGAAGATGCGCCACGAGCCTGGTGAGCGCGCCGTTGGCCACCGTGGCGCCGAGCGCCGATCCGGCGCCGATGGTCCAGCCCACCGGTCCGAGCGGCGTGCAGCCGAAGAACTGACTCACCCCTGGTGTCTGCACCACGACGGCCAGCGCTCCCAGTGACGCCGCCGTGGACGCCAGCACAGCCGGGCTGGTGCCTCCGGCCAGGATCGTCTGGCCGAGCTGGGTGCCGACAAGCGAGACGAGCGCTACCGTGCCGGCCCGGCGCTGCGTGCCGGTGTACCGGGCCAACGTCCAGCCGACCGTCGCGCCCAGCGTGGTGGACGCCGCGCGCAGCGCGATCTCCCTGCTCAGGGTCTCTCCGAGCGACGCGTCCGGGCCCTCGCGGAGCAGTCCGTCGGTACGGTCCGAGGCGGGTGGCCGGACCGCGATGGCCAGCGCCGGCGCCAGGTCGGTGAGCAGGTTGACCAGCAGCAGCTGCCGTCCGGTGAGGGCGGAGCGGCCGGTCGCCGCGGCGCTGAGCACGCTGAACGCGATCTCGCCGAGGTTACCGCCGACGAGGATGCTCAGCGCGTGCCGGACCGAGGACCACATGGCGCGGCCCTCGACCAGGGTGGCGATGATGGTCTCCAACCGGTCGTCGGTGACCACCAGGTCGGCGGCCGCCCGGGCCGCCGGCGTGCCGCGTTGGCCGAGGGCGATGCCGACGTCGGCGAGCCGGATCGCCGGAGCGTCGTTGGCGCCGTCGCCGGTCATCGCGACGGTCCGCCCGCACTTCTGCAACGCCTGGATGATCCGTACCTTGTGCGTCGGGGTGCAGCGGGCCACCACGTCGGTGGTGGCGAGTCGTTCGGCGAGCGCCTCGTCGTCCAGTTGGTCGAGTTCGGTGGCGGTGACCACCCGCTGCTCGTCGTGCTCGCTGATGGTGGCCGCGATGGCCTCGGCGGTGGCCGGATGGTCACCGGTGATCATGATGGTGTGCACGCCCGCCTGCCGGATGCGGCGTACCGCCGGGGCGGCGCTCTCCCGCACGCCGTCCGCGAGTGCCAGGAAGCCCACGAAGGTCAACCCTCGGACATCGGTGTCGGTGATCTGCGCGGAATCCACCTGGCACTCGGCGACGGCGAGGATGCGGTGCCCGGCCCCCGCCCGGTCGGCCAGCACGCGCTGGAGTTCCGCGCGGCCGGCGTCGTCCAGCGGCTCCCGCCGGCCGTCGGTACGCCGGTTCGCGCAGCGTGGCAGCACCGTCTCGGGGGCGCCCTTGACGCTCAACAGCAGGTGCCCGTCGGTCTGTCCGACGGTGGCGTGGTAGCCCCGCGACGGCTCGAACGGCAGCCCCCCGACCGCCCGCCAGCCGGTCGCACCGGTCTGCTCCACCACCTGTGCCGTGGCGGCGCCCCGCCGGACCGCCCGGTCGGTCTGCAACGCCAACTCCTCCGGATCGGCCGCCGCCGGGGTGGCCCGCAACGCGGTGGCGAGAGTCGACCGCAGGCGGTCGTCGAGCCGGTCCACCGCCGCGTACCGGTCACCGACACCGTCGCCGACCCCCGCGAGGAGCAACTTGCCCTCGGTGAGGGTGCCGGTCTTGTCGAAGCAGAGCACGTCCACCCGGCCCAGAGCCTCGATGGTGCGCGGGTTGCGGACCAACGCGCCGTGCGCGGCGAGGCGGCGGGCCGCCGCCAGTTGCGCGGCGCTGACCAGGAACGGCAGCCCCTCCGGCACCGACGCGACGGCCAGGTTCGCGGCGGTCGCCGCCGTTTGCGCCAGGGGTACGCCCCGGAGCAGTCCCGCCCCGGCCACGGCGATCGCCGAGCCGGCGGCCAACGGGATGGCGGCGCTGGTCAACGAGCCGAGTCGAGCCTCCACGCCGCTGGTCGGGGGCGCCTGACGGACCAGCGCCAGACTGCGGCCGGACTCGGTGTCGGCCCCGGTCGCCACCACGACGGCGGTGCCGTGGCCGGCGGCGACGGTGGTGCCCTCGTACAGCATCGAGTGCCGGTCGGCGATGGCCGCGGCGACGACCGCCCGGTTGCTCTTGGCGACCGGCAGCGATTCGCCGGTCAGCGACGACTCGTCCGCCTCCAACCCCACCGACTCGAGCACCCGGCAGTCGGCCGGCACCGAGTCGCCCGGTTCGAGGGCGATGACGTCGCCGAGCACCAGGTCCTCGGCGGCGACGACCCGTTCGGTCCCGTCCCGCCGGACCCGGGCGGTCACCGCCGAACGCGACAGCAGCTCCGCCAGCGAACGTTCCGTGTTGCGCTCGTGCACGGCCCCGACCAGTGCCGAACCGCCGACGACGCTGCCCACCAGCGCGGCGTCGACGAGCGACCCGAACGACGCGGACAGGACCGCCCCGGCCGCCAGCACGGGGGTCAGTGGGTTGGACAGCTCGTCCAGGAACGCCCGCAGCAGTCCACCACCAGCGGGGGTGCTGCCGTCCGTGTCGTGGCCGTCGTGTCGGCGGTGCGCCTCCGCGCTGGTCAGGCCGTCCGGCGTGGTGTCCAGGCGGTTGAGCACGGTCCGTACCGGCATCAGGTGCCAGGCCGTCGCCACCGGCGCCGGCGTGTCCGACCGGTCGGGTAGCCGGTGGGCCCGCCAGACCCCGTTCGCGAACGCCAGTGCGGCCGCGCCGTTGACCGCGACGAGGGCCCGGTGTGGCAGTTGGGCCGGCGGCGCGGTGAACGCGCCCAGCGCGCCCAGCCCGCTGCCCGCCATGGCGAGCCGGATGTTCTGCCGGGTCATCCGACGGGCTGCCCCGGTCGCCTCGACCACCAGTGTCACCACCCGCAGGTCGGTGCCGACCAGCAGGTGCGCTCCCCACGGCGGCAACTCCTCGGGAGCCGACATTCCCAGGCCGCAGTCGGACGCGCCGAGCGCCGCCCGGTCGCCGGAGACCAGCATCACCACCGCGCCCTCGCGCTGAAGCGCGCGTACGGAATCGGCCAGCCGATCTCCACCGGGCAGCAGCGCGTCGGCGAAGTCGTACCGCTGCTCGTCGCCCCCGGCCACGACCAGCCGCAGCCCGGCGTGCCGCGCGGCGGCGGGTAGACCGTCGACTCCGGGCGCGGGCTCCGGTTCGACCCGCAGCAGCGCCGCCAGTCGTCCCCCGTTGGTCAGCCCGAGCAGCTGTCCGCCCGCCGTACGCAGCCGCTCGCCGTCGGGTACGTCACCGCGACCGCCCTCGGGCAGCCGGTGCAGGGGTGCGAGCCGCCAACTGTCGGACTCGCGGGCGCCGGTCGGGTCGGCGGGGTCGAACAGCTCGAACGCCCGCTCGGCCACCTCGTCGACGTCCGCGTCGGCCGCCGGGGCCAGATCGGCGAGTACGCCCCGCTCGGACCCGAGCACCGCCGCGTCCAGCACCAGCGTGTCGACCCGGTCCAGCTCCCGCAGCACACTGCGGTCCATCGCGATCACCCCGCGCCGGGCGAGGACCCGGCCGAGCTGCGCCGCGTACCCCTCCCGTCCGCTGCCCGGGGCCTTCGGGAGCGCGGACAGTCCCAGCGCGGCGGCGCGCTTGGGCCCCGCGAACGGTGTCGCCGCCGCTGCCGCCGCCGCGCCCGCTGCCAGCACCCGGTTGATGTAGCGCTCGACCGGGCCGTCCGGCTTCGGGCAGGGACGTTCGGCCGCCGGCCACCGGGCGGTGGCGCGTTCCGGATCACCGGTCAGCCGAGGTTCGGCCTCCTCCCAGGCGGCGAGCTGGGCCCGCGCCTCGCCCCACTGCACCATCCGTTGGGCGCCGTCCAGGACGATCCCCGTCCACCTGCCGGTCAGGCCCTGCACGACCGCCTCGGCCAGCGGGAAGATGACGTCGGCGCGGGGGTCGGAGCGCAGTCGTCTACCGACGAGGGCGTGCAGTTTCGGTTGCAGGTCCGCAGCGGCCAGCAGGCCGGCGACCTCACCGGGCAACGGTGTGAACGGCAGGATGCGGGTGGCCGCCGAGATGGTCAGACCCAACGCGTCCGAGGCGAGCGCGCCGAGGGTGCGTGGTGTACGCGGCCCCTCCTCGGGCGGGTGCGGGGGTGGGATCTCCGGGTCCGGTTCGTGGTCACAGGTCCGCTCGACGCGGCTGATTGCGGCGATGAGGTCGCGCAGCCTCGGCTCGGGAGCCTGTACGGCCACCACGACCCGACCCGACGGCGCGTTCACCCGGGCCCAGGCGACTCCGGGCAGCCGTTCCAGCGCGGCCTCGACCTGCCGGGCCAACCGGTCGCCGCCGTCCTGGCAGACACCGTGCACCTCGATGTGGTGGCGACCGGGGCGTGACCAGACCCGACGTCGGCTCAGGCCGGCCGTTCGGGCCAACCGGGTCGCGGCCGACCCGACGGTCCGGGACGCCTCACCGACCAGGTGCGGCACGCCGATGGACGGCAGGAGGCGGCCGGCGGCGCGACCCGCCGCCGTCATCGAGGCGTACGGCCGGACGGACGCCGACCCGACTCCCCGTTGCCGTTTCTCGTGCCGTCGGTCATCTCGTCCTCCTGCCGCCCTCGCGTCCGGCGGCCTGGCTTCCCGACCTGACGTCCGTTATGCCCCTCGGAGCACCGGAACTTTGGGCGGCAGACCGCGCATGGACGGGGTGGGGGGTGGAATGCGACGACCAGCACCGGACACGGGGAGGCCGAATGAGCACGCTGACACGACACCTCAACGGTTCACGCGAGAACGTCCAGATGTACAGCCGGCGCGTCGAGCTGCCCATGCTGGGCGAGGTGGCCGTACCGCCGCCGGACAAGATCGCCTACTACGCCGGGCTCGGGGTCCTGGCCGCGTTGCAGGTGATCGAGTGGCCGCTCGCCCTGGTGATCACCGCCGGGCATGTCCTGGCGGATCAGCACTTCTCGGGACTGGTACGCGGCCTCGGGGAGGCGATCCAGGAAGCCTGACGAGAGCCCGGTCACGCCCCGGTTGACATGAATCCGGGTTGAGGTCGCAGGCTCGGTGCATGTCGAGCCGAAGCGCCACCGTCGCCCCAGTGCCCGCAGGGCTGTTCGCGTCTCGGCTGCGGGCGATGACGGTGGGCTGTGTGGCGCTGGTGTCGTTGCTCGCCTTCGAGGCGTTGGCGGTGGGCACGGCCATGCCGACCGTCGCGCGCAGCCTGGACGGCCTGGCGCTGTACGGCATCGCCTTCGGTGGCCCGTTCGCCGCCGGGGTGCTGGCCATGGTCGTCTCCGGCATCTGGTGCGACGCGCGGGGACCGCGGGGGCCGATGTGGCACGGCGTCGCCTGGTTCGTGGTGGGGCTGCTGGTCGCCGGTACGGCGCAGGCGATGACGGCGCTGGTGGTCGGCCGCGTGGTGCAGGGCTTCGGCTCCGGGCTGCTCTCGGTGGCGCTCTACGTCATCGTCGGGCAGGCGTACCCGGAGGAACTGCACCGGCGGATCTTCGCCGCGTTCGCGGCGGCGTGG
Organism: Micromonospora sp. RB23; assembly: GCF_053585025.1. Classification (NCBI taxonomy): domain Bacteria; kingdom Bacillati; phylum Actinomycetota; class Actinomycetes; order Micromonosporales; family Micromonosporaceae; genus Micromonospora; species Micromonospora sp. RB23. The sequence continues at coordinate 274,840 of NZ_CM132111.1, forward strand.
GTCGTACCCTCGCTGGTCGGGCCGGCCCTGGCCGGGTTGATCGTCGAGTACCTGGGCTGGCGGTGGGTCTTTCTCGTGGTGCCGGCGGTGGCCGTCCCGGCGGTGTTGCTGATCCAGCCGGGCCTGCGGTCGCTCGACGCGACCGTGCCGAGCCGGCCGCCGGCCGGCGCGATCGCCCGCGTCGCCTGGGCCTGCGGGGCGGGCGCGAGCGCCGCACTGCTGCACATCGGGGGTCAGCAGCGCGGCGTGACGGCCCTGACGGTGATCGCGCTCGGCCTGGCCGGTCTGGTGATCTGCGCTCCGCGTCTGCTACCCGCCGGGTTCCTGCGGGCGGCCCGGGGGCTGCCCACCGTCGTCGGTCTGCGGGGCCTGGCGTCGGCGGCGTTCGTCGGCGCCGAGGTGGTCATCCCGTTGCTGCTGTCCCGCGAGCGGGGACTGTCGCCGACCGCCGCCGGGCTGGTCCTCACCGTGGGCGCGTTGGCCTGGTCGGTGGGCTCCTGGATACAGGGCCGGATTCCGGTTCCGGCCTCCCGGGCCAGCCTGCCCCGCGTCGGCCTGTGCGCGATCACGGCCGGTACGGCGACTGTCGCGCTGGCCGTCCGACCCGAGGTGCCGGTGGCCGTCGCCGTGCTCGGCTGGGCGGTCGCCGGGCTCGGCATGGGACTGCTCTACCCCTCGTTGTCGGTGCTCACGTTGGAGCTGTCCGCACCCGGTGAGCAGGGCCGCAACAGCTCGTCGCTGCAACTGGGCGACTCTCTCTTCGCGGCGACCGTGCTGGCGCTCACCGGCGCTGTCCTGGCCGTGGGGAGCGCGCCCGGCCCGTCGAGCTACCTGGTGACGCTGGCGGTGGCGGCCGGTCTGGCGCTGCTCGGCGCGTTGCTGGCCGGCCGGGTGGTGGTGCCGGGGAGCAACGCGTCGGGCGGGTGATCCGCCGTCGATCCGGTGCGTCGGTCCCGGTCGGGCGTCAGGATGGCAGGCGATGAGCTTCCTGACCGTCCTGCCGCTTGCCGTGGTGATGGTCGCCGGGACGCAACTGGTCGTGGCGATCTTCCTCGCCTCGTCCGACCGGCCCCGGGCCGCGTCGTCCGGCTTCCTCGCCGGCGCCGGACTGGTGGTGGTCGCCGGAGTGACCGTGAGCTGGTTGCTGACCCGAGTGCTGGGTGGCCTGGCCACCGACGCCAGCACGGCCGCCCACAAGGCCGACAGCGGTCCGACCATCGACATGGTGGTGCTCGCGCTGCTGGTGATCCTGGCCGTGGTGATCTGGGCGCGCCGCGACCGCTCCGGGCCGCCGCGGTGGCTGGGCAGCGTCAGCCACGCCGATCCGCGCTGGGCGGCGCGTACCGGCGCGCTGCTCTTCGTGGCGACGCCCACCGACGACATCACCATGGCGACGGTGGGCGCGACCGTGGCCCGGCACGACCTGCCGTGGTGGCACCTGGTGCCGTTCGTGCTGCTCACCGTGCTGCTTCTCGCCGTGCCGCTGCTGGCGCTGGTGCTGCTCGGGTCGAGGGCCGCCCGGGTGCTCGCCCGGATGCGGAGGTGGGCCGAGGGGCACGCCTGGATCGTCAACGAGATCGTGATCGCGTTCTTCGCGCTGCTGACGGTGCTGGACCTGCTCCGGTCGAGGTGAGGTCCCCGGTGCCCCGGGACACGTACGGGGGAACCGCGCGGAGATGAGAGATGCGCCGGTTCACGTTCGTCCTACGGTGACGCCATGTTCGTTGTCGTCACCACGGTGATCCTCTACGTCTTCGGTTTCGTGTTCCTCTACGGCGTGATCCGGCTGGGCGTCCGGCACGCGCTGGAGGACCTGGAGCTTCAGCGGGCCCGGGCACGCCGCGAAGAGGAACTGGCGGCCGCCCGCGACCGCTCGTTCATGCGCGACAACGCGTTCCTCGCGGGCAGTTGAGCCGCGACGTGGAGGTGGCGTCGCGGGACGCGGCCGGGGTCGGCAGGCGATCCGGCGGTACGGATGCGAGGATCGCAACCGTGATGGGAACGTTGAAGACCGAACCGGCCCGTGCCCGCCTCGACCTGCTCGCCCCGCCGGTCGCGGAGGCCATCGCCCAGTGGCCCGCCGACGCGCCGGTGGACGTCGACGACGTGCTGGTCGCGCCGATCGACGCCGACCTCGCCGACACGGCCGAGTTCTGCGCCGCGTACGAGGTGGGGTTGGACGTGTCGGCCAACTGCGTCGTGGTGGCCGGCAAGCGCGAGGGCGTCGTCCGCTACGCGGCCTGCATCGTGCTGGCGACCACGCGGGCCGACGTGAACGGGGTGGCCCGCAGGACCCTGGACGTCCGCAAGGCGAGCTTCGCCCCGATGGCCGACGCGGTCGAGTTGACCGGCATGGAGTACGGCGGGATCACCCCGATCGGGCTGCCGGCCCAGTGGCCGATCCTGGTGGACGCGCGGGTGATCGCCACCCCGCACGTGATCATCGGGTCCGGCGTACGGCACAGCAAGATCGCGCTGCCCGGGCCGGCGCTGGGCGCGCTGCCCGGCGCGCAGGTGGTGGAGGGCCTGGCCAGGCCAGCCTGACCAGGCATCGGCATCGATGCCGTTGCACGTGAAACATCACGTGCGTCTATGACTGGCGGGCGGCAGCCTCCCGCTGCTCGACCTCGGCCAGCGCGGCGAGGAGCGTGGACGCCTCCTGGGCGCCACTCACCGCGTACTTCCCGGCCAGCACGAACATCGGCACGCTCGTGATGCCCAGGTCGTGGGCCGCGGCCAGGTCGGCGGCAAGTTCGGCGGTCCGCTCGTCGGAGTCGAGGAACCGGCGCGCGTCGGCGGCGTCCAGGCCGATCGAGCCGGCGATCGTGGCCAGCACCTCCCGGGAGCCCACGTCGAGACCCTTCGTGAAGTGCGCCTGGTACAGGGCCTCCACCATCTCGGCCGCCCGGTCGCGCTCGGCGGCGTAGCCGACCAGCCGATGCGCGTCGAAGGTGTTGGCGGCCACCGCGTGGTCGTAGTCCAGCCGCAGCCCGTCACCCGCAGCGACCTGGACCACCCGGGCGACCATCTGCCGCGCCCGCTCCGGGCCGCCGAACTTGGCGGCCAGCGCGTCGACCACCGGAAGCGGCTCGGGTACCGGCGACGGGTCGAGCTGGAACGGCCGGTAGCGGACGGTCACCTCGCCGTCGTAACGGGCGATTGCCTCGTCAAGGCGACGCTTGCCCAGGTAGCACCACGGGCAGACGACGTCCGCGTAGATCTCGATCTCCATGATCGGTGGCAACTGCCCGGTCAGTCGAGTTGTTCCCGGACCTGCCGCTTGAGCCGGCCCAGGATCGCCGTCCCCCCGCGGACCCGCAGCGGACTGATCGCCTGGGCCAGACCCATCCGCTGGTAGAGATCGTCCGGAACCGCCAGCACCTCCTCGGCGCTCGCGCCGGCCAGCCCTTCGGCGAGGATCCCGGCGAACGCCCGGGTGGTCGGAGCCTCCGGTGGGCAGTCGAACAGCGTCTCGACCACGCCGTCCGGCGTCACGGTGGCACGCAGGAAGAACGCGGTCTGGCACTCGGGCACCTGCTCCATGCCCTCGCGCGCGGTGTCGTCCTCCGGCAGCACGGGAATGACGTCGGCGTACTCCAGCAGCATCTCCAGCACCAGGTCGCGCGGCGCGGCAGCGAACTCGTCGACGATCTCGGCCAGTCGGGCCGGCATGTCAGCCATGAGTCGAGGCTACCGCCGGCATCGGCCGGTCACGTCGTCGGCGACTGTTCGCTGATCTCACTCAACGCGCTGGTCGGGTCGAGCTGCATGGCCAGGTCACCGAGCGAGACGATGCCCACCAGCTTGCGGTCGCTGTCGCAGACCAGCACCCGCCGGATGCCCCGGTCCCGCATGAGCGCCGCTGCCTCCCCGGCCGTGCAGTGCTGCTCGATCATGACCACCTCCCGGGTGACGATCGAGCCGATGGTGGTCGACGCCGGTGACGCGTTCTCGGCGACCGCCCGGACCACGATGTCGCGGTCCGTGAGCATGCCGGCGAGCGTGGCGCCGTCGGTGACGACCACGTCGCCGATGTCCGCCTCCTTCATCACCCTGGCCGCCTCGTCCAGGGTGGTCTCCGCCGACAGGTACACGACCTGCTTGGTCATCACGTCGCTGACCCGGTAACCGGTCATGAGATCCTCCGAAGACGCTCCACCCGATCCGACTGCACTACCCCGTGACGCGGCGGCTACACCAGGTTCGCACGTTCCCGGCGGACCTCGTCGGCGATCCGATCCACCACGGTGTCCACCGGCAGTTCCGTTCGCCGGTCACCGACCCGCTCGCGCAGCTCGACGTACCCGTCGACCAGTCGGCGGCCGACCACGACGGCGCGCGGGATGCCGATCAGCTCGGCGTCGGTGAACTTCACCCCCGCCGAGACGTGCGTGCGGTCGTCGACCAGCACGCGCAGGCCGGCGGCGGCCAGACGCCCGCCGAGGTCCAGCGCCGCGTCGAGCTGCGGGCCCTTGCCCGCCACCACCAGGTGTACGTCACAGGGCGCGACCGCCGCCGGCCAGCGGAGTCCCCGCTCGTCGTGGTGCTGTTCGGCGATGGCCGCGACCGCGCGGGAGATCCCGATGCCGTAGCAGCCCATGGTGGGTCGGACCGGCTTGCCGGCCGGCCCGAGCACGTCGACGGCGAACGCGTCGGTGTACCGGCGACCGAGCTGGAAGATGTGCCCGATCTCGATCCCCCGCCGGATGGTCAGCTCGCCGTCGGCGCAGTCGGGGCAGGGGTCGCCGGCGCGTACCTCGGCCGCCTCGATCGTGCCGTCGGGCGTGAAGTCCCGCCCGCAGACCACGTCGGTCGCGTGCCGACCCAGCTCGTTCGCGCCCGTCAGCCAGGCAGAACCGGTCACCACCCGGGGATCGACCAGGTAGCGGATGCCGAGCTTGGCGAGCACCTGCGGGCCGAGGTAGCCGCGTACCAGCTCCGGATGTTCGGCCCAGTCCTCGAAGACCGTCACCTGCGCCGGCTCCAGCGCGGCGGCGAGCCGCTTCAGGTCCACCTCCCGGTCGCCGGGCAGCCCGACCACCAGGGGTTCGGCACGGTCCGCCCCGGGCTGGCGAACCGTCAGGACGACGTTCTTCAGGGTGTCGGCGGCGCTCCAGTCGTCGCGGTCACCGAGCCGGCGGCTGTTCGCCAGCTCGACCAGGCTGGCGATCGTCGCGGTCTCCGGGGTGTCGTGCACCTGCGCCGCGGGCCGGGTGGCGGGGTCGCCGACGGCGGGGGCCCGGGTGACGACGGCCTCGGTGTTGGCGGCGTAGTCGCAGGCGGTGCAGCCGACGAAGGTGTCCTCGCCGACCGGCGTCGAGGCCAGGAACTCCTCCGACGCCGAGCCGCCCATCGCGCCGGACATCGCGTGCACCACCGTGTGGTCCAGACCCAGCCGGTCGAAGATCCGCTGGTACGCCGCCCGGTGCCGGCCGTACGACTCCCGCAGGCCCGCCTCGTCCAGGTCGAAGGAGTACGCGTCCTTCATCAGGAACTCCCGGCCACGCAGCACACCGGCCCGGGGCCGCGCCTCGTCGCGGAACTTCGTCTGCACCTGGTAGAGCGTCACCGGGAAATCCCGGTACGACGTGAAAAGGTCCTTGACCAGCAGCGCCGCCATCTCCTCGTGGGTGGGCGCCAACAGGTGCTCGGCGCCGCGCCGGTCGGCGAGGGTGAAGATGTCGTCGCCGTACTCCGTCCACCGGCCGCTGGTCCGGTACGGCTCGGCGGGCAGCAGCGCCGGGAAGTACACCTCCTGGTCGCCGATCGCGTTCAGCTCGGCGCGTACCACCTCGGTGATCCGGTCCAGCACCAGCTTGCCCAGCGGCAGCCACGTGTAGCCGCCCGGCGCGGCGCGACGGATGTAACCGGCACGCAGCAGCAGCCGGTGGCTCGGCACCTCCGCGTCGGCCGGATCCTCGCGCAGGGTCCGCAGCAACAGGGTCGACATGCGTAGCAGCATCCGCGCAGCCTAGGACCGTGCAGCCGGATGAGCGATCAATTTCGGCCCGATCCCGCCCCTCCGACGGCAACCATCGGCGTACATGCTGACGTCTGCAAAGGCACCAAGCCCTCGCACCCTGACCTGAGGATCGGCCCGTGTGGACCCTCTGTTGAGTGAGTTCGACTCGTTCGTCCGTACCCGTACCCCGGCGCTGCTGCGCTCGGCCTATCTGCTCACCGGCGACCAGCACCTGGCCGAGGACCTCGTCCAGTCGGCCCTGGCCCGGACCCACCGCTCCTGGAGTCGCCTGCACCACAGCGGCAACGCCGAGGCGTACACCCGCAAGACCATGTACCACCTGCAGGTCTCCTGGTGGCGACGGCGCCGGATTCCCGAGTCGATGCCGGGCGACCTGCCCGAGCCACGCGGAGGCGGCTCGGCCCCCGATCACGCCCATCAGACCAGTTTGCGGCTCACCCTGCGGGCGGCGCTGGCGAAGCTCTCCCCGAAGCAACGTGCCGTGCTGGTGCTGCGGTTCTTCGAGGACCGCACCGAGGCGGAGGCCGCCGAACTGCTCGGGGTCACGATCGGCACCGTGAAGAGCCAGACGGCCAAGTCGCTGGCCAGGTTGCGCGCCGTGGCGCCCGAGCTCGCCGAGCTGTACGTACTGGAAGGAAGCAGCCGATGAACGACCAGCGCCTCCGGCTCGACCTGGCCGCCCTGGCCGACGAGGTCACCCCGGTCGACCTGCGGGACCGTACGCTGCGCGCCTCCCGCCGGCTCGGCATCCAGCGCGCGGTTGCCACCTCCGCCGCCGCCCTGGTGTTGATCGCGGCGGCGGCCGGCACCGCCTTCGCCATCCGGCCGAACCAGTCCCCGAACCCGCTGCCCGCCGACACCCCGTCGGTCACGGCGACCCCGACGCCGTCGCTGTCGCTCACCCCGACACCCTCCACCAGCGCCGACGCCCCCGGTGTCCCGCCCAGCAGCGGGACCGGCACGAACACCCCGGCCGTACAGTTCGGCAAACTCTTCTACGGTCCCGCCTCGGGGGTCGATGCCAGGAACGCGAATCTACGGTCCTGGAACCCTGGGGACAGCGTGGTGCAACTGGCGGCTTTGCCGGAACCCACGGCACTGATCCGCGCGAGCATTTCGCCGGACGGGCGTCGGGTTGCCTGGGTGCAGATCGACGCGGACGGGGGCACCAACCTCTACACGGCCAACGTCGACGGCTCGGACCGGCAGCAGATGCGCAAAGAGGTCGAGCCGACCTGCGTCAACCCGGTCTGGTCGCCGGATGGGCGGTACCTGCTGTTCCGCGAGTGGGATCCGGCGGTTGGGCCTGGCCGGGTTGGGGTGCTGGACACGCACTCAGCGAAGAAGACCGTGCGCTGGTGGGCGAACGAGCGTGCGGGATGTAATGCTCGTTGGTCTGCTGACGGCGAGGTCATCGCGATGATCAGCATCGATGGTGGTGTGACGCTGTTCGACAGCAGCGGCAACCGGAAGCGTGACATGCCGGGGCTGGGCCCGAGGGGCACCTGGGGAAATGGGGACGTCGCCAGCCTTTCTCCGAATGGCGATCGCATCGCCCTGTACCAACCCGACCCCGGCAGCGAGGACGGGACCGGTCCCGACGTCTGCGTGGTGCGCGATACCCGGACGGGCGAGGAGATCCGACTGCCTCTGGAGGGCCGAAAGCCGCGGCAGGTGATCTTCCGGGCCGACGGTTCGATGATCGTGCGGGTCCAGGCCGGTAGTGGATACGCCGCGCTGTTGGTGGACGAAGACGGCAAGAAGATTTCCGAAACCGCCGAGCCGGCCAGCCTGAAGGGCATTCACATACTCGCCGTCGTGGACTGACGAGCAGCACCGGAACTGGGTGGGTCACCTCGGGGTGGCCCGCCCTTCCGCTGTCCCCACCCGGATCGTCTGGCGGGCGTTGATCACCGTCCGTGAACCGCGGAAATGGTTGCCGGTGCCAACGGATTCGACTGTCGGATAGCGACGCCCGAGAACGGCAACTCGCCAGGGCCAAGGGCTCGTCATGGGTGGTGTCAAATTCGACCACCTGTCGCAGAGGATGCAGACGATGAACCTCGGCCCGTTCACCCGCCCCGCCGCCCCGGCCCACCGCTCTGGCGTGATCGTCGGTACCGCAGTTCTGCTGTTCCTGGCGTTCGGTGCCGCGGCCTGCGGCACCGCCGGCCCGGATGCCACGGATGTCCCCGCCGGAACCGGTACGGCGGTCACCGCCCCCGGCAACCCTGTCACCGCACCCGGCAGCGCTGTCACGGCGACGGGCGACACCTCTGCCGCCGGTGCGGGTGGCGCCGTGCCGGGCGCGAGCGCCGCCGCACCGCCCGTCGTTCCAACCCGCCCGGACACCGGGTCGACGCAATGGCCGCGGCTGACCTGGTACACGGAACAGGAGTTCGGCCAGAAGCAGAACGACCCGGCCCGGATCTGGCGGCTTACCTCGGGTGGGACCTGGCAGGTGGTGCGAACGGGTCGGCCGCACAGCGGCACCGCCGAGAGCCCGACCGTCGTCTCCCCGAACGGCGAGCGAATCGCCTGGTTGGAGCCGTCCGCCGGCCGACTGGTTATCAGCGCCTTCGACGGCACGCAGCAGCACGTCGTCGGGACGCAGAGCGGGTGGACCTGCACGCCGAGCTGGCTCGATTCCCAGCGTGTGCTGTTCAGCGTAGGTCGGGGGAGAGACTGGACGGTGGTCGCCATCAATGCCGACGGGACCGGCCGTAGGGTCCTTGCCAACCACCAGTCAGACTGCCCGACGGTGGACAACGGATGGTGGGCCCAGGCCGCCAAGCGGACGGTGAGCATCGGGAACGGGCGAGGTACGCGGCGCACCATCAGTCCCCGCATCCCCGCCGACCGCGTCATCGACAGAGTGGCCGGGATCTCCGCGGACGGCCGGACGGCGGTGGTCAGCACCCACGTGCCCAACCCGGGTGAGTGCGGTTGCACCTGGGAGTTCCGCACCTACCGGGTCGAAGTCGCGAGCGGGGCGGTCATCGAGCTGGCACCCCTCAAGACGGCCTGGCGCAAGCCGACCGGCCACGGGGCAACGGTCGACGTCGTCTTCGCCGCCGATGGAACCCTCGTGGCCCAGGTGAACACCGCGACGCCGGGCGACGACGCGCCGGCTTACCGCCTGGTCCGGTACGCCGCCAACGGCCGGGTGCTGGCCGACGCGGCGGTGCCCGCCGGCCAGCCGTGGGGCGTTCTTCTCGGCTGAAGCAACCCCGGTGGTCGCGCCACCGGCTACGACGAGGGACCGGCCACCTAGGGGGTGGCTGGTCCCTCCGTCCTGTCACCTCGCGGCGGGGAGGCGGCCCTCGCAGCGGACGTCCGGGTCGGCCACCGGCCGGCGGGGCATCATCCAGTCCAGGGCGGTCTCCTCCACCGGCCAGCCACGCACCGACACCAGGCTGTACGGAACCGCCGCCGGCTGCGGGCAGAGAACCTGCGACTCGACCCACCCGTTCGGCAGGAACCGTACGGTGGCGGTCCGGTCCAGCACGATCGTCGACGTGTCGGTCACCGTGATGAGCGCGCCGAGCACCACCTGCCGGCCGTCGGCGGCGGACGGGGGGCCGGCCGGGGTTGCCGTGCCGCCGTTTCCGGGGGCGCCCGGGGCCGCTGAGGTCGTGCTGTCCAACGGCCGCGGGGCCGGGCCGCCCGGGGCTGTCGACGCCGGGACTTCCGGGGCCGTCGCGGCCGATTCCTTCGGGACCACCTCGACGGCGGCGATGGGCAGCAGCGGCACCCGGAGGAAGACCGCGCCCATCACCACCGGAAGCACCGCGGCGACCGTGAATGCCAGGCCGTGGGTCAACGCCGGCGCGATCCACCCGGGGATCGGGCCGGTGAGCAGCAGGGTGGCGGCGGGTGGCACCGCCAGTAGGGCGGCGGTGGCCAGCTCGCCCTCCCGGTACGCCGTCCAGATCGCGGGTCCGAGCACGCTGTACGCCAGGACCGCCGCCGCCGACGGCAGGGCCACGCTGACGAACAGGATGCGGGTCGGCTGATCCGGGTGCAGGTAGCGGGTGCGCAGCGCCAGCAGCCAGAGGCCGAGCATCAGCAGCGACGGCAGGAAGCGGAGCTGCCAGGTGAGCGCCGCCAGCGCGACCGCCGCGCTGATCACCCATCCCGGGGTACGTGCCGTCCCCGAGGCCAACAGGGAGCGTTCCGGGTCGAACCGGTCAGGAGCGCTGAGCCGGAGCAGCCGACCGAGGACACCGAAAGTGAGCACGACAACGGGGAACGCCCACACCAGGGCGATCAGGAGGGCGCTGAGCAGGCCGAGCGGGCTGACGTACTGGACCAGCAGCAGCATCGTGGACATGTCCTGCTGGCTGAGCTGCCAGAGCCGCAGCACCAGCAGGAGGACGGGGAAGGCGGGTAGGAGGGTCAGCAGCCACTGTTGCGCCTGCCGCGCCCCCGCCATCCGACGCGGGCGAACGGCCCAGTGTGAACCGGGAACGACCCGGGGTGCGCCGGGGGCGGCAGTGCGATCCTCTCCCACGGCCACTGTCGCACCTCCACCTTCCTCGGATCGGGTTGCTGCTGTTCCGCGACCGGCTGCGGAAGGTTGTAGCCCTGCTGCCAACGCAGGTTGGCGTTGAACGCGTTCTCCCAGGCCGAGTTCTCCTCGTCCTTCGCCGACTCGTAGAGCGCCAGGTCGACCAGGTCGAGCAGGGCCTTGTTGGGGCCGGTGTTGACGCCCCACCGCTCCTGCGGCGACGAGCCGATGTCCCAGTGCCGCAACGGTTTGACGTTCTTCAGGGTCACCGGGAACCGCTGGCCGTCGTCGCCAGGCTGGTCGCCGGTGACGAAGCCGGCGAGGATCGCCGCGTCGGTGGTGACGGCCTGCACCTTGCCGTCGTACATCTCCTGGATGCACTCGCTGATCCGGTTCCGGCCCACCGGCGTGGCGCCGGCCTCGGCGAGGCGCTGGATGGACGTCGAGGTCGTCAGCGAGCAGACCGTCAGCCCACGCAGATCCTCCAGGCTGCTCACCTGGCCCTTGAAGTCCTTCAACGTCACCACCGACTGCTCGGTGTGCAGGTACGCGGCCGAGAAGACCGCGCCCTCCTCCCGGCGCTTGTCGTTGATGCTGTACGAGGCGATCACCAGGTCGACGGTGACGAAACCCTCGCCGTCCTGGGCCTGCCGACGGGCCCGGTCCTCACTCTCGATCGGCACGAAGCGCACCTGCGAGTGGTCGAAGCCGAGGTAGCTCGCGATCATGTACGCGATGTCGACGTCGAAGCCCTTCCAGACGTTGTTCGGAAGGCGCTGTGAGATGCCCGGCTGGTCGTCCTTCACCCCGATGATGAGCTGCTGCTTGCCCTTGAGCTGAGCGTCCTCCAGCAACTCGTCCCGCGTCGGCGGGCCCATGGCGAGGACGATCGGAACGAGGGCGGCCGCCAGGACGGCCAACGCGACGACCAGCCCCACGAGTCGGATCTGACGGGTCCGTGTGGTGCGCGACGGCGTGTCCGCCGCCGGGACCGGCCCGGCGGGGCTCGGCTCGCTTGCCTGACTCAACTAGGCCCTCCCCGCTACCCGGCCCGGTGACCGGCCCTCCATTGTGGGGCCTGCTGACGGGCCAGGGCACCCCGACATCCGCCGGATTGGCGACACCGTTTCGGCGGGCCTAGCTGGTCGGCCGATCGTCGACCTGGCGGTATGCCACGACGCGCTTCCGAGCCCAGGTCAGTGCTCCGCACGTTCCGGCCCGACCGTGACACCGTTCGCAGGATCCCAAAATCCAGTGCCGTCGAATGATCCGTCTGGCCAGCATCGGAACCCACTCTGACCGGGGTAGTTCACGCTCGATCACTGCACCTCCCGCAAGGAGCAGGTCCGGCCACCGATCCCTGATCAAGTGACCGGACCGCTATCCGAGCACCCCGCCAGTTGCCGACCGATAGGGGCGCTACCAGAAACCTGCCATGGCTAACCATTGCTAGTCAAGCACTCGCCATGGGTGATTAAGTGGGAGGTGCCGATCGATAGGGGAACCGCCAGTGCCGCCGCAGTACGCCTACCAGCGCGTAGCCGAAGATGTGATCAAGCGAATCCAGTCCGGGGAGTTCCCACCCGGCTCGCGCCTGCCCAGCCGCGCCGAGTTGTGTGAGCAGTACGAAGTCTCCAGCTTCGTTGCGGACCGGGTCTTCCTCATCCTGAAGATGCAAGGCCTCACGGAGTCGCTGCCTGGCGCTGGTGTGTACGTCAAGGAGAACGCGCCAGGTCAGTGAGGCAGCGGCTTGACGTGGCGGATGATCGACGCGCGTTCGCCGAAGTTGCGGTGTCAACCCGACCGGAATGCCGCGATATCGGTGAACTCGTGTCGATCAAGCCCCCGATCAAGGCTCTCGATCAAAGCGTGCGCATGACCTCCGCCACGTCGGCCGGTCGGGGCATCGGCCGACGCGCCCCCGGTGAAAGACTGGTCGCCGCAGGCAACGGGTGGCGTGAGGGGGGCGCGGGTGCGCTGGCGCAGTTTTGTCGCGGTCGGGGACAGCTTCACCGAGGGTATGGACGACGCGTACCCGGATGGCACCTTCCGGGGTTGGGCGGACCTGGTGGCGACCCGGCTCGCCGCCGAGGCGGGCCCGGACTTCCGGTACGCGAACCTCGCCATTCGGGGCCGGCTCTTCCCCAGCGTGGTCGCCGAGCAGGTGCCCTCCGCGGTGGCGATGAAGCCCGACCTGATCAGCTTCGCGGCCGGCGGGAACGACGTCCTGCGCCGCACCTTCGACCCGCAGACACTCGTCTCCCGCTTCGACGATGTCGTCCGGCAACTCCGCTCGGGCGGCGCGGACGTGCTGCTCTTCCGATTCGCGGACGTGATGGCCCGACTGCCCGGTCAGCGTCTCGTCGCTCCCCGGGTGCAACTGCTCAACCAGGCGGTGGGCGAGACCGCCGAGCGGCACGGCGCGATCCTGGTCGACCTGTACGCCGACGACACGTTCCTCAACCCGATGCTGTGGAGCACCGACCGGCTGCACCTCTCCCCGGCCGGGCACCGACGGGTCGCCGGGCAGGTGCTGAACGCGCTCGGCGTGGGCTGCGACGAGGAGTGGCTGCTGGTCCCGCCGCACCCGGCACCGTCACCGTGGCTCGCCGCCCGCGCGGCCGACCTGCGCTGGGCCGGGCAGTACCTGGCCCCGTGGATCAAGCGTCGGCTCACCGGCCGGTCGTCCGGTGACACGGTGACCGCGAAGCGTCCGCTGCTCGGGCCGATCGTCGACTGACCACTTGGCAAACGATCCCTTTCGGACCGAGCGTGGTCCGGACGGCAGCGCCCGGACCACGCTCACTCGCGCCGTCCGACGCCCTGGCGGCCCCCCGGCATCAACCCACGCGGTGTTCTGAGGCCCTAGAAGCCGGCAGACTCACACGTCCTGTCGTAGACGGGGTAGGAACCGCCGTCGGTGTAGTAGGTGCCAGAAACCACCGTGCACCACACCTGGTTGCCGCTCCAGTTCTGGCCAACAGCGGTGTCGCTGATGTGCGGAGCCGCGTAGCCCGTCGAGGTCGAACCCTTGCTGGCGCCGTTGGCGGTGATCGTCACCTTGATCTCGGCGTCGGCCCAGGGGTCGCAGTAGATGTGACCGGTGGCGTAGACACTCGGACTCCGGTACCAGGGCACGTCGGCGACCGCGTAACAATAGGTGGCCGCGGCTGCCTGGCCCCTGGTCTGTGCCTGGGCGGTGCCGGGCGTACCGACGACGGCGGCCGTAGCCGCCACGGCGATGACGCTTGACGCGATTCTCTTGATCACTTCCTGGTCTCCTTCGGCGCAGATGTTTTTCCTATGGATCTCTCTCTGCGCTCAAGCCTGAGTGGCAGTCGGTGTGTCGGGAACCGCCCAAGCCGTTCCGAACAGTCCCGCACATCCTTGACGAGATCCGGCGAGCGCCGCGTCACGTCCGATGGCCGGTCAGCCGAGGCTCTGGCGGCGTACCTTGGGGATCATGTCTGTGCCGAACGATCCTGATCCCCGCTTCCAGTCGTACGCCGACCCGCGGCGGCTGGTCACCACCGACTGGTTGGCCGAGCACCTGGGCGACGAGGGCCTTGTCGTGGTCGAGTCCGACGAGGATGTCCTGCTCTACGAATCCGGTCACATCCCCGGCGCCGTCAAGGTCGACTGGCACCTCGACCTGAACGACCAGGTCACCCGGGACTACCTCGACGCGACGAGCTTCGCCGAGATGTGCGCCGCGAAGGGCATCGGTCGGGGCGACACCGTCGTCTTCTACGGCGACAACTTCAACTGGTGGGCCGCGTACGCCCTCTGGGTCTTCTCGCTCTTCGGCCACGCCGACGTGCGGTTGCTCGACGGCGGCCGGCAGAAGTGGGTCGCCGAGGGGCGCGAGCTGACCCGCGACAAGCCGGCCCGGCCCCGTGCCGACTATCCGGTGCCGCTGCGGGACGACGCGCCGCTGCGCGCGTTCCGCGAGCAGGTGATGGCCCACATCGCGGTGGGCCGGCCGCTGGTCGACGTGCGGTCGCCGGGCGAGTACACCGGCGAGATGCTGCACATGCCGGACTACCCGCAGGAGGGCGCGCTGCGGGGTGGACACATCCCGGGCGCGGTCAACAAGCCGTGGAAGTCCGCCGCGAACGAGGACGGCACGTTCAAGTCCGCCGACGAGTTGAAGGCCATCTACGCCGACCAGCTCGGGCTCAGCCCGGACGACGACGTGATCGCGTACTGCCGGATCGGCGAGCGGTCCAGCCACACCTGGTTCGTGCTGCGGCACCTGCTGGGCTACCCGCAGGTGCGCAACTACGACGGCTCGTGGACGGAGTGGGGCAACCTGGTCCGGGCGCCTGTGGTGAAGGGCGACCAGCCCGGCGGCATCGCGGCCTGAGACGCGGGCTCGGCCGGCTGGGCACCCCCGAGGCCCAGCCGGCCAGCTCCAGCGCGCCGCGCCTCAGTCGGCCGGCGCGAGCACGTCCTGCCTCAGCCGGGCAGCGCCAGCACGCCGCGCAGGTCGGCGATGATCCCGGTGATCGCGCCGCTCTCCGGGTCCCAGCGCGCCAGGGCCGCCGGTTCCAGGCGTAGCAGCACCGCCCCCTTGTTGTCCCAGCCCAACACCGGGCAGCAGCCCTTGGCGCGGTCCCGCCCGAGGTCGAGCAGGTGAGTCACCGAGCCGGTGCGGGAATCCAGCACGGCCACCCCCTCGGCGCCGTCGATCTGGCTGTTGACGATCCACCCGGCGCTGGCCAACCGGCCCCCGTGCAGCCAACCCCGGC
The DNA here is from genome assembly GCF_053585025.1 of Micromonospora sp. RB23. Taxonomy (NCBI): domain Bacteria; kingdom Bacillati; phylum Actinomycetota; class Actinomycetes; order Micromonosporales; family Micromonosporaceae; genus Micromonospora; species Micromonospora sp. RB23. The sequence goes on from NZ_CM132111.1 coordinate 290,084, forward strand.
CGTAGAACTCCTTCACCTCATAGGGCGGCGGCAGCGCGTCCACGGTGATCGGCTGTTCGGAGCGGACCGGGCTGTCGAAGGCGGTACGGCTCCGCAGCTTCAGGCCACCGCGCTCGCCGACCATCTCGAGCAGAGCCGCCCCACGACCGGCCTCCGGATCGGGTGTGACCACGTTCCAGGCCGACACGTCGGTGGTACTGGCCGCCTCCGTGTCCCGCTCCACCACGTACGTCCGGTTGTCGCCGCCGACCAGCACCCGGTCGTGCGCCCACACCACCAACTCCAGGTAACCGTCGAGCGGGACGCGACGTACGCCCGCCGTGGTGAGGTCGACCATGATCAGCTCATCGGTCTGTGCGAACGCCGCCCACCGGCCGTCCGGCGACAGGACTCCCGGCTTGACCGCTGTCGCCTCGTTGCCGCTCTCGTCCCAGGTGGGTGCCGGCGTCACCACGTCGAGACTGCGGACCACGCCGTCGTCGCCGAGGATTCGGATCGGGCCGTCCGGTTGGCCCTCCTCGTTGAGCGGCTGGAACAGCGCCAGCGCCCGCTGGACCGGTCGCGCGGACAGCGCCACGGTCGGCGGACCGCTGATCCGGCTCAACGGATCGGGTGGGAAGGTCAGCTTGGCGGGCGGGCGCTGCACCGGGCCGGCGTGGGTGGGCTCGACGGTGGGCGCCACCGGATGGTCCAGGCGTGGACCAGCGGACGGTCGCAGGGCGACGGCCACGCCACTGGCCAACGTCACGGCGACGACGACCGCGCCCACGGCCCGCCGGGTACGCCGGGTACGCCGCGCCCGATCCCAGCCGGCCGACGCCGGCGCGGTGGGCAGCACATCCTGCACGCTGATGGTGAACAGGTCACGCAGGTCCTGCTCCTTCACCGGGTCACCTCCACACCGTTGGCGTCCCGACCCGGTCGGTCGTTCCCGGTGAGGTCGGGTGCGACCTCCCTGAGGCGGCGCAGCGCCAGATGGCACTGGCTCTTCACGGTGCCGACGGTCACCCCTAGCGCCTCGGCCGTGGCGACCTCGGTGAGGTCCTCGTAGTACCGCAGCACCAGCACGGCCCGCTGGCGCGGCGGCAGCGTCCCCAGCGCGTCGTGCAGGGTCAGCCGCAGCGCGCCGTCCCGGTCCGGCGCGGCCCGCTCCGGCGGCGCGGCGCTGAGCCATTCCCGGCGACGACGCCGCCACCAGGACACCGCGTCCCGGTAGAGGATGGCCCGCACGTACGCGGCGGGATCGCCGTCGCGGACCGAGGTCCAGCGCAGCGCCAGCTTCAGCAGGGCGTCCTGGAGGAGGTCCTCGGCCTGGTGCCGGTTGCCACAGATCAGGAAGGCCGCGCGCAGGAGCCGGTGCTGGTTGCTCTCCACGAAGGCGAGGTAGCCGTCGCGGCCGTCGTCCGCCGTCGATCCCATCCGCACCCCTTCCGGCCGTCCGCGGTGCGCGTCACCCGACAGACGCACGGGAGGGCGGAAAAGGTTGGGGCGATTTTCCGTCCGGTCGCAGTATCCGCCACGCCACCACCGTCACCAGCGCGAAGACACCCGCCGCCGCGCCCACCACCGGGACCGTCCCGTGTGCGGCGGCGACCAGCCCGGCGAGGCCCGCGCCGACGGGGGCGGTGAGCAGACCGACCATCCGCTGGGCGGCGCCGACCCGGCCGAGCAGCCCCGACGGCACCTGCCGCTGACCGTACGACGCCCACAGGCTGTTCCACACCACCGTCCCGCCGGCGAAGACGGCCAGCGCGAGCCCGCCCGGCACCGGATGCCGGGCCAGCGCGAAAGCGGTCAGCGCGACGGTCTCCGCGGCGAGAACCGCCCGCAGCGCGGGTACGGTGCCGAGCCGGGCGGCGAGCCGATCCGATGCCAGCGCCCCGGCCACTCCGCCGAGGATCGCCGACGCGGCGAACAGCCCGTACCCGGCCGGCGGTATGCGCAGCACGTCCAGCGCGTAGAGCACCAGCACCGCCATGATGCCGGAGATCGCCAGGTTGCTCGCCGCGGCGAGCAGGGTGACCCGCCACATGGTCCGGTGCGCGCGCAACCACCGCACTCCCTCGACGATGTCGCCCCGCACCGACCCGCGCCCGGTGTTCGGCCTCGCTCGGACGGCGGCCGGAGGGGCGAGGGCGAGCACGAACAGGGCGGCCACCGCGAAGGTGACGGCGTCGAGAGCGAACGGCAGGGCGGGAGCGGCGGCGAACAGCACACCGGCGGCGGGGGCGCCGAGGAAACCGCCCGCCACCGCCGAACCCGCCTGGAGGCGGCCGTTCGCCCGGGGCAGCGCGGCCGGCGACACCAGGGTCGGGAGCAGCGCGAACGAGGCGGCGTCGAAGAGTGTTCCCAGCGAGGCGAGCAGGAACGCCGCCACCAGCAGAAGCCCGATGCCGACCCGGTCGAAGGCCACCGCCACGGCCACCGCCGCCACCACCGCGGCGCGTACCCCGTCGATGCCGGCCATCGTCCGGCGGCGGTCCCAGCGGTCCGCGTACACCCCGCCGAGCAGGCCGAAGAGCAGCGGCGGCACCTGCGCGGCCACGGTGACCGCGGCGATGACGCGGGGGTCGCGGGTCAGCGTGGCCGCCAGCAACGCCAACGCCGGCGTCCGCAGCGCGTCCCCGAAGCGGGACGCCACTGCGGCGGACCAGAGCAGCCGGAAGTCCCGGCCCAGAGCGGAAGAGATCATGCCGCCGACCGTGCCGGTTCGACCGGGTCGAGGGTCAAGTCGCCGGGCGAAAGGGGGACGCGGGCAGTCGGTGATCTTGGGTACGGTGAGCGCCGGCATCGGGACCCGGGAGAGCACAGAAGTGGACCACACCTTCCAGGTCGACCTACGTGGCGTGGTCGACCTGCTCAGCCACCACCTCTACGGCAGCCCTCGGGTCTACGTCCGTGAGCTGCTTCAGAACGCCGTGGACGCGATCACCGCCCGGCGTACCACCGAGCCGGACGCGCCGGCGCTGGTCCGGATCGAGCCCCCGGAGATCACCGGGGACGGCACCCTGCGCGTGCACGACACCGGCGTCGGCCTGACCGAGGCGCAGGTGCACGAGCTGCTGGCGACCATCGGCCGCAGCTCCAAGCGCGACGAGCTGGGCTTCTCCCGGCACGAGTTCCTCGGCCAGTTCGGCATCGGCCTGCTCTCCTGCTTCCTGGTGGCCGACGAGATCCAGGTGCTCACCCGCCACGGCGACAACCCCACCGTCCGGTGGACCGGGTACGCCGACGGCCGGTACGCGGTGAGCGTGGCGCCACCGGAGGCCGCCCGCGCCGAGCCGGGCACCACGGTGACGCTGGTGCCCCGCCGCGACGCCGACCAGTGGTTCAGCACCCCGACGGTCGTCGACCTGGCGCGGCTCTTCGGATCGCTGCTGCCCGTCACCGTCCGGGTCGGCGACGTGGTCACCACCGTCGGCGAACCGCCCTGGCCGACGACGCCGGGAGCGCCGGTCGACCGGGCGGCGCTGATCGCGTACGCCCGCGAGACGCTCGGCGTGGACCCGTTCGACGTGCTGCCGCTGAGTGTTCCCGAGGCCGGGCTGACCGGTGTCGCCGTCATCCTGCCCACCCCGGTGAACCCGGCGGCCCGTGCCGGGCACCGCGTCTACCTCAAGCGGATGCTGCTCACCGAGAACGCCGACGGCCTGCTGCCGGATTGGGCGTTCTTCGCGCACTGCGTCGTCGACGCGACCGAGTTGCGTCCGACGGCCAGCCGGGAGGCCCTGTACGAGGACACCCTGCTGACCGCGACCCGGGAGGCGCTCGGCGACCAGGTGCGCGGCTGGCTGGTCCGGCTCGCGCGACACGACCCGCACCGGCTGGCCGAGTTCCTCCAGGTGCACCACCTCGGCGTGAAGGCGCTGGCCCTGCACGACGACGACATGCTGCGGCTGGTCGACAGGTGGTGGCCGATGGACACCAACGTCGGCACGCTCACCCTCGCCGAGTTCCGGGAACGCTACGGGGTGGTCCGCTACGCGGCCAGCCTCGACGAGTTCCGTCAGCTCGCCGCGGTGGCCGCCGCACAGGACCTGGCGGTGGTCAACGCCGGCTACACGTACGACACCGAGCTGATCGAGCGGCTGCCGGCGGTGGACCGCTCGGTGCTTATCGAACGGCTCGAGCCGAGCGACCTCACCACCCGGTTCGAGGCCCTCGACCCGTCCGTGGAACTGGCGCTGCGGCCGTTCCTCACCGCCGCGCAGCGGGCCGTCGAGAGGTCCGGCTGCGAGGTGGTCATCCGCGCGTACGACCCGGTCTCGCTGCCGGCGCTCTACCTGGTCAGCCGGTCGGCGGCGTTCAACGACCAGCTCGCCGCCAGCCGCGACCGGGCCGACGAGCTGTGGGGCGGGGTGCTCGACGCGCTCGCCGCCACCGCGCCACCGGACCGCCCGCAACTGGTGCTCAACCACCGCAACCCGCTGGTGCGGCGGGTCACCGTGCTGGGCGACCCGGAGCTGGTCGGGCTCGCCGTCGAGGCGCTGTACGGGCAGGCGCTGCTGCTCGGGCACCATCCGATCCGCGCGGCCGACGCCGCGCTGCTGAACGATTCCTTCCTCGGCCTGCTCGGCCGGGCCGTGCCGGGACGGGAGCAGGCATGAGCGACGAGGACCTGTGGCGGGTGCTGCGCGGCATCGCCGACATGCCCTACGGGGCGGGGCAGATCGCCGCGCTGGAGCAGTTGCTGCGCCGGGTGGACGCCGCCGACGACCGGCACCTCGCCTTCGTCACGCGGATGCAGGCGACGACGGGGTACGTCTACGGCGGCGAGCCGGCGAAGTCGTTCGTGACGTTCTCGTGGTGCCTGTCCGAGTTCGACCGCGACCCGCAGCCCTACCACCAGCGCCACCTGCACCAGTTGCTGTGGCACTTCAAGTACATGATCTCAGGGCTGCTGAAGTTCCCCGAGGTGCCGCTGGACCGCACGTACGCCGTGCTCGACGACATGGAGCGGCGCTACCGGGCCGGCGGGCACAGCCTGCAGACCGTCCACAAGCACCGGTTCCGGGTCGCCGACCACGTGGGTGACGCCGAGGCCGCCGCGCACTGGTACCGGCTGTGGCAGACGACGCCTCGCGACGACCTGTCCGACTGCGCGGGTTGTGACCCGACGAGTCAGGTGGGCTACCTCGCCGACACCGGTCGGGACGCCGAGGCGGTGGCCCTCGCCGAGCCGGTGCTCGCCGGCCGGCTCACGTGCACCGAGCAGCCGCAGGCGATCCTCACGGCGCTCCTCCTGCCGTACCTGCGTACCGGTCGGGGTGAGTCGGCGCGCGACGCGCACCGTGAGGCGTACCGCAAGCTGCGCGGCAGCCTCGCCGACCTGTGGGACATCGGCGACCACGTGGAGTTCTGCACGCTCACCGGCAACGAGGCGCGGGCGGTCGAGCTGGTCGAGCGGCATCTGGACTGGCTGGACCGGCCGCCGTCGCCGGCCGCCGCCATGCACTTCGCGGCGACCGCCGCCGCCGCGCTGCGTCAGGCCGGCGGGGCGACCGTGTACCGCCGGGCCGCCGAGGGACGGCCGGCGGCCGAGGTGCCGGCGTCGGCGCTGGCCGACGAGTTGGCCCGGACGGCGACCGAGTTGGCCGCCCGTTTCGACGCCCGCAACGGGACCACCCACCAGTCGCAGTGGATCGCGCGGCGGCTCGCCGTCCGGCCCGGCGGCGAGCACCTGCCGCTCTCCGCGAGCGTCCGTCGCCGTCCGGCCCGAGCGGGTGGGGACGCGCCCACCGGTGTGGCAGCGCCCGTGCCCGAACGGCCCGACCGGGCACCCGTCGAGGTGCCCACTGCGGATCTGCCCGTCGACGCCGACGAGTTGCTGACCTTCGCCGAGGAGAGCTGGGGCCGGCACGACCGGGCCACCTTCCAGGCGGCGCTGGCCGCGTACGACGACCGGTTCGACGGCGCCGACCTGCCGTCGCGTACGGTCGCGCACCGGCTGGCGTTGCGGGCGGCCGAGCGGGGCGACGAGGACGACATCGAGGGCGCGGTCGAGCTGAACCGGGCGGCGCTGGAGCTGTACCGCTCGGCGGGCGAGGAGCTGCCCGCCCAGGTTGTCGCGGGGCGGCTCGGTGTGCTGCTGACCCGCGACGACGAGCACGCCGAGGAGGGGCTGACGTTGGTGCGGGAGGCTACCGAGGCGCTGGATCGGCTCGGTGACGCCCGGCAGCGGGCCGCCGGGCACGACCGGCTGGCGTTGGCGCTGCTGCACCGGCAACGCTGGGCGGACGCCCTGGCCGCACTGGACCGGGTACCCGCCGACGCGGGTGGCGATGAGCACCTGGCGGCCCGGATCGCGCTGCACCGGGCGCATCTGCTGGAGCAGTCCGACCGGGTCGACGAGGCCCGCGCCGCCGCCGAGGAGGCCCGCCGGATCGCCCGTGAGCTGGGCATCGACGAGCTGGTCGTGGCGGCCTGCCTGACCTGCGCGCGGACGGTCGACGATCCGGCGGAGGCGGTGGCCGCCTGCGACGAGGCGTTGCGTGTGGCGCCGGCGGACGCGGAGCTGCCTGTACGGGTCGCCCGCGCGCGGGCACTGCTCTCGGCCGGCCGGGCCGTCGACGCGGTGGACGACTTCGTCGAGGCGGTGACGCTCTGCGTGGAACGTGGCGCCGAGGGGGACGCGTTCCTGCGCTGGGAGCTGGCGAACGCGTACCGGGTGGTGGGTCGGCTCGCCGAGGCGGCGGAGGTCGCCGAGGAGGCCGTGCTCGGCCTGGACCGGCTGGGCGCCCAGGCGGAGGCCGACCGCTGCCGGCACCTGCTGGCCGGTGTGTACAGCGGGCTCGGCGAGATCGACCCCGCGCTGGCTCTGCTGGAGCAGTTGTCCGTCAACCTGGACGGCCCGGACAACCTGCCCAACCGGGCCCAGGTGCTGGAGGAGGCCGGCGGGATCCTGTACGACGCCGACCGGGACGCCGTGGCCGCCGAGCGGTTCGCGGCCGCCGCCACCGCGTACCGGCTCGCCGGACTGCCGCTGGACGAGTTGCGCGCCCGTCGGCGGGAGGCGTACGCCTGGTTCTGGTCCGACAACCTGCCGGAGGCGGTACGCGTCGTCGAACTGGCGGACGGGCTGGCGGCGGTGTTGGCCGGGCAGCCGGAGCCGACGCCTGCGGTGACGTACGAGCTGGCGATGACGGCGGAGACCGGTGCGCGGGTGCTGACCGGGGAGGGCCGGCCGGACGAGGCGCTGGAACGGCTCGCCGGGGTGCCCGACCGGCTGCGGTCGATCGAGGCGTTCGCCGAGGCGGCCCAGGTGGAGACGCTCGTCGGTGAGCTGCTGCTCCGACTGGACCGGCCGGCCGAGGCGGAGCCGCTGCTGCGTCGCGTACTCGGTGGCCTGCCGGCCGGCTCGCGGCCGGTCCGCCAGACGGCGTGGTTGCTGGCCCGTGCGCTGGACCTGGTCGACCGGTCTGACGAGGCGGCCGCCCTGCGGCGGGAGCACGACCTCGACCCGGACGACTGACCGCCTCGACCGACCGAGCGGTAACCGTCGCCCCACCGGGTCCGGCGCGCGGGTCTACGCTTGCCCGGTGACGGTGGAGCAGCAGGCGCGGGGGGCGGCGGGTACGGGCCGGCGTCGGTCCCGCAAGGACGAGATCCTGGAGATCGCGGTCGGTCTGTTCGCCGCCCGTGGCTACCACGGCGTGTCGATGGACGACATCGGCGCGGCAGCCGGGGTGACCGGTCCGGCGCTCTATCACCACTTCGCCGGGAAGGAGGCGATGCTGGCCGCCGCGCTGATCCCGGTGAGCGAGGGGCTGCTGGCCGGCGGGCGGGAACGCGCCGCCGGGCACCCGGACGACCCGCGCGGCGTCCTGGAGTCCCTGATCGACTTCCACGTCGAGTTCGCGCTGGCCAACCCGGCGGTGATCGCGCTGCACCTGCACGAGCTGGACCGCCTGCCGGAGGAGCCGCGGCGACGGATCCGGCGGCTGCAACGGCTTTACGTCGAGGAGTGGGTGACGGTGCTCACGGCGCTGCACCCGGGCATGCCCGACGGCGAGGCGCGGGTGCTCGCGCACGCCGCGTTCGGCCTGATGAACTCGACCCCGTTCCTCGGCGGCGAGGTGGACCGGCGGCGTCGTGCCGAGCTGCTGCGCGGAGCGACGCTGGCCGCGCTGCTCGCCTGATCCGACTCGTCAGAAGTACGCCGGTCATGATTCCCTGACATCGTCCCAACATCCGGACGCCGGGAGGAAACATGATCGAGTCACTGCTGGTCGCCAATCGGGGCGAGATCGCCCGCCGGGTCATCCGGACCGCCAAGCGGCTCGGCATCCGCGCGATCGCGGTGTACTCGGAGGCGGACGCCGACTTACCGTTCGTCGCCGAGGCGGACGAGGCGGTCCTCATCGGCCCGCCGAACCCGGCGCAGAGCTACCGCAACGTCGAGGCGATCCTCGCCGCCGCCAAGTCGACCGGCGCCCAGGCGATCCACCCCGGCTACGGCTTCCTGTCGGAGAACGCGGAGTTCGCCCGTACCGTCGAGGCGAGCGGGCTGATCTGGGTCGGACCGGGCGCGGACGCGATCAGCGCGATGGGCGACAAGATCAATGCTCGGAACCTGATGGCCGCTGCCGGCGTGCCCGTCGCGCCCGGCACCACCGACCCGGCCGTCGACCTGGACGCGGCCGTGACGGCCGCCGCCGAGATCGGCTACCCGGTGATGGTCAAGGCCGCCGCCGGCGGCGGCGGCATGGGCATGGGCGTGGCCGCCGACGAGGCCGCGCTGCGCACCGAGTACGACAAGGTGCGCGCCTTCGCGGAGCGGATGTTCGGTGACGGCTCGGTGCTGATCGAGCGGTACTTCCCGCGGGTACGGCACGTCGAGGTGCAGATCCTCGGCCTGGCCGACGGCCGGGTGGTGGCGCTCGGCGAGCGGGAGTGCTCGGTGCAGCGCCGCAACCAGAAGTTGGTCGAGGAATCCCCGTCGCCGGCGGTCTCGCCGGAACTGCGGGCGCGCCTCCTGGCGGCGGCGGTACGCGCCGGTGAGGCGGTGGATTACCGGAACGCGGGGACCGTCGAGTGCCTCCTCGATCCGTCGACGAACGAGTTCTTCTTCCTGGAGATGAACACGCGGCTTCAGGTGGAGCACCCGGTGACCGAGTACGTCTACGGCATCGACCTGGTCGAGGAGCAGTTGCGGGTGGCGTCCGGGCTGGCGCCGACGTTCGACCCGGACGCGCTCGCGCCGAGCGGGCACGCCATCGAGATGCGGATCAACGCCGAGGACCCGAAGCGGTTCCTCCCCGGCCCCGGCGTGATCAGGACGTGGGTGGAGCCGGACGGCGAGGGAATCCGGGTGGACTCCGGCTACACCGGGGGCAACACGGTCACCCCGTTCTACGACAGCCTGCTGGCCAAGCTGATCGTCACCGGCTCGACCCGCGACGAGGTGCTCGAACGCGCGCGGGAAGCGGTCGCCGCGTTCCAGATCGAGGGCCCGAAGAACAACGTCCCCTTCTTCGCCGAGCTGCTGGGCAACGAGGAGTTCCGCTCCGGCGCCTACGACACGGGCATCGTCTCCCGGATGCGCTGACCTGTTCCGATCCGACGTCACAGCGAGGTGACCGATGAGCCAACTGCCAGATTTCGTCTCCATCCGTGAGGTGGGGCCCCGGGACGGGTTGCAGAACGAGGAGCCGATTCCCGCCGACGCCAAGGTGCGGCTGCTCGACGCGCTCTCCGCCACCGGCGTACGCCGGATCGAGGCGGTGTCGTTCGTGCACCCGAGGGCGATTCCGCAGATGGCCGACGCCGACGAGGTGTGGCGGCGGGCGGCGAAGGCCGACGGGGTGCGGTACTCGGCGCTGGTACCGAACACCCGGGGCGCGCAGCGGGCCCTGGCCGCCGGCTTCACCGAGATCGAGGTGGTGGTGTCGGCCAGCGACACGCACAACCGCCGCAACGTCAACCGCTCGACCGACGAGTCGCTTGACGACATCGCCGAGCTGATCGATCTCCTGCACGGCGCGTCCGCGCGGGTCGAGGTGATCGTCGCGACCAGCTTCGGATGTCCGTACGAGGGGGACGTCGACCCGCGTCGTGTCGCCGGCATCGTCGACCGGGTGGTCCGCGACGGCGCGGACCGGGTCGCCTTCGGGGACACGACCGGCATGGGCACGCCGCGCCGGGTCCGCGAGCTGTTGACCGCGGTACGTGACCGCAACGCGCACGTGCCGGTGCTGCTGCACTTCCACAACACCCGGGGTACGGCGCTGGCCAACCTGCTGACCGCGCTGGAGTTGGGCGTGACCGAGTTCGACGCGAGCGTGGGCGGTCTGGGTGGCTGCCCGTACGCGCCGGGGGCGAGTGGCAACCTGGCCACCGAGGAGGCGGTGCACATGCTGCACGACATGGGCATCGACACCGGCATCGACCTGGAGGCCCTGATCGAGACGGCCGAACTGGCCGAGGAACTGCTCGGCAAGAAACTGCCGTCGGGCGTGTTGCGGGCGGGTCCGCGTACGCGCCTGACGCCGATGCCGGGCTGAGGACACGCGGGAGGGGCCGGCGAGCTGCCGGCCCCTCCGTGGTGCGCGTTCGGTCAGCCCACGGTGGTGAGCGGCGCCGGCCAGCTGTCACGGAAGATGTCCGCGCTGCGGTCGGTCGCGCTGAACGTGCCGGCGAAGAGGCTGCTCACCCGGTTCGCCTCGGCGGTGCTCGGGTACGGGTTGGTGCAGCTGGTGCCGGCGCTACCGCCGGACATGAGGATCGCGCAGTTGCCGTTGTAGTTGTCCGGCAGGCCGAGGATGTGCCCGATCTCGTGGGTCATGATCCGCAGCGGGCTGTACTGGGCCGCCTGCTGGGTGTCGATGTAGACCCGGCCGTTGCCGAGGCTGGTCCGCACGGCGTACGAGCCGCCGCCGGTGATCTGGTAGATCCGCAGGTTGGAGCCGCAGTTCGCGGAGAGCGTCAGGTTGACGGTGGCGTTGTTCCAGATCGAGGCGGCCTGGTTGGCGGTGCCGGCGTAGGCGCCTGCCTGGCTGGTGTTGTAGCAGATGGTCATCGCGGCGGACGCGGGCGCGGGGTTGGCGACCGTGACGCCGAGCGTGGCACCTGCCGTCGCGACCAACGCGACAGCGAGCCGACTGAGTCGTGAGGTCATCGCTGACTCCTATCCGAGAGGGGGTGGCAGGAGCCTATCCATAGAGATTAATAGATTTCAATGTTTCGTTCGAAGCGACCTCTGCGCGGCGCGGGTCGCCGGAGGGTGCGCGAATGCGATAGCCTAACGATCGTTCAGGTCAGCACGGGCGAGGGAGTCGGCGTGACGCTCGACGGTGAGGCGCTGGAACAACTGCGCAAGCGGGCCCGGTCCGGCGGCGCGGACAAGTACCACGCCGCCAACGAGGCCAAGGGCAAGCTCTTCGCCCGCGAACGTGTCGCGCTCCTCGTCGACGAGGGATCCTTCGTCGAGGACGGCCTCTACGCCAACGCGCTCGCCGACGGCCTGCCGGCCGACGGCGTGGTCACCGGCACCGCCACGATCGACGGTCGGCAGGTCTGCCTGATGGCCAACGACTCCACCGTGAAGGCCGGCAGTTGGGGCGCCCGTACCGTCGAGAAGATCATCCGGATCATCGAGCGGGCCTACGGGACCGGCGTCCCGATGGTCTACCTGGTCGACTCGGCCGGCGCCCGGATCACCGACCAGGTGGACCTCTTCCCCGGCCGCCGTGGGGCCGGCAAGATCTTCTGGAACCAGGTCCGCGCCTCCGGCTCGATCCCGCAGGTCTGCGCGCTGTTCGGCCCGAGCGCCGCCGGAGGGGCGTACATCCCGGCGTTCTGCGACGTGGTGGCCATGGTCGACGGCAACGCCAGCATGTATCTCGGCTCCGACCGGATGGTCGAGATGGTCACCGGGGAGAAGACCACCCTGGAGGCGATGGGCGGGGCCAAGGTGCACACCGCCGAATCCGGTGTCGGGCACTTCCTCTGCAAGACCGAGGCCGACGCGCTCGACGTGGTGAAGACCTACCTGTCGTACCTGCCGGCCAACTGGACCCAGGCGCCGCCCACCGCCGAGCCCGTCGCCGCGCCCGCGAAGGCCGACCTGGCCGCGCTGGTGCCGGCCAGCGAGCGGCAGGCGTTCGACATGCGCCGGTACGTCAAGGGCCTGCTCGACGAGGGTTCCTTCTTCGAGATCCAGGCGCTGTGGGCCAAGGAGCTGACCATCGGCTTCGGCCGCCTCGACGGCCAGGTCATCGGCGTGGTCGGCAACAACTCGATGTTCAAGGGCGGCGTGCTCTTCGTCGACTCGGCCGACAAGGCCACCCGGTTCGTGCAGCTCTGCGACGCGTTCAACGTGCCGCTGCTCTTCCTCAGCGACGTACCCGGCTTCATGGTCGGCAGCGCCGTGGAGAAGCAGGGCATCATCCGGCACGGCGCCAAGATGATCACCGCGATCTCGGAGGCGACGGTGCCGAAGATCTGCGTGGTCGTCCGCAAGGCGTACGGCGCGGGCCTGTACGCGATGGCCGGCCCCGGCTTCGAGCCGGACGCGACGATCGCGCTGCCCACCGCGAAGATCGCGGTGATGGGTGCCGAGGCCGCCGTGAACGCCGTCTACGCCAACAAGATCGCGGCGATTGAGGACGCGGACGAGCGGGCCGCCTTCGTGGCCGCCAAGCGTGCCGAGTACGAGCAGGACATCGACGTCGTCCGGCTCGCCAGTGAGCTGGTCGTGGACGCCATCGTCGAGCCGCACGACCTGCGCGACGAGCTGGTCCGCCGGTTCGCGGCGGCACGCACCAAGGATCGCCACTTCTCCCGGCGTCGGCACGGCGTCACCCCGGTCTGACCCGCACCGCCACCCGTCCCGGCGTCACGAGCGTCGACGGCACCGTCCCCCAGGAGGATGAGATGGACTTCCGGCTCACCGACGAACAAGCGGCGCTGCGGGAGAGCGTGCGGGACTTCGCCCGCGAGGTGGTCGCTCCGGTCATCGCCGAGCACTACGAGCGGCACACCTTCCCGTACGAGGTGATCCGGCAGATGGGCAAGATGGGCCTGTTCGGCCTGCCCTTCGACGAGGAGCACGGCGGGATGGGCGGCGACTACTTCGCGCTGTGCCTGGCCCTGGAGGAGCTGGCCCGGGTCGACTCCAGCGTGGCCATCACGCTGGAGGCGGCCGTCTCGCTCGGCGCGATGCCGATCTACCGCTTCGGCACGGCGGAGCAGAAGGCCACCTGGTTGCCCCGGCTGCTCAGCGGGGAGGCCCTGGCCGGCTTCGGGCTCACCGAGCCGGGCACCGGTTCCGACGCCGGTGGCACCCAGACGCGGGCGGTGCTGGACGGCGACGAGTGGGTGATCAACGGCGCGAAGGCGTTCATCACCAACTCGGGCACCGACATCACCGCCATGGTGACCGTCACGGCGGTGACCGGCACCAACCCGGACGGCTCCAAGGAGCTGTCGACGATCATCGTGCCCACCGGCACGCCCGGCTTCACGGTCGCGCCGGGGTACTCCAAGGTGGGGTGGACCGCCTCGGACACCCACGAGTTGACCTTCGACGACTGCCGGGTGCCGGCGGCCAACCTGCTCGGCGAGCGGGGGCGGGGCTTCGCCCAGTTCCTGCGGATCCTCGACGAGGGCCGGATCGCCATCGCCGCGCTGGCCGTCGGCCTCGCCCAGGGCTGCGTCGACGAGTCCGTCAAGTACGCGAAGGAGCGGCACGCCTTCGGCCGCCCGATCGGCGACAACCAGGCCATCCAGTTCAAGATCGCGGACATGGAGCTGAAGGCGCACACCGCCCGGCTGGCCTACTACGACGCCGCTGCCCGGATGCTGGCCGGCGAGCCGTTCAAGCGGCAGGCCGCCATCGCGAAGCTGCACGCGAGCACGATCGCGGTGGACAACGCCCGGGAGGCCACCCAGATCCACGGCGGCTACGGATTCATGAACGAGTATCCGGTCGCCCGGTTCTGGCGGGACTCGAAGATCCTCGAGATCGGCGAGGGCACCAGCGAGGTGCAACGCATGATCATCGCTCGCGATCTGGGTCTCTGACCCCTTCTGAGGGCGCCGGCTACCGATCCCCGTCGATCAACCGGCCGGCTGTCGGATATCGGCGAGCGGACGTCGGCAGGACGACGCTCGACTGCCGATGGTCGGAGTCGATCCGTACTCTTCGTGCCCATGACTCCGGATCATGGACGGTCGCGGAGCCCGGCCGGTCGTACCGGGCTGCCGGAGCTGCTCCGTGCGCACCGGCGCGCCGCCGGTCTGACCCAGGCGGAACTGGCGTCCCGTGCCCGGGTCGGCGTGCGCACGGTGCGGGACCTGGAGCGTGGCCGGTCGGTCCGGCCACAGCGCACCACCGTCGATCTGCTCGCCACGGCGTTGGGGTTGACCGGCGTCGTCCGGGCGGCGTTCCTGGCCACGGCCCGCGGCCCCGTCGGCGGAGAGTCGCCGTCGGATGTCGGCTCGGGCACGGTCGACGTCGCGTCGGCGCAGACGACCCGGGCCGACGCGCCGGTCACCCTCCCGCCCCCGGTCGCCCTGATCGGACGCGATCGCGATGTCACCGAGTTGGTCGCGATGCTGACCGCGGAGCACGGACCCCGGCTGGTCAGCCTCGTCGGCCTGGCCGGTGTCGGCAAGACCGCGCTCGCGCTCGCCGTGGCCCACGGTGCGGCACGCGCCCATCCGGGCGGTGTGGCCGGCGTGCTGGTCGGCGAGGGCTCGGACGGGCCGGACGTACTCGCCGCCTCGATGACCGTTCTCGGCGCCGCCCGGTTACCGGAACTGGTCGCCCGCCTCGCCGGCCGGCGGGCGTTGCTGGTCATGGACGCCGTCGAGCGTGCCCCCGGCCCGGTGGCCGAGACACTGCACCGGTTGGGCACCGTACTGCCGTTACTGCGGGTGCTGGTCACCGGCCGGCACCCGGTCGGACTGCCCGGCGAACGGGTCTGGCCGGTCGCCCCGCTCGAGGTGCCGCCGCCGGCCGCCGAGCACTCCGGCCCCGCCACGCTCGTCTCGTGGCCCGCGGTCGCGCTGTTCACCGCGCGGCTCGCCCAGGTCCGTCGGGAACCCCCCGGCGCCGACGAGCTGCCGGCACTGGCGGCTCTGGTCCGCCGGCTGGGTGGCCTGCCACTGGCCATCGAGCTGATGGCCGCCCGGGGGCGGCTGCTCGACCTCAACGAACTTCTCGACCGGTACGGCGACCGCGTCCTCGACCTGACCACCTCGGCCGAGGAGGCCCGTGGCCGGTGGGACGGGCCGGAGATGGCCGCCCGCCGCCCGTACGCCACCGATGCCACCCGGGCGGCGGTGGGGGTGACCCTGCGGGACGCGGTGGCGACCAGCTACCGCCTGCTCGCGCCCCACGAGCGCGACGCGCTGCGGCGACTCGCCATGTTCGGCAACCGGTGGTCGGTGGAGATGGCCGAGGAGATGCTCGCCGACGAGGCCGACCGGGACGGCACCGTCGCGATCGATCCGGTTCCGCTGCTGGACCGCCTGGTCGAGCTGGGCCTGCTGAGCGTTCGCGGCACCGGGCCGTTCCGGTTCCGCCTGCTCGACGCCGTCCGTGACTTCGCCGTGGAGCAGGCGGTCGGAGGCGGTGAGCTGACCTGCGTACGGCGTCGGCACGCGGAGGTGACCGCCCGCCTCGTGGCGCGGACCGCCGCCGAACTGGCCGGCCCCCGGATGCTCGACGCGGTGCACCGGCTCGACGAGGTGAGTAGCGACATCAGTTTCGCGCTCGCCCACGCGGCCACCGACGATCCGTTGACCGCGCTCCGGCTCGCCGCCTGCCTACCCCGCTGGTGGCGCTTCCGAGGTCGAGACGTCGCCGGGCGGCAGTGGCTGCGGCGTCTGCTGGCCGACCCGCGAACCGCCGACGCGGACCCGATCCTGCGCGGCTGGGCCAGCCTCGGAGTGGCACGGCTCGCCGCCGAACACGGCGCCGCGGCCGAGGAGTTACCCACGGCACGCGCCGCGTTGGAGATTTTCCGCAAGTCCGGCGACGTGACCGGCGAGTTGGAGGCCCGCAGCGTCCTCGGCGCTCTGCTGACCAGCGCCGGCGGGCACGACGAGGCGCGGGAACAGGCCGAGGCGGTGCTCCGGCTCGCTGCCCGCAACGGTCGTACGCGTGATCTGGCGGTGGCGCAGAACAGCCTCGCCTGGCACGAGATCCGCGTCGGTGACCTGGCGGCGGCACGCCGGCGGCTGGCGGCCGTGGACCGGCTGGCGGCCGAGGCCGGTGAGCAGCGGTTACGCGTGCTGGCCTGGGCCAACCGGGCCGAGGTGTCCCGCCTCGAAGGCCGGTACGCCGACGCCGTCGACCAGGGTCGTCGGGCAATGGCGGCGCTGTTCGAGCTGGGCGACCCGGGACATCGCCGTCGGGTGCTGGGCACGGTCGGTCTGGCGCTCGCACAGGACGGCCGTGCCGCCGACGCGACCGAGGTGCTCACCGAACTGCGTGCGGGCGGCGCCGAGGCGACCATCGCAGTGCCGGACCGGCAGTGGATGGAGCGGGTCCGACTGCCGCGACCGCGTTCGGACGACACGGTGTTGTCGTGGAGCGGACCGGAGGCGGGGATCTGCGCGCTGATCGAGGGGAACCTGGCGCTGCACCGAGGTGATCGGGAGTTGGCGGCCGAGTGGTTCGCGGCTGCGGTCGAGGCCGGTCACGATCGTCGGGACGTCGTGGAGGCGCTGGTGGGCCTCGCCGCGAGCACCGGGGACCCGGAGGTCCTCGACCGTCTCGACCAGGTCTGTGCGGACACCGGGATCCGATTGCTGCCGCAGGAGTCCGGGTTGCTCTACGCGCTGATCGCCGCGCGAGGCGGCGTCACGGAACGGTGAGCGCGGGCCGGTCGGCGTCGATGGGCCGCCGGATGGAGAGTGGCGCGGGCGAAGAGCCCCCTTGGTGCTACCCCTCGCTGTTCGCCCGCGCCGTCACCCCCCGGTGATTCCCCGGTGGGCGAAAGCCTGCCACCGCTACCGGGGAAGAAGGTGTTTTTCAAGAGGTTTGTCCGGTCTGTGGGGTGAGTTCTGCCGGTCTTTCTGCCGGTACCACCCGGACGCCCCTCTTGAGGGCCGACGGTCAGGTCGGATCGCAGTCGTCGGACATCTCCTGCTCGGTGCTGCCGGCGGTCGCGCCGGGATGCACCGCGTCCCGTACCCGCCGCAGGCCGTCGAGCAGTGCGGCCAGGGCCTCGGGGTCGAGTTGGCCGGTGAACCACTGTTCGATGATCCGCAGGTGCCCGGGCAGCGTCTCGTCGAGCCGCTGCATCCCGGACGCGGTGACGACCGCGTACGAGCTGCGGCGGTCGTTCGGGCATGCTCGACGGGTGAGCAGTCCGTCGCGCTCCATCCTGTCCACCACGCGGGTCACCCCGCTCGTGGACAGTGAGGTCTGCGCGGCGAGGTCGGTCATCCGTAGCTGGTTGCCCGGCGAGCGGGCCAGTCGGGTGATCACCTCGAACTCGACCTGGGAGAGGCCGTGCTCCTCGAGTTGGGCGGCGAACCGGGCTGAGAGCCCGGCGTGGGCCTCGTACAGGAGGCCAACCGCGGTGATCCGGGGGTCGTCGAACACGTTGGTCACCCGTTAACCATACCAGTACTTGACACGGGGAATGTTGTTGCGGTTATATTTGCTCAAGCAGTCGTTGGATTACTAAACAATCCTCTGGAGGACACCAGCCATGACCAGCAGCATCGATGCGGTTACCCGCGACTGGGACGGTCTCACCATCCCGGCGGCCGGCACCTACGTGCTGGACACGGCGCACAAGCGGGTCGGCTTCGTTGCCCGCCACATGATGGTGAGCAAGGTCCGCGGTGAGTTCAACGAGGCGACCGCCACCATCACCGTCGCCGAGGACCCGATGCAGTCGTCCGTGGTCGCGACCATCCAGGCCGCCAGCATCGACACCACGCAGGCTGACCGGGACGCGCACCTGCGCAGCCCCGAGTTCCTCGACGCGGAGAAGTACCCGACCCTGGAGTTCCGCAGCACCGGCGTCAAGTCCCGCAAGGGCAACGAGTTCGTGCTCGACGGTGAGCTGACCATCAAGGGCGTCACCCGTCCGGTCGAGCTCGAGGTCGAGTTCGAGGGTGTCGGTCGCAGCCCGTTCGGCGGCCAGGACGTCTTCGGCTTCTCGGCCAGCACCGAGATCGACCGCGAGGAGTTCGGTCTGACCTGGAACGTCGCCCTGGAGACCGGCGGCGTGCTGGTCGGCCGCAAGATCAAGATTGAGATCGAGGGCGAGGGCATCCGCCAGGCCTGATCCCCCGGATCACCCGTACGCCGGGCCCGCGCCGCACGTCGGCGCGGGCCCGGCGTCGTCCGGTGCCAGACGCGTGTGAATTGTCACGACTTGTTCTTGACCCGGTGCGGTCCGGTGCGACCACGACGGGGTAGAGATGGCGCCACGAGCGATTCCGCTCCGGCCGGCGTCGGACCACCGCCGTCGGCCTCTGGCCCCGGCCAGGCGGACGCTCTTACCGTTGATGGTTCACAATGCGCTTCCGGGACGGCAGAATCCCGACCGCGCCGGTTTCGGGAGGACACATGGGCAGGGACGTCTCGCAGGGCGCCTTCACCCGGGAGGACCGCGTCCGCTACCGGCAGAAGGTCCGGCGGTGCCTCGACGTCTTCGCCCTGATGCTCGACGACTTCGGGTTCGACGCCGACCGGCCGATGACCGGCCTCGAGATCGAGTTGAACCTGGTCGACTCGGCCGCCGAGCCGGCGATGCGCAACGAGGAGATCCTCGCCGAGATCGCCGATCCGCTGTTCCAGACCGAGCTGGGGCAGTTCAACCTGGAGTTGAACGCCGAGCCCCGGCTGATCGAGGGCACCGGTTTCGCCGACTACGAACACGACCTGCGCAGCAGCCTCTCCCGTGCCGACGAACGCGCCGCCAGGTCCGACGCGAAGATCGTCCTGGTCGGCATCCTGCCCACTCTCACCGAGGGGCACCTGGTCGAGGACAACCTCTCCACGAACGAGCGCTACCGGGTCCTCAACGACCAGATTGTCGGCGCCCGGGGCGAGGCCATCGAGCTCGACATCCGTGGCGTCGAGCAGTTGCGGACGCACACCGACTCGATCGCCCCCGAGGCGGCCTGCACGAGTCTCCAGTTCCACCTCCAGGTCGCGCCGGACAGCTTCGCCGACTACTGGAACGCGTCCCAGGCGGTCGCCGGAGTGCAGGTGGCGGTCGGGGCGAACTCGCCCTTCCTCTACGGCCGCCAACTCTGGGCCGAGACCCGGATCGCCCTGTTCAAACAGGCCACCGACACCCGTCCGGAAGAACTCAAGGCCCAGGGCGTACGTCCCCGGGTCTGGTTCGGCGAGCGCTGGATCACCTCGATCTTCGATCTGTTCGAGGAGAACGTCCGGTACTTCCCACCGCTGCTGCCGATCTGCGAGGACGAGGACCCGGTGGAGGTGCTGCACGCCGGCGGAGTGCCCCAACTCAGCGAGCTGCGGCTGCACAACGGCACGGTCTACCGCTGGAACCGCCCGGTGTACGACATCATGAACGGCCGTCCGCACCTGCGGGTGGAGAACCGTGTGCTGCCCGCCGGACCCACCGTGGTGGACATGCTGGCCAACGCGGCCTTTTACTTCGGGCTGGTCCGTGGTCTGGCCGAGGCCGACCGACCGATCTGGAGTCAGCTCACCTTCTCCTCGGCCGAGGAGAACTTCCACTCGGCGGCTCGCCGTGGCCTGGACGCGGTGCTTCACTGGCCCCGGGTCGGTGACGTGCCGGTCACCAAGCTCGTGCTGGATCAGTTGCTGCCTGTCGCCGCGACCGGGCTCGACGGCTTCGGCGTGGCAGCGGCGGAGCGGGACCGGCTGCTCGGCATCATCGAGCAGCGCTGCCGTACCGGCCGTAACGGCTCCGTCTGGCAGACCGAGGCGGTCTGGGCGGCGGAGCGCCACCACGGCATGGACCGCCCGGCTGCCCTGCACCACATGGTCAAGCGCTACGCCGAACTCCAACGCACCAACGAACCAGTCCACACCTGGCCCGTCAACTGACCCACCCCCACCCCTCAGCCACCACTGCTTCGGTGATCAAGAGGTTCGCGTCAGGAATCGCGCCGCTGATGACGCAAACCTCTTGATCAACAGGTGGGTGGCGGTGGGGATCAGGTGGTGGGGCGGCGGGGTGGGCGGGCTCGGTGGGAGGCCGGGGCTTCGGTCGGCGACTCGTCGTCCGGGTTGGGGCGGGGGGCCGGGACGCGGGGCGGGGTGGTGGCGTCCGTTGACTGGTCCTCGCGCGGGGTCGCCGGTGCCGCGGTGGTCCTGCCGCGTCGGGTTGCCGAGCCGGTCGCGGCGTCGGTCACCGAGCGGGCGCGGCGTCCGGGCCGGGTGCCATCGGCTGCGGCTGCCGGCGCGCGGGTCCCGCCCGACGTCGGGTCGAGCCCCTCAGTCCGGGTCGAATCCGCCGGAACCGTCGACGCCGGGTCGGGTGAGCCGCCGCGCGGGGTCGACGGCGGTTCACGCCCCACGGACGGGTCCCGCGCCGCATCGGCCCGATCAGTCGACGTCAGCAGACGCCGGGCCGCCGCACCCGCCGAGGCCGCGTCCGGACTCGACGAGGCCGAGGCCGGTTCGGGCTCGTGGGCCGGGACGCTCGGTTGGCCGTCGGCGGCACGTTGGCGGCCCGCCCTCTCGGCGAGTCGGGCGACAAGTATCGAACCGCCGATACCGGCGATCACCGCGTACGGGGCGATGAGCTGGGTCGAGAACTGTGCCGGGCCGGGGGCCGCCCACCGCGGCACGGTGGTCAGGTAGGCGAGCGCGACGAGCAGCGGGCCGGCCGCGCCGGAGGCCGCCGCGCCCACCCGGTGCCCGCCCGGCCGCACGGCGCCACGGGCGGCGAGAGCGCCGATCAGGAGCGCGGGTACGAGCGCCAGCAGCGCGCCCGGCCAGTAGATCTGGCCACCGATCCAGTACCGCCCGTGGTCCGGGTCGAGTTGCCACGTGCCGAGTTGGGCGCCGGTCAGCCCGCGCCCGACGCGTACCCCGTCGACGACCGAGACCACCGCGAGCAGCCACAGCCAGGCGGACGTCGCGGTGATGTTCACCGCGACCGTGCGGGAGCGCAGCGCCCAGAGCGCGACAACGACGCCGATCAGGATCCCCAGCGCCGCGTGCAGGGCCGCGACCCGCTGCGGCGCGCCGGTGTCGGCGCCTGCGGCGACCCGCGCCGGTACGGCGACCAGCAGCACGGTGACCAGTCCACCGAGCCCGGCGCCGAGCGCCAGGGACAGCCGGCGGAGCAGACCGGGGCGCTCGGCGGGCAGCGTTTCCGCCCGATCGGCGGCCGCCCGGTCCTGCGCCACGTCGGTGCCCTCGGCACGGGTCGCCTGGCCGGGCGTGACCGCCGGTGACTGCGGCGGCTCAGCCTCGTCCACCACGAGGCTGGCCGTCGGGGTTCCGGTCGTCGGCGGGGGTACGGCACGCTGGTGCAGTCGCTGCGCGCAGACCGCTCCCAGCACAGTGGAGCTGGCGGCGAGCCAGGTGGCCCAGGCGAGGCCATCGGCCCAGGCCGTGCCGTTGGCCCCGGCTCCGGTGGGCGTCCAGGTGATGACGCCGAGTCCGTAGCCGAAGCCCAGTTGCGCGGCGCCCGCGCCGGCAGCGACCCCGACCGCCGTCGCGATCGATACTCCCCAGCCCCGTCTGGCCATGCCGGGCAGCGTAACGTCCCGTCGTCGGTGCGGCGAGTCGCAGTGACCCGCCGGTACGGACCGTCGGCACAACGTGATGGGCGGCGGACGGTACGGTCGCCGGTGATGAGGCGGTGGACGGTATGACGGACGCGAACACGGGTCGGCAGGATTCCTCCGGCGGCCGGGACGGCGGCGGTGGAAGCCGGGCCGGTGTGGTGCTCGGTGGCGGACTGGTCGCGGTGCTCCTCGCCGTGGTCGGCGCGACCGGCGGTTGGCTGCTGGCCGGCGACGACGACGAATCTCCGGCGACGCCGCAGGCGGTCGCCACCACGGCAGGTACGCCGACCGGGGAGGCCACCTCGTCTCGGCCGACCACCGGCCGGACCACCCCGTCCGCTCCCCGGACGACCGCCTCCGCGACGAAGGGGGCCGGGCTGACCGTGCCCCCGGTGGTCGGGGCGGACTTCCTGGAGGCGCGCGAGATGCTGCGCAAACAGCGGTTGGGGTGGCGTCTGGTCTTCGGGGGTGGCACCGGGCGCACGGTCGAGAGTTCCTCGCCGCCCGTGGGCACGTCGGTGACCCGGGGCACCACGGTCCAGCTCCAGGTCGCCGGGCCGCCGCCGGCCGCCGAGGTGCCGGACGTGGTCGGCGACGACTGCGCCAAGGCGGCGGATGAGCTGGTCGAGGAGGGGCTCTACCCGCGTTACCAGAGTGGGCGCAGCGGCAAGGTCAGTCAGCAGAACCCGGCCGAGGACGGTCCGGCCCGCTGGAACGACGAGGTCAGCATCTGGTGCGGCGCGGCGGCCCCTCCGAGCCAACCGACCACGAAGCCGACCACCTGACACGACCAGTTCCCGGCCGCCGAGCGGCCCCGACCCGCCGGCGGCACGCGGTTCGTGCCACCGATACCGGCCGATGTCGACCTGTGCGGCTAGGTTGGCGTCGAGGGCCAGGCCGCCCGCCCGGTTCGGGAAAGGACGTGCGATGAGCGACGACCGCCAGGAGCCGCCCACCGGGACACCAGACGACGACCGCACGCGCCCTCTGCCGCCCGCCGCCAACGACCGCCCTCAGCCGCCGCGACCGACCGCGTCGCCGGACGAGACGATGCCCATCGACCGGGCCGCGTCCGGCGGTGGAGCGTCGCCGGACGAGACGATGCCCATCGACCGGGCCGCGTCCGGGCCTGCGGGTGACCGGACGGCGCGGATGCCGGCGGAGCGCTCGACGCCACCGTCGTGGTCGGGGCGGGCCGAGGTGCGGGCGCCTCGACCGGCCGAACCGTCAGCGGACTGGTACGTGGAGGAACAGGGCGGCCGTCGGTGGTGGCTGCCGATCCTCTGGGGCGTACTCGCGTTGTTGTTCGCCGCCCTGCTCGGTGCGGCCCTATGGGTGGTGTTGAGCGCGCGGGAGGACGACCCCGACGACGGGGCCACTCCGTCGGTCCCGCCGACCAGCGCCACCGCCGCGCCGAGCACCAGCGCACCGACGTCGTCGGCACCCACCAGCGCGACGCCGAGCAGCCCGGCGGCCACCACCGAGGGGGCACAGATACCGGTGCCGCCGCTGACCGGCCTCTCGCAGTCGGCCGCCGAAGGGCTGCTGGATCGACTGAGCCTGAGCTATCGGGTGGTGTACCGCCCGTCCGAGTTGCCGCCGGGCACGGTGGTGCGGACCGATCCGGAGGCCGGCACGCTGGTGTCGACCGACGAGGAGGTGCTGGTGGTGATCTCCCAGGATCGGCCGTCGCCAGAAGGCAGCTCGACCAGCCTGAGCCCGACGGTGACGGCCACGCCCTGACCGGTGCTCACCACATGCGGCGGCGGGTGCTGACGAGGCCGAGGCCGGCGAGCGAGATGGTGAGGCCGAATATCCCGGACCAGAAGAGCGACCGACGTACGTCGGTGGCGGCGTGGCCGCTCGACGTCGTCTCGGCGAGTTCCTGGCGGCCGTCGGCCGGACCGCCGGCGCCGGAACCGGTGGCCGCGCCGGTCGCGTCGGCGTACCCGTCGGGGGTGTCGGCGCCGATCCAGCCGTACTCGTCGACGGGTGGATCGGAGCCGGCCACGGTGATCTCCGGCGCCGGTACCGGAACGGCCAGCCGGGTGGACGACGACGCCGGATCGTGGACCAGGACCACGACGGTGGTCAGGGCCCCGAGGAGGGCGAGCAGTCCGAGAGCGTAGGTGATACTCCAGCGGTGGTGCCGCCGCACGGCGGGCTGATTGACCATGACCATCCCAGGCTCAGGGTCCTGGACGTGCGGGTGGAACGGTGCCGGGGTGGGCGTACCGATTCTATGGCGACGGCACGCCTACCCGCGGCGGATCGCGCTGGTCAGCCGACTCTGACCGGCGTACGGGCAACCGGTCGTCGGGTCCGTACGGTGTGCGGGCGGGGCACCGGCGCGGCCTGCACCTGTTGCAGCCCTTCCCGCTGTACGAAGATCGACCGGCGGTTGACGGCGTCGCCGGCGGCGTTGAGCTCGTAGCCGTCGAGCCAGAGCCAACCGTCGTAGGTCGGCCAGTCGAGCACCCGGATCACCCGGAACATGATCGGCCTGAGGAACTGGACACTCGCCGCGCGAGTCACGTGCAGAACGTCACCGGAGCGGGGAAGCACATGGGCTCCTGGGGAGGGTAAGCCGGCGGTGTGCCGGCGGGTGACTGGTCTGGATGTCTCGGCCCGGTTGCGGGATCGCGCCTCGTGGACCGTCTGGTGTTGGTGGTGGTCGGGCCGTACCCCGCTGGTGGCGTGCCGCCACCCGACCATCACCTGACTGCTGCCGGGAACCGCGCCCACCGCCGCAGTCAGCTGGCTTGCAGCGGTGGGGTCATTACCCCGGCGCAGGTCCGGGTGTCGCTGGCCGGACCCACGTGCCGTCCGGCTGCCCGGGGTAGGTGGGTTCACCACTCCCGGAGAGCGGACCGGAACGCTGAGTGATCCGTGCCATACGGACAGAGTGCATCAGCGACGTGCTTCATGCAAGTTGCACGTCGACTTTTGCCGATACGTGAGTTCGCCACGCAAAGCGGCGCTTGAAGCGATCCGCGTGCGGACGGCACACTGAGGGCCGGTTTCGCCCGTCGCGGCCGGCCGATGACCGGCAACACCCCTCGTCGCGAACGCTCGCCGGCCGACGGTCGCGCCCCCGGCAAGCGGCAACCAGTGGCGCGTCGACCGGAGGTAGCCCGAGAGTGGGGTCGAGCAACCAGCGGCGAGGGCCAGAAGTGCCGAGGCCGCGCGATGAGTGAACGGCGCAGCCCGACGATCCGACGGCGACGGCTCGGCGCTGAGCTGCGCCGTCAGCGGGAGTCGGCGGGGATCACCATCGAGGTGGTGGCCGAGCAGTTGGAGTGTTCGGCGTCCAAGGTCTCCCGGATCGAGACCGGGCACACCACGGCCACCCCGCGCGACGTGCGGGACATGCTGCGGATCTACGGCGTCGTGGGCGCCGAGAGCGACGAGCTCGTGCAGATCGCCCGGGAGGCGCGGCAGAAGGGTTGGTGGCACCCGTACAGCACGGTGCTGGTCGGGGCGTACGTCGGACTGGAGGCGGCCGCCAGTTCCATCCGGGCGTACGAACAGCAGGTCGTCCCCGGCCTGTTGGAGACCGAGGAGTACGCCGGGGCGATGATCCGCGCCGCCCGTCCGGACTTCACCGCCGATCAGGTACATCAAAGGGTGCGTGTCCGTCTGGGCCGTCAGTCGTTGTTGACCCAGGACGATCCGGTCGATCTGTGGGTGGTGCTCGATGAGGCGGTGGTAAGTAGGCCGGTGGGCGGGGACGAGGTGATGCGCGGCCAACTCAGGCGGTTGGTCGAGGTGGCCGAGTTGCCGAACGTGACGCTCCAGATCCTCCCGTTCGAGGTGGGAGCGCACGCCGGCATGGACGGCACCTTCACGATCCTCAGCTTCCCTGAGCCCGGTGATCCGGATGTTGTGTACGCGGAGAACGCCACGGGTGGGCTTTTCCTCGAGAAGAGCGACGAACTGCAGAAGTACAGCTTCATCTTCGATCACATCCGCGCTGCGGCCATTCGTCCGGAGGAGTCCGTCGCACACATCGCAAAACTGGCAGAGGAGCCGAAATGGCGACCAAGAGGTTCCCCGTGGACCTGACGCAGGCGACGTGGTTCAAGAGCTCGAAGAGCGGGCCGAACTGCGACAACTGCGTGGAAGTGGCGTACGTGACCGGCGCGGTCGGTGTGCGGGATTCGAAGGACAAGGCCGGTCCGGCCCTGGTCTTCGCTCCCGGTGACTGGCGTGCCTTCGTTGCCGGAGCCAGGGGTGGTGTGTTGGGCTCGGCCTGACCGAGTGGTCGATGAACGTCCCCGTCCGGTCCTCGACCGGGCGGGGACGTTCCGTGTGCTCGCCCGGTCGTCCCGGGCGCGCCAGGTTCCGCCGGGATTCCCGTCGCCACAGCGGGCCCGCCTCGTTGAACCCGTCGGTACGGCCGGTCGACGACCAGCCGCACCGATCCGCACCCGAGCGAGGCAGGCGAGACGGATGACGACGATCGGTTCAGAGAACCTCACCAACGGTCCGGCCAAGCCGGAGCGCTTCGGTGGCAAGTACCGCGGGGCGCGTCGGGACACCGTACTGACCGAGGTGGTCTCGACCGACCAGGAGTTCAGCGGACGGGAGGTGCCGGCCCCGGAATCGGCGGACGCGCCGCTCTCGCTGCCGTCACTGGATCCCAACCCGCTGGTCGAGCCGTCGTTCCCGCCGGACGGCTGGCCGATCGAGCCCACCGGTTCGTTGGCCGATCACCCGCTGCTGCGTGGCCTGCTGCTGGAGCTGCCGCCCAAGGGCAGCGTGCCGCCGCCCGGCTGGTTGGACCGCTGGTTCGAGGCGACCAGGGCGATCCTGGAACTCCTATACGTGCAGGGGTCCGGCCGCTCGCGCTGACCGCGCGGCGGTGGGCTGCGCCCGCTCGATGAGCCGGCTGTGCCGCAGCGCGTGCCGGACGCCGAGGGTCGCCACCACCAGCGCTCCGACCGTGATCGCCGGGCCGGCGATCCCCGGCTCGGCACCGAGATCCGTGCCGGCTGCCGCGATCACCGCCGGCAGCGTCGCCAGGGCGGTGACCTGCAACGGTACGCCGACGAGCGGGTGGGCCGCGGCGGCACGCAGTCCGTGCGGGGCGGGCGTGCCCGGTGCGGTGTCGAACGCGCCGGCCCCGGCCCACAGCCGGCGGATCCGGCGCACCGAGCAGACGACCACCACGAGCGCCGGGCCGGCGGCGAGGGTGAGCCCGGCGGCGGCACGATCGATCGGCGCGTCGCCGGCGCTTGACAAGCCGCCGATAACCACCGCCGCGATCAGCGCGACGCCGGCCAGCGCGAGCGCCAGCAACCATCCGGTACGCCGACGAAGCGCACGCGCGTCGCGCAGCCGGGGCAGTCGGTCGGCCAGGACCCCGGCGGCCAGCCAGACGGCGGCGACCGGCAACAGGATGGTGAGCTGACTCTCCATGTCGGAGAGTCTTTCCCCTTCCTCGGCGCGGCGAATCCGGGCCGGACCCCCGTTGACCCCGGAAGCCGGGCCCGTAGGGGACATCCCATCCGGGTGATGGACGTTTCGACATGTTTATCTGTCGGGCCCGCCGACCTACTCTCAGCGAGATCGGCAAGCGTCGATCAGTGGTACCGGTGGTCGCGCTTCGACGCCGGTCGGAGGGAGGTAGGAGATGGGTCTTCCACGCAGGTCCGTACTGGTCGGGGTGGCCACCGCGACCGTGCTGGCCGTCGGTGCCCCGGCTCTGGCCGCCGAACCTGTGGGCGTCGTACGGGAGGCCGGCGGAGCCACCGCCGTGCCGGACAGCTACATCGTCGTCCTGAAGGACAGCACCGTGGCGCCCAACCGGGTCGGCGACACCGCGCAACGGCTGACCGGCCGGCACGGCGGAAAGGTCGCCCGCACCTACGGCACCGCGCTGCGGGGCTTCGAGGTCAGCGTCAGCGCGGCGGCGGCGGCACGCATCGCCGCCGACCCCGCCGTCGCGTACGTCGAGCAGAACCACACCGTGTCCATCTCCGGAACGCAGACCAACCCGCCGTCCTGGGGCCTCGACCGCATCGACCAGCGCAACCTCCCAATGGACAGCTCCTACACGTACCCGAACACGGCCAGCAACGTGCACGCCTACATCATCGACACCGGCATCCGCTTCTCCCACAACGACTTCGGCGGCCGGGCCACCTCCGGCTACGACGCGGTGGACGGCGGGTCGGCCGACGACTGCAACGGGCACGGCACGCACGTCGCCGGCACCGTCGGCGGCTCGACGTACGGCGTGGCCAAGGGCGTCCAGTTGGTCGGCGTACGGGTGCTGGACTGCTCGGGCAGCGGCACCAACGCCGGTGTGATCGCCGGCGTCGACTGGGTCACCCAGAACGCGATCAAGCCGGCCGTGGCGAACATGAGCCTCGGTGGTAGCGCGAACAGTTCGCTCGACACGGCCATCAGCAACTCGATCAACTCCGGCGTCACGTACGCCGTCGCGGCCGGCAATGGCAACACCCTCGGCGTCCGGCAGAACGCCTGCAACTACTCCCCGGCGCGGGTGGCCTCCGCGATCACCGTAGGTGCGACGCAGAACAACGACGCGGCCGCGAGCTTCTCCAACTTCGGCACCTGCGTCGACATCCTGGCACCGGGCGTCAACATCACCTCGGCCTGGTACAACAGCAACACCGCGACCAACACGATCAGCGGCACCTCGATGGCCTCGCCGCACGTCGCCGGCGCGGCGGCGCTGGCGCTGTCGACGAACCCGTCCTGGACCCCGCAGCAGGTGCGGGACAACCTGGTCGGCAACTCCACCCCGAACGTGGTGACCAACGTCGGCACCGGCACCCCGAACCAGTTGCTCTACGTGGGCAGCGGCGGCACCACCCCGCCGCCCACCGGCTGCACCGGCACCAACGGCGCCGCGCTGACGATCCCGGACGCCGGCGCGGCGGTGACCAGCTCGATCACCATCTCCGGCTGTGGCCGCAACGCCTCCTCGGCCTCCACCGTGGCGGTGAACATCGTGCACACCTACCGCGGTGACCTGGTCATCGACCTGCTCGCCCCGGACGGCAGCTCGTACCGGCTGAAGAACAGCAGCTCCTCGGACAGCGCCGACAACGTGAACACCACGTACTCGGTCAACCTGTCCGCCGAGGCGGCGGACGGCACCTGGCGGCTCCAGGTGCGCGACGTCTACTCGGCGGACACCGGCTACATCAGCAGTTGGACCCTGACCGTCTGACCTGTTCCCCAGGGACGAGGCCCCATCCGGAAGATCCCGGTGGGGCCTCGTGTCGTACCTGATCGGTTGTCAGACCGCGAAGGTGGCCGGCCGCTCGGTGGCCGGGGCCGGCGGGCGGGCCTTCCACAGGCCGGTCTTCTGGCCGGCGAGCCGGGCCAGATACGCGGGGTTGAGGATCACGTAACGACGCCACAGCCGCTTCGGCTCCAGCCCGAGCCGCCAGAACCACTCCAGGCCGGCGCGCTGCATCCACGGCGGAGGCTGGCGCAGCAGCCCGGCGTGGTAGTCGAACGCGGCGCCGACCGCCATCATCGGCATGTCCAGCAGCGGGCGCATGGCGTACGTGAAGACTTCCTGGCGCGGGCAGCCGAGCCCGACCAGGACGAGCCGGGCACCGCTGGACCGGATCCGGTCGGCGATCTCGGCGTCCTCGCCCGGCTGGACCGCGCGGAACTTCGACGGCTCCACCCCGGCGATCTTCAGGGCCGGGAACATCCGCTCCAACGCCGGGATCAGCTTCGCCAGCGTCTCCTCGGTCGAGCCGTACAGGTAGACGGGCAGCCCCTCGTCGGCGAAGCGGGACAGCACGTGCAGCGTCAGCGTCGGCCCGTAGACCCGGTCGGTGAGCCCGGCGCCGTGCAGCAGGTTGAGCGCCCAGCGCACCGGCTGCCCGTCCGGGGTGACCACGTCGAAGGAGTTCAACCGGGCGTTGTGCGCCGGATCGAGCACGCCGGTCATCACCCCGTGCACGGCCAGCGCCGTCAGCGCGAGCGGCCGCCGCTCGTGCGCCGCCGTCACCACCGCGTCGGTCGCCGCGGCGTAGTCGGTGGCGTCGACGAGGACGCCGAGCACGTTGCGCTTGGTCTGGGCGGTCATGGCTGCGGCACCCACTTGTCCACGTTGGCCTCGTAGATCTCCCGCAGGATCATCGGCACGTCGTACGTGATCTTCCAGTCCGGGTACTGCGCCTCGAACCGGGCCATGCTGCTCACGTACCACTGGTGGTCGCCCGTGCGGTTCTGCTCGACGTAGTTGATCTGCGCCTCGCGGCCGGTGATCTCCTGGGCGATCGCGAACGCCTCGATATGGGAGGTGTTGGAGTGCCGCCCGCCGCCGAGGTTGTAGACCTCGGCCGAGCGGGGCGCCCGGAAGAACGCCTCGAACGCGGTCAGCACGTCGTGCGAGTGGATCGCGTCGCGGACCATCTTGCCCTTGTAGCCGAACAGGTTGTACGTCCGGCCCTCCATGACGCAGCGCATCAGGTACGCCAGGAACCCGTGCAGCTCGGCGGCCGAGTGGGCCGGGCCGGTCAGGGTGCCGCCCCGGAAACAGGCGGTCTTCATGTCGAAGTAACGGCCGTACTCCTGCACCATCACGTCCGCGGCCACCTTCGAGGCGCCGAAGACCGAGTGCAGCGAGTGGTCGATCGACATCTCCTCGGTGATGCCCTCGTACCAGCGGTGGTCCTCCGGCAGCTCGTACCGGGTCTCCAGTTCGAGCAGCGGCAGGCTGTTGGGCCGGTCGCCGTAAACCTTGTTCGTCGAACAGTGGATGAACGGCGCGTCGATGGCGTGCCGGCGGGTGTTCTCCAGGATGTTGAGAGTGCCGCCCGCGTTCACGTCGAAGTCCGTGTACGGCTCCTTGGCCGCCCAGTCGTGGCTCGGCTGGGCGGCGCTGTGGATCACCACGGCGATGTCCGAGCCGTACTTCTTGAACACCTGCTCCAGGCCGTCCCGGTCCCGGATGTCCACCGCGTAGTGGGTGTAGGAGTTACCGAGGTCACGGCCGAGCCGCTCCAGGCTCCACGAGGTGGAGCCGTCCTCTCCGAAGAAGTACCGGCGCATGTCGTTGTCGATGCCGACGACGTCCAGACCGAGGCCGGCGAAGTGCCGGACCGCCTCGGAGCCGATCAGACCGCCCGACCCGGTCACCAACGCGACACTCACACGCCACTCCTGGTCCATCGGAGGCAGAAACCATCGGAGCATAGCGTGACGCCCGGCACGCCCCGATATGACGGAAGGGCCCCGCATCAAGCGGAGCCCTCGCCTTTTGGTGGGGATGGGGGGAGTTGAACCCCCACGCCCTTTCGGGCACACGGACCTGAACCGTGCGCGTCTGCCATTCCGCCACATCCCCGTGGCACGACCCGGGACACTGTAGCCGCCCCGGACCCGCTGTCTCCAACAGGCTCCGGGAATACTACGCTGTCCCAGACGCTCGCCACGAGCGGTTACCGTTCGTGGCGGACGAAAGATTAGCACGGCGGTCCCGGTCCCTCCGAACGGGTCGGAAGCAGGCGGCCGAGCGGCGTGTGAGCTGCGCGCGCGCCGGCCGGATACCATCATGTCCTCGGGACCCGAGGAGGAGCCGGTGAGCGTGCTGCAACGCTTCGAGAAGCGTCTGGAAGGCCTGGTCGAAGGGGCTTTCGCCAAGGTCTTCAAAGGGGTGGTCCACCCCGTGGAGATCCTCAACGCCATGCAGCGGGAGGCCGAGGCGCACAAGGCGATCCTGGCCGGTGGGCGCACGTTGGTGCCCAACCGCTACGTGATCGATCTCTCGCCGTTCGACCACAGTCGTCTGGCGCCGTACGCCGCCGCGCTGGCCCAGGAGCTGGCCCAGTCGCAGGCGGAGTTCATCGGCGAGCAGGCCTGGACGGTCTACGGCGACGTGATCGTGGAGATCGAGCGGGGCGAGGGCCTGGACACGGGAATGTTCCGCGTCACCGCCGAGGTCTACACCGGTGGCGAGGTCGCCCCGGTGTCGGCGCCCGGCTACGACGCCGGACCGCCCGCCTACCCCGCGTACGACCAGGGTGGCGGCTACGGGCCGCCGCCCGGGCACGGTGGCGGTCGCAACGTGCGGCTGGTCTCCGGTGACGGACGCACCTACCCCCTCCAGATGGGGTCGACGGTGATCGGTCGCGGCGACCAGGCGAACCTGCGCCTGCCGGACGTCGGTATCTCCCGGCGACACGCCCGGCTGGATTTCGACGGCGGCCAGGTTGTGCTGACCGATCTGGGTTCCACCAACGGCACCATGGTCAACGGGCAGCGGGTCTCCGCCGTCGCGCTGAACCCGGGTGACATGGTCCAGCTCGGCACCACGACGCTGACCTTCCGCGTGGACGGCTGAGCCGCCTTGCCGGCACTGGTCATCACCGTTGCCCGGTTCGGGTTCCTGATCCTGCTGTGGATCTTCGTGTTCACGGTGGTCGGCGTGATCCGCCGAGATCTCTTCGCGGGAGCCCGGTCCGGTCGCCTGGTGGCGGCACCACGCGCGGTTGGCGCCTCGACGGGGCAGGCGGCCAAACCGGCGAAGGTGAAGCGGGGCAGGGCGGCCCACCAGCTGGTGGTCACCGCCGGTCAACTGGCCGGCACCCGCATCACCCTGGGCGAAGCGCAGATCACCATCGGTCGGGCCGAGGACTCCACCCTGGTCATCACCGACGACTACGCCTCCGCGCGGCACGCGAGACTCGTGCCGCGCGAGGGCCAGTGGTTCGTCGAGGATCTCGGCTCGACTAACGGCACGTACCTCGATCGCGCTAAGGTCACCGGACCAACCCCCGTACCCCTCGGCGTGCCGATCCGGATCGGCCGCACTTCCCTCGAATTACGGCCATGACTCTGACCCTGCGCTATGCGGCCCACAGCGACCGCGGTCTGATCCGTGACGGCAATCAAGACTCCGTCTACGCCGGGCCGCGGCTACTCGCCGTTGCCGACGGCATGGGCGGCATGGCCGCCGGTGACGTCGCCAGCAACATCGTCATCGGTGCCATGGCGCCGCTCGACGAGGATGTCCCCGGGGACGCCCTCGTCGACGCGTTGCGTTCGGCCGTGGGCACCGCCAACCAACAGCTCCGCGACACGGTGGACGCCAACCCGCAGTTGGAGGGGATGGGCACCACGCTGACAGCGACCCTCTTCTCCGGCAGCAAGCTGGGGATGGTCCACATCGGTGACTCGCGGGCCTACCTGCTGCGCAACGGCGAGTTCGCCCAGATCACCAAGGACGACACGTACGTCCAGATGCTCGTCGACGAGGGCCGGATCAGCGCCGAGGAGGCGAGCAGCCACCCGCAGCGGTCGCTGCTGACCCGGGCGCTCGACGGCCGGGACATCGACCCGGAGTACTCGGTGCGCCAGGTGCTGTCCGGCGACCGCTACCTGATCTGCAGCGACGGCCTCTCGGGTGTGGTGAGCGCCGAGACCATCGGCGAGACCCTGCGCGAGTACACCGATCCGCAGAAGTGCGTCGAGCGGCTGGTGCAGCTCGCGCTGCGCGGCGGCGGTCCGGACAACATCACGGTGATCATCGCCGACGCCACCGACCACGACATCGTCGAGGCGACCCCGATCGTCGGTGGCGCCGCCGCCCGGGACCGGGGCATGGCCACCTCCGCCGACGACTCGACCCCGGCCGCCCGGGCCTCGGCGCTCTCCGCGCCGCGTCCCGCCGCGCCCGAGGAGCCCGCCGCCGACGACGAGCCGGAACGGCGGAAGCGCCGGCCGGTACGGGCCACCGCCATGGCCGTGGCCCTTCTGGTGATCCTCGGCGGTGGACTCTTCGCCGGCTGGACGTACACGCAACGCCAGTACTACGTGGGCGCCACCGACGAGGGCCAGGTCGCCGTCTTCCGGGGCATCCAGGGGCAGATCGCCGGAGTGGACCTGTCCACCGTGCACCGCACCAGCGGCACCCGGTTGGACGACCTCACCGTCGCCGCCCAGGACACGGTCAAGGTGGGCATCCGGGCCAAGAGCGAGCCGGACGCCGAGCGTCAGCTCGCGGAGCTGACCAGCGACACCCCGACCAACCCCAACCTCAAGCCGCTCTGCCCGCCCGACCCGGGCGCGCTGACCGGCTCGCCCACGCCCAATGCTTCCCCGACCCCGCCCGTGGCGTCCCCGACGCCGGCCACCAGCCCCAGCGCCTCGGTGAACGGGGTCCTCAGCGCGAGCCCGACCACGGCGGTCACCGCCGGCGGGACCGATCCGACCACCGCACCCGACGCCACGCCCTCCGACTCGGCACCGCCGGCGCTCGACCCGGCCGGCTGCCGGTCTCCCGAGTGAGCGTCGACTGAGATCCCAAGGACTCCACCCGTGACCGTAGCGGCCACACCGGCATCCTCGCCCGCCACCACGGGCGGGGAGTCCGGCGTACGCCTGGCCCGGTCCCGGCGCAACGCCGAGCTGTCCCTGCTGCTGCTGGCCATGGTGCTGGTGGCCGCGTACATGGCGACCGTCGAGGCGAACCTCCTGGACACGGTCACGCCGGATTTCTGGATGCCCGCCGCCGCGCTCGGCGCGGTCTTCCTCGGCCTGCACCTGGTCATCCGGTTCCTCGCCCCGTTCGCCGATCCGGCGCTGCTGCCGGCCGTGGCCCTGCTCAACGGTCTCGGCGTCGGCTTCCTGCGCCGGATCGACCTGGGCGAGGCCGCTCCGGTGGACCGGGAGGACCTGGCCACGTTCGCCGGCATCGGCGGCCGGCAGCTCGCGTGGACGCTCGCCTCGGTGATCCTCGCCGCGGGCCTGCTCGCGATCATGCGCGACCACCGTTCGGTCTCCCGGTACGCGTACACGCTGGGGCTCGCCGGCATCGTGCTGGTGATGCTCCCGGCGGTGCTGCCACGCAGCATGTCCGAGATCAACGGCGCCAAGCTGTGGATCCGGCTGGGCGGGTTCTCGATCCAGCCGGGTGAGTTCGCCAAGCTGGCGCTGCTGGTCTTCTTCGCGTACTACCTGGTGCGCAAGCGCGAGGTGCTCTCGCTGGCCAGCCGGCGGTTCCTCGGTATCGACTTCCCGCGCGGTCGGGACCTCGGCCCGGTGGTCGTGGTCTGGCTCATCAGCCTCCTGGTGCTGGTCTTCGAGAAGGACCTCGGCACCTCGCTGCTGTACTTCGGCATGTTCGTGGTGACCCTCTACATCGCCACCGAACGGGTCAGCTGGCTGCTGATCGGTCTGCTCCTCTTCTTCGGTGGCGCCTACCTCGCGTACGTCCTCGGTTCGACGGTCGGCGGCCCGTTCGCCAACTTCTACCTGCGCGCCGAGATCTGGCTGGACCCGTTCGCCGACCCGACCGACAAGGGCTACCAGCTCGTCCAAGGCCTGCTCGCCCTCGGTACGGGTGGGCTCTTCGGCGCGGGACCGGGCGGTGGCCAGCCGGACATCCTGCCCGAGGTGCAGAACGACTTCATCTTCGCCGGCATCGGTGAGGAGATCGGTCTCTTCGGTCTCTCCGCGCTGCTGGTGGTCTACCTGCTGATCGTGGAGCGGGGCCTGCGCGCCGCGCTCGCGGTCCGTGACTCGTTCGGCAAGCTGCTCGCCGGCGGTCTCGCCTTCACCCTTGGCCTTCAGGTCTTCGTGATCGTCGGCGGCATCAGCAAGCTGATCCCGCTGACCGGCCAGACCACGCCGTTCCTGTCCGCCGGTGGCTCGTCGCTGATGGCGAACTGGCTGCTCATCGCGGTTCTGCTGCGGGTCTCCGACGGGGCTCGGCGGCCGGTGACCGGTGGCGCCGGCAAGGCGGCCCGGCCGTCGGGCGGTCCGCCCGAGCAGCTGCACGGTGCCCCCACGGAGGTGATCAAGCCGTGAACGCACCTCTGCGTCGTGTCGGTGTCGTCGTCATGGTCCTGTTCGGTCTCCTCTTCGCGAACCTGAACTGGATCCAGGCGTACAAGGCGGACGAGTACCGCACCAGTGACTACAACGGTCGGGTCCAGGTCGCCGACTACAAGCGCAAGCGCGGCAACATCGAGGCCGGTGGCACCGCGTTGGCGACCAGCAAGGAGACCACCGGCAAGCTGAAGTTCCAGCGCACCTACCCGGGCGGCGCCAAGTACGCCCACGTGCTCGGCTACAAGCCGGTCAACCTGGCCGACACCGGCATCGAGCAGGTGGAGAACGACTTCCTGGCCGGCACCAGCGACCAGTTGATCGGCGACCGGTTCAAGGACCTGTTCACCGGTGACGAGACGGCCGGCGGCAACGTGTTGCTCACGCTCTCGAAGCGGGCGCAGGACGTGGCGTACGACCAGATGCGCAACAACCAGGTGGGTGCGAAGAGGGGCGCGGCGATCGCCATCGACCCGTCCACCGGCGCGGTGCAGGCCCTGGTGTCGATGCCCAGCTTCGACCCGAACCCGCTCGCCAGCCACGACACGGCCGAGGCGGCGGCGGAGATCAACAAGCTGGAGCAGGACCCGGACGGCCCGTTGAAGAACCGGGCCCTGTCCGAGACGCTGCCCCCGGGGTCCACCTTCAAGATCGTGGTCGCCGCGGCCGGTCTGGAGAACGGCATCACCAAGTCGACCCCGATCCCGGCCGGTTCCAGCTACACGCCGCCCACCTCGGGCAGCCCGATCCGTAACGCCGTACCGTCGATCTGCCCCGAGGCGCAGGTCACCTTGCAGGAGGCGGTCACCGAGTCCTGCAACACGGGCTTCGCGCAACTCGGCGTACGCCTCGGCGCGGACAAGATCAAGGAGAAGGCCCGCCAGTTCGGCTTCGAGCAGGAGGACCTCACCGTCGGCCAGCTCGGCGAGGGCGGCCTGCGAACGGCCGCCAGCCGGACCGGCGACATGCAGAACCCGGACGGCAGCACCGACCCGGCCGCGCTGGCCCAGTCCTCGATCGGTCAGAACAACGTCCGGATGACCCCGTTGCAGGGCGCGATGATCGCCGGGGCGGTCGCCAACGGCGGCAGCCAGATGCGGCCGTACCTGGTCCGGCAGCTCCTCGCCCCGGATCGGACCACCAGCTACTACACCGCGAAGGCGCGGGAGCTGCGCCAGCCCGTCGAGCCGCAGGTCGCCTCCGACCTGCGCGACATGATGGTCAGCGTCGTCCAGAAGGGCACCGGCCAGAAGGCGGCGATCAGCGGCTACACGGTCGGCGGCAAGACGGGTACCGCGCAGTCCGCGCCGGACCGCCCCGACCACGGCTGGTTCATCGGCTTCGCGCTGGACAAGAACGGCAACCCGGTCTCGGCCGTGTGTGTCGTCCTGGAACAGGCCGGCAGCGGTGGCAGCTCCGAGGCGGCCCGGATCGGTGGCCAGATCATGCGGGCCGCCATCGCCGATCCTGGGGGCCGCTGACATGCTCAGCCCCGGCGTCCAGCTCGGCAACCGCTACCGTCTCGACGAGCGGATCGCCAGTGGCGGCATGGGCGACGTCTGGCGCGGCACCGACCAGGTGCTCGGCCGGACGGTCGCGGTGAAGAGCCTGCTCCCCGCGCTGCTCGACGACCCGGATTTCGCCGAGCGGTTCCGGGGCGAGGCCCGGACGATGGCCACGATCAATCACCCCGGGGTCGTCGACGTCTACGACTTCGGCAACGACCAGCAGATCGCGTTCCTCGTCATGGAGTACGTCGAGGGCGACGCCCTGTCCGCCACGCTGAGCCGGGTCGGCCGGCTCACTCCGGCCCGGACGATGGCGCTCGTCGCGCAGGCCGCGGACGCGCTGCACGCCGCGCACGAGAAGGGCATCGTGCACCGCGACGTGAAGCCGGGCAACCTGCTGGTCCGGCCGAACGGCACCCTCGTGCTGACCGACTTCGGCATCGCCCGCTCGGACATCGTCGGCCAGCTCACCGCCGCCGGCTCGGTGCTCGGCACCGCCTCGTACATCTCGCCGGAGCAGGCCACCGGGCAGGTGGCCACCCCGGCGTCCGACGTGTACGCGCTCGGCGTGGTCGCCTACCAGTGCCTCGCCGGACGGCGACCGTTCGAGGGGGACAACCCGCTCGACATCGCCATGCGACACGTCCGGGAGACGCCCCGCCCGCTGCCAAACGACATCCCGCCGCAGGTCCGCGCGGTGGTCGAGCGGGCGCTGGCGAAGGATCCGGCCGCCCGGTGGCCGAGCGCCGCCGCGCTCGCCTCGGTCGCCCGGCAGCTCAAGGCCGCGCTGTCGCAGCAGGCCCGGGCCGGTGGCGCCGCCGCGCCGATCTCCGGGGCGCCGTCCTCGCCCGCCGCACCCGGGCGGGCGCAGGTGCCGCAGGCGCAGCAGTTCCGCCCGCCGAACGCGCCGCACCGGCAGCCTCCGGTCGGGCAGCGGCCCACCACGGTCGCGCCGGCCCAACAACCCCGCCCCACCGCTGTCGCGCCGGCCGTACCGCACGCCCGGCCGCCGGTCGCGCAGGCCGGCTACCCGCGCGGCGCCGCGGCGGTGCCGCAGGCACCGACCCGGCAGGAACATCCACCGGCGTACGCCCGGCAGGCCGGTCCGACGCCCGAGCCGCGCCGGTCCCGGCCCGGGATGGTGCTCCTCGCCATCCTGTTGGCCTTACTGGTCCTGCTCTGCTCCGGCGTGATTTCCTACAACCTGCGGAAGGCGTCGCAGACGGGTGCGTCCGGGGCGGCGACTTCACAGACCGTGACGTCCGGCGCGCTGCGGCTCGACGGACGCGACGATGCGACCCGGACGTCGTACCGTCGTGGGGTACGAATCCGGCCGGGTGACGGCGGGACGACGACGAGCGAAGGACGACAGACGCGATGACAGCGCAGGCCCGCCTGCTCGGTGGCAGGTACCAGGTCGGCGAGCTGCTCGGCTACGGCGGCATGGCCGAGGTGCACCGCGGTCGCGACCTCCGGCTCGGTCGGGACGTCGCGATCAAGATGCTCCGCACCGACCTCGCCCGGGACGCGACGTTCCAGATGCGTTTCCGCCGGGAGGCGCAGAACGCCGCCTCGCTCAACCACCCGGCGATCGTCGCGGTCTACGACACCGGTGAGGAGACCGCCCCGACCGGTGAGACGCTGCCCTTCATCGTCATGGAGTTCGTCAACGGACGGACGTTGAAGGAGGTCCTCGGCGTCGAGGGCCGGTTGCAGCCCCGCCGTGCGCTGGAGATCTGCGCCGACATGTGCGCGGCGCTGGAGTTCAGCCACCGGCACGGGATCATCCACCGGGACATCAAGCCGGGCAACGTCATGCTCACCCAGACCGGCCAGGTCAAGGTGATGGACTTCGGTATCGCCCGCGCCCTGGCCAGCGGCGCGACCACCATGACGCAGACCAGCGCGGTCATCGGCACCGCGCAATATCTGTCGCCGGAGCAGGCGCGCGGCGAGGCCGTGGACGCCCGCTCCGACGTGTACGCGGCCGGCTGCGTCCTGTTCGAGCTGGTCTGTGGGCACCCGCCGTTCGTCGGCGACAGCCCGGTCAGCGTTGCGTACCAGCACGTCCGGGAGACCCCGCCGACCCCGAGCGACATCAACCCGGACGTGACCCCGGCGGTTGACGCGATCGTGCTCAAGGCGCTGTCGAAGAACCCGCTGAACCGCTACCAGAGCGCCGGCGAGATGCGGGCCGACCTGCTGCGCGCTGCCGCTGGCCGCCCGGTGCTGGCCACCCCGGTGCTGCGCGAGGCGGAGACGGTGGCGATGGCCCCGGCCGGCGGCGCTGCCGGCTACCCGCCGGCCGCCACCGGACCACAGACCCGGCAGGTCCCGGCGCGGGTCGGCGACCCGCGCCAGCGCAAGGCGTCCTCCTGGCTGATCGCCCTGTTCAGCGCGGTCGGCGTGCTGGCGGTTATCGCCTTGGTCGCCGCGCTGCTCTGGAGTCAGCAGGACAAGGACCTGAAGGCGGTGCCGACGCTCGCCGGGAAGGCGCGCGACGCGGCGGTCACCGAGATCCGTAACGCGGGCTTCAACCCGGTGGTCGGCGATCCCGTCCTCGACAACGACTGCACGAAGGGGACCGTCGCCAAGCAGGATCCCGCGGCGGGCGTCCGGCTGAAGCCCTCAAGCACGGTGACCGTCCAGATCTGCGACGGCAAGCCCGACGTCAAGATCCCTCCGGGTCTGGTCAACTCGCAGTTCGACAACGTCGAGCCCCAGCTCGAAGCGTTGGGACTGACCGTCGATGAGAAGCCGGTCGACAACCCGGCGCAGAAGGGCATCGTGGTCAAGGTAAGCCCGCCCTCGGGAAGCACCGTCCCGCAGGGCAGCAAGGTGACCGTCGAGGTTTCGCGCGGCAACGTGAGCAAGGTGCCGAACGTCGTCAACTCCACGAAGGACGACGCTGCCGCCGAACTCCGCGCGGCGGGGTACGTGGTCTCGTTCCGCGACGGCGACGAGGTGCCCGCTGCCGAGGCCGGCCGGGTCCAGAGGCAGAACCCGAAGGGCGGTACCGAACTGGCGCAGGGCCGGACCGTGATCATCGAGGTCGGCATCCCGGAGCCGGTCGAGGAGACGCCCAGCCCGCCGGTGACCCCGACGCCGACACCGAGCAGCACGAGCACGCCCGGTAGCGGTGGCGGCACCGGCCAGCCGATCATCCCGCCGTTCCGGGTGGACGGGGAGTAGCCGTCCGCATCCGGCTACGGGGCCTGCGGACACCCGTCGACGGCCACCCACCGGCCGGTCGCTGGCGACGGCGGCTGCGACGCGCGGCGGTTCTCGGCGTGGTCGTGGTGGTGCTGAGCAGCGTCCCGTGGCTGTGGACGACGATCGGCGCACGGGGGCACACCTACGACGCGTCGGGGGCGCCCGCCGCCGACGTCGTGATCGTCCTCGGCACGGCGGCGGCCGCGGACGGGCGGCAACCGGGCGACCGGCTCGCCGGCCGTCTGGAGACCGCCGCCGAGCTGGTGCGTAACGGCCGGGCGCGGGCGGTGCTGGTGTCCGGCGACGGGGGTGGCACCTCCGGCGACGAACCGACGGTGATGACCGCGTACCTGACCGAGCGGCTCGGCGTCGACCCGGGACGGGTGGTGGCGGACCCGTTCGGCCTGGACACGTACGACAGCTGTGTCCGCGCCCGGGACGTGTACGGCGTCCAACGCGCGCTGATCGTGACGCAGTCCTACCACCTGTCCCGGGCGGTGACGCTCTGCCGGCACCTCGGTCTCGACGTCGACGGGGTGGCCGCCCGCTGCGACGGATGCGGTTCCGTGATGCTCGCCGGGAAGGCGGTCCGGGACTACCTGGCCAGCGGGAAGGCGGCCTGGGACGCGTTCCGGGACCGGCCACCGGCGGTTCGGTCACCTGCGGACCCGGCCGTGCGGGACGCGCTCGCGGGCTGACCGTCCGGACGTTCTACGAGGTGGCGAAGGCGGCGAGTCGCCGGGCGTCCACCTCGGCGGCCAACGCCGGCGCGCGTTCCAGCGCCTCGGTGTGCCCGCAGCTCGCCAGCCAGTTGGCGAGCATCAGGTGGCCGCCCTCGGTGAGCACCGACTCCGGGTGGAACTGCACACCCTCGATGGGCAGCGTCCGGTGCCGCATCGCCATCACCACCCCGGAGCCGGTCCAGCCGGTGACCTCCAGCTCGTCGGGCAACGTCTCGGGGAGGACGGCCAGCGAGTGGTAGCGGGTGGCGGTGAACGGGTCGGGCAGGCCGGCGAGCACGCCGACGGAGTGGTGCCGTACCTCGGAGGTCTTGCCGTGCAGCAGCTCGGCGGCCCGGGTGACGGTCGCTCCGAACGCCTCCCCGATGGCCTGATGGCCGAGGCAGACGCCGAAGATCGGCAGCTTGCCCGCGTACTCCCGGATGACGTCCAGGCAGATGCCCGCACGGTCTGGGCTGCCCGGACCGGGTGACAGCAGGACGCCCGCCGCGCCCAGCCGGCCGACTTCGGCGACGTCGATCTCGTCGTTGCGGCGCACGTCGCAGTCCACGCCGAGTTGACCCAGGTACTGCACCAGGTTGAAGACGAACGAGTCGTAGTTGTCGATCACCAGGACGCGCATCGTCACCTGCTCGTGGAGGACGGCTCGGGATTGTTCCGGTCCGTGTCGTACGGCAGGTCGTGTTCGTCGCCGGCCGGTGCGTCGTCGGTCACGCCCGCGTCCCCGTCGCCCGGGTCGCCGGGAACGCCGGAGTCCTGGGTGACCTGGACGTCGTCGAAGGGCAGCAGGGGCTCGGCCCACGGGAAGGCCACGTACCAGAGCAGAGCCACCGTGGCGGCCGCGAGCAGCACCGAACCGACGAGCTTGCCGGCCAGGCCGAACGGGAGCTTGCGCCAGATGAACGCGTACATGCCGTCAGCCTCCCAGCTCCGTCGGGCGGCCCGCCGACTTCGGCTGGGTCCGGTCCAACTCGGCGTGGATGATCAGGCGCTGGTAGTTGTCCCACTTGGGGTTGCAGGTGGTCAGGGTGAGCATCCGCTTGGTCGGTTTCTTGTTCGGCTCGCCGGGCACCGGCGCGACCACCTCGACCTGCGTGGGCTTGACGATGCGGGTCTGTGCCACCCGGTAGACGTACCAGTCGGTCTTGCTCTCGACCACGATCGCGTCACCGTCGTGCAACTCGTCCAGCCGCCAGAAGGTGGCCCGGTTCCGGTGGCCGGCGACGGAAAAGTTGCCGATCTGTCCGGGCAGCGCGCTGGTCGGGTAGTGGCCCGGGGCGTACCGGATGTCGTTCTGGGTGACGCCCTCGACCACCACCCAGTTCTTGTCGAGCCTGGGGATGTACAGACCGGCGATCGGCTTGCCGTGCACAGGCGGGGACGGCTTGGCGCTCGGGCCCTTGGACGGCGCGACCGTCGGGTCGTCGGTCGGGCCCCACTCCTGAGCGAGTTGGCTGCTGAGGTCGTTCTGGTGGGCGTCCACGACGGCGGACTTGCCCCACACCTCGTAGCCGGCGAAGAGGAGCACCACCAGGCCGAAGGTGATCAGGATTTCGCCGGTGGCCCGGATGCCGGTCCGGAGCCGGGAGGCGATGGACGGACGGGTCAGCTCCGAGTAGACGCTCTTGTAGCCCTCGCCGGTCTGGTGCGGCCGGAGTTGGACGACCCGCTCACCCCGACGCGGTCGGGGCGGCTCGGCGGGGGCGTCGCTCTCGCCGGCCGGCCCCTCCGGCGCAGGCGTACGGGGAACCGCGCCCATCAGCGCCGTCGTGTCGATGGACGGGGGTCGGGGCGTCGGCCTGCCGGTCACGGCGGGGATGACCGCGGTGGCGTTCGGGTCGGAGGCGGCCGGGGAGACGGGGGCGCCTGCCGCGCTTGTCGTACGCGTGGACCCGGGGGTGACCTTCGGAATGAACGCGGTGGGCGCGTTGCCGCCCGACGACGCGGGGACGCCGGGGGGCGGGGAGGCGCTCGGGGGTGTGGAGGCGCCCGGAGCGTTGCCGGGCGCGGCCGGTGCGCGCGTGGGATCGGTGCCCGGGGTGGCCGGCCGGACCGGCCCCGGTGGGGACGGCGCGGTCGGTCGGCTGGGAGCGGCGGCGAGGGGAGGACCGGACTCGGCGCGCGGTGCCGCGTTACCCGGCCAGCGCGGTGGCGCGGTCGGCGTCGGGTGGTCGGGGTTGACCTGCGGGTCGGGCCGTCCGGCGCTCGGTGCCTCGAAGGCGGCGGGCGGGCTCGTCGGCCGTGACCGGCTGGGCAGCACTGGATCGGGCCAGTTTCCGGCCGGTGTCCGCCCCGGTGTCGGCGCGGGCCGGGCTGGCGACGAATCGGGTCGACCTCCGGTGGGCTCAGCGTTGCCCGGGGAGGGCTCCGGCCGGCTCGCAGGCGGCTCGGTGCGGTCCGTTTCGGGTCGGCTGACCTTGGGCAGGAAGGCTGTCGGCTCGTCGGCCTGGTCCCGGTGTCGCCCGTCGCGGCCGTCGGGGCCGCTCACTTGGGCACCGTCGCCGAGCGGAGGGCCGTGGAGTCCTC
Organism: Micromonospora sp. RB23; assembly: GCF_053585025.1. Lineage (NCBI taxonomy): Bacteria > Bacillati > Actinomycetota > Actinomycetes > Micromonosporales > Micromonosporaceae > Micromonospora > Micromonospora sp. RB23. The sequence continues at coordinate 333,606 of NZ_CM132111.1, forward strand.
GAAGGCCGGCACGGTCACGGTGGAGACGGACTCCTTGTAGCCGAGTTGGTAGTCGTCGACTGCGTCCTTGAACAACCGGACTCCCTCAGAGCTGGCGAGGGCCTGCTGGAGGGCAGCGGGATCGCCGATCGCTACGATCTTGAACGGTGGGGAGTACACCCGGCCATGAAGCAGCAGGGTGTTACCGACGCAGCGTACCGCGCTGGTTGCGAGCACGCGGACGTTCATGATTGACATGGCTTCCGCTCCACCCGCCCAGAGCGCGTTGACCACCGCCTGCACGTCACCCTGGTGGACGACGAGGTCGTCGTTGGTGGCGTCGGAGTGAGCCTCGTCGTTGTGCTGGGGTGCGTCGTTCAGCTCGACCGTCACGGCCGTGCCGGTGACGGGAGTGAATCCGGCCGCCGCGAGGCTGCGTTGGGCTCGGGTCTGCTGGGCCTTGATCGGGGCGTCCGAGTCGGCCAGCGTGTTGGTGCGTTGCTCGACCTCGTCGCGGAGGGTGGCAGCGCGGCGCTCGCTCGCCGTGACCTGCTGCTGCCGCTCCTCGATGAGCTGGTTGAGCTGGGGCCGCCGGTCCTCCCGCAGGGCGGTGCCGCCGGCCGTGGTTGCGGTGGTGGTGAAGAGCAGCCCCGCCGCGGCGGCGATCAGGGGCACCCCGATCGACCAGCCTGGTCGCCGTTGGCGTGGCCGCCGGGGCAGCAGCCCGGCGACGGCCCGTCGGAGGACCTTCTGCCAGGAGGCGGCGCCGGATGTGTACTCCACCGAGCGTTCCTTCCGCGTGTCGGGGGTCGGTTCGTGACGGCTGGGCCGCGATGCGAACAGTCCCGCCTTTTTCGGTCACTCCATGTACCTGCCTGACCCCATTCGTGGTCCAGGCGGCCGTTCGGGACTACGCTAGCTGTCGAACATTATTGGCCATGAACCGTCGCCTCCGCGTCCGGTTGTCAGGCCGGACGAGGTTGTCACCCCCTCTGGAGAGCGCCGTGCCCAAGTCTCAGGTCCGCAAGAAGAAGGTGTACACCCCGCCGACGGACGTCCGTCCGACGACGACGGCGGCGTCGCGCAAGCCTAGCCCGGTGTGGCTGCCGATCACCGCGGTCGCTCTGATCGTCGCGGGCATCGGCTGGCTTGTCGTCTACTACCTCTCCGAGCAGGAGTACCCGGTCGCCTCGTGGCAGTACTGGAACCTGGCGGTCGGCTTCGGCGCGATGGTCGCGTCGCTGGTGCTGCTCTCCCGCTGGCGCTGAGCCCGGTCGGGCCGCCGCCGCACCGCGGGATCCACCACCGGACCCCAGGATCTCCGTCTCCCGCCGTCCCCCTGCCCGGCAGGGCCGGGCCGGGCACCCTATGGTGTCCGCAGGCGGCGTGGCCTACTGCGAGATGACTCACGTTACTGCTGGGTAACCTTGCGCGTAGGCTGCACTGCATGACCGAGCGGAGCGAGGTCATCGACCGGTCCGGTCGCGGGTGCGGCAGCGGCGCGACGTTGCCCCACTCCGGCCCCGGTTGCTGAACCGCTCGACGAGCAGCAGACCGGGGAGGCCAACTCGATGGGCAGCGTCCAGATCGTCACCACGATCCTCGCGGCTGGCATCACCGCCGTGGCGGTGTGGCTGGCGGTGCGCGCGGTCATGAAGATGACGGCCGTGATCCGGCTGGGGCAACCCGCTCCGGAGCGGTTCGCCGACAAGGGCGCCCGCACCAGGAAGATGCTGGTGGAGACCGCAGGCCACACCCGGATGCTCAAATGGGGTGTGGTGGGCGCCGCCCACTGGTTCGTGATGGTCGGCTTCATCGTGCTGTCGCTGCTGGTGCTCGAGGCGTACTTCGAGGTGGTCACGCCGACCGGTGGCCTTCCGGTCATCGGGCACTGGACCGTCTTCGGGCTGGCCACCGAGATCATCACCGTGCTGGGGCTGGTCGGCATCCTGGTGCTGATGGCGATCCGGCTGCGCAACCGGCCGAGCCGGCCCGGCGGTCGCTCCCGCTTCACCGGCTCGACCATGTGGCAGGGCTACTTCGTCGAGTGGATCGTGCTGCTGGTCCTGATCTTCGGCCTGGTGATCCGGGGCTTCAAGGTCGCCACCGACCACTTCGAGTACCCGGTCTGGGCGACCCCGGTCAGCCACGCGGTCGGCGCGATCCTCCCGGACTGGTCGGACGGGGCGAGCGTCGCCGCGCTCATCAAGATCGTCATCTCGATGACCTGGCTGATCGTCATCTCGCTGAACGTCACCATGGGCGTCGCCTGGCACCGCTTCCTGGCCTTCCCCAACATCTTCTTCAAGCGCGACCCGGAGAAGCCGGCCGGTTCCGGCCTGGGCCCGCTGCGTCCGATGATGAGCGAGGGCAAGCCGCTCGACTTCGAGGAGGCCGACCCGGAGAAGGACCAGTTCGGCGTCGCCCAGGTCGAGCAGTTCACCTGGAAGGGCCTGCTGGACTTCAGCACCTGCACCGAGTGCGGCCGCTGCCAGTCGCAGTGCCCCGCCTGGAACACCGGCAAGCCGCTGTCGCCGAAGCTGCTCGTGCTCAGCCTGCGCGACCACGCGTACGCCAAGGCGCCCTACCTGCTGGCCGGCGGCGGCAAGGACCTCACCGGCGAGGAGAAGGCCACCCAGGCGCAGCTCGCACACCTGGACGTGCTGTCGCTCGCCGAGGGCGACAAGCCGCTGATCGGCACGGCCGAGGAGGGCGGGGTCATCGACCCGGACGTCCTCTGGTCCTGCACCACCTGCGGCGCCTGCGTCGAGCAGTGCCCGGTGGACATCGAGCACGTGGACCACATCGTCGACATGCGGCGTTACCAGGTGCTCATCGAGTCGAGCTTCCCCTCCGAGGCCGGCGTGATGCTGCGCAACCTGGAGAACAAGGGCAACCCGTGGGGCGCGCCGCAGAACACCCGCGAGGATTGGACCAAGGGCCTCGACTTCGAGGTGCCGCGGGTCGGCGAGGTGGACGACTTCGAGTACCTGTTCTGGGTCGGCTGCGCCGGCGCGTTCGAGGACCGGGCCAAGAAGACCACCCGCGCGGTGGCCACGCTGCTCAACGAGGCCGGCGTGAGCTTCGCGATCCTGGGCGAGGGCGAGACGTGCTCCGGCGACCCGGCCCGCCGGATCGGCAACGAGTTCGTCTTCCAGATGCTCGCCCAGCAGAACGTCGAGACGCTGAACGAGGCGTTCGAGGGTCGGGAGAAGGCCAAGCGCAAGATCGTTGCCACCTGCCCGCACTGCTTCAACACGCTGGGCAACGAGTACGGCCAGCTCGGCGGCGAGTTCGAGGTCGTCCACCACACCCAGCTGCTGGCCCACCTGGTGTCCACCGGCAAGCTCACGCCGGTGCAGCCCGTCGATGGCGGCGTCACCTACCACGACCCCTGCTACCTGGGTCGGCACAACCGGGTCTTCGCCGCTCCCCGCGAGGTCCTCGGCGATGCCATCCAGGGCGAGATCACCGAGATGCCCCGCAACAGCGAGCGCTCCTTCTGCTGCGGCGCCGGCGGCGCCCGGATGTGGATGGAGGAGAAGATCGGCAAGCGGATCAACGTGGACCGGGTCGAGGAGGCCATGGCCACCGGGGCGAAGACGGTAGCGGTCGGTTGCCCGTTCTGCTCGACCATGCTCAACGACGGCGTGAACGGCAAGGGCGCCGGTGAGCAGGTCGAGGTGGTGGACGTGGCGAGCGTCCTGCTGCGCTCGGTCAAGCCCGAGCAGCCGCGGGGCGACAAGGAGGCCACGCCGGTCGCCGGCTGAGGCGTACACCTGGAGTTCTGCACATCGGCGGCGGCGGCCCTCAGGGGTCGCCGCCGCCGTGCAAGAATCTCGCCGAGGTGAAGAGACATCGACGGCCTGCTCTTGATGACGCTGCTGCCGCTGGTCGGGTTCGTTGCGCTGACCGCCGGCAACGCGTTCTTCGTCGCGGCCGAGTTCGCCCTGGTCACGGTCGACCGCGCGGAGATCGACCGGCGGGCCTCCGCCGGCGACGACGCCGCCCGGACGGTACGCGCCGCGCTGCGTGAGCTGTCCTTCCAGCTCTCCGGGGCGCAGCTCGGGATCACCATCACCGCGCTGCTCACCGGCTATCTGGCCGAACCGGCGCTGGCCCGGCTCTTCACCCCGCTGCTGCGTCCCCTGGCCGGGGAGGGCGCCGAGCGGTTCACCCCGTTCCTGGCGCTGGCCCTGGCGACGCTCATCTCCATGCTCTTCGGCGAGCTGGTGCCCAAGAACGCGGCGCTGGCCCGGCCGATGCCCGCCGCGCTGGCCACCGCCGGGCCGATGCACGCCTTCTCCCGGACGTTCGGCTGGCTGATCCGGGGCCTGAACGGCTCCGCGAACCGGTTGGTCCGGGCGCTCGGCGTGGAGCCGCAGGAGGAGTTGGCCAGCGCCCGGTCGCCGGAGGAGCTGGGCCTGCTGGCCGCCATCTCGGCCCGCGCGGGGGCGCTGCCGTCGGACACGGCGATGCTGCTGCGTCGCACCATCCGGTTCGGCGACAAACGGGCCGCCGAGGCGATGACTCCCCGCGTCGACGTGGTCGCGCTGCGGGCCACCGCCAGCGTGGCCGAGCTGCTCGAGGAGTCCCGGCGTACGGGTCGGACCCGCTTCCCCGTGTACGAGGAGACCCTCGACCTCGTCACCGGTGTGGCGGGCGTGCCGGACGCGCTGGGCGTGCCGCTGACGGCACGGGCGTCGACGGCGGTCGCCGCGGTGGCCCGTGAGCCGGTGTACGTGCCGGAGAGCCTGGACCTGGACGGCGTGCTGGCGGCGTTGAAGGCCGCCGGAGCCGACCTGGCCATCGTCGTCGACGAGTACGGCGGCACCGATGGCGTGGTGACGATCGAGGACCTGGTCGAGGAGCTGGTGGGCGAGATCGCCGACGAGTTCGACCCGGCCAGCGTGGACGACGCCGGGCCCTTCGAGCTGACCGTGCCGGGCGGGGAGCGCACGGTGCTGGTCGACGGCGTGTTGCGCTCCGACGAGTTGGTCGAGCAGACGGGCTTCCGGCTGCCCGAGGGGCCGTACGAGACGTTGGCGGGATTCCTGCTGGCGCGGCTCGGACACATCCCGCTGCCCGGCGAGACGGTCGACGCCGACGGCTGGGAGTTCACCGTGGTGGAGGTGGAGCGGCACCGGATCGAGCAGGTCCGGGTGCTGCGCCCGGCGGATCCCGACGCCGATGACTGAGCTGCTGGTGGCCGTCCTGCTGCTGCTCGGCAACGGGTTCTTCGTAGGCAGTGAGTTCGCGCTCATCGCGTCCCGCCGGACGGTGATCGAGCCGTTGGCGGCCGGTTCGAAGCGGGCCCGCTGGGCGTTGTCGGCGATGAACCAGATCCCCCTGATGATCGCCGGCGCGCAGCTCGGCATCACGGTCTGTTCGCTGGGCCTCGGCGCGATCGCCGAGCCGGCGTTGGCCCACCTGCTCGAGTCGCCGTTCCACGCCGTCGGCCTGCCCGAGCGCGCGGTGCACCCGGTGGCGTTCGTGCTCGCGCTCGGCGTCGTCGTCTTCCTGCACACGGTGGTCGGCGAGATGGTGCCGAAGAACATCACGCTTGCCGGTCCGGAGGTCTCGGCGCTCTGGCTGGGCCCGGCCATGCTGGCGTTCTGCGTGGCCACCAAGCCGCTGCTGCTGGCGATGAAGTGGGCCGCCCGGCGGGTGCTGGCCCTGTGGCGGATCGAGGCGACGGAGGCCGTGAAGACGGTGTTCACCGCCGAGGAGTTGGCGGGGCTGGTGTCGCAGGCGCGTACGGAGGGGCTGCTCGACGCCGAGGAGCACGCCCGCATCACGGGCGCTCTGGCCCTGCACACCCGGACCGCGGCGGACGCCCTGCAACCGTGGTCGACGGTGACGACGGTGGCCGAGGACGTCTCACCGGCGTCGCTGGAGGTGTTGGCGACCCGTACCGGTCGGTCCCGGTTCCCGGTGGTGCAGCGGTCCACCCGGCGGGTGCTGGGCTTCGTGCACGTCAAGGACGTCCTGGGGTACGCCGGGCAGGGTCGCCGCGCGCCGGTGCCGGCGGCGGTGTACCGGCCGTTGGCGGTGGTGCCACCGGACCGTACGCTGGCCGATCTGCTGCTGGCCATGCGCAGGGAACGGCGACACATGGTGCTGGTCAGTGACGGACGCCGACCTCTCGGTGTGGTCACTCTCGACGATGTATTGACCGCAATCGTTGGGTAATTGACCAACACCCTTGGTGTGCAAGTGGTTGCGCGACAGTGACACTGTCGCGGCTCGCCTTGATTCCGGTCCGACGCTTCCCTAATGTGGTGCACCGACCGCTGTGGGTCGTCTGCCTCGGCCCTTCCCTCAAGCGAGGCGCCCGGCGGTCGGTTGCAAAGGAGTCGGTGCCGGTGGCAACCATGCCCCCTCATCGTCACGCACCAGGACTGCCTGCTCGACCGGGCGGTCTGCGCAAGGTCGCCCACCGTCTGCTCGTGCTGGTCGCGGCAGCCGCGGTCGGTGCCGGAATGCTCGCCGTGCCGGCGCAGGCCGAGCCGACGGTCGACGAGATCGAGGCGCAGATCGACAAGAAGTGGGAGCAGTTGGAGCCCACGATCGAGCAGTACAACAAGGTGCGGGCGCAGCTGAAGGTCAACAAGAGCAAGTCCGCCGCGCTGCAGAAGAAGATCGAGCCGCTGGCCCTGCAGAGCGAGCTGGCGCTCAACCGCGTCGGTGACCTCGCTTCCCGCTACTACATGTCGGGCCCCTCGCAGGAGATCGGCGCGCTGCTGGTCAGTGCCAAGCCGGACACGCTCACCGAGCAGCTCACCCTCCTCGACCGGCTCGCCGCACAGGAGCGCAGGCAGGTCGAGGGTGTGCTCGCCGTCCGGGCCAAGTACGACGCCGAGAAGCAGAAGCTGGACGCGCTGATCGCCACCCAGACCAAGCAGCAGAACGACCTGGCGGCCAAGAAGAAGCAGATCGACGCCGAGATCAAAAAGCTCGAGGCGTCGATGCCCAAGACCACGGTCAAGACCGCCGGTTGCCCGACCATCAACGGTGTGGTCTCCGTGGCGGCACAAAAGGCGATCAAGACGGCCTGCCAGCAGGTCGGCGATCCGTACGTCTGGGGTGCCGTCGGTCCGAACGCGTTCGACTGCTCGGGCCTGACCCAGTACGCCTACAAGTCGGCCGGGATCTACCTCACCCACCACACGGGTGATCAGTGGAACGAGGGCAAGGCCGTCTCACGCGCCGACGCCCGCGCCGGTGACCTGGTCTTCTTCTACTCCGGTCTGAGCCATGTCGGGCTCTATCTGGGCAACAACCTGATGGTGCACGCCCCACGTGCTGGCAAACCGGTGCAGGTGTCCAGCATCAACACGATGCCCGTCGCCGGGTTCCGCAGACCTGGCTGACCTCTCCCCACGCACGACGACGGCCCCCGGTCACCTCGACCGGGGGCCGTCGTAGTTCTCAGCGGGGTGCGCCCACCGGGGACGGCAGGAGCTGCACGTCGGCGAGGTCGACGTACATGATCCGGTGACCGAACTGGATCTGCGCGTACCGGTTCTGCCCCCGGATCACCGTCCAGTCGCCGGGCGAGGACCCGTCGAAGGTGCTGGCCCGGTAGTACTCGCCCGGCAGCACCGCCCCGACCGCGTACCGCTGGCCGGCGGCGAGGGTGTACTGCAACGGTGAGATCGTCTGGTAGGGCACACCAGCGGGGTAGGCGGCCTGCTCCGGGTACGCCCGCCCGTAAACCGGGATGGTGGCCCGGCCGGGCTTCGGGGTGACCACCAGGCCGACGGTCCACGTCGCGGTCGGGGCGGACGCCGGGTTGTGGAACCAGGCCCGCTGGCCGAGGTACCAGATGGCCGTCCAGTCGCCCTCCCGACCGGCCAGCGCGTACGTCTGGCCGGCGGACGCGCGGGCGCCGTGGTCCGACACGTCCATCGTGTTCGGGGTGCCGTCGGGGCGCAGCGCGACGTCGTTGACCAACGGCGCGTCCGCCGACGGCGCGGTGCGCAGCAGCACCGACGAGGAGCCGCGCGGCGCGCACGGTGTTCCCGGGGTGACGCATCCGGTGAACGCCGGCTGGTTGGTCGCGTAGTCGGGGTCGATCCGGACCAGCCCGGTGGCCGGGGTGCCGGTGTCCAGGCGTGGGGCGTGCAGCAGGTCGAAGTAGTGCGTCCAGTCCCAGTAGGGCCCCGGGTCCCAGTGCATCCCCCGTACCGTCGACGCGGTGGTCCCGGGCACGTTGTCGTGGCCGATGATGTGCTGGCGGTCCAGCGGGATGCCCAGCCGCAGCGCGAGATGGCGGACGAGCTTCGCGGAGGTCCGGTACATCGCCTCCGTGTACCAGGTGCCCTGCGCGGCGAAGCCCTCGTGTTCCAACCCGATCGACTTGGCGTTGACGTACCAGTTGCCGGCGTGCCAGGCGACGTCCTTGGTCCGGACGTGCTGGGCGATGTGCCCGTCGACCGAGCGCAGCGAGTAGTGCCAGCTCACGTAGGTCGGGTCCTGGACGAGTTGCAGGGTGGTCGCCCAACTCGCCTCGGTGTCGTGGATGACGATGTACTCGATCTTCTGCCGGCCGGGCCGGTCGGACAGGTCGTGGTTGCCGTAGTCGCCGTCGCCGAATGCCGCGTAGGGGGCGGGGATCCACTCGCAGGACACGGTGCGGGGGCACTCCAACCCGTCCGGGCGGGCGAGTTGTCGCAGGCCGAGCCGGTCCAGCCAGGACCGCTCGGGTCGTACCGCGCGGGCCGGCAGCGTGACCCGCTGGCCGTCGTCGGTCAGCCGCGTCTCGCCCGCGCCGATCGTGGTGAAGACCTCGTCGGCGAAGGCCGCCGCGGCGTCGGCGCTGTCCGCGCCGGCGTAGCGGGCCACCGCGCCGTACCAGGTGGCCGGGTCGGTGCCGGCTCCGACCGGGGCGCCGACCTCCCGTTGGTACGCGGCCAGCAGCGCCGCCCCGCCCCGGATGTTCGTCGCCGGGTCGGTGCGTAGCGCCTCGACGGTGGCGCCGGTCAGTGTGGCGGCCGCGTCCACGGTCTGTAGCGCGGCGGTCGGGGGCGCGTCCTCGGTGGCGGGCGCGGGCGCGAGAGCGCGACGGGAGTCGTCGCCGCGCGGGTCCTCTCCCGGGGTGTCGTGGTGGCCGCGCCGGGGTAGGGCGGCCACGTGTCGGGCGTCGGTCAGGTGCATCGGGCCGTAGCCGCCGCTGGTGCTCGGCGTGCCGGCGTTGCTGTCCCAGCGGGACTCCAGGTAGGAGACGCCGAGCAGCACGCCGACGGGTACGCCGTACTCGGTCGCGGCGGCGGCGTACTGCTGTTGGCGGTCCGTGATGGGAGCCGCGGAGGCCGGGCCGGCGGGCAGCGGCACGGCCGCCGTGGCGGTGACGAGTGCGACGGCGAGCAGGGTCGGACGTTTCATCGAACTCCCTACATGTGAACTGGTGTCGGTCCGGTCACCTTCGCGCCGCCCGGGAGTCCGCGTCAATACCTTTCCATGTATCAAAACATGCGGAAAGAAACCTTCACCTCCGCTCGATGGACCGCTCCGATCGGTACGGAGTGTCACGGCCGCACGGGTTGCGGATCGGTAACGGCCGTCTCTACTCTGGTCATTCGTCGGCCCGGTAGCAGGTCTGCCCACCCCGGGCGGTAACGGACCGACACCGCCGAGTCGCTCGCGAGCGAGCCGGGGACCCACGTTCCCCGGGGTGAATCCGCAGTCACTGCGGTAGGGCGCCCACTTCCCGCCCGAACCCGTCAGCTAACCCGGTAGGCGGTCAGGAAGAAGGAGTACGGAACCCGGTGGCCCTCCAAGCCCCGCGGCCGTCGTCCGGACGGTCGGCTCCGGCCGACCCGACGTCGACCGTGCCGCGTCCACGCTGGTCCCGCTTCACCACCGCCCTCGCCGCCCTGGTCGGCGTCGCCGTCGTCCTGACCGGCAGCGCCACGGTGGCCCACGCCGACCCGTCCGTCGCCGAGATCGAACGACAGATCGACGAGGACTGGAACAAGCTCGAACCGATCATCGAGCGGCACAACGCCACCCGTACCGACCTGGCCCTCAAGCGCAAGCAGGCCGACGCCCTCGCCGCCCGCATCGCGCCGCTGGAGCGCCAGGTCGACGCCGCGATGGACAAGGTCAGCGCGCTGGCCGTCCGGGCGTACATGGGTGAGAACCTGTCGACCGTCAACACGATGCTCGGCAGCCGGTCGCCCAGCGAGATGGTCGGTCAGCTCGAGATGCTCGACCGCTTCGCCCACAACCAGCAGGAGGACGTCCGTCAGGTCGCCGACCTGCGCAACGAGCTGGCCCGGCAGAAGGCGCCGCTGGACGAGATGGTGGCCCAGCTGACCCGTACCGAGGCCCAGTTGGCGGCGAAGAAGAAGCAGATCAACGAGGAGATCGACCGGCTGCAGAAGCTGCGCCTCAAGGTGTACGGCAACGGCGGCGGCGGTCCGCTGCGCCCCGCGCCCTGCCCGGCCAGCTACCCCGGAGGCGGTGCCGGTATCGCGGTCAAGTTCGCCTGCGCCCAGATCGGCAAGCCGTACGTGTGGGGCGCCGAGGGGCCGAACTCGTACGACTGCTCCGGTCTGATGCTGGCCGCCTGGGCGAAGGCCGGTGTGTCGCTGCCGCACAACGCCGCCGCGCAGAGCCGGGTGACCAGGAACGTCAGCAAGGGCGACCTGCGCCCCGGTGACCTGGTCTTCTACTACAGCGACATCCACCACGTCGGCATGTACGTCGGCAACGGCTGGGTGGTGCACGCCTCCCAGGCCGGTGTGCCCGTCAAGATGAAGAGGGTCGACGACGGGCCCATCCACAGCTACGGCCGACCCGGCTGACCGACGCCGGACACGGTCAGGGCCCGTCGCGATCCGCTCGCGGCGGGCCCTTCGTCGTTTAGCTCCCGGTGGGAACGGCCGCTACCGCGTCGGCCAGGCGCGCCAGTTCTGCCAGGAGCGACTCGGCGTCGGCCCCCGCTGGCCCTGGTAACGCGACCCGTAGACCACCGAGCCGTACGGGTGCTCGGCCGGCGACGAGAGTCGGAAGATGCAGAGCTGACCGATCTTCATGCCCGGCCAGAGGGTGATCGGCAGGTTCGCCACGTTGGACAGCTCCAGCGTGACGTGCCCGGAGAAGCCCGGGTCGATGAACCCGGCGGTGGAGTGGGTGAGCAGCCCGAGGCGGCCCAGTGAGCTCTTGCCCTCCAGTCGGCCGGCGAGCTGGTCACCGAGCGAGATCACTTCAAGCGTGGAGGCGAGCACGAACTCCCCCGGGTGCAGCACGAACGGCTCGCCGTCGGGCACCTCGACCACCGAGGTCAGGTCGTCCTGCTGCATGGCCGGGTCGATGTGGGTGTAGAGATGGTTGTTGAAGACCCGGAACAGCCGGTCGAGTCGTACGTCGATGCTGGAGGGTTGGACCAGGGTGGGCTCGAACGGCTCCAGGCCCAGCGTGCCGGCCTTGATCTCGGAGACCAGGTCACGGTCGGAGAGCAGCATCGGACCACCATAGCGAGGTGGGCGGTGACCAGCGTGTCGAGGTCGCTCCTCGTACATTTGTTCGATAGAATGCCCGCATGGCTTCCTGGTCCGATTTCGCCGCAGACGAGCCCCGCCTCGCCGACGGCATCCGCGTTCTCCTGCAGCAGTACGGGCCGGGCTTCGGCTACCTGGCCACGGTCCGTGCCGACGGTGGGCCCCGGGTCCATCCGGTCTCCCCGGTCATCACCGACGAGGGTCTGTTCTGCTTCATCATCGACTCGCCGAAGCGCCGTGACCTCGAACGGGACGGCCGATACGCGCTGCACTCGTTCCCGCCGGAGGAGAGCGACGACGAGGCGTACGTGGCGGGCCACGCCTGGCCGGTCACCGACCCGGTGCGGGTGGCCCGGCTGGCGCAGAGCGCCCGGGCGGAGCCGCGGGTCGACTGGCGGCTGTTCGAGTTCACCGTCGACGTGGCAATGCTGACCCGTCGCGACCAGCACGGCCTGGGCATCGCCGTCGGGCACCCGGCCGTCCAGGTCTGGCTCGATCCGCACACCCCACCCGCGGCGACCGCGCCCGCGGCCGTACCGCAGACGCGCCCGACCCGTCGCAGCCGTGACGTCCAGTGCACGGCCGCCTGACCACGGTCCTGGGGAAAAACGCCGGTGCCGGCTCCGTCGACGGAGCCGGCACCTGGTGTACGCGAGGAGAGCTACGCCGCGCGGTACGCGTTCCATGCGGTCAGCATGCGGCTCGCCTGACCCGCGGTGAACTGGTACATGCACGAGTCGTAGGTGTAGTCCATGAAGTTGGTGATCGGGTCCAGGCCGGTCGCCGAGCAGGTGTTCCGTCCGGTCGGGCACTCGTACGCCGGGGACGCCTCGGCCGGGGTGTCGCTGACACCGTCGCCGGAGCCGCCACAGCCGCCCTGGAAGGTGTGGTAGAGGTTCAGCCAGTGGCCCACCTCGTGGGTGCCGGTGTCGCCCTGGTTGTAGTTGGTGGCGGTGCCGCCCGGGAGCGACTCGCCCAGCACGACCACGCCGTCCATGCTGCTGAGGTTCCGCTGCGGGAAGGTGGCCCAGCCCAGCAGGTCGTCGCTCAACTCGCCGAGGTAGATGTTGAGCGTGTTCTTGCCGCCCACCCGCAGCGACGACTTCATCGACCGCTCGGCGGACGAGCCGTCGACAATGGGGTACCAGGACGGGTTCGTCACCCGGTTGATCTTGTCGAGCCGGAAGGCGAACGCGGTGGCCGCGCCGCCGGTCCCGCCCGCGTAGGCCTGGTTGAGCACGCTGATCTGTGAGGTGATCATCGAGTCGGGGATGTTGCCGCCGGCCCGGGTGCTGTTCTCCTGGATCACGTGCACCACCACCGGGATGGTGACGGTGGCTGCCAGCGTCGTCGCGCCGGCGCCGGCCCGGTAGTTGGCCCGCTCGCGCAACGCCGCCGCGAGGTCGGCGTCCCGCTCACGGACCTGCTTGGCGGTCAGCTCGTTCGGCTCGTGCATGGCGCCGGCACCGGGCTTCGCCCGGGCGTTGGCGTGGCTGCCGGCCGGCTCCGCGCAGGCGCCGCCCGGTGCCGCGGAGAAGGCCGAAGCGGCCGGAACGACACCCACCGCAGCGGTGCTGAGCAGTAGCGCGAGGGTCGTCGACGCGACACCGGCGACACGCCGGGTCAGCAGGTTGGGACGGGGTCCCATGGGCCCACCTCTTTCTGGCGGCGCGACAGGGGGTGTGTCACGCCGGGGCTGAGAACGTGTGGCAGACGTTACAACCCATCGACGCATTTGAGAACGACCATATGTTGCCGTCTGGAAACTTCTTCCGGGTGTGAGTGGGGGCGGGGTGGCTGGGTGCACCGGTGCGGCGACTCGGGTACAGTGGTGCCGCCCGCGGGTGTAGTTCAATGGCAGAACATCAGCTTCCCAAGCTGACAGTGCGGGTTCGATTCCCGTCACCCGCTCCACGCACGCAAGCCCTGGTCAGGACCGATGGTCCCGCCAGGGCTTCCGTGGTTCCAGAGGGCCGAGACAGGGTGGTGGCCCCCCGGGCGCCTGGCCGCCCAGACGCCCCGCAGTCCGGTGCGCGGGCTACCCGGCGGCGCAGCCGACGTTGTTGAGCGTGAACGCGATCGGTGCCGCGTCGCTGGCCTGCCAGGTGCCCAGGACGCCGAAGACCACCGAGGCGCCCGGCGCCACCAGGGGGTTGTAGCTCAGGTTCCGGGCCGTGACGGTGGCACCGCTCTGCTGGGCGTCGGCGGACCAGGACTGGGCGATGTGCTGGTCACCGGGGAAGGTGAAGCTGAGCGTCCAACCGTTGATCGGCACGGTGCCGGTGTTCTTGATCGTGATTTGGGCGGTGAAGCCTCCCGGCCACTCGCTCCCGGTGCGGTAGCTCACGGCGCAGGGCGCCGCCAGCGGCGGGTCGATCGACACCGTGGCGGTCCGGGTGAGCAGGGCGCCGGTGGCTTCGTCCTCTAACCGGGCCGTGACCTCCAGGCCGGTGGCCGTACAGCCGGAGGACACCAGGTAACCCATGCTCCAGATGAAGGTCGCGCCCGGATCGACGGTGACCGCCCGGCCAGGCAGTGGGTCGAGGGCCCGGCAGCCGGTGGGGATGCCGGGGGTGGAGCCGACGAACCGGGCGTAGATCACCGTGGAGACCTGTTGCTGTTGGGCGGTGCAGTTCTGCCCGACGGCCGTGGCGGTGACGGCCTGGCCCGGAACCCCTCGCGGCGGGTCGAAGGTGAGCGACTGGATCTGGACGGTACCGGCGCAGGCGTCGGCCGGGTCGGCCTGCGCCGCCGCTGCGGGGACGGCCAGCGCACCGGCGGCGCAGACGGCCGCGGCGAGGGTCAGGAGCGTACGCAACGGGGTCCTCCTGGGTGGGCCGGGGGATACGGACGTCGCCAGTTGACCGCATCAATCAATGCCTGTCAATTAACCGGATGCAACAGCCTGTAGCTGGTCGATGCTGGTGCGGTACCACGTGCCACGGGTGAAGGCGTGCAGGTCGCCGCCCCGGCAGGTGTAGCGGAGACGCTGTGCTTCGACACCGTCGGGCAGCACGAGGCGGCACTGCCCGCCGATGCGGCGCACGCCGTCTCGGCCGATGCGCAGCAGCGTCACGACGTCGTACTCGGGACCCCAGCCTCCTAGAAGAGCTCGGTCCGCGCCACTGACCAGCATGCTGTGCCCAGACCGATAGGGAGACACCCCCCAATCCGTGACCTTGTCGCCCGACGCCGACTGGATATGGAAATCCGTGTAAGGGCAGAAGTGGGCAGTCTCGCCGTGCAGGTTGAGCGTGTAGCAGTCAGAGATGTAGGGAAGCCCCGCGTCGTGCGGGTAGAGCCAGTCGACGGTCAGGTCCTGGTTGAACCGGGCTAGACCGTGTCCCTCCGGCCCGCTTCCGCCCAACGCTCCCTCATCGAAATATCCAGCCCACACCTTGCCGGACGGCGTCGTCTGAAGTTCCTCGATGGCGTCACCGAGGTGGCCTCGGTGCTCCAGATCGCCGTCGCGTGTCCATACCTCACCGTTGATCACACCGGACCTGGCGCGAGCTGCCGCGAGCAGGACCCGCCCCTCCGGCAGCGGCTGCACGAACGACACGCGAAGGTCGGTATCCACATCGATGGCGCCGACAATCCGGACTCCGTTGCCACCGAGATGCCCGGTCACCTGCTTGCGCCGGGAGGCCGTCCGGTGGGACCAGACGGCGAGAGCCGTGCCATCGGGCCCAACGCCGACCGCCTCGGGCTCGCTCTCCATATCCGCGCGGTCTACGGGCGTCAGAAATCCATGACGTTCCAGCGGCACAACCGGCAGCCTCAATACCTCCAGCCGCCGCTCAAGACTCGCCTGATCGCGTTCAGCTCGTCGTGTCGTCATCACGACCATCATCGGTCCCCCGGCAACCGGATTCGTGGGCATCGACGGGCCATCAGCGGGCCGGTAGCCGGGGTCGACAGTGGTCACTCCAGGCCGTTGGAAGACCTCGAACCCCGCCTTGCGCACCAACGCCGCTGTGGTTCATCCCGTTCCGGGAGGCTGGTCGGTTTACGACTGCCCCACGAGGAGATCCGCCCCCAACGGGAACTCGCAGACCGTGCGCCAAGGGCTCAGGCCCGGCGTTCCGGCGATGAGGCGAACCATGTCGACGGCCGCGCGGATCGGCAGCTGCGCCGAGACGGTCTCCGCGGCCCGGCTCAGTGTGGGTTGGGGGGCGTCCTGGCCGAAGGTCAGATGCGGCACCACGTCGGTGTGCTCTCCCGCGTAGGGCGCGGTTTCGGGAAACCGCTGCCACACCGCCGTGGTGAGGTTCACGAACGGACGGTCCGGTTGCGGTGCAAGCCATACGACCGTGTCACCGAACCAGCCGATGTGTGTCAGCGCGACATCGAACCGCGGTATGCCGGCAATGGTGTTTCGCAGCACGGTCAGGGCCTGGTCGTTGATCTGCTGCGGCGGTAGAAACGGGTAGAGGACGGTCACGTGCGCCGGCACGCCCCAGGAGGCCGCCGGGTCGAGAGAGTCCCGAAACCGGCCCACCGCTTCCTCGGCCTCGGGTATCGGCACGATGAGCGCCGTCTGTGTTGGTTCCATCCGGGAAGTTTCCCGATCATGGCCGGTGCTCGTCTATAGGGCTCCGCCATCGGTGCCGGGCCGGCGAGGGAGCACCAGCGCGTGCCATCGGGCGAGGACAGCAGGGGGCCAACCGAGGTCGCGCGAGATCGGGACATCGACCCCCATCGCTCAATGCACCTTAAGTGATCAGAGTAGTGCGTTGCGTGTCTGTGGATAGTCGGCGGGTCTTCCACAGGTGTTCGCGGGTTCGCCGGCAGAGCGGCATGCTGCGTTCCTGTTGATGCAGGGCGATGGGAGGCGATAGTGGCGGAGAGGCAGGAGAGCCCGGACGGTGGCGATCGGGGTCGGAGCGCGCGCGAATGGATCCGTGACGTCACCGGCTTGGTGGCCGCCCTCGCCGGACTGGTGGCGGCCGCGACGACACTGCTCGTGACCCTGGCGAGCCGCTAGGTGCGGCCGAGTGACGCGCAGGCCCGTCCGGCCCTCGACGCGGCTGTCATCGGCTCCCCGGGATCGACCGGTGCCGTAGGTTGCAGATCTTGGACAGTCTCCGTTCCGTGCTAACGGAAACTGTCCAAGATCTGCGGACGGACGGACGGGCGGACGGACGGGCGGGCCTCCGGACGGGCGGGCGTTTGCGCCGGCGCGACTACCGCCTCCAGAACAGCAGGTGGGTGACGCCGCTGGGGCTGGGCACCGTATCCAGGTGGAAGCGGTCGAGCAGGTCGGTGTGGCTGTCCCACAGCCGTTCGCCCCGGTGCAGGTCGACGGGCGCCACGGCGATGTGCAGGGTGTCGACCAGGTCGGCGTCGAGGAACGCGCGGATGGTCGCCACCCCGCCGCCGAGGCGTACGTCCCGACCGCCGGCGGCCTCCTTCGCCCGGGTCAGCGCCTCGGCGGGCGTGGCGTCCAGGAAGTGGAACGTGGTGTCGGCGAGGGTGAACGACGGTCGTACGTGGTGGGTGAGCACGAAGACCGGCGTGTGGAACGGCGGGTTGTCTCCCCACCATCCCTGCCACTCGTGGTTCTCCCACGGCCCACGCTGGGGGCCGAACTTGTTGCGACCCATGATCTCCGCGCCGATGTTGTTCTCGGCGTCGCGGGTCAGGTAGTCGTCCAGGCCCCGGCTGCCGCCGGGTTCGGTGCGGTAGATGAAGCTGGCGGTGGCGGCACGCCAGGAGAACAGCGGGGTGGGGTCGGCGTGACCGAAGGGTCGTTCCAGGCTCTGCCCCTCCCCGGTCCCGAAGCCGTCGCGCGAGACGTTGAAGCACTGCACCCGCAGTAGCTGTGGCATGAAAATCCCCCGTGATGTCAGTTGGTGGTAGTGGTCGGGCCGCCGCCGCGGCCCCGGTCGTCGAGCACGAGCGCGGCGCGACCGTCCACCACGTACCGGATGTGGGTGACCTGCGGCGTGTGGATGACCCGGGTGGGCGTCAGCTCGATCGCCTCCTTGTCGCCGAGGTCGAGGTCGGCGTCGAGGAGCCGCAGGCCGGTGCCGAGCACGACCGGTACGACGTGCAACTCCAACTCGTCGAGCAGACCGGCCTTGAGTACCTGTCGCACGAGGCTGCCGCCTCCGGCCACGGCCACGTTCTTGCCACCGGCCACGGCGCGCGCCTGCTCGACCGCGCTGGCCACGCCGTCGGTGACGTAGGTGAAGCTCGTGCCACCGCCGCGCCTCAGGGTCTCGCGGGGCCGGTGTGTGACGACGAAGACCGGTGCGCGGAACGGCGGCTCCTCGCCCCACGGCACCTCGCCACCGTCGGCCATGCGCCGGCCCATGACGTACGCGCCGGCCGCCTCGAACGTCTCGGCCAGCACGTCGGAGTTGGCGTCGCGCTCGCCACCGGCGAAGCCCTGCCGCTCGCGCCAGGCTGCCGCCTCGGTGGCCCAGCGGGTGATCCGGAAGAAGCCGGCGGCCTCGGCCGAGTCGATCCAATTGCCGTCACCGTCGAACTGTGGGCCGGCGTAGAACCCGTCCAGGGACACCGACAGTTGCGCGGTCACCTTCGTCATGTCGTCTCTCTCCTACTTGGGCGGCACCCCTCGGGTGCCTGCTCGCAGTGAGGTCGGAGTCGATCAGGACACCCCTACCCGGGTCTGCTGTGACCTGAGCCACATCCCGCCCCCGGTAGGCTGGCGATCATGCGGATTGGCATCGTGATCCTGCCGGACCAGCGCTGGAGCCAGGCGCAGCAGCGCTGGCGGCAGGCCGACGAGTGGGGCTTCGACCACGCGTGGACGTACGACCACCTGGGCTGGCGCGACCTGGTCGACGGACCGTGGTTCGACTCCATGAGCACCCTGACGGCCGCCGCCACCGTGACGTCCCGGATTCGACTGGGCACGCTCGTGGCGTCGCCGAACTTCCGCCATCCGGCCGCGTTCGTCCGCCAGATCACCACCGTGGACGACGTGTCGGGCGGTCGACTGCTGCTCGGTCTCGGTGCGGGTGGCATCGGCTTCGACTCGGCGGTGCTGGGCGGCGAGACGCTGCCGCCGCGCCAGCGGGTCGACCGCTTCGCCGAGTTCACCGAGTTGCTGGATCTGATCCTGCGCCAGGACGGCACCACCTGGCGGGGTGACTGGTTCGCCGCAGTGGACGCCCGAAACAACCCCGGTTGCGTACAGCAGCCCCGGGTGCCGTTCGTGGTGGCCGCCAACGGGCCACGCTCGATGCGGCTGGTGGCCCGCTTCGGACAGGGGTGGGTGACCACCGGCACCGGCGACGACAACGACCTGGCGAGCTGGTGGGCCAGCGTGTCGACGCTGTCGGCGCGGATGGACCGGACGCTGGCCGAGGCCGGCCGCGATCCGGCGACGCTGGACCGTTACCTCCTGCTGGACTCCGCGCCGGTGTTCTCGCTGACCAGCGCGCAGTTCTTCGCCGACCAGGTCGGCCGGGCCGCGGAGCTGGGCTTCACCGACGTGGTGACGCACTGGCCGCGCGCGAGCAGTTGGTACGCCGGCGACGAGGCCGTCCTGGTCGACGTGGCGACCCGACTGCTGCCCGAGCTGCGCGGCTAGCGCCGGCTCAGGTGCCCAGGTCCCCGGTGGCGACGCCGCCCTCGCCGCCGGAGACCAGCCGCAGGCGCAGGCAGACGATCGGGGTGTCGTCGTCGACGGGTGTGCCGAGCCGCGCCCAGTAGGCCGCGTGTCCCGCCCGCCACTCTTCGATCGAGCGGTCGCCCTCGCCCTCGGCCCGGGCGAAATCCCAGGGCACGTCGCCGAAGCGGACCACCTCGACGCCGGTGATCTCGATGACGCCGGCCAACGCGTCGTCGTCGTCGACGAGCGCCAGCCGTTCGCCGATCCGCTCCAGTTCCTCGCCCTCCTGCGCGTACTCGGCCAGCCGACCGGCAGTCGCGGTCTTCACCCCGGCGAGTACCAGCGTGTTCAGGGTCGTCCGCAGCTCGCCCGGCGTGCCGAGGGCGAGCGTGCGCAGGTCACCGATCCGAGGCCACATCCTGCCGAGGCTAGGCCAGTGCGATCGGACGCGCCGCCGTAATCCACCCCCGGCGCGGCTCAGATCAACTGCACGGCGTAGCCGGCGGCGTCGAGCAACCGCTGGTCACCGGTGGCCGCGTGGGCATCGAGGACCGCATCGGCCAGCTTGACCACGTGCGCGTCGCCGTGCCGGACCGCCCGCGCGAAGACCTCCGCCGGGGTCCCGGTGGCGACCGACGGCGGCGCGACCGCGTCGCTCGGGGCGTACACCGAGGTCACGGCCGCCGTCGCGGCCCAGGCCGCGGCGAGGCTCGGCGCCCAGAGCGCCCGGTCGAGTGCCGGCAGGGTACGCAGCACGGCGGTCGGCGCCGTGACGGCGTGCACCAGCATGACCGGCTCGGCGTGCCCGAAGCGCAGGTAGTCGAGGCCGGCGCGGTACACGAGCGTGCCGAGCCCGCGCTCCGCCTCGCCCGGCGTCCGCGCGGGGCGCAGCGCCGCGAGCGCCGGTTCCCACCGGGGTACGCCCGCCAGCCGACCCAACCGCTCGCGGATGCCTCCGGTCCGGTCGTCGATGCGGGGCAGCCCGGCCAGCGCGGCGACCACGTCCGGGCCGTCCTGGTCGATGCTCTCGGCGACGTCGGGGTGGCCCGACGGGGCCGGGGCGAGCAGTCGGTCGGCGCCGGGCACCGGCTGCCAACGGGCCGCCCAGTACCCGAGAGCCTGGCCCAGTTCGGTGAGCCGCGGTGGGTTCGCCCCGTGCAGGTGCAGGGCGCGTACGGCGTGTCCGACCCGGATCACCCCGTGGGTGGCGCCTGCGGCGATGCCGGGCAGCAGTCGCGGCCACCAGGTGCCGAGCACGTCCCGCCACGGCTGCTCGCGCAGGTGCCGGTCGAAGTAGTCCAGCCAGTCGCCGGCCCGCTTCGCGTCGCCCAGCGCCGCCCGCCAGTCGTCGATCGGGCGCAGCCCGCGGGGCAGCTCGTCCAGTCGGGTGAGGTAGTCGTCCAGCCAGCGGTGCACCTGTCGCTCGTGTCCGTGCCGGGCCAGGGCCTCGACGGCCATCGGGCCGTGGTTGGAGAGCCAGCCCTCGTATTCGGGGCCGGTGCGGTGCAGCCTTTCGTACGCCTCGTCGAGGATTCCGTCGCTCATGCGTCGATCGTCGAAGGTGAAGCGCACTTCAAGTCAACCCGGCAGTTCCCCGCCGGTGATCAGACCCGTGATCCGCAGAGCGGTGGCGGTCTCCGGCGGGCAGTCGACGGCCACCACGGCCGTGCCGAGCACCTGCGCGCCGCGCGTGGCGCAGATGTCGTAGAGGGCGCGGATCTGGGCCCCGGTGCGTACCCAGTCGTCCACCACGAGCACCCGGTCGTCGGGGCCGAGGTGCCGGTCCCGTACGGCCAGGTCGACCCGTCGGCCCCGGTAGTCCGGTGGGCTCTGCGCCCAGGTGAGTGGGCCGGCGGGCAACCTGCCGTCACCGGGCTTGTGGGCGGCCACGAAGCCGACCCCGAGGGCGGTCGCGGCCAGCGGTCCGAGCAGCAGGCCGGTGACCGCCGGGGCGAGCACCACGGTCGGTCGGGCCTCCCGGTACGGGGCTACCAGGGCCGGTCCCAGCTCGGCCAGGACCGTCGGGTCGCGCCACCAGCCGGAGATGTCGCTGACCAGGTGGCTGGCACCCGGGCCGGGGTCGATCCAGCGGAACAGGGCGGCCAGGCGTCCGGTCAGTTCGGTGGGCATCGGTTCATCGTGCGGCACGGGCGCTCGGCGCGTCCGCACCTGGGCCGCTCGACCCACCCCGACTCGGATGATCGGCTATAGCTACCGGGGCAAATCCTGGCATACCACCATGATCACGTTGACTTCGGAAGTGCTTCTCTCGTTACGGTCCGACCCGGTTTGTTCAGTCGACGAAAGGACCGGGCCGGTGGCAGGTAGGCACTCCCGTACCCGCATCTTCTCCTCTCCGGCGGGCATCGTGGCCACCGCGGCGGTCGGCGTCGCCCTGGCCGTCGGTGGCACGGTCGGCGCCGTCCAGCTCACGTCGGGCCCCGGCCGGTCGGAGCAGGCGGCCCTCGACTTCACCCCCACCACTGCCGGCAGCCCCACCCCCGGCTCCCCGAGCGCCTCCCCGAGCGCCAGTGCCGCCGCGACGCCGAGCGTGACGGCCACTCCGTCCGCCAGTCGGTCGCCGCAGGCCGCCTCCCGGGGCAAGGCCCGCACCGCGTCGCCGAAGCCGAGCCCCACCAGGGCGAAGAAGACCACGGCGGCGGCGAAGGTCCTCGACAGCGGATCGTGTGGCGCGTCCTTCTACTCCGACGGGCAGCTCACCGCCAACGGCGAGTCCTTCAACCCGAACGAGTTGACCGCGGCGCACAAGACCCTGCCGTTCAACACCAAGGTCCGGGTGACCAACCCGAGCAACGGCAAGTCCGTCGTCGTGCGGATCAACGACCGTGGCCCGTTCATCGAGGGCCGCTGCCTCGACCTGTCCCGTGCCGCCTTCGCGACCATCGCCTCGGTCGACGTCGGCGCGCTCACGGTTCGCTACGAGGTACTCGGCTGAGCGTATTGGAGAACACCGATACGGTTGCGGGCGTGGGCCGGCCGGACAGAACATCCTCGGACGACGGGCCAGGTTCATTCACCGGTTCACGTCGATCAGGCATGCTGTCCCTCGTACCCACGCGACTCCTCCAGTCGGGCCGTAGCCCGCTGAGCCCCGGATCCCGCGCCGGCCTCGGCGCGGCCGTCGTCCTGCTCGCGATCGTCTCGATGCTGGAACTGGCCGACGGCCGTCGGGCCCACTACGTCGCGCTCCTGGCCGCCGCACCGATCCTGGCCGCCGCGCTGGCGGCCTGGCGGGTGGTCCTGGGCGTGGGCGCCGCGGCGACAGTGATCGGAATCGCCTTCGCGATGACCGACCCGAGAATGATGTTGGTGACCTCGGTCAACATGGTCGCCGTCGGGCTCGCCAGCGGGCTGGCCGTGGCGGTGGCCTGGGTCCGACAGCGGCAGGCGGAGCAGATCGCCGAGCTGACCAAGCTCGCGTCGGTGGCCCAGCAGGCGGTGCTGCGTCCGCTCGGACCGCAGATCGGCATGCTCTCGGTGGCCGGTCGCTACATCTCCTCCACCGCCACGGCCGAGATCGGCGGTGACCTGTACGAGGCGATCGACACCCCGTACGGCGTCCGCATGATCATCGGTGACGTGCGTGGCAAGGGGCTGGACGCGGTCCGCCTGGCCAGCATCGTCCTGGGCTCGTACCGGCACGTGGCCTACGAGCGGGCCGACCTGCGTGCCGTCGTCGCCGACCTGGACCGCGCGGTGGCCCGCAACGTCGGCGACGAGGACTTCGTGACCGCCGCGCTGGTCGAGGAGCGCGGCGGTACGCTCACGATCGTCAACTGCGGCCACCCGTCGCCGCTGCTGCTGCGCCGGGGCGCGGTGATCCCGCTGGAGCCCCCGGCGCCGGCGCCGCCGCTCGGGTTCATGCCGGCGGTCCGCCCCCGGGTGGAACGCCTGGAACCGGGCGACCGGCTGCTGCTGTTCACCGACGGTCTCGGCGAGGCCCGGCGGGACGGCGAATTCTTCCCCACCGCCGACCGCGCGTGGCGACTGCTCGGGCACGGCACGGTCGCCGACGGGCTCGCCTCGCTCGAAACCGCGCTCGTCGAGTGGGTGCACGGCCGCCTGGACGACGACATCGCGCTGGTCCTCATGGAGTACGTCGGTTCCCGTACGGGAGTGACGTCGGCCGTGCCGAGCTGGGAAGTCGGCGCCGCCGAGAGCTGAGCCGGCGAGCGCCGGGAAATTGTGTAATCGCCGTCACTCGTGTGATCGGGTTGTCGCTGCCTACCGGTGAGTAATACAGTCGTGGTTACTGATCGGTAACACCTGTCCGGAAGCGGGGCCAGTGAACATGACCCACTACAAGAGCAACCTTCGGGACCTCGAATTCAACCTGTTCGAGGTCTTCGGGGCGGACCGGGCGTTCGGCCAGGAGCCGTACTCGGACCTCGACGTCGACACGGCCCGGAGCTTCCTCGCCGAGGTGGACCGCCTGGCCCGCGAGGACCTGGCAGCCAGCTACACGGACAGCGACCGCAACCCACCCGTCTTCGACCCGGCCACGCACACCGCGCCGCTGCCGGAGTCGTTCAAGAAGTCGTACCAGGCGTTCATGGACTCGGAGTTCTGGCGGCTGGACCTGCCGCCGGCCCTCGGGGGCACCAACGCCCCGCGCGCCCTCTGGTGGTCCCTCGCCGAGTTGGTGCTCGGCGCGAACGCCCCGGTCTGGATGTACGCCTCCGGCCCCTCCTTCGCGCACGTCCTGCACGTCGAGGGCACCGAGCGGCAGAAGGGCTGGGCCAAGCTCTTCATCGACAAGCAGTGGGGCTCCACGATGGTGCTCACCGAGCCGGACGCCGGCTCGGACGTGGGCGCGGGTCGTACCCGGGCGATCCAGCAGCCCGACGGTAGCTGGCACATCGAGGGTGTGAAGCGCTTCATCACCTCGGGCGAGCACGACCTGAGCGACAACATCGTGCACTACGTGCTGGCCCGACCGGTGGGCGTCGAGGGCGTCGGTGGCCCCGGCACCAAGGGCTTGTCCCTCTTCGTCGTGCCCAAGTTCCACTTCGACGAGACCACCGGCGAACTGGGCGAGCGCAACGGCGTCTACGCCACGAACGTCGAGCACAAGATGGGCCTGAAGGTCTCCAACACCTGCGAGGTGACCTTCGGCGAGCACGGCGTACCGGCCAAGGGCTGGCTGCTGGGCGACAAGCACGACGGCATCCGGCAGATGTTCATGATCATCGAGTACGCCCGGATGATGGTCGGTACCAAGGCGATCGCCACGCTCTCCACCGGCTACCTGAACGCCCTGGAGTACGCGAAGAACCGGGTGCAGGGCGCCGACCTGGTCCAGCAGGCCGACAAGACCGCCCCTCGGGTCACCATCACCCACCACCCGGACGTGCGGCGCTCGCTGCTGCTGCAGAAGTCGTACGCCGAGGGTCTCCGTGCGCTCGTCTGCTACACCGCGAGCTGGCAGGACAAGGTCGCCATCGCCGAGGCGGCCGGCGACGAGAAGGCCACCAAGCTGGCCAAGCGGGTGAACGACCTGCTGCTGCCGCTGGTCAAGGGCGTCGGTTCGGAGCGGGCGTACGAGCTGCTCGGCCACGAGGCGCTGCAGACCTTCGGCGGTTCCGGCTTCCTTCAGGACTACCCGCTGGAGCAGTACGTCCGGGACGCCAAGATCGACACCCTGTACGAGGGCACCACCGCCATCCAGAGCCTGGACCTGATCTTCCGCAAGATCGTCCGGGACAACGGCAAGGCGCTGCTGGCGGTGTCCGGCGAGATCCAGGAGTTCATCTCCACCGAGGTGGGCAACGGCCAGCTCAAGGAGGAGCGGCAGGCGCTCGGCAAGGCGCTGGCCGAGATCCAGAACATCCTCGGCGTGCTGACCGGCTGGCTGGGCGAGGCGCAGGCCGGCGACCCCCGCGCGCTCTACAAGGTGGGCCTGAGCAGCCGGCGGTTCCTGCTGGCCATCGGTGACCTGATCGTCGGCTGGCTGCTGCAGAAGCAGGCCGACGTCGCGCTCAAGGCGCTCGGCGGCGAGGTCTCCGCCACCGACAAGGCGTTCTACACCGGCAAGGTGGCCGCCGCCCGGTTCTTCGCCCGTGAGGTGCTGCCGCGAATCGGCGCCGACCGGCGCATCATCGAGGGCGTCGACCTCGACGTCATGGACCTCCCGGAGGAGGCCTTCTGACCGCGTCACGGCACGCCTGAGCGGTTCCGGGTCGCACCACCCGGCACCCTCTCGACGGCCGGTGGGGCCTGCGCCCCACCGGCCGTCGCCGTTCCCGCTGGCACCACCCGACGGGCACGACACGCGGCGCGTATTGACCGGGCGCCGTCGGGTATGCCGCTGCCGTGGCGGGTAACCCGCCTCGACCACGGGAACGCCCAGAGCCACCGCACGGGGGAGTGCAGCGCACATGGGTGTAGGAAGCGGCATCTTTCTCATCGCGCTCGGCGCGATCATGACCTTCGCGATCCGGGCCAACGTCTGGTGGATCGACCTGCGGGCGGTCGGCTGGGTGTTCATCCTGGCCGGACTTGCCGTGCTGTTGACCACGCTCTGGTTCTGGCAGGACCGGCGCAAGCGGGCCCGGACCCTCATCGTGGAGGAGAACCGGCTGTCCCATCCCACGGCGATGATGCCGCCACCGCCGGACCCTCCGCCGCCGACCGCGCCACCGTCCTGACCCCCTGAACGCGTACGCCTGAGCCACCCGCCGGACGGCGGGTGGCTCAGCCGCGTGCCGTGTACCGCTGGGCGATCGGCGCTCCGCCCCGGCCCCACTCGGTCCAGGTGGCCGCGCTGCGGTGCACCGCCAACTCGGCGGTCCGTAGTCCCTCCTCGTCCGCCGTCTCCGGGTCGAGAAACGCGGACAGCAGCGAGACGCCCGGATTGTGGGCGACCAACAGCACGACCCGAGCCGCCGGGTCGGCCGTCCGGACCAGCGCCAACAACTCCTCGGGGTGGGCGTCGTACGCGCCCGGCTCGTAACGCACGCTCGGGCGGGGACCGGTCGGCCCGCCCTCCGGCGGTGTACCTGCCATCCCCATCGCCACCCCGTGCCAGGTCTGGCGGGTACGTCGGGCGGTCGAACAGATCACCACGTCGGGCAGCAGGTCGTGATGGGCCAGCCAGGCGCCGGCCGCGGCCGCGTCGGCCTCCCCACGGGCGCTGAGCGGGCGCTGGGCGTCGTCCGTACCCTCGCTGCCCGGCTCGGCCTTCGCGTGCCGGAGCAGCACCAGTGTGCGTGCCTCGGTGGGGCTGTCGGTCATGCCCCCAGCTTGCCCGATTGGCGATCTTCCTGCCGGGGTAAGTCCAGGGATGCCGCACCCCCTACCAACGGCCCACGGCGGGTCGTACGCCAGGTTAGAGCCGAGGAGCGAGACATGGGCATTGGTGGCAGCATCTTCCTGATCGCGCTGGGCGCGATCTTCGCATTCGCCGTGGAGGCCGACCTCGGGTGGCTGAACCTGGCCGTGGTCGGCTGGGTGCTGATGCTCGCCGGTGTCGCCGGCCTGCTCGTCACCCTCTACTTCTGGAACAGCCGCCGTCGTACCGTGGTCGCCGCGCCGGTCCACGAGGACCCGGTGGTGGTCGACCGGGTGGTGCCGGTCCAAGACGACCGGGTCGTGCGCGAGTACCGCGAGGTGCGTCGGCCGGGCCGTCCGGTCTGAACCTCAACCGCGTGAGCCGGGGTCCCGCAGTGTGGCGGGACCCCGGCTCACGGCTGTAGGGCCGACGGGTCAGGCGAACAGCGCGAAGTAGATCGCCACGTGGTGGCACAGCGCGGCCACCAGCGTGCAGGCGTGGAAGAACTCGTGGTGGCCGAAGACCGTCGGCCACGGGTTGGGCCGGCGCAGGGCGTAGAACACCGCGCCGACGCTGTAGATGGCGCCGCCGACGATCAGCAGCACCAGCGCCGTGACACCGCCTCCGTGCAGGATGTCCGGCAGCATGGCGACCGCGACCCAGCCGAGCGCCAGGTAGAGCGGCGCGGAGACCCAGCGCGGCGCGTGCGGCCAGACGAGCTTCAGCGCCACACCGCCGAGAGCCCCACCCCAGACCAGGGCCAGCATGACGGTGGCCTGCCGGGTCGAGAGCAGCATGGTGCAGAGCGGGGTGTACGTGCCGGCGATGAACACGAAGATCATGCAGTGGTCGAGCCGGCGCATCACCTGGTACCCGCGCTCCGACCACACCCGACGGTGGTAGAGGGCGCTGGTGCCGAACAGCCCGCAGACCGTCAGGCTGTAGATGGCGCAGCTCACGAGGGGCGCCCACCCCGGGCGGCTGGCGGCGATCGAGCAGAGCACGATGCCCGCGACCAGGGCGACGAAGAAGGCGTACGTGTGCAGCCAGCCGCGCATCCGGGGCTTACCGATGTCGACCGGCTTCAGGCGAAGCGGGGCGGAGGTGGTCACGAACTCAGGTTACGGCACCGTAGGTTACTTTCAAGTAGTCCGACCGGTGACGCGTGGCACGCGCCGATCTTGCGGTCTCTGTGGTTGAAATGAGTGGACAGCTCCTTTTGTCGCCACAGAAAGAGCAAGATCGCGAGGGATAGAGGCGGCGCCCGTCGGTGAAGATGGGGCGATGCGGATTCGGCCCGTTGGGGCGCACGCCCTTTTGATCGAGTGCGGCACCTCCACCGGCCTGCCCGCGTCTGAACTCGTGGAGGCGTGGCGGGCCGAGTTGTGGCGACGCCGCGAACGAGGCGACCTGACCGCGGTGGAGATCGTCCCAGCAGCCACCACCGTCCTGCTCGACGGACTCCCGAACCCCACCGCAACCGCCACCCTGCTGTCCCAGTGGGCACCCACCCCCTCCCACCCCGCCGATCTTGCACTTTCTGTCCCGACAGAACGTCCCGATCGGGGCATATCAACAGCAGGAACTGCAAGATCGACGCACGGGGCAGGGGCGGAGGTTGTCGTTCCGGTTTCGTTCGACGGGCCGGACCTGTCGGTCGTCGCCGAGCGGTGGGGAGTGGACGTGCCGGCGGTGCGGCGTCGCCTCATCAGCACCGCGTTCCGGGTCGCCTTCTGCGGCTTCGCCCCCGGTTTTCCCTACCTGACCGGGCTCCCCGCTGAGCTGGCGTTGCCCCGGTTGCCCACCCCACGCCCACGGGTACCGGCCGGCTCGGTCGCCCTGGCCGGCCCGTACGCCGGGATCTATCCCAGCGCGTCCCCCGGCGGGTGGCTGCTGGTCGGCCGGACCGACCTGACCCTCTTCGACGTCGACAGCGACCCGCCCGCCCGGCTCGGCCCCGGCACCCGCGTGCGGATGGTGGCCGCGTGACGGGCCGCGCCGAGATCGAGGTGCTGCGCGCCGGGGCGCTCACCACCGTGCAGGACCTCGGCCGGCCCGGCTGGGCGCACCTCGGCGTGCCCCGGTCCGGCGCTCTCGACCCGGCCGCCCTACGGCTGGCCAACCGCCTCGTCGGCAATGCCGAGGAGGCCGCCGGCCTGGAGATCACTTTGACCGGCTGCGCGCTGCGGCTGACCCGTGCCACCACCGTGGCCATCACCGGCGCCCAGGTGAGCGTCCGGGCCGGGGACCGGGCGGGCGACACCGGACGTCCGCTCAGCCTGCCCGCCGGCACGGTGCTGCGCGTCGGCCCGGCCCGCCAGGGCGTACGGAGTTGGCTGGCCGTAGCCGGGGGCGTCGACGTGCCGACGGTGCTGGGCAGCCGCGCCACCGACACCCTCGCAGGGCTCGGCCCGGCCCCGCTGCGCGACGGTGACCGGCTGCCACTCGGCGTGCCGACCGGCGAACCCGCGCCGGTGGACGTGACCGTCGGTGTGACCCCCGCGCCGGAACTGCACCTGGACGTACGCCTCGGCCCCCGTGACGACTGGTTCACCCCGACTGCTCTCGACCGGCTTTTCGGCAGCGCGTACACCGTGAGCCCGGTCAGCAACCGGGTCGGCGCGCGGCTCGCCGGCGCGCCGCTGCCCCGCGCGGTGGCCGGCGAACTGCCCAGCGAGGGCATGGCGCTCGGCGCGGTGCAGGTGCCGGCGGACGGCCAACCCCTGATCTTCCTCGCCGACCACCCGACCACCGGCGGTTACCCGGTCATCGGGGTGGTCACCGACGTGACCCCGCTCGCGCAGGCCCGACCAGGTACTACCGTCAGGTTTCATGGACCTCAACGCTGACCTGGGCGAAGGATTCGGCATCTGGCGGCTCGGCGACGACGACGCGCTGCTGGCCCTGGTGACCAGCGCCAACGTGGCCTGCGGCTTCCACGGCGGTGACCCGTCCACGATGCGCCGGGTCTGCGAGGGCGCGGTACGGCACGGGGTCGCGGTGGGCGCGCAGGTCGGCTACCGGGACCTGGCCGGCTTCGGCCGGCGACGGATCGCGTACGACTTCGCCGAGCTGCGCGACGAGATCACCTACCAGTTGGGGGCACTGGACGCGTTCTGCCGGATCTTCCGCACCCGGGTGCGCTACCTCAAGCCGCACGGCGCGCTGTACCACGCCGCCGCCACCGACGAGTCCCAGGCTGCGGCCGTGGTCGCCGCCGTCAGCGACCACAACCCCGACCTGCCCGTGCTCTGCCTGCCCGGCTCCACGCTCGCCCAACTCGCCGTCGGCGCGGGCCTGCCGGTGGTCGCCGAAGCCTTCGCCGACCGCGGCTACCTGCCCAACGGGTCGCTGGTGCCGCGCGGCACACCGGGCGCACTGATCAGCGACCCGGAGGAGGTGGCCACCCGGGCGGTACGGATGGCCACCGAACGGACCGTCGTGGCGGTGGACGGCACCGTGATCCCCTGCCCGGTCGAGTCGATCTGCGTCCACGGCGACACCCCGGGCGCGGTGTCCGCCACCGAACTGGTTCGCGCCAGTCTCATCGACGCCGGAGTCACGGTGGCGCCGTTCGCCTGAGCCTCGACCCTCTCCGGGGCCGCGCTGCGCGTCGACCCGCCGCGCTACGCGTCGAGCCCGCGCAGCACCAGGGGGAGCCGGGTCGCGGCGCCGTCGACCACCCGTACCGGGACCCCCCAGTCCTGCCGAGTCAGATGGCAGGCCGCGTGCTCGACGTCCGCGTCGCAGGTCGCCGCCTGCGCGGTCACCTGGAGAACCCCGCCGGTCACCTCGCTGTTGAGCACCAGCCGGCGGGACAGCTCGGTGCCCGTGCCACCGCCGTCGAGCAGCAGCTCCGGCGGGGACGCCGAGACGACCAGACGGGTGGACGGCCCGTACGTCTCGTCCAGCTTCTGACCCGGGGCCGGGGTGAAGACGATGTCCAGGGTGACCTCGCCGGCCGCCACGTCGGTCGGCTTGCGCTCGGTGCGGTGCCGAGGGCCGTCCACCGTGCTCGCGCCGGCCGCCGACAGCGCGCCGGGCGCGAGCCGGGTCAGCCGGTGTGCGGCGGACTCCACCACCAGCACCTCACCGGACGGGGTGAGCACCAGGTCGCTCGGCTCCGCCAACCCGTCCGCCACGGTGGAGACCTGGTTGCTGTCCGGGTCGAAGCGGCGCACCGCGCCGTTGTAGGTGTCCGCGATCAGCACCGAACCGTCCGGCAGCGCGCACACGCCCAGCGGGTGTTGGAGCAACGCCGAGTCGGCCGGCCCGTCCACGTGCCCGAAGTCGAACAGCCCCTGGCCGACGGCGGTGCCCAGCACACCGTTCTCGACGTACCGGATGGCGCTGGTCTCGCTGTCGGCCACCCAGAGCCGGGCGCCGTCGGCCGAGACGGACAACCCCGACGGCTGCGCCATCCACGCCTCGGGCAGCGGCCCGTCACGCAGCGCCTCGACGGTGGTGCCCGCGTACATGCCGGCGGTCCGCTTGATCGGGTCGAACCACCAGAGCTGATGGATACCCGCCATGGCGATGATCAGTTTGTCGTCGTACCAGGCCAGGTCCCACGGCGAGGACAGGTCCACCGAGAGCGCGTCGTGCGCGTGGTCGTCGACCGAGGCACGCCACTGCCGCCCGCTGCCGGCGACGGTGACCACCTCGCCGGACTCCAGCCGTACGCCACGCAGGAGGTGGTTGACGGTGTCCGCGACCACCAGGTCGTAACCGGCCACCTCGGCGACGTGCGTGGGCAGCAGGCACAGGCCCTGCGGCTCGGAGAAGGTCGCCGAGCCGGCCGGCCCGTCGGCCCGACCCCGCTCGCCCGAGCCGATCCGGCGCACCGGCGTCTCGCCGTCCGGGGCCACCTCGACCAGCGAGTGCCGCGCCGAGTCGGAGACCAGCAGATTGCCGTCCGGCAACAGCACCGCCTTGCCCGGGAAACGCAGCGCCGTCTCCGGCGCCGGCGGCGGGACGTACGGCCCGTCGCCCCGGTGCAGGGTGCCCTTGGCCTCGTGGGTGGCGATCAGCTCGTCGATCAGCCGGGCCAGCCCTTCGGCGTGACCCTCGCCGGCCATGGTGGCCACCACGTACCCCTCGGGGTCGATCACCGACAGGGTCGGCCAGGCGCGGGCCGCGTACTGCTGCCACATGTCCAGCTCGGGGTCGTCGAGTACGGGGTGGTGCACCCCGTACCGCTCGACGGCGGCGACCAGCGCGTCGGCGTCCTTCTCGTGCTCGAACTTCGGCGAGTGCACACCGATCACGACGAGCACGTCGCCGTACTTCTCCTCCAGCGGCCGAAGCTCGTCCAGCACGTGGAGGCAGTTGATGCAGCAGAAGGTCCAAAAATCGGCAAGAACGATCTTGCCACGCAGATCCTGGAGGGTCAGGTCCTTGCCGCCGGTGTTGAGCCACTGCCGGCCCCGAAGCTCAGGTGCCCGTACGCGCGCTGTCGTTCCCATGCCTGCCAGCCTGCCACGCCCGGCAGCCCGGGCCGCCATGACCCGGGCGACCGGGTTGATCCACGCCACATCGCCGACGTGGCGGTATCCCGGCGGCCGACGCCCCCACTTCATTGAAGTGGAGTGGATCACGCGCGGACCATGCGGACGCGAAGCGGCGGGGTCACGGTCGCCCGTGACCCCGCCGTCGACGGTCCTACTTGGTGGCCGGCTTGAGGCAGAGCACCCGGTTGGTGCCCTCGCCGGGCAGCACCACGTGGGGCTGCGCCGGGTCGGCGCACTTGTCCTTCGCATCCACCTTGGAGACGATCGTGAACGCGCCCGCCTCGGTGCAGGCCACGGCCGAGGCGCCCTGGCCGACCTGCTTGACGCAGGTGCCGACCGCCGGGTCGAAGGCCGGCGTGTCGTTCCCGCCACCGAACTTGCCGAGCAACATCAGCAGGCCGAGCGGCACCGCCAGGATGAGCACGGCGGCGATCAGCACCGCGGCCAGCACCCGCCCGTTGCGCACCTTCGGCGTCGGCGGCTCCGCCTTGGGCGCGTCGGCGTCCGGTTTGAACGCGTCGAACCGGCCCTGGTCCGATTCGCTGGCCTCCTGGCCCCAGGACGGGGCGGGCTGCGGCGGCGGGAAGGCCGGGAACTGCGCGCCGGGCGGCTGCTCGACGGGCGGCCCGCCGAAGCCCCCGGCGCCGTGCACGGTGGCGGCGCCAGTGGCGGGCGCACCCGGCCCGAAGTGGTCGTCCGGACGCTCACCGCCGGACTGCGGCCGAACCCCGTTCATCGGTCGGTTGTTGCCCGGCGCGTCGACGAAGGACGGCACACCGGGCGGGAACGCCGGAGGCGCGGCGGCGGCCGCGGGGGTCTCACCGAAACCGTTCGGCGCGGACGGCGGTTCCTCGCCCCACCCGGGGAAGCCCTGCCGCTCCGGCCCGTTCTGCCAGTCCGGCGGGCTCTGCCGCTCCGGCGCCTGCTGCCAGTCGGGCAGGGCGGGGCGGCCGGCGTCCTGCTGCTGCCATTCCGGCGCGGCCGGACGCTCCGGCGCCTGCTGCCAGTCGGGCGTGCTGGGCCGGGCGGCGTCCTGCTGCCAGTCGGGCGTGCTGGGGCGGGCGGCATCCTGCTGCCAGTCGGGCGCGCCCGACTGCTCGGGGCTCGGGTTGGCCTGGAACGCCTCCGGACTCGCCTGCTCCGGTTCGTTGTCCTCGGCGCGGGCCGGGCGGCCGTACACCCGGGGTTGGGGTGTGGCCGCGCTGGCCGGCCGCATCGCCTGGTCGGTCGGGGGCATCACCCGGCTGGCCAGCGGCACCGAGGCGCTCGCGGAGGCGCGGCCCGCCGCGCCCGCGGCCGGTTCGGCGTCCGACGTCGGTACGACCGCGCGGCCCGTCCCGGATTCCGGGGAGGTGCGCGGAGCGGGAACGACGGCGGCGCCCGCCGCTGCCTCCTCGCCCCGGGCCCAGCCAGCCGGTTCGGCGTCGTGCTGCACGGCGGCGTCCGGGGTGTCCCGGTCGGGGTACCCCGGTTGCTCGGGGATCGCGGCGAACGGCGTCGAGGGCACGTAGTCGGCCGGCGGGGCGGCGGCGAGACTGGCGCCCGGTACGCGCTGTTCCTGCGGGGGCAGCGGCACGGCGTTGGCGGGTGAGATGCCGGGTGCGGGTGCGGGCTGGTAGACCGGCGGCTCGTCGCCCCGGTCGGCGTCCCAGCCGCGGGCCTGTGCGGATGCCTGCGCCTCGGCGCGGCCCCACACCTCGCCCGCCGACCACGGCTCGGCCTGGGCGACGCCGGGAGTGGCCTGCGCCGGGTTGTCCGGGCCGGCGGCGGCCCAGCCGGGCGTCGCGTCGTTGCCGGGCACGCTGACGCTGGCCCGGGCGGACGCGGGGCCGGCCTGCTCGGCCTGGGGCCATGCGGTCGGTTCCGGACGCTCGACGGGCTGGTCCTGGGACGGGAGCACCCAGTCCGGCTGCTGCGGACGGTTCTCCGCGCCACCCCAGGCCGCGGGCTGTGCGCCATCGTCCTGCGGGGGCCAGGTGCCGGCCGGGACCTGGGCGGCGCCGCGCGCCCCGGCCGCTTCGACGGGCGCCCAGCCGGGCGACGCCTGCTCGGCCGGCTGGCCCCAGGTCTGCGGCTGCTCGGCCGGTGTCCACACGGGCTGGTCCTCGCGTGCGGCGGCGGCTCCGACGGGCCAGCCGCCCGACCCCGACGGGTCGTCCTGCTGCGCGGGTACGCCGGCGCGGCCGGCGGGCTGCGCCGGCTCGGCGTGCCACTCCGGGGCCGACGGGCTGACCGGGGCTGCCCCGCCCGCCCATCCGCCGGAGCGGGACGGGTCGTCCTGGGCGGGCCAGGCGGTGGTGGCCGGGGGCACCTGGGCGGCGCCTCGCGCGGCCGGCTGGGCCTGCGCCCAGTCGGGTTGCTGTTCGGCGGGGGCGGCGGGCCAGGCGGGGGCCGCCTGCTCGGGCGGCGTCCAGCCCTGCTGCGGTGGTGTCCACTGGGCGGTCGGGGTCGGCTCCGCAGGGCCTCCGGCGGCCCAGGCGGGCTGTGCCGGGTCGCCGGGCTGCGGCGCGGCGGCGGCACCCCACGCGGGGTTCGGCTGCTGCTCAACCTGGGTCGCCCACGACGGGTTCGGTCGCGCGGGCGGCGGGGGTGGTGCCCAGCCCAGGTCGGGGCCGGCGGCGTTGTTGCCGTTGTCCGGCTGCGCCGGGCGGTCGCCGTACGGCGCCGGTCCGCCGGCGCCCGGTGACACCTCGTCCGGCTCCTGGCCGGGACGGTGCGGGCCCTCGGACGTCATGGGTGCGCCTCCTCCATCACATGTCGGCCGCCGGTGCCGATCGGTCTCCTCGGCATGGCTGCCGGCGTCACCGGCGTACCGCCGTGCCGGCTCCCCGCACCGTATCCGGTGGCCCCATGGGGCGTCCAAAGGAGCACCGGTCGTCACCGCCCGTCGCCGGGTGGTGTCGAGCAGCTTCTATCGGCTCGGCGTCGGCCGGGCCGGCGGGCGGCGACCGAAGCCCACCGTACCGGGCGCTGCGGCAGGGCGGAATCCCGGTGTCACGTGCGGGCGTCCCGGTGTGACGCGCGGGCGGAACGCCGATGGCCCACCCGGTGAGCCGGGTGGGCCATCGATCTGGAGGAGGTGAGGAATGTCGTGGAGCGTCAGCTCATGTGACGCTGGGCGATGACGAGGAGCTCCTCGCGAACGGCCGGCGAGTTCGCCGAGCGCAGCGCGTGCTCGATGGCACGGGCGCGGCGGTTGGCGTCGCGGTGGTTGCGGATTCGCTCGATCATGCTGCTCATTGCTGGGTCCCCCTGGCTATTCGGTTGTCAGCCCCTGATGTGTCTATTCAACCGCAGAAGGCGGCCAACTTCCATCGATTATTAGGTGAGCTGAGACACCTACCTAACAATCAAAGGTCAACAGGGTCTGTCGCCGAAGGTTTCGTCGCCCGACGGACACGGCCGGTGTGCCGGGCGTTAACCCGTGGCACACCGGCCGTGGCTGGCCTTTCCGAACCGTCAGGTCCAGGCGAGCAGCGCCGCCTCGGGGTCGGCGAGGAAGTCGCCGATGTCGCGAAGGAACTTCGAGCCCAGCTCACCGTCGATGATCCGGTGGTCGAAGCTCAGACCCAGGGTGGTCACCTGGCGGACCTTGACCTTGCCCTTGTGCACCCAGGGCATCTCCCGCACCGCCCCGAAGGCGAGGATCGCCGACTCGCCCGGCGGCAGGATCGGCGTTCCGGTGTCGACACCGAACACCCCGACGTTGGTGATCGTCAGGGTGCCGCCGGACATGTCCGCGGGCGAGGTGCGGCCGGACTTCGCCGTCTGCACCAGGTCGTTCAGCGCGTCCGCCAACTCGCGCAGCGAGAGCCGACCGGCGTCCTTGACGTTGGGCACGATCAGACCACGCTCGGTCGCCGCCGCGATGCCGAGGTTGACGTACTCCTTGACCACGATCTCGTCACCCGCCCAGGTCGAGTTGACCATGGGGTGACGCTTGACGGCCAGCAGCACGGCCTTCGCCACCAGCAGCAACGGCGAGACCCGTACGTCCCGCCACTCGCGCCGGCCCCGCAGGCGCTCCAACGCCCTCATCGCCCGGGTCACGTCGACGGTCAGGAACTCCGTCACGTGCGGGGCGGTGAACGCCGAGCGGGACATGTTCTCGGCGGTGAGCTTGCGGACTCCCTTGACCGGGATGCGCTGCTCACGGTCCGCGCCGAAGCTCGCGGCGCTCGTCGCGGTCGAGGTGGTCGCGACCGGCTCGGCCACCGCCACGGGCCCGCGAGACGCCTGCTGTACGTCCTCCCGGGTGATCGACCCCAACGGCCCCGACCCGATCACCGTGCGCAGGTCAACCCCGAGATCCTTGGCAAGCTTCCGAACCGGCGGCTTGGCCAGCACCAGCCCGGTCTGGCCACCACCAGCCCCATCGCGTCGATCATGGATTTGTGGTGCCGGAATCGTAGGGGTGACAGCGGTTTTGTCACCCACCACAACCCCATGATCGACCCGGGCGGGAGTGGGAGCGGGAGTGGGAGCGGGGGTGGGGGTGGGGGTGGGGGTGGTGCTCTTGCGGGGGCGGCGTTTGGCCGCTGTCGTGCGTGGGCCGTAGCCGACCAGGACTGCTGTGCGCCCGCCCGGGGCCGCTCCGCCGATGAGGCCGGGCTCGACCATGCCCTCGGCCGGGGCCACCTCCACCGCCGCCAGCGACGCCGCCGACGGGGTGGGCAGGTCACCGCTGGGCGCCGCCGTGGTGGACGGGACGTCCAGCGGGCCCGCGCCCGGGTCGGTGTCGATCGCGATGATCGGCGTACCGACCTCGACCGTGGTGCCTTCCGGGTGGAAGATCGCCTGCACCTGCCCGGCCCACTTCGCCGGGATCTCCACCGCCGCCTTGGCCGTCTCGACCTCGACGATCGGCTGGTTCAGCTCGATGGTGTCGCCCACCTTGACGAGCCAGGCCAGGATCTCGCCCTCGGTCAACCCCTCACCCAGGTCGGGGAGGTTGAACTCCTTGATCCGGGACATCCCGCTCACCAGCCGAAGGTGCGGTCGACGGCGTCGAGCACCCGGTCGAGGTCGGGCAGGTACTCCTCCTCCACCCGGGCGGCCGGGTAGGGGGTGTCGAAGCCGGTCACCCGCAGCACGGGCGACTCCAGGGAGTAGAAGCACCGCTCGGTGATCCGGGCGGCCAGCTCGGCGCCCAGGCCGATGTTGGACGGCGCCTCGTGCACCACGACCGCGCGACCGGTGCGCTGCACCGACTCGTACACCACGCCCAGGTCCAGGGGGGACAGCGTCCGCAGGTCGATGACCTCCATCTCGCGGCCGTCTTCGGCGGCGGCCGTCGCCGCGTCGAGGCACGTGCGCACCATCGGGCCGTACGCCAGCACGGTCACGTCGGTGCCGGGCCGCACGACGCGGGCGGAGTGCAGGGGGTACGCGTCGGACAGCGGCGCGTCCAGGTCGACCTGGCCCTTCTCCCAGTAGCGGCGCTTGGGTTCCAGGAAGACGATCGGGTCGTCCGAGGCGATGGCCTGCTGGATCATCACGTACGCGTCCTGCGGGTTGGCGCAGGTCACCACCTTCAGGCCGGCGGTGTGCGCGAAGTACGCCTCCGGCGACTCGGAGTGGTGCTCCACCGCGCCGATGCCGCCACCGAACGGAATCCGGATGACCATGGGGATGCTGAGCTTGCCGCCCGAGCGGTAGTGCATCTTCGCCACCTGCGACACGATCTGGTCGTACGCGGGGTAGACGAAGCCGTCGAACTGGATCTCGCAGACCGGCCGGTAGCCGCGGATGGCCAGGCCGACGGCGGTACCGATGATGCCGGACTCGGCGAGCGGGGTGTCGATCACCCGCTGGTCGCCGAAGTCCTTCTGCAGCCCGTCGGTGATCCGGAAGACGCCGCCGAGCTTGCCGACGTCCTCGCCCATGATGACGACCTTGGGATCGGTCTCCAGGGCGCGGCGCAGACCGGTGTTCAGGGCCTTGCCGATGGTGAGCGTCTCCGTGGCCATCAGTGGGCGCTCCCCTCGAACGACTCCATGTAGCGGTTGAACTGCGCACGCTGCTCGTCGAGCAGCGGGGAGCCGTTGGGGTAGACGTGGTCGAACATCGTCACCGGCTCCGGGTCGGGCATGGTGAGCACGCGCTCGCGCAGGTGCACGGCCTCGCGGCGGGCCTGCTCGTCGACCTCGGCGAAGAATGCCTCGTCGGCGATCTGCTGCTTCTCCAGGAAGGTCCTGACCCGCAGGATCGGGTCCTTTGCCTGCCACGACTCCACCTCGCTGGCGATCCGGTAGCGGGTCGGATCGTCGGAGGTGGTGTGCGCGCCCATCCGGTAGGTGTACGCCTCGATGAGGCTCGGTCCCTGCCCGTGACGTGCGTTGTCCAGCGCCGTGCGGGTGACCGCGTACGACGCCAGCACGTCGTTGCCGTCAACCCGTACGCCGGGGAAACCGAAGCCGGCGGCCCGCTGGTAGAGCGGGACGCGGGTTTGCCGCTCCAGCGGCTCGGAGATCGCGTACTGGTTGTTCTGGCAGAAGAAGACCAGCGGCGCGTTGAACACGCTGGCCCAGACGAATGCCTCGTTGACGTCGCCCTGGCTGGTGGCCCCGTCGCCGAAGTAGGCGATCGCGGCCTCGCCGTCGTCGGTGCCAACCTTGCCGTCCATGGTGATGCCCATGGCGTATCCGGTCGCGTGCAGGGTCTGCGCGCCGATGACGATCGTGTACATGTTGAACTTGAACTCGTTCGGGTCCCAGCCGCCCTGGTCGACGCCGCGGAACAGGCCGAGCGGCATGATCGGGTCGATGCCCCGGCAGTAGAGGACGCCGTGCTCCCGGTAGGTCGGGAAGGCCATGTCCTGCGTACGCAGCGCGCGCCCCGAGCCGACCTGGGCGGCCTCCTGGCCGAGCAGGCTGGCCCAGAGGCCCAGCTCGCCCTGCCGCTGCAACGCGGTCGCCTCGGCGTCCAGCTTGCGGACCAGCACCAGGTCGCGGTAGAGCCCGCGGTACTCCTCGTCGGAGAAGTCGACGCGGTATTCGGTGCCGTCCGGTCCGGTGGCGCTGTCGATCCGCTCGCCTTCGGGGGTGAGCAGCTGCACCAGCTCGGGGTTGCCGGTCGCGCCCTTTCTGGAGCGGGGAGCTGCCCGCCTGCTGCGGGTGGTGCCCCCGGGGTCGCCCTTTGCCATCGGTCTCTCCCTGTCGTGTCTGCGTCGGCACCGGGGGGTCACCCGGCCACGCAACTCGTGCGCCTGTCCGGCTGCTGCCGGACCGGTTCCTGGCGGCCGCGCCTAGCCCGGGTGGGGGTTGCCGCGCGGCGTGAGCCGGGTTCTGGCCGAACCCGGATCGGGAGCGCCGGCGCCGGGCCGCGTCTGCCGCGAGGGTGCGCGGAGGTCGCGGCTGCGTTGCCGTCGTGTTCCATATTCGCAGAGCAGGTGAGCGTGCCCACAGTACGCCCGCCCCGCATTCCGACCGTCTACGGTTTGCCGCCCTTTGTCGACATCGTGCTGTCCCGCGTCCACCGGGCGTTACGGTGCTGATTCGTCACCGTTCGGGCAGTGCCGCGTGTCGACACGCGGTGGATGTTGGCTGACGGACCGTAACTGGGCGAGGCTGATTCCCGCAGGATCGCGCCGATCGGGTGATTAGCCGGGATTAACCCACCGGCCCTCATCCCGCGCGATCTTCCGACAGTGACCGCAGGGGCCGACGACAAGGGGTGTGCGGTGGACGAGTCAGGTGACGGGCCCGGCACACCCGTGCTCGGTCGCCACCGCTCGCCGGGCGGCTACCGCCGGGTGATCGGAGCGCACCGGGCGCCCGGCGTGGGTGGTCCCTCCCGGGGATACCTGCTCACCGTCGCGCTGCTGGCCGGCACGGCGTCGATGCCCGTGCTCGCGGCGATCAGCGCGGGCTCGGCCACCCCCGGCACATCCGCGTTGCCGGACACCAGCACACCGTTCATCCCGACCCCGTCGGTCGGACCGGTGGTCATCCCGATGCCGGTGACCAGTCAGCCGCCGCCCGCCGCGCTCCCGTCCCCCGGCACGCCCAGCGCCGGCCCGACCGCGACCACCGACTGGCTGCCCGGCGCGCCCCGGCGCGTCCCCGACGACTCGTGGTACGGCCCGAACGTCGACGAGCGGGTGCCCACGCGCCGGGTGGTGTCCGCGCCGCCGCCGGCGCCCCGGCCCACCCGCAGCACACCGCCGGCCGGCCCACCGCCCAGCCCGCCGCCGGTGCCGTCGCCAACCCCGCCACCGGACCCGGACCCGACCGAGACGTCCAGCCCGAGCCCGTCACCGACCGATCCGACAACACCCACCGCGACCGATCCGGGTACACCCGCCACAACAGATCCGGCCACGCCGACCACGACAGATCCAGCCACGCCCACCCCGACCGATCCAGCCACGCCCACTGCGACGGCCGTCCCCACCAGCACCTTCTCCGCCCCTGCCAGCACGACGCCGCCGCCGCCCACACCCCGCTCCTCGCCCACACCCCGCTCCTCGCCCACGCCCCGCCCGTCGCCCAGCCCACGCCCGTCGCCCATCCCACGCCCGTCCGCCACGTTCCGCCGCCTCACCCGAGCCCACCACCGAGCCGTCACCGACGCTCGCGCCCAGTGCCGCCGCCGCGCCCGGGGATCGCCGCGATCTTGCACTTTCTGCCGGGACATAAGGCCCGATGCGCCCATAACGACAACAGAAACCGCAAGATCGGCGTGGCTGCCCGCCGCACCGACGACGTGGGGCGCCCCCGGGCAGGCCTCGTCTACGGGACGTCGGTGATCAAGGGGTTGGCGTCGGGAATCACGGTCGGGGTGACGCGAACTTCTTGACCACCGCGGGCGGACCGGCGACCCGGCGGTACGGTGGCGGGCAGGCGGCGTCCCTATGGGTGGGGCCGTACCGGAGGGGGTGGCGTGGGCGGCGGTGCGGAACCCCGCCCGGTCGTCGTCCGGCCCGGTCCGGGGCTACGGGTTGCCCGACTCGTTACCGAGCTGACCGCCCCGGCCGTGCTGGTGTCGCTGCTGATCGTCACGGTGAGCTGGCACAGCAGCCGGGGCAGCGCGCGAGGGCTGGTGTGGGGACTGCTCGCGACGGTCTTCGTCACCGGCATCCCGTTCGCCTACATCGTCGGTGGGGTCCGTCGGGGGCGGCTCACCGATCACCACATCGGCCGTCGGGAGCAGCGGCGGGTGCCCCTGTTGGTCGGCCTCGGCTCGGTCACTGCCGGACTCGGCCTGCTTGTCGTCCTCGGCGCGCCACGGCCCCTGCTGGCGCTGGCGGTGGCGGGGCTGGTCGGGCTGGTGGTCGCCGTGTCGGTGAGCCACTGGTGGAAGATGTCGATCCACTCGGCCGTCTCCGCCG
Organism: Micromonospora sp. RB23; assembly: GCF_053585025.1. Lineage (NCBI taxonomy): Bacteria > Bacillati > Actinomycetota > Actinomycetes > Micromonosporales > Micromonosporaceae > Micromonospora > Micromonospora sp. RB23. The sequence goes on from NZ_CM132111.1 coordinate 374,809, forward strand.
GCACCCTCGTCATCCTGGCGCTGACCTTCGGATACGGGTTCCTGGTCGCCGCGCCGTTGTTGGGTGTGGTCGGCTGGTCCCGGGTACGCCTTCGGGACCACACCGTCGCGCAGGTGCTCGCCGGCGGAGTGCTCGGCGCGCTGATCGCCGCGGTCGTCTTCGGCCTCCTGCGCTGAGCGCACCCACCGCCTCCCTGCCGGAAGCACCCACCGCCTCCCTGCCGGAAGCACCCACCGCCTCCCTGCCGGAAGCACCCAGCAGGTCCCGAGCCGGGCGGGCGGCTCGGCGCCACCCGCCCGGATGCCGTCAGGCGCCGTCGTCGGCGAGTCGGTGCCGGTTCGCCTCGATCCAGGCGTCCAGCGCGGCCGGGTCGTCCGGGTCCACGCCGTCGGCCATGAGTTGCGCGACGGCCGCCGTGGCCGGGCTACGCCGCTCGCCGGTCGAGTAGAGCCGGGCGAACTCCGGCACCATCTCCTCGATCGCCTCGTCGGTCCGCTCGGCGGCGGCTTCGGGGAGCCCGCGCTGCTGTGACGCGTACCGGGCCCATGCCCGCAGGACCCGGGGCAGCATCGCCGCGTCGTCCATGTCCAGCACGGCGCGGCGGTGCACCCAGTCGAGCAGGAAGAGGCCGGACACCGCCGGGCTCCACCGCATCGGGTCGGAGTCCGGGAAGGACGCCGAGTGGTCCAGCAGCAGGCTCAGGCAGAAGTGCAGCGATGCCAGCTCGGGGCCGTCGACGGTGTCGAGCCCGAACCGGGCTGCCTCCGGTGAGGCCAGGAACCGCCGGACCAGGTCGGTACGCTCGGCGGCGGACAGCGGTTCGACCTCGGCCGGGCCGGTCGGCACGGCGGCCATGGGCAGCACGGCGAGCCGGGCGCCCACCAGCGCGCGGTCGGTGGCGAGCGAGCCCTCGCCGGGCAACTCGCCCAGGTCGTCGGTGACGGAGAGGTGACGGGCCACCTCGCCCCGCAGCCGGGCCGGGTCCTCGGTGCGGAACCAGGTCAGTTCGTCGTCCGCGCACATCTGCCGGACCTGGTCGAGGATCCGCTCGGCGGGTCCTCCCACGAAGATGTCCTTGGTGATCCCGATGTTGTGGTCGACGAGGGCCACCAGCGCGTGCTCCGGGCCGCCGGCCGCGTCGTCGTACGCGAAGGTGGCGAGGTAGGAGGTCTGGTCGCCGTACACGTCGCCGTACGCCCAACTGCCGGTGAGGTGCACCCGGCCGAGCTGGCCGGACCAGGTGGGCGCCTGGCCGCCGGGGCGTACCCGCTCGACGCCCTCGGCGCTCGGGACGAGCGTGGCGAAGACCTGGCGGATGGTGGTGGCCGATGCGATCCGGCGGCGGGCGGTGGCGGCGAGGAAGCCGGTGACGAACTCCCGCACGGCGGTGTCGCGGTCGGTCTCCGCGATCGCGTAGACACTGCCCAGCAGCGCGCTGCCGAGCATTTCGGCGTCGAGGGCGGACTCCAGCTTGGTCACGTCGCGTGCGGCGTGCAGCACCGCGTCGTAAGGGGTCTGAGGCGTGGCCATGCTTCGACCCTACGCCGGTCGGGGCGTACGCAGAGGCGTCAGCGGCGGGCAGCCTCGCGGAGCGCGTCGCGCGCCTGCGCGTACGAGGCGAGCACGGTCCGTACCGGGGCGAGCACGTACTCCTCGCCGACCTCGGCGACCCGGACCGTCAACCGCTGCCGGGCGCGGGCCCGCGCCCGCTGGGCTGCCCAGCGCACGACCGGACGGGTCAGCGCGGTCGTCAGTAGCCCGGCCAGCAGGCCGCCGAGCAGCAGGACGGTCGGCAGCGGCACCTGCCCGACCATGGGGTTGTCCAGTGCGGGCAGGCCGAGCGCCCGTAGCGCGTAGCCGAGCGCCAACCAGGCCAGGCCGGCCACGGCGGCCAGGGTGACCAGCCACTGCACGCCACCGACGGCCCGCCACCACGCCGGCTGGCGGTCCAGGCCGAGGTCCGTGCCGGCGATCGCGCGGTCCAGCGCGTCCGGCAGGTCGTCGAGGCGGGACCGGGCCGCGGAGGTCACCGCCGTCGGCCAGGCGGCGGGCAGGTCGCCGCCGGCCCGGTCGGCCACCGCACGGATCGCCAGACCGAGGGCCGACCGCTGGGCGGCCGTCGGATCGGGCACCGAGGTCGCCGCCACCAGGCTCTCGGCCGGGTCGGCGTCCGCGCCGGCCGGGCCGGGCAGGTGCAACCGGCGCAGGGGATCGGGCCGCAGCCTCCGCCAGCCCCGGACCACCGGCCAGCCGGTGGCCGCGCCGGCCCGATGCCGGTACGCCCGCTCCACCGCCTCGCTCACCGCCGGCACTCCGGCGGCGCCGGCCAGCGCACGGTTCAGCCCGGCGACGGTCGCATCGTCCGGACCGCCCACCGGTCGGGCCGAGCCGATCATCTCGTCCAGCCCGGCGACCACGGTGTCGACGTCGCCGGCCAGTCGACGCAGGGCCGCCTGCCGCTCGGCGACCGTGTGCTCGAGCGCGGTGCGCAGCCCGACCATCCCGGCCGGGTCGATGGCGGTGGTGGCGAGCAGTGGCACGCCGGTCAACCCGTCGGAGTCGAGCAGGCGGCGCAGGTCGTCCAGGACGCGCGGCAGCTCGGCCGCGGGCAGCCGGTCGGCCTGGTTGAGCACGACCAGGGTGACGTCCCGGTGCCGGTGAAACTCGCGCAGGTAGCTGTCGTGGATGACCCGGTCGGCGTACTTCTGCGGGTCAACCACCCAGACGACCTGGTCGACCAGGCCGAGCAGCCGGTCCACCTCGAGGCGGTGGGACCGCTGCACCGAGTCGAAGTCGGGCAGGTCGAGCAGGATCAGGCCGTGCAGGGGCGTCTCGTCGTCGCCGTCGAGCGCGCTCTCGCGGACGAAGCGGTGCCGGGGCAGCACGCCGATCCAGTCGAGCAGCCGGTTGGCGTCCTCCAACGGGCCCCACACGCACGCGTGCGTCACGCCGGTGGTGGGTCGGCGGACGCCGACCGGCGAGAGTTCGAGCTGGGCCAGCGCGTTGAACAGGCTGGACTTGCCGCTCCCGGTGGCGCCGGCGAGGGCGACGACGGTGTGGTCGCGGGACAACGCGAGTCGGGTGCCGGCCCGTTCGACCAGGGTGTGTGCGGGCACCAGTTCGGCGTCGGGCAACAGACCGTCGACGGCGGTCAGCAGCCGGCGTACGGCGTCCAGGCGGGCGATCAGCGCGTCGGGGTCGATCCGCTGGTCGCCGCGGAAGGCCTCGCGTACCCGGCCGGCGATGTTGCTCAACGCGAACCCTCCTCGTCGCCGGCCGGGCTGGTGTCGTCGGTGGCCAGGCCGCTGCGGTGCCGGGCCAGTTCGACCCTTCCGGCAGCCTGGCGCAGCGCCTCGCCGGCCGCCTCGGCGGGCCGGGCGTCGGCGGTGCGGGTGAGGAAGCGGTCGGCCTCCGCGTCCAGCAGCGTCCGCACCCGCGCCAGGAGGTCGACCCGGGCCTTGGCGGCGAGGGTACGCACCGCCTGGTCACCGAAGATCGCCTGGAGTACGGCCTGCGCGGCGACCGTCGTGCCGGCCCCGGTGGCCACCTCCAGCCCGGTGGGGATGAACGCGGTTGAGGCGAACACGGCGATCATGACGGCCAGCCCGGTGGCGTTCACCGCGTACGCGGCGGTGCGGGCCACGAACCGTTTGTCGCCGCCCTCGACCCGTACCAGCTCCAGCACGCCGCGTTGCCAGTCCCGGACCATGCGTTCGGCGCGTTCGGGCAGGTCGTTGCTCGGGTAGGCGAGCCCCGGCTCGAGCAGGTCCGCGCCCGCCGGGTGTGCCTTCCACCCGGTGTACGCGGATTCGGCGGCCTCGGACGCGACGCCGCGCAGCAGGGTGACGAGCTGCGATTCGATGGCGTTGCGCAGTTCGGCGGAGGGCGCGGGTCGCCCGGTGACGGCGGCCACCACCCGGTCCCGGAGACGCCCGATGCGGGCCTCCAGCGTGCGGAAGAACTCGCCGGTGCCGACGAACTCCTGCCAGCGGGCCAGCACCTCGCCGCGGAGCAGTCGACCGTCCCGCAGGCCCTGCTCGACGGTCCGCTCGGCGGCGCGGTACGCCGCCCGTACCCTCTCGTCCAGCGCGTCGGCGGCGGTGACCTGCTCGTCGGCCGCGTCGGCCAGTTCCTCGACGGCGGGGTGCAGGGCGGCCAGCGCGCCGTCCAGCGTCTGCCGGACCACTGCGGCGCGGGCGTCGGCGTCGGCGGCCAGTCGGGCGAACCACTCGGCCAGTGGCGCGGTGACCCCCTCGGGCAGCAGACCCTGACCGTCGACCCAGGTTTCCGGCAGGACGAACAGCGGCGCCCGGTCCAGGTCCTGGGCGGCGAGCATCTCGGCCAGGTGCGCGGCGATCTCTTCGCTGGCCTCGGCGGGTACGCGGTCGAGCACCATGGCGATCACGGCGCCCCGGGCGCGTGCACTGCGGAGCAGCTCCCACGGCACCGCGTCGGCGTACCGGGCGGCGGTGGTGACGAAGAGCCAGAGGTCGGCGGCGGCGAGCAGTTGGCTCGCGAGCGCGCGGTTGGCGTCGACCACCGAGTCGATGTCCGGCGCGTCGAGGAACGCGAGGCCCGGGGGTAGGGCCGGCGCGGTCACCAGGTGCAGGGAGCGCGGGTCGTCGCTCGGCTCGGTGGTACGCGTCAGCCCCGGCAGCAGGTCGCCCTGCCGGAACCAGGTCGCGTCGGCCGGGTTGCACACGAGCACCGGGGAGCGGGTGGTGGGTCGCAGGACGCCGGCGGCGCTGACGCGGGCCTTGACCAGGCTGTTGACCAGGGTCGACTTGCCCGCGCCGGTGGAGCCGCCGACCACCACGAGCAGCGGGGCGTCCAGCCGGGCCAGCCGGGGCAGCAGGTAGTCGTCGAGCTGGTCGGTGAGGGCGCCCGCGGCCTGTCGGGCAGAGCCGGCGGAGGGCAGGGCGAGCGGATAGCGGGTCGCGCCGATCGCGGCCCTCAGGCCCGACAGCGCGCCGGGGAGGCTGTCGTCCCCGCTGGTGACGGACGGCTCCTCCGCGGCGTCCGGAGGGACGGTGCGGGCGGCGACGGCGGGCGCGCCGGAACGGGTGGCGGAATCGCCGTGCGTCGTCACCGCTAAAGCGTGCCCGACCGATGCAAGGGAAGACAACCGGACGGTAATAACGTCTGGGTTGCGTCGGGTCGGCTCAACTCGACTTGACGATTCGCCGACGCGTGGCACTATTGAGTCAAGTTCACTCAACTTGTGGTGGGGACCGCTGCGGGCGGCGCCCGCCGAGCAGTCGCGGGCGGTGCCCGTCACCTGCACAACCTTACGAAGCGAGGAAGCGAAGATGGCACGTGCGGTCGGTATCGACCTCGGCACGACGAACTCCTGCGTCAGCGTTCTCGAGGGCGGTGAGCCCACCGTCATCGCCAACGCTGAGGGCTCGCGGACGACCCCGTCGATCGTCGCGTTCGCCCGTAACGGCGAGGTGCTCGTCGGTGAGGTCGCGAAGCGCCAGGCGGTGACCAACCCGGACCGGACGATCCGTTCGGTCAAGCGTGAGGTCGGCACGAACTGGTCCGTCGACATCGACGGCAAGAAGTACACCCCGCAGGAGATCTCGGCCCGGACCCTGATGAAGCTCAAGCGGGACGCCGAGGCGTACCTGGGCGAGCAGATCACCGACGCGGTGATCACCGTCCCGGCCTACTTCAACGACAGCCAGCGTCAGGCCACCAAGGAGGCCGGTGAGATCGCCGGCTTCAACGTGCTGCGGATCGTCAACGAGCCGACCGCCGCCGCCCTGGCGTACGGGCTGGACAAGGGCTCCAAGGAGCAGACCGTCCTGGTCTTCGACCTCGGTGGCGGCACCTTCGACGTGTCGCTGCTGGAGCTGGCCGAGGGCGTCATCGAGGTCAAGTCGACCAGCGGTGACAACCACCTCGGTGGCGACGACTGGGACCAGCGCATCATCGACCACCTGGTCAAGACGTTCCGCGGTGAGCACGGCATCGACCTCGGTCAGGACAAGATGGCCCTCCAGCGCCTCCGTGAGGCCGCCGAGAAGGCCAAGATCGAGCTGTCCGCCGCCACCACCACCAACATCAACCTGCCGTACATCACCGCCGGCGCGGCCGGCCCGCTGCACCTGGACGTGACGCTCAGCCGCGCCGAGTTCCAGCGGATGACGCAGGACCTGCTGGACCGCTGCAAGGGCCCGTTCGAGCAGGCCGTGAAGGACGCCGGGATCAAGATCTCCGACGTCGAGCACGTCATCCTCGTCGGTGGCTCGACGCGTATGCCCGCCGTGACCGACCTGGTCAAGCAGCTCACCGGCCGCGACCCCAACAAGGGCGTCAACCCGGACGAGGTCGTCGCCGTCGGCGCCGCCCTGCAGGCCGGTGTGCTCAAGGGTGAGGTCAAGGACGTCCTGCTGCTCGACGTGACCCCGCTGAGCCTGGGCATCGAGACCAAGGGCGGCATCTTCACCAAGCTCATCGAGCGCAACACCACCATCCCGACCAAGCGCTCCGAGGTGTTCACCACCGCCGACGACAACCAGCCGTCGGTGTTGATCCAGGTGTTCCAGGGCGAGCGGGAGATCGCGGCCTACAACAAGAAGCTCGGCACCTTCGAGCTGACCGGCCTCCCGCCGGCGCCGCGCGGCGTGCCGCAGATCGAGGTCGCCTTCGACATCGACGCCAACGGCATCGTCAACGTGCACGCCAAGGACCTGGGCACCGGCAAGGAACAGAAGATGACGATCACCGGCGGCTCCTCGCTGCCGAAGGACGACATCGAGCGCATGCGCCGGGACGCCGAGGAGCACGCGGAGGAGGACAAGCGTCGCCGCGACGACGCCGAGACCCGCAACGTGGCCGAGGCGCTCCAATGGCAGACCGAGAAGTTCCTCGCCGAGAGCGGCGACAAGCTGCCCAGCGAGAACCGGGACCAGCTCAACGAGGCGCTCGGCGAGCTGCGGGGCGCCCTGGGCGGCCAGGACATCGAGAAGATCAAGTCGGCGCACGAGAAGCTGGCGCAGGTCTCCCAGCAGGCGGGCTCGCTGCTCTACGCCCAGCAGGCCGAGCAGGGCCAGCCCGGTGGCGAGGCCGGCCCGGGTGCGACCGGCGCGACCGGTGCCACGGGTGGCGCCCAGGCGGGCGGCCCCGACGACGTGGTCGACGCGGAGATCGTGGACGAGGACGGCAAGAAGTGACTGCCCGCCTCCGACACGTATCCACGGCGAAGGGATGAGGTAGCCGCATGACGCAGAAGCCACGAGCCGCCGACTCGGACGACACCGGGTCGACGCCGGGTGGCTCCGCGCCCACGGAGTCGACCACCGGCGCCGAGGAGCGGGTCGTCATCCGCAACAACCGCAAGCTCAGTGACGCGACGGAGCCGGAGGGCACCGCCGCCGACGCGGAGACCGGCGCACCGGCCGAGGGCCTCGTCGAGGACGCCGAGGTCGTGGTCGACGAGATCGAGGTCGAGGTCAACGCCACCGATGGGCCGGAACCCTCCGGTCCGCCGGTGGTGGACGCCCCGGCGCAGCCGGTGGACGGCGGCGGCACGGGCACCTCGCTCGGCGCCGAGCTGGAGGCGCTCCGGGCCGAGCTCGACGAGCGGACCAGGGATCTGCAGCGGGTGTCGGCGGAGTACGCCAACTACCGCAAGCGGGTCGACCGCGACCGCGCCCTGGTGCAGGAGCAGGCGACCGGCTCGGTGCTGGCCGCGCTGCTGCCGATCCTCGACGACCTGGACCGGGCGCGGGAACACGGCGACCTGGTCGGACCGTTCGGAACGGTGGCGGACCAGCTCACCGGCGCGCTGGGCAAGTTCGGCCTGACCGCCTTCGGCGAGCAGGGCGACCCGTTCGACCCGACCCGGCACGAGGCCGTCGCGCACCAGACCTCGGCCGAGGTCAGCGAGCCGACCTGCGTGCAGGTCATGCGGCGCGGCTACCAGCTCGGTGAGCGGCTGCTGCGCCCCGCGCTGGTCGCGGTCGCGGATCCGGAATAGTGCGAGACGGTGACCGGGCCGTCCCGTCCCCCGCGCTGCGGTGGGCGGGACGGCCGGGCCACGACGGTCGGAAGGGGGTGGACCGGTGAGTTCGAAGGACTGGCTCGAGAAGGACTTCTACGCCGTGCTCGGCGTGGACAAGGCCGCCTCCGCGGATGACATCAAGAAGGCATACCGCAAGCTGGCCCGGGAATCGCACCCGGATCACAATCCGGGCGACCCGAAGGCCGAGGAGCGGTTCAAGGCCGTCTCCGAGGCGTACAACGTGCTGTCGGACACCGGCCGTCGCCGGGAGTACGACGAGATGCGTTCGCTGTTCGGTTCGGGCGCGTTCCGGCGCAACGCGCGGGCCGGCGGTCAGCCGGGCGGGATGCCGTTCGACGTCTCCGACCTGTTCGGCGGTGGCGCCGGTGGCGGCGACCGCCGCTTCGGCGGTGGGGCCGGCTTCCAGGACCTGTTCAGCTCGATCTTCTCGGGCGGGCAGGCAGGTGGGCAGGCCGCGCCGCGTGGTCCGGCCCGGGGCCGGGACGTCGAGACCGAGGTGGCACTGGACTTCGGGGACGCGGTGCGCGGGGTGACCCTGCCGCTGACGTTGCGCGCCCCCGGGGTCTGTGACACCTGCCACGGCAACGGAGCCAAGCCCGGCACCCAGCCGCGTACCTGCCCGGTCTGCCACGGGGCCGGGGTCACGACCCGCAACCAGGGGTCGTTCAGCTTCTCCGAGCCGTGCGGCAACTGCCAGGGCGTCGGGACCGTGGTGGAGGAGAAGTGCCCGGAGTGCCACGGCAGCGGCGGGGTCACCAAGACCCGCACGATGAACGTGCGCTTCCCGGCGGGGGTGGCCGACGGCCAACGCATCCGGTTGGCCGGGCGCGGCGAGCCGGGCGAGCGCGGTGGCCCGGCCGGTGACTTGTTCGTGCACGTGAAGGTGCGACCGGATGAGTTGTTCGGGCGTACCGGAGACGACCTGACGTTGACCGTGCCGGTGACCTTCGCGGAGGCCGTGCTCGGCACGGACCTGCGGGTGCCCACGCTCGACGGCGCGGTGACGCTGCGGGTGCCGCCGGGCACGCCCAGCGGGCGTGTGCTGCGGGCCCGGGGCAAGGGCGTGGTCCGCCGCGACGGGCAGGCCGGCGATCTGCTGGTCACCTTGGACGTGGTGGTGCCGGCCCGGCTGTCGGACGAGGCGCGGGCCGCGCTGGAGGCGTTCGCCGAGCAGAGTCCGCCGGCGGCGCGGGAACATCTCGACGCGCGTGTGCGTCGGGTCGGATAGTCCGGTGGGATGGACGCGGAGGTGAGCGGGATGTCGGGCGAGTTCCTCGGTTCGGGTGACCCTGCCTACGAGGCCAAGGTGCTCATGATCTCGGTGGCGGCACGGATGGCGGGGATGCACCCGCAGACCCTGCGCCAGTACGACCGGCTGGGGCTGGTGCAGCCCGGCCGGGCGGCCGGCGGCGGTCGTCGCTACAGCGTCCGGGACGTGGTGCTGCTGCGTGAGGTGCAGCGGCTCAGTCAGGACGACGGGATCAACCTCGCCGGCGTCAAGCGGATCATCGGCTTGGAGCGGCTGCTGGAGCAGGCGCAGCAGCGGGTCGCCCGGTTGGAGGCGGAGTTGGACGCCGCGTACCGCCGGGTGGCCGAGCTGGAGTCGCTGGCCCGGTTCCCGGGTCGGGATCTGGTCCCGACCAACCGCACGTCCACCGCGTTGGTGGTGTGGCGTCCCCGCCGTACGACCGATCGCTGACCCACGTACCGCCTTCTCGGCCCGGCCCGCGCTCCGATTTCCCGGCGCGGGCCGGGCCGCTTCCGTTAATCTGCTGATACGGGGTCCAAACGTCTTAATTCGGGCCTACCGGCATGGCGAGGGGGAGCGATGGCGGAGCCGGCGAAGAAAGTCGCTCAGCAGACGGAAGAGCGGTTGGAAGGTCTGGCCGACACCGTCCGCGAGAAGTTCGACAAGGTCACCGAGGGAACATTCCGCGACCGGATCAAGGAAGGTCGCTTCGCCGAACAGGGCGAGCCGACCCGCCCAGAAACGGACCGCAAGAACGACCGAAACCGGTGACCGACGTGCGGGCCGGGACCCACGGGGGGTCCCGGCTCGTTCGCCATGCTGTGCGGGCCGGGACGCGGTGACGCGGCGGTGGGGGTCCCGGCTCGTTCGCCATGCTGTGCGGGCCGGGACGCGGTGACGCGGCGGTGGGGGTCCCGGCTCGTTCGCCATGCTGTGCGGGCCGGGACGCGGTGACGCGGCGGTGGGGGTCCCGGCTCGTTCGCCATGCTGTGCGGGCCGGGACGCGGTGACGCGGCGGTGGGGGTCCCGGCTCGTTCGCCATGCTGTGCGGGCCGGGACGCGGTGACGCGGCGGTGGGGGTCCCGGCTCGTTCGCCATGCCCGTTGGACCTTCTTGCGCGGTGCGGGCCGGGTCCGGGTGATTCCGCAGCCCGCCCAACCGCTGCGGTCTGTGGTGCCCGGGGCGACGGGTGGGAGGGGATGTCCCTACCCGCGCGTCCTTTGGAGCTGAGTCGTCTACGACATCAGGTGGTGGCCGTCGGATCTGGATTGCGGCTGGGACCCGCCTGATTCGTCTGCGGCATCAGCTCCAAAGGAGCTGCGTATACCCTCATGCTCCCGGGCGGCGGCGGCGCGGGACAGCCGTGGGAAGGGCTCTCAGCCGAGGCGGCGGTTCTCGCGGACCAGGCCGCCCTCGCACCAGTCCCGGTAGACGAAGAGATCCGGCCGGGCCAGCAGTACGCGACCGTTGTGCGCCCAGATCCTCATCAGCTCGTCGCCGTCGCGCTCCGCCTGCTCCACGAGCTTGCGGAAGCGGCGCTTGGGATGGGCCCGGAAGTTCGTCCGGATGCCGTCGGCGGCGTAGATGTAGAGACAGTGCAGCGCGAAGCGCCGGGCCGGGCACGTCGGATCCATGGCCAGCTCGAAGAGCGTCAACACCAGCCGGTCACCCGAGACCAGAAGGTCCCAGTCGGGTGGCATGGACGCCAACGGGACCGAATCCGGCTGGTACGCCCAAGCTCGTAACTCCGCCGGGCTCGGATCGACGGGGTTCGCGAAGCCGTGGAACGTCGACTCCTGCACGCTCACCGGCCAACCTTCCGCTCTCGCCCGCGGGTGGCAACGATGCCTGCGGACCCTGGCTGCTGGGGCGAAACGGTAACCCGCCGCCGGTTACTGCGGTAGTACCCGCAGGGCGCAATTCCGCATCCGTCGGCCGGCCCGGCCCGAACGGCCGTTCGGGTGTCCTGGCCAGCGCCGCTGTCCCACCTCGGCGGGCAGGACAGCGGCGGTGAACATCAGTCGTGGACGGGCACCGGTTCGCGCCGCTGGGCCAGGGCGCGATTGCGCAACCACCGCTTGAACCACGGGAAGTCGGGCAGCCGGGCCAGGATCGGTCCGGTCACCACCGTGATGAGGACGTACGTCGCGGCGAGCGCGGCCAACCGCGGCTCGACGCTGCCGGCCGCGACCGCGAGGCCGGCGATGACGATGGAGAACTCACCACGGGGTACGAGCGCCAGACCGGCCCGCCAACGTCCGGGTTCGGCGATACCGACCCGGCGGGCCGCCAGGTAGCCGGTGAGCGTCTTCGTGCCCATGGTGACCACAGCCAGGCCGAGCGCCGGCAGCAGCACCGGCGGGATGTCCTGCGGGCTGGTGGTCAGGCCGAAGAACACGAAGAACACCGCCGCGAACAGGTCCCGCAGTGGCGAGAGCAGCTCGGTGGCGTGGTGGGCCACCGGGCCGGAGAGGGCGATGCCGACCAGGAACGCGCCGACCGCCGCGGACACCTGGAGTGACTCCGCGATGCCCGCGATCAGCAACGTCAGGCCGAGTACGCCGAGCAGCAGCGCCTCCGGGTCCTTCGCCGACAGGGCGGACGAGATCAGATGGCCGTACCGGATGGCGACCACCAGCACGATCAGCACCGTGCCCACCGCGACGGTGAGCGCGATCCCGCCGCCGAGCAGGCCGGTCCCGGCCAGTACGGCGGTGACCAGCGGCAGGTAGAGCGCCATCGCCAGGTCCTCGATGACGAGCACCGAGAGGATCACGGGGGTCTCGCGGTTACCGAGTCGGCCCAGGTCGGCGAGAACCTTGGCGATCACCCCGGACGAGGAGACCCAGGTGATGCCGCCGAGCACGAGGGCGGCCACCCAGTCCCAGCCGAGCAGCAGGGCGAACCCCGCGCCGGGCAGCGCGTTGAGCACCCCGTCGATCAGGCCGGCGGGCGCTGCCGAGCGCAGGTTGCCGACGAGCTCGTTGGCCGAGTACTCCAGGCCGAGCATTACCAGCAGGAGGATCACGCCGATCTCGGCGCCGACCGCGAAGAACTCCTCGCTGGCGTCCAGCGGCAGCAGCCCGCCGTGGCCGAACGCGAGCCCGGCGAGCAGGTAGAGGGGGATGGGAGAGAGGCCGAAGCGGCGACTGAGCCGGCTCAGGAGCCCGAGCAGCAGGAGAAGCGCACCGACTTCGATGAGCAGCTTGGTGAAATCGTGCATCCGCCTCAGCCGTCCGGGTCACTGTCGGCGAGGATGGCGGACACACCGTCGAGACCTCTGCGGGTCCCGACGACGACCACCACGTCACCGGCGGCGAAGCGGAACGAGGGGAGCGGCGAGACGATGACCTCGCCGTCGCGCAGCACCGCCACGATGGAGGCGCTGGTGCGGGTACGCGCCTTGGTGTCCGCGAGCGGACGGTTGACGTACCGCGACCCCGCCGGGATGGCGATCTGCTCGGTGAGCAGCCCAGCGGCCTGCTCGCGCAGCCCGGAGAGCTGACCGAGCATCAGCGACGCGCCGAGGATGTCGGCGAGCGCCTCCGCCTCGTCGTCCGTCAGCGGAATGTCCGCCTGGCAGGCGTCGGGATCGTCGGGGTCGTACAGGACAAGATCACGGCGGCCATTGCGGTGGGAGACGACGCCCAGGCGGCGTCCGGACTCCGTCACCAGATCGTGGCGTACCCCGATCCCGGGTAAGGCGGTCTGCTCGACACGTACTCGCACCCGCCAAGGCTACCGCCAAGTTAACGAAGCGCAGATCTTGGACGAAGCCCCAGCGCTGCGGGCTTGATCGACTCGACATCACGGAAGTTGGGGTGTCCGGAGGTCCAGGACACCCCGACTTTCGGGAACACCAGTCAGCGGAGGCTGGCGAAGAACTCGCGAATGTCGTCGACCAGGACGTCGGTCGCCTGGTGGGCGGCGTAGTGGCCGCCGACGTCACCGCGCCCCTCGACGTCGGTGCCGTAGGCCGTCCAGCGGACGATGTTCGCGTGGTCCCGCTCGGCGAAGCGCCGGATGGACTGGAAGTCGCCGGGGAACATGGCCACCGCGGTGGGCGCCGTGGTCGGGTCGGTCGGCTGCTCGTCGGCGTGCGCGTCCTCCCAGTAGAAGCGGATCGCCGAGGCGGCGGTGCCGGTGAACCAGTACAGGGCCACGTTGGCCAGGACGAAGTCGGCGTCCAGGCTCTCGTCGAAGAGTTGCGCGTTCCAGGCCAGCAGGCCGACGGGCGAGTCGGCCAGCGCGTACGCCAGGGTCTGCGGCTGCTGGCTGTGCACCTGGTTGAAGGAGAACTTGTTCTCGTAGAACCACTGGAGGTGCGCCAGCGCCGCCTCGTCCGCCCCGGAGAGGCCGGCGAACTCGGCCGGGTCGCCGGACGGGAACGAGAAAAGTTGGGTGACGTGCACCCCGAGCACGTGCTTGCGGTCGATCCGGCCCAGCTCGGGCGAGATCATCGAGCCGGCGTCGTTGCCGGCCGCGCCGTAGCTGTCGTACCCCAGGCGGTTCATCAGCTCGGCCCAGGCGCGGGCCGTGCGGTGCCGGTTCCAGCCGGCGCTGCGGGTGGGGCCGGAGAACCCGAAGCCCGGCAGCGACGGGATGACCACGTGGAATGCCGGCGCGGCCGGGTCGGTGGGCTCGGTGAGCGGGCCGATGACGTCCAGGTATTCGAGCACCGAGCCCGGCCAGCCGTGGGTGAGCACCAGGGCGGTGGCGTCCGGCCGGGACGACCGGACGTGCAGGAAGTGGATCTGCTCGCCGTCGATCTCGGTCACGAACTGCGGGTGGGCGTTGAGCCGGGCCTCGACCGTCCGCCAGTCGAACCCGTCGCGCCAGCGGTCGGCGAGCGCGCGGACCCGGTCGCTGCTCATCCCGTACGCGTCGCCGACGCCGTGCAGTTCGGCGGGCCAGATCGTGCGGCCCAGGCGGGCGGCCAGGTCGTCGAGGGCGGTCTGCGGGATCTCGACGCGGAACGGGCGGATCGCGGTGCCGGTCATCTCGGGACTCCTTCGGAACGGAATGTTTTGTTCTGCAACCACAGTAGCAGACCGGAATGGTCCGTTCCAGTGTTAGTCTCGGGTCATGCCGACGACCTCCCCGAAGCCCCTGGCGGGACGCCGCGCCCAGGCCGCCCGCAACGACGAGGTGATCCTCGAAGCCGCCCGCGCCGTCTTCCTGGATGACCCGAAGGCGCCGATCGCCGCCGTCGCGGACCGCGCCGGCGTGGGGATCAGCGCGCTCTACCGGCGGTACGCGGGCAAGGAGGCCCTGCTGCGTCAGCTCTGCCATGACGGGCTGCGCCGCTACATCGCCGTGGCCGAGGAGGCGCTCGCCGAGCCGGACGACTGGGCCGCCTTCGCGGGATTCCTGGCCCGGGTGGTCGACGCCGACGTGCACTCGCTCACCGTCCACCTGGCCGGCACGTTCACGCCGACCGAGGAGATGGGCCGGGACGCGGTACGCGCCGGCGAGCTGGCCTCGGCGCTGGTCGACCGGGCGCACGCCAGTGGGCGGCTGCGCTCCGACGTGGTCGTACAGGATCTGGGGCTGGTGTTGGAGGGGTGCGCGGCTGTGCGCGTACCCGACGCGGAGCGCACCCGTGAGCTGCGCCGCCGGCAGCTCGCGGTGCTGCTGGGTGGTCTGTCGACGGCACCGGACGCGGACGCGCTGCCCGGCCCGGCTCCGGCTGCCGGGGAGTTCGACTGGCGGTGGCGACGCCGGGAGTGATGGGCGTCACACGGTAAGGTTGAGTGGAATACGCTCAACTCTGGTTGCGTCCACAACAGTGGACAACGCCGATCCGGGGGAGCCCATGAACACCGAGAAACTCACCACCAAGAGCCGCGAGACCATCACCGGTGCCGTCTCCCTGGCCAACCAGCGTGGCCACGCGACCGTGGAGCCCTGGCACCTGCTGCTGTCCCTGCTCGACACCGAAGGCTCGACCGCCGCCGGTCTGCTGCGCGCCGTCGGGGCCGACCCCGCCGAGCTGCGCCGGGCCGCCGAGCGGGCGGTCGACGCCCTGCCGGCCGCGCGGGGCTCCAGCATCGCCGAGCCCACCCTGGCCCGCGAGTTCGTCAACGCCATCGGGGCCGCCGAGCAGATCGCCCGCCCGCTGGGTGACGAGTACACCTCCACCGAGCACCTGCTGGCCGGTCTGGCCCGCGTGGGCGGCGCGGTGTCGGCGGCGCTCAAGTCGGCCGGTGCCACCGAGGAAGCCCTGATCGCGGCCTTCCCGACCGTCCGGGGCGGAGACCGGCGGGTCACCACCGCCGATCCCGAGCAGACCTACCAGGCGCTCAGCAAGTACGGCGTCGACCTCACCGCGAGCGCCCGCGACGGCAAGATCGACCCGGTCATCGGCCGGGACTCGGAGATCCGCCGGGTCATCCAGGTGCTCTCCCGGCGTACGAAGAACAACCCCGTGCTGATCGGCGAGCCCGGCGTCGGCAAGACGGCCATCGTGGAGGGTCTCGCCCAGCGGATCGTGGCCGGCGACGTGCCCGAGTCGCTGCGCGACAAGAAGCTGGTCTCGCTGGACCTCGGCGCGATGGTCGCCGGCGCCCAGTACCGGGGCCAGTTCGAGGAGCGGCTGAAGTCCGTCCTGGAGGAGATCAAGAACTCCAACGGCCAGGTCATCACCTTCCTCGACGAGCTGCACACCGTCGTCGGCGCCGGCAAGGGCGAGGGCTCGATGGACGCCGGCAACATGCTCAAGCCGATGCTGGCCCGCGGCGAGCTGCGGATGGTGGGCGCCACCACGCTGGACGAGTACCGCGAGCACATCGAGAAGGACCCGGCGTTGGAGCGCCGCTTCCAGCCGGTGCTGGTCGGCGAGCCGACCATCGAGGACACCATCGGCATCCTGCGGGGCCTCAAGGAGCGCTACGAGGTGCACCACGGCGTCCGGATCACCGACGCCGCGCTGGTCGCCGCCGCCACGCTCTCCGACCGGTACATCACCGACCGGTTCCTGCCGGACAAGGCGATCGACCTGGTCGACGAGTCCGCGTCCCGACTCCGGATGGAGATCGACTCGCGGCCGGTCGAGGTGGACGAGATCGAGCGGGCCGTACGCCGGCTGGAGATCGAGGAGATGGCGCTGGCCAAGGAGCCCGACGCCGCCTCCGCCGAGCGGCTGGAGCGGCTGCGCCAGGAGCTGGCCGACAAGCGCGAGCAGCTCACCGTGCTCTCCGAGCGCTGGCAGACCGAGAAGAGCCACATCACCAAGCTCTCCACCGCCAAGGAGGAGTTGGAGCGCCTGGGCGGCGAGGCCGAGCGGGCCGAGCGCGACGGCGAGTTGGAGCGCGCCGCCGAGCTGCGGTACGGCCGCATCCCCGCCCTGAAGGTCGAGCTGACGCAGGCCGAGGAGGAGCTGGCCCAGCTCCAGGCCGACGGCGCGATGCTCAAGGAGGAGGTCGGCTCGGACGACATCGCCGCGGTCGTCGCCTCCTGGACGGGCATCCCCGCCGGCCGGCTGCTGGAGGGTGAGACGGCGAAGCTGCTGCGGATGGAGGAGTCGCTCGGCAGCCGGGTGGTCGGCCAGGCCGAGGCAGTCAGCGCGGTCTCCGACGCCGTACGCCGGGCCCGGGCCGGAGTCGCCGACCCGGACCGCCCGACGGGCAGCTTCCTCTTCCTCGGCCCGACCGGTGTGGGCAAGACGGAGCTGGCCAAGGCGCTCGCCGAGTTCCTGTTCGACGACGAGCGGGCGATGGTCCGCATCGACATGAGCGAGTACGGCGAGAAGCACTCCGTGGCCCGCCTGGTCGGTGCCCCGCCCGGCTACGTCGGTTACGAGGAGGGCGGCCAGCTCACCGAGGCCGTACGCCGCCGGCCGTACTCGGTGATCCTGCTCGACGAGGTGGAGAAGGCGCACCCGGACGTCTTCGACGTGCTGCTCCAGGTGCTGGACGACGGTCGGCTCACCGATGGTCAGGGCCGCACGGTGGACTTCCGCAACGCGATCCTGATCCTCACCTCCAACCTCGGGTCGTCGGTGATCAGCGACCTGACGCTGGCCGAGGAGCAGCGTCGCGAGGGCGTCCTGGCCGTCGTCCGGTCGCACTTCAAGCCCGAGTTCCTCAACCGGCTCGACGACATCGTGGTGTTCGCGGCGCTGCGTGGGGACGACCTGCGCTCCATCGTGGACATCCAGCTCGACCGGATGCGACGTCGTCTGGCCGACCGGCGCCTGGGTCTGGAGATCACCGAGGCGGCGCGGGGCTGGCTGGCCGAGCACGGCTACGACCCGATCTACGGCGCCCGCCCGCTGCGCCGACTGGTCCAGACCGCCATCGGCGACCAGTTGGCGAAGGCCCTGCTCTCCGGAACCATCCGGGACGGCAACACGGTCAAGGTCGACCTCAACCCCGACGCCACCCCCACCGCCCTGACGGTCACCCCCGCCTGAACCCCGGCGATCAAGAGGTTTGCGTCATCGGGACGTCTTCCCATGACGCAAACCTCTTGATCAACAGGGTGGGAGACGGGCCGGCGGGGAAAGGAGTGGGGCATGTTCGGGATGAGTAGGTGGGAACGAGAGCTTCGTGCCGCGACGGACGAGTTGATGACCGCCGACACGCTGGCCTTCGGCGGTGTGGGGTTCGCCGGTGAGGTGCTGCCGGTGACCGAGGCGTACCGCCGCGTCGAGGCCGCACTCGACGAGCACCCCGAGGAGGTACGCCGGCAACTCGACCACCTGCTGGCCGAGGGCTCGCCCGCCGGCCGGGCGTACGCGGCGACGCTGCTGGAACGAGTCGACCCGGCGGCCGCCCAGGCGACCTGGACGTCGCTGCGCGACGATTCCACCGAGTTCACCACCTTCGTCGGCTGCGTCATGGGCCGCTCCACCCTCGGCGACTACGCCACGCAGCGACTCGCGGCGGCCTGACGGTCGCCGAAAACCTCCACCGCCGAGGGCCCGGTCCGGTGGCCCGCCGCGCTGGTTGAGCTTTCGGTCACGACGCGACTCATATCGGTGCGCCCGGTTGTTACCGTCTGCGCCGACGTACCTGGGGAGGTGGTCGGGTGGACGGGTCGCTGGCGTCCCTGGTGGGCGCCGTTGTCGTACTCATGACGGTCGTGCTCGTGGTCGTCGTGCGCGCCCGGCGGCGGGCCGCGGACACGCCCACCGGCCTCCCGCCGACCCGCCACCTGGCGCCGGGTGATCGCGTGCGGATCCGCCATCAGGAGTACGTCGTGAGCGGCACCATCCGGCTGGTCGAGGGCGACTGGACCTGGGTGCAGCACCTCCTCGACGACGCCTCCGGCACGCCGCACCGGCTCTCCGTGGAGGGTGACGGTGGTCCCGAACTGGAGCTGGTGCTCTGGACCGCCCAACCCGGTGCGACGGTCACCCCCGGCGCTCCGGAGATCGACCTCGGCGGGCAGCGGTACACCTGGGCCGAGACCGGGCAGGCGCGCTACACCGCCATCGGAGAGACCGGCCTGCCGGCGGCGGGGACGATGCGGTACCACGACTACGACTCGGGCGGGCGTGCCCGGCTCTCCTTCGAGGCGTACGGCGAAGCGGGCTGGCAGGTCGCGCGCGGTGACCTGCTCGACCCGGCCGACCTGGCGATCCGACCGGCCGACGACGCGCGCTGAACGACCTCGCCGGGCGCGCCGCTTTCGTCACGGCATGCCGGAGTGGCCGGTTGCCGATACGGTGTGGGCCCGATCTAGGAAAGGAGAATCGTGGTCGACTCCCCGAGCACGCCGGCCCGCCAACGGCCCTCCACTGTGACGATCTCGAGCTACCTGCTCTACCTGTTCCTGGCGTGCCAGGTGATCAGTCTCATCATCACCCTTGCCACCATCGGCAAGACCCGGGACGTGCTCCGCGACGCGTACGCGAGCAGCACCACCGAGGGCGCCGACCAGGTGGCGAACTTCGTCTTCGCATTCGGCCTCGGCGCCGCGATCCTCCTGCTCCTGTTGGCGGTCGTGCTGGGCGTGCTGGCCATGTTCAACAACCAGGGCAAGAACGGCGCCCGGATCACCACCTGGATCGTCGGCGGCATCATGGTCTGCTGCACCGGCGGCAGCCTGCTCAGCGGTGCGGGCGGCGGCTTCAACGCCGGCGGAAACAGCGGCGGCGACGTGCCGAGCCCCGACGAGATCCAGCGCCGCCTCGACGAGGCGCTGCCCTCCTGGATCACCCCGGTCAGCCTCCTGCTCGGTGTGGTCAGCCTGCTCGCGTTGCTGGCGGCACTGATCCTGCTGGCGCTGCCGAAGTCCAACGAGTTCTTCCGCAAGCCCGCCGCCGCGTGGGAGCCGCCGACTCCGGGCGCCAGCTACCCCGGCTATCCGCAGGCCCCCGGCCAGCCGGGCTACCCGCAGGCCCCCGGCCAGCCCGGCTACCCGCAGGCGTCCGGTCAGCCCGGCTACCCGTCGACCCCGCCTCAGCCGTCGAGCGGGGAGCCGGCCTACCCGTCGACTCCCGGTCCGGCGTCCCAGCCGGAGCAGCCGACCACCCCGCCGGCGAACCCGTCCACCTCGGACCGTCCGGACGACACGCCGCCGACGGACCGCCCCGGCACGACCCCGCCGTCGACGAGTTGACCCTCGGATAAGCACGACGCCGACGATCCCTCCGAGTAGGTTGCAACCCGACGCCTACCGGAGGGATCCGTCGTGTCGTACCCCGAATCGGCACCGCCCCGCCGGCCCGCCGTGGTCCTGGTGGCCACGGCCGTGCTGCTGCTGATGGCGGTCGGCGCGCTCGCGTACGCCGCCGTCGACCTGGCGGTGCTCGGCCGGACGGTGGACGCGTTCCGCGCCGCGGCGCGGGACACCTCGGCCAGCCCGCAGCAGATCGACGGTCTGGTGGCCCTGCTGCGCGCGTCGGCGGCGCTGACCGCGGTGGTCGCCGCCCTGTCCGCGCTCGTGCTCGCCGGACTCGCCCTCGGACTGTTGACGGGTCGACGGGGCGTACGCGTGGCCACCTGGGTGGTCAGCGGGCTCGGCCTGCTCTCGGCCTGTTGCAGCGTGGCGGTGCTCGTCGGCGAACGTGCCACGCCGCTGCGGCTGGGGACGGACGAGCGGGCCACCGCCGAGCTGTTGGGTCTGATCGCGGACGCGTACCCGTCCTGGTGGATCCCCCTCAATGCCGGCCTTTCCGTCGGGCAGGCCCTCGGTTACCTTGTGGTAGCCGCGCTGCTGGCCCTGCCGGCGGCGAACGCCTGGTTCGGTCGACACCGTCTGACGGCGCCGATCGTGCCGTCCGCTTTTCCGCCCGCGTCGCACCAGCCCTCGCAGGCGCCGGCCACGCCCCCGTACCCGCCCAGGTGAGGACCGCCCGTGACGCTCGAATCCACGACCACCGAGCGACGGGCCCTGATCACCGGTGCCACCGCCGGCATCGGCGCGGCGTTCGCCCGGCGCCTGGCGGCCGACGGCTGGCACCTGGTGCTGATCGCCCGGGACGCGGAACGGCTGGCCGCGATGGCCACCGAGTTGGGCGCCCGCCACGGTCACGACGTCCAGACGCTGCCGGCGGATCTGTCCACCGATGACGGCTGTGCCACCGTCGAAGCGCGGCTGGCGTCCGGCAGTCCGGTGCACCTCCTGGTCAACAACGCCGGCATCAGCCTGAACAAGCCGTTCCTGCGCTCCACAGCGGAGGACGAGGCCCGGCTGCTCCGCCTGAATGTGCACGCCGTCATGAGACTGACCCTGGCGGCGCTTCGCCCGATGACCGAACGACGCGACGGGGCAGTGATAAATGTCTCTTCGGTTGCTGGTTTTGGCGCGGTGATGCCCGGATCGACCTACTCGGCCAGCAAGGCGTGGGTCACCAATTTCAGCGAGTCCGTGGGCCAGTCGGCACGTCCTTTCGGCGTCCGGGTGATGGCTCTGTGCCCCGGCTACACCCGTACCGAATTCCACGATCGGGCCGGCATCAACATGTCCAAGACGCCGGACTGGATGTGGCTACGTGCCGAGGACGTCGTCGACGAGGCCCTGCGTGACCTGCGCAAAGGCAAGTTGGTGAGCGTTCCGGCGTGGAAGTACAAGGTGGCCGTCGCCGGTCTGCGACACGCGCCGCGCCGGCTCCTGGAGGTGGTCTCCCGCGACACCCGCGGCCGGATCGGTCGCGAGGAGCGCTGAGCCGTCGGCGCGTTGTCGCGCCGGAGAAGCCACCGGCGGTCGTTGGCGCATCGCGATCGAGTCGGTTGCTGAGCGTAGTCGGACATCGCCACTCATCGGTGTCTCGCCGCTCCGATCCACCAGGCCCGTCCACACGGCGTTCAGAGTTGCGCAGTAACCTCTATCGCCATGGGGGACCACGACGACCTGCGCAAATTCATTACCGACCTGGCTGTGGTCCACGGACGGGTCGTGCTCTCGTCGGGGCGCGAGGCAGACTGGTACGTCGATCTGCGGCGCGTCACGCTCCATCACCAGGCCGCTCCGTTGGTCGGTCGGGCGCTGCTCGACCTCACCGCCGACTGGGAGTACGAAGCGATCGGTGGCCTCACCCTGGGCGCGGACCCTGTCGCGCTCTCGATGCTGCACGCCGCCGCTGGAACCGGCCGCGCCTTGGACGCCTTCGTGGTGCGCAAGGCGGGCAAGGCACACGGTCTTCAGCGACGGATCGAGGGACCGGAGGTGGCCGGCCGCCGGGTGTTGGCCGTGGAAGACACGTCCACAACGGGCGGAAGTGTGTTGACCGCCGTCGAGGCTCTTCGCGAGGCCGGAGCCGAAGTCGTGGGCGTGGCAGTTATTGTTGATCGAGGCGCCGGCGACGCGGTGCGAGCCGCCGGATTGCCGTACCGGGCGGCCTATACGTTGGCTGACCTCGGCCTTGTGGCGTAAAAGTCTGCCGATTCGTATCTGCTGATATGCAGGCGGATCGATGCTGCTGGTGGAAGGATGGAATACGTGGGAACTGCGTTGGCCGAAATGACTATGCCTCAGATCTCGCCGCTTGCCGGTGAGCCGATCGAACGTGCCGATGCCGAGCGTCTCGCGGGGGTCCTCAAGGCCCTTGCGGATCCCGCCCGGTTGCGGCTGCTCAGCCTGATCCAGTCGGCCCCCGAGGGCGAGGCGTGCGTCTGTGACCTGACCGCGCCGCTCGGCCTCTCCCAGCCGACGGTCAGTCACCACCTGCGTATCCTCACCGAGGCCGGCTTGCTGGAGCGGGAGAAGCGCGGTGTCTGGGCGTACTACCGGCTGGTCCCGAGCGCGATCGCGACGATCGCCGACCTGCTGACCCCGCCGCGTAAGCGGGCCACGAAGAAGGCCCGCTGACGTAAGGCGCTGCGCACCGTCCCGTACCCGGGGCGGTGTCCGGTGGCGAACCAGGGGTGGCGCCACCGGTAGCTGATACCTGCTCGTCCCCGGCCGCACCGCCGGAGGCCGGGTCCGACATGCCGACGGCCGACCCCCGCACCAGGGGGCCGGCCGTCGTCGTACCTCGGGTCAGCGCTCGTGTCCGTGCCCGCGACGGTCGTGCGGGTGCTCGTCGTGGTCGAACTTCTCGCGCACCGCGTCGACCGCGCCCGCGGCGCTGGCCGCCGCGACGACCGCGACCGCCTCGCCACGCTTGCGCGCCCGACGGTCGCGGAGGAACTCGAAGAAGATCGGCAGCACCGAGATCAGGATGATCAGCGCGACCACCGGCAGGATGTAGTGGTCGATCTTGTCGCCGATCGCCTTGTAGATCCGGTCGGCCAGCAGGTAGCCGATCAGCAGGATGCCGTCCACCCAGAGCACCCCGCCGACGATGTTCCAGAGCAGGAACTGCCGAGCGGGCATGCCCAGCGCCCCGGCGACCGGGTTGAGGAACGTCCGCACGATCGGGATGAAGCGCGCCAGCACCACGGCCTTGGCCGGGCCGAACTTCTGGAAGTAGTACTCGGCCTTCTCCACGTACTCCTTCTTGAAGAGCCGCGAGTTGGGCCGCTCGAACATCCGTCGGCCGTACCGCGCGCCGAGCCAGTGACCCAGCTGCGCGCCGGCGATCGCGCAGATCGGTCCACCGATCAGCAGGCCGGCCAGCGAGAGCCGGGTGCCGTCACCGAAGATGGCGTCCGCCACCGGCGAGGCGGCCACGCCGGCGAGGAACAGCAGCGAATCGCCGGGGAAGAAGAATCCCACCAGCAGGCCGGTCTCGGCGAAGAGGATCACCCAGACGCCGACCAGCCCGAAGGTCTGCAACAGGTCCTTGGGATCGAGCGGGTTCAGGGCGACGCTCTCCGTGAGAGCGCGGGTCTTCTCAGCTGTGTCCACGGCCACAAAGGGTACCGAAGCCCGGTGCCCGGGCCGCGCCGGACCAGCCCTCACCACCCGGTGGCCGGATACGACGGTGCCCCGCCGACCAGCCTGGTCGACGGGGCACCGTTACTGCGGGGATGGATCAGGTTGCTCGGGGCGGATCAGGCGACGAAGCGGGTCCGGCGGCGCTTGGCCACCAGGTAGCCGCCGACGCCCGCGGCGAGCAGCAGCGCGCCGAGGCCGGCGAGCAGGCCGGTGGACTGACCGGTGATCGGCAGCGAGCCACCGTCACCGCCACCGTCGCCGCCACTGTTGCCGCCGCCACTGGCGGCCGGGTTGATCACGATCTTGGCGGTGTCGTTGCTCTTGTTCGGGTCACCGGCCAGCGTGGTCGTGACGGCACCCGAGGCGTTCGGAACGACCTTGTCGATCCGGAGAGCGAACTCAAGCGTGGTCTCGTAGTCCGGCGCGGTTTCGAGAACCTGGCACGCGTACTCCTTGGCGCCCGGCTCACCCCAGGCCGCGTTCCACGGGTCCCACTCCTTGCCCGGCGCGAACGGCACGCAGTCGAAGGGAGCTTCCGTTGCGGTGGTGCCGTCCGGGATGGTCACCCGTACTGGCAGGTCCTCGAGCCTGATGCCCGGCGTGCCCTGGCCGATGTACTCGAGCACAGCCGGCCCGACGTTGGTGTAGCTCGGCGCGACGGTGACTACGGCGCCCTTCATGCCGCTCGCGGTAGCACCCTTGGTCGCCAGGTCGGCCGGGTTGTTGCCGGTGACCCGCACGGTTCCGATGGTGGTGTCGTTCATCCGGTCCAGATCGGTCTGCGGCACCCGCGCTGCCTGCATCGACTGCTCGACCAGGCGAAGCTTGCCGCCCGTGCCGGGCTTGACCTCGTCCAGGAACCAGTCCTTGAACGCCAGGTCCCAGTCGTCAGTGGTCCACCAGTCCAGCGCCACCGGGAACTTGGCGCCGGTGCGCGCGTCCGTGGACACCTTGATCGGCAGTTCCTCGGAGAGCTTGTACGACTTGCCCGGCTCGATCTTCGTGTCGAAGGCGCAGAAGGCGATCATGCCCCACTCGTCCGATTTGCAATTGGAGTAGTTCCCGCCGTACGCGGCGAGGTACTCGGCCTGCACGACGAGCACGGCACCGTCGACGGTGGTCTCGCCTGCGTTGCGTACGACACCCGGAAGGCCAGCCGTCTTACCCGGAGCACCGCTGGTCTCGACCGTCGCGTCGCTCACCAGGTCGACGCCCTCGGCGATGGTGACGCCGGCGGTCGCCTTGGCGGTCTTGCCGCCGGAGGTGATGCTGATCGCGAGCGAGCCCTTCTGCCCCGGCTTCGCGTCGCTCTTGCCGGTGACCGTGTAGTCGAACCACGGCGACTGGCCGTCCTCGATGTCGCTCTCGCAGTGCAGCTTGGTCGCCGACGCGTCGCAGGCCCAGCCCCACGCCGGCTCGACCGTGGCGAAGCCCGCGACCGCGGAGAAGTCGACGTCCACGGAGGTACGCCCGAACTTCGGCTCCGACTCGGAGTCGGTGAGAGAGGCGAAGAAGTAGCCGTACTCGATGTGGTCGGGCGCGAGGAGTAGATCGTGCGTCGCGACCTCGAAGGGTGCCTCGGCGGCGGCGGCCGGGCCGGCAGAGGCGGCGACGAACGCGCCTGCGACGCCCAGTCCGGCGAGCCAGCGCCGGGTGGAGTGGGTGAGCATGGTCCAGTTCCCTCCGTGTAAAAGGACGGTGCCCGCCGCCGATGGAGGCGGCGGGCACCGGTGCGTGAGGTGGATCAGGTTGCTTGGGGTGGATCAGGCGACGAAGCGGGTCCGGCGGCGCTTGGCCACCAGGTAGCCGCCGACGCCCGCGGCGAGCAGCAGCGCGCCGAGGCCGGCGAGCAGGCCGGTGGACTGACCGGTGATCGGCAGCGAGCCACCGTCACCGCCACCCTGGCCACCCGCGGCGTTCACCAGGATCTTGGCGACGTCGTTCGCCGGCTTCAGGTCCTCGGTGAAGCCCTCGCACTCGCACTTGGCGTTGATGGTGACGGTGCCCTCGGCGTTCGGGATCACCTTGTCGATCCGCAGGTCGATCTCGACCGTCTGCTCCTCATCGACGCCGATGAAGATGTCCGGGTAGCACCGGTACTGCTTCGCGCCCGGCTTGCCGGGGTTCTCCCAGTCCACCTGCTCGCCGTCGAACGGCGCGCAGACCTCGGGCACCTCGACGGCGGTGGTACCCACCGGAACCGCGATGTCGATCTTCGTGACCGGCGATCCCCCGCGACCGAAGTCCAGTGCGGCCGGACCGTCGTTGCGCACACCGAGGTTGGCGGTGACGACGTCGCCCGCCTTGCCGGTGAGCTTGTCGCCGATCGCGACCAGATCCGCGCCGTTCTTGCCGGTGACCGTGACGGTCATGCCGGACCAGTTGTTCGTCGGGTCGGTGTCGGCCTGGAAACCGCGCGCCGCGGCCTTCGACGGGCCGGCCGGGAGGGTCAGCACCGAACCCTTACCCGGCTGCCCCATCGGGTAGCCCCCCGCCTGCAGGTACGCGCTGAAGTCCTCGAACTCCGCCGGGGTCATCCAGTTGTAGTAGCCGTAGTCGTGACCCGGCGCGTACGTGTCCTTGCCGAGCACGTAGGGCACCGCCGCCGAGCGGGTCTCGCCGCCCGCGAGCACCTCGGAGAAAGCGCAGGTCAGCAGGAAGCCATCCCGGTACGTGCAGTTGCTGTACTGCTTGTCCGGACGAATCGCGTAGTCCAGGTCGAAGATCGCGACCGCGCCCTTCGCCTCCGTCTCACCGGCGTTGGTCAACGTGAGCGGAGCAGTGAACTTGCCGCCGGGAGCGGCCGAAACCTCGGACTCCTCGGCCGGGGCGGCCAGGTCGACACCCTCCCCGATCCGGACCTTGGCGGAGTGGCTGGCCGAGGCGAATCCGTCGGCGCTGACCGTGACCTTGAGGACACCGCTGTCGCCGTCCGCGGCCTTGGCGGTCGGCGTCATGGCCACGCTGAACAGGCCGCCCGAGCCCCACTCGTCCAGGCCGATCTCGAAGTGCTCGGTGCAGGCCAGAACGCCAGCCTTCGGCGACTCGCAGTCCGAGCCGTCGCTGTCGCGCTTGAGCTGCAGAACGCCGTCGAGATCGGTGTAGTCGTACGTGACCGTGAGGCCCTCGACGACCACCGGCTCGGAGGCGAACAGCAGGGGATAGTCGATCTTGCCTTCGGAGCCGGCGGCGAGGGTGGTGTCGCTGAAATACACGCCCAGTTCGAGCGGAGCTTCCTTGGCGGCGGCGGCCGGGCTGGCGGAGGCGGCGACGAACGCGCCTGCGACGCCCAGTCCGGCGAGCCAGCGCCGGGTGGAGTGGGTGAGCATGAGGGGGATTCCTCCAGTAGGGGGATTCAGGTGCAGCCTGCGGATCTTAAGGAATCGCTAAGGTTCAGCGCCGACCCTGATCACCGCTCGGCGGCCAGGACGAACCGAAAGGTTGATCGCCGTCACCGCAATGTTCAGCGGGTCCGCTCCCGTCATCTGAGGCAGGACCCCGGGAGGTGCAGTGACGTACGAGGAGTTCGCGGACACGCGGCTTGCCCCGCTGCTGCGGTACGCGGTGATGCTCACCGGTGATCCGCACCAGGCCCAGGATCTGGTGCAGGAGACGATGGTCCGGGTCCAGCTGAACTGGCGGCGGGTCGCTCGCGCGGACTCGCCCGAGCGGTACGTGCGCCGCATGCTCACCAACCAGTACGTCGACTGGAAGCGCGGCTCGTGGATGCGTCGGGTGCTGCTGCGCGGGGAACCGGACGAGTCCCTGCCGGCATCCACCGACCACGCCCAGTCCGCCGTGGACCGGGACCAGATCTGGACCTGGCTGTCCCGGCTGCCACGCCGGCAGCGCGCCACCCTCGTCCTGCGCTACTACGAGGATCTGCCCGACGCCGAGATCGCCGACATCCTCGGCTGTGCCGTCGGGACCGTCCGTTCGTCCATCTCCCGGGCCCTCGCCACGCTCCGGGCCGAGTACGTGGAGGTTCCGTCATGATCGAGGATGACCTGCGTGCCGCCTTCGCCCGGCACGAGCCGCTGACCCCGCCGACCGGTCCGCTGCGCGCCGCGATCGATCGCCTGACCGTTCGCCGTCGCCGTCGGCGTCGCCGCTGGCGGGCCGGTGGTGCCGCGTTGGCTCTGCTCGGGGTGCTGGGGATCGGGGTGCCGCTGCTGACTCCGGAGCGCGGGGGCCCGCCGCCGACCGCCGAACTGCTCGGTGAGTCCGCTCGGCCGGTACCGTCCGGCGCGCTGAACATCCTGCTGCTCGGCCTTGACGGCGAGGGACCGGCGGCGACTCGGGCCGACGCGGTGCTGTTGGTGCACATCCCGGCCGACCGCAGCCGCCCCTACCTGGTGTCGCTGCCCCGCGGCCTGGCGGTGTCGATCCCGGGCCACGGCACCGACAAGCTGAACTCCGCGTTCCCGGCCGGCGTCGGGTCGGTCCGGCCGGACATGACCAAGGGGTACGAGCTGACCCGGCGCACGGTGGCCGAGCTGACCGGGGTCCGGGTGGACGCCGGTCTGGTGCTGACGTACCGCGCCGTGCGGACGCTGACCGACGCCGTGGGCGGTGTGCCGGTCTGCCTGAGTGACCGGGTGCGTTCGGTCCACACTCGGCGGGTCTTCCCGGCGGGCTGCCAACGCCTCGACGGCGCCGCGTCGGTCGATCTGCTCCGGCAGCGCTACGGGTTGCCCGAAGGCAACCAGGACCGGGACCACAACGCCCGGATCTTCGCCGCCGGTCTCGTCCGCCAGGTCGCCGACCAGGACATACTCACCAATCCGGTACGCCTCGCCAGACTGTTCGCCGCCGTCGGCCCGGACCTCGTGGCGTCACCCGACCGGGGGGCCGTCCTGGACCTGCTGCGGATCGCTCCCACGCTGCGGTCGGTCGAGCCGGTCGGGCTGGGCCTGCCGGTCGCCTCGCCGACCGCGAGGGACGGCTCCCTGCGGGCCGATCCGACGTTCGTGCCGGAGCTCCTGAAGGCGCTGCGGGAGGACCGCCTCGAGGAGTGGGCCGCCCGTCACCCGACATTGGTCGACGGCCCTCGGTGACTCCGTGGACTGCGACGGCACCCCACGGCCCGGGGGGAGAACGGCGGCGGGGTGCCGGTCAGGCGGGGCAGGTCAGGCGACGAAGTGGGTGCTGCGACGTCGGGCGAGCAGGTAACCGCCGAGGCCGGCAACGAGCAGCAGGCCACCGAGGCCGGCGAGCAGACTCGTCGGGGTGCCGGTGATGGGCAGCGAACCACCGCCACCGCTGCCACCGTCACCGTCGCCGCTGCCGCCACCCTGGCCCGGGTTGACCAGGATCGTGGCCCGGTCGTTGGCCGGCTTGATGTCGCCGGTGAAGCTGCCGCCGGCGGGACACTCGCACGGCGCGTTGACCCACACCGTGCCCTTGGCGTTGGGAACCACCTTGTCGATACGCAGCCGGAAGTCCACGGTGTAGGTCACGCCCGCGACCAGCAGCATGTCCGAGGCGCACTGGTACGTCCGGGTGCCCGCTCGCGGTTGACAGCCGAGGGGAACCTCGACGGCCGTGGTGCCGGGTGGCAGCTCGACGAGCGTGTGGGTGGCGGCCTCCCACTCCTCGCTCACGTTGTCGAGCGTCGCCGGGCCGTTGTTGCGCAAGCCCACCGTTGCCGTCACGACCGTGCCGACACCGCCCTTGAGCGTGGCGCCGATCGCCGCCAGGTCGGTGCCGTTCCTGCCGGTGACCTTGATGATCCAACCCGTGTAGTCGAAGCCCGGGCCGACGTCGGTCTGGTCGGCCTGCCGTGCCCGGTTGGGCGCCTCGGCCAGGGTCAGCTTCGGACCGCTGCCCCGCACGGCAGCTCGTGCGCCGACCGCTTCCCGTACGCGGGTCAGGTCCTCGAAGTCGGCGATGGTCATGAACTGGGCATAGCCGGACTGGTTGGTCGGCGCGTAGGTGTCCTTCCCGAGTTCGAGGTTCAGCGTCGTGGACACTGCTCCGCCCACCGGAATCTCCTCGTCGAACTGGCAGGAGACGAGGTGGTCGTCGGAGTAGAGGCAGTTGCTGAAGCGGTCCCTGGTCCGCATCGAGTACGGGAGGTCGAAGACCGCGACGAAGCCGGTGACGGTCTTCGCGCCGACGTTGGACACGGCCAGCGGCACCGGTACCTTTCCACCCGGCTTCGAGGTGAAGGTGGTGAACGGACCGCCAGCCAGGTCCACGCCCTCGCCGATGCGGACCTGCGAGGTGTAACTGCCCCGCCGCCCACCGGCCGCCTCGAAGCTGACCACGACGTCGCCGGAGTCGCCGACCTGCGCGTCCTGAGTGGCGGTCATGTTCACCCGCTTGGTGACGCCGCGGTAGATCCCGCTGCCGAGAGGCGGCAGCTCGCTGAGAGCGACACCGAACTGCTCCGGACAGAGGAGGACGCCCGGCTCCGGAGTCGTGCACTCCTGCTGGTCGGCGGGTGTGATGCTGATCTTGTTGGCGAGTGAGCGGTAGTCGTACCGCACGGAGAGGTCGTCGAGGGTCGTCGCCTCGTCGGCGTACAGGAACAGCTGGGACGTCTTCGCCGCACCGACGGCCAACGTGGCGTCCTGGAAGTACGGCTCGATGGTGGCAGCCGCGACGGCGGGGGTGGCGGACACGGCGACCAGGGCGCCCACGGCACCCAGCCCGACCAGCCAACGGATCGTGTGCTTGAGCACGAGGGTCCTCCCAGGGGTAGGCAGCGCTCGTCCAACCTAGGGAGAATCGACGCGCCTCGCACGCCCCGCTCTATCGATACGCGTCCAACCATCCGAACGGCCGGGTACCTCTGCCGCAACGGGTAAGGACAGCTCCGCCGGGTTCAGCGGTAGTCGTCCTCGTCCGCGGTGACCACGCGGGCCTGCTCCATGGCGTCCCAGTCGTCGACCTCCATGCCGCGGTGCGGCTCGACGTCGACGTCGGCGGCATCGACCGAGGTGGCCTGCTCGACCGCGTCGGCCGGCTCCGCCTCCGGATCGCGTTCGTCCGCGGCGAGGTGGTCGCCGGGGGTGAAGTCCTCGTCGGGCTGACCCATCGTCCCTCCCGGGGTCTCGGGGCACGGCTCCCACCACCGTACGGGCTGCGTCCGCTTCGCGCCGGCAAGCCGAGTCGGCCGAATCACCCCGGGACGGCGGGAGCCGGTGCCAGGATGGTCCCGTGGGCTTCCTCATCCGACTGGCGATCACCGCAGTCGCGTTGTGGGTGACCACGCTGATCGTGCCCGGGGTCGACGTGCACGGCCGCTCGGGTGGCAACACCGTGCTCACCCTGGTCGTCGTGGCGCTCATCTTCGGTGTGATCAACGCGGTGCTCAAGCCGATCATCCGGGTGGTCGGCTGCGTGTTCTACCTGCTGACCCTCGGCCTGTTCGCCCTGGTGGTCAACGCGCTGCTCTTCCTGCTCACCGACCGGATCGCACGCGGACTCGACCTGCCGTTCCAGGTGGACGGCTTCTGGGCGGCGTTCTGGGGGGCGATCGTCATGACCGTGGTCACCTGGCTGATCAGCGTCATCGTGCCGGACAGTCTGGACACCCGGTGAACGGGTGACACCCCCTCCGGTTGGTCCCGCCTACCTCACCTGCGGGATACTGCCGGGCGGAGGACAGCGCGGTCCGGCGCACAGACGAACAACA
This sequence comes from Micromonospora sp. RB23, assembly GCF_053585025.1. Taxonomy (NCBI): domain Bacteria; kingdom Bacillati; phylum Actinomycetota; class Actinomycetes; order Micromonosporales; family Micromonosporaceae; genus Micromonospora; species Micromonospora sp. RB23. The sequence goes on from NZ_CM132111.1 coordinate 405,997, forward strand.
GCGGCCAGCACGGCCGAGAGTGGTAAGTAAGGAGCGCATCACATGCCCATCGCTTCCCCCGAGGCCTACGCGGAGATGCTGGACCGCGCCAAGGCTGGCCGGTACGCGTACCCCGCGATCAACGTGACCTCCTCCCAGACGCTGAACGCGGCGCTCAAGGGCTTCGCCGACGCGGAGAGCGACGGCATCATCCAGGTCTCCACCGGTGGTGCCGAGTACCTGTCCGGTCCCTCGATCAAGGACATGGTCACCGGCGCGGTGGCGTTCGCCGCGTACGCGCACGAGGTGGCCAAGAAGTACTCGGTCAACATCGCCCTGCACACCGACCACTGCCCGAAGGACAAGCTGGACAAGTTCGTCCGTCCGTTGATGGGCATCTCGCAGGAGCGCGTCAAGCGCGGCGAGGAGCCGCTGTACCAGTCGCACATGTGGGACGGCTCGGCCGTGCCGGTCGCCGAGAACCTGCAGATCGCCGCCCAGCTCCTCGACGAGGCCGCCAAGGCCAAGATCGTCCTTGAGATCGAGGTCGGCGTCGTGGGCGGCGAGGAGGACGGCGTCGAGAACGCCATCAACGACAAGCTCTACACCACCACCGAGGACGGCCTGGCCATGGTCGAGGCGCTCGGCCTCGGCGAGAAGGGCCGCTACATGGCGGCGCTGACCTTCGGCAACGTGCACGGCGTCTACAAGCCGGGCAACGTCAAGCTCCGCCCCGAGATCCTCAACCAGATCCAGGAGGCGGTCGGCGCCAAGTACGGCAAGGACAAGCCGCTGAGCCTGGTCTTCCACGGCGGCTCGGGCTCCCTGCTCAGCGAGATCCGTGAGGCCCTCGACTACGGCGTCGTGAAGATGAACATCGACACCGACACCCAGTACGCCTTCACCCGGCCCGTCGCCGACCACATGCTGCGCAACTACGACGGCGTGCTGAAGATCGACGGCGAGGTCGGCAACAAGAAGCAGTACGACCCGCGTGCCTGGGGCAAGGCGGCCGAGGCCGGCCTGGCCGCCCGCGTGGTCGAGGCGTGCGAGCACCTGCGCTCCACCGGCACCACGATGACCAAGTAACGAACGTCCCGTCGACGGCCGGCTCCCCACGCGGGGGCCGGCCGTCGCCGTTCACGCCGTCAGCAGGCGGACGGCCTCGCGGACGTCGTCGGTGAGGTGGATCGTCGACGAGAGGTCACCGAACGGCGAGGCGGCCAGCAGCGGACGCAGCAACGCCTCCACCGGCAGATCCCGCGTCCAGTAGGAGCGGTCCAGGAAGATGTACGCGCCGCTGGCCCCGTCGGTGCCGTAGTAGGTCTTGGTGGCCGCCTGGAACACCTCCTGCACCGTGCCCGCCCGCCCGGGCGCGAACACGATGCCACCCCGGGCGAGGCGCAGGATGGTGTCCTCCCGGATCGCGTTCGAGAAGTACTTCGCGATCCGTCCCGCGAACAGGTTCGCCGGCTCGTGCCCGTACAGCCAGGTCGGGATGGCCAGCCCACCGGCCCGCGCCCACGCCAGGTCGTCGCCGCGCTGGCGGGGTACGCCCGCGTACCGCTGCCGGACCGTCAACGCCACCGCCGTGTACCGGTGGTGGTCGGTGAAGTCGGGCGCGGTGGCCAGCAGGTCGATCGCCGCGGTCAGGTCCGCCGCCGGCCGGTCCGCCAGGAAAGCGCCGAGGTTCGCGGCCTCCATCACCCCGGGGCCGCCACCGGTCACCACCAGCCGGTCGGCCCGCGCCAGCTCCCACCCCAGCACGGCGGCCATCCGGTACGCGGGACTGCCGCGTCGCACCGCGTGCCCGCCCATGATGCCCACCACCGACTGCGACCCGTGTGCGGTCAACCAGGCCCGGGTCGCGTCGCCCAGCGCGTTGTCCACGCCATGGTCGTGCAGCCGCTGACCGAGCGCCTCCTTCACGTCCGGCAGCGCGCCGCCGTGCGCCCGGTAGTGCTCGTAGACCCGGGTGTCGTACATCCCGGCGAACCCGCCCTCGGCGAACCCGGCGGCGAGGTCGTCCGGGGTGTAGAGGTGCGCCGGCTGGGTCGGGTACGGCAGCCCGGAGAACGGCGGCACCACGTTCGCGCCCCGCCGGACCAGGTCGGCGCCGACCTCCCGGGAGGCGAACCGGCACCCGACGAAGAGGGTGCCGGTGACCTCGACGCCGGTCAGGTCGGGTACCGGGGCGAGGTCGAGGCGTAGTCCCTGCACGGTCAGCCCGGTCAGGCGGCCGGTGACCAGTTGCCGGTCGAACTCGTCCCGGCTCTGGATCTCGTCGGCGTGCAGGTGCGGTTCGATGACGTCGGTGGGTGGTGGGGTCGGCACCGAGCCATCCTGCCCCTTCGACGGGGTCGACCAAACCCCGGGCGGCCCGGGACGCGACAGGAGCCCGGAGGTCGTGGCCACCGGGCTCCTGCGTAACCGGGTCCTGGGGAGGCTCCGGACCATTAGTTGTAGTGGAAAACACCTGGCGGCGGCATAGGCCGCAGGCGTGATGAACTCCTCACCCGTTCAGCGGAACGCGTCCGCCGACCCGCTCGCATGTCGCCCTGTCCAGCGGGTTGAATGGGGCGATGCAGAACCTTTTGCCGGAGCCACCGGCCACCCTCCTGCCCGCGAACGACGAGGCCGACGCCGCCCTGGCCGCTGCCCAGGAGGCCGGCACCGACGAGGCGTACACCGAGGTCGCGGCCCGCTTCCCGACCTTCAGCGCGGCGTGGGGCGCGCTCGCGGCCCGGGCGTTCGCGGCCGGCGCGGTCGTGACGGGGTACGCGTACGCGCGCACCGGCTACCACCGTGGCCTGGACCAGCTCCGCCGCAACGGCTGGAAGGGCCACGGGCCCGTGCCGTGGTCCCACGAGCCCAACCAGGGCTTCCTGCGCTGCCTGTACGTGCTCTCCCGGGCCGCCGACGAGATCGGCGAGGCCGACGAGGCGGCCCGCTGCGCCCAGTTCCTGCGCGACTGCGATCCGGAAGCGGCGGACGCCCTCGCCAGCAACTGATCCCGCTCCGACGGCCGGCCCGGCACCGGGCCGGCCGTCGGCTGCTCAGAGCCCTTCGGCGACCGCTGCGGCGATCTTCAGCCAGGCGTCCCGGGTCGCCGAGGACAGGCCGCCGTACCGGATCGGCTCGCCGCTGTCGATGAGCCGCTCGTACGGCGCCAGCAGCACCGCCCGGGTCCGGGCCGCGAAGTGCTCCTGGATCGCCGGCAGGTCGATCTCCTTGCGGGACGGCGGCATCGACACCACGGTGACCGCCTGCCGGACCAGCCGCTGCCGGCCGCTCTGCTCCAGGTGGTCGAGCATCCGGGCGGCGGTCTCCGCCGAGTCGTTACGGGCGGACATGGTGACCACGAGCTGGTCGGTGGCGTCCATGGACGCCTGCCAGTTCTGTGCGCGGACGTTGTTCCCGGTGTCCACGAAGATCAACTTATAGAACCGGCTGACCACCTCGCGGATCTCGGCGAACGCGGCAGCGGTCAGCATCTCGCCACCGGTGGCCGACTCGTCCGAGGCGAGCACGTCGAACATGCCCTCGCCCTGCGAACGCACGTACTGCGACAGGTCGCCGACCCGCCCGTGCGCGCCCTGGAACTGCCCGAGGTCACGCAGCATGTCCCGCACCGTGCGGGCGTGGAAGTCCTGCTGGGCGCGCATCCCGAGGGTGCCCTGGGTCTCGTTGTTGTCCCACGCCAGGACGTAGCCGCCACGCTTCTGACCGAACGTCATCGCGAGCAGCAGGATGGCCACCGTCTTACCGGCGCCGCCCTTCGGGTTGACCACGGTCACCTGCCGCAGCCCACCGAAGTTGCGGCGCACCATCTCGATGTCCCGCTTGAGCTCCTGCTCGTGCCGCCCGGGCGAGAGCCGGAGTAGGCCCATCTTGTTGACCACCGCTCGTACGCCCATGGTGGCCACCGGGTCGGCGGGCCGTACCTGCCGACGGCGGGCGAAGTCCTCCGCCGTCGGCGCGGCGGTGGTCTCCGGCGTCCACGTGGCGTCCGGGTAACCCGTGGCCGGCACCCGCGCCACCGGGTCGGTCTCCTGGTACTGCTGCGGCGGCCCGGGCGGCGTCGCGGCCGCGCCCTGCTGCCAGGGAGGCGGGTACCAGCCCGGCGACGGGGGGAACGGCCCCGGCGGCGGGGTCGGCACGGCGTCCTGCTGCGGCGGTTCCACCGGTCCAGGGCCGGCCTGACCAGGAATCGGCGCCTGGCCGCCGTAGACCTGCCCCGCGTACGACTGCGTCGCCGCACCGCCGTTGTCGACGGCGGGCGTCGGCGGTGGCGGAACCGGCGGTGGCGGGATGCTGCCCTGCTCCTGGGCCGACGGGGGCGGGCTGGCCGGTCGCTGCGGTGGATACGCCCAGGGTGACTCGGCCGCCGGCCGAGCCGCCCCGACGGCAGGCGGGGTCTCCCCGCCACCCGGCGACCCCGGTTCCGCTGTCGGCCCTGCTGCCGTCGGGGCTGCCGTGCCGGAATCCGCCGTGGCCGCGCCTGCCGCGGGTTGCCCCGGTACGACCGGTCCGGCCGCGCCGGGGCCTGCGGTGGCCGCTCCCTCGGCGGCAGCGGCTACGACAGGCGGGCGGTCCAGGGAGAACGGCAGGTCCAGGTCGACGCCGCCGGGCGGCCCGGGTACCGGGCCGACGCCGGGTTCGTCCGCCGGCCCCGCCCCGGGCGGGCCGCCGGCTGCTCCGGGGGCGGTGCCGCCTGCTTCCGGTGAGACGCCGGCCGCTCCGACGCCGGTTGCTCCGTTCGCGCCGCCGGGCGACACGGCGGTGGCCGCCGAGTTCGGCGTGGTGCTGTCGGTGCGCGCACTGCCGGGCCCGACGAGCCCTTCTACCGCTGGTGGGAGGGGTGGTGTCGGCGGTACGGGCGGCGCGGAAGGAGTCGGCGACGCCGTCGACGCGGGCGACGCGGCCGTTGGTGACACGGCCGGTGGCCAGCTCGGTTGCGCCGGAGCCCAGCCCGCACCCGGCCCGCCCGGCCCGTTGGCGCCCCAGCCGGTCGGTGGCGGCACCGCCCCGGTCAGCGACGGATAGTCCGACGGAGACGGCGGTGGCAGGGACGCGGCGCCCGGCTGCCCGGGGACCCCGGGACGGCCGACCGACGGTGCCGTGATCGGCGGTGCGGCGACCGGCGGCGTCACGGCCGGAGGCGCGGACTGCCTCGGGACGCCCCGCTGCTCGGCGACCGCCGCCCACGGCGGTACCACCTCTGCGCCCTGCTCGGCCGGATCCGGCGGCCACAGTGGTTCGATGTCCCGCTCCGGCACCGGCTGCTGGCCGGGCACCTGAGCCCGGTCGGCGTTCTTGTCCATTACGGTTCCTCCCCAGTCCTCCTGCGAGGATAGGCCCACCGGCCGACCAGGGCCGGTCGGCGCAACCGGGGTCAGACCACCCAGACCGCCCAGGCGTCCGGCTCGACCCACCACGAGCGCTTGCGGGTCAGTTCACCCTCGACGCCGTCGTCGAGGTAGGGGACCTTTCCCTCGCGGGGCAGCACCGACACCGCCCGTCCGCGAGCCCGCCGCACTTCGAGGCGTACCCGCTTGCGACCCAACGCCGACCGGACGACCACCGGGACGGCCACCGCGACCTCGACCCGGCCGTCCGCCGGGTCCGGCGCGGCCAGCAACGTCACGTCGTCGAGCGACGCGTACCCGCCGGCGTTGCCGATCGCGCAGGCCAGCAACGGTTCATCACCGTCGGTGAGGACGGTGTCGTCGACCTCCACCCGGGCCCTCCAGTGCAGCGGTCGACCCGCGTCGTCGGCGGCCCCGAGCAGCGCGCCGTCCAGGGTCACCGAGCCGCCGTCGTTGCGCAGCAGGTCCAGCCGGCGTGGCGTGCCGTCCAGCACCGCGGCCGCCACGGACGCCGGGTCACGGGGCAGGCCGAGCTGCGCGGCCAGATCCCGCTGGGTGCCCCCGCGCGCCGGGTCCAGAGGGAGTACGGCGACCGGCGGCAGGTCGGGCAGGGTCCGGTCGTCGCGTAGGTCCGCCGGGCGACGACTCGGCGGTGGCGCGTACCGCCGAACCAGCCGGCGCAGCACGGCGCGCAACTGACCGTCGCTGGCCGTGGCGACGACCAGCCGGGTCTTTCCGTCCGCGTCGGGCCAGGTGAGGCCGTCCGGGCGGGCCGGGCCGTCGAGCTGCGCGAGGACGGCGTCGATCTCCGCGTCGGAGTGGGCGGTGACCGTCTGCACCCGGGCGCCCCGGGCGGTCAGCGCGTCGGCGCAGGCCAGCACCGGCACCCGGGGTCGATCGGAGGCACAACTGTCGACGTCACCCGGCGTCGGCCCGGCGCCATCGCCGTCCGCGCCTGTCGCCTTCGCGCCGCCGCAGCAGGCCTCGCCGCTGCCGCACCCGCCGGAAGCGTCCCGCTCCGACGAGAGGGTGAGCAGCACCACGTCGTACACCGAAGGAGCCTCCTGCCTCTCGACGCGACCCCTGCCGGTCGCGCCGTCACTACTTGTTAACCTGACACCCCGGGCTCGCCAACCGGTCGCCACCTGGCACCCGAGCCTTCTGGAGGCGGAAAAGATGCCAGCGATCGTGCTCATCGGCGCTCAGTGGGGCGACGAGGGCAAGGGCAAGGTTACCGACCTGCTGGGTGAGCGGGTCGACTACGTCGTGCGCTACTCCGGCGGCAACAACGCCGGGCACACGGTGATCACCCCGGACGGCCAGAAGTACGCGCTCCACCTGATGCCCTCCGGGGCGCTCTCGCCGAACGCGATGATCGTCATCGGCAACGGCGTGGTCGTCGACCCCAAGGTGCTCCTCGCCGAGATCGACGGTCTCGCCGAGCGTGGCGTGGACGTGTCCCGGCTGCGGATCTCCGGTGACGCGCACCTCATCATGCCGCACCACCGGGCGCTGGACCGGGTCGTCGAGCGGTACCTCGGCTCGTCCCGGATCGGCACCACCGGTCGGGGTATCGGCCCCGCGTACGGCGACAAGGTCGCCCGCATGGGCATCCGGCTCCAGGACCTGCTCGACCCGGGCATCCTGCGCAAGAAGCTGGAACTCGCGCTGCGCGAGAAGAACCAGATGCTGTTCAAGGTCTACAACCGCAAGGCGATCGACCTCGAGGCCACGGTCGAGGAGTACCTGGAGTACGCGGAGCGGCTCAAGCCGTACATCGCCGAGACCCGGGCCATGCTCTGGGACGCCCTGGACCGTGGCGACACGGTGCTGTTGGAGGGCGCCCAGGCCACCATGCTGGACATGGACCACGGCACGTACCCCTTCGTGACCTCGTCCAACCCGACCGCCGGTGGCGCCTGCGTGGGCGCCGGCATCCCGCCGACCGCGATCAACCAGGTGATCGCGGTGAGCAAGGCGTACACCACGCGGGTCGGCTCCGGGCCGTTCCCGACCGAACTGTTCGACGCCAACGGCGCGCACCTGCGCAAGATCGGCGCGGAGTACGGCACCACGACCGGCCGGGAGCGCCGGTGCGGGTGGTTCGACGCGGTGGTCGCCCGCTACGCCTGCCGCCTCAACGGCGTCACCGACCTGGTCATCACCAAGCTGGACGTGCTCACCGGGCTGCCGAAGGTGCCGATCTGCGTCGGCTACGAGATCAACGGCAAGCGGGTCGACGACATGCCGATGACCCAGACGGACTTCCACCACGCCACGCCGGTGTACGAGGAACTGGACGGGTGGTGGGAGGACATCACCAAGGCCCGCACCCCCGAAGACCTGCCGGAGAACGCCCGCCGCTACATCGCGAGGGTCGAAGAGCTCTGCAACACCCGGGTGAGCGTCATCGGCGTAGGCCCAGGCCGAGACGAAAACGTAGTCCAACACCCCCTCCTCCCCTAATCCCCCAGGGTCCCCCGGGGTCCCGCGCGGGATCCGGGGTCCCCACCCTGTTGATCATGAAGTTTATTGCCCGTCACCTCGGCGTGTCGTGGCAATAACTTCATGATCAATGCGCAAGGGTGGATCGGGTTATCCACAGGGCCGGGGTGGTTGTCCACAGGGGGTTTCGGGCGGTCTCCTGGTCCGACAGGGTGGCCGGGTGGATGCCTTGGCTGCGGTGCGGCGCGTCGCAAACGCGCGGGACGGGATCGTGACGGTCAGGCAGGCGCGCGCCGCCGGCTTTACCGCCCACGAGGTGCGGCGGCTCTGCCGCGCCGGTCACTGGCGGGTTGTTGCGCGTGGCAGCTACCTGGTGGACGCCGACCTGTATGACGAGGTGCCCCGGCGGGCGCGCATCAGGGCGGCGCTGGAGTCCTTTGGTCCGTCTGCGGCAGCAGTGCTCGGAACAGCGGCCGAGCTGCATGAGATGGCTGGTCTACCGGCTACCGAGATGATTCATCTGTCGGTGCCTGGCCCGGTTGCCAGGCCGGCGCGGGTCGTCCATCCGGAGGTGGTCGTCCATCAACTGGTGATTCCGTCCGAGCAGTTCGTCCGGATAGACGGATTGACCACGACCGGAGCTCTCAGGACCCTTGCCGACGTGACTCTGCGGGTTGATCGCTTCTCGGCGGTGAGTGTGCTGGATTCGGCCTTGAACCGTCGGTTGGTGGCAGCTGAAGACCTGCTTTCTCTACCGCGCCTGATCCGTGGGCGTCGAGGTGCGATCGCGGCACGTGCATATCTTGCTGAGGTGGATGGGCGGGCGCAGTCACCCCTCGAGACCCGCGCCCGGCTCCGTTGCGTCGACGGAAGAGTGCCGCCGGATGCGCTGCAACTGGAGGTGCGCGACCACGACGGATACCTGCTGGGCATCGGCGACCTCGGGTGGCGTGGTTACCGGATCATCGCCGAGGCCGACGGTCGTGCCCCGCACGGCTTGCCGGATGCCGTGTTCGCCGACCGCCGCCGCCAAAACCGACTGGTGAACGCAGGTTGGACGGTGCTCCGTTTCACCTGGCAGGACACACTGCGCCCGGACTACATCCCGTGGACCGTGCGGCAGGCGATGACCGCCGCACGACATCGCTGATCATGAAGTTACTGCCCCGACACACCGAAGCGGAGGGCGACAACTTCATGATCAACGGCAACTCGGGCGGGGCGGTGCGTGGGCGGCCGGCGGCGGCCGGGGGTGGGGGTGGGGGGCAGTAGGATGGCGCGTTGTGCGGGTTCTCTTGGTGGGTGGTGGGGGGCGCGAGCATGCGCTTGCCCTCGGGTTGGTGCGTGATTCGGGCGTCTCCGCGTTGATTGCCGCTCCTGGTAATCCGGGGATAGCCGAGATTGCCGAGTTGCGGGCGGTTACCGCCACCGATCCGGCCGCCGTCGCGGCGTTGGCGGTGGAGACCGCGGCCGACCTGGTGGTGATCGGGCCGGAGGCGCCGCTGGTCGCCGGTGTCGCCGATGCCGTACGTGCCAAGGGGATCGCCGTGTTCGGCCCGTCCGGCGCGGCCGCGCAGTTGGAGGGATCCAAGGCGTTCGCCAAGGACGTGATGACCGCCGCGGGTGTGCCGACCGCCCGGGCGTACGTCTGCACGGACGAGGAGAGCACCGCGCGTGCGCTCGACGAGTTCGGGGCGCCGTACGTGGTGAAGGACGACGGTCTCGCGGCCGGCAAGGGTGTGGTGGTGACCGACGACCGGTCCGCCGCGCTGGCGCACGCCGCCGAGTGTGGCCGGGTCGTGGTCGAGGAGTTCCTCGCCGGCCCGGAGGTCAGCCTGTTCGTGGTCACCGACGGCGAGGCCGCCGTGCCGCTGCTGCCCGCGCAGGACTTCAAGCGGATCGGGGACGGCGACACGGGCCCGAACACGGGTGGCATGGGAGCGTACGCGCCGCTGCCCTGGGCGCCGCCGGGCCTGGTCGACGACGTCATGCGGGACGTGGTCCACCCGACGCTGGCCGAGCTGCGCCGCCGGGGCACGCCGTTCGCGGGCCTGCTCTACGTCGGGCTCGCGATGACCGCCGCCGGCCCCCGGGTGATCGAGTTCAACGCGCGTTTCGGTGACCCGGAGACCCAGGTGGTGCTCGCGCTGCTGGAGACGCCGCTGGGTGGGTTGTTGCACGCCGCGGCGACCGGCACGCTGGCTGAGCATCCGCCGCTGCGCTGGCGGGACGGCGCGGCCGTCACCGTGGTGCTCGCCGCGCAGGGCTATCCGGCCGCGCCGCGCACCGGCGACGTGATCACCGGAGCGGACCGGCCGGGCATCATCCACGCGGGCACCGCCCGCCGGGCCAGCGACGGCGCGTTGCTGTCCGCCGGCGGCCGGGTCCTTTGTGGTACGGCCACCGGTGGCGACCTGGCGGCCGCCCGGGAGGCGGCGTACGCGCTGGTGGACGGGGTGGAGTTGGCCGGCTCGCAGCACCGCACCGACATCGCCGCCGCCGCGATCGACGGCCGGATCGCGATTCCCGGCTGAAGCTGTCAGCGCTCCGGCATCGGCCGGCCCAGCGCGGCCGGCGCCGTTGGCGCGAGGTCGGCGAGCTGAAGCCGCCAGCGCTCCGGCATCGGCGTGGCCAGCGCCTTCGGCGCGAGGTCGACGAGCTGAAGCCGCTTGCCGGCGTGGGTCAGGCCGAGTCACAAACTCCGTGCCCCGCCACCGGATCGGCGCGCGTCGCCGCGCGGGTCAGGCCGGTATCGGCGAGTCCGTGCCCCGACGTCGGATCGGCGCGCGTCGCCACCAGGTCAGGCACCGCCACACCCACTCGACCGGGCCGTACCGGAACGACCGGAGCCAGAGCACACTCCACACCGCCTGGACGATGATGATGGCGACGGTGAGGCCCACGATCCGGGGCAGGTCGTCGGTGCTGTCGATGCCCAGCGGCGGTCCGGCGAGCAGGAACAGCACGGTGGCGCTCAGGTAGTTCGTCAGGGCCATCCGGCCCATGGGCGACAGCACCGCGGACAGCGCTGGTCCGATCGGCGTCCGTAGCAGCAGCACCAGACCGCAGCAGTACGCGAGGCCGGTGGCGATGCCGGCGAGCGGAGGCAGCAGGCTCACGCCGCCGCCCGGTCCGCCGAGGACGTTGACGAACGGCAGGTCCACCTCGCGGACGGTCAGCACGATCCAGGTCACCGCGAGCGCGGTGCAGACGACGAACGCGATCGCCACCCGACCGGCGCGACGCTCAAGGGCGGCCGGCACGCCCAGTTCGGCCAGCGCGTAGCCGAGGGCGAGCAGGCCCGGGATGGGCCCGTAACCGACGACGAGTTGCGCGCCGACGAGCAGCAGCAGTACCGCGACGACGAGGGCCGTGCGCCCGCCGAGGTAACTCAGTGGCAGCAGCACGAGCAGACCGGCCAACGCGTACGCGGTCAGCGCCTCGCCAGGGTGGACGACGAAGTGCGCGGCGCCGATCAGCAGGAGGACGACCAGTCGGCGGGCCAGCACCACCCGGGGCCGGCTGGTCCGGTTCGCGGCGCGTCGGAGGAAGATGCCGAAGCCGACACCGAACAGGATCGAGAAGATCGGATAGAACCGCTCGTAGAAGAGCAGTTGCACCGCCTCTGGCAGTTGCGACGAGGTGCCGGCCGCCTCGCCACGGAAGACGACCTGCTGGTAGATGTTGATGATCAGGATGCCGCAGAGCGCGAAGCCGCGCAGCGCGTCCAGCGCGCCGATACGCGGCCCGACGGTGGACACGTCGGTCGGTGCCGGTGGCCGGTCAGTCGTCCGTACCGATTCGGTCATGGATCGATCCCACCGTGTGGCGGCCGAGCGTCGTCAGCGGAGAAAGTCGTGACCGCTACCTCCTTTCGTCGTACGCCGGTCGTGGTTCGTCGGGTCTCCGCACGCGCGGCGGGCCGTTTTCCGGGTGCCCGGTTACCCTGCTGCCATGGGCCGACGCCGGATGCTCCGGGTCGCCGTGGACGTGTTGCTGGCGCTCCTGGCGACGGCGGCCGGCGGCGGTCTGGAACTGGCGGATCCGGCCGCCGACACCAAGCTGATCACGGCACCCACCTGGGCGTACGTGGCCGCGCAAGCGGTCGCCGCAGCCATGCTGCTGGTCCGTCGGCAACGCCCGTACACCGCGGCGCTGGCCATCGCCGGGATCAGCCTCTTCGCGCCGGCCTGGGCCGCTGTCCTCGTTCCGTACGCGGTCACGGCGTACGGGCGGGGTCGGCGGTGGCGACAGTGGACGGTGATCGGCCTGCTGACGGCGGCGTTCCTGATGGGGGCGAGCGCCTGGTCGATCGACGATCCGTTCACCGCGCCGGCGGTCATCCTCGTCGCGGCGCTGGCGGGCATGTACGTCCGGGCCCGGCGCAGCCTGTTGTTGGAGCTGACCGACCGGGCGGAGCGGGCCGAGCGGGAGCGGTTGCTCCTGGCCGACCAGGCCCGCGCCGACGAGCGGGTGCGGCTGGCCGCCGAGATGCACGACGTGGTCACCCACCGGATCAACCTGATGGTGTTGCAGGCGGGCGCCTTGCGGGTCACCACCTCCGATCCGACGGTCCGGGCGGCGGCCGAGGAACTGCGGGCGACCGGTTGCCGGGCGTTGACGGAGCTACGCGACCTGGTGGGGGTGCTGCATGGCGAGGACGGACACCCACGGGTCGATCCGATCCCGGACGACACACCCGAGCTGGGTCGGTTGGTCGACGATTCCCGTGGGGTGGGCCTGCCGGTGCGGCTGACCGAGGTGGGCGACCCGGAGGCAGTCGCACCGACGGTGCGCAGGACGTTGTTCCGGCTGGTCCAGGAGTCGTTGACCAACGTGCACAAGCACGCTCCGGGCGCTGCCGCCACCGTTGCGGTCGAGTACGGCAGGCACACCGTGTCGGCCACGGTGTCGAACACCCCGGCGTGCCGGTCACCCGACGCGGTCCTCGCTGCCGCCGGTGGGGGCACCGGCCTGGCCGGGTTGCGGCACCGCGTCGAGGTGCTCGGCGGGACGTTGACGGCCGAGCCGACGCCCCGGGGCGGCTTCGCCGTCCACGCGACGCTGCCGGCGCGCGTGTCGACGGCGGTGCGGTCGTGATCCGGGTACTCGTCGTCGACGACGAGCGGATGGTCTGCGCCCACCTGTGCACCATCCTCGGTTCCGCGCCGGACCTGGAGGTCGTCGGCGAGGCGTACGACGGGGCGGACGCCGTCGAGGCCGCGGTTCGTCTGCGGCCCGATGTGGTGCTGATGGACCTGCGGATGCCCGGCGTCGACGGGATCAGAGCCACCGAGCGGATCATGACCTTGCCCGCGCCGCCCCGGGTCCTGGCTCTCACCACGTTCGACCTGGACGAGTACGTCACCGGGGCGCTGCGGGCCGGCGCGGCCGGCTTCCTGCTCAAGTCCACGCCGCCCGAGGACCTGCTCGCCCTCGTCCGGGTGGCGGCTGCGGGGCACACGGTGCTCTCCGCGGCGGCGGCCGACCGGCTCGTCGCCCAGACCGGGCGTACCCAGCGCGCCCGTGACCTGATCCGGTCGCTCACCGAACGCGAGGTGGAGGTGCTGGAGAGCCTGGGGGCCGGTCGGTCGAACCAGCAGATCGCCAGCCGCCTGCACCTGTCCGAGGCCACCGTCAAGGGTTACGTGTCACGACTCCTGGTCAAGCTCGACTGCGCTAACCGGACCCAGGCGGCGTTGCTGGCGCGGGAGGCGGGTCTGGGCGCGCGTCGGTGAGCGGCTCAGCCGTAGTAGCGACGCAGCTCCCGGGCGAGGACCTTGCCGGTGGCGTTGCGGGGCAGGTACTTCACGTAGACCACGTCCCGGGGTACGGAGAAGCGGGCCAGGTAGTGCCGGACGTACTCGCGGACCGCCTCGGGGTCGAGCGTCTCGCCGGGGTGCAGGGCGAGGAACGCGGCGAGTCGCTGGCCGTACTCGGGGTCGGGTACGCCGATGACGGCGGCCTCGCGTACCTGCGGTAGCTGGGCGAGCAGGTCCTCCACCTCGGACGGGAACACGTTCTCCCCACCGGAGACGATCATGTCGTCGGCTCGGCCGTCGACGAAGAGCAGCCCGTCGGCGTTGAGCCAGCCGAGGTCGCCGGTGTCGAGCAACCCGTCGCGGGTTTCCCGGGTGGCACCCGAGGTGTAGCCCTCGAAGAGCATCTCGTTGCCGACGAAGATGCGTCCGACCTGCCCCTGCGGCACCGGTTGGCCGGCGTTGTCGAGTAGTTCCAGTCGGGTGCCGTGCGGTGGTCGGCCGGCCGTGGTGGGCGCCTGGCGCAGGTCCGCCGGGTTGGCGATCGACGCCCAGGAGACCTCGGTGGACCCGTACAGGTTGTAGAGGACGTCGCCGTACGCGTCCATGAACTTCGGTGCGAGCCCGCCGGGCAGGGCCGATCCGCTGACCGCGACGACCTTGAGCGATGGGCGCGTGTCCGGCGGGGGCACTTCCAGCAGCCGCTGGAGCATCACGGGTACGGCGAAGAGGGCGTCGCAGCGGTGGGCGACCAGGGCGGCGAGCGTGGCGGCCGGGTCGAAGCGGCGGTGCAGCACGATGGTGGCCCGCAGCGCGAAGCACACCTGGAGCGCGGCGAATCCCCAGGTGTGGAAGATCGGGGCGGCGATCAGCACCCGGTCCTTCGCGTGCAGGGGGATGCGGTCGATGATGGACACGAGCGGCCCGAAACCGCTGGGTGTGGGACGGCGGGCGCCCTTGGGAGCGCCGGTGGTGCCCGAGGTCAGCACGATGATGCGGCCGTCGCGCTCCGGCGGGCGCAGCTCGCCCGGCAGCGCCCCGGCCACCAGTTCCTCGCGGGCGCGCTCGTCCAGGCGGGGCAGCTCGGCGGGGAGGCCGAGGACCCGTTCGGCGAACTCGTCGTCGTGCACCAACAGCCGTAGCCGCTGCTCCTCCGCGACGGTCGCCAGCTGGGCGGCGGAGAGGCCCGTGTTGACCAGCACCGCGTCGACGCCGAGCAGGGTCGCCGCGACGATCGTCTCGATCAGTCCGTGGTGGTTGCGGCAGAGCACACCGATCCGGTCGCCGGACTGTACGCCGAGTCCGGACCGCATCGACCGGGCCATTCGTTCGGCCCGGTCGAGGAGCGCCTGGTAGGTCAGCTCGACGCCGTCCTCGTCGATGATCGCCGGTCGTCCGGGGTCGCGGGCGGCTGCCTGGCGTAGCTCGCCGGCGAGGCTCCATCCCCAGGTACGCAGCGCGTTGAGCTGCGAGGCGACCCGGACCGGGCGGCCCGGGGTGAGCAGACCGCGACGGGTCAGCGTGGTGACGACGAACGGCAGGTCCATGCCGCAGACCTCCTCGGGGCGCTACGCGGACAGCCCCATCTCGTCGGGGCGTCTTCCTTGATCATGCACCCGGTGCCGCGGCGGGCCCAGCCGACGTCGGCGCGGGGTGACGTAGTCGGCACAGATAGGCAGGAGCGGGTCGCCGGAGATGAACCAGGAGGGCGCCGACCTGCGCGCGCGCCGACCGGTCGGGCCGTCGGCCGGAGCGGCCGCCGACCCGACGATGGTCGGAGCGCGAGGAGCCGAGGGTCAGCGGATCTGCATGCCGGAGATCGCTCGGGAGATGACCAATCGCTGGATCTCGGACGTACCCTCGAAAATGGTGTAAATCTTGGCGTCGCGGTACCACCGCTCGACCGGATGGTCGCGCAGGAAGCCGGCACCGCCGAGCAGTTGCACCGCCTTCTCGGTGACGGCCACCGCGACCTCGCCGGCCTTGAGCTTGGACATCGAGCCCTCGCCCGCGGTGAACGGGCGGTTGTTGCGGCCCATCCAGGAGGCCCGCCAGACCAGCAGTCGCGCCGCGTCGATCTCCATTCGCATGTCGGCCAGCGCGAACGCGACCGCCTGGTTCTCGATGATGGGCCGTCCGAACTGGACCCGGTCCTTGGCGTAGTCGAGGGCGTACTCGTAGGCGGCCCGGGCCACGCCGAGCGCCTGCGCGCCCACGGTCGGTCGGGACAGTTCGAAGGTCCGCATGGCCGCCTGGCCGGAGGCCCGTTGCCCGGACCGGGCGCGTGCCAGCCGCTCGTCCAGGGCGTCCTTGCCGCCGAGCAGGCAGCGGCCGGGCACGCGTACCTCGTCGAGGAAGACGTCGGCGGTGTGCGACGCGCGGAGGCCGAGCTTGCGCAGCTTGCGGGTCGCTGCGAGGCCGGGGGTGCCCGGCGGTACGACGAACGCCGCCTGACCGCGTGAGCCGAGTGTGGGGTCCACCGAGGCGGTGACCACGTGTACCCCGGCGATGCCGCCGTTGGTGGCGTACGCCTTCTGGCCGGTGAGCACCCACTCGTCGCTGGTCTCGTCGTAGACGGCCCGGGTGCGCATCGCGCCGACGTCGGAGCCGGCCTCGGGTTCGCTGGTACAGAACGCGGCGACGGCCGGTGAGTCGACGTCGCCGAAGCACTGCGGCACCCACTCGACCATCTGGTCGGGAGTGCCGGCGCCGTAGATGGCGGCGACGGCGAGCGAGGTGCCGAAGATGCTCAGGCCGATGCCCGCGTCACCCCAGAAGAGCTCCTCGCTGGCGATGGGCAGGGACAGCCCGGTCGGGTCGGCCCAGCAGGTGGCGAGGAACTCGAAGCCGTAGAGGCCGACCTTGGCGGCCTCCTGGATCACCGGCCACGGGGTGTCCTCGCGTTCGTCCCACTCGGCGGCGGCCGGGCGCACGACCTCGGCGGCGAAGCCGTGCACCCAGTCGCGTAGATCCCGCTGTTCCTCGTTCAGGTCGAGCGAGAACTCGGCCATGTCAGGCCTTGGGGATGTCGAACAGGTTGGCGATGTTGGCGGCGAGGCCCAGGTCGCCCTTTGCCTTCAGCTTGCCGGTCATGAACATCATGACCGGGTTAGCGCCGCCGGAGACGATCTTCAGGAACTCCACCGGACCCATGGTGAGGCTGAGCTTCGGGTCGTGCTGCGGGGTCTCGTTCACCTCGCACTTGCCGTCGGCGACGACCACCTCGTAGGTGTCGCTGCCGCCGTCCGGGCGACCGGTGATGATCCAGTGGATGACCGCGTTGGTGGAGCCGGCCCGGTCCGCGCGGAACAGCGACGGCATCCGGCCGAACACCTCACCGAGGATCCTGCCGCGCATGTCACCGGCCATCACCTGGGCGATCTTGTCGTCCGGGGTGGACTTGACCAGCTGGGCGAACTCCTTGGGCCCGACGTTGGCGAAGTTGGCCGGATCGAAGTCAGTCATGAGACGCGCCTTCCGGAAGATTTGGCTACTCGCGCGTAACCCTACGCACGAGTAGGTATGCTCGCAAGGTGTCCACGCCTCCCGCCTTCAAGCGCCTACCGCGCGCCGTACGAGAGCAGCAGATGCTCGACGCGGCCGTGAAGGTCTTCTCCCGGCGCGGCTTCCACGCCGCCAGCATGGACGAGATCGCCGAGGACGCCGGCATCTCCAAACCCATGGTGTACGCGTACCTCGGCACCAAGGAGGAGCTGTTCGTCGCCTGCCTGCACCGGGAGGGCACCCGGATGATGCAGGCCATCGCCGGCGCAGCCGCCCCCGACCTGCCGGCCGACGAACGGCTGTGGCGAGGGCTCAAGGCGTTCTTCGGCTTCGTCGGCGCACACCGCGACGGCTGGGCGGTGCTCTACCGGCAGGCCCGCGGCGAGCAGCCGTTCGCCGGTGAACTGGCCACCATGCGCGCCCGGCTGGTCGAGGTGGTCGCCGGGATGCTCGACCACGCGCTGCGCGTCAAGGGCCGCGAGATCGCGCCCACCGACCTGGAGGTCGTCGCGTACGCGCTGGTCGGCGCGACCGAGTCGCTGGCCGACTGGCTCGCCGACCACCCGGAGGTCGACCCGGAGAAGACAGCCACCCGGATGATGAACGTGGCCTGGCTCGGCGCGGCCCAACTCCTGCACGGCGTCGTCTGGCGCCCACCGGCCGACTGACTGCCCGGGCGTCACCGCACCGGGGTCGCGGGCGTCGACCGCGCGGATCGGCGACGGTTGCCGACCCAGCGGGCCACCTCGACGACCACCGTCACCGTCAGGGCGAGGCCCAGACCGAGCAGGAGACCGCGAAGGGGGTCCTGCTCGAACGCCAGGCCGCCGACGTAGCCGACCAGCGCCGAGTACAGCCCCCACGAGCCGGCGGCGAGCGCGTCGAACGCCAGGAACCGCCGCCGGGGAAATCGCACCGCACCCATGGTGAGGGTGACCGCCGTCCGGCCGCCGGGCACGTAGCGGGCGACGGTGAGGATCAGGCCCCCGCGCGTCGCGATTCCTCGACGTGCCCGCTCGATGGCGGTCCGGCGTCGGCTGTCGGGCGGTAGCCGGCCGATCAGTCGCCCTCCGCCGCCCCGCCCGATGGCGTACGAGACGTGGTCGCCGACGAGCGCCCCGGCGGCGGCCACCAGGATGACGGCGGGCAGGTACGGCGTTCCCGAGGCGGCGAACACCCCGGCCGTTATCACCGCCGTCTCGCTCGGCACCACCGGAAAGAAGCCGTCGAGCACCGCGATCGCGAAGAGCGCCAGGTACACCCAGGGCGAGGACATCGTGTCGTGCAACAGGCCGAGCAGATCCATGGTTCGGATGCTGGTGCGCGCGGCGGCCCCCGCCATCGGCCACCGGTCAGGCGGGCGGCACTACTTAGGTAGCTACCGGCCCGGACGACGGCTCAGGGTGTTCCCCCACCGCACCCGGGTCCTGTGACGCGCGGCGGGTCCGCCCGTGCACGAAGCCCTACGCTCGCTGGGTGGCATCCACCACCGTGACCGTCCGGCGGGCCCTCCGGCCGTACGCCTCGCTGCTGCTCGCGGTCGTGGTCGCGGGAGCGGTGTGGGCCAGCGCGGCCGGTGACCTCGGGGTCCGCTCGCCGTTGCCGGGCGTCGTTCCGCTGGTCCTCGCTGTGGCCTCCGGCTGGGCCGCCGGTGTCGTCCGGACCCGTCGCTGGCCGTTGTTCCTGGTCGCGGCGGTTGGTTGGCTGGTGCTCGCCGCCGCGGCGGCCGGAGTGGTCGCCTCGTACCAGGCCGGGGTGCGGCTGCGGGGCCGCCAACTCGCCGGTTACCTCGCCGGCGCCGCCGTGGTGCTCGGCGGTGGGGTCGTGGTCGGGCAGCAGGTGGGCGGCGAACGCCGGATCACCACCGCCACCACCGGCAACGTTCTTCTGCTCGCCGCCTGCCTGGTCGGACTTCCGTTGCTCTTCGGCCTCTGGGTACGTGCGCGTCGGGACACTCTCGCCGCGCTGCGGGACCGGGCCGAACGGCTTGAGCGCGAGCGGGAGGCCCACGCCGACCGGGTCCGCGCCGAGGAGCGGACGCGGATCGCCCGGGAGATGCACGACGTGGTGGCGCACCGGGTCTCGCTCATGGTCGTGCACGCCGGAGCCCTGGAGGTGACCGCCGCGAACCCGGCAACCATCGAGACCGCGGCGCTCATCAGGATGACCGGCCGGCAGGCGCTCACCGACCTGCGTGAGGTGCTGGGTGTGCTCCGACAGGCCGAGGTGGCCGTGCTGCCGGAGCGAGGGCTCGACGCGCTGGACGAGCTGATCGAGGAGTCCCGTACCGCGGGTGTGCGGGTGTCCCGGAACGACGAGGGCGTGCCGACCGCACTGCCGGCGACGTTGGGGCGTACCGCGTACCGGGTCGTCCGCGAGGCGTTGACGAACGTGCGCAAGCACGCGGCCGACGCGGAAACGGTCGTTCGTCTGCGCTACCTCCCCGACGGTCTGGAGGTGGTGGTGCGCAACGGTCCGTCCGCGGGTGGGCCGGAGCTGCCCGGTGCCGGACAGGGCCTGCTCGGGCTGCGCGAGCGGGTGGAGCTGCTCGGCGGCCGGCTGGACGCGACGACCGTCGACGGCGGCTTCCTGGTGCGGGCCCTGCTTCCGCTGGCGGGTGTGGCGTGATCCGGGTGCTGGTCGTCGACGACGAGCAGCTCGTCCGCGCCGGGTTGCGGCTGATCCTCGAGGCGGCGAAGGACATCACCGTGGTCGGCGAGGCGGCGAACGGCGCCGGCGCGCTGGAGCAGGCCCACCGGTTGCGCCCCGACGTGGTGCTGCTCGACGTGCGGATGCCGGGCGTCGACGGGCTGACGATCGCGCCGGAGGTGGCGGCCGCCGGCCCGAAGGTGATCATGCTGACCACCTTCGACCTCGACGAGTACGTGCACCGGGCGCTGCGTGCCGGTGCGGTCGGCTTCCTGCTCAAGGACACCCCACCCCACGAGTTGGCCGCCGCCGTCCGTACGGTGGCCGCCGGGCACGCGATGCTGGCCCCGACGGTGACCCGGCGGCTGATCAGCTCGTTCGCCGAGCGGGGTCCGGCCCGTCGGGACGCGGCTCGCGGACGGCTCGCCGCGCTCACCGAACGGGAGCTGGAGATCGTGCGGGAGGTGGCGCGCGGGCACGGCAACGCGGAGATCGCCAGGCGGCTGACGATGAGCGAGGCCACCGTGAAGGCGCATGTCAGCCGGGCGCTGGCGAAACTGCACGTGGGCAATCGGGTGCAGTTGGCGATCCTGGTGCACGACGCCGACCTGCTGTGACGGACCTCGGGGCCGTGCGGCGATCACCGGCGGGACGCCGCGCGACGGTGCGCGCGGCGGCGTAGCCACCGGATCCCCTCCAAGCCGAAGGTGATGACCAGCGAGACTCCCACCCCGACCAGCACGCCCTTCACCGGGTCCCGTTCGAAGGCCAGCCCGCCGAAGTACCCGAGCAGCCCGCAGTACACCGCCCAGGTGAACGCTCCGATGCTGTCGTACAGCAGGAACGCGCGGCGGGAGTAGCCCACCGCCCCCATGGTGAGGGTGACGGCCGTCCGGCCGCCCGGCACGTACCGGCTGGTGGTCAGGATCATCCCGCCCCGGCGGTCCACCGCACGTCGGGCCCAGTCGGAGCTGGCCCGCCGGCGGCTGCCGTCCGGGAGCCGGGCCAGTCGGCTCGCGCCACCGCCGCGCCCGATGGCGTACGAGATGTGGTCGCCGACCAGCGCGCCGACTCCCGCGCTGACGATCACCAGGGTCAGGCTGGGGTGGCCGCCGCTCGCGGACAGCACCCCGGCGGTGATCACGGCCGCCTCGCCGGGCACCGCCGGGAAGAACGCGTCGACAGCGGTCAGCCCGAAGATCACCAGGTAGACCCACGGCGACGTGACCGTCCCACGGAGGAGGTCGAGCAGGGCGTCCATGCCCCCATGTTTGATGGCTCGGCGGCGGTCGGTGGCGCTTCGCCGACATTGCGCCGAATGGTCAGCCGAGCACCGTGTCAGCTCGTTGCGTCAAACGAGATCGCCGGGGCTGCTGGAAGTCGACGCTTGTGGGCCGTGGTGCGGTAACGGTGGTGGATGGCTTGGGCGAGGGCGGGACGCACGGGCTGACCTTCCAGGAAAGTCGCACCGCCGCCGTCGTGGTGATCTGGGCGGGCATGGCGTCGCTCATAGCTTCTCGCTGCTGGGCGGCGGGTAGTGGGCGCCGTTGAAGGTGACTCGCAGCGAGTACACCGAGGTTCCGGCGGTGATGAACAGGTGGTTGCGTTTCGGCCCACCGAAGGTGAGGTTGGCGACCGGTTCGGGTAGCAGCAGCTTGCCGATCAGGGTTCCGTCAGGATCGAAGCAGTGCACACCGTCCCAGGCCGCCGCCCACACCCGCCCGGCGTCGTCGAGACGAATGCCGTCGAAACGGCCGAAGTCGCATTCAGCGAAGATCTTCCCCCCGCTGAGGGTGCCATCGGCGATGACGTCGAAGACGCGGATGTGACTGGGGTCCTGTCGTGTGTCCACGATGTAGAGCTGCTGTTCGTCGGCCGAGAACGCCAGGCCGTTGGGGCGGCTGAAGTCATTCGCGACGACGCGCATGTCGCCGGTCGCGGGGTCCAGGCGAAACACATAACAGGCGCCGTCGAACTCGTTGTCGCCTCTGTTGCCCTCGTAGTCGTTGTGGATGCCGTAACTCGGGTCGGTGAACCAGATCGTGCCGTCGGCGCGGACGACCACGTCGTTGGGGCTGTTGAGTCGCTTGCCCTGGAAACCGTCGACCAGCACGGTGATCGTGCCGTCGTGCTCGGTTCGGGTGACCCGCCGATTGCCCTGCTCGCACGTGACAAGCCGACCCTGGCGGTCCACGGTGTTGCCGTTGGCGTAGCCCGAGCCGTGGCGGTACACGCCGACAGTTCCGGTGGTCTCATCCCAGCGCAGCATGCGGTCGTTGGGGATGTCGCTCCACACCAGGTAGCGGCCTGCCGGAAAATACGCTGGCCCCTCAGTCTTGCGTGCGCCGCTGTGCAGCAGTTCGACGACAAAGTCGCCGTCGCAGCCACGGAACCGCTCATCCAGCACGCGGAACTCAGTGGGAACAGTGTCAGCCATCGCCGTCCCTCCCCTTGGGTCGGAGTATCGTTCGGCAAATACATGTAGGAACCATACCTGGTAAGGTAGACGAGCCGCTCAACCGAATTCTGTTCAACGGAGGCGCCTCGGTGGTAGATGACATCGACCGCGCGCTGCTGGCGCACCTGCAGCGCGACGCCACCCAGTCCTACGCGGCACTGGCCAAGGCGGTGGGACTGTCCGCAGGCGCGGTCCATGAGCGCGTACGAAAGCTGCGCGAACGCGGCGTGATCCGCCGGACCACCGTCGACGTCTCCCCGACGCTCGTCGGCCGTGGCGTGTCGGCGTTCGTGATGGTCAGTGCCGACTCTTGGATGGGCGACGTTCCGACCCGCGACGCGCTTGCGGCTATTCCCGAGATCCAGGAGGCGCACATCATCGCCGGCGCGGCATCACTGCTGGTGAAGATCCGTACCGCGACGACCGAAGACCTGCAAGCGGCGCTGCGCCGCATCTTCGGCGTCGACGGCGTCACCGGCACCCAGGCCATGGTCGTGCTGGAGACGTTCTTCGAGCGTTCGGTGAGCGTGCTCGACCAGCCCAGCGAACCGCACCCGCTGGATGCCGACGCGCCACTACGTTAGGTCCGTAGGAGTCAGCCGGCGTGCACCAGTGCCCGTGGGTCGAGCAGCCGTCCGTGCGTGTTCTTGTCGTCGGCGGTGGGCCCGTGCGAGGTCAGCACCACCGGCGTGGCCAACTCCGCGCCCACCGCCTCGGCCCAGTCGGCCGGCGGGTCGTCGTACACCGGGTGGGACCGCAGCAGGCGGTCGGTGAGCGCGGCCTGCCGGCCCAGGTCGCCGGGCGGGCCCGGGGTGAGCCGGTCGATCGTGTCGTAGCGGCGGCAGATCCGCAGGTCGGGGCCCGTGAGGTCGAGGTGGGTCAGCGCCAGGCCGTCGACCCCGCCGGCCGCCGCGAGGGCGTACCGGTGGGCGACGGCGTCGAAGTGACCGAACCGGAACCGGCCCTGCCACGGGTTCGTCGGGTTGTGCCGGTCGACGAAGGGCAGCGCCGGGTCCTCGGTCACCAGCGGGCCGGGACCGTGCCGGGTGGTGACGGTCCGCAACACGCCGATCCGGGTCACCTCGCCGGCCTGGCCCGCCTCGGCGAGCAGGCGGTCGGCGTTAGCGAAGGTGGTGGTGCTCCACGTCGTGTACGGGTGGAAGCCGTGCCACTCGTCGAGCAGCACCCCCTGGGCGCCCTCGAAGACGCACGTTCCGGAGCGTAGCGCTCCGGCGAGCCAGCTCCCGTCGACGATGGCGACCCGCCCGGCGAACCCGGTGAACGCGGGCAGGCAGTCGTCGACCGGCGGCGCGTCCAGCGGGCCCAGCTCGGCGGTCAGCCGGTCCCGCAGAACCGTCAACCGGCGGCGCAGCATCGCGGGCTGCCGGCAGTCGCCCACCCGGGGCGCGTCGTCGGGGTGGGCGAGGCCGTACGCGACGGCTTCGCCCACCCCCAGCCCGCAGGAGCCGTGCCGGTCGGCGCCCCGGGCGATCTCCCGGGCCCGGTTGGCGGCCCGGTGGTACGGCGTGGCGAGCAGCGCCTCGGAGTCGACGGTCAGCCGGTCCAGCGCGTCGGGCACCCCGACCGTGGCGAGGTGGTCGGCCTCGGCGGCCAGGGCCAGCGGGTCCACCACCACGTGCCGGGACAGGTGCGTCCCGACGCCGGGGTGGAACGTGCCGGCCCCGAACTGGGCGAACGTGTGGTGCCGCCCGTCGCGCAGCACGACGTTGTGTGCCGCCTGCGCGCCCCCGTTGAAGCGGACCACCGTGCGCACGGGCCGGGTGGCGCAGAGCCAGTCCACGACCGTGCCCTTGCCCGCGTCGCCGTACCCGAGGTCGACCACCGCCACGTGCCTCACAGCCGCGTCACCTCGCCCGCGGTGTCGCGGAACGCCGGCAGCGTCGACACCTCGGCCCGCCGGCCCCGGCCGAGCCGCGCCAGCGCCTTCGACACCGTGCCGGTGGCGCGCGAGCCGGCCCGGTCCAGGTGGCGCAGTCCCTCGTCCAGGTCGATGGCCTGCTCACCGAGACCGATGGTGAGGGCGATCGTCTCGCAGACCGCGTCCAGGTCGTCGAGCACGACGGCGTTCTGCCCGAGCAGGTCGCGCCAGAAGTCGAGCACCTTCGAGTTGCCGGCGTAGCTGCTGCCGGCGGGGAGCAGGTAGTAGGTGTCCCAGCGGCGGGTCACCTCGTCGACGACCTGGC
This sequence comes from Micromonospora sp. RB23, assembly GCF_053585025.1. Taxonomy (NCBI): domain Bacteria; kingdom Bacillati; phylum Actinomycetota; class Actinomycetes; order Micromonosporales; family Micromonosporaceae; genus Micromonospora; species Micromonospora sp. RB23. The sequence goes on from NZ_CM132111.1 coordinate 430,364, forward strand.
GCAGTGGCACGTCCTCGCGCAGGTCGTCACCGATCAGGCCGGCCACCTCCCGCGCCTTGACCCGCTGGTACGCCAGCTCGTCGCCGATGACGAACAGGTAGCCGCGTCGGCCGCGCTTCTCCCAGTTGTCGGTGACGGTGTGCCGGGCCATGAAGTACAGGGCCAGCTCGTACGACTCGCTCATCTGCCCGCCGCCACCGCCTTCGAGGACGATGCGGCCGAGGTCGTCGTCCATCCGGTTGTCCGACTCGAACTGGCCCACCTGTAGGGGCACCCGGTCGCAGGTGGCGTCGCCGATCGCGCCGAACATGATCTGCGGGTCGCTGGCGTAGCCCTGCCGTTGCAGCAGCCCGAGGAGCTGCGGCAGCTTGGTCTGCAGGACGCGCGGGACCGCGCGCATCGAGCCGGTCACGTCGAAGAGCACCGCGACGGGCGTCGAGCGGGGGTGCTCGGCGGAGTCGCGGCTCTCCCGGGTCGCGTCGCGGGGGTCGAGCGCGGGGTGCACGGTCCGTGCCCCGCTGTCGCTGTAGGAGAACGCGCTGCGGCCGGTGGAGCGCCGGTAGCGGTCGGCGGCGTCGTACACGTCGGTGGACCAGGTTCCACTGCCCATGACAGCTCCTCTAGAGGGTGAAGGGTCGGAAGGTGCGTGGCCCGTAGAGCCGGTCCAGCACCTGGTCGAGTTCGCGCAGCAGGCCCCAGGCGTCGTCGGGCCGGGCGCTCAGGGCGCGTTGCTGGCAGCCCTTCGCGAAGGCGTCCAGCTCACGGGGCGCGCGTGGTCCCATCAGCCAGCTCATGCAGCGGCTGGCCATCGCGATGTCGGTGCCCGGACCGCAGGGCAGCCTGCGCGGGACCTCCTGCGGGTACCAGTCCTCGTGGCCCGGCACGAGCGCCGGGATCGTGCGGCCGGTCGGGGTCGAGAAGCACCAGTCGACGAGCACCACGCCGTGGGCGTCCGGCTCGATCAGCACGTGCCGCGGCAGGACCGCGCCGTGCACGATGCCCGCGCGGTGGGCCAGGCCGAGCGCCACCAGCAGTCGCCGCCACATCCAGGCCGCGTCCCGGGCGTCCAACCCGTCGGGGTACGCGCGCCGCACCGCGTCGAGGTCGTGCAGGCCGGGAGCGGTGGCGAGCACGTTTATCCGCCGTTCCGCGCCGGTCGCGGGGTCGCGGTGCCCGAACTCGTCGACGAGTCGGGGCACGTACGGCAGGTAGCGCGGGTCGCCGTGCTCGGCCATGGTGCGCAGGGCGTGTGCCTCGCGGGCCATCAGGTCGTTGTCGGTGGGCCGCCGGGGGAGTTTGAGCAGTCGGTCGTCGCCGACGTCGTACAGGTCGGCCAGGTCGCCCGAGTGGGCCACCGGGCCGAGCCGGTAGTCGCCGAGGACGGTGGTACGCCGGGCCTGCCACCGGGTCGTGACGTGGACGAACGCGTCGAGGGCTTCGGCGCGTACCCCCGGGTCTGTCGGCAGCCGGTCGGGGTGCAGGGCCGCGACCAGCTCGCGGTAGCGGCGGGCCGGCTGGTCGGCGCCGAACAGGTCGGCGTCGGTGCGGGCGGCCGTGACCAGGCCGATGGCCTCGGCGGTCCTCATCGCACGGTCTCCTCGCGGGCCGGCCGCAGCAGCGCCGGGTGCAGAAGCCGGGCGTCGCCGGCCCGGTAGAGCCGGGCGCGGGGGCCACCCCGGGCGCCGCCGCGTTCGGTGCTCGCGCCCGTGCTCTCCACGAAGCCCGGCACCGAGAGGACCTTGCGGTGGAAGTTGCCGGCGTGCAGGGGGTGACCCCAGACCGTCTCGTAGACGGCCCGCAGTTCGCTGATCGTGAACTCGGCGGCGAGGAACCGCGTGGCCAGCGGGGTGTACTCCAGCTTGGACCGGGCCCGCTCCAGCGCGTCGTCGATGATGCGGCCGTGGTCGAAGGCGAGCTGCCGGCTGGTCAGCGCCGTGACCGGCAGCCAGCTCGCCTCGTCGGCGTCCGAGCCGGCGGCGGCGTCCGGCAGGTCGGGAGCGAACGCGAGGTGGGCGATCGAGACGACGCGCATCCGCGGGTCACGGTCGGGAGCGCCGTAACTGCCCAACTGCTCCAGGTGTACGCGCCGCAGCCCTGCACCGCCGAGCCCGGTCTCCTCGGCCAGCTCCCGTCGGGCGCCGGCGGTCAGGTCCTCGTCGGGGTGGACGAAGCCGCCGGGCAGCGCCCAGTGCCCCGCGAAGGGCGCCTGGCCGCGTCGGATGAGCAGCAGGTGCAGTTCGCCGTCGCGAATGGTCAACGCCACCACGTCGACGGTCACGGCGACCGCCGGATAGTCGCGGGGGTCGTACGCGGCCAGGAAGTCCTGCTCGTCAACCATGTCTCTCTCAATCTGAGAACATCTCGCTGTGAGAACAACTTAGCGTAGACGTGCGCCCCTGCCAACCCCTCGATCGGATCGGCAGGGACGCGTCAGCGCACGAGACCCACCAGGTGCGGTCGGCCGCCCGAGTCGTGCAGGGCGAACCCGCCGTCCGGCAGGAGGGCGAAGTTCACCGTGCTCGGCAGCGGCACGGGCAGCTTGAAGGCCACCTCGACGGTGTACGCGTCCGGCAGCCGCGTCTCGAGCGCGGCCAGGCAGCGCGCCTTGCTCCACATGCCGTGCGCGATCGGTTGGCGGAAGCCGAACAGTCGCGCGCCGAGCCGGGAGGTGTGGATCGGGTTGTGGTCCCCGGAGACGCGTGCGTACTCGGTGCCCACCCGGGGCTCGACCCGCCACCGGGCCGTGGCAGTGGGCGGGGTCGGACGTTCGCCCCTCTCGCGCCCGCCGGGCGTGCGCTCGCGACCAAGGTACGTCGAGACGCCGCGCCAGACCTCCTCCCCGTCGACCGAGCCGACGAGCACCACGTCCGCCTGCCGCCCCCGGTCGTGCGGGCGCAGATTTTCCGCGTACGTCGTGAAGTCCAGGGTCTCGTCGGCGGTGATCGGGCGGTGCGTGGTGATCCGGTTGCCGACGTGCACCACGCCGGTCAGCGCGATGGGAAAGCCCGGTGCGGTCATCAGCCGCAGGGCCAGCGGAAAGCCCAGGACGTGCGGGTACGTCGCGGGCAGCCGGTCGGTGAGCCGGAACCCGCACACCCGGTCGTAGTCGGCCAGGTGGGCCCGGTCGACCTGCACGCCGTGCACGGCGAACTCGACCGCCGGCAGGTCGTTGCTCTTCCGCCCTCGGCCCAGGCCCGGCAGCGCGCCGAGCACGGCCCGCCGGTACAGCGGCCCGGACGCCGGCATCCGGGTCAGCTCGACGCGCTCGCGGTCACCCGTGCCGGCCGACCCGTGAGCGCCGAGGTCGGCGGTCACCTCTGCCGCCGACGCGCTCAGGTCGTGCGTCCGGTCAGCGTCGGCGTCGGCGGCTTCCGGCCGGCGGATCGCGTCCAGCGTCTCCCGCGACAGGATCTCGGTCGGGCCCTCGATCAGCTCGTGGACCGACAGGTCGTCCGGCTCTCTCTTCCTGGCCATCACGCCCCCAGCAGACTCTGGCCGCAGACCCGGACCACGTTGCCGCTGATCGCGCCGCTCGCCGGCCAGGCCAGCCAGCCGATCGTCTCGGCCACGTCGACCGGCAGCCCGCCCTGGGCGAGGCTGTTCATCCGCCGGCCCGCCTCGCGGACGACGAGCGGAATGCGGGCGGTCATCCGGGTCTCGATGAAGCCGGGCGCCACCGCGTTGACGCTGATCCCCCGGTCGCGCAGGCTCGGCGCCAGCGAGTCGACCAGCCCGATCACGCCGGCCTTGCTGGTGGCGTAGTTGGTCTGCCCCCGGTTGCCGGCGATCCCGGCGATCGAGGACACCCCGATGATCCGCCCGCCGGCCGGAATCAACTTCCGTTCCAGCAGCACGTCGTTGATCCGCTCCGGACTGGACAGGTTCACGTCGATGACCTGGTCCCACCGGTCGGCGTCCATCCGACCGAGCGTCTTGTCCCGGGTGATGCCGGCGTTGTGCACCACCGCGTCGACGCGTCCGTGCCGGGTGGCCAGGTGGTCGGCGAGCCGGGTCGGCGCGTCCGGGGCTGTCAGGTCGAGCTGGACCGCCGTACCGCCGATGTCGTTCGCCACCGCGGCGAGGGCGTCGCCGGCCGCCGGCACGTCCAGCGCGACCACCTGGGCGCCGTCGCGGGCGAGCACCCGGGCCAGGGCCGCGCCGATGCCCCGGGCCGCCCCGGTGACCAGCACGACCTGCCCGTCCAGCGGACGGTTCCAGTCGGCCGGGGCGGTCGCCGCGCCGGTGCCGATCCGGACGACCTGCCCCGAGACGTACGCGGACCGGCCGGAGAGCATGAATCGGATAGTCGATGCGAGGCTCGTGGTCGTGCCAGGTGAGAGGGCCGGGCCGTCCGCCGCGATACTGCCGTTGCGGGTCACGTAGACGAGCTGGGCGGTGGTGCCCCGGCCGAACTCCTTGCCGATGCTGCGGACCAGCCCCTCCAGGGCGCGCTGGGCCGTCGCCTCGCGCGGGGTCGCGCACTCGCCGGGCGGGGTGCCGAGCACGATCACCCGACCGCTGGGCAGCAGGGTGCGGGCGTGCGGGTGGAAGAAGTCGTAGAGCTGGCGGAGCTGCGTCGAGTCGGTGATGCCGGTCGCGTCGTACACCAGGGCGCCGAAGCGGTCCTCGGCGGCGACCGTGCGTGTGTCGCGCAGCTCGACCCCGGCGGCGGTCAGGATCGTGGTGACCGCCTCGGTGAGCCGGCCGCCGTCGGCCGCGCCGAGCAGCGCGGGCCCGGGCAGCAGCGGGTCGCCGGGCTGGTGTCGGCGCAGTCGCGGCGGATCGGGCAGCCCGAGACGCTTCACCAGCGAGCGGCCGGCGGCCGATTGGACGAAGCTCGCGTACCTGTCGGTCATGGGCGTAGCCTACTGGCGAGTAAGGTTCGAGCAACACTTGCGAGGAGGCGGATCGTGCAGAGCATCCGGAGGGTCGCGGTCATCGGCGGCAACCGCATCCCCTTCGCCCGTTCCAACTCCCGCTACGCCGACGCGTCCAACGGCGACCTGCTCGGCGCGGCGCTCGACGGTCTGATCGCCCGGTACGGGCTGGCCGGGCAGCGGGTCGGCGAGGTGGTCGCCGGTGCGGTGCTCAAGCACTCCCGCGACTTCAACCTCACCCGCGAGGTCGTGCTCGGATCCCGGCTCGACCCGCACACCCCGGCGTACGACATCCAGCAGGCCTGCGGCACCGGCCTGGAGGCGGCGATCCTCGTCGCCAACAAGATCGCCCTCGGTCAGCTCGACGTGGGCATCGCGGGCGGTGTCGACACCACCTCCGACGCGCCCCTCGCCGTCAACGAGGACATGCGACGTACGCTGCTCAAACTCAACTCCGCCCGCACGGTCGGCCAGCGGCTGAAGATCGCCGCCAAGCTGCGCCCGCTCCAGCCGTTCAAGCCGGACATCCCCCGCAACGCCGAACCGCGCACCGGCCTGTCCATGGGTGACCACGCCGCCCGTACCGCCCTGCGCTGGCAGATCGACCGGCGCTCCCAGGACGAGTTGGCGTTGCGCTCCCACCAGCGGTTGGCCGCCGCGTACGACAGGGGTTTCTTCGACGACCTGATGACCCCGTACCTGGGGCTCACCCGCGACCAGAACCTCCGCCCCGACACCAGCGTGGAGAAGCTCGGCGCGCTCAAGCCGGTCTTCGGCACGCGCGGCCCGGACGCCGAGCAGGCGACCATGACCGCCGGCAACTCCTCGCCGCTCACCGACGGCGCGTCCACCGTGCTGCTGGCCAGCGAGGAGTGGGCCGCCGCGCACAACCTGCCGGTGCTGGCGTGGTTCAGCTGGTCGGAGGCGGCGGCCGTCGACTTCGTGCACGGCGACGAGGGCCTGCTGATGGCCCCCGCGTACGCGGTGCCCCGGATGCTGGCACGCGCCGGGCTCACGTTGCAGGACTTCGACTACTACGAGATCCACGAGGCCTTCGCCTCGCAGGTGCTGGCGACCCTCGCCGCCTGGGAGTCGCCGGAGTTCTGCAAGGACCGGCTCGGCCTGGACACCCCGCTGGGCGCGATCGACACCGACCGGCTCAACGTCAACGGCTCGTCCCTGGCCGCCGGACACCCGTTCGCCGCCACCGGCGGACGGATCGTCGCCACGCTGGCGAAGCTGCTGGCCACCAAGGGCAGCGGACGTGGGCTGATCTCCATCTGCGCGGCCGGCGGCCAGGGCGTGACGGCCATCCTGGAGCGCTGAACCTGCCCCAACGCGATGTCCCAATGTCTCTCGTCAAGAGGCATTAAGACGTGCGCCCCGTCCGTGCTCGGTCAGACCCATCCGCGCCGATCTTGCACTTCCTGTTGCCGAAAATAAGAGGAATGCCCCCGTATGCCGCGACAGTAAGTGCAAGATCGCGGGGGTCCAGCCGCAGCCCGGGTCGATCATGGAGTCGTGGTGGGTAGATGGTTCCGGAGTGCACCTTTTGTGAGGCAGCACAACTCCATGATCGACGCGCGGGCGCGGGCGGGGGCGAGCGGCGGGGGCGTGGCCCGCCATTTTGGAGCGTTGAACGCTCGATCGTCCCTTACCGGGGTGACCGCCAGCAGGCGTTAACGGACTGTTCAGCAGGCCGTCCGATGGCGGCGGGTTTACCACGCAACGGTGATCGCTGCCGCGTCCTCGACGCGGCGCTGATCACTCCTGCGGGCGGAACGGGGCCGTATCTTGATGGAGTCCGTCGTCCCCGGGACGACCACCCTGTCGGTGGTCATCCCGATGTTCAACGAGACCGCTGTCATCCCGGCCCTGGTGGCCCGACTGCGGCCGGTGCTCGACGCGCTCGGCGTCGACTACGAGGTGGTCGCCGTCGACGACGGCAGCGCCGACGACACCGTGTCGGTGCTCTTCGACCACGGCCGGGGCTGGCCGCAGTTGCGGGTGCTGCGGCTGCGGCGCAACAGCGGTCACCAGGCGGCGTTGACGGCGGGTCTGCACCGGGCCGTCGGCCGGTGGGTCGTGAGTCTCGACGCCGACCTACAGGACCCGCCCGAGGCCATCGCCGAGATGCTGCGGGTGGCCCGGACGGACGGGGTGGACGTTGTCTACGGCGTCCGGGCGGACCGCAGCACCGACACCATCTTCAAGCGCAACACCGCCCGCGCCTACTACTGGGTGATGCGGCGGATCGTGGGGGCCGACCTGCCCGCCCAGGCCGGTGACTTCCGGCTGCTCAGCCGGGACGTCGTCGAGGTGCTGCGGAGGCTGCCGGAACGCGCACCGGTCTACCGGCTGCTGGTGCCGTCGCTCGGCTTCCCCAGCGCCGAGGTGCGCTACGACCGCGAGGCCCGTGCCGCCGGGGAGACGAAGTATCCGCTGCGCCGGATGGTCGCGCTGGCCTGGGAGAGCACGGCGAACTTCTCGGCCGCGCCCCTGCGCCTGGCCACCTGGATGGGGATGTCGAGCTTCCTGCTCTGCCTGGCCCTGATCGTCTTCGGCGTGGCCGTGCACGTCTCCGGTGCCACCATCCCCGGCTGGACCTCGATGTTCGTCGCGGTGCTGCTGCTCAGTGGGGTGCAGTTGGTCTGTCTCGGCCTGCTGGGCGAGTACGTCGGCCGGATCTACGCGACAGTGCAGAACCGGCCCGCCTTCCACATCGGGTTCGACTCCCGGGACGGGGTTTCGGGCGCGGAGGCAGGTGCACGTGGTCGTGTCGGTGACGACGTTGTCCGCCTCCGTGGCTGACGCCCTGCTGGCCGAGCGGGTCGACATTCCGGCCCCAGCCTCGGCCTCGCGCCGGAATGCTCTCGTGCCGATTCTCAGCACGCTCCCGTGGGTGCTCGTGATCGGCGCACTGCTCGTGGTGTGGTCACGCGGCGGCGTGCCGGTGCCGGACCTCGCGGCGTTCTCCGCGTACTGGGCGTTCGCGCTGGTGCTTCCCGGGACCCTGGTGCACCGCGCGCTGCGCGGCGGTCGCGGCAACCTCCCCGAGGACCTCGGCTTCGGCGCGGCCACCGGCCTGCTGTTGGAGATCGTCGCCTGGGCGTTGGCGGCGGCGACGGGTCAACAGACCCTGCTGCGGTGGTGGGCGCTACCCGTACTCGTCGCGTTCGCCGCCGTGCCCGGGCTGCGCCGGCACTGGCGGGTCGGCGAGCGCCGTCCGCTGCCGCTCGGCTGGCACTACGGCATGGGCGCGGCGCTGCTGGTGGTGCTGGCCTGGGGGTACGTCCAGTGGCGGATGGTCCCGCTGCCTCCGGTGTTCGGCGGCTACTACCAGGACGTGCTCTACCACCTGGGTCTGGTGCAGGAGTTGACGCGGGCGATGCCGTTCGAGTTGCCGCACGTCGCGGGGGAGGCGTTGCGCTACCACTACCTCTCCGACGCCCACATCGCCAGCGGCAGCATGATCACTGGCATCGCGCCGGCGACGGTGCTGCTGCGGCTCTGGCTGGTACCGGTGGTCGGCGTGGCGGTGATTCTCGCGGCCGGGCTCGCCCGCGACCTGAGTGGAGCGGTCTGGACCGGCCCGGTGGCCGCCCTCGCCGCTTTCACCGGTGCGGCGGTCACGCTCGGCTCGCCCGTGGGTGCGTCCGGCGAGATGCCGCTCTCCTACGCCAGCCCCTCCCAGACGTACGTGTTGGTGCCGTTGTTGCTGCTGGCCGGGCTCGTTGTCGACGCGGCCCGGGGGCGTTCCCTCGGCCGGGCCTGGCCGCTGGTCCCGGCGCTCGGGCTGGTCTGCGCGGGGGCGAAGTCCAGCGCGTTGCCGCCGCTGATCGCCGGCCTGGGTCTCACCGCCGTGGTGTTCTGGTGGCGCAAGCGGGAGATTCCCCGACCCGCCCTGGTGGCGTTGGCCTGCCTGGTGGCGGCGATGGCGCTCGGTTTCCGGCTGTTCGCCGGCGGCGGGGCCTCCACCCTGCGCGTGCAGGCGTTGGCGTTGCTGCACTTCGTCGCCCCGTACGCCGAGACGCTGGGGCCGGGTGACGGGATCTGGCCGAGCGCACCGCTGCCACCGGGCATCAACGACGGTGGTGTCCTCGGGTGGCTGCTGGCGTTCGCTGTGGTCGGCTGGTGGGTGCTGGGTCAGTCCCCACGGTGGGTGGGCATGGGCCTGCTCCGCGAGCATGGTCACCGGGCCGATCCGGCTGTCTGGCTGCTCGCCGGCACGGTCCTCGCCGGGGCCGCCACCACCTGGGTGTTCCAGCACCCGTCGATCAGTCAGATCTACTTCTGGATGGGCGTCATCCCGATCGGCGTCGTGCTGACCACCTGGTCTCTCGCTGCGGCTCGGGCGCCCTGGCCGGTGTTGGTGGTGCCCGCCGTGGCCGGCGCGTTGACGGGGCTCGCCACCGCCGGCACGGTGGTGGGTTTCGCCGTGCCGGCGATCAGCCGGCCCGGCACCCCCGCCACCTCGACGATCGAGGGGTGGCTGCGGGTCCTGGGTCTCTCGGCCGCACGGTTCGTGCTGTTCGTGGCGGTTGCCGCCGCGCTCGCCGTCGCAGTGGCGGCCCTGTGGCGGCGTCGCGTTTCGGCGCCGGCAGCTTCGGGAGCAGGTCGTCGGCGAACGGTGACGATCGCCCGGGCCGGGGTCACCGCGGCGCTGCTCGGTGCCAGTGTCGCCGTCGTGCTGGGCGGGACGGTTCGCTCGGTGCTGACCGAGCCGGGGCCGCCGGCCACCGGACCGCAGCCGTACGCGCTGACCGCCGCCGAGATGCGTGCGGCCCTGTGGCTTGACGACAACGCCGCCGACGACGACGTGGTCGCCACGAACGTGCACTGCCGTCCGGTGCAGACCACCCCGCACTGTGATGCCCGCGCGTTCTGGGTGACCGGCCTGGGCGGGCACCGCACGGTGGTGGAGAGCTGGGGCTACACCGACGCGGTGGTGGCCGCGCACGGCGTCGACAACCTGGGGTACGCCCGGCAGAACTTTCCCGACCAGGAGTTGCTCGCGCTCAACGACGGGGTGTTCAGTGCGCCGACTCTGGCCGACCTGGATCGGCTCCGGACGGAGCACGGGGTCCGTTGGCTCTTCGCCGACAGCCGGGCCGGTGCGGTGTCGCCGGAGTTGGCCCGGCTGGCCCAGGTTCGGCTGGTCGCCGGCTCGGTGACCGTCTACGAGCTCACCCGCTCCTGACCGCCTCGGGGGTTCGGCCCGGTCCAGGCGCCGGTCAGCGGGTGCGGGACAATGAGGTACGTGACGACGATCCCGAACGTGCTCGCCAACCGGTACGCCTCGCCCGAGTTGGTCGCCCTCTGGTCGCCCGAGGAGAAGGTCCGGATGGAACGGCGGCTGTGGCTCGCCGTGCTCCGCGCACAGCGTGACCTCGGCGTGGCGGTCCCGGACGGTGTGGTCGAGGCGTACGAGCGGGTGCTCGACCAGGTCGACCTGGCGTCGATCGCCGAGCGGGAGCGGGTCACCCGGCACGACGTGAAGGCCCGCATCGAGGAGTTCAGCGCGCTCGCCGGCCACGAGCACGTGCACAAGGGGATGACCTCGCGGGACCTCACCGAGAACGTCGAGCAGCTTCAGGTGCGTGCCTCGCTGGAGCTGATCCGGGACCGGGTGGTGGCGACCCTGGCCCGGCTGGCGTGGCTCGCGTACGAGCACTCCGAGCTGGTCATGACCGGCCGCTCGCACAACGTGGCGGCGCAGGCCACCACGCTGGGCAAGCGCTTCGCGTCGGCGGCGGAGGAGCTGCTCATCGCGTACGACCGGCTGGAGGAGCTGATCGCCCGCTACCCGCTGCGCGGTATCAAGGGCCCGGTGGGCACGGCCGCCGACCAGCTCGACCTCTTCGACGGTGACGCCGACAAGGTGGCCGAGCTGGAGCGACGGGTCGCCGAGCACCTGGGCTTCTCGCGGGTGCTGGACAGCGTCGGGCAGGTCTACCCGCGTTCGCTGGACTTCGACGTGCTGGCCGCGTTGGCGCAGACCGCCGCCGCGCCGTCGTCGCTGGCCACCACGATCCGCCTGATGGTCGGCCAGGAGCTGGTCACCGAGGGCTTCAAGCCGGGCCAGGTCGGTTCCAGCGCGATGCCGCACAAGATGAACACCCGTTCGTCCGAGCGGGTGAACGGCTTCGCGGTGATCATCCGGGGTTACCTGTCGATGGTCGGCGAGCTGGCCGGCGACCAGTGGAACGAGGGGGACGTGTCCTGCTCGGTGGTCCGCCGGGTGGCCCTGCCGGACGCGTTCTTCGCCGCCGACGGGCTGTTCCAGACCTTCCTGACGGTGCTCGACGAGTTCGGCGCGTACCCGGCGGTGATCAACCGGGAGTTGGAGCGCTTCCTGCCCTTCCTGGCGACCACCAAGATCCTGGTGGCGGCCGTCCGGCGTGGCGTCGGCCGGGAGGTCGCCCACGAGGTGATCAAGGAGCACGCGGTCGCGGTGGCGCTGGCCATGCGCGAGAAGGGCGCCCCGGAGAACGACCTCTTCGACCGGCTGGCCGCCGACGGCCGGCTCGGCCTGTCCCGCGCCGACATCGACACCCTGGTAGCGGACCGCACCGCCTTCGTGGGAGCGGCGAAGTCCCAGGTGGAGTCGGTGACCCGCAGGATCACCAAGGTGGTCGAAACCCACCCCGACGCAGCCACCTACACCCCACCCCCCATCCTCTGAGTCCCCGCCGTGTCCTCCGTTGATCATGAAGTTATCGGCACGACACGCCGGTGAGCGAGGCAATAACTTCATGATCAACCGGGTGGGGCGGGCGGGTGGGGCCGGGCAACCGGGTGGGGCCGGGCGGCCTAGTCGCCGGTGGGGGTTTCTGCGGCTGTTCGCAGGGTCGGGGCGCTCGCCGGTTCGGCGATGCCGCCCAGGGACTCGGCGAAGGCCGGGTCGGTCGCGGTCTCTGCCGCCACCGCCGGCTGGTCGGCCGGCATGGTCTCGGGCATTGTCGGTACGGCGATGACCGCCGTGCCGTACGCGCAGATCTCCATCCACATCTCGCCGCAGTCCCGGCTGTCGAAGCGCATGCCGATCACGGCGTTCGCGCCGAGCCGTAGGGCCTCCTCGCCGAGGCGGGTCACCGAGTCGGTACGCCACCGGGTCAGGTTGTCCGGCGCCATCGGGTCGTACGCGCCACCGCGCAGGTTCTTGACCCCCTCGCGGTACGGGTTGCGCGTCCTGGCCATCGATGACACCACCTCACCGAGAATCTGGCGGATCTCGTAGCCGGGCAGTTGCTCTGTCGTCACGACCAGCACGTTTCCGATGCTGTCAGGAGTGACGCGACCCGATCGTGTGCCGTGTTCACCTGATCGGATGCTGCAAAACGGCGCGGCGCGGACGGTCGGCGCGGGGCCGACCATCCGCGCCGCGGGGGCGCTAACCGTCAGACACCGGCCACCGAGGTGATCCAGGCCCGGTTGTACGCGACACTGCCGTAGTTCTGGATGTTGTACCCGTCGGCGGTGGAGGCGACGCCGACCTGCTGGCCGTTGTAGAACTGCGGGCCGCCCGAGTCGCCCCGCCAGGCGTTGCCGTTGATGCGGGTGCTGCGGATGGCCTGCCCGCCGTACGCGTCGGTGACGTTGGTGCTGGTCACCTGGACGGTGGCGGTCTTGAGCTGGCTGGACGCGGAGCAGCCGCTGTAGCAGGTCATGCCCCACCCGTAGATCGAGTTGGTCGAGCCGACGGGTGGGTTGCTGCTCGCCAGGGACACCGTCGAGGTGCTGACCGTGCTGGAGAGGCGCATGAGGGCGAGGTCGTTACGGGTGTAGGTGGCGCTGACGGTGCGGGTGACCCCGCCCGAGGCGCGGTAGACGCTGCCGACCCGGACGGACATCGTGCCGCTGATGCAGTGGCGGGCGGTGAGCACCCACTGCGCGGCGATCACGCTGCCCGAGCAGGTGAACGAGCCGTTGCTCAGCACGGCGGCGGCCCAGGGGGCGGACGACACGGTGCCGCCGCCGATGATGGGTTGGGGGCCGGCCGGGGCGGCGGACGCGCCGGACGCGAAGGCGAGGGCGCCGACCAGCGCGGTGCTGATCAGGGCGAGCAGGGGACGGACGCGCATCGGGGGACTCCTTGAAGGGTGGGCCCGGGGTCGCCGGGGTGCCCGGGTGGCGACGGCGGGAGGTCCCCGCCATCGCTTGCATCGAGCTATGTCGATGCACTCTAGGGCCGGCGGGCATCGTTTTCAAGAAGCCGATCGAGATCGTCCAATGTAACGATTCGGCTACCCTGCGCGCTGTATATCCCCTGGTGGGGCGGCCTGTCCCGGGTTGCCGCGCCCCCTTGCCGCCCGTTATGTGGATCACTGCCTGGACTGCGCCCGGCCGGTGCGTCCGCGGCGGAATCTGCCAGGTAGGCTGGCTGCGCTCGCCCGTTGTGGGTCGGCACCCAACTGCGTACACAGTCAGGAGTGCCCAGTGCCTCGCGTCGTCGTCGACGTCATGCTCAAGCCCGAGATCCTCGATCCGCAGGGCCAGGCCGTCGCAAACGCGCTGCCCCGGCTCGGCGTCAGCGACGTCGCCTCAGTCCGGATCGGCAGGCGGATCGAGATCGACTTCACCGGTGAACCGGACCTGGACCGTGCCCGGGAGATCGCCGACAAACTGCTCGCCAACCCGGTCATCGAGGACTTCACCGTCCGCCTGGTCGAGACCGACGAGACCGCGGACGCCCGCTCGTGACCGCGCGGGTCGGTGTGGTCACGTTCCCCGGCTCGCTCGACGACGGGGACGCGGCCCGCGCCGTCCGGATCGCCGGCGCCGAGCCGGTCCGGCTCTGGCACGGCGATGAGAACCTGCACGGGGTGGATGCAGTCGTCTTGCCCGGCGGCTTCTCCTACGGCGACTACCTGCGCTGCGGAGCCATCGCCCGGTTCGCCCCGGTGATGGAGACGATCGTGGACGCCGCCCAGGGCGGCCTGCCGGTTCTCGGCATCTGCAACGGCTTCCAGATCCTCTGCGAGGCGCACCTGCTGCCGGGCGCGCTCACCCGCAACCAGCACCTGCACTTCCGCAACCGGGACCAGGTCCTGCGCATCGAGTCGGTCGGCACCGCGTGGACCAACGCGTTCCAGGCCGGCCAGGAGGTGCTGATCCCGGTCAAGAACGGCGAGGGCTGCTACGTCGCCGACACCGCGACGCTGGACCAGCTCGAAGCCGAGGGCCGCGTCGTCGCCCGCTACGTCGGCGGTAACCCGAACGGGTCGCAGCGCGACATCGCCGCGATCACCAACCCCGCCGGCAACGTGGTCGGCATCATGCCGCACCCGGAGCACGCGGTGGAGGCGCTCACCGGCCCCTCGCTGGACGGTCTCGGCTTCTTCACCTCGGTCCTCAAGCACCTGGTGGGGACCCCAGCGTGAGCATCGGTCAGCTCAACCGCCGGCCTGGCGGGCACGAGCGCAGCGAGGAGAGGTCATGACCACCCATCCGGACCCGGTACGGGACACTCCGGAGGCGTACTCCGCCCCGGCGCAGTCGACCGAGCCGCCGGCGCGGCCCACCGCTCCGGCGGCCGCTCCCGCGCAGCCGGCGACGGCCGACTGGACCGACGGCGTGGACACCGTGCCGCGTGCCGGTGGCACCCCGGGCGAGCTGCAGCCGTACACCGAGCTGGGCCTGCGCGACGACGAGTACGACCGGATCCGGCAGATCCTCGGCCGTCGACCCACCCAGTCCGAGCTGGCCATGTACTCGATCATGTGGAGCGAGCACTGCTCCTACAAGTCGAGCAAGGTGCACCTGCGTCAGTTCGGTGAGAAGGCCCCGCAGAGCGACCGCCTGCTCGCCGGCATCGGCGAGAACGCCGGTGTCGTGCAGGTCTCCGACAAGCTGGCGGTGACCTTCAAGGTCGAGTCGCACAACCACCCGAGCTTCGTCGAGCCGTACCAGGGCGCGGCTACCGGCGTCGGCGGCATCGTCCGGGACATCCTGGCCATGGGCGCCCGCCCGGTCGCGGTCATGGACCCGCTGCGCTTCGGTGCGGCGGACCACCCGGACACCGCCCGGGTGCTCACCGGCGTGGTCGCCGGCGTCGGTGGCTACGGCAACTGCCTCGGCCTGCCCAACATCGGCGGCGAGCTGGTCTTCGACCCGTCGTACCAGGGCAACCCGCTGCTCAACGCGCTGTGCCTGGGCGTGCTGCCGGTCGACCGCCTCCAGAACAAGGCCGCCGCCGGCCCCGGCAACGTCGTGGTGCTGATGGGCGCCAAGACCGGCCGGGACGGCATCGGCGGCGTGTCGGTGCTGGCCAGCGCCACCTTCGACGAGGGCAGCGAGGCCCGTCGCCCCGCCGTGCAGGTCGGTGACCCGTTCACCGAGAAGCTGCTGATCGAGGCGTGCCTGGAGCTGTACGACGGCCAGCTCGTCGTCGGCATCCAGGACCTGGGCGGCGCCGGGCTGACCTGCGCGCTCACCGAGACCGCCGCCGCGGCCGGCACCGGCATGCGGGTCTGGCTGGAGCGGGTTCCGCTGCGCGAGCCCTCGATGGACCCGCACGAGATCCTGGCGAGCGAGTCCCAGGAGCGGATGCTGCTGGTCGTCGAGCCGGACAAGCTCGAAGCGGTGCTCAAGACCTGCGAGAAGTGGGGCGTGCTCGCCACCGCGATCGGCGAGGTCACCGCACCGGAGCCGGACGGCCGCCCGGGTCGCCTGCTGATCACCTGGCGGGACCACCTCGTCGTGGACGTGCCGCCGGGCTCGCTGGTCGACGACGGCCCGGTCTACGCCCGGCCGATGCGTGAGCCGGCGGACCTCATCCTGCTCCAGGCCGACCGGGCCGAGACGCTGCCCCGCCCGGCCGACCCGGACGCGCTGCGGGAGACCCTGCTGCGCATGATCGCGTCGCCGAACCTGGCCGACAAGACCTGGGTCACCGAGCAGTACGACCGCTACGTGCTGGGCAACACCGTGCTCGCCCAGCCGGAGGACGGCGGCGTGATCCGCATCGACGAGCAGACCGGGCTCGGCGTGGCGCTGTCGGTCGACGGCAACGGCCGGTACGCCCGGCTCGACCCGTACCACGGCACCAAGCTTGCCCTCGCCGAGGCGTACCGGAACGTGGCCGTGACCGGCGCGAAGCCGATCGCCGTCACCAACTGCCTCAACTTCGGCTCGCCGGAGGACCCGGGCGTGATGTGGCAGTTCGCCGAGGCCGTGCGCGGCCTCGCGGACGGCTGCCTGGAGCTGGGCATTCCGGTGACGGGCGGCAACGTCAGCTTCTACAACCAGACCGGCGCGGCGGCCATCCACCCGACCCCGGTGGTCGGTGTGCTGGGCGTGCTGGACAACGTGGCCGACCGGGTGCCGATGGGCTTCGTCCCGCGCCCCGGCGGCGACCACGACCAGCTCTACCTGCTCGGTGAGACGAACGTCGAGCTGTCCGGCTCGGAGTGGGCCTGGGTGACGCACGAGCACCTGGGCGGCATTCCGCCGCAGGTCGACCTTCTCCGCGAGAAGGCCCTGGCCGACCTCCTGGCCGAGGCCGCCCGGGTGGGCCACCTCAGCTCGGCGCACGACCTGTCCGACGGTGGTCTCGCCCAGAGCCTGGTCGAGTCCTGCCTGCGGCGTGGCGTCGGTGCCCGGATCGCCGTGCCGGAGCAGTTCGCCGAGGGCTCGATGCCCTTCGTCTACCTGTTCAGCGAGTCCGCCACGCGGGCGCTGGTGTCGGTGCCGCGTGGCCACGACAAGGCGTTCGCGGCGCTCTGCGCCGAGCGGGGTGTGCCGTTCGAGCTGATCGGTGTCACCGACCCGTCCGGCGGGGCGCTCGAGGTGCACGGGCAGTTCCGGATCGGCCTGGACGAGCTGCGGGCCGCGCACACCGAGACGCTTCCGCGCCTCTTCGGCGGCACCGCCGTAGCGCCTTCGGCTGTCGGCGAGGAGACCGAGCCGGCCGTCGTCGAGGTGTCCGCCCCGGCCGCCGGCGTGGCGGGCGCGGTCGAGGCCGTGCCGCTGCCGGGCGACCCGGCCGATCCGGTGGACCCGTCGGAGGTGCTCTCCGAGCCGATCGCCTCGGCCGGCCCGTCCCCGCAGACCGGAGCTGTCGACCCGATCGGGTCCGAGCAGCCGTCCGAGTCTGAGTCCGGTGCCACCGAGTCGTCGCCTGACGAGCGCTGAGGCGTTGGCGGCGGCCGTCTACGGCCAGCCCGGGTCAGGCGCCAGGTTCGACTGGGGCCTGACCGGGGCGGCCGAACTCGGCCGTGTCTGCGCGGCGCTGGTGGTGGTGGACGTGCTCTCGTTCACCACCGCCGTGGAGGTGGCGGTCGCCCGGGGCATGCGGGTGCACCCCTTCCCGTGGGGTGAGCAGGCCGCCGAGTACGCGCTGCGGGTCGGCGCGGTGGCGGCGGTAGGACGCCGCCGGGTGACGGCGGACCACCCCTGGTCACTCTCACCCGCCGCACTGAGCGCCGCGCCGATCGTCGCGGACCTTGTGCTGCCCTCGCCGAACGGCTCGGCCATCAGCGCCGCCGCGAGCGCCACCGGCCTTCCGGTGGTCGCGGCGTGCCTGCGTAACGCGCGCGCCGTCGGGCGTTGGCTGCGCCACCAGGGGTACGGCACGACGGACGCCCCGATCGGTGTCATCGCCTCGGGAGAGCGCTGGCCGGACGGGTCGCTGCGCCCGTGTGTCGAAGACCAACTCGGCGCGGCGAGCGTGCTGGACGCTCTGTCCGGCGTGCCGGGCGGTCTCTCCGTGGAGGCGGCCATGGCCCTCGCCGCGCTGGCCAGCACTCCGGACGTACCCGCCGCGGTGCGCGGCAGCGTGTCCGGCCGGGAGTTGACCGAGAGCGGTTTCGAGGCCGACGTCGACGTCGCCGTCCAGGTCGACGTGTCCGACGTCGTACCGGTCCTCCGCCAGGGCGTCTTCTCCGCCGCCTGACTCGGCCCCCGCCCGGCCGCCCACGCTCGGCGGCAACGCCGCACCCCGTTGATCATGAAGTTACTGCCCGCCCGCTCGGCGTGTCGCGTCGCTAACTTCATGATCGACGAGGTTGGGCCAGGGTGAGGTGACAGCGGAACGGCCGCCCGGAGAACCGGGCGGCCGTTCGTGGTGCGTGTCGGGGTGGGTCAGTCGTCCAGCCAGTCGAGGCGGCGACCGCCGCGCTCGGTGGGCGGGGGACCGTCCGGGCGGGCCCGGCCACCCTGCTCCTGCTGGCCGTAGCCGCCCTGGTCGTAGCCCCGGTCGTCGTAGCCGCCGCGTTGCTGCGGGGGCTCCTGGCCGTAGCCGCCCTGGTCGTACCCGCCACCGCTCTGGCCGTAGCCGCCCTGGTCGTAGCCCCGGTCGTCGTAGCCGCCGCGTTGCTGCGGGGGCTCCTGGCCGTAGCCGCCCTGGTCGTACCCGCCACCGGCCTGGCCGTAGCCGCCCTGGTCGTACGCGCTGGTCTGCTGGCCGTAGCCACCCGTCGGCTCCGCCCCACGACCGCCGCTGTACGGGGTGGTCGGGTCGGGCTGGCCGCCGTAGCCCTGGCCCTGCTCCGGCTGGTAGACGCCGGTGGCGTAGGGGTCGGCCGGTGCCGGGTACTGGGTGCTGTCGCCGGTGTACCGGCCGGTCGGCTCGTCGAAGCGCTCGCCGTAGCCGCCGGCCGCCCCACCGGCGGGAGCCGGCGGGTAGCCGCCCGCGCCGGCCGGCGCGGTGTAGTCACGGCTGCCGTAGCCGCCACCCGAGGAGGGCGCGCCACCGTAGCCACCATCCGGGGCGGCAGCGCCGCCGTAGCCGGGTGCGGCGCCGTAGCCGTCCGCGCCACCGCCGTAGCCGCCGTCGGGCGTCGCCGCCGTGCCGTAGCCGCCACCCGAGGCGGGTGCGTTGCCGTAGCCGCCGTAGCCGCCCTGGCCGGGCTGGTCGTCGTAGCCGGTCCCGCCCCAGCCCTGCTGGTCCGCCGCGCCGTAGGGCTGCGCTGGCGCGCCGTACGGGTCCGGCGGGACGTCGTCGACGACCGGGCGGTGCATCATGGTCGGCGCCTCGCTCAGCGCCGCGCCGCCGACCATGGTCGGGTCGGGGCCGCCACCGGCGCGGTTGACCACCCGCGTCTGGTCGTCGGCTCCGTGGAAGGCGCCACGGGCCGCCGGCACCGCGCCGCCGGCACCGGTCGCGCCGGCTGCCACTGGCTCGTCATCGTCGTCGCCGCTCTCGCGGCGCTTCATCCACAGCAGGACGATCGTGCCGACGCCGGCCGCGACGAGCAGGCCGCCCAGCAGAATGATCAGGTACGAGCCGAAGCCGCCGCCGTCGTCCTCCTTGCTGGCGTTCGTCGGGGCACCCGGGCTGGCCTCCTCGGAGGGCTGCTCCTCGGCACCCTCCTCGGTCGCCTCCTCGGTGGGGGTGGCGTCGGCGGTGGGCGACGGGGTGGCGCTCGGCGTCACCTCGACCTTGATCTCCAGGCTGATCCGCTGGCCGGTGATCGACTGCCCGGCGCTGGCGTTGAAGCTCTTGATCGCGTTGATGTTGTTCGCCGACGCGCCTACGTCGATCCGACCGGGTGTGATCGGGTTCTGGGTGCTGCCGGAGAAGCGGAAGTTTCCGCTGCCGTCGCTGATCGTGTCGTAGCGGTGGCCGCCCGTGTCTTGCAGGATCACGATCGCGTTCGGCACAGCGTCGCCGTTCGCCTTCACGACCACCTTGCCGGAGACCGACTTCACCGTCTGGTTCTGCGGCGGAGGCGGCGGTGCGGCCTTCCCCTTGACGGTCAGCGAGACGTTGGCGGTGTCCGGGCCCGAAGCGGCCTCGACCGCCACCGTGATGTTTGTGGTCGCGTCGCCGGCGTTGTCGTTGGCCGCGATCCGGACCAGCACCGACCCCTTCGGGCCGCCCAGGCCGCCGCCGGAGAGTTTGACATCGCCACAGCCGCTGGCGCAGGTGACGCCGGACGGCAGCCCGGAGAGACTGACCTTCGCCGATTCGTCGTTGTCGCCGCCGGTGATGCGCACGGTGATCGTTGCGTCGCTGCCGGCGTTCACGGTGACGGAGCCGGGGGAGACGTCGACCTCCGCGGCCATTGCCGGTGTGGCGGGGACGGCGAGCAGAGCGCCGGCAACCAGCGCTACGACCACACCGGCCCGCTGCTTCCAGGCACGTCGGTGTGTTGACACGTCCACCGCCTTCCGGGCTGACGTCCCTCGACCGGCGGGGCGCCGGGCCGGGGATCATCACGGTACGAATACGCCGTCGGCCACTATGCCTTGTCTCACTGGATCGGCGCGACCCAGGGCCAGCGTCAGGTGCTCCACCTGTGGGTCGTATCGTCCCGTCGTGTCCTCTCCGCACAGTAAGTCCACCGCCGTCGTGGCAGCTCTGTCGGCGCTCGACGAGGGGCGTACGCCCGAACGGCCGGTACTCCGGGAGGCGGTCCGGTCCTTGTTGGCCGTCCTCGCGGAGCGCGCCCCCGGCCGATCGGTGGAGGTGCGCGTCCCACCATACGGTGCGATCCAGTGCGTCCCCGGTCCTCGACACACCAGGGGAAACCCGCCGAACGTGATCGAGATGTCGCCGCAGACCTGGCTGGAACTCGCCACGGGCCGACTCGGGTGGGCCGACGCGGTCACCGATGGTCGTGTTCAGGTGAGCGGCATTCGGGCGGACATCTCGGCCTATCTGCCCCTCTAGCTGCGCCGATGTCCGGGTGATCGTCACTCAGAGCAGGGAAATCGTGACTATCTGTATTGACGTTGACTCGCGTACACTGTCAGGCGACGACAGTGGTCCCGGCCGAGAAGTGTGGATCCGCCCCGTGATCCCGCCAGGCCGGTCCAGACCAGCATGAGGGAGCGGTAGTGCCCCGAGGCGACGGCCGGCTGAGCCACGACCTTGACCCCCAACGACCTGGCCCCCAGGACGCCTGCGGCGTCTTCGGTGTGTGGGCCCCCGGCGAAGAGGTCGCGAATCTGACCTACTTCGGCCTCTACGCCCTGCAGCACCGCGGCCAGGAGGCGGCGGGCATCGCGGTCAGCGACGGCTCGGGCGTGGTGGTCTACAAGGATCTCGGCCTGGTGGCCCAGGTCTTCGACGAGCCCACGCTGGCCAGCCTGCGCGGCCACCTGGCGATCGGGCACGCCCGGTACTCCACGACCGGCGCGTCCAACTGGGAGAACGCCCAGCCGACCATCCGGTCGACCGATTCCGGCACGACCATCGCGCTGGCCCACAACGGCAACCTGGTCAACACCGCCGAGCTGGAGAAGGAGGTCGCCGAGCGCGGCCTTGTCGCGGACGGCTCGACCAACGACACCTCGCTGGTGACGATGCTGCTGGCCAGCCGCCCCGACCTGTCGGTCGAGGCCGCCGCGCTCGAGGTGCTGCCGCAGCTACGCGGGGCGTTCAGCTTCGTGTTCATGGACGAGTCGACGCTGTACGCGGCCCGCGACGCGCACGGCGTACGCCCGCTGGTGCTCGGCCGGCTGGAGCGTGGCTGGGTCGTCGCGAGCGAGACCGCCGCGCTGGACATCGTCGGCGCGAGCGTGGTCCGCGAGATCGAGCCCGGCGAGCTGATCGCGATCGACGAGGAGGGGCTGCGGTCGACCCGCTTCGCCGCGCCCGAGCCGAAGGGCTGCCTCTTCGAGTACGTCTACATCGCCCGCCCCGACGCGACCATCGCCGGGCGCAACGTGCACGCGGCGCGGGTGCAGATCGGCCGGCAGTTGGCCAAGGAGCACCCGGTCGAGGCCGACCTGGTCATCCCGGTGCCCGAGTCCGGCACCCCGGCCGCGATCGGTTACGCGGAGGCGTCCGGCATCACCTACGGCGCGGGCCTCATGAAGAACCCGTACGTGGGCCGTACCTTCATCCAGCCGTCGCAGACCCTGCGTCAGCTCGGCATCCGACTCAAGCTCAACCCCCTGCGACAGAACGTGCGTGGCAAGCGGCTGGTGGTCGTGGACGACTCGATCGTGCGCGGCAACACGCAGCGGGCCATCGTCCGGATGTTGCGCGAGGCGGGGGCGCTCGAGGTGCACGTCCGGATCTCCTCCCCGCCGGTCAGCTGGCCGTGCTTCTACGGCATCGACTTCGCCACCCGGGCGGAGCTGCTGGCCAACGGGTTGGACAACGACGGCATCCGGCGCTCCATCGGCGCCGACACGCTGGGTTACGTCTCGCTTCCCGGCCTGATCGCCGCGACCGAGCAGCCGAAGACCCGGTTGTGTCGGGCGTGTTTCGATGGGGAGTACCCGATCGAGCTGCCGGCCGGCAACCTGATCGGTAAGCACGTCCTCGAAGGGATGGGCCGCCGGGTCGCCACCGCGACGTCGGAGGCTCCGGAGAGCTTCGGCTCGCTCGTCGCCACCCCGGGTGGCGTGACCGCCAACCGCCCGTAGCACCAACCGGCGCGGCCCGGCCACCGCCGGCGCGGCACCGAGAACCACAAAAGGGGAGAACCGTGACGCACGTGTCCGAGCGCAACGGCGCAGGAAGCAGCCCGAACGGCGCTGGCAGCGACCACCAGCCGTGGACGGGCGGTGCCGGCCGCCAGCGGGGCAAGCGCTCCGTCTCGTACGCCGACGCCGGGGTCTCCATCGACGCGGGCGACCGCGCGGTCGAGCTGCTGAAGTCGAAGGTGCGCGAGACCCGGCGCCCCGAGGTGCTGGGCGACCTCGGCGGCTTCGCCGGCCTGTTCCGGCTGGACACGAAGAAGTACAAGAACCCGATCCTGGCGTCCTCGACCGACGGTGTGGGCACCAAACTGGTCATCGCCCAGCAGATGGACATCCACGACACGGTCGGCATCGACCTGGTCGCGATGGTCGTCGACGACCTGGTGGCCTGCGGCGCCGAGCCGCTGTTCCTGCTCGACTACATCGCCACCGGCGAGGTCGTCCCGGACAAGGTGGCCGAGATCGGCGCGGGCATCGCCGACGGCTGCCGGTACGCGGGCTGCGCCCTGCTGGGCGGGGAGACCGCCGAGCACCCCGGTGTGCTCCGCCCGGATGAGTACGACATCTCCGCGACCGGCGTCGGTGTGGTCGAGGAGGCCGACATCCTCAGCCCGGAGCGCGTCGAGGTGGGTGACGTCGTCATCGCCATGCGCTCCTCCGGCCTGCACTCGAACGGCTACTCCCTCGTCCGGCACGTGCTGCTCGGTGCCGCCCGGATGCGGCTGGACATCGTGATCGACGACTTCGGCCGGCAGCGGACCCTCGGCGAGGAGCTGCTGACCCCCACCAAGATCTACGCCAAGGACTGCCTCAAGCTGATCGAGGAGGCCGAGGTGCGGGCGCTGTCGCACATCACCGGCGGCGGCATCCCCGGCAACCTGGTACGGGTGCTCCCCGAGCACGTGGACGCGGTGGTCAACCGGTCCACCTGGAAGCCGCAGCCGATCTTCGACCTGATCCAGTCGAAGGGCCGGATCGACGACCAGGACATGGAGTCGACGTTCAACATGGGCGTCGGCATGTTCGCGATCGTCTCGGCCGAGGACGCCGACCGCGCCCTGGCCACCCTGACCGGCCGTGGGGTCGAGGCCTGGCAGGCGGGCGAGATCATCGAGGGCACCGGCAACGTGCAGATGGTGGGCCAGCACACCCGCGGGTGATCACGCTCCGGTGACCGTACGGGTACCTGATCAGGGCTTCACCCGAGTGGCCAGCGCCGCCTAGCCTGAAAGGCTCGGGCTGGGCGGAGGAGGGTGATGGCTGCTGGAGAACCGACGTTCAGCGGGATGCGCGGCCTGGCCGCGGTCCCGTCGTACGTCGTCATGCAGCCCACCACCCTCTGCAATCTCGACTGCGCGTACTGCTACCTGCCGTTCCGGGCCGTGGATCGGCGCATGTCGGTGCCGGTCGCCGAGGCGGTGGCGGCGGCGGTCAACCCGTGGGCGGCCTCCGGACGCTTCTCGGTCGTGTGGCACGGTGGAGAGCCACTGGCGGCCGGCCGGGAACATCTGGCTGCCCTGATCGCGCCCTTCGGGCCCGAGGTCGAACACCACGTGCAGACGAACGCCACGTTGATCGACGACGAGTGGTGCGAGTTCTTCGCCCGCCACGAGATGCGCGTGAGCGTGAGCGTGGACGGGCCGCGCGAGCGCAACGGTGACCGGGTCAACCGTGGCGGTCAGCCGGCGTACGACCGGATCCTGCGCGGTGTCGCCGCGCTGCGCCGGCACGACCTGCCCTTCTCGGCGCTGGCCGTGGTGTCGCGGCCGGTGCCGGGCCTCGCCGCGGAGCTGTACGACTACTTCCTCAACCTGGGCTGCGATGTGCTGGGCATCAACATCGAGGAGACCGAAGGGGTCAACACGCGCGACAACAGCCACGACCCGGCGGCGGTGACCACGTTCTGGGCCGAGCTGGTGACGGCCTGGCGGCGGGCGCCCCGGATCCACCTGCGCGAGGTCGAGTGGTCGCTGCGGTACGCGGCGGCCGTCCTCGACGGCACGGCGGACGGTGTGCTGCCCCGCCGGCTGGACCCGATACCGACCATCGGGCACGACGGCTCGGTGACGGTGCTCTCCCCGGAACTGGCGGGCTTCACCGACCCGCACTACGGCGACTTCAGCAGTGGGAACGTGCTGACCACCCCGCTGGCCCGGATCCTGGCCGGCGCCGGCTCGACTCCGTGGGTCGGCGAGTTCCTCACGGGGGTGGAAGCGTGTCGGGCGTCCTGCCCGTACTTCGGCTTCTGTGGTGGCGGCCACGCCGCCAACCGATTCTTCGAACTGGGGCGTTTTGACGGTACGGAGACCGAGCACTGCCGCAACAGCAAGATCCGCCTATTGGAGGGAGTGTTGGAGCATGCCCGAGACCACCAGTCACCGGCGGCCTGAGCGCGAAGCGGACGTTGCCCCGGACGATGTCACCGAACGCGTGCGGGAGGCCGCCCCCGGGCTCGTCGCGCTGTTGCAGGAGGCCGCGGACGCGCGGCGGCTGCGGGCAGAGGTGCCGGGCGGAGATGGCGCCAGCGCGGTCTGCGCCTGGAACCACTTCGAGAACATCCCGACCTTCTACAACTGGAACAACCGGCCGCGCTAGGGCGGCCGTGATCAGGGGCCTGTCGGTCGGTCGGAGTGATCCCCGGCCAGGGCAGGCCCCTGATGATCGGCACCGATCTCGCTCCCGAAGGACACATGCGTGAGCACGCGGGGGTTACCGCGTGCTCAGCTACGTCGAGAGGTCAGCGGGTCGGACGGACCCAGGGATCCGGGTCGTCGTCCGCATGATTCTCATCATCGTCGTCGACGAACTCTTTTGAGTCGTCGTCGAAGTGGTGCTCAGACTTACCAGCACCCGCCAGTTCGCGCTGCAAGGCGGTGAGGTCGGTGTTCGGGGAGTGGTACTTCAACTCCCGGGCCACCTTCGTCTGCTTGGCCTTAGCACGGCCGCGCCCCATGGCTCGACCCCCTCGCACAGAATGCGGGGCAGCCCGAAGGCGGGCCCCGATGACGTCAGGCATCTCTCGTGGCTCTTACGGTACATGGGGATGCCATCGTTCGGCACCTCGGGTTACCGTCAGCCGGCTCTGCGCGTCGCGGCGATCCGGCCGTCACCCAGTGTACCTGGTAAGGAGCGGAACGGAGAGCACCCGTGACACCGGGCAAAACACGCCAAACGTGACCCGGGGCTCAGCTTACCGAGTCGGGGCGGGAAGCGGAGGCCCGGAGGCGGATCCCGGTCGATCCGCCTCCGGGGTGGGTCAGCGCAGGTGGATCGTGCGCAGCCGACCGACCTCGGCCATCCGCCGCTCGGCCAGCCGGTCCGCAGCGACCGCGGGCGGAACACCCTCGGCGTCCGCCAGGCGCAGGATCTCCCGCGTGGTGTCGTAGATCCGGGTGGCCCGCAGCTTCGCCCGGTCGAAGTTGAAGCCCTCGATCTCGTCGGCCACCTGGATCACGCCGCCGGCGTTGACCACGTAGTCGGGCGTGTAGAGGATGCCCCGGTCGGCCAGCAGCTTCTCGATCCCCGGGTGCGCGAGCTGGTTGTTCGCCGCGCCGGTCACCACCTTGGCCCGCAGCGCCGGAACGGTGTCGTCGTTCAGCGCGCCGCCCAGCGCGCAGGGGGCGTACACGTCGATGTCCGCCGCGACCAGGGCGCTCGCGTCGTCGACCAGGGTGACCTGCGGGTGGTTGGCGCGTACCCAGGCCAGGGCCTTCGGGTTGACGTCCGTGGCGACGACCTCGGCGCCGTCGTCCAGCAGGTGACCGGTCAGGTACTTGCCGACCTTGCCCAGGCCCGCCACGCCGACGCGGCGGCCCCGCAGGCTCGGCGTGCCCCAGACGTGCTCGGCAGCGGCCCGCATCCCCTGGAACACCCCCCAGGCGGTGAGGATCGACGAGTCGCCGGCACCGCCGTGCTCCACGCTGCGGCCGGTCACGTAGCGGGTCTCGCGGGCGATGATGTCCATGTCGGGCACGTAGGTGCCGACGTCGCAGGCGGTGTAGTAGCGGCCCGCCAACGACTCCACGAAGCGGCCGTACGCGCGCAGCAGCGCCTCGCTCTTGATCTGCTCCGGGTCGCCCCAGATGACGGCCTTGCCACCGCCCAGGTCCAGCCCGGCGAGCGCGTTCTTGTACGCCATCCCACGGGACAGGTCGAGCACGTCGGCGAGGGCGTCGTCCTCGTTGGCGTACGGGTAGAAGCGGGTGCCGCCGAGCGCGGGCCCCAGCGCGGTGGAGTAGATCCCGATGATCGCCTTGAGACCGCTCTGCTTGTCCTGGCAGAAGACGACCTGCTCGTGACCGGTCGATACCGGATCGTCGGTGCTCGCGAATACGCCCATGACTGGCTCCTACGTGGTGTGCGTTCCTTGTGGGACGCGGACCTGGTGGACCCCGGCGGGGATGCTGCCGGTGTGATCGAGCCTAGTATCGGCGGCCGTACGAGCGCCTGACGCGCCGCCGCCGTCCCACGGTGCGGCGCGCGCGGCCCGACCGCTGGCCGCGCGGGGGTGCGGTTCGTGGGAGGATCGCGCGGTGCCGTCGCTCTTCGCTTCTTACCTGCGCGTGTACGAGCCGCTGACCGCCTTCGACCGGGACCGGCAGAGTTACTGGCGTCGCTACGTCTCGGAGGGGCGGGCGGTCGCCCCGGTCGAGGGGCCCGGCCGCCAGCGGACGGCGGTGATCGAGGCGCTGGGCGCGGGCTGGACCCGCCTACCCGACCTGCCCGAGGAGGCGTACGTCCTGGAGACGGACGAGAGCCTGCTGGTCTGCCCCTGGAACCTGCGCATCCGGGTCGCTGAGGCGGCGCTCAACGCCCGGGACGGGGTGCCTCCGGTGCTTGCCGACGCCTTCGTGCCGCCGGTGCTCGCCGGGCAGGCCCGGGCGGTCGTCGACGACTGGCGCAGCGGCGCGCGGGTCCTGGAGCACGGGGTGCCCCGGGTGCACGAGCAGATCGCCACCTGGGGCGTACCCCTGCGGTGGTTCGTGCTCTTCGACCCGACGGAGCGGGACCACGTCACCCAGCCGGGCCGGCGGGCGCTGCGCTACCGGACCGAGATCTCCAAGGCTCGTCGGCGTTCGTCCCGGGCGTTGTCGGTGCTGCGCAAGTCGGTGGGCGAGGCCCCGATCACCGAGGCGGTCCAGGAGGCCGCCCGCTGGCTGGAGGAGTTCCACCCCCGCTCGGTGGTGGAGCTGGACTACGGCGGCCTTGTCGACCTGCTCTCCGACGAGACTCTTGCCGCGGACGACTCGCCGGAGCTGGTCGCCGGCGGCCTCGCGGGCCTGTCGCGCGGGGAGGCGGACGAGGCGTCGGCCGCGTACGACAAGTTGGTGGCCCGCTGGCGTGCTGTGCAGCTGCTAGAACGGTGCAACTGAGGCAAATCGCCCCTAGGAGCGCTCCCAAGGCGAGGGTGTCTCGTAGTTGACGCATCACGAACCGTGATCATGAGTCCGAATAAGGTACTTTCTGCCGTGTAAAAGTCGTAAAAATCGGGCATGGTTCATCCGTCCGTCTAGGGACCTTCATCCGTTCGGCCCATGTCGGACATCGGGGACTAGCCGGACCATGGGAGACGCGTCGGCCGGCGGGACCCCGGCCGATGTCTATACATGTGGAGGAGTGACCGATGGCATCGCGAACGCACGAACCAGAGCCGCTGCTCACACCGGCCGAGGTGGCGTCGATGTTCCGTGTCGACCCGAAGACGGTGACCCGGTGGGCGAAGGCCGGCAAGCTCAGCGCCATCCGCACCCTGGGTGGCCACCGTCGATACCGCGAGTCGGAGGTCAGGGCGCTGCTACAGGGCCAGATCCCGCAGCAGCGGCAGGGCGACTGACCCGATAGAGGTTTCCGGGAAAGGGCGGTGGATTTCGGTCCGCCGCCCTTTTTCATGTCCGCACGGCGTGCCCGCCTCCACCGGCGGCGCGTCAGTCCGCGTCGTCGGGGCCGGTCAACGTCAACCTGATGCCCACCGTGCCGCCCTCACCGCGACGCAACCGGCTGCCCAGCAGGCTCAACCGACCGATCACGCGGTACTTGTGCTTGAGCAGGTCGCGGACCCGAGGAGTGTCGCGGCCGCCGTAGAGCGTCGCGTGGGCGGGCACCTCCGCGCCGTGCGGCCGACCCCGCACGTCGCACGGCGCCACGGTCACCTCGCCGTTGTTCCGGATCCGCTTGACCTTCCCCGAGTCGGCCCGGGTCCACACCGCCAACGCGTCCCCGTCGCGGACCGCCCAGACCGGGGTCGGCACTGCCCGGCCGTCCTTGCGGAAGGTCGTGAGCAGGATGTACTTCTCGGCCGACAGCCGGTCCAGCGTGGTCACGCCGCCAGGATAGGCCGCTGCGGGCCACTGAGCGGCCAGATAGCGTGAACGGCGTGACGGGGGAACCGCTAATCGGTGACGTGGTCGGCGAACTGCTGCGGGACGCGCTCGCCGTGGCGACCGGGGTCGGCCCCCGGCCGATGATCGGCGGTCGGCTGCCCCGACCGGTCATCGAGATCATCGAACGGGACGACGGTCTGATCAACGGCGCTCCGGCCGCCCACTACCTCGACGGGCCAGCCGACTGGCAGCCGTACGACCACCGGGCCGTCGACCGGGCCCGGGGCGAGACGTTGGACGTCGGTACCGGGGCCGGTCGGATCGCGCTGCTGCTCCAGGAGCGCGGCGTACCCGTCACCGGTCTCGACACGTCGGCGGGGGCGCTCGACGTGAGCCGGCGTCGGGGCGTACGGCGGCTGGTGCACGGGACGGTGGACACGCACGTGGCCGACGGCCGGCGCTACGACACGTTCCTGCTGCTCGGCAACAACCTCGGGCTGTTCGAGGGGCGCGAGCGGGCCCCGGTGTTCCTCGCCGCGCTCGCCGCGCTCGCCCGACCCGGGGCGCAGATCATCGCGCACGGCACCAACCCGTACGGCACCCGCGACCCCGTGCACACCGGCTACCACGAGCGCAACCGGCGCCGGGGACGGCTCGGTGGCCAGCTCCGCCTCCGGCTGCGCTACCGGGAACTGGGCACCGAATGGTTCGACTACCTGGTCTGCTCGCCCGACGAGTTCGCCGAGCTCGTGCACGGCAGCGGCTGGCGGTTGACCGATGTGGACGACCGCGACGCCCCGTACTACCTGGCCACCCTGCGCCTCGCCGGCTGAGCGACGGCTCCTGCGTCACGTGGGGCGCAGGAGCCGTCGTACGGCTCAGACCTGAACGGTCGGGGGCAGCGGCTCGGGCGGGAGGCCGCCATCGCCGTCGACGACCTCGTCGGGGGTGCCGTCCTCGTCGAGGTCGACCATGGTGATGTCCACCTTGCCGTCCCCATCGGTGTCGAACTGGAACAGGTCGGCCTTGCCGTCGCCGTCGGTGTCCACCACCCACACGTCGGTCTTGCCGTCGTTGTTGGTGTCGGCGCGCAGCAGGTCGACCCGATCATCGCCCCGGGTCTCCACGGTCTCGGAGTCGGTCGTGACGCTCTCCGGTGCCTGGCTCATCTCGATGCGGTCCTTCCCTTGAGTTGACGGGCCGTACGTACCCGATCCCGCGCTCCCCCACGCATGGGCGGGGGCCCGGGCTGTCTAGGGTCGCACCATGAGCGAGCGCAGCGGGCCGAGCACCCGGGCCGGCGTGGCGGAGACCCCGCGCGCCACCGGGACGGACAGGGAGGCGTGATGAACGATCGTTTCGTGGTCGTCGGTGCGGGCACGATGGGGCTCGGCATCGCGTACGTGGCGGCCGGCGCCGGCCACGCCGTCGAGCTGGTCGAGGTGGACGCCCAGCGGGGCGCGACCGCTCTGACCCGGCTCGCCGACCTGTGGGAGCGCGCGGTACAGCGCGGCAAGTTGAGCGCCGACGAGGCCGCCGCGCACCGGGAACGGGTGATCCTGCGGCCGAGCCTCGCCGAGGTCGCCCCGGCCCCGCAGGTGATCGTGGAAGCGGTGCCCGAGCGGCTGGACCTGAAGCGGTCGGTGCTGCGTGACGCCGGCGCCCTGGACCCGGCCCTGCTCGGCAGCAACACGTCCAGCATCGCCATCGGCGAGTTGGCCGCGGCTCT
Source organism: Micromonospora sp. RB23 (assembly GCF_053585025.1). NCBI lineage: Bacteria > Bacillati > Actinomycetota > Actinomycetes > Micromonosporales > Micromonosporaceae > Micromonospora > Micromonospora sp. RB23. Next base: position 460,669 of record NZ_CM132111.1, read on the forward strand.
GGACGCCCCCGAGCGCTTCCTCGGCCTGCACTTCTTCAACCCGGTCTGGGCGATGACGCTGCTGGAGATCGTGGTCGGCCCGGCCACCGCCGGGGAGACCACCACCGCGGCCGTCGCGCTCGCCGGCCGGTTGGGCAAGGACCCCGTCGTCGTACGCGACATGCCGGGCTTCGCGACCTCCCGCCTCGGGGTCACCCTCGGGCTGGAGGCGATCCGGATGGTCGCCGACCAGGTGGCCAGCCCGGCCGACATCGACAAGGCGATGGTGCTCGGCTACCGGCATCCCATCGGGCCGCTGGAACTCACCGACCTCGTCGGCCTGGACGTGCGCCTCGACATCGCCCGTACCCTCCAGGCCGCGTACGGGGACCGCTTCGCGCCACCGGAACTGCTGGTGGAGATGGTTGCCGCCGGACGGCTGGGCAAGAAGTCCGGGCACGGCTTCTACCGCTGGGAAGGTGGCGTCAAGCAATGAGTGGCCTGCGGATCGAGGAGCGGCCGGACCGGCTCGTGGTGACGCTGGCCCGGCCGGAGAAGCGCAACGCCATCGACGCCGACCTGATCGCCGAGCTGCACGAGGTCTGCGCCGAGTTGGAGGCCCGTCCCCGGCTGCTGCTGTTGACCGGCGGCGCGGAGGGCATCTTCGCCGGTGGCGCCGACATCGGTCAGCTCCGCGAGCGGGGTCGCACGGACGCTCTGGCCGCGATCAACTCGGCGGCCTTCGCGCGGATCAGGGCACTGCCCATGCCGAGCGTGGCCGCCGTGGACGGGCCGGCGCTGGGCGGCGGCGCGGAACTGGCGTACGCCTGCGATCTTCGGGTGTGCACGGCCCGGGCGGTGTTCGGCCAGCCGGAGGTGCGGTTGGGCATTCTGGCCGGCGCGGGCGCGACCCACCGACTGCCCGCCCTCGTCGGCGAAGGCCGGGCGAAGGAGCTGCTGTTCACCGGACGTCGGGTGGACGCGGCGGAGGCCCTGCGGATCGGTCTGGTCAACCGGGTGGTGGACGAGCCCGGGGAGCTGCTGGCGACGGCGCACGGGCTGTTGGACGAGATGGCCCAGGCCGCACCCCTGGCGTTGCGGCTCACCAAACTGGCCGTCGACGCGCCCGCCGCCGCGCACCCACAGCTCGACCTGGTGAGTCAGGCGGTGCTCTTCGAGGACGAGGAGAAGCACCGCCGCATGACCGAGTTCCTGGAACGCCGCCGGACCCGCTGACGCGGCCAACGGAAACGGCCGCACCGACTGTCGAGCCGGTGCGGCCGTCGTCGTCCGTGGGTGGTGCTCAGTGCCGGATCTGCACCCCGCTGTCGGCGAGTGCCCGGATCACCTGGGCCGACTCACTGAAACCGATGATCAGGACGGCGTCCGCGCCGAACGCCTTGATCTCCTTCGCGCCGCCGGAGAAGTCCACCGGCGGAGCCTTGGCGTCGGCCGGCGGGTCGTACGTGAGCAGCTTGAGTCGGTCACCGGGGATGCCGGCCTTCTCCAGCTCGTCACGGACGGTGGCCTGCAGACCCTCGCCGTAGGAGTCCTTACGGGCGACGATGACGATCTTCTGCGACCCGTCGCGCAGGACCACGTCGGCCAGCGCCCGGCCCTGGAGGCTGTCCGGCGGGGCGGTACGGAAGTAGAGACCCTTGTCCTCGACGTCGGTCAGGCTGGCGTCGGTGTTCGACGGGGAAAAGAGGATCTTCCCGGCCTTGACCACGTCCGGCAGCACCTCCCGGGAGATGCCCGAGGCGCCCGCGCCGATGATGATGCTGACCCCGTCCGCCACGTGCTTGGCGACGGTCGCCTTGGCCACCGCGGGGCTGGTGCCGTCGTCGCCGTCCTTCCACGTCACCGGCTTGCCCAACGCGCCGCCGGCGGCGTTGATCTCCTTGATGGCCAGTGCCGCGCCGGCCGCCATCGGCGGGTACGCGATCGCCAGGTCGCCGGTCTTCGGCAGCAGGCCACCCACGATCAGCGGCTTCTGGTCGTCGGCGTCACCGGCCCGTGGCTTCTTGCCCTTCGGCGGGGTCTTGGTGCTCGCCGCCGACTCGGCGCCCGCGCCGACGAACTCGGTCTTGCCGTCGTTGAGCTGCTGGCCGTCGAAGGTCAGCGTGGCGTAGCTCGCGGTGGCCGGCTCACCCTTGTCGGTGAAGCCGGCGCGGGTCAGCGAGACGCTGCGGTATTCGATGTCCTGCCCGGCGCGGGCCAGCGTGAGGCAACTGGCCGGGTCCTCGCAGCGCTGACCGTTGTTGGTCACGCCGACGATCTGCTTGGCGATGGCGGCCGGGTCGGTGCTGCCGGCCATCTGGGCGGCGAGCACGCCGATCACGACGGCGTCGTACGTCTCGGCGGAGTAGAGGTAGTCCGTCAGTGCCGGATTCACGGACCGTAGCCGGCTCTTGAAGTCGTCGGGCAGCGGAGTGAGTGGCGTGGTCCCCTTCATTCCATCGACGAGGTCGGCGCGCTCCTTCAACTCCGCTGGATAGGAGTTGAGCATGTTGCCGTCCGTGCCGTAGAGGCGCACCTGTTGGGCGCTTCCCTCGGTGGCCTTGTCATCCCCGCAAGCGCTTGTGGCGAGCAGGATCGTCGCGCAGGCAGCCAGTGTGGCTACCCGCGAGCGGCGTGATACGAGCATGGTCGTCCTTCCTCCGGCGAAGGTCCGCTGCGCACATTAGCGTGCCGAGGCCGGCCGCGGGACCGTGGAGGTGGCGTAATGCGCAGGTCGCTCGCGTTGAGTACGCAGAGTGACGGAAACACGGTGGCTTGACCCCCCGTCCTACTGTGCGCTGGGTGACGGACCTACCACAGCAGACGTTCGACGACGCGACCGCCGTGCTCCATTCGGCGCTGGCCGGGGACGGGGACGCCGTGACGGGTGCGTTCGACGCCGTCGTCGACCGGGCCGGCCTGTCCGGGGCGTACGGGGTGGCCTGGTGCCTGGCCGCGACGATGGTCGGCGACGCGCCGCCGGGCAGCGGATGCGCGCTGGACTTCCCGGACATCGAGCAGGCGGACTACGACACCCGCTGGGTGGCCCGCTTCGTGAGCGCCTACGCCAACCGGGACGTACCGACCGGAGAGGCGCTGTTCGGTGCGGCGGCGGCCGACGGGCTGCTCTCCGACTGCCTGCTCACACTCGCCGGTTCGACGATCGCCACCCTGCGCAGCCGCGCCGGCTGAACGCGGCACCCGCTTCGGGTGCCGCGTCCGCGCGGGCCCGTTCAGAAGGCGTGGTACGCGACCAGCGGCTCGTACTCGTAGCGCAGGTTCTCGAAGCGGACCCGGAAGTTGACCCCGTCCCGGACGTTCGTGGCGACGGTGGTCCAGCCGGAATTGGCCGGCAGGTAGGTCCAGTAGTTGCAGTTGCCGGTCTTGTCGATGAAGATCACGCAGGCTTCGGTGGCGTACGCGCTGGTGTTGCGGACGTTGATGTCGCGGCACCGGCTTGTCGTGCGGTACGGCCCGGCCTGGCCGCCGTACCCGCCGGTCTGGAAGAACGAGCGGACCGCGCCGCCGTAGCACGTGGCGAGCGGGGCGAAGAGGTTCGGCCCCGAGGTGAAGTCGGTGGAGTCGGCGCCCGGGCTGACGGTGGCGGCGCTGGCGGGTGCGCCGGTGGCGAGCAGCGCGGCGACGGTGGCGACGGCGAGCAGGCGAGCGGTCGGGGATGACATGCAGGCGGCCTCCGGAAACAGTTAACTGACTGTCCGTATTGGACGGACGAGCTGACCGTGACGATGATACTGATCGATCAATAGCGGCGTGATCCCGGATCGTCGGTCGGGTGTGATAGCTCTGGGGCATGTCCGAGGCCATGCTCAGCAAGGTGCGCAAGCTGCTCGCCCAGGCCGAGGACCCGGCCTGCACGCCCGCCGAGTCGGCGGCGTTCACCGCCAAGGCGACCGAGCTGATCGCCCGCTACGGCGTCGACAGGGCGCTGCTGGCGGTCCGCGACCCGACCACCGACCCGGTCGGCGACCGCGTGCTCGACATCGTCGCCCCGTACGCGCGGGACAAGGTCGGCCTGCTCGCGGCGGTCGCCGAACCGCTGCGCTGCCGCTGCGTCCGGCGCAAGCAGGGCAACGGGTTCGTCGCCCACCTGTTCGGCTTCGCCAGCGACCTCGAACGCGTGGACCTGCTATTCACCTCACTGCTCGTACAGGCCGCACACGGGCTGGCGGCCACGGCGGTGCCGGCGGACGACCATCCGGCCGCCTTCCGGCGGTCCTGGCTCGCCGGCTTCGCAGAGGTCATCGGGGGTCGGCTCTGGGCGGCCGAGTCGGCGGCGGCCAGCGAGTCGGGCGCCACGTCGATGGCGTTGGTGCTGGCCGACCGTTCCGACCAGGTGCAGCGGCGGCTCACCGAGGAGTACCCGCGACTGCGTACCGCCCCGGCCCGTCGGCTCGGCGGCACGGGCTTCGGCTCCGGCGCCGAGGCGGGCAGCCGCGCGCACCTGGGCGGCCGCAACCTGGACACCGGCCGGGTGGGTCGACAGCTCGACCGGTGACGCCGCTCAGGCGGTGTGCTGGCCGCGCGACACCGTGGCGAGATAGCGGGTCAGCAACTCGTGCCAGCCCGCCGTGAGGGCCTTGCGATAGCCCTCGGCCGCCTCGCCGTGCCGGTCGAAGTGCCGGTGCTCCAGCTCGACCCGGGTCCGTTCGGGCCCGTCGGCCAGGAACAGCACCTCGACCTCACTCGCCTTCGCCGGGTCCGGCACCGGTACCCGGTCCGGCCCGAGCTGCCAGGCGAAGACCAGCCGTCGAGGCGGATCCCACGTGAGCACCCGGCCCCAGTCGGCGCGGAAGCCGTACGGGCCGATCTCGTAGAGCATGCCGCCGGCCCGCGGCTCCATACCCAGCTCGGCCAGAGCTTCCGGCCCGGACCAGGTGTACTCGGTGACCCACCACTCGGTCAGCTCGTCCGTGAACACGGCGAACGCCCGCTCGGCGGAACCGGGGACGAGGAGGCTGCACCGTAAGGAGAACCGCTCAAGGTCCTGCCGAATGTCGGCCGGATCAGCCATCCCCTGTCCCATAGGCCCGGACCATACCGGCTGATGCCCGGGTGTGCAGCTTCGTATGGTGCCCTGTTCCAGACAGTGGGTTGCCGAGCCGTTACGCACGGGATGCCCCGCCGGAAAGCGGGTAACCGCGCCGGACGGCCCCGGACGACCGGGTCCCGTACGGGCGGAGCGGAGAGCATGAGCGAGAACGCGCAGCAGCGAAGGCCGGACCGGGACGTCGACACCGGAGACCCGGACGTCCTCCTGGACATCCCGAAGGTCTCGGTCGACTCGATCCGGCTGGTCGTGGACGGGCTGGACGCCGACATCTCGCTCCGTGCCCGGCTGGCCAACCTGCTCCAACTCGACGCCGGCGTACGGGTCCACCTGCACGGCGTCGAACTGGACATCGACGGGGTGCACGCCGAGGCGCAGCTACGGGTACGGCTGGAGCAGTTGGTGACACTCCTGGGCCGCGCGCTCGACACCATCGACAACAACCCGCAGGTCATCGAATCCCTCTCCCGGGCGGGCAGCGGCGCGCTCGACGACGTGAACCGCAGTAGCGAGCAGTTGGCGGCCGGCGCCGCCGAGATCACCGCCCGCGCGCAGCACGGCAACGTCCGCGACGAACTGGCCCGGCAGGCGGGTGTGCCAGGCGGGGCCGGCGACCAGACGCGGGTACGACCGGCCCGCCCGGTGAGTCCGTCGGCCGGTCCGCCCGTTCCGACCCCCGCTCCGGGCCCGCTCGGCGCTCCTACCGGTGGCCAAGGTGGCAGGGGGCAGCCCGGCGGTGGTCCGTCCGGCGGTGGTCCGGCTGGGGGCGACCAAGGCGGTGGTCCGGCTGGGGCCGGTCGGGCTGGTGGCGGCCCGGCGGGGCGCGGCGAGGGCGGCCAGGGTGATCGGGCTCAGGGCGGCCAAGCCGGTGGTGGCCAAGCCGGTGGTGGCCAAGCCGGTGGTGGGCTGGCCGGTGGTGGGCCCTCCGGTGGCGGGCCGACTGGTGGTGGGGCGCAGGGCGGCGGCCAGCACGGTGGTGGCCAAGCCGGTGGTGGGCCCTCCGGTGGCGGGCCGACTGGTGGTGGAGCGCAGGGCGGCGGCCAGCACGGCGGTGGCCCGCCGGGTGCCGGCCAGCACGGCGGAGGTGGCGGGCAGGTTGGCGGTGGTGTCGCCGGCGGGGCGCAGGCGGCGGCGCAGAGCGCGGCGCAGCTCGCCGAGCAGGCGAGCGAGAGCATCCGGCAGGCCGGGCGCAGCGTGTGGGAGGCGATCCAGGGTGGGATCGCCCAGCACCGCCACCAGGGCCACCGGGACCAGTGACCACCGCCCAGCGCGCCCGACTCGGTTGATCGACTCGGCTTCGGCGATATCGCGGTATCCCGGTCGCTGCGATACCCCGACTTCGCCGAAAGCGAGTCGATCAACGCGGACAGGGCGTACGAAGCAAGATCCCCACCTGCGTATTCGCTGGTGGGGACCTCTGTAGCCCGGCGAAAGGCTATGTGGCCAGGGGCGGGGTCGAACCGCCGACCTTCCGATTTTCAGTCGGACGCTCGTACCAACTGAGCTACCTGGCCGTATTGCTCGGCTCATGCTACCCGCCAGCAGATCGAACTGCTGACAGGATCACACGCTCCGATACGCAGAACGCCGCGCGATGCGCGGCGTCAGCGCTGCGGTCCTGACGGGACTTGAACCCGCGACCTCCGCCTTGACAGGGCGGCGAGCACTCCAACTGCTCCACAGGACCTAGCTTGTGTTGCTCCGGCTTGCGCCGGTCGTGCCCCCAACGGGATTCGAACCCGTGCTACCGCCTTGAAAGGGCGGCGTCCTGGGCCGCTAGACGATGAGGGCGGCCCCGCCATCATTGCACATTCGCAACTTCAAGCGGACTTGCTCCCATCCGGCCCCGCCGGAGGCTTGGAAAGCATACGTGATGCCTGGCCGGTCGACAAAACCGGTATGGCCGAGGTCGTCGCGGGCCGTGAAACCGCAGGTCAGGGCTCATCTACTTGAGCCGGGTGATGCCGTAGCGGTGCTTCAGGTCGGCGATCAGGTGGGGGCAGGCGGCGAGCGTCGCGGCCCGGTTTCCGCCCCCGTCGTGCAGCAGGACGATGGAACCGGGACGTGCCGCGTTGTGGACCCGCTTGGCGATCGTGGCGGCGGTCGGCTTGTCCCAGTCCTGCGGGTCGACGGCCCAGTGCAGCGGGAGCATGCCGAGTTCCTTGGCCACGGTCAGAACCTCGGGTGTCCACCGACCACCAGGTTGGCGGTAGAAGCGCACCGGCGTGCCCGGGGCGGCCGTCTGGATGGCCTTGTTGGTGCGGGACAGGTCGGCCTTGATGTCGGCCACCGGCCGGCGGGCGAGGTCCAGGTCGTGGCGCCAACTGTGGTTGCACAGTTGGTGGCCCTCCCGGACGATCCGCCGGATCAGCTCCGGGTGCCGCTTGGCCTCGAGGCCCACCACGCAGAAGGTGGCGGTGACGTGGGCCGCCTTCAGTTGGTCGAGCACCTTCGGTGTCCAGGCCGGGCTGGGACCGTCGTCGAAGGTCAACGCCACGGGGCGTACGCCGGTGTTGCGCCGCAGCCCGGTCGGGAGCTTCGCCGGCAGCGGTCGCAGCGGCGGCTTCGTGGGCTTGGCGTGGGTGACGCTCGGCGAGGGGGTGGGTTTCGGTGTGGGTCCGACGGTCGACTCGACGGGCTGCGGCGGCCCGGCGACGTGGATGGCAGTGTCTGGCTGAGCGCAACCGGACAAGACCAGCACCACGGCGAGGACGGACGCCAGGGCGGCGCGGGCTTGCATCTGTTCGCTCCCGGAGGGTCGGGGTGGGCGGACCTCTCGACGGTAGTGGAAGCGATCGGGGAGCCGACAGGTCGGTCAGGCCTCTCGCGACTGGTCCAGCGAGTCGCGGACCGCCACCGCCAGTGAGACCGCCTCGGCCAGGTCGACCGGCCGGACCACTCCGGCGGGTAGCCCGTCGGCCCGCCAGCCCGGGCCGGCGGCGAGGATGAGCAGCGGGCGACGGGGGGCGGCGAGCAGCGCGCTGAGCTGAGCCGGGTCGGCGGTGGCCCGGGTGTGTGACCAGAGCACCACGGCGGCCGGTCCGGTCCGGTTGACCGCCTCGACGAGGGCGGCCACCGGCACGCGGGCGCCCAGCATCCGGTAGCCCACCCCGGCCTCGGCGAGCGCGGCGGCAAGTGCTTCCAGGGGGAGGGTGTGCTGCTCCTCGTCGGCGCAGGAGAGCAGGATCCGGGCGGGGCCGGCGGGCGCGTTGGCCCGGCTGGCCGCGGCGAACGCCTCCGACACGCACCGGGAGACCAGGTGTTCCACCTCGATGAGACCGGAGGTGGCGACGTGCCGTTCACCGATGCCGGCGAGCACGGGCCGCAGCAGGGTCTCCCAGGTGGCGACGATCCCGCTGGCGGCGATCGTGTGCGCGATCGTCTCGTTGATCGCCGCTGCGTCCAGGCGCATGGCGGCGCGGGCCAGGCCCCGGGCCGCCGGGCCGGCACGGCCCACCCCGATGGCGCCGCCCCCGTCGCGGTTCGCCGGTCGGATCCGGCCCCGGGCGGCCGCGTCCAGGGGCGTGCGGTCCGGCGCCTGGCGCGCCCATCGAGCCGCCTCGGCGGGGCTGACGCCCTCGGCGGTCAACCGCCGCATGGTTTCGAGGCGGGCCAGGTCGGCCGGTGTGTACCGGCGGTGGTGGCCGGGCACGTGCTCGCTGGGCCCGAGCCCGTACCGCTGGTGCCAGGTGCGCAGCGTGGTGACCGCGACCCCCAGCCGGCGCGCGACGGCGCCCGCGCTCAACGCCTCATCGGCCACCCGACCGCTCCGCCGCGTCGTCCGCCGGCGATCCGGGCGGGGTCATGGTGGCGCCGGGGGCGTCCGACGGGGACCCCGAGGGGCGCAGCAGCCGGTTCACCACCCCGCCCAGCCAGGGCGCGTACGACCGGGGGTCCTGGTCGAGGTCGGTCTCCAGGGCGGCCGGGTCGGCCCAGCGCAGCTCGGCCACCTCGTCCGGGTCGGGCCGCAGTGGCGCGGCGGGCAGGAAGTCGCCGCGCAGCACGTGGTCGTACTCGAACTCGACCCGGCCGGTGCTGGGGTCCTCGGCGTAGTAGACGTAGACGCCCACCTCGGTCAGCTCGACCGGACCGGTGCCCAGCTCCTCGCGCAGTCGTCGGTTGGCCGCCTCGGTGAGCGACTCGCCCGGCTTCGGGTGGCCGCAGCAGGAGTTCGCCCACCGCAGCGGGAACCGGGTCTTGACCGCGGCGCGTCGTTGCAGCAGCACCTGGCCGTCGGGGTCGACGAGCATCACCGAGAACGCCCGGTGCAGTTGCCCCGGCGGTTGGTGGGCGGCGGCGACGGTCGTGTCGCCGTGGGCTCGCCCGGCGTCGTCGACCAGCTCGACGAGATGGTCCTCGCGGCTGCTCATCGTCCCTCTCCCGTGATCCGGCCGGCGGCCAGCTTGCCAGAGATCAACACCATCGGCACACCCACGCCGGGTTGGGTGCCGGAGCCGACGAAGACGACATTCGACAGGTGGCGGTGCAGGTTCGACGGGCGGAACGGTCCGGTCTGGAAGAGGGTGTGCGCGGCGGCGAACGGCGTGCCGGCGGCCATGCCCTGCTCGGCCCACTCGGCGGGGGTGATCGCCTGCAACACCTCCACCCCGGCGCCGAACCCGACGTAGCCACGCTCCTCGAGCGTCGAGATGAGCTGGTCGCCGTAGCGCTGGGTCAGGTCGCCGCGCCACTCGAAGGGCGCCCGGTCGAGGTTCGGCACGGGCGCGAGCACGTAGTAGGTGTGCCGATCGGGCGGGGCCACCGACGGGTCGGTACGGCTGGGGTTGGTGACCAGCAGCGACGGATCGGTCATCAGCTCGCCCCTGCGGATGACCTCATCGAAGGTGCCCTTCCACGCGCGTCCGAAGTGGATGTTGTGGTGGGCGATCTTCGCATAGCCCTGCCGCGAGCCGACGTGCAGGACGACGCAGGACGGCGAGTAGGTGAGGCGTCGGGCGGGCGCGGCGGGGAGCAGGTCACGGTAGGCGACCGGTAGGTCCGGGTTGAGCACCACCACGTCCGCCGGCACCAGCTCGCCGTCGGCGGTCAGCACGCCGGTGGCCCGGCCGTTCGCGGTCTCCACCCGGGTCACCGTGGTGTCGTACCGGATCTGCACGCCGTGCTTCTCGGCCGCGCCGGCCATCGCCCGGGAGACCGCGTGGATGCCGCCGCGGGGGAAGTAGACCCCGGCAACCGAGTCGAGGTACGCGATGACCGCGTAGATGGCCAGCGCGTCGTGCGGGGCGAGCCCGGCGTACATCGCCTGGAAGGAGAAGATCCGCTGGGTACGCGGGTCCCGGAAGAACTGGTTGATCTTGGTCTGGAGGCGGCGGAAGGCCCCGCCGGTGAGCAGCTTGAGCAGGTTGCCGGTGAGCAGGTCGGTCGGCATGTCCAGGTTGCGCTCGATGAAGTCGGCCCGCTCCAGCCGCCACAGCTCGCGCGCGTAGTCGACGAAGCGCAGGTAGCCGTCGGCCTCACGGGGACCGCAGACCCGGGAGATCTCGGCCGCCATCCGGGTGGTGTCGGTGCGTACGTCGAGGGTCGACCCGTCCGGGTAGTACGCCCGGTACGCCGGGTCCAGCGGAGTCAGGTCGAGCCAGTCGCGCAGTTCCTCGCCGACGGCCCCGAGCGCCTCGGCGATGAGGTCGGGCATGGTGAGCACGGTCGGGCCGGTGTCGAACTCGTAGCCGTCGACCGCGAGCCGCCCGGCCCGCCCGCCCGGGAACGACTCGCGCTCCAGCACCGTCACCTGCCGGCCGCTGCCGGCGAGGTGCAGCGCGCAGGCGAGCCCGCCCAGCCCGGCGCCCACGACCACCACCCGGTCCGTCCGTCCTGTCACCGTCCGCACGTGACCACCTCCTCGAGATACTCGGTCATCAGGCCCGCCGACTGGTGGCAGCGGTGGCCAGCCCGGTCAGCGCGGTACGCGCCGTCCGGTCCACGGGTGCGCTGTCGAGCGCGGCCAGGGCGTCGCCCACCCGCTCGGCGATCATCCGCTCCACCCGGGCCACCGCGCCGGTCTCGGCGACCACCTCGGCGAGCCGTTCCACGGGTTCGCCGTCGGTCTGCTCCAGCGCCCGGAGCTGGCCCGGCGTCGCCAGTTGGCGGGCCAGCATGAGCAGCGTGGTGGGCTTGCCGACGCGCAGGTCGTCACCGGCCGGCTTGCCGGTCGACGCCGGATCGCCGAAGACGCCGAGCAGGTCGTCCCGGAGCTGGAACGCCTCCCCGACGGCCAGGCCGTAGCGGGTGTACGCGGTGACCAGCGCGGCGTCGGCCGTCACCCCGGCCAGGCTGGCGCCGAAGAGCAGCGGTCGCTGCACGGTGTAGCTGGCGGTCTTGTAGCGCGCCACGCGCAGCGCCCGGTCGACCGACCAGCTGTCCGGGTCGTTCTCGCCGAGCACGTCCAGGTACTGCCCGGCGACCGTCTCGACCCGCATCTGGTCGTAGCAACGGCGGACCTCGAACAGCCGGGCCGGCGTGATGGTGGCGCGCGCGAGCAGCTTGTCGGCCCAGACCATGCAGAGGTCACCGATGAGCACGGCGGCGGCTTCGCCGAACCGGTCGGGGTCGCCCCGGTGGCCGGCGGCGACGTGCTGGGCGGCGAGCGCGACGTGTGCGGTCGGCCGGCCGCGACGGGTGGTGGAGGCGTCCATCACGTCGTCGTGGACCAGCGCGAAGGTGTGCAGCAGTTCGAGGGCGGCCAGCGCGGGTAGGACCGCGGGCAGCGGTTCGTCGCCGCCGACGGCCCCGCGCCAGCCCCAGTAGCCGAACGTGGACCGGATCCGCTTCCCCCCGGACAGCACGGCCGCGCGTGCGGTGGACGCGAATCCGCCCATGGCTGCGTCGATCTCGGTGAGGGCGTCGACCTCGGCGGTGAGGAAGGTGGACAGGGTCTCGTCGACCGCTGTGATCAGGTCCTGGGTGTAAGCGGCCAGGACAGCGCGGACCGGGTCGTCCCGCTCGCCTGGCTCCGCTGGTGCCACACGTATCGCGTTGCCCGCAACTGCGTCGTTGGCCATGTGGGCGAGCGTACCCTAGGGTACGAGTTGCGTCGATTGGTGCGTCGATATTTGAGGAGGGCCGGTGGAAACGGATCTCACCGCTGCCTATGACCGGTGCCGTGAGCTGCACAAACGCCATGGCCGCACCTACTATCTCGCCACCCGGCTGCTTCCGGCGTGGAAACGGCGACATGTGCACGCGCTCTACGGATTCACCCGGTACGCCGACGAGATCGTCGACAGCACCGAGGACCTGCCGCCGGCCGAGCGTGCGGCCCTGCTCGACGACTGGGCCAGCAGGTTCGTGGCCGGACTGCACGGCGCGTCGGTTGACGACCCGCTGCTGCCGGCCGTGCTGCACACGATCGCCATCTTCGATCTCGACCGGGACGACTTCGCGTCGTTTCTCAAGAGCATGGCGATGGACCTGACGGTCACCTCGTACCCGACGTACGACCATTTGCTCGACTACATGGAGGGTTCGGCGGCGGTCATCGGCACCATGATGCTGCCGATCCTGGGCAGCTCCGACCCGGCGGCGGCCCGCGAGCCGGCCCGGCAGCTCGGCTTCGCGTTCCAGCTCACCAACTTCATCCGGGACGTCGCCGAGGACCTCGACCGGGGCCGCACCTACCTCCCCGACGAGGACCTGGCGAAGTTCGGCGTCACCCGCGAGGAGCTGATCGAGGCCCGCGACCGGGGGCAGGGCACGCCCCGCACGCGCGAGTTGATCGAGTACGAGGTGACCCGGGCCCAGGCGCACTACGCCGCCGCAGCGCCGGGCATCACCATGCTCGCTCCCGCCTCGCAGGCGTGCATGCGCACGGCGTACGCGCTCTACGGCGGCATCCTCGACGAGGTGGCCGCGCAGGACTACGACGTCTTCGCCCGTCGCGCCCTGGTGCCGCAGCGGCGACGGATGGCGGTGGCCGCGCGCGCTCTGCTGACGTCGACGGGTACCCCGGTCGCCATCCCGGGCCCGACGGTCCAGCCGGCGGCCCGGTGACCGGGGGCACCGCGGTCGTGCTCTTCACCCGCGACCTGCGGGTGCACGACCACCCGGCGCTGGCCACCACCTGCGCGGCGTTCGACCGGGTGGTGCCGTTGTACGTGCTCGACCCGACCCTGACCGGGCTGTCGGCCAACCGCACCCGGTTCCTGCACCAGGCGCTCGCCGACCTGCGTGACGCGCTGCGCGAGCGCGGCGGCGACCTCGTGGTGCGGCGCGGCGACCCGGTGGCCGAGACGGTCCGGCTGGCCGGCAAGGTCGGCGCCACCGCCGTCGCGCTCTCCGCCGACGTCAGCCACTACGCCCGCCGCCGGGAGCTTCGACTGCGCGCCGAGTGCGAGCGGCACCGGCTGCACCTGCGGCTCTTCCCGGGTCTGACGGTCGTCGAGCCGGGCGCCCTGCGGCCCGGCGGAGGAGGCGACCACTACCGGGTGTTCAGCCCGTACCACCGGGCGTGGACGGCCGCGCGGTGGCGCGAGGAACTGGCCGCGCCCCGCCGGGTCGTGCTGCCCGACGGGGTGAGCGTGGGCCGGTTGCCGGCGCCGCCGGCGGGGGAGTCGCCGGAGGCGGCGGTCGGCGGCGAACGCGTCGCCCGGCAGCGGCTCACCGACTGGCTGCCCGAGCTGGGCCGGTACGACGACCAGCACGACGACATGGCCGGCGACGACACCTCCCGCCTCAGCCCGTACCTGCGTTTCGGTTGCGTGTCGCCGCTGTCGGTGGCGAACCGTGCCGGTGACCGGTCCGGTCCGTTCGTGCGGCAGATCTGCTGGCGCGACTTCTACTACCAGGTCACCGCCGCGTTCCCGGACATCTCGACGGCCGCCTACCGCAAGGGCGCCACCGAAGAGTGGCGCTACGACGACGACGCCCTCGCGGTCTGGGCCGAGGGCCGGACGGGCATGCCGATCGTGGACGCCGGGATGCGGCAGATGCGGGCACAGGGTTGGCAGCACAACCGGGCCCGGCTGATCACCGCCGGCTACCTGACCAAGCACCTGGGGCAGGACTGGCGGGCCGGCGTGCAGGTCTTCTTCCGTTGGCTCCTCGACGGCGACGTGGCCAACAACTCGGGCAACTGGCAGTGGGTCGCCGGCACCGGCAACGACACCAAGCCGTACCGGGGGTTCAACCCGGTCCGGCAGGCCGAGCGGTACGACCCGGCCGGCGACTACGTGCGCCGCTGGGTGCCGGAGTTGGCGCAGGTGTCGGGCAAGGCCATCCACCAGCCGTGGAAGCTGCCGGACGAGATTCGCCGCACGCTGGACTATCCGCCGCCGCTCACCGTGCCCGGCACCGACCCGGTGTGGCTGCGCTGATCAGAGGCAGGAGTGCAGCACCTCGGCCAGCTCGTCGACCCGGTCGTGCTCGGCGAGGTGTGCGGTGACGTACGCGAGCGTGTAGCCGCGTTCCGGGTCGGCCCACGCGCTGCTGCCGCCGATTCCGCCCATGCCCCAACTGCCGTCCGGCTCCCACTGCATGCCCAGCGTCCACCGGGCCCGGCGGTCCAGCACCACGTCCGGGCCGTCGTACTGGACCCGGGTCGCCTCGTCGAGGAGGGCGGGGCTGAACAGTCGTACGCCGTCCAGGAGGCAGCCGGCCAGCAGACCCGCGTAGAGCCGGCCCAGGCCGACGGAGGTGGCGTGCAGGTTGACCGCCGGCATCTCGGCGGCCCGCCACAGCGGGCTGTTCACGACGGCGACGTCCAGCCCGCCGGCCGGGTTGCCCAGCGCTCTCGCCCGCAGCGTCTCCGGGTCTCCCAGCTTGCGGATCGGCCACTCCGGGTCGCCGTAGCGCAGGTCCGCGCAGCGCCGTTGGTCCGCCTCGGCCAGCCCGAACCCGAGGTCGAGCTGCCACGGGCCGGCTATCTCGTCGGCCAGGAATCGACCCACGCTCCGGCCGTCCACCCGGCGGACCAGCTCGCCGACCAGATGGCCGTACGTCCAGGCGTGCTCGCCGGCCAGCGACCCCGGCGGCCATTCGGGCTCGGCGGCGGCCAGGTCGCCGGCGAGCAGATCCCAGTCCGCGATCGCCGTGGCCGGCCGGGGCACCGGGAACGCCGGCAGCCCGGACGTGTGCGACAGGGCGTGTCGTACGGTGGCCGGCGCACGGAACTCCGGCCAGTACTCCGCGACGGGCGAGTCGAGGTCGACGCGCCCCCGGTCCACGAGGAGCAGGAGGCACAGCGCGGCCACCGGCTTGCCGACCGAGTAGACGTTGACCAGGGTGTCCGGCCGCCACGGTTGGCTGGACGGTCCGTCGCCGGTGCGGAAACCGCCGACCAGGTCGACCACGGGCCGGCCGTCGTACCAGATGGTGAGGCTCGCACCGGTCTCCCGGCCGGAGGCCAGCAGGTCGTGGAAGCAGTCCCGGACGGGGCCGAAGCGTGGGTGCATCCGATCACCGTAGGCGCTCCGGCGCGGTGAACCGGCCGACTTTTCCGGACCCCGATGGCCGGGGCGCGGCTGCTGGGGGATGCTGTCGGGGTGGCAGAGCCGGAGCTGGTTGATGTTGTCGTGGTGGGGCTCGGGGTTGGCGGCGAGGAGGTGGCCGAGCGACTCGCCGATGCCGGCCTGAGCGTCGTCGGCATCGAACGGGACCTGGTCGGCGGCGAGTGCCCCTACTGGGGCTGCATCCCGAGCAAGATGATGATCAGGGCGGCGAACGCGCTGGCCGAGGCGCGTCGGGTCGACGGGCTCGCGGGTACGGCGCAGGTCCAGCCGGACTGGGCGCCGGTGGCGAAGCGGATCCGCGAGGAGGCCACCGACACCTGGGACGACAAGGTCGCGGTCGACCGGTTCACCGGCAAGGGTGGCCGGTTCGTCCGGGGCAGTGGCCGGCTCGACGGTCCGGGGCGGGTCCGCGTCGGCGACCAGGTCTTCCAGGCCCGGCACGGCATCGTCCTGGGCACCGGTACCCGGCCCTCGGTGCCGCCGATCGACGGCCTGGCCGGTACGCCGTACTGGACCAACCACCAGGCCATCGAGGTCGAGGAGCTGCCGGAGTCGCTGCTGGTGCTTGGAGGCGGCGCGATCGGGCTGGAACTGGCCCAGGTCTTCGCCCGCTTCGGCGTCCGCGTCACCGTGGTGGAGGCGTTGGACCGGGTGCTGGCCGTGGAGGAGCCGGAGGCCTCCGACGTGGCCGCCGCCGCGCTGCGCGCCGACGGCGTCGAGATCCACACCGGGGTACGCGCCGAACGGGTCGGACACGACGGTGACCGTTTCACGCTGCACGGCGGTGGCGGGGCGGAGTTCACCGCGGAGCGACTGCTCGTCGTCACCGGGCGTCGGGCGCACCTGGAGGAGTTGGGGCTGGACACCGTCGGCGTCGACGCCAAGCAGCGTTACCTGCCGGTGGACGACCGGATGCACGTCACCGACGGCATCTGGGGGGTGGGTGATCTGACCGGCGAGGGGGCGTTCACCCACATCGCCATGTACCAGGCGGCCATCGTGGTGTCCGACGTGCTCGCCCACTATCGGCAGGCGACGGCCGGCCCGGACGCGAGTGGGACCGCCAGCGTCGTCGGCGGCGCGATGGGCTCCTCCAGTTCGCTGGCCGCCAGCGGGTCGAGCGGATCGGCCGGCACCGTCCCGCGCGCCGACTATCGGGCGCTGCCCCGGGTGACCTTCACCGATCCCGAGGTCGGCGCCGTCGGGCTGACCGAGCAGCAGGCCCGCGACCGCGGCATCAACGTGCAGGTCGGGTTCACCAAGCTGAGCAGTTCGACGAGGGGTTGGATCCACCGCGTCGGTGACGAGGGCTTCATCAAGCTCGTCGCGGACGCCGACCAGGGCGTGCTGATCGGCGCGACGTCGGTCGGTCCGGCCGGTGGCGAGGTGCTGTCGGCGCTCGTGGTGGCGGTGCACGCGGCCGTGCCACTGAGCCAACTGCGGCACATGATCTACGCGTACCCGACCTTCCACCGCGCGATCGAGGACGCGTTGCGCGACCTGTCCTGACGACGACGGCCGAAGTCGGCCCGGATGAATCGTGGCAAGCTGCGACAGTTGCACAGCAAAATCCGACCGTCTCGCGGTTCATTTCTTTCATTTCCTTGACGTACGATTGCGGCCGTGACCAAGCGGTTGACTGAAGTTGCCAAGAAGGCGGGCGTCAGCGAGGCCACCGTCAGCCGGGTGCTCAACGGTCGGGACGGTGTCTCCGAGGCGACGCGGACCGCGGTGCTGACCGCGCTCGACGTGCTCGGCTACGAGCGGCCGACCAAGCTGCGCGGTGAGCGTGCCCGGCTGGTCGGGCTCGTGCTGCCCGAGTTGCAGAACCCGATCTTCCCGGCGCTCGCCGAGGTGGTCACCGGGACGCTCGCCCAGCGCGGCTACACGCCGGCGCTCTGCGCCCGCACCATCGGCGGCGTGTCTGAAATGGACTACGTCGAGATGCTCCTCGACCACCAGGTGTCCGGCGTGATCTTCGCCGGCGGCTCGTACGCGCTCGCCGACGCCCGGCACGACCACTACCGGCGGCTGACCGACCGGGGCCTTCCGGTGGTGCTGGTCAACGCCGGTGTGGACGAGTTGGGCTTCCCCCGGGTCTCGACCGACGACGCGGTGGCGGTGGAGCAGGCGTACGGGCATCTGCGCTCACTCGGCCACGAGCGCATCGGCATGGTGCTCGGTCCGGAGGGGCACGTGCCGTCCCGCCGCAAGCTGGACGCGATGGTCCAGGCCGCGGACTGGGGAGCCGCCGAACAGGAGTGCGTGGAGCGGTCCAGCTTCTCGATGGAGGGCGCGCGGGTGGCCGCGACGAAACTTGTCGAGCGCGGCGTGACCGGCATCATCTGCGCCAGCGATGTCCTGGCTCTGGGCACGATCCGGGCTGCCCGGCGCCTGGGCCGCGCGGTGCCGACGGACATCTCGGTGGTGGGCTTCGACGACTCCGCGTTCATGACCTGCACCGATCCGCCGTTGACCACCGTCCGGCAGCCGATCGAGACGATGGGGCAGGCCGCGGTGGACCTGTTGGTGACCCAGATCGAGGGTGTCGGCGTCCTCCAGGACGAGTTGCTGTTCGAGCCGGAATTGGTGGTGCGTGGCTCCACCGCGCCCGCGCCCGGTCGCTGACCCCGCTCCGCCCTACTGACCTACCTTCCCGAAGGCCGTCGACCGCTCTCGCGGTCGGCGGCCTTTTTGGTGCGCAAGTAGCCCGATAACGGGCGCAATCCCGCATCCTGTCGCCCTCTGTCGCCGCAATGTCGAGTCCTTTCAAAACATCGTCGACACCTTGCTGAAATGAGTCGTGCTCGTTACAGTGACTCCACTCACACCTGGCTCCGGCGCAGCTACAGGGCGTCAGGTCGTATCACCGCATCAGCGCACCTCACGGAGACACCCGTTCCCGAAGGGATGGACAGATGTCCGTACCGCAATACCGAAGGGCTGCGACCCTGGCGCTCGTGGCCGGCCTGGGGTTCAGCCTCACCGCTTGCTCCACGAAGAGTGACGACAAGGACGCGACCGCCGGCGGCAAGGTCACCATCACCGTCGACTGCCAGCCGGTCGGTGCCCAGAAAGAGCTGTTGAAGAACTGGAACGACGACGTCGTCGAGTTCCAGAAGCAGAACCCCGACATCATCGTCAAGAGCGTGAGCGTCGGCGAGCAGTGCAACAACCCGCCGGACTTCACCGCCCGCCTGGCCGGCGGCACCGTGACGGACGTGTTCTACGGCTACATGACCGATCTCCAGCAGGT
This sequence comes from Micromonospora sp. RB23, assembly GCF_053585025.1. Lineage (NCBI taxonomy): Bacteria > Bacillati > Actinomycetota > Actinomycetes > Micromonosporales > Micromonosporaceae > Micromonospora > Micromonospora sp. RB23. Next base: position 479,435 of record NZ_CM132111.1, read on the forward strand.
GCTCGACTCCGGTCAGGCGATGGACATCTCCGAATACGTCAACAAGGACACGATCTCCACCTGGGACAGCGTCGACCCGGCGCTCAAGGAGGTCTTCAGCGACGGCGGCAAGCTCTACGCCGTACCGGTGAAGAACTACTCGATGGGCCTGGTCTACAACAAGGTCCTGTTCCAGCAGGCCGGGCTGGACGTCAACAACCCGCCGAAGACGTGGGGCGAGGTCCGGGCCGCCGCCAAGAAGATCTCCGCGCTCGGCAACGGCATCGCCGGCTACTCGGAGTACAGCGCCGGCAACACCGGCGGCTGGCACTTCACCTCACTGCTCTACTCGCAGGGCGGCCAGGTGCTCACGGCCGACGGCAAAAAGGCCGACTTCAACAACGCGATGGGCAAGCAGGTCCTGCAGAACCTCAAGGACATGCGGTACGGCGACAACAGCATGGGCTCCCGCCAGCTTCTCCAGTGGGGCGATCTGCTGACGAACGCCGGCGCCAACAAGGTCGGCATGTTCATCGGCGCACCTGATGCCACCCAGGCGATCGTCAGCCAGTTCCAGGGCAAGTTCCAGGACTGGGCGATGAGCCCGCTGCCCGGCCAGGACGGTCCGGCGAAGGGCACGCTCGGTGGTGGCGAGGGCTACTTCTTCAAGAAGGGCCTCTCTCCCGAGCAGGTCAAGGCCGGTCTGAAGTGGATCGCGTACCAGAAGCTGACCCCGGGCAAGGGGCAGTTCGACTACGTGCGCGCCAAGCCGCAGAACTACCCGGTGGGTCTGCCCCAGCCGCTGCTGTTCGCCAACGGCAGCGAGGTGCAGAAGCAGGAACTCGAACTGCGCAAGGCCAATGCGAACGTCGACACCACCAACTTCGCCCTCTTCGAGGCGACCCCGGTGCCGATCAAGGGTGAGCCGCGCAACGCTCAGGCGATCTACGCGGTGCTCGACGCCGTGATGTCCGGAGTGCTGACGAACCCGAACGCGAACATCGACGCGCTGCTCAAGACGGCCGAGGGCAAGGTCAACCAGCTCCTCGCCGCGCAGAGCTGATCCGCGGGTGTGGGGGTCGGCCCACCGGCCCCCACACCCCGTGCCACACCGTCCGCCTCACCGACCTTCGCAGGAGAGCGCCGTGGCGATCACCGCCGCACCCCAGGCCCCCGGCAAACCGGGCAGCCCGATGCCGTCGTACGCGGCAGGGCCGACGCGTACGAGCCTCGGCCGCAAGGTACGGGACAACCTCACCGGGCACGCCTTCCTGATCGGCGCCGTGCTCTGCTTCGTGGTCTTCTCCTGGTACCCGATGGTCCGTGGCGTCGTCATGAGCTTCCAGCGCACCAGGCGCGGCGAGACGACCTGGGTGGGCTGGGACAACTACTCCCGGCTCCTCGCCGACCCCAGCTTCTGGCCCGCGTGGAAGAACACCTTCTACTTCACGCTGCTCGCGCTCGTGCTCGGGTACGCGGTGCCGTTCTTCGTGGCGATCCTGCTCAACGAGTTCCGGCACGCCAAGGGGTACCTGCGGATCCTGGTCTACCTGCCGGTGATGCTCCCGCCGGCCTCGGCCCTGTACCTCTTCAAGTTCTACGCGTACGACCCCAGCGAGGCGGGGCTGTTCAACGCGATCCTCAAGGCGCTGCACCTGCCCACGTCGCAGTGGATGCAGTCGCCGGAGATGACGATGCCGGCCATGGTGATCGCCTCCACCTGGATGAACATGGGTGGCGCGGTCCTGATCTACCTGGCGTCGTTGCAGAACATCCCCGGCGAGCTGTACGAGGCCGCCGAACTCGACGGCGCCGGGATCTTCAAGCGGATCCGTCACGTGACGATCCCGCAGACCCGGCTCATCCTCGCGCTCCTGGCGATGATCCAGATCGTCGCCACGATGCAGCTCTTCATCGAGCCACTGATCCTCGCCAACGGCGCGGGCGCGGAGGATTCCGCGACCACCGTGGCGTACCTCATCTACCAGCACGGGTTCTTCCAGAACGACCTCAACGGCGCTGCCGCGCTGGGCGTGCTCATGCTCGTGGTGCTGGCCGGCTTCTCCGCCGTGTACGTGCGGCTGACTGCGACACAGGACTAGGACGGCGCGCAATGGCACAGGATTCCGGAACCCGGACCCTCGTCTCCCACGCCCAGGTCAGCCGGGGACGCGGGCGGATCATCTACTGGACGCTGCTGGTCGTCGTCGTGACGGCGTTCACGCTCGTCTTCCTCGGGCCGCTCTACTGGATGGTCACCGGCGCGCTCAAGTCCGGCCAGGAGATCGCCCAGACCCCACCCACGCTGTTTCCGAAGGACCCGCAGCCGCAGAACTACATCGACGCCTGGAACAACCTGGAACTCGCCAAGCTGCTGTTCAACACGTTCTACTACGCGATCGGCGCGGTGCTGTTCCAGCTCGTGTTCGACGCCGCCGCCGCGTACTCGTTGTCGAAACTGCGACCGGTCTTCGGCAACGTGATCCTCGGGCTGATGCTCGCCACGCTGATGATCCCGGCGATGGTGCTCATCGTCCCCCAGTACGTCACGGTGATCGACCTGCCGATCCTGCACATCAATCTGCTCGACTCACCGTTCGCCATCTGGCTGCCGCTGGTGGCGAACGCGTTCAACATCTTTCTGCTGAAGCGGTTCTTCGACTCGATTCCCGAGGAGTTGATGGCAGCGGCTCTGGTGGACGGGGCGACACCGTTGCGGACGCTCTGGTCGATCATCCTGCCGATGTCCCGCCCGATCCTCGGCGTCGTCGCGATCCTGGCCATGACGGCGGTCTGGAAGGACTTCCTCTGGCCGAAGCTGGTCATGCCCTCGCCGGAGACCCGGACGGTCAGTGTCGGCATCTACTCCTTCGCGGGTGGAACGCCGATGAACGTCGTGATCGCCGCATCGGTCATCGCCGCCATCCCGACCGTTATCGTCTTTTTGATCTTCCAGCGGAACATCATGTCTGGCCTGACCGCCGGCAGCATCAAGGGATAGCCACCACCGAAGACAGCGGAGCGAACAACGGCCGTTCGTCCGACACACAATCGCCACCGGCGTACCCGGCGACGTACTGACGCAGAAAGCAGGTGCTCGTGTCCACAGCAGACAGCAGTCCGTGGTGGCGAGGAGCCGTTATCTACCAGGTGTACCCACGCAGCTTCGCCGACGGCAACGGCGACGGCATCGGTGACATCGCAGGTATCCGCTCCCGCCTGAACCACCTGTCCGCGCTTGGCATCGACGCGATCTGGTTCAGTCCCTGGTATCCGTCGCCGATGGCCGACGCCGGGTACGACGTGTCCGACTACCGCGACATCGATCCGGTCTTCGGCACGCTCGCCGAGGTCGAGGCGCTCATCGCGGAGGCGCACGACCTGGGCATCCGGACGATCGTCGACGTGGTGCCCAACCACTGCTCCGACGCGCACCCGTGGTTCCGGGCCGCGCTGGCCGGCGGTCCGGGTGCGCCCGAGCGGGACCTGTTCTGGTTCCGTCCCGGCCGGGGCCCGAACGGTGACGAGCGACCCACCGACTGGGTCGGCGAGTTCGGTGGCGAGACCTGGACCCGCACCACCAACCCGGACGGCACGCCCGGTGACTGGTACCTGCATCTCTTCGCCCCGCAGCAGCCGGACTTCAACTGGGACCACCCCCGGGTACGGGCCGAGTTCGAGGACATCCTGCGGTTCTGGTTCGACCGGGGCGTCGACGGCATCCGGATCGACTCCGCGGGCCTGCTGGTGAAGGACGGGACGCTGCCGGAGGTCGAGCCGGACCGGCCGCACCCGTTCCACGACCTGGACGGCGTGCACGACATCTACCGGGGCTGGCGGCGGGTCGCCGATTCGTACGACGACCGCGCGCTGATTGGCGAGGTGTGGCTGCCGGACCGGCAGCGGTTCGCCAACTACCTGCGCCCCGACGAGCTGCACGCCGCGTTCAACTTCGACTTCCTCGGCTGCGCCTGGGACGCGTCGGCGCTGCGGGAGAGCATCGACGGCACGCTCAGCGCCCACGCGCCGGTCGGCGCGCCGGCCACCTGGGTGCTCTCCAACCACGATGTGACCCGGCATGTCACCCGCTACGGCCGGGCGGACACCACGTTCAGCTTCGCCGCCAAGCGCGAGGGAATCCCCACCGACCTGGAGCTGGGCACCCGTCGGGCGCGGGCCGCCGCGCTGCTGTCGCTGTCGCTGCCCGGCGCCGTCTACGTCTACCAGGGCGAGGAGCTGGGGCTCTGGGAGGTCGAGGACATCCCGTACGCGCTGCGGCAGGACCCGATGTGGGAACGTTCCGGCCGCGTCGACCCCGGTCGGGACGGTTGCCGGGTCCCGTTGCCCTGGGCCGGTGACGAGCCGCCGTTCGGGTTCAGCCCGGAGGGCTCGGCGGCACCCTGGCTGCCTCAACCGGCCGACTGGAAGGACCGGACGGCGCTGGCCCAGACCGGCGACGCGGCCTCGATGCTGGAGCTGTACCGGGAGGCCATCCGCGTCCGGCGGGGCGAGGCGGCGCTCGGCGACGGCGAGCTGACCTGGCTGCCCGCCCCGGACGGCGTGCTGGCCTTCAGCCGCGGCGGAGGCTTCCGCTGCCTGGTCAACCTCACCGACGCGGCGGTGCCGATGCCCGCCGACGGGGAGGTGCTGCTGGCCAGTGGCCCACTCGACGACGGACTGCTGCCGTCGGACACCGCCGTCTGGCTGCGTACCCCCGAGAAGGTGGACGGACCGCGCGCGGACGTCGCCGCCCTGACCTGATCCGACCCGACGTGGTGCCGGCGGTCCCGTCCCGACCGCCGGCACCACACCACCCGCGCGCCACGAGAGGAGGACGAGGGACCGCCACACCGCACCGACACGGGGGACCTGGCCTGCCTGACGAAAGGGAGAGCGCAGCTCATGGCCAACCACACCACCGGCACTCCGCACCATCTTCGACACCCGGCCCGGGCAGGGTTGGCCGCCATCGCCGCCACCCTGCTCGCGGCCACCACCCTGACCGCCCTCGCGGTCACCGGCAGTGCGACCCCGGCCTCGGCGGCCGGGTTGTCCCCCTTCGACATCTCCGGCCGGGGCGCCACCGTCCCCTTTCTCGAGCAGGAGGCGGAGAAGGCCGCGCACAACGGCACGAAGATCGGCCCGGACCGGCGCTACGGCACGCTTCCGTCGGAGGCGTCCGGCCGGGAGGCGGTCACCCTCGACGCGGTCGGTGAGTACGTCGAGTTCACGCTCACCGCTCCGGCCAACGCGGTCACCTTCCGGTACAGCCTGCCGGACAACCCGGCCGGCACGGGCCGGGACGCCACCATCGACCTGCGGGCCAACGGCAACCTGCTGAAGTCGGTACCGGTGACGTCGAAGTACGGCTGGTACTACGGCGGGTACCCGTTCAACAACAACCCGGGCGACACAAACCCGCACCACTTCTACGACGAGACCCGGGCGTTGTTCGGCAGCACCCAGCCGGCCGGCACGAAGATCCGGTTGCAGGTCTCCTCGACCGCCCAGTCACCCACCTTCACGATCGACCTGGCCGACTTCGAGGTGGTCGCGCCGATCGCCAAGCCCTCCGGTGTCATCGACGTGGTCACCGACTTCGGCGCCGACCCGACCGGCGCGACCGACTCGACCGCCAAGTTCCAGGCGGCGGTCGACGCCGGCAAGGCCCAGGGCCGGGCGGTCTGGATCCCGACCGGCACGTTCACCCTCTGGGACCACGTGGTGGTCGACGGGGTGACCCTGCGCGGCGCGGGGCCCTGGTACTCGGTGCTGGGCGGCCGGCACCCCACCGACCGCAAGCGCGCCGCCGGCATCTACGGCAAGTACGTCCCCGGCGGCGGCTACACCGGTGAGATCCGGTCGCACGAGGCGAACGGGCCGAGCCGCAACGTCACCCTGCGGGACTTCGCCATCATCGGCGACATCCGCGAGCGGGTGGACGACGACCAGGTCAACGCGCTGGGCGGGGCGATGACCAACTCGGTGGTCGACAACCTCTGGTTGGAGAACACCAAGGTCGGCGCGTGGATGGACGGGCCGATGGACAACTTCACGATCCGCAACAGCCGGATTCTCGACCAGACCGCGGACGGGGTGAACTTCCACACCGGCGTCACGAACTCGACGGTGACCAACACGTTCGTCCGCAACACCGGTGACGACGCCCTCGCCATGTGGGCGCAGAGCGTGCCGAACGTCAACAACTCGTTCACGCACAACACCATCGGCGTGACGCTGCTGGCGAACCACCTGGTCAGCTACGGCGGTCGGGACATCAAGATCACCGACAACGTGACGGCCGACTCGCTGACCAACGGCGGCGGCATCCACGTCGCCAACCGCTACCCCGGCGTGCAGGGCGACACCGCCGTCCGGGGCACCTGGACGCTCGCCCGGAACACGTTGATCCGCAACGGCAACTCGGACTACAACTGGAACTTCGGCGTCGGGGCGATCTGGTTCTCCGCCCTCAACGAGGCGTTCCAGCAGGCCACCATCAACATCACCGACACCGACATCCTGGACAGCTCGTACGCGGCGCTGCACTGGATCGAGGGCCAGACCAGCGGCATCAACCTCAACAACGTCCGCATCGACGGCGCCGGCACGTACGCGCTCCAGGTGCAGGCGCCCAGCCAGGTGTCGTTCACCAACGTGCGGGCCACCAACATCGCGCAGAGCAACCCGATGCACAACTGCGTGGGTGGCGGCTTCCAGATCACCCAGGGCTCCGGCAACTCGGGCTGGTACACCTCGACGCCGTACTGCGGTCCGTGGCCCGAGCCGCAGTGGGGTGGTGGGCCCAGCACGCCGCCGACCACCGGCCCGACCACCGCGCCTCCGACCACCGCGCCTCCGACGACCGCACCGCCGACGACTCCGCCGCCCACCGGTGGGAACCTGGCGCTGAACCGCTCGGCGACCGCGACCAGCACCAACCAGAACTACACGGCGGGCAACGTGGTGGACGGCAACGCGGCCACCTACTGGGAGAGCGCCAACAACGCCTTCCCGCAGTCGGTCACCATCGACCTGGGCGCGGTCCGCTCGGTCGACCGGGTGGTGCTCAAGCTGCCCGCCGGCTGGGAGCAGCGCACCCAGACGCTGTCGGTGCTCGGCTCCACCGACGGCTCGTCGTACGGCACGCTGGCGTCGTCCGCCGGTCAGGTCTTCGCCCCCGGCTCGGGCAACACCGTCTCGATCGGGCTGCCCTCCGGTAGCCGTCGCTACATCCGGGTCACCGTCACCGGCAACACCGGCTGGCCGGCCGCCCAGCTCAGCGAGGTCGAGGTGTACGGCGGCACGCAGACCACGGCACCGCCCACCACCACGCCTCCGACGACCACCCCGCCCCCGACCACGCCTGCCCCCAGCGGCAACCTGGCGGCCGGACGGTCGATCACCGAGACCAGCCACTCCGACGTGTACGCCGCGCCCAACGCGGTGGACGGCAACGCCAACACCTACTGGGAGAGCGCCAACAACGCCTTCCCGCAGTCACTGACCGTCGACCTGGGCGCGACCCGAACGGTGTCCCGGGTCGTGTTGAAGCTGCCGCCGTCGTCGGCCTGGCAGACGCGTACGCAGACGCTGGCGGTGCTCGGCTCCACCGACGGCTCGTCGTTCAACACCCTCAAGTCATCCGCCGGCTACACCTTCAACCCGTCCAGCGGCAACACGGTCACCGTTACCTTCACGGCGACCAGCCAGCGCTACCTGCGCCTGACCGTCACCGGAAACACGGGCTGGCCCGCCGGTCAGCTCAGCGAGTTCGAGGTCTACTCCAGCTAGACCGACGGCCCCCGCCCGGCCAGGGCGGGGGCCGTCGGAGCCGGCGGATCCGGTGCAGCGCGGCACCGACCCACCCGCACCCCGTCCCACCGCACCGTCCCCCACCTGTCGCGGCACGACGGGCGTACCCCTGCACCCGTCACCGGGCAACGCACCCCACACCACCCCCGAAAGAGGTGTAGCGACCGATGTCCAGAAACGGCCCCACCCGAGGCACCCCGCGAACCGGCTCGCCCGGTTCCGCCCACCCGACCGGCCGAGCGCCGGCCCGCCGACGGCTGCTCGCCGGCGCGCTCGCCGGACTGCTCCTCGCCGCCGTTCCCGCTGTCACCCCCGCGACCGCGGCACCGGCGGCGAAGCCCGCGCCCGCGCCGGCGGGCTCCGCCCGCGCGGCCCTGCTCGCCGGGCTCTCCGCCACCATGAGCGCCAGCAGCTACAACCAGAACTACGTGGCGAGCAACGCGAACGACGGCAACGCCTCGACCTACTGGGAGAGCGCCAACAACGCGTTCCCGCAGTGGATCCAGGCCGACCTGGGCGCCACCGTCGGCGTGGACCGGGTGGTGCTGAAGCTGCCGCCGTCGTCGGACTGGCAGACGCGTACGCAGACGCTCTCCGTTCTCGGCTCGACCAACGGCTCGTCCTTCAGCACCCTGAAGTCGTCCGCCGACTACACCTTCAACCCGAGCAGCGGCAACACCGCGACCGTCAGCTTCACCGCCGCCAGCACCCGCTACGTACGGGTGCAGGTCACCGGCAACACCGGCTGGCCGGCCGCGCAGTTCTCCGAGGTGGAGGTGTACGGCTCCAGCGGCAGCACCGACACCCAGGCCCCCAGCGCCCCCGGCAACCTGGCCTACACCCAGCCGGCCAGCGGCCAGATCCGGCTCACCTGGTCGGCGTCGAGCGACAACGTCGGCGTGACCGGGTACGACGTCTACGCCAACGGCACGCTGCGGGGCAGCGTCGGCGGCTCGACGCTGACGTACACCGACAGCCAGGCCGACAGCGCCACGGTCTCCTACTACGTGCGGGCCAAGGACGCGGCCGGCAACCAGTCGTCGAACAGCAACACGGTTACTCGCACCGGCACCGGCAACCCGCCGAGCGGGAGCAACCTGGCGGTCGGTAAGCCGATCACCGCCTCCGGGTTCGTGCACACGTTCGTGGCCACCAACGCCAACGACAACAACGTGGCCACCTACTGGGAGGGCAACGGCAACCCGAGCACGCTGACCGTGCAGCTCGGCGCGAACGCCAGCCTCAGCCAGGTCGTGCTGAAGCTCAACCCGGACTCGGCCTGGGGCACCCGTACCCAGAACATCACCGTGCTCGGCCGGGACCAGAACTCGTCGAGCTTCACCACGCTGGTCGGCGCGACGAACTACACGTTCAACCCGGGCAGCGGCAACACGGTGACCATCCCGGTCTCCGCGTCCGCGGCCGACGTGCGGCTCTCGATCGCCTCGAACACCGGCGCGCCGGCCGGTCAGGTGGCCGAGTTCCAGGTCTTCGGCACCCCCGCGCCGAACCCGGACCTCACCGTCACCGGCATGTCGTTCAGCCCGTCCGCGCCCGTGGAGACCAGCACCATCACGCTCTCCGCGACCGTGCGGAACGCCGGCTCGGCGGCCTCCGCCGCGACCAACGTCAACCTCTATCTGGGCTCCACCCGGGTCGGCACCGCGTCGGTCGGTGGCCTCGCGGCCGGCGCGTCGACCACGGTCAGCGCCAGCATCGGCACCCGTGACGCGGGTAGCTACCCGCTCAGCGCGAAGGTCGACGAGTCGAACACCGTCGTCGAGACCGACGACACCAACAACAGCTACTCCAACCCCAGCCCGCTGGTGGTGAGCCCGGTCGCCACAAGTGACCTGGTCGCCTCCTCCGTCGCCTGGTCGCCGGGCAACCCGTCGGCCGGCAACACCGTCACGTTCTCCGTGTCGATCCGCAACGCCGGCAGTGTGGCGTCCGCGTCCGGGTCCCACGGCATCACGCTCACCGTCCTCAACGAGTCCGGCACCGTGGTCAGTACCCTGACCGGCTCGTACTCCGGTGTGATCAACGCCGGGGCCACCGTCGGCCCGGTCAACCTGGGCACCTGGACGGCCGCGAACGGCAAGTACACCGTCCGGGTCGTGCTCGCCGCGGACGCCAACGAACTGCCGGTCAAGCAGACCAACAACACCAGTGACCGGCCGCTCTTCGTCGGGCGCGGCGCCAACATGCCGTACGACATGTACGAGGCCGAGGACGGCGTGGTCGGCGGCGGCGCGGCCGTCGTGGGCCCGAACCGGACCGTCGGCGACCTGGCCGGTGAGGCGTCCGGCCGGCGTGCGGTGACCCTGAACTCGACCGGCGCGTACGTCGAGTTCACCACCCGGGCCAGCACCAACACGCTGGTCACCCGCTTCTCCATCCCGGACGCGTCGGGCGGCGGGGGCATCAACTCGACGCTGAACGTCTACGTCAACGGCACGTTCCACAAGGCCATCGACCTGACGTCCCGCTACGCCTGGCTGTACGGCAACGAGACCAGCCCGGGGAACTCACCGAGCGCGGGTGGACCGCGGCACATCTACGACGAAGCCAACGTCATGCTCAACTCGACCGTGCCGGCCGGCAGCAAGATCCGCCTCCAGAAGGATGCGGCCAACACCACCAACTACGCGATCGACTTCATCAACACCGAGCAGGTCTCGCCGATCGCGAACCCGGACTCGGCCCGCTACGCGACGCCGGCCGGCTTCACCCACCAGGACGTGCAGAACGCCCTGGACCGGGTCCGGATGGACACCACCGGCAACCTGATCGGTGTGTATCTGCCCGCCGGCAACTACTCCACCTCGTCGAAGTTCCAGGTGTACGGCAAGGCGGTCCAGGTGACCGGTGCCGGCCCGTGGTACACCCGGTTCAACGCGCCGTCCGGCCAGGAGAACACCGACATCGGCTTCCGGGCCGAGAACTCGGCGGCCGGCTCGTCGTTCAAGAACTTCGCGTACTTCGGCAACTACACCTCGCGCATCGACGGTCCGGGCAAGGTGTTCGACTTCGCCAACGTGTCGAACATCGTGATCGACAACATCTGGGCCGAGCACCAGGTGTGCCTCTACTGGGGCGCCAACACCGACTACATGACGATCAAGAACTCGCGGATCCGCAACCTGTTCGCCGACGGCGTCAACATGACCAACGGCAGCACCAACAACCTGGTCAGCAACAACGACGCCCGGGCCACCGGCGACGACAGCTTCGCGCTGTTCTCGGCGATCGACGCGGGCGGCGCCGACATGAAGGACAACGTCTACGAGAACCTGACGTCGACGCTGACCTGGCGGGCCGCGGGTGTGGCCGTCTACGGCGGCTACGGCAACACGTTCCGCAACATCTACATCGCGGACACGCTCGTCTACTCCGGCATCACCATCAGCTCGCTCGACTTCGGGTACCCGATGAACGGCTTCGGCGCGAGCCCGCCGACCCGCTTCGAGAACATCTCGATCGTCCGGGCCGGTGGGCACTTCTGGGGCGGGCAGACCTTCCCGGCGATCTGGGTGTTCTCCGCCTCGAAGGTGTTCCAGGGCATCCGCGTCAGCGACGTGGACATCGTCGACCCGACCTACAGCGGCATCATGTTCCAGACCAACTACGTCGGTGGGCAGCCGCAGAACCCGATCACCGACACGGTCTTCACCAACATCTCCATCAGCGGCGCCCGCAAGAGCGGTGACGCCTACGACGCCAAGTCCGGCTTCGGCATCTGGGCCAACCCCATGCCGGAATCCGGGCAGGGTCCCGCCGTCGGGTCGGTCACCTTCACCAACCTGCGTCTGAGCAACAACGCCGTGGACATCCAGAACCCCACGACGACCTTCACCATCAACCGCAACTGATTCACCCGGTAGCCGACGCCGTCGGGAGGTCCCACCCTCCCGGCGGCGTCGTGCCGTGCCGGCCCTCACCCGCGGTGAACCGGGCCGCGCCGGCCATCGCGTCGGTGGCCAGCGAATCCATCCCGTACGCCAACTCGGTCGCCAGCGCCTCCGCCTCCGGCCGTCCGGCGCCGGCCAGCAGAGCCGCCCGGTCGTTGCGCAGGCAGGTCTGCGGATGCCGGGCGATGGCGGCCGCCAGTTCCTCCGCCGCCGCCCGCGCCCGGCCCGGCGGCACCACCCGGTTGACCAACCCCATGGCGTACGCCTCGTCGGCCGGCACCGCCCGCCCGGTGAGGATCAGGTCCATCGCCCGGCTCTCCCCGATCAGCCGGGGCAGCCGGACCGTGCCGCCGTCGATCAGGGGCACTCCCCAGCGGCGGCAGAACACTCCGAGCGTGGCATCGGATTCGGCGACCCGCAGGTCACACCAGAGCGCCAGCTCCAGGCCGCCCGCCACCGCGTACCCCGAGATGGCCGCGATCACCGGTTTGCTCAGCACCATGCGGGTGGGGCCCATCGGGCCGTCTCCCTCCGGCTCCACCCGGTTACCTCTCGGCGTGCCGACGGCCTTGAGGTCGGCCCCGGCGCAGAACGTGCCGCCCGCACCCCACAGCACGGCGACCGCCGCGTCCGGATCAGCCTCGAAGGCGCGGAAGGCATCCGCCAACGCCCGGGCGGTAGCCCCGTCGACGGCGTTCCGAGCCTCCGGCCGATCCAGAATCACCGTGGCAACAACCCCGCGACGCTCCACCCGCACACCCATCCCGCCAGCATGCCGCCTGCCCCGCGCCCCCACAATCCTCGTCGATCTTGCACTTTGGGTTGTCGATTTGCGCCCTAGGGGGAATTTTGTCGTAGCAGAAACTGCAAGATCGGCGGGAGAGGGGCGTGGCAGGTTTGTCGTCGGCGACCGGTTTGGGAGGGGGAAGGACGGGAAGTCGGTAGCTGTGAGGGCGCTATTGACGAAAGTTGAGCAGGACTCCCGGCTGGACCGCGCGGGTGACCGGTTGCAGAAGGTCGTCCTGGGGACGCTGCGACCGCGGCGACTGCGGGACCTGCTGCACGGCGTGACGTTGGGGCACCCGCTGCACCCGGCCATGGTGCAGGTGCCGGTCGGGGCCTGGATCAGTGCCGCGGTGCTGGACCTGATGCCCGGGCAGCGTCGACCGGCGACCGTGCTGGTCGGCCTCGGGACGGTCAGCGCCGTGCCGGCAGCGGTCGCCGGGCTGAACGACTGGGCCGCGCTCTCCCGGGACCAGCGCCGGGTCGGCCTCGTGCACGCCGCCGCGAACACCGTCGGTGTCGGCCTGTACGCCGGCTCGCTGGCGGCGCGGCTCTCCGGGCGCAGCGGCGTCGGCAAGGCGCTCGGATTCCTCGGCCTCTCCGCCGTCAGCCTCGGCGCGTACATCGGCGGGCATCTGGCGTACAAGCAGGGCGCCCAGGTCAACCAGAGCGTGTCCGAGCTGCACCGGATGAGCGACGGGTGGCACTCGCTGGCGGACATGGCCACCCTGCCGCAGCGCACGCTGATCACCCGAGAGGTGGACGACGACATCTCGGTGATCCTCTACCGCCACGGCGACGAGGTCACGGTGATGTTGGAGCGGTGCCCGCACCAGAGCGGGCCGCTTGGCGAGGGCGAGGTGCAGGAGATCGACGGCCACGCGTGCGTGGTCTGCCCGTGGCACGGCAGTGCGTTCCGCCTCAACGGCGGCGAGGTCGTGCAGGGGCCCTCCGGCAACGACCAGCAGATCCTGCCCACCCGCATCCAGGACGGTGTGCTCCAGACCCGTCTCCCCTGACAGCGTCTGGGCCCGGGGCGCTGGAGATCCGGGATCGCCCCGGAACTGCTGGCGGCGCGACCGGTCACCCTCGACGTGCTGATGCCACAGAGTCATCAAGATGACTGTGTGGCATCAGCCTCTCTGGGGTGTCCGCTCCCGGGCGTGGGGTCCGTGTGCCGGCCTCGACTCCGGGCGTCGGCCGCCCATGGGCTGCGGCGCGCTCAAGGGTCGGGTCCTGCGCGGGCCATCGCGCGCTCGGGTGCCGGCCATGCGCGGGCCCCAGCTCCCCGGGCATCGTCGGCGCGCGGAACTCGACGCCTGGGCCGCGACCTAGGCGTGCGGGTGCCGGCTCAGCCGCGCCGGTGCCGACCGCCCTGGACGCCGTCGTCGGTGTCCCACTCGCCGACAGCTCCGGCACTGTTACCGGGCAGAGTCAACGGCGCGCCGGTCGGCGGGGCGGGCGTCTCGGTGGCCGCCGCCGCACGACGGGCGGCCCAGGCGGCGCCACTGCCAGCTCGGCCCGCGTTCCCGCTCCGAGCGGGGCTGCCGCTCCGAGCGGCGCGGCTCTCGGTGGTGGAGCTGCCGCCGCCCCCGGTCGACCGGCGGCGCGGGGTGCGGGCGGCCGCGCTCAGCCGGGGTGCGGCGCCGGCGGTGGCCGGCCGACGACGAAGACCGAGAACCGCACCGATCTGGGCGCCGACGATGCTCGCCACGGCCAGCACGGCGGAGACGGCGAGGGGTCGGTTCACCCGGTCGGTGGTGCCGGCCCGGGCCGCGCCGACGGTCATCGTGGGGGCCTGACCTGTCGACTCCGTACCGCCGGGTGGTGGTACCTGCTCGGCGCGCTCCGGTGCCGGCCGCTCGGGCGTCGGTCGCGGCGCGGGCGGTTTGGGCGCGGCGGGCCGACCGACGAGCTTGCCGGTCGCGTGCTGGCGTGCGCCCTGGTCGGTGGCCTCGGCCGGTAGCCGGAGCAGTTGCCCGGGACGAATCCGGTCCGGGTCGTCCAATCGGTTGAGCTTGGCGAGCTGCCGGTAGTCGTCGAACTCGTCGAGGTACCGCTCGGCCACCTCGCCGAGGTAGTCGCCCCGGGCGACGCGGTACACCGGCGCAGCCTGCTCGCCGGCGCTCGGCCCGGCGGGCGCGACACGTCCGAGCGGCCCACTCCCCGGGGCCTCGCGGGGCCCGCTGGCGGCGAGGCCCAGCGGCGCGCTCTCCGTGAGCCGTGCGGTGGTGGCCGACGCGCTCGGCTGGGCGTACGCCGGGCCGGCGTAGACCGCGGCGGCGCTCGCGGCGGCCGGGCTGGCCGCGAGGATCAGGGCGACCGAACCGACCAGCGCGGCGGCGGCCTTCTGCTGGCGGCTCATCCCGGGCAGCTTCGGGGCCGGCCGGCGCAGGGTCTGCGCGCCCAACTCGACGAGGACGGAGAAGGTGAACGTGGCCCAGCCGAACCAACCGGCCAGCGCCAGGGCCCGCAGGAAGAGCTGCCCGTCGTCCCGGCTGGTCAGGGTGGCGCCCACCTCGGCGAGGGTGGGCAGATGGTCGGGCAGGGGGTTGCCGGCGAAGGCGAGCAGCGCGACCGGCGCGCCCGCCACCAGGGCACAGAGCACGACGAGCGCGCCGAGGCCGGTGAGGACGCGTCCCGTCCGCCGTACGACGGACCGACCCGATGCGGACATGGCTGCCTTCCTTCCTATGGTGCCGGGGCTGTGGTGATGGCCCGTGCGGTCGCCTCGCCGGTGATGGTGACCTGGTCGGCCAGGCCGAACAGGCCGAGCATCGAGCGGCGGTAGGTGATCGTGAGGCGTACCCGGACGACGGTCTCCCCGGCGATCCGGGGGAAGCTCACGGTGTGGCTGGTGGTAGAGCCGACGGCGGCGAGGTAGTCGGCGACCGCGACGCGCGCCTGCGTCTGGTCGATCCGCGTCGGTCCGCCCTCGATCGCGGTGGCCCGGTCGATGGCCTGCCCACCCGCGCGGGCCGCCTCCGCGGCCAGGTTGTCGGCGCGTTGCAGCGTGCGGAGCTGGCCCGCGCCGTCGAACGAGAGCCCCACGATGGCCAGGACGCCGACCATCGCCACGGCCAGGAAGATGCTGACCCGGCCGTGGTCGCCGGAGAGCGCACGGAGGTTCATCGTCGGCTCCGGTAGCGGTCCAGTGGGGAGGTGTAGCTGGCCTCGATGCTGTTCTCGCTGGGCATGCCGGGGAGGGCGTCGAGTCGTATATCGCGGAACGACACCCGACACTCGACCGTGACGGTGACCGTCGCGTTCTGGCCGAGCGCGCTGCTGTAGGCGTTGTCGAATCCGGTGTCGTTGTTGCCGACCCTGCCGCCGAACGTCAGGATCGGAGCGCCGCCGCAACTCAGCCCGTGCCAGTCCAACTGCTGCTGGGCTGCCATGCGGGCCTGTTCCTTGGCGTCGGTCGGGTTGCGGGAGATCGAGGCGGCGCGGGCGGCGTCGTGCGCGGCGGCGTCGATGGCCTCCGCCGCCACCGCGCTGCGACCGGCAACGCCCGCCAGCACCATCAACGCGATGAACGCGGGCGCGAGCACCGCCACCTCGATGGAGACCGAGCCGCGCTCGGCGGGCCGGCTCACGGCGCCGTCACCCGTTCCACCGGTCCGTGGGCGGTCTGCCGCACCGCGAAGCTCACGCCCGGTACGACCGAGAGGGATCGGCCGGTCACCGTGCAGGTCACGTCGACCTCGCTGGTCACACAGCTCGGACCGCCGGCCTTGTCCCAGCCCAGCAGCCAGCTGCCGGCGCCGGACAGGAACCGGGTGGCGCTGGCTACCCCGGCGCCGTCGGCCGCGTTGTACCGCCGCTGGGCGTTGACCCCGCTCTGGGCGGCGTTCAACGCCGTGGAGCGAGCCAGGAATACGGCCGCCACCTGGAGCGACGCGAATAGGAGCACCAGGATCAGCGGCATCACCACGGCCAGCTCCACCGGGTTCGCGCCCCGCTCCCGGTCACCGGCCACGAGACGACGCCGGGCAGCGGAAACCGCCCGACGCCATCCGGTGAACATGGCTCGGCGCATGCCGGCTACTTCGGGTTCGCGGGGGCCTCGATGGCGTCCATCCAGCCCTTGGCCTTGGCGAGGGCCAGGCCCGTCACGACGGTCGCCACGAAGACGAGACCCATGATGATCACGGCGGTCGGAACCGGGCTGTCGCCGCGCTCGCCGTCTCGGCGCAGCTCGGCTAGGCGCGTCGCCACCACGACGTGCAGGTAGGTGAGGATGGGCATGGCGTGCTCCTTTGCGGGGATCGATTTCAGATTCGGGCGATGAACGGGTAGACGACGAAGCCGAGCAGCACGAACACGAGCAGCGCGCCCGGAATGTCGAGCTTGCTGGTCACACCCTCGGCGCGGGCCAGGTTGTCGGTGCGGATCTGGTCGCGCAACGAGTCGGCCCGGCTGCGCAGGGTCTCGTGCACCTGCGCGCCCTCGCTGCCGGAGGAGCGCATGATCGCGCCGACGTCGCCCAACTCCGGGATACCGATCTTGTCGGCGAGATTGCGCAGCTCGTCCCAGGGGGCGTGCATCTGCATCTGGGCGATCCGCAGCGCCTCCTGGAGGCGGTCGAACACCCAGCCGTCGCAGACAGCCGCAGCCCGCTCCAACGACTGCACCGGACCGTGCGCGGCGGAGAGCTGCAACGCCACCAGATCCAGGTACGTGCACACGGCCTGGCGGAACTCGTCGCGGGCGGCGTCCGCCTTGGTCAGGACCGTCCGGTGCGCCAGCAGACCGGCGACGAACGCCATGCCGAGGCTGCCGAGCACCGGTACGGCCACCGGCAGCGAGACGCCCAGCACGAACAGCGCCATCACGAGCAGGGTCGGCGTGGCCAGGCCGATCAGCGCGGACAGCAGCACCGACAGCGCGTACTGCTCGGGGGTCTGACCGATCAGGGCGAGCTGCCGGTACGGCGGTCGCAGCCAGCGGGACAGCCCGGTCAGCCAGTCGAGCCGGCGGGACGCCGGAGCGGCCACCCGGCCGGTACCCGGCGGCTGATGCAGGCGGCGCAGCGCCGGACCGAGCGCGGGAGTGGCCGGTACCAGCTCGCGGATCACCAGGAAGACACCCAACCCGATCGCCGCTCCGCCGGACACGGCGACGCCGAGGAGCCAGTTGACGATCACCATGGACCCCCTGCGGACACGCTGGCGTTCGTGCTCACGCGACGACCTCCTGCGGGTCGGGCGCCGGCAGGAACCGGGCCGGTCGCTGCGGCTGGCTCATCGAGCGGACCCAGGCCAGCAGGCCGATGAAGGCGACGCCGAGCGCGGCCATCACGATCTGACCCGCCGGGGTGCCGTACGGCTTGATGTACTCGGAGTTGACCAGCCCGTACGCCAGCGTCGCCAGGGTCATCCCGGTCAGGAAGCGGACCGCGAACCGGGGCTGGGTGCGCTTGGCCTCGATCTCCCGCCGGGTGGCCACCTCGGCGGCCGCCGCGCCGGCGATGGACCCGAGCACGTCGCCCAGCCGTTCACCCCGGTCGCTGAGGTGCAGGATCAGCGCCGCCACCACCTGGTCGCACACCGGGTCGCCGATCTCGTCGGCGAACGCCAGCAGCGCGGAGCGGGCCAGCCAGCCGGCCTGCAACCGGGCGGCGAGCAGCCGTACCTCGTCCTCGATGCCGGGTGGCACGCTGCCGAGCGTGCTGATGATCGACTGTTGGAGGCCCTGGCCCGTACCCGAGACGTCCTTGAGCCGGCGGGTCCACTCGCCGACGGCCTCGATCCGGGCGATCGCCCGCTGCTCTGCCTTGCCGACCGCGAACAACCACGGCGTGCCCGGTACCGCCACCGCCACCAGCAGACCCACCACCGGCAGCCCGGTCAGCAGGAACGCCAACGCCCCGGCGACCACCGCGGCGAGCAGGAGCGCCTGGTAGGCCCGCCGCTCGGCGGGCGTGGCACCGGAGCCGCGCCAGAGGCGACTGAGGCCGGGCCCCGCTCCCGGGGCGGGACCCGGGGGACGACGGGTGCCCACCAGCGCGACCACCGCGAGCAGGAGCCCCGCCACGCAGGCGGCCCCGGAGACCACCGCGATCAACTCCAGGCTGTTCCCCATCACGTCACCGCCGGGCCAGTCGGGTCTGTCGGGGCCGTCGCCAGGCGCCCGTACCGGCCTCGATCCACCGGGTCAGCAGCCGGGAGTCGTACCCCACGCGGAGCAACTGGTCGCGGACCCGCTCCGGCAGGTGGCGGGGGACGGCACGGCCGTCCGGACCGGGACCGAAGACGGTGGTGGTGGTGATCCGTCCGGCCTCGCCGGCCCCGATCACCTCCTCCACGTGCGACACGAACCGGTGCTTACGCCCGCCGATCGCGCTCTCGTCCTCGACGGTGACGTAGACGATCAGGTCGAGCGCGTTGCCGGCCATCCGGCGCGCCTGGTCGACGGTCATCTCACGACCGTGCGCCAACGCCAGCTCGACGATCCGTTCGCCCACGCCGGCAGCGGTGCGGGCGTGGATCGTGCACATCGACCCCCGGCTCGTGGTCATCGCCTGGAGCATCGGCACGATCTCGCGGGACCGCACCTCACCCACGATGATCCGCAGGACGCCCATCCGCAGCGACAGCGGGATCAGGTCGGCGATCGTCACCTCGCCCGCCGGACGGCCGTCGAAACCGCGCTCGCCGTGCCCCTCCCGCGCCTCGAAGCTCATCACCGCCCGGTGCCGTTCACGGCGGCGCGCCGGCAGCAATTCCCGGCTCTCCTCCAACAGCACGTACGGCTCGTCGGGCGGGATCTCGTTCATCAGGGCCCGGATGATGGTGGTCTTTCCGGCACCGGCCAGCCCGGCGACCATGATGTTCAACCCGGCGCGCATCGCCGCCCGCAGGAAGTCGCGCAGCAGCGGGTCGACCATCTCGTCCAGGTCGCCCCGGCCACCGGCCACGTCGTCGAGGCTCACGTCCAGGGTGTTGTGCTTGCGGATCACCGCGTACGGGCGGTGGCTGACCAGGAACACCGCCGCCAACCGGCTGCCGTCGGGGAGTTGCAGGTCGAGGGTGGGTTTCACCGTGGACAGGGACCGCTCGGTCGCTCCGGACCGCCGCGCCGCCGCCTGGAGGATCTCCACCAGTTCGGCGTCGCTGTCGGCGATCGGCTCGCCCCAGTCCACCCCGCCGCCGTGCCGGGTGATGCGCACCTGGTCGCAGCCGAGGATGTGCACCTCCTCGATGGTGTCGTCGACCAGCAGGGTCTGGAGCCGGCCGAGTCCGACCAGCTCGGCGGTCACCTGGTCGAGCAGCAGGCGCTCCTCGCCGGCGGCCATCGGCGTGCCGGCCCGGCGGACCGCGTCGGCGTACTCGGCGACCACCTGGACGGCCAACCGCGCCCGCTCGGTGTCCTCCTCGTCGACGGTGAACTCCCGGCCGCGCTGCCACAGGGTGAGGCGTTCGGTGAGTTCCCGGCGCAGCTCCCGGACCACCGGGAAGTCCATCCGGGATCGGGGTGCCGCCTCCGGCGGCGGCGTGGCCGAGGGCGCCGGCTGCGGCATCGGCGTGCCGTGGTGGTGGCGGCCGTTCGCCGGGGCCAGCGGCGGCGCGGTGGACGTCGCGCCCGGCGGCTGCTGACGCGGGTCGGCCGAGACGGGCTCAAACCGCATCCGGCACCCCCTGCTGGACGGGCCAGGCCAGCCGTGCCCGTCGGCGTTCCAGCAACGCTCCGACCGGCACCTCCAGCGCGGTCGCCGCGCGCAGCAGCGGCCGTTGCGCCCGCACGGTCCCACCGAGGGCGAGCACCCCTGCGGTACGAGGGTCGTGCGGCAGCCGTGCGATCACCGGCAGCTTCAGCCCGCGGCTGATCTCGGCACGCCCGTGCCCGTCGCCGACCAGCAGGAGCCGCAGGGTGCCCGGCGGTACCCGGTGCTCGGCGAAGTCCCGCTCGATCGCGGTGACCACCGCCCGCGTTCCGGACAGGTCGGGCAGGTGGGCCCGGGTCACCAGCAGCACCACCGAGGCGGCCCGCAGCAGTGGCCACGGTGGACCGTTCACGTGCAGTCGGCCGCAGTCGACGAGCACGTCGTAGCCGGGCGTGCCCCGGTCCAGGGCGTTGAAGTAGTCGGCGAAGCGCTGCCAGAGTGGGGTGACACTGCCGGACTGTGCCGGGTCGACCAAGCCGGGCAGCAGCAGGCGTTCCCGGCGCGGCGCGTCCAGGTCGACCAACTGGGACCAGAACGAGGTCTCCAGGTTGCCGTCGCGCAGCTCGCCGACGGCCAGTTCCCCGATGCCGCGCGGCCCGTCCAACTGGCCACCCAGATAGCCGGCGAGGATCGACCCGCCGGCCGGGTCGCACTCGGCGAGGACCAGCCGACGGTGCCACGTCAGGGCGCAGGCCAGCGCCGAGGTGGTCACGCCGGGCGAACCCTTCGCGGACACCAGCGCGATGATCGCCATGGTCAGGCCGCCTCGATCAGCACGACGGCGACCCGCTCCTCGGCGGCAAGCGCCACCACGGCGGGTACGTCCCGGACGAGGAGCGCCAGGTACAGCACCTTCTCGTTGTCCGTCGGGCTGACCATGTCGATGACGGTGGCCGTGAACCGGGTGCCCGTCGTGGCGGCCGTCCCGGTGGCGTCGTCGTCCGGGGTGCTGACCAGCAGCACCTTGTCACCGGGGTGCAGCTCACGGGCCGGCACCTGGGCGGTCTTCAGGCCGAGGGCGATCTGCTGCTGGCCCGGACCGAGCAGCGGGTCGTCGGTGACCTGCCCGAGGGTGAGCAGGGTGCCCGGCACCAGCGCCACGGCGGCGCGCTTGCCGACCACCTCGTCCAGCCGGCCCGCCGGCACGGGGTGCAGGCCCTGGCCGCCGGCGACCTGCACAGTGATCAGGTCGGCGGCGGTGACCTCCCGACCCACCTGCACCGGCCGGGCCACCGCGAGATAGCTGCCGGTGGCCCGGACCGAGGTGACCGCGAACGCGGCCCCCAGCCCACCGAGGGCGATCAGGAGTACGGCGAGACCCAGCAGACCTGGGCGGACGCGGCGCTGCCGGACCACCTTGGGCGGGGTGACCGGCGCGTCCACCGGGCCGGTCGCGTTACGCGTCGCCAGACTCACCGT
Source organism: Micromonospora sp. RB23 (assembly GCF_053585025.1). Taxonomy (NCBI): domain Bacteria; kingdom Bacillati; phylum Actinomycetota; class Actinomycetes; order Micromonosporales; family Micromonosporaceae; genus Micromonospora; species Micromonospora sp. RB23. Next base: position 501,008 of record NZ_CM132111.1, read on the forward strand.
TCGATCTCCATTCGTGCTCGTGGGGCTCGCAGAACCGGCTCACTCACCTGGTCACCACCTGGAGCTCCCTGATCTGGACCGGCACGGTGCCGCTGGTCCGGGTCTGCGCGATCGGGTCGCCCTCGGTGCCGTTGTCGGTCCACCAGCGGACCGTCCAGTACGTGGTGGCGCCCACCCGGTACGTGCCGGCTTCCGGGTAGCCGTCGTCGTAGCCGCAGTCCGGCGAGGTGCTGCCGGCCCGTTCGCCCTTCGGGTCGTACGGGGTGCCGGGTTTGGTGCAGGTGACCGTGTCGCCGTTGCCCATGCTCCAGACGATCCGGTCGACCTTCGCCTCGATCGAGACGGTCAGTCCACGGTCGGACGCGGAGGCGGTCAGCGGGCCGAAGTAGTTGGCGCTCGGGGTGGCCCACATCCAGACCGGCAGGCCGACCAGGCCGGGGCCGATGTCCTTGCGGGGGGCCACCTTGAGCCGCGCCGGCAGCAGCTTGATCGAGGCGAGGGCCCGGCGGGCCAGCTCCTCCGGGTCCGGCGGAGCGCCGAAGCCGGCCGGAGGGTCGTCGAGTGGGAGGGTCCGCTGCGCGCCGAGGTCGCCGCCGTTGCAGGTCTGGACGTACCACTGCTGGCCCTCGGACGCCGTCGGCTGCGGCTCGGCGAGCTTGTAGTAGCAGCCGTCGCCGTTGTTGAACCAGCCCAGCAGGTCGTCGTAGCAGGGAATGGTCCGCCCGTTCCACTGGCAGACGCCGCCACCCCCACCGCCGCCGGAGTTCCCGCCGCCGTTGTCCCCGCCGCCGCCGGGGTCGCCCGGGTGGCCGGGCTCGTCGTCCCAGACGTTGCAGTCCGGCTGGCCGGGCGGGCACTCCACACCGGGGTCGGCCCGGCGGGCGGCGGCCGGCAGGGTCGTGCCGACCACCAGCAGCATCGCCACACCGACCCCGGCGAGGAGGCGGCGGGTCAGCACGGCTGGTCCTGGTGCGCGGTGCCGGAGCTGATCAGCCAACGGCCGTCCGGATAGCGGGTCGCGGTGGCGGTGGCCAGGTGTCTGCCGCCGCCGCTGCCCGGCACCACCCGTTGGTCCTTGGTGTAGACGAGCCGGTAGCCGGTCGCGTCCAGGCAGTCCTGGATCTCCACGGTGGCCGGGTCCGAGTCGAGGTCGACGGCGATCACGGTCGGGTCGGATTTCAATGTCCCGGTACGCATCGCGCCGTGCTCCTTAGCGTCGCGAATCGTCAATTTCACCCGGGTCAACAGTGGATCAGCGAGAAATCTGGACAGTTCCGGCGCGTGCGGATCGCCGCGTCGACTCGCCGCGCGTGAGGCCGTGAGATATCCGGAGTACGCCTCGAGCGCCGCCTTTTCGGCCGCCTTCTGGTCGGCGTCCGAATCCGTCCGCGCCCCGTCGCCCCGCCCCTGGGTCGGTCGTTCGACCGCCTCCTGCCCGCTGCCGCAGGCGGTGACCGTCATCGCCGCCACGATCGCCAGCAGGCTGGTTGCCGCTCGCCCGAGCTGCCGTCCGCGCACCGCCGAACCCTCCTCGTGATGGCCCGACGTGGCGGCGAAGCGCCGGCGTCGGGCATGCGGAAGCGCGCCCGGATGATCGCTTCCGGAGCGGTTCATTGCGCTTCTGCATTCACCGTTGCGGATCTTCTACAAATGCAGGTCCCGTGTTGTCCGGTCGTCGATGTGAGGCTTGCGTCACACTCAAGGGGCGAGCATAAGCTCACGATCGCCGATGCAACAGAGGCAATTCAAGTGAACACTCTGCGTGATGATGGGTGGTGGTGGCAGGTGTGCGTGCCGCGTTCCGGACGCCGACCGGTCGAGGGGTCGCCGACAACCCGGCCCCACCGGCGCGGGTCGGTCCGTCGCAGCTCCTGTGCCCCTTGCGAGAGTGGGCCATCGCGCTCACATCCCGGCATCCGGCCCGTGCCTCGGTTCACCGGGGACCGCATGACGTGTGGCCCGCTCCGGGATGGAAGTCGTCGGTGGAGGACGTCGCTTTCCGCGCCATCCGCTACACCCGAGCGAACGTTCAGTCACGATCCGTGTTCACCTTTTGCGACGGCTGCCCGACGATCGGTGGGGTCGACGTGGCGCTGACCGCCGAACCGACCGGCCAACCGTCCACCGCCGCCCGCCCTGCCGCCACCGAGGTGGAGCCGGTCGCGGGTGCTGCGCGCCACCGGCTCGCCACCGTGCTGGCATCCCTGCTCGTCACTCCGCCGCTGCGGCTGGCCGTCGTGCGTCACGCCGTACCCGCGGGCACTTCCCGTCGGACCGGCTGCGCCGCCTGCGGGGCCGCGATCAGCCTGGCCAGGCCGTGGCCCGCGCTCGGTCCGGCGGGCCGGTGCGGTCGGTGCCGCGCCCGGACCGGGCCGCCGCCCGGCACGATCGAGGTGGCCGCGCTGGCCGCCGTGGCGCTGCTCGTGCTCGTCGGTCCGCCGCTTCCAGCGCTGCCGGCCCTGGCCTGGTGGCTGGGCTGGACGCTGCCGGCGGTCGTCGTCGACCTGGCCGTGCACCGGCTACCTGACCGTCTCACCCTGCCCGCGGCTGCCGGGACATGGCTGCTGCTCGGCGCGGCGGCGCTCGTCGACGCCGGCGTCGGTCCCTGGGTGCGGGCCGTCGCCGCCGGTACGGGGCTGGCGCTGTTCTTCGCCGCCAGCACGCTGCTGCTGGGTCGCCGGGGCTTCGGGCTGGGCGACGCCAAGCTGGCGCTCAGTGCGGGCGCGCTGCTCGGCTGGTACGGCTGGCCCGTGCTCGTGTTCGGGCTGCTGCTGACGTTCGGGCTGTCCGCGCTGGTGAGCCTGGCGCTGCTGGTCGCCCGACGGGTCCGCTGGACCAGCCACCTGCCGTTCGGTCCGTTCCTGCTGCTCGGCACGGCGGGGGCCCTCCTGGCCACCTGACCGCCCGTTCCCGAGGGGTTACGGGCGCGGTCGACCGGCCAGGTCGGGCACCGGTCGGCGGGCGTCGGTGCGGCGACGCAGCGCCTCGGCGGTCGGTCGGGCCAGCAGCGGGGTCGCGACGAGCGCGGCCAGGGCGCCGAGCAGCAGGCCGGCGGCCACGTCGTGCGGGTAGTGCACGCCCACGAAGACCCGGGAGAACGCGGCCAGCGCGGCCAGCGGCAACGCGATCAGCCCGAGCCGCCGGGAGAGCAGGAGGGTGGTGACGGCCAGCGCGCCGGCGAGAGTCGCGTGGTTGCTCGGGAAGGAGTAGTCACCCGGCGGTGGACAGGCGCCGGCGATGATCGCCCGCCCCACCGTCCGGCACGGTCGGTCCTCGTCCACCACCGTCTTGAGCAACTCGCTGCTCGCGTACGCCAGGAGAGTCGGCAGCGGCGCGACGAGGGCGAGTGCCCGGTTGTGCGGGCCGCCGGACAGGCGGCGCAGCGCGGCCGTCACCAGCAGCGCGCCGAGCAGCAGGATCACCCCCTCGGTGGCTTGCCCGACGAACCACTGCACCGGGTGCGGGGTGCCGGCGGCGGCGTCGACGACGTCGCGGTACCACTCAACGCTGATCTCTGGGACATCCGTGCTGCCGTTGTCGGCCATGAATCACCTCACCAGACGTTCATACCGCGTTCAACTTGGAGACATCTTGGAAACGCGAAGGTGGGCACCTTCGTTCAGCTTTCCTCCAGGCGTTCCTGCTTGGCTGGTGGGAAGTCGTCGACACCCCGGGAGGTCTCGTGCACACCGGTTCGGCCACCGACCAGCCGCCACCCACCGCAGCGACGGCGGCGGACGAGACCTGGCAGGTCCGGCGTACGGCGGCCGATCTGGACCGGCTGGGCGAGACCGAGTCGATCTTCGCGTTGGGCAACGGGTGGGTCGGGTGGCGTGGTGTTCTCGACGAGGGAGCGCCGTGCGGGATGCCGGGCAGCTACGTCAACGGTTTCCACGAGCGGCGGGAGCTGAGCTACCCCGAGGAGGGCTACGCGTTCCCGCCGGCCAGTGACACCGTGGTCAGCGCGCCGAACGCCGCTCTGGTCCGGCTCTGGGTCGACGACGAGCCGCTGGACATCCGGACCGGCACGGTGCGCGGTCACGAGCGGGTGCTCGACCTGCGGGCGGGCGTACTGCGGCGGAAGACGGAGTGGATCTCACCGGGCGGGCGTCGGGTGCTGGTCCGCAGCACCCGCCTCGTGTCCCTGCCGCGCCGGCCGCTCGCCGCCGTCCACTACGAGGTCGAGCCGCTGGACGGCCCCGCCGACCTGCGGGTCTGCTCCGATCTGCTGGCCAACGAACGGGTACCGGAACGCTCCGACGATCCTCGCGCGGCGTCGGTGCTCACCGACCCGCTGATCGCCGAGACGCACCGCGCGACCGGTCTCGACGGGGTGCTGGTGCACCGCACCGAGCGCAGCGGCCAACGCGTCGCCGTGGCGGTCCGCCACCTGGTGGACGCGCCGGCCACGGTGACCACGACCAGCGACGGCACCCCCGACCGGGTACGGCTCACCGTGGCCGGCCGGCTGCACCCGGGGGAGCGGCTGCGCCTGACGAAGTTCGCCGCCCACGAGTGCTCGACGGTCGACGGGGTGCCCGCCGACGAGTTGGCCGACCTCGTCGCCGCCGAGGCGGACGCCGCCCGCGCCGACGGCTTCGAGGCGCTGCTGGCCGACCAGCGCGCCAGCCTGGACGCGGCCTGGCAGGTCGCCGACGTGCGGCTCGACGGCGACCGGGCCCTCCAACAGGCGGTCCGGTTCGCGATGTTCCACCTGATCCAGGCCGGTCGTCCGGACGGCGACCGGACGATCTCGGCCAAGGGCTTGACCGGCAACGGCTACGACGGGCACGTGCTCTGGGACACCGAGACGTACGTGCTGCCGGTGCTCACCTACCTCGCGCCGGCGGTGGCCCGCTCGGCGCTGGCCTGGCGGCACGCCCACCTTCCGGAGGCCCGCGAGCGGGCCGCCGAGCTGCGGTTGGCGGGCGCGACGTTTCCGTGGCGGACCATCGGTGGCCGGGAGTGCTCCGGCTACTGGCCGGCCGGCACGGCCGCCCTGCACGTCAACGCCGACATCGCCGACGCGGTGCTGCGGTACGTGGCGGCCACCGACGACCAACGGTTCCTCGCCGACAAGGGCCTGGAGCTGCTGGTGGAGACCGCGCGCCTCTGGCACGGCTTCGGACACTGGTCGGACTCCGGCGCGTTCCACCTGTACGGCGTGACCGGCCCGGACGAGTACGCCGCGCTTGTCGACGACAACGTCTTCACGAACCTGATGGCCCGCCGCAACCTGCGGGGCGCCGCCGACGCCGCCGAGCGCCACCCCGACGCGGCCGGCCGGCTCGGCGTGGACGCGGCAGAGGTCGCCGGCTGGCGGGCCGCCGCTGACGCGGTGGTCGTGCCGTACGACCGTGTGCGTGGGGTGCACCAGCAGTCCGCCGGGTTCACCTCGCAGCCCGAGTGGGACTTCGCGAACACCGGCGAGGACGACTACCCGCTGCTGCTGCACTTTCCCTATCTGGAGCTGTACCGCAAGCAGGTGGTCAAGCAGGCCGACCTGGTGCTGGCCATGCAGTTGTGCCCGGGGGAGTTCACCGCCGACGAGAAGGCCCGCAACCTCGCCTACTACGAGGCCCGCACGGTCCGCGACTCCTCGCTGTCCGCCGCGCCGCAGGCCGTGCTGGCCGCCGAGGTCGGGCACCTCGATCTGGCGTACGACCTGTTCGCCGAATCGGTGTCGCAGGACCTCGCGGATCTGGGTGACAAGACCGCCGACGGGCTGCACCTGGCGTCGCTGGCCGGGGCGTGGCTGGCGCTGGTGCAGGGCTTCGGTGGGCTGCGCGACGATCGGGGTGTGCTCTCCTTCGATCCCCGGCTGCCCCGGCGGATCGACCGGTTGGCCTTCTGCCTGCGGTGGCGGGGGCACCGGCTGCGGGTCACACTGACCTCCGCCGAGGCCCGCTACGAGCTGCCCGACGCCGCCGGGGACGCCGAGGTCGAGCTGTGGCACCACGGCGAGCGCTTGCGGGTCACCGGCGGCGAGCCGGTCACCCGGCCGATGCCGCCGGTGCCCGACCCCGGACCGGAGCCGCCGTCGCCGCCGGGTCGCCGCCCCGCCCGCCGCTCGGCCGACTGACCGGCGCACGCTTAGAGCTGCGCCGACCCCAGGCCGCCGTTCATCCGCTCCCGGACGGCCTCCAGCGCCTCGAAGGCGTACGCCCAGTTGTGGCACTTGAAGCTGCGCAGGCCCTCGATGGCGGTGTGGCAGTCGGCGCAGCGCACCCCCGCGATGGCGTCCGGGACCTCGGTGTTGACGTACTTCTGGTCGCCGAGGATGACCTCGGCGATCATGCCTTTGTCGTGCAGCCCGGTGACGGCCGAGGAGACGATGTCGTACCAGGTGATCCGCCGGCCGCACTTCGGGCAGTCCGGCTCGTCGCCGCTGACCCAGAGCGGGGCGCCGATGGTGCGCGTCGGCATGCCGAGCAGCTTCTCCAGACGCCGGACGTCCGACTCCGGCGTGGTCCAGCGGTGCCGGCCGGGTAGCGAGGCGGGCGAGTCGTACACGGCGCGGAACAGATCTTTCTCGACCCGTACGGTCTGCCGTTGACTGGTCATCGGCGTCCCTCCTCGTGACTGGGTGCCCCCACCGTGGTCGGCGCTGAGCAGGGGTGCAGCCAGATCAACGACACGAGGGGCGGCCCGTTTCGCCTCCTGCGCGCCTTCGCCGGTGGTACGACGGAGAGATGGCGAGCAGGCCCGAGCGGCTGCTGCGGGGAAGCGACGCGTCGCTGAGCGCCTCGTTCCTGGAACTCTTCTTCGACCTGGCGTTCGTGTTCGCCCTGAGCCAGACAGCCGAGCACCTGCTGCACGACCTCACGCCGGGCGGGGCCCTGCGCACCGCCCTGCTGCTGGCCGGCGTCTGGTGGATCTGGGTGGCCACCGCCTGGACCGCCGACTGGTACGACCCCGAGACCCCGGCCATCCGGGCGGTGCTGATCGTCTCGACGCTGGGCAGCCTGCTGGCCAGTGTGGCGATCCCGCAGGGGCTGCACGGGCGGGCCGGGCTCTTCGCCGGCGCGTACGTCGCGGTCCATCTCGTCCGGGGCGTCGTGACGGTCACGATGTTGCGTGGTCATCCGCGTCAGCGCCGGGCATTACGGGTCTTCTGCTGGTACGGCCTCACCTCCGTACTGTGGGTGGCGGGCGTGCTGCTGCCGCACTGGCGGGTGGCGCTCTGGGTGCTCGCGCTCGCGGTGGACCTGACCGGTCCACGGCTCGGTTGGCCCATGCTGGGGCTGGGGCATGCCCGGCGCGAGGAGTTGCATCTCGCGGGCGGGCACCTCGCTGAGCGCTACCAGCAGATCATGATCATCGCGCTCGGTGAACTCGTCCTGGTCGCCGGCCTGTCGTACGCGGGCACCCGGCTCGACCTCGCCGAGACCGTCGCCTTCCTGCTGGTCTTCACCACCGCCGTACTGATGGGTCTGCTCTACGTGACCCCCGCCGGCCAGCGTCTGGGTCCGGCCCTCGACCGCGCCGATCCGTCGCGGCTCGGCGTTGTGACGGGCGACCTGCACCTGGTGATGATCGCGGGATTGGTGACCACCGCTCTCGGAGCCGAGCTGAGCATCGCGCATCCCACGAAGACCAGCGACACGACGTCCGCACTGGTCATTATCGGTGGGCCCACGCTGTTCCTCGTCGGGCGGATCGTGCTCTCCCTGGCGGTCCACCGGCGGATCTCCTGGCCCCGGGTGGCCGCCCTCTTCGTGCTGGGTGGTGTGGCGACGGTCCTGCGCCCGCCGCTGCTGGCGCTCAGCGCGGTGGCCACGGTGGTGGTGCTCGTGGTCGTCGTCCTGGACCGCGCCGGGATCATGTCCTATCGGCGGTCCCGCCCGGACTGAGGGACACGATCAGGGGACTCCCATCCGACGACTCGTCGACGCGAGGGTGTTTCGTCCTAATGTGAGCCCGTTCCAGCCTTCACGTCCGACTCCCCGGACCGGCCGAGGGCTGCCGATGGCCGTGCCGGAGGGTGACAGTGCGCAGCAAGCGGAACGACGCGATCCACCGACGCCAGTTCGTCAAGTTGTCCGGAGTGGTCGGCGCCGGCGGTCTGCTGGCGCTGGCCGGCGCGGACAGCGGGATGGCCGACGGCGGCGGACCGCCACCCCAACCGACACCACCCGCCCCGGGCGGCGCGAACTGCCCGACACCGTCGACCCTGTGCGGCTTCCCCAGCCAGACCGGCGGCCGGTACGACCTCTGGGACCGCGTGCAGGTCTGCCTGGGTACGAGGACCACACCGCCGACCAACTGCCTGACCACGACGACCGACTACGTGGTGCTCAACGGCAGGCCGCAGAACAACCACAACTTCCTGCTCGTGCCGACCTGCCGGACCAGCGGCATCGAGTGCCCGTTCATCGCGACCGCCGCCGCGCCGAACTACTGGCTGGACGCCTGGATCAACGCCCAGCCGGGGCAACCCTCGCACGTCGTGTACCCGAACGTCGGCCTCGGGATCAACTCGGCCGACGCCCGCCAGCAGGATCAACTGCACATCCACCTGGCGGGCATCCACAGCGGCATCCAGACGCAGCTCAACAACTACGACAACGTGATCACCAACAACCCGGCGAACTGGCGGAACCAGATCGTCCCGATCTGGGGCCTGACGAGTACGGGCATGCCCGCCCCCCGCTCGTACCGGGTGCTGCACGTCTCGAACCTGAACACCAACCTGTTCACCCTGCTGCGCGACAGCGTCGTAGGACCCACCGGGGCCCAGATGCGAAACCAGGCCCTGGCGGTCACCCCGCGCCTGGTCGGCAACGGCGGGTTCTACGTCGTCAACAGCGAACCCGCCCTCCAGACCCCACCGGGTCAACCGGGCGGCACCGGCACGGTCGACCTGCTGCTCGCCTACAACTGACACCCGCTGCCCGGGCAGCCCAACTCAGGAGGTACAGGACCGTGCCCGACGACGACATCCGGCCCTTCCGGCTCGACGTGCCGGAGGAGGCGATAGCCGATCTCCACCGCCGGATCGCGGCTACCCGCTGGCCCAGCCGAGAGTTGGTCGACGATCGCTCACAGGGCGTGCAACTGGCGACGGTCCAAGCGTTGGCCGACTTCTGGCGGACCGAGCACGACTGGCGGGTGTTCCAGGCGAAGCTGAACGCGCTGCCCCAGTTCACGACCACGATCGACGGCGTCGAGATCCACTTCATCCACGTTCGGTCGTCGCACGAGAACGCCCTGCCACTGATCGTGACGCACGGTTGGCCGGGCTCGATCGTCGAACTGCTCGGAGTCGTCGGCCCACTGACCGACCCGACCGCGCACGGCGGCACCCCCGATGACGCCTTCCACCTGGTCCTGCCGTCACTGCCCGGCTACGGATTCTCAGGCCAGCCGACCGAGCCCGGCTGGGACTCCAACCGCATGGCCAGCGCGTGGGCGGCGCTCATGTCCCGCCTCGGCTACGACCGTTACGTCGCCCAGGGCGGTGACGTGGGTGCCGCCGTCACCGACGCGATGGGCCGCCAGGGGCCCGACGGGCTGCTCGGCATCCATGTCAATCTGCTCTCCGGGGCGATCGGGATCAAGGACCAACTGCCGGCGACGTCCGAACAGGAACGGGCCGCGCACGACGCCCTCAACCTGTTCACGACGGACGGCTTCGGCTACTTCCTGGAGCAGACCACCCGCCCACAGACGATCGGCTACTCCCTGCTGGATTCACCCGTCGGGTTGGCGGCCTGGATGCTCGACCACGACACGGACAGCTACTACAAGATGTCCCGCGCGATCGTCGACGGTCAGCCCGCCGGCAACCTCACGCGGGAGAGCATTCTCGACAACATCACGCTCTACTGGCTGACGGGCACCGGGGCCTCGTCCGCACGGTGGTACTGGGAATTCGGACGGTTCCGGACCGCCGCCGCGGCCGCCGGGAAGACCCCTCCGCCGGTGCGGGTCCCGGTGGGCTTCACGACGTTCCCCGAAGAGCTCTGGGCCGCTCCCCGCAGTTGGGCCGAGGCGGTCTATCCCAACCTCTCGTACTTCAACGAGGCCGAGCGGGGCGGTCACTTCGCCGCCTGGGAGGAACCCGATCTGTTCGCCGACGAGATGCGGGCGACGTTCCGGCCGATGCGGAACCCGTGACCCGCGAGCGGTGCGGCCCACCACCCCGTACGGACCGGTCCGGACCGTACGGTGGTGGGGGGTCGTCAGCCCTTCACCGCCCCGGCGGTGAGCCCTTCGGTCAGGAAGCGCTGCCCGAGCGCGTACATGATCACCACGGGGATGCTGACGAGCAGCGAGGCCGCGGCGAGCTGTCCCTGCGGTACGACGTCTCCCGCGATCATCGACTGCATCCCCACCGGCAGCGTCTTGTACTCGTCCTTCGTGATGAACACGAAGGCGAAGAGGAACTCGTTCCAGGCGTTGGTCAGGGTGAAGAGCGCGACCGCCAGCAGTCCGGGCTTGGCCAGCGGCAACACCACCCGGCCGAACGCCTGTAGGCGGGTGCAGCCGTCGACGAGCGCCGCCTCCTCCAACTCCACGGGTATCGAGGAGAAGTAACCGACCAGCAGCCAGGTGGCGAACGGAAGCGTGAACGTCGGGTACGTCACCACCAGCGACCACAACGAGTCGGTGAGCCGCACGCCGATGAGCATCTGGTAGAGCGGGATGAACAGCAGGGCGCCCGGCATCACGTAGGTGAGCAGCACGGTGACGGTGAACCCCTGCGCGCCACGGAACCGCAGCCGGGCCAGCGCGTAACCCGCGAGGGCGGCGCAGACCAGCGCCACCGCAGTGGACGCCGCGGACACCAGCAGGGTGTTGAGGTACCAGCGACCGAACGGCTGGTTGGCGAAGAGCGCGCTGAACTGCTCCGTGGTCCACGGCGTCGGCCACAGGTCGTCCGTGCGCATGACGACCTGGCCTTCGGACTTGAAGGCCGTGACGCCGATCCAGTACAGCGGACCGAGCACGAAGAAGAGCAGCCCGGCGAGCGCGACCCAGGAGCCCAGGCTCGACACCGCCGACGAGGACCGGCGACCGCCGCGCGACTGGAGGGCCGACACCACCCGACCGACCGCCGCCGCGATCAGCAGGATCACCCCGAGGACGACCGCCGCCTTCCAGAAGATCTCCGGCGACGCCCAGACCAGCAGGCCGGTGACCACCGCGGTGATCACCCACGGCAGGGCCTTGCGCGCCCGCGTACCGAGCCGCAGCGCCGTGCGTCGGGCCCGGGGCAGTTTCGCTCCCGAGTCCTGGCGCAACAGCCGGACCAGGAAGAACACCAGCCCGCCGATGACCGGCAGCATGACGAGCGTGACGGCCGCGCCGGCGCCGTACTGCAACTGCAGGATCGCCTTCGAGTACGCGACGAGCACGTACGGGGCGGTCACATCGCCCGGACCACCCTGGGTCAGCAGCCAGACGAGGTCGAAGTTGTTGAACGTCCAGATCGACGACAGGGTCACCGTCACGGTGATCACGTGGCGCAGGCCGGGCAGCGTCACGTTGGCGAACCGCTGCCACGCCGAGGCCCCGTCGATGGTCGCCGCCTCGTACAGGTCGGCCGGGATGGCCTTCAACCCGGCGAGGAAGCACACGGTGAAGAAGGGCACCCCCTTCCACACGTTCACCATGATCACCGACGGCATCGCCAGCGACGGGTCGGACAGCCAGCCGGCCGGCCAACTGTCGACCAGGTGCAGGTCGACCAGCAGTGGCCCGATCCCGCTGGCGGTCAGCAGCGTGTTGACGCTGCCGAAGATGGGGTCGAGCAGCGAGCGCCAGCTGAAGGCCGTCACCACCGTCGGCACCACCCACGGCACCAGGAGCAACCCCGCCAGCACCGCCCGCCCGCGGCGTCGGTGGTGCAGCAGCAGGGCCGCGGCCAGCCCGAGCACGACCTTGAAGACCTCGGCGTACGCGGTGAAGACGAACGAGTTCACCACGCCCGTGTGGAACTGGTCGTCGCCGACGAGGTGGAGGTAGTTGTCCAGGCCGACGAACACGGACTCCTGCCCGTGCCGTTCGGTGGTGCTGGTGACGATCGACCTCGCGATCGGTACGAGTACGAGGCCGCCGACCAGCACGGCCATCGGCGTCAGGAACAGCGCCGCCATACGCCAGTCACGACCCAGCCGGCGCTGGGTCGCCGTGAGGGAGCCGGATCCCGGCGGCGAGGACACCCTCGCCGCCGGGACCCGCGCGGGACGGAGCGTCCTCACTGCGGCAGCCCCTGCTGGTTGAAGATCTGCACCATCTTCGTGTGGGCCGCCTTCACCGCCTGTGCGGGCGCGGTGCCCTGCACGACCTGCTGCATCATGTCGGTGAGGACGTAGGCCGAGCCGACGGCCTGCTGGCCGGCGCTGGCCTTCTGCGGGAAGGTCAGGCCGTTCTTCGTGTTCAGCGGCAGCTGCAACTGGGTGATCTTGCGGAGCATGGGGAACGCCGGGTCGCCGCTGGTGAAGAACGGGTCCGCGTCCCAGACCTTCTCCCAGGCGGGCATCACCAGACCGGGGGCCTCCTTCGCCACCCCGAGCAGCGCGGGCGCGCTGACCAGGTACTGCGCCAGGAGCTTGGCGAGCGCGGGGTTCTTGGCGCCCTTGAAGACGACGAAGCCCTGCGACTGGCCGAGCAGCAGCGGGTTGTTGGTGGCCGGTCCGATGCAGTCGGAGAACACGTGGGTGTTGGCGTGCACCGGGTTCTTCTTGGTGCGTGAGTCCGCGTAGACGCTGAACTGGTTGCGGGTGTAGCCGAGGATGCCGGCGAGCCAGTTCTCGTTGTTGCTGGTGTCGGTCCAGCTCGCGATCCCCGGCGGCAGCATCGGCTTGTACTTGGAATTGGTGTAGATGTCGCCGAGGAAGGTCACCGCCTGCACCGTCTCCGGTGACTCGAACGTGACCTTCCTGCCGTCGTTGGAGGCGATCGACCCGCCGTACGCGTTGATCAGCGCCTCGATCATGCCGTTGGCGTCGCCGGACCGGTTGATCGTCATGCCCCAGCCGAACCGGCGCTTGCCGGGATCGGAGATCTCCAGGCAGACGTCCCGCAGCTCCTCCCAGCTGTAGATGTCCTTGGGCGTGATGCCCTTGTCCTGCATCCAGTCCTTGCGCAGGAACGACCCGATACCGATGAAGTGGTAGGGGATCGCGAACCACTTGCCGTCGAAGACGCAGTAGTTCTTGGCCTCCGCGCACGGCTCGCCGTACTTGGCGGTCAGCGCCTGAACGACGTCGGTCACGTCCTCCAGGTCGCCGAGCGCCTGGAACTGGGCGACGAACCGGGAGTCGGTCATGAACGCGAGGTCACGTGCCACCCCGCCCTTGACCTCGGCATCGATCTTGGCGACCACGTCACCCGCGTCGGCCTGGACCAGGCTGTTCTCGATCTTCGTGCCGGTGCTCTCGGCGAACTTCTTGATCGAGCTGTCGAGGGCGTCGTTCGCCGCCGTCGAATACAGCTTCTGCGACAACATCCCCATCGAGGAGCCCTTCATCGACGCGGCGGCGTCGATCAGCTCCTGCGGAACCTCCGGCTGCACCTTCGTCGGCGATTCGGAGGTGCCTCCACACGCGGCCAGACCCGCCGCGCCGAGCACCCCCACCCCCATTCCCAGCACGCCGCGCCGAGACCAACCCGATTTGTCCTCCATGGACACCCGCCTCCTTCATCTCGCCGCGCACGGCCGCACGCCGAAGGCGTACCCGGCGAACGCCGCGATCGTCGTGTTTCCAGTTGGGCTTCTGTGGCGGCGACCACGGCGGGTCGCCCGTCGAGATCAGTTCGTTCGTCGGTCGCCGTGGCGGCGAGCGGGCCCGCCGGCCGCCACGGAGCGTCCGCTCGGGCACGCTCCGTCCGAGCCACCCGAGATCTGTCGGGTGCCGCAATTCGGACGATGCGACGTGGTCGAGGCGATCGGCGGCAGGGCCGAGACACTGGCGCTGACGTTCCGGTTCGGTCGTGTCACGAGACCACCGCCGTTCGAGATTTCGAACTAGGTTCGATATACCGCATCGAGTGGTGCGACGCTAGAGCAGCCCGGCAAGCGATGTCAATGTTTCGATGCTGTTTCGAACCGAAAGCGGGAGGTTTGCTACCGGGACTGGGCCCGGTAGCCCATCCGCGCCGACAGCGTGGCCGCGCCCTCGCGCACCAGCCCGGTCCACTCCACCTGCACCTGCGGCGTCCAGCGGATGATTGGCGCGGACAGGCTCATGGCGGCGATGACGGTGCCGGAATGGTCCCGGATCGCCGCCGCGACACAGCGCATCGCGCTGTCCGACTCGCCGACGTCGACCGCGACGCCCTCCGCCCGGACCTGGTCGAGATGCTCCCGCAGGAGGTCCGGGTCGGTGATGCTGTCCGGCGTCATGCCTGGCAGGGGATCCTTCAACAGGACCGCGTCCAGGTCCTCCGGGTCGAGGGCCGACAGCAGCACCTTGCCGACCGCCGTGCAGTGCGCGGGCAGGCGCAATCCGACCCCGGACACCATCCGAACCGGGTGGATGCTGTCGAACTTGACGAGGTAGACGACATCGGCGCCGTCCAACACCGCCACATGAACCGCCTCGTCGCAGGCGGAGGCCACGTCCCGCGCGACACCCTGCGCCTCGCGTACCAGATCAAGCCGACCCGCGAATGCCGCGCCCAGCTGGAACAGCGGCATCCCGAGGCGGTACTGCACCGGTTGACCCGGCACGGAGATCAGGTACGAGCGAGCCTCGAGCGTCACGAGCAGCTCGTGGACGGTCGTGCGCGGCAGGTCGAGCCGCTCCATCACCTGGCGGGCCGACAGTTGGGGACAGTCCAGGAACAGTTCGAGGACGTCGAGTGCGCGGATAACTGCCGGTACCACACGGGGCATGTCGCTAGTCCCTTCGAAATGCCGGACCCGTGTCAACGATCTCCACACGGACCAGCACCTGAAGAGGATAGCCACGTGAGCCGTCCGCGCCAGGCTCCGAGCGCCGTTGGCAACTTCCCTGGCCGACCAGTCGCCGATCCGGGGGCGCCGGCGCGGCACCGGAGGCATGATGAGGCCGCATCAGACCGACCAGGCACGGACAATGTCGTCCGGACCCCAGACGAGATCCACGGCCTCGCTCGGGAGGGCGGCGCCGGATCGGCTGACGACGACCAGGCGTTCGAGGCATTGGCGGCCGCGCAAGCCAGCGGGGGGAGTGACGACGGTCACAGTCACCTGGAACCCGATCTCCAAGATGCGGTCGTCTTACCTGTCGTGAGACGAAGCCTGGACGCGGCAGACGAGCAGGAACTCGTCCGCCGGGTGGCCCGCGGTGACCGGCGGGCCTTCGACGAGCTGTACCGGCGTACCGCGCCCTGGTTGGAGGTGCGCCTGCGACGCCGGTGCGCGGACCCGGACGTGGTCGCCGACGTCCTCCAGGAGACGTACCTGACGGTGTGGCGGGCGGCGGGCAGCTTCGCCGGCGACCAGGTCAGCGGCAGCGCCGTCGGCTGGCTGTGGACCATCGCCGCGCACCGTCTGGTGGACGCGTTCCGGCGTCGCTCGCGGCAGGCACGGGTGCCGCAGGTGCATCCGGTCGAGACGGTCGTGCCCGCCGCCGAGGACGAGGCGCTCGCCGGTCGGGTCGGGCAGGAACTCGAACAGGCCCTCGCCGTCCTGCCGCCCGAGGTCCGCGCGGTGCTGCGCGCCACCGTCCTGGACGGCTTCACCGTCCGCGAGACGTCCGTGCTGCTGGGCGTACCCGAGAACACCGTCAAATCCCGGATCCGCCGCGCCCGGATCGTCCTGCGGGAGGCACTGTCATGACCACGCATCCCACCCTTCACAACATCGACCGCTACGCCGACGGCGATGCCGGCCTCGACGAGGCGACCGTCTGGTCGATCGAGGTGCACCTGGAGAACTGCGCCGACTGCCGCGCACGCCTCGCCGGCAGCACCACGGCCGAGTCGCGCGCCCTGGTCGTCGAGGTCGCGGCAGTCGTCGACCGCGCGATCGCCGCCGGCCCCACCCCACGGTCCAGGGTCTTCTTCCGTACGCCGCTGCGACAGCGCTGGTTCGTGGCGGCGCTGCTGCCCTGGGTGGCCATGACCGCCGGCGTGCTCGGCACCGCGGCCCTGCTCACGTACTTCCTGTCCGAACTGCCGTCGATCGTACTGCTGCTCGCGCCCCTCGCGCCGCTGCCCGGGGTGGCGGCGGCCTGGAGCAGACGCGGCGACCCGGCCTGGGAACTGGTCGTCGGCACCCCCTCGGCCGGTTTGGCGATGCTCCTGCGTCGTACGACGGCAGTGCTCGTCCTCGTCATCCCGGTACTCGCCGTGCTCGCCGCCTACGGGGCCAGCCGGGTGAACCCCGCGCTGATGCTGCTGCCGTGCCTGGCCTTCACCGCCGCCACGCTGCTGCTCGGCTCGCTCGTCGGCGTCCGCCGTGCCGCGGTCGGGCTGATGATCGCCTGGGCCGCCGCCGTGGTCGCGCCCAGCCTCGCCACCGCCGAGTTGCCGGTGCTCCTGCAACCCACGGCCATCGGCGGGTGGACCGTCGTCACCGTCGTGCTGGCCGCCCTGACCCTCCTGCGCGCCAACAGCTTCCGGCGCCTCACCTCGTTCTGAAGGGAACCATCATGCGAGCGGTGAGCCTGGCCGAAACGGCCACCACCATCCACCCCTGGGCCATCCACGCCGAGGCGCTGAAGGTGCGGGCCGGCCGACACCTGGCCGTCGACGGGCTCGACCTGAGCCTGGACGCCGGCGTCCACGGCCTGCTGGGGCGCAACGGGGCGGGCAAGACGACGTTGATGCGTGCGCTCGCGACCGTGCTCAAGCCGTCCGGAGGTCGGCTCACGCTGCTCGGCAGTTCGGTTGACGGCCGCGCCGACCTGCGCCAGGCCCGGCGTTCGCTGGGCTACCTGCCGCAGCACTTCGGCTACTACCCGCGGTTCACCGTGCGGGAGTTCGTGTCGTACATGGCCTGGCTGAAGGAGATGCCGAAGCCCGACATCCCGGCGGCCACACAGCGCGCGATCGACCGCGTCGGCCTCAGCGCCAAGGCCGACGCCCGACTCCGGACACTCTCCGGCGGAATGCTGCGCCGGGCCGGCGTCGCCCAGGCCATCGTCAACGACCCGCGGGTGCTGCTGCTCGACGAGCCGACCGTCGGTCTCGACCCCGAACAGCGTCTCGACCTGCGCGAGCTGCTGCGTGACCTGGGTACGGACGCCTGCGTGCTGGTCTCCACCCACCTCGTCGAGGACGTCGTCGCCGCCTGCACCGAGGTGGTGCTGATCAACGAGGGGCGGTTGGTGTGGCAGGGCACGCCCGCCGGTCTGGCCGCCGAGGGCGACGAGCGCCACCCGGGAGACAGCCCCGCCGAACGCGGCTACTCGGCGCTGCTCCGTCGGCACGAGGAGGCCAACCGATGAGCGTCCTGCGGATCGAACTCCGGCGCTCCGCCGCGGCCGGTGCCGCACTGCTCGCGTTGGCGGTCGGCGTCGCCGCCCTCTACCTCGCCCCGGGCCGCTGGTCGGAGGGATGGATGTCCCTCACGCTCACCGTCAAGGAGTACATGCTGCTGCTCTGGCCGATAGCCCTCGCCGCAGGGGCGTGGCAGGGCCGCCGCGAGCACCGGGCCAAGGTCGGGGAACTGTTCGCCACCACACCCCGGTCCCGCGCCCGCCGGATGCTTCCGGTCCTCGTCGCCATGGGAGCCGCGCTGGGGCTCGCGTTCCTGCTGGTGGTCGGCGCGGGTGGCATGCGGATCGCGTCCACGGCCGCGTACTTCCCACCGGACGTCGTCGCCATCGCGCTGGTCGGCGCGTTCTCCCTGGTCGCGGCGGCCTGGCTCGGCCTGGGCATCGGGCGGCTGCTACCCGCTCTGGTGACCGCACCCGTGCTCGCCGTGGCAGGTGTGCTGCTGGTCTTCTTCACCGCGATCATGCGGCCGGACTGGATGGGCGCGATCCTGTCGCCCGCGTACGGCAGCACCCCTTTCTATCCGTTCCAGACCATCGACCCGCGGGTCACCGCCGTGCTCGCCATCTTCATGGGCGGGCTCGCGCTGACCGGCGTACTCCTGCTGGTCGCGCAAGGTCCCCGGGCCTCGACGGCCGCTGTCCTGCCGGTGCTGCTCGGCTTCGGCGTCGCGGCGGCGCTCGTCCCCCGCGACGAGGCAGCCCTCGTCGCGCCGATCGACCCCGTGGCCCGCGAACTGGTCTGCACCGACGACGCCCCGAAGGTCTGCGTCACCCGGGTCAACGCGAACGTGCTGGATGCGCTGACCCCGCTCGCCCGCCAGGGCCTGGCCGCCCTCGCCAAGATGCCGAACGCCCCCACGCAGGCGCACGAGGACACGCGGGCCTACCTCATCGGGGACGAGCCCGGGCGCGACGCCGACACCGTCACGATCGACGTCCGGATCGACGACCACGGCCGCCTGGCCCATCCCGCCGCCGTGGTCCCCGAGATGGTGTTCGGCCTGGGCACCGGATACGGCGGCCCGGACTGCGAGCGCAACGCCGCGGTCGAACGGGCCGCCGCCTACCACCTGCTCGGCCGCGAGCCGGTGTCCGACGTCGGCGTCATCCCCGAAATGATCGAGGAGGATCCGCAGCTCAACGCCGAGGCGGTCGCCCTGTGGCGAGGGCTTCAGAAGCTGCCCGCGCCAGAGGCGATCACCCGCGTGACGGCGGTACGCGACGCGATCCTGGCCTGCCAGGACCCCACCGGACTGCTGTCACGGTGATCCTGCACCTACGCGCGCGACGCGTACCCCTGGCACTTGCCGCGTCCGTCGGCGCCGCCGCCCTGATCTGGGCGCTGTGGCTGATGCTGTCCACCGAGCGCGACGTCATCCTCCTGCTCGTCGTACTGACGGTCACCCTGATGGTGGCAGCCCTGTCGACCACACTGGCCGCCCCCGATGAGGACCTGGAACGCACGGCCGCACTGCACTGGCCGTGGCGGCGAGCCCTGCACCTGCTGGCCGCGCTGGCGCTCGTACTCGTCGTGCTGCTCGCCACCCAGCCCACCGGCGCCCGTTTCGGCCCCGCCGCGCTGCTGGTCCGCGACACCGCCGGCCTGCTCGGCCTGACCGCGCTCTGCGCGACGGTCGCGGGCGCGGCGCGCGCCTGGTTCCTTCCCGTGGGTTGGGCGATCGCCGCCGCCATGTTCCCCCAGCCGAGCACGTGGGGCGCGCTCGCCACCTGGGCGGGCCAACCCCACACCAGCCGGTCGGCGGCCGTGGTCGCGGCCGTCCTGGCGGTGACAGGCCTTGTGGCGTACGGGATGCGCGGAGCAGCCCGACGCGAGTGACGGCGGACCGTGGCCCTGCGTGGGCGCGGGCTGTCACCGCGCCGGCAGCGGTTCCCGGGTCGCGACCTTTGGATGATCGCCTCCAGCTCTGGTCAAACCTGGCGGTGCGGGTGCACGCCGCGCGGCCGCTGCGAACTGCGCCCTTGCTACCGCCCGCACACCCTGTCGTGGGGGCCGTTACGCGGCGGCACTGAGGCGTCGGTGGCTGTGCGATGAGGAAGCTTGGACGGCCAACGCCGGCGGCTGCCGAACGAGCGGACGGCATGGCTCAAGCGCGCTGCCGGTTCCAGTCCAGTCCGTTACCGGTCTCCGTACTGATATCGGCAGGCGATGATCTCGACGTCGTCCTTCGTGATCCGGTACACCAGTCGGTGTTCACGATCGATCCGGCGGGACCAGAAGCCGGCCAGCTCGCCCCGCAGGGGTTCCGGCTTGCCGATGCCCTCATATTCGTTACGCATCACGTCCGCGATCAGGTCGTTGATGCGCTTGACCAGCTTGCGGTCCGTGTGGCTGAGGTACTGGCTCCACGCCGTCGCGGTGAAGACCAGCCTCATGCGACATCCCGCACGGTGGCCGGGTCGACCAGATCCCGCTCGGCCGCGTCACCCTTCTCAAGCTCCGCCATCGACCGGCGCAGGACAGCGGCGTTGCTGGGGTTGCGTAGCAGGTACTCGGTCTCCTTCATTGACTCGTACTCCGCAAGCGGCACGATCACCACAGGCTCATGGCCGGATCGAGTCACCACCACTTCCTCCGCGTCGTTGATGACGCTGTCGAGTTCGGCAGCCAGATTCTGCCGTAGCTGGGTGAAGTTCACGGTCCGCATGACCACCTCCATAGCAGGTACAGAAAACTGTACCTCAGGTGAGTCTGGCGGTAGGCAGGGCGAGGGCCGCGAAGGGCTGGTTCACGTGCGTAGGAGTGGGCCGCCAGGGACTCGAACCCTGAACCTATGGATTAAAAGTCCACAGCTCTGCCATTGAGCTAGCGGCCCGCGCGCTCAGGTTACCTGACAGTCAGCGATGCCGGCTCTCGGCTTCCGGCCGGCCGTCGATGCCTCGCCGGCGCACCTGATCGACACCAGATCGGCGACCTGGCGGTGTCCGGGGCAGGGGGATGGCCCCAGGTCGGCGATGTGGAGTGGATCAAGCCGCGAGCGTTGCGGTGGATCAAGTCGGCGAGCGGTGGAGTGGATCACGCTGCGGGCGGGCGTGCATGGCCGGGGGCGGCCGGGGAATGGAAACCGTCATGAGGGTGAGCGGCGGTCCGGCCGTGGCGGCGTCCGGGGAGGAGATCGGGCCGGACGGTGTACGCCAACCCGGCGGGGAGGTGCACGCCTGGCTGCCCGGCCAGAACCAGACGGTCTGCGGCCTGGCCCTGAGCCGCACCCGGCTGCGTCGGTTCCCGCACGTGCGCTTCGACTACTCGGGCACCGACGTGCTGACCGAGGCGGACGCGGTGGGTTGGATCTGCCCGCGCTGCCTGGCGGCCACGGCCGGCCGACGCGGCAAGGAGAAGCACGGCTGGGTTCGGAACTCACCTCGCCCTTGATCGACTCGGCTTCTCGGAAGTCGGGGTATCAGGGTGGCCGGGATGCCCCGGTTCTCGGGAAACCGAGTCGATCAAGCAGCCGGGGCAGATGGCGGTTGAGGGCCTGCTGGACGGGTACGGGGTCGGGCATGCGGATCGTGGTGGTGGGGGCGAGCGGCAACGTCGGTACGGCGGTGCTGCGACGGCTGCGCCGGGAGCGCGGTGTGGAGCTGGCCGGGGTGGCCCGGCGGTTGCCCGGCCCGGATGCCGGTACGCCGTACGACCAGGTGGAGTGGCACTCCTGCGACATCGGCGCGCCGACTGCTCCTGCCCAGTTGGCCGAGATCTTCGCCGGCGCGGACGCCGTGGTGCACCTGGCCTGGCAGATCCAGCCCAGCCATGATCAGCGGATCCTGCGCCGGACCAACGTCGACGGCAGCCGGGCGGTGTTCGACGCGGTGGTGCGGGCCGGGGTGCCGGCGCTGGTGTACGCGTCGTCGGTCGGCACGTACGCGCCCGGTCCGAAGGACCACCCGATCAGTGAGCGGTGGCCGGCCACCGGAGTGTCCGGATCGTCGTACAGCGAGCACAAGGCCGAGGTCGAGGCGCTGTTGGACGGGTTGGAGCGGGAGCATCCGGCACTGCGGGTGGTACGGCTGCGACCCGGTTTGATCTTCCAGAGGGACGCGGGTGTGGAGATCACCCGGTACTTTCTCGGCCCGTTCGCCCCGGTACGGCTGCTGCGCTTCGGTCGGATTCCTCTCGTACCCACGAACCGGCGGCTGCGGATGCAGGCGGTGCATGCCGACGATGTGGCTGACGCGTACGCCAGGGCGGTTCTGGGTGATGCGCGCGGCGCCTTCAATGTCGCCGCGGACCCGGTGCTGACTCCGGAGCTGGTGGCCCGGCACTTCCACGGGTGGACCGTGCCGGTCGCGGCGCCGGTGCTGCGGGTGGCGGCGGCGCTGACGTGGCGGGCGCGGCTGCAACCGGTCGACGCGGGCTGGGTCGAGCTGGGCCTGAACGCGCCGCTGATGTCGAGCGAGCGGGCGGAGACCGAGTTGGGCTGGACACCCAGGATCGACGCGTTGACCGCGCTGAAGGAGCTGTTCGCCGGCATGGCCGGTGGTGAACACACCGCCAGTCCGCCCCTGTCCGCCGCAGCGCAGCAGCCCGGCCGTCCGAGTGGCCTCCTGGCGGGCCGTCCGCCGGGCCAGGGCAACCCCTACTGAGGGCGATCAAGAGGTTCGCGTCACCAGACGGACGAAACCTGACGCCGACCTCTTGATCACCGCGCCGAAAGGTTTGCGCCGAGGAAGAAGATGCCGGGGTGGCCAGGGGTCTCGAACTTGCCGCTGGGGTTGCGGCGCAGGGTCGAGTTCTCGATTTTCATCGTGCCGGTGCGGTTGTTGCTCACGAAGAAGATCGCGCCGCCGCCCTCGTTGGCCCTGTTGTTCTCGATGATGGTGCCGGCGATGCGGACGGCGAACTCGTTGCCGTCGCAGTAGATCGCGCCGCCGCTGCCGCCGCCGGGCGTGCCCGACTTGGCCGGGTTGGCGCCGTTGCCGATCGCCTCGTTGTTCCGCAGCAGGCTGTTCAGCACCGTCCACGACACGCCGATGCTGCTCAGCGCCCCTCCGTTCGAGCAGGAGCCGCCGTCGAAGGTGCTGCTGACGACGTACACCGGCTTGTTCTCGTACTGGCTCAGCACCCGCACGGCCGCGCCGCCCAGGTCCGGGCCGGTACGGTCGCAGCGGTTGCGGAGGAAGCGCGAGTTGACGATCTTGAGCCGCCCGCCGCGTACGAAGATCGCGCCGCCGCCGCCACCCTCGGCCTTGTCGCCGGTGGAGTTGCCGTCGGCGAACGTCAGGTTCTGCACGGTGAGCTGCGGGTGGTCCTGGTTCTGGCAGTGCGAGGTGGTCCAGCCCTGGGCCTCGTCACAGGTGTTCATGTAGAGGATGCGGCGCTGCCCCTGGCCGCTGAGCGTGACCTTGCCGCCGCCGTCCAGCACGACCTTCGGCCCGTTGGCGTTGCGGACCTTCGCGGTCGCGGCCATCTTGATCGTCACCGGGGCCGGTCCACAGTCGAACGTGATGACGCCACCGGCGGCGACGGCCTTCACCACGGCCGCTGAGGTGCAGCTCGCCGGGGTGCCGGTGCCGACGGTCCGGGTCGGCTTCGAGGTGTCCAGGGCCCGGGCCTCGGTGGGCACGCTCGCGTGGCCGTTCGGGTTGCCGGCCGCGGCGACCTTCGCGACGGGCTTCGGGCTGGCGCTGGCCCCGGGACCGCCGAGGCCGTCGCGTCCCGCCGGCACGACGTCCTGGCCGCCGGTCGCCGAAGCCTGCGGCGAGGCGGACGGCGTGGCTTTCGGCGTCGGCTTGTCGGACGCGCACGCGGGCAGGGTCGCGGTGGCGACACCGAGGACGAGCAGGGCGGCAAGCGACGTCATGCGCACCCCGTGACTCTAGGAGCCGCGACGGCGCGCCGGCGAATCAGCCGTGCCGGTTTAATCCGCTGCTAAGTAACGAACCGACGGGCAACGGCCCGCGCGGGCCCGCTCAGGCGTGGGAGAGGGCGAACGCGGTCAGGAAACCGGCGACCGTGATGAGACCGACGAGCAGGTGGGCATCCTCGAACGCCTCCGGAACCATCGTGTCGGTGATCATGGCCAGGATCGCCCCGGCGGCCAGCGCGGTGATGGCGGCCAGCGCCTCCGGTGGCGCGCCACCCAGCAGCGTGTTGCCGAGCAGCGCGGCCAGCCCGCTGATCAGCGCGATACCGGTCCACAGCAGGAACACGTACCGGCGGGTCCGGCCGGCCTGGCGCATGCCGGCCGCGCTGGACAGCCCCTCCGGGATGTTGCTGAGGAACACCGCCACGACCGTGACCAGGCTGACCGCGCCGCCGGCCAGCAGGCTCGCGCCGATAACGACCGATTCGGGTACGCCGTCCAGCAGCGCCCCGACGGCGATGGCCGACCCGGAGCCGGGGTGCTCACCCTCGGAGGGCTGCTGACGGCCCGAGCGCTTGCGGTTGCGCGCGCCGCGCCGGGCGAGGCCCACGTTGGCGAGGGTGTACGCGCACGCGCCGCCGGCCGCACCGATCACGGTGGGCAGCATGCCGCCCTGGTCGTGCGCGACCTCGATCAGCTCGTACGAGACGGCGGAGAGCAGGACGCCCGCGCCGAACGCCATGACCGATGCGATGAGTCGCTGGGGCACCCGTGCGAACCAGCCGACCGCCGCCCCGATCAGCAGCGCCGACCCGGCCAGCAGTCCCCATCCGCCCGCCTGTAACCACTCCGGCATTCCCGGGACCGTACCCCGGATGGTGGGGGCGGCAAACCGCGCTCAGAAGTCGGCGAAGAGGTACGGCACCGCGCGCGGGAAGATGCCGCGCAGCTCGGCGGCGGCGTCGACCGGCACCTCGCCCAGCCCTCGCAACGGCAGCTCCGACGGGTCCAGCACCCCGTACGCCAGGG
Source organism: Micromonospora sp. RB23 (assembly GCF_053585025.1). NCBI lineage: Bacteria > Bacillati > Actinomycetota > Actinomycetes > Micromonosporales > Micromonosporaceae > Micromonospora > Micromonospora sp. RB23. The sequence continues at coordinate 525,294 of NZ_CM132111.1, forward strand.
CGGAGAGCCCCGCCGCGGTGAGGGTCGCGGTCGGCGCCGGACCGTTGCCGTCGTCGGCGACGTCCAGGGCGCCGCTCGTGCCGTCCAGCAGGTGCGTCCCGGTCAGCCACCGGTCCCCGGTCAGCTCGACGCGGACGCGACCCGGCCCGGTGGGCAGCCCCCGCAACGCGTCCAGCGACAGGAGCCGGGCCATCGGCGCGGACGCCCCGGGGCGGCCGGCCCGTACCTCGACGTGCACGTCCAGGTCGGTGAGCCACAGCTCGGGCAGTTCGTCCGGCGGCACCTGGACGCTGGCCCGTCCGACCTGGTCGACGTGCCGGGCGAGGAACTGCAACAGCAGCATCCGGGCGAGCGGGTCGGCGGCGAGCAGTTCGTTGCCGTGCAGCATGCCGCCGTACTCGTCGATCCGGTAGGTGACCGCGCCCGTGACCTCGCCGTCCACCCGGGCGGTGAGCAGCCAGTGCTCGTCGCGGTCACGCAGCCCGACCGCCCGGTAGTCCGGGAAGAGCGAGAAGCCGTGCCGGTCCCGCAGGCAGCGCTCGGTGAACGCGCGCCACGCCGGGTAGCCCGCCCCGATCCGCTCCCAGCCGACCTCGCCGGGCAGTTCGGCACGCAGCAGCGGCCCGAGGTCGGCCGGGGTGAAGGTGAGCGTGCGCGGCTTGGGCAGCCCCACGTAGCCGAACCGGGCGTAGAAGCTGGGCCGGAACGGGTAGAGCGCGCTGACCGTGTGCCCCTCGTCGCGCATCTCGTCGAGCAGTTGGTGCAGCAGCGTCCGTACGTGCCCCTGCCGGCGGGCCAGCGGATGGGTGGCCACACTGGCGACGCCGGCCATCGGCAGGACCACCCCGCGCAGGTTCTGCCGCATCGGGATGGCCGAGGCGGTGGCCAGCGTGACGCCGTCCTCCTCGACGGTGAGCGTCGTGTTGCCCTCGCTGTAGGGCAGGTAGTCACGGAACTGCTCGACCCGCGCGGCGCCCAGCGGTGACGACTCGAAGGCGTACGCGGCCAGCGGGAAGCTGGTGGTGAGACGGTCGTCGGCGGTCACCCGGCGGATGGTCATCCGCTCATCTCAACCCGTCGAGATGAGCGGAGCAACCGGATTGACCGGATCCACTCAGCCGACGGACAGGTGGCGCAGGTGCCGTCGGCGGCGCAGCCGCACACCGGCCACGGTGGCCACGCCCACGACGAGCAGGGCGGTCACGGTGAGGCCGTGCAGCACACCCCGGGTCAGGTAACCGTCGTCGGTGTGGTCCACCGCCCAGGTGGCGATCTCCCGGCTCGACCAGAACGGCGTCAACCGCGCCCCCGACTCGGCCGGGTCGATGAGCATCTGCACGGTCACCACCGTGAGCAGCAGCAGCGTCCCCTCCATTTCACGGGGCAGCAGCGTGCCGATCAGCATCCCGAACGGCGCCGCCACCGCGACGCAGCACAGCAGCGCCGCGACCAGGCCGCCGTAGCGCAGGTCCGCGCCGTCGAGCATCGGCAGGAGGAAGAAGGGTACGGAGATGACGAGCCCCACCGCCCACAGGCCGAGCATCCGACCCAGGTAGAGGTGGTGCGGACGGTAGCCGGCCAGTTGGAGCCTCGGCTCCAGCTCCCGCGCCGCGGTGGTCGCGAAGAGCGCGGCGGTGCTCACCGCCCAGCAGACCCCGAGCAGCAGCGACCGGACGGACTGCCCGAGGTACGCGTCCCGCCGGATCACGTAGAAGGTCAACGGCATCAACAACAGCAGCAGGAGTACGCCCCGACGCCGCAGCAGTTCCCGCAGCGTCATCTCGGCGACGGTGACGAGCCTGTTCACGGGCGGCCTCCTCGAACACCGGGCGCGACCCGCCCGGACTGGTGTGCCGGGGTCAGGTCGAGCACGGTGTCCACCCGGTCGAGTTGGTTGAGCAGGTGGGTCACCACGACGATCGCCGCGCCCTCGTCACGCAACCGGCTGAGCTGATCCCAGAAGTTGACGTAGGTGCCCTGGTCGAAACCCTGGTACGGCTCGTCGAGCAGCAGGACGTCCGGCTCGCTGAGGGTGGAGATGGTCAGGTTGAGCTTCTGCCGCGTGCCGCCGGAGAGGTGCCGGGCCTGCACGGCGCCGCCCGCCTCCCACCCGAGTTGTCGGGCCGCCGCACGGCCGGCGCGGCGGGCCGGTCCACGGGCGATGCCCTGGCCGGCGCCGACCAGCACGAAGTGCTCGTCGGCGAGCAGGAAGTCGGAGGTGCCACCGGACTGCGGGCAGAAGCCGAGCCGCCCGCCGACGGTCACCTCGCCGGCGTCCGGCGACATCAACCCGGCACAGATCCGTAGGAAGGTGCTCTTGCCGCAGCCGTTCGCGCCGACCACCGCCGCGATCTGTCCGGCCCGGACGGTCAACGAGACGTCCCGCAGCACCGTCTGCCGGCCGTACCGCTTGGTGATGCCCGCCGCGTGCAGCCGGACCGGTCCGGGGCGTGGCCCGGGCGCGGTGCCGATGCTCTCCACGATCACGCCCGCGTACTGCTGGGGCGGGCCGAAGACGACCCAGGGGTCGCCGCCGGAGTCGCGCAGGTGTGTGGCGGCCTCGGCGACCACGTGCCGGGCGGCGTCCGCCGCGACCCGGCGTTGGTGCAGCTCGGCGGCGAATGTCCGGAGCCAGTCGTCGACGTTCACCCGGCAACCCCCTTCGTGACGATGTCGTTCACCGGCCGCACGAAGGTGAGCCAGGCGCTGCCGCCCTCGCGCAGCGCCACCTGCCCGGCCTCGGTGAGCCGGTAGTACTTGCGGGCCGGTCCGGCGGTGCCCTCCCGCCACTGGGCCGTCACCAGACCGGTCTTCTGCAGGCGCAGCAGGACCGGATAGAGCGTGCCGCCCTGGATCGGTCCGACGCCCGCCGCGTCGAGCGCCTGGGCGAGTTGGTAGCCGTAGGACTCGCGTTCGGCCAACAGGGCCAGGACGCAGATGTCGAGCACCCCCCGCAGCCACTGCCCGCGCCGGTCGGAATCCACAGCCGGGACACTAGCGCCGCAACCTAGATGGCACAACCACCTAGTTGCGGCGACCGGACCCGGTCGGGTGGCCCCCGTGGGACCGTCGAGCGGGTCGGAACGGTCAGCGGGTGGTGACGTCCGAGACGACGACCGTCACATTGTCCGGAGCGCCGGCGTGGTGGGCCAGCTTCACCAACTGCTCGCCGCACTGCTGGCGGTCGGAGTACATGCCCAGCGCCGCCGCGATGGCGTCGTCCTCGACGTAGTCGGAGAGCCCGTCGCTGCACAGCAGCAGCCGGTCGCCGGGCACGACGGTGAGCACGCCGACGGCCGGCGGGGTGTCCGCGCCCTGCACGGCCCGGGTCACCAGCGAACGCTGCGGGTGGTGTCGGGCCTGGTCCGGGGAGAGGGTGCCCTGGTCGACGAGCGCCTGCACGAACGTGTCGTCCCGGGTGAGCTGGGTCAGCTCCCCGTCGCGCAGCAGGTAGCAGCGGGAGTCACCGACCTGGGCCAGCACCAACGTCTCGCCGGCCAGCAGCGCGGCGGTGAGCGTGGTGCCCATCCCCTCGCGCGCCGGGTCCACGGTGATCGCCGCGTGGATGCGTTGGTTGGCGGTGCTGACCACGGCGCGCAGGGCGTCCGCGGCCGCGTCCGGCTCGGTGGGTGGTGTCAGCTCGTCCAGGATCCGGATCACGATCTCGCTCGCCACCTCACCCGCGGGCAGGCCACCCATGCCGTCGGCGACGGCGATCAGGCGGTCGCCGGCGAGGGCCGAGTCCTCGTTGTTGGTGCGGACCAGGCCGATGTCGTTGAGGATGGCCGAGCGGAGGATGAGCGTCATGGTGTCAGCTTGCCAAGAACACCCCGCCTTCGTCTCTACGCACTACTGCGTAGGGTTGAGAAATGATGCCGGTGTCCATGGTCGGACGCGCCGGCGAGCTCGCCGAGCTCGACCGGGCGTGGTCCTCCGTGGCAGCCGCCGAGCGTCGCGCGCCGACCGTCGCGGTGCTCACCGGCGCGGCCGGCGTGGGCAAGAGTCTGCTGGTCGCCGCCGCGGTGGAGGCCCTCATGCCGCGTCCGTCCGTGGTGCTCTCGGGGGCTGCCCGGGTGCACGGTCCGGCCCCGTACGACTGGTTGGCGGCGGTGCTCACCGGCCGTGACACCGGCTCGCTCGCCCTGCCGCCCGACGCGCTGGCGTGGCTCGCCCAGCAGCCCACCGCGCCCCGCGAGCGCTACGCGCCGGGCACCCTGCTGCGCCTCGCCGTCCGTACCGTCCAGTTGCTGGTCGGCGCCGGCCCGGCGGTGCTGGTCGTGGACGACCTGCACGCACTCGACCCGGCCAGCGTCAACCTGGTCGGTGAGCTGGCCACCGTGGCCGAGCTGCCGGCGCTGCTGATCGTCGCCAGCCGGCCGGCCGCCGACGCGGTGGCCCCGGACCTGACCCGCCGCGCGTTGGCCCGCCTCTGCGGGGTACGCGGCGTCGTGCGCCAACACCTGGGCCCGCTGCGCCCGGCCGAGGTCGCCGAGGTGCTGACCCAGGTGTACGAGGGTGCTCCACTGTCGGACCGGCTCGTCACCTCGGTCTGGCGACAGACCGGCGGCAACGCGTACGCCCTCACCGAGTTGCTGGCCGCGTACGCCGGTGAAGGGCCGGACGCGTTGCTGCGGCGGCCGCCCGGGCCGCGTACGCCCCTCGGTCCGGTGGAGGCGGTCGACGCGGAGTTGACCGCCCGGGAGGTCGAGGTGCTGGGCTGCCTGGTCAGCGGTATGTCGAACAAGCAGGTCGCCAAGGCGCTCGGCATCTCGGTGCGCACGGTGACCGTGCACGTGTCGAACCTGCTGCGCAAGACGGGCTCGGCGTCGCGGACCGAGGTGGCGCTCTGGGCGGTACGCCGGCGGATGCCGGTCCCCGCCCCGGTGGACTGAGTCGGGGTCAGCGACGGGGGTAGCGCAGCAGCAGGCTCGCGGCGACCTCCTCGTCGCCCACCGCCGCGTACGTGTGCGGCACGTCGGAGACCCACCGGAGGTGACCGCCGGCCGGGGCGGTCAGTGGCGCGTCGGCCGGTCCGGCCCGCAGCACCCCGGCGAACACGGTGATGTGTTCGGTGACGCCCGGCTGGTGGGCGGGGGAGTTCTGCACGACGCCCGGCGCGACGCGCATCCGGTACAGCTCGTAGGTCGCGTCGGTGTCGGTGAACACCTCCAGCAGGGCGGCGGTGACGGCGGCGCCGTGCACGACGGGCCCGGGGGTCGGGCCGGCCAGCAGGGCGGTGAACGGCACGCCGAGCTGCGCCGTGACCGCCCAGAGCGTCTCCAGGGTCGGGTTGCGGGTGCCGTTCTCCAGGCCGGAGAGGGTCGCCTTCCCGATGCCGGCGAGCCGGGCCAGTGTGGACAGGGAGAGCCCCCGCTCCTCGCGCAGCGCGCGTACGCGTCGGCCGACGACGGCGGGGTCCACGTCGAGGCCCGGACGGCCCGCTGGTGGTGGCTGCGGCATCCGACTATGGTCCTACACACTGCCGTTCCGTAAACGGAACACTCGGGAGGTGGCGACATGGGCGGACGCGCGCAACCGGCGCTGGCCGGCGTGGTGACCGCGCTGGTCGGCTTCGCCAGTTCGTTCACCGTCGTCCTGGCCGGGCTCCGGGCGGTCGGCGCGTCGGACGCGCAGGCAGCCTCGGGCCTGCTCGCCCTCTGCGTGACGTGCGGGCTCGCCGCCGCCTGGCTGGGCTGGCGGCACCGCATCCCGATGAGCGTCGCCTGGTCGACGCCGGGCGCGGCGTTGCTGGTGGCGACCGGGCCACCGCCCGGAGGCTGGCCGGTCGCGGTGGGCGCCTTCCTCGTCTCCGGGGCGCTGATCGTCGCGGCCGGTCTCTTCCCGCCGCTGAGCCGCGCGGTCGCCGCGATCCCCAAGCCGGTGGCCGGCGCAATGCTCGCCGGGGTGCTGCTGCCGCTGTGCACCGCGCCGGTCCGGGCGCTCGTCGAACTGCCCCTGGTGGCCGGTCCGGTGGTGGCCGGCTGGCTGCTGCTGCACCGGTTCGCCCGTCGCTGGGCTGTACCCGGCGCGCTGCTGGTGGCGGTGGTGGCGCTCGCGCTGACCGCGCCGCCGGCCGGGCTGAGCGGCACCGCGCTGATCCCGTCGGTCACCCTGACCGTGCCGGCCTGGAACGCGTCCGCGCTGATCGGGTTGGCCCTGCCGCTGTTCCTGGTCACGATGGCGGCGCAGAACGTACCCGGCATGGCGGTGCTGGTCGGCTACGGCTACCGCCCGCCGTTCGGCGCCGCGCTCCGCGCCACCGGGCTCGCCAGCCTGCTGGCCGCCCCCGCCGGCGGACACGCCGTGAACCTCGCGGCGATCACCGCCGCGCTGGCGGCGGGTCCCGACGCGCATCCCGACCCGGAGCGTCGGTGGGTCGCCTCGGTCACCGCCGGCGTCGGGCTCGCCCTGCTCGGCCTGGGCGCGGGCGTCGCCACCGCCCTGGTCGCGGTCGCGCCGCCGATCCTCATCGAGGCCGTCGCCGGGCTGGCTCTGCTGGGCGCGCTCGCCACCGCGCTCGCCGCGGCGGTGACCGATCCCCAGGCCCGGGAGGCCGCCGTGGTCACCTTCGTGGTGACCGCGTCCGGGGTGACGCTGATCGGCGTGGGAGGCGCGTTCTGGGGGCTGGTCGCCGGCTGCCTGATGCTGCTGCTCTTCCGCCGCCGCCCGACCGCGCCCGTCCCGACCGCGCCCGTCCCGCCCGCCCCGGAGAGCTCACGGCTCCCGGCTTGATCCACTCGGGTTCATTGAAGGCGGGGTGTCCGAGCCGCGGCGACGCCCCGGTTTGCGGGAACCCGAGTCGATCAGGGCGACGGGGTCACTCCTCGCGGGGGAGGTCGGTCATGCCCACGGCGAGGAGGACCCGGCCGTCGGCCACCGAGCCGATCCGGTCGGCCGGGACGTACACGGCGCCGTCGGCCGACTCGGTGGAGACCTTCAGGTAGCCGGTGTGCAGCAGACGCGCCGCCAGGTCGGCCGGCACGTCCGGCTCCTCGACCGCCGTCGCCTCGATCAGCTCGTCCAGGCTGCTGCCCGGGTCGGCGGTCGGTGTCTGCACGGTCACCGCGTTCGGGTCACCCCGCTGGACGAGGTCCACGGTGCCGATCTCGGTGCCGGCGACGTCGATCACCGGCATCCCGGTGGTGATCCGCGAGATGGTCGCCTGCTGCTCGTCCTGCTGGTCCATCTCTCAGCGGTTCCCGGGGTGGCGCGTCACTAAACGCCATCGCCGGACGGCCCGGAGGCGACCGCTCCGGAGCGCCTGATGACTCTCGGGCATAAATATGCCGCTGAGTCATCACCGCCAGAAGCGACATCGCCCCCGACCCGCGCGCAACAGTGGCGGCCGTCCAGCGCCACCGTCCGTCCGTCGTTCAGCCGTTCGGGAGGGTCCAGCCGCCCGGTGGGCGTGGGGACAGCTCCCGCCAGGTGTCCGTGCCGTCGAGCAGCGCCCGGACCGTCTCCTCGGCCTCGTCCGCGCTGCCGTACTCGTAGAACCGCGAAATGCCCTCGGCGCCGCCGGCCCGCTGCTCGACGTGCCACCGATCGGCGTCCACCCGGAGGAAGACGTCCCGCCGGGCCAGCCGCCCCCATTTCCCGTTCCACCAGTGCTTCCGCTGCTCCATGGCCGGACTCTATCGAACACACGTACGAGAAGATGCGGCCCCTGCGGGATTCCCGCAGGGGCCGATGTGCATCCGTTCCGGTCAGCGCGGCGCCGGCGGCTCGGTGCGGCGGCCCAGCACGTCGTCCAGCGCCCCGCGCTGCTGTCCCGGGGTGGTGTGACCGGCGGAGACCAGGGCGTCCCGGATCTCGGTGAGCAGCTTGACCTCCTCGCTCGGGGCGGCCGGCGGCGGCTCCTCGCCCCGCTTGCGCCGCTCGGCCAGCCGGTTCATCGGGTAGACGACCAGGAAGTACAGCGCCGCCGCGGTGAGCAGGAACGTGATCACCGCGTTGACGAAGGCGATCCAGTCGAACGCGATGCCGCGGAACTTCGGGGCCGTGCCGGCCAGGCCCTTGTCACTGCCGGTGATGAGCAGCACGAAGACCCGGATCAGCGGGTCGAGGAACGACTTGGTGAGTTGGGTGACCACGCCCGTGAACGCGGCGCCGATGACGACACCGACCGCCAGATCGACGACGTTGCCGCGCATGATGAAGTCTTTGAAGCCCTTGAGCATCCGTACTCCCGAGGTGTCCGGTTTTCCGTCGCGGACAACCTATGCCCCGTCGGCCGGCTCCAGAAAAGCGCCGGCCTCGATCGCCGCCCGGCCCGCGTCGCCGGCCCGGATCGCCTCGACCAGCCGGGTGTGGTCGACGTAGCGCTCGGGGGTGAGGGCGTCACCCATCGCCTGGGCGACGGTGCTGCGCAGCGCGGCGCCGACGGAGGCGTACAGCTCGGCGAGCATCGTGTTGTGCGCGGCGGCGACCACCGCGACGTGCAGCGCCGCGTCGGCCTCGACGAACGCGTCGACCCGGCCGCCGCGCCAGGCCGCCTCGCGGTCGGCGAGCGCGCCGTCGAGCGCCGCCAGGTCCTGCGGTGTACGCCTCAGCGCGGCGAGCCGGGCCGCCTCCACCTCGAAGGCGCGGCGTACCTCGATGACCTCGGTCATCCGGTCGTCGCCCAGTCGACGGGCCACGACAGGGGCCAGTTCGTCGGTGGACACCACGTAGGTGCCGGAGCCCTGCCGGCACTCCAGCACCCCGGCGTGCACGAGGGCGCGGACGGCCTCGCGGACCGTGTTGCGCCCGACGCCCAGGGCGGCGACCAACTGTGGCTCGGTGGGGATGCGCCCGCCCACCGGCCACTCGCCGCCGAGGATCCGGGCCCGGAGCTGCTCGATGGTCTGCCGGACGCGGTGCCCCCGGGGAGGCACGGCTGGCTGCGCGGCGGGGGAATCGACCGACGGTGGCACTGGTTACATCACCGGCCTGAAATTCATCCCATGATTGTAGGTTAGAGGTCATGACCCCGCCAGCCGCCGCCGCTCCGGCCCTGCCCGCACCCGTCGACACCCAACCGGCGCGCGAACCCGGCGTCCGGCGTACGCGCCCGGCCACCGGTGGCGCGCTGGTGCTGGTCGGGATGCTGCTGGTCGCGCTGAACCTGCGCATGGCGGTCACCAGCCTCGGCGCACTGCTGGACGAGATCCGCGACGGGCTGGGGCTCTCCGGCACCATGGCCGGGCTGGTCACCACCCTGCCGACCATCGCGTTCGCCGGCCTCGGCGCGCTCACCCCGTGGCTCGTCCGCCGGGTGGCCCCGGCCCGGGTGCTGGTGGTCGGCATGATCGCCCTGGCCACCGGCCAGGTGCTCCGGGCCGCCACCGACTCCGCCTGGATCTTCGTGCTCACCAGCGCGCTGGCGCTGGCCGGCATCGCGGTCGCCAACATCCTGCTGCCCATGCTCGTCAAGCAGCACTTCGGCCACCGGACCGGCCTCGTGACCGGGGCGTACACCATGGCGTTGACCCTGGGCACGACGGTGGCCGCCGGCACCGCCGTGCCGATCGCCCACGCGTTCGGGTCGTGGCGGGCCGGGCTCGGAGTCTGGGCCGGGCTGGCCGCGGTGGCCGTACTCCCGTGGGTGCCGCTGGCGCTGCGGACCCGCAGGGGCGCGCGGCGCGCGACCCCGACGGCGGCCGTCGCCGCCCGGGTCCGGCCGGCGCGGACCCGGCTGGGTTGGGCCATGGCGATCTACTTCGGGGCGCAGTCGCTCAGCGGGTACGCGATCATGGGTTGGCTCGCCCAACTGTTCCGCGACGCCGGCTACCGGCCCGAGTCGGCCGGGCTGCTGCTCGCCGGGGTGACCGCGCTCGGCGTGCCGATCGCGCTGCTGATGCCCACCCTCGCCGGCCGGCTCGCCACCCTGCGCCCGCTGATCCTCGGCCTGACCGGCGCGTCGGCGCTCGCCTACCTGGGGTTGGCGCTGGCACCGCACGGCGCCGCGCTGCTCTGGGTGACCCTGCTGGCGCTCGGCCAGGGCGCGTTCCCGCTGATCCTCACCACGATCGGCCTGCGCGCGCGCACCGCCGAGGGGACCGTCGCGCTCTCGGCCTTCGCGCAGAGCACCGGGTACGTGATCGCCGCCCTCGGCCCGCTGTCGGTCGGCATCCTCTACGAGATCACCGGCGGCTGGACGGCGCCGATCGGATTCCTGCTCGCCGCGCTCGCCGTGCAGACGGCGGCGGGCATGGCAATCGCCCGTCCCCGCTACGTCGAGGACGAGTAGGTCGAAACAGCGGTCAGGAGGACGCCGGGGTCGGTTCGCCGGCGACGGCCTCGTCCACCGTCGGATAGGTGTGCAGCACCTCGACGAGCCCGCTCACCTCGAGGATGCGCAGCACGCCGCGCTGCGGAGCGGCCAACCGCACCACACCGCCGGCCTCGTCACAGCTGTTCTTGGCGCGAACGAACACCGACAGACCGGTCGAGTCGCAGAACGAGACGTCCGCCAGGTCGAACACCAGCCGGTTGCGGCCCTTGTCGAGCAGGTCGGTGATCTGGTCCTGCAACTGCGGTGCGGTTGCCATGTCCAGCTCGCCCGCGACCGACACGACGACCACGTCGCCGCGTTGTTCCGTGTGCACCGTCAGGGACATTCGCCAGACCTCCTGTTATCGGGGGAACGGTATCCCACGACCGGGGTCGCACGCAGAACGGGAGCCGCCATCCGGTGGCCATCGTCATTCCATTGCTACGGAGCAAGTAGTTGTGCAGACCCCGGTGATAGAGTCCGGCCGGTCCAGGTCGAGGGGGGTTTTCGCGATGGCGTTGAACGCCGAGGAAAGTGGTCGGCTGGCCGCGCTGCTGGGCGGGCAGGCCGAGCAGGTCACGCAGCGGTGGACCGACATCGTCGCCGGGTCGCTCCGGGGCCGGTTGAGCCACGCCGAGCTGCGCCGGCAGGTCGAGGACCTGCAGCGGGCCGTCGTCGACGTCGCCGAGCAGGGCAGCCTCGACCTCTCCGCCGAGAGCGCCGCCGAGCTGCGCGCCGCGCTCTCCGAGCTGTCCCGGGGCAGGGCCCGCCAGGGCTTCTCCGCCACCGAGACGTCGATCAGCGTCTTCGCGCTCAAGGACGTGCTGGCCGAGCTGCTCCAGGAGTCCGGCGCCGCCAACGCGCTGCACGACTTCGTCGCCTACTCCAAGCTGGTCGACGAGCTGGGCCTGTTCACCTTCGAGAGCTTCGTGCGCACCCGCGAGAGCCTGATCGCCGACCAGGCCGAGCAGCTGCTCGAACTCTCCACCCCGGTGGTCAAGCTCTGGGAGGGCGTGGTCGCCGTCCCGCTGGTCGGCACCCTGGACTCCGCCCGGGCCCAAGTGGTCATGGAGCGGCTGCTGCAGACCCTGGTCGACACCGGCTCCCCGTACGCGATCATCGACATCACCGGCGTCCCGGCCGTGGACACCCAGGTCGCCCAGCACATCCTGAAGACCGTGGTGGCCGCCCGGCTGATGGGTGCCGACTGCATCATCTCCGGCATCCGCCCGCAGATCGCGCAGACCATCGTGGCGCTCGGCATCGAGTTCGGCGACATCGCCACCAAGGCCAGCCTCGCCGACGCGCTGCGCCACGTGCTGCGGCTCACCGGGATCGACGCCGCCCGCCGCCAGTCACGCAGGGACGCCTGATGGAACGCGTACCGATCCTCAAGATCGGTGACATCCTGCTCGTCTCCATCCAGCTCGACATGTCCGACCAGACGGCGGTCCAGCTCCAGGATGATCTCGCCGAGCGGATCGTGGCCACCGGCTGCCACGGCGTCATCATCGACATCACCGCGCTCGACATCGTCGACTCGTTCGTCGGCCGGATGCTCTCCACCATCGCGTCGATCTCCAAGGTCCTCGACGCGGAGACGGTGGTGGTCGGCATGCGGCCCGCCGTCGCCATCACACTTGTCGAACTGGGGCTGTCGCTGAACGGCATCCGTACCGCGCTGAACGTCGAGCGCGGCATGGAGCTGATCGCGGCGGCCAACGCCGACGAGCTCGACTACCAGCTCGACGACGAACCGGACGCCGAGACGGCCACGCCGTGACAACGGGCATCGAACTGGGCCATCCGCAGGCGCAGTCGGTCCGCAGCGACGAGGACGTGGTCCGCGTCCGGCAACTGGTCCGGTCGGTGGCGGTCGCCGTCAAGCTGTCACTGGTCGACCAGACCAAGGTGGTCACGGCCGCGAGCGAGCTGGCCCGTAACACCCTGGTGTACGGCGGCGGCGGCACCGTCGAGGTGACGACCGTGGACAACGGCCGCCGCAAGGGCCTCCAGATCGTCTTCGCCGACTCCGGCCCCGGCATCGCCGACCTCGACCTGGCCCTGACCGACGGGTACACCACCGGCGGCGGCCTCGGCCTCGGCCTCAGCGGGTCCCGCCGTCTGGTCGACGAGTTCGAGATCGAGACATCGGCGGAGACCGGCACCCGGATCACGGTCACCAAGTGGGCCCGGTGAACGGGGATCCGGTCACCGACAGTGGCATCTGGTTCCGTGTGGAGGCCAGCAGCGCGGCAAGCGCCGTACGACGTGCGGCCGAACGCCTCGGCGAGCAGCTGGAGATGGGTGCGGCCCGCATCGCGGACCTGGCCATCGTCGCCGCCGAACTGACCAGCAACCTCGTCAAGCACGCCGACGACGGCGTCCTGCTGCTGCGGCCGGTCCGCCGCGCCGGGCAGGCCGGCGTGGAGATGGTCGCCATCGACTCCGGGCCGGGCATGGCCGACCTCACCGTCTCCTCCCGGGACGGGCACTCCACCACCGGCACGCTCGGCATCGGCCTCGGCGCCATCGTCCGGCAGGCGAGCTGGTTCGACGGGTACTCCCTGCCCGGCAGGGGGACCGTCTTCGCCGTCCAGGTCTGGCCGGCCGAACCGGCGACACCGTCCTGGGCCGGCGGTCTCACCCGGCCGATCCCCGGCGAGACGGTCAGCGGTGACGGGTACGCCGTCCGGCTCGTCGACGGTCGGCACCAGGTGCTCGTCAGCGACGGTCTCGGGCACGGCCCCCTGGCCGCCGCCGCCACCGAGGCCGCCGTCGCCGCCTTCCGGAACGCTCCGGCCGGCTCGCCGGCGGCGGTGGTGAGCCACCTGCACCGGAGCATGTCGCACACCCGTGGCGCGGCGCTCGCGGTCGCCGAACTGGCCGCCGGCGTCCTGCACTACGCCGGCCTGGGCAACATCTCCGGCGTGATCGTCGACGGTGACGGCCAGCGTCGCGGGCTCGTGTCGCTGCCCGGCATCGCCGGGCACCAACGGCCGACGGTACGCGGCTACGACTACCCGTTCGGACCGGACGCCCGGCTCGTCATGCACAGCGACGGCGTCGTCGACCGCTGGCGGTTGACCGACTATCCGGGCATCGTCGAACGCTCTCCGCTGGTGCTGGCGGCCACCCTGCTGCGCGACGCCGGAACGCGGCGCGACGACGCCTGCGTCCTGGTCGCGAGGTCCGGGCATGAGCGTTGATCCGGCCTCGGTGCCGCTGTTACAGATGGCGCTTCGCGTCGAACAGGACATCTTCGTCATCCGCCAGCGTGGCCGCGAGGTGGCCGGCGTGGTGGGCCTCGAACACCAGGACCAGGTACGAATCGCCACGGCGCTCAGCGAGGTCGCCCGGGACCTGCTGCGGATCACCGGCGGCGCGGACGTCACGTTCCACGTCGACGGGCGCGCCGACGGCCGCTTCCACCTCCGCGCCGACCTGGCGCCGGTGGGGCCGCTGCCCGACGGCCGGTACGAGCCGCAGTCCGGTGCGGTGTCCCGCCTGGTCGACACCCTGAGCGTCACGACCTCCGAGGGGGTTACGGTCGTAAGGATGTCCCGCAGAGTCCCGGCGAACGCGCCGACGCCGACTCCGGAGCGGCTGGCCGAGTTCCGTTCCGAACTCGGCCGCACCGCGCCGGGCAGTGCGCTGGACGAACTGACCGTGCAGAACGGCCAGCTCATCGCGGCCCTCGACGAGGTGCGCAGCCAGCGTGACGAGCTGGCCGTGCTGAACGAGGAACTGGCCGAGACCAACCGCGGCGTGCTGGCGCTCTACAACCAGCTCACCGAGGAGCTGGAAGCGACCAACCGGGGAGTCGTCGCCCTCTACGCCGAGCTGGACGAGAAGTCGGCCCAACTGCGCGCCGCGAGCGAGTCGAAGAGCCGGTTCCTGGCCAACGTGAGCCACGAGCTGCGCGCCCCGGTGACCGCGATCATCGGGCTGGGACGCCTGCTCGCGGACTCCTCGTCCGACCCCCTCACCACCGAACAGGTCCGCCAGGTCGGCCTCATCCGCTCCTCGGCGGAGGACCTGCTCGGGTTGGTCAACGAACTGCTGGACCTCGCCAAGGCCGAATCCGGCCGGATCGAGCCGGACTGGGCCGACGTCGACCTGCGCCCGGTCTTCGGTCAACTGCGCGGCACCATGCGGGCGCTGGCCACCCGGCCCGGGGTGGAGCTGACGGTGGAGGAGCCGACCGCGCCGGCCGTGCTGCGCACGGACGAGGTGCTGCTCGGCCAGGTGCTGCGCAACCTGCTGCACAACGCTTTGAAGTTCACCGAGCGCGGCGAGGTACGGCTGCGCGCCCGACGCCGCGACGACCGGTGGAACTTCGAGGTCAGCGACACCGGCCCGGGTATCGCCCCCGAGCTGCACGATCGGATCTTCGAGGAGTTCTACCAGGTGCCCGGCGCGACCCGGGTCGGCGGCACCGGCCTCGGCCTCCCGTACGCCCGGCGGCTGGTGACCCTGCTCGGCGGCACACTGGAGCTGGCCAGCGAGCCCGGCCGGGGTAGTACCTTCACCGTCTCCCTGCCCACAGGCGGAGCGTGACGGTGGACGCCGCGCCGACGACCGTCCTGGTGGTCGATGACAGTCGTACCAAGCGTTACCTGCTGGTCAGTTGGCTCAGCCGGGCCGGGTACACCGTCCTCGAAGCGGAGAGCGGCGCCGAGGCGCTGGCCCGGGTCGGGACGGACCGGATCGACCTGGTGGTGCTGGACGTCCGGCTGCCCGACCTGAGCGGCTACGAGGTGTGCGAGCGGATCAAGGCGGCGCACCCGGCGATGCCGGTGATCCACGTCTCCGCGCACGCCGTGGACGTCGCCGACCGCGCCCAGGGGCTCACCCGGGGGGCGGACGCGTACCTGGCCGAGCCGATCGAGCCGGAGGAGCTGATCGCCACCTCCCGGGCGGTCCTGCGCTACTACCAGGCCCGGCAGCGCGCCGAACTGCTCGCCGAGCGGCTGCTGGGCCTCGCCGACACCACCGTCGCGGTGCACGCCGCGTCGACCTTCGCGCGGCTGCTGGAGGTCGCCGCGGCGGGTGCCGCACAGATCTTCAAGAGCCCGGCCGCCGTGATCGCCGAGACGTTCGACGGTGACTGCATCGCCGGTGTCTGCGCCGGTCCCGGCGCGGACGCCGCCATCGTGCCGTGGGTCGTCGACGACACCGGAGTGCCCACCGGCGCCACCGTGCGGGTCGAGCCCCCGCAGAACTGGGGCCTGCTCACCTGGCCGGCGAACGACACGGTTACCGTGGCCGCGGCCAAGCTGCGGGAGGACCGCGCGCCGCTCTACGTGGTCGTACCCACCGCCACCCAGACCGCCCGGACGCCGGTGCTCGTGCAGCTCGCCCAGGCCGTGGCGGCGGCCGTCGAGGCCCAGCGCTCCTTCGACGAGGAGCACCGGATCGCCGTCACCCTCCAGCGCAGCCTGCTCCCGCGCAGCCTGCCCACGGTCGCCGGACTGGACCTCGCGGTGCGCTACGAGCCGGCCAGCGCGCAGACCGAGGTGGGCGGCGACTTCTACGAGCTGGTGATGCTCGACGGGCACCTCCTGCTGGCGATCGGGGACGTCGCCGGCCACTCGCTGCACGCGGCCACCGTGATGGCCGAGCTGCGGCACGCGGTGCGGGCGTACGCCGTCGAGGGGCACCAACCCGGCGAGATCCTGCACCGGGTCAACGAGCTGATGCGTACCCTGCTGCCGGATGAGCTGGCCACACTGTGCGTCCTGCTGCTGCACCCGCCGAGCGGCCGGGTCCGGCTGGCCAGCGCCGGTCACCTGCCGCCGCTGCTGCACCGCGACGGCAAGATCGAGTTCGTGCAGCACTCGGCGCCTCTGCTCGGCGTCCGCGCGCCCCGTCCGGCAGACCTGGAGTTCGTGCTGCCGGCCGGTGCCACGCTGGTGTTCTACACCGACGGCCTGATCGAGCGCCGGGACGCCACCATCGACGAGGGGTTGGCCGCCCTCGCCGCGGTGTCGGCCACAGTGGACGAGAACCTGGACGACTTCTGCGCCCGCCTACTTGTCGAACTGGCCCCCGACAAGATCCAGGACGACGTAGCCGTAGTAGTCCTCCGCCGCCGCTAACGGCCGCCCCCTCCACCCCCGGGGCTCTCCGCCCCCTCTCTGCCCCGGTGATCAAGAGGTTGGCGTCAAATTCCGGCCTGTCGATGACGCGAACCTCTTGATCACGAGGGTGCGGGGTGGGTGGTGGGTGGGGTGGGGGATGTTGACTGGGGTATTCGCTGGGTGAATAGTGGGGTGGGTGTCCACGCCGCATGTTCTGCTGGGGTTGCTGGCCGGGGGGAGCCGGCACGGGTACGAGCTCAAGCGTGCGCATGACCAGCGGCTGCCCCGGGCCCGACCGTTGGCCTTCGGGCAGGTCTACGCGACCCTCGGTCGCCTCGAACGGGACGGGCTGGTGGCCACCGCCGGCCAGGACCGCGCATCCGGGCCGGACCGCACGGCGTACGCGCTGACCGACGAGGGGCGCTCCACCCTGGACCGGTGGCTGTCCGAAGTGGAATCACCGATGCCGTACGTGGCCAGCACGCTCTTCGCCAAGGTCGTCGTGGCGCTGCTGGTCGCCGACGTCGACCGGGCACGCTCGTACCTGGTCGCCCAGCGGGCCGCGCACACCGCGCGGCTGCGGGAACTGACGGCGGTCAAGACCGACCCGGCCGCCACCCTCAACGACGTGGTCGCGGCCGACTTCGCGATCGCCCATCTCGACGCCGACCTGCGGTGGCTGCACACCACGCTGGGCCGGGTCGCCGACTGGCACCGGGAGGTGCACGCGTGACGCAACTCCAGGCCCGCGGCGTGGTTCGGGCGTACGGCCCGACGCCCGCCCTGCGCGGTGTGACGCTCGACGTGGCCGAGGGCGAGATCGTCGCCGTCACCGGGCCGAGCGGCTGCGGCAAGTCGACCCTGCTGCACTGCCTGGCCGGGATCCTCCGGCCCGACGCGGGTGAGGTCACCTGGCGCGGCCACCGGATCGACACCTGGTCGGAGGCCGCCCGGTCCCGGCTGCGGCGTACCGAGTTCGGTGTGCTGTTCCAGTTCGGTCAACTGGTCGCCGAACTGACCGCGGCCGAGAACGTGGCCCTGCCCCTGCTCCTCGCCGGCACGGGGCGGCGAGAGGCACAGACGGCGGCCCTCACCTGGCTGGAACGGTTCGGGGTGGCCGACCTGGCCGACCTGCGGCCCGGTGAGATGTCCGGAGGTCAGCAGCAGCGCTGCGCGACGGCGCGGGCGTTGGTCACCGAGCCGCGGGTGCTCTTCGCCGACGAGCCGACCGGCGCGCTCGACACGCTCACCGGCGAGCAGGTGCTCACCCAGCTGGTCCGGCTCGCACGTGAGCAACGGACCTCCGTCGTGCTGGTCACCCACGAGCCGCGGATCGCCGCGTACGCCGATCGGGAGATCGTGCTGCGCGACGGCCTGGTGGACCACACCGGCCTGGGGCTGCACGTGCCGTTGGCGGGCGGCGCACGGTGAGGCCGGCGACGCTGGTGCGGCTCGCGCTGGCCGGCAACCGGACCGACACGGCACGCGTCGTGCTGACCGCGCTCAGCGCGCTGCTGGCGACGCTGGCGGGGCTGGCGGCGCTCACCGTCCTCGCGATCGAGAAACCGGCCGGCGACGCCTGGGCGCAGTCCGAGCAGTACCGCAACGCGCTGCTGCGTGAGCCGGGACTACGCGGCGGGACCGCGTTCGCGCTGCTGATGCTGACCGTCCCGGTACTGGCGCTGGCCGGCCAGTGCGCCCGGCTCGGCGCGCCGGCCCGGGACCGGCGACTCGCCGCGCTCCGGCTGGCCGGCGCGACCCCCGGTCAGGTCACCCGGCTGGCGATCCTGGAGACCGGCCTGGCCAGCCTGCTCGGCACCCTCGCCGGGCTGGGCGTCTACCTGGTCGGCCGCGATCTCCTGCACCGGCCGGACGACCAGGGCCGATTGGCGCTGCCCACCGATGTGCTGCCCCCGGTCGGCGCGCTCGTCGCGGTGGTGCTGGGTCTGCCGGTGATCGCGGCGCTGGCCACCGCCCTGATGCTGCGTACCGTCACGACGAGCCCGCTCGGGGTCAGTCGCAAGGCCGCCCGCGAGCGGGGTCCACGTCCGTGGGCCGGGCTGTTGATCGGTCTGGGTCTGGGTTCCTTCATCGCCGTCCGCCCGTTGCTCTACCGGGTCGAGGGCAACGCCGTGCTGCTGGGCTGGCTGGTGCCGCTGTTGTTCCTGGTGAGCGGACTCACCGCGATGATCGGGGTGGTGGTCGGCGCCGGCTGGATCTCGTACACCTGCGGGCGTCTGCTGCGCCGGCACGCCCGGGGCGCGTCGGCGCTGCTCGCGGCGGGCCGGCTCATGGCCGACCCGTGGGCGGGCAGCCGGACGTTCGCCGCCCTGCTGGCCGCCGTGATCTTCGGTGCCGGAGCGGCGGCCCAGCGCGCCTACTTCGTCGCGCAGGACGCGCTGGAACGGGAGCAGAATCGCCTCGCCGGGGTGGACGACGGCGGTGCCAACCCGTTCTACCTGTCGACCATGGACCTGGTCGACGCCGCGGTGGCCGTCGCGGTGCTGATCGCGGCGGGCGGTCTGATCGTCGCGCTGGTCGAGGGAATCGTCGCCCGCCGACGCGCCTACGCCGCGCTGGTCGCCACCGGCGTGCCCCGCGCCACGCTCAGCGGATCGGTGGCCTGGCAGGCGCTCGCCCCCGCGGTGCCGGCGATCCTGCTGGCGCTCACCGTCGGAGCGCTGCTCGGCCGGGGACTCTTCCCCAGCACCACCACGAGCGCATCGTCGACGCTGGTCTGTGACGCCACGGCGGAACTCTGCGACGACCCGGCCACCCGTGACCAGTACACCCACCTCGTGCAGACCGCTGCGCAGGAGCGGACTGTCGCCGTACCCCTGGAGCACCTGGCCTGGCTCGGCGCCGGCGCCCTGGCGGCGGTGCTGGTGACGGTCGGTGTCGGCCTGCTGTTCCTGCGGGTGAGCACGGCGGTGGACGAGTTGCGGACGGCCTGACCGGCCGTGGCGGCGGTGCGCCGCCACGGCCGTGTCGGACCGGCTAGGGCCTAGGCGCGGCCCAGGCGGTCCAGGATCCAGGCGTTGATGAACGCCTCCTCGCGCCAGGCGTCGTAACGACCGCTCGGGCCGCCGTGCCCAGCGCCCATCTCGGTCTTGAGCAGGTAGTCGCCCTGCGGTGCGGTCGCCCGCAGCCGCGCGATCCACTTCGCCGGCTCGGAGTAGAGCACCCGCGTGTCGTTGAGGCTGGTCACCGCGAGGATCGCCGGGTAGTCCACCGCCGCGACGTTCTCGTACGGCGTGTACGACTTCATGTACGCGTACACCTCGGGGTCCTCGAGGGGGTTGCCCCACTCCTCCCACTCCGTGACGGTCAGCGGCAGCGACGGGTCGAGGATCGAGGTGAGCGCGTCCACGAACGGCACCTGCGCCACGATCCCCGTGAACGCCTCCGGAGCGAGGTTGGCGACCGCGCCCATCAGCAGGCCGCCGGCCGACGCGCCCCGGGCCACCAGCCGGTCGCTGGCCGTCCAGCCGGCCTTGACCAGGTGCCGGGCGCAGGCCACGAAGTCGGTGAACGTGTTCCTCTTGGCCAGCATCTTGCCCTGGTCGTACCAGCGTCGGCCCAGCTCGCCGCCGCCCCGGGTGTGCGCCACGGCGAAGACCACGCCCCGGTCCAGCAGGGACAGTCGGGCCACCGAGAACCACGGGTCCATGCTGGCCTCGTACGAGCCGTAGCCGTACAGCTCGCAGGGGGCCGAGCCGTCCCGGGGCGTGCCGACCCGGCAGACCAGCGAGATCGGCACTCGGGTGCCGTCGTCGGCGAGCGCCCAGTCGCGGTGCTGCTCGTACTCGGCCGGGTCGTACGGCCGACCGTCCGGGCCGGGCAGCACCGGCTTCTGCTTGCGCAGCACCATCTGCCGGGTGACCAGGTCGTAGTCGTACACCGAGTCGGGCGTGACCAGCGACGAGTAGCGCAGGCGGACCTGCCCGGTGCGGTACTCCGGGTTGGCGTCCAGACCCACGCTGTAGAGCGGCTCGGGGAAGTCGATGTCGTACCCGTCGTCGCTGCCGACCGGCAGCACCCGCAGGCCGGTGAGCCCGTCGGTGCGCAGGGACACCACGAGGTGGTTCGCGAACGCGTCCACCGCCTCCAGGCGGGTGCCCGGGGTGTGCTCGATCAGCGGCACCCAGTCGCCGGGGGCGTCCGCCGAGGTGAACGCCAGCGCGAAGTCCTCCGCGCCGTCGTTGTGCAGGATCAGGAAACGGTGACCGTGGTGCTCCACCGCGTACTCGACGCCCTGCCGGCGCGGCGCGATCACGGCCGGCGCGCCGGTGGGGTTGCCGGCGGGGATCACCAGCACCTCGCTGGTGATTTTGCTGTGGATGTCGACGAGGACGAACTTCTCGGACCGGGTCAGCTCGACGCCCACCCAGAACCGCTCGTCGTCCTCCTGGTGCACCACCACGTCGTCGGAGGCGGCGGAGCCGATGGTGTGCCGCCAGACCCGGTTCGGCCGCCAGGCGTCGTCGACCGTCACGTAGAACAGCACCGACGCGTCGGCCGACCAGGCGGTGCCGTAGAACGTGTCCGGCACCTCGTCGGGCAGCAACTCCCCGGTGCTCAGGTCCTTGACGCGCAGGGTGAAGCGCTCGTCGCCGGAGAAGTCCGTCGAGTACGCCAGCCAACGCCCGTCCGGGCTGACGTCGAACGCGCCCAGCGAGAAAAAGTCGTGCCCCTCGGCCAGCAGGTTGCCGTCGAGCAGCACCTCCTCGCCGTCGAGCGGAGCGCCGTCCGCGCTGACCGGCGGGTCGGACTCGCCGTCGCGGACCGCGCGCCGGCAGTGCACCCCGTACTGCTGGCCCTCGATCGTCCGCGTGTAGTACCAGTACCCGCCCTTGCGGGTGGGTACTGACAGGTCGGTCTCGCGGGTGCGCTGGCGGGTCTCCTCGAACAGGTCCGCGCGCAGGGCGGCCAGGTGCGCGGTGCGCTCCTCGGTGTACGCGTTCTCGGCGGTCAGGTAGGCGATCGTCTCCGGGTCGTCCTTGGCGGCGAGCCAGGCGTACTCGTCGACGACGGTGTCGCCGTGGTGGGTGCGCTCGGTGGGCACCCGCTTCGCCGCGGGCGGGGCAGTCTCGGTGGTCACGGCGGCCACGTTACCGGCCGGCTCACCCTACGTGCCGGACCAGTGGCATCCCGAACATCACCACCTCGCCTTTAGAACACATGTACGATAGCCGGCATGGCGGCAGCAGCGAGTTACCTCGGCCGGTCCGGAGCCCTCGAGATCACCCGACGATTGACGGCGATCTGCGGTCCGCCGTTCGCCCGACTCGCCGGTCCGGCCGACGAGGTCGCCGGGCGTCCGGCCCGCTGGGTGGCGGTGCCCGGCGGTCCACACGCCGCGGCCGAGGTGCTGCGGCTGGCCGCCGCCCACGATCTGACGGTGGTCGCCCGGGGCGCCGGCACGAAGATCGACTGGGGCGCCACCCCCACGCAGGTCGACATCCTGCTCGACACGGGTCGGCTGGCCGGGATCGGTCACGAGCCGGTGGGCGCTCCGATGGTCGAGGTGGGCGCGGGCACTCCACTGCGCGCGGTACAGGCCACTCTGGAGCGCACCGGGCAGCGGCTCGCGATGGACGCCCCCTCGCCGGGCGCGACTCTCGGTGGGGTGCTCGCCGCCGGAGAGGCCGGCCCACTGCGGCACCGCCACGGCAGCCCGTGCGACCAACTCGTCGGCGTCCGTTACCTGGCCGCCGACGGTGAGCTGGTCAGCGCCGGCGGCGGCGCGCCGGGGCTCGACCTGGCCCGGCTGCTCTGCGGTTCACAGGGCGCGCTCGGCGTGCTGGTCTCGGCGAGCCTGCGGGTGCAGCCGGTGCCGGCCAGCCGGCTCTGGGTGTCCCGGCCGGTGTGGACCCCGCTGGAGGTCCACGAGCTGATCCGGTCGATCCTCGCCGCCCGACTGGAACCGGCGGCCATCGAACTGGACCTGCCCGGTGGCCTGCCCCGGCCGCGCACCGCGTACCCGCCGGGCCACCCGGCTGCCACCGCCCGGGAGCGCCACCCGTCGATGTCCGGCCGGTCCGGCGCCCCGTCCCGGGCGGGCAGCCTCGTGGTGTTGCTCGAAGGCGGCCCGGCCGAGATCAACGAACGCGCCGAGCGGCTGGTCGGCCTGCTCCACGGCGAGGCGACCGTGACCCACTCGGCACCACCGTGGTGGCGTCGCTACCCGTTCGCGCCCGGCGACACGGCACTACGCCTGGAGGTGCCGATCAGCGATCTGCACGCCGCCGTGTACGCGCTGCGCGACGCGGCCGGCGCGCCCGTGCCGGTGCGCGGCTCGGCCGGTCTGGGCGTGGTGCACGCGGCCCTGCCCGGCGCGGTGGCGCCCGATCGGGTGGCGTCCATCCTGGCCGCCGTCCGTGGGGTGCTGCTGGCCCGGCAGGGGCGTTGCCTGGTCGTCTCCGCCCCGGCCGCGGTCCGGCAGGCCGTCGACCTGTGGGGCGAGCTGGCCGGCCTGGCCCGGTTGGAGGCGGCCAAGGAACATCTCGACCCGGATCGCCGCCTGGCCCCCGGCCGCCTCCCCGGCGGCCTGTGAGGCCGCCGAACCGCCCGTGACGCTGGCACCGGCCCGTGATGCTGTGCGGGCCGGTGAGGCTGCGCGGGCCCGGTGACGCTGCGCGGGTCCTGTGAGCCGGCGCTGTTCAGACCACGTCGTTGCGGAGCACCAGGACGGCGATGTCGTCCCGGGGTGGCTCGACCGAGAAGTTGATGGCGGCGGCGCGCAGGCGCGCGGCGACCACGTCGGCGGAGTAGCCGGCCAGCGGCGCGGCCGCGTCCCGCAGCCGGTCGGTGCCGAACAGCTCCCGGCCGCGCCGCCGCTCGGTGACACCGTCGGTGTAGAAGATCAGCGAGTCGCCCGGGGCGAGCGTGATCTCCGTCGTCGGCGAGGTGATGCTGTCGAGCAGGCCCAGCGCCGTGCCACCGACACCGACGAACCGGGCGCCGCCCGCGCCGGCCAGCAGCACCGGCCGGTCGTGCCCGGCCAGGTGCAGGGACACGTCGAGATGGTCGCCGTCGCCAGGCCCGACGGCGGCCAGCGCCAACGTGCAGTACCGGCCGCCGCCCCGCTCGACGAGCGTCTCGTTGAGCCGGGCCAGCGCCTCCGGCAACGGCTTGCCGTCACCGACCAGCACCCGGATCACGTCCCGTACGAGCCCGGTGACCGCCGCCGCCTGGACGCCCTTGCCCGACACGTCGCCGATCACCACGAGCCAGCGCCCGTCGGGCAGCGGGACCACGTCGTAGAAGTCGCCACCCACCTCGGCGTCGTCGCCGGTGGGCACGTACTCGGCGGCGAAACCGATGCCGTCCACCACCGGCAGCACGGGCGGCAGCAGGGACTGCTGGAGGGTCTGCGCGACCCGTCGACGCTCGGCGTGGATCCGGGCGTTCTCGATCGCCAGGGCGGCGCGCCGGGCCACGTCCTCCAGGACGGCCACCTCGTCCGGGTCGTGCCGGTGGCGCTGGTGCCGGCCCACCGCGAGGGTGCCGAGCCGCTGGCCGCGGGCGATCAGCGGGACCGCGAAGCCCTCCATCGGGCCGCCGAGCGGGATCTGCGCCGCGCTGCGGGACGCCTCCCGCAGCCGGGCCTGGATGGAATCCGGGCCGGTCTCCGCCAGGACCCGGTGCAGCTGTGGCAGCACCGACTCGTCGGCGTGGCTGGTCGCGGCCAGCCGCAGCCGGCCCCACTCGTCGGTGGTGTGCACGGCGCACCACTGGCCGAGGCGGGGCACCACCAACTGTGGGATCAGCGCCATGGTCAGCTCGACGTCCAGCGACTGGGCCAGCAGCTCGCTCGCCTCGGCGAGGAACGTCAGCCACGCCTGCCGGCGGACGTCCGCCCGGCGCAGCCGGTCGTTCTCCAGGTGCAGCGACAGTCGCTCGGCGGTGAGCACCGCCAACGGGCGGGCGTACGCCGACGGCGCGGCGTCCAGCTCCAACTCCCCGGCGTACGGCCGGTGCACGGTCAGCGGCACCCGCAGCAGCTCGCTGTCGGGGCGGGGCTGCCGGCCGAAGCGGGCCAACAGCTGTCGGCCCTGCCCGTCGCCCCGGTCCAGGCGGACCGCCCCACCGGCCGCGCCCACCATCTCGGCCACCCGGCTGAGCAAGCTGGCGGCGAAGTCGGGCAGCGGGTCGTCCGCGTACATGTCGGGGGCGGTCTGCATGAGTTCGCTCATCGCGCCCGCGCTCGGGGCCGAACCCTCGGCGGCCCCGGGGCCGCCGGTCATCGACGCGCCGCCGGCGCTGGCGCCGGCGGCCGGCTCGGTGCCCGGCCGGTCCAGGCGGAACCAGACGCCCTTGCCGGTCGGCAGGTACGTGGTGCCCCAGCGGCTGGCGAAGTGGTCGACGAGCAGCAGTCCGCGACCTCGCTCGGAGACCTCGTCGATCTCGGTCGTGTCGTTGCGGACGCCGACGGTCAGCTCGTCGTTGCCCGAGCTGGGCGCGAAGTCGGAGACGGTCACGGAGAGCCCGACACCGTCCGCCACGACCTCGATGTCCAGTTCGGTGCCGGCGTGCTCCACGGCGTTGGTGGTCAGCTCGGTGGTGAGCAGCAGCGCCTCGTTGACCAGGTCGTCGAGGTGCGCCTCGGTGAGGACGGAGCGGACGACCGCGCGGGCGGCGGCGGGCGTACGGCGGTCGGCGGGCAGACGGACACGCCGGACGGCCCCGTTCCGGGCCCCCGCCGTCGCGGGCCCCGCCTCGGCTGACACCCCCGTATCCTCTACCGTTCCCCGGTCAGGTGCCAAGCCGATCCGTGATCGGCGGGGTGCGCCGCGGCCTCCCCGACGTGACGAGCGCCACTGCGCGATGTCTGTGTCGGGTTGGGTACCGCCGCGAGGATCGCGGGGGCCGCCCGGGTTGATCGGCGGGTCGCGCACCCTGGCACCACGGCCGACGCGGGCACAATATGGGGTGCCGGTGTGTCTGTACGGGCACGGACCCCCCCCAGGTGAGCGAGGCATCATGACCACGGCGAAACAGTCGTACGCGGATCCGTCCGCCCCCGACCAGGATGCGCTGCTCGATGAGCTGACCGAGGCGCTGCGACGGGTGCGTCGCGGTGACCTGAAGGTCCGGTTGCCCCGCCGCGCCGGCAAGGTGGGTGAGGTGGCGGACGCCTTCAACGAGGTGGTCTCGCTCCAGGAGCGGCAGTACCTGGACCTGCGGCGGATCAGCCGGATCGTCGGCCGGGACGGCCGGCTCACCGAGCGGCTGGACGACGAGGGGCTGGACGGCTCGTGGGCGGAGGGGCAGCGTGCCATCAACTCGCTGATCGACGACCTGGGCCGGCCGACGACCGAGATCGCGCGGGTCATCGTGGCGGTCGCCGACGGCGACCTGTCCCAGCACATGGCGTTGGAGATCGACGGCCGACCGCTGCGCGGTGAGTACCTGCGCATCGGGCGCACCGTGAACACGATGGTCGACCAGTTGTCCTCGTTCTCGAACGAGGTGACCCGGGTGGCCCGTGAGGTGGGCACCGAGGGCAAGCTGGGCGGCCAGGCCGACGTGCGGGGTGTCGCCGGCACGTGGAAGGACCTCACCGACTCGGTGAACACGATGGCGTCGAACCTGACCGGCCAGGTGCGGTCGATCTCGCAGGTGGCGACGGCGGTGGCCAAGGGCGACCTGTCGCAGAAGATCACGGTCAGCGCGCGCGGTGAGGTGGCCGAGCTGGCCGCCACGATGAACTACCTCACGGACACGCTGCGGCTCTTCGCCGAGCAGGTGACCCGGGTGGCCCGTGAGGTGGGCACCGAGGGCAAGTTGGGCGGGCAGGCCGAGGTGCCGAACGTGGCGGGCACGTGGAAGGACCTGACCGACAGCGTCAACTCGATGGCGTCGAACCTGACCGCCCAGGTGCGGAACATCGCGCAGGTCTCGACGGCGGTGGCGCGGGGTGACCTGTCGCAGAAGATCACCGTGGCGGCGCAGGGCGAGATCCTGGAGCTGAAGGACACCGTCAACACGATGGTGGACCAGTTGTCGTCGTTCGCGGACGAGGTCACGCGGGTGGCGCGTGAGGTGGGCATCGAGGGCAAGCTGGGTGGTCAGGCGCAGGTACGCGGCGTCTCGGGCACCTGGCGGGACCTGACCGAGAACGTCAACCAGTTGGCCGGCAACCTGACCAGCCAGGTCCGCAACATCTCCCAGGTCTCCACCGCCGTGGCGAAGGGCGACCTGAGCCAGAAGATCACCGTCGACGCGCAGGGCGAGATCCTGGAGCTGAAGAACACCGTCAACACGATGGTGGACCAGCTCTCGTCGTTCGCCGACGAGGTCACGCGGGTGGCCCGTGAGGTGGGCACCGAGGGCAACCTGGGCGGTCAGGCGCAGGTCAAGGGCGTCTCCGGCACCTGGCGCGACCTGACCGACAACGTGAACTCGATGGCGTCGAACCTGACCAGCCAGGTCCGCAACATCGCCTCGGTGACGACGGCGGTGGCGAAGGGTGACCTGTCGCAGAAGATCACGGTGGACGCGCGGGGCGAGATCCTGGAGCTGAAGTCGACCGTCAACACGATGGTGGACCAGCTCTCGTCGTTCGCCGACGAGGTGACCCGGGTGGCCCGTGAGGTGGGTACCGAGGGCAAGCTCGGCGGCCAGGCCCAGGTGCGCGGGGTCGCGGGCACCTGGCGCGACCTGACCGACAACGTGAACTCGATGGCGTCAAACCTGACCGCCCAGGTCCGCAACATCGCCCAGGTCTCGACGGCGGTGGCGAAGGGTGACCTGTCGCAGAAGATCACGGTGGATGCGCGGGGCGAGATCCTGGAGCTGAAGTCGACCGTCAACACGATGGTGGACCAGCTCTCGTCGTTCGCCGACGAGGTGACCCGGGTGGCCCGTGAGGTGGGTACCGAGGGCAAGCTCGGCGGCCAGGCGCAGGTCAAGGGCGTCAGCGGTACGTGGCGGGACCTGACCGACAACGTGAACTCGATGGCCTCGAACCTGACCAGCCAGGTCCGCAACATCGCCTCGGTGACCACGGCGGTGGCGAAGGGCGACCTGAGCCAGAAGATCACGGTGGACGCCCAGGGCGAGATCCTGGAGCTGAAGTCCACCGTCAACACGATGGTCGACCAGCTCTCGTCGTTCGCCGACGAGGTGACCCGGGTGGCCCGCGAGGTCGGCATCGAGGGCAAGCTCGGTGGTCAGGCGCAGGTCAAGGGCGTCTCCGGCACCTGGCGGGACCTGACCGAGAACGTCAACCAGCTCGCCTCGACGTTGACCACCCAGTTGCGGGCCATCGCCCAGGTGTCCACCTCGGTGACCCGGGGCGACCTGACCCAGCGGATCGCCGTCAAGGCGCAGGGCGAGGTCGCCGAGCTGAAGGACAACATCAACCAGATGATCGTCACCCTCCGGGAGACGACGAAGAAGAACGCCGAGCAGGGTTGGCTGGACTCCAACCTGGCCCGCATCGGTGGCCTGTTGCAGGGTCAGCGCGACCTCGGCGAGGTCTGCCGCATGATCATGACCGAGGTGACGCCGCTGGTCGACGCGCAGCTCGGCGCGTTCTTCCTCGCCGACGACACCGACGGCAGCATGCGGCTGCGGTTGACGTCGTCGTACGGCTACGTGGCGCGGGGGCACGACGTGACCTTCGGGCCGGGTGAGGGACTGGTCGGGCAGACCGCCCTCTCGCGCCGGACGATCCGGGTCAGCGCCCCACCGAACAGCCGCCTCACGCTGCGTTCCGGGCTGGCCGAGACACCACCGACCGACCTGGTGGTGCTCCCCGTGCTGTTCGAGGGCGAACTGCTCGGGGTGATCGAGTTCGCCAGCGTGTCCGCCTTCTCCGAGCTGCACCTGTCGTTCCTGGAGCGGCTGGTGCTCACCATCGGCATCGCGGTCAACACCATCCAGGCCAACCGGCGTACGGAGGAGCTGCTGGCCCAGTCGCAGCGGCTGGCGCACGAGATGCAGGAGCAGTCGGCGGAGTTGCAGCGCACCAACGCCGAGCTGGAGGAGAAGGCCACCCTGCTCTCCGAGCAGAAGGGCAACATCGAGACCAAGAACCGGGAGATCGAGCTGGCCCGCCTCGGCCTGGAGGAGAAGGCGCAGCAGCTCACCCGGGCGTCGGCGTACAAGTCGGAGTTCCTGGCCAACATGAGCCACGAGCTGCGTACGCCGCTGAACTCGTTGCTGCTGCTGGCCCGCCTGCTCGCCGAGAACTCGGAGCAGAACCTCAGCCCGAAGCAGATCGAGTTCGCCCGGACCATCCACGGCTCCGGCTCCGACCTGCTGCGCCTGATCGACGACATCCTCGACCTGTCCAAGATCGAGGCGGGCCGGATGGACGTCGAGCCCACCGAGATCCGCTTCACCGAGCTGCGCGGCTTCGTCGAGCAGGCGTTCGCGCCGCAGGCCGAGGAGAAGAATCTCGACTTCCAGGTACGCGTCAGCAAGGATCTGCCGCCGGCGCTGGTGACCGACGCGCAGCGGTTGCAGCAGATCCTGCGCAACCTGCTGTCCAACGCGGTGAAGTTCACCGACAACGGCGCGGTGACGTTGCGGATCGCCCCGGCCGCGCCGAACGCGGTGTTCGACGTGCCGGCGCTGACGAACGCCCAGCAGGTGATCGCCTTCACGGTGATCGACACCGGGATCGGCATCTCCGACGACAAGCTGTCGATCATCTTCGAGGCGTTCCAGCAGGCGGACGGCACGACCAGCCGCCGCTACGGCGGCACCGGCCTGGGTCTGTCGATCAGTCGGGACCTGGCGCGTCTGATCGGTGGCACGATCACGGTCTCGTCGGCGCCCGGTCAGGGCTCGACGTTCACGTTGTTCGTGCCGCAGGTTCTCGCCCCGGACGCGGTCGTCGCGCCGCAGTCACCGTCTCCGCAGCGCGCCGGCCTGCCGTCGTCGCTGCTCATGCCGCCGCTGGAGTTGTTGCCGGAGCGGCCGGAGGCGCCGGCCACCCGGCAGTTGGACGGCGCCACCGTACTGATCGTGGACGACGACGTGCGCAACGTCTTCGCTCTGACCAGCGCGTTGGAGCTGCACGGCATGACCGTGCTGTACTCGGACAACGGGGCGGACGGCGTCCGCCTGCTGGCCGAGCATCCGGAGGTGGACATCGTGCTGATGGACGCCATGATGCCCGACCAGGACGGGTACGAGACGACCCGGCAGATCCGGCGTAACCACCGGTTCGCCGACCTTCCCGTCGTCTTCCTGACCGCGAAGGCGATGCCGGGCGACCGTGAGTCGGCGCTCGCGGCCGGGGGAAGCGACTACATCACCAAGCCGGTCGACCTCGACGACCTGATCGAGCTGATGTCGTCCTGGATCAGCGGCAGCCGCACCGAGGAGACTTCGTGACCCAGATGGCCAAGGCGCTGCTCGTCGACGACCGCCGGGAGAACCTGATGGCCCTGGAGGCGATCCTCCAGGGCCTGCCGGTTCAGTCGGTGGCCGTGGAGAGCGGCGAGGCGGCACTCAAGCAGTTGCTGGTGGACGACTTCGCGGTGATCCTGTTGGACGCGCAGATGCCGGACATGGACGGCTTCGAGACGGCCAGCCACATCAAGCGCCGGGAACGCACCCGGCACGTGCCGATCATCTTCCTCACCGCCGCCGACCGGGACGCCCAGCTCGCTTTGCGGGGCTACCAGGTGGGTGCCGTTGACTACCTGACCAAGCCGTTCGACCCGTGGGTGTTGCGGGCCAAGGTGTCGGTCTTCGTCGAGCTGTGGGTGAAGACCCGGCAGTTGGCCGCCCAGTCGGACCTGGTGCGGGAGCGCGACGCGCAGTGGCGGCGGCTGACCGACGCGGTGGACGAGGCCACCGCCCTCCTTCGTTCCGACGACTCCGAGGCGCGGGACCGCGCGACGGAGTTGTTGGAGCAGGCCCGTTGGGGCAGTTCAGCCTGACGGGGTGGCCGCGTTGTCGCCGGGGCGCAGGTGACCGGTCTGCGCCCGGCGGACGCGCCAGCGTTCGCCCAGTGAGTCGATCTCTTCCTGGACGAAGATGAAGAAGTCGCGCATCTCGGCCACCCGTTCGCCGGCCGGCGTGTCCGAGCCGAGGGCCCCGATGCCGCCTTCGGCCACGTCGATGAACGTCTTGTAGATCGCGGTCTTCGTGATGGTCCCCTCGTACCAGGGGTTCTCCGGCATCCGGTAACGGTCGCGGCGGGAGCGGGGCACCGGCTCGCGGATCAGCATGCCGAACTGGGTGAGGTAGCGGACCGCGCCGCTGACCGCCGCCGCGCTGACTCCGAGCCGTTCGCCGATCTCGGCGGCCGTCAGCGGGTCGTCCGCGCTCATCACGGTGAACAGCACCCGGGCGGCCATGCGCGGGAAACCGACCTCGGCGAACGTGAGGGCCATCCGTTCCACGAAGAGGTGCACCGGGTCATGGCCGTCGGCGTCTGCCATTTCTGGTCCCCCTCCTGGGCGTGTCGTGGGCACCGATGGTGCCCGGCTCACACTGTCTTCACAACTTTGTGAAACGAGTGTAGCTTCCGATATATGGAAACTCCGATTGAAGTGTCCGGCCTGGTCAAGACCTTCGGCCGCGTCCGGGCGCTCGACGGTCTGGACCTGACCGTCCGGGCGGGCGAGGTGCACGGCTTCCTCGGCCCGAACGGCGCCGGCAAGTCGACGGCCATCAGGGCGCTGCTGGGCCTGCTGCGGACGGACGCGGGGGTCGTCCGCCTGCTCGGCGGCGATCCGTGGCGCGACGGGGTCGCCCTGCACCGCCGACTGGCGTACGTGCCGGGCGACGTGACGCTCTGGCCCAACCTCTCCGGCGGCGAGGTCATCGACCTGCTCGGCCGGATGCGCGGCGGCCTCGATCCGGCCCGCCGAGCCGAACTGCTCGACTCCTTCGAGCTGGATCCCCGCAAGAAGGGCCGGACGTACTCCAAGGGCAACCGGCAGAAGGTCGGCCTGGTGGCCGCCCTCGCGTCGGACGCCGAACTCCTCATCCTGGACGAGCCGACCTCCGGCCTGGACCCCCTGATGGAGGAGGTCTTCCAGCGCTGGGTACGCCGGGCGAAGGCCGACGGTCGTACCGTGCTGCTCTCCAGTCACATCCTGGCCGAGGTGGAGGCGCTCTGCGACCGGGTGACGATCATCCGCAACGGGCGGGACGTGGAGACCGGCACCCTCAGCGAGCTGCGGCACCTGCGACGCACCTCCATCGAGGCCGAGCTGACCGGTCCGGTGGACGGGCTGGGTCAGCTCACCGGCGTACACGACCTGCGGGTCGACGGGCAGCGGGTGCGCTTCGACGTGGAGGACGCCGCGCTGGACGTCGCGCTACGTCGGCTCACCGAGATCGGCGTACGCAGCCTGGTCAGCCAACCGCCGACATTGGAGGAGTTGTTCCTGCGGCACTACCAGGCTGAGCAGGTGCGGTCGTGAGCGCGTTCACCGGCACCCGGCACCTGGTGCGCCTGATCCTGCGGCGGGACCGGATCGTGCTGCCGATCTGGATCCTTCCGCTGGCCGTGCTGCCGGCCAGCTACGCCGGCGCGTACGCCGGCCTGTATCCGACCGCCGCCGAGCGCGCCGCCTACCTCGCCAGCACGGCGAGCAACCCGTCGATCGTCGCGCTGCTCGGCCCGGTGTACGGCGACAGCACCGGAGCGCTCACCGTTCAGCGGGCGGGCATGTTCGCGACGGTCGCCGCCCTGGCGAGCGTGCTGACGGTGGTGCGGCACACCCGCACCGAGGAGGAGGCCGGGCGGCGGGAGTTGCTCGGCGCGTCGGTCCTCGGCCGGTACGCCGGGCTGACCGCGGCGCTGCTGGTCACGTATGCCGCGAACCTGCTGCTCGGCCTGCTCATCGCCGGCGGTCTGGTCGCCGCGGGTCTGCCGGGTGCCGGATCGCTCCTGTTCGGCGTCGGCGTGGCCCTGACCGGCATCGCGTTCGCCACGGTCGGCGGCCTGGCCGCGCAGCTCACCCAGAGCGCCGGCGGGGCGCGCGGCATCGGCCTGGGCGTGCTCGGTGTGGCGTTCGCGCTGCGGCTCGGTGGCGACGCCGGAGGGTCCGGCGGGACCGGCGGGAGCGCCGAATGGTTGAGCTGGGTCTCCCCGCTCGGCTGGTCGCCCCGGGGACGGGCCTTCGCGGATGAGCGCTGGTGGGTGCTGCTGCTGCCGGTGCTGTTCAGTGTGGCGGTGGCGCTCGTCGCGTACCCCGTCTCGGTTCGCCGTGACGTCGGCGCGGGCGTGCTGCCGCCCCGGCTCGGCCCGGCCGCCGCGGGCGACGCGCTGGCCGGTCCGTTCGGCCTGGCCTGGCGGCTGCACCGCGGCCAGTTGTTCGGCTGGACCGTCGGCTTCGGGCTGCTCGGTCTGGTGCTGGGCGGCGCGGCGGACGCGGCCGGCGACGCGGTGCAGGGCAACGAGCAGGTCGCCGAGCTGCTGGCCCGGCTGGGTGGGTCGTCGACGTTGGCCGAGGCGTACCTCGGCAGCACATTGAGCCTGACTGCGCTGGCCGCCGCCGGGTACGGCATCCAGGCCGCGCTGCGGGCGCGGGCGGAGGAGACCGCCGGGCGGGCCGAGCCGCTGCTCGCCACGGCGGTGAGCAGGTCCCGCTGGCTGTCGGCGCACCTGGTCTTCGCGCTGCTCGGCCCGGTGGTGGTGCTGGCCGTGACGGGGGCGGCGACGGGACTGTCGTACGGCCTGAGCGTGGGAGACGTCGGCGGCGAGGTGCCCCGGATGCTCGGCGTGGGGCTGGTCCAGGTGCCGGCGGCGTGGGTCCTCGCCGGGCTGGCGGCGCTGCTGGTGGGGTGGTTGCCCCGGTTCTCGTGGGCGGCCTGGGCGGTGCTCGCCGGCTGCCTGCTGCTGGGTCAGATCGGCGCGCTGCTGGAGCTGAGCCAGTGGGTGCTGGACATCAGCCCGTTCACCCACACACCCCAGGTCCTGAACGACAACTGGACAGCAACGCCCCTCCTGGCCCTGACGGCAGCAGCGGCAGCCCTCCTGGCCCTGGCCCTCAAAACCTTCCACACCCGAGACATCCCCACCCCCTGAAGCGCGCGGCCTACGCACGGCTGCCGAGGCACGTTGATCATGAAG
Organism: Micromonospora sp. RB23; assembly: GCF_053585025.1. Classification (NCBI taxonomy): domain Bacteria; kingdom Bacillati; phylum Actinomycetota; class Actinomycetes; order Micromonosporales; family Micromonosporaceae; genus Micromonospora; species Micromonospora sp. RB23. The sequence goes on from NZ_CM132111.1 coordinate 558,685, forward strand.
TTATTGCCGGCAAATGGGACATGATCTGCCGCTAACTTCATGATCAACGCCGGGCGGCCGGCGGCCAGGGGCGGGGTGAGGGGGAGGGGTCAGCCGGTGGGTTGGTCGTTGCGGATCATCAGGGCGCTGCGTAGGCCGGTGATGTCCAGGACGCGGATCAGGAAGTCACCCACGTGGGTCAGCATCAGCAGGCTCTGCGCGTGGCTGGCCTTGCGGCTGAGCACCACGAGCGTGCCCAGGCCCTGCGAGTCGCAGAAGGTGACGCCGCCGAGGTCGAGCACGATCCGCGGGGGCGGGTCGCTCAGCACCTCGTTGACCACGGTGCTGAGCTGGGCTGCCGTGAGCATGTCGATCTCACCGGCCAGGCGAAGCACAGCTTCGTCGCCCGTCCGGTGTAGCGTGATGGACAGTTCGGCACGATCCACCCGGTCAGCCTAGCGCGATCCAGCCGACCCGGCCTGTCGAGGCGACGAGCCGCTCGCCGCACGCGCGCCCGCCGGGTGCCCGCGCCGCCCCACCAGCCCGTGACGAGCGCCGGGACCGGGTGAGCCCGGTAACCCTCGCCCGGGGTGGCTGCTGGTTGACGGTCCGGCGCTGACACAATGGCGGCATCGTGACCGACATCGTTTCCGCCGGATCTGGCCGCTACCCGGCCGACGCGCCGGCCTCCGAGGCCCTGTTCGACCGCGCCCGCGCCATCGTGCCCGGCGGGGTCAACTCCCCTGTGCGCGCCTTCCAGGCGGTTGGCGGCACCCCGCGCTTCATGGTCCGTGGTGAGGGCCCGTGGCTGTACGACGCCGACGGTCGCCGCTACGTCGACCTGGTGTGCTCGTGGGGTCCGCTGATCCTCGGGCACGCCCACCCGCAGGTGGTGGACGCCGTGCAGGCCGCCGCCGCCCGGGGCACCAGCTTCGGCACGCCCACGCCGGGCGAGGTGGAGTTGGCCGCCGAGATCGTCGACCGGACGCCGGTGGAGCAGGTCCGCCTGGTCAACTCCGGCACCGAGGCGACCATGTCGGCGATCCGGCTGGCCCGTGGCTTCACCGGCCGCTCGAAGGTCGTCAAGTTCGCCGGCTGCTACCACGGTCACGTCGACGCGCTGCTCGCCTCCGCCGGCTCCGGTGTGGCGACCCTCGGCCTGCCCGACTCGCCCGGCGTCACGGGCGCGGCGGCCAGCGAGACGATCGTGCTGCCGTACAACGACATCCGGGCCGTCGAGGAGGCGTTCGCCGCCGAGGGCTCGCACATCGCCGCCGTGATCACCGAGGCCGCCGCCGGCAACATGGGCGTGGTGGCCCCCCGCGACGGCTTCAACCAGCAGCTCGCCCGGATCGCGCACGCGCACGGTGCCCTGCTCGTCGTGGACGAGGTGATGACCGGGTTCCGGGTCTCCCGCGCCGGGTGGCACGGCCTCGACGCCTCCGACGCGGACCTGTGGACGTACGGCAAGGTCATGGGTGGTGGCCTGCCCGCCGCGGCGTTCGGCGGGCGCGCGGACATCATGGCGCGTCTCGCGCCGGCCGGCCCCGTCTACCAGGCCGGGACTCTCTCCGGTAACCCGCTGGCGTGCGCCGCCGGTCTGGCGACCCTGCGGCTCGCCGACGACGCGCTCTACCGCAAGCTCGACGACACGGCCGCCGTCGTGGGCAAGCTGGCGTCCGACGCGCTGGCCGCCGCCGGGGTTCCGCACCGCCTGTCGTACGCGGGCAGCATGTTCTCCATCTTCTTCACGGACGCCGACGTGGTCGACTACGACAGCGCGCGCACCCAGCAGGTGCCGGCGTTCAAGGCGTTCTTCCACTCGATGCTCGCCTCCGGCGTCTACCTGCCGCCGAGCGCGTTCGAGTCGTGGTTCGTGTCGGCGGCGATCGACGACGCCGCTCTGGAGCACATCGCCGCCGCGCTGCCGACGGCGGCGAACGCGGCGGCAGCCGCTGGTCACGGGGGGTAGTAAACGGTGGCGAAGACGGTGGTCCACGTGCTCCGGCACGGCGAGGTGCACAACCCCGACCAGATCCTGTACGGGCGGCTGCCCGGTTTCCGCCTCTCCGAGCTGGGCGTGCAGATGGCCAAGGCCGCCGCGCAGGGTCTCGCCGAGCGGGAGATCGTGCACGTGGTGGCCAGCCCGCTGGAGCGCGCCCAGCAGACCGCCGAGCCCATCGCCGCCCAGTTCGGGCTGCCGGTGGGGGTGGACGAGCGGCTGATCGAGAGCGCCAACTGGTTCGAGGGCAAGAAGGTCTCCCCGGGCGACGGGTCGTTCCGCGACCCGCGCAACTGGTGGGTGCTGCGCGACCCGGTGACGCCGTCCTGGGGTGAGGCGTACCGGGTGATCGCCGAGCGGATGTTCGCGGCCGTGCACGCCGCCCGGGTCGCCGCCGAGGGGCGCGAGGCCGTGCTGGTGTCGCACCAGCTCCCGATCTGGACGCTGCGCCGCTACGTCGAGCGCAAGCGGCTCTGGCACGACCCGCGCAAGCGCCAGTGCGGGCTGGCGAGCCTCACGTCGTTCCACTTCGACGGCGCGAAGGTGGAGGGCATCGGCTACAGCGAGCCGGCCGCGCACCTCGTCGCTCTCTCCGCGACAGCCCGGACGGCCAAGGGGGCCTGATGACCGCCCGGAGGTGGACCGCCGGTCTGCTCGCTGCCGTCGCCACGGTGGCGCTGGCCGGCTGTACGTCGGCGAAGGGGCAGGAGAAGACCTGCTCGACCACCTCCGACGGCATCATCGAATGCGCGCCGGACCAACGCTCGGCTCCGCCGAAGCTCGCCGGTGAACTGCTCCTCGGCGGCAACTACGACGTCACCCAGGCCCGGGGGCAGGTCGTGGTGGTCAACTTCTGGGGCTCCTGGTGTGCGCCCTGCCGGGCCGAGGCGGACGACCTGGAAGCCGTCCACCAGGCCACCAAGGGCTCCGGGGTGACCTTCCTCGGCATCAACGTGCAGGATTCGCGGGACAAGGCCAAGGCGTTCGAGCAGGGGCGGGTCACCTATCCGAGCCTGTTCGACCCGGCCAGCCGACTGGCGCTCGACCTCGACATCCCGCCGAACACCGTCCCCGCGACGGTGGTGCTCGACCGGGAGGGACGGGTCGCCTCGGTGATCCGCCGTGCGGTGACCCAGGACGAGCTGCGGCCGGTCGTGGACGAGATCGCGGCCGAGAAGCCGGCGTCGAACTGATGGGCGAGACGTTCAGGCAGCTGGCCCAGAGCGGGCCGCTGGTACTCGCCATCGGCGCGGCGGCGCTCGCCGGTCTGGTCAGCTTCCTGTCCCCGTGCGTCCTTCCACTCGTTCCGGGCTACCTGTCGTACGTCACCGGGTTGGCGGGCGCGGACCTCGAAGGGCGACGGCCGGTGGCGGCCCCGACCCCCGACGGCGGTGGCGGCGTCGCGGTCCGGGAGCGGACGACGCCCGCGGTGGCGGCGGTCAAGGGCCGGGTGCTCGCCGGGACGCTGCTGTTCATCGCCGGGTTCACCGTGGTCTTCGTGGCCACCGCGATCCTGTTCGCCGGCATCGGTCGGGTCTTCTTCGACTACGAGCGGCAGTTGGAGATCGTCGTCGGCGCGTTGATCATCGTGCTCGGCCTGGGCTACCTGGGGATGATCCCGGCGCTGCAACGCGAGTTCCGGATCTCCCGGCTGCCGTCGGCCGGCCTGCTCGGCGCCCCGGTCTTCGGGGCGGTCTTCGCGCTGAGCTGGGTGCCGTGCACCGGGCCGACGCTCGGCGCGGTGATGGGCATGGCCACCGCCAGCGGGCAGAGCGACCGGGCCGTGGTGCTCGCCGTGGCGTACTGCCTCGGGTTGGGGATACCGTTCGTCGTCTTCGGGCTGGGCTTCCAGCGCCTGCTCGGGGTCTTCCGCGCCATCCGGCGCAACAGCCGCTGGGTCACCCGGGTCGGCGGCGCCCTGCTCATCCTGATCGGCCTGGCGCTGGTCACCGGCGGATGGCAGAGCTTCGTGATCTGGTTGCAGACCACCGTCGGGGTGGGCGAGGTGAGCATATGACGGTCGTCGACGAGCGCCCGGAGGCCGAGGCCCCGGCGCCGCGCCGCCGGCCCAGCCGGCTGCTGGCCCTGCTGCGCAACTCGTGGCGGCAGCTCACCAGCATGCGTACGGCCCTGATCCTGCTCTTCCTGCTGGCGATCGCCGCGATCCCCGGGTCGGTGCTGCCGCAGCGCGGGATCAGCCCGGAGAAGGTCAACCAGTACTTCGTCGACCACCCGGACTGGGCGCCCCGGCTCGACCGGATCGGCGCGTTCGCGGTCTTCGGTTCGGTCTGGTTCTCCGCCATCTACCTGCTGCTGTTCACGTCGCTGATCGGCTGCATCACCCCCCGGCTGCGCGACCACGTCCGGGCGTTGCGGTCCCGGCCACCGGTCGCGCCGAAGCGCATGACCCGGCTCCCTCAGCACACCACGCTGCCCGCCCCGGCCGGCGGCGTGGACGCCGTCGCCCAGGTGCTACGCAAGCGCCGCTGGCGGGTCGAGGTACGCGGGAACGAGGTCTCCGCCGAGAAGGGGTACCTCAAGGAGACCGGCAACCTGCTGTTCCACACCTCGCTCATCGCGGTGCTGATCGGCGTCGCGCTCGGCTCGTGGTACGGGTGGAGTGGCAACCGTCTGCTGGTGGCGGGCCCGGACAACGCGTTCTGCAACACCCGTCAGCAGTACGCCGAGGCGAAGCTCGGCCCCCGCGTGAACACCGCCGACCTGCCCCGCTTCTGCCTGCGGCTGGACGACTTCCAGGCCCGGTTCCTGCCGTCCGGTCAGCCGGAGTTCTTCAACGCCCGCGTCACCGTGGACGGGCCCGACGAGCCGACCCGCAGCGCGGACTTCTCGGTCAACTCGCCGCTGCGCCTCGCCGACGCGAGCGTCTACCTGCTCGGGCACGGGTACGCCCCGGTGATCCGCTACACCGACCGGTACGGCAACAGTCAGGTCAGTGACGAACCGTTCCTGACCACCGGTGACATGGGCCTGACCAGCGAGGGGCTGGCCGCCTTCCCGGACGCGAACGTCGATCCGGCCACCGGCAAGCGGGTACCGGGCGAGCAGATGGCGTTCACCGGCATCTACCTGCCCACCGCGCCGCAGCAGGCCCCGTTCGTCCGCTCCGAGTACCCCACCGAGCGCAACCCGGCGCTGAACCTGGTCGCCTACCGGGGCAACCTCGGCATGGACGCCGGTATCCCCGGCTCGGTCTACCAGCTCGACCAGCGACAGGTACGCGCCGGCAAGGTCAAGGAGGTCGGCAGCAAGCTGCTCCGCAAGGGCGAGAAATGGACGCTCGACGACGGCACCACCGTCGAGTTCCTGGGCACCGAGCGGTACGTGACCCTCTCCGTCCGGCACGATCCCGGCTCGACGCCGCTGCTGGTGAGCTGCGGTGTGCTGCTGGTCGGGCTGATGGGCTCGCTGTTCGGGCGGCGTCGCCGGGTGTGGTTCCGGGTGCTGCCGGCCGACCCCGCTAATGGATCTCCGACGGACGGTAGTAGCTTGATGGAGGCCGGTGGGTTGCCGCGCACCGACTATCCAGGGTTCGCCGACGAGTTCGCCCAGTTGGTCGCCGCCGTGAACGGTGACGAACGGGCGACCGAGCGGGCCGGTGTGCGAGAAGGGACCGAGTGATGTCCGCGCTCTCCGACAATCTGGTGACCTTCGCGATCCTGACGTACCTGATCGCGATGATCAGCCACGCCGTGGAGTACGCGCTGAGCAACGGGCGTACCCGGGCCGCCGTGGCGTCGCCCGGTCGCGAGCTGGTCGCTCGCGAGCTGGTGGGCGCCGGGGTCGGCGGTGCCGGCGGCGTGACCGCCGAGCCGCCCGCGCCGGTTCCGCAGCCCGTCGACGGCTCGGCCAACCGGGCGCGTCTCGCCGGGCTGGTCGCGGTGGGCGCCACCGCGCTCGCCGCCGTGCTGCACCTCGCGGCGCTGGTCACCCGTGGTCTCGCGGCCGACCGCATGCCGTGGGGCAACATGTACGAGTTCGTGCTCACGGTGACGTTCATCGGGGTCGCGGCCTGGCTGGTGGTGCTCTGGAAGCGGCCGTCGCTGCGCAAGCTCGGGCTGTTCCTCACGCTGGTCATGGTGCTGCTGGTGGCCACCGCCGAGCTGGTCCTGTACGTGCCGATCGTGCCGCTGGTCCCGGCCCTCAACTCGTACTGGTTCGTCATCCACGTCTCGACGATCGTCTTCGCGTCCGGCATCTTCCTGCTCGGCGCGGTGCCGGCCGTCGGCTTCCTGATGCGCAACGGGTACGAGGAGGGCAAGCGCAGCTTCCCGTACACCCTGGCGAAGCGGCTGCCCGCCGCGGCCAGCCTGGAGCGGCTGACCTTCGCGCTGCACGCCTTCGCCTTCCCGATCTTCACGTTCGCGGTGATCGCCGGCGCGATCTGGGCCGAGGCGGCCTGGGGCCGGCCGTGGGGCTGGGACCCGAAGGAGACCTGGGCGTTCATCTCCTGGGTGGTCTACGCCGGCTACCTGCACGCGCGTGCCACGCCCAGCGTGAAGCGGAACGTGGCCACCTGGATCGCCGTGCTCGGCTTCCTCACCATGCTGATGAACCTGTTCGGCGTGAACATCTTCTTCACCGGCCTGCACTCGTACGGCGGGCTGAACTGAACTGCAGTTGGCAAATGTAGAACTACACTTCTTAGAAGTGTAGTTCTACATTCTGTGGAGATGTGATCGTGGAGTTCGCCAAACCAGCGGAGATCTTCGACCGAGACGTCGAGTGGGCGGAGCTGGTCCGGTTCGCCACGGACGATCGACAAGGCGCGACGCTGGGCGTGGTCAGCGGCCGCCGCCGGCAGGGCAAGACTCTGCTCTTGTACGAGTTGGCCCGCAGCACCCAGGGCTTCTACTTCGGCGCGACCGAGGCGACGTCTGCGGAGTCGCTCCGTCGCCTGGGGGAAGAGCTCGGCCGGCATACCGCAGCCCCCGCCCCACTGCACCTTGCCGACTGGCCGAGCGCGGTCGACGCGTTGCTCGCGCTGGGCCGGGACCGCCCGCTCACGGTGGTGATTGACGAGTTCCCGTACCTGGCGCGCGCCAGTCGTGACCTCCCATCGGTCATCCAGCATGCGCTCACCCCGGGCCGGATCGAGCGCACCGGCTCTCAAACTCGCCTGTTGCTGTGCGGTTCGGCGCTCTCGTTCATGGGAGGGCTCCTGGCAGGTTCGGCCCCACTCCGCGGACGGGCCGGGCTGGAGTTGCCCGTCGCGCCGCTTGACTACCGAGCGGCGGCGACCTTCTGGGGGATCGACGATCCGTTGCTCGCGGCCCGGGTGTTCGCGATCGTCGGAGGCACACCCGCCTACCGGCGCGAGTACGTCCAGGACGACGCCCCCGACGGGCCGACCGATTTCGACGACTGGGTCGTGCGTGCCGTGCTGAACCCGGCGCGTCCGCTGTTCCGCGAGGCTCGTTACCTGCTGGCCGAGGATCCGGACCTTCGCGACACCGCTCTGTACCACTCGGTGCTCGCGGCGGTCGCCGACGGCAACGGCACCCGAGGTGGAATCGCGGGCTACATCGGCCGTAAGGCCACCGATCTACAGCACCCACTCACCGTGTTGGAGGACGCCGGTCTCCTTACGAGGGAACCAGACCCCTTGCGCAGTGGCCGGAGCCGGTACCTCATCGCCGAACCCCTCATCACCTTCTACCAGGCGGTCATGCGACCCGCATGGACGGCGTTGGAGCAGCGACGCGGGGCGGACGTCTGGCGTCGGTCCCAGCGACGGTACGCGGCAGCGGTGCTGGGGCCGGCGTTCGAGGAGATCGTCCGCCAGTGGGCGCTGCGCTTTGCCGCACCGGAGACGCTCGGCGGCATCGTCGCGGAGGCCAGTGCCGCCGTCCTTACCGACCCCGCCAGCCGTACCAGCGTGGAACTCGATCTGGTCGCGTTCGGTGAGCCACCGATGGGCGACAGCCCTCGGCCGCTCCTCGCGATTGGCGAGGTCAAGTGGGGTAGGACATTGGGGATGGCCGACCTGGAGCGGCTCACGAGGGCGCGCGATCTCCTCGCCACACGCCCGGGCCTGGACGCGCGACGCGTCCGGCTCGTGCTCGTAAGCGGGTCGGGCTTCACGGACGACCTCCAGCGGCGAGCTGGCGGCGATCAGGATGTCGTCCTGGTCGACCCGGCGCGCCTCTATCAGGGGGAATGACATCCGGATCACGTCCACCTCCCACCCGGCAGTTCGGCGCGGGGCGGGCTCGCGATCAGCGGTGTCGCAGGGTCTCGTCGACCCGTAGGGCGACCTGGTAGGCGACCTCAGGCACGTCGGCCAGCTCGATGCGCTCACCGCGCAGCGCCACCTGCGCGTGCAGCTCGCGGGCGATGGCGTCGCGCACCGCGACCAGCAGGGGTGACAACCCGTCCGGGTCGCCGACGACGTACGCGTCCGACATGTCACCAGCCTGCCCGTGCGCCGGTCCGGCGCGCCAGCGCTGGTGAGATGTGTCCGCAGGGCTTGACGCACGCGCGCCGGCGTCGTCCCAGCGGTCTCGATCCACTCCAGGTCGGCGATCTGGCGGCATCGTTCGCCCGGCGCGGCACCATGCCGACGATCTGTTGTGGATCAGGGTCAGCCGCCAAACCAGCCCGGCATGTCGAGGCGGAACCAGTTGGTGGCGGCCATCGTGCGCAGGTCGTCCTCGATGGCGGCCACGCGCTCCTCGCCCAGCGTCGTGGCCCACTGTTCCCGTAGCCGATCGAAGATCTCGGCCGAGCGACGTAGCCCGTCGAAACCGCGCGGTGTCATCCGGACCAGCCGACGGCGGGCGTCGGCGGGATCGTCGACCCGTTCGAGGTAGCCGACGGCGACCAGCCGGTCGACGGTCTTGCCGGCGGCCTGCTTGGAGATGCCCAGTCGCTGCCCCAGCTCGCTGGCGGTGGTGCCGTCGACGCCCACGGCCTGGAGCACGAACCCGTGCAGCGGCCGGAGGTCGGGATGCCCCTCGCGGGCCAACTCGGCGTGCAGGTCGTCGATCAGGGTTCGGAAGCCGGCCAACAGCAACAGCGGGAGCTGGAAGCCGGGCCGGGGCGGTTCAGGGGTTGTCATGTTCGACAACCACGTTTACTATTTCGTCAACCACGTTGACTATCTTAGGGCAGGCACCCATGTCCGTCTTCACCGCCCACACCGCCGAGACCGCGCCCGCCGCCGCCCGCCGCAGCGTCGAGGGCGTGCAGGGCCGGTTCGGTTGGCTCCCCAGCGCGGTGGCGCTGATGGCTGAATCGCCACAGCTCCTCAGCGGCTTCCTGGCTGCCAGCGCGGGCTTCGAACAGACCAGCCTCGCGCCCGTGGAGCGGGAGGTGGTCATCCTGACCGTCTCCACCTCCCACGAATGCCACTTCTGCGTGGCCCTGCACACCGGCAAGATCACTGAGGTCGGCGCGAGTGCCGCGCTGATCACCGCGCTGCGCGCCGGCACGGAGTTGCCCGAGCACCGGCTGGAGGTGCTGCGCCAGTTCACGCTTGCCGTGCTCAAGCACCATGGCGCGGTGCCCGGCGAGGAGCTGGAGGCCTTCCTGGCCGCCGGCTACCAGCCCCGGCAGGCGCTGGACGTGGTGTTCGGCGTCGGGGCGTACACCATGTCGACCTTCGCCAACCGGCTCACCCGCGCGCCGCTCGACCCGCCGCTGGCCGCTCATGCCTGGACGCCCGCCGCCTGACCGAACCCCCGTTACCGCAACATGCCGGCAGGGGGCTGACTCAGGGTCGCGGTTTCGCTACCTTGCGCCAGGAGGGTCGAGGTGGCCCTCCCGGCAGCGGAAGGTGAGGCGCGGTGACCACGACACTGTCCACAGCGGAAATGATCAGGGACCAGCTCCGGCGGTCACGGCTCGCGGCCGGGCTCAGCCAGGAGGAGTACGGCAAACGGGCGCACTACTCGCCGTCCATGGTGTCCTCGGTCGAGGTGGGCCAGACGGTGCCCAACCTGGCCTACCTGACGCGGGCCGACGAGGTGCTCGACACCGGCGGCCTGCTGGTGTCGCTCCGCGAGCTGGGTCGCCGGCACGCCGAGCCGGTGTGGTTCCGCCCCTGGTTGGAGGTCGAGCGGGTCGCCACCCAGTTGCGCTGCTTCGAAGCGACGATGGTCCCCGGGCTGTTGCAGACCGCCGACTACGCCCGCGCGGTGTTCCGGCTCGACCTGGGGCTCACCGCCGAGCGGGTGGAGGAGCTGGTGGCCGCCCGGCTGGAACGGCAGACGATCCTCGACCGGGAGCACCCGCCGCAGCTCACCGCCGTGATCGACGAGGCCGCCCTGCGACGCTTCGCCGAGGGCTGCGCCGGCGTGCTGGCCGGCCAGCTCCAGCACCTGGTGGCGTGCGCCCGCCGCCCCCACATCCGGGTGCACGTGCTGCCGCAGGCGGTCGGGTTGCACGCCGGCATGTTCGGGCCGTTCATCCTCGGTCGCACCGCCGACGGCAGTTGGCTCGGCTTCCTCGACAACCAGACCGGCGGCACGGCCGTCGACGAGAACAACGAGGTGGCGACCCTGCTCGGAAGGTGGGAGAGTCTGCGCAGCGACGCGCTGCCCCGGCAGCAGTCCATCGACCTGCTCGAGGAGATCGTGAAGCCATGGATCTGACCGGAGCTCAGTGGCGCAAGTCCACCCGCAGTGGCAACAACAGCGGCGCCTGCGTCGAGGTCGCCGACAACCTGCCCGGCCGGGTGCACGTCCGCGATTCCAAGGACCGCCACGGCGGCGTGCTGACCTTCAGCCCGGCCGCGTGGCGCTCCTTCGTCGACCTGGCCCGCACCCACTGACCCCGGGGCTCCTGCTCAGGCCGCCCCGAGAAAATCGCGCAGCAGGGCGAGCATCTCGTCCGGGCGTTCCTCGTACAGCCAGTGCCCGCAGTCGTCGATCACCTCGCCGCGAACGGTGTCGGCGTACCGGCGTACCTGCTCGGCGACCTGGCCGCCGAGGCTGGCCGACGCGCCGACGGCCAGCACCGGCATGGTGAGCTTCGTGGTCCCGTACGTCGCGTTGTCGGCGATGTCCCGGCCGAACGCCCGGAAGTGGGCGAAGCTCGCCCGCAGGTGCGCCGGGTCGCGCAGGTGACTGGCGAACTCCTCGATGTCCGGGGCGGCGATGCTGCCCTTGCGCACCATCAGGGCGTCGGTGAACCGATCCACCCAGAGCGACTCCCGCCCACGGACCAGCTCCTCAGGCAGCCCGTTGTCGAGCGTGAAGAAGCCGAAGTTCCACACCGCCGGCCCGGCCGCGGTGAGCGCGGGAAACGTGTAGATGCTCTCGTCGGGGATCGGCGCCTCGGTGAGCGCCAGCCGGCTCACCCGGTCGGGATGGGCAGCCGCGTACGCGTACGCCACCATCGTCCCCAGGTCGTGCCCGACCACTCGCAGGTCACCGGCCAGGCCGAGCTGGTCGAGCAGGCCGTGCAGGTCGGCGGCGACGGTCTTCTTGTCGTACCCGTCGGCCGGAGCGTCGCTGTCCCCGAAGCCGCGCAGGTCGGGCGCGACCACTTCGAACGATCGCCCCAGCTCGGGCAGCAGGTGCCGCCACATGTACCAGGACTGCGGGTACCCGTGCAGCAGCACCAGCGGTGGGCCGTCGCCACCACGGACGTAGTTCACGGTCATCCGACCGACCCGTGCCCGTTGCTCGGTGAACCCCGCCGGAACCCGCTCGCCACCCATTCGCCGCCCCCGTCCGCCGTCCCGCCCGCCGGGCTACCCGCTGAACGGCCCGCCATGCCCGGGGTGCGGGTGATCCACTCGGGTTCCGTGAAGTCGCGGTGTCCGACGGCCGGGGACACCGCGAGTTCAAGGAATCTGAGTTGATCTAGAGGTGGCGGCGGGTCGTCGCGGGTCTCACAGCACCCGGCGTGGGCCGCGTCGCACCCGGTGCGGGAGACTGGGCGACATGGCTCGTGGCTTCCCGTACAACGATCTCAAGGACTTCCTCGCGGCGCTGGAGCGCGCGGGGGAGCTGCGCCGGGTCGACGTCCCCGTCGACCCGACCCTGGAGATCAGCGAGGTGGTCACCCGCACGGTGCGCGCCGGCGGCCCGGCGCTGCTGTTCGAGCACCCCACCCGGGGCGAGATGCCGGTGGCGATCAACCTGTTCGGCACCGAGAAGCGGATGGCGATGGCCCTCGGCGTCGACTCGTTGGACGAGGTCGGCGCGCGGATCGGCGCGTTGATCAAGCCGGAGCTGCCGGTCGGCTGGTCCGGCATCCGCGAGGGCCTGGGCAAGGTCATGCAGCTCAAGTCGGTGCCGCCGCGCAAGGTCAAGACCGCGCCCTGTCAGGAGATCGTCTACCGGGGCGACGACGTCGACCTGGACCGGCTGCCGGGGTTGCAGGTGTGGCCCGGCGACGGCGGGATCTTCCACAACTACGGGCTGACCCACACCAAGCACCCGGAGACGGGCAAGCGCAACCTGGGCCTCTACCGGCTTCAGCAGCACGGCCGCAACACCCTCGGCATGCACTGGCAGATCCACAAGGACTCCACCGCCCACCACGCGGTCGCCGAGCGGCTCGGGCAGCGCCTGCCGGTCGCGGTCGCGATCGGCTGCGACCCCGTCGTCTCGTACGCGGCCAGCGCGCCGCTGCCCAGCGACATCGACGAGTACCTGTTCGCAGGGTTCCTGCGCGGCGAGCGGGTGGAGATGGTCGACTGCCTCACCGTGCCGTTGCAGGTGCCGGCACACGCGCAGATCGTGCTGGAGGGCTACCTGGAGCCCGGCGAGCGGTTGCCCGAGGGTCCGTTCGGCGACCACACCGGCTTCTACACGCCGGTCGAGCCGTTCCCGGTGCTGCACATCGAGGCCATGACCATGCAGCGCAACCCGGTCTACCACTCGATCGTCACCTCCAAGCCGCCGCAGGAGGACCACGGCCTCGGCAAGGCCACCGAGCGGATCTTCCAGCCGCTGCTCAAGCTGCTGATCCCGGACATCGTCGACTACGACCTGCCGGCCGCCGGGGTCTTCCACAACTGCGCGATCGTGTCGATCCGCAAGCGCTACCCGAAGCACGCGCAGAAGGTGATGAACGCGATCTGGGGCGCACACCTCATGTCGCTCACCAAGCTGATCGTGATCGTCGACGAGGACTGCGACGTGCACGACTACAACGAGGTCGCCTTCCGCGCGTTCGGCAACGTCGACTACGCGCGGGACCTGCTGCTCACCGAGGGGCCGGTGGACCACCTCGACCACTCGTCGTACCAGCAGTTCTGGGGCGGCAAGGTGGGCGTGGACGCGACCCGCAAACTCCCGGCCGAGGGCTACACCCGCGGCTGGCCGGAGGAGATGACCATGGCCCCCGAGGTCACCGCCCTGGTCGACAAGCGCTGGAAGGAGTACGGGATCTGATGGCCGTCCTCGACGCACCGGTGGAGAAGCCGGGCCGGGTCAAGTCCTTCCTCAAGCTCGTCACCATCGAGCACTCCGTCTTCGCCCTGCCGTTCGCCTTCCTCTCGGCGTTGAGCGCCATGCGGGTCGACGGAGGGCGGGTCCGCTGGGTCGACCTGCTGTTGATCACCGTGGCGATGGTCGGGGCGCGGACGTTCGCCATGGCCGCCAACCGCATCCTCGACCGGCGGATCGACGCGCGGAACCCGCGTACCGCCGGGCGGGAACTGGTCACCGGGGCGGTGAGCGTGCGGACGGCCTGGACCGGCGCGGCCGTCGCGCTCGTGGTGTTCCTCGCCGCCGCCGCGCTGCTCAACCCGCTCTGCCTGCTGCTCGCGCCGCTCGCCGTCGTGCCGCTGGTCGTCTACCCGTACGGCAAGCGGTTCACCAACTGGCCGCACGCCATCCTCGCGATCGCCCAGGCGGTCGGCCCGGTCGGCGCCTGGCTCGCGGTCACCGGCACCCTGGACGGCTCCGGGCCGGCCTGGGTGCTCGGCGCGGCCGTCGGCCTGTGGATCGGCGGCTTCGACCTGATCTACGCCTGTCAGGACTCCGAGATCGACCGGGAGATCGGCGTGCACAGCGTGCCCGCCCGGTACGGTCGCCGCTTCGCTCTGCACGCCTCGACCATCGCGCACGTGGTGACCTTCGGGCTGTTCGTGTGGTTCGGCGCGCTGATCGGCTTCGGCTGGCTGTGGTGGGTCGGCCTGGCGCTGACCGCTGTCGCGTTCGCCTACCAGCACCTGGTGGTCAGCCCGACCGACCTCAGCAAGGTCAACCGGGCGTTCTTCACCGCCAACGGGTTCGTCGGCATCGCGCTGTTCGTCTTCGCCCTGCTCGACCTGGTGATCCGCCTCGACCTGCGCGCGTAGGGCCTAACCGGCCGCGCCCGTCGGGTAGCGGGCGCTCTCCAGGGTCCAGTCGATGGTGCCGCGCACGGCGTACGCGACCCCGTCGACATGGTCGGTGACAGCCTCGTCCAACGCCGGCCCGAACGACGGTACGGCGGCGCGGAGCGCCACGAACCGTCGCATCGCCTCGCGCCAGCGCTCGGCCACCTGCCGCGCCGCCTCCTCCGACGACACGCCCCACTCGGCCTGTGTCGCCAGGACCAGGTTGTGCCCGCCCGACGTGGACCGGTCCTTCTCCAGCGAGGCCAGGTCGTTGTACCAGGAGAGCAGGTCGTTGCCGGTGCGGGCGATCTGCCGCAGCAGCGGGTGATGGTAGACGGGATCGGGCAGCGGCCGACCGGTGACGAACTCCACCAGCGGATACGACACCTCGGCCGCCGAGGTGGACCGCCGCAACTCGACGTACTCGTCGACGCCGGGCCGGAAGGCGGCCTCCTTGTTGGCCGCCTCCCGGCAGGTGCCGTCGAGGTGCCGGGCCACCGCGTCGGCGAAGCGCAGCCGCCACCGGGACGGCATCCGCCTGCGCGGCTCACGCCAGGCCAGCACCAACAGCCGCCGCAGCGGCCCGGTCAACCCACCGTGGCGGAGCCGGGGACCGTCGTGCAGCAGTGTCAACGTCCCGTCGCGCAGCGCCCGGATCTGCGCCGGATCCAGCCGGTGCGGGCCGTCGCAGGCGTCGTCGACGAGGAAGAACCAGGTGAAGAGGGCCGTCAGCACCCGCAGGTCGGCCTCGCTGGCATCCGGGTAGAGCCGGCCCGCGTACCGGGCGAAGCCACCCCGGGCCAGCCGGTGCAGCGCGGCGTCGTCGAGCGGCATGCCCAGTTCGGGCAGAATGCCGACGATCCACTGCTGGACCCGGTCGGCGTGCGGCGAGAGCCGAGGCGGAATCGGACATTCGTCGCGCAGCGCCCAGAGGGTCTCGCCGGTCGTCACCGATGCCTCCCGCGCGAACTGCTCCCGGTGCGAATCGCCACCGGCAGCATTGCAGGTCTGCGGAACAAGCACCTACCCGGCCGGACAACTCGGACGGCTGCGGCCGCGGATCGTGGGGTGCCCAGCGGCGCCCGGCACCGACCAGGCAGGCTGGGACCATGCGGGAACCATGGGTGGTCGGCGTCTCCGGAGCCTCCGGTACGCCGTACGCGGCAGCCGTCGTCGGCGGGCTGCTCGACGCGGGCGAGCCGGTGGATCTCATCGTGTCCCGGGCGGCACGGCTCACGCTGCTCGACGAGACCGGACGGGCGTTCCGCGACGCGCACTGGGCCGAAGACCTCGCGGCCTGGCTGGGTCGGGATCTGACAACCGCGGACGTACGCCACTGGCCGGCCGGCGACCTGGCCGCCGGACCCAGCAGCGGCTCCTACCGGGTACGCGGAATGGCCGTGGTACCCGCCAGCACCGCGGCCTGCGCCGGCATCGCCATCGGGCTCTCCAAGGACCTGCTGCAACGTGCCGCCGAGGTCAACCTGAAGGAGCGTCGGCCGGTCGTCGTGGTGCCCCGGGAAACCCCGGTGACCCGCAGCCACCTGGAGCACCTGATCGCGTTGCACGACGCCGGAGCGGTGGTCCTGCCGGCCAGCCCCGGCTTCTACGGCGCGGGCGCGGCGGCCAGCGCGCAGCAACTCGTCGACTTCGTGGCCGGCAAGGTGCTGGACGCGCTCGGCGTGCCACACACCCTGTTCCGCCGGTGGTCCGGCCAGCTCGGCGCGGCCCGGACCTGAACGGTCAACGGGGCTGTTCCAGTGGTGCGCGGACCGGACTGCCGCCCGGTCCGCCTGACGTTGTCCGCACCAGTTCAGTACATGCCGGCGTTGGCCGGACCCGGCCCGGTGGAGGCGGCCGGACCCACGTTGCGTGGCTTTCCGACCTCGTCCACCTCGTCCAGCATGCCCTCCCCCTCAAGCAGGGCCCGCACCTCGGATTCCCGAAACCGGCGATGCCCGCCTGGAGTCCGGATGCTTCCTATCCGGCCGGCCGCCGCCCATCTCGTCACAGTCTTCGGGTCTACCCGAAACAGCGCGGCGACCTCACCCGGTGTCAGCAGGCGATCTCCAGTGTCCACAGCCCCCTCCTCGCGTCGACGAAGCCCCTGGCTGAACACACTGCCCCCGGCTGGTGCGAGCCCAGAGCCGTCATGAGGGACGTATGGCAATTACAGCACCAGGGACCTGGCCTGTCCGCCAAACGCGAAAAATGCACTGACTGGGAAGTTAGTAAATGGTACTGGTGCAACCCCTACCTAGACCGTCAGTTCGTGAACAGTTACTCACTGTTCTGACCAACGGATGCCGAAGGGCTCGCGTTACGCCCAACCCGTTAAGGTCACTCTCCGTGGACGCCATCGACCTGAGCCTCGTCGACCTGCTGCGGGGCAACGCGCGCCTCTCGTACGCCGAGCTGGCCCGGCAGGTGGGCCTATCCGCCCCGGCCGTGCACGAACGCGTCGGCAAGCTGGAGAGCAGCGGCGTGGTGCTGGGCTACCGCGCGGACGTGGCGCCCGAGGCGATCGGGCTGGGCGTCACCGCGCTCATCGGCATCGTCGAGGACTCCGGCGCGGACTCCGACGACATGCTGGAGTCGCTGCGGGTGCTGCCCGAGATCGAGTCCTGCTACTTCATGGCGGGCGTCGAGTCGTTCCTGCTCAAGGCCCGCGTCGGCACGATCGCCGAACTGGAGCAACTCATCGTGCGACTGAACCGGACCCCGGGGGTCGCCTCCACCCGCACCGCCATCGCCCTCTCCACGAAGTGGGAGAACCGCCCCCAGCCGGTCGGCCCGCAGTCCACCTGACCGGCGTACCCCGTACCCCTGGTGTCGCCCCTCGCGCGGCGGTAGCGTGCGCCGATGACCCTGCCGGCACGCGGCGCGGCCGTGGTGACCGGGGCCGGCGGCGGCCTGGGCCGGGCCGTCGCCGCCGCGCTGCACGCCGACGGCTGGTCGGTGCTGCTCACGGACCTCGACCCGGACGCGGCAGCGGCGGCGGCCGTGCCGTCCGGTGGCTGGTCGGCCGCCCTGGACGTCCGCGACGAGGCCGCCTGCGCCGCGATCGCCGAGATCGCGGCGAGCCGCGGCGGCCTCGGCCTCTGGGTCAACAACGCCGGCATCCTGGTGACCGGTCCGTCGTGGGAGCACGACGGGCCGACCCGCCGCCGGGTGTTCGACGTCAACACGCTCGGCGCCATCAACGGCACACTCGCCGCGCTCGCGGTGATGCGCCGCCAGGGCCACGGCCACGTCCTGAACGTCGTCTCGCTGGCCGGCCTCGTCGCCGCGCCCGGCGAGACGATGTACGCGGCCAGCAAGCACGCGCTGCTCGCCTTCAGTCTCGGCACCCTGTCCGACCTGCGGATGGCCGGCCTCCGACGGGTGCACGTCTCCTGCCTCTGCCCGGACGGCATCTGGACGCCGATGCTGCACGACCGGCTGGACGACCCGGGCGCGCTGGCCTCGTTCACCGGGTCGATGCTGACCCCGCAGCAGGTGGCCGCCCGCGTCGCCCGGCTGGCCCGCAGGCCCCGCCCGGTGGTCAGCCTGCCCCGCTGGCGGGGCGCCCAGGTCCGGCTGCTGGACGCCCTGCCCCGGCTGACCGGCACACTCATCCCGTTCCTCACGGCCGTCGGCCGCGCCGGTCAGCGCCGGCAGTCCCGCCGAGTTCGGCCGCCCTCGTGAAACAGGCCCTGGCTGAGCACCGCTGACCTGCTTGCTAGGTTTCCGGGCGTGACTCATCTCGACCGGTGCGACGAGACCAGCCGAAGCTGGGTGACCGAGGCGATCGCCGCCGTCGAGGCGGACGCGAACCGCTCGGCCGACACCCACCTGCTGCCGTTCCCGCTGCCCCGCGCGTGGGGGATCGACCTCTACCTCAAGGACGAGTCGTCCCACCCGACCGGCTCGCTGAAGCACCGGCTGGCCCGCTCGCTGTTCCTCTACGGCCTCTGCAACGGTTGGATCGGGCCGCACACCACGATCGTCGAGGCGTCCTCGGGCTCCACGGCGGTCTCCGAGGCGTACTTCGCGCGCATGCTCGGCCTGCCGTTCATCGCCGTGATGCCCGCCTCCACCTCCCCCGAGAAGATCGCGCAGATCGAGTTCCAGGGCGGCCGGTGCCACCTGGTGGACGACCCGGCAGGCGTCGTGGTCGAGGCCCGCTGGCTGGCCGAGGACTCCGGCGGCCACTTCATGGACCAGTTCACGTACGCCGAGCGGGCCACCGACTGGCGAGGCAACAACAACATCGCGGAGTCGATCTACGCGCAGTTGGAACTGGAACGGCACCCCATCCCGGCCTGGATCGTGGTCGGGGCGGGTACCGGCGGCACCAGTGCCACCATCGGCCGGTACGCGCGCTACCGCCGCCTGGCCACCAAGCTCTGCGTCGTGGACCCGGAGAACTCCGCCTTCTACCCCGCCTGGGAGGCCGCCGACTGGTCCGTACGCACCGGCAGGGGATCCCGCATCGAAGGGATCGGCCGCCCCACCGTCGAGGCGTCCTTCCTGCCCTCGGTCGTGGACCGGATGGTCCAGGTGCCGGACGCGTCCTCGCTGGCCGCGATGCGCGCCGGCTCGGCGGTTCTTGGTCGCCGGGTGGGCGGCTCCACCGGCACCAACCTGTGGGGCGCGTTCGGTCTCATCGCCGGCATGCTGGCCGAGGGGCGGACCGGTTCGGTGGTCAGCCTGATCTGCGACGCCGGCGACCGGTACGCCGACACGTACTACTCCGACGACTGGGTCGCCGCCCAGGGTCTCGACCTGACGCCCCACGCCGCGACCGTCGAGCGCTTCCTTGCCGACGGGGTATGGCCCGCCTGAGCTGTGTCGCCGGCCTGGTGCGTGCTCAGCGGGGGTCGATCCGTTCGGCCAGGCCGGGATAGCGGACCACGTACCCGTCGGCGTCCAGGTCGATGTCGGCCGTGAAGGTGCCGCTGGCGAACCGTACCCGGCCCGGACCGCGGCCGGTGTAGATCTGCTCGGTCGGCACCACCTCCAGCCCCGGCAGCAGCACCCACGCGACGGTGATCCGGCGCGGCATGTCGGCCGGTCCGCCGGTCAGTCCGAGCCGGCGCACCGGGAGGGTGTTGAACAGCGGCGAGCCACTCAGGTCGACGTCGAGCGCGTCGGCGAGGCGGTCCGGGTCGTCGGTGCCCGGCAGGCCGGCCCGAGGGTGTCCGGCCCCGACCAGCGCGGCGTCCAGGTCGCCCTGCTCGGCGGTGGTCACCCGCCAGCGGGACGTGCCCCGCTCCAGGGTGACGCGCCGCAGCCAACCCGACCCCTCGGCCTCGACCTCCACCCGGGCCGTGCTCCCGTCGGGCGCGGTCGTCAACCGGTAGCGGGCGGTGAACGGGATCGGGTCGACTGCGAGCAGCGTGCCGCGCGCCGACAACGCGTCGCCGTCGTCGAGCAGAACGTGTTCGCTGCCGGCGGTGTCCGTCCGGGACCAGAAGATCGACTTGGTCATGGTCGCCATGAGCCGGACGTTACGCGACCCGGACGCCGTCGGCAGCGCATGCGGTAACGCCGCCGCGGAGCACAAGCTCCGCGACGGCGTTCCGGTGGATCAGAAAGATCAGTGGGTACGCGCCGCAGGCCGCCCGCCGAAGCCCCGCCGATCGTCACGCGGCCGGTCGTCCCGACCACGGCCCTCGGAGCGGTATCCGCCCCGGCTGTCGCGGTCCGCGAAGCGCCGCTCGCCCGCCGGCCGGTCACCCCGGTCGGCCTGCGGCCGGTCGCTGTAGCGGCGTTCGCCCTGGGGACGGTCGCCGTACTGCCGGTCGCCCTGCGGACGGTCGGTGTAGCGGCGCTCGCCGGTCGGCCGGTCGCTGTAGCGGCGTTCGCCCTGGGGACGGTCGCCGTACTGCCGGTCGCCCTGCGGACGGTCGCTGTAGCGGCGCTCGCCGGTCGGCCGGTCGCTGTAGCGGCGTTCGCCCTGGGGACGGTCACCGTACTGCCGGTCGCCCTGCGGACGGTCGCTGTAGCGCCGCTCACCGGCCGGTCGGTCACCCCGGTCGGTCTGCGGGCGGTCGCCGTAACCCCGGCTGTCCCGGTCGGCGTAGCGGCGCTCGCCCTGGGGGCGGTCGCCGTACTGCCGGTCGCCCTGCGGCCGGTCGCCGAAGCGGCGTTCGCCCTGCGGCCGGTCGCTGTAGCGGCGTTCGCCCTGCGGGCGGTCGCCGTAGCGGCGGTCGCCGGACGGCCGGTCGCCGAACCGGCGCGGGCCGCCCGAACGGTCGTCGAACCGTCGCCCACCGCCGGAGCGGTCACCGAAGCCGCGCGGCTCCGCCTCGACGCGAACCGGAACGCCGCTGGGCTCGCGGGCGCCGATCAGCTCGGCCAGCACCGGGTCGCCGACCCGGACGCGGGTCTCGGCCGGCGCGACGCCGGCCTTCTCCAGCATCGCGAGGGTGGTACGGCGCTGCTTGGGCAGCACCAGCGTGGCGACCGCTCCGGATTCACCCGCCCGGGCGGTACGACCGGCACGGTGCAGGTAGTCCTTCGGGTCCTTCGGCGGGTCGACGTGCAGCACCAGCGTGACGCCGTCAACGTGGATACCCCGGGCCGCCACGTCGGTGGCGACCAGGACGTTCATCCGACCCTCGCGGAACTCGGCCAGGGTCTTGGTCCGCATCCGCTGGGTCTTGCCGCCGTGCAGCCCACCGGCCCGTACGCCGACCGCGGCCAACTGCTCGACCAGCCGGTCGACGCCCATCTGGGTACGCGCGAAGACCATGGTCCGCCCGTCCCGAGCCGCGATCGAGGCGGCCACCGGGAACTTGTCGTGCGGCGGGATCAGCAGCATGTGGTGGTCCATGGTGGACACCGAGGCGGTGGACGGCGCGGTGGAGTGGGTCACCGGGTCGTTCATGAAGCGCTTGACCAGCGCGTCGACGTCACCGTCCAGAGTGGCGGAGAAGAGCAGGCGCTGACCGCCGGCCGGCGTCTTCGCCAGCAGTTCGGTCACCTCGGGGAGGAAGCCCATGTCGGCCATCTGGTCGGCCTCGTCGAGCACCGTCACCTCGACGTCGTCGAGCTGGCAGACACCCCGCTCGATGAGGTCGCCGAGCCGTCCCGGGGTCGCCACGATGATCTCCACACCGCGCCGGAGCGCGTCGATCTGGCGGTCGTACGGGACACCGCCGACGGCGGTCTTCAGGAACACGTTGAGCGCCTTGCCCAGCGGCAGGAGCGCGTCGTTGACCTGCATGGCCAGCTCGCGGGTCGGTACCAGGACCAGGGCGCGCGGCCGCAGGGGACGCGCCGGACGCCCGGCGGCGACCCTGGCCAGCAGCGGGAGGCCGAAGGCGAGGGTCTTACCCGACCCGGTCTGCCCACGACCGAGCACGTCCCGGCCGGCGAGGGCGTCGGGGACGGTGGCCCGCTGGATCGGGAAGGGGGCGGTGATGCCCTGTCGGGCCAGAGCGCGAACCAGCGGCTCGGGCAGGCCCAGAGCGGCGAAGTCGATCGACTCGACGGTCTCGGCCGGAACGGCCTCGGACGCCTCGGGGGCGTGGATCGCCTCGGGAACGTCGATCGCCTCGGAGGCGTCGATCGTCGCCGGGGCGGACTCGAAAACGGACGGAACGGTGCTGTGGTCAGCAGAGGTGGTCAACAAATGCCTTTCGAGCGGGGCGCATCTTCGCGATGGCCTGCCGCGGCTGTGCCGCCGGATCGCCCGCAAGACCGCCCATGGGCGCGCATTGGGCGCGCCAGGTCAGTGATCCCGACCAGTGTACGGCGGTTCTGCCGAGCCGCCAGCCGGTTGACCGACCGTAGTGGGCGGACTCACCATCGCGTCCGTGGCGTGGATCAGCCGTCGAGCACGCTGCCCACCAGGCCGTCCAGGGCGTTGTTGGCGAGCAGGACGACCAGCACGCTGATCCCGATCAGGAGTCCCAACGCGGCGATCAGGACGATCACCACACGGGTGTTGCGGGACCGCTCGGCCGGGGTGTCCGCCCAGCCCTGGGCGAGGATGTGTCCGGTCAGCGAGCCGGAGTTCTCCACCGCCGGGTTGGCCGGCAGGGCAATCGTGGCGAAACCCGGCCCGTCACCGCTGGCGTAGACGGTGCCCGCCTGGCCGGCACCACCGTCACGGGCCACGCTACGACCACCGGCCGCCGTGTTTCGCCGCTCCGGACCGCCGTGCGGGGTGGTCGTCCCGCGGTCCGTACCGCCGGTCAGGGGAGTGGTGGTGGACGGGGGCCAGCTCGGCAGGGCGGGCGCGGGAACCACCGGTGGGGCGGACGCGGGCGTCCCGGCCCAGGCGCTGGCCGGTGCGGGCGGCGCGGCGGTCCATCCGGACGAGGCGGCCGGTGGCGCGGAGATTGACGCGGTGGCCTGTGCGCCCGGCATTCCGGTCGTCGCCGGGGGCGGCGGGAACGGCGGCGCCGGCATCGGGCCGGGCGGCGGCGGTGGCGCGGGCACCGGCGGGCCGGGCGGCGGCATCGGTGGTCCGGGAACGGGTGGCGTCGGGGGGCCGGGGACCGGCGGCAGCGGCGAGGGTGGTGGCACGGGTGGTCCCGGAACCGGCGGCACCGGGTCCGGTGACGGCGTGGGGAATGGTCCCGGCCTCGGCGTCGGACCGGGCGGGTACGGCCCCGGGCTCGGCGCGGGCTCCGGCTCGCCGGGGCCCGGCGGTGCGGGTTCCGGGGTCGGCGGCGCGGGCGGCTGGGCCGGCTCCGGAGGTTGCGCCGGCTCGGGCGGTTCGCGATTCACCGGCCCCGACCGGTAGACGGCCGACGTGCCCGCCCGGGACTCCGGCGTGGCCTCGCCGTCGGCCGTGGCCCGGCTGCTGCCGGGAACCGTGGCGCTGGCCCGCGCCGGCGTCGGGCCCGTGGCGCTGGTCGGCGCGGTGGGGCTGGCGGTCACCGACGCCGAGGCGCGGGCGCGCGCCGGGGCGGTGGAGCTGTCGGCCGACGCCGGGGCGGTGGAGCCGTCCCGCTGTGCGGGCAAGGTACTGGCCGAACCGGTCGCCCGATAGGTGGTCGCGGTGGCCGGAGTGCTCGCCGGCAGGTCGCCGAGGCGTGCGTGGGCCGTCAGGACGCTGGCCCGCGCCCGCACCGGGGCGGCGTTCGGATCAGCGGCGGCGTCCTCCGACGGCTCGGCGTCCGCCCCGTGGCCGTGCGTGGCGGCGTCGTCGACGGGGTCGCCTGCGGTGCCGTCCCGCACGGCGTCGTCGTCCCGCACGGCGTCGTCGACCGGCGCGGGGTCGTCGTTGTGGGCGGCGGGAGAGTCGTCCGGTGCGGCGGCCTCGGTGGGCGCGGTGTCCGGGACTGTGCCGGTGTGCGTGGTGCTGGGAGCACCGGCCGCCGAGCCGGTGTCGGCGTCGGTCGCCGGATCCGAGGTCGTCAGCCCCTCCGGGTCGGCTCGGTCGACGTCGACACTCCCCGCCGGATCTTTCTGCTCGGCCATCTCCGCCCTCCGCGCCACGCTCGCACCCGGCCCGTGACATCGGACCGGGTGTGCCTGGTTGTCACCGTGCCACAGATCGTCCCAGGCGGACAGCCGGAGCCCCGGTGGCGGATCAGCGTGCCGCGCTCGGGCTGTCGCTGGTCGTCCCGCTCCGACTGGTGGACGGCGTGCTGGTGGCGGAGGCCGACGAGCTGGCCGCTGCCGTGGTCGGGGGCGGCGGCAGCGTCGTCGGCGTGTTGGTCGGGCTGCCCGTCGAGGTCGGCGTGGGGTCGCCGGTCGGCTTCGGCGTACCGGTCGGGGAGCCGGTGGGCGTCGGCGTCCCCGATCCGGTCGGCGTGGGCGTCGGCTTGGTGGGCGGCTTGCCGGTGGACGTCGGTTTGGGGGTGGGCGTCGGCTTCGCGGGCGGCGTCGGCTTGGTCGTGGTGGGCGGCTGCACGGGCGGAGGCGGCACGTTCGGGGTCGGCACCGCGCCGATCACCCGGGTGACGGCGTAGAGGCGGTTCCAGCCGACCGTCGAGATCTTGACCACGTCACCGGTTGTGGGCGCCTGCACCATCTTGCCATTGCCGATGTACATGGCGACGTGGTGAATCGTGGTCCAGCTGCTGCCGGAGGCGAAGAACAGCAGGTCGCCGGGGAGCGCCTCGGTGGGCTGCACGGTGCGGGACCGGGTGGCGGCGTACTGGTCGCGGGAGACCCGGGGCAGGTCGAAGTAGTCGGCGCCCGGTGACCGGTACGCGGCCCACATCAGACCGGAACAGTCGAACTGGTCCGGCCCCTCCTCGGACCACTTGTACGGGTCACCGAGCTGGGCGAGCGCGTACCGGACGGCGGCCAGTGCCCGCGGGTGCGCGGACATCCCGCTGCTGCTCTGGCCGGCGACGTACCCCGATCCGAACTGCTGGTCGGCGGCCTCCTGCTGACGTTCGAGCAGGATCAGTTGCGCGGCGTTGTCCTTGCGGAGCTTCAGCAGGCTGGTCTCTGCGGTGCGCAGCGCCTTCTCGCCGGTG
This sequence comes from Micromonospora sp. RB23, assembly GCF_053585025.1. Classification (NCBI taxonomy): domain Bacteria; kingdom Bacillati; phylum Actinomycetota; class Actinomycetes; order Micromonosporales; family Micromonosporaceae; genus Micromonospora; species Micromonospora sp. RB23. The sequence continues at coordinate 583,394 of NZ_CM132111.1, forward strand.
GCGAACTCCGCCTCGGCGGCGTCGACGGCGGCCTTGGCGGCGGTGTGTGCCTGGTAGGCGGCCTGCTCGTTGGCGCGGGCCCGGGCCAACTCGCCGGTCACGGCGGTGGTGGCGCCCTCGACCTTTTCGCCACGGTTGATGCGCTGGAGCCGGCTCAGCCCCTGGATGTCGTCGACGAAGTCACCCGGCGGCAGGGCAGCGGCCGCCTTGACCGCGTCCGAGGCGGCGGCGTCGGCTGCCTGCTGGGCGCGGAGGAGAGCGTCCTGCGTGGTCGCCAGCACCTTGCCGGCCGCGACGAGCTGCGCCTGTGCGTCGGCGCGTTTCTGTCTCGTCAGCAGCAGTTGGTCGCCGAGCAGCCCGACCTGGCTCTCGGCGGCCGCGATCTGGGCGGCCAGCGGGCCGTTGCCGACGTTGACCACCGGTGGGGCCGGGACGCCGGCTACGGGCGGGCTGCCGGGCACCTGCGGGGCGCCGATGGCCGGCGGACGCGCGCCGCTGTCCGGCACCGTCGAGGGCACGGCGGGCTCGGCGTACGCGGGGGTGGCCAGCACGGCGGCGGCGATCGCGCCGAGCAGGGCGGCCCAGAGCTTCGGCCGCAGCACCGGCGAGATCACCGGGCTCCGTCGTCGCTGCCGTCGCCCGCGCTCGCTGTCGACCATTCCGCTCCCCGTCCGGTGCTCGTCGCCGCGCTCGGTGGGCGTGGCCGTCGGGACGGTACCAGTGTGTGAGTTCCGCCCCATCTTGTCTTACCGCACAGCGGCAGCGATGTCGATGCGTCGGCAGGTTACGGGAGGCTGAGAGTCCGGTGAAGTGAATCGCTGTGGTCGACCGTGCCGCCCGGCCCACCCGGACGTCGACGTACCCTCGGGAAAGACCGCAGGTGGAAGGGACGTGCCATGGACGCCGGACTCAAGCGTGAGCTCGAAGCGAAGGTGTACGCCGGTGAGCGGCTGACCCGGGAGGACGGCATCGCCCTCTACGAGAGCGACGACCTGACCTGGTTGGGGCGGCTGGCGCACCACCGGCGCACCGAGTTGAACGGTGAACGGGTGATGTTCAACGTCAACCGGCACCTCAACCTGACGAACGTCTGCTCGGCGTCCTGCGCGTACTGCTCGTTCCAGCGCAAGCCGGGCGAGAAGGACGCGTACACGATGCGCATCGACGAGGCGGTCCGCAAGGCCAAGGAGATGGAGGGTGAGCAGCTCACCGAGCTGCACATCGTCAACGGCCTGCACCCCACGCTGCCGTGGCGCTACTACCCGAAGGTGCTGCGCGAGCTGAAGGCCGCGCTGCCGAACGTCAAGCTCAAGTGCTTCACCGCGACCGAGGTGCAGTGGTTCGAGAAGATCAGCGGCCTGAGCGCCGACGAGATCCTCGACGAGCTGATGGACGCCGGCCTGGAGTCGCTGACCGGCGGTGGCGCGGAGATCTTCGACTGGGAGGTCCGGCAGCACATCGTCGACCACGAGTGCCACTGGGAGGACTGGTCGCGCATCCACGCCCTGGCGCACTCCAAGGGCATGAAGACCCCGGCGACCATGCTGTACGGCCACATCGAGGAGCCCCGGCACCGCGTCGACCACGTGCTGCGTCTGCGGGAGTTGCAGGACCAGACCGGCGGTTTCGCGGTCTTCATCCCGCTGCGCTACCAGCACGACTTCGTCGACTCGGCGGACGGCAAGGTCCGTAACCGGATCCAGGCGCGGACCACGATGGCCTCGCCGGCGGAGTCGCTGAAGACGTTCGCGGTGTCCCGGCTGCTCTTCGACAATGTGCCGCACGTCAAGAACTTCTGGGTGATGCACGGCCTCTCGGTGGCCCAGCTCTCGCTGAACTTCGGCGTGGACGACCTGGACGGCTCGGTGGTCGAATACAAGATCACCCACGACGCCGACTCGTACGGCACCCCGAACACCATGCACCGCGAGGACCTGCTGAACCTGATCTGGGACGCCGGCTTCCAGCCGGTCGAGCGGGACACCCGTTACAACGTGGTCCGCGAGTACGACAGGGCGCCGTCGCTGGCCGAGCGCCGCGCCGAGCCGCAGCAGGTCTGGGCCTGAGACACCACGTACCCTCGCAGTCGATGACCGAGCAGCGCAGCGCCGAGCAGCAGGGTGGCTTTCCCCGACGGGACGCCGAGGGACGCGTGCGTACCCTGGGCGACCTGCTCGGGGTGTGCCTGGCCGGCCTGGTCATCGGCGTGTTGGCGCTCGTGCTGTTCGAGTGGGCGTTCGCCTCGTTCGGCGCCGCCGACTTCGGGCACACCAACGGGTGGCTGGCGGTGATCCTGCCGGCCTGGCTGTTCTGGGACGACTTCCGGGCCTGGGGGTTCGGGGCGGCCCGGGTGGTGGCGGCGCTCGTCGCGGCGGCGGTCGCGGTGTTCGTGGGGCTGCTGGTCGCCGGACTGGGCGCGGGGTTGCCGCCGTTGCTGTCCGGCGCGTTGGCGGCGGCGGCGTTCACCGTGGCGTACGCGATGATCTGGTTCCCCGGCGTCCGTTGGCTGGCCCGCCGGACCGGCTGAATGACCCGCCCACCGGGCGCGGAGAACGGAGTGCATGAGGTGAGCGCGGCGCTCAAGTACACGCTGGGACGCATCGGGCTGTTCGTCGCCGTACTGGCGGCCCTCTGGCTGGTCGACGTGGACGTCTTCCTGAAGCTGATCCTGGCGCTGGCGTTCTCCGCCGCGCTGTCCTTCTTCCTGCTGCGCGGCTGGCGCGACGAGATGGCCCACGAGATGGCCGAGGCCACGGAACGTCGCAAGGCGGAGAAGGAGCGCCTCCGCTCCGCCCTGGCGGGCGAGGACGAGCAGTCGTCCGACGAGGGTGAGCGGCGGCAGCCGTAGGGGCTGCGGGCGGGTGCCGCCCGGGGTCCGACGAAGCGGGGCGGCGGTAGCGGCTGCTTGCCGTTAGTGTCTGCCGCCGTGGAAATCTTCAACAAGATCAACGACTGGCGGGCCAAGGTCTTCGTCTGGATCGGCCTGCCCGTCATCGCCGGCATCGGTCTGCTGCTGGGCGTTGGTGACCTCGGACCGGCCTGGCAGGCCAAGGGTGGCGGCGGCACGACGGGCACCTTCACGGCCGTCTCGCAGGAGTGCTCCCGTCGAAGCTGCACCTGGCACGGCGACTTCGTGGCCGACGGCGGCGCCAAGCGGGCGGACGTGATCCTCTACGACGCCCCGGACACCCTGTCGACGGGCGAGACGGCCCCCGCACTGGACACGGGCGCGCGCAAGGGCGTCTTCGCCGCGGCCGGCGGCTCCACGTGGCTGCTCGTCACCGCGCTCACCCTCGCCGGGCTGGTGGCCGCGGTCGCCTGGGTGCTCTTCCTCACCCACACGATCCGCCGCCACCGCGCCCAGAAGACCGAGAACGAAACGTTCGCCAACTCGATCGACCGCTAGACCCCCGAGACAACGCCCGTCGATCATGAAGTTATTGCCTCGACACGCCGCGCGGTCGGGCAATAACTTCATGATCAACAGCGCCTGGTCGGGTCGGCCGGCCTACCAGTTGGTGGAGCCGGGGACCTTGGGCCAGGGCTTCGACTCGGGCTTGATCAGGTAGGCGATGCCGCCGGAGCCGCCGGACACTCCGCCGCTGGCGTTGGTGCGCTTGGTACGCAGCCAGATCTGCTCGAACTGGGTTCGCTTGTAAACGTTGCGGACGACGTCGTTGCTGGACGAGGCCGGGTCGTTGACGATCACGTCGCCGTCGGCGGTGAAGCCGACCACCACGAAGAGGTGCCCCGAGGTGCCGTAGTTCGCCCCGTCCAGTTCGCTGGACAGGAAGGACTGACTGGTCACCACGGGGATGCCGGCGGCGATGAAGCGTTCCAGCTCGTCCAGCGAGTGCAGTCGGGTGACCCGCCCCTCCAGGCCGGGGAAGCTGGCCGCGTACGCGGTGTTGAACGGCCAGTTGCCCGCGCCGTCGTACGCGTAGTCGAAGGTCATCCGGGCGGCGTGGTTGACGGTCGGGTCGGGGTAGGTCGGGTCCACCCAGGAGGTGTCCGCCGCCGACGGCTTGCGCCCCCAGTACTCGACGACCATCTCGGTGGAGGTGGGCGAGCACCAGGCTTCGCCGCCGCCGTCGTACTCGGGGTAGTGCCCCTTGTGGACGTTCTGCGAGTAGCGCGGCACCGGCAGCTCGACGCCCCAGGCGATGTGCCCGGCGCTGGGCGGCACGGTGAACCGGTCCGGCACGGTGGAGCTCATCGCGCCGAGCATCCGCACCACGGGTGCCGCGGTCTGGCCGGGGGCCCGGTAGAGGGTCAGCCGCAACTGGTACGACCGCAGCAGCACCCCGGCGTCGGCGTCGTCGATGCTGAAGGTGTCGGTCCAGATGCTCGACCAGGGGTCACCCTGTCCGTCCACGCTGGTCCGCCTGATATCGGTGTCGCCGGAGGCCCAGCGGCCCAGGACGTACCAGGGGGTCTGGTCGCCGTTGGTGTAGCCGCCCTGCATCTCCACCTGGATCCAGGTGCCGGCGGGGGTCTCCGCGTTCCAGGAGGCGATCAGTTCGGTGGCGTCGAACCCGATCCGGGTCACGGGCGAGGTCCAGGTGCCGTACTCCCAGGTGCGCGTGGCGCCGGTGTGCGGGTCGGCGTACTCGGTGGTGCCGGTGGGGCGGCCCAGCGTGACGCCCGCGTGCGGGCCGGGCACGACGCGGGTGCCGGCCTGGTCGCCACGGTGCCAGTCGGCGGGCCCGGACCAGTCCTGGAAGGTGATCTGCTCGTCGTGGGCGGGTGCGGGCGGCCGGGCCGCTGCGGCGGGGGCCGCGGCGGCGAGCAGGGTTAACGCGCTGACGCCGGCGAGGGCGGCCGCGTGCAGGCGGGAGGGGGCCATGGGTGCTCCGCGGGTGTCGAGTGGGGGCATCGTCGCTGGTCAGTTTTCCGCTTGGAAGGAAGTTTCGCCAGATGTTCAGCGGAAGAAAATCATTGCCGCAGCGATGGTCAACCTGGGATGGAATTCGCGGCAATCGATATTGATATGACCATGTGACTGGTGGTGAAGTGTGCATCACCGAGCGGGATCTTCCGCCCTTCGAGGAGGTAGTCCATGGCCCTCCGCCCACCTCACTCTCTCCGCCGCGTCCTGGTGCTCGCCGTCGTCACCGGGCTGGGAATCGTCACTGTCGCCGCCGGACCGGTCGCCGCCGAGCCGGCGCCTGACCACGCCGCCGAGTCGGCCGCCGCCGGCTACCGGGTGCTCGGGCCCCGGACCTTCGCCGACCGCAACGCCGTTGCCCGCACCGGGGCCGCCATCGACTACTCCGAGCACGGCGTCCTGCACGTCTCGGCCACCGCCGCGGAGGCCGCCGCGATCGGCAAGCTGGGCTTCCGGCTGGAACCGCTGGCACCGCCACCGAGCGCCGAGCGCGGCGCGGGCGAAGTGGGCACGCTGGCCTTCCCGCCCGCCGACTCCAACTACCACGACTACGCGGAACTGACCGCCGTCGTGAACCAGGCCGTCGCCGACCATCCGGCCATCGCCCGCAAGATCAGCATTGGTACGTCGTACGAGGGCCGCGACCTGATGGCCGTGAAGATCTCCGACAACGTCGGCACCGACGAGAACGAGCCGGAGATCCTGTTCAACGCCCAGCAGCACGCCCGCGAGCACCTGACCGTCGAGATGGCGATCTACCTGCTCAACCTCTTCACCGACAGCTACGGCAGCGACTCCCGGATCACCAACATCGTCAACAGCCGGGAGATCTGGATCGTGCCGACGGTGAACCCGGACGGCAGCGAGTACGACATCGCCACCGGGTCGTACCGGTCCTGGCGCAAGAACCGCCAGCCGAACAGCGGCTCGTCCAACGTCGGCACCGACCTGAACCGCAACTGGTCCTACCAGTGGGGCTGCTGCGGTGGCTCGTCCGGCACCACCTCGTCGGAGACGTACCGCGGGCCTTCGGCGTTCTCCGCGCCGGAGACGCAGGCGCTGCGCAACTTCGTGAACAGCCGCGTCGTCGGTGGCGTCCAGCAGATCAAGGCGAACATCGACTTCCACACGTACTCGCAGCTGGTGCTCTGGCCCTTCGGCTACACCACCGCGAACAACCCGTCCGGAATGAGCGCGGACCAGTACAACACCTTCGCCACCATCGGTCAGCAGATGGCGGCCACCAACAGCTACACCCCGGAGCAGTCCAGCGACCTCTACATCGCCGACGGCACCAGCATCGACTGGATGTGGGCCACCCACGGCATCTGGGCGTACACCTTTGAGATGTACCCGGGCTCCTCCTCCGGTGGCGGCTTCTACCCGCCCGACGAGGTGATCCCCGCGCAGACCACCCGCAACCGGGAGGCCGTGCTGATGCTCAGCGAGTACGCGGACTGCCCGTACCGCGCCATCGGCAAGCAGTCGCAGTACTGCGGAGGTGGCGGCGGCACCACGGTCTGGTCGGACACCTTCGAGACCGCCACGGGTTGGACGATCAACCCGTCCGGCACAGACACCGCGACGCTCGGGGCGTTCGAGCGGGGCGCCGCCCAGGCGACCAACTCCTCCGGGGCGAAGCAGCTCACCCCGTACGCCGGCTCGAACGACCTGGTCACCGGCCGGCTCGCCGGGTCGGCTGCCGGTGACTACGACGTCGACGGCGGCGTGACCAGCGCCCGGTCCCCGGCGGTGACCCTGCCGTCGTCCGGCACGCTGACCCTCTCACTGGCCTGGTACCTGGCGCACGGCTCGAACGCCTCGTCGGCCGACTACCTGCGGGTGAGCGTGGTGCACAGCGGCGGCACCACGGCGCTGCTCACCCAGGCCGGCGCGGCCAGCAACCGTGACGGGAGCTGGGCGGTGGCGAACCTCAACCTCAGCCCGTACGCCGGGCAGTCCGTCCGCATCCTCATCGAGGCGGCGGACGCCTCCGGCGCGAGCCTGGTAGAGGCGGCTGTGGACAACATCACCATCACCGCCTCCTGAGCGGGTGGGGCCCCGTACCGCCCCTGCGGGGCCCCACCACCTGCCGCTGAGCCTGCGCTACGGTCTTAGCGACCACTCCGCAGCGAAGCCGGTGTGAAACCGGCGCTGTCCCGCAACTGTGATGCCCCGCCCGACGGTGGGGACGAGCCAGGTCGCCTGCGGAGGGGTCGCGACACGCGCTCTCGAGGAAGGGCGCCTCGTGGGCGGGCGTACCGAAGTCCTGTCGGCGAAGCACCACACTCCTCGGCCGACAGGAGGCCCCCATGTTCAGACGTACCCCTCGGCTCTTCGCCGCGACCCTCGCGGTCGCCGCGCTCGCCCTCGGCGCCTGCGCCGAGAAGACCGACGACAAGCCGGCCGCCGGCACCGCCGCCGCCAGCTACCCGGTGACGGTCGGCCCGCTCACCCTCGACAAGCGTCCCGAGAAGATCGTCTCGCTGTCACCCAGCGCCACCGAGATGCTCTTCGCGATCGGCGCCGGCTCGCAGGTCAGCGCCGTCGACGACCAGTCCAACTACCCCGCCGAGGCCCCCAAGACCGACCTGTCCGGCTTCCAGCCGAACGCCGAGGCGATCGCCGGTAAGAACCCGGACCTGGTGGTGCTCTCCAACGACACCAACAAGATCGTCGACCAGCTCGGCAAGCTGAAGATCCCGGTGTACCTGACCCCGGCGGCGACCACGCTCGACGACTCGTACCGGCAGATCACCGACCTGGGCACCCTGACCGGGCACGCGGACCAGGCCGCCGACGTCGCCAAGCGGATGAAGGACGACATCGCCAAGCTGGTCAAGGACCTCCCGCAGCGCGCCGAGAAGCTCACCTACTACCACGAGCTGGGCCCGGAGCTGTACAGCGCGACCAGCAAGACATTCATCGGCTCGATCTACAGCCTCGTCGGCCTGACCAACATCGCCGACCCGGCCGACGCCGACGGCAAGAACGGCGGCTACCCGCAGCTGTCCCAGGAGGTCATCGTCAAGGCCGACCCGGACTTCGTCTTCCTGGCCGACTCCAAGTGCTGCCAGCAGAACGCCGACTCGGTCAAGGCCCGCAGCGGCTGGGCCGGCCTCACCGCCGTGAAGAACAACCAGGTCGTCACGTTGGACGACGACATCGCCTCCCGCTGGGGCCCGCGAATCGTCGACCTGCTCCGGACGATCATCGACGCGGTCGCCAAGGTGCCCGCGTGACCGTGATCCGTCGGTGACCGGAACGTCGCAGATGACCGCTGGAACACCCGCCACCCGGCCGGCCGGTACGCCTCGCGCGTCCCGGCCCGCCGGGCTGCGTACGCGCTGGCTGGTCGTCGGTGTCCTCGCGGTGCTCGTCGCGCTCGTCGCCGGGGTGTCGCTCGGGCCGGTCAGCCTGCCCCCGGGCAGCGTCGCCGCCGAACTGCTCAACCTGATCCCCGGCGTGCACCTCGACAGCGGACTGACCGAGCGGGAAATCGCCATCGTCACCGAACTGCGGCTGCCCCGGGTCGTGCTGGGCCTGCTCGTCGGCGGTCTGCTGGCCCTCGCCGGTGGCTGCTACCAGGGCGTCTTCCGCAACCCGCTGGCCGACCCGTTCCTGCTCGGGGTGGCCGCCGGCGCGGGACTCGCGGTCACCGCGGTGATCGCCCTCGGCGGCGTCGGTCGGCAGGGCGCGATCTCCGGGCTGCCGTTGACCATCCCGCTGGCCGCGTTCGTCGGGTCGCTGCTCGCCGTGACGATGACCTATCTGCTCGGGGCGGCCGGCGGACGGGGCCGGTCACCGGCGATGCTGATCCTGGCCGGGGTCGCGGTCTCCACGTTCCTCTCCGCCGGGCAGACGTACCTGCTGCAACGGCACTCCGACAGCATCCAGCCGGTCTACTCCTGGCTGCTCGGCCGGCTGGCCACCGCCGGTTGGCACGACGTGCTGCTGGTGCTGCCGTACGCCGCGGTGACCACGGTCGTGGTGCTGCTGCACCGCCGCGAGCTGGACGTCCTCGCACTCGGCGACGACGAGGCGACCAGCCTCGGCCTGCACCCGCAACGCTCCCGCTACCTGCTGATCGCCGCCGCGTCCCTGGGCACCGCCGCTGCGGTCTCCGCGACCGGCCTGATCGGCTTCGTCGGCATCATCGTGCCGCACACCGTCCGGCTGCTCGCCGGATCGAGCTACCGGGTGATCCTGCCGCTGTCGCTGCTGTTCGGCGCCGCGTTCCTGGCGCTGACCGACGTGGTCGCCCGTACCGCCGCCGCCCCGGCCGAGGTGCCCATCGGCGTGGTCACCGCCCTGCTCGGCGGCCCGTTCTTCGTCCTCGTGCTGCGGACCGCCCGCCGGGTGCTCACGTGACTCCCGGGGCGCCGGCCGTCGAGGTCCGCGCGCTGCACGTCAGCCTGGACCGCACGCCGATCCTCACCGGCGTCGACCTCACCGTCGCCGTCGGCGAGTGGGTCACCGTGATCGGCCCGAACGGCGCCGGCAAGTCGACCCTGTTGCGCGCCGTCGGCGGCCTGCTGCCCGCGCCGGACGCCATCTCCCTCTTCGGTACGCCGAGCGGCGCCCTGCACCGCCGCGAACGTGCCCGCGTGGTGGCGACGGTGACGCAGTCCCCGGCGGTACCGCCCGGCATGTCGGTCCTGGACTACGTGCTGCTCGGTCGCACCCCGTACATCCCGCCGCTCGGCCGCGAGTCGGCCGCCGACGTGGCCGCCGTCCACGACGTGCTGGACCGCCTGGACCTCACCGGCTTCCACCGCCGCGAGCTGGCCACCCTGTCCGGGGGAGAGCGACAGCGGGTCTTCCTGGCCCGGGCGCTCGCCCAGGGCGCGACGCTGCTGCTGCTCGACGAGCCGACCAGCGCGCTGGACATCGGCCACCAGCAGGAGGTCCTGGAACTGGTCGACCAGTTGCGCCGGGCCCATGGCCTCACGGTGCTCGCCACCATGCACGACCTCTCCCTCGCGGGCGAGTACGCCGACCGGATGGTCATGCTCGCCGAGGGTCGGGTGGTGGCGACCGGGACTCCGCACGAGGTGTTGACCGAACACCTCCTCGCCACGCACTACCGGGCGAGCGTCCGGGTGCTCCCCGGCACCAACGGCCCCCTGGTGGTCCCCGTCCGCCCTGGCCGGTGAGCCGGGCGCGGCGGGGCCTTCGTGGTCATGGGCCCAGGTCGATGACCGAGAAGAGGGCGCCCTGGGGGTCGCGGAGGGCGGCGAACCGACCGCTCGGGATGTCGCGGGGTGGCACCAGGATCGTCCCGCCCAGCTCGGCGGCGCGGGCGGCAGCGGCGTCCGCGTCGGCCACCGCGAAGTACACCGTCCAGTACGCGGGCAGGTCGGCCGGGTAGCCGTCGCCCAGCGGTGGCATCATCCCGGCGACGATCCGCGCCCCGAGCCGCCACCCCGTGTACGTCATGCCGCCGACCGGTTGTTCGTCCGGCTGCCAGCCGAACACCAGCTCGTAGAAGACCTTCGCGCCCTCCGGGTCGGGCGTGACCAGCTCGTTCCAGCTCATCGCGCCGGGCACGTTGAACACCTCGGCGCCGGGCATCGCCAGCGGCTGCCACACGCTGAACGTGGCGCCCGCCGGGTCGGAGAACACGGCCATCCAGCCCCGGTCGAAGACCTCGAACGGCGGTACGACGACCTGCCCGCCGGCCCGTTCGACCCGGCCGGCGGCCAGTGCCGCGTCGTCGGTGGCGATGTACGTGGACCAGATCGGCACCTGGTCCTCGATGGCCGGCGGCCCGACGCCGGCCACCGGGCGGCCGTCGAGCAGGAAGACGGTGTAGCCGCCCGCCTCGGGCTCCGGCGTCACCCGTCCGGTCCAGCCGAACAGTTCGGGGTAGAAGCGCCGCGCGTCGGTCAGGTCCGGGGTGGCCAGATCGGCCCAGCACGGCGTACCCGGCGGGACGGTGCTCACGTCAAGACCCCTCTCGGCCGGCGGCCACGGGCGGGCCCCCTGCGGGAATCCTGGCACCGTCCCGCTGGGGCACGGGGCGGAAACCGACGAATCGTCAGCTGAACCGGCGACCCTCGTCCCGCCGGTACGCCCAGGCGGCGAGCGCGGCGAGCAGCACCACCCAGACCCCGAGCATGACCAGCGACAGCGGTTCGACCCGGTAGCCGCCGACCGCCCACCACATCAGTTCGGCCGCGCCCCGGGTGGGCAGGAACGGCGCGATCGTCTCGATGAACCCGGGCGCGTCACCCGGCGCGGAGAGCAGCCCGCCGCCGAACGCGAGCGGCAGGAACACGACCTGCGCCACCACGATCGCCGCCTTGCTGGGCAGCGAGTACCCGATGGCCAGGCCCATCAGCGTGAACGGCACCGAGATGACGGCCACGATGACGGCGGTCAGCAGGAACGCCGTGGCGGTGACCCGGGCCGGGGTGAGCGTCGCGCCGATCACGACGACCGGGATCAGCGACAGGTACGTCAGCGCGAGGCCGGCCAGCACCCGGCCCGCGAACCGGGGCGCGGGTCCGGCCGGCAGGGTCCGGGTGTACGGGTTCCAGGGCTGGTCGCGGTCCTCGGCGACGCCGACGCCGTACTGGAAGATGTTGGCGCTCATCACCGAGAAGGTGATCATCGAGGCGGTGGCGAAGGTGGCACCGACCGAATCGTCACCGGTGAACGGCACCACGAAGAAGATCATGGCGGCGGCGGGGAAGAAGGCGCTGCCGAAGACGGCCACCGGGATCCGGATGATCTCCAGGAGCTGGTAGCGGGCGTGGACCAGGGCGAGCTGCACGGTGCGCCTCCTCAGACGGCGGTGGGTTGGCCGCTGGTGGCGGCGGGCTGGGCCGGTGCCGGCGTGTCCGCCCCGCCGGTGATGGCGAGGAACGCCTCCTCCAGCGAGGTGGGCCGCACCTCCAGGTCGGTGAAGGTGGCCTCGGCGCGGACCAACGCGCGGACCAGCTCGTCGGCGTCGGTGGTGAGCAGGTGCAGGCGTCCCTCGACCCGTTCGGTGCGGACGACGCCGGGCAGGTCGGGCAGCTCGTCGGCGACCAGGCTGACCCGCCGTACGCCGACGATGCCGCGTACGGCGTCCACCGTGTCGTCGGCGAGCACGCGGCCCTGCCCGATCACCACCACCCGGCGGGCCAGCGCCTCCACCTCCTCCAGGTAGTGGCTGCTCAACAGCACCGTCCCGCCGTCGTCGTGGAAGGCGCGGATCGCGTCCCAGAGGGTGTGCCGGGCGGTGACGTCCAGGCCGGTGGTCGGCTCGTCGAGCAGGACGAGTCGGGGCCGGCCGACGAAGGCAAGCGCCACGGCCAGCCGGCGACGCTGGCCGCCGGACAGTCCGCCGGTCTGCCGCCGGGTGAGGTCGCCCAGGCCGAAACGGTCGAGCAGTTCGCCGCGAGGCACCGGGTCGGGGTAGTGGGCGGAGACGAAGTCGACGACCTCGCCGACGCGCAGCGTGCCCGGGAGGCCGGTCTCCTGCGGCGTGACGCCGATCTGTCGCCGGGCCTCCGGGTCGCGCGGGTCGCGCCCGTTCAACTCGACCCGCCCGGAGGTGGGTCTGCGCAGGCCGACCAGCAGGTTCATCAGGGTGCTCTTGCCGGCGCCGTTCGGGCCGAGCAGGCCGACCAGTTCGCCGGGCCGGACCTCCAGGTCGACGCGGTCGAGGGCGAGGACGTCGCCGTATCGGCGGCTGACCTGGTCGGCGCGGGCGAGGGTCATGACTGCTCCTTCGACGCTGTGGAGTCCAGAGGGGAGGGATCGAGCAGGGTGCGGATCGCTTCGGTGTACTCCTCGAACGCCAGCCGACCGCGCCGGCTGAGCCGGATCAGGGTGGCCGGCGTACGCCCACGGTGGGTCTTGCTGATGTCGACGTACCCGGCGTCCTCCAGCTTGCGGAGGTGGACGGAGAGGTTGCCGGCGGTCATCGCCAGCAGTTCCTGGAGCCGGGGAAAGGTGATCCGGTCGCCGTCGCCGAGCGCGGAGAGCGCGGCGACCACCCGCAGCCGTGCCTGGGCGTGGATGACCGGGTCGAGATCGGTCATGAACGTCCTCGCTGGCGCAGTCGGGCGATCGTCCCGGCGACCAGCATCCCGCCGCCGCCGGCCACCGAGACGACCAGCGCGTGCCAACCCGGCCCTGCGATCGCGCCGATCACGTTGATGACGCTGATCCAGACGCCGAGACGGAACAGGTCCCGGTCCAGCCAGACCGCGCCGCCGGCCATGTGCAGCGCGCCGGTGAGCCCCACCGCCGAGGCCGCCCAGAGCAGACCCGCCAGGTCGTCCGGCAGGTGCCCGGACACCCGGCCGACCGCCGCGTACACGCTCACCTGGCCCAGCGCCCAGGCGCACCCGTACCAGCGGCCGCGCACCGCCGAGACACCGGTCACCTGCCCGTACGCCCGCGCGCTCGCCACCGCCTGGATCGCCCCAGCGGTGATCAGCAGGGCGAACAGCACAGCCAGGGGCAGCCAGTCCGGCAGGGCGACCAGCACCCGACCGCCCGGGGGGAAGCGCAGGAAGAACAGCCCGAAACCGATCAACCAGGCCACGCCCCACGGCCAGTAGACAAGCCGCGCGTCGGGCTGTAGGCGGCGAACGGTGGCCGCCCGCTGGTCGTCGATCAGCCGGAGCGCGGTGGCGGCGTCGGAGGGCGGCAGGTCGTCGTCTTCGGGGGCCATGCAAACTACTTTACGGCGCAAAGTCGAGCCGGTGTGCCCCGCGAACTGCCTGGTTGCCGACAGCGATGCCGCGCGCTGGCCCGTCGACCGTGCCTCAGGACGTGCCCGACGCCCAGGCGCGTGCGACAGGCGTCGGCCGTGCACCAGGACGCGCCCGACGTCGGGGCTGCTGCGAGAGACGGCCTACAGCGGCACCGGCGCCAGCGGTGTGGCCTGCGGCGCGGTCGGCAGCGGCGCGGGCAACGGCTCGCTGTGCAGCACCGACAACCGGGACACCGCGCGGGTGAGCACCACGTACAACCGGTGCAGCCCGCGCGGCTCGGCCGCGACGATCGCAGCCGGCTCGACCACCACCACATGGTCGTACTCGAGGCCCTTGACCAGCGTCGCGGGCACCACGGTGACCCGCTGGGCGGCCGTGACGTCGTCGGCGGTCGCGCTGGCGACGCCAGCGGCGGCCAGCGCCGCGCGCAGCCCGTCGACCGCGTCGTCGGCGGCGATCACGCCGACCGATCCGTCGTGTGCGAGCGCCGCGCGCACCTCGGCCACCGTGGCGGCGGTCAGGTCGGTCACGGTACGCACGTCCAGGCCGCCGTCGTGACGTAGCGACTCCGCCGGGGGTACGTCCACCGCGAGCGCCGGCAACAGCAGGTTGGCGAAGGCGACCACCGCGGCGGGCACCCGGAAGCCGACCGTCAGCGGGACCACTGCGGCGTCCGGCTTGCCCAGGTGTCTCAGGGACTCCCGCCAGTCGGTCGCCGCCCACGGCGCGGTGCCCTGCGCGAGGTCACCGAGCAGCGTGACCGAGCCGTGCTCACTGCGGCGGGCGATGGCCCGACACTGCATCGGGGACAGGTCCTGCGCCTCGTCCACCACGACGTGCCCGAACCCGGAGGGCCGCTCCAACAGCCCGGCCGCCTCGTCGACGAGCACGGCGTCCGCGGCGGTCCAGCGGGTGGCCTTCGGGGTACGCGCCGGCTTCGCCCAGACCAGCAGCTCCTGTTCGGCGTCGTTGAGCAGCCCGTCCGCGGCGGCGGCGAGACGGGCCGGATCGGCGAACAGGCCGTGCACCAGCCCTTCCGGAGTGAGGGCCGGCCAGACCGCGTCCAGGAAGTCCACCACCGGCCGACACCGGCCCATCCGGCGCAGCCACGCGTCGCTGGGCGACTCGGCCCGCCGTGCCTCGGCCTGCCGTTGCAGCAGGCTCACCACCCGCGCCCGGACCCGCTCCCGGCCGGTGCCGTACGGCAGCCCCTCCCGTCGGGTCTCCTCGACGATCCGGTGCAGCGGTTCCAGCCCGATCCGCCACCGGAACGAGCCGTCCGAGACGGTGATCGAGTCGGTCGGCGTACCAATCTGGGCCTGCACCGCCCTGCGCAGCACGGTCGCCATCCGCGCGTCGTGCTTGAGCGCGGCGGCGGCCGGCGTCTCCACCGCCCGCACCGGTACCCGCGAGATCAGCTCCTCCACGGTGGCCTGCTCCACCTCGACCTCGCCGAGGGCAGGCAGCACCGCCGCGATGTACGACAGGAACGCCCGGTTCGGCCCCACGATCAGCACGCCCGACCGCCGCAACCGCTCCCGGTGCAGGTAGAGCAGGTACGCGGCCCGGTGCAGGCCCACGGCCGTCTTCCCCGTGCCCGGCGCCCCCTGCACACAGATCGAGTCGGCCAGGTCGGCCCGGACCAGCTCGTCCTGCTCCGGCTGGATCGTGGCGACGATGTCGCGCATCGGGCCCACGCGTGGTCGCTCGATCTCGGCCGTGAGGATCCGGCTGGCCGTACCCAGCTCCTCGCCCCGGTCCAGCCGCTCGTCCTCGAAGCTGGTCAACACTCCGCTGCTGAACCCGAACCGCCGCCGCACCGCGACACCCTGCGGGTCACGGGCGCTGGCCCGGTAGAACGAGCGGGAGACAGGCGCCCGCCAGTCCAGCACCAGCGGCTCACCAAACTCGTCGGTGACGTGCCGACGCCCCACGTGGTACCGCCGACCAGCGTGCTCGCTGCCGCTGCTGCTTCCGGCGCTGTCGCTGCCGCTGCTTCCGGCGCTGTCGCTGCCGCTGCTGCTGGCGCTGCTGCCGCTGCTGCTTCCGGCGCTGCTGCTGCCGCTGGCGCTGCTGCCGCTGGCGCTGCTGCCGCTGCCGCTGCTGCCGCTTCCGGCGCTGTCGACGTTGCTGCTGCTGGCACTGCTGGCGCTGCTGGCGCTGCTGGCGCTGCTGCCGCTGCTGCTTCCGGCGCTGCTGCTGCTTCCGGCGCTGCTGCTGCCTGGGCTGCCGACGTTGCCGGTGCGGCTGCCCGGGTTGCTGTTGGTCGGGCTGCTGGTGGCCAGCGTCAGGCCGTTCGCGGTGTCCTCGTCTGGTGCTTGTCCGCCGAATTCGAGGCGGCCGAAGAACAGCGGGGTGGTGGGGTCGTCGGCCAGTTCGGCGACCCGGCGGGCGAGGGTGCGGCCGAGTGTCTCCGCCGCGTAGGAGTCGCCGGCGACCTGGTCACCGGTGGAGAAGAGCGCTTCGGCCCGCTCCCGCATCCGGCGCAGGGCCGTGCGCGAGGTGGCCAGGTGGGCTCGTTCGGCCGCGAGATCCGTGTCGAGACCCGTGTCGAGGTCAGGTGCGGGCATGCTGACGTCCCATCGTTCACATCTGCTGCTCGCTCGCGTTTCCGGGGGCGGATGGCCGACCTCCCGGCGCGACGACGTCCGTTCCGGTGCAGCTCACCTCGGCCGTCAAGCGGGCTGCAACCCTATGCCTTCCCGCCCGCCGTTTCCACCGAATTACCGAAGCAATCACCCGGACGAGTCGGCGCGTCCTGGCGCACGAGTGGGTCAGCCGCGCGGCTGGCGGTGACACCTGAGCCATGCGGCTGCCCCGCCGCTGTGCCGCCGTGTACCTGGCTGCTCATGCGGGGAACGCCGGGCGGAGCCCCGGCGTCGGTAGCGCGTGGGGGCGCGGAGCAGCGATCTTGGGTGCGGTAGCTGCTGTGGGCGCTGAGCGGCCCTGCGGCGCAGGGTTGCGTCGCTTCGGCGTGAGGTGTGGCGTGGGCGAGATGAGGCCTTGTGCTCAGCAGCGCCGGTGATAGAGGTTGCGCCGTGGGGTGCGCGCCGCATCCAGCCAGGCGGGCGGGAGGAATTCGGGCTGGCCGTCCGGCGCGATGCGGACGATCCAGTCGCCCTGGTGCAGGACTCGGTGATGATGCCCGCAGAGCAGGACCGCGTTACCCAGTGTCGTCGTGCCGCCGTTGGCCCAGTGGCGCACATGGTGGCCGTCGCACCAACGGGGTGGCCGGTCGCAGCCGGGAAAGGCGCAGCCGCCGTCGCGGAGCACCAGCGCGCGCCGCAGCGGACCGGTGAAGAGCCGGCGTTGACGCCCGACGTCCAGGATCTGGCTGTTGCCGTTCAAAACTGCCGGCAGCACGGCAGCGTCGCAGGCGAGGCGGCGGACCGCGCCCGGCGTGAGACGTGCCCCGGTCTCCAGGGTGCCCGCGCCGACCTCGTTGACAAGCGCGTCGAGTGACATGGTGACGACCAGTTGAGGGCGGTCTCCGCCGTTGTCGGGCAGGTGGCCGGTGCGCAGTGCCAGCCGGCAGATCTCACCCAGCGCGTCGGCTCTGCGCTGGCCGGGACTGCGATCGTCGTGCTCGCCGGTTGGGGCGCAGAGCGGATCGATGGCCTCGCGCAGCAGGCTCGCGGTCTCGGTGTCGAGGTTGCCGGTGAGGCGTACCTGCCCGTCCTTCGGCTCGGAGAGGGTGACGTGCCGGCGGGCCTCGGCTCGCTCGGCGGCCCGGTCGAGGGCGGCCAACTCGGCCTGGTCGGCCAGGTCGGGCGCGACGTGCGCGAGGACACGCTCACCGAGGCGACGCAGGATGGTCGGATCGAAGCGGTCGGCCCAGGCGACCAGCAACTCGCTGGCCTTCTCCGCCACCTCCGGGCCGGCCTCGGCGGGCAGGGTTGCGATCGTCTCCGCCACCACCCGGCCCTGCTCGACGGTGAGGCTGCCGTCGCGCAGGGCAGCACGGACCGTCGGCGGTGCCGCGTCGATGGTGGCGGCGAGCTGGACCAACTGGCGGGCCGACCGCCCGGACAGCCGGAGCCGGTCCCGTAACCAGACGGCGGTCGACGAGGCGCCCTGGGCGACCGCGAGACCACGGCCGTCGAGCTCGCGCACGAGAGCGAGCTGGATGGTTGCCAGGCGTTGCGCCAGGGCATGCGACGCGTCCAACGCCGCGAGCAGTTCGTCGTCGCAGAGGGCCCACGGCGCGACATCGGCGCAGTCGTCGACGCCGCCACCCGCCTGCGCCAGCGCCCTCAACATGGATCAATTTTAGAACAGGTGTACGACATTTTCCGGCGGGATGGACCCGCTCAGCGACACCGCTTCGGGACCGCGGCTCGGCGGTAAGTGACGACGCGCGCGCAGCCGGGTGGGTCGGGTGCGGGGTTGGCCACTCCGGGCCGGCCCGCCGGGCTGGATCCCGAGGCCGGGGATACGGTCGGGTCATGGTTGAGCGCGTCGCACGCCCGCGGGTCGGGCACATCCAGTTCCTGAACTGCCTGCCGATCTACTGGGGCCTGATGCGCTCGGGCAGCCTGCTCGACGTGGACCTGCACAAGGACTCCCCGGATCGGCTGAGCGCGGCGCTGGTGGCCGGCGACCTCGACATCGGTCCGATCACGCTGATGGAGTACCTGAAGCACACCGACGAACTGCTCCTCCTGTCCGACCTGGCGGTCGGCAGCGACGGGCCGGTGCTCTCGGTCAACATGGTCTCCACCCGGCCTCTCGGCGAGCTGGACGGCGCCCGCGTGGCGCTCGGCTCGACGTCGCGGACCGGGGTGATGTTGGCGCAGTTGCTGCTCACCGAGCGGTACGGCGTCCGGCCCGAGTACTTCCGTTGCCCTCCGGATCTGACCCAGATGCTGTTGGAAGCCGACGCCGGGGTCCTGATCGGGGACGTGGCGCTGCGGGCGTACTACGAGGCGCCGTTGCGGGGTCTCACCGTGACCGACCTCGGGCAGGCGTGGCGGGATTGGAGCGGGCTGCCGATGGTTTTCGCCGTCTGGGCGGTCCGCCGCGACTTCGCAGCCGCGCACCCGGGCCTCGCCAAGGAGGTGCACGAGGCGTTCCTGCGCTCGCGGGACCTCTGCCTCTCCGAGTTGGACCAGGTCGCCGAGGCGGCGGCACGCTGGGAGGCGTTCGACGCCGCGACACTGGCCACGTACTTCCGGGCCCTGGACTTCTCGCTGGGTGAGCGGCAGGTAGCCGGGCTGCGGGAGTTCGCCCGGCGGATCGCCGCGCTCGGCGAGGTCCCGCCGCTACCGGACGGCGGCCCGGAGTTCTTCGCCGGCTGACCAGCCGGCGCGCCCGACAGACGCCGCCGCGCCGTGAAGCCGCTGTCCCCGACAGGACGCCGCCGCGCCGTGAAGCCGCTGTCCCCGACAGGACGCCGCCGCGCCGTGAAGCCGCTGTCCCCGACAGGACGCCGCCGCGCCGTGAAGCCGCTGTCCCCGACAGGACGCCGCCGCGCCGTGAAGCCGCTGTCCCCGACAGGACGCCACCGCGCCGTGAAACGGACGGAGCGCCGCTCTGATCGGACAGAGTGGCGCTCCGGCGCAGTAGGACAGCGCGTCAGGTGCCGGGGCGCAGCAGCGCCTCGGTGATCTTCTGGCAGTTCTTCATGCCGTACTCGTAGCCCATGTTGATCGGGTAGCGGACCATCACACCCATCGTCCAGGTGTCGCCGATGGCCAGGCAGTTGATGTGCATCTCCTGCTCGGCGGTCCGGTCGATCCAACCGTTCTTGATGGCGATCTGCTTCTGCTGCGCGGCCGGGAACGCCTTGCGGATACCGAAGTCCCCGGCGCCCCGGACCAGCTTCATCTCGTTGAGCAGCCACTTGGTCCACTTTGGTCCGGCGGCGGTGCCGGTGGCGATGCAGTTGCCCAGTCGTGCGGTGTCGCGGGGGGAGAGCGCGGTACGGGACCAACCCTTGTCCGGGGCGACGCTGCTGTCGGTCAGCTTGCACATGGAGAGCAACCGCCGGATCGAGGCGTCCCGGCCGACCGAGTTGTAGAACTGCTCGGCCCGCGTGTTGTCGCTGTCCCGGATGATGCGGGTGGCGTCGGCGAGCTTCGCGTCGCTCGGTGTCTGGCCGGCCTCGGCGGCGCGGCGCAGGTAGTCCGCGACGATCCAGGACTTGATCAACGAGGCGGTGGTGCTGGTCTCGCCCATGTTCTTCGAACCGATGATCTGGCCGGTGCGGCGGTCGAGGACGCTCCAGGAGTACCAGCCCTCGATGTCGAGGTCGAGGTTCCTGGCCTGGAACGGCAGCGGCTTCAGCGAAGGGCTGGGGCTCGGCGGGGCCGGCTGGCGGGCGCTGCGGTCGGTGGCCTCGTCGGTGGACCGGCCGCTGGTCGTCGCCTCGGAGTCACCCCACTTGGCGGCCGCGGTCGACTCGAACGGCGACCCGGGCAGCAGGCGCAGTGAGACCAGCACCAGCCCGATGAGGATGACCGCGACGGCGATCAGGCGCAGCGGCGAGGTCTCGCCTCCACCGCGTCGGTCGGCCCGCCGGTTCCCGGCCATCAGAGCTTCCCGACCGGCTGCTGCGGCACCTTGAGCGCGGCGCCGGGCTGCGGGGTGACCAGTTGAGTGGCGACGCTGGCGCAGACCTGCGCCCCGTAGTCCAGCCCTTGCCTGATCGGGTAGCGCAGCATCACCGCGAGACTCCACTTGCCGTTGACCGCCAGGCAGTTGACGTGCCAGTTTCCGTCGCCGTTGATCGGCGTCCAACCGTTCTTGATGCTGACCGGGCCCTGTGCGGTGATCGACTTGGGTAGGCCGTCGATGATCCCCCATCGGCCGCCACCGGAGGTGGCCCGCTGGTCCTTCTTCGCGGTGGTGCCACGGACCTTGCTCATCTGGTCCAGCACCCACTTTGTCCATTTCGGGCCGGCGGCCTTACCGTCGGCGATGCAGTCGCCGAGCCGGACAGCGTCGCGCGGGGACATCCGGGTGTAGCTCCAGTAGCCGGTGTAGGGCTCGACGTTGCCGCGCTTGGTGTCGGTCAGGCCGCAGATCTTGATCGCTCGCTGGATCACGGGGTCGGGGATGCTGCTCTTCGACGGTTTGTACGACCCGCCCGCCGCGGCGTGGACCTTGTTGGCCGCGCCGTCGTTGCTGTCGATGATGGCGAGGCTGGCTGCCTGCTTCAGCGCGGGCGGCGGCTCCCGGTCCTTGAGCTGGCGCAGGTAGTCGGAGACGATCCACGCCTTGATCATCGATTCGGTGGAGCTGGTCGCGCTCATGTTCGACGATCCGGCGATCTTGCCGGTCTTCCGGTCGAGCAGCGCCCACGAGAAGAATTCGCCCTTGAACGCCACCGACACGCGGCCCGCGGCCAGCGTGGGTGGTGGTGGCGGGGCCGGCGCGGGCGCGGCGACGCTGCTGGTGGCGGCGCCGCCACCACCGCCGCCTTCGCCGGCGTCGCTGGACAGTCGGGCGTACGCGGTGGGGACCAGCAGGACGCCACCGAGGATCACCGCCACGACGGCGAGCACCATGGTCACGCGAGATCGCATGAGTTGGGTGAGCTCCAGATGTCAGGGCCGGGGGGACCGGCTTCGTTGTCCGGGGCGACCGGTGCGTGCGCCGTGGCCGGGGGAGGTGGCCTGGATGGAGCCGGCGTGGGGGCAGCCGATCGTGTGACCGGCAGAAGTCTACGTCCGGACGGGCGGATCGCCAGAGGCCGACACCAGGCAACGTGCGAAATCGGGAGAAAATCCCATCGTTATGCGGCTTATGCGAAGTTCAACCCTCTTCTCGTGAGCCACGTCATAAACGTCGATCTCACTTTGGGTGGTGGTGATCTTCCCATCGGTGACACAACGTCACTCGGGTTTCCTGTTACACCCCCTAGTGCATTGGGGCGCAAGCTGTAACACTTGTCCTCATGTATGGCAACGACTTCTCCGCTCCCGGCGACGCACCGGACGACGCGCCCGGCGCGGGCCTGCTCGGCGAGGTCGAGGC
Organism: Micromonospora sp. RB23; assembly: GCF_053585025.1. Taxonomy (NCBI): domain Bacteria; kingdom Bacillati; phylum Actinomycetota; class Actinomycetes; order Micromonosporales; family Micromonosporaceae; genus Micromonospora; species Micromonospora sp. RB23. Next base: position 604,973 of record NZ_CM132111.1, read on the forward strand.
GGCCGAGGCGGAGCTGCGCGCCGCCGCCGCTCGTGAACGTCGCGGTGGTCCGGCGCCGGACGAGGATCTGGCGGCCTACTTCGCCGAGGTGGTCGACGCCGAGCAGAAGATCGAGCCGCGCGACTGGATGCCCGACGCGTACCGCCGGACGCTGATCCGGCAGATCGCCCAGCACGCCCACTCCGAGATCATCGGCATGCAGCCCGAGGGCAACTGGATCAGTCGGGCGCCCTCGCTCAAGCGCAAGGCGATCCTCCTGGCCAAGGTGCAGGACGAGGCGGGCCACGGCCTCTACCTCTACGCCGCCGCCGAGACCCTCGGCGTCAGCCGCGACGAGCTGGTCCAGTTGCTGCTCGACGGCAGGCAGAAGTACAGCTCGATCTTCAACTACCCCACGCTGACCTGGGCCGACGTGGGCGCGATCGGCTGGCTGGTGGACGGCGCGGCAATCGTCAACCAGGTGCCGCTGTGCCGGTGCTCCTACGGGCCGTACGCCCGGGCGATGATCCGGGTCTGCAAGGAAGAGTCGTTCCACCAGCGCCAGGGGTACGAGATCCTGCACACCCTCGCCCACGGCACCCCTGCCCAGAAGGCGATGGCCCAGGACGCGGTCGACCGCTGGTGGTATCCCTCGCTGGCCATGTTCGGGCCGCCGGACGGCGACTCGACCCACTCCGCCAAGTCGATGGCCTGGAAGATCAAGCGCTTCTCGAACGACGACCTGCGCCAACGTTTCGTCGACATGTGCGTCGGGCAGGCCGAGGTCCTCGGGCTCCGCATTCCCGACGACGACCTGCGCTGGAACGAGGAGCGGCAGGCGTACGACTACAGCCAGCCGGACTACGACGAGCTGATGCGGGTGATCTCCGGTGACGGGCCGTGCAACCGCGAGCGGATGGCGCACCGCCGGGCCGCCCACGCCGACGGCGCATGGGTACGCGAGGCCGCCGCGGCGTACGCCGCGAAGCGGGCCGGGACGAGGGAGAAGGTGGCCGCGTGAGCAACGAACACTCGCCCCTGTGGGAGGTCTTCGTCCGGGCGCGGCGGGGCCTGTCGCACACCCACGTCGGCAGCCTGCACGCCCCGGACGCCGAGCTGGCCCTGCGCAACGCCCGTGACCTCTACACCCGCCGCCAGGAGGGTGTGTCGATCTGGGTGGTGCCGGCGGGCGCGATCACCGCGTCCAGCCCGGACGAGAAGGACGCCTTCTTCGACCCGGCCGCCGACAAGGTCTACCGCCACCCCACGTTCTACGAGGTGCCGGACGGGGTGGCACACCTGTGAGCGAGCGCAGCGAGCGAACCAGCCAGCCCAGCAACGGGGCGCTTCGCGCCTCCGCCGAGCGGAGCGAGGTGGTGGCGTGAACGGGCCCTTCTCGTTCACTCTCGGCCTCGGTGACGACGCCCTGGTCGCCGCGCAGCGGCTGGCCGAGTGGGCCACCCGCGCGCCCGAGATGGAAGAGGACATCGCGCTCGCCAACATCGCCCTCGACCAGCTCGGCGCTGCCCGTCTGCTGCTGTCCTACGCGGGTGAGCTGGAGGCGGCTGGTCGGGACGAGGACGCTCTCGCGTACCTGCGCGACGACCGCGAGTTCCGCAACGTGCTCCTGGTCGAGCTGCCCAACGGCGACTTCGCGGTGACCATGGCGAAGCTGTTCTTCCTGGCGGCGTACCAGGTGCCGCTTTACACCGCGCTCGCCGGTTGCGCGGACGAGCGGTTGGCCGCGATCGGCGCGAAGGCGCGCAAGGAGTCCGCGTACCACCTGGACCACGGCGCGCTGTGGGTGAAGCGGCTCGGTGACGGCACCGAGGAGTCGCACCGCCGGATGCAGGAGGCCGTGGACCACGTCTGGCCGTACACCCATGAGCTTTTCGGGGCGGACCCGGCGGCGCCGGTCGACCCGGAGGGTCTGCGGCCGGCGTTCGACGAGGTCGTCGGTCCGGTGCTGGCCGAGGCGACGCTCACCCGCCCCGAGCGCGGCTGGGCGCCGACTGGCGGGCGGGCCGGCGTGCACACCGAGCACCTGTCCTACCTGCTGGCCGAGATGCAGGTGCTGCACCGCACCCATCCGGGGGCGCAGTGGTGAGCGCGGGCGGCATCGCACAGCGGACCGGGACCGACGTCTGGGCGGCGGCGGCGAGCGTGGTGGACCCGGAGATCCGGGTGATCACGATCGACGAGCTGGGGATTCTGCGCGCGGTCGAGGAGGATCCGGTCACCGGTCGGATCGTCGTCACCATCACCCCGACGTACACCGGGTGTCCCGCCATGGACGTGATCCGGGCCGACGTGCGCCGTGCCCTGGCGGCCGCCGGTCACCCCGACGTCGACGTGCGGACGATCTACAGCCCACCGTGGAGCACCGACTGGATCTCCGACGCCGGGCGGGCCAAGCTCGTCTCCGCGGGGATCGCCCCGCCCGCCCCGGCGTCCTCCCCGGGCGTGGTGGCCCTGACCCTCGCCGTCCGCTGCCCACGCTGCGGCTCGCCGGAGACCGAACAGGTCAGCCGGTTCGGCTCGACCGCGTGCAAGGCGTTGTGGCGCTGCCGCTCCTGCTCCGAACCCTTCGACCACCTGAAGGCGCTGTGACAGTCACCATCACCCGGCCGGTCCGTCGCCGGCCGGCCTTCCACCCGCTGCCGGTCGCGGCCGTCGACCGGCTCACCGACGACTCGGTGGCGGTCACCTTCGCCGTACCCGAGGAGTTGCGGGAGACCTTCGCGTTCCGCGCGGGCCAGCACCTGACGGTGCGGCGCGTGACCGACGACGGCGAGGACGTGCGCCGCTCGTACTCCATCTGCTCCACCCCCGACGACCTGGCCCGGCGCGGCCGGCTGCGGATCGGGGTGCGGGAGGTTCCCGGCGGCGCCTTCTCGGCCTTCGCGTGCGGCGCGCTGCGCGGCGGCGACACGGTCGAGGTGCTGCCCCCGCTGGGCACCTTCACCACGGCGTTCGCGCCGGAGCGGGTCCGCCACTACGGCGCGGTCGTCGCCGGCTCCGGCATCACCCCGGTGCTCGCGCTCGTCGCGACGGCCCTGGCCGTCGAGCCGGCCAGCACCTTCACCCTGGTGTACGGCAACCGCACGGCGAACACCGTGATGTTCGCCGAGGAGTTGGCCGACCTGAAGGACCGCTTCCCGTCCCGGCTGCACCTGGTGCACGTGCTGTCCCGCGAGCAGGGCGAGTCGCCGTTGCTGTCCGGACGGATCGACGCCGAACGGCTGGAACGCCTGCTCGGCACCATCGTCCCGGGCGAGCTGATCGAGGAGTGGTTCCTCTGCGGTCCGTACGGCATGGTGGTCGACGCCCGGGGGGTGCTGGCCGCCCGCGGTCTGTCGGAGTCGGCCGTGCACACCGAGCTGTTCCACGTGGACGCGCCGCCCGAGCCGGTGGCCCGCCCGATCGAGCAGCCGGGCGTCGGAACGGACGTCACCATCGTCCTCGACGGCCGCTCGTCCAGCTTCACGATGGGCCGCGAGGAGCGGGTGCTGGACGCGGCGCTGAAGGTGCGCGGCGAACTGCCGTACGCCTGCAAGGGCGGCGTCTGCTCGACGTGCAAGGCGAAGGTCGTCGACGGGGCGGTCACGATGGCCCGCAACTACGCCCTGGAGCCGGACGAGGTGGCCGCCGGCTACGTCCTGACCTGCCAGTCCAGCCCGACCACGGACAGGCTCACGGTCGACTACGACGCCTGACGGCCGGAACGGGCGGCGCGTCGTACTGGGGCGCTCGTCACCGGCGACCCGGGGGCGCGTCGGACGTCGAGCGGCCGACGTAGGCTCGGGGTTGTGACGGTGAGCCGGGAGATCGACGACATCCTGCAGCGTGGCGCGGACGGCGGGCGGATCACGCCCGAGGAGGCCCTGCTGCTCTACACCGAGGCGCCCTTCCACGCGCTGGGCGAGGCGGCGGACGCGGTGCGCCGGCGGCGCTATCCGGACAACGTCGTCACGTACCTGATCGATCGCAACATCAACTACACGAACGTCTGTGTGACGGCGTGCAAGTTCTGCGCGTTCTACCGCGCGCCCAAGCACGCCGAGGGTTGGACGCACCCGACGGAGGAGATCCTGCGTCGCTGCGGCGAGGCGGTCGAGCTGGGCGCGACCCAGGTGATGCTCCAGGGCGGGCACCACCCGGACTACGGCGTCGAGTACTACGAGGATCTGTTCTCCTCGGTCAAGCAGGCGTATCCGCAACTGGCCATCCACTCGATCGGGCCGAGCGAGATCCTGCACATGGCCAAGGTCTCCGGCGTCAGCCTGGACGAGGCCATCGCCCGCATCAAGGCCGCCGGCCTCGATTCGATCGCCGGCGCCGGTGCGGAGATGCTGCCCGAGCGCCCGCGCAAGGCCATCGCCCCCCTCAAGGAGTCGGGTGAACGCTGGCTGGAGGTCATGGAGCTGGCACACCGGCAGGGTGTCGAGTCGACCGCGACCATGATGATGGGCACCGGCGAGACGCACGCCGAGCGGATCGAGCACCTGCGGATGATCCGCGACGTGCAGGACCGTACGGGCGGGTTCCGGTCGTTCATCCCGTGGACGTACCAGCCGGAGAACAACCACCTCAAGGGCCGTACGCAGGCGACCACCTTGGAATACCTGCGGCTGGTCGCGGTGGCCCGGCTGTTCTTCGAGACCGTGCCGCACCTGCAGGCGTCCTGGCTGACCACCGGCAAGGACGTCGGGCAGCTCGCCCTGCACATGGGGGTGGACGACCTCGGCTCGATCATGCTGGAGGAGAACGTCATCTCCTCCGCCGGCGCCCGGCACCGTTCCAACCTGCACGAGCTGATCGGCATGATCCGCTCCGCCGACCGGATCCCCGCCCAGCGCGACACCCTCTACAACCGGCTCGCGGTGCACCACACGCCGGCCGACGACCCGACCGACGAGCGGGTGGTCTCGCACTTCTCCTCGATCGCGCTGCCCGGCGGCGGCGCGGGCCGGTCGCTGCCGCTGGTGGAGGTCAACTGAGGTCGGTCGCGGTCCGGCCGTTCGGCTGAGCGGGGATCCTGCTTCCGCTGCGCCCGCTCGGCGGTACGGGTCCTCCCGGTGGGCTCGACGGCGCATAGCCCCGGCGCGGGTCTGGTGGAGATGATCGCCGACGGATAGCGTCCGGCCGTCCGTCTGAGGCGTGTCCTCCATCGGCCCATGAGGGTCGTTCACATAACGCACGGCGGTACGGGCGGGATGGGTGACCATCCCGCCCGATCCGTGTTCCGGGTCCAGGCCGGACGGTTGAAAACCGGCCGGCACGCTGGCGCGGGAGATCGACCTCGGATAACGTCCGCTCGTTCCGCAACCATTCCCTGCTTCCCTACCCCCGGGGGACTGATGACAGCGTTCCACCGCTCGGCCCTGGTTCGTGCCGGCGTCGTGGCCCTGCTCGCGGCCGGTGGCGTGGCCACCGTCGCCGCCCCGGCGCAGGCCGCCGACCAGGCCGACCTGGCCCTGGTGCCGCTCAGCTACGAGCTGGCCCAGGGTGTCAAGGCGGCCAAGGCGAAGCCGTTCAAGTTTCAGGTCGACAACACCCGGAGCACGGTCGACGTCAAGGACGTCCGGGTCACCGTGGAGACGAAGGGCCTGAAGGACCGCAAGGTCGGCGTGCTCGTCCCGGACGGGTGTGACGTCACCGGCACGACCTTCACCTGCCTGCTCGGCGACCTGGCCGGCGGCACCACGGAGGACTTCGGCATTCCGATCTTCTCGACCGGCCGTCGCGGCGACGCCGGCACGCTGGTGGTCAGCATCAGCTCGGCCACCGCCGACCCGAACCCGCGCGACAACAAGGTCCGGCACGACATCACCGTCGCCAAGCCGGGCTACGACCTGACCACCTGGGTGCAGGACGTCTACGCCGACGTGACGGTGGACGGCGACGAGGCGGGCGAGTCCGGCCTCAAGCCGGTCAAGCGGGGCGACACGGCGCCGCTGGACTGGGCGGTCTACAACGACGGCAGCAAGAAGGCGACCGGCGTGGCGTACGGGATCACGCTGCCGGCGGGCGTCACCTTCGCCGAGCTGCCGGAGGGCTGCGTCGAGCAGCCGCTGGACGGGTTCGCCAACGCCTACTGCGAGGACAGCGGCGTGGTGCTGAAGCCCGGGCAGTTCTACACGGCAGACGTGCGGGTGAAGGTCGGCGAGGACGTCACCGAGTCGGTGCTCCGGCCCGGGTTCGTCTGGGCCGCCGGTCTCGACGCCGCCCAGGGCAGCCCCGAGGAGGAGCCGCAGGACGCTTCCGGCACGCAGCGCCGGGCGTTCACCGAGACCGACGAGGTGGACAACACCGCGCAGTTCGACGTGTTCGTCGACCTCAGCGCGCAGCCCACGCCGAGCCCGACCGTCACGCCGACGCCGACCGCCACGCCGACGGCGACTCCGACGCCGGGCGGCACGACGACGCCGGGTACGTCCACGACGCCGACCACCGGCGGCGGTGGCTCCGGCGGCGGTGGGCTTCCGGTGACCGGTGTGCAGGTCGGCCTGATCGGCGGCATCGGCGCGCTGATCCTGCTCGCCGGCGGGGCGCTGCTGGTGCTCTCGCGCCGCCGCAAGGTGGTCGTGGTCGCCCCCGGCGACGAGACGTCGACCGACTGACACACGGCACGACGAGAGGGCGGGGTGGGCGACCACCCCGCCCTTTCGCGTACCGACGACGTCGCCCGGGGTACGCGGACCCAGCGGCCGAGGGCTCGCGCGGGGCTGGCAGAGTGGACGGGGTGAGCCGTTCCCCGCAGGGCCAGCGCGCCAGTCTCGACAAGCAACCGCACGAGGTTGCCGCGATGTTCGACGGCGTGGCCGAGCGTTACGACCTGACCAACACCGTGCTCGCCTTCGGGCAGGACCGCTCCTGGCGGCGGGCCACCCGCGCGGCCCTCGGTCTACGGCCGGGTGAGCGGGTGCTGGACGTGGGAGCGGGCACCGGTGTGTCGACCCGCGAACTGGCCCAGTCCGGGGCGTACGCGGTGGGTGCGGACCTGTCGTTGGGCATGCTCCAGGTCGGCAAGCGGGTCCGTCCCGAGGTGCCGTTGCTGGCCGGCGACGCGTTGCGGCTGCCGTTCGCCGACGCGAGCTTCGACGCGGTGACCATCTCCTTCGCCCTGCGGAACGTCAACGACACCGACGCGGCGCTGCGCGAGTTGGCCCGGGTCACCCGTCCGGGTGGCCGGCTGGTGGTGTGCGAGTTCAGCACCCCGGTCAATCCGGTCTTCCGGACGGTCTACCTGTCGTACCTGATGCGGTCGTTGCCGGTGGTGGCCCGCGCGGTGTCGAGCAACCCTGACGCGTACGTCTATCTGGCCGAGTCGGTGCGGGCCTGGCCGGACCAGGCGGCGCTGGCCGGGCGGGTGGCCGCGGCGGGTTGGGGTCGGGTGGCGTGGCGCAACCTGACCGGCGGCGTGGTCGCGCTGCACCGGGCCGTCCGCGAGTAGCGACCGGGAGTCCGCGCACGGTACGCGAGCAGGTCGCGCGTTTCAGGAAAATCCGACTTTAGTCCACTTTGCCCCGTACGCTCGTCGGCATGACCGGAGCAAACCCGGCGAGCCCGGTGGCCGCCACCGACGACGACGCGGCCGAACTCATCGCGCAGTTGCGCGCGCTGGCCGGCGCGGATCCGGCGGACGTCCGACAGGTGGTCGCCGAGGTGTTGGCCGCGCTCGACCGGGCGGCGGGCGGCGCGCTGCGGGAGCATCTGCCGGAGGCGATCCGGGTCGACGCCGGGCTGGACGCGCCCAGCCCGGCCTGACAGTCGGCTGCTGTGGACGGTCGACGGCTGTCACATCGGCGAGTTAGGTACCCCTGATCCTGCGCAGGTATGACGCCGGTCATACACTCGTCCCGTCTGGCTTGTGAAGCATTTCACGAGCGTGCGGGAGGAGGCGCGAATGACCGCGGTGGAACACGACGCCGATGTCATCGTCGTTGGCGCCGGTCCCGGTGGATCGGCAACTGCGTACCACCTGGCCCGGCACGGCGTACGGGTCCTGGTGTTGGAGAAGACCGAGTTCCCCCGGGAGAAGGTCTGCGGTGACGGACTGACCCCGCGTGCGGTGCGTCAGCTCATCCGGATGGGCGTGGACACCTCGCCCGAGGCCGGCTGGCTGCACAACAAGGGCCTGCGGGTGATCGGCGGCGGCGTACGCCTGGAACTGGACTGGCCGGAGCTGGCGAGCTTCCCGAACTACGGGCTGGTCCGTACCCGGCTGGACTTCGACGACCTGCTCGCCCAGCGGGCGGTGGCGGCCGGCGCGAAGCTGCGTACCCAGGTGAACGTGCTGGGTCCGGTGCTCGACGACGACGGCCGGGTGACCGGCGTGCAGGCCGAGGTGGGTCCCGGCAAGGAGCCCGCCACCTTCCACGCTCCGCTGGTCGTGGCCGCCGACGGCGTCTCCGGCCGGTTCCCGCTCGCGCTCGGACTGACCAAGCGGGAGGACCGGCCGATCGGCGTGGCCGTCCGCCGCTACTACCACTCGCCGGCCAAGCACGACGACGACTACCTCGAGTCGTGGCTGGAGCTGCGCAGCAAGGACAGCGGCGACAACCTGCTGCCCGGGTACGGCTGGATCTTCGGGCTGGGCGACGGACGGGTCAACGTCGGTCTCGGCGTGCTCAACTCGTCGTCCGCGTTCGGCAAGACCAACTACCGCCGGCTGCTCACCGACTGGCTGGCCAACACCCCCGCCGAGTGGGGCATGACCGACGAGGCCAACGCGGACGGCCCGATCCTCGGCGCCGCCCTGCCGATGGGCTTCAACCGGGTGCCGCACTACACCCGTGGCGTCCTGCTGGTCGGCGACTCCGGCGGCATGGTCAACCCGTTCAACGGCGAGGGCATCGCGTACGCCATGGAATCCGGCGAACTGGCCGCCGAGGTGGCGGTGCAGGCGCTCGCGCGTCCGGCCGGGCCGGAGCGGGAGCGGGCGCTGATGGCGTACCCGAACGAGCTGAAGGCCCGCCTCGGTGGCTACTACCGCCTCGGCGGCATCTTCGTGAAACTGATCGGCCGTCCGGAGATCATGCGGATCGCCACCAAGCACGGCATGCCCCACCCGACGCTGATGCGATTCGTCCTCAAGTTGCTGGCCAACCTGACCGACCCCCGAGGCGGGGACGCGATGGACCGGGTCATCAATGCGCTGACGAAGGCCGCGCCAGCGGTCTAGACAGGACGGCATCGGTGCTGGTCACAGCCTCGACGCCGACAAAGATCGACCCCCGCCGGCAGCCACCGCGAGGGACGTGAATAGTGTGATTTTCGTCAAGCACTGACGGCAGGGAAGGACGAGCAGGAGAAAACGATGTCGCTCTCGCCTTACGCACCGATCATCGGGCTGTTCGCCCTCGCCGCGGCGTTCTCGCTGTTCTCCGTCGGCGCCGCCCGCTTCGCCGGTCCCCGTCGTTACAACAAGGCCAAACTCGAGGCGTACGAGTGCGGCATCGAGCCCAGCCCACAGCCGGTCGGCGGTGGGCGGTTCCCGATCAAGTTCTACCTGACGGCGATGCTCTTCATCGTCTTCGACATCGAGATCATCTTCCTCTACCCCTGGGCGGTCTCGTTCGACGCTCTGCCGATCTTCGGCTTCGTGGAGATGGTCCTGTTCATCGTCGCGGTCTTCGTTGCGTACGCCTACGTGTGGCGGCGCGGCGGCCTGGACTGGGACTGAGGAAGGAACGTCAGATGGGCATCGAGGAGAAGCTCCCCGCCGGCGTCCTGCTCACCTCGGTGGAGAAGCTGGTCAACTGGTCCCGGAAGTCGTCCGTGTGGGGCGCCACCTTCGGCCTGGCCTGCTGCGCCATCGAGATGATGGCCGCCGGTGGTCCGCACTACGACATGGGCCGCTGGGGCATGGAGGTCTTCCGGGCCTCGCCCCGGCAGGCCGACCTCATGATCGTCGCGGGCCGGGTCAGCCAGAAGATGGCGCCGGTGCTGCGCCAGATCTACGACCAGATGGCCGAGCCCCGCTGGGTGCTCTCGATGGGCGTGTGCGCCAGCAGCGGCGGCATGTTCAACAACTACGCCATCGTGCAGGGCGTCGACCACGTCGTACCCGTCGACATGTACCTGCCCGGCTGCCCGCCCCGGCCGGAGATGCTCATCGACGCGATCCTCAAGCTCCGCGAGAAGATCATGTACGAGCCGCTGGGCCCGAACGGCCGCAAGATGCTGGCGGCCCGCCAGGAGCGCGGCGACGTCCCGGTCGTGCCGTACGGCTCGATGCCGTCCTCCTACCGCAACGACAAGGCCCGGCGTGCCGAGTGGACCCAGGCGGTCCGCGAGGGGCGCGAGGAGCAGTTGCGGATCGAGAACTGGATGAACGCCCAGAATCATCTCCACCCGCAGGCAGGCCCGAAATGACGTCTCCCACGGACAAGACCAACGACGGCGGGGTGCCGGTGCCGGTGACGCCGCCCGGCGCCAGCGCGACCGCCCCGGCCGAGTACCCGCCCGCCAGCCCGGCGGGTCGCGGGATGTTCGGCAACCAGGGCACGGGCGACGTGTCCGGCTACGGCGGCCTGGTCCGTCCGCGCCAGCCGATCGAGGAGGCCGCCCGGCCGTACGGCGGGTACTTCGACGAGGTCCGCGACGCGCTGGAGGAGGCTTACCCGGCCTTCGGCGACGCCATCGAGAAGGTGGTCGTCGACCGGGGCGAGTTGACGCTGCACATCCGCCCCGAGCGGATCGCCGAGGTCTGCCAGGTGCTGCGCGACGACCTCGCGCTGCGGTTCGAGCTGTGCTCCTCGGTGTCCGGGGTGGACTACCTCGGCGCGGACGAGCGCCGGCTGCACGTCGTCTACCAGCTCACCTCGATGACCTACCGCCGCCGGCTCCGGCTGGAGGCCGCGGTCCCGTCCGACTCTCCGCACCTGCCCAGCGTCACCGCCGTCTACCCGACGGCCGACTGGCAGGAGCGGGAGGCGTACGACATGTTCGGCATCGTCTTCGACGGCCACCCCAACCTCACCCGGATCCTCATGCCGGACGACTGGGAGGGCCACCCGCAGCGCAAGGACTACCCGCTCGGTGGCGTGCCCGTCGAGTACAAGGGCGCGGAAATTCCACCGCCGGACCGTAGGAGGTCCTACCAGTGACCACGTCGAACTACGCGACCGAACGCGAGACCACCGAGGGCCGGGTCTTCACCGTCACGGGTGGAGACTGGGACACGGTCGTGTCGGGCACCGACCCGATCAACGACGAGCGCATCGTGGTCAACATGGGTCCGCAGCACCCGTCAACCCACGGCGTGCTGCGACTGATCCTCGAACTGGAGGGCGAGACGGTCCGCGAGGCCCGCTCGGTCGTCGGCTACCTGCACACGGGCATCGAGAAGAACCTCGAGTACCGCAACTGGGTCCAGGGTTCGACGTTCGTGACGCGGATGGACTACCTCTCCCCGATCTTCAACGAGACGGCGTACGCCCTCGCGGTGGAGAAGCTGCTCGGCATCACCGACGACGTCACCGAGCGCGCCACCACCATCCGCGTGCTGATGATGGAGCTCAACCGGATCTCGTCGCACCTGGTCTGGCTGGCCACCACCGGCATGGAGCTGGGTGCCATCTCGATCATGCTGTACGGCTTCCGCGAGCGGGAGTACATCCTCGACATCTTCGAGACCATCACCGGCCTGCGGATGAACCACGCGTACGTCCGGCCGGGCGGTGTGGCGCAGGACGTGCCGGACGACGCGATCCGCAAGATCCGCGAGTTCCTGAAGATGATGCCGAAGAAGCTCAAGGAGTACGAGGACCTGCTCTCCGGCCAGCCCATCTGGACCGAGCGGACCAAGGGCGTGGCGGTGCTGGACGTGACCGGCTGCGTGGCGCTGGGCGTCACGGGTCCGGTGCTGCGGTCGGCCGGGCTCGCCTGGGACCTGCGCAAGACCATGCCGTACTGCGGCTACGAGACGTACGAGTTCGACGTGCCGACCCACCCGGACGGCGACGTCTGGGGCCGCTACCAGGTCCGGCTCGCCGAGATCCGTGAGTCGATGAAGCTGGTCGAGCAGGCGTTGGACCGACTGCGGCCGGGCCCGGTGATGGTCGCCGACCGCAAGATCGCGTGGCCCGCGCAGCTCGCCATCGGCGTCGACGGCATGGGCAACTCGCTGGAGCACGTCGCGAAGATCATGGGTCAGTCGATGGAGTCGCTGATCCACCACTTCAAGCTGGTCACCGAGGGCTTCCGGGTCCCGCCGGGCCAGGTGTACGTCGGCATCGAGTCGCCGCGCGGCGAGCTGGGCGTGCACGCCGTCTCCGACGGTGGCACCCGGCCGTACCGGGTGCACTACCGGGAGCCGAGCTTCGTCAACCTCCAGGCCCTCCCGGCGATGGCCGAGGGTGGCCTGATCGCCGACGTGATCGCCGGCGGCGCCTCGCTGGATCCCGTGATGGGTGGGTGTGACAGGTGAGCGCGAGGAGTGAGCTTGCGAGCCCCGCAGTCGCGAACGGAAGGCGACGCTGATGAGCGTTTTCACTGAGCAGACCCGCGAGCGGGCCCGCGAGATCATCGCCCGCTACCCGGCGGACCGGTCCCGCTCGGCCCTGCTGCCGCTGCTGCACCTGGTCCAGGCCGAGGAGGGGTACGTCTCTCCGGCCGGCGTGACGTTCTGCGCCGAGGTGCTCGGGCTGAACAAGGCCCAGGTCGGCGCGGTCGCCACCTTCTACACCATGTACAAGCGCAAGCCCACCGGCGACTTCCTGGTCAGCGTCTGCACCAACACGATGTGCAACGTGCTGGGCGGCCAGGAGGTCTACGACACGCTCTCCGAGCACCTGGGTGTCGGGCACGACGAGACGACCGCCGACGGCACGATCACGCTGGAGCACGCCGAGTGCCTGGCCGCCTGTGACTACGGCCCGGTGATGACCGTCAACTACGACTTCTTCGACGGCGTGGACCCGTCCACCGCCGTCGGGGTGGTCGACGAGCTGCGCGCGGGCGGCCGGCCGATGCCGACGCGTGGCGCGCGGCTGTGCACGCTGAAGGAGATGGCCGTGCAGCTCGCCGGTTTCGCCGACGAGCGCGACGGCGCGGTCGCCGACGGCGGACCGGGCGAGCCGACCCTGCGGGGTCTGCGGTTGGCGCAGGAGCACGGCGTCTCGGTGCCGGGCTTCGACCCGAACACCCCGATCCGCAGCAAGGCCGAGGCCGACAAGGCAGCCGCCGAGGCGAAGGCGAAGGCGGAAGCCGCCAAGCCGGCGCCCGTCGAGGCCACGACCGCGCCGGTCAAGGGCGGCGACGGCGCGGCCACCCCGACCGCGGCCCCCGCCACTGAAGTCACCAGCGGCGATGGCGCGGCCACCCCCACGGGTACGCCCGGCAACGCCGAGCGGGTCGCACCGGAGGCGGCCACCGGCAGCACCGCACCGGACGTGAAGGCGCCGGACGACAAGTCGCCGCAGGTGCGTACCGCCGAGACCCGGCAGCCCGACGCCCAGGCGGCGGTGCCGGACGCGCCCGGCACGAAGGCGCCGGCCCAGACGTCGCCGCCGGCCTCGCGCGACGCGCAGGCGGCCCAGGCCGCCGGCGCGGCGGCCAACGCCCCGGCCGGCGACGGCAAGCCCGCCGGTGACTCCACCGGCGCGCAGGAGCGCAACCTCACCGAAGCGTCGGCGGACGCGGATGGCACGGACCCCGCCGCCGCGAGCGAAACGGGGGCCCACAAGTGACCACTCCCCGCCCGGAGACGCTGGCCAAGCTGACGCCGGTGCTGACCAAGCGCTGGTTGTCCCCGGACGCCTGGCGGATCGGCACCTACGAGCAGCTCGACGGCTACGCCGCGCTGCGCAAGGCCCTCAAGGCCCACCCGGACGACCTGATCCAACTGATCAAGGACTCCGGGCTGCGCGGCCGTGGCGGCGCCGGCTTCCCCACCGGTCTCAAGTGGGGCTTCATCCCGCAGGGCGACGGCAAGCCGCACTACCTGGTGGTCAACGCCGACGAGGGCGAGCCGGGCACCTGCAAGGACCTGCCGCTGATGACCCACGACCCGCACGCGCTGGTCGAGGGCGTCATCATCGCGTCGTACGCGATCCGGGCCAGCCGCGCCTACATCTACATCCGGGGTGAGGCCGTGCATGCCGCCCGGCGGCTGCGCAACGCCGTCCAGGAGGCGTACGACAAGGGCTACCTGGGCCGCAACATCCTGCGCAGCGGCTTCGACCTGGAGCTGGTGGTGCACTCCGGCGCCGGGGCGTACATCTGCGGCGAGGAGACGGCGCTGCTCGACTCGCTGGAGGGGTTCCGGGGGCAGCCCCGGCTGCGCCCGCCGTTCCCGGCCACCCACGGCCTGTACGCCAGCCCGACGGTGGTGAACAACGTCGGCACCATCGCCAGCGTCCCGCCGATCGTGCTCGGTGGGGCCGACTGGTGGAAGACGATGGGCACCGAGAAGTCCTCCGGGCCGATGATCTACTCGCTCTCCGGGCGGGTCGCCAACCCGGGCCAGTACGAGTGCTCGATGGGCGTCACGCTGCGGGAGCTGCTGGAACTGGCCGGCGGCATGCAGCCCGGTCACAACCTGCGGTTCTGGACCCCGGGTGGGTCGTCGACCCCGCTGCTCGCGGCCGAGCACCTGGACGTGCCGCTGGACTTCGAGGGTGTGGCGGCGGCCGGCTCGATCCTGGGCACCACGGCCACGCAGATCTTCTCCGACCAGGACTGCCCGGTCTACGCGACGTACCGGTGGCTGGAGTTCTACCACCACGAGTCGTGCGGCAAGTGCACCCCGTGCCGGGAGGGCAACTACTGGATGGTCCGGGTCTACCGGCGGATCCTCGCAGGTCAAGGCACCCACGAGGACCTGGACACCCTGCTGGACACCTGCGACAACATCCTCGGCCGCTCGTTCTGCGGTCTGGGCGACGGCGCGACCAGCTCGGTGACCTCGTCCCTGAAGTACTTCAAGCAGGACTACCTCGACTACATCGAGGGTCGTAAAGCTCCCATGCTGTCGGAGAAGACCCTGGTAGGGGCGCACTGATGACCGACGTAGCCAAGCAGACCGAGACCGTCACCCTCACCATCGACGGCGTCGAGGTCACCGCCCCGAAGGGGGCGCTACTGATCCGGGTCGCCGAACAGATGGGGACCGAGATCCCCCGGTTCTGCGACCACCCGCTGCTGGCCCCGGCCGGCGCGTGCCGGCAGTGCCTGGTCGAGGTGGAGGGCCAGCGCAAGCCGGTCGCCTCCTGCACCCAGACCGTCGCCGACGGCATGGTCGTCCGGACCCAGCTCACCTCTCCGGTCGCGCAGAAGGCGCAGGAGGGGGTGATGGAGCTGCTGCTCCTCAACCACCCGCTGGACTGCCCGATGTGCGACAAGGGCGGTGAGTGCCCGCTCCAGAACCAGGCGATGTCCACCGGCCGGACCGACTCGCGCTTCCACGAGCACAAGCGCGAGTACGAGAAGCCGATGGCGATCAGCAGCCAGGTGCTGCTGGACCGCGAGCGCTGCGTGCTCTGCCAGCGCTGCACCCGCTTCTCCGAGGAGATCGCCGGCGACAAGTTCATCGACCTGATGGGCCGGTCGTCCGCCGAGGAAATCAACATCTACCGGGACGACGCGTATGGGGCTGAGGTCGACGCCGGCAGCGCTGACGGCACCGGCGCCGGCGATGTGCCGTTCAACTCCTACTTCTCCGGCAACACCGTGCAGATCTGCCCGGTGGGGGCGCTGACCGGCGCGCAGTACCGGTTCCGGGCCCGCCCGTTCGACCTGGTGTCCAGCCCGAGCGTCTGCGAGCACTGCTCGGCCGGCTGCGGGCAGCGCACCGACTGGCGGCGCGGCAAGGTGCTGCGCCGGCTCGCCGGTGACGAGCCCGCCGTGAACGAGGAGTGGAACTGCGACAAGGGTCGGTGGGGCTTCCAGTACACCCGCGCCGCCGACCGCCTGACCAACCCGCTGGTCCGCGACGAGCGCACCGGTGAGCTGCGCGAGGCGTCCTGGAGTGAGGCGCTGACCCGGGCCGCCGAGGGACTGCACGCGGCCCGCGAGGGCGGCCAGGGCACTGCGGTGCTCACCGGCGGTCGGCTGACCGTCGAGGACGCCTACGCGTACGCGAAGTTCGCCCGGGTCGCGCTGAACACCAACGACATCGACTTCCGGGCCCGACCGGTCTCCCGCGAGGAGGCCGACTTCCTGGCCAGCTCGGTCGCCGGGGTCACCGACGTCACCTACACCGACGTGGAGAACGCGCCGGCCGTGGTGCTGGTGGGCCTCGAGCCGGAGGAGGAGTGCCCGATCCTCTTCCTGCGGCTGCGCAAGGCGTACCTCAAGAAGACCCTGACGGTGTACGCGCTGGCCCCGTTCGCCACGCGCGGCCTGGAGAAGCTCGGCGCCAAGCTGGCCCGGGTCGTGCCGGGCGAGGAGGCGAGCGTGCTCGCCGAGCACGCCACGGTCACCGAGGCGCTCAGCGCGCCCGGCGCGATCCTCATCGTCGGCGAGCGGCTGGCCACCGTGCCGGGCGGGCTCTCCGCGGCGGCGGACGTGGCCCGGCGTACCGGCGCGAAGTTGGCCTGGGTGCCGCGGCGCGCGGGTGACCGCGGCGCGGTCGACGCGGGCTGCCTGCCCAACCTGCTCCCCGGTGGTCGGCTGGTCAACGAGCCGGCCGCACGGGCCGAGCTGGGCGAGGCGTGGGACATCCCGGCCGGGGTGATCCCCAGCCAGGCCGGTCGGGACACCGACGGCATCCTGGCGGCGGCGGCCAACGGACAGCTCGGCGCGCTGGTGGTCGGCGGCGTCGACCCGGCCGACCTGGCCGACCCGCGACTGGCCGAGGCCGCGCTGGACGCCGTGCCGTTCCTGGTCAGCCTGGAACTGCGTGCCAGCGCGGTGACCCGGCGGGCCGACGTGGTGCTGCCGGTCGCGCCGGTGGTCGAGAAGGCCGGCAGCTTCCTCGACTGGGAGGGCCGGCTGCGTCCGTTCGAGGCGGTGCTGAACACGGCCGCGATGACCGACGGGCGGGTGCTCGACGCCCTGGCCGCGCTCCTCGACGTCCGCCTCGGCACCGCAGACGTCCCGAGTGTCCGCCGCGAGCTGGGCTCGCTGCCGGCCACGCGGACGACCCGGCCCTCCGCGCCGTCGGTGTCGCCGGGCACGGTCCCGCACCCGGGCGCCGGGGAGGCCGTGCTGGCCACCTGGCACCAGCTCGTCGACAACGGCACCCTGACCGAGGGCGACGAGAACCTCGCCGGCACCGCGCGTCCGCCGGTGGTCCGGCTGGGCAAGGGCACCGCCGAGGCGCTCGGTGTCGCCGACGGTGACGCCGTCACGGTCGGCACCGACCGGGGCGCGCTGACCCTGCCGGCGGAGATCACCGAGATGCCGGACGGCGTGGTCTGGCTGCCGACGAACTCACCCGGTTCGACCGTGCGACGCAGCCTCGGGGCGGCGTCCGGCACGGTCGTCCGGATCTCCGTCCCCGCACCGGGCGTGGCCGTTCCGGCCGGGCGGGTGGCGGCCGACGAGGCCGGTCTGCCGGGTCCGCTCCTCAACACTGGGGGTAACCAGTGAACTCAATCGTCCTGGCTCAGGACCCGACGCTTGCCGACTTCGGTCGGGATCCGTGGTGGCTGGTTCTCGGCAAGATTGTCTTCGCCTTCGCGTTCGGTCTGCTGGCCACCCTGCTCGGCGTCTGGTTCGAACGCCGCGTGGTCGGTTACATGCAGGTGCGGCCCGGCCCCAACCAGGTCGGCCCGCTCGGCCTGCTGCAGACCCTCGCCGACGGCCTGAAGATGGCCTTCAAGGAGGACATCCTCCCGAAGGCGGCCGACAAGGTCGTCTACTTCTTCGCACCGACGATCTCGGTGATCTGCGCGGTCACCGCGCTGTCGGTGGTGCCGTTCGGTCCGATGGTGAGCATCTTCGGCCACCACACGCCGTTGCAGGTCACCGACGTGCCGGTGGCCGTGCTCCTGCTGCTGGCCTGCTCGTCGATGGGCGTCTACGGCATCGTGCTGGGCGGCTGGGCCTCCGGCTCGACGTACCCGCTGCTCGGTGGTCTCCGGTCGAGCGCCCAGATGATCTCGTACGAGGTCGCGATGGGTCTGAGCATCGTGGCGGTCTTCATGACCGCCGGCACGATGAGCACCAGCGGGATCGTCGCCGCACAGGGGGACGCCACCCGGCTGACCATCTTCGGCACCGAGATCCCGGCTCCGGGCTGGTACGCGATCCTGCTGCTGCCCAGCTTCGTCATCTTCTTCATCGCCACCGTCGGCGAGACCAACCGGGCGCCGTTCGACCTGCCCGAGGCCGAGTCCGAGCTGGTCGCCGGCTTCATGACCGAGTACAGCTCGCTGAAGTTCGCGCTCTTCATGCTCAGCGAGTACGTCGCGATGGTGACCATGTCCGCGGTCACCACCACGCTGTTCCTCGGCGGCTGGCGGGCACCGTGGCCGATCACGCTGTGGGAGGGCGCCAACTCCGGTTGGTGGCCGATGCTCTGGTTCTTCGGCAAGGTGATCGCGCTGGTCTTCGTCTTCGTGTGGCTGCGCGGCACGCTGCCCCGGCTGCGCTACGACCAGTTCATGCGCTTCGGCTGGAAGGTTCTGCTGCCGATCAACCTGGTCTGGATCCTGGTCCTGTCGGGCCTGCGGTCCATCGAGGGTTGGGACTGGAAGGGCAAGGCGATCGCGGTCGGCATCCCGGCCGGCATCGCGCTGATCGCCACGCTCTTCTGGCCGAGCCGCAAGCCGCAGCCGAAGCCGACGACGCAGGAGCAGGTCGACAGCCGGCCGTACGGGAGCTTCCCGCTGCCGCCGATGGATCTACAGGTACCACCGAGCCCGCGTATCACGCGCGTGGTCGCCGAGCGGGAGCCGGCCAACATCGTCGCCGGCTCGGACTCCAGGGAGGTGTGACGTGGGCGCGATCACCGGAACGTTCAAGGGCTTCGGTGTCACCTTCTCGCACATGTTCAGGAAGGTCGTCACGACCGACTACCCGTTCAAGCCGCCGGTGTCGGCGCCGCGCTACCACGGGCGGCACATCCTCAACCGGCACCCGGACGGCCTGGAGAAGTGCATCGGCTGCGAGCTGTGCGCCTGGGCCTGCCCGGCGGACGCGATCTTCGTCGAGGGCGGCGACAACACCGACGAGCAGCGCTTCTCGCCGGGTGAGCGGTACGCCAGCACCTACCAGATCAACTACGCGCGGTGCATCTTCTGCGGGCTGTGCATCGAGGCCTGCCCGACCCGCTCGCTCACCATGAGCAACGAGTACGAGCTGGCCCGGGACAACCGGCAGGACCTGATCTTCACCAAGGAGCAGTTGCTCGCCCCGCTGCTTGAGGGCATGGAGCAGCCGCCGCACCCGATGCGGCTGGGTGACAGCGAGAAGGACTACTACGTCGGCGCGCTCGACAACCCGGGCACGTCCGCCGGTGCCGAGACGTCGCCGATGGGCCCCGGCCGCTACCAGGTCGAGGAGCACCCCGGCGTGACGTTCCCGGGCGCCGAGCAGGCCGCCCAGCGCGCGGCGGCCGGCAAGGGAGAAAACGCATGACCACGTCTACGGTGCTCGCCGCGGCGAACTCGGTCTCCAACGGCGAGGCGGTCACCTTCTGGATCCTCGCCCCGCTCGCGCTGCTCGGCGGGATCGGGATGGTGGCCGCGCGCAACGCCGTGCACTCGGCGCTGTGGCTGGTGCTGACCATGCTCTGCCTGGGCGTGTTCTACGTGCTCCAGTCCGGTCCGTTCATCGGCATGGTGCAGATCATCGTCTACACCGGCGCGATCATGATGCTGTTCCTGTTCGTGCTGATGCTCGTCGGCCGGGACTCGTCCGACTCGCTGATCGAGACGCTGCGCGGTCAGCGGGTCGCCGCGATCGTGCTCGGTGTGGGCTTCGCCGCGCTGGTCGGCACCGGCGTCTACCGGGCGCTCGACAGGACCACCACGGTCGGCCTCGAACAGGTCAACGCCGAGGGCAACGTGCAGGGCATCGCCCGGCTGCTCTTCACCAAGTACGTCTTCGCGTTCGAGTTGACCTCGGCGCTGCTGATCACCGCGGCGGTCGGCGCCATGGTGCTCGCGCACATCGAGCGGCGCAAGCAGGACAAGATGGACCAGCCGGCGACCATGCGAGCCCGCTTCGCGCCGGGCAACTACCCGGGCCCCAAGCCGGGCCCCGGCGTCTTCGCGACCTCCTCCTCGGTGGCCACCCCGGCGCGACTGCCGGACGGCCGGCTCACCGAGCGGAGCACGCCGGACATCCTGCCGGTGCGGGAGCTGACCGCGCAGGAGACCTCGCTGAAGGGGACGGACAAGTAATGGGATCGTTCTTCTCGGTCGAGCCGAACTACTACCTCGTCCTCGCCGCGGTGCTGTTCACCATCGGCGCCGCCGGGGTGCTGATCCGGCGCAACGCGATCGTGCTGTTCATGTGCGTGGAGCTGATGCTCAACGCGGCCAACCTGACGCTGGTCACCTTCAGCCGGATCAACGGTGACCTCAACGGCCAGATCATGGCGTTCTTCGTGATGGTGGTGGCGGCGGCCGAGGTCGTGGTCGGCCTCGCGATCATCATGGCCATCTTCCGGACGCGACGCTCGGCGAGTGTCGACGACGCCAACCTGCTGAAGTACTAAAGGGGTCCACCGGTGGAAGAGACTGTGGAATACGCCCAGGCCACGGGGCTGCTCGGGGGCGTCTGGCTGCTGGTGGCGATCCCGCTGGTCAGCGCGGCCATCCTGCTGCTGCTCGGCCGGCGGGCCGACCGCTGGGGGCACTGGTTGGGTGTCGCGGCCATCGGCGCCGCGTTCGTGCTCGGGCTGGCGTCCTTCTTCCAGCTCCGGGGCCTGGAGAACAAGTCGGTCGAGCTGAGCCTCTGGGACTTCATCGCCGTGGGTGACCTGCGGGTCGACTTCGGCCTGCTGTTCGATCCACTGGCCGCCGTCTTCGTGCTCCTGATCACCGGCGTCGGCTTCCTGATCCACCTGTACGCCGTCGAGTACATGGCGCACGACGCGGGTCGCCGCCGGTTCTTCGCGTACTTCAACCTGTTCGTCGCGGCCATGCTGCTGCTGGTGCTCGGCAACAACTACGTGATGCTCTACTTCGGCTGGGAGGGCGTCGGTCTGGCGTCGTACCTGCTGATCTCCTTCTGGTACGGGCGGCCGAGCGCCGCCACGGCCGGCAAGAAGGCGTTCCTGATGAACCGGGTCGGTGACACCGGCCTCGCCATCGGCATCTTCATCATGTTCGCGACCCTCGGCACCACCCAGTACGACGAGGTATTCAACGGCGTCGGCTCGCTGACCGGCACCACGGTGCTGGTCCTCGGCCTGCTGCTGCTGCTCGGCGCGGCCGGCAAGTCCGGCCAGTTCCCGTTGCAGGCGTGGCTGCCGGACGCGATGGAGGGCCCCACCCCGGTGTCGGCGCTCATCCACGCCGCCACCATGGTCACCGCCGGCGTCTACCTGATCGCCCGGTCCAACCCCATCTTCTCCGCGAACTCGACGCTCCAGCTCGTGGTGGTCAGCGTCGGCGCGCTCACCCTGCTGATGGGCTGCGTCATCGGCGCGGCCAAGGACGACATCAAGCGGGTCCTCGCCTGGTCGACGGTGAGCCAGATCGGCTACATGTTCCTCGGCGTCGGCCTCGGCGGCGGGGCGTACGCGCTGGCCATCGTGCACCTGCTGGCGCACGGCTTCTTCAAGGCCAACATGTTCCTGGGCGCCGGCTCGGTCATGCACGGCATGAAGGACCAGGTGGACATCCGCCGCTTCGGTGGGCTGTCGTCGTACATGAAGGTCACCTGGTTGACGTTCATGATGGGCTGGCTGGCCATCATCGGCATGTTCCCGTTCTCCGGCTTCTTCTCCAAGGAGCCGATCATCGTGGCCGCCTTCGAGCGGGAGGACTGGACCGCCTGGCTGTACGGCGGTGCCGCGCTGCTCGGCGCCGGGCTGACCGCCTTCTACATGACGCGGCTGTTCGTGCTCACCTTCCACGGTCCGAAGCGGTGGACCGACGACATCGAGCACCCGCACGAGTCGCCGAAGCTGATGACCATCCCGCTGATCCTGCTGGCGATCGGCTCGGTCGGGGCCGGATTCCTGCTCTCCACCTCGGTGCCGGACTGGCTGACGACCACCGCCGGGCTGGGCGGTGAGCACGCGGAGCACGAGCCGGTCCTCTCGCACCTCGTGATCACCACGCTGTCGCTGCTGGTCACCGTGCTCGGCGCCGGCCTGGCCTGGTTCCTGTTCCGGGCCGGTACGGCCACCGCGCCGCAGCCGGCCGGCATCCTGGTCACCGCCGCCCGACGCAACCTCTACACCGACGCGGTCAACGAGGCGGTCTTCGAGAAGCCGGGCATCTTCCTCACCCGGGCGCTGGTCTTCCTCGACAACCGGGGCATCGACGGTCTGGTCAACGGGCTCGCCGCCGCCGTCGGCGGTGGTTCGGGTCGGCTCCGGCGGATGCAGACCGGCTTCGTCCGCTCGTACGCCACCTCGATCCTGGCCGGCGCGCTGCTGGTGATGGCGGCGTTCCTCGCGGTGCAGGCGGGGTGGTTGGCGTGACCGACCTGAATACGCCCGCCCCCGCCGGCGGACCACGCATCCACGACGGAGGTAAGGCCGCATAATGTCCAACTTCCCGTTCCTCTCGGTGCTCACCGTGGCGCCACTGGTGGGCGCTCTCGTGGTGGCCTTCCTGCCGCGCCACCGGCCGGAGCTGGCCAAGCAGGTGGCGTTCGCCTGGTCGCTGCTGGTGCTGGTGCTCTCGGTGGTGATGTGGGTCAGCTTCAACGCCGGCGGTGACCGGTTCCAGTTCCGGGAGTCGTACACCTGGATCCCGAACTGGGGCGTCAGCTTCACCTTCGCCGCCGACGGCATCGCCCTGGTGATGCTGATGCTGATCGCGGTGCTGGTGCCGTTGGTGATCCTGGCGTCCTGGCACGACGCCGAGTCGTCGAAGCGGTCCATCCCGGTCTACTTCGCGCTGCTGCTGATCCTCGAGAGCACGATGATCGGCGTCTTCGCCGCCGCCGACGTCTTCCTGTTCTACGTGTTCTTCGAGGTCATGCTCGTGCCGATGTACTTCCTCATCGGCAGCTACGGCGGCCACCAGCGGCAGTACGCGGCCGTGAAGTTCTTCCTCTACTCGCTGGTCGGCGGCCTGTTCATGCTGGCCGCGGTGATCGGCCTCTGGGTGGTCGGTGGCAAGACGTTCGACTGGCAGGCGCTGTCGCAGGTCGACATCAGCACCGGCACCGAGCGGTGGCTGTTCCTCGGCTTCTTCCTCGCGTTCGCCATCAAGGCACCGTTCTTCCCGTTCCACACCTGGCTGCCGGACGCCGGTGGCGCCGCCCCGGCGGGCGCCGCCGCGCTGCTGGTCGGTGTGCTGGACAAGGTCGGCACGTTCGGCATCCTGCGCTACTGCCTGCCGCTGTTCCCCGAGGCGTCGAAGTGGTTCGCGCCCTGGGCGCTGGCGTTGGGCGTGATCGGCATCATCTACGCGGCACTGCTGGCGGTCGGTCAGAACGACCTCAAGCGGCTGGTGTCGTACACCTCGATCGCGCACTTCGGGTTCATCGGGGTGGGCATCTTCGCGTTCACCACCCAGGCCGGCACGGGCGCGGTGCTCTACATGCTCAACCACGGCCTGGCCACCGGCCTGCTCTTCCTCGTGGTGGGCATGCTGGTCACCCGGCGTGGCTCGGCGCTGATCAGTGACTTCGGTGGCGCCGGCAAGCTGATCCCCGTCCTCGCCGGTGTGCTGTTCTTCGCCGGTCTGGCCTCGCTCGCGCTGCCGGGAACCGCGCCGTTCATCTCCGAGTTCCTGGTGCTGATCGGCACGTTCACGGTGAACAAGCCGGTGGCGGTCATCGCCACGCTCGGCATCATCCTGGCGGCGGCGTACGTGCTGTGGATGGTGCAGCGCACCACGCAGGGCACCCTCAACCCGGCGCTGACCGAGGTCGACGGCATGCGCCGGGACCTCAACCTGCGTGAGAAGGTCGTGGTCGCCCCGCTGATCGCGCTGATCGTGCTGCTCGGCTTCTACCCCAAGCCGGTCACCGACGTGATCAACCCGGCCGTCCAGGCGACCATGGACGACATCGGCAAGAGCGACCCCGCGCCGTCCGTAGGCGGCACCGTCCAGGAGGCGCGCCGGTGAGCGCGAGGAGTGAGCTTGCGAGCCCCGCAGTCGTGAACGAAAGGTCGGCACAGTGACCGAGTTGAAACTGCCGTCGCTCGACTACGCGGCGCTCGCCCCGATCATGATCATGCTGAGCACCGCGTTGCTCGGTGTGCTGGTCGAGGCGTTCGTGCCCCGGCGCGCGCGGCACCTGGTGCAGTTGACGCTGGCCCTGCTGGCCGTGCTCGCCGCGCTGACCATGGTGGTCCTCAACGCCGACGACCGGCTCATCACGGCCGGTCAGGCCATCGCGGTGGACGGGCCGACGCTGTTCCTCCAGGGCGCGATCCTGGTGCTGGCGGCCATGGCGCTGCTCCTGATCGGCGACCGCTCCGTCGAGCGGGGCGGCGCGTTCGTCGCCCAGGCCGCCGTGAAGGCGGAGTCGGCCGACGACCGGAAGCAGGCCGAGGGCCGCAACGGCCTCACCGAGGTGTACCCGCTCATCACGTTCGCCATCGGCGGCATGCTGATCTTCGTGGCGGCGAACGACCTGCTGACCATGTTCATCGCGCTGGAGGTCTTCTCCCTCCCGCTGTACCTGCTCTGCGCGCTGGCCCGCCGCCGGCGGCTGCTGAGCCAGGAAGCGGCGATGAAGTACTTCCTGCTCGGCGCGTACGCCTCGGCGTTCTTCCTGTTCGGTGTGGCCCTGATCTACGGCTTCACCGCCGGTGTTCCGGGCCGTTCCGCCGGTGTCGACTTCGCGACCGTCAACGCGGCGGTGAGCGAGTCGCCGGCCAGCCCGGTCCTGCTCTTCGCCGGCATGGCGCTGCTCGCCATCGGTCTGCTCTTCAAGGCCGCGGCGGCGCCGTTCCACGTGTGGACGCCGGACGTCTACCAGGGCGCGCCGACCCCGGTCACCGGCTTCATGGCCGCCTGCACCAAGGTCGCCGCCTTCGGCGCGCTGCTGCGGGTCTTCCACGTCGCGTTCGAGGGCGGGGGCTGGGACTTCACCCCGGTCCTCGGGGCGGTGGCGGTGCTGACCATGCTGGTCGGCGCGGTGCTCGCGGTCACCCAGACCGACATCAAGCGACTCCTGGCGTACTCGTCGATCGCCAACGCCGGTTACCTGCTGGTGGGCGTCCTGGCGCCGAGCCGGGACGGGTTGTCCGGCACGATGTTCTACCTCGTCGCGTACGGCTTCTCGGTGCTGGCCGCGTTCGCGGTGGTGACCCTGGTACGCGACGCCGACGGTGAGGCCACGCACCTGTCCCGCTGGGCGGGTCTGGGCCGTCGGTCGCCGTTCTTCGCCGGGCTGTTCACGTTCATCCTGCTGGCGTTCGCCGGTATCCCGTTGACCAGCGGCTTCACCAGCAAGTTCGCGGTCTTCGGCCCGGCGTTGGACGAGGGTCAGGCCTGGCTCGTCATCGCGGGTGTACTGACCAGCATGGTGCTGGCCTTCCCGTACCTGCGGGTCGTGGTGATGATGTGGCTGTCCGAGCCGGGTGAGTCCACGCCGACGGTCACCGTGCCGGGTGGGCTCACCTCCGCCGCGCTGATGATCGGCGTGGTGGCCACCCTGGCGCTGGGCGTCGCCCCGGCCCCGCTGCTCGACCTGGCTACCGGAGCCGCCGAATTCGTGCGGTGAGACGTGGCTCGACCACCGGGGGCCGGCGCGCGACAGCGTGCCGGCCCCCGGTGCGTATCCCCGAGCCGGAGCAGGTAGAACGGGTGTGGCATGGTTGATGGTGTGGTGATTCCGGCTGGCGAGCGTTCAGGTGC
The DNA here is from genome assembly GCF_053585025.1 of Micromonospora sp. RB23. Taxonomy (NCBI): domain Bacteria; kingdom Bacillati; phylum Actinomycetota; class Actinomycetes; order Micromonosporales; family Micromonosporaceae; genus Micromonospora; species Micromonospora sp. RB23. Next base: position 630,847 of record NZ_CM132111.1, read on the forward strand.
CACCGGTTCCGGCGGTCGCCGGGGTCGGGCGAGCATGAGTCAGTTCGGCGCGCTCGGCCTTCATCTTGCCGATCCCCGCGTCGAGGCATCCGTGCTGGGTTTGCTGGAAGCGGTCGAGGTCGAGCTGAGCGCCAGTGTGGCGAGCGCCGACCCGTTCGTCTCCGAGGCGGCCCGGCACCTTCTCGACGCCGGTGGCAAGCGGTTCCGGCCGCTGCTGGTGGCGCTCGGCGCCCAGTTCGGCGATCCCACGAGCGCGCGGGTGGTACCGGCGGCCGTGGTGATGGAGCTCACGCACCTGGCCACCCTGTACCACGACGACGTGATGGACGAGGCGGCCGTGCGTCGGGGCGCGCCGAGCGCCAACTCGCGGTGGACCAACTCGGTCGCCATCCTGGTCGGCGACTACCTCTTCGCCCGCGCCGCGGACATCGCGGCGGACCTGGGCCCGGAGGCTGTCCGGTTGCAGGCGCGGACGTTCGCGAGGTTGGTGCACGGTCAGATCGCCGAGACCGTGGGGCCGCGTGCCGATGACGACCCGGTCGCCCACTACCTGAACGTGATCGCCGAGAAGACCGGCTCCCTGATCGCCACGTCGGCCCGGTTCGGCGGTATGTTCGCCGGCGCTCCGGTGGAGCACGTCGAGGCCCTCGCCGGTTACGGCGAGACGATCGGCGTCGCCTTCCAGCTCTCCGACGACCTGCTCGACATCGCGTCCGAGTCGGTGCAGTCGGGCAAGACGCCCGGTACGGACCTGCGCGAGGGCGTCCCGACGCTGCCGGTGCTCTACGCCCGTGCGGCGGACGACTCCGACGCCTCCTCGGTGCGGCTGCGGGAGATCCTGGCGACCGGTCCGCTGACCGACGACGCCCTGCACGCCGAGGCCCTGGGGCTGCTGCGGGAGAGCCCGGCGCTCAAGCGTGCCAGGGAGACCGTGCGCAGCTACGCCGAGGACGCCCGCGCCTGCCTGGCTCCGCTCCCGGCAAGCCCGTCCCGCCAGGCCCTGGAGTCGCTCTGCGACTACATCGCCGACCGCACCAGCTGACCGTCCCAACGCCCGTCGGTCCGCGTTGATCATGAAGTTATCGCCTCGACACGCCGTGTGATTGAGCGATAACTTCATGATCACCGGGCGGGGCCGGGCGGGCGGGGCCGGGCCGGGGTCAGGGGGTTGTCAGGAGGCGGCTGCCGGTCAGCATGAGGGCGGCGGCCAGGAGCATCGCCACCGAGGCCGTGACCCACATCGCCGGGTAGCCCAGGTGGGCGGCGAGTGGACCGAGGCTCAGTGGGCCGAGGCAGCCTCCCGCGTACACCCCGGTCTGCGTGATCGAGGTGGCGGCGGCCGGAGCCTGCGGGTGCAGCCGGACCACTGCGAAGTTCATGAGGCCGGGCCACGCCCAGCCCAGACCGAACCCGAGCACCACCCCCGCCACCAGCGGCACCGGGCCGGTCACCGCGAGCAGGCCCAGCCCGACCGCGCCGATCACCAGCATCGCGGCGATGAGCGCGACGTGGCCGTTGGCGCGTCGGTCGGCCAGTCCGCCGGCACCCACCCGGGCCACGACACAGACCGCGCTGCCGAGAGTCAGGGTGAGGCCGGCGAGAGCCGGCGAGAGGCCCCGGGCGGCGGCCGAGTCGACCAGGAAGGTGCCGAGCGCGTTGGCCGCGCCCGCCGCCAACGTCGCCGCCGCGCCGACCACCACTAGGGCCGTCGTGGCCCGGCCACCGCGCGCCGCGTCGGCCCGACGGGCACGACCGGACACCTGCCGGGGTACGGCCGGCAGCGTCGTCAGCGCCGCGACGGCCGCGACCACGAACGCCCAGCGCCAGCCGGCGGTCAGCGCGATGGTGGGCACCGCCGCGCCGGCCAGCAGGGTCGAGACCGGGATCGCCGCCTGCTTGACGCCGAACGACAGCCCCTGCCTGCTCGGCGGGACGTGCTCGGCGAGCGCCGCGTTGCTGGCCAGTTGGCCGAGGGCGTTCGCGGCGGCACTGAGCGCCAGCAGGGCGAGCAGCACCTCGTACGAGCGGGCGAGCGCCGCCACCGCCAGCATCGACCCGGCGGCGAGCAGGATGCCGCAGCGGGCCACCAGCGCCGGCCCGTACCGCTCGACGAGGCGTCCGGAGGGCACCGAGGCCAGCGCGCTCACGCCGAAGTAGACGGAGACGGCCAGACCCAGCCCGGCGGGGGAGAAGCGGAGGTCCGTACCCATCTGGACGGCGAGGCCGCCGAGGAGGAAGACGGGCAGTACGCAGGCCACGGTGGTGACCACGGCACCGGCGCTGGCCCGGATGGGGCGGGTACGAACGCGGGCGGGGGTGAGGGCGGTGTCGGTCATCGTGTGGCAAACCTACGCGAGTCACGCTCAGGCAACTCCTGGTGACCGCTGGTGTACGAGGAGTGGATGGTGATCTGGCATCCTCGATCCGAACAGGCATTTCGCACGCGGCCTGTTTTTCATATGGTGTAAGTCCCCGGCGGCGGAGGTGGTTGTGCGCGACCCCTTGGCAGAACCTTCGGACCTGATCCGCAGCGTGTCCCGAGCACTGCGGGTGCTCGAGTCGGTCGGTCGCGCCCCCAAGGGCCTGACCGTCAAGCAGATCGCCCGACGGTGTGAGCTGACCGTGGCCACCACCTACCACCTCGTTCGCACCCTCGCGTACGAGGGTTACGTGATCCGTCGCGAGGACGGCACGTACATCGTGGGCCTCGAGGTGGCCGACCGTTACCGCGAGTTGGTGACGGCGTTCCGTGGGCCGCCGGTGGTCGGCGAGACGTTGCGACGTGCCGCCGTCGACACCGGCTACAGCCACTTCCTGGGCCGTTTCGTCGGCGGCCAGGTGGCCATCACGGCGGTGGCCGAGGGGCACCGGTCGCCCTACCTCGAAGATCTCGTCCCGGGCTTCGACGAGGGGGCCCACGCGACCGCTCTCGGCAAGTCCCTGCTCGCCACCCTGACCACCGAGCAGCGCTTCCGCTATCTCCGCGAGTACGGCATGCGCCCCTTCACCGGTGCCACGCTGACGACCAGCGAGGCGTTCGAGGCCGACCTGGCAGCCGGTGACCGCCGGGGGATGCAGTTGGAGTTGGGACAGTTCCGCCAGGGGGTGGCCTGCGCGGCGGTGCTCGTCGCTCCCGACAAGGACATGGAACGTCGGGTCGTGCTCGCCTGCGCCCTGCCCGCGAGCGAGATGATGACCTCCGCGCGCGTCGTACGCGCGAAGCTGCTCACCGTGGCCCGTACGGTCGCCGACGGCATCGCCGCCGACCACTGACCGCGGAGAGACGCGCCAGAGGCCCTCTCCCGGGCTGGGAGAGGGCCTCCGGGGGCGGTCCGGCGCCGAACCGCCAGGGAAACGTCAGCTGCCCACCGGGCCGCCGTCGAGGCGCCAGGTGACCACGACGCCCGGCTTGGCGTAGTCGCCGTCGGGCCAGTTGGAGGCCGGGTTCTCCACCGACGCGCCGGTGATCTCGCCCGGGTGCTGCACCGCGACGAACACCGAGCGGTTGTCACCGGTGATGAACGGGCCGCAGGTCTCCGCGCCGATCGGCACGGTCAGGAACTGCTTGAGGTGGCCCTTCTCCGGACCCTCCACGGCGGTGGCGAAGAGGCCGTCGTTGCTGCCCAGCGCGTTGCCGTCAGTGGAGATCCACAGGTTGCCGGTGGCGTCGAAGGCGACGTTGTCCGGGCAGGAGATCGGGGAGACCTTGGTCTTGTCGTACCCGGAGAAGAAGGTCGACGGGTCGGTCGGGTCGCCGCAGACGATCGGCAGCGACCACGCGAAGGTCTCCGAGGTGTTGTCGTTGCGGTCCTCGACCAGTTCCAGGATCTGCCCGTGCTTGTTGGCGTTGCGCGGGTTGGCCTCGTCGGCCGCCGCCTTGCCGGCCTTGCCGCGGTCGGTGTTGTTGGTCAACGCCACGTACACCTTGCCGGTGAGCAGGCTCGGCTCGACGTCCTCGGGACGGTCCATCTTGGTCGCGCCGACCTTGTCGCCGGCGAGCCGGGTGAAGGTGAGCACGTCCGCGGCGGTCATGCCGTCGACGAACGACCTGTTGCCGCTGACCAGCTTGATCCAGCGTCCCCGGCCGTTGAACGCGCCGTCGGTGGGGAGCGTGCCGGAGCCGTCGATCTCTGCGGCGCTGGTCTGGTCGAGCTTCGCCACGTAGAGCGTGCCGGACTCCAGCAGGGTGAGGTTGTGCTTGCGGGCGGCCCAGGAGTTGCCCTTGAGGAACTTCTTGTCCGACACGAACTTGTACAGGTAGTCGAACCGCTCGTCGTCGCCCATGTACGCGACCACGTGGCCGTCCTTGGCGACGATGACGTTGGCGCCCTCGTGCTTGAAGCGGCCCATCGCGGTGTGCTTGCGCGGGCGGCTCTCCGGGTCGAACGGGTCGATCTCGACGACCCACCCGAACCGGTGCGCCTCGTTGGGGTGCCGGGCCAGGTCGAAGCGCTCGTCGGCGCGTTCCCACTTGCGGCTGCCGCTGGGGTAGCGGCTGGCGGTGCTGATGCCGTACCGGTCGAGTTTCGGCTTCAGGTCGGCCGGGGCGGCGTCCGCGCCCACGAAGTACTGGTTGAAGTTCTCCTCGCCGGAGAGCACAGTCCCCCACGGGGTGACGCCACCGGAGCAGTTGTTCAGCGTGCCGACGACCGTACGACCCTTGGGGTCGGCCGCGGTCTTCAGCCACGCCGAGCCGGCGGCGGGACCGGTCAGGTCGAACTTGGTGCTCAGCGCGGTGACCCGCCGGTTGTACGGCCGGCGGCCGTTGCTCACGGGCTTCCACTGCCCGGTGCCACCGACCCGCTCCAGCTCCACCACGGACATGCCGTGCGCGGCCATGGCGGTGCGCAACTGCTCCACGGAGAGCCCGTCCAGGCCGGGGAAGCCCGGGAACATCAGGTCCTCGTTGGTGTACTCGTGGTTGACCACGAGCAGCGCCCGCTTGCCCTGCTTGTCCAGCGGCAGCACGCCCACGAAGTCGTTGTTGTAACCGAACTGCTTCGACTGCGCTGCGGCGCTCTGCTGGTGCAGGTCGAACGCCGGCGCACCCGGCAGCACCGGGTCACCCCACTTGATCACCACGGCATGGTCGTAGCCGTTCGGCACGACCAGGGTGTCCAGCTTGTTCGGCGGGATCGGCTTGAAGGTCAGCGCGCCGCTACCGACACCGGTGGTGGGACGGCCGAAGCCGAAGTTCTCCGGCACCTCCGGGAGGGCGGGGGCCGCGACGGCGGGGGCCGCGCCGGCCAGCGCGCCGGCCGCCGCGCCACCGAAACCGAGCACCAGGGCACCGACCGCGCCGGCCCGGACCACGCCGCGCCGGGAGACCTCCGCGTCGACCACGTCACCGAAGTACGCGTTGTCGGACGTGTTCGGGACGGGGTGGTCACAGGCGTTGCCGCAGCGGTACAGGCAGGTCATGGCATCGCGGGTGCCGTGGCGCTTGCCGCTGAGCAGCGGGAGCAGCCGGGGACGGTCGCTCATTTCAGGGGCCTCCAGGTAAGTGGGTGGCATGACAGGCGGCGTACCAGCCGGACGCTAGGAGGACGCGGTGAGCGGTCGTCGGCCGCGATGTGAACCAGGCGTGAACAGCTGCCCGGCCGCCAGCGGTGTGACCTCGGGCTGAACCGTTCGGCGTGACCGCACGTATTCCCGGGCGGACGCACCGCCGGACACGCGCCGGAAGTGAGGAGACCGCCATCAGCGACCATGACGCCCAACTGCTGCGGGCGCTGCACGACGAGCACGCGGAGGCGCTGTACGCGCACGCCCTGCGGCTCGTCAACGGCGACCGACAGCGGGCCGAGGACCTGGTGCAGGAGACGCTGCTGCGGGCCTGGCGGCACCCCGAGTCCCTCGACCCGCAACGGGGCTCCGTGCGGGCCTGGCTGTTCACGACCGCCCGCAACCTGGCCATCGACGCCTGGCGTCGACGCTCCACCCGGGTCGGCGAGGTGTTCACCGACGAGATTCCCGAGCCGCCGGAGGTCGTCGACGAGGCCGAGCGCGCCGTGGAGGCGTGGACCGTCGCCGAGGCGTTGAACCGGCTCAGCCCCACCCACCGTGAAGTCCTGGTGGAGTGCTTCTACCAGGGGCGGTCGGTGGCGGAGGCGGCGTCGCGGCTGGGGGTGCCGCCGGGCACCGTCAAGTCGCGCACCCACTACGCGCTGCGCTCACTACGGTTGGTCCTGGCCGAGATGGGGGTGACGGGATGACTCGGTGCGAGTTCGCGCACGACGACGGCGCGTACGTGCTGGGCGCCCTGGCCCCCGCCGAGCGGGCGGCCTACGAGCGACACCTGGGCGGCTGCGCCTCCTGTCGGGACGCCGTCGCCGAGATCGCCGTCCTACCGGGACTGCTCGGCCGCCTCGACCCGGCGGGCCTGGAACAGTTCCTGCCACCGCCGACCGCGCCCCGGGCGCCCGCGCTGCTCGAGGAGGCCCGGGCGCGCCGGCGCCGCGAGCGCGCCAGGACCCGTCGTCGGTACGCCCTGACGGCGCTGGCCGCCGCCGCGCTCGCCCTGGTGGTCGGTGCCGGGACGGCCACGCTCCTGCCCCGACCGGTCAGCCCGTCGGGCCCTCCGGTGGCGCAGGGCACCCCCCGCCCCACCCCGCAGGTGTCGATGGTCGCCATGCGGCCGGTGGCGGTCGCCGGTCCGGTGCACGCCGACATCGGCCTGACCGGCAGCAAGTGGGGCACCGAGATCACCATGCACTGCGGGTACGACGCGCGGACGAGCTACGGCAAGGCGTACCCGTTCCGTCTGGTGGCGAAGGGGCCCAGCGGCGCCAGCGAACAGATCGGTTCGTGGCTCGCCGCGCCGGGCGACGACCTGGTGTTCACCGGCATGACCCGCTTCACCGACGCGGAGCTGGTCAGCGTGGAACTCCAACGAGCCGACGGCACCCCCCTGCTCACCTACGCAGTCCCGTAACCCACCCCCACCCCACCCCGCCCCACCCCCACCCCGTCGATCATGGAGTTGTGGTGGGTGACAAAACACCCGAACTAGTGTTCGGCGGGCACCACAACTCCATGATCGACCACGATGGGGCGGGTGCTGCGGGCGCGGCGGGCCTGGCGGATGGCGTCGGCGGTGAAGACCACCAGGGCGAGCCAGACCAGCGCGAAGCCGGCGACGCGGGCCGGCGGCATCGGCTCGTGGAAGATCAGCACACCGCAGGCGAGCTGGAGGACCGGCGCCAGGTACTGGATCATGCCGAGGCCGGTCAGCGGCAGCCGGTTGGCGGCCCCGGCGAAGAGCAGTAGCGGAATCGCGGTGGCCGCGCCGGCCAGCACCAGCAGCGCGGTGTGCCCGGCCGAGACGTGCCCGAAGGTCAGTCCGTCGTGGCGGGACAGCCAGGCCAGGTAACCCAGCGCGGGCAGCGCCAGCACCGCAGACTCGACGAAGAGCCCTTCGGTGGCGGGCAGCCCGAGCTGCTTCTTGATCAGGCCGTAGCCGGCGAAGCTGAACGCCAGGGTCAGCGCCAGCCAGGGCAGCCGGCCGTAGTCGACGGCGAGCACCGCGACGGCGGACCCGCCGATGCCCAGCGCCACCCACTGCGCGGCCCGTAGCCGCTCCCGCAGCACCGTCACCCCGAGCAGCACCACCACCAGGGGGTTGATGAAGTAGCCGAGCGCGGTCTCCACCACCCGGTCGGAGCTGACGCCGTAGATGTAGGTGCCCCAGTTCACGGCGATGAGCGTCGCTGCGGCGACGATCCCGGCGAGCGCCGCGCGTCGGCGCAGCAGCGTCCGCAGGAAGCCGATGTTGCGCAGCGCACCGAGCAGCAGGGCCACGAAGAGCACGGACCAGACGATCCGGTGGGCCAGGATCTCCAGCGGGCCGGTGGGCCGCAGCAGCTTGAAGTACAGCGGAAAGAAACCCCAGAGCAGGTACGCGCCGATGCCGTAGAGGTATCCCAGGCGGAGTGGCGTCACGCCTCCACCGTAAGGGGCTAACCTCCGTTTTGTTCCTTTCCGGTGACAGGAGTCACCGGCGGTCGCCGGTCGAGGTTCATCCACCGCTCGGGAACGGCCAACGGGGTGAAGCCCACCCGCGCGTACACCTCGTGCGCGTCGTTGGTGATCAGCAGGATCCGGCGTACGCCCAGCTCGTCCAGGTGGTCGCGGACCGCGCCCACCAGCCATGTGCCCAGGCCGAGCCCTCGCGCGGCCCGGTCGACGTACACGTCGCAGAGCCAGGCGAAGGTGGCGCGGTCGGTGACCACGCGGGCCACCGCGACCTGGCTGTCGTCGTCGGTCCGGTAGATGCCGAACGGCAGCGACCCCGCGAACGCCCGCACGACGCTCTCCCGGTCGCGCCCCAGCGCCCAGTACGCGTCGGTGGACAACCAGTGGTGCACGCGCTCCAGGTCGAGTCGGGTGGGATCGGTGCTGAGCAGGTGGCCGTCGGGCCGGGTCAGGGAGAACACGTCGGCGACGCTAACCGAGCCGAGGGGGCCGCCAGCCGGCCAATTCCCGAACTCTGGTCACCGCCCCGCCCCGCCCGACGGGGCCGGGCGGGGCGGGACGGCGGTGGTCGGTCAGTCCCGGTCGAGGACGGCCCCGAGGATCCAGGTCACGATGCTCACGAACAGGGCGCCGAGGACGGCGGCCGGCCAGAACCCGTCCACCGAGAACGGCAGCCCGGCCTGGTCGGCGATCCAACTGGTGAGCAGGAACAGCAGCCCGTTCACCACCAGTGCGATGAGGCCGAGCGTGAGCAGGTAGAAGCCACAGCCGACGGTCTTGATGACCGGCTGGAGCACCGCGTTGACGACACCGAAGATCGCCGCCACCAGGATGAGTGTGGTGACCGTCTGAACGGCGGAGGTCGACTCCAGGTCGATGCCTGGAATGAGCAGCGTGGCCAACCAGAAGGCCAGTGCCGTGGTGGCCAGCCGAATCAGCAACCCTTTCAGAAAACCCATGGCGGGGATCGTGCCACGGACCATCCACGGGCGTAACCCGGCAGTTGACCATCAAGGGTCGGCCCGCCTCGCGCGGGGCCGGCTCAGGCCCGTGCCGGCCGGCCGATCAGCTGGGCCTCGATCGGAGTCGGGGCGAGCAGCGCCCACCGCAGCGCGCGGCGGTTCACCACCGCCACCATGTCGTCGCGCATGCGGGTGAGCCAGCCGGCCGAGTCGCCCAGGCCGAGCGCCGACCCGGCCAGTACCGCCTCCGCTGGGCGCAGTCGTTGCAGCACGGCCAGGTCGGCGCGGCTCAACGTGTCCACGTCGGCCGGTGTCAGTTCGTCACGCACCACGAGGGTCGCACGCCATGCCGGGCCGGGTTCGGTGTCGGCCGGCGCCGGTCCGGTATCGACGACCAGCAGCAACGGTCGTAGCGCGTTGCCGGCCGAATCGGCGACGGGCCGACCCGGCGGGATCAGCGGAATCGTGCCGCCTGGGGCGCCCACCCCCCGTACGAACGGTTCCCAGACGCGCGGTCGCGCGGTCTGCACCACCACCAGCGCTCCCAGGGCCATCGCCCGCAACGCGACGAGCTGAGCGGCCGGTACCCCGCCCACCAACAGCACCCGCGTGCCCTCCGGCCGGAACAGCCGTACGGTGAGCGCGCCACCGTGCCGGTTGGTGCCGACCATCATCCCGGCCTCGCCCAAGGGCAGCTCCCAGTCGTCCAGCGCCGCCTCGGAACGTCCGGCCGAGATGAGCGCCAGCGGCAGCGTGGCGGCCAGGCCGTCCAGGTGTGCGCCGTCGAGTCGCCGCAGTTCCCCGCCCGTGCCGTCGACGAGGCGGCCCAGCGCGTCGACGGCCACGGTCAGTTCGGCCGTCGACGTGGCGGCGAGGCGTACCGTCAGCTCGGTCACCGCGGCGTCCACACCAGCGGCCGGTCCCACGCAGAGCGACACCGTCGTCGCGGTCGCCGGCAGCGTCAGCAGCCGGGGCACCAGCCGCCGTGCGGCCGCCCCACCCGCCTGCGGCCAGCGGACCAGCCGGAACGTGGCCTGGACCAAGGCGCCGGTGCGCAGCGACGGCCAGGTCGGGAGCACCGGCTCGCCGTCGTGATGGGCCAGTTCGCCCAGGACACGCAGTGCTGCGGGCACGCCGAGCGGCCGGGCGGTCAGTGGCCCGAGCCGACGGATGATCCGGCGGGTCGTGCCGGCGAGCGCCCGGCGCAGCGCCTCCGGTGGCCAGCCGTCCGCCCGCAGCACCCGGACCGCCAGCACCGCCCGCTCCCGCCCGACGAGGCGTCCGTCGGTGAGCTGGCGGTACGAGGTTCCGACCGTGCCACCCGCGGTCGGAACGGGGGCCGGTGTACCGCTGAGGAGCAGTTGGATCCGTACCGGTGGCACGTCCGGGCCCGGCGTCGGCAGCAGCGTGGACGGCGCGGGGATCGCCCGGGGCGCGTCGCCGAGGAGGTCGCCAGGGTCTCCGAGTTCCAGCAGCACCACCATGCCGCCGGTGTCCTCCAGGATCGCCGCCTGCCCACTGGACAGCTCGGTCGAGCCGACCACGGCGCCGGGAGCGACCAGGTCGAGCAGTTCGGCCGGACCCGCCCGCTCGTCCAACCCGCGCCGCCGGGCCACGTGCCCGGCGGCGGCCCCCAGCCACTCGAAGAGCCACCGGCCCCGGAACCGGACGCAGACGGCCGCCACGAGAAGTGCCGCCACCAGCAGCGCGGCGATCACGACCGGAGCCCCCCGGCCGAGGGCGGCGATCACGACCGCGGCGGCGACCTGCCCGGTGACCAGTTGGCCCACGCGCATGCCCGCGCCGAGCCGACCGATCGCGGCCCACCGCGCGGTGGCTCGTCGACGGGGTACGCCGTTCCCGGACACGTCGCCGAGAGTGTTCGACGCGCTGCCGCCGGCCGTGGTCGATCCGATGTCCGGTGCGGTGTCGACCGGCGAGGCGGCGGAGCCATCCGGCCCGGTCGTCGGGGAGGCGGCGCTCGGGCCCCACCCGGCGTGGCTCGCCGGCTGCGCGCCTGAAGTGGTGATCGGCGGCATCACGCCTCCTCGACCAGTCTGGACGTGCCCGGCGGCCGACCGCCTCCGGATGCCCGTCACGCGCCGCGACCGGGCTGCCGCACATCGTAGGCGACCGATGGCTGCCGTGGTTGTCCACAGGGGAGAGCCCGGGGGTAGCAGAACCGCTACCGGGCCGCTACCGTCAGCCACGAAGTTCATCGCTGACCCGTGTGCGACCGAGCTTGGCGAGCGGGTCACGCGAGCGGTGCGCTCCCACCGCGGGCGCATTGACAGCCAGGCACGACCGAGGAGACGAGGTGACGTCCGGGTGTCCCAGACCCAGGCAGAAGCGGCGGTGATGAAGCAGACCGCCACGAAGTTCGAGCAGGTGGACCAGTCGTTGCAGTCCATGCTGACCGGCCTGCTGGCCGAGTTGGAGGTGTTGCAGCAGGCCTGGCGCGGCGCCGGCGGGCGGTCGTTCGAGCAGGTCAAGCGACAGTGGGCAGAGGATCAGGCGGCGTTGCACCGCGCGCTGCGGGAGACCGCCGGTGCCATCCGCACCGCCGGCCACCAGTACGACGTCTCGGACGACGAGGCGGCCAGCCGGGTGGCCGGCACCAACCGCGGCGGCATCCAGCTGCCGCTCTGACCTGCCGGGAGGGTGTTCCGATGGACAACGGTGTGCTGGTCGTCAACTTCGCCGCGCTGCAACAGGCCGGCGCGGACATTCAGCGGGCGCTGAACACGCTCGACTCGCAGCTCGGCCAGCTCGAACGTGACGCTGCGCCGTTGGTGTCGGCCTGGTCCGGTGATGCCCGCCAGGCGTACGAGCAGCGCCAGGCGCGGTGGCGCTCCGCCTCGCAGGATCTGCAGGCGATGCTGCGAGCCATCAAGTTGGCGGTGGACGACTCCGCTGCCGACTACCTCGACACCGAGAAGAAGAACACCGGGCTGTTCCAGTGACGTCGGTGGGCCGGGAGCGCTGACCATGACCGCGTCGGTGCCCCGGTCGCCCTCGGGCGAGGGCCACGGCGGCGACCCGGTCGGGTCAGGCCGGCTCGGCCGGTCGCCATCGTCGGCGCGCGCCACGGGGCAGCACGAGGGCCAGCACCACCACGGCGACCGCCGTCACGCCGATCACCGCGCCGGCTACCAGAGCCCGGTCCCGGGCGGTCGCTCGACGCGACTGGCGGGCCAGCGCCGCCCGATCGGTCCGGTCGTCGGCGAGCGCGGCGGCCGATCGGGGACCACCTTGCCGGCCACCGGTCTCGGTGACTGCCCGGTAGGGGTTCAACACGCCGGCCCCGTACCCGCCGCCGTGTCCCGGGCCCGGCGCCGGATCGGCCGTGGCGACGATCCGCTCCACCACCTCGGCGGCTGTCAGCTCGGGGCGGTACGCGCGCAGCAGCGCCGCGGTGGCGGCCACGAACGGCGCGGCGTAACTGGTGCCCTCCACCCGTTGATGGCCCTGCGCCGGCGCGGCGACCAGCACCTCGCTGCCCGGGGCGACCAGATCGACGTACGAGCCGGTCTGGGAGAACGCCGCCCGCGTCCCGTCCGCCCCGATCGCGCCCACCCCGAGCACCCCGTCGTACGCGGCCGGGAACGGGCGCGGGTCACCGCTGTCGTGCAGGTTGCCCACGGCGGCCACCAGCACCACGTCGCGCTCGACGGCGTACCGGACGGCGGAACTGACCTGCGGGTCGTCGGCGTACAGCACCACGGAGAGGTTCACCACGTCGGCGTCGTGGTCGACGGCCCAGCGGATGGCGCGGGCGAACTCGCCGGCGCTGACCGTGCGTCCCGACTCGCGGCCCTGCACCACCTGCTGCTCACTCACGCGTACCGGCAGGATCCGGGCGGCCGGCGCCAGGCCGTGGAAGGCGACGTCAGGCCGTGGCGCCGCCGCGATGATGCTCGCCACACCGGTGCCGTGTCCGGCGCAGTCCCGGCCGCCGTCCCCGCCCGGTTCGAGCAGGTCGGTGCCGGCCAGCACCCGCCCCACCAACTGGGGGTGTACCCGGTCGACGCCGGAGTCGACCACCGCGACCGTCACCCCCGCGCCGGTGGTCAGCGGCGCGAGCCGTGCGGGGTCGTACCGCTGCTGGGGCCAGGGTGTGGCCTCGACCGGTCGAACGGGCGTCAGTGGGGTCGCGCAGGCCGGGGCCTTCCGGAGCGGGCCGGCGGCGACGGCCGGAGCTGTCGCGCCGGTCAGCAGCGCGACCGCCAGACCGGCCAGGACCGGGCGCGCAATCGACCGGGACATCGACAGCCTCCGTATCGTGTCGGCTCCGGAACGGGATGTTATCGCCTCGCCGTCGCCGGGGCGGACCGCCGCCGGCCAGCCATTGTGATCTTGATGCCACCTTGTAGGTTGTACGCGATACCTGTGGCCTGTTCTCGGGAGGAGAGGTGGCCGTGACCGAATGGGAGCCGGCCACGGAGGCCGAGGTGGCGATGCGGGAGGCGCTGCGCGCCAACGACCAGGAGCTGTACTTCCGCCTCCTGTCCCGCACCGATCTGCTGTTGCCCGTCTCCACTCCGGCGTCGTCCGGTCAGGCGGCCGGCTGGGGCACGTGGACGACGGGTGGCCGGACGCACGTGCTGGCCTTCACCTCCGCCGCGGCGTTACGGGCCTGCCTCGGCGAGCACGCGGGCACCCACCGCCGTGTCCCGTTCACCGATCTCGCTCTCGGCTGGCCCAACCACGAGTGGTGGCTCGCGGTCAACCCCGGGCTGCCCGTCGAGGGGTACCTGCCGTCCTGGTTCGTGTCGCAGCTATCCCGAGGTGATGTCCGGCTGCCGGGCCGCGCCATGGGCGCCCGGGCCCGACTTGAGCGGGCCGAGACCCTTTCCCGGTTCCGGTCGGGTACGACCGGTCGGGATGCCCCACCCACCGCCGGGTCCGTACCGCCTGCGCCGCCGGTCTCCGAGCCGGCATCGTCCGGACGACCTGAACCGAGGGGTGCGACGCCCCCCGTGAGTCCGCCTCCCGCCTCGGGCGTTTCCACCCGCTCGCCCGGTCTGGGTGACCTGCCGCGCCGCTCCGGCGTGGAGGATGTGCCCGCCGCCGGGCCACGGCAGCCGACCGAACCGCCCCGTCCCGTCCGGCCGGGCGCCGGCGTCGGGCCGGCGACGAGCCGTACGGCCCCGTCGCGGTACGTGCCGCTCGGTGCCGACCGCACCAACACCACCCCCGTCGACCAGCCGATTCCACGCGCCGGTCGGCCGTCCGCGATCCGGCCGGGCGGTGCGGGCGGCGGTTCGGCCGCCGGTGACGGCACCAACCAGGACGGTCGGCGTTCCTTCTTCGAACCGACGTCCGGTCGGCAGTCGGGACCGCCTCCGGTCGACGGTCGGACGGGCGACCGGGCCGTACCGCCCTCGCGGTTCGGGCGTGGTAGCCAGCCCTTCCCGCGCCGCCGCCCCGCCGACGCGCCGGGCGGCGACAGCACGACCCAGGCTTTCGCGATGCCCACGCCGGACGCCGGCCGCGGGTCGTGGCCGCCCGCCGACCCGGGCACAGCCCGGCTGGTACGAGCGCCGCTGATCGACGACGAGGCCACGCAGCCGCTGCCGCCGCGACGGCCCGATCCGTTGGCCGAGGAGCCCACCCACGCGTTCCGGGCGCCCGGTCCGGTCAACGGCGCGCCGCCGCCGACCCACACCGCCGGCTCGACATCCCCGGCGGACGAGACCCAGGCGATCCCGCGTGACCGTCCCGCGGAACGGCGGCGCTTCGAGCCGGTGGAGGAACTGCCGCCGACGGTCGCGGAACCGGTCTCCGGCCCGCCCGCCCCCCGCCGCGGGTTCACGCCCATCGTCATCGAGGGCACCATCATCGAGTCCCGGGATCTCCTCGACCCGGGCGAGGTCGGCCCCTTCTTCGACACCACGCGGCGACCCGGCCCGACCACCACCGCCCCGCCACCGTTCAGCCCGTCCGCGCCCGACCCTGCCGCTGCTTCGGCCGTCTGGGGCAGTGGAGCGGGTCTGCTGGATCCACCAGTCGTCGCCCCGGCCGCCGAGGCTGGTCCGGGCGTTCCCGGCCCGGCCACCGACGTCGGTCTGGGCGGCCCCCGTCCGGCCGGCGACGCTGACTCCGGTGCCGACGGCGACACCGGCCGGTCGTTCCGATTCCCGGCAGGTCACGAATCCGAGCCGGCGCGTCCCGCCGCCGAGGCGGAGGCGGAGATCGCGGATGCCGCCGACCGTCCGACGGTCGACGAGCCGGTGTCGCCGCAGTTCCAGCCGGCGAACACCGTCGAGGAGGACCTGCTCGGCGCTGCCGGGGCCGGGAGCACGGACACGTTCCTGTCCACTCTGCTGCTGGCCCGGGTGCTGCTGCCGGCGGCGGCGGACTCGAAGCGGGGCAGCCGTCCCGGCGACCCGGGCTTCGTCTGGCGCACCGCCCGCCTCGACGGCGAGACGTACGTGGTGGTCTACACGTCCCCGGAGCGCCTCGCCGACCACGTCGACGGCGCTGTCGACACCGTCCGGGTGAAGTTCGCCCAACTGATCCGGCGCTGGCCCGACGAGGACTGGTCGTTCGCGGTCAACCCGGGTACCCCGGTTGGCGCGAAGTTGCCCGGTGACCAGATCGTCGCGTTGGCCAACTGGGCGGCCGAGGTGGGCCTCGGCGACGATCTGGAGGTCGACCCGGTGGAGCCGGCGGCCGAGGCGGAGCCCACCGCCCGTCCCCGGTACGCCCCGGCGGCGGTCGACCCGGCCCGCCCGACCGTCATGCAGAAGGCGATCGCGCCCAGCCAACTCGCGTACTACCTGGAACGGGGGTACGACCGGGTCTCGGGTTTCGTGCACCGGGCCGGTGAGCTGGCCCACCTGACCACGCCGGCCGAGCTGCACGACGCATTGGGCCTGAACTACCCCGGTTCGCCGTTCGTGCGGGACGCCGAGGAGATCTACGTGCTGCGGTGGCCGGCGCACCGGCCCAGCCTCTACCGGATTCCGTACGGTGGGCAGAACGAGGCGGCGATGCGTGCGATGGAGGGCTGGGTCATCGAGCGTCCGCCGTTCCGGGGCAACGGCTTCGCCCCGGGCGAGAGCAGTGACGTGGTGGCGGAGTTCAAGGTGGACAGCGCCCGCCTCCCGCACGGTGCACAGCTCTGGCGGATCGGCGACGACGGCACCGAACGGGTGGTCGCGGTCCTCGACACGGACGCGGTCACCTGGCGACGGGTTCCGGAGGAGTGATGCGCGACGGTTACGTGGCCCGGTGGCAGGGCCGGGAGTACCAGGCCAGCCCGGACGGCGACGACATCCGCCTCTACCAGCCCGAGCCGGGCGAGGGCTTCGAGGAGGTCCGCGCGGGCCGTTACGTGCGGGTGCTGCCGGCGAGCGAGATCGAGGATCTGGCGTACGTGCGGACCACCTGCACGTGGCAGGGGCAGCCGTTCATCGTGCTCGGCGAGCACGACGCCTGGCTGCGTGTCGAGTACACGGGCGGTCGTTGGCCGGTGGCCGAGGCGATGCGGTTGGAGGTGTTCGACTTCGGCGTCTACCAGGGTTGGGCGCCGGCCGCCGAGGTCAGCGACCTCCGTGAGCAGCGGGTCTGACGGGTCACGACTTCGCCCACCGCAGGATCTCGCCGAGTACCAGCTCGGGGGCTTCCAGGTGCGGGAAGTGCCCCACCCCGTCCAGCAGACGCCACTCGTACGGCGCGACGACGTACCGGCCCGACCCGAGGGCGGTCCGTGGCAGGGCGGCGACGTCGGCCGCCCCGTGCAGTTGCAGAGTCGGAGTGACCAGTGGCTTCTGCATGAGGCGCACGAATCGGTAGCCGTGCAGCCGCAGCACGGAACGGAAGGCCCAGCGGTAGCCTTCCAGCGCGCAGAAGGCGGCCTGCGGGATGCGCATCGCCTCCCGACATCGTTCGGCGTACGCCTCGAAGTCCGCGCTGGCGACCCAGCGTGGGCCGGCCCAGCGGCGCAGGATCTCTTCGACGCCCGCCGCGCCGTCCCTGGTGAGCACGTGCTCGTAGCGGGGGAGCTGGAACTTCAACGCCGGAGTGGATGCGGCGAACTGCCCGCGTGGGTCGGCGAAGATGGCGGCGCGCAGCCGTAGCGGGTGGGGTGCGCCCAGGACCACCAGCCGGCGGACCAGGGTCGGGTGGAACGACGCCACCGTCCAGGCGACCATGCCGCCGACGCCGCTGCCGACGAGTGTCGCCGAGCGTTCACCGAGGGCCCGGATGAGGCCGGCGATGTCGGCGGCGAGGGTGTAGCCGTCGTACCCCCGGGGTGGTTTGTCGCTCGCGCCGTAGCCGCGCAGGTCCACGGCGACCGCGCGGAAGCCGGCGTCGGCGACCGCGGGGAGCATCTGGTGCCAGGCCCACCAGTGCTCGGGGAAGCCGTGCAGGAAGAGCACCATGGGCCCGGTGCCGGCCTCGACCACGTGGAAGCGGCTGCCGTTGGCGCCGACGAAACGGTGCGTCCACGGCCCCTCGGTGAGGACGCAGGACTCGTCGACGGCTTCGCCGCGCTGGTCGGTCATGGTTGACAGCCTAGGACCCTGTCGGGAGGGGACCGTCTCGCCGGCCCGTGTCCGGCCCCGGCGGTCAGCCGACCGGCCGGATGTCGACGATGGTGGCCGGGATGCCCGGGCCGCAGTCGACGGCCGGGTCGGCGGGGCCGATGGTCACCCGGACGGTCGTGCCGACGGCGAAGGTGCCCTTGCCGGTGCCGTGCAGCGCGTACTGCCGGCCGTCGTCGGTGACGAGGCCGTAGCAGGGGCCGTCGCCGCCCCGGTTGATCCGTCCGGCCAGGGCGTTGGCCCGGCGGGCGTCGGTCGGCTTGCGCGGCGGGCCGGTCGGCGGGCGCAGGGTGGGAAGCGGGACGCGTGAGCGCGACGGGCGGCCGGCGGGGGACGACGGCGTCGGTTCGGTGGGTGGTTTCGGTGCGGCGGAGGACGCTTGCGCGCCGGTCGCCGGAGTGCCGGACGGGATCTGCTCGGCGGACACGGTGCCCCCCTCGTTCGGTGTTCCGGCGCAGCCGGTCAGCGCCAGCAGGGTGGCCAGACCGAGGCCGGTCAGGGTGGTGCGGGTTCGCGGTCGCACGGTTGTCGGACGTGCGGCCTCCGGTCGAGGTTCCCGGAAACGGGCGATGCCCGGGCAGGTGACCTGCCCGGGCATCGGCGTGGTGCGGTGTCGCGTGATCCGAGGATCAGAAGAAGCGGACGGTGGTGTTGATGCCGTCCTGCGACAGAACCTGGATCTTCCGGCCGGTAGCCGGGAGCTTGACGCCGTGGTTCGGCAGCTCCGGGTACCAGTACTGCTGGGTGTCGTCGAACAGCGGCTGCGCGGCCTGGCCCCGGACGTACTGGGCCTGGCTGTTGATGTGCAGCGTGAACGAGTCGGCCTTCTTCAGGCTGAACGGCGCGTCGTAGACCTGGACGCGGGCCCGCCAGGGGGCGCCGGTCAGGTTGTACAGCGGCCGCGGGTGCGCGTCGATGTACAGGTTCCGACCCTCACCCGGGTGCTCGAACGTGTCGTTGTCCGCCCACCGCAGGTTCCAGTAGGAGATCAGCAGACCCTCCTGGTACGCGTAGTGGTCGACCAGGTCCGGGCGGGTGTTCTGGTAGCCGAAGTAGTACGGGCCGGTCTTGAGGTACTTGTCGTACGAGGTGTACGACCGGGTGCCGGCAATGTAGTAGTTCGCGAACTTCTTGGTGTAGGTGGCCGAGGCGATCTCGAACAACCCGGTGAAGGTCCAGCCGTTGGCGCCGTTCTCGCCGCCGTCGGTGAACACGGTCTGACCGTCGGCGGTCACGGTGATCGCGTCACCGTAGAAGCCACCTCGGGAGACGCCGCCGTCGGTCTGGTAGCGCAGCCGGAACTGCACGACCTTGCCCGCCGCCGAGTTCATCGGGATGTTGACGTCGACCCACTTGCCGCCGCTGGAGCCGTCCAGGGCGAAACGCCCGGGGGAGATCTCCTTCAGCGGGTTGCCGTTGACGGTGCCGGGCAGGGTCGCCCAGGTCTTGCCGCCGTCGGCCGACACCTCGAAGAACAGGTAGTCGAAGCCGGCCTCGATGTTGTAGCGGCCCTTCATGGTCAGGGCGGCCGACGATTTCCCGGTGAGGTCCAGCGTCCGGGTCATCGTGCTGTTGATGTTGTCCTCGTTGCCCGTGAAGAACTGCTTGCTGCCCTCGAACGGCGCACCGTTCGAGAAGCTGTACTCCCGCGGCGGCAGGTTAACCACCGCGGCCTGCGCCTCCGGCGAGTTGTACTCCTGCGGGCCGAGAACCACATCGCGCTTCTCGTTCGGCCCGAGCGTGTCGTAGTCGAGCCAGCCGAGCTGGAGCTTGTTCCACGCGCCGAGGTCGCCGCCGCGCTCGCCGATGCCGCCGTCGTTCTTGGCGCCGAGCCGGCTCTGGGCCATCAGGGTCCAGTGCTCGTTGTTGTTGTCGCCACCGTTGATGACGTTGTAGTCGTCCGGCAGACCGAGGTCGTGGCCGTACTCGTGGTAGAAGACGCTCCGGCCACCGTTCTCCGGCTGGATGGTGTAGTCGCCGATCCAGACGCCGGTGTTGCCGATCTGGGTGCCGCCGGCCGGGAAGTCCTCCGGGCCGGTGTTGCCCTGGTCCGAGGCGTACGCGTACCAGCGGTGGCTCCAGATGGCGTCCTCACCCTGGATCGGGTCGCCGTCGGCCTGGTCGCCGCCGGAGTGGACGATCTGGAAGTGGTCGATGTAGCCGTCCGGCTCGTTGAAGTTGCCGTCACCGTCGTAGTCGTACCGGTCGTACTCGTCCATCGACTTGACGTCGGCGGCGATTTCCTCGTCGGTACGGCCGGCGGCCTTCTGGTCGGCGACCCACTGGTTGGCCGCGTCGCGGACCAGGTCCCAGGTGTTGTCGCAGACGTTGCTGTCGCAGACCGCCGGGTCGTTGGCCGGGTTGGCGGTGTCGTCGTCGGCGATCGGGTCGTCCGAGCGGCCGTACCGGGCCTCGTTGTACTTGACCTTGACCCAGTCGGTGACCTCGCCCTCGACGCTGTAGCGACCCGAGGACTGGGCCTCGTAGTACTGCTTCAGCGACTCGTCACCGGGGTTGGTGCCGAAGTAGAGCTGCCGGTAGTGGTCGGCGTTGTAGTCCGGCTGCCAGACGGTGGAGTTGTCCACCGCCCGGTTGGGCGCCGGGATCTGGTTGTGCAGCGGCCCGTCGAACTTGGTCGGCCCCGCGGTGTCGGGGTCGATGTTCTTGTCCGGGTAGTCCGGGTGCCGCTCGTTGCCGAACTCGGCAAGGATCACGAAGATCTTGTCGGTCCGCTCGCGGGAGAGTTCGACGTACTGGTCCTCGGTCTGGGCCGTGCCCGCCCCGGTGGTGCGGGCGGTGGCCCCGTCGGCCTGGGTCTTGCCGACCTTGACGACCGTGCTGCCGTTGACCTTCTGTGCCTTGGCCTTGCCGGTGAGGACCTTGCTGAGGCCCTCCTGGCGCAGCGCTCGCCGCTTGTCCTCCAGCGGGTTCGGCAGGTCGTGGTCGGCAAGGGCGGGCTCGGCGACCGACGGAGCGGCCGTCGGCAATTTCGGCTGCGGCGCGGCACTGGCGGACGGTCCGAACGCCAGCCCCGTCGCCGTCAGTGAAAGCCCGAGCAGACCCACTGCGACTTTGCGCACGTGGTACCTCCGGTGTGAGGGAACCGACCCAACGGGGGTACGGGCCGGTGATAGATCGATCCCACTAGTGGGACCAATGGTGAACATAGACACTGCTGGGACGGGTGGGAAGATGCGCGCGTCGATTTGTTGCAAGATTTTGTTGGGAACGCTTTTCACCGTCACACCCCCGCGCTTCATCTGCGCTCGAGGAGGGGCGGGCTGGCCGGCAACGTCCGCAGCGATACGTTTCGATCAATAAGATCAGGCGATACGACAGTGGGGCCGGTGGCGTTCCCGCCACCGGCCCCACCATCAGTTGCCGAACCCGTTAAACCGTCACTTCTTCGCCGGGGTGACGTAGATCGTGGCGGACGAGTTGTCCTTCGCGGCCTTACGGATCGTCAACGAGACGCCGTTCTCCACGCCCGCGTCGGCCGGGTTACCCGTGCCGAGCACGATCGCGCCGCCGCCCAGGGTCACGCCGTAGAAGTCCGGCGCCGGGCTACCGTCCGGGTTGGTCACCCGGGTGGTGTACGGCGCGTTGCCACGCGACGGAACGACCACGGAGGCGTCGTTGTCCCGGGCGTACGCGGCACCGTCGCGGATCTCGATGCCCGGGTACCAGCCCTTGGCGTCGGTGAAGCCCTTCACCGGAGCCTGCGCCTTGAACTTCGTGCAGTACGCGCTGTACGGCTCGCCCGCCGCCTCCAGGCACTCCGTGAAGGGGTACGTCTTCTGGAGCGAGAAGGCCGCGTTCGACGACTGCGGACGGCTCGGCAGGTTGTCCGTCACCGACGGGTCCTTCTCGGCCGCCGTGCCGGTACGCCGGTACGGCTGGTAGTGCGAGTCGACGATGAGCAGCCCACCCTTGGCGCCGTAGCTCGGCAGGGAGGTCATCTGCCCGGTGACGTGGTTGACGTCGCCCAGCGCGCTGTCCCGGTACCACACCAGCATGCCCGGGGCGTTGTAGGAGATCCGGTCGACCTTCCACGCCTCGTGCGAGTAGATGGTGTCGTAGGCGTACTTCAGGCCCTTGTCGAAGCCGTCGAAGTTGCGCCACTCGGCCAGGTAGTACTGCGCGTGCACCTCGGTGCCGCCGGAGACCTTCCAGCCCGCGCCGGTGGTGTCGACGAAGGTGCCGCCGCTGGTCTCCCAGCCGTTCGCGCCGCCCTCGACGTCGTCGCTCCACGTGGTGGCGCCGCCGCCGGTCACCGAGAAGTCGTCGACGAACCAGTTGCGCTCCTCGAACGCCTCATCGGTGGCCAGGCGCAGTCGCACCTGGACGGTCTTACCCGCGTACGCCGACAGGTCGACGTAGTCGTGACGCCAACCCTCGGTGCTGCCGGTCAGGCCGTACTTCTTGCCACCGAAGTCGTTCATCCGGCCGTTCGGGTCGCCGTAGTTGTCCGGCGTCGTGACGACCGTGCCGTCCTCGGCGTACACCTTCTGCTCGGACCAGGTGGTTCCACCGTCGGTCGACAGCTCGAGGAAGCCGAAGTCCCAGTCCTCCTCGATGATGTAGTTGTTCCACATCCAGAACTTGGCGTCCGCGGCGTTGGGCACGTCGACCGAACGGCTCAGCTTGACATCGGCCCAGCTCTGGTCGTTGTTGCTGTGCCACATCTTGGTGCCGCTGTGCGGGGTGGCCAGGACGGTCACCTTGTCCGGCAGGTCGACCTTGATGCCGTCCTCGGCGTCGATCGGCGTACGCGAGGTCTGCCCGAGCTTGACCTCACGCGGGTTGGAGCCGGGGCGGATGGTCAGCGGGTCGGCCCAGCCGAGCACCCACTTGTCCCAGATGCCCATGTGCGTCGGCAGCGCCTGGAAGATCTCACCGGAGTGTGAACCGGAGGCCATCAGGTCCCAGAAGTCCACGTCGGAGTCGGCGTTGCCGGAGGTGTCGTAGAGGTCCGGCAGACCGAGGTCGTGACCGAACTCGTGGGCGAAGACGCCGACGCCGGCGTCCTCGGGCTGCACGATGTAGTTCGACACCTTCAGGCTGGTGCCCGGAATGGTGTAACCACCCGGAACCGAGGAGGAGTGCGCCCACACGGCGTACACGCCCTGGTCGCCGCCGCCACTCGACTTGCCCTTACCCGCGTGCACCAGCACCAGGTGGTCGATCACGCCGTCCGGCTCGAAGAGGTTGCCGTCACCGTCGCGGTCGGCCTGGTCTTCCTTGTCGTAGTCGGCCCACGGGAAGGTCGGGTCCTTGGCGGCCAGCGCCGCGATGGCGTCGGTCGCCAGCCGGCCCGCGCCGGCCGGGTTGTCCGGGTGGCCGTTCATCGACTGCTCCCGGCCGGGAACCCAGTTGCCGTTCTCGTCCTGGGTGCAGCGGTTGGCCGCGTACCAGCCCTCCGAGTGCGGCACGGTGATCCACGGGCTGGCCTGCCCGTCGACCGTGTACGCGTTCTTGGACATCTCCAGGTACATGTTGTGCATCGTGCGACCGGAGATGTCGATGCCCTTCTTGCCGTCCGGGCCCTTGAGGTCCTTGCGGACCCGCTCGGTAATGCCCTTCTTGCTGTACAGCATCTTGTTGTAGTGCGACGGCGAGAAGTCCGGCACCCACATCGAGTTGTTGTCCTCGTGCGCGAGGCGCGACGGGTCCGGGATCTTGTTGTGCTTCGGCCCGTTCTGCACGGTGCCGGGGACGCAGGTCCGGTCCTCGAACACCGTCTTCGGGACCATCACGTTGGTGAAGTCGTCGTTCGCCTTGTCGTTGAACTCCACCAGCAGCGTCAGCAGCTTCGCCGTCTGCGTGGTGGGCGACTGCTTGATCTGCCGCGGGCTCTTGCCCGTCTTGATCGACTTGGCCTCGATCTGCGCGAGCTGGCGCGCGGTCACCGGGTTGCCCCGCGCGTGCTTCTGGTCGAACGCGCGGGCGTCGTCGACGGCCGGCGTGTAGACGCCGTTCTTGCCCTTGACCTCGCGGCCGGTGGTGTCCGGCTGCACCTCGGGCTCGGCGTAGTTGATGTAGTACTCGTCAGCCCCGATCACCGCCCGGGGGGTGGTGGACGGCTGTGCCGCCGCACTGCCACTCACGGTCAGTGACGTGGCCGCGAGGGCGATGACGGGCAGCGCGACGAGTAGTCGTCGGCGCGACCCCGGATGGGAGTTTCTGTTCATGCCGCTCCGTTTCTCGGGCATGGGCGAGGGAAGCCGGCAGACTCCAGGCACGCAGCGTCGCGTCGAGGCCAACCGACCTTCGTGAAACTAAATGAGAATCCAGCCGAACAACAGGAACGTGATGCAGGCGTTATCCGTCCAACCGTCCGGCATGGTCATGCGGGACGGTGGCAAGTCCACAAAAGATGACGGTGGGTGATGGTCCGCGCGGACCATCACCCACCGTCGGGGTACGCCTGTCGTCAGTCCTCGTCGGACTTCGTCCCGCTCATGCCGGAGGAGATCAGCTCCATCACCGAGGAGTCCTGCAGGGTGGTGACGTCCCCGAGCGAACGGTTCTCGGCCACGTCCCGCAGCAGCCGGCGCATGATCTTGCCGGAGCGGGTCTTCGGCAGCTCCGGCACCAGCATGATCTGCCGCGGCTTGGCGATCGGCCCCAGCGTCTTCGCGACGTGGTTGCGCAGGTCGGCGATGAGCTGCTCACCCGCCGCACCGGCGATGTCCGTGCTGCCGCGCGGGATGGCGAACGCCACGATCGCCTGGCCGGTGGTCGGGTCCGTCGCGCCGACCACGGCCGCCTCGGCCACCGACGGGTGCGACACCAGCGCCGACTCGACCTCGGTCGTCGAGATGTTGTGCCCGGACACCAGCATCACGTCGTCCACCCGGCCGAGCAGCCAGATGTGCCCGTCGTCGTCCTTCTTCGCCCCGTCGCCGGCGAAGTACATCCCCTCGAACCGGCTCCAGTACGTCTCGATGAACCGGTTGTCGTCGCCCCAGATCGTGCGCAGCATCGACGGCCACGGTTCGCGCAGCACCAGGTAGCCGCCGCCACCGTTGGGCACCGACTGGCCCTGGTCGTCCACCACGTCGGCGACGATGCCCGGCAGGGGGGTCATCGCCGAACCCGGCTTCGTCGCCGTCACGCCGGGCAGTGGCGAGATCATGATGGCGCCCGTCTCCGTCTGCCACCAGGTGTCCACGATGGGCAGCTCACCCCGGCCGACGTGCTGCCTGTACCACATCCACGCCTCGGGGTTGATCGGCTCGCCGACGCTGCCCAGCAGCCGCAGCGACGACAGGTCGAAGCCCGCCGGGATGTCCTCGCCCCACTTCATCATCGTGCGGATCAGCGTGGGCGCCGTGTAGAGGATGCTGACCTTGTACCGGTCGACGATTTCCCAGAACCGGCCCTTGTGCGGCGTGTCCGGGGTGCCCTCGTACATGACCTGGGTCGCGCCGTTGGAGAGCGGGCCGTACACGATGTAGGAGTGGCCGGTGACCCAGCCGATGTCGGCGGTGCACCAGTAGACGTCCGTCTCCGGCTTCAGGTCGAAGACCGCGTGCGTCGTGTACGACGCCTGCGTGAGGTAGCCGCCGGTGGTGTGCAGGATGCCCTTGGGCCGCGCCGTGGTGCCGCTGGTGTAGAGGATGAACAGCGGGTGCTCGGCGTCGAACGGCTGCGCCGTGTGCTCGGCGGACGCCGTCTCGACCGTCTCGTGCCACCAGTGGTCCTTCTCCGACCACGCCACGTCCTCGCCGGTACGGCGGACGACCAGCACGTGCTCCACCGACGGGCAGCTCGCCACCGCCTCGTCCACGGTCGGCTTCAACGCCGACGGCTTGCCCCGCCGGTAACCGCCGTCGGCGGTGATGACCACCTTGGCGCTCGCATCCTGGATGCGGTTGCTCAACGAGTCGGCCGAGAACCCGCCGAACACCACGCTGTGCGCCGCGCCGATGCGGGCGCAGGCCAGCATGGCCACCGCCGCCTCCGGGATCATCGGCAGGTAGATCGCCACGCGGTCGCCGGCGGTCACGCCCAGGTCGGTGAGCGCGTTCGCCGCCCGGCAGGTCAGCTCGTGCAGGTCGGCGTACGTGAGGGTCCGCGTGTCACCCGGCTCGCCCTCCCAGTGGATCGCCACCTTGTCGCCGCGGCCCGCCTCGACGTGCCGGTCCAGACAGTTGTACGCCACGTTGAGCTGCCCACCGACGAACCACTTCGCGAACGGCGGGTTCGACCAGTCGAGCACCTCGTCCCACTTCTTCGACCAGGCCAGCCGGTCGGCCTGCTTGGCCCAGAAGGCGAGCCGGTCGGCCTGCGCCTCGGCGTACGCGTCGACGGTGACGTTGGCGTGCGCGGCGAGTTCGGCCGGCGGGGGGAACTGGCGCGTCTCGTTCAGCAGATTGGCCAATGCCTCGCTCATGCCGTGACTCCTCGTCCTCTGGGTGACCTGCGTCTCGATGGGCACGAGGGTAGTCGCGGGTCTCCCGGCCGGCGACCGCTGCCCACCTCATCGCGCCGAGCGGCCCCCGCCACGCGCCCGACGGCCCGTCCGGCCTCTCTCGTGCCCCGTGCCGCCTCAGGGTGGACCGGGTGGTCCGGGTCGCGTTGCCGGCGGGTGTGGGCCGCCCGGACCGATCGGATCGCTAGCGTGGCGGGGTGACCACCGACCCGCTCGCCCCGCTGCTCGCGCTCGCCGACATCGCCCCCGCCGTCGACCGGGCCCGCGAACGCTTCGACCAGGCGCTCGGGCACCGCGCGTTGCGCCGCAACGGGGGGCAGGTCGCGGCCGAGGTCAGCCTGCGGTCGGCGGTGGCCAGCGCCGCGCTCGAAGGCGCCGTCCACGAGCGCGAGGAGGTACGGGCCGGCACCGTCACCGAGCCGGTGCTCCAGGGGGCGCTACGGGTCGCCGGGGCACTGCCCGGCCTGAGCGAACTCTGGCCGAAGGCGCCCCGGCAGGCTCTCGCCCGGCTGCACGTCCTCGCCGCCCGGGACATCGTGCCGGAGGCCGAGCTGGGTCGTCCGGTCGCCGATCCGGTGGTCGCCGCACGCCTCGACGGGCTGGCCGGTCTGGTGGCCGGCGGGACGAAGGTCTCCCCGCTGGTCCTGGCCGCCGTCGTACACGGAGAACTGCTCAACCTGCGCCCGTTCGCCGGACCGTCCGGCGTGGTGGCGCGCGGCGCCGCCCGGCTGGTGCTGCTGTCCAGCGGCCTCGACCCGCGCGGCCTGCTCGCCGTGGACGTCGGTCACGCCGAACGCGAGCCCGAGTACGTCGGCGCGGCCGGCGCCTTCGCCACCGGCACCCCGGACGGGCTGCGCTCCTGGCTGCGCCACTACATGGCAGCCGTCGAGGTGGGCGCCGACCAGCTCACCGCGATCGGCGACGACATTCTCGCCGCCGCGTGAGCGGTGGTTCAGTCCCGCCGCGTCGCCCGGTTGACTTTGGCCTGTAGCGCGCGGCGGGCGATGGGCCCGAGATCGTCGACGATCTCCATGAGGAGCGCGAGCTGGTCGAGCGCGGCCATCGCCCGGTCCGCGCCCGCCGGGTCCACCCCGTCGTAGAGTTCCAGCCCGATGAACGCGGCCGAGACCGCACGGGCCAGGCCGGGCACGTCGGCGACCTCGGCGAACGGTGATCCGGCGAGCAGCCTCCGCAGGACCTGCTCGATCTCGTCCACCCAGAGCTGGAGCGCTGCGGCGGTCGGGGCGGCCATGCGCTGGTCCGCCTGTGCGCCCGCCAACATCTGTGCCAGGAAGTTGACGTTGCCGAGTTGGCGTTCCTCCTCGTGCAGCGCCCGTCCGACCGCGAGCAGTTCGCGCAGCGAACCGGTCGAGGCCAGCCGTGCCGACCAGTGCTTCACCCGCTCGGCCGTGCTGGCCCGGCAGGCCGCCGCGAGCAGGTCGTCCACCGTGCCGAAGTGGTAGAAGACCAGAGCCTGGTTCACGCCGGCGGCGGCGGCGATGGTACGGGCCGAGACGCCGGCGATGCCGTGCTCCCGGATGGCGGCGATGGCGCCGTCGAGGAGACGCTGCTTGGTGTCGGACATGGCTCTCCTCTCGGACGGGCGGGGTGCGGCGGTGCGATCATCGCATCGGTGACCAGCTGAGCCAGCCAGGTGGCCCCGGGCAGCCGTAACGTCCAGCCGACCAGAGCCCAGCCGAGATGGATGTGTTCGAACGAGCGGGCGATGGCGGCCACCCCCCGTTCCGTGTGGCCGTCGCCGCCCACGTACTCCGCCCGCCACAGCACACGCTCGTGCTCCCGGGCCGCCCGGATCCGCAAGCCGACCGGGTGCCGCCGGGCCACCATCCGCCAGGTGGCCGCGCAGGGTCCGCAATCGTCGTCCAGCCAGAGGACGGCCGGCGGCTCCGAGGGGTACGGCCGCCAGCGGGGCCACCAGTCGCGTACCTGCCGCCGGTAGGACCGCCAGGAGTCGCCGTAGCGCGTGCGCAGGTCGTGTTGCTCGTGTGGTCCGGCCACCGACGCGCCGAACGCCGTCGCCGACACCGCCGCCAGTGCCAGGGCGACGCTCCCGGTGACCGCCGCGGTGAACAGCAGCAGCGCCACGGCGGCAAGCTGCATCGGGTTGGCCAGGTACGCGTACGGGCCGGTGGTCACCAGGCGGCGCGGCGGATCCCACGGGTACGGCGTGCCACCACCCCGGGCGGCGAACTCCGCGACGGCGGCCAGCGCCGGCACGGCCATGAGCAGGGCCACCTGCGCGACGATCAGGATTCTGGTGCGGTCCAGCGCGATCAGCCCGGACCAGGACCCGTCGCCGACCTCGAACGCCAGGGTGGGGACGAACCAGAGCAGCAGGGCCGCGAAGACTCCCACCTGGAGGAGGGCCCGTGCTCCCAGATGCCGGCGGTCGGCGCAGAAGCGACCGAGCAGTTGAGCGGGCAGCGCCACCCCGAGCAGGCCGACGACCTCTCCGGCGAGCCAGTGCGGACCGAGGCTGACCAGCGGGTGCAGCGCCGGCATCGCCACCGCGTCGATCCAGAGGAGCAGACCCAGCGCGACCGGCAGCGGCAGCGTCCGGCGCAACAGCACCGGCAACGGGCCCCAGAGGGCCGCCCAGCCGATCCAGAGGTCCACCGGCATTCCCCGGTACGCGCCGTCGACCGGAGCGAAGGCGTACCAGTTGTTGAGGCGGGCGACCTCGTGCAGCGCGGCGATGCCGATCCCGGCGGCCAGGAACGCGAGCAGTCCCGCGCCCCGGACGGACCGGTCCCGCTCCCGAGCGCCGACGGCCAGCACGGCGGTGAGCGGCACGGCGAGGCTCAGCCAGCGGGCGGCGGTCATTCGAGCGCCAGCATGTCGAGAAGGTGCCCCATTCCGGCGCCGAGCAGCGCCTGCTGGATCGGGCCGAAGTACCAGGACGGGTCCAGGCCCCGTGTGTAGTCGACACGGATCCGGATCTCGGTGTGCCCGGGGTCGAGCGCCCGCCAGCTCAGGGCCGCGTGCCGCCAGGTGAACCAGCGCGCGGTGATGGAGCTGTCCTCGACGAAGTCGAAGCCCACCTGGCCCGGCGCGGCGCTCTCCACCGTGGCGAGCAGGTGGCCCCCCGGGCCGTGCGCGCTGCCGTGATAGCCGAACATCCACCGGTCGCCGACGTCGAGCCCGTCGCCGGTGACCTGGCCGGGCGTGGGCACACCCAGGAGCCGCAGGGGCACCGACCGGACGTCGGTCGGGCGGGGGCCGGCGGTGAGGCGTTCGGCCACCTGTTCCGCCGGGAGCCCGACGACGCGGGTCACCTCGACCGTCTGCTCCGGAGCCACCCGGGGAGCGATGCCGCTGCCCTCCAGGCCGGGCAGGAGCAGCAGGGGTACGGCCACGAGGGCGTACGGGCGGTTCGCTTCCCGCAGGGCGCGGATCAGCGCGGTGGTGCCGTGCGCCACCCCGTAGACCAGCGGGGCGGCCAGCAGAACGCAGATCGCGCCCTCGTGCAGTGCCACCGACGCCATCAGGAGGGCCATCGTGGTGATTGCGAAAACCCTGCCGTGAGCCGTCCGGCGGGGTGCGAGCGCGAGGGCGGCGGCCAGTAGCACCGGGAGCGCCACGAAGAGCACCGCGCTGTCGGTCCGGCCCTGCCGCACCACCATGACGAAGACGACCACCCCGAAGAGGGTGATCAACCCGGCCAGGATCCAGTGCGCCCTCGTTCTGTGCGGTGTCGGTTCAGTGTCGTCGTCGTTCATGCCAGTCTCCCCATCTTGAGCGGTCGCTCAAGCGCAGGGTACGTTCTTTTGAGCGTTCGCTCAATACGGCGTGGGACCGGGGGCAATGGAATGTGTCGGATAGACGACTGTCGACGATGCTGCTGGCGACCGTGGCGGGTTCAGGAATGAGCGCCGAAAGAGCCCACGCCCACCAAGGGTGGCGTCGTGGCTGACTGTCGGAGGTCGTGCGCGACCCGGACGGGCCTTGGTCAGGCCGTGGCGGCAGCGCGGGTGCGGCGGTGCCGGCCGTACCAGGCGATGCCGATGGCCACGCCCACACCGACCCCCAGGGCGGCCGCCGCCACCGGAACGGCCGGCCGTTCCCGCCACCGGCGACCCAGCGGAATCGGATGCCGGAACTCCAGCACCGGCCAGGCGTTCTCCGAGGCCAGCTTGCGTAGCTGCCGATCCGGGTTGACCACGCTCGGGTGCCCCACGCACTCCAGCAGCGGACGGTCGCTGTACGAGTCGGAGTAGGCGTACGAGTCGGCCAGGTCGTAGTCCCGGGCGGCGGCCAACTCGGTGACCGCCTCGACCTTGCTCGGGCCGGCCGCGTAGAACTCGACCTCGCCGCTGTAACGGCCGTCCCGCACCGTCATCCGGGTGGCGATCACGTCGGTCACCCCGAGCAGCTCGCCGATCGGGCGGACCATCTCCTCGCCGGACGCCGACACCAGCACCACGTCCCGCCCGGCCGCCTGGTGCTCCTCGATCAGGGCGGCGGCTTCGGCGTACACATAGGGGTTGATCAGCTCGTGGAGTGTTTCCGCGACGATCTGGCGGACCTGTTCCACCTGCCAGCCCTTGCAGAGGGCGGCCAGGTAGTCCCGTGTTCGGGCCATGGTCTGCTCGTCGGTGCCGCCCAGCCGGAACATCAGCTGCGCGTACGCCGACTTGACCACGTCACGCCGAGTGATCAGCCCGTCCCGGTAGAACGGCCGACCGAACGCCAGGGCGCTCGACTTGGCGATGACGGTCTTGTCCAGATCGAAGAAAGCGGCACTTCGGCCCACGGCGCGAAAGTCTAGCCGGATGGTCTATCGTCGGCGGGTGCCCGGGGTCAGGCCACCCCTTGGACCTGCGGACGGGCGCCCCCACCACCGCTCAGCGTGACCGTGCTCACATTCAGCGAGGAGATTTTCGCGCTGAGTGGAGTGAACACCACTCGACGTGACGGGTCCGCTCAGGCAGACTTGTCCGCACGACGTGCTTTCACATCCCCGAAACAGACAGACCCTCGGCGGTTGCACCCCCCGTGACCGCTGAGTGGTTCGGCTCGACCCCCCCGGAGCCGAACCGTTGACGACCCCCGTCTCCCCCCGACGGGGGTCGTCCCTTTGCGTGGAGCGCTCCCGCCCCGCCTCGCCTCGCCGATCTCGCACTTCCTGTCGTCGGTATGCGTGGGATGCCCCTTTATGTCGCCACAGGAAGTGGAAGATCGCGGTCAACCACCGTCCGATCTTGTCGATCATGGAGTTGTGGTGCCGGGTTTGGGGATTTAAGGGTGCTTTTCCGCCCACCACGACTTCATGATCGACGGGCGGGGCGGGGAGGGGAGCCCGGCCGATTCGTCCGAGTCGCTGATCCCTCTGCCGCCGATGGAGCTGACGCCGCCGCCGGCCGATCCGGCGCGACTGCGGGAACTGCTCAAGGTTGAGTACGGGCCGGGGGCGGCGAGCAAGGCGGTCGGCATGCTCTACGGGCTGTACGTCATACCGCGTGCCGTTCGAGCGGAGATCCTGTGGGTCCTCGCCGACCTGCCCGGCCTGCGCTGGCGGGGGCAGGTGACCGATCGCGCCGGTCGGGCCGGTGTCGCGGTCACCTACGACGACCGGGAACACGACGCCCAGTCCCTCCTGATCTTCGACGCGAACACCGGCGGCCTGCTCGCCCACGAGATGCTGACGCTCACGCCGATACGGCTCAACGCGTACCAGATGATCATCGACACCGCCTGGACGGACCGCGTCGGCTGACCGGCGATTTCTGGGGCCGCTCCCTCGGGAGCGGCCCTTCGGTGTTTTTGCGGCAGCGCCGTTAGCTGCACAAACGCCAGTGCGCGTAGCAGATCAACCGTCTCGGTGGGCGTTGTCCACAGGCCCCGAAGTTGTCCACAGGCGACGGGGTCGAGAGCGGCGTGCGGGCTTCCTCGCGAGCAGGGTCGGCGGTGCATCCGATCCCGACCGCTGGAGGCCGCGATGGCACCCCGTACCTCCGTCCCGCCGATCCGACGGCTCCCACTGGTCGTCACGGGGGACGGCGACCTGCTCGACGACCTGCTCCGACTTGCCGCGGCCGGCGGGACCGAGGTGGAACTCGCCGCCGACCCGGCCGCGGCACGCACCCGCTGGGCCTCCGCGCCGCTGGTGCTGCTCGGCGTCGACCAGGCGCAGGCGTGCCTGCGGGCCCGACTGGCGAAACGGCCCCGGTTGGTGCTCGTCGGCA
Organism: Micromonospora sp. RB23; assembly: GCF_053585025.1. Lineage (NCBI taxonomy): Bacteria > Bacillati > Actinomycetota > Actinomycetes > Micromonosporales > Micromonosporaceae > Micromonospora > Micromonospora sp. RB23. The sequence continues at coordinate 662,978 of NZ_CM132111.1, forward strand.
GGGCCGGCCAGATCGACCCCGGCTGGCAGATCGCCGAGCTGATCGGCGCCGAACACGTCGCCGCGCTGCCCGCCGCCGAGCCGTGGCTCGTGGACCGGCTGGCCGAGCACGGCCCCGACCAGCCAGCCGGCCCGAACGCGCGGGTCGTCGCGCTCTTCGGTGGCCGAGGTGGTGCCGGGGCGAGCGTGCTCGCCGGCGGTCTCGCCGTGACCGCCGCGCGCGCCCGACTGCGCACCCTGCTCATCGACGCCGATCCGCTCGGCGGTGGCCTCGATCTCGTCCTCGGCTGGGAGCAGTTGGAGGGGCTGCGCTGGCCGTCGCTGACCGGCGCGGACGGACGGGTGGACGCCCCCGCGCTGGTCCAGGCCCTGCCCAGTCGGGGTGACCTGGTGGTGCTCTCCTGGGACCGCGGCGAGATGCTGGCACTGCCCGCCGCGGCAATGGCGGCAACCGTCGATGCCGCCCACCGGGGCCGGGACTTCGTGGTGATCGACCTGCCCCGGCAGCTCGACGACGCTGCCGTGGTCGCGTTGCAGGCCGCCGATCAGGCGTTCGTCGTCGTGCCGGCCGAGTTGCGTGCCACCGCGGCCGCCGCCCGCGTGGTGGCGGTGGCCGCACCACACTGCGACGCGCTCTCGGTGGTGGTGCGCGGGCCCGCCCCGGGCCGACTGCGCGCCACCGAGGTGGCACGGGCGCTGGGACTTCCGCTGGCGGGCACGCTGCGCCCCGAGCCCGGGCTCTGCCGTGGACTCGAACGCGGCGAGGCCCCGGCGGCGGCCGGCAAGGGCCCGCTCGCCGCCCTGTGCCAGCGGATCGTCGCGGACCTCACCGGCGCCACGAGCGGTGCGGCATGAGCGCCCGGCCGGAGGATGCCTCCTTCGCGGCCCGGGTACGGCAGCGGATCGTCGCCGCCACCGACCCGGTCACCCCGGCGGCGATCGTGTCCGCCGTACGCGCCGAACCCACCGCCGCGGTCCTGGGTGACAACGCCGTCCTGCGGATCGCCGACCGGGTGCACGACGACCTCGTCGGCGCCGGACCGCTCGCCCCGCTGTTGGCCGATCCAGAGGTGACCGACGTCCTGGTCAACGGCGTACGCGTCTGGGTGGACCGGGGCGCTGGGCTGCACCAGGTGGCAACCCCGGTGGGCTCCGTCGACGACGTCCGCCGGTTGGCGCAGCGACTCATCGCCAGCGCGGGTCGGCGGCTCGACGACGGCTCCCCGTACGCGGATGCCCGCCTGCCCGACGGCACCCGCCTGCACGCCGTACTGCCTCCGGTGGCCACCGAGGGCCCCTACCTGTCCCTGCGGACGTTCCGGCACCGCCCGTACACCCTCGACGAGCTGGTGAGCCAGGGGACGGTGCCGCGACCGGTGGCACCACTGCTCGCCGCCGTCGTCGCGGCACGGCTGGCGTACCTGGTCACCGGCGGTACGGGCTCGGGCAAGACCACACTGCTCAACACCCTGCTCGGGTTGGTGCCGGCCACCGAACGGATCGTCCTGGTGGAGGACGCGGCGGAGCTGCAACCGGGGCATCCGCACGTGGTCGGGCTCCAGGCTCGTACCGCAAACGTCGAGGGGACGGGCGTGGTCAGCCTCGGAGACCTGGTCCGGCAGGCCCTGCGGATGCGCCCGGACCGCCTGGTCGTCGGGGAGTGCCGGGGCGCCGAGGTGGTCGACCTCCTGGCCGCGTTGAACACGGGCCATGACGGCGGTGCCGGCACGCTGCACGCCAACACCCCGTCCGACGTGCCGGCCCGGCTGGAGGCGCTCGGCATGCTCGGCGGGCTGCCCCGCGCCGCGCTGCACGCCCAGGTGGTCGCCGCGCTGCAGGTTCTGCTTCAGGTACGGCGTGGCGATCGGGGCCGCGTCCTCGAATCGATCTGTCTGTTGCTTCCCGAAGGGCCGGAGCGCCTGGCCACCGTGGTGCCCGCCTGGGTACGTGGACGAGGGCTCGGCCTGGCCGCCCGTACCTTCGGCGCGCTGTTGCGGGACCGGGGCGTCGCGGTCCCGCCGATCCTCAGCGAGCCGTGGCCCGGATCGGCAGGTCCGGCATGAACGCCACGATTGCGCTGGTCGGGGTGCTGCTGCTGTCCATCGCGATCCTGGTGGTCCTGCGGACGAAGAGCGTCAGGGACCGCCGGCGTCGGGTGCTGGCGCCGACCCGACGTGCCATCGGTGTCGACCCGGACGACGCCCTGGTCGAGTGGATCAGGGAACTCGCTCGCGGGGAGGACCGACCGATCGACGAACTCGGCGACGTGCCGGTTCCGGCCCCACCGGGCGCGCTCGCGCAGGCGACGCCCAGCAGCGGGCGGGCGGCGATCGCCTGGTCCACCCGGGACCGGAACGACAGCCCGGGCCGCTCGAGAGCGACCGGCGGACCGATGGGGCCCACCCGACCGTCCGGCCCGGCACGTCCGCCGGCCCGCCGGGACTCGCGCCGCCCGGCCGCCAGCACCGGGCCGGAGGCCGGGACCCTCAAGGCCGTCGACTCCCCGCACCAGGCGAAAGGCGGGCAGCTCGCGGACTCGGCCGGCCACGCGGGCGGCGGGCTGCGCGCGGAGCCGGCGGCCCTGGAAGGCGCGGACTCGGCCGGCCACGCGGGCGGCGGGCAGCTCGCGGACCCGGCCGGCCACGCGGGCGGTGGGCTCCTTGCGGACCCGGCCGGCCACGCGGGCGGCGGGCTGCGCGCGGAGCCGGTGGGCCCGGAAGGCGGCGGTGGGCAGCTCGCGACCCTCTCGGTGCGCACCCGACGGTCACCGCGTCGTGTGCTGCTCCTGGTGGGTCTGGCGGGAGCAGGTGTCGGTGTCCTGTCCGCCGGGCCGGTGGCCGGGGTGGCGATGGCCGGTTACGGCACGCTCGCCACCCGTGCTTTCTTGCGGTGGAGGGCGAACCGGCAGGCTGAGCTGGTTCGACGGCACGCCCTGGACCTGCTCTGTGGTCTGGCGGCGGACCTGCGGGCGGGTCTGCCCGTGCCGCCGATCCTCGAGATCGCCTCCGTCACGGGAGTCCCGGTGGCCGGCGTCGACCGGCTTCGCGAGCTGACCGCGGCCGCCGTGCGGCTGGCGGATCGGACCGGCGCGCCGCTGGCGGAGTTGATCGAACGGATCGAGGCGGACGCGCGTGCGACCGACCGTGGGCTGGCCGCAGCAGCGGCACAGGCGGCTGGCGCGCGCGCCACGGCCTGGTTGCTGGCGGCACTGCCGATCGGTGGGATCGGGCTCGGCTACGGGATCGGGGTCGATCCCCTGGCGGTACTCCTGCACGACACGGTCGGTGGGGTGTGCGCGGTTCTCGCCGTCGGCCTGCAGATCGTCGGTTTGTTCTGGGCTGAGCGGCTGGGCGCTGGGCCGGGGAGGGGCGCCTGATGCCCCCGGCGCTGCTCATCGGCCGGGCTACCGGCAAACGCCGCCGTCCGGATGCGATCCGGCTCGCGGCTGGTCTGGCCGGGCTCGCCGTGGCGGTGGTTGTCGGGGGCTGGTCCGGGTTGCTGGGCGCGGTTCCGGTCGCCGTCCTGCTGGACGTGTCACTGCGGCGGATCGAGCCTCCCGCCGTACGCGACCAGCGCCTTCGGGAGGCCGCCGACCTGCCGCTCGCCGCCGATCTCCTGGCGGCGGCGATGCGGGCCGGTGCGCCGGTGGATCGCTCGGTCCTGGCGGTGGCCGAGGCCCTCGACGGCCCGCTGGCCACTCGACTCGCCCGGGTCGGCCGCACGCTGCTCCTCGGCGGCGGCCCAGCGGAGGCGTGGTCGGCGTTGGACGGTGTGCCAGGGGCGGAGCGGATGGCCGCAGCGGCGTTCCGCTCCGCCAACAGCGGCGCGGCGTTGGCCGGTGCGCTGACCCGTCTCGCCGACGACCTGCGGGCCGACCGGGCCACCGCAGCCGAGGCGTCGGCCCGTCGGGCGGGCGTCCTCATCGTGCTGCCCCTGGGGCTCTGTTTCCTGCCCGCGTTCATTCTCGCCGGCCTGGTGCCGGTGATCGTCGCCGTTCTCGGCGACGTGCTCTGACCCATCGAGGAAGGGAAGATCCATGCGCAAACTCATCGCCCGGCTGCACGGTGACGACGGGATGAACACCGCCGAGTACGCCGTCGGCACACTCGCCGCGGTGGCCTTCGCCGGGATCCTGTTGAAGGTCCTGACGTCCGGCAACGTCCAGTCCGCCCTGACCGCGGTCATCGACCGGGCACTCAAGTGATCGGGCGCCGGCAGGTCGACCGTACGCGGAACAGGGACGCTCCGGGGCGCGCGTCCGACGGCGGCCGGTGGGCCCCCATCGTCGGCGGCGATCGGGGATCCTTCACCGCCGAGCTGGCGGCCGGCCTGCCGGCGCTTCTCCTGCTTCTGCTCGCCGGCCTGACTGCGGTGAACGCCGTCAGCACGCAGGCGAGCTGCCTGCACACCGCCCGCGAAGCCGCACTCGCCACCGCCCGGGATGCCAGCAAAGCGGACGGGGAACAGGCCGCGCCACCGGGGACAGAGGTGTCGGTGTCGATCGACGGTGAGCGGGTGCGGGCGACAGTCCGAGCACCCGTCCGTGCGCTCGGCGGCCGGCTACCACGGATCACCGTGGTGGCCACCGCCGTCGCGGCCGTGGAACCCGGCGTTCGAGAGGTGAGCCGGTGATGCGCTGGCCGAAGGTACGGGCGCGCGGTAACGGCGGCAGCAATGGCGTCGGGCAGGGCCACCGTCAGTTCCGTACCGGCGGACCGGACATCCAGCGGGACCTTGACGGCCGGGCGAACGTGGAGCGGGGTGGCGCGACTGTCCTGCTACTCGCGCTGGGGCTGGTGTTCGTGTTGGTGGGGACATTCGGGGCCGCCGTCGCCGCGACCGGGATGGCGGCCCAACGGGCGGCGGTGGCCGCTGATCTCGGCGCGCTCGCCGGTGCCACCCGCGCGCTCGACGGTGCTGCGGCGGCGTGCGCGTCCGCTGCGGACATCGCCCAGCGCAACGCCGGCAGGATGGTCGACTGCGTCGTCGACGGCCTGGACGTGCTGGTGACCGTCGAGGTGGCGTTCACGCCGATTCCGGGTCTGACCCGGGTCGCGGCGTCGACGGCCCGCGCCGGGCCGGTGCGCGCGTGAGCGGCTCGGCCAACTGGCGAGCGCCGTGGAGTCGAGCCGGTCACGGTGATGCGTTGACGACATCAGCTCCAAAGGGACGGACCACACCGACCGTGGGGAGGGGACGCCATCCTCATCTGGGCGTTGCCGCTCCCGGGGGCGCCACCGCTTCGAACGGCCGCAACCGGGCCGCAACCGGGCCGTAGCCGACCGGCCGGGGCGGGGTGGTGAACCCTGCCCCGGTCCAGCGGCCGAGGAACGAGCGGTGGGTACCGGTCGGGTGCGTCAGCGAGCCTGGAGCGCGTCGAGGGCGACGGCCATGGCGATGACGAGGCGGCGGTCGATCTGCGGGTTCTGCACCTCGACGACGTACTTGTCGCGCAGGCCCCACTTCTTGACCACCGAGAAGACGGGCTGACCGCCGGCGAGGAAGTCGAAGTGGTACGGCAGCCAGGACAGCGAGTCGACGAACCGGCGCAGCAGCGCCACCGGCAAGCTGCGCTCCTGACCCGTCACCTGCGGCAGGCCGGCCTGCTCGACGTGCCAGGTGGAGCGGAGCAGGGACTGGGCGAAGTCCTTGCGGAACAGGCCGATCGGGTTGCCGGCCGCGTCGGTGACGTCGTACGTGGCACCGAGGTCGATGCGCTGGCGGGCCTTGAAGCCGAGCAGGGGCTGCTGCTTGGAGTCGTCGGTGTAGATCGTCACCTGCTCCTTGAAAGCGAGCCGCTTCTGCTGCGCGAACGCGAGGAGTTCGCCCTCGCTGCCGTCCGGGGCGACCGCCCGGACCTCGTACTGGTTGACCATCATCCGCAGCCGCTGGCGGATGTGGAACTGCGTCAGGGTCTGCAAGTTGTCGAGCTGCATCTGGTCTCCTCAGAGGGTGTCGCGCCGGAGTCTCGCACAGCACGGCAACCGCCGTCGGCCCGTGCCGCGACCGCCCCACCCTGTCGACCACCCCAACCAGATCACCCTGCCGGTCCAGCCTGACCGGTCCGCCCGGCCGGACCGGTCACGCGCAGACTCAGCGACCGTCCACGGTCGACCGCAACGACCAGGTGTTGAGCACCTGGTGGATGCCGCGCAGCCTCTCGTTGATCTGCTCCAGCCGTTCGGCCTGAGCGAGAGCGGCCAGCGCGCTTCCGAGCGCGATCTGCTGGTCGAGGGTGAGGTGATCCTGGTCGATGGTGTAGAGCAGGTCGACGGTCTCAGCGATCGTGTCGGCCACAACTTCTCCTCGGGCACGGGGGCGAACTACAACACAAACATCGATGGAAGCGCTCCCACACCATTGTGCCCAGTGCGACCGGTATTCATGCAAGGTGACTCAGGAGGGCAGATTCCGCAGCACCACGTCGAGTACCCGGATCGCGTCCGGCTTCGAGAGCGGGTTGTTGCCGTTGCCGCACTTCGGTGACTGCACGCAGGACGGGCAGCCGGTCTCGCAGCCGCACTCCGCGATCGCGTCGCGGGTGGCCCGCAGCCACGCCGACGCCGTCCCGTAGGCGCGCTCCGCGAAGCCCGCGCCGCCCGGGTGCCCGTCGTAGACGAAGACCGTCGGCGCCTCGGTGTCCGGGTGCAGGGCGGTGGAGAGACCACCGATGTCCCACCGGTCGCACGTCGCCATCAGCGGGAGCAGGCCGATCGCGGCGTGCTCGGCGGCGTGCAGTCCGCCCGGCACGTCGGCCGGCTGCACCCCGGCGGACGTCAGCGACCGCTCGGACAGCGTGAACCACACCGCCACCGTGCGCAGCTCCCGGGCGGGCAGGTCCAGCGGCCGGGTGTCGATCACCTCGCCGGTGGCGATCCTGCGTCGCTGGTACGACACCACCTGGCTGGTGACGTCCACCTCGCCGAGGAACATCCCGACCGGCCCGGCGTCGACGTAGGAGCGCACCGACACCACGGACAGGTCCGTGACGTCCCGGGCGTGGGTGGACCAGTCCGGCTCCTCGACGTGTACGAGCGCGCAGCCGTCGGCGAGGTCCAGTTCGTCGACCACGTACGAGACGCCCTGGTGCAGGTAGACCGCGCCGGGGTGCAGCAGGAAATGGGACGAGCCACCGTCGACCGTGCCGAGTAGCCGGCCGGTGGTCGACTCCACCACGCAGACCGGCGCGCCGCCCTCGCCGCGCAGGTCCACCTCGGGGCGCTCGCGGTGCCGCCAGTACCAGCCGGTGGGCCGCTGCCGCAGCGCGCCGGCCGTCACCAACTCGTCCACGGCTTCCTTCGCCCCGTCGCCGAAGAGCGCCAGGTCGGCCGGGGTCAGCGGCGCCTCGGCGGCCGCGCAGGCCAACTGTGGGGCCAGCACGTACGGGTTGGCCGGGTCGAGCACCGTCGCCTCCACCGGCGCGCCGAAGATCGCCTCCGGGTGGTGTACGAGGTAGGTGTCGAGCGGGTCGTCCCGGGCCACCAGCACCGCGAGAGCCTCCTGGCCGGAACGCCCGGCGCGGCCCGCCTGCTGCCACAGCGACGCCCGCGTGCCCGGGTAGCCGCAGATCAACACCGCGTCCAGCCCCACCAGGTCCACGCCCAGCTCCAGCGCGTTTGTGGAGGCCAGGCCGAGCAGGTCGCCGTGCAGCAGCGCCCGTTCCAGCTCGCGCCGCTCCTCGCGCAGGTAGCCGCCCCGGTAGGCGGCCACCCGGTCGCCGAGCCCGGGCACGGCGTCGTCGAGCGCCCGGCGCGCGTTGGCGGCCACCACCTCGGCGCCCTTGCGGGAGCGGACGAACGCGAGTGTGCGTACCCCCTCGGCGACCGTGTCGGCGAGCAGGTCCGCCGTCTCCCGCAGCGCCGAGCGGCGGACCTGACGGAGGTCGTCGTGGTCGCCTGTCGCCTGCGGGGGGACCGGAGAGGAGGAGCCCGAGTCGGGTGGCAGCAGCGGCGGTTCCCAGAGCGCGAAGGTCACCCCGCCGCGCGGGGAGGTGTCCTCGGTGACAGCGGTCACCGGCAGGCCGGTGAGTCGCGCGGCGGCGGTCGCCGGGTCGCCGGACGTGGCCGAGGCGAGGACGAACACCGGGCTGGCCCCGAAGCGCGCACACTGCCGGCGCAACCGGCGCAGCACGTGCGCGACGTGCGAGCCGAACACACCCCGATAGGTGTGGCACTCGTCGATCACCACGTACGCCAGTCGGCGCAGGAACCCGGACCACTGGGCGTGGCCGGGAAGGATGCCGTGGTGCAGCATGTCCGGGTTGGTCAGCACGAAGCGGGAGTGTCGGCGGATCCACTCCCGTTCCGCGCGCGGTGTGTCCCCGTCGTAGCAGGCGGGGCGTACCCCCTCCAGCTCCAGGCCGGCGACGGCCCGCAGCTGGTCGGCGGCGAGGGCCTTGGTCGGCGCCAGGTAGAGCACGGTGGCCCGGGGATCGGCGAGCAGCGTGGCCAGCGCCGGGAGCTGGTACGCCAGCGACTTGCCGGATGCGGTGCCGGTGGCGACGATCACGTGGCCGCCCTCGTACGCCAGGGTGGCGGCCTCGGCCTGGTGCTGCCAGGGCGCGACCACGCCGCGGCGGGCGAACGCCGCCGGTAGCTCCGGCGGCGCCCATGTCGGCCACGGTGCCGGCACCCCGACGCGGGCGGGCACCCGCTCGACGTGGGTGACCGGATCGCCCGCGCCCCGGGCGCGCAGCCGGCGCAGCAGGTCGACCGGCGGGGAGGAAGTCACGTCCTGCACTCTCGCACTGGTGTTCGGAGATGAAAAGCCGGGCCCGGGGGTAAGGGGAAAGCCGCCGCCGGTGACCGCAGGGTGTCCCGGCGGTAGTGGTTAGATGCCCAGGAGAGTTTACGGCTCTGGCGAGGAGGACCGATGGAGCTGTCGCTGGCGACGCGCACCGTGGGCGAGCACACGGTGCTCGAGGTCGGCGGTGAGGTGGACGTCTACACCGCGCCCCGGCTCCGCGAACGTCTCCTCGAGCTGATCGACGGCGGCGCCCGGCACGTGATCGTGGACCTGGGGCGGGTGGACTTCCTCGACTCCACCGGTCTGGGCGTGCTGGTGGGCGCGCACAAGCGGCTGCGTACGGCCGGCGGCTCGTTCGCCCTGGTCTGTGACAAGGAGCCGCTGCTCAAGATCTTCCGGATCACGGCGCTGGACCAGGTGTTCCCGCTGCACGCCACGGTCGAGGCGGCGGTCGGCGCGGGCCCGAGCGGCGCCAACGCGTGATGGCGACGGTCCGGCTCTCCTTCTCTCCGGCCCCGGTGCACGTGCGTACCGCCCGTCTGGTCGGCGTGGCCGTCGCCCGGCGGGCCGGTGTCCGCGAGGACCTGCTGGACGAGGTGCGCCTGGCCATCGGCGAGGCGTGCACCCGGGCGGTCGCCCTGCACCGTCAGTACGGCCTGGCCGATCCGGTGCTGGTGGAGATGTCCGACGGCGGCACGTACGCGGTGCGGGTCGTGGACCGGGCGCCGATCGAGGCCGGTATCGGGCTGGCGGCGCTGCCGCCGGACGAGCTGGCGAACGAGTCGCTGACCGACGAGGCGCTGACCACGGGTGTCGGGTTCGCCCTGCTCGCGGGCTTCGTCGAGGACCTGCAGGTGCGCCCGGTCGACGAGGGCATCGGCACCGAGGTGCGGATGGTGTGGCCCGTCGGGCGCTGATTTCGAAACGACTGCTCACAAGGCCGTGTCCCCACCGGGGATGCGGCCTTGTCGTCATGGATCGGGCCCTATATCAGATTTCGTTTCATAACACAGCGACGAAGATCATCGAGACACGGTGCCCCCTCCGTGTGACCTCGAACACTGTGGAGGGCTACAGTACCCGGGTTGTCAGCAAGTGATCCAACCCGCAGCCAGCGGGTATGGGTGGTCATCGCTGGTCCGCTGGGGTGGGTTGGCGCGCGCTTGCGAGTCCGCATCCAGGCGTCGACCGGTGCGTCTCCACCCGTCGACGCGAGTGTTCGGTAACAGGAGGACACAGATGTCCGAGACCTTGGCCGCCGATGGCGGCGGGCTTTCCCTTACCGGAAGCAATGTCACGTACGTCGTCATCGCCGCGGTCATCGCGCTGGTGGCGCTCGTCTTCGCCGCCGCTTTGACGAAGGCCGTGCTGGCAGCCGGCAAGGGCACCACCAACATGCAGGAGATCTCGGGGGCGGTCCAGGAGGGCGCCTCGGCCTACCTGCTCCGCCAGTTCCGCACCTTGGCGATCTTCGTCGTCGTCGCCGTGGTGCTGCTCTTCCTGCTGCCGGTGCACGACACCGACGGCAGCGAGATGGCCGTGAAGCTCGGCCGCTCGCTCTTCTTCGTGGTGGGCGCCGTGTTCAGCGCGTCCATCGGTGGGGCCGGAATGTGGCTGGCGACCCGCGCGAACCTGCGCGTGGCCGCCGCCGCCCGGGAGCGACAGGGTGGCCGCGAGGCGGCCATGAAGATCGCCTTCCGGACCGGCGGTGTGGTCGGCTTCCTCACCGTCGGCCTCGGCCTCTTCGGCGCCGCGCTCGTCGTCCTGGTCTACCGGGGTGACGCGCCGACGGTGCTGGAGGGCTTCGGCTTCGGCGCCGCACTGCTGGCGATGTTCATGCGGGTCGGCGGTGGCATCTTCACCAAGGCCGCCGACGTCGGCGCCGACCTGGTCGGCAAGGTCGAGCAGGGCATCCCCGAGGACGACCCGCGCAACGCCGCCACCATCGCCGACAACGTGGGCGACAACGTGGGCGACTGCGCCGGCATGGCCGCCGACCTGTTCGAGTCGTACGCGGTGACGTTGGTGGCCGCGCTGATCCTGGGGCGGGCCGCCTTCGGCGAGGACGGTCTGGTCTTCCCGCTGATCATCTCCACGATCGGTGTGCTGGTCGCCATCGTCGGCGTCTTCATCACCCGGTTGCGCGCCTCCGACCGCAACGGTCTCACCGCGATCAACCGGGCCTTCTACATCTCCGCCGTGATCTCCGCGGTGCTGGTGGCGATCGCCGCGTACGCGTACCTGCCGGCAACCTTCGCCGACCTGGAGGGTGGCCTCAGCGACGTCGACCGCAACCCGCGCCTGGTGGCCATCGGCGCGGTGGTGATCGGCATCGTGCTGGCCGCCGCGATCCAGGCGCTGACCGGCTACTTCACCGAGACCAACAAGCGGCCCGTGCAGGACATCGGCAAGAGCTCGCAGACCGGTGCCGCCACCGTCATCCTCGCCGGTATCAGCGTCGGCCTGGAGTCGGCGGTCTACTCGGCGCTGCTGATCGGCGCCGGTGTCTTCGGGGCGTTCCTGCTCGGCGGCAGCTCCATCACGCTCTCGCTGTTCGCGGTGGCGTTGGCCGGCACCGGCCTGCTCACCACCGTCGGCGTCATCGTCGCCATGGACACCTTCGGGCCGATCTCCGACAACGCCCAGGGTGTCGCGGAGATGTCCGGCGACATCGACGAGCACGGCGCGCGGACGCTCACCGAGCTGGACGCGGTCGGCAACACCACCAAGGCGATCACCAAGGGCATCGCGATCGCCACGGCGGTCCTCGCCGCGACCGCGCTGTTCGGCTCGTACACGGACACCCTGCGGACCGCGTACGCGGACGCCGGGGTGGGCGACGTCGGGACCGAGATCCTCAACTCGCTGAACGTGGCCAACCCGCGCAACCTGGTCGGGTTGATCATCGGTGCGGCGGTCGTCTTCCTCTTCTCCGGGCTGGCCATCAACGCGGTGTCCCGCTCGGCGGGCGCGGTCGTCATGGAGGTTCGCCGGCAGTTCCGTGAGCTGCCCGGCATCATGGATCGCACCCAGCGCCCGGAGTACGGCAAGGTCGTCGACATCTGCACCCGGGACGCGCAGCGCGAGCTGATGACCCCCGGTCTGCTCGCCATCCTGGCGCCGATCGCGGTCGGCTTCGGCCTCGGGCCGGGCGCGCTGGCGGCGTACCTGGCCGGTGCGATCGGCGCGGGCACGCTGATGGCGGTGTTCCTGGCCAACTCCGGTGGCGCCTGGGACAACGCCAAGAAGCTTGTCGAGGACGGCGCGTACGGCGGCAAGGGCTCCGAGGCGCACTCCGCGACGGTCATCGGCGACACCGTGGGTGACCCGTTCAAGGACACCGCCGGCCCGGCCATCAACCCGCTGATCAAGGTGATGAACCTGGTCTCGCTGCTGATCGCGCCCGCCGTGGTGGCGTACAGCGTCGGCGACGACCGCAACGTCGGCCTGCGGGTGGGCATCGCGCTGGTCGCCACGCTGATCATCGTGGCGTCGGTGGTCTTCAGCAAGCGCAAGGGCATCGCCATGGACGACTCCGACACCGGCGCGGGCAGCGCCGACCACCGTCCGGAGACCGTCAACGCCTGACATCGGCGGCACCGGGGTCCCCGTCCGACGCACCCGTCGGGCGGGGACCCCGGCCATCCGGACCGGTGCCACACCTGGCCGAACGTCGTACGCTGCAACGCATGCGTACGTGCCGGGCGTCTGCCGCCGGAAAGCTCACGGTGGTCCTGGCCACGCTCGTCGTCGTCCTCGCCGGCTGCGGTGGCGGGCCCAGCCCACGTGCCTGGGCGGCCTCGGTCTGCGGCGCGCTGACCCCGTGGCGCTCCGAGATCAGCAAGTTGACCAGCAGCACGGATCAGCAGATGACGGCGCAGACCACTCCGGCGCAGGCCAAGGAGAACCTGGTGCGGCTCTTCGGTGGCGCGGAACAGGCCAGCGAGACCGCGCGCCGCAAGGTCGAGCAGGCCGGCGTCCCGGAGATCGACAACGGGGAGGCCATCTCCGCCGGTTTCCGGGGGTCGCTGGAGAAGATGCGGGACGCCTACGGCCGGGCCCGGGACACCATTGAGGGGTTGGGCACCGGCGAGCCGTCCGCCTTCTACGGCGGCGTGCGGGCCGCCGTGGACACCTTGAACAAGGAGTACGACGCCAGCGCGCTGGACACCAGCAAGCTCAACTCCGAGGAGCTGAAACAGGCCTTCGACGAGGTGCCCGAGTGTCGCTGAACGGGATCGGTGACACGCCGGCCGCGCAGTCGCTGCCGGCGCTGTTCCCCGTACCCGAGCCCGACCCGCCGCCGGCGGGTCCGAGCCGGCGGCGCGGCGGCCCCGACCGGTCCGAGTCGGCCCTTCCCGGGTCACCCCGGGCCGCCGACGAGGCGGGACGGCAACTCGTCTTCTTCGGCGCGGACGCCGCCGAACCGGCGGTCGCCGACCTGGCCGGGCTGCTCGCCGGGCCCGGCGAGGTCGTCCGGATGGGTGGCACCGCCCGTCTCGCGGTACGGGTGGACGCCGCCTGGCGCGTGCACGTGCTCGTCGCCGAGCTGGCCCTGCGCGGGCTGGCCGCGAGCTGGGAGCCGACCGAGGACCAGCGACACACCGTGCGGACGTCGTACACCCGGTTGTTGAAACCGCTCGCGGTCGCCTGGCTGGACGGTTCGGCGAAGCGTCCTCCGGCGGCCTTGCACCTGACCGGCCGGCGGCTGCGGCTGTGGCTCGCCGCCGCCGGCAGCCCGGAGCCGCCGGGCGGCTTCCTGTTGCGCCTCGGCGCGGGTGACCAGCCGTCCTGGGACGTTGTCGGCGCGGCTCTCGCCGCCGCCGGTCTGGCCGGCACGCTGCTCGGCCCCGACGAGGGCGGACCGGCGTACCGGATCACCGGCCGCCGCCGCCTGGCCCGCCTGGCCGAACTGGTCGGCGCGCCACCGCCGGCGGCACCCCCCGACGCCTGGCCCTGACCCCCCGCCCCTGACCCCCGCCCCGCCGCCGCCCCGGCGCTCATTGGCGTCGATCATGGAGTTGTGGTGGTGGACGTACTTCTCCTTCGGGGCCTAAACGCCCACCACAAGCCCATGATCGACGCGAGCGGGGGCGGCGTGGGGGTGGCGTCGGGCGGGGTGTCAGGTGTTGGACAGCTGGGCTTGGACGGGCTGGTTGGGGGTCCGCGATCGTCACAGTGACCCGCTTCGAGCCCTACCCACGGTGTACGGTGGCGCCGTCCGGCAGTGTCGAGCACGGCGGGCGGGAGCCGACCGCCGCGCCGCAGCGGATTGCCGCCCGCGAAACCCGAAACGCGGACGGCGCGTTACGTTGGACATCCGGACCGCCGGTGCCACGGCGGGGTCGAGAGCGGTCGCTGTCGTAGGCGCCAGCAGGCCACGAGCAGGAGTGAGGTCGGGGAGAGACGTGCCGAGCAACGCTGGAACCACCCGTCTGGTCATCGTCGAGTCACCGGCGAAGGCCAAGACGATCTCGGGCTACCTCGGCCCGGGGTACGTCGTGGAGGCCAGCTTCGGTCACGTCCGCGACCTGCCGCGCAACGCCGCCGACGTGCCGGCCAAGTACAAGGGCGAGTCCTGGGCCCGCCTCGGCGTGGACGTGGACAACGGCTTCCACGCCCTCTACGTCGTGTCCGCCGACCGCAGGCAGCAGATCACCAAGCTGGTGAAGCTGGCCAAGGAGGTCGACGAGATCTTCCTGGCGACGGATGAGGACCGCGAGGGTGAGGCCATCGCCTGGCACCTGGTCGAAACCCTCAAGCCCAAGGTTCCGGTCAAGCGGATGGTCTTCCACGAGATCACCAAGCCGGCGATCCAGGCCGCCGTCGCCAACCCCCGCGAGATCGACCGCGACCTGGTCGACGCCCAGGAGGCCCGGCGCATCCTCGACCGTCTCTACGGCTACGAGGTCTCCCCGGTGCTGTGGAAGAAGGTCATGCCGAAGCTCTCGGCGGGCCGGGTGCAGTCCGTGGCGACCCGGATCGTGGTCGAGCGGGAGCGGCAGCGGATGGCCTTCCGCACCGCCGAGTACTGGGACATCCTGGCCACCCTCGCCGTGGCGAACGCCGGCGAGGGACCGCGCACCTTCAACGCCACCCTGATCGCGCTCAACGGCGACCGGATCGCCACCGGTAAGGACTTCGAGCCCACCACCGGCAAGGTCCGGGCCGGCGCGGGCGTCGTCCACCTCGACGAGGGCGGTGCCCGAGGTCTGGCGGCCCGGCTCGACGGGCGACCGTTCACGGTCACCCGGGTCGAGGAGAAGCCGTACCGCCGTCGTCCGTACGCGCCGTTCATCACCTCGACCCTCCAACAGGAGGCGGCCCGCAAGCTGCGCCTGTCGTCGCAGCAGACGATGCGCACCGCGCAGCGGCTGTACGAGAACGGCTACATCACCTATATGCGTACCGACTCGGTGAACCTGTCGGAGACCGCCATCTCGGCGGCCCGCCGGCAGATCGTCGAGCTGTACGGCGAGCGCAGCGTCCCGCCGGAGCCCCGCCGCTACACCGGCAAGGTCAAGAACGCGCAGGAGGCGCACGAGGCGATCCGCCCGGCGGGGGACAACTTCCGTACCCCGGGCGAGGTGGCCAAGGAGCTGTCCGCCGAGGAGTTCAAGCTCTACGAGCTGATCTGGCGGCGCACCATCGCCTCGCAGATGACCGACGCCGTCGGCTCCAGCGTCTCGGTGCGCATCCGCGCGGTCTCCACCTCGCAGGAGGAGGCCGACTTCGGCGCGACCGGCAAGACCATCACCGACCCGGGCTTCCTGCGCGCGTACGTCGAGTCCAGCGACGACGAGAACGCCGAGGCCGAGGACGCCGAGCGCCGGCTGCCCACCCTGGTCAAGGACCAGCCGCTGACTGCCGACGAGCTGGCCGCGCAGGGGCACCACACCCAGCCGCCGTCTCGCTACACCGAGGCGTCGCTGGTCAAGGCCCTGGAGGAGCTGGGCATCGGCCGCCCGTCCACCTACGCGTCGATCATGCAGACGATCCAGGACCGGGGGTACGTCACCAAGCGCGGCCAGGCGATGATCCCCACGTTCCTGGCCTTCGCGGTGATCGGCCTGATGGAGCGGCACTACCCCCGCCTCATCGACTACGACTTCACCGCCAGCATGGAGAACGAGCTGGACGAGATCGCCGGCGGTGACCACGCCGCGGTCGACTTCCTCACCGCGTTCTACTTCGGCAGCGCCAACGGCGCCGGTGACCAGGACATCGCCCGCTCCGGTGGGCTGAAGAAGCTCGTCACCGAGAACCTCAGCGAGATCGACGCGCGCAGCGTCAACTCGATCCCGCTCTTCACCGACGAGGACGGCCGCGAGGTCGTGGTGCGGGTCGGGCGGTACGGGCCGTACCTGCAGCGGGCGGTCCCCGGCGAGACGCCGGCCGCTCCGGCCGAGGGCGAGGAGGCCGGCCCTCAGGGTGACCGGGCGCCGATCCCCGAGGGTCTTGCCCCGGACGAGCTGACCCCGGAGAAGGTGCACGAGCTGTTCCTCGGCGGCAGCGGCGAGCGCAAGCTCGGCGACGACCCGGCCACCGGCGAGCCGATCGTGCTCAAGTCCGGCCGCTTCGGCCCGTACGTCTCCAGCGGCGAGCGCAAGTCGTCCCTGCTGCGCTCGCAGACGCCGGAGTCGCTCTCTCTCGACGAGGCGCTGCGGCTGCTCAGCCTGCCCCGGCTGGTGGGCACCGCGCCCGACGGTGTCGAGGTGTTCGCCAACAACGGTCGCTACGGGCCGTACGTGAAGCGGGGCGAGGAGTTCCGTTCGCTCGAATCCGAAGAGCAGATGTTCACGGTCACCCTGGACGAGGCGCTGGCCCTGCTTGCCGCTCCGAAGACCCGGGGTCGCCGGGCCGCCGCGCCGCCCCTGCGCGAGATGGGCGTCGACCCGCTGACCGAGAAGCCGCTGGTGATCAAGGATGGGCGTTTTGGTCCGTACGTCACCGACGGAGAGGTCAACGCGTCCCTGCGGCGCGGGCAGACCCCGGAGGCGCTGAGCATCGAGGAAGCGTCCGAGATGCTGGCCGACAAGCGGGCCAAGGGCCCGGCGCCGCGCAAGAAGGCGGCGGCGAAGAAGGCCCCGGCGAAGAAGGCGACGGCGGCCAAGAAGGCCACGGCGACGAAGAAGACGGCTGCGGCGGCGAAGTCCACCGCCGCGAAGAAGACCACCACTGCCAAGGCGACGGCGGCCAGGAAGGCGGCCCCGGCGAAGAAGGCGGCTCCGAAGAAGGCCACCACCGGTCCTGCCGAGGAGTGACAGCCAGCCGTTGCCCCAAATGGGGTAAATGTCTGATTTAGTGGCGGGGTTCTGGCGTGGACTGCCTAACGTGAGGGAATGTTCGCAGTCCCTGTCCCGCGCCCCCGCGTTCTCGTCGGTGCTGTGGCGGGCGCGCTGCTGCTCGCCGTGGCCGCGATCGGCATCCGGACGACGGACGCGGACAACCCCTCGCCAGCCGGCGCCATCGCGTCGCACGCGTCACCGCAGGCCGTCGCCGCAGGGCCGACCCGGACGCCCGCCGACCGGCGGACCGTACGACTCGTCGCCGCGGGCGACGTTCTGATCCATCCAGCGGTGACCGACCAGGCGCGCCGGGACGGTGCCCGCGCCGGAAGCATGGACTTCGCCCCGATGTTCGCCGGGGTCGCCCCGGCGGTCCGAGACGCCGACCTGGCGCTGTGCCACCTCGAGACACCACTGGCCGATCCCGCCGGCCCGTTCGCCGGCTATCCGTCGTTCAACGCGCCCCCGCAGGTTCTCGACGGGCTGCGCGCCACCGGGTTCGACGGCTGCTCAACCGCGTCCAACCACACTCTCGACCAGGGCGCCGACGGGGTGGTCCGGACAATCCGCGCACTCGACGCCGCCGGGCTGGGGCACACCGGCAGTGCCCGCAGCGCCGCCGAAGCGGCCCGGCCCCGGATCTACCAGGTCGGCGACGTTCGCGTCGCGCACCTGGCGTACAGCCTGAACTTCAACGGGCTGAGTCGCCCCCGGGGCAAGCCGTGGCTGGCCAACCTGATCGATCCGCCTGAGATCCTCGCCGCCGCTCACAGGGCGCGGGCCGCCGGTGCCGACATCGTCGTGCTCAGCCTGCACTGGGGTACGGAGTATCAGCACCTGCCGGACGCCGACCAGCGGGCCTGGGCCCAGCAGTTGATCTCCTCGCCCGACGTGGACCTCATCCTGGGCCATCACGCCCACGCGGTGCAGCCGTTCCAGCGCTTCGGCGACAAGTGGGTGGTCTTCGGTATGGGCAACGAACTGGCCCGGCACGAGGAGCCGATCGACGACAACCGCGAGGGTGTGATGGTCCGGGCGACCTTCACCGAGACGGCTCCGGGGCGCTGGACGGTGACCCGGATGGAGGCGCTGCCAACCTGGACCGATCTGGCGCCGGCCCTCCGGCTGGTCGACCTGACCGCAGCGCTTGCCGACCCGGGCACCCCACCAGGTCTGCGGGGCGGCTATCGGGCGGCGTACCAGCGGGTGCTCGGCTACGTCCGGGCACTGGGCGCCGGCCCGGATCAGGTGGTGGCATCGGGCGGTTGAGCGCCACCGCCGAGGACGCGGTCGCAGCTACCGCCCCCGGGCTCGAACAGGGGTGCTCTGCACCACCGCGACGTCCTGCTCACCCGGCTCAGGCTGATGCTGGGTGTCCAGGACCCGAATTCCCGTACCCGAACGGATTGAGGACGATGACCACCGTTGAGATCACCCGCTTTCGTGTGGCCCCGGAGCGCGCCGATGCCCTGCTGGCCGCCCGGCCCGCGATGCTTGGCGACTTCCAGGCCGACCGTGCCGGCTTCCTCGGCGCACGGCTGATCCGACTCGATGCCGGGGAGTGGCTGGACATCGTCTTCTGGGCCTCGCCCGAAGACTTCGCCGAGTCCCGGCGTCGGGGCGGGAACCGGCCCGGCATCCAGGCGTTCTTCGCCCTGATCGACGAGGTGATCAGCTCCGAGGAGGGCACCACGACCGATTCGGTGGGCGACGTCTGAGGGGCGGACGCCGGTCCCGTCAGGCGCCGAGGATGTGGGTCAGGTGCGGGCTGGCGAAGACGCGGTGGGGGTCCAGGCGGTCGCGGACCGCCTGGAAGTCGGAGAAGCGGGGGTACGCCTCGGCGAGGGACGCCGCGTCCCGGTAGTGCAGCTTGCCCCAGTGCGGGCGACCACCGAGTGCGGCGGCGACCTTCTCGAAAGCCTGGAAGTACGGCTCGTACGGCATGCCGACGTACTGGTGTACGGCGATGTACGCGTTGTCCCGGCCGTAGCCGTGGGACAGCCAGATGTCGTCGGCGGCGGTGAAGCGCACCTCGACCGGGAAGAGAATCTTGAACGGGAGTCCGTCCACGATGCGCCGCAGCGCGGTGAGCGCCTCGGGCAGCGCCGCGCGGGGAAGGCCGTACTCCATTTCGACGAAGCGGACCCGGCGCGGGGTGCAGAACACCCGGTCGGAGCGTCCGGTATACCGCCGTTCGGTGAGCGCGCGGGCGGAGACGGCGCTGATGCCGGGTGCCAGGGCGGGCACGGCCCGACCGAGGCGGCAGGCGCCGGCGAAGACCCTGTTGGACAGGAAGTCGTCGTCCAGCCAGCCCCGCCAACGGGACAGTGGCCGGTCGTTGGCGGGCACCCGGTCGTTGGCCTTGACCTGGACCCGGGACGTGTAGGGGAACCAGTAGAACTCGACGTGGTCGTGCCGTCCGATGAGCGCGGGCAGGTCGTCCAGCACGTCGTCGAGGGCGGCGGGGCGTTCGTGGGCGTGCAGGACGAAGGCGTCCACGCAGCGCAGGGTCACCTCGACCAGGACGCCGAGCGCGCCGAGCGAGACCCGGGCGGCGGCGAAGACGTCGGGGTGCTCGTCCGCGGAGCAGCGCAGCACCTCGCCCGTTCCGGTGACCAGGGTGAGGGCTTCGACGAAGGTGGAGAGGCAGCCGTAGCCAGCGCCGGTGCCGTGGGTGCCGGTGGAGATGGCGCCGGCGATGGTCTGCGCGTCGATGTCGCCCAGGTTGGGCAGCGCGAGGCCGTGCCGGGCGAGCAGTCCGTTGAGCGTGTGCAGGGGCATTCCCGCCGGTACGGTGACCAGTCGGCGCGCGACGTCCACGCTCACGCCGGTCTCCAGCTCGGACAACTCCATCCGCCGGTCGTCGGCGAGGGCGACGGCGGTGAACGAGTGGCCGCTGCCCGCGACGCGGATGCGGCCTCCGGCGGCGGCGGCGTCCCGGACGGCTTCCGCTACCTCGTCCGGCGAGCCGGGCCGCAGGATGGCGGTGGCGCTGCCACGCTGGTTGCCGGCCCAGTTGGACCATGCGGCGGTGAGCGGTGCGGTGCCGACCATGCGCGCTCCTCGTTCATGAATATGAACTGACTTCATATCAGGAACGTTGTCCCTGGTAAATACCGCAATTGCGGTCCGCTCGTTGTACCGGTAGTCACGGACTCGTGACGTGGAGATATGTTCATCCGTCGAAGGGGGGTGGCGCCGAGTGTCCACACCAGCCGCCACGACCGGGCCGCTGCGCCGCGTACCGGTGCAGGGTCGAAGTGTCGCGCGGGTACAGCGCATGTTGGACGCCTGCGCCGAACTCGTCGACGAGGTGGGGTACGAGGGGCTGACCACGACCCTGCTCGCGGAGCGCGCCGAGGTGGCGATCGGGTCGGTCTACCAGTTCTTCCCGGACAAGCGGGCGATCGTGCAGGCGTTGACCCTGCGCACGATGGAGTCCTACCTGCAGCGGCTCGACGAGCGCTTCGCGTCCGACGAGATGACGCACTGGTGGGACGGCGTCGACGCGGGCATCGACGAGTACATCACGATGCACCGCACCGTCCCCGGTTTCCGTACCCTGCACTTCGGCGACGTGGTCGACCTGCACCTGCTCGACGAGCAGCGTGACAACAACGGCGTCATCGCCGACCAGTTGGCGCGGGTGCTCACCGAGCGCTTCGGGCTGACCGACGTGCCGAAGCTGCGCTTCGTCCTGGAGATCGCCGTGGAGGCGGCCGACGCGTTGATCAAGCTCGCGTTCCGGCGGAAGTCCGACGGCGACGAGCGGGTCCTGCTCGAGGCGAAGGCGCTGATCCGGGAGTACCTGCACCGCCAGGTCGACGGGTGCGAGAGCGAGCAGCACGCCGAGGCCGCCCGGTCCGCCTGACCTGGCGGTGCGAGCCGCTAGGGCCAGGCCCTAGAGGAACGCGTGGCCCTCGCCCCGGTAGGTGGGCACGGTCGCCACGACCGCGTCCCCCTCGACGAGGTGCAGCTCGTTGACCCGTTCGCACAGCTCGCCTGCCTTGGCGTGCCGGAACCACACCCGGTCGCCGACCCGCAGGGTGGCCGCCGCCGCGCCGGACAGAGGGGTCTGCACCTCGCCGGCGCCCTCGGTGCCGACGAGCTTCAGGCCGGCCGGCAGCCACGGTCGGGGCAGCCGGCTGTCCGCGGCCTGGCCGGAGGCGATCCAACCGCCGCCGAGCACGGTCGCCAACTCCGGCGTCGGCCGGCGGACCACAGCGCAGGCGAAGAACGCCGCCGGGGTGGGCCGCCAGGCGCGGTAGGCGTCGAACAGCGTCGGCCCGTACAGGCCCGATCCCGCGGTGACCTCGGTGACCGCGGGATCGGCGCTGGTCGCGGCCACACTGCCGGTGCCGCCGCCGTTGACGAACTCCAGGTCGGCGTGCTCCCGTACCGCGGCCACCGCGGCGCCACGGCGGGCCAGCAACTCGCGGTAGGAGCCCCGCTGGGCCAGCCTGATCGCGCTGGCCAGCAGCGCCCGCCCCGGCGGCGCGTCGCCCAGGCCGGCGATCTGCGCCTCGTACGACATGAGCCCGACCAGCCGGAAGCCGGCGCGGCCGGCGACGGTGGCGGCGAGTGCGCCGGCCGCCCGGGCGCTGTGTACCGGTGAGCGGCGGACGCCGACGTGCACCCCCCGCAGCGGTCGCCAGGAGGCGTCCAGGTCCAGGCAGAGTCGTAGCTCGGCGCGTTGCCCCGGGGCGCGGACGGCGTCGACGAAGTCGAGCTGGCCGGTGCCGTCGATCATCAGGGTGATCGCGGCGGCGAGTGTCGGGTCGGCGGCCAGTTCGGCGAGCGCCGCCCGGTCGGCGGTCGGGTAGGCGACCAGCACGTCGTCGCTCAGGCCGGCCCGGACCAGCCAGATCGCCTCGGGCAGGGTGAACGCCATGACGCCGTGCCAGCCGGCTCGGCGCAGCGCCCGGTCGATCAGGTCCCGGCTGCGTACCGACTTGCTGGCGAGCCGGATCGGCTTGCCGGCGGCGCGGTCGGCCAGGGCCGCCGCGTTGGCGTCGAAGGCGGTGAGATCCACCACGGCGTACGGGGGGTCGAGATGGGCGGTCGCCCGGTCCAGGCGCTCGCGCAGTTTGTCGCTTTCCATGGCCACGTGTGCACGCTAACTGTCCGACGATGAATGCGAAATACCCTCGCATACGTCCCGGGCTGCGGTCGACGCCGTCGGCGGCCTAGGCTCAGCGAGCAGGAGAATGTCGCCGGTGGGGCGGCCCCCACCGGGTCTAGAGTGTTCCACCGGGGGTGCCCAGCGATGGGCCGGCACGTGGAGGTACGGCCATCGAAAGCCAGAACAGCGGCGAGTCGCCCGGCGTGTCGCGCGCGGGTGACCAGTCGGGCAGCGCCGCCAACCAGTCCAGCGGTGGTCAGGTCGACGCGTCCGGCTACGCCGCGATTCGCTCGGTACTGCGCATCAGGCCCTTCCGCCGGCTCTGGATCGTGCTCGGCGCGGCCTCCTTCGGCGACTGGCTCGGCCTGCTCGCCACCGCCCTCTTCGCCGCCTCGCAGGTGCAGGGCAGCACCGCCCAGGGCGCCGCGTTCGGCGGGGTCACCGCGATCCGGCTGCTGCCCGCGCTGGTGCTCGGCCCGGTGGCCGGCGTCTTCGCCGACCGGTTCGACAGGCGCTGGACGATGGTCATCTGCGACCTGCTGCGCTTCGTGCTCTTCGCCTCCATCCCGCTCTACGCCCTCAGCGGCGCCGCCGGCGGCCTGGTGGTCGGCTGGGCGCTGATCGCCACCTTCCTGATCGAGTCGCTCACCCTGCTCTGGATCCCGGCCAAGGAGGCCGCGGTCCCCAACCTGATCCCACGGGCCCGCCTGGAGGCGGCCAACCAGCTCACGTTGATCACCACGTACGGCCTCACCCCGATCGCCGCCGCCATCGGCCTCGCCGTGCTCGACCGTGGTGTCAGAGGCGCGGTGGGCGGCGACCTACCCTCCTGGGCCGAGCCGGCTCAACTCGCCCTCTGGTTCAACGCCTTCTCCCGGCTCGCCACCGCGTTGGTGGTGGCGTTCGGGATCAAGGAGATCAGCGAGGCGCAACGCGGCGAGGCCGGGCGTTCCGAGCAGAGCATGTTCCGGCAGTTCTCCGAGGGCTGGAAATTCATCGGCCAGACCCCGCTCGTCCGTGGCCTGGTGCTCGGCATCTTCGGTGCGTTCGCCGGCGGCGGCATCGTGGTCGGCACGGCCAAGTTCTTCGCCAACTCACTGGGCGCCGGCGACGCCGCGTTCTCGCTGCTCTTCGGTGCCATGTTCGCCGGTCTGGCCCTCGGCATCGGGCTCGGTCCGATGATCGTCAAGGACATGTCCCGGCGTCGCTGGTTCGGCATGAGCATCGTGCTGGCCAGCGCCGCCGTGATGACCCTCGCCTTCGCCATCCACCTGTCCATGGCGATCGTCGGCGCGGTGCTGGTCGGCGCCGGCGCCGGCATGGCCTTCCTGGCCGGCACCACGCTGCTGGGCGGAGAGGTGGCCGACGAGGTGCGCGGCCGGGTGTTCGCGGTGGTGCAGATCGGCACCCGACTGGTGCTGATCCTGGCCATCGGGCTGAGCAGCGTCCTGGTCGGCGTCGGTGGCTCGCGCAAGCTGGAGATCGCCGACCTCGGCATCTCCGTGTCCTCCACCCGACTGCTGCTGCTCGCGGCCGGGGCCGCCGGCATCTTCGCCGGCATCAGCGCCTTCGGCCAGATGGACGACAAGAAGGGCGTCCCGGTCCTCGCCGACCTCTGGGGCTCGATCCGTGGCCGTCCGCTGACGCCGGCGGAGCCGTTCGTCTCCGCCGGGCTGTTCGTGGTGTTCGAGGGCGGCGAGGGCGCCGGCAAGTCCACCCAACTCGCCGCGCTCGCCGAGCGGCTGCGTACCGACGGACGCGACGTGCTGGTCACCCGTGAGCCCGGGGCGACGACCGTCGGGCGGCGGATCCGGTCGCTGGTGCTGGACACCTCCGGCGACGAAGCGCCGTCGCCCCGCGCCGAGGCTCTGCTCTACGCCGCCGACCGGGCGCACCACGTGGCCTCCGTGGTCCGGCCCGCGCTGGTCCGCGGCGACGTGGTGATCAGCGACCGGTACGTCGACTCGTCGCTCGCGTACCAGGGCGCCGGGCGCACGCTCCCGGTCGACGAGGTCTCCTGGCTCTCCTCCTGGGCCACCGGCGGCCTCAAGCCCGACCTCGTGGTGCTGCTCGACGTCGAGCCGCGTACCGGCCTGTCCCGGGTCGCCACGCGCAGCGGTGCGGCCGACCGGCTCGAAGCCGAGTCGATCGCCTTCCACGAGCGCGTCCGCTACGCCTTCCTCGACCTCGCCGCCGCCGACCCGAAGCGCTACCTGGTGCTCGACGCGTCCCGGCCGGCCGACGAGATCACCCAGCTGGTGGTCCGGCGCGTCGAGGAGATGCTCGGCAAGCCCGGCGGCATCGTGCACCCCCGACCGGCGCAGGGTCCGGACACCTCGGTGCAGCCCGAGTTATCCGATGCGGAGCTGGTGACGATGGAGCACAAGACCTGATGCCGGACGTCTTCGCCGACCTGGTCGGTCAGGACGAGGCGGTGACCGAACTGCGCCGGGCCGCCGCCGCGGCGGCCGCCGTGCTGCGCGCCGGCGCGGCCGACCGGGCACCCGCGCTCCTCGCCGCCGACGAGGCCGCTCCTGCGCCCGCCGCCGGCGCCCCCGACCCGGCCACCGGCATGACCCACGCCTGGATCTTCACCGGGCCGCCCGGGTCCGGCCGCTCGGTCGCCGCGCGCGCCTTCGCCGCGGCCCTGCAGTGTGCGTACGGCACGGGTTGCGGCGAGTGCCCCGGCTGCCACACCACGATGGGCGGGACCAACGCCGACGTCCGGATGGTGGTGCCGGAGGGGCTCTCCATCGGGGTCGGCGAGATGCGCGCGCTGGTGCTCCGCGCGGCCAGCACCCCGTCCGGCGGGCGCTGGCAGGTGGTGGTCATCGAGGACGCCGACCGGCTCACCGAGGCGGCCGGCAACGCGCTGCTCAAGGCCATCGAGGAGCCGCCACCGCGGACGGTCTTCCTGCTCTGCGCCCCGTCCACCCACCCGGACGACATCTCGGTGACCATCCGGTCGCGCTGTCGGGTCGTACCCCTGCGGCAGCCGCCGGCCACCGCGGTGGCCGAGGTGCTGGTCCGTCGGGACGGCATCGCGCCCGACGTGGCGCAGTGGGCGGCGGCGGCCGCGCAGGGGCACGTGGGTCGGGCCCGCCGGCTGGCCCGCGACCCGGAGGCCCGCAAGCGGCGTGAGGCGGTGCTCGCCGTGCCGCGCCGGCTGACCGGCGTGGGCGCGGCGTTCGACGCGGCGTCCGCGCTGATCGAGGCGGCGGAGGCGGAGGCCGAGGCGTCGGTGGCCGAGGCCGACGCGGCCGAACGGTCGGCGCTGGAGACGGCGCTCGGCGCGGGCGGCACCGGCCGGGGCGCGGCCGGCGCGATCCGGGGTGCCGCC
The DNA here is from genome assembly GCF_053585025.1 of Micromonospora sp. RB23. Lineage (NCBI taxonomy): Bacteria > Bacillati > Actinomycetota > Actinomycetes > Micromonosporales > Micromonosporaceae > Micromonospora > Micromonospora sp. RB23. Next base: position 688,472 of record NZ_CM132111.1, read on the forward strand.
GGTCAGCTCAAGGAGCTGGAGAAGCGGCAGAAGTCACGGGCCACCCGCGCCCAGCGCGACGCGCTGGACCGGGCGCTCGTCGACCTGGCCGGTTTCTACCGTGACGCGCTCACCATGGCGCTGCGCGCACCGGTCGACCCGGTGCACACCGACACCGCCGCGCTCGCCGGCGCCGGGGCCCAGAAGTGGGACGCCGAGGGGTCGCTGCGCCGGCTGGAGGCCGTGCTCGCCTGCCGGGCGGCGATCGACACGAACGTCAAGCCGCGCATCGCCGTGGAGGCGATGATGCTCGCCCTCTGGAAGGGCTGACCCGCAGCTCCCGCCGGTTGTCCACAGCCATCGACACGTGCGATTGCTGTGCGGTACGGTCCGGTGTGCCGTGGTGACGGTGGCGGCACGCTCAGTGAGGACCCGTCCGGGAGGAGTCGCCGATGCCGCGGGGGGAGATCGACGAGGCCTGGATCGAGGAGGCGGTGCGGCGCTACCGCCGCATCGAGTCGTTGCAGGCCGAGTTCGACCAGGCCGTGTCGACGGTCGAGGTCACCGTCCGTTCGCCGGACGGGTTGGTCGAGGTGGTGGTCACCGCCGCCGGGCGCATCACCGACGTCCGGTTCCTGGGGCCACTGCACGCCCGCAGCCCGCGCGACGTGGCCGGCTCGGTGCAGGCCGCGGTCACCGCGGCGGCGGACGCGGCCGAGTGGGCCCGGGAGAAGCTGCACAACGAGACGTTCGCCGCCTACCGACCGCTCGCGGGGGCCTGACATGGACACGCTGCGCGCGCTCTCCGCCCGGCTGGACGAGGCGAGCGCCACGCTCACCACCCTGTCCCACACCGTCACCGCCAACGATCCGCCCCAGGCCGCGTTCGGCGCGGACGCCCCGGGCCGCCCCGGCGAGATCGGTCGCGCCCTGCACCGGCAGTGGGCCGCCGCCACCGACGACCGCGCCCGCGAGGCGCGAGCCGCCGCCGGCCGCCTCGCCGCCGCCGCCGCGGCGGTCCGCGAGGCCGCCGACCGGTACGCCGAGGTCGACCGCGCGGCCCGCCGCCGGATCACCGGAGAACCGTGATGGACCCACTGGACCGGCTCGCCGAACCCGGCCTCGACCTGCTGCGTCGGGTGGACGCGTTGCTCGCGGCCGGTGTTCCCGAAGGGCACCGGGTGTGGCCCCTGCTCCGCCGGATGCAGGTGCTGCCGGGCGACGCCGTCCGGGGCTTCCTCGACCTGCACCCGGCGCCGCTCGCCAGCGCCGGGCACGCCGTGCGCCGGCTGGTCCGGGGGTACGACGATGTCGGCGCCGCGCTCACCGACCCGGTGCTCTGGTCCGGGCCGGCCGCCTCGGCGTACGGGCAGGAACGTGCCGCGCTGCTGCGCCACCTGGACGAAGGCCCGGAGAGCCTGGTCGGGCGGATGGAGTCCACCGCCGGGTACGCGGACGCGCTCGCCGACTGGGTGGACGGCAGCCGTCTCGCCCTCGCCCGCACGCTGGCCGACGTGCTGCGTTCGACCGAGGCGGTGGCCGTGGTCGCCGCCACCGCCTCCGGCCCACCGAACCGCCTGACGCCGGTCGGGCCGGGCGTCGCCGACGCGGCCGAGATCGCCGCGCGGGTGCTGGCGGTGCTCTGCGTCGCGTACGACGGTGCCGAGACGCTGCTGCGCCAGTGGGCGCCGAGCCTGGCCGAGTCCACCTGGCGGTCGCCGACCCCGGGCCGCCCCCGCTACGACCAGCACACCCGGGTCGGCTGGTAGCCGTATCCGGCGGCCGGTCGTGGCGCTGGATCGCGCGTCGCCCGGGCCGGTGGTGGCGTTGGTTCGCGGACTGCTCGGGGCGCGGGTGGTGGTGTTGGTTCGCGTGCCTCGGCCACGGCGTCGCATGGGGCCCCGGTCGTGGCGTTGCTCGTGGACAGGCCACGGCGTCGCTCGCAGGCGCCAGAGCAGATTCGGCACCCACGGCGACGCCGTGGTCTTCCCCCTGCACCCCCCGCAGGTCTGCCTCCACTCAACGCTGCCCGGCAGCGTTTGTCCCCTTCCCGGGCGCGGATTCAACCGTCCGGGCGAGGATCATCGGCACGACGGGTGGCCCGGCAATCGGTCGAGTCGACGGTCATGAATGGCTATCGAGGTATCGCCCACAGCGTTCTTCGCCGTGATCCGTCGTAGGGTGGGGGGATGGGCATGCTCTGCGCGGTCAGCTTCAACCGGTACGGGCGCCTCTACTACCTCGACCCGGGTGACCTGCGGCCGCAGGTGGGCGACCGGGTGCTCGTGCCGACCGACGACGGGCCCGAGGTTGCCGAGTGCGTCTGGGCCGCCCAGTGGGTGAGCGAGGAGACCGACGGCTTCCCCCGGCTGGTGGGGCTGGCCGGCGACGACGACCTGCGCCGTGACGAGGCGTTACGCCGTCGTAAGGCCGAGGCGAAGGTGGCGGCCAAGCGGCTCATCCGCGCGCACGGCCTGCCGATGAAGGTGGTGGCCGTCGACCATGTGCTCGGCTCCGCCGACGGCGGCGGCGAGCGCAGCACGGTCTACTTCACCGCCCCGCACCGGGTGGACTTCCGGTCGTTGGTCCGTGACCTGGGCGCCACCCTGCACTGCCGGGTCGAGCTGCGCCAGCTCTCGGCGCGCGACTCGGCCCGGGTCCAGGGCGGCATCGGCTCGTGTGGTCGTGACCTGTGCTGCGCGACGTTCCTCACCGACTTCGAGCCGGTGACCATCCGGATGGCCAAGGACCAGGACCTGCCATTGAACCCGCTGCGCATCTCGGGCGCATGCGGTCGGCTGATGTGCTGCCTCAAGTACGAACACCCGCTGTACCAGCGCTTCCAGGAGACCGCGCCCGCCGTCGGCAGTCGGGTGACGACGCCCGAGGGCAGTGGTCGGGTGGTCGGCCACAGCGTCCCCCGTGACGCGGTGACCGTACGTCTCGACGCCGACGGCTCCCGCTGCTCCTGCTCCCGCGCCTCCGTGTGCGCCCCCCGCCAAGCACACGACCAGCACTACACCCCCTAACCCCCCGCCCCCGGGTCGGCCCCCGTCGAGCCCTTGTTGATCAAGAGGTTCGCGTCAAAATCCGGGCCTTAAATGACGCGAACCTCTTGATCAACTAATGATCCGTCAGGTGAGGACCACCGGGGGTTCCGTCAGGTGGGGGTTCAGGGGGGTTTTGGGCGTCAGCCAGCTTGCGGTGGGGGTCTGGTCGGAGTTGACCTGCCAGTCGCGGGACACCCGGTCGACGCCGATCGCGTACACGGTCAGCGTGCCGTCCGGGTCGATGCGCAGCCGCAGGAACGACTTCGAATCCTCGATGCCCTGACCGGCGAACAGTTCGTTGACGTTCACCCCGAAGGCGCCAGCCACCAGCAGGTACGCCGCGACCAGTTGGCTGGCCACCAGTCCGATGACCGGGCCGTACACCACCACTGCGGCGACCGCCGGCAGCGGCCACGGCCAGTAGTAGAACGGCAGCGCCAACCAGACCCAGGCCCCGCCGGCGGCGAGGGCCACATGGGCCACACCGTGGCCGACGCCGAGGAGCCAGTGCCGCGCGTGCCGCTTGCCGCTTGCGCTCGGCGGCTTGGCGAAGAGGATCGCCGCGATCACCGTCACGAGCACCATCAACACCAGCGGTACGCTGAACAGCCGCTGATCGCTGCTGTCGGCCCAGTTCGCCGTCGCACCCGCCATGGCCAGCATCAGCAGGGTGTGCAGGGTGCCGAGCAGGGTGGCGAAGCCCGGGTTGCGGAACGGCAGTCGACCGAAGATCCCCCAGCCGTACCGGCGCGAGCGGGCCACGTCCGGGTAGCGGGCCACCAGGTCGTACGGCTGGGTGCGGCTGGCCCGGCGGGCCAGCGTGTCGCGTGGTGGCACCTCGATGCGCTCGGGCAGCTTGTGCGTGGGGTACAGGTACGCCCCACCGCCGCCACAGGTGATCAACTGCCGGTCGGTGCCGGCGTAGCGGGCGTAGTGGTGCAGGTCCCCGGACAGCAGCAGCCGCACCCGAGCCCCGGTCGGGTCGATGATCGTACGCACGAAGTAGTCGATCGAGTCGTACGCCGTCGGGTCGTCGGCGGCCTTGACCCACGTCGGCGACGGCGTCGCGATGATCACCTTCGACTCGGGGGTGAGTCGCCGGGCCACCTCGTCGAAGTAGGCCAACTGCGGGTCGTCCAGGTACGAGCCGGACTGATCGTCCACGCCCAGCAGCCACCAGCCGGCCGGCAACTCCACCGCGAAGTACGACCGCGACTGCCCGGTACGCCAGCCGGCGAAGTTGCGGTCCCGGGAGCGTACGAACAGGCGCAGGAAAGCGGTCAGTCCGTCGTACCAGTCATGGTTGCCCGGCACCGCGAACAGCGTGGGACCCTCGGGCGGTGTCGCCGGCAACGCGGCTTGATAGGGGCCCTTGCAGCGGTTCTCGTACTCCGCGTAGGCCGCCGACGGGTAGACCTGGTCGCCACCCATCACCAGGGTCTGCGCGCGGGGCAGGCGGTGCCCGTCCACGGTCAGCTCCGGCTGCGCCAGCAGGTACGCGACGGAGTAGGTGGCGTGGAAGCCGTCGCCGAGGTCGGCCACGTAGTCGAGCCAGAGCCCGCCGTCCGGCCCGGCCTGGCGGAAGATGCCGTCGCCGAAGGCGTTCTGCAGTTCGCGTTTGTCGAGGTACGCGCCGAAGAGGATGGCCAGCAACGTCCGGATGCCGGTGCTGATCAACAGGAACGGCGCCAGCCACGGCACCGGTTTGCGCGGGGTGAAGCCCAGTTCCAGCGGGTCGATGGAGCGTGGGCGGCGAGGAGCCGGCTCTCCGTCGGGTTGCTCGTCCGCCGGTGCCTGGTGATCGTCGCGTTCGTCAGTCACCCGCCGCAGCGTAGTACCGCTCTCCGTGCAGCGCTGTCCGGTAATTTGCCGGATGGCGGCGCTTGTCCGTTTGGCGGCGGTGGGACCGTCGAGGGGTATCCCGCTCGGCCCTGGGTCGTGGGGTGCCGTACACTTGCTGATCGTTGCCGCCTTAGCTCAGTCGGCTAGAGCGACGCACTCGTAATGCGTAGGTCGACGGTTCGATTCCGTCAGGCGGCTCCATAGAAAGGCCCAGGTCACCGGCTTGATCGCCGATCATGACCTGGGCCTTTTGCCTCTCGCCGCTAGGTCGAGCAGCCAACCTACTCACCGGACCACAGCGTCCCCTCCCGCCGTGCCGGAGGGTCGGCAAGGCGAAGCGTGGATCGTCACTGGGTCCGGGCAGGCAACCGCTGGGCCAGCTCGCGACGCAGGGCGTCGCGGCCGGGGCTCATCCAGTCGATCGGAACGATCAAGTCGTACGGCTTGGTTCGCCCGGGTCCCCACCACTGATTGGCTTTCAGCGGCGGCCGGGTGCGTTGGGGGTCTACCGGCTCCACCGTCAGGCGCGGTTCCAACCATCCATGAACCCTCGCGCGGGCGATGTTGGACAGGTCGATTGCCAGTGTGCTGCCGTCAGGGACGGTCACCTCCAGCGCCATATCAGTTAGCCGTAGGGGCAGGCGGGGTTGGCGCCTGCGGTTCCGGCGGGCCACAGCCCCGGAGGCGATGGCGATGGGGCCGTAGAACAGCAGCAATCCCCACCATGGCCGCTGGTCGCCGAGCATGGTGGTGGCGGCGACGACCGCGGCGATGACCAGCAGGGCCACGACCAGTCCGACAAGGCGTCGGCGGGGGGAGCAACGGAACTCAACCAGGTGCGACTCATCAACGGTGGCCACTGCCACTTGCTGCCCGATGGTTCGGACTTGCAAACGCGACGCTTTTTGCGGTGCGGGGCCTCTCCGTGCTGTCCGACCAGTGAGAGGCGCTCGGATAGTGCGGGGTCCTTTGAGCGTGCCGACCTCCGATAGCTGCCCACCATCGCGCGCCCCCGGTTACTCCAGCACGCAATGGGTAGCTGAGTCGCGGTGGCAGAGCATAGACGTCCATCTCGCGACGAGGATGACGTCAGCCGCTCGCGATCCTCGCTGCCGGCAGGAACGGCCAAACCTTGTTCCGCTGGTCTGGATGGTCTGGATAAACGAATTGCGCGTTCTTATGGAGGAACAGGTTCGGTAGAGCCACCGCGTTGTCGGCACCTGCTCTCTTGCCCCCACCCAACCGGCGTGGCAGCGACGGTCCGCTCTCACGTCGCGTCGGCGATCCACCGACGCAGACGTTCCTGTCAGGTCTTCCACGGCCCGCAGTGTTCCGGCGGGTCAGGCCACGGCGCACCGGTTCGCAGCTAACCCTGGGCAATTGCCCTGGTTTGGGCGCGGAGATGGCGCCGAACTCAAGTGACCTGACCCTGCCTCCATGGGACATGGAAGGCGGTGATTCTGGGGTAGCCTTGTCGGACGGCTGAGGTGATCCTTGGCATCTCCGTTGAGCCTGCCCCGATTTCGCCCAGCAGAAATGCAGGAGGTGTCTCATGGCCCACCAACTTCCCGAGAGTCAGAAGAATGAGCATGTCAACGAAATCAGGAAATTCTTGACATGGGTGGCCAGCGATGGCCTTGGTCGCATGGCAATGATCCTTCGCATGGCTCTTCCGTCCGTGCATACCGATGCCCAAGGGTTGGCAGAAGTGCGGGAATATCTGAACGTCGTCCGGAAGGAAGGATTGACCCCGGACGTGGGCGTGCCAGTGGTTGAACTGCTGATTCAGGCGGGGAATCATCTGAAGGAGTACGGCGCTCCGGTGCCATCTTATGAAGCGGTCTCGCATTTGTCGGCGGGCAGGCTTGGTCATGGTGGGGAATCGTTGCTTTAGCTGCACGATGCCGCTGTCGACACGCAGGTGCACCAGCCCTTGACCCGCGAGCCAAGCAGCGACGACCCCTCATGCATGCGCGTTCCGGGCTTCGGATACGACCAAGGGCTGCCGGTGCTGGCAGCTCCATGTAACGGTGAACAGGTGGTGCAGCCGTTGCGGCCGGCGTTCGAGCTGGGAGCCTGGGGACGACGACGAGCCGCTGAGGATGGCCCCGGCAAGCTTCCGGACGGACGTCCGAGTTCCGAGCACTTCGTCTACCGCTACTGGACAGAGAACGTCGCCTGGTTCGAGCTGGTCCCGCACAAGCGAGATCTGCTGGACCTCAGCCCTGTCGTTCGTCGGTACGTCGACCACCTCAGGGTGCCCGCAGCCCCACCGCTTGATTGTTGGCCGGCGTCGCTTCCCGCAGAGCGCTGCGGTGATCACGGGCAGGGCCACCGCTGGTAGCGGGCCCTCGGTAGGTGCCCGGGGGTGAACGCGCCAGACGCGGTCAACACACCCACGCCGCCACGGCGGCCGGCACAGCGAATTTGCACCACCGTGCCGCCGCACCCCTCGGCCTCCGCCATATCGCGTGAAATCTACTGAGGATGATGTGGCGTCGATCTCGTAGCATTGATGGCGGACGTTCGGTCGAGGAGCGGGAGTGGTGGCATGAAGTTCGACATGGGGGCACAGACGCTCGGCAGTCTGACCAAGCAGACACAGGGGTCATCCGATGATCTCGGCTCTCTGATCAAGCAGTTGATCGCCGCAGCCGAGCCGTTGCAGGGGAACTTCAACGGCGCGGGGCGGGTGGCGTTCGATTCGTTCAAGGCCAATGCCGATTCGATCACCGCCGAACTGAACTCCTCCCTGGGCGCGATTCTGGGTGGTCAGGGTGGGATGGACTCCGCGTTCGGTCAGGGTGACACCGAGATGTCGGACAACGCCAGGTCGTCCGAGGGCTCCGCGAACTTCGACGCCGCCAGGTTCTCCAGCAGCCGCTGACACGGGGAGTGACAGTCATGACAGACCGACGTAGTTTCGACACCGGCACGTCGCAGCAGGTGCAGGGTGACCTCGCCGGCATCATCGCCCGACTCGAGGCGGTGATCTCGCAGCGCAGCTCCGACGTCGCGGCGGCGATGGCCGACTTCCAGGCCGACGGTGTGTCCGAGGAGTACCGGACCGTCGAGGAACGGTGGAACCGGGCAGCGGGCGAGGTCCGCACGATCATCGACCTGGTCAAGACCACCATGACGAAGAACGACGAGACGGCGAACACCACGCTGTCCCGGGCCCGCTCTGCGGTGCAGTCGATCGGCTGAGTCGCTATCCGACGAGTTGTTGACGAGGGAGCACGAGCGTGAGCGCGTGGGATATCTCCCCCGGTGGAGTGCGCGACGTCCTGACTCGTACACATGCCGCGGCCATGCCTTTCGAGGGGCAGATGACGAGCTTGAACTCGGGGCTGGAGGGTTCTGCCGCCGAGTCCAGTTCGGAGATCGTGGGCCAGGCGCTTCAGGGCTTCGTCGAGTCGATTCGGACGGATCTCGAGTTCGTGTTCACTCGCACGGGGGCGTGCATGCAGGCAGCGGCGCAGGCGACGAACGCCTACGTCGAAGGTGACCTGGAAATGGCGGCGAACGCGCAGCGTAGCGCGGCGGCGGCACCCGACCCGTCGGCCACGATGCCGGGGCCGGGTCGTGGGGCGGTGCCCCGATGATTAACCCGGGGGAGATCCCGCAGATCCCCGGCAACATGGACGCGCTGGCCACCCACGCCCAGACGGTCAAGACGGCCGGCGTCGACTTCGCCAACACCGGCCAGGCGGTCGACAGCACCTGGCAGGGACTGGCAGCGGTGTACGAGGCGCCGGAGGCGACGCAGCTCTTCGCCGCCACCGGCCCGGTGCGTACGGTGTCAGCCTCGGTGGGCGAGGACATCCAGGCCGTCGGGGCTGCGCTGGCCACGTATGCCACCGAGGTCAGGGAGATCAAGGCTCAACTCGCCGCGCTGAAGAGCCAGGCGGAGGAGTTCGTCGGCTCGGTCAAGGACGACGAGGACTGGCGCGAGGATCAGGGCAAGGTCGACAAGCACAACGGCCTGATCACCGCCGTGAACACGCAGGTGGCCGCGTTCTTCGAGGCGCAGCGCAAGTGCGCCAACACCATCAACGCACTGTACGGCGGCCGCCAGTATCGGGCCGACAACGCCGACGGCCAGGCCGAGGACGGCGAGTACGGCTTCACCGCCGACACGCTCAACGCCGCCGCCGGCGAGGACGGCGCCCTGCCCTGGGGCAGCAACGAGGAGCACGACCGTGGCTTCCTCGGTGACGTGGGGGCGTACTTCGTCGGCATCGGCGAAAGCTTCGTCACCATGCTCGAAGACCTGGGCGGCCTGATCGGCCGGGACCCCACCACGGGCGAGTGGAGTTGGGGTACCGCCGGCCAGTCGTGGCTGGGGCTCGGCAAGTTCGTGTGGGCGGTCTCGATCTACGTCAACCCGGTGACGATCGTGATCGACCAGACGGTCGGCATGCCGTTCATGGAGCAGCGCGAGGCGGGAAATCTCCTGCTCAACGCGGGCAAGAGCATCATCGCGTACGACACCTGGGGCGAGGACAAGTCGAAGGCGGCCGGAATGGCCACCTTCAACATCGTCTCGGCGGTCATCGGCACCAAGGGTGCCGGTTCCGGGCTGCGCGGTGCGGGCGCGGCGGTCAACACCATCCGAGGCAGCGCCACCGCCGCTCGGATCAGCGCCGCGCTGGTCCGTACCGGAAACTGGCTCGACAAGCTACCCACCGTCGGTGAGGTCGCGATCAACTTCGCCAAGAAGTTCGACATCAAGATTCCGCAGCTCGGGTTGGTTCCGGCGATCGCCGGCGATGTTCCGATCGGGCGTGGCTTCGACGTCGAGATGCCCAACGTCCGCGGTGGCGACGCGATGCACATGGACGGTGGCAACGGCCCGGGTGGTCCACACGGCGGCAATGAGTCCGGCGGAAATCCCTCGGGTACGCACCGCCCGGGCGATGGGGATCTGCCAGGCGACAATCCTCCAGGCACCGATCCCCCCGGTCAGCATCCGCCGGGCAATGACCCGCCGGGGAACGATCCGCCGGGCAATGACCCGCCGGGGAACGATCCGCCGGGCAATGACCCGCCGGGCAATGACCCGCCGGGGAACGATCCGCCGGGCAATGACCCGCCGCGCGACGGTGCCGGGCAGGACGTGTTTGACTCGCTCGACCCGGCGACGCAGCAGCGTCTCGTCGACGACGTGATCGGGGACTCGAACAAGGACTTCCCCATGTCCCGTGAGAACGCGGAGGCGGTGCTGCGCGGAGGTCCGCCGGGTACCACCCCGCGCGTCGCTGGCGAGGGTGTCCAGGGTGGGGACGTTCAGTTCGTGGATGCGGACGGCAATACGGTGCTCGGCCGCGAGAACAAGTCGATCGCCGGGGGGTACAACTCCTTCAACAAGGAGGTCAAGCACGCGGCTCTGCAACAACTCGACGGTTCGGGTGAGGTCTGGGTGCAGGTCCGGCCGGGCACCGATGTGGAGACGTGGATCCGCAAGTTCCAGGGCAGCCGTACGCCGGAACGCCTGGCCGAGTACGCCGACGTCGAAGTCATTTTCCGGGACCCCGCTGGCAACGTGCTGGGTGAGTACAATTTGGGCACCAAACTGCCGCCCCGGTCGTAGCCGACCGACGACCGTCTCGCGCGCCACACGGAGAGGAATGACGTGAGCATCTCGAGCTATCTGGTGTGTCCGTCCCGCAAGGTGATAATCGGGCTCGGTAAGCGGCTCAGAGACGAGAGTGGCGCGGTCACCGGGTTCTCCATCGGTAGCCATCTGACCTCGGAGGACCCGCAGCTAACGCAGGTCATCTGGAAGTTCCTCGCCGAGACCGCCGGTGCCCAACTGGTCGTCAAGTTCAGTGATGACCCGGAGTTCGAGGAGATCGCGGGTTACCGCGAGATCGGTGGGGATGAGTACGACGATGTGACGTTCGAGGACTATCTGAGCGGAGAAGCGTAGGGTCGGCAACGCGTCGCCCAACACAACTGGATCCCTGGGCGGTACCGGGTGACCCCCGAGTTGGTCTTTTCCTCCGTCTCCGCCAGTTGCCCTCGCGTCTGACAGAGACGAGGACCCTTCCTTGGCCTGTCACCCTCAGTTGGCATTGCGTGACTTCCTCAGGCCCTGCGGAGCTGACATCTGTGAGCGATTCTTTGGTACCGCCCGAACTGATGGCCAGCCTGCCTCCCTCGTGGCAGGTGGCGGATCCAGGTCCAGGTGACCTCACGATCAGGGATCTGCCGCCCGATCCTGAGCAGCGGGCGCTGGCGCTCACGGCGCTGGAAGCGTGTCTGGCTTTCCAGGTGAACTCGGCCGCTCGTTATGGTGAGGACCCGACCTGGGGGCTGCCTGAGGCGTTCTTGAACGACGACTGGTTCCTGCTGCAGGCGAGGATCAAGCGGCGGCTGCCGACCCTTGCTGACGTGACGCGTACGAACGTGCGTGACTGGCTGCAGGAGGGCGACGTGGCGGAGATCCTCGAGGCCACGTGGACCGAGCCCCCGGACGAGCTCATCGAGGCGGTCGGGCAGATGTGGGCGACTTTCATCATCAATGGTCTGACCGTGGATCTGCTCCGTTGGTTCGGGTGGGTCGCACGGGATCATTTGGATGTCGTGGAGCGCGCCAGGGCGCTCGACCTTTTCAAGGCGGCCACGCGGCGCCTGCCGTGGCGTCACACGATCCACACCATTCCGGCGATTCTGAGTCTCGGCGGGTCGGATGAGCGTGACTATTTCGACCAGTTGGCGAATGATCCGGATCTGCACGAGAAGACGCGTGCCGAGGCGGCAAGTAAGCGGTGGCTCATCGACAGTAAGCGCGCACGAACCTAGATCCATCGTTGCTGTCTGGAGGACGGCCTCTCCACCGAGTTCTACCCGAGCGGCGAACGCAGGACCGAGGGCAGCGCCCGATATGGCACGGCTGTCGGCGTCCACCAGGAGTGGCATCGTAACGGCAACCTCGCCGCCCGCCTTGAGTTCGACGACCAGGGCAAAATGCTCAGCCGCCATCGTTGGGCTGGGGATGGGGCCCAAATCGAAAGCTTCGTCGGGGATAGTTGAGCGAGACAGGTTTTGGTGCCCTACGGAGTTGATTAGTGACCGCGCCCTGGGTTGCCCCCGAAATGCTGGCCACAGTGCCAGTTCCGTGGCGGCTGGCGGATCCCGTCGAGCGTGGAAAGGTGACGCGCGAGCTGCCGCCCAGCCCACCACAGCCGGTCGAAGCCCTACGGGCGTTGGAGACGTGCCTCGCGTACCTGGTGGACGTCCGGGACCGTTACGGCGACGAGACCGACTGGGGACTTCCGAAGGCGTTTTTCGACGACTACTGGTTCATCCTGTACGCACGGCTCAAGCAGTCGATGCCGACCCTCGCCGACGTCACGCCCGAGCGGGTTCGCGAGTGGGCCGAGGCCTACCTTGACCCGGAGGACGTCTTCGGCGTCACGTGGACGACGCCACCCGACGAGGTGATCGACAGCATCGGTCGATCGTGGGTCTTCTTCATCCTGCAGGGGGCGGCGGAGAGTCTGATCCGCTGGCTCCGCCGGGTGGGGCCCGATCACTTGGACGATGCGGAACGAGCCCGGCTGGTCGACCTGCTCAAGGAGGCCACGCCTCGCCTGCAGTGGCGCCTGACGATCATCACCATCCCGGCGATTCTCGAACTGAGCGGCCCGGACGAGAAGGGCTACTTCGACCGCTTGGTCAACGATCCGGGCCTCCACGAGAAGACCCGTGCCGAGGCGGAGAGCGTGAGCTCGTTCATCGACCGCCAACACGAGCCGATCTAGCAAGGGGCGTTCGGGCCGAAGCGGCAGCTTGCGCTCGACGGGGTGCTGCATCGATAAATGATCGTCCCAGCTTCACCGCAGCGAGGAGGATCGTGAGTGTTTCGAGCTATCTGGTGTGTCCGTCGCGCCAGTTGATGATCGGCCTTGGTAAGCGGCTGAGAGAGCAGAATGGGACGGTCATCGGATTCTCCATCGGCAACCACTTGACCTCCGCAGATCCGCAGCTCACGAAGGCGCTCTGGAAGTTCCTCGCCGACACCGCCGGCTCCGAGCTGGTCGTCAGGTTCAGCGACGACGAGGACTTCGAGGAGATCGCGGGCTACCGCGAGGTCGGCGGGGACGAATACGGCGACATCACGATCGAGGACTACGTGCGCGGAGGTGTCTAGGGCCGGCACTGCCTAGCGAAGCAGACCGGATTGGCGGATGACGCACTGATGCCGAACTACGTGGAGATCTATTTCGGGTCCACCGAGGACCGTGAGCGGGTGGCTGTTTCCCTCGAAACGTCGGACAAGCCCTACGCCGATTACCTGGGCAGGACGGAGGATCTCGCGCTCGACTTCAAAGCGGGTCACGACCTGGAGGACGACGCGGGGATCCCTTTCGAGGACATGCCGTACGCGTTGACGGTCCGGGATTTCCAGCGAGGTGAGGTGGACGAGCCGGCCGCGAGAGAGATGTTCGCGAAGTTGCACAGGCTGGGCTTTCGCCCCCTGTACCTGGTCAGGGGCCTTCAGGAGATTCTCGAATCGATCGACTGAACCGACTTGCAGCGGGCGTCGGCGATACTGTCGACGTGGAGTACGTGTCCAGGGTGCCGCGACCGCCGCTGGACGCACTGATCGACGACCTCTACTACCTGGAGGGTTCGTCGCCGTACGCCCGACTGATGCTGCCGCCGATGCCGGCGGCGCTGCTCATCGTCAACCTCGGGGCACCCTTTCGCATCCGTGCCGGCGTCGAGATCGAGACGGCCGAGTACGTCGACGGCTGCGTCGTCACCACTCCCACCCGCGCCGTGGAGTTCGGCTACCCAGTGTGGACGCGGTCTGTCGGTGTGCACGTCAAGCCCTGGGGGCTGGCACCGTTCCTGCCGATGCCCGCAGTCGAGCTGTGTGACCGGCCGGTGACGTTGGAGCAGGTGTGGGGCCGGCCCGCCACTGCCGAACTGCGTGACCGGCTGTCTTCGGCGGACGGACCGCACCAGATGCTGACGCTGCTCGAGGAGGAACTCGTGCGACGGCTGTGCGAGACCACCGGTCTGGGGCTGGTTCGCCATGCGAGCAGCGTCATCGCTGCGACCAGCGGGGCAGTGGCCATCGACGACCTGCGGGCCTCGGCCGGCGTGAGCAGCACGCACCTGGCGCAACGGTTCAAGGATCTCGTCGGCGTCACGCCGAAGCGGCTGGCCCGCAGCTACCGCTTCGCCGCCACCGTGCTGTCGATCGACCCCGCCGAACCGGTCGACTGGGCCTTGCTCGCCAGCGGCGCAGGCTACTTCGACCAGGCACATTTCGGCCACGAGTTCCGGGCGTTCACCGGGCTCACACCGACCCGGTACGTCGAGGTCCGGCGACGGTTCCTGCGTGAGCATCCCGGTCACGTGCTGGACGGCTGGCCGCTCCCGGTCGATTGATTTCTTACAAGAGCACCAGCTCACGACACGCTAATTTGAGGCATCCCAGAGCAGAGGAGAGCCCGTGGGCACGGTGGTCATGTACAGCTCGGTGTCGGTGGACGGCTTCGTCGCGGACGACAACGACCAGCCCGGACCGCTCTTCGACTGGTTGTCCAGCGGTGACGTCCCGCTGGACGACAGCGGCATGGTGAGGGTCTCGCAGACGTCGTACGACTACATCCGGCCGTACTGGGACCAGATCGGGGTGACGGTCGTCGGCCGCCACGTCTTCGACATGACGGACGGCTGGGACGGCAAGCCTCCGAGCGGGATCGACCACGTGGTCGTCGTGACGCACCGGCCGGCGCCCGAGGGCTGGGATCCGGCATCGCCGTTTGACTTCGTGGACGGCGTCCAGGCGGCCGTGGCCAGGGCGCAGGAGCTTGCGGGTGACCGCGTGGTCGAGGTCGCCGCTGGCGACGTCGGTGGCCAGGTGCTTGCCGCGGGTCTGGTCGACGAGGTGCGCATGGACGTCGTACCCGTCGTGCTCGGCTCCGGGAAGCGCTACTTCGGGTCGGTGAACGCGCAGCACCTGTTGGAGGATCCCGACGTCGTTATCCAGGGCAACCGGGTGCTGCACCTGCGCTACCGGGTGCGCCGCTGACCGGTCTAGGAGGCTCCCGTACCCAGGTCCAGCCCGTAGCGACGCAGTACCGCGCCGAGTGTCTCGTACGGAGCACCCGGACCGCCGTCCAGTCGATACCACCACGCGCGTCGGGCGCCCCGCCCGAAGGGGCGACCGACGACCACCTCGTGCTCGGACTCGACGGGGTTCTCGTGGTGGCCGACGAGGATGCCCCACGGCAGCGCCGGCATGCTCGGCGTGCTCGACCGCAGCCCGCCGGAGCGGCCCGGATGAACGGTCACGATCATGCTGCGGGCGGTACCGGCCAGCTTCTCGGCGAGCCCTTCGAGCGTCGCCGCGTCGACGACCGACAGGGGCGGGCCGGCCAGCCGGAGCTGCTCGCGGACGCCGACGTCCACGCGTTCGACCGTCAGGACCCCGAGCGTCGCCGATCCGCGTTCGCCGCCGACGATGGTCAGGCTGGTGGGCGCCGGCGCACGCGTTCGACAGAACGCGGTGAGTTCGTGGCGTGACCACGGCTCGGTGACCGGCTCCGCGACGCCCCATCCGGTCGGCTCCGCGCCGGTGAGGGCGCGTACGGCGGCTTCGGTGCTGGCGCCCAGTCGCAGAGCCTCGGTGGCGGGATGCACGGTAACGATCTGTATCTCCAGGCCGCCCGTCCACGGCGTGTCGGTGGGCAGGGAGCCAGCGGTCCGCGCGCCGTCGAAGCTGGCGAAGCGGTGACCGTCCCAGCGCAGCGGCAACCCGGTGAGCCCGTCGCGGTACTCCGCTCCGGTCCGCACGATCCACTGTCCCCGCGCCTGGGCGAGCATCGTCTCGAACGGGTACGTGATGACGCCGTCGGCCGGCGTGACGACCTGGAGCAGCAGACCGTCGCGTACCGCGTCGACGGCGGCCTGCGCGAGCCACGGCGCCAGGCCGACCACCGCGCGGTCCTGGTGCAGGACGACCGCCCGGTCGGTGATCGTGTCGGTCGTGCCGTTCATCGGCTCTCCCATGTCAGCCCTCCCGTGATCTCGACCAGCGCGGCGGTGAAGCGACGGGCCACGTCCGCGGCCCGCGGGTCCGCGTCCGGCGTCCGGCTCTCCACCCACCACACCGGCTCGGGTACGTCGTCGGCGGGTGCCAGGCCCAGCAGCCGCTGCGCCTCGCCGGGTACGCGGACCAGGCGCGCGGCCTCGACGCTCAGCAGTAGCCGCCCGTCGACGGGGTCGAACAGCTGCACCAGCCCGGCCGCCTCGACGGTGTCCATCTTCAGCTCGGAGCCGGCCGCGAGGAGGGCGCCGAGCATCGCGGCCGCGTCGGGCTCGGCGCGGCACAACGCCACCGTGTCGAACGTCATCAGTGCTCCTTCGTCTCACCGCTGAACGCGGTCTGCACCATGCGGGGACCGTCGCCGGGGCGGATCAGTTGCGCGCGGCCGGTCGGCAGGACCATGGGCCGCACGCCCGAGAACAGTTGGCCCTCCGTCCGGTCGCCGGACATGAGCAGGCTGAGGCAGCCGGCCTCCCGCACGGCCAGCGGGAACGGCTCGAACAGGCCGCGTGAGGCACCGGCCACCCGGCGGGCCATTACGACGTGCAGCCCGGTGTCGCGGCCGGCCGCCACGTGCGGCACCAGTGCGCCGAGCGGCTGTGTGGCCGACGCGGCCAGGATGTCGTAGTCGTCGATGAGGAGCACGATCCGGGTACGTGCCGCGTCGGGCGACTGCCGTTTCGTCAGCTCGTCGGTGACGGCCCTGGACAGTTGCTGGGCGAGGGCAGGATTCGTGGCGTACCCACCGCAGTAGGCGTCGGGTACCACGTCGGCGAGAGCGCGGCGCGGGTCGAACACGGCGAAGACCAGTTCCTCGGAGTCGTACTGGCTCATCAGCTCCTCGGCGACCAGCCGCAGCAGGTTCGTCTTCCCCGTCCGGGGGTCCCCGAGCACGAGGAGGTGCTGGTCGCGGCCGAAGAGGTCGAGGACTGCGGGGGAGAAGTCGTGCTCGTAGCGGCCGAAGGGAACCACCCCGTGACCGGAGGGGGTGCCGGCCAGGTCGGCCACGGGAAGCACGGCGGGCAGGACCCGCACCGGCGGCGGCAGCGGACCCGTCCAGGCCGCCCGTACCGAGCGGGCCGCCGCGACCAGACCGGCGACCGCGGGGTCGGTGACCCCGTCCAGGCGCGGTAGCGCCACCTGCGCGAACAGCTTCTCGCTGGTCAGCGCCCGGCCGGGCTGGTCCGGTGGTACGGCTCGGGCCTGCCTGCCGTCGATGCTCGACTCGGCGGGCTCGGTGAGTCGCAGCTCGACGCGGTTGGCGAAGGCGACCTGCTGGGCGGCGCGGACCTCGTTCCATCGCCGGGCCGTGCCGATGACGTGGATGCCGTAGCGACCGCCCCTGGCGAGCAGGCCGTGCACCTTGGCTTCGAGACCTTCGAACTCGGCGTTGAGCTGCCCGTACCCGTCGATCAGCAACACCACGTCGACGCAGCCGACCTCGGTACGCACGTCTTCGTCGGCGTTGCGCAGGTCGTCGACCGTGTCGAACTGGTGCCGGCTGAAGATGCGTTGCCGCCCGGTGAGCATCGCGTGGACCTCGTCGACGACACGGCGGACGCGCTCACGGTCCTCGCGGCCGGCGACGCCGCCGACGTGGGGCAGCTCCGCGAGCCCTGACAGGCCGTTTCCCAGCAGGTCGATGCCGTAGATCCCGACGTCGGTGGGACGGTAGCTGGTGGCGAGGCCGAGCGCGAGGGTACGCAGCGCCGTCGTCTTGCCGCTGCCGGGCCCGCCCAGGACGAGCAGGTTGCCGCCGCTCGCGGCGAGGTTCAACACCCAGGGGCCCTGCCACTGGCGGGCCGGGTCGTCGAGTCGACCCAGCGGAACGGGCAGACCACCGCCGGGGAGCGGGCCGATGCCCAGACGTACGCCATCCGGCGTGGTTTCCACCCCGCCGCCCACCTCGTCGAGGGTGAGCAGGGACGGCAGGGGTGGCAGCCAGATCGCCGGGACGCGCTGGCCGCCCGCCGCGAGCTGCCCGACCACCGTGGACAGCAGGGTCGGTCCGGTGGTGCGGCGGGTCGCCGTCGGCTCGTCGGGCACGCTCGGGTCGGCGTCGGTGCGCGCGGTGCCGAACACCGGCATCGGCTTCGCCAAAGGCCCGACGATCGGGGCGAGTTCGGCATCCGCGCCGTCGTCGAGCGGGCCGGACACGTAGGCGGCCTTGAACTGCTGGTAGATCGACACGTCGACCTTCAGGTAGCCGTTCCCGGGCAGCGGCGGCAGATGGAACGCGTCGACCTTGTCGAGGACGGTGCGCGACTCGATCTCGGTGAGCGTACGCAGGGCGATCCGGTAGGCGAGGTAGTTCTCCAGCCCGCGCATCTTGCCCTGCTCGACGCGCTGGCTGGACAGCAGCAGGTGCACGCCGATGGACCGGCCGATCCGACCGATCCGCAGGAACAGGTCGATGAACTCCGCCTTGGCGGCGAGCAGCTCACCGAACTCGTCGATGAGCACGAGGAGGTGGGGCAGTGGGGGCAGGTGGGCGTGCTCACCCTGGGCGCGGAGCAGGTGGTACTCGGTGATGTCGGTGAGCTTGCCGGCGTCGGCGAGTACCTGCTGACGGCGCTGCACCTCGCCGTCCAGGCTCGTGTACATCCGCTCCACCAGCGCCGCGTCGGCGGCCAGGTTGGTGATCAGTCCGGCCAGGTGCGGCAACTCACCGAACGGCGCGAAGGTGGCCCCGCCCTTGTAGTCCACCAGGACCATCGCCATCCGCTCGGGCGGGTGACTCGCCGCCAGGGCGAGCACGAGCGTGCGCAGCAGTTCGCTCTTGCCCGAACCGGTCGCTCCGACGCACAGCCCATGCGGCCCCATGCCGAGCTGCGCGGGCTCCTTCAGGTCGAGCAGCACCGGACGGCCCACGGGGTCGACCCCGATCGGGACCCGCAGGAAGTCCCGCTCCCCGCGCGACCGCCAGAGGCTGGCCAGATCCAGGTCGGTGGGGTCGGACAGACCCAACAGCTCCCGGAAGTCGGCCGGTGGGGTGCCGGTGCCGTCGTCGTAGGAGTCGGCGGACAGCCGCAGGGGCGCGACGCTGCGGGCCAGGCCCTCCACGAGCGGGCCCGGCGCCTCGTCGAGGGTGCCCCGTACGGTCATCAGCGGGGACGCGGTGAGATCTTCCAGGGTGACCGAGTCGCCGTCGATGGTGATCCGGCGGGAGACGTCGCCGGGCTCGTGCAGCCGGTCGGCGAGCAGGTGCACCACGGTGACGCCGAGACTGGCCAGACCGACCGTCGGGTCGGGGCTGGCCAGTACGCGGGCCAGTTCGCCGTGCGCGTCGTCGATGACCAGCAGACGCTTGCGGGCCTTCGCCTCGGAGCGCCCGACACCGTGGCGCAACGACTTGAGCGCGCCGGTGGCCCGCTCCTCAAGGTCGTCGCGGAGCAGTTCGACGAGCGCCTGTGCCGTGGTGACCAGCAGCGGGGTCGGGCCCGATGGTCCGATCGAGGTCCGGTCGAGCAGGTGTGGCAGCCACCGTGCCCACCGCCAGTCCCGGGCCCGCTCCTGGGTGGTGATGATCGCCAGCGCCACGTCGTCCGGCGCGTGGAACGTCGCGACCTGCACGAGGATCGCCCTGGCGACGGCGACCGCCTCCGCGTGGTTCGGCGCGATCACGCTGACGTCCCCGGCGCAGTCGAGGTTCGCCCGCAGCGGCAGCCCCGGTGTCAGGGCGAAGCGGCGGATCAGGGAGCGCGCCTCGTGACGCATGAACGGATCGAGCGGATTGGTGGGCGTGCTCTGTTCGCGTAGCTCGATGGGCCGTACGGGCAGCGCGCCCACACCCAGTCGTACGTGCAGGAAGTCGAAGTCGGCGCGTCGGCGCTCCCACAGCCGGGCGGGGCTGCGGATCACGTCGAGCAGCCGGTTCACCGGCGGGTCGAGGAGGTTCGCCTCCTCGCGCAGGCGTTGCTCGGTCTCGCGCAGCTGGTCGCGCAGTTCCTCCAGATAGTCCTGGTAACGCTCGCGCTGCGCGCGGCGCTGTCGGCCGGCCTTGCCCAGCTGGGTGAGGTACATCGCCCCGGCGGCGCCCAACGCCGCCACCATGACCACCGCGCCGAGGGCCGCGAATCCGGAGCCGCGCAGAAACATCATCATGCTCATGGCCACCCCGGCGCCGGCCATCGGCAGCAGCGCCTGAAGCCCCATCGCGGATCTGCCGTCGGGCAGTTGCGGTGGCGGGTCCAGCACGAGTGGGTCCATCGCGGCCATCGGGCGGGCCATCCGGGCGGGGCGGTGCACCATACGCGTCGACATGAGGTCCTCCGGTCACGTCTGCCGGGCGCGGGCCAGGGCCAACGCGGCGGCGCGGGTCACCTCCACGAGCGTCGCCTCGCCGATCCGCGACGGCGTGATGAGCGCACCGGCGGCCAGGTGACGGTCGTAGGGCAGCGCCACCACCGGTACGCCGGTCTGCCCGATCAGCTCACGTGCCGCGCTCTGGTTCAGCGTCGAGCGGCCGTGCGGGGTGCCCGCGCTCAGCACGACGACCACCCGCTCCAGCCAGGCCCCGTACCCGTCGTCGACGATCCGGCGCAGCGCCTGGTAGGTGCCCCGGACACCGTCGGGTGTGGCTGCCGCGACGAGCACCACGGCGTGCGCGTCGGCCATCACCCCGGCCGGAGTGCGGGCCTCCAGGCCGGGTGGGCAGTCGGTGACGGTGACGGCGAAGAGGCGCGACAGCGCGCGGGTGACCGCGGTGCACAGGTTCGGGTTGGTGGTGCCGCCCGGCAGCACCCAGAGGCCCGTGCCGGTGCGGGGAAGGAGTGGTCCGAGTTCGCGGAGGTCGCCACCTCGTGCCGCGAGCAGGCCGGGCGCCAGTCGGTGCAGCGACGGGTCGCTCGGCACGCCGAGCCGCCAGGTCAGTGAGCCTTCGTACGGGTCGGCGTCCGCGGCGAGCACCGGATCGGCGCGACGGGCCGCGAACACCGACGCCAGCAGCGCGGAGACGACGGACTTCCCGGCGCCACCCTGCACGGAGGCCACCGCGATGCGTCGACCGGTGTGTACGGGCGCCTGCACCTCGGCGGCGAGGTCGGCGAGTTCCCGGGTCTGCCGGCCGCTGGCGAACATCCGGCTGGCGCTGCGCCAGGTACGCCGTAGCGGGGAGTCGCCGGAGGGGGGTCGGCGCGCGATCGGCACGTCGTCCGGCTCCGCCACCGGGGGACCGGCCGGCGGCGCGGTGCGCGGCACCGGTGGAGCGCTCATGCCACCGCCTCCGTCAGAAGGTGTCGAGTAGTCGTGAGTAGAGCCCGAACACCCCTACGGCGACGGGCACCAGCGCCATCACGGTCAGGGCCTCGACGCGGTCGGCGATCTGCCGGCCCCGCGCCAGGATGTGTGGCGGCGGCCGGTACGCCAGGATCGCCAGGGCCACCGCGCAGACACCGAGGGCCGCCACGGCGGTTGCCCACCACGTGTCGGGTCGCTGGCGTATCCAGCACAGCAACAGTCCTCCCACGACGGTCAGCGTGCCGGCCACCAGCGCCACCACCTCGGCCGCCAGCGGGAAGGCGCGCATCCGCAGCAGCAGGGCGGCGGCCACCAGGGCTGCGAGCACCAGTCGCCACGGACCTGGCCTCGCCGCGAGGACGAGCCCGGCGAGTGCCGCCGAGGTCGCCGCCGCGATCGCCGCGACCGCCAGTCCCCGGTGCGCGGAGTCGACGGCGGCCTGTACGGATACGCGGCTCACCGGCTCGTCGTTGCTGCGTCGGTCGTCGAGACGGGTGAGGCCCGACGTGATCATCGCGAACCGGGGTAGCAGTCCCAGTACGCCGACCGACGCGATCGCCAGCACCGCCGCGGTCCGCTCGTCGGGGACGCCGAACAGCAGCGGAATGCTCCAGCCCGCGACTAGGACGAGTGTCGTCCCGCCGCCGAGGATGCCGGCGCGACCGTTGCCCGTCGCCGCGCCCAAAGCCAGGACGGTGCAGCCGATCACCAGGGCCCACAGCGCCAGGTGTCCGGCGCGGGTGTCGGTCCAGGCGGGAACGGCGGTCGTCACCATCGCGGCGCCGCTGAGCAGCACCGCTACCCCGACGGCCCGTCTGCCCGCGATCGCGACGAGGAGGCCGGACAGGGCGATCACGCCGCCGACGACGCTGACCACGGCGGGACCGAGTCGTGGGCCGGAGAGCAGCGCCGCCGTGGCGGCGGCCACCAGGCAGGCGGTGGTGGCGGTCCACGTCCGCGGGACGTCGCCCCACCGGCCGCGTCGGCGCGTGAGATCGTCGCCGACCTCGTCGGAGACGTCGTGGACGATCGCCGCCGGCGGTGCCTCCGAGATCGGGTCGACCCGTAGCAGGGCGCCGTCGGGAACGGCGGCCTGCCGCAGGCTGCCGCCGGGATCGAGCACCGTGCCGTCGAGGGTGCTGATCTGGTAGCCCCGCGAATCGTCCGTCGGCGGGTGGCCCACGAGAGCGACGACCTCGGGCAGCAGCAGGCCGAGTGGCTCGTCGGCGGGCAACACGAGGTCGATGCGGCGGTGTGGTCCGGCCAGGGTCACCCGACTGAGGTGACCGGCGGACGCGAGGGCCTGCGGGCCGGTCATCGCGGGCCCGTCGGCGCAACCGGTGCCGGATTACGTGCCCGCTGCTGCTCGGCGACGACGTTCTGCAGGAAGGACCAGCCCACACAGACGGCGCACGCCACCGCCGCGAGTACCAGGCCCAGGCGTAGCCACCGGAACCCGTCACCGGTGGCGCGGACGCGACGCTGCCGGCCCCAGAGCAGCAGCTCACGCATGCGGGCGCGGCGAACCGCGACCGACTCGATGAGCTGAGTGTCGAATTCCCGGGCCACGGCTCGAGTCTATCCACCGGCGCTAATGTGATCGAGACAAGCGATCACGCGTTGCCGCGAGAGACCGCCGCGGCGACGCGTCGATGGCGATCGACCCTACGGGTGGCTGGTCGCGCCGAGCGCGGCGGCCACCCGTGGCGCTTCGTGCCGACCCTGGTCCCGCCCGGCGGCCACGAGCGCCGGCACGATGGACGGATCCATCACGGCTGTCCCCTGCGCGCGCTTGGACGCCGTGTCGCGCAACAGCAGCTCGACCCGGCGACCCGCGTCCAGAGTGGCCCGCTGCTTCTCGATCCGGGCCCACGGCCCGATGGCGGCGGTGCTGGGCGCGAGGGCGATCACCGGGCCGTCACCGGGTGCGAGGTCCAGGTTGAGGCTGGATCGCATGCCACCGTCCATGTACCGGCGGCCGTCGATCGTCACCGGAGCGGCGGACTGCGGCATCGCGCAGCTCGCGGCTACGGCGTCCACGAGGGGCACGCCGTCGTGCCGGGTGAAGAGGCGCAGGGCGCCGGACTCGACGTCCACGGCGGCGATGCGGAGGTCGGCGTCCTTCCAGTCGTGGTCCGGTAGGCGGGCCTCGGCGATCCGGCGCTGCCGCGAGGGCTCGTCGATGCGTGCCGCGAGGGCGAGTCGGCCGAGGCGCCGGGCGGCCTGTTCGGGGCTGCGGGCGAACATCTGCGCGCGGGCGAGCCGCAGGAGGGCGAGCAGGCCCAGCGCGGGCGCGGTTTCGTGGGGCACGCCCTGCCGCTGGCGCTCGTACAGCTCGGGAAGGGGTGTGCCGCTGGCGATCTGCGCGCCCACCACGGCACCGGCGCTCGTGCCGATGAGCACCGCGTCCGGGGCCACGGTCAACCCCTCGTCGGCGAGACCGGCGAGGACTCCGACCTCCCAGGCGATGCCGGCGACTCCGCCGCCACCGAGCACCCAGACCGGGCGCTGGTCGTCCGCCATCGCTCCTCCATCCTCCCGACGCATTACTGCTAACGACGTTCGCAGTTTGACGGTAGCAGGAGCCGCGAAGGGCTGACAACGGCTGCGACGGCTCAGGGCTCCCGGCGGCCGAAGACGATTCCGCCCAGCTTGCTCTCCGGTGAAGTGAGCGTCATCTCGGCCTCGACCGCGAAGCCGCTGTCGCGGAGCCAGGCCGACATCCGCGCCGGCCGGCGGCGGTGCACGTGCACCCGCATCGGGTGGCCGCCGTACCCCTCGGTCTTGAGGGTCGTCTCGTCACCCACGTGGAAGCCGACCAGCAGCGGGCCGCCCGGTCGTACCACCCGGTGAAAGTGCGCGAGGACCTGACCGAGCTGCCGGTCCGGGATGTGGATGAGCGAGTACCAGGCGATCAGGCCGGCCACCGAACCGTCGGCCAGGTCGAGGTCGGTCATGGAGCCGACCTCGAACCGCAGACCGGGATGATCGCGGCGGGCCACCGCCAGCATTCCGGGAGACAGGTCGACGCCGAACACATCAAGACCCAGTTCGCGCAGATGAGCGGTGATGCGACCCGTTCCGCAGCCCACGTCCGCGACCGGACCGCCACCACCGGCGCGAACGAGTTCGGCGAACAGCGCCAACACCGCCCGCTCGTAGGGTGCGCTCGCCAGAAAGTCGCGGACGAGATCCGCGTAGCTGACCGCCACCGTGTCGTACGAGATGCGTGTGTCAGCCAGCCATTCGTCTCCGTCCACCAGGGAAGGTTATCGGCCGACGGTGACCGTGACCGGTTCCCGGGGGCTCCACCAACGCCGGAGGTTGCTGAGCGTACGGTCAGCGCCATGAACGACAGTCGCAGTGCCAAACCTGCTCTTCGCCGAATCCCCGACCTGCCCGCTCGCCCCGCGGTCGGCGAGCGACGCGCTGCGGGTTCGGCGTCGGGCGAGCGTCGATGAGCCGCCGCCCGGTGCTGTTGGGCGCCGTCGCACTCGCTCTCGTGGCGGCCGTTCTGTCCGCGCCCGGGGGAGCGCCCGTGACCGCTCACGCCGCAGCGGTCGCCTGCCCCACGCCAGCGCGACCGACGATGAAGATTCTCACCGTTGGCGACTCGATCACCGAGGGCGCGACGATGACCGGCTCGGTGAGCGCTGCCTACCGCGCGGAGCTGGGGCGACTGCTCAACGAGAACTGTGTCCCGCACACCTTCGCCGTCGCAGCGGTGGGGGGTACGAGCTGCGGCTACTGGACGTCACGGATGGCGGACCTCGTCAGCACGCACCAGCCCGACCTGATCCTGGTGAACTGCGGGACCAACAACAATCTGTCGACCGCCACCGAGGCGCAGATCACCGCTTTCGAGCGCACCTACCGGACACTCTTCGACATCGCACTGGACATGGACCCGGACGTCGTCATGTACCCGGCCTGGGTGCAGTACAGCGCCGGCCACGGCACGACCGGCTGCACGACCCCACCGGGCCCGAGCCCGGCCTGGCTCCCCGCGAGCGAAGCCGTCGTCAACGACGCGATCTACCGAAGCATCCAGGTCATCGACGAGTTCCGTGACCGCGTCCCAACCTGGATCGACTACCAGTCCATTCCCGAGGGCTATCTGGACCAGTGTGGGGTGCACCCCACGCCGGGTGGTTACGACGTGATGGGCCGGCTGGCGTACAACACCATCGCCCCACGGCTGGGCGTACCGCTCGCGCCACTGCCGTGCGGGTTGGTGGGCCGTCGGCCGAATTCTCCGGTCGGTGACTGGACCCCCTGCGCCACGATGAACCTCAACTCGTGAGGCGTGTCCGTTCGGCGGAGCCGATTCAGACGTAGATCTTCGTGGCGTACTCCGGGCCGTAGTGCCGCTCCAGGTCCTCCAGGCTCTCGGCGGGCGCCTCGACCTCCTTGATCAGGCGGGCGCGGGACGGCAGGACGTCCGGCTGCCAGGTCTCCGGCTGCCACAGCGCGGACCGCAGGAACGCCTTCGCGCAGTGGTAGAAAATCTGCTCGATCTCCACGACCACGGCCAGTACCGGTCGGTGCCCCTTGACCACCATGTCGTCGAACCAGGGCGCGTCGCGGACGAGGCGCGCCCGCCCATTGATGCGGAGCGTGTCGGTGCGGCCCGGGATCAGGAAGAGCAGTCCGACGTGCGGGTTGTCCAGGATGTTCTGGTAGCCGTCGGCGCGCTTGTTGCCCGGCCGTTCCGGCAACGCGATGGTCGTGTCGTCGAGCACCAGCGCGAACCCGGCCGGGTCGCCCTTGGGCGAGACGTCGCAGGTGCCGTCCGCGCCGGCGGTCGCCACCAGGCAGAACGGCGCGGCGGCGAGCCACTGCCGGTCCCGCTCGTGCAGGCGGGGGCGATCCTTGTTGGCGGCCCGGGGGTGCGGTGTCCCGAGCAGCTCGCGTAGTTCCTCGTGCGTGGTGATCTCCACCGTCACGTGATCCCCCCTGAGCCGTTGACCAGGGTGGCGGGTGCGCCACCACCGCCAGCCTAGGCCCGCGTGGCCATCGAGGTTTGCCCCTGGTCGCCGGGGGTACGGCCTCACCCGACACGCCCGCCGCACGTACCGTCCGCAGGAACGCCGACCAGTGGAGGCCGGGAGATGGAGAGCCGACTCAAGGTGCTGGGTCACCCGGTCCACCCGATGCTGGTCATGTTTCCGGTCGCGTTGCTGGTCACCGCGGTGCTCTTCGACATCATCGACACGGTCGGCGGCCCCGACTTCCTCGGTGAGGTCGCGTACTGGAACATCACCGTCGGCCTGATCGGCGGCCTGCTGGCCGCGGCGGCCGGCTCGTTCGACCTGCTCGCCATCCCGACCGGCACCCGTGCGAAGCGGGTGGGTCTGCTGCACGCGGGCGCGAACGTCGCGGTGGTCCTGCTCTTCGCCGCCGTGTGGGTGGTCCGGCTGAACGCGGACTCGCGGGCCGCCGGTGGCGCCCTGATCGCCATCGAGGTGGTCGCGGTGGCGATCCTCGGCATCAGCGCCTGGCTCGGTGGCGAGCTTGTCGACCGGCTCGGCGTGGGCGTCGACCGCGACGCCGATCTGAACGCGCCCAGCTCACTGCGACCCACGACCCAGCGGATCGGAGACGCGCGATGAGCGAGCAGCAGTCCGGTGGTTTCGGCCGCGGATGGCGTAGCCGGCAGCAGGGCTGGGACCCGATGGGCGAGTTGCAGTCGCTGCGCGCCGAGCTGAGCCGGCTGGTCGGCGGCCGGGCCGGGGCGTCGGACGTCGAGCTGACCGAGACCGCGGACGGCTGGCAGGTCGTCGTGCGGCTGCCCGGCGTCGCGCCGGAGGAGGTCGCCGTCGAGCTGGACGACCGCGAGTTGTGCGTGCGGGCCCGCTCCGAGGCCGAGGTCAACGCCGACCAGGGCATCCCCGGTGGCTTCGAGACACGGGGTTTCGAGTATCGCGTCGACCTGCCGTCACGGGTCGACCCGGAGGGCATCGACGCGGTGATGGACCACGGGCTGCTGCGGGTCCACCTTCCCCGGGCGGCGCGGCCCGCGCCGCGCACCATCACCGTCGGCCGCACCGGGCCGCGCTCCGGCGGCCTGTCCGGGGGTACGCCGGTACCGGCCGACCCCGCCGCGGACCGGGAGCTGCACCACCCGGACGCCGCCGGCGAGATCGACCGGCCGTAGCGGGCCAGGTGGTCACCCCGTCCCTGCTCGGCCCGACGGCCGGGCGAGTCGAAGACGTGCGGCGGATCGCGGTCCTGCGCGCCAACGCCCTCGGCGACTTCATCTTCGTCCTACCGGCGTTGGAGGCGCTGCGTGCCGCGTACCCCTCGGCGGAGATCGTGTTGCTCGGCGCGCCGTGGCACGCGAAGCTCTGGCGCGACCGGCCCGGCCCGGTGGACCGGGTGCTGGTGGTGCCGCCGGGTCCGGGCATCCGCGAGCCGGAGGCGGACGAGTCGGCGTCGACGGTTGACGACTTCGTGGCGGCGGCCCGGGACGAGGGCTTCGACCTGGCGGTGCAGGTACACGGTGGCGGCGCCAACTCCAACCCGTTCGTCAGTCGCCTGGGCGCCCGGGTGACCGTCGGTCTGCGCGCCGAGGACGCGCCGCCGCTGGACCGGTGGGTCCGCTACGTGTACTACCAGCACGAGGTGATCCGCTATCTGGAGACGGTGGCGCTGGTGGGCGCTCCCGCCACCACGATCGTGCCGTCGCTGGCGGTCACCGACGCGGACCGGAGCGAAGCGGAGCGGGTGCTCGGTCCGTCCGACCGACCTCGGGTGGCGTTGCATCCCGGTGCCAGCGACACC
The DNA here is from genome assembly GCF_053585025.1 of Micromonospora sp. RB23. Classification (NCBI taxonomy): domain Bacteria; kingdom Bacillati; phylum Actinomycetota; class Actinomycetes; order Micromonosporales; family Micromonosporaceae; genus Micromonospora; species Micromonospora sp. RB23. The sequence continues at coordinate 716,435 of NZ_CM132111.1, forward strand.
CGGCGGCGCTGGCCGGCCGAGCGGTTCGCCGAGGTGGCGGACGCCCTGCACGACGACGGCTACGAGGTGCTGGTGACCGGTACGCCGTCGGAGCGGGAGGTGGTGGACCGGGTGGTCGCGGCGTCCCGGGCGCCGGTCCGGCCGCAGGTCGGCACGCTCAGCCTCGGCGGGCTGGCTGGCTGCTACGCCGGTTGCGCGCTCGTCGTCTCGAACGACACCGGTCCGCTGCACCTGGCCGCCGCGGTGGGTACGCCGACGGTGGGCATCTTCTGGGTCGGCAACCTGATCAACACGGCGACCCCGCTGCGCGGCCGGCACCGCCCGATCGCCTCCTGGATGGTGCACTGCCCGGTCTGCGGGGTGGACTGCACGCCCGGCATTTATCCGCACCGACCGGGCGACGGCGAGTGCCCGCACCGCGACTCGTTCGTCACCGACGTGCCGGTGGCCGAGGTGCGCGAAGCGGCCCGCGAACTGCTCAACCCGTAGAGGCGCCCTCGTCGGCGAGGACGACCTCCCACGCCTCCACGTCCCGCTCGGTGACCGTGGTGGGCGTCTCCAGGTGGTAGGCGCCGCTGGGCAGGATGCCCGCCCCGCCGTGGCGGGCCAGCACCGCGAGTTGGGCGGCCACGTCCTCACCCTGGTGTCGCTCCTGCACCCGACGCCAGAAGTCGAACCCGCCGCAGTCGAGGAGCTTGGCCCGGTCGTACAGCACACACCCGCCGATCCAGGACACCTTGTACGCCCGCCACGCGCCCGGCGGCGGCCCCACGGTGGCGGTGACGTGCAGCAGGTTGGCCGCCGAGTGGATCCGGGCGCGGTCCCACTCGACGGTTCCCGGGCGGATCCGTTCCGGCGCGGGTGGTCCCGCCCACTCCTCGTAGTGCCGGTGCGTGTCCGGGCGTACGTCGTCGACGTACGACAGGCCGTGCACGCCGTTGCCCACGAACCCGCAGCCCAGCTCCTCGATCGCGGTGACCAGCCGGCGCAGCGCCCCGGGCTCCAGCCAGACGTCGTCGTCGAGGTTGAGCACGTACCGGGCCGCCGACGCGGCGAGCAGGTACGCGCGGTGCTCGGCCAGCCCCCGGCGCGGCAGCCGACGGGTCAGCAGGACCGGGTGGCCGGCGTGCCGCAGCGCGCGGACCATGGTGGCCGCTGCCGGGTGGGCGTACGCCGGCTCCGAGTCGGACTGGTCGCTGACCACCACGCCGAAGCCGGGCACCCCCTCCTGCGCGGCGAGCCCGGCCAGGGTGACCGCCAGTTCGGTGGGCCGGTTACGGGTCGGGATCAGCACGTCGACCAGCCGGTCGACGCGGAACTCCGCCGGGGCGCCGAGAGCGAGGGGCCGGTTCACGACGACCGGGTACGGGTGCTCAACGACGGATCGGAGACGGACGACGGGTCCTGACCGTGCGACCTGATCCGCTCGATGATCGCGGAGGTGGAGCGGTCCGGCACGTACCCGAGCGTCCGCACCTGACCGCCGAGCCGCCGCACCAGCGGCGCTTCCGGCACCAGCTCGGGCGGGTAGTCCCCGCCCTTGACGTACACGTCCGGCCGGACCGCCTCGATCAGCGCGGCGGGCGAGTCCTCCTCGAAGACCACCACGTGGTCCACGCAGGACAGCGCGGCCAGCAGGGCGCCACGGTCCTCGACCGGGTTGACCGGCCGGTCCGGGCCCTTGAGCCGGCGTACGCTGCCGTCCGAGTTGACGGCCACGATGAGCAGGTCGCCCAGGGCGCGGGCCTGCTCCAGGTAGCGCACGTGCCCGGGGTGCAGCACGTCGAAGCAGCCGTTGGTGAACACCACCGACCGGCCCGCCTCGCGGTGTTCGGCGACGATCGCGTCCAACTCGTCGGTGCCGACCACGGCCGGATGCCCGGTGGCCTCCGGCGGCATGTCGAGCGCGGCGAGCAGGTCGTCGCGCAAACACACGCACGTGCCGGTGTCGGAGACCGTGATGGTGGCCGCGAGCTGGGCGAGCTGCGCGGCGGTGGGCAGTGGCGCGGCGGCGGCCAGGGCCAGGGTCATGGCGGCCAGGTAGGCGTCTCCCGCTCCTACGGCGTGGCTCGCCGGGACCGGGGTGCTGTGGCTGCGCCGCCGCTCGCCGTCCGCCCCGCCGACCACCGCGCCGTCGGTGTCCAGGGTCACCGCGACCACGTCCGCACCGGTGTGGGCGTGCAACTCCGCCAGGCGCGACTCGGCCAGCACGGCGCGGTCCACGCCCGCTCCGGCCTCGGTGTTCACGGTGACGCCCGTGCCGGTGACGCTGAGGCCGTCGCCGGTGAGGGCCACCCGACCCTCGCCGGGCGTGGGCTCGCCGACCGGGCCGGGACGGTCGTCGGCGCGGGCGCCGCCCGGGGCGGCCCCGACGCTCAGCTCGGACGGCCCGTCGGCCGGATCGACGTCGGGATGTTCCAGGTGCAGGTCGGTGCCGGCCGTCGTACGGGTCGCGCCACCGGCGCGGGCCAGCAGCCGGGTCGCCTCGGCGAAGCTCGGGGTGACCACGGTCGGCGCGAGCCCCCGCCAGTCGGCGAGGTCGTGGGCGTCCAGCGCGACCGTGGCGTACCGTTCGCGGTTCTCGACCAGCCACGCGCGGACCGGCGCGGGCAGCGCCCCCAGGCCGTAGTCGCAGACCACCAGGGTCGGCGCCTCGCCGTCGGCGGCGGCGCGCAGTTCCTCGGTGGCGCAGCCCAACGCCGTGAGCAGCCGGGTCACGCCGTCCGGGTCGAGCGCGTCGTCCGGGTCGCCCGAGTCCTCCCGGAGCAGGATCTGGTTGCCGGCCAGCATCCGACGCTTCACGGGTGTGGGTCGGCCGGGCTGGTTGACGGTACGGTCCCAGACGCCGGCCCGGTCCAGACAGTCGTGCAGTTCGTCGCCCGCGACGTCGGCCCCGACCGGGGCCACCAGCACGGCACGACCGCCGAGGGTGGCGACGTTGACGGCGGTGTTCGCGGCCCCACCGGCGGCGGAGATCCGCCGACGCAGGGTCAGGACCGGGGCGGGCGCCTCCCGGCAGAGCCGGTCGGACTCGGCGAACCGCCACTCGTCCAGCATGGCGTCACCGACGATCAGGACCGGACGCCCGAGCCAGCTCTCCACGACGGTGGCGAGCCTGCGCTGTTCCGCTGCTGCTCCTGCCATGCCTCCCCGGGTCCCCAGCGGCCCCCCGGCCAAACCTGGGCCCGCGGCGACGCCCTCCGTGGGGTGTTTCGGGCGGTAGGGCTCGGGAAGGACATTGAGGTACCCCGGAGAGGAGATGTACCGAGATGGCAGCGACATTGCAGGGTAAGAGGATCGCCTTCCTGGCCGCCGACGGCGTCGAGGAGGTCGAGTACGTCCAGCCGCGCGAGGCGGTCGAGAATGCGGGCGCGACGGCCGAGCTGGTCTCGCTCAAGCCCGGTTCCATCCAGTCCTTCAACCACCTCGACCAGTCCAAGGCGTACGACGTGGACGTCACCGCGGACAAGGCGGACGCCACCGGCTACGACGCGCTGGTGCTGCCCGGAGGGGTGGCGAACCCGGACTTCCTGCGGTCGGACCCGGACGCGGTGCGGTTCGTGAAGGCGTTCTTCGAGGCCGGCAAGCCGGTCGGGGTGATCTGCCACGGCCCGTGGACGCTGATCGAGGCGGACGTGGTCCGCGGCCGGCGGATCACCTCGTGGCCCAGCCTGCGCACCGACCTGACCAACGCCGGCGCGACCTGGGTCAACGAGGAGTGCGTAACGGACGGCAACCTCGTTAGCAGTAGAAACCCGGACGACCTCCCGGCCTTCTGCGCCCAGATCACCAAGTCCTTCGCCACCTCCTGACCCCGTCTTTTCCGCGGTGTTCAAGAGGTTCGCGTCATCTGACCGGCGTGTCGTGACGCGAACCTCTTGATCACCGCGACATAGGTGGGCGGGTTCGTGCATGTTCTGGGGTGTGGCGGATAGAAGGGCACATGACTGCCGACGCCTCCGCTACCCCGGTGTTGAACCGCCAGCAGATCAGACTCCTCATGCTGGGCCTGATGACCGGCATGCTGCTGGCCGCCCTCGACCAGACCATCGTCGGTACCGCCCTGCCGACGATCGTCGGTGAACTGGGCGGGATCAACCACTATTCGTGGGTGGTCACGGCGTACCTGCTCGCTTCGACCGCGTCGACGCCGCTGTACGGCAAGATGGCCGACCTGTACGGGCGTCGCCCGGTCTTCCTCTTCTCGATCGGCACGTTCCTGCTCGGGTCGCTGCTGGCCGGGTTGTCACAGGACATGACCCAGTTGATCATCACGCGCGGTATCCAGGGGCTCGGCGCCGGTGGTCTGTTGACGCTGGCGTTCACGATCATCTCGGACGTGGTCTCACCCCGCGAGAGGGGCCGTTACCAGGGCCTCTTCGGTGCGGTGTTCGGCATCGCGTCGGTGGCCGGGCCGCTGGTCGGCGGTTACTTCGCCGAGACCGACTGGCGGTGGATCTTCTACATCAACGTGCCGCTGGCGATCCTGGCCATCGTGGTCTGCTACCACGTGATGCGGCTGATCCCGTTCGAGCGGCGGAACCACGCGATCGACTGGCTCGGCGCCGGCCTGCTGGTGGCCGGGGTGAGCAGCCTGCTGCTCGCGCTGAGCTGGGGTGGCAACGAGTACGCGTGGGGCTCCGGCGTGATCATCGGTCTCTTCGTCGCCGGTGCCGTGCTCGCCGTGTTGTTCGTGCTCCAGGAGGCGCGTGTCGCCGAGCCGATCCTGCCCCTGCGGTTGTTCCGCAGCGCCACGTTCGCCCTGGCCAACTCGGCTGGCTTCGTCCTCGGTCTGGTGATGTTCGGGTCGATCATCTTCATCCCGCTGTACCTGCAGATCGTCAAGGGCGCCTCGCCGACCCGCAGCGGTCTGCTGATGCTGCCGATGATGACGGGCATCATCGTCACCTCCATCATCACCGGCCGCGCGATGAGTCGGATCGGCCGCTACAAGTGGTTCCCGGTCGCCGGGTCGGCGACTCTGCTGGTCGGCATGTTGCTGTTCACCCAGCTCAAGGTGGGCACCTCGCTCTGGCTCGCGTTCGCCTTCATGGTCGTGATCGGCGTCGGCCTGGGCCTGTGCATGCAGTCGCTTGTCCTCGCGGTGCAGAACGCCGTCTCCGTACGCGACCTGGGCGCGGGCACCTCGTCGGCGACCTTCTTCCGGTCGCTTGGCGGTTCCTTCGGGGTGGCCATCCTCGGCGCGGTGCTCTCCTCGCGGCTCGCCGGGGGCCTGTCCGACCGGTTGCCGGGCGCGATCGCCCAGCTTCCGCCGGAGCAGCGGTCGGCGGTCGCGGCGAGCGGTGGCACGAACATCTCGATCAACGACCCGGCGACGATCATGGCGTTGCCCGGGCCGGTGCGGACGGCGATCCAGAACGCCTTCGTCGACGCGTTGGACATGGTCTTCCTGACCGCCGGGCTGGTGGCCGTCCTGGCGGTGCTGGTGACCCTGGCGATGCCGAACAAGGAGCTCCGGGGCACCGGCCCGCAGGGCGCGAAGGGTGGGGCCGATCCGCTCGGCGGTGAGGCTCCGGCACCGGGCGGCAAGCCGCTGACGCGTGAGTCCAAGGAAGAGGCCGCCGCCGACATGGAGGCCAAGTCCCAGACGATGATCTGACCGCGCGGTCGCCCGGACTCTCTCCGCGTCGGCGGGCAACTCCCGAATGAGCGTGATGCCTGTGAGTCATCTAGATGACTCACAGGCATCACGCCCATTGGCGCATCCGCGACCCGCCGCGCTCCGAGCCGCGCAGACCCGTGGCGCAGCCGCCGCGATCCCGCGCTACTTGAGGATCAGCCGGTTCGTCTGCTCGAAGACGTCCAGGTCGGCCAGGGTCTCCATGACCGAGGCGGAGAGTGGGGCGGGGAAGCGGTCACGGGCGAAGAAGCCCGCGTCGGTGGTCTCGTCGGTGACCCGTTCCAGTTGACCGTCCCACTCCTCCACCTTGAACGCCGTGGTGAAGACCTGGTACGTGTGCCCGTACATGTTGGTGCTGGTCCGGTCCGGACCGGTGTAGAGGGCGAACGCGCAGACCCGCAGCGCCCGCAGCCCGGTCTCCTCGCGGACCTCGCGTACCGCGCAGTCGGCGATGGATTCGCCCAGCTCCATGGCCCCGGCGGGCATGGCCCACTGGCCGTTGTCGGAGCGTTGGATCAGCAGGATGCGCCCCGCGTTGTCGCTGACGACGGCACGGGCGCCGACGAACATCAGCGTCCGGTCCCCGGCGAGCGCGCGCAACTGCCCCACGTACGAGTCGGCCCAAGAGATGCTCACCCGCGACAATTTACGGGGGTTCCCAACGTGTGACCGCCGACACTAGCTTGTTACCCATGCGTAGCACGATGATGGACGCTCCCCTGCAGGTCTCCCGGATCCTCGAGCACGGCGCAGGGGTGCACGGCACCGCCGAGGTGGTCACCTGGACGGGCGCCGAGCCCCGCCGGATGACGTACGCCGAGGTGGGTCGCGCGGCGGCCCGGCTGGCCCACGCGCTGCGCGACGAGTGCGGGGTGACCGGCGACGAGCGTGCCGCCACCTTCATGTGGAACAACAACGAGCATCTGGTGGCCTACTTCGCGGTGCCCAGCATGGGCGCGGTGCTGCACACGCTCAACATCCGGCTGTTTCCCGACCAGGTCGTCTACATCGCCAACCACGCCCAGGACCGGGTGGTGCTTGTCGACACCACGCTCATCCCGCTGCTGGCCCGGGTGATCGGCGAGCTGGACACGGTGCGGCACGTGGTGGTGGTCGGCGGTGGCGATCCGACCCCCATCACCGCGGCGGCCGGCGACCGGATCACCGTGCACCACTGGGACGCGCTGCTCGCCGACCGTCCGGACGTGTACGAGTGGCCGGAGGTTAACGAGCGCGACGCCGCGGCCCTCTGCTACACGTCCGGCACGACCGGCAACCCGAAGGGTGTCGCCTACTCGCACCGGTCCATCTACCTGCACTCGTTGCAGGTCTGCATGCCGGAGGGCTTCGGTCTGGGGCCGACCGACCGGGAGTTGGCCATCGTGCCGATGTTCCACGCCATGTCGTGGGGCCTGCCGTATGCGGCGTTCCTCTCCGGCGCGTCGCTGATCATGCCGGACCGTTTTCTCCAGGCCGCGCCGATCGCCGAGATGATCGCCGCCGAGCGGCCCACCCTGGCCGGCGCGGTGCCGACCATCTGGACCGACCTGTTGGCCTACCTGGACGGCCACGACGTGGACACCTCCTCGCTCACCGAGGTGATCGTCGGTGGTTCGGCCTGCCCGCCCGCGCTGATGCACGCGTTCGACGAGCGGCACGGGATCGACGTCATCCACGCCTGGGGGATGACCGAGATGTCGCCGTTGGGGTCGGTCTCGCGGCCGCCCGCCGGGGTGTCCGGCGACGAGGCGTGGCGCTACCGCTACACGCAGGGCCGCGTGCCGGCGGGGGTGCAGGCGCGGATCGTCGGCCCGTCGGGCGAGCCGCTGCCCGCCGACGGCACGGCCGTGGGCGAGCTGGAGGTCCGGGGGCCGTGGGTGACCGCCCGGTACGTCGGTGACGACGCCCCGGAGGAGGAGAAGTTCCGCGACGGGTGGCTGCGTACGGGTGACGTCGGCACGCTGTCCGCCGACGGGTACATCACGCTGACCGACCGCGCGAAGGACGTGATCAAGTCCGGCGGTGAGTGGATCTCCTCGGTCGAGCTGGAGAACGCGCTGATGGCCCACCCGGCAGTGTTGGAGGCGTGCGTGGTGGGCGTCCCGGACGAGCGGTGGGACGAGCGGCCCCTGGCGACCGTGGTGGTCCGCGAGGGCGCCTCGGCGACCGCCGAGGAGCTGCGGGACTTCCTGGCCGGCTCGGTGGCCCGCTGGCAGTTGCCCGAGCGGTGGGCGTTCATCGACACGGTGCCGAAGACCAGCGTGGGCAAGTTCGACAAGAAGGTCGTCCGTTCGCGGTACGCCGAAGGCGAGCTGACTGTCCGGGAGCTGACAGCACCGTAACGTTTGACCGTGCACCGTCGCCTATGGGCAGAGGAGTACTCCTGACATTCCTCCCCAGAGGGCGGCCCCGGCGTTCGCACCGCGCCGGGGCCGCCCGCTCCACGCGGGTGACCCCGCACCGTCATTGTTGCGAAAATTGTTCGCCTCTGTCCCGGTGACGGGGAAATCGGGTGCTCGACGACCTTTTCAGGCGTCGCTGGTGGTGATCAGCACCTTGCCGACCGCCGAATCCTCGACCGCCTGGTGCGCCGCGGCGGTGTCGGCGAGCGGGTAGCGGTGCAGCGGCAGACCGGCGTCCGCGCCCACCCGGAGGCCGCCCTGGTTGGCCGCCGCCGCCACGTCGACGACTCCCTGCGCCTTGGCCGCCTTCGGCTCCGTGTAGACCAGCACGAACTGCCAGCGGGCGTTGACCACGTACAGCGGTCGGATCGGGAGCGTCACCTCGGTCCCGCCGTTGTCGGCGTACACGCAGACCGCGCCGCCGTTGCGGATCATCTGCGCGTCCATCGCCGCGTTCTGCGCCGGGGCGACCTCCACGATCGTGTGGACCCCGTCGGGAGCGATCTTGCCGACCTCCTCGACCACGTCCTGCTCGCGATAGTTGACCACGTAGGAGGCGCCGGCCGACGCCGCGAGCTGCGCCTTCTCCGCACTGCTCACCGTGGCGATCACCGTGGCGTCGGCCCAGCGGGCGAGCTGGATGGCCGCGTTGCCCACCGCGCCCGCGCCACCCTGCACCAGCACGGTGTGGTCGGCCAGCGCGCCGGCGCGCAGCGCGTCCGGCATGAACTCGCCGGCCGTCAGGCAGCGGTGCGCGGTGAGGAACGGAATGCCGAGGCTCGCCCCCAGCTCGAACGACGCGTCGCCCAGCGGCACCGCCTGACGCGCCGGCACCAGCGTGTACTCCGCGCTGGTGCCCCACGGCCGCTGCCAGGCCGCCTCCCAGATCCAGACCCGCTCGCCGATCAGCTCCCGGTCGACCCCCTCGCCGACCGCCTCGACGACGCCCGCCCCGTCCTGCCCCGGGATCTGCCAGCCGTCCGGCGGGAAGGCCCGCCGCGACTTCCAGTCCGTCGGGTTCACCCCGGAGACCGCCATCCGGACCAGCACCTCGCCCGGGCCCGGCTCGGGGACCGGCCGGTCCACCAGCTCCAGCACCGACGGGTCGCCGGTGCGCTCGTACACGATGGCCTTCATCAGTGATCCCCTCGCTGGCCGGCGCGTCACGCGCCCGGCGTGCCGTCTGCTGCGGTACCCCGCACCGATCCCGTCATGCCAAACCGTCCACCAGCTCCGGGGTCAACTCACCGATCGACCCGACCGTCACGGCCGCGAGCCCGGCGGCGTCCGCATCGAGGGGGTACGACGCGTGCGGCACCGCCACCACCCGCATCCCCGCCGCCGCGGCCGACCGTACGCCGTTCGACGAATCCTCCACGGCCGCGCAGCGGACCGGGTCGACGCCCAGGCGCTGCGCGACGCTCAGGTACACGTCCGGCGCCGGCTTGCCCCGCTCGGTCTCCTCGGTGGACAGGGTCGCGCCGAACGCGTCGGTCAGGCCGGTGGCCTCCAGCGCCGCGGCGATCAGCCGGGTCGGCGACGAGCTGGCCAACCCGAGCGGCCACCGCGCGGCCAACCGGCGCACCACGTCGTCCGCGCCGTCGATCAACGGCACGTGTTCCCGGTAGCGCTGCGTCATCTCCCGGACCACCTCGTCGGCGACCTGCGCGGCGGTGCGCCGCACACCCAGCTCGCCGCTGAGGTAGTGGGCCCACTCGCCGGTGCTCATGCCCATCAACCGGCGCTGGGTGTCGGGCTGCCAGGTGCCACCGTGTGCCGCCACGTACGCCCGCCGGACCTCCTCCCACACCGGTTCGGAATCCACGATCACGCCGTCCAGGTCGAAGACCACCGCATCCACCACGGGCCCATCCTGCCCGACGGAGGGACCCACGGTCAGGCGGGCAGCGCGGGCAGCCCGATCGGGCTGTCGGGCGGGATCACCGTGTGGCAGGACCGGGCCATCGGCTCCAGCAGCTCACGAAGGCGGTCGGTGTCGCCCGGGCCGAGCGCCTGCCAGGGATGCTCGGCGGCCCGGTCGGTGGCGTCCTCGATCGCCTGGAACGCGGCGTGGCCGACGTCGGTGGGGGTGCCGTCCCCGGCCAGCCAGCCGCGCCGCGTCAGCCGCTCGCGGGCGGCCCGCCACTGCTCCTCGGACCAGCCCCGGCCGAGCAGGCTCTGGGCCGACATGTCCACCGCGACGCGCCAGGCCAGCACCTCCACCGGATCCAGGCCGGCAGCCACCAGCGCGGCGATGTGTCCGTCGCCGCGCAGCTCGCGCAGCGTGGTGGCGGCCTGCCAGAGCCGGGCGAGGGGGTACTCACCGACCGGCAGCGCCGCGTTGGCCGCGCCGAGCACCCGACCGGCGGTCTGCGCCGCCGAGGCGGCCCGCTCCAACAGGTCGGCGGCCTCGGCCAGGTGCCCCTCGGGCAGCTCGTAGGTCAGCTCGGCCAGTGCCTGCACCGCGCCGGTCAGCCGGGCGCGCAGCGCCTCCTGCGGGTTGGCCAGCCGCCACACCGCCGGCAGGGCCCGGCTCACCATCGGCGGCGCGAAGCTGAAGAAGGCGGCGACGACCGGAGGGGCCTCGGCGGCGCCCAGCGGCGCGGCCCGACCGGCGAAGTAGCCCCGCCAGTAACCGCGCAGCCCGACCGCCTCGTACGCCGCACGGGCCCGAGGGTGGAAGTAGGTGACCGCGTGCAGCGGCTCGAAGTACGTCCACATCACCCGGGTGGTACGTCCGAGCTCGTCCAGCGCCGTCACGTGCACCTCCGCCGTCCCGCGTCCGCATGGTCACCCCGGACGGCGGGCCGGCCGGGGTGACGCCGAACCTACTGCCGGAGGGTGACGGGCAGGAAGCCCCATGTGAACAAGGCCATCGCGCCAGGGCGACAACCGGGGCGATCCGGACGGGTCACTGGGCGGCGAGCACGTCCACCACGAAGCGCAGCGGACCGGTCGGACGGCCGCCGGCGTTCGCCTCGTCGTTGCCGTACGCCAGTTCGCCCGGGATGTCGAGCTGCACCCGGCTGCCCACGGTCACGCCGACCAGGCCCTGGTCCCAGCCCGGGATGACCTGGCCCACGCCGATCGGGAAGGTGGCCGGCTGGCCGGCGTTCCAGGACGAGTCGAACTCCTTGCCGTCCTTGTAGAAGACGCCCACGTAGTTGGTGGTGATGTTCTGCCCCTTCTTGACCGCCGGGCCGGTGCCCTTGATCATCGGGGTGACCGTGAGCTTCTTCAGCTCGCCCGTGCCCGCCTTAACCGTCGGCTTGCTGCCCAACGCCGGGTCGGCGCCCGGGGGAAGCTGCGGCGCGGGCGGCGCGGTGGGGGCGTCCGGCGCCGGGGCGGAGGCGGACGGGCTGGCGCCGGAGGCGGTGCTGGGCTTGTCGTCCCGGTTGCTGTCGATCCAGACGAAACCGCCGATCAGCAGCGCCATCACGGCGACACCGGCGAGCCCGCCGGCCCATGCCTGGCGGCGGCGCTTCGCCTCGGCCGCCTTCTGCGCCGCCAACTGGGCGGCGAGCCGCCGCCCCGCCTTCGTCGCCGGGCTCTGGCCCTCCGACCGGTTCTCCTGCGTGCGCTCGCTCACGTCGTCGACTCCCTGCTGCGAAGGTGTGGCCGGCACCCGGTGCCGGGGGGAAAGCCGACGCACACGGTACTCGCCCAGCGGCCCGCTGTGCCCGCCCCGCACGTCTCGGATCGCCCGGAAACGTCGTTCGCGGGACGTTACTCCGGGACCACCATGAAGTCGGTCACGAACGAGGTGACCCTCCCGTCGGCGGTCCGCCCGATCCAGGTGCCGTAGCAGCCGTCCCCCCAACCCGTGCAGACGGTGACGATGTTCGCGCCGGTGGGCTCGTCCAGGACGGCCGCGATCAGCCCTGGAACCGGCGACGAGGGCAGCTCGGCGGGGATGAAGACGTCCTCGATCCGCTCCTCGTCCCAGCTCTCCATCGCAGCGAGCGCGGTCGGGTCGGCCAGCGTGCCGGCGCCGGCGTCCACGCCGTACCCGAAGTAGTCGCCGTCGCCGAGCGCGGCGACGTCCTGGTCGCCCACGACGGCCTGCTCCCAGCGGGTCGTCGGCTCGGCGCAGATCACCAGTTCCAGCGCGGCCACCCGCCGGTCCACCTCGGCGTCCTCCCGCACCACCACGGCCACCCAGGCGCGGGCCTGATACCGCCCCGGCGCGACGGTCACCGTGTACGGCTCGGCCTCCGGTACGACCAGCGGATCGCACCCGACCACCCGTCCGGTCGGCAGCACGACGTCCCCCAGCGGGTGGGCCTCGACGACGTACGCGCCGTGTTCGTCGGTGAAGCGCGCCCCGGGCGTCAACAACCGGTCCAGGTCAGGGGTGTACGGCATGGGGGCTCCTCCGGTGGCCGACGGCCGGCGGAGCGTACCCGGTCCAGCGGACACCGGCGGTGCCGCGTACCTCAGGCGCTCTTGCGGGGTGCGGTCTTGCGCGCGGTGGTCTTCTTCGCCGGCTCGGTCTTCTTCGCGGCGGTCTTCTTGGCGGCGGTCTTCTTCGCCGGCTCGGCCGCCTTCTTCTCGGCGGTCTTCTTCGTCGCGGTCTTCTTCGCCGGCGCCTTGGTGGCCTTCTTCTCGGCCGCCTTCTGCGCCGAGCGGGCCGACGAGATGGGCGTGGGCTCGCCGCCGCCACCTCGGGCAGGCTGTTCGCCGCGCGCCGCCCGGGCCCGGTCCACCGATGCCTTCAGCGCGGCCATCAGGTCCACCGCCGCGGCCGGCGCCTCCTCGACCTCCTCCGGCTGCACGACCTCCCGACCCTCCACCTTGGCGTCGATGACCTCCTGCAACGCGGCCCGGTAGTCGTCGGTGAAGACGTCCGGCTCGAACTCGCCGGTCATCGAGTCGATCAGGGAGCTGGCCATCGCCAGCTCCGGCGGGCGTACCTTCAGGTCCTCGTCGAGGAAGCCGAAGTCGGGGGTACGGATCTCGTCCGGCCAGAGCATGGTGTTGAGCAGCAGGACACCCTCGCGGACCCGCAGGGTCGCCAACTGCTCCCGCTGGCGCAGCGCGACCTTGACGATGGCCACCCGCTCCGAGTCGAGGAGCGCGTCCCGCAGCAGCACGTACGGCTTGGTCGCCGTGCCCTCCGGCTCCAGGTAGTACGCCTTGTTGTAGAGGATCGGGTCGACCTGCTCGGCGGGTACGAACTCCAGCACGTCGATCGCCCGGGAGCTGGTCAGCGGCAGGTCGGCGAAGTCCTCGTCGGTGAGGATCACCATTTCGCCGCCGCCGATGTCGTAGCCCTTGGCGATGTCGTCGTAGGTGACCTCCTCGCCGCAGACCGAGCAGGTGCGCTTGTAGCGGATGCGGCCGCCGTCCTCGCGGTGCACCTGGTGGAACCGGATGTCCTTCTCCTCGGTCGCCGAGTAGAGCTTCACCCCGATCGAGACGAGCCCGAACGACACGGCTCCCTTCCAGATGGCACGCATCCTGCGCTCCCTTCCCCGGTATCGACCATGCTCGCATCCGCAGGAACTCCACGCGAGGTGTTCGGCGTGCTACTACAGTCGGGTCGTGCCCGGCGCGCCGCTCAAGCCGATGCTCGCGATGACCGGGCCGCTCCCGGCGGGTGACGGCTGGGCGTACGAGTTCAAGTGGGACGGGGTCCGGGCGCTCGCCGACATCTCCGGCGGTGCGCAACACCTCTATGCCCGCTCCGGCGTGGAGATCAGCGCCGCGTACCCCGAACTTGCCACCCTGTCCGAGCAGGTCGGCGACGCGCTGCTCGACGGCGAGGTGGTGCTCCTGGGCGAGGGTGGGCAGCCGTCGTTCACGGCGTTGGCCGAGCGGATGCACGTCCGGGACCGCACCAAGGCAGCCCGGCTGGCGGCGGTCATGCCGGTGACGTACATGATCTTCGACCTGCTGCGCCTCGACGGCGACGACCTGACCGGCTGGTCGTACGAGCGGCGCCGGGACGCCCTGGACGCACTCGCGCTCGGCGGCGCGCGGTGGGCGGTGCCACCGGTGTTCGCCGACGGCCCGGCGACGTACGAGGCCGCCGGGGAGCACGGCCTGGAGGGCGTGATGGCCAAGCGGATGGGGGCCGTCTACCGCCCCGGGGTGCGCTCCCCGGACTGGGTGAAGGTCAAGCTGGAGGTGACCGGCGACTTCGTCATCGGGGGCTGGCGGCCGGGCGCGCGTCGCATCGGCGGGCTGCTGGTGGGGGTGCCCGGCCCGGACGGTCGGCTGATCTACCGGGGTCGGGTCGGTGGCGGGATCGGCGCGGCCATCGAACGACAGCTCCTCGCCGAGCTGGAGCCGCTGCGTTCCGGCGCGTCCCCGTTCGCGGCGGGTGTGCCGCGCGAGGATGCCCGGGGGGCCATCTGGGTAGAACCCCGGGTGGTGGTGGAAGTGAAGTACGGCCAGCGCACCCCCGACGGTCGGCTGCGCTTCCCCCGGGTGCTGCGGTTGCGCCCGGACAAGCCGCCGGAGGAGGTCGACGATGCCGGCTGAGAAGCTGCGGGTGGACGTCGAGGGCCGCGCGCTGGAGCTGTCCAACCTGGACAAGGTCCTGTATCCAGCCGTCGGCTTCACCAAGGGCGAGGTGATCGACTACTACACGCGGATCTCGCCGGTGCTGCTGCCGCACCTGGCCGACCGGCCGGTCACCCGCATCCGCTTCCCGAACGGGGTGGACGACAAGTCCTTCTTCGAGAAGAACAAACCGGCCGCGACCCCGGACTGGGTACGCGTCGAGACGCTGCCCGCGCCCGGGTCGACGAAGGGCCGCGAGACCATCGACTACGTGGTGGCCGACGACCTGCCCACCCTGGTGTGGCTGGCCAACCTCGCCGCGCTGGAACTGCACACGCCGCAGTGGAAGGTCGACGAGCACCCGGACATGATGGTTGTCGACCTGGACCCGGGACCGCCGGCCGGGCTCGCCGAGTGCTGCCCGGTGGCGGTGCTGATGCGAGACCGGCTCGCCGACGACGGCATCGACTCGTACCCGAAGACGTCCGGCAAGAAGGGCATGCAGCTCTGCTGCCCGATCGCCGGCACCCAGTCCGCCGACGACGTCTCCGCCTACGCGCGTCGGATCGCGCAGGAGTTGGAGAAGGCGCACCCGAAGCTGATCGTCTCGAAGATGGCGAAGAACCTGCGCCCGGGGAAGGTCTTCATCGACTGGAGTCAGAACAACGCGGCGAAGACCACCGTCGCGCCGTACTCGCTGCGCGCCCAGCGGACGCCGTCGGTGTCGACGCCGCTGACCTGGGACGAGGTCGAGGCCGGCGCACGAGGCCGGAGACCGGCCGTGCGCCAGTTCACCGCCGCCGAGGTCCTGGACCGGGTCGAGGAGTACGGCGACCTGCTCGAACCGCTGCTCGACGGCGGCCCGGAGCTGCCGGCCAAGGGCTGACCCGGGCTGCTGCCGTGGCGCAGTCGGAGGTCGAAGGTGACCGTGGGTCACCTTCCCTGGTGCGGATGCGCCCGTGAGCGATATACCTCAGAGTCATATTCATACCTCTGAGGTATATCGCTCATCAGCGCGAGCCCGCCGCCTGTGCCGCATCGACCGGTACGAGCGACTGGGCCAGCCTGGCGTAGCTGTCGCCTCCGTGGCCCGCCGCGACGGCCCGTTCGATGATCGATTGCACGGCCTGTAGCGGCGCGGGGTCGACACCGCGTGCGGCCGCGGCGTCCCGGACGTGGGCGACCGCCGAGCCGGCCGACGCGATGGTGGAGATGTCGGCGGCGAAGGTCCCGGACGTGAGTTGCTCGGCGAACCGGTCGGCCATGTCCGGCAACAGGCCACCGATTCCTCGGGCGAAGCGGGCGAACGCGGTCGGGGCGATGCCTTCGGTGATGGCCAGGGCGAAGGCGTGCGCGAGCCCGCCGACGGACATGGTGAACAGGTCGAGCAACGCCATCTCGTACGCCGCCGCCGTGCCGACGTCCGCCCCGAGGTAGGCGTTGGTGCCACCGAAGCTCTCCAACCGGGGAAGGCTCTCGTCGAAGAGGGCCCGGGGACCGCTGTAGAGGATTGTCGCGGCCGCTGTCCCGATGGTCGGCGCGGGCGTCAGGATCGCACCGTCGAGGTAGCTGACGCCCCGCTGCGCCGCCCAGCTCGCCATCTCCCGTGCCTCGGCTGCGTGCCCGCTGCTGAGGTTGACGAACGGTCCGCTCAGCGGGCGGTCGAGCCCCGACAGGATGGCGCGTACCGCTCGGTAGTTCATGACGCAGGCGATGACGACCGATGCCCGTTGCGCCGCGTCGGCCACCGTCGGAGCGAGCACCGCCCCCTGGGCCACCAGCGCGGTCGCCTTGTCGGGTGAGCGGTTCCAGAGCACGGTGGGGTGGCCGGCGGCGAGCGACGCGGCCGCCAGCGCCCGGCCCATCGGGCCGAGCCCCAGCACGGCGACGGTGGCAGACTGTCTGTCCAGGTTGGGATGTGTCACAGCGCCGACGCTAAACCTTCACGTTGACGTCAAGGTCAAGCCCTGATCTGCTGTCGATGTGCGGATCGGCGAACTGGCGCGGGAAGCGGGCACCACCCCACGCGCTCTGCGCTACTACGAGGAGCAGGGCCTGCTGCGACCGGCCCGTCTCGCCAGCGGCTACCGTCACTACGACCCGCAGGCCGTGGGCACGGTGCGGCACATCCAACTGTTGTTGTCCGCCGGCCTGAACACCGCGGCGATCGCCGAGATCCTTCCCTGCATCCCCGACGACGTGACCGTGCTGGCCCCCACCTGCCCCGAACTGCTCGACGCGCTGGCGGTGGAACGCGCCCGCATCACGGCGTCCATGGATCGGCTCGCTGCCGCCCGTGCTGTCCTGGACCGGCTCATCCAGGCCGGCCCGGCAACCCGGCGGCCCACCCACTGACGGTCCGAAATCGTCCACGCGCCCGTGACAACCTTCCACGGGTCCGCTGCGTGGTAGGGGCGTGACCGACCAACAGGAACCTCTGTCCGCGACGGACCGGTCCTACGTCGCGTTCGTCGAGGTGGCGTGGGAGCGACATATCCGGCTGGCCATGCTGCTCTGCGGCGACCGGTGGCGGGCCGAGGAGTTGCTCCAGGACAGCCTGGTCCGGGTTTACGAGCGGTGGCGGCGGCTGTCCCGGCTCGACGACCCGCACGCCTACCTGCGCCGGGCGCTGGTCAACAACCACACCTCGATCTGGCGGCGACGCCGGCGCGAGAGCCTCGTCGCGGACGTCCCCGACCGGGCCGTCCCGGGCGGCGGCAGCGACCCCGACGCCGACGTACTGCGCCGGGCGCTGCTCGCGCTGCCGGCGAAGCAACGCGCGGTCGTGGTGCTGCGCCACTACGAGGACCTGAGCGAGCGCGAGGTCGCCCAGGTGCTGGGTTGCTCGCTGGGCACCGTCAAGAGCCAGAACGCTCGGGCGTTGGGCGCGTTGCGACACCTCCTGAACAGATCCTTCGACTCGGTGAGCAGGTGACAGTCATGAACGACATCGACGACCGTCTGGTACGTGGACTACACGACCTCGTGGACGGCGAACCGGATTCCGCCCCGGACGTGCCGGCGCTGATCGAGCGCGGTCGGCGGGGTCGCCGCCGCCGGGCGACCGCCCTGGCCGGTACGACCTGTGCGCTGCTGGCGTTGGGCGTCGGCACCGCGGTCACGGTGACGACGAACGCCCCACCCGAGCGTCCCGGCGTCACCGCCCAGGCCGCACGTCCGGGCCCGGTCCCGCCGGCGCTGCGCCTGGTCTCGGCGGCCACCGCCAGCGAGAACATCAGCTACCGGATGCGTCTCACCAATTCGGGCCCGGGCGGGCTGACGTACGAGGGCGCGTTCGACCCGAGGACCGCCACGGGTTACGTCCGGGTGCCGCACGACGACTCGATTCAGACCGAGTTGCTGATCGACGGCACCCGGTACGAGGGCGCGGAACGGCCGCAGGGCGAGTTGCCGACCGACAAGGGCCCGGGCGAGACGTATGGCCGCTACGGGCAGTACCCCGGTAGGTACGACCGCCTCTCGTTGCAGGGCGACGGGAACGCCGTGCTGGGCGCCGCCCAACCCGACCCGGCCGCTTTGTTCGCTGCCCTGAGGAGCGCGAACGCGATGGTCACCGAGAACCCGGACGGCACACTGCGCTTCACGTACGCGACGGCGGACCGGGACGGGTCGACCAGCACGACCGGTGACGTCACGCTGGACCGCGACGGTCGGATCGCGACGGTGGCGCTCGCGGTCACCTGGGAGTCGACGGCGAAGGGCCGGCTGGACCGGGGGACGGTCACCTCGACGCTCGCGCTGTACGACTACGGCGTCGAGGTGACGGTCGAACGCCCGACCGACGTCGTCATGGTCTCGAGGTAACAGCGGGTGGCCCGGCGTCCACGCTTGTGGACGCCGGGCCGGACGTGGCAGGGCGCAGCCGCCACCACGCGCCGCCGACCAGGGCCAGGGTCACGACACTCACCGCGACGTCGCCGGCCAGGGCCGCCGCCGGGCTCGCCGGGGAGTACGGCGGCACCAGGTACGCGAACGCGGCGGCGCTGACCACGTTCGCCGAGGCGGCCGCGAGCACGTGCCGCTGTCCCCAGCCGGAGCCCGCCGACCAGTAGACGACGACTGCTCCCAGCGCGGCGGTGAGCGCCAGCGCGACGGCCACCCCGGGCCAGCCGGGCGTCGGGTCGGTGAAGAGGTGGGCGACGACGACCAGCAGGCCGACCCAGAGCGGGTGCGGCACCCACCGGGCGCGACGTGGGCGGGGGCGACCCCAGCGGGGCAGCAGGGCTGCCGCGACGAGGGCGAGAACGACCGCCGTGGCGAAGCCCAGTTGCAGCGGGCTGGCCAGGAAGTTCTTGCGACCCTCGGGCGAGGTGAAGACCAGCAGGCTGCCGAGCAGGTAGAGCACCCCGGCCACCGCCAGTCCGTGGCGCCCGAGCCACGGTCGATGCCGCCGCTGCGCGCCGAGGAACGACTCGACGAACACGATCGGCGCGCAGATCGTCAGCAGGATGTGGTTGCCCACGTAGTCGTACGCCTGGCGGAGGCTGAACCCGAGCCCCGGCACGAGTGACGCCTCGGCGGCGGCGCGGGTGTCGGCGTACTGGGTGTCGTCGAGGTAGCCGGGGTTGAACAGCGACTGGTCCACCAGACCGGCCTGGAGGACGCCGAACGCGGCGGCGAGCAGCACGATCGTCGGCCATCCCGCGCCGAGGCGTCGGGCGGTCTCCCGGATCAGGATCGCCGCCCCGCCGTACATCGGGCCCAGAGCGATGATCACTGGGAGGAAGTCGTCGATGGCGAAACCGCCCCACGAGCACTCGGCCGCCCAGGGCGCGAGCAGCAGCAACGCCACCACCGGCACGAGCCGCCGGCGCAGCGGGAGACGGTCGGCGCGGCCCGGGGTGGCCTGCGACCCAGCGGAACGATCGACGGGGTCGGGGGCGTCTTGCGGCGCGACCAGGCCGTCGGTCTTGGCGGCCTCAAGGGCCTGCGGCGCGGCGAGACGGTCGGTGGGGTCGGGTTCGGGCGGCACGGATGCTCCTCGGCTGCTCGGCGGGCGTCGCCCGTCACCGTGCGCGAGCCATCCGGCCAACCGCCACGGCCATCGGCCGATGACGACGGCGACCAAAGTCGTTGCGTAGGGTGGTGCGGACGTCGTCACCACCGGGAGCACGCGGATGCAGCCACACTCCACGACCGACCTGCCGGTCCCGCCCACCGCCATCGACAGCCCGCTGCTCAGCTACCGCGACGAGGCGACCGGTGAACGCGTCGACCTCACCGCCCAGCAGGTCGGCGCCTGGTCCGCGCGCAGCGCGAGCCTGCTGCGGGACGGCTGCGGGCTCGGCCCCGGCAGCCGCGTAGCGGTGCTACTGCCGCCGCACTGGCGTACCGCCGCGGTGTTGTTGGGCGCGTGGGCGTGCGGCCTGGCGGTGTCGTTCCGGCCGCGCGCCACGGCGGGCCTGCCGGTGCTGGAGCCCGGCGGCGACCGGCCGTTCGACGCGGTTTTCGTAACGCCGGAACGGCAGGACGACTGGTTGGAGGACGTGCCGGACGCGCCGCACCGGTACCTGGTCGGCACCGGGCCGGGCCGGCTCGCGGACGTGCCGCTGGGCTGGTTGGACTGGTCTGCCGAGGTGCTTCGCCACCCGGACGTCACGCCCGACCACACCGCCATCCACCCGTCGGATGCGGCGAGCGCGGACGGCACGACCTACGGGCAGTGGGGCGCGCTCGCCCGGGAGGTCGCCGGGATGCTCGACCTGCGGGCCGGCGACCGACTGCTGGTCGACGCGGCCGAGCACGAGCAGCCCCTGAAGTGGTTGCTCGCGCCGCTGTCGGCGGGCGCGTCAGTGGTCATCAGCGCCAACCTCGACCCGGCCCGGCGGGACGCGATCGTCGCCGCCGAGCAGGTCACCCGGGTCCTCTGACCTGCCTAGATCTGCGTTCTCGCCTCTTCGATCTGCCGCGCGATGGCGTGAGCGCCGTGCGCCTGCGCGATGGCGTACGCCTCGTCGAGGGTCGCGAGCGCGTCCGCGTGGCGGTCCTGGGCGGCGGCGACGTAGGCCAGTCCGACCATGTTGGCGGCCACGCCCCGCAGCGCCCCGACCTCTCGGCGCAGCCGTGACGACTCCTCCAGCCGCTCGCGCGCCTCATCCAGTCGCCCGGCCACGTGCGCCGCGATGCCCAGGTGACGCAGTGCCTCGGCCTCGGTCGACCTGTCGCCGACCTGCGCCGCCAGGTGGCGGGACCTCTCCAGATGCGGAACCGCGGTCTCGTTGTCGCGCCGGATGATCTGATGCAGGCAGCCGATCCAGAACAGCGCCTCGGCCTGGCCGCGCGTGTCGGCGAGGGCCTGGTACAACTCGCTCGCGCGCTCGAACAACGGCAGTTCCGCCGGGTCCTCGACGGGCGACGTGTCGCCCCGGGCGCGTTCGTCGAGATACCGCGCGTGCAGGATCCGCCCACGAGCCAACGCGGTGTCGGCCTCCACCGCGTCCAGGTCCCGTTCGGCGTCGGCTAGTACGCGGACCTCGCCGCTGTACACGGCGTGTTCGTAGAGTTTCCGGGCCCGTTCGATGCGATCTTCGGCGTTCATTCGCCGCCCCCGTCCTGGCATCGCCTCCGCGTGCCGGATCAGCAGCCTAATGGTCCACAAGCGCGCGCGGCGACCCCAATCAGCGCCGCCCGATCCGGTTCCGTCACATCGGCATCTGCCCTGCTCAGAGGGTCTTTTGCCGATGCCGTCGGCGTGTTCTCATACCGAAGCGACGGCATCGTCGACATCGCACCGCTCCCTCACTGAAAGGTGCACCGATGCAGAGCAGATCCCCCTTCCGGCTGGCGGTCCTCAGCGCCACGGCCGCCACGTTCCTGGCGTCCGGCGGCGCGTCCGGGGCGCTGGCCACCGCCGCCCCCGTGACCGCCTCGCCGGGCGTCACGGCGTGCGCCGGCGAGCAGAGCGCCGCCCGGGTCACCGCGGGCGCGACGGCCCAGGAGCCGGCGCTGTACTCGAAGAACGAGGCCAACGCCTACGGCGTGATCAAGGATGCGCCGCGCCTGCCCAACGGCAGCGTCACCGTGCCGACGGTCTTCCACATGGTCTCCAACCACCCACTGACCGCCGCCGAGACGACCCGGTGGAACACCCTCATCGCGGCACAGATGACGGTCCTGAACGACTCGTACGCGGGCCGCACGGCTGCGGACGCCTCCGACACGCCGTTCCGGTTCTCGCTCGTCGACACGACGTGGACGGTGAACAGCGCCTGGTACACGGTCGAGCCGGGCAAGAACGAGCGCGACATGAAGAAGGCGCTCTACACCGGCGACTCCCGCACCCTCAACGTGTACGCGGCCAACATCGGCGGCGGGCTGCTCGGCTGGGCGTACTTCCCGAAGGGCTACAACAACGGCCGCGACTACATCGACGGCGTGGTGATGCTCGACGAGTCGATGCCCGGCGGCACGGCCGGCAAGTACGCCCTCGGTGACACGCTGACCCACGAGGTCGGGCACTGGCTGATGCTGGAGCACACCTTCGCGCACGGCTGCTCCGCGTCCGGCGACTTCGTCGCGGACACCCCGCGCGAGGCGGCCCCGCAGTTCGACTGCCCGGTCGGCGCGGACTCCTGCACCGCACCGGGGCTGGACCCGATCCACAACTTCATGGACTACACGCAGGACTCCTGCATGGACATGTTCACCGCCGGCCAGGCCGACCGGATGAGCGACGCCTGGGTGGCGTTCCGCGCAGGCGGCGCCGGCTGACGCAGGCCCCTGGCAGCTTGAGCGCGTTGATCAAGAGGTTTGCGTCACCGGAATGCCGATCGGTGACGCAAACCTCTTGATCATCTCCGGGAGGGTGCGTAGCGCCGGGGCGCGCGTCGCGAGCAGGGCGCGGTGTGGTCGGGAGGCAGGGCGCACCGGCCGCCGCCGGGTAGTCGCTGATCGCAGAAAACCCAATGGCGTACGCACTGCTGGTCCTCTGCCGACACGGTCACCCCGCCCGGTTCGACGCGGGCGGTGAGCCGGGCCAGCACGCGGGCGCCGGTCCGGGCGAGAATCCGGGCCCGCAGCAGGTCGGGTGCGGTGACCGGCAGGTGGATCACCCAGCGCTCGGTCATCGGTGACGGTAGGGCTTGTTCTGGCTGGCTGGTGGGCTCTCCTCGCGTCGGCTCATTAGCCGGCCGATCAGATCGTGCATGGGGGTCCGCCCTTCGTCGGGTCGCGTCGAAGTGGAGGGGGCGGCCTCCGCCGGTTGCGAGCGGCGGAGACCGCCCCACCCTGCGACCGCAGCCTCGATTGGCGGTACGGCAGCAGGGCCGCGCCGGGGGAGCGCGGAGGGTGGGGTCTCGGCGGCGATGCGAGACCGGTACGAGAGGCGCCAACCGACCGCAGCAGCACCGCATCACCGACAGTGACGCTACCGATACCTGTCACCTCTGTCAACGCTCTCTTATCTGTCGAATCTAGCTGCCGTTGCTCACCTGCTTCTCCTGCGTCAGTTATTGCCGCTCTTTCACCTGTTGCTCGATACTGGAAGGGCCAACCGACTGCAAGGGGCCTTCACGTGCCGATTCCGCCGACGATGGACGAGTTGATCAACGATCTGTTGAGGCGGATCGAGGTGGGCGAGTTCCAGCCCGGGTCGAAGATTCCGTCTACTCAACAACTGTCCGACCACTACGACGTGTCGGTGTCGACGATCCACCGGGCGGTGGCGGTCCTGCGGGAGCGGGGCGTGTTGGTAGGTCGTCCGGGTCGGGGCGTCTTCGTTGCTGAGTCCGCTCGGGGCTGAACAGCCCGTGATTCTCGCTCGACGAGATGCCCTGGCGACGTATCTCAGAATTGCTGTACATGTGTCAAGGCGGTCCTTGGTGGCCCGCACGCGCTGCCGCGAGGGGGCCGGCCGCTGCCACTGTCGCTTGCGCCCGTCACGGCCGATGCCTCTGCTGCTGGCGCGAAAGGTGGGAAGCCCGGTTGGTCGCCGCAGAACGACAGAGTGGAATCCGCCTTAGCTTGAGCCCAACCACGTCACGAGAGGAGGGCACACATGAGCACGGTACGCGCCAGAGTGTGGCAGTTCCGTTTGGAGCGTAATGTCCAGGTAGTGGCCACGGTGGTTGGACAAGGCGATCTGGCGGTGAGTCTTGCGCGTCTTCTTCACATCAACGCGCTAGCCTGTGATTTACGCAAGGTGCTCGACTACCGAACGAGGCAGCTCGAGGTCCGCTTGCTGCTCAGTTATCTTGGCGCTCCCCCTGGCAACGCGCTACAACTGGACCAGCTTGCGTTTGCTGCGAGTTCACGCCACATACGTAGCTTCGTCAGTGAGTGCTCGGGGCTCGGAGTGCTGACCGCTGCGAGCGAGGCGATTTTCGCATGGGAGCATGGTGCTCACGACCTGCACAATTTCGATGCTCTGCCCCGTCAGATGCTTTGGCAGTATGGTGCCACGGGTGTGCGCCCCGACCTGCTGTTTCATCTACCCCAAGGTCCAGTCGCCGGCGAGGCGCGGGCTCGCTATCGCGGCGCGAAAAACATTCTTCCAAAGATGCCGCTAAGCACGCAGAAGGATCGGCTCCGAGAGCTAGCTAAATGGTCGGCCGTCCACAACGATCATTCCTACTTCATGAGCTGGCTTTACATCGGCCCCAATGGAGTGGCTGTCGACATCTTTCTTCCTGCCAATCCTCGCTGGGGCACCGATCTGAGCGAGTCAGCTTTCGGTGCCGATGTAGAGGAGTTGGTCGATGCACCCGAGTGGCGTTTTCCCCTTGAGGAAGATCTGCCGAGGTGGCAGCGGCAGCCTCCGAGCCCGCGTCGGTCAACGCCAGACGATCCAGACGGTAGGTACGTAAGGGAGGTGATCTCGGGAGTCGAAGCCTCCGGCCCGCCGCTACCACTGGACGTGCTCGAACATGCTTCCCAGGAACAGGCGGCGAGAGTGATAGACAACCTATTTAGCTCTGCCCCGGAGCCTGGACCCGATGCGACACTGGCCGGCATCCCGGTCAGGGGAACCTGGGCATCTGCTGATCAACTAGGCGACGCACGGCACGAGGTCCTGCTCGGAGTGCTTGCTTCGCCAGCCGGAAGACGCGTAGACATGAGAGAGAGGCTTGCGCGAGCCGAAGGACTTTTCGATGTCTGTCTTGACGGACGGCTCCTCACGGTCGTCCGCCCAATCACAGCCCCCCGCCCAGAGTGGACGCAGCTAGAGCGAGTGGTGCTTGCCGATCATTAAGGCGGAGACGCAGTGCCCGGCAGAGGCGAAAATTGTCGGCTTCGCTCATTCGTGTCACTGGCGACTACGGCTTCTGGCTTGACTCTCGCGCTACCAGTCTTCGGAGATCGGTCTCAACGTCTACGTCTAGGCGGCGCTGCCGAGGACGGCATGAGCCTCAACCAGTACGTCCTACGGAAGCTCGGCGCCGCCTGAGGAGAGCGCAGTTGATCAAATGCGCCCCTGACGAGTAGTCCCGCGACTGGGTGCTCGGCGATGTGCCTGCGGCGAGCGATCCACCGCCCGCTGCTGCCGGCTGGACGGGCCACGGCCAGAGCGTCATCCGGCGGCTCGTGACGAACGTCGTCGCTGTTGCTCGTCGCGACCGTAGGGTCGTTGCTGCGACGCCAGGTACGTCGCCGACGGCCGGTCATCGCCGCGTCGCGGCGGCAGGTCCGCGCCGGGGAGCGCGGAGGAAAGGTTTCGGCGGCGATGCGGCCCGGTGCGAGAGGCAGCCAAGGGCGGAAGTGTCGGGCTGCGGGCGGTCGCCGCCATCCGGTAACGCTCCTCGGCCTTCGCCGTCGCGTACGACATGCGCTCCGCGTCGGTGAGCGTCATCCGCACCTCGACACACTCGGCCGGGGCGATCCAGCCCTGCGACTCGATGTCCTTCCACGGGCGTCGTACCGCTTCGGCCTGATCAGGCTGAACACGTCGCCCCGAGTACCAGAGTGGCCCTCAGCCTTATCGAGCGAAGCGTTGTGACGGTGGTACTGCCAGTAGTACCATCACCCTGTGCCGTCCATAGACAAGCTCGTTGAAGCGATGCGGAAGAACCAGCAGAACATCGCCTACAACGATCTCTACGGGGTGTGTGAACACTACTTCGGGAAGCCGCGGCAGGCCGGCACCTCCCACGCGGTGTTCAAGATGCCCTGGCCGGGCGACCCACGCGTCAACATCCAGAACGACCACGGGAAGGCCAAGGCGTACCAGGTACGGCAGGTGCTCAAGGCGATCGACAAGAAGGAGGCCATGTGATGCAGACCGATCCCCATCCTGAGGTGTCCCACTACACCTACCGCGTTACGTGGTCGGTCCAGGATCGCGAGTTCGTCGCCACCTGCGCGGAGTTCCCGTCCCTCTCCTGGCTGGCGCCTTCCCAGATCGAGGCTCTTCAGGGGCTCCAGGACCTACTGCGTGAAGTCATCGTTGACATGGGGGAGCAGGGCGAGGCGGTGCCGCAGCCGTTCGCCGAGCGCAGCTACTCGGGCAAGTTCAACCTGCGCGTCGGCGAGAGCCTGCACCGCGAGCTGGCCATCCACGCCGCCGAGGACGGCATGAGCCTCAACCAGTACGTCCTACGAAAGCTCAGCGCCGCCTGAGCAGAGCGCAGATGATCAACTAACTGTTCATCCTCGCTGCGCCCGTTTCTCATCAAGCTCGCCTGGCGAGTTCGCCGACGGCCGGCAGGGTCACTGAACGGCCGCGCCCACCGGCGTGCCACAGCACCTGTAGACCGGAGCGCTGGCATGCCCGCAACCGCTCGGTGGCCCCGCCGTGTCGTGATCTCGGCGGCGTTCACCCTCACCCTGCTCGCCACGGCGGTACCCGCCGACGCCCACCCGTACGGCTATCCGCAGACCGTGACCATCGCGGCGGACGCGACCCGCCCCGACGTGGTGCACCTGAGGTGGAAGCCAGGCGGCGTCGACGAGCTGACCCTCCTCGGCGTCCACCTCGGCCTGTTGCCGCAGGACCGCGTCCTGCTCGACGGTGCCGTCGACACCCGGGACAAGGACGCGACGATCCTCGCTGGATCTAAGCCGTTTGCGGACTACCTGCTCAAGCAGATGACCGTCACCAACGCCGGTCAGCCGTGCGCCGGCGTCGTCGGAAAGACGAGCGACTCCGGTGTGGACGTCGACTACACCTGCCCAGGCCCGCTCGGCGTCGCCCGTATCGACATCCGGATGCTGACCGACCTCGACCCCGCGTACCGCACGGTCGCGACCGGGCCCGAGGGCAAACGCCAGGTGTACGGCACTGACGAGTACTCCCACGACTGGCTGCTCGGCGACGCGCCACCGCAAGCGGCTGCCGACAGCGGGACGGGCCACGGCCAAAACACCCTCCGGCGGGTTGCGATGGCCGTCGGCCCCCTGCTGCTCGTCGCGGCCGTCGGGTCGCTGCTGCGACGCCAGGTACGTCGCCGACGGATCACCCGCGTCCGACCGTCGTCCTGAGACCGGCCGCCACCAGGGCGGCCCCCTATGCCCGCCGCAGTCGGCATCACGGCATCGGCGGTTCCTCGCACCCAACGAAGGAGAGACCCCGCCATGACGCACGACAAACGTGCGCGCCGGAAGCGAACACGCGGACTGTTGTCCGCGATGGCGCTCGTCCTCATCGCCGGACCGGCGACGACCCTGCATCCGGCGCTGGCCGGAGCGGAGGCCGTGCCGGTCAGCGCCACCACGCCGCTGATCAACCTGAGCGCCGGGCAGAACGTCGAGGGCACGCTCCCCGTCGTCGTCGAGCCGGTCACCGAGAACGACTCCGTGACCACGCTCGCGGTCGACGGCGACAAGATCGACGCCGACAAGACCGCCGGCACCGCCCACTTCGCGTTCGAGATGGGTGGCAACGGCACCGAGGCCCGCTACCGCAACTACCTCACCGTCAACGGTCACACGGCCGAGGCCGACCGGATCTACTTCCCGGACGTGCCGGGCGGGCGGGTCGCCACCCTCGACTTCCCGGGCGACTGGCTGAAGCCCGGCCCGAACACCGTCTCGGTGCACGCCGGAGCGAACTGGGTCGACACCACCACCAAGACCGCCGTCGGCTACCAGGAGCTGCCGAACGGCGAGGGTGGCCGCTGCCCCAACTACGACGACTACGCGCTGAGCAGCATCAGCCTCAGCCTGCTCGGCGTGGTCGCCGACGGCGAGCAGAACCTGTTCAGCTACAACTTCGGCGACGGCACCTGCGGCAGCTCGGCGAAGCTGCTCAACCAGGACCTGACCTTTGTCATCTCCGGCACGCCCGGCAGTACGTCCGGCCTGCGTGCCGATCTCGACACCACGAAGCTCACCAACGGTACGCACACGGTCAGCGCGACGGCCCTGTCGGGCGCGAAGACGAGCGTGACGGTCGACGTCAACAACGCCCCGGCCGGCGCGGCGGTGGTCACCCCCGGTGACGGTGCCCGCGTACGCGGAATCCAGCCGGTCATCGCCGCGCTGGCGTCCGCCGGCAAGGACCGCGTCGAGTCGCTCGCGATCGACGACAAGCCGGCGGAGAACGCGGAGATGCTGGGCGCCGGCACCGCCACCCTCGGCCTCGCGGTCGAGGCCGGCAACTCGATCGAGGCGCGTTACCAGAACTACGCGCTGGTCAACGGCCACCGGGTCGACCTCGGCGGTGACTACGGCGCGCTCGGCGCGGAAGCCGTGAAGCTGGCGTTCCCGAACCGGTTCCTGCACCTCGGCGACAACGTCGTACAGGTGCGCACCGGTGACTACAACGGCACGGTCAACGGCGCCACCTGCGCCAACCACGACGACTTCAAGCTCACCCGGGAGGCCACCACCCTCACCCTGAGCACCGCGGGCATGGTGACGCCCGGCACCACGTACCTCGTCACCACCAGCGGCACGACCGTGACGAAGGCGGAGACGACCGCCGCGTCCCTGGCGCTGGGCGACGGCACCTGCGGCGCGAACAAGGACGCCGAGTTCCACTTCGCCATCGCGGACGCGCCGACGACACGCACCGTCGACACCCTCGCCGCCGCCGGCGACGCCCACCTGAAGGCGTTCGTCGGCGGCAACGGCAGCGACAACGGGTACGACAACAAGGTGCTGGTCAACGGCATCCCGCTGGAGATCGGGATGTGGGAGAAGGAGGTCGCCGACCTCACCTTCCCGAACGAGTGGCTGGTGCCGGGCGTCAACGCCCTGGAGTTCGTCGCGGGCAGCGACCACGGCAGCGCCAAGCCGGGCGGCTGCGACAACTACGACGACTTCACCCTGCGGGACTTCGAGCTGCTGCCCAGCGGCGCGAAGGCCACCCGGTTGACCCGCTCGGTCGCGCAGACGACGGTCACCATCGGCTCGGCCACCTACCCGGCCGGCTCGCCCGTGACCACGTACGTCGGTGACGGCACGTGCGGCAGCAGCTTCAACGGCGTCCTCACCACGATGGTCCTGTTCGACGTCACCGCCCAGGACGGCTCGGCGCTGCCGGCGCTGGGCAAGCGCGCCGACGTGGACACCACGACGATCGCGGACGGCGCCCACACCATCAAGGCGGTCGTCGGCGACAAGACCTCCACGCGGCGGTTCACCACCGACAACACCGCCCCGGAGATCGCCAGCAGCGTTCCGGCGGCCGGCCAGCGGCTGACATCGACCGTGGCGCTCGACCTCACGGTCAAGGACGCCAGCGGCGTGGTCGGCACGCCGACCCTCACGCTCGACGGCGCGGCCGTCAAGCAGGGCGACCAGATCGGGCACGGCCTGCCGGCCGGCGAACACGTCATCGCGATGACGGCGACCGACGCGCTCGGCAACACCGCCACCCGCGAGGTGCGGTTCAGTAGCGCGAGCATCCCGGACGTCCCGACCGAGCTGAACGCCACGGTCAGGAACACCGACCCGCTCTCGGCCGAGTTGTCCGCCCGGATTCCCGGCACCGAGGGCGTCGGTCTGACCGCGAGCTTCACCAAGGCCGACGTCGTCCTGCCGACCAAGGGTTACCAGGGCGAGGCGGCCGACGTGCCGACCACGCTCGACGTCCAGCACGACCGCGGCGTGGACGTGGCCTCGCTGCGTCCGCTCGACGGCTCGACCGTCGACAGCCCGTCTGGCCGCGGGGTGGTCTTCCAGCGGTACGACCTGCCGCTGGGCGCCAGCAAGCAGGAGCCGACGCTGCGCTGGTCGGGCAGCATCGACCCGGCGCGGATCGTGGCGCTGCGGGCGTGGAACCCGGCCACCGGGAAGTGGGTCGTGCTGACCAGCTCCCGTGGGAAGGCCGGGCAGGACACCGTCCTGACCGCGCCGGTCGAGGGCGGCTACCGCGACGGCGGTGTGGTGCACGTGCTGGTCACCGGCGAGGACCCGTTCGCCGACGACCTGTCGCCGCGCGACTCGACGGCGCAGAACGACAAGGACCGCTTCGAGGACCCCGCGTCGTACGACTTCTCGTTGGCGCACTTCACCGACACCCAGTACATCACCGAGGGCGCGGCCGGCGGCACGTACGACGACTTCGACGGCAACGCCGAGCCCACCGACGTCGAGACGGCCGAGGAGCAGGCGATCTGGTCGGCCGCGTACCGCGACCAGATGCAGTGGATCGCCGACAACGCGGACAGCCGCAAGATCGCGTACGCGGCGCACACCGGTGACGTCATCGAGAACGACTACTACGACCCGCTGGCGAAGAACCCGGACGGTTCGCTGAAGCGGCCGGGCCTGCACGAGCAGGTGGAGAAGGAACTCGCCACCGCCTCGGGCTTCCAGAAGATCCTCGACGACAACGGTGTCGTCAACCAGGTCATCGCGGGCAACCACGACGACCAACTGGGTGCCGAGACCGGCCCCACCTCCCGGTTCAGCCGCACCTTCAGCGCCGACCGGTACTACGGAACGGCGAAGGCCTGGCCGAAGGGCACCGAGTACCACGCCTGGGACGAGAAGACGAACGCCGACGGCTCCCTCACTCCGGGCAAGGACAACCAGAACAACTACCTGCTGTTCTCCGCCGGTGGCCTGGACTTCGTTGCGGTCGGCCTGTCGTACGGCGTCACGCCGGCCGAGGCCAAGTGGGCCGACTCGATCTTCAAGCGGTACAAGGACCGCAACGGGATCCTGCTCTCCCACGACTACCTGAAGCCGTCGGCCAACCCCGACGGTCGCGGCGCGGACTTCTCCGCTCCGGACGGCTCGCCGCTGTTCAAGCAGGTCGTCGAGACCAACCCGAACGTCTTCCTGGTCCTCGCCGGTCACGAGCACGGCGTCGGGACCAACCTGAAGTCGAAGATCGGCGTGACGGTCAGCCACGACGTCGTCGAGCTGCTGGCCGACTACCAGTTCTACACGGTCGCCGCCGCCGAGCTGTGGCCCAACCAGGTCGCCGCCGACGGCACCATCGACGTCAACGGGGACGGCACGCCGGACCACAAGGCCACCGACCGGTTGCAGTTCGGGGCGAGCTTCCTGCGGCTGCTCCAGTTCGACGTGGACCGGGCCGAGATGCACATCGACACGTACTCGCCGTTCCTGAAGAATTTCGGCGCGACCGAGTACGACATCCGCCAGGACGGCAGCCAGCCCAAGCCGCGCTACAACGGCGCGGAGGACAACCTGACCCTGCCGGTCGACCTCAGCACCCGCAAGACGTCGTTCAGCACTGACTCGCTCGCCGCGTACGTGCCGGCCGGCGCGATCGGCACCGACGAGGTGACCTCGAACGACGTGGCCACGACGACGTGGGACAAGCTCCTGCCGGGCACCTCGTACGGCTGGATCGTGTCGGCGAAGAGCGCCGACGGCGGCGAGGCGGTGGCCCAGCCGGCGGTGTTCACGACCGCCAAGCGGGTCCCGACGATGACCGTCACCACCACCCCGACCGCCTGGGGTGCGGCGGCGACGGTGACCGTCACGGTCGCGGCCGGCAGCACGCCGGTCACCGGCGCGGTGGAGTTGCGCGAGGGTACGACCGTGCGCGGCTCGGCCACGCTGACCAACGGCTCGGCGACCTTCACCCTGCCGGTGGGCCTGGCCGGAGGACAGCACACGCTGACCGCGTCGTACGCGGGTGACGACCACCTCACCCCTGCCGAGGCCAGCGCAACCCTGACGGTGAACCTGCCCGCCGAATGGAGTTCGTCGACGGTCTACAACGACGGCGACCGGGTGACCTACCAGGGCCGGGTGTTCCGGGCCTCCTGGTACACGAAGAACCAGAAGCCGGGCGCCGACGCCAACGGCGCGTGGCAGGAAATCGCCATGACCGAGGACGGTACGGCGATCTGGACCGCGTCGCGGATCTTCAACTCGGGCGACGTCGCCATGTACGACGGCAGGAAGTGGCGCGCCCAGTGGTACACCCGCAACCAGAAGCCGGGTGACCGCAACGGCTCCTGGGAGGAGATCGCTCCGACCCCGCCGGACAACAGCCCGGCCGCCTGGACGCTGACCAAGGTGTACACCGCCGGCGACCGGGTGTCCTTCAAGGGCCACGTCTACGAGGCGAAGTGGTGGACGCGCGGCCAGGAGCCGGGCGACCCCAACGGCCCCTGGAGGCTCATCAAGTAGTCAGCCCCGCGTTAACGCCGGCCCGGGACCGATGCTGGTCCCGGGCCGGCTTGTTCGTCCGGACCGACTCGTTCGACCAGGAGGGTTGCGTTCCCGGTCGGTGACGTAACCCTCCTCGGCATGAGGGTTCGGGTGGTCGACAGCGTCTCTGCAACCGGGCTTCGTCGTCCCAGGCTGCGTGGTCTGCGTCGTGGCGCTTCCGTCCGATCGGGAACGTCGGCGTCGGCGGGGGCAGCACGGATTCGATCACTCTGCTTAAGTTGGCCGAACGTGGCTGTGGCTGCGGTCCGGACCGCCCCAGTTGACGGTCCGGCGCTGACCGGGGCGCACACCTGTGCGTCTCAACGTGACAACCGGCGTGGTCGACATTTCGGGGCCGGCCGAACTGTGCAACGGGGGCATAGGCGATGAGACTCCAGACAGCGCGCGTGACGAGCGGGCGGTTAGCCCTCTGGTCGCTGACCGTGGTGGCCCTGGTGGCGGCGAGCATCGGCGCGCCACCCCTGCCGGTGCGGCCGGCCGCTGCGGCCGAGCCGGCCTGTGACCGGGCCCAGGTGCTCCTCGCCTTCGAACACAGCGGTACCGCCGTCAGACCGGAGGCCGAGAAGGCGCTGCTCGGGTCCGCTTCCCAGGTCTGCGCATTTCTTGAGACGGTGTGGCCACAACGGGCACGGGTCGACGACCGGATCAGCGTCAACCAGATGATGGCGGCCGGCGGGCCAGCCGTCCGCGCGGCCGCCCAGGTGGCACTCGACTCGACCGACTCGGCCGCGCTGGGTGCATTCCTGGAATCCGGCTGGCGCCAACCGTGGGAGATCGACCAGCGGGTCCGGGTCAACCAGATCATGTCGACCGGCGGCACCCAGTTGCGCGCTGCCGCCCAGAAGGCGCTGGACGCGGGCACGGAGGACGCCTACCGGACGTTCCTGGACTCCGGTTGGCGGACTCCCTGGCAAACGGATCAGCGGCTCCGGGTCAACCAGCTGATGGCGGCCGGTGGTCCGGAGGTGAAGGCGGCGGCCCAGCGGGCTCTGGACCTGGGTACCCCCACCGCGCTGACGCAGTTCATCGACTCCGAGTGGGCCGTGGCCACAGCTCGGGACGAGGAAACGGCAACGATCAGTGATCTGGTCAACGCGGCCACTGCCGCCGGCCAGCAGGCCGCGCGGGAGACGGACGCGGCGCAGGAAGCGGGCGAGCGGGCGGCCAGGGCGGCCGAGGAGGCACGCGCGTCGGCGCAGGCGGCGGCGCAGGCCACGGCCGCCGCGAAGAACGACGCGAACGCTGCCGCTGCGGCGGCGAAGCAGGCGGCCATTGCCGCCGGCAATGCGGCCCGCGCAGCCAGGACTGCCGTCTCGGCGGCCCAGGACGCCGCGCACGCGGCGCGGCAGGCATCCAACGCCGCAGCCCGCGCCGCCTGGGCCGCTGCCATGGCCGGAAAGGCGGCTTCGGCCGCCTATCGAGCCGCCTCCAACGCTGCGACCGATGCGACAAAGGCGGCGGACGCGCGTAGGGCGGCCGAGGCGGCGAACGCCATCGCCGACAAGGCCGCCGACTCCGCTGTCGCCGCCGAGCAGGCAGGCACCGCCGCCCGCAAGGCGGGAACTGCCGCGCAGGCGGCGGCGAACGCCGGCACGGCGGCGAACGCGGCCGCGGCGGCCGCGTTGGAGAGTGGCGACTACGCCGTCCAGGCGGGGGCGGATGCCAGCGAGGCGCGCGCTGCGGCAGCCAAGGCCCGGGCTGCCGCGGACCGGGCCACCCGGGCGGCGCAGAGCGCGGTGAGGTTCGCCGCCGCCGCCGCTACCGCCGCCGACGCGTCCCGTGATGCTGCCCGCCGGGCAGCCGACAATGCTCGCGCGGCGGCCAGGGCCGCGAACGACGCGGCCGACCACGCCGGCGATGCCGCGGTTGCGGCGGCGCAGGCCACGGCGCACGCCAACGCCGCGAGTGCGGCCGCCCTGGCCGCGTCGGACGCCGCCAACCAGGCCAAGACCGTGTACGACGAGGCGCGGACCGCCGACGCCGACCGGATCCAGATCGCCTTCGAGCAGGCCGACGAGGCGGCGATCGACGCGACCGCCGCCGAGGCTCAGCAGCAGGAGCAGGCCCGACGTGACATGGACCAGGCGGCACAACGCGGCGCGGAGACGAACCGACTCATCGCCGAAGCCGTCAACCCTGCCACCCCTGCCGCGACCGCCGTCCTGGACGCTCGCAAGGTTGCTCTGACACTGCTGGCGTCGAGCGGAACATGGAGCCGTGAGGCGGCCAAGCAGGCCCTGAGCGGCGACGACGACATGGCGATGAACTTCGTCCGGACCGACCTGGCGGTGGCCGCCGGGCAGGACGACCGGATCACGGCGGGGACGATCGCCGTCAACGGCGACACTGCCGGGCTGCGCCAGGCGGCCACGGCCGCGTTGGCCGGCACCGATGCCGATGTGGCGCGCTTCCTGAACAGCAAGGATTATCCGGGCCGACTCACCGACGACCGCATCAAGGTCAACCAGATCATGGCGGCGGCACGCACGGCGGGACACGGCACCGTAGTCCAGCGTGCCCAGGCGGCGCTCGACTCCAACGACGGCGCTCAGCTCCGTCAGATCATCGACCGTGGGCAGTACGAGGCCCTCGTCGTCGATGACCGGATCGCCATCAACCGGATCCTCAGCGACCCGGCGAGTGGGCCCGAGCTGAAGGCGGCCGCCCAGGTCGCCCTGGACGCCCCCAGGGCGGCCGCGCACGAGTTCCTGGCCACTGGGCGGTTCTCCGCAGCCCAGGCCGACCAGGATTCGGCCAAGCACGACGCTGTTGTCAGCGCCCTGGTGGAGCAGGCGTTCCGCGTCGCCACCACTGCCCTTCAGGATGCCCAGGAGGCGCAGGCCGTCGCGGCCACCGCGCGGCACGATGCGCAGCAGGCGGCGGGGTACGCGCAACAGGCGGCGAACTCGGCGAATCTGGCGAGCGGGTACGCGCAGCAGGCGAAGGCTTCCGCGGACAGCGCGGCGGCCTCCGCGGCCCGCGCCGCTGCGGCGGCGGTGACCGCCAAGCAGGCGGCGGCCAGCGCCAACGCGTCCGCGGAGAGCGCAGCGGTCTCGGCTGCGCAGGCGACGCTCTCGGAGCAGCAGGCGGTTTCCAGTGCTGCCCGGGCGTACCGTTACGCCGCTGAAGCCATGGCGTCGGCCATCCAGGCGGGCAAGGACCGCGACGCCGCCATCGCCGCGGCGAATGCCGCGATCAGGACGTACGTCGACAAGGCCAAGGGCGAGTACGAGGAAACGGTCCGGCAGCGGGACGAGCAGTGCGCGGCCGACTTCGAGAACAGTCGGGCGGGCTATCGACTGTGTTCCTACCTCATCACCAACCCGGTCGACGACTTCGCGAAAATGCTCTATCGGGAGTGGAAGAACGGCCCGACCTGCGAGAAGCTGCACCCGCAGGTGCGGTTCGACTACCAGCCGAACACCAGCGCGGGCTACACGTCCTGCGTCGCGAATGGGCCGGGTGACGGCTGGGAGGTCAAGGCACTCGGATACACGCCCGGGTTGGAACTGCTCGGTGAGGGCATCCAGCACATCGCGGACAAGTACCACCTGAACTGGGTAGTCGTGGCCAGCGGCCTCGGGATCCTGACCGCCGTCGGCCTGGCCGCGCTGCCGGAGCTCACCATCTCCTGCGCTGCGGTCTGCCAGGTCGCCCTGGACGCCACGATGCCGGCCGTCGCGCCCTCGCTCATCGGCGCGCTTGACACGTCGGTGTTCTTGACGCTCTACGGCATACGTGCCGGTGGCGTCGTCTCCGCCGTCGGCGGGGCGGCGGTCGGGCTTGAGTCCGTCCGATTCGCGGGATTCCTCGAGCGTGAGGCAATTGCGGCGAGGGCGTCCCAGAGCGCCATCGAGCGGATGATCCTTCAGCTGAAGGGGTGCGTCAACAGCTTCACCCCCGAGACCCGTGTGCTCATGGCGGACGGCTCCGACAAACCGATCGTCGACGTCGCAAGGGGCGACCATGTCCTCTCGACCGACCCAGCGGTCGGTGGCGTTGCTCCGGACACGGTCACCGCGACCCATCGCAACCTCGATGTCGCTATGACCGATCTGCTGGTTTCGGGAGTTGGCGGACGGTCCGAGACGATTCACACGACCGATGGTCATCCGTTCTGGGTATCCACCTCCCACAGGTGGACCGAAGCTGCTCTCCTTTCACCCGGTGACGTGTTGGCTACGCCCTCCGGTGCTGCTGTCCGCGTCGAAGAGGTAGAGCGGTTCAGCCTGCCCCGGTATATGTACAACCTTTCGGTAAGTGACAACGAGACTTACTACGTACTCGCGGGTACCGTCCCGGTACTCGTGCACAACACGTCGTGCTGGGCCGGGAAGGGTGGCCCGGGAACGTGGGGGGTTGTCGCTGAGAGTATGTCGGCCAGTGCCGCTGCCTACCAGGTAAGGGTCACCGGGGTGCCGTTCGGATTTGGTTACGAAGTCAATGGTGTGAAGTTTGACGGCTTCCGGGACGGAGTTCTCCTTGACGCCAAGGGGCTTGGATACGCCAAGTTCGCCAAGGATGGCCGATTCGTCTCCTGGTACGATGGCGCCGATGGGCTCGTGGGTCAGGCGCAACGCCAACTCAAGGCTGCCGGGGGGACGCCGATCACGTGGCTCGTCGCTGAGGCTGACGCCGTTACGGCTATGCGGAACCTATTTGCTGACCGGGGAATTTCCGGAATCAACCTCGTGCACACGCCCTAGAGAAAGCTTCGAGGCATGGCGGACTTGTTCTATGTAGGTGCCTACTGGGGGCCGCGCACCGAGTCGGCCGCTGAGTGCGCCGATCGGCTGGCTAGTTGCTTGGGCCAGATTGGTGCAGTGCACCCTGCCCTGGCTACCTGGTTTCGTAAGGGCAAGAGCAAGTCCGCCGCCTCCGGCAAGCCCGTGGCGACGAACGGTGAGGCTCTGAAGGAACTGCTGATCGGCGGTCGCAATCGGACGGATGTTGGCGGCGACGTCATTGATGAACTCGGCTTCAATGTTGCGCTCTGGAACAAGAACGCCGTGCCGATTTCATTTAGCACCACGTGCGGGGCAAGTCCAGCGATGACGTCCATCATGAATTACTTCACGTTGGAGTTGCCTGCGCCCTCGGACGCTTCGGCCGAGCTGTACGATCCGGCGGTTGCCCGTGCTGTTTTCTGGGCAGTAGTCGAATCGTGGAACCCTCGTTGGGCGACGTTTGCAAGCTATTCGATGCGAGCAACTCAGGCCGGCACCCCAGGGCGCCCGGTTGGTGGCTGGATGACGTACATTTCAGGGGTTGCCAGCACGTCGGCCGTCGAAAATTCGGAGGTCTCTGTCGAACGGTTCTCGAATGGAGCCGTCTTGACGGCCGGAGCTGATCCTCTGCATGTGTCGGATGCGCAGCTTGCGGCTGTTACTGATTTCATCTCTGTTGCAGGCTAACCGGCCCAGTTCCGTCGAGTGACCTGAGCGCCGGCCCGGGACTGATTCTGGTCCCGGGCCGGCGTCTTATGCGTTGATTGACTCGGCTTCTGGCAGACCGGGGCATCAACGGGTCCGGGATACCGCGACTTCCGGGAAGCCGAGTCGATCAGGGCGCCTGGGTGCGTCACCCGTCCGGTGGAGGCCATCGGTTCCGCCCGTTCTCACGTTCGCCCTGCTCCTACGCTTCGCCGGAGGCAGGCGCGGCCGGGCGTCGGCCACTGTCGACACTGGCGGAGGGCCGATGGCGTTGGGGCGTACACCTCGGGTTGTGGTTGCGGCGGTGGCCGGCGGGCTGTTCGCCCTTGGCGTGGTCGCGCCCGGTCCGGCCGCCGCGCCGCTGCCCCGCGCGGCCCGCGCGGACGGCGACGTGGCCCCCGTGCCGCGCGAGCCGCGCCCGCCGCTGCTCCCCGCCGACTTCCGCGGCACCGGCCGGTACGTCGTGCGCGACCTCGGCATCGACGTGCCGTTCAGCTGGCAGGGCCGGGACGGCAACAGCCAGATGATCGCCGGCGGCCCGGAGTACCCGATCTGGTTCACGAACCTGATCTACGAGAACACGCTCTACACGCTCACCTACAAGTGGCCGAACATCCCGCTGTTCCCGCCGCGTGCGTGCAGCAAGGTGCCGGGGTTCTTCAACCGGCAGATTTTCAACGACAAGCTGAAGACGTCGCGATACGTCGGCCCGGAGATTCTCCAGGGTGCGAAGGACCGGCACGTGGACCACTGGCGGGTGGGGGTGGTCGGGGGCTCGACCGTGCCGGGGGAGTTCTTCCGGTTCCCGCTCGCCCTCGGCGACATCTACGTCGACCAGCGCGACCCGAGCCGATGGGTGCAGGTGTTGCAGTTCGGGCTGCAGAACCTCTTCGACCCCGAGCTGGACGAGTGGTTCACCCTGGACACCTTCGACCACCGTCCCGGCGAGGTCACCCTCCCCGACCGCTGCCCACCCCCCACGCCCTGACCCCACCCTGCCCAGCCCCGGCCCCCGATCGGCTTGGTGATCAAGAGGTTCGCGTCATCGATCGGACGAAATCTGACGCAAACCTCTTGATCACCACAGGAAGCCGGTCGTGGGGCGCTACAGGGCGAACAGGAGGGCGGCGGAAAGGAGGACGACCATGGCGGTGGCGAAGTGGATGCCGAACGCTACGGCCTTCGTGCCGCCGTTGCGCAGGACGATGAGCGTGTCGCCCAGCGGGACGAGCGCGACGACCAGCATGAACCACGCGACCGCGTCGGCCGTCGTGAAGGCGATCAGCGCGAGGCCGATCAGCCCGAAGGTGAGGTCCTTCAGCCCTTTGACCGTCAGGTAGGCGGTGTCGCCCGGCCGGGCCGGTACGCCGTATCCGGCGGCTGCGGCCTGCGGCACCAGCAGGAATCGCAATCCGATGAAGGCGACGAAGAGGCTGAGGACGACGGCGAGCCCGTAGGCCAGGGGTGACAACATGATCCGCTCCAATTGCTAGCGACGCTAGGTATATGAGCGACGCTAGCAGAGCATCGGCAGAATCCCTAGCGATGCTAGGATGACGTCATGTCGACGCAAGCACGCCGGGAGCGTGAACGGGCAGAACGGGAACGCGCCATCGTCGCCGCGGCCCGGGAGTTAGCCCTGGCGGAGGGCTGGGACGCGGTGACCACCCGGCGGCTCGCCGCCGAGATCGAATACAGCCAGCCCGTCCTCTACAGCCACTTCAAGGGCAAGGACGCGATCATGGCGGCGGTCGCCGTCGAAGGCTTCGCCGAACTGGCCACCGCGCTGGCCTCGGCCCGTGCCTCGGCGGCCGACGCCCGGCAGGCCGTCGCCGACGTCGCGGCGGCGTACACCACCTTCGCCGAGCGGCGACCCGCCCTCTACGACGCGATGTTCACCCTCGCCGTCGACCTGCCGTTCGCCACCCAGGGCGTCCCGACCGACCTGGCCCGGGGCTTCGCCGAACTGGCCGAGGCGGTGCGCCCCGCGGCCGGTGACGACGACCTGGAGGCGGTCACCGAGACATTCTGGAGCGGGCTGCACGGACTGGTCACGCTGATGCGTAGCGGCCGGCTCCGCCGCGCCGACCACGACCGGCGGCTCGCGGTGCTGGTGGCCCGCTTCTCCCAGTGATCCGGCGGAAGTCGTCGCTCGCCACCCGCAACCGGCCGAGCCCGACCACGCCGTCGTCCACACGGCCCGATGTGGTCGACGCGTGCCGGATGAGCGCCGAAATCGTTGCGTCGCAACGGCGATCGTCGGCTGGATGACGGGTCGCAGACCACCCGAATCGACTAGCTGAAAGTTCGCTGTACCC
Source organism: Micromonospora sp. RB23 (assembly GCF_053585025.1). Classification (NCBI taxonomy): domain Bacteria; kingdom Bacillati; phylum Actinomycetota; class Actinomycetes; order Micromonosporales; family Micromonosporaceae; genus Micromonospora; species Micromonospora sp. RB23. The sequence continues at coordinate 756,291 of NZ_CM132111.1, forward strand.
CGATATGCTCTGGCCCCTCGATGGCGATGTACGCCATCGTCTACGGGGGAGGGGCATCGTCGTGCGCGCACGAAGATTGCTGGCCGGGTCACTCGGCATAGTGCTCGGTGCGGGTCTGGTCAGCGTGACCGCCGCACCTGCTCAGGCTTACCAGCAGTGGGACGTCAGCAAGTCCAGTTGGGCCTACACGGATTCCCAACTGCCGAAGAAGTCGTTCGTCGACCAGTCCGGGGACGCGCCGATCGGCGCGTGGACCGATGGGGACGGCAAGAAGCACAAGTCCCGTTCCTACTTCAGCTTCGACATCTCACGCTTCAGCGGCACCGTCGTCCACAAGGCGGATCTGGTCATCGCCGAGAGGTCGGCGGCCGACTGCGCCTCGGCGCAGCCGGTCGAGCTGTGGCGCACCGATGCGATCACGGCCACCACGAGCTGGGATTCGGCGCCGCGTCGACGCGAACTGCTCGGCACCGTCCAGGCCGGCGGCGAATCGACCTGCCCCGGTTACCTGGCCTGGGACATCGCGCCCGCCCTACAGAAGTTGGCGAAGCAGGGCGCGGCGACCCTCACCGTCGAGATCCGGGTGCCGCACGGTTACGAGGGCGACCTCTCCCACGGCCGTAAGCTCCGGCCGTTCCCAGCGGTCCGCACCGAGACCAACCACGCGCCGACGGTGACGCAGATCGGACTCGAGTTCCCGTCGTGGGCCTGCGGCACGAAGGCCAAACCGCAGCCCGTGGGGGCGCGCAACTACACCCTCATGGTCCGGGGCGAGGAGGCGGACCCCTACGACTATGACTACCAGGGACAGTTCGCCGCCTGGCCGGTCGGCCATGAGGACCAGCGCTCCGAGCTGTCCGGATCGAGCTACTCGGGCGCCCTCTCCAAGGCCACCTGGGACATGGGGCAGTACCCGCACGGCACCGTTGTCCAGTGGACCGCACGCGCCTACGACGGTCACGACTACTCCTCCTGGGCGAAGCCGTGCTTCGTGAAGGTGGACGGCGAGCGGCCGGCCAAGCCCCTGGTCAGTTCCGTCACCTACCCGGACGACGGTGTGCCGCACGGCGGCTCGGGCGTGCCGGGCACGTTCACCTTCAAGGCGAACGGGTCACCCGACGTGGTGGGCTACTACTGGGGGCGTTTCGGCGAGACGTACAACTACATCGCCGCCCCGAAGCCGGGCGCGGACGTCACCCTCGAATACACGCCCACCTCGTTCGTCGAGTACCTGAGCGTGCGCAGCGTGGACAGCGCCTCCAACTCCTCCGAAGTGGTCGAGTACGACTTCTTCGTCAAGTCCACGGCACCCGGTGTGCGGGTGACCATGGGCGGTGTCGGTCTGCCGAGCGAACTGGCGATCTCGACCAACGTCGAGGGGGTCACCGAGTTCGGTTACCGCGTCGGCGACGGGGCGGAGGTCCGGGTGCCGGCCGACGCCGACGGCACCACTGTCGTCCCGGTGGTGTTCACCCAGACCGGTCTCGTCCGGGTCCAGGTGCGCAGCTACGTCGGCACCGAGATGGTCGGCGCATACACCGAGAACGTGCAGGTCCGTGACACCCCGGTCGTGGAGTCGGCCGACTTCGCCTTCCCGGACCACGACGGTGTGGTGGACCGCCCGGGTAGCTTCACCTTCCGTCCCGGCCGGACCGGGGTGGTGGCGTACGAGTACGCGTTCCTCTACGACGAGTTCCAGCGCGTCGACGCGGCGGCGGACGGCACCGCGGTGCTGCGTTGGACGCCCACCGAGCCGAACTGGTACACGCTGAACGTGCGCAGCATCAGCGCCGACGGCACCGTCTCGGACGCCGAGCAGTACCAGTTCAACGTCATCGACACCAAGCCGATCGTCTCCTCCAGCACCTACTACGAGTACGGCGCGTGGGGCGGCGTGGGCATCCCCGGCGAGTTCAACTTCGACACCGCGATGCCGGACGTGGACGCCTACGTCTACCGGCTCAACGACGGCCCCGAGCAGACCGTCGACCCGGAGTACAGCTGGGGGCGGGCGACGATCACCCCCGAGCACTCCGGCAGCAACACGCTGACCGTACGCACGCGCTTCCTCGACGGATCGTTCTCGCCGCCGCGGACCTACACGTTCGACGTCAGTGACGCCCCCGTGGTGACGTCCAGCGAATACCCGGAGAACGGCGACGGCGGCCAGCCCGGCCAGCCAGGTCGCTTCACCTTCAATCCGGGCCGCTCGGACGTGGTGGAGTACCGCTACGTGCTGGAGTACAGCGGCGAGGAGCAGGTGGTGGCCGCCGGACCGGACGGCAGGGCGACCATCGAGATCGCGCCCGTGCACGCCGGCTACACCCTGCTGACGGTCACCAGCCGGGCAGCGGACGGCACGGCCAGCGCCGAACGGCGGTACTACTTCCGGGTACGCGATCCGCGGGTGAACGTGAGCAGCGCGTACGACGAGTACACCCCGCGTGGCGGTATCGGCGCGGTCGGCAGGTTCGGTGTCTACACCGAGATCGACGAGGTGACGACCTTCGAGTACCAGCTCAACGGCGGCGCCTGGCAGAGCGTGCCGAAGACGCCCGAGTCGCTGGTCACCGACATCCTGGTGACGATGGACCGCAACGGCGCGAACGTCTTCTCGGTGCGGGGTCGCACCGAGGCGGGCGAATACACGCCGCAGACGGACTACCCGTTCCTGGTCGGCACCGCACCGCGGGTGTCGTCGACCACCTACCCGGAGAGCCAGTGGTCCGGTGGCGTCGGCGAGCCGGGCGACTTCACCTTCACCCAGGGCAGCCCGGGCGTGGTGGAGTTCGAGTACACGGTCGACAACGGGGAGCCGGCGACGGTGGCGGCGAACGCCGCCGGGGTCGCCACCGTCACCTACACGCCCACCTCGACCAGTTCGCAGACCATGAGGGTGCGCGGGCGTACGGCCGACGGGGTGTGGTCCGACCCGACCAACTACTACTTCCTGGTCGACTTCTCCTGATCCGGCCCTGACGCGGTGGGTCGCCCCGGGCGGGGCGACCCACCGCGCTCAGTCGAAGGACGGCAGGGACGGGCCGAGCACGTCGTCCGCGTCCACGATCGTGTACGCGTACCCCTGCTCGGCGAGGAAGCGCTGCCGGTGCGCCGCGTACTCGGTGTCGATCGTGTCCCGGGAGACCACGGTGTAGAAGTGCGCCTGCCGGCCGTCGGCCTTCGGACGCAGCACCCGACCCAGCCGCTGGGCCTCCTCCTGGCGCGAGCCGAACGTGCCCGACACCTGGATCGCCACCGCCGCCTCGGGCAGGTCGATGGAGAAGTTCCCGACCTTGGAGATCACCAGCGTCCGTAGCTCACCGGTGCGGAACGCGTCGAACAGCCGCTCGCGCTCCTTGTTCGTGGTGGAGCCCTGCACGATCGGGGCGTCCAGGTACTCGCCGATCTGGTGCAACTGGTCGATGTACGCGCCGATCACCAGCACCTGGTCGTTGGGATGCCGGTCGACCAGGGCCTTGACCACGGGCAGCTTGGTGCGCGCGGTCGCCGCCATCCGGTAGCGCTCCTCGGCCTCCGCCGTCGCGTACGACATCCGCTCCGCGTCGGTGAGCGTCACCCGCACCTCGACACACTCCGCCGGGGCGATCCAGCCCTGCGACTCGATGTCCTTCCACGGGGCGTCGTACCGCTTCGGCCCGATCAGGCTGAACACGTCGCCCTCGCGGCCGTCCTCGCGTACCAGAGTGGCCGTCAGGCCCAGCCGGCGGCGGGCCTGGAGGTCCGCCGTGAAGCGGAAGATCGGCGCGGGCAGCAGGTGCACCTCGTCGTAGACGACCAGGCCCCAGTCGCGGGCGCCGAACAGGTCCAGGTGAGTGAACGCGCCGCCCTTTCGGGAGGTGAGCACCTGGTACGTGGCGATGGTGACCGGGCGGATCTCCTTGCGCTCGCCCGAGTACTCGCCGATCTCCTCCTCGGTCAGCGACGTGCGGGCGATCAGCTCGCGCTTCCACTGCCGGCCGGCGACGGTGTTGGTGACCAGGATCAGCGTCGTCGCCTTCGCCTCGGCCATCGCCGCCGCGCCGACCAGGGTCTTGCCCGCGCCGCAGGGCAGCACGACAACGCCCGACCCGCCGGCCCAGAACGCCTCGACGGCCTCCCGCTGGTACGACCGCAGCGTCCACGGCTTGCGTCCGTCCTTGCCGGCCTCGGCCAGCTCGATCGGGTGCGCCTCGCCGTCGACGTAGCCGGCCAGGTCCTCCGCCGGCCAGCCCAGCTTGAGCAGCGCCTGCTTGAGCCGGCCGCGCTCGGACGGGTGCACCCGGATCGTGTCGTCGTCGATCTTGTCGCCGAGCATGCCGGCGAGCTTCTTGCTCTTGGCCACCTCGATCAGCACCAGGCGGTCGAGCGCCCGCAGCACCAGGCCGTGCGCCGGGTCGTTGGCGAGCTGGAGCCGGCCGTACCGGTCCATCGTCTCGGCCACGTCCACCAGCAGCGCGTGCGGCACCGGGTAGCGCGAGTACTTGAGCAGCGAATCGACCACGCCCTCGGCGTCGTGACCCGCCGCGCGGGCGTTCCACAGCCCGAGCGGGGTCAGCCGGTACGTGTGCACGTGCTCCGGGGACCGTTCCAACTCGGCGAAGGGCGCGATCGCCATCCGGCAGGCCTGCGCGTCGGGGTGGTCGATCTCCAGCAGCAGCGTCTTGTCCGACTGCACGATCAGGGGTCCACCACTCACGCCAGCGTCCTCTCCTCGGTTGGCGTCGGGCCGCGGCTCCTTCACCCGCCGCAGGCCGACCATCCAGTGTTGCACGGCGGAGAACGTCGAAAGAAAGATGCTCACCGGATGCAACCAGGACGGCACTTACGAACGTCTAGGAAAGGGACGACTGTCCAGGGGAGGTGCCATGCGGCGTGTCCGGCGCACTTCCCGGCTGTTTGCCCTGGTGGTGGTCGTGCTGGTCGGCACCGGCGCGTGCACGTTCGATCCGCAGTCCGGCGGGAGTGGTGGCGGGGGAGCCGCCCCGGTCGCGGCGGCGGAGCAGGCATCGGGGGCGAGCGGCACGTCCGGGCCGGCCGAGCACGGCCGGCCCGCACCGGCGTCGCCCGCCCCACGCTCGGTGGCACCACCGCCGAAGAAGACCACGCCGAAGCCGAAGCCCACGTCGACCCCGACCACCGTCGCCGGCTGCCCGCAGGGCCAGCACCAGCGCGCCGTGGAGACGTACCTCGCCCGCCTCGGCGGGTTCGGGGCCGTCACGGTCGACGGGCGGCAGTCCGCCGCCGACTGCGCCGCCATCAAGAAGTTCCAGAAGAGGTACGGCATTCGCCCCGTCGAGGGACGCGCCGGACCGACCACCCTCGACGTGGCCCGGCGCCTCGCCACCACCGACACGGCCCGCTGCGAGGCCGGCACCGGCACCACGTTCTGCGTGGACCTGACCCGGCAGACCGTCTGGGCGATGCGGGGCGGCAAGGTGGTCATGGCGCCGACCGTGACCCGTACCGGAATGTCCGGCTACCGCACCCCCTCCGGCACCTACACGGTCAACTACCGCAACCCGAAGGAGTGGTCCGACCCGTACGAGGTGTGGCTGCCCTACTGGCAGCACTTCACCCAGGGCATGGGCTTCCACGAGACCACCACCTACCTGCACGACAAGTCGATCGGCTCGCACGGCTGCGTCAACCTCCTGCACACCGACGCCGTCCGGATGTGGGAGCTGGGGAAGGTCGGCACCCGGGTCGTACTGGTCGGTCGCCGCCCCGGCACCTGAGCGACACGCCCCCATTTCCGGGTTTTATCCCCTGTCACACCTGTCGTAGGAGTGTCACGCTGGGAGTCCAGGGCCGGACCGGGCGGGGAGGCTGGGTATGACGGTCGACCGTGAAGTGGCCGCGCAGTACGAGCAGGCGCCGCCCGACGAGGTGTCCCGCGCGACCGTGTTCGCGTACGCCTTCGCGGCGGCGCTGCTCTTCGGGTGGTTCCTCTTCGGGTGGTTGGTGCTCCGCCAGGGCTTCGTCGACTCGGTCGGCGAGGCGGCCGGGGCCGGCTTCGCCCTCCTGCTGCTCGTCTCGGTGGTCGGCACCGTACGGCGCAGCCGCCGCTGACCGACCGCGGGAGGAACGGAGCTGCCTCAGTCCGCCAGCACCGCCGCCGTGATCCGGTGCAGTGCGAAGGTGTGCAGCATCTCCGTCCGCTCGTCCTCGGCGCGCAGGTAGCCGGCCCCGATCGAAACCGGCTTCACCAGCCGCGACGCGGTCGCCCCGTGGGCGTCCACGTACCCGACCCAGACCAGCGCCCGGTCCCGTACCGCCTGTTGGAGCACTGCCAGCGCCTCGCTGTGCGTGTGCGCGGGCACCGGGCCACCGCCCAGCCCCGCAGCCCCACCTCGGACCACCGCCGGGGCGCGACGGGCCGCCCGCGCTGCCGCCTCACCCCGCCGGATGTGCTCCACCACCCCGAGCAGCCGGGGCATCGGCAGCTTCGGGGTGGCCAGCGGGTCCAGCGTCCTGGTGGTCACCGCCACCCGCGCCGGAGCGCGCCGGACCCGCGGCCGGGTCAGCATCGTGCTGCCCGTGCCGTCCTCCTGCACCGGCGCGTACCCGGCTTCGCGCAGCGTGACGAGCATCCGGTTGACCTGGTACGGGGTGGTCAACACCGTCGGCGCCAGCCGGCGCAGCGTCAACGACTCCAGCCGCCGGTCGGCCAGCACCTCGGTGAGCAGCGCCTCGTCGTCGCTGCGCAGGTACGCCCCGGCCGACCCGGCCCGCAGCCCGCCGTGCTTACGAGCCACGTCGTCCACCAGGTAGCTGAGTCCCTGCGGCACGGGGGTACGCGACCGTCGACGGAACAACTCGTGCAGGTCGTCGGCCGTGTAACCGGCGTCCAACGCCCGCCGGACGCTCGCCGTGGTGACCCGGTGCACACTCGCCCCGCCGGCCGACTCGAGTTCGGTCGTCGCCTCCAACTCGGCGACGAGCGCCGGTTCGGGCGGCCCGGGCACCACCACGGTCAGGTCGGCCTGCACCAGGAAGTAATCGACCGGGGCGGGCAGCAGCGCGTCCAACGCCCGCGCCGCACCGGATGGATCGCCACTCTCGGTGTCCGCGTGCAGGCCCAGCGGGTCGCCGTCGGAGTCGTCGGCCGACGTCAGCTCACCCAACAACAACCGCCCGTACGAGGTGAGCGCCCCCAGCCCGGTCATGCCGAGCTGCGCCGCCTCGGCCAGCACCTCCCGGTGGGCGGCCTCCCGACCCCGGCTGCGCCGTGGCGTCCGCCAGTCCAGCAGGGCCTGCAACTCCTCCGGGGTGGGCGCGGTCGCCGGCTCCAGGTCGGCGAGCACCGCGAGCACCGCCCGGCGGGTGGCCGGCGCGCCGGCCCGCTCGGCCTCCGCGGAGAGCGCGGTGATCGGCCGGTCCCGGTCGTCACGCCGCCCGACCAACCCGACCTGCCGGGTCATGGTCATCCAGGCGCGGGCCAGGTGCTCCCACCGCTGGGCCAGCGATCCGGCCCGCCACACCTCGTACCCGCCGGTCGGCAGCACCTGCTGGTCCGCCCCGTACCGACCGGTGGCCGAACCGGGCAGCTCCATCTCACCGGCGAGCCCCGCCGCGTACGCCACCTCCAGCAGCAGCGCGGTGGTCGGCTCGTCCAGGCCGCCGGTACGTGCCAGTCGGCGCAGGTCGCGGACACCGATGCCACCCGAGCGCAGCACCGGGGCGGGCTCGGCGGCAAGCTGTTCCAGCAGTCCCTCGGTGTGCCGGACCACCTCCATCGTCTGCCCCGCGCCGGCCGAGTCGACCGCCTTGGGCTCGCGGGGAGCGGCAGCCACCGACGGCGGACCGGTCTGCAACGGCCCGAGCGGACCGCTGTCGCGCCGCAGCAGGAGGCCGACCTCGCGGGGCAGCTCGACGGTGCCGCCGGCCGTCGCCGAGCCGGCTGACACGGTCACCAGCAGCCGGTTGTCGACCAGCCAGCGCACCGGTGAGCCGGTGGGCGCGCCACCGTTCGTCGGGTCGGCGAGGGCGGCGTCCTGCGCGCCGATCGCCGGCGCCTGCAACGCGCCCGGGGGCACGCTGCCGACCGGCGGCCCGGCCGCCAGCCGGTCCAGGATCGCCCGGGCCGACGGGGGCGCGGCGAGCAGCGTCCGGCGCAGCTTCGCCGGGTCCGCGCAGAGAGCCGCCGCGCGAACGTCCAGGTCCGCCGCGGGTCGACCAAGTCCAGCGGGGTACGGGGAGACCTCGTCGACGGCGGCTGCCACGTGCATGGCGTGCTCGGGGCCGTACAGCAGGAACAGCGCTCTCAGCCGGCCCACGGCGGCCCGGACGGCGGTCGGCGCCGGCGGGTGCGGCCCGGCGGTCGCCATGGCGAGAATCGCGTCGGTGGCGGTCGTGCCCTCGTCCGGGTGCCGGGTGAGGCGGCCGGCGTCCAGGATGAGCAGGGTGAACTGGTCCAGCCCGTCCAGGGCGCGGGCCACCGACACCCGGGACTGGGCGCGGATGGCAAGAGCGGAGATGTCGGCCGGCACGGGCACGACGAGGTCGGGCCGCAGTTGCAGGAGTGCGGCCAGTGACTCGTCGGGCAGCGACCGCAGGTGGTCGGCGAGTGAGGTGGTCATCGTCTTTCCACGCTAGCCCGGGGTGGGCCGGTCGCGCCCCTCGGACGTACGGCCGGTCCACGGTCGCCGGGTACGTTTCTGGGCATGTCCGCACTGACCGTCGGGTTCGATCTCGACATGACCCTGGTCGACTCCCGTCCCGGCATCGCCGCGGCCTACCGGGCGCTGACCGCGAGGACGGGCGTTCCGGTGGACGCCGACCTGGCGGTGTCCCGCCTCGGCCCGCCGCTGCGCACCGAGATCGCGCACTGGTTCCCGCCGGAGCAGGTCGAATCGGCCGTCCTGCTCTACCGCGAGCTGTACCCGGCGTACGCGATCACTCCGACGGTCCCGATGCCCGGCGCGCGGGAGGCCATCGACGCGATCCGCGCCCGGGGTGGAAGGGTGCTGGTCGTCACCTCGAAGATCGCCCGCCTGGCCCGGCTGCACCTGGACCATCTCGGCCTGGTGGTGGACGAGCTGGCCGGTGACCTCTTCGCCGAGCAGAAGGCGACCGCCCTGCGGGAGTACGGCGCGACCCACTACGTGGGCGATCATGTCGCGGACATGGTGGCGGCGGGGGTCGCCGGGGTACCCGGAATCGCCGTGGTGACCGGCCCGTGCTCCCCGGATGAGCTGCGCAACGCGGGCGCGAGCGTCGTGCTGGACGATCTCACCGGATTCCCAGCGGCGCTGGACGGCATGATCCAGCTAGCCTTGGAGCAGTAGCGGCTCAAGTGAAGCAGGGGTTTTCAGGTGCCTACGGGTCGAGTGAAGTGGTACGACACGGCCAAGGGATACGGCTTCGTCACCAGCGACGAGGGCGGTGACGTGTTCCTGCCCAAGGGCGCGTTGCCGGCGGGCGTCACCGACCTCAAGGGTGGTCAGCGGGTCGACTTCAGCGTGGTGGACAGTCGTCGCGGCGCGCAGGCCATGGGCGTGAAACTGCTGGACGCGCCGCCGTCGATGGCGGAGCTGCGGCGCCGGCCGGCCGAGGAGTTGCACGGCCTCGTCGAAGACATGATCAAGGTGCTGGAGGCGAAGGTTCAGCCGGACCTGCGCCGGGGCCGGTACCCGGACAAGAAGACCGCGCAGAAGATCGCTCAGCTGGTCCACGCGGTCGCGCGCGAGCTGGAGGTCTGAGGGACCAGCCCGGCGGTGGCGGCGCGGTCGAGGAGCGCCGTCACCGCGGCGAAGCCGGCCTCGCCCAGGTCGGCCGTGAACTCGTTGACGTAGAGGCCGATGTGCCGGTCCACCACGTCGAGTTCCATCTCCTGGGCGTGCGCGAGGACGTACTCACGGCTGACGGTCGGATCCGCCCAGGCCTGCCGGACCGACTCGCGGATCCAGCCGGCGGCGGCCTCCGGGTCGACCGCTCCGCGACGGGCCAGGATCGCGCCGAGGGGAATGGGCAGGCCGGTGTCGGCCTCCCACCACTCGCCGAGGTCGACGAGTGCGGTCAGGCCGTGCCGGTAATAGGTGAACCGGGCCTCGTGGATGACCAGGCCCGCGTCGTAGCGGCCGGCTGCGACGCCCGGCATGATCTCGTGGAACGGCACCACCTCGATCCGGGCCGGCGGCCGTCCGGCCGACCAGAGCCGGAAAAGCAGGTACGCCGTTGTCCGGTCGCCCGGCACCGCCACCGTGGCGCCGGTCAGGTCGGCGCGGTCCGGGTCGCCGTCGTGGTCGCCCCGGGTGAGCACCAGCGGCCCGCACCCGCGACCGAGCGCGCCGCCGCAGGGCAGCAGGTGGTAGTCGTCGAGCAGCCAGGGCAGCGCCGCGTAGCTCACCTTCACCAGGTCGAAGGCGCCCCGCTCAGCCGCCGTGTTGGTGACGTCCACGTCGGCGTACGTCACCTCGACCGGCGGCGCGCCGGGCACCCGCCCGTGCACCAGGGCGTCGAACACGAACGTGTCGTTGGGGCAGGGCGAAATAGCCAGGGAGAGCGCCACGCCCCTCACGTTAGCCCCGCGTCCACCCCGGGACCTGTGCCCACCCTCGCACTGTGATCCGCGACGTCCCGGGCGGTCACCGTCAGGACGGTGGTCGGTGGGGCGGTGGGGCGGTGGGGCGGTGGTCGGCGGGGCGGTGGTCGGCTGGGCAGTCGTTGGCTGGGCGGCTGTTGGCTGGGCGAACCGTCGTCCGGGGGCGACGCCCGCTTCGGTGGGCGGAGGGGCAGGCCGGTCGACCGGGCACCTACTTCGGGCATCCTTTGGAGCTGATGTCGTGAACGAATCGCCTGAGTGGATCTCGCAACCACACCTGGGGTGGGTGTGTGTTGATGTCGCAGACGATTCAGCTCCAAAGGGCCCGTGCAGAGGTCGTCGTCCACCGCGCGGGAGGGTTTTCCACAGGGTTGTCCACAGCCGCCGGCCGGCTGTTGATAGCTCGCCGCGCACTCGGGACCATCGGCCTGTGACCGATGCGAGTGACCCCGCCGAAGCCGACGCCGACGCCGACGAAGCCTGCGGAGCGACGAATCTGGGTCGTGCCCTACGAGCCCTGCGCCGTCAGGCCGATCTCAGTCAGCGGCAGCTCGCCGCGAGATCGGGAGTACCCCAGCCGACGCTCGCGCGGATCGAGTCCGGGAGGGCGACCGACCCCCGATTCCGGACGGTGGAGCGTCTCGTCAAGGCGGCGGGTGGACAGGTGGTCCTGGGCACACCGGCGGGGGATGTCAGCGAACCGGCGTCGGTGCCACACGACGACATGCGGGACGAGGCGGGACGTCGGTACCCGGCACATCTGGACGTGTGGCCGGTGTACGAGCCCCGGGACTGGCCCGGCGCCTGGTGGGCGGAGTGGTACCGGTTGCCGCCGAAACGGTATCCACTACCACTGCCACCGGCCGCCTACGAGCTGAACCGGCGTTACCGCGACAACCGTCGGTGGGGCGCGGAGGTTCAACGGACGGTCCGGCTACGCCGGGTCGTCGGCGGCGATGTGCCAGCCACCTGCTGGCGGTACGTGGCAGAGCTTCCCGATGGCGCGCTGGTCGGTGAGCTGCGCGCTCACGAGCGGAGCCCGCATCTCGAGTACGGACAGCGGTACCCCGGCATGCCGAAGCGGGAGGTGGTGCTCGACGGTGTCCTCGTCGAGGCACGACATCGGCGGTTGGGGCTCGGGCGTCGCCTGGTGATGGCGCTGGTCAACGATATGCGGGCCGTGGGGATCGACGACGCTGTCGCGGTGGCGGAGGGCTTTGGCATTGATCTGCTGCTCGCGTGCGGTTTCGAGGTCGAGGCCCGCCGGCCGTTCGCACTCCGTCTGAGTCCCCAGCGAAGATCCGCCGGCTGACGTCGCACGAGAAGGCGCAGCGTCGCAGCGCGGGCAAGCGCAGCGCCGGGTCAGCGCAGCGCCGGGGGGTCAGCGCAGCGCCGTAGCCGCCTTCGTCAGGGCGGTGAGCGCTTCGCGCAGTCGCCACGCGTCACGGTCGCGCGGACCGATGGGGTTGGAGATGGTGCGCAGCTCCACGAAGGGCACTGCGGCCTGTGCGGCGGCGACGGCCACCCCGTACCCCTCCATGGCCTCGGCCACCGCCTCCGGGTGCCGCCGGCGCAGTTCGTCGGTGCCGGCCGCGGTGCCGGTGACGGTGCTGACCGTGAGCACCGGGCCGATCGTGGCGGCGGGCAGGGCGGCCCGCAGCGAGGCCAGCAAGGTGGGGTCCGCCGGGACGACGCTGCCTCCGCCGAGCAGCGCGGGCGGCATGCCCAACTCCTCGATGCCGATGAAGCCGTCCGGTGAGTCGGCACCCAGGTCGGCGGCGATGCTCGCGGTGCCGAGCACGGTGTCGCCGACGGCCGCGCGTCCGGTGAAGCCGCCGGCCACGCCGGCGCTGACCACCCCACGGTACGGGCGACCGGCCGCCTCGGCCAGAGCCAGCAGACGTGCGGTGGCGGCCCCCGCGACGGCCGGGCCCACCCCGACCGGGGCGATCGTGACGGCCTCGGCGGTCAGTCCGGCGCGGACCGCGTCCGCCTCGGCCGGAACCGCGGTCACCACCAGCAGACCGGTCACGAGAGCGAGCCGGGGGACTCGCGGCGGGTTTCATCGTCCGCGCCCCCACCCGGGCCGCCGACCGACGACGAGGGTCGGTAGATGTGGTAGCCCGGTGGCGCGAGTCCCGCCTCGTCGTGCCGCTGCGATGTGGCCTGAGGGGGCGCCGGCGAGGTGGGCGCGATGTTTTCCCGCTCGACGTTCTCGGGCTCCACCGTCGGCTCGTCCTCGGTCAGCTCGTCGTCACCCAGCGGTCGGCCGACCAGCTTCTCGTTGCGCAGACGGGCAGCGACCAGCACACCGCGTACGGCGGCCACGATGCCGACCCCGGCGGCGACCGCGATGCCGGTCCGGCCGGCGAACGGCACCAGCCCGAGTCCGCCGCCGGCGACGAAGGCGAGCATGAGCACCGTTTCGGAGTGCGCGAAGGAGCTGGCCCGCAGCCGCTCCGGGATGCGCTCCTGGATCGAGGCGTCCACGGCGAGTTTGGCCACTCCGCTGACCAGCGCGGTGACCAGGCAGAGCAGGGCCACCATCAGCAGCGAGAACTGGATGACGGCGAGCACCGCCACCCCCGCCACGATGATCATGCTGCTGGACTGGATGGCGGTCGGCCGATGGATGCGCAAGCGGGTGCCGACGGCGGTCGCCAGGAAGCTGCCGACGGCCAGGGCGCCGCCGACCAACCCCAGCGCCCACTCGGCGCCCAGGTCCCGCCCGAACACCCCGGTGGTCAGGTCGCCCTTCTTGATGGCGAAGGCGAGGAAGAGCAGCAGGAAGCCGTACACGGCACGCAGGGTCGCGGCGCCGATCAGGGTGGCGATCACCAGCCGTCCGGCAGGTCGGCCCCGGCCCAGCGGTCGGTCCTGGCGGCGGCCCAGGGCGCGCAGCGCGCGGGGGACGCGCTCGGGTGGCTCCGAGTCCGCCTTCGGAGGCAGCCGCAGCGAGATCACCATGCCGATCAGGAAGATCACCGACGCGACGCGCAGCGGCCACTGCGGCCCGAACCAGAAGGCGGCCAACCCGATCGGGGCCACCAACGCTCCCGCCACCGTGCCGTACACGCTGGCCCGGGCACCCACCTGGGAGAGCCCCAGCCCCTCCGGCAACAGCCGGGGTACCGCCGCCGAGCGGGCCACGCCGTAGGCGCGCGACAGCGCGAGCACACCGAACGCGGCCGGATAGAGCCCGAAGCCGTGGATGTAGTCGGAGATCAGCCAGGCCAGGAACGCCCGGCCGAGCATGGTGGCGGCCAGCGCGTACCGCCGACCGTGCCGGAAGTGGTCCAGCAGCGGCCCCACCACGGGTGCGAGCATCGCGAACGGGACCATCGTCACCAGCAGGTACAGCGCGACCTTGCTGCGGGCCTCACCCAGAGGCACGTTGAAGAAGATCGTCCCGGCCAGGCCGATGGCGATCAGAGTGTCGCCGGCACAGGAGACGGCGTGCAGATCGAACAGCCGGACCATGCCGACCTCACCGCCCGCGCCCCGCGCCCGGGCATGACCGGCCCGGCGGGTCACCCAGCGGCCGCTGCCCACCGAACCACGCAGGAGCAGACGGATGGCCCGAATGCCGGTGCCGACGGTCCGCCCGAGGAGGGATCGCCCGGAGTGGGAGTACGGCGGCATGTGCACCATCCTCGCCCATCCGACGCAGGTGTGCCGCATCAGTCGCGGCGAAAGGTTCCCCGGGAGTCCCTGTCACCCCTGCGGGGAGCATGGGGAACAATGGTGAGGTGACCAGGCCCGCCTCCACCCGTGCCGCCCGTCTCGACCAGGTCTGCGCCGCCGCCGTCGAGGTGGCCCGCGCTGGCATCACCGAGGTGGACGCCGACGACGTCGGCGACCACCTCCAGGTCGTGGCCGAGGGTGAACGGCTGGTCACCCACTACTTCGAGTGCCGCCTCGCCGGCTACCGCGGATGGCGGTGGGCGGTCACCGTCACCCGCGTCCCGCGCAGCCGTACGGTGACCATCTGCGAGACGGTGCTGCTGCCCGGCCCGGACGCGCTGCTCGCGCCCGGCTGGCTGCCCTGGCAGGAGCGGCTCAAGCCCGGCGACCTCGGCCCGGGTGACCTGCTGCCGACCGCTCCGGAAGACGAGCGGCTGGCCCCCGGCTACCTGCTCTCCGACGATCCGGCGGTCGAGGAGACGGCCTGGGAGTTGGGTCTCGGTCGGGCCCGGGTGCTCTCCCGGGAGGGTCGGGCCGACGCGGCGCAGCGCTGGTACGACGGTGACCACGGCCCGGACGCGGCCATCTCCACCGCCGCCCCGGCCGCCGCCCGCTGCGGCACCTGCGGCTTCTACCTCCCGTTGGCCGGGGCGATGCGGCAGGCGTTCGGCGCGTGCGGCAACTTCTACGCACCCGATGACGGCCGGGTGGTCAGCGCCGACCATGGCTGCGGCGCGCACTCCGAGACGCTGATCGAGGCCGCCGAGACCGCGGTCGAGGACCTTCCGACGGTGTACGACGACAGCGCGGTGGAGGCCATGTCGGTCAGCCGTGCGCCGGGTTCGGTCGAGGCGGGGGAGCCGGCGGAGCCGTACGGGCACCCCTGAGGGGTTCGTACCGGCGGCGCGCCGGTGTGCTCAGCTCGCCCGGCGACGACGTCGGTTGGCGTCGTGACGCAGCATGACGGCGAGGCCGGGGAAGCCCCACAGGAAGCCGGCCAGGCAGGTCCAGAGCCAGTTCTCGTGGTGGTGCTCGGTGAGCCAGCCCCGGAAGAACACCAGCAGCACCAGTCCGACGACCGCCCACGCGATCAGACCGGCGACGGCGAACGGCACCATCGGCGGGTCCAGCGGCGCGGGGCGCGGTGGCTGGTCGTTCGGCATTGGGCCAGCGTACGCGATCCACTTCCCCTGCCCGCCAGCGATCTGGGACGATGCGCGCGACAACCGGAAGATCACCTGTGAGGTCCTCATGGCAGTAGCGCCGCCCGGGAACGACACACCTCCCAATCCCGCCCAACCGCGTAACGGCTTCGACCGGTTCTTCGAGATCTCCGCCCGTGGCTCGACGGTGAGCCGTGAGGTACGAGGTGGCCTGGCGACCTTCTTCACGATGGCGTACATCGTCGTGCTCAACCCGCTGATCCTCGGCGGCGCCGTCGACGGTGACAACAAGACGCTCCCGATTCCGGCACTGGCCGCCGCGACCGCGCTGGTCGCCGGCCTGATGACCATCCTGATGGGCGTCGTGGGCCGGTTCCCGTTGGCGCTCGCCGCCGGTCTGGGCGTCAACGCCCTGGTGGCGTACGAGATCGCTCCCGAGATGACCTGGGCCGACGCGATGGGCCTCGTGGTGATCGAAGGTGTGATCATCGCGGTGCTGGTGCTGACCGGACTGCGTACCGCGGTGTTCCGGTCGGTGCCCACGCAGATGAAGACGGCGATCGGCGTCGGCATCGGCCTCTTCCTGACCATTATCGGCCTGGTGGACGCCGGCTTCGTCCGGCGGCTCCCGGACGCCGCCAACACCACCGTCCCGGTCGGCCTGGGCGTCGGCGGCAAGCTGGTGAGCTGGCCGCTGCTGGTCTTCGTGGTGGGCCTGCTGCTCACGCTGGTACTGGTGGTCCGTCGGGTGCGGGGCGCGATCCTGATCGGCATCCTCGCGTCCACCGTGCTGGCGGTGATCGTGGAGGCGATCGGCAACATCGGCCCGTCGTTCGTCGACGGCAAGCCCAACCCGAAGGGCTGGGCACTGAACGTGCCGGAGCTGCCCAAGACGGTCGTCGACGTGCCGGACCTGTCGCTGCTCGGCAAGTTCAACGTGCTCGACTCGTGGGGCCGGGCCGGCTGGGTCGTCGTCCTGATGTTCATCTTCACGCTGCTCATCACGGACTTCTTCGACACGATGGGCACGATGGTGGCGGTCGGCCAGGAGGGTGGCCTGCTCGACGAGAAGGGCACCCCGCCGAAGGCCAAGGAGATCCTGCTCGTCGACTCGATCGCGGCGGCGGCCGGCGGTGCGGCCAGCACGTCGAGCAACACGTCGTACATCGAGAGTGCTGCCGGTGTCGCGGAGGGTGCCCGGACCGGCGTGGCCAACCTGGTCACCGGCGCCCTCTTCCTGCTGGCGATGTTCCTGGCGCCGCTGGTGGTGATCGTGCCGTTCGAGGCGGCATCGACGGCGCTGGTGGTGGTCGGTTTCCTGATGATGACCGCGGTACGGACGATCGACTGGTCGGACTACGAGATCGCCATCCCCGCGTTCCTCACCATCGTGCTGATGCCGTTCACCTACTCGATCTCGAATGGGATCGGCGCCGGTCTGATCACCTTCGTGGTGGTCAAGCTGGCCCGCGGTAAGGCCCGGGAGATCCACCCGCTGCTGTACGGGGTGGCCGCCCTCTTCGTGCTGTACTTCCTGCGCGGGCCCATCGAGTCGCTGGTGCTCTGACAGGCGTCGTCCGGGCGGGGGTCGAGGGTGATTCCCCGCCCGGAACAGCACAAACATCCTCGTGAGCCTGGTCATAACGGATGTCGTTAGCCAGGCTCATTAGTTAAGCTAACTAACGTGACGGAGCGGACGGTGACGGCGGAACGCGTGCCACCGGCGCAGCTGGCTCCCCAGTTGCGAGATGCGATCACCCGACTCAACCGGCGGGTCCGACGGGCCCGGCCGGTCGGCGACCTCACGGTCACCCAGGTCTCCGCGCTCACCAGCCTGCGGCTGGCGGGCGGGATGACACCCCGGGAACTGGCCGAGATCGAACGGGTGCAGCCACCGACGATGACCAAGATCGTCGCGAAGTTGGAGGACCGTGGCCTCGTGCGGCGGACCCCCCACCCGACCGACGGCCGACAGGTCATCCTCGCGGCGACCGAAGGAGGGCAGGCCGTGCTCGACCAGTTCGAGCGGGCCCGCGACGAATGGCTGGCCCACCGGCTGGCCGCGCTCGACGAGGACCAACGGGAGACCCTGCACAGGGCCGCCGAGATTCTCCAGCAGCTCGCTCGCGCCTGAGCCCGCGCCCGCGCCACCGGGCCGTGCCGTCACCTGTCGATGACGCGTACGTCCTTGAGGAGGCGCACCGAGAGTGCAGGCGAAGCTGAGCACGATGTTCCAGTCCCTACAGGTCCGCAACTACCGCCTTTTCGCATCCGGGCAACTGATCAAACTGATCGGCGTCTGGATGATGTTCATCGCCCAGGACTGGCTCGTCCTCGAGCTCTCCGACAACTCGGCCACCGCGCTCGGCGTGGTCACCGCCTGTCAGTTCACGCCGGTGCTGCTGCTCACCCTCTTCTCCGGCCGCCTCGCCGACCGGTACGACAAGCGGTTCCTGCTGTTCGCCGCCAACGCCTTCTGGAGCGTGCTGGCGCTCGTCATGTCGCTGCTGGTCCTCACCGACCTGGTACAGCTCTGGCACGTCTTCGCCTTCGCCGCGCTGCTCGGCACGGCCAACGCCGTGGAGACGCCGGTCCGCCAGGCGTTCGTCTCCGAGCTGGTCGGCACCCCGCTGCTGCCCAACGCGCTGTCGCTGAACGCCGCCGTGTTCAACTCCGCCCGGATCGTCGGTCCGGCAGTCGCCGGTCTGGCGATCGCCGCCTTCGACGTGGGGCCGGTCTTCCTGTTCACCGCCGTCAGCTCCATCGCGCCGCTGGTCAACGTCGTACGGATGCGGACCGCCGACCTACAGCGCGACGCGCTCCCACCCCGCGACGAGCGGGCGTCCGCCAAGGTCGTCGACGGGCTGCGGTACGTGTGGCGGCGGCCGGACCTGCTGCTGCCGATGGCGGTGATGTCGGTGATCGGCATGTCGCTGTTCAACTTCCAGCTCACCCTGGCCGCGCTGGCCAAGACGGTGTTCAACACCGGTGCCGCCTCCTTCGGCCTGTTCAGCACCGCTCTCGCCGTCGGCGCGTTGGGCGGCGCGCTCAGCGGTACCGGCCGGCGGAGCCGCCCGTCGGTGTGGCTGGTGCTCGGCGCCGCGATCGGCTGTGCCAGCTTCGGCACTCTGGTCGGCTTCGCGTCGACGTACTGGCTGGTCGTGGCGCTGCTGGTGCCCACGGGCTTCTTCATGGTCTTCTTCGCCCAGG
Source organism: Micromonospora sp. RB23 (assembly GCF_053585025.1). NCBI lineage: Bacteria > Bacillati > Actinomycetota > Actinomycetes > Micromonosporales > Micromonosporaceae > Micromonospora > Micromonospora sp. RB23. The sequence goes on from NZ_CM132111.1 coordinate 774,891, forward strand.
CCGCGAACCAGCGTGTCCAGCTCGGCGTGGACGCCGCGTTCCGGGGACGGGTGATGGCCCTGTGGGTGCTGGTGTTCCTGGGTACCAACCCGGTCGGCGCGCCGCTGATCGGCTGGGTGGCCGAGCGCTTCGGCGCCGGCGCGAGCATCTGGATGGGCGGGCTGATCTCGCTGGCCACCGCGTTGATCGCGCTCACCTGGCAACTGCGCCGCTCCGGTGCGCGACTGCGCTTCCGCGTGCTGCCCATGCCCCGCTTCTACGTCACCTCCACCGACTGCTGACCCGTACGCTCGGGGCCCCCGCCGACCCGGCTCGGGGGCCCGAGGGCGAGTCCCGATCGACGGATAGCGCGGATGCGGCCAAATCGCTGGCGAGGCGGCACGACGGGGCTTAGCGTCGATATGTGGGAGTCGGACGCGCGCTGATGCTAGCCCTGGCGTTCCTCGCCGTGGCCAGCATCCCGGCGGTGTTCGCCCTGCTCTTCTGCTACGACGAGATTCTCGACCGGGTGGTCTGCGGCTGGGCCGAGTGGCGTGAGCGTCGGCGGGAGCGACGTACGATCGCCCGCCTCGACCGGGCCGTCGAAGCCGACGCGCTGACCCGCGACATCGACCTCAGCGAGTTCGACCGCGCCGACCGTCGTCCCCTGGAACAGCTCGCCGCCGACCTGCGCCGCCTCGGCGGTCAGCGACTCGGCGGCATCGGCCGGCCGATGGTCTGGCACGGCGCGGTGGTCCAGGCGTACGACGACCGGCTCCGGCTGGCCTGCCGTGCCCTCGGCATCACCGAGCACCTGGCCGAGCTGACCGGCGTCGACCAGGAGATCGAGCGGGTACGCGTCGAGGGCGTGCTGCACGCCGCCGGCCTGGCCCTGCCGGCTGCCCGAGCCGGACACCGGCAACGGCACCGCTGAACGGCTCGTCGACGTGCGGCTCTTCGTGGCGGTCTGTCCGCCCGTCGAGGCGGTCGGCCACCTCGGCGCGCAGATCGCGCGGCTGCGGCTCGCCGCGGCGGCCGCCGCCGGTGCCCGGGTACGGCTCGTCGATCCGGCGGATCTGCACCTCACCCTGGCGTTCCTCGGTGACGTCGAGGCCGCGCGGCTGGTCGACGTGGAGAGTGCGCTCGGGCTCGCCGCCGACTCGTTCGGCGACGGCCTCGACGGCCCGCCCCGGCTGCGTCTCGGCGGCGGTGGCATGTTCGGCGACGGTCGACGCACGGTGCTCTGGGTGGACGCCCAGGGCGATGTCGCGGCGCTGCACGGCCTGACCCGGCTCGTGCGAGAGCGCCTGCGCGTGGCCGGTTTGCCGTACGACGACAAGCCCTTCCGGCCGCACCTGACCGTGGCCCGGCCCGGTGACCGCGTGGACGAGGCTGATGTCGAGGCCGACCGGGTTGTGCTTGACGAGTATCAGGGACCGGAGTGGCCGGCGACCGAGCTGCTGCTGATGCGTAGCCACCTCGGGTCGGGACGCCCGCGTCACGAGCGGCTCGCCGCCTGGCCGCTCTGACCCGTCGATCGACTCGGGTTCCGGAATGCGGGGGTGTCCGACACGCGCCGACAGCGCGGTTTCCGAGAACCCGAGTCGATCAAGCAGTGCCTGCGTCAGGAGGACTCGCGGGCGGCCGGACCGCTACCGAAGAGCACGTCGTCCCAGCTCGGCAGGCGCTTGCGCGGCTTGCCGCCGGCCTCGGCGGTCTCGCCACCGGCTGCCGCCGCGGCCGTACCCGTCCGCCGGGGCCGCAGCACCGCCAGCGACGGCACGGCCGGGACCTCCTTGGGCGCGTCCGAGTCGTCGTCGAAGGCCGACCCCTGCCCACCGCCGAGCAGCGCCGCAGCGCCGCCGCCGACCGGCCGCTGCCGGGGCGCGTCCGGCCCGGCAAGAGCAGCAGGGGTACGCGGTTCGAGCCCGCGACCCGACGAGGCCCCGAGTGGACGGTCCAGCGAGGCGAGCAGAGCATCCCGGCCGGCCCGGATCGGGTCGCGGCCCGGGCGCGGGTGCTCGGACGCCGCCGGCAGCCCGTGCCCGCCACGGCTCGGCTCACCACGCGACGGACCGGGCAGGCCGTGGCCGCTCCGCTCCGGCGCCGGCTCCTGGCCGAGGATGGGCGTGGGCCGCTCGGCGCACAGGTACTGCGCCATGTCGTCGTGCGGGGTGACCGCCTGCCGGGTCTTGTCGAGATCCCAGATGGCCTGGGCGGTGGCCTTGCCCGACGGCCAGGTGGCGATGATCCGCCAGGTGCCGTCGTCGCGCCGGTACGCGTCCCAGGAAATCTTCTCGGTGTCGATGCCGTGCTGGCTCAGTCGACCGTTGACCACCTCGGCCAGCGGGGTGGGCTTCTCCGCGCCCTTGAGCCGGGTGCGGCGGGCGTGCTGGGCGAGCATGGCCCGCTCCTGCAACACCGGCCCGGCGTAGCGCAGGACCCGGTCGACCGGCACGCCGGCGATCCGGGCGACGTCCTCGGCCGACTCACCGGAACGGATGCGGGCCTGGATGTCCCGAGGAGACAGGGACGGGACGGGATCGGCGGCGGTCGGCGCCACCGCGAGCGGCGGTGCGCCGGGCTCCGCGTGCAGCGCGCCGGCGATCCGCTCGTCGATAGGGAGGGCGAGCAGCCGCCCGACCTCGTCGGCGAGAACCAGAGCATGGCCGTCCTCGGAGAGGGCGACGAAGCGTACTGGGCGCATAACGTTGCCTCCGTCCCGCTTCGCTGGCCGCACGCCACGAGTCGGCCACCCAGGCGTCTCGGACCACCGTACGCGCATCTGTCTCAGGGTGGGGGAAGCGACACCCCGCATGTCGTGACTGAGCTGCGGCAACGATCACGGTGGGTGTCCATCGAGGCTTCGACGGACACCCACCGTGACGAACTTCAGAGGCGCTCGACCACGTAGTCAATGGACGCGGTCAGCGCCTCGACGTCGGCCGGCTCGACGGCCGGGAACAGCGCCACCCGCAGCTGGTTGCGGCCGAGCTTTCGGTACGGCTCGGTGTCGACGATGCCGTTCGCGCGCAGCGCCTTGGCGATCGCGGTGGCGTCCACCCCGTCGGCGAAGTCGATGGTGGCGACCACGTTGGACCGCAGCGCCGGGTCGGTGACGAACGGGGTGGCCACCGTGGACCGCTCGGCCCAGCCGTACACCGTGGCGGCGCTCTCCGCCGTGCGCTTCGCCGCCCACGCAAGGCCGCCCTGCGCGTTCATCCAGTCGGTCTGCTCGGCGGCCAGGAAGATGGTGGCCAGCGCCGGCGTGTTGTACGTCTGCTCCAGCCGCGAGTTGTCGATCGCGGTCACCAGGTCCAGGAAGGCCGGGATGTAACGGCCGGACGCCTTGATCTCGGCGGCCCGGTCCAGCGCGGCCGGCGACATCAGGGCCAGCCAGAGGCCGCCGTCGGAGCCGAAGCACTTCTGCGGCGCGAAGTAGTAGACGTCGGTCTCGCCGACGTTGACCTCGAGGCCACCCGCGCCGGAGGTGGCGTCGACCAGGAGCAGCGAACCCTCGTCCGCGCCGGCCACCCGGCTGATCGGCACGGCCACGCCGGTCGAGGTCTCGTTCTGCGGGGTCGCGTACACGTCCACGCCGGCCTCGGCGACCAGGCTCGGGGCGCTGCCCGCGTCGGCCTTGCGGACCGTCGGCTCGCCCAGGAACGGGGCGTCCTTGATCGACTTGGCGAACTTGGCGCCGAACTCGCCGAAGCTGGCGAACTGGGCCCGGTCACGGACCAGGCCGAAGGTGGCGACCTCCCAGAACGCGGTGGTGCCGCCGTTGCCGATCACGACCTCGTAGCCCTCGGGCAGCGAGAAGAACTCGGCGATGCCGGAGCGCAGCCGGGCCACCTGGTCGCGGACCGTCTTCTGCCGGTGCGACGTACCCAGGTAGCTGGTCGCCACCTCGGCGAGCGCGGACACGGCCGCCGGACGGACCTTGGACGGGCCGCAGCCGAAACGGCCGTCGGCGGGCTTGATCTCGTCGGGAATCCGGATGATCGGTGCGTCAGCCACGGTTCTGAAGATCCTTCCGCAAGGGCGAGGGCGGGCCCGGCGACACTGCCGGCCCTCATCCTCGCACCCGGGGCTGGCGGCGACGGCCGGGGTCCCGACGGGCGGTCTGAGTCCTTCGCCACACCGCCCTGCCCGGGCGGGCCGCCACACCGCCGTCCCCCGGCGGGCCACCACGCACAGGGGCCCCGGCCCGACGTCGTACGTCGGACCGGGGCCCCGATGAGCAGCTCAGACGCCGTGCGGGATGGCGCCCCAGCCCTCGACGTCGGACGGCTTGCGGGTTTCCGGCCCCACGTAGCGGGCGGACGGCCGGACCAGCCGCTGAAGGCGCTTCTGCTCCAGGATGTGCGCGCTCCAGCCGCCCATCCGCGCGCAGGTGAACATCGACGTGAACATGTGCGCCGGCACCTCGGCGAAGTCCAGCACCACGGCCGACCAGAACTCGACGTTCGTGGCGAGCACCCGGTCCGGACGGCGGGCCTGAAGCTCCGCGAGGGCCGCCTTCTCCAGGGCCTCGGCGATCTCGAAGCGCGGCGCGCCCAGCTCCTTGGCGGTGCGCCGGAGCACGCGGGCGCGCGGGTCCTCGGCACGGTAGACGCGGTGACCGAAGCCCATCAGCCGCTCACCGCGGTCGAGGACACCCTTGACGTACCCCTCGGCGTCGCCGCTGCGCTCCACCGCCTCCAGCATGCTGAGCACGCGCGAGGGCGCGCCACCGTGCAGCGGGCCGGAGAGGGCGCCGATGCCCGACGAGATGCAGGCCGCCGCGTCCGCGCCGGTGGAGGCGACGATGCGCGCGGTGAAGGTCGAGGCGTTCAGGCCGTGCTCGGCGGCCGAGATGAAGTACGCGTCGACGGCCTTGACGTGCCGCGGGTCCGGCTCGCCGCGCCAGCGCTTCATGAACCGCTCGACGATGGTCTGCGCCTTGTCGATCTCCTTCTGCGGCACCGCCGGCAGGCCGAGACCGCGGGCGGACTGGGCGACGAAGGACAGCGCGGTCACCGACACCCGGGCCAGGTCCTCGCGGGCCTGCTCGTCGGAGATGTCCAGTAGCTGGTTGAGACCCCAGTAGGGGGCCAGCATGGCGACCGCCGACTGCACGTCGACCCGGATGTCGCCGGAGTGCACCGGCACCGGGAACGGCTCCGCCGGCGGCAGGCCCGGCCCGAACCGGCCGTCGACGAGCAGCGCCCAGACGTTGCCGAACGAGACCTGGCCGATAAGATCCTCGATGTCGACCCCGCGATAGCGCAGCGCGCCACCCTCGCGGTCGGGTTCGGCGATCTCAGTCTCGAAGGCGACGACGCCCTCCAGACCGGGTTTGAAGTCGGCCATGTCGCTCTCCTGGATCTGGTCGGTACGCCCGATCAGCTGATCCGGCCCGGTCGGCCGAGCGCCTTAGGCGACCCTCAGGGATGTGTTCGGAACATCTTGCCTGCTGTGTAACGGAATACGCGACCCAGTGCGACTGTGCTGCACGCGACATCTGAGGGCGCGCATTCTCCGCGTCGGTCGGTGAGACTGGGCGAAGCGGGCTGGCCAGCGTGGAAGAGCGCCGGCCGGAGCGCCGAAGAGGAGTAGAAAAGTGACGGGCAACACACCTGGCCCGGCCGCGATGCGTAACGAGTACGCCGCGGACCTGGGCCTGACCGAGGCCGACCTGGCCGCCGACTGGCACACCCAGTTCGACAGGTGGTTCGCCGACGCGGTGGCCCACGGGCTACCCGAGCCCAACGCCATGGTGGTGGGCACGGCCGACGCCACCGGCCGGCCGAGTGGGCGGACGGTGCTGCTCAAGGGGTACGACCCGGACGGCTTCGTCTTCTTCACCAACCACCTGTCCCGCAAGGGTGTCGAGGCGGCCGGCAACCCGTACGCCAGCCTGGTCTTTCCGTGGTTTCCGATGCAGCGGCAGGTGGTGGTCTCCGGGTCGATCGCCCCGGTCGATCCGGCGGTGACCGAGTCGTACTTCGCCAGCCGGCCGCGCGGCTCGCAGGTGGGCGCGTGGGCCAGCCCGCAGTCGTCGGTGGTGCCGGACCGGGCGACGTTGGAGGAGAGCTACCGGGAGGTGGCCGAGCGGTACGCCGACGCGAGCACCATCCCGCCTCCACCGCACTGGGGCGGCCTGCGCGTCCGGCCGGACTCGGTGGAGTTCTGGCAGGGCCGGTCCGGTCGGCTGCACGACCGCCTGCGCTTTCGTCGCGTCGACGAGGGCGACTGGATCGTCGAGCGGCTGGCGCCGTGACCGGTGTGCAGGAGGCCCGGCAGCGCGGAGCGCGCCGCTGGGCGATCGACGTCCGCCCGCTGCGCGTACCGGCGTACCGGCGGTTGTGGCTCGGCAACACCGTGGCGATGTTCGGCTTCCAGTTCACCGCCGTCGCGGTCCCGGTCGAGATGTACGCCCTCACCCGGGACTCGTTCTGGGTCGGTCTGCTGGGTGTGGCCGCGTTCGTACCCCTGCTGATCTTCGGGCTCTGGGGTGGCGCGGTCGCCGACGCCCGCGACCGCCGTGCCGTGCTGCTCGGCGGCTCATTGTTGCTCTGGGCATCCACCCTCGGACTGCTGGTCCAGGCGCTGCTGGACGTGGGCAGCCCGGTGCTGCTGCTGGTGTTGATGGCCGTGCAGTCGGTGGCGTTCGCGATCACCTCGCCGGCCCGCAGCGCCATGCTGCCCCGGCTGGTTCCGGACGACCTCGTCCCCGCCGCCAGCACCCTCAACTACACGACCTTCACCGCCGCGTCGGTCGCCGGACCGCTCGCCGCCGGCCTCATCCTCGCCGCCTCGTCGGACACGCGGGTGGTGCTGCCGATCGCGTACGGGCTGGACGCGGTGCTGTTCACCGCGATGCTCTGGGCGGCGCTGCGCCTGCCGGCGCTGCCGCCCGAACCGACCGCCGACGGTCAGGTCCGCCGTGCCGGCCTGGCCAGCGTCATCGACGGCTTCCGGTACCTGGCCACCACGCCCGTCCTGCTGCTCTCGTTCGGCGTGGACCTGATCGCGATGATCCTGGCCATGCCGAGGGCCCTGTTCCCGGAGATCGCCAACGAGCGGTTCGGCGGGGGCGGCACGGTCGGCCTGCTCTACAGCGCCATCGCGATCGGCTCGATGATCGGCGGGCTGACCTCCGGCTGGATCGGTCGGCTGCGGCGGCAGGGCGTCGGCCTGGTCGTCGCGGTGGTCGGCTGGGGCCTCGCGATCGCCGCCGCCGGGTTGGCCCAGCAGCTCTGGCTGATGGTCCTGCTGCTCGCCGTGGCCGGCGCCGCCGACCTGGTCAGCGCCGTCCTGCGCCAGTCCATGCTGCTGGTGTACGCGCCCGACCGGATGCGTGGACGACTCCAGGGCGTCAACACGGTGGTGGTGGCCGGTGGGCCACGCCTCGGCGACCTGCGGGCCGGCACCATGGCGGCCGGGTTCGGCGGCGGGGTCGCCTGGGTCGCCGGCGGACTCGCCTCGGCCGTGCTCGTGGTGGTGCTCGCGGTCGCCTTCCCGGCGCTGCTGCGCTACCGCGCCACGACGGCGTCGAGCGGCGACCGGCCGTGACCGGTTAGGGTCGCCGGCATGGAAAGCCCCGACCAGCGCCCCTTCTCCGGCGCGCAGTGGACCATCGCCGCCGCGGGCCACGAGGCCGTCATCGTCGAGGTGGGCGGCGGGCTGCGGACGTACCGGCACGACGGCGTCGACCTGCTCGACGGGTACGGCGTCGACGAGGTCTGCCCCGGCTGCGCCGGACAGGTGCTCGCCCCCTGGCCGAACCGGATCCGGGACGGGCGCTACGCGTACGGCGACCGCACGCACCAGCTCGCGCTGACCGAGCCGGAGCGGCACGTCGCCATCCACGGGCTGGTCAACTGGGTGCCGTGGCGGCTGTTGGAGCAGTCCACGGACGCGGTGACCCTCGGCTACGACCTGCCGCCGCAGCCTGGCTACGAGTGGCCGCTGCGGCTGGTCAGCCGGTGGAGCGTCAGCGCGGACGGTCTGCGGGCCGAGCACGAGGTGACGAACGTCGGCGCCGAGGTGGCCCCGTTCGGCTTCTCCGTGCACCCGTACCTGCAGCTGCCGGGTGTCGCCGTGGACGACCTGGTCATGCGGCTGCCGACGCGTACCCGGATCATGGTGGACGGCCGGCTGCTCCCGGTCGGCGCGACGCCGGTGGCCGGCACCGAGTACGACTGGACCAGCCCGCGTCGGATCGGCGACGCCGAGCTGGACCTGTGCTTCGGCGAGGTCATCCGCGACGCCGACGGCGGCTCCTCGGTGAGCCTGGCGGCGCCGGACTCCTCGTCCGGGGTGACCATCTGGGCGGACGCCGAGTTCGGCTGGTGGCAGGTCTTCACCGGTGACGCGCTCACCGGCGAGCGGCACCGCCGGTCGGTGGCGATCGAGCCGATGACCTGCCCGCCGGACGCGTTCCGGTCGGGCAGGGACGTGCTCGCGCTCAAGCCCGGCACGACCTGGCGGGGTGCCTGGGGCATCCGTCCCGGGGCCTGATGGAGTTCGCCGAGGTCGTCCGCCGTCGCCGGATGGTCCGCAACTACGACCCGGACCGTCAGGTCCCGCCCGACGTGGTGGACCGGCTGCTCGACCACGCCGTACGCGCCCCGTCGGCCGGCTTCGCCCAGGGCTGGGGTTTCCTGGTGTTGGAGGAGCCGGCCGACCGGGAGCGGTTCTGGGCGGCCACCACGCCGGACGGTGGAGGACGGGAGCGCTGGCTGGCGGGGATGCGCCGCGCGCCGCTCATCGTGGTGCCGCACGCCAACGAGTCGGCCTACCTGACGCGGTACGCGGAGCCCGACAAGGGCTGGACCGACCGGTCGGGAGACCGCTGGCCGGTGCCCTACTGGTACGTCGACACAGGCTTCGCCGCGCTGCTCATGCTGCTCACCGCCGTGGACGAGGGGTTGGGGGCGTGTTTCTTCGGCATCCCGCCCCAGCGGTTGGCCGCGTACCGGGAAAGCTTCGGTGTGCCGGAGGAGTACCAGCCCATCGGTGCCGTCACAATCGGTTACCGAGCACCGGACCATCGGTCACCATCGTTGCGTCGTGGCCGCCGTGGAGTGGACGAAGTGGTGCGGCGCGGCCGGTGGAGCTGAGCGCGACGTCCCGTTCGTCGGGTTGAGGATCGGACGAGCGATAGCGAAACTGGCATCAGGGAGCAGAACGCCGCGTGCGTCGGGCCGCTAGGCTGGCACGGTCATCGGTGCCGCGCCGCGCGGTGCCCGCCGCGGCCCGGCTCGGCGCCGCCGGTCGGCCCGGTCACGGGGAGGGGAGCGTGCCGTCGTGATCTTCAGAGCGGTCCGGGACGGGCGTCCCTACCCGGAGCACAATCTGACGCTCAAGCAGTGGGCGGAGATTCCGCCCCGTCCGCTGCGCCTGGATCAGTTGATCACCACCAAGCGCGAGTTGGCGCTCGACAAGCTCCTCGCCGAGGATTCGACCTTCTACGGCGACCTCTTCCCGCACGTCGTGCAGTGGAACGGGGGCCTCTACCTGGAGGACGGGCTGCACCGCGCGCTGCGCGCCGCGCTGCAACAGCGCAACCAGATCCACGCCCGGGTGCTGGTGCTCTCCGAGCCGATCGAGTGAGCGGCCGCATGAGCGGGGGTCATCGAGTGAGCGGCGCAGGCTGAGGCTTCACTAAGGTGACGGCATGACTGCCCTCGATCTGCTCGACCTGGATCCGTCGCTCACCGAGGAGGAGCGGCAGATCCGCGATGTCGTCCGCCGGCTCGTCGACGACCGGGTCCGCCCGCACGTCGCCGACTGGTACGAGGAGGGCCGCGTGCCGGCCCGCGAGCTGGCCCGGGAGTTCGGCAAGCTCGGCCTGCTCGGCATGCACCTGAGCGGGTACGGCTGCGCGGGCGCGTCCGCCGTCGCCTACGGGCTGGCCTGCCAGGAGTTGGAGGCCGGCGACTCCGGTGTCCGCTCGCTGGTCTCGGTGCAGGGCTCGCTGGCGATGTACGCCATCTGGCGCTACGGCAGCGAGGAGCAGAAGCAGCGCTGGCTGCCCCGGATGGCCACCGGCGAGGCGATCGGCTGCTTCGGCCTCACCGAGTCCGACCACGGCTCCGACCCGGCGTCCATGGCCACCCGCGCCCGCCGCGACGGCGACGACTGGGTGCTCACCGGCGGCAAGATGTGGATCACCAACGCTCCGATCGCCGACGTGGCCGTGATCTGGGCGCGTACCGACGACGGGGTGCGCGGTTTCGCCGTACCCATGGACACGCCCGGCGTCACGGCGCGCGAGATTCGCCGCAAGATGTCGCTGCGCGCGTCGCTGACCGGTGAGATCGTGCTCGACGACGTCCGGCTTCCGGCCGACGCCCAACTGCCCGAGGCCGTCGGGCTCAAGGCCCCGCTGAGCTGCCTGACCGAGGCCCGGCACGGCATCGTCTGGGGCGCCGTCGGCGTGGCGCGCGACTGCCTGGAAACCACCCTGGCGTACGCCACCACGCGCACCCAGTTCGGTCGGCCGATCGCCGGCTTCCAGATCACCCAGGCCAAGCTCGCCGACATGGCCGTCGAGCTGGTCAAGGCGCAACTGCTCGCGCTGCACCTCGGCCGGCTCGCCGACGCCGGCCGGCTCCGCCCCGACCAGGTGAGCGTGGGCAAGCTGAACAACGTGCGGGAGGCCCTGGCCATCGCCCGGCAGTGCCGCACCATCCTCGGCGCCAACGGCGTCTCCGGCGAGTACCCGGTACTGCGGCACGCGAACAACCTGGAGAGCGTCCTGACGTACGAGGGCACCTCGGAGATCCACCAGCTGATCGTCGGCCAGCGGCTCACCGGGCTCTCCGCCTTCGCCTGACCTGCCCGTTTACGCATTCCGGCCGCTCGCCGCGCGGCTGTCGTACGGGGGCCGTACCGTCATTGACAGACGACGTGTCTGACGAGGACGGTGAGTGTGATGGCTCGCGACGCTGACATCAACGAGCCCACGAGGGAGTTCCCCGGTTACCCGACCGGCGACGACCTCAGGGAGCGCTCGGCCGCGACACCCGACCCGACTCCGGGCGGCACCGATGGTCCCGGCACCGATGGTCCCGGCACCGGCGGGGGTGGGGGCGGGGGTGCGGCCCGCGGGCTGCTCCTGCTGCTCGGCGCCGCCGCGCTGGCCGTGGTGGTGCTGCTCGGCGTGCAGGCGACCGGCTTCCTGCCGGATTTCCGTAACCCGTTCGCCAAGGAGCAGACCGACCGCAGTCAGCCGCCGCTGCTGAAGTCGATCCAGGATCTGAGCCGCTACGTGGCGGCCGAAGGCAACTTCCAGGTCGTGGTCGACACCCAGAACGATCGGCGCAACGTCCCGGACTTCCTGCTCAACGAGCGCACGCTGTTCGTCGGGGCCGGCAGCGTCGAGGCATACGTCGACTTCACCAAGATCGGTGAGGGCGCCATCGTGCAGTCCGCCGACGGCAAGTCCGTCGAGATCAAGTTGCCCGCCCCGCAGCTCGGGGAGACCAACCTCGACATGGAGAAGAGCTACGTCTTCGCCGAGCAGCGCGGCCTGCTCAACAGGCTCGGTGACCTGGTCGGCAACGACCCCAACCGGCAGCAGCAGATCTACCAGCTGGCCGAGGAGCGGATCACCGCCGCCGCCCGGGACAGCGGGCTCTCCGCCCGCGCCGAGGCCAACACCCGCAAGATGCTGGAGGGGCTGCTGCGCTCGCTGGGCTACCAGCAGGTGACGGTCACGTACACGGCCCCCTGACCTCGGCGCTTCGGTCGCAGCGCCCCGGCGCTTCGGTCGTACGCAGCGCCCGCCCCGACGACGATCGAGGCGGGCGCTGCCCCGTCCGCCGGGCCGTCGCCCGTCCGCCCTCGCTGCCCGGTCTGCCGGGCCGTCGCTGCCTCGCCCGCCTCCGCTGCCCGGTCTGCCGCGCCGTCGAACGGGATGGTCCACTCCACATCGCCGATCTCGGGGTATCACCGCCCCCAGAAAGCGCCACATCGGCGATGTGGAGTGGATCAAGGGCCGGGCGAGCGATGTGCTGGCAAGATCTGCGCAAGTTCGGGGATCCTGCTGCCTCCGACGGTCGGGAAGCAGCAGGATCCCCGAAGTTGTGACTGACTACGGCTGGCCAACGCCGGGTCAGGTGGTGGGTCAGTGGCCGGTCGAGGCCAGGTAGCGGTCCTCGTTGGGCATGAGGATCCAGAGGATCAGGTAGACGACCACCTGCGTGCCGGGCAGCAGCAGCGACAGCAGGAACAGCAGCCGGACCATCCCGGCGGACATGCCGAACCGCTGACCGAGACCGGCGCAGACACCGGCGAGCATGCGCCCCTGGCGGGGCCGAACCAGTTTGCGACTCATCGTCGTACTCCCACTCTGCGGCGGTGCGCCGCGTCTGCAATCCACGGTAGAAAGGGGCGGCCGCCCCGCCCTCGGTCCCGAGGAGGATCGGCGACCCGTGGACCCGTAGGTACTTACCCGTGCGGTCCTCGCTCGACGCCCCCGCGCCCCGCCCGCGCTCCACACTCACACTCCGCGCCAAGCGCCCCCCGCCCCGCCCCGCCCGCGCTCCACACCCACACTCCGCGCCAAGCGCCCCCCGCCCGCGCCCCGCCCCCCGCCCCCCGCGCCCCGCGCCAAGCGCCCCGCGCCCCGCGCCAAGGTCGTGCTCGATCCTGGATGTAGTGGCTTCCGGCCGCGTCCAAGGCCACTACAACAAGGTTCGAGCGCGATCATGTGGGCGGGCGCGATCATGCGGGCCGGGCGCTCACGCGCGCGGACGCGATCATGCGGGCGGCCCGCACACAGGAGAGGCGGCCGGCGGTCCGGTGGCCGGGCTGTGGTGCTCGGGTAAGGGGTGAGCAGGGCAGGTAGGCTGACAGGTCGGGCACCCACACCCCGGGTGACCGGCGGCCACCCGACCGGGCGGCCACGAGCGGGGCCGCCGACCGGTGGCCACGACCGGGCGGAACCCGTACGACGGGGGAACGCCGAGGAAGCGCAGCCATGATCAGTGTTTTCGACCTCTTCAGCGTCGGCATCGGGCCGTCCAGCTCGCACACCGTGGGGCCGATGCGGGCCGCTAGGACGTTCGTGGCCGGGCTCAAGGCCGACGGACTGCTCGCCGACACCGCGCGGGTGCAGGCGGAGCTGTTCGGGTCGTTGGGCGCCACCGGGCACGGGCACGGCAGCGGGCCGGCGGTGCTACTGGGGCTGGCTGGCGAGTCCCCGGAGACGGTCGACACGGACACCGTGGGTCCTCGCGTCGAGCGCATCCGTGCCGAGCGGCGGATCAGCCTGCTCGACGCGCACGAGATCGACTTCGACCCGGATCGGGATCTGACGCTGCACCGCCGCCGGTCGCTGCCGTACCACCCGAACGGGATGACTTTCGCGGCCTTCGACGCGGCCGGCGAGCAGATCAGGGCTCGCACCTATTACTCCGTCGGTGGCGGTTTCGTGGTGGATGAGGCGGCGGCGGGCGCGGACAAGATCAAGCCGGACACGACGCGGGTGCGGTACCCGTTCCTGACCGGTGCGCAGCTTCTCGACGTCACCACCTCCACCGGGCTGTCGATCAGCGAGGTGATGCTGGCCAACGAGCGGTCGTGGCGCAGCGAGGCGGAGATCCGGGCGGGCCTGCTGGAGATCTGGCGGGTGATGCGGGAGTGCGTGCAGCGTGGTTGCGAGCGGGACGGCGTACTCCCGGGGGGTTTGAAGGTCCGGCGGCGCGCGGCGGAGCTGCGGCGCGGCCTGGAGGCGGACGCCGGGACGGCCGACCCGCTGCACGCGATGGACTGGGTGACGCTGTTCGCGCTGGCGGTGAACGAGGAGAACGCGGCCGGGGGTCGGGTGGTGACCGCGCCGACGAACGGCGCGGCGGGAATCATCCCGGCGGTGCTGCACTACTACAGCCGGTTCGTCGAGGGCGCCGACGAGGACGGGGTGGTGCGGTTCCTGCTGGCGGCCGGAGCGATCGGGGTGCTGTTCAAGGAGAACGCGTCGATCTCCGGGGCCGAGGTCGGCTGCCAGGGTGAGGTCGGTTCGGCGTGTTCGATGGCGGCGGCGGGGCTGGCCGAGGCGCTCGGCGGCACCCCCGAGCAGGTGGAGAACGCGGCGGAGATCGGGATGGAGCACAACCTCGGGCTGACCTGTGACCCGGTGGGTGGCCTGGTGCAGATCCCCTGCATCGAGCGCAACGCCGTGGCTAGCATCAAGGCGATCACGGCCGCCCGGCTGGCGCTGCGCGGCGACGGTGTGCACGCGGTCTCGCTGGACAAGGTCATCAAGACCATGCGGGAGACGGGCGCCGACATGAAGGTCAAGTACAAGGAGACGGCGCGTGGCGGTCTGGCCGTCAACGTGATCGAGTGCTGAAGCCGGTCGATTCAGGGCATTCGTTCACCGACTGCTAACCTGGCGTCCGTTTGCAGGAGGCGGGAGGCGGCGGTGACCTCTGGCGTCGCGGCCCTGTGGTCGCACCGCAACTCGCTGCGCATCCTGGTGAGACGGGACCTGGCGGTCAAGTACCAGCAGTCGGTGCTGGGCTACTTCTGGTCGCTGATCGAGCCGCTCGGCATGGGCGCGATCTACTGGTTCGTCTTCGGCGTGCTCTACTCCCGCGACACCGGCCGGCACCTCGGCGAGGCGGCCGGGTCGTACCCGCTGTTCCTGATCACCGGCATCTTCGCCTGGATGTGGACCAGCTCGGCGTTGAGCGAGGCGACGAACGCGTTGACCGGTCAGTCCCGGCTGATCACCACGATGAACGTGCCCCGACAGGTCTTCCCGATCGGACGGGTCAGCGGGCGGTTCGCCGAGTACGCGGCCGGCCTGCCGATCCTGGTCGCCATCGCGGTGATCTACGCGGCGCACGGACGGATCCACCTCGGCTGGTCGCTGCTCGCCCTGCCGCTGGCGGTGGCCGTGCAGGCCGTCCTGTTGATCGGGCTCGCCCTGCTGCTGTCGGCGTGGAACGTGCTGATGCGCGACGTGGAACGGCTGATGCGGCTGATCATCCGGGTGCTTTTCTACGCCACGCCGATCATCTATCCGCTCAGCCTGGTCCGGGAGTCCGGCCTGCCGCACTGGCTGAAGGTGGTGTACGAGCTGAACCCGCTGGTCGGGATCTTCCAGCTGCACCACGCGATCTGGTACCCGGACGAGTTCCCGGACGCCCGGCTGCTCGCCACGACGATCGTCGGCAGCCTGCTGGTGCTGGCCGCCGGCTGGTGGTCGTTCCGCCGGTTGGAGCCCGCCGTGCTCAAGGAGCTGTGACGTGGCCGCGCCGATCATCGAGGCGGACGGTCTGGGCATCCGGTTCGTCCGCAACCGTCGCCGCCAGCTACGGCTGCGGGAGCTGTTCATCCACCGGGGTGGGCGCGGCGCCCTGCCCGGCCAGTTCTGGCCGCTGCGCGACGTGTCGTTCGCCGTCGAGCCGGGTGAGACGGTCGGGGTGATCGGCCGTAACGGCACCGGCAAGAGCACGCTGCTGCGGCTGATCGCCGGGGTGCTCATCCCGGACGAGGGCGAGATCCGGGTGCGCGGCGCGGTGGCGCCGCTGCTGGAGTTGTCCGCCGGTTTCTCCAACGACCTGACCGGCCGGGAGAACCTGCACCTGGTCGGTGGGCTGCACGGGCTGTCGACGAGCTACCTGAAGCGGCACTTCGACGAGATCGTCGAGTTCGCCGGCGAGCAGGTGGAACGGGCCATCGACACGTCGGTGCGGCACTACTCGTCGGGAATGAAGGTGCGGCTGGGCTTCGCGATCATCTCGCACCTGCCGCACCCGATCCTGCTGATGGACGAGGTGACCGCGGTCGGGGACGCGGAGTTCCGCAAGAAGTGTTACGCGACGATTGATCGTCTGCTCGGGGAGGGGCGCACGCTCGTGCTGGTGTCACACAACGAAAAGGACCTGACCCGGTTCTGTCGTCGGGGGTTGTACCTCGACGCGGGCCGGTTGACGCTCGACGGCACCATCGCCGAGGCGCTCGACGCGTACCACGCCGCGGTCCCGCGGTGACGCACGCGATCGTGCTCGCCGCCGGAACATCCGCGGCGGGCCTCACCACCTCCAGCGGCGAGCCGCTGGCCGATCGGCTCGCCGACCAGCTACGCCGGGCCGGGGCGGCGGAGGTGCGCTTCGCCGCCACCCTGGACGAACTGGCCACGCTGGCGGACACCGCCGACGGTCCGCTGCTGGTCACCGGCACCGACCTGGTGGCGCACACCGCCGTGCTGCGGCACCTCGCCACCAGCCCGGTGGGACCGACCGTGGCGCTGGTGCTGGGCGACCCGCCGGTGCCCGGACGGACGGCCGTGCGTGAGGAGCGCGGCCAGGTCGTCGACGCCGGCCCGCTGGACGCTCTCGACGGCGACGCCACCGGCGTGTTCGGCGGCGCGCTCCGGGTCGGCGTGGACGACCTGCCGACCCTCGCCGCCGCCGCCCGGGCCGCCGCCGTCGGCGCGCGTCCCGTCACCGCCCCGGTGGGCCCGGCCGGCGACGTCGCGCCGCTGCCGGCGGCCGGAGACACCGGCCACGACCACCCCGGGTCCGCCGTGGACCGGCTCGTCGCGGGTCTCGCGGCCCTCGGCACCCTGATCTTCGCCCAGCGGGTACGTCTGCTCGTGGCGCACCGGGTCGCGGACGCCGCTGCCCTGGTCGCCGCGGAGGCGGCGGTGACGGCCGTCGACGAGGACCGGGCCGAGCTGCGGCTGTCGGTGAAGGAGAGGGACGACTTCTTCTCGACGTACTTCGTCAGCACCTGGTCTCCGTACGTGGTGCGGTTGGCGGCCCGGCTGCGGCTCACCCCGACCGGGGTGACGGTGATCTCGGTGCTCTTCGCGCTGGCCGCCGCGGTGCTGTTCGGGGTCGGCGGGCGACTCGCGCTGGTCAGCGGCGCTGTGCTGCTCTACCTCGGCTTCGTGTTGGACTGCGTGGACGGCCAGCTGGCCCGCTACACCCGGCACTTCAGCGCCTGGGGTGGCTGGCTGGACACGATGGCCGACCGGGCCAAGGAGTACCTGGTCTACGCCGGGTTGGGCTTCGGGGTGAGCCACGCCGGGCTCGGCAATGGCTGGGCCCTCGCCATCGCCGCGATGACGTTGCAGACCGTCCGGCACATGACCGACACCTGGTACGGGGTGCTGCACGACGAGGCGGCCCGCCGACCGCGTACGACGACGGGTGCCAGCGGCGGGATCGGTGACCGGCTCAACGCCGCGTCCACCCGGGTGCAGGCGGACACCGGCTCGGTGTCGTACTGGCTGAAGCGGACCGTCGTCTTCCCGATCGGGGAGCGGTGGGCGCTGATCGCGCTGACGGTGGCGCTGTTCAACCCGCTGGTCAGCCTGATCGCGGTGCTGGTGTGGGGCGGGCTGGCGTTCGCGTACACCGGCGCCCTGCGGACGCTGCGGGCTCGCTGGATGTGGGTGCCGGTGCTGGACACGGTCGACGCCACCCTGCACCGCGACGACGGTCCGTTGGCCCGTCGGCTGCCGGTGGTCCGCCCGATGGGGCCGCTGACCCTGGCGGTGATCGCCGCGCTCGGTCCGGCGGCGCTGCTGGTCGCCGCCCTGCTGACCGACGCGCCGGACGGGCTGCGCTGGGCGGTGCCGGTGGCGTTGCTGGTGCTGCTGGCCGGCGGCCTGGGCGCCGGGGCCGCGCACAACGGCCCACTGGACTGGCTGGTGCCGGCCGCGTTGCGGGCCGCCGAGTACCTGTTCGCGATCGCGGTCGGTGTGGTCGGTGGCGCGCCGGGATGGCTGATCTTCGGGTACGTCTTCGTGCTCACCGTGCACCACTACGACCTGACCGCCCGGCTGGAGAAGCGGCA
Source organism: Micromonospora sp. RB23 (assembly GCF_053585025.1). Classification (NCBI taxonomy): domain Bacteria; kingdom Bacillati; phylum Actinomycetota; class Actinomycetes; order Micromonosporales; family Micromonosporaceae; genus Micromonospora; species Micromonospora sp. RB23. The sequence continues at coordinate 792,678 of NZ_CM132111.1, forward strand.
GGCGGCACCCCCGCTGCACGCCGCCACGCTGGGCTGGGACGGACGATCGGTGCTGCTCGCCCTCCTGGCGATTGCCGGCGTCGTGAGTATCGGCATGGCTACACTCGGTGCGTACCTTCTCGTGGTTTTCGTGGTGAGCGTCGTCCTGGCCTGGTTCGTCCGGCCGACCCGCGCGCGGGCGTCGGCCGCGCCGGTGGGCGCGGGAGGTGTCGCGCCGCGCTGACGAAAGGGACGGCCGGTGACCCTGATCAGCTTCGTGGTGCCGGCCTTCCGGGTGCAGGGTTATCTGCGCGAGTGCCTGGACTCGATCCTGGGCCAGCCGGAGACCGACCTCGAACTGATCGCGGTCGACGACTGCTCACCCGACGCCAGCGGCGAGATCATCGACGAGTACGCGGCGCGTGACCAGCGGGTCCGGGCCGTGCGGCTGTCGGAGAACGTCGGTCTCGGTCCAGCCCGCAACATCGGGCTGGACCGGGCCGTCGGCGAGTACGTGTGGTTCGTCGACGGGGACGACTGGCTGGCGCCGGACTGCCTGTCGGAGGTGGCCGAGCGCCTGCGGGCGACCCGGCCGGACGTGCTGCTGGTGGACCACGTACGGACACACTGGAACAACACCGCCACCCGCAGCGCGATGGCCGAGGTGTTCCCGGAGTCGCCCGGTCCGCAGACGTTCGCGCTCAGGGAGCGGCCGGAGGCCATGCGGCTGCTGCACACCGCCTGGAACCGGCTGGTCCGCCGGGAGTTCCTGGTCAACCTGGGCCTGCGCTTCGCGGCCGGTTGGTACGAGGACGTCTCGTTCAGCTACCCGGTGCTGATGGCGGCGCACCGGATCGGCGTACTTGATCGGGTGTGCGTGAACTACCGGCAGCGCCGTGCCGGCGCGATCACCAAGACCCGGGGGGACCGGCACTTCGAGGTCTTCGCCCAGTGGCACCGGGTCTTCCACCTGCTGGACGCCTGGTCACCGGCTGTGGACGCGCTGCGGCCGGCGGTCTTCGAACGGATGATCTGGCACTACCTCACCGTGCTGGGCAATGGTCAACGCATCGCCCCCGAGCTGCGGCCGGCGTTCTTCGCGCAGATCACCGCGGACTACGCGCGGTGGCTGCCGGTCGGGGGGTACCCCGTGCCGGAGGGCGTCGAGGGGGTGAAGCACCGGCTGGTCGCGAGTGGCCGGTGGCGGACGTTCAGCGCACTGCGGGCCGCCAGCCGGGCCCGCGACACGGCCCGGCGGCAGGCGCGTACCGCCCGGCGTCGGGTCGGTCCGGTGGCCCGGCGCGGCGCCCGGCTGACCCGCGACGGCCTGCTGCGCGAGTACTACCGGGCGGAGCTGCGCCGGCCCGTGGACCCGACGCTCGCGGTGTACGCCGCGTACTGGTTCCGGGGGTACTCCTGCAACCCGGCGGCGATCTACGAGGCCGCCCGCCGGCTGGCGCCCGAGGTGCGCGGGGTGTGGATCGTGCGCCGCGACCGGGTGGACGCCGTACCGGACGGGGTGGAGTACGTGGTCGCCGGCACGCCGGCCTACTACCGGGTGCTGGCCCGGGCCCGGTGGCTGGTCAACAACGTGAACTACCCGGACTTCGTCCGTAAGCGGCCGGAGCAGGTGCACGTGCAGACCCATCACGGCACACCGGTCAAGGTGATGGGACTGGACCAGCAGCGCTTCCCGATCGGCGCGGGCCGGATGGACTTCGCCGGCCTGTTGCGTCGGGTGGACCGCTGGGACTACAGCGTCAGCGCCAACAGCTTCTCCACCCAGATGTGGGACCGGGCCTACCCGGCCACGTACACCACGCTGGAGGTGGGTTACCCGCGCAACGACCGGCTGGTCACCGCCGGTCCCGAGGAGGTGCGCCGGCTGCGGGCCGAGTTCGGCCTCGCCCCGGACGAGCAGGTGGTGCTGTACGCCCCGACGCACCGCGAACACCTGCCCGGTTACCGGCCGCCGTTCGACCCGGACCAGTTCGTCGACGCGCTGGGCGACTCGGGGCGGCTGCTGATGCGCAGCCACTACTTCCACGACCGGGAACGCCGGCCCGGCCGTCCGTCGGAGTTCCACCGGGTACGCGACGTCAGCGGCTATCAGCGGGTGGAGGACCTCTACCTGGTCGCCGACGTGCTGGTCACGGACTACTCCTCCGCGATGTTCGACTACGCGGTTCTGGACCGGCCCATCGTGCTCTACACACCGGACTGGGAGGCGTACCGCCTGGCCCGGGGTGTCTACTTCGACGTCACGGCGGAGCCACCGGGTGCGGTCGCCGCCACGTTCGCCGACCTGCTCGATCTGTTCCGCACCGACGCGGTCCGCTCGGACGCGGCTGGCAAGGCCCGCGAGCGCTTCCGTAGTCGTTTCTGCGGGCTGGACGACGGGCGGGCGGCCGAGCGGGTGGTGCGCCGGGTGTTCCTCGGCGAGATGGCTGACCAGCCGGAGGGCTGCTGACTGCTCGGTCGTCCGTACGCCGTGTAATGGTGGCGTCATAAGCCGAACATGAGACGTTTACCCGATGTGCGGGACGAATGATCCTGGTCACAGTCATCAGGAGTTCGGCCGAGAGACGTGGGGGACTGACGGTGAGCACCGTCGCACTGAAAGATGTGACAAAGGTTTTCAAGGACGGCACACTCGCCGTCGACAGCATAAATCTCGATGTGAACGACGGCGAGTTCATGGTGTTGCTGGGCCCGTCGGGCTGCGGCAAGTCCACAGTGCTGCGCATGATCGCCGGCCTGGAGGACCCGACGCAGGGGGCGGTGCTGCTCGACGGGGAGCTCGCGAACGACCTGCCGCCACGCGATCGCAAGATCGCCATGGTCTTCCAGGACTTCGCGCTCTACCCGCACATGACCGTCGGCGACAACATCGCCTTTCCGCTGCGGCTGGCCGGGGTCGAACCGGAACCACGGGGCGAGCGGGTCACCGACGTGGCGAGCGCGCTCGGCATCAGCGACGTGCTCGGCCGCAAGCCCGGCCAGCTCTCCGGCGGCCAGCGCCAGCGGGTCGCCATGGGCCGCGCGATCGTCCGGCGGCCCGGGCTGTTCCTGATGGACGAGCCGCTGTCGAACCTGGACAGCGGGCTGCGCGCCGAGCTGCGGGCGGAGATCTCCGGGCTGACCCGCGAGCTGGGCGTCACGACGGTCTACGTGACCCACGACCAGGCCGAGGCGCTGACCATGGCGGACCGGGTGGCCATCATGCGCCGCGGCGTGCTCCAGGACGTGGGCACACCCACCCAGGTGTACGGCCGACCGGCGACGCTCTACGTGGCCGCTTTCCTGGGCAGCCCCCGGATGAACCTGCTGGAGGCGTCGGTCTACGTCCACCTCGACCGGTACATCGCGCTCAACCTCGGCGAACAGTCGCTCTACCTGCCCTGGAACGACATCCGCAGCCGGGCCGTGGCGCACTACCACGGCGAGCGGATCGTGGTCGGGATGCGGGCCGAGGCACTCACCCCGGTCGCCCCGGACAGCCCCGGTGACGTGCTGCGCGGCCGGATCCGTTACCTGGAGCACCACGGGCACGAGTCGCTGGCGTTCCTCGACATCGGGGCGACCGCGATCATGGTGGACGAGATGGGCGCGCCCCTCGACCCGCCGCCGGTGGGCCAGCGGGGCCTGCGCCGGTTCGGCGCGGTGATGCAGCGGCTCACCGGCAAGCCGGTGGAGCCCGAGGAGGCGCCGAGCGGCAGTGCGCGGACGACGAGCGTCCTGCCCGACCCGGGTCGGCACCACCGCCGCCCGGCCGAGCTGGCGGTCCGACTCGCGCCGTACCCGGCCGTCACGGCCGGACACCCGCTCGCCGTCTCGGTGCGGATGGACGCGCTGCACTTCTTCGACGAGCGCGGCGCACGTATCGACGTGGGGTGGCGGTGACGCCACGCCGGAGCGGGGTGGCGGTCATCCGTCCGGTGCCCTACCGTCTGCCCACCTAGTCCATTTCGTGCCTGATCGAGAGGGGTGCGCCCGTGTCGGGTGACCGTCCCAGTCCGCTCGTCATCGAGCGCATCCTGCGGGACCGCCAGGGCATCTGGCAGCAGATCGTGGCCGAGGGCGACCTCAACGCCCTGACCGGGCGGATGCTGGCCAGCTCCGCCATCGCCCTGGCCTGTTACGGGGCGGTGCTCGGCGCGTTCCACAGCCCGCTGATGGCGTTGACGTCGGCGCTGAAGCTGCCACTGCTGTTCCTGGTGACGCTGGCCATCTGCCTGCCCACGCTCTACCTGTTCAACCTGGTGTTCGGTGCCCGGCTCTCGGTACGTCAGTCGTTGGCGCTGGTGATGGTGGCGATCACCGTGACCTCGATGCTCGCGGTGGCGTTCGCGCCGATCAGTCTCTTCTTCCTGATCACCGCGCCCGACTACGGCTTCTTCAAGCTGCTCAACGTCGCGATCCTGACCCTGTCGGCGCTGGTCGGGCTGCGTTTCCTGACCGGCGGCATGCAGGTCCTGAACGACCACGGCCTGCTGGCCCCGGCGACGGCCTCGGCCAACACCCCGGCCCAGGTCGCCGCCCCGGCGGCGGTCCAGGCTCCGGCCCAGGTCAACGCCCCGGTCGCCGTGCCCGTCGGCGGCACGGCGGCTCCTGCGACGGCGGCCGCCGCCGAGCCGGTCGCGGTTCCGGCCGGCGCGGCTGTCGCGTCGGCGGCGAACGGTGCCGCGCCCGACGGCGCGAGCGCACCGGCCACCACGACCACCGCGCCGGCCCCGGCGGCGGTTCCGGCGCAGTGGGGTGGGCAGCAGCCCGGCGTCGCGTTGCCGCCCGGCATGCTGCCGCCGGGTTACCCGGTGCAGCGTCCGTGGGCGACCCCGCCCGTCCGGCGCGGCGAGCCCACCCAGCGCCCGGCGAGCATGACGCTGCTCTACATCTGGATCCTGCTCTTCGGCTTCGTCGGCACCCAGTTGGCGTGGACGCTGCGCCCGTTCTTCGGCGACCCGGGTCAGGATTTCTCTCTCTTCCGCAGCATCGACGGCAACTTCTACGCGGAGATCCTGCGCACGATCGCCAACCTTTAGGGCGTGTGTCGAAGCCCCTGCCCGCCGCAGGCCGGCCAGGGGCTTCGACACACGCCCTAGTCGGGGAAAACCCTGGTTGCCGGCCTGGTTACCGAGAAGTAGCGTCGGGTCATGACCATCGACTCCCGCCAGGTGGCGGCCGGCATCCTGCAAGCGGTGCCGTTCGCCCGCACGCTCGGCATCGAATTCGTCGAGGTGGCGCCCGAGGCGGACGGCGGGGTGCGGGCCGTCGTCCGGCTTCCCGACTCGCCGGCCACCCACAACCACGTCGGCGGCCCGCACGCCGGGGCGATGTTCACGCTCGGCGAGACGGCCTCCGGTGCGGTCGTGTTCGCCGCGTTCGGGCAGTTGCTCGACCGGGCCGTGCCACTCGCCGTCCGAGCCGACATCGCCTACCGCAAGCTGGCCCTGGGGGCGGTGCTGGCGACCGCGCGGCTGGGACGTCCGGCGCCGGAGGTGGTCGCGGAGCTGGAGTCTGGTGAGCGGCCCGAATTCCCCATCGAGGTGGAGATCGCCACGGAGGACGGCACGCCCACCTCGGCCATGACGGTGATCTGGACCCTGCGGCCGAACTGAGCCGGCCCGGCGGCGGCCTAAAACGGGTTTGCGCACCCGGCCGGGTGGTTAGATTCGTACCGTGCTGGGCCTACCTGCTCATGTGACCGCCTGTCTCTTCGATCTGGACGGTGTGCTGACGCAGACCGCCCGGGTGCACAACGCCGCCTGGACCGAGACGTTCGACGAGTTCCTGCACAAGCGCGCCACGGCAACCGGGACACCCTTCCAACCGTTCGATCCCGGCCCCGACTACAACCGCTACGTCGACGGCCGACCCCGTGCCGACGGCGTCCGATCGTTCCTCGCGTCCCGGGGCATCGTGCTCCCCGAGGGCGGCCCGGACGATCCGCCGGACGCCGACACGGTCAACGGCATCGGCAACCGCAAGAACGTCCTCCTGCTGGACCGTCTGCGTACCTCCGGCGTCGAGGTGTACCCGGGCTCGGTGCGGTACCTGCGTGCGGCGACCGCCGCCGGACTGCGTCGGGCGGTGGTCACCGCGAGCGCCAACGGGCGCGAGGTGGTCGCAGCGGCGGGGCTGGCGGACCTGCTGGAGGCGCGGGTCGACGGGCTCGTGGCCCGGGAGCAGAAGCTGCAAGGCAAGCCCCACCCCGACACCTTCCTGGCCGGCGCCAGGGTCCTGGGCGTCGACCCGGCGCAGGCCGCCGTCTTCGAGGACGCGCTCTCCGGGGTGGCCGCCGGAAGGGCCGGCGGCTTCGGGTACGTGATCGGTGTCGACCGGGTGGGGCAGGCGGACGAGCTGCTGGCCCACGGCGCGGACATCGTGGTGAAGGACCTCGCGGACCTGCTCGACGCCGGCGACGCGCCGGCACCCCACCCCACCGACGATCGGGGTCGCAGTTGATCCGGGAACGGGCCTATCCCGTCGAGCCGTGGCACATCCGGGAGACCCGCCTGGACATGGACGTGCTGGCCCAGTCGGAATCGGTCTTCGCGCTCTCCAACGGGCACGTCGGCCTGCGCGGCAACCTCGACGAGGGCGAGCCGCACGGTCTGCCCGGCACCTACCTCAACTCGTTCTACGAGCTACGCCCGCTGCCGTACGCGGAGGCCGGCTACGGCTTCCCCGAGTCGGGGCAGACCATCGTCAACGTCACCAACGGCAAGCTGATTCGGCTGCTCGTCGACGACGAACCGCTCGACGTGCGCTACGGCGAGCTGCTGTCCCACGAGCGGATCCTCGACATGCGGGCCGGCACCCTGCACCGGGAGCTGCACTGGCGCTCCCCGGCCGGCCGCGAGGTCAAGGTCCGCAGCACCCGGCTGGTGTCGTTCACCCAGCGGTCGGTCGCCGCGATCAGCTACGAGGTGGAGGCCGTCGACGGCCCGCTGCGGTTGATCGTGCAGTCCGAGCTGGTGGCGAACGAGTCGCTGCCCGCGCAGAGCAAGGACCCCCGGGTGGCGGCGGTGCTGGAATCGCCGTTGCTGGCCGAGGAGGAGCTGACCACCCCGGACGGCGGCCAGCTCATCCACCGCACGAAGGTGTCCGGGCTGCGGGTCGCCGCCGCCATGGAGCACGAGGTGCACGGCCCGGACCGCACCACCATCGAATCCGAGGGGTACGAGGACTGGGTCCGCACCACCATCGGCTGCGTGCTCAAGCCAGGCGAGAAGCTGCGGGTGATCAAGTATCTGACGTACGGCTGGTCAAGTCGGCGTTCGTTGCCCGCGCTGCGCGACCAGGTCGGCGCGGCGCTGGCCGGCGCCCGGCTGGACGGCTGGGACGGGCTGCACCGGGAGCAGCGCGCCTACCTGGACGAGTTCTGGGACGCGGCCGACGTGCTGGTCGAGGGCGATCCGGAGATCCAGCAGGCGGTGCGCTTCGGGTTGTTCCACGTGCTCCAGGCCGGCGCCCGTGCCGAGCAGCGGCCGATCTCGGCGAAGGGGTTGACCGGCCCCGGCTACGACGGCCACGCCTTCTGGGACACCGAGATGTTCGTCCTGCCGGTGCTCACGTACACCCAGCCCGGCGCGGTGCGCAGCGCCCTGCAGTGGCGGCACAGCACACTGGAACAGGCCCGGGAACGGGCGGCGACGCTCAACTTCAAGGGCGCGGCCTTCCCCTGGCGGACCATCGAGGGGCCGGAGTCGTCCGGTTACTGGCCGGCAGGTACCGCGGCGTTCCACATCGCCGCCGACATCGCCGACGCGGTACGACGCTACGTGCTGGTCACTGGCGACACGGCCACCGAGCGGGAGATCGGGCTGGAGCTGCTGGTGGAGACCGCCCGGCTGTGGCGCTCGATCGGGCACCACGACCGGCACGGCCAGTTCCACATCGACGGGGTGACCGGCCCCGACGAGTACACGGCGGTGAAGAACGACAACATCTACACCAACCTGATGGCCCAGCGGAACCTGCTGACCGCGGCCGACACCGTCATGCGCTACCCGGACGAGGCGTTCCACCTCGGGGTGACCGACGAGGAGGCGGCGAGCTGGCGGGACGCCGCGACGTCGATGCACGTGCCGTACGACGACGAGCTGGAAGTGCACCAGCAGGTGGAGGGGTTCACCCGGTTGCAGGAGTGGGACTTCGCGCACACGCCGGCCGAGAAGTACCCGCTGCTGCTGCACTACCCGTACTTCGACCTGTACCGCAAACAGGTCGTCAAGCAGGCCGACCTGGTCCTGGCGATGCACTGGCGGGGCGACGCGTTCACCCCCGAGCAGAAGGTGCGCAACTTCCTCTACTACGAGCGCCGGACGGTGCGTGACTCGTCGCTGTCGGCCTGCACCCAGTCGGTGCTCGCCGCCGAGGTCGGCCATCCCGACCTGGCGCACATCTATCTGCGCGAGGCCGCGCTGATGGACCTGCACGACCTGAACGAGAACACCCGTGACGGCGTGCACATGGCGTCGCTGGCCGGCGCGTGGCTCGCACTGGTCAGCGGGCTGGGCGGGCTGCGCGACCACGACGGCGAGCTGTCGTTCGCGCCCCGGCTCTCCAGCCGCCTCAACCGGCTGGAGTTCTCCCTCCAGTGGCGGGGGCTGGCGTTGCGGGTGGACGTACGGCCGCACCAGACGACGTACTCGCTGCGCCACGGTGGCCCGGACGACGTCGTGCAGCTGCGTCACCACGACCAGGTGGTGCGGGTCACCTGCGACGAGCCGGTGACCGTGCCGGTGCCGCCGGCCGAGCCCACGACGCCGCCGCCGGAGCAGCCGCCGGGCCGGTCGCCCCTGCTCCGGCTGCCCGAGCACAAGCAGCAGTGACGGCCGGGGCGGGAACACTCCCGCCCCGGCCGTCACGCGCGTACGTCAGACCGGCTCCCCGGTCGAGGGGCGTCCGATCGCGTCGCGGGGCGCAGCTGCCTTGGGATCGTCGGGGAGGCGGGCCGATGCGGCCTGGTCACCGAAGTCCTGGTCCCCGAAGTCCTGGTTGCGCTCGGCGTCCTGTTCGCGCTGGGCGCGTTCGGTCATCTGCTGCTGCCGGGAAATCTGCTGCTTGGCCATCGTGGTCCTCGCGATCCGTCGGGGCGCGGTTGCGCCTACACGGTCTGCGGTCTCTCGTCGCGTACCCGGGGGCCCACCCGGCAAACGCCGCGCTCTGGTCGCCGGACCGGGCGCGTGCGGCGCGACGGGCGGGGTAACCCGACCGTACGCGAGCGTGCGGAGGTGGGTCATGGACGAGCAGCGCGACATGGTGACCATTCCGGTCCGGGACGCCGAACTTCCCGCCGACCTGCTCCTTCCGGCTCAGCCGGTGGGCGTGGTGCTGTTCGCGCACGGCAGTGGTAGCTCCCGGCGCAGTCCGCGCAACGTCGCGGTGGCCCGGGCGCTGGACTCTCGCGGTCTCGCGTGCGTCCTGGTCGACCTGCTCACTCCGGCCGAGGAGGAGGTGGACACGCGGACGGCCGAACTCCGCTTCGACATCGGGATGTTGGCCAGCCGGCTGGCCGGGATCGTCGACTGGTTGGCGACCGAACGACCGGCAGGTGACGTCCCGATCGGTCTCTTCGGCGCCAGCACGGGTGCCGCCGCCGCGCTGGTGGCAGCCGCGTCCCGCGCCGAACGGGTAGGCGCCGTGGTTTCCCGGGGCGGCCGGCCCGATCTGGCGGGCACCGCGCTGGGCCAGGTGCGGTCTCCCACGTTGCTGCTGGTCGGTGGTCTGGACGAGGAGGTGCTTGCGCTCAACGAGCGGGCGCTCGCCGAGCTGGGGGAGGTGGGCGAGTTGTGGGTGGTGCCGGGCGCGACCCATCTCTTCGAGGAGCCCGGCACGCTCGACCAGGTCGCCGAGCACGCCGGCGCCTGGTTCACCACTCATCTCACCCGGACGACGACCGCGTCCCGTCGCAGGTGAGCGTGCCGGCCCCGGGTCACCGGACCGCGAGCGGGTCGGCGGCGGCGCGGCGGCGTTGGACGGTGTCGACGACGCGCCACAGGACGGCGGTGATCGGGACGCTGACGAAGGCGCCGGCGATGCCCGCGAGGAGGGTGCCGGCGGTGACCGCCACCAGGATCACGGCGGGGTGCAGGCGTACCTGACGCTTCATGACCAGCGGTTCCAGCAGGTTGCCCTCGATCTGCTGCACCGCGACCACGGCGGCCAGGGTGAGCAGCGCGGTCGTCGGCCCGTTGGCAGCCAGAGCCACCAGCACCGCGATCGCGCCCGCGACCGTCGCCCCGATGATCGGCACGAAGCCGCCGAGGAACGTGATCAGCGCCAGTGGCAGCGCCAGCGGCACCCGAAGCACCACCAGGGCCAAGCCGATCCCGAGCGCGTCGATGGCCGCGATCATCATCGTCCCCCGGCTGTACGCGCCGAGCGTCTGCCAGCCGGCCCGGCCGGCCTCGGCCGCCACGGGTCGGTTCGGGCCGGCCATCCGGGACAGCGTCCACTGCCACATCGACCGGCCGTCCTTGAGCAGGAAGAAGAGCAGCACCAGGGCGAGCAGCGCGGAACCGACGACCTCGCTGGCCGTCCGCGCGCCCGCAACCGGGTCGGGGGAGCTGCCGCTGAGCCCTTCCCGGGCCTGGTCGACGAGTTTGTCGAGCTGGGCGTCGCTGACCGGCAGGGTGGACGTGACGAAGTCGCGGCTGCGGTCGAGACCCTGGGTGAGTTCCTGGCTGAGCTGGTCGAACTGACTGGCGGTCAGGTTCCACACCAGCGCTCCGACGCCCACCAGGATGCCGAGCAGCAGCAGGACGGAGAGCAGCGCCGCCAGCGCCGCGGGGAGGCGCAGGCGACGCAGCCGGAGCAGCACCGGGTCCAGCAGCGCGGTGAGGAAGATGGTGGCGGCCAGGGCGATGGCGAGCGGGGCCAGCAGGACGGCGATCCGACCCAGCAGGTAGAGCCCGGCGACGACCACCACCAGGCAGGCGCTCCACAGCACCGCGGTCCGTACCAGCCAGGGCAGTGCCGCCCACGCGTGCCGCGGCCCGGTGCCGCCGGCCGTCGCCGTGGTGCCGGTCTCCTGCGTCCCGCCGGTGGTCGGCGCGGCGTCCGCCCCGGGTTCGTCTGCCGTCATCTCGGCCCTCCTCGATCTCGGCGAGGTCGGTACCCGGCCGGCCGTGCGCCGACACCCGGTCGTCCGCGCGGATCGTACGCCGGCAGGGGCGCGCTGGTCGCGCCTTCGCGGTCTTCGCCCGAACGGCGGGCGTTTGCGCTGTCGGGACCAGGGAACGCCAAAGGGAACTATCCGAGGAGGAGGAGCACCGTGGGTGACTTCATGGACAAGGCCAAGGACTTCGCGGACAAGCACGACAAGCAGGTCGACCAGGGTATGGAGAAGGCCGGCGACATGGCCGACAAGCGCACCGGCGGCAAGTACGACGACCAGATCGACAAGGGCGTCGACCAGGCCCAGGCGCGTACCGGTGAGGGTGACCAGGTCCGCTGACGTGACAGACGTGTCCCGGGCCGCCGAGAACTCGGCGACCCGGGACTGTCGTGTCCGGACCGTACGTCGATCAGCGCTGCTGCCGCTCGCGTAGCTCGTCCATCGACGTCGGCCGGTCACTGAGCGCGTCACGCATCCGGTCGATCATCCCGGTGCCGGGAGCGAGCAGCTTGTTCGCCGGCGGGTGGTCCGGCGCGCTCGGGTGCGGGCGGGTCGGGGCGATCTTCTTGAACGCCGTCACCTTGCCGGCCAGCTCGACCATCTCCTCGCGGGCGGTGGCGGCGCGTAGCCGGGGGAAAAGGTCGTTCTCCTCGTCCTTGACGTGGTGACGGATGGTGCTGGTCAGGTGGGCCAGCAACTCGTCGAAGCGGGGGTCGGACGGGTCGACCGCCTCCAGATCCTTCATCGTGCGCTCGGCGTCGGCATGTTCCACGATCTCGTGGTCGGCGATCTGGTCGCCGTCGGGCAGCGCCTTGCGGGCCGTCGGATAGACGTACGCCTCCTCGGCCACGGCGTGCCGGACCAGCTCGGCGATCACGACGTCGGCGAGCTGACGGCGGTACTCGGGCGTACCCTGCCGTGTCTCCAACTCGACGAAGAGGGTCTCGACCTCACGGTGGTCGGCGACGAGGATGTCGACCACATCCTGGTCCCCGGTGCTCTGTGGACTGCTCATCTGGGCCCCTTACCGGTTGCGGATCGGTGGGTGTGTGGCCCCTGGTACCCCCGAGCGGTCGGGCAAACCTACGAACGCCGATGGATTCGCACTCCGGTGACGGCTGGTGCCGCCGGTGCCTCTGGGAAGCGCCGGGCGCGGCGGCACGATTGACCGCGCTTCCCGGGGGTAACCGCCGCCATGCCCGACGACCGTCCACCCGCCGGCCGCGACCAGTCGCGGCTCGACGAGGCCGCGGAGCGCGGCGGTCAGGCGGTCGAGCGGGTGCGGCACCGCAGCGGCCAGGCCGGCCGGGTCCGCGCCCGGCAGTGGGAGGTCACCCTGGTGATCGCTGCCCAGGCCGGGCTGGCGGCAGCGCTCGCGGCTCTGATCGCCAAGCACTTCCTCGGTCCGGGGTCGCACGTGTTCGCTCCCGCCGCCGCCGTCGGTACGATCGCCACCGCCATCGGGCAGCGGGCCCGGCGCACCTTCGAGCTGCTGTTCGGTGTCGGACTGGGCATCGTCATCGGCGACACGCTGCGCTTCTTCGTCGGTTCGGGACCGTGGCAGACGGGGGTGGTCGTCGGCCTGGCCATCGCCACCGCCCTCCTGGTGGCCGGGAAGGGTGGCCCGCTGGTCGGCCAGGCCGGTGGTACCGCCGTACTGATCGCCACGCTCGCCCCGATGGAGCGTGGCCTGGAGCTGCCCCGGATTTTCGACGCGCTCGTCGGTGGGGCCGTCGGTCTGGTCGTGGTCGCCCTGTTGCTGCCGGTCAACCCCATGCGGGTGCTGGACCGGGCCGCCACGCCGATCTTCACGATCCTGTCTGAACAACTCGACAAGCTGGGGCAGGCGCTCCGGCAGCGCGACAGCGGACGGACGAGACACGTCCTGGATACGTTGCGCGGCACCGACGGCGATCTCGGCCGACTGCACGACGCGCTGAGCGGCGCGGAGGAGGTGGTGACGATCGCGCCCGTCCGGTGGCATCGCCGCCAGCAGTTCCACAGGTACGCCCGCAGCGCCGAGAATCTCGAACGGTTGATGCTGGACAGCCGCGTCCTCGCCCGCTGGTCGACCACCGCCCTGCAGTACGACGAGCCGATCCCGCCGGAACTGCCGGACGCGATCGGCCGGCTGGGACAGGCGGTGGCGAAGATGCGGACGGAGTGCCGGACCGGCGACGACCCGCGGTACACCCGGAAGCTCGTCGAGGAGTGTGCCGAGTTGGCCGGCCGGGCCGCGGCGAGGGGAGTCAGGTCGTTCGGCGACGCGATGGTCACCGGCCTGCGTACCGCGTTGAGCGACCTGCTCCGGGCGGCCGGCTGCGAACCGGACGACGCCAACCGGATCGTGCGCCGGGCGGCCGGCGCCGGCGAGTCGGCCATCGCGCCGCCGGCCCGGCGTGAGCTGCACCGTGCCCGGCCGACACGGGCCGTCCGCGCGCGTCGCCGGGCGCACCTGGCCAACCGCAAACGCGACAGCAGAGCCGGCCCCTCCGCGCGGGAGAGGCCGGCCCGGTGAACTGTCGGATCAGGAGGAGTAGCCGCGCTCGGCGATCCAGTTGGCGACCTTCGGCAGGCTCATCCAGTACTCGCCCAGCGCCGGGTCTGCCGGGTCGGCGACCCGGATGAGGTCCCCGCCGTCGCGGTAGCCGACCAGCGTGAGGTAGTGGCCACCCTCGTACGAGTGCGGGTTGCCGTCGGTGTCCACCGTCGTGCCCTTGATGTTGGCCACCACCGGTCGGCCGGCGTCGATCGCGGCCAGCACGTCCCGGCGCAGCTGCTCGACCTGGTCGGGGCGGGCCACCGAGTCACGGATCTCGGTGGTGCGGTAGTGACCGCCGGTCAGCTCGCTGAGCACGCGGGTGGTGTCCAGGGCCGAGGGCGTGCCCGCCTCGGTGGTGCCGAGCCGTTTGGCCACCTCGTCCTGGGAAAGGGCCTTGCCCTGGGCCGACAGCGCGATGCGGGTCGCGGCCGGGCCGCAGTAGAAGAAGTTCGGCTGCGCCTGGTAGTCGACGTCGAGGATCCGCTCGGCAATGCGGCTGGTCTGGTTCGACGAGGACGGGGCCGCCGGCGCGGGGGCTGCCTGCGCGGCGACGGCGGGGCCGAGCGCGCAACCGCCGGCGACCAACAGGCCGACGACGGACAGGCCGCTCTTCTGCACGATCGGGTTCATGGTCGAGTCTCCGTTCGGGGGTAGCCGCCTCCGTGGCGGTCTCGGCCGTGGCTGCCGGGGACGTAACGGCCCTGCTCCGGGCGGCATTCCGCCGCCGGCTGCCGTTGCGGGCGTCGCGACCTGGCGTAACGACCGCCGGGGGTGGAGGATTCCGCGCGCGGTTGGCTCAGGTCCGCAGCTCGACAGCGAGCCGCAAACCAGACATATGGGACGTAACGGACGTCAGAGGCTTCCGGGTAGTCCCGTCACGGTGATCTCGATGACCACACGTTCCGGATTCGGGCGCGGGGTCCGATAGCGCTCGGCGTACCGGCGCTCCGCCTCCGCCACGGCGGCCCGGTCCGATCGGAGCACCGCCCGGCCCTCGATCGTCAACCAGCGACGGCCATCGACGTGGCAGACGGCCACCGGGGTTCCCTCCGCGCCGGCGGCGGCCACCCGCCGAGCCTTCTGGGACGTGCCGGAGGTGATCACGCGGGCCAGCCCGGCCGCCGGGTCGAGGGTGACCCCGACGGGTACGACGTGCGGGGTGCCGTTGGCGCGCAGTGTGGTCAGCGTGGCGAGGTGCCGCTCGGCGCAGAAGGCGGCCACCCGGTCGTCGTGGATGTCCAGTCGATGATCACCGGCCACGTGCGTCCCCCGTCCGGGTGTGGTTCGGAGCCGACGGCGCGTCCGCCTGCTCCGGCAGGCGACGGGCCGCCGCCCGGCGCTTGTGCACGAGTCGCGTGAGGTAGATCAACGCGCCGGCCAGGACGCCCATGTCGTCCAGGTAGATCGGGTCCGGCAGGATGTCCACCGGGAAGATCGTGTAGATCAACGCCCCGTAGAAGGCCACCTTGCCGCCCGCGCCGAGCCCGGTGAGCAGCCGCCTCGTACGCACCACACGCACCGCCAGCACCACCGCGCCGACCAGTGTGGCGAGCGCAAGGATGCCGGCCACCACCACGAGGACCCACGACTGTCGGGACATGCCGTCACGCTAACCCACCGACACCGACACCGACCCGGCCCGGAACGCTCGTCCCGGTTCGCGCCGCCGGCTCAGAACGCCGGGACGGCCGCCCGACCGCGGGCGACCACCGTGTTCTCCCGGGTCTGCTCGACAGCCGGCCGGAGCACCTCGCTGAGCGGCAGCACGGAGGCCGACTCCGCCGAGCGTCGTCCGGTGGCCGCGTGGACCTCCGCACGGAGGCTGCGCGCCGCCGCCACGGCCAGCTCCGCGGCCCGCCAGGCCGCCTGCTCGGACTCCACGGCGGCGGCGTGCCTGGCCGCCAGGTTGTCGCGGACGGCCCGTTGCAGCACGAGTTCCTGCTCGACCGGATGCAGCCGCGGGTCCCAACCGTCCCGGTGGGCGAAGACGTCACTGAGCTGTTCCACCGACAGTTCCCGCCGCCAGTACGCGTCCAGCGCGGCCCGGTGCAGGTAGCGCTCGCGGTCCGCGTACTCGGCGGGCGTCCGGACGGTCTGCGGCAACGGCATCGCGGCTGCCGCGCCGAGCCGCCGTACGCCCGCCTCGGCAGCCTCCAGCGCCTCCCAGGCCGACTCGACGGTCTCCTGCGCGGCCACCCACTCGGCACGTCGACGCTGGGCGGTGGTGGTGGCGCGTTCGGCGGCCACCGCGATCTCCTGCGCGTAGCGGCTCTGCTCCCGCTGCTCCTGCGCCTGTTCGAGGTGGCTGGGCATGGCCGCGTCGCGGATGCGGGCGGCCGGGTCGAGGCGTAGGCGGCCGGGTCGTGCCAGGAGCGCGGCGACGGCGAACACGACCACCCCGAGCAGGCTCAGCCAGATGGCGGCGGCCCGGGGTACGTCGGGCAGGACGGCGGAGAGGACGGTCTGCATGATCAGCACCTCGCGGTCGAATGACGGTATCGAGGGATGGGTCCCGACCCGTACGGGCCGGTCGGTCGACGCGACGGGCTCGCAGTGGGCGGGGTGAGCTGTTCCGATGGCCGGCCGGGGCGCAGAGCCGTCGCCGGGCGGGCATGCCGAGCGGGTGCGGCTGCGCGTTCGGACACCCGGATGACGACCCGGAGGCGGGTCAGACGAAGCGGCGGGTGACCTGGCGGACCGGGGTCAGCGGGCGGGAGGGCCGCGTCGGGGCGGGGTGCCGCGGCCGGGTACGCCGGCAGGGGGGTGCGCCACGCCCACGAGGACCGGGCCGGCCGGCGCGACGGCGTTTCCGCCGGTCGGCCGGGCAGGGACCGGCTGGCTCGTACGCTCGGTGGTCGGGGCGGCTTCGGGTCGAACGGCGTCCACCCGGCTGCTCACGGCGCTCGGGCGCAGTTGCGCCTCCGCGGGAGGCGGGGTGGCGGCGAGGGCGCCGCCGAGACCGACCGCGAGCACCAGCGCGGTGACCGCCAGCCTCGTCAGCTCCCGCAGCGACCGCAGCACGGCCCAGCGGGCCGGGCGGACCAGAGCTGCGGAGGACACCCGACCAACCTATCGCCCGACAGGGTGCGGCGCAGCACGACGGTGGAGACAACGGGAGTGACCACGACCACCGTCAACACTGTGGACGGTGCCGGGTCACGGTCTGGCGGCGGGCCGAAGCACGTGACCCCCGCCGGAGCGGGTCCGGCGGAGGTCACGTGAGGTCGTCTGCGGTGGCCGGGCGGTCAGCCGCCGGTGCCGAGCACCGGCGGCGCGGCGTCCCCGCCGTCCTGCCACACCATCTCGTCCTCGGTCAGCCAGGTCAGCCGGTCGTCGGACTCGTCGTCATCGCCCCGACCGTGCCCGCCGAGCACGCCGGGACGGCCGGTGGCCCGGCCGTTGCCCGTCAGGCCCTGCCGCCCGCCCGCGGCCGCCCGACCGGACTCGCCGCGCCGACCGTCGATGCTCCGCCCGACGCCGCTGGCCGAACGACTCTCCGCCGCGGCGGCACCACCGGTCGGCCGGGCCGAGGTGGTGGGAGTGCTGGTGGAAGCGGCGAGCGCGGAGGTGCGCAGCACCCCACCCGCGGGTGCGCCGCCGGCGGCCCCGAAGAGCAGGCTCGGGCCGCCTGCGGCGCTCGCGGGCATGGTGGTCGGCCCGGACAGACCGGCCAGTCCGGCCGCCCCGCCGGCGAGCAGAGCCCCGCCGACCAGCGGGTCCGCGCCGGCGAGGGAGGTGGTGCCCGCCGGGTCGCTGTCGGTGCCCTCCGGCCCGATGACGACGACCGAGCTGCCGCCGTCGTGGCCGGGAACGACCCCGCCCCCGGCGGTCGGCGGAGAGGCCACGCCATCGGGTGTCGCGATGGTCGCGCCGCCCGTGTGCGCGGCGAGACCGGTGGCGATCGGAGCGCTCGACGGCGTCGTGCTGGCCGGACCGCTGCGCGGCGCCGGCCGGTCGTCGTCGACCGTGCGCGGCGTGTCCGGATCCGGCGGAGGCGGGTCCACCACCCGGTCGTAGGCGGAGAGGTCGTAACCGGCAGCCAACTCGGCCACGAGGTTCACCATCCGCTGGTGGGCCTTCTCCTGCTCCTCCTTGTCCTGCTGGTGGCCCATGATGCCGCCGACCACCGCGCCGGGCAGGCCGAAGGCCGAGCCTTTGAGCGCGCCCTTGATGGCCTGGTCGTTGTCGTCGGTCTCCTCCGGGCTCTCCACATTCTGGTGCGCGGTACGCAGTTGGCCGGCCATCATGGTGAGACCCTGCTTGACGCCGGACATGCCCTCGCCCAGCGCGTCGGAGTGGTCGACGATCAGCGTGAGCCGTCGCTGGAACTCCCGGCCCGCCGCGCCCGTCCAGGTGTTGCCGAGCTTCTCGAGGTCGCCCTTCAGCTCACGGCCGAGGCCGTCCAGGATGCCCTTGAGGGCGGCCCACTGGGCGGCGATCCCTTCGATCTGCTCGGGCTTGCCGGCCATCACCGCGTCGTACAGCTCCTGGTGGCTCCGATCCTGGTAACGCTGGGTGTACTCAGACACGCCCGTCCCCCTTCGGCTGCAACGCCCGGTCGACCCCGGTCAGCGCCGCGGTGATGTCGGTGGCGTTGGCAGCGTTACGCGCCTCGGCGGTGCGGTAGTTGGCGAGGATGGTGCCGGTCGCCTGCTGCGCCGCCTGCACGGCCTGCCGGAGCCGCTCGGCCTGCTCCACGTAGGACTGGTGGACCTCGCTGTAGCGGCGCGAATTCTGTGTCGCGTCGGTGAACGAGCCGAGGGCCGGTGGGCTGCACTGCATCTCGGTGTTGAGCTTGCGCAGCACCGACTCGGCCTGACTCAGCCGCAGGGCGAGGTGCTGGTGGAAGTCCTCAAGGGACAGCAGGTCGACTTCCGTACGCCCGGTCATGGCAACATCCCCGTCGTTCTGGTTGACAACCGTCAGCGGATTCAGGTTAGTCCACCTCGGCGACCCGGGGCGACCCGTCCGAACCGCTCAGTCCTCAGTGGTGGTCGATGCCTCGCGGCTCCCACCACCAGTGCCGCCACTCGTCGGGGCGCTCGTGCTCGGCGTCGCCGAGGGCGACTGCGAGGGCGACTGCGTCGGCGACTGCGAGGGCGACTGCGTCGGCGACTGCGAGGGCGGCTGCGACGTCGTCGGGGCTGCCACCGCGTCACCGGGCGCGAACTGCGCGAGCGCGGCTTCCTGGTCCAGGGTCGGCCCGGTGGGGATCAACGCGAGCAGCGAGCCCGGCACCGCCAGCGGGGTGACCCCGTCGTAGCCGAGGGCGGCCCGCGCCTCGGGCGAACCGAGCGGGTACCGGACACCCTGGGGGCTGATCAGGTAGACCGTCGCGCCGGCGGCGCCGGACCCGCTGGTGCCGGCACCGGGCGCCGCCTGGGCCAGTACGCCCTTGCCGCCGGGCAGCAGCACCGACTCGGCCGTGCGCACCGCGTCCCGGGCACCCTGGCGTACCGGCACCGAGCCCGGCTCGGTGCCCGTCAGCTCCGTTGGCACGCGGTCGAAGACCTCCAGGGTGGTGGTCGGCGGGCCGCCGGCGGCGCCCTCCCGGTACGTCGCGCAGAGCAGCGTCTGTCCGGCCCGGGCCGGATACAGGGCCGGCAGCGTCCTCGGCATTCCCTCCGCGTCGATCCGCTGCTCCGTCAGGAGGCGTCCGGCCTGATCGGGGGTGATGTCGGTAATCCGACCGCCGCCGCTGATGAGCAGCAGCGCGGTGATCTCACTGATCGAGACGAGACCCTCGCGCGCCAGCACGTAGTGCT
Source organism: Micromonospora sp. RB23 (assembly GCF_053585025.1). Classification (NCBI taxonomy): domain Bacteria; kingdom Bacillati; phylum Actinomycetota; class Actinomycetes; order Micromonosporales; family Micromonosporaceae; genus Micromonospora; species Micromonospora sp. RB23. The sequence continues at coordinate 812,089 of NZ_CM132111.1, forward strand.
GCCCGGCGGCCTGGAAGACCTGGCCGATGGTGGCGGGCTGGCCGGCCACGCTCAACCCACTGCGGTCACCCATGCCGGGCAGCGACGGCTTGCGCAGCGGCGGCCCGGCCGGTACGGCGTTGAGCAACTGCTGCCCGACCGGCAGTGGAGCGGTACCCGTCATCCGCAGGGCGGCGACGGCCTGGTCACCGCCACGCACCTCCAGCCGGGAGTCGCCGGCGAGCAGGTGCCGCTGACCGTCCACGGTGACCAGCACCGCACGGTCACCGAGCGGCGTGCCGCCGGGCAGCGGCCGATTGATCACGACGCGGGTGGTGGTGTGACGCGGGTCGACCGGGTCGGGCACGTCGCAGACCGACCATGGCAGGCCGGTCAACGACTTGCGGTCCGGCAGCGCGTCGGGCGCGCCGACGATGCCGACGGTGCGGCCCCGTGGCCGGTCCCGCAGCGACGCCTGCGACATGGTGCGCACCGTCGGGTCCGGCTCGTTCAGGATGAGGCGGGCGGAGGTGTAGTTGAGCGTCGGGTGCAGTTGCCCCTGGGCGTACACGTAGGTGGCGCCGGTCTCCCGCTCGATGACCAGCGTGTTCTCGTCAAGCGGCGCGGTGTTCCCGGTCAACTGGCCGTACGCGCCCACGCCGCCGAGGACCACGGCGGCGGCGATCACGCTGCCGAAGACCGCCATGCCGAGCCGTCGCATCGGCAGATTGGTGGTCTCCGGGTCGCCCGACAGCAGCGCGGAGACGATCCGGCGGGTGACGAAGCGGTACGCCTGCACCTGATCGCGGCGGGTCCGCATGACTTACCTCCGGCGGGGTGGATCCGCAACGATGTCCTCGGGGTGCCGTCGCGGGCTTCCCTACGATAAGGGGCCGACGGCCGGTCCTCGGGGCCACCGCCGGAACACCCCGGCACAGGGCCGTACCGTCCAGGAGGGACAGTCAGCGATGACGCAGGTTCAGGCGCCACCCGCGGATGCCGTCATGCGGCCGTCCGCTGTTCCGGGGCGGGTCACCCCTGCGGCCGACCGACCGGGTCGGGGTCGCATCGGTCCGGTCCTGGTCGGCCAGCTCGTCGTACTCGAGGTCTGTGCCGTCGCCGTGTGGGCCGCGACGGCCGGTCCGAGCTGGCTGCTCGCGACGGTGGCCGTCGTGGCGGCGGTGGTCGTGCTGTCCGCGTTCGCCCGGCGGGGTGGTCGCTGGTGGTTCGAGGACGTGCTGCTGCGCCGCGGGATGCGTCGCCGCCGTGATCGGGCCGCCGCGGCCCTGGCCGGCGGTGCGGCCGCCGACCCCCGGCTGGCCGCGCTGGCCCCCGAGCTGGGCGTGATCGAGCTGACCGACCGGGGCACCCGGCTGGGTATCGGGCAGGACGACCAGGGTTGGTTCGCTGCGGTGGCGTTGCAGCCGGCCAGCGGCGCGGCGGTCGGCTCGGTGGAGGCTTCGACCGTCGACCGCGTGTTGCGGGTGCTCGCCGACTTCTCGGCGCCGGTCTCCCGGGCCCAGGTGGTCGCGCACACCCTGGTCTGGTATCCGGCGGCCGGCGCGCCACCGGCGGCGCACCGTACCGTCTGGGTGGCGCTGCGGCTCACGGTCCGCGACGCACGGGTGGAGACGGTGAGCCGGGGCGGCGGGCTGGCGGGCGTCCACCGCACACTGGCCGCCGGGATCGGCCGGTTGGGCAAGGCGTTGACGGCGGCCGGCCTGTCCCACCGGCCGCTGGGCCGTGACGAGCTGCGCGCCGCGGTGGTCTCGGCTGCCGGACTGGACCTGGTGCCGGAGCCACCGACCGAGACGTGGTCGGGGCTGCGTGGCGGTGGCTGGACGCACCGTTGCATGACCCTGCGGGGTCGGCCGGACGTGCCACTCGGCCCGCTGGTGGACGCGATCACCGCGACGTCCGCGCCCTCGCACACGGTGGCGGCGGCGGTGTCGCCCGACGGGCGCGTGGCGGCCCCGCTGCTGCGGGTCGCGGCCATGGACAACCACGTCGAGGCGCTGGTCAAGGTCGTCCGGGACGTGGCGCACCGGTCCGGCGCGTCGGCCCGGCCGATGGACGGCCAGCACGGGCCGGGTGTCTACGCGAGCGCGCCGGTCGCCGCCGCGCTCGGCGGCGTCGGCCGCCGGCAGCCCCGCTGAACGTTCCGGCAGGCCAATCCTGGCAGGCGCACCGACCTGCCGCAGGCGGCATGGACGGGGAAGGTGCCATCCGCCGGCCAGAAAATCTAGTCTCTGGAGCCTAGACATTCTCGGTGGAGCTGGTAATGTTTCCTCCGTTGACGACGAAGATCGGTTGAAGACGCCGACGTAACAGGCCGAGCGTCGCAGCAGGCCCGGAAGTTCTCGTGGCCCGCTCGGTACCGCGGTGGAACCACATCACCGCGTGCAACACGGCACGTGCACGACAAGACCTTGACGTAATTCCAGGTCAGGGCAACCGCAGGCAGGGCCGATGCAGTGTTCGGGGCTCCGCCTGACGCAGCAGGGATCCGCCGCACATGTTCGGGGCCATGAAGTCGCGTGGGGCTCCGGCATCGACGGATAGCACGGCAGACAGATGAAAGCAGAGGAAAGGGAGGGTTTGGCGCCGTTGGATCGCCCGCCGTCAGGACGTAGTTCCAGTTCTGAGGTGGACACCGTAATCACTTTGAACGCGAGGTGGTCTCCGGTCACGCTTATGCGATCCTCGCACCGCTTGCCGATCGCGGCAGGGTGCGGAAACGAGAACCCGACGAACCTGTCGGTAGATGGTGTATTCAACCCGTAACCCTGGGCCCCGGCGCGACACGCGCCGGGGCCCTCGTTCGTGAAGAAGGAATGTATGGCCCAACCCGACGACATGCTCAACGACGATGACTACCCGGCCTACACCATGGGCCGCGCCGCCGAGATCGTCGGCGCCTCGCAGGATTTCCTGCGCCGGCTTGACGAGGCGAAACTGATCATCCCGTTCCGCTCCGCCGGCGGCCACCGCCGCTACTCCCGATACCAGCTGCGTCTGGCCGTGCGAGCCCGGGAGATGGTCGACCACGGCACCGCTCTGGAAGCCGCCTGCCGGATCATCATCCTCGAAGACCAGCTGGAAGAAGCCCTTCAGCACCACCGCGACCACGAATGCCGCCAGCAGGGCGGCGCCGCCTGATCCCCACGCTGCACGGTCCTTCTCCACCCCGGGAAGGACCGTCTGCCGTCTTACGAGGGACCGTGCCGGCTACTCAGGGGCGGAGGTTGACGATCCAGTCGTACATGCCGCAGACCCAGACGGCGAGCGGCACCAACGCGATGATCAGCAGGATCTCGACGATGTCGAGCAACCGACCCCACACCGGTGAGATCCGCTTGCCGGCGACGGACAGGCCGTAGATCAGGCTGACCACGGCCGCCAGCAGCAGCCCACCGAGGACCAGGCCGAGCCGGACCGCCAGCGCGCCGCCGGCGAACGTCGCGGCCGCCGCCAGGCCCAGCCCGGCGGTGCCGGCGAGGAGTACCGGGACACGCTGCGCCCGGCCCAGCAGCGGACGCGCCCGCAGCAGCGACAACAGGGCCAGCACCAGACACAGCAGCACCGCCGCCAGCCTGCCGTCCAGGGCCAGGACCAGCTCCGCGCCGAGCACCAGCAGCGAGACCGTCCACAGCAGAGCGGTGAGGAACGCGTCGGCGCGGTCGCTGCGCTCGAGCACCCGCCGTCCGTCCACCGTCTCGCTGTCGGTCTTCAGGTCGTCCGGGCCCGTGGGGATCGACGGCACCGGCAGGCGGGCCAGCCGATAGGCGACCATCGGCAGGGCCGGCACCATCCCGAAGGCGACCGCCGCCACCACCGCGGCACCGGCCGCGGCGTCGATGTCGAGGAGCAGGCAGAGCAGCGCGCCCACACCGGTCCCCGCGCCCAGGCCGATACCGGCGAAGAAGAGGGGGTACCGGTCGTCACCGACGGCCAGCACGGCCACCGCGCCGGCGACCACCACGGCGGTGGCCGCGAGCAGGACGTGCGGGCTGGTCAGCTCGGTCAGCTTCCGGTCCCCGGCGAGCAGCAGCAGGCCGCCGGTACCCGCGTAGAGCAGCCCGCCCATCGCCAGCACCGAGCCCGTCCGGCTGTCGCCCACGGCCCGGGCGAGCACCGCCGCGCCGACCAGCAGCGCCACCGCGACCAGCACGGCAGCCAGCGCCGCGGGCAGGTGCGGAGGGCCGGTGAACAGGGCCGCCACGGCGCCCGCGCCGAACGCCGCCGCGGCGAACAGCACGGAGAACGACCGGGTCGCCTCGACCTGCCAGGAGCCCGGCCGCTGCGTGGTGGCGGTGGCGACCGCGTCCACCACATCGTCGAAGACGATCTCCGGGGCCGCCGCCGAACGCGGGTTGAAGTACAGCACCTCGCCGTCGCGGACACCGAGCTGCGCGGCGGTACGACCACCGTCCAGAGGCGCCGAGCCCAGGCGGGACAGCGCCCAGCCGCCGTGTCGTACCCCGTCGTCGGCCAGGTCCTCCCCCGCGTAACGCAGAAGGGTGGGCAGCAGGTCGGCCATCGGCACGTCCGACGGCAACGCCAGGTCCATCCGGGTACGGGGGGCCACAATGGTGATCCGGCTCAGACCGCCGGTCGCCGACTTCGTAGCCACAGTGGCCTCCTGGTGTCCATCTACGATCAGCGGGCCGCGGGTGCCACGGTGCGGGTGCACCGCGCCCACGGCAGATTACCTACGATGACGGGCACGTACAGTGCCCACCCGCGAGCTTCGCGTCGCGCCGGCACGACGGCAGGGCCGCTTCTGGGGAGGAGACAGCCGTGAGCACGGTGGTGTTCCGCCGACCTCCGCGTCAACCGGGGCCGGCTTTGCCGCGCGGCGAGGTGGTGCTGGAATCCCCGCCCGAGCTGCCCGAGGCGACACCGCGCGGGATGGGGCAGCTGCTCATGATCCTGCCGATGGTCTGCGGCGTCGGCGCGATGGCGTTCCTCTACGCCGGTCGGGGCGGCGGCATGATGACGTACGTCGCGGGTGGACTGTTCGGTGTGTCGATGCTCGGCATGGCCATCGGCTCACTCAGCAACGGTGGGAACGACAAGGCCGAGCTGAACGCCGACCGCCGCGACTACATGCGCTATCTGGCGCAGATGCGCAAGCGCACCCGGCGCGCGGCGGCCCAGCAGCGGGACGCGATGGACTGGCGGCACCCCAAGCCCGACGCGCTCTGGTCGATCGCGGCGTCCCGCCGGTTGTGGGAGCGCCGGATCACCGAGCCCGACTTCGGCGAGACGCGCATCGCGGTGGGCCCGCAGCGGCTCGCCGTGGAGATCGTCCCGCCGGAGACCAAGCCGGTCGAGGACCTGGAGCCGATGAGCGCTATCGCGCTGCGCCGGTTCGTCCGCGCACACACCACCGTGCCCGACCTGCCGACCGCGCTGTCGCTCCGCGCGTTCAGCCGGGTGGTGCTGCGCGGTGACCGGGAACCGGTGCTCGACCTGACCCGGGCGGCTCTGGGCCAGCTGGTGACCTTCCACGCCCCCGACGATCTGGTGATCGCCGTGGTCGCCGCCCCTGACCGGCAGTCGGCCTGGGAATGGGTGAAGTGGCTGCCGCACGCCCACCACAGTGGCCGGACCGACGCCGCCGGAGCGCGTCGTCTGGTCTTCGCCAGCCTGACCGAGGCCGAGGACTCCCTCGCCGCCGAGCTGGCCGGGCGACCCCGGTTCGCGGCCGAGGCGAAGCCGCTGACCACCGCGCCGCATCTCGTCGTGGTGGTCGACGGTGGCGAGATCTCCCCGACCTGCCAACTCGTCGGTCAGGGTCTGCTCGGTGTCACCATGGTCGACCTCTCCGGGACGGTGCCGCGCGACGCCGGTCGCTGGTTGCTCTGCCTGGACACGGGCGACGGCAGCTCGCTCGACCTGATCCGCGGCAACTCGACCTCGCGTCTCGGCCGGCCCGACCGACTCTCCGCCGAGGCGGCCGAGGGGCTGGCCCGGCAGATCGCGCCGTACCGGCTGTCGCAGCAGCAGGCCAGCAACGATGAGCCGCTGGCCCGCAGCATGGAGCTTCCGGACCTGCTCGGCGTCGGCGACGCCGCGGCGGTGGACGTGCACCAGACGTGGCGGCCACGCGGTCACCGCGACCGACTGCGCATCCCGCTGGGTGTCGGCCCGGACGGCAGCGTCGTCGAGCTGGACTTCAAGGAGTCCGCGCACGAGGGCATGGGCCCGCACGGCCTGGTGATCGGCGCGACCGGTTCCGGTAAGAGCGAACTGCTCCGTACGGTGGTGGCCGCGCTGGCGGTGACCCACTCGTCGGAGGAGTTGAACTTCGTTCTGGTGGACTTCAAGGGTGGTGCGACGTTCGCCTCGTTGGAGGCGTTGCCGCACACGAGCGCGGTGATCACGAACCTGGCGGACGAGTTGCCGTTGGTGGACCGGATGCGTGACGCGCTCGCCGGTGAGATGGTGCGTCGGCAGGAGTTGTTGCGGGCGGCGGGGAACTACGTTTCGCGGTTCGAGTATGAGAAGGCGCGTGCGGCGGGGGAGCCGTTGGCGCCGATGCCGAGTCTGTTGATCATTTGTGACGAGTTCAGTGAGTTGTTGGCCGCGAAGCCGGATTTCATCGATCTGTTCGTGATGATCGGTCGGTTGGGTCGGTCGTTGGGTGTGCATCTGTTGCTGGCCTCGCAGCGCTTGGAGGAGGGCAAGCTGCGGGGTCTGGACACGCATCTGTCGTACCGGATCGGGTTGCGGACCTTCTCGGCCGTGGAGAGCCGGATCGTGCTCGGCGTGCCCGACGCGTACGAGCTGCCGAGCGCCCCGGGGCACGGTTACCTGAAGACCGACACCAGCACCATGCTGCGGTTCCGGGCCGCGTACGTCTCGGGGCCGTACCGGGCGCCCGGCCAGCAGGCCACCGCGTCGCAGGCCCTCGTGCAGCGCCGGATCGTGCCGTACGGGATCAACTTCATCCCCGCGCAGGTCCCGCAGGTGTCGGTCGACACCGCGCCGGAGCCGGAGCAGCCGGCCGACGGCAAGGCCGTGGCCATGCTGGACGTGCTGATCGACCAGCTCAAGGGGCGGGGTCGACCGGCGCACCAGGTCTGGCTGCCGCCGCTGGCCGACCCACCGGGCCTGGGCGAACTGCTCGGCCCGCTGGCCGTCGACCCGACGTACGGGTTGTGCACGGCGTCCTGGCCGGGCCGGGGACGTCTGACGGTGCCGGTCGGTGTGGTGGACCGCCCGTACGAGCAGCGCCGCGATCCGATGATGGTCGAGTTGGCCGGCGCGGGCGGCAACGTGGTCATCGTCGGCGGTTCGCTCAGCGGCAAGAGCACCATGCTGCGGTCGCTGCTGGCCTCGCTGGCGCTCACCCACACGCCTCGTGAGGTGCAGTTCTTCTGCCTCGACTTCGGCGGCGGTGCGCTGCGCAGCCTGGAACGGCTGCCGCACATGGCCGGTGTGGCCGGTCGTCGGGACGTCGAGGCGGTACGCCGCACGGTGGCCGAGGTGGTCGCGGTGTTGGACGAGCGGGAGACGCGTTTCGCCCAGCACGGCATCGACTCGGTGGCGAGCTACCGACGTCGGCGGGCGGCCGGCGAGTTCGCCGACGACCCGTTCGGCGACGTGTTCCTGGTGGTGGACGGCTGGAACACGCTGCGCCAGGACTACGAGGAGCTGGAACAGACCATCACGACGCTCGCCAACCGGGGCCTCGGCTTCGGGGTGCACGTCGTGCTCACCGCGGTGCGGTGGGCGGAGATCCGGATCAACATGCGGGACCTGCTCGGCACCAAGCTGGAGCTGCGTCTGGGCGACGCCGCGGAGTCCGAGATCGACCGGCGCTCGGCGATGAACGTGCCGGAGAAGTCACCCGGTCGCGGCCTCACCCGGGACAAGCTGCACTTCCTCACGGCCATCTCGCGCATCGACGGTCGACGCGACATCGAGGACCTGAGTGAGGCGTCGGTCGCACTGGCCGGGCACGTGGCGGCGAACTGGCCGGGACGTCCCGCGCCGAAGGTACGGCTGCTGCCGCGCCGGCTGCCGGTGTCCGAGCTGGCCCGCATTATCGACCGGTCGGCGCCCGGCCTGCCGATCGGTGTCAACGAGTCGGCGCTCGCGCCGGTCTACCTGGACCTGGCGAACGAGCCGCACCTGACCGTCTTCGGTGACGCCGAGTGCGGCAAGACCAACCTGCTGCGGCTGATCGCGCGGGGCATCACCGAGCGGTACACGCCCGCGCAGGCCCGGCTGGTGATCGCCGACTACCGGCGCGGCCTGCTGGGCGCGGTCGAGGGCGATCACCTGCTCGACTACGCGCCGTCGAACCAGGCGTTCGCGCAGGGGCTCGCCTCGATCCGCAGCGCGCTGTCCAACCGGCTGCCGGGCCCGGACGTGACCACCGCCCAGCTCCGGGACCGTAGCTGGTGGAAGGGTCCGGACCTGTACATCCTGGTGGACGACTACGACCTGGTGGCCTCCGGCGGCAGCAATCCGCTGAGCGCCCTGCACGAGCTGCTGCCGCAGGCCCGCGACATCGGGCTGCACCTGATCATCACCCGTCGGGTCGGCGGTGTGGCGCGGGCGCTCTACGAGCCGGTGCTGCAACGGCTGCGTGAGCTGGACTCTCCCGGCCTGCTGATGTCCGGCAACCGGGAGGAGGGCGCGGTGTTCGGCACTCTGCGTCCGAGCCCGCAGCCGCCTGGCCGGGGCACGCTCGTCCGGCGGCGCGACGGTCAGCAGCTCATCCAGACCGCCTGGTCCGAGCCGGCCTGATCGAGCCACTCGGGTGGTCCGTGCGGACCGGTACGGGTGGTCCCACCGGGTCCGATCCACCACCATCCATCGATCGGACCCGGTCAGGGCTGCGGTGGCTGGACAGATTCCGCTACCGTCTCTGATGGAGTGTCCGTCGGTGGGGTGTTGCTGCCTTGCCGCGGGGGAGGGGCGCGGCAAAGCCGCCGCCACACAACATGACGGAAGGGTGTGAAGCATGGCGTTCGAGGTCGAAGCTGCGACTCTGCATACCGCCGCGAGTGACGTGCGGTCCACGCGCAGCGAGGTCGACGGCGAGCTGAAGAAGCTGTGGAACGTAGTCGACGACCTGGCCATGGCGTGGAAGGGTCAGGCGTCCACGGGGTTCCAGTCGCTCATGACTCGCTGGAACGAGGACACCGTGAGTCTGCTGACCGCGATGGACAACATCGCGGACCTGCTCGACAAGTCGGGTACGACGCACCAGGTCAACGACGAGGAGCAGCAGCAGATGCTGGACAAGTTCCACTCTGCTCTCAACCCGTGATCCGTAGCCAGCAGAGGAGGAAATCGTGACGATCAAGGTTGACTACGCGGTCCTCGAGAGCAGCAACCAGCAGATGCAGGCCATCTCGAAGACCATCGACGAGAAGCTGGACACGCTGCGGTCGATGCTGTCCAAGCTCGAGTGGGAGGGCGAGGACCGCACCGCCTACGAGCAGCACCAGGCGAAGTGGGACTCGTCGGTCCGGGACATCAACCGGATCCTGAACGAGATCGGTGGTGCCGTCGGCATCGCCCGCGAGAACTACGTCTCCACCGAGATGAGCAACTCCAAGGTGTGGGGCTGACACAATCACCGATGCGGCTCCGGTCCGGCTCGACCGGGCCGGAGCCGCATTGTGTAGGCGTCGGCGAGATACGGGAGAGCGATGCGTACGGGGAAGCCTTTCCGATCGACACGGGCTGTGGGCGCGGCCGCGCTGGCGCTCTGCGCCGCGTTGGTCCCCGCGGTGACCGTCGCTCCGGCGCCGGCCCGGGCCGCCGACACGGTCCGTGGCCTTCAGTGGTACCTGGACTATCTCAAGATCCCTGCCGCGCACCAGATCACCAAGGGCGCGGGTGTCGTGGTCGCCGTCGTCGACACCGGGGTCGAGGCCAGTCATCCGGATCTGCGCGGGCAGGTGCTCGCCGGGCACGGCACCAACGCCACTGCCGCGTCGGACGGCCGGCGTGACGACGACAAGGACAAGGGCCACGGCACCAAGATGGCCGGCACCATCGCCGGGCGCGGCGGTGGCGCGATGCACGAGTTGGGCATCGCGCCGGCCGCGAAGATCCTTCCGGTCTCGATGGGTGCCAGTTCGACCACCGACGACCTTGTCCTGGGCGTCCGGTGGGCCGCGGACAACGGCGCCGACGTCATCAACCTCTCGCTGCACACCGCGGACACGGCGGCGCCTCCGGAGCTGGTGGACGCCATCAACTACGCCCTGAGCAAGGACGCCGTGGTCGTCGCTTCCGCGGGCAACACCGAGCAGGGCGATCGAGAGGTCATGTCACCGGCCAACATCCCCGGTGTCGTCGCCGTCACCGGATTCGACAAGCGGGGTGGCTTCTTCGCCGGCTCGGTGCAGGGCCCGGAGGCAGTCATCGCGAGTCCGATGGAGAGCATCATCGGGCCGGTGCCGAAGGTCGTCTCACCGAACGGCTACTCGCTCGGCAGCGGTACCAGTTCGGCGGGCGCCATCATCTCCGGCGTGGTGGCGCTGATCCGCTCGAAGTACCCGAAGCTCGACGCGCCCAATGTCATCAGCCGGCTGATCGAGACGGCCCGCGACGCCGGGCCGGCCGGCCGGGACCCGCAGTTCGGCTTCGGCCGGGTCGATCCGGTCGCCGCGCTGACCCGCTCGGTGCCCGCCGTGACGGCGAACCCGCTGTTGAAGGGCGAGGCGGCCGGCCCGACCCGCGCCGGCGGCGCGACCCGACCGGGTGACGACGACGGTCCGGCGGTCGAGTTCGGCGTCTCGAACAAGGCCGGCGCGATCGTCCAGGCAGGGCTCTGCCTGGGCGTGCCCATCATCGGGTTGATCGTGCTGTTCGTGGTGCTGCGACGCCGCAAGCGGCGCACACCGCCGGCGGCCGTCGGCCCGTACCCCGGCACACCCGGCATGCCGCCACCCGGCTGGCCCGCCACCCAGCCGCCACCGGCGGGTTACGGCCCGCCGCAGCAGCCCGTCCCGGGGTACGGCCCGCCACCGGGCCAGTCCGGGTACCCGCCCGGTCATCCGACCGCGCCGGGCCAGTCCGGCTGGCCGGGCTCGGGCCCACCGCAGCCGGGCCCGCATCAGCAGTAGTGAGCGCACACCACCAGTCAGGGTTTCGGGGAGGGGACCGATGACGGACGACAGGACCACCCAGCCGGAACGGTACGTGAACGACGATCTTTACATCCCGGTCCCGGTGGGCGGGATACCGACGTCGGGTCTGGCCGTGACCGGCCTGGAGATCGACAACGTCAACCACGCCGCGACGCCGGAGGGTCTGATCGCCGCGCCCGGTGAGGCCGGCGTCAAGACCGAGTGGGACGCGACCAGCCTGGACTCGGCCATCACCTGGCTGGAGACCCATGCCGCGTACCTGAACAAGCTCTCCTACGACATGGTCGACATCCAGGACCTGATGGGTGGCGCCACCAGCGGCGTGGCGGGTGGGGCCGGCGGCCAGCCGAGCCCGCTCGGGGGGTTCGACTGGGCGGCCCGGTTGGCCGCCAAGCACCAGGGGCTCTACCAGGGCACCGAGTCCGGTGTCCGGAAGCTCTCGCAGAGCCTGTACGACGCGGCGGAGGCGCTGCGCCAGGTCAAGCAGAACTACGAGACGGCGGAGGAGCAGAACAGGATGTCCGCCGCCGACATGCAGCGTGTCTTCGGTGACGTGGCCGGCAACGGCGACGGACGCTAGGACGGGGGAGGACGGCAGATGGGCCTGAGCTGGGAAGAGATGTGCCAGAAGGTCGTCATCGACGGCCGGCCGGGTGACGTGGAGAGCGCCGCCCTCGGCTGGGAACAACTGATCAAGAATCTCAACAACGTCAAGCAGAGCCTCGACACCAACATCAAGGATCTGGGCACGACCTGGAAGGGCCCGGCGTACGAGGCGTTCAAGGGTCACGTCGAGCAGATCTCCAAGGACACCGGGCAGATCGTGGCGGACGCCGAGAAGGGCACCGGCATCGTCCAGTCGCTCAAGTCCGCCGCCGACAAGCTCACCGCGGCCCAGCGGGACTTCCCGGTCCCGGCGACCTGCGTCAACGACGTGCTGGAGGCACGCAACGCCAAGCTGACCCTCGGTGTCGGCTTCTTCGAGGCGAAGGTCTCGCCGGACTTCCTCGGCTGGTTCGACCCGGTGACGGCGATCGCCGACTGGATCAACGACCAGTCGGAGGACGCGGCCCGGGTCTATGAGCAGGTGAGCGGCGACTACCAGACCATCGCTCCCGGCCTGCCCGGTGAGGCCAAGCCCATTACGACGGTCGATACCGGGGGTGGCATTCCCGACCTGGGCAACGGCGGCGGTGGTGGCGGCGGTGGCGGCGGTGTGCCGAAGCTCGGCGGCGGTGGCGGCGGGGGTGGCCTGGGCGCCTCGCCCTCGATCGGCACCGGCGACATGCCGGGTACCGGAAACCTGCCCAGCGGGTCCGGCACCCACCCCGACCTCTCCGGCGGATACGACACCCCCGGCACGGGCGACTACCCGGGCACCGGCAGCGTTCCGGGCGTCGGCGGCGTGGACGACGAGTTCAGCAGCGGCCTCGCGGGTGCGGGCGGTGGCGGTTCACCCGGGCTGGGCTCCGGCCTCGGCTCCGGTGGCCTGGGCTCCTCGCCCGGGCTCGGCGGCGGCGGTGGTGGTCTGGGCAGCGCCGGGGGAGGCGTCGGCGCTCTCGCGGGTGGCGGCGCGCTCGGTCGGGCGGTCTCCCCGGGCATGGGCCCGATGATGGGTGGCGGCGCGGCGGGCGCCGGTCGCGGTGGCGGCCGGGGCGCCGGTGGTCGGCTCGGCGCGGGCGGCAAGCTGGCCGGTGGCATGGCACCCGGTATGGGTGGCGTCGCCGGTGGTGGCGGTGGTGCCGGCCGGGGCGGCGCCGGTCGGGGCGCGGCGGGCGCCGGAGGGCGTGGCGCGGGTGCGCGCGGTGCCGGTGGCGTAGCTGGCGCTGGTGGCGGTGCCGGCTACGGCGAGGAGGACACCGTCCGCAACACCTGGCTGGAAGAGGACGAGGACGTGTGGGGCGCGGACGGCGGCGGCACCTCCGGCATCCTGCGCTGAGCATCGCGGCACGGCGCTGGTGTGGTGGACCGCACCGGCGTCGTGACCGGGCTCAGTCGGTGAGCGGCTCGTCCGTGCGCCGGCCCGCACGCCAGCCGCGTCGGCGGCCCCGCGCCACGATCGGCCGGGTGATCAGCAGCAGCACGGTGAGCAGGGCGCCGACCACAGCCGCCCAGATCGCCGCGGTGCGCTGCCAGCTCAGCGGATCGGCTTCGGGAGCGGGCGCGGCGAGCGCCGCGACCGGCGGATTGGTGCGGGTGCCCAGCAGACTCGACACCGCCCGGTACGGGTTCACCACCCCGTAACCGACCTCGGCGTTCCGGCCCTGCGGCGGGTTGTCCGCCGTACGCTCCAGCCGGTCGGCGACCTGTTCCGGGGTGAGGTCCGGGTACGCGGCCCGGACCAGCGCCGCCGCCCCCGAGACGTACGCGGCGGCGAAGCTGGTGCCACCCGTCGGTTCGGCACGGTAGCCGGATCCACCGGGCGCGGGACCGACGATGTTCAGGCCCGGCGCGGCGACGTCGACGTAGCTGCCACTGACCGAGGTGCCGACGTGCCCGCCCTGCTCGTCCACGCCGGCGACGGCGATGACGCCCGGGTAGGCGGCCGGGTACGCCGGCTTGTCCTCCTGCGTCTCCTGCCGGTTGCCGGCGGCGGCGACCAGGATCACCCGCTGGGCGAGGGCGCGTTCGACGGCCCGGGCCAGTTCGGGTCGGGGCAGGGTCACCAGGGACAGGTTGATCACGTCGGCGCCGTTGTCGACCGCCCAGTCGATGGCCGCGGCGATCTGCCCGGGCAGCGCCTCGTCGTTGGTGCCCTTGGCGTCCGGCAGCACTCGGATCGGCAGGATGCGGGCCGCCGGGGCGATACCGCTGAACGGTGCTCCGGTGCCGTCCTGGCCGGCGATGATGCCGGCGACCATCGTGCCGTGGCCCGCCAGGTCGCACTGGCCTCTGTAGTTGGTCAGGTTGTTGAAGTCGCGCCCGGGGAGCACCCGGTTCTTCAGGGCGGGGTGGATGGCCGAGACCCCGGAGTCGATGACCGCCACCGTCACCCCGGCGCCGCGCGAGATCGGCCAGGCCGACACCGGATCCAGCCGGCGCAGCGCCCACGGCATCTCCACCAGGCCGTCCTCACCGGCCGGACCGCAGACGGGCGCCGCCGCTGCCGCCGGGGCACCGGGGGCCACCACCAGGGCGGCCCCGAGCAGGGCCGCGATCGTTCCACTGAGGACGGCGCGGACGGTACGGCGGGGCGGTTCGGTCGCGCTCGGCGGCAGGCATTCGCGCACCCGCAGAGATTACCGCTGCGCCGCGTCGGGCAGCGGCCCGGCGACGTCGGCGCGTAACGCCGTTGTCAGCGGGCGTCGTCGGCGGGGGGTGGGGTGAACAGCGCGAGGAGGTCGCCGACCTGTACCTCGGCCTCGGCGGGGTGCCGGAACCGGCCGGCGGGGTTCAGGGTGTACTCGTTGCGACGCCCCACCCGGGTGCGGTGCAGGTAACCCTCGGCCTCCAGGTCGGCGACGATGGCCTGGGCGGCCCGCTCGGTGACGCCCACCTCCGCCGCCACGTCGCGTAGTCGGGCGGTGGGGTCGCGGGCGATGGCGAGGAGCACATGCCCGTGGTTGGTGAGGAATGTCCAGTTCCGGCCGGCGCCGGCCGCCGTGCTCGCCATCGTGGGGCCGCCTTTCCGGGTCAACGTATGAAATCTAAATCACGCATATCTTGACGCATCTTGTGGTGCGTGTGACCGTTGAGCGCGGGCCAGCGCCCACCGCCGGCCGGGTGAAAAAGCCTGTTGAGCAGGTCAAACGCGTGGAGACGAGGTGCGGGGATGAGCCGTTCCGGTACGCCTGGCGGGCAGCCGGGCACGCAGCGGGCCGTCGATCGAACGTCGATCACGACCGAGCCGGCCCGAGCGTACGCCGAGCTGATCGGCGGCAACCGTCGCTTCGTGGCCGGAGCGCCGCGCCACCCCAACCAGGACGCCGGGCACCGGGCCGCCGTGGCGGACGGGCAGCACCCCTTCGCGGTGATCGTCGGCTGCTCCGACTCCCGCCTGGCCGCCGAGATCATCTTCGACCGGGGGCTGGGCGACCTCTTCGTCGTCCGGACCGCCGGGCACACCACCGGCCCGGAGGTGCTGGGCAGCGTGGAGTACGCGGTGGCCGTCCTCGGCACTCCGCTGGTGGTGGTGCTCGGCCACGACTCCTGCGGCGCCGTGCAGGCGGCCCGTGAGGCGGCGGCCACCGGCATCGCGCCACCGGGGCACCTTCCGGCCGTCGTCGACGCGGTGCTGCCCAGCCTTCGGCGGGCCACGGCCGAGGGCGTGGACGACATCGACGGCATCGTCGACATCCACATCGCGCAGACCGTCGAGACGCTGCTCGGGCAGTCGCCGGTGCTGGCCGACGAGGTGGCGCGGGGGCGGTGCGCGGTGGTGGGCATGTCGTACCGGCTCGCCGCCGGAGTGGTGCGGCCGGTGACTCCCGTACCTGCCGGTGCCGACACGGGCGACGAGCCCTCGGACGACCCGGCGACGACCACCACCGCCGCCTGACGCGCCGAGGGCCGCCCCACCGGACGGCGGGACGGCCCTCGCACTGCTGGGCGCCGGATCAGAGCAGCGACATGTGTACGTGGTCGGTGTGGTTCGACGGACCGCTGTACGACTTCCAGCCGGTCGCCGGGAACCAGATCTGCCGGTTCCAGATCACGTAGTAGATGCCGAGCCGGTCGGCGTTGCGGATGAGGAACGCGGCCACGTTGTTGCCGTACATCCGGGTGTCGTTGTTGTGCCACGGGCTGAAGCCGCTCTTCTGCAACGACCAGTCACAGGCGCGACCCTTCGGGTGCTCGTACGGTCCACCGTTGCGGTGGCAGCCCACGAACCGGTTGAACCCGGCCCGCTTGACCTCCTTGTACGCGTGCAGCGTGCGCGGCGTGACGCAGCCGGAGGTGGTCGGGTCGGGCTCGCTGCACGACTGCGGCTTCCAGTCCCCGTCGGCGGTGCGCCCCGGGCCGATCCGGGCGACCGGCGAGGTGGCGTCGACCAGGCCGCCGGTGAAACCCTTACCGCCGACCAGGGCGAGTGACTTCTCCGCGTCCCGCTTGTCCTTGGCCATCAGCGCGGTCTGCTTCTGCTGCTCCCGTACCTCGGCGTCGAGCGCCAGCTTGGCCTGCTCGGCGCGGGACTTGACCGCGTTGACCTCGGCGAGCTTCTTCCCGTTGACCATGTTCATCTCGTCGAGCGCCGCCGCCCGGCGGACGAACGAGTCCGGGGCGTCGCTCTCCAGCAGCATCGCCATCGCGCCGATCCGCCCGGTCCGGTACGACTGGGCGGCGATCTGCGCGACCTGCGGCTCCAGCGCGGCCAGGTCGGCCTTGGCCCGTTCGACCTCCGCGGCCAGCTCGAGCTGCCGCTTCTTGGACTTGTCCAACTTGGACTTGGCCGCCACGTAGTCCCGGTTGGTCTGCTCGATGACGTCGGTGATCAGCTTGGGCTCGTCGCTGTCCTCCTCGTGCCCGGACGGGGTGGGCGTCGTCGGGGCGGCGTGGGCCGGGAGGGGCCCGGCGAACACGGTCAGCGCAGCGAGCACGGCCACCACGGGCCTCAACCAGCGGCGTAGGGGTGCCGTCACAATCTTCCCTTCCGTCGACCGCCGACCGGGTTAGCTGACGGGTTCGGGGCGGAAGTGGCCCCTACCGCTGTCGCGGATTCACCCCACGTACCTGGGTCCCCGGCTCGCCGGTTGGCGATTGGGCGGTGGCACCGCAGGCGCCGCTGCGCGCCTTCGTCGGTGACCGGCAGCGAGGTTACCCGAGAGTCCACCGCCTGAGCTACGTCCCGATGCCTACTAAAAGCGTCATTTCGCCATGGCGTTGAGTGACCAGTGACGCGGTTCTCAAGGCGAGTGCCCGGTCCGGTCACGCTGAGGAGTGTCACCATGCCGTATCCGTGCTCCTGTTCGGCTCTGGCCACCCGGTGGTGGCGGTGGATGGGGGTGCGTCCCGCTGCGGATCGGGCCCGTCGGCCCGTGCCGCCGGCGGTGAACTGAGAGCGGCCAGCGCCTCCGTCCGGTCCGCGCGGGGGCGCGGTGGCGGGGCGTCCGCGTCCGGCGGGGCCGTCGACCCGGCCGCGGTCACCACCGCGGCCAGCCCGGTGGTGAGGGGTACGGCGGCGATCAGGCCGAGCGTGGCGACCGCGCTGCGGACGATCTCCTGGGCGAGGAACTCGCTGGTCAGGAGCTGCCCGACGGGCCGCGAGTCGGCGGTGAGCAGAAGCAGCAGGGGCAGGGACGCGCCCGCGTACGCGAGCACGATGGTGTTGACCGTGGAGGCGATGTGCGCCCGGCCGACCCGGGTGGCCGCCCGGTAGAGCTGTCGTCGACTCAACCCGGGGTTGGCGTTGGACAGTTCGGTGACGGTGGCGGCCTGGGTGACGGTCACGTCGTCCAGCACCCCGAGTGAGCCGATGATGATCCCGGCGAGCAGCAGGCCCCGCAGGTCCACATCGGCCTGGAACATCGAGAGCGTGGTGGCGTCCTCGCTGCCGAAGCCGGTGAGCTGGGTGGCGGCCGTGGCGGCGGTCGCGAGCACGCCGGTGAGCACCAGGCTGCCCAGGGTGCCGAGGACCGCGACGGAGGTCTGCGCGGTCACTCCGTGTGTCAGGTAGAGCACCACGAACATGATCAGGGCCGCGCCGACCACCGCCACCAGCAGCGGCGACCGGCCCGCGCCGATGGCCGGCAACACGAAGGTGAGCAGGATGGCGAAACTGGCGGCCAGGCCGGCGAGCGCCGCCAGGCCCCGCCACCTGCCGAACGCGACGATGGCGGCGGCGAAGACCACCACGAGCCACACCAGCGGTGTCCCGCGCTGGTGCTCGGCGATGTTCCAGGTGCTGGTGGCGGGGTCGGTCGGGTCGGCCAGCTCGACCAGGATGACGTCGTCACCCACCTCGACCCGTGGCGCTCCGGGCCCGGCGGGGACGGGCGTGCTCACCCGCTGGTCGGCGCGCGGCCCGTCGTCGAGGAGCACGTCCACGGTGCCGCACGGCCCGCTGGCCGGCGCGCCCTCCGGGCTGGCCGAGGGCGGGCAGGGTTCGGTCACCACCCGGGTCACCGTGCCGTGGTAGCGCGGCATGTCCGTGCCACCGTTCTTCGGCGCGCCGTCCCGGGGCCACAGCACCACGGCGGCGACGACGGTGGCCACGAAGAGCGGCACCACCGTCGCGACGAGGATCCGTCGTACCCGGGGCGGGGCGGGTCGAGCGGAATGGCTGTGGCCGGAACCCAATGCGAAACTCCCAACGATCCGGTGCGGGGTACGTGCCGACGGGGCTGCGCGGTTCAGCTTCGCCGGACGAACGCGGGTACGAGCGCGTCAGTTCGCCGCCTGGCGATGCGGAGATCACGGAGAGTGATGAAGTGATCAAGTCGGTGCGGGACGGGGCCGCGCCGCGTCGGCGCCGTCGCCCGTGTCGGCGGCGGGATCCGGTGGGTCATCGCGGGACGATGCTAACCAGTGCGACGGGCTGTCGCCGGTCGTGCCGAAGTGTCGCCGGGAGTCGAACCGCTGACACTGCCCCGCTGGAGCGGGATCGTGGAGTCATGCCCGAGCCACCCACCGACCACCGACAGCACCACAAGCACGCGCAGCACGACAAGCACGCGGGGCACGACCCGGCCATGTTCCGTCGCCGGTTCTGGGTCTGTCTGGTGCTCACCGTGCCGGTGGTGCTGACCAGTCACCTGGTGGTGGACGGGCTCGGGCTCCGGCTGGACGTGCCGGGTCGCTCCTGGGTCGGGCCGGTGCTCGGTTCGGTGGTGTTCCTCTGGGGTGGCTGGCCGTTCCTGGTCGGCGCGGTACGTGAGATCCGGGACCGCGCGCCGGGCATGATGCTGCTGGTCGCGATGGCGATCACCGTGGCGTACGCCGCATCGCTGGCGACCAGCCTGGGCGCCTTCGACCTGGACTTCTGGTGGGAGCTGGCGGCGCTGGTCACCATCATGCTGCTCGGGCACTGGCAGGAGATGAAGGCCATCGGGCAGGCCCGTGGGGCGCTGGCGGCGCTCGCGGCGCTGCTGCCCGACGAGGCCGAGCGCGTGGCGGCGGACGGGCAGGTAGAGCGCGTACCGCTGGACGGGCTGCGGGTCGACGACGTGGTGCTGGTCCGGCCCGGGGGTCGGGTGCCGGCGGACGGGCGGATCGTCGACGGCGACGCGGAGCTGGACGAGTCGATGATCACCGGCGAGTCGCGTCCGGTCGCCCGGTCGACGGGGGATCGGGTGGTGGCCGGCACCGTCGCGACCGATTCGGCGATCCGGGTGCGTGTCGAGGCGCTGGGCGACGAGACCGCGCTCGCGGGCATCCAGCGCATGGTCGCGCAGGCGCAGCGTTCGGGCGGACGTGCCCAACTGCTCGCCGATCGGTTCGCCGCCGCGCTCTTCTACGTGGCCACCGGTACCGCCGTGCTCACCCTGCTGGTCTGGACCGCGCTCGGTGAGCCCGACGAGGCGGTGGTGCGTACCGTCACCGTTCTGGTGATCGCCTGTCCGCACGCGCTCGGCCTGGCCATCCCGCTCGTCGTCGCGCTCTCCACGGCGCTGGCCGCGCGGGGCGGGATCCTGGTCAAGGACCGGCTCGCGTTGGAGCGCATGCGCACCGTCGACGCGGTGCTGTTCGACAAGACCGGCACGTTGACCCGGGGCGAGCACGCGGTCACCGACCTGGTGACGGCCCCGGGTGTGGGGCGCGACGAGGCGTTGCGGATCGCCGCCGGTGTCGAGTCCGACAGCGAACATCCGCTGGCCCGCGCGATCGTGGCGGCGGCCGGGTCGGGTGGGCCGGCCCGTGCCGCCGGCTTCCGCTCGCTGCCGGGCCGCGGCGTGCGGGCCACCGTCGACGGTACGGAGTACGCGGTGGGCGGGCCGGCCCTGCTGCGCGAGCGGGGTGGACCGCTGCCCGACGAGTTGCGGGAGGCGACCGGACGCTGGTCGTCACACGGTGCCGTGGTGCTCTATCTCGTGCGGTTGCCGGACACGGTGCTCGGGGCGTTCGCGCTCACCGACGCGGTACGCCCGGAGGCCCGGCAGGCCATCGCCGAGCTGCGGGCCGACGGCGTCCGCACCATCGCCATGATCACCGGAGACGCGCGGTCGGTGGCCGACTCGGTCGCCGCCGAGCTGGGCTTCCGGGCCGGTGTGGACGAGGTCTTCGCCGAGGTGCTGCCGGCCGACAAGGACAGCCGGGTGGCGGAACTCCAGCGGCGTGGGCTGACCGTGGCGATGGTCGGTGACGGGGTGAACGACGCGCCGGCGCTGGCCCGCGCCGACGTGGGTATCGCGATCGGGGCGGGAACTGATGTGGCGATCGAGTCCGCCGGGGTGGTGCTGGCGTCGTCCGACCCGCGCGGCGTCGGGGCCGTGGTCCGGCTCTCCCGGGCGTCGTACCGCAAGATGCGGCAGAACCTGGCCTGGGCCGCGAGCTACAACGTGGTGGCGCTGCCCCTGGCGGCCGGGGTGCTCGCCGGGGCCGGGGTGGCGCTGAGCCCGGCGGTGGCGGCGGTGCTGATGTCCGCGTCCACCATCGTGGTGGCGCTCAACGCGCAGTTGCTGCGCCGGGTACGCCTGGGGCCTGTTCCGGAAGAATGACCGGGAGCGGGAGTGCGGCGCTCAGCCGCGCTTCATGAGCCGGCCGACGGCCGCCATCATCTCGGTGGCCATCTCGTCGGCCCGGCCCTCGGCCGCCCCCTCGTGCATGCAGTGCCGGGCGTGCCCGTCGAGCAGGCCCAGGGCCACCTTGTCGAGCGCGGCCTGGATCGCGGAGATCTGGGTGAGCACGTCGATGCAGTAGCGGTCCTCGTCGACCATCTTCTCGATGCCACGGACCTGGCCCTCGACGCGGCGGAGGCGCGCGAGCAGTTGGTCCTTGCTGGCGGTGTACCCGCGAATCGGGGTGGGTGTGGTCATGGCGACGAGGATAGCGTACCCCTAGGGGGTATGGTAATGTCCGTTCTCTGCCGGCATACCCCCACCGGGTACCGGTACTACGAGAGGAGGCGTCCGATGGTCGACACGACGTACCAGGTGCAGGGCATGACCTGCGGGCACTGCGTCAGCGCGGTCAGCGCCGAGGTGGGCGCGATCGAGGGCGTGCGCGACGTGCGGGTCGATCTCGCCAGCGGCCAGGTCACCGTCAGCAGCGAGCAGCCCGTGGACACCGAGGCCGTCCGGGCCGCTGTCGACGAGGCCGGCTACGACCTCGTCGAGGCGTGAGCGGAGGGTCCGGGATGCCCACAGTGACGAGACTGGGCGCGTTCGCCCTCGGCCTCGCGGCGGTCTTCGGCGCGGCGTACGGGTTCGGTCGGGTGGTCGACCCGGCCGACCCGGTCGCGCAGAGCCGCCCGGACGTCGCCCGCGTCCCGGGCCCGGCCACGAGCGGCGAGGCCGCCGATCTCGTTCCCGGCGGGCTACTCGTCTCCGACCGGGGCTACACGCTCCAACCGGTCACCGCGCCGGCCGGCGAGTTCGCGTTCCGGATCGACGGGCCGGACGGCCGACCGGTGACCAGGTACGACGTCGCGCACGACAAGCGGATGCACCTGATCGTCGCGCGACGGGACCTGTCCGGCTTCCGGCACGTCCACCCCGATCTCGGCCCGGACGGCACCTGGCGGGTCGCCACTCCGCTGGCGGGCGCCGGGCAGTGGCGGGCGTTCGCCGACTTCGCGCCCACCGGGGGCGAGCCGTTGACCCTCGGCGTGGATGTGACCGTCCCCGGCGAGCTGACCGAGCGGGCGTTGCCCGCCCCGGCGACCAGCACCACGGTCGACGGTTACACGGTCACCCTGGCCGGTACGCCCCAGCCGGGCCGCACCTCGGCGCTCACCCTCACGGTGAGCCGCGGCGGGCAGCCGGTCACCGACCTGGAGCCCTACCTCGGGGCGTACGGGCATCTGGTGGCGCTGCGTCGGGGCGACCTGGCGTACCTGCACGTGCACCCGGACGGGACGCCCGGCGACGGACGCACCCCGCCCGGCCCCGCCGTCACCTTCCACGCCGAGGTGCCTTCGGCCGGCGCCTACCGGCTCTACCTCGACTTCCAGCACGACGGGCGTGTGCACACCGCGGAGTTCACCGTCGTGGCCGGCGCTGCCCCGGCCGCGACAGGCGCGCCGACGCCGACCGGCGGGGCCGACCACGGCACCCCCGGGCACGGGCACAACTGACGGGACCAGACGAGATGACCACCACCAGCAGACCGCTGCCCGAGGCGCCGAACCGGATCGAACTGGCGATCGGGGGGATGACCTGCGCCGCGTGCGCCGCGCGGGTCGAGAAGAAGCTCAACCGGATGGACGGTGTGAGCGCCACCGTCAACTACGCCACCGAGAAGGCGACCGTCCGGTACGCCGACGACGTGACCCCGGACGACCTGATCCAGACCGTCCGGAAGACCGGCTACTCGGCGGCCCTGCCGGCCCCGCCGACCGCCGAGGCTCCGGTGGAGGACCCGCTGCGGGGGCCGCGCACCCGGCTGTGGGTCTCGGCGGTCCTGAGCGTGCCGGTGGTCGTGCTGGCCATGGTGCCGCCCTGGCAGTTCGACTACTGGCAGTGGCTCTCGCTGACCCTGGCCGCCCCGGTGGTCGTCTGGGGTGGGCTGCCGTTCCACCGCGCGGCCTGGACCAACCTGCGGCACGGCGCGGCCACCATGGACACGCTGGTCTCGCTCGGCACGCTCGCCGCGTTCGGGTGGTCGCTCTGGGCGCTCTTCCTCGGCGACGCCGGCATGCCCGGGATGACGCACCCGTTCCGCCTCGCCATCACCCGTAGCGACGGCGCCGGCAACATCTACCTGGAGGCCGCCGCCGGGGTGACCGTGTTCATCCTGGCCGGTCGCTACTTCGAGGCCCGGTCCAAGCGGACCGCGGGCGCTGCGCTGCGCGCGCTCCTCGAACTCGGCGCGAAGGAGGTGACGGTGCTGCGGGACGGGGTGGAGTCCCTGGTCCCGGTGGACCGGCTCGCCGTCGGCGACCGGTTCGTGGTCCGCCCCGGCGAGAAGGTCGCCACCGACGGTGTGGTCGACGAGGGCACGTCCGCCGTCGACGCCAGCATGCTGACCGGTGAGTCGGTGCCGGTCGAGGTCGGCCCCGGCGACGCTGTGGTCGGCGCGACGATCAACGCGGGCGGCCGGCTGATCGTCACCGCTACCCGGGTCGGCGGGGACACCCAACTGGCCCGGATGGCCGACCTGGTAGAGCAGGCGCAGAGCGGCAAGGCGGCCGTGCAGCGGCTGGCCGACCGGATCTCCGGGGTGTTCGTGCCGATCGTCATCGCCCTGGCCGTGGGCACCCTCGGCTGGTGGCTCGGCACCGGCGCCGGCCCGACCGCCGCGTTCACCGCCGCCGTGGCCGTGCTGATCATCGCCTGCCCGTGCGCCCTGGGTCTGGCCACGCCGACCGCGCTGCTGGTCGGGACCGGTCGCGGCGCCCAGCTCGGCGTGTTGATCAAGGGGCCGGAGGTGCTGGAGTCGACCCGCCGGGTCGACACCGTCGTGCTGGACAAGACGGGCACCGTGACGACCGGTCGGATGACGCTGGTGGGCGTGGCCCCGGCCAGTGGCGAGGACCGGGCGGAGCTGCTTCGGCTCGCCGGGGCGGTGGAGGCCGCCTCCGAGCACCCGATCGCCCGGGCCGTCGCCGTGGGGGCCGCCGAGGCGGGCGCACTGCCCCCGGTGACCGGCTTCGCCAACCTCGAAGGGCTGGGCGTGACCGGCACGGTCGAGGAGCGCGTCGTGCTGCTCGGCCGGGTCCGGCTGCTGCGTGAACACGGTGTCGACGTACCGCCGGAGGTCGAGTGGGCCGTGCGGGACACGGAGGCCGCCGGTCGTACGGCGATCGTCGCCGGCTGGGACGGACGGGCCCGGGGCGTGCTCGCGGTCGCCGACGTGGTCCGACCGACGAGCCGGGCGGCCGTGGCGCGGCTGCGTGCCCTGGGGCTCACCCCGATCCTGTTGACCGGCGACAACACCACCGTCGCCCGGGCGGTCGCCGCCGAGGTGGGCGTGGACGAGGTGATCGCCGAGGTGCTGCCGACCGGCAAGGTCGACGTGGTCAAGCGACTCCAGGCGCAGCGGCGGTCGGTGGCGATGGTCGGTGACGGCGTCAACGACGCGCCGGCGCTGGCCCAGGCCGACCTGGGGCTCGCCATGGGCGCCGGCGCCGACGTGGCGATCGAGGCGTCCGACCTGACCCTCGTCCGGGGCGACCTGGACGCGGCGGTGGACGCCATCCGGCTGTCCCGGCGCACGCTCGGCATCATCCGGGGCAACCTGTTCTGGGCGTTCGGCTACAACGTGGCGGCCCTGCCGCTGGCCGCCGCCGGCCTGCTCAACCCGATGATCGCGGGCGCCACCATGGCGTTCTCGTCGGTCTTCGTGGTGGCCAACAGCCTGCGGCTGCGCCGCTTCCGTTCGGCCGCTGACGAACTGTGACGACCGCGATGGTTGGACCGGTGACGACGGGGGTACCTCTGTCTTCGTAGCGACGCTTGCGATGGAGGTTGGCAATGGGATTCGACGACAAGGTCAATAACGCCACCGAGGACGCGGCCGGCAAGCTGAAGGAAGGCGCCGGTCGGGCCACCGACAACGAGCAGCTCGAGGCCGAGGGTCGTGCCGACCAGTCCACGGCCAAGCTCAAGCAGGCCGGCGAGAAGATCAAGGACGCCTTCAAGAGCTGACGTACGACGTACTCCGCACGCCGGGCCGGTGATCATCACCGGCCCGGCGTGCTGTCGTGTCCGGACCTTCTCGCGACCCTGAGATCCCCCTGATTCCGCTTCCGTGCCGCACCGCCACGTCGCCACACCTGCTAACTTCTGTTGGCATGTGCAAGGGCTGGTTATGAGCGCGGCTCCGCCGCCGACCGGCGACGACCTGGTCCGGGTGCTGGCCACGCTGGCGAACCCGCACCGGCTGCGAGTCGTCGCCGCGTTGGCCCGCGAACGCGCGTACGTCAGCGGGCTGGCCCGGCAACTGGGCATCAGCCGCGCGCTGTTGCAGGTCCACCTACGGAAGCTGGCGGCGGCCGGGCTGGTCACCGCCCGCATGGAGTTGTCGGAGGACGGGAAGGCCATGAACTACTACGAGGTGGAGCCGTTCGTGCTCACACTCACCCCCCAGGTCATCGCGGCGGCGGCCGAGACGCTGACCGTGCCCGACTCGGGCGAGCAGCCGGAGGCGCGGTCATGAGCGACCACGACTGGACCGAGGTGGTCGGCGCGTTCGGCGTGTTCGCGCTGCTGATCAGCGTCTTCACGGTGACCGTCGTGCAGCTCGCCAAGACCCGGCGGGCCCGGTACGAGGCGAACCGCGCGGACGACTACCGCAAGCTCGCCGAGACCGCCGTGCAGGCGCAGGCGGAGAACGCCCGACTGCTCGCCGCGATGGACGGCCGGCTGGGCGGGATGGAGACCCGGATGACCACGCTCGAACGTGTGCTGCGCGAGGTCGACTGACCCGCGTGTGTCGAGGTCCCGGGCCGTCGAGCGGCCACTCGACGGCCCGGGTGGAAGCAGCATCACCTCGCCCGCTGGGCGAGTTTCACCGGTAACGCTCCTTCGGGGAGAGGACAGCACTCCATGCTGCGCGTACGCAAATCCGGAATCGGCTGGGCGGTCGCCCTGGCCCTCACGGCCACCGGCCTGACGCCGGCGAGCCCGGCCGCCGCCCGGCCCGTCATCGACTGGCATTCCTGCGCCGAGGACGCCCCGGCCCCGCCCGTCGGGGAGGCCCCGCCGGAGTGCGGCACCCTGTCGCTGCCGGTCGACTGGAACCGACCACGGGGGGAGCGTTTCGAGTTGGCGCTGGCCCGCCGCGTCGCCACCGATTCGACAGCCCGGCAGGGCACGCTGTTCTTCGGCCCCGGGGGGCCGGGCGACAGCGGGGTCGATCGGGTGGTGAACGGCAGCTCCCGGTTCAGCGCCGACCTGCGCCGCCGGTTCGACATCGTCAGCTTCGACCCGCGCGGCACCGGCGGCAGCCACCCGGTGCGCTGCTCCCGGACCCTGCTCGGCCGGCAACCGCAGGTGATCGCCGACCAGGCACAGTTCGACGCCACCCTGGCCACCAACGCGCTGCTGCGCGCCGACTGCCGGGCCCGTACGGGTGCGCTCTACGACCACGTGGACACGACAAGCGCCGCCCGTGACCTGGACGCGGTCCGCGCCGCGCTCGGCGAACGGCAGCTCACCTTCCACGGCAGCTCGTACGGCACCCTGCTCGGCGAGCGGTACGCCGAGCTGTTCCCCTCTCGGGTGCGGGCCATGGTCCTGGAGGCCGCGATGGACCACAGCCTCGACACCCGCGCCTTCCTCGACACCCAGGCCGTCACCGCCGAGGACGCGTTCGACGAGTTCCTCGACTGGTGTGCCCGGTCCGCCGACTGCGTGCTGCACGGTCGGGACGTCCGGGCGATCTGGGCCGGGCTGCACGCCCGGGCGGCGCGCGGAACGCTTACCGACCCTTCCGGTGCCCCGCTCGCTCCCTTCGAGCTGAGCCGCCTCGCTCACAAGAAGCTCTACGAGACCGACCGGTGGCCGGGGCTCGCGGAGTGGATCGGCACGCTGGAGGGCACCGCGACGCCGGGCGTCACCAGGCTGGCGGACGACGCTGTGGTCCCGTACCCCTTCGCGGTGTTCTGCCAGGACTGGTACCTGCCGGTCCGCGACTACTCCGAGTACGACGCGCACCTGCGCCGCAGCCAACGGCTCGCGCCCGACCTGCGCTACCCGCCGGCGCTGTTCGCCCTGGTCACCTGCCTGGGCACGCCCACGGTCGCCAACCCCCAGCACCGGCTGCGGGTACGCACCGACGTGCCGCTGCTGATCGCCGCCACCGTGCACGACCCGGCGAGCGGCTACGTGTGGGCCCGCGCGGTGGCCCGGCAGTTGGGCCGGCACGGGGTGCTGCTCACCTATCAGGGCTGGGGGCACGGCAGCTACACCACCAGTCCGTGCGTGGGTCGGGCCGTCGACTCCTACCTGATCGACCAGGTCGTGCCGGCGCGGGGCACGAGCTGCCCGGCGGTCGACGTCTGACGGGCGGGCGGCGCGGCGCTCACCGCCGCGCCGCCAGTCGGGCGGCGCGTAGCTCCAGGTACCGCTGCTCGGGCAGGCTCGTCGTGCCACGCGCCGCCGCCAGGTACGCCTCCCGCGCCGCCGCCGGCTCGCCGGCCAGCTCCAACAGGTGCGCCCGCACCGCGGCGAGCCGGTGGTGCCCGGCGGTGCGCTCGTCGGCGTCCAACGGGGTGAGCAGGGCGAGCCCGGCCCGGGGGCCGTCCACCATGGCCACCGCGACCGCCTGGTTGAGCGTGACAAGCGGATTCGGCGCGATCCGGCCCAGCAGCCGGTAGAGCGCGACGATCTGCCGCCAGTCCGTGTCCGCCGCCGTCGACGCCTCCGCGTGCACGGCGGCGATGGCGGCCTGAAGCTGGTACGGGCCGGGCGGCGACCAGGTCAACGCCTCGGTGATCAGCGCGATCCCCTCCGCGATGGCGGCGGCGTCCCAGCGGGAACGGTCCTGCTCCGCCAGCGGCACCAGCTCCCCGTCCGGACCCACCCGGGCTGCCCGGTGCGCGTCGGTGAGCAGCATCAACGCCAGCAGCCCGGTCACCTCGCCGTCGTCGGGCAGCAGCCCGTGCAGGACGCGGCCCAGTCGGATCGCCTCGGTGGTCAGCTCGGCCCGGCGCAGGTCCGGTCCGCTCGACGCGGTGTACCCCTCGTTGAAGATCAGATAGAGCACCCGTAGAACAGTCCGCAGCCGCTCCTCCCGCTCGGCCGGTCCGGGCATGGCGAACCGCGCGCCGGCCGCCTCGATCCGCTGCTTGGCCCGCCGGATGCGCTGGCTCATGGTCGCCTCCGGCACCAGGTGCGCCCGGGCGATCTGGGCGGTGCTGAGGCCGCCCACCGCGCGCAGCGTCAGCGCCACCTGCGCCGATCCGTTCAGCGCCGGATGACAGCAGAGGAACAGCAGGGTCAGGGTGTCGTCCGCGTCCGGCACCGCCGGCTCGGCGTCCGCCGGAGGCGCCACCTGGGCGTACGCGGGCTCGCGCAGTGCCACCGCGACCTCGCGCTGACGGCGGGCGCTCTCGCTGCGCCACTCGTCGGTGAGCCGGCGGGTCGCCACGGTGAGCAGCCAGGCGCGCGGGTTGTCCGGCACACCCTGGCCGGGCCACTGCGTCGCGGCGGCGAGCAGCGCCTCCTGGACCGCGTCCTCGCACCTGTCGAACTGGCCGTGCCGGCGGACCAGCAGGCCGAGGACCTGCGGCGCGAGTGTGCGCAGCAGGCCCTCGACCGTCCGGTCGTCGGTCACATCTCCGTCCCGGCCTCGTCCATGATCGGGCGGACCTCCATCGCACCGCCGTAGCGCACGTCCGGCCAGCGGGCGGCGATCTCGGCGGCCCGCTGCGGGCTGTCGCAGTCCACGGCCAGGTAGCCGGCGAACTGCTCCTTGCTCTCCATGAACGGCCCGTCGACGATCTCGGGGTGACCGCCGGCGAGTCGGACCGTCTGCGTCTGCGACGGGTCGGCCAGCGCCTGGCCGCCGATCAGCTCGCCGGTCTCGGTCAGCTCCTTCATGATCTCGTCGACCTCGCCGAACAGGGCGGTACGGTCCCGCTCGGTCAGCTCCTCGGTGAAGCCGGGCCGGTTCCAGATCAGCAACATGTACTTCACGGGGATGCTCCTCGGTTCCTGGTCGCGCCCCGGCTGGGGCGCGGCTCACCGGAGGGTCGGAGCCGTCACCCCGTTCCCTACCGCGTACCGAAGAAAATCGCAGAAACTTCTGACAGTGGCGTTCCCACGCCGGGCGGATCAGGGTCGGCCCGGCACCTGTCGGGGCTTGGAGCCGCCGCCGACGTCCAGGGACGCCCGGTCCGCCGCCGAGGTGCCCGACGACCAGCCCTCGGCGTCGCGCACGTTCAGCCGGTGCCGGGTGACGCCGGGGAACAGCGTCTCCAGCCGCTCCTGGACGGCCTCGCCCCGCTGGGCGAGCACCGGCAGCAGCCGATCCGCCCCGGCGGCCGTCTGGCCGGCCGCCTCGGTCGCCGCGTCGGTGGCCGCGCGCAGACGCTCACCGATCCGCAGCGCGAACGCGTTGAGGAAGGACTCGTCCCACACCTTCGTCCGGCGGCCCGAACCCGGCCGGCGCTCGGCACGCCCGCGCAGCATCGCGGCCGTCGCCTGCACCAGCAGCGACGTGTAGAGCAGCTCCACCGCCACGAGATCCGCCGGCCACCCGAGGACGGTGGTGAAACCGAGGTCGTCGGACCAGACCGCCTCGCACCGGTTCGCCGCCGCCACCTCCTGCACCAGCAGCGCCTTCGCCCCCGCGTACGGGGTCTCGACACCGAGGCGCACCCCGCTCGGCTGGTCGCCACGCTCCGTACCGCCGGCCAGCAGCGCCTCGTCGATGCTGTGCCGGGCGATCAGCTCCTGCGCCTTGGCGGTCAACGCCTCCGCCTCGGCCGGGAACGTGGTCGACTCCGCCTTCGCCAGCAGCGCGCGTACCCGGTCCAGCATGGGCGACCCGCTGCGGGCCGTACCGGCCGCGCGGGGGAGCGCCGCCCCGGTCGAGCCCGGCGGCGGGCGCAGGACCGCGATCGGCGGCAGGCTCTCCACCAGAGCGAGGACGTCGACGGCCGCGCGCAGCGCGTCGACCCGGTCCAGCCCCTCCGCGGCGGCCCAGCCGGCCAACAGGTTCCGGCCGGCGTCCCGGCCCCGGCCGGCGCTTGCGCCCCGGCCGCCATCCCGGCCCGGGGCGGCCAGCGCGCGGAGTTGGTCGTCCCACCAGGCGGGGACCGGCTCGGCCTGCTCGTGTCGCTGCGCGGTCAGCGCGTCGCGGACCAGCCGGGCCGCGCCGGCGTCGAGCCGCCGCAGGGCGATCCGGTGTACGTCGACCGGCTGCCAACCGCGCGGCCAGAGTCGCCCGAGGCCACGGACCAGCCGCCGCACCAGGGCGGCGTCGACCGCCGTCGCGCCGTCCGCCGTGCCGGTGCCGACCATCAGCCGGTCGAGTTGCCGTTCGGCCTGCCGTACGTCGGTGCCGCGCACTGCGGCCAGCGCGTCGGCGACGAGGTCCTCCGCGTCCGGCATCGGCACCTCCCAGGCTCGGGCGGCCCACGACGGCCCGCCTCCACCATGATCATGCCGCCCCGGACCAGAGACACCCAAAACAGGAAGGTCGGGCCCACCGGTATGGCGGTGATCAAGAGGTTCGCGTCACGGCGCGGCCGTTATCTGACGCCAACCTCTTGATCAACTCTGGAAGGGGGGTGGAATCAGTTCGGGGAGGGGGTGGAGGCCAGCGCCGTCGCGAGGCGGCGGAAGAACGCGCGGATGTCGTCCTCGCTGTGGTGTGTCTCGGCCTGGTCGTTGAGCGGGCCTGCGTAGCGCAGCGCCTGGTCGAGCGCGTCCCGCGTCTCGGCCCGGTCGCCCGGGTAGAGGCCGGCGGTCACCCCGTCGGCGACCCGGGTCACCACCGCGTCGTCGAGCGCCCTGTCGAACTGGACCCCGTACAGGATCCCGTTGACGTGGCCCTTCCAACTGTCCGTACCCATGCTCGATGACTCCCCTAGAAGATCCGGCTGCCGTCCCAGCCCAGGATCGGAACCCCGCCCACGCCGTTGCGCTTGAACTCGGCGTCGAGATTGGCCATGTGGCCCACGTCGGGCTGGTAGTGACCGCTGCGCGCCGTCGCGTACTGGACCCTACCGTCCTTCACGACCAGCTCGCCGGCCGCGGCGACCGGATTGCCGTTGCCCAGTGTGGAGTGGTGGAAGTCGCCGACCTTCTGGTAGTTGGACGCGTAGAGATTGCCGTTGCGGTCCATCACGAAGATCGCCTGGCCGTTGCCGCTGAACACGGTCTGGGCACTCGACGTGTCGAACGGCTCCCCGTTGCGCGCGCTGCGCAGCACACCGTTGCTGTCGAAGAACACCCGGTGCTGTTCGAGTTCCTCGGGGCTGAGCCGGCGTACGGCCGTCGGGAAGTGCCCGCCGGGCAGGTGCTCGTTGCGGTACTTGTCGAGCATCGGCTTGGTGTTGGGATAGCGCTCGGTCGTGTGCGGGCCGGGCACGCCCCGCCGCCCCGGACCGCCCCGCTTCGCGCCCTTGCGGGTGAAGCGGCGCAGCAGCGTCTTCGCGCGCTTCAACAACTGCGGGATGATCTCCTTGACGACCTTCTCGATGACCTCTTTGATGATCCGCTGGATCGCCATCCGGGCCACGCCGATCGAGACGGGGATCTGGGCCAGCGAGGCGCCGAAGCTGGGCGCCGCCGCCGCCAACGCGATCGCCACCTGGATCACCAGGATCGTCAACTGGACGATCACGAGGATCTTCTGCGTCAGCGTGATGATGGCCATGACCAGCAGCGCCATGCCGATCAGTTCGGCCGCCTGGGCACCGTCCTCCATGCGGCGCGGCGCACCCTCCTCGGCCTGCCACGCCTGCTCGAACGCGCGGATGTCGTCGCCGCTGTTGGTCGTCCCGACCTGCGCCGCGCCCGCCTGTGCCTCGCCGACCGCCGTCCGCAGCCGGCCGGCGAACGCGAACCAGAGCTGGGATGCCTCGAACAGCAACTCCTCGTCGGCGGTGGGCCAGGTGAAGCCGACCCAGCCCAGCGCCTCGGCCAGCTCAGGAGGAAGCTGCATACCCACCGGGCAGCTCCATCCTCGTGAAGAGTTCCGCGTTGGCGATGTCGGTCGCCTCGTGCGCGTCGGCGCTGAGGTCCAGGTTCTCCGCGGCCTCGGTCAGCTGGTCGGCCATCGACCGGTAGACGTCCAGCGCGTGCGTCAGGACCTCGACGTACACGGCGCCGAAGAGCGAGCCCGCCTCGTCGGCGCCCCAGGGGTTACCCGACCCGTTCACCGTCGATTCGAGGCCGCTGACCGCCTCGCCGAGTTGCTGACCGGTCGCCGCGAGCGACGCCGCCGCGGCGTGCAGGGCGTCGACGTCGACTTCGATCCCGTCGGACATGGCTCAGCGACGATCCATCCGGCGGGTGGCCGCGTCCAGGTCGCCGATCATCTGCTGGAAGCCACGGAACGCCTCCTGGGAGACGCGTTCGAGCTGCTGGGTCAGGGCGGTGCCGTCGACCTGCGCCCCGGCCGTCACGTCGGCCCGGCGTGCACGCTCGTCGGCCTGCGCCGCCTGCACCGCCTCCAACACGTACTCGGCGATCACCGTCGTGCCGGCACGGGAGAGGCTCGGGTCGATCACCAGACTCCGCAGGGCGCCGAAGGCGGCGACCTCCGCCTCGACGAGACCGTCCCCGCCGGTGCCCCGGCCGATCATCTGCTCCGCCGAGGGCACGGACCCGTCGACATCGCCGGACTGCGCCGCCACCGCGCCCGAGGCCTGACCGAGCAGGCGCATCGCGTCCTCGAGTGACCGGCTCAGGCCGGACGGATCGATACCACTCGCCATGCTCGTCACCCTCCGGTCCGTGATCCACCGTCGGTGCACGACCGTACCAACGCGACACCCGTACGACTGCCCCGCCGGTCCGCTGTGGATCTACCGCCAGGAGGTCAGGATCTCCTCGACCGGTACGACGTCCCGCTCCGGATCGGGCGCCGGAACCGGCGGGCCGGCAGGCGTACGGTCGAAGCGCGGCGCGGGCGCCGGTTGCACCTCCCCGTCCACCTCGACGAACGTGCCCCGGGCCGCGTTGTGCGGATGCCGGTGCGCCTCAGCGGGGGTGAGCACCGGGGCGACGCAGGCATCCCGGTCGGCGAAGACCGCCGTCCACTCGTCCCGGGTCCGCTCGGCGAACCGTTCGGTGAACCGTCGCCGCAGCTCGTCCCAGCCGCTCGGGTCGTACTGCTGCGGCAGGTCCTCCCCGGCGAGGTCGAGACCCGCCAGCAGTTCGCCGTAGAAGGCCGGCTCCAGCGCGCCGACGGCCATGAAGCCACCGTCGGCGGTGGCGTACGTGTCGTAGAAGGGGGCTCCGCCGTCGAGCAGGTTCCGGCCACGCGGGGCCGCCCACAGCCCGGTGCCGAGCAGCCCGTGCAGGAACGAGGTGAGCAGCGCGGAACCGTCCACCATGGCCGCGTCGACGACCTGACCGAGGCCCGAGCGTTCCCGTTCGAGCAGCGCGGCCAGCACGCCCACGGCCAGCAGCATGCCGCCACCGGCGAAGTCACCGATCAGGTTCAACGGCGCGTGTGGCCGCTCACCGGCGCGGCCCAGCGGTTCCAGCGCCCCGGCGACCGCGATGTAGTCGATGTCGTGGCCGGCCCGGTCGGCCAGCGGACCGTCCTGACCCCAGCCGGTCATCCGCGCGTACACCAGACGGGGGTTGCGGTCCCGGCAGACGTCCGGGCCGAAGCCGAGCCGCTCGGCGACCCCCGGCCGGTACGCCTCGACCAGCACGTCCGCCCGCTCGACGAGGCGCAGTAGGTCCGCCACACCGGCCGGGGACTTGAGGTCCAGCGCGATGACCCGACGGCCGCGCTGCAACGGCCCTCCGCTCGGCGCGGCCAGCCGACCGGCACCCGGGCCACCCGGTCGGTCGACGCGCACCACGTCCGCTCCGAGGTCGGCGAGCACCATGCAGCCGAACGGCGCCGGAGCGAGACTGGCCAGCTCGACCACCCGTACGCCGGTCAGCGGCCCGCCCGCCGCGCTCACGCGACGCCGACCGGCGCGGCGAGCCGGTCGACCAGGTCGCCGGGGGGTGTGAACCGGTCGCCGTACCGGTCGGCCAACTCGGTGGCCCGCGCCGCGAAGCCGGCCGGCCCGCCCGCGTACTGCCGGAGGTAGCGGATCACGCCCCCGGTCCAGGCGGGGAAGCCGATGCCGAAGATCGAGCCGATGTTGGCGTCGGTCTCGGTACGCAGCACCCCCTCGTCGAGGCAGCGCAGGGCGTCCAGCGCCTCGGCGAAGAGCATCCGCTCCTGGAGGTCGGTGAACGGCACCGCCCGGCCCGCGTCGGTGGTCAGGTCGGCCAGGCCGGTCCACAGCCGACCCCGTTCGCCGCCGTCGTAGGAGTAGAAGCCGCGACCGCCGGCCCGGCCCGGCCGGTCGTACGCGTCGACCAGTTCGTCGACGAGGCGGTGCGCCGGCAGCGGCCGGTACTCCGCGCTGGCGGCCTCGAACTGGCGGCGGATCCGTTGGATGAGGGTGAGGCTCACCTCGTCGGCCAGCGCCAGCGGCCCGGTCGGATACCCGGCCTGAAGGGCGGCCTGCTCCACCGACGCGGCGGGGACGCCCTCGGCGACCATGCCGACCGCCTCGTCGATGAACCGGCCGATCACCCGGCTGGTGAAGAAGCCGCGGCCGTCGTTGACGACGATCGGGGTCTTGCCGATCCGCCGGCCCAGGTCGAACGCCCGCGCCAACGCCGCGTCCCCGGTCTGCTCGCCGACCACGATCTCCAGCAGCGGCATCCGGTCCACGGGTGAGAAGAAGTGCATGCCGATGAAGTCGGCCGGCCGGTCCACCCCCTCGGCCAGCCCGGTGATCGGCAGCGTGGAGGTGTTGGAGGCGAGCAGCGCGTCCGGCGCGAGCACCGGCAGCACCTCGGCGAACACGCTTTTCTTCAGGGCCGGGTCCTCGAAGACCGCCTCGATGACGGCGTCGCAGCCGGCCAGCGCGTCCACCTGGTCGGTGGTCGTGATGCGGTCCAGCACCGCGCGGGCGTCCGCCTCGGTGGCGCGGCCCTTGCGGACCCGGCGGGCCAGCAGCCGTTCGGCGTGCTCCCGGGCCCGGCCGGCGGCTTCCGGGGAGACGTCCCGGACGACCACGTCCAACCCGGCGTCCGCGCAGGCGTACGCGATGCCCGCGCCCATCATCCCGGCTCCGAGCACCGCCACCCGTCGTACCGGCGGAACGTCCACGGAGGGTCGGGCCGCGCCACCGTTGACGGCCCTCAGGTCGAAGAAGAACGCCCCGATCATGTTCTTGGCGACCTGGCCGGTCAGCAGGCCGATCAGGTGCCGGGTCTCCACGGTCAGCGCGGTGTCCACGTCCACCTGCGCGCCCTCGACGGCGGTGGCGAGGATCGCCTCCGGCGCGGGCAGCCGCGCCCCCTTGAGCTGCTTGCGCAGCGTGGCTGGGAACGCGGGCAGTTGCGCGGCGAGGGAGCGACTGGCCGGGGTGCCACCCGGCATCCGGTAGTCCGGCCGGTCCCACGGCTGCTTCGGGTGCGGGTTTGCGGCGATCCAGGCGCGCGCCGACTCCAACAGTTCCGCCTCGGTCGCGACCACCTCGTCGACGATCCCGGCGGCCAGGGCGTCGGCCGGGCGCATCCGCCGGCCGGTGAGCAGCACCGTCGTCAACGCGGTGGCCAGGCCGAGCATCCGTACCGTCCGGGTGACCCCGCCGGCCCCGGGCAGCAGGCCCAGAGTCACCTCGGGCAGCCCGAGCCGGCTGCCGGGCGCGTCCAGCGCGATCCGGTGGTGGCAGGCGAGCGCGATCTCCAGACCGCCGCCGAGCGCCGAGCCGTTGACCGCCGCGACGACCGGCTTGCCCAGCGTCTCCAACCGTCGCAGGTCCCGCTTGATGGTGCCGAGCAGGTCGGCCAGCGCGGGCGCGTCGTCGCGGGTGGCCTTGATCATCTCGGGCAGGTCGCCACCGGCGAAGAACGTCGACTTCGCGCTGGTCACGATGACCCCGACGAGGTCGGGCTCGGCCTCCAACCGGTCGAGCGCCGCGCTCATCGACGTGACGTACGCCCGGTTCATGGTGTTTGCGGACTGGTCGGGATCGTCCAGGGTGAGCGTGACGATGCCGTCGTCGGCGCGGTCGTACCGGATGGTGTCGGTCATGGTCGTCCTCCCGGTCGGCAGCGCTCGATCACGGTGGCGACGCCCATGCCGCCGCCGATGCACAGGGTCACCACGGCACGGCGGAGGTCGCGGCGTTCCAACTCGTCCAACGCGGTGCCGAGCAGCATCGCTCCGGTCGCGCCGAGCGGGTGGCCGAGGGCGATCGCGCCACCGTTGACGTTCACCCGGTCCGGGTCGAGGCCCAGGTCACGGACGTACTTGAGGACCACCGCCGCGAACGCCTCGTTGATCTCGAACAGGTCGATGTCGTCGAGGGTCAGACCGGCAGCGGCGAGCGCCTTGCGGGTGGCCGGGATCGGGCCGGTCAGCATCAGCGTGGGGTCGGCGCCGCTGACCGCCGCGCCGACGATCCGGGCGCGCGGGCTGAGGCCGAGGTCCCGGCCGACCTGCTCGGAGCCGATCAGCACCAGCGCCGCGCCGTCCACGATGCCGGACGAGTTGCCCGCGTGGTGGACGTGCTCGATCGCCTCCAACCAGTGGAACTTCTGCAACGCGACAGCGTCGAAGCCGGCCGCCTCGCCCATCGTGGCGAACGACGGGGTGAGCCGGGCCAGCGCCTCCCGCGTGGTGTCCGGCCGCAGATGCTCGTCGACGGAGAGGATGTCCAGCCCGTTGCCGTCCCGGACCGGCACCACCGAGCGGGCGAAGTGGCCTCCGGCCCACGCCTTGGCGGCCCGCTCCTGCGACCGCAGCGCGTATCCGTCCACGTCGTCACGGGTGAAGCCCTCGATCGTGGCGATCAGGTCGGCGCTCACGCCCTGCGGCACGAACGACGTGGCCAGCGCGGTCTGCGGATCGGTGGCCCAGGCCGCGCCGTCGGACCCCATCGGCACCCGGGACATCGACTCCACCCCGCCAGCCAGCAACAGGTGCTCCCACCCGGAGCGGACCCGTGCGGCGGCGGAATTGACCGCCTCCAAGCCGGACGCGCAGAACCGGTTGAGCTGCACCCCACCCACATGGTCGGGCAGCCCGGCCAGCAGCGCGGCGGCCCGCGCCAGGTCGCCGCCCTGCTCGCCGATCGGCGTGACGATGCCCAGCAGCAGGTCCTCCAACCGGGCGACGTCGAGGCCCGGGTTGCGCTCGCGCAACGCGTCGATCAGGCCGACCACCAGCGAGATCGGTTTGACCCCGTGCAGCGCGCCGGTGTCCCGGCCGCGTCCCCGCGGGGTGCGGACCGCGTCATAGACGTACGCCTCAGAGGGCACGGGCGATCAGCTCCTTCATGATCTCGTTGGTGCCGCCGTAGATCTTCTGCACGCGGGCGTCGGCGTACATGCGGGCGATCGGGTACTCCGTCGTGTAGCCGTAGCCGCCGAAGACCTGGAGGCACCTGTCGACGACCTCGCACTGCCCGTCGGTGAGCCACGACTTCGCCATCGCCGCCGTCGCCACGTCCAGGTCGCCACGGATGTGCCGGGCGACGCAGTCGTCCAGGAACACCCGACTGACCCGGGTACGGGTAGCGCACTCCGCCAGCACCATCCGGGTGTTCTGGTGACCCATCAGCGGCTTGCCGAAGGCGGTGCGCTCCTTCGCGTACGCGACGGTCAGCGCGACCGCCCGTTCCATGGCCGCCACCGCGCCGACGCCGATGACCAGGCGCTCCTGCGGAAGCTGCTGCATCATCTGGACGAAGCCCAACCCCTCGACGCCGCCGAGCAGGTTGCCCGCCGGCACCCGGAACTCGTCGAAGAACAGTTCGGCGGTGTCGTTGGCGTGCAACCCGATCTTGGACAGCAGCCGGCCGCGCCGGAACCCCTCGGGGTCACCGCCCACCTCGCAGACCAGCAGCGAGATGCCGGCCGCCCGCTGCTCCGGGTCGGTCTTCACGGCCACGATGACCAGATCGGCCAGACCGCCGTTGGTGATGAACGTCTTCGCCCCGCTCACCAGGTAGTCGTCGCCGTCGCGGACCGCCCGCGTCCGCATCGCCTGAAGGTCCGAGCCGCCGTCCGGCTCGGTCATCGCGATCGCGCCCACCAGCTCACCGCTGCACAGGCCGGGCAGCCACCGTCGCTTCTGCTCCTCGCTGCCGTACGCCACGAGGTAGCCGGTGACGATCCCACTGTGTACGGCGAGCCCGAGGCTGCCCTCCCCGGCGTACGCCTGCTCGTGCAGCACCACGGCCTCGTGGGTGAAGTCGCCGCCCCCGCCCCCGTGCTCCTGCGGGACGGACAGGCCGAGGAGCCCCAGCTCGCCGGCGCGCCGGTAGTGCTCGCGGTCCGGGTGCCCCTGTGTCGACAGACGTTCGGTGTGCGGCAGCACCTCCTTGGTGAAGAAGGTGCGGGCCAGCTCGGCGAGGTCGTCGTGTTCCGGTTCGCGCCAGGGCGCGTCGGGCGTGGACATGTGCATCACCCTCGCGCCCTGTTGGCAGCATGTCAATAAGCCCTGACGCGTTGATCGACTCCGCTTCCGTGAAGTCGGGCCGTCCGCCCGAGCGGACACCCCGCCTTACAGGAAACCGAGTCGATCAAGTAGCCCGGACGCGTGATCCACTCCAGGTCGGCGAGGTGGCGGTATTCAGGCGATCGGATACGCCCAGATCGGCGATCTGGAGTGGATCACGCCGGACGGGCGCTACTCGGCCTCGTCGCCGTCGGTCGGGCGCGGCGGGCGGTGCTCGGCGATCCAGGCCTCCACGTCAGCACGCAGCCAGACCTTCATGCCTCGCAGTTCCTGGTAGGGCTTGGGGAAGCTCGGCCGCATGGCGATCTGCTGAAACCTGCTCCGGGACACGTTCAGCCGTTGACCGATCTCATACGGCCCCATCAGCTCGCCCGGCCCCTTGTCGCCCACACCTGGACACTAGGCACGTTCGCGTATCCCCGATCGGCCCTCCCCGAAAGGGGGTCCCCATATTGACAGGGGTGCTCGATCGGGTGAGAGTAGTCGTCAGAGGCGGCCTTCGGCGGATCGGGCCGGGTGGGCGCGGTCCTGCGAGAGGTGGGCGTGATGGATCAGGCGACGGAGTTGGCGTGGTTGCGGGAGCGGGTCGGGGGACTGGAGACGGCGTTGCACTGCGCGCGGCGCGAGCTGTTCGACCTGCGGTGCCGTCTGGCGTTGATCGGCCGGGTGGTGCAGGACGTCGACCGGGTCCAGCGCGCCCCGGGAGTCGCGGTCGGTGCGATCAACGCGGCGCTCTACTCCGAGACGTCGAACCTGCGGCACCTCGGCCGACACCTGGTCCGCCGCCGACGGCTGCGGTGATCAACGCCCTTAACGAGCGCGCGCCCCACCGGATCCACCGGGCGTCGATGGAGGCGGTGGGGCGCGGGCGGCCTAGCGTGGGTGCTTCGGCGGTGTCGGGAACTGCCTCAGCAGCACCGCCACCTCCTGGCGGAGCTTGCCGAGGTAGGGGTGGAAGGCGTCACCGGGGCACTCGGTCGGATCGGCCCCGATGGTCGCCCAGTCCCGGTGGCCGGAGATGACGTCGACCTTGCCGCTGGCTCCGCTGACCGGGTTGACGTAGTCGGTCCGGCCGGCGGGGGCGAGCCGACCCGCGGCGGCGAGGCCCGCCAGGACGAACACCAGTGACCGGTGCGCCGCGGCGCTGGGCTGCTGGGACGTGAACCGGCCCAGCAGGCAGATGCCGATGTTGCCGGCGTTGTAGCCGCCGACGTGCGCCGCGTTGACCATGAGCGGCCGACCGTCGCTGCCGAGGCCCGGACCGTACACCGGGAGGGGTCCGGGGTCGGAGTAGCGGCCCTCGTAGATCCGTCCCGCCTCGTCGATCAGCAGGTGGTAGCCGATGTCGCCGAACTCCTGAAGGACGCACTGGTCGTAGTAGATGGCACGGACCGTCGCGGCCGGGTCCGGGTCCTCGTTGTGCTCGTACACGCCGCTGTGGTGGACGGTCAGCGTCTGCACCGGAAAGAACTCGGCGGGCCACAGTTCGCTGCCGTCCTCGGCGAAGCGGAGCGACTCGTCGGCGCCCCACCGTGACCGGGACAGGTACGTCGGCTTTCGGCCACCTCGTGGAGCGGGCAGGCTGTTCGTCTGCGGGTTGACGACCGTCCGCCGGGGCCCGTCGACCATGTTCAGTTCGGCGACGGTGGCGTCGGAGCCGTCGGAGGTCTGGACCTCGTACGCGGTGGCGCCGTTGGCGACCACGACGTTGGAGCGGGCCGACGCCGTGGCGCCGTCCCGGCCGTTCTGGCACGCGTTCAGTTCGAGCCACTCGCTCCAACCCTTGCCGGTACGCAGGCGCACCGCCGCCGACGGGCCACCGTGCCGGATGGACAGGTGGGTCAGCGGGATGGCCGGCG
The DNA here is from genome assembly GCF_053585025.1 of Micromonospora sp. RB23. Classification (NCBI taxonomy): domain Bacteria; kingdom Bacillati; phylum Actinomycetota; class Actinomycetes; order Micromonosporales; family Micromonosporaceae; genus Micromonospora; species Micromonospora sp. RB23. Next base: position 852,251 of record NZ_CM132111.1, read on the forward strand.
AGGTCACCACCGTCCTGCTCATCAGGCGACCGCGCGGGGCGGCCAGCGGCGACGTCACTTCGATGGAGGTGGACGGCGCCGCTGTCGCGGACCCGGCGAACGTGCCGGCGGCCGAGAGGCCCACCGCCGCGCCGGCCGCGCCGTAGAGGACTCGACGTCGAGAAACCACGATTGTGCTCCCTTGCGTGATGCGCCAGGTGGCAGCCGGCATGCCGGCCGTCGCCCGCGCCGTGGTGCCCTGGCCGGCCCTTGGGGCACGCCGCCAGGATGGGGCTCGAAAGATGCTAATGCGGCACTCTGGACGATTGGTTTATTTCCCGGGAATAGCCGTATCGGCTGATTACTCCCGGTAATCAACGGCAGTCGACCGGGCGGGTGCAACTAGGGTCGGGCAGATGAGTGTCGAGACCGCTCCTCGCCGTCGCCGGTTGGAGCCGGACGCCCGGCGCGGCCAGATCCTGGCCTGTGCGGTCCGGCTGTTCGGCGAACGGCCGTACGGGGACGTGTCGACCACCGACGTGGCCCGGGAGGCGGGCGTCGCGCGAGGGCTGGTCAACCACTACTTCGGCACGAAGAAGGACCTCTACCTGGAGGTCGTCCGGGTGATGGTGACCATTCCGGAGGTTGCCCTCGAACGGCTGCCCAAGGGGGATCTGCGGACCCGGGTCGACGCCAGCGTCTCGTGGTTCCTCGACGTGGTGTCCCGACACAGCACGTCCTGGCTGGCGGCGGTCACCGCGCGGGGGATGGGCGGCGACGCCGATGTGGAGCGGGTGCTCGCCGAGGCCGAGGAGGTCGCCGCGGACCGCATGCTCGTCGCCGTCGGCCTGGCGGGCGAGGCCGAGCAGCACGAGGAGTTGCGCGGGATGGTCCGGGCGTACTGCGGGCTGGCCACCTCGACCGCCCGGGAGTGGCTCCAGCGCGGCGCGCTCACCCGCCCCCAGGTGCACCTGCTGCTCGCCACCACGCTGCTGACGATCGTGGAGCAGGTCATCCCGCAGGTCATCGCGGCCGAGGAACTGGCGCGCGAGGTCTAGGGCGTCGGCGCGTGCCGGTCGTGGGATCAGGCGGCCCGACGGTCGCCGGTCCGCGCGGCCGGGGCGGCGTGCCGGTCGGCGGCCTGCGCGGGGTACGCCCCCGCGTTGACCACCCGCAGCGGCCGTTCGCCCTCGTCGGTGCCGAATCGCCAGCGCGACGGCGTCGGCTGCCGCTGCGGGGCGGGCCCGCCGGGACGCAGCCCGGGGCGGGACAGCAGCACGGTGATCAGGTAACCGACCACCAGGAAGCCGTGGCTGACCAGCCGTTCCCCGCTCACCGAACCGGTCGCCAGGTCGTTGACCGAGAGCAGCAGCAGCGTGCCGACGAAGGCGCTGAGCATCGGCAGCAGGCCCGACGGCGGGCTCCGGCGTACCGCCACGAAGAGGAAGCCGGCCCCGACCGCCACGTTCCAGGCGGCCGACTCGTGCCACAGGTGCTGGCCGGAGGCGTGCAGGTGGTCCGCGGTCTCTCCCCGGCCCACCTGGGCCAGGCCGAGCACCAGTTGGACCGCGCCGAGCAGCCCGAGTGCCGCGCGCAGCCCGACGACCAGGGCGCCGCGTCCGGGCACGTGGGGCCGCCACCGCGACCGGCTGGCCGCGGGCGCGTCAGCCGCGCCGGCAGCGCCGCCGATGGCGGCCAGGATCGCGTCGGTCCGGTCGGGGACATCGGTGACCAATCGGGTACGAACGCGGCGCGTCACCGCCGCCGCCGTCGCGAACCACGCCCGGCACGTGGCGCACTCGTCCAGGTGCCCCTGCGCCGCCGCCCGTTCGGCGGCGGTCTCCTCCCCGTCCAACTGCGCGGACAGGATCTCCCGCCACTGCTCACACCCCATGTGTGGGTAGTCGGTCCGTGCGTCGCTCCGGTTCCCGGCCGTCGTCACCCGTTGTGGAATACTCGCCCGATCATGACGCGCTACGGCCTGCTGATCCTGCCCGCCACCAACCGGGTGTACGCCCGCTCCGCCATCGACCTCACCCGCGCCGAGCTGGAGATCTTCGGCCGATCGGCGCTCGACGGTCGGATCGGCGAGCTGGACACCGAGGTCGTCGGCGGCGCGACGTACGTCACGTTCGCGGGTGACGGGCTGACCGAGCGGGACCTGGCCGTCCTGGGCAACCTCTCCGCCGGGTATGCGTTGTTCGAGATCGTCGGTGACCTGCTGCGCCCGGTCGAGTGGAGTCGACTCGACCGGTACGACGACGACCTGCTCACCATCCAGAAGTACGCGGGCAAGACCAACGAGCAGTTCACCAAGCTGCTGCTCAACGTCACCCTGCTCGCGTCGGACTGGGCCGGCGAGCTGACCGACCGCCGGTTCCGGGTGCTCGACCCGCTGTGCGGTCGGGGCACCACCCTCAACCAGGCTCTGATGTACGGCTTCGACGCGGCCGGCATCGAGCGGGACCAGAAGGACGTCGAGGCGTACCGGGCGTTCGTCACCACCTGGTTGAAGCAGAAGCGCGTGAAGCACCGGGTGCTGGAATCGGGACCGGTGCGCCGCGAGCGCAAGGTGGTCGGCCGGCGGGTACGCATCGAGTTGGCCCCGACCCGCGAGGAGCACAAGGCGGGCCGCACGCAGTTGCTGGACGTGGTGAACGCCGACACCACCCGCGCGGGCGAGTTCTTCCGGCCGGAGACGGTCGACCTGGTGGTCGCTGACGCCCCGTACGGCGTACAGCACGGCAGTCGTACCGCCGACAAGGGCTTGTCGCGCGACCCGCTGGCGCTGCTCGCGGACGCCGCGCCGGTCTGGGCGCGGCTGCTGCGACCCGGCGGCGCGCTCGGCATCTCGTGGAACACCCACGTCGCGAGCCGCGACGACGCGGCGGCGGCCCTGGCCGACGCCGGCCTGGCCGTGGTCGACGACGAGCCCTACCGCGCGCTGCGGCACCGGGTGGACCAGTCGATCATGCGCGACGTGCTGGTGGCCCGCCGCCCGGCCTGACCGGCCCGGCTCCTCTCCGTCTCCACCTCGGTTCTGTGCCGCGTTTCACCTGATCAGACGCGGGCGTGAAAACCGCGTCAAGAAAAGGCGCACCCCCGTCACGGTCGCGTTATGACCCGTGCCGCGCGGCGGTCACCGGGGCTTAGCTTGCCGGGCGCGATCGGAAGGCGGTCGCGACGAACCTTTCCGGTAAGAGGAGTCAGCGTGTCTGACGTGGTGTTCGTGGTCCTCACGGTGGCGCTGTTCGCAGTGCTCGCCCTGGTGGTCCGGGCGGTGGAGAAGCTGTGAACGCGGTCAACGCCGTCGGTCTGGTGCTCGCGATCGTCCTGGGCGCGTTCCTGGTGTTCGCCCTGCTGTTCCCGGAGCGCTTCTGATGACCATGACAACAGCGGGCGTCATCTTCGTGCTGACGCTGGTGGCGGCCCTGGTGGCCGTCTACAAGCCGTTCGGCGACTACATGTTCCGGGCCGTCTCCGGCACGAAGCAGTCGCGGATCGAGCGGGGGATCTACCGTCTGGTCGGGGTCAACCCGGCCGGCGAGCAGACCTGGGGCGTGTACGCCCGCAGCGTGCTCGCGTTCTCGGCCGTCTCGATCCTGTTCCTGTACCTGTTCCAGCGGGTGCAGAACCACCTGTGGCTGTCGCTGGGCTTCGACCCGGTGGTGCCGCACGGCGCGTGGAACACGGCCGTGTCGTTCGTGACGAACACGAACTGGCAGTCGTACTCGGGTGAGTCGACCATGGGCCACCTGGTGCAGATGGCCGGCCTGGCCGTGCAGAACTTCGTGTCGGCGGCGGTCGGCATCGCGGTGGCGGTCGCGCTGGTGCGCGGCTTCGCCCGTAGCCGCACCGGGCAGCTCGGCAACTTCTGGGTCGACCTGACCCGGATCGTGCTGCGCATCCTGCTGCCGCTCGCGGTGCTCGGCGCCATCGTGCTGATGATCGGCGGGGTGGTGCAGAACCTTTCCGGCGGCACCGACGTGAGCACGCTGACCGGCGGCACCCAGACGATCACCGGCGGCCCGGTCGCCAGCCAGGAAGTGATCAAAGAGCTGGGCACCAACGGCGGAGGCTTCTACAACGTCAACAGCGCCCACCCGTTCGAGAACCCCACCACCTGGACGAACTGGCTGGAGATCTTCCTGCTCCTGCTGATCCCGTTCAGCCTGCCCCGCGTCTTCGGCCGGATGGTCGGGCAGAACCGGCAGGGCTACGCCATCGCCGCGGTGATGGGCATCCTCGCCTTCCTCAGCGTCGCCATCACCAACGTCTTCGAACTGGCCGGCCACGGCACGGTGCCGCAGGCGGTCGGCGCGGCGCTGGAGGGCAAGGAGGTGCGGTTCGACGTCTCGAACTCGGCCACCTTCGCCGCCGCCACCACGCTCACCTCGACCGGAGCGGTGAACTCGTTCCACGACTCGTTCACCTCGCTCGGCGGCATGATGACGATGGTCAACATGATGCTCGGCGAGGTCGCGCCGGGCGGCACCGGCTCGGGCCTCTACGGCCTGCTGATCCTCGCGGTGATCACGGTCTTCGTGGCCGGTCTGATGGTCGGTCGCACCCCCGAGTACCTGGGCAAGAAGATCGGCTCGCGGGAGATCAAGTTCGCCTCGCTCTACTTCCTGATCACGCCGATCCTGGTGCTCGTCGGCACGGCCGCGGCGTTCGCCACCGGCAACAACTCCACGGCGCTCAACGTCGGCCCGCACGGCCTCTCCGAGGTCCTGTACGCGTTCACCTCGGCCAGCAACAACAACGGGTCCGCCTTCGGCGGCATCACGGTCAACACCACCTGGTGGGACACCGCGCTCGGGTTGTGCATGCTGCTGGGCCGGTTCCTGCCGCTCATCTTCGTGCTCGCGCTGGCCGGATCGCTGGCCCGCCAGGCACCCACCCCCGCGTCCGAGGGCACCCTGCCGACCCACCGACCCCTGTTCATCGGGATGGTCGTCGGCGTCACGGTGGTCCTCGTCGCGCTGACCTTCCTGCCCGCGCTCGCGCTCGGCCCGCTGGCAGAGGGGCTCTGAACATCATGAGGAACGAGGACATGTCCGTGACATCCGGGCAACTCGCCGCCGGCGGCAACCGGATCGGCGGGGGACTGCTCGACCCCCAGCAACTCGTCCGGTCCCTGCCGGACGCCGTCCGCAAGCTCAACCCGGCCACCCTGTGGCGCAACCCGGTGATGCTGATCGTGGAGGTCGGCGCGGCGTTCACCACCGTCCTGGCGGTGACCGACCCGTCGGTGTTCGCCTGGGCGATCACCGCCTGGCTGTGGCTGACCGTGATCTTCGCGAACCTGGCCGAGGCGGTCGCCGAGGGCCGGGGCAAGGCTCAGGCCGCGACACTCCGGCAGGCGAAGAAGGACACCATCGCCACCCGGCTGGTCGACTGGAAGCCCGGCGCGCGGGCCAACACCTACCGCGACGAGGCGGTGCCCGCGCCGGAACTGCGCCAGGGCGACGTCGTCCTGGTCGAGGCCGGCGGGATCATCCCGGGCGACGGCGACATCGTCGAGGGCATCGCCAGCGTCGACGAGTCGGCCATCACCGGCGAGTCGGCCCCGGTCATCCGCGAGTCCGGCGGAGACCGCAGCGCGGTCACCGGCGGCACCAAGGTGCTCTCCGACCGGATCATCGTGAAGATCACCCAGAGGCCGGGGGAGAGCTTCATCGACCGGATGATCGCCCTGGTCGAGGGTGCCAACCGGCAGAAGACCCCGAACGAGATCGCGCTGAACATCCTGCTCGCCGCGCTCACGGTCATCTTCCTGCTGGCCGTGGTCACCCTCCAGCCGCTCGCCATCTTCTCCAAGGCGTACCAGGCCGCCGCGCCGGACAGCGGGGCGATCACCGGTTCCGGCGTGACCGGGGTCGTGCTGGTCTCGCTGCTGGTGTGCCTGATCCCCACCACCATCGGCGCGCTGCTGTCGGCCATCGGCATCGCCGGCATGGACCGCCTCGTCCAGCGCAATGTGCTGGCCATGAGCGGTCGGGCCGTCGAGGCGGCCGGCGACGTCAACACCCTGCTGCTGGACAAGACCGGCACCATCACGCTGGGCAACCGGCAGGCCGCCGAGTTCGTCCCGGTCGAGGGGGTGGACGCCGCCACCGTGGCGGACGCCGCCCAGCTCTCCAGCCTGGCCGACGAGACCCCGGAGGGGCGCTCGGTGGTCGTCCTGGCGAAGAACGAGTTCGGGCTGCGCGAGCGGGAGCCCGGTGTCATGCCGCACGCCACCTTCGTACCGTTCACCGCGCAGACCCGGATGAGCGGCGTCGACCTGACCCCGGACGCCAGCGTCGACGGCGGCGCGTCGGGCGCCGGCCGCCGGGTCCGCAAGGGCGCCGCCGCGGCCGTCATGAAGTGGGTACGGGAGAACGGCGGCCACCCGACCGAGCAGGTCGGCGAGATCGTGGACGCGATCAGCGGCACCGGCGGCACCCCGCTCGTCGTCGCCGAGCACGTCGACGGTGAGCCGGCCCGCGCGCTCGGCGTCATCCACCTCAAGGACGTCGTCAAGTCCGGCATGCGCGAGCGGTTCGACGAGATGCGCCGGATGGGCATCCGGACCGTGATGATCACCGGCGACAACCCGCGTACCGCGAAGGCCATCGCCGACGAGGCCGGGGTGGACGACTTCCTGGCCGAGGCGACGCCGGAGGACAAGCTCGCGCTGATCAAGCGGGAGCAGGAGGGCGGCCGGCTGGTCGCGATGACCGGTGACGGCACCAACGACGCGCCGGCGCTCGCCCAGGCCGACGTCGGCGTCGCCATGAACACCGGCACGTCGGCCGCCAAGGAGGCCGGCAACATGGTCGACCTCGACTCCGACCCGACCAAGCTCATCGAGATCGTGGAGATCGGCAAGCAGTTGCTGATCACCCGGGGAGCGCTGACCACGTTCAGCATCTCCAACGACATCGCCAAGTACTTCGCGATCATCCCGGCCATGTTCGCCGGCCTCTACCCGAGCCTGGACGCCCTGAACATCATGCGGCTGGCCAGCCCGGAGTCGGCGATCCTGTCCGCCGTCATCTTCAACGCCCTGGTGATCATCGCGCTGATCCCGCTCGCCCTGCGTGGCGTGCGGTACCGGCCGGCCGCCGCGTCGAAGCTGCTCAGCCGCAACCTGCTGGTGTACGGCCTGGGCGGCATCATCGTGCCGTTCATCGGGATCAAGCTCATCGACCTGCTCATCCAGTTCGTCCCGGGGATTTCGTGATGCGCCTACCCACCTGGATCGCCCAACACCTCGCCGCCCTGCGCGCCCTGCTCGTCTTCACGGTGCTGCTCGGCCTCGTCTACCCGCTGGCCCTGGTCGCGCTCGGTCAGCTGCCCGGCCTGCACCACAAGGCGGACGGCTCGCTGGTCACCTCGGGCGGCACGACCGTCGGCAGCTCGCTGATCGGCCAGTCCTTCACCGACGCGGACGGCAACCCCGTCGCCCGCTACTTCCAGTCCCGCCCGTCGGCCGCCGGCGACGGCTACGACCCCACCTCCACCTCGGCCAGCAACCTCGGACCGGAGAGCGTCGTCGACACGATCGCCGCCGACCCGGAGGAGTCCAGCGAGAGCCTGCTCACCCAGGTCTGCGCGCGCAGCAAGGCCGTCGGCGAGCTGAACGGCGTCGACGGCAGCCGGCCCTACTGCACCGCCGACGGGGTGGGCGCGGTCCTCGCGGTCTTCCGCGCCGACGGTCTGACCGGCCCGGTCACCCGGGTGGTCAGCGTCAACCAGGTCGCCCCGGCCACGCCGTTCGTTCCCTCGTACCAGGGGGTGCCGGTGGAGCTGGCCCAGCCCGGCGAGGACTACGTCGCGGCCGGCGGGGTGGTCACCCCGATCCGGGGGGACGCGCCGGCCAACCCGGCGGTACCCGCCGACGCGGTCACCGCCAGCGCCAGCGGCCTCGACCCGCAGATCAGCCCGGCGTACGCCGAGGTGCAGGTCAACCGGGTCGCCCGGGAGCGCGGCGCGGACCCGGCGGCGGTCCGCAAGCTGGTCGAGGAACACACCGACGGCCGTGGGTTGGGCTTCATGGGTGCGCCCGGCGTCAACGTGCTGGAGCTCAACCTCGCCCTCGACAAGCAGTTCGCCGCACGCTGAGCACATCGCGGGCGGGGTCGTGCCGACCGGGCACGGCCCCGCCCGCCACCTTGACCAGGGAGGATGGTTCCCGTGCCACGCGGAGAACTACGCATCTACCTCGGGGCCGCTCCCGGCGTCGGCAAGACGTACGCCATGTTGGAGGAGGCCCAGCGGCGTGCCGCGCGCGGCACCGACGTGGTGATCGGCTTCGTGGAGACGCACGGCCGGCAGCACACCGCCGCGATGATCGGCGACCTGGAGCAGGTGCCGCGCCGGACGATGACCTACCGGGGCGTCGAGTTCACCGAGATGGACGTGGACGCGGTGCTGGCCCGCCGGCCGCAGATCGCCGTCGTCGACGAGCTGGCCCACAGCAACGTGCCCGGCTCCCGGCACGACAAGCGCTGGCAGGACGTCCAGGAGCTGCTGGACGCGGGCATCGACGTGCTGTCCACGGTCAACGTGCAGCACCTGGAATCGGTGAACGACGTCGTCGCGCAGATCACCGGGACCACCCAGCGGGAGACCGTGCCGGACGAGATCGTCCGCGCGGCCGAGCAGGTCGAGCTTGTCGACATGACCCCGGAGGCGCTGCGTCGGCGGATGGCGCACGGCAACATCTACCGTCCCGACAAGATCGACGCCGCGCTGGGCAACTACTTCCGGGTCGGCAACCTCACCGCGCTACGCGAACTGGCGCTGCTCTGGCTGGCCGACAAGGTCGACGAGCAGCTCGACCGCTACCGCAACCAGCAGGGCATCGCCGCCACCTGGGAGGCCCGCGAACGCGTCGTGGTGGCGCTGACCGGCGGCCCGGAGGGCGAGACGCTGATCCGCCGGGCCGCCCGGGTCGCCGCCCGCAGCAAGGGCGCCGACCTGCTCGCCGTGCACGTGGCCCGCAGCGACGGCCTGGCCGGCGCCGACCCGGCCCAGCTCGCCCGCCAGCGGGTGCTCGTCGAGAGCCTGGGCGGCACGTACCACCAGGTGCTCGGCACCGACGTGCCGGCCGCGCTGCTCGACTTCGCCCAGGGCGTGAACGCCACCCAACTGGTGCTCGGCGCGAGCCGCCGGGGCCGCCTCGCACAGGTCTTCGCCCGGGGCGTCGGGGTGACCACCACCGCGCTGTCCGGCTCGATCGACGTACACCTGGTCACCCACAAGCAGGCCGGCAAGGGCCGACGGGCGGCGGCCGTGCCGGCGGCGCTGTCCCGACGTCGCCGGCTGTTCGGCTTCGGCCTGGCGGTGCTCGGCATGCCGCTGCTCACCCTGCTGCTGAAGACGCTGCCCGACCTGACCCTGACCAACGACATCCTGCTGTTCCTCGCCGGGGTGGTCGGGGTCGCGCTGGTCGGCGGGGTGTGGCCGGCGCTGGTCGCCGCGCTCGGCGGGTCGCTGCTGCTCAACTGGTTCTTCACCCCGCCCTACCGGACGCTCACCATCGCCGAGGCCGACAACCTGCTCGCGCTCGCCGTCTTCGTCGGAGTGGCCCTCGCGGTGAGCTGGATCGTCGACGTGGCCGCCCGGCGGACCCGCGAGGCCGCGCGCGCCGCCGCCGACGCGCAGACCCTCGCCGCCGTCGCCGGTGGGGTGCTGCGCGGCGAACGCCCGCTGGCTGCCCTGCTCGACCAGCTCCGGGAGACGTTCGGACTGCGCGCGGTGAGCCTGCTGGAGCTGGCCGAGGAGGCGAGCGGCCGTCCCGAGCGGGCCCGCGAGGAGCACGCCTGGTGCGTCGTGGCCAGCGTCGGCGAGCAGCCGGCCTGCACACCCGACGACGGCGAGACGGCGGTACCCGTCGACGAGCGCATCACCGTGGTGCTCAGCGGCCGGCGGTTGGAGGCCGCCGACCGGCGGATCGTCGAGGCGTTCGCCGCCCAGGCCGCCGTCGCGCTACGCCAGGAACGGCTCGCCGAGGAAGCCGCCACCGCCCGGCCACTCGCCGAGGCCGACCGGATGCGCACCGCGCTGCTCGCGGCGGTCAGCCACGACCTGCGTACGCCCCTGGCGTCGGCAAAGGCGGCGGTGACCAGCCTGCGCAGCCACGACATCGAGTTCGACGAGGCCGACCGCGAGGAGCTGCTGGAGACCGCCGAGGAGTCGCTGGACCGTCTCGCCCGACTGGTCGCGAACCTGCTCGACATGAGCCGCCTCCAGGCCGGCGCCCTGGGCATCACGGCGACCACCATCGGCCTGGAGGACGCCGTACCCCTGGCCCTGGACGAACTTGGCCCGGCGGCCGCGACGGTCGCCACGGACATCCCGGCGGACCTGCCCGCGGCCACCGCCGACCCGGGCCTGCTGGAACGGGTGCTGGTCAACGTCATCGCCAACGCGCTGCGCTACAGCCCGCCCGATCAGCCGCCCACGATCACCGCCAGCGCGCACGCCGGCCAGGTCGAGCTGCGGATCATCGATCGTGGGCCCGGCATCCCGGAAAACCAGTGGGAGCACGTTTTCCTGCCGTTCCAGCGCCTCGGTGACCGGGACAACCAGACCGGCGTCGGCCTCGGGCTCGCCCTGTCCCGGGGGTTGGCCGAGGCCATGGGTGGCAGCATCACCCCCGAGACCACCCCCGGCGGTGGGCTCACCATGGTTCTGCGGCTGCCCGCCGCCGCCCAGAGCAGCCCGGAGGAGCCGCAGGAATGACGCGCATCCTGGTCGTCGACGACGAACCGCAGATCCTGCGGGCGCTGCGGATCAACCTGCGCGCCCGCCGGTACGACGTGGACGTCGCCGCCACCGGGGCCGCCGCGTTGAAGGCCGCCGCCAGCCACCCGCCCGACCTGGTGGTCCTCGACCTCGGCCTGCCCGACATCGACGGTGTCGAGGTGATCCGCGGTCTGCGCGGCTGGACCGCCGTACCGATCATCGTGCTCTCCGGCCGGGCCGGCAGCGAGGACAAGGTCGCCGCGCTCGACGCGGGCGCCGACGACTACGTGACGAAGCCGTTCGGGGTGGAGGAGCTGCTGGCCCGCATCCGCGCGGTGACCCGGCGGCTCGGCGCGCCCAGCGAGGCCGTGCCCGCGCTGCGGATCGGCCGGCACACCGTCGACCTCGCCGACCACCGCGTGTGGGCCGACGACGACACCGAGGTCAAGCTGACGCCCACGCAGTGGAGCGTGCTGGAGAAGCTGCTGCGCCACCCGGGCAAGCTGGTCAGCCAACGCCAACTACTCCAGGAGGTGTGGGGGCCGGAGTACCAGAACGAGACCAACTACCTGCGGCAGTACCTGGCCCAGCTCCGGCGCAAGTTGGAGGACGACCCGGCCCGCCCCCGCCACCTCATCACCGAGCCGGGCATGGGCTACCGCTACCGCCCCTGACCGTTGACACCCGCGCGCGGAGATTGAAGAATTTCGCTAGCAGCGGCAGCGGCGTGCTTCTGTAACCGTCCCCTCCGGTTACCCCCTGGGAGTTCGCCGTGTCCCTGCCCCTGTCCCGTCGCCGGCTGTTGACCGCCGGCGGTGCCGGCCTCGTCCTGGCCGGCCTGGCCGACCCCTTCCGCGCCGGTCCCGCCCGCGCCGCCGTCACCACCGCCGACCTGGTCGTCTACGGCGCCACCTCCGGCGGGCTGGCCGCCGCGATCACCATGCGCCGGCTCGGCCGCACCGCCGTGGTGATCGAGCCCACGAGCCACGTCGGCGGGCTGAGCACCGCCGGACTCGGGGCCACCGACACCGGCGTCCAGGCGTCCATCGGCGGGCTGGCCGCCGAGTTCTACCGCCGGGTGTACGTCAAATACCACGGCGGGACGCTCACGCCCACGTCCCCGCTGCGGATGACCTTCGAACCGCACGTCGCCACCGAGATCTTCGCCGAGATGCTGGCCGAGGCGGGCGTCCCGGTGGTCGTCGGGGCCCGGCTGTCCAGCCTCGGCCGCACCGGCAACCGGATCACCGAGCTGCGCACCGAGGACGGGTCGGTCTACTCCGGCGGGGTGTTCGTCGACGCCACCTACGAGGGTGACCTGATGGCCATGGCCGGGGTGGGATTCACCGTCGGGCGGGAGTCCAACGACACCTACGGCGAGACGATCAACGGGGTGCAGTCCGGCAACACCCACCAGTTCGTCTACCCCGTCGACCCGTACGTGACGGCCGGCTCGCCGGCCAGCGGCCTGCTGCCGGGCATCTCGGCCACGCCGCTCGCCCCGCGTGGCAGCGGCGACGACCGCATCCAGGCGTACTGCTTCCGGATGTGCCTCACCCAGGCCGCGAACCGCATCCCGTTCGGCAAGCCGCCCGGATACGACCCGATCCGGTACGAACTGCTGCTGCGCCACATCCAGGCGGGTTACACCGGGCCGTACTTCACCACCCACTCGATCGGCGGCGGCAAGACCGACTCCAACAACAACGGCGCGGTCTCCACCGACCACATCGGCCTCAACCACGCCTACCCCACGGCGAACTGGGCCACCCGGGAGAGCATCATCGCCGACCACCGCACGTACCAGCAGGGGCTCATGTGGTTCCTGGCCAACGACCCGCGGCTGCCGGCGACCGTGCGTGACTCGACCGCCCGGTGGGGCCTGCCCGTCGACGAGTTCACCACCACCGGGGGCTGGCCACCGCTGCTCTACATCCGCGAGGCCCGCCGGATGGTCTCCGCGTACGTGATGACCGACGCCGACTGCCGGGGCCGGGTACGCGCCACCGACTCGGTGGGCCTGGCCAGCTACACCATGGACTCGCACAACTGCCAGCGCGTGGTGGTCGACGGCAAGGTGCGCAACGAGGGGGACGTGCAGATCAGCGTCCCGCAGCCGTACCCGGTGAGCTACCGCGCGATCGTCCCCCACCAGAACCAGTGCGCCAACCTGCTCGTGCCCGTCTGCCTGTCCGCCAGCCACATCGCGTACGGCTCGATCCGGATGGAGCCGGTGTTCATGATCCTCGGGCAGGCGGCGGCCACCGCGGCATCGCTGGCGCTCACCAACGACCTCGCCGTGCAGGCCGTCTCCGTACCCGCCCTCCAGGCCCGGCTGCGCCAGGACGGCGCGGTGCTCGACTGGGGGACGCCCGGCGAGGTGATCGTCGACAACGCGGCGACCAGCGGGATCACCCGGGCCGGGACGTGGCTGCGCAGCACCAGCATCGGCGGCTACTACGGCGCGGACTACGAGCACGACGGCAACACCGCCAAGGGCGTCAACCGGCTGCGGTTCCGTCCGACGCTGCCGACCACCGGCTCGTGGACCGTGCACCTGCGCTGGACCGCCGACCCGAACCGGGCGACGAACGTGCCGGTGGACGTCGCGTACGCGGGTGGGGTGACCACCCGTACCGTCAACCAGCGGCAGTCCGGCGGCCAGTGGGTGTCGATGGGCACCTACCCGTTCACGGCGGGCAGCGACGGGAGCGTGCTGATCCGTACGGAGGACACCGACGGCTACGTGGTCGCCGACGCGGTGCGCTTCGTACCGGCCTGAACGGGCGCGGTCGGCGCGGCCCGGTCACCGACGCTCGGGCAAAGCGGCGGCGCCACCAGCAGGGGATCGACCTGGATCCGGTCGATGCCGAGCGGACGCAGCATGCCGCGCAGCGCCGACTCGCACAGCTCCTCCCACTGCTGGTCGGCGCCCATCGCGGTGACCAGCAGGTCGGACCGGGTGAAGGCGATACCCACCCGCTCACCCTGCGGCGTGCGCCCGGTCCGCACCGTACCCACCGGCCGTCCCGGCAGCTCACGCACCGGTACGGCGTAGATCGTCGGGCCGTCGCCCACGGCGGTCGTGTCCACGGCGGCGGGGCGACTCATGCGGCGGACACCGTCCACGCCGGGACGCCACCGCGTGGCCCGGCCGGCCCGGACAGGTCGAGCGCGCGGAGGATGTAGTTGGCCTCGGCCACCTCCACCCCGGCGCGCAGACGCAGGTCGGCCACGGCCCGGTGCAGCACGGTCACGCTCGGCGCGGAGAGCCGCACCACGGCGTCGACGTCGGCGGCGATCCACCACGCGTCGACGGCGCACGGCTCGTGCCGCAGGTGCTCGACCAGGTGGCTGCCGGGCGCGGCCGGGCCGAGCCGGACGCTGACCAGCGCCTCGTGCCGGCGTTCCAGCCCGTCCGCGCCGGAAGCCGGCTCGACCGGGTCGGTGTCGGGCGGTAGGTTCCCGCGTTCCCAGCGTGTCATCCGCCAAGGACTCATGGACCCATCGTCACTGCCCGAGGTCGGCGCGGGGCACGTCGATACGGCGTTTGGACGGGCCTGCGTCGAATCTTGACGCGCCCTTCACGCGGCGGAACCGCTACCGCATGCGGCGGCTTCCCCGGCGGCGCGCGGGCGCGTTCGGGGTCAGTACCCGACGCCGACCAGCCGCTCGGAGACCTCCCAGAGGCGGGCCGCGTCGTCCGTGCTGCGGGCCGAACGGTAGACGGCCAACTCGGTCGGCGCGCCGGTGAACTGCCCCAGGCCGTCCGGCCCGTAGAACCGGCCGCCCTGCGCCCGTTCGCTGGTGGCCGCGTAGAGGGCGGGCCGCAGGCCGGCGTCCACCGACTGCACCAGGAAGCCCCAGCGGGCCAGCCGGCTCATCACGGCGTGGTGCGGCGACGGCCGCCTGCGGCCCAGGTTGGGCCCGGACGCGTACAGGTTGGTCATCGTGGTGCCGGGGTGCGCCACATTGCTGACGACGCCCCAACCGCCGGCCCGACTGCGCCTGTCGAGTTCCAGCCCGAAGTGCAGCGTGGCCAGCTTGGACGCGTTGTACGCGCGGACCGCCCCGTACCGCCGGGTGCTCTGTAGATCGTCCCAGTCCAGCTTGCCCGAGCGTGCGGCGCTGCTCGACATGGTGGTGACCCGGGCCCGTCCGGCCCGCAGCAGCGGCAGCAGCCGTCCGGTCAGCGCGAAGTGGCCGAGGTGGTTGGTGCCGAACTGAAGCTCGAAACCGTCGGCCGTGGTGTGTCGGGCGGGTGGTGCCATCACACCGGCGTTGTTGATCAGGATGTGGATCGGTCGCCCCTCGCCGAGCAGCGTGTCGGCGAGTGCGGCCACCGAGTCCAGCGAGGCGAGGTCCACCTGCCGGGTCGACACGGCGGCACCCGGCACGGCGGCCCGGACGGCTTCCAGCGCGGCGTCGCCCTTGGCCGGGTTGCGGACCGGAAGCACCACCTCCGCGCCGGCGCGGGCCAGGCGACCGGCCAGGGCGAGCCCCAGCCCGTCACTGCCGCCGGTCACCACGGCGAGCTTTCCGGTCAGGTTCCCAACGGTCTCATCGAGCACGACAACCTCCACGTCGCGGCGTCCTTCATCGGTCGCCGACAACACTGGGCCGGTCGCCGTCCGCTATTCAGGGTGACCTTGTCCAGGGATCGCCGGTCCCTGCCTGGCCCACCGGCATCAGGCGCCCAGGCAGGGCGAGTAACGTTCCGGACGGACCAAGATCGGCGTACGAGGAGGCTCGATGCAGACGACGACGGTGGACATCCCGACCAGCGACGGTGTGGCGGACGCGAGCCTGACCCGGCCCGACGGCGACGGTCCGTTCCCGGCCGTGCTCCTCTTCATGGACGCCTTCGGGCCTCGGCCCCGCCTGGTGGAGATGGCCGAGCGGATCGCCGGACGCGGCTATCTGGTGCTCACCCCACACCTGTTCTACCGGGCCGGCCGGGCGCCGCTGTTCGACCTGTCCCGGCTCGGCGAAGCCGACCAGCGGGGCGCCCTCTTCGAGAAGATCGTGCCGCTGATCGGGGCGTTGACCCCCGACGTGATCAGCCGGGACACCGCCGCGTACCTGGACTTCCTGGCCGGTCGCGACGACGTCAGGCCGGGACCGGTCGCGATCACCGGCTACTGCATGGGCGGCACGAACGCGCTGCGGGCCATCGAGGCGTACCCGGACCGCATCGCGGCCGTCGCCAGCTTCCACGCCGGGCGGGTCGTCACCGACGCGCCGGACAGCCCGCACCTGGGCGTCGGCTCGATCACCGGCGAGCTGTACTTCGGGCACGCCGACGCGGACCAGTCCATGACGCCCGAGCAGATCGCCACCCTGGAGAAGGCGCTCGACGCCGCCGGGGTGCGCTACCGCTCCGAGGTCTACGAGGGCGCGCACCACGGCTTCACCATGGCGGACACCCCCATGTACCACGCGCAGGGCACCGAGCGGCACTGGGCGGCCCTGTTCGACCTGCTGGACCGCACCCTGCCGGCGAGCTGACGCGGGCGGCGCGCAGGTCAGCCGAGGCCGCCCTGCGCGTCCCGTACGTCGCGCGGCCGGCCGGGCGTACGCGTGGTGACGCTGAACCGCCCGTCGGCCTCCATCCGCACCTCGCGGACCTGGCCGAGGTCGACGACGCCCTGCTCGCGGAGCAGGGTGTGCAACTCCTCGTCGGTGATCAGCTCCCGGCGCATGTTCTCCCGCACGATCCGCCCGTCCCGCACCAGCACCAGCGAGCTGGGCCGGATCAGCCGGGCGGCGGCCTGCCACCGGTACGCGACGGCGTTCAGCAGGTACGACCAGCCGATGATCACCCCGACCAGGAGCACCCCGTCGGTGACCGAGCTGTAGCCGCCGGACATGCCGTTCTGGGCGGCGTCGGCGAGCAGCACGATGACCAGCAGGTCGGTGACGCCGGTGGTGCCGCTCTCCCGCTTGAGGATGACCCGCAGGAGGGTGAACAGCGCGAGATACATGACGCTGCCCCGAACCACGATCTCCAACAGCGGGGTGTCCGGGACGAACAGCTCATGCCAGTCGGCCACCCGACGGGCTACCCGCCGCCCGCGCGGCCATGCCTACCCCGGTCAGCGGCGCAACAGCACCGGACCGGCGTCGATCCGGACGCGGAACAGCGCGTACGGCTTGCGGCGCAGGTCCTGGCCGCGCTGGTACTGCGGCTGCCGGTGCAGCTGGTTGGCGGTCACGTAGAGGTGCCCGTCGGTGGCCACCGACATGGTGTCCGGCCAGAGCAGGCGCGGGTCGTGCACCAGGGTCTCGACCTCGCCGTCCGGCGACCGCCGCAGCACCGCGTTGTGCTCGTACGAGGTGAAGTAGAGCCGCCCCTTGTCGTCCGACTCCAAGCCGTCCGACCCGGTGCCCTTGTCCCCCTCGTCGACGACTGTCGCCGCGACCGCCTCCTGGGTCACCGACGGGTCGGCCAGCGCCTCGGTCGAGACGCTGTGCAGGTGCCGGGACAGTAGCGGGGAGTAGTACAGCCTCTCGCCGTCGGCCGAGATGGCGATGCCGTCGGAGCCCATCGCCAACGGCTTCGGCGGTCCGTCCGGCGGGCGGTTCATGAGCGGGCGGCCCTCGACGAACGGGCGGAAGGCCGTGACCGGGTCCGCCTTCGTGGACGGGTGATCGTGCAGCCGCCGCCAGGATGCGCCGCTGGCCAGGTCCACCACGATGATCCCGTTCGGCCCGGAGTCCGTCGAGTCGGTGATGTACGCGACGCCGGCCTCGCCCCGGCGCAGGTCGAAGCGGACGTCGTTGAGGTACGTCGTCGGCGGCGCCACGTCCTGCGGGAAGGTGATCACCTGGGCGACCGTGTTCGTGTCCAGGTCGATCCGGACCAGCTTCGGCCCGCCCGGCTTCGTGGGCTGGAACTTCGGGCTGCCGGTGTCCACCACCCACAGCCGGTCCGCCGGGTCCACCACGATGCTCTGCACCGACACGAACGCGCCCGCGTCGTCGATGCCCGACGGGCTGTTCCACGCCTCGTCGGGGAAGGGCACCTCCTTGCCGTCCCGCAGCTCGACCACGCCGGCCGGCGGGTCGTCGCCCCACTGCGGGAAGTTGACGAAGATCCGGCCCTGGTGCGAGACGCTCACACCGGTCGGCATCGGGCCGGTGAAGGTGTGCACCAACTCCAACTCGCCCACCGGCTCGTCGCCGACCGGCCCGTTCATGACGCGCGCTCCATGGTGCTCATCGTCCAGCCCCCTGCCGTCGGCCCACTGCCACTTCCGCCGTGGCTATTCCCGCCCCGGCGTCCGATATGCCTGCGCCGTGCCGTGTCGGGGACGCTTGCCGGCCACGTCCAGGAACTCGTCGATGCGTGCCCGTCCGGCGTCGGTTCAGACGGCGTGGGCGGAGGAGATGGGCAGGCCCGGGACCGGGACGTCGACCGCGAGCAGCGCGCCGTCCGCCGGGCCGGCCGACGTGAGGCCGACCGAGGCGGTGCCGATGAAGAGACGCCGCAGGTCGGCGCCGCCCAGGCAGATGCCGGCCGGCTGTGCCGCCGGGAGCTGGATCTCCCGGTCCAGGGTGCCGTCGGGACGGTAGCGGCGGACCGCCGAGCCGCCCCACAGCGCGACCCAGAGGTGGCCCGCCGCGTCGAGCGTCATCCCGTCCGGGCTGCCCTCGCCCGGGGAGAGGCGTACGAACGGCTCCCGCCCGTGCAGGTCACCGGTGGTCGGGTCGACGGTGAACCGGTCGATCTCCCCACGGGGCGTGTCCGCCAGGTACATGGTGGTGCCGTCGACGTCGAACGCCGGCCCGTTCGGGATGGACAGCCCGGTCACGGCGGGCACCGGCGCGGCGCCGGGCGTCAGCCGGAACAGCGTGCCCCCGCCGGGCGTCTGCGCGTACGCCATGCTGCCGGCCCAGAAGCGGCCGTGCGGGTCGGCGACGGCGTCGTTCATCCGGGTCGGCTCGGGCGCGTCGGCGACCAGTTCGGCGACCGGTCGAGGATCGCCGGTGGCGGGCAGCACGGCGATGCCGGTGCCGGCGGCGGCCAGCCACTCACCGGGCCGGTCGGCCACCGGGGCGACCGCGCCGAGCGGCACGTCGAGCCGGCGCAGCTGCCGTAGTGCGCCCGGCCGGTCACCGTCGGTCTCGAGTAGACGGCCGGCCAGCAGGTCGACCAGGACCAGGCGGCCCTCGACCCAGCGCAGCCCCTCGCCCAGCTCCAGCCGCTCCGCGTCCCAGACGGTGGGTTCGGTCAGCTCCATCTCGTTCCTCCTGCGGTTCCCGGCGATGGCGGGGGTCCGTGCCGTTGCGCGGACCGTACCGCGCACGCCACTCGCCGCGGTGCCGCAGGTGGCTGTCTGGGCGGGGCAGTCACTGCCGGCGGATCAGGCCCGGCCCGGCAGTGATGTCGATCTCGCCGTCCTCGACGTCGTGGCCGGCGGCGCAGCGGAGCACCGCACGGACCGGTTCGCCGCAGTCGTGGTGGGTGGCGCGGATGCCGGGGCCGGCGTCGTCGGCGCTCCAGGTGTCGCCCCAGTTGCGCAGTGCGGTGATGACGGGCAGCAGGTCGCGGCCCTTGCGGGTGAGTTGGTATTCGTGGCGGGTGCGCTGGCCCGGTTCCCGGTAGGGGATCCGTTCGAGGAGGCCGGCGGCGACCATCTCCTTGAGTCGGGCCGCCATGGCGGGCTCGCCGACTCCGACACGCCGGACGAAGTCGTCGAACCGCCGCGTGCCGAGCAGCGCCTCGCGCATGATCAGAATCGTTGAACGGCTGCCCACGATGTCCATCGCTCGTGCGATGGAGCAGTTCTCCATCGACCAGGATTCGCGGTCGTCGCGTAGGTCCTCCATGTGGTCCAGCTTACCTGACTTGCGTTGACGCTAGCCAGGTGATTCGTCGCGCGTTACCCTGGCTTCACTATGCAGAAGTCAGCGGAACTCCGACCCGAGGACGTCCAGTGACCACCAGCAGCACGGCCCCGGCCGTCACCACCCGTGCGGCCGTTCGCGGCTCCCGCACGGTGACCCTGATCGCCATGTGTCTCGGCGCGATGATCACGTTCCTGCAGATCACCGCCACGGTCTCCGCCCTGACCACCATCCAGGCCCACCTGCGGGTCGACCCCACCACCGTCATCTGGATCCCCAGCGCCTACACCCTGGTCGTGGCGAGTCTGGTGCTGTCCGCCGCCACCCTGGGCAACCGCTACGGGCGCCGCCGCATGTTCGGTGCCGGCATCCTCGCGATGATCGCGGGCGGCGTCGCCGTGGCCAGCGCTCCCACCGTGGGCTGGGTGATCGTCGGCCAGTTGGTCGCCGGACTCGGCGGTGCCCTGATCCTGCCGAACAGCCTGGCGATCCTCGGCGCGACGTTCACCGACCCGCACCGCCGTACCGAGGTCATCACCGCCTGGTCGGCCGCCTCCGGCATCGGTCTGGCGGTGGGCCCGCTCATCGCCGGCGCGCTGCTGCGACACCACTCCTGGCACAGCGTGTACGTGTCGACGATCGTGCTGGGCGTGGTCACCCTCGTCGTCGCCGCGATCGGGGTGGCCGAGTCCCGGCCCAGCGCGGGACGACTCGACCTGCCCGGTCTGCTGCTCGGCACCGTCGCCATCGCCGCCGCGGTCTACGCGATGATCCAGGGCGGGCGCGACGGCTACACCAGCGGAGTCGTGACGGCCGCCTGGATCGTCTCGGCCGTCGCGCTTGTCGCGTTCGTGCTGGTCGAGTTGCGTACCAGCGCGCCGATGCTCGACGTACGGCTGTTCCGCTCGGCGTCGTTCAGCGCCGTCATGGTCGTCGCCGCCGTGTCGCTGTTCGGCTTCACCGGCGTGGCGATTCTGCTCGTCCTCTTCCACGAGCGTGCCCAGGCGCTCAGCCCGCTGGACACCGGCTGGCGGATGCTGGTGCTCTTCGGCGCGTACGTCCTCGTGGCCTTCGCCGCCGGGCGGACCATCCGGCGTACCGGATTCAAGGCGCCGCTCACCCTCGGCCTGGTGCTCGGCGCGGTGGCCAGCTTCGGACTGGCGGCGCAGGGGCCGACCACGACGTTCGACCACCGCTGGGCGCTGTTCGCGCTGTTCGGCGCCGCCAGTGGTCTGGTGGTCGCCCCGGCGACGGCGGCGGCGCTGGCCAGCGTGGCCCCCGCCCAGGCCGGCATGGCATCCGGCGCGGTCAACGCCTCCCGCCAGGTCGGCTCGGTGCTCGGCTCGTCCCTGCTGGGCACGCTGCTCACCACCACGATGGCGGCCGACCTGCCGGACCGCCTCGCCGCACACCAGGTCGGCGAACCCACCCGCAGCGCCGTACAGGCGGCGGTGGCCGCCGGCGCGACCGGCGACCAGCCGCTGCCCGAACCGGTCCGGTCGGCGCTCGCCGAGGCCATGACCTCCGGAGTGCAGGCCGGTCTGCGGGTCAGTGGCGTGGTCTTCCTCGTCACCGCCGTCCTCGCGCTCACCCTCATCCGCAACCGCCCCCACCAGCACTAGGTATGACCGAGGGTCACCGCCTGCCGCCGCCCAGACCGCGACCACGCCAGCGCCCGACTCCTCATCAGCTGCCGATCGTGTTCAGGTCCTCGATCGCGTCGGCCGGCAGGGTCAGGTCGGCCGCGGCAAGGTTCTCCCGGAGGTGGTCCAGCGTCGAGGTGCCGGGGATCAGCGCCATGGCGGGGGAGCGCTGTAGCAGCCAGGCCAGGGCGGTCTGCTGCGGCGAGGCGCCCACTCGGGCGGCGACGGCGTTGAGCGTGTCGGACTGCAACGGCGTGAATCCGCCGAGCGGGAAGAACGCGGCGAACGCGATGTTCTCCTTCGCGCACCTGTCGACAAGCGCGTCGTCCCGCCGGTTCGCGAGGTTGTAGAGGTTCTGCACGGTGACCACCGGGGCGATGGCCTGGGCCTCGGTGAGCTGGGCGGGCGTGACGTTGCTGAGCCCCAGGTGCCGGATCAGTCCCTCCTGCCGCAGCTCCGCGAGGGCGCCGAACTGCTCCGACAGCGGGTCGTCCTCGGTGCCCTCGGCCACGCCGACCCGCAGGTTGACCACGTCGAGGACGTCCAGGCCGAGGTGTCGGAGATTGTCGTGGACCTGGGCCTTCAGCTCGTCCGGTCGCAGCGCGGGGAGCCAGGAGGCGTCGTCGCCGCGGCGCGCGCCGACCTTCGTGACCAGGTGCAGATCCTCGGGGTACGGGTGCAGCGCCTCGCGGATCAGCTCGTTGACCACCACCGGGCCGTAGAAGTCGCTGGTGTCGATGTGGCGTACACCCCGGTCGACGGCCTCGCGGAGCACGGCGAGAGCCTGCTCGCGGTCGCGCGGGGGGCCGAAGACGTGCGGGCCGGCGAGCTGCATCGCGCCGTAGCCCATCCGGCTCAGGGTGAGGCCGTCGGCGGGGGTCAGTGCGCCGCCGGGAAGGTTGTCGCTCATGTCGTCCCTCTATCCGTTGCCGTCGCAGATATGCCTGCGACGACTCTCCGTCAATCTTCGCCCGAGTTGAGGACGTGGCGCTTGACGCGCGTTGTTTGTGAGTGCACACTCAAAAACATGCGATCCACCGCCGAGGCCCGTCGGGCCATCGTCCTGAACGCCGCCGTGTCGGCCTTCGCGCGTACCGGCTTCCACGCCACGCCGGTCACCGCGGTCGCGGCCGCCGCCGGCATCTCCGAGGCGTACGTCTTCCGGCTCTTCGCCGGCAAGCTCGGGCTGTTCCTGGCGGCGACCGAGGCGTGCTTCGAGCGGATCGTCGCGGCGCTCGAGATGGGCGCGGAGCGTGCCGGTGACGCCGGCCCGGACGACATCCTGGACGCGATGGGCGGCGCCTACGCCGAGCTGATCGCCGATCGTGATCTCCTGCTGCTTCAGGTGCAGGCGCAGGCGGTCACCGACGTTCCCGAGATCGCCGCGGCGGTGCGGGCCGGCTACAAGAGGGTCGCCACCTTCGTGCAGAACCGATCCGGCGCGGGCGATGCCCAGGTGCAGCAGTTCTTCGCGTACGGCCAGCTCTGCCACCTGATCGTCACGGCCGGTCTGGAGCAGGTGCCCGAGCCGTGGGCTCGTGCGCTGACCGCAGGTATCCGGCACCCCTGATCCACGTCCCATCATGGGCCGCTGCGGCGGCCCACTTTTTCCATCCGGCAAGTGAGTGAGTACGCACTCACAAACAAGAGGAGGCAATGATGTCCAGCAGCGAGATGATCACCGAAGTGGTGCTGCCCGGCGTGGTGGAGCCGGATGGGCTTCAGATCGAACGACGCCCCATGCCCGTCCCGGCCGCCGGGCAGGCGCTCGTCGAGGTCCAGGCCACCGGTATCTCGTACGCCGAGCAGAGCATGCGCCGCGACCTCTACCCCGGTCAGCCGGCGTTTCCGTTCGTGCCCGGCTACGACCTCGTCGGCACCGTCCGCGCCGTGGGACCGGGAGGTGACGGCTCGCTGGTCGGTACCCGAGTCGCGGCGGTCACCAAGACCGGCGCCTGGACCACGCACGCCGTCGTGGGTGTCGACGACCTCACGCCCGTGCCACCCGGCCTGGACCCGGCCGCGGTCGAGACCGTGGTGGTGAACGGAGTGACCGCCTGGCGGATGCTGGACCGGGCCCGGCTGCGGGCCGGGCAGACGATCCTCGTGCACGGCGCGAACGGCGGTGTGGGGACGGTCCTCGTCCAACTCGGACGCCACCTCGGGCTGCGGGTCATCGGCACCGCGTCCCCCCGGCACCACGAGGCGCTGCGGGCACTCGGCGTCGAACCGCTCGACTACCGCGCCCCGGACCTGGCCGCGCGGGTCCGGGAACTGTCTCCCGCAGGCGTCGACGCCGTCTTCGATCCGGTGGCCGGCCCGGGTGTGCGCACCTCGTACCGGCTGCTCGCGCCCGGTGGCACGCTCGTCGTGTACGGCACCGCCTCGGCCATGGGCGCCGCACGGTCAATCGTCTGGGTCTTCGTGAAGCTGCTGGCCCGCCTCTACACCTGGAACGCTCTGCCCAACGGGCACCGGGTCGGCTTCTACAACTTCTGGGCCGGTCGCCTCACCCGCCGCGCGGCGTTCCGGCGTCGGCTGCGTACCGACCTCGGCAGCGTGCTCGACCTCCTGCGCCAGGGCGTGCTCGTGCCGCAGATCGCCGCCCGCTACCCCCTGACCGAGGTCTCCGAAGCGCTGGCCTTCGCCGAGGCCCGCACCCGGCCCGGCAAGGTGGTGCTGGAACCCTGAACCGGCTCAGCCGTCGTCCTCGCCGAGATGCCCGCGCAGTGTGGCAAGCGCCCGGGTGAGCAGGCGGGAGACGTGCATCTGGGAGACGCCGATCTGCTCGGCGATCTGGGCCTGGGTCAGGTTGCCGTGGAACCGCAGGCTGAGGATCCGGCGTTCGCGTTCGGGCAGCGTGGCGAGCGCCGGGCCGAGGGCGACGCGGAGGTCGACGAGGTCGAACTCGTGGTCGCGCTCCCCGAGGGTGTCACCCAGCTCCAGGGTTCCGTCCGGGCCGGTGGGTGTGGACAGTGAGGTCGCCCGGTACGCCCGGGCACCCTCCAACCCTTCGAGCACGGCTTCCTCGGAGACGTCGAGGTAGGTCGCGATGTCGGCAACCGTTGGCGAGCGGCCCAGGGTGTGCGTCAGCGTGCTGTTGGCGGCGCTGATCGACAGTCGGATTTCCTGGAGGCGACGCGGCACCCGCACCGCCCAGGTGCGGTCCCGGAAGTACCGCTTGACCTCGCCGACGATTGTCGGGATGGCGTACCCGCTGAAGTCGACGCCGCGGGTCGCGTCGAAGTGGTCGACGGCCTTGATGAGCCCGACCATCGCGGTCTGCATGAGATCCTCGTCGTTGGCGCCGCGTCCCGAGTAGCGGCGGGCCAGGTGGCGGGCGAGTGGCATCCACGCCTCGATGGTGCGGTCCCGCAGCGCCGTCCGGCGCGGGTCGTCGGCCGCGGTGGTGGCCAACTCGACGATCAGTTCTTCCAGGCCAGCGGTGCTGCGACGGGCGAAACCAGTGGTGGGGGCGTGCTCGACAGTGGTGACCATGGGATCGGTCCTCTCTGCGGGATGCCCATCGCGAGGTCGACCGGAGAGAGATCCGAACCGGCTGTCGCCGGAGCGCATGGACGGACGGGATGCGCTGTCGAGGAGGGTCCACAACCCGGGCCTCGCCACCGCGTCATGTCGTTCGTGTGCCAGCGCCGACGCTACCCGAAAGTGCGAGTTATTACTAGCCGAAAGTATGAGTGGGTGAAGGTAGGGCGAGGTCAGGCGCACATTGGCAGTTCGCTCCCGGGCTCCTAGGGTGGTCAGGACACGGGGGAGGTGGAGCGTGGTCGACGCTGGCGACGCGGCGCGTTGGCTACAGCTCAACGCACCCCGGGGTGGGCCTGACGAACTGTCGCTCCTCGTCACCCGGGCAGCGCCGTCGGTCGGCGCCACCGAGATCGTGATCTACCTGGCCGACTACACGCAGTCCTGCCTCGTGCCCATGCTGGGCGCCGGTCTGACCCGGGACGAGTTGACGATCGAGACGACCCTGGCCGGTCGGGCGTTCACGACCCTCGACGTGCAGCGAGCCCCCGAAGCCCCGGACCGACTCTGGGTGCCTCTGCTGCTCGGCTGTGAGCGGCTCGGCGTTCTGGAGGTCGTGTCGCCGGCCGCCGGTGACACGGCGTTGGACGGGCCCGCCTGGGAGTTGGCGGTCAACGTCGCCCAGGTTCTGGTGAACCGCCGGCTCTACGGCGACGTCGTCGAGCGGATGCGACGCCGCCTCCCGATGCAGGTCGCCGCCGAGATCGTGTGGGGGCTGCTGCCGCCGCTGACCTTCGCAACCGACGATCTGGTGGTCACCGCGATCCTCGAACCGTGCTACGACGTCGGCGGGGACATCTTCGACTACGCGTTGAACGGCGACGTGCTCAGCCTCGGACTCTTCGACACCTGCGGGCACGGCATCAAGGCGAGCACCCTTGCCTCGCTGGTGGTCAGCGCGTACCGCAACGCCCGCCGATCCGGCCTCGACCTCGTCGACACGGCCATCAGCATCGACCGCTGGGTGCGCTCGGAGCACCCCAGCTACTTCGCGACCGCGCTGCTCGCCGAGCTGGATCGGCGGACCGGCCGGCTCAGGATGATCAACGCGGGTCACCCCGGCGCCATGCTGCTGCGCGACGGCAAGGCGATCCGGGAGCTGCCCGGACCGACCGCGCTGCCGCTCGGCCTCGGTCATCTGTCGAAGGCCAGGCCCCGGGTGTACGAGGAGGAGCTGCACCCGGGTGATCGCCTCCTCGCCTACACCGATGGCATCACCGAAGCGCGCAGTGCCGACGGGGAGCGGTTCGGGCTGGACCGACTCGTCGACTTCGTCAACCGTGCCCTCAACGACCGGCTGCCCAGCCCGGAGACGATGCGCCGCCTGGTGCGTGCCGTCCTCGCCTACCAGGACGAGCAGCTCGACGACGACGCGACGGCCCTGATCCTGGAATGGCAGCCGCAGCACCTGCCGTTGGCGCATCTGCGCCACGTGACCGCGCCCCACCCCTGACCACCGAGTGGGATTTTGCACTCCCAGTGCACTTGTCTCCGGATCGAGGGCTGTCTAGCGTCACACCATGGCTGACTCGTGGACCTTCGCCGTGGCCCGTGACGACCTGGGTCGCAGCATGCTCGCCGACGGCGACGTGCCGACGTTGCCCGACGGCGCGGCGCTGCTGCGCGTCGACCGCGTCGGCCTCACCGCCAACAACGTGACCTACGCGGTGCTCGGCGAAGCGATGCGCTACTGGGAGTTCTTCCCACCCGGCCCGCAGGGGCTCGGTCCACAGTGGGGGCTCGTGCCGCTGTGGGGGTTCGCCGAGGTGGTCGCGTCGACGGTCGCCGACGTCGAGGTGGGCCAACGGGTCTACGGCTACCTACCTTCCGCCGGCCACCTGGTGGTCCGGCCCGACCGGGTCGACGCGTCCGGGTTCCGCGACGCGAGCCCGCACCGGGCCGGTCTGCCCTCGCCGTACAACGCGTACCGGGCGACCGACGGCGACCCGGCCTACCAGGCCGGGCAGGAGGATCTGCTGATCCTGTTCCGGCCGCTCTTCTTCACCTCCTTCATGCTGGCCGACCAGGTCGTCGACAACGACTTCTACGGCGCGCGGTCGCTGGTGCTCTCGTCGGCGTCGAGCAAGACGGCGTACGCCGCCGCGTGCGAACTGCACGGACGCGGGGCGCGACTGGTCGGGCTCACCTCGCCCGGCAACGTCGCGTTCACCCGGTCACTCGGCTGCTACGACGACGTCGTCCCGTACGACGCGATCGACACCCTCGACGTGGTCGACACCGCGTACCTCGATCTGTCCGGCGCGCCCGCGACCCGGGTCGCGCTCCGCGAACACCTCGGCGACCGGCTCGTGCGGGACATCGCCGTCGGGCTCACCACCCAGACGCCCAACGCCGACGCCGCCGGGGAGGTCTTCTTCGCGCCCGTGCAGATGCGCAAGCGCAGTCAGGACTGGGGGCGTGACGGGCTCGACGCGCGGTTCACCGACGCCTGGCAGCGGTTCGTCCCGAGGGTGAGCGGGTGGCTCGACGTGCGGGTCGGCCACGGTCCGGAGGCGCTGCGGGACGCATGGATCGAGGTCCTCGCCGGTCGTACGCCGCCACGGGTGGGTCACGTCGTCCAGTTCTGACCGCCCGGCCGCCGTTACGGCACGATGGCGTCCACGTAGCCGCCGTCGACCCGGACCGCCGCGCCCGTCGTCGCGGAGGCGAGCGGCGAGGCCAGGTACGTGACCATGTTCGCGATCTCCTCGGGCTCGATGAGCCGCTGGAGCAGCGACTGCGGCCGGTGCAGCCGCATGAACTCCCGCTGGGCGTCCTCCCAGGGCAGGCTGTCGCCCACGAGATCGGCGACGAGATCCTCCACGCCGCCGGTGTGGGTCGGCCCGGCGAGCACCGAGTTGACGGTCACGCCGGTGCCGGCCGCGGCCTTCGCGAATCCGCGCGAGACGCCGAGCAGGGCGGTCTTCGAGACGCCGTAGTGGATCATTTCGGCGGGGATGACGACGGCCGAGTCACTGGCGATGTACTGCACCCGCCCCCAACCGCGGTCCATCATCGCGGGCAGGTAGGCGCGGGTCAGCCGGACGCCGGCCAGCACGTTCACCTCGAAGTAGCGGCGCCACTCGTCGTCCGAGATCTCCAACGGCTCGGTGGGTCCGAAGACGCCGAGGTTGTTGACCAGGATGTCGACGCTGGGCAACAGGTCGAGCGTGCGAGCCGTACCCTCGTCGGTCGACACGTCCGCGTCCACCTCGACGACCTCCGCGCCGGGGACCTCGTCGCGCAGCGCCTTCGCGGCGCGCTCCACGCCGGCGGCGGTACGGCCGTTCACCGCCACCCGGGCCCCCGCCCGGGCGAGCCCGACCGTGATGGCCGCGCCGATGCCCTGGGTCGAGCCGGTGACCAGCGCCGTCCTACCGGCGAGATCGATCTGAACCGTCATGTCCCGTCCCCGTTCCTGCGCACCGCACCCGTTTACCGCAGCCTCGACCGTAACCGCGCCGGCCGGACCGGGCAGGGTGAGTCGGACAGATCACGCCCCGGCAGGCGCGACCAGTGTCCGGTCCGAGCAGAAAACCGTAATGTGACCTGCCACCGCTCGTCTCCGATCAGGAGACGGTCAGCGCGTACAGGCGCTGTTCGGGTCGAGCGCACAAGGAGTGGAACCCATGTCGTCAGCCGGTCGGGCAGTACCCGATCCCGGATTGGTCGTCGCGGCGCGACAGGGCGACCGGCGGGCTCTCGACGAGGTCGTGGCGGCGTCGCTTCCGTTGGTCTACAACATCGTCGGGCGTGCGCTGCGCGGCCACGCCGACGTCGACGACGTGGTCCAGGAGACCCTGGTACGGGTGATCCGGCACCTGCCCAGCCTCAACGACCCGACGGCGTACCGGTCCTGGCTGGTGGCGATCACGATCCGGCAGGTACGTGACTGGGACCAGCGGCGACGGGTGGCCCTCAACCGGGACGCCGGCCTTGACGTGATCCACAACGTGCCCGACCCCGCCTCCGACTTCGCCGGCATGACGATCCTCCGGCTCGGCCTCACCGACCAGCGCCGTGAGGTCGCCGAGGCCACCCGGTGGCTCGATCCGGACGACCAGGAACTGCTCTCGCTGTGGTGGTTGGAGGAGACCGGCGAGCTGACGCGTACCGAGATCGCCGAGGCGGCGAATCTGTCGCCGGGGCACGTCGCCGTACGCATCCACCGGATGAAGGAGCAGATCCAGAGCGCCCGCGGTGTCGTCCGCGCACTGCACGAACGACCCGGGTGCCCGGACCTGCACGCCCTGACGGCCGAGTGGGACGGCAACCCCAGCCCGCTGTGGCGCAAGCGGTTGGCCCGACACGTCCGGGACTGCGCGTTCTGCGGGCACCTGGGCGCGGCGTTCCTGCCGATCGACCGGCTGCTCGCGGGGATGTCGCTGCTGCCACTGCCGGCCGGCCTCAGCGCCCGCGTTCCGCACGCGGCCCTGCCCCCGGCCGCCCCGCAGCCGGTCGGGCCGCCCTCGAACGTCGTCGAGCTGGCGGCCAGCGCACCCCGGGGTCTACTGCCGTCCCTCGCCGGGACGGTGGCGGCCGTGGTCGCCGCCATCACCGCGGTGGTGGTGCTCCTGCCGGCCGATCCGGCCGCCGCGCCACAGCCCGCGCCCTCCTGGGCCGCCGCGCCCCCGGCCTCGCCCACCGTCGTCGCTACCCCGAGCAGGGCGCCGTCACCGAGCGTGCGTCCCTCGCCGTCGAAGGCGCCGGTCGTGCCGGCGGTCAGCTCCGCGCGCAAGGGCGTCGGGGTGTGGAACTTCGCGGGCGCGAGTCAGGCGTTGGCCAACTCGAAGGCCGGTTGGTACTACACCTGGGGCACCCAGCACCCGGGCATCACCACCCCGCGAGGCGCGACATTCGTCCCCATGATCCGTAGCGCGGAGAACGTCAACGCCACAGACCTTGCCCGGGCCCGGGCGGCCGGCCCCTACCTGCTCGGCTTCAACGAGCCGGACCTGTCCGAGCAGGCGAACATGACCGTCGAGCAGGCGCTGGACCTGTGGCCGCAACTGATGGCGACGGGCAGCAAACTGAGCAGCCCCGCGGTCGCCTGGGGTGGCGCGGATCCGCAGGGTTGGCTGGGCCGGTTCATGGCCGGCGCCGAGGCCCGGGGTCACCGCGTCGACTTCATCGCCCTGCACTGGTACGGCGCCGACTTCACGACGGCCGCGGCGGTGAGCCAGCTCCGGCAGTACCTGCAAGCCGTGTACCAGCGCTACAAGAAACCGATCTGGCTGACCGAGTTCGCGCTGATCCGCTACGACGGCGGGGGTCAGAACTTCCCCAGTCAGGAGCAGCAGGCCGCCTTCCTCACCGCGGCCACCAGCATGCTCGGCCAGCTCTCCTACGTGCAGCGGTACGCCTGGTTCGGCCTGCCCGCGACCGACAAGGACAAGTCCGGGCTGTTCAGCGACGGCAACAAGGCGACGGCGATCGGCCGCGCGTTCCAGGCCGCGCGCTGATGACCGGCGCCGCGTTGAAGGCCCCCGCATGGCGGATCGCCGGCGTCGCCGTGACCCTGGTCGCGACGACGCTGGCCGTCGGCCTGACCAGGAACGCGAGCCGCACGGAGCAACCCGCCGCGCCCGCCTCGTCGGCTGCCGCACCTGCCGCGTCGGTGCTGCTCAACGGCACCGACGATGCCTTCATCCAACTGCTGCTCCCGATGGACGCGGGCGCGCTCGCGTTGATCGACCACCTCGACACCCGTCCGTCGGCCACCGACCCCGCGCTGCGCGCCGTCCTCGCCGACATCCGGACGGCCCACCGGGCCGAGGTGACCGAGCTGCGGCGTCTGCTGGCCGCCGGCAACGTCCCGGAGCAGAACATCCACGAGGGGCACCAGATGCCCGGCATGGTGACCGACGACCGCCTCGCCGAGCTACGGGCAGCCTCCGACGCCGAGGCGCCGTCGCGGGCCGTGGGTCTGCTCCGGGCGCATCTCGAACAGACGGTCGTGCTGTGTCGGGGCGAGCAGAACGCCGGGGGCAGCCCGGAGGTGCGGGCGCTCGCGGGCCGGATCCAGACGGCGCGGGCCGCCGAGCTGAGCGCTCTAGCGGGTCGGCCCGGCGCGACCGGCGATGCGGACCACTGACCTGTACGACACCGTGGGCGGTCCGGCGCGGGTGTCGCGGGCTGCCCACCGTGCCGCGACGACCGGGTACGCGGACAGCGTCCGGCGAGGTCGTACCGGTCGGGCGGTGCCGCGCTGCCGGGGTGCCGCGACCACACCGACGGCGGGTTGGCGCGGCGGTCACCGCCGTGCCACGAGCCACGCCACCCTCGTCGGCGCGACCGTGGTGGTGGGCCTCGGATGGCTGCTCGCGATCCTCGCCGCGCCGCACGTCACCCTCTCCCCGGGCGGGCGGACGGTCGCCCTCTTCGGTCACCTGACCTGCCTGGTGGTGGGCTTCGGCGCGGTGTTGACGGTGGACTGGTTCAGCCTCCGCTGGCTGCTGCGCCGCGAACCGCTCGACGCCGTGCTGAACGCCGCACGGGCAGCGCACCCGCTCATCTGGCTGGGCCTGGTCGGTCTCGTCGTCAGCGGCGCGGCGTTGGGACCGGACACGTCCTCCGCGCTGGTGTGGGTGAAGCTGTTCGCGGTGCTCGCGGTCGGCGTGAACGGGCTCTTCCTCGGCCGGGTGCGGGACCGACTCGTCGCGGCGCAGGGCGACCCGCGCTGGTCCGCTCTGCTACCCGGCGTCGCCGCCGCCCTCACCTCCCAGCTCGGCTGGTGGGCCGCCACCCTGATCGGCTTTCTCAACGCGAACCGCTGATCCCGGCGGCTCGACCGCCTCGGCGAGCACCTCCAGCACGTGCCGGTACGACTGCCCGGTGGCCCGGCTCATGCCCATCTCGCAGGTCCGGTTGCAGGAGGCGTACGCGTCGTGCGGGCGCTCGTTGACCTCGGCGGCCTGGGCGGCGGTGGCGCTGGCGGTGACCTCGGGGTGCAGCAGCCCCCGGTCGCCCGCGAAGGCGCAGCACCCCCAACTGTCCGGCACGGTCACCGTGTCGGCGACCGCCCGGGCCACCGTGCGCAGGTCCTCGACGCCGTCGAGGTGCACGGTGGAGCAGGTGGGGTGCAGTGCGAGCGAACCGAGCCGCCGGGGCTCGGGCAGCGCCGGCAGCAGGTGCCGGGCGGTGAAGGTGACGCTGTCGACGAAGCGCAGCTCCGCGTACCTCGCCCGGTCCTCGACGGCGAGCGCGGCGGTCAACTGCGCGAGTCCGTGGGTGCAGGACGACGCGTCGCACACGACGGGCAGCCGGCCCTGGTCGCTGGCGGCCCAGAGCACGGCCAGGGTGCGCTCGGCCATCTCGCGGTGCCCGGCCGGGTAGCCCTTGGACTGCCAGGGCGTCCCGCAGCACAGGCCCGCCGTGCCGGCCGGTACGACCACCGGCACCCCGGCCAGCTCGCACAGGCGCAGGAACGCCGCCGCCGAGCCGCCGGAGGAGTCCTGTGGTGCGAAGAGGCTGCCGATGCACGCCGCGAAGAACACCGCCTGGGCGTCCGGCGTGCTGCGTGGCCGGGGACGGGGCGCACCGGCACGCGGGATGTCGTCACTCCACTGTGGCACGAGTTCGGTGACGCCGAGGGAACGGATCACGCCGGTGGCGGCGCGGACCACGGGTGTCGGGGTGACGTGCGCGGCGTTCAGCCCGACCCGGACGCCGGTCACGGCGGCCTTCCAGTGCCGGGCGACACCGGCGGCGGTGCGCTGGGCGCGGGGGCTGTGCCGCTCGGCGCGCAGGCGCTTCATGGCCGCGCCGGTGTCGATGCCGACCGGGCAGGCGGTGACGCAGAGGCTGTCGGCGGCACAGGTGTCCACCGCCGCGTACGCGTAGTCGTCGGTCAACTCCCGACGGCGCTCCTCGTCACCGGCGGCGGTGGCGAGGGCGATCTGTCGTTGCAGCACGATCCGCTGTCGGGGGGTGGTGGTGACGTCGGCGGTGGGGCAGACCGGCTCGCAGTAGCCGCACTCCACGCACGCGTCCAGCTCCTCGTCGACCGTCGGCAC
Source organism: Micromonospora sp. RB23 (assembly GCF_053585025.1). NCBI lineage: Bacteria > Bacillati > Actinomycetota > Actinomycetes > Micromonosporales > Micromonosporaceae > Micromonospora > Micromonospora sp. RB23. The sequence goes on from NZ_CM132111.1 coordinate 885,024, forward strand.
GGCCTTGAGCTGCCGCAGGTGCACGCTCGGGTCGTCGTTGAGCAGCACGCCGGGGTTGAGCAGGCCGGCCGGGTCGCACAGCCGCTTGAGCTCCCGCATGACGTCGTACAGCTCGTCGCCGTACTGACGGCGGACGAAGGGCGCCATGGCCCGGCCGGTGCCGTGCTCGGCCTTGAGGGTGCCGCCCTCGGCGAGCACGAGGTCGACCATGTCGTCGGTGAACCGCGCGTAGCGGTCGATCTCGGCCGGTGTGTCGAAGGACTGGGTGAGCATGAAGTGCAGGTTGCCGTCGCGGGCGTGTCCGAAGATCACCGCGTCGGCGTAGCCGTGCCGGTCGAACAGGTCGATCAGCCCGTCGCAGGTGCCGGTCAGGCGGTGCATCGGCACCGCGATGTCCTCCAGCAGGGCCGTGGTGCCGGGTGGGCGGGCCCCGGCGACCGCCGTGTAGAGGCCCTTGCGCAGGTGCCAGAGCTTGGCCCGTTCGCGCGGGTCACGGGTCAGCTCGGTGCCGGTGACGGCGGGCAGCCGATCGAGCATTCCCCGGGCGTCGGCGAGCGTCGCGGCCAGGTGCTCCGCGCTGTCCTCGGCGAACTCCACCAGCAGCGCCGCGTGCCCCGTCACGGTGAGCCCGCGCAGGGCCGCGCTCGCGCCCGGGTCGCGCTGGCTGACCCGCAGCGCGGCCGCGTCCAGCAGTTCGGCGGTACGCGCGCCGGCGGCGAGCAGGGCGGGCAGCGCGTCGGTGGCGTCGGTGAGACCGGGCAGGATGAGCAGGCCGGTGGCGGCGTGGGGGTGAATCTCGACGGTGCGGAAGACCGCCTCGGCGACGAAGCCGAGCGTGCCCTCGCTGCCGATCATGAGGTGGGCGAGCATGTCGACCGGGCTGCTGTGGTCGAGCAGCGAGTTCAGTCCGTACCCCATGGTGTTCTTCATGGCGAACAGCCGCTCGATGGTGGCGCGCGAGCCGGGGTCCGACCGTACCCGGTCGCGCAGCCGCAGCAGCCCGGCGTGCAGCTCGGGTTCGGCGGCCCGCAGCCGCTCGTCGGCGTCGCGGGCGGCGGAGTCGACGACCGTGCCGGACGGCAGCACGAAGCGCAGCGACTCCATCGTGCGGTACGCGTTGTCGGTGGTGCCGCAGGTCATCCCGCTGGAGTTGTTGGCGACCATGCCGCCCACGGTGCAGGCGGCCTCGCTGGCCGGGTCCGGGCCGAGCCGACGGCCGTAGCGGGCCAGTCGGGCGTTGGCCTGCCGGATCGTCAGCCCCGGTTGGAGCCGGATGCGCCGCCCGTCGTCGAGCACCTCGGCGTCGCGCCAGTCGGTGCGCACGTCGACGAGTACGCCCGCGCCGCCGGCCTGCCCGGCGAGGCTGGTGCCGCCGCCGCGCAGGGTCAGCGGCACCCCGGCCTCCCGGGCGCCGACCATCAGCGCGCCCACCTCGGCGGCCGAGGCGGCGCGGACCACCGCCTGCGGCTCGAACAGGTACGGCGAGGCGTCGTGCGCGGCCGCGAGCCGCCGGGGCAGCTCGGCGCTGGCCCGGCTCGGGTCGTCGAGGCGGGAGCGCAGCAGGTCGGCGACCTCGCGGGCGCGGACGCCGGAGGCGGTCGGCGCGGGTACGACGGTGCTCATGGCGGATCCTCCCTCGGAAGGAGTGGTCAGTCGGCGGCGTCGATCAGCAGCCTGGTCGGGGCGGTGCCGACCGGCGCGGGCAGCCGCAGCGGCTCGCGACCGGGGGTGATGCTGCCGAGCACCGAGGCGTGCCGCGCGCCGGTGCCCGAGGGCAGGGTGCCCGGCAGCCCGTGCACGGTCAGGTAGCCCAGCAGCGCGAATGCCAGGGCCTCCTTGGCGTCCGACGCGACACCCACCTCGTCGCTGGACGTCAGGTCGACGCCGGGCAGCTCGTCGACGAGCATGCCCATCAGGGTCGGGTTGTGCGCCCCGCCGCCGGAGACGACGAGCCGGGTGACGCCGTGCGCGCGGCAGGCGTCGGCCACCGTGAGCGCCGTCAGCCGGGTGAGCGTGGCCAGCACGTCCTGTGGATCCGGGGTGGGCACGTCGGCCAGGGCGGCGAGCAGGTACGGCAGGTGGAACAGCTCCTTGCCGGTGCTCTTCGGGCCGGGCAGCCGGTAGTACGGCTCGTCGAGCAGCCGCCGCAGCAGCGCCGGGCTGACCTGCCCGGCGGCTGCCCCGCGTCCGTCCCGGTCGTACTCCTCGTCGCCGCCGCTGAAGTGGCGTACGGCGGCGTCGAGGAGCGCGTTGGCCGGTCCGGTGTCGAACGCGAGGGGGTCGGCGTCCGGCGCGACGACGGTGATGTTGGCGATCCCGCCGAGGTTGAGGGCGGCCGGGACGCCCGGCAGCCCGCGTAGCAGCAGGGTGTCGAAGAGGGCGACGAGCGGTGCGCCCTGGCCTCCGGCGGCGACGTCGCGGCTGCGCAGGTCGGCCACGACCGCGAGGCCGGTGGCCTCGGCGATCCAGGCCGGCTGACCCAGCTGGAGGGTGCCCCGGACCACGCCGCCCTCGACCCAGTGGTGCATGGTCTGGCCGTGCGAGACGACCAGGTCGGCGCGACCGTCGCACAGCTCGGCGAGGGCCCGCGTGCCGGCCTCGGCGAACGCCTGGCCGATGCCGGTGTCCAGCACGCAGATCGCCTCGGTGGTGGTCGGCTCGGGTGGCAGGGCGGCGGCGATCCGGGCACGCAGCTCGTCCGGGTACGGGTGGCTGAGCCGGCCCAGCGGTCGCATCCGCAGGGTGTCGCCGTCCTGCTCGAACTCGGCCGCGGCGGCTTCGATGCCGTCGTACGAGGTGCCGGACATCAGGCCGATCACGCGCATGGCGGTCTCCTTCATGCCCGGCCCACGGGTGCCGCCGCCGTCTCGTCGTCATCGTCGACGCGGCGGTGGTCGTACGGCGTCGGGGCCGGGTGGAACCAACTCGACACCGTGCCGACGGCCAGCGTGATCAGGACGCCGATCGGCACCAGCCACTGGGCGGCGATGGCGGTCGCGGTGGTGGTGCCGGCCGTCGTCACGTCGATCTTGACGTAGCGGACGATGTAGGTCATCACCGCGATCGTGACCAGGAAGGCGATCACCGCGTCGATCTGGTTGGCCCGCTTGACGAGGCGGCCGAGCAGGAACGCCCCGAGCAGCGCGCCGTAGGTGTAGCCGGCGATGGTCAGACCGGTCAGGTAGACGTTCCCGGTGCTGGAGCTGAACGCGCAGGCGAAGATCGCCATCAGCACCGCCCAGACCAGGGTCATCACCCGGGCGAGCCGGAGCATCGTGTCGTCCGACGGCACCTTCTTGAAGAAGCTGTGGATGAAGTCGGCGACCGTGGAGTTCGACATCGAGTTCAGCGCCGACGACAGCGATCCCATCGCCGCGCCGAGGATGCCGGCGACCAGCAGGCCGGAGATACCCACCGGCAGGGCGTGCAGGATGAAGTTCGGGTACAGGTTGTCGGTGCTGTTCAGGCCCAGCTCCTTGAAGGTCTGGCCCTTGTTGTACGACCACAGCAGCGCGCCGACCAGCGAGAACGCCGCGAACTGGATGACCACGAAGATGCCCGAGGAGACCATCGCCAGCTGGCCCTCGCGCAGCGTGCGGGTCGACAGGATGCGCTGGACGATGAGCTGGTCCGACCCGTGGCTGGCCATCGCGAAGATGGCGCCACCGATGATCGCGGTCGGCAGGGCGAACGGGCTGGTGAGCACGTGCGCGAGGTCGAAGTTGGTGTCGAAGAGCTGGAACTTGCCGGCGTCCAACGCCTGCGAGTAGCCGTCGAACCCGATGGCGTGGCTGAGCACCGCGATGGCCAGGATCGCCCCGCCGAGGTAGAGGCCCATCTGGATGGCGTCGGTCCAGATGACCGCCTTGATGCCACCGAGGTAGGTGTACACCACCGTGATCAGCGTCAGGACGATGATGATCGCCTGGTAGCCGACGTTCAGCCCGAACTCGTCGAGGAGCAGCTTGATCGGGATGGCCGAGGCGAAGAGTCGTACGCCCTCGGCGAGCAGGCGGGTGAAGACGAAGGTGACCGACGCCAGGCCCTGGAGTTTCAGACCGAACCGCTCACCGAGGTACTGGTAGGCGCTGACGAAGCCACCCCGCTTGTAGAGCGGGATGAGCACCGCGGCCACGACCACGCGGCCGATCACGTAACCGAGGGCCAGTTCGACGTTGCCGAAGCCCTGACTGCTGTAGGCGCCGCCGGGCACGCTGATCACGGTCAGGACGCTGGTCTCGGTGGCGACCACGGAGAACGAGACGGTCCACCAGGGCAGCTTGCCCTCGCCCACGAAGTAGTCCTTGGACGACTTCTGTTTACCGGACAGGCGTAGTCCGACGGCGGCGATCACCACGAGGTACAGCACGATCACGACAAGGTCGAGTTGACGCACGGTTCACTCCCAACCAGCGGGGTTGTCAATAAGTGACGTTGGCCCACACTATCGCGAAACTTTTTGCCAGCGCCCGTCCGGTCTGGTTACGCTGTGGTCTCAGCCTGCTGATACGGGGCGGACGCGAGGCCCAAACGGTGCGTTGCCGGCGGATTTCTCAACGATCTGGCGCGCGTCGCCGAACTGGTCAGGGAGCACTCGCCCGGTCGGCGACTGAGTCACCAGCGAGAGGAACGAACACCCCGTGGACCTCAGCACCCTCGGCACCGAGACCCGCAACGACAAGACCACCGACCTCGACCGCATGTCGCCCACCGAGATGCTCCTCGCCATGAACGACGAGGACCGCACGGTCGCGGACGCCGTCCGCCGGGCCGTGCCGGACATCGCGGCGGCCGTCGACGTCATCGTGGCATCGCTGCGCCGAGGCGGTCGGTTGATCTACCTGGGCGCCGGCACCAGCGGCCGGATCGGCATGCTCGACGCCGTCGAGTGCCCACCCACCTTCGGTACGCCGCCCGAGCGGGTCATCGGTCTGCTCGCCGGCGGGGCGGGCGCGTTCGGCGTCGCCGTCGAGGGCGCGGAGGACGACCCGGACCGTGCCGTCGCCGATCTCGACGCGATCGACGTCAGCGACCGTGACACCGTGGTGGGGCTCGCGGCCAGCGGTCGTACCCCCTATGTGGTGGGCGGTCTGGCGCACGCCCGCGCGCGGGGTGCGAGCACCGTCTCCGTCGCCTGCAACACCGACGCGGTGGCCAGCCGGCACGCCGACGTCGCCATCGAGGTGCCGACCGGCCCCGAGGTGCTCACCGGCTCCACCCGGCTCAAGGCCGGCACCGCCGAGAAGCTCGTCTGCAACATGCTGTCGACCGCCACGATGGCCCGCCTCGGCAAGGTCTACGGCAACCTCATGGTGGACATGAACGCCACGAACGCCAAGCTCGTCGACCGGGCGCGTCGCATCGTCGCCGAGGCCGCCGACACCGATCTCGACACCGCGGCCGGGGCGCTCGCCGCGGCGCACGGCCACGCCAAGACGGCCATCGTGCTGCTGCTCGCGCACTGCACCGCCGAGGAGGCCGCGGCACGGCTTCGCGAGGCCAACGACGACGTCCGGGCGGCCGTCGCGGCCTGACCGGCCGTCACGGGTCTGACCGGCCGACGCGTCGGGGCGGTCAGCGGTTGACGTACGCGGCGAGGCCGCCGAGCTCCTCGCTGGCGATGAACACCGACCGCACGTTGAGGATGGCCTCCTCCACGTGGGTGTCGCAGCCCCAGGCCGAGTCGCCCCACGAATCGGCAATCTTGATCCGGGCGGGTGCGGAGCAGCCCTGGACGCCGCCGAGCTGGCAGTGCTCAGGATGCGGGCGGGCCGCCTGCGCGGCCGCGGCGGTACGCATCCGCTCGGTCAGCTCCGCGGCGGCGGCGGCGCGCTGCTCCGCCTCGGCGCGCAACTGCCGCTCCGCGCGTACCGCCCTGGCCAGCTCCTCGTGCGCTGCCCTGGCCTGCGCCTCGGCGGCCGTCTTCGCCTGCTCGACCCGGTGCCGCTCGATGGCCAGCGCCGCGGTGTCGGCGAAGACCCGGGCCAGGGCCAGGTCGGTGTCCTGCGGAACCCGCGGCGTGCGGTGGTACATGGCGAAGGTGCCCAACAGGCCGCCGTCGCGGGCCAGGATCGGCATCGACCAGCAGGCGGCGAGACCGGCCCGCTCCGCCAGATCCCGGAAGTCGTTCCAGAAGGGGTCGGTGGCGATGTCGGTCACGATGACCGGCTCCCGCCGGTACGCGGCGGTGCCGCACGAGCCGACACCCTCGCCGGTGGCGATCCCGTCGATGGCCTCGTTGTAGAACCCGGGCAGGCTCGGCGCGGCCCCGTGGCGCAGGTGCCGGCCGTCCGCGTCGGCGAGCAGCACGGAGACGAGCACCTGCTCGGGCGCCAGATCCTCGATGCAGCGGGCCATCCCGTCCAGCACCTCGGTCAGGGGCGCCTGACGCGCGATCTGCTCCAGCAGGGCGCGGTGCTCGGCCATCAACCGCTGGGCGTGCTTGACCTGGGTGATCTCCACGCCGATCACGCGGATCCCGGTCACCGTGCCGTCGGCGTCGCGGCGCGGCTCGTAGGTGAAGTCGAAGAACGCCTCCCGTGCGTGCGGGCCGACGCCCAGCACGATCCGGGCATCCCGGCCGGTGTACGGCTCGCCCGTGCGGTAGACGTCGTCCAGCAGATCGAGGAAGCCCTGACCGGCCAACTCGGGCAGCAGTTCGGCGACCGTGATCCCGGTGCGCGCCCGTTCGGAACCGATGGCGGCGAAGAACGCCGGGTTCGCCGCCTCCACCACGTGCGTGGGCCCCGCGAGGGACGCGAACACCGCGATGGACTGACCGAACAGCACGCGCAGGTCCTCCTGCGCCGCCTGCCCGGCGTCCGAAGACCGTACGGCGGTCGCCCGCTGGTCCGGTACCGCCGTCATGCTGTGGTCGCCCCTTCCGGTACCGCTTCCGTCGCTGCACCGCTGGATCGCGGTCCGCTCACTGGCCAGGATACGAAAAGAGCCGCCAGACCGCCGGGGAGGGCGCGGGTCAGCCGCTCTCGTCCACGAACTTGTAGTAGCTCATCCGGAAACGTTGCAACAGGGCGCGCATGAACTCCGGACCGGCCTCCGGCGACACCCGCTGTGCCCCGACCGGCACGCCGTTGTCGTAGAAGTCCTGTGCGAGCGCCCCCCACTCCGGGTCGAGGACGGTCAGCGACACCGGTTGGCCGGGCTGCCAATTGAACTCGGCCACCCGACGATTGGTGTGCTGGGCGAACGTGTACAGCGCCACCCTGGTCGTCGCCTGCTCGGTCATGCCTGCCTCCTGGTTCACCACGACCCACTCACCACGGGCTCGGCGGGCGGAAGGCGTTCCACGCCTCGCCCGTGATCGTGCCTCGGGCACGGATCTCGTTGAAGCGGTCCATCGCACCGGAGAGCGCCTGCTCACTCAGGCCGGTGCCGCGCAACCGGTCCGCCAGCGCCGCCGGGTCGGTGTCCTGGAGTCGGGCCATCGTCTCGGGGCTCAGCGGCCGGTTCATCTGCTGGGTGACGAAGTCCGAGCGCAACGGCTCGGCGTTCGACTCGGGGAACGAGTAACCGTGGTCGATGGCGACCAGGCGACCGTCGGGCCCGGTCAGGTAGTTACCCATGTGCCGGTCGGTGTTGCCGCTGATGTAGTCGAGCACCGCCATCCGTTCGCTCTCGGCGGCCGGATAGGCGTTGGCGGGACGACCCGGGCTCGCGTTCTCCACGAACTCCTGCATCGACCCGGCCCCGTGCGGCCCGTCCCAGCGCGCCGTCGTCGGCACCAGGCCGAAGCCCAGATCCTCGTCGAGCCGCGAGGCGGCGACCTCACGCGCGGCCAACTGGTTCTCCGGAATGGTGGAGCGCACCTGGACGAACTCGTTCTCCGGCACGTTCGGCTTGTAGACGCCGTGCGTGCCGTCGGTGAACGTGACGTCGTACGCGTCGTTGACGTGTCCGCCGGGGTCGAGTTCGGTCATGCTGTGCACCTCCCTGCCGAGCAGCCGCAACTCGGCCTCGCTCGCATGATCGGGCATCAGCGGATCGGCCCCGGAGCCGGACTCCGGCGCGGCGCTCCCGTCGGGGTCCGTCGGCTCCCCGCCCTCGTGCGACGTACCTCCGTCGTGCCCGGCACCGCCGTCGGACCCTCCACCGCCGTCGTGCGGCGGTCCGCCGCCTCCGGCCGGGCCGCCGCCGGGAGATCCCGGCTCGCGGTTGACGTCCGGAGGCCAGTCGTCCTGCCGGGCCCACGGCGGCGGCTGCCCGCCGCCCGCCGGGTCCGTGTAGCCGCGCGCGCCCGGACCGGGGGCCGGCATGTCGGTGGAGCGCGACCCACCCGGGGTACGCCGGAGGCCCCGCAACGCCGTGCGGAGCGCGTCGAGCAGTTCGCCGAGCTTGGACAGGATCGGCCGCAGGCGGCTGACGCTGCGGGCCAACGCTGTGAGGAGCCCGGAAACCTTCGCGGCCCACTTGGCGACCAGCGACGAGACCTGGGCCGCGACCAAGGGAGTGGCCGCGCCCAGGGTCAGACCGGCCTCGGCGAGCCACACCCACAGCCGGACGGCGAGAACCGAGACGAAATCGGCGATGAGGTCCCGGACCAGCTCCCGGACCAGCGCCACCAGCAGGCCCGCGCCCTCGACGACGGTGCCGATCAGATCGGTGGCGTCGGCGAGGCCGGCGAGGTGGCGCAGGTGCTGGTCGCTGTAGCGGCGGTACGCCTCGGACGCGGGGCCCGTCCAGGTGGCGATCTCGGTGCGGACCGCCTCGGACAGCGCGGTTGCCTGGTCCCCGACCTGCCGTGAGACGTTGTGCCACGTCTGTGCGTACGCGGTGATCTGGTCCGGGTCGCCGGCCAGCCAGTCGAGGGCGTCGGAGAGCGGCTTGACGTGCTCGATGAGCCAGGCAACCCCCCACGAGACGATCGACCCGATCGGGTCGACGCAGGTCGCCAGCACTTCCATCGACGTACCGAAGCCGCCGATGGTCAGGTCCACCCAGGAGCCGCTCTCGATGCCGTTGCGCAGGTCGACCAGGCTTTCGACGAGACCGAGGCCGCTGTACGAGGTGGTGGTGTCCTGTCGGGCGGCGATCAGCGGGTTCGCCACGTCGGTGCTCACCGGTGCATCCGCCCGAGGGAGTCGGAGATCGTCGCGTCGGTGTCGTGGTAGGCGTCCACCGTCCCGTCGAGCGCCCCGGCCGCGCTGTGCAACGCCTCCTGCGCCGCCGCGAGCGCCTCGGCGGCCGGGCCCTGAAGGAAGTCCAGCAGGAAGGGGAGCGCCTGGCAGACGGGGAGGTGCCCGTACGCGTCGCCGCCCATCCGCACGTACGCCGCCGCGTCGTGTGCGACGCCGATCCCCGCGGAGATCCGGTCGACGGAACGGGCGTGTGTGGTCAGCGCCGCCGTGGTGACCTCGAACCCGGCTGCCTCAGCGCCCACGGTCACCCCAGCTGCCGTACCCCTGCTCGTCCTCCTCGGGCACCTCGGGGAAGCGCGACTCGTAGCTGCCCACGACGGCGCGGGCGGTCTCGGAGTCGGCGCCCACGGTCTCCGCGGCGGCCTCGGCCACCTGCGGCGCCAACCGCCCCTGCGCCCGGCGCATCACGGCCAGCACCTCGGCGGCGATCTCGTCCGCCCGCCAGCGCAGCACCCGGTCGTCGAGCCGCAGGTCGGTCATGGCGCCGGACGCGGCGACGGTGACCTGGACCGCGCCGTCCGCGCCCTCGGCGGTCGCCGACATCGTCGCGACGCGCTCCGACAACTCGTGCGCGCGGGCGGCCCGTTCGGAGATGCCCGCGGCCCAGGAGGCGACGAAGTTCTCGGTCGCCGCCCCGAAATCGGCGCTCGGAAACTGCGCCACCAGACCTCCCCCGTGTGACGGCTGCCGGCCGCCGGGAACGACTGACGCCGGCGGCGGCGCGGCCACCACACGATACGCCTCCACCCTCCGACGTGGAGCCCGCGCCGGAACGGCGACTCCCGGCCGCTCGGGTGAGCGGCCGGGAGCCATCAATCGGGTACGACGTCCGGGTACGGACGACTGTCGGTCAGCCGCGGATCCACTGCTGGTTGCTGCCGCCGGTGCACGTCCAGATCTGCACGGCGGTGCCGTTGGCGGTGCCCGCGCCGTTGACATCCAGGCAGAGCCCCGAGGCCACCCCGGTGATCGTGCCGTCGCCGTTGACGCGCCACTGCTGGCCGCCGCCACCGTTGCAGGTCATGATCCGGGCACGGCTTCCGGTCGCGGTGCTCGCCACGTCCAGGCACTTGTTGCCGTAGACGGTGAGCTGGTTGCTGCTGGTGAGCGTCCACTGCTGGTTGGCGCCGCTGTTGCAGTCCCAGATCTGCACGACCGCGCCGTCGGCCTGGCTCTGGCCGTTGACGTCCAGGCATCGGTTGGAGCCCGCGCCGCGGATGGTCCCGGTCGGGCCCGGCTCACCGGAGTTGCCGACCGGCGTGATGGAGAGGTTGTCGAACTGGGCGGTGACCCCCTGGCCGGTGCCGTACCCGATCTGGCCGGCGACCCACGTCGAGTCGGAGGCCGTGCCGACGGTGGCGCCGTCGATGCTCGCGGTGAGGGTGCTTCCGTTGAGCGTCAGGGCCAGGGTGTGCCAGCGTCCGGTGCCCAGCGCCGAGGTGTTGCCGCTGGCCAGCGTGCGCCAGTTGCCGCTGGTGTTGTTGCTCCGGATCGACCACGCGCCACCGTCGGTCACCCGGAAGTAGTAGCCGTTGAGGTTCTGCGGCCCCTGGTGGTTGTACGTGTTGCCGCGGCCGATGAGCTGCGCGTAGCCGGACTTCTCCAGCATGACGTCGGAGGAGACCGTGTAGTTCCGCCAGCTCAGGTCACCCAACAGCGTGTACGGCTCGGCCTGCCCGGACGTCCAGAAGATCGGCGTCTGCTCCGACATCTGCCGTACGCACCGGCCGGAGCGGCCACCGCCGCAGGCGGCGATCTCGAACGAGCCCTGCTGGTCCATCAGGTACTTGGCCTCACGCCCGACGTCGTAGCTGTCGAAGGTGTCGCTGTACGGCAGCTTCAGGGTGCCCTGCGCCGGGCTGGTCGCGGTGCCCTTGCCCTGGCCGCTGGTGGTGGTGATGCTGTAGACGTAGCCGGGCTGGACGGTGAGCGAGAAGCGTCCGCCGCTCGGCGTGAGGTCGCTGCCGCGGACGAAGTGGTCGGCGGTGTTGTTCGACCTGACGTTCGTCGACCAGACCCGTACGGTGCCGGTGGACAGTCCGCCGGTGACGGTGAAGTCGAGGGTCTGTGCCGATCCGGCGTCCATCGTCTCGATGATGGTGCTGTAGTCGCTGTTGTTTGTGGACTTGAGCGACACGTAGCTGCCGTTGTTGCGGTTGCCGCCGAGGTAGCCGCTCGATCCGTCGAGGTAGCGCCAGCCCGGGGCGGTGAACTGCGTGGTCTGCGCCATCACCCACGTGCTCTTGCCGATCGAGTACGCGCCGGACCAGGGCTGCTGGGCCACCGCCACGCCCGTGGTCGCCCACGGGATGTTGGGGGTGATGGCGGCGATGGCGGGCCAGTTGATGTAGCCGGTCATCTTGCCGTCGATGTAGCCACGGTTGATGCCCCGGGCGAGCGCCTGCGCTCCGGCGTTGTAGTCGTCGGACCCGTTCTCGCTGGCCCACAGCGCCTTGCCGGTGGACACCGCGTTGGAGGAGCTGGGGCAGCTGGACTGCGCGCTGCGGTAGCCGCAGACGTAGTGGCTGCCGAAGACCTGTACGGCGTTGGCGAACGCCGGGTCACGTAGCGACTCGTCCGCGGCCCCCCAGCCGAAGTCGTCCGAGGCCACGATCTTGACGTTGCTGTAGCCACGGGAGTTGAGGGTCGAGCGGAGGTTCTTGTACCAGGTGGCGTTGTAGCCCTTCTCGTTCCACCCGCCGAGGTAGTTGATGGTCAGCCCGTGGGTGCCCGCGCAGTCCAGCCAGGCGACCAGGTACTCGATCGAGTCGTTGGACCAGAAGTTGCCGTTGCCGATCCAGCCCGGTGCTCCCCAGGCCAGGCCCGCCAGGGCGATGTTGGGGTTGCGCGTCCGCGCCTGCTCCATCAGCCACCACTCGTAGCCCCGGTTGCAGTTGATGCTGCCCCGGGTGTGCTCGTGGCTGGGCTCCGCGCCGGAGGTGGAGTTGGTGTCGCCGCCGATCTCGGTCTTCAGCAGTTGCATCGCCGCGCCACGGCCCGGCTTGAACAGGTAGTCCAGGATGTCGCTGCGCTGCGGTTCCGGGTAGTCGATCAGCAGTCTGCTGTTGCCACCGCCGCCGCTGACCGCGCCGATACCGTCGAGCGCCCGTCCGCCGGACCCGCCGTTGATCGTGATGGCCGTCGCCGCCTGCGCCGGGGTGGCGACGGCGGTCAGCACGGCTGCCGCCCCCACGAGCGCCCCCACCAGCGCGGCCGTTAACCGACGTGGACGCCGCGTGTGTCGCCATGACCGGCGTCGTACCGCCGCGCCAGCACTCTCTCTACCGAACATCTGATTCGCCTCCTGGACCGTTCCCGACACCCGGAGCCGTACGGCAGGTTGTCGAGCTGTCGCATGGCGCAGGGGCCGGTGATCGAAGATCGTTGATGAGCAGACGTCATATGTTAAGCACCGCATAGATCGGCGGTCAATGCCGCTACCTTGCTCATTTACCGCCATTTGCATCGACGGACTTCACGTGGCGGCAAAGAAAGATTTGATGAATATGCCTCTGTGTGGCCGAGCGGCTCGGCGGCGGAGCCTGACGGTTCCGCCGCCGAGCGCGATTCCTAACGGTGCGCGTTGGAGGCGCCCACCGGGCTCAGCTCCGGCTCCACCGCTGGTTGGCGGCGCCGTTGCAGTCCCGGATCTCGGCGCGCGTGCCGTTGGCGGTCCCGTTGCTGACCAGGGCGAGGCACCGACCGGACCCGACCCCGGTGATCGAACCGTCGGAGTTGAACCGCCACCGCTGGTTGGACTGGCCGTTGCAGTCCCAGATGATCACCGAGCTGCCGTTGGCCGTGGCTGCGCCGTTGACGTCGAGGCACTTGCCGCCGAACACCCGCAGCTCCTGCGACGCGGTCGAGGTCCACTGCTGGTTGCTCTGGCCGTGGCAGTCCCAGATGATCGCCGCCGCGCCGTTGGCCTGCGAGCCTCCGTTGACGTCCAGGCAGCGTCCGGACGCCGTGTTGCGTACCGCCGACGTGCTGCTCGGTGGCGGGGTGGTCGGATTGCCGGTGGGCGACACGGTCGGGCTCGGCGTCGGGTCGGTGCTGCTGAACTGCGTGAAGAACCGCCACACCTCGCCCTTGGTCCAGGTCCGCGCGCCGCTGTCGCCGCCGCCGTCCACCGGGCCGGGGGTGTGCCCGCCGTCGAAGGCGGCCCAGACCACGGGGTAGCCGGACCGGCATCCGGAGTACGTGGTGGTGATGTGGGTCAGGCTGCCCGCTCTCGGCTCGGGAGGGCTCTGTGCGGTGCAGCCGTTGATCCGTACGAACGTGTCGCGCAGGGACCGCCCGGCGGAGATGTTGAGCACCGGGTCCCCGATGCCGTGGATGCCCATGTACGCGATCGGCTGGGTGCCGCCGCTGCACCCGCTGAGCTGGCCGCCGGAGTAGACCGCGACGGCACGGAAGACGTTGGCGCGGGAGCAGGCCAGCGAGTAGCTCATGCCTCCGCCGTAGCTGAAGCCGAGCGCGAAGAGCTGCGACGTGTCAACACAGAGATCGGCCTCGATCAGGTTGATCATGTTGTCGACGAAGGTGATGTCCTGACCGCCGGGGTTGGCCCAGCCGTTCCCGTTGCCCTGGGGGGCGACGAAGATCGTGCTGTTGTTGGCCTGCTGGCGCAGCCCGTAGTAGGACCAGGCCGCGCCGTCGGATCCGCCGCCGTCGACGTCGTTCATGGTGCCGCCGTTCCAGTGGAATCCGAAGATCAGCCGGTACGGATGGTTCCGGTCGTAGTTGTCGGGGATCCGCAGGATGAAACTACGGTTCTGACCGCTGCTCTGGATGGACCGTTGACCGCTGGTCAGCGTGGGCGCCTTGCCGCACCCGGCGGTTCCTGCGGCCGCTGCGACGTTCGCGGCCGACGCGGTGGTGCTCACGCCACCGGTCACTATCGCCGCACCCACGGTCGCGACGACGAGCGCCGCCGTCGCAAGAGAACCAAGGATGGGTCTACGTCTTGTCATGATGGGCTCCCGCCAATCGGCACGAAGTGAAGGTGAAGGGATCCACGGCGGCCGCGACACGCCACCGCTCACCGCTGCCGACGCCGCTCGGCGCGGACGAAACCCCCACGCGGTGTGCCCACGGCGATTGACCGGCTCGTCGCCACGGGTCTGCACCGCTGGTCTCGCCGCCCAAGCGGGACCAGAGGGTCGTCGAATCGTCGGTGGCCACGTCGTACGCCCGAACGCCACGCGAGCGGCCGTCGAACGGAGCACCGTCCACGGCCGAACCGATTCGGCCCCGACGCTAGATCTGGCAGTGAAATATGTCAATGCCGTGTCGAGCGGGTTGCGGGCCGACGCGAGCGGCCGGCGCTACGGTGCTGTTCGTACCTCGCTGAGGTGTTTGGTAACACGCAGCAGCACCTGGTCCGGTGGTCCGTCGACGAAGGTGGCCGTGTCGGAGAGCGCGGCGATCAGCGGTAGCCCACGGCCGCCGATGGTCAGCGGTGCGGGAAGGTCCGCGTCGAGCTTGGCCGCGTCCGGGCTGCGGCCCCGGTTGCCGACTTCGAGCACGCACACGTTGTCGTCGATGCGGATGGCGATGTCGACGGTGCTGCCGGGATCGGCGTGGATCACCGCGTTGGAGCACGCCTCGCTGATCACTACGGCCAGGTTGGCGCGGACGTCGTCGGCGACGTCGGTCAGACTCAGCAGGGTGGCGAGGATGTGCCGGGCGCGGGCCACCGTCGACGGCTGGCGGGGGAGAGACAGTGTCATGCCCAACCGCATCGCGTCGCTCCTTCCCCGCCCGTGCGTCGCCAATCCGGCCCACCCTGTCATACCCACGGCCGCACGGTCCGAAGCCCGGTTTCGCCACGACGGGTCGGGATCTCCCTGAGGCGGGCAGCGCCGGTTTCTGGCACGGTGGGAGACGAACGAAGCCGAGGTACGGCATGCGAGGGGGACTGGTGGATTTCGCGTTGGCAACGCGGCGAGGGAACGTCGGCACAGTGGTGGAGGTGTCCGGCGACCTCGACATGAGCACCACCCCGCGCCTGCGGGAGGGGCTGCTCGAGGTGGTGGAGAGCGGCGTCCGGGTGGTGGTGGTCGACCTCGCCGCCGTCGGGTTCATGGACTCCAGCGGCCTGGGCGCGCTCGTGGTCGCCTACAAGGCGATGCGGGCCCGGGACGGCTGGCTCGGCCTGGCCGGAGTCCAGCCGCCGGTACGCAAGGTGCTCTCGATCACGTCGGTGGACCGGGTCATCGAATCCTTCGACACCGTCGAGGCCGCCGAGGAGGCGTCCCCGGCGTCCTGAGCGTCGTCTCAGTGGGTGCTGGCGCGGGCGATGTCAGCGCCGGCGGTGGTACGGCGTGGCCCGTGGCCGTCGTACCAGTCGATGATGAGCAGGGTCGCGTCGTCGGCCAGTACCGGGCCGGCGGTCGCCAGCACCCTGTCCGAGAGCGCCCGGACCGCCTCGCGCGGGTGCAGGTGGGCGATCTCGCGCAGCGCCGCCTCCAGGTCCAGGTCGGCGGCGTTGCGTTCGCGCATCCCGTCGGTGACGATCACCAACCGGTCACCGGGGAGCAGCGCGATCTCCCCGCTGCGGTAGCGCTCCTCGGGGAACATGCCGAGCGGGAAGTTGCTGGGCAGCTCCACCGGTACGACCCGGTCGCCACGGACCAGCACCGGCGGGACGTGCCCGGCGTTGAGTAGTTCGCAGCGACCGGTACGCAGGTCCAGTCGGCCGAGCACGGCGGTGACGTACGCGCCGGGCACGTTGGCGTGCTCCGCGACGGCCCGGCTTGCCTGGTCGGCCTGCGCGACGAGGCTGTCGCCACGACGGCGGGTGTTCCGCAGGCTGCCCACCCCGAGGGTTGCGGTCAGCGCGCTGGCCACGCCGTGCCCCATCGCGTCGGTGACGCTGACGTGCAGCAGGTCCCGGGCCAGGCTGTAGTCGAAGGTGTCCCCACCGACACTGGCCGCCGGTTCCAGCCATCCGGACAGCGCGAAGGCGCCCGCCTCGCAGGTGAACGCGGCGGGCAGCAGCCGGCGCTGGATCTCCGCCGAGAGGGTGAACGGGGTGCTGCGCTGGCCCCACTCGAACAGGTCGGTGTGCCGGCGGTTGGCGATGACCACGAACGCCAGCGCGTGCGCGGTGCGGGCGATCTGCGCGACCACCGACTCGTCCGGCTCCTGCGGAAGGTCGATCTCCAGCAGGCCGATCGCCTCACCGCGTTCGGTGACCGGCGCCAGCACCCTCCACCGGCCGTCGCCTGGCAGCACCTGGGTGCTCTGCTGACGAAGGACTTGTTCGCGGGGACCGCCGTCGAACGGCAGAACCTCGGCGGCCTCCTCGTCCTGGCGGCGGCCGGGACCGTCGGGGGCCGGTTGGTGGGTGAGTCGGACCAGCGCGCGGCCGCTGAGGTCGGCGATCAGCAGCGAGACGCTTGACGCGTGCAGCGCCGCGGCGATGGTGCCCGTGACGGCCTCGACCGCCTCCACGGGGGCGGCGTCCTCGGCCGCCTGCAACACCTCGGTCAGCACCGCCTGTCCGCTGTCGTCCACCCCTCGAGCATAAGCGCCAGTTCTCCAGCCCGATCGGCGAGCGGACGTGCGGCACTTCCGGACGGTAGCCGCGCAACTACTTTGCCCGGCGGTGCAACTTCCCGGTGCCGCGGCTCCGTTCTACCTCCGGCACAAGGAGGCATTCGACGTGAAAGCCGAAGATGAGCAGGCATTCCGCGAGTTCGTGACGTCAGAGATGGCGTCACTGCGCAAGCTGGCGTACGTGACCTGCGGCGACTGGCACACGGCAGAGGACGCCGTCGCCAACGCGCTGGTCAAGCTCTATCCGCGGTGGCGGAAGCTGGACCGACCCGATCTCTACGTCAAGACCATGGTGTACCGGGCCGCGATCGACGAGACCCGTCGGCCCTGGCGGCGCGAGCGACCGGCTGGTGACGCCATGCCGGACGTGGTGGTGCGGGACCCGGCCGCTGCGACCGACGAGCGGATGCGTCTGCGTGTGGCGCTCAACGCCGTGCCGGCCCGGCAACGGGCCGCAGTGGTGCTCCGCCACTACCTGGGTCTGAGCCTGGAGGACACCGCCGGCGTCCTGGACTGCACGGTCGGCGCGGCCAAGAGCCAGGCCTCGCGTGGCCTGGCGAAGCTGCGCGAGTCACTCGCCGGCGAACGCATCAATCTCACCGGGAAGCCCGTGGAGGAGTGGACCAATGCAGTTGCGTGACCTCGTGGACACCGTGACAGGCGACGAGCCGCCGATGGCCCGTACCGTCGACGACATCGTCGCGTTGGGGCGGCGTGCCGAGCGGCGTCGCCGCGCCGGGTTCGCGTCGGCGGGCGCGGCCGGTCTGGCCGCGGTCGCGGTCGCCGGTGTGCTCGTCCTGCCCGCCGTGAGCGCCGAGCAGAACACCACCACCACGCCGGCCTCGGCCGGCGCGACGATGTCCCAGCCCGTCCAGGCCGCGTGGTCCGACGCCGCGCCGTTCAGCTTCACCTTCAAGGGGTACGACGCCGGCACGCTGCACGTGCAGAACCCGATCGTCGCGTCCACCGCGTACCAGATCGCCTCCGTCTATTCCGACGGTCACGACTCGAACGACAGGCCGGTGACCGAGGAGGAGGCCGCGCCCCCGGACCCCGGCCTCAGCATCGAGCAACAGAAGAAGGCGGCAGCCGGCGGCAGGCCGAGCCTGTGGGCCTACCTGACCGTCTACCGCCCGGGTGCCTTCGACCCCGCCGGAATCAAGGGCGGCAGCAACGTCACCGTCTCCGGGCGCAAAGCCGTGCGGGCGACCCTGCCGGTCGGCCTGAACCCCAGGAACGAGCCGGACACGCGCAACAAGCTGTTCGCCTGGGAGTACGCCGACAACGCCTGGGCGGCCGTCACGTCGATCTCCTCCGACCCGGCGACGCCGAGCTTCGAGGACCTGGGCGGCCTCGTCGAAGGCCTGAAGCCGAGCCCTCCGGCGCCGGCCCTGGTGCCGTTCACGGTCGGCTACGTGCCGGCCGGCTACGCGCCGCTGCAGATCGGCTCGCACGCCATGCCCGGCCTGAGCGGCATCGCGGCGGCCCGCGCCGGTGACTACGGAGGCGCGACGTACACCAAGCCGGCTGCGCCCACCTCGGGCCTGACCGCGCCCTACGACTCGGCCGAGGACGGCATCAAGAACGGGTTCCACATCTTCGTCACCCCGAACACCAGCTCGAACCAGTCGCCCGAGCCCGGTGCCACGAGGTGCCACGAGGCGTCCGACGGAGGCGGCCGGAACGCCGGCGGTGGCTTCTGCAACATCTGGAACGCCGACGGCACGGTCGTCCTCCAGGTCAGCTCGATGGGTCTCGGCGGCCACCTGTCCCAGGCCGAGCTGGAGAAGATCGCCAAGGGGATCACGGTGGCCGACGTCGGGAACGAGTCGACCTGGACCGCCGCCGCGACGGCCCTTCGCCCGTAACCGCGGTCCGCTGCGCCACGGCGGTGACCGCACGCTCGGGTGCGGGCACCGCCGGGGCCGGCTACAGGAATTCGCTGCGGTAGGTCGCTGCCAGGTCCACGGCGCGACGGCGACGTTCCGCGAGCTGGTCCTGCGACAGGTGCGGGGGTGGCGCGTCCCAGCCGTCGACGACGTCGCCGATCCGCATGAAGTACTCGTCCTGGCCGGCGGGCGTGCACATGCACAGCATGCGGGCGGGCGCCCCGGAGACATTGCGGAAGTTGTGCGGGGCGTTGGCCGGGATGTTGACGGTGGACCCGGCCCCTGCGACGTGCTTCTCGCCCCGGAAGGTGAACTCGATCTCGCCCTCCAGGACCGTGAACATCTCCTCGAAGTCGTGCCGGTGCGGCGGCGGGCCCCCACCGTCCGGCACGCGCATCTCGATCAGGCAGTACGCCCCGTTGGTCTGCTCACCGGTGATCAGCATGGCGTACGTGTTGCCCACCAGCGAGATGTACGTCGTGCCGGGATCGTCGGGGCTCGCCACGGTCAGCGAGCGCGACGGATCGTCGTCGGGAATCATCGCGGTCCTCTCGGTCGATGGCGGGATCAGGCGTCGAGTACGTCAACGACGACCTTGCCGCTGGGCAGCGCCCCCGCCGCCGCGTCGGCGTGCAGGGCCGGCAGTTCGGCCAGCGGCACCCGCCGGGCGATGTCCACGTGCAGCTCACCGGAGTCGACGAGGCTCACCAGGTGTGCCAGTTGGCCGGCGTCGCTGCGTACGAAGAGGTCGATGCCGCGTACGCCCCGGGCCTCGTCGCTGGGTGCGGGCATCCAGACGGTGGTGTTGACCAGCACCCCTGAGGGGCGGATCAGGGTGAGCAGCCCGGCGAGCCGCGCCGGGTCGATGGGCGCGAGGTTGAGGACCACGTCGACCGGTTCGGTGATCGCGGCGGTCACGTCGAGGGTGGTGTGGTCGACGATCTCGTCGGCGCCCGCCGAGGTGACCGCGGCGCTGCTGCTCGGGCCGGCGGTGGCGATGACGTGTGCGCCGGCCTGGTGGGCGAGTTGGACGGCGTACCTGCCGACCGCGCCACCCGCGCCGTTGACCAGGACGCGCTGTCCGGTGGTCAGCTTCGCGTGGTCGAAGAGCGCCTGCCAGGCGGTGAGGCCGACCGCGGGCAGCGCGGCGGCGTCGGCCAGGGGGATGCTCGCCGGTGCCGGCGTCAGGACCTCGGCCGGTGCGATGACGTACTCGGCGGACGCCCCGGCCTCCGTCATCGGCAGGAACCCGACGACCCGGTCGCCGGCCTGGAATGTGGTGACACCCGCGCCGAGAGCGTCGACCGTGCCGGCCACGTCGAAACCGGGGGTGTGCGGCAGCGTCACCGGGATGGGGCCCTGCATGAAGCCGGCGCGGATGTTGCCGTCCACCGGGTTGTACGAGGTCGCGGCGACCCGTACCCGGATCTGTCCGGCGCCGGGGGCGGGCTGCTCAGCGTCCTCGAAGCGCAGGACCGACGGCTCGCCGTACTCGTGGAAACGCACTGCCTTCATCGCGAGGCCCTCGTCTTCTTCTGGTCGTTGTGCTTCGTATTCGAAGCACTTCGCGACCATAGCATGCTTCACGTTCGAAGCAAGTGTGTTCGTTGTGAGCCGGCCGACAGGGCTCTACCGGTTGGCGCGGCCCGAGCGGGGTTTGGCGGAGCGCGGCGGGTTGGCGCGCATGTGGTCCCGGACGCGGCCGAGAACGGCGCTGATCGCGGCGAGGTCCCGCTTGCCCAAGGGCTCGAAGAGCAACTGCCGGACGCGGTCGACATGGCCGGGCAGGACGTGGGCGACCAACTCCCGGCCGGCGTCGGTGACGGTCACCATGATGCTGCGTTCGTCGTCCGGCGACGGCGAGCGGGTGATCAGGCCCCGCTTGTCGAGCAGGCCCGCCTGGTAGGTCAGGCCACTGCGGCTGTAGACGACACCGTCGGCCAGATCCGTCATGCGCAACCTGCCCCCGGGTGCGTCCACCAGCCGGGCCAGGATCTGGAACTGCACGTAGCTGAGGTCGCCATCGGCGCGTAGGTGCTCGTCCACCGCGTACTGAAGGAGGCTGCTGACCTCCATCAGGGCGAAGTACGCACCGAGTTGTTCCGCGTCGAGGCCGGGTGCCGAGTCGCTCATCCTGCGACGATACGTGCTTCGGATTCGAAGTGTGCCGTCGATCGACGCCCGGCCCCGCCGTCTACCTGTGCTCGATGAGGAAGGCGCCGTCGCTGGTCGCGGCGCCCGCGACGAGGTCCTTCCACGAGGCGTCGTCGAGCCCGAGAACATCCAGGAGGTACGCGGAGACGGCGTCGGCGACGAGTGCCACGCGCGCCGGGTCCTCGTCGGTGGTCTCGGCGACACTCTCGCCGGCGATGCCACCGAGGGTGTGCTGACCTTCGGTGATGGTCAGCATGCTCTTGGGCGCGGGGCTGAGGTGGTAGGCGTCGGTGAACCAGTCCGGCCCCCGGGTGGACATCGCCGACCGGTCCTCGCCGCCGGCGATGACGAGGGCCTGCGTGCTCATGCTGGAGTAGTCGGGTCGCATGAACGGCAGGTGCTCGGCCGCGAACGGGGTGAGGGTGTCGCCGGTGCCGGTCGCCGCGATGAGGACCCCGGCCTTGACCGCGTGGTGGGAGAAGTCCTCGCCCGGTGTGCCGTCGGCGTCGAACACGCGAGCGCCCAGAAGGGTGCCGACCGTCTGGCCGCCCCAGGAGTGCCCGACGGCGGCCACCCGTCCCTCGTCGACGCGGCCGCGCAGGCCCGCCTGGTCGAGGATGTCCCCGAGGTTGTCGAGGATCGCGTGCAGGTCGGCGATCCGTACGCGCCAGATCGTGCCGAACCGCGGGTCGTCGAACCCGATGCCGTTGCGCCGGGAGTCGAGGTGGGTCGGCTGGACGACGACGAACCCGGCCGCCGCCCAGCGGTCGACGAGCGGCTCGTAGCCGTCCATCGACCAGGCGTTGCCGTGCGAGAAGACGATCAGCGGAAGGTCTCGGCCGGCCTCCGGCGCGGTGACCTTGACCGGTAGGTCGATGCCGCGCCCCGCGGCGGGCACTTCGATGGGCTTGATCGCGACGAGTCGCTGGGTGGCCTGTTCGGTACGCATGGTGCGCTGCTTCCTCCGTGATGGGTTCGGTCTGCCATAATTCGGCGGAACCGTGTTCCGTCAAAGGTAGCGGAACAATGTTCCGCCAACAAGGAGGGGTCGTGACCGACTCGCGCGGCGCACGTCACGCAGGCGTCCGGCGTAACCGCGAGGCTCTCCTCGCCGCGGCCGCTGCCGTGTTCGTGGAGCAGGGAGTGCAGGCGCCCATCCGGGACATCGCCGGGCGCGCGGGTGTGGGTCTCGGTACGGTCTACCGCCATTTCCCGAGCCGGGCGGAGCTGGTCGTCGCGGTCTACCGCCACCAGATCGACGAGTGCGTCGCGCTCGCCGCCACGCTGCGACACGAACCGATTCCCGCCGGCGAGGCGCTGACGCGGTGGATCGGCGCTTTCGTGGAGTTTCTGGTGACGAAGCACGGCCTGGGCGTTGCCCTCCAGTCCGAGGATCCGAGCCTGCTCACCCTGCACACCCTGATGCTCGACAGTCTCGTCCCCGCCTGCGCCTCGCTGATCGAAGCTGGGGTGGCGGAGGGCGACATCGATCCGGCGGTGACCGCGCACACCCTCATGCGCGCCGTGGGAAACCTCTGCATCCTCGGCCCCGGCTACGAACGTACCGATGCGCAGGCCATGGTCGCCCGCCTGCTCGTCGGTTGCCGCCGCCAGCCCTAGCGCGGTGGGTCACTCGTCGAGCAGCAGGGCGGCGACCGCCTCCGGCGCTTCGCGCATCGCGTCGTGGCCGGTAGGGAGGTCGTGGACCTGCCAGTCGGGTTCGGCGTCCAGTCGTGCGCGGAGTTCGGCGAAGGGCGTGCCGTCCCAGTCGGAGCAGTAGACGAACTCGCGACGCGGCACCTGGGTGACAGCGCCGGTGAGTCGTATCGCCTGTAGGAACGAGGCGAGGGGATGCGGCCGGCGGCGTGGGTCACCGCCGTCCGGTGGCCGGACGGCGTAACCGGTGGCTGCGGCGCCGGCGGCGAACACGTCCCGGAAATGGTCACTCGTCGCCGACCAGCACGACTCACCATCGCGCGGTACGTAGGCGTCGAGATGCACCAGTCGTGAGACGCGGCCCTCGGCGCGGTCGGCGGCGGCGGCAATCACCATTCCGGCGTAGCTGTGGCCGACCAGCGTCGCGTTGGTGATCTGGTGTCGATCGAGGTGCCGCAGGACATCGCTGGCGTGTGTGTCCAGGTTGGCGGTCGCCACCGTCGCGATGTCGTCGTCCGGTCGCAGGCCGGTCAGCGTCAGGGCGTGCACCCGGTGGCCGGCGCCCTCCAGGAGCGGAACCACCGTCTCGAACGCCCAGCCACCTTTCCAGCCGCCCGGCACGAGCACGAACGTTGCCATGTCTTCCTCCGCATCCGGCGAGGAGCGCCCACTGGCGGGCCGGAACCGAAAGTTTCGCGCACCTTGGCAGCGGCGCGCACCTCCGCTACCTTCATGGGAACGCTCCCATGAACTTAGATACATCAATGTGATCAGGAGGAAACACGACGTGGCTATCCTCTCCCTCCGGCGACGCAGATCCACGGCCCTCAGCGTGGCTGCGGTCGCGGGCGCCACCGCCGCCGGCGTCTGCCTCGCCGTCGGCAGCGCGTCTGCCGGCACGATCTCCGGGCCGCTCTACCGCGACCCGAGTTCGGCGGTCGTACGCTGGGTCGCCGCCAACCCCGGCGACTCGCGCGCCGCCGTCATCCGGGACAAGATCGCAAGTCAGCCGCAGGCGCGCTGGTTCGCCAACTTCAACATCTCGACCGCGCAGTCCGAGGCCGCCGCGTACGTCGACGCCGCCAACGCGGCACAGCAGATCCCGGTCATCTCGGTGTACCAGATCACCAACCGGGACTGCGGCGGGGCCAGCGCCGGTGGGGCGCCGGACCTCAACCAGTACCAGACCTGGGTGTCCAACTTCTCCCGTGGACTGGGCAACCGGACGGTCATCATCATCCTGGAGACCGACTCGCTCGCCCTGCTGACCTGCCTGAACAGCAACGAGATCAACGCCCGCAACCAGGCCATCTCGACGGCTACCCGGACCCTCAAGTCGGGCAACCCCAACGCCAAGGTGTACCTGGACGGCGGTCACTCCACCTGGAACAGCGCGAACGAGACGGCCAACCGGCTCCGCGCAGCGGGCGTGCAGTACGCCGACGGCTTCTTCACCAACGTGTCGAACTACAACCCGACCTCCAGCGAGGCGAACTTCGGCCGAGCGGTCATCTCCGCCCTCAACGGCATGGGCATCTCGGGCAAGCGCCAGGTCATCGACACCAGCCGCAACGGTGGCGCCAGCGGAGACTGGTGCGGCGACGACAACACCGACCGTCGCATCGGGATGTACCCGACGACCAACACCGGCGACAGCAACATCGACGCGTACCTCTGGGTGAAGCCTCCGGGCGAGGCGGACGGCTGCCGGTACACCGCTGGTTCGTTCCAGCCCGACCTGGCCTACAGCCTGGCCAACGGCGCGCCCAACCCGCCCACCACGGCCCCGCCGACCACGCCGCCGCCCACCACCCCGCCTCCCACGACGCCGCCGCCGACCACGCCTCCGCCGACCACGCCTCCGCCCACCACGCCGCCGCCGACCGGTAACGGCTGCTCCGCGTCGGTGGCGCTCAACCAGTGGTCCGGCGGTTTCACCGCGAGCGTGACGGTCACCGCCGGCTCGGCGGACATCAACGGCTGGACCGTGACCGTCACGCTGCCCAGCGGCGCCGCGGTCACCGGCGTCTGGAACGCCCAGGCCAGCGGCAGCAGCGGCACCGTCCGATACACCAACGTGGGCTACAACGGACACGTCGGCGCCGGGCAGTCGACCAACTTCGGCTTCCAGGGCACCGGTACCGGCCCGGGCGCGACGGCCAGCTGCGCGGCCGCCTGACCCCGACCGATCGCACGGCCCGGCGCGGAGGACCAGCTCCGCGCCGGGCCAGCACCATCCCGGGGTACGGGCCAGCGTCGGAGCGACGAATCAGCGCTCGTCACAGTGCGGCGGCTTGTTTCGCAGGGACTCAGACGCGGGCTGCGGACTGTCCGAGCGGCTGCGCGTCGGGATCACGTCGGGCTGTTCCGCTCGCTCGCCTTCTCCCACGGGACATCTCGTGCCCGACGAGCAACGCCAACGCCGCAGCCGTCAGCAGTCCACCGAACAGCGGGACGACGCGCACCCCGGCCGTCGCGAGCAGGCCCGCCCCGCCGAGCGAGCCGGCCGCGAGGCCGACGTTGAACGCGACGCTGAGGCTGGCCGACGCCATGTCGGTGGTCGACGGGGCGACCTGCATGACGCGGTGCTGGATTCCCGCGATCAGCGAGCTGAACGACATCCCGGCCACGGCGAGCAACGGGATCGTCGCCACCTTGCTCGCGCCAGCCCCGTAGAGGCCGAGCATCGCGGCGGTCAGGAGCCCGAGCAGGCCCAGCACGGCACCGAGCGGAATGCGGTCCAGCACCCGACCGACCGCCCAGGTGCCGACGACGCCGAACGAGCCCTGGACGAAGAGCAACATGCCGAGCGACGCGGCGGCGAACCCGCTCACGTCGAGGAGGAAGACGGTCATGTACGTGAACGCGCCCATGGCGCCGGTGACCGCGAGAATGGTGGCGACGAGGAGCACGAGGAAGCGGTGCCGATCCGGCAGTGGCCCGACGTCTCCCGCGCTCTGTCGCGGAGTGACACTCGGCAGGAGCAGGGCGACCGCAACGCAGATGACGAAGCCGAGGACTGCCATCGCGACGAAGGCGGCCCGCCACCCGTACTGCCCGCCCAGCCAGGTGCCCAGCGGTACGCCGAGGACCGGCGCGAGCGCGTTACCGATCGAGAGCCGGGCCACGATGCGGCCCCGGATGTCCGCGGGGAACATCGAGATCGCCACGGGAAACACCACGGCCCAGAAGACACCGTTGGTGGTGGCGGACACCAGCCGTGCGGCGAGCAGCACCTCGTAGGAGTTCGCGAAGGCCGACACCGTCGTCGCCGCGACGAACACACCCAGGGTGCCGAGGAGCAGCGGGCGCCGTGGCACCCGCCGGGTGATCCGGGTCAGTGGGAGCGCCACGATCATGACCACCGCGGCGTACCCGGTCACCAGCAGGCCGGCCTCGGACCTGGAGCGTCCCAGGTCTGGCGCGATCAGCGTGAGCAACCCGATCGGCAGCACCTCCGTGGTGACGTAACAGAAGGTGGCGGCGGACAACGCGGCGAGGGCATAGACCGCGCGTCGAGGGTGCACCATCGGCTACCTCCTAATCCTGGACGGGGTGGAGCGGAGTGAGCGCGCCGTGGACGTTCGACCAGCGACGACGGCAGGCCGCTGTGTGATTCCAGCTAAATCCGTTTAGACGGTAGCATCAACTCATCGATATTTCTCTCCGTCGTAGCTCCTTGTCCGGCTCTTTCAGGGGTTGCCCGGCGGAGAATAACCGCCATCGACTACTTAGGTGGTAGCGTTGATGGCATGCCAATCGATGTGTCCGAGCTGCCGTTGGTCGGCGGGCACCCGGTGCTGGATCTGGTCAACACCCTCGAACGAGGGGGCGGCTCGTCGCCCCACGACTACCTGTCCGACAGCTCCGTCCTGCTGCGCTGGTCGGTCCGGGTGGGCGTGATCAGCGACGCGGAGGCCGACCAGGTCGACCGGGCGTGGCACGACGAGCCGGCGGCGGCGCACGCGGGGCTCGCCGCCGTGCGGGACATCCGCGAAGGGCTGCATCTCGTGCTGCTCGCGGTGCTCACCGAGGCGGACGGTGGCACACCGGGCGATCCCGTCGCGGCCGGCGCCGCGCTGGTCGCGCTGCACGAGCGCTGGGCTGGCGCTGCCGCCCGCGCGAGGCTCGTGCTCGACTCGTCGCGGGTGCGGCTGGCCTACGGCACGGCGCCGGCCATGTTGGTGCCCGACCGGATGGCTGAGGCCGCCCTCGACATCATGCTGACGGCCGATCTGACCCGGGTGCGCCGCTGCCCCGTGGGCGAAGGCGGCTGCGGCTGGCTGTTCCTGGATCAGAGCCGCAACGGCTCCCGTCGCTGGTGCCGCATGGCGGACTGCGGCAATGTGGTGAAGGCGAGACGGCTCACCGAGCGTCGCCGCGCCGGCCGGTCCCCGCGCTCGTAGACATCCGGCGTCCGGCCTGTCGGCCTTCGGATCGCCGTGCTCAGTGCCGCGTACACCACGGGCGTCGACCCGCACCTGGCACTGGCCGCCCTGCCGGTCCGCTGATCTGTCCCCTTCGAGCGCTCGGGTCGCCCGCTGCCGTCGGTGATGGCGGCGGGCGCCCGATGCTCCGCTGTCCGGGAGAGATGCCGCTCGGTCACCGCCCGGCCCGGACGTCCGACCGCTCGCCCGACGACCCGCGGGCCGAATTGGTGGTCGTGGGACGCCACGCCAGCCACCCCCGGCACAGTCCGTAGGCCGCAGCGACGACGGCGACGAGCCCGAAGTCGATGATGGCCGACGGTCGTGCCTCGGGAACGTCTCCGATCAACGCGCCGAATGCGACGAGAGCGGCCTTGCCGACGAGCACGATCTCCCAGACGCCGGCCGATTGACGCGGCCTGACCGCGAGTAGCGCGAAGAGCGCGGCGAAGATGCCGAAGCTGGACACTCGCCAGCCCTCGATGAACAGGCGATCGTCGCTGGCGTTGACGGTCAGCAGTAAGCCGTTGACGAACGCGACGCCGGTGGCGAGGGACGCGAGGGCTGCCAGCCCACGGCCGACGAGGTCTGCGCGGCGGCTGGGATTGGCGGTGTCGATTCGGTTGACGGTCACGGCGGTCATGAGGGAACTCCTTCTTCGGGTACGACCGTAAACTTACAACCGTTAACTTACGCGTTCGCCTAACATCTGTAAAGTCAAGGCGTGACCACACCGCGAACCCGGGCCCGCAACAAGCGTGGCGAAGGTGCTCAGCTGCGCGAAGAGATCGTCGACGCGGCGATGAAGCTCCTGGAGGACGACACGGCGCAGAACATGACCCTGCGCGGCGTCGCCCGGCAGGCCGGGATCTCGGCGCCCTCGATCTATCCGCACTTCCCGGATGTGGACTCGATCCTGCTGGCGGTCGCGCAACGTGCGTTCGGCATCCTGGAACAGGAACTGGGCGTACTGGATGACGAGGATCCCGTCGAGCGTCTACGCGCGATCTGCGCGGCCTACCTCACCTTCGCCGAACGCCGACCCCATCAGTACCGGGTGATGTTCGGCGCCGTCTGGGACGCCGCGCAGGCCCTTGAGCGGACCCCGGCCATGGCGGAGGAGTTGGCCGTACTCGGCATGGGCGCCTTCGAGATCTTCCGGCGTACGCTCGCCGACTGTGTTGCGGCGGGACGCTCGGCCAGCGCGGACCCCTTCGCCGACGCGACGGCGCTCTGGGTCGGGCTGCACGGGATCGCTCAGCTCCGGGTGGCAGCCCCGTTGTTCCCGTGGCCAGCCGGGCTGCGCGACTCCGTCATCGACCGGATGGCGTTGCTGCGCTGACGGTGGGCCTCGACCGATCCCTCGAACGAGTCAGACCGCGCCGCGGTCGACCAGGCTGAACGTGGTGTCGAGCGAGGCGTCACCGAGGTGCTCGACGTAGATGGCTTTCTTCGTCGGGCTCCACTGGACCACCCCGTACTCGTCG
Organism: Micromonospora sp. RB23; assembly: GCF_053585025.1. NCBI lineage: Bacteria > Bacillati > Actinomycetota > Actinomycetes > Micromonosporales > Micromonosporaceae > Micromonospora > Micromonospora sp. RB23. Next base: position 913,355 of record NZ_CM132111.1, read on the forward strand.
CTGACAATCGCGTAGGACGTGCGCCCCTTGTCGTCCTTGCCCTCGCGGGATATCGCGAACACGGTCGCGGCGGTCGCGTAACACTCGGCTCCCACCAGCGACGCGTACCCCTTGGAATCGATTTTGACCCGAGGCACGGTCGGTGGGCGATGTCCGGGTTCATTGATTTGATCATGAAGTCGACGCCGACCGGCTCGAGCACGAACAGCGCGTCCTTGCCGGTGCCGTCGCCCACCTCGAGTTCGCCGTGGAACGGCAGCTTCAGGTCGCGGTCGATCTCCACCATGTGCAGCAGGATTCGCCGCTGACCGGTCAGTATCGCCCGGGTAGTGTCCGCGCTCCTCGACGGTGACGCGGACGGCGTGCCCGATCTTGTCGTGGACACGGTGGCCGCCGGTGCGCTCGTTGCGGGGCTGCCGGTCGACGTCGAGCCAACGTGATCCGGTTCGGACCCGCTGTTGAGCAGTTGCGGGCCGAACAGGGAGGCGGACACCGCCACCGCGATCACCGCCGCGGCTGCTCCTCCCGCGGTGAGCCAGCCACGCCTCCGCCAACCCTCGCGACCGGTCGTGGTCAGATTCGCCGAGATCGGCCGTCGACCCTGGTCGTCACCACCGCCAGCCGGCCGGACATTCGCCGCCGGCGGTGCGCCGAGGAGCTGGGCCGACCCTCCGGCACCCCCTGCATAGCCTGCCGTCAACAGCCCGTCGAGCAACTCACGGGCGGTGGGACGAACGGTGGGATCCTTCTCCAGTGCCCGGGAGACCAACTCTCGCAACGGCCCATCGAGCCCGGTCAGGTCCGGCGGCTGGGTCAGGATCCGCATCGCGGTGGCGGTAGCGGAGTCGCCCCCGAACGGGTTGCGGCCGGTTGCGGCGTGGGCGACCACGGCGCCCCACGCGAAGATGTCCGCGGCCGGGCCCACCGGATGGCCGGACGCGGTGTCCAACCTCTCGGGAGCCATGTACGAGACGGTTCCGACCATCTGGTTGGTCCGCGTGTGCTGACTCGTCGCCTCGAACGCCCGGGCGATGCCGAAGTCGATGACCTTGATCCCGCCCGGTGCCACCAGGACGTTCGCCGGCTTCAGGTCCCGGTGGATGACCCCGGCGCTGTGGATGGCGGTGAGCGCGGTAGCCACCCCGACCGCGATGCTGTGTAGCTGCGCCGCCCCCAGCGGCCCCTGCTCCCGGAGCAGCTGCGCCAGGCTGGGGCCCTCGACGTACTCCACCACCAGGTACGGCGGGTCGTGGTCCGGGTCGGCGTCCAGAACCTCGGCGGTGCAGAACGGTGGAACCTGCCGTGCGCGGTTCACCTCACTACGGAACCGGCCCCGGAACTCCTCGTCGTGCGAGAGTTCCGGACGGATGACCTTGACCGCCACCCGCCGTCCCTCCGGCGAGCGGGCCAGGAAGACAGTCCCCATGCCGCCGTCGCCGAGCCGGTCCAGCACGTCGTACCCGCCGAGGCGGGCCGGGTCACCGGGGCGCAGCCCGTCGTTCACGCCGGATGCCCGCAGACCGCGACCACCACGCGAACCGTTCCGCCCATCACCCGATCCCCTTAGGTCAGTCGGACGCCGACCGCAGCCTACCGTCCGCCCACCCGACGTCCTCCGTGCCGTGTCGGCCTGGGCCGAACCGGGGATGCCTCCGGTGTGGGCACTTCGGCGACCGAATCAGCCTAGGCTCGGCCGGCGTCGAGGGTGAGGTTGACGCCGTTCGCCGACGAGTTCTCCAGCAGGAACAGGCACCCGTCGACGATGTCCCGCATGGTCGGCAGTTCCCCGGTCAGCGAGAGCTGGCGAAGCGGCTCGAGCAGGTTCTGCTTGTCCACCCAGGCGGGGCTGTCGGCGACAGCTCCGGGGTGGATCGAGTTGACCCGTACCGGCGCGAGCTCGACGCTCAGGGTGCGCACCAGTCCGACCATTGCGGCGTTGACGGTGGACAGCACGGTCGAACCCGGGTACGGCCGGTCCTTGGCCATTCCGCCGAACAGCAACACGGCGGCACCGGGTGCGAAGCGGTCGTGCAGGGCGGCCACCACCGCCGCATAGCCGACGACCTTCGTGGTCGCCAGTGTCACTGCCGCCGGAACCGCGAACGACGCCACCGTGTTGCTGTCCCGGACCATTCCCGCGACCGCGAGTCGATCCACCTGACCAACGTCGCGAAGCGTGTCCGCCACCGTCTCCGGTCGGGACAGATCAAGCCCGAGGCCGGAGACCGAACCACCGGCGTCAGCGGCCAGCCGCGCCGCCTCGGCCTCGGCCCGCTCGGCGGTCCGTCCGGTGATCGTCACGTGGTGGCCCCGACCGGCGTACTCGGCTGCCAGCTCACGGCCGATGCCCTGAGTGGCTCCCACGACAAGAACTCGCACAGTCATCTCACAATCCTCGACACAGAGAGCGTCCAGCCTAAGGACGTGGTTGAGGGCGCAACGGTTCACCCGTCGGGCCGCCCTCTTCGACGGCAAGCCGCTTCGCCAGGCGTCCGCTCCCGATCGTTGATCCGGGAAAACGTACAGCAATTCCCAATGTTCAAGCTGTTCAAACCTGCTATTCGCAATTGTTCTCCCGGGTTCCCGGTTCAAGTGGAAATAAAGTAGCCGTCAATTCACGGCGATCACGCTCACAGGCATCCGTACGCGGTTGTCGAAGGAGTGTCAGGGTGAAAGAAGTGATCTCGTCGAAGATCTCTCGGCGAAGCCTGTTCGCGGTGGCCGGCGCAGGCGCCGCACTGGCCACTGTGGCCGGTTGCTCGCCCTCGAAGAGTGATGCCGCTCCGACCGCGTCGCCCACGACACTGTCCCGGCCGAACCCGGACGGCGTCGCGCTCGGCCTACGGCTACAGGGCATCCAGCACTTCGGGTTGACCGTCGACAACATGGAGCGTGCCTTCGAGTTCTACACCGAGGTGCTCGGCGGGACCGAGGTGATGCGGGACGGCGACTTCCAGGGCCAGGAAATCCACAACACCATCCTCACCGACCAGGAGATCCTCGCCGCCGAGCAGAAGGTCGATCCGAAGTCGATCGGAGTCCCGGATCTGGCCGGTGGACAACAACGTCTCGACGTACGGTTCGTGCAGTTCGATAACGTGGTGATCGAACTCCTGCAGTACCGCGATGCGAACCAGCCGCAGGGGACCGGCCGGAGCTGGGCGCAGCCACGGGACCACATGAGCCCGGCCTACCCGCGCTCCATGCACATCTGCTTCCACATCCGCGACGACGTGGACTTCAACAAGTTCATCGCCGACCTGGAGGCCGAGAGCGCCCGGCGCGGCATGAGCCAGGTCAAGGCCAATCGGGTCGTGACGGTACGCACCGAACCTGCCCGTCTCGCCGCGCCCGCGAGTTCCAACACCAACAAGATCAAGGAAGGCAAGTCGAACGGCTGGGCGCTGATCTACTGCAAGGGCCCGGAGGGTGAGCAGTTGGAGTTCGTCCAGGCGCTCGACCCGGTGAAGCAGGTGTTCGCCCAGGCGAAGGAGCGGCACCTCGCCAAGATGAACGGCTGACGACCGGGTGACGCCGGGCCCCGGAACGCTGCCGGGGCCCGGCGGCGACGTACCCCGCGTGCTGTGCGTGTGGTCCTGGGCTGGGCGGACACGGGTGCGGGGGACATGGGTGCGAACGGGCCAGTCCCTGCCACGCCGGGTGAACCCAAGGTCGCTAGACTAGGCGCTCGCGCCCTCGTAGCTCAGGGGATAGAGCATCGGTTTCCTAACCCGACGCTCCGTTTGTGTCCGCAGGCTGATGACCTGCGGCTTCTCTCTTTCCAGGCGTCCTGCGCTGGTCGCACGTGCGTGCCGCTGTGATCGCCTGCTGAAGCTCAGCGGACGTGCATAAGGGCTGCTCAGCTCCACTTTCCCATCGACCTTTGTTCGGTCTCTTGCGACGTCCTGCGCTCGACTCGGTGTCTGGTTTCGTCTTAGCCTGACCCGCGCTTCGGCGGCGGTGTGCAGGAGGGGTGGCGGGGCAGTTCAGCAACCGGACGAGGTGCCGACGGCGCTGGTACCGGTGAGTTCGGTGCCCCGCTGGCTGTCCGCCGGCCCGCCGTGTATAGATGAGTGCTGCCCGCTCGTGTGGCGCGGCTACGCACGCTGGTGTGCTGGCGGAGGTTGTGATGTGGGCGGACAACGAGACCGACGAGGACCTGCTCGGGTTCGACTTCGTGGTCGACTCGTTGTTCGTTGCGTTGACCGAGCCGCGGCTGCTGCCGCTGACGATCGGGCTGCTGGGTGACTGGGGGTCCGGCAAGAGCAGCGTGCTGAAGATCGTGCATGCCGAGCTCGAAGCGCTGCGCGACGGCGACGAGCCCGGTCACTACGTTTGCGTCGAGTTCAGCCCGTGGCAATACGAGGACTACGACGACGTCAAGGTGGCGTTGATGGCCGCCGTCCTCGACCGCCTGGAACGCGAGGTCACTGACACCAAGGAGCAGGAGCGTGTGTCTTGGCTGCGGCGGAGGCTTCGAGCCTTCCGGGGGCGGGGCCGCGCGTTTGGGCGGATGGCGCTGACCACGGCACCCGCGGCGCTGTCCGGGATGGCCGGATTCGTCGACCCGTCGCTGGCGTCGCCAGAACTGGTGCAGGCCGGGACATCGATTCTCGGCGCGGCGGCCGGCGCGGGCGAGCAGGCACTGCAGGATCCGCCGAACGACTCCGAGCGCAGCGCAGGGGTCGATCCGACCGGCGAGGTCCGCGCGTTCAAGGAGCAGTTCGCCACGCTGGTCGGCAACCTGACACACGTGCGCGCCGTCGTCGTGCTCATCGACGACCTGGACCGATGCCTACCCGAGTCAGTGGTCGATACGTTCGAGGCGGTGCGGCTCTTCCTCAACAGCCCGAAGACGGCGTTCGTGGTCGCTGCGCATCAACTGGTGGTTGAGTCGGCGATCGACTCGCGGTATCCGGAGCTGCGCCGGGCCGACGGAAGCGGCATCGGTGCCGACTACCTGGAGAAGATGCTGCAGTTGAAGGTCACGATCCCCGCTCTGTCGGCGGCCGAGGCCGAGACTTACATGAACCTGCTGCTGGCCGAGCTGTGGCTGGCCGACGAGCAGTTCACCACCGTTCGTGAGACGGTGCGGCAACGACGGGTGCAGAACCCGCTAGGCGTCGGATTCAACCTGGGCGTTGCCGAGGCATGCCTCGGCGTCGAGGAGTTGCCGAAGCCGCTGGTCGACGACCTGATGTGGGCGGGACATATCGCGCCTGCACTCACCGGCGGGCTGCGGGGCAATCCACGGCAGCTCAAGCGGTTCCTCAACAACGTGATGCTGCGCCTGCGCAGTGCGCAGCGGCGGTCGATTAACCTGAACCCGGCCGTGATCGCCAAGCTGCTGGTACTGGAGGAACAGCACTTCGGCGACTTCAAGAAGCTGTTCGACTGGCAGATGGCAGCCACGGGCACGGTCGAGCAACTGCGCCTGGCCGAGGCTCACGTTCGTGGCTCGGCATACCCAGCCGATGGCGATCAACCGGACACGCCAGCAGACGGGCCGGACCGAATCGATTCAGACGCCGAAGGGTCTAACCCGCCGACCGTCCCGCGCTCATGGGTGCGGGCTCGCCGTGGTGCGGATCCTGATCCAGGACCACGGTTGCCGTCCGAGGTCGCCGAGTGGGTCGGGCGGGAGCACATGCGGGCATGGCTGCTGCTGGAGCCGGCGTTGGCCGGCCACGACCTGCGACCGTACTTCACCTACGCGCGGGACAAACTGTCCTTGGGTGTGGTGGCGGCGCGACTGGCGCCTCGCCTGCAGGAGCTGCTGGCAAACCTGCAGTCCGACGTCGTTGCGACCCGGCGGGCCGCGGTGAACACGGTCACGACGCTGGACGTCGAGGAACGCGAGCAGCTGATGTCGGCGCTGCTCGACACCGTCGTCCGCAACCCCGCCGGGTTGGCACTCACCGCCGCTGCCGAGCTGGTGGCGCGCATTCCCGACGTTGTTCAGATCGTGTGCGAGGCGCTGATGCAGGTACCGGTGAGTGCCGTGCCGGCGCAGCGGGTTGCGTCGGTGGCGCGGAACCTTCCGCTGGGTCACCCGGCCGTGGTGGCGTTGCTCGATCGTTGGCAGGGCAGCGGTGTTTCCGGGCTAGAGCGGGCGGTCGCGACCGCTCGTCGGCTGGCGGCGCAGAGCGGTCGCTGATGGGAACCTCCGCCGACCGGACACCCGGCAGTGGTGGCGCCTGGACGCCGCTGAAGTACGCCACCGCCTCCTACGTGCGCGGGCTCGGCTCGGGCGATGTCCGGCAGCGGGACCGCGCGCTACGGGTCCTGGCTCGGCATGTTCCGGTGCTCGGTGGTGCCGGTGCGGCTGCCGGGTCGGCCAGCGCCGGTCGCGCCGGGATGCAACGCCTTGGCGGTCTGCTCGCCGGTATGGGCGGCCCAGGACTGGCGCCAACGCTGGAGTCACTCGGTCTGGCCGAGCTCGTCGGCCGGGACCGGTTCGACGTTCTCGACGGCCTCGTCACGCTGCTCGCTGGCGACGGTGACGACCTAGATTCGCAGGCGGCGCGTGACGCGGCGTGCGACGTGCTGGACGAGGTCTTCGCCGATGCCGACACTTGGCAGGATCTTGCCGCGGCGACCGTCACCCGCGACGACATGCAGGCCCTGCTGGAGATGTTCCTGGCTCGCTACATCTACAACCGGATGCCGGTGATCGCGGAACGGCTCGGGCGCCTGACCGACCAGCAGGCGGCCCGGCAGGCCGATGCGGACATGCGCCAACTCATCACCGACCTGGTGGCGTTGCGCCTGCCTAAGGACCCGTTCACTATCGACTGGGCCGGATCGCAGGGCCAGCAAATCGCCGACGACACCATCGGCGCGGTCTACGAGACGCTGGAAGCTCTGGATGGGAGCGACGAGTGACCTCCTACCTGCTACGTACCGACCTTGCCCGTCCCCTGCCGCCTTCACCGGACGTCCGGATTCTGGACTGGGCGCCCGGCAACCGCGCGGCCACAATGCAGACCGGGGAGCGAGGGCCGGATTTCTTCGCCGGCTGGCGACCCACCCGCGCCGGCGCCGACCTCATGCTGCTGGGCGCCGGCGCCTACTGCGTTGACCGAACCGCCCGCCGACGCCCCACCGCAGATGCCTGGACCCGCACCCTGCAACTGCGGATGCCTGTCGCCGACACCGATGCCTGGGTCAGCGCCAAGTGGCACACAGCGTTGGGCTTTTTGACCGGCGACGCCTGGCACATCGAGCCCTACTACGAACGCCGCCATCCACTCGCCCGAGTGCCAGGCGTTCCCAGAGACGACCGACCGGTGGGACTCGAAGCCGACGGCATCTGCCTGTTCTCCGGCGGCCTGGACTCTCTCTGCGGCGTCATCGACCTCCTCGAAGAACACCCGCAGCGACGACTCTGCTTGCTGTCACACCACGAGGGCGGCCAAGCGTCGACCGCCCAGATCGCCCTGCTGGGTGAGCTCGTCGCTCACTATGGCCGAGAGCGGATCACGTCGCGTCGCCTCTACCTGCGCCCCGCACCGTCGAACCAGTTCCAAGCCCGCCCGCTGCCCACCGGACGGGAGAACACCACCCGGTCGCGGTCCCTGCTGTTCCTGTCCACCGCGCTGGCGATGGCCACCGCGACCGGGCCCGACGTGCCGGTGTACGTGCCAGAAAACGGGTTCATCGGCATCAACGTCCCGCTTACCAGAGCACGCGCCGGCAGCCTCAGCACCCGCACCACCCACCCGCACTTCATGCACCTGCTCGCCGAAGCCAGCAGTGCGGTCGGCGTGCCAAACCTGGTGATCAACCCTTACCGGCTGGCCACGAAAGGCGAGATACTCGCCCAGTCGCGCAACACCGGCCTCCTGCGACGGCTTGCCCCGCTCAGCGTTTCCTGCGCCCACCCCGAAACCGCTCGGTACGCCAAGCGGCCCCAAGGCAACTGCGGCTACTGCTTTCCGTGCCTCATCCGCCGGGCGTCACTGGCTCACGTCGGCTGGGACACTGACACCTACGCTTGGGATGTGCTTGCCGAGGGCGCGCTCCTTGATCCCCGTACCCGGCGCGGGGCAGACCTCCGCGCCATCATTAGCGGTGCCTTCACCGACCGCCCGGACCGCGACATCCTGCGCAACGGGCCGCTTCCACGCGGCGAAGGGGCCGCATTCCTCCGCGTCTGGCGTCAGGGTCTGGTCGAACTGCGGACCTGGCTCGAACAAGGCGCCAAGGGCGGTCTCGCTGCCCTGCTGGGCGCCTCGTGATCCCAATGCTTCTCGACACCCACTGCCACATCGACGTCTACTCGGATCCGATCGCTGTGCTCAACCAAGCCAAAGCGGCCGATGTCCACGTCGTCGCGGTTACCGAGGATCCCGGACGCTTCCGGCTCCTCCGCACCCGGCTCGGCCGGCGAGATGGCATCCACCTTGGTGTCGGCCTGCATCCCCTCCGCGTCACCACCCACTACCGCCGTGACCTGGACCGGCTGAGCCGCCTGCTGCCGGATGCCGACTGGGTCGGCGAAGTAGGGCTCGACTTTTCCAAGGCAGGCGCCGCTACAAAGGCGCTGCAGATGGAAGCGTTCGAGGCGCTGCTCGCGATCGACGCGGTCCTCGGTAAACCGATCACCGTGCACAGCCGTGGCGCTGAACGCGACACGGTCACCCGGCTGCTCCAAACGAATGTGGTCGCCGTCCTGCACTGGTACACCGGATCCATCGCCGTCGCCGAGCAAGCCGTCACCGGCGGACTCTGGTTCTCGGTGAATCCTGCCATGATCCGGTCATCCCGGGCCGGTGGTCTGCTCCGGACAATCCCTCCGCGCCATGTCGTACTCGAAACCGACGGACCATATGCCCGCTGCGCCGGGAGACCGGCACACCCAGCAGACCTACCAGCCGTCGCCGAACACCTTGCTGGTGTCTGGGGCCTTCCCCGCGAAGCCGCCCTAGCGCAGGTCGCTTCCAATCAGCAACGGCTCGCCGCGATGCTCCGACCCGAGTCGGCTTGAAGTCGATTCCGAGCACCTACAAACGTCCGCTCCGCCCTGGGCAGCCGGCCAAGACGACAGTCTGAGTAGCGTGACCCCACGGAGCGCCTGACTGCCGCTCTCCGACCGGGTTGCTCCGCCTTCGGGATGTTCAACGTTGGGCCAAGGCATCAGAATGGGCTGCGTGGCAGTTTCGCCCGGCACGGCAGATCCGACCGGCCCCGATGGCAGCCCTCCCGTCCATACGGTCCCCGGTACCTCAGCCACGCGAGGTGGCCTCTCTGGTGCTGACTACGTCAAGTACTCCCGCAACGCTCCAACGACGGACGGCGGGTCGGACGGCCGGTGGATCGCCGCAGACGAGTCCGGCTGGGATGGCGAGGCCCTTTTTCAGGCCACCGAGCCGTACATGACCATCGGTTCGGTCGCCATCGACGACGGCGACGCCGCCACGGTGCTGGCCCTGCTGCGCCGCGACGCCGGTATCAAGCAGGCCGGTGAGCTGAAGTTCAGCCACTTCGCCCGGGGCGGTAACCAGCGGCGGCTTGAGGTGCTCGCCAGAGCGCTGCGGCCCGGCGGCATGCTTGCCGGCAGGGCGAGCATCTTCATGATCGACAAGCGGTTCTTCGTCACAGCCAAGATCATTGATTTGCTGCTTGAAGAGTATGCGCACGAAAACGGGGTGGACCTGCACGCGGACGACCAGGCTCGGCGGTACGCACAAAAGCTGATTGAAGAGGGCCCGCGTGCTCTTGGGGCACCTATGTTCCACGAAGTGATCAGAGTGTTCGTCCGCTTCGCCGGCATCCGCAACCGAGGACAGGCGTTGGTCGAGGTAGCCGAGTTGTTCCAGGTACTCGATGCTGCCGAACGCCGATCGCATCGCCGAGCGATCACGGACATCCTGAACATGCTGCTACGGTGCCGCGCGCAGGCTGATGAACTGCAGAAGACGATGCTTGAACCGGACTTTCTCCTGGCGATGGAACCCTTGATCCCGACGATGCCCGCCGTGCTCAACGAGTGGTCACGGCAAATCGGGCCGGCAAGCCTGCTCATGGACGCCCACAAGGTCATGACCGACGACCGCATCGACATCTTGTGGAAGGCCATGACGGCGGGTCACCCAGACTTCCGAAACCTCTGGACTGGCGTCAGGCCGCGAGGGCTGGCACGGGGTGACTCATCGAATCATCCGTCGATCCAACTCGCCGACCTCGTAGCCGGGGCGGGACGCGCAGTGGCGCACTTTCACGAAGGCCTGACCACATCCACCGCAGAAGTCGGCGCCGCACTCGCAACCAGCGTCGCCCCGCTCATCACACCGCACAGCCTGATCGCGCACGACGAGCCCGCCCGCTTCTCCCGGCCAAAAGAGTCGAGGGGCCACCCGTCTACAGGCTCGTAGATCGCAGGAAGCCGGATCCTGTTCGGTGTCAACGCGGGTTTACCTTGGCGCCTTCGTTCGGGGGGTTCCGAAACCAGGGGTCAGTTTCAGGCTGAGCCGACAGTTCGATTCGTTCTTCAGACCGGGCTGCCTGATATGGCCGTGTCCAGCTCGATCGAGTAGGCCGTGCCCCTTAGTGTCGGGTGGGTGCAGCGATGGGATTCGCTCAATGAGCGGCAGCTCGACCTGCTTCGCCGGATCCACGGCGGCGATGACCTCAGCGGCCCGGACGGCGTCGAGTACCGCCGGTCGGCGCGTGCGCTCCAGGACCGGAACCTGGTGACGGTGACACGCAAGGCAGGGGTCTGGAGGGCGTGCTCGACCGATGCCGGTCGCTTCTACCTTGAGCATGGCCACCATCCCGATCATCCCGACCACCGTGCTTCCCTCCCGCGGTCCGAGACGCCGGCATCCGGCGGCACCGCCAGCGGCGCTTCGTCGGTGGACCTGCTGCGATCGGCTCGCGAACTGCTCGACCGCCTACAGCACGAGGACGGCATGGTCCGTATCGAGAGTCCCGACAGTGGAACGCGGGCCCGGTACCGCCGGATCATTCACGCGTTCAAGCAGCAGGGACTTGTGCCATCGGGTCACCATCTGCGCCACACTGGCCGCGACGCCGGCGACATCGTCATCCGCCTCTACATCGATGCCGATCCGGACGAGACCGACTGGAACCGGATCCGGCTCAACACCCGACGTGTCACCACCGACCCGCATCTGGCGTTCAGCGCCCTCGAAACCGATGCGACCAACCTCGCCGTCAGCCCTGACCTACTGCCCCGGGCGTTGCTGCTGATCCGGCAGCTCGCCGGCGAGGCGGCCCGGCGTGGGCACCGGCTCGGGGTCAACACCAAGGCGAAACACCCGCGGGTGTTCCTCCAGGCCGGGCAGGTCCGACGCACGGTCACCCTGACCGAGGAACGCGACCAGGTCCCGCACGAACCCACCGCCGAGGAGCTGAAGGTACTGCGCCTGCGGCCGTGGATGAAACCCGCGGAGTTCGACGTCGTCGACTCCGGCAGGCTCCGCCTGGAGATCGCCCGAGCTGGACACGACAACCGGGACACCTGGACCGACACCCCACGCGTACGTCTAGAACAACGCGTCGCGCAGATCATCCAAGAGTTCGAGGCTGGCGTCACCGCCGACGAACAGCAACAGCGGGCAGCCGAAGCCGCGCGGGAGAAGGCCACGGCCGAACACCGGCGGCGGCAGGAGGAAGCCGCAGCCGAGCGCAGACGGCAGGAGGAGGCCACCCTCGCCCAATGGCACGCCGCGATCGCCGACGCCCGCGTCCGGGCCGCGGACAACATCCGCGCGGAAACCTTCCGCAACGCCTACCAGGCGTGGACCATCGCAGCTGACATCCGCGCGTTCTGCACCGCCCTTGAACAAGCGGCCGAGGGACGCACCGGCGCCGGTGGGTACCTCGCCAGTTGGGTCGCGTGGGGCAGGGCCGCCGCCGACCGGATCGACCCCATCCGCAATCCCCGCGTGCTGGCTGACGTCGACTACAATCCCGCACCCGGACCCGACGACCTGCGGCCGTTCCTCGGTGACTGGAGCCCTCACAGGCCACGCAAGGAGCACCGCCCTGATCACGACCGGCAGGCCCACGCCGGCATCCGCCGACAGCCGGAATCGTGGCACCGCGGGCTGCTCGACCGCGGGGCCTGAAGTGCGTCGACAACTCACCCGTCACCACGCTCCGGCCGGATGCGCACGAGCCTGCGCCGGGACCTGCCGCCATCGCGGCGCGAACCGCCAGCAAGACCCGGTACCACCCAACAAGCGACGCTTACCCGAAGGACGGCTGGATGAGAATCGACCCCTCCCGCTTCACCGTCGGCGACGAATGGGCGTACCGGCAGTCGGACCACGGACCGTCCGAACGTGTCCGCATCCTGGCCGTCGAGCCGAAGAAGACCAGCGCCCGCCTCGAGATCAGATTCCTAGACGACCCCGACGAACGGGTGGAGAAGGTCCCCGGGTCGCGGCTGCGGGTGCCGTGGAGCGAGGTCGGGACCTTCGACGCGCTGATGGCCAGCTGGCAACGCATCGACGATCAGAGCCTCGATCGCACAGAGGAAGCCTGCGTCGAGGGAATCTTCGGCCTCTTGATCAGCGATGACGTAGCCGAACTGCTCTGGTCCCCGGTGTCATGCGCCACCGACATCCACGACAGGGCCCGGCTGAGCGAGATCATCGACGGCCCGATCGACGACATCCTCGCCTCAGCTGAATGGTTCGACCACGACGGCCGGACCATCCTGTCACCGGCCGGCACCCTCCAACTGGTCGAGGCCGCATGCCGCGCCCATCCGACCCAGGTCCTCGACCTTGTCATCGAACAGGAAGCCCAGTCCCGCCACAAATGCAAGTTCGGCGGCACCCACCGCGTCGGCCGCGACAACCGCTCGACCTCACCGCAATGGGAGTACAACTGGTACCGCCGCCACGACCGACCCCGCCACGAACTACTACGCCAGTGGTGCGGCCACCGGGCAGTCACCCACCACGAACGGTTCCTCGCCGCCGAAGCCGAAACCCACCGCCTCGACATCCTGATAACCGACCTCCTCAAGGCCCTAGACAACCTCGGCGAACACGATCAGGCTGCCCGGTTCGCCGAGGAACACGAACGCGACCGCATCACACCCCACACGATCCGCCCCGTCGTCGAACGCCCCCTACACCCCTCCGAGATGCCCGTACGCGAGATCAAGGTCAGGCGCCGCTGGTGGTGAAACCCCGCCGGACCACGCTGACCTCGCTGCAACGCCGCCATAACCAGCCGTCGCGTGTCATCGACTGCGGATCCGGCTGCACGACATAGTCGTCGACGGCGGTCAGCGCGGCTACGACCGGCGTGAGCGCGGCGACGGCCGCTGCGGCTCGGCGCTGATCGACTGCGATGCCGCACCAGAGAACCCCAGTAGCTGCTGTCAGCCCTGGAGCAAGCTTGCCCGAGCAGTTTTCGTGTGCGAGCCAACCCCACGGTGACGCCGGCGAAGCCGGGGGCCAACGCCCGGGCGGTGATCTGCACATCGGTCGTGTTCAGCGGCTCTCGTCTCTACGATGCCATAGTGCTGCATGGGTTCGCGGAGGCCGGTGCGATGTCGCTGGTCGACAGCACTGGTGCCGACTTGCAGGCGATGGCGGTGGGCGTGCACCCGGCGCAGCAGGGGCTGCGGTTGTCAACCATGCAATCGGACGCGGAAGCACTCACTCCCCTTCGGGGAGCGTTGAGATGGTAGCCCCTATTTCTAGGTACTCATGCAGCAGCTTCAACAACCGGCGACCATCAATCAACTGTATATCCCAAGCGCCGATAGCCTTTTTGGCCGTCTGTGAAAACTCGCCTGTGGTCACCACCATCCCAGACTCGGCCGCATGCTTCTGCATTGCCTGCATGAGTGCGTGAATACTCTCGCTCTCAATCGGCTCCGAGTTGCGTTCGATCGCCACTAGAGTGATTCCGCTGGCGAGATTCGAATGAGGATGTGCCGCTCGAACGCTATAGCCCGAAGTTGAGCTATCTACGACCGACTCGGCGTCCTGATATCCCATCGCGATTAGAAGTGCCAGAACAAGCTGTTCAAATTCAAATGGTGGCAGGGATTGCAAATCTGGGTCCAGCGCCTCGCTAGCGGTAGCACGCAAAACGCTCACTGTCTCGGCAATCCGAGTCATTGTTTCGGACCTGCGAACTGAACGCACCGTCTCAACACTGACGCTGCCCGGAAATTTGGTGGCCGCTGTTCCGAGCAATCCAGAAAGGGTCAACAGCCGCAATTGCGCGCCTGTGCACTCAAACATCTCCTGGCCAAGTTCGGGCCGAGGCCTTATCGGCTCCCCATTTCTGTCGAAAATCCACCAATCGCTTTTGACGTCATTCGTCACCAAGGTAATTAGTTTATGCCGAGGCTCCTCGGAAGCTCGATCGAGAACCTGCCTCCAGAAAACGTAATCACCTGCGGCGCCGTACGGAGACTTTTTCCCCGCATCCTTGTAGCCAGGAGGAATTTCGTTCGGGAACCGGAAATCGATAGCGTCGCTAACGATTTTCGTCAGTTGTTGCTGCGAGTACGGCCTCCCTATCCTGCCTCGCGTGAGGAGGTCGAGCCGCTGAAGTATCGGATCTTCGTTCCCGATGTCGCCGGGACCGATGTCATGTTCATCCTGCAACGCCTTCAGCTCCGCCAAAGCCGAATCCATGAGGCCGACAAGCCTGTCGTGAATGGACTTCTCATCCAGTCCATTTACTTGTGGGGCCCAGTCTCTGCCTGCCATGTTGTACTGCCTAAATTCAACCAGGCGCTGAACTGACTTCTTCAGATTCGATACAGCAACGGCACTGGCCTGCGAAAGCGTCAATCGCATGTCCCGAAACTGAGCCATCTTGCCTTCGACCACCCCCCGCCTGTTCCGGTGGAACTCGGTCGCAGCTTGGTGCGGAACCCACAGGCGATCCTCGACATTCTTGAGAGTCGCAAACACCTGCTCTCTTGCTGCTCTGGTTACTCTGTACAGGTGAAGCAGAGCACTTGCATCTAAAACAACCAAGCCGCCAAAGGAAGGGCCCCCTACGTCCGGATTTGTCCAGGCGCGGAAGGCCTGATGAAGTCCTAGTTTGCCTGGATCGGGGATGCCGAGTGAATCGCTCACGGGCACAAACTACGCTTCTCCAAGCTTCACGTCGAGCCTGTGTCGATGCGTGTCGACCCGATGCCTCGCACTAGGTAGCCTTATATTGAGGCTTCGCTTCTGCGAGCAGAGGTAGGGCGTCGGCCGACTATGGTTGGTCATGGTGACTTCGATATCGCATCAACTCTGACTATTGCAGTTTGAGCGCCTTCGGATGCCGGCAGGCCACCTACGGCAGCGCTACCTGTGCCAACTGGCACGGCATGACCAGTAAACGCTGAGTTGCACTTAGACGGTCCCAGCGGCGGCGCAGGTTCAAATACTGCCGCACCGCCATACCTCAGATCAGACGCGTTTGATCGGTTCGCGGCAAGCTTGAGGTGCGGAGAATTCGTCCGCCTGCGGTGGCTCATCCGAGTCAGCGTGCAAGGCCTGGCATGGTGACGTCAGCGAGGGAAAAGGAGACGGGACGCCACGCAGTAGGCAGTGGGGTGATCACCGCCGACTCGGTCCATACAAATTCAGTAGTATCCGATGGAACCACCGAAGCGACATCCCGAGCGCTGACCTCGAAGACGCCAGCGATATGCGCTGGCTTAAGAACCGACGCGACAAAAGCCTCGCTTTTGAAGACGACCTGAGTGAGAATCCACTCGTCACCATAAACGACGCTCTTGTTGTACTCATTACGGCTCAAGTGAAAGGTGCCGCGGGTGTTGACGCTGCAACCTTTGACCTCGACGCGAAGCACGGGCGGACCGCTGCACTCGATGTCATAGCCAAATGTATCGGAGATGGGTGCCACGTGGGTGGGATTCCGGCCGTCGGCTCGCAGCGCCGCCAGGATAACCGCCTCGGCGGCATCCCCGATTCGCTTAGCGAACTCGGATTCACGGGAAGGGCTCACTGAGCGGACGACGTCCAGAAGTATGTCGTCGAGCTCGGGATCAAGCCATTCCAAGTCCCGCAAGACGTTTGTAGGAATATACTCGCGGGAAACGCGGTGGGGCGACACCGCGAGGCGTAGCCAGGAAGGCTCGTCGTAGGTCAACAGCACCCGGGCAATATGACGCAAGGTTGCACTGTTAGCTATGCTCGCGATCCCGGCCAGCGGAGGCGCTAGAACAATCGACCTGGTTTGCTTGGCGAGCCCGACGGCCAGCATGCGCTCCGCATGCGCTGTCAAATCCGTGGCGACCGCTATAAAGCCACCTTGGGCACTGGCGGCACCCACCCAGTCTGCGACATCGCGGCGCGGTGCGAGGTGAGCGGCATGACAGAGGAGCAGAACCGCGTGAGCTACACCGCGCTTAGGCAGCATCGAGCCGTGCCTTAACATGCGACGCGATAGCCTCTAGATCGTCTGAGGCTGCCGGCTGTTCGGGCGTGTCGTTGTCCGGCTCAGGAAGAGCCACACGAACCAAGCCCGGATCGTCCATTAGGACGGACAGTGCAATGATCTTTTCACGCAGCCGAATGTTGATGGTCTCGTCGATGCTTCCCTCACTGAGCAGCAGTGTAAACCGGGTAGTCACGTTGTCTTTGAGCCCGAGCCGGTGGATGCGGTCTTGGCTTTGCAGGAAGTGGCCAGCGTTGAAGGTCCGGTCGAGGTAGATGGCGTGATGGCACCAGTGGTGCAAGCTGATGCCTTCACCGCAGGCAGCTGGGTTTGCGAGCAGGACGTGGCAGTCTCGGTCGTGTCGGAAGCGATCCAGCTCTGCCTCGCGACTGAGCGCCCCGTTCGGCGCGCTATCTCGCGTGGGAATTCCTCCATGCACGATGGCCGGCTGGAAGCTCTTGAGGTGCGTGGCAAGCGATCGGATGTTACGTACGAAGGTAGACCAGACGATTACTTTTTCGCCACGTTCGCGTGCTTGTTCGACCATCGCTTTAACATGCTGATACTTCCAAGGCGTTTCATAGTCTCGGTACCGGGCCAGCAGCTCGGCGAGCGGCTCGCTGCCGTCTAGGGCAAGCGGCGGGTGTATGAATCCAAGCTCGTCGGCGTCGTCCGAGCCGGCGACCAACAGCATCGGGTTAGTCGCGGCCTCCAATAGGTACATGACGACCCTACCGAGCCTGTCGAACTGCCGACGGGTCGGGCGGTCGAGCTCGAAGTCGCCGCGATAACGACCTAGCAGAGCGCTATAAATCGCCTGCTGGATAGGACTCATCATTCGCGTAGTCACATCGAAAGTGGTGCCGGGCAGGCCAAGGCGTGACTTGGGCGTGCGGACGAAGTAGCGTTGAATCGCGGCGCTGGTCTGGCTCAGCACATCGTCGTCGCGACCCGCGCGTTCGTTGTAAGCGCTCGCCGGCAGAATTTTTTGGTCCTGTCCTGGATAGAGAAAGCGCATGAGGGCGATTAGGTCGAAGGCACCTTGAGGGGCTGGGGTGCCGGTCAGGACGTCACGGCGCTGAGCGGCGTAGGCGAGGTCAAGCACCGCGCGGCCGTGCACTCCCTGGGCTCCACGCTTCACCCGGTGAGCTTCGTCGAGGATGACGTGGGTGGGTCGGCGGCCGACATACCCCCGGATGCGGTCGTAGTCGGAGGCGACGCGGTTGTAGCTAGTCAAGAGCACCTCGACGTCGCTATCGATTGAGACAGCCCCAGCGTGGGTCGCGATGCGTGGCGGCCTCTCAAAACATGCCGCAGCATCCTCACGCCAGGCCTCGAAGGCGGCTAGGGGCGCGATGACGAGAAGCTGCTCAACGTCCTTGCGAGCTCGCATCAAAGTGTAATTGGCCAGCGCTACCGTGGTCTTGCCGGCACCGGGGACGGAGAAGTCCGCACCGTGCGGGAGCCGCTGGATCATCGCGAGGTTCTCCAGCTGGAAGCCGCGCAATTGGCGACGGAAGCCCGCTGCCGCTAGCTGGGCCGCTAGTGTGTCGGGCGACGTCGGACGGGACCCGGCAGCCACGTCCTCACGGCGCTTCTGGTCACTGATGAGCGAGCGAATCTGCTCCTGCAGCGTTGCGCCCAGCCGAACCGGCTCCGAGAAGACCGTTCGCACCTCACGAAGCGCCGTCAGTTCAGCCAGAAATACATCGACACGCACCTCCATGCGGTCGGCCGACCCGCCGATGATCCCTCGTGACATCGATGCCTGCAGGCGGGCCCAAGCCCCAGCGACGGCTGGGGCCTGGCGGGTGACGACGACGAGCGGGCGGCCTTGCTGATAGAGCTCGGCAAAAATCACGCCTGGCGGCCTTCGATTTCGTTCAGCAAACCTCTGATTTCGGCGAGTTTAAGACCGAAGGTGTGGTCATCCCACTCAGCCTGAGCCCGAGCCTTTGGGAGATCTTTGCCGATTCGCCGAAGCGCGTTGATCGCCTTATCCGCCTGGGAAAATGGAGCCTTGACTGCTGACTGGTCTGCCACTTCGTCTGCGGCCTCCTCTGCGGCAGCGACGATTGCGCCACGTAGGGAGGTGAGAACCTGACGGGCGGAGACTCTGTCCCCGTTACCGAGGTCTACGTTCTCATCCGGTGTTCGAGCAGCAATCAAGCTGAGCAGCTCATTCAGCGGCTGCGCAGGTGGGTCCTCGCCAAGCAGGTCGTCCAGCAGGTCGTCGCCCGGATCGGTAGCCTCGGCGGAACGGGCGGCGGCGAGCACCGGCTTGAGCGCGGGATCACGCTCAATTTCGCGATGGATAAGCTGTGCCGCGTCCGCACGCCGGAGATGACGCAGCTTGCGGTACTCAACGTTGGCCAATGTCCCGAGGAAATATGCCGCCCGCACACTGTCAGCCTCGGCCGCGGGTTTGTTTCGAATATGTCCGGTCAGCTCAGTAAAGGCGGACTCGTTGTCGGCAAAATCGACGTGCAGACGAGCGCCCTTCGACAGGTCAACTAGCTGGTGCACCTGTTGAAGCTTATCGTGCAAATCCCGCACTTTCGCAACGTCGCTATGCATACGACGGGCGACGCGCCCGAAATCCTTGCCCTCGCGGTCATAAAGTTCTTCGATCAGGAACGCTTCATTAACCCACGAGTAATCCTGCTTGAAGTCGCGCGCGATCTGCAGTTCCGCCTCAAGATCGACAAGCTCGTCGATCTGGGCGTCTTCCGGGAGGACGAGGCATTGGACGTAACGCGCTTTCAGCCAATCGTCGTCCTGGTAAAGCGAGCGTAAAGCGGCGGTACGCCGATTTCCATTGATAAGAACACCCTCGGCAGTGATGATCGCCGGGTCCTGCTGACCGCGATCCCTCAGGTCCGCCTTCAGCTCTTTGAAGCCTTCCTGGCTGGTGAGGATGCGGTACTGCGCCTCCTGGGCGACCGGGCCGAGCGGGTCAGCGCTGAACAGATCAGCTTGGCCAGCATGGTGAATCTCACGGCGCTGCTCGGCCTTGGTGCGATGGTTGAGCGTGGAAAAGCGGACCCAGGCGACCTCAACCTCGATCTGCGGCAGCTCCTTCTGCTCGCGTGGCCAGGCCGGGACCAGCACATGACGGGTTGGGGGACGGTTCCGTAGCAGGGCCACGCGATCCTGGTCCAGCATCGGATTGAGCAACCGGATCATCTCCTGTAGGTGGTCGAACGGCCGATGCCGAATCTAGCCGAGATGGTGGTTCGGACCTCACCGTTCTTGCGCTGGAAACCGACATGCCCCAGATACGCCGGCAAGGCTTGCCTTTCAATTCCGAATAGGCCGAGCAAGACCCCGGGAAAGAAGCGCTGTTGCGTGCCCGTCCAGTTCAAGTCGCGTGCATCGGGATTACTGCTGTCGGGCAGGATATAAATGCACGGCGGGGGTACCAACAGGCCGCCAATTCGCACGGCTTGATCCTGTTTCGGGCAGCGGCGCTTGGGTGTGCCACATAGGTGATTGTGGAATATGACGCCATCTACAGTCCGGTCGGCCGGGTCAAGGACGCGGCCGCGCATGCGCTGGATGCCCTTAGCGATGTGCTCACCCGGTTCGGCCTTCATGCTATCGCACAGCCACCAGAGGTACGTCTCGCGTGCCCAATCCGGTACCGACCACCGAATGCTGCTATGCGCGCCGTCCGGGCAGCCCTTCTGGATGATCGCCACGTCGCCGAAGCCGGGAACCGCCAGCCGGTAAATAGTGTCATCGCCGTACTGGGGTTTGGTGACGCTGTCTACCAACCCCGCCTCCAGCAGCGCCTCCAGGATGTCGAGCAAAAATTGCCGGCGGCCGGCGTTGCTCGCGCTCATGCTGCCCCGCACTGCTTCAATCGCCGCGGGCATTGCGTCGCGATACTCCTCGGCCGTCAGTCCGTACCGGGCCAGCACCTCGGCATCCGTGGCCAAGTTCTGGATGAGGTGGTCCACCCGGCGCACGGCGTCAGGCGTCGGCGCCCCCGCATGGCGACATGGTGCAGCTTCGTCCGGCAGCACTGTCGTTAGCCTCCCCTGATGTCCGGCCCCGTCGACCACGCCGTTGGGTGATCCTATGGACGGCCTCATTCCAGGACCATGGACTTTCATGTTGCTGCGGGCCCTTCAGCCCGAGATCCCACAGTCACGATTGCGGCACAGAAGAATACAGTCTGCTGCCGGCTGAGAGCGAGCACCAGGGCCGCCCCCGAAAGTTCCTCAGCTACTTCTGACCTGCTCGCAGGAAGATGACGAGGCCCATGGCCCATGGGCAGCGGCTCGCACGGCAGCGTCAGGACCTTCGGGCCTGGTCCTTCAGGGACTGTCCTTCGGGGACCGTCAGTCCTCTGAACTCGAGAGCTGCGCTGGAGGCAGCGGCGTGTTGAGACGCGGCCGTCATGATCTGTGGTGAGGTCGTTGGCGGACGAGCGCCGACGAAAGTTGCGTGGGATCGGTGTCGGGCGGGCGGCAGCGTAGCCAGGAATCCAGAATTCGCAGCGTTACCTGGCTCGACGGCGATCGTGTTGGTCTCGCCGTCGAAGGTTGAAGAGTGTGGCGGCGCGGCTCGTCCTGGTCTCGGGAACTAGCGCGGTGCGCGGAACGGGGGGCGCGTCGAATGCGGTGCTGCACCCGGCGATGACGTCAAGATCGCCAGAAGGGCCAAAGCTGATCTCCAGCGTGGTCGAACAGCGATGGGCCTTCGAGCGAAGTCTGGGCACGGCTCATCCATCATCGCCAGCTCATTCACGACCACGAAGCCCACGCGACAACTTCGACGGCGTGATCATCGCCATCATGATTCACAACCCTGCCAAGCGCCTCATGACGCAACAGATCAACCCGATGATCGGTACGAACGCCACAAAACCGATGAAGCACGTGAAACGGACGTTATTAAGCCGTTTTGTGGTCGAGGGGCCATGATCGTGGCGACTGACGCAGAATGCGGCGTGCGACCCGCGAGCCCCGATGGCTTGTGGATCAACGTAAGGTTTGTACTGTAAGACCCGTGACCGAGCTAGTGTTGATCCCTTCCGATGCCAGCGCTACCAAGCCCACCGCGGCGGAGTTCTTCGCCGGCATAGGTCTCGTGCGCCTCGGTCTAGAGGACGCCGGCTTTGAGGTCACCTGGTCGAACGACATCGAACCGGCCAAGAAGGAGATGTACGAGGGTCACTTTAGGGACCCGGTTGGCGCGCACACCTACGAGCCCGGCGACATAGCGAACGTCAAAGGCGCTCAGATGCCAGACGACCTAGCCTTGGCCTGGGCGTCATTTCCCTGCACCGACCTATCCCTGGCAGGCGCACGACGCGGCCTCGCTGGCAGCGAATCAGGGACATTTTGGCACTTCGTGCGAGTGCTTGAGCAGATGGGCGACCGGCGGCCGTCCGTCGTGGCGTTGGAAAACGTCGTAGGCCTGGCGACCAGCCACGGTGGCGAGGACCTTGCCGCCGCCATCCGCGCCCTCAATGATCTTGACTACTCGGTGGATGTGCTCGCGCTCGATGCCCGTCGCTTCGTGCCGCAGTCACGCCCACGGCTGTTCCTCGTTGGCGCGCTCGAGCCCCCAGCCGACGAGCCCGTCCCCAACAGCGAGCTGCGGCCGGACTGGCTGCAAGCGCCGTTCGGCGATCCGAGTTTGCGGACTCACCGCACTTTGCTGCCGGCGCCTCCGCCGCCGATGACCACAGGCTTGACCGAGCTCGCGGACAAGGTGCCGTCCAGCAGCGAGCTCTGGTGGGATGAGCAGCGCCAGGAAGCCTTCGTCAGCTCCCTGTCGCCCATCCAGGCCGAGCGGCTGGAATCCCTACGCAAGGGTCGCGGACTCTCCCGTCGAACCGCGTACCGGCGCACCCGCGCCGGGAAGCCGACCTGGGAGATCCGTCCCGATGACATTTCCGGATGCTTGCGCACAGCGCGAGGTGGGTCCTCGAAGCAGGCCGTCGTCGAGGCTGGGCAGGGCAAGGTTCGGGTGCGTTGGATGACGCCGCGGGAGTACGCGAAGCTGATGGGCGCCGCTGACTACCGCCTTGACGGGCTGCGCACGAATCAGGCTCTGTTCGGCTTCGGTGACGCGGTGTGCGTGCCGGTGGTGGCGTGGCTCGGCCGTGAGTATCTGATGCCGCTCGTGCGCGGCGAGCTGCGCTCGGCCGAGTCGCGACGCCTGGTGGTGGTGGGTGCCTAGCGTTCCTCGGCCGGCCCGCAACACGCTGCCGGCCCCGGCGGTCCGCGACTTTCGGGGAATGCTGGACGCGGCGCTCACCACACGGGACGTGCATGGCCGGCAGTGGTCAGATGCCCGCTGGGGCTGCTACGCGTTCTACGACTACGACGGTGAGCCTATCTACGTCGGCCAGACCAACGAGCGGTTGCGCGTGCGGGTGCGACGGCACCTGACCAACCAGCGCACCGACGCTGTGGCCATGCGCATCCTCGACGTCTTCGAGGTCGCCGAGATGGAACTGTGGCCGCTGTGGGAGTTCGAAGAGGTCGCGGGTAAACGACACCCGGACTACGCGGCAGCCCAGCAGAGGCTCAACGCGGTCGAGTACACCGCTTACTTGAAAGCGATCCGGGAGAGCCGCTTCAAGGCCATCCTCAACGAGAAAATCCCGCCGGTATCACCGACCGTCGACCTGCCCACATCCGGCCGGTTTCCGCTCATTAGCGACGCCATCCGCCGTGAGAGGGGGCATCCGGATATCCGCATCGCCCGTCGCGCCGAGACGATCTCCCGGCTCGCTGCGGTCGCCCATGAGCGGGGTGAGGTCTCGGACGGTCTGCGGCGAGTGCTGGTCATCCAGGGCGTCCGGCTGGCCTACATCGCCGCCGTCCGGCTGGCCTATGCCGAAGGCCGACCTACACCCGACCCCTCTGCCATCGACGTCACCGGTCTCGTCGGCAGTGTGTTGTTCGAGCATGACGACAGCCCTGACCTCTTCGACACGGACGGGTAGCGGACCGAGACGACGGGCGCGCTTGGGCGCGGCGAGCACCGGACGGCATTCGAGGCGGTTCTGACTAGGGTGAGCGACATGCCAGATCAGTCGTGGGCCTCCAGCCCGGCGACTCGACGCGCCATGCAGGGCAACCGTAGCCGCGACACCGCTCCAGAATTGGCGCTGCGCCGGGCGCTGCACGCCAAGGGCCTTCGCTACCGCGTCTGCGCTCCACCGCTTCCGGACCTGCGCCGCAAGATCGACATCATCTTCCGCCCAGCCCGCGTCGCCGTTGAGGTCTACGGATGCTTTTGGCACGGCTGCCCCCAGCACCACCGACAGCCGACGGCAAACAACAAATACTGGCGCGAGAAGCTCGCCAGAAATATGGACCGCGACCGACGGACGCACCAGGCCCTCGAGGATGCCGGTTGGCTGCTGATCGTCGTGTGGGAGCACGACGACCTAGTTGCGGCGGCGGGCCGGATCGCCGAGTCGGTGCGAGGCCGCCGAGGATTCACTACGCCTGAAGGATGAGAATCAAGGGCAGGGCCTTCTTGCACCAGCTAACACAGGGCGTCAGATGGCTAGGCCGTGGCGGCTACGGCTCTCTCGCATGCCCTACTCGGCGTCCAACTCTTGTTGCCGGTGCCGGTGCCGATGGCGGCACGGGCACGCGTCGGCGCATGGTGGCGCTGCGAATTCCGATCGGTGCGCACGCGTAAGGTGAGCGGTATTCGAGTCCCGGCGTGTTGTCCGCTTGATTTCCGCAACTACAACTGTGGCGTCGGCTAGATTTCCCGGCATGAGCCTGTTGGACAACGCGGTCGCGGTACTGGATGAGCGGGGCGTGCTTGAGCCGCTGGGCGGGTTGATCCGGCAGGTGTACCGGCGTGCCGCGGACCGGCACGAGCCGGAGCTCGGCGACGATGCGATGAGTTTCGGCACCACCGTGTGGCGCAACTTGACCAACCTAGGCAAGGCAACGTTCGCCGGTGTCGACGGGGTGCGGGTGCGGCTGGAGGACAACTCCCTGGAGGTCCTTTGCGCCGGGTACGTGGTGCGGCTCTACTCACTGCAGGGTGGGATCGAGTCGATCCGGTGGGAGGGTAGCGAGGCCCGGCTGGGCGGGGCGGTGGAGAACAGCCACGACGGCCAGTTGGCTTTCGACGACGACGAGCAGTTCGCGGAGGTCTTCGCCGGTATGGTGCCGCCCAAGCGGCATCTGCGCGTCGCGCACACCGGGGACATCACGACCGGCGAGGCGACGGCGTACCTCGGACTGCCCCGGGACAACCGTGAGGGCGGATCGCCGTGGTTCGAGGTGATGCTGTGGTTCGGCGAGGCGGTGACGGTCGGGACCCCGCTGCCGATCGTCGGCGATCCGACCGGCGTGCCGGGGCAGCGGCACGATGAGCTGCCGATCCCCGAGCTGCCGATTGAGACGGTGCGGCCCGGCCGCGCCGCCGGCCGTACTTTCGGTGCTTCCGCCGGTCGATCGGCGTGACCGGAGGGATCCGCCCGCCGGTCCCGGCCACCGCGGCCGTCGCGGCGTTCGAGCCGCACGCCCTCGGGTTGGCGCGCCGGTGGCGGCGGATGCGCAAGAACGAGCTGGCTCGGCAGATCGGGGTCACGGCGGCGGCGGTCAGCCAGTACGAGCTGGGGCAGGCCCGTCCATCGGCGGCGGTGTTGGCCCGGCTGGCGTTGGCGCTGATGATGCCGGTCGAGTTCTTCGCCGCCGGCATTCCGGCTCCCACGTCGCCGGGGCGTGCGCACTTCCGTAGCCTGCGGACCACCAGTCAGGCTGAGCGCGACCAGGCGGAGGCTTTCGGCGAGGTCGCCTGGCGGATGGTCGAGGTGTTGAGCCGGCAGCTGCGGCTGCCCGAGCTGCGGCTGCCCCAGCTCGACCTGCCGGAACCGGCGCGTGCCGAGGATATCCGCGCAGCCGCTGCGGCGGGGCGCCGGGAGTTCGGGCTCGACGACGGGCCGGTGCCGCACACGGTGCGGCTGCTGGAGGCGCACGGGGTGATCGTGCTGTCGTTGCCGGACGCCTCGGAGCGGGTCGACGCCTTCTCGCACTGGTACGGGCAGCGGCCGTTCGTCTTCCTGAACCCGGGCAAGAATGACAGGGCTCGCTCCCGGATGGACACCGCCCACGAACTGGGTCATCTGTTGCTGCATCACGACGCGGAGCCCGGCAGTCAGATCCTTGAGCGGGAGGCCACGGCCTTCGCTTCCGAGTTCCTCGCCCCCAGTTCGGCGTTGGCCGCGGAACTGCCGGCCCGCCTGGACTTTGACCGGCTGCACGAGTTGAAACGCCGCTGGGGCATCAGCCTGAAGGCGCTCGTATATCGGGGTCACGACCTGGGCGTGTACCGGGACCACACTTACCGGCGGGGCATGACCCTGCTCGCCCAGTGGGGGCATCCCGAACCGGGTGACCTGGGTCCTCGCGAGCAGCCCTCCCTGCTCGGCCGGGCTGTGGCACTCCTCGGGCCGCAGCGGGTAACGATAGAGAGTTTGGCAGCGCAGGCCGGCCTTCCGGCAGCCCTGGCTCGTTCGGTGATCGACGCCGCCAGCGAACAGTTGCCCGAACTGCGGCCGGCTACAGGAGGGTCCTGATGCAACGGAGGGTGCGTCGGACCTGCTGGGCCGGCCGACGATCGGGATGATCCTTCGAGGTTGCGGCACTCCGCCCCTGGGCGGGGCGGTCACTCCGGTGTCCTGCGGGTGAGGACGGCTGGTTGGTGCGGTGGCTATTCCAGGCCCACTGTTCGTCAGCCCGTACGGGAGGGTGACGGTTACCGGGCCGGCCGAGCTGGCGGGTGGGGGTGGTTCGGCGGCGTGTGCCGCCTGCAGGCCGCCGCACGCCGCCGCGTGTTCCGCTCCCCCTCATTGGGCGGCCCGCTCGTCGGAGGTGGGCTGGTCGTGGGTGGGGTATTGGTCGTCGTGGTGGGTGTCGGTGTAGGGCAGGTCGATGAGGCGGTGACGGCCGGTATGGCCGGGTAGTTGCCAGATCTGGTGGGCGGGGCTGGCTGCGAGGGCGGTGCGTAGTTCGGCGGTGGTGGTGGCGATGACCGCCTTCGGGTCGGTGCTGGCGAGGCGGTGGTGCAGGTTCGCCTCGCGGCGGGCTGAGGGGAGGTGGAACAGCACCGGCCATGCCCAGGTGCTCAGGAGGTAGAGCCGCTCGTATTTGATGATTTTGTCGATGAGGACCTGCAGGTTCTCACCGCTGGTGTCGTACTCGAGGAAGAACGGCACGGACCGTTCGTGTTCGGTCCACACCCCGGCGCCGTCCGGGCGGGGGAAGCCGGTCGCTCCGGCGAGGATGATGTTCGGGTTGGCGCCTTCGCGGTAGAGGGTGCCGGGTTCGTGGTAGGCCGACGCGGGCTCCCAGCGGGACAGGTCGGTGTGGGGGTGGGTGCGGGCGTGGGCGGCGAGGCCGATGAAGACCTGGTTGCCGCCGAGCAGGTGCGGCAGGTCCGGTCGGTTGGTGAGGGAGTGTTTGCGGCGGCGGGCTTGGTCGCGGCGGCCTCGTGGGAGTCCGCGTTGGGCGTGGACGTGGTCGTAGCCGAGTTGGTCCAGGACGTAGTGGTAGGGGTGGGAGCCTCCGTCTGCTTTGTTGGGTCGGAACCGGTCGACCGCTCGCAGGGCGGTGAGGCGGCGTAGGCGGCGTTGGGTGAAGTCCAGGGATGGGAACAGGGCGGCGGCGATCTGGTCGGTGGTGAGGACGCCGTGGTCGTAGAGCCAACCGAGGAGCCGGTCGTCGCGGGCGGTGATGCTGGCCTGCAGGCGCAGCAGCGGGTCCGCGGCGGGTAGGTGTTTACCCATGGGCACAAGCCCTGGGGGAGAGACCCGAGACTGGAGGGTCTGTCTGGAGCGGTCCCAGACTGCTGACAGCGGGGCTGACCTGGGCTGTGAGCGGCTGTGGGGGGTCAGGTTGGGGGTCAGGATCAAGACGGACGGTAGAACGGAGATCGGCACTGACCGCTGAAACGCCGGGCACAACGGGTTCGGCGTGACGGTGCGGTGAGGGTGGGTGTGAGCCGGGCCGGTGACGCTGGTGAGGTTCGCGGTGCGGGTTGATCATCGTTGGTGCTCCAAGGTCGCAGGTGCGAGTGGGTGGAAGGTTGGTGCTCCCCGCGCGGCCGCAGCGGGCGGAAGCAACCGGAGGTCCGCAGCCGCCGTACGCAAGCGTGGTTGGACATGCCAACCTGCCTGGTCTCGCGCGTGGGGCGAACTTCCGGTGACACGGGCAGCGTCAGTCGCCGCGATCGAAGTTGGCCACAGCGGCTGCGACCTGCCGCGTGAGAGCTGCCGGCGTTGCCGTTCGGGTTCGAAGCGGACGGCAACGCCGGCAGTCACCTGACAGCGACCGGGGGATCGCTTCGGTGGGTCGCCCCGGTCTGCTCCTCGACCGGCCCGGGTGGGCCGGTCGAGGAGCAGCGGTCGGTTGGTCAGTGGCCTGGCGGGTAGTGGTACTCGCCGTCGGCGACGGATTCTTCGTAAAGGCGCTCGGGGTCGTAGATGGGGTGTGGGGCTCGGGGCCCTACCTCCTTGAACGTCACGGTGTCGGGCGGCCACTGCTCGGGGGTGTGGGGAAGATCGGTCAGGGCGAGGCGGTGTGTCTCGCCGATCGGCTGCCAGACCGGGTCGGCCGGGTGGCCGTGCTCGGGGTTGCTGGTGACGACGGTGAGGTGCCGCGTGTTGCGGCGCTCGAGGTAGCGGCGCAGGTCCTGCTCGCGCTGCGGGTCGGCGGCGTGGAACAGCAGGGTCGCCAGGCCGGTTTGTTCGGCCAGCCGCCGGTAGGTGTGGACGTGGTCGGCGAGGTCGGCGGGACGGATCTCGCCGGGGTCGGGCTGGTACCAGAACGCGTGGCGGTCGCGGTCGTGGATGTACTCGCCGTGCCAGGCGGCATGTCGGGCCGCGGTGACGTGTCGGCAGGTGCGCGGTGACCACCAGGTGCGTAGGTCACTACCGGGTTCGGTGAGCGCGTGGGTGGCCAGGTCGACGAAGAAGGTGTTGGCCTGCAGCAGGCCGGGCAGGCCCGCGTGTTCGCGGAGCCGGTCGCGGGTTCGGTACACCTGCGCCGGGGTGACATCGCGGTCTTCGTCGAGTGGGGTGAGTTGGGCGCCGATCGGGCCGAGGCACCACGAGGTGTCGGCGGTGGCCGCGGCGCCGGTGTTCCAGAGGCGGTCGATCCAGCCGCGGCGGGCGAGGATCGCCAGACGTCGGGTGGCCGACGCCGTGGTGGTGGCGAAGCCGAGTGCGGTGAGCTGCGCGCTGGTCAGGACGCGGTGCTCGGCGAGCATCTCGACGGCCCACCAGTCGGGCAGGCGCATGCGGCCGCTCTCGGCCAGGAGCAGCTCCGTCGGGATCGGTCGGGTGGACGGGACAGTGAACTGGGGATGGTAGGTGGTCGACATGACCGGTACCTCCAAGATGGCGCCACCCCGGCAGGGGGTGGCAGGGGTGGATGAATGCCTGTGCGACCGCGTCGGTGCGGCACACCTCGGGCGGATCACGCCACCGCGGTCGTGCGTCGCGGCGGGTGACAGGGCGGTGCCAGATCGCCGATTCCGTGCCCGGACGGCAGCCCGGGCACGGAACCGGCTGGTCCGCGCGGCCGGATCACCGGCCGCTCATGCGGTACGGCGAGAATCCGAGCGCGGCTTCTGGCGCCGTCATTAACAAACCGCCGCTTGTGTGCTCTGGCGAACGCCTGCCCCACTCACAGCCACTCACAGCCACTCACAACGAGGGGTTTTCCCCAGTTGAGGTGATCCGTCCCAGGAGCCCTCACCGGGGAAAAGTGACGGCGCCGCGAGAAGAGGGAGCCGACCTACGCGACTGCCGTCGACGTGGCGGCAGTGTTGGAGAGGCGACGGCGGCTGGCGGCGCGCAGACTGGCCCGGCGTTCGGCTTGCACCGCCAACGCCTCGGCGGCCTGCGGGGACGCTGCGCCGGTCAGCATGCCGCTGGCGAGGGCTTCGGCGAGGCGGGTGTCGATGCGACCCAACCGCATGCGCAGGGCGTCGGTGCTGATGCCCATCCGGGCCGCGATCGGGTCCATGGCCCGCCGGCCCAGTCGCACGTCGATGTAGGGCTGCTCGTCGTCGGCGTCGAGGATCCCCAGGCGCACCGCGCGGCGCACCAGCACGTCCGGATGCCCGTAGGGCACCTGCGGCGTCCGCGGTCCCGTGACGCGCTCCACGTCCTCAACCAGAACGAACTCGCTGGCCTGCTGACGCAAGGCGTGCCCGGCGCGCCACCCGGCCCGGCACAACGACGCGTACGGCGCCCGGCGGGCCACGTCCACGTGGTCACGCAGCGCCGCCAGGAAACCCGCGAGGATCTCCGCGCCGATGTCGTCGGGGTCACCGCGGTAGCCGTCAGACAACCGTCTCGCGTAGCGGCGCAGCGCCGGCATCGCCATGCCGACCGCGGCGACGACCCACTGCGGCCCGTCCAGGCGGGCACGACGGATCAACTCCCGCCACACCGTGTCGCGGGCGGTGTAGGCGCGCGGGTTCGCCAGCAGCCAGTCCCGCAGCGCCAGCAGCGCCACGACACCCCTTGGCAGGCCGTCATCCGGACCGAACATGTCGAGGTCGAGGGACAGGGGCGCCGGGTCGCTGGTCAGCGCCGCGAACGCCACGTCGACAGCGTCCAGGGGCGCGGCAGGCCAGATCGTGTCGGACACACTCATGATCAGTACTCCTCGGTCAGAGACCATCGAGGGGTCGCCGTCTTTTCGGCGATGCTGGGATCCCGATTACGCCACGACCCACTCACAACCGCTCACAGCGCAGGTCAGGCCCGCTTTTGCCCCCAGCGGACCGCCGTAGCGCCCCACCCGAACTCCGGGCGTCAGTCCGGCACCTGGCGGGTGACGCGGAGGGGCCGCGGTACGGCTGAGCAGGACTGTGAGCCACCGAGGCGCACCGTGGGCGGCACCCGGACGGCTCAGCGAAGAGGTCACGATCGTCGAGCCGCGCCCACCGCTCACAGTCACTCACAGCGGCTCACAGTCACTCACAGCCGCTGACCCCGCCCATCTGGTCAGCGAATCTCGTCCGTCGACCGCGATCGGATCACTCTCGTTAGCACTGGACCACCTTGGCTGGCATCGGACTGACATCTCCGATGAACTTCGTGCCACCAAAGGTGCGCCGCAGCCGTTCTCGCCGCCGAGGTCGCACCGCCGCCAGCCACCTCGCGCGAGGGGTGCTGAGCAGGGCTGTGAGCGTAGGGCCGGGTGCGAGAAGCGTCTAACAAGACACTCTCCGGGACCCCATACACCATCCCACTCACAGCCGCTCACAAAGATTCACAGCGACTCACAGCGACGTGGCATCCGCTGCCGGCACGCTCAGTAGGTCAGCGGGCGACGCCGGCGTGGCGCGAACCCCGACCACATGCCGCGTCCCCGTCCCTGGGCGTCATGCTCGGCGCTTCACCCATGTCGGCCGCCGAGGTGTGCGCACCAGTGGGGAGAACCCTCCGTCCCGGCTGCCTCGCCGGGGAAGCGGACGATCCGGTGTCAACGAGGGCGGTCGATTGACAGGTCGTCCGTGCGCGCGGCGGCGACGCGTCCGAGAGGACAGGAACGTCGGCATAAGCGCTGTGTCACTTCGTCCGGACACACGTTCACGAGCGGTCACATGACGTCGAGAAGTGCCGATCGGTATCGTGCTCGCGGCCATGGCCTCAAGGTGGGCACAGCATGTCCTCCGTGCCTGGACCGGTGTCCGTGACGTCGCGCATGTCATCGATGCTCACCGTTGACAAAATGTCCGGCAGGTCGCTGATCAGGCCCGGGACAACTCTTCCTCGCGTGTCACCGGCCTGAAGTGACACCGGCGCAAGTTGGCGGAGGTCCGTGCCGTGACGGCGAAGGCCAACCGGCATGACATCAACGCGCCGCGTAGGCGGGTGTGTCAACCGCTCGCCAGCGGTGTCCGCGCTCATCGGTGACGGACATGTTCGCGGACAACTTGTCATCGACTTGCATGAGTTCCTGACCGGTCGTGCCACTTCGCCGTGTGACACGTTGGCACCGCGGCGGAGCCGTCGGAGGACAGGCTGTCGGAGCATTCGTCAACCGCCACGCCGCCCACCATGTCATCGACTTCTGCCACTGTCCGGGTGGTTGGCGCCGAGGCGGCGGCGCATCGGCGTTGGTATCGGCGCCGGCCCCGTGTGAGCGCTCGGACGGGCGGCCTGTGAGTCCCTGTGAGTGGCCGTGAGTCAGGCAGGCGTTCGCCAGAGCACACAGGCGCGGGTTTACCAATGTCAGCGCCCTGACCGGCTCGGCGCAGAGCCGCTATGGAGATGAGCGAGCGCCGACGTGAGCACCGCTTGAGTCGTCCCGGTCAGCCGTGCTGCATGTCGCCAGGCCCGATCGACGACCTGTCGGATCTGCTCCTGCGATCCGACCGTGAGGGCCGAATCCATTCCCGAGCACCTGGCCTTACTGCCGTGCGCCCCGCGCCTGATGCCGTACGCCCAAAGCCACCGATGTGGAGATGACCATGAGATCGTCCAGACGCACTCGAACCGTGCCACCGCAGTCCGGGGATGAGGCGGCCGGCGGTGAGCGGGAGCCGACGTGGACGGCTGAGCGGATCCGCGCCCTGGGCGCCAGCACCGACCTGGCCACCGCCGCGGCGGTGCTCGGCATGTCCCGCTCCGCCGCTTACAAGCTGATCCGCCGCGACGCGTTCCCCGTGCCGCACTTCCGCGTCGGCGCCCACTACCGAATACCCACGGCCCCGCTGCTGGCCACCCTGCACCTGAACGACCGCGACACGTCCGCGCCGCAGCGGAACCCCGACGCCCTGGACCCACCGCCGTAGGCGCCCTCCCGTGCCGACGGACACCACCCGTGCAGCCTTTGTGCCACAGCCACACGGGTCCTCCGCTCCAGCCCTCCCACTCTTCAGCCGGACCCCTGTCGTGACGGGATCCGGCGACTTGATCGTGCCCGCGGATGACGCGTGGATGTCGATCAGCGGAAACCGATGCACCCCAACCTGATCGAGGAGCACCACCTGCCATGCCTGACGGAAGCATCTTCAAGCGCTGCGGCTGCCGCCACCCTGACACCGGCAAGCCGCTCGGCAACGACTGCCCGAAACTGCGCCGCCCGAACCGCTCCTGGAGTTTCGAGCACGGCCACTGGACCTACCAACTCGAACTTCCACCCACCGCCGACGGCGCGCGCCGGCAACTACGCCGCTCCGGCCTACCCACCCGCCGGGCCGCCGCCGGCGAACTCGACCACGCCCGCGAACTGCTCGCCCTCGCCAAGGGCGACCGGCGCCGCCGGACCGAGATCGGCGACCTGCTCCAGAACGCCGCACGCACCAAACGGCCCCTGCCCGAGGTCGACCGGATCCGCCAGCGGCTGCGCGGCGACGGCCCCCTCGCTGACGCGCCCACCGTCGCGGACTACCTCACCGGCTGGCTGACTGACCTCAGCGTGGACGACAACACCCTGGGCGGCTACGAGTCCATCGTGCGGGTGCACTTGATTCCGCACCTCGGCGAGGTTCCGCTGGACAAACTGCGCACCAGCCACGTCCGTGCCATGTTCGCCGCGATCGAACGCCGCAGCGACGACATCCACGCCGCGAAGACCAGCCCCGACCCGGCGGTGCGCAGGTCGGTCGCCGGGGTGCGGCCTACCGGCCCCACGACCCGCCAGCGCATCCGCGCCTGCCTGCGCAAGGCCATCAACGATGCCCTCGCCGACGAACTGATCGTCGGCTCCAACCCGGCCGCGCTGGTCAAGACCCCGGGTGACCGGCCGCTGCCGATCGTGTGGGAGGACGAACGCGTGCAGCGTTGGAAGGACACCGGCGAGGTGCCCGGACCGGTGATGGTGTGGACCGACGTACAGGTCTCCGACTTCCTCGACCACGCCGCCCGGCACGCCCCGGACCTGCATCCCATGTGGCATTACATGGCCTACCGCGGACCCCGCCGCGGCGAGGCCTGCGGACTGCGCGACAGCGAGGTCCGCCTGCACCGCCGGGAAACCACCATCAACAACCAGATCGCCACCCACGGCTACACCCCCGTGCAGAAACCCCCCAAAAGCAGGGCCGGAAACCGTGACGTCGCCCTCGACACCGACACCGCGAAGGTCCTCACCGCCTACAAGGCCCGCCGCGCCCAATGGCAACTCGCCGCCGGCCCGGCGTGGCCCGACGCCGGCCTGTTCTTCGTCCGCCCCGACGGGCAGCCCTGGCACCCCAACGCCGTCACCCAACGCTTCCGCCGGCTCATCCGCAAGGCTGGCCTACCGCCGATCCGGCTGCACGACCTGCGCCACAGCGCCGCCACCATCGCCCTGGACGCCGGCGTCGATATCAAGGTCCTCTCCGACCAACTCGGCCACTCCACCACGACCCTGACCCGCGACACCTACCAGAGCGTCACCAAGCAGCTGCACCAGGACGCCGCCGACGCCGTCGCGGAAAAGATCAACAAAAGGCACCGCGGCCCCCGCAAGGCGGGGTGAACCCACCGTCACCGACGCGGTAACGGCCGGACTCCCGGTCAGGCGAGCGAACACGCGAGGCGCTGTAGGTTCTGGGCTTGATCGATGGGGTCAGTGGGGCGCGCGGGCATCGCGGCGGGCGGGCGACGCTCGTCGCGCCCGCCACCGGGACATTCCCGTCCGAGACCACGGGTTACATGGCGCAGGATCGGCCACGGTTCGGTTCGTGAGGCCATCGTGCGGATCAAACGCCCAGGCCTCTGGCCTGCGAGCTACCGGCCGCGCTGATGGTGTCCAGGGGATGGGATCCCGGCGTAGGGGTGCGGCGCATCGGGGTGACGGCCGGGCCGTCGGGCAGCCGGATGGCTTGCTGCGGGGTGTAGCCGTAGCGGGTGTAGAGGCCTTGGCGCTCGCCGGTGGTGTCGGTCCACGACGGCAGGTCGATGCGGTCGAGTCTGTCGCGGTGGTGGGCGAGCATCGCCGCGCCGATACCTTGCCGCTGGGCGGCGGGGGCGACGGCGAGGAATGCCAGGTGGTAGTGCGGTTCGGTGGGACGGCGTGCGCTGAGCAGCCCGTCGAGGATCTCGAACCGCTCCGCATGGTCGCCGGCTGCGTCGGTGAGGCGGCTGCGGTAGTTCGCCGGTGGTGGGATGCTGCGGTAGCGGTGGAAACCGACTGCGGCGGCGTTCAGGTCGTCGGTGACGTGGGTGTCGCCGTAGAACATGGCGTGTTCCACCCAGATCACCGCCACCTCGGTGAGGATGCGGCGCCGGTGGGTCGCCTCGGGCACTAGCCAGGCGGCCAGCGGGTCGGGGTGCAGGGCATCGGCGATGAGCGCGGCGACCTTGTCCTTGTCGGCCCAGCGGGCGGCGCGGATGCGAGCAGTGACGTCCATGAGGATTCCTTCACAGGTCGGAAGCGGATGGGGGTTGCGGCGTGATCGGCGGGGCGGTGTCAGGGTGTGTTGGTGCCGCTCGTGCGGGTGTGGATGGTGAACAGCAGGTAGTCCTCGACGTCGCCGGTGCGGGGGTGGCCGCGCTGTGATGGCGTGAAGTGGGCCCGTTCGTAGGCGAGGACCTCGCCGGTGCTGGGGTGCAGGATGAGCAGGCCGCGGGTGGTGCCGTCGTCGCTTGTGGCGCTGACGCCGGCACCGGTGCGCCCGGCGCGGTCTCGTACCGCCGGGTGGTAGGTGAGCCCGTTGGTGTGGCTCAACAGAGTGAGGACCGCGGTGCGGGCGTCGCGGTCGGGTGTGCGCCACGACGTCAGGCCGGCGATGGCGTCCAGGACTGCCGGTGCGCCGAGGAACGGCGGCGAGATGCTGCTGATCTGTGCGGTGAGGCCGGTGGTGTCGACGGCGATGGGGCCGATGGTTCCATCGAGCGTGCCCGGCTGGTAGGTCTCGTCGGTGGTGGGTTGTGGGCCGGGCGGATGACGCAGGCTGATGGCCCGTCCGGAGCCGTTGTCGGCGCGCCAGTGCCGCTCTTCGAAGACCACGACGGTGCTGGTCGCGCGTCCCGCGTCGATGCGAGTGTCGGCGGCCCATTGCCGTATCAGCACGAACGAGAACCGTCCCGGGACGTCGCAGTGCGCCTCGGCGGCGACCTGGGGGAGCACATGGTCGGCTGGCCGCGGTGCGGGTAGGGCGGTGGGTGGCGTCGCAGCGGTCCGCGCGGCGAGGGCGCGCAGTTCGGCGGCGGTCAGCGGTGCGGGGATCCCGCACGGTGGGGTACTTGTTCGGGCGGGCGAGGTGACCTGCCAGCGGCCGCTCTGCGGTGCGGGGGTGTGCGTGGCGGCCCATCCGGGCACGAGGGCGGCAGCGGCGAGCAGGCCCAGCACGCACAGCGCGGCAGCGATTCTGACGGCGGGCCGCCGACGCCAGTGGCCCGGCAGGTCCGTGGGTGTCGAGGGTGGGTGAGGTAGGTGGATCACGGTCGATGGCTCCGGGAGTCTGTGGCGGGGGTCAGCGGTATGCGGCGGTGGCGAGGTCACCGACTGCGGCGTCGACCGCGGCGGTGATGTCGCGGACGGGCCGGTAGTGCTGCTCGGCGATCGCCCGCAGCTGGGCGGCGACGGCGTTGGTGTCGTCGAGGTAGAGGTGGGTGGCGAGGCCGAGGACGGCGACGAGGCCGGCGAGGGCGGCGGTGTGGTTGTCCGGCGGCTCCCGGCCTGCGGCGAGATAGCGCAGCCGGGATCGGGCCACGACCGCCCATTTGGTGTCGGTGGCGAGGTAGACGTCGGTGCGGGCGAGCCCGCCGAGCCGGCGGCGGCTGGTGCGGTGCAGGATCCCGCCGGCGTGCAGGCCGGCGCGGGTGCGTTCGTACAGGTCCTCGGCGAACCATGTCAGCCAGCCCCGCAGCGTCGGGGCGGGGTTGGCGTAGCGGACCGAGGCGATGGCCGTCTCGGCGACCAGGTCGCCAACGGGCCGATCGAGGCGGAGCCGGATCCGCCGGTCGCCGGCCGGGCGGGTGTCGTCGTGCGGGTCGTCGAGCGCGATTCGCCCGGCCAGGAAGAGGTCGGTCAGGACCGCGCCGGCCATCCCAAGTGCGAGGGCCTGGCGGTGGATGTGGGGTTGGCCGGTGTCGTCGTTGTGGCCGAGCAGGAACAACTCGTCCCGCAACGGCAGCTGAGGCATCGACGCGCTCATCGCGGCAGCTCCTACCGCAGCCCGGCCGCATGCTGGCGCAGCCGGGCGTGCACCCCCGTGTAAGCGGCGGCCGGGTGCGGAAGCAGCGCCTTGTCCACGGCGGCCAGGACCGTGTAGTTCGGGTCGCACACATTGCCGATCGGCGCCCTGCCGGCCTGCGAGATCAGCTGGTAGGCGTCGAGCTCGTCCAAACCGGTGAGCGTGCTGGTCCAGCCGACCAGGTCGCGGTGGGCGATCCGGTAGGCGTCCTCCAACGGCCGGGCGCAGCCGACCGACATGATCCACGTGTCGGTCTCCAGGCGGGGCCACACCGTCCGGGTGCCCTTGATGACCTCGATGACCAGGGTGGTGGTCGTGGCGATCTCCACCCCGACCCCGCAGGCCTCACCCTCGCCCTGGCGGGCGTGCCCGTCGCCGAGGGCGAGCATCGCCCCGTGCACGTTCACCCCGAGGTAGAGGGTGGCGCCGGCGCGCACCTGCGGGGTGTCCAGGTTCCCGCCATGGGAGTCAGGGACGATCGTGGAACGGGCCTCGAACCCGCCAGGAGCGACCCCGATCGTGCCGATCATCGGGTCCAGCGGCAGCTTCACTGAATGGTCGCTGGCCGTGGCGTGGAAGCCGACCGTGCCAGCGTGCCGGTCGATGTCGTACACCCACACCCGCTCCTGCAGCGGCTCTTGTAGCGTCGCGGTCTGGGCGGTGGAGGTCAGCGCCCCGAAGTGCGGGAACGTCGATGACACACCCCAGCCCCGGGTGGGGACGATCGAGGCGAGATGGACGGCGAGGGTGTCACCGGGTTCGGCGTCCTCGACGAAGAACGGCCCGGACACCGGATTCAGGTACGGCATCCGGCACACCTGCGACGGCAGGTCCGCCGGACCGCGCACGAGACCGCCGAAGCAATCCTCGGTGTGCACCTGCAGCACGTCGCCCGAGCGGACGTGAGCCACCGGCATCCGACCGCCGAAGGTGTAGGCCAACTCGTCGCGGGCCGGCCGGTAGGTGATCGTGTCCATGCTGGTCACACCCGCTCCACGTGGCGGGCCTGCGGCTGCGCGGGCGCCAGACCCGACAGCGCGGGCCGGCGGCCGGACAGGTACAGGCCGGCGAGAACGACCATGCCGAGGGCGAGCCAGGCTAGGCCGAGGCGCTGGGCTGCGATGTTGGCGTTGACCACCACGTAGGCGAGGATCACGAACCCGATCCCGGGCATGACTAGGTGCGCCCACCAGTTGCCGCTACGCCGGCGGATGAGGTGGTGCACGACCACGGAGACGTGCAGGACCAGGAAGGCGACCATCGCCCCGAAGTTGATCAGCGATGACAGCAGCGTGATCCCGTCCGCCCGGGTCGCCATGTACAGGCCGAGCACCAGGGACACGAAGCCGGTGAGCAGGGTCGCGTTGATCGGCACGTTCCGGCGGATGGACACCTTCGCCAAGAAGGCAGGAAGTTGCCGGTCTCTTGCCATCGCGTACAGCAGGCGGGAGGTGGCGACCTGGGCGACCATCGAGTTCGGCAGGCCCCACGCGATCGCCGTCGCCACCGCACACACGGTCGCCAGCCAGCCCCCGCCGGCCACGGCCGCGGCGTCGTAGAAGGCGGTGCCGTTCACGTCGCCCTCCGCGAGGAGGGCGCCGGGGTTCGGGACGAGCATCGCGGCCAGCCACGTCTGGGCGATGAACAGCACACCGGCCAGGACGAGCACGGCGGCCATCGCCCGGCCGATCTGCCGGGAACCGCCCTTGGTCTCCTCGGCCAACATGCTGATCCCGTCGAAGCCGAGGAACGACAGCACCGCGATCGACACCGCACCCGCCACCAGGGACCAGGTGAACGTGTCGGCGTTGTAGAAGGCGTCCCAACTGAACCGGCCCCTGCCCGAAGCGAGAGCCCAACCGGCGACAGCGAGGAAAACCGCCAGGACGATCAACTCCCCGACCAGCATCACCCGGGTCACCATCGCGGTCATCCGGATCCCGACCGAGTTGACGACCGTGTTAACCCCGACGAACCCGAGCAGCCACAACCACACCGGCACCACGGGCACGGTGGCGTGCATCGCCACCGACGCCACCAGATACAGCAGCCCGGGTACGAGCACATAGTCGAGCAGGATCACCCAGCCGGCCAGGAAACCGACCGGCGCGCTGATGCCCCGGCCGGCGTAGTTGTAGACGCTGCCCGACATCGGGAACGCCTTCACCATCTGTGCATACGAGAACGCGGTGAACACCAACGCCACCACGCCGACGGCGTACGCCAGGGCCACCATCCCGCCGGAGCCGGCGTACACGCTGCCGAAGATCGCCATCGGCGCGATCGGCACCATGTACACGAGGCCGTACGCGACCAGGTCCCGGAACCGAAGTCTCCGGGCCAGCTCTTGACGATAGCCGTAGCGTGTCAAGTCATCTTGTACCATTGCGCCCCTTCCGAGAGCTCGTGTCGGCAGCGGCAAAACGTCAAATGTTGGGCCGCGCGTGAATTGCTTCACGCTCCGAATGGTCGCTCGATTCGAATGGCGTGGTCGATACCGAAAATGCGGACAAGGGAAGTTGTCCGCATCGAATTTGTCGCTCGGAACTTGAGCGGCCCAGTGGCAGTTCGAGCCGTACCGTCCAGCGGCAGGGACGAAGTGCTTGCGCGTAGAGTCGACCGTGTCTGGGGAGCACTCGGGCCGGCTCGGCGGCACGACAACTTCTTCTATGCCGTTGCCGGCGCCCCGGAGGCCGGTCGACGAGGGCGCTGTCTTACGGTCGCCTACGGAAGTTGTTCGAGGAGGACCCGTGAGGCTGGCGGACAGGATCGCTGTGGTCTCGACGGAGGACGCGGTTCGCGCCTCTGTGAGCTATGACCAGCTGCGTGCCGGGGATGGCGCGCTGTACTGGTTGGAGACCCGCCCCGAAGTCGGCGGGGTCGCGACGGTGACATGTTGGCGGCCCGGCGAGGGTGCGCGAGACGTCAGTCCGGAGGGCTTCGACGTCACCAGCGGCGTTCACGCGTACGGAGGCGGGGCGTTCGCTGTCATTGACGGGACGTTGTGGTGCGTCGGCGGAGACGGCCTTTACCGGAGCCGTCTTCACGACGATCAACTCGAGTTGGTCAGTCTGGGATCCTTCGGCGACCTGACGATTGGCGACGGCGAGTTACTGGCTGTGCGGGAGTCAGAGCATGGTGACGACCTCATCGCGGTGTCGCTCACAGGCGTCCCGGACATACGGGCTCTCGCAACATGCCGGGGATTTCTCGGCGCACCGCGGCCGGGTTCAGGCATGTTGGCCTGGACCACTTGGAGCGAGCCCGACATGCCTTGGGATAGGTGTGAGATATGGGTCGCCTCCTACTCGCCGCGTGGCCAGGTCGGGAACCCGGTAATGCTCGCCGGCGGTTCGGAAGAGTCGGCGGTCGAGCCTAGGTGGGGTCCCGACGGGGCGTTGTACTTCGTGTCAGACCGCAGTGGCTGGTGGAACCTTTACCGGTGGGACGGCCACCAGGTGAAGCGGGTGGCACCGATCGCGGGTGAGTGCGCCGCAGAGCCGTGGGAGCTGGGCTACGCGTCGTATGACTTCCTTGACGACGGCCGGATCGTCGTGGCGGTGCAGGACGGACCGCGGCACCGCCTCGTCGTCATCGACCCTGACGGCACTGTTCGCCCGGTCGACCTTCCATATACGTCCATCAAGCCCTATCTGGCCGTTCAAGGAACGACGGTGGCATTGATCGGGGCGTCGCCGACTGCGGCCCCACAGGTCGCGCTCGTGCACCTCACGGCCGCCGATCCTCAGGTGGAGGTGCTTGCCCGGTCGGAGCACGCCAAACTCGACGAGGCGCAAGTATCGACGCCGACGGAACTGCGGGTTCATGTCGCGGGTGATCGAGAGGTAATTGCCTTGGTGTATCCGCCAACGGCCTCGGCGGCGGACTGGCGGGCACCGGTGATCGTGAGGGCGCATCCTGGGCCGACCGCCTCGTGCCTCCTGCGCTTGGACTGGCAGGCGCAGTTCTTCACCAGTCGGGGGTTCGCCGTCGTGGACGTCGACTATCTCGGCAGCACCGGGTACGGCCGGGTCTTCCGGGAAGCGCTGTACGGCCGGTGGGGCCTCGACGACGTTGATGACTGCGCGGCGGTGGCGGACCACCTGCTCGCAACAGGACGAGCCGTACCGGGTCAAGTCTTCATTCGCGGAGCCAGCGCCGGCGGATACACGGCCCTGCACGCCGTGGCGCAGAGCGGTCCGTTCGCTGCCGCCACGGCCGTGTCAGCGATCGTGGATCCCGACCGTTGGGCGGAAACCGTGCCCCGCTTCCAGCGCGCGCACGCCAGACGGCTGCGAGGCGGTGCCGGGCGGGTCAACGCCGCAACCGTTCAGCGGCCGGTGCTGCTCGTCCACGGCACCGCCGGTGACGTGGCTGTGGTCGAGGATGTGCGGGAACTCGCCGATCAGCTGACAGCTCACAGCGTGCCCCACGACATGCTGCTTCTCCCCGACGTCGGCCACTACGTCGCGACCTCCACCCAGGCGGGCACGGCGCTGGAAGCGGAACTCGCGCACTACCGTTTCGTGATGACGGCTGCGGCTGCCGATTAAGGGAACTACACCGCAGCCAGCGGTAGTTGAGAACGCACGTACTCGCCGAACTCACGGACCTCCGGCTCACACCGGTAGGGCTCAAGATCGGCTTGCACCTCAACGATGCGCTCTAAACAGCGGTGCGAGGTGGTCCGCGCGGCATGATCCACCGCCATTCGGCCGGCAGCGCAGGCTTCGTCGATGCGGCCAGCGGCAGCCAACGATGAGGCCAGGAGTGCGGTGTCGATGGCCAGTCGGCGGACATGTGTGGGACTTAGCGCGGCAAGGGCATCGCCCAGGTGCCGTTGGGTCTGCTGCGGCCGGCCCAGATCATGGAAACAGTGGGCAAGCTCGTCGGCGAGATAGGCCGGCTCGAAGTACTGGATCCACAGCGGCTCGTCCTCGGTCCTGCTGCGATTCAGTTGCCTCTCTGCGACTTCGAGGTGGGCCATGCAGTCGCTCTCGCGTCCGAGGCGGGCGTACGTCCGCGCCACCACGGCGTGTAGCGCGGCTTCCACGGCGGGCGTCGCCTGAGTCTCACTACCCCTCACCGCCGTGAGCGCCATCCGCAGCGCCGGCTCGGGATGACCGCAGTGCAGTGCCAGGTGGCCGATGTTCACGGCGAGCAGGTAGCTGCCGTAGAGGCAGTCGTCGGCGGCCTGCGTCAGCCGCAGAGCGCGCAAGTAGCGGCGCTGCGCGAGACCGTGGGCTCCGGTGTCGACTGCCTGATACCCGCACAGTTCGAAGAAGCCCGCCGCCAGCCTGTACAGGCGCCGACCGATCGCTTCCGAGGCGGGGCTGTTTGCCAGCAATCGGTTTAGCTCGCCTTCGACGTACCGCTGCACCTGGGCATGGACTCGTCCGGCACCG
This sequence comes from Micromonospora sp. RB23, assembly GCF_053585025.1. Taxonomy (NCBI): domain Bacteria; kingdom Bacillati; phylum Actinomycetota; class Actinomycetes; order Micromonosporales; family Micromonosporaceae; genus Micromonospora; species Micromonospora sp. RB23. Next base: position 955,303 of record NZ_CM132111.1, read on the forward strand.
TGGGTGTGGTCCAGCTGCCGGAACATCGCCAGAGCGGTCTCAGCGGAGCTGAGGTCCTCCTCGCGAACCTGATCAGGTGAGCCGGGCCGGCCGGCCGCAGACAGTCGGGGCCCCGCAGCAGCGTTTAGCCAGTCCAGAGCGGCGCGATCGAGGACACCTGGCTGGAACGGAACCCGGACGACCATGTCGGTCAAACCCGAGGTATCCGCCGGCTGAGTGGAGAGCAGGGTGATGGCGCCCGTCGGCGCCGTCGCTAGCTTGGCCGCGTTGACCCGATTCTTCTCGAGCAGCGGTAGCAGGCGCATCAAGGCGCCACCGGTCGTCAACGCCTTGTCGCATGCCTCGACGAAGTCCCGCGAGGGGAACCGGTCCGCCGTCTCGATTCGACGCACCAGGTCGGCACTGAATCGGATCATGGCACCCAGCCGCGCCTGCGAAAAGCCGGCGTGCTCCCGCAGCCGACGCAACTCGGCGCCGAAGAAGTGTCGCTCAGACATGGACGGTTGAAGCGCCCGCGGGGTCTGGCCCATGACACCGCCTTTCAGGCTGCCCACTTCCGGATGGCATTGAGCAGCGTGGACATCGCGCACATAGGGTCACTCAGCGTTCGGCGCGGCGCAACCAGGAACGACGAAAGGGTGTCGATCCGAACCCGCTCACGGGGCGAGCGCCATGCGGACAACCACTCCGTCCGCATGCTCGGTGTTCACGACTGCGGCTCGAAGGGCGAGGGTGTGGAGGACGGGGTGCCGGCCACCCGTCAATCCGCTTCGGATCTTGAGAGACCCTCGGAGGTGGTTATGAAGCACGAGGGTAGACCCTCCTCCTTGGTCGTGACGGGTGCTGGGACTGGGATAGAGCCCGCAGCTCTGGCATCAGGCGATGAGACGAGCGCACTGCCCCTGCGAACGGCTTACTTGGCTTTGCGTGGCGTTCGGTCACCAGACCTAGACTCAAGCTCGTTTGCCCAACGGCCGGCGGGCGCTGATCAATACCGAATGCAGTTCCGTTGATACGTGCGGGCCTACGAGCTTCTGAAGTCAACGAATGATGAGGGGTTTTCACATGCCGGAGCGGGTCACCAAGGAAAAGGTCCTCTGCTACGTCGTACGAGACGGCAAGCTGCTGGTATTCCGGCACACCGACTACAGCTACGAGGAAGTCGGTATCCAGGTCCCGGCCGGCAGCGTCCGCGCCGGCGAGACGCCGGAGGCGGCGGCGCTACGCGAGGCCCGTGAGGAGACCGGCCTGAAGGACTTCAAGATCGTGCGGAAGCTCGGCGAAACCGAGTACGACATCAGCCCGTACCGGTTCGAGCTCCAGCGTCGCCACGTCTTCCACCTGGAACTGACCGAGCCGACATCGGAGCGGTGGATGAGCCAGGAGGACCACGACGGGGAGCAGGAGCCGACGCACTTCGAATGCTTCTGGATTCCGCTGGAGGCCGCCCACATCCTCCAGTCCGGCCAGGGCGCCCTGCTGGGACGCCTCTACGACTGATCCCCGCCCGGTCACGCCCACCCCTGGGAGGCAGCCGATGCACGGCACCACCGATCAGCACGATCCGATGGCCCACCTGTACCGCGGCCTCGACGTCGAAGACGCCGACAGTGCCGTGTCGGTGATCCTCAAGCTACGGGGTGAGACCTGCGACATCGACTGCCTGTACTGCTACGAGAAGCGCAAGGAGGTCCCGGGGGGAGCCCGGATCGACGCCGGTCAAGTGGTTCGGCTCACCGAACTCTTCTCGGGGCGCCCGCTAGCTGTCGAACTACATGGTGGTGAGCCGCTGACCGCCGGACGCGACCACGTCGCCGAGGTACTGCGTGAACTCGCGTCCCAGCCCAAAGTGGTGCGGGTGTCGATGCAAACCAACGGCGTGTTGCTCGATGAGCAGTGGCTGGATCTGATCGACGCCCTGTACCCGCGGCTCCAGATCGGCATCTCCCTCGACGGAGACGAGGCGGGCAACGCCTGGCGGGTCGGTTACGACGGCCAAGCGGTGTACCCACGCGTGGCCGCCGCGCTGCGCCTGCTGGCCGAGCGCGGACGGAGGGTCGGATTGATCGCTGCGGTCACCCCGACCGTGCTCGGCCGCGCCGAAGCCGTCTTGGACCACCTCGCTGGCTTCGAAGCGGTCAACGCTGTCAGCTTCGTGCCCTGCTTCGATGCCTCCGTCCAAGGCCCCACCGCTGCCCGAGGGCAGCGTCTTCCCGCGAGCCGACTCCTTCAGCGCGCTGCTCTGCGTGGCCCGCAAGGCCCGGGATGGGCGACCACCCCGGGCCAGTACGCAGAATTCGTGCTCGCCGCCACCGTCCGCTGGATCGGCGCTGGGCACTTCACCCGGCTGAAACTGGAACCGGCCGTCTCCACCATCCGACGGCTGCGCGGACTGGACACCGGCTTCTGCCACTTCTCCAACCTGAAGTGCGACCACGTCTTCACGCTGTATCCGGACGGGCGGCTCGGCAGTTGTGACGAGCTGCCCTGGCCGCAGGCCCAACTCGCCTTTCTGGACCAGACTCTCGGGCAGAACGCGGTCGTCGCGGCTCAGCGGCGGCTGCCGCTGCTGAACCAGGGCAAGACGCTCATGGGGAGGTGCACCACCTGCGCGTACCGGTCCACCTGCGGCGGCGGCTGCGTGGCCACCCGCTGGCGCCAGGACCAGGCCGGCGACCAGGACGCCTACTGCGACTACCGGATGCGGATGATCGACGGCATCGCTGCACTCCTCGCTCAGCCCGCACACCCGGAAGGTGCCTGGTGTCGCAGCGTGCGCCTACGCCCACGTACGCCGAACAGCATGCGTGACGTCGGCTCCTTCCTCGCCCGCTGGGACCACGCCGAGGCGGACCGTCCGCATGTGCGGCTGCGCACCAGCTCGCACGGCAACATCAACACCGTCGGCCTGCCCGGCGTGCACGAAGCCGACGACGTCGACCCGGCCCACCCGCAGTGGCGAGAGGCGATCGAGCCCGGCGTCCGCCCTCTCGTCGACGCTGTCACCCAGGACTGGCGCCTGATCACGTACGACAGCTGCCAGGGACATCTCTATCCAGGCCTTGATCTGCCACCCGCCGAACGCCGGGTCGGCATCTTTCCGCGTAACCGGACCGAGTACGCGCGAGCCGCTGCCGCCCTATGCCGCGCCGTCACCGCTGTGACCACCGACCTGCCCGCTGCGGTGCAGGTGGCCATCGGACGGGCGGAGCTGACGTGTGAGACCACCGGACGCACGAGCCCCGTACTCGACCTGGTGCTGGGCCCGCGTCCTGGGCACGGCTGGCCGGCGTACTTCGACGCCGTTGACGCGGCCACCCGCGCCGTCACCGACGCGCTGTGCGGCGAGCGGCCCACCGAGGACGGCTGCTATTGCCCAGCGCCTCAGAGCACTGCTTCGACCAGTGAGGAGGCGGCATGGGTAGCGTCGCAGCCTCGCTGACGATCCATCAGTTGCTGGGGCGGATCGTGTACTTCCACGCCCTGTTCATCGAGCCCTCGCTCGCTCCCAGCGCCCCGAGCCGGCCTGGTCCGGTGTGCTGCAACCATGGCCCGGAATCGGACCGCGGCACCATCAGCGAGTTGTTGACGGACTCCGCCTGGGCGGCTCTCGTCGAGGTCGCCACCACCCTCCCCGCGCACGATCACCCGTGCCCGAAGGCCAAGGACACGTGCTGTGCCACCTGCCGCGTTGTGGCCGCCGCCGCAGCGGTCGGGGCTGGATGGGCAACTATCGAGCACCGCAGCTACCAGCGGGCTGAGCCTGCCGAAACGCTCCTGCGCTCCTGCCAACTGGCAACGGCGGCACGGCTGGGGCAGGCCTTCGCCACACAGCACGCGGCCTGGTGCCGGGCACTGGACAGGCTGACCGAATCAGAGGCGCTGCCTGGCGCGGAGGAGCTGCCGCTGACGGGAGAACTGCTGGCTCTATGGGCCAGCCCGATCACTGACGGCCACCGCCCTGTGGCCAGTTGGCTCAATCACTGCACCGGCCTGGACGACGTCCGCCGGGTGCTCGAGACGAGGAGGACCGGCTCGTGATCCACATCGCCGAGACCGTCGCGGTCGGCAGCGTCGAGGGATTCGTCGACGCCGAGGAGCGGGACCGGCTCGCCGCCATGATGAACGACTTCCTCACCGAAGAGGCCCGACTCCGCTTCGGCGCGAAGCGGGCCACCTCTATCCATGAGATCCCCGGACAGTCCAACGAGCAAGCCATGGCCGTCTACGAGCCGGCCGGACGGATCGAGGTTGCGAGGATCCCGGACAGAGCCGAGGCGCTACTTCAGCACGCCTTCGACCGCGCCCGCCCCGCTCTGTCCCGCGTCATGCCATCGATCACCGCCTGCCGGCCGTGGACCTACGTTGAGTACGGCCCCGGCCAGCACATCACTGGCCACCTCGACGGCATCGCCCCCGACCCACTCGCTTGGCCGCGACAGATCGCCGGCATCAGCGTCGTGATCCACGAGGCGGAGACCGGCGGTGCGTTCTACGTCGAAAGCACGTCCAGCGACCGCCTGTGGAACACCCGCCTGGACCACGACGCCCAGGGACACGGCTTCACGGACGGTATGTGGCTGGCCCACGACGGCGCCGACCACTCTGCGGACTGGTATACGGCCATGCCCCGAACCCGCTGGAGCGTGAGCCCGGCCCCGGGCACTGCCCTGCTCTACGGCTCCCAGCTCACCCACGGCACCGAACCGGTCACCCTCGGCCGGGTCGCGAAATTTATCAGCTGGCTGATCGCCGAAAAGGACTAGGAGCGAGGCATGCTGCTGGCCTTGGAGGGGATCGCCGGAGCCGGGAAGAGCACGCTACGCGACCGGATCCTGGCCAACGCCGCCCGCGAGGACATCCGCCTCGGGCACGTCGGCCAGTTCTCCTGGCTGTCGCTGGAGGCGACCCGTCCCATCATCGGCCTGCGGGCCGGCCGTCCGGCCGCAGACGGCGTGCTGGCGGTGGTGGCTGTCCGCCGCGATTTGGAACTCCATGCTCGGCACAACCTCGCCCCCGCTCTGTCCCTGGGCCCGGTCATCGCCGACCGGCTCACCTTGTCGACCGCCTGCCTGCTCGCCCTGCTGCACGACCGTCCTGTCTCCCACTACGTTCAGCAGCTCGCCGAGGTCACGAGCGCGCGAGCGGACCTGATCGTCCTGCTCACCACCGAGCCCGGGCTGTGCCATGCCCGGCTGTCCAAGCGGCCCACCAGGCGTCGCTTCGGGGAGGACCACTCGACCGCTGCTCGGTATGCCGACCTGTACGGGCAGGCCGCCGTCGCGTGGACCGAGGTAACCGGCCTGCCCGTGCTGCGCCACCCGTGCGCCACCAAACCCGACCTCGACCGGCTGGCCGCCGCCTGCCTGGAGCGGCTACGCCAACCCCAGCGGAGGCGTCGCAATCATGAGGAGGCAGCCCATGCACCCGATGCACCCCGCCGCCTGGGTCCTTGACCAGCTTCGTGACGCGGGCTGGCACGTCCACGATCTCCTCTGCTTCACCCGCGCCAGCACTCTGGTGCTCGCCAGCCGCAACGCCGCACCTCCGGTGGTCCTCAAGGCCGGCTTCGGCAGCAACCACGTCCTGGCCGAGCTCGACGAGGCCACCCGAAAGGCCGCCTACGGCTTCTACTGGTACGCGGAGATGACCGAGGCCGAAAGGGCCTTGACCCGTGAAGACTTCCGCCACGAGATCGCCGTCACCCGCGCCGCCCGAGGCGCCGCACACGTCGTGCCGCTACTGGAGCAGGGCAGCACCGATCGGTTCGACTGGTACACCATGCCCCACTGCCGCGGAGGCAACTTCCGTGCACACCTCGCCATCACTCTCAACCGAGACGACGTGACGGCCGGGCTGCGCATCCTGGCCGACGTCGCCGAGGGCCTGGGGAACCTGCACGAGCGCGGAATCGTGCACCGCGACGTCTACCAGGAGAACATCCTCATCCACGACGGCCAAGGACTGATCACCGACCTCGGTGCCGCGCGACGCGCCGACACCCTGCGCGGCCCCGCCAGTCGAGGCCCGGAGGTGCACTGGCCCCCGGAGTACGCCACCTCTTACGACCGCGCCGCCCCAGCGGCTGACGTGTTCAGCCTCGCGGTCCTGACCTACCGCTACCTGTGCGCCGACATCCCCCGCCACGGCCCCTCCCGGCTGCACACCGCACCCGCCGGACTCCGTCCGATCATCACTGCGGCGCTCGCCTCGGCACCCGAGGACCGGCCCGCCATGAGAGAGCTGCGCGACGCCCTGCGCCAAGCGGCCACCCCCGCCGCCGTGCCAGCCCAGCGCAGCATCTGACCCCCCAACAACGGAAGGAGACGCGGTGCCCACCGCCCGCTCACCGCCGCAGGAACCGGCTCCAGAAGGTGTACGGCCCACACCCGATTCGGAAAGGACGAGCGCACCCATGGACAACGACCGGATCAGCGACTTCCTCGCCGCCGTGGATGACCTGCGCGGCGACGACGAGACCGTCCGCAGCACCCGCCACACCTCCAGCGTCTCGGCCGAGGGCTGGCCGACCGCCGAGGCCCAGGCGAGCACCGCGGCAGCCGAGGGCACTGACGCCTGAACGCCCACACCCCACCGACGGGCATGCCGCCGGTGAGTACCTCCTGGGGCCGGACCCTCACGGGGCCGGCCCCAGGCCCAGACAGCCGGAAGGACCACCGCCGTGGACGCGCCCGCCATCTCCTTCTCGTCCGCCCCCGTTCAGGCTCACCACCGCGACCGAACCCGCCGGATCCGCACCGTCCTCAAGCCCACCGCTCAACCGTCGGCCAGCATCTCCGACTCGCCGGGAACGGCCGCCCTCGACTACTGCCTCGCCCACCATGTCCTCGAAGGCGCTGAGGCTGCCGCTCGCAAGCGCGATACCGCCACCTTCAACTGGTACCGCGCTCATCCCGACGCGAACGCCTCGGCGCTGTCGACATCCACCGCCGTCGGTCCGCGCGTTGTTCTTACCCCTGACCTGGACCGCCTGCCCCGCTCAGCGATCTCCGAGACCCCCTACTACGTACTGGGCCCGGACACCACCGCCGCCCCGCCGAACCTGCGGGAACTGGCTGCCGCCGCTTACGCTACCGGTGCCAAGAACGGCTTCGCCGACCTTCTCGCCGGCCACGCGGTCGTCGTCTGCCTGCTGCGCCACAAGCAGCTCGGTGCCACCCTCGGCAGCTGGACCATCACCCGGCTACCCGGCACCATCTACTGTGACCACGTCAACGAGCCCCTCGTCCTGGCTCGCGACCTGATTCACGAGGCGGGCCACAACTGGCTCAACGACGCCCTTAACGCCACCGCCTGCGAGATCAGCGATGAAGTCGGGTTCTACTCACCCTGGAAGAAGACGAAGAGGCCCGCCTTCGGCTTCCTGCACGCCTGCTTCGCCTTTCCCCTCACCATGATCTACACCGCTCGCGTCCTACCCGAAACCAGCGGCGACCTGTACCGATTCCTGACCGCCTACCTGGAGCAGCAGCGCGGACTGCTTGCCACCACCGCCGCCGACCACGACCGAGCACTCGCCCTGATCAGCGACCCCACATTGCGCGAACGCCTGCGCTCCTTCCACCGCGAAGCCCTCAGCCTGTGAACTCCACCGACACCTCGGTCACCGCTACCGAGACCGCCCTCGCGGTCCGGCTGGGCGAGCCCGGCGTCATCCTGCGCGTCGGCCAGGCCGGCCATCCGACGGCGCAGGCGCACACTGGATTAGCCAGTCTCGAACTTGCCGGGCCCATCGGGGAGAACAGCGCCTTCAACATCGGCTCCGTCGCCAAACAGATCACCGCGTACCTGTGCATCCGCGCCGCCCGCGACCGTTTCCTCACCCTTGACCGGCCCGTCGGCGACATCCTGCCCCGCTTCCGCATTCCGGACGTCACCATCGGCGACCTCATTCAGCACCAGGGCGGCGTACGGGACGCCGAGTCCCTGCTCTCCCTGGCCGGCTTCCGCGAACTCGACCACTACACCGCCGACGACCTACTGGAACTCGCCTACCGCCAGCGGCACCGAGCCGTCGAGCCGGGCCGCTTCCTCTACAGCAACACCGGCTACCTCCTCCTCGCCGAAGCCCTTAAACACGCGTACGACGCAGGACTCCAAGAAATCGCCGACCGGCACGTCTTCACCCCGCTCAGCATGACCTCAGCCCGCTTCAAGACCGATCCACGCGAGGTGATCCCCGGCGCCGCCGCCAGCTACCAGGCCGTCGCCAGCGGATGGCAGCACCAGCAGTGCCCGGTCACCCTGCCCGGCCCCGGCTCCCTGTGGTGCACCGCCGCAGACCTGGACCGCTGGCTCGCCCACCTCTGGCACGAATGGCACCCCTCGGCCGACGACGCGTTCCCGTTTGACCAGCACCTCGGCTACCAGCCCAGCGACCACCCGCCGTTCACGTACGGTGCCGGGCTGTATGCCGATCTGCGCCCCGGCCGCAGCGTGGTCTTCCACTACGGCCACGAACAGGGGTTCTCCGCCGCCGTCTACCTCGCCAGCTCAGGGCTCCGCGTTATCTGCCTGTCAAACCACGCCGGAATCGCCGCCGACCACGTACTGGCCGCGGCCCTCGCCGACCCCGCCCATGAATCCGACGCTGATCCGGGCAAACTGCTCTCTCGCGCGTTAGGAAGACTTTCTGAGCCCAAGACCACCTCTACGGGCAGCGCCGACACCGAAACGGCTCACACTTCGCTCGGCGCCTTTGTCTGCGACGAGGTCCCTGGCACCGTACGCCTGACCCGCAGTGCAGGCTCGCTGTACTTGTGGCGTCGGGGAACCCCTGACCGGCTCACCTGTACCGGATCCACGTACGTTGCGGACGGCTACACGCTGACACTCAACACCTCTTCGGCGGATGAGGATCTACCAGTGCCCAGTGGCTTTGTTCTTGATCTCGATCGCGCACCAGGGCTGCACTATCGACGACGGCCCGATTGACCGACTGCCACCAATTAGACCGTCGGTGGTTCTCAAGCCTCCCGATCCGACGCGGGTGCCCTGGCCTGCTGCTGTCGGCCGGGCTTCAGTGAGCTACCCCCGCTTTATCAAGATTCTGCAAATGTACGTCGAGGGCTGTATCTCGGAGCGGGCTCCACCTGAGCATTCGCACCCCCAAGAGCTCGGCCATCTTCGACGATCAACTTTCCACAAATCAGACAGACACCGACAAGACCGAAACGGGCAACGGCCGGCAGATCGCCGTGGTCTGGCACGGGGAGCGCTTCGAGACCGGCCTTCGCCAGCGGGTCATCGACCTCGATCAAGGAGACCGCCGATGTCGCGCACGCCGCCTGATCTGCCTGGCTCAGCAGCCACGATCGGGCTGAGCATCGACACGGTGCTACGGCGCACGGCCAAGACCCTGCTGGCACGAGGCTCATTCCGCGGCGAACCGGCAGCGGTGAAATATCTGATCGACCCGGATCCGTTCTGGGCGGCCAGGTGGAGGCACGAGCTGGACCTGTACGAGGTCTTTGGTGACACCACCGCGCCTATCCGTGTTCCTCGGCTGCTCCATAGCGACCGTGACCGGCTGCTGGTCCTGGAATGGGTCGACGCATCGCCTGTCGCGGTCGAACGCTACCCCGAACGAGAGCTCGATGCCCGGGAGGTCGATGCTGTTCTGGACTGCATCACCGCGTTGAATGAGTGGACCTACCCCGCCGCCCGGTTCTCGCCCACCTTCGACTACTCGCAACGGGTGGCTCGGTACCAGGCCAAGGGATACCTCGGTGAGGGCCAGCGAGAGGCTCTGGACAGTCTGCTGGCCCGCTGCGGCGCGCCGGCGCAGCTCAATCACGGCGATCCGCTGGCCAGCAACATCCTTCTCACTGCTGGCCGTTCCGACAGCGGTGACGAGGCCGAGACCACGGCGGTGTTGGTCGATTGGGAGTTCACCGGGCTGTTCCTTCCGGGCTTCGACCTTGCGATGCTCCACACCCAGGTCGGCCCAGGTACGCCGCTGATCCGCGAGCGTATCGAGGTGATCGTGAGTGAGACGGGCATCGAGGCCGCATTCGCGCTCAACCTCGCTGTGGTCCTGACCCGCGAGCTGCGCCTGCACCACGAACTGCCCGAGAACGACCCGACCCGGAAGCGGTGTCTGCCGATCATCGAGGCCGCCTGGACCTCGGCCAGCACCCGCCTACAACGGATCGCCGCCGCGAGGCCAGCATGGCCCAAGTAGCCCTGGTCCACCGGGACCTCTACGTAGTGAGCAGCAGCGGCATCTGCACCCTCTACCGCACCCTGGCCCGCCAGCTGACCGACCGGAGTGGCCCCATCTTCATGACCGCTCCGCGGATGCTCACCGATGACGGCTCCACCGGAAAACTGCAACCTCGGCCACTATGTCGGCAGCATCGCCAACCGGGTAAAGCTGCACTGGCGTCAACCTCGTCGGGCTGACCACCGCGCGATTGCACTACGGGTAAGTGATCCAACAACATTATCGCCGATTGGAGACCGCTCCACGTGTCGAACATCGAGAAGGTTGACGCCGAGCTGCGTGCCCTGACAGCCGGCGTCGACAGAGCTCGCGGCCTCACCGCCGCAGCCGGCACTCAGGCGCAGGAGGTCGGGGTTCGTGCCGCAGGCGCCGGCTTCGCCGCGGTGGCTGCCGGCATGGCCCGGGTCCATAGCGCGATCAATGAGATCCAGGCTGGTCTGGGCCGCCTCTCCGCCTCGATCGGGGAGGCGGCGCAGGCCACCGCGGCGGTGCCCCGCCAGGGCACGCCGCAGGAGACAATGTCCGGGCTCGCGCCGGTGCAGAGCGCGGTGGACGGCGCCCGCGACGCGGCGATCGCAGTGATCAGTCAGGCCGGCGCAGCGCAACAACTCGTCACGGCCGTCCTCCTCGGCGGGCAGCCGGGACCCCTGTTGCAGGCCTTGGACGGCGTCAAGCAGGTCATGGTGCTCATCGTTCAACGCACCGGCACCGCCCGGCAGTTCATCGACGCGGCAGCCGCCGAAGCACGACAGCTGGGATCAGCGGGAAACTGACGAGGGCTGGCGGTTCCTCGCCGGCCAGCCCTTCCCTCGACACCGATGGCAGTACGGCCGCAACCACACCCGCCAAGGAAAACCCCGGCCTCCCCGGGTCGGCCTGCACCCGTTGGAGCAGGCCACCCACAGGCGTTCCCGGCGGCTCGCCAACCGGACCACGAACCAGGATCCCACCGCGCGAGGACGAAGCGGTACGGCGCTCACTGGAGTTGGAGAACGAATGCGCCGACACCCTCGCCTACGACGGCTATCGCGTACACCAAAACCCGACACGGCGGGAGATCGCCGATGCACGCCAGAGCACCGGCGACGTGGGCAAACCAGACAAGGAACCCGACTATCTCATCGAGGGCTACGTCTTCGACTGCTACGCGCCCACCCCCGGCAAAGCGGTACGCGGGGTATGGACGGAAGTGTCGCAGAAGGTGGCGAGGCAGCAGACCCAGCGGGTGGTGCTAAACCTGCAGGACTGGCGCGGTGACATCACCGCCCTGCAGAAGCAGTTCGACGACTGGCCGGTCCCGCAGCTCAAGGAACTGGCAGCGGTGACCCGAAGCGGTGCGATCATTCAGATCGTTCGACGAGACTGAGAAAGCAGGCAGCACGTGGGCATCGAGTACCGACTAACCCTGGCCGGCGACATCCCGCTGGAAGACCTCGCTCCCCTCGTCGCCCCACACGGCGTCGAGGAATCGACACAGCCCGACTACCCCCGGCTGCTCAGCGCCGACCTCAGGGAGGAACTCGGCTACACGGTCACCATCTACGCAGGCAGCAACGGCTACTTCGACGCCGAAGCCGACGACGGCGCCCGATGGGAATGGGAACCCGACACGTACACCAACATCGTCTTCGACCTGCGCAAAAACGACCCACCCGACGACGTGGTCCCCACGATGGTGTCGGCCGTCGGGCGTGTTCTCGCCGGACGGCAGGAGGATGCGGCACTTGTTCTCAACGGCAACTGGCTCCTGCTGACGCGAGTCGCGGGAGAACTACGCGAACACCGACAATCGTGGTGGGACGCGTACGGCGTTCGGGAGACGATTGTGCGGTAGGCCGGTCCACGGCGGACACCAGCCGTCGGCTGCTCCTGCCGGACACGGCGGTAGGCAGCGACGAGGGCACCGGACCCACGTCCTGGTCAGCACGTTGAGGCGCTAGCGGACCCGCGGCCGCCTGCGCTGAGTTCTCTACGACCGGCGGATCCAGCCGCCGGTCGTCGTCGGTCCGCCCACATCCTCAACCGGGTCCGCGCAGGGTGCACGAGCGAGAGCGACGTACCGAATGGATCTCGAAGAACTCTGACCGAACGTGGCGCCGGCACTCTAATGGTGGCCGGCGTACCGGTGGATCCGGTAGTGCGGCGCTCGGGGCGTACAGACTTCCAGTCCGACGCGGCGCTGGCACGACAGGGTCGCCGGCAAGGGGTACCGGGTTTACCAGGACCCCACGAGGCAGGAGTTCGCGGACGCGCGACGCGAGACCGGGGATCCGGGGAGGCCGGAGAAGGCACCCGACTTCCTCATCGAGGGGCATGTCTTCGACTGTTATACGCCCACTCCTCCTGTGCCAGCCCGCGCCGTCTGGAGCGCGGTGTCCAGGTGGGTTGAAAGGATCAGACCCAACGCGTCATGTTGAACCTCCACGACTGGCGGGGAGACCTCGCCGCCCTGCACAAGCAGTTCCACGACTGGCCCATTGCAGAGCTCAAGGAACTGGCGGCGGTAACACCTCACGGTGCGATCATCCAGATCATCCGGCGAGACTGATGAAGGGATGTAGATGGCTGTCGAGTACCGGCTGACGCTGGCGGGCAGCATCCCGCTCGAGCAGGTGGCGGAACTAGCCGCTCCCGCAGCGGTCGAGACGTACACGGCGTCCGGCGGCCGGAGGCTCAGCGCTGACCTGAACGACGAGCACGGGTACGTCGTGGACATCTCCGGCGGAAGGCACGGCTACTACAGCGCCGAGGATGACGGGGGTTCCCTGTGGCAGTGGGAGCCGACGACATACGTTGATGTCAGCTTCTACATGCGCAAGGGCACCCTGGTCGACAAGGGCAAGCCCCGCATGCTGGCGACCGTGGCCAGGATCCTCGCCAGCAGGGCCGAGGACGCGGCCCTGACCCTCAACGGCGACGTGCTGATGCTGAGGCGCGTGGCGGGAACCGTCCAAAAGCACAACACCGACGGCTGGTACGACGAAGACTACGACAAAATTCTCCACCCCTGACGGGCGTGTGTCCTGGGCTGGACCCCGGTCGCTTTCCTTGGCGATCACTTCGCGGGCAGATGAGGGCGCCAGCAGGATCGACACCGAAAGACGGTGAACTGCGCAGTCGGCGACGTGAGCCCTTCGCGTGCTGTTTAGAGAACGTCGACCCACCTGGCGCCCGGAGTGAACGTGGTCAAGTTGATGTCGCCGACTCAGTCGCGTCAGTAAGAAATGGTGCGAATTTGTCGTCGGTCCCTAGGGCTCGAAGCAGCCGGGCTAGGAGTTGACCGGCCACCTGTCCGGGCGTAGCCAGCAGTTGTGCGTGTGAGACGACGGCGGCCTTTCGGTAGGTGTCCTCGCCGAATCGCGGACCGTCCGTCGCATCCCAGCCATTGCGATACTCGTACGAGCGGCGACCGCGGAGATTGGTTGCGCCGACCGCGAGTGCCCAGTTGCCGACGTAGCCCGCCTGGTCGGCGGCCGCGAGCACCAGTGCGATTAGATGTCGCGCGTACATGACCGCTCCGGCGTCGAAGACGACCTGCTCATCTGGGTTGGTCATCCGGTCGCTGAGCCGGCTCATGAAGATGCGGATACCGCCGTCCTCGTGGATTTCGAGCTCGACGGCGTCCTCGTCGTGCGAGTCGTCGCGCAGCCTGCGGTCCGCGGTGAGGTCATAGCTCGTCAGCGCGGCACCGGCGGCACGGCGCGCAGTGGCGGTCGCGGAGAGTAGTTCGGGCGCGAACCTGAGGTTGCTCGTCGGCTGGTTAAGGATGGCGCCGCGGGTGAACAGCAGCATGCGTTGTGGCCATTCACGGCCGGAGACGAGGCTCAGCAGCATCTCTGGGCGGCCATTGATCGGCTCGGCCAACAAGAACAGGTGCGACTGCGACCGGCGTTCCACCGGAACCGGGTCGCGGTCGAACTCGGCGTCCAAGAGAGCGAGCGTGTCGGTTTCACTGAGCCGGCGCAGGTTGTGAAGACGGCGCACCTCTGCGTCGGCAAGGTGGTGTTTCGTTTTGTCGCCTCGACCGAGGTAGCGATGGTCGACCATATGCGGTGCCGCCGGACTCGGCGGCACGTGCACGAAGAGGTAGCCGACGTCGGGGTCGGCATCCGAGGGGATCATCTCGGTGTAGACGGGCAGCGGAGGATCCGGAATCGTTAGGGCGACCTGCTCTACCCGCTCAGCCAAGCCGTGGAGCGGTCCGGGATACAAGCCGAACGAGCCGTCCCGATTCTCCTCGACGCCCACGACGAGGGTCCCGCCGTCGATGCCGAAGGACGCCAAGTCGCGTGCCAGTTCTCTGTTGGCGCTTTTACCAGTGGTCAGCCCTCGCTTGAAGTCCGTGTAGTGCGACTCACTTAGCAGGCCCTGGTCGAGCGCGGACTGAAGGTCGGACTCCGTGCGCGGAGTCCAGCGCGGGGTGTCCACGCTGAGGTAGATCGAGCGCATCTGCTTACTGTGCCCGAAGGCATTGCCGGCACGCACCTGACATTCACCGTGTCGGCGACTGGCATGACCGGAGCTGAGGTTCTCACCCTAGGGCTCACAGCGCGTCGATCACCGGTGCCCGACGTGCGGCCGGCGGCTCCCGGGCGGGAAGCGGACATCATGATCTTCGGTGATGTGCACGGTGTGAGCTCTCCAGCGGATGCCAGCCCGGATCAACCGGTGCCAACTCGGGTCACCACGGCGACCGCCGGTCGCAACTCCGGGTTCGTGTGCTCGGGTGTGGTCCTGGGCTGCGAGAACGGCGGTCCGGGGAACGTGGGTGAACGTGGGCCACTCCCTGCCACCCCAGGTGAACCCCCAGGTCGCTAGACTGTGCCCTCGCGCCCCCGTAGCTCAGGGGATAGAGCATCGGTTTCCTAAACCGTGTGTCGCAGGTTCGAATCCTGCCGGGGGCACCATTGTCGATGGCTCGCCCGATCTCGTCGGCGGCTTCGTCGATCGTCTGCGCGAGGACTTGTCACAGCGGGTCGAGGCGGCGCTTGAGCAGGCAGAATTCGTTGCCCTCCGGATCGGCGAGGACATGCCAGGACGCGTCCGCGGGCTGGCCGATGTCGATCGGCCTGGCCCCGGCGGCCAGGAGACGTTCGAGTTCGGCGTCCTGGTCGCGGTCGGTGGGATTGACGTCGATGTGCAGCCGGGCCTGCCCGTTCTTCGGTTCGTCGTCGCGGATGAGGAAGATCGTCGGCTGCGGGCCGCCGAACCCTTCGCGCGGGCCTACCTCGATGTAGACCCCCTCCTCGCGGTCGAGTTCCACGAAGTCCAGGACCTCGCACCAGAACCGCGCCAGCACCTCGAGGTCGCGGCATTTGAGCACGAGCTCACCGATACGGCATGCCATTGACGAAACCTGCTCTCAGCTTGGCATCCGCCGGGCCGGCCGCACGCGGATCTCATGGGCTCCCAGCAGGGCAAAGACGCTCGCGATCGTACCGGGCGGACGGAACGGCGACGCGAAGCGTCGGGCGGGTGGGTGCCCTCCGGGCCGTACCGGAGGGCACCGCGTTGTCGCAGTCGTCAGAGGAACTTGTACATCTCGGCGGAGGCGGCCTCGGTGTCGGCGGCCGGCGGGGCGGACACGGTGACCTTCTCGCCGAAGCCGCTCATCTTCATGTCGGTGACGAGGTCACCGAGGCTCTTCGTGGCGACCGTGTAGGACAGGGCGGTGAGTCGGCCGTCGGTGTCGACGGTCGCCTCGAAGGGGATCGCCGTGGGGTCCTTCGCCAGCTTGGCGGTCGACTCGAGGCCCTCGCGCATGCCGCCGTCGCTGCTGGCGGCCTCGGCGGCCTTGTTCAGGTCGGCGGTGCCGCTGTAGCGGCCGGGGCTGACCTCGGTGGCGGTCACGATGCCGCCGATCAGGCCGGTCTGTGACTTCAGGTCGAACGACTGGCGCAGCGAGCTGTTCGGCCGGAGCTTGTTCAGATCGATCTTCATCCAGGGCTTCTCGCCCTCGAGCGAGTCCGACTTGATGTAGGCGGCGTCGCCGATCAGCCGGGCCTCGATCGGCTCCGGGGCGGTTCCGGTTACGTGGATCGCCTTGGCGGCGGGGTCGACCTTGCCGTTGAGGCTGATCGACTGGCCGCCGGCCTTGACCGAGGCGTCCATGGTGACCGTGCCGGCGAGGCTGCGGTCCATGGCCTGCCGGACGGCGGCGGCCGGTTCGAGCTTGGGCGTGGTGGGAGCCGCGGACGGGCCGGGCCCCCCGGTGTCGCCGGAAGTGGTGCCGCAGCCGGCCACGAGGGCGGCGGCGAGGGCAATCGAGAGGACAGGGATCAGTCGACGCATAGACGCGACCCTAACCAACAAGGTCCACTCTGGGGGGCCCGCACACCACGGTGGGTCAGTTCGCCGGCAGTTGTTCGGCGTGGGTGAGCACGCGGTCGACGATGCCGTACTCCCGGGCCTGCTCGGCGGTGAACCAGCGGTCCCGGTCCCAGTCGCGCTGGATCTCGTCGAGTGTGCGTCCACTGTGCTGGGAGATCAATTCCTGCATGGTGCGCTTGACGTGCAGCATGTTCTCCGCCTGGATGGTGATGTCCGCGGCGGTGCCGCCCATCCCGCCGGACGGCTGGTGCATCATGATCCGCGAGTGTGGCAGCGCGTACCGCTTGCCGGCCGTGCCGGCGCAGAGCAGGAACTGTCCCATCGAGCCGGCGAAGCCGAGCGCCAGCGTGGCGACGTCGTTGCGGACATAGCGCATCGTGTCGTAGACCGCCATGCCCGCACTCACCGAGCCGCCCGGCGAGTTGATGTAGAGGTAGATGTCCCGGTCGGCGTCCTCGGCCGCGAGCAGCAGGATCTGCGCGCAGATCTGGTTCGCCGACTCGTCGGTCACCTCGTTGCCGAGGAAGACGATCCGCTCCCGCAGCAGCCGCTCGAACACCTGGTCGCCGAAGGTCGGCTGACCGTTGTCCAGCATCCGTACGTCGTACCCGATCATTCGTCGCCACCTTCCGCCGTGCCGGCGGGCGACGGGACCGCCCGGGGAGCCGGCTCCTCCAGCGTGCGCGCGGCGGCGGTGGCGGCCCAGGGATTCTGCCGGCGGCAGATCGGCCCAGGGCAGAACCTCGGCCGGCCTACACCCGGGTCAGCCGCCGCCGGCCCGCCCGGGCGCGATGGCAGGCCAGCATCTTGGAGGTACGGGGACCGGGGCGCCCGGCCGGCGCGGAGGCGATCAGTCGAACTCGTAGCCCCGCTCCGCCCACGGTCGACCCGACGGGCGAGGCTGGACCGCCGACGTGCAGGATCGGCCCGCCCAGCCGCAGCACCGGCCCGATGGGCTGCCGGACGGGAGCCGGTGCGGCGGCAGCCGCGGGTGGCGTCGCCCCGCCCGGCTGGAAACCGATCCGGAGCGCGGGGCCGGTCCCGGTGCGCGCCGAGGGCGCCCGATCCAGCCGGGCCAGAGCGGCCCGGGGCGCGGCGGGGATGCGCCGCTCGACCCGGCGCAGGTCGTCGCGGGCCGCTTCGAGCAGGTCGGAGAGTTGGATGCCGAGCGCCCGGCAGATCGCCGCCAGGATCTCCGACGAGGCCTCCTTGCGCCCGCGCTCGACCTCCGAGAGGTAGGGCACGGAGACCCCGGCCGCCTCGGCCACCTCGCGCAGCGTGCGGCCCTGGCTCTGGCGCAGCCGGCGCAGCACCCCGCCGATGACTCGTCGTAGCAACGACATGCCGGCCTCACTCTCGCGGTCGTCGTCCGTGACACCTCCCCTCATCATGCCGGTTGCCGGCGGCGGGGGCCGACCCGTACGTGTCGAGTCGGCGGTCTCCGTGACCGGGGCGTGCGCTGTGCGGCGTACCCGCTATGTTGTGCACGTGCAGGCGACGGTGGCGGAGCAGGTTCGACGGTGATCCATTTTCCCGCGCAGCGCCGAGGCCCACTGAGCGCGCTGAGCCTGCGGCTCGCGGCCGCACTGGCGCTGGTCTTCGCCGTGGTGGCGGCGGTCTATCTGGACCGGGACGGCTACCGCGACGTCAACGAGGACGGCCTCACCCTGCTCGACTGTTTCTACTACGCGGTGGTGTCGCTCTCCACCACCGGCTATGGGGACATCACCCCCGCCGCGCCGTCGGCCCGGCTGGTCAACGTCCTGTTCGTCACCCCCGCCCGGGTGCTCTTCCTGATCATCCTGGTCGGCACCACCCTGGAAGTCCTGACCGAGCAGTACCGGACCGGCCGTCGCCTGTCGCGGTGGAGGAGAGTCGTGAAGGACCACGTCATCATCTGCGGCTACGGCACCAAGGGTCGCAGCGCGGTCAACGCTCTGTTGGAGAACGGCCTGGACCGGTCGCGGATCGTGGTGGTGGAGCGCAGCGGCATCGCGCTGCGGCAGGCCACGTCGGCCGGGTTGGTGGCGATCGAGGGGTCGGCGACCCGGTCGTCGGTGTTGAACGAGGCGCACGTCAAGAGCGCCAAGGCGGTGATCATCGCGACCGACAGCGACGACGCCTCGGTGCTGGTGGCGTTGACCGTCCGGCAGCTCACCGCCGGGCAGGTCCGGATCATCGCGGCGGCCCGCGAGGCGGAGAACGCCCCGCTGCTCAAGCAGAGCGGCGCGCACCACGTGATCGTCTCCTCGGCTACCGCCGGCCGCCTGCTCGGTCTCTCGACCTCGGCGCCACCGCTGATCGACGTCGTGGAGGATCTGCTCACGCCGGGGCAGGGGATGGCGTTGGCGATGCGCTCGGCGGAGCGGGACGAGGTGGGTCGTTCACCGCGTGAGCTGGACTCACTGGTGATCGCCCTGGTCCGGCGGGGCAAGGTGGTCACCCTGTCCGACAAGGCCGGCGCGGTGATCGAGACCGGTGACATGCTGGTGCACGTCCGCGACGACCGCCCGCAGTCCACGACCACGGTCTGACACCCGCGCCTCAGCAGGCGTCCGCGTCCACCTCACTGAGGGCCTCGGTGCAGATGACCGGTGTCGTGGTGGCGGCCCGCCGCAGGAGATCGTAGAGCGTCTCCCGCTCGGCCGGCTGCAACGCTCCCAGCACCTCGTCCTCGGCACCCGCAAGGGCGCATTCGGCCTCTTTAAGGCGTTTTGCCCCGTCTTCGGTGAGTTCGACAACGTGTCGCCGCCGGTCCTGGGGTGACCGCCTCCGCTCGACGAGATCCTTCGCCTCAAGGTCGTTCAGCAGCCCCACGATGTTGGTGCTGTCCATTTCGAGGGTGCTCGCGAGCGCCTGCTGACTGATGCCGCCGCCCGCGCGCAGCACCGTGAGTGCGACCAGATGCCGGGGGCGCAGACCCAGCGGCGCGAGCACCGATTCCGCCCGTAGGCGCATCCGCCGCGCCAGGTGGTCCAGCAGGGCGCCCGAGCGGTGCTCGGAGGGCTCCAGCGGCAGGGCGGACATGTGACCCAGTCTACCGACGCTCTGGAACATCTGCCTGCTATAAATAGTTGGCGTAACACAGACGATCCTTGGAGGAGGAACCATGAACCTGCTGCATATCGATTCGAGCATTCGGGGTGACTGGTCGGTCAGCCGGCAGCTCACCGCCCGGGCCGCCGCGGCCTGGCGTGCGGCGCACCCCGACGGCACCGTGACCTACCGCGATCTGGGGGCCGAGCCGCTGCCGCACCTGGACTCCGACGGCGGGCTGGCGCGAATGACGCCGCCGGACCAGCACACCCCCGCCCAGCGCGCCTCGTGGGAGCTCAGCGAGCGCCTGGTCGACGAGGTGAAGCGGGCCGACGTGGTCCTGCTCGGGCTGCCGCTCTACAACTTCGGAGCCCCCAGCAGCGTCAAGTCCTGGGTCGACCACCTGATCGTCGCCGGCCTCACCTACGACCCGACGACCCAGGAGGGCCTGCTCAGCGGCCGCGAGTTCGTGGTGGTGGCCACCCGGGGCGGCGGCTACGGCGAGGGCACCCCGCGGCACGGCTGGGACCATGCGGAGCAGTGGCTGCCGCACGGCCTGTCGATGACCGGCCTGGAGCCGCGCTTCATCACCACGGAACTGACCCTGGCGCCCACGGTTCCGGCGATGGCCGAGCTGATTCCGCTGCACGAGTCCAGCCGCGCGGCGGCCGAGAAGGAGATCGACAACCTGTGGACGCCGGCCTCGGCCCAGCGCTGAGACGGCACCCGACACGGACGAGAGCGGCCGCCCGGATCGGGCGGCCGCTCTCGTTTCAGGTCGGACAGGTCAGAGGATCGTCCAGGTGTCGCCACTGCCCAGCAGGCCGGCGAGCTGCTGCTCGGGCGTCTCGGTGACCTTCGCCTTGGCCGTGGCCAACTGCTCCTGCACCACGCTGTCGTAGGACGGCCGGTCCACCGACCGGAACACGCCGATCGGCGTGTTACGCAGGTCCAGACCGGGCAGCCGGGACAGCGCGAACGCGTACGCCGGGTCGGTCACCGTCGCGTCGTGCACGACGATCTCCTCGGGGCGTACGGAGCTGGTCTCCCGGACCTCCAAGCCGAACGCGCCCGGCGGGTGCACCACGCAGAACCGACCGTCGGCCCCGAAGGTGATCGGCTGGCCGTGCTCCAGGCGGATCAGGTAGTCGTCCCGCGTGGACGGGTCCTTGAGCTGGTCGAACGCCCCGTCGTTGAAGATGTTGCAGTTCTGGTAGATCTCCACGAACGCCGAGCCCTGGTGCTCGGCGGCGGCCCGCAGCACCGACTGGAGGTGCTTGCGGTCGGAGTCGATGGTGCGACCGACGAAGCTGGCCTCCGCGCCCAGGGCGAGCGAGAGCGGGTTGAACGGCGCGTCCGCCGAACCGGCCGGCGTCGACTTGGTGATCTTGCCGACCTCGGACGTGGGCGAGTACTGCCCCTTGGTCAACCCGTAGATCCGGTTGTTGAACAGCAGGATCTTGAGGTTGACGTTGCGCCGCAGCGCGTGGATCAGGTGGTTGCCGCCGATGGACAGCGCGTCGCCGTCGCCGGTGACCACCCAGACCGACAGGTCCGGACGGGACACCGACAGGCCGGTCGCGATCGCCGGGGCCCGACCGTGGATCGAGTGCATGCCGTACGTGTTCATGTAGTACGGGAAGCGCGACGAGCAGCCGATCCCGGAGACGAACACGGTCCGCTCGCGGGGGATGTTCAGCTCCGGCATGAACTGCTGGATGGCCGCCAGGATGGCGTAGTCACCGCAGCCGGGGCACCAGCGCACCTCCTGGTCGGACTTGAAGTCCTTGGCGGTGAGCTTGAGGGCGACGGACTCAGACATTCTTCAGGACCTCTTCCAGCGTCGTCTCCAGCTCGGCGGCCGTGAACGGCAGGCCGCGGACCTGGTTGTAGCTGATCGCGTCGACCAGGTAGCGGGCCCGGATGACGTGGGCGAGCTGACCCAGGTTCATCTCCGGGATGACCACCTTGTCGTAGGAGCGCAGCACCTCGCCGAGGTTCGCCGGCATCGGGGCCAGGTGCCGCAGGTGCGCCTGGGCGATGGACAGGCCGCGCTGGCGGACGCCACGGCAGGCGGCGCCGATCGGCCCGTACGTCGAGCCCCAGCCGAGCACCAGCACGCGGGCGTCGCCGTCCGGGTCCTCCACCTCGATGTCCGGTACCGGGATCGTCTCGATGCGGGCGGCCCGGGTGCGGACCATGAAGTCGTGGTTCGCCGGGTCGTACGAGATGTCGCCGGTCTTGTCGGCCTTCTCCAGACCGCCGATCCGGTGCTCCAGCCCCGGCGTACCCGGGATGGCCCACGGGCGGGCCAGGGTCTCCGGATCGCGCAGGTAGGGCAGGAAGGTGGTGCCGTCCTCGCCGTTGGGCGCGGTGGCGAAGTCGACGCGCAGGTCGGGCAGTGACTCCACGTCGGGTAGCAGCCACGGCTCGGAGCCGTTCGCCACGTAGTTGTCCGACAGCAGGATCACCGGCGTGCGGTACGTCAACGCGATCCGGGCTGCCTCCAGCGCGGCGAAGAAGCAGTCCGACGGCGACCGGGGGGCGATCACCGCGACGGGCGCCTCGCCGTGCCGGCCGTACAGCGCCATGTTCAGGTCGGCCTGCTCGGTCTTGGTCGGCATACCGGTCGACGGGCCGGCCCGCTGCACGTCGACGATCACCAACGGCAGCTCCAGCGCCACTGCGAGGGAGATCGTCTCGCTCTTGAGCGCCACACCCGGGCCGCTGGTGGTGGTCACGCCGAGGGAGCCGCCGTAGGAGGCGCCCAGTGCCGCGCCGACCGCGGCGATCTCGTCCTCGGCCTGCATGGTCAGCACGCCGAAGCGCTTGTGCTTGCTCAGCTCGTGCAGGATGTCCGACGCCGGCGTGATCGGGTACGCGCCGAGGAAGACCGGCAACCCCGAACGGACCCCGGCGGCGACCAGCCCCAGCGACAGCGCCGCGTTGCCGGTGATGTTGCGGTAGGTGCCCGGCCGCATCTTCGCCGGCTTGACCTCGTAGCGGACCGCGAAGTCCTCGGTGGTCTCGCCGAAGTTCCAGCCGGCCTTGAAGGCGGCGACGTTCGCGGCGACGAGTTCGGGGCGGGCCGCGAACTTGCGCTCGAGGAAGCGCAGGGTCGACTCGTACGGCCGGGAGTACATCCATGAGAGCAGGCCGAGGGCGAACATGTTCTTGGACCGCTCGGCGTCCTTCTTGGACACCTGGTGTTCGGCCAGCGCGCCGACCGTCATCGACGTCAGCGCCACCGGGTGCACGACGTAGCCGGCCAGCGAGTCGTCGTCCAGCGGGCTCACCGCGTAGCCGACCTTGGCCAGGTTGCGCTTGGTGAACTCGTCGGTGTTGACGATGATGTCCGCGCCGCGCGGCAGGTCGGTCAGGTTGGCCTTGAGGGCCGCCGGGTTCATCGCCACCAGCACGTTCGGCGCGTCGCCCGGGGTGAGGATGTCGTAGTCGGCGAAGTGCACCTGGAAGCTCGACACACCCGGCAGCGTGCCGGCGGGGGCCCGGATCTCGGCGGGGAAGTTCGGCAGCGTGGAGATGTCGTTGCCGAGCTGCGCCGTCTCGGAGGTGAACCGGTCGCCGGTCAACTGCATGCCGTCGCCGGAGTCACCGGCGAACCGGATGACCACCCGGTCGAGTTGACGGATCTGCTTGGTCACTGTGCCACCTTCGTTCGCGACTGCGGGCTCGCAAGCGCTGTCGTTCCCCACCCAGAGCCTACGTCGAAGGGACCCCCCACCCTGCCCGGAGGTCCGCCGACTGAGACCCGATCAACGCAAGAATTGCGGCGGAACGCGGGGTTTCGTCCCGGCCGCCGTAATCCAGATCACCGTAGGTGAGCCGGCGGCGACCCCGGCCGGTGACGGTCAGGGTCGTCGATCGGTCAGTCGGTGGGCGGGGCCGTGGGCTCGGCGGCCGGCCCGCCGAACCGGCGACGCAGCGAGGTGGTGGCCAGCGTGAGAGCCAGTACCACCAGCAGCGCGGACACCACGACCAGGACGACCGCGGTGCGCTGGACCGACGTCATGCCGTCGTCGGTGGTGGCGCCCGCCGGGAGTACGCCCTGGGAGCCCGTCGGCGCGGGCGGTGACACGACCGGCGTGGCCAGCGCCGCCGCGGCGGTGATGCGGAAACTCATCTGCAACCGCCGCGTCCCGCCGTTGCGGGGGTCGAGCTGACCGATCACCGCCCCGGACAGTGGCGCCTCCCGCTGGGCCTGTGGGGTCGCCTCCACCGGTAGCCGCAGCTCACGGGTCTCGCCTCCGGACAGCAGACCGACGTCGCACCGGGTACGGGACACGTCGACGGCCGCGCAGCCCGCCGGTGGGGCAGGCGCGCTCACCCCGGACGGCAGGACCACCTCGACCAGGCCGTCGGCGTCCACCGTTCCGGTGTTGCCCAGCCGCACCGCGAGGGTGCTCTGCGCGCCACTGATGTCGAACGCGACCTCGTCGGCGGCCAGCGAGATCCCGGGCACCGGCGGTCCGGGCGGGAACAGCACCGCGAAGCCCTGGTCGTCGGCCACCTCGCCGGGCATCCCCGGCACGTCCGCGACGACCCGCACCATGCCGCTGAGGGGCATCCGCTCCCAGGCCGTGCCGGCGACCCGTACCCGGATCAGGCTGCTGAACCGGGTGCCCGCCTCGGTCGTCCACGCCCCGCAGCGGTACGCGCCGCCGCCCTCGCCGACGCACCCGTTCGTTCCGGCGTCGCTCAGACCGGTCGGCAGGGTGTACGACAGCCGGACCCGCTGCGTGGCGGTGCCCGTGTTCGCCACGGTGACCCGCAGCGTGGTCGTCGTGCTGGGTGCGTTCCAGTACGCCTCCGACAGGGTGACGTCCTCGGTCGTCACCTGCACGCCGAGTGGGCTCGGCGGAGGCGCCTGCGTGCCGCCCGGCGCGGGTGGGTTGACCGGTGGGACGCCAGGCGGGGGTGGCCCGGCCGTCGGCGGACGGGTGGAGCCGCCCGGGGCCGGAGCGGTGGTGACCGGCGGCGGCGGGGCGGTGGTCGGCGGTGGCGCCGGCGGTGTGGTCTCCGGCGGCGGCGCGGTGGTCGGCGGGGCCGGATCGGTCGGTGCGGGGTCGCCCGGCTCCTCGGTCGGGGTGGGCTCCTGCGGCGGCGTGGTCTCCGGGTCCGGATCCGGTTCGGGGGCCGACTCCGTCACGGCGGTGACCGGATGGATGCCCGGCGTCGCCGCGCTGGCGAGGGCCGGCGCGACGGCCAGCGCCGCGAACAACCCGAGCGCGAGCGAGGTGCCCAGCAGGCGCGTGGGATGCCGCCCTGCGGCCCAGCGATCGGGCGAAACCTTCACGCGGGCCATCTGTCCTCCGGTGGCGGGGGTGGGGAGTTCAATATTGTTAATAGTTGCTCCGGTGCACTAGTCCCGCCCGGAAACGAATCCGTAACGTGTTGGGGAAGGTCCCTCCGGGGCGGGCGGTAGGCTCCGGACGTGACCGGTTACCTGGGCTCGTACGCGACGCTCGGGCTCTTGCTGCTCGTCAGTGTCCTGTTCTTTGTGACGGCGTTCTCGGCCAACCGGGTGTTACGTCCCGCCCGCCCGGCCGACCCGTTCGGCAAGCGGGCCAGCTACGAGTGCGGGCTCGACCCGGTCGGCGCGGACTGGGCGCAGATGCAGATCCGCTACTACGTCTACGCGTATCTCTACGTGCTGTTCGCGGTCGAGGCGGTGTTCCTCTTCCCGTGGGCGGTGGTCTTCGACCGGCCCGGCTTCGGCCTGGTCACGGTGCTGGAGATGGCGATCTTCGTGGCGGTGCTCGCCCTCGGCATCCTCTACGCCTGGCGCAGGAACATCCTCCGCTGGACCTGAGCGCTCCACCTGCCCACCGCGGGCTGGGCTCAGGCCAGGCCCCGCCGGGTGGCCGTGGGCGGACGGTCGCCGCGGATCGAGGCCACCATGTCCAGCACCCGACGGGTGGGGCCGACCTGATGGGCCCGGAACACCCGGGCGCCCAGCCACGCGGACACCGCGGTCGCGGCGAGTGTGCCCTCCAGGCGCTCGCCCACCGGTAGGTCGAGCGTCTCGCCGACGAAGTCCTTGTTGGAGAGCGCCACGAGCACCGGCCAGCCGGTCGCGCTCAGCTCGGCCAGCCGACGGGTGATCTCCAGCGAGTGACGGGTGTTCTTGCCGAAGTCGTGTGCCGGGTCGATGAGGATCCCGTCGGGGCGTACCCCCGCCGCCACCGCGCGTTCGGCGAGCCCGGTCACCGTCTCGACCACGTCGGCGACCACGTCGTCGAAGGCGGCGCGGTGCGGCCTGGTCCGGGGGGACAGGCCGCCGGCGTGCGAGCAGACCAGCCCGGCGCCCGTGCTCGCCGCGACCCGGGCGAGCGCCGGGTCGACGCCCGACCAGGTGTCGTTGAGCAGGTCCGCGCCGGCCGCCACGGCCTCCGTCGCCACCTCGGCGCGCCAGGTGTCGATGGAGATCACCACCTCCGGGAACGCGGCCCGTACGGCGGCGATCGTGTCCACCGTGCGTCGGATCTCCTCGGTCACGTCCACCTCGGTGCCCGGACCGGCCTTGACCCCGCCGATGTCGATGATCTCGGCGCCCTCGCCGACCGCCCGCTCGACCGCCCGGAGCGCGCTGTCCGCGGCGAAGGTGGCACCCCGGTCGAAGAACGAGTCCGGTGTGCGGTTGACGATGGCCATCACCACCAGCTCACCCGGCGCGAACGTCCGCGAACCGAGCCGAAGTGCCCCGGCCATGCCGCCTCCCGCCTCGTGCACGCCGTCGCCGCTGCTCCGGCCGCCACCGACGCTAGCCGGTCCGCGAGGACACGCGCGGGGCGGGCGTGGGCGTCGATGGGTGATCGGGGTGGTGGGGTCGCTACCGGCGGGCTCTCGTGCCACGATCAGTGCATGGGTCAGCTTCTGCTCCTCCTGGTCGTGGCGTTGACCGTCGCGGCGGTGGTTTTCGGCGTGACGGTGCTGGTCGGTGGCCGCGATCCCGGTCTCGCTCCGACGGAACCGGATTCGCAGGCCGTACCGCTGCCGGGCACCCGGCCGCTGCGCGAATCCGACGTGGGCGCGGTCCGCTTCGACACCGGTCTGCGTGGCTACCGGATGGCCCAGGTCGACCAGGCGATGCGCCGCGCCGCCTACGACATCGGCTACAAGTCCGAACTGATCGGCGTGTTGGAGGCGGAGGTCATCGCGCTGCGCGAGGGCCGGACCGATGACGCGGACGTGCTGCGCCGGGCGCGGGAGCAGGCCGTCGCCTCGGCGCCCGCGGCCGTCGCCGCGGAGCCCGCCGACGACGAGGCGGCGTTGGTCGGCACGGACGCGTCGCCGGCCGCCACCTCCTCGGCAACCGACGCCGACGGCGTGGCACCGGCGACCTCCTCGGCGGCGGAGACCGACGAGGTGGCACCGGCGACCTCCTCGGCTGCGGACGCCGACGGGATCGCGCCGGCCACCTCCTCGGCGGCCGACGCCGACGGTGTCGCGCCGGCGGCCGGCGACGCGAGCGTCCGGACGCCCGCCGATGACGCGCCGGACGAGGCGGCCCGGAATGCCGGACAACAGGGCGCGGTGGTCCGGTCGGAGTCGGCGTGACCGGCCCGGAGGGCGCCGACGCTCTCCGGGAGGCCGCCCAACCGGGCGCCGGTGAGGTGACCGCCACGGTCATCGTCAACGCGCCGGCGGCCCGTGTCTTCGCCGCGCTGCTCGCCTGGGAACGGCAGTCGGACTGGATCCCGTTCACCCGCGTCCGGGTCGTCGAGGGCGACGGCCGCGAGGGCAGCCGGATCGAGGCGGTGACCGCGCTCGGCGGGGCGACGCTGCGCGACGAGATGCTGGTGGTCCGGGTGGACGAGCCGTACGAGATCGGCGTGGTGCACCACGGCCAGGTGCTGCGCGGTCCCGGTGTACTGCGCTGCACCGAACTCGGCCGGTCCCGTACCCAGGTCGTCTGGCACGAGTGGTTCCACCTGCCCGGCGGCCGGGCCGGCCGGTTGGCGTGGCCGGTGCTCTGGCCCGGCTCGAAGCTGGGCCTCACGCAGGCATTGAAGAGGTTCGCGCGCCTGGTCGAGCAGGGCCGGCTGCCCTGACGGCGCCGCCGCCCGGGTGAGTCCGGCTGTCGGTGCCATGGCCTAGCGTGTGCGACGTGAGTGACCTGGTGATCGGCGCGGACGGGCTGGCCCGTTGCGCCTGGGGGGCGAGCACCCCCGACTACGCCGTCTACCACGACACGGAGTGGGGTCGGCCGTTGCACGGCGACGACGCGCTCTACGAGCGGATGACCCTGGAGGCGTTCCAGTCCGGCCTGTCCTGGCTGACCATCCTGCGCAAGAGGCCGGCGTTCCGGCTGGCGTTCGACGAGTTCCACATCCCCACCGTCGCCGGCTACGACGACACCGACGTGACCCGGCTACTCGCCGACGCCGGCATCGTCCGCAACCGGGCCAAGATCGAGGCGGCGATCGCCAACGCCCGCGCCGCCCTCGAACTGCCCGACGGGCTGTCCGCGCTGCTCTGGTCGTTCGCGCCGGAGCGCCGGCCGGCCCGTCCCGCCTCGTTCGCCGAGCTGGCGCCGATCACCGCCGAGTCGACGGCGATGGCCAAGGCGCTCAAGAAGCGCGGCTTCCGGTTCGTCGGCCCCACCACCGCGTACGCCCTCATGCAGGCCACCGGGATGGTCGACGATCACATCGTCGGCTGTCACGTCACCCGCTGACCGGCGGCGTGATGGGATGGCAGGCATGACGACCGAGACCGCGTACCGGGCCGACGGGGCCGGCCAGGCAGACGGGCCGGGCACCTGGGCGGTGCTGCTGCCCGCCGAGCGTTACGAGGCCGAGCGGCTCGTGCACCACGACTCGCTGAAGCTGACCGGCCTGACCGACGCTGGGCGACCGGGCCCCGGCGACCAGGTGGCGGTGCTGGCCGATGCCCCACCACGCCTGGTGGCCCTGGGCCGGGTCACCGCGCCGACGGGACGGCACCGTGAGGACCCGGACGACCCGCAGTCCCCGGTCGAGCCGGAGACGCTCGTCGTGACGTACACCCGGCGGACCTTCGACGAGCCGGTGCCGACCGAACTGCTCAGCCTAGACGGGCCCCTCACCGCACTGGACCCGGCGACCTTCCGGGCCCTGGCCGACCAGCTCGGTCCGCCCCCGGCGCGGCGCACCTGGCTGGTCAGCCTGGACCTGCCGATCGAGGCCGGCACGCCCGCCGAGGCGGTACGCCTCTTCTGGTCGTACGTGCAGGAGCTGGGGCCGCGTGAGCTGCCCGCCTTCGTCTCGCCGTCCGGCGACGAGCTGGCCATGCAGGCGTTCGTGCTCGGCGCGGAGGCCAACCAGGACCCGGAAGAGGACGATTAGAAGAGCTTGTCGAGGCGTCCTCGCCAGTCGGCGAGCACCGGGCCCGGGTCGCTGCCCAGCACCCGTTCCAGGAGCGTGGCGTAGACGTCCCGGAAGTCGGTGGTGTATTTCAGGTCGCCGTCGTCGAGGTCGGTGAGGCTGGGCGCGTCCCCGTGCCAGCCGCCGCGTACTCCCGCGCCGAGCAGCAGCATGTCCGAGGCGGTGCCGTGGTCGGTGCCGTCGGACGCGTTCGCCCGGACCCGACGGCCGAACTCGGAGTAGACCGCCACCACCACCTTGCGGCCCGCCTCGGTGCGGCTCATCCGGTCGGCGAACCCGGTCAACGCCCGGTCGAGCTGGCCCAGCAGCACGGCCTGCAACTGCTTCTCGTCGGCGTGCGTGTCGAAGCCGCCGAGCGACACCGAGAAGACCCGGGTGGACACCCCGGCTTCGACGCACTGCGCGACCAGGTCCAGTTGGGCGTCCAGCGGCGTACGCGCCCCACCGGTGGCCGTCGCCGGTGCCTGGTCGCCGTCCGGGTCCGCCGTGTCCGGGTCGCCGGAGTCACGGACCTCGCGGATCATCTCGTCCACCGAGCGCATGTCGGCGAAGCAGGCGGCGGCGCGGGCGCGGGCCGGCGACTCGCCCGCCTCGGCGGCGGAGAGCGCCTTCAGCGTGTCCGCCGGCAGCCCCTTGGTGGCCTTGCGGTCGGTCACCGGTACGGCGGCGCCCGCGCTGCGCTCGCCGGCCAGCAGGGGTGGCAGCGCCGGCTCGAACGAGACCGCCAGCCGGGGATCGCCGCCCGCCCGGTCCAGCCAACGACCGAGCCAGCCGGTGGTGCCCGGACGGTCCGGTTGCGCCGTGTGCCAGATGTCCATCGACCGGAAGTGGCTGCGGTCCGGTTTCGGGTAGCCGATGCCACGCACGATCGCCAGTCCGCCGGTGGACCAGCGCTTGTGCAGGCCCTCCATCGCCGGATTGAGGGCGAAGTCGTCGTCGAGGCGACGCACCTCGCCGTCGGGATACGCCAGCTCGGGGCGGGCCGCGCGGTAGGCGGGATCGCCGTACGGGATGACGGTGTTCAGGCCGTCGTTGCCGCCGTAGAGGGTGACCAGCACCAGGGTCTGCGACTGCGGGTCGCGGTCGCCGGCGGTGTCCAGCAGGTCCCGCAGGCTGTACGCGCCGGCGCCCGCGGCCAGCGCGCCCGCGCCGACCACCCCGCTGGTGAGCAGGAACTTACGTCGGGTCAGGGTGTCCATCTTCTCGACTCCTCCGCTCAGCTGACGGTGTACTCGGGGCTGACCAGGCCGGCCGCCAGTAGCTTTCGTGGTTCGCCGGCCAGCGGTGTGAGGGCGGCCCGGGTACGTGCGCTCCAGGTGTCGACGACCAGCAGCCGGGCCAGGGCGTCGGGCCGGCCGGCGACGGGCGCGGCGGTCAACCGGTCCAGCACCGCCGGGGTGGTCGCGGTGGCGAGCATCCCGGCCAGCCGGAGGCGGGCCTGCAACGACGAGGTGGTCAGCCAGGCCGGGCCGGCCGGCCAGCCGCCCACGCTGGGCGGTCGCAGCGGCACCTGGTCCAGGGCGTTGAGCCCGCCCAGCAGTTGCTTGCGCTGCTGCTCCGGCAGCGCCTTGGGGCGGACGCCGAGTTGCCGTAGCGCGCCGACCAGCCACTCCACCGGCTGTTTCACCAGCGTGCCGCGCGTCTGGGCGAAGGTCGGCGACGTGAACAACGCCCGCAGGGTGGCGATGGTGTCCGCGCCCGCCAGGCCGTCCGGCGCGGGAACGTCGGCGCCGGCGTAGCGGAACCAGAGCCGCCTGGCAACGAACGTCGCCGCCGCCGGCTGGGCGGCGAGCAGCCCGGCGTACGCCTCGGCGTCGAAGCGACCGGTCTGTCCGAGGATGGTCTTCTCTCCGGGGTCGTGTCGTCTGGCCTCGAAGCGGGCCGTTCCGGTCCGTCGGTCGACCGTCCAGCCGGTCAGGGCCCGCGCGCCGGCCTTCACGTCGGCCTCGGTGTAGGCGCCGATGCCGAGGGTGAACAGCTCCATCAGCTCGCGGGCCAGGTTCTCGTTCGGCGCCTTACGGGTGTTCTTCTGCCCGTCCAGCCAGATGACCAGTGCCGGGTCGCGCACCATCGCGGCGACCAGTGGGGGGAGCGGACCGCGCCCGTGCCGGCGCAGCGTCTCCAACTGGCCCAGCATCATCCGCGCCGACTTGACCTTCTGGGCGCTCGTCGCCCAGTGCCCGTGCCAGAAGAACAGCAGCTTCTCGGTCAGCCCGTCCTCGGCGGCGACCATCCGGTCCAGCCACCACAGGGTGACCTGCTGAAGCTGCTCCTTGCGCTGGGCGTTGGCCTTCTGCCGCTGCTCGCGGGTGGACTCCTTGCTCAGCGCGGCGTACGGGTCGGCGGGCAGGGCCGGCGGCGGGGTGGCCGCCGCACCCTTGTCGGCCTGTCCCGGGGTGAGCAGCTTGTCCAGGGTCGCCGCCGCGCCGGCCCGCTCGGCCGCGTCCACCTCGTCGGCGGTCGGCCCGAAGGTGGCCCGGCGCAGCAGGTGCGCCACCGCTTCTCGATCGCTCATGGGGGCCGACGCTAGGCGGCCCGCGTACGAGGACGGTAAAGACGGGGTGCGAATCGCGTTCAGTGTCCCTCGAAGACCGGTTTCTGCTTGGCGACGAACGCGAGGGTGGCGGCTTTGTGGTCGACGGTGGCACCGCAGATCGCCTGGGCCTGGGCCTCGGCCGAGAGCGCGTCGGCGAGCGTGCCGGCGTCGGCGATCGAGAGCTGCCGCTTGATCGCCCCGTACGCGACGGTCGGGCCCGCGGCGAGCCGGGCGGCCAGCTCCTGTGCGGCCGGCAGCACCTGCTCGTCGTCGTCCGTCAACCGCGTGAGCAGCCCCAACCGGCAGGCCTCCTCGGCGCGGACCGGTTCGGCCAGCATCAGCAGCTCCACCGCCTTGGCGTGGCCGACCAGCCGGGGCAGCGTCCAGGACGCGCCGGTGTCGGCGGCCAGACCGACCTTCGCGAAGGCCATCAGGAAGCTGGTGCTCGGCCCGCCGATGCGGATGTCGGCCAGGAAGGCCAGCGACGCGCCCGCCCCGGCGGCCATCCCGCGCACCGCGGCCACCACCGGCTTGGGCAGGTTGGCCAGCCGGGCGGCGATCGGGTTGTAGTGCACCCGGACGGTGCCCAGCGGGTCGGTCGAGCCGTTCTCGAGCGTCGACACATGCTCGCGCAGGTCCTGCCCGGCGCTGAACGACCCGCCCGCCCCGGCCAGCACGACCGCCCGGCAGGACCGGTCGGCCTCCAGCTCCGCCAGGGTGTCCCGCAGCGCCTCCTTCAACGCGACGTCGAGCGCGTTCATCGCCTGCGGCCGGTTGAGCGTGAGGGTGACGACGGCGTCGGTCCGGTCGACGAGCAACGGCTCGGTCACGTTTTCAACGACCCTTCTGTCGAACGATGCGGTTGCCGGCGTCGAGGCACTGCTCGACGTACCGGTCGGCGGCCGGACGCAGGCGGGCCGCGTGCCGGTCGAAGAAGCTGGCCGCGGCGGTGCCGGGCCACCGCTCAGGCAGTAGCGCCGGGGGTAGCTGCGGGTCCCGGAACAGGAAGGTACGCCACGCGTGCACAAGCCGGAACCGGGCGGCGTACGCCTCCTCGTCGCTGCTGCGCACGGTGACCGCGCTCAGGAGCGGGCGCTGGTCGGCGACGAATCGCTCGTACGCGCGGCCGATCTCGGCCAGGTCCCACGCGCGACGGACGACGCCCATCGCGCCCGGGGTGCCGGAGAAGTGCGACGCGGTGAACCGCTCGAACCGGATGCCGGCCTCGGCCAGCAGCAGGTCGACGTCCTCGGCGGGCCGTGTCGCGACCCACGTCTGCTCGTCGAGGGTGCCGTAGCCGAGGAAGCTGAGGGTGGCGGCGAGCCGCTGCCGGTCCCGTCGGGAGCCCGGCGCGTCGAGCACGAGCAGATCGAACCGCCCGTCCCAGGTGACGCGGCCGGTCCGGTAGATCCGGGCCGCCGCCTCGTCGAGTCGTCGGGCGGCTTTTGGTGTGATCGAATATCCCGGTCCGGAGGCCAACCGGAGCGGGTCGAGCCAGCCTTGACGCACCATCCGGGACACGGCGGTGCGAACGGCGGGCGGCGCGATTCCCAACGGCGCCAGTAGCTTGACCAGGGCGGCGACCGGTGCACGGCCACCCCTCGGCCGGAGGTGGTCGCCGTACAGGTCGAAGAGTGCCGACCGTGCCTGCATGACCGCACATTGTGACAGGCCTTCTCAAGATAAGCTAGATGCTGTTACATCAATGCTGCTCCGGTTTGGGTCCGGCGGTGTTCATCAGGGAAAATCGTCTGTCGACACCCCCGCGAGCGTTGCGGGTGGTCGTGACGAAGTGGCTGTGGGGCAACCCACCGACCCTGGTGTAGGTCTGAGGGGAGACAACATGGCGGCGATGAAGCCGCGGACGGGCGACGGTCCGCTGGAAGTCACCAAGGAGGGTCGGGGCATCGTCATGCGGGTCCCGCTGGAGGGCGGTGGCCGGCTCGTCGTCGAGATGACTCCCGACGAGGCCAACGCGCTCGGTGACGCGTTGAAGGCAGCCGCCGGCTGAGTGAGGGACGACCCGGACGGCGTACGCCGGTCGGAGCGTTTCTTGGACCCTGAGCCACCGGGACCGCCGGTGGCTCAGGGTCTTCATATCTGTGTGCGGGCCTGGCCCGATCCACTTTGTGAAACTTCCTGGAGGTGCGGTTCCGCGTGCTCGCCATCCGTCTGCTCGCCGAGCCCGAACGGCTCGATGTCCTCGTTCTGCCCGTGCGTCCCACCGAGTCGACGGCGGGTGGCGACGCGTCGGCGGAGCTGGCGCCGACCGCGGTGACGCCGCCGGACGGCACCGCCGAGGAGGCGGCCGCGCTGGTGCCGGCCGCGCGACTGAGCGGACGGGCCGGCGAGATCAGCACCCAGCTGCGTCCCGGGCGCGACCCCGGCCGGCTGGTGCTGCTCGGTATCGGCGACGGCGGGGAATCCTCCTGGCGGACGGCCGGCGCGGCGCTGGCCCGCTCCACCTCAGATGAGACGCACATCACTCTCGTGCTGCCGGCCGGGGTGACGCCGGCCGTGGTGCGCGGGCTGACCGAGGGGCTGCTGCTCGCCTCGTACCGGTTCCGGCTGACCGACGCCGACGCGCCGCCCGCGCTCGACGGCGTCGACCTGCTGCTCACCGAGCCGGCGGCTTACGAGGACACCGTCGCCACCGCGCGGACCACCGCCGCGATGACCCGTCTGGCGCGCGACCTGACCAACACCCCCTCCTCGGTGAAGACCCCGCAGTGGTTCGCCGACCAGGTGGCATCCGCCTCCGCCGACCTGCCGGACCTGCGCCTGACGGTCCGTGGCCCCGCCGAGCTGGCCGCCGAGGGCTTCGGCGGGATCCTCGCCGTGGGCGGCGGCTCGGCCAGCGGCCCGCGTCTGCTCGAGGTGGACTGGCATCCCGCGAACGCACGTACCCACGTGGTCCTGGTCGGCAAGGGCATCACCTTCGACACCGGCGGCATCTCGATCAAGCCGGTGCCCGCGATGAAGCTCATGCGCAAGGACATGGCCGGCGCGGCGGCGGTCGTCGCCGCCACCCTCGGCGCGGCGGAGCTGCGCCTGCCGGTCCGCGTCACCACCCTGGCCCCGCTCGCCGAGAACATGGTCAGCGGCTCGGCGTTCCGTCCGGGCGACGTCATCCGGCACTACGGCGGGACGACCAGCGAGACGACCAACTCCGACGCCGAGGGCCGCCTGGTCCTCGCCGACGCGCTCGCCTACGCGGTTCAGCAGCTCAAGCCCGACCTGCTCGTCGACCTCGCCACTCTCACCGGCGCCAACGCCGTGGCGCTGGGCAAGCGGACCGCCGCTCTCTACAGCGAGAACGACGACCTGGCCGCCGACGTGCTCACCGCGATCGAGGCGGCCGGCGAGGCGGCCTGGCGGATGCCCCTGCACGGCGACTACGTCGAGTACCTGGGCAGCGAGATCGCCGACCTCTACAGCGCGCCCGCCCAGGGCGCCGGATCGGTGACGGCCGCGCTCTACCTGCGCGAGTTCACCGGCGACCTGCGGGACCGCTGGCTGCACCTGGACATGTCCGCCCCGTCCTGGGCGGACGGCGACCAGGCGGAAGTGAGCCGGGGCGCCACGGGCTGGGGCGTCCGCTCGCTGCTGCGTTGGCTGGCGGCCATCGCCTGACCGTCAGCACTTCACGGCGGCGAGCACCCCGTGACCGACCGGGAGCAGCGCGGGAATCCAGTGCTCCGACTCCCGCAACGCCTTGATCGTTTCGCGGACCGTCACCGTCTCCGCGTCCCGGGCGGCCGGGTCAGCGATCCGGCCGCCGGCCAGCATGCCGTTGAGTGCGAGCACGCCGCCCGGACGCAGCAACCGCAGCGCCGCCTCCACGAAGGCGTGGAACCCGGTCGCTTCGGCGTCGACGAAGACGAGGTCGTACGCCCCGTCGGCCAGCCGGGGCAGCACGTCCGACGCGCGGCCGGTGATGATGCGGGTACGGCCGGCGGGGAAGCCCGCCTCGCTGAAGATCCGTCGGGCGATGCGTTGGTGCTCCACCTCCAGGTCGATGGTGGTGAGCACACCGTCGGCACGCATGCCGCGCAGCAGCCAGACGCCGCTCACGCCCGTACCGGTGCCGATCTCCACGACCGCGCGGGCGTTGCCGGCTGCGGCCAGCAGCCGTAACGCCGCCCCCGCTCCGGGCGTGACCGCGTCGAGGCCCACCTCGTGGGCCAGGCTGCGGGCGGTGCGTAGCACGAGATCCTCGGTCACGTACGACTCGGCGAACTGCTGAGCCTGGGTCGTCGAACTGCCGGAACCGGCGACCGTGGCGATGGGGCACCTCCGGGCGGCGCGTGGTGCGGGGGGCGGGTTGGCACTGTGAGCGTAGAGGCGACCGGCGCGGGGCGCAGCCGCGCCTCCGTCCCCTCCGCGATCACCGGAGGCAACCGCTGACCCCACCGCGCGCATCCGTGCAATCCTGGAAGCGGTATCCCGTCAGCCTCGGCCGCGCTCAACCGCTGCCGGGTGACGCCGTACGGGATCCGGGGGACGGGACTGGGAGGCACCGACGTGACCGACGGCTGGGAATGGCGCCGGGACGGTGAGACTCCGGCTCCGGCGCGCCCGACGGAGGCAGGAGCCCCGCCGGTGGGGCCGCCGGCCGCGCCGGGGAGCGGCGCCGCGCCCGAGCCCTCGGTAGGCGGCACCACATCCGTGGCCGGGCCCCCGGTGGCGTACGCCGGTCCGCCTGCCTCCACCGCGCCCGGTCCGTCGCCGTGGTGGTCCGACGCCCTCGGCGATCCGTGGCGCGACCCGGCGGCCCCCGCCGCGGTCGTGGTGCCCTCGGTGGTGTCCGCCGGCACCGCACCGGAGCCCATCACCGACCCGGACGCGCCGGGTCGACCGACGCTGCGACACCTGCTGCTCATCCCGGTGATCACCGCTCTGCTGGCCGGAACCCTCGGCGGCGCGCTGGGCTACGCGTTCGCGGTGCGCGGAAGCGCGGCCGGCACCGTGCTCGGGGCGCAGGCCGCGGACCCACCGGCGCTGGCCCAGCGCAAGCCGGAGTCACTGGCCGGGGTCGCCGAACGGGTGCTGCCCAGCGTGGTCACCATCCGCGTCAGCAGCCTCGGTGGCACGAGCGAAGGGTCGGGATTCATCGCCAGCGCCGACGGGCACGTCATCACCAACGACCACGTGGTGGCCGGCAGCAACGGCAAGGCCTCGGTGGTCTTCAACGACGGCAGCTCCGCGGCGGCGACCGTCGTCGGTCAGGACCCGGAGTCCGACATCGCGGTGATCAAGGTGAACCGGACGGGGCTGCGACCGGTGGAGTTCGGCGACTCCGACGCGCTGGCCGTCGGCGACCCGGTCCTCGCCATGGGCTCACCCCTGTCGCTGGCCAACACGGTCACCGCCGGCATCGTGAGCGCCCTGGACCGGACGATGCAGGCCGGTGAGCCGGGTGGCCCGGTGCGCTACTACGCGGCGATCCAGACCGACGCCGCCGTCAACCACGGCAACTCGGGCGGCCCGCTCGTCGACGGCGCCGGACGGGTGGTGGGCGTCAACTCCACCATCAAGTCGCTGGTGGCCGAGGGGCAGGAGGCCGGCAACATCGGTCTCGCCTTCGCCATCCCGATCAACCAGGCCAAGCGGGTCACCCAGGAGATCATCGGCACCGGCAAGGCCCGGCGTACGGTCATCGGCGCCCAGGTCGGTGGGCCGGGCTCGGGCGCGGGCGGCGGCGTACGGCTGGCCGCGGTGGAGCCCTCCGGCCCGGCGGCCGGGGCCGGGCTCAAGGTGGGCGACGTGATCCTGAAGCTCGACGGACGGCCGATGACCGAGCCGACCGACCTCATCGCGCTGGTCCGCAAGTTCGCCCCCGGGTCGGTGGTGACCGTCGAGTTCCGGCGGGGGACCGCACGACGGAACACGTCGGTGACCCTCGCCGCGGATGCGAAGTGAACAGCGGGTCACCCCCTGCCGGAAAGCCGCCCGACGTGCGTAGTCTTGCTGCTGACGCCGAGAGGAGGCCCGCGGGATGCTCGACAACCTGAACTGGTGGGAGATCGGTGCGCTGCTGCTCCTGGCGCTGCTGATCTTCGGTGACCGGCTGCCCGCCGTGATCAACGACGGCCTGCGGCTCGTCCGCAACCTGCGGAACATGGCCCGCAACGCCACCGGCGATCTCAGTCGTGAGCTGGGCACCGACATCCAGCTCGAAGACCTGCACCCGAAGGCATTCATCCGCAAGCACCTCCTCAGCGAGGAGGACGAGGCGGCGATCCGTAAGCCGTTGCAGGGCGTCTACGACAACCTGCGCGCGGACGTCAACGGCGTGCACAACGATCTGAAGGACGTGGCCAACGCCGCGGACCTGCGGTCGAACGGGACGCGACCCGGCACCACCACCGGTACGCCCTCCGCGCCGGCTCCCCGGGTCAGCTACGACGACGCCACCTGACCCGCACCTGCCGGCAGCGTCCCTCCGTTCTTCAGGTCTGCGCCCAGGTCCAATGCGCCCTCCCAGCACCCCGCACCTCCGGTCCTCCCGACCCTTCCAAACCTCCGCCTTGCGGCATTTCGGGCTCTAGGTGGCGGCCCTCAGGTAGTCGGCAGTAGCGGCCGGGCGGCTGTCTAGCGGTACCCATCCGGAAGAGACTGCCTCCGCGAGCCGCGCGTTAGACCGCGCGCCCGGGCAGTTGACGGGCCGCACCCCCTGGGCGTGCGCTGCGTCCGCGCGTCCTGGGCGTGCGCTGCGTCCCTCGGCGTGCGCTGCGCCTGCACCTCCTGGGGCGGCGGCGCTGCATGCATCCTTTGGAGCTGAATCGTCTGCGTCATCGCAGGCGGAGCGGGAGCGAGAGCCAAGCGCAGATGTAGCGGCGAGGGCAGGGCAACGGCTAAGGCCAGGGCTAGCCGGGGCCGGGCTGGCCGGGATGTCGGTCAGCAGATTCGTTTGCGGCATCAGCTCCAAAGGACGGCCATGAGGTGGTACCGGTTGGAGGCCGTGCAGGGTTGGGCCAAGGCATCCAGGCCAGCGCAAGCCAGCGCACGGCAAGCCAGCGCACCGCAAGCCAGCGCACCGCAAGCCAGCGCACCGCAAGCCAGCGCACCGCAAGCCAGCGCACCGCAAGGCTGACCGTCCGATCGTGCCCTGGTCGGCCGCATAGCAGGTGGCGCGTCCCGGGCGCACAAGCACTACGTCGTGCGCCCGGTCGGACAAGCGTCAGCGCCCGGCGGGCTTGAGACCGAGGGGCTTGCCGAGCAGCGACTCACGGCGCAGCGCGAGCCGGTCGGCGACGCCGCCGAGCGCCTGCGCGGCCGGGGACTCCGGCTCGGCCAGCACGATCGGGTTACCGGCGTCGCCGGCCTCACGGACCCGGGTGTCCAGCGGGATCTGCCCGAGCAGCGGAACCTGCGCGCCGATGGTCCGGCTCAGCGACTCGGCGACGGCCGTGCCGCCTCCCGCGCCGAAGACCTCCATCCGGGAGCCGTCCGGCAGCTCCAGCCAGGACATGTTCTCGATGACGCCGACGACCCGCTGGTGGGTCTGCAGGGCGATCGCTCCGGCCCGCTCCGCCACCTCGGCGGCGGCGGTCTGCGGGGTGGTGACGATCAGGATCTCCGAGTTGGGCAGGAGCTGGGCCAGCGAGATGGCCACGTCGCCGGTGCCCGGCGGCAGGTCCAGCAGGAGCACGTCCAGGTCGCCCCAGTAGACGTCGGCCAGGAACTGCTGGAGCGCCCGGTGCAGCATCGGGCCGCGCCACACCACGGCCGCGTTGCCCGAGGTGAACATGCCGATCGAGATCACCTTCACGCCGTGCGACTGCGGCGGCATGATCATGTCTTCGACGCGGGTCGGCCGGCCGTCCGCGCCGAGCATCCGGGGTACGGAGTGACCGTAGATGTCCGCGTCCACCACGCCCACGGAGAGCCCACGGGCCGCGAGCGCCGCGGCCAGGTTGACCGTCACGCTGGACTTGCCGACGCCGCCCTTGCCGCTGGCCACCGCGTACACGCGCGTGCGCGAGCCGGGCTGGGCGAACGGGATGACCGGCTCCTCGGTGCCGCCGCCGCGCAACTGCGCCTGTAGCGACTGCCGCTGCTCCGGGCTCATCACGCCAAAGTCGATCTCCACGCCGGCCACGCCCGGCACCGCCGCGACGGCGGCGGTGATGTCCGTACGCAGCTTGTCCTTCAGCGGGCAGCCGGCGACGGTGAGCAGCAGCTCGACCCGGACGACGCCGTCCGCGCCGATCGTGGCGGAGCGGACCATGCCCAGCTCGGTGATGGGCCGGCGGATCTCCGGGTCGTTGACGGTGGCCAGGGCGGCCTGGATCGCGTCCTCGACAGTGCTCACGGGTGCTGACATGCCCGCAATGCTACGTCGCGGGGCATCCCGACCGGCCGCTGGCCGAGGGTGGTGTGAGCCAAACGATGAGCCTTCGTCAGCGCTCGGGCCGGGCGTCGCGGGCGTAGTCGCCGTCCAGTTCGTCGCGCGGCTCGTCCAGCCCCGGGCCGTCGGTCGGACGCTGGCTGCTGCCCTTCTCCTGCTGCCGGCGCTCCAGGCGTTGCCGGCGCTGGCCCGCCTCGTCCAGCTCCTCGGCCAGACGGGCCAGTTCGGAGCGGAGGAAGTCGCGGGTGGCCACCTCGCCGAGCGCGATCCGCAGCGCGGCGATCTCCCGGGCCAGGTACTCGGTGTCCGCCTTCTGGGCCGTGGCCCGCCGCCGGTCCTCCTCCAGCGCCAGCCGGTCCCGGTCCGCCTGCCGGTTCTGCGCCAGCAGGATCAGCGGTGCGGCGTAGCTGGCCTGCAACGACAGCACCAGGGTGAGGAACGTGAAGGTGTACGGGTCGAAGCGCAGCTCGGCTGGCGCGAGGGTATTCCAGCCGAACCAGATCGCGATCACCACCGTCATGACGACGATGAAGTTCGCGGTGCCCATGCCCCGCGCAATGCCTTCCGACCAGCGACCGAACGCCTCCGCGTCGAACCGGGGGAGGGTGATGCCCCGCGGCTCGCGGGGCTGGTCGAGCCGCTCCGTCCGCCGCTGGTCAGCCACCGTCGCCGTCCAGTGCCGCGTCAGGGGTGCCCGGGGTGGTCACGGCGTCCCGGTCCCGCCAGTCCCGGGGCAGCGAGTGGTCCAGGACGTCGTCGACGGTGACGGCGCCGACCAGCCGGCCGTTGCGGTCGATCACCGGCATGGCG
The DNA here is from genome assembly GCF_053585025.1 of Micromonospora sp. RB23. Lineage (NCBI taxonomy): Bacteria > Bacillati > Actinomycetota > Actinomycetes > Micromonosporales > Micromonosporaceae > Micromonospora > Micromonospora sp. RB23. The sequence goes on from NZ_CM132111.1 coordinate 996,000, forward strand.
ACCAGGTCGTAGGTGGCCATGCGACGGGTGATCTCCGGCAGCGGGGTGGTGGGACGCAACGGGTCGATGTCGTTGACCACCACCTTGCCCAGCAGGTCGGCCGGAGGTTCGCGCAGCAACGCCTGGAAGTGCACCATGCCCAGGTAGCGGCCGGTCGGCGTGTTCTGCGGGGCCCGGGTCACGAAGACCTGCGCGGCGACGGCGGGGGAGAGCTGCGGCTCCCTGATCCGGGCCAGCGCCTCGGCGACGGTGGCGTCCGGCGGCAGGATGACCGGCTCCGACGTCATCACGCTGCCCGCCGTGCCCGGCGTGTACTTCAACAGCTGACGTACCGGGTCCGCCTCGTCCGGCTCCATCAGGTCCAGCAGGACGTCCTGCTCCGGTGGGGGCAGCTCGTTGAGCAGGTCGGCGGCGTCGTCCGGGTCCATCTCCTCCAGCACGTCGGCGGCCCGTTCCCGGTCCAGCGCGGCGAGGATCTCCACCTGGTCGTGCTCCGGCAGTTCGCTGAGCACGTCGGCGAGCCGCTCGTCGTTCAACGCGGCGGCCACCTCGTTGCGCCGGGCGTCGGGCAGGTCCTGTAGCGCGTTGGCGAGGTCGGCGGGACGCATGTCCTCCAGGACGGCGAGCAGGTTCGCCGTACCCCGGTTGTCGGCGATGCCGCTGAGGCCGCGCACCCGGTCCCACTCGACCTGGTGCAGGTGACCGCGGCGGCTGAGCCGACCGGTCTGCTCCCGGACCGCGACCCGGGTCAGCGACCACTCGCCACCCCTGGTGCACTCCATGGCGACGTCCACCACCGCGCCGGGCTGGCCGCCCGGGTCGAGCTGTACGCGCCGGTCCAGCAGTTCCTGGAGCACCAGCAGCTCGTTCGGGCGCTTCTCGAAGCGCCGCAGGTTGAGCGTGCCGGAGCCGAGCACCACCGCGTCCGCGTCGATCGACGTGATGCGGTTGATGGACAGGAAGATGCGCCGACGCATGGGCATCTCGGCGACCAGACCCACCACCTCGGGGGGTTTGCCGGTCGGGCGCAGCCGTGCCACGGCGTCACGGACCCGACCCACCTGGTCGCCGTTCGGATCGAAGACGGCGACTCCGGCGAGTCGGGCGATGTAGACCCGGGTCGGCGTACTCACGGGCACCAGCCTAAGCGCCTAGTGTTTATCAACATGTCGACCTTGGCCTACGAGATCGTGGACGTCTTCACCGACCGCCCGTTCGCCGGCAATCCGCTGGCCGTGGTGTTCGGCGCGGAGGCGCTGGCCACCGAGCAGATGCAGGCGCTCGCGCTGGAGTTCAACCTCTCCGAGACGGTGTTCGTGCTGCCACCGACGCAGGTCGGCGCCACCTACCGGGCCCGCATCTTCACGCCGGTGGAGGAGTTGCCGTTCGCCGGGCACCCGAGCGTCGGCGCCGCGGTCACGGCCAGTCGGCGCGGGATGTTCGGTGTGGGGCAGATCACCCAGGAGTGCGGGGCCGGCGTGCTGCCGATCGAGGTGACGGCCTCCGGGGCGACGCTCACCGGAGGCGTTCCCACCCTCGGCCCCGAGTTGGACCCGGAGCCGCTGCTGGAGATCGCCGGGCTGGGCGCGGACGACCTCGACCGGAACGGGCCCGCTCCCCGGGTGGCCGGCTGTGGTCTGGAGTTCCCCTACCTGCCGGTCCACCCGGACGCGGTGGCCCGGGCACGGGTGAACCCGGCGGCGGCGGAACGGTACGGGGTCGCGCACGTCAGCGTCTTCTCCTGGGACGCCGCCACGCAAACCGCGCACGCTCGGGTCTTCGTGCCGGGGATCGGCGTTCCGGAGGACCCGGCGACCGGTTCGGCGGCGCTCGGGCTGGGCGTCTGGCTGGTGGCCAGCGGGCTGCTGCCGGCGCAGGGGTTGTCGCACTACTCGGTGCGCCAGGGCTCGGAGATGGGCCGTCCGTCAGCGCTGTCCTGCACGGTGACCGCGGCGAACGGCGTGGCGGTCGGCGCGACCGTCGCCGGCCAGGTGATGCCGGTGGCCCGGGGCGAGATTGCCGTGCCGCCGTTCGTGGGCTGAGCGACGGCGTCGATGCGGGAGGATGCGGGTGTGACGGACGAGGATGCCGCCGGCGGCACGCCGCTGGTCGACGAGGCGATGAAGAAGGCCGCCGTGGCCTGGGTCAGCGTGTCCGGCGGGCCGGCGCTCGCGCTCTGGTGCGCCCCGCTGGAAGGTGCGCTCCTGGTGGTGAGTGGACCGGGTGAGCAGGCGGCGCCGGGCCTCGCCGACGCGGCCGAGGCGCAGGTCACCCTGCGCGGTGACCACGGGGGGCGGATCGTCACCTGGCCGGCCCGGGTGACCCGGCTGGCACCGGGCAGCGAGGCGTGGGACACCGCCGCGCCGCTGGTGGCGGGCAAGCGCCTGAACGCCCCCGGTCCGACCGCCGACCTGGTGGCCCGCTGGATCGCCGACGGTTGCGCCCTGAACCGCCTCGCCCCGGCCGGCACGCCCCTGGCCGGCGCGGAACTGCCGTCCGACGCGCAGACCGAGCAACCCCGGGAGACTCCTGCGGTCCGCGCCACCCGCAAGCCGTTCCGCCTGCACCGGGTCCGTCGCCGCTGATCGGCGCGTCACCCCGCCCGGCCGCCGACCCCCACGGCCTCGGTGCCGGTGTCGACCAGGTCGAGCACCTCACGCAGGGCACCGAGCGTGGTGCCGCGCCACTGCCGGTCGGCGTTGAACACCATGTGCTCGGCCAGATCGGGCGCGGCCAGCCGGACCGCGGTCATGCCGGCCTGTTCGGCGCCGGTCAACTCCTGGCTGCCCCCGTCACCCACGTACAGGCAGTCGTCGGGCGTGAGCCCGAGTCGACGGCAGGCGGTCAGGTAGAGCGCGGCATCCGGCTTGCAGCGTCCGACCCGCACGGAGAAGACCCGCACGTCGAGCAGGGGCGCGACGGGGAGTTGCGGCAGGAAGGCCGGCAGCTCGTGCGTACAGTCGCTGATCACGCCGGTGCGGACGCCGCGCTCGCGCAGCGCCGCCAGCACGGGCACCGCGTCGGCGCGCAGCCGGGTGTCCGCGCGGATCGCGCGATGCCGGGACACCACCGCCGCCCGCAGGGCACTGTCACTCGGGTGTACGCCAGCCTGGGCGCAGACCCACCGCATGGTCGTCTGCGCGTCGCCGAGCCGGCCGGTGGCGCGCTCGTAGTAGGTACGGTTCAGCACCTCGCTCAGCGTCTCGCTGGGACAGCCGAGCAGTTCGGCGGTGCCGAGGTGCGCGGCGCCGCGCTGCACCGAACGGGTCAGCGTGCCGAAGAAATCAAACAGCACCGCCTGGTAGCCGGCCATGGGATAGCGCCTTTGCGGTCGAGGGTCGTCGGCGCGAACGCGCGTGATCGTAACGGAGTGCTGACGTTCCGTGCTGTCCGTGGTCGTGTGAAGATTGCTACCCGTGCCCCCTCGACCACCCCTGGACCCGTTGACCACCGGCGCGGTCGCCCTGGCCGTCGTCGCCGTGTCGTCGTCCGCGCCGTTGATCGCGTACGCCGCCGCTCCCGCGCTGGCCATCGCGTTCTGGCGCAACCTGCTCGCGGTGGCCGTGCTGAGTCCGTTCGCCCTGGCGCGACGCCGCGCCGAGTTCCGCGCGTTGGCGGGTCGGGCCGGCCGGCGCGAGGGATTGTTCTGCGTGCTCTCCGGGGTCGCGCTCGCCGGGCACTTCGCGACCTGGGTGCCGAGCGCTCAGCTCACCTCGGTCGCCGCGGCCACCGCGTTGGGCGCCACCCAGCCGGTCTGGCAGGGGCTGATCGCCCGCGCCCAGGGGCGGCGGCTGCCCACGGTGGTGTGGGTCGGCATCGCGGTGGCGGTCGGCGGCGCGGTGGTCGCCACCGGCGCCGACGTGGGCATCTCCGGCCGAGCCGTCGCCGGCGATCTGTTGGCGGTGACCGGTGGCATGTTCGCGGCCGTCTACACCGCCTTCGGTGAACGGGCCCGTGCCAGCATCAGCACCACCACCTACACGACCATCTGCTACGGCATCTGCTCGGCGATCCTGCTGGTGATCTGCCTGCTGGGTGGGGTGCGCACGGTCGGCTTCGACGAGCGCACCTGGCTGGCGATCCTGGCCCTGGTGGCGGGCGCCCAACTGCTCGGGCACTCGATGTTCAACTACGCCCTGCACAAGATCTCGGCGACGACGGTGAGCGTGCTGATCCTGCTGGAGGCCCCCGGCGCGGCGCTGCTCGGTTGGGCCTGGCTGCACCAGGTTCCCCGCCCGTACGCGCTGCTGGGCATGGCGCTGCTGCTGGTCGGGGTCGCGGTGGTGGTGCTGGGTGGCGCCCGCGCGGGCCGCCGCGCCACGCCGCCGACCCCGCTACCCGCCGACGCCGCCCCGCTGGAGCCGTGAGCGAGCGGAGTGGACCGTCAAACCTCGGTCACCTCGATGACGCGGGTCGTCGGCGCGGCGTCGCCGAGGTCGGCGCGCACCGCCGCCCGCTCCGGGTCGACGAGGAACGACTCGTAGCCGGTGCGGGCCGCGAAGGTGATCACGTGTACCTCGCTGCGCCCGTCGGTGGCGCGCAGCCTCCGTTCCAGGCGGCCGCCGTGCCGGTCGAGCAGCGCCAGCACGGTGTCCTCGTAGCGTTGCCCGGCGGTCTCGGCCCCGTCGGCGTACTCGACGATCGCGACAAGCGTCAGCATTCCGGCCACGCTACCCATCGATGCCGACGGCCCTCGCGCTGGCTTCCCATAGTCGGGACGCGAGCTGTGGGTCCGCCGCCTTGCGGTACGGCCGACGCGGCCGGCGGTTGTAGTAGTAGCCGCCGTCGGCGAGCCGGCCCGCATCCTGGTTCGCGAGCCAGATGAGGGTCTCGGCCCCCTTCTCCGGGCTGCGGAACGGCATGAACCGCATGCCGAACGCGACCAGTCGACTGTCGTTGGCGAACCGGGTCCGGACCACTCCCGGGTGGAAGCTGTACGCTCGCACGCCCGGCCAGCGCCGGGCCGCCTCCGCGGCGAACAGGATGTTCGCCTGCTTGCTGGTGCCGTACGCGCCCATCGGTCGGTAGCCGCGCAGCGGCCTGTTGAGGTCGTCCGGATCGAGCGCGCCGAAGCGGTGCGCCCCCGAGGCGGTCACCACCGTCCGGCTCACCCGGTCGGCCAGCAGGTTCGTGAGCAGGAACGGGGCCAGGTGGTTGGCCTGGATCGACATCTCGAAGCCGTCGACGGTGGTCAGCGGTTGGAGCGCGATGGCGCCCGCGTTGTTGGCCAGCACGTCGATACGGTCGTACGCGTCGCGCAGCCGCTCGGCCAGGCCGCGTACGTCGTCGAGCACCGCGAAGTCGGCCCGGAACAGCTCCGGGCGCTCGCCGGCCGTCTCCCGTACGCGCTCCGCCGCGGCCTGCAGTCGGGCCGGGTCCCGCCCGACGAGCACCACCTGGTCACCACGGCAGGCGAAGGCCACCGCGGCGGCCAACCCGATGCCGGAGCTGGCACCCGTCACCACCACCAGCCGACGCCCAGTGAGATCTTCCACAGGTCCATTCACCGCGGTCATGGCGCGAGGTTACCGTGACGTCACCACGCCCTTTGGGATCGTTAAGTTTTCCTCGGAGTCAGGTGGCGTCGGCGTGCCCGCCGGTCGCTGGAAGGAGCACATCCATGGCCGCAGTCGGTCGTCCCCGCCGGTCGTGCCTGGCCGTACCGGGTTCCAGCGTCAAGATGCTCGGCAAGGCGCAGGGGCTCCCCGCCGACCAGGTGTTCCTCGACCTGGAGGACGCGGTGGCCCCGCTCGCGAAGCCGGAGGCGCGCAAGAACATCGTGGCCGCCCTCAACGACGGCGACTGGGCCGGCAAGACCCGGGTGGTGCGCGTCAACGACCTGACCACCCCGTGGACGTACCGGGACGTCATCGACGTGGTCGAGGGCGCCGGCGCGAACCTCGACTGCATCATGCTGCCGAAGGTGCAGGACGCCGGCCAGGTGCGGTGGCTGGACCTGACGCTCACCCAGATCGAGAAGACGCTCGGCCTCGAGGTCGGCCGGATCGGCATCGAGGCGCAGATCGAGAACGCGGCCGGTCTGGTCAACGTGGACGCCATCGCGGCCGCCTCGCCCCGGATCGAGACCATCATCTTCGGTCCGGCCGATTTCATGGCGTCGATCAACATGAGGTCACTGGTGGTCGGCGGGCTGATCCCGGACTATCCGGGCGACCCGTACCACTACATCCTGATGCGTATCCTGATGGCCGCCCGTATGCACGACAAGCAGGCCATCGACGGCCCGTTCCTGCAGATCCGGGACGTCGACGCGTTCCGCGAGGTGGCGAAGCGGTCGGCGGCGCTGGGCTTCGACGGCAAGTGGGTGCTGCACCCGGGCCAGATCGACGCCGCCAACGAGGTCTACCAGCCGGCGCAGGCCGACTACGACCACGCCGAGCTGATCCTCGACGCCTATGAGCACTACACCTCGGAGGCCGGCGGCAAGCTGGGCGCGGTCATGCTCGGTGACGAGATGATCGACGAGGCGTCCCGCAAGATGGCGCTGGTGATCGCCGCCAAGGGCCGGGCCGCCGGCATGAGCCGTACCTCGTCGTTCACCCCACCGGCCGGGTGAGCGGCCGGGCCGGGTCGACCGCCGCCGGCCGTCGACCCGGTCCAGCATCCGGTGGTACGCCCACCAACTCGCCGCCTCAGTAACCGCTGTCGCTGCTCGCGCCCGTCGTGACCGCGAAGATGATCACGGTGACGTACGCGGCGATCCCCAGCACCATCAGCGCGGTGACGATCCAGCCGACGATGATGCCGGCCTTCGCCAGCCCCTCGCCGTCCTCGCCGCTGGCGCGGATCTGCTTCTGCGCGACGTGGCCGAGGATCGCCCCGATCGGCGCGGTGACGCCGCAGGAGGCGAGACCGACCAGGGCCAGCACCAGCGACGCGATGGCCAGCCCGTTGGTCTTCGCCGCCGGCGGGTAGCCGTAACCGGGGTACGGCGGCGGGTAACCCGCCGGCGCGTAACCGGGCGGCGGATAGCCGGGCGCCGGGTAACCGGGTGGCTGCTTCGCGCCCGCGTACGGGTCGACCGGCGCGTACGGGTCCACGGGACCGGGCTGCGCGGGCACTGGCTGACCGGCCACCAGCGTGGGGTCCGGCGGTGTGCTCGACGGCTGGGCCGACAAGGTGGGGTCGGTCCAGTCGCCGGGAGGCGGGGGATTGGTCATGCGTGATCTCCGTCGGCTCGGTTGCGCCGTCAGAGTAGCCAGGAGTGACCAAACCCGACGCCCCCGCTCCCGGGTGCCGCGTTGCCCGGGCCGGTCGTAACGGGCAGGATCGCTGGCATGGCAATCGACGCGCGTGCCGCGGACCGTTCCGGCAGCCGACCGCGACGGGACGTGAGCCGCCCGGGCGCCGCGCGGCGCGGTCGGGTGGGCCCGTCGACCGGCACGACCGGCGCCGACGAGCCGGTGGCGCTCGCGGATCCGGTGACCATGCGGCTCGACGGTCGGGTCGCCCTGGTGACGGGCGCCGGCAGCGCGGACGGCATCGGGTACGCGACCGCCCGCCGGCTCGTCGACCTGGGCGCGCGGGTGGCCATCGTGTCGACCACCCGCCGTATCCACGAGCGGGCCGGTGAGCTGGGCGTGACCGGGTTCGTGGCGGACCTGACCGACGAGTCGGAGGTCGGCGCGCTGGCCGACGCGGTGGCCGAGCAGTTGGGCGACGTCGAGGTGCTGGTCAACAACGCCGGCCTGGCGAGCCGGGCCAGCCAGGGGGTGCTGCGCCCGGTCGCGCAGTTGACCTACGACGAGTGGCGCGGCGAGATCGACCGCAACCTGTCCACCGCCTTCCTGTGCAGCCGGGCGTTCATCGGCGGGATGGCCGAGCGGGGTTGGGGGCGGATCGTCAACCTGGCGGCCACCGCCGGGCCGGTCAACGCCCTGCCCACCGAGGCCGCGTACGCCGCCGCGAAGGCCGGTGTCGTCGGGCTGACCCGTGCGCTGGCCATGGAGATGATCGCCGACGGCGTGACCGTGAACGCGGTCGCCCCGGGCACCATCTACACGGCGGCGTCCACGATGGCCGAGATCAAGCAGGGCCTGGGCACCCCGGTCGGCCGACCGGGCACCCCGGACGAGGTCGCCGCCGCCATCAGCTTCCTCTGCTCGCCGGCCGCGTCGTACATCACCGGCCAGATGCTCGTGGTGGACGGCGGTAACAGCGTCCGGGAGGCCCAGTTCCGCTGACGTCGCGGCGGGTCAGTAGCCGCGGCTGTCGCCGGTGTTGCCGAGGATGACGAGCGCCAGCCAGCCGCAGCAGGCCAGCAGGGTCAGCGCGGTGAACACGTAGCCGAGGATCAGGCCCCACGTGGCGAGCTGGTCACCCTCCTCGCCGCTGGTGCGGATCTGCCGCTTGGCGAGGTGGCCGAGGACGACGCCGGCCGGGGGGAACACGAAGGCGAACACCAACGACAGGATCGCCAGGATGTTGGTGCCGCGGCCGGGCCCGGACGGTGGCGGGCCGTACTGGCCGTAGGGGCCCTGCGGGGGGTACGGCGGCTGCTGGCTCCAGTGCGCCGGCTGGTGCGGCCCCTGCCGCTCGTACGGCGACGGCTCGTCGGCGGGCGGCCCGTACGGCGAGCGTTCCGGCGGCCCGAAGGACGACTGGCCCGGCGGTGGCGCGTACGGCGACTGGCCGGCCGGCGGTGGCGCGTACGGCGACTGGTCCCGGGGTGGCTCGTACGGCGACGGCGGCGGCTCGTTCTCGGGTGGGCCGGACGGCGGCGGGTGGCTCACGGCTGTCCTCCTCCTGCCGTGCCGGAAAAGTCCCTCTTGCCGGACGCTACCCGGAGCGGTGAACCTTTTCACAGCGGTTGTGTGGACTGGTCACCTTGGCCTGTTCGGCCGGGAGGCCGATACTGACCGAGCGTTCAGTTACCCACGAGTAGTGCGCTGATCCCCGGAGGCTGAGATGGCCCGACTCGCCCAGACGCCCGGCCTCACCGACGTGCAACAGTCGATCCTGGAGACCGTCCGGGAGTTCGCCGACAAGGAGATCATCCCGCACGCCCAACGGCTCGAGCACGCCGACGAGTACCCCACCGACATCCTCGACGGGATGCGCGAGATGGGGCTGTTCGGTCTCACCATCGACGAGGAGTACGGCGGGCTCGGCGAGTCGCTGCTCACGTACGCCCTCGTGGTGGAGCAGCTCTCCCGGGGCTGGATGTCGATCTCCGGGATCGTCAACACCCACTTCATCGTGGCGTACCTGATCTCCCAGCACGGCTCCGCCGAGCAGAAGGCCCGCCTGCTGCCGAAGATGGCGACGGGCGAGGTGCGCGGCGCGTTCTCGATGTCCGAACCGGAGACCGGCTCCGACGTGTCGGCGATCAAGTCCAGGGCCGTCCGGGAGGGCGACAACTACGTCCTCAACGGGCAGAAGATGTGGCTCACCAACGGGGCGTACTCCTCGGTGGTCGCCACCCTGGTCAAGACCGACACCGGCGCCGACTCGGTGTACGGCAACATGAGCACCTTCCTGCTGGAGAAGGAGCCGGGCTTCGGCGAGACCGCTCCCGGCCTGACCATCCCCGGCCGGATCGACAAGATGGGCTACAAGGGCGTCGAGACCACCGAGATGGTGCTCGACGGCGTGACCGTGCCCGACTCCTCGATCCTCGGCGGGGCCGACCAGGTCGGCCGCGGCTTCTACCAGATGATGGACGGCATCGAGGTCGGCCGGGTCAACGTGGCCGCCCGCGCCTGCGGCATCTCCCTGCGCGCCTTCGAGTTGGCCGTCAGCTACGCCCAGCAGCGCAAGACCTTCGGGCAGCCGCTCGCGAAGCACCAGGCGATCGCCTTCAAGCTCGCCGAGATGGGCACGAAGATCGAGGCGGCGCACGCCCTCATGGTCAACGCTGCCCGCCTCAAGGACGCCGGCCAGCGCAACGACGTCGAGGCCGGGATGGCCAAGCTGCTCGCGTCGGAATACTGCGCCGAGGTCGTCCAGGAGGCGTTCCGCATCCACGGCGGCTACGGCTACTCCAAGGAGTACGAGATCGAGCGGCTGATGCGCGAGGCCCCGTTCCTGCTGATCGGCGAGGGCACCTCGGAGATCCAGAAAACCATCATCAGCCGAGGCCTCCTGAAGGAGTACAAGCTCTAACCCCGCCCCTGAATCCCGCGCCCAACCCCGTCGATCATGGACTTGTGGTGGGTGACAAAGCCGTTTACGACCGCAAAACCGGCACCACAACTCCATGATCGACCCGGCTGTGTGGCGCGGGGGCGGGGGGAGGGGGAGGGGGTTGGGGCCGGTCAGGTTAGGCGGGTCAGGTTCCCGGCGGCGCGTTCGATGATGAGGCAGCGGTCCTCGACGTACTCCATGCCGGCCTTCTCGGCGATCTCGCGCGCCTCGGCCGACACGATCCCCAGTTGCAGCCAGACCGCCGGCGCGCCGATCGCCGCCGCGTCCCGGACCACCTGCACGGCGTCCGCGGCCGGCCGGAACACGTCCACCAGGTCGACCGGGTGCGGGATGTCCGCCAGTGACGCATACGCCCGCTCGCCGAAGAGTTCGTCGACGGTCGGGTTGACCGGGATGATCCGCCAGCCGTACCGCTGCATCTGCAACGGGACGCGGTGCGCTGCCTTCATCGGGTCACGGGACGCGCCCACGACGGCGATCACGGCGGAGTCGGCGAGGATCTGCTGAGCGGTACGCACCCGCCGACTGTAGCGCCGCCCGCCCGGCGGGGCAGGCGAGGAACACCTGCGCCGAAGGGCCCGACTGGCCGCCCCCAGCAGCCAGTCGGGCCCGGCCGGCGCTTCACGGGGAGCGAAGCAGACCGGCTACGACGTGGGTTGCCGTTCCCCGGAACCCAGGGAGCGGCAACCCACGGCGGTCAGTTGGTCGTCGGGCTGGGGGCCTGGTCGGGGCGCTCGGGAAGAGTGAACGGCGAGTCGCCCTTGGTGCTCCTGCCCCCGGCCTTCGCGTAGCCGGCGGGTGGCGTCAGGTCGAAGTGGCTCAGGTTCGCGCCGGTACGGGGCAGCCATTCGAAGGTGCTGACCTCGGCCTTGTCGGTCACCTTTCCGCTCTTGGCGGCGACCGTCTTGTACGGCAGGAACGAGGTCGTGTCCACCCAGAGTTCGGCCGCGTAGGTGGCCTTCCCCTCCTTCAATCGCAGGTGCACGGTGTCGTGCCCGTCCACCTTCTCCTGGCCCACGATCTCCAGGCTCCCCCGGGCGAGCCAGGCCCGGATGCTCGTGGGGTCGCTCGGCACGAAGACAGTGCTGGTTGCCTGGTCCGGCGAATCGACGAACTGGAAGTACGTCCGCTCCAGGTGGCTGATCTGGGTGCCGCGGAACTTTCCGTCGGCGACGATCGACACCAGCGTGGAGTCCGGGCTGCCGTCGCCCCGGAAGATGTCGACCCGGCGGCGTCCGGTCTGCTTGTCCTCCCAGGAGTCGATCCAGCCACCCCGGTAGGTGTGGTGCACCTTCACGACGTAGTCGTCCGCCTCGCCCAGTGCGGCCTGGGTCTGGTTGCTGACGTAGGCGACATCGCGCAATTGGAACGTGCGGGACGCGTCCGTCGAGCTGGCGGCGGCCCCGCCCGTCTGCCCGGTCCGCTGGTCGGCCGTGCTCAGCGCGACACCGCCGGCGGCGAGACCGGCCAGAGCGAAGGCGGTCGCGGTCGCGATCGCCGGGCGACGCAGGAACCACCGCTTCGCCGTGGGACGCGGGTACCTGGTCCCGTTGAGGATCGCGTGCCGCATCCGGTCGGTCGCGTCCGTTCCGGCGCCGGTCAGGTCCTCGCGAAAGGCGACGAGCAGCTCGACGCCTGCGTTGTCAGATTCCACGTTGTCGTTCATCCGTTTTCCTCATTCGCAGCAGCGGACGGTGCGTAGTGGGTAGGCATCGCGAGGCGCAGGCGTGCCTTGGCCCGGTGAAGGCGGGAGCGGACGGTGCCCGGGGCCAGGCCGAGCGCGGAGGCCAGCTCCGGATAGTCCAGGCCGGCCCAGATGTGCAGCAGGAGCAGGTCACGTTGGTCGTGCGGCATCGCGGCGAGGGCGCCGGCCAGTGCCCGCGTGGCAGCCTCGGCGTCGAGCCGTTCGTCGGCCCGGTCGGCGAAGTTGTGCTGACCGGAACCACCGAGTGGGTCCCTGCCTGACTTCTCCAGTGCCCGCAGCCACCGCACCTCGGCGCGGTGGTAGTTCCGCAGCAGGTTGCTCAGGATGCCGAACAGCCACGGACGTGCATTGGCCATCGATGTGTCGTAACGGTCCCGTCGCGAGAACGCGATGAGGAACGTCTCGGCGACCAGATCCTCGGCGAGCTGCCGCCCGACCCGGCGGGCGCTGAAGTTGTACAGCCAACCGCCGTACCGCTCGAACAGCTCCCCGAACAGTTCAGGCGCTCCCGTTACCAACAGCGCGTCGGAGCGCTCGGTCACAGTCATGTCCCGATGGCCCCCTGGTTTGACGGTGCGTTCATGCCCTGTTCTTGTCTGGCACCGACGCCAGGTTCCCGTCTTCTCGTCCCAGCACCGCCGCAAGCGCTGCGTGTCATGCCGGCGGCCGTCCGTCACCGTCGCGCGGGGGCGTAATGAGGTCAGGCTGTTGAAGTCCGGGCAGGTCAGGGCCTACCTGCCGGCATGAAGACTAGAGCAGGGTCAGCTGCTCGGCCGCCGGCGCGGGCGGCGGCTCGGGCAGGCGGCGGTTGTCGCCCACCTCGCCCCGGAGCAGTCCGTGGCGGCGGGCGGCGATCCGTACCCGGGCGGTCAGCTCCCGCTGGTACGCCTGCGGGGCGTACGCGCCCGAGCGGTACAGCTCGCGGTAGCGGGCGACGAGGTGCGGGTGCTCCCGGGCGAGCCACTGCGCGTACCACTCGCGGGCGCCGGGGCGCAGGTGCAGCGCCAGCGGGGTCACACTCGTCGCTCCGGCGGCGGCGACCGCCGAGACCGTGGCGTCGATCGACTCCTCGCTGTCGCTGAGGCCCGGCAGGATCGGCGCCATCAGCACCCCGACGGAGAAACCGGCGTCGGTGAGCCGGCGGACCGCGTCCAGCCGGCGGCTCGGGTGCGGCGTGCCCGGCTCGACGCCGCGCCAGAGCCCGTCCTCGACGAAGCCCACCGAGAAGGAGATGCCGACGCTTGTCACCTCGGCTGCCTGACGCAGCAGGGGCAGGTCGCGCAGGATCAGCGTGCCCTTGGTGAGGATCGAGAACGGATTGGCGAAGTCCCGTAGGGCGGCGATGATCTGCGGCATCAGCCGGTAACGACCCTCGGCCCGCTGGTAGCAGTCGACGTTGGTGCCCATGGCCACGTGAGCGCCCCGCCACTTCGGCGCGGCCAGCTCGCGCCGTACCAACTCACCGGCGTTGACCTTGACGATCACCTGCCGGTCGAAGTCCGCACCCGCGTCGAGATCGAGATAGGTGTGGGTGTTTCTCGCGTAGCAGTAGCGGCACGCATGACTGCATCCCCGGTACGGGTTGATGGTCCATTCGAACGGGACGCGGGACTGGCCCGGCACCCGATTCAGGATGGACTTGGCCTGCACCTCGTGGAAGGTCATCCCGGCGAACTCGGGGGTGTCGAAGGTGCGGACGACGGCGCCGGGCAGCGCCAGCGGCAGGGGTGGCGTCGCTGGCGCTGCCCTCTCGGGATCTCCCTCGACCGGGGGAGCGGTCAGGTTCTCCCAGCGCATGGGCACTATTCGAACACGTGTACGAGGTCTGCGCAAGTGACCCGCCGGACACCGGTGCGTGATCGGCGTCGCGACGGGGGAGGATGGACGGCATGGACACGTCGACCTTCGTCTACGACGGTGACTGCGCGTTCTGCACGACCTGTGCGGAGTTCATCGAACGTCGGATCCCCACCGGCGCGCGGGTGGTGCCCTGGCAGTTCGCCGACCTGGACGCGCTCGGTCTCACCGTGGCCGAGTGCGAGGAGGCCGTGCAGTGGGTGGGTGCGGACGGCGCCCGCGCCGCCGGCCCGGACGCCATCGCGAAGCTGCTGGCCGACAGCGGCCCGGTGTGGCGGGTGGCCGGCGCGGGTCTGCGGTTTCCGCCGGTGCGCGCGCTGGCGTGGCCGGTGTACCGCTGGGTGGCCCGCAACCGCCACCGCCTGCCGGGCGGTACGGCTGCCTGTTCGCTCCCGCAGGAGGCGCGGGAGCGCCTCTACGGCCCGACCGGGCGCCCGACCGCCGGAGCCTGATCGCCGAGCCGGGCCCGATCACCGAGAGGTGCCGCATCGGGTGGCGCGGACGTCGTGTCCACGTCCGCCGGGCCGCGTCCGGCGAGCCGACGTGCCCACACCAGCGGGCGTACCCGCTCCAGGGGCAGGAAGCTGGTCATCGCGGCCAGGTGCGGCGCGAACGAGATCGTGATGGTCGCGATGGTCACCACGTGGAACGAGTAGAAGAAGCCGACCATGGCCAGTCGCCAGCGGGCCGGCAACAGGAACACCACGGGGCTGAGCAGCTCGAAGGCCACGATGCCGAACTGGGCGACGATCAGCAGGTGCGGCACCTGGGCGATGAGGTCGGCCAGGTCGGTTCCGCGTCGGATGATGGCCCGGGCCAGCACCGAGCCGGTCAGCCAGTCCAGGCCGCCGAAGCGCAGCTTGGCGAAGGCGGCCAGGAAGTACGTGCAGATCACCGCGATCTGGGTGACGCGCAGGGCCCAGCCGCCGGCCTCCGTGCGGGTGGTGTCGCCGTGGCGGGCGCGGCCGGCGGTGGGTAGCACGGCCAGCGCGACGAGCAGGCCGAACCGGTCGTGGTCGACCTTCCCGTAGCTCATCGCAATGATCATCCACTCGAGGTACAGCGCGCAGACCGTCCAGCCGAGCAGCCGGGGCGCCCGGCCGGTCGCGGCGAGCAGGGCGGTGAGCAGGAGCACCCAGAAGATCACCGCCACGACCGTCGGCGTCGGCGTCGGCAGCGGGAGCAGGCGGCCGATCAGCAGCGGCTGGTACAGCTCGCCGGGCACGCTGGCCCTGGTGCGTACCCACGGGGTGAAGACCACCAGGTCGGCGGCGACGAACAGATAGATCACAGTCCGGAACGCGGCGATCCGTCCGCGGGGCACCGCCTCGGTCAGCCAGCGGGTCATCGGGACACCTGCCAGCTGACGACGGTCTCGTCGATGTGCTGCCCGGTGGGCCGGCCGGCGCGGATGCCGTGCCAGCGGATGACGATGCGTACCTCGACCAGCGCGGCGGCGTCCGGGTGACGTTCGGCGTACGCGTCGGCGACCTCGGCGAGCAGCGCGGGGTCGGCGGCGTACCGGTCCTGCTGGCCCTCGATCTCGGCGCGGCGGATGCCGGTCGCGTTCTGGTCGAGGTCGACCACCGCTCCGGTGCTGTTCACGCCCTCCACCCGGGTGTCCGGGGCGGGGGCGTTCGGCGGGTTCGAGGTGGCGTACATCCGGAACGGGCCGAACGGGAAGTCGTCGTCGCTACCCCAGAACGTGCCCACCAGCAGCAGGACGAGACCGAGTGCGGTCACGCCCAGCCGGGTCATGCGCCCACGGGTGGTCAGGGTCTCCATCGGGTGGTGACGATACGGGATGTACCGACCGTCTCGGGTCCCACCGATGGTCAGTTCCGCCTGCCCGGGTCGGTGATCATGGGCGGGCGTGGGGAATGACGGAAGGCCGGACCCGAACCGGGCCCGGCCTTCGCGTGCCGTCGTGGAGACGGCTCAGTGCTTGTGCTCGGCCAGCTGCTTGCGGACGTCGTCCATGTCCAGAGCCTCGACCTGCTCGATCAGGTTCTCCAGCGCGGACTCGGGAAGGGCGCCCGGCTGGGCGAAGACGATGACGCCGTCGCGGATCGCCATGATCGTCGGGATCGACCGGATGTCGAACTTCGCGCCCAGCTCCTGCTGGGCCTCAGTGTCGACCTTGCCGAAGACGATGTTCTGGTGCTTCTCCGAGGAGCGCTCGTAGACCGGGGCGAACCGCTTGCACGGACCACACCAGTCGGCCCAGAAGTCGACCAGGACGATGCCGTCGCTGCCGGTCACCTCGTCGAAGTTCGCCGAGGTCAGCTCAACGGTTGCCATTGCACTCTCCGATCACCCGCGGGTTGTCTGCGTCCCGTAGAACCAGGGCTGACCGTATCGAATTCCCGGGTCGCTGCGCACGAAACGTGGGCGGGGCTGCCCGGGGGCGTTGACGACCATCGAGGGGCGTCAGTTCATCTCGTCCTGCGGAACGCAAGTGCACGACGCACTTGCGTGACCTGCGGTGATGGGAGCGTTTCCAGGGAGATCCACGCGATCGAGCGCTACGAATCGGTAACTTGAGCCCTGACGAGGAGGTATCCGGCCTGCGGAGATCGCTGATCAACCTCGCATTCGTCACGGAGAGTAATGTTACAAAAAGATAAATGTGACCGCGATCTCTGTTGAAGCTACGGCACCGTAGGGCAGACTTCTTCACATCAGAGCGTGGGCGGCGGGTGCCGGGGAGGGCCCCGCCGCTCATTGCGTCTCCCCTCGGGTGAGTGACCGGTGTGACATTTCCGCCGAGGTCCCGCCCCGACCGTCGCCTTAACCAGCGGTAAGGCATGCTGTGCCGAACTCCATCGCCGCCCGTCGAAGGGGACCAGGATGCAGTTCGGCCGCTACTACGAGGAGTTCGAGGTCGGCGCGGTCTACCGGCACTGGCCGGGCAAGACCGTCACCGAGTACGACGACCACCTCTTCTGCCTGCTCACCATGAACCACCATCCGCTGCACATGGACGCGCACTACGCCGCCACGTCCAGCCAGTTCAAGCGGAACGTCGTGGTCGGCAACTACATCTACTCCCTGCTGCTCGGCATGTCGGTGCCCGATGTCAGCGGTAAGGCCATCGCCAACCTGGAGGTGGAATCGCTGCGCCACGTCGCGCCCACCTTCCACGGCGACACCATCTACGGCGAGACGACGGTGCTCGACAAGCGGGAGTCCGGCTCCAAGCCCGACCGGGGCGTGGTCTCGGTGGAGACCCGGGGCTACAACCAGGACGGCACGATGGTCTGCGTCTTCCGCCGCCGGGTGATGGTCCCCAAGAAGGAGTACGCGGCCAGCGCCGTGCCGGACGGGGTGGACCCGGAACGGCCCAGCTTCCCGACGCCGCGCTGACCGCCCTCGGCCGGTCGAGCACCGCCGGAACAGGGCAACGCCGGGCAGCATGTTCTGCCGGTGGCGGCCCTGTTCCCGTTTTGGGGGCTTATGCTGACGCCGGAGGTTCCGATGAGCCACTCCGTCGCCGGAGAGCCGCCCTCTGCCGGTCGCCGCGCCGCACCCTTGACCACCGCCGTCTACTCCGCCGCCGAGTGGGATCTGCTCACCAGCCTGCCCGCTCGGGTCCTCGTGGCCGCCGCCGCGCCCGGCGCGGGTCGCCCGGAGCGCGGAGTACGGGCGGGCCTGGCCGGCCTGGACGCGGTCGCCGCCGGCCGTGGGTTCGACAGCGACCTGGTCCGTGCCGTGGTCGCCGCGATCTACGCCCGCCACGACGGCGCGCCCGCTTCCGCCGAGCGGCTCACCGACCTGGTGGACCTGCTGGCCGCGTGTCGGGCGGCGGCCCGCGTGCTGCGTCGGCGCGCCGATCCGGCCGATTCGGCGGCGTACCGCCAGTGGGTGCAGTCGGTCGCGGCCCGCGTCTGCCGGGCGGTGCCCGGCCTCGACGGGCATCCGGCCAGCCCGGCGGACCGGCGCTTCCTGGACCGCCTCGGTGACGCGCTCGGCCTGGGCTGAGATCGTGCGGCGCCGGGGTGGCCGTACTCTCTGATGACCGTGACCGACGACCAGCCTGAGGTAGGTGTGGGCCCCTGGCCGGGGGACCCGCCCGAGGATCCGCGCTACGACCCGCAGCTGCTGGCCGAGGGCGATCGGCGCAACGTCGTCGACCGCTACCGCTACTGGCGTCACGAGGCGATCGTCGCCGACCTGGACCGGCGGCGGCACGGCTTCCACGTCGCCATCGAGAACTGGCAGCACGACTTCAACATCGGCACGGTGGTGCGCAACGCCAACGCGTTCAACGCCGCCGAGGTGCACATCGTCGGTCGCCGTCGGTGGAACCGACGTGGCGCGATGGTGACCGATCGCTACCAGCACGTCCGGCACCACGAGACGATCGAGGAGTTCGTCGGATGGGCGGCGGAACGGCGGCTGCCCGTGCTCGGCATCGACAACCTTCCCGGCTCCCGGCCGATCGAGACCGCCGTCCTGCCGCGCGACTGCGTGCTGCTGTTCGGTCAGGAGGGCCCGGGCCTGTCCGCGCCCGCGCGGGCGGCGTGCGCCCGACTCCACTCCATCGCCCAGTACGGCTCCACGAGGTCCATCAACGCCGGTGTGGCCAGCGGCATCGCCATGCACGCGTGGATCCGGACCCACGCCGGCCCACCGCCGGACTGACCGTCGCTCCGCTGGCGCGATCGGCGTTCCGGCTTGACGTGCCGGCGATGCGGGGTGACGGTGGGGATGTGAGTGTCGCGGTGAGTTGTCCGAGATGCGGGGGCCCGGTACGGGCGCCGGATCTGATGCACACCGAGTCGAGGTGCCTGCGCTGCGGACCGGTGCCGCCGCTGCACGTGCCCGAGCACATCGGGGCGGAGATCGTCGCGAGCGTGGTGGAACGGATCACCGCGAGTCCCGGTCCATCGGGGACGCCACTGTGGTGCCCGTGGCCGCTGCCTCCCGGCTGGACCCTCACCGGCGTGGCGTACGCCGGGGACGACCGCACCGGCGTACGGGCGACGGCGGTGGCCTGCGCGGGGCCGGCGCCACTCGACGACGGCCCGGCGGATCTCGTCTTCGTCGCCGAGGAACCCGGCGTGGGCCTGGGCACGCGACTCGCCGGCCTGGCCGGGCCCGATCCCGGACCGGAACTCGCCGACGCGCTGACCGATCCCGGCCCCGGGCATCCCGAGCACGTCGGGCAGGCCCGGATCAAGGTCGGCGGGCACCCGACTCCACTGTGGTTGGTGAATTCTCCGACGGATCGAAGCGCGTACGCCGGCGAGGCTCGGGGAATGTGGCTACATGCGATAGCCTGGCCGGCGAGTGCGGGTCACCTCCTCGCGGAAGACGTCGTCTTGCACGACCTGACCGAGTGGACTCCGCCCGAACTCGTGTACGGCGCACCGTCCCCGTACCTGTCCGGGAGAGCTTGATCTCTCTTCCGGGTTGACGGAGAACGGACGCAGATATTCACTGTACGACACCACACTGATACTCTGGGTGCCGCTGCGGTAATGGGACCCGGCGCCGCGCGAGAGGATGGCCCGCCATGGTCAAGAAGGTCCTCACCTGGGCCGGAATCGCATTCTTGATCTTCTTCGTCGCCTATCGGCCAAACTCTGCGGCTGATGTGTTCAAGTCGCTGGGCGGCGGGATCATGGACATCGCCCAGGGATTCGGCGACTTCTTCACCAGCCTCGTCGCCTAGCCACCGATGGGTAGCCCCTCCGGTCCACCCTTCGACCCGGACGACCCCGACCGGGAACGCCGCGAGCGCGACACCGAGCCGATCCCGCGGATCGGGCCCGATGACGGCCCGGGCTACGGAGCCGGTCCCGGCCTGTCCGACGGGCCCTCCCTTTCGGACGACGTCGGCTACGGCGACGGGCCCGGCTATGCCGGCGAAGGGCGGTCCGGTCGGGCCTGGATCCGCGATCCAGACGCCGCCAACCAGCCGCCCCAGATCTCCGAGGAGGAGCTGGCGGGGCTGCGCGCCGACGCCATGGGGTCGACACCCCGTCGGGTTCTTCCGCTTGAGGACGAGCCCAGCTCGCTGGTCGCCCGTTACCTCTTCCCCACCGAGCGCTACCGGGGCGAGTGGAAGCGGCACTGGATCCACCTCACCAACCCGCTCCTGATCGGCGTCGCGGCGACCTTCGTGCTCGGCTACCTGTCCGGCTTCCTCGCGGGGCAGAACGTCGGCGCGTTGACGACCATCGCGGTGCTGCTCTGGTTCGCCGTCATGGGGTGGGTGGCGTGGAAGGTCGCCGACTGGTGGTATGACCGGTTCATCCTGACCAACAAGCGGGTCATGGTGGTCAACGGCATCGTCACCCGCAAGGTCGCCATGATGCCGCTGGTCCGGGTCACCGACATGAAGTACGAGCAGACCCCGACCGGTCGGGCCCTCAACTACGGCACCTTCGTGCTGGAGTCCGCGGGCCAGGAGCAGGCGCTCCGGGAGATCAAGAATCTGCCCAACCCGAACGAGCTCTACCTGCGCGTCGTCGAAGAGATGTACGAGCCGCAGGCGGTCGAGGCGCGGTTGGGCAAGGAGGCCGACGAGGCCAAGGCCGACGACGGGGCGTGAAAGTTTTCGTCCGAACATCGGAGCAAGTGCGCACCTTTCGTCATGGACCGGAACGCCGCTGACGTGGCACTCTTCCAGGACGGTTTGGGTGCGGAGGTGTGTGGTGGCGAGCAGGGACCCCCTGGAGGAGGAGTTTCGCGAGTTCGTCGCGGCTCGCTCCGCCGCCCTGCTCCGTACCGCCTATCTCCTCTCCGGTGACTGGGCGACGGCCGAGGACCTGCTCCAGACGGCGCTGACGAAGACCTACCTCGCGTGGAAGCGGCTCGGCGGGATCGAGGCGGTCGAGCCGTACGCCCGACGTGTGATGGTCAACACTTCGACGAGCTGGTGGCGGCGGCGCTGGCACGGTGAGCGCCCCACCGAGGTGCTGCCCGAACGCCCCGGCCTCGACGAGATCGAGCAGCAGCTCGACCGTGACCTGCTCTGGCGGCACCTCAAGGAGCTGCCCAGCCGGCAGCGCGCGGTGCTCGTTCTGCGCTACTACGAGGACCTGTCGGAAGCGCAGACGGCGGCACTGCTGGAGATCTCCCCCGGCACGGTGAAGAGTCAGGCGTCCCGGGCGCTGGCCACGTTGCGCCGCCGCATGGGCGCCGACACGCCGGATCTGGCCGCACCGGCCGGGACCGGCACCGCCCCGCGGCGCGGCCGGGACGTTACTGCCGTCCGCCCCCGCACGGCTGCGAAACCCGGCGGGGGCGTCACGGCGGTCCCGTCCGGTTCGGTCGAAGGGATGTCCGGCGCACTCTCCGCGGTGACGCCGCGTCCCGGCGCCGGTCGGGTCGAGCCGAGGCCGGTCGTGCCGCGTCCGTCCGCGCCCCATCCGATCGCCCCGGCGGTCGAGCTGCCCACCGCTTCGGTGGCCGTGCCTGTCGGCACCGGCCCCGGAGAGCAGCAGTGAGCCCGTTTCCGCGGCTGCCCGACAACCTGACGGGCGGTCTGCGGCGTCCTCATCAGGTGCGACGTGACCAGCTCGAAGGTGCGGTGCGGGATGCTCTCTCGCGCCAGGTCGCCGTGACCCGTCCGCTGACCGCCGATCCGGCCGGTCAGGCCATCCGTCGTGCCAACCGGATCCGACGGCGGCGTGCGGGAGTCGGCGTCGCGCTGGGGGTGGTCACCACCGTGCTGATCGGCGCCGGCATGACGCACCTCTCCGGCGACTCCGACCAGCAGGGGCCGCCCATCGTCGTGATCGGCGACCCGGACCTGTCGGCCCGACCGCTCCCCACGGGCAGCGTTGCCCCACCCTCGCCGGCGGCGCCCACCAGCCTGCTCCTGGCCGGCGAACTGATCGACGCCGACGGCAAGCGCCTGGCGCTGCCCGGCGTCGGCCCGGCCGAAAGCGCCCACCGGCTGCCCAACGACGCGGGTCTGCTGGTGATCGGAGCACCCACCACCGCAGGGCGTTCCCTCTGGGTGGCGCAGGACGACGGCCTGGTGCAGGTGCTGCTGGCCGGCGCGGGCCAGATCGTTCTCGCACCCGACGCCACCCAGGTCGCCTGGCGGGACGGCGAGGACCTGCTCGTGGCGGGAGTCGTCGGCACCCAGCTCATCGGCACGGTGCGTGTCGCCGTCCCGGACAGCGCGCAGCCCGTCCGGTTCGTCGGCAGCAGCGTGCTGGTCCGGCTCGATCCGAACCGACCGGGTCACGCCCTGTGGCGGCCCGGCGCGGACGAGCTGACCGCGGTACCCGAGCGGGACACCCTGAACGTCTACGGTTCGCTGCCCGACGGTCGGCTGGTCAGCCAGGTGCCGGCGAACGCGGCGGACGGGACCTGCCTGACGTTGGTCGACCCGAAGCGGTCCACGGAAGCGGTACGCGCGGCCTGCGGCACCCAGTTGAGTCCGGACGGCGTCGGCGAGATGTCCGACGACGGCCGGTGGCTCCTGGTGAACGGGAAGGTCGGGGCGAGCGAGCGCTCCCTGCTGGTCGACCTGGAGCGGCTCGGTACGACGCTGGACGCCGTACCGGTCGGCCCGGCGGTGAGCGGCGCCATCGCCTGGACAAGCGGCTCGGACGTCTCGTACGTCGACAGCTCCGGCCAACTGGTCCGGGCCGACGTGAAGCGGGTCCGTGCCGGCGAACAGGCCGAGCCGATCCCCGTGGCCGGCCTTGAGCCCGGCGACCGACCGGTCCTGGTCAGAGGCTCCTGACGGAAGCGGGTCCGGTGGGTGCCGGAATCGCTTCGACCTACGCGAGTCTGCTTCGGGTCCGCTCGGTAGCGTCGGGAGGTGACCTCCCGTACCGGCTCCGCGCCCCGGATCGACCTGCACGCCCACTCGACCGCCAGTGACGGCACGCTCACCCCGGCCGAACTGGTCCGCGCCGGCGCCGACGCGGGTCTGGACGTGCTGGCCATCACCGACCACGACACCACCGCGGGCTGGGCGCCGGCCGTACGGGCGCTCCCACCCGGCCTGCGTCTCGTCCGGGGCGCCGAACTGTCCTGCCGCTGGGAGGGCGCGGAGCCGGCGATGCCACTGCACCTGCTGGCCTATCTGTTCGACCCGGAACACCCGGAGCTGGTCGCCGAGCTGACCCGGGTACGGGCCTCCCGCGAGGAGCGCGGTGAGCGGATCGTGGCGCTGCTGCGCGCCGACGGCATCGACGTGAGCTGGCCGGACATCCTCGCCGGCGCGGCCGGCGGGACGGTCGGTCGCCCGCACATCGCGCAGGCGCTGATCCGCGCCGGGCTGGTCGCCGACACCCGTGCGGCGTTCGGCCCGGACTGGCTGGGCGAGCGGTACCGGCTGCCGAAGGAGGACATCGACGTCTTCCGTGCGGTCCGACTGGTCCGGGCCGCCGGGGGCGTACCGGTGTTCGCCCATCCCCGGGCCACCCGACGTGGCCGGGTCGTGCCCGACGAACTGATCGCTGAGCTGGCCGCCGCCGGGCTGGCCGGGCTGGAAGCGGACCACGAGGACCACAGCCCGGCCGAGCGGGAACACGTACGGGCGCTCGCCGCCGAGTTGGGCCTCCTGGTCACCGGTTCGTCCGACTTCCACGGCACCCACAAGACCGTCCAGCTCGGCGCGTTCACCACCGGCGTCGAGTCGTACGAGCGGATCGTCGCCGCCGGGGTGACCGAGGTCGCTTCGGGGTGATCCGCGTATTTCGCCCACCGGGCCGCCGCTAGGTTGATCACGTGGATCTGAAGCTGTTCGGCGAGGTTTTCGTGACCCTGCTGGTGATCACCGACCCCCCGGGCATGATGCCGATCTTCCTGGCGCTGACCGGGCCGCTGCCGGCGCGCGACCGTAACCGGGCGGCGTGGCAGGCCGTGGCGTTGGCTCTCGGCGTGATCGTGATCTTCGCGGTGGCCGGGCAGACGCTGCTCGACTACCTGCACGTGGACCTGCCCGCGTTGCAGGCCGCCGGTGGACTGCTGCTCGTCCTCGTCGCCCTGGAACTGCTGACCGGCAAGGCCGACGACCCCAGCCAGCAGGTCACCTCGAACATCGCTCTGGTGCCGCTGGGCACCCCGCTACTGGCCGGACCGGGCGCGATCGTGGCGACAATGCTCTTCGTCCAGCAGGCCGACGGCCTGGGTGACTTCACCGCCATCGCCGCCGCGATCCTCGCCGTCATGGTCGCCGTGTGGATCGTGCTGCGCTTCTCCGGCGGCATCGTCAAGATCCTGCGCCCCGGAGGCATCGAGGTGTTGACCCGGATCGCCGGCCTGCTCCTGGCCGCGATCGCCGTCCAGCTCATCGCCGACGCGGTTGCCGCCTTCGTCACGCACTACGTGAACATGACCTGACCGGCACACCCGGGATGTCGGGGGTGGATGGCAGGATCGCAGGCGTGCGACGAGCCTCTTCAGCCGGACGACCCGCCGCGGGCGGTCGGGCACCTCAGCAGCGCCCCGGCGGCGCCGAGCAGCTCGGCTTCGAGGGGATGCCGGAACGACTGTTCGTCTGCACCCCGAGCAAGCTCGGCACGTACGCCGACTGCCCCCGCCGCTACCGCTACTCCTACGTCGACCGGCCCGCGCCGCAGAAGGGCCCGCCCTGGGCCCACAACTCCCTCGGCGCCAGCGTGCACACCGCCCTGAAGAACTGGTACGCGTTGCCCGCCGACCGACGCCGCCCCGAGGCGTTGGCCACCCTGCTCAAGGGCACCTGGGTTCGTGAGGGCTACCGCGACGACGAGCAGGAACGGGCCGCCTACCGGAGGGCGCTGACCTGGCTCGAGGCGTACGTCGAGACGTTGGAGCCGGATACCGACCCGCTCGGCGTCGAGCGGGTGGTGGCGGTCAAGACCGCCGTTCTGGCCTTCAACGGCCGCGCCGACCGCATCGACTCCCGCCCCGGGCCGGAGGGTCCGGAGCTGGTCATCGTCGACTACAAGACGGGCCGCACCGGGCTGGACGCCGACGACGCCCGGGGCTCCCAGGCGCTGGCCCTCTACGCGTACGCGGCCGAGCGGGTGTTCCGCAAGCCGTGCCGTCGGGTCGAGCTGCACCACCTGCCGACCGGCACGGTCGCCGGTCACGACCACACCGTCGAGTCGTTGGCCCGTCAGTTGGCCCGCGCGGAGGACACGGCCCGCGACATCATGGCCGCCGAGCGGGTCGTCGCCGACGGCGGTGACGCCGACGAGGCGTTCCCGGTGGCGCCCGGGCCGCGCTGCGGTTGGTGCGACTACCGACGGCACTGTCCCACCGGCGCGCAGACCCCGGGCAAGGAGCCGTGGGCGGCCGTGGAACGGTCCGCCGAAGGCTGAGCGTCCCTCGGCCGGCTCAGTGCGGCGGCGTGTCCCGTGCCGCCGGCTGTCCGTGCCGGCCGGTCGACGGCGGCCCGCGGCGGGTGCGGTCGGTCAGCCGGCCAGCGCCGCCCGACCGGCGGCACGTTGCTTGGCGGCCTGGATCAACGGCCCCTCCAGGTATCGGCGCGGCACCGCGCCGAGCGCCAGGCGCAGCGCGCGTACGGTGAGGTCCGCCGACAACTCGGTGGTGGGCAGCCCCAACCCGCCGTACATCCGCCGGGCCCACGGGGGCAGCAGCGCGAGCGCGGTGCCGGCGATCCCGAGGTACGCCCAGCGCGGCGGACCCAGGTTGAGGCCCACCCGGGCCGGCAGACTGAGTTTCCACGGCAGCGGCGGCGCGGTGAGGAAGAGCGCCGTCTCGGCGGCCTCCCGGGTCATCCGCAGCTCCGGCCGGACGGCGCGGTAGTACCGCTGGACCTCGGCGGCGGTGCCCGGCACCGTGGCCGGGTCCAGCCCGACGAGGGCGGCCGACCGGCGTTGCTCGGTGTAGTAGCCGTCCACCTCGTCATCGGTGAGCGGCAGACCGGCCCGCCGGGCCGTGCTGAGGAACGATTCGATCTCGGTGACGTGCACCCAGCGCAGCAGGGCCGGGTCGTCGATCCGGAACTCCTCGCCGGTGGCGGGGTCGGTGGCCCGCAGCCGGGCGTGGAGTCGACGCAGCCGCGCTCCGGCCTGCTCCGCGTCGGCGGTGGTGCCGTAGACGGTGGTGGCCACGTAGGTGGCGGTGCGGACCAGCCGTCCCCAGGCGTCCGTGCGGTAGTCGCTGTTCTGCGCGACGCCGGCCATGGCGCGGGGGTGCAGCGCCTGGAGGTAGAGCGAGCGCAGGCCGGCGACGATCAGGATCGGTTCCTCGTGCACCTTCCACGTGACCGAACCCGGACCGAAGAGGCCGAGGTCATCGGAGTCCACCGACCAAGCGTGCCACGGCCGGCGCGTCGGTGCCGGCCGGCAGGGGCGGCCCGTTCTCGGCGGCGGGGAGGGGTCAGCCGTCGGCGGCGCGGCGCGACTGACAGCTCGGGCAGAGACCCCAGAAGGTCACCTCCGCCTCGTCCACCTCGAAGCCGTGCGCGACGCCCGGCTCCAGACAGGGCGCGCTGCCGACCGCGCAGTCGATGTCGGCGATCTCGCCGCACCCCCGGCAGACCACGTGATGGTGGTTGTCGCCGACGCGTGCCTCGTACCGGGCGGGGCTGCCCGCCGGCTCGATCCGGCGGGACAACCCGGCTCTGCTCAGCGCCCCCAGCACGTCGTAGACGGCCTGGGTGGAGACCGAGTCGAGGCGTTCGCGGACCCGCCGGGTGATCTCGTCGACCTCCAGGTGCCCGCCGTCGGCGAGGACGTCCAGCACCGCGAGGCGCGGTCGGGTGACACGCAGGCCCCTCGATCGCAGTAGTTCCTCACCTCTGGACACGCGCCAATGACAGCACGGACGCCCAGCGACGACAACCGTCACCCGAGGGCGGTGGTCACGAACACAACTCGTGAAGATCGATCCGGCTGCTGAACCTCAGCGCCGCCGTGCGCGTGTCTTTCGGGGGAGAGCCCGGGGACGACCGGCAGTTCGTACGCTGGCGGTCCCGTGACCGTGATCCGCCTGGAGGTGGCGATGTTCGAGGAGATCCTCGGTCTACCGACGCACGTCTTCGTCGTACACGCGATGGTCGTGTTCGTCCCCCTGCTGGCGGTGCTGGCCATCGCGTACGTGGGGCTGCCGGGCTGGCGGCGTCGGCTGGACTGGGCGCTGGGCATCCTCGCCGTGGTGACGCCGGTGACCGCCTTCGTGGCGATCGAGTCCGGTGAGGCGTTCACCGACGCCCTGGTCGCCCGCGGGTACCAGGGCCAGATCCTCGACCAGATCTTCGAGCACTCGCGCTACGGCGACATCCTGTTCCGGATCGTGGTGCCCCTGGGGATCGTGGCCATCGCGCTCCTCGTGGCGACCAGCGGACACCCCCGGGTGCCCCGATTGCCGGCGCTGGTGACGCCGGTGCTGGCGGTGGCGGCCGTCGCGCTGTCGCTCGCCGCGCTGGTCTACGTCTACCTGACCGGTCACTCCGGCGCCGAGGCCGTCTGGGGCACGACCCTCTGACGCCGCCCGCCGGTCGGAGCAGGCCGGCGGCGAGGCGGTCAGAAGACGATCCGCGAGCAGAGCAGGCAGACGAGGGCCACCACCACCACGGCGGCTGCGGCCCCGAAACCGTAGGTGACCCGCTGCGACCGCTGCTCCGCCGCGTCGAGGGCGGCCGTGTCCTGAGGTGGCAGGCGTCGTGGCGGCGCCGGCTCCAGGTGTACGGGGGGACGCCAGCCCGCCGGAGGCGGCACGCTCGGGGGCGGTCCCGTGTACCCGCCGGTGGGTGGTGTGGCGGGCGGCGGTTGATCCGCCGCCGGGCCGTCGCCGGGCCCGGGTCGACGCCAGTAGTCGTCCGGGGTGCTGGCACCGCTGGGGGTCGTCACGCCGTCCGACGCTACCAACGGCGCCGGCGGCCTGCGCTAGTCTTGCCGCTCGTGAGCACCGAGGACCCCGGCGCCGCGGTCGCGCGCGGCGATGACGACCGCACGGTCGACCTGAGCGACGACTTCGTCGTGTTGCCCGAGCAGACCTCGGACGACACCGACCACGGCTGGGGCGAGCCCAGCGGCGGCGGCAACGACGACTGGCTCCTCGCCCAACGCCCCCCGCACTGGGACTGAGTCCCGGGCGGTGTCAGGAGGCCGAGCTGGCGGCCGCCGCCTTGCCGCCGCCCGATCCACCGGACGACGAGGACGACCCGGACGACGAGGACCCGGACGACGAGGTCGAGGACGACCCGGACGACGAGCCGGAGTCCCCACCCGAGGACGAGGACGACTCGGACTTGGCCGGCTTGCTCGCGGCGCCGCCGGCCGACGTCTCCGACCCGGACGCGCGGGAGTCGGTGCGGTAGAAGCCCGAGCCCTTGAAGACGACGCCGACGGAGTTGAAGACCTTGCGCAGCCGCCCCTGACACGCCGGGCACTCGGTCAGCGGCTCGTCAGAGAAGGACTGCACCGCCTCGAGCTGGTGACCGCACGCGGTGCAGGCGTACTGGTACGTAGGCACGTTCTCCTCCGGTATCTGGACTCGGCCAGTTGGCACTCGACGTATTCGAGTGCCAATGGTGCGTCATTCGGGCCGGGTTCGTCCAGCGGACGTGTGGGGCGCGACACCCTGCGCCGTACCCTGGCCGCCGTCAAGCGTACGCATCCCGCCGGACGGGGTGACCACCGCGCGGACCGGACGGTCGTGCGGCTCGATGGGCAGCGCCTCGACCAGCTCACCGTCGTGCAACGGCACCACGGTGAGGCTCGCCGTGGGCACCCGTGCCAGCGCCCGGTCGTAGGAGCCTCCGCCGCGGCCCAGCCGCCGGCCGTGGTGGTCGACGGCGAGCGCCGGCACGACCACCAGCTCCGCGCCGGAGACCGCGGCCACGCCGAGGCGGGGGCCGACCGGTTCCCGGATGCCCCGGCCGGCGGCGGCCAGCGCGTGTGGACCGGTGTACGCCGCCCAGTCCAGGTCGAGATCCGGGCGGAGCACCGGGAGCAGCAACTCGCCCCCGGCCGGTAACGCCCCGCGCAACACCTCCGCGAGGTCGGCCCCGCCCGGCTCGGAACCGACCGGCACGTACGCCGTCATCCGGTGCGGACGCAGCCGGCGCACCAGGGCGACCAGCTCGGCCTGCACACGCCCGGCCGCCTCGACCCGCGCCGCGGCGTCCAGGGCCCGACGACGGGCGAGCAGCCGTACCCGGGTGTCCCGCTTGTTCACCCGCGTCACTTCCGCTTCATCAGAAAAATCTGACACGCAACACTCCTGACGCAACGCCACTCCCACGGTTGCTCTGTGTCAGCATCGCAAGCAACGGAGGCGGAACTTCCGGGGGGACCGAGTGACGCTACGCGGGCGGTTGACGGCAGCCTTCCTCGTGGTGGTGCTCGGCCCGGTCCTGCTCGGGGCGTTCTTCGTCGCCTCCACCGTCACGGCCGTCGACCGCACCCGCTCCACCGAACGCCTCGCCGTGGCGGCGTCCGCGGTGCGTACCTCGGTCGACGCGCTCTGCCAGCAGCTCCGTGCCGCCGCTGACGCGGTCGCCCTCACCGGTGATCCGGCCGTCGTCGCGGGCCAGCTCGTCGGTCGCGGTCTGGCCGCGGCAGTGCTGGTCAGCGACGTCAGCGGGCGGGTCACGTACGTCTCGCCGGGCGCGCCGTCGACACCCTGGTGGGACTGTGCGGAGCCGGCCGCCGCGACGTCCGGCCCGGTCCGCGCGCTGGCGGCCCGCGTCGACCGTCGGGACCCGGCCGGCACCCTGTTGGGCAGTGTGGCCGCCGCGCAGCTCGTCGACCCGGCCTTCGTGGCGCGGCTGGCGGCGGTGAGCGGAGTCGCGGTCACGCTGCTCGACGGCGGCGCGAGCGCCGTCCGGTTCACGCACACCACCGAGTCCCGCGAGGTACGCGACGGGGTGCTGGCCGCCGCCGGTCACAGCACCGGCGAGCGGGTCACCGAGACCACCAAGGGCCGGTACGTGCGGCGGATCGGGCCGTCCGTGGGCCAGCCGCTGCCGCTCGTGCTGTCGGTGCCGAGCACCAGGCCACCGGGGTTGCACGTCACGTTGGCCGGGGTGGTCGTCCTGGCCGGGCTGCTCGCCGTGCTGACCGCGTGGCGCCTGGCCCGGGTGACCACCCGGCCCCTGGTGGAGTTGGCCGGCGCGGTCGACCGGGTGGCGCACGGCGACCTGACCGCCCGGGTGCCGGTGCGCGGCCGGGACGAGCTGGGCCGGCTCGCGGAGGCGTTCAACCGGATGACCCGCGAGACCGGTTCGTACGTCGCGGCGCTGACCAGCAGCCGTGACCAGCTCCGCGGGCATCTGGCGGTGCTCGGCGACACCCTGGCCAGCACCCACGATCTGCAACGCATCCTGCGGGTGATCCTGCACAGCGCCATCGCGGCCACCGGCGCGCGGGCCGGCGCGGTGCTGCTGGTGGAGGCCGGCGGGATGCTGGTCGCGCAGTGCAGCGAGGGTCTGGACGGGCGCTGGCCCGTCCCGGACCCGGACGGGCCGCAGACCCTGCGGGTGCCGGTGGGCGTCGGTGTGGTCGGCGCGGTGGCCGCGACCGGCGAGCCGCAGCGGGGACGCGTGGAACCGACCGAGGCGCCGATCGGCGAGCCGCGCTGCCGCACCTACGTGGCGGTCCCCTTCGCCGCCCCGGGCACGACCGGGCTCGGCGGCGGCCCGACGCCCACCCCGGCCGGCGAGAGGGCTACCGATGACTCGGGCGCCCCGGCGGCGGCCCTCGGCGTGCTGGCGCTCTACGACCGGGTGGGCGCGGACGAATTCGACGACGACGACCTGGTCACCCTGCGCACCTTCGCCGGGCACGCGGCCGTGGCGGTGGAGAACGTACGGGTGCACGAGGAGGCCCAGCGGCTGTCCCTCACCGATCCGCTCACCGGGCTGTGGAACTACCGCTACCTGCGCGAGTCGATCCGACGGGAGGTCGAGCGGGCCAGCCGGTTCGGCCGGATGCTCAGCGTCCTCGCCCTCGACCTCGACCGCTTCAAGGACGTCAACGACACGTACGGGCACGCGGCGGGGGACACCGTGTTGGCGGAGTTCGCCCGGCGGGTACGCGGGGAGATCCGCGAGGTGGACCTGGCGTTCCGGCAGGGCGGGGAGGAGTTCGTGCTGCTCCTGCCGGAGACCGACGCCCGGGGCGCGGCGATCGTCGCGGAGCGGCTGGGCGCGGCGGTACGCGAGACGCCGATCGCCGTCGAGGCGTACTCGGGGCCGATCGTGGTCACCGTGTCGGTGGGCATCGCCGTCTATCCGGACCACGGCAGCACCGGGCGGGAGGTGCTGGAGGCCGCCGACGACGCCCTCTACGTGGCCAAGGCCGCCGGCCGGGACACCTACCGCGTCGCGGAGGTCCGCCCCGACGTGCCGACGCGGGAGATACCGGTGCCGGCCGGCGCGGTCAGCCCACCCGACGGGCTGCCCAGGGCCGGCCGGTCCGTGCAGGTCCCGCGGGAGCCGGGCGGCCACGCCCGGTCGGAGTCGGCCGCGGGCGTACCCGAATCGAACCGGTCGGTACCCGCGCACGCGCGGCCGGAACCGGCGGACGGCCCGGCGGACGCCGCGCGGACCGGCCCGGACGCGGCGCGGCCGGGGCCGGGCGGCGGCGCGTCTTCTGGGCCACACCCGCCGCGGCAGAGCCGTGGCCGATAGTCTCGCGGCATGTCGGAGCACTCAGCGAACCCCTCAGCGACGGTCGCCGCAACCGGCCGTCCCCTGGCGGTCAAGGCCGTCATTCCGGCCGCCGGACTGGCCACCCGCTTCCTGCCGGCCACCAAGGCGGTTCCCAAGGAGCTGCTGCCGGTCGTCGACCGGCCGGTGCTGCAGTACATCGTCGAGGAGGCCGCCCAGGCCGGCATCGGCGACGTGTTGCTGATCACCGGTCGGGGTAAGACGTCGATGGTGGACCACTTCGACCGGCGCCCGGACCTGGAGACCAGGTTGGCGGAGAAGGGCGACGACGAGCGGCTGGCGGCCGTGCGTCGGCCCGGTGAGCTGGCCGAGATCTACACCGTCCGGCAGCCGGAGCAGCTCGGGCTCGGGCACGCGATCGGGTACGCCGAGGCCCACGTGGGCGACCAGCCCTTCGCGGTGCTGCTCGGTGACGAGTTCGTGAAGCCGTCCGAGCCGCTGTTGCCGGCGATGCTGGAGTTGCAGGCCCGCACCGGCGGCGTGGTGCTCGCGTTCTTCGAGGTCGACCCGGCCGACACCAAGCGGTACGGCATCGCCTCGGTCGAGCCCGCCGAGGCGGACCTGACCGACATCGGCGAGGTCGTCAAGGTGACCGGCATGGTGGAGAAGCCGCAGCCGGAGGACGCGCCGAGCAACCTGGCGGTGCTCGGCCGGTACGTGCTGCCCGGCACGATCTTCGACGCGATCCGGCGGACCAAGCCGGGCAGCGGGGGCGAGATCCAGCTGACCGACGCGATGGAGCTGCTGCGCACCGAGGGCACCCCGGTGCACGCGATCGTCTACCGGGGCACCCGCTACGACACCGGTATGCCGCTGGGCTACCTCCAGACCGTCGTGCAGATCGCCGCCGAGCGTGCGGACGTCGGCACCGAGTTCCGCGCCTGGCTGGCCGACTTCGTCAAGGCCGACGCGGCAGGCGGATCTGGTACATGACCGCGACGGCCGACGCCGAGGCGGCCGCGAACGAGTTGACGCCGCTCGCCGACTACCTGGGCAGCGTGCTGCGCAGGTTACGAGCGCTGCCGCCACTCGACCTCGACCTCACCCAGGCGCACGGCAACGTCCTCGCCGAGGACGTCGTCGCGCCGCACGCCTTCCCGGCCTTCGACCAGGCGGCCGTCGACGGGTACGCGGCCCGCTGGGAGGACATCTCCGGAGGGGGTCGGGGTCCGAGCTACGTCCCCGCCCCCTCCGGCACTCCCGGCGGGCGGAGCATCCGGCTCAACGTGGTCGGCGACCTGGGCGCTGCGAGCTGGCGTCCGGTGCGGCTCACCCCGGGCTCGTGCTTCTCGGTGGCCGCCGGGGCGCCGCTGCCGGTCGCCGCGGACGTGGTGGTGCCGGTGGAGTGGACCGATCAGGGCATGGCCGCCGTCGAGATCTTCCGCACCCCCAAGCGGGGGTACGGCGTCCGCCGCGCCGGTGAGGAGTTGCCCGCCGGCACCCTGCTCGCCCGCGCCGGCACGTACGTCTCCCCGGCCCTCGTCGCGGTCTTCGCGGCCACCGGCATCGGCCACGTGGTGGTCCGGCCGAGTCCACGGGTGGTCATCGTGGCGACCGGGGACGAGTTGGTCGACGTGGGCCGCGGCAGCCAGCCCGGTCAGGTGGTGGACGCCAACTCGCACGCGCTGACCGCCGCCGCGGCCGAGGTGGGTGCCCTGGCGTACCGGGTGGGCATCTGCGACGACGACCCGGAGGGGTTGCGCGGCCTGCTGGAGGACCAGACCCTGCGCGCCGACCTGATCATCACCACCGGCGGGACCGGCACCGGCCCCGGGGACATGGTCCGGCGGATCCTGTCCCGCCGCGAGGGCGGCCGGGCCGGGCCGGTGACCTTCACCGACGTGGCGCTCTACCCCGGTACCGCCCTCGGGTTCGGCACCGTCGGCGCCGAGGAGGTGCCGGTGGTCTGCCTGCCCGGCGACCCGGGCGCCGCGCTGATCGGCTTCGAGGTGCTGGCCCGACCGGCGATCCAACTGCTCGCCGGCGCCGAGCCGGTGTTCCGTCCCAGCGTCCGGGCGCACCTGCTGGAGACCGTGTCGTCCCCGGGCGGGCTGCGCGAGTTCCGGCCCGCGCACGTCGCCGAGCGACGCGGCGGCGGCTACACCGTGCAGCCGCTGCGGGGAGGTCCGTTCACCCTCTCCGGCCTCGCCGAGGCGAACGGGCTCCTGGTGCTCGGGGAGCGGGTCACCACCGCCGCCGCCGGCTCCACCGTGGACGTCCTGCTGCTGGACCGCCGTCGGTGAGATCCCCCGGGCGGGATGTCGAGGGTCCACTTGCGCGCGAACCGGTCCCGCGCGGGAGACTGTGCGGGTGAGTCTCTTCGGACCGGTCCGTGCGCCCGGCTGGCCGGCGGTGCTGGTCGACGGTCCGGTGCTGTTGCGTCCGTACCGGCGTTCCGACGCGGCGGCGTGGTCGCAGGTACGGCGGGCCAACCAGGCCTGGCTGGCGCCCTGGGAGTCGTCGCTGCCGGGTGGTTGGGACGAGCTGAACTCGCCGGCCGCGTTCCGCTGGGTGTACCGCGACCAGCGGCGCTCGGCCCGCGAGGGCGAGGGGATGCCCTTCGCGGTCTGCCTGCGTGAAGCCGACCGGGATCGGCTGGTCGGGCACCTCAACGTCGGCAGCATCGTGCGCCGCGCCTTCTGCTCCGGTTACGTCGGCTACTGGGTCGACGCCCGGGTGGCCGGGCAGGGTGTGATCCCGACCGCGCTCGCGCTCGCCGTCGACCACGCGTTCGGCCCGGGTGGACTGCACCGGATCGAGGTCAACATCAGGCCGGAGAACCGCCCGTCGCGGCGGGTGGTGGAGAAGTTGGGCTTCCGCGAGGAGTCGTACCACGTGCGCTACATGCACATCGACGGCGCGTGGCGTGACCATATCGGATACGCGATGACGAGCGAGGAAGTCGCCGCCGAGGGCGGTCTGCTGGCCCGCTGGCACCGGATCCGCGCCACGGCGCGGTAGCGGCTGTCCCACGGACGGGATCGGCGCGGCGCAGCGGTATCCCGGACGGTGCACCGTAACCTCAAGTAACTGCAAGCTGCGGCAAGCGCTCACCGCCCGGACGATCCACGCGCTCAGGCGTGTTCGGTGGAAGATCCTGCGGTCGGGGAGCGGTTGCTCCGAATTCGGTGACGGGAGGGGTGAGGGTGCCGACCTCGGTGCTCCTCGCCGTCCTCGCCGCCGCCGGCCTGCTCGCCCTGGCTCCGGCGCTGGTTCGCCGGTACGACGCCACCGAGCGGCTGGTGGCGGAGCGGGCGCAGTCGACGGCGCGGGTGCTCCAGCGCCGCCGGCGGCGTCGCACTGTGCCGGGACGCCAGCCCGTCCATCCACCCCGCTCGCTCGTCGTCACGCTCAGTGAGGATGTGGCTACGGGGAAGTTGGCCGCACCGGTCTCCGCACCTCCGGCGGCACGCCGCTCCGGTCGACTGCGCGCCGTGCCGGCAGCCCCGAAGCGGCCCCGCCGTCGTCCGCCGCGCCGGCAGCACACCCCCGCCGTGTACCGGCGACGCCGCGTCCTCGCCGCGCTGCTGCTGCTCAACGTCGTCGAGCTGATCGGCGTGCTGTTCGTCAGCCCCGGCTTCTGGATCGGCTTCTCGGTCACCTTCATGCTGCTGGCCGTGTACGTCGTACACCTGCGTCGGCGGGCCCTCGCCGCCCGTCGTCGGCGTCGCGCCCGGGCCCGGGAGGCGGCGTGGTTGGCCGCTCGCCAGGCGGAGGTCCGCCGCGAACAGGCCCGTCGCGCGGCGGCCCGCCGGGAGGCGCAGCGCCGTCTGGCAGCCCAACGCGAAGGGGTACGCCGAGCCGCCATGGGCCTCGACCGCCCCGCGGACCTGCCGGCGGCGGTCAACGGCGGCTCGGTCTCGTACCGCCGCTCGGGTGGCCTGCGCGGCCGCCCCTACGAGGCCGGCCGCGGCGCCTGACCATGCGCACGCCGGCTGTCGCTGGGCCTGCGTCGGCTGTCGCCGAACCCGGGTCGGCCCTCGCTGGGCCTGGGGGCGCTTGATCGACTCCAGATCGCCGAAGTTGGGGTGTCGCCGCGCGTTGATGCCCCCATATCGGCGATGTCGAGTCGATCAAGGCGGGTGTGGGGTCCGGGCGGCGCTTGATCGACTCGGCTTCCGGGAAGGTGTGGTGTCTGGGTACCCGGGATGCCCCGGTTTCCTGGACGCCGAGTGGATCTCGGACGCGGCCGGCGCGGCGCACCGGGGGTGGATTCGCGGTGGAGGCGGGCGACCTGTTAGCCTTGCTGCCGGCCCGCCCGGTGTAAGCCGGGTGGGACCGAAGCCGGTTCGCCGGTGGGGGGCTGTGGCGCAGACTGGTAGCGCACCTCGTTCGCATCGAGGGGGTCAGGGGTTCAAATCCCCTCAGCTCCACCAGCAGGGCAAGGGCGGGTTCCCCGGGTGACCGGGAACCCGCCCTTGCTGTGTGCCGTGGCTGTCGAGTCCTACCGTCAGCTGACGGTGATGTCGCTGCACCACATGTACGTCTGGTCCATGTGCGACGCCTTCCACAGCACGAACAGGATGTGGTTCCCGCTGCGCGAGGACGGGATCGTGACGTTGAACGAGATGTTCTGCGCCGGCGCGTAGCGTCCGGTGGTCGCGATCAGGTCCAGGTTGCCCCACCCGAGTTTCTGGGTGGCCGGGTTGAACCCCTGCTTCGAGACGTAGACCTGGAAGAAGTCAGCGCCGTGGCTGGCCTGGTCGTACATCTGGACCGTCAGGTTGCGGCTGACCGCTGTCGACTTCCACGCTCCCGGCTGGTTGAGCGAGTCGTTGCGGGAGAGGGCGTTGCTGCACAGCTGCCCGTCCGGGGTGCGGGCCTGGAACTGGCCGCCGAGACCGTCGCGCAGCTGGCTCATCCAGTTCCACATGGTGTCGGGGTTGGCCTGGAACGCCCGGTAGCACATCGGGTCCTGCTGCTGCATCGCCGGATTCGTGTGCTGGTTGCCCCAGGTCTTCCAACACTGGTAGGCGCGAGTCGCCGGGTTGATGACGGTGCCGTGTGCCTGGGCCGCGCCGACCGAGGGCAGTGCGCCGGCCACCATGGCGAACAGCAGGACCAGCGCCTGGAGGGACCGACGGACGGTTGACCGGGGTCGCCCGCCGGATTGATCGGACTTGGTTGAACGCACGGTTCATCCTCCGTTCTCGGGGGTGATCGGGGGTGGGAACGCTCCCAAACCCACTGTTACATCCATGTGTCTAAATATCAATGCTGATCTATCTAAAATGGGATATGAGGTGGTCAGGGTGGACACCACGATCGGAGGAACCTGGTCAGAGGCCGGCTGCGGCGTCGTACCGGCGACGCTGGTCGGCCATCTCCGACTGGGTCAGCGCCTCCTTGAGCGCCAACTCCTCGTACTTGTCCGGGAACATCTGCCGTAGCCGGTCGACGAACATGACATCGGCGGTCGCCTCGACCACCTGGATGCCCGGAGGGTTGGTCGACATGTCCATGATCAGCGGGCCGGCCAGCTTGACCGCCACGTCCCAGGGGCGCTTCTTCTCGGCGACTCCGCACAGGTGGAAGCCGTAGACCGTACGCACGTCGGCCAGCGCGGCGGCGTCGGTTGGCTCGTACCCGTAGACGCGGACCCCGCAGATCACCGGCGGCTTACCCTCGGTCGCCGCCTGCTGCGCGCCGTGGCCGGCATGGTTGTGCTGCCCCGGGTCCGCCTGTTCGAGCGTCGTCCGCATCCGCGCCGTGATCTGCGCCTGCAGGTCCGCCGGCTTCGCGTCCTGGTCCGTCCGCCTGACCAGTACGACCGCGCCGGCCGACACCACCAGCAGGATCACCGCCACCCACACCAGCCGGTTCCGGTACCACCTGGCGGCATTCTCTGGGGAACTCATCATTGCCTCTCACCTCGTCGCCGGTTCCGGCGTCCTGGCGGACCGAACCGGACGCCCCGGCGGGTGCGACGTCGAGCGCGTCGGCCGTCGGGGGCACGTGTCGGGGGATGCGTACGACGGGCGCGGCCGCCTGTCGGCGAGCTGTCCGTCGTCACGGAGGTGGCCCGGCTGTGCGGCAGGCGAGCGTCTGCCCAAGCGGCGCGCTGCCGGCACTGCGCTGCTCCCGCGCTGGCCGTTCCCAGCGCGGTTGCCTCCGCGCTGCGGCGATACGAGCCATTCCAACACGTCTGGCACCAGTCTGGCAACATCGACGTACATCATTGCAAAATCGGCAGAGCGGTTAGGCGAACCGTTCGGTCGTCACGGTGATCAGCCCCTGCTGTCGCAGCAGGTTCGTGAGGTTCGTCAGGGTCGCGCGTACCGCCTCGGCTCCGCCTCCCCGCAACAGGACCGTCACGTCGAGGCTCCAGGCGAGGGTGCGGCCGACCCGTCGCAGGTCCCAGGTGAACCGGGCGCCGGCGACCTCGTGGCGACCGTCGGCGACCGAACCGGCGGTGCCGCCACCCGTCGTGCGCCAGAGACGCCGCAGAGCTGTCACCTGCTCCGCCCGCAGGTCCTTCGCGAACAGGACGCGGTACAGACGTCGTTCGTGAAAGCCCTCCGGTGGCTGGGGCGGGCCGAGTCGCAGCGGCGCGGTCGCCGCGATCGGTTGATGATCCCCGAAGTACGTCCGCAGCACGACCTCGGACGGCAGGTCACCACCCCCGAGGCGGCGGTAGGCGTCCCTCGCCTCGGCGCGTCCGGTGGGGACGACCCGGGCGAGTACGGCCGGATCGGCACGCAGGCCGCGGCTCAGCGCGGCGGAACTCCACCAGCCGCCGCCCGGCGTCCACCTCACGCTGTACAGGCCGGTGGCGCAGAAGTCGTCCTGGCGGGTGAACTCCTCGACGAGGATGCCCTCCCCGTCGTGAACGCCCGCTGCGGGCAGGATCAGGTGGTAGTCCAGCGTGTGGCTCGAACGCGGCCGATCGATGATCACCCGTCCGATCCTGGGACCACGGCGGGCATCGGGCAAGAGCCGTCCACACGGGCCGGCCAATGACCGTCCATAGCAGACGACGGGCCGCGCGAGCCAACCATGTCGCTCATCGGACAGGCCGCAACCCCGGGACGTTCCCAGGTGTCCATCTGGCATCAGTTGACGCCCGGGAACGCCGGGCTCCACACGGGGAGAAGAAGATGACCCACACCGCTCGACACCGGATGCTCGCCGGCACCGCCACCGGACTGCTGGCCGCCTCCCTCGGCATCGCCCTGTCCTCGCCAGCGACCGCCTCGCCCGCGAGGACCACCGCCCGCGCTTGCACGATCAGCACGCTGCCCTACCCGACGGACACCTACCGCGCCGACGCGACCGCCATCGACCCGTCGGGTCGCTTCGTCGCTGGCACCGCCCTGCGGGTCGGTGCCAGCGACAACCAGTACCTGATGCTGCTCTGGGACGGGCAGCAGCTCACCGAGATCCCGGCGCCGGGCCGCAACGAAGTCGAGCCCGCCGACATCAACGAGAGCGGCGTCGTGATCGGCAACGGCTGGTCGGAGAACGGTATCGCCCAACCGTGGCGTTACCGCGACGGCCGGTTCGAACAGCTGCCGACGCTGCCGTCCAGCGGCATCTCGGTTACCGCCATCAACAAGGCCGGCGACATCGTCGGCATCGGCTCGGACATCGTGCCCGGGGAGTACGTCGGGCTGCGCTGGCCGGCCGACCGGCCGGGCACGGTCGAGGTGCTCCAGGCGCCGGCGAACGCCCGGCCGCAGGGGATCACGCCGAACGGGACCATCGTCGGCTCGGCCGGGGAGTTCGCGAACTGGACCGCCTGGGTCCGTCGGCCCAACGGCCGGATCAAGCCGCTCGTCTTCCCCGGAGCCGAGTCGACCGAGATCCACGCGGCAGCGGGACACTGGGCCGTCGGCCGGGTCAGCCTCAGCAACGCTCAGGCGGCCATGGTGCGGTGGGACGTCCGGGACGGCTCTTACACGACGCTCGACCCGCAGTTGGGTCTGCTGAACGACGTCAACGCCAAGGGCGTCGTGGTCGGCGGTGACCGGGTCGCCCGCGGCGCCACCTCCCAGGTCCTGCCCGGCGGCGGCGAGCGGGTGGGCCTCGGCGCCCGGTCCATCGCCGACACGGGCACCATCGTCGGCTTCCGGAACGCCGACCGGGTGACCCCGGTCCGGTGGACCGGCTGCTGACCTGTCGAACACGTGGGGCCGGTCCGATCAGCGGGCCGGCCCCACGGGCGTGTCAGGGCCTCCAGGAGCCGGCGGTCGCGAACCGGTGCTGGTACTCCAGCACTCCCGAGGTGTCGTGCACGTCGAACACCACGCTTCCGGTACGCCTGCTGCCCGCGGCCAGGTCGTTGCCGGCCGGGATCGGCTTGCCACAGCCGGAGAAGGCGCCCGTGACCGCGTTGGTCTCAGTGCCGTCGGCGGCGACCCACTGGAAGAAGAGCGGGTTCGCCGAACCGGTGCCCTTGGTCACCGTCACCGTCACGTCGGCGATCACGAACAGGCCCTCGTCGGGCTTGAGGCCGTACGTCTTGCAGGGCTTCGTGGCGGTGTGGAACTTCGTCACGGTGATCTCGACGGTGCCGCCGTTGTCGTCGATGACGAGGGTGTCCCCGACGGACATGTTCCGGGCCTTGCCGGCGACGGACGGTACGGGCGAGGGCATCGCCCCGGCGGCCGGCTGCCCGACGTCGCCGGTGACGCCGGGGGTGGGCAGCGCCTCGGTCACATTGTTGGCGGCGTTCTTCGTGCCGATGACGACGGCCACGATGCCGCCGGCGCAGAGCAGCAGGGCGAGCACGGCCGTCGTCACCGCGACGGCGACCACGGTCCGCTGCGACGTCGTCGGCGGGACGGGCGGCGGCATCGTGAGCGGGTGGCCCGGCCCGGCGGCCTGCGGGTACGCGGCGCCGGAGTACGGCGGCGGAACCGGCCCACTGCCCGCCGCCGACCAGGGGCTGGGCGTCGCCGGCGGGACCGTCGGGTCTGCGACGGACTGCTGCGGTGTCGCCGGGAGCGGCGGCTCCGGCCTCGGCTGCTGAAGGTCCTGCGGTCCGACGGAGGGCTGGGGGTGGGTCACCGTACTCCTTGACGCCTCGTACGTGCGGTTCGGGAACCCGCCGACGCTACCGTGCGCCGCCGGGCACCCGGTCGCCGCGCCGGGCGTTGTCCCACCGTCCCCGCGGTGGCCAGCATGGACGCTGGCGGTCAGTGTGGTGCGAGGACGGCAGCGGTGCGTACCAGGCCGTCGGCGACCACGAACCGGCCGGTGATCGTGCTCGGCGGGTGAGCGGCCTCCGCCGCGTCCACCCGCGCCGCCGCGATCCGGGCGGTGAACGTCCCGGCGTCCGGGTCGATCTCCAGTCGGGCGTCGTGGAAGTCCAGCCAGGACCCGACGACCGGGTGCCAGACCTTGTAGACGGTCTCCTTGGCGCTGAAGAACACGATCGGCCACAGGACGCCGGAGGGCAGCCGCGCGCAGCTCTCCTCCTCCTCGGGCAGCAGCACGAGTCGGCGTACCCCCGCATTGATCTCGCGGTGCTGCTCGGCGTCCATACCGACGGACCGCACGACGGCGGCACGCGCCGCCGCGGCGGCGCAGTAGCCGGCGGTGTGGGTGATGGCGCCCACCACGCCCGCCGGCCAGACGGGTGCGCGGTTCGCGGCGCTGGGCACGGCCACCGGCGGCAGGCCGAGGTCGGCCATCGCCCGACGGGCGCACACCCGGCCGGCGGTGAAGTCCCGTCGACGGGTCTGCACCGCCTGCTCGCTGAGACACGCCTGCTCGGCGTCGAGGAGGTCGCCGGTCCAGTCGTCGGGCGCGGCGACGGCCACGGCGACCGTCGGCGGCAGGAGGTCACGCACGACGGGAACCTACCGCCCGGTAGCGAGGGGGTATTCGCACCACCGTCATATTTCTGACTCCCACGACCGCTGAACGTACCGCAAAGATGTAACACCGGAGGGACGCGTCGCGCTCTCCATGATGGCTCCGGGGGGACCACCATCAAGAGCTGGCCAGTCCCGTGAACATCTGGAGGACCTGCGATGAGCGATGGCGCCGAACGGCCTGGGGGTCGGGCCGACGACCACGCACCGACGACCCCGGGCTGGGACTGCGGCTCCTGCGGCGATGAGTGGCCGTGCGCCACGAAGCGCGACCGGCTGCTGGCGGAGTACGGGGGTGACCGGGCGATGCTCAGCGTCTACCTGGGGTCCTGTCTCGCCGCCGCCGCCGAGGACCTGCGGGCGGCGCCGGTGATGTCGTTGCAGGACCGGTTCATCGGCTGGCTACCCCGGGGGACGCGACGTAGCTGAAAAACGCCGGTGGCCCCGCCGGCGAACCGGGCGGGGCCACGACGCACACGGTCGGCTCAGGGCCGCCGGGGCCGCCGGGTCAGAGCGAAGCCGACCACCCCGGCCACCGCGGCGAGCACGCCGCCGATGCCGGTCCAGACCCAGCGCGAGCCGAGATCCGGCAGCCAGTCCGTCAGCGAGCCACCGTCGTCGTCGGCGTCCGGCTCCGGCGTCGGTACGGCGTTGAGCACCGTGCCCGCCTTGGTGTTCGGCACCAGCGGGGCGGCCAGCTCACCGTCGTCGGCCGAGGCGCCCCGGTCGGTGACGACGCCGACCAGCAGGTCCACGTCGATGGGTGCGCCCAGGTCCGGCTCGGGCAGGTCGGTGACCGAGAGCCGGACCACGTACGTGCCCGGCAGCGGGTCGGCCGACCACGGTTCCGCCCAGGGACGAACCTCGCGCAGGGTGCAGCCGAGCGCCACGCTCGACGCCTTGCCGTCCACCGTCGGCGTCTGCGCACCGGCGGTGCACGCCTGCCGTCGGCGCAGCCCGTCGAAAACGTCGATCGTCCACGTGGAGGCGCCGCCGCGCGCCTTCGGGAAGGTGACGGTGGCGCTGATCTCGTGGACCTGCCCGGCGGTGGCGGTGAACGACCAGTACAGGTGGTCGCCGACGGAGGCGTCCACGCGTACCGGTTGGCCGGCGGTGATCGGCGTGGCGGTGAGGAACGAGGTGCCGGCCCGGGTCACGGCAGTGGCGCCCGGAGACGGGGTGGGGGCGGCGACGGCCGCTGCGGGCAGTAGCGCGACCCCGCCGGCGGCGACCAGTGCCGCCAGCGACCGGAACAGTGCGGTACGCATCAGTTCTCCCTCCAGGTGGCGACCCACCAGCGGGTGAGCAGGCCGGCGATCAGGCCGGTGAGCAGACCTGCCACGGTGAGCAGGGCGAGCAGCGCCCAGCCACGGCCGAGATCGGGGCCGTCCGGTGCGCCGGCGGCGGCGACCACGTCGATGGTCAGCTCCACCGGCATGCCGGGCGTCGCCGCGGTGCCCGGACGTGCGGCGAACGAGTTGCTGACCACCAGGCAGACGGTGGTGGGCTCGACGGCCGGCGTCGGGCTCGCGTCGGCGGCGTCCTCGTCGGCGGCGTCCTCCTCGTCCGCCGTGGCTGACCAGCGCAGACCGGCGGAGAGCACGTCGGCTCGGCCGCTGCCGGCGTCCGCGCCCCGGACCAGTTCCCGTCCGTCGGCCGCGGTGGCCCGCAGCAGCACCCCGTAGTCCCGGTTCACCGGGCGGTCCAGCGCCATGCTCACCGACGCGCGCAGCTCCTGGCCGGGACGTACCGGCACCCGGTAGTAGCGGTGCTCGGAGAACGACTCCCGGTCGGCGTACACCCCGGGGGCGAGCAGCGGCGCGGAGCCGCAGGCGTCCGTGCCGCCGACCACGGTCGGCGCCCGGGTGTGCGTCTCGCCGGCCCGCTCGACGAGCTGCTTGATCCGGCCCGTCAGCTCGTCGGCGCTCTCCGCCGCGGTGTACGTGCCGCCGGTCGCCCCGGCGATGCAGAGCAACTGGCGGCGTACCTTCTCGTCGGGTGCGAGGCCGAGCGTGTCGACGACCAGGCTGGTGCCCTGCGCGGCCAGTTCCCGGGCCACCTGGCACGGGTCCGGTGGGGCGCAGGTGTCCTCCCCGTCGGTGATCAGCACGATCCGTCGAGTGGTGGCCCCGGTGCCCAGGTCCTGTGCGGCGGAGCGCAGCGCCAGCCCGACCGGGGTGA
Source organism: Micromonospora sp. RB23 (assembly GCF_053585025.1). NCBI lineage: Bacteria > Bacillati > Actinomycetota > Actinomycetes > Micromonosporales > Micromonosporaceae > Micromonospora > Micromonospora sp. RB23. The sequence goes on from NZ_CM132111.1 coordinate 1,039,330, forward strand.
ACCCGGTCGGCCGGAGTGTCGCCACCGCCGCCTTGGCCGCGCTCCGGTCGACCGGACCGACCGGCACGATCTGCTGGGTGTCCTGGCAGCCGACCTTCTTGTCCTTGCCCTTGTAGGTCGCGCCGAGCACCCGGATGCCGAGCTGGGTCTCCTCCGGCAGGGCGTCCACCACGTCGTTGAACGCCTGCTGGGCCACCGAGATCCGGCTGCGCCCGTCGATGTCCGCCGCCCGCATCGAGCCGCTGACGTCGAGCACCAGCTCGACCCGCGGCGGCTCGGCCACCTGCTCCTCGTCGGCCGCCGCCGGGACCGGCCCGGTCAGCGCGGTGGTCGCCAGCAGTCCGAGAAGGACGGCCGCCGATCGTCTGAAGTTGATCACGGCCCGCAGTGTAGTGAGATCCACTTTGGATGATCGTCGGGGTGCCGGGGTCGTCCCGGAAGGGCCGGAGCGCCATCGTCGGGGGCGCTGGGTCCACGTCAGGTCACCCTCGGTCAACGGCGGGAGGATAGTCCTCGGCCCGGCCGGAATCGGTCGGAAATCCGACCCAAGTTGACCCGTTGTGCCGGTGGCGCGCGGTGGTTAAGCTCTTCATGCGCGCCCCAATCGCCCGCTTCCCCCGTGGCAGGCGATCGGGGCGCGCGTCTTCGTGTAGAGCTTGTCGAGCGCGGCAAGCAAAGATCGGGCCCGTACGCGTGACGCGTGCGGGCCCGATCTGCTTCGCGCTGTGCGGCGCGTCGCCTGCCGATGCTTATATCCAGCGACCGTCGAGCCACATCCGGGCCAGCCAGTCCGAGTACGGGATCAGTTTGCCCACGAAGATCGGATAGAAGTAGGCGAAGCACAGCCCCACCAGCAGCACGTACGCCCCCGCCGCGATGCTGCCCACCAGCCGTCGTTCGTAGCCGGCCGTCCCGGGTGTCAACGCCGCCGTCTCACCCACATCGCCCTCCGCCGGGGCGATCAGCGCACCCAGCACGTACACCACGGCGAGCACCAGGAAGGGCAGCGCCGGGGCCGCGTAGAACGAGAACATCGTCCGGCCGTCGAGAGCGAACCAGAACCAGGGCAGCAGGCCAGCGGCCACGCTGAGCAGGATCGCGCCGGCCCGCCAGTCCCGGCGGGCGACGCCCAACCAGACGAGCGCCACCAGAGCGGGCAGGAACGACCACCACAGCAGCGGAGTGCCCAGCAGCAGGATCTCCGAGGCGCAGGTCGGCGCGCCGCAGGCGCCGTCCCCCGACCAGTGGAACGCGACCGGGCGGCCGAGCAGCAACCACTGCCACGGCCACGACTGGTACTTGTGCGGATCGTCGAGCTGGGCGTGGAACCCGTACGCGGCCCGGTGGTACTCGAAGAGGTTGACCAGCGGGCCGATCACCGGGGTGTCGCTGAGTGACCCCGTCGGGTACGCCGACGACGACGCCAGCCGGTAGTAGCCGTCGTCGCTGAGCAGCCACCCCGACCAGGTCGCCAGGTAGGTGCCGATCATCAGCAACCCCGCCAGCACGAGCCAGGGCACCTCGTCGAGGAAGGTGTCCCGCCAGGGCCTGCGGACGCCCGCCGACCGGCGGAGCCCGACCTCCCAGAGGATCACGAAGAGGGCGAACACCGGCACGAAGTAGAGCGCGCTCCACTTGACCGCGCAGGCGCAACCGATCAGCACGCCGGCGGCCAGCCGCCACCACGGCCACGTCCGCCAGCCGGTCGACGGCCGGCCCGCGCGGCCGGGCAGGCTGGGGTCGAGGCCCTCGTCCAACGCGCGTGCCCAGCGCCGACGCCGGGCGTCCCGGTCCAGCACCAGCGCGCCGAAGGCCGCCAGCACGAAGAACAGCAGGAAGATGTCGAGCAGCGCGGCGCGTGACAGCACCAGGTGGAAACCGTCGAGCGCGAGCAGCAGGCCGGCCGCGCAGCCGAGCACCGTCGAGCGGAACAGCCGCCGACCGATGCGGACCAGCAGCAGCACCGACAGCGTGCCGATCAGGGCCGCCGAGAACCGCCAGCCGAACTCCGGCGCGGTGGTGAACAGGTGTCCGCCGACGGACACCTTCGACTCCGCGTCCTGGTAGCCGAAGGCCCACTCGCCGACGCCGATGAGCCACTTGCCCAGCGGCGGGTGCACCACGTACGACGGGACGTTGTCCTTGTAGTTCCACTCGACGCCACGGCTGATCAGCCCGTACGCGTCCTTCGCGTAGTACGTCTCGTCGAAGATCTTGCCCTTGGGGCTGGACAGGCCGACGAAGCGCAGGATCGCCGCGATCGCCACCACCACGGCGGTGGCGAGCCACGAGTACGGGTCCATCCGGGTGTCGACGGTGGCGAACCGTCGACGGACCACGGCGGACACACCCCCGCCGTCGGTGGGCGGCGGGGCCGCCTCCGGATGGGGGCTGGGCTCGCCGGACACCTCGACCGTGTCTGCCGGGTCGGCGCTCGGGCTCTGCGCTGTCGACGCACTCGTCACCCGGCGATCGTAGGCTGCCAGGGTGTCCTGTGGCGCCCGTCGTCCCTGATACCGGTATTCGCTGTCGATGAAGGAGACGATGTCGTGGGTGAAATGTCCGAAGCTGGGCGCCTGATCCTGCTCGGTGCCCCGCTCGGCAACCCCGCCGACGCCTCGGTGCGGTTCCGGGAGGTGCTGGCCAGCGCCGACGTGGTGGCCGCCGAGGACACCCGACGCCTCACCCGCCTGGCCCGCGACCTCGACATCACCGTCGGAGGCCGCATCGTCTCCTACTTCGAGGGCAACGAGGAACGGCGTACGCCCGAACTCGTCGAGGTCATCCGCAACGGGTACGCGGTGGCACTGGTGACCGACGGCGGCATGCCGAGCGTCTCCGACCCGGGATACCGGCTGGTCCGGGCCGCGCTGGACGCCGGTGCGCCGGTCACCGTCGCGCCCGGGCCCAGCGCGGTGACCACCGCCCTCGCCGTCTCCGGCCTGCCCTGCGACCGGTTCTGCTTCGAGGGGTTCCTACCCCGGGCCGGAGGCGCCCGCCGGTCCCGGCTGCGGGCGCTCGCCGCCGAGGAGCGCACCCTCGTCTTCTTCGAGGCGCCGCACCGGATCGGCGCGGCGCTCACCGACCTGGCCGAGACGTTCGGCGCGGACCGGCCGGCCGCGCTCTGCCGGGAGCTGACCAAGACGTACGAGGAGGTGCTCCGCCGGCCCCTCGGTGACCTGGCCCGCTGGGCCTCGGAGACCGAGCCGCGCGGGGAGATCACCCTGGTGGTGGCCGGCGCGCCGGTGACCGCCGGGGAACGCCCCGACGACGACACCCTGCGGGCCGCGGTCGCCGAGCGCGAGGCCGCCGGACGGTCCCGCCGGGACGCCATCACCGATGTCGCCACCGAATACGCCCTACGCCGTCGCGAGGTCTACACCATCGTGCACAGCTGACCCGCCGCGCTCACCAGGCGGCGGCCAGGAAGCCGAGGGTGATCAGCGACGGACCGGCGAGCGCGGCGGCCACCGCCCACCGACGGTGTCGCCGGCCGGGCAGCCGGGCCGACCCGGTCCACCGGACGATGCCGGCGGCGCAGCCGAGCACCACCACCAGCCCGGGCAGCCAGCGCAGGTGCCGGCTCGCGCCGGTGTCGGCGTACGCGGTGCCGCCGTCCGGTCCGGTCATCCGGGCCCGGTGCGCGGCTCCCGGTGCGCCACCTCCGGCGGGTACGCCGCTGACACGTACGCCGTGCGCCAGGAACCGCCCCTCGTCCGCCGTGAAGATCCCCCGGCACCGCTGGGTGAGCCCTGCTCCGGTGCAGGTGTCGATCACCACTGTGCCGTCGCGCCCGTGCCCGACGGCGAGCCAGAACGGTGCCGCGCTGACCCAGGCGAAGAAGGCGATGACCAGGCTCAACAGCACCAGTACGGTCAGTCCGGACAGGGGGTCGGGCAGCGCGGTCGTCCGTGCCGCGCCCCGACGGTCCGTCGCCTGGGCCCGCGAACGGGGAGCGGGGTCGTCCCGGACCGGGGTGCCGTCCCAGTGCACCTCCTCGATCGGCGCCCAGAAGACACCGTCGTCCGGCGGCTCCTTCCCGTCCGGCCGGTACGCGTCCCGGCTGCGGCTCTGCTGACGGACCGGCACCCGACGCGGCACCGCGTCCACCGGCGCGCCGGTGGTCGGCTCCACCTCGACCGTCGCCGCCGCACCCGGGTCGCCATCCGCGCGCCCCGTGCTCCGGGCCGCCGCCGTCGAACCGGCCGGTGGCGTCCCGGCGGTCGGTCCCGGCGGGTGCGGCCGGGCCGGGCTGGGCGTGGGCGCCGTCGGGTTCGGGCGTGCCGGGGTCGGCGTCGGCGGCCGTGGGGTGGGGCTCGGCCGCGACGTGGCACCGGCACGTGGCACCGGGTCCGGCGCGGCACCCGGCCGTGGCGTCGGGCTCGGTCCGGGGTCCGGGCGTCCGGTGGCGGTCGGGTCGGCGGGCACCAGCCGGGGCTGGGGGGCGACCGCGCCGCCCCTCGCCGCCTCGGACGCCCTGGCGGGCTCGTCGCCGGCCGTCGACCCGGTGGGACGCTCGTCATGGTCCCGGGCCGCTCGTCTGCCAGTCACGACGTTCATTGCACACCGGTAGTGGGGGTCGAACGGGCAGGTGAACCGCGTGTCGGCGACAAATCGGACCAAAGGCCGAGGGGGTCGGCCCGGTCCGTCGACCCGCGACCCCCTATTGGTTCGCGGGCGCGCCGGACGGGTCACTAGGCTTGCTCCTCATGAGTCACGTTCTCGCGGCAGTGGCCTGGCCGTACGCCAACGGCCCCCGCCACATCGGCCACGTCTCCGGTTTCGGCGTTCCCTCCGACGTCTTCGCCCGGTACATGCGGATGGCCGGCCACGACGTGCTCATGGTCTCCGGCACCGACGAGCACGGCACCCCCATCCAGGTGCAGGCCGACGCCGACGGGGTCACCCCGCGCGAACTGGCCGACCGGTACAACAGGGTGATCGTGGAGGACCTGCACGGCCTCGGCCTCTCCTACGACCTGTTCACCCGCACCACCACCCGCAACCACTACGCCGTGGTGCAGGAGCTGTTCGAGGGGATGTACCGCAACGGCTACATCGTGCCCAAGACCACGATGGGCGCGATCTCGCCGTCCACCGGGCGCACCCTTCCCGACCGGTACATCGAGGGCACCTGCCCGATCTGCGGGTACGACAGCGCGCGCGGCGACCAGTGCGACAACTGCGGCAACCAGCTCGACCCGATCGACCTGATCAACCCGAAGTCGCGGATCAACGGTGAGACCCCGAAGTTCGTCGAGACCGAGCACTTCTTCCTGGACCTGCCCGCCCTGGCCGACGTGCTGCGGCAGTGGCTGGACAGCCGCCAGGGGTGGCGGCCCAACGTGCTGCGGTTCTCCCGCAACCTGCTCGACGACCTCCAGCCCCGGGCGATCACCCGCGACCTGGAGTGGGGCGTACCGATCCCGCTCGACGACTGGCGCGACCGCCCCGACAAGCGGATCTACGTCTGGTTCGACGCGGTGATCGGCTACCTGTCCGCCTCGATCGAGTGGGCCCGCCGCTCCGGCGACCCGGAGGCGTGGCGCAGGTGGTGGTCCGCCGACGGCCAGGGCAAGGATTCCCAGTCCTACTACTTCATGGGCAAGGACAACATCGTCTTCCACTCGGTGATCTGGCCGGCGCTGCTCTCCGGCTACTCCGGTGAGGGGTCCCGCGACGGTGAGCCGGGCGAGCTGGGCCGGCTCAACCTGCCCACCGAGGTGGTCTCCAGCGAGTACCTGACCATGGAGGGGCGCAAGTTCTCGTCGTCCCGCAAGGTGGTCATCTACGTCCGGGACTTCCTGGAGCGCTACGACGCCGACGCGCTGCGCTACTTCATCGCCGCGGCCGGCCCGGAGAGCAACGACACCGACTTCACCTGGGCCGAGTTCCTGCGTCGCAACAACGACGAGCTGGTCGCCGGCTGGGGCAACCTGGTCAACCGGTCCGTCTCGATGGCCGCGAAGAACTTCGGGGCGATCCCGCCGGTCGACCCGGCCGGGCTCACCGAGGCCGACGAGGCGCTGCTCGCCGTCGCCCGGGCCGGCTTCGACACGGTCGGTGACCTGATCGGCCGGCACCGGCAGAAGCAGGCCATCGGCGAGGCGATGCGGGTGGTCGCCGAGGCCAACAAATACCTTTCCGAGCAGGCGCCGTGGAAGCTCAAGGCCGAGGCCGACAAGCCCCGCCAGGGCACCATCCTGCACGTCGCCCTCCAGGTGGTCAGCGACGCCAACACGCTGCTCACCCCGTTCCTGCCGCACTCCGCGCAGCAGGTGCACGAGCTGCTCGGCGGCACCGGCGTGCACGCGCCGATGCCCGTCATCGAGCAGGTCGACGACCTGGACGGCGGCCCCGCGTACCCGGTGCTCACCGGGGACTACACGGTGGGCGCCCGCTGGGAGTCGGTGCCGGTCGAGACCGGCCGGCCGCTGGCCGCGCCGAAGCCGGTGTTCCGCAAGCTCGACCCGTCGATCGTCGACGAGGAGCTGGCCCGCCTGGCCGGCTGAGCGTCGGGCGGGGCGCGGCGGCGCACATCCTGCCGCCGCGCGCCGTCAGAGCGCGTAACGCGTGTCCATGACCTGGTCGTCGGTCACCTCGGCGCCCGGCGCCCAGGTCTCGTAGACACCCCGGTCGTGGCACTGCGCGCCGGTGTCGACCACCGCGTCCGGATCCGGGTGGCGCAGCCGCAACCGCAGCCAGCCGGCCTCCTCGCGCAGCACCAGGCACGGCACGCCCCGCCACGAGGCGAACCGGAGCCGGCGAGCCACCGCCTCCACCGGGTAGCGGGCCGCCCGGGTCATCGCCAACACCCGGAAACCCCCGGGCAGGTCCGCCACCGCCTCGTACTCCGTGTCGCCGTAGAGGCCGACGAGTTGGGTGGAGCGCGGGGCGTCGCCGGTCGGCACGAACTCCTGGTCGGGGGAGAGGCCCGGGACCGCGGCCAGCAGGTGCCGCCACTGCGGGCCCACCATCCGCAGCCACGCACGCTGCTCAGCCTGGTAGCTGTAGAGCACCACCTCCACCCCCTCGGCGGTGTACGCGAGTAGCGTCGCGTTCGCCGGCATCGGCAGGTCGGCGAAGTCCCGGGTCACGAACTCCGGAACGAGTTGGCCGTTGCTCGGCAGGAAACCGGTGCCCAGCACCGCGGGGCCCACGCGGTCCCGGGGCCGGAGCGCGGTCAGGCCCCGGTGCGCCTCGCCCACCGGCACGTCGTAGTCGCCCGGGTCCGCCGCCCGCCAGCGCAGCGCGTACGCCACCTCCGATCCGTCCCGCCCGACGTCCCCGTCGGTGCGCAGCACGGTGGTCGCCGCCGGCGTGCGCAGGTGCGCCACGTCGTGCTCCCGGTAGCAGAAGCCGTGCGGCAGCCAGCCCCGCACGTACCCGGCGAGCTGTCGCGCGGAGAGGATCTTCACCATCCGGGTGCCGCGCCGCACCACCGCCGAGGCGCGCACCGCGGCCAACACCGGGTCGCCCGCCGCCGATGGCTGCTGGCTGAGCTGGTGTACGTGTGACCAGCCGTGCTCCCGGTGCGCCGGCAGCATCAGCGGCGTCTCCGGTTCCTCGGCCGCCTCGACGGCCCCGTGCACCGCGTTCACCTCGGTGACGTGCACGAACCGCCGCCACGGCAGGGCGCTGTCCGGGCGGGACGCCCGTTCGAAGCCAGCCACCTCCTCGGCGCTGAACAGCTCGTACGCGGCGCCCCGGGCGATCTCCTCGGCCGGGTACACGCCGCCGCCGAACGCCACGCGCAACCCGGTCCGTTCGCCAGCGGCGTCGCGCGCGTGGGATGTGACGTCCATTGCCGCGACGGTAGAGTCGCGCGGCGTAGTCGAGGTGAACGTCGGGTGGCGGGCGGGTGGACGACGCCGGTGTGTGATGCTGTCGCTGATGACCGAGCCGACTGAAACCCGCCGCGAGCGTGCCGCCCGGCGGGCCGGAGAGTTCCCACCCGCCCCCGAGCCGCTGCCCCGGCCGGTGCTGGACAGCCACACCCACCTGGACATCACGGTGAGCGAGGCCGGTGTGCCGGGTGGCGGGCCGGCCGAGGAACCGGTCGCCGCGGCGATCGACCTGGCCGTCACCGTCGGGGTGGACCGGCTGGTCCAGGTCGGGGTGGACGTCGCCTCCTCGCGCTGGGGCGCGGACACCGCGGACGCGTACAAGGCGGTGCTGGCCACCGTGGCGCTGCACCCCAACGAGGCGCCCCGACTGCCCGACCTCGACGCGGCGCTGCGGGAGATCGAGTCGTTGGCCGCACGCGACCGGGTCCGGGGGATCGGCGAGACCGGAATGGATTTCTTCCGCACCGGCGACGAGGGCCGCGCCGCGCAGGAGGAGAGCTTCCGAGCCCACATCGCCGTCGCCAAGCGGTACGGCAAGACCCTGGTCATCCACGACCGGGACGCGCACGCGGACGTGCTGCGGATCCTCGACGACGAGGGCGCCCCGGACACGGTGGTGCTGCACTGCTTCTCCGGTGACGCCGAGTTCGCCCGCGAGTGCGTGCGCCGTGGCTACCTGCTCAGCTTCGCCGGCACCGTCACCTTCGGCAGCGCCACCGCCCTGCGCGAGGCCGCCGCGCTCACACCCCTGGACCAGATGCTGGTGGAGACCGACGCGCCCTACCTCACCCCGACGCCGCACCGGGGACGGCCGAACGCGTCGTACCTGATCCCGCTGACCGTCCGCGCCCTCGCCGCGACCACCGGCAGCGACCTGGACGAGCTCTGCGCGGCCATCTCCGCCAACGGCGACCGGGCCTTCGGCCCGTGGTGAGTCTCCTCGGCCCGGCGGAGATCCGGGAACTCGCCACCCGGTTGGGCGTCGCGCCCACCAAGAAGCTGGGTCAGAACTTCGTCCACGACCCGAACACCGTCCGCCGGATCGTCACGGCCGCCGGCCTGACGCCCGACGACGTGGCCCTGGAGGTCGGTCCCGGTCTCGGCTCGCTCACCCTGGGACTGCTGCCGGTCGCGGGGCACGTGCACGCCGTGGAGATCGACCCCACGCTCGCCGGCGCGCTACCGGAGACCGCCGCCCGACACGCCGGAGCGGACGCCGACCGGCTCACCGTGCACCGCGCCGACGCGCTGCGGGTCACCGCCGCGGAGCTGGACGGCCCGCCGCCGACCGCGCTGGTCGCGAACCTGCCCTACAACGTCGCCGTGCCGGTGGTGCTGCATCTGCTCGCCGAGCTGCCCACCCTGCGGCACGGGCTGGTCATGGTGCAGAAAGAGGTCGCCGACCGGCTCGTCGCCGGTCCCGGCTCCAAGGTGTACGGCATCCCGTCGGTCAAGCTCGCCTGGTACGCCGACGCGCGCGGCGCCGGGCGGGTGCCGCCGAACGTGTTCTGGCCGGTCCCCAACGTCGACTCCGGTCTGGTCGCCTTCACCTGCCATGAGCCACCCCGCCCCGACGTACCCCGGGAGCGGGTCTTCGCCGTGGTGGACGCGGCGTTCGCGCAACGCCGCAAGACCCTGCGCGCGGCGCTCGCCGGCTGGGCCGGCGGCCCGGACCGGGCCGAGGCCGCCCTCACCGCCGCCGGCGTCGACCCCGGCGCCCGTGGCGAGTCGCTGACCGTGGAGCAGTTCGCGGCCATCGCCGCGTCGGCTCCGGTCGGTACGCCGGCCGCGAAGTAGGCTGACGCCCGTGCCCGCCCAGGACGCCGAGGAGCTGATCGTGGCCAAGCCGTTCGACATCCGCCTGCACGTGCGGGACCTCATCCCGTGACCGAGGCCTGGCGACCGGACGACGAGGACGAGCGACGCGGGGCCGTCGGCCCGGTGCGGGTACGGGTACCCGCCAAGGTCAACCTGCACCTCGGGGTGGGGCCGCTGCGGCGCGACGGCTACCACGAGCTGAACACCGTCTACCACGCGATCTCCATCTACGACGAGCTGACGGCCCGCCGGGGCGACACCCTCGCCCTGACCATGGAGGGCGAGGGCACCGGCGAACTGGCGCTTGACGACTCCAACCTGGTGATCCGCGCGGCACACGCCCTGGCCGGGTACGCCGGTGTCATGCCGCACGCCCGTCTGCACCTGCGCAAGCAGATCCCCCTCGCCGGGGGGTTGGCCGGCGGCAGCGCCGACGCGGCCGCCGCGCTGGTGGCCTGCGACGCGCTCTGGGGCACCGGCCTGTCCCGCGACGAGCTGGCCGGGATCGCCGCCGACCTCGGCTCGGACGTGCCGTTCCTCATCTACGGGGGCACCGCGCTGGGCACCGGACGCGGCGAGGCGGTCAGCCCGGTGCTGGCCCGGCCCACCTCATGGCACTGGGTGGTGGCCATCGCCGACGGGGGCCTGTCCACCCCGGCCGCGTACCGGGAACTGGACCGGCTGCGCGATTCCGGCACGGCCGGTGCGCCGCTGGGCAGCACCGACGCGTTGCTGGGCGCGCTGCGCCAGCGCGATCCGCGGGTCCTCGCCCGTACCCTCGGCAACGACCTCCAGGACGCGGCGCTGGCCATGCGCCCCGCGCTGGCCGACACCCTCAAGGCCGGCGAGGCGGCCGGCGCGCTCACCGGCATCGTCTCCGGCTCCGGCCCGACCTGTGTCTTCCTCGCCGCCGACGCCGCCGACGCCGAACGGATCGCCGCCGAGCTGACCAGTGCCGGGGTGTGCCGGGAGGCACGGGTCGCACACGGGCCGGTGGCGGGCGCGCGCGTCGTCTGACGTCGCTGGCCCGCGCGGCGTGGGGGGTCCGGACGTCCGCGTACCCTTGAGTCAGGCGTCCCGAGGTGCCCGCCGGCACCCGGACGCCTTGATCTTGAAGGGTGGAACGTGGCCAACATCGTCAATCTGGACCGGGTGTCCAAGGGGTACGGCGCCGCCGGTCGGCTCCTCACGGACGTCTCGCTCGGCCTGGACGACGCCGACCGGATCGGTGTGGTCGGCCTCAACGGCGCCGGCAAGTCCACCCTGCTGCGCCTGCTCACCAAGCAGGAGGACCCCGACGACGGCCGGGTCACCCACCGCCGCGACCTGCGTGTGCTCTGGCTGCCGCAACAGCTCACCCTCGCCCCCGACGCCACCGTCCGGGACGTCGTGCTCGGCACCGCGTGGCTCGTCGAGGGCATGGGCGCCGAACACGAGTGGGCCGGCGACGCCGGCGTCCGCAACATCCTCGACGGCCTCGGCATGCCGCACCTCGGCCTCGACCAGCCCGTCGGCCCGATGTCCGGTGGCGAACGGCGACGCGTGGCGCTGGCCGCACTGCTCGTCCGCGACTCGGACCTGCTGATCCTCGACGAGCCCACCAACCACCTGGACGTGGGCGGTGTCGACTGGCTGGCCCGGCACCTCGTCGGCCGCAAGGGCGCCCTCGTCGTGGTCACCCACGACCGCTGGTTCCTGGACGCCGTCTGCACCACCACCTGGGAGGTCGCCGACCAGACCGTCCGGGCGTACGAGGGCGGCTTCGCCGCCTGGATCCTCGCCCGCGCGGAGCGCGAGCGGGTCGCCGCCGCCACCGAGGCCCGCCGGCAGAACCTGCTCCGCAAGGAGATCGCCTGGCTGCGGCGTGGCCCGCCCGCCCGCACCTCCAAGCCGCAGTTCCGCATCGACGCCGCCAACGCGCTGATCGCCGACGTGCCGCCGGCCCGCGACACCATGTCGTTGCAGCGCATGGCCGTCTCCCGACTCGGCAAGCAGGTGTACGAGCTGACGGACGTCGAGCTGCACGCCGGGCCGAAGGAGATCCTGCGCGACGTCACCTGGCTGGTCGGCCCCGGTGACCGGATCGCCATCCTCGGTGCCAACGGCGCCGGCAAGACCACGCTGCTGCGGATGCTCGCCGGCATCACCCGGCCCGACGGTGGCCGCCTCGCCACCGGCTCCACCGTCCGGCCGGCGTTCCTGTCCCAGGAACTCGCCGAGCTGCCCGGGCACCTGCGGGTCCTCGAAGCCGTGGAGGAGGTCGCCCGCCGCGTCCAGCTCGGCGACCGGGAGGTCTCCGCCGCGCAGCTCGCCGAGGTCTTCGGCTTCGACGACCGCCGGCTCTGGACGCCCGTCAGCGACCTCTCCGGCGGTGAGCGTCGCCGGTTGCAGATGCTGCGGCTGCTCGCCGGCGAGCCCAACGTGCTGCTCTTCGACGAGCCCACCAACGACCTGGACACCGACACTCTCGCCGCGCTCGAAGACCTGCTCGACTCGTGGCCCGGCACGATCATCGTGGCCAGCCACGACCGCTACCTCATCGAACGCGTCACCGACACCGCGTACGGGATGTTCGGCGACGGTCGGCTGGTGCACCTGCCCGGTGGCGTCGACGAGTACCTCGCCCGGACCGCGGAGCGGGCCGGCGTCACCCGGGCGGGCGGCGCCCCCGCCGCCGCACCCACCGGCCCGGCCACGAGCGGCATGTCCGCCGCCGAGGTGCGCCAGGCCCGCAAGGAGCTGACCCGCCTCGAACGGCAACTCGGCAAGCTCGACCAGCGCGAGGCGACCCTGCTCGACCAACTCGCCGCCGACGCCACCGACTACGCCCGGGTCGCCGAGCTGGACACCCAGCTCAAGGATCTGCGTGCCGAACGGGAACGGATCGAGGAGAGCTGGATGACCCTCGCCGAGGAGATACCCGAGGGCTGACCCGCCCGGACACGGCGGCGCGGGGCCGTGTGCGGCGTCACACCGGCGCATGCGGGACAATCATCGGCGACACCTCACCCCACGGCGTTGGAGACCCAGACATGGCCCACACCCCCATCAACCACCCCGCGCGGCCGATCTACCGGGCGATCGGCGGGCTGACCGGTCTGTACCTGGTGGTCTTCGGCGTGCTCGGCATCATCGCCAGCGCCGGCAACGAGGTCCTCGCCCAGGACGACACGAAGGTCCTCGGCCAGGGCACCAACCTCGGCTTCTCGCTGCTCTGCGCGCTGCTCGGGCTCGTCGTCCTGGTCGGCACCGCGCTCGGCCGCAACATCGACGTGGCGGTCAACCAGTGGATGGCGTACGCCCTGATGGTGATCGGCCTCGGCGGCCTCGCGTTCATCCGTACCGACGCCAACATCTTCAACTTCACCGTCGTCACGGTGATCGTGCTGCTGTCGGCCTCCCTGGTGCTGCTCATGGCCGGCATGTACGGCAAGGTCGGCACTGACGAGGAGGCGGAGGCGTTCCAGAAGGCTCGGCTCGTTCTCTGAGTTCTTCTTGGTTTCGGCCGTGGGTTTTCGCCGGAGCCCGAGCTGCTCCGGGCGGTCAGGCTTGATCCCTGCGCAGCTCGGGCTCCGGCGAAAACCTGACCTGGTCCAGCCCTCCCGGGCGGACCGCAACCGTCGGTGGTTCGCCTGACATGCCCGTTTTCTTGGGCGACAATTCCCCTGAATCAGTCACGTCAGGGGGGTCTCGGGTATGCCGCACTTTCCGGTCAACCATCCGGCACGGCCGCTCTACCGGGTGCTCTCCGGGCTGATCGGCGTGTACATCCTGGTCTTCGGCGTCTGGGGTGTCGCCGAGACGATCGGTGACCCGCTCTTCGCCCGCAGCAGCACCTGGGCCCTCGGTTTACGGACGAACCTGGCCTTCTCGCTCGCCTCCGTGGTCTTCGGAGTCGTGCTGATCATCGGGGCGTCCCGGCGCACCAACCTCGGCCACTACATGAACCTCACCGCCGGCGTGGTGTTCCTGGCGACCAGCATCCTCATGATGTCCGTGCTGCAGACCGACGCGAACTTCCTCAACTTCTCGATGTCGACCGTGATCGTGTCGATGCTGTTCGGCCTGGTTCTGCTCGGCACCGGCCTCTACGACAAAGTCGGCCCGTCGGAGCACGCCGAGGCGGAGCTGGAGCGCCGCAAACATCCGGTGGCCGACGCGCACCGGAGCTGAACCGGGGTCAGCGCCGGCGGGCGGTGATCAGGGTGGGCTTCGCCTCCAGGTGCGACAACCCGTTCCACGCCATGTTGACCAGGTGCGCCGCCACCGTCTCCTTGCGCGGCTTGCGCACCTCCAGCCACCAGCGGCCGGTCAACGCGACCATGCCCACCAGCGCCTGCGAGTAGAGTTCGGCGAGCTTCGGGTCGTACCCCCGGCTCTTGAACTCGGCGCCCAGGATGTGCTCGACCTGGTGGGCGACGTCGTTCATCACGCTGCTGAACGTGGCCGTGCCGGACATCAGCGGCGACTCGCGGACCAGTACCCGGAACCCGCTCGTCTCCTCCTCGATGTACCCCAGCAGGGCCATCGCCGCCTGCTCCAACAACTCCCGCGGATGCCCCGCCGTCAGCGCTGTGGTGATCCGGTCCAGCAGGGCCCGGACCTCCCGGTCGACCACGACCGCGTAGAGCCCCTCCTTGCCACCGAAGTGCTCGTACACCACCGGCTTGGAGACCTTGGCCCGGGCCGCCACCTCCTCGATCGAGGTGGCGTCGAAACCACGCTCGGCGAACAGTTGCCGACCGATCGCGATCAACTGCTCCCGACGCTGCGCCGCCGACATCCGTACCCGAGAGGTGGGTTTGGGTTTCGCCGTCGCCGGGGCCGGCGGTGGCCGCCGGCCGGCCGGCTCGTCACTCACCTCGGGCATGTCATCGCCTCGCTGGCGCTCGGTCCCGCCCTGCCGTGGAATGGTGTCCCCGCTGTGCCCGTTCACGTCGTCGCCTCACTGGCGGGCGGACCGACCGCCCTGCCGTGCCGTGCGACCAAACCCGGATCGGGCCCGGCCCTCGTCCGCCGAGCCGTCCGGTCCCCCCGCGTCGCTCGGTCATCCGGCCATCCTGCCAGGCGACCCGCCGTGGCACCGCCCGGTTTACCGGGGTGCGACCGGCTTCACGAGCTTGGCCGCGAGGCGTTCGGGCTTCGGCCAGCGCACCTGCGACGCCGCACCGACCTTCTCGAACAACCAGATCACCCGGGCCGAGATGTCCACCTGACCCCGCAGCACACCGTGCCGCGCGCTGGTCGGGTCGGCGTGGTGCAGGTTGTGCCAGCTCTCACCGAACGACAGGATCGCCAGTGGCCAGAAGTTCGACGCGCGGTCGCCCTGACGCATCGCGAACGGACGCTCGCCGTACACGTGGCAAACCGAGTTGATGGCCCACGTGACGTGGTGCAGAAGGCCGATCCGGACCAGCCCGGCCCAGAAGAAGGCGGTGAGCGCGCCCTGCCACGACCAGGTCACCAGACCTCCCAGCAGCGCCGGGCCGAGCAACGAGACGGCCACCAGCGCGGGGAAGAGCCGGTCCACCCGGCTGATGTCCCGGTCGGCGATCAGGTCCGGAGCGAAACGCTCCCGGTTGGACAACTCGCGACGGAACAGCCAGCCCACGTGGGCGTGGAACAGGCCCCGGGTCAGTGCCCAGACGCTGGTGCCGAAGCGCCACGGCGAGTGCGGGTCACCCTCCAGATCGGAGAACGCGTGGTGCCGCCGGTGGTCGGCCACCCACTGGATGATCTCGCCCTGCACCGCCAGCGAACCCGCGACCGCCAGGGTCACCCGCAGCCACCGCTTGGCCTTGAAGGAGCCGTGCGTGAAGTAGCGGTGGAAACCCACCGTGATGCCGAGCCCGGAGACCACGTACCAGACCAGGCCGATGATCACGTCGCTCCAGCCCAGCCAGCCGCCCCAGGCGACGGGCACGGCGACCAGCAGCGCGACGAAGGGGATCACGACGAACGCCCACAGGGCAGCCAGAATCCCGGAGGACTGGGTGCCGTCGGTGAGCGGTTTCGGGCCGGAGCCGGTGGTGTTGGGTTCGAGCACGGTGGTGGACATGGCACCTCGCAGAGGGACGGGGAAAAGATCACTAACCTACGCCTACGTCACCGTAACTTACGGTCCGGTAGATCGCACGAGGAACTTTCGAAGAATCGTCGTACGAGCGTGCGAACCTGCTGGTCAGGGTCGGTGTTAAGCGCCGCCAAGGTGCGCTCTCCCGGCGCACGAATCCAGGCTCGCTGCGGCACCCGGGGTGGCCGTCTTCGGCGCCTGCCGCCGGGGGCGCCGGAGCCGACACCGACCGCCACGACGCCGACGACGACTATCGCCGCTCTCCGGTGACCGAGGTTCCCAGGTCATGGCGTCCGTGCTGAAGGATCGAGGGGATCATGAAGGGCATGAGTGCTGGCGCCGGCGAGGTCGGGCGTTAAGGTGTAGCGGCGGGATGCGGGCATCCTGCCGCGTCGACCTCCATGACGATGCGATCGGCCGTGGTGTAATTGGCAACACCCGGGTCTTTGGTACCCGTATTTCAGGTTCGAACCCTGGCGGCCGAGCTATCCCCATAAGTCCGCTTTAGGTTCTCCTGGGGGTAAGAGGGAACCGTGCCGGGCCTCGTGGTTAGCATGGCCGCGAGAGTGTCCGCCGTCCCGACGGGAGCCACGTCGTGCCCCAGCCCCACCTTCGTACCGTCGTCGTACTCGCCGCCGGTGAGGGCAAGCGGATGAAGTCGACACTGCCCAAGGTGCTGCACCCCCTGCTCGGTCGTACCCTGCTGGGCCACGTGTTGAGCGCGGCAGCGCCGCTGGGCGCCGACCGCACCGTCGTCGTGGTGGGTCACGGCGCCGACCAGGTTCGTGCCCACCTCACCGAGATCGCCCCCGACGCCACGCCCGTGCTCCAGGCCGAGCAGCTCGGCACGGGGCACGCCGTGCGAATCGCGTTGGACGCCGTGCCGGAGGGCGCCGGCACGGTCGTGGTGATCAACGGAGACGTGCCACTGCTGCGCCCGGAGACGGTCGGCGCGCTGGTGACCGCGCACGAGGAGGCCGCCGCGGCGGCCACCGTGCTGGCCGCCGAGGTGCCCGACCCGACCGGGCTGGGCCGGATCGTCCGGGACGCCGACGGCCGGCTGGAGCAGATCGTCGAGGAGCGCGACGCCGACGCGGCACAGCGCGACATCCGCGAGATCAACGCCGGCATCTACGCCTTCGACGCGGCCCGGCTGCGCGACGCGTTGGGCAAGCTGTCCACGGACAACGACCAGGGCGAGGAGTACCTGACCGACGTGTTCGGGCTGCTCCGCTCGGCCGGCGAGCCGGTCGCGGTGCACGTGGCCGTCGATCACGTCGAGACGCTGGGCTGCAACGACCGGGTGGAGTTGGCGTCGCTGCGCCGGCTGCTGCGCGACCGGGTCAACGAGGCGTGGATGCGTACCGGGGTGAGCCTGCTCGACCCGGTGACCACCTGGATCGACGTGACGGTGGCGCTGGACCGGGACGCGGTCGTCGACCAGAACACCCAGCTGCGCGGCGCCACGGTGGTCGGCGCGGGCGCGCTGGTCGGGCCGGACGTCACGCTGATCGACACGGTCGTCGGGCCGGGCGCATCGGTGGTACGCAGCCACGCGGTCGGCGCCGAGGTGGGTGCGGGCGCGAGCGTGGGGCCGTACGCGTACCTGCGGCCCGCCGCGCGCCTCGCCGACAAGGCCAAGGTCGGCACGTTCGTCGAGGTGAAGAACTCCGAGATCGGGGCGGGCTCGAAGGTGCCGCACCTGACCTACGTCGGTGACGCGACGATCGGCGAGCAGAGCAACATCGGCGCGGCGTCGGTCTTCGTGAACTACGACGGGGTCAACAAGCACCGTACGGTGATCGGCAGCCACGCCCGGACGGGCGCGGACAACATGTTCGTGGCGCCGGTCGAGGTGGGCGACGGCGCGTACACGGCGGCCGGTTCGGTGATCGTCGACGACGTGCCGCCGGGCGCGATGGGCGTCGCCCGCGCGCGGCAGCGCAACATCGAGGGCTGGGTGGTCATGCGGCGGGCCGGCACGGCGGCGGCCGAGGCCGCGCAGCGTGCCCGCGATGCGCAGGGTGCGCAGCCGGGCGGCGACGGGAAGGGTGCGCAGCCGTCCAGCGACGCGAAGGGTGCGTCGGAGGCGGCCGGTACCGCAAGTGACAGTGAGGCAATGCACGGGCGGGCCGAGACGGTGGGCGGTGCGTCCGGCGCGGGAGATACTGCAACCGAATAGTCCCCGACCCACCACCACCGGGCCGGGTACCGCCGACAAACGGGAGCAGACGGGCCCATGGGCAGCATCGTCGCCGAAAACCGCAAGAGCCTGATGCTCTTCTCCGGACGGGGTTTCCCGGAGTTGGCCAAGGAGATCGGCGAGGTGCTCGGCGTGGCACCGACGCCGGCTGACGCGTACGAGTTCGCCAACGGTGAGATCTTCGTACGGTTCAAGGATTCGGTGCGTGGTTCGGACGCCTTCGTGGTGCAGTCCGTGACGCACGGGGTGAACACCTGGGTCATGGAGACCCTGATCATGGTTGACGCGTTGAAGCGGGGTTCGGCGAAGCGGATCACCGTGGTGCTGCCGTTCTACCCGTACGCGCGGCAGGACAAGAAGCACCGTGGTCGGGAGCCGATCTCGGCCCGCCTGGTGGCGGATCTGCTGAAGACCGCCGGCGCCAACCGGATCCTGACGGTCGACCTGCACACCGCGCAGATCCAGGGCTTCTTCGACGGGCCGGTGGATCATCTCTTCGCGATGGACGTGCTCGCCGAGTACGTGGAGCACAAGTACGCGGGCCGGCCGATGACCGTGGTGGCGCCGGATTCGGGCCGGGTACGGGTGGCCGAGCGGTGGACCGACCGGCTGGGCGGTTGCCCGTTGGCGTTCATCCACAAGACGCGTGACCCGATGAAGCCGAACCAGGTGGTGGCGAACCGGGTGGTCGGTGAGGTGGAGGGTCGGGTCTGCCTGATCGTCGACGACATGATCGACACCGGTGGGACGATCACGAAGGCGGCGGACATCCTCAAGGAGTCGGGGGCGGCGGAGATCGTGGTGGCGTCCACCCACGCGCTGCTGTCCGACCCGGCCACGGAGCGGTTGAAGAACAGCCCGATCAGCGAGGTCGTGGTGACCAACACGTTGCCGTTGCCGCCGGAGAAGCAGCTCGACAAGTTGACCGTGTTGTCGATCGCGCCGCTGCTGGCGCGGGCGATCCGGGAGGTGTTCGACGACGGCTCGGTGACCACCCTCTTCGGTGGTCTGAGCTGAACGTCGCCGGGAGCGACGGGCAGGGCTGACAAACTGGTCGAAACGGGCTGATTCGCTGGCGGGAACCATCGTCGGCGAATCAGCCTGGCGCCGTGACCGGGGACTGCCGGAAACCTGGGAATTGGCTCGGGTAGACTGGTGCGGTTGCCACGGCGAGGGTGCCCGGCGGGCCGCTGAAAAGCGCCGCACGGAGGCACCGTCATCGACGCGGTGCTCCGGGCAGTCGTTCATGACGCATGAGCCCCAGCGAGCCCCTCGCCCCAGCACCGCCAGACGACAAGCCGCCGCAGCGAAGCATCAGGAGTTTCCCCGTGTCCGAGGTAAAGATCAGCGCCGAGCCCCGCACCGAGTTCGGCAAGGGTGGTGCCCGTCGTACCCGCCGGGCCGGCAAGGTGCCCGCCGTGCTGTACGGCCACGGCGAGAAGCCCAAGCACATCGCGCTGCCGTCGCGGGAGTTCGCCGCCGCGATCCGCAAGGGTGGCGCCAACCAGCTCTTCGCGATCGACATCACCGACGGCACCCAGGTGCTGGCGCTGCCGAAGGCGATCCAGCGGGACCCGATCAAGGACACCTTCGAGCACGTCGACCTGCTCCTGGTCCGCCGTGGCGAGAAGGTCACCGTCGAGGTTCCGGTCCAGCTGACCGGTGAGGCCGCGAAGGACACCCTGATCGTGCACGACCACGACACCCTCTCGGTGACCGCCGACGCCACCAGGGTGCCGGACCACCTGGAGGCCTCGATCGAGGGCGCCGAGGCGGGCACCACGATCACCGCCGCCGACGTCGAGCTGCCCTCCGGCGTGGAGCTGGCCGCCGACTCGGAGCTGCCGGTCGCCTCCGTGACCGCCGCGCCGACGGCGGAGCAGCTCGAGGCGACGCTGCCCGAGGTCGAGACGGCCACCGAGGAGGCCGAGGCCGAGGTCGGCGAGACCACCGAGGGCTCCGAGGGCGCGGACGCCGCCGAGGGCGACGAGGCCACCGAGGCGCGCACCGAGGCCTGATCGGTTCGTACCGTGCGACAGGCGCTCCCGAGCATCGGGGGCGCCTGTCGGCGTATCGGGAGTCGGTGAAGACGTCGGGAGGGGCGGGTCGTGACGGACGAGGCAGGGCCGTGGCTGGTGGTCGGCCTGGGTAACCCGGGCCGGGAGTACGCCGGGAACCGGCACAACGTCGGGTTCATGGTGGCCGAGCTGCTGGCGGGGCGGGTCGGCGCGCGGTTCGGTCGGCACAAGCGGGCGGTGGCCGAGGTCGCCGAGGGTCGGCTGGGGTTCGGTGGGCCGAAGCTGGTGCTGGTGAAGCCACTGACGTACATGAACCTGTCCGGTGGACCGGTGGCGGCGCTGGCGCAGTTCTACAAGGTGCCACCGGCGCAGGTGGTCGCTGTGCACGACGAGTTGGACATCGATTTCGGCCAGGTGCGGATCAAGTTCGGCGGCGGCGAGGGCGGCCACAACGGCCTGCGCTCAATGTCGAAGTCGCTGGGCACGAAGGACTACGCCCGGGTGCGGTTCGGGGTGGGGCGCCCGCCGGGGCGGCAGGACCCGGCGGATTTCGTACTGTCGGATTTCGGCGCGGCGGAGCGTAAGGAGCTCGATTTCCTGGTGGACCGGGCCGCCGACGTGGTGGAGTCGGTGATCGTCAAGGGCGTGGAGCCGACGCAGAACCTGTATCACGGGGGTTGAGTCGGGCGGTGCGTACCGGATTGGAAACGCCGGGCCGGTAGTCTGCGCCTTTCGGCGTGCCGTGACCGGCGACGCGGGTCGCGGCCGATCGGTGCGTGCGGGCACGGGCCGCGGCGAGGCGACGGGAGCGGGCAGATGGGCAGTCCTCCGATGATCGACGGGGCGTTCGCCCGGTGGTTGGCCTCCCGGGCCGGTCAGGCTCTGCTGGACCTGCGTACGGAGTTGGGCTTCACGGACACCGGGGCGCTGAAGTCGGCCGGGGACAAGGTGTCGCACGATCTGATCCGCACGGAGTTGGCGCGGTGGCGTCCCGGGGACGCGGTGCTCTCCGAGGAGGACGAGGGCTCGCGGTTGGCCTGGGCGGCGGAGGTGAACGCGGGGGCGGTGTCCCGGCTGACCGCGGACCGCGTCTGGATCATCGATCCGTTGGACGGCACCCGGGAGTTCGCCGAGGAGGGCCGCTCGGACTGGGCGGTGCACGTGGCGCTCTGGGCGCGGAACGCGCCGAGCCCGCACGGGCTGGTCGCCGGTGCCGTGGGTCTGCCGGCGCAGCACCGTGTGCTCGGCACCGACTATCCGCCGGCGTACCCACCGATGACGGTCGAGGCGGCGACCGCCGGCGAGCGCAAGATCCGTCTGGCGGCGAGTCGGAGTCGGCCGCCGGTGTTCCTCACCGACCTGGCCGAGGACGTGGGCGCGCATCTGGTGCCGATGGGTTCCGCCGGAGCGAAGATCGCCGCGGTGGTGACCGGCGAGGTGGACGCGTACATCCATGCCGGCGGGCAGTACGAGTGGGACTCGGCGGCGCCGGTGGCTGTGGCGACGGCCACCGGACTGCACGCTTCCCGGATCGACGGTTCTGCGCTTCGATACAACGAGGCGGATCCGCGCCTGCCGGACCTGCTGGTCTGTCGCAAGGATCTCGCCAGCCGGTTGCTTGCAGCGCTGCAGAGGCATTCCGGGTAGCCTGAGCGCACTTCTTGACATGTCCGACCGGAAAGGTCTGGAAATCGGATGAGCGAGCGAGTGTCATGACCTCCCCCGCGGCCTACCGGGTCTCCCACCTGGACGCTCTCGAGGCGGAGAGCATCTTCGTGATGCGCGAGGTTGTCGCCGAGATGGAACGTCCGGTGCTGCTCTTCTCCGGCGGCAAGGACTCGATCGTCATGCTGCGGTTGGCGCAGAAGGCGTTCGCCCCGGCCAACATCCCCTTCCCCGTGATGCACGTCGACACCGGGCACAACTTCCCCGAGGTGCTGGAATACCGCGACCAGCGGGTCACCGAGCTGGGGTTGCAGCTCGTGGTGGCGAGCGTGCCGGAGGCCCTGGCCAGCGGCATGGTCCGGGAGTCCGGCGACGGCATGCGCAACCGCATCCAGACGCCCGTGCTGCTGGACGCGGTGGAGAAGCACCGCTTCGACGCGCTGTTCGGTGGCGCCCGCCGGGACGAGGAGAAGGCACGGGCCAAGGAGCGGGTGTTCAGCTTCCGCGACGAGTTCGGCCAGTGGGACCCGAAGAACCAACGTCCGGAGCTGTGGTCGCTCTACAACGGCCGGCACCACCCGGGCGAGTCGATCCGGGTCTTCCCGCTGTCCAACTGGACCGAGCTGGACGTCTGGCACTACATCGCCCGCGAGCGCATCCCGCTGCCGTCGATCTACTACGCCCATGAGCGTGAGGTGATCGAGCGCGACGGCATGCTCTACGCGGTCAACGAGTTCTTCCGCCCGCGCGCCGGCGAGGAGCGGTTCAAGGCCCAGGTGCGCTACCGCACCGTCGGCGACGCCTCCTGCACCGCGGCGGTCCGCTCGGACGCGGACACCGTGGAGAAGGTCATCGAGGAGGTGGCGGCCACCCGGATCACCGAGCGGGGCGCGACCCGTGGTGACGACCGGGTCAGCGAGGCCGCCATGGAGGACCGTAAGCGGGAGGGCTACTTCTGATGAGCACCGAGACACTGCCCCCGCCAGCCGAGGCCCGGGCGATGGACCTGCTGCGGTTCGCGACCGCCGGCAGCGTGGACGACGGCAAGTCGACCCTCATCGGCCGGCTGCTGTACGACACCAAGTCGCTCTTCACCGACCAGCTGGCCGCGGTCGAGGCGGTCAGTGCGGCCCGGGGCGACGAGTACACGAACCTCGCGCTGCTCACCGACGGCCTGCGCGCCGAGCGGGAGCAGGGCATCACGATCGACGTGGCGTACCGGTACTTCGCCACGCCCCGGCGCAAGTTCATCATCGCGGACACTCCCGGGCACATCCAGTACACCCGCAACATGGTCACCGGCGCGTCCACGGCCGACCTGGCGTTGATCCTGGTGGACGCCCGCAAGGGCCTGGTCGAGCAGTCCCGCCGGCACGCGTTCCTGTGCTCGCTGCTGCGGGTGCCGCACCTGGTCCTGTGCGTCAACAAGATGGACCTGGTCGACTGGTCGCAGGAGGTCTACGAGCGGATCGCCGACGAGTTCACCGCGTTCGCCGCGAAGCTCGACGTACCGGACCTGACCGTGGTGCCGATCTCCGCGCTGCGCGGCGACAACATCGTGGCCCGGTCGGAGAACATGCCGTGGTACGAGGGCCCGTCGCTGCTGCACCACCTGGAGCGGGTGCACATCGCCAGTGACCGCAACCTGGTCGACGTCCGGTTCCCCGTGCAGTACGTGATCCGCCCGCAGTCCACGACGGTCACCGACTATCGCGGCTACGCCGGTCAGGTCGCCTCCGGCGTGCTCAAGCCGGGCGACGAGGTGATGGTGCTGCCGTCCGGCTTCACCAGCCGGATCGCCGCCGTGGAGACCGCCGACGGGCCGGTCGCGGAGGCCTTCCCGCCCATGTCGGTGACGGTACGGTTGGCCGACGAGATCGACATCTCCCGGGGCGACATGATCTGCCGGCCGAACAACGCGCCCGCCGTCGCCCAGGACATCGAGGCGATGGTCTGCTGGATGGACGAGACGGCCCCGCTGCGGGTCGGCGGCCGGTACGCGATCAAGCACACCACCCGCTCGGCGCGGGCGATCGTGCGCGGGCTGCACTACCGGTTGGACATCAACTCGCTGCACCGCGACGAGTCGGCGGACGAGCTGCGGCTCAACGAGATCGGTCGGGTACGGCTGCGCACCACGGTGCCGCTGCTGGCCGACGAGTACCGGCGTAACCGCAACACCGGCGGCTTCGTGATCATCGACGAGACCACCAACCGCACGGTGGGCGCCGCCATGATCGTCGAAGCCGCCTGACCGTACCCGGCACCCGCCCGCGCACCGTCCAGACCGCGCGCCGGGCACCCCCACGATCGCGCTCGATCCATGAAGTAGTGGCCTTCCCGAACGGGGAGGCCACTACTTCCATGAACAAGCACGCCCACTCCACCCGACCCCGACCCCGACCTCGCCGGTGATCAAGAGGTTCGCGTCAATCCGAGCCCGAATTCTGACGCGAACCTCTTGATCACCGGGATGAGCGGCCGGGCAGCGCGGGGGGAGCCGGGGCGCGGGGGGTCAGCGTAGGCGGGTTGCACCGGGGGAGGGGAGGACCGGGGTGGTGGTGGGGGCCGTGTAGTTGCGTTCGGCGTAGGCGATCGTGACCGCCTCGGCCACCGCTTCGACGCGGTCGGTCTCGACCAGGGCGAGGACGCAGCCGCCGAATCCGCCGCCGGTCATGCGCGCACCCAACGCGCCGGCCGACAGCGCCGCCTCGACCGCCGTGTCGATCTCCGGCACGGTGATCTCGAAGTCGTCACGCATCGAGACGTGCGAGGCGGTCAGCAGCGGGCCGATGTCCCGGACACGGCCGGCACGCAACAGCGCGACGGTGTCCAGCACGCGCTGGTCCTCGGTGACCACGTGCCGGACCCGGCGGCGGGTCTCGGCGTCGTCGAGCCGGGCCAGGGCGGCGTCCAACTCGTCGACGCTCACGTCACGCAGCGCGGGGACGCCGAGCGCCTTGGCGGCGGCCTCGCAGGACCGGCGGCGGGCGGCGTACTCGCCGTCGGCGTGCCGGTGCGGCGCGTGGCTGTCGATGACCAGCACGGTCAACCCGGCGACGTCCAGGTCGAACGGGATGTGCTCGACGGATTCGTCGCGGCAGTCGAGGAAGAGCGCGTGCCCGGCGCGGCAGCGGATCACCGCGGACTGGTCCATGATGCCGGTCGGCGCGCCCACGTAGACGTTCTCCGCCCGCTGCGCCAGCCGGGGCTGCCGTTCGGCGGGCAGCTCCAGCCCCGCGAGGTCGAGCAGGGCGGCGAGCACGGCGGACTCGAGCGCGGCCGACGAGGAGAGCCCGGAACCCAGCGGCACGTCGGAGGCGATGGCGAGTCGGGCGCCGGGCACCGCGTGGCCGGCGTCGCGCAGCGCCCAGACCACCCCGGCCACGTACGCGCCCCAGCCGGTGACCCGGCCGGGCTCGGCCACGTCGTCCGCGCCGAAGGCGATGGTCTCGCCGGAGAGCTCGGACCAGACCGTCCAGCGTTCGTCGTCGCGCCGGTCGGCGGCGACCACGGTACGCATGGGAAGCGCGAACGGCAGCACGAACCCGTCGTTGTAGTCGGTGTGTTCACCGATCAGGTTGACCCGGCCGGGCGCGGCCCAGAGGCCGGCGGCCGGACCGTCGAACTGGTCGGTGAAACCGGCGGCGGCCCGCTCGGCGACGTCACCGGTGGGGCCGGTCATCGTGCCTCCTTTGTTCGCGACTGCGGGGCTCGCAAACCCGGCTCACGCCTCGCGCTCACGACTGCTCCAGGACGTGTGCGCGGTAGAAGGCCCAGGCGTCGCCGACCATGTCGTGCAGGGTGGGCTTGCGCGGCACCCAGCCCAGCTCGTCACGGGCCAGCGCGGAGGAGGCGACCAGCTCGGCGGGGTCACCCTCGCGGCGCGGCGCCACCTCGACCGGAAGCTGGTGACCGGTGACCTCGCGGACCACGTCGACCACCTGGCGGTTGGTGAAGCCGTTTCCGTTGCCGAGGTTGTAGATGCGGTGCTGGCCCGCGGTGGCGGCGTCCAGCGCGAGCAGGTGCGCGCGGGCCAGGTCGGCGACGTGGATGTAGTCGCGCACGCAGGTGCCGTCCACGGTGGGGTAGTCGTCGCCGAAGAGTTGGAGCTTCTCCCGCCGGCCGGCGGCGACCTCGAGAGCGATCGGGATGAGGTGCGTCTCCGGGTCGTGTCGCTCGCCGAGCGCGACGTCGCCGGCGAGGTGCGCTCCGGCCACGTTGAAGTAGCGCAGGGACACGGCGGCCAGCCCGTGCGCGACGGCCTCGGACGTGAGCGCCATGTCGACCGCGAGCTTGGTGGCGCCGTACGTGTTGGTGGGCGCCTTGACCGCGGTTTCCGTGATCGGCAGCTCGGTGGGGTTGCCGTAGACGGCGGCGGTGGAGGAGAAGACCATCCGGGGCACCCGGGCGGCCCGGACCGCGTTGATCAGGGCGAGCGTGCCGACGGTGTTGTTCTCCCAGTACCGCTCCGGTTTCACCATCGACTCGCCGGCGGCGATGAGGGCGGCGAAGTGCAGCACCCCGTCGAAGCCGGCGTCGGGGGTGAGGACCTGTGCGGCGTCGTGGATGGACGCCTCGACGTGGGTCGCGTCCGGAGCGAGCGCCTCACGGTGACCGGTGCGCAGGTCGTCCAGGACGACGACCTGGTGGCCGGCGTCGAGCAGCATCCGGGTCACCACGCTGCCGATGAAGCCGGCACCCCCGGTGACGAGCAGTTTCACGTCGTTTGCCTCCTGCCTGGCCCGCCAGGACGTGGCCCTTGGTGATCACCCTACGGCGGCGCTCGGGAGCGATGTGGATCGCGCCGGACGCCAGTCCATCATAATCTCTCACGTTTAAACAGAGCCGCACATCGCCGGTGCGGTGGGCACCCGGTGTCTACCATCTCTGTCATGCGGGAAGCGGCCCGTTCCGGGCTCCGGCGACGCGTGCGGAGAAGATCCCGCCGCGACCCCGGGCCGCTCGCGCGAGCCGTCGCCCGGGTGCTGGTGCGTACCGCCGACGGCGCCAGCCGCCTCGTCACCGATCTCCTCGGCACCGGCCCGGCGGCCGGCCGGGAACGCATCTCCGAGGCCGAGCTGCGGGATCTCCTGGCGGTCAACACCGTGCTCGACCCGGACGAGCGGCGGATCATCGACGAGGTGCTGGTCGCCGGTGCGAGCCTCGTCCGCGAGGTGATGATGCCCCGCACCGAGGTGGTCTTCCTGCCGGCCCGGCTGACCATCGCCGAGGCCGCCCGGCTGGTACGGGCCGAGACGCACTCCCGCTACCCGGTCACCGACGGCACCCATGACGACGTGATCGGGTTCGTGCACCTGCGGGACGTGCTGCTCCGTCCGGACGCCGACCCCTGCGGCACGGTGGGCGAGCTGATCCGCGAGGTCAAGCAGGTGCCGGGGAGCAAGCGCGTCCTGGCCGCGCTGACCGAGATGCGCCGGGAGGGGCACCACCTGGCGGTGGTGGTCGACGAGTACGGCGGAACCGCCGGCATCGTCACCCTGGAGGACCTGATCGAGGAACTCGTCGGGGAGATCCACGACGGGTACGACAGGACGCCCGACCCGACCCACGCCGGCCTGCCGGCCGTGGTCGACGGCCGGCTCAACCTCGCCGACTTCGCGGAGCGGACCGGGGTGGCGCTGCCCGCCGGCCCGTACGAGACCGTCGGCGGGTACGTGATGGCCGTGCTGGGCCGCCTGCCGCTGACCGGCGACGAGGTGCCGGTGCCCGCCGAGCCGACCGACGGCGGAGGAGATCCGGCGGCCCCGGTGGACGGTTGGCTGCTGCGTGTGCTGGCCCTGGACGGGCGCCGGGTGGCCCGGCTCGGGGTGACGGTGGCCCGGTTGCCGGAGCCGCGGCGCGATCCCGTCGGCCACCCGCGCGAGGCGGACCGGGCCGCGGCGGACCGGGTCGCGGCGGGGCAGCGGCGCGGCACCGCTGTCGGGTCGGGCGCACGGGTGGGGACGAGCGGGCCACGCGAGGTCAGCGCCCCGACACCGGCAGGCCGGGGCCGACGCGCCGGCCCGTCATGACGGCTCCGCATGCTTGCTGACAGAATTATCGTCATGCCCGACGTTCCCGAGCGACCCCGCGTCTTCTCCGGCATCCAGCCGACGGCCGACTCGTTCCACCTCGGCAACTACCTGGGAGCCGTGCGGCACTGGGTGGCCCTGCAGGACACCCACGACGCGTTCTACTGCGTGGTGGACCTGCACGCGATCACCGCCGGTCACGATCCGGCGGTGCTGCGCCAGCGGACCAGGGTGGCGGCCGCCCAGCTCTTCGCGGTCGGCATCGACCCCGACCGCAGCACCCTGTTCGTGCAGTCGCAGGTGCCCGAGCACCCGCAGCTGGCGTGGGTGCTCGGCTGCATCACCGGCTTCGGCGAGGCCAGCCGGATGACCCAGTTCAAGGACAAGTCGCAGAAGCAGGGCAACGAGCGGGCCAGCGTCGGGCTGTTCACCTACCCGGTCCTGCAGGCCGCCGACATCCTGCTCTACCAGGCCAACGCGGTGCCGGTCGGCGAGGACCAGCGCCAGCACCTGGAGCTTTCCCGCGATCTGGCCCAGCGGTTCAACTCGCTGTTCGGCGCGACGTTCACGGTGCCCGCGCCGCACATCGTCAAGGACACCGCGAAGATCACCGACCTCCAGGACCCGACGGCGAAGATGTCCAAGTCGTCGTCCTCGCCGGCCGGCATCATCGACCTGCTGGAGGACCCGGCACGGTCGGCGAAGAAGATCCGCTCCGCGGTGACCGACACCGGTCGGGAGATCGTCTTCGACGCCGAGACCAAGCCGGGCGTGTCCAACCTGTTGACCATCTACTCGGCGCTCAGCGGGCGCGGCATCGACGACCTGGTGTCCGCGTTCGCCGGTCGCGGCTACGGCGACCTCAAGAAGGAGCTCGCGGAGGTGGTGGCGGAGTTCGTCCGTCCGATCCAGGAGCGCACGCGCACGTACCTCGACGACCCGGCCCAACTGGACAAGCTGCTGGCCTCCGGCGCGGAGAAGGCCCGGTCCGTGGCCGGCGCGACCCTGCGGTCCGCGTACGAGCGGGTCGGTTTCTTCCCGCCGGTGCGCGGCGAATAGCGCTGCGGGGACGGGTGGACGGGTCGGTGGCCGACGTGGCGGCGCGGAGCGTGGATCGCAGTGGCGAGGTGCCGCCGTCGGGCGACACCGTGCAGATCGGCATCGCGGTGGACATCCCGGAGCCGTGGGGGGCGCAGCTCACCCGGCGACGGGTCGAGGCGGGTGATCCGCTCGCGGTGCCCGCGCACGTGACGCTGCTCGGTCCGACCGAGATCCCGACCGACGTGCTGCCGGGCGTCGAGCGGCACCTCGCCGCCGTGGCCGCCGCGCATCTGCCGTTCACGCTGCACCTGCGGGGGACTGGTACGTTCCGGCCGGTGACGCAGGTGGTGTTCGTCGCGGTGGCCGCCGGCATCAGCGAGTGCGAGTTGCTGGCCGCGGCCATCGCGGGCGCGCCGGGCCTGCACCGCCAGACCCGTTTTCCGTACCATCCGCACGTCACCGTGGCGCAGGATGTCGCTCCGGAGGCGTTGGACAAGGTGTACGAGGATCTGGCCGATTTCTCCGCGATGTTCGAGGTCGACGGGTTCACCCTGTTCTCGCATAGTGGGCAGGCCCGGTGGCAGCCGCGCCGGGACTTCCGCCTCGGCGACTGACGTCCGGCGACGCGCCGGGTGGCGAGCGGTCTTGTGCTGGTTGCCGGGACGGCGGCGGGAGATCGGCGAGGATGATCGCGTGAACGTGATCGGCCGGATCGAGGCGGGCATCGACCGCTGGGTGAGTGCCGCGCGCTCCCGGTCGGGGCTGTTCGACCACGTCTGGCGTGCCGGGACGCTCTACGCCGACGTGTTGGCCGGGAGGCTCGCCGCGGCGATCGCGTACTACGGCTTTTTCGCCGTTTTCGCTCTGGCTCTGGTCGCGTACTCCGTCTTCGGCGCGATCCTGGAGGACAACGACGAGGTCAGCGAGGCGGCGGCCGGGTTCCTGAAGGAGAACCTGCCGTTCCTGGACGCGCAGCAGATCGCGAACTCCAGCGGCACGGTCGGTGTGGTCGGCCTGGTCATTCTCGTGTTCACCGGGATCGGCTGGGTGGAGGCGATCCGCTCCTCGCAGCGGCTCATGTACGCGCTCAACCAGCAGCCCGGCAATCTCGTGGTCCGGCGGCTGGTCGACCTCGGGGTGATGATCGGCGTCTTCGTGCTGCTCGGCCTCAGTGTGGCGGCGGTGGACGCGTTGGAATCACTGCTGCGCTTCCTGCTGCGTAGCACCGGGTCGGTCGGCCTGACCACCGTCAGCGCCGTGCTCAGTGTGCTGGTCAACGCGGTGCTCGCCACCGCGCTGCTGCTCGCCGTACCCCGGTTGCGGATGAGCCGGTCCCGGCTGCGTCCGGTGGTGCTGCTGGTGGCGGTCGGCATCACGCTGCTCAACACGGTGGGGAGGTACTACGTGGTGCGTACCGAGCGGAACCCGGCGTACACCGTGGTGGCCGGCGCGGTCGGTCTGCTGCTCTACCTCTACCTGCTGAACCAACTGGTGCTGTTCGGCGCCGCGCTGCTCGCGACCAGTCGGAGCGGGCGCGTGGTGGACCTGGCGGAGGGCGCCGGTGTGGTGGACATCGACGAGGACACCGATCCCGGCGCTCCGGGCGGTGCGGGGTGAGGGCGGACATGTCCGACATGCTGATCACCGTCGACCAGGACTCGCCGGTGCCGCCGTACGAGCAGGTGCGTGTGCAGCTCGCCGAGCTGATCGGCGACGGTCGGCTGCCGGTGGGCAGCCGCCTGCCCACCGTCCGGCAGCTCGCGGCCGACCTGCGGCTGGCCGCGAACACGGTGGCGCGGGCCTACCGGGAGCTGGAGGCGGCCGGACTGTTGCAGACCCGGGGACGCAACGGGACCTTCGTCGCGCCCGGGCGGGACGACGCCGTCGACCGGCTGCACCGGGTCGCCGTCGACTACGCCGCCGAGGCGCGGCGGCTGGGCGTGTCCCCGGACCGGGCCGTCGCTCTTGTGCGTGCCGCCCTGGACGCCACCCGACACGACTGAGCCGACCGGTCCCTCGTCGACCGCCGGACGGGCGGTAACTGAACAGAACGGCACCGGCGCTCACGTTCGCAGACCATGATGAGCCCGTGGGCGCACTCATGACACTGGACCTGCCGGCCGACTCGCCGATGCTCGGCCTGCCGTGGATCATCACCTTCGGGCCGCTCGGTGACCTGGACGAGTGGGAGCCGGTGGTCTGCGGGCCGTACGAACGGCCGCACGCGTTGGCGTTGGCCGAGGCGGTGGTGGCCGAGGAGCAGCTGATGGCCGTGGTGGAACCGCTGCTGCCGGCGCTGTCGGCCGACGAGATCCGCAGCGAGATCGCCGCCGCGCAGGTGGCCGCGGAGGACGAGGCCCGGCAGGTCGAGGGGGCCGACCTGTACGGCGACTTCGAGGACGTGATCGACGAGGAGTTGGACGCCGCTGCCGACGAGGCGGGTCACGGCGAACCCGCCGAGCCGCCGGACGAGGCCGAGGTGCGCGCCGGCTTCACCCGGATCGCGGCGCTGCTCACCGCGAAGTGACGTGGTGGGTCAGCGCGTCGGCGGGCCGTCCAGCACGCAGAACTCGTTGCCCTCCGGGTCGGCGAGCACGGTGAACCGCTCGTCACCGGTCTGGCCGACGTCGACGTGCCGCGCGCCGAGGGCGACCAGCCGCCGGACCTCGGCCTGCGGGTCGACGTCCGCGACCAGGTCCAGGTGTACGCGGTTCTTGCCTCGCTTGGCGGTGCCGGACCCCTGCAACCAGATGCTGGGCGCGGCGGCGGAGGGCCCTCCCGGCGGCCAGAGCTTCGCGCTGCCGTCATCGCCCTGCTCGACCTTGTAGCCGAGCGCCGCCGACCAGAACGCGACCATGGCGTCCAGGTCCTCGACGTCGATCGTGTACTGCGCCATTCGTACCGCCATGGGTCACCTCCGCCGCGATCTCCTGGTGGTACCCAGGGCGACGACGGAACACACACGAGCACCGGCGCCGCGCGGAATCCGTTCCGCGTGGCGCCGGTGACCTCACCCCCCACCACAAGGGGTCGGCAGCCCAGTCGCCCGTTGGCGCGGGGCACGACGGACGACCAGGTCGAGACTGGCTTACCCGCTCAGCGCCGTTCCAACCAGGCGGCCGCGTCGACGGGCAACAGGTGGTCGGTCAGCGGGGTGCTCGCGACGACAGGCGTGCCGTACCCGTCGAGTGCCACGGGCGCTGCGCCGAAGTTGACGACGCAGGTCAGCGCGGCGTCGCCCGCGCCACGGGTGAACGCCAACACGCCCGGCTCGGTCTGCGACCAGGTGACCTCGCCGGCGTCGGCGGCCAGCGCCGGGTGCTCGCGGCGGATGCGCAGGGCCGTCCGGTACAGCTCCAGCGTCGAGCCCGGGGTGCCGGCCTGCGCGGTGACCGACAGGGCACGCCAGGTCGCCGGGGCGGGCAGCCAGCTCAGCTCGCTGCCGGCCGGCCCGAAGCCGTACGGCGCCAGCTCTCCACTCCACGGGATCGGCACCCGGCAGCCGTCACGGCTCTCACCGGTACGCAGGAACGCCGGGTCCTGGCGTAGCTGGTCGGGGAGGTCGAGAACCTCGGGCAGGCCCAGCTCCTCACCCTGGTAGAGGTAGGCGGAGCCGGGGAGGGCGAGCATCAGGAGGCTGGCGGCGCGGGCACGACGCAGCCCTTCGGGGCCGTCGCCGTAGCGGGTGACGTGCCGCTGCTTGTCGTGGTTGGACAGCACCCAGGTGGTGGGCGCGCCGACCACCGTCGCTTCGGCGAGCGCGGTGTCGATCACCTTGCGGAACGAGTCGGCCGACCAGGTGGCGTCGAGGAAGTCGAAGCTGAACGCCTGGTGCAGCTCGTCCGGGCCGATGTAGCGGGCCAGTCGCTGCGGCGTCTCGGCCCAGGCCTCGGCGACCGCCATCCGGCGGCCCGGGTAGCTGTCCAGGA
Organism: Micromonospora sp. RB23; assembly: GCF_053585025.1. Lineage (NCBI taxonomy): Bacteria > Bacillati > Actinomycetota > Actinomycetes > Micromonosporales > Micromonosporaceae > Micromonospora > Micromonospora sp. RB23. Next base: position 1,071,959 of record NZ_CM132111.1, read on the forward strand.
TGGGCCGCCACGCGCGGTAGATCTCGTGGACCTCGTCCTGGTCGAAGTACGGCAGGCGGCCCTTGCCGAGCAGTTCGACCTGGCGTTGCCCGGTCGTCGCCGTGCTGAAGCCGACGTCCGGCAGCCCCTCGGCCTTGATCATGCCGTGGGCCACGTCGACGCGGAAGCCGTCCACGCCCCGGTCCAGCCAGAACCGTAGGACGTCCTCGAACTCGGCGCGGACCTCCGGGTGACGCCAGTTCAGGTCCGGCTGGGCCGGGTCGAACAGGTGCAGGTACCACTGGCCGTCGGCGACCCGGGTCCAGGCGGGCCCGCCGAAGATGCTCTCCCAGTCGTTGGGGGGCAGTTCGCCGTGCGCGCCCTGCCCGTCGGTAAAGAGGTAGCGGGCCCGCTCGGGCGAGCCGGGGCCGGCGGCGAGGGCGTCGACGAACCAGCGGTGCGCGCTGGACGTGTGGTTGGGCACCAGGTCGACGATGATCCGCAGGCCGAGGGCGTGCGCGTCGGTGATCATCGCGTCGAAGTCGGCGAGCGTGCCGAACATCGGGTCGACGTCCCGGTAGTCGGCGACGTCGTACCCGCCGTCGATCATCGGCGAGGTGTAGAAGGGGGTCAGCCAGAGCGCGTCCACCCCGAGGTCACGCAGGTACGGCAGGCGCTCGCGGATGCCCTCCAGGTCGCCGACCCCGTCACCGTTGCTGTCGGCGAAGCTGCGCACGTAGACCTGGTAGACGACCGCGGAGCGCCACCAGTCGTCGTCGGCGCGGGGCAGGGCGGTGGTGCTGACGGTCATCGGTGACGTTCCCCGTCTGTCTCAGGCTCGGGCGCGGCTGTGTGAGCAATATGCCGCTCGCCTTTGCAAGAGTCAAGCAGATCTTGCGTAAGGGAATCGCACGGCGGCCGGGGCCACGGCGGTGGAGCCGCGGACGACCAGCTCCGGGCGGAACAGGTACTCGGAGTGCGGGGCGCCGTGCCCGTTGATCTCGTCCACCAGGGCCCGGACCGCGGCCACCGCCATCGCGGCCACCGGTTGCCGCACGGTGGTCAGCGGCGGGTTGGTGAAGGCCATCAGCGGCGAGTCGTCGTAGCCGACGACCGAGAGGTCGCCCGGCACGGACAGGCCGCGTTGGCGGGCCGCCCGCACCGCGCCGAGCGCCATGAGGTCGGAGCCGCAGACCAGCCCGGTGACACCACGGTCGAGCAGCCGGCCGGCCGCCGCCTCGCCACCCTCCACACCGAACAGTGTCAGCTCGGCCAGGGGACCGAGATCGGCCTCGGCGACGCCGGCCAGTCGGGTCATCGCCGATCGCCATCCGGCCACCTTGCGCTGCACCGGCACGAACCGGTCCGGCCCGGTGATCAGGCCGATCCGCCGGTGTCCCAGGGCGACGAGGTGGGCCACCGCCAGCTCGGCGGCCTCCCGGTCGTCGCAGGAGACGAAGGGCGCCGCGACGTCGGGGACGTACCCATTGATCATCACGACCGGTAGCGGCCGGGCGATCAGCGCCCGGTAGCGGTCGTGGTTGGCGGCGGTGTCGGCGTGCAGGCCGGAGACGAAGACGATCCCGGAGACCTGCCGGTCCAGCAGCATCTCCACGTATTCGTCCTCGGTCACGCCGCCTGCGGTCTGGGTGCAGAGCACCGGGGTGAACCCGCTCTGTGCCAGTGTGGACTCGATGACCTGCGCGAACGCGGGGAAGATCGGATTGTCCAGCTCCGGCACCACCAGGCCGACCAGGCCGGCGCTGCGCTTGCGCAGTCGAGCCGGGCGCTCGTAGCCCAGCACGTCGAGGGCGGTGAGAACGACCTGTCGGGTCTCCGGTGCCACGCCCGGGCGGTCGTTGAGCACCCGCGACACCGTGGCCTCGCTGACTTCGGCCTGTTGGGCGATGTCGGACAGTCGAGCGCGCATGTGCGGCACTGTAGCCCACCGGCAAGTTCTTGCGGGGCTCTCTGCAAGCCCTTCCATTATCTGCAACGTCTTGCTAACGTCCCCGCAACATTCGGCAGCGTGGAGCAGTATCGCTGCGTTGATCAGCAAGAAATTTCAGCTTTCCACTGGCGGGGCGTCCTTCCCCCGGCGGACCCGCCATGACGACAGGAGTACCGATGCGCATCCGTACCGCGGGTGTGGTCGCCGTTCTCGGCCTGGCGCTCGCCGCCTCCGGCTGCGGTGGCGACAGCGACGAGCCGGCCACGAAGGAAACCCCCAAGGCCGCCGGCGGCAAGCTGGTGATCTGGGCCGACGACAAGCGGACCGCGGCGCTCAAACCGTTCGCCGAGAAGTTCGGCCAGGAGAACGGCGTCACCGTCGAGGTGCAGGCCGTCCCGAACGAGGACCTCCAGAACAACTTCGTCACCGTGTCGAGCCAGGGCGGCGGTCCGGACGTGGTGATCGGCGCCCACGACTGGATCGGCAACCTGGTCCAGAACGGCGCCATCGATCCGGTGCAGCTGCCCGACGAGCAGAAGGCCACCTTCAGCGAGAGTGCCGTCAAGGCCGTCACGTTCAACGGCCAGCTCTACGGCGTGCCGTACGCGCAGGAGAACCTGGCACTGATCCGCAACACCGACCTGGCCCCCGAGGCCCCGAAGACGATCGAGGACCTGGTCGCCACCGGCAAGCAGCTCAAGGCGCAGAAGAAGGTCACCGAGACGCTCTGCCTCCAGGTCGGACAGAAGGGCGACGCGTACCACATCTACCCGCTGTACGCCTCGGCCGGCGGCTACCTCTTCGGCACCACCGGGAACGGGGACTACGACCCGAAGGACCTCGGCGTGGGCAAGCCGGCGTCGATCGCCGCGTTCAAGAAGATCGCCGCACTCGGCGAGAAGGGCGAGGGCGTGCTGAAGCGCTCCATCGCCGACACCAACGCGACCGCCACCTTCACCAGCAAGAAGTGCGCCTTCCTGGTCTCCGGGCCCTGGGCCACCGCCGACGTGAAGAAGGCCGGCATCGCGTACGACATCTCCGCCATACCCGGCTTCGCCGGCGGCAAGGCGGCCGCTCCGTTCATCGGCGTCCAGTCCTTCTACGTGGCCGCCAAGGGCAAGAACAAGGCGCTCGCCCAGGAGTTCGTCGTCAACCACGTGGCCAAGCCGGAACTGGCCGTGGCGCTCTACCAGGCCGACCCGCGCCCGCCGGCGCTGACCGCCGCGCTGGACCAGGTCAAGGGCAGCGACCCGGACCTCGCCAAGTTCATCGAGGCCGGCAGGAACGGCCAGGTGCTCCCGGCCATCCCGGCCATGGCCGCGATCTGGGACCCGTTCGGCAAGGCGGAGGCCGCCGTCATCGGCGGCGCCGACCCGACCAGCACGGTCACCGCGGCCGGTAAGACGATCGCCGGTTCGATCAAGTAATGAGTACGCCGCTGTCCGGCCCGGGGACTGCCCAGCAGACCCCGGGCCGGGGGCCCGTGGGCACCGGGTCCCCGCGTACGTCCCGTACCGCGCGGAACCACGCGCCGATCACCGTGGCCGGCCTCGCCGCCAAGGTGCTCCTGCTCGGCCTGGTGGCCGGGATCGCGATCTGGGCGGCGTTCCCGCTCGTGCAGGCCGGGCAGTGGGTCGGACTGGCGGTGCTGGTGCTGACCACCGCCGCGCTGTTCTACCTGTACGCGGGCCGCCGGCACGTCCCGGCGAAGTATCTGGTCCCGGGCACTCTCTTCCTGGTCGCCTTCCAGATCGTGCCAGTCCTCTATACCGCGAGCACGGCCTTCACCAACTTCGGCGACGGTCACCGGGGTGACAAGAAGGACGCGATCGTCGCAATCCAGAGCAGCTCGGTGCGGCAGGTCCCGGGCTCCGCCCAGTACCCGCTGTCCGTCGCCACGAAGGGCGACCCCGCCAGCGGCGCACTGGTCTTCCTGATCACCGACCCGGCGACCGCCACCGTCTCCGTCGGCGACGGTGGCGGCCTGCGTCCGCTCGACCCCGGCACGGTCACCGTCACCCCGGGCGGGAAGGTCACCGCGGCGGACGGTTACACCGTGCTGAACGTCGGCCAGGCCAGCGCCCGCAGTAAGGACATCACCGACCTGGTGGTGCCGACCGCCGGCGGCGCGCTGCGCTCGTCCGGACTGTCCCGGGCGTACGAGGGCAGGGCCGTGCGGGCGTACGACGCCGGCTGCGACTGCGTCCGGGACAGCGACAGCGGCCGGACCTGGACCGCGGACGGCGAGGTCGGCGCGTTCGTCGCCGCCGACGGCGAGCGCCTGGCCCAGGGGTGGAAGGTGAACGTCGGACTGTCCAACTTCACCCGGATACTCACCGACGAGCGGATCTCCGGGCCGTTCCTCGGCACGCTGGTCTGGAACTTCGCCTTCGCGATCGGCTCCACCGGCGGCACGTTCATCCTCGGCATGCTGATCGCGCTCGCGCTGCACTCACCCCGGATGCGGGGCACCAACCTCTACCGGATGTTGCTGATCCTGCCGTACGCCATGCCGTCGTTCGCGATGCTGCTGGTCTGGCGGGACATGTTCAACACCGACTTCGGGCTGATCAACAACCTGTTCGGGCTCGGCGTCGACTGGTTCGGCCAGGACTGGACGGCCCGCGCCGCGGTGATCCTGGTGCAGCTCTGGCTCGGCTACCCGTACATGTTCCTGGTCGCCACCGGCGCGCTCCAGGCCATCCCGCGGGAGTTGACCGAGGCCACCTCGGTCGACGGGGCCTCACCCTGGCAGTCCTTCCGCGCGGTCACCCTGCCGTTGCTGCTGGTCGCGCTCTCGCCGCTGCTGATCTCGTCGTTCGCGTTCAACTTCAACAACTTCAACGCGATCTACCTGACCACCGAGGGTGCGCCGTTCCCGGCGGACAACCCCGGCAACGGCGCCACCGATCTGCTGATCACCTACACGTACCGGCTGGCGTTCGGTGGGCAGGCGGCGCAGTTCGGCTTCGCCGCGGCGATCTCGTTGTTCATCTTCGCCATCGTCGCGGTGGTGTCGTCGATCAGCTTCCGGCGGACCCGTCAACAGGAGGAGGTGTACGCGTGACCACGCTCATCGGTCCGAGCCGTCCGACGGCGGTCGACCACCCGGAGAGAAGGCGGAGGAACCGCTGGTTCGCCCAGGTCGGCTGGCGGCACCTTGTCGGCCTGCTCGGCGTGCTGTTCAGCCTCTTACCGCTCGTGTTCGTCGTCTCGGCGGCGCTCAACCCGCTCGGCACCCTCTCGTCCACCGAGTTGGTGCCGACCGCCGGGGTCTCGTTGGAGAACTTCGGGGACCTGTTCGCGCGTACCGAGTTCGCCCACTGGTTCCTGAATTCGCTGCTCATCGCCGGAGGCGCCTCGTCCGCATCGGTGTTCCTCTCGGCGCTCGCGGCGTACGCCTTCTCGCGGATGCGGTTCCAGGGTCGACGGGTGGGGTTGCTGTCGTTGCTGTTGATCCAGATGTTTCCGCAGTTCCTGGCGATCGTGGCGATCTTCCTGATCTTCGGCACGATCACCGACCTGTGGCCGGTCGTCGGCTTCAACACCCCGTGGGGCCTGCTGCTGCTCTACCTGGGCGGTGCGCTCGGCGTGAACACCTGGCTGATGAAGGGCTTCTTCGACACCCTGCCCCGGGAGCTGGACGAGTCCGCCACCATGGACGGCGCCTCGCACGCCCAGGTCTTCTTCCGGATCATGCTGCCGTTGGTGGCGCCGATCCTCGCGGTGACCGGGCTGCTGGCCTTCATCAACACCATCAACGAGTTCCTGATGGCGAGCGTCTTCCTCACCGACACGGACGCCAAGACCCTCGCGGTCGGCATGCGGGGGATGTTGCAGGGCGCCGAGCGGAACACCAACTTCGGCATCTTCGCGGCCGGCACCCTGCTCACCGCGATCCCGACCGTGCTGGTCTTCCAGTTCCTCCAGCGCTTCATCGTCTCCGGCCTCACCTCCGGGGCGGTCAAGGGGTGAACCCTGCGACGCGCCGACCGGGCAGCCCCACTACTACAAAGTGTCGTTGATGGGGGAGGATGGGCGGCGTGGAAGCACTGCGACTCATCCTCCTCTATGTCCATCTGATCGGCTTCGCTCTGCTGCTCGGCGGTTCGATCGCCCAGTACGTCAGCGGGAAGCTGCGGATCAACTCCGCCATGCTCTGGGGCGCCGTGATCCAGTTGCTCACCGGCCTCGGGCTCTCCGCGCCGCTGCGCGGTGGCGGCGACGCCGAGCCGAACCCGGCGAAACTTGTGACGAAGTTGGTCATCGCGCTGCTGATCTTCGTCATGGTGTTCTTCTCCCGTAAGCGGGACGTGGTCAACCGCGGCCACTTCCTCGCGATCGTCGGCCTGACCCTGGTCAACGCGGCGGTGGCGGTCTTTTGGCGGTAGCGTCCGAGGGGGAATCGCTCGCCGGAAACCGGACTTTGGCGACGCCTCGACGCTCGGTTAGCAGCACGAAGAGTGATATGCCCCACGCAAGGGTTACACCCGGGTAACAGGCGCTCAACAGTCGTGCACGATTGTCGGCCGGTGGGTGGGCGCGGGCGTACGCTCCCGTCCGTAACGTGGGACAGCCGGCGGCACACCCGCAGGTCGGCTGATGGGCTGCCACCGCACTAGGCGCGGTGTGCAATGGGAAGGAGACGTCTTGCGCTCGGTGCGTGGGATGCGGATCGCTTCGATCGTCGCGGTGGGTGGGCTCGCGCTCAGCGCCGCCGCGTGTGGCGAGGCCCCCGATAGTGACAACAACGCCGGCAGTGGCGCCAAGAAGTTCAGCGCCTGCATGGTGACCGACGTCGGCGGCATCGACGACAAGTCGTTCAACACCTCGGCCTGGAAGGGCCTCCAGGAGGCCAAGGCCGCCAACGACAACATCGACATCAAGTACGTCGCGTCGAAGGCCGAGGCCGACTACGAGCCCAACCTGACGCAGTACGTCAACCAGAAGTGCGACTTCATCCTGGCGGTCGGCGGCCTGATGGCCAACGCCACCTCGAAGATCGCCAAGGCGAACCCGAACCAGCAGTTCGGCATCGTCGACGCCCAGCCGGGTGACGCCAACATCTACCCGATGCAGTTCGACACCGCCCAGGCCGCGTTCCAGGCTGGCTACCTCGCCGCCGGGATGAGCAAGTCCGGCAAGGTGGGCACCTACGGTGGTCTGCCGATCCCGCCGGTGACGATCTTCATGGACGGCTTCGTCGACGGCGTGGCGTACTACAACAAGACCAAGAACAAGAACGTCCAGGCGCTCGGCTGGAACAAGGAGACCCAGAAGGGTTCCTTCACCAACGACTTCGCCAAGCAGGACGAGGGCAAGAAGGTCTCCGACGCGCTGGTCGCCCAGGGCGCGGACGTCATCATGCCGGTCGCCGGCGGCTCCGGCCTCGGCACCACCGCGGCGGCCAAGGCCTCGGGCGGCAAGTACAACACCATCTGGGTGGACGTCGACGGCTGCGAGAGCACCCCGGACTGCTCCGCGATCATCACGACCGTGGTCAAAAACATCCCGGAGGCCGTCAAGGAGGCCGTCGTCAAGGCCGCCGGTGGTGAGAAGCTCCAGGCCAACCCGGGCTTCGTCGGCACCCTGGCCAACACCGGTGTCTCGATCGCCCCGTACCACGACTTCGACGGCAAGGTCCCGGCCGAGCTGAAGGCAGAGGTCGACAAGATCAAGGCGGACATCGCCGCCGGCACCATCACCGTCACCTCGAAGGCTCAGCCGACCAAGTGACGTCCGGCCGACCTTCCCGGTGAGATCATCGGAAAGGTCGGTGGGCACAGGTACGACCGATCGGCCGCTTCGGCCCCGCGGTGACCGTGGGGGTCGGAGCGGCCGATCGCGCACCGCGTCGGCCAGGCGCTCCGGCCCGTTCGACGGCAGCTAGGCTGCACCATCGCTCGCACTCCAGGAGGTTGCGCTGAGACTCGAACTGCGCGGCATCACCAAGCGGTTCGGTGATCTGGTCGCCAACGACCACATCGACCTGACGGTGGAGCCTGGAGAGATTCACGCCCTGCTCGGCGAGAACGGCGCGGGCAAGTCGACCCTGATGAACGTGCTCTACGGGCTCTACCAGCCCGACGAGGGCGAGATCCTGGTCGACGGCACGCCGCTGAAGCTGAAGGGACCGTCGGACGCCATCGCGGCCGGCATCGGCATGGTGCACCAGCACTTCATGCTGGTGCCGGTGTTCACCGTCGCCGAGAACATCATGCTCGGCGCGGAGCAGGTGCGGGGCGGCATCGCCGGCTTCCTGGACCGGCGGCGGGCCCGACGCGAGGTCGCCGAGGTGTCCGAGCGCTACAACCTGCGGGTCGACCCGGACGCGGTGATCGAGGATCTGCCGGTCGGCATCCAGCAGCGGGTGGAGATCGTCAAGGCGCTCACCCGCGACGTCGACCTGCTCATCCTGGACGAGCCGACCGCGGTGCTCACCCCGCAGGAGACCGACGAGCTGTTGACGGTGATGCGGTCGCTCAAGGCGGCCGGTAAGTCGATCGTCTTCATCACCCACAAGCTCGGTGAGGTCAAGGCGATCGCCGACCGGATCACGGTGATCCGGCGCGGGAAGACCGTCGGCACCGCCGCACCGGAGACCAGCCGCGACGAGTTGGCCGCGCTGATGGTCGGCCGCAGCGTGCGGCTCACGGTCGACAAGTCGCCGGCCACGCCGGGCGAGCCGGTGCTGGAGGTGACCGGGCTGGTCGTCGACGACGACCGGCAGGTCCGGGCGGTCGACGGCGTGGACCTGACCGTACGGGCGGGCGAGGTGCTCGGCGTGGCGGGCGTGCAGGGCAACGGCCAGACGGAGCTGATCGAGGCGATCATGGGGCTGCGCCCGGTGCTCGCCGGCACGGTCAGCCTGGGCGGCGACCGGATCGACGGCTGGACGACCAAGAGGGTGCTGCGCGCCGGGGTCGGCTACGTACCCGAGGACCGCAGCGTCGACGGCCTGGTCAAGGAGTTCAGCGTCGCCGAGAACCTGGTACTGGACATCTATGACCGGCCACCCTTCGGTAGCGGCCTCGCGCTCAAGCCCGACGCCATCGCGTCCTCGGCGCGGGAGCGGATCGAGCAGTTCGACGTCCGCACCTCGTCGGCGGAAGCGGCGGTGGGCACCCTCTCCGGCGGCAACCAGCAGAAGGTGATCGTGGCCCGGGAACTGTCCCGGCCGCTGAAGCTCTTCATCGCCGCCCAACCGACCCGTGGCGTGGACGTCGGGTCGATCGAGTTCATCCACAGCCAGATCATCCACGAGCGGGACGTCGGCACCGCCGTCATCGTGGTGTCCAGCGAGCTTGACGAGGTGGTCGGGCTGGCCGACCGGATCGCGGTGATGTACCGCGGGCGGATCATCGGCATCGTCGGCCCGGACACCCCGCGTGAGGAGATCGGCCTGTTGATGGCCGGCATCCGCCCGGACGCGGCCGACGCCACTCCGGCCGAGCCCGACGCGGCCGCTGCCGACACCGCAGCCCAGCCCGGCACGGCTACCGCTGGTGGCGCGGCCGACGGGGGCCCGGCGCACGCCGACCGCCCCGCGAGCGAGGACGAGGCATGACCACCAACCCCAATCCGCAGTCGGGCTCACCGGACAAGGAGCCGGCGAGCGAGGCGCAGGCGGCGCAGAACGCGCTCGGCAACACCGAGCGGGCCGGCGCCACCACCGGGAAGACGCCGGAGCCGAAGCCGTCCCTGGGTCGGCTCTTCCTGGACAACCTCTGGGCGGCCAACACCTTCACGGTGACCCTGTTGTCGCTGGTGCTGGCGATCGTCGTGGGCGCGGTGCTGATGATCGTGTCCGACCCGGACGTCCTGCACACCTACACCTACATCACCGCCCGCCCCTCGGACGCGTTCAGCTCGAGCTGGACGCTCGTGAGCGAGGCGTACGCGAACCTGTTCAAGGGTTCGATCTTCGACCCGGAGGCGTTCTCCGGGTGGCTGGACGGCAGTAACGGCTGGCAGGCCGTGCTCGCGCCGATCTCGGAGACGCTGACGTACGCGGCCCCCCTGGTCTTCACCGGTCTGGCGGTGGCGCTGGCCTTCCGCGGCGGCCTGTTCAACATCGGCGCGCAGGGTCAGGCCACCATCGGCGTGATCCTGGCGGCGCTGGCCGGCTTCCTGCTGCCGCTGCCTCCCGGCCTGCACCTGCTGGTGGCGGTGCTCGCCGGTGCGCTGGGCGGGGCGATCTGGGGTTTCATCCCGGGCATCCTCAAGGCCCGTGCGGGAGCCCACGAGGTGATCAACACGATCATGCTCAACTACGTCGCCACGTACTTCCTGACCTGGCTCATCGTGCAGAACGGCGTGCAGGACCCGACCCGGACCGACGCGATCAGCAAGGCGGTGGACACCTCCGCGCAGCTGCCCCGCCTGCTCGGTGACAACCTGCGGGTGCACGCCGGCATCCTGATCGCCGTGCTGGCCACCTGGGCGGTCGCCTGGCTGCTCAACCGTTCCACGCTCGGGTTCGAGCTGCGCGCGGTCGGCGCCAACCCGGACGCCGCGCGTACGGCCGGCATCAGCGTCACCCGGACGTACATCCTGATCATGGTCTTCTCCGGAATCCTGGCCGGCCTTGGCGGCTCGAACATGGTGCTCGGCTCGACCGCGAGCGCGCTGACGCCGCTGGTGGTGGCGCAGATCGGTTTCGACGGCATCCTGGTGGCGCTGCTGGGACGGGTGAAGCCCTGGGGTGTGCTGCTCGCCGCGCTGCTGTTCGGCGCGCTACAGGCCGGCGGCAACCGCATGCAGTCGTACTCCGGCATCTCGCTGGAGCTGGTGACCGTGCTCCAGGCGCTGATCGTCATCTTCATCGCCGCACCCGCCCTGGTGAAGGCGATCTTCCAGCTCCGGGCCGCACGGGCCGCCCGGTTGCAGACGAGCCTGGCGAAGGGCTGGTAACGCATGTCCACCATGGCTGTCCCCGACGTCGCGGTCGGCGTCGACGAGGGTTTCTGGACCCGGGCCCGTAAGGTCGGCCTCTCGCTGACGGCGCTCGGCGTGCTGGCGGCGGTGCTGTTCGGGGCGCTCGCCACCGATCAGCAGGCCCGGTTCACGCTCAGCGACGACGCGGCCGGCGCCGCCTTGGAGATCAACGGCACGATCGGCGCGATCCTGTTCGGGATCATCGCGATCGCGGCCGGCGCGGCGCTGCTGGCCGGGGTGCCGAAGCGCTGGTTCCTGCCGGTGCTCGGCGTGGGACTGGTCGCCTTCGTGCTCTCCTTCCTCTGCTGGCAGGTCTCCGCCGCGCCGACCGGGCAGAACTTCATGCCCCTGGTCAACATCATCCGAGGCACGTTCATCCTGGCCCTGCCGCTGATCTTCGGTGCGCTCGCCGGTGTGCTCTGCGAGCGGTCCGGTGTGGTCAACGTGGCCATCGAGGGGCAGTTGCTGATGGGCGCGTTCAGCGGCGCGTTGTTCGGCAGCATCTCCGGCAGCGTCTGGGTGGGTCTGGTCGCCGCCGCCATCGGTGGCGCGTTCATCTCGCTGCTGCTGGCCGTCTTCGCCATCCGCTACCTGGTGGACCAGGTCGTCATGGGCATCGTGCTGAACCTGCTGGCCGTCGGCGTCACCGGCTTCCTCTACGAGCGGCTGATGCAGACCGACGCGGAGCGGTACAACAGCGCGCCGCGCTTCAGCAACTGGGAGATTCCGCTGCTCAAGGACATCCCGGTGCTCGGACCGGCGCTGTTCCGCGGCAACATCTTCCTCTACCTCGGCCTGCTGCTGGTGCTGGTGATCCACATCGGGCTGTTCCGTACCCGGTGGGGGCTGCGGACCCGGTCGGTGGGCGAACACCCGATCGCCGCCGACACGCTCGGCGTCCGGGTGCTGCGGGTGCGGTATCGCAACGTGCTGCTGGCCGGTGTGGTCGCCGGTATCGGTGGCGCGTCGTACACGCTGGCGCTCTACTCGTTCACCAAGAACATGATCGGCGGTAAGGGCTTCATCGCGCTGGCCGCGCTGATCTTCGGCCGCTGGAACCCGACCGGGGCGCTGCTCGCCGCGCTCTTCTTCGGCTTCGCCGACCAGCTCGCCACCTACCTGAGCGCGATCAACAGCTCGATCCCCAGCCAGTTCCTGGCCATGCTGCCGTACCTGGCGACCATCCTGGCGGTCGCCGGCCTGGTCGGTCGGGTCCGGGCGCCCGCCGCGGACGGCAAGCCGTACATCAAGGGCTGACACCTGAAGGCGTGCCCGGCGGGACGTCCCGCCGGGCACGCGCACAGCGCTCGCCCGCGAAGCCCACCCGCGTCAGGCCGCCGCGGTCGCTCCGATCCGCTCGGAGAACTCCACGAGGCGGTTGGAGAAGCCCCACTCGTTGTCGTACCAGCCGAACACCTTGACCTGGTTGCCGACGGCCTCGGTCAGCGGCGCGTCGAAGATCGACGAGTAGGGGTTGCCGACGATGTCCGCCGAGACCAGCGGCGCCTCCGAGTACTGCAGGTAGCGCCGCAGCCCCTCGGATGCGGCCGCCTCGCGGAACGCCGCGTTGACGTCCTGGACGTCGGCGCGCCGGCGCAGGACCACGGTGAGGTCGGTGATCGAGCCCGTCGCGACAGGCACGCGCAGTGCGGCGCCGGTGAGACGCCCGTCGAGCTCCGGGATAACCTTGCCGATCGCGCTCGCCGCGCCCGACGACGTCGGGATGGTCGAGACGGCCGCCGCGCGGGCGCGGCGCAGGTCGGAGTGTGGCGCGTCGTGGAGCCGCTGGTCGCCCGTGTAGGCGTGGACCGTGGTCATCAGTCCCGACTCGATGCCGAACGAGTCGTTGAGCACCTTCGCCAGCGGTGCCAGCGAGTTCGTGGTGCAGGAGCCGTTGGAGAAGACGTCGTGGCTGTCCGGGTCGAGCCGGTCGTCATTCACCCCGAGAACGAACGTGGGCACGTCCCCCTTGGCCGGCGCCGAGACGATGACCTTCCGCGCGCCGCCCTTGAGGTGGGCCGCCGCGGCGTCGCGGCTCGTGAAATGGCCGGTGGACTCGATCACGACGTCGACGCCGAGGTCACCCCACGCGATGCTGGCCGGGTCGGACTGTGCGAAGACCTTCATGCGCGTGCCCTGAACGACGATCGCGTCGCCGTCGAGGGCGACGCCGTCCAGGTGGCCGGAGACCGAGTCCCACTCGAGCAGGGTGGCCAGCGTGCGGGCGTCGGTGAGGTCGTTCACCGCGACCACCTCGACGTCGGCCTTGTTCGCCAGGGCGGCGCGCAGGTAGGTGCGCCCGATCCGTCCGAACCCGTTGATGCCGATGCGTACCGTCATGGCTTCAGTTCCTCCTGTTGTTCTCGTGGTCGAGCCCGGCTGGTGCCGCCGCCCGGAGCAGGGCGAGAGCGCCGGAGCGGGCATCGTCGAACGGGCCCGGGTCCTGCTGGGCGATCGCGAGCACATAGCCGCCCTGGAGGACCGCCATCAGGGTGTTGGCGAGTTGCTCCGGGTCGAGGTCGTCCCGCAGTTCGCCCGCGGCGACGGCCTCGCGCAGCACCCTGACCCAGCTGACGCGGACCTGGGCGAACGCGCGCGACACCGGGGCGAGCAGCACCGGGTCCTCGCGGACCTGCGGGTCCTGGGTCATCCGGCCGACCTTGCAGCCCTTGAGGGCGTCGCGGGGACGCATCAGGTGTGCCTCGATCCGAGCCATCGGGTCGCCCGGAGCGTCGAGTTCGGACGCGGCCGGCAGCAGCTCGGCGACGTTGCGTTCGAGGGCGGCGAGCGCGAGATCCCGCTTGGTCGGGAAGTGGTGGTACATGCTGCCCTGGCCCACGCCGGACCGTTCCCGGACGTCACGCGGGCTGGTGTCGGCGTAGCCGCGCTCCCACATCAGCTCGCTCATCGTGTCGACCAGTAGTTGTCGCGAGTCCATGGCGTCACTGTACATACCAGTAGGTACAGGATGCCCGTGGACCCCGCCCTGCCCGCTCCTGACCTGGGCCGCTTGGGCAGAATGACGGCATGACCGACATTGACTGGGCGCGGCTGCGCGCTGCCGCCACCGAGGCGATGCGGCATGCGTACGCGCCGTACTCGACCTTTCCCGTCGGCGCGGCCGCACTCGTCGACGACGGTCGCGTGGTGGTCGGCTGCAACGTGGAGAACGCCGCCTACGGGGTGACGCTCTGCGCCGAGTGCGGCGTGGTGTCCAGCCTGCACGCCACCGGCGGTGGTCGGCTGGTCGCGCTCTCCTGCGTCGACGCCACCGGCGAGCCGCTGATGCCGTGCGGCCGGTGCCGACAACTCCTCTGGGAGAACGGCGGCCCGGAGTGCCTCATCGAGACGAAGACCCGCCCACTGCGGATGGCTGAGCTGCTGCCACACGCCTTCGGCGTGGAGGACCTGGAGGCGGTGACCGGTGAGACGCCGGTGCCGGTCGTCCCGGAGCGGCTGGCCGCCTGGCGCGGCCGCGGCACCGTCTTCGTGCACCCGGACATGTCCGCCGGACAGCAGGTCTGGACGGCGTACTGGGAGCGGTCCGCCGGGGACGACTCGGGCGCCGAGACCGGTGTGCTGGAGGAGGCGCCGAGCTGGGAGGATCCCGCCGAGGCGATCACCTGGGGAATGGCCCGGACGCCCCGTGTCGTCGTGGTGGACGAGACCGGCACGATCTTCTGGGCGGGCGAGGGGGAGCCGCCTTTGGAGATCCCGGTTCGGTGGTCTGCCTCTTGAGGTTGGGGGGATTGGGCCGACCGTGCCCGGCTCCGGGCGGTCAGGCTTGATCCCTGCGCCGGGCACGGTCGGCCCCCGCCCCGACGTAATGGACCGCCGTGGGTCGGGATCTGCAACAGACGAGGGAAAGATCATCTGATGGGTTTTGCTGCTGTTGATGTTATTCGGGTCAAGCGGGACGGGGGTGTGCTGTCGGACGCGCAGATCGACTGGGTGATGGACGCGTACACCCGGGGGGTCGTCGCCGACGAGCAGATGTCGGCGCTGGCCATGGCCATCCTGCTCAACGGCATGACCGGCCCGGAGATCGCCCGGTGGACCGCCGCGATGATCGCCAGCGGTGAGCGGCTCGACCTCTCGGCCGTACGGCGTCCCACCGTCGACAAGCACTCGACCGGCGGCGTCGGCGACAAGATCACGCTGCCGCTCACCCCGTTGGTCGCCGCCTGCGGCGCCGCCGTTCCGCAGCTCAGCGGACGCGGCCTCGGGCACACCGGCGGCACGCTGGACAAGCTGGAGTCCATCCCGGGCTGGCGGGCGGCGCTGACCAACGACGAGTTCATCAGCCAGCTCGGCGAGGTCGGCGCGGTGATCTGCGCGGCCGGCGCGGGGCTCGCCCCCGCCGACCGCAAGCTGTACGCGCTGCGCGACGTGACCGGCACCGTCGAGGCGATCCCGCTGATCGCCAGCTCGATCATGAGCAAGAAGATCGCCGAGGGCACCGGAGCGCTGGTCCTCGACGTCAAGGTCGGCTCGGGCGCCTTCATGAAGTCCGTCGACCAGGCCCGCGAGTTGGCGCGCACGATGGTGGAGCTGGGTGGCGCGCACGGCGTACGGACGGTCGCCCTGCTCACCGACATGTCGACCCCGCTCGGCCTGGCGATCGGTAACGCGGTCGAGGTGACCGAGTCGGTCGAGGTGCTGGCCGGGGGTGGGCCCGCCGACGTGGTGGAGCTGACCCTCGCGCTGGCCCGGGAGATGCTCGACGCCGCCGGCCTGCCGGACGCCGACCCCGAGGCCGCCCTGCGCGACGGCCGGGCGATGGACTCCTGGCGGGCGATGATCCGGGCGCAGGGCGGCGACCCGGACGCGCCGATGCCGGCCGCCGGCGAGGTCGAGGTGGTCCGGGCCGAGCAGGACGGGTACGTGGCGGCCGTCGACGCGTACGCCATGGGGGTTGCGGCCTGGCGGCTCGGAGCGGGCCGGGCCCGCAAGGAGGACCCGGTCAGCGTCCCGGCGGGTGTGGTGTTGCACAGGCGGCCGGGTGACGCGGTGCGGGCCGGCGACCCGATCTACGAGCTGCGCGCGGAGGATTCGACCCGAATTCCGGCGGCTCTGGCGGAGGCAAGTCGCGCGGTGCATATTGCGCCGACCGCGCCGGCCGCCACACCCCTGGTCATCGAGCGGATCGGCTGACCGGGCCGGGGTCGGGTCGGCATGGTGCCGGCCATCTGGGAGCGCTATTGTCGCAGGCCAAAGGCGTGGCGCGCAGACAGGAAGTTGCCCCGTGACCGTACCTGCCCCCGACCCCCGCGAGGTGCGTGAGGCGAGCCTGGACGAGTTGTCCCGGCTCGGTCTGCCGCTGCCGCCGGCCCAGTTTCCGCTCGTGTGGGAGCCGGGTGACGCGATCGAGCTGCGTCCCCGGGCCGAGATCGAGGCGCGCATCGCGGTGCTGCACCTCATCCTGGCCCGCTGCTTCGGGATGCCCCCGCAGGCGGCGATGAGCTGGCTGCTCGGCTCGCACCTGGTCGAGATGGTCACCCCGCCGGAGTGGCAGTTCGTGATGGGCGGCAAGGGCGACCACCGTTCGTTCGTGCTGCACCACGACGCGCTCTTCGCGCTCACCTGGGTGTTGGGGTTGAGCAAGCAGCTCGACCCGACCCTGTCGGTGGACGAGCGGCTGGTCGAGCGGCTGCCGCACATCGCCGAGGGGGAGACGTTCGGGCACTGGCAGTCCCGCATCCTCGCTGCGCCGCAGCACCCGGCCGACGCGGCGGCCCTGCTCGACCTGCACTACTGCCTGGACTGGGCGTACCTGGAGACCGAGCGCAACGGCCGCCCCCTGCCGGGCCTCGTCGACGCCAACGCGATCGGGCAGCGGCGCTGGGCGCTGGAGTGGGCGGTGATCCTGCGCGGGCCCTACCACGACGAGCCGCCCGGCTGGGAAGAGGTCGACCTCTCGACCTGAGGTCAGCGGGGCCGGTAGGCGTCGAGTCGTACCGCCACGGACACCCGCACGGGCTCGGGCAGCGCGGCCAGCCGTTCGGTGAGCGCGGCCGGGTCGGTGTGCCAGGCGCTCGGACCCATCCCCACCAGCGTGGCGACCTCCGGTCGGGTCAGGGCCAGCTCCGCGCGGTGCACCGTCGAGCCGGTCGGCGTGAAGTGACCACCGAGCGTGGCGGTGACCCGGTCCGCCTTGTCCGGGTCCACCCGGAGCAGGCGCAGGGCGTCCACCAGCTCGGTGAGATGGTCGGCGGCGGGCGTCACCACCAGCAGCGTGCCCCCGGGGTCGAGCACGCGGTGGAACTCCGGGCCGTTGCGCGGGGCGAACACGTTCAGCAGCACGGCCGCCGCGCCGTCGGCCAGCGGCAACCGCTGCCAGGTGTCGGCGAGCGCCGCGGCCGCCCGGGGGTGCGCCCGCGCCGCGCGACGCAGCGCCGGCTTGGAGACGTCCAGGGCCAGACCCACGGCGTCCGGCAGCGCCGCCAGCACCGCGCCGAGGTAGCGGCCCGTGCCCGCGCCGACATCCACCACCAGGGGGTACGCGTCGGAGCCCTCGACCCGTACCCCGGCTGTTGTCTCCCCGGAAGCGGACGCGGGCGTGGCGCGGAGCCGCGCGGTTGCCTCGGTCGCGGCGGCGGCGAGCGCGGCCGAGATGATGTCGTAGTGGCCGGCGGCCTGGAACTCCGCGCGTGCGGCCACCATCTCGGCGCTGTCGCCGACGTGCGGTGACCGACCGGTGAGCAGGTTCACGTAGCCCTGGCGCGCGATGTCGAAGGTGTGTCGGCGTCCACAGCGCAGCGCGCGGGCGGTGCCGACGGTCGTCTCGGCCAGCGGTTCGCCGCAGACCGGGCAGCTCAGCCGGTCGAGGATGCGCGGGTCCACGTCAGGCGTCCAGACCCCGGCGGGGACGGGGTGCGCGGCTCTGCGCGAGGTGGTCGACGACCCGATGGGTGAACGCGCCGAGCGCCTCGACCTCGGCCGGGGTGAGCAGGTCGAGGAAGTGCTGCCGGACGGCGGTCACGTGGCCGGGGGCGGCGGCCTCGATGGCGCTCCGACCGGCCCGGGTGAGCACGACGATCGCGCCGCGGGCGTCGTCCGGGCACTCCTCCCGGGTCACCAGGCCGCGCTGCTGCATCCGGGTCAGGTGGTGGGAGAGTCGACTGCGGGACCAGAGCATCCGGTCCGCCAGTTCGCTGAGACGCAGCCGTCCCTGCGGCGTCTCGGAGAGGTCGGAGAGCACGTCGTAGTCCGGCTCGGACAGGCCGGCGTTCTGGGTCAGCTCCCGGGCCAGTTCCAGGTCGAGCAGGCGACGCATCCGGCGGTAGCCCCGCCAGGCACGGTCCTGGCGCTCGTCCAGCCACCGGGTCGCCTCCATGCCGCTCAGCCTAGCGTCTTGGTTGACATGTCATCGAAGCGCCTCCTACGGTCGATGACATGTCAACTAATCTGTGGGACCTCTTCGGCGCCCGTGGACGCGGCGTGCTCGTCACCCTGCGCCGCGACGGCCGACCCCAACTGTCGAACCTCGACTACCTGGCCGAACCCGGGTTGATCCGCTGCTCCACCATGGGCGACCGGGCGAAGGTGCGCAACCTGCGCCGCGACCCCCGGGCCAGCTTCCACGTGACCACGCCGGACGGCGGCGCGTACGCGGTCGCCGAGGGGACCGTGACGCTCACCGAGCCGGCAGCGACAACCCGCGACGCGGCGGTCGACGAACTGGTCGAGGTCTACCGGGGGATCCGCGGCGACCACCCGGACTGGGCGGACTACCGCGCCGCGATGGTCGCCGACGGGCGGGTGGTCCTGCGACTCGCCGTCGACCGCGTCTACGGCTGGCCCGGATGAGCGGGCTGGCGTGGCCGTCCCCAGCAGGCTGACTAGGGTCTGAGCATGGTCGCAACAATCCGGTACGAGGACATCGTCAAGGTCCCGAAGGCGCTGCTGCACGATCATCTCGACGGCGGGCTGCGTCCGGCGACGATCGTCGAGTTGGCGGCGGAGGTGGGGCACGAGCTGCCCACCACCGACCCGGAGGCGCTCGGCCGCTGGTTCTCCGACGCCGCCGACTCGGGTTCGCTGGAGCGCTACCTGGAGACGTTCGCGCACACCGTCGCGGTCATGCAGACCGGGCCGGCGCTGCGCCGGGTGGCGCGCGAGTGCGCCCTGGACCTGGCCGCCGACGGCGTCGTCTACGCCGAGGTGCGTTTCGCTCCCGAGCAGCACCTGGAGCGGGACCTGAGCCTGGACGAGGTTGTCGAGGCCGTGCTGGCCGGGTTCGCCGAGGGGACCGCCCAGGCTGTCGAGGCGGGCCTGACCATCCGCGTGGGCACCCTGCTCACCGCCATGCGGCACGCCGCCCGCTCCCAGGAGATCGCCGAACTGGCCGTGCGGCACCGGGACGCGGGCGTGGTCGGGTTCGACATCGCCGGCGCCGAGGCGGGCTTCCCGCCCACCCGCCACCTGGACGCCTTCGAGTACCTCCAGCGGGAGAACTTCCACTTCACCATCCACGCCGGTGAGGCGTTCGGGCTGCCGTCCATCTGGCAGGCGATCCAGTGGTGCGGCGCGGACCGGCTCGGCCACGGCGTACGCATCGTGGACGACATCGCCCCGGACGGCACGCTCGGTCGGCTGGCCGCGTACGTCCGGGACAAGCGGATTCCCCTGGAGTTGTGCCCGTCGTCGAACGTGCAGACCGGTGCCGTGGCCTCGATCGCCGAGCACCCGATCGGTCTGCTGCGGGACCTGCGGTTCCGGGCCACCGTGAACACCGACAACCGGCTGATGAGCGGCACCTCCATGTCCCGGGAGATGTCGCTGCTGGTGGAGACGTTCGGCTACGGCTGGCGTGAGCTGCAGTGGTTCACCATCAACGCGATGAAGAGCGCCTTCATCCCGTTCGACGAGCGGCTGCGGATCATCGACGAGGTGATCAAGCCGGCGTACGCCAAGCTGCTGCCCTGACCCTCGTCAGCCCCGCGGGTGGTCCTGCCGGTGGTGGGTGTGGTGGCCGGCGAGCAGGCCGGCCACCCGGCGCAGCACCTCCCGGGCCCGGGCCGCCTCGGCGCCCAACCCCGTCTGGCGGCGGAGCACCTCGGGTTCGGCCCGCAGCAGGGCCACGCCGCGCCGGACCAGCACCCGGGGCGCCTTGCGCTGCTCGGACAGGTCCCGGGCCAGCCGGCGCAGGAACGTCGCTCCGCGTGGACGGCGCAGCGCGTACGCCCCGGCGAGCAGCCCGCGACGGCGGCACTCCTCGACGATCTCGGCGGCGAAAATCCCTTCGGCCACGAAAAGTGGCGATCCGTCGACATCAAATGGCCGGGTGGCTACCCGTCGATCCGCGCCGATCGCATAAACCGGCACATCGGCACGGCCCTCGCGGGCCAGTTGCGCAATCGTTTCGACGGCCGTCAAGGCGTCCCAGGACTGCGGTGATTCCCAATCGACCTGGCCGTTTCGTCGCGGCAACGTAGGGTCATCGCCGTCTTTGTAGAAGTCGTCAAGGCACAGCACAGGTAGACCAGTTTGCTGCGCTATGTACGACTTTCCGGAGCCTGAGGGGCCGGCGAGCAGGACAACGCGGTGGGGATGATCCATTACCTTCAGTTACTCCGGCCAGACGGACTGCTATCAAATCGCATCAACATCTCATCACACCTTCGGCGGGTGACAACCTGGGCTTTCTTCTTGCCGAGCGTCGTGATGGAATCTCGGGGGTCCGACCCGCCGGGTCGGTCGCTGGGCGTTGCCCGGGGCAACGCGTTCAAGCTGTAATCGCGAGGGCGGTGACGTGAGCAAACGGCCAAAGACGGCGGGCTCCTTCCTGTCGCGGCTGCGCCGGCCGGCCAGCCGACTCCGGGACATGCCGATCTGGTCCAAGCTCGGTCTCATCATGATCGTGCCGACCATCGCCACGGTCGTTGTGGGCACCAGTGGTCTCGTCGACCACCTGGAGACGCTCAACAATGCCAACCGGGCCGGCGACCTGGCCAATCTGTCGAGCTATTCGGGTGACCTGGTCGACAAGCTCCAGGACGAGCGGACCTCCGCCGTGCTGCTGCTGCAGGCGACCGGGACGCAGCCGAAGGCGCAGTACCAGGAGGCCTACAACCGGGCGAACACCCGGGTCGACCAGACAATGACCCCCTACCGGCAGCAGCGGGGCGACGTGGAGGACCTGCCGGGCAGCCTCGAGGGCCTGCTCGGCGGCATCGACCAGAGCCTCAAGGACCTGCCGGGCGTTCGCAGCCAGGTGTTCAACGGCAAGCTCAAGCTCGCCGAGGCCGTCCAGGCGTACGAGGGTCTGATCAACGACCTGCTCGCCATCCGGGACTCGGCCACCCAGCTCGCCGGTAACAACGAGCTGAGCGACAAGATGCGGGCCGCGGCGGCGGTCGCCCGGGAGAAGGAGTTCCTCTCCCTCCGACGGGTCGTCGTGCACCGCGCGCTCGGCGTGCAGGGTGGGCAGCGGCTCACCCCCGCGCTGCGCACCGACTACATCGCCAGCGGCACCGGCCAGCAGCAGGCGCTGCAGAGCTTCAAGGCGGTGGCCAGCCCGGACGAGGCGAAGTTCCACGACCAGACGGTCGCCGGCGGTGACCGGCGCGAGGCGCAGAACTACATCGGCTGGATCGACGGCAACACCACCGGCGACATGCGCGGCGCCCCGTTCGGCCCGGACCAGTGGGAGTCGGCCATGACGGCCAACGCCAAGCTGATCCGCGCCGTGGAGACGAAGCTCGACGGTGACGTGGTCGCCGAGGCCGACAACCTCCGGTCGGACGTCCAGCGCCAGGTGTTCCTGGAGACCGGCCTGCTGCTCAGCATGCTGCTGCTGGCCATCCTCTTCGCGTACCTGGTCGCCCGCTCGATGGCCCGGTCCCTGCGCGAGCTGCGCCAGGGCGCCCTCTCCGTCGCCCAGTACGGTCTGCCGCAGGCGGTGGCCCGACTACGCGACCCGCAGGTCGTCGGGCAGCTCTCCCCGGTGCAGCTGGCGAACCAGATCGCCGAGCCGCTGCCGGTCCGCAGCAAGGACGAGTTCGGTCAGGTGACCGAGGCGTTCAACGCGGTCCACCTGGAAGCCGTCCGCACGGCCGCCGAGCAGGCGGCGCTGCGCGCCTCCGTCGCGACCATGTTCGTCAACCTCGCCCGTCGTTCCCAGATCCTGGTCGACCGCCTCATCGGTCACCTCGACCGGTTGGAGCGCGGCGAGGAGGACCCGGACCGGCTGGCCGAGCTGTTCCAGCTCGACCACCTGGCCACCCGGATGCGGCGCAACGACGAGAACCTGCTCGTTCTCGCGGGTGCCGACTCCACCCGTGTGCAGCGCGAACCGGCGGCGCTCATCGACGTGCTGCGCGCCGCGCAGTCCGAGGTCGAGCACTACACCCGCATCGAGTTCGGTGTCATCGACCGGGACATCGAGGTCGCCGCGCACGCGGTCAACGACCTCGTGCACCTCGTCGCCGAGCTGTTCGACAACGCCACCGCGTTCTCCCCTCCGGACTCGCAGGTCATGGTCGAGGCCCGCCGGGTCGGTGACCGCGCCTCGCTCTACGTGGAGGACCGCGGCATCGGCATCAGCCGCGAGCAGCTGCACGAACTCAACGACAAGCTCGCTACGCCGCCCCAGGTGGACGTGGCCGTCTCCCGGATGATGGGCCTGGTCGTGGTCGCCCGCCTGGCGTCGCGCCACGGCGTACGCGTCGAGCTGCGTCCCGGGTCCGACCGCGGCACGGTCGCCGACGTGACGATGCCCACCTCGGTGCTGGTGCCCCGGGCGCTCTCCGGCCGGGTCCAGCAGCCGCCGGCTCTGCCCGCCGCCGGTCCGCAGTCCGCCGCGCCGTCGCCGGTCCTCGGCGCGCTGCCCGCGCTGGGCAACGGGTCGCGCCCCGGCGAGTCCGGCAACCAGGTCACCCTCGGCGGTCGGCCGTTCGACCCGGCTTCGCGCAACGGTTCCGGCACGCCCGCCAACACCGGCGGGTACCGCTCGATGCCCGCCTGGTCCGACCTGACCGGCGCGAGCGCGAGCGCGACGAACGGCGTCAACGGCGGCGACGGGTTCACCCCCCGCACGGCCAACGGGCAGTCCATCGACCCGCTGCCGCAGCGCCGGGCCGGCGACGAGCCGAACGGCGGCCAGCAGCCGGGCATCCCCCGGCAGTTGCCCAGCAGCCCGGAGGCGCAGCCGTACTCCGCTCCGCCGGTCTCCGCCCAGCCCTACTCCGGCGCGCCGGTCTCCGCCTCGCCGGCGTCCGGCCAGCCGTACTCCGGCCAGCCCTACTCGGGTGCGCCGTACGGCAGTCCGCCCGTGTCCGCCGCGCCCGCCTCGGGTCAGCCGTACGCCGGTCCGCCGGTGTCCGCGTCGCCCGTCTCGGCCTCCCCGGCCTCCGGTCAGCCGTACTCGGCGCCGCCGGTCTCCGGCCAGTCGTTCAGCGGCTTCACCCCCCGGTCCGCCCCGCCCGCCCCGGCGCCCAGCACCCCGGCGCCGCCGGCCTGGCCGCCGGTACCCGGCGGCGAGCGGGAGACGCAGACCCCGCCGGTGCCCGAGCGGCTCGCCGCCGCCCTGGACATGACGACGGAGCTGCCCCGGGTACCGCGCCCCGGCGAACAGCCGACCACCGCGGCCCAGCCGCCGGCTCCCGCGCCGCAGGCGTCGCCGGTCACCGCCCGGCAGGCTCCGACGCCGGCCCAGACGTCGTCGGCCCGTCCGGCGCCGCAGCAGCCGCAGGCCCAGAACCGCCAGCGGTACGCCGACGAGACCATGGAGCTGCCGATCTTCCGGGAGCTCGAGTCCGCCTGGTTCCGTACCCGCCGTCCGGGTCCGGAGGAGGCCGGCAACGCGCCGTCGACGAACGGCGGCGGCGGCGACGCGACCCAGCAGTTCGCTGCGGTCGATGCCACCGGTCGGGCAACCAAGACACCACCCGGAACGACAGGTAACACACCGATGGCAGACACTCCGACGGCCGGAGGAGCGCCGCGGGACAACGGGTCGACAGCGAACGGCGGCGTACGCCCCGACCTCGCCGAGAGCCTGCCGAACCGCCGGCCCCAATCGCAGAGCAACGGCTGGCAGACCGCCGCCGACGACGGCTGGCGTGCCGCCTCGGCAGCGGCCAGCGCGGCGCCGGTGAACGAGACCACCACGACCGGCCTGCCCAAGCGCAAGCCGATGGCGCAGCTGGTGCCGGGCGCGGTGGAGAAGCCCGCCACCTCGGTCCAGCGACGCTCCCCGGAGGCGGTCCGTGGCCTGCTCTCCGCCTACCATCGGGGCGTGCAGCGAGGGCGTAGCACCTCGGACAACCCGACCAGCCCGGAGGAGACTCCGGGAGGGCAGCAATCCTCGCAGTCTGGCTCAGGCCCAGCGGCCGGGAGCGGGCAGAAGGAGCAAGAAGGATGACAACTACGCAGGATCTTGGTTGGCTGCTGGCCAACTTCGCCGATCGGGTGCCGGGTGTCGCACACGCGGTCGCCGTCTCGGCGGACGGCCTGCTCCTCGCGTCGTCACGGGACCTGCCGCGGGACCGGGCAGACCAGCTCGCCGCGATCGCGTCCGGTCTGGTCAGCCTGACCCAGGGAGCGGCCCGCTGCTTCGAGGGAGGCGCGGTGCTGCAGACCGTCGTGGAGATGGACAATGGCTTCCTGTTCCTGATGTCCATCTCGGATGGTTCGTCCTTCGCCGTGTTGGCGGCCCGCAGCTCCGACGTCGGGCAGGTCGGCTACGAGATGGCGCTACTGGTCGACCGGGTGGGCGACGCCCTGACCCCGCAGCCGCGCGCGGCCGCGGGCATGCTGGGCTGACGTCTCGCCGATCGTGCGGTCGGCGCAACTGATACGACAAGAACGACGAGTTCCACCGGTGGGAGCCGGTACGGGGTGCGAAGGAGGTGAGCGGCGACATGGCCGATCGTGACGAACCGACCGGAGCGTTGGTCCGTCCATACGCCGTGACCCGTGGTCGAACCCGTCCCCGGCTCGACATCGCGCTGGAGGCGCTCGTCGAGACGACGGTGCGCGGCCGGGCCACTGCCAATGGCAGCGGAGGCCAAGGTCGCGAACACCAGTACATTGCCGCGCTGTGTGACGGACGCGTGCAATCGCTCGCCGAGATTGCGGCGCGGATGCAGCTGCCGCTCGGTGTGGCCCGGGTGCTCATCGCCGACATGGCGACGGACGGCCTGGTCGCGGTCCACGAGCCGACCATCCTGGACGACTCCGACGACGCGGTGGGCACTGAACTGCTGGAGAGGGTGCTGAGTGGACTTCGCAGGCTCTGACATGTCGCACCGCCCACCGACCCCGAGTGGGCGCGTGACGTCGGCGAAGATCGTTATCGCCGGTGGATTCGGCGTCGGTAAGACGACGCTGGTCGGCTCGGTCTCGGAGATCACGCCGCTGACCACCGAGGCCATCATGACCTCGGCCGGCGTGGGCGTCGACGACACCCGGCAGGTGCCGGGCAAGACGACGACCACGGTGGCCATGGACTTCGGCCGGATCTCGATCGACCGTGACCTGATCCTGTACCTGTTCGGTACGCCGGGTCAGACCCGATTCTGGTTCATGTGGGACGAACTGGTGCGGGGTGCGATCGGTGCGGTCGTGCTGGTGGACACCCGCCGGCTGGCCGACTGCTTCGCGGCGATCGATTTCTTCGAGCACCGGCGGCTGCCGTACCTGGTGGCCATCAACTGCTTCGACGGGATGCAGTACCACGACCCGCAGGACGTCCGGGACGCCTTGGCGATCTCGAGCGACGTGCCGGTGGTGGCCTGTGACGCCCGTAACCGGGAATCGACGAAGCACGTGCTGATCTCGCTCGTCGAGTACGTGCTCACCATGCGTCGTACCCGCGCCGTCGCCCCTGCCTGACCGGTAGGGTCCCGCGCCCGGTGGTGGTTCCGGCCCCACCGGGCGGGCGATGCTGCCCACCACACGCGACCAAAAGATCCTGGATCGGCCTCGCAGGGCCCTTCCAGGATTTTTTGCGCCCCGGGCAGTGCCGCGGTGACGGTGCGGCCCGCCGAGTTGGCTCCTGAACGCACTTCCGCCCCCAGCCGGAGGGGCGGCAGGGGGCGGAAGGAGGAACGGACGCTACAGAGGCGCTCAGGACTGGTAGCCGGCGGAACGGTACTCGTACTCGCGGTCGTCGTCGCGGTCGCCGTGATCGCGGCTGAAGTCCCAACCACCGGCGGCCTCGCGACCCGGACGGCCGCCCACCGCGAACCCACCGATCTCCTGGCCGCGACGCCAGCCACGGAAGTAGCCCGTGGTGTTCTCCGCGAGGCTCGCCGCGTCGCGCACTATCCGCAGTGGGCGCTCCTCGCGCAGCGGGGAACCCGGCACCAGGTTGGCCTGCGGAACGCGCTTCGGCAGACCGGCGTTGGTCTCGGCGCCGACCGCGGGGCGGGCGGCCTGCTCGGCGGCCTGCCATCCGGTGTCGGCAGTGGTCGACCAGTCCAGATCGGACTCGTCCTCGCCGTGGCCCACGAACCAGGCGGACTTGGCCTGCGCGAAGATCAGCAGGTCTCCGTCACCCTCGTCGGCGACCGGCGGAGGCCGGTGCTCGACCGGGGGTGGCGGCCGGTGCTCGGCGGCCCGCTCGACGAGCGGCGCGGGACGGCCGTTGCGGGTGGCCTGCTCGCGGTCGACCAGCCGCAGCGGCGGAGTGTCCAGACGGGACTCGCCCGAGGGCGGGTTGAGCCCTTCCCGCAGCGCCCGGTCGGCCAGCGGCGGCGGCTCGACCAGCCGCAGCATGGGAGGCTCCTGGGGCAGGTCGTCGGCCAGCCAGGGCGGCGTGACCCGCCCGTCGGCCCGACCCGGGTCCGTCGGGGCCTCGACGCCGCGGTTGCCGCCGTACGGGTAGGCGACCGGGTTGTTCGGTGAGCTGTCGGCCGGGTCCTCCGGGTTGTTGACCAGAGGCCAGTTGGCTCGGGACCCGGGCGGTGCGGACTCCTGCTCCGGCCGGGGAGCGGGCACCGGGATGCTGAGGTCGGTGACGCTGAAGCCACCGGTGGGTGGGTCCTGGACCGACGGACGTTGCTGGGGGCTCTGCCGCTCGCCGTTGGTCTTCGGGCGGGGCGGGATGACCGTACGCTGCCGCTCGGCACGCGCGCTGTTGATGGCGGCGGTGGTCAGCGTCGGCCGGAACGGCTCGCCCGCCTCGGCTGGCGGCACCGCGCCCCGCTGGGCCGGCGCGATCGGGGTGATCCCCGGCGGCGGTGGCGGGGGCGACGAGACCGGGCGGTTCGTCGGACCGTCGATGCGGCTCGGGGCCGGCTCGGCACGGCCGGGCGGCGCGGACACCGGCGGGCCGGCCATGGCGGCAGGCGCGACCGGCGCGGGCGCGACCGGTGGTGGGGTGACCGGGGCGGGTGCGACCGGCGGCGGGCCGAGTGGCCGGGGCGACGCCAGAGGCGCGCTGCCCGGCGCGGGCTCCGGCCTGCTGCGTCGGCCGCCGACGGGCGTGGGCTCGGCGGGGGTCGGGGTCGGTCGGACGGAGCGCAGGCCGGTGCCGGTGCTGGCGCTCCCGAGGCCGGTCAGCTCGCCGACCGCTTCGCCGCGTCGGGCGGCGGCCCGGCGGCCGGGGGCCGGCGCGGGGGTGCTGACGCGGGCGCTCAGCGCGCTCACCAGCGCCTCGCAGCCGGCGTCGCAGGCCCGTACGGAGGCGACGGCCTGCCGGACCGTCTCGGCCACGGCGGAGGTGAGCGCCCGGTTGACGGCGGCGCGACGTGGCGTCTCCGAGATGGCGACACGCAACGCGGTGACCGCTTCGTTGATCTCCTCGGCGTCGGCGACCCCGTCCGCCGCGAGGTGCGCGGCGATGGCGTCCGCGGCGACGGAGACCTCGCGGCCGCGGGCGATGGTGCCGCCGAGCATGCCCGGCTCGGGCAGCGCGTCCAGCACGGCCAGCGAGACCGGTTCGGCCGGGTCCGGGTACGCGCGCAGCGCCGCCGGGTACAGCTCCCGCAGCACCTCGCGCAGCGCCACGGCGGCGGAGTGTCGGCCGCTGGCCAGGGCGGCGTGGGCGGCGAGCACCTGCTTGTAGCCGGCGAGGTCCCGGGGCGCCGGCAGTGTGACGGCGGAGAGAGCGCCGGCCTGCAACGCGCGGGCCAGACCGACCGCCCGGCGCTCGGCCGGGGGCGACTGCATCTCCTCCAGCGAGTCGTCGTCGGCGAAGCGCTCGGCGAAGTCGTCCACCGAGTCGTCGTCGGCGATCGCCAGGGGCCGACCCGCCGCGCTCAACAGCGAGGTGACCGTGTGGTCGTCGCTGTCGGCGGCGATGGCCGCACCGCTCGGCCCGCCCGACCGCTCCACGAGCAGGGCGACGAGCTGGGCGTAGCCAGCCGCGTCGTCGCCGATCTCGCAGACATGCAGCAGACGGCCTGCGTCGTCGACCACAGCGGACGTCAGCGTCGAACCGGCCGAGGCCGGTCGGTCAGCCGGATCCGCCGAGGCCAGACCGCAGTACACGCGCACGAGCGCCACGGCGTCGTCCTCCTCCCGGGACAGGTCTTCCTACTGCCAGCAACTGATGCTCCCCGGTACGGGTCAGTCGCGCCAGTCCACCACCGCAGAGATCTTGCCGACAATGGTGCGCCAACCCAAACTCGCGGTCTGTGCCCCGATCTTCTTCAGCCGTCGCCGGCCCATGAAGGCGCCGATGCCGCCGTTGGCCGTGGCGCGGAGCGCCTCGTCCAGGTCGTCCAGGCTGGAACCGGCGGAGAGCATGTCCAGGACCGCAGGCAGGCGCAACGCGTACGACAGGTCGCGGGCGACCTCGCCGGCCTCGATCAGCAGGGTCGAATCCCAGGTGTCGTGACCGCCCCGCAGGTTCTCCACGACGAGGTCGAGTTCGTACGTGTCCTCGTCGAGCGGCACGATGTCGGCCGGCTCCACCCGTTCGGACAATTCATTCCAGCTGTCCAGTTGGGACAGGTCGTTGGGCGCGCCGGAACGGACGAAACTCACCAGCGACTCGGGGGTCTTGAACAGCAGCAGCTTGCCCCGGTGGCTGAGGAAGACGGGCACTTCCTCGTCGTCCGCCTCGTCGGTGGCGTCCTCGTCCTCGTCTTCGTCCGCGTCGGCATCCGCGTCCGCGTCGCCGTCGCGGCGACGGCGGGAGGGCTTCTCCTCCTCGTCGGCGTCGGCGAACTCCTCGGCCAGCTCCTCGTCGAGGATGACGACGGTCTCGTCGTCCTCCTCCTCGATGACCTGGCGGCGGGCGAGGAACGGGTCGTCCTGGTCGCGCTCGGTGACGTCGGTCGGGGTCAGCGAGCCGGCCGGCCGGTACGCGCGAAGGGTGAAGCCGGTGCCGGCGGGCAGGGCGATCTCCACCGGGTCGATCCGCAGCTCTTCCCAGAGCGACCTGTCGACCGCCGCGCGGGGGGTGTCGTCGGCCTCGTCGGCTTCGTCTGGCTCGGCCGGGCCGGTGGTGTCGTCGAGCTCGGGCTCGTCGGCGTCGGGCCGTTGGGGCGACTGGCGGGCCACGCTGACCTCCGTGTGCTTCGGGTTGCCCACCCGCCGGGGTCTCCGCCCGGCGAGTGACTCTGGGCACATACCCTAGTCGGCGACTCGGGAAGCCCGGAGCCCGCACCCCGGTGGCCGGCCGAGCAACGTCCCGTACCTGCGGGTGCGCGACGGTGGCGGACCGGCGTTCGGACAAGTAGCGTAGCTACACATGAAGGCCCAGTCGCTGCACGGTCACCTCGACGCCCTTCTCCTCGCCGTCCTCGAACAGGGCGCGCTGCACGGCTACGCCATCATCGAGTCGCTCCGGAGCCGCAGCGCCGGCAGCCTCGACCTGCCCACCGGCACGATCTATCCGGCGCTGCGCAGGCTGGAGCGCGCCGGGCACGTGGCCAGCACCTGGAGCACCGTCAACGGGCGGGAGCGGCGGACGTACCAGCTCACCGACTC
The DNA here is from genome assembly GCF_053585025.1 of Micromonospora sp. RB23. Taxonomy (NCBI): domain Bacteria; kingdom Bacillati; phylum Actinomycetota; class Actinomycetes; order Micromonosporales; family Micromonosporaceae; genus Micromonospora; species Micromonospora sp. RB23. The sequence goes on from NZ_CM132111.1 coordinate 1,101,711, forward strand.
CGGCCGCCGCGCGCTGGCCGGGGAGCGGGCCGGGTGGCAGGAGTTCTCGGCGACGGTCGGCCGGTTCCTCGACCCGGGCAGCCCACCCGTCACCCCCGCCTGAGCGGCGACCTGGTCAGCGGGCGATCGCCCGTACCCAACCGCGCGCCGCTCGGGTCAGCGAGAAGTACGCCGCGCCGGCCACCACCATGCCGACGATCATCGGCGGCCACGTCAGCGCCGCCTCCCACAGGTCGACCGACCACGCGAAGAGAGCGCCACCGGCCACCATGCCGAGCACGAGCGTGCCGGTCAGGGCGATGCCCACCGCCCGCTGCGCCACCGCCAGGTGGGGTCGTGACGACCGTGCGCCCGCCCAGACCACCAGCAGGCCGGTCACCGCGAGCAGCAGCCCACCGAGCCAGATCCAGTCGACCGAGGCGGACAGCAGCCGGTAGGCAGCGGGCGGCTGCGGGCCCGCGCTCCAACTCGCCCCCCGCCAGGTGAGATCACCGGCCACCACCGCCACCCCGGCCACGGCCAGCATCCGCAGGGAGAGGCCGCGCAGGGCGGCCACCGCCAGCTCCGCCTGCCAGGAGGGCAACACCTGCGCCGGCGCGCCGAACTCGGCCACCGCCCGGCGCTGCGCCTCCGTGGGCGGCACACCCCTTTCGCGGTACGCGTCGACGGCGTCCAGCAGGTCGTGACGCGCCTCGGTCAACAGCTCGGACTTCAACCGTGCCGGGCCCTGCAACCGGGACTCCAGCACCCGCAGGTGCTCCTCGACCAGGAAGTCCTCCGCATGCCGCATGGCACTACCCTGCCACGGGCACGACGGCGTCCACGTCGGGGAGAACCCTGGTCCGTCCCCGAAACACCTCAGGGCGCCAGCGCCAGGTACCCACGCTCCGCCGCCGCCTGAAGAAGCCACTGGTCCCGGTACCAGCCAGGGGTGGCGACCAACTCGACGTGCCGGCCGCGTTGGATCACCCGACCGCCGTCGAGGACCACGATCTCGTCCAGGCCCTCCAGCCCACTGAGCCGGTGACTGATCAGCAGGACCGAGTGCCCGGCCGGGGTGGCGGCGAGGGCGGACGCGAGCACCGCGTCCGCGGCGGCCGGATCCAGCCCCTCGGTGGGCTCGTCGAGCACCAGCACCGGCGGCGCGGCGAGCAGGGCCCGGGCGAGCGCGAGCCGCTGCCGCTGGCCGCCGGAGAGTTGACCACCCTCCTCGCCGACCAGGGTGTCCCAGCCGGCCGGCTGGGCGTTGACCCAGTCCAGCAGGCCGGCGGCCGTCATCGCCCCGGTCAGCTCGGCCTCGCTCGCCCCGGCCCGGCCGAGCAGCAGGTTCTCCCGGACGGTGGCGTGGAAGACGTACGCCTCGGCGAGCAGTCCACCGACGACCCGGGGCAACTCCTCCTCGCCGTACGCGGACAGGTCCCGATCGGCCAGGGTGACGTGGCCGGCGGCGGGGCGGACCGCGCCGGTCAGCACGGCGGCGAGGGTGCTCTTGCCGGCGCCACTCGGGCCGACGACAGCGATGCGCCGGCCGGCGGGCAGGTCCACGCTCACCCGGTCCAGCGCGGGCGCGGCACCCGCCCGGTATCGCACGCTCACCTCGGCGAAGCGCAGGTCGTGCGGGCCGGACGGTGCGGCCCCGGCGCCGGGGGACGTGTGGGCGGGCGGGGCGGCGTCGAGGAGGGCGGCGACCCGGGTCAGGCCGGGCCGCAACTGGGTCCACTGCCGGGCGGCCGAGACCAGGGCCAGCGCCACCTCCACGGCGGCCAGGGTGCCGACGGCCAGCACGCCGACGAGGACGCCCCGCACGTCGGAGGCCAGGGCGACCAGCACCACGGCGGCGGCGGTCAGCCCGGCGACCAGCACCCCGGCCGCGTCCACCGCGAAGCCGGTGGCCGCCAACCGGCGTTCCAGGCGGGCCAGCCGGCCGGCCCGCTGTTCGGCGGCGCGCAGCGCGGAGTCGGCCGCCCCGAACGCGGCCAGGTCGGCGGCGCCGTGGGTGAGGTCGACGGCGTCGGTGGCCAGCGCGCCGCGCAGCGGCGCCACCTCCGCCGCGCTGCGTCGGGTGACCACGGTGGCCAGCGCGGGCAGCGCCACACCGGCGACGACCAGCCCGAGGGCGAGTACCCCGGCGGCCGGCGGCGAGATCAGTACCGCCCCGACCACCGCCAGCACCCCGACCAGGGCGGCCGCCGCGCCGGGCACCAGGACCCGCAGCAGCAGGTCCTGGACCGCCTCGACGTCGGAGACGAGTCGGCTCAGGACGTCCCCGGAGCGGTGCTGGGCGTCGCGACGGGCCGCGAGGGTGGCGAAGACCCGGGCCCGCACATCGGTGATCATGCGCAGGACCGCGTCGTGCCCGGCGAGCCGCTCGGCGTACCGGAAGACACCCCGGCTGATGGCGAGGGCCCGGACCGCCACGATCGCCACCGTGAGGCGGTCCAGCGGCGGTCGGCCGGCGGCGCTCATCAGCAGCCACGTCGCGGTGGCCATCAGTGCGAGGCCGGCGAACTCGGTGGCGGCGGCGAGCAGCCCGGCACCGACCAGGCGACCCAGGTACGGGCGGGCCAGCCGCAGTACGGCACGCTCGGCGGGTGCCGCGTCGGCGCTCGGCGCGGGGTCCACCGGCCCTGGCACGGTGTTCATCGGGCCACCTTCGGAGTCGGCTCCGGCGTCAGCTCGGTGACCCGCCCGTCCTCGACGCGCAGGACGCGGTCGGCGTCGGCCAGCAGCGCCGGCCGATGCGCGACCAGCAGCGCGGTCCGGCCCGCGACCAGCCGGCGGGTGGCGTCGAGCACCACCGCCTCACTGGCCGAGTCCAGCCGCGCGGTGGGCTCGTCGAGCAGCACCACCGGCGCGTCCCGCAGGAACGCCCGAGCCAGCGCCACCCGCTGCCGCTGCCCACTGGACAGCCCGTGGCCGCGCTCGCCGAGCAGCGTGTCCAGACCGTCGGGCAGGCCGGCGACCACGTCGTCCAGGGCCGCGTCCCGCACCGCGGCGGCGACCGCCTCATGCCGGGTGTCCGGCGCGCCGAGCCGGATGTTGTCGGTCAGCGAGGCGGCGAACAGGTGGGCGCGCTGCGGCACCCAGGCGAGTTGTCGACGCCAGGCGTCCAGGTCGGCGGTGGCCAGGTCGATCCCGTCCACGGTGACCCGGCCGGCGGTCGGCGTCACGAAGCCGAGCAGCAGACCGAGCAGGGTGCTCTTGCCGGCCCCGCTGGGCCCGATGACGGCGATCCGCTCGCCGGGCCGGATGGTCAGGGTCACGTCGCGCAGCGCGGTGGTCCGCTCGTACGCCACGGTCACCGCCTCGAGGTGGATCTCACCGCGCCCGTCGGGGACGGCCGCGCCCTCGGCGGCGCGGGGGGTGGCCGGCGCGGCGGAGACGGTGAGCGCCTCGTCCAGCGCCGCGAGCCCCTCCATGCTGGCGTGGAAGCGGCTGCCGGCCGCCCGCAGCGGCAGGTACGCCTCCGGGGTGAGCAGCAGCACCAGCAGCGCGGTGTGCAGGGCCAGACCGCCGCCGAGCAGGCGGATGCCCACCGGCACCGCGACCAGCGCCACCGAGAGGGTGGCGACCAGCTCCAGCACCAGCGCGGAGAGGAACGCGATCCGCAACGTCTTCATGGTGGCGAGCCGGTGCCCGTCGGCCATCCGGCGTACCACCTCGGTCTGTGCCCGGGCCCGACCGAACGCCCGCAGCGTCGGCAGCCCGGCGACCATGTCCAGGAAGTGCCCGCCCAGCAGGGAGAGCCGCCGCCACTGCCGCTCGGTGGCGGCCTGCGCCTGCCAGCCCAGCAGCGCGCCGAAGACCGGGATCAGCGGCAGCGTCAACGCGATGATCAGCGCCGAGCTCCAGTCGGCGAGGACGATCCGCGCCAGCACCGCCACCGGCACCGTCACGCTGAGCACCAACTGCGGCAGGTATCCGGTGAAGTACGCGTCCAGCGCGTCCAACCCGCGCCCGGTGAGGGTGGCCAGCTCGCCGGCCCGCTGCCCCGCCACCCAGCCCGGCCCGTGCCGACCCACCGCGCCGAGCAGGTCGGCCCGCAGCGTGGCCTTGACCGTGGCGGCGACCCGCGCGGACACCGTGCCCTGCGCCCAGACCAGTGCCGAACGGGCGGCGACGGCGAGCACGAAACCCGCCAGCGCCGGCCGGTTCAGGCGCCCGTCGAAGGCGGTGGCCAGCACCGCCGCCAGGGCGGTGGCCTGCGCGACGATCAACGCGGCGGCGACCACGCCGAGGAGCGCGAGCACGGCGAGATCGCGCCGGGCCGCGGGGACCCGACGCAGCAGACGCGGGTCGAACGGACGGCGGTTCACCAGTACACCGGTGCCCTACCGTCGGTCCGTCCCCGGAAAACCCACCAGCACATCGCCTGGAAGCCTAGTAGGGCCGGCAGGAGCGGCAGCGCCACCCAGCCGAGTAGGCGCAACGTCGGTGCGCTGGCGGCGGCGTCGGCCACCGTCAGCGAGACGCCCGGGTCCGCCGTGGACACCAGCACGTAGGGCCACAGGGCCGCGCCGACAAGCGCCACCGGCAGCGCCAGGGCCGCGCCGGTGCCGACCAGGGCCCACCCCGGCCGCCGCCGCGCCAGCGCCGTGCGGGCCGCCAGCAGCGCCACCACCAGCAACACCGGCAGGAGTACGGCCACCGCCGGTCGCTGGACGGCGTCGCGTACCCGCGAAGAGAGCAGGCCCGCGACGGTGGCCAGGCCGACGGCGCAGAGTGCCACCGGCACCAGCCGGCGGGCCGTGCGCCCGGCCACGGCGGCGGCGTCGGCCGGCAGGCGCAGCGTGAGGAACGTCGCACCGTGCACCGCGACCAGTGCGAGCATGGCCAGCCCGGTGGCGGCGGCGAACGGGGTGGCCAGGTGCGACACCCCCGCGACGTGCCCGTCGGTTTGGCGGGGCAGGCCCTGCAACAGCGCGGCCAGCACCACACCCCAACCGAGCGCGGCGAGCGCGCTGCCGACCACGATCACGCGGTCCCAGCGGGCGCGGATCCGCTCGTCGCCCGGTCGGCTGCGCAGTTGCACCCCGGCGGTGACCAGGACGACCCCGGCCAGCGCGCCGGCGACCGCCGGGTAGCAGCCGGCGAGCAGTTCCCCCTCCAGCACCGGGAAGGCGCCGAACAGGATGCCCACGGCGGCGACCAGCCAGACCTCGTTGCCGAGGAAGAACGGCCCGAGGGCGGTGAGCGTGGCCCGCCGTCCGGCCGGAGCGCCGCCCCGGGCGAGCAGCAGTCCGACGCCGTAGTCGTAGCCGGCGAGCACCAGGTAACTGGCGAAGAAGAGGCCGAGCAGGGCGTACCAGGCGAGGTCCACGGTGATCTCCTCAGGCGAGCACGGGTTCCGGCTGGGCCGGTTCGGTGGGTGGCGCCGGCGGGCGACCGAGAGCCGGGTCGGCGGCGCCGCGGGCCGCGTGCCGGGCGAGCAGCACCCAGTTGGTGACGGCGAGGGTGCCCAGCAGCAGGCTGAAGCCGATCAGCGAGGTGAGCATCACCGGTGCGCCGACTCCGGAGACCGCCTGTTCGGTCGGGAGCAGCCCGTACGCGACCCAGGGCTGGCGGCCGACCTCCCGGGCGATCCAGCCGAGGATCACCGCGACGAACGGCAGCGGCGCGCCGAGCAGGATCAGCCAGAGCGGGAAGCGCAGCCGGATGATCCAGTCCCGGAAGAGCAGCGGCAGCAGGAACCAGACGCAACCGAGCGTGAACCCGATCAGGATCATGAAGCCGAGCCCGACGCTGGCCAGTGCCGGCGGGGTGTAGTCGCCCGGGCCGAACCGGGTGGTCCACTCGGCGATCAACGCCTGGGCCTCCGGCCCTTGGGAGAACTTGGTCGGCTGCACCTCGCCGACCGGCCCGAACTGGGCGAACCCGAAGCCCTGCACCATGGTGATCGCCAGCGCGGCCGTGACCAGGCCGATCCGCAGCGAGGTGCGGAAGAGCGCGAAGTCGGGCGTACGCCGGATCAGGTGCCACGCGCTGACCGCCGCCATCAGCATCCCGCCGACCAGGAGCGCGGCGGAGACCACGTGCCCGAACGCCATACCGAGGCTGGGATTGGTGAGCAGCGCCCCGAAGTCGGTGAGGTGGGCGATGCCGTCGCGGACCTCGTACCCGACCGGGTGTTGGAGCCAGGAGTTCGCCACCATGCTCCAGAAGGCTGAGGCGTACGCCGTGAGCGCCACGCCCCAGAGCAGCGCCAGGTGGACGCCCTTGCGGAGCCGGTGCCAGCCGAAGATCCACATCCCGAGGAACGTGGACTCCAGGAAGAACGCCACAAGCGTCTCGATTGCCAGTGGCGCGCCGAAGACGTTGCCGACGTAGCGCGACAGGCCGCTCCAGTTCAGCCCGAACTGGAACTCCATCACGATGCCGGTGGCGATGCCGAGCACGTAATTGATCACGTAGAGCTGGCCCCAGAACCGGGTCAGCCGCTCCCACTTCGGGTTGCCGGTGAGCACCCAGGCGGTCTGCATGCCGACCAGCAGGGTGACCAGCCCGAGCGTGACGACCACGAACAGGAAGTGGATCGACGTGGTGGTGGCGAACTGGAGGCGAGCGAGGAGCAGCGTGTCCATGGCCGACTCTTTCCTAGCTGTTGGCTCCCTTGCCATAGCAACACTACACGTAGACTAGCTACATATTAATACTACTACGCCCTGTAGTAATAAAGATCGCACTGATCCCAAGATCACCGCAGGCCCCCAAACTCCCGCGATCTTGCACTTTCTGCGGTCACAAAAGGTGCATTACCTCCCGTATCAACAACAGGAAGTGCAAGATCGGCGCGAACTTGGGGCGGGAGGCGCGGGGCGCGGGGGTGGGGGTTAGGTCAGGAAGAGGGTTATCGGGAGGGCTACCAGGGTGGTGGCTACTGCCAGGGCCGTGGCGCCCAGGGCGCGGGGTGGGCGGTCGGCGACCAGCAGGCGCTGGACGCGTACGTCGAGATCGCGGTCGCCCAGGCCCAACGCGCCCGCCGGGGTGACCCGGTGCCCGGCGGCCGCGAAGCGGCGCAGCGCGCCCGCCAACGGCGCCTCGGCGTGCAACTCGCGGGCCTTGTCGTCGGCGCGCATCTCGACCAGCAGGGCGACCCGCTCGTGCGCGTCGCGGACCCAGCCGAACCACGGCAGCGCCCGGCAGAGCGCGGTGAACGGCAGCAGCACCAGGTCGTGCCGCTCGTGAGCGTGGGCGCGCTCGTGCGAGAGCACGGCGGCCAACTCGGCCCGGTCCAGCAGGCTCAGCGTGCCCGCGCTGACCACCACCTGCGGCTTCACCCCGGGCAGGCAGTACGCGGCGGCGCTCGGATGGTCCAGGACGAGCGCCCCCGGGGCGGCCGGGTCGTCCCGGGCCACGAGTGTGAGCAGGTCCCGGTGCCGGCGCTGGGCGCGGATGGTGCCGTGGATGCTGCGGACGGTCGTGGTGACGAGCACCGCCCCGATGCCGAAGCCCACCCCGACGCCGGCGAGGTGCAGCGCCGTCACGCCTACCGGCAGGGTGCCGTGGGCGAGGTCGTCGGCCAGGGCGAGCAGGGCGCTCCCGGTGGGCCGGTCGTACGCGGCCAGCCCGAGCGCCATCGGCAGCCCCATCGCGGAGAGGCCCACCGCCAACCCGACTGCCTGCCAGCAGACGATCGCCACCCGGGGACTGCGCCACGTCCAGGTGGAGCGGGCCAGCACCTGCGCGGTCAGATAGCAGGCCAGCATCGTGGCGGCGAAGTGCACGGCGTAGGCCATGGCGTGCCTACCGCTCCGCTGCCTCGTCGGCCGGCCGTCGGCCCGCCGGCGGATCCACCCGGTCGGTGAGCCCGGCGTCGCTGCCGGTCAGTCCGGCCTCGCTGCCCAGGGCTGCCCGCAGCACCTCGGCCTCGGTGCCGGTCACCGAGCGGGCGAAGCGCACCAGCGCGGCGTCCCGGCTGCCGCCGAGGTCGAGGGCGTCGAGCATGAGCTGGGCGATGTGCGCCTCGCGGCTGGCCGCCGGCCGGTACCGCCAGGCGCGGCCCTCACGCTCCCGCTGCACCATGCCCTTGCCGGCGAGCCGGTCCAGAACGGTCATCACCGTCGTGTACGCCAGTTCGCGGCCGTCGAGCGCGTCGGCGACCTCGCGCACGGTCACACCGTCCGACGTGCCCGGGACCACGTCCCACAGCACGTCCATCACCGCACGCTCAAGATCGCCCAGCCGAGTCACAGCCCAATCCTACCCCCGGTAGTAGATCAGCCCCCACCCGTCCCGGCAGCCACGCCACAGCCCCGCCCACCGCCACCGCCCGCCGCCCACCGCGCAAGATCCGCACAAGAACAGGGATGTTGCTGCCTCCAACGCCTCGGAGGCAGCACCATCCCTGAAGTTGCGCAAATCACGACCCCGCAGCCGGCCGCACCCGTCGCGGCGGCGGGTGCGCCCGATCGCCCCGCTGACCGGAAACCCGACGTCGGGCGGTACCCGCAAGCTGACCCACCCGACGGACCCGGCCCACGTCAGGTTTTCCGGGGGGAGCCCGCCCACGCAGGGATCAAGCCTGACCGCCCGGAGTGGGCGGGCTCCCCCCGGAAAACCCAAGCGGCCGGAACAAAGAGATCACACCCCCTTGGGATGCCACACCGTCTTCGTCTCCAGCAGCGTCGTCATCCGGGTTACGCCCGGATCGGTGGTCCAGTCGTGGTCGGCCGGGGCCGGCCGGAGCACCCGCTTGAGGTTCTCGGCCGCCTTGACCTCCAGTTCGGTGGCGAGCGACGCGTCGGTCACCCCGGTCAGGTCGATCGCGTTGACGTCCAGGTGCGAGGCCAACGTGGGCGCGGTCTCGGTGATGGCGCCGGTGAGGATGTTGACCACGCCGCCGGGCAGGTCGGACGTCGCCAGCACCTCGGCCAGCGTCACCGCCGCCAGTGGTTCGGACGGCGACGCCGCCACGACCACCGTGTTACCGGTGACGATCGCCGGTGCGATCACGCTGACCAGGCCCAGCAGCGCCGGACGTTCCGGGGCGACCACCGCGACCACGCCGGTCGGCTCGGGCGCGGAGATGTTGAAGTAGGGGCCGGCGACCGGGTTGGCGCCGCCGTACACCTGGGCGAGCTTGTCGGCCCAGCCGGCGTACCAGACCCACCGGTCGACGGCGGCGTCGACCTCGTCGCCGGGGATGCCCAGGGCGACGAACTGCTCGCGGCGACCCTCCAGCATCTCGGCGGCCCGGTAGAGGATCTGACCCCGGTTGTACGCGGTCGCGCCGGCCCAGCCCTTCACGGCGGCGCGGGCGGCGACCACCGCGTCCCGGGCGTCCTTGCGGGAGGCCAGTGACACATTCGAGGACTGCACGAGATACGACCGTCCCGACTCGCTGCGCGGGAACTTCCCGCCGATGAAGAGCTTGTACGTCTTGCGTACCGCGACCCGCTCAGACATTGAGGTACCCCTCCAGCCCGTGCCGGCCGCCCTCGCGACCGTAGCCCGACTCCTTGTAGCCGCCGAACGGCGAGGTGGGGTCGAACTTGTTGAACGTGTTGGCCCAGACCACGCCGGCGCGCAGCCGGTCGGCCATCCACAGGATGCGGGAGCCCTTGTCGGTCCAGATTCCCGCCGACAGCCCGTACGGCGTGTTGTTGGCCTTCTCGACGGCCTCGGCCGGCGTGCGGAAGGTGAGCACCGACAGCACCGGCCCGAAGATCTCCTCGCGGGCGATGCGGTGTGCCTGGGTGACGCCCGTGAAGATGGTGGGCGCGAACCAGAAGCCCCGGTCGGGCAGCTCGCACGGCGCCGACCAGCGCTCGGCCCCTTCGGCGGAGCCGGCGTCGGACAGCTCGCGGATCCGCTCCAACTGGGCGGCGGAGTTGATGGCTCCGACGTCGGTGTTCTTGTCCAGCGGGTCGCCGACGCGGAGCTGGGCCATCCGCCGCTTCAGTGACTCCAACACGCGGTCGGCGACGTTCTCCTGGACGAGGAGGCGCGAGCCGGCGCAGCAGACGTGCCCCTGGTTGAAGAAGATGCCGTTGACGATGCCCTCGACAGCCTGGTCGATGGGCGCGTCGTCGAAGACGATGTTGGCGGCTTTGCCGCCCAGCTCCAGGGTGAGCTTCTTGCGGGTGCCGGCGACCGAGCGGGCGATGGCGCGGCCCACCTCGGTGGAGCCGGTGAAGGCGACCTTGTCCACGTCGGGGTGCTCGACAAGCGCGCGACCGGTGTCGCCGGCGCCGGTGACGATGTTGACCACGCCGGCCGGTAGGTCGGCCTGCTGGCAGATCTCGGCGAACAGCAGCGCGGTCAGCGGGGTGGTCTCGGCGGGCTTGAGCACCACCGTGTTGCCCGCGGCGAGGGCCGGGGCGATCTTCCAGGCCAGCATGAGCAGCGGGAAGTTCCACGGGATGACCTGCGCGGCCACCCCGATCGGCCGCGGGTCCGCGCCGAAGCCGGCGTGCTCCAGCTTGTCGGCCCAGCCCGCGTAGTAGAAGAAGTGCGCGGCGACCAGCGGCAGGTCGACGTCGCGGGACTCCTTGATCGGCTTGCCGTTGTCCAGCGACTCGAGGACGGCCAGCTCGCGGGAGCGCTCCTGGATGAGCCGGGCGATCCGGAACAGGTACTTCGCCCGGTCGCGGCCGGACATCGGACCCCAGACCTTGTCGTACGCCTTACGGGCGGCCCGGACCGCACGCTGCACGTCCTCGGCGTCGGCCTCGGCGACCTCGGCCAGCACCTCCTCGGAGGCAGGGTTGATCGACTTGAAGCTGCCGCCGCTGGTCGGGTCGACGAACGCGCCGTCGATGAACAGCCCGTACGAGGGCTTGAGGTCCACCACCGAGCGGGACTCGGGGGCGGGGGCGTATTCGAACATCGGCTATCAGTCCAGGGTGAAGTAGTCGGGACCGGAGTAGGTGCCGGTCGTCAGCTTGGTGCGCTGCATCAGCAGGTCGTTGAGCAGGCTGGACGCGCCGAAGCGGAACCAGTCCGGGTCGAGCCAGTCCGCGCCGACGGTCTCGTTGACCATCACCAGGTACTTGATCGCGTCCTTGGTGGTCTTGATGCCGCCGGCGGGCTTCACGCCCACCTGCCGTCCGGTCGCCGCGCGGAAGTCGCGGACGGCTTCCAGCATGACCAGGGTCACCGGCAGCGTCGCCGCGACCGGAACCTTGCCGGTGGACGTCTTGATGAAGTCGCCGCCGGCCAGCATGGCCAGCCAGGAGGCCCGGCGGACGTTGTCGTAGGTGGCCAGCTCGCCGGTCTCCAGGATGACCTTCAGGTGGGCGTCCCCGCACGCCTGCTTGGTGGCCACGATCTCGTCGTAGACCTCCTTGTAGCGCCCGGCCAGGAACGCGCCCCGGTTGATCACCATGTCGATCTCGTCGGCGCCCGCCTCGACGGCGGCCCGGACGTCGGCGAGCTTGATCTCCAGCGGCGCCTGGCCGGACGGGAAGGCGGTCGCCACGCTGGCCAGGTGCACCTTGCTGCCGCGCAGCACCTCGGCGACGTACGGGACCATCGCGGGGTAGACGCAGACCGCGCCGACGTGCGGGCACGAAGGGTCGGCCGGGTCCGGGCGCAGCGCCTTCGCGGCCAGCGCGCGTACCTTGCCGGGGGTGTCGGCCCCTTCGAGAGTGGTCAGGTCGACCATCCGGATCGCCAGGTCGATCGCCTGGGCCTTGGCGGTGGTCTTGATGGAGCGGGTGCCGAGCTGTGCCGCCCGCTGCTCCGCGCCGACCTGGTCCACGCCGGGCAGGCCGTGCAGGAAGGTCCGCAGAGCGGTCTCGGATCGTCCCAGCTCGGAGAGGTCCGACCGGGCCGACGTCGTTGTCGCCGTCATGCCGAGAAGTCTACGCACGGAACGGCTGAGTGATCTTGGTCACGGTGGGCGTCGGCGTGAGCGACGTCGCCGGTCCGCCCGCACCCCCACCGGCACGCCGACCGGACCGGTAGGTTGAGCGATCGTGGACGTACACGTCATTGACCACCCGCTGGCCCAGTCCCGGCTGACCGCCATGCGGGACGCGCGCACCGATTCCTCGACGTTCCGGGCGGCGCTGCACGAACTGACCACCATGCTGGTGTACGAGGCGGCGCGCACCTTCCCCGTCGAGCGGTACCCGGTGCAGACGCCGGTCACCGGCACCGAGGGCACCCGGCTGGCGAACCCGCCGTTGCTGGTGCCGGTGCTGCGGGCGGGCCTGGGCATGGCGGACGCCGCGCTCGGCCTGCTGCCCGAGTCCTCGATGGGCTTCGTCGGCCTGGCCCGCGACGAGGAGACGTACGAGCCGCGCGCCTACATGGAGTCGCTGCCCCGGGACCTGGCCGGCCTGCCGGTGCTGGTGCTCGACCCGATGCTCGCCACCGGCGGCTCGCTGGAGCACTCCTGTCGGCTGCTGGCCGACCGGGGCTGCACCGACATCACGGTGCTCTGCGTGCTCGCCGCGCCGGTCGGCATCGAGCGGCTGGAGCGTTCCGGCCTGCCGCTGCGCCTGGTCACCGCCTCGATCGACGAGGGCCTCAACGACAAGATGTTCATCGTCCCCGGGCTCGGCGACGCCGGCGACCGCCAGTTCGGTGGCATGCCCCGGTTCTGAGGGGGACACCCGGTCGGTGCCGGGTCCGGCGGGTCCGCGCGCGATGGGCGCGGACCCGCTACCGTCTCCGGCCATGACTGGTGTTGCGCTCGCCGAGGAGCTTCTGCTCCTCGCCTACGACGACTCGACCGGCAAGGCGACCATGCCGCGGATCAGCCTGGACCTGGGCATGGCCGCCGCCGTGCTGGTCGAGCTGGCGCTGGCCGGCCGGATCGCGTACGGCGACGGGTCGTTGACCGTGATCGACGCGACGCCCACCGGCGAGCCGGTCACCGACGAGGTGCTCGCCCGGATCGCCGCCGACACCCCGCACACCCCGGCCTCGTGGGTGCAGCGCCTGCGGCACGGCCTGCGCGACAAGATCCTCGGTGACCTGTGCTCCCAGGGTGTCGTCCGCGATATCGACGAGACCGAGCTGGGCTTCATCCACGTGCACCGCTATCCCGTGGTGGACACCTCCGTCGAGGCGGACACCCGCCGGCGGCTGGCCGAGGCGCTGGCCGGCGCGGCGGCCCCGGACGAGCGGACCGCGGCCCTCGCCACCCTGGTCGTCGTGCTGCGGATGGAGTCCGCGCTGGGCGTGAGCGGCGAGGAGGCCGCCACCGCCCGCCGCCGGTTGGAGGAGATCGCCACCGGGGCGGGCTTCTCCGGTCAGGTGAGCACCGACGACTCGGTGGTCCGCCCGTCCGTCGGCCTGGTGGTCGCCGCCCTGGCCATCGCCGTCGACCAGGCACTCGGCCCCCGTCGCTGACCGCTGGGCACTACACCCCGAGGGCGGCGGCGATCTCGCTCCGCAGCCGCGCGACCGCCGCGCCGGCCCGGCTCCGCGCGGCGGCGACATCGCCGTCGGTCACCGGCTCCACCACCTCGAGGTACGCCTTGAGCTTCGGCTCGGTCCCGGAGGGGCGGATCACCACCCGGGCCGTCGCGGTACGCAGGATCACCACGTCCGACTCGGGCAACAGGTCCCGGACACTGTCGACCGGCTGGCCCAGCAGCGAGCCCGGGGTGGCCGCCCGGATCCGGGTCATCGCGTCGGCGATCTCCCGCAGGTCGTCCACCCGGACGGAGAGCTGGTCGGTCTGGTGCACGCCGAACTCGGCGGCCAGCTCGTCCAGCCGGTCGGTCAGCGTCCGACCCTGCGCCTTGAGGCCGGCGGCCAGCTCGGCCACCGTCAGCGCCGCGGTGATGCCGTCCTTGTCCCGGACGTGCTCCGGGGCGACGCAGTAACCGAGCGCCTCCTCGTAGCCGAAGACCAGCGGTGCGCTCCCGCCGCCGGCCCGCACGATCCACTTGAAGCCGGTCAGCGTCTCGTCGTAGGGCAGGCCCCGGGCCGCGCACATCGCCCGCAGCAGCGACGACGAGACGATGGTGGTGGCGTAGAGCCCGGTCACGCCGCGTCGCATCAGGTGGTCGGCGAGCAGCACGCCCACCTCGTCGCCGCGCAGCATCCGCCAGCCGTGCCGGTCATCGCCCTCGACCGCCGGGCTCGCAAGCGCACTCCCCGGGCTCGCGGGCGAGCCCTCGCGGACGACCACGGCGCAGCGGTCGGCGTCCGGGTCGTTGGCGATGGCGAGGTCCGCGCCGGTGGCGTCGGCCAGCGCGATCAGCCGGTCGACGGCCCCGGGCTCCTCCGGGTTGGGGAACGAGACGGTCGGAAAAGCCGGGTCGGGCTCGGCCTGGTCGGGCACCACGCCGGGGATCGGGAAACCGGCCCGTGCGAACGCCGCGGTGAGCACCGCCGCGCCCACCCCGTGCAGAGGGGTGTACGCCACGGACAGGTCCCGTGGCCCGTCCGGGTCGATCACGGTGGTGGCCCGCTCGACGTACGCGGCGACGAGATCGTCACCGAGCACCTCGCCGGGCCGCCCCAGCGGCACCTGCGTCAGCGGGCCGACGGCCCGGATGGCGGCCTCGATGCCGGCGTCGGCCGGCGGCACGATCTGCGCCCCGGCGCCCAGCTCACCGCCCAGCTCCGCACCCAGGTAGACCTTGTAGCCGTTGTCCTGCGGCGGGTTGTGGCTGGCGGTGACCATCACGCCGGCCACCGCGCCCAGTTGACGGACCGCGTACGCGAGGACCGGGGTGGGCAGCGGGCGGGGGAGCAGCAGCGCCGGCCGGCCGGCGCCGGTCGCCACCTGAGCGGTGCGTTCGGCGAACTGGCGGGAGCCGCGCCGGGCGTCGTACCCGATCACCAGCGGGCCGGTGCCGCCCTGGGCCGCGAGCCACGTGACCAGGCCGGCGGCGGCCTGGGTGACCACGGCGAGGTTCATGCCGTTCGGGCCGGCGCGCAGCGGACCGCGCAGCCCCGCGGTGCCGAAGGTCAGCGGGCCGGCGAACCGGTCGGCCAGCTCCGGGGCGCTCGCCGGCAGCCCGTCGAGCACCGCCGTCAGCTCGTCCCGGCTCGCCGGGTCGGGGTCGTCGGCCAGCCAACGCCGAGCTTGCTCGCGAATGTCGTCGATGTCAGTGGTGTCCGCCGCCATGCCCCTTGATAGCACGACGGCGGATCACCGCTGCTGCTTCCCTCGGCTCAGCCGTCGCCGGTGAGCTGGAACGTGCGCACCATCTCGTCGAAGATCGGCTTGCTCTCGGCGAACTTCGCGTCGTTCGCGGTCAGGTAGAACGAGTACGCCTTGCCGTCCTGCGCGACGCCACGCCAGATGCCGTGCCGCATGGTGTCGCCCTGGCCGCAGGTGTACTCGAATTCGGCGGCCGGCTTGTCGGCCAGCTTGGTCTCGGTGGAGGCGACCTGCTCGTACGGCTTGACGCAGGAGGTGCTCCTGGTCTTGAGGCCGTTCTCGGCCGTCTCGGCCCACCGGCTGGAGCTGCTGGACCACTTCTCGGTGATGATGCGCACCTTGCGGCCGCTGTCCTCCGGGTCGACGTAGTCGGTGTACGAGCCGCCGGTGGACTTCTTCCAACCCTTCGGCACCATGACCTGGATGCCGCGGGCCGCGTGCTCCTGCATCTCGATGCCGGGGCCCGCCGCGACGGACGGGGTGGGCTGCGCCTGCGGGGTGCTCGGCGCAGGGTCGTCCCCGCCGGACAGCGCCACGATGCTGATCAGCAGCACCACGGCCAGACCGCCGGCCGCGGCGAGCTGGACCTTGCGTGGCCAGCCCTTGACCGTGGTGACGAGTTGACCGCCGGTCGCGCGGACCTTGTCCAGGGGACTGCCGCCGCCGGCGGCCGGGGGCGGCGTCGTCGTCCAGGGCTGGCCCGTGCCCGGCACCGACCACTGGTTGCCGCCGCCGTACGTGCCGCCGATGCGCTGGGTGGCCTCGGGCGCGCCGTAGCCGACCGGCTGGGTCGCGTCGGGCCGGTTGCCGTAGGTGACCCGCTGGGTGGCATCGGGGTGGGCGCCGGCATCCACCCGCTGGGTGGCGTCCGCGCTGCCGCCGTAGGTACGACCCGCGGTGGGGCGGCCCGAGGCGGGCATCGCGCCCGTGGGGGTGTGCAGCGGACCCGCGAGCGCGTCGGCGCTGGTCTCGTCGAGGGCCGCGGCGGCGGCCGCGCCGGCCGGCTGGGGGCGTTCACCCCGGCGCAGCGCGGCCAACCGGTCGGTCAACGACTCCTCGGGGCCGAGCATGGCCCGGCCACCGATCTGGCTGTCCGACTTCGACTCCGGTGCGGCCGGCGCGTGCACGGGGGCCGGACGCTGCTGTACCGGCACGACGGCGTACGGGTCGGTGACCGAGTGCACGGCGGTGGCGGTGCTGCCCAACGGGCCGGCGAGCAGCTCACGCAGCATGCCCCGGGAGGTGTGCACGTCCAGCCGGCGGGCCGGGTCCTTCTCCAGCAGGCCCATCAGCACCCGGGTCAGCGGGCCGCTGCGCTGCGGCGGGGCCGGCGGGTCCTCGACGACGGCGTGCATGGTCTCGATGGGGTCGCCCTTGTCGAACGGCGGACGCCCCTCCACGGCCGTGTAGAGCGTCACACCCAGCGAGAAGAGGTCGCTCGGCGGACCGAACTCCTGGCCCATGGCCCGCTCGGGCGAGATGAAGTGCGGGGAGCCGAGCACCATGCCGGGCGTGGTGAGCTGCACGTCGGTGGGCATCCGCGCCACACCGAAGTCGGTCAGCACGCAACGGCCGTCGGAGCAGATCAGCACGTTGGCCGGTTTGACGTCGCGGTGCAGGACGCCGATGGCGTGCGCCACCTCCAGCGCGCCGAGCAGCGCGATGCCGATCTTGGCGACCGCCCGGGGCGCGACCGGACCGTCCTCGATGACCATGTCGGCGAGGCTGCGGGCGTCCAGCAGCTCCATGACGATCCACGGCCGACCGGCCTCGGTGACCACGTCGTACACCTGCACCACGGCGGGGTGCTGGATGGCGGCGGCGGCGCGGGCCTCGCGCAGCGTCCGCTCGTACATGGCGTCGCGGTCACTGGGGGCCAGCCCCGGCGGGAGGACGACCTCCTTCACCGCCACATCGCGGCGCAGCAGGGTGTCTGTGGCGCGCCACACCGTGCCCATGCCGCCGTTGCCCACCGCGGACCGCAGCGAGTACCGGTCACCGATGGTGGTGCCGGGCGCTGCTCGTCCGCTGGCGGGACTTACCTGTCCGCCGCTCCACGTCGGGATCTGAGTCACAGAAAAGCCACCGGGGGAAATCGAGGGGGGCTGGGACACAACCCCCCTATCTTGCTGGTTCCGACGCCCGATGCGAAAGCCGACGCGGCGGACGTTTGGCGAAGTCGACAGATCGTGCCCAACCGTTCACCTCCCGTCGACCGGTCGGGACGCACTGTGCGGTATCCCTCACCCGACCTCGGGCCAGGGCGTCCTACCATCCGGGGATGAGCGAACCGCGGTCAAGCGAGTCCGGTTTCCCGATCAAGGGCGTCTACACGGCGGCCGACCTTCCGGAGGACCTGGACTCCCGGCTGGGCGGCCCCGGCGAGTTCCCGTACACCCGGGGGGTCTACCCCACGATGTACACCTCCCGTCCGTGGACCATGCGCCAGTACGCCGGCTTCGGCACCGCCACCGAGTCCAACGCCCGGTACCACCAACTGTTGCGGGCCGGCACGACCGGACTCTCGGTCGCCTTCGACCTGCCGACCCAGATGGGGTACGACTCCGACGACCCGATCGCGCACGGCGAGGTCGGCAAGGTCGGCGTGGCCATCGACTCCATCGAGGACATGCGGCTGCTCTTCGCCGACATCCCGCTGGACAAGGTCTCCACCTCGATGACCATCAACGCTCCCGGTTCGGTGCTGCTGCTGCTCTACCAGCTCGTCGCGGAGGAGAACGGCGTCGCCGGCTCGGCGCTCAACGGCACCATCCAGAACGACATCCTCAAGGAGTACATCGCCCGGGGGACGTACATCTTCCCGCCGAAGCCGTCGCTGCGGCTGGTGGCCGACACGTTCGCGTACTGCCGCAAGGAGGTGCCGAAGTGGAACACCATCTCCATCTCCGGCTACCACATGGCCGAGGCCGGCGCGACGCCCGCGCAGGAGATCGCGTTCACCCTGGCCAACGGTGTGGAGTACGTCCGGGCGGCGTTGGCCGCGGGTCTCGCGGTGGACGACTTCGCGCCCCGGCTCTCGTTCTTCTTCGTGGCCCGCACCACGTTGTTGGAGGAGGTGGCGAAGTTCCGCGCCGCCCGGCGGATCTGGGCCCGGCTCATGCGTGACGACTTCGGCGCCAGGGATCCGAAGTCGATGATGCTGCGCTTCCACACCCAGACCGCCGGTGTGCAGCTCACCGCCCAGCAGCCGGAGGTGAACCTGGTCCGGGTCGCGGTGCAGGGGCTGGCCGCGGTCCTCGGCGGTACGCAGTCGCTGCACACCAACAGCTTCGACGAGGCCATCGCGCTGCCCACCGAGAAGGCCGCCCGGCTCGCGCTGCGCACCCAGCAGGTGCTGGCGTACGAGACGGACCTCACAGCCACCGTCGACCCGTTCGCCGGCTCGTACGTGGTGGAGGCGATGACCGCCGAGATCGAGGCCGCCGCCGTCGAGTTGATGGAGCGGGTGGCCGATCACGGTTCGGCGGTCGACGCCATCGAGGCGGGTTTCCAGAAGCGGGAGATCGAGCAGTCCGCGTACCGGATCGCCCAGGAGATCGACTCCAGTGAGCGGGTGGTGGTGGGGCTCAACCGGTTCACGGTCGACGAGGAGGAGCCGTACGAGCCGTTGCGGGTCGACCCGACGATCGAGGCGGCGCAGGCCGAGCGGTTGGCCCGGCTGCGGGCCGGGCGGGACGCCGACGCGGTGACGCGTGCTCTGGCGGACCTGCGGGCCGCCGCCGAGGGCTCGGACAACGTGCTGTACCCGATGCGGGAGGCGCTGCGGGCCCGGGCCACCGTGGGCGAGGTCTGCGGCACGCTGCGCGAGGTGTGGGGGCAGTACCGGCCCACCGACCGGTTCTGACGCGACCGGCGTCGGGTGTGTCCGGCCGGCTCCGGGGGTACGCCCATAACTGGACCGGAACGCACACGGTGTGCGGTCGGCGTCGGCGAGGTTATGTGAGCGTCCTTGTCCGGCTCGTTGCGGAGAGTGGTCGTCTTATTGTCGGAGTGTCAGTTCATCACCCTGACTAATGCGACAATTCGCAGCGTGGGTCCATGGGCGGCATGGCAACTCGTGGCCACTCGGGTCGGTTACGCGTTGTAGGAGGTGAGGGGGCAGATGACGGCGTTTGAACGCGATCTACCTGCGGTCCCGTACCTCGATGAGCGCGCTCAGCAGGGCATACGTGACGCTGCGCGGTCCGATCATCACCGTAACGAGGTTGCGCAGCGTCACCGTCGGAGGTCTAGGCTGTCTGCTGTCCCCGATGATCCATCCATCTCTAGTGATCGAGAATTCGACGTGACGAGTGCGTTGACGCTGCCCACGGGCGGCCAGCTGGCGTCGTCCTGGCTGGAAGAGACTCCGCCCGGGTCCCAGCCCCTGCCCCGCGACCTGGACCACCTGCTCGCTCTTCGGGTACCCGGCCTCATCGCCACGCGCCGTCACCTCCACTCGCACCCCGAGTTGTCCGGTTCGGAGTTCGAGACGGCGGCCCTGATCGCCCGGGAACTCTCCCTGGCGGGCCTGAACCCCCGACTGCTGCCCAAGGGCAACGGCGTCATCTGCGACGTCAACGGTCGCCCGGACGGCCCGGTCGTCGCGCTGCGCGCCGACATCGACGCCCTGCCGCTCGACGACCCCAAGGACGTGCCGTACCGCTCCACCGTCGAGGGCGTCTGCCACGCCTGCGGCCACGACGTGCACACCTCGATCCTGCTCGGCGTCGGCATGCTGCTGGCCCAGCTCGCCGACCTCGGCGAGCTGGACGGCCGGGTCCGGCTGATCTTCCAGCCGGCCGAGGAGATCCTGCCCTGCGGCTCGCTGGAGGTCATCGAGGCCGGTGGCCTGGACGACGTGGTGCAGATCTTCGCCCTGCACTGCGACCCGAACCTGCCGGTGGGCCAGGTCGGCCTGCGCGTCGGCCCGATCACGGCGGCCGCCGACAACGTCACCGTCCGGCTCTCCGGGCCGGGCGGGCACACCGCCCGGCCCCACCTGACCGTGGATCTGGTCGACGCCCTCGGTCGGTTGATCACCGAGGTCCCCGCCCTGGTCAGCCGCCGGGTGCCGGCCAACAGCGGGCTGCTGCTGGTCTTCGGCCACGCCTCGGCCGGCACCCGTTACAACGTCATTCCCTCCGAGGCGTCCGCCTCGGGCACCCTGCGGGTGATGGACCGCGACACCTGGGAGCAGGCCCCCAAGATCGTGGCTCAGGTGGTCCGGGACGTGATCGCGCCCACCGGCGCGACGGTCGACCTGGAGTACCTGCGCGGCCGACCGCCGGTCAGCAACGACTCGCGGGCCATCCAGGTGCTGACCGCCGCCACCGGCGCGGCGCTCGGGCCGGAGGGCATCGCCGAGACGCCGCAGAGCATGGGCGGCGAGGACTTCTCCTGGTACCTGGAGTACGTCCCCGGCGCGCTCGCCCGCCTCGGCGTCGGCCGTATCGGGCCGAACGTCGACCTGCACCGGGCGTCCTTCGACGTGGACGAGCGGGCCATCCCGGCCGGCGTACGCGTCATGGTGCAGACCGCGCTGCGGGCACTGGCGGCGGCGCGCTGACCTCGGCGACCAGCGCCGGCGACCGCCGTCGCCGGCGCAGCGCCAGCAGCAGGACCGCCAGGGGTACGCCGAACGCCACCAGCCATGGCAGCAGCGCGCCCAGGACGGTGAGCAGGATGGTCATCGAGGTGACGAACGCCTCCCAGCCGCCCTTGAGCCCGACCAGGAAGCCGGTCTCGGACTTCTCCTCAGTGCTCTTCGCTGCGGGCCCGGCCAGCGACACCGTGATCGTGGACAGGGCGGTCAGGTCGGCCAGGCGGCGCTTCTTGGCCTCCAGCGAGGCCAGGTCCGCCTCCCGGCGACCCAACTCGTTCTCCAGCGACACGAGGTCGGCGATCGAGTTGGCGCGGGCGAGCAGCCGTCGCGCGCTGTCCACGCGCGCCCGCTGCGTGACGATCCGCGCCTCCAGGTCGACGGTCTCCTCCGTGACGTCCTGGGTGTTGATCTCGCGGCTCTCCTGTCGACCGAGCTTCGCGACCTCCTCCACCACCGCGGCGAACCTGGCCGCCGGCACCCGCAACTCCAATTCGGCCACCGCGTCGGCCTCGGCGCTGCGCCGCTGGTCCCCGCCGATGAAACCACCCGCCCGGGTGACCACCGCGCTGACCTCACGGGCCGCCGCGTCCACATCGGCCACCTGCACCCGCATCGATCCGGTGTAGATGATCGCCCGCTGGTCGACCCGCAGATCCGGAGCGCCGGCCCCGGCGGTCCCCGCCGCCTCGGCCCCGCTGCCCTTGTCGAGCGCCCCCTGTGCGCCTTGCGGCGCCTCGGCCGCCGTACCCGCCGAATCCGAAGATCCGCTGTCGCCGGCGCCGCACCCCGCCAGGGCCAGCGCCGCCACAAGTGTTCCCGCCGCCAGGAGTGCGCAGCGGCGTCGTCCTCTCCGTTCGTCCATCCCCGCTCCTATCGTCGTCAGCTTCGGTGGCGATAGTTCGGACGCGACGCGTCCACCGGCTGGTTCCGGCAGACTGCGCTGAGGACATCACGATTCGATAGTCGAGGAGTCACGATGCGGCTCACCAAGTACGCCCACTCCTGTGTCCGGGTGGAACACGACGGCGGAGTGCTCGTGGTCGATCCCGGAGTGTTCAGCGATCCCGCGACGGCGCTCGACGGTGCGGACGCGGTGCTCGTCACCCACGAGCACGCGGACCACCTCGACCCGGCCGCGGTGCGCCTCCAGCTCGACCGGCAGCCGTTCCCGATCTACGGGCCCGCCTCGCTCGCCGACGCTCTCGGCGACGCGGCCGAGGCGCTGTGCCCCGTCGAGCCCGGTGAGTCGTTCACCGCCGCCGGGGTCGCGGTCCGCGCCTACGGGGGACGGCACGCGGTCATCCACCCGGACATCCCGGTGATCGACAACATCGGTTACCTCATCAACGACGTGGTCTACCATCCCGGCGACTCGCTCGTGGTACCGCAGGAGACGCCTGTCGACACGCTCCTCGCGCCGATCCACGCACCCTGGTCGAAGTTCTCCGAGGTGCTCGACTTCATCCGGGCGGTCGCCCCGCGCCGCGCGTACGCCGTGCACGACGCCCTGCTCAACCACAACGGGCTGGGCGTGCTCAACCGGCAGTACGCCGCGATGTCCGGCACCGAGTACCAACGTCTGGAGCCCGGTACCCGGGTGGACGTCTGACGCGATGCCCGGCCCCTCCGCGGAGCTGGTGCGACAGCTCTACCGCACCCCACCGGACCGGTTCGTGGCCGCCCGGGACGCCGCGGTGGCCGAGGCCCGGCGAGCCGGCGACGCGACCTCCGCCCGGCAACTGGCCCGGCTGCGCCGCCCCACCGTCGCCGCCTGGCTGGTCAACCTGCTCGCCATCGAACGCCCCGAGCTGGTCGCCGACCTGGTCGGTCTCGCCGACGCGCTCCGAACGGCCCAGCGGGAACTGCGTGGCCCCCGGCTGCGGGAGTTGTCGGCCCAGCGCCGCGCGGTGGTGGCGGCCCTGGTCGCCGAGGTCCGTACGCTCGCCGCGGGGGAGCCCGAGGCGCCACCGGCCGGCCGGCTGCCGCTGGCCGAGGTGGAGGCGACCCTGAACGCGGCGCTCTCCGACGCCGACGTCGCCGAGCAGGTGCGGGCGGGGCGTCTGCTCCGCTCGGCCACCTACGCCGGCTTCGGTGAGGTGCCCCGGCCGCAGTTGCGCCTGGTCACCGGCGACGAGGAGGAGCCGCCGGCCCGGCGCCCGGGCGTCCAGCGGGAAAGCTCGGAGTCGACCCGTCGCACCGACCGCGCCGGGGAGCGTGCCGCGCAGGCCGAGCGGGCTGCGCAGCGGGCGGCCCGGGCCGAGCGTGCCCGCCGCCGTCGGGCCCTGGACCGCGAGTTGGACCGTGCACGCACCGACCAGCAGCGGGCTGAGGACGAGTTGGCCGAGGCTGCCGGGCAGGAGCGCGACGGCATCGCCGTACTCGACGGCATCGAAACGGAGTTGGCCGAGTTGGAACGCCGTCGCGCGGTGGCGGAACAGGACCTGAGCCGGGCCAAGCTGGCCCGGCGTGCGGCCGAACGGGCGGTGACCGTGGCCCGCCGTCGGGCGGGCGAGGTCGAGGCGGCCGTCGAGGCGTTGGTGGCCGAAGAGGGGGATGCGGACGCGGGCGGTGGGGCGGCAGACTGACATCGATGGACGACGAAGAGCGGGTGGGCCGTCTGCGGCCGGCCGTCTCCGAGCGGCGCATGCGGGCGGCGTCCGGATGACGCCGGAGCAGGTCGCCGCCGCCAGCAAACCCGCCGTCCTCGACCTCGGCGACGGGTTCAGCAGGTGCCCGAGCACGCTGCGTCGGGCTCGGCTGCTCGGCATCTCCGGCTGGGCCTTCTACATCAGCGGCCGGGCCGGCGCGCTCGGCGACGTACGCGCGGAGACGGCCGCCGCCGCGATCGGCTTCGTCGCGCCGGACGCCGTGGCCGACGGGTGGGACGCCGCCGCCCGGGTCCTGCCGCCCGTCGAGGTGGCCGCCGCGAGTCTCGCCGAGTGCTGCCGGTGGGGGACGGAGATGCTGGGCGCGCTACCGGGGACCGAGCGCCTGGCCGACCTCGTCGAGCGGGCTGTCGCCGCCGCCGACACCAGCGGCATGCCGCTCTTCGCCGCGTGGCGGGCCATGCCGCTGCCGGATCGCTCTCCGGGCGCCCGGAGCGCCGCCGGGCTGCGACTGCTGCGCGAACACTTCACCGGCGCCTACCTGCTGGCGGTACGGGCCGCCGGCATGACCCCGCTGGAGGCGGTGCTGGCCGGGCCGGAGGGCGAGGCCGGCGCGGTGGCGTGCGGCTGGCCGCCGCCGTACCCCGCGGTCGGGCCCCTGGTGCGTCGGCGGCTGTGGGCGGAGGCGGTGACCAACCGGTTGGCCGCGCCCGCGTTCGCGGCGCTCGGTCCCGCCGACGGCGCCGAGCTGGTGGAGTTGCTGCACCACACCCGCGCCGGCCTCACCTGACCGAGCCGACCAGCTACGAAAATGGGCGGCGCTCCCGGCCGCCGGCTGTCAGGATCTCCTGCCGTGACGCTTCCCGCCGGCTGGACCGCGCGCCGGCCCACCCTCGACGACGTACCGGCGATCCTCGCGGTGGTACGCGCCGCCGACACCTTCGCCATCGGCCATCCCGACTTCGACGCCGAGGACGTGGAGGAGGCTCTGACCGCGCCCTACTTCGACGCGAGCCGGGACTCCTGGTTGGCGCTCGACCCGGACGGCGCCGTCGTCGCCTGGGCGACGCTCGACAATCCGACCGGGGTCGGCCGGGAGTTCGTGGAGGTCTACGTCGACCCGGAGCGGGGTGCCACCCTTCGTGCGCCGCTGCTCGCCCGCCAGCTCGACCGGGTCGCCGAGCGGGCCGCGGAACGGCGACTGCCGGCGCTCACCGTCCGCTGCGCGGTGTTCGCCCCGGAACGCGACTGGGACCGGGACCTGCGGGCCGCCGGTTTCACCCTCGCCAAGCGGTACGTGCGGATGCGCCGATCGTTGGTCGACCTGCCCGTCGAGCCGGCCACTCCGACCGGCGTCACGGTGCGGCCGGTCCGCTCCGACGACGATGCCGAGTTGCGGGAGTTCCACCGGATCCACGACATCGCCTTCGGCGACACCCCGGACCACGAGCCGCTGTCGTACGACAGGTGGCGGGCCCGCATCGGTGACGTGACCGCCTGGGACGAGTGGTTCGTCGCCGAGGTCGACGGGGTGCTCGCCGGCGCGTTGCAGTCCTCGGACCAGGCGCTCGACCGGCAGGAGGGCTGGGTGAAGAGTCTGTCGGTGCTACCCGCGTACCGCCGCCGGGGTGTCGGTGCGGCGCTGCTGCGCCGCGCGTTCGCCCGCTACGCCGACAAGGGCCGGCAGTTCGCCGGCCTCGGCGTGGACCTCACCAACCAGACCGCCCCGCTGTCGCTCTACCGCTCGGTGGGCCTGCGGGAGACCGGGTGGACCGACATGTACGAGCGGGTCGTCCCGGCCGCCGGTGTGTGATTGACGACCCCGGCCGGGCCCGCCGGGCGTCCGGGTCGACGACGGTTGCAGACTGGAGGCGTGGGATACGCGCTACGGCGACGCGGTGCCGGTGGGGCGGGACCGCAGCTCGGTGACGTAGTCGTCCGGCGCGCCCGCCTTCTTGGCGGCGTTCGCGATCTCGGACAGGTACCACGAGGTCGGCAGTCCGCCCTCGTACCCGTCGAACACGTAGATCCACGCCGTGACGTCGCCGTCGAGGGTGGAGATCCGTACGTGCAGCTTGCGGTAGGTGCCGGCGGTCACGCCCTCGATCTCGTCGAGCTGGGCCGCGTCGTACGGGTGGATGTCGTAGATCGCCACGAACACCCGGTCGCCGGGAGACTCGACGACGGTGCTCACCGCGCCCTCCCAGCCGATCACATCCTCACCGGCGAAGGTCAGCCGCCAGCCTTCCAGCCAGCCGGTGCCGACCATCGGGGAGTGCGGGCAGTAGGCCCGCATCCGGGACGGATCGAGGTTTGAGCCGTAGGCGGCGTGATGACCCACGGCGATGACGATAGCCCGGCTTGTGGGTGGGGGAGAATACGACTGTGCGTGTCGGATGCGCTCGGGAGAAGAAAGTCACTGTGAGCACCAACGAAGGGCGAACGCTGTGAGCGCGAGGAGTGCAGCGCAGCGGAGCCCCGCAGCCGCGAGCGAAAGGATGGCGCTGTGAGCCGGATCGTGATCATCGGCGGTGGGCCGGCCGGGTACGAGGCGGCACTGGTCGCCGCCCAACTGGACGCCGATGTCACCGTGGTCGAGGCCGACGGCGCGGGCGGGGCCTGTGTGCTCTCCGACTGCGTACCGTCGAAGACCTTCATCGCCAGCTCTCAGGTGGTCACCGGCTACCGGGACACCGAGGAGTTCGGGGTGCACTCGGACGGCCTGGAAGCGGTGACCGTCGACGCGCAGGCCGTGCACGCGCGGGTGAAGCGGCTGGCGCTGGCGCAGTCCGCCGACATCCACGCCAAGCTGCTCAAGGCGGGTGTCACCTTCGTGGCCGGCACCGCCCGTCTCGGGGAGGACGCGCTCGGGCACACCCACCGGGTCATCGTCACGCCCGCCGACGGTGGCGAGGAGTACCCGATCGACGCGTCCACCGTGCTCGTGGCCACCGGCTCGACGCCCCGGCAGTTGCCCACCGCCGTACCCGACGGCGAGCGCATCCTGACCTGGCGTCAGGTGTACGACCTGCCGGAGCTGCCGGAGCACCTGATCGTGGTCGGCTCGGGCGTGACCGGCGCCGAGTTCGCCAGCGCGTACCTCGCGATGGGGGTGGAGGTCACCCTCGTCTCCAGCCGCGACCGGGTGATGCCGCACGAGGACGCCGACGCGGCGTCGGCCATCGAGCGGGTGTTCCGCAACCGGGGCATGAACATCCTCAACAACTCCCGGGCCGACGCGGTGCGTCGTACCGCCGACGGGGTCGAGGTGGAGCTGTCCGACGGGCGCAGGGTCACCGGTTCGCACGCCCTCATCGCGGTCGGTTCGATTCCGAACACCGCCGAGCTGGGCCTGGCCGAGTACGGCGTGGAGCTGGGTCGGGGCGGTTACGTCACGGTCGACCGGGTCTCCCGGACGAACGTGCCCGGCATCTACGCCGCCGGTGACTGCACCGGCGTGCTGCTGCTGGCGAGCGTCGCCGCCATGCAGGGTCGGATCGCCATGTGGCACGCCCTCGGTGAGGCGGTCCGCCCGCTGCGGCTGCGGACCGTCGCCGCGAACGTCTTCACCGACCCGGAGCTGGCCACCGTCGGCGTCTCGCAGGACGAGGTCGACGCGGGCAAGGTGCCGGCCCGGCAGGTGATGCTGCCGTTGTCCGGGAACGCCCGCGCCAAGATGGACGACCTCTCCGACGGCTTCGTGAAGCTGTTCTGCCGGCCCGCCAGCGGTCAGGTGATCGGCGGTGTGGTGGTCGCGCCCAAGGCCAGCGAGCTGATCCTGCCCATCACGATGGCCGTGGAGAACAATCTGACGGTCAACGAGCTGGCCCAGACGATCACCATCTACCCGAGCCTCTCCGGCTCGATCACCGAGTCGGCCCGCCAGCTCATGCTCCACGAACTGGAGTAGCCGTTCTCGTCGATCATGGACTTGTGGTGGCCGTTCTGCGGTGCCACGCCCCTTTCGTGAGGCACCACGACTCCATGATCGACGGGTGAACGCCGGACCTGGGTTACCGCTACCGTCGCCAGGACCGCTACCTCGGTGACGATCAGGAGGCGTTCGGCCAGGCCGATCAGCAGGCGCTCGCCGGGGTAGGCGGACCAGACCATCCCCGCCGCCAGAACCAGGCTCAGCACCACGAGGGCACGGAGCCGGGACGCGGCAGGCGTCAGGTCGGGGCGACGCGCGAGCAGCCAACCGCCGATCGGGAGAGCCAGGAAGGCGACCACCGAGGCGTACCGGTGCACGTAGGCGGACGTGGTCATGCCGGTGCCCGGCTCGTTCGTCGGCACCGCGGCGGCCAGCAGCAGCCCCGTCACCCAGGCGCCGAACAGCAGCTCCACCGCCCGTCCGGGCGGCGTGCCGGTGCGGCGTAGCCCGTACATCAGTGCCACGGTGGCGAGGGCCAGCACCACCATGGCGACGTCGATGACACCGCCCCGGTCGGAGACGGCGAAGTCGCTGATGGTCAGCGCCCACGGGTTGAGGTCGTCGTTGACTTCCAGGTGGCCGATCACGGTGAGCAGCGCCGCCACGGCGATCCCGCCGAGGGCCAGCAGGCCGGTACTCCGGGTTCCAGGCATGCCTCAGCCTGTCGCCGCGAACACCCCAGCCAGATCCGGGACCGCCACCGACTTCACCCGCAGAACCCACCCCTAGAGGCCGGTCCTCCGTCGCCCTCGCCCTAGGCGACGTTGAGGTGGATGTTCCCGATGCGGGCGACGATGTCGAGGTGGCCCCCCAGGCCGGTGACGTAGGCGCGAAGGGTGTCCAGACTGGTGTGTTCGCCGTTCTCGATCTGACTGATCCTTGCCTGGCTCAACCCTGCGGCCTCGGCCAGTTGAGCCTGGGTCATCCCCAGGTGCTTGCGGATCTCCGCCAGTTGGGCGCCGCTCACCAGCGCCAACATCT
Organism: Micromonospora sp. RB23; assembly: GCF_053585025.1. NCBI lineage: Bacteria > Bacillati > Actinomycetota > Actinomycetes > Micromonosporales > Micromonosporaceae > Micromonospora > Micromonospora sp. RB23. The sequence continues at coordinate 1,129,907 of NZ_CM132111.1, forward strand.
GTTCGCGGTGCTGAGCTCGCCGGGCGACCCGGTCTGGATGTTCCCAGGACGGATCGAGTTCTCGGGCCTTGGCCCGGACATCCCGCCAGTCCACTCCGTCGGTCATCTCTGCGCTTCCTTCAGCCTTGAGAGGTGCTCCTGGAATCGGTCGTCCGCGAGAGAGACCGCCGTCCTGTACCAACTCTGCCACTGACCCGATTTGTCTCCAGCGACCAGGAAGACTGCTCTCGGACGGGATCGAAAGCGAAGATCATGCGGATCTCCGTGGAGCCGGCCGAGCCGGGTCGCAACTCCTTCATGTGGTGGAAGATGCTGCCTTTGAGGCGGTCGACCAAGGGGCGGCCGAGAGCGGGACCGTGTTCGGCGAGGAGGTCGATGGCCTCGCTGACGAGGTCGGCGCTGGTTGGTTCCGTCTCGCAGAGGTGGAGGAACCATTTCTCAACCTCGGGGTGAAGTTTGACCTCTCACATGCCGTCAATATAAGTCAACCTTATACCCGCAGGACTGAGTGACACTCAGTCGAGGGGGACCTGGGTGGCCGTGCGGGCGTGGCGGGCGCTGACCACTGTCATCGCCCATCCGGCGGCGGCGAAACCGGCCGCGGCGGCGGCGGCGATGATGGCCAGCCGCCAGGCCGACTCAGTGAGCGCGGCGCCGCCCAGGTGCCCGACCAGCGCGCCGTAGCTGGCCCAGCCCAGCGCGGCGATCATCTCGTAGAGCGCGAACAGCCGGTACGGGTAGCGGCTGCGGCCGGCCGAGAAACAGGCTGCCATCCGTCCGCCGGGCACGAACCGGCACAGCAGGATGACAAGTGGGCCGGGTTGCCGGAGACCCTGGGTGACGCGGCTGGCGACGCGGCGGGCGCGGCTGGGCTCGGCGTGCCGGGGCGCCCGCCGGTCCGGGGCGAGACGGCCGAGCAGGTAGCAGGCGAGGTCACCGGCGAACACGCCGAGCGCGCCGACGGCGATGGTGACCGGCAGGCTCAAGCCGCCGTACACGGTCAGCGCGCCACTGGTGATCATGACGATCTGGGTCGGGATGACGGGTACGAAGGCGTCGGCGATGAGGAGCCCGAGCAGCACCAGGTACGCCCACGTCGGCGATGCGACGTCAGTCAGTAGTTCGGGCACGCCTGCCACCTCGCCGGATGCGGCCGATTGGGTGTCTTGAGCCTGACGGCATGGCCGGCGTCACCGTGAACGGCCCCGGGGCGTCGTGACCGCCGACACCACAGGGCCACCTTGTCCCAACGAGGCAAGCCCTCGCTGGTGACGGTCCCAGCCCGGCCGAGGTGGTCGCCGGATCGGCGGCCGTCGGCGTACCGTGGTCGGGCGCGGCCCAGCACGTCGGGTCCCCCGTTCCTGACGACGCGGGCCGCCCAGGGCCGCCGGCGGGTCCCGCGCCGGCGGCCCGCCCCTCTTCCCGCCGCCGCAAATCCGGGTGCGTCCCCGACCGCCCGACGGGTAGCGTCGCGGCATGCGCAGCGCGGTAGTGATGACGACGACGCCGGGTGTCCCCGGCGTGCCGCTCTGACGTAACCACCGTCGACCAGGCCCGGGGCGATCCGCCCCCGAGGGCCGTTCGGCGTTCGGTGTCCAGGTCGCCTCCGGGTCGTACCCGATCCAGGAGCCCGACATGATCGACCACCGTAGGCTCGGCCGCGAGCTGGACCTGTTCGTCTCCGATCCGTTGGCCGGCGCCGGCCTGCCCATCTGGTTGCCGGCCGGCGCCGCCGCCCGGCACGCCGTCGAGGAGTACGTCCGGGAGTTGGAGCGCCGCTCCGGCCACCAGCACGTCTACTCGCCGCCCCTGGGCAAGCGCGAACTGTTCGAACTCTCCGGCCATCTCGGCTACTTCGCCGACGACATGTTCCCGCCGCTGCGGCTCAGTGCCGACGACGAGTTCGTGCTCCGGCCGGCGCTCTGCCCGCACCACGCGTTGGTGTTCCGTGCCCGGGGCCGCTCCTACCGGGAGTTGCCGCTGCGCGTCGCGGAGCTGGGCGGCATGTACCGCGCGGAGCGCTCCGGGGTGCTCGGCGGGCTGTCCCGGGTACGGGCCATCTCCCTCAACGACGCGCACACCTTCTGCGCTCCCGAGCAGGTCGGCGCGGAGGTCGCCGAGATCCTCGGGCTGATCCGCGCCGCGCACGCCGCGCTCGGTGTGCGTCCGGCGGGCTTCCGGTTGTCGCTGCGCGGGCCGGGGGAGAAGTACGTCGGCGACGACGCGCAGTGGGCTCGCGCCGAGGACCTGCTGCGCGGCGCGCTGGCCGGGGTGGAGTACGTCGAGGCCGAAGGAGAGGCCGCGTTCTACGGACCGAAGATCGACATCCAGATCGTCGACGCGATGGGCCGGGAGTCGACCATCTCCACCATCCAGGTGGACTTCGACAAGCCGGAGCGGTTCGACCTGTCGTACACCGACTCCGACGGCAGCCGGCGTCGGCCGGTGATGCTGCACCGCAGCCTGGTCGGCAGCATGGAACGGCTGTTCGCGTACCTCATCGAGGCGCACGAGGGCGCGTTCCCGGCCTGGTACGCGCCTGTCCAGTTGGTGGTGCTGCCGGTGGACGACGGGCAGGCCGACGCGGCTGCCGACCTCGCCCGGCGGGCCGTCGACGCCGGGTTGCGTGTCGAGGTCGACGTCGCCGGCTCGCTCGGCGCCCGGGTCCGGGACGCGGCCCGCCGCCGCGTCCCGTACCTCGGGGTGCTGGGTGCCCGGGAGGCCGCCGACGGCGCGCTCGCTCTCCGGCTGCGCGACGGTCGTGCCCTGGCTCCGATGCCGGCCGCCGCCGCGCTCGCCCTGATCGGCGGGCAGGTCGCGGCCCGCTCGGCGGATCTGCTCCCGGGCTGACACGCTAGACCGACGCCGGCTGGGAGGCGGTGGCCGACTCGTCGTCGACCACCGCTTGAGTGAACTGCGAGCGGTACAGCCGGTGGTACGCGCCGTGGGCGGCGAGCAACTGCTCGTGGGTGCCCTGCTCGACGATGCGCCCGTTCTCCATCATCAGGATCAGGTCGGCGTCCCGGATGGTGGAGAGCCGGTGCGCAATGACGAAGCTCGTCCGGTCCGAACGCAGCGCCGCCATCGCCCGCTGGAGCAGCACCTCGGTACGGGTGTCCACCGAGCTGGTGGCCTCGTCGAGGATCAGCAGGGACGGTTCGGCGAGGAACGCCCGGGCGATGGTGATGAGCTGTTTCTCGCCGGCGCTGACGTTGCTGCCCTCCTCGTCGATGACGGTGTCGTAGCCGTCGGGCAGGCTGCGCACGAACCGGTCCACGAAGGTGGCCCGGGCCGCGGCGACGATCTCCTCCTCGGTGGCGTCGGGGCGGCCGTACGCGATGTTGTCGCGGATGGTGCCGCCGAACAGCCAGGTGTCCTGGAGCACCATGCCGATCCGTCCGCGCAGGTCGTCGCGGCGCATCGTGGTGATGTCCACGCCGTCGAGCGTGATCCGGCCGGCGTCCAGCTCGTAGAAACGCATGATCAGGTTGACCAGGGTGGTCTTACCCGCGCCGGTCGGGCCGACGATCGCGACCGTGTGCCCCGGCTCGGCGACCAGCGACAGGTCGTCGATCAGGGGCTTGTCCGGCGCGTACCGGAAGGAGACGTGCGCGAACTCGACCCGGCCGTGCGGGTCGACGACCCGGACCGGCTGCGCCGGGTCGGGGCTCTGCTCGTCGGCGTCGAGCACGGCGAAGACCCGTTCGGCCGACGCCACTCCGGACTGGAGCAGGTTGGCCATCGAGGCGAGCTGGGTGAGCGGCTGGGTGAACTGGCGGGAGTACTGGATGAACGCCTGCACGTCACCGAGGCTCATCGCACCGGAGGCCACCCGCAGGCCACCGACCACCGCGATCGCCACGTAGCTCAGGTTCCCGATGAACATCATCGACGGCATGATGATCCCGGAGATGAACTGCGCGCCGAAGCTGGCCCGGAACAGCTCCTCGTTCTTCGCGTGGAAGGCGGCCTCCACCTCACGCTGCCGGCCGAAGACCTTCACCAGCTCGTGCCCGGTGTACGCCTCCTCGATCTGGCCGTTCAACGCGCCGGTGTGCGTCCACTGCGCGACGAACTGCTTCTGCGAGCGCTTGGCGATGCGCTGGGTGACCAGCACCGACAGCGGTACCGCGACGAGCGCCACCAGGGCCAGCAGCGGCGAGATCCAGAACATCACACCGAGTACGCCGACAACGGTCAGCAGCGAGGTGAGCAGCTGACTGAGGGTCTGCTGGAGGCTGGTGGAGATGTTGTCGATGTCGTTGGTGACCCGACTGAGCAGCTCACCACGGGGTTGCCGGTCGAAGTAGGGCAGCGGCAGCCGGTTGAGCTTCTCCTCCACCTCGGCGCGCAGCCGCAGCACCGTGCGCTGGACCACCCCGTTGAGCAGCCAGCCCTGCCACCACGACAGCACGCTCGACGCCAGGTAGAGCCCGAGCGCCAACAGCAGGACCCGGCCCAGCGCGTCGAAGTCGATGCCCACGCCGGGCACCACGTCCATCCGGGCCAGCATGTCGGCGAAGCTCTCGTTGCCGCTGGCCCGTGCCCCGGCGACGGCCTGGTCGACGGTGGTGCCCGCGGGCAGTTGCCGACCGATCACCCCACTGAAGATGAGGTCGGTGGCGTGGCCCAGGATCTTCGGTCCGGCCACGCTGAAACCGACGCTCACCACGGCGAGCGTGATGATCGCGCCCAGGTGCAGGCGGTGCGGGCGCAGCCGGCCGAGCAACCGCCGGGCCGACGGCCCGAAGTTCATCGACTTCTCGGCGGGCATCCCCGCGCTCATCCACGGCGGGCCGCCGCCCGGCCGGCCCGCCGGCAGCCGCTTCGGCGTCCGCGCGTCGCCGCCGGGCTGCGGCGCGGCTCCGCCGGTCGGCGCCGGCGCGTCGCCGGCCGGCTTCTGACTGGGTACGGCCGCGGTCCGCGATTCGTCGCGCTCGCTCATGCCGCCACCTCCGTCGTCTGCTGGGAGGCCACGATCTCGGCGTACGTCGGGCAGGTCTTTAGCAACTCCGCGTGTCGTCCCACTCCGACGACCCCTCCGTTCTCGAGCACGATGATCTGGTCGGCGTCGACGATCGTGGACACCCGCTGCGCGACGATCACCACTGCCGACTGCGCGGTGACCGGCCGCAGCGCTGCCCGCAGCCGTGCATCGGTGCCGAGGTCCAGCGCCGAGAACGAGTCGTCGAACAGGTAGATCTCCGGCTGCCGGACCAACGCCCGGGCGATGGCCAGACGTTGCCGCTGCCCGCCGGAGACGGTGCTGCCGCCCTGGGCGATCGGCGCGTCCAGCCCGCCGGGCATCTGGGCCACGAAGTCCCGGGCCTGGGCGATCTCCAACGCCGCCCACAGCTCATCGTCGGTGGCGTCCGGGTTGCCGTAGCGCAGGTTGCTGGCGACCGTGCCGGTGAACAGGTACGGCCGCTGCGGCACCAGCCCGATGCGTCGCCACAGTTCGTCGGGTTCCAACTCGCGTACGTCGACCCCGTCGACAAGTACCGCCCCGTCGGTGACGTCGACCAGGCGGGGGATGAGCGACAGCAGGGTCGTCTTGCCGGCGCCGGTGCTGCCGATGATCGCCGTCGTGGTGCCGGGGGTGGCGCGGAAGGAGATGTCGCGCAGCACCGGCTCGACCGCGCCCGGGTACTGGAAGCGCACCCCGCGCAGCTCCAACTCGGCCCGGGTGGGCAGTTCGGTGACCGGCGCGGCGGCGGGGACCACCGAGGAGTCGGTGTCCAGCACCTCGACGATGCGTTCGGCGCAGACGGCCGCCCGGGGCACCATCATCAGCATGAAGGTGGCCATCATGACGGCCATCAGGATCTGCATCAGGTACGCCAGGAACGCGGTGAGCGCGCCGATCTGGATCGCGCCGGAGTCGACCCGCTGCGCGCCGAACCAGAGCACCGCCACGCTGGAGACGTTCAGTACCAGCATGACCACCGGGAAGATCAACGCCAACAACCGTCCGGTACGCAGCGCGGTGGCGGTCAGGTCGGCGTTGGCGACGCCGAAGCGCTCCGTCTCGTACGGCTCGCGGACGAACGCGCGGACCACCCGGATGCCGGTGATCTGCTCGCGCAGCACCCGGTTGACCGTGTCGATCCGGGTCTGCATCAGCCGGAAGCCCGGCACCATCCGGCGGATGATGGCGCTCAGCGCGACGGCCAACACCGGCACGCTGACCAGCATCAGCCAGGAGAGCCCGATGTCCTCGCGCAGCGCCATGACCACCCCGCCGACGCTCATGATCGGTGCGGCGACCAGCATGGTGCAGCTCATCAGCACGAGCATCTGCACCTGTTGGACGTCGTTGGTGTTGCGGGTGATCAGCGACGGTGCCCCGAACCGGGCCACTTCACGGGCGGAGAAGCGGTTGACGTGCGAGAACAGCCGGGCGCGGACGTCCCGGCCGAAGCCCATGGCGACCTGCGCCCCCAGGTAGACGGCCGCGATCGAGCAGACGATCTGGATCAGGCTGACCAGCAGCATCCAGCCGCCGGTGTGCACGATGTAGCCGGTGTCGCCCCGGGCCACACCCTTGTCGATGATGTCCGCGTTGAGGCTGGGCAGGTAGAGCGAGGCCATGGTGCCCACGAACTGGAGCAGCACCACCGCCATCAGTGGTCTGGAGTACGGGCTCAGTTGGCCGCGTAACAGTCGGATCAGCACGACGGTTCCTCCGCGTCGGTGGGTCGTCCGGTCATCTGCGGGTCGTGACCGCTGCCGATGACTTCGAGTAGGAACTCCCGGATCACCTGGGCCTTCGCCGGGTCGGCGTCGACCGAGGTGAGCGGGCGTCCGGAGTGCATGAGAGCGCCGAGGGCGGCCACCCGCTCCCGGCCGGCGGGGGTGATGGCGAGTCGGATGCTGCGCCGGTCGTTGTCGTCGCGCTGGCGCTCGACCAGGCCGTCGCGTTCGAGGGTGTCGACGATGCCGGTCAGCGTTGCCGGGCGGACGAATCCCTTCTCGGCGACCTGGCGGTGGGGCAGCTCGCCGTGCCGGGCGAGCGTCATCAGGGTGATCATGCCGGCCTGGGTGAGGCCGTGCTCCTCGGCGAGGTAGCGGTTCCACCGCTGCCCGACGAGGTGCCCGGCCACGACCAGCAGTCGACCGAGCGGCACATCCTGGAGGGTGATGAGTTCCACGAGGGTAGGTTAGCCCCCTGATAGTCAGGGGCCAAACGAAATAGCCGCAGCGGTGGCGACGAACACGAGTTGCAGGGCGGTGCGCCGCCCCGGCCGGGTGACCGGGCGTCCGGCGAGGAGCAGCCCTCGGCGCGCGGCCGAGACGTTCGCCGGGAACATCGCGAGCATGAGCAGGCCGAGGCCGGCCGCGGCGAGGCGGGCGGTCGCGGGGATCAGCAACCCGACCGCACCGGCCAGCTCCAGCGCGCCGGTGAGCGTGACCAGCAGATCCGGCCGGGGCAGTCGGGGCGGGACCATCGCGATCAGGTCGGCGCGGCGTCGACCGACGAAGTGCGCGCTGCCGGTCACCACGAACATCAGGGCCAGGCCGACCCGCAGTGCGGGATGCCAACCGTCGAGTGCGGAGACGCCGGCCAGGCCGGTCAGTCGGGCCAGTGCGCTGCCCGTACGTGGACTTCGCCGTGGCGCACCGCGCCTACTTCGAGGTGATGTTCCGACCCGAGCTGTACCGGCCCGACGACCCCGAGCTGACCGCCGCACGCGAGCGGGCCGGAACAGCCCTCCGCTCGGGGGTGGCCGCCCGTGGAGCGCCCGCCGACACCGACCGGGACTCGCTCGCCGCCTGGTCGATAGCCCACGGCTTCGCCACCCTCTGGCTGGCCGGCGCCCTCCCGGACCGGGTAGGCGAAGACCCCCGCACAGCAGCCCGCGAAGTCCTAGCCCGCCTAACCCCCTAACCCCACCCCTCGAGGGTGTAGCGCCGATCATGGAGTTGTGGTGGGTGCTTCGCCCAGTGCTGCCCGTTGTGTCAGGCACCACTACTCCATGATCGACGCGGGCGGGGCGGGGTTGGTTCTACCAGCTGGTGGGGAGGGGCATTCCCTCGGTGTAGCCGGCTGCGCTCTGGACGCCGACGATCGCCCGCTCGTGGAACTGCGTCAGGTTGCGGGCGCCGGCGTAGGTGAAGGCGCTGCGCACGCCGGCGATGATCTCGTCGATCAGGTCCTCGACGCCGGGGCGGTTCGGGTCCAGGTACATCCGGGCCGAGGAGATGCCCTCCTCGAACACCGCCTTGCGCGCCCGGTCGTACGGGCTGTCGTCGGCCGTACGGGCGCTGACCGCTCGCGCCGAGGCCATGCCGAAACTCTCCTTGTACCGCCGGCCGTCCGGTTCGGTGTAGAGGTCGCCGGGGGACTCGTAGGTGCCGGCGAACCAGGAGCCGATCATCACGTTCGACGCGCCGGCGGCGAGCGCGAGCGCCACGTCGCGGGGATGGCGTACGCCGCCGTCGGCCCAGACGTGTCGGCCCAGCTGGCGGGCGGCCGTCGAGCAGTCGAGGACGGCGGAGAACTGCGGCCGGCCCACGCCGGTCATCATCCGCGTGGTGCACATCGCGCCCGGACCGACACCGACCTTGATGATGTCCGCGCCGGCCTCGACCAGGTCGCGTACGCCCTCGGCGGTGACCACGTTGCCGGCCGCCACGGGTACGCCCGGGTCCAGCTTGCGGACCGCCTGCAACGCCGAGATCATCCGCGCCTGGTGGCCGTGCGCGGTGTCCACGACAAGCGTGTCGACCCCGGCTTCGAGCAGCGCGGCGGCCTTGCCGGTGACGTCCCCGTTGATGCCGACCGCCGCCGCGATGCGCAGCCGACCCTTCTCGTCCACGGCCGGCGTGTAGAGGGTGGCCCGCAACGCGCCCTGCCGGGTCAGCACCCCGACCAGTCGGCCGTCGGAGTCCACCACCGGGGCGAGCCGACGCCGGCCGGCGGAGAGCCGGTCGAAGCCGGTACGCGGGTCCGCGTCCGCCGGGACGGTGTGCAGCTCGGTCGACATCACGTGGCGCAGTTGGGCGAACCGGTCCACGCCCATGGTGTCCGCCTCGGTGACCACGCCCATCGGCCGGCCGGCCTCGTCGACCACGATCACCGCGCCGTGCGACCGCTTCGGCAGCAGGTGGATCGCGTCGCCGACGGTCTCGGTCGGGCCCAGGGTGATGGGCGTGTCGTAGACGAGGTGCCGCTGCTTGACCCAGGCGACGACGTTCGCCACGACCTCGATCGGGATGTCCTGCGGGATCACCGTGATCGCGCCCCGCCGGGCCGCCGTCTCGGCCATCCGCCGGCCGGCGACCGCCGTCATGTTCGACACCACCAGCGGGATGGTGGTGCCCGTGCCGTCGCCGGTCGACAGGTCCACGTCGAGCCGGGAGCCGAGGTCGGAGCGGGCCGGCGCCATGAAGACGTCGGTGTAGGTCAGGTCGTGCGCGGGGGCCGCGCCGGAGAGAAACCGCACCCGGCAATCATTCCCGCCCACGGCCATCCGTGCCCAACTCGGTGTGGGAAACCACCCTCAGCGAGGCCGCCGGGCGGACAAACCGCCAACCAGGGTCAGGAGATGGTGCAGATGGGCGCGCCCGCCGTGATCACGGCGCCGACCTCGGCGGTGAGCCCGCTGACCGTACCCGCCTTGTGGGCGTGCAGCGGCTGCTCCATCTTCATCGCCTCGAGCACCACCACGAGGTCGCCCTCGGCCACCGTGTCACCGTCGGCGACCGCGATCTTGACGATGGTGCCCTGCATCGGGGAGGTGAGGGCGTCGCCGCCGACCGGTCCGCCGGCCTTGGCGCCGCCCCCGCGTCGGGTCGGCTTACGGGAGGCGGGTGAGGCTGTGGTCGTACTCCCACCGAAGCCGGCGGGGAGGCTGACCTCGATGCGCTTGCCGCCGACCTCGACCACGACGGTGTCGCGTTCGGCCGGCGCGTCGGTGACGCCGGCGGCGGCGGCGAACGGCGGCACGGTGTTGTCGAACTCGGTCTCGATCCACCGGGTGTGCACGGTGAACGGTTCGGCGGTGAACGCCTCGTCCCGCACGACGAGCCGGTGGAACGGCAGTGCGGTGGCCATCCCGTCGACGACCATCTCGTCGAGGGCGCGGCGGGCGCGCTCCAGGGCCTCGGTACGCGTCTCACCGGTGATGATCACCTTGGCGAGCAGCGAGTCGAAGTTGCCGCCGATCACGTCGCCGGCCGAGATGCCGGTGTCGACCCGCACGCCCGGGCCGCTGGGCAGGCGCAGCGCGGTGACGGTGCCCGGAGCGGGGAGGAAGTTGCGGCCCGGGTCCTCGCCGTTGATCCGGAACTCGATCGCGTGCCCGCGCGGCGTCGGGTCCTCGGTGATCCGCAGCTTGTCGCCGTCGGCGATCCGGAACTGCTCGCGGACCAGGTCGATGCCGGCGGTCTCCTCGGTGACCGGGTGCTCGACCTGAAGTCGGGTGTTGACCTCCAGGAAGGAGATCGTGCCGTCCTTGCCGACCAGGTATTCCACCGTGCCGGCGCCGTGGTAGCCGGCCTCGCGGCAGATCGCCTTGGCGCTGTCGTGGATCTGCGCGCGCTGGGCGTCGGTGAGGAACGGCGCGGGCGCCTCCTCCACGAGCTTCTGGTGCCGGCGCTGCAACGAGCAGTCCCGGGTGCCCACCACGATCACGTTGCCGTGCCGGTCGGCGAGGACCTGCGCCTCGACGTGGCGGGGCTGGTCCAGGTAGCGCTCGACGAAGCACTCGCCCCGACCGAACGCCGCGACGGCCTCGCGGGTGGCCGACTCGAAGAGCTGGGGGATCTCCTCCATGGTGCGGGCGACCTTGAGGCCCCGACCGCCGCCGCCGAAGGCCGCCTTGATGGCGACCGGCAGGCCGTGGTCGACGGCGAACGCCATTACCTCGTCCGGGCTGCCCACCGGGTCGGGGGTGCCGGGAACGAGCGGCGCGCCGGCGCGCTGGGCGATGTGCCGGGCGGTCACCTTGTCACCCAGGTCGCGGATCGCCTGCGGGGTCGGACCGATCCAGGTCAGCCCGGCGTCGATGACGGCCTGGGCGAAGTCGGCGTTCTCCGACAGGAAGCCGTAACCCGGGTGCACGGCGTCGGCGTCGGCTCGGGCGGCGACGTCGAGCAGCTTGTCGATGCGCAGGTACGTGTCGGTCGCGCTGTCCCCACCGAGCGCGTACGCCTCGTCCGCGAGGGTGGCGTGCAGGGCGTCTCGGTCGGAGTCCGCGTAGACGGCGACGCTGCCCAGGCCGGCGTCACGACAGGCGCGGATGACCCGGACGGCGATCTCGCCGCGGTTGGCGATGAGTACCTTGCGCACCTTCGTGGCTCCTCCCGGCAGGTTACTGACGGGGAGTGTATCGGCCGCCCCCGGCGGCCCCTAACGATCGCTCAGTGTGGGATGGGGCACTGGTTTAGTCAAACTTGGCTATTACGCTTGTCTGGTGTCTGCGACTCGGATGATGATCCTCGGCCTGGTGCGGTGGATGCAGCCCGTGCACGGTTACGACGTGCGCCGTGAGCTGCTGAGCTGGAGCGCCGACAAGTGGGCGAACGTGCAGCCCGGCTCGATTTACCACGCGCTGCGCAAGCTCACCGAGGAGGGTTTGCTGCGGGCCGTCGCCACCGAGCAGGTCGGTGCCCGTCCGGCGCGTACCACCTACGAGGTCACGCCGAAGGGGGAGGACGAGTTCGAGACCCTGCTGCGCAACTTCTGGTGGAACTTCACCGAGCCGGTCGACCCCTTCACCGCGGCCTTCTCCTTCCTGCCCGCGATGCCCCGGTCCGAGGCGGCGGCGGCGCTGCGCAACCGGGCCAACCTGCTGCGGGCGGGCATGGAGTCGATGCGCGCGTCGCTCCAGTCGGACTGGGTCCGCAACACCAAGCCGGTGCACGTCAGTTGGATGTTCGAGCTGTGGTCGGCGCGGGCCGAGGCGGAGCTGAACTGGTGTGAGCGCATCGCGGAGCGGATCGAGTCCGGAGTGTCGTACCTGCCTGCTGAGCTGGCGAACGCCGAGGGTTGGTCGGGCCGGCGGGAGGGCGAGGAGCGGGTCGACCGCGACGCGAAATAATCAACGTTGACTACAAGCGCTATATCGCGTTAGCCTGCTGTCGGCACAGCGGGGGAGTGCGCCGTCCGGCGTCGTCCCACTCGACGGCCGGCCCCACCGGCCCGACCGACACTCGACGGCCGGCCCGGCCGGCCCGACCGACCAGGAGCAGAAATGATCGAGACCAGGGGGCTGCGGAAGTCGTTCCGCTCCCGCGCGGGTCGAGAGACGAAGACGGTGGACGCCGTGCGCGGCGTCAACCTCGAGGTCGCCGAGGGGGAGATCTTCGGCTTCCTCGGTCCCAACGGCGCAGGAAAGACCACCACGCTGCGGATGCTCGCCACGCTGATCGAGCCCGACGGTGGCGAGGCCACCATCGCCGGCGCCGACCTGCGCAAGGACCCCGCCGAGGTCCGCCGCCGGATCGGGTACGTGCCGCAGGGCGGCAGCACCTGGGACGAGTCGACCGCCCGCGAGGAGCTGGTCCTGCACGCCCGGATGTACGGCATCGGCAAGGCCGACGCGCAGCAGCGCGCGGTCCGCGCGCTGGATGCCTTCCAGCTCACCGAGTACGCCGACCGCAAGTGCAAGACCTACTCCGGCGGCCAGCGTCGGCGGGTCGAGATCGCGCTCGGCATCATCCACGAGCCGAAGATCGTCTTTCTGGACGAGCCGACGACCGGCCTCGACCCGCAGAGCCGCGCCCACATGTGGGACGAGATCCGGCGGCTGCGCAACGAGGGGATGACCGTCTTCATCACCACGCACTACCTCGACGAGGCCGACGCCCTCTGCGACCGCATCGCGATCATGGACAACGGCGAGGTCGTCGCCGAGGGCACGCCGGCCGAGCTCAAGCGGGAGATCTCCGGCGACGTGGTGCTCGTCGGCCTCGACCTGGCCGCCACCCCGCAGGCCACCAAGGCGCTCGACGGCGAGCCGTACGTCAACAAGCTGGAGACCGCCGACGAGGGCGGCCTGCGCCTCTACGTCGACGAGGGCGCCACCGCCATTCCCCAGGTGCTGCGCCGACTCGACCACGCCGGCCTGGAACTGCGCTCGATCGAGCTGCACCGGCCCAGCCTGGACGACGTCTTCCTGACCAAGACCGGCCGCTCGCTGCGCGAGTCCTGACCCCCGGAGAGACGACTCATGAAATTCGCCCGCGACACGTGGCTGATCTTCCAGCGGCAGATCCAGCTTCTGCTGCGCAACCCGGTCTGGGTCTTCGTCGGCGTGTTCCAGCCGGTGATGTACCTGCTGCTCTTCGCCCCACTGCTCAAGCCGGCCCTGAACGCGCCCACCCAGGCCGCCGCCTACAAGATCTTCGTACCGGGCCTGCTGGTGCTGCTGGCCATCTTCGGCGGCCTGTTCCAGGGCTTCGGCCTGATCGCCGAACTCCGCGCCGGCGTCATCGAACGCTCCCGGGTCACCCCGATCAGCCGGCTCGCCCTGCTGCTCGGCCGCTCACTGCGCGACGTCGTGTCGCTCATCGTGCAGGCGGTCATCATCACCCTGCTGGCGCTCCTGTTCGACCTGCGGGTGTACATCGGTGACCTGCTGCTGGCGTACCTCATGCTCGCCCTCATCGCGCTCATGACCTCGGCCGTCTCGTACGGCGTCGCGCTCAAGGTCAAGAGCGAGGACGCGCTGGCCCCACTGATGAACACCGTGGCGCAGCCGGTGCTGCTGCTCTCCGGCATCCTGCTGCCGCTGACCTTCGCGCCGGGCTGGTTGCAGGGCATCGCCGACTGGAACCCGTTCTCCTGGGCGGTGGACGGCACCCGGGCGCTGTTCGCCGGTGACCTGGGCAGTGACAAGGTCTGGCAGGGCCTGACCATCACCGCGGTCCTCGCCGCGCTGGGCGTCTTCTGGGCCGCCCGCCAGTTCGCCCGCAGCGTTCGCTGACGCGCGTCTTCCGCTGTTGATCGGGGTGCCCCTTCTTGTCGGGGCACCCCGATCGCCTTCGCTCGCTGGTAGGTCAGCTGGGTCAGCGCACCCGGGCGAGGGTGAGGCCGTCAGCGATGGGCAGCATCACGGGGTCGACCCGTACGTCGGCCAGCACCTCGTCGTTGAACGCCGCGATCGCCCGGTCGTTGACGTCCTGCGGGGCGATCACCCGCCCACCGCGCAGCACGTTGTCGACGGCGATCACCCCGCCCGGGCGCATCCGCGGCACCAGCTCGGCCCAGTAGACCGGGTACCCGGTCTTGTCGGCGTCGATGAACGCGAAGTCGAGGTGGCGCTCCTGCGGCAGCTCCCGCAGCGTGTCGCCGGCCGGGCCGATACGCAGGTCGATGCGGTCCTGCACCCCGGCGCGGGCCCAGTAACGTCGGGCGATCCCGGTGTACTCCTCGGAGATGTCGAAGCAGGTCAGCCGCCCGCCCTCGGGCAACCCGCGGGCGATGGCCAGCGCCGACAGGCCGGTGAACGTGCCGACCTCGACGGCCTGCCGTACGTCGAGCAGCCGGGTCAGGAACGTCAGGAAAGCGGCCTGCTCCGGCGCCACCTGCATGCTGGCGTGCTCCGGCAGCACCGACCGGGTCTCCTCGGCCAGATCCCGGATGATCTCGTCAGGTGGCGCGCCGTGCGCGACCAGATAGGCGTGCAACTCGTCGGTGAGCGGGATCGACTTGGTGGTCATGAGCGGACGTTACCGAGCGGCTCGACCGATTGGCCGCCCGGCGCGACCTTTGTCCACAGGTCCGTGATCTGCAGACCCAGTTCCGCGAGGAGTCGACGCAGCAACGGCATCGACAACCCGACGACGGTCCCCGGGTCACCCTCGATCCGCTCCACGAACGGCCCGCCCAACCCGTCGATGGTGAACGCGCCCGCCACCGCCAACGGCTCACCCGTGGCCACGTACGCGGCGATCTCGTCGTCACTGATGTCCGCGAAGTGCACGACCGTCGAGGCGACCGCCTCGGCCCGCCGTCCGGTGACACCGTCGATCAGGCAGTGCCCGCTGTGCAGGACCCCGCTGCGCCCCCGCATCCGCAACCATCGACGGGTGGCGTCCGCCGGGTCGGCCGGCTTGCCAAGAATCTCCCCGTCGAACGCGAGGACCGAGTCGCAGCCGATGACCAGGGTCCGCTGACCGGTCCCGGCAGCGGTGCCGTTCGGCGTGGCGGCGTTGGTGGGGTTGTGCGGGGTGGTGCCGTTCGCGGGGCCGTGCGGGGTGGTGGTGTGTGTTGGGTCCTGCGGGGTGGTGTGTGTGGGTTCCTGCGGGGTGGTGTGTGTGGGTTCCTGCGGGGCGGTGGCGTTCGGGGTGGTGGCGTTCGGGGTGGTGGCGTTCGGGGTGGTGGCGAGGTTCAGTCGGGCGAACACCGCCTGAGCCTTGAGCCGAGCCAGTTCCAGGCACAGATCCTCGGCTCGATCGGTCACCACCAGGGATTCGTCCACCCCGCTGACCAGCACGTCCGGCTCGATGCCGGCGGCCCGAAGCGACTTTCGACGAGCAGGACTGGCGGAGGCCAGCACGAGACGGAGCGGCAGAGTGTCAGACACCAGCCCGACGTTACCGGCCCGCCACGCCCGACACTCATCCCCGGCCAAGCGCCGCGCCGCGCCGCGCTGCCCCGCCCCGTGCCGCCCCGTGCCGCCCCGCCGCGTCGTGCCCGGTGCCGTGCCCTTGATCCACTCCACATCCCCGATGTCGCGCTATCAATCCACAGGAATACCCCCACATCGCCGATACGGAGTCGATCGAGGTCACCCGCTGCCGTGATCCACTCGGCTTCCCGCAAACCGCGGCATCCCAAGCCCCAGGACCCCCCGATGTCAAGAAACCCGAGTCGATCAAAGCGCTCGGCCCGACTATCGGCTGATTTTGGGCGGCGGATCATCACCACGCCGCCGACGCCGTGCCGCGAAGGCCCACCCGACGCCGATGGCAACGATCACCCCAAGGGTGACAAGGCCGCGAACGGACGAGCTGTCATCTCCGTCCGACCGGGCATCGGCCGTCGTGGTCGGACCGCCGCCGGCTGGCGCGCTCACCGATTCGAATCCCAGCGGGGGTACGTCTGCCGTCAGTGCCGCCACAAGATCGATCACGCCGTACCCGTACTCGTCGTCCCGACCAGGTGGACCCTTGTCGACGGCCGTGGCCGTAAGCCGGTGGGCCACCTCCTGCGCCGGCAGGTAGGGGTACTTCGATCTGATCAACGCCGCCGCCCCGGCCACAATCGCAGTGGCACTCGAAGTCCCCGTGCCTTTCGAGTACTTCCCCCCGTAACTGGTGCTGTAGATATCGACCGCAGGCGCGACCACATCAACTTCCGGACCGGTCACTGAGACGGCGGCGTGCTGCCCAGCACGATCGATGCCGCCAACAGCAATCACTCCCTCTTCGCTGGCGGGGTATGCGACGTGGCTGTTTGGCGCGTTTCCTGCTGCTGCTACGAGAACAATGCCTGCTGCCATGGCGGCCTCTATCGCCCGAACGAGCCGCGGTGTCGATGCTCCTCCGCTGGAGATACTAATGACCTGGACGCGCTTCGATATTGCAAACTCGATAGCTGAAGCAAGATCGTCGGCTGCTCCCAGATTGTCCGAAGTGGAAGACCTTATGGGGAGTATTTTAGCGTGAGGTGCGATTCCGAGGGCACCTGTCTCTGCAGTCCTTCCGTGCGCTCCGACCAGTCCGGCCATGCTGGTGCCGTGACTGTTGAGGTCTGTTCGGCCATCCCCCGAGCCGCCGGGAACAGTGTCGGTTCCGGTTAGCAAATTATTGGCGAGATCGGGGTGGGGGTAAACGCCGGTGTCGGGTATCGCGACAATGACGCCGTCGCCTTTGCTGATCACTTGCGCCTGGGTTGCATTCAAGTATTGAAGATGCCACTGGTCTGCTCGGATTCTTTCGACACCAGCGGGAGGGGAGGGGGTCGGTGCGGGGTGTGGAGGCGTTGCTGATGTCGGTTGCAGAAAAGATAATGGCACGGCTAATGCTATTGTAACTATCTTTTTGATAGTCGACATTACCGTTTAAAGCCGATGGCCGGCCCTGGATCGATAGGTCCCTCATCTTCCGGAGGCAGGACTATCGGCGCGACACCCTTGTTGGTTTCCCAAGGGTGATCGGGATCCCAAGGAAGTATGTTGTCTGCCCGCCTTCGGTCGGTCGGCCTAAGAGCGGTGGGCTGAATACCGTTAGCGCTCGTTGATCCTGGCGCGCCGCCTACCGGTGAGATGCCTGCCGTCGGCGGCAGACCGCGTCCTGACCCAGGTCGGGAACCCGCGCCCCCGCTTGGCGCTGTGCCTGCTCCGCCGCCGCCAATGACACCACCGACAGGGTTAACGCGTCGAGGCGAGTTTTGAATTGGACCAGGTTGGTTGAGGCCCACGCTTGGTGTACCCCCAATCAGACCCCCCGGTGGCATGGGGCGGCTGGCAGCCGGCGGTGCGGCACGTTGCGAAAGTTCTTTGGCTCCGATGTGGGGCTTGTTATTCGCAGGCGGCGTTGGCGTTAGGCCGCCTAGGGGTGTGGCAGAGATGACGGTTGGCAGGCTTGGCGATGTCGTGGATGGCGCTGATCCGCGCGGCGTGGGGCTGGCTGTGCCCGGCATTAGTGCTGAACCCGTTCCGCCCAGCACTGGCCCCACCCCTCCGAGATTTCGAACAGGCGCACGTTCGGCCGAAGGCGCCCTGTCAACCCTCGTGGTCGGAGTGTTCGTTGGCATCGGTATGGCGACGACCGGAGGGATGACTGGGCCTTGTGCACTGGTGCCGTATGCGTCTGGATCGTTTGGCTGATGGCCCGTGCGTGGCGGCGGGGGTGGGGGTTTTTGGAGGGTGGCTTGGGCTTGTTGTAGTTCGCCACTGAGGCTGAACATCATCGCCCGTGCCTGCACGTTCAGCCGTTCCAGGTCGCTGTCCGTCACGGGCGCGTCCACGGCCCGATTGCCCATGACCGCCTTGGGGTCGGCGGCGGTGGCCTCGTACGCCCGCTTCTGTTGGAGTTTGGTCGCGTACTCCTCGTGGAGCTTGCGAAGCTCGGCGCGGGTGGTGCCGATGGCCTGGGTGGCGGCGGACAGCGCGGTGTAGTTGGCGGCGGCGGCGTCGTGGGTGTGTCGCACCTTGGCGATGAGGTCGTCGAGTTGGGCGAGGTACGTGCCGGAGGCGGCGCTGGTCTCGGGGGGCCAGGCTTCGGCGAGTCCCCGCCGGTACTCCTGGAGTCGGCCGAGGTGGATCTGGGCGAGGTCGCAGACCTTGCGCCAGCCGGCGACCTGCTTCCAATGGGCAGTGGTGTCGTGGTCCTGGAGGCACGCCCACATGCTGTTGAGGTCCATCAGGTGCCAGTCGGTCTGGCCGGAGGTGCGGCCGCCACCACGCTCGATCACGGTAGGACCACCGGCCTTTCGCTGTCGGGGGCGGTGGGGTCGCTCAGTGTCGGCGTCCGGCTGCCGGGTAGGACGGTTCCCGGGTCGGCGAGGGCGCGTCGGACGTCGACGGCCCGGGCGGCGGAGAAGGCGTCGCTGTCGGCGTACTGGGTGGCGACCCGGTCGGCGACTGCCGCGAGGTGGCCGGTGGCGCCGCGGACGGCGTACACCATGTCGGTCGTGGCCTGCTGCGTCTCGTGGTGGGCGTGCAGGAAGGTGACCAGCTCGACGAACGCGTCGCAGGGGTTGGGCACCTTCGCGGACATGTCCTCGGCGATGTACGACAGGTGGGGCGCGTAGTTGCTCTCGACCTCGGCGGCGAGCCGGTCGGCGAACTCACGGAGTTGACGGATGTCGGCCTCGATGCCGCCGTAACCGTGCAGCCAGGGCGCCGGCTGGTCCTCTTCGGGGATCATCGGTCCTCCCTGTCCGTCACCGCACCGTTTCCCTCAGTGAGATTAACGGCTGCACGCCATCCTGGCAGCCCCCACCGGGGCGACCTGGTTCAGCGAGGCAGACCGGATGCGCGCCAGGTGTCGGGGCCGGCGGGCCGCCCGCTGCGCGCCCAGGCGGACGCGGTCGCCGGCGCGGGTGCGGCGGCCGGGCGGGACCGGACGATGACCGCCCCGACCAGGGCAGCCAGTTCCTCGGCGGTGGGCACGCCGCGCACGACCCGGAACAGCGGCTCTTCGGCAGACATGCCGCCAGCGTACGCGGCCCGAAGTCACGTCAAGAGCACAGTGGCGTGCCGGCGGTGTGACCGTCGGCGGGTCCGGGTACCGTCTCAGCGATGTCGAACGCGCTCCCCCAACTTGTCGCTGACCGATACCGGCTTCTGTCGCCGCTCGGCCAGGGCGGCATGGGTCGGGTGTGGAAGGCGCGCGACG
This sequence comes from Micromonospora sp. RB23, assembly GCF_053585025.1. Classification (NCBI taxonomy): domain Bacteria; kingdom Bacillati; phylum Actinomycetota; class Actinomycetes; order Micromonosporales; family Micromonosporaceae; genus Micromonospora; species Micromonospora sp. RB23. The sequence goes on from NZ_CM132111.1 coordinate 1,149,200, forward strand.
AGGTGTTGCACCGGGACGTCGCCATCAAGGAGTTGGTGCCGCCGCCCGGCCTCACCGACGAGGAACGCCGCGAGATGCGGGAACGGTCGCTGCGCGAGGCGCGGGCCATCGCCCGACTCAACCACGTCAACGTGGTACGCATCTTCGACGTCCTGCGCACCGACGGCGACCCGTGGATCGTCATGGAGTACGTGGCGTCGAGGTCGTTGCAGGACACCCTCGCCGAGGACGGGCCGGTGTCGCCGGCGCGGGCTGTCGAGATCGGCCTGGGTGTGCTCGGTGCGTTGAACGCGGCGCACAAGGCCGGCGTCATGCACCGCGACGTCAAACCGGGCAACGTGCTGCTGGGCGAGGACGGCCGGGTGGTGTTGACCGATTTCGGTCTCGCCACGATCCCCGGTGACCCGAATGTCACCCGTACCGGCATGGTGCTCGGCTCACCCGCGTACATCTCGCCGGAGCGGGCCCGGGAGGGCACCGCCGGGCCGGAGGCCGACCTGTGGTCCCTGGGCGCGACGTTGTACGCGGCGGTGGAGGGCAAGTCGCCGTACGCGCGGCCGTCCGCCATCGCCACACTGGCCGCGTTGGCCACCGAGCCGATGCCGCCGCCGAAGAACGCCGGCCCGCTCAAGCCGGTGCTCAACGGGCTGCTCCAGAAGGACCCGAAGGAGCGCATCACCGCCGAGGTGGCGGAGCGGTTGCTGCGTCGCGCGGGTGGCAAGCGGACGCGGGCCATCTCGCTGCTCGACGGCGTACGCCGGCCGGGGCCGAACGGTCCGCGGGAGCCGCGCCCGCCGCTCGTGCCGGCGCCACGGCCGGCCGAGGAGAGCGCCGCCCGTCCGGTGTCGCCGCCTGCACCGCGTACTCCGCCGCCGGTCGCCGCGGCAGCCGCGACCTCCCCCGCCGACGCCTCGCCGACGGAGATCGTGCCGGCCGACGCCGACCCGACGGCGGCGGTGCCGGCCGAGCCGACGGCGAAGATCGACCGCCCGTCCGAGGCTGAGCCGACCGCGACGGTGCCGGCCGCCGATGACAAACCCGGCGACGGTACGACGGACGGCGACGACGAGCCGACGGCCGTCGACGGGCCGCCGCCGGTGACGCCGGAGCAGCGCAAACCCGCGACGCCCACGTCGGTGATGCCGCCGGTGGGCCCGGCGGGGCGCGCGGCGGTGCCGGTGTTCGACGGTACGAAGCCGAACAACACCCGCCGGAACGTGCTGCTCGGGGCACTGGTGGCCCTGCTGCTGGTCGGCCTCGTCGTGATCGTGCCGATGCTGACCAAGGGCGACGACAACGAGACCCCGCAGGCCGACCCGACGACCGCCGCCGCGACCTCCGCAGCGCCGACGACCGCCCCGGCGGCACCCCCGCCGACGAGCGCCGCCGCCAGCCCGACTCCCTCGGCCACGCCGTCCGTGGACCCGAACGCGCTGCCGGCGGGCTGGAAGCTGCACAAGGACCCGGCCGGCTTCACACTGCCGATCCCCGACGGGTGGGTCCGCAGCCAGCCCGACGGCAGCACGGTCGTCTTCGACCAGTCCAACGGGCCGGGCGAACTCCTGGTGCAGTGGACGTCGACGCCGAAGGCTGACGCTGTCAAGGACTGGCAGCGCATCGAGCCGGACCGCAAGAAGATCGTCAAGAACTACCAGTACCTCAGCATCAAGCCGTGCGACTTCTGGAAGACCTGCGGCGACTGGGAGTGGCTGGAGACCCGCGACGGGCAGCGGATCCACGTCCGCAACCGCGGGTTCGTGACGGCCAGCAACCGGGGGTACGCCCTGCGGTGGGAGATCGCGGACAAGGACTGGCAGGCCAACCTGCCGAACTTCGACCGGATCGCCAAGGGCTTCGTGCCCGACCGGCAGGACTGAAACTCATTCGCATGACTTTCCGTTGTCGTGGGTAAATGACCTTCGACGACGGAAGGAGGTACGACATGGGTTACCGACGGAGGGATGCCCGGCCCCGGCTGGCACTGTGGATGCTCGTCGCCTTCGGCGACGCGGTCCTGCTGCTCATCGCCATGGGAATGCCGGTGTTCATCGCACTGCTCAGCGTCGTGACCGTTGCCGTCGGCGGGGTCGGCGCGTGGCGGCTGACCCGGCGGGGCGCACTGGCCTCCGAGGAGAGCCAGGTGCCGGCCCTGAGCCGACGGCGGGCCTGACCCGTAACGGTGGTGTGGCGGCAGCCGGACCGATTGTGCACCGTGAGGTGATAGTCGATCCCGCTGCCGCCAACGGTCCCGATCAGGTGTTGTTCGCGAGGGCGATCAGGCGGCTCCGGTCGCCGTTCCAGTAGTTGCGGTCCACGTTGCCGCTGATCCCGGAGACGGCGCCGCTGCTGGTGTACTGCCAGAAGCTCCACACCGGCGCCCCCGCCGGCAGCGTGCCCGGCGCGCTCGCCCAGCGGGCCAGCCAGAGCGGGTGGTTGGCCCACGGGCCGGTCCAGCTGCCGGTGCACTGGTTCCACCAGCTCGTGGTGGTGTAGATGACCGCGTACCGGCCGGTGCGCGAGCGGTAGGTGTTCAGGAAGTCCTGCACCCAGTTGCGCATTCCGGTGGTGCTGAGGCCGTAGCAGTAGCCGCCGCTGTACGGGTTCGCCTCGATGTCCAGCGCGGCCGGCAGCGTCCGGCTGTCCGCCGACCAGGCGCCGCCGTTGGAGGCCAGGTAGTTGGCCTGGGTGGAGCCGGCGGAGATGTTCGGCCGGGCGAAGTGGTACGCCCCGCGGATCACCCCGGCGTTGTAGGCGTTGACGTAGTTCGCGTTGAACGCCGAGTCCTTGACGCTGGTGCCCTCGGTCGCCTTGATGAAGGCGAACTCGATGCCGGAGTTCCGGACGCTGGTCCAGTTGATGCTGCCCTGGTAGTGGGACACGTCGATGCCGGCGGTGGTGGCCGCCGCCGCCGGGCCGGTGGTCGCGACCAGGGCCGCCGCCGCGGTGGCGAGGACGGTGAGGCCGGCCGCGAGCGCGCGGCGCAGCGATGATCGGGTACGGGCCATGAGTGCCTCCAGGGACGCCGGTCTATTGACGCCCATCTTTGGAGCTAAGTGCCCTTGATCGCAATAGCTGTAGAGAAAACTTTCATCGAAGGTTGTCGGTGCTCCCGATGACCGGGTTGAGGGCGGATCAGTGCAGCGCGGCCGGGTCGAGCTGCCAGCGGAACGGCTCGACCACGCTCAACGTCTCGCCGGCCTTGGCGACCTGGTCCTCGACGTAGTGCTCGCCGTCGAGCCGGTACAGGCGCAGCGAATGACCGTCGCCGTCCTGCTCGACCAGCAGGTACCAGGGGATGCGCGCGATCGCGTAGAGCTGCATCTTGAGTAGGCGGTCAGCAGCAGCGTTGCCCGGCGACAACACCTCGCAGACAAGTGTCATCTCGGCTGCCTCCACGACGGTGCCCTCATCGTCGGTATCCGCGACGACGACGTCCGGGATGACGATCCGGTCCCCCGCAAGCCGCACGTTGACCGCCGTGAAGACCGCCAGGACGTCGGCGGCCCGGGTGACGTGGTTGGCTAACCGACGCGACACCAGTTGGTGCCGCTTGCTTGGGACCGGGCTCAAAAGCAGGCTCCCGTCGAGCAGCTCGATCCGGTCCGGAGTCTCACCCAGGGCGAAGTAGTCGGCCTCGGTCCACGGGCCGATGTGGTGCTCCACAGACACAGCTCTCACTCGCGATCCTCTCCTCGTCCAATCGGCCTGACGCGTCATCAGCCGGTGCCTCGGGAGAGACACGGAACGCCGCCGGTAGGCTCGCGCCCCATGATGTCGATCGACGGGCTGGGCGACATGTGGGACACGCTGTTCGACGCGCAGCCGGACCCGCCTCCGCTGCTGGTGCTGATCACCGCGATCGTCGCGCTGGTGGTGGTGTCCACCCGGCTGCCGTGGCGGATCGCCCGCAACGCCATCACCATCGCCCACGAGGGCGGGCACGCGCTCGTCGCCCTGCTCACCGGCCGTAAGCTGCGCGGAATCCGGCTGCACTCGGACACGTCGGGCCTGACGCTCTCCGCCGGTCGACCCACCGGGCCGGGCATGATCCTGACCCTGCTCGCCGGCTACGTCGCCCCGCCGCTGGTCGGATTGGCCGGTGCCTGGTTGCTCGGCGGCAACCGGATCACCCTGCTGCTCTGGGTCGCGGTGGTGCTGCTGCTCGCCATGCTGATCATGATCCGTAACGCGTTCGGTGTGGTGTCGCTCCTGGTCACCGGGGCGGTGGTATTCGCCGTCTCGTGGTACGCGACACCGCAGGTGCAGGCCGCGTTCGCGTACACCGGGGTGTGGTTCCTGCTGCTCGGCGGGGTGCGGCCGGTGGTGGAGCTGCAACGCCTGCGTTCGCGCGGCCGGATGCCCGCCTCCGACGCCGACCAGCTCGCCGGGCTGACCCCGTTCCCGGCATTCTTCTGGGTGGTCTTCTTCGCCCTGGTCAACCTGGTCGCCCTGGTAGCCGGCGCCCTACTGCTGGCCGGCCCCATCCTCACCGACGCCGGCCTAACCCTCTAACCCCGGCCCCTCCCCGTCGATCATGGAGTTGTGGTCGGCTACCAAAGCCGCAATCCCTATGCATTCGGGCACATGACTTCATGATCGACGGGGTGCGTCGGGACGGCGGGCAGAATGGGGGCATGCGGTATGTGATCATCGGGGCGGGCGCGGTCGGCGGGACCATCGGTGTGCGGCTGGCGCGGGCCGACCGGGACGTGACCCTGGTGGCCCGAGGGGCGCACCTGGACGCGATCCGGGAGCGCGGTCTGACGTTGCGGCAGCCCGATGGCGACGTCACCGCCCGGCTCGCCGCCGTCGACGGTCCGGGCGATCGGGCGCTGCCGGCCGACACGGTGCTGGTGCTGACCGTCAAGTCGCAGGACACCGAGGCCGCGCTGGCGGCGTGGGTGGACGCCCCGGTCGCCGGTGGCGGTACGGCCGGTGACCGGCTGCCGCTGGTCACCGCGCAGAACGGGGTGGCGAACGAGCGGGCCGCCCTGCGGCTCTTCGCCGACGTGCACCCGGTCTGCGTCTGGCTGCCGGCCACCCACCTGGACCCGGGCGTGGTGGTGGCCAACGGACACCCGCACCCCGGGATGCTCCACATCGGCCGTTACCCGGGCGGTGCTGACGACACCGACCGGGCGATCGCCGCCGACCTGACCGCCGCCGGTTTCGTCGCGCCGGTCCGCGAGGACGTGCTGCGCTGGAAGTACGGCAAGCTGCTCAGCAACCTCGGCAACGGCCTTCAGGCGCTGCTCGGGGAGGACATCCCGGACGCCCTCGTCGAGCGGGTACGCGCCGAGGGTGTCGCCGCGCTCGCCGCCGCCGGCATCGGCCACACATCGCCGGAGGAGGAGCGGACCGAGCGAGGGGACCTGGTCCAGCAGCGTCCGGTCGGCGGCGCGGACCGGTCCGGCGGCTCCACCTGGCAGAGCCTCGCCCGGGGCACCGGCTCGACCGAGGTCGACCACCTCAACGGGGAGGTCGCGCTGCTCGGCCGACTGCACGGCGTACCGACGCCGGCCAACGTGGCCGTGCAGCGGGCCGTACGGCAGGCCACTCGGCAGCGGATCGCGGCCGGCACGTTCCCGCTCGCCGAGCTGGAAAAGATGATCGCCTGAGCCGGGCAACCGACGGCCCCGCCCGGCGCGTGTTCCCTGCGACCGACACGGGGAGGTAGCGGGTGCCGGACGTCGACGGGTTCGACGAGTTCTACCGGGGGAGCCGACAACGGCTGCTCGGTTTCGTCTACGCCCTCACCGGCGATCGGGTCGAGGCCCAGGACGCGGTGCAGGAGGCGTACATCCGGGCCTGGCAGCGGTGGTCGACGATCAGCGGGTACGACGATCCGGAGGCGTGGGTACGGGTGGTCGCCAGCCGTATCGCCGTCAGCCGGTGGCGCAGCCTGCGCAGCCGTGCTCGCGCGTACCTGCGGCACGGGGCGACCGAGACCGTGCCCGGGCCGGGGACCGACACCGTCGCGGTGGTCGCCGCCCTGCGTCGGCTGCCCGAGGAGCAGCGCGTCGCCATCGCGCTGTACTACCTGGTGGGCATGCCGGTCGCCGAGGTGGCGCGGGAGACCGCTGCCCCGGTCGGGACGGTCAAGGCTCGACTCTCCCGGGGGCGTACCGCGCTCGCCGGCCTGCTAGGCGTCTCTGATCTGGAGGAGGCCACCGATGCGTGACGACCCGACATTCGTCGAAGAGATCCAGCGGGAGCTGCGGGACGTGCGCTGGCCGGAGCCAGCGGAGATCCGCGCCCGCGCCCGCCGCCGGAGCCAGCGCAGGATCGTGGTGGCCACCGTCGTGCTGGCCCTCGCCGGGGTCTCCGCCGTGGCGGTCGCCGCTCCGAGGACGTCTCCACCGCCGGCTCTGCCGATCGCCGTGCCCACCGCTTCGCCGACCCGGCACGAGATCACCACCGACGCCCTGTTGCAGCCGGCCGACCTGTCGCAGCAGGTCGAAGTGCAGCTCAGCCAATCAGGGCTGGGCGAGCCGGTCCGGCTGGATCGCATGCTCGAGGCCTGCCGGACGAGCCAGGGGCGCTCGGCCGGCACGGCGTATTCGATCCTGTCCCGCTCGCAGACGTTCGTGCCCAGACGCGCTACGCCGATCCTCACTAAATCGGATCGCCTGGTCACGCAGGACCTGTTCCGGCTGACGCCGGACGCGGCCATCCAGCTTCTCGCCACGCTGGACGACGTGCTCGCCCCGTGTGCCGAGTGGACCAGCGTTGGAGAGTACGAGGTGGGCGGCGCGACGGGCACCGGGATGGCGACGCACCGTTGGGCGGTGGTCCAGCGCGGTTTCGCAGGCGACGGGGCTGTGCTGCTGCGGCACACCGGTACCCAGCCCGTCGACCAGAAGACGGGCGAACCCATCGGTTCGGCGCCCGGGCCGGACACCACCGCCGTGGTCCGCGTCGGTGACCTGATCACGGTGCTCAAAGCGGGGCAGGACGGCGGCGAGCTGGACCTGCCCCGCCTGGCGGAGGTCGCCGCCCGTCGGATGTGCGCCGCCGCCAACCCGGCCTGCTGAGTGCCGGCCGCGCGGCGAAGATCCGCGCAACTTCGGGGATGTTGCTGCCTCCCGCCGTGCGGAAGCAGCAGTTTCCCCGAAGTTGCGCCTATCCACCGCGACCAAGCGAGGCGCGCGGACCAAGCACGCGAGCCGGCGGTCAGAGCGGGATGTTGCCGTGCTTCTTGGGCGGCAGGGTCTCCCGCTTGGTGCGCAGGACGCGCAGCGCCCGGACGATCTGGGTACGCGTCTCGTGCGGCGCGATCACCGAGTCGACGTACCCGCGCTCGGCCGCCACGTACGGGTTGGCGAGCGTGTCCTCGTACTCGGCGATCTTCTCGGCCCGAACCGCCGCCGGATCGTCGGAACCGGCCAGCTCGGAGCGGTAGAGGATGTTCACCGCGCCCTGCGCGCCCATCACGGCGATCTGCGCGGTCGGCCACGCGAAGTTCAGGTCCGCGCCGAGGTGCTTCGAGCCCATCACGTCGTACGCCCCGCCGTACGCCTTGCGGGTGATGACGGTGACCTTGGGAACGGTCGCCTCGGCGTACGCGTAGATGAGCTTGGCGCCCCGACGGATGATGCCGTCCCACTCCTGCCCGGTTCCGGGCAGGAACCCGGGCACGTCGACGAAGGTCAGCACCGGGATGTTGAACGCGTCGCAGGTGCGCACGAACCGGGCGGCCTTCTCGGAGGCGGCGATGTCCAGCGTGCCGGCGAAGTGCATCGGCTGGTTGGCGACCACACCGACCGGCCGACCCTCCACCCGGCCGTAGCCGACCACGATGTTCTGCGCGTAGAGCGGCTGGACCTCCAGGAACTCCCCGTCGTCGAGGACGTGCTCGATGACGGTGTGGATGTCGTACGGCTGGTTGGCCGAGTCCGGGATGAGACCGTCCAGCTCGCGGTCCTCGTCGGTGATCTCCAGCTCGGCCGGGGTCTCGAAGACGACCGGCTCGTCCAGGTTGTTCGACGGCAGGTACGACAGCAGCGCCTTGACGTAGTCGACCGCGTCCTCCTCGTCACTGGCGAGATAGTGCGCGTTGCCGCTGCGCGTGTTGTGCGTACGGGCCCCGCCCAGCTCCTCCATGCCGACGTCCTCGCCGGTCACCGTCTTGATCACGTCGGGGCCGGTGATGAACATGTGGGAGGTCTGGTCGACCATGACGGTGAAGTCGGTGACCGCCGGGGAGTAGACCGCGCCGCCGGCGCAGGGTCCCATCACCAGTGAGATCTGCGGGATGACCCCGGATGCCCGCACGTTACGGAAGAAGATCTCCCCGTACAGGCCGAGCGACACCACGCCCTCCTGGATGCGGGCGCCGCCGGAGTCGTTGATGCCGATCACCGGGCAACCGATCTTCATGGCGAGGTCCATCACCTTGACGATCTTCTCGCCGAAGACCTCGCCGAGCGAGCCGCCGAAGACGGTGAAGTCCTGCGCGAAGACGCACACCTGCCGGCCGTCGACCGTGCCGTAGCCGGTCACCACTCCGTCGCCGTACGGGCGGTTGCGCTCCAGCCCGAAGGCCGTGGAACGGTGCCGGGCCAGCTCGTCCAGCTCGACGAAGGAGCCCTCGTCGAGCAGCATCTCGATCCGCTCGCGGGCGGTCTTCTTGCCCCGGGCGTGCTGCTTCTCGACCGCGCGCGCCGACCCGGCGTGCACCGCCTCGTCGACCCGGCGCTCCAGGTCCGCCAGCTTGCCGGCAGTGCTGTGGATGTTGGTCCCGGTCTCGGTAGTCACCCAGGGAATATAACGATGGTTCAGGTCGGAGCGGCTGTGCAGTACGCCTCAACGCCCGTACCGGTCGCCGCCGTAGGCTGACGGGATGCCGGGCTCCCCGTACACCGATCTGGACCGACCGCCGCTGTCGGCGGCCCGGCTGCGGCGCGCGCTGGTCGCGCCCAACGGACCGTGGACCCGCCTGGAGCTGTACGCGGAGACCGGCTCCACGAACGCGGACGTGTCCGACGCCGCCGTCGCGGGCGAGCCGGAGGGCCTGGTCGTGGTCGCGGAACGGCAGACGGCCGGGCGCGGTCGTCGCGGCCGGATCTGGCAGTCGCCGCCGCGTGCGGGCATCGCCACCAGCGTCCTGCTGCGGCCCGGCGACGCCGCGCCGGACCGCGGCTGGGCCGCCGTTCCACCCCCGGGGTACGGCTGGCTGCCGCTTCTCGCCGGCGTGGCGCTGGTCGAGGCGGTGGCCCGGCTGGCCGAGCTGGACGCCACCCTGAAGTGGCCCAACGATCTGCTCATCGGCGACGCGAAGTGTGCCGGTGTGCTGGCCGAGGCGGTGCCGGGGCGCTCTGCGGGCCAACCGCCCGCCATCGTCCTCGGTATCGGCCTCAACGTGACCCTGCGCGCCGACGAGCTGCCGGTGAACCCGACCGGGTTGCCGGCCACCTCGCTGCAACTGGCCGGCGCGGCGGCCACCGACCGGGACCCGCTGCTGCGGGCACTGCTGCGGTCACTCGCCGACTGGTACGACCGCTGGCGCACGGCCGGCGGGGACGCCCAGGCGAGCGGCCTGCGCGACGCCTACCTGGCCTCCTGCGCGACGATCGGCCGCGAGGTACGGGTCCTGCTGCCCAACGGTGAAACCCGGACCGGCACCGCAACAGGCATCGACAACGACGGCCAACTCCAACTGACAACCCCCACCGAAACCCGAGCCATCGCGGCAGGAGACGTCCTCCACCTCCGCTGAGCGCCTTCCAGCGGCGATCTTGCACTTTCTGTCGTGGCGTACCGGGCTCAAGGCCGCGTAACGGCAACCGAAAGTGCAAGATCGCGGAAGGTGGGGTCGGGCCGCGTGGCGGATGTTGTTCAGTGGCTCCCGGGGATTACCGTCGGCGCGTCAAAGTACAGGCGTTGGAGGTTGTCGTGGCGTTCCCCGAAGACGTGCTCACGAAGGACGAGCACGTCGTGCTGCACCTGCACCCGCACTGGAAGGCCCTGGTCCGGCCGATCCTGGTGCTGGTCCTCGCCATCGCCGCGGTGGTGGTCGGCGTGCTCCTGCTGCCCGAGAGTTCCGGCGGTTCGATCGCGTTGGCCGTGATCGGCGCGATCGGCCTGATCGCGGTCCTCTGGCTCGGTCTCTGGCCGTTCCTGGTCTGGCGTACCACCCACTACCTGTTCACCAACGAGCGCGTGCTGTTGCAGCAGGGCGTCTTCTCCCGGGACCGGCGGGACCTCCCGCTCACCCGGATCAACGACCACTCGATGAACCAGCACTTCTTCGAGCGGCTGCTCGGCTGCGGCACCCTCACCATCGAGTCCGCCGGAGAGCGCGGCCAGTCGGTGCTCAAGGACGTGCCGGGGGTCAGCCGGGTGCAGACCACGCTCTACGAGCTGGTTGAGGCGCAGCACGACAAGCACTCGCTGGGCGACGGCGAGATGCGCGACATCCTCGCCGACATGCGCGAGGGCAAGCCGCTGCGCGACACCACGAGCTGATCTCGGCGCTGATCGCCCCGGCCCGCGAGCAGGGCCGGGGTGATCAGGCGTGTTGTTCGGCCCCGGACGCCGCCGAGGGCCCGGCCTCGGACGGCCGAGCCTGCGTCGGCGCGGTCTGTGCCGGGCCGTTCTGTGTCGACACGGTCTGTGTCGGGCCGTTCTGCGTCGGCGCGTTCTGCGCCGGCCCGTTCTGTGTCGGGCCGTTCTGTGTCGACACGGTCTGTGTCGGGCCGTTCTCCGCCGGGCTGGCCTGCGTCGGGCCGGCCCCGGCCGGGCCTGCGGAGGGCTGTTCGGCAACGCCGGGCCCTGCCGAGGCCGGCCCGGTCGACGAAGGCTGCCCCTCGACCGGCCGTAGCGCGAACCAGCCGCGGAAACGTGTCCGCAGCACCTCCTGCTCGGGCTGGCCGTCCGGGCCGAGGCGGAGCATGGCGCCGGTGAGGATGACGGTGCCGAGCCCCGGGCGAGCGTCCGAGGGGCGGGCGCCCATCACGTCGACCCGGACGGCGAGGCGATCCCCGGCACGGACTGGGGCGAGCCACCGCAACTCCTCCAGACCGGGGGAGGCGTCCGCCGCCGCGCGGGACAGCAGGTGATCGACGTACGCCCGCATGAACAGGCTGACCGTGTAGAAGCCGCTGGCGATGACGCCACCGTGCCGGCTGGCCTCGGCCAGCTCCTGGTCGACGTGGTACCACTGCGGGTCGAAGCGCCGGGCGAAGGCCCGCATCTCGTCGCCGTCCACGGTCACCGTCCCGAGGTCGACGGTGAGCCCCGGAACGAGGTCCTCGAAGAACAGCTCGGCGGGCGCTCCGGTGCCGGAGCGGAGAGCGGGAGGCGTCACCGGCGGGGGGCGCGACGAGTGCCGGCGTGCAGCTCCGCGGCGAGTTCCGCGTCCAGGTCGGCGGGGAGGCCGGCGGCCAACGGCCGCCCCTGCACGGGAGCGGCGCCGGTCGGGCCGGGTGTCGGGCCGGGCCGGTCGGTGGACTGCGCCTCCTCCAGCTCGGAGACCGATTCGGCCAGCTCGGCGACCGGGTCCATCTCGGCCATGGTGTCCCACTCATCGCGCGGGATGTCGTGCCAGGTGGGCTCGGTCTTCGTGGCGTCCTCGGACGGCGTGACGGGTTGGAAGACGAACGTCCGGTAGGACCAGAAGCGGAACAGCGTGGCCAGCAGGACACCGGCGGTCTTCGCCACGTTCAGCGCGAGTAGGCCGTGTACGCCGAGTCCGTACTTGGCGGCGGCCACGGCGCCCAGCTCGATGAGCAGGCCGGCGCCGTTGAACAGGAAGAACAGGACGTACTCCCGACGAAGCGCCGATTTCGGGCGATCCCGGTACGTCCAGTGGCGATTCATCAGGTACGACGTGATCGTGGCGACGACCGTCGCGATCACGGTCGCCTTCAACTGACCGTTGACGAAAACGGTAAGTGCAAGGACATTGAACACCGCGTAATTGATGACGGTGTTGATGCCGCCGACGATGCCGAATTTGAGCGCCTCGTGGATGAACTTCTGCCAGCGCTCAGGCAGCAGACGGACAAGACGCATGCGAAACACCTTAGGGCAGTGGGTAAAGCCGGCGATCACCGGCCGGACGAGGTGGGCGGCAGGTCACGCCCCGTGATCCCGGTCGGGCTCCACCTGCGGAACGACCGGAGTTCCCGCTTCGACGAAGACGAACCGCCGGTAGGACCAGAATCGGAACAGCGTCCCGAGGCCGGTACCCACGACGAAGCTGGCGATGTTGTCGGCGAGCTGCGTCTGGAACACCGCCGGCCAGACGCTGCCGAGCCCGTACCGGCTGATCGCGAGGCAGCACACCGCGATCCCGAGACCGACAGCGTTGAAGAAGAAGAACAGCGCGTACTCCCGCGCGGGGTTGCTGCGTTGGCGGTGTCGCCAGGTCCAGAAGCGGTTGCCCAGGAAGGCGAAGGTCGCGGCGATCACGGTCGAGATGGTCTTGGCCGTCACCTGTTCCATGCCGCGCGCGGTCGTCAGGTAGTTGAAGAGCGCGAAGTCGATGAGGAAGGCGATCCCGCCGACGGTGGCGAACTTGCTCATCTCGCGCACGAGGTGACCGAAACGGTCGAGAAGTGCGCGGACCAGACCCGGTCGGGTCTGCCGGGGGCCCGGTTGCTCCCCGGTCATCGTGGCGGCCACGGGGCGAGCCTACCGGCTGTCGAGGTATCGGCGGGGGAGCAACGGCGAGGGGGACATCGTCGCCGATGGCGACCCTTTCACCCGGTGTGCCGCTGTTGAACGCAGCGTAACCAGGCGGGAGGACTGATGCGCCTCGGAACGGGAATCCGCCAACCGGTCGGCAGGGTGGGTTGACGGCCCGACCGGAACGCGCGTCGACCGGGGTGCACAACAAGATTTGCGTGAAACTGCGCAGGAAAGCGGGTATCAGATCGTGATGCCGCAGCGTGGCCGTAGCTTGTGCAGTTCTTCACAACCAGTCCCACTGACTCGGAAGGCTGCCCGGTTTACGCTGAGGCCAATCCCAGGTTTCCACGAAGGCGGCGCATCACGTCGCTGAGACTCGTGCATCCCATAGATCGGTCAGCGTCGACCACAAGGAGATGTGTCATGGTTGCTCCGGCTGTAGTGCGGGGTATCGATCAGGCCCCGACGTCCCATCCGAAACTGCTTGCCTGGGTCCGTGAGGTCGCGGAACTGACCACCCCCGACCGGGTCGTCTGGGTGGACGGGTCCGACGAGGAGTGGCGTCGCCTCACCGATGAGCTGGTCGAGGCCGGCACCCTCATCCGGTTGAACCCGGAGAAGAAGCCGAACTCGTTCTACGCGCGCACCGACCCGTCCGACGTCGCACGGGTCGAGGAGCGCACCTTCATCTGCTCTGTCGACGAGGCGGACGCCGGCCCCACCAACAACTGGATGGCGCCGGCCGAGATGAAGCGGACGATGACCGAGCTGTACCGCGGAGCGATGCGCGGTCGGACGATGTACGTCATTCCGTTCGTGATGGGCCCGGTCGAGGCCGAGAGCCCCATGTTCGGCGTCGAGATCACCGACAGCCCGTACGTGGTGGCCTCGATGCGCATCATGACCCGAATGGGCGCCTCGATCCTTGAGGCGATGGGCGACGACGCGGACTTCGTGCACGCGCTGCACTCGATCGGCGCACCGCTCGCCCCGGGTCAGCAGGACGTGGCGTGGCCCTGCAACGAGACCAAGTACATCTCGCACTTCCCGGAGACCCGCGAGATCTGGTCGTACGGCTCCGGGTACGGCGGCAACTCCCTGCTCGGCAAGAAGTGCTACTCGCTGCGTATCGCCAGCGTGATGGGCCGGGACGAGGGTTGGCTCGCCGAGCACATGCTCATCCTCAAGATCACCTCGCCCGAGGGCAAGGTGCACCACATCGCCGGCGCCTTCCCGTCGGCCTGCGGAAAGACCAACCTGGCGATGGTGGAGCCGACCATCCCGGGCTGGAAGGTCGAGACCATCGGCGACGACATCGCCTGGATGCGGTTCGGTCCCGACGGCCGGCTCTACGCGGTCAACCCGGAGTACGGCCTCTTCGGCGTCGCGCCCGGCACCGACTGGAAGACCAACGCCAACGCCATGCGCACGCTGGACCGGGGCAACTCGATCTTCACCAACGTGGGCCTCACCGACGACGGTGACATCTGGTGGGAGGGCATGGGCGAGCCTCCGGCGCACCTCATCGACTGGAAGGGCAACGACTGGACGCCGGAGAGCGACAGCCTCTCCTCGCACGCGAACAGCCGGTTCTGCACCCCGATCACGCAGTGCCCGATCCTCGCCGACGAGTACTTCGACCCGAACGGGGTCCCGATCGACGCGATCCTCTTCGGCGGTCGCCGCAAGGACACCATCCCGCTGGTGACCGAGGCCCGCGACTGGGTGCACGGCGTCTACATGGGCGCGACGCTCTCGTCCGAGACGACCGCCGCCGCGTCCGGCGCGGTCGGCGTGGTCCGCCGCGACCCGATGGCGATGCTGCCGTTCATCGGCTACCACGCGGGCGACTACTTCCGGCACTGGATCGAGATGGGCAAGGGCGCCGACGGCGACGAGGCCAAGCTGCCGAAGATCTACTACGTCAACTGGTTCCGCAAGGACCCGGACGGCTCGTTCCTGTGGCCGGGCTTCGGCGAGAACTCCCGGGTGCTCAAGTGGATCGTCGAGCGCATCGAGGGCACGGCCGACGCGGTCGAGACCCCGGTGGGCATGGTCCCGGCGCAGGACGCGCTCGACGTCGAGGGACTGGACATGACCCCGGAGGACGTCCGGATCGCGCTGAAGGTCGACCCGGACGAGTGGCGCAACGAGCTGCCGATGATTACCGAGTGGTTCGAGAAGTTCGGTGACAAGCTGCCGGGCGTGCTCTGGGCCGAGTTGGACGCGCTGCGCGCCCGACTGGACGCGGCGCAGCCCCAGCGGTAGGTGTGAACCTCGCCCGCCGCGGGCAACAACGGATCCCATGAGGACGGCCGCCGAGACCGAGGTCCGGCGGCCGTCCGCCGTCCGGGCGCTCACCCTCCTGCTCGCGACGACCGCGGCGGCCACCGTCGTGGTCGAGCTGCTCAATTGGTGGTACGCCCCGGAGCAGGGCTTCGGCCTGGCCGTACGCACCGGCTGGGCCATGCTGCGCTCGTTCGGCTTCCTGCTGCTGATCGGGCACGTGCGCCGGGGCCGGACGGTGGCCCGCCCGTTCGGGCTGATCCTTGCGGTCACCACGATCTTCGCCGTCGGCCGGCTGATCGTGCCCCGGCAGGGAGTGCCGCCGCTGCCGGGCCTGCTCGGCTTCGCCGTGCTCACCGCGCTCTGCGTGGCGGTGGTCTGGCTGCTCTACCGCTCGTCGGCGCTCGCCGGGCATCTCGTCCGGCACCGGCCCCGGCTGGTCATCGACAGGGCCGGCATCTCGTGGCGGGAGACGCCGCCGCGCCGGCCGCAGGCGAGCGCGTGGTTGTTGACCAGCCGCGTGGCGGCGTTCACCTACAGCCCGCTGATGCTGGTGCCGGCACTGGTGGCCGGGGGCGCGATCCTGGACGACCGTCTCTCCGCCGTACCGGCCGTGCTGTTCTGGTTCGGCGCCGGCATCGCGGCCAGCTACGCCGTGCTGTTCTGCACCGCGTTCCTGATGCGCGGCAAGGACTGGGCTCGTGGCCTGCTGGTCGTCGTCACGCTCGGCGTACTCGTGGTGGACCTGCCGCTGTGCTGGTGGCTGCTGGGCCTGGACGGCCTGGTCCGCGACGGCGCCCCGCTGCTAGCGGCCGCGGGCCTGGCCCTCTACGGCCTACGCCGTGCGGCCCGCACCCCCGACGCGGACGCCGCCGTCCCCGCCTGAACCGCCCCCACCCACCGCGCCGATCATGGACTTGTGGTGCCTGATGTGCGGTGCTCTGCGGCTTTTGTTAACCACCACAACACCATGATCGACGGTGTGGGCCGGACTTCGACGACGTCGGACCGGGCGCGCCGCCGGGAGCGGGCCGGGCGGGCGGCCAGGGGGCAGGATGGCGGGTGACGTCGGTCACCATGGCCGGCGCCGACGGCCCAGGTGATCGCCGGGCGGGACGGATACCAACCGTGCCGCCCCGGTCGGAGGGAGGCGCGCGGTGAGCGACGAGTTCGACGTGGTGGTGGTGGGTGCCGGGCCGGCCGGAGCGGCTGCCGCCCTGACGGCCTGCCGGGCGGGTGCCAGCGTGCTGCTGCTGGACCGTGCCGACTTCCCCCGGGACAAGGCGTGTGGAGACGGCATCGCCGCCCACTCGGTGGACGTCCTCACCGAACTGGGGGTGACCGGGGCGGTGGCCGGGTACGCCCCGCTGCCCGCGCTGCGGATGGTCGCGCCGGGCGGCCAGGCAGTGGCTCGGGCGCTGCCCCGGCCGGCGTACACCGTGCCCCGGGAGGTCTTCGACGCGCGACTCGTGGCCGCGGCGGTGGCCGCCGGGGCGCAGTTGCGTCGGCACAGCGTCCGCCGCGTACAGCCGCGTGGGGACCGGGTGGTGCTCGACGGGGAGCTGTCCGGCCGGGTGGTTGTGGGCGCGGACGGCGCCGGGTCGGTGGTGCGCCGGGCCCTCGGCCATCCCGTCAACCCGGACCGGCACCTCGCGCTGGCCATCCGTGGGTACGCGCCCGCGCTGCCCGGCCCACCCGAGCAGCTCATCGTCACCTCCAAGGCGCGCTGGCCGGCGTACGCCTGGTCGTTCCCGATCGGCGACGGGCGGGCGAACGTCGGGTACGGGGAGGTGCTGCGTGGCGAGCCGTTGAGCCGGGCGTACCTGCTGGACCGGTTGGTCGCGCTGCTGCCCGGCACCGACCTGTCGACGGTGACCGCGCTGCGTGCCCACCACCTGCCGCTGTCCACGCACCGGCCGACGCCGGGTCGGGACCGCACCCTGCTGGCCGGCGACGCGCTGTCGTTGATCAATCCGTTCACCGGGGAGGGGATCTTCTACGCCCTGCTCTCCGGGGCGTTGGCGGGGGCCGCTGCGGCGCGTGAGCCGGAGGCGGCGGCCCGCCACTACACGGTGGGTCTGCGTCGTCGCCTCGGCACCCATCTGCGCCACAGTTCGGTGGCCGCCTGGTTGGCGCGGCGGCGGCGGGTGGTCGACGCGGCGGTCCGGGCGGCCCGCCGGGACGACCGTGTGTTCGACGACGTGGTCGAGTTGGGGCTCGGCGACGGGCGGCTCACGGCCCGTACGCTGGGCATGATCGGCATCGAACTGTCCGGCGGGGATCGCCCTCCGAAGGGGTGATCCGGCGGGCGGGTCGCTACGCTGCTAGGTGATGACGCTGCGGAACCTTATCTACTCCGTCTACGAGCGCCGGCTCACGGCGAAGCTCGCGGGCAAGCCGGTGCCCCGACACGTCGGGGTCATGTGCGACGGCAATCGCCGGTGGGCCCGGGAGATGGGCTACGTCGACCCGAACGACGGCCACCGCGTCGGCGCGGCGAAGATCAAGCACGTTCTCGGGTGGTGTGACCAGGCCGGTATCGGGCACGTCACGCTCTATCTGCTCGCCACCGACAACCTGCGCCGCCCCGCCAGCGAGCTGGACCCACTGCTGCAGATCATCGAGGACCTGGTGGTGGAGCTGGCGGAGGAGGGCAATCCCTGGCGGCTGCGCATCGTCGGCGCGCTGGACCTGTTGCCGGCCCAGACCGCCGCCGCGCTCAAGGGCGCCGAGGAGCGTACCCGGGACCGCAGCGGCGGCGCGGAGGTCAACATCGCGGTCGGGTACGGCGGTCGGCGGGAGATCACCGACGCCGTGCGCTCACTGCTGCTGGAGCACGCGGCATCCGGCGGCACCATCGAGGAGCTGGCCGAGGTGCTGGACGTCGAGCACATCGCCGAGCACCTCTACACCCGTGGTCAGCCCGACCCCGACCTGGTCATCCGCACGAGTGGGGAGCAGCGACTGTCCGGGTTCATGCTGTGGCAGTCCGCGCACTCGGAGTTCTACTTCTGCGAGCTGAACTGGCCGGACTTCCGGCACATCGACTTCCTGCGGGCACTGCGCTCGTACGCCACCCGCCAGCGCCGATACGGCGCCTGACGGTCTCAGGGAAGCTGGCTCAGGGCCCGGGTCAGGAAGTCGCCCAGCGCGGCCGGTGACTCGATGGTCAGGTCGGCGGCGTCGGCCACCTCCTGGCCGGTCTCCGGGTTGGCGACGGCCACGCAGACACCGAAGAACTCCGGGTCCGACTCGGCGCGGGCGCGTAGCGCCGCGAACGCCTTGATGTCGGAGACGTCGTCGCCGAAGTACCAGGCGCCGGTGGCGCCCCGGACCACCTCGCCGATCACCATCCCCTTGTCCCGGTCGACCGGTGGCTTGAGCTCCAGCACCATCCGACCGGCCTGCACCCGCAGCCCGAGGCGGTCGGCCTGCGCCTGACCCCACTGCTGCACCGTCGGACCGAGCTGGGGGGCCGTACGCCAGTGCAGCGCGACGGAGAGCCGCTTGTACTCGACGAGGGCGCCGGGTGGCAGTTCCTCCCGGGCCAGGTCGGCCAGCTCGGCCATGGTGGGCACCCAGGGCAGCGCGGTGGGCTCGGTGACGGTGTCGCCACCGGAGTGGCTGTGCTCCAGGCCGTAGAGGCCGTAGAGGTCCACGCCGCTGAGCTCGCCGAGGCGGTCGCGGAGGAACTCGACGGGCCGCGCGGAGACGATCGCGATCCGCTGCACCACCGGGGCCAGCGCCTCGATCGCGGCGAGCGCGTTGGGCGCGGGACGGACCGCCGTCGGATCGTCGTCGACGGGCGCGAGTGTGCCGTCGAAGTCGAAGAAGAGCACGGTCCCGCCGGCCCGGCCGGCGGTTATCTGCCATGCCTGGTCGGCGTTCAACGGGGTCCTCGGCTGGTGGTTGCCCAGATTCAACGGCGGCACGCGCGTCAGCGTACCCCGGCGTTGGGGGCTCATTCCTGGCCGAGCGGACCCACCCGGCGGCGGTCGGTCAGCGTTCGGCGGCCCCTCGTCCACGGCGTCCGAACGGCACCACCGCCGCCTCCTGTCCGTGGCTGAGCAGGTAGCCCTCCACGAAGCCGGTGTTGCGATCGCCGGTGTGGGTCTCGATCTCGTTGAGGCGTGCCACCAGGAACTCGGTGAGCGCGCTGATCCGGTCGTTGAGCCGCTCGTGCAGTTCCGCGACGACGGCCAGGACGACCGCCGTGCCGGCGCTGGTGAGCGCGAGAAGGTTGACGAGCAGCGGCAGCTGCCCGCCGTTGACCGCGAGGGTCACCACGTTGCCGGTCGCCCACAGTGTCATCGACACCGTGGCGACCACGACTCCCCACCACTTCAGGGTCATGGACAGACCCCTCCTTCTGTCCCGCAGGGCTAGGTTCGGCCTTGTCCCGTCCCCCCGCCGATGACGAGCCCAAGCAGTACGAATAGGGACGCTAGCGTGCCCGTTCCTGCCCCGGAGCGAAACGAATGAACCTGACCAGGCGTTCTTTCGCCATTTGAGGAACTACCCGGCTTGATTGCCTCTTTTTCGGACATCGACCGGCAACGTTGGGCGGTATGCGAGGTATCTAATGGTTTCGCGGATGTGGAACTTCTCCGCGTCCGACACGTTGGGGTCGACCAGGCGGCGCAGCAGGGCCTCCACGTCCGGGTCCATCGGCGGGGCCGGCTGGCCGGCGCGCGGGCCGCTCGCGGTGCGGTCCCAGCCGAGCGCGGCGAAGGCGGCGGCGGGGTTCAGGCCCAGGCCCTCGCAGAAGGCGACGACGCGTTCGGCCTCGGGGTCGCTGGCCCAGTCGCCACGGACCCACCGGTTGATGGTCTGCCGGGAGACGCCGGTACGCCGTGACACCTCGGTGCCGCTCCAGGCGCGGGTGGCCCGCGCCTCGTCGAGGGCGCGCCGAACGAAGGTGGCGAAGGCGATTTTTCGCGCGTTGGCCGTCTCGGTCACCCCGTGACGGTACGACCAGCCGTCCGCAGGTGTTTGCCCAGGCACGCTGCTGTCACGCAGACGTGACGGAACGCTCGGATTCGGGGTAAACGATCCAGCACCGCTTTGGAGGGGTGTCACCCGGGCAGAATAGATGCCCGTCGTGGCGAATGTAAGGGGACGAAAAGCTGATACTGTCACGCTCATGGGACAATCTACGGTGTGTCACGTGCATGAGACGACTGGTGCTCACATGCGTCACGCTCCCGGTGCCGAGGGGGTGTGGTGACCGAGCTCGCCACCCGAGCCCAGGCCTTCGGGCTGATCGCCGAGGGAGTGGCAGCGGGGCTGAGTGCCCCGTGGCGCCTCTACCTCGCCCGAGGCTGCCGATACCTGTCGCTGAGCGTCGGCGACCGCACCGAGTGGAACGCCTGGCGTACCCATCTCGGCTGCCCCGAGTTGAGCGTCCGGGTCTACGACGCCGGCGGGGAGATCCGCCGGTCCTCGGTCGCCGAGATCGTGCTCGACGGCTGCCGGATCACCGTCGAGCTGGTCGAGGAGGTCAGCACCGACGACCTGGACCGGCTGCTGGTCGCGGACCCCACCGCCGATCCCACCACCGTCGAGCCGGAGGAGCGATGAACCGGCGTCCGGGCCGGACGGGGGCCGCCCGATGAGCCCGTTCCTCGTGGTCTTCCTCGTCCTCGTGCTCGGCGCCACCAGCTACGCCGCCGGCCGCCTGCACGGGCAGCTCAGCTACCGGATCGGCTACCGCTTCGGCTACCGCCAGGGCTACTTCGACGGCGATCGGGGCGCCTGGAACCGCCGTCGGCGCGACGCCCAGGCGGCGATCGCCTCCGCGCTGTCGGTCTCCTCGCCTGCAGCCGTCCGCTCCGCCGGCACGGTCGTCCGCCCCGACGCGGCGGCCCGCCCCGGCACCACCTACACCGGCTCGTCGTTCACCGCGCCGGCCGCCCCGATCACCGGGCGGCACCCGACCGGCACGCTCGTTCGACGAACCGGCTGAGCCGGCCGGCGGGTCGCCGAGAGCGTCCCGCCGACCGGCGCGCGGAAGCGCGGTGCGTCGTCCGCGGCGGACACGCACCGTCGGGGTCACGTCAGACCGGTGACGGTGGCCCCGCCGGCCGGGATGCGCGCAGGGGGCATGCATCCCGGCCGGCTCATCCGTTCGGGGCTGTTCACACGGCCGTCTCCGGAGATCCACGATCGCCCCTAGCCGGGACGGTCCGCCGCCGCTAGCGTCTAGGCATGGCGCGGGGTTCTCCCGAGCCAGCCGGTCCACCCGGATCTGCGACCTCGCGCACGGGGTTCCGCATCCGACCCCTCCGGGTACCGGACGAGGCGGAAAACGGGTGGCCGGGTGCCCATCCGTCGGAGCAGGCCTGTGACGACTCGCCGTACCACCGCCGGTGCCGACCAGACCCCGGCCGCGACTGCCACGACCCGCCGTGCCACCCGGAGCCGCCGTGCGGCGGACGCCGCGCCGGCCGCGAACAAGGAGCCCCGACCAGCGGGGCAGGCCTTCGTTCTGGACACCTCGGTGCTGCTGTCCGACCCGGCGGCGTTCCACCGCTTCGCCGAGCACGAGGTGGTGCTGCCACTGGTGGTCATCACCGAGTTGGAGGGCAAGCGGCACCATCCGGAGCTGGGCTGGTTCGCCCGGCAGTCGCTGCGGATGCTCGACGAACTGCGCATCCTGCACGGCCGCCTCGACCGACCGGTGCCCGCCAACGATGCCGGCGGGACGCTGCGGGTGGAGCTGAACCACACCGACGACGGCGTGCTGCCGCCCGGGTTCCGCACCGAGAGCAACGATGCCCGGATCCTGTCGGTGGCGCTCAACCTCGCCGCCGAGGGGCGGGACGTCACGCTGGTCAGCAAGGACATGCCGCTGCGGGTGAAGGCCGCCTCGGTGGGTCTGCGCGCCGACGAGTACCGCCACGGCCAGGCCGGCGACCCCACCTGGACGGGCATGTCCGAACTGGAGCTGGGTGAGGAGCAGATCTCCGCGTTGTACGCCGGCGAGACGCTCGACCTCGACGAGGCCGCGGGCCTGTCCTGCCACACCGGCCTGGTGCTGCACTCGACGCGCGGCTCCGCGCTCGGACGGGTCCTGCCGGACAAGTCCGTCCGGTTGGTCCGGGGCGACCGGGAGGCGTTCGGCCTGCACGGTCGCTCGGCCGAGCAGCGCGTCGCCCTCGACCTGCTGCTCGACGAGACGATCGGGATCGTCTCGCTGGGTGGCCGGGCCGGCACCGGCAAGTCGGCGCTGGCTCTCTGCGCCGGGCTGGAGGCGGTGATGGAGCGTCGCCGGCACAAGAAGGTGATCGTCTTCCGCCCGCTGTACGCCGTCGGCGGTCAGGAGCTGGGCTATCTGCCCGGGTCGGAGTCGGAGAAGATGTCGCCCTGGGCGCAGGCGGTCTTCGACACGCTCGGCGCGGTCGTGCACGAGAACGTGCTGGAGGAGGTCACCTCGCGGGGCATCCTGGAGGTGCTGCCGCTGACCCACATCCGGGGTCGCAGCCTGCACGACGCCTTCGTGATCGTGGACGAGGCGCAGTCGTTGGAGCGCGGGGTGCTGCTCACCGTGCTGTCCCGGATCGGGCAGGGGTCGCGGGTGGTGCTCACCCACGACGTGGCCCAGCGGGACAATCTGCGGGTCGGCCGCCACGACGGTGTGACCGCGGTGATCGAGGCGTTGAAGGGCCATCCTCTCTTCGCCCACGTCACGCTCAGCCGTTCGGAGCGGTCGCCGATCGCCGCGATGGTGACGGATCTCCTGGAGGACATCCCGCAGTGATGGGGGTTTTGTAACCTTTCGTCCCTATTCTAGGTGTGGTGCAGGTCACAAACCGGTCGGTCGGTTTCCCATGTGCCTCACTGTGCGCGATGGTGTCCCACGAGCGCCCACGCACCACAGGCATCGTCGGTGATCGTTCGCCCGAGGTCAGGGCGGCATCAGTGACGGTCGGTGCGTCGGCGCGACCGGCTCACCGGTCGGGGCGCTCACGGCACGGCCGAGGGCCGACGTGGCCCGGTGCCGCGCCGTGTCCTTGCCCCCGACGAAGGGAACACTTCGTGAGTCGGCTGTGGAGCCGGTTGGGTGCCCGTACGGCCGCTGTGGCGTTGCTCTCCGTGGGCGTCGCCGGTGGCTTCTACCTGGGCGAAGATCGGGAAACCCAGCAGCAGGGCCTGACCGCCCAGGTGGGCGTCGAGGTCGACCGGGTCGACTTCGCCTACCAGCGCGAGCGCCAGGCCGACCACCAGGTCGCGTTCGCCCGGCAGCGGGCCGCCGAGTACCAGGCGAAGCTGCGGGCGGCCCAGGCGGCCAAGGAGGCCGCCGAGCGGGCCCGCAAGGCCGAGGCCGCCGCGGCGTCGCGCAAGCGCGAGCGGGAGGCCGAGGAGAAGGCGGCCAAGCCGTACGACGGGCCGATCCCGGCGTCCTGCGCCGAGTACAGCGGCAACCGCAAGATCGGCTGCGCGCTGATGCTCGAGAAGGGCTTCGGCATCGCCGAGTTCCCCTGTCTGGAGAAGCTCTGGACCAAGGAGAGCGGCTGGAACCACAAGGCCAGCAACGGCTCCTCCGGTGCGTACGGCATTCCGCAGTCGTTGCCCGGCAGCAAGATGGGCTCGGTCGCGGACGACTGGCGGACGAACCCGGCCACCCAGATCATCTGGGGCCTGGGCTACATCAAGGGCAAGTACAAGACGCCCTGTGGCGCCTGGACCTACTTCCAGAACAACGGCCACTACTGACGACGTACGACGGCGGGGCGGGTGGACGACCACCCGCCCCGCCGTCGCGCGTATCCCAGTCGGGACGTGAGTGGCGGTCGGCCCCTTTTGCTGATAGCAGTTGGGGGGTGAGCCTGCACCCGCCAAGCGGCGACCCGTTCCGGTTCGGCACCGAGGCGTTCTACGCCTCGCTCGGCCGGGCCTTCGTCGCCATGTGCGCGGTGGTTCCGTTCCTTTTCCTCATCGAGGCGATCGACCAGGGGCTCGCGTTCGGCCTGGACGCGACCGCCGGCATCATCCCGCACCGCATCGACGGCCTCGACGGGGTCTTCTTCTCGCCGTTCCTGCACCACGGCTTCGACCACCTCTACAGCAACAGCATCCCGCTGATCCTGCTGGGCACCTTCGTGCTGGCCGCCGGCGCGCGCCGGTTCCTGTGGTCGACCCTGATCATCATCCTGGTCTCCGGCCTCGGGGTCTGGTTCACCGGCTCGCCCAACTCGGTGGTGGTCGGCGCGAGCGGGGTCATCTTCGGCTACCTGGGCATCCTGCTCACCCGCGGCATCGTCGAGCGCAGTTGGTGGAACTTCGCCGTCTTCCTGCTCGTCGGCCTGCTCTACGGCTGGCAGCTCGTCGGCATCCTTCCCACCGACGAGCGGATCTCCTGGCAGGGGCACCTGTTCGGGCTGCTCGGCGGCGTGGTGGCGGCGATCCTGTTCCGCCGTCGCCGACCCATGGTGGACGGTCCGGACTACTCGGGGTCCACCCTCAGCCTGCCCTGACCCGCTCGTCGGCGCGCCTTCGGGACATGCTTGCCGGACCGCTGCGCCCCGCCTACCGTCGAGATCAGCACGCGTTGATCCGCGAGCGGAAAGCGACGGTACGCCATGCGCGAGGTCGATGTCGCCGTGATCGGGGCCGGTCCCGCCGGTCTCTTCGCCGCGTACTACGCCGGGTTCCGGGGCCTGTCCGTGGCGGTGATCGACGCGCTTCCGGAGCCGGGCGGCCAGGTCACCGCCATGTACCCGGAGAAGCTGATCCTCGACGTGGCCGGTTTTCCCGCCGTCAAGGGTCGTGACCTGGTCGCCAACCTGGTCGCCCAGGCGGCGCCCTTCGCTCCGCGGTACCTGCTCGGCACGCGGGCCGAGAAGCTGTCGTACACCGGTGACCGTCCGGTGCTCGGCCTGGCCGGTGGCGAGCAACTCGGCTGCGGCGCGGTCGTGGTCACCGGCGGGCTCGGCAGCTTCAGCCCACGGCCGCTGCCCTGCGCCGACGGCGCCCCCGGCGCCGGCATCGTCTACTTCGTGACCGACCCGGCCGAGTTGACCGACCGGAACGTGCTGATCGTCGGCGGGGGAGACTCCGCCTTCGACTGGGCGCTGGCCCTGCAACCGCTGGCCCGCTCGGTGACCCTCGTGCACCGACGGGAGAAGTTCCGGGCGCACGCCTCGACGGTCGCCCGCGTCTTGTCCCTGCCGGTGCGGGTGGTCGTCAACGCCGAGGTCACCCGCCTGATCGGGGACGCCACGGTGACCGGCGCCGAGGTGACCGTGCGCGGCGGCGCGACCGAGACCCTGCCGGTGGACACGGTGGTCGCCGCCCTCGGCTTCACCGCCGACCTGGGCCCTCTCGCCGAATGGGGGCTCCGCCTCGACCGCCGGCACATCGTGGTGGACAGCGCGATGGCGACGAACCTGCCGAGGGTCTTCGCGGCCGGCGACATCACCGAGTACCCGGGCAAGGTGCGCCTGATCGCCACCGGCTTCGGTGAGGCCGCCACGGCGGTCAACAACGCGGCGGTCGCCATCGACCCGAGCGCGCACCTGTTCCCCGGGCACTCGTCGGACGCGGGCTGACCGTCGGTATCGGACACTGACCGGTCCGTGTCCGGATCGAGACGGGTCGACCGGACCCTGAGGGGATGACGGGGACCGGGGAAGTACGTGATGGCGCACCGACGACGCTGGCGTGGCTCTGCCACCCGACCACTTTGCTCGCGCTTGTCGTGCTGGTCGTCAACGACCATCTGTTCAAGGCGGCGTATCCGGGCCTGGTGACCGGCAAGCTGAGCGACGTCGCGGGCCTGGTGCTCGCTCCGCCGCTGGTCGCGGTGCTGCTCACGCTGCTGGTGCCGCGGCTGCCGGCCCACAGGGCCGCGCCGGTCGGCCTGGTCACGGTGGGCGTCGGGTTCGCGGTCGTCAAATCCAGTGGGTACGCCGCTGAGCTGGCCTCCTCGGCATGGACCGCGCTGGCGGTGCCCTCACTGGTCCGGGCCGACCGGACCGACCTGTTCACGCTGCCGGCGCTCGGCCTGGCGTGGTGGAGCTGGACGCGGGCCCGGAGGCGGCCGGTGCGGCACCGGACGGCCCGGTTGGTGCGGCTGCTGGTCGTGCTGCCGCCGGCGGTGTTGGCGGTGGCCGCCACCAGCGCGGCTGACTACCCGTACGCGCTCGGCACCACGACGCTCGACGGCCGCCCGGCGATCTCGGTCGGCTCGGGCTTCCAGGATCCGTACATGCCGGACAAGCCGTCCGAGGGCCGTTGGCGGCTCAGCGAGGACGGCGCGACCACCTGGCGGGAGTCCACCGACGACGAGGAGACCCGGCTGGACGCCCTGGAGTCCCCACGCCAGCGGGCGTGTGCGCCGGACGACCCCCGACGCTGCTACCGGGTCGTCACCGGGCACCTGCGGGTGGAGCAGAGCGACGACGCGGGTGTGACCTGGCAGGTGGCCTGGGAGGTGTCGGACGCCCGGCGCGACGAGTTGGCCCGCCGGTACCCGGACCCCGGCGACTTCGGTCGACACTTCTCATCCCGCGAACTGGTCGTCTACCCGCACGCCGGGGGTGGTCACGAGGTGCTGGTCGCCAACGGTCGGGACGGATTCGCACGCCGTCTGTCGGACGGCGCATGGCGGCGCGACGGCTTTCTCGGTGTCCGGTCCGCGGACCCCGCGCCCGAACTGCCCAGGCTGTACGACGGCGGACGGGTGCAACGTGAGGTCGATGTGTGGCTCGCCATCGCGCTCGTGTTGTTCCTCGGGTGCGCGGTCGCCGTGGTCGCGGGTCACCTGGCGATCCGACGTGGCGGCGGCAGTCGCTGGTGGGGGGTCGCCGGGGCTCTCGCGATCGTCCTCGGTGGACTCCTGCTGGAGGCCGCCTGGTCCTGGGCCGACGAGACGAGCACCTTGTTCACCGCGCTGTTCGTCGTGGTTCCGCTGGGCGCGCTGGCGGTGGGGGGCCTGCTCCTCGTTGCGTGGCTCGGCAGCGCGCCGGGCCGTTGGGTCGGGTTGGCCGTGGGCGACCTCCTGCTCACGGTGCTCCTGGCCGGACTGCCGCTGGCCGGCTGGCTGAACGGCGCTCCCGAGCCGACCTGGATGGCCGTCGTGCTGGCCCTGCTGGCCACCGTGCCGGGTCTGCTGCTGGCCGTCCGGCTCGCCCGGCTGGCCGACCCCACCCGCGAAGAGAACCGGCGGGACACTCCGCCCTACCCGCCGTACCAACCTCTGCCGCCGCGAGTGCCGCTGCACTGACACCTGGGCTGCGCCGGACGCATTGACAGCGCTGGCGGGTGAAGCGTGCCGCGCGCGAGCATCCGGGCGCTTGGGATAGATCATTCAGGTGAACGGCGTGCGCCGGGTCCATCCGACGAAGCGAATGAACAGCGCATCCGGGCCGGGCATCTCGTCGGGGACGCAACGTCTAGCGTTGGTTGTCGAATACCACGCGTTGTTGCCTACCGTCAAGGGCAGACCCAGTCAGGTCTGAGTCGATACGACAGCGAGAGCCCTGGTCGCCCACGTTGATCGACTCGGGTTTCTTGGAACCGGGGCGTCGGAGGCGGTAGGACAGCGCGGTTTCCGCGAACCCGAGTGGATCAGGCGGGCTGGCGGATGGTTGGCTGCTCAGCGGTTCTCCGCGCGGCGTTTCGTACCGCTGAGCAACCAACGATCATGATTGGGTGCTGCGCGCGGGCGGCCGGGCGGCGGGAGGCGCCAGGGCGGCTATCAGCACGGCTACCAGCGTCAGTGCGGCCCCCAGCAGGCTGTTCACGCTGGGGTGCGAGGCCGCCGTCGGCAGCACCAGATCCAGCAGGACCGCCCCCACGATCTGGCCGGCGATGGTGGCCAGGCCGAGCAGGAGCACACCGGTGAAGCGCACGATCGCTGCGGCGATCGCGATGAACACGATGCCGATCGGACCGCCCAGGTAGAGCCAGGGCTCACTCGGCGCGTGACCGGTCGGCCAGCCGCGTACGGCGATGTCGATCGCGAACGCGATCAGCAGGGTGGTCGTGCCGACGGCGAAGTTCACGAGCGTGGCCGTCAGCGCGCTGTCGGCCGCCCCCCGGACCTGGCCGTTGACCGCCTGCTGCCAGGCGATGCCCACCCCGGCCAGCAGGGGCAGCAGGGCGAGCCCTAGGGCACCCGGATCGCCGAGACGGTCACCGACCGCCAGGACGACCGCGAGCACCGTGAGCACCGCGCCGGCCAGGCGCTGTCGGGTGACCGGCTGCCGACCGGTCGGACCGATACCGGCACGATCGACCGCGAGGCTGCTGCCGGACTGGCCGGCGACCACCGCCACGGTGAAGACCGCCACCCCCAGCGAGCCGATGGTGAGCCCCTGCGTGGCCACCAGGAACGCGCCGCACATCCCGCCGAGGCACTGCCACGGGCGCAGCGCTCCGGCCCGGAGGGCACGCCGTACGGCGAGCAGCCCCCGCCGCCCGCCGGGGGTGGCCGGCACCAGCACCAGCAGCACCACCAGGCCCAGCCCGAACGAGACCACCGCGGCGGCGAAACCGTCGGCCAGGCGTACGCCCAGCTCGCCGTTGATCCGAGACTGCGCCGCCACCGCGACCCCGGAGACCGATGCCAGTGCGACGCCGATGAACCGGCGGGTCGCGGAGAGAGCCTGCGGTGTCGCGGTGCCGGTGGCGATCACTCCTGCTCGGCGAGCGGGCGACCGTCGAAGTCGACCGCGGAGTAGAGCGCCAGCTTCTCCAACCGGTGGTAGGAGTCGATGACCCGGATCGTGCCGCTCTTCGAGCGCATGACGATCGACTGGGTGTACGCCCCGCCGGACCGGTAGCGCACCCCGCGCAGCAGGTCACCCGAGGTGACCCCGGTCGCCACGAAGAAGCAGTTGTCCCCGGTTACCAGGTCGTCGGTGCCGAGCACCCGGTCCAGGTCGTGTCCGGCGGCGAGAGCCTTCTCCCGTTCCGCGGCGTCGCGTGGCCAGAGCTTGGCCTGCATCGCCCCGCCCATGCACTTGAGCGCGCAGGCCGAGATGATGCCCTCCGGGGTGCCGCCGATGCCCATGAGCACGTCGACGTCGGACTCGCCGCGGGCCGCCAGGATGGAACCGGCGATGTCGCCGTCGGAGATGAACCTGATGCCCGCGCCGGTCCGGCGGATCTGGCTCACCAGGTCGTCGTGGCGGCTGCGGTCCAGTACGCAGACCGTCACCTCGGAGACGTCGGTGCCCTTGATCTTGGCGATCCGGCGCAGGTTCTCGGTCACCCCCGCGTTGATGTCGATCACCTCGGCGTACGCGGGGCCAACCGCGAGCTTCTCCATGTAGAAGACCGCGCTGGGGTCGAACATCGCGCCCCGCTCCGAGACGGCGAGCACCGCGAGGGCGTTCGGCATGCCCTTGCTCATCAGGGTGGTGCCGTCGACCGGGTCTACCGCGACGTCCACCTCCGGGCCGGTGCCGTCGCCGACGTGTTCGCCGTTGAAGAGCATCGGGGCGTTGTCCTTCTCGCCCTCGCCGATCACCACGACGCCACGCATCTGGATCGAGTTGATCAGTTTGCGCATGGCGTCGACGGCGGCGCCGTCGCCGCCCTCCTTGTCACCCCGGCCGACCCAGCGGCCGGCGGCCATCGCCGCGGCCTCGGTGACCCGGACCAGGTCGAGGGCCAGGTTACGGTCGAGATCCTGTGGGATCCGCGTCCTGGTGTTCGTCATGACGGCTGCTCCTCCTCGCGACGGTGCGGGGACGGCCGGCGGCGGAGCGGCACCGCTGCCGGCTTTGTCGCTGATCCTCACACGATGGCCGACCGGGCGCCGGCGCGGGGCGGTGATGGGCCGGATACCGCCGGTCGGGCTGCTGCGAAGATGGCAGGGTGGAACCCGCACAGCCTGCTGACCGCGTACCCGCCGATCGCACGCCGCCCGACGGCCAGCCGCCGGCCGACCTGCCGGACGCCGCCCCCGGCGCCGGGCCCGCCGCGACGCGCCCGGACGATCCGACGGCATCGACTGCCGGCGAGCCGGCCCTTGTCGCCGGTGCGGCGACCCCGGGGGCCGAGCCGGCCCCCGTCGAGGAGAGGCCGGCGGCGCGGCCGTCGCCTCCCCGGGCGGCAGCGACGGCAGGCAAGTCCGAGCGGTCGCCCAAGGACATGGCGATCTCACTGCTGGTGCTGCTCATCCCGATCGCGCTGCTGCTGGCGTTCTACCGGGGTTTCCTGGGTGGGGACCAGGCCACCACCGTCGATCCGGCCCCGGCCATCGAGCAGGCGCGGTCCGCGAACACGTTCCCGGTGAGCGAGCCGCAGGGGCTCGGCTCGGGCTGGCGTACGGTCAGCGCCCGCTACCAGAGCGTCGAGGGCGGCGCGACTCTGCGGATCGGCTATCTCACCCCGGAGGGCAGGGGTGTGCAGCTCGTGCAGAGCAGCGTTCCGGCTGAACGGCTGCTCCCGGCCGAGCTGACCGACCAGGGTCAACCACAGGGCCCGACCGAGCTGGGCGGCCGTACCTGGCAGCAGTACACGGCCCGGGGGAACCAGCAGGCGCTGGTCCTGCTGGAGCCGACCCGTACGGTGCTCGTGATCGGTGACGCGCGCGACAACGAGCTGCGGGAGCTGACCGGCTCGCTGCGCTGAGGAGTCCACAGTCGATAAGCGGACCTATCCGGTACGCTCCCTCGGCTCGGTCCGGCCCGCACGCTGCGGCCGGACCATGTCCACCTCGGTGAAGTGAGAACTCAGTGAATATTCGACGGTGGAGCTTCGGCTTCCTCGCCGCCACCCTGCTCGTCCCCGGCCTGGCCGCGTGCAAGTCCGACGCCGCCGAGCCGGCCGCCGCCCCCAGCGCGTCGGCTCCGGCCGTACCGGCCGACCCGAAGGAGGCGCTGCTCGCCTCCACGAAGGAGATCGCCAAGGGCGATTTCACCTTCACCATCGCGGGCGCCGACCTGACCGGCGGTGGCCTGGTGCACAAGCCCAGCAACAGCGCGCAGATGACCATGAAGATGGGCGACGACTCCCAGGACGTGTCGATGGAGATGGACCTCATCTACATCGACTCGGAGAGCTGGGTGCGGATGGAGATCGGCGGCGCCATGGCCGCCATGGTTCCCGAGCTGGCGAAGAACAAGGGTAAGTACCAGCACCTCGACAAGACCAAGGCCAAGGAGATCAAGGACCTCCAGCTCGACCCGGAGTCGCTCGACCCGGTCGACAGCGAGACCCTGGTCAAGGGCGTGACCGAGGTGCAGAAGACCGGCGAGGGCGCGTACGCCGGCAAGATCGACATCAGCGCCTCCGCCGAGTCGGTCGCCCTCGACGAGGACGTGGTCAAGGCGCTGGGCGCCCAGGCCAAGGCGCTGCCCTTCACCGCCAAGCTGGACCCGCAGGGCCGCCTCACCGAGCTGGTCATCTCGGTGCCGGCCGCCGGCGAGACCGCCGCGCACGACATCAAGATCGGGTACGCGGGCTACGGCGCCGGCACCGGCGCGCAGAAGCCGCCGGCGGACAAGGTCGTCGAGGCCTCGGCCGAGACGTACGAGATGTTCAAGTAAGCCGCACGACGGGCCGGGGTGACCACGGGTCACCCCGGCCCGTTCCGTTCGGCACCGGTTGTTCGCGAACAACCGGACAACAAGGGTGATTGTCCGACGCCTCGACAGGGAACAAGAGGACAGCGATCCGGGCGTGCCGCTCGGCCCGGATCGTGCGACGTGGCCGAAGGGCTGCCGCGTCGCCCGGTTTCCGGCGCCGACCAGGTCGTCGGGTGACCCCCTTGGGAGACACGTATGACTGTTCGACGACTGGGTGCCGGCCTGGTAGCCGCCGCCCTGTTCACGCCCGCTCTGGCCGCCTGCGCCGCTGGCACGACCGGTACCGCCGGGTCGACCGCGTCCCCGACGGTGAGCGCGTCCGGTGCGCCGAGCCAGTCCGGCGGCGCGCCGGTGTCCGGCGACGCCAAGCAGGCCCTGCTCGACTCCACCAAGGCGATCAGCGACGGCAACTTCCGGTTCACCCTCTCCGGTGCCGGGTCCACGGCCGAAGGGCTCGTGCACCAGCCGAGTCAGAGTGCCGCGCTGAAGTTCGCCATCGGCGGTCCCTCCTCCGACCTGGCCATGAAGCTCGACGTGATCCACGCCAAGCCGGACAGCTGGGTGAAGCTGGAACTGTCCGGGCCGACCGCCAACAGCCTGCCCGCCATCAAGCAGCTCAACCTCGGTAAGTACCAGCACCTCGACCAGGCCCGCATCAAGGGCAACAAGAACCTGGGCTTCGACTTCGACAAGGTCGACCCGGCCGGCAGCGCCGTGCTGACCCAGGGCATCACCGAGGTCCGCAGCACCGGCACCGGCACGTACGCCGGCACCATCGACATCACCAAGGCCGCCGAGGCGGGCTCGCTGAACGCCGCCACGATCGCCGCGCTGGGCACCCAGGCCAAGACGGTGCCGTTCACCGCGAAGGTCGACCCGCAGGGCCGGCTGAGCGAGCTGGTCCTGCAACTCCCGGCGTCCGGGCAGACCACGGCCCAGGAGATCAAGATGACGTACTCCGACTACGGCACCGCCACGCCGGCCCAGAAGCCGCCGGCGGACCAGGTCGTCGAGGCGCCCGCCGAGCTGTACAGCCTGTTCAACTGACCGTTGTCGGGTGGGGTGGCTTCGGCCATCCCACCCGACGGTCAGGCGGACGGTTCCTGGCGGGCGGCGTCGATCCGCGCCCGGGCACCGTCCAGCCAGCGCTGGCAGATCACCGCCAGCGCCTCGCCGCGCTCCCACAGCGCCAGCGACTCCTCCAGGGACGTGCCGCCGGCCTCCAGCCGCTCGACCACCGAGGCCAGTTCGGCGCGGGCCTGCTCGTAGCTGAGCCGCTCGTCCGGCCCGGCCTTCGTGTCGTCAGTCATCGCGTCCATCTCAGCACACCCCGGTCGGTGTCACCGCGCCGCCACGTCCCCGTCGACCGTCGCGGCCAGCTCGCCCTCGGCGAGGCGTACCCGTATCGGGTCGCCCTTGCCGACCTCGGTCGCCGCCCGGACGACGTGCCCGTCGGCGCGTTGCACGATCGCGTACCCCCGGTCCAGGGTGGCGGCGGGGGAGAGGGCGCGTAGTCGGGCGAGGGTGTGCCGCAGGTCGTCGTCGGCGGCCGCCAGCCGGTGGTCCAGGCAGCGGCCGGCGCGCTGGCGCAGCGCGGCCAACTCGGTGGCGCGGTGCTCCACCATCACCTGGGGCCGGGCCAGCACCGGCCGGGACCGCAGGCTGTCGAGGCGGTGGGACTCCCGGTCGACCAGGTTGCGCACCGCCCGCTGGAGCCGGTGCCGGGCCTGGCCGATGAGGCGTACCTCTTCGGTGAGGTCGGGGACCACCCGCTTGGCCGCGTCGGTCGGGGTGGAGGCTCGCAGGTCGGCGACGTAGTCGATCAGCGGCGCGTCCGTCTCGTGGCCGATCGCGCTGACCACCGGCGTACGGCAGCCGAACACGGCCCGGCACAGCGCCTCGTCGGAGAAGGGCAACAGGTCCTCGATGCCGCCACCACCCCGGGCGATGATGATCACGTCGATGGTCGGGTCCGCGTCCAGGACCTTGAGCGCGTCCACGATCTGCGGCACGGCGGACGGGCCCTGCACGGCCACGTTCACCGTCCGGAACTCCACGGCCGGCCAGCGCCGCCGCGCGTTGGTCAGCACGTCCCGCTCGGCGGCGGACGCGCGGCCGGTGATGAGCCCGATCCGGCCGGGAAGGAACGGCAACCGGCGCTTGCGGGCCCGGTCGAACAGCCCTTCGGCGGCGAGCAGCTTCTTGAGCTTCTCCAACCGGGCCAGCAGCTCACCGAGACCCACCTGCCGGATCTCGTCGGCGCGCAGGCTCAACGTGCCCCGGGCGGCGTAGAACTCCGGCTTGGCGTGCAGCACCACCCGGGCGCCCTCGCGCAGCTCCGGCGCGCCGGCGTCGAGCACGTCCCGGTTGGTGGTGACGGTCAGGCTCAGGTCGGCGGAGGGGTCACGCAGGGTCAGGAAGACGGTGGTGGCCCCGGGACGGCGGCTGATCTGTGCCACCTGCCCGTCCACCCACACCCAGCCCAGCTTGGCGATCCACGCCCCGACCTTCTGCGAGACGACCCGAACCGGCCAGGGCTCCTCGGCGCTGCTCCGCGCAGCATCCCCACTCACCCCCCAACCCTACGGACACCCCAGGTGATCAAGAAGTTGGCGTCAGATCCGGGCGCGTTCCTGACGCGAAGCTCTTGATCACCGGGGTTCGGGCCCGGGTGCGGGGGCACGGTCGGCACGTAGGATGGGGGAGTGACTGATCTCCGGACCGGCAAGCGCGTGCTTTTGGCCAAGCCTCGGGGCTACTGCGCGGGCGTGGATCGCGCCGTGCAGACCGTCGAGGAGGCGCTGAAGCTGTACGGCGCCCCGATCTACGTCCGCAAACAGATCGTGCACAACAAGCACGTCGTGCAGACCCTGGAGGCCCAGGGCGCGATCTTCGTGGAGGAGAACGAGGAGGTGCCGGAGGGCTCGACCGTCATCTTCTCCGCGCACGGCGTGGCGCCCGAGGTCTACGAGCAGGCGCGCGAGCGTTCGCTGAAGGCCATCGACGCGACCTGCCCACTGGTCACCAAGGTGCACCAGGAGGCGAAGCGGTTCGCCGCCGAGGACTACGACATCCTGCTGATCGGCCACGAGGGGCACGAGGAGGTCGTCGGCACCGCCGGTGAGGCGCCGGCGCACATCCAGCTCGTGGACGGCCCGGACGGTGTCGACAAGATCACCGTGCGCGACCCGGAGAAGGTGGTCTGGCTCTCCCAGACCACGCTCTCGGTGGACGAGACCCTGGAGACGGTCGCCCGCCTCAAGCAGCGGCTGCCGCTGCTCCAGTCCCCGCCCAGCGACGACATCTGCTACGCCACCTCCAACCGCCAGCACGTGGTCAAGGAGATCGCCCCGGAGTGCGACGTGGTGATCGTCGTGGGCTCGACGAACTCCTCCAACTCGGTCCGCCTGGTCGAGGTCGCCCTGGACGCCGGCGCCCGCGCCGGTCACCTCATCGACTTCGCCCACGAGATCGAGGACGCCTGGCTGGCCGACGCCCGTACGGTCGGTGTGTCCTCCGGCGCGAGCGTCCCGGAGGACCTGGTACGCGATGTGCTGGCGCATCTGGCCGAGCGCGGCTTCGCCGACGTCGAGGAGATCACCACCGCCAACGAGCGGCTCACCTTCTCGCTCCCGCAGGAGCTGAAGCGGGACATGAAGGCCGCCGCGGCTCGCGGCTGATCATTCAGCGCCGGCGCGGTGGAACGCCGCGCTCGTCCCGTACGTCCAAGGCGGCATGAGGACACTTCGGCTCGTCGTCCCCGCCCTGGTCGTCTGCGCGGCGCTGAGCGCCTGCGGTGGAACCGACGGTCCCGCCACCCCCGGCGGACCGTCGGCGACGACCGGGCAGCCCGCCCCCGCGTCGCCGAGCACGTCCGAGTCGCCCGGCACTCCCGAGTCCCCCAGCACACCCGCCCCGCCGATCAAGTCGCCGGGCGGGCCCACCGTTCCGCCGCCGGTCGGCAGCGCCGAACTCACCGGCACGATCACCGCCGGGGTGGAGCCGAACTGTGTGCTCCTCGACGGGTATCTGCTCGTGGGCGGTCCCCGCGACGTGCTGACGCCCGGTGCCCGGGTGACCGTCACCGGCCGGGTGGAGAAGGGCACGATGACCACCTGCCAGCAGGGCACCCCGTTCGTCGTCGAGAGCGCCAACCGCCGTTAGCCGGCGGCCGTCAGCGGCCGGCGTCGTCCAACAGCTCCGGGGCCTGCGGCTGCCGGGGGGTCAGCTCGACCTGGGCGGGGGCCGCCAGCTCGTCATCCGAGACGCCCAGCTCGGCGAGCTTGCGGGCGCTGACCAGCACCCGCGCCTCCAACGAGCCGACCGCCCGGTTGTACGCGGTCACCGCGCCGGTCAGCGACGACCCGAGCTTGCCCACGTGGTCGCCGAGGGTGGAGAGCCGGCCGTACAGCTCCCGGGCGAGGGTGTGCACCGCCAGCGCGTTGCGGGCCAGCGCCTCCTGCCGCCACGAGTAGGCCACCGTGCGCAGCAGCGCGACCAGGGTGGCCGGCGTGGCCAGCACGACGTTGCGGGCGAACGCGTGCTCCAGCAGCGTCGGGTCGCGCTGGAGGGCGACGTCGAGGAACGGGTCGGCCGGCACGAACAGGACCACGAACTCGGGCGAGCTGTCGAACGCCGACCAGTAGGACTTGGCGGCCAGGGCGTCGACGTGCCCCCGCAGGTGCCGGGCGTGCGCGTCGAGGTAGGTGTCCCGACCACGCTCGTCGCGGGCCTCCATGGCCGTCAGGTACGCGTCGAAGGGCGCCTTCGCGTCCACCACCACCGACCGGCCGCCGTGCAGGCGTACCACCAGATCCGGGCGGACGACCTGGTCGTCGGTGGCGGCGGTCACCTGCTCGGAGAAGTCGCAGTGCTCCAGCATCCCGGCCGCCTCGACGATCCGGCGTAGCTGGTGTTCGCCCCAGCGACCCCGTACCTGCGGCGCGCGCAGCGCGGCCACCAGCTGCTTCGTCTCGGTGCGCAGCTCCCCGGAGACCACGTTCATCGAGCGGACCTGCTCGCGCAGCTCGGCGTACGCGTCGACGCGGTCGTGTTCCAGCTCGGCCACCCGCTGCTCGTAGCGGCGCAGACTGTCGTGCAGCGGCGCCACGGCCCGGGCCACCGCCTCCTGCGACTGCGCCGTCGCCTCGTAGCTCAACGCCCGCATGGACTGCTCCAGCCGGCCCTCGCCCTCGCGGGTGGCGGTCAGGGTGGCGTCCAGTCGGGCGATGTCGGCCGCCGACCGGGACCGGGCCGCGAACCAACCGACCGCCCCGCCGGCACCGAGGCACACGACCACCACCAGCAACGTCGAGACGTCCATCACCGGAGCTTGCCAGACGGGTACGACGTGACACCCGGGGGTACGTTCGTTGACATGGAAGCTCTGCTGTGCCTTGCGGTCATCCTCGCCGGCGTGGTGGGTGCCGGCCTGCTCGCCTACTCCCGGGTCAACGCCCAGCGACGTGCCGCGCTCGGCGACGCCCGCGCGGACGCGCAGCGGTGGTACGAGCGCCTGGGTGGCCAGTTGATGACCCTGCACGGCGACGAGCCCGCCGTCCGACAGGCGCTGGCCGACGCCGGGGAGCGTTACAACGCGGCCGGTTCCCAGTTGGAGCAGGCGCGCACGCCGCACCAGTTCGCGCTCGCCCGGGAGACCGCGCTGGAAGGGCTGGCGTACATCCGGGCGGCGCGGACGGCGCTGGGCATCGATCCCGGTCCGGAGCTGCCGGCGCTCGCCGCCGCGCGGGGTGTCGGGCAGCTCACCAAGGAGCGCGAGGTCGACGTGCAGGGCCAGACCTTCCGGGCCGGCCCGCAGCCCGGTCGGGACACGCCCTACTACTACCCCGGTGGGCGCTACCAGGGCCGGCCGGTGCCGGCCGGTTGGTACTCGACGCCCTGGTGGAAGACCGCGCTGGGCGCGGGCGCCGGCGTGCTCGGCGGCATGCTGATCGCGGACGCGCTGTTCTCGCCGGCCTTCGCCGACCCGGGGTACGGCTACGACCAGGGCTATCAGGAGGGCTTCGGTGACGGGGCCGACTACGCCGACGACCAGGGCGGCGACTACGGCGACCAGGGCGGCGACTACGGCGACCAGGGCGGCGACTTCGGCGGTGGGGACTACGCCGGCGGCGACTTCGGTGGCGGAGGCTTCGGCGACTTCGGCGGCGGCGACTTCGGCGGCGGCGACTTCTGACCCCGCTGAATCCGACGATCAAGGAGTTGTGGTGCCCGCTTCGCCGCTGTTGGCGGCTTTCGCGGGGCACCACAACTCCATGATCGACCGGGCCTGACCGGCCCGGCCCCGGGCTGGGTTTCGTACCTGGTCAGCCGGTGTTGCGCATGCCGGCGGCGATGCCGTTCACGGTGGTGAGCAGCGCCCGTTCCAGGGCGGTGCCGTCGCTGGGAGCGCGTCGACCGCCCGGTGCGGTGGCGACCGCCCGGCCCGCCGCGCCGGACTCCCGGTACTGCCGCAGCAGTGCCACCTGGAGGTGGTGCAGCGGCTCCAGGTAGGTGTCGCGGACGGCCAGCGTGCGCTGGAGCACCGGCGAGTTCTCCAGCAGGGCCGGTGAGGCGGTCACCGCCAGCACCTCACGCTTGGTCAGCTCGTACTCCTGCTCGATCTTCTCGAAGATCGGGTGCAGCTTCTTCGGCACGAGGGTCTCGACGTACCGGCGGGCGATGCTGAGGTCGGTCTTGGTCAGCATCATCTCGACGTTCGACAGGAACGTGCGGAAGAAGTGCCAGTTGCGGTGCATCTCGGCCAGCACGTCCGCCAACCCGGCCTCGCGGGCGGCGGCCAGGCCGGAGCCGACGCCGAACCAGCCCGGCACGATCTGCCGGGTCTGCGTCCAGCCGAACACCCACGGGATGGCCCGCAGCCCGGACAGCCCGGCGCCGGTGTTGGGGCGCTTCGCCGGCCGGGAGCCGATGTTCAGCGCGCCGAGCAGCTCGGTGGGGGTGGACGCCCAGAAGTAGGCCGGCAGGTCCGGGTCCTCGACGAGCGACCGGTACGACCGGAACGCCGACTCGGACACCACGTCCATGGTCGCGTCCCAGCGTTCCAGCATCTCGGCGGGCTGCCGGGGCGCGGTGTGCAGCAGCGTCGCCTGGAGCACCGCGGCGAGGGTCAGTTCCAGGTTCTCCCGGGCCAGCGAGGGCAGGGTGTACTTGTCGGAGATGACCTCGCCCTGTTCGGTGACCTTGATCGCGCCGTCCAGCGTGCCGTACGGCTGGGCCAGGATCGCCTCGTGCGTCGGGCCGCCGCCGCGACCGACCGTACCGCCGCGACCGTGGAAGAGTCGCAGATGTACGCCGTGCCGGGCGGCCACGTCACGCAGCGCGCGCTGGGCCCGGTGGATCGACCACTGGCTGGTGGTGATCCCGGCTTCCTTGTTGGAGTCGGAGTAGCCGAGCATGACCTCCTGCACGTCGCCACGGGCCGCGACCAGCGCCCGGTACGCGGGCAGCGACAGCAGCTCGTCGAGGATCTCGCCGCCGGCGTTCAGCTCGCCCGGGGTCTCCAACAGCGGCACGAACCCGATGCGGGCCCGACCGCTGTGTACGTCGACGAGCCCGGCCTCGCGGGCGAGCACCACGGCGGCGAGCACGTCGTCGACGCCCAGGGTCATCGAGATGATGTACGACTCGATGACCTCGTTGCCGAACCGGTCCTGCGCCTCCCGGATCGTGCTGAACACGTCGAACGTCTTGCGGGACAGCTCGGAGAGGGGCGTGTCGGCGGTGGAGAGCGGCCGGCGGCCGGTCAGCTCGTCGGCGAGCAGCTTGGTGCGTTCCAGCCGGCTCAACGACGGGTAGTCGGACACCTCGCCGACGGCCTCGTAGAGCTGGGCGAGCACCGCGTGGTGCGCCTCGGCGTGCTCCCGCACGTCCATCGTCGCCAGGTGCAGGCCGAACGCGGACACCGTCCGGATGGTGGAGGCCAGCCGGCCGACGGCCGTGAGCTGCCCCGAGTTGCGGGCCAGCGACGCACGCAGCAGGTCCAGGTCGGCGATCAGCTCGGCCGAGCCCCGGTAGTCCCGACCCGGCACGTGGGCGGTGCCCTGGCGCAGCCGCTGCCGGGTGTTGGCGAGCTTGGCCTTCACGCAACGCGCCTTGAGCCGGTAGGGCTCCTCGGCGTTGACCCGTCGGAACCGGGGCGCCACCTCGGGCAGCGCGTCGAGGTCGGCGGCGAGGCTGGCGGAGAGGTCCAGCGACACTCCGCGCAGCCGGCGCGAGACCGAGACCTCGTTGATCAGGTGGTCCATCGCCTTCTCGGTGGCGGCGATGCCGTGCTCGTGCTGGATGGTCAGCACCTCGCGGGTGACCGCCGGGGTGACGAACGGGTTGCCGTCGCGGTCGCCGCCGATCCACGTGCCGAAGCTCAGCGGGCGGGCCGTCGGCGACGTCTCCACGCCGAGGGTGCGCAGCGTGTCGGCCAGGTCGTCGAGCACCTGCGGCGCGGCCTCGGCGTACAGGTCCCGCAGGTAGTAGATGGCGTTGCGGGCCTCGTCGGTCGGGTCCGGCCGGTCCAGCCGCAGCTCGTCGGTCTGCCACATGAGGTCCAGCAGCTCGGCCAGCCGGCGGTTCGCCGGGCCCTCGTCGCTCGCGCCGTAGAGGATCGCGTTGGCGGTCTCGGTGTCCAGCTCGTCGGCGATGGCCCGCAGCTTCGACAGGATCGAGCGGCGGGCCGCCTCGGTCGGGTGGGCGGTGAAGACCGGCCGGACCGCCAGTCGGCGGGCGACGGCGGCGATCTCCTCGGCCGGCACCCCCCGCTCGGCGATCATCTTGGCCGCCTGGTCGAGCCAGCCGCCCTGTACGGCGCGGCGGCGGCGCAGGTCCCGTGCGCGGTGCACCTGCTCGGTGA
This sequence comes from Micromonospora sp. RB23, assembly GCF_053585025.1. Lineage (NCBI taxonomy): Bacteria > Bacillati > Actinomycetota > Actinomycetes > Micromonosporales > Micromonosporaceae > Micromonospora > Micromonospora sp. RB23. The sequence goes on from NZ_CM132111.1 coordinate 1,189,526, forward strand.
TGTTGGCCAGGTGGAAGTAGGTGGAGAAGGCGCGGGCCAGCTTGGTGCCGGTGGTCACGTCGAGCCCGCCGAGCCGCTGGGCGGCGGCCGGGACGTCGGTGCGTACCTGGGCGCGGATCTCCTCGACGAGGTCGAGCAGCGGGCGGCCCTCCTGGCGGGCCAGGGTCTGGCCGAGGAGGGTGCCGAGCCGGCGGATGTCGGCGCGCAGCGCGGCGTCCGGGCCGTCGTGGTCGTGCTGGTCGGTCACGATGCGCTCCTTACGTGAGTACGAAGGACAGCGCTGTCCGACTCCCTGGATGGTATCCGCGTGGGGCCCTCCGGCAGGAGGGGCTCCGGGCGTGCCGCGTCGTGAGACGGAACACCCCGGAGATCACCTCAGGGCCTTGCGCGGGTGGTTGCCCGGCCTCCCCGCACCACGGTGGCGGCGAGCAGGGCCGCCAGAGCGACCACCGCCCACAGCGCGAGCCCGGTCAGTGGCCAGCCAATCGATCGGCGGTCGAAGTACACCGCCGACTTGACCAGATCGGTGGCCAGCCCGGGCACGTTCCACCGGTGCATGCCGCGCAGCCAGGTGGGCAGGAACTCCGGGGCGTAGATGCCACCGGAGCCCGGGTTGCCGAGCACCACCAGCAGGAGGATGACCAGCCCGGTGCCGAGCACACCCAGCCAGCCCTGCACGGCGGCGGCGACCATCGCGGCGGCGAAGGCGGCCAGCATGCCGGTGCCGGCGACGGCCGGCAGGTCGTGGTGCCAGACGTCCAGCACCGGGCCGACGATCACCGCGCCGGCGATGCCGAGCACGACGCTGTAGACGGCCAGCGCCGCGATCCGTACGCCCGCGCGGTGCAGGGTGCGCGGAGTGGTGCCGACGGAGATGCCGAGCGCGGTCGAGGCCAGGTACCCGCCGAGGACGCACCCGATCGCGAGGTAGAACGGGACCAGGCCGCGCGGGTCGGTGTCGGCGACCGGCACCTCGTCGGCCACCCGCAGCGGCAGGTGGGACTGCTCGGCGGCGGCCGTGAGCACCTGGACGACCACCTCGGTGGCGGCCGGCGCGCCGGCGCTGGCGGTGGTCAAAGCGAGCCCGCCGTCGGGGGTGGAGGCGAGCACCCCGTACACCTCGCGGCTGGTCAGGCCGTCGTCGGCGGCGCCCGGATCGGCGTACTCGACGGCTTTGATGGTTTTTGTCCGGTCGCGGACGGCGGTCAGGACCGTTCGTGCGGCCTGGTCGCCGCTCGCCACGCCGACCGGCACGTCACGGGGGTGGGGTTCGTGCAGGGCGCCGACGTACGCGGCGATGAACCCGACGGCCAGCGCGAGAGTGCCGAGCAGCAGTCCGGCGGTACGGGGGATCTGGTCGCGTATCCGGACCTCCTGCGACTCGTCCACCAGGTCAGCCTAGGGTGGTTCTCACCCTGTTTGTGGCGCTTCGTGACCGTCGCGGTCTCAGCTCTCGACCACGGCGAAGGCGCGGACCGGAAAGGTGCCCATCCCGGCCACCATCGGCGGGGCCGCGGTGAACCGGAACCCGGACGGCGGCAGCGCATCCAGGCCGGTCAGGTGCTCCACGACCGGGATGCCGGCGGCGAGCAGGACGCTGTGCGCGGGTCGCACGCCCCCAGCCGCCGGGCTCATGTCGTCGATGTTGATCGAGTCGATGCCGACCAGGGCGGCGCCCGCGTCGGCCAGCGCCCGGGCACCGTCCTCGTTCAGGTACGGGGCCTCCGGCGCGCCGTACCGCTCGGTGCCGAAGTGCGCGTCCCACCCGGTGTGCAGCAGCACCGCCCGTCCGGCCACCTCGTACGGGGCCAGCAGCAGCCGATCCACGGCTCGGGTGCCGGCCGGTACCCGGACCACCACCGCGGGCAGGTCGGCGAGGCGGTCCAGCGGGACCCCGGTCAGATCCTCGCGGCCGGCCCAGCGGTGTGCGGGGGTGTCCACGTACGTGCCGGTGTTGGCGATCATGTCGATCCGGGCCACGTGGAACTCGGTGCCCGGCGCGTACCGCTCCCGGGACGCCGCGTACGTCAGCCAGTCGGTGATCCGCGGGCCCGGCCACCCGGGCAGGGTGCTCATGCCGTCACGGATCACGTGGCTCAGCTCGACCAGCCGGCGACCAGAGTCCGCCGGGGCGACGCCGCGACCGCCCTTGTGCCGCTCTTCGATGATCGTCTTCGCGCTGATCCGGACCTCGGCGACCATGAGCAGCCCGAGGTGTCGGACGAAGAGCGCGGCCAGATCGTCATCGGTGATCTCCGGCCCCGGGATGTCCAGCCGGAACCCCTCGGTACGGAGGCCGCCGCCGTTGGCGAAGCTCACGTCCGCGTCGAACTGCACCCGCCACTGCTCGCCCATCCCCGCACTCGACCACGGCGCCCCGCCCCGGTCAAGATCCGCGGACGCGCTGCACAAGATCCGCGCAACTTCACCGTTGTTGCTGTCTCCGGCGCGTCTGAGGCAGCAGTTTCGGTGAAGTTGCGCGGATCTTGGTGGGGTGCGGCGGGGCGCGCGGCGCGGCACGGCGGGGACCTGGCCGGAAGGGGGTGAGTGTCGGTGGACGGGGATAGGCTTGGGGCGTGCACCCCCCGTCCCGCTGGACGCGGGGCTCCCGTCGTGTGCGTCGACTCCCCTGGAAGGACTCCCTTGCTCACCGGTCTGTTCTCCGCCGCCCTGGCCGACCCCGGGCTGGCCCGGGCGCGTGACCTGGCGCGCTCCGGTGCCGCCCAGGTCGACGGGCTCGACATCACCGCTCCCGCCGCGCTGCGCCCCTTCGCCGTGGCGGCCGTCGCCGCGGACACCGACGGAGCGGGGCGACCCGTGCTGGCCGTCACCGCCACCACCCGCGAGGCCGACGACCTGGCCGCCGCGCTCGGCGCGCTGCTGCCACCGGAGCAGGTGGTGGTCTTCCCCTCCTGGGAGACGCTGCCGCACGAACGGCTCTCCCCCCGATCGGACACGGTGGGCCGGCGGCTGGCCGTGCTGCGCCGCCTCGCGCACCCCGAGTCGGCCGACGCGCACGGCCGGACCGGTCCCCTGCGGGTGGTGGTCGCCCCGGTCCGGTCGCTGCTGCAACCGCAACTCAAGGGCCTCGGCGACCTGGAACCGGTGCAGCTCGCCGCCGGCGAGGAGGCGGACCTGGAGGAGGTCGCCCGCCGCCTCATCGACATGGCGTACGCCCGCGTCGACCTGGTCACCAAGCGCGGCGAGTTCGCGGTTCGCGGCGGCATCCTGGACGTCTTCCCACCCACCGACGAGCACCCGTCCCGGGTCGAGTTCTGGGGCGACGAGGTGGAGGAGATCCGCACCTTCGCGGTCGCCGACCAGCGCACCATCGAGCAGGTGCCGCTGCTGTGGGCGCCGCCCTGCCGTGAGCTGCTGCTGACCCCGGCGGTGCGCGAGCGGGCCGCCGCGCTCGCCGAGCAGCACCCCGAGCTGGCCGAGATCCTGGACAAGCTGGCCGAGGGCATCCCGGTGGAGGGGATGGAGTCGCTGGCCCCGGTGCTGGTCGGCCCCGACTCGCTGGAGCTGCTGCTCGACGCGATGCCGGCCGGCACCCACGTCCTGCTGTGCGACCCGGAGCGCATCCGTACGAGGGCGCACGATCTGGTGCGTACCTCCGAGGAGTTCCTGCAGGCATCCTGGGCCGCCGCCGCGGTCGGCGGCCAGGCCCCGGTGGACGTCGGCGCCGCCGCCTTCCGCACCCTGGCCGAGGTACGCGCCACCGCCGGCACGCTCGGTCAACCCTGGTGGACGCTGTCCCCGTTCGGTCTGGGGGAGGCGGAGACGGTTGAGGCGCGGCAGCCCTGGGAGGACGCGCCCGAGCAGGCCAGCGTCACCCCGGACGACGCCATCGCGGTGACCCTCGCCGCCCAGCCCGCCCCGCTCTACCACGGCGAGACGGCGCGGGTCGTCGACGACCTCAAGCGCTGGGCCGGTGAGGGCTGGTCGATCGCGCTGGTCTTCGAGGGACACGGCCCCGCCCAGCGTGCCGTGGAGGTGCTGCGCGACGCGGGTCTGGGCGCCCGGCTCACCGAGGAGGTGCCCACCGCGCCCGCACCCGGTGACCTGCTCGTCACCTGCGGCGCGCTGACCAGCGGATTCGTCGACGAGGCGTCCCGTTTCGTGCTGCTGACCGGCAACGACGTCACCGGCGGTCGGGGCACCTCGACGCGGGACATGCGCAAGATGCCGAGCCGCCGGCGCAACACCATCGATCCGTTGGAGCTCAAGGCCGGCGACTACGTGGTGCACGAGCAGCACGGCATCGGTCGGTACGTCGAGTTGGTGCAGCGCACGGTCAACGGCGCCAGCCGGGAGTACCTGGTCATCGAGTACGCGGCCAGCAAGCGCGGCCAGCCCGGTGACCGGCTGTTCGTCCCCACCGACCAGCTCGACCAGCTCTCCCGCTACGTGGGCGGTGAGCAGCCGACCCTGCACAAGATGGGCGGCTCGGACTGGCAGAAGTCCAAGGCCCGCGCCCGCAAGGCGGTCCGCGAGATCGCCGCGCAGCTCATCCAGCTCTACGCCGCCCGCAAGGCGTCCAAGGGCCACTCGTTCGGGCCGGACACCCCGTGGCAGCGGGAGCTGGAGGACGCGTTCCCCTGGCAGGAGACGCCGGACCAGCTCGCCGCGATCGACGAGGTCAAGCGGGACATGGAGCAGACCGTCCCGATGGACCGGTTGATCTGTGGCGACGTCGGCTACGGCAAGACCGAGATCGCGGTCCGGGCGGCGTTCAAGGCCGTGCAGGACGGCAAGCAGGTGGCGGTGCTGGTGCCGACGACCCTGCTGGTGCAGCAGCACTACAACACGTTCGCCGAGCGGATGAGCCAGTTCCCGGTGCAGATCCGGCAGCTCTCCCGGTTCCAGACCGCCAAGGAGACCGAGCGGACGTTGGAGATGGTCGCCGACGGCACCGTCGACATCGTCATCGGCACGCACCGGCTGTTGCAGACCGCCACCCGGTTCAAGCAGCTCGGGCTGGTGATCGTCGACGAGGAGCAGCGGTTCGGCGTCGAGCACAAGGAGCACCTCAAGACGCTGCGCGCCTCGGTGGACGTGCTGAGCATGTCGGCGACACCGATCCCGCGCACCCTGGAGATGGCCATCACCGGCATCCGGGAGATGTCCACCATCGCCACCCCGCCGGAGGAGCGGCACCCGGTGCTCACCTTCGTGGGCGCGCAGGACGACCGGCAGGTCGCCGCCTCCATCCACCGTGAGCTGCTGCGCGACGGGCAGGTCTTCTACCTGCACAACCGGGTCGAGTCGATCGACCGGGCGGCGCGGCGACTGCGCGAGCTGGTGCCCGAGGCGCGGGTCGCCGTCGCGCACGGGCAGATGAGCGAGGAGGCGCTGGAGAAGGTCATGGTCGGCTTCTGGGAGAAGGAGTTCGACGTCCTGGTCTGCACGACCATCGTGGAGTCCGGCATCGACATCCCGAACGCCAACACCCTGATCGTGGAGCGGGCCGACCTGCTCGGTCTGGCCCAGTTGCACCAGATCCGTGGTCGGGTCGGCCGGGGACGGGAGCGGGCGTACGCGTACTTCCTCTACCCGCCGGAGAAGCCGCTCACCGAGCACGCCCACGAGCGGCTGGCGACCATCGCCCAGCACACCGAGCTGGGCGCCGGCATGTACGTGGCCATGAAGGACCTGGAGATCCGGGGCGCGGGCAACCTGCTGGGCGGTGAGCAGTCCGGCCACATCGAGGGCGTCGGCTTCGACCTGTACGTGCGGATGGTCGGCGAGGCGGTCTCCGCGTTCAAGGGCGAGCGCCAGGAGGAGGAGACCGACGTCAAGATCGACCTGCCGGTCGACGCGCACCTGCCGCACGACTACGTGGGCGTGGAACGTCTGCGTCTGGAGATGTACCGCAAGCTCGCCGAGGCGCGCGACGAGGACCGTCTGCGCGAGGTCGTCGCCGAGATGACCGACCGGTACGGGGAGCCGCCGGCCCCGGTGCAGAACCTGGTGGCGGTGGCGCGGTTCCGCCTGCTGGCCCGCCGGTACGGCCTGACCGACGTGTCCATGCAGGGCAAGCACGTGCGATTCGGGCCGCTGCCGCTGCCCGACTCGAAGCAGCTGCGGCTCAAGCGCTACCACCCGGACGCGGTCTACAAGCAGGCCACCGACCAGGTCAGCGTGCCCCGGCCGAGCACCCGTCGGATCGGCGGCGAACCGCTGCGCGACCAGGCGCTGCTCGAATGGTGCGCGCAACTGCTCTCCGACGTCCTGGGCGCTCCCGCCCCGCTCGTCGCGGCAACCGCGTGATCGGTCGCGGGCGCCTGCGGGCGTCCGCGACCGCGTGGAGCCGGCGTGGTGCGGTGGGGGCCGTCACAGCGGCCGGGAGGGCATGAGAGAGTGACGGGCATGCGTGCTCGCCGTGTGATCGCCGCCGCCAGCGTCGCGGCTCTGGGTGTCCTTTCCCTCGCCGCGTGCCAGAGGTCCGCGCCGGACGTCGCCGTGTACGTCGGTGACAGGACCTACTCGCTCGAGCGGGTCGAGGGCATCTACGACGAGGTGTCGGCGACGTACGGTGACGCCGACCAGGTGCCCGACCCGACCGGCGCGAGGCCGCCGCGCGTCACCCGGCAGGACGTGGTGAACCTCCTGGTCGGCCTGGAGTTGGGCAAGCGGGTGGCGAAGGCCAAGAACATCCAGGTGGCCGACGAGGTCAGCCCGCAGCAGGTGGAGCAGAGCCTGGGGGTGCCGGCAACCACCGAGTACACCAAGCTCTGGGGCGAGTGGGTCGACCTGCTGCAGGCCTTCAACCAGCAGCTTCCGCCGGCCGAGGTGAGCGACGAGTCGGTGATGGCCGTCTACCACGCGCTGGTCCCGACCGGGGAGATCCCGGGCGGGCTACCGGTGACCGAGGTCCGTCAGCGGTTCGGCGACGGTGCCTTCGTCGGCAGCGCCACCGCCCTCAGCGTCGCGCTCGAGGACGAGGCGGGCCGGGCCGACGTCTCCATCAACCCGCGCTACCGGGAGGTGGGCGTGCCTTCGCTGGTGAGCACCGGTCAGAAGGTCATCTTCTACGCGCTGCCGTACATCAACGAAGAGGGCCCGGTCACCGACATCTCCACCCCGGACGCGTCGCCGTCGAGCCCCAACCCGGACGCCGAGGGCACGGCCAGCTGAGCATGACGGCACGGATCGTCCTGCTGGTCACCTCGCCCCGGCTGCCGGCCGGCCTGCTGACCTCGGCCGCCTGGGACGTCGTACGCCAGCATCCGGTGCTGGCTGGCGCGGAGAGCGAGTTGACCACTGCCGTGCGCCAGGCGGGCGCCGAGGTGACCGTCGTGGACGGCCCGGCCACGCAGGCGTTGCTGGACGTCGTGGCGACGCACGGTACGGCGGTCTGGCTGGCCGGACCGGCCGGGGACGAGTCGTTGGCCCGGGAGTTGGGTCTGCGGCTGGCCCGGGAGCCGGGGCTCGCCGAGATGGAGCTGATGTACGGCTCGTGGGATCCGCCGGGGGCGCGGCTGCTCGACGCGGTGGCCGTGCTGGACCGGCTGGCCTCGCCGGGCGGCGACCCGTGGAAGCGGGCGCAGACGCACCGTAGCCTCGCGGGTTACCTGCTGGAGGAGAGCTACGAGGCGTACGACGCGATCAGCGCCGATGACACCGACGCGCTCCGCGAGGAGTTGGGCGATGTGCTGCTCCAGGTGGTGTTGCACGCGCGGCTCGCCGAGGAGCTGCCCGAGGGGGAACGCTGGAGCATCGACGACGTGGCCGGTGGCCTGGTCGACAAGATGATCCGGCGTAACCCGCACGTCTTCGCCGGCGCGGAGGCGGGCACGCTGGAGGACATCACCGCGAACTGGGAGCGGATCAAGCGGGCCGAGAAGGCGCGTGACTCGGTGCTGGACGGCGTGGCGCTCAGTCAACCCGCCCTGTCGCTGGCCGCGCAGATCCTCGACCGCGCCGCCCGCGTCAACCTGACCGTCCCCCTCCCACCCTCCGACACCCGGACGGACGAGGAGGAGCGCCTGGGTGCCACCCTCCTGACCCTGGTGGCCGAAGCCCGCAAGGCCGGCCTGAACCCGGAGGCGGCTCTGCGCCGCGCAACCCTGGCCCACGCCGACACCATCCGCGCCGCCGAACGCCCACCCTCCTGACCTCGTCGATCATGAAGTTATTGCCGTGACACGCCGATGCAGCGGGCAATAACTTCATGATCAACGAGAGGGGCGCGGGGTGGTCGGTAGGGTTGCCGGGTGGAGGAGTTTGGGGTTCTTGCTGAGCGGGTTGTCGAGGCGCTTCTGGAAGCGCGGCCTGGGGTTGCTACCGCCGCGGGGGATCATCGGTTCGACGACCGGCTTCCCGATCTGTCCGCCGACGCGTTGGCCGCCGACCGGGTGATGCTCACCGACGCGGCGAACGCGCTGTCCGAACTGGACCCCGATTCGCTCGACGCCGACGAGCAGGTCGACCACGCGCTGCTCACCAGCTTCGTCGACCGGGAGCTGTTCGAGCTGACCGAGATCCGGTCGCACGAGTGGGACCCGCTGCACCACAATCCCGGCCCGCTGCTGCACCCCCTGCTGGCCCGCCCGTACGCCCCGGCCGAGGTGCGCCTGACGCAGCTGACCGGCCGGCTCGCCGCCGTGCCGGACGCCCTCGCCACCGCGCGCGCCACGCTGCGGGACATGCCGCGGATCCACGCGGAGACGGCGGTCGGGCAGTTCACCGGCACGGCCGCGCTCATCCGTGACGAGCTGCCGGGGCTGATCGCGCAGGCGCCGGGCGGCTTCGACAAGGTCGAGCCGGCGGCGACCGCCGCGATCGCCGCGCTGGAGGAGTTCGTCGCCTGGCTGCGGGCCGGGTTGGCCGCCGACGCCGGGCCCGGCCGTGACCCGCGCCTGGGCCGCCGCCGTTGGGAGGCGCGGCTCTGGCACACCCTCGACACCGAACTGGGGGCCGCCGAGATCCAGCGCCGGGCCTGGGCCAACCTGGACCGGGTCACCGAGGAGATCCGCGCGGCGGCCGTCGAGCTGGCCGGTGGTCCCGCCGACGACGAGACGGTACGCCGGGCGCTGGACATGCTGGCCGCCGAGCACCCGGACGACTCGACGATCGTCGAGCTGGCCGGTGTGACCCTGGACGAGGCGACCGACTTCGTCCGGCTGCACGACCTGGTCACACTGGTCGACGACCGGTGCGTGATCCAGGAGATGCCGGAGTTCGCGCGGGGCGTCGCCGTCGCGTACTGCGACTCGCCCGGCCCGTTGGAGACCGCGGCGGTGCCGACGTTCTACTGCATCGCGCCCACCCCGGCGGACTGGTCGGCGCAGCGCGTCGACTCCTTCTACCGCGAGTACAACGACCACATGGTGCGCAACCTGACCGTGCACGAGGCGATGCCCGGCCACTTCCTCCAGCTCGCCCACGCCCGGCGGCACGTCGGCGGCACGCGCGTGCGGGCGTTGGCCCGTTCCGGCCCGTTCGTCGAGGGCTGGGCCGTGTACGCCGAGGAGCTGATGGCAGGTCTCGGCTTCGGCGGTCTACCGGTGCGGTTGCAGCAGCTCAAGATGCAGCTGCGCATGACCATCAACGCGCTGCTCGACCAGTTGGTGCACGCCGAGGAGCTGCCCGAGGCCGAGGCCATGGCGTTGATGACCGGCCGTGGCTTCCAGGAGGAGGGCGAGGCCGCCGGCAAGTGGCGTCGGTCCCTGCTCACCTCGACGCAGCTCTCCACGTACTTCGTCGGGTACAGCGAGGTGGCCGAGATCGCCGCCGCCCGTCCGGAGGGCGTGTCGGCGCGCGACTGGCACGACGCGATGCTCGCCCACGACTGCCCGCCCCCACGCCACCTGCGGGCCCTGCTCGGCGTCTGAGGGTCCGTCAGCCCACGCGTCACCAAGATCCGCGCAACGTCCCTGACGTTGTTGCTTCCGACCCCGCCGAAGGCAGCAACTACGCCGAAGTTGCGCGGATCTTGGGCGCTGCGGGCGGTGCGGGCGCTGCGGGCGGTGCGGGCGCTGCGGGCGGTGCGGGGGACCCGCCGGACCTCGGACGCCTCAGGAGCCGCCGGGGCGGTTGTCCACCACGCCCGCTCCGGCGGGTGGGTCGAACGCGTTCTTCTCGACCGTCTCGGAGTAGTCGCTCAACGCCAGCTCCATCGGTTTACCGTCGACCGAGCCGAGGAAGCTGCCGAGCACGCCCTCGGTGGTCACGCAGGCGCTGAAGTCGCCGTCCGCGCGCTGTACCTCGACGCAGGCGGCGTGATGTCCGGCGACGGTGGTGTCGCTCTGCTTGATCACGGCCTGCGGGTCGAGGGCGGCGGCGGTCAGCAGGCCGACCACCACGGGCGGGGTGACGAGACCCCGCTGGTTCGCCTCGTCGAAGAGGGCGACGGTGGGCTTGCTGCCCGGTGTGGGCGGCGGGACGAGTGTGCACGCCATCCGGCCGCCGGCCGCTGTGCAACGGGTGACGGCGTCGGGGGTGACGGTCAGCCGCCCACCCGGGTAGGTGTAGGCGGAGCGGGCCGGGTCCTGCGCCTGCACGATCGCGGCGGTCTGACCGCCGGGCAGTTGGTAGTCGGCCGTGTAGGTCAACTCCAGTGCCCGATCGAGGCGGGCGGCGAGGTCGTTGACGAGATCCGAGCGACCCATGGCGCTGCCGGCGTCCTCGATTGTCTGACAGCCGGTGACCGTGAGCGACGCGATGACCGACACGGCGAGCATGCGGAGGGTGGTCGTGGCGGCGGGCATGGCGACCAGCCTGGTGGATCTAGTCCGCGCAGCGCAAACCCGTTGCCGGTTGACGCCCGGAAATACGGGAATGTCCGTCACCGCGGGGCGACTCGGGTGCGCGGGCGACGCCGTGTCCGATCTCGCGGCCCGATACGCTGCGTTCAACACCTGCCTCAGCCGCACCGTCGCGGCCCACCCACGGACCGGATCACAACAACGAGGAGCGACTCAGTGGCAACCATCGAGGGAATCGTCGCCCGGGAGATTCTCGACTCGCGGGGCAACCCGACGGTCGAGGTCGAGATCGGCCTGGACGACGGCACGGTGGCCCGCGCCGCGGTGCCCTCCGGCGCCTCCACCGGCGCGTTCGAGGCGATCGAGCTGCGCGACGGTGACGCCGACCGCTACCAGGGCAAGGGCGTGGAGAAGGCGGTCTCCAACGTCGAAGACAAGATCGTCGACCAGCTCATCGGCTACGAGGCCAGCGAGCAGCGGCTCATCGACCAGAAGATGCTCGACATCGACGGCACCGACAGCAAGTCGGAGCTGGGCGCGAACGCCATCCTCGGGGTCTCCCTGGCGGTGGCGAAGGCCGCCGCCAGCAGCGCCGAGCTGAGCCTCTTCCGCTACCTGGGCGGTCCGAACGCGCACCTGCTGCCGGTGCCGATGATGAACATCCTCAACGGTGGCGCGCACGCCGACTCCAACGTCGACGTCCAGGAGTTCATGATCGCGCCGATCGGCGCGCCCACCTTCCGCGAGGCGCTGCGCTCCGGCGCGGAGGTCTACCACGCGCTGAAGTCGGTGCTCAAGAAGAAGGGCCTGTCGACCGGGCTCGGCGACGAGGGCGGCTTCGCGCCGAACCTGCCCACCAACGCGGCAGCCCTGGACCTGATCGCCGAGGCGGTCGAGAAGGCCGGCTACCGGCTCGGCACCGACATCGTGTTCGCGCTCGACGTGGCGGCCACCGAGTTCTTCGAGAACGGCACCTACACCTTCGAGGGCGCCGCGAAGTCCGCCGAGGACATGAGCACCTACTACACCAAGCTCGCCGACGAGTACCCGATCGTGTCGATCGAGGACCCGCTGGCCGAGGACGACTGGACCGGCTGGCAGACGCTCACCGCGTCGATCGGCGACCGGGTGCAGATCGTCGGCGACGACCTGTTCGTCACCAACCCGCAGCGCATCGCGCGTGGCATCGCGGAGAAGGCGGCGAACGCCGTCCTCGTGAAGGTCAACCAGATCGGTTCGCTGACCGAGACCCTGGACGCCGTGGACCTGGCCCACCGGGCCGGCTTCAAGTGCATGATGAGCCACCGCTCCGGCGAGACCGAGGACACCACCATCGCCGACCTGGCGGTCGCCACCGGCTGTGGCCAGATCAAGACCGGCGCTCCGGCCCGCTCGGACCGGGTCGCCAAGTACAACCAGCTGCTCCGGATCGAGGAGGAGCTGGCCGACGCGGCGCGCTACGCGGGCGCGGGTGCGTTCCCGCGTTACCGTTCGGCCTGAGTGTGGTTGCCGGGAGGCCCCACCGCCGTGGGGCTTCCCGGCGCACGTACGCGACAGACGTAGCCTCGGGGGAGGGGTGTGACGATGCAGCGCCGCACACCGGGTGGTCAACGACCCGCCCGCCGACCGGGTCAGGCCGGCCGGCCGGGCGTCGGGCGGGCCACCCGCGGGTCGCTCCGGGACGCCGGCGTACGTGCCGAGACGCGTGGCGCCGCCGGTCGCGCCCCGGGCGCCGTCCGCGGCGCGGAGGGTGGGCGCTCCGCGAGTCGTCCGGCCGCCGCCCGTCGTACCGCCGCCGGTGGCGGTGCCGTCAAGCGGCTCGCCGCACCCCATCCCCGTCGCTTCACCGGTCGAGCCACCGTGCTGTTCGCGGTGCTGATCGCGCTCGCCCTGGCGTACACCTATCCGGTGCGGGTCTACCTGGACCAGCAGGCCGACATCGAGCGGATGGAGGCCGCGCAGGCGGCGCAGGAGGAGGAGATCGCCGAGCTCGCCGCCGAGGCCGCCAAGTGGCAGGACGACGAGTACAAGATCACGCAGGCCCGGGAGCGGTTCTTCATGGGTCGGCCGGGCGAGAAGATGATGGTGATCTTGAACGACGCCGAGGGCGCGGCCCGCGACGCCGGCAAGCCGGCCGGTTCGGGTGCCCCGGCCGGCCCGGTGACCTGGTACGACACGCTCTGGTCGAGCGTGCGCGCGGCGGACAGCCAGCAGCCGGGCAAGTGACCCACCGACCAGCACACCAGGAGAGACGAGCACCGTGACTGTCGTACCACCGTCGGAGCCGGCGGCGGATTCCGTACCCCTGCCGCAACGGGAACCGGCGACCGAGGCCGACCTGGCCGCGGTGGCCGCGCAGCTCGGCCGCCCTCCCCGGGGGACCCGGGCGGTGGCACACCGCTGCCCGTGTGGGCTGCCCGACGTGGTGGAGACGACGCCGCGCCTCGCCGACGGCACCCCGTTCCCGACGCTGTTCTACCTGACCTGCCCCCGTGCCACCGGGGCGTGCAGCCGGCTGGAGTCGGCGGGGCTGATGCGGGAGATGGCCGACCGGTTGGCGACGGATCCGGAGTTGGCCGCCCACTACCGGGCGGCGCACGAGGACTACCTGGCCCGCCGGGACGCGATCGGCGAGGTGCCGGAGATCGCCGGCATCTCCGCTGGCGGGATGCCGGGCCGGGTGAAGTGCCTGCACGTGCACCTCGGGCACGCGTTGGGCGCCGGCCCCGGCGTGAACCCGTTCGGCGACGAGACGTTGGCGCTGGTCGAGCCCTGGTGGACGGCGGGGCCGTGCGTGGACGTGCCCGACACCGAATGACCGCACAGGCCGAGGGGCAGATCCTGGTGCGGCGCGCCCAGACCCGGGACGTGCGGGGCATCCGGCGGCTGGTCGACATGTACACCGACGACCGGCGGCTGCTGAGCAAGGCCACCGTGACCCTGTACGAGGACGTGCAGGAGTTCCAGGTGGCGGTCCGGGCCGAGGACGACGCGGTGGTCGGCTGCGGCGCGCTGCACGTCATGTGGGAGGACCTGGCCGAGATCCGCACGGTCGCGGTGGACCCGACCTGCCAGGGCCAGCGGATCGGTCACCGGCTGGTCGGCGAACTGATCGACGTGGCCCGGGAGTTGGGCGTGGCACGGATCTTCGTGCTGACCTTCGAGACCCGGTTCTTCGGCTCGTTCGGCTTCCGCGAGATCGACGGCGCTCCGGTGCCACGAGCGGTCTACGAGCAGTTGCTGCGCTCGTACGACGAGGGTGTCGCCCAGTTCCTGGACCTGGAGCGGGTCAAACCCAACACGTTGGGCAACACCCGGATGCTGCTGCGGCTGTAGATCGCGCCGGACGGCGGCTGTCGTAGGGTTGCCGGGTGACGACGCGTGTGGCGGCCATCGACTGCGGGACCAACTCGATCCGACTGCTGGTCGCGGACCTTCCGGAGGAGTCGGCCGGGCCGCAGGCCCCGCTGGTCGACGTGACCCGGCGGATGGAGATCGTCCGGCTGGGGCAGGGCGTGGACCGGACGGGCCGGCTCGCGCCGGAGGCGATCGAGCGGACGCGGGTGGCGCTGGCGTCGTACGCCGCCGACATCGAGAAGCTGGGTGCCCAGCGGGTACGGATGTGCGCGACCTCGGCCTCGCGGGACGCCGCCAACGCCGCCGACTTCACCGAGATGGTGCAGCGCACCCTCGGCGTCGAGCCCGAGGTGGTGAGCGGCGACGAGGAGGCCCGGCTGTCGTTCACGGGCGCGGTGCGCGGGCTGCCGGCCGACGCCGAGGAGCCGTTCCTCGTCGTCGACATCGGCGGCGGCTCGACCGAGTTCGTGGTCGGTGACCGGGCCGGTGTGCGGTCGGCGATCTCGGTGGACATCGGCTGCGTCCGGATGACCGAACGGCACCTGGCGGGTGATCCGCCGACGCCGGAGCAGGTCGCGGCGGCGGAGGCCGACATCGCCGCCGTCGTGGACCGGGCGCTCGCGGCGGTGCCCGGCCGTGAGGCGGCCACCCTGATCGGCCTCGCCGGTTCGGTCACCACCGTGGTGGCCATCGCCGAGGGCCTGCGGGGGTACGAGCCGGAGCGCATCCACCACGCCCGGGTGTCGTACGAGGCGGTGGCGCGGGTGACGGCGGACCTGCTGGAGCGGACCAGCGCGCAGCGGCTGGAGATCCCCGTGATGCACCCGGGTCGGGCCGACGTGATCGGCGCGGGGGCGCTGGTCCTGCGCGTGATCATGGAGCGGGCCGGCATGCCCTCGGTGGTCGCGTCGGAGCACGACATTCTGGACGGCATCGCCTGGAGCCTCCAGTAGGCCGCCACCGCCTTGATCGACTCGACATCGCCGATATCGCGGTATCCGGGCCACCCGGACACCCCGACATCGGCGATCTCGTGTTGATCTAACCCCTGATATCGGCGAGTCGTTGACGCTATTTCGCATTGCACACTAGTGTGCAATGCGTGGACACCACACAGTTGTTGAAGGGCGTGCTCGATCTGGCCGTCCTGGCCGTCCTCAAGGAGGAAGACGGCTACGGCTACGACATCCTCCGCCGGCTCCGCGAGGCCGGCCTGGAGGAGATCGGCGACGCCTCGGTCTACGGCACGCTGCGCCGGCTCTTCGCCGCCGGCCTGCTCACCACCTACGTCGTGCCGAGCGAGACCGGCCCGCACCGCAAGTACTACTCGCTCAACGCCGCCGGGCGTGACCAGTTGACCCGCTCCGGCAAGCTCTGGCGCTCGTTCGCCACCACCATGGACACGCTGCTCGACGATCGGGGGCTGGCGGCATGACCGTCACGGAGCAGGAGATCACCGACTACGTGGCGCGGGTCCGAGCCGCTCTGGCCGACCTGCCGCCGGATCGCCGAACCGAGTTGACCGAGGACCTCGCCGACCACCTCACCGAGGTCGCCGCCGAGGCCGAGGGAACCCTCGTCGAGCGGCTGGGCGAGCCGGAGACGTACGCCGCCGAGCTGCGCGCGGCGGCCGGCGTCGGCGAGGGCGGCGGACGCAACCTCGACCAGCGGGTCGCCACCGCCGTGGTCCGGGTCCGCGGCCGGCTGCGCGCGCTCGACTCCCGGCTCGGCCCACCCCTGGGGTACGCCACCGCGAGCGAATTCCTCCGTCTGCTGCGCCCCGCCTGGTGGGTGCTGCGCGGCTACCTGGCGGCGATGCTGCTCACCGTGATCAGCACCGGCGGCAGCTTCGGGGTGCTGCCCCGCTTCGGTGGGGAGCTGCTCGCCGGTCTGATCATGCTGGTCGGCTTCGTGCTCGCCTCGATCTGGCTCGGTCGCCGTTCGGCCCAGCTCACCCGCTGGCCGCGATCGGCGGTGCAGATCGGCAGCGCGGTGCTCGTCCTCTTTGCCCTCTCCGCTCTCATGCAGGCGGAGGACCGGATGCGGTACGGCGACTACGGCATCGATCCGACGTCGATCAACGACCCGTACAGCCAGGTGCGGGACGTCTTCGTCTACGACAGCGAGGGTCGGCTGGTGGAGAACGCCCGGCTCTTCGACCAGAACGGCAATCCGATTCGTCTGGGCTACCCGGACTGTGAAGGCCGGGTTGACGAGTACGGCAACCCGCTGCTGCGGCCGTACCCGTACTGCCCGGACCGGCCGCCGTTCGGGCCTCGGGGGCCACGGATGCCCGAGGCGCCGACCAGCACGCCCTCGGCCAGCGGATCGCCGACCGGTACGCCCACGCCGAGCGTGACGCCGGGCAGCCCGAGCGCGACGCCGAGCGACGAGCCGACCCCGACCCCGACGAATTGACGGGCGATGTGAACCACATCATGCACACGATGCTGGGAAATAGCTGAACGGACGAGGTGAGCGGGACGACACCGGAAATCAATGATCGTTACGGTGTCGTCTGCTCATTCATCCCTCGGAAGGAACCCCCGTGTCAGAGCAGGTCGCACCGCCCCCCGCGTCCGACGCAGCGCCGGCTCAGCCGGCTGCCGAGACGCCGGCCCAGCCGGCCGTCGAGACGCCGCCGCCGGCCGAGCCGGAGGGTAAGTCCGGTGGGAAGAAGGCGCTCGGCATCATCGGCGCGATCGTCATCTTCCTCGTGATCGCCGGCCTGAAGTTCGGCCTCGGCACGGCCATCGGCAACTTCGTGAACAAGGACGAGACCGCCGACGCGAAGGCCGGCGACTGCATCGCCGAGCTGCCCGAGATCAAGGGCGACAAGGAGGAGGAGGTCGACGGCGCCAAGGTCGTCGAGTGCACCTCCACCGACGCCGCGTACAACGTGGTCGGTCGGCTCGACGGGCAGACCGAGACCCAGGCCAAGTCCGAGACGACCTGCAACGAGTTCTTCAAGGAAGGCGAGGAGGGGTACGTTTTCTACAGCATCGAGTCGGGCAAGAAGGGCTACGTGCTCTGCCTGACCAAGAAGGCCTGATAACACGTCTGAAGCACCGATGACGGCGGCGGGGAACATTCCCCGCCGCCGTCGGCATACCCGCGGTCACCGGCCGGCGAACAGGAGGTAAATGCCACTGTTCCGACGTCTTCCCGGCCGGGGTCACGGCGTGGCAGGCTACCGGCACGTAGGACCACTGGGCGACCAGCCAACGATGACTGACCGCTAGGAGGACGGCCGATGGGCGACATGGTGAGCTACCGCAGCAACGGGGGCACGAGCGAGGGGTATCTCGCGATACCCGCGAGCGGCACGGCCAGCCCCGCCGTCATCGTCCTGCAGGAGTCGTGGGGTCTGGTCCCACACATCCGGTCGGTCGCGGACCGGTTCGCCGAGGCCGGCTTCGTCGCCCTCGTACCGAACTTCCGCCACGGCGCGGCGACCAGCGAGGCGGCCGAGGCGCAGCACGAGTTGGCGAATCGGATGGCCGAGGCGGCCAAGGACGTCGCGGAGGCCGCCGACTACCTCGCCGGGCGTCCCGAGGTCACCGGCAAGGTCGGCGCGGTCGGGTTCGGCGCCGGTGCCAGCCTGGCCCTGCGGTCGGCGACCCGCTCCGAGCGGATCGTGGCCACCGCCGGTTTCTATCCCGCTCTGTCGTGGGAGTCGATGCGGTCCGACTGGGTCGACTACGCCGGCAAGGCGGCCATCATCCACTGCTCCGATGAGGACGGCACCTCCACCGACGAGAGTGTGCAGGCCGTACGCCGGGCCGTCGAGGAGGCCGGCGGCACCTGCCAGATCTACGCCTACCCGGGCACCTCGCACGGGTTCTTCGACGACGACCGGCCGGAGGCGTTCGACCAGCGTGCCGCCGCCAGCGCCTGGGCGCGCACCCTCGAACTCTTCCGGGCCAAACTTGGCTGAGTCCCGTACCCCCGACCAGGTCGTCGCCCGCGCCGCGCGGGCGGCGGACCTGGTCGATCTCGACGCGGCGGTCAGCGACTGTTTCGCCTGTCCCCGGCTGGTCGCGTGGCGGGAGGAGGTGGCCCGCACGCGGCGGGCCGCCTTCCGCGACCAGGAGTACTGGGGTCGGCCGGTGCCCGGATTCGGGCCCGGCGACGCGCGCATCGCCATCCTGGGCCTCGCGCCCGCCGCGCACGGAGGCAACCGCACGGGCCGGATCTTCACCGGCGACCGTTCGGGCGACGTGCTCTTCGCGGCGTTGCACCGGGCCGGACTGGCCAACCAGCCGACGAGCGTCGCCGCCGACGACGGGCTCACCCTGCGTGACACCCGGATCTTCTCGGCCGTCCGCTGCGCGCCGCCGGACAACAAGCCCACCCCGGACGAACGGGACACCTGCGCGCCCTGGCTGCACCGCGAGGTCACGCTGATCCGGCCCACCCTGCGCGTCGTGGTCGCGCTGGGCGCGTTCGCCTGGGCCGCGTGGTGGCCGGTGCTACGCCACGTGTACGGGCAGCGCCCGCCCAGCCCGCGACCCGCGTTCGGCCATGGGGCACACTGGTCCGGCGCGGCCGTGCCGGAGTTGCTCGGTTGCTACCACGTCAGCCAACAGAACACCTTCACCGGACGGCTGACACCGGGGATGTTGGACGACGTCTTCGGCCGGGCCAAGCAGTTGGCCGAAGTGGACTGAGAACGCGTGGGGTGGTGGCGATGACGACCGGAACACGCCCGCCCGCGCCGTCGCCACCCGCCGGTCCGGGTGTGGTCCGCCCGGTGCTCGGCCTGCTGCGCCGCTGGTGGCCGGTGGGCGCGGTGGCGGCCCTGCTCGCGGCGGCCGCGCTCGCGTCCGCCCACTCGTCGATCGGCGCCAGTCGGATCCCGCCGGTCGCGAAGAGTGTGCCCTGGGTGCCGGAATATCCGACGGACGTGCCGTCGCCGTCGATCCCCGTCGAGCCGAGGGACACCGGCGAGGCCACCCAGGCGCACATCCCGCAGTGGATCGCCACCGTGGCGATGGCCCTGCTCGGGCTGGCGATCCTCGCGGTGCTGGGCTACCTCACCTGGATCCTGCTCCGTGGCGCGCTGCGCCGCACCTCGCGTTCCCTACCGGCGCAGCGGGCCCGGCGTACGGCCGAGGGCACGGCCCGCGAGGTGGTCGCCGCCCTGGACGCCGGCCTGGTGGAGCTGGACGACCAGTCCACCGATCCCCGTGTCGCGGTGATCGCCTGCTGGGTACGTCTGGAGGAGGCCGCCTCGGCCGCCGGTGTGCCCCGGCATCTCGGCGACACACCGACCGACCTGGTCACCCGGTTGCTGCGGGGCGACGAGTCGACAGGTGTCCCGGCGATCGTCAGCGCCGACGTGCTGGCCGAGTTCGCGCACGTCTACCGCGAGGCCCGGTACGCCACGCGTGAGGTCCGCGAGGGCACCCGCGACCAGGCCCGTGCCGCGCTGCGGCGGTTGCGTGGCGAACTCACCATCGTGACGACGGGTCCACCCGAGGTGCCGGCATGAGTGGCAGCGCCAGCATCGACGACCTGCTCACCTTCGAGGAGGAGCGGCCGAGGCACGACGACCGGAAGTCCGGTGGCCGGGCCGGGCGGGTGTTCCGGGCCCTGGCCGGCAACGCGGCCCTGGTCGCCGTGCTGGTCGTCGGTCTCCGGGCGGTCGGCCTGCAGATCTCACTGGCGATCCTGGTCGCCGGGGTGTTCGCCGTGTCCGCCGTACGCCGGGTCGCCGCAGCGCTCGCGCCGCCACCGGCGGCGAGGTCCCGCACCCGGCTCGCCCAGGACGACGACGGCACCTGGAACTGGGGTGCCCGGGACGCGCTGCGCGCCGCGATCAACGGCTGGGAACTGCCGCTGGACTGGTCCACGACGCGACCCGAACGCTTCACCGGGGTGATCCTGCCCCGGCTCGCGGAACTGGCCGACGAGCGGCTTCGCCTGAAGCACGCCGTGACCCGTGAGTCGGATCCCGTCCGCGCCCGAGCCCTGCTGGGCGATCGGCTGTGGACGTTCCTGGAAACCCCGCCCCGACGCCCCCCGTCGCCGCGCGATCTCGCGGTGATCGTCGCCGAACTGGAGAAAATCTGATGAACGACGTGGACCGGAGCATGCCCGCCGCCGAGGTCGGTCGCCTGGCGCGGGCCGTCCTGGACGCGGTCGGCACCGTCGTGGTCGGCAAGCGCGACGCGTTGGAACTGGTCCTCGCCGGAATCCTGGCCGGCGGCCACGTGCTCCTGGAGGATCTGCCCGGTCTGGGCAAGACGCTCACCGCGCGCTCCTTCGCGCAGGCGCTCGGGCTGGACTTCCGCCGCCTCCAGTTCACCCCCGACCTGCTTCCCGCCGACGTCACCGGCTCCTTCCTCTACGACCAGCGCAACGGTGACTTCACCTTCCGGGCGGGGCCGGTCTTCACCAACCTGCTCCTCGCCGACGAGATCAACCGGACGCCGCCGAAGACCCAGTCCGCGCTGCTCGAAGCCATGCAGGAGAAGCAGGTTTCGGTCGAGGGCGTCACGTACAAGCTGGACGAGCCGTTCCACGTGCTGGCGACCGCGAACCCCATCGAGTACGAGGGCACCTATCCGCTGCCCGAGGCGCAGCTCGACCGGTTCCTGCTGCGGGTCTCCTTCGGTTACCCGCAGCACGAGGAGGAGTGGGAGGTGCTGCGCCGCCGGATGGGCCGCCGCCGCGAGGAGGCGGATATCAAGCCGGTGGTGGACGCCGCCACCCTGCGGGCCATGCAGGCCGCCCTGGAGGACGTGGTGGTGGAGGACTCGATCGGCCGGTACATCGTGGCGCTGACCGCGGCCACCCGGGAACACCCGTCGGTGCTGGTCGGGGCCTCGCCACGGGGCTCGTTGGCGCTGCTGCTGCTGTCCCGGGTCCGCGCCGTCTTCGACGGCCGGGACTATGTGGTGCCGGAGGACGTCAAGGACGTCGCCGCGCCCGCGCTGGCCCACCGGATCACCCTGCGCCCCGAGATGTGGCTGCGCCGCGTCGACCCGGCGTTTGTGGTCGGTGAGGTGTTGGAGGGGACGCCGGCTCCGGCCAGCGGCGCCCTGCCCAGCTACGCCGCCGGCGGGCCCCGACACTGATGACCGGTCCGACCGCGTCCGCGCCGCGACCCACCGAGCCGGAGTCGAGCGCCGGCTGGGCGCCCACTCCCGCGCTCGGTCGCGCCGTGCTACTCGCCGGCCTGCTGCTGGTGGCGGGAGTGCTGCTCGGACGGGTCGACCTCGTCGTGCTGGCGGCCCCGTTCGCGATCGGCACCGCGTACGCCCTGCGGCGCAGGCCCGCCGCGCTGCCGCAGGTCTGGATCACCTGCGCCGAGGACGGACCGTTGGTCGAGGGCGGCGAGGTGTCGGCGGCCGTCAGTGTCGGCAATCCCGACACGGTCGACTACGACGTGGTGGTGGTGCGGTCGCGGGTCTCGCCGTGGTTACGGATCACCCGTGCCGGCTTCGCCGGCGTCGAGGCCGCCGACGCGCCGCCCACCGCCGACACCCCGCCAGCCTCCGGCCGCAGACGTTCGCCCGCCGATCGGCCGTTCGTGACATCGGTGCCCACCGGTGCGGCGGTGGACCTGGAACTGGCCGGACGGGCTCTGCGCTGGGGCCGGCACCCCGTCGGCCCGGCCGGAGCGCGGGTCGCCGCCGCCGGTGGCCTGCTGGTGTCCCGGGCGGTGATCACCGAACCGGTCCCGGTGCGGGTCTATCCGCGCACCGAGCCGTTCGAGGCGGTGGAGGCGATGCCCCGCGCCGCCGGTCTGGTGGGCGCGCACCACTCCCGCCGTCCGGGAGAGGGCGGTGAGCTGGCCGGGGTACGGATCTTCGCCCCGGGCGACCGCCTCCGCCGCGTCGACTGGCGGGTGTCGCTGCGGGCCCGGCAGTTGCACGTGGCGGCGACGTTGTCCGACCGTGACGCCGAGGTGGTGGTGCTGCTCGACGTGCTCGCCGAGGCGGGCCGTTCCGGCGGTGTGGACGGTGCCGCGTCCGTACTGGACACCACCGTGCGGGCGACCGCCGCGATCGCCGAGCACTACCTGCACCGGGGCGATCGGGTGTCGCTGCTGGAGTACGGGCCGGGCGCTCGCCGACTGCGGCCCGCCGCCGGCCGACGGCAGTACCTGACGGTGCTGGAGTGGCTGCTCGACGTACGCGCCGAGGCGGCCCAGCACGAGCCGTACGACCAGGTCTTCGGCCCGCAGTTGCTCTCCTCGGACGCGTTGGTGGTGGTCCTCACCCCGCTGCTGGACGAGCGGTCGGCGCAGATGCTGGCCCGGCTGGCCCGCGCCGGCCGGTTCGTGGTGGCGGTCGACACGTTGCCGGCCGACCTGACACCGCCGAAGGACCGGGGGTGGGCCGAGGTGGCGTACCGGCTGTGGCGACTGGACCGGGAGACGATGATCGGGCAGCTCCGGGAGCACGGCGTACCCGTGGTGCGCTGGGCCGGCGCGGGCAGCCTCGACCAGGTGTTACGGGACGTGGCGCGGCTGGCGACGGCCCCGAGGGTGGGTGGCCGATG
The DNA here is from genome assembly GCF_053585025.1 of Micromonospora sp. RB23. Classification (NCBI taxonomy): domain Bacteria; kingdom Bacillati; phylum Actinomycetota; class Actinomycetes; order Micromonosporales; family Micromonosporaceae; genus Micromonospora; species Micromonospora sp. RB23. Next base: position 1,212,106 of record NZ_CM132111.1, read on the forward strand.
AGCGCGAGGAGTGAGCCGGGTTTGCGAGCCCCGCAGTCGCGAGCGACAGGAGCACGATGAGCGCGAGGAGTGAGCCGGGTTTGCGAGCCCCGCAGTCGCGAGCGACAGGAGCACGATGAGCGCGAGGAGTGAGCCGGGTTTGCGAGCCCCGCAGTCGCGAACGACAGGGGCACGATGAACGCCGTCGTGGAGCGGGTTCGGGCCGCTCAGGACGCCGTGACCCGGATCAGCGCCATTCCGCTGCTGGTACGGGCCGCGATCTTCGTCACGACGCTCGTCGGCTACGCGGTGGCGTTTCCCTCCGAGGTCTTGACCGGTCGGCCGCTCCTTCTCCTGGCGGTGGCCGCGCTGCTGCCGGCCGTGGGTCCGCGACGGTTGTGGCCGACGTTCGCGGCGCTGGTGATGGTGGGTGGCTGGTTGCTCGCCGTCGACGGGTACGGCCGGCCGGTGGCGTTGTGGCGGCTGCTCGCCGTCGCCGCGCTGCTGTACCTGGGGCATTCCCTGTGCGCGCTGGCGGCGCTGCTGCCGTACGACGGGGTGGTGGACCCGGGACTGGTCAGCCGGTGGCTGCTGCGGGTGGCGGCGGTGCTGCTGGGTACGGCCGTGTTGGGGGTGCTGCTGTTGCAGGTGGCGAGCGTGGGTGGCGAGGCCGGTCACCAGTGGGTCACCGTGCTGGGGCTGCTGGTGGCGGTGGGTGTCGCCGCGTTGCTGGGTTGGCTGCTGCGGCGCAGGTGAACCCGTGATGCGGCAGGGTTACGCAGGTCACAGGGGTTGTGTTCCGTCACAGATGGGGGGCGCGAGCGGGATTACCTGAGCAGGGCGGGGAAAGATAGACGACGTGAATCCGAAGCGGATCCTTGTGGTGGGTGCCGGGCACGTCGGCCTCTATGCCGCCCTGCGCCTGTCGAAGAAGCTCAGCTCCCGTGAGGCTGAGGTCATCGTCGTGGACCCCCAGCCCCACATGACCTACCAGCCGTTCCTCCCCGAGGCCGCGGCGGGGAACATCTCCCCCCGGCACTCCGTGGTGCCGCTGCGCCGGGAGCTGCGCCGGTGCACGGTGGTGGCGGGAACTGTCACGCGCGTCGAGCACGACCGCAAGGTGGCGACCGTGCAGCCGATCGCCGGCCCGGCCCGGGAGATCGCGTACGACCACGTGATCGTGGCCCCGGGGTCGGTGTCCCGGACGCTGCCGATTCCGGGCCTGCACGAACAGGGCATCGGGTTCAAGACCATCGGCGAGGCGATCTACCTCCGTAACCACGTGCTGGACCGGCTGGACATCGCGGCCGCGACCCCGGACGCGGAGGTCCGCCGTTCGGCGTTGACCTTCACGTTCGTCGGCGGTGGGTACGCCGGCATCGAGGCGCTCGCCGAGATGGAGGACATGGCCCGGGACGCCCTGCGCTACTACCCGGAGCTGAAGCCGGAGGACATGCGCTGGGTGCTCGTCGAGGCGACCCAGCGGGTTCTGCCCGAGGTCGACCGGGACATGGGCGCCTACACGGTGCAGCAGCTCACGAAGCGCAACATGGACATCCGGCTGGACACCCGCCTGGAGTCCTGTGTCGACGGGGTGGTGAAGCTCTCCGACGGGGACAGCTTCCGGTCCGACACGATCGTGTGGACGGCGGGTGTGAAGCCGTCGCCGATGCTGGACGCGACGGACTTCCCCCGCGACGATCGCCGGCGGGTCACCTGCATCCCCACCCTTCAGGTGGTCGACGGTGACCGGGTGATCGAGGGCGCGTGGAGCGCGGGTGACTGCGCCGCCGTTCCGGATCTGACCAAGGAGCCGGGCAACTTCTGCTCGCCGAGCGCGCAGCACGCGGTGCGTCAGGCCGCGCGGATGGCCGACAACATCGTCGCGGTGATCCGGGGTCGCGAGCCGGTCGACTACAAGCACAAGCACGCGGGCAGCGTGGCCAGCCTCGGCCTGCACAAGGGCGTCGCCCAGGTGTACGGCATCAAGATGACCGGCTGGCCGGCCTGGTTCATGCACCGGACGTACCACATGAGCCGGATCCCCTCGTTCAACCGCAAGGTCCGGGTCGTGGTGGACTGGTCGCTGGCGTTCTTCCTCAAGCGTGAGGTGGTCGCGCTGGGCCAGTTGCACGACCCGCGTGAGGAGTTCGTCGAGGCGTCCCAGCCGGTCGGCGCTCCGCGCGTCTGACCCGCGCTGCGTTCCCGCAGCCCTCGCTCCACCCCGCCGATCTTGCACTTTCTGTGGTGACAATGGCCCCCAAAGCGGTCATTGCACCATCCGAAAGTGCAAGATCGGCGCCGTTGGGGGCACTGGTTGGGGTGGGTCAGACCTTCCAGGTCCACGCGTCGGCGATCCTGGTCGCCGGACCGTAGAGCTGCTCCAGGGTGGTTTTCAGGCTCGCCGCGTGCGGGGCGTCGTCGGCCAGCGCCACGCAGGACGCGCCCCAGAAGTCCGCGTCCTTCGCGGCCTGCCGGCGCTGCTCGTCACCGATGGCCGGTTGGTCGCCGCGGCGGGCGACGTCGGCCAGCAGCGCCGAGGTGGGCTGCTTGAAGGTGCCCATGGCGGCGGTGCCACCGCGTCCGTAGGGGCCGATGAAGAACCCCTCGGGCAGGCCGAACCCGGCGTCGGCGGCGGCCGCCCAGCGCATCGGCCACGGCTCCTTGGGAGTGGGTGGCGGCACCGGAACCAGGACACCACCGGGGTCGACGCACTGCCGCCAGTGTCCGCCGGTGATGAACTCCGGCAGGGCGGGCCGCCCGGCGGTCGGCAGCGGGGTCGGGAAGATCGGCAGGAGAGCCGCGGCCACGGCCAGCGGCACCAGCCGACGTGCTCGTCCGGCGCTGCCCAGTGCCCGGTCGACGGCGAGGGTCAGCACCGTCGCGACGATCGGGAGCAGGGCCAGGCCGAACCGCATCGGCAGGGCGCCGTCCACCACCGGCAGGCCGGCCAGCAGGGCGTACGGGCCGGGCAGCGCGGTGCGGGTGCCGCCGAGCACCACCTCCGGGCCGAGCGAGAGAGCGCCCATCACCAGGGCCGCCGCCACACACGCCAGCACCAGTCGGCGTCGGCCGGCCCAGACCGCGCAGGCGGCGGTGACCAGGAGCAGGGGCCAGCCGAGGAAGGTGTTGTACTCGGCCGGGCCGGTGGTGAGCCGGGACGCCTCGTCGCTGCCGGCCACCGACAGCGGGGAGACAGCCCACCAACTGCTCAGGTCGGCCGAGAAGTAGGCCGGGCTGAACATCCCGTCGGAGACACCCTGCGGTCCGGCGAACTGGAACCACAGCGGGTAGCCGAGCACCACCATCGCCAGACCGGCGGCGATCGCCAGTCCGCCGGCGAACCCGGGCAGCGCCCTCCGGGCGAGGTCCCGGTCCGCGAGGGCGTACGCGATCGCCATCACCAGCAGCGTGACGGCGCTGAGGAAGAGCACCTCCTCGCCGATGAAGACCTGCGCGGTGACGGCGGCCGCCAGACCGACCGCGGAGCTGACCATCCGGCGTCGGTCCGGGCCGACGGGCCGACCGCGACCCGCACCCGGGTCGGACGCCCGCAGCAGTCGTACCACCAGCCAGACGATCACCGGCACGAGCCACTGCGCCGTCATGTGCAGGTGGCTGTTCGTCTGCGAGACCATGCCGGGACCGAAGCCGCACAGACCGCCGCCGAGCGCGGCGGCGAGCCGGCGGACGCGCAACGTCCGGTGGAACAGCAGGTACCAGGCGAGGGCGGTGCCGGCCAGGTTGGCGGCGGCGAGCAGCGCGAAGGAGGTGGGCGCACCGAACAGCAGGGTGACCGGCGCGCAGAGCACACCGAGCGCGATGACCGTGGTGTTGGCCATCAGGTTGACGCCGTCCGGGGCGTTGAGCCGGTCGGTGAGCAGGTGGAAGTCACCGAGCAGTGCGCGTGCGTCGACCGCCAGGAACCATTCGTAGAGCGTCTGGTCCTCGGGATTGAGCGCCAACGTGCGCCCACCCGGGTCGGGCCACAGCCCGTGGGTCAGCCAGCCGGCCAGCGCCACCCACACGAGGGCGACCAGAAGGTCCGTCCGGTGGCGGCGGACGGCGGTGCGCAGCCGTACGGCCCGGGTCGGGCGCTCGACCGGATCGGCGAGGCGGACCCCCTGGTCAGGGGCGGCGTCGGGGGCCGTTGGGGCTGCGCTGCTCACGGCATCGACCCTAATGTGGCCAAGCTGGCGGGGTACGCCGGGTCGCCGCCGACCGGCTACGGTGACACTGCACCGTGCGTGTCGACGCGCGGGTGCCACCCGCCCGGGTGGTGGAACGGCAGACACGGCCGCCTTAAAAGCGGCTGCCGAAAGGCGTGCGGGTTCGACCCCCGCCCCGGGCACCATCCGCCACGGCCTCGCGTTCCCATTCGTGATCACCAGGAATGGGCCGGGCAGTTTACTCTTGGTGGGCACGTTCACGTGCAAACGACCCCCTGAGGGAGGCCAGACAGTGAAGACCTCGAACCCGGTGCTCGCCCGGCTCGGCCAAGCGGCCGAGCGGGAGCGCTCCGCCGGGTACGCACCGACCGGGCCGTACGGACAGCCCGGCATTCCGCAGCAGTACCCGTCCCAGGCCGGCTACCCGGCCGCGCCGCCCACCGTGGCGCCGATGACCGTCGACGACGTGGTCGTCAAGACGGTCGCCCTGCTCGGCATCCTCGGCATCACGGCCGCGGCCGCCTGGGTGCTCGTACCCGACGCGCTGGTCGGTGCCGCCTGGATCGGCGCGGCAGTCGTCGGCCTGGTCCTCGGCATGATCATCTCGTTCTCCCGGATGGCCAACCCGGCGCTGGTCATCGCGTACGCGGTGGTCGAGGGCGTCTTCGTCGGCATGGTCAGCAAGGCGTTCGCAACTTTCTACGACGGCATCGTGCTCCAGGCCGCCGTGGCGAGCTTCGGCATCTTCTTCCTGATGACGATGATCTACAAGGCGAAGATCATCCGGGCCACCCCGATGTTCGTGAAGGTCGTGTCGACGGCCATCGTCGGCCTCGCCGGCGTCATGCTGATCAACCTGGTGCTGGCGCTGTTCGGCGTCAACACGGGTCTGCGGGACGGCAGCCCGCTGGCCATCGGCTTCAGCCTCGTCTGCATCGTGGTCGCCTCGCTGAGCTTCGTGCTCAGCTTCAAGGAGATCGAGGACGGCGTCCGGATGGGCCTGCCCCAGCGCTACTCCTGGGTCGCCGCGTTCGGCATCCTGGTCAGCCTGGTGTGGCTCTACATCGAGATCCTGCGCCTGCTGAGCTACTTCCAGGGCGACGACTGACCTCGTCCGCACCGCTGACCGGCGCCCGCTCCCGCTTCCCGCAGGGGCGGGCGCCGTCGTCCGCGCCGTTTCGCCGCCACCGCCGGGCCACCCTTGGCAGAGTGACTGCCAGGGGTACGCGGGCGAAGGAGGCGACAGTGCGCAGCAACAACCCGGTGCTCAACCGGCTGGACGAGACCAGCCGGTTGGAGTCCCGGGTGGTCAGCTCCCGCGACGTCGAGCCGATGACCGTCGACGACGTCGTGGTGCGTACCGTCGGGTTGCTCCTGCTCACCGGCGCGACCGCCGCGGTGTCCTGGGCCGTGGTGCCCGACGCGGTGTGGTTGGGCGCGGCCCTGGCCGGCACCGCCCTCGCCTCGATCGTGCTGGTACTGGTCATCTCGCTGCGGGGGATCACCAATCCGGTGCCGATCGTCGGCTACGCGCTGCTCCAGGGGCTGCTGCTCGGGGTGGCCAGCCGGGCCTTCGAGCAGGTCTACCCGGGGATCGTCGTGCAGGCGGTGGCCGGGACCTTCGGTGTCTTCCTCGGCATGGCCGCGCTGTACCGGGCCCGGGTGATCCGCGCGACGCCCCGGCTGGCCCGGCTCGTGATCGGCACGCTCCTCGGCATCGCCGTGCTGAGCGTGGTCAACCTCGTCTCCTACCTGATCTCCGGCCGGCCGGGGCTGGCGGTCTACAGCGTCAGCGGGGAGGTCGGCTGGTTGCCGTACGCCTTCTCGGTGGTGGCGATCATCGCGGGCGCGTTCAGCTTCATCCTCGACTTCGATCTGGTCGAGCGTTCGGTGCGCGACGGCCGACCCCGCCGGTACGCGTGGCTGAGCGCGTTCGGCCTGGTGACCGGCCTGGTGTTCCTCTACTGGCAGTTGCTGCGGTTGCTCAGCTACCTGCGCCGCTGACCGGCCTGCTTGATCGACTCGGTTCAGCGAATCTCGGGGTGTCCGGGGCGCGGTGATGCCCCGGTTTCCAGCAGGTCGAGTTGATCCCGCTTGCGGCGACCGGTTGTGCGGTGCGGGTCGGCCGTAGACTCGGCGCGGTGAGCGTAGCGGAGTTGGAGCAGGCCGTGCGGTTGCTGGTCGGCCAGGTCGGGCACTGGGAGCAGCCGCGCTGGGCCGCGACGGCGACCACCGGCAACGTGCCCCGCGCCGATCTGGTGCACCGTCTGGTGCAGGAGGTCGCCAACCTGGCGGCCGACGCCGAGGGGCAACCACGTCGCACCGTGCCCCGGCTCGACAACGACCTGGCCCTGCCCGACCAGCTGCGGGTGGTGACCGCCGACCTGCTCGCCGCCGGGGCCGACGACGAGGTGCTGGCGCGGGCCGCCGCCGAGGTGACGGCGACCCGCAACGCGCTCTGAGCCGCCGGGTGCGGCCTACGGCCCGCAGCGGACCCGCAGCCGCGCGACGCCGGGCGCGCTCAGACCGTCAGTTGAGCCGTTCGAGGACCATGGCCATGCCCTGGCCGCCGCCGACGCACATGGTCTCCAGACCGATCGTCTTGTCGTGCCACTCGAGGGCGTTGAGCAGGGTGCCGGTGATCCGGGCGCCGGTCATACCGAACGGGTGCCCGACCGCGATCGCGCCGCCCATCACGTTGAGCTTGTCCTCCGGGATGCCCAGTTGGCGGTAGGAGGGGATGACCTGGGCGGCGAACGCCTCGTTGATCTCAACCAGGTCGACGTCGTCGATGGTCATGCCCGCCCGGCGCAGCGCCTGCCGGGACGCCTCCACCGGCCCGAGGCCCATGATCTCCGGCGACAACGCCGTCACGCCGGTGGAGACGATCCGGGCCAGCGGGGTCACGCCCAGCTCTTCGGCCCGCTGGGCGCTCATCACCACGACGGCGGCGGCCCCGTCGTTGAGGGGGCAGCAGTTACCGGCGGTGATCCGGCCGTCGGGACGGAACACCGGCTTCAGCCCGGCGACCGCGTCGAGGGTGACGCCGGATCGGGGACCGTCGTCGGCGCTCACCACGGTGCCGTCCGGGGTGGTGACCGGGGTGATCTCCCGGGCCCAGAAGCCGTCGGCGATGGCCTTCTCGGCGAGGTTCTGGCTGCGTACGCCGAACTCGTCCATGTCGGCACGGGTGACGTCGTACACCTGGGCCAGGTTCTCCGCGGTCTGCCCCATGGTCAGGTAGATGTCCGGCAGGTCGCCGCTGTCGCGCGGGTCGGTCCACACCTCGGCGCCACCCTGGGCGCGGCGCTTCGAACGCTCCGCGGCGGACGCGAAGCGCGGGTTCTCCCAGCCGCCGCCGACCAGTGCCTGCGCCTCCGGCGGCAGGCCGTCGGAGCTGCCCCGGGCGTAGCGGGAGACCATCTCGACCCCGGCGGAGACGAACACGTCGCCCTCCCCGGCCCGGATCGCGTGCAGGGCCATCCGCGTGGTCTGCAACGAGGAGGCGCAGTAGCGGGTCAGCGTGGCGCCGGGGACGGCGTCCAGGCCGAGCAGGGTGGCCACCACCCGGGCCATGTTGAAGCCCTGTTCGCCACCGGGCAGGCCGCACCCGAGGTGGATGTCGTCGATGGTGCTCGGGTCGAGCTGGGGGATCTTGTCCAGGGCGGCCTGGACGATGGTCGCGGCGAGGTCGTCGGAGCGGACATCGCGCAGGGACCCCTTGTGGGCCCGGCCGATGGGGGAGCGGGCGGTAGCGACGATGACGGCGTCGCGGGACGACTCAATCGGCATGGGCCAACGTTAACCCGCCGGTAACATGGCGCGGAAGAAGCGGAGGCGGCGGGAAATGTCACCCTCGCCCGGCGTGCGTCAACGCCGGGAGGCGACCGCTGCGGCGGCCACCACGGCCGGTAGCAGGGCGTGCGCCCACACCCGGTAGCCGTCGGCCGACGGGTGGAAACCGTCGTGGCACAGCGTGCCCGCGTCGGCCCGGAACACCGGACCGGTCTCGGTGGCCAGGTCGACAACCGTCCCGCCCGCCTCCAACACCGCGGTGGTCTGCGCGCGGGCCATCCGCCGGCCGGACCAGCCGACGAGTTGACGCAGCGGCGGCGCGATGGCGCGTACCGCCCCGAGGTCGGGGCAGGTGCCCACCACCACCTCGACGCGCGCCTCCCGCAGCCGGTGCACCGCCGCCCCGAGGTACGCGGCCGCGTCACCCGGCCGGCGTAGCCCGGTGGCGTCGTTCGCCCCGATCAGGATCAGCGCCACGTCGGGCCGCTCACCGAGCAGGGCCCGGGCGACCTGGGTGGCCAGGTCCGTGGAGCGGGAGCCCGAGACGCCGACGCTGGACAGGTGCACCCGGCGGCCGGACGGCCCCTCCGCGAGCAGGTTGGCCAACTGCCCGCCGATGGTGTCGTCGAGGCGGTCGACGCCGACACCGAGCGCCGACGAGTCACCGAGCAGCACCAGGCGCAGCGGTGCGGCGTCGGCCCGACCGATCGTGGCGCGCAGAGCCAGCCCCAGCTCCGGCTGGGCGTACCGCCGGTGCCGTGCGACGAACGCCTCGCCGGCCAGGACGGCGGCGCCACCGACCGTGCCGGCGAGCAGCGAGAGCGCCGCCGCCCGACCCAGCCGGCCGGGGAGGCCCTCGGTCACGTCCCGCTCGCTGCGCTCGTTCATGCCAGTCCCTCCACTGTCGAGGCGTCCGCGCCGCCGGGCTGCGGCACCGCGTGCACACCGAAGAACGCCCGGCGGCGCAGTTGCGCCCACCGGCCGGCCGGCCCCCGGTCGCGGCCCCGGACCTGGGTGCCGCTGACCTCGGTTCCGGCGTGCCGGGCCGCCTCCTGCGCGGCCTCTGGCAGCGACCGTACGCCCTCGCCCCGCGCCGGTGTGACCCGTCGTTCCTGCCCCGCCCCGAGCGCGGACAGCATCGTCGGCAGCAGGGCGGCGGCGGCCATCGCGTACCCCTCGGCGGAGGGGTGGAACCGGTCCCAGGCGAACATCCGCAGCGGCTCGGCCGCGAACCGTGGGCCGAGCAGGTCGCCGAGGGACACCGTCCAGCCGCCCGCCTCGACCACGGCCACCGTCTGGGCGGCGGCGAGCTGGCGACTCCACCGGTGCGCCAGCCAGCGCAGCGGCGGCTGGATGGGCCGGATCGCGCCGAGGTCGGGGCAGGTTCCGACGACGACCTCGCAGCCGGCGTCGCGCAGCGAGCGGACCGCCTCGACCAGGTAGCGCACCGCCAGGCCACGCGGGGTGCGGTTGGTGATGTCGTTGCCCCCGATCAGGATCACCGCGATGTCCGGGGAGCATTCGAGCGCCGCCTCCACCTGGTGCCGCAGGGCCGCGGAGATGGCACCGACCACCGCGAACCGGCGCAGCTGCACCGGCCGGTGCAGCCGCCGGGACAGGCCGGTGGCGAGTAGCGCTCCGGGTGTCTCCCGGCGGCGGTGCACCCCGTAGCCGGCCGCCGACGAGTCACCGAGCACGACCATGGTGAGCGCGGGGCCGGGGAACTTCGCGCCGTACATCCCGTCGCAGCGCGGCGGCGGCGCCTCGGCCATCGGAATGGTGCGGCGGGCCTGGCGGGCCTGGCCGAGCAGCACCCCGCCGGTCGCCATCGCGGCCGCCGCCGTGGCGCCCGTGCCGATCGCCGCCAGTCGGGCGATCCGCAAGGCCTGCCGCCAGCGCGGACCAACGGGTACGACAGAACCAGCCACCCCCATATGGCGACATTATCGCGCCGGCCCGACACACCGCTGTCGTCGTCACGGCTCGCGGGTGCCTGGAAACCGACGCGACGGGGTACCTGTCCGGTGGAGGCCGGCCGACTTGCGCCGACCCGCCACGCTGATCCGGCGGAGAGGAGCACGACGATGGGGAAGACACTGAAGCGCAGCGCGGCGTTCGCGGCCCTGGCGCGGGCACTGGCGGCAGGGGCGCGCGGCGGGCCCTCGCTGGGCGCCCGGCTGGCGGCGCTGCCCCGGATGATCCGGGCCACCGCCAGGGGCGAGTACGACGGCGGCCTCCGGCTGGCCATGATGACGGCGGCCACGGCGTACATCGTCTCGCCCATCGACTTCCTGCCGGAGATCCCGCTGGCGATCTTCGGGCTGGCCGACGACGCGGTCATGGTCACCTGGCTGGCGGGCAGCGTGCTCTCCGAGACCGACCGCTTCCTGGAGTGGGAGGCCCGGCGCAGCTCGGTCATCCCCGGGGGTCTGGCGCACTGACGGCACGTACGCTGGGCGGCGAGGATACGTCTGCCCGGCCGCCGTCGCCGGCGCCGCAACGAAGGGCACACCGTGCAGTACTACGACAACGTCGTCGACATGATCGGCAACACCCCGCTCGTCCGCCTGCGCAACGTCACCGAGGGCATCCGGGCCACCGTGCTCGCCAAGGTCGAGTACGTCAACCCGGGCGGCTCGGTGAAGGACCGGATCGCCCTGCGCATGGTCGAGGACGCCGAGGCGGCCGGCCTGCTCAAGCCCGGTGGCACCATCGTCGAGCCGACCAGCGGCAACACCGGTGTCGGGCTGGCCCTGGTCGCCCAGCTCAAGGGCTACCGGTGCGTCTTCGTCTGCCCCGACAAGGTCAGCCAGGACAAGCAGGACGTGCTGCGGGCGTACGGCGCCGAGGTGGTGGTCTGCCCGACGGCGGTCGCCCCGGAGGACCCGCGCTCGTACTACAACGTGTCCGACCGGCTGACCCGCGAGATCCCCGGCGCGTGGAAGCCCGACCAGTACAGCAACCCGGCGAACCCGCGCTCGCACTACGAGACCACCGGCCCGGAGCTGTGGAAGCAGACCGAGGGCGGGCTCACCCACTTCGTGACGGGTGTCGGCACAGGCGGCACGATCTCCGGTATCGGGCGGTACCTCAAGGAGGCCTCCGAGGGCCGGGTGCGGATCGTCGGCGCCGACCCGGAGGGTTCGGTCTACTCCGGCGGCACCGGCCGGCCGTACCTCGTGGAGGGCGTCGGCGAGGACTTCTGGCCCGAGACGTACGACCGGGGCGTCGCCGACGAGATCATCGAGGTGTCCGACAAGGCGTCCTTCGAGATGACCCGGCGGCTGGCCCGCGAGGAGGGGCTGCTGGTCGGCGGCTCCTGCGGAATGGCGGTGGTGGCCGCGCTGGAGGTCGCCCGCAAGGCCGGCCCGGATGACGTGATCGTGGTGCTGTTGCCGGACGGCGGCCGGGGCTACCTCTCGAAGATCTTCAACGACTCGTGGATGGCCCGGTACGGCTTCCTCGACAACTCCGGGGCCGAGCCCACCGTGGCCGACGCGCTGGCGAGCAAGCCCGGCGGTCTGCCCGAGTTGGTGCACGTCCACCCGACCGAGACGGTCCGCGACGCGATCGACTACATGCGCGAGTACGGCGTCTCGCAGTTGCCGGTGCTCAAGGCCGAGCCGCCGGTCGTGACCGGCGAGGTCGCCGGCTCGATCGCCGAGCGGGACCTGCTCGACGCGCTGTTCACCGGCCAGGCTCACCTGCACGACACCATCGAGCGGCACATGGGTGACCCGCTGCCGATGATCGGTGGTGGCCAGCCGGTCAGCGAGGCCGTTGGCCTGCTGGAGAAGTCGGACGCCGCGCTGGTCCTGGTCGACGGCAAGCCCAAGGGCGTCCTGACCCGCCAGGACCTCCTGTCCCACCTCGGAGCCCACTAACCCCCCACCCGACCGTTCCGCCCCCACCCCACCGCTCGCGTCGATCATGGACTTGTGGTGGTGAGCAGAAGGTGCAGAAGTGCCTCAACTGCCCACCACAAGTCCATGATCGCCGGGAGGGCCGGCCGGGGAGGGCGCGGGGTGGGGGTTAGAGGGGGCGGGTGTAGCGGATCTGGGGGGTTAGGGCGGTGCCGATGTGCTCCTCGCGCTCCACGCCTGTTGGGGTCCAGCCGCCGCGCTCGTAGAAGGAGCGCGCGTGCGCGTTCTCCCGGAGTACCCAGAGCACCGCGCGACGCCAGCCGCGCGCCCGCATGGCGTCCAGGGCGTCCACCATCAGCGCCCGGCCGGTGCCCCGACCCTGCTCGGTCGGCTCCAGGTGGATCGCGTTGAGCAGCCCGGTGGCGGGGTCGTCCTCGTCGTCGGGGCCGAGGTGGCTGAACCCCACCACCGTTCCGGCCCGTTCGGCCACGGTCATCCGGTGGGTGTCCCGCTCCCACTGCCACCGCTCCACCCAGTACCGCCCCATCGCCTCCGGTGTCGGGTCGGCGAGGGATTCGGCCGGCAGGAAGGCGGAGTACGCGGCGACCCGGGAGCGCTGGTGCAGGGCACCCACCGCCATCAGGTCGTCGCCGGTCGCGGAGCGGAGCGTGACGGTCACCCGGCCGAGGCTACCCGGCGCGGCGGGACCTGCACGGTGGTCAGGTCCTCGGCGATGATCAGGTCACCGTCGAAGTGCGCGCGGGCCTCGTCGTGGAATCGGCGCGGGTCGGGGTAGCGCTGGGAGAAGTGCGTCAGCACCAGCGTGCGTACCCCGGACTCGGTCGCCACCCGCGCGGTCTGCGCCGCGGTCAGGTGGCCGACCTCGGCGGCCAACGCGGCCTCCGACTCCAGGAACGTCGACTCGATGACCAGCAGGTCGGCGTGCTCGGCCAGGGCGTACACGCCGTCGCAGAGGCCGGTGTCCATCACGAAGGCGAACCGCTGCCCCGGTCGGGGCACGCTCACCTCGTCGCGGGTGACGCGACGCCCGTCGAGGTCCAGGTGCCCGACGCGGATCAGCTCACCGACGGCCGGGCCGGCGATGCCGTACGCGGCCAGCTTCTCCGGCAGCATCCGGCAGCCGTCCGGCTCGACGAGCCGATAGCCGTACGTCTCGATGGGGTGCCGCAGCCGGCGGGCCTCCAGCGTCCCGCAGCGCAGGGCGATCCGCTGCCCGTCGGTCTCGATCGGGGTGACGGCCAGCTCGGCGCTCTCGTAGAAGGAGGTGGCGTGCCGCAGGCGGGCGAAGTAGTCGGCGCCGCCCGCCGGAAAGTGCACGGCGACCGGGTGCGGTACGCGGTCCAGCGAGAGCCGCTGGATCGTGCCGGGCAGACCGAGGCAGTGGTCGCCGTGGAAGTGCGTGACGCAGATCCGGGTCAGGTCGGTGGCGGTGACGGTGGTGTGCAGGAGTTGACGCTGACTGCCCTCGCCCGGGTCGAAGAGGATCACCTCGTCGTCCCAGCGCAGCACGTAACCGTTGTGGTTGCGCTGCCGGGTGGGCGTCTGGCTGGCCGTCCCGAGAATCACCAGCTCGCGCATCGACACGCTGATCTCCCGCGGATATGAAGCGACCCCCGGGGCGCTCCACGCTGTCGCGTGGGCCGGCTGGACTATGCCGGCACCCCGGGGGTCGGGTGGCTGTCGTGGATTCGCCGCACCGCTGCCACACGGTCTCGACGGTCGTACTGGTTGCCCGCCTCGCGGCGGACGATCACTGTCGAGGACAGCGGCTAGCGGACAGCCACCTCACGAGTCCGATTGCTATACAAGTCTGGACCACCTCCTTTCACGTGTACCGCCACGCTATCGAGTTCCCGACGGCCTCGGCAACGGATTTCGATCACACGGTCAGACGGGAATGCCCGGCCGCCGTCTCGGCAGCCGGGCATCGCGCTGGAGCGGGTGGGTGTCGGTCAGCCGGCGGTACGGGCCACGCCGACCGGGCAGCTCAGGCCGTTCGGGCCGTGGTTGCAGTACCCGTTCGGGTTCTTCGTCGGAGCCAGGTACTGCTGGTGATAGTCCTCGGCGAAGAAGTAGCTGCCGAGCGGGGCGATCTCGGTGGTGATCTCACCCTTGCCGGCCCGGGTCACGATCGGCTGGAAGGCGTCCCGGGACGACTCCGCGATGGCCCGCTGCTCGTCGGTGGTCGTGTAGATCGCCGACCGGTACTGGGTGCCCACGTCGTTGCCCTGGCGCATGCCCTGGGTCGGGTCGTGGTTCTCCCAGAAGACCTTCAGCAGGTCCTCGTACGTGATCTTGCTGGGGTCGTACACCACCTGGACGACCTCGGCGTGCCCGGTGCGACCGGAACACGTCTCCTCGTACGTCGGGTTGGTGGTGAAGCCGCCCGCGTAACCGGCGGACGTCGTGTACACGCCGGGCAGCGTCCAGAACAACCGCTCGGCGCCCCAGAAACAGCCCATGCCGAAGACGGCCACCTGGAGGCCCTCCGGGAACGGACCCTTCAGCGGGGTGCCCAGAACCTCGTGGCGGTCGGCGACCGGCATCGAGATCGGGCGGCCCGGCAGGGCCTGCTCGGGCGTGATCATCTCGGCGTTCATACGGCGCAGGAACACGGTGGGACTCCTCTCATACCTCTCCCAGCGTGTAACACCGGTGGGTTCTGCTTCCTTACCCGCGCCACTGTGACTCAGGCCCCGTCGCCGAGGGCGGCGGCGATCCGGTCGGCGTAGGTCTGTGCCTCGGTGTCGTCCGTGTACCGGGTGCGCGGCCAGAAGAAGCCGCGAAGGCCGTCACCCTTGGTGCGGGGGACCACGTGGGTGTGCAGATGGGGGACGGACTGGGACACCCGGTTGTTCATTGCCACGAACGTGCCACCGGCCCCCAGGCCGGTCTCCACCGCCACGGCCAGCCGCTGGACCAGCGCGAAGTAGCCGGGCAGCAGTTCGGCCGGCAGTTCGGCCAGGGTTACCAGGTGCGTCCGGGGCACCACCAGCACGTGCCCCGCGAAGACCGGGCGGGTGTCCAGGAACGCCACTCCGTCCGGCTCGTCGGCGACCCGGAACGCCGGAACGTCACCCGACACGATCCCGCAGAACACGCACCCGCTCATCGCGCCAGGCTATAGCCCCGATCTCCCGGAACGTGCCCCCCACGTACGCATCGACTGTGGTACTCATTTACGCGTCTGGATCAAAACATGGGGGGAACGCACGTGTACATCAAGAGAGGCACGACCCTGGCGCTGGCGACACT
This sequence comes from Micromonospora sp. RB23, assembly GCF_053585025.1. Classification (NCBI taxonomy): domain Bacteria; kingdom Bacillati; phylum Actinomycetota; class Actinomycetes; order Micromonosporales; family Micromonosporaceae; genus Micromonospora; species Micromonospora sp. RB23. The sequence continues at coordinate 1,227,188 of NZ_CM132111.1, forward strand.
GGCCGCCGCCGGGTTGCTCACCGTCGGCCTGCCGGGCCCCGCCCAGGCCGCCCCCGCGCCGACGGCCACCCCGCTGTCGTTGCCGGCGGTGGCCGACGTGGTCTCGGCCGGTGACCGGGTCTTCGTCAGCGGCGGCCCGTCCTCGACCGACGTCGTGGTGGCCAGCGCGACGGGTGCGGTCGTGGGCACCCTGTCCGGCCTGCCCGGCCCGTCCGACCTGCTGCTCAGCGCGGACCGGCAGACCCTCTACGTGGCGCTGCCCACCGCCAACGCCATCGCCGCCTTCGACACCGGCTCGCTCGTCGAGGCGGCCCGGTACGACACCGGCGCGGGCCAGTGCCCGTCGTCGCTGGCGCTGACCGGGCGGTACCTGTGGTTCGGGTACGGCTGCGGCGGTTGGGACGGCAACATCGGCCGGATCGACCTGGGTCGCCAGCCGGCGCGCGTGACCACGGGTCTGGACACCGGTAGCGGCTTCTACGGCGCTCCGCTGTTGACCAACGCCAGCCAGAACCGTTCGGTGCTGCTGGCCGGGCAGCCCGGCCTGAGCCCCGCGTCGGTGTACACGTACACGATCGGCGCGGGGGGCGTGCTGAGCGAGCCGGGCACCAACGAGTTCATGGCGATCGGCAGCAACCTGCGCGACATCGCCCTCGACCCGACCGGCACCACCGTGTTCACGGCGTCCGGCGCGCCCTACGAGGTGCAGGCGTTCCCGTTCGCCGACATCACCACCCCGTCCGCGACCTACCGCACCGGCGCGTACCCCAACGCGGTCGAGGTCTCGCGCGACGGCACCCGGATCGCCGGCGGCGCGGACGCCTCCTACGACCCGGACGTGTTCGTCTTCTCGACGGGCGGCACCGAGCTGGCCCACTTCGAGCTGGGCGACGAGCTCAGCCCGGGCGCGTTGGCCTGGGCGCCGAACGGCGCCCGGCTCTACGCGGTCTCCTACGACTGGACCGGAAGCCGCCCGGTCACCCTGCACGTCCTGCCCGTCCCGGCCGCCTGAGGGCCGTCCCCGGCACTGCGCCGGAGCGCGGGGGTCGGGCCGGACGGTCCGGCCCCCGCCCGGAGCACGGGTTCCGTGCCGGGTCGCCGCGGCGGGGCACTAGCCTCACCAGAATGAGTCACGGCTTCGAGACGCTCGCCATTCACGCCGGTCAGGACCCTGAGGCACGCACCGGCGCGGTGATCCCGCCGATCTACCAGACCAGCACGTACGCCCAGGACGCCGTCGGCGCTCCCCGGCTCGGCTACGAGTACAGCCGCTCCGGCAACCCGACCCGCGACGCCCTCCAGGAGTGCCTGGCCGCGCTGGAGGGCGGGCCGGTGGGTCTGGCCTTCGCCAGTGGCCTGGCCGCCGAGGACACCCTGCTGCGGGCGGTGTGCCAGCCGGGCGACCACGTGATCATCCCGGACGACGCGTACGGCGGCACCTACCGGCTCTTCGCCCGGGTGGCCCAGCGCTGGGGCCTGGAGTTCACGCCGGCCAAGGTCTCCGACCCGGCCGCCGTGCGGGCCGCCGTGCAGCCCGGTCGTACGAAGATCATCTGGGTGGAGACGCCGACGAATCCGCTGCTCGGCATCGCCGACATCGCCGTCCTGGCGAGCGTGGCGCACGACGCCGGCGCGCTGCTGGTGGTCGACAACACCTTCGCCTCGCCGTACCTCCAGCAGCCGATCGCGTACGGCGCCGACGTGGTCGTGCACTCCACCACCAAGTACATCGGCGGCCACTCGGACGTGGTGGGCGGCGCGCTCGTCGTCGCCGACGCCGCGCTCGGTGAGGAGTTGCGCTACCACCAGAACGCGATGGGCGCGATCAACGGCCCGTTCGACGCGTGGCTCACCCTGCGTGGCATCAAGACCCTCGGGGTACGCATGGACCGGCACTGCGACAACGCCGAGCGCCTCGCCGCGTACCTCGACGGGCACGGCAAGGTGTCCCAGGTGATCTATCCGGGGCTGCCCTCGCACCCCGGTCACGAGGTGGCGGCCAAGCAGATGCGCCGGTTCGGCGGCATGATCTCGTTCCGGGCCGCCGGCGGCGAGGACCACGCCGTCGAGATCTGCAACCGCGCCAAGCTCTTCGTGCTCGCCGAGTCGCTCGGTGGCGTGGAATCCCTGATCGAACACCCGGGCCGGATGACACACGCAAGTGCTGCCGGCTCGCCGCTTGAAGTTCCCGGCGATCTCGTGCGACTGTCTGTCGGCATCGAGACGGTCGACGACCTGCTCGCCGATCTGGAGCAGGCGCTGGGCTGACCGCTGGGGAGGACGGCCGTGCAGGACATCATGGCGACCTGGGTCGGGGCGACCGCCAAGCAGATCGCCCGTGGCGTACGCCGGGGTGACGTCTCCGCCACCCAGGTCGTCGCCGACCACCTCGAGTACATCGCCTCGGCTGACCGCGAACTGGCCGCGTTCCGCGCCGTTCGCGGCGGCGAGGCGATCACCGAGGCGGAGAAGGTCGACGAGCAGGAGGACCTGGCCAACCTCCCCCTGGCCGGTGTGCCGGTGGCGGTCAAGGAGAACACTCCGGTGGCCGGCCTGCCCACCTGGAACGGGTCGGCCGCCGTGCGGACCGACGTCGCGGAGGCCGACCACGAGGTGGTCCGGCGGTTGCGGGGCGCCGGCGCGGTGATCGTCGGTGTCACCCGGATGCCCGAGCTGGGACTCTGGGCGCTCACCGACGACGACAGCGCGGTGACCCGTAACCCGTGGGACAGCACGCGTACCCCCGGGGGCTCCTCGGGCGGTGCGGCCGCCGCCGTCGCCGCCGGCCTGGTGCCGATCGCGCACGGCAACGACGGCCTCGGCTCGATCCGCATCCCGGCGGCCTGCTGCGGCCTGGTCGGCCTCAAACCCGGCCGCGGTGTGGTGCCCTGCCAGCTCGGCGCGGACGACTGGTTCGGCCTCACCGAGCACGGGATGCTCACCAGCACGGTCGCCGACGCCGCCGTCGGCTTCTCGGTGCTCGCCGGTCGACGCCCGGAGAAGTTGGTCCCACCGCAGCGGCTGCGCGTCGGTGTCTCGCTGCGCTCGCCGGTGCGCGGAGTCTCGCCGGACGCGCCCAACCGGGACGCGGTGGCCGCCGCCGGGCGGCTGCTCGCCGCCGCCGGCCACGACACCGTGCCGGCCGATCCGGTCTACCCCACGGCCCTGGGCCTCCAGGGCCTCGCCACCTGGTTCGCCGCGGCGGCCGCCGACGTCCGGGCCGCCGGGTTGGACCGGCGCGGTCTGCAACGCCGTACCCGGCGGCACGTCGCGCTTGGCGAGTGGGCACAGCGCCGCGGCTACGTCCGGGAGGCCGACCGGGCCGCCTGGCGCCAGCGGTCGGTCGACTTCTTCACCGACCACTCCGTCGACCTGCTGCTCACGCCCGCCCTGGCGAGCGCGCCGCCGGAGGCCGGCCGCTGGTCGGAGCGGTCCTGGCGCGCGAACCTGTCGGCCAACATCAGGTACGCCCCGTACGCCGCGCCGTGGAACGTCGCCGGCCTGCCGGCGATCGTCGTGCCGGTGGGGCGCCGCCCGGACGGGCTGCCGGTCGCCGTGCAGATCGTCGGTCCGCCGGGCTCGGAGCTGCTGCTGCTCGGCGTGGCCGGTCAGTTCGAGATGACCGCCCCGTGGTCGCGTCACGCCCCCGGCTATCCCCTCGTCGGAACGGGGTCGCCGGCCAGCGCATGATCGTCTAGCGTGTGCGCGCACTGTCGCGCGAACCACGGGGGACACCAATGCGTTGCCAGACCTGCGGGGACGCCACGTCCTCCGAGCACAACGAATGCCCGCGCTGCTACACCCCGCTCGGTCAGCCGGCGGTCACGCCGGGGCTGGCGACCTACCGCGTACGGGGGATCGGGCTGGCGGCCAGCGTCGCCGTCGGCGCGACCGCGGTGCTGTACCTGGTGGTGGCGCTGTCCCCGCTCATCGGGATGATGCTGGCCCGGCGGGCCATGGCCGACGACGACGCGGACCTGCTCCTCGGGCCCGTGATCATCAACGTCGTGGCGGCGCTGGCCATGGCCGTGGTCTACCTCACCGCCGCCGTACTGGTGATCATCTGGACGTGGCGGGCGCGTAAGAACACCGACGCCTTTCCCGGTGCGCTGCCCACACTGGGCGCGGGCTGGGCGATCGCCGGCTGGCTGGTGCCGTTCGCGAACTTCGTGGTGCCGGCCCGGGTCGTCGCGGGCGTGGCCCGGGACAGCCTCTGGCGGCGGTTCACGCCCACCCTGGTGAGCGTCTGGTGGTGCTCCTGGCTGGTGTTCAGCATCGGTGAGCGACTGAGCAGCCGCGCCGAGGACAGGGCGTACGCGAGGTTGCCGGAGACCCCGTTCAACGACGCCGGCTACCAGGCGTACGTCGACCACTACCGGGACTCGCTGCTCCGCAACACCCTGCCGGCGCTGGGCTGCGCGATCGCCGCGGTGACGCTGATCCTGCTGATCCACCGGATCTCCGCCGCCCAGGAGGCCCGGATCGCCCGCGCCGCCCCGGTCTGGCCGACCGCCCCGGTCTGGCCAGCACAGGCATGGCCGCCCGCCCCGCCGGCCGTGCCCGTCCCGCCGGCCGTGCCCGCCCCGCCGGCCCCGGCTTCGGCGGCCGCGGGGGACGCGCCCGCGTTGTGATCCGCACCAGGTCGCCGAGGTGGCGCTATCGGCGTGACCTGATACCCCGATATCGGCGACCTGGAGTGGATCAAGGCAGCCGGCAGGCGGTTCTGCGACCCGCAGGTCCGCCACCCGGGGCGGGCGGCCGCGACGACCGGGCCATCGTCGCGTGGCGCGTGCGTCGCCCACCCCGGTGTCGCCGACGGAGCAGCCAAGGTCGGGTGGCACGATCGGGGCATGACGGAACTGGTCGGGCTCGACGACGTACGGGCTGCGCGGAAACTGCTCGCCGACGTCGTCCGGACCACCCCGCTGGAGCCCTCCCGGCCGCTGAGCGCGGCGCTGGGCGGGCCGACGTGGCTCAAGTGCGAGAACGTACAGCGCGCCGGCTCGTACAAGGTGCGTGGCGCGTACGTGCGGATCTCCCGGCTGTCGGCGGCGGAGCGCGAGCGTGGCGTGGTCGCGGCGAGCGCCGGTAACCACGCCCAGGGCGTGGCGCTCGCCGCCGGGCTGGTCGGCACGCACGCGACGGTCTTCATGCCGGTCAACGCGCCGCTGCCGAAGGTCGCGGCCACCAAGGGGTACGGCGCGCAGGTCGAGCTGGCCGGTAACACGGTCGACGAGTCGCTGGTGGCCGCGCAGACGTACGCCGAGCGGACCGGCGCGGTGCTCATCCACCCGTTCGACCACCGGGACGTGATCGCCGGGCAGGGCACGGTCGCCCTGGAGATCCTCGACCAGTGCCCCGACGTGCGGACGATCATCACGGGGGTGGGCGGCGGCGGCCTGATCTCGGGCATGGCGGTGGCCGCCAAGGCGCTCCGCCCGGACGTACGCATCATCGGCGTGCAGGCGGCGGGCGCGGCGGCCTTCCCGCCCTCGCTGGTGGCCGGGGAACCGGTTCGGCTGCCGGCGTTCGCCACCATCGCGGACGGCATCGCGGTCGGACGACCGGGGGAGATCACCTTCAACCATGTCCGCAAGCTCGTCGACGAGATCGTCACGGTCTCCGAGGAGGACATCTCCCGGGCCCTGCTGATGCTGTTGGAGCGCGGCAAGCAGGTCGTCGAACCGGCCGGGGCGGTCGGCGTGGCCGCGCTCCTGGCCGGCGTGGTGGAGGTGGAGACGCCCGTGGTCGCGGTGCTCTCCGGCGGCAACATCGATCCCCTGCTGATGCTGCGGGTGATCGAGCACGGTCTCGCCGCCGCCGGCCGCTACCTGCGGGTGACCGTCCGCTGCTCGGACCGGCCCGGGCAGCTCGCGTCACTGCTGAGTCAGATCGCCGAGCACCGGGCCAACGTGGTGGACGTGGAACACCAGCGGGCCAACCCGCACCTCGGCCTCGGCGAGGTGGAGGTGGCGCTGTCGGTGGAAACCCGTGGTGTGGAGCATTCCGACACGCTGATCAGCGCGCTGCGGGCCAGTGGCTACCAGGTGGTGTTCGCCGCCGAGGCGTGACAGGAGGTGTCACGCCTCGGCGGCGTCACGGCGTGGGCGTTACGCGGTGCTCAGCCGGAGAACGGCTCGAAGCTGACCACTGTCACCTTGATGTCGGCACCGCTCGGCGCCGTGTAGGTGCAGGTCTGCCCGGCACGACCACCCAGGATCGCCTTGCCCAGGGCGGACTCGGGGCTGTAGACGGTCAGGTCGGTCGTGGCGGCGATCTCCCGCGAGCCGAGCAGGAAGGTCTCGGTGTCGTCGGTGTCGTCGTCGAAGTAGATCGTCACCACCATGCCGGGCGACACCGCGTCGGCTGTCGGCGCCGCGCCGACCTTGGCGGTGCGCAGCAGCTCCTGCAGGTAACGGATGCGGCCCTCGGCCTTGCCCTGCTCCTCGCGGGCGGCGTGGTAGCCGCCGTTCTCGCGCAGATCGCCCTCTTCGCGGCGAGCGTTGATCTCGGCCGCGATCGCCGGACGGTTGGCGATGTGCTCGTCGAGCTCGGCCTGGAGGCGGTCGTACGCGTCCTGGGACAGCCAGGTGGCGGGCGCCTCGTTGCCAGTGGACACAGGCGTTCTCCTCGGTTGTGCGTGGCTGGCTGACAGGTGAACTACCAAGTTACCAGTGCGGTACGACACAGCGTGTCGACGATCACCGGCGGTGTCCGTATCCGACACCCGCGGTCGATGCCGGGCGACGGTCGTCCAGCCGCCCTTACCGGGTGGCGTCCGGGCAGCTCAGGCCGGCGCGCGGCAGCGCAGCACCTCGCCGATGAACGGTCGGGCGCTGGTGCTGAGGCGGTGCCGGGCGCTGACGTGCCGCTCACCCGCTGCGGCGGTCACCGTGACCTCGTCGCGGGCCACCTCGACCCCGGCGCGGTCGCGGGCGCGCAGGACGCAGACGGCTGTTCCGCCCTCCGGCACGCGTACGCGGAAGTCGACCACCACCTGGTTGTCCGTGATGTCGGTGTACGTGATCACCTGGGCGTCGTAGACCGGGTCACCGTACTGGCGGTAGAGCCGCAGCGAGATCAGGCTCAGGCCCACCACCAGCACCAGGAGCACCAGGGCGGCCAGCAGCGTACGACGCCGGCCTCCGCCGGGCGCCCGGCGTCGGCCGTAGCGCCCGGCCGGAAAAACCGGCGCGCCCGGTGAAATTGTGGCGTGCGTCTCGGTCACCGGCGGGTATCTCCTGGCGTTGTTGTCGGCGGCATCGGCAAGAATGGCAGGAGTCCATCCTCCCAGCCCGGCCGAACGCCAGGAATGGCAGGTCGGGTCCCGCAGGTGCCGACCGGCGGCGGGGCGAGGAGGGTTCCTGGCAGGTCAGCCGGTCGAGCCCGGTCGGGTCCACCGGCCGGCACCAGACGAGGAGCGCCGAAAGTTGGCAGAGCAGCTGCGTCTCATGGCCGTCCACGCGCACCCGGACGACGAGTCGAGCAAGGGTGCGGCGACCATGGCGAAGTACGTCGCCCAGGGGGTCGACGTACTGGTGGTGACGTGCACGGGCGGTGAGCGCGGCAGCGTGCTCAACCCCAAGCTCGACCGGCCCGACGTCTGGGCCAACATCGGGGACATCCGGCGCGCCGAGATGGACGCCGCGCGGGCGATCCTCGGCGTCGACCAGGCATGGCTCGGGTTCGTCGACAGCGGCCTGCCCGAGGGCGACCCGCTGCCGCCGCTCCCCGAGGGCTGCTTCGCCCTCCAGGACGTCGAGGTGGCCGCCGGCCCCCTGGTCCGGCTGATGCGGGAGTTCCGTCCGCACGTGGTGACCACGTACGACGAGGAGGGTGGCTACCCCCACCCCGACCACATCATGTGCCACAAGGTGAGTGTGGCCGCCTTCGAGGCCGCCGGTGATCCGGAGCGTTACCCCGAGCTGGGCGCGCCCTGGCAGCCGCTGAAGCTCTACTACGACATCGGCTTCTCCAAGGCCAAGATCATGGCTCTGCACGAGGCGATGCTCGCCACGGGCGCCGAGTCGCCGTACGAGGACTGGCTCAAGCGCTGGGACGAGCGCCCGGACAAGGGCCCGCGGATCACCACCCGGGTCGACTGCGCCGAATACTTCCCCGTGCGGGACGACGCGCTGCGCGCCCACGCCACCCAGGTCGACCCGGACGGCTTCTGGTTCCACGTGCCCATGGAGATGCAGCAGCGGGCCTGGCCGACGGAGGACTTCGAGCTGGTGCGCAGCATGGTGGAGAGCCCGCTGCCCGAGTCCGACCTCTTCGCCGGGGTGCGGGAGACGGCGCACGCGCGCTGATTCCGGCCGGGTCTACCCTGGTAGGCAATCGCACATCGGAGGACGACCATGCTGACCGCTGCCCAGGTGCTCGCGGAGAACAACTTCGGGGACACCCGCACGGGTGGTCTGGCCGGCCCGATGGGCCTTCTCCTCATCCTGCTGCTGGCCACCGCCACCATCCTGCTGATCCGCAACATGAACGCCCGCCTGCGGCGCCTGCCCGACCGGTTCCCGCAGCCGGGGCGGGCGGTCGATTCGACCAGGGGCGACGCTTCAGTCGTCGATCCGACAGACGGGACCGCCGCGCATGATTCATCCGCGCACGCTCCCAATGGGCACCAGCAGCAGCGGAACGGGTAGTCCGCGCGTGATTCACGCCGAACCGGGTGGTGGACCCCTGTTGCGACCACCCGGTTTGGCTTAGCCTTCCGCCGGGGGACCAAAAGTCCCCGAGACGTGCGCGGGAGGGGGCGCCGATGACCAGCACAGCACCGGCTGCCCGTCGTACCGCCGTTCGGACGGCTGACGGGGGAGGTCGATGACCTCCGGTCCGGCCGGCGACCCGTTCGACCGGCCCGGAGTGCACGGTATGCCGGTCCGGCTGCGTGTGCTGACGGCCGCGGTGACGGTGACCGCGCTGGTCGCCGCCGTGGTCGGGTTGACGCTTCCGTCCGGGCTGCCGGCTGACGACCCGCTCGGTGGTCCGGCCCGCTTCGGCATCGCGGTCGGTGTCCTGGCCCTCGCCCAACTCGCCCGGCTCCGGTTTCGCAGCGCCGCCGGCATGGTCAGCATCACCTGGGGTGAGGCGGCCCTGATCGTCTGCCTCTATCTCGCCCCGGCCGGCTGGCTGCCGTCGGCCACCCTGATCGGCGCCGGGCTGGCCTGGACGGGTCTGTCCCTGCACAGCGACCGCCGCCCGCCGCTGGAGATCGTCCGGATCGCCGCGTCCCTGGCTGCCGCGTCGGCGCTGGCCGTGTCCGTGACCACCGCGCTGGGGCACCCCCTGCTCACCCCTCCGAACCCGGTGCTGGCGCTGGCCGTGATCGCCGGGTCGGTGACGTACCTGATGGTGACGGGTTGGCTCGGTGCGGTGAGCCTGAGCCTGCGGCACGGGCTCCCGATCGGGCCGCCGCTGCTGGCCGCGCTGCGCGGCAAGCTGCTGATGTTCGTCGGCAACGTGGCGGTCGGCCTGGTCGTGATCGCGCTGCTGGAGCTGGACCCGCGCTGGTTGCTGCTGCTCCCGCCGCTGCTCTGGCTCCTGCAACAGACCTACCGTTACCGACTGCGGGCGGACCAGGAACGTCGGACGTGGCGTGCCTTCGCCGAGGCCACCGCGGCTCTCAACCAGCTCGACGAGCGGGGCGTCGCCAGCGCGGCGGTGACCGGCGCGTTGGCGCTGTTCAACGCCGAGCTGGTCGACGTCGAGGTGGCCCGGCCCGACGGCAGATGGCGGCGCTACCGGGGGGACGCCGGGGGCCAGCTGCTCGATCGGGAGATCAGCCCGCCCGACAGGTCGGAGCCCGACGAGTACGAGCTGGTGCGTCCCCTGTCGGTCGGTGCCGCGCCGGTCGGTCAGCTCAGGGTCCGGTTCCCCCGCTCCGCCCCTCCCGCGACCCGGGAACGGGACGCGGTCGCCGCGTTCGGCGACGCGCTCGCCGCCGCCCTGCACGACGCCGCCACGCACCGCGAGCTGCGGCTGGTCACCGCCCGATCGTCGTACGAGGCGGTGCACGACCCGCTCACCGGGCTGGCGAACCGCACGGCGATGCTCGGCAAGGGCGACCAGTCGCTGCGGCAGCTCGCACACGACCACCCGGTGGCACTGCTGCTGTTGGACATCAACCAGTTCAAAGAGGTCAACGACACCCTCGGGCACGCGGCCGGCGACCAGTTGCTGCGGCTGACCGCCAACCGGCTCAGCGCCTTGGCCCGCCCGGGTGACCTGCTCGGCCGGCTCGGCGGCGACGAGTTCGCGCTGCTCCTCACCTCGGTTCCCGTGCTGGGTGACCGGGCCGCGCCCATGGCACACGCGCTGCGGCAGGCCCGTGAGATCGCCGAGCGGCTGGCCGCGCCGACCGAGGTGGCCGGGGTGCGGATGTCCATCGAGGTCTCCGTCGGCGTGGTCGTCGCCGACGCCGGCACCGCCGACCTGACCGAGCTGCTGCGCCGCGCGGACATCGCCATGTACCAGGCCAAGGAGGGCGGCGGCAGCGTCGCCGCGTACGACAGCACCCGGGACGCGGCCAGCACCGACCAGCTCGCCCTGCTCGCCGAACTGCGTGAGGCGCTGAAGGTCGACGACCAGTTGGTGCTGGCGTTGCAGCCGGCTGTCGACCTGGCGACCGGCGCGCCCACCGGGGTGGAGGCGCTGATCCGCTGGCAGCACCCCCGGCGGGGCTGGCTGAGCCCGGCCGACTTCATCCGCCCGGTGGAGAACAGCGAACAGCTCGGCACGTTCACCCGTTACGTGCTCGACAAGGCGCTCGGCGTGGCCGCGAGTTGGGCCCGCGAAGGGCTGGACGTGCCGATCTCGGTCAACCTGTCCGCGCGTAGCCTGCTCGACCCTCGCCTGCCGGCGGAGATCGGCGACGCGCTGCGCCGACACCAGGTGCCACCCCACCGGCTGGTCCTGGAGATCACCGAGACGGTGGTGATGAGCGAGCTGGAGGTCATCGACGAGGTGCTCGCCAACCTCCGGTCGATGGGCGTGCAGCTCGCGGTGGACGACTTCGGCACCGGCTTCTCGTCGTTGACCTTCCTGACCCGGATCGCCGTGGACGAGTTGAAGGTCGACCGCTCCTTCGTGATCCGGATGGCCGACTCGCCCGAGGCCGCGGCGATCGTCCGGACCACCGTCGGGCTCGCCCACGAGTTGGGGCTGCGGGTGGTCGCGGAGGGCGTGGAGACGGCCGAACAGCGGCTGGCCCTGGCCGAGCTGGGCTGCACGTCCGCGCAGGGCTACCACTTCTTCAAGCCCATGCCGGCCGACAAGATCGGTGCGGTGCTGGGCACGTTGCGCGACTCGGCCGAGTCGAACGTCTTCCGCCTGCGCGCCGACGGCGCCTCCTGACCGCCCGGCGCGCCCCGGCGCGGGTGGTTATGGTCGTCGGGTGAATCGACTCGCCGACGCGACTTCCCCGTACCTGCTCCAGCACGCCGACAACCCGGTCGACTGGTGGCCCTGGTGCGACGAGGCGTTCGCCGAGGCGAAACGACGTGACGTACCGGTGCTCATCTCGGTCGGCTACGCGGCCTGCCACTGGTGTCACGTCATGGCGCACGAGTCGTTCGAGAACGAGCAGGTCGGCACGCTGCTGAACGACAACTTCGTGTCGATCAAGGTGGACCGCGAGGAGCGCCCCGACGTCGACGCCGTCTACATGACCGCCACCCAGGCGATGACCGGTCAGGGCGGCTGGCCGATGACGGTCTTCGCCACCCCGGACGGCACCCCGTTTTTCTGCGGCACCTACTTCCCGCGCGCCAACTTCACCCGCCTGCTCCAGTCGGTCACCACCGCCTGGCGGGACCAGCGGGACGAGGTGCTGCGCCAGGGCGCCGCCGTGGTGGAGGCGATCGGTGGCGCACAGGCCGTGGGCGGCCCCACCGCGCCGCTGGACAGCCCACTGCTCGACGCCGCGGCCGGCAACCTGGCCGGTGAGTACGACGAGACGAACGGCGGGTTCGGGGGCGCCCCGAAGTTCCCGCCGCACATGAACCTGCTCTTCCTGCTGCGCCACCACCAGCGCACCGGCGACCCGCGCAGCCTGGAGATCGTGCGGCACACCGCCGAGGCGATGGCGCGAGGCGGCATCTACGACCAGCTCGCCGGCGGTTTCGCCAGGTACTCGGTGGACGCGCACTGGACGGTGCCGCACTTCGAGAAGATGCTCTACGACAACGCGCTGCTGCTGCGCGTCTACACGCAGCTCTGGCGGCTGACCGGCGACCCGCTGGCCCGTCGGGTCGCCCGGGACACCGCCCGGTTCCTCGCCGACGAGCTGCACCGGCCGGGTGAGGGGTTCGCGTCCGCGCTGGACGCCGACACCAACGGCGTCGAGGGGCTCACCTACGCCTGGACCCCCGCGCAGCTCGTCGAGGCGCTCGGCGACGAGGACGGCCGGTGGGCCGCCGACCTGTTCGCCGTCACCGAGGACGGCACCTTTGAACACGGCACGAGCGTGCTCAGGCTCGCGCGGGACGTCGACGACGCCGCGCCCGAGGTCCGTACCCGCTGGCAGCGGGTTGTCGGGCAACTGCTCGCGGCCCGCGACGCCCGGCCCCAGCCGGCCCGCGACGACAAGGTGGTGGCCGCCTGGAACGGCCTGGCGATCACCGCGATCGTCGAATTCCTCCAGGTCGCCGCGCTGTCCCTGGAGAAGCGGGACGAGGGCGCCAACCTGCTGGAGGGCATCACCATCGTCGTCGACGGCGCGATGCGGGACGCCGCCGAGCACCTGGCCAGCGTGCACGTCGTCGACGGCCGGCTGCGGCGCGTCTCGCGTGACGGCAGGGTCGGTGAGCCGGCCGGGGTGCTGGAGGACTACGGGTGTGTGGCCGAGGCGTTCTGCGCCCTGCACCAGCTCACCGGGGAGGGACGCTGGCTGACCCTGGCCGGTGAGCTGCTGGACACCGCTCTGGAGCGCTTCGCCGCGCCCGGCGGCGCCTACTACGACACGGCCGACGACGCGGAGCAGTTGGTCGCCCGGCCCGCCGATCCGACCGACAACGCCACCCCGTCGGGGCGGTCGGCGCTGGTCGCCGGGCTGGTGGCGTACTCCGCGCTGACCGGCGAGACCCGCTACCGCGAGGCTGCCGAGGCCGCGCTCGCCACCGTGGCGCCGATCGTCGGGCGGCACGCCCGCTTCGCCGGGTACGCCGCCACGGTCGGCGAGGCACTGCTGTCCGGGCCGTACGAGATCGCGGTGGCGACCGACGACCCGGCCGGCGACCCGCTGGTGGCCGCCGCCCGACGGCACGCCCCGCCCGGAGCCGTGGTGGTCGCCGGCCTCCCGGACCAGCCCGGCGTGCCGTTGCTCGCCGACCGGCCGTTGGTCGACGGCCGGTCCGCCGCGTACGTCTGCCGGGGTTTCGTCTGCCAGCGGCCGGTCACCTCCGTCGATGAGTTGATCGCCGAGCTGGGGTGAGTCGGGGCATTCGGTAGGCTGGCCGCGCTATGGATTCCCGTACCGGTCTGCCTGTTGTCGGCATGGTGGGTGGCGGCCAGTTGGCCCGGATGACCCACCAGGCCGCGATCGCCCTCGGCCAGTCACTGCGTGTGCTCGCGAGCGCCCCGGACGACGGCGCGGCCCTGGTCGCCGCCGACGTCCAGTACGGCGACCACACCGACCTGGCCGCCCTGCGCACCTTCGCCAAGGGCTGTGACGTGGTCACCTTCGACCACGAGCACGTGCCCAACGAGCACATCCGCACGCTGACGGCCGAAGGGGTGACCCTGTACCCGCCGGCGGACGCCCTGCTGCACGCCCAGGACAAGCAGGTCATGCGGGAACGCCTCAGCGAGCTGGGCGCGCCCAACCCGGCGTGGCGGCCGGTCGGTGACCCCGCCGACCTGGTCGACTTCGGTGAACAGGTCGGCTGGCCGGTGGTCCTCAAGGCGGCCCGGGGCGGCTACGACGGTCGGGGTGTCTGGATGGTGGACGACGCCTCCCAGGCCGCCGAGCTGGCCGCGACGCTGCTCGCCGGCGGCACCCGGCTGATCGTCGAGGAGCGGGTGCCGCTGCGCCGCGAACTCGCCGTGCAGGTGGCCCGCTCCCCGTTCGGCCAGGTGGCCGCGTACCCGGTGGTCGAGACGGTCCAGCGCGACGGCATCAACGTCGAGGTGCTGGCACCGGCGCCCGGCCTGGACGAGGAACTGGCGGTCTCCGCCCAGCAGCTCGCCATCGACCTGGCCACCGCGCTCGGTGTGGTCGGGCTGCTCGCCGTGGAGCTCTTCGAGGTGCGCGACGACGCCGGTCGGCCGGCGATCGTGGTCAACGAGTTGGCGATGCGTCCGCACAACTCGGGGCACTGGACCATCGAGGGTGCCCGCACCTCCCAGTTCGAGCAGCACGTGCGGGCGGTGCTGGACTACCCGATGGGTGACACCGCGCTGACCGCGCCGGTCGTCGTGTCGGCGAACGTGCTGGGTGGCGAGCCGGGCGGGATCTCGATCGACGAGCGGCTGCACCACCTCTTCGCCGCCGAGCCGGGCGCCAAGGTGCACCTCTACGGCAAGCAGGTACGCCCCGGCCGCAAGATCGGGCACGTCACGGTGCTCGGCGACGACCTGGACGACGTACGGGCGCGGGCGGCGCGGGCCGCACGCTGGCTCCAGGCGGGGCACGAGTGACCCCGGTGGCGGCGAACCAAGGAGGACTCCGGTGACCACGGTCGGTTTGATCATGGGCAGCGACTCGGACTGGCCGACCATGCGCGCTGCCGCCGAGGTGCTCGACGACTTCGAGGTGTCGTACGAGGTGCGGGTCATCTCGGCACACCGGACCCCGGTCGCGATGATCGATTACGGTCGCGACGCCGTCGACCGCGGGCTCAAGGTGATCATCGCCGGTGCCGGTGGCGCCGCCGCGCTGCCGGGCATGGTCGCCTCGGTGACTCCGTTGCCGGTGATCGGCGTGCCGGTACCGCTGAAGCACCTTGACGGTATGGACTCGCTGCTGTCCATCGTGCAGATGCCGGCGGGGATTCCGGTGGCCACCGTGTCGATCGGCAACGCGCGCAACGCCGGCCTGCTGGCCGTACGGATCCTCGGCGCGTCCGACGAGACGCTGCGGACCCGCATGGCCACCTACCAGCAGGACCTGGAGCAGCTCATCAAGACCAAGGACGCGGCCCTCCAGTCCACCCTGCCCCAGGGCGTGTCGGCGTCGTAGCCATCGGTTGATCACCGCGTTTCCGGGCCGGGGAAGCACTCATGCCGCCCCGGCCGGTGGTGGATCAGGCTGGGTCGATCGCGAGGCTGGTGACCTGGTCGTTCTTGACGCCGAACACGAATGCGAAGGGCAGCGGCCCGCCGGGGAAGTCGCCGTCCGCGGAGGCCACCAGCCGATCGTCCGCGAACGAGGTCGGCGTGAGCACGACCCTGGGGTCGATCAGGTGCCCCTGGATCCACTCGCGGATCTCGGCCTCGCCGGCCCAGGTCTTCCCGTCGTCGCGCACGGCGGCTCCGTCGCCGAATACCGCGACCAGTTCATCCGCGTCGTGCGCGTTGGTGGCCGCGACGAAGTTGTCGATGGCCTTGGGCAGGGTGATGTCGTTCATGTCTGCTCTCCGGTTTCTTCGAGTGCCCGGACACGGGCGCGTGGTGGTGAATCTCGGCAGGGGTGATGAGTCCGTCCGCGACGGCGCGTGGGCCGCAGCCTGGCGATCAGTTCGAGGTGCTGGCCGGCTCAGAAGTCCGCACTGCGGGAAAGCTTCTCGTTCGCGCGCAGTTCCGCCAGTGCGTTCTCGTGCATTGCGACAACGGCGTCGTACCCGGAGTTGCCGAGCACGATTCGCTTCGGTGGAACGGGCGCGTTCATCGCGGTGATCACGGCCTGCACCCCACGGACAGGATCGCCGGCCTGGTTGCCGTCATGTGCCACGAACGCCGCCTTGACGCCCTCGACCATCGACACGTAGGCGTCGACGGTCTCGTTGACGGGCTCGTTCTGGAAGTAGGCGAAGGCCTTGGTGCGGAACGCACCCGGCTCGACGACGAGGACCCGCACACCGAACGGCTCGACTTCCTGGCGCAGTGTCTCCGACAGTCCTTCGAGCGCGAACTTCGCCGCCGCGTAGTAGCCGAACCCTTCCGCGCCGACGAGGCCCGCCACCGATGACATGTTCACGATCCAGCCGTCGCCGCGTGCCCGCATGCCTGGCAGGACCGCGCGCATCACCTCGACCACGGCGAACAGGTTGAGGTCGAACGTGCGGCGGACGATCTCGTCCGGGGCTCCCTCGACCGAGCCGTACCAGCCCCGACCCGCGTTGTTGACGAGCACGTCGATCCCGCCGAACCGCGCCTCTGCCGTCTTGACCGTCGCACGCACCTGGTTGGCATCAGTGACGTCGAGCGGGAGAACGAGCACACGGTCGCCGTACGGTTCGGCCCATTCCAGCAGCTCGGCGGGTCGACGGGCGGTAACCGCCACCCGATCGCCCTGTTCCAGCGCCGCCTCCGCGTAGACCAGGCCGAACCCTCCGGGCGTCCCACCCGTGATGAACCAAGTCCTCATGGACCTCTCCTCTCGCTATAGAACGCAATGTAGCGCTATGTAAGCTACTATAGCAAGCATGCAGAACGCACGAGATCGACTCCTGCTGGCCGCGGCGGAGTTGCTGCAGTCCGGCGGCACGATGTCCACGCGGGCGGTGTGCGAGCGCGCCGGCGTGCAGGCCCCGACGCTGTACCACCACTTCGGCAACAAGCAGGGCCTGATCGACGCCGTGGTGAACCACGGTTTCACCCAGTACACGGCGGTCGAGAGCTCCGGCGACCCGCTGGAGGACCTGCGTGAGGGCTGGGACAAGCACGTACGGTTCGGGCTGGAGCATCCGTCGTTCTACGGGCTGCTCTACGGGCGCGTCGAGCCGGGAAAGCCCTGCGCCGTGACCGCACCCGCGCACGCCGCGTTGCGCCAGCGGTTCACCGACACCGCGGCCCAGGGCCTGCTCAAGGTGCCGGTGGAGGACGCCGCCGAGCAGGTGCTCGCCGCCAACGTCGGCATCACGCTCACGTTAATCAGCCAGCCGGAGCCGGATTTCGGGCTGTCCCGACGGGTCCGCGAGGCCGCGCTGGCCGGCGTCCTGCGCGCGCCCTCCGCCGAGGCCCCCGCGACCCGTACGAGTGCCGCCCTGACGCTGCGTGCGCTGGTCGCCAACGACCCGGGCGACCTCACCCCCGGCGAACGCGCACTACTCGACGAGCTGCTGGACCGCCTGGCCCGCTAGGACCGGCGCCCAATGGGTCACCGCGATCTTGCACTTTCGGTGGTTTCTATGCGGCATTTGTCCAGCTACGCGGCGACAGAAAGTGCAAGATCGCCGAAAGCCCCGGCGGTCTCGGCACACCCACCGGTGACCGACCGACGGCTCGGCACACCCACCGTCCCTCCTCACCCACGCCGCAGGGACCCTCCGGTTCATCTCATGCCGCGTAGGGCGGTCTGGAGGCGTTCCTGGGCGCGGCGGCGGCGTTCGTTGCTGGCGCCGAGGACGAGCAGCAGGATGCCGACGGGGATCAGCGCCAGCCACGGCCCGAGGCTGACGAGCGCGTGGATCGCGGCGATTGCGGTGACCGACGCGCCGACGATCACCGGCGCCTGTTGCCGGCTGGACGATCCGAAGATCAGCACCGCCACCGCGCCGAGCAGCAGCAGCATCTGCCGCAGCGTGCTGGATTCGGTGGCGAGCACGATCGCCAGCGTCGGCAGGAACGCGGCGACCAGCGCCGGTCCGTACGCCACCCAGCTGCTCAGGTCCGGCCGGTGGCGCAGTTCCAGCACACCGACCAGCAGGGCCAGCGCGGCGAACGGCAGCGTGTACGCCTCGGGCAGCGCCACGTCGGCGACGCGCATCAGGATCCACCAGGCGGTGATCTCGCAGAACACCACAGCCCAGAAGAGGATCCGACGCTCCACGGGACGTCGACCGGGTCGGGTCGCCGCCACGCCGAGGACGGCGCCCCAGGCGGCCAGCAGGGCGGCGATGTGCCGTGGCGAGTCGAAGGCGAGCGCCAGCGCGATCAGGGCCGCCGCGTACCCGCTCCACTGCACGGTGGACGCCTCGCGCTGCGCCTCGGGGCGGCGCAGTTGGGGCAGGGTCGCCGCGAGCACCTGGAGGACCGCGCCGACGGCGAGTACCCCGAACGCGGACCAGACCGCGGCCAGCCCGGCGACCAGGCCGGCGGTGAGCACGAAGAGCTGGGCCATGATCGAGGCGAACAGCCAGCCGAGGATGCGGGCCCGCTGGGTGGTGCCGAACAGGGCCGCCACCGCCCCGACGCCGACCGCGCCGCCGAGGGTGAACAGGGTCAGTTGCCGTTCGGCCAGGCTGCCGGCCAGTCCGGCGCCACCGGCGGCCAGGCCGATGACGAACACCAGCACCCGGGCCAGCCGCAGCGAGCGGGCCGGCTCCACGAGCGGCGGCGGCGGGGTCAGGGCGAGACCGAGCATGGCGATGGTGAACACGGACAGCGCGGCGAGTGTGCTCGCCGGCCACCTGCTGCCCAACGCGATGGGCGCGATCAGCAGCGTCACGGCGGCTCCGGGTAGCACCACCGGTACGGCACGGGACCGCCGTCCGCCGCTGAAACCGGTGGCGGCCAGTGCGGCCGTCGCCGTGAGCAGCAGCGCGGTGAGCACGTGGGTCGGGTTGACCACGTCCGGCGGCGGGGTGAGCAGCTCCGGCGGTGGGCCCTGCCAGATCCGGCGCAACGTGCGCTGCGGCTCGACGAGGGCGAAGACCAGCGTGGGTGCGATCGACGCGACGGCCAGGGCGGTCGGCAGCGCGGCGGCCGCGAGAGCGCCGGCCGAAGGGCTGACCCGCCACCGTCGCCGATCCGGGTCGTCCGGTAGCCGGCGAAGCGCCCCGTCGAGCAGCACCGCCCAGCGGCGGACCGGCTGGGCGGCGGCGGTGGGCGGCACGGTCGCCGCGCGGACCAGTTCGGCGAGGACGCCGAGCAGCGCGGCGGCGGCCGCGTAGACCCCGACGGGAAGCCCGGTGGGGATGGCGGCGACCGCGCTGATGCTCGCGCCGCCGACCACGGCCACACTGACCCAGGGCAGGTACTGCGGCACGTGCCGGCGTACGGCGGCCACACCGGCCAGACCGAGGCTCGACGCGGCCAGCGCGGCGGTCAGCACCACCTGTGCCGAGTGCTGGAACTCGACGGCCAGTGCCGCCACCGCGCCGGGCAACGCCAGCAGCGCGGCACCCGCCGCCGCGCCACCGATCTGCGCCAGGTGCGGCGGCATGCCCTCGGTCTCCAGGTCGGTCACCTGGGGCCGGGCGAGGACGCGTGCCAGCGTGGCCACGACGATACCGATCAGCGCGATGCTGCCCAGCGCCAGCGCGGTGGTCCACGGGCGGACCAGCCCGGCGCCGGCCCCGTGCAGCGCGACCACCCCGGCCACGGTGGCTCGGGACAGCCCGGCGCGCGGCTCCTCGGTGGCCACCGCCGCCATTCCGAAGACGGTGGCGACCATCGCTCCGACCAGCACCGGTGACCACCAGGGCAGGTTGAACGCGGCCGGCGCTCCGATGGTGGCGAGCACCACGGCCACGCCGGACGCGTCCCAGCGCCAGGGCGGTGGCAGCAGGACGCCGGCGGCGACGGCCAGCAGCAGCAGCGCGATCGGCGCCTGCCAGGTCGAGCCGCCGGTCGGCGCCGCCGGCCAGTTGCTCAGGTCGCCGTTCCAGATCGGCCCCGGCGTGGCCAGCACGCCGACGCCACCGCGCAGCGCCGTCCAACCGGCGAGCACCCCGATGAGTAGGCCGCCGACGGCGATGCCGAGGATGGGGCCGCGTCGCCACTCCTCGGGCATGGCGCGGGCGGCCACGGCGACGACCAGGACCAGGCCGGCGGCCACGGCCAACTGCCCACCCGGGGCGAGAACCGCGGCGATCCGCACCATCGTGGCGATCAGTGCGGTGGTCACCGCCGCGGCGGCCAGGTCCGAGCCGTCCAGGGTGAGGTCGGAGCGGCGGCCGGCGTCGATCGAGGGGGCCAGGAAGAGCAGCACCGCGGCGATCAGCAGGAGCGCCCCGACCCAGGCGTCGGCGACGGTGGCGCCGGGCGCGCCGAAGGCGGCGGCGGTGACGACGAGCCCGCCCATTCCGGTGCCGACCGACAGGGGCACCGGGATGCGCCGCTGGGAGACCTGCACCATCGCCGCGTACCCGAGGGTCACACAGACGGCCAGGAAGCTCGCCGCGAGCACCGGGACGGTCGCCTCGCGCAGGCTGGCCGGGGTGGGGGTCTCGTCCACGGGCACGGTGGCGGCCACGAACGCGGCCACCGCGCCGGGCAGCGCGAAGGCCGCGCCCCCGGCGGCCCAGTCGGTGACCGTCTCGGCGGCGGCCGAGGCGATCCGGACCCGGGGCGCCAACGCGACCAGCGCGCCGGCCGCGAAGAGGGCGAGCAGGACCGCGGCCGTGAGCGCGGGCCGGGACAGGCCGGCGCCCGCGCCGAACAGGCCCACGACGGCGGCGCCGACCCCGTGGGCCAGGGCGGCCCGGGGGGTACGCGCGGAGAGGCCGAGAACTCCGATGCCGATCGCGGTGATCACCATCGGCCAGGGGGCGGCTGCCCAACCGAGGCCGAACGACGCCGGTACGGCGAGCGCCGTCAGCGCCGCGCCGGCGACCGCGAACTCGCGGCGGATCTCCGGTGGCAGGGCCAGCATCGCCGCGATGGTGAGCAGGAAGGCGGCGGCGGCGAGCTGCCACGTGGTCGGGCCGACGGAGGCGGCCAGCTCGGCGGCGTGCCGGTCGAGGTCGGCGTCCCAGGCGGGCAGTGCCGCCCGGACGGGGGCGACGCCCGCCCGCAGGGCTCCTCCGGCGACCACCAGTCCGCTGACGGTCAGCGCTACCGCCGAGGCGATCTGCGGGCCACGGCGGGCGGCCTCGGGGATCGCGCGTACCGCGAGGCCGGTCGCCGTGATCACCGCCGCGATCAGCAGCAACGCCTGGCCGGGCAGGGCCACGGAGGCGACCCGGCCGAACGCGCCGATCACGGCCAGGGTGACGATGCCGGCCGCCACGTCGGGCAGCGGGGGGCGGCGCAGCACCAGCGCGCCGGCCAGCCCGACGACGGCGGCCAGCAGGAGCACCAGTCCGGCACCGGTCGCCGTCGGCACGGCCTGCGCCCGCAGCAGCGCGGTGACCGCGTACGCCAGGGCGACCGCGACGGCCACCGCGTGCAGCGACCAGGTCAGCTCGCGCAGCCCGGGCACCGGGCGGGCGGGCCGCGTGTCGGCGGGGCCCGGGTCGGCGTCGAGCACCTCGCCGGCCTCCTCCGGGTCGCCCTCCGGCCGGGCCTCGGCGTCGCGTTCCCGGGGCGTCGTCGACGGCGGGGCCGGCTGGGACAGGTCCTGCCGGGCGGGGCGCTCCGCCACGATGGGCGAGCGGGCCAGCCAGAGGTCGAGCAGGGCCACCAGGGTCAGCACCAGCGCCCAGCCGGCCGGCCCGGTGATCCGGTCGTACGCGAGCAGCGGCAGGACCGGCTGCGCGGCCACCACGGTCGCGAAGCGGGGTGCGCGCAGACCTGTCCCGGCGGCGTACCCGACGGACACGGCGGCGGTCGCCGCGAAGATCAACCCGGCGAAGACGGCGCCCGACGTACCGCTGCCGATCCGGTCCACCGCCCACAGCGCGTAGCCGGCCAACGGCACGAGCAGCAGGCCCACCGCCGAGATCGTCTCCGCGGTGGAGGTGAGCCCGCGTCGGGCCAGCGCCGGCGGGGCCAGCAGCATCAGCGCCGTGGCGAGCAGCAGGACACCGAGGCGGGCCAGCGCGTCCATCGAGCTGGTCGCCACCGCGGCGAAGACGACCGCGGCCACGGCGAGCAGCAGCGCGCCCAGCCCGAGCGGGATGTTCTGCACCTCCCGGCTGGACGCCTCCGGCGGGTGTTCGGGGTCGTCGGCGTCCAGCCAGGACGCCCGGGGCGGGGGCGGCGGCGGGTCTTCCGGGACGGGCGGCGTGCCCTGGCGCGGAACCCGGGGCGGCGGCGCGCCGGTCGTGGTGGCCGTCGGCGGGCGGCGACCGGGACGGCGGCGCAGTACCCGGCGGGGCCGGGTGGCCTGCTTGATCCGCTCCTCACCGGCATGGGCGAGGATGTCCCGCTGAAAGAGCGCGGCCTGCATCTTCGCGGCGATCTGCCGCTGTTCGCGGGCGATGGCGGCGTCGCGCGCCTTCATCTCCGCTATCGAGCGCTCGATGTCCGCCAGGTGTTCCACCCACTGTGGCTGGTCGGCCCCGCAGTGCGGGCAGTGCACGGCCGGCTTGATCTCCCGGCCGCACGAGGAGCATTGAAAGGTCGCCACGACACCCCTCCACCCGCCGCACTGTGGACTTCCACTGTCGCAGCATGCCCAAAGCTGGCGCGGATTTCGACACTTGTCGGCGGGTCCGGGGCAAACAACATCATCGGCCGGCCGCGTGGAGCGCTTCGCGGCCGGCCGATGAGTGGTGGATCGTCAGGGGCGGCCCATGCCCCGGTACTCCCAGCCGGCCTGGGTCCACAGTGCCGAGTCGAGGCAGTTGCGCCCGTCGACGACCTTGCGTCCGCCGACCAGCTCGCCCAGGGCGACCGGGTCGGCGTTGCGGAAGTCCGCCCACTCGGTGAGGACGCAGACCAGGTCGGCGCCGGCGACCGCCTCGTTGATGCCGGGCTCGTAGGTCAGCTCGGGCACCGCGCGGCGGGCGTTCTCGGTGCCCTGCGGGTCGTACACGTGCACGTCGGCTCCGGCCTTCTGCAACAGCGCGGCGACGGCGAGCGCCGGGGCGTCGCGGACGTCGTCGGTGTTGGGCTTGAAGGTCGCGCCCAGCACGGCGATGCGGGTGCCGGAGAAGTCCGGGCCGGCCGGCCCGGATCGGCGGCCGAGCAGGTCGGCCGCGAGCTGGAGCACGCGGGTCCGCCGGCGCAGGTTGATCAGGTCGACCTCGTGCAGGAAGCGCAGCGCCTCGCCCGCGCCCAGTTCCTGCGCGCGGGCCTGGAAGGCGCGGATGTCCTTGGGCAGGCAGGCGCCACCGAAGCCGAGGCCGGCCTGGAGGAAACGGTTGCCGATGCGCGGGTCGTACCCGATGGCCCGGGCGAGCTGCGTGACGTCGCCGCCGCTGGCCTCGCAGACCTCGGCCATCGCGTTGATGAACGAGATCTTGGTGGCCAGGAAGGCGTTCGCCGCGACCTTGACCAGCTCGGCCGTGGCGAAGTCGGTGACCACCAGGGGCACCTCGCGGTCCTCGGTGGCGGCCAGGTCGAAGACGCCCTTGTGCGCGGCGTAGAGCATGCCGTTGGCCCACTCGCTCTTCACGCCGACCACGATCCGGTTGGGCCGCAGGACGTCGTCGACGGCGAAGCCCTCCTGGAGGAACTCGGGGCTCCACGCCACCTCGACGCCCAGGTCGTCGTGGGTGTGCTTGCCCACGAGCTGCTCGACCCACTCGGCGGTCCCCACCGGCACGGTCGACTTGCCGACGATGAGCGCCTTGCGGGTCAGGTGCTGGGCGAGGCCGGTCACCGACGCCTCGACGTACGACAGGTCGGCGCCCATCCCGTCGGCCCGCTGGGGGGTGCCGACGCAGATGAAGTGCACGTCACCGAACTCGGCGGTCTCGGCCATGTCGGTCGAGAACCGCAGCCGGCCGGCGGCCAGGTTGCGCTTGAGCAACTCGTCCAGGCCGGGCTCGTGGATCGGCACCTCGCCGGCGTTCAGCATCGCGATCTTGTCCGCGTCGACGTCGAACCCGAGCACCTCGTAGCCCAGCTCGGCGTAGCAGATGGCGTACGTCGCACCGAGGTAACCGGTCCCCAGGAACGTCACCCGCGGCCGAGGCGCGCCCGAGGGCGGTGTCACCGCGGCGATGGCGGGGGTCGGCTGGATGGTGGGGTAGGGGATCGTCACGCCTGTCTTCTCCGCTCGCACTGGCGGCGCGTCGTCGCGTCGCATTCTGCTGCGGCGCCTGGGCGGGCACCGGAGGGGTGGCTCAACTGTCTGCTTCCATCATCGCCCAGCGGCGCGGGTGCTCCGTTCTGCCCATACCTACGCGCCGGTAACATCACCTGAACTGCAGTCGCTATCCTTCAGTCTGCGCGGTCGGCGGTCAGGGGAGGCCACAGACTGCGCATGATAGCGGTGAAGGGGAGGGGCCGACATGGCCGCAGGGGAGTCGTTCGACGTCTACCGGTTGCCGGAGGAGCACGAGGCCATCCGGGAGGCGGTCCGGGAGGTCTGCGCCGCCAAGGTGGCGCCGCACGCCGCCGAGGCCGACGAGACCGGCGAGTTCCCGAAGGCGTCCTACGACGCGCTGCGGGCCGCCGACTTCCACGCCCCGCACATCCCCGAGGAGTACGGCGGGGCGGGCGCGGATGCCCTGGCCACCGCCATCGTGATCGAGGAGGTGGCACGCGCCTGCGCGTCCTCCTCGCTGATCCCGGCCGTGAACAAGCTCGGCACGATGCCGCTGCTGCTGGCCGGCTCCGACGAGATCAAGCGCCGCTACCTGACGGCGGTCGCGGCGGGCGACGCCATGTTCTCGTACTGCCTCTCCGAGCCGGAGGCGGGCAGCGACGCGGCGTCGATGACCACCCGCGCCGTTCGTGACGGGGATCACTGGGTCCTCAACGGCGTGAAGCGCTGGATCACCAACGCCGGCGTCTCGGAGTTCTACACCGTCTTCGCCGTCACCGACCCCGCCGCCCGCTCCCGGGGCATTTCCGCCTTCGTGGTCGAGAAGTCCGACCCGGGCGTCAGCTTCGGTGCGCCGGAGAAGAAGCTCGGCATCAAGGGCTCGCCGACCCGCGAGGTCTACCTCGACAACGTGCGGATCCCCGCCGACCGGATGATCGGCGCGGAGGGCACCGGCTTCGCCACCGCCATGAAGACCCTGGACCACACCCGGGTCACCATCGCCGCCCAGGCCGTCGGGATCGCGCAGGGCGCGCTCGACTACGCCAAGGGGTACGTCGCCGAGCGCCGTCAGTTCGGCAAGGCGGTCGCCGAGTTCCAGGGCATCCAGTTCATGCTCGCCGACATGGGCATGAAGCTGGAGGCGGCCCGGCAGCTCACGTACGCCGCCGCCGGCAAGTCCGAGCGGGGCGACGCCGACCTGACCTACTTCGGCGCGGCGGCCAAGTGCTTCGCCTCGGACGCCGCCATGGAGATCACCACGGACGCGGTGCAGTTGCTGGGCGGCTACGGCTACACCCGCGACTACCCGGTCGAGCGGATGATGCGCGACGCCAAGATCACCCAGATCTACGAGGGCACCAACCAGGTGCAGCGCATCGTCATGGCGCGACAGCTGCTCGCCGGCGTCGTCTGACCGACGCCTGATCAGAACCCGACAGCCCCACCGTCGACCGGCGGTGGGGCTGCCGGCGTGCGCACGTGAGCCCTCCCACATCGGGGATGTCACAGGGCCCTGAGACGTTGTCTGCACATGACAATCACCGAAACCAATCCCCGCCACCGCTCGTCCACGACGTACGACCCGAACCAGAGAGATCGAGATGACGAAGCAGTTGGTGGAGAAGACCGCCCCCGAGCCGGATGTGCTGCCCGGCGACCTGATGACCAACCGCCAGCGCGTGCAACTCGTGCTCGTGCTCGGCGCGTTGATCGCCATCGGACCCCTGACCATCGACATGTACCTGCCGGCGCTGCCGGCCATCACCGCCGGCCTGCAGACCACCGAGACGGCCGTGCAGTTGACGCTGACCGGCACCCTGATCGGCCTCGCGCTGGGCCAGCTGCTGATCGGGCCGGTCTCCGACGTGGTCGGCCGGCGGATTCCACTGCTGGCCGGGCTCGCCGCGCACATCGTGGCCTCCGTGCTGTGCGTCTTCGCGCCGAACATCGCCGTGCTGGGCGTGCTGCGCGTCCTCCAGGGACTCGGCGTCGCCGCCGCCACCGTGGTCGCGACGGCCGTCGTCCGCGACCTGTTCAGCGGCGCGTCGTTCGCGCGGATCTTCTCCCGGTTGATGCTGGTCATGGGGCTCGCGCCGGTCCTCGCGCCGACACTGGGCAGCGGGCTGCTGCGCTGGACCGAGTGGCGGGGCGTGTTCGCGGCGTTGGCCGTACTGGGCGCGTTGCTGATCGTCGTCGCGGCGGTGAAGCTGCCGGAGACCCTCGACGTGTCGCGCCGCCGGCACGGCGGCGTGGCGGCGACCCTGCGTGACTACCGGGCGCTGGTGAACGACCGGGCGTTCGTCGGGTTGGTGCTGGTCGCCGGGCTGGCCATGGCATCGCTGTTCGCGTACGTCGCCGGGTCGTCCTTCGTCCTGCAACAGGAGTACGGCCTCGACGAGCAGCAGTTCGGCCTGGCCTTCGGCGCCGGCGCGGTGGGCCTGATCGGGGCCACCCAGTTCAACGTACGGCTGCTGCGGCGCTACACCCCACAGCAGATCCTCGTCGGCGCCCTGATCGCGGGAACGGCGGCCGGGCTGCTGCTGGTGCTGTTCGCCGCCACCGGCATCGGCGGCCTGGGCACCCTGCTCGCGTCGCTGTGGCTGGTGCTGGCCGCGGCCGGTCTGGCCCTGCCGAACGCGCCGGCGCTGGCCATGAGCCGGCACAGCGAGGCGGCCGGTACGGCAGCGGCGCTGCTCGGTGCCGTCCAGTTCGGCGTCGGCGCGCTGTCGGCGCCCCTGGCCGGCCTGTTCGGGACGGGCAGCGTACCGATGGCGATCGTCATCGCGGGCGGCATGGCCGCGGCGCTGGCGGTCATGGTCCTGGTCGTGCCCCGCGCCGCCCTCGGCGTGGTGGACGCGGACCTGGCCGTCGCCGTGCACTAGCGCTGCTCACGCCGGTGGTGTGGTCGGGCGGGCCGGTTCTCCGGCCCGCCCGACGGTCAGCGGATCTCGGTGGTGTCCTCGGGCCGCGACTGACCGCGTGGTGGCGCGGACCACGGTGACTCGCCGCCCACCCGGCGGGGCAGCGGCTCGGTCGGCGTCGGATCGGCCGGGTAGCCCAGGGTCAGCGGTGCGGTGTCGCGCTCCGCCGACTCGGACGACGACCAGTCGGTCAGGGTGAAGTCGTCACCGCGCGGCGCGTCCGCCGGCGCCGGGGTGGCGGCCGGCTCGGTCACCGGCTGCGGCCACCGCCGCCAGCGTTGACCGCTGAACGTCGCCATCAACAGCAGCAGACCGATCAGGAAGAGCGTGCCGTTCTCGACCGGCAGCCGCAGCGGCAGCGGGTCGCCGAACACCTTCCACTCGTGCGGGATCGCGTCGCGCACCTCGAACGGCGCCACGAACATCCCGATGTACGGGGTGACCAGCAGCAGCCCGGCCACCAGTGGGCCCGCCGGCGAGAAACGCAGTGTGCCGAGCAGCCCGAGCAGGACACCGCCGACGCCGAGGTACACGGCCGGCTCGATCAGGTTGGCGGTGTTGAAGGTGCCGATCTCCACCCAGCGGTCGACCGTCCGGCTCGACCCGTCCTGCCCGAGTGTGACAAGCGCCCACGTGATGGGTGCCACCACCAACCCGGCGAGGAAGCTCCAGAGATGTCGCATCCGCGCACCGTACCGTTTCCGCCATGACCGAGCACCTCTCCGCCGCTCCGACCGGCAAACCGACGTCGTACTCCCGTGTCACCCTCAGCAAGATCATGACTGCGGTGGACGTCAACCTCTACGGAACTGTTCACGGCGGGGTCCTGATGAAGTTCGTCGACGACGTGGCGGGCGCCGCCGCCGCCCGGCACAGCGGCGGGACGGCGGTCACGGCGGCGATCGACGAGATCGTCTTCTCGGAGGCCGTCCGGGTCGGTGACCTGGTGCACGCGCACGCCCAGGTCAACTGGACCGGGCAGACCTCGATGGAGGTGGGAGTGCGGGTGGTCGCCGAGCGGTGGGACTCGGCCGAGGACGCGCCGGTGCGGGTCGCCACCGCGTACCTGGTCTTCGTCGGGGTGGACGTCGGCGGCGCGCCGCGCACGGTCCGCCCGGTGCTGCCGGAGACGCCGGAGGACGAACGCCGGTACCGGGAGGCGGAGATCCGCCGCGAGCACCGCCTGGCCCGCCGCCGTGCCATCCAGGCGCACCGGGCGGGCTGACCCACATGGGTTGACGTGGTGGAGTGTGGGCCGCGCACGCGTCGATCGGCCTACCCGGTGCGCAGAATGGCGCTTCGAGGTAGGGCAAGATGGCGCCACGGCCCATGCACAGTGACGTGCGGCCGGGGGGAGGGTGGAGCAGTGGGTGACGTGCTGTGGACGCCGCCGGCGGACGTGCTCGAGCGGTCCCGGATCGGCGACTACCTGCGCTGGCTGCGGGAGCACCGAGGGCTGGACTTCGCCGACTACGACGCGCTGTGGCACTGGTCGGTCACCGACCTGGACGCCTTCTGGCGCTCGATCTGGGACCACTTCGAGGTCGTCGCGCACACTCCGCCGACCGCCACGCTGGCCGACCGGACGATGCCCGGGGCCCGCTGGTTCCCCGGCGCCACCCTCAACTACGCCGAGAACGTGCTGCGCATGCCGGGCCGCGCCGACGACGACCCCGTCGTCATCGCGCACGGCCAGACCCGGCCGCCGGTCACCCTCACCGCCGCCGAGCTGCGCGAGCAGGTCCGCCGGGTGTCGGCCGGGCTGCGCCGGCTCGGCGTCACCGCCGGGGACCGGGTGGCGGCGTACGCGCCGAACATCTCCGAGACGTACGTCCTGCTGCTCGCCACCGCCAGCCTGGGCGCGATCTTCTCGTCCTGCGCGCCCGAGTTCGGCACCCGCAGCGTCACCGACCGGTGGCAGCAGATCGAGCCGACGGTGCTGGTCGCCGTGGACGGCTACCGGTACGGCGACAAGGCCGTCGACCGGCGCGCCGAGGTCGCCGCCATCCGTGCCGCCCTGCCGTCGCTGCGGCACACCGTCAGCATCGGCTACCTCGACCCGACCGGCTCCGCCCCCGAGGGCGCCCTGGACTGGGCCGAGCTGGCCGCGCCCACCGCCGAGCCGTTGACGTTCACGCCGGTGCCGTTCGAGCACCCGCTGTACGTGCTCTACTCCTCGGGCACCACCGGGTTGCCCAAGCCGATCGTCCACGGCCACGGCGGCATCCTGCTGGAACACCTGAAGATGCTGGCCCTGCACCACGACCTCGGCCCGTCCGACCGGTTCTTCTGGTTCACCACCACCGGCTGGATGATGTGGAACTTCCTGGTCTCCGGGCCGGCGGTGGGCGCGGCCATCGTGCTCTTCGACGGCAACCCCGGGGTCCGGGCGGAGCCCGGCCGGCCGGCCGAGCCCGACCTCGGCGGGCTGTGGCGGCTGGCCGCCGACACCGGCACCACCTACTTCGGCACCTCGGCGCCGTTCCTGCTGGCCTGCCGCAAGGCCGGTCTGGTGCCCCGCGAGATCGCCGACCTGTCCGCGCTGCGCGGCGTCGGCTCCACCGGTGCGCCGCTGCCCGCCGAGGGCTTCCACTGGGTGTACGACACGGTGGGCGACCAGGTGCAGCTCCAGTCGCTGTCCGGCGGCACCGACGTGTGCACCGGCTTCGTCGGTGGGGTGCCGCTGCTGCCCGTGTACGCCGGCGAGATCGCCTGCCGTGCCCTGGGCGCCAAGGTGGAGGCCCGCTCGGCCGACGGCACCCCGGTGATCGGTGAACTGGGCGAGTTGGTGATCACCGAGCCGATGCCGAGCATGCCGGTGGGCTTCTGGAACGACCCGGACGGCGTCCGCTACTCCGAGGCGTACTTCTCGGTCTACCCGGGCGTCTGGCGGCACGGCGACTGGATCACCATCAACGCCCGAGGCGGCTGCGTGATCACCGGACGATCCGACGCCACCCTCAACCGTGGCGGGGTGCGGCTCGGCACCGCCGAGTTCTACTCCGTCGTCGAGGGGCTCGACGAGGTCGTCGACTCGGTCGTGGTGCACCTGGAGGACGACGAGGGTGGTGCCGGCGAGCTGCTGCTCTTCGTGGTGCTGGCCGACGGTCTGACCCTGGACGACGCGCTGCGGGCGAAGATCAGCCGTGAGCTGCGTACGGCGCTCTCCCCGCGGCACGTCCCCGACGAGATCCACCAGGTACGCGCGGTCCCCCGGACCCTCTCGGCCAAGAAGCTGGAGGTGCCGGTCAAGAAAATCCTCACCGGCACCCCGGTCGACTCGGCAGCGGCGAAGGGCGCCCTGGCGAACCCCGAGTCCCTAACGGCCTTCGCAACCTTCGCCCAGTCCCGCTCCCACCCCTGACCCCGGTGGGAGCGGGAGCCGTCGGGGCTCGGCCCCCGCCCCCGCAGGCTCCCGCCCCCGCAGGCTCCCGCCCCCGCAGGCTCCCGCCCCCGCAGGCTCCCGCCCCCGCAGGCTCCCGCCCCCGCAGGCTCCCGCCCCCGCAGGCTCCCGCCCCCGCAGGCTCCCGCCCCCGTAGGCGTCGATCATGGAGTCGTGGTGCCCCGCAAAGGCCGCGTACCACTGCTATTCGCCCACCACAACTCCATGATCGACCCAGCCTGGCCCTGGGTTCCCGCGATCTTGCACTTTCTGTCGCGGCCTAAGGGGCATTCCACGCGTATCGACAACCGAAACTGCAAGATCGCGGGCGTGGGGTTAGGGGAGGGTGTGGGTTACTTTTTCGCTGGTTTGGCGGGTGGTCAGGTGGGCGGGGTTCTGGTTGGCGCAGAGGACCACCGTTGCGGAGCGGGTCAGCGGCGCCAGGAGCCAGTCGACCGGGTCGGGGTAGCGGGCGGTGTCGACCAGAACGCGCGCCCCACGCTCGATGCCCAGCTCGTCGGCGCGGGCCTCGGCCCGGGTCAGCAGGTGCGCGTCGGTGGGGCCGGGGCCGGGCTGCGGGGTGAAGTGGTCGCCGTGCCCGCGTACCTCGACCACGTAGTCGGCGAAGCCGGGCGGCACCTGCCGCAGTGGGGCGGCGAGCGGGGCGAGGCCCAGGGCGTAGCGCTCGTCCGCCGGCCAGGACTGCGCCTCGTCGAACCTGTCGGCTGCCGCGAAGAGGACGTCGACGTTCCCCGGCGTGTCGAGGACGCTCAGCTTGGCCGACCAGCAGCCCAGCAGCACCGCGGCGGTCTGCCAGTGCGGAGGCAGCAGGACGCCGGCCGGTGTGCCCGGCGCGAGGCCGACCTCGTCGACGAGGAGATTCGCGGTCTTCGACACCCAGTTCGCCAAGGTGGCGCCGGAGAGTTCGGTGCGGTCGCCGGTGGAGTCGTCGTACCAGGTCAGCAGCGGTCGGGTCGGGTCGGTCGCGATCGCGTCGGCGAACACCCGGGCAATGTTGTCGGCCATCGGCGCGAACGATACGCCTCCGCGCCCCGTACTCGATGACGATGACAAGTCGGCGTACGGTCGGGTCGCAGTCAGCGTCCGCCCCGTACTCCGGCGTAGGCTTTACCCCCGGAGTGTTGTTCCCCACAGACCCACCTTCAAGGAGTCGCCCCGTGACCGCCGGTCGCCCGCCCCGCGTGCTCATCGACGCCACGAGTGTCCCCGCCGACCGTGGTGGCGTCGGTCGATACGTCGACGGTCTGCTCGGTGCCCTCGGAAAGGTGTGCGGGTCGGGGGTGGAGTTGGCCGTGGTGAGCCTCCGCACCGACCAGGAGCGTTACACGCGGATGCTCCCGGGCGCGGAGATCATCCCCGCTCCGGCCGCCGTGGCGCACCGCCCGGCCCGCCTCGCCTGGGAGCAGACCGGCCTGCCGCTGCTCGCCCAGCAGGTCGGCGCGCACGTGCTGCACTCGCCCTTCTACACGTGCCCGCTGCGGGCCGGGTGCCCGGTGACGGTCACCGTGCACGACGCGACGTTCTTCACCGAGCCGGAGCACTACGACAAGTCGCGCCGGACGTTCTTCCGCAGCGCCATCAAGACGTCGCTGCGTCGCGCCGACCGGGTGATCGTGCCCAGCAAGGCCACCCGGGACGAGCTGATCCGACTGCTCGACGCCGACCCGACCCGCATCGACGTGGCCTACCACGGCGTCGACCACGCCGCCTTCCACGCGCCGAGCGAGGAGGAGAAGGCCCGCGTACGCGCCCGGCTGGGGCTGGGCAACAGCAGCTACGTCGCCTTCCTCGGCGCCAAGGAGCCGCGCAAGAACGTACCCAATCTGATTCGGGGTTGGGCTCGTGCGGTGGCCGACCGGGCCGAGCCGCCGGCGTTGGTGATCGCCGGCGGCCAGGGGCACGACGACGACATCGACCGCGCGGTGGCCGAGGTGCCGTCGCACCTGCGCCTGCTGCGCCCCGGCTACCTG
The DNA here is from genome assembly GCF_053585025.1 of Micromonospora sp. RB23. NCBI lineage: Bacteria > Bacillati > Actinomycetota > Actinomycetes > Micromonosporales > Micromonosporaceae > Micromonospora > Micromonospora sp. RB23. Next base: position 1,259,411 of record NZ_CM132111.1, read on the forward strand.
CGGTACGGGGACCTGCCCGGCTTCCTCGGCGGCGCGCTGGTCGCCGCCTACCCGTCGTACGGCGAGGGGTTCGGCCTGCCGATCCTGGAGGCGATGGCGTGCGCCGCCCCGGTGCTGACCACGCCCCGCCTGTCGCTGCCCGAGGTGGGCGGCGACGCGGTCGCGTACACCTCGGAGGACCCGGACCAGATCGCCACCGACCTGGCCGCCCTGCTCGACGACGAGCAGCGCCGGTTGTCGCTGGCGAAGGCCGGCTTCGACCGGGCCAAGGAGTTCACCTGGGAGTCCAGCGCCGAGGTGCACATCGCCGCGTGGAGTCGCGCCCGTTCGTGACCGTTTGGGCCCCTCATGGTGACCCGTGCCACTGCGGGACGATGCGTCGGGCATGATGTGCGGATGCTTTATGCGGTCATCCCGGCAGGTGGCAGCGGCACAAGGTTGTGGCCGTTGTCCCGCGCCGGCCACCCCAAGTTCCTCCACCCGCTGACCGGCACCAGTTCGTCGCTGTTGCAGGCGACCGTGGAGCGGCTCGCGCCGCTGACCACGCCGGATCGAACCCTTGTGGTCACCGGCGCCGCGCACGTCGCGGCGGTCGCCCGGCAGCTCACCGGGCTGCCGGAGGAGAACATCCTGGTCGAGCCGTCGCCCCGGGACTCCTGCGCGGCGATCGCGCTGGCCGCGGCGGTGATCGCGGTCCGCGACCCGGAGGCGGTGATGGGCAGCTTCGCGGCCGACCACCTGATCCGTGACCCGGACAGCTGGGTGCGTACGGTCCAGGAGGCGGTCCGGGGTGCCGAGCAGGGCATGCTGATGACGGTGGGGATCACGCCGACCCGCCCGGAGACCGGCTACGGCTATCTGGAGACCGGCGACGCCGCCGACGGCACCCCGTGGCGTCAGGTGGCCGAGTTCAAGGAGAAGCCGGCCGCCGAGGTTGCCGAGGCGTACGTCCGCTCGGGTCGACACCTCTGGAACGCCAGCATGTTCGTCTGGCGGGTGGACGTGTTCCTCGCCGAACTGGCCCGTCAGCAGCCGGCGCTGCACGCCGGGGTGAGCGCGATCGCCGCCGCCTGGGGCACCCCGGAGCAGGACGACGTCCTCGGCACGGTCTGGCCGACGCTGCCGAAGATCTCCGTCGACTACGCGGTGATGGAGGGCGCGGCCACGGCGGGCCGGGTGGCCACGGTGCCGGGTGACTTCGGCTGGAACGACGTCGGTGACTTCCACACCCTCGGCGAGGTGCTCCCGGCCGACGACGCGGGCAACGTGGTGCTCGGCACGGATGCGAAGCCGGGCGTGTTGCTGCGGGACGCCGCCGACCTGGTGGTGGTGCCGCAGTCGGGTCGGCTGGTGGCGGTCATCGGTGTGCGTGACCTGATCGTGGTGGACACCCCGGACGCGGTGCTGGTCTGTCCGCGCGAGCGGGCCCAGGACGTGAAGCTGCTGGTCGACGAGCTCAAGGAGCGCGGCGAAGAGGGCTACGTCTGACGTTCGGTACGTGCGCTGGCGGCGGGAGCTCCCGCCGCCAGCGCCGTGTCACCACCTGCGCAGGGCCGCGAGTGCCGGCTCGACGAGTTGTGCGGTCCCGCCGGCCAGCGGCTCGGGCAGTTGGTGGGGCGGGAACCACCCCAACGCCTCGGCCTCGTCGCTGACCTGTTCGACCGCGTCGGCCGGGGCGACGACGGCGAACCGGACGTCGTAGTGGCGCGATCCGCCCTGGCACTGCACCTCGTGCACGTCGATGTCGATCGGCACCGGGTCGATGCGCAGCCCGGTGATGCCGGATTCCTCGGTGGCCTCGCGCAGCGCGGCCGCGACAAGCGTCCGGTCGACCGGCTCGCAGTGCCCTCCGAGCTGCACCCAACGGCTGAACTTGGCGTGCAGACAGAGCAGCACCCGCGCCCCGGTCGGGTCCAGCACCAGCGCGCTCGCGGTGACGTGGCCGGGACGGTGTTGCCGGCTCATCGCGATCGGTCCGGCGGCGAGCAGCGCGAGGGTGCGATCCCGTGCCTCGGCCGCCGCCGGGCTGGTCGGCTGCCAACCTTCGAGCAGCGTGACGGCGTCGGCGTGCAGTGCCGCGAACGTCGTGGGATCGGCGGGGTCGACGGCGGGTCCGGTCATCGCGGTGTCGGGCATCCCGTCACTCTACGAGCGGGCGGCTCCGCCTGGCCGGCGGCGCGTACCGCGGCGGCGGGGTGACCGGACGACACCTCTGCGGAGCAAGGGCCGCAGACCCTCGTGGTGCCGCCCGATCACCGGTCCTCCCCAGTCCCGGTGCCCCGGCGTCGAGCGCGTCCATGACGCGTCGGTGCCGTGCGCGGGCATTGGAAGCATGCCGAACCGTCCCCGGAGGCGTCGAGGTTTTTCAGCCCAGGCTTAAAGATGGAGATAACTGCCGGCCGGGTAGAGTCGAAGTGGTCGCCCGGCATTCCCTCTGCCGGCGGCACGGGAGCGCTCCATGCTGAAGATCCACTTTTCCGGCGAGGACATCCTCCGAACCCGGGTGGCGCCGGCGGCCGACCCGGTCTGGGAGCTGGTCCTCAGCCTGCACGCGTTGCAGGGCCGCAACCGCGACCCACTGACATCGGCCTGGCGGCACACGGTGACCCGCGGGCTGCGCCGGGACGTCGCCTCCGACCAGCTCCGACTGCTCTTCGCCCTGAATCCGCCGCGCGGCTACTTCCCCGACTTCCTCACCCCGTACGCCAGCGTGGAGGGTTTCGAGGCGGGTCTGGACGCGGTGCGCGGCACGCCCATCGAGGTGCTTCAGCGGGACCTGACCCTGGTGGCCGCCGAGAACCCGCTGCCCTCGTCGGCCGCCGCGCTGGCCCGGGGCGACGTGGCGACGTTGCGGCACCTCGCGGACTCGATGGAGCAGTACCGGGCGCTGGCGATCAGCCCGTACTGGAGCCGTATCCAGGCCGCCGTGGCGGCGGACCGCAACCGCCGTGCGCGCGCCCTCCTCGACGGCGGCGTCGAGGGCCTCCTGGCCAGCCTGCGCCCGACCATGCGTTGGTCGAGTGGGGTGCTCGAGGTGCGCGACTACCCGCACAGCCGCGAGTTGCACCTGGACGGGCGGGGACTGCTGCTGGTGCCGTCGTTCTTCTGCGCACCCACACCGGTCGCCCTGCTCGACCCGGCGCTGCCGCCCGTCCTGGTCTATCCCGTGGACCGGCTGGGCGGCCTCGCCGTCACCGACACCGACACACCGGCCGCGAGCGGCGCCGGTCGTGACGCGCTGGCCGCGCTTCTCGGCCGGACCAGGGCCGCGGTGCTACAGGCCAGCGACGACGGCTGTACGACGGGCGAGATGGCCCGTCGTCTCGACATCTCCCCGGCGGCGGCGAGCCAGCACGCCACCGTCCTTCGCAACGCCGGCCTGCTCGTCAGCCACCGCGACCGCAACACCGTGCTCCACACGCTGACCCCGCTAGGCCGAGCCGTCCTAGAGGCCTGACCCCGAACCCCGAACCCCGCACGCCCCGTCGATCATGAAGTTATCGCCCGGACACGCCGAGGCGACGGGCAATAACTTCATGATCGCCGGGCGCCCACCGGCGGGGTGCCCACCGCCGGGCGCCCACCGGCGGGGTGCCCACCGGCGGGGTGCCCACCGGCGGGGCGTCCGCCGGCGGGGCGTCCGCCGGCGGGGTGTCCGCCGCTGGGCGTTCGCCGGCGGGGCGCGGACCTACAGGGCTAGGGCGGCGCTTGCCGGGCTGCCGGCCGGTGGGGGCAGCAGCGTCGACGGGATGCCCTCGGCTGCCAGGGCGATGCGCAGCCGGTGCAGGTCGGCACCGAAGCGGACCAGGTCCATCGGATCGACCGGCGCCGGGGCGGTGCCGAGCACCAGCGCGCTCGCGTCGGCGGGCCAGCCGGGCACCTCGGCGACCAGGCCGGCGCGTACCTCCGCCTCGTCGACAAGCGTGAAGGCCGTGCCCGGGGTGACGACCTCGGCGACCGCGTCGAGCGCCCGCCGCACCGCGGCGGGGTCGACCGGCTCGGGTCCGACGGCCTCGGCGAGGGTCGCGGCGTCGGTCAGCCCGGCGGCCCGGGCCTCGGCGGTCCCGAGCGAGAAGAGGTCCTGCGCTGCGTCCCGGACCAGTGCCCGCGCGCCGCCGGAGTCGTCCGCGCGGGTGGCGGTGAGGTAGCCCCGCACCACGGCCACCGGGACCTGGTCACACTTGCCCTTGATCAGTTCGCCGGCGCCCGCCAGCTCGTCCACCACGGCCATCTGGGTGAGCTGAAGCTCGTTGCCGTACGGGTCGACCTCGCCCCGATGGTCGCGGATGGCCGGCATGCCGGCGACCCCGAGCGCGACGTCGGTCAGCCCGTTGCGCCAGGGCCGACCCATGGTGTCGCTGACGATCACCGCGACGTCGAGGTCGTACCGTTCCCGCAGCGCGGCGCGCAGCTCCCGGGCCGACGCGTCCGGGTCCGCGGGCAACAGCACCAGTCGGGTCTTGTCGACGTTGGACGCGTCGATCCCGGCGGACGCCATCACGAATCCGTGGTGGGTCTGCACGATCCGGGTCGCGCCCCGGCTGGCCACGACCCGCGCGGTTTCGCCGGCCAGCACCTCCTCGCGCGCGGCGAGCCGCTCCGGCCCGTCCGCCGGGACGTCGACCAGCCGTCCCTCCGCCTTGGAGACGATCTTGCTGGTCACCACCAGCACGTCGCCGTCGCGCAGCCACGGCGCGGCGGTGGCGATCAACGCCGCCAGGTCGTCGCCCTCGGTCACGTGGCCGATGCCCAGCACCGGCAGGATCTCCAGCCTCACGTCAACTCCACCGCGGCGCGGACCATTGCCGCCGTCGCCGCCTCGTCGGTCATCCGCAGCGGCACCGCGCGGACCGTCACCTCCGGCACCAGCGTGTCGGCGTCCTCCTCGGCGACCAGCCAGCCGTCCAGCAGGCCGCCGGCCGACCGGCCACCGTACAGCCGACCCACTCCCGCCGCGCTGCACTCGACTCCGAGGACCGCGAGACAGCGGTCGGCCATGCCGCGCACCGGGGCTCCGCCGATGATCGGCGAGACCCCGACCACCGGCGCCGGGCCGTCCACCACGGCCTCACGCATCCCGGGTACGGCGAGCACCGGCGCGACGCTCACCACCGGATTGCTCGGGGCGATCAGCACCAGGTCGGCCGTCCCGATGGCGTCCAGCACACCGGGGGCCGGCTTCGCCGTCTCCGCGCCCACGAACACGAAACGGTGGGTCTCGATGTTCGCCCGGTACCGCACCCACCACTCCTGGAAGTGGATGGCCCGCTGACCCGGGTCGTCCTCGGCGGCGTCGACGCCGTTCGCGGGCTCACCTCTGCCGCTCACGATGGCGTGGGTCTCCAGCCGGTCGTCGGTCGCCGGCAGCAGGCGTACGCCCGGTTGCCAGCGGCTCGCCAGCGCCTCGGTGACCGCGCTGAGCGGGTAACCGCCGTTGAGCATGGTGCTGCGGACCAGGTGGGTGGCGATGTCCTTGTCGCCGAGGCCGAACCAGGTGGGCTCGACGCCGTACCCGGCCAGCTCCTCCTTGACCGTCCAGCTCTCCCCGACTCGGCCCCAGCCCCGCTCCGGGTCGGCGCCGCCGCCGAGGGTGTACATGACGCTGTCCAGGTCGGGGCAGATCTTCAACCCGTGCAGCCACAGGTCGTCGCCGACGTTGACCACGGCGGTCACCTCGGCGCCGACCTCGCGGGCGTACGCCCGGACGCCGAGCAGGAACCGGGCGCCCCCGATGCCGCCGGCCAGAACCACGATGCGCATGTCGACCATCCTCGCGTACGTGACGCCTCCGGTCCGCCGGTGCCCGGGGAGACTAGGCTCACGTGCGCCCTGTCCGTCTGATGCCCCGAGGGGGAGCTCGTGACCAGCCCCGCCGAGCCCGCGTCCGCCGACGCGACGCAGGCCCGCCAGCTGACCAAGCCACTGCGCGAACTGGGTGCGCTCGCCCTGCTCGGCGCCAACGCCGTCTTCCTCTTCGTGGGGCTGCTCCGGCTGATCATTCCCGCCGACTACACCGACTTCACGGGCCGGGCGGGCAGCTCCTTCTTGTCGTTCATCGGGGTGGAGGCGGTGGTCCTGCCGCTGCTGGCCGTGCTGCTGGCCACCCACGTCTCGCCGGTGCTGCCGAAGGCGAAGCTCATCACGCAGGTGGCGCTCGGCGAGTACGCGTTCAGCGCGCTGTTCGGGACGCTCACCATGCTGATCTGGACGGTGGGCCGGCTCGCCGATGCGGAGATCTTCGACGCGCTGCTCGGTGTGCTCACCCGCTTCGCCTGGCTGGTGATCTTCGCGGTGGCCGCCTGGGTGGTCTTCACGATCTGGCGGGCGTTCTACTACGTGCCCAAGCCGAAGCCGCAGCCGGGCGTCTACGGGCAGCCGCAGGCGGGTTGGCCGCAGCAGCCCGGTGGTTGGCCGGCCCCGGGTCAGCCCGGTGGTCAGCCGCAGGGCGGTTGGCCGGCCCCCGGTCAGCCGGGTGGTTACCCGCAGGCGGGTCAGCCGGGCGGTTACCCGCCGGCGCAGTTTCCCGGCCAGTACGGCCAGCCGTCCCCGCCGTTCCAGGCCCCGCAGTCCGCGCCGCCGCACCAGCAGTCCGCGCCGCCGCACCAGCAGTCCGCGCCGCCGCACCAGCAGTCGGCAGCGCCGTTCCCGCAGTCCGCGCCGCCGTTCCCGCAGTCCGCGCCGCCGGCCAACCCGGGCCCGCAGTCCACGCCGCCCGCGCCGCCGTTCGGGCAGCCGCCGTCGGCCGATCCCACCCAGACCATCCCGCGCCAGTCCGCCGAGCCGAGCCCCGCCGACCCGACCCAGGCGATCCCGCGCCCGACCGCCGAGGACAACGACCGCACCCAGCACATCAACCCCGACAACCCGCGCTGACCCGCACGCCGCCAACCTCGCGCCGATCTTGCACTTTCGGTTGCCGGTTCGCGTGAAACACCCCTTGTGTCACCGCAGAAAGTGCAAGATCGGCGAGCGCGTGCCGATCTTGCACTTTCTGTTGCCCCTCGTGTCGCCACCAACTGCGAGGTCGCCGCGGGTAGGGGGCTGGGCGGTCGGGGCGGGGACCGGTTGGGCGGGGAGTCGCTGCGCATAGGGTGAGCGGATGGTTGATCGCACCCACTCCGGTCCCAGCGAGGCGAGCGTGCGGCGGGCCCTGGGTCGGGCCGCTGCCGGCCGGGCGCTGGACCTTGACGAGGCCACCGCGCTGCTCGCCGCCCGCGGTGCGGCTCTCGACGAGCTGCTCCGGGTGGCCGGTCAGGTCCGCGACGCCGGCTTGCGGGAGGCGGGGCGGCCAGGTGTCGTCACGTACTCGAAGAAGGTTTTCATCCCGCTGACCCGGCTCTGCCGGGACCGTTGCCACTACTGCACCTTCGCCACCGTGCCGCACCGCCTGCCGGCGCCGTTCCTGGACCGCGACGAGGTGCTGGCCATCGCCCGCGAGGGCGCCGCGCAGGGCTGCAAGGAGGCCCTGTTCACCCTCGGTGACCGGCCGGAGGAGCGGTGGCCGGCGGCCCGCACCTGGCTGGACGAGCGTGGCTACGACTCCACCCTGGACTACCTGCGCGCCTGCGCGGTGGGCGTGCTGGAGGAGACGGGCCTGTTGCCGCACCTCAACCCAGGGGTGCTGTCCTGGTCGGAGCTGCAACGACTCAAGCCGGTCGCGCCCAGCATGGGCATGATGCTGGAGACCACCGCCACCCGCCTGTGGTCCGAGCCGGGCGGCCCGCACTACGGGTCACCGGACAAGGAACCGGCGGTACGGCTGCGGGTGCTCGACGACGCCGGCCGGGTCGGGGTGCCGTTCACCACGGGCATCCTCATCGGCATCGGGGAGACGTCGGCCGAGCGGGTGGACGCGCTGTTCGCGATCCGCCGCGCCCACCGCGAGTACGGCCACCTCCAGGAGGTGATCGTGCAGAACTTCCGCGCCAAGCCGGACACGGCGATGCGCGGCATGCCCGACGCGGAGCTGCACGATCTCGCGGCCACGGTGGCGGTGGCCCGGTTGCTGCTCGGCCCGAAGGCCCGCATCCAGGCCCCGCCGAACCTCATCGCCGGCGAGTACGACCTGCTGCTGCGCGCGGGCATCGACGACTGGGGCGGCGTCTCGCCGCTCACCCCGGACCACGTGAACCCGGAGCGCCCGTGGCCGCAGATCGAGGAGCTGGCCCGGCACACCGAGCTGGCCGGGTTCACGCTACGCGAGCGGTTGACGATCTACCCGGAGTACGTGCGGGCGGGCGACCCGTGGCTCGACCCGCGGCTGCTGCCGCACGTGACCGCGCTCGCCGACCCGGCGACCGGGATGGCGGTCGAGTCGGCAGCGCCGCAGGGGCGCCCCTGGCAGGAGCCGGAGGAGGTGTTCGGCGGACGGATCGACCTGCACGCCACGATCGACACCACCGGCCGCACCGACGACCGGCGCGGTGACTTCGACAGCGTCTACGGCGACTGGGCCGAGGTCGCCGGCAAGGTCACCCCCGAGGCGGCGGCGCGCCGGGCGGACGTACCCCGGGTGGCAGCCGGTAGCGGCGCGGACCGTGACCTGGCGGCCGGGCTGCGGCTCGCGGCCGACGATCCGGCGGCGTTGCTGGAGGCCGCCCACACCGACGCGGCGCTGGCGTTGTTCGGGGCGGACGGGCCGGCGCTGGACGAGCTGTGCCGGCTCGCCGACGACGTGCGCCGGGACGCGGTCGGCGACGACGTGACCTACGTGGTCAACCGCAACATCAACTTCAGCAACGTCTGCTACGTGGGCTGTCGGTTCTGCGCGTTCGCCCAGCGTGAGCGGGACGCCGACGCCTACCGGCTCTCCGTCGAGCAGGTCGCGGACCGCGCCGAGCAGGCATGGGCGGCCGGTGCCAGCGAGGTCTGCCTCCAGGGTGGGATCGACCCGAAGATGCCGGTGACCGGGTACGCGGACATCGTCCGCGCCATCAAGGCCCGCGTGCCGGAGATGCATGTGCACGCGTTCTCCCCGATGGAGATCGTCACCGCCGCCGCGAAGGCCGGCGTGCCGGTCCGCGAGTGGCTCACCCAGCTCCGCGAGGCCGGGCTGGACACCATCCCGGGCACCGCCGCCGAGATCCTCGACGACGACGTGCGCTGGGTGCTCACCAAGGGCAAACTGCCGGCCGCCGCCTGGGTCGAGGTGGTCAGCACGGCCCACGAGCTGGGCATCCGGTCCAGCTCAACGATGATGTACGGCCATGTCGACCACCCCGGACAGTGGCTCGCGCACTTCCGGGTGCTGGCCGGCGTGCAGGACCGTACCGGCGGTTTCACCGAGTTCGTGGCGCTGCCGTTCGTGCACACCAACGCCCCGATCTACCTGGCCGGCATCGCCCGACCTGGACCGACGTGGCGGGAGAACCGCGCGGTGCACGCCATGTCCCGGCTGCTGCTGCACGGCCGCATCGACAACATCCAGTGCTCCTGGGTGAAGCTCGGCGACGAGGGCACGGTGGCGATGCTCCAGGGCGGCTGCAACGACCTGGGCGGCACCCTGATGGAGGAGACCATCTCCCGGATGGCGGGGTCCGGCAACGGTTCGGCGCGTACCGAGGAGCAGTTGCGGGCCATCGCGACGGCGGCCGGCCGACCGGCGCGCAAGCGGACGACCGCGTACGGTCACGCCCGCCGCTGAGGTCGAACCTTTTTCCGCCGCCGGCCGTACCAAGCGGTGCCGGCGGCGGTCGCGGCGAGGGCCGCCGCCGGTGTTCCCCCAGGGGCCCGGCGGCGTCGGTCGGCGGCACCGGACCCGTCACCGCGGGCGCGTGCGCGCCGCCGCCGGAAAGGTTCCCCATGACCACTGATCAGCGGAAGCGGCCCTGGCCGCGACTGACCCGCCGGCAGACGTTGACCGCCGCGGCCAGCGCCACCCTCGGCGCCGCCGCGCTCACCGTGCCGGGCCTGTCGGCCGCCCAGAACGCGCCGGGCGCGGCGGGTCGGGCCGACGAGCCGATCGTCGTGCACCTGCGCGACGCCGCGTCCGGAACGATGGACGTCTTCGTCGGTGAGTCCCGGATCGAGGTACGCGACCGCGGTCTCGCGGACCGGCTGCGCCGCGCCGCCAAACGCTGACCAGCGCCTTCGCCCGGCGCTGAGAGCGCCCTCCGCCCCGCCATCAGTCCCCGCCCAGTGAGGTTGGTCCGCCATGTCTTCCCACCGCGAGGCCCCGGAGATAGCCAAGGATCCGGTCGCCGACAGCTCCGACCTTTACGCGTTCGTCAGCCCCGACAAGCCCGACACGGTCACGCTGATCGCCAACTACGTGCCGTTGCAGCTTCCGTCCGGGGGGCCGAACTTCTTCGAGTTCGGCGACGACGTGCGCTACGAGATCCACATCGACAACGACGGTGACGGTCATCCCGACGTCACCTACCGGTTCGAGTTCACCACCGAGATCACCAACCCGAACAGCTTCCTCTACAACACCGGGCCCATCGAGTCGCTCGACAGCAAGAACTGGAACCGCCGGCAGTTCTACAGCCTGACCCGGATCACCGACGGCAAGGAGCACCGGCTCGCGCACAAGCTGCCCTGCCCGCCGTGCAACGTCGGACCGCTGTCCACGCCGAAGTACGCCGACCTCGTACGCCAGGCCACCTACACCCTGTCGACGGGGGAGCGGGTCTTCGCGGGGCAGCGCGCGGACGGGTTCTTCGTCGACCTGGGAGCGATCTTCGACCTCGGCACGCTGCGGCCGTTCCAGCAGTTGCACGTGGCCGGCAAGAAGATCTTCAAGGCCGAGGGGGAGCCGGTCAACGCCACCGACCGGATGAACGTGCACAGCATCGCCGTGCAGGTGCCGCTGAAGCAGGTGCGTCGCCGCGCGAACCGGTACGGTCCGGCCGACGCCGCGTCGGTGCTGGGGGTGTGGACGTCGGCGTCGCGCCGGCAGGTCCGTGTGCTGGGCGACCGGGGTGGGGCGGACACCTCCACCGGCCCGTTCACCCAGGTCTCCCGGCTGGGTAATCCGCTGTTCAACGAGGTCATCGTGCCGATGTCCAAGAAGGACCTGTGGAATTCGCTGCCGCCGTCGGAGGACAAGCGGTTCGCACGGTTCGTCGAGCAGCCGGAGCTTGCCGCGCTGCTGCCGGCGCTCTACCCGGACGTCTTCCCGAACCTGGACAAGCTCAACAAGTCCAAGAAGGCCCGCGCAGACCTGGTGGCGATCCTGCTCACCGGCGTACCGGCCGGTCTGATCGACGGCTTCACGAACGCCACCGGCGACGTGCAGGCCGACATGCTGCGGTTGAACACGGCCATCGCGCCGAACCGGCGGCCGGACCGGTTCGGGGTGCTCGGCGGCGACCTGGCTGGCTTCCCGAACGGGCGGCGGGTCGGTGACGACGTGGTCAGCATCGCGCTGCGGGCGATCGCCGGGGTGACCGTGCCGCTGGTGGACAAGACGTTCCGCCCGGACGCTGCGGCCGGGGCGGTCACCCCGGGGCTCAGCGCCGCCGACGTGACGGCCCCGTTCCTCGCGAACTTCCCCTACCTGGGTACGCCGTACGACGGGTTCAACAACCCGCCGGCGTCGTCCTGACGTCCGGGGTGGGGGAGTAGCCATGCACGAACACACGTACGGGCCGTCGGAGACGGGAAGTGTCGTCCTCGACCTGGGCGGTGACACCGGTGCCCTGATCATCTACACCGGTCGGGATCTGCACGGCCGGGAGATCGAGATCAGTCGCGGCGACGACCGGCGGGTCCATTCGGCCGTACGGGAGCGCCGGGTTCGGGACGGCTCGTTCCACAGTGCGGTCTATCCCGATCTTCCCGCCGGGATGTATACCGTCTGGTGGGACGCGGACACGTCCGCCGGCACGGTTTCTGTCCATGGTGGAGGGATAGCCGAGTTCGCCTGGCCGAGCAGCGGTTTCGGGGCTGCCGGCTGACCTCGACGCACCTTCTGTCCCTTCGCACCCCGTCCACATTGTGGGCGGGGTGCGAACGCTGTCCACGGCTTGGCGGGCGGTCTGCGCCGTGCCGCGTTAACCTGTCCCCCACCAAGATCAGCTTTGCGGAGGAGGTCCGGTGTTCCTCGGTCGACGGACCGTCCGGGGGAGCGCCACGGGAGAAAAGTCGGGCAACTCGCCGGAGAGGGCGTTACTCGGCCGGGGTCTGAATCGATAGGGCAGGTTGCGAGGCTGGACGGCCCTGGTGGCCGGCCAGGGTTGTCGGGAGGGCGACTCCATTATCAAGTTTGGCTTGACGGCGCACGCATTACACGCGTGTAATTTGAATGGGGTTGTTCGCACGGAACGCAACAAAACGGGACCGGACGGACACGCACGCCTTTCGCGTGGGGGGTTGCAGCGGCGATGACGCCGGTGCGCGACAAGGAGGCATTTGATGGACGGCCAGCTTGAGGTGGCCGACCTGCTCGGAAACGCGCCGGAGTGGCAGGAGCGGGCCCTGTGCTCGCAGACCGACCCCGAGGCGTTCTTTCCCGAGAAGGGCGGCTCGACCCGCGAGGCGAAGCGAATCTGCTCGCGCTGCGAGGTCAAGACCGAATGCCTCGAATACGCTCTCGGTCACGACGAGCGGTTCGGCATCTGGGGTGGGCTCTCGGAGCGGGAGCGGCGCAAGTTGAAGCGGCGCGCCGCCTGAGTGGTACGGCGTCGGGGGTGGTGCGGAGTCGAGGCGGTGGGGGCCGCCCGGCTCAGGCCAACTCGTCGGGGTCGACCCCGAGCAGGTTCGCCACCTGCTCGATGATCACGTCATGGACGAGGTCGGCGAGATCCTCGCGGTCCATCGCGCGGAACTCCAGGGGTCGGCGGTACAGCACGATCCGGGGCGGCACCTCCTGGCGGCCGGGGCGACCCGGCAGCAGCCGGGCCAGCGGCACCTCGCCGTCCTCCAGCACATCCGAGTCGTAGACGTTCAGGTCCGGCGGAACGTCCTCGACCGCGAACTCGACGCCGGCCAGTTCCTTGGCGAAGCGTCGCTCCAACGTCTCGACGGTGTCCAGCACCAGGTCGTCGAAGACCTCCGCCTTGGTCCGCGCCAGCGGCACGGTCGCCGGCACCAGGCGCCCGCGCAGGCCACGCCCGTGCCGGTCGCGGTGCGCACGCCGGCCGGGGCCGGGGCGGCGGTGTTCCGGACTCGTCATGAGGCAAAGGGTAGCCCCCGCGCCGGGCCGGCCAGCGGCACCGCCACCAGCGTGGCGCGGCGCGACCCCCACAGCGAATTGTGATCACCACGACGGGCGTGTCGCAACGCGAACCGGTGCGCCGGACCCGGTAATGGGGATACCCTGCCGCCGTGAGGTCACCACGGCGCTGCTCCCGTAACGGCTGCCCCCGGCAAGCGGTCGCCACATTGACCTATGTCTACAACGAGTCCACCGCCGTGGTCGGCCCGTTGGCGGCGTTCGCCGAGCCGCACACGTACGACCTGTGTGAGCAGCACGCCCGCAGCCTGACCGCGCCGCGCGGCTGGGACGTGGTCCGGCACGAGGGCGAGTTCGAGCCGCCCCCGCCCACCACGGACGACCTGGTGGCGCTGGCCGAGGCGGTCCGCGAGGCCGCCCGTCCGGCCCCCCGCCCCCCGGAGCCCGACCAGCCCCGCCCGGAGAACCCCCACCAGACCGGCCGCCGAGGTCACCTCCGGGTGATCCCCCCCAACCACTGACCCCGGACGGTCAGAGCCGCGACCAGGCCTCGGTCAGGACCGTGCGGAGGATCTGCTCGATCTCGTCGAAGTGCCGCTGCTCGGCGATCAGCGGTGGGGCGAGCTGGATGACCGGGTCACCCCGGTCGTCGGCCCGGCAGTAGAGGCCCGCCTGGAACAGCGCGGTGGACAGGAAGCCGCGCAGCAGCCGCTCCGACTCCGCCTCGTCGAAGGTCTCCCGGGTGGTCTTGTCCTTGACCAGCTCGATGCCGTAGAAGTAGCCGTCGCCCCGGACGTCGCCGACGATGGGCAGGTCGTGCAGCTTCTCCAGAGTGGCGCGGAACGAGTTCTCGTTGGCGCGTACGTGCCCGACGAGGTCTTCGCGGGCGAACACCTCGAGGTTGGCCAGGGCCACCGCGCAGGACACCGGGTGCCCGCCGAAGGTCACCCCGTGGGCGAACATGCCGGTTTCGGTCAGGAACGGCTCCATGAGCCGGTCGCTGGCGATCATCGCGCCGAGCGGGGCGTACCCGGAGGTGATGCCCTTGGCGGTGGTGATGATGTCCGGCTGGTACCCGTAGCGGACGGCCCCGAAGTACTCGCCGAGCCGGCCCCACGAGCAGATCACCTCGTCGGAGACGAGCAGCACGTCGTACGCGTCGCAGATCTCCCGTACCCGCTCGAAGTAGCCGGGTGGTGGTGGGAAGCACCCGCCGGAGTTCTGCACCGGCTCGAGGAAGACCGCGGCGACGGTGTCCGGCCCTTCGCGCTCGATGGCCCGGCCGATCTCGTCGGCGGCCCAACGGCCGAACGCCTCGGGGTCGTCGCCGTGCTCCGGTGCCCGGTAGAAGTTGGTGTTCGGCACCTTGATCCCGCCCGGCACCAGCGGCTCGAAGTCGCTCTTGATGCCGGGCAGGCCGGTGATCGACAGCGCGCCCATCGAGGTGCCGTGGTAGGCGATGTAGCGGCTGACCACCTTGTACTTGTTGGGCTGGCCGGTGCGCTTGAAGTAGGCCCGGGCCAGCTTCCACGCCGCCTCGACGGCCTCGGAGCCGCCGGTGGTGAAGAAGACCCGGTTCAGGTCGCCGGGAGTGAGCGAGGCGATCTTCTCGGCCAGCTCGACGGCCTTCGGGTGGGCGTACGACCAGAGCGGGAAGTACGCCAGCTCGCCGGCCTGCTTGGCGGCGGCCTCGGCCAGCTCGGTGCGGCCGTGACCGGCGTTGACGACGAACAGCCCGGCGAGCCCGTCGAGGTAGCGGCGGCCCTGCGCGTCCCAGATGTACGCGCCCTCGCCGCGCACGATGGTCGGCACCTCGCCGGCGGAGTAGCTCGCCATCCGGGTGAAGTGCATCCAGAGGTGGTCGGTCGCGTCGGCCATGTCAGCCCCATCGATCGTCGGGCCGGTCAAGGGGTGAAGCCGGCCGCTCTGCCCACGGTTATCGCACAGTCCTTGTCATGAAGGCAAGTGTTATCGGTAGCATGGTGGCGTAGGCGCGACGGATTCAGCGCGTTAAGGCGTAAAACCCAACGGAATCCGCATCAGCCGGCTCCGGGCGGGTTGGCGGGCCGGCCGGGGAGCAAGGTGGCAGGCCGACGGGCGGCGTGATTCCGGGGTCGCGGTATGGGTGACCGCTGCCTTTGGAGCTGAATCGTCTGCGACATCGCGGGTGCGGCCCGGGGTAGCCGACGGCGTAGCCCAGCGCCCTCTGGGCGAGCCCGAGCGCGCAGACCTTGGCCTCCAGCGACCGGCCGAGTATCCACAGGTTGCTGGTGTCGGGCCTAGAGGCGGCCGCGCTCCGGCGGCAACGCTGCTGTCGGCCGATTCGCTTACGACATCAGCTCCAAAGGATCCGCAGGAGGTATGGCCTCCTCCTCCTCCTCGGGCGCTCGGATCGCCGATGTTGCGGCATTGGGAGGCGGTGATGCCGCCAGGTCGGCGATATCGAGTGGATCGGCCCGTGTGGATCAAGTAGGGCCGCCTGGGCTGCGGACGTCTTGGGGGCGGTCGGGGGGCCTCCGTCGTGTGCGCCGACACGTCCTGGCGCAACACGTGGGAGAGCGTCACCGGTGAGGCGTTGCGCCGACGCCAGTCGATCGAGCTGATCAGGGAAGTGGCCAGGACATGGACATGACCGACGCGCGCTGGCGCGCGGCGACCCGCAGCAGCAACAACGGTGGCGCATGCGTCGAGGTGGCCGACAACCTGCCCCGGTCCGGTCAAACGGCCCGCTGATCCACTCGGGATCCCGGAAACCGGGCCATCGGAGCGGCCCGGACACCCCGACTTCCTGCAACCGAGTCGATCAAGCGCGGCCGAGCGCCGCCGAGCGCCGCCGAGCGCCGCCAAGCGCCGCCGAGCGCCGACCAGCGCCAGCGGGAGGCGTCAGGCCGTACCCCAGGTGTAGGTCTGTTTGCGGAGCTTGAGGTAGACGAACGCCTCGGTGGAGAGCACCCCCGGCACCGCGCGTAGCCGTTGCAGGATCTCCAGCAGGTGGTCGTCGTTGCGGCAGACCACCTCGGTGAGCAGGTCGAACGAGCCGGCGGTGATGACGACGTAGTCGACCTCGTCCAGCTCGGCCAGCCGGTCGGCGACGGCCTCCAGGTCGCCGTCGGTACGCAGCCCGATCATCGCCTGGCGGGGGAAGCCGAGCTGGAGGGGATCGGTCACGGCGACGATCTGCATGACGCCGGAGTCGAGTAGTCGCTGTACCCGCTGGCGGACCGCCGCCTCGGACAGGCCGACCGCCTTGCCGATGGTGGCGTACGGCCGGCGGCCGTCCTCCTGGAGTTGCTCGATGATCTGCTTGGCCACGTCGTCCAGCAGAGCGTGGTTGGCACCTTCACGCACGGCGACGCGGCGACCGCCGCTGCCACTCTCGTGTTGCCGGTTCGTCATCGTGCGCTCCCCATGTCCCGAATCGTGATGTCGCGCGTGTGTCCCCGCGCAGTCTGGCGTATTTCGTCGTCAACAGCTAATCCCGCAACGGAATCCCTTGTAAGGGAGGTTTCCTCATGTCAGGATCAGTGCTCCTTGACACCTGACCCTCCCGACATTCCCGCCGGCGCGCCTCCCCCGTCCCGCCGCCGACGATGACCCCCCTAGGAGTCGTCATGCGTACTCCCCTCCGGCCCCTCTCCCGGCGTGGACTGCTCACCGGCACCCTCGGATCGGCCGCTCTCCTCGCGGCGGGCGGCAGCCTCGCCGGCTGTGGCACCAAGGGCGCCCAGCAGACCGAGGCCGGCTGCGTCAGCGAGGACCTGTCCGGCACCGAGAAAAAGCTGGCCTTCTCCAACTGGCCGCAGTACATGGACGTCGACGAGAAGGACGAGTCCAAGCGGCCGAGCCTGGACGAGTTCATCACGAAGACCGGCATCCAGGTGACCTACACCGAAGACATCAACGACAACAACGAGTTCTTCGGCAAGGTGCAGAACCAGCTGGCCGCCTGCCAGAGCACCGACCGGGACATCATCGTGCTGACCGACTGGATGGCGGCGCGGATGATCCGGCTCGGCTGGATCCAGAAGCTCGACCCGGCGAAGATCCCGAACGTGCAGGCGAACCTGCTGCCGTCGCTGCTCAAGCGGCCCTTCGACACCGAGAACCGGATCTCGATTCCGTGGCAGTCCGGCCTGGCCGGGTTGGCGTACAACGGCAGCGTCACCAGGGAGCTGCGAACCGTCGACGAGCTGCTGACCCGCCCCGACCTCAAGGGCAAGGTGACGGCGCTCAGCGAGATGCGCGACACGATGGGTCTGCTGCTCGGCGCGAACGGGCACGACCCGTCGAACTTCACGGCGGCCCAGTTCGACGACGCGCTCAACAAGCTCAAGAAGGCCGTCGACTCCGGGCAGATTCGCAAGTTCACCGGCAACGACTACGCACCCGACCTGGCCAAGGGTGACATCGCCGCGTGCATCGGCTGGTCCGGGGACGTCATCCAGCTCTCCAGCGAGAACGAAAAGGTGCGGTTCGTCGCGCCCGACTCCGGCGTGATGCTCTACAGCGACAACATGATGGTGCCCAACAAGGCCACCCACAAGGGCAACGCCGAGGCGCTGATCAACTACTACTACGAGCCGGCCGTCGCCGCGAAGCTCGCCGCGTACGTCAACTACATCTGCCCGGTCAAGGGCGCCCAGGCCGAGATGGAGAAGATCGACCCGGACCTGGCCGCCAACCCGCTGATCTTCCCGGACGACGCGCTGCTGGCGAAGTCGAAGGTCTTCATGGCCTTGGACGAGAAGCAGGAGAAGGAGTACGAGGGCAAGTTCCAGCAGGTCATCGGGGCGTGACGAGGATGGCGCGCGAGACACCCGCCGGCGACCTGCGCCTGGCCAACCTCACCAAGCGGTTCGGCATCTTCACTGCCGTGGACGACCTCAGCCTGACGATTCCGCAGGGTTCGTTCTTCGCGCTGCTGGGCGCGTCCGGGTGCGGCAAGACCACCACCCTGCGGATGATCGCCGGGCTGGAGGAGCCGACGAGCGGTCAGGTGCTGCTTGGCGACAGCGACATCGCCCGGCTGCGGCCGTACAAGCGGCCGGTCAACACCGTCTTCCAGAGCTACGCGCTCTTTCCGCACCTCACCATCTTCGAGAACGTGGCCTTCGGGCTGCGTCGGCGCGGCATCCGCTCGGTCGACGAGGAGGTCCGGCGGATGCTGTCGCTGGTGCAGCTCGACGGCTTCGGTCCGCGCCGTCCGGCCCAGCTCTCCGGCGGCCAGCAGCAGCGGGTCGCCCTGGCCCGCGCGCTGATCAACAAGCCGCAGGTGCTGCTGCTCGACGAGCCGCTGGGCGCGCTCGACCTGAAACTGCGCCGCCAGATGCAGATCGAGCTGAAGCGCATCCAGACCGAGGTCGGCATCACCTTCGTACACGTCACCCACGACCAGGAGGAGGCCATGACCATGGCCGACACCGTCGCGGTGATGAACGCCGGCCGGATCGAGCAGCAGGGCGCTCCGGCCGACATCTACGAGTTCCCGGCCACCGCGTTCGTGGCGAACTTCCTCGGCCAGTCCAACCTCCTCGCCGGCGAGGCCGCCGGCACGAGCGGCGGCGAGGTGGCGGTGACGGCGCACGGTTCGCGCTTCTCGGTGCCCGCCGGCCGGTCGCGCGCCGACCACGGTCCGGTCCACCTGGGGGTACGCCCGGAGAAGCTGCATCTGGTCGGCTCCGCCGACCAGGTGCCCCACGGACACCAACACGTCGGCGGGGTGGTCAGCGACGCTTCCTACGTGGGTGTCAGCACGCAGTACCTGCTGCGCACCGGCTGGGGCACCGAACTGTCGGTGTTCGCCGCCAACAGCGGTACCGCGACGCGGATGCCGGTCGGCGCCGAGGCCGTGGCGTACTGGGATCCGCAGCACGCGTTCCTGCTGCCCCGTGACGCCGCCGACGTCGACCGGACGTCGCCGGTGCTCGACGAGCCGGTGGGTGCGTCGTCGTGACCCTCCTGGCGCCCACCAAGGCGGGCCAGCCGCCGCCCGCGGCACCGGCGGCCCGGTCCGGGCGGTACCGCCTCCTGCCGTACCTGCTGCTGTTGCCCGGCGCGGCCTGGCTGCTCGTCTTCTTCGGTGTGCCGCTGCTGCAACTGGCCGCCGCGAGCCTGTACGACCCCAGCGGCTCGCTCTCCACCGGGTACGCGATGACCTGGGCGTTCGGCAACTACCCGGACGTGGTGCAGGCGTACTGGCCGCAGCTTCTGCGTTCGTTCGGGTACGCCGGACTGGCCCTGGTGGTGGCGCTGCTGTTGGGCTACCCGCTGGCGTACGCCATCGCGCAGAAGGCCGGCCGGTGGAAGAACCTGCTGCTGGTGTGCGTGGTCGCGCCGATGTTCACCAGCTTCCTCGTCCGCACGCTGGCCTGGAAGACGATCCTGTCGGACAACGGTCCACTCGTGGGCCTGCTACGCGACGTGCACCTGCTCGGGTCGGACGGCCGGCTGCTGGCCACGCCGTTCGCGGTGGTGCTCGGCCTCACGTACAACTTTTTGCCGTTCCTCGTGCTGCCGCTGTACGCGAGCCTGGAGCGGCTCGATCCCCGGCTGCTGGAGGCGGCCACCGACCTGTACGCGAGCCCGGCGCAGGCGTTCCGGCGGGTGACCCTGCCGCTGTCGATGCCCGGCCTGGTCGCCGGCACGCTGCTGTTCTTCATCCCGGCCAGCGGCGACTACATCAACGCCGAACTGCTCGGCACCCCCAACGAGTACATGGTCGGCAACGTCATCGACTCGGCGTTCCTCGTCCGGCTCGACTACCCGCAGGGCGCGGCCCTGTCGTTCCTGCTGATGGCGGCGATCCTCGCGGTGGTCTTCGGCTACCTGCGGCGGGCTGGCACGGAGGAGGTGCTGTGAGGGTTTCCCGTTGGTTGGCGGACCGCTGGGTGATGATCGTGGCGCTGCTGGTGCTCGGCTACCTGTCGCTGCCGATCCTGGTGGTGGCCGGGCTGTCGTTCAACCGCCCGTCGAGCCGCCTGTCGTACGACTTCAACGAGTTCACGCTCGACAACTGGCGGCAGCCCTGCGCCACCTCGGACATGTGCGACGCGGTCCTCCGCAGCGTGCAGATCGGATTTATCGCCACGGTCGTCGCCACCGTGCTCGGTACGTTGATGGCGTTCGCGCTGGTCCGGCACCGCTTCCGGGGTCGGGCCGGCGTCAACGTGCTGATCTTCCTGCCGATGGCGACGCCCGAGCTGGTGATGGGCACGTCGCTGCTGGCCCTGTTCGTGTCGGCCGGGGTGCCGCAGGGCTTCTGGACCATCGTGATCGCGCACGTCATGTTCTGCGTGTCGTTCGTGGTGGTCACCGTGAAGGCACGGCTCGCCGGAATGGACCGGCGGCTGGAGGAGGCCGCCATGGACCTCTACGCCAGCGAGTGGCAGACGTTCCGGCGGATCACCCTGCCGCTGGTGCTGCCCGGCATCGTGGCCGCCGCCCTGTTGGCGTTCTCGTTGAGCTTCGACGACTTCATCATCACCAACTTCAACGCCGGTACGACGGTCACGTTCCCGATGTACGTCTGGGGCGCTGCCCAGCGGGGCATCCCGCCGCAGGTCAACGTCATCGGCACCGCGATGTTCGCGATCGCGCTGCTGCTGGTCGGGCTCAGCTCGCTGCGGGGACGACGGGAACGCCGGGCCAACCTGCGGGCCGGGGCGACACCGCAGGCGCGGCAGCCGTCATGACGCCCGCGCATGTCGGGCGGGCGCTGGCCGACGCGGCGCCCGTGCCGTACTGGCTCGACCGCAAGGAGCGGCCCAACCCGCTACCGCCGCTCACCGGCGCGCAGACCGCCGACCTGCTGGTGATCGGCGGCGGGTACGGCGGGCTCTGGGTCGCCCTGGAGGCAAAGCGCGCCGACCCGCACCGGGACGTGCTCCTCGTCGACGCGGGGACCTGCGGCTGGGCCGCCTCCGGACGCAACGGCGGCTTCTGTGCCGCCTCGCTCACCCACGGCGTCGCCAACGGCGTCGACCGGTTCCCCGACGAGATCGGCGAGCTGGAACGCCTCGGCCGCGCCAACCTGGACGCGATCGAGGCCACCGTCGCGGAGTTCGACATCGACTGCGACTTCGAGCGCACCGGCGAGTTGGCCGTCGCCGTCGAGCCGTACCAGCTCGACGGGCTGGCCGCCGACGCCGAGCTGGCCCGCAGGTACGGCCACCGGGTGCGGCTGCTCGACGCCGACGAGGTACGCGCCGAGGTCAACTCGCCCACCTACCTGGGCGGGATGATCGACGCCGACCGCGTCGCCATGGCCGACCCGGCCAAGCTGGCCTGGGGTCTGCGCCGCGCCTGCCTCGACGCCGGCGTACGCGTGCACGAGCACACCCGCGTCACCGCCCTGCGCGCCGACGGCGTCGCGCTGCGGGCGGACACCCTCGGCACCGACCCTGCCGACGCGCGCAGCCCGGCCGGCCCTGCCGCACCCGCCGGCCCGGCCGGCTCTGCCGCAACCGCGCGGGGCCGACCGGGCGTCGTCCGCGCCCGGCGGATCGTGCTGGCCACCAACGCGTTTCCGCCGCTGCTGCGGCGGCTGCGCGCGTACGTGGTGCCCGTCTACGACCACGTCCTGATGACCGAACCGCTCAGCCCGGCCCAGCGCGACGCGATCGGCTGGCGCAACCGACAGGGGCTCGCCGACACCGGCAACCAGTTCCACTACTACCGGATCACCCGCGACGGGCGGATCCTCTTCGGCGGCTACGACGCCGTCTACCACTACGGGAACCGGGTCGCGCCGAAGCTGGAACAGCGCCCGGCCACCTTCACCACCCTCGCGCAGCACTTCTTCACCACGTTCCCGCAGCTCGCGGACGTGCGCTTCAGCCACCGCTGGGGCGGTGTCATCGACACCTGCACCCGGTTCTGCCCCTTCTACGGCACCGCCTTCGGCGGGCGGCTGGCGTACGCCGCCGGGTACACCGGCCTCGGCGTCGGCGCGACCCGCTTCTCCGCCCGCGTGCTCCTCGATCTGCTGGCCGGCGGGAACACCCCGCTCACCCGGCTCGACCTCGTCCGCCGCAAGCCCCTGCCGTTCCCGCCGGAACCCGTCCGCGCGGTCGGCATCAATCTCACCCGCCGGTCGATGGCCCGCGCCGATGCGCGTGGGGGCAGACGCGACCTGTGGCTCCGTACTCTCGATCGTCTTGGTTTGGGGTTTGATTCCTGATGCGTGTCCTGCTCGTCGGCGCCGGTGGCGTCGGCTCCGCCGCCGTAGCCATCGCCGCCCGACGGACCTTCTTCGAGACGATGGTCGTGGCCGACCACGACCCGCAGCGTGCCGCGCGCGCGGTCGCCGGTCACGGCGACCGCTTCGTCGCCGCCCAGGTGGACGCCTCCTCGGCCGACGCGATCACCGCGCTCTGCCGGGAACACCGGATCACCCACGTGCTCAACGCCGTCGACCCGCGCTTCGTCATGCCCATCTTCGACGGCGCGTTCGCGGCCGACGCGGACTACCTGGACATGGCGATGTCGCTCTCGCACGCCGACACGGGCGTGCGGCTCGGCGACGAACAGTTCGCGCAGGCCGACGCCTGGTCGGCGGCCGGTCGGCTGGCGCTCGGCGGCATCGGCGTGGAACCGGGACTGTCCGACGTGTTCGCCCGGTACGCCGCCGACGAGCTGTTCAGCGAGATCGACGAGATCGGCGTGCGGGACGGGGCGAACCTGACCGTCGACGGCTACGACTTCGCGCCCTCGTTCTCCATCTGGACCACGATCGAGGAGTGCCTCAACCCGCCGGTGATCTGGGAGGCCGACCGCGGCTGGTACACCACCGAGCCGTTCAGCGAGCCGGAGGTCTTCGACTTCCCCGAGGGGATCGGGCCGGTCGAGTGCGTCAACGTGGAGCACGAGGAGGTGCTCCTCATCCCGCGCTGGGTGCAGGCCCGCCGGGTCACCTTCAAGTACGGCCTCGGCGAGGAGTTCATCGACGTCCTGAGGACGCTGCACAAACTCGGCCTGGATTCCACCCGGCCGGTCTCCGTGCGGGGTGCCTCCGTGTCGCCGCGCGACGTGGTGGCGGCCTGCCTGCCCGACCCGGCCACCCTCGGGGCGCGGATGCGCGGCAAGACGTGCGCCGGTACCTGGGTACGCGGGCTGGGGCGGGACGGGCAGCCCCGGGAGGTCTACCTCTACCACGTGGTCGACAACGAGTGGTCGATGAGCGAGTACGGCCACCAGGCGGTCGTCTGGCAGACCGCAGTCAACCCGGTGGTGGCGCTCGAACTGCTCGCCACCGGCGCGTGGACCGGCGCAGGGGTGCTGGGCCCAGAAGCCCTACCCCCCAGGCCGTTCCTGGACCTGCTGACGAACTACGGATCCCCCTGGGGCCTCCGCGAAACCCCAGCCCCCTAACTCCGTCGATCTTGCACTTCTTGTGGCGGCATCACTCACTTATCGGACACAGCCTCGACATGAAATGCAAGATCGACGGGGCTGGCTTGGTGGGTGACGGCTTGCTGACAGGTTTTTGAGGGCCGGGCTGGAGTTTTGGGCGGGTGGTCTGGGGGTTGCGGGATTTGGTCGTTTGGCGGGTGTTTCGCCGCGCGGCAGCCGCACTATCGGCCACGGCTTGACGGGCCTAACGGGTCGGTCGACCTGTCGACTTGTCACCCGGCCGGCTCGGTCGGCGATGCAGGTCGCGCCCACCGATTGATCTACGGCAGGCAAACGGCGCAGGCAATGAGCGCGACGGTGGATATTGCGGACAGTGATTGCGACGACACTTCTCCGCGTGACGATGCAACCACCACCGGGGCCTGGGCATCCACCGCCGTACGGCCCCGGACCGCAGCCATCCGCCGTCCCGAACTGGTTCCGCCGTGCCAGCCCCGGCCGCCGCGCCGCCGTGATCCTCGGCTCGGTGCTGCTCTCCGTCCTGCTGCTCTGCTGTGCCGGCACCGCCATCGTCGGCGCGCTGGCCGGCGATCCGGACCCGAAGAGCACGGGCACCGCCGCCGACGAGGCGCAGCGACCCATCGTCGCGGCGCCCGCCGAACCGACACAGGACGCGCTCGCCGAGGCCCAGTCCGCGGAGGTGACACCCTCCAGTCCCGAGCCCTCCACTGCCGCGCCCTCGAGTGCCGCGCCCGCGCCGGTGGTGCGGGTGACGACCGTGACCGAGCGGGCGACGATCCGCCACGGTGCGCGCACCGTCAAGGACGCCTCGCTGGCCGAGGGCAAGCGGGTGGTCCGCACGAAGGGCGTGGACGGCGTACGGACGCTGACCTACGAGGTGACCACCACCGACGGCGTGCAGACCGGCAAGAAGCTGGTCAAGTCCACCGTGACCAAGCAGCCGGTCACCGAGGTCGTCGCCGTCGGCACGAAGAAGAAGTCCAGCTCCAACTGCGACCCGAACTACAGCCCCTGCGTCCCCATAGCCAGCGACGTCGACTGCCTTCCTGGCTCCGGAAACGGCCCCGCCTACGTCCGCGGAACGGTGAAGGTGATCGGCGAAGACATCTACAAACTGGACCGCGACAACGACGGCTACGGCTGCGACTAACCCCCGCCCCTCCCTCCCCGCCCCCTCCCCGCCCCGCGCCCGCCCTCCAGTCGCGTCGATCATGGAGTTGTGGTGGGCGGAAGCCACCAATTCGAGGCTTTCCGCCGGCACCACAACTCCATGATCGACCCCGTCGGCGAGGCGGGCTATAACACGTCCGACGCCTCTTCGGGGGTTTTGCACAGGGCTGGTCTTTGTCCACAGGGCGTGGGGGTGGGGGTGGAGGGGGCGGGGCCCGGTGACGCAGATTCCGCGGTATGGCGGAGCGTTTGTATCGATACCCGGAGCTACTCAATGCTGGCCTCAGTCGCGAGCAGGTGCGCAGGATCGTTGGGCTATCCCAACTGCACCGGCTGTCACGGGGTGTCTACGCGCCATCGGCCGACCGGGGCGGGCATCTGCCGGCGATCTTCCGGCGTCTGCCGGACACCTCTGTGGTCGGCTTCCACACCGGTGCGCAGCTGCATGGCTTTGGCGACATCCGGAGCTCCGACGTGCACGTCATCGTGCCGGCTGGGGAGCGCGTGCCACACATCCGGGGAGTCGTAACCCACGAGTCGGTGCTGCCCGTAGACGACCCGGTGCTTCTGGGTGGTGTTCCCTGTGCGCCTGCTGCCCGATGTGCGGTGGATCTGGCGCGGTCCGTTCGCCGAATGGACGCGATGCCACTGCTGGACCTGTGTCTTCGGGTCGGCGCTTGCCAACCTGACGAACTCCTGGTCGAGGTCGCTCGGCACGATCGCCTGCGTGGGATCTGTCAGGCGCGCGAACTCGTCGGCCGCGCTGATCCACGGGCAGAGTGCCGACAGGAAAGTCAGCTTCGCCTTGTGTTGATCGACGGCGGTCTGCCGGCACCAGAGCCTCAGCTGTGGGTTCCGGACAGCAACGGGATACCTCTCTACCGCCTCGACCTTGGCTACCGGAAACATCGAGTCGGTATTGAGTACGACGGGATGTCCCATCTCGACCGCGCTCGCCTCCAGGGCGACCGCGCTCGAATGAACTGGCTCGCCGCCAACGGATGGCAGATGCGCTATTTCACCGATCTCGACCTCTACCGCCGCCCTACCCACATCATCCGAACCCTGAGCCCTCTCCTCCACCCCTAACCGCTCCCGAACACCCCCCACCCCGCCCCCGTCCCCCCCGGTCCCCCCACCCCCAGTCCGCGTCGATCATGAAGTTGTGGTGCTTCCCCTAAGGTGCGAATCGGTCCGTAACGCCCACCAGAACTCCATGATCGACGGGCTTGACGGTGGGGGTGGGGGCGCGCGGGGGGCGGGGGCGGGGTGAACGGTTGGGGGGTTGTATCCGTACCAGGGGCTGACGGACATTGGCTAGGGCGGGAGTTACGGCGATGAAGGTGCAGCGAAAGCACGTGCTGGCGGCGACCGTGGCGGTGGTCGCCGCGGCGGGCGTGGCGGTGGGGACCGGGTTCGGGTTCGCCGACACCGCCCCGGCACGGTCGTCCGCCTGCTCCGGCTCGGTGACTTTTTCGGCGGAGGCCGGCGCGCCGGCGGCGACCAGTGACCGGTTTCCGGTGGGTACGCGGCTGCGGGTGACCAACCTGGACAACAACCGTGCGGCCACGGTGACGGTGACCGGCCCGTCGGGGAGTTGTGTGCTGCTCAACGCTGCCGCCATGGAGCTGGTGCGGGAGCCGGGCAAGAACGTGATCCGTCGCAACGTGGTGGAGAGGTTGGACGGCGCGGCAGCCCAGCCCGCCCCCGGCGGGGTACGCCCCGGTTCCGCCTCGCCCGCCGCGCCGCGTCCGGTGCCCGGCTCGGCCTGCTCCGGTGCGATCACCTTCTTCGCCGAGAACGCCGCCCCTGCGGCGACGAGCGGGCAGTTCCCCGTCGGTACGCGGCTGCGGGTGACGAACCTGGACAACAACCGGGCGACCACGGTGACGGTGACCGGACCGTCGGGCAGTTGTGTGCTGCTCAACACCGCCGCGATGGACCAGATCCGCGAGCCGGGCAAGAACCTCGTCCGCAACAACACGGTCGAGGTGCTGCGCTGACGTGTGTGGAGGGGCCCGCGTCGGGCCCCTCCACGGTCGTCACCCGAACGCCGCGTCGAGGATGTCGGCGCCCCGGGTGAGCTGCGCGTCGGAGATGACCAGCGGCGGTAGGAAGCGCAGCACGTTGCCGTACGTGCCGCAGGTCAGGGTGAGCAGGCCGGCGGCGTGGCACGCTGCCGAGATGGCCGCCGTGGCGGTCGGGTCGGGGACGAGGGTGCCCGGCTGGACCAGTTCGACGGCGAGCATCGCGCCGCGCCCGCGTACCTCGGCGATCCGGGGATCCCGCTCGGCGACGGCCCGGAGCCGGGGTGCCAGCACGGATTCGATCCGGCGGGCCGCCCCCGCTAGGTCCTGTTCCCGCATGGTCTCGATGGTGGCCAGCGCGGCGGCGCAGGCGATCGGGTTGCCGCCGTACGTGCCGCCGAGTCCTCCCACGTGCACCGCGTCCATCAGCTCCGCCCGGCCGGTCACCGCCGCGAGGGGCAGCCCACCGGCGATGCCCTTGGCGAGGGTCACCAGGTCGGGTTCGACGTCCTCGTGCTGGCAGGCGAACCAGTCGCCGGTCCGGCAGAAGCCGGTCTGGATCTCGTCGGCGACGAAGACCACCCCGGCGGCCGTCGCCCACGCGCGCAGCGCGGGCAGGAAACCCGGCGCGGGTACGACGAAACCGCCCTCACCCTGGATCGGCTCGATGAGCAGCGCGGCGACGTTCTCCGCGCCGACCTGCTTCTCGACGATCTCGAGGGCCCGTGCGGCGGCGTCCGCCCCGGAGAGCCCGCCGTCGCGCAGCGGGTACGACATCGGCACCCGGTAGATCTCCCCGGCGAACGGCCCGAACCGGTGCTTGTACGGCATGTTCTTCGCGGTCAACGCCATGGTCAGGTTGGTCCGGCCGTGGTACGCGTGGTCGAACACCACCACTGCCGGCCGCCCGGTGGCGTGTCGGGCGATCTTGACGGCGTTCTCCACCGCTTCGGCGCCGGAGTTGAACAGCGCCGACCGCTTCTCGAACCCGCCGGGCGTGAGCGCGTTGAGCTGCTCGCACACCGCCACGTACGACTCGTACGGCGCGACCATGAAGCACGTGTGGGTGAACCGTTCGACCTGGGCGCGGACGGCCTCGACCACCTTCGGCGCGGAGTTCCCGACGCTGGTCACCGCGATGCCGGCGGCGAAGTCGATCCACTGCCGCCCGTCGACGTCGGTGATCGTCCCGCCGGAGGCGGAGTCCACGTAGGACGTGATGACGCTGCCAACGCCGCGGGCGACCGCCGTGCCCCGCCGCTTGTGCAACTCCTCAGACGTCGCCACCGCGCCGCTCTTCGTTCGCGACTGCGGGGCTCGCAAACCCGGCTCACTCCTCGCGCTCACCGGTCAGCCCTCGATGTTGTGCATGACGTGCTTGATCCGGGTGTAGTCCTCCAGGCTGTAGACCGACAGGTCCTTGCCGTGCCCGGAGTGCTTGAAGCCGCCGTGCGGCATCTCGGACACGAACGGGATGTGGGTGTTGACCCAGACGCAGCCGAAGTCGAGCCGTCGGGTCATCCGCATGGCCCGCCCGTGGTCGCGGGTCCAGACCGATGCCGACAGGCCGTAGTCGACGCCGTTGGCCCAGCGCACCGCCTCGTCCTCGTCGGAGAAGCGCTGCACGGTGATGACCGGACCGAACACCTCGTCCTGGATGATCTCGTCGGCCTGCCGCAGCCCGGAGACCACGGTCGGCGTGTAGAAGTAGCCGCGCTCGCCCTGCCGGGCGCCGCCGGTCTGGAGCGCCGCGTGGTCGGGCAACCGGTCGACGAAGCCGCTGACCCGGGCGAGCTGGTTCGCGTTGTTCAGCGGGCCGTAGAGCACGTCGGCGTCGTCCGGCGAGCCGGTTTTCGTGGCGCGGGCCTGCTCGGTGAGCGCCGCCACGAAGTCGTCGTGGACGCCGGGACCGGCCAGCACCCGGGTCGCCGCCGTGCAGTCCTGCCCCGCGTTGAAGTAGCCACCGACCGCGATGGCCTCGGCCGCCGCTGCCACGTCCGCGTCGTCGAAGACCACCACCGGGGCCTTGCCGCCCAGCTCCAGGTGGGTGCGCTTCAGGTCGGGGGCCGCCGCGGCGGCCACCTCCATGCCCGCGCGGGTCGAGCCGGTGATCGACACGAGCTGCGGGGTCGGGTGGGACACGAGGGTACGACCGGTGTCGCGGTCGCCGCAGACGACGTTGAACACCCCCGGCGGGAAGAATTCGGCGGCGATCTCGGCGAGCAGCAGCGTCGACACCGGCGTGGTGTCCGACGGCTTG
Source organism: Micromonospora sp. RB23 (assembly GCF_053585025.1). Classification (NCBI taxonomy): domain Bacteria; kingdom Bacillati; phylum Actinomycetota; class Actinomycetes; order Micromonosporales; family Micromonosporaceae; genus Micromonospora; species Micromonospora sp. RB23. The sequence goes on from NZ_CM132111.1 coordinate 1,288,356, forward strand.
AGGACGACCGTGTTGCCGGCGGCGAGCGCCGGGGCGATCTTCCAGATGGCCATCATCAGCGGGTAGTTCCACGGGGTCACCTGGGCGCAGACCCCGATCGGCTCGCGCCGCACGTACGAGGTGTGCCCGGCCAGGTACTCCCCGGCCGAGCGCCCCTCCAGCAGCCGGGCGGCCCCGGCGAAGAACCGGAACTCGTCCACCGCCGGGGGCAGCTCCTCGTCGGCGGTGAGCTGGCGGGGCTTGCCGGTGTTGCGTACCTCGGCGTCGACCAGGTCGGCGGCCCGTGCCTCCACGGCGTCGGCGAGCTTGAGCAGCGCCCTCTGCCGCTCGGCCGGGGTGACCTCCCGCCAGCTCTCGAAGGCGGTGGCGGCGGCGCTCATCGCCGCGTCGACGTCGGCGGGGCCGGAGACCGGCGTCTGCGCGAACACCTCCCCGGTGCAGGGGTCGACCAGATCGGCGTACCCGCCGTCGGCCGGGTCGACGTAGGAGCCGTTGACGAAGTTGCGCAGCTTCTGCTGGTCACTCATGACGGGATCACTCCGAGGGGGCCGGGGATGCGGTCTGCGGCGGTTATCGCAATCTGTCTGCCATCTTCGCTACTGAATCCGCAGCAGACAAGGGATGCGGCGACTGTTTCCGTCGGCTGCTGTTCCGTCTACGCTGCACGGCGTGGAAGCCACACCCTTCTTCGTCGCCTCCCGTCCCGCCTCCGGCACGGGCGAGCTGACCGTGCACCATCCGTACGACGGTCGCGCGGTGGGGCGTACCACAGTTGCCACCGCCGACCAGGTCGAGGCCGCTGTCGCGGCAGCGGCCGGGGTGGCCGCGCAGGCCGCGGCCCTGCCCGCGCACGTCCGCGCGGCGGCCCTGGACCACGTCTCCCGGCGGCTCGCCGGGCGTGTCGACGAGGTCGCGGCACTGATCACCGCCGAGAACGGCAAGCCGGTCAAGTGGGCGCGCGCCGAGGTCGGGCGGGCGGTGTCCACCTTCCGGTGGGCCGCCGAGGAGGCCCGCCGTTTCTCGGGGGAGATGCAACGACTCGACACCGATCCGGCCGCCACCGGCCGGATCGCACTGGTCCGGCGGGTGCCGAAAGGACCGGTGCTCGGCATCGCGCCGTTCAACTTCCCGCTCAATCTGGTCGCGCACAAGGTCGCCCCGGCCATCGCCGTGGGCGCGCCGATCATCGTCAAGCCGGCCCCGGCGACGCCGCTGTCCGCGCTGCTCCTCGGCGAACTGCTGGCCGAGACAGACCTCCCGGCCGGCATGTTCTCGGTGCTGCCGCTGCCCAACGACCGCGCCGCCGAACTGGTCGCCGACCCGCGGCTGCCGGTCGTGTCGTTCACCGGGTCCGGGCCTGTCGGGGCCGCGATCCGGCGGCAGGTGCCGGAGAAGCACGTGACGCTGGAACTGGGCGGCAACGCGGCGGCGGTGCTCTGCGCGGACTGGGCGTCCGCCGACGACCTGGACGCCGCGGCGCAGCGCATCGCCACCTTCGCCAACTATCAGGCCGGTCAGTCGTGCATCGCCGTCCAGCGGGTGTACGTGCACCACGCGCTGCACGCCGACTTCCTGCCCCGGCTGGTGGCGGCGGTACGCGCGCTGCGCACCGGCGACCCCGCCTTGGAGTCGACCGACGTCGGACCGATGGTCTCCGAGGACGCGGCCCGCCGGGTCGACGCGTGGGTGTCCGAGGCGGTCGTGGCCGGCGCGACGGTCGAGGTGGGCGGCGTGCGCAACGGCGCGTCGTACCCGCCGACCGTCCTCACCGGCGTCCCGGCGGACGCCAAGGTCGTCGCCGAGGAGGTGTTCGGGCCGGTGCTGGTGGTCACCCCGGTCGCCGACGACCAGGCCGCGTTCGCCGCGGTCAACGATTCGGCGTACGGGTTGCAGGCCGGCGTGTTCACCCGGCGACTGGACGTGGCCTTCGCCGCCGCGCGCACCCTGGAGGTGGGCGGCGTGATCGTCGGCGACGTGCCGTCGTACCGGGCGGACCAGATGCCGTACGGCGGGGTGAAGGGCAGCGGTGTCGGCCGGGAAGGGCTGCGCAGCGCGATGGACGACTACACCGAGCCGCGCGTCATGGTGCTGACCGGGCTCGACCTCTAGGCTCTCTCGGCTCAGCTACTCGGTGAACACCTTCACGGTGTCGGACAGCCCGTCGTTGCGGTTGATGCCGACGAAGAATTCGCTTCCCACATGGGTGACATCTTCGATCTCGTCAACCAGGTTGTTGCTCGGGATTCCGATGTCGCTCTCCACATCGCTTCCCGACCAGTTGTACTGGTACACCCAGTTCCAGCCGGTGGAGGGAGTCGAGGTGTTGATCGACTTGGTGTTCCAGATGTAGTTCTCCGAGCAGTCGATGCCCTGGTCGGAACGATTGTCGTGGCTCGTCAGGTTGCTCTTGACCAGCGTCCATCCACTGGTGAGCGCGCCAGCGCCGGGATGGGTCCACAGGCTGCCCAACCGCCTGGCCGCGTACTTGCCCGCACCGCCGGCGGCCGTCGCGCTGTAGCAGAACCCGCTGATGTCGCCGACCGGCAGACGAACCTCACCGGCCGTGCCGATGACCCCGGCGGTGGTCAGGCGAATGATTGTCACCTTGTCGCTCAGGAACGCGGACTGGCTTCCCTGGGCGGCAATCAGGGCCGGGCCCTGGCCCAGATAGTTCGCGTTGTAGGCGAGGTCGTTACCGTGCCCGAGGGTCGGGATGGAGGTGGGGGCCCCGGAGCAGACCCAGCTGGCGCCGTCCCAGGTCGAGCCGTCACGCAGCCACCGGGACAGGACCGGCTCCGCGCCGGCCGCCTTCGTGAAGACGATGTAGAGCTGACCGCCCGGCCCCGCCACCATGCCCTGCATGACCGTGCGCCCGGCCCTGCACGCACTGCTGTTCGGGATGTCCAACCGGACCGCCCCACTCCGGTCGGTAGCGGCGGAGGCAGCCGTCGCCGGGAGGACGGCGATTCCGACCGCAAGTGCGAGCACGGCGGCGACGCCCGATAGTTTCGTCAATTCGGTGTCTCTTCTCCAGAGGGGGCCTAGGCCCAGGTGCCGTCGTCGCGCACCCGGGCGGGGGCGCGGCCGAGCAGCAACGTGGTGAGCGCGGCGTCGATGCTCTCGCCGAGGAACCAGTCGCCGGCCTGGTCGAGGGCGAAGGCCCGGCCCCGCTCGTCGACGGCGAGGATGCTGTCCTGCTGCTCGGTGCCGATCGGAAAGAGCCGTACGCCGAGCACCGCGCCGAAGTCAGCGAGCGTGTCGGCGGTGTGCGCGATCATGTGCGGACGGATGTCGAAACGGGAGATCCACACCTGCTCGCCCGGGCCGCGCCGGGCACCCACCAGGCTCGGGAACGCGGTCAACGCCTGCACGGCGGCGGGGAAGACCTCGTGCCGGTGGCTCCTCCCCGGCACGGCGGTCACGTCCCGCACACCGGCCGCCGCCATGATCTGGTCGCCGATGTGCGGTCGCCAACCCGCCGCCACCAGCGCGTTCGCCACCTCGGGCGGAAAGCGCCCCGGGTCGGGGTCGGGCGCGGCCGGGGCGCGCCACGTCTCCGTGTAGGCCCGTGCCGCCTCCGGCAGGACGTTGGCGCGCACCAGGAACGCGATGCACGAGTCGCAGGGCAGCTCGGCGACGCCGCCGGCCGGGTCGCCCGGCTCCCGGATCCGGAAGATCTCGAAGCGGGCGGCGTCGAGCAGGGCCGCGGCCTCGGCCCGCCCCATCGGTTCGATGCCCTCGGCCGCTCGGCGGTGGTCGTACTCGTGGAGCACGTCGGAGACCACGATCAGCTCGGCGTGACACTCGACGCCGCGCACCAGCTCGCCCGCGGGCCTCTCGTCCAGGTAGGCGCGCACGAGCGGGTGGTGGTTCAGGGTGGCGGGGCCTCTCGTGCCCTGGGCCGTCCAGATGCGGCCGTCGAGGGTCAGGTGCGCCACCGTGTTCGGCGTCGGACCCCGATGGATCTCCCGGATCAGCAGGCTCGACGCGTCGACCGTGCGCGGCGCGGTCGGCCCGTCGGGCTGACTGCGCCGGTACAGGTCCGCCACCACCGTGGACGGCACCCGGGGCCAGGTGGTGACCTTTCCGGTGCGCTTGTCGATGACGGTCGTCGGCAGGTCACCGGGGATCGCCCGGGCTCCGCTCGACACGATCGAGGTGACGACGAAGCCGAGGTCGAACTCGTCGACCACCGCGGTGCACTCGTGGCCGAGGCGCTGTGAGTCGCGCCGAGCCCAGGCGGATGCGAGCTGCTCGGCCTGCTGACGGTCGATCACACATCGAAACTACCGGACTACACGGATCGATGGCGGCCGGTATGGTCTTGGATACCGACGGTGACGGGAGGAGCGGCGGTGAGCGAACGTGTGGACCGGGACGCCAATCGCGAGCTACGAGCCCGATTCGACGACGTGTACGGCCAGTACCAGCAGCTCAGGTCCGGTTTGGACAATCTTGCGGCGCGACTCGCCGAGCTGCGGGTGACCCGCCGCTCACCGGATGGCCACATCACGGCGACCGTCGGCGCGCAGGGCCAGGTCATCGAGGTCGTCCTGGCTCCGGCCGTCTACCGGGTCCGCGACGCCGAGGCGCTGGGCCGGAAGATCACCGAGACGATCCAGGCCGCCGTGGCGGCTGCCACCCAGGCCACCCAGGCCCTGGTCGCCGAGACCATGCCGGCCGGCGCCGGCTCGGCGGACTTCCTGCGTACCGGCGATTTCGGCGCGTTGCTCGGCCGCGCCGACGCCCTGCTCGGTCGCCGTGAGGGCCCGGCATGAGCGACGGACAGCTCTGGCTGGACGTGTCCCGCGCCCGGCGCGGCGGCAAGGACCTGGCCCTGTCCGGCGAGGCGGTGACTGCCCGCCGCGCGGCCGAGGGCGGCGAGATCGAGGCCGCCAGCGGCGCCCGCCCGTGGGGACGCGACGACATCGGCGCCGCGTTCGAACGGAGCTACCGCGGCATCGAGCAGACCGTGCTGCGCGCCTGGGCCGGCGTCGGTCAGCGGCTCACCGAGCTGGGCGTCGACGTGGTCAGCGCCGTCGACGCGAGCGTGCAGACCGACCAGAGCAGCGCCGCCCGGCTCGACCGGGCCGCCGACCAGCGCTGACGGCGGGGCGATCCGGATGAGCGTGCTGCCCAGTCCGATCCCGCACCCACTGGACTACGCGCCCTGGGACGTACCCGGCTGGATCTACGAGGCCCTCGACTGGGCCGTCGGCGTGCAGTGGCCCGAGGGCAATGAACGGGCCGTCTGGGACCTCGCCGACCGCTGGTACGCGGTCGCCGGTGTCCTCGCCGGCCCGCACGCCGACGCCGCCGCGGCCGCCACCGAGGTACGCACCGGATACGGCGGCGTCGGCGCTGTCGACGCCGCCTTCGAGGCGGCCTGGCGGGGCATCGCCGAGGGCGACGACGCGCCCCTGCCGGTGCTGCTCGCGGTCGCCGCCGACCTGGGCCGCCTGGTCGAGGAGTGCGGCTGCGACATCGAGGGTGCCAAGATCGAAGTCTGGATCGAGCTGGGGATCCTGGTGATCGAACTGCTCTCGGTGGCGGTGGCGGCGCTGCTCACCGCCGGCGCGGCGTCCCCGGCGGCCGGCGCGGCCGTCACCGCGACCCGGCTGCTCATCCAGCAGATCTTCAAACGGTTGATGGGACAACTGGCCAGCAAGGCACTGCGGCGCGGGCTCAAGGAGGCCGGCGAGCGCGCGGCCAAGGAGATCGCCAAGGGCGGCGTGAAGGGGCTCGCGAAGCGCGCCACCCGGGAAGGGCTGGAGGAGGCGGCCGAGGAGTCCGGGATCAGCCTCGCCACGCAGGCGTACCAGAACTCGACGGGCCGGGCCCACGGCGTCGACCTGACCGACCTCGGCGCGTCGGCCGTCGGCGGGCTCGCCGGCGGCGCGGTCGCGCCACTGGCCGGCCTGGGCCGCCACGCGACCGGCCGCGCGGCACGTGTCGGCGAGCACCTGGGTCGGGAGATGACCGGCGAGATGCTGGCCGAGAGCGCCGCCAGCGTCGCCACCGGGCAGGGCCTGGCCTCGGTCGACGACGTGGTACGCGCCGCCGCGTCCGGCGTCACCGGCTCGACGACCGCGCAGACCGACCACGCCCTCCAGGCACGCCTCCGCGCACAGGCCGACGCGCTGGCCGGGGCGTCTCTCGCCGGCCCGTCGCTGCCGATCCCACCCCCACCTCCGGAACTCGCGGCGTCCGGGCCGGTAGCGTCCGGGCCGGTGTCGTCTCCGTCGGTGGCGTCCGGGCCGCTGTCGCCATCGGTGATGTCGACAGGGGACGGTGCCCAGACGGTGGGTGCGGACGTCGCCGGTACGCCGGGGCGCGCAGCAGCCGACGCCCAGGGGCTTTCAGCCGACGGGCGCGGCGCGAGTCCAGCAGTGTCGGAGGTCGGGCTCTCGGCCGTTGCCGAGCCGGGACATTCCGCCGTCGCGGCGGCGCCCACGCTCTCGGGGTTCAACGCGCCCGTCGGCGGTGCTGTCGACCCGGCCGGCGGGCCAGGTGTCGGCGTCGCCCCGGCTGTCACCCCGGCGGCGATCGACCCGGCCGGCGTCGCCCCGGGCATCAGCGGCTCCGTACCCTCGTCGACCGGTCTGCCCGGGGCCGCCTCGGCCGTGTCACCGTCGGTTCCGGCGACCCCGGCGGCTTCGCTGACCACAGCGGTCGGACCATCGTCGGGTTCCCTGCCTTCGGCCTCCGTGACCCCGTCGACCGGGCCGGCGTCGGCGTCCCTGCCAACGGCCGTGGGGGCGGTGCCTCCGGTCGGCCCGGCGACGGCGAGCACCGCCGGCCCCTCGGCGTCCATCGCGTCCGCCGGCCCTGCCCCGGCCATCGCGCCCTCGGTGGCGTCCCCGCTCACATCCATCGGGCCGACGGCCGGCGCGTCACCCGACGCCGTCGGCAGGCATGGCGCAGCCGTGACCCCGGCGGACGGCAGCACGGTGGTCGCGCCGACGGGTCGGCACTCCGCACCCGAGTGGTCCGCGACGCGGGAGGCGGTCGCGCCGGCCCGCGTACCCCGGCAGAGGGCCCGCGCTCGTGCGTCGGTGCCCGTCGACGTGGTGGCGTTCGGCGACCCGGTGGAGCCCACGACCGACGTCAACGACTGGTACGCGGCCCAGTGGCTGGCCGAGGCGGAGGCCGCCGAGCGGCGGCGCTACCAGGGCCACTTCGAGGCACAGCGGATCGGCTTCGAGAACAACCGCCGGCAGGCCGAAGCCGCCCGGCTGCGGGCGCGGGCGGCGGAGCACGACCGCAGGGCTGTCGAGTACGCCAACTACGCCCGACAGTTGCACCAGGCCGGTCACCGACAGTGGGCCGACGGCTGGCAGCGGGCGGCAAACGACGAGACACGCGCGTACGCCCACTGGCGTGACCTGGCCAACGACGTCCTGGCCGGCATCACCGCGCCGCCGGTCATCGACCTGGCCGACGGGGCATTCGCACACGCCAACAGCGACGTGGGCTCTCTCGCGCTCGGCGCGGTGGAGACCAGCGGCCCGTCCCGACTCACCGGCGACGACGTCCCCCCGCCGATCGACGACTCCCGCCCGTACGGGCAGCCGGGCGGGCTTCGGCCGCCACTCGCGCTGCACCAGGTCGACGTCGAGCGACAGATGCCACGCGAGCGCGACGGCACCGTCAGACGTACCGCCGACCCGCGCCAGGGCGGCTGGTTCCGCCTGCTGAACGACGGAGGTCCCCAGGCCGACGCCACCCGTGGCATCAACTGCCTGGACTGCACCCTGTCACTGTTCGAGACCTGGGTGCACGGGCGACCGCGGGTGTCCGCGCCGCGCACCTTCGACGGCTACCTGGACGGCGACATCCGACGTCCGATCCGTGGCGAGGCGGGTGGGCCGGGCCGGGTCGAGGACGTCACCGGCGGCCGATTCCAACGCGTACTCGCGCCGGGTCAGCCGTCAGACCCGGCGCAGGCCCGGCAGGGGTATGCCAATCTGCACGACCAACTGCTGCTGGGCGGGCACGGCAGTTACGCGTTCCTGATCACCGAATGGGCCGGCGGCGGCTCGCACGCCTGGGTGGCACTCAACCAGAACGGCACGGTCCTCTACGTCGACCCGCAGACCGGCCTCGTCCGTGACCGCCCGCTCTACCCCGACGTGGTCGGCATCGACGCGCTCGTACTGGGCGGAGACGGCCGGCCGATGCCGCTCGGCGGGCTGCCCCGGGGCCGGTTCAGCGAACGCCCCGACCTGCCGACCCACCCACCCGGGTACGACGACGGCGGCCACGGCGACCCGTACGTCAACCGCATGTACCTGCTGCTGGACGGCCCGGGCTCGGTCCCCGACGGCCTGCCGTCGGATGCACGCGTAAGTCAGCCACTCGCGCAGGCCGGCAGTCTTGACGAGGTCTTCTCGGCCGGGATGAGTCCCGCCGAATTCGCGAGGGCGGTGGATCCGTCCAGCCTCCGGCGGCTGGTGCCCACCCTCGACGACGCGGCCGCGCAGGACGTGTCGCGGCTGTTCGCCGACACCCGCGTCCGCGAGATGCTGGACACTGCCCTGCGAGAGCCACCCCGCAATGAGCCGAAGCTTGCCGAGACGTTGGCCCGGCAACTGGCGCAGGCACCGGATCTGGCCCGGATGATCCTCGCCACCCCGGAACTGGCGAACTCACTGACGGCCCGACCGCTGACGCTGCACCACCTGGCGAGCCACCCACAGGCCATCGACGCGCTCGCCGAAGTGCTCGACGACATCAACGCGCGGGGTGCCGCTGGCGTCGGGGTCACAAGGTCAGGCGAGCCCATCAGAGTTATGACATCTCCACAGCAGACACCTCTGACGGATGTTCAGCGGATGATCAGCGCGAGTATCCGGGTGCCGGACGACCCGCCTGTTCAACCGGGATTCGACAAGCGTCGCCAAGCTGACCCGATCTACCGTCAGCACTACCTCGACAGCCTCTACGTGAAGGCGGCGGTTGCTCAGACGGAGCTGAATCAGCTTGCAGTATCTCTTGCGCACCTCGATGGTCGCCGCGTTGGTGAGCCTGGGTGGCGTACCGGGCCAAAGGATCGGAGACGGGCCGAGGACAAGGCGGCCAAGCGCCAGGGCGATGTATCTCGTTTGCTGGATCTGGCCGCCGCAAAGGTCGAATTTCGGTCGCTCGACGATCTCTACAGCGCTCTGGAGCGGTTAGGCGCTCACCCCGATGTCCAAATCGTGAGTTGTGAGGATCGATTTCTGTCACCGGAGGACAGCGGCTACCGGGACATACAACTCGTGCTCAAGACGCCGAGCGGCCACCTCGCGGAGTTCCGTCTGCACCTGGCAGCGCTCGATGCAGTAGCGGTCTGGGAACATGCGCTCTACGAGGTACGTCGCGACATCGACGCCTTGGCCCGCATCGAGGGCCGAGTGTTGACGGGGCGCGAGGCTGCGATTGTGGATGGCATCCTCCAACGCGAGCAGCAGTTGTTCTGGGAAGCGCTCCAATCGACTTACGAGGAGAACACCTAGTGGTGCAGATGCCCGGTCTGGTTCTTCCGTCCTACTACCTCTACCACCAGTCTCCCGTCAAGATCGTGGAGACACCCGACGGTGGTGCTCGGGTGTGGCGGGTTGCCATCGACACGGGAGGCTGGCAGGCGAAGAACGACCTCTTCGCGGAGATTGTCTTCGACGTCGGTGGAGATGTTTTCCGGCGCACCCAGGAGGAGTTTGTGCAGGAAGTGGAGCGGTTCCGCGCTCACTACCTCGTCGGCGAAGGTCCGGTCTTCGCTCTGTACGAGACCGTGCAGGCACTGAGGGATACGGCCAAGGCCGAGGGGCGGCACCTGACGCCGCACGAGCAGGCTCTCATCCGGGGGATTCGACAGCGAACCTTCGTTATGTTCGAGGAGCAACTTCGGGCGGCCGGCGATCCGGGTGCCGACCCCGATCTGGCTACCCGCTAGTTCGGGATCATCGCGCTCGGCGTCGGCCTCTACGTAGGACTTCCGCCGGCTCTCCTGTCACGGTTCCCGCTAGCCAGCGCGGACGGCCGGCCGGTTGCCGGCGTTGACGGGCATCGACGAGAGTCGCCGTATGGCTGATTCACGCGCCGAGGCGACGACCGCCGAAGGCGAACCCACGCGGACCTTCGGTTGGTCGTACCTGTTCGTCCATCCGGACGACGACCCACGCTCGGACGGCAACTTCGCCGACGAGCGGTCCGTTCTCGTCGAGTACCTGCGCGACCAACGCCTCACCTTCGAGTTGAAGTGCGACGGCCTGACCGTCGAGCAGTTGGCTCGGCGCTCGGTGCCACCGTCGACGATGTCGCTGCTCGGGTTGATCCGTCACCTGGCCGAGGTGGAGCGCGGCTGGTTCCGCAGGACGATGGCCGGCCAGGCGGCACCGCGCATGTACTGCTCCGACGACGATCCGGACGGCGACTTCGACGGCGCGGTCGCCGATCCGGCGGTGGTCGACGAGGCGTACCGGGCCTGGCGTACGGAGGTGGCGTTCTCCGAACGGTTCGTCAGCGAGGCCGCGGATCTCGACGTGCAGGGGCGGCAACGCGACGGCAACGTGATCGTGCTGCGCAGGCTTCTGGTGCACATGATCGAGGAGTACGCGCGGCACAATGGCCACGCCGATCTCCTACGCGAGCGTATCGACGGAAGGGTGGGTCAGTGATGGCCGAGGGATTCGACGTCCGGTTGACGCGGGCGCAGGAACGCTACGAGCAGGCGGTCTTCGGTGGCGACGCGACGTCGTTGGGCGAGGCCGAGCGGGATCTCGTGGCGTTGGAGGCGGACACGGCTCTGGCCCGTGGACGGCTGTTGCACGCGCGGTTCCTGGAGAGCGGCGCGGAGGACGCGGCCGAGCTGTCGCTCTTCGAGCGGGCGGCGCAGCTCTACCGCGAGGTGGGCGACGCCCGTGGCGAGGGTGAGGCGCTGTTCTGGGTGGGCACGGTCCACCAGGTGATCCGGCAGGACCAGGCCACCGCCGATCCGGCCTTCGTCCGGGCGCGGGAGTTGGCGACCGAGGCGGGGGACGAGCTGACCCTCTCGTACGTCTTGCGGCACCTCTGCTTCGGTGAGCAGGCCGCCGGTCGGGTCGAGGCGGCGCGGGAGCTGCTGGAGGAGTCGACGCGGTTGCGGCGGAAGGTGTCCTTCACGCCGGGGGTGGCGGCGAATCTGATCGGTCTGGCGGACCTGGCGGCGAGCGATGGTGACCGGGACGCCGCCCGTGGCTTGCTCGACGAGGCCACGTCACTGGCTACCGGCAGCGGCGCGTACGGCATCGTCCGGTGGATCGACGAGGCCCGCGACGAGCTGAAACTCGCCTGATCGCGGTTCGGCGAGCGGGTTCCGCGGCGGCCGTCGGTCCGGGTGGTCCGGTGGCGGTTCGGCCCTCCCCGCAGCGCGGAACGGCGGTTGCCCGCGCGTATTAACATCGCTCCATGGCGAGATCCACTACCGGCAGCAGCAGGTCCGGTTTCTGGGCGTGGGCGGTTGGCCTCCTGTTCGGCCTGGCGATCGGCATCCCTTCGTTCGGCCCGAAGGGAGGGGTGGCGTTCGGTGTCGCCACGGCCGTGGTCGTCGGTGTCGCTTTTGGTGCTACCCGGAGGCGGGTCGACGGCGACGCCGATGGAGAGCCTGTCGGGGCGTCGACTCCGACCCAGGACGTGTGATCGACGCGACATCGCCGATCTCGGGGCGTCCGGGGGCACGGGACACCGCGACATCGCCGACGTCGAGTAGATCAAGGGCGGTGCCGGCGCTGACGCGGGCTCCGCGCTCGGTCGCGGAGGCGGTGGCCGTACAGGAGGAGTTGCGGCCGCTCGTCGACCCGGTCGGGCCCGGCCCGGCCGCGCCGGAGACGGTGGCCGGCCTGGACGTGGCGTACGCCGAGAGCGGTGGCCTGCTCGCGGCCGCCGTGACCGTGTTGGACGCCCGGACGCTGGCCGTGGTGGATTCGGCGGTCAGCGTGGGCCGGCCAGCGTTCGACTATGTGCCGGGGCTGTTCGCCTTCCGCGAGATGCCGGCTCTGCTCGCCGCCCTGGGCAGGTTGAAGACCGTCCCGGACCTGCTGGTCTGCGACGGGCACGGGGTGGCGCATCCGCGTCGGTTCGGGCTGGCCTGTCACCTCGGGGTGGTCACCGGCCTGCCCGCGATCGGGGTGGGGGAGACGCCGCTGGTCGGCGAGTGGGTTGCGCCGTCCGCCGAACGGGGCGCCTGGTCGCCGTTGCGCGACGGGGGTGAGGTGGTGGGCCGGGTGCTGCGTACCCGGGACGGGGTGAAGCCGGTCTTCGTGAGCGTGGGGCACCGGATGAGTCTGGAGAACGCCACGGCCCGGGTGCTCGCGTTGACTCCGCACTATCGCCTCCCCGAGACGACGCGCACCGCCGACCGGCTCTGCCGCGACGCTCTCGCCCAAGCCGGACCTGGCGGCGAGCGTGGGTCGTAAACCGTAACGCCGCACACATGCCGACCGCTCTGTGACAGGTGGCGAAAGTGGTCCGGTAGTAGCCTGGCCGGCGGACCCCACCCGGGGAGGAACGGTGAGGTGATCATGACGCTGCGTCGACGCGCCGCACGGCTCGCGACGGTCTGCGGCCTGTTGGTCGGCCTGGTGATGCTCGGCGCGTCACCCGCGCTGGCCGACGACGACTCGGTCCGGGTGGGCGCGGCCAGCAGCTTCGCCGCCGGAGGTTCTCCCCAGGGAGTGAACGTCGCGGTCCGCAAGCGCACCGCGGGATGCGTCCTGCTGCGGACGGCTGTCGGGCTGAGCCTCGAGGGTCTGCGGCCCGACCAGGTGACGGTCCAGGTCGCCGTGGGCGGGAAATGGGTGCCGGTGAGTGTCTCCGGTGGTGGCGGCAACGTGACGACCGGGCAGACCTCGCCGGCCAAGCCGACGTTGTGCAAGGGCAAGGGAATCACCGTGCGGTACCGGGTGGCGTTCGCCGCCGGTACGTCGGGAGGCCGGCTCTACGTGACCGGGGTGGGTCTGACCGCTGCCGGCCAGCAGTTGGGGAACGCTACGGACGAGGCGAAGGTCGTCGGGCGGCTCTCGCCGTCGCCCACCCCGACGCCGTCGAAGAAGCCCACCCCGACACCGAGCCCGACCGAGGTCGCGGCGGCGGGAGAGGTGGTGGACCCCGCCGCACTCGGCGCGACCGCCGCAGCACCCTCCACGACGGCCGTGGCCGCCGAGTCCGGCGGTGGCTCGCCGATCATGTTCTTCGGCATCGCGATGGTGGCGGTGGGTGCGCTGCTGATCGTGCTGCTGGTCCGCCGCTCCCGGCAGGACCGCACGCCGACCGACGAGCCCGGCCCGCTGCCGGGCAACCCCGGTGGGACCACCTACCGCGCCGGCGGTGGGTCGCCGGCCGCGCCCGGTCACCCCGGTCCGGTGTACGGCCAGCAGCCGCCGGCCGTGCCCGTCCCGAGGCCCGCCCCCGGGGGCGTCTACGGAGCGCGACCTGCCACGCCCCCGCCGGACGCCACTCAGGTCATGCCGGGCGCACCCGGCGACCCGGGTGCTGGGCGCCGGCCCGACGACCCGGACGGCGGCGACCACACCGTGTTCATGCCCCGGCTCCCCGGCTGAGCGGGGCGGGGCCCGGACGCTCCGATACGCTCAGGTTCGTTGGAAACCTGCGGCCAAGGAGCGGAACTAGTGTCTGATCTGTCCCAGATCGTCAAGGCGTACGACGTCCGAGGGACGGTGCCGGACCAGTGGGACGAACGGGTCGCCGAGGCACTCGGGGCCGCCTTCACCCAGCTGCTCAACGCCACTGACGAGCCCGGTGACGCCGTCGTCGTCGGGTACGACATGCGGGCCAGCTCGCCCGGCCTGGCGTCCGCCTTCGCCGCCGGCGTACGGGCCGAGGGCCGCTCCGTGATCGAGATCGGGCTCGCCTCCACCGACCTGCTCTACTTCGCGTCCGGCTCGCTCGGCCTGCCCGGGGCGATGTTCACGGCCAGTCACAACCCGGCGCAGTACAACGGCATCAAGATGTGCCGCTCCGGCGCCCGCCCGATCGGCCAGGACAGCGGCCTGGCGGAGATCCGTGACCGGGCGCAGGCGATGCTGGACTCCGGTGCGTCCCGCCCGGCGGGCGAGCCGACCCAGCCGGCCGAGCGGCGTGACCTGCTCCCCGACTATGCCGCGTACCTGCGCAAGCTCGTCGATCTCTCCGGCATCCGGCCGCTGAAGGTGGTGGTCGACGCCGGAAACGGGATGGGTGGCTACACCGTCCCCACCGTGCTCGGCGAGGCCGCGCTGTCGGCCCTGCCGCTGGAGATCGTGCCGCTCTACTTCGAGTTGGACGGCAGCTTCCCCAACCACGAGGCGAACCCGCTGGACCCGGCGAACCTGGTCGACCTCCAGCGCGCCGTGGTCGAGCACGGCGCCGACATCGGCCTGGCCTTCGACGGCGACGCCGACCGGTGCTTCGTGGTCGACGAGCGCGGCGAGCCGGTCTCGCCGTCGGCGATCACCGCGCTGGTCGCGGCGCGTGAGCTGGCCAAGCACCCGGGCTCCACGGTGATCCACGGTGTGATCACCTCCAACGCGGTCGCGGAGATCATCCGTGAGCACGGTGGCGAGCCGGTGGTGGCCCGGGTCGGTCACTCGTTCATCAAGGCGGAGATGGCCCGGACCAACGCGGTCTTCGGCGGGGAGCACTCCGCGCACTACTACTTCCGGGACTTCTGGTTCGCCGACACCGGCATGCTGGCCGCGATGCACACGCTGGCCGCGCTGGGCGAGCAGTCGCTGCCGCTGTCCGTGCTGGCCGGCGAGTACGAGCGCTACGTCGCCTCCGGTGAGATCAACTCGACGGTCGCCGACCAGGCCGCGGCGGTGGCCGACGTGCGGGCCGCGTACCCGGACGCGACGGCCGACGAGATGGACGGGCTGACGCTGCGCTTTCCCGACGGCGCCTGGTTCAACCTGCGCGCCTCCAACACGGAGCCGCTGCTGCGGCTCAACGTCGAGGCACCTACCCGCGAGCGGATGGTCTCGCTCCGGGACGAGGTGCTCGACCGCGTTCGCCGATAAGATCGCCTGCGCCGGTCGGCACCGCCGTCGGTGACCCGCACTCGTGGAAGGAGCCGTGCCATGGCCCTGGATCCGCAGTTGCTCGAGATCCTCGCCTGCCCGGACACGCACCACGCCCCGCTGACGTACGACGCGGAGGCGCAGACGTTGACCTGCACGGAGTGCGGCCGGATCTTCGAGGTCCGCGACGACGTGCCGGTGCTGCTCCTCGACGAGGCGCGTGGCGGCCCCGGGCAGCAGTCATGATCGACGGCACGGCTGGGGTCAGCGGGCGGCGCGACGCCGACGAGGCCCTGCTCGACAACCCGAACGCGCTGGCCGAGCACGACCCGGGCGACATGCTGCGGCACACCGCCTCGGCCGGAGCGCAGGTGCGCGAGAGCGCGGCGCTGGCCGCCGAGGCGAACCTGGCCGTGCTCGCCGACGACGGGCGGCCCCGAGCCGTGGTGATCGCCGGTATCGGCACGGCCGGGCGTACCGGTGACGTGCTGGCCACGGTCGCCGGGCCGCGCTGCCCGGTCCCGATCATCGGGCACCGCAGCGCGGGCGTACCCGGTTGGGTGGGCGCCGCCGACGTGGTCATCGCAGTGAGCGCGTCCGGTCGCAGTCCGGAGGCGCTCGGCGCCGCCGAGGCCGCGCACCGGCGCGGCGCTCGGCTGGTCGCGGTGGGCGCACCGGACTCGCAGTTGCAGTCGGTGGCCGAGCGGGCCCGCGCGCCGTTCATCCCGGTGCCCCGACGGGCGCCGGCCCGGGCCAGCCTCTGGGCGCTCACCGTGCCGGTCCTGCTGGCGGCGCGTTCGCTCGGCCTGGTGAAGGTCAACGAGGCGGACCTGGCGGAGACGGCGGCCCGGCTCGACGCGGACGCCGACCGCTGCCGGTCCGCCGCCGAGTCGTTCGTCAACCCGGCCAAGTCGCTGGCGTTGGGCCTGGCCGGCTCGATCCCGATCGTGTGGGGCTCGTCGCCCCTGGCGACCGTTGCGGCCCGCCGGTTCGGCGACACCCTGTCCGCGAACGCCCGCTACCCGGTGGTCACCGGCGCGCTGGGCGAGGCCGGACGGGGGCGGGTGGGTCTGCTGGACGGCGTCTTCGGCGGCCTGGCCGAGGGCGAGCGCGACATCTTCGCCGACCCGTCGGACGACGACGGCGAGGGCACGCGGCTGCGGTTGGTGCTGTTGCGTGACGGCGGGCTCAACGCCGAGGACGACACGGACGAGCCGCTCGCGGTCGAGGAGCGCCGCGCGGACGCGGTGCAGACCCTCGCCGAGCGCCGAGGCGTGCGGTGTGACGTGGTGACCGCCGAGGGCGGGTCGGCTCTGGAACGGTTGGCCTCGCTGATCGCCGTGCCGGACTTCGCTTCGATCTATCTTGCTCTGGCACATGGGTTGGACCCGATGGCCGTACCGGCCATCACCGAGATGAAGGAGCTGTCGAACCAGTGAACGCACCCAGGGGGCGGCGCGGCACGTACGTCACCACGACGCGAAGCGGAGTGGCGGCGTGAGCGCGAACGGCGGGACGAAGGCGATCGTCGCCGCCCTGCTGGCCAACGTTGGCATCGCCGTCACCAAGTTCATCGCGTTCCTGCTCTCCGGGTCCTCGTCGATGTTGGCCGAGGCGGTCCACTCGGTCGCCGACTCCGGCAACCAGGGTCTGCTGCTGCTCGGCGGCAAGCGGGCGAAGCGCGCGGCCACGCCGGAGCACCCGTTCGGGTACGGCCGGGAGCGGTACATCTACGCGTTCATCGTGTCGATCGTGCTGTTCAGCATCGGTGGCCTGTTCGCCCTCTACGAGGCGTACCACAAGTGGTCGGATCCGCACGGCATCACCGAGTGGCAGTGGCTGCCGGTGGCGGTGCTGGTGGTGGCGATCGGCATGGAGTCGTTCTCCTTCCGGACGGCGATCAAGGAGTCCAACCACATCCGGGGCAAGCAGTCCTGGGTGCGGTTCATCCGCCGGGCCAAGGCCCCGGAGCTGCCGGTGGTGCTCCTGGAGGACTTCGGCGCACTGGTCGGCCTGGTGTTCGCGCTGTTCGGCGTCGGCATGACGCTGGCCACCGGGAACGGTCGGTGGGACGCCGCCGGCACCGCGATGATCGGCATCCTGCTGGTGGTCATCGCCTTCGTGCTGGCCATCGAGACTAAGAGCCTGCTCCTCGGTGAGGGTGCCGAGCAGCAGGACCTGGCCGCCATCGAGCGGGCCATCACCGGGGGCCCCGAGGTGGAGCGCATCATCCACATGAAGACGCTCTACCTGGGTCCGGAAGAGCTGATGGTGGCCGCGAAGATCGGCGTACCGGCCTGCGAGAGCGCGCAGGACCTGGCCCGCGGCATCAACGCCGTGGAGGCGCGTATCCGTACCGCCGTGCCGATCGCCCGGGTGATCTACCTGGAGCCGGACATCTACAGCGTCGCCGCCGCCGAGGCCGGCACCGGCGCTGCCGCCGACACCGCCGTACCGCAGCCGGAGGAACCTGCGGGCGAGGCGGTCGGTCGGCCCGGGGTCTGAGACGGTGGAACCGCTGTACGGACCGATCCGGGACTACGCCTGGGGGTCCCGCTCCGCCATCGCGCTGTTGCAGGGGCGTCCGGTGCCCAGCCCCGGCCCGGAGGCGGAGCTGTGGTTGGGCGCCCACCCGGGGGCCCCGGCCAGCGTGGAGCGTGCCGGGGTCCGGGTGAGCCTCTGTGACCTGGTACGCGACGAGCCGGGGCAGTGGCTGGGTCAACGGGTGGCCGACCGGTTCGGCACCCGGTTGCCGTTCCTGCTCAAGGTCCTCGCCGCCGACTCGCCGCTGAGCCTGCAGGCCCACCCGGACGCGGAGCAGGCCCGGGCGGGGTTCGCGGCGGAGGCGGACCTGCCGGCGGGGGAGCGCAACTACTCCGACCCGCATCACAAGCCGGAGTTGTTGGTCGCGCTCACCCCGTTCGAGGCGCTGTGCGGCTTCCGCGATCCGGTGGAGTCGGCCGAGGCGCTCGCGGCGTTCGGCGTACCCGAGTTGGCGCCCGTGGTCGACGCGCTGCGGACCGGACCCCCGGGCCTGCGCACGGCGGTGGGGACGCTGCTCGGCTGGCCGGTCGCGGAGCGCGACGGGCTGCTGCGGGCCGTCGTGACGTCGGCGGCCGACGGCCCGGACGCCGAGTTGGCCCGCCGGCTGGCGAAGGCCTATCCGGACGACCCGGGCGTGCTGGTGGCGCTGCTGCTGCACCATGTGCGGCTGGTGCCGGGCGAGGCGATCTGGATGCCCGCGGGCAACCTGCACGCGTACCTCAGCGGCTGTGGCGTCGAGATCATGGCGGCCAGCGACAACGTGCTGCGCGGCGGTTTCACGCCGAAGCGGATCGACGTGGACGAGTTGGTGCGGGTGCTGCGTTTCGAGGTGCTCGACGATCCGGTGCGCGCCGCTCGGCACGTCGCACCGGGGGTGGACTGCTGGGCGGTGCCGGTGGACGACTTCGCGCTGCACCGGGTGCGGGTCGGCGCGGATGTGCCCGAGGCCGCACTGGCGCTGCCCGGTCCCCGGGTGGTGCTCTGCGGCGCCGGCTCGGTGACGGTCGACGACGGGGCAGGCGCTCTGACGTTGACGTCCGGTCAGGCGGCGATCGGCACGGCGGCCGGTGAGCCGCTGCGGATCAGTGGCGAGGGCGAGGCGTACGTGGCGACGTCGGGGCTGCGTTGACTCGACACAAGTCCGACTTTCCCGGAATAGCTTGACTCAGCTTTGGCCGAGTGTGACTCTATGGGTACGCAGCGTCATCGCGACGACGGTCCGGCGACGTGCGGGGAACCAAACCGGGGGGATGCGCGGGGCGGGCGGAGGTGGGCAGCGGGACTGTCCACCACCGACCGCCCCGTGCGCTGTCCGCTGCCCGTCCCCCGGCGGCCGTGGCCGGCGCGCGTAAGGTGGAGGATCGGCGCAGACATCGTTCGACAGGAGCTTTCATGACCAGCACCCTCCCGGCGGCCGCCAGCGGTACGCCGTCCGAGGCCCGGCCGAGCACGCTCGCCGAGGGCGACTTCAAGGTGGCGGATCTGTCGCTCGCCGAGTTCGGGCGCAAGGAGATCCAGCTCGCCGAGCACGAGATGCCCGGCCTGATGGCGATCCGGCGGGAGTTCGCCGAGGCGCAGCCGCTCGCCGGAGCGCGGATCACCGGCTCGCTGCACATGACCATCCAGACCGCCGTCCTGATCGAGACGCTGGTCGCCCTCGGCGCGCAGGTCCGCTGGGCGTCCTGCAACATCTTCTCCACCCAGGACCACGCCGCCGCCGCGATCGTCGTCGGACCGGAGGGCACCCCCGACGCTCCGGCCGGCGTTCCGGTGTACGCCTGGAAGGGCGAGACGCTGCCCGAGTACTGGTGGTGCACCGAGCAGGTGCTCCTCTGGCCGGACGGCCACGGCCCCAACATGATCCTCGACGACGGCGGTGACGCCACCCTGCTGGTGCACAAGGGCGCCGAGTTCGAGAAGGCCGGTGCCGTGCCGCCGGTCGAGTCCGCCGACTCCGAGGAGTACGCGGTCATCCTCGAACTGCTGCACCGCTCCCTGGGCGAGGACGGCCAGCGCTGGACTCAGATCGCGGCCGGCATCAAGGGCGTGACCGAGGAGACCACCACCGGCGTGCACCGCCTCTACGAGATGCACCGTGCCGGCACGCTGCTCTTCCCGGCCATCAACGTCAACGACTCGGTGACCAAGAGCAAGTTCGACAACAAGTACGGCTGCCGGCACTCCCTGATCGACGGCATCAACCGGGCCACCGACGTGCTGATCGGCGGCAAGATGGCCGTGGTCATGGGCTACGGCGACGTCGGCAAGGGCTGTGCCGAGTCGCTGCGCGGCCAGGGCGCCCGGGTCGTGGTGACCGAGGTCGACCCGATCTGCGCCCTCCAGGCGGCCATGGACGGCTACCAGGTCGCCACCCTGGACGACGTGGTCGAGCAGGCGGACATCTTCATCACCGCCACCGGCTGCTTCGACGTCATCACCAACGAGCACATGGCCCGGATGAAGCACCAGGCCATCGTCGGCAACATCGGCCACTTCGACAACGAGATCGACATGGCCGGCCTGGCCAAGCGGTCCGACGTCGAGCGGATCAACATCAAGCCGCAGGTCGACCTGTGGCGCTTCGCCGACGGGCACGCCGTTATCGTGCTGTCCGAGGGGCGTCTGCTGAACCTGGGCAACGCCACCGGACACCCGAGCTTCGTCATGTCGAACTCGTTCGCCAACCAGACGATCGCCCAGATCGAGCTGTTCACCAAGACCGAGGACTACCCGATCGGCGTCTACGTGCTGCCCAAGCACCTGGACGAGAAGG
Source organism: Micromonospora sp. RB23 (assembly GCF_053585025.1). NCBI lineage: Bacteria > Bacillati > Actinomycetota > Actinomycetes > Micromonosporales > Micromonosporaceae > Micromonospora > Micromonospora sp. RB23. Next base: position 1,308,705 of record NZ_CM132111.1, read on the forward strand.
TGGCCCGCCTGCACCTCGGCGCGCTCGGCGCGAAGCTGAGCACGCTCACCAAGGAGCAGGCCGCGTACCTGGGTGTCTCCCCGGAGGGCCCGTTCAAGCCGGACCACTACCGCTACTGATCCGCTCTTCTCGAACCGGGCCGGCTGCTACAGCCGGCCCGGTTCGTCGTTCCCGCGGCCCCTCGCCCCTCGCCCCCTCGCCCCGCGGCCCCTCGCCCCTCGCCCCTCGCTCCTCGCCCCGCGGCCCCTCGCCCCCTCGCCCCGCGATCTTGCGGTTTCGGTTGGTGATTTGCGCCTCTCGACCCCCTATGTCGCCACAGAAAGTGCAAGATCGCGCGAGCTGTGGGCGAGCGGGGCGGGGGATGGCAGCAACTTCGGGGATGTTGCTGCCTTCAGCGCGTCTGACGCAGCAACATCCCTGAAACTGTGACGATCTTGGGCGCGGGGCGCGGGGCGCGGGGCGCGGGGCGCGGGGCGCGGGGCGCGGGGCGCGGGGCGCGGGGCGCGGGGCGCGGGGCGCGGGGCGCGGGGCGCGGGGCGCGGGGCGCGGGGCGCGGGGCGCGGGGCGGGTTAGCGGCGGGGGGTGGGGCGGAGCCAGGTCCAGGCGCACCAGGCCAGCCAGCCCAGCGAGACGACGGTGGCCAGTGCGCGCTGGCGCAGCGCGCTGAGCAGCAGCACGACGGCCAGGACCGCGAGCCACGGCAGGAAGGCTTTCACGACGGCGATCCTCGCACGGTCGACGGTGAACGGTGTGCGGCCGGTGGTCGAAGACCAGGTCACGGGGAGAGTGAGGTTGCCAAGAACAACTTGACGAGTCCTGTGAACAGGAGGAAGGTATGGCTGCCCTAAGTTAGCGAAGGCGTGCCTAATGAACACGGAGCGGGGATGTTCGCCACCTACCTGATCGGCCTACGGGAGGGCCTGGAAGCGACCCTGGTGGTCAGCATCCTGGTCGCTTTCCTGGTGAAGTCGCAGCGCCGGGACCGGTTGCCCCAGGTGTGGGCGGGTGTCGGCTTGGCCGTGGCGCTCTCCGTGCTGTTCGGCTGGCTCATCGAGTACACCTCGACCTCGTTGCTGGCCCGTTCCGAGGATCGCGAGCTGTTCGAGGCGATCACCTCCGTCGCCGCCGTGGTGTTCGTCACCTGGATGATTTTCTGGATGCGCAGGGCGGCCCGCACGATCGCGGGTGAACTCCGCGGCAAGCTGACCGAGGCGCTCGCCGTCGGGTCGCTCGCCGTCGCCGGGATGGCCTTCCTCGCGGTGATCCGCGAGGGCCTGGAGACCGCGCTGATCTTCTACTCCGCGGCGCAGGGCGCGGCCGGTGACAGTGGGCCGCTGCTGGCGCTCATCGGCGGCATCGCGACCGCCGTGGTCCTCGGCGTGCTGCTCTACGCCAGCGCCCTCAAGATCAACCTCAGCAAGTTCTTCACCTGGACCGGGGCGCTGCTGATCCTGGTCGCCGCCGGCATCCTCAAGTACGGCGTGCACGACTTCCAGGAGGCCGGCGTCCTGCCCGGCCTCGGCGACCTGGCGTTCGACATCACCGCCACGCTCGACCCGAGCACCTGGTACGCGGCGCTGCTGGCCGGCATGTTCAACGTGACCCCCGCGCCCACCGTGCTCGAGACCATCGCCTGGATCGCGTACGCCGTACCCGTCCTGGCGCTCTTCCTGCGCCCGACCCGGCGTACCCCCGCGTCGGGAGCGGCCACCGCGACCCCGGCGCCGGCCGCGGCCTCGGCGCCCGCTGTCGAGGCACCCGCGGGCACGTCGCCGTCCACCACCACCGTCACCGAACGCGGGGCCGACACCGGCGCCGAGGCAGAGGCGGCATCCGCGCCGCAGCGTGCCTGACCCCACGAGGAGAGACAGCACAGATGCGTACCACCCGATTCTTCGCGCTGGCCGCTGCCGGCGTGCTGGCGACGGCCGGCATCGCCGCCTGCTCCAAGGCTGACTCCGACAAGTCGGACGCGGCGGGCGGCCCGATCGTGGTCAAGGCCACCGACACGGCCTGCGACGTCGCCACGACCGACCTCGGCGCCGGAACGGCCACCTTCAAGATCACCAACTCGGGCGCGAAGGTCACCGAGTTCTACGTGTACGCCTCCGGCGACCGGGTGATGGGCGAGGTGGAGAACATCGCCCCCGGCCTGAGCCGCGAGCTGCACGTCGAGCTGCCCGCCGGCACGTACGAGACGGCCTGCAAGCCGGGCATGAGCGGCAAGGGCATCCGGGGCGCGCTCAAGGTCAGCGGGTCCGCGCAGCCGCTGACCGCCGACGCCGCCCTGGCCGGGGCCACCGACAACTACCAGCGCTACGTCAAGAGCCAGACGGCCGCGCTGCTGGAGAAGACCGAGGAGTTCGTCGCCGCCGTGAAGGCCGGCGACGTGGCGAAGGCCAAGACGCTGTACCCGGTGGCGCGCACCTACTGGGAGCGGATCGAGCCGGTGGCCGAGATCTTCGGCGACCTCGACCCCAAGATCGACGGCCGCGAGGAGGTCATCGAGGAGGGGATGGAGTTCACCGGCTTCCACCGGATCGAGAAGGACCTCTGGCAGTCCGGCGACATCAGCAAGGACGGCCCGATCGCCGACCGGCTGCTGGTCGACGTCAAGGAGATCGTGGCCAAGGCCAACGCCGAGAAGCTCTCCCCGTTGCAGCTCGCGAACGGCGCCAAGGAGCTGCTCGACGAGGTCGCCAGCGGCAAGATCACCGGCGAGGAGGACCGCTACTCGCACACCGACCTGTGGGACTTCGCCGCCAACCTGGAGGGCTCCAAGGCGGCCCTGTCCGCCCTGCGGCCCGCGCTGGAGCAGCGGTCGCCGGAGCTGGTCAAGCAGCTCGACACCGAGTTCGCGAACGTCGAGGCGCAGCTCGGCAAGCACCGCGACGGCGACGGGTGGAAGCTGCACACCGCGTTGAGCAAGCCCGAGCTCAAGGAGCTGTCGGACGGCATCAACGCGCTCGCCGAGCCGATCAGCAAGGTCGCCGCAGTCGTCGCCAAGTGACCGGGACGCAGGGGGAGTCGAGTCGATGAGCGTACGCAGGTTGACCCGCCGGCGGGCTATCACGCTCGCTGGCGCCGGGGTGGCCGGAGTCGCGGGGGTGGCCGCCGGCGCGGGCGCGCTGGTCGGTGACTCCCGTGGCCCGGCCTCGGCCAGCGACCACCCGGCGGGAGCGGTGCCGTTCTTCGGCGAGCATCAGGCCGGCATCGTCACCCCGGCCCAGGACCGGCTGCACTTCGTCGCCTTCGACGTCATCACGAAGGACCGGGCGCGCCTGGTCGGGATGCTCGAGGAGTGGTCGGCCGCCGCCGCCCGGATGACGGCCGGCCGTGACGCCGGTGTCCTCGGCGCGGTCGGTGGGATGCCGGAGGCCCCGCCGGACGACACCGGCGAGGCGCTCGGCCTCCCGCCGTCACAGCTCACCCTGACCATCGGCTTCGGGCCGACGCTGTTCCGCGACGCCGACGGGCGGGACCGGTTCGGCATCGCCGACCGCCGCCCGGCTGCCCTGGCGGAACTGCCGAAGTTCCCCGGCGACGCGTTGCAGGCCCCGATCTCCGGTGGGGACCTGTGCGTGCAGGCGTGCGCCAACGATCCCCAGGTGGCGGTGCACGCGATCCGCAACCTCGCGCGGATCGGCATGGGCGTCGTCAGCGTCCGCTGGTCGCAGCTCGGTTTCGGCCGTACGTCGTCGACCTCCCGCGACCAGGCGACCGCCCGCAACCTGTTCGGTTTCAAGGACGGCACGGCCAACCTCAAGGCCGAGGAGACCGACCTGCTGCGCGACCAGTTGTGGGTGCAGCCCGGCGACGGGCCGGACTGGATGACGGGCGGGTCGTACCTGGTCACCCGCAAGATCCGGATGCTGGTGGAGACCTGGGACCGGACACCGCTGGGCGAGCAGGAGGAGATCGTCGGCCGGACCAAGGGCAGCGGCGCCCCGCTCGGGCGCAGCAAGGAGTTCGACGAGCCGGACTTTGCGGCGCGCGGTGACGACGGCAAGCCGCTGATCGCCGAGCACGCCCACGTCGCCCTGGCCCACCCGAGCCGCAACAACGGCGCGCACCTGCTGCGCCGGGGCTACAACTTCGTCGACGGCTCGGACGGTCTCGGCCGGCTCGACGCCGGTCTCTTCTTCATCGCGTACCAGCGGGACCCGCGCAAGCAGTTCGTGCCGATCCAGACCCAGTTGGCCCGCCACGACGTGATGAACGAGTACCTTCGGCACGTCTCCAGCGGCCTGTTCGCCTGCCCGCCCGGCGTACGCGACGGTGGCGACCACTGGGGCCGGGCGCTCTTCGGCTGACCGGCGACGCGACCCGTCCGAGCCGTGGTGGCGGCGGACCGCGTCGAGGGGGGATCATGAGGCTGTCCGTGCCGGGTGATGCCGGTCCCACCGAACTGAACGGGGATGCAATATTAATCCCATGAGAGCCCGGGTACTGGTGGTCGACGACGACCCCGCACTCGCCGAGATGCTCGGCATCGTGCTGCGCAGTGAGGGTTTCCTGCCCTCGTTCGTGGCCGACGGCGAGCGGGCGTTGGCCGCGTTCCGTGACAGTCGGCCGGACATCGTCCTGCTCGACCTCATGTTGCCCGGAATGAGTGGTATCGACGTGGCCCGGTCGATCCGTGCCGAGTCCGGCGTGCCGATCGTCATGCTGACCGCCAAGAGCGACACCGTGGACGTCGTCCTCGGGCTCGAGTCCGGCGCCGACGACTACGTGGTCAAGCCGTTCAAGCCCAAGGAGCTGGTGGCCCGGATGCGGGCCCGGCTGCGCCGCGGCGAGGACGTCGCGCCGGAGATGCTGACCATCGGGCCACCCGGCAACCAGATCAGCATCGACGTGCCCGCCCACACCGTCAGCCGCAACGACGAGGAGGTGAAGCTGACGCCGCTGGAGTTCGACCTGCTGGTCGCGCTCGCCCGCAAGCCGCGTCAGGTCTTCACCCGCGAGGTGCTGCTCGAGCAGGTGTGGGGCTACCGGCACGCGGCCGACACCCGACTCGTCAACGTGCACGTACAACGGCTGCGCGCCAAGATCGAGCCAGATCCGGAGCGACCGGAAATCATCCTCACCGTGCGGGGCGTGGGCTACAAGGCGGGCACCGGATAGCCTGGTCGCACTGTGTCGACCTCGCCGCCCCCGCCCCCGCAGACCACCGCAGCCCGCCGGCTCGCCGCCGGTCGGGAGGTCTGGCGTGTGCTGAGCGGCCGGGGCGCGCGGCTGCTGGCCCGGGCGCACCAGACGTGGCGACGTTCGCTCCAGGTCCGGGTGGTCACCATCACGTTGGTCGCCTCCAGCCTCCTGGTGGGCGGTTTCGCGTACCTGATCGCTGACAAGATCACGACCATCCTGCTCGACAACGCCCGTACCGACGTCCAGATACGCCTCAAGGGCGGCGCCGGGTACGCGGCCAAGCAGGTCTCCCTCTACGGCCAGCCGCAGGAGGCGCAGCTCCAGGAGACCATCGAGGGCACGGTGAACTACCTGGCCGGCGGCGACCCCCAGCAGACCAGTGGCGTGGTGGTGGCCATCACCGCCGCCGACTATCCGACGATGATCCAGACCCGTACCGCGCCGGCCGTCAACGTCCAGCCCCTGATCAGCAAGGAGCTGCGGGCCGCGGTCGCCAGCGGGAAGGTGGCCAGCCAGATCCAGACCGGCCGGCTCACCGGCGAGCCGACGAAGTACCTGGTCTACGGCTCGCCGGTGCCGACCCGCTTCGGGCAGATCGAGCTCTACTACCTGGTGCCGTTGACCCGTCAGGACGCCACCGCCGCGGACGCCCGGGCCACCGTCGTCGCCACCGGCATCGCCCTGGTGATCCTGCTGGGGCTGCTCGCCGCCCTGGTCACCCGGCTGGTGGTCAACCCGGTCCGGGTCGCCGCGCGGACCGCCCAGCGGCTCTCCGCCGGCCTCCTCGACCAGCGGATGGTGGTCAACGGCGAGGACGACCTCGCGCTGCTGGCCGCCTCGTTCAACCAGATGGCGACCAACCTGCAACGGCAGATCCTGCGCCTGGAGGAGATGTCCCGGTTGCAGCGCCGGTTCACCTCGGACGTGTCGCACGAGCTGCGGACCCCGCTGACCACGGTCCGGATGGCCGCCGACCTGATCTTCGCCGAACGCGACGAGTTCGACCCGGCGGTGGCTCGCAGCGCCGAGCTGCTCCAGGCCGAGCTGGACCGTTTCGAGGAACTGCTCACCGACCTGTTGGAGATCAGCCGCTTCGACGCGGGCTTCGCCATGCTGGACGCCGAGCCGACCGACCTGGTGCCGGTGGTGCACCGGGTCGTCGACCGGTTGGCCGGTCTGGCCGAGCGGGTGGGCGTGGAGATCGAGCTGGACCTCCCGGGCACCCCGGTGATCGCCGAGGTCGACCCCCGCCGCGTCGAACGCGTGCTGCGCAACCTGGTCGGCAACGCCGTCGAACACGGCGAGGCGCGGCCGGTGCTCATCACCCTCGGCATCGACGAGACCGCCGTGGCGATCACCGTTCGCGACCACGGCGTGGGGTTGAAGGTGGGCGAGGAGAAGTTGGTGTTCAACAGGTTCTGGCGGGCGGACCCGTCGCGGGCCCGGCAGACCGGTGGCACCGGCCTGGGCCTGTCGATCAGCCTGGAGGACGCCCGCCTGCACGGTGGTTGGCTGGAGGCGTGGGGAGCCCCCGGTCAGGGCGCCCAGTTCCGGCTCACCCTGCCGGCCCGCGCCGGCGATCGGCTCACCACCTCGCCGCTGCGGTTGGTGCCCGCCGACGCGGCCCTGCCGTTCGGCGGCCCGCGCGACGGCGGTCCACTGGCCATCGGACCGGGCAGCGGCGGAGCGTTGGCGATCGGTCCGGCGCCGGCCGGGAGCGGCGAGCGGGAGGAGGTGCGCTCATGAGGGCTCGACCACTGCTCGGCGCGTTCGGCGCGGCGTTGCTGCTCAGCGCCGGGTGCGGCATTCCGGCCTCGTCCGACGTGCGGGTCGACGGCAGGGCCGGCACCGCGACCGAGGCCGGATCGAGCAACGGCCGCAGCAGCGAACCGCCGTCGCGGACCGCCAGCGGCAGCGACAACGCCGCCTTCGTGCGCAACTTCCTGTCCGCCGCCGCCGGCGAGCCGGACCGGGCGTACGAGCGGGTGAAGGCGTTCATCGCCCCCGAGCACCGGCCCCGCCTACAGGACAAGAAGGGCAGCGAGGTCGCGCTGACCGTGGTGCGGCTGCGCGAGACCGTCTTCACCTTCAACAGCGACTCCACCACCACCGTCAGGATCACGGTGCAGCAGATCGGCCTGCTGCGGACCAACGGCACCCTGGCGCCCCCGGTGGCCACCGAGACGCAGTACGAGTTCCGGCTGCGCAGCGCGGCCCTCGGCGGCGCCGGCAGCGACGAGCGCGCCGGCCAGTACCTGCTCGACCCGCCGAACGTGCTGCTGCTCAGTGACGTCGCCCTCCAGCAGTACTACCAGGATGAGTCGATCTACTTCTGGAGTTCCGACCGCACCCGGCTGGTGCCTGACCAGCGCTACCTCCCGTACGCGGTGCCGGACGAGCGTCGCGTCAACGAGGTCGTGCGCTGGCTGGTGGGCGGCCCGTCCGACTGGCTACGGCCGGGTGTCGTCGGCCTGCCGGACGGCACCGAGCTGATCAACAATGCCACCGGCGCGAACAACCGGTGGGAGGTCAACCTGGACATGTCCGGCGACGACCAGAGCCGGGTCGACCAGGTGATCACGCAGCTCGCCTGGTCGCTCGGCGACCTGCCGGGCGAGCTGGAGCTGAAGATCCGGAACAACTCGCAGCCCGTGCAGGACCTCAGCGAGCGGCGGACGACCGAGCCGCTCTATCCCGTCCGGGAGGACCCGCAGCGGTACGGCGTCTACGAGGGCGCGATCCGCCCACTCGACTTCGCCGGCGAGCCCAGTGGCGTGGTGCCCCTGGCACCCGAGGTCAACCGCACCATCGTGTCGGCCAACCTCGCGCGGGGCGTCGACCGGGTACTCGCCGCGCTGGTGGTGACGAGCGGGAAGGACCGGCAACGACTCGCGGTGGGCGCGGGCGCGAACACCGTGGCCGCGCTCGGCCGCAGCCCCGGGGAGTACGCCTCGATCAGCCGCCCGGTCTGGCTGCGTACCGTCGACACGCGTCCCGCACAGGGGCTGGTGGTGGCCGACGGCCGCCTCTACCGCTTCGACGAGACCGCCGGAATGGCCGAGGTGCCGCTCAACCTGCCCTCGCCGGAGGTCACGGCGGTCGCCTCCGCGCTGGACGGTCAGCGGGTCGCGTTGATCGCCGGCGGGCGGCTCTACGTCGCGGCGCTGAACCTCGACGCCTCCGGCAGCGGACTGTCCATCGGTCCGCCCCGGGCGTTGGTCACCTCGTTGACCAACCTGACCGCGGTGGACTGGATCGGCGAGGACCGGCTGGTCGTGGCCGGTTCGGCGGGCCAACCCGCGATCTACGAGATCAGCGTGGACGGCGCACTGGAGACACCGCTGCGCACCGACGTGGGCGCCAAGGTCAACCACCTGACGGCGTACCCCACGAACCGCAACGTGCGCGTACCCACGGGGGCGTACATGTACGAGGCGAACAAGGTGGCCTACCGCAGCAGCCCGTTCGAACGGATCGAGCCCGAGAGCGTGCGGGACGTCCCCGCGCCGCCGGCCGGAGTCCGCCCGAGCAACCCGTCGGCCCCGTTCTTCCTCTACTGACGTCGTGCGCGGGCTCTGGGCGGACCTCGCCGACCTGGTCCTCCCCGCGGACTGCGCCGGTTGCCGGGAGCGTCACCATCGGCTGCGGCAGGGCGTGTGTCCCTCCTGCGTCACGGCGCTGAGCGCGCTGCGTGCCCGGGAGGCCCGCCCCACGCCCGCCCCGGCCGGCCTGCCGCGCTGCGTCGCCCTCGGCCCGTACTCCGGTCCGCTGCGTGAGGCGCTGTTGGCGTACAAGGAACACGGCCGGCACGGTCTGGCCCGTCCGCTCGGCGCGCTGCTGGCCGAGGTGGTCGCGGCGGCGGTCGGCGAGGTGCGTCCGCTGGCGCTGGTGCCGGTGCCGGACACCGCGGCGGCGGCCCGTGCCCGCTACGGGGATCACCTGGACCGGCTGGCCCGGCACTGTGCGGCCCGGCTGGGCCGGTGCGGCTGGCCCGTACGGGTGCACCGCCCGCTGCGTGCCCTGCCCCGACCCGACTCCGTGACGCTGGACAGCGCGGGCCGTGCGGCGGCCGCCGAGGCGGCGTTCCGTCCCCGCTCCGCCGCGTCCGGTGGGCCCGGTCCATTGAACGGCGGGCCCCTCGTGGTGCTGCTCGACGACATCGTCACCACCGGCGTGACGTTGGCCGCGGCGGCCCGGGTGCTGACGGCGACCGGATGGCAACCGGGTGTCGCGGCGGTGCTCGCCGCGACCGAGAAAAGACTCCAGTTGTAACCGACCGTGTTTCCGTTTCACCCGATGGTGTATGAGGTGCGAAAAATCCTGGGCGGTCTTGGCAACATGGGGTGACTGCCGGCCGAACAGGAGTTAGCGTTTCGCTGTCAGGGGTAGGAGGTCGTTCCATCCCACCCCCGGCGGTGAGAGGAGGCGTAGCCGTACTGACCGGTCGACGCCAGCGGGTCTTCCTACGGCGCACGACCGGGACACCGGATCGAAGACGTCCGAACAAGGGAGGTCACGTGGACATCGTGGTCAAGGGCCGCAACGTCGAAGTGCCGGACCATTACCGGGTACACGTAGCCGAGAAACTCGCAAAGGTCGAACGCTACGACCACAAGATTATTCGTATCGATGTCGAGCTGTTTCACGAGCGCAATCCGCGCCAGGCCGACCACTGCCAGCGGGTGGAGATCACCTGCGTATCTCGTGGCCCGGTGATCCGGGCCGAGGCCTGCACGAACGATTTCTACAGCGCGCTCGACGCCGCCATCGCGAAACTCGACACCCGGCTACGCCGCGCGGCGGACCGCCGGCGCGTACACCGCGGTCGGCACGCGCCGATCTCCGTGGCCGCCGCCACCGCCGACCTGCCGGTCACCGACCTGGTGGCCGCTCCGCTGTCCGCGTCGGGCGCCCGCGCCGGCACCGCCGTCGCGGAGCGCGTCGAGGAGGAGCACGACCAGCCGTGGCACATCGCCCGGGAGAAGGTGCACCCGGCCGAGCCCATGACGATCGACGACGCGCTGTTCCAGATGGAACTGGTAGGCCACGACTTCTACCTCTTCCAGGACAAGGAGACCGGCCGCCCCAGCGTCGTCTACCGACGTCACGCCTACGACTACGGCATCATCTCCCTCGACACCTGAGACGGGTTCGACCCCGTCGAGCGGGGAGTTGCCCGGACGTCCGGCGCAACTCCCCGCTTTCGTCAGCGCCTGTCGCCCGGCAGCAGCGCGAAGGTCAGGTCGTCTATGCGGGTGCCGTCCAGGCCGGGTAGGCGTCCGCGTTGTAGGGCCTCGCGCCGAAAGCCAACCCGCTCCAACACGCGGTGCGAGGCGGTGTTCTCCGGCACCGTTCCGGCGATCAGCCGAGCCACGCCGACCGGCCCGAACGCCCAGTCGACGAGCAGCCGCAGCGCACGGGTGGCGTACCCCCGGCCGCGCCACTCGGGCAGCAGCGCGTAGCCCACCGACGCCTCGCCGGCGGCCACGTCGGTGTACGACAGCCCGCAACTGCCCGCCGGCTCGCCGGTGGCCGCGTCGACGATCAGGAGCCGGGCGATGTCACCGGTCAGCCACGCGCTCTCGGCCAGCCGGCAGAGCCGCTGCACCGACTCCCGCGTCGGGGGCACCGGAGGAGCCTGGTTGGCCACCGTGTCCGGCCGGCTGTGCAGGGCGTACATCATGTCTGCGTCGTCCGGCCCGCGTCGGCGCAGCGCCACCACCTGGTCGGTGAGCACCCCGCCGGGCAGGTCCGGCAGCAGCCGCGGCGTCGGCCCCGGGGGATCGTCGGCGAGGCGTACCCAGGCCAGCAGGTCGTGTCGGCTGCCGTCCCGGCGCTGGCCGGCCGACCGGCGCAGGCCCTCGTAGCGGAAGCCGGCGGCCAGCGCGACGCGCTGGCTGGCCGCGTTCTCCGGATCGGTGTGCAACTCCAGCCGGGCCGTCCCGGTGTCGAAGGCGTGCTCGCTCAGCGCCCGGGTCGCGGCGGCGGCCAGTCCGCGTCCCCGGGCCGCCGGCCGCAGCCAGTAGCCGATGTTCGCCTGGCTGCGGAAGGGCATCAGGTCGCTCAAGCCGGTGGCGCCGAGCAGCCGGTCGGTGGCCGGGTCCGCGATGGCGTACGCGGCGCCGCCGCCGGCCCAGACCGCCGGCGCGCCGGCCTCCACCCACCAGCGGGCGTCCACCTCGGTGTACGGGGACGGCATGGCGGTCACGAACCGCTGGGTCAGCGGGTCCGCGCAGCCGTCGACCAGGTCCGGGATGTCGTCGGGGCGGAACGGCCGCAGCCGTACCCCGTGTGCCTCGACGACCGGCGGCGTGCCCGTCACGTCAGGTCCTCGGCGAGCAGTGCGGCCAGCCAGGTGTCGACCCGTTCACCCCGGTGCTGGACCCCGCCCCGGGCCGTCCCCTCGAACGTGAAGCCCGCCTTCTCGGCGGCCCGGCGGGACGAGGTGTTGCCCACGTTCGCCTTCCATTCGATGCGCGCCAGTCCCAGCGTGGTGAAGCCCCAGGCGCTGAGCGCGAGGAGCGCGGCCGGCAGGTAGCCGCGCCCGCGCACGGCCGGAGCGACCATGAAGCCCACGTCCGCCAGCAGTGGATCGGCGGGGGAGAGCCGCAGGTCCAGCGTGCCGGCGTAGGTGTCGTCCGGGTCGGCGACCACGAAGCAGGCGGAGTCGCCGCGGGCCCAGGCGTCCCGGGCGTAGCCCCGGTACCCCTGCGCGTCGGAGCGGTCATAGGGGTCGGGAACGGTGGTCCAGCGGATCGTCTCCGGGTCCCGGCAGGTCTGCACCACGGCGTCCAGGTCGCGCTCCTCCATCGGTCGGAGTCGCAGCTCGCCGCTCGCCGAGGCGGCGAACAGGACGGGTTGCGGGCGGCCGAAGACAGCGGCCCGGCGCGCCGCCAGGGTTCCTCGGGCGGCCGGCCCGGTAGACCCCGGTTCGGGCACCTCGCCCGGCAGCAGCGAGCCGATCCAGCCGTCCGCGCCGCCGTCCGGTGCCGGGTTCGCCAGCCGTACCCGGCCGTCGATCCGGAAGCCGGCCCGGAGCGCGACCAGCCGAGAGGCGTGGTTACCCACCTCGGCCTGCCACAGCAGCCGACGCAGCCCCAGCTCGTCGAAGGACCAGCGGGCCAGCGCCCGAGCGGCCCGTACGCTCACCCCTTCGCCGCGCGCCCACGGGGCCGTCCAGTAGCCGATCTCACCGGTGCCCGCACTGTCGATCGAGACCAGTCCGCACGAGCCGAGCAGCTCGCCGGTGTCGGCGTCGCAGACCGCGAACGGCGCCCCGGTGCCGTCCGCCCATCCGCGCGCGCTGACCCGCGTGACGAAGTCGCGGGCGTGTTCGGGAAGGTATGGGCGCGGTACGGTGGTCCAGCGCTGAATGTCCCGGTCCTGGCAGGCGCGGTGTACGCCGTCGGCGTCCGCCTCCCGCCAGGGTCGCAGCAGCACCCCGTCCTCGACGATCTTCACAGGCTCCACCCGTGCATCGTGCCGGAACGTTCGCCCTGGGCGTAACCGGATAACGTCCCGGGCGCATCCCGTGCGCGTGTTATGTCGGGTTCGGCGGAGCGGACCGCCGCCACCAGTGACCATCGCGCCGATGGAGCGCCTACGATGGTTCGAGACTGTCTAGGGGAGCGTTGATCCGTGTCGATTCTGGAAAAGGTCCTTAACGCGGGCGAGGGCCGCATGGTGCGCCGGCTCAAGGCCATCGCCGCCGCCGTCAGCTCGATCGAGGACGACTACGTCAACCTCACCGACGAGGAACTGCGCGGCATGACCGAGCAGTTCCGCGAGCGGCTCGCCGACGGTGAGACCCTCGACGACCTGCTGCCGGAGGCGTTCGCGGTGGCCCGCGAGGCGGCCGCCCGCGTGCTCGGCCAGCGGCCGTACGACGTCCAGGTGATGGGCGGCGCGGCGCTGCACTTCGGCAACATCGCCGAGATGAAGACCGGTGAGGGCAAGACGCTGACCTCGGTCATGGCCGTCTACCTCAACGCGCTCTCCGGCGACGGCGTGCACGTGGTCACCGTCAACGACTACCTCGCCCAGCGCGACGCGGCCTGGATGGGCCGCGTGCACGAGTTCCTCGGGCTGACCGTCGGCGTGGTGCTGCCCAACCGGCCGGCCGCCGAGCACAAGGCCGCCTACGAGTGCGACATCACCTACGGCACCAACAACGAGTTCGGCTTCGACTACCTGCGCGACAACATGGCCTGGTCGAAGGACGAGCTGGTGCAGCGGGGCCACAACTTCGCGGTCGTCGACGAGGTCGACTCGATCCTGATCGACGAGGCGCGTACCCCGCTGATCATCTCCGGCCCGGCCGAGCACTCGGCCCGCTGGTACGGCGAGTTCGCGGGCGTCGTGGCCCGGCTCCAGCCCGGCACCGACGGCGAGGGCGACTACGAGGTCGACCACTCCAAGCGGACCGTCGCGGTCACCGAGCGCGGTGTCGCCAAGGTCGAGGACCGGCTCGGTATCGACAACCTGTACGAGTCGGTGAACACCCCGCTCGTCGGCTACCTCAACAACGCGATCAAGGCCAAGGAGCTCTACAAGCGCGACAAGGACTACATCGTCAGCGACGGTGAGGTTCTGATCGTCGACGAGTTCACCGGTCGCATCCTGCACGGCCGTCGCTACAACGAGGGCATGCACCAGGCGATCGAGGCCAAGGAGGGGGTGGAGATCAAGCAGGAGAACCAGACCCTGGCCACGATCACCCTCCAGAACTACTTCCGCCTCTACAACAAGCTGTCCGGCATGACCGGTACGGCCCAGACCGAGGCGAGCGAGTTCAACAAGGTCTACAAGGTCGGCGTCGTGACCATCCCGACCCACCGCCCGATGGTCCGCGAGGACCGGCCGGACGTCATCTACAAGACGGAGAAGGCCAAGTTCAACGCCGTCATCGAGGACATCGCCGAGCGGCACCAGATGGGTCAGCCGGTGCTCGTCGGCACCGTCTCGGTGGAGAACTCCGAGATCCTGTCCCAGCTGCTGCGCCGCCGGGGCATCCCGCACAACGTGCTGAACGCCAAGTTCCACGCCCGTGAGGCGGAGATCGTCGCCCAGGCCGGGCGCAAGGGCGCGGTCACCGTCGCCACCAACATGGCCGGCCGTGGCACGGACATCCTGCTCGGCGGCAACCCCGAGTTCCTGGCGGCGAACGAGTTGCGCCAGCGCGGTCTCGACCCGCTGGAGAACGAGGAGGACTACGCCAAGGCGATGGAGGAGGTCCTGCCCACCTGGAAGCAGGCCTGCGACGCCGAGGCGGACGAGGTCGCCGCCGCCGGTGGCCTGTACGTGCTGGGCACCGAACGGCACGAGTCCCGGCGGATCGACAACCAGCTGCGCGGTCGCGCCGGCCGGCAGGGCGACCCGGGTGAGTCCCGGTTCTACCTGTCCCTGCAGGACGAGCTGATGCGCCGCTTCCGGGCCGGCGCGGTCGAGGCCGTGATGGAGCGCTTCAACATCCCGGAGGACGTGCCCATCGAGTCGAAGATGGTCACCCGCCAGATCAAGAGCGCCCAGGCCCAGATCGAGGGCCAGAACGCCGAGATCCGCAAGAACGTTCTGAAGTACGACGAGGTGCTCAACAAGCAGCGCCAGGTCGTCTACGCCGAGCGGCTGCGGGTGCTCAACGGCGAGGACCTGTCCGACCAGGTTCGCAACATGATCGACGACACCGTCGAGGCGTACGTGCGGGGCGCCACCTCGGAGGGCTACGGCGAGGACTGGGACCTCGAGCAGCTCTGGTCCAGCCTCAAGCAGCTCTACCCGGTCGGCGTGACGATCGAGGAGCTGGAGGAGGAGACCGGCGGTTCCCGGGCCGGCATGGACGCCGATTTCCTCGTCGCCCGGCTCAAGGACGACGCGAACGCCGCGTACGACCGCCGCGAGGAGCAGCTCGGCACCGAAGGGGTGCGCCAGCTCGAGCGGATGGTGCTGCTCCAGGTGATCGACCGCAAGTGGCGCGAGCACCTCTACGAGATGGACTACCTCCAGGAGGGCATCAACCTCCGGGCGTACGCCCAGCGCGACCCCGTGGTGGAGTACCAGCGCGAGGGCTTCGACATGTTCGCCACCATGATGGAGGGCATCAAGGAGGAGACCGTCGGTTTCCTCTACAACGTGGACGTCCAGGTCACCGAGCCGGAGCCCGACGCCGACTCGGAAGAGGTCAAGCTGCTCGACAAGCCGGTGGAGATCCGGGCCAAGGGTCTCAACCGTGCGCCGCAGCGGCAGGGTCTGCAGTACTCCGCTCCGACCATCGACGGCGAGGCCAGTCCCGGTGCCGTCGCCTTCGAGCAGGAGCAGCAGCAGGCGCCGGCGCTCGGCCTGGGCCGTCCGGCCCAGGGTGCTCCGGCGGCGCCCGGGCAGAGCGCGCCGTCCGCCCCGCAGCGGCCGGCCTCGGGCCTGCGTGGCCCGACACTGCCGACGGCGGGGTCCCGGCGTCCGGCCCCCAGCCAGTCCGACGCCAGCAGCAACGGCCCGTCCCGCAACGCGCCGTGCCCGTGCGGCTCGGGTCGCAAGTACAAGCGCTGCCACGGCGCACCGAACGGCGGCAACTGACCGACACCGCGACTCGATGGGTCCCGGCCGACAAGGCCAGGGCCCATCGGCGTCTGCGGCCTCGGTCGGCCTGGCTTCTCCGGCCCGACGGTGCGGGGTCTCCGCCCGGGCGGCGTCGGGCCTGGCGGTGAGATCGACTCCGCTTCCGGGAAGTCGGTGCGTCAGCGGCCGTTTGATGCCGCGATTTCCGGGACGTCGAGTCGATCAGCGCACGGAGAGCGGGTCAGAGGACATGCAGGGCTGTGCACAGCCAGCGGCCACGCCGGTGCTCGAGGCGTACCGCCATGGCCCAGCTACGGCCACCGGGACCGCTGACGACGGCGGCTGCCTCCACGGCTGCCTCGCGAGGCTCGCAAACCCGCAGCCGTGTGAGCCGCAGTGCCGGCCGGGTCGCCCGACGCCGCGCCGGCCCGGCCCGCCCGGTGGCCCGAGCGAGTTCGGTGAGCAGGTCGGTCGCCCGGCCCGGGTCGAGTAGAGGGCGTACCTGGGCCGGCGACCGGTAGCCGTTGACCACCTCCAGACAGGTGCCGACGAAGCGGTGCGCGGCCCGGGTGGCCTCGGACGCCGTCGTCGGCGGCAGGGGAGCGCCCGGGTGGTTGGCCGGATGCGCGGGCGTACGGCGTGGGGCCGCGCGGCGCACCGGAGGCCGGACCGGATCTGGTCGTGTCGAGGCGAAGAGGTCGAGGGCGAGCTGGCCGTGGGTCGGCCCCGGCCAGTACGTCTCGTCCTGGTACGGCGGATCGATGGGCGGGACGGGGCGCAGGCGCACGGGTGGTCGGGAGACTCCGGGTCGCCGCTCGTTCATCGCTGCCTCCCCATGATCTTGCGTTTGCCTTCGTTTGCCTCCGGCTGATCCGATTCTCGGCGACGGAGTGGCTCCGGTCAATGCCCGCGACGAGGCGCTAGCCCGTAGGTCGGCATGATCCGCTCCAGATCGCGGGCGTCGGGGTGTCCCGGTGGCCAGGACAGCCCCACTTCGGGGATCTGGAGCCGATCAACCAGCAGGACGCCCGCCGCGCTACTCGGAGTCGCGGTCGACGAGGGGGTTGTCGCGTACCCAGTCGGCGGTCTCGGCGTACTTCTGCGCGATGTACTCCTCCAGCCGGGCCCGCTCGACCCGCCACTGACCGCGCCCGCCGACCTTGATCGCCGGTAGCTCCCCGCTGCGGACCATGTGGTAGACCTGCGAGTCCGACACGTTCAGCTCGGCGGCCACGTCGGAGAGCAACAGGAACCTCGGCTCCACAGGAACTCCCGGGGTTGACGGCGTTTGCCTCAGTTTGCCACCGGCAGCCCTCGGCACCCAACACCGCAGCTGGCGTGGGCATCGGACACACCGGCGGGAAACTTCCACCGGCCGGAGGCGGGGTGTATGACGGTCACGGCGTGCGGCATGATCTGCGCCCGTGCCGGCTACCGTCGGCACGGAATCGAGCGGGGAGACGACCGGTGACCGACGAGCTTGTCCGGGTGTACGTGCCGGCGACCGTACCCATGCTGGCCCGCCTGCGCGAGCAGGGGCTGACCGCCGACACCGCGCACGCGGTGACGCCCGCGCTGCGCGAGTGGTACGCCGAGGGCGACGAGGAGGAGTTGGAGTACGTCGCGTTCACCCGGGCCGCCCAGGACGCGCTGCACCTGCTCCGCGAGGATCCGGCCGCGCCCCGCCGCCGCGTGGTCGTCTCGGTCGACCTGGCGCCCGCCGCGATCGGCCGTAGCGACGGTGAGCTGGGGTCCAGCCTGGTGACGTTGACGGACACCGTGCCGGTGGGGGCTGTCGCGGCGATCCACGTGGACGGCGCGGACGCCGTCGAGGAGGTCGCCGCGGCGGCCGACGTGGTGACCGAGGCCGCTGCCGGAGACCCGGACGCGCAGTTCACCGTCGACGGCGCCGAGGATCACGAGCTGGAGTGGTACGACGTGACGGAGTTGGACCTCCTGCTCCGCGCCGCCGACTGACAGCCGCCCGTCAGCGGTCAGCGGTCGGCGTCCGCCGTGTCCGGCTCGTCCTCCTCGACGTCGCTGGCCGCGCTCGCGGTTGTCGCCGACCGGGCAGCGGGTCGGCCGGTCGACGCCGGCTCGTCCTCGGTGTGCGCCGGACCGAGTGTCCGGCCGAACGCGACGAGCGCGGTCAGCGCCCCCACGAACAGCACCCAGATGCCGTTGTCCACCCGCGAGGTGCCCAGCGACGT
Source organism: Micromonospora sp. RB23 (assembly GCF_053585025.1). Taxonomy (NCBI): domain Bacteria; kingdom Bacillati; phylum Actinomycetota; class Actinomycetes; order Micromonosporales; family Micromonosporaceae; genus Micromonospora; species Micromonospora sp. RB23. The sequence continues at coordinate 1,326,614 of NZ_CM132111.1, forward strand.
CTGCGCCACCGCGTCGGCCTCGCTGAGCGCGCTGGCCAGGTCCAGCAGCGAGCGGCCGCCGATCCGGATGATCACTTCGGCGAGCAGCAGGAGCAGACCGGGCCCGGCGCCCGCGAGCAGGTACGCCGGCCAGCGCAGCGCGGGCGTCCGCGGATCGCGCCGTACGGCCCGACGACGGGCCCAGGTGAGATAACCGAAGGCGAGCAGTCCGGCGAGCAGGCCGCCGAGGAGTGACTCGGTGCGGGACACCCACTTGGCCGCGTCGACGAGCGACTGCTGGGTGTCGCCCGCGCCGAAGAGGTCGAACAGCGGATCCCGGGCACGGCTGAACGCCACCACGAAGATCAGCGTGCCCAGCGCGGCGGTCACCACCGCGCCGACCGCCGGGGCGGTCCGGGCGCCCGCGATCGCCCCGCCGATGATCGCGGCGGCCGCGGTGGTGCCGGCGATCACGTTGGTGGTCGAGGTGTCGAAGTAGGTGAGGTTGATCGCCACCGCGGCGGCCAGCCCGACCAGCATTCCGGCCCCGATCGCGCCGAAGAAACGCAGCGTCGTCCCGTCGCCGTACCGGCGGGACAGCAGGTTGCCGAAGGCCAGCGCGGTGGCCGCGCCCGCGACGAGCGCGGCCGAGATCACGCCGGGCAGGGCGAACGCGGACAGGCTGATCGCGGTGATGCCGGCCGCCGCCGAGGTGATGGCCTCCCGGGTCGACCAGAGCATGGCGGCCAGCCAGCCGAGCGCCACCAGCGCGAGCACCGCCGCTCCGGGCGCCGGGTTGGGCCGACCGGTCGGGGTGGTGGCGTCGACCGCCGGCTGGTCCGACTCCGCGGCCGAGTCGCGGCCGGGCTGCTTGGTCATCGTCTCCCCTTCGAGGCGCCAGGTCACCGACCATTCAGGGTACGCGGGCCGCCGCGCCCTCCACCGAACGAGCCACACCCCTCGGGTACGCCAGCCAGCACGGCCGAGCCAGCAGGACAAGTCGAGTGGCGTCCCCCCTCAGGGGCGGGACAGGGTGCAGCTCCGCAGGACGTGCGGCGCACCGAGGCGTACCCCAAGGAGAGGCGTACCCCAGAAGGAACCGCGACGGGCGCGCGGACGGCGACCAACGTCGGGGCTGGGGTGAGCGTCCCCGGCGGAGGGATCAAGCCTGACCGCCCGGAGCCGGGGACGCTCGCCCCAGCCCCACCACGGCGAGCCGCACGGCGGGCCGCGACCGGTAAGGAGAGGAGAGCCGGTCGGTCCTTCGCGATCGGGTGACGGCGGCGGCAGGGCCAGCACCTTCGCGTGAAACAATCGCGGGAGGTCCCGCCGCTGCTCGGCCACCCCGCGCGGCGTCCGGCATCCGGCTATCCGGTCGGTGCCCGCGGGTCCGGTTTCGCCACCGCTGTCGAGATCGCCAGGAGCCTTGATGGATGCCGTGTTCTCCGTTCCCGAGCCGCGCAACGAGCCGGTTCGCAACTACGAGCCGGGCAGCGCAGACCGGGAGCGCCTGCAGCGGCGGCTGTCCGAGCTGGCCGCCGAGCGCATCGACCTGCCGATGACCATCGGCGGGGAGCAGCGGATGGCGGCGGGTGACCCGATCAACGTGGTGCAGCCGCACAAGCACGCCCACGTGCTCGGCGTGACCGCGCACGCCTCGCACGACGACGCCCGCGCCGCGATCAAGGCGGCCAAGGACGCCGCGCCGATGTGGCGGGCGTTGCCGTTCGAGGAGCGCGCCGCGATCTTCCTGCGCGCCGCCGAACTGCTCGCCGGCCCGTGGCGGGACACCCTCAACGCGGCCACCATGCTCGGCCAGTCGAAGACCGCGATCCAGGCGGAGATCGACTCGGCCTGCGAGTTCATCGACTTCCTGCGCTTCAACGTGCACTTCGCGCGGCGTTTGCTCGAGGAGCAGCCGGCGTCGTCGCCCGGTGTGTGGAACCGGTTCGACCACCGGCCGCTGGAGGGTTTCGTCTACGCGGTCACCCCGTTCAACTTCACCGCCATCGCCGGCAACCTGCCGTCGGCGCCGGCGCTGCTGGGTAACACCGTGATCTGGAAGCCGGGCCCGACCCAGCAGTTCGCCGCGCACTTCACCATGCGGCTCTTCGAGGCCGCCGGCCTGCCGCCCGGCGTGATCAACATGGTGACCGGCCGGGGCGAGGAGGTCTCCGACGTCGTGCTCGCCGACCCGGACCTGGCTGGTATCCACTTCACCGGTTCGACAAAGGTCTTCCAGCACCTGTGGAAGACCGTCGGCGACAACATCGCGCGCTACCGGGGCTACCCGCGGCTGGTCGGCGAGACCGGTGGCAAGGACTTCGTGGTCGCGCACACCAGCGCCGACGTGGACGCGCTGCACACCGCGCTGATCCGCGGCGCGTACGAGTACCAGGGCCAGAAGTGCTCGGCCGCCTCCCGGGCGTACGTGCCGCGCTCGATCTGGGAGGGTGGCCTGCGCGATCGCCTGGCCGCGACCGCTGACTCGCTGACCTACGGCGACGTGACCGACTTCGGCAACTTCGGCGGCGCGGTGATCGACGACAAGGCGTTCGCCCGGCACACCGCCGCGCTGGAGCTGATCAACGGTGATGACAGCTGCCGGGTGCTGGCCGGTGGCACGGCCGACGACTCGGTCGGCTACTTCGTCCGGCCGACGCTCTTCGAGTGCTCCGACGCCGCGCACGAGACGTTCACCACCGAGTACTTCGGGCCGATCCTCGGCGTGCACGTGTTCGACGACGCCCGCTTCGACGAGGTGGTCGCGCAGGCCGAGTCGATCGCCCCGTACGCGCTGACCGGGTCGGTGTTCGCCACCGACCGCCGGGTCGTCGACGCGGTAGGCGAGCGCATGCGGTACGCGGCCGGCAACTTCTACATCAACGACAAGCCGACGGGCGCGGTCGTCGGGCAGCAGCCCTTCGGCGGTGCCCGTGCCAGCGGCACCAACGACAAGGCGGGCTCCTGGCTCAACCTGGTCCGCTGGGTGTCGCCGCGCACGATCAAGGAGACCTTCGTGCCGCCGACCGACCACACGTACCCCCACATGGGCTGACCTGCGGCGACCCGCCGGCGGCGTGCCCAGCGCCGCCGGCGGTCGGCCAAGGGCGGCAATCCATCGATAGTCCTCAACGGACAGTCTGCCGCCGACAGTGCACTTAGGAAGTACTTCTTGGGTGGCAAACCGCCAAATCCTGGACGCCGGCAGCGCAAAGTGGCAGCGTAACGGGCATGGCGGAATCCGGAGTCAACCCCACGGCGGCGGCCCTTCTCGGGCTGCTCCACGAGGGTCCCATGACGGGCGGTCAGCTGATGGCCGCCGCAGAGCGCCGGCTGGCGCCCTACTGGTCGATGACCCGTAGTCAGGTCTACCGCGAGTTGCCGGTCCTGGCCGAGCGGGGCTACGTACGGCTCGGCAAGCCGGGCCCCCGAATGAGCCAGCCGTACGCGCTCACCGCCAGCGGGAAACGGACGTTTTCCCGCTGGCTGGCGGAGAACCCGGGGCGGGACACGATCCGCAACCCGATCGCGCTCCGGATGGCCTTCGGCAACCTCCATTCGTCCAGCCAGCTCAAGAGCCTGTACGCCTCGGCCAACGAATACCACACCGAGGCCCTCGCCCAGGTGCGGGAACAGGTCAAGAACGCCAAACGGGACGGCGAGACGTACGACGCCAGCGCGCTGGAGTTCGCGGTCGCCTACCACCGGGCGGCACTCTCGTGGCTGAAGTCCGCCCCCGTCGGGTGACGACCGGCGGGTTCGCGGACACGGAACGAGCTGCGGCTTCCGCGACGCAGTGCCGATTTGGCGCCGACCTGCGGGGCTCACAAGCTCACTCCTCGTCTGCGCAGTAGTCTTGTCTGTCGTGACCGCTGCCGATTACGCCGAACAGCTCAAGGAACTCGACGCGACCCTGCGCAACATCGAGGCCGTCCTCAATCTGGACCGGCTGCACGAGGACAAGGCCCGTCTGGAGCAGGAGGCGTCCGCCCCCGACCTGTGGGACGACCAGGCGAAGGCTCAGCAGGTGACCTCGCAGCTGTCGTACGTCAACGGCGAGATCAGCAAGCTCGGCAGCCTGCGCAGCCGGCTCGACGACGCCCAGGTGCTGCTGGAGCTGGCCGAGGCCGAGTCCGACCCGGGTGTGCTGACCGAGGTCGAGGCGGAGATCACCGGGTTGACCAAGGCCATCCAGGAGATGGAGGTCCGCACCCTGCTCTCCGGCGAGTACGACTCGCGGGAGGCGCTGGTCGCCATCCGCGCCGGCGCGGGTGGTGTGGACGCGGCGGACTTCGCCGAGATGCTGCTGCGGATGTACCTGCGCTGGGCCGAGCGGCACGGCTACCCGACGGAGGTCTACGACACCTCGTACGCCGAGGAGGCGGGCCTCAAGTCGGCCACCTTCGCGGTCAAGGTGCCGTACGCGTACGGCACGCTCAGCGTCGAGTCGGGCACCCACCGGCTGGTCCGGATCAGCCCGTTCGACAACCAGGGCCGGCGCCAGACCAGCTTCGCGGGCGTCGAGGTGCTGCCGGTAACCGAGCAGACCGACCACATCGACATCCCGGAGAACGAGGTCCGGACCGACGTCTACCGCTCGTCGGGCCCCGGTGGGCAGAGCGTCAACACCACCGACTCGGCGGTCCGGCTCACCCACATCCCCACCGGCATCGTGGTGACCTGCCAGAACGAGAAGTCCCAGCTACAGAACAAGGCCTCCGCTCTCCGGGTGCTCCAGGCCCGACTGCTGGAGCGCAAGCGCCAGGAGGAACAGGCCAAGTTGGAGGGCCTGAAGGAGAACGCGGCCGGTTCGTGGGGCGACCAGATGCGCTCGTACGTCCTGCACCCGTATCAGATGGTGAAGGATCTCCGAACCGAGCAGGAGACCGGCAATCCGAGCGCGGTCTTCGACGGCGAGCTGGACGGTTTCATCGAGGCCGGTATCCGTTGGCGCAAGCAGCGGCAGCTCGCCGGCGACGGTGCGTAACGAGTCGCGGGCGGAGCGCGTCATCGATCTCCAGGTGGGAGCCTGATTCGACGACGCGCGCGCCATCTGCGGGGCGTGGGGCTTGGCTCAGTTGTTACACCGCGTAGACTCACCACCCGTGATTCAGCTTGAGCAAGTGACGAAGACGTACCCGAAGGCGTCCCGGCCTTCGCTCGACAACGTGTCCGTCTCGATCGAGAAGGGCGAGTTCGTCTTCTTCATCGGTCCATCCGGCTCCGGCAAGTCCACGATCATCAAGATGCTGCTGCACGAGGTGACCCCCAACAAGGGACGCGTCATCGTCAACAGCAAGGACGTCACCTCGATGCGCTCCTGGAAGCGACCCCACTTCCGGCGCTCGATCGGCTGCGTCTTCCAGGACTTCCGGCTGCTCCCGAACCGCACCGCCTACGAGAACGTGGCGTTCGCTCTTGAGGTGATCGGCAAGACCAAGGCGGTTGCCCGCCGGGTCGTGCCGGAGGTGCTGGAGCTGGTGGGGCTCGGTGGCAAGGAGCACCGCTATCCGCACGAGCTCTCCGGTGGTGAGCAGCAGCGGGTCGCCGTCGCCCGGGCGTTCGTGAACCGTCCGCTGATCCTGCTGGCGGACGAGCCGACCGGAAACCTGGACCCGGACACCTCGATCGAGATCATGCGTCTGCTGGACCGGATCAACCGCACCGGCACGACCGTCGTGATGGTCACCCACGACTCCAACATCGTGAACCAGATGCGCCGCCGCGTCATCGAGATTGAGAGCGGCCGCATCGTGCGTGACCAGGCCCGCGGCGTCTACGGGTGAACCGGCGCCTCACCCCTCTCGCAGCCTGACGACGAACACCTCATGCCGGAGACCCGGAGGAAATCCCGATGCGCGTGAAATACGTCCTGTCCGAGGTACTGGTCGGACTGTGGCGCAACGTGACCATGACCATCGCGATGATCATCACGATGGCGGTCTCGCTGACCATGCTCGGCGCCAGCGGTCTCATGTACCGCCAGGTTGACGACATGAAGGACCTCTACTACAAGAACATCGAGGTCTCGATCTTCCTGAGCCAGGAGGTGAGCGAGCAGCAGCGCACCGACCTGAACGACAAGCTGAAGAACGACCCCCTGGTCAAGGAAGTCATCTACGTCAACAAGGACGAGGCGTACAAGAAGTTCCAGGAGATGTACCAGGACGCGCCGGACCTGGTGAACGCGGTCAAGCCGGACCAGCTGCCGGAGTCGTTCCGGCTCAAGCTGAAGAACCCGGAGCAGTACAAGAACATCTACGACCAGTACAAGGAGACCGAGGGCGTCGACGAGATCGTCGACCAGAGCCGGCTCCTGGACAAGATCTTCGACGTACTCACCGCGATCCAGAACATCGCCCTGGCCGCCGCGATCGTGATGGCCATCGCCGCACTGCTCCTGGTTGCCAACACCATCCAGGTCGCCGCGTACAGCAAGCGGCGCGAGGTGGCGGTCATGAAGCTGGTTGGCGCGTCCAACTGGTTCATCCAGGCGCCGTTCGTGCTGGAGGCCGTGGTGGCCGGTCTGATCGGCGCACTACTCGGCCTGGTGGCCCTGGTGGCAGCGAAATATCTGCTCTTCGACGGGTCACTCAAGGCGTTGCAGGGCCTGCTGTCGCCGATCAGCTGGGGTGACATCCTGGTCGTCTTCCCCCTGATGGCCGTCGTCGGTGGCCTGGTCAGCGCCGCCACCGCCTGGATCACCCTGCGCTTCTACCTGCGGGTCTAGTCAGGTTCGTCGTCTAACCGGGACCCTCCCGCAGCCGGAAATAAACGGCGCGGGAGGGTTCTTGTTACTCGGGTAACATGATCGGTTGTCCGGTCGGGGTGACCCCGGCGTCGGACGAACCAGGGGAAGGGGGTGGCGCCGATGCCACGGGAAAAGGGGCGCAAGGTGGTCGCCTCCAACAAGAAGGCACGCCACGACTACTCGATCCTCGACACGTACGAGGCGGGTATGGCGCTGACCGGCACCGAGGTCAAGTCGCTGCGGGCCGGACGGGCGTCGCTCGTCGACGCGTTCGCTCAGGAGCGCAACGGCGAGTTGTACCTGCACGCGATGCACATCCCGGAGTACACCCAGGGCACGTGGACCAACCACGAGCCCCGGCGTACCCGCAAGCTGCTGCTCAACCGCGGTGAGATCGACAAGCTCGTCGGCAAGACCCGCGAGGGCGGTCTGACCATCGTCCCGTTGCAGGTCTACTTCTCCGACGGCTGGGCCAAGGTGGAGATCGCCCTGGCCAAGGGCAAGAAGTCGTACGACAAGCGCCAGGACCTCGCCAAGCGTGACGCGGACCGGGAGATCGCCAAGGTGGCCGGTCGGCGCGGCAAGGGAATGGACGACTGATTCATCCCTTTTGTCCGGGTCGGCGTGCCGGCTCGGGGCTCGGGATGAAAGCCGTTGCGGCAGGCGTTATTCTTGTCAGTGCCGCCACATCGGCGGCCTGTCGAGGGGGTGACTGGTTTCGACTTCGTACGCAGCGACAGGGGAAGCGAGCCGAGGAAGCCGACGTCGTCTCGAGAATCGGTCGTCGGAAACCAATAAGCGCCAAGAGCAATCGCGCTGACTTCGCTCTCGCCGCCTGAGGCGAGTAGTGAGTCTGTCGGCCTGGGAACGCCTTCGTCCCAGTTAGCCGGCATCAGCTAGAAGGCTGGCCAATCGGACCCGGTCGCGGGGTCCGTGCGGCGAGATCAATCAGCGACTGGGCCCGTCACACCAACTTGCTCGCGTGAGCGGTGGGGCCGAGTAGAGGCATAGCGAGCTGCGCTCGGAGAAGCCCTGACAAACCGGCGAAGGACCCGGGTTCGATTCCCGGCACCTCCACCACCTCGAAACGATGCGCCCCGGCCCACCGGCCGGGGCGCATCGTCGTATCCGGCCCGGGTGCCGGGCTTGGTCGTATCCGGCCCTGGGCAGAGGGCTTGATCCACTCCACGTCGCCCATGTGGGGGGATCCCGACGCCTGGACACCCCCACATCGCCGATCTGGAGTCGATCATCGAGCGGCCGCCGACGCCGGGCCGCCGACGCCGGGCCGCCGACGCCGGGCCGCCGACGCCGGGCCGCCGACGCCGGGCCGCCGACGCCGGGCCGCCGACGCCGGGCCGCCGACGCCGGGCCGCCGACGCCGGGCCGCCGACGCCGGGCGCCGGGGGTGGGGCGTCGCCGCCTACGCTGCGGCTGTGGCGAACCAGGGACTGCGTCTGTCGGTCGGCGCGTCAGCCGGTCAACGCACGCTCGCGGTGGTGACGGGGGTGCTCGTCGCGGCGGTCGGTGCGGCCTTCGTGCTGGGCCCGGTGATCGCGGGTGGGCTGGTACGTCGCCTCACCGGCCCCGGGGACGGGTTCGCCACCTACGAGGAGGCCCGCGATCTGCCGCCCGGCATGCTGCCGCCCGCGCTGCGGGAGTCCGGGGGCGGGTCGGGGCGGGGACTGTTCCTCGGGCTGTGTGGGCTCCCGTTCGTCCTGCTCGGTGTCTTCCTGGTGCTGCGGGTGCTGCGGACGGCCGCGTGGTTGGACGGCAGCCGGGTGCACGTGCGAGGTGCCGTGCGCAGCCGTACCGTCGATCTCGCCACCGCCAGCGTCGACCCGGGGTCGTACCGCGAGACGGAGGGCCGTGGTGGCCCGCCGGCCATCGCCGTCGCCGATCGGGTCAGCGGGCAGCGGGCCACGGTCCCACTTCGGGGCATGGGTCTGCCGGTCCTGCCGCCGTCCGAGCTGCGCGCGCTGGCCGACGCGTTCGTCGCGGCCGGACCAGAGGCCGCACCCGACGCTCGCGCCGTCGCCGCCCACCTACGCCGGCTGGCGGACGCCTGAGCTGTCGCGACCGAGGCCGGCGCTGCGACGTCTGCGACGCCTGGGGCAGGAGCGCGTCGCTGTGGCGGGTGGGGTGGATGAGCACCGAAAGGCCCCTGGACAGGGCGAACGGCCGGGTTCACCATCACGGTATGGGGTAGCAGCGCCGTGCGGGAGGTGCCATGGCCACCGGTGGAGTCCAGCACTTGTCAGGCACCGTCCGGCTGCCCGCCGCCCACCCGCATCCAACCGGACTCGCGCCGGAGGCGCGCCCCGCCGGGTTCGCCGCAGACCTGCACGCCCTGGCCCGGGCGATCGCTGTCGCGGCGGCCGAGCCGTGCTGGCGCGAGACCGTACTGCTGCGCCTGCGTCCGGTCGGGCAGGGCTTCGCCGAGCACGTGCGGGTCACCGAGGGGCCGGCCGGTCTCTACCGGGAACTGCTGACCCACTCGCCCCGCCTCGACCACGCCATCCGGCTGCTGACCCGGGAGCACGCCGCGATCGTCGCCGCGATCAGGGCCGTGCAGCGGGTCGCGGAACGGCCCGAGGCCAGCCCCGACGAACTACGCCACCGTGCGGGTCACCTGCTGCGGGCGCTCGGCCGGCATCGTCGGCGTGGCACCAATCTGCTCTGGCAGGCGTACCAGACGGATCTGGGTGGCGAGACCTGAGCCGACGCCGGAACCCCCGCGCCGCCGACACCGTCGAACCAGGCATGCGTCGACCGGTCCTGCTGCTCGTCCTGCCCCTGCTGTCCATGGTGGCCTGCGCCGCCGCACCCACCGCGGATTCCGCCGTCGGTCCCACCGCGTCGACCCGGCGTGGGTTCGACGACCGGGCCGCCGCGGTCGCCGCGGCCTGGCGGCCCGGTCCCGGTTGGCGTGACGGGTACGTGCCCCTCCAGGGGCCGACCGTGCTCACCGGCGATCCGCGATTCACCCCGGACACCGAGACGGCCTTCCGAGCCGGCTGGTACCGCGCGCAGGTCGCCATCCCGTCGACCGGCGTCAGTGGCGAGATCCGTTTCCCGGACGGCCGGTTGGCCCTGCCGCTCATCAGCGCCGCCGAGGCGTACCGGCAGCTCGCCCAGGGTGACCCGCTGCCGTGCCCGGGACGGCCGAAGCGTCCCGGACTGCCGACTCCCGGCGGTCCCACGGTCGAACCCGGGCCGGATGGCTGGGCCACCAGCACGACGCAGACGGCCTGCCTGCCGCTGACCGTCACCGGGGTGACCCTGGGCGCCGTGCCCGTCCGTACGAGTCGAGGCGAGGCGCAGGTCCCGGCCTGGTTGTTCACGGTGGAGGAGTTGGCCACCCCGGTGGCCCGACTCGCCGTCGCGCCGACGGCTGTCAGACCGGTCCCCTCGGTGTCCCCGCCGGCGCAACCACTGCCGGACGGCTTCGTGGGCGCCCAGGACCTCGCGTCGGTGGACGGCGCGAAGATGACCGTCCGCCTGGGCGTCGGCTCCTGTGACACCGACATCACCCCGCTGGTGTGGGAACGGCCCGACGTGGTGGTGGTCGGCGGTACCGTCACCCGGTCCGCCGGCGTCTGCAACGCCATGCTCAAGCTCGAACCGGTCGCGGTCACCCTGGACGCACCGCTGGGGGCGCGGCCCGTGTTGGACGTCTTCAGCGGGGCTCCGCTGTCGATCGCCCCACGGTGACCGCCCCGGCGTCCGGTCAGAGGATCGTGGGCACGTCGGTGCTGATCGGCACCGGCAGCACGGTGGGCCCCGTGGCGCGCAGACCGGCCGTGAGGGCCGCGCCGAACTCGTCGGGAGTTCGCACCACCTCGGTCGCGCAGCCGTAGCCGGCCGCTATCGCCGTGACGTCAAGTCCCGGCAGGTCCAGCCCGGGCACCCCGGGAGTGTCCTTCAGCTCGGCGAACGCCTTGAGGATCGCGTACTGCTGATTGACCGGGACGACGACCACGACGGGCAGTGACAGGCGCGCGGCGGTCCAGAGGGCCTGCACCGAGTAGTGGAACGAGCCGTCACCGATCACCGCCACCACCGGCCGGCCGCGCCCGGTGTCCCGCTCGGCCAGCGCCACGCCGATCGCCGCCGGCAGGCCGTAGCCGAGACCGCCGCTGGCCATCGTGAAGTACGACGCGGGGCGGGTGATGCGAAGGTTGCGGCGCAGCGCGGCCAGGTTGGACGGTGACTCCTGGACCAGCACGCCGTCGGCCGGCCAGTGCGCGGCCAGCGCGGCGAACATCGCGTCGGCGCTCAGCGGCACGGTGACCTCCGGCGGCGGCGGCGCGGTCCGGGGCGCCGGCGGCTGCCGGCCGGCCGCCGGGACCAGGTCGAGCAGGGCGGTGAGGGCCAGTCCGGGGTCACTGAGCAGGCTGTCCCCGACCGGGGCGCGGGCGGCCTCGTCCGGGTCGTCCGTGACGTGCAGCAGCCGGGCGCCCTCGGGCAGGTGGTCGCCCGGCACGTGCGGGTAGTAGCGGAACACCGGGGCACCGACCACCAGGACGCTGTCGTGCCCGTGCAGCGCCTCGGCCAGCGGCCCGATGGCGAACGGCAGGACCCCCCGGAACTGCGGGTGGTCCTCCGGGAACACGGCCCGCTCCGGCGCCGGCGCCGACCAGACCGGTGCGGCCAGGCGCTCGGCCAGCGCGACGGCCGCCGACCAGCTTCCGGAGCGGTCCACGCCGGGCCCGAACACCAGGGCCGGGTCGCGGCTGTCGGCCAGCACCCGGGCGAACATCTCCAACCGCTGCGGGTCGGGCCCGAAGCGGGTCGCCACCGAGCGCGTCGCGGGCGGCGACCCGGCGGGCTGGGCCCAGTCGTCCATCGGCAGGGAGAGGAAGACCGGCCCGACCGGGGGTTGCACGGCGGTCGCGTACGCCCGCAGCAGCGCCGCCGGGATGTCCTGCGCGCGGACCGGTTCGTAGCTCCACTTGACGTACGGCTCGGGCAGCTCGACGGCCCGGCGACTGGTCAGGCGGGGTTCCAGCAGCAGCATCTCCCGGGTCTGCTGACCGGCGGTGACGATCAGTGGCGTCTTGTTGTGCCAGGCGGTCACCAGGTTGCCCATGCCGTTGCCCATGCCCGGCGCCGTGTGCAGGTTGACGTGCGCGGGCCTGCCGGCGGCCTGGGCGTACCCGTCGGCCATCGCCACGGCCGTGGCCTCGTGCAGCGCGTGGACGTAGTGGAAGTCGGCCGGGAAGTCCCGCAGGAACGGCTCCTCCGTGGAGCCGGGGTTGCCGAAGACGGTGGTCATGCCCAGGGTGCGGAGCACGTCGTACGTCGCGTCCCGGACCGTTGCCATCGTCGCCTGCCTCCGCTCGCGCGCAGGGGCGACCGTGGGCCGCCCTCCCGATCAGCCGAATCTATCGGGATGTGACAGACCTTTCGGGCTTTTCCGGCGTCCGGGGAGGTCGTCCGAGAGCGCTCAGGGGAGCGCGAAGGGCAGTTTGATGCCGTCCAACGCCCGACCACACGCGCAGTCCTGCTCCGCGGGGAGCGCGTCCAGCGCGTCCAGCAGCACGTCCCGCAGCCGGTCGGTGTTCGCCGCGAACACGCGGAACACCTCGTCCTGGGTCACCGTCTCACCCGCCTGCACACCGGCGTCCAGGTCGGTGATCAGCGCGATGGAGGAGTAGCAGAGCGCCATCTCCCGGGCGAGCACCGCCTCCGGGTGGCCAGTCATGTTCACGACAGTGCCGCCGATCGACGCGTACCAGCGGGACTCGGCCCGGGTGGAGAACCGTGGTCCCTCGACCACCACCACCGTCCCGCCGTCCACCGCCGTGACGTCCCGTCCGGCCGCCGCGGTGAGCAGGGCGTGGCGGCCCTTCGGGCAGTACGGGTCGGCGAACGGCACGTGCACCGCGCCCTCGTCGTAGTACGTCTGCACCCGACCGCTGGTGCGGTCGACGAGCTGGTCCGGCACCACGAACGTGCCCGGGCCCAGCTCCGGCCGCAGCCCACCGACCGCGCACGGCGCCAACACCTGGCGTACGCCGAGCGAGCGCAGCGCCCACATGTTGGCCCGGTACGGAATCCGGTGTGGCGGAAACCGGTGGTCGGATCCGTGCCGGGGCAGGAACGCGACCCGCCGCCCGGCCACCTCCGCGATGGTCACCGCGTCCGACGGTGGACCGTAAGGGGTGCCCAGCTCATGGGGGGTGCCGTCGAGGAGCGCGTACAGCCCCGAGCCGCCGATCACCGCGAGGTCCGCCGTCGGTGCCATGGAACCTCCGTCGCAACTGTCCGATCACCCCCGCTCAGACCTTAGCCAGCGCCCGGGACGCAGGCTATGGTGCCAGGCATGGCGTTGACAGCGCGGCTGACCCCGATGCACCGTGCGGAGGCGGCGGATGACGGATCCCGGGTGCGGGCTCACGGCTGACGGGTAGGTGGGATGCAGGGAGAGGGCCAGGCGATCGGCGGACGAGCGATGGAGTCGATGACCGGGCGACTGCTGGTCGCGACTCCGGCGCTGAAGGACCCGAACTTCGACCGTACGGTGGTGCTGCTGGTCGCCCACGAGCCGGGCGGCGCGCTCGGCGTCGTCCTGAACCGGGCGACCGAGGTGCCGGTGGCCGAGGTGCTGGGCGACTGGAGCGACCTGGCTCGCCACCCGGCGGTGCTCTTCGAGGGCGGCCCGGTGCAACCCGACTCGGCGATCTGCCTGGCCCGGATGCGTCAACCGCTACGGCGACTCAAGGGCTTCCACCAGGTGTCCGGGGCGGTCGGCACGATCGACCTCTCCGTCGACCCGGAGAAGCTGCGGGAGAGCATCGGAGGCATCCGGGTGTTCGCCGGCTACTCCGGCTGGGGCAGTGGCCAGTTGGAGCAGGAGATCGCCGACGGGTCCTGGTTCGTCCTGGACGCCCTGCCCGGTGACGCCTTCGTCGACCGCCCCGACGACCTGTGGCCGATGGTGCTGCGCCGGCAGGGCGGGATGATGGCCGCCGTGGCTCACTTCCCGCCGGACGTGGCGCTGAACTGACCCGGCCGGGTGGGGACCCCGCGAGATGACCATGCCGGCGGGTCTGTGTATAGTTTCCCAGTGCCCGGGCGACCGGGAGAACAGCAAGGGGCCGTGGCGCAGCTGGTAGCGCACCACACTGGCAGTGTGGGGGTCAGGGGTTCGAGTCCCCTCGGCTCCACCCTTGTGTTGCAGGTCAGCGGCTTGGTCGGGAATTCCGGTCAGGCCGCTGACCTTTTTCGTGTCGCACCTCCCGCCCGACCGAGGCGGTCAGGGCGACCCGAGGCGGAACCGTCGGTAGGCGAACGGTGAAGGTCGCCCCCACGCCGGGCCGGGCGTCGGTGGAGATCGTCCCGCCGTGACTGGTGACCACCTCCTTCACCAGGGCCAGGCCCAGACCGAAGCGGCGGTCCGCGGCCCCGGCCCCGCGGTGGAAGCGGTCGAAGAGGTGTGGCGCGTCGGCGGGATCGAAGCCGGCTCCGCTGTCCGTGACCACCAGGTCCGCGCTCCGGCGGGACGTGTGCAGGGCGACGTCGATGCGACCGCCACCCGGCGTGTGGGTGAGGGCGTTGGCGAGCAGTTCGCCGACCACGCGGCGCAGGGCCGAGGCGATGCCGCAGACGAGAACCGGGGTGTCCGGGACGGTCACGTGCAGCTGGACACCCTGCTCGGCGGCGCGGTCGGCCTCGCAGTCGACGGCCTGCGCGGCGAGGAGGGCCAGGTTGACGGGCTCGGAGGGGTGCCGGTCGACAGGGGTGGCGGCCAGGCGGGCAGAGAGCAGCAGCTCGTCGACGATCTCACCGAGGCGGCCGGTGGTCTCGATCAGGCGGTCGTAGTCGGCGCGGTCGGCACCGGCGCGGCGGGCCAGGATCTGGGCGCGGGTGTGCACCTGGGCGATGGGCGTGCGCAACTCGTGGCTGGCGTCGGCGACGAAGCGGCGTTGCCGGCCGAGCGCCTCGGCGAGCGGCGCCACGGCCCGGCGGCCCACGGCGATGCCCGTGAGCGCTGCCGCGGCGAGACCGACGATCGCGGCGAGGAGGAAGGCGGCGAGCAGGTGACGCCGGTCGGAGAGCTGGAAACGCGCGTCGAACACCGCTTGCACGACCCCCGTGCCGCGGGGCTGGGTGCGGACGTAGTAGGTCGTTCCGTTGCGGTCGACCCTGTCGCTGTGGACCTGCTGGTCGAGGGCCGCCGCGTCGATGGCGGACCGCAGGGGGAAGCCCGGCGGGGGCGGGTTGCGGCCCGGGTCGATGCGGCCGCCGTCGTACAGGATGATCCAGCTACAGGCCGGTGGTCCGTCGATGGTGCCGTGGACCACGCCGTAGCTGAGCTCCCGTTCGATCTGTTCGTGCTGGTTGTGCAGCAGGGCGGCGTAGGAGATGCCGGCGCCCAGGGCGAGCAGCGCCGTCATGGTGAGTCCGACGAGCAGACTGACCCGCGCCCTGGCCCGGCGCAGCATGGTGTCCTCGGAGCTCACAGGGTTCCCAGCTTGTAGCCGAGGCCGTGGACGGTACGGATCACCGATCGGCCGAGCTTGCGGCGCAGGTAGTAGACGTACGTGTCGACCAGGGAAGCCGCGGCAGCCTCGTCGAAGACCCGGCTGCGCAGCTCGGAGCGGGAGTGGACGGTGAGCGGCCGGGCCGCGAGGACCCGGAGCAGCTCGAACTCGCGCGCGGAGAGGGCGATCCGGGTGCCGTCGGGCAGGACGGCGTCGCGCGCGGCGAGGTCGAGCTGGCCCGATCCGAACCGCAGCACCTCGGTGGAGTCGGTGATCCGGCGGCAGAGGGCCCGAATGCGGGCGCTCAACTCGTCCAGGTCGAAGGGCTTCGTCAGGTAGTCGTCGGCGCCCGCGTCGAGGCCGGCGACCCGGTCCTCGACGGTGCCGAGCGCGGTCAGCAGCAGCGCCCGGGCGGCCACCGCCCGGGAGCGCAGCCGGACGACCAGGTCCAGCCCGTCGAGGGCGGGTAGGCGTCGGTCGATGACCATCACGTCGTACGGCCGGGTGAGCCCCAGGTGCAGACCGCGCTGGCCGTCCGGGGCCTGGTCGACGACGTATCCCTCGCCGGTCAGCGTCTCGGCCACCATTCCGCGTAGCTCCGAGTCGTCCTCGACGAGCAGGAGTCGGGTCATGGATAGATAGTGACACCGACTCATCGACATGTCTCTATGTTCCGGAAAGTTTGTCGCCGCAAACAATTACTTTACGGGGTACCGGCGGTCACGAGCGAGGGCGAAGGGGCGCGAGTGCGGGCCTCGCGCCGCTCGATCCAGCTCAGCAGCGGTGTCGTCATCAGCGTCGTGATGAGTGCGACCAGCACCAACACCGTGAAGAGCGACGGATTCACGATGCCCGCCTCCAGACCCACGTTGAGCGCGATCAGCTGCATCAGACCCCGGGCGTTCATGAGGGCGCCGACGCGCAGGGCGACCCGGTTCGGCTCACCGCGCATCCGGGCCGCGGCCCAGCAGGCCCCGTACTTGCCGGCGATCGCCACGGCCACACATGCGGCGGCGAATCCCAGTACCGCCGGATCGCCCAACAACGCGAACTCGGTGCGCAGCCCGGAGTAGGTGAAGAACAGCGGCAGGAACACCGTCGCGGCGATCGGCGACAGCGTGTCGACCACCTTGTCGGTCTGCTCGGAACGCGGCATCACCACGCCGACCGCGAAGGCGCCGAAGACCGCGTAGAGCCCGATCTCGTCGGTGTACCAGGCGACCAGGAAGAGCAGCGCCACCGTGCCGAGCAGCCGCGCGCGTTCGCCCGGGAACCCCATCACGTAGCCGGTCACCCGCCGGCCACCCAGCCACAGCACCAACCCGAACAGCACCGCGCCACCCACGGTGACCAGGGCCGGGCCGGCGGCACCCGAGGCGAACGCCAGCACCACCGCCAGCATGATCCACGCGACCATGTCGTCGATCGCGCCGCTGGCCAGGGCGACCATTCCATGCCGGGTACCGGTCTGGCCGCGCTCGGTGATGATCCGGGCAAGCATCGGGAAGGCCGTGATCGCCAGCGCCACGCCGACGAACGCCGCGGACACGCCGAGTGACACGTCGTCCGCGCGGATCGGTACGAAGCCCGCCACGCCCAGGACCAGCAGGATGCCCAACACCAGCGGCGCGGTGACACCCGCGAGCGACACGGCTCCCGCCGTGCCGGCGAGGTTGGTCAGCCGGTGGGAGGTGAAGGCGTACCCGGCCTGGAACATGAACAGCACCAGGCCGACCTGGCCGACCACGTACAGGATCGGCAGCAGCGGCGCGGGAAAGAGCGTGGCCTGCGCGTCCGGCCAGAGCAGGCCGAGCAGCGACGGGCCGAGCAGCACCCCGGCGAGCATCTCGCTCACGACGGCGGGCTGGCCCACCTTGCCGAGGAGCCAGGCGACAAGCCTGCAGAAGAGCAGAATGACCGCGACCGCGATGAAGAACCGCGGCGCGAGCTCGGTGGGGGTCATGCGTCTGCCTCCTCGAAGAAACGGGTGCACAACTTTTGTCGCCGGGCGTCGACGACCATCCAGGTGCCGCAGACGAGCTGCGTGACCGACCGCCCCACGTCGAAGAACCGGTCACGCTCCCGCATGAGGGCGAGCCGGCCGCGACCGGGACCGGCAAGACCTCGGGGCGTCAGGTACGCCGGACCACGACTCGGCAGCGAGCGCGTGTGCGCCGCCGACGAGCTGACCGAGAAGCGCCGCAGCACCTCCCGGGTCGCCGCGCGTAGCTGGATCGGTGCCGAGCCGCGCGCCGGACAGGCACGGTTGGCGGTGACGCCGTACGGGATGAAGTGCGTGTCCTGCCGGCGCAACGACAGCCAGCGGTCCGGGTCGAACCCGTCGTCGGCTGCGGGGCCGGTGCGCTGATATGCCTGATAGTTGAAGAGCAGCACCGAACCGGTGGGGAGGGTGTGATCTCCCACGGTGATCGGTCCGGAGGTGATTCGGTGCGCGATACCGAACAGCGGGTACACCCGGAGCGTCTCGTCGATGATCCGGTCGAGGGAGTCGTCCGACGTGTCCTCGACGGACCGGGCGCACAGCAGGATGTGTGTCATGGCCTCGGACATCTGCACCACGGCCGTGTTGAAGAATGCCCCCTGGAGGTACCAGGCGGTCTCCAGGGCGGTGAAGGGCGGCGGCAACACGACCGGGCACGTCCCCGCGTCGATCCGGTCCAGCAGGTAGCGCGTCAGCCGATCCCGCCGGGACATGTGCCGCAGACTCATCCCCTTCAGCGCGGTGACCACGTCGTCCGCGTTCGCCACGATGAGGTCCCGCACCTCCCGTGGGCAGGATGCGCCGAACACCAGCTCGTACGAGACCTCGGCCCAGATCGGCATCATCAGGTCCCGTAGCCGCGCGTGACTGGTCCGGCCGGTCGGGAGCGTGTCGAGGATCCGCCGGGTCGCGGCCGTCGCCAGCTCGTCGGAGCGCGTGTGGGGGACGGCCAGCACGTGCCGTGTGGTCCGCGCGACCGTCTTGTATGCCTCGCCGGGCTCCAGGTGCTCCTGATGCATCTGTGGACCGGGGGCGAGCCAGTACCAGAACAGGTCCGAGAGGCCGGCCCCGCGGCTGCGCCCGTCGGCGGCCGGATGGCTGTAGACCCGCTCGAAGTCCTCCGGTCCCACCAGCGGCCCGGGGACGGGAACCCCCTCGCTCCCGTTCACCCGCTCGAAGATCCACTCCCGGAGGGCGACCACTGCCTTCACCGGGTCACCACCTGGTCGGGCGTCAGATCGGCCGGTCGCCGCGCTCCGGCCAGGGCCAGGGCCTGATCCAGCTCGCCGGTGAGTCGTTCGAGCGTCTCCCGTACGCCCACCGATCCGCCCGCCGCGAGCCCCCGGATCACCGGACGTCCCACCAGCACCGCCCGCGCCCCGAGCGCCAGCGCGATCAGCACGTCGGCGCCGCCGCGCACACCCCCGTCGAGCAGCACCGGAATCTGCCCCCGCACGGCTTCCACCACCGCGGGCAGCGCGTCGAGCGTGGGAACAGCCCCGTCGAGCTGCCGTCCACCGTGGTTGGACACGATTACACCGGCAACGCCGTGCTGGACCGCGAGGCGGGCATCGGCGGGATGCAGGATGCCCTTGACCAGGATCGGCAGTCCCGTGACACCACGCAGCCACGCGATCCGGTCCCACCCCGCCGTCGCGTCCATCTCTATCGGCCGTACCCGGCCTGTCGCGTCGCGCATGTTCTCGCAGGCGTAGCCGGGCGGCAGGTCGGTGAAGCCGTTGCGCAGGTCACGCTCGCGCCTGCCGAACACCGGGGAGTCCACGGTCAGCACCAGCGCCCGGCAGCCCGCCGACTCGGCCCGCTTGACCACGTACTCCGTGAAGTCGAGGTCGGGTTGCGGGTACAGCTGGAACCACAGCGTCCCGCCCGCCGCCGCGATCTCCTCGACCGGCTGGGTGGCGGCCATGCTCACCACCATCGCCGTGCCGGCCGCCGCCGCCCCCCGCGCGGTGGCCGCCTCGCCGTCGGGATGCGCGAGCCGATGGAAGGCCATCGGAGCGACCAGCACCGGTGCGGCCAGAGACGTGCCGGCCACCATGGTCCGAAGGTCCCGCTCGCCGGTCGCCCGCAACACCCGGGGCACGAGCCACCGTCGCGCGAAGGCCCGTTCGTTGGCGGCCAGGGTGCGCTCCCGCCCGGCGCCACCCTCGAAGAAGTCCTGGTGGACGGGGTCCATGTCAGCCCTCGGCACCGGACAGGCAACGGCGGAGGAAGTCCTGTAGCGGACGTACGTGGACGTCGGGCCGATCCCACCGGTTCTCCAGGTTCTCGGCGAGGTGGTGCGTGCTGATCAGTTGGCCCTGACGGTGGTAACGGACCACCGGGTGCAGGTACGCCGCGTCGTGCGCCTGCCCCACCACGTCCTGGGCGACGCGGGACACGGTGATGTCGAACGGGTCGACCTGGTCGTGGTCGGGCCCGTACTCCAGCGTGATCACGAATGCCTGGTCGTACTCGTGGTCGGCGGTGCGCAGGCCGGTCGACACGAAGTAGTCCACCGGCACCTCCTCGTGGTAGCGGGCCGCCGGCCCCGCGACGGTGAGCACGTCGGCGAGGAACCCGAACTGCTGCCACAGGGCCGAGCTGCGGTTGACCCGCTCGATGACCGCCGCGGTCATGGCCGCCGGCTCGGCCGCGAGTCTGTCGGACGGCCACCCGATGGCGTCGTACCGAACCGAGAGGATCCGGTGCAGGGCGCGTACGGCGTAGCGGAAGCCGTGCACGAACCCGCTCGTCGACTTCTTGAAGTCACGTACCTGCGAGATCGTTCCGGCGAAGAACAGCCCCGGCACGTTCACCGACTCCCACGCTTCGGTCTGTGCCGGGAACCGGTCTCTGATGGCGAGCTGGGGCCGGGCCGAGGAGTCGAAGATCGAGTCGTCGAACCGGAACCCCGTACACGCCAGCACCCGGTCGTAGTGCAGCTCCTTCACGACCTCGTTCGCCCGGGAGAAGCTGAACGCGACCTTGTAGCCGGTACCGTCGCGCTCGATGCTCTTGATCGTGCCGTCGAGGATCGCGTTCGCCGACTTGAGCTGATAGGTGTCGAGGAAGTTGTTGTTCACCGCCCGCAGGTGCCCGACGTAGTGGGTACGCCACGCCATCCGCACCGAGCTGGGCCCGGCGACGTGGATCAGCGTCGTGGTCTCCATGAGGCTGTCGGCGGTCTCGAAGGCCGAGTTGCCCTTGCCGATGATCAGCACCTTCTGGTCGAGGTAGTCACGCGGCTCGACGCTCATCACGTCGTACCCCTCGGCCAGCTCGAATCCGACGATGTCCGGCTGGTAGGTCTTCGAGACACCGGTGGCGACGATCACCGTGCGGGCCGCCCAGCGTTGGTCGCCGGCCTCGACCGTGAAGACGTCGTCGTGCTTGGACACGCGGGTCACCCGGACGCCGTACCTGACCTTGACGCCCGTCTTCGCGGCGAAGTCCGCGAGGTACCGCACCATCACGTCGGCGTCCGGAAAGTACCGCTCGGTGTACTGCGTGAACAGCAGCGCCGGATCGTCGGTGAGCAGCGAGTTCCAGTCGAGCCGCAGATTCAGCTCGGGGTCGTCCGTGCCGGTGTGCGGTTTGTTGATCGAGATGAGTGTGCGGTGCCGCGGATAGGTGGCGAAGAAGGCGCCCGGACCGTCGGCGGCCTCCAGCACCACGTAGTCGCGCTTACCGTCGGCCTCGAATAGGGCGGCGAGCTGAAGACCGGCCGGACCGGCTCCGATGATCAGGTAATCAAGCATCACGGCGCTCACCGTACGAGTGGGAATTCAGAGATTTTTCAAGCTCTTCCACGATCACGACCGCTGTTCGGACGTCCCCGTCGAGCGGTCGGTCCGGGTCGACCGGGGGGATCGCCTCCTCCAGAGCCCGCAGGGCGCGGTCGCAGCCCACCGCCGTGGGCCGGCGAGCCCCCACGTGCACCGCCTGGCGCAGCCCCAGCGCGAGCGAACCGGTGATCAGGCGCAACAGTTCCGCCTGATCCAGGGCGCGGAGCGCGGCCTGCGTGCCGAGCGGAATGACGTCCTGGTTGTGCAGATTGGTGGGGAGGCTCTGCGCGCTCGCGGGTACGGTGTCCCGCCTGATCTCGGTGATGAGCGCCGTCGACGCGAGTTGAACGCCCTGTAGCCCGTGCTGCTGCCCCGGCCCCGCCGCGAGCATCGGCGGCAGCCCGCCGTTGCGGCCCGGATCCACCAGCAGGTCGAGCTGGCGTTCGGCGAGGTTGCCGACCTGGGCGATCACCATGGACAGGACGTCGGCGGCGAACGCGGCGGGCTGACCGAAGAAGTTGCCACCGTGTACGACCTTGTCGTCGTCCGGAAAGAACAGCGGGTTGTCGCTCACTGCGCCGAGGTCGGCCGCCACGACGCCGTCGGCATAGCGCAGGGCGTCCTCGGCCGCTCCGAGCAGCTGCGGCGCGCAGCGGATGCTGTACGGCTCCTGCAGCGGTCTGCCGCCGGACGGCCGCAGACCGGCGCAGGTCGCCCGCATCGCGGCGCCGACGTCGATGGCGCCCCGGTGACCGTAGGCGGCCAGGAGGGCGGGGTCGAGGAACTGTGGGTCGCTGCCGAGCAGGTCGGCGAGGAGGCAGCTCAGCGTCTGCACCACGCGGTGCGAGGTGCGGACCCGGTCCAGGGCGAGGGTCAGCGCTGCGGTGGTCAGCGACGTGCCGTTGACAAGCGCGAGCGCGTCCCGGCCGTCGAGCGGCAGCGGTTCCAGCCCGGCCTTGGTGAGCGCATCCGCGGCGGGCATCCGGACGCCGTCCACGTAGGCGTGTCCACGGCCGCGCAGCGCATTGGCGGCGGCGCCGAGTGGTATCAGATCGCCGCTGGCGCCGACCGAGCCGAGCCGGGGCATCGCCGGCGTGAACGTCGTGCCGAGCATGGCCGCGAGCGCGTCGATCACGTGTGGCGAGACCCCGGACGCGCCCCGGGCCAGGGACCAGGCGCGGACCAGCAGCGTCGCACGTACGACATCCAGGGGGAGGTCGTGCCCCTGACCCGCGCCGAGGTGGGCGAGGGTGTTGTCGGCCTGGTCGCGTTGGTCGGCTCGGCCCGCGTACCCCACGAGCGCCCCGAAGCCGGTGGTGGCGCCGTAGATGGCCCGGTCGTCGCCGAGTGCCTTGCCGAGGAACGTCCGGCCGCTCGTCACCCGGCTGCGCACCTCGTCACTGACCACGAGCGTGACCGGGTCGGCCGCGCGGCACAGGTCGACGGGATGCAGCGGTGCTGCCAGATCCACCTGAATCGTCATGGAAGCGGATGCTAGAAACAGTTTCTCAGAGCGCTCTGAAATCGCCTCAGTACATTTCGCCGCATGACGCACGATTGCCTGATCATCGGAGCCGGACCGGCGGGCTTGCAGCTCGCGGCCCTGCTGGAACGCGACGGTCACGACTATGTGGTGCTGGAGGGCGGCCCCCGGCCGGGCATGTTCTTCGAGACCTATCCCCGACACCGACAGTTGATCTCGATCAACAAGGTGTGGACCGGCTCGGAGGACCCGGAGTTCAACCTACGGTCGGACTGGAACTCGCTGCTGTCCGACGATCCGGCGCTGCTCTTCAAGAACTACAGCACGCGCTACTTCCCCGCCGCGGACGATCTCGTACGTTATCTCGCCGATTTCGCGCGGGGTCTGCGCGTCCGTTACGACACCCGGGTGACCTCGGTGTCGAAGACCGGTGACGTGTTCACGGTGCAGGCCGGCGACCAGACCTTCAACGCCCGGAGGGTCGTCGTCGCCACCGGCGTCTCCCAGCTCCATGTGCCGCCGATCGAGGGCGCGGAGCTGGCCGAGCGTTACGACAGCGTGAGCGTCGATCCCGCCGATTTCGTCAACCAGCGGGTGTTGATCGTCGGTAAGGGCAACTCGGCCTTCGAGACCGCCGACGCGCTGATCGAGACCGCCGCGACGATTCACGTCGCCGGGCCGCACTCCATCAAGCTGGCCTGGCAGACCCATTACGTCGGGCACCTGCGTGCGGTGAACAACAACTTCCTGGACACCTATCAGTTGAAGTCGCAGAACGCGGTCCTGGACGGCACGGTGGAGCGAATCAGTCAGCGGGAGGGCGGCGGTTTCCGGGTGCTCTTCCGGTACGCCCGGACGGTCGAGAATCTGCGCGAACTCGAGTACGACCGGATCATCCTCTGCACCGGGTTCCGCTTCGACGCGTCTGTGTTCGCCGAGTCGGCCCGGCCGGAGCTGGTCATCAACGATCGGTTCCCGGCGCAGACCCCGGCCTTCGAGTCGGTGAACGTTCCCGGCCTCTACTTCGCCGGCACCCTCAGCCAGCAGCGTGACTTCAAGAAGTCCACGAACGGCTTCATCCACGGCTTCCGCTACGCCACCCGCGCGCTGCACCACATCCTCCGCGAGCGGCACCACGGTGAGCCCTGGCCGTCCCGCCCCATCGCCCTGACGCCGGAGGCGATCGCCGCCTCGATCATCGCCCGGATCAACGTGACCTCGGCGCTGTGGCAGCAGTTCGCGGTGCTCGGCGACGTCATCACCGTCCACGACGAGGTCGCCCGCTACCGCGAGGAGGTGCCGGTCGCCTACCTGCGGGAGGCGGAACCGGACGTGTTCGCGTTCCTGGTGACCCTGGAGTACGGCCCCGACCACGACCAGGTCGACCCGTTCGACATCACCGTGCCGCGTCCGGCCGAGAACGACGCGAACGCCGCGCACGACGCCAGCTATCTCCACCCTGTCGTGCGGGTGCTGCGCGACGGGCAGGTCGTCGCCGAGCACCACCTGGCGGAGAACCTGGAGAACACCTGGAACCTGCCGACCGTGCACCAGCAGCCCCTCGAGGTGTTCGTCAAGGGTGTCCTCGCCGATGTCCGCTGACCTCTGGCCGCAGCCCGTCCTCGACCTCCTCACGACCGGCGGGGAGCGGCCGGTCTTCGAGGAGGGGACGGTCGTCACGACCGCAGCGGAGATGGCGGGTCTGGTCCGGCGCATCGCGGCCGGGCTGCGCTCGTCCGGCGCGGGGCCCGGAGTGGGTGTCACGCTCGACCTGCCGGTCGACGCCGCCGCCTTCGCCGCCACGGTTGCCGCCTTCGCTGTGGGAGCGCGGGTGTCCGGGTGGCGGGCCGACCTGAGCCCGGCACAACTGTCCGGCTCCCTCCTGGTCGACCCGACCCGGCTGGCCTCGTTCACCGAGCAGCCCGACAACGGGCTGCCACTCGTCGCGGCGGGACGGGCCGAGGATCCCGCCCGGATCATCTGGACCAGTGGCAGCACGGGAACACCGAAGGGTGTGGTGCAGACCTACGCGGCCATGTCCGCGTCCTGGGTCACCCACCCGGACCGGTGGCCCCCGGCCATCGCCGAACTGGCCAGCCGGTTGCAGCGCTACCTGGTCTTCGGATCGCTGGCCAGCCAGGTGATGCTGGAGTACGGCATCCTCGCCCTCGTGGCGGGCGGCACCCTCGTCGTGGCCCCCCGGCCGGTCTTCCCGGACGCCCTGGTCGAGCATCGGGCCACGGCCAGCGTGACCACGGTCGGCAAGCTGCACCAGCTGATCCGGGACCAGCGCTCCCACCCGGTGGACCTGCGTCACCTGCGGGCGCTGATGGTCTCCGGGTCGCCACTTCAGCCGGGCCGACTGGCGGAGGCGCTCGACGTGCTGGGTCCGGTGCTCTTCCACGGCTACGGCCAGACCGAGACGTCGATGATCGCGATGGTGACCCCCGCCGAGATGCTGACCGACCCCGCCACGCTCGCCACCGTCGGCCGTCCGGCCGTCGAGGTCTCCCTTCGCGACGGCGAGATCTACGTCCGCACCCCCGCGCAGGCATCGTCGTACTGGCAGGACCCGGACGAGTCGGCCGAGGTGTTCGTGGACGGCTGGGTGCGGACCCGTGACCTGGGTGAGCTCGATGCCGACGGTTACCTGCGGCTGCTCGGACGCACCCGGGACGTGATCATCGTGAACGCGCAGCTGGTCCACGCCGGAGTGGTGGAGCGCACGCTCGCCTCCGACGCCGCGATCGCCGAGGCGTACGTCGTCGGGCGGCCGGACGAGATGACCGGCGAGGCCGTGCACGCGTTCGTGGTGCCGGCGGCCGGGAGGACGCCCGACCCGGACCTGCTGCGCAAGCTCGTGGCCGTGCAGGTGGGCGACCTCGCGGTGCCCCGCACCGTCACGGTCATCGACCGCGTCCCGCTCGCGGCCAGCGGCAAACCCGACAAGAGTCAGCTCCGACAGCTCCGGTAGCGCCCGGACCGGCGAACCGGTCCGGGCGTCGCACCGCCGGGCTACTGACCGAAGCGCGCCCGGATGTCGTACACGTAGGAGGCCTTCTGCCAGATCACCGAGAAGCGGCCGGTCGGGCTGGACGCCGGCTGCGCGTAGCGCCCGTCGGGGGCGATGGTTTCGTCGGCCCCGAACGTGCCGTCCTGCCCGATCGTCCGGGCGTGCACCTGGTTGGTGGAGAAGTCCGGGCTGGGGGCCTGCCACGTGACCAGGCCGTCGCCGTCGTCGTCCAGGGTGATCTTCGGCCAGTCGCCGTCGCCAAGCCGGGTGACCGTGCCGAGCACGCCGGTGGAGGAGATCGAACGGGCGAAGACCTGCCTACCCTCGGGAGTCCAACGGCCCCAGGTCAGCACCGCGTCGCCATCCAGGTCACCGGCGAGCTCGTCGAAGAGGCTCAGTTCGTGGGCGGCCGGCGAGACGCTGAGGACGCTGCCCAACGTGTCGGTGTGGCTGTAGTGCCGTACGCGCAGGCGGGGCGGCTCGCCCGCTTTGGACCACCGGTAGCTGATGACCGCGTCGCCGTCCCGGTCCACGGCGAGCGAGACACTGGCGTACCGCACGTCGGTGGCCCGCCCCGCGATGACGCGCAGCGGCCCGACCCCCTCCGGGCGCACGCGGCGCGCGACAACCCGCTCGTAGCTCTCCGTCCAGGCGACGACGGCGGTCCCGGTGCGGTCGACGCCCACGACCGGCTGGTCCACGCCGACGCCGAGGGTCAGCTCCGGACCGAGGGAGCTGTCCGCGCCGAAGTAACGGGCCTTCGTCGTGTACGCGCCGTCGCGGATCTCCGTCCAGGTGACCAGCGCCAGTCCCGACGGGTCGACCGCGACGGCCGGGCTGACCCCGTGCCACGTGGCGATCATCTGGAGCGGACCCAGTTCGCCGGTGGCGGACACCCGCCGGCCTGCCACGAGACCGTCCTGTATCCACACCACTGCCGAGTCGCCGTCGTCGTCGGACGCGACCTTCGGCCAGAGCGCGGACGGTCCGAGTGGCGAGAGCGTCTGGATCGGGCCCAGTACGCCGTCCGCCGACACGGTCTGCGCCTTCACCTGGTCGTAGCAACCGCTCGCGTTGCTGTCGCAGCCGGACCAGGCCAGCAGCGAGTCACCCTGCCGGTCGACCGCGACGAAGGGCTGGTCCTGCCCGCTCCAGCCGGGCTCCGAGACGACCTGGATCGGCGACCACGTGGCCGCCCACGCGGGTGCCGGAACGGCGGCCAGTACGGCCAACGCTCCGACCACACCGGCGGCGAGCTGTCGCGTACGCCGTCGGGTGGCTGTTCTCTCTGCTCCGTGCACCGTCGCCCCCTCGATCGATGAACATGCTTGATCAAG
Organism: Micromonospora sp. RB23; assembly: GCF_053585025.1. Taxonomy (NCBI): domain Bacteria; kingdom Bacillati; phylum Actinomycetota; class Actinomycetes; order Micromonosporales; family Micromonosporaceae; genus Micromonospora; species Micromonospora sp. RB23. The sequence goes on from NZ_CM132111.1 coordinate 1,353,459, forward strand.
GGGCATGATGCCATCGACCGGGCCGCACCGCGCGGCGAGAACCGAGACGCGAAACGCCCCGACCGGATGATCCCGGTCGGGGCGTTGTCGACTGTATGTCCGGTAAGGGGTTGATCAGCCCTGGCGGCTCTTCCACTGCGGGTTCGCGCGGTTCACCACGACCACCCGGCCGCGACGACGGACCACCACCGAACCGGGCTTCTGCTTGAGCGCACGCAACGAGCTACGTACCTTCATGTCTGCCTCCTCGGCCTGGGGGTCTGGCCTGTATTCGGTACCGGTTATCGGAACGCCGGGGACCGCCACGCGATTCCCGGGCCCCGGGCGTCGAACCTTTGGCCTCCCGCGTCCGTACCAGTGCACGGGAGGTCAAGCCATGAGGGTGCGTCGGATGCTCGTCGTGGTGCTCGTCGTCGTGGCGGCGGCGCCGCTGGGCGCGGTGCCCGGCTGGGCGCACGGCGCCCCCACCGACCCGGTCAGCCGGGCGGCGGCCTGCGGGCCGCAGGGCCGGTACGCCTCCACCGACGCCTGCCGGGCGGCCGTGGAGGCCGGTGCGGCGGTGCGGGAATGGGACAACGTACGCGTCGCGGCCATCAACGGTCGGGACCGGGAACGGATCCCGGACGGCGAACTGTGCAGCGGGGGACTCTCCGCGTACCGGGGGCTGGACCTGCCCCGGACCGACTGGCCGAGCACCCGGCTGACCACCGGCGCGACGTTCACCTTCCGGTACCGGACCACCATCGAGCACCGGGGCACCTTCCGGCTCTACGTCACCACGCCCGACTACGACCCGCGTAAACGGCTCACCTGGGCGGATCTGGAGCCGCGTCCGTTCCTGACCCGTACCGACCCGCCCGTGCGGGCCGGCGCGTACCAGTTGGCCGGTCGGCTGCCCACGGGTCGTACCGGCCGTCACCTGATCTACACGATCTGGCAGAACTCCAACACCCCGGACACCTACTACTCGTGCTCCGACGTGGTCTTCGCGGCCCCGGGCGGTACCCCGACACGTGCGGCGGCGACGAAGGCCTCCGCGCGTACCCCCGCGAGCCGGCCGGTCGCCGGCGAGTCGGCGGTGGCGGCGGCGGCCGACCCGGGCGTGCCGGTGGCGTCGGTGCGCGACCTCGGCGGCCGGTGGCCGGTCCTGGCCGGCGTCGCCGTCGTGCTGGTCGTGGCGGTGCTGGTCGGCGTCGGTCGGCGGCGGCGCGACACGGTCGCGCCGACGGGACCACGGTGCGAGGTGCGCAACCACCGGGCCGGGCGGCGCCGGATCTGGTGACCCGGCCCGCCCGTGATCCGGCGGTCAGCCCAGCAGGCGGTCGATCTCGGCCAGGTCCTCGGCGTCGAGGTCGAGGTTGTGCACGGCGGCGACGTTGGTCTCCAACTGCTCGACGCTGCTCGCCCCGATGATGAGGCTGGTCATCCGCGAGTCGCGCAGCGCCCACGCCAGCGCGAGCTGGGCCAGGGACTGACCGCGCCGCTCGGCGACCGCGCCGAGCCCCCGGATGGTCGCCATCTTCTCGTCGCCGAGGTCGCTCTCGTTCAGGAAGACGCTGGTCCGCACCCGCGAGTCGGCCGGGATGCCCTTGAGGTAACGGTCGGTCAGCAGACCCTGGGCGAGGGGGCTGTACGCGATGCAGCCGGCGCCGACCTGCTCCAGCGTGTCGAGCAGGCCGTCGTCCTCGGTCCAGCGGTTGAGCATCGAGTACGACGGCTGGTTGATCAGCAGCGGCGTGCCCAGGTCGCGCAGGATCGCCGCGGCCCTCGTGGTCTGCTCCGAGTTGTAGTTGGAGATGCCCACGTAGAGCGCCTTGCCGGAGCGGACGATGGCGTCCAGCGCGCCCATCGTCTCCTCCAGCGGGGTGTCCGGGTCGAAGCGGTGCGAGTAGAAGATGTCGACGTAGTCCAGGCCCATCCGGCCCAGCGACTGGTCCAGCGACGAGATGAGGTTCTTGCGGGAGCCCCACTCGCCGTACGGGCCGGGCCACATCAGGTAGCCGGCCTTGCTGGAGATGACCAGCTCGTCCCGGTACGGCTTCAGGTCGGTGGCCAGCATCCGGCCGAAGTTCTCCTCCGCCGAACCGGGCGGCGGCCCGTAGTTGTTGGCCAGGTCGAAGTGGGTGACGCCGAGGTCGAACGCGCGCCGGACGATGTCCCGCTGGCGCTCGTACGGGCGGTCCGGGCCGAAGTTGTGCCACAGGCCGAGAGAGACGGCGGGCAGCCGCAGGCCACTGCGTCCGCTGCGCCGGTAGGTCATGGTGTCGTAGCGGTCTTCCGCGGCGAGGTAGGTCACGATCATGAGCCTAGCGCCGGTCCGGCGTGCCCGAGATCGGGCGTGGAAAGGCGGACATCGGGGTAGTTTCGACCCGACGACCGGCCCAGCACCGCGAAAGTGAGCGACGTGGACGACATCACCGCACTGATCCTGGACGACCACGCCGCCTTCCGGCGCGGCTTCGCCCGCCTCGACGACGCCCGCGACGAGCAGGAACTGCTGGCCATCTGGGACGCCCTCGCCCTGCACCTCGACATCCACGCCGAGGCGGAGGAGGCGATCCTCTACCCGCACCTGGTCAAGCACGGTGACGACGGCGAGGACGAGACCGAAGACGCCATCGGCGACCACAACAAGATCCGGGACGCCATCGCCGAGTCCAAACTGCACCCCGTCGGCTCGAAGCCCTGGTGGGAGGCCGTCGGTACGGCTCGCCGGGAGAACAGCGAGCACCTGGCCGAGGAGGAGGACGAGGCGCTGCCCGACTTCCGCCGGCACGCCAGCTTCGAACTGCGCGCCGAGCTGGGCCAGCGTTGGCTGACCTTCTACGGCGAGCACAAGAACGGGCGCGACCTGCCGTTCCGCGACAAGGACCCGCAGGGGTACGTGGCCGACCACCGCTGAGATCTCCCCGCTGCGGGGGAGTCGCGCGCCGGGGCTTCGGCAGCAGAATGACCGGATGACCCTCCGTGCGGCGCTCGCCCCGCTGGTCGCCGGCAGCACCTGGCGACGCGGCGTATTCCTGCTGCTGGGCGGTGTGCTGGCCCTGCCGTACGGGGTCCTCGCGGTGACCTTCGCCCAGATGCTCACCGACTCGGAGATCCCCCGCCCGCTGGTGTACGTCCTGCTGGTGGTCGCGGCGCTGATCGCCGTGGTGCCGCTGCTGCTGGACGGCAGCCGGGCGTTGGAGATCGCCGCCGTACGGGCGCTGCTCGGCGTCGACCTGCCCGACCCCGCGCCGGGACACCGGGGCGACCGGGAGAGCCGCCTGCGCAGCGCGCTCTGGATCGCCACGCACCTCATCGTCGGGGCGCTGGTGATGACCGCGCTGTTCAGCGCCCTGCCGATGGCGCTGGCGTTCATCGCCCAGCAGTTCGGTGTGGGCGACGAGCTGACCAGCCGGGAACAGTTCGGGCCGCTTGACGGTCGGGACAGCGGCTGGCTCACGCTTGCCGGGATCGCCCTGCTGGTCGGCCTCGGCTACGCCGTGGCCGGGCTCGGCGCGCTCGCCGTCTCGATGGCCCCGGTGCTGCTCGGCCCCGCCCAGGCCGAGCGGATCGCCGCCCTGGAGGCGCGCGCCACCCGGCTCGCCGAGCGCAACCGGCTGGCCCGGGAGCTGCACGACTCCGTCGGTCACGCGTTGACCGTGGCGACCCTGCAGGCGGGGGCGGCCCGCGAGGTGCTCGACACCGATCCGGAGTTCGTCCGGCGCGCGCTGACCGCCATCGAGGACGCCGGCCGGACCGCGATGGACGAGTTGGACCACGTGCTGGGGCTGCTCCGCGAGACCGGCGGCGACCGGCCGTCGGTGGCGCCGCAGCGTACGCTCGCCGACCTGGACCGGCTGGTCACCGATGCTCGCGCGGCCGGCCTGACGGTGTACGACCGCCGCGTCGGCGACCCCACGGCGGTGCCCGCCGTGGTCTCCCGGGAGGGATACCGCATCGTCCAGGAGGGACTGACCAACGCCGCCCGCCACGGCCACGGACCGGTGACGCTGCGGCTGGACCTGCACCCGGACGCCCTGGAGTTGGAGATGGAAAACGGCTTGGCCCACCCGCGCCGCGCCGATCTGAGCCACCCTTCGTCCGCGACTGCGGGGCTCGCAAAACCGGCCCACTCCTCGCGCGCACCAGGGCGGGGCGGACGGGGCCTGGACGGCATCCGGGAACGGGTCCTGCTGCTCGGCGGCCGGCTCAGCGTCGGCCCGGACGGCGACCGGTGGCTCGTCCGGGCCCGCCTGCCGTACGAGGACGTGCGATGACCACCGGTGTGCTGATCGTCGACGACGACGAGCTGATCCGGGTCGGCCTGCGGGCCATCATCGACGCGCAACCCGACCTGCGGGTGCTCGCCGAGGCCGCCGACGGCGCGGAGGTGCCGCCCCTGGTCGCCCGGCACCGCCCGGACGTGGTGCTGATGGACGTGCGGATGCCCGGCATCGACGGCATCCAGGCCACCCGGCACCTGCTGGCCACCTCCGCCGACCCGCCCCGGGTGCTGGTGGTCACCACGTTCGCCAACGACGAGTACGTCTACGAGGCGCTGCGCGCCGGCGCGTCCGGCTTCCTGCTCAAACGGGCCCGCCCGGCGGAGGTGGTCGAGGCGGTCCGGGTCGTCGCCGCCGGGGAGTCGCTGCTGTTCCCGGCCGCGATCCGCCAGCTCGTCGGGGCGTACGGGCCGACGGGTGGGGACCGCCTGCGCGCCGCGCGCCTCACCGAGCGGGAGGCCGAGGTGCTGCGGCTGATGGCGACCGGCCGGTCCAACCCGGAGATCGCCGCGCACCTGGTCGTCGGGGTGGAGACGGTCAAGACGCACGTCGGCAACGTGCTGGCCAAGCTGGGCGTCCGCGACCGTACCCAGGCCGTCATCGCCGCGTACGAGTCCGGTTTCGTCACCCCGTCCGGCTGATCCCCCGGCCGGGGGAGCGGGTTCACCGCCGCCCGGGAGGGGATCGGCCGCGGATCGGTCGAGGCTGTAGGCATGACGACGATCAATGAACTTCGAGCCCGTACCGACTCCCGCTGGCCCGACCGGCTCGCCCCGCTCGCGGCCGGCTGGCTCGGCCTGTGGGGCGTACTCGCCCTGCTCGGCACCCTCACCGGCGCCGGCTACCCGTTCGGCCCGAACGACCCCCACGGCGGCGACGTGAGCCTGCTGCGCCTGGTGCCGGTGGAGGTGGCCACCCCGCTCTTCGCCGGCGTCCTGCTGACCGCCGCCGTGGCCGCCCTGGCCATGAGCCGCCCGGCGGTCCGCCCACCGGGCCCGCTGCGGGCGCTGCTCGCCGGCTACGGCTGGGCGGTCGCGTTCGTGCTCGCCGTGGTCGTGCCGGACGTCCGCGTGCTGGTCATCCTCGGCTACCTGCCGATCCTGATCGTCGGCGCGCCGTTCGGCTGGCCGCCGGTCGACTACTCCGACATCTTCAACTGGGCCCTGTTCGGCCGCTTCGCCGCGCTGCTCGGCGGGCTGCTGCTGGCCGGGGCGGTGCTCGCCTGGCAACGCCGTGCCACCGGAAGCTGCGTCTCCTGCGGGCGGGACGACACCGACCGTGGCTGGACCACCCCGGCCGCCGCCGCGCGCTGGGGTCGGTGGGCCGCCGGCATCGCGGCGGTCATCCCGCTGACGTACGCGGCCATCCGCTTCGCCTGGGCGGCGGGCATCCCGCTCGGCATCTCCCGGGAGTTCCTGACCGAGATGCAGGACAGCGGGCTGGTCTGGGCGGGGTTCGGGCTGGCCGCGTTCGCCACCGCCGGCGCGATCCTCACCCTCGGGCTGGTGCAGCGCTGGGGTGAGCGGTTCCCCGGCTGGATGGTCGGGCTCGCCGGTCGACGGGTGCCGGTGAAGCTGGCCGTGGTGCCGGCCACCCTGGTCGCCATCTCCGTCACCGCGGCGAGCCTCGGCCTGCTCAGCAACCCCCAGTTCTGGGAGCTCACCGGCGGGACCAGCCTCACCGGGGCGCCGATGCTGCTCTGGCCGGTGTGGGGCGTGGCGCTCGGCGCGGCCACGTACGCGTACCACCTGCGCCGCCGGGGCGCCTGCCGGCGCTGCGGCCGGGGCTGAGGGTGGCCGTGGGGGTGCCACCCGAAGCCGGAGGCGCCCCCGAAAATGTGAGCTAGCGTTACTCGGGTGACTGCGCCTACCCCGGTAATCCCGGTTCCACCGGCCGACCTGCCCGGCACGCTCGGCGCGCTGCGGGCGGCCGGTCACCAGTACCGCACCGTCAAGCAGGAACTCCGTGACAACCTCCTCGCCCGGATGCGCTCCGGCGAGACCCGTTTCCCCGGCATCGTCGGCTACGACGACACCGTCCTGCCCGAGGTCGAGCGTGCGCTGCTCGCCGGGCACGACATGGTGCTGCTCGGCGAGCGCGGCCAGGGCAAGACCCGACTGATCCGCGCCCTGGGCTCGCTGCTCGACGAGTGGACCCCCGTCATCGCGGGCTCGGTCCTCAACGAACACCCGATGCATCCGCTCACCCCCGCCTCGGTCGCCCAGGTCGCGGAGGCCGGCGACGACCTGCCGATCGGCTGGCTGCACCGCTCGATGCGCTACGGCGAGAAGCTCGCCACCCCGGACACCAGCGTCGGCGACCTGATCGGTGACGTCGACCCGATCCGGATCGCCCAGGGCCGCACCCTCGGTGACCCGGAGACCATCCACTTCGGGCTGGTGCCGCGTACCAACCGGGGCATCTTCGCCGTCAACGAGCTGCCCGACCTGGCCGAACGCATCCAGGTGGCGCTGCTCAACGTGTTGGAGGAGCGGGACATCCAGGTCCGCGGCTACCAGCTCCGGCTGCCGCTGGACCTGCTCCTGGTGGCCAGCGCCAACCCGGAGGACTACACCAACCGGGGCCGCATCATCACCCCGCTCAAGGACCGGTTCGGCGCGGAGATCCGTACCCACTACCCGGTCGACCTGGAGTTGGAGCTGGCGCTGATCCGCCAGGAGGCGGACCTGGTCGCCGCCGTACCGGAGCACGTGCTGGAGGTGCTGGCCCGCTTCGCCCGCGCCGTACGGGAATCCCCGTCGGTGGACCCGCGCTCCGGAGTCTCCGCCCGGTTCGCGATCGCCGCCGCCGAGACGGTCGCCGGCGCCGCGCTGCGGCGTGCCGGCCTGCTCGCCGCCTCCGATGACGCGGACGGCCGACCGGAGGCCGCGGTGGCCCGGGTCGGTGACGCGGTATCGGTGACCAGCACCCTGCGCGGCAAGGTGGAGTTCGAGAGCGGCGAGGAGGGACGGGAGATCGAAATCCTGGCCCACCTGCTGCGGACCGCCACCGCCGAGACGTTCCGCGCCCACCTGGCCGGCCTCGACCTCTCCGGGTTCACCGCCCTCGTCGAGGACGGAACAGCGATCGAGACCGGCGAGCTGGTCGGTTCCGCCGAGCTGCTGCGGCAGGTGGGCACCGTGCCCGGCCTCGCCAAGGTGCTCGACCGGCTCGGCCTGGGCGACGCGCCCACCCCGGAGGAGGCCGCCGCGGCCGTCGAGTTCGTGCTGGAAGGGCTGCACCTGACCCGCCGGCTCGGCAAGGACGTCACGGAGTCCGGGCGCACCGTCTACGGCGGCCGGGGCTGACCATGGCCGGCAACCGGTTCCGGTACGGCCAGTGGAACGGCGGGCCCGACCCGCTGGCACCCCCGTACGACGTGCGCGAGGCGGTGGACGCGGTCGGCGCCGAGGTGCTGGCCGGCGGCAGCCTGCGGCAGGCGCTGCGCGACCTGCTGCGCCGTGGCCCGCAGGGGCGGGGCGGGTTGGACGACCTGGCCGCCCGGGCGCGACGACTGCGCCGCGAGGCGCTTCGGCGCGGTGACCTCGACGGCGCGGTGACCCGTGCACAGGCCCTGCTCGACCAGGCTCTCGCGGCCGAACGTGATGAGCTGCGGGGGCGCGACGACGACAGCGCCCGGTTCGCCGAGGCGGTGCTGGACAATCTGCCCCGCTCGACGGCCCGGGCGGTCCAGGAGCTGTCCGGCTACCAGTGGGCCAGCGAGGACGCCCGCCGCTCGTACCAGCAGATCCTCGACCAGCTCCGGGACGACGTACTCGGTCAGCGGTTCGCGGGGCTGCGCGACGCGGTCCGCGCGTCCGCCGATCCGGCCGCGCAGCAGCGGCTCGCCGAGATGATGCGCGACCTGAACGACCTGCTGGCCCGGCACGGCCGTGCGGAGGACACCACCGACGCGTTCGCCGAGTTCATGCGTCGACACGGCGACTTCTTCCCGGAGAAGCCGGAGACGGTCGACGAGCTGATCGACGTGCTGGCCCGTCGGTCGGCGGCCGGTGAGCGGCTGATGAACTCGCTGTCCGAGCGGCAGCGCGCCGAGCTGGCCGGTCTGATGCAGCAGTCGCTCGGCGACCGGCTCGCCGGTGAGCTGTCGGCGCTCGACGCGAACCTGCGGGCGCTGCGGCCGGACCTGCGCTGGGGACGCGGTGAGCGGGTCCGGGGCGATCAGCCCCTCGACTACGCGGACGCGGCCGGGGCGCTCGGTGAGATCGGTGAGCTGGACGACCTGCTGGACCAACTCGACCAGGAGCACCCCGGGGCCACGCTTGACGACGTGGACGTCGACGCGGTGGCCCGGACGCTGGGCCGGGACGCGGCCGACGACGTCCGCCGGCTGCGTGAGCTGGAACGGGAGCTGCGCCGGCAGGGCTGGGTGGGCCGGGACGCGGACGGGCTCACGCTGAGTCCGAAGGCGCTACGCCGGCTCGGTGGCACCGCGCTGCGGCGGGTTTTCGCCGACCTGACGGCCGGGCCGCGCGGCCAGCACGACCTGCGTTCGGCGGGCGCGGCCGGCGAGGTTAGCGGCGCGTCCCGCCCCTGGGAGTACGGCGACGAGCAGCCGTTGGACGTGGTCCGCACGCTCACCCGGGCGGTACGCCGGGCCGGGCCCACGGTCCCGGTGCAGCTCGCCGTCGAGGACTTCGAGGTGGTGGAGACCGAGAAGCGGGCCTCGGCGGCGGTGGTGCTCTGCGTCGACCTGTCGTACTCGATGATCTCGCAGGGTCGTTGGGGGCCGATGAAGCAGACGGCGCTGGCGCTGGCGCACCTCATGGAGACGCGTTTCCCGCAGGACGCCCTGCAGATCGTGGGCTTCGGTCGGGAGGCGATGACGCTCACCCAGCAGGAGTTGGCGGCCGTGGAGCCGGATCTGGAGCAGGGCACCAACCTCCAGCACGCGCTGCGGTTGGCCGCCCGGCACCTGCGCCGCCATCCGGACGCCGAGCCGATCGTCCTGGTGGTCACCGACGGGGAGCCGACCGCCCACCTGGACCCGGACGACGGGGAGGCCCTGTTCCACTGGCCGCCGCTGCCGGAGACGATCGAGGCGACGGTCCGGGAGGTGGACCGGCTGAGCCGCTACGGCGCCACGCTCAACCTGTTCATGCTCGGCGACGATGACGGCCTGCGGCGCTTCGTCGACGCGGTGGCGCGGCGCAGCCGTGGCCGCATGTTCACCCCCGACACGGACGACCTGGGCGAGTACGTGGTGTCGGACTACCTCCGGTCCCGCCAGTCCCGCCGCTGACCACGCTCGCCTGCCCTACCCCGTCGATCATGGAATTGTGGTGGGTGGCAAATGCCGCTCGTCCGGGTGAACCGGGCACCACAAGGCCATGATCGACGGGATGGGGCGGGTGGGGTGGGGGTGTGGCGGGAAATGGCGGGCTGCGGCGGGCCTATGACGGGGTGTTCAGAGAGATTGACGGGGCGTCGTTCGGGCCTGCCCCTCGGGGGCAGTTGAGCGCCGAGCAGATCGTGGCGCATCTGGTCGCCAACGACGAGCTGATGATCCAGGCCAGCGAGGCGTTGCTGGCCGGGTCGCCGTTCGCCTACTACGAGCTGGAGGAGGACATCCACCGTCCGCAGCTCGACGCGTTGGCCGCCGAGCACGGTGGTCTGCGCGGGCTGTCGGCGCTGCTGCACGGCACCAGCGATCGGTTGTGCGGGCTGGTCGACCAGCTCGGTCTGGCGGCCGAGGCCCCGGTGGAGACCCATCTGCGCGAGGGGTTCGACCTGATCGTCGACGAGCCGCTGCCCTGGTCCCGCACGCTGGACCTGCACGCGAGGGTGCACCTCCCCAAACACCAGGCCCAGCTCCACATGCTCCGGACCTGAGCCGACCCCACCCCGGACCGCGCCGATCTTGCACTTTCTGCGCCGACAAAGGCGAGCATAAAGGGCATCTCGACGACAGTAAGTGCAAGATCGCGGGGGTCAGGACTTCAGCAAGATCGCGGGGGGTCAGGACTTCAGCAGCTCTTCGCGGGGGTGGAAGGTGCGGCGGTACGTCGACGGGGCCACGCCTATGCGTTGGTGGAGTTGTTGGCGCAGGGTCGCCGTCGTGCCGAAGCCGCAGCGCCGGGCGATCTGGTCGACGGTGAGGTCGGTCGTCTCCAGCAGCAGTCGGGCGTGGTCGGTGCGCTGCCGCAGCAGCCACTGCGCCGGGCTCAGTCCCGTCTCCAGCCGGAAACGTCGGGTGAAGGTGCGGACGCTCATCCGGGCCTGCTCGGCGAGGTCGCGCAGGGCGATCGGCTCGTGCAGCCGTTGCTGGGCCCACTCGCGGGCGGCGGCGGTGCTCGCATCGGTGGCCCGGGGCACCGGCCGTTCGATGTACTGCGCCTGCCCGCCGTCGCGCCACGGCGGCATCACGCAGCGTCGGGCCTCACGGTTGGCGATCTCGCTGCCGTGGTCGAGGCGGATGACGTGCAGGCAGAGGTCGATGCCGGCGGCCACTCCGGCCGAGGTCAACACCCGGTCGTCGACGATGAAGAGCACGTCCGGGTCGAGGTCCACCCGCCCGTGCAGGCGGCGGAACCGCTCGGCGTACGCCCAGTGGGTCGTCGCCCGGCGTCCGTCGAGCAGGCCGGCCGCGGCCAGCACGAACGCCCCGGTGCAGATCGACATGATCCGCGCGCCCCGCTCGTACGCCGACCGCAGAGCCTCGGCCACCTCCGGCTCGATGGTGCCCGAGGTGAGCGCCGCGCCGTCGTGGATGCCGGGGACGATCACGGTGTCGGCCGTGTCGAGCAGCTCCAATCCGTGGTCCGGGAGCACCTGGAAGCCGGCGGTGCTGCGGACCGGCCTGCCGCCCGGGGTGCACACCCGCACGTCGTAGCGGTACGCGTCGTCGGCCCCCCGGGCGGTGCTGAAGACCTGGGACGGGGTGCCGAGGTCGAGGCCGACGACCTGGTCGAGGGCGAGGACGGCGATCCGGTGCGGGCCACTGCTCATGGCCCGATTATTGCGCACGATGGCTTTCCGGCCACTCGTCGAGTCGACGAGCCCAGCTCAGACTTGTCCCGTGACCAGAAACCGCCGTCTGCACCCCGCCTGGCTCGTGGCCGGCGTCGCCTTCGTGGCGCTCGTCGGCGCGGCCGGTTTCCGCGCCACCCCGTCGGTGCTGCTGCACCCGCTGCACGCGGAGTTCGGCTGGCCGCTCGCCACGATCTCGGCGGCCGTCTCGGTCAACCTGCTCCTCTACGGGCTCACCGCGCCGTTCGCCGCCGCGCTGATGGACCGGTTCGGCATCCGCCGGGTCGTCTCGGTGGCGCTGCTGCTGGTCGCCGCCGGCAGTGGCCTGACGGTGCTCATGACCGCGAGTTGGCAACTGCTGCTGTGCTGGGGCGTCCTCGTCGGCCTGGGTACCGGCTCGATGGCGCTCGCCTTCGTGGCGACCATCACCGGGCGCTGGTTCGTCCGCCGCCGTGGCCTCGTCACCGGGGTGCTGACCGCGGGCGGGGCCGCCGGGCAACTGGTCTTCCTGCCGCTGATCGCCGTGCTGGTACGCGACCACGGCTGGCGTACGGCGGCACTCGTCGTGGCCGGCGCCGCGCTGGCGGTCGTACCCCTGGTGGTGTGGCTGCTGCGCGAGCACCCGGCGGATCTCGACCTGCCCGCCTACGGCGCGACCGAGGTCGTTCCGGCGCCGCCGCCGACCGGCGGCGCGGCGACCCGGGCGCTGGGCGCGCTGGCCGCCGCGGCCCGGACCCGGCCGTTCTGGCTGCTGGCCGGCGGGTTCGCGATCTGCGGCGCGACCACGAACGGCCTGGTCGGTACGCACTTCGTGCCGGCCGCGCACGACCACGGCATGGCCGAGACCACGGCGGCGGGGCTGCTCGCGCTGGTGGGGCTGTTCGACATCGTCGGCACGATCGCGTCCGGCTGGCTCACCGACCGGGTGGACAGTCGGCTGCTGCTCGGCGCCTACTACGCGCTGCGCGGGCTGTCGCTGCTGGTGCTGCCCAGCCTGTTCGCGGGCACCGCCGAGCCGAGCATGCTGGTGTTCATCGTCTTCTACGGTCTGGACTGGGTGGCCACGGTGCCGCCGACTGTGGCGTTGTGCCGGGAGTACTTCGGCGGGGCGGGCGCGGTGGTGTTCGGTTGGGTGTTCGCCGCCCACCAGTTCGGGGCGGCGCTCGCGGCCACGGGCGCGGGGCTGGTCCGGGACCGGCTCGGCGACTACGCGGTCGCCTGGTACGTGGCGGGCGCGTTGTCGATCGGCGCGGCCGGGCTGTCGTTGCTGCTGCGTCGACGGCCGGGCCGGCCGGTGCCGGAGGCCGTCCTCGTCGCCGCGACCGCGCCCCGGGCGTGGAGCTTCCGCGGCTGAGTCAGCCCACCGTCCACTGCTGGGCGGGCCGACCGTCGCAGGGCCGCTGCCGGATGTCGTCCCCGGCCTCGGCGCCGTCGTCGTCGGACTGCGCGCACTTGCCGCTGTGCACCGCGACCAGCAGCGCGGGGCCGGCGCCGGTCGGGGTCAGCCGCCACTGCTGGTTGGCCTGACCATGGCACGGGAACTGCTGCAACCGCGCGCCGTCGTCACCGCTGCCGCCCTCGACGTCGAGGCACTGCCCGTGGGCGGCGTTGGTCAGCGTCACCGCGCCCGTCCCGATCGGGTTGACCACCCACTGCTGCTCCGGGCCGCCGGTGCAGGCGGCCAGCTCGGCCTCGGCCTTCTCGTCGTCGCCGTCGAGCCCGAGGCAGAGCCCGGAGGGCGACCGCAGTACGTGCGAGCCGCTGGTGGGAATCGCCGGGGTGACCGACGGGGTCGGGGACGGCTCGACCGAGGGCGTCGGACTCGGCTCGGCCGCCGGGGTGGTCGGCTCGGCCGCGCCGGACGGGGTGCCGACGGCCGCCGGCGCCACCGGCTCGTCGTCGCCGTCGAGCAGACCGGTGGCGAAGAGCACACCGAGGAGTACGCCCACCAGCCCGACCGCCAACGCCACCCGCAGCAGCGGGTCGGCCAACTGCCCCGAGCCGGCGCGGCGTCGGCCACCGTAGACGGTGCCGACGGGGTCGGGGCGTTCCTCGGGCGCGGGCATAGCCGCCATCCTCACCCAGAGCGGCGCGTCGGAGCCAGCCGGACGACGGCGGCGGTGCTCAACGGGCGGGCTGCGGATCGGTGACGTCGGCCACAGTGGCGTCGAGGGCGGCGATCGTCGCGTCGGCGTCGACCGCGACGGCGAGACCCCGCTCGCCCGCGCCCAGGGTGATCTGCCGGCCCCGCAGTCGCTCGTCGGCGATCACCGGCCATGCCGTGCTCGCGCCGAACGGGGTGATGGTGCCGCGCTCGTACCCGGTGACGGCCAGCGCGCCCGCCGCGTCCGGCATGGAGATCCGCTGCACACCGAGCAGGGCGCGCAGCTTGGGCCAGGAGATGACCCGGTCACCGGGAGTGAGAACGAACAGGTGGTCGTCCGCGCCACGGCGGACGACGATCGTCTTGACCACGTCCGGGATGGCCACACCACGGGCGGCGGCGGCCTCCGCGAGGCTGCCGACCGCGCCGTGGCTGACCAACCGGTACGGCAGTCCGGCGGCGTCCAGGGCGGCGATCGCGGGCGACGGCATGCCCGCCACGGTAGCCGCCGGACCTGCTGGCGGACGGGAAACGGCTGGCGAGGACATCCCACGATTTCCCGGGTGCAGGCGTAAGGTGATCACATGCGCGCTGAGCGTGTGGATCACCCCATTGACCATGATCAAGCGGTGGACACGTTGCGGCGGTCGTACGCCGCGGTGCCCACGGGCGAGCCTGTCCGGCTGGCCAAACGCACCTCCAACCTGTTCCGTCCCCGATCCGCTCCCCGTGCCCCGGGCCTCGACGTCAGTGGCCTGAACGGGGTGCTCTCCGTCGACCCGGCCGGGCGTACGGCCGACGTGCAGGGCATGTGCACGTACGAGGACCTGGTCGACGCCACCCTGCCGCACGGGCTGATGCCGCTGGTGGTGCCGCAACTGCGCACCATCACCCTGGGCGGTGCGGTGACCGGCCTCGGGATCGAGTCGACGTCCTTCCGCAACGGCCTGCCCCACGAGTCGGTGCGCGAGATGGACATCCTGACCGGCTCCGGCGCGATCGTCACCGCCCGCCCGGAGGGGGAGCACGCGGACCTGTTCCGCGCGTTCCCCAACTCGCTGGGCAGCCTCGGCTACGCGACGAGACTGCGCATCGAGTTGCAGCCGATCGGCCGGTACGTGGCGCTGCGCAACATCCGGTTCACCCAACTGGAGGCGCTCACCGACGCGATCGCCGAGGTGAGCGCCACCCGGTCCTGGGCCGGCGAGCCGGTCGACGTGCTGGACGGCGTGATGTTCAGCCCCGGTGAGGCGTACCTGGTGCTGGGGACCTTCACCGACACCGCCGACCCGCCCAGCGACTACACCGGCCAGGCGATCTACTACCGGTCGCTGCGTCGGCGCACCCGCGACGTGCTGACCGCGTACGACTATCTGTGGCGCTGGGACACCGACTGGTTCTGGTGCTCGGCGGCGTTCGGCGCGCAGCATCCGGTCGTGCGCAGGCTCTGGCCGGCGCGCTACCGGCGCAGCGACGTCTACCACCGACTGGTCCGCCTCGAACACCGGCACCAGGTGGCGGCCCGGATCGACCGGCTGCGCGGCCAGCCGGCCCGGGAGCGGGTCGTGCAGGACGTGGAGATTCCGCTGGACCGTACGGCAGACTTCCTGCGCTGGTTCGCGGCCAACGTGGGGATGACCCCGGTGTGGCTCTGTCCGTTGCGGTTGCGCGAGCCGGAGGGTCCCGGTTCCGCGCGGTCGTGGCCGCTGTATCCGCTCCACGCGGGGCAGGACTACGTCAACATTGGGTTCTGGGGGAGCGTGCCGATCGCGCCCGGCGCCGCCGACGGCGACGTCAACCGCACGATCGAACGCAGGGTGTCGGAGCTGGGTGGGCACAAGTCGCTCTACTCCGACGCGTACTACGACCGGGACGCCTTCGATCGCCTCTACGGGGGCGAGACCTGGCGCGCGGTGAAAGACCGCTACGACCCGGACCACCGGCTGACGGGACTGTACGAAAAGGCGGTAGCACGAGCATGAGCCTGACCGACCGAGATCAGGGGGCGGCGAGCGTCCCCGCCACCCCGCCGGCGGGGGGCCGGCGCACCGGTCCGACCGTCGCGGATGTCGTCCGCGCGGTCACCGCCGGGCCGTTGCCGATCCGCATCACCGGGTACGACGGCAGCGCCGTCGGCCCGGCCGATGCCGGCATCACCCTGGCGATCCGTTCCGAGCGGGGATTGTCGTACCTGCTCACCGCCCCCGGCGACCTGGGCATGGCCCGCGCGTACGTCAGCGGCGATCTGGCGTTGCAGGGGGTGCATCCGGGTGACCCGTACGAGGCGCTGCGGGTGCTCAAGGACGAACTGCGGTTGCGCCCGCCGTCGGTGGCCGACGGTGTCGCGTTGGTGCGGGGGCTGGGTTGGGAGCGGCTGCTGCCGCCGCCGGCCCCACCGCAGGAGGCGCAGCCGCGCTGGAAGCGGGTGATGAACGGGCTGCGGCACTCCCGGGTCCGGGACAGCACGGCTATCTCGCACCACTACGACGTCTCGAACGCCTTCTACGAGAAGGTGCTCGGCCCGTCCATGACGTACACCTGCGCGGTTTTCCGTTCCCCGACCGACACCCTGGAGCAGGCCCAGGCGGCGAAGTACGACCTGGTCGCCGGCAAGTTGGCGCTGAAGAAGGGCATGCGGCTCCTCGACGTGGGCTGCGGGTGGGGCGGCATGGTCCGGCACGCCGCGCGCGAGTACGGGGTCAAGGCGCTCGGGGTGACCCTGTCGAAGGCGCAGGCGCAGTGGGCGCAGGCCGCGATCGAGCGGGAGGGGCTGACCGAGTTGGCCGAGGTGCGACACCTCGACTACCGGGACGCGCCGGCGGAGCAGTTCGACGCCATCTCCTCGATCGGGCTGACCGAGCACATCGGGGTGCGCAACTACCCGTCGTACTTCGGGGCGCTGCGGGCGCGGCTGCGTACGGGTGGGCGGCTGCTCAACCACACCATCACGCGGGCCGACAACCGGGCGCCGCACCGCTCGGGCGCGTTCATCGACAGGTACGTCTTCCCGGACGGTGAGCTGGCCGGTCCGGGTCGGCTGATCAGCGAGGTGCACGATGCCGGGTTGGAGGTGCACCACGAGGAGAACCTGCGCCAGCATTACGCGCTGACCCTCGCCGCCTGGTGCCGCAACCTGGTGGAGCACTGGGACTTCTGCGTTTCCGAGGTGGGCGCGGGGACCGCTCGGGTGTGGGGCCTCTACATGGCGGGTTCGCGGATGGCGTTCGAGCGCAACGGCATCCAACTGCACCAGGTGCTGGCCACCCACAACGGCCCGGACGGTGTGAACGGCTACCCGCTGCGACCCGACTGGTTGCCCTGATCATCTGCTGAGCGTCAGCTGAGGCTGACTGCCGCCTGAAGCCGCGTCGAGGAAAGTCGGCGCGGCTTCTCGCGAAGCGATTGACAAACAAGTTTTGTACGTACAAACTGATTTTGCCATGAGAGACGTCCTGTACCTGGAGCAGATCGAGCAGGCCGAGGTCCTGCTCAAGCCGCAGCGCGTGGAGGTGCTGCGGCAACTGGCCGAACCGCGCACCTGCACCGAGGTCGCGGCCCGACTCGACCAGACGCCACAGCGCGTCTACTACCACGTCAAGCAGCTCGTCGCGGCCGGCCTGGTCGAGCTGGTCAACGAGCGCAAGGTCCGGGGCATCACCGAGGGCATCTACCAGGCCGCCGCCCGGTCCTACTGGCTGTCGCCGCGGCTGGTCGGCCGCATCGGGCTACGCCGCGCCCGCGACGAGCTGAGCCTGGGCTACCTGCTCGACCTGATGGAGGAGGTCCAGGCCGACATCGCCGCCCTGGACCGGGCGGCGCCCGAGCTGCCCTCGATCGGCGTCTCCGGCGAGATCCGGGTGCCCGCCGAGCAGCGCCAGGAGTTCCTGCACGACCTGCAAACCGCACTTCAGGACCTGTTCACCCGCTACGGCGGCAGCGAGGGCGATGCCTTCAAGCTGGCCGTCGCCTGCTATCCGAAAGGGAACGACAATGAGTGAACCGTTGAAGGTGCAGGCCCGCCTCGCCGCGCCCGTGGCGCGCGTCCGCCAGGCCCTGACCGACCCGGCCGAGCTGCGCGTCTGGCTGGCCGAGCACGCCGAGGTCGAGCTGCCCGAGCGGTACGAGTTCTGGGGCCGCTACACGCCCGAGGGTGACGCCCCGCACCAGCGGCTCCTGCACGCCGACGACGAGTCGCTGCGCTTCGGCTGGCTGCTCGACGGGGTCGAGACCACCACCGGCTTCCAGTTCGCCGCCGACGGCCCCGACGCCACGGTGCTCACGCTGACCCAGAGCCACTTCGACTTCGCCGAGGCGATGAGCGGCGCCAGCATCCGGGGCGTGCTCCAGACCTACTGGGCGCTGTCCGTCGCCAACCTGGCCGCCCACCTGGAGGGCAGGCCGCTGCTGCCGCGTACCGACTTCACCTCCGCCGACCTGCGCGGCGAGCTGGTCATCGCCGCCCCCGCCGACAAGGTGTGGGAGTCGCTGACCGACTCCGAGCAGGCCAGCGCCTGGTTCGGCTACCCCATCGGGATCGAGCCGTGGGTCGGCGGCCGGTACGCCATGGGCGGCTTCGAGCACGGGTACGCCGCCAAGATCGTCGACCTGGAGCCCGGCCGGCGGATGTCCGTCGACTGGGGACCCACCGGCGTCACCAACTGGGAGCTGGCCGAATCCGGCGGCCGCACCACGCTGACCTTCGTGCAGAGCGGCTTCGACGAGAGCAACCCGCCGTACGCTGCCTGGTCCGGGTCGGTGGCCGGTCTGTCCGAGCTGCGCCGCTTCCACGAGATGACGGCCTGGCAACCGATCTGGCTCGCCGAGGAGGTCCCCGGCCTGGACCCCCAGCCCACCTTCTGACCGTCCCGCCGTGATCGTGCTCGATCACGGGCTCAGATCTGGACAACATCAGGGAAACTGCTGCCTCAAGCCGTGCAGAGGCAGCAGTTTCCCTGTACTTGTGCGGATCTTGCAGCCGGTCCGGCGGGTTCGGTGACTTTTCGGGGTGGAGTGGGTACTGCCGGGCGATGTTCTTCATCTTTGGTCTGCGTACCAAGGTCGACCGTTCCGGTGTCGTCCAGGAGGTCTGCCAGCACTGCGGTAACCACGCCGCGCAGGTGATCACCCGCCGGTCGACGAAATTCACCCTCTTCTTCATCCCGCTCATCCCGATCCGCACCCGGTACGCGCAACAGTGCACCTTCTGCGGGGCGCAGTACGAGATCGCCAAGTCCGACGCCCAGCGCCTCCCGGTCGGCTGAGCCGCAGATGGCCCGCTTCCTGTGCTGGCTGATCGGCCGACCGCCGTCGGCCGGATCCGTCGTGTACACCGCCACCCGCCCGCCGTGCACTCCCGGCCGGCGTAGACGTCGCCCCGTCCGCCGCCCGCTGGCCGGCACCGCCTTACCCCGCTCACCCTGGAACCGCTCCGCCGGCCGCTGACCGGATCCGCCGGCGAGGGCGGGACACCGATCGTCAGGTAGGCCCGCGCAGTCCGCACCGACCTGGATGTTCGGCCCTGGCGGCGTTCCCGGGCGCTGGCTAGGCTTTCGGGGTTTGCCGTGGACCGGTCCGCCCGACTGTGCACACACGACGAAGAGCCGGAGCGACCGTGTCGCGAGAGGACGTGAAGCAGGCCGCGGGGCAGCTCAAGCCCATCGGCCCGATCGTCGCGATCGCCGTCCTGGTCGTGGAGGCCGGCTGGTTGGCCGCCACGCTGCCCGGCGCCGCGTTGGTCAGCGACGTGGGCGCGCTGCTGGTGGCCGGCTGGGCGACAGTCGCCTGTGCGAACGTGGCCCGTCGACATCCGGCCCCGCTGCGCAGGTTCTGGACCCTGCTCGCCGTCACCATGGCGCTCGCCGCGCTCGGCCGGGGAATCTGGATGGCGCAGCGGCTCGTCGGGGACGACCTGCCGCACAACGCGCTGATCGGGGTGGTCTTCAGCGCCGGCATCCTCACCGGCACGGCCGCGCTGCTCAGCTCCCCGTCCGGGCCGCGGACGGCGGTCGGGCGGGCCCGGACGCTGCTGGACGGCGTGATCGTCGCGCTGGCGCTGGTGCCGGTCGCGTGGGTGCTGGTGTTCCGTGGGGTCGCCTCCGCCGAGCTGGCCGATCCGGCGCGCACGTTGGGGCTGCTCTACCCGATGTTCGACCTGATGCAGCTCACCATCCTGGTGGCGGTGGCCGGTCCGGCGCGGCCCCTGTGGCGGCCGATGCGCCTGCTCGCGGCGAGCCTGACCATCCGGGTGGCAGCCGACGTGGTGTACGTCTCGCTGGTCGCCCGTGGTGACTACGCCGCCGGTCATCCCATCGACCTGTGCTGGCCGGTGAGCTACCTCCTGATCGGGCTGGCCACCGGTAGCGGCCCGCCGCCGGACTGCGACGGCACCGACGAGACCGCCGAGTCCCCGCTGCCGCCGTGGTGGCGGGTGGCGCTGCCGTACCTGCCGGTCGGCGGGGCGATCATCGCGGTGCTGCTGGCCCGCCGGCCGACCGGCCAGACGCCGCCGCTGGTCTTCGTGACCATGATGGCGCTGCTCGCCGCCCTCGCCGTACGTCAGGGGCTGGCCGCCAACGAGAACCTGCGCCTGGTGGCGCGACTGCGCCGGCTCGCGTACGGCGACCAGCTCACCGGGTTACCGAACCGGCTGCTGTTCAACAGGCTGCTGCGGCTGGCCCTGCGTGACGGTCGGCCGGTGGCGGTCCTGCTGCTCGACCTCGACGGGTTCAAGCAGGTCAACGACCGGTTCGGGCACGCCACGGGCGACGCCCTGCTGACCGGGCTGGCGGCCCGGATGCGGACCGCCGTGGACGGCGACGGGACGATCGCCCGCCTCGGCGGCGACGAGTTCGCGGTGCTGGTCGAGGGCGACCGGCCGGTGTCGCCGGAGCACCTGGCGGAACGGTTGCTGGACGCCCTGCGCCCCTCCGAGGGGGAGGAGGGCGTGGGTGTGCACCCGTCGGCGAGCATCGGCATCGCCGAGTACGGGCCGCAGCACGCCTCCCACACCGACCTGTTGCGCGACGCCGACATCGCCATGTACGCGGCGAAGGCCGCCGGCAAGTCCGCGTACCGGACGTGCACCCCGGCGCTGCGCGAGTCGGCTGTGTCGCGGGCGGAGCTGATCGCCGACCTGCGCCGGGCCGTCGACGAGGAGCAACTGCACCTGGAGTTCCAGCCGATCGTCGACCTCGCCACCGGCGCGGTCCGCAGCGCCGAGGCGCTGGTGCGCTGGCGGCACCCCCGACTGGGCACGTTGTCGCCGGCGCGGTTCCTGCCGCTGGCCGAGGAGACCGGCCTGATCCTCCCGATCGACCGTTGGGTGATCCACGAGGCGTGCCGGGCGGCGTCGACCTGGCGGGCCCGCGTGCCGGAGGCGACGGTCGCCGTGAACATCGCCGCGGCCCACCTGCGCCGGCCCGACCTCATCGCCACGGTCACGGCGGCCACCGCCAGCGCCGGGCTGGCGCCGCGGGCGTTGACGCTGGAGCTGACGGAGTCGGCGTTGATCGAGGGGACCGACGCGGTGCTGGAACGACTGCACCAGCTCCGGGAACTGGGCATCCAGATCGCCATCGACGACTTCGGCACGGGCTATTCGTCGCTGAGCTACCTGCACCGCATCCCGGCCACCGAGTTGAAGATCGACCGGTCGTTCGTGGCCCGTCTCGGCACGGACGAGCGGGCGTACGCGACGGTGGAGATGGTCACCCGGCTGGCCGGCGCGTACGACCTGGCGGTGATCGCCGAGGGGGTGGAGACCGAGCGCCAGCACGACGCGGTCACCGCGATCGGCTGCCCGCGCGGCCAGGGCTATCTGTACGGGCGCCCGGACAGCCCCGCCACGGTGGGTCAGAATCGGGCTTGACCCTGACGTAGCGGCAGGCAGGAGCCTGGTTTCCGGAAGGGAGGGGAACCATGGCGTACACGGTGGGTCAGGTGGCGAGGATCGCCGGCGTGACGGTACGGACGCTGCACCACTACGACGAGATCGGTCTGCTCTCGCCGAGCGGCCGGACGTCGACCGGTTACCGCCGCTACGACGACACGGACCTGCAACGGTTGCAGCTCGTCCTGTACTACCGCGAGCTGGGTTTCCCGCTTGAGGAGATCACCGCGATCATCGACGACCCGGCGGCCGATCCGGCCGCCCACCTGCGCCGCCAGCATGAACTGCTGACGGTACGGATCAAGCGGTTGCAGGAGATGGTCACGGCGATCGAGTTCGCGATGGAGGCGAGCAAGTTGAACATCCAGCTGACACCCGAGGAGCGGTTCGAGGTCTTCGGCGACTTCACGCCGGAGGAGTACGAGGCCGAGGCGGAGCAGCGCTGGGGCGACACCGACGCGTACCGGGAGTCGAACCGGCGGGTCGCGCGGTACACCAGCCAGGACTGGCTCCGGAACAAGGCGGAGAACGAGGACTGGGGCCGGCGGATCGTCGCGCTGCTGACCTCGGGGGTGCCGGCGGACAGCCCGGAGGCGATGGACCTGGCCGAGGAGCACCGGCAGCTCATCAGCCGCTGGTTCTACGAGTGCTCGTACGAGATCCACGCGGGGCTGGCCGACATGTACCTCGCCGACGAGCGGTTCACCGCGTACTTCGAGAACATCGCTCCCGGCCTCGCCGCCTACGTGAGCGAGGCGATCCACGCCAACGCGATCAGCCGGGCCTGATCGCGGCTCACTCCTCGACCGCTCCGTCGGATGGGGTGACCAGGAAGTCGTAGACGGTCCTGGCCATCCGGCGGACGGTCTCGTCCCCGGTCGCCATCGGTCCGGCGGTGAGGAACGCCACGGCTGTCTCCGTGCCGGGGATCAGGTAGTAGCCGACGTCGTGGGAGGCGTCCGGCAGGTCACCGGTCTTGTGGGCCACCGGGACGCCGGGTGGCAGCGCCGCCGGGATCTTGGTGTTGAGGGTCTGTTCGCGCATGAAGCCGATCATCAGGTCGCGGGAGGCCGGGGTGAGGATCTCGCCGTCCCAGACCGCGCCGAGCAGTGACACCACATCGTCCGGGCTGGTGTAGTTCTCCTCGCCGCGTTGCGCCGCCGCGCTGTCCAGCATCCGCCGTGCCAGGATCGTCGATCGCTGGTTCATGGAGTCGATCAGCGCGTTGACCGGGGCGAAGCCACCCAGGTAGGTGATCAGCACGTTGGCCGCGACGTTGTCGCTGTACTTGATCAGGTACCGGGCGAGCCGGTACAGCGTGACCACCTGCGGGAACGTCTCGAACTGGAGCTGGCCGGTGCCGCCCACCACGTCGGCCGGGGTGACCAGCACGCCGTCGTCGAGAGAGACCTGTCCACAGTCGACCCGACGCAGGAGTTCGACAAGGATCCAGAGCTTGATGACGCTCGCCGCCTTCGGCCGCAGCGCACCGTTGACCGAGATCTGCTGGTCGCCGTACCGGCCGGACAGGTCCCGGACGGTGGCGCCAGCGGGGTTGAGGCTGGCGTCGGCGACCACCCGGGCGAGCTGCCCGCTGAGTGGGAACAGGCGGGCACCCTCGGCGGGGTCGGTGGGCGGCTGCGGGCTGGTGACCACGACGCCGGGCAGCTCGACCGGCTGGGCCTGCGGCCCGGACACCACGAGCGTGCCCGTGCCGCGGCCGGTCAACGGCACCCGGTAACGAAAGCTCCTGCCGTCGACGGCGACCGCACCGCTGGCCACCCCGGCGGCGACCCGCATGTCCGGGTCGGCGACCCGGCCGGTGTCGCCGTCGCAGGCCCGGTACCGCACGGTGTGCCCGAGCGAGTCCACCGCGAACGCCCCGCCGGGGAACGACAGCCAGGACACCTCGCTGGTCGGCGCCCGCTCCGGGGTCGGCTCCACGCCCGGCTCGTCGCTCTGCCCGCCCCCGTTGCTCGGTTCGTCGTCGCCCGGCCCGTCGTCGGCGGCGAGCCTGTCTGACGCGTACCCCTGGGTGGTCTGGTGGTCCGGGCCGGGACCATCGGCGGTCGCGGGGCCCGTCGTCACCGCGACCACCAGCGCGACCGCCGCCGCGAGCAGGGAAGATGAGCGCTTCTTGTCGCTTTTCCTCACTTTTGCACGATAAGAAGCGAAGGGGGCGGATGGGGTTTCCGGGACGTCAGTCACCCGTCCGGGAGGGCTCGTCCCCGAAAGGGTGATGCCTCAGCGGCATCAAGATGACGCAGAGGCATCATGCCCAATACCAACAGCCCGGCCCGCGCCGTCACACCACCAGGTCGAGCAGGAGTACGCCGGCGAAGCCGATCACCGAGATGAGCGTCTCCATCACCGACCAGCTCTTGATGGTCTGCCCGACGGTCAGGCCGAAGTACTCCTTGACCAGCCAGAACCCGGCGTCGTTGACGTGTGAGAAGAACAGCGACCCACAGCCGATGGCGAGCGCCAGCAGGGCCACCCCGGGCCGGTCCAGGGTCGCGGCGAGCGGTGCCACGATGCCCGCCGCCGTGATGGTGGCGACCGTCGCCGAGCCGGTGGCCACCCGGATGCCGACCGCTACCAGCCAGCCCAGCAGCAACGGGGAGAGGTTGGCGTCCTTGGCGGCGTCGGCGACCAGGTTGCCCACACCGGCGTCCACCAGCACCTGCTTGAATCCGCCGCCCGCCGCCACGATCAGCAGGATGCCGGCGATCGGAGGCAGCGAACCTCCGAGCACCGACGAGACCTGGGACCTGCTGAAACCGGCCTGGTAGCCGAGGGTGAACATCGCCAGGATCACCCCGGCGAGCAACGCCACGATCGGCGTACCGATGATGTCGAGCGTCTTTCGGCCCGCCGTGCCCTCGTCCAGCGTCAGCTCACCGATCGCGCGTAGCAGCATCAGCACCACCGGCAGCAGCACGGTGATCACCGCTGGCCAGAACGCCGGGGTACGACGGGCGGTCTCCGTGCCGCTGTCGTCCACCGGCTCGCCCGGTCGACCGCCGCCCGGGTTGACGAGATCGTCGTCGGTGAGCAGGTCACCGTCCACGTCGCGCCGATCCGTCGTTCCGGTGGTAGCGGCCGTCCCGGTTGCGCCCGTGGAGTGGGCGGGCTGGCGGCGGGTGGGCAGCAGCGCGGCGGGTGCGGTCGCCGGCACGTACCGGGCGATGAGGTTGCCGAAGACCGGTCCCGAGATGATGACCGTGGGGATCGCGACGAGCAGGCCCAGCCCGAGCGTCAGGCCCAGGTCGGCGTCGAGCGACGAGATCGCCACCAGTGGGCCGGGGTGCGGTGGCACGAGGCCGTGCAGCACCGACAGGCCGGCCAGCGCGGGAATGCCGAGCTTCATCAGCGGTACGTCGGTCCGCATCGAGACGAGCAGCACGATCGGCACCAGCAGCACCACGCCGACCTCGAAGAAGAGCGGCAACCCGATGAGCGCCGCGACCCCGGCCATCGCCCAGGGCAGCGCGCGGCCGGACACCCGGCCGACGACCCGGTTGACGATGCCGTCCGCGCCGCCGGACTCGGCGAGCAGACCCCCGATCATGGCCCCCAGCGCGATCAGCAGCCCGACGCCGCCGACAGTGGTGCCGACACCACCGGTGAACGAGGCGATCATCTTGTCGGGCGCGACACTGGCGACCACCCCGAGCACCGCCGCGCCGAGGATCAGCGACAGGAACGGGTGGACCTTTGCCCAGGCGATCAGCAGCACCACGGCGGCGATGCCGAGCAACGCGGCGAGGACGAGTTGGCCGTCGCCAGCCGTGGTGACCGGCTCGGCCGGCGCGGCAAGGACGGTCAGCGGTTCGACGAGGGGTGGGTGCACGGCGATCACGACCTTCTCCGGTGGGGGTCGGCCCGGGGGCGGGCCGGCCGAAGGGCCTACATCGGTTCGGCGGGCAGGCCGGGCGCCAGTCGACGCATCGACGTGAAGGTGGGCACCAGCGCGTCGTACAGCTCGGCGAAGAGTGGCAGCAGCGCCGCGTACGTGGCGGCGGCTGCCGGGTCGGGGCGGATGACCTCCTCGATGCGGACCAGATCGGCCGCCACGTCGATACTGGGGATCAGGCCCAGCGCCTGCATGCCGAGCAGCGCGGCGCCGAAGCTCGACCCCTCGCGGCCGGCCGGGAAGCTCACCGGCATGCCGAGCACGTCGGCGAGCATCTGCCGCCACAGGCCGCTGCGGGCGAAACCGCCACCGGCCCGTATCTCGCGGACCTCGTTGCCGGCGGCACGGACGGAGGTGAGCACCAGCGCGAGCTGTTGGCAGACCCCCTCCATCGCGGCCCGGACGAGGTGTTCGCGGCGGTGCCCGTGGGTCAACCCCACGTACGCGCCGCGGGGCAGCGCACTCCAGTGTGGAGCGCGTTCGCTGTGCAGGTACGGCAGCATGAGGAGCCCGCCGGAGCCGGCCGGGGCGCGGGCCGCCAGGGCGACCAGCTCCTCCTCGGACTGCTCGCCCAGGTCGGGCGCGAGCGTCGAGCCTGCCCACTTGAGGACGATGCCACCGTTGTTGATCGCGCCGCCGACCGCCCAGCGATCCTCGGTCAGCGCGTAGCAGAACACCCCGCCCAGCGGGTCCACGCTGGGGCGTTCGACCATGACCCGCAAGGCGCCGCTGGTGCCGATCGAGCAGGCCATGATGCCGGGGTGCACGGCGCCCAGGCCCAGGTTGGCCAGCGGTCCGTCACCGGCGCCGACCACCACCGGGGTGCGCTGAGGCAGGCCGAGGGCGGTGGCGGCCTGCGGGGTGAGGCCGGGCAGGACGGCGGTGGTGGCGACCAGTTGGGGCAACTGCTCCTCGGTGATGCCGGCGATGGTCAGCGCCTCGGTGTCCCACTCGAGGGTGTGGATGTCCATCAGGCCGGTGGCCGAGGCGATCGAGTGGTCGACGACCAGCGCCTCGCAGAGTCGCAGCAGCACCCATTCCTTGATGCCGACCCAGTGCGCGACGCGTTCGAAGAGCCTGGGCTCCTGCTCGGCGTACCAGAGCAGTTTGGGCAGCGGCGACATCGGGTGCACGGGCGTACCCGTGCGCCGGTGCAATGCCAACCCGGACGGCACGGCCCGCAACCGTTCGGCCTGGCGGGTGGCCCGGGAGTCGGCCCAGGTCACCGACGGCGTGAGCGGGTTGCCGGCCGCGTCGAGCCCGATGAGGCTGTGCATGGCGGAGCAGAAGGCCAGGCCGGAGACCGGCACGGTCAGCTCGGTCACCACGGTCCGGATCGACTCGACGACGGCGGCGAGGATCACCTCCGGGTCCTGCTCGGCGTACCCGGGGTGCGGGTCGTCGAGGGGGTAGGCGGCGGAGTGGCTGGCGAGCAATCGCCCGTCGGTGTCGTACGCCATGGTCTTGGTGCTCGTGGTGCCGATGTCGACCCCGACGACCACGCCGGGCAGGGTGTCCGGCGGCATGACCCTCACCCCCTTCGTGCGGGCGGTGCGGCGGCGTCGCCACCCGGCTGCGGCTGACGTTACCGAGACAGCGACCACCCCGCACGACACGAGGGAAGGTGAATCGACGCGGCAGTATCGCCCTATCGTCCGGGTTGATCCGCCGTTCGGGTAGTTCGCGCGTCCTGGCGTGTCCCGGCCGACCGTCACACCTGTTAATCCGAGTGCACCCCAGATTGGTGGCCTACGCGGCGAAGGAGTCGGCGTGGCAAAGACTGATTCGACGGGTTCCACTTGGCGGTACCGCTGGGCGCAGCGGCAGAACGTGCGGCGGATCAGCACGTACCGCGGCGCGGAGACGGCCTGGCGGCGACGCGATGACGAGTTACGGCGGCTGCGCGCCCTGGCCGCCGACTTCCACGGTTCCGCCGCGGCCGGCGCGGGGCTTCCACTCGAACTCCTCGACGACGAGGTGGTGCTGTGGGCGCTGCCCGCCGCGCAACTGGTCGAGGTGCGACACACGGCCGTGCTGCCCGCGCCGGACCTGACGGTCGCCGTGCCGGCCGCGTCACTGCGTCCGCGTCGACCCGACGGCGTACGCGTCACCGACGCCGGCATGGCCGTCATCACGAGCCGCCGGCTGGTGCTGCTGGGCGGGCGCGGTCGACGCGACTGGGCGTACGGCCGGATCACCGGGCTGGCCCACGACCCGGCGGCGCCGGTGACCCTGATCCAGGTGCTGGACCGACGGCGTACCACCGGTCTGTTGCTGCCCACCGACGCGGCGGCGGATTTCCGGTTCAAGCTGACGCTGGCCTTCGCCGACTCGATCGAGCAGCGTGCCGCGGTGCTCGGTCAGCTCGACGAGCTGATCGCGGAGCACGACCAGCTCAAGCCGTTCCGGCCGGCGGTGGCCACGCCGGCGCAGGCCCGACTCTCCTCGCTCGTGCCCGGTGGTCGACGGTCGATCGCGGTGGCGGCGGCCGTCGCGCTGATCGTGCCGGCGGCGCTGTTCGACTCGAACCCGTCGCACCCGACGGGTGGTGCGGAGGTCGCCGTGGCGGCCACGCCGGCGCCGGCCGGCAGCGCGTTTCCCGCGCTACTGCGGCCGGCGGTCCCGCCGCCCGCGCCCAGACGGAAGCCGTCGCCGCGCCCGTCGTCCCGCGCGACGTCCGGTCCGCGCTGCGGGGCGCCGGAAAATCCCCTGGGGTACGACTTCTGCGGCGGTACCCGAATCCGCCGGCCGGCCGTCGAGGTGTGCGACTGGTTCGACTGTGTGCCGCAGTTCTGGGCGGGTCGGGGCTACCTCGTGCAGTGCCGGGACGGCTCGGTCAGCCTCGCGGGCGGCCGGGCGGGCGCGTGCTCCGAACACCGGGGCGTCCGGCGGACCGTCACGAAGTAGCGCGTTTCCACCATAACGATCGTTCAGTTCGGCCAGAATGATTGAGTGGAGATCCGATCCGACGACGGCGCCCGGGTGCGGATTCGCCCGGTCGGCTACCAGCCGGGCATCGACCCGCCCGACGACCCCGACCTGGCCGCGCCGGGCTGGCAGGACTGGCTGCTCATCGAGGTGGACGCCCGCACCGCCGACGGTCAACTGTGGTCGCACCACTACCCGAGCCTCCTGGTCGAGGAGGCCCGCGCGCTGGGCAGTTGGCTGCACGGCCAGGCGGCGGCGGCCGGTGGCCCGCACCCGCCACCGGCGATGGTCCGCTTCATCGAACCCAACCTGGCCCTGCGTACCCGGGTGCTCCGTCGGCGTCGGCTGGAACTGATCGTCGAGTTCTCCGCCGAGTCGCTGCCCCCGTGGATGCGTCGGCCGGCCACCGCCATCTACCCGCTGGTCCTCACCGTCTCGGCCGACGCCCTCGCGGTCGCCGCCGACCAGTGGGCGGGGCACTGCGAGGCGTACCCGCCGCGTACGCGCTCGCGGTTCCCGGCCGACGAACCGCTGCCCGGCTCCCTGTCACGCCGGAGACGGGCGAGCTGACCGCTATTTACATCAAATCAGTTTGATGTAATCTGCGAGTGTGATGTCGTCCGGAACCAGCGCACCCCCGGGGTTCGTGACCGCCGCCGGGCACCCCGTGCGGTGGGGTCTGCTCAGCGAACTGGCCCGCGGTGACCTCGCCGTGCACGAGCTGACCGCACGTCTCGGCCAGCCGCAGAGCCTCATCTCGTACCACCTCGGCAAACTCCGCAAGGCCGCGCTCGTGACCGCCCGGCGCAGCAGCGCCGACGGCCGCGACACCTACTACTCGCTCGACCTGGCCACGTGCGCGGGCCTGCTGTCGGGTGCTGGCGCGGCCCTGCATCCCGGGCTGCGGCTCGCCACGCCCCCATCGGCCACCTCGGTGACCGGGCGGGTGCTGTTCCTGTGCACCGGCAACAGCTCCCGCTCGCAGATGGCTGAAGCGCTGCTGCGGCACCGCACCGCCGGCGCCGTGCAGGCGTACAGCGCCGGGAGCCGGCCGAAGCCCGTCCACCCGCACGCGGTGACCGTCATGTCGGCGCGCGGCATCGACCTGGGTTCGGCCCGGCCCAAGCACTTCGACGTGTTCACCGGCCAGCCGTTCGACGCGGTCA
Source organism: Micromonospora sp. RB23 (assembly GCF_053585025.1). Taxonomy (NCBI): domain Bacteria; kingdom Bacillati; phylum Actinomycetota; class Actinomycetes; order Micromonosporales; family Micromonosporaceae; genus Micromonospora; species Micromonospora sp. RB23. The sequence continues at coordinate 1,382,719 of NZ_CM132111.1, forward strand.
TCACCCTCTGCGACCGGGTCAAGGAGGTCTGCCCCGACTTCCCCGCAGGCTCGCGCGGCGCGCACTGGAGCATCCCGGACCCGGCGGCGGACCCGGCGGGACTGCCCGCGTTCCAGCAGGTCGCCGACGACCTCGCCGAGCGGATCGACTTTCTGCTGCACACGCTCGTCACTCCGGGAGAGAGGGCATCATGACCAGCCCCATCGATGACAGCACGGTCAGCGTGCGGTACCTCGTCGACGACGTGGCCGCCGCGGTCGACTTCTACACCGTCCACCTGGGCTTCACCTCGGCCAGCGCCTTCCTGCCCGCGTTCGCCGACGTGCGGCGCGGCAACCTGCGGCTGCTGCTCTCCGGCCCGGCCAGCTCGGCGGGCCGGGCCCTGCCCGACGGTCGCCGTCCGCGGCCGGGCGGCTGGAACCGCATCCACCTGATCGTCGCCGACATCGACGCCGAGGTAGCCCGGCTGCGCGCGGCCGGAGTGGGGTTCCGCAGCGACGTCGTCAGCGGCCCAGGGGGTCGGCAGATTGTCCTGGACGACCCGGCCGGCAACCCGGTCGAACTCTTCCAGCCCGCCACGGCCTGACCCGCCCGGCGGGCCGTGTCCGCTTCCTTGTCCCAACGGGACCGGCCTGCTGTGATGGGCGGTCATGGGGGACGAGCAGGTGCACCGCACGGTCGAGGCGGTCTGGCGGATCGAAGCCGGACGGGTGATCGCCGCGCTGGCCGGCCTGGTACGTGACGTCGGCTGGGCCGAGGAGTTGGCCCAGGACGCCCTGGTGGCCGCACTGGAACAGTGGCCGCGCGACGGCGTGCCGGCCAACCCGGGCGCATGGCTGACCACTGTCGGCAAGCGGCGGGCGATAGACGCGTTGCGCCGCCGGAACCTGCTGGAACGTCGGGTCGCCGACCTGGGGCGCGACCTCGGCGACGAGCAGTTCACCCCCGACTTCGACGCCGCCTTCGAGGACCGGATCGACGACGACCTGCTGCGGCTGCTCTTCACCGCCTGTCATCCGGTGTTGTCGCCCCAGGCGCGGGCGGCGCTGACCCTGCGCATGCTCGGCGGTCTGAAGACAGAGGAGATCGCGCGGGCCTTCCTGGTGCCCGAGACGACAGTCGCGCAGCGGATCACCAGAGCCAAGAAAACCCTCGCCGAGGCGAAGGTGCCATTCGAGGTGCCCGGCGTCGCCGAGCGCGGCGAACGGCTCGCGTCGGTGCTGGAAGTGATCTACCTGATCTTCAACGAGGGCTACTCGGCGACCGCCGGAGACGACTGGATGCGTCCCGCCCTCTGCGCGGACGCGCTGCGCCTGGCCCGCGTCCTGCAAGGGCTGATGCCCGACGAACAGGAGGTGCACGGGCTGGCCGCGCTGCTGGAGATCCAGGCATCCCGCACCGCCGCGAGGGTCGATCCGACCGGCGAACCGATCCTGCTGCTGGAACAGGACCGGGGGCGTTGGGACCGGATGCTGATCCGTCGGGGCCTGGCCGCCCTCGACCGGGCCCGCGCGGCCGCGGGCGCACCCGGCCCGTACACCCTCCAGGCGGAGATCGCGGCCTGCCACGCGCGGGCCCGTACCCCGCAGGAGACGGACTGGGCGCGGATCGCGGCCGGCTACGACGAGCTGGTAAGGGTCGTGCCGTCGCCGGTCGTGGAGCTGAACCGGGCCGTCGCGGTCTCCTTCGCCGCCGGCCCGGCCGCCGGCCTGGAACTGGCCCAGGCGCTGGCCGACGAACCGGCGCTGGCCGGCTACCACCTGCTGCCGAGCGTGCTCGGCGATCTGCTGGCCAAGCTGGGCCGCCACGACGAGGCGCGCGCCGAGTTCGAGCGGGCCGCCGAGCTGACCGGCAACGAACGCGAGCGCGCGCTGTTGCTCGCCCGCGCCGCCGACTGCGCCCGAGGCGTCGCCCCGAGCCGCTGAAAAATTCTCCGGCCGTCATGTCGTATTCCGCGCCGGCCGCTCGACGCGTCAGTGACAGGCCGGCTCGCGCCGGCGCGCGGGACCGGCCCTGGGCCGGCAGAACTGCCGGACCGGGCTCCCCGCCGGCAGAGACGAGGAGGGCGACATGACGACGACCGCGAACGAGGCGAGCGCGGGGCCCGCGGTGGCCGGCGTCGACTCCCGGCGTACGACGACCAGGGCGCTACTGGCCGGCGGAGTCCTCGCCGGCCCGCTGTTCGTGGTGGTGGCCGCCGCCCAGGTGCTCACCCGGGATGGGTTCGACCTGAGCCGGCAGCCACTCAGCCTGTTGGCGCTGGGTGATTTCGGCTGGATTCAGGTCGCCAACTTCGTGCTGACCGGTCTGCTCGCATTGGCCGGCGCGGTCGGGCTGCGCCGGGCGCTGGGCGGTCAGCCGGGCGGATCGTGGGGGCCCGCGTTGATCGCCGTGCACGGCATCGGCCTGATCATCGGCGGGGTGCTGGTCGCCGACCCCAGCATGGGCTGGCCGGCCGGTGCGCCCGAGGGTGCGCCCGACACGTTGAGCTGGCACGCCGTCGGGCATGGTGTCGGCGCGGGGCTGGCGTTCGGCTCACTGCCCATCGCCTGCCTGGTCTTCGCCCGCGCGTGGTGGCGGGCCGGGCAGCGCGGGTGGGCGGCGTTCTCCGTCGGCAGCGCGCTGGCCGTCGTCGCGATCCTGGCCTGGCCCGACCAGGACACCCTCAGCGTCCGGATGGCACTCGCCTGCGTCGTCGCGTTCGGCTGGCTCACGGCGCTCTGCACCCGACCGTTGACCCGCTGACCAACACTCACCTTTCACGAGAGGACCACACCGATGCGGTACATGCTGATGCACAAGCTCGACGAGACCCAGCCTGAGGCGTTCAACCCGAGCCCCGAGTTCACGGCCCGGATGGACGACTTCATGAAAGAGGTGGTGCAGTCCGGAGTGCTGCTCGCCGCCGAAGGGCTCTGCCAGACCTCCGACGGTGCCACCCGGATCACCGTGAGCGGCGGCAAGACCACTGTCACCGACGGGCCGTTCACCGAGACCAAGGAGCTGATCGCCGGGTTCGCCCTGCTGGACGTCCGCTCTCACGAGGAGGCGGTGGAGTGGGGACGGCGGTTCGTCGACGTCTTCACCGAAACGGTCGGTGACGTCGAGGTGGACATCCGCAGGGTCTTCGAGATGCCGGAAGAGGGCATGCCGTCAGCCTGAGCCGACCACGCCGCGCCGCCACCTCAGCGTCCAGGTGGCGGCGCGGGCTTGTGTAGGGTGATCGTCGTCAGCCACGAGAGGAGGTGAGCCCGGTGACCACCCATCGTCATTCCTGGGCGCTCCTCCCGGCCGTCCCCCTCAGCTGACCTTTCGCGTCGGGGAGCGCCCTCCTTCACCGGAGGACAAATGTCTGTCTCCTCGTTCCGCATCGACGTTCCCGCTGCGGTTCTCGACGACCTGCGGGCTCGACTGGCCCGTACCCGCTTCACCGACCGCAGCGGCACACAACCGTGGCAGGGCGGCGTCGATCCCGACTACCTGCGGGACCTGGTGTCCTACTGGCACGACGGGTTCGACTGGTCAGCTCGCCAAGCCGAGCTCAACGCGTACCCCCAGCACCTGGCCGTCGTCGGCGGCCGGAAGCTGCACTTCCTGCATGTCCGGGCCGCGCGCCCGGCGGACGCGCCCGCGCCGTTGCCGTTGATCCTCAGCCACGGCTGGCCCAGCAGCTTCGTCGAGATGCTGCCGCTGGTCGACCGACTGACCGACCCCCACCGGCCCGGCGGCGCGTTCGACGTGGTGGTGCCCTCACTGCCCGGCTTCGGCTTCTCGGCTACGCCGAACGAGCCGGTGACCCGGGCGCTGCTGGCCCGGACGCTGCACGAGCTGATGACCGACGTGCTCGGCTACGAACGCTACGGCGCCTTCGGCAGTGACGTCGGGGGAGTGGTCACCGGTTGGCTCGGCGCCCTCTACCCGGAGCAGGTGGCCGGCATCCACATGATCCATCCACCGTTCCCGGCCAGCTTCGACGCCCACCCGCTGTCGCCCGCCGAGCAGGCGTTCCTGGACGCCGAGGCCGCGTACGACGAGACCGACGGCGGCTACAGCGCCATCATGGGCACCCGCCCGGACACCCTGGCAGCGGCGCTCGCCGACTCACCCGCCGGGCTTGCCGCGTGGATCGTCGACAAGTACCGGGACTGGAGCGACAACCACGGTGACCTGGCGAACAGCATCGACCGGGACACCCTGCTCACCATCATCACGCTGTACTGGGTGACGGGCACGATCGGCTCGTCGTTCCGGCAGTACGCCGACTTCGACCACAACACGCCACGACCCGACATCACCGTGCCCGCCGCGTTCACGGTGAGCACCGAACCCTCGCAGGCGAACTTTCCCCGCTCGATCGCCGAGCGGGCCTGCACCGACATCCGGCACTGGAGCGAACCGGGCCGGGGCGGGCACTTCATGCCGCTGGAGGAGCCGGATCTGCTGGCCGGTGAACTGACGCAGTTCTTCACCTCGCTGCGGCCGTAGTGCTGTTCCGGCGGCTGCTCCGGTTCCCTGCCGGAGCAGCCGCCGGCGTCCGTCAATTCTCCTCTTTGAGGACCAAAGGGATGCATCGATCCCGGTCGCGTTGCCTGTCACGTACGTGAGCGGTTGTACCGCGTGTGACCGTGACCTCTGTGGCCCACGCCCCCTGGCGGAGCGCCTGGGCCGAGCGCGAGAACGAGCGCCGGCAGCGCGCGTACCGCGACGCCGCCGACGCCTGGCAGCGCCGCGACGACCACCTGGTCCGCCTGCGAATCGAAGCAGCCAGCTTCATCGGGTGTACGCAGCCCCGCGCCGGCCTGCCGGTGGATCTCGACGACGACGAACTCGTCTTCCGCGTCCTGCCCGTCGCCACGCTTGTCGAGGCCGAGGCGCGGCACGTCCCCGGGCTGCCCACGCCGGGTTCGTGTTCCTTCGCTGAGCCCTCTTCCGAGGCACTGCCGCCGGGCCTGCGCGCCGTCGATACCGGCATGGCCGTGGTGACCAGTCGACGGGTGGCCTTCGGCGGTCGGGAGCACCGGCGTGAGTGGCGGTACGACGACCTGGTCGGCCCCGCCCATCACCCCGACGTCCCGGTCACCCTGCTGCCGGACCGCGGCCGACTTGACGGGCTGCTGGTCCCGTCCGGTGCCGTGGTGAACTTCCGCTTCTATCTCACCCTCGCGACTTCCGTGGATGACCGCGGGGCCGTCATCGCGCAGGTCGACGCGCTGCTGACCGCCCACCGGGCCGCCCCGCCCGCGCCTGCTCTGTTGGTGGGGCCCGACGACGCGCCGCTGACGGCCGTACGCCCCGACCGGCGGGCGGTCGCTGCCGCCGCCGTCGCCGCGGTGGTGTTCGTGACGCTCGGACCGGGCGCTCTGGGCCCTGGCGTGTCAGGTCCTGTCGGCCCGGTGTCCTCGGCGGAGATCGTCGCCTTGGACCTGCCGAGGGCGGGGGCGACCCTCGTGCCGATGGGACTCGTCGGGCCGGTGGCACCCAGGACGCGGGTCGGCTCGGCCGTGAGTGCCGTATGGACCGCCCCGCCCGCATCAACTGTCCGGCCGTCGGCCCCGGCAGATGCCTCTACAGTGGTGTCCCCTGTCGTAGCGGTGGCCCTGCCACCGGCTGCCGCGCCGCCCGTCGTCCCGACCCCGTCGGCGAGTGCGGTGCCGGCGCCGGTCCCCAGCACGGACCCGCCCGCGTCAGCCCTGCCGACGCCGCCCGTCGCGTCGGCCTCCCCGACGTCGACCCCGACTCTGACGGCTACGCCTACGCCGGACCCGGAGTTGCTGGCTATCTGTCTGGACCCTCTTCGACTGCCGGTGCTGGACCCGCTGCTCTGCCCGTCCCCGGCACCGTGACCGGCGTCATCGCTGCCTCTCGTGCCGCTGTTGCTCAGTTCATGGCGCTGAAGTCGGGGACGGTGAGGGAGCCGTCCTCCGCGAGGGTGAAACCGGGGTTCCAGGCGATCTCCCACAGGTGACCGTCCGGGTCGGCGAAGTAACCGGCGTAGCCGCCGTAGAAGGTCTCCTGGGCCGGCTTGGTCACCGTCGCGCCTGCCTTGGTCGCGGTGGCGATCACCTCGTCGACCTCGGCCCGGGAGCGGACGTTCTGGGCGAGGGTCACCCCGCCGAAGCCGTCGGTGCCCGGGTCGTCGATGCCCGCGTCGGCGGCCAGCTTGTCGCGGCCCCAGAGGACGAGGGCCAGGCCGCCGGCCTGGATGAAGACCGTCCCCTCGACCTCCTGACCCCGCCAGCCGAGCTGCTCGTAGAACGCCTTCGCGCGGGCTACGTCCGCGACTCCCAGGGTGATGAGGCTGATCCGCTGCTCCATGGGCATCAACCTAACGCGCGATCACGCGGGGGCGTGGAAGGCGAGCTTGCGGCACGGCACCGTTCGCTCAGTGCACGTCGAGTGAGCTGACGATCGTTGATCTAGGATTTCAGGTCATGCGGGAGTTCTTCACGGTTGGCGGTCGGAGGCTCTCGTATCTCGACTTCGGCGGTCCGGGTATGCCTCTTCTGGCTCTGCACGGGCATTACAACGAGGCATCGGCGTTCGCGCCGCTGGCTGAAGCGCTGGCACCGCAATGGCGGGTGATTGCGCTCGATCAGCGTGGGCATGGAGAGTCCGACCGTGCCGAGAGCTACGAGCGGGACGACTACGTTGCCGACGTCGTCGCCTTTCACCGGCATCTGAAGGTGGGCCCGGCTGCGGTGCTGGGCCACTCACTCGGCGGGGTGAACGCCTACCAGTACGCCAGCCGGCACGCGGATCTGGTCACCGCACTGATCGTCGAGGACATCGGCGCGCTCGTGGACTGCGACTGGTCGTTCACCACCAGCCTTCCTCGCCAAGCACCATCCCGCGATGCGCTGGCCTCGGCCCTGCGTGGGGCGGCTCCCTATCTGGAGTGCTCCTTCCGGCAGTCGGAAGACGGCTGGGGCTTTTCCTTCGACATCGATGACACGGTGGCGTCCCAGAAAGCACTCAACGGTGACCACTGGAAGGACTGGGTAGCGGTGACCGGCCCCACCCTTCTGATCCGCGGCACACGCAGTGACGAGCTGGCGGCCGATCACGCGCGCGAGATGGTCGCCCGCCGCCACGGTTGGGCCCGGCTGGTCGAGCTGCCAGCAGGCCACGTAGTGCATCACGATGCTCAAGCGCAGTTCGCCGCTGCGGTCCGTGCCTTCCTGTCCAAGCTCGACTGAGTCATGTCAGTTCAGCCTGGTCCGGCAGGTCGATGTGCTGTTGAGCGGTTCGCGGGTGATCAGGTGCTCATATACACCCCGCTCAAGATCCGTCATCCCGGCAGCCTAGCCACAGAACCGTTCTGTATGTGGACGGCTCGTTCAGTCAGAGCGGCATAAGTCAACGTGCAATTGTCGAGTACGTCTCCTCCGCGTGTCGCCTCATGCACCGTGAAAAGTGGGGTTGCCAGATGCGCAGCGCGCATGTCGGCACCCGGCACGAATCAAGAACGTCGAGCCGAGCGGGCCGCCTCAATGACCGCACCCCAACGGTCCGGCCTGTGCACCGGGTCGAGCGCCCTTCCATCGGCGATGTCCACGCCGGAACCGCGCAGCACCGCTACGTGACCCGCGTACGCCGGATGGGCGGCCAGTTCTGCCTTGACGTGGGGGAAAGCGAGGATCGGTAGGCCCGCACCCAGCGACTCGTTCAGGACGCCGAGCGCCAGCGTGTCGTTGATGCCCAGCGCCCACTTCGTCACCGTGTTGAACGTGATCGGCGCGGCCACCACGACGTCGGCCGGTGGGTGCGGCTCGGGGTCGCCGGGCATGCGCCACTCGACGCGTACGAGATAGCCGGTCTTTTCCTGCAACGCGGCTCGGTCGAGCCACGGCGCGGCCGTGGGACTGACGATCATGCACACCCGCCATCCGTCCGCGATCAACAGGTCGACCAGCTCGTCGATGTGCTCCGCGGGGCCGGCAGCGCAGACGACCAGATACAGCACCGGACGTTCCGTCATGCCCGCAGTCTGCCCGACCCGGATGAGATGCGATCGAGCGAACACAGCACCCTCAGCGTCTGTCGTACACGTCCTGCGGTCGAGCAGCCCGCCGTCGCATCGGTTGGTCGGCGATGCTGGCCGGTGCCCGGGCGCGGCTGCTGGCCGTGGGCATACCGAATGCCCGGGTCTACACACCTCCGAGCTTTGGCCGACGCGACAGCGGCCGGCATGGTGTCTGAGTGGGTGATGCCTGTGAGTCATCAAGATGACTCACAGGCATCAGGCTCATCAGGTCGAGGCCGACCGGCGCCGCCTGGGGACCGGCCGCCCGCGCAGCGTCAGGTGTTCGTGTCGCCGAATTCGCGGACCCCTTCCACGTCCACGGTGATTCGTTCGTTCTCGGTCCACTGGCGGTTGCCGAGCCAGCTCGGGTCGTCGCGCTCGTCGATGTCACTCCAACTGTGCCGGTGGTGGCGTAGCTGGATCGGCCCGGTCGACGCCCCCGGGGCGAGCGTCCCGCCGGCGAAGGTCAGCTCGACCCAGCCCGGGATCGTGGTGCCCGGTACCGGATAGCCGGGCGGCGTCCCCGGTGGCACGAAGAACAGCACCGTCTGCCGGACCTGGTCGCAGCCCAGCGCGGCCCAGTCGCAGTTGGTCACCAGCGACGTGTTGCCACCCTCGAAACGCAGGTGGTAGCGCACCCGCACGGTGCTCAGGTCGAGCGGTCCGCCGCCGGTGTTGGTGACCTGGAGGACGTACTGGATCTGGTTGTTCGTGGGGGACCAGTCCAGGTTGCGGTAGGCGACCGTGGCGCGGCCGGGGGCGGTGCGGACGGTCGTCGTGGGGGAGCTGTCGGAGTAGCCGCCGGGCGCGCGGGCCGCGATGGCGATCGGGTACGTCGTGCCGGGCGCCAGGTCGGTGAGCGTGAGGGTGGTCGCGTCGGTGGTGCCGAGAAGGCGGTACGTGTATGGGCCCAGCGGCACCTGCACCTCGTAACTGATCGGGCCGTCCCCGGTCGGCGTGCTCGCCCAGGCCGCGGGCGCCCAGGTCAGGGTCAGTTGGTGTGGCTCGTTGGCCAGCACGATCGGGCTGCCGGGCGTGGTCAGTGCCGGGGTGTCGTCGGCGCGGGCGGGGGCGACGGCGCTCAGGCTGACCAGCGCGGCGAGAACGACGACGGTGGGGACGCGACGGACACTCATGTCCCGAATGGTAGGGAACCTATCCGCTGTCATCAATGTCTGTTCGTGCGCCCTGGTGGTCCGGTCAGATGGAACTTCCACAAATTTGACCAACGTGGGGTGTGGCGTGCTCGATTGTTCCTATTTGGGCACTGCTGACGTTGGTGATCGCGCTTCATCCGCTCGCGGTGGATTGCGCGGAGTTTTTATGCTGACCGAACGGCGCTCACATCGCGAGGTGTCGAATGGTAGCTGTCCATCCCATCCGAGCAACAATGGCTGTGGCACTCGGCTGTCTGCTGATCGTGTTCCTGGTGCCCGTCCCATCCCGCGCCTCCTCTCTTCATCGAGGTGGCCTGTCTCAAGAAATGGCGGATTACCTGGCCGATCATCCCGGCGGTAAGGCAATCAACGACAACGAGATCAGCTACCAGGACGGAGACCTGGTCGTCACCCTGCGCGCACCCGTCGGGGTGCTCGCCACCGCCGACTGTCCGTCGGGTTGGTACTGCTTCTACGAGTATCCGAACTTCGGATACCCACGTGGCCGGCTTTCTTCCTGCGGACGCCAGAACCTGGCCACCTGGCAGTGGCAGTACCGGGTCGATTCCGCGCACTACAACCTCGGTAGCGGGTCCGTCTCGTTCTACTACTACGACACCAAGCTGTTCACGATCGGTGTCGGCAATCGGGTCCGTAGCGACGCCGCGCCCTATCGGGACTGGCCGAATTACGTCGACCGGTACTGCCCCTGACGGGCGAGGCGACCGGTGGCAGGGGCCACGGCCGGGTCGGCCTCAGTCGCAGTCCGGCTCGGCCATCGTGTCGGTCCTGGTGCTCGTCACCAGCAGGTTGTAACTGATGAGCGCACCGCCCACGGTGGTCAGCTCATGGCTGAGCACCCGCCCGTCTTCGTCGAACATCACCGTGTCACGTCGACCCTCGCCGTCGTCGGCACTGAACGCGTAGCCGCGCCGGTTCGCCCGGTCGACCTGCGCCTTGCGATACGTGATGCCCCTGGCGTCGGCGAGGTATGACAGGAGCGCTGCCCGCTGCGGTGGTGTCAACAGGTGGTTCTGGTGGAACTCGACCACGTGCCGTAGGGCTCCCGAGGCGTTCCGCCGCGCGGGCGGTCCCGATTCGAGGAGCTGCCGGAGCTGGTCACGCAGCTCGTCCGGGGTCTCGGCCGGCAGCGGGAGAACCTCGGTCAGCTCGCCATCGCCGTACGGCTGCACGTCCGGCCGGACCGCCGAATGCCCGGGCCTCTCCTCGGTCGTCGTGACGGACCGGCCAGCGCGGCGGGAGTTCCACCACAGCCGCACCTCCTGGTACAACGTCTTCGCGTCGTCTCGTTGTTCTTTCGTCTCGGGCGCCCACACCCTGCGGCAGGTGAAGGTGTAGCGACCAGGCGGCACCGGCTCCCGTAGCCCGGCGACCCTGAGCGCCAGGTCGTTCAACTGCTGGCCGGCCTCGTTCCGACTCGCGCCACGGTCGGGCCCTTCCGGAATGCTTCGGGACGGAGGCGCGGTCGTCCCCTCCGCTCGGTGCAGCCCCATGGATCCGGGGTTGCCCACCGTGGTTGTCAGTGCGGCTCCGCCGATGACGGCGGCCGTGATCAGCCCGAGCCTCTCCTTCGAGAAGTTCCGGCGCTTCGCGGGTTTCCCCGCCCATGCCGCGCTGTCGTTGGCCGGTTGACGTGGGTGCGGTACGCCTTCTCCGCGTGGGCCGGGTCGTCGGCCCGACGCTCGGCCGCCGAGACGGGGTTCAGCGTGGATCGAGTTGGCTGCCGGACGAAAGGAGTCGGCGTGCAGCGATCCCTGCTCGGCACGGAGGTTGTCGGGGCAGCCGCCACCGTCGAAGAAGTTGTCGCCCGGCCGCTGCTGAGGAGCGCGGTTGGTGGTCCGTGGCCGGGACGGCCGATCGATCGCGAGGTCGAGCAGCGTGGAATGGTCCGGCGTCGTCGTCGGTGGAAGGAACTCCTTCGCGTACGTCTCGGCCGCCAGGCGGAAGCACCAGCGGCGGCCGTCGTCGCTGAGGTTGTCGAAGGTCGTGCAGACGAGCGCCTGGGCGATCAGGGAGAGCCGGAACTGCGTCTGCCACTCCTGGCCCAGGCCGCCCAGCACGGCATTGCGACCGATCCGGTCGGCGGCGTCCACCAGATCGTCGAGTACGCGCGGCAGCGCCGGGCTGCGCCGGTTCGCGCTCGGTTGGAGCAGCTTGCGGATCAGTGCCGTGGCCTGTGCCGCCGGTAACCCGGACCCCTTCTCGGCCTGCGGGGGTGCGACGTGGCGCAGCAGGGTGGTGAGCAGGAGACAGACGAGGTCCCGGGTCAGTGGTGCGGTGTCCTCGAAGGTTTCGAGGTCGACCATGCGGAACTTCTTCGGTCGAGGGATGTCGTCGTCCAGGGGGATGACGATGTTGCCGCCGTGCAGGTCGCCGTGCGCGAATCCGTAGACGTACTCGATCTTCCTCGCCCCGATCGGCGAATCGTCGGCGAGTGCCCGCAACGGATTGGGCAGAACCATGCCGTCCATGACGATCCAGTCACCCGCCAGCCCGAACGGTCCGAGGCGGGCGCCCAGCTGCGACACGTCGTCCAGCGCCCCGGCCAACGACAGCTCCCGGCGGAGGTAGGCGCCGACCGTGGTGATGTCCGTCGGGCGTCCCTGCCGACCGCTGGTCTCCGGGGGACGGTTCCAGTCGTTCAGGATCGCGGTCGCCACCACCCGGAAGCTGTCGAGCAGGGCCTCGTCGGCGAGGACGTCCAGGGTGGTCACCGGACGACCATCGTTCGCGAGCTCCTGGAAGGTCAGGATCCGTTCGTCGTCGACCCGCTGCGCCGGATGGAGTTGCCTGACCAGGTGGCGACGGGCGAAGTCCGGGTTCGACTGCCATGCCTGCTCGTGTCGAGCCTGTTCGTCCGTCCGTCGGGCGTGCGCCTTGACGAGGAACTTCTCGGTGATGTTGCCGCGAGCGAAAGCCGGACGGCTGAACATGATGGTGAACAGGAAGGCGTTGGTGTAGCCGTGGGTGCGCAGGGGGACCTGTGGCGCCCGGACCGTGCCGCCGTTCAGCTCCGCCCAGGAGCGCACGGCCTTGGAGACCAGGCTGTCCCGCACGAGGTCATCGACGCCGTCGTCCATGTCCGTTCGGTCGACCCTTCGTGATGGCTGAAGTGGACAGGTGGACAGGGGCGACCAGGGGTTGCGTCGGCCGGAAAGGGTGGTGCGCGGGATGTGCGCGGACCAGAGATTACCCGGAGACCCGCCGAACGAGTGTGTAATTCGCAGTCACATGTGAAACCTACTAAATGGTAGCCAAATGGTCACCTTGCAGAGTCAAAACATGACCATCCGTCACATGGACCCGCGTGGATATACACTCGCTCACTGAGGTGAGGGGGTGCTGTGACAGAGCGTACTGATTCCCTGCTCAGCCGGCAGAACCACCCCCCGATGATGGCGCTGTTACACGCCATGTCGGTCTGCCACCGCCGCGCGCAACGGCTCGACAACCTGCGGATGGCGCTCTCCGTCGCGATCGGAGTCGGCGGCGCCGTCGTCGCCGTCACCGGCGTGTCGGCAGTGGGCGTCACCGCCGTGGGCGCCCTCTGGGCCGTCGTCAACGCGATCGGGCTCGGCACCTGGTCGACGGGCCAGATCCGCCGCGCCGCCACCCTCCAGGAGATGTTCGACGTACGCCTCTTCGACCTGCCCTGGAACACGGTCGCGGCGGGCGAGCCGCTCGGGCCGGAGGAGGTGAGCCGGCTCGACCGCGCCTACCGGGGCGACGAGCGGTACCTCCGGGACTACTACGAGGTGCCACACCTGCCGCGCCCGTACGACGTGCTCGCCTGCCAGCACCAGAACCTGGGCTGGGGCGCCCGGGTCCGCCGACGGTACGCGTACACCGTGCTGACCGGGGTGGCCCTGTGGGCCGGTGTGGGCATCGTCTTCGCGGTGACCGCCGGGCTGACCGTGGCCGACCTGCTGACCCAGTGGTTCGTCCCGTCCCTCGGCGTCCTCCTGCTGGGCGTCGAGATCTACCGGGGCCAACGGGATGTCGCCGCCGAGCGGCACCGCGCGCTCGCGATCCTGCAGAGGCAGATCGCCACGGCCGTCCAGGACGACGCCCCGGACGTCGAATCGCGCCTGCTCACCCTCGCCCGGCAGACCCAGGATCTGATCTTTGAGAGTCGGCGGGGACAGGCACGCGTACCCGACTGGTTCTTCCGACGGTTCCACGCCGCCGACCGGGTCGACTTCCAGGCCGCGATGGTGAGCCTCGCCGAGCTGCTGGGCGTCCGTCCACCGGCTGCCCGCACCGACTGAACTCGTCCCTCGGGCTCCGATACCCCGATATGACGTTCGCGGGGCGGTGGGTGGGCCGGTGCGGCCATAGCGTGCCGGTCACGGAGGGTGGCCCGAGCGCAGCGGGCTGCTCCACGACCAGAGGGAGGCGGCCATGCGGCGACCACTGCCAGGAGAGCGTCCGATCGTCGTTCGGGTGGACCGGTGGCGAGCCGGGCTGCCGGCGGACGCCTGGCCGGACGGCTTTCCGAGCAGCGGCGAGGTCTGGCGGGAGGACGTGTTCGCGGTCGCCGACGCGTACCGGGCCGGCTCGGCGAGCGCGCGGCAGTTGCTGGCCGCCGTGCTGATGTGGGGTTACGGGCCCATCGGGTACGGGCCGTGGCGCGCCGCCAGGTCGCTCGGCGGCGATCCGACGGGTGAGCGTCTGACGTCGGCCCTGGAGGAGATGTCGGTCGCGGACGAGGCCGCGCTCCGCACGGCGTACCGGCGGTTCCGTGACCCCGCCCAGGCCCGCCTGCCGTGGTTGGGGCCGGCCTTCTTCACGAAGGTTCTCTACTTCGCCGGCTACCGGCGCGGCGTGGGCGGCCTTCAGCCGCTGATCCTGGACCGCGTGGTGGCCGGCCGCCTCCCCGCCGAGGCTGGGGTCACCCGCCGCAACGGATGGTCGCCGGACGAGTGGCTGGCCTATCTGCGTTGGGCCGCCGAGCAGGCCCAGCGCCGGGGCGTCGAGCCGGACGCGGTGGAGTTGGCGCTCTTCCAGGGTTCGTGAGGGCGTCAGGCCGCGTCGCGCAGTCGTTCGTCGAGGGCGTCGAGGTCGGGCACGAACCAGATGTGCTCGCCCCGGTTCGACTCGTGCACGAGAGCACGCAGCGCCGAACTTCCCGCGAGCTGCGTCGAGATGTCGCCCACCACGGCGAGCCGCAGCCGGTAGTTGACGAACTTCTGCATCACGTCACCGGCGAAGCGGGTGCCGAGCGAGAAGAAGCGGTCGTCGAGTCGGCTGGCGGGTACGGCCACCACCTGGGCGCCGAGGAAGGCCGCGCCGATCAGGTCCAGCGCGTCCTGCTCGGTGGCGATCGGCGGGCCCGCCGGGTCGCAGACCAGCACCGGCACTCCGGCGCGTTGCTGCATCTCGTCAGGCATCGTGGACCTCCCGGTCGATCAGGCCGTTGTCGGCGGTGAGGACGGCGTCGAGCAGGTGCAGCAACTCGGCCGTGCCGGCCGGGTCACCGATGATGATGATCTTCAAGCGGTGGCGCTGGTCGTCGTGCACGGTCTGCACACGCAGTGGCCGGGCCGGGTCGTGCCCGGTGTTGGCGCTGGCGAGCACGAGCGTGCCGAGTCGGTCGGCGGCCGACCGGTCGACCCCGTCCACCTGGACGATGCTCGACACCTCGGCCGACCCGACGATGCCCGCGACGGGCGTACCCCCGAGGGGTGGCCGCGCGGTCAGCGCGTCGAGGTCGCTGGCGGCGATCCGGTACTGCTTGCCGATCCGCACGGCCCGCAGCCGCCCGGAGCGGATGTAGCCCCGGACGGTGCGCACGTGCAGCCCGAGCCGGTCAGCGACCTGCTCGACCGAGTACATGTCTTCCGTCATCGTTCCCTATCCTACCCTTATAGGGAAAGATAGGGAGCAACGGGCTGGCGGCGTGCGGCATATTCGACGCTCACCGTCGGTGGGTTCCAGTACCGTCTGGAAACCATGGACGCGCGGGTCGGCGACGCCATCATCGGGCGGGATCATCCCGCGGGTCTGCTGCGCGCCGAGCTGGAACGGGCGGCCACCAGTCACGGCGGTCTCGTCCTGGTCGCCGGTGAGCCGGGCATCGGCAAGACCACCCTCGTCACGTCGGCGGCGCGGGAGGCCCGGCGACGCGGGGCGCTCGTGCTGGGATCGGCCTGCTGGGACTCCGCCAGCGCTCCCGGCTACTGGCCGTGGGTGCAGGTGTTGCGCGCCCTGCGGCGCTCCGCCGACGACTGGGCGTTCGCCCGCCCGGCTGCCGAACCCGCCCTCGCCGCCCTGCTCGGCGAGAGCAGCACCGGTGACCTTCCCGGCCTCACCGCCGCCTGGTCGGCCCGCGACGGCCAGGACGTGGCCGACCGGGAGGCATTCGCCCTGTACGACGCCGTGACCGCCGCGCTGGTCGCCGTCTCCGCGCACCGGCCGGTGGTCGTCGTCCTCGACGACCTGCACTGGGCCGACCCGGCCTCGCTGCGGCTACTGGGGTTCGCCGCCCAGCACACCTGGTTCGAGCGCCTGTTGCTGATCGGCACGTACCGCGACGCGGAGGTCGAAGCCGGCGACCACCCGCTGCGCCCGCTGCTGCTGCCCCTGGTCGCCAAGGCCACCACGATCACCCTCACCGGCCTGGCCCGCGACGAGGTGGCCGCGTTGATGGCGCGTACCGCCGGTCGGGAACCCGCCTCCGACCTGGCGAACGAGGTGCACCGGCGTACCGGTGGCAACCCGTTCTTCGTCGAGGAGACCGCGCGACTGTGGCACGCCGACGGCACCACCGGCACGATCCCGCCAGGCGTACGGGAAGCGGTGCGACAGCGGCTCGCCCGGTTGCCCGCCCCGGTGGTCGAGGCGCTGACCGTCGCCGCCGTCCTGGGGCGTGAGTTCCACCGGCAGGTCCTGGCGGCCAGCGCGGCGCTACCGGTGGCACACCTCGACCGGCTGCTCGACGACGCGGTGACCGCCCGGCTCGTGGTCGCCCGCGGTGGCGGGCGGTTCACCTTCGCCCACGACCTGGTCCGCGAGACCCTGTACGACGGGCTCACCACCGACGACCGGCAGGCCCTTCACGCCGCGGTGGTCCGTGCGGTGGACTCGCCGACGGCGCTCACCGACCGGCTCATCCCGGCCGACCTGGCCCGGCACGCCTACCTGGCCGGCGCCGCGCTGGACCGGACCCGCGCCGTCGAACTGCTGACCGCCGCCGGACGGGACGCGTTCGCGCGGCTCGCCGCCGACGAGGCGGGGGTGCACTTCGGGCGTGCGTTGGAGATCGTCGAGGACCCCGCGCAGCGGATTCGGCTGCTCGTCGACTTCGGGGAGGTGCAGTACCACCACGCCGGCCGGTCCGAGGCCGTACGCCTGCTGGCCGAAGCAGCGACGCTCGCCCGTACGCTCGACGACCCGGTGCCGCTGGCCCGCGTCGCGCTCACCGTGCACCGCTCCCGTCAGGTGGACACCACCCACGCGGTCGACACGACGGACCTGGTCCGCGAGGCGTACCAGCGGTTGATCGGCGATCCCGCTCCCACCGCGTCGCCGGGCACGCTGGTGGCGGATCTCATCACCGCGACGGAGACCATCGCCCGTCGTGGTCGCGACGACGAGGCACTCACCTTCAGCCTGTGGGCCCGCCACGACACCACCTGGGGGCTGGGCACCGCGGCGGCGCGGGCCGCGCTCACCGCCGAGATCCGGAACGTGGCCCGCCGGACGGGCGACCGGGAGACCGAGCTGTGGGCCACCTCGCTGCGCTGGGTGGCACTGCTCGAACTGGGCGACCCGCGCTTCATGGAGGAGTTCACCGCCTTCGTCACCGTGGGTCAGCAGGGTGAGTTGGCTCGTCCCCGGATGGCGGCAGCCGTCGACGGTGGGATCATCGCGGCGTTCCGGGGCGACTTCGCCGAGGCGGACGAGCGGTTCACCGTCATCACCGAGCTGTCCGACCCGGGGCACGCCGAGTTCGCCTTCATGGGTCACCACCTGCGGTGGGCCCGGCTGCTGTTGCAGGGGCGCTTCGACGAGGTCGACGCGTTGCTGCGCGAGTGGGCGCCGGCCGACTACCCGTACCGGGAGCTGCTCTCGGCCATCACGGCGGCCGAGCGTGGCGACGACGAGCAGGCGGTGCGGCTGACCGCCGGCATCGAGGCGGCCGGTATCCACTACCCGCGTCCGGTGTCGCCGCTGTGGCTGCGCCTGCGCGCCCAGGCCGCCGCCGCGTCCCGCGATCCGCGGCGCTGCGACGACGCGCGGGCCGCGCTGATGCCGCACCGTGGACAGTGGGCGGTGGGGCTGTTCGGCTGTGACATCAGCGGGCCCATCGACCACTGGCTCGCCGTGGTCGACGCCGCGCAGGAGCGTTGGGACGACGCGGTCACCGGGTTCACGGCGGCCCGTGACGCCGCCGACCGGATGGGCTCCCGACCCTGGTCGCTCATCGCCCGCGCGGGGCTGGTGAACGCCCTCGCCGGTCGCGATCATCCGGGGGACGTCGCGACGGTGGTGGAGCTGCGCGCCACCACGGTCCGGGACGCCGCCGCCCTCGGCATGCGACAGGTGCTCCTCCGGCTCGCCGACCCGGCACCAACCCACGTCGAGCCGGGCCACGCCGTCGAGGCTGACCACGCCGCCGACCGGGGCGGGCCGGGCGGTGTTGCCGATCAGAGCGGCCCCGGTGGGCCCGGCGATGTCGCCGTCGCGAGCACGGTCGTCGGGAGAGGCCAGGTCGCGGGGGCAGATCAGGTCGTCGGGGGCGGCCAGGCCGTGGGCCGGCGTCAGGTGACACCGTCCGACCCGACGATCGAGGGGTACGCGTTTCGGCGCGACGGGCCGGTCTGGCGGCTCGCCTACGCGGGAGTGGTGGCGCACCTGCCCGACGCCAAGGGCCTGCACGATCTGCACCTGCTGTTGAGCCGACCCGGCAGCGACGTCCCGGCGGTGGAACTGCTCGACCCGGCCGCCGGGCCGGCGCTGGTGGCGGCCCGCCGGATGGGCGGCGACCCGGTCCTCGACGACGAGGCGAAGGCCCGCTACCGGCGGCACCTGACGCGCCTCGACGACGAGATCGACCGGGCCGCCGAGCGTGGCGACACGGCGAAGGTGGGCGCGCTCGACGCCGAGCGCGGCGCGCTGCTCGAGGAGTTGCGCGCCGCGGCGGGGTTGGCCGGGCGGAGTCGACGTCTGGGCGACGAGGCCGAACGGGCCCGCAAGACGGTCACCGCGCGTATCCGCGACACGCTCCGCAAGCTCGACGACAACCATCCCGCGCTAGCCACCCACCTACGCGGTTCGGTCTCCACCGGCACGACCTGCCGCTACCTCCCGCAAACCCGCCTCCCCTGGCACCTCTAAACCCCCCACCCCCACCCCCGCGCCCCCGAACCCTGCCCGATCCCGGCCCGATCCCCGCGATCTTGCAGTTTCGGTTGTCGACTCGGGAGCTCTCGTGGCTTATGTCGCCACAGAAAGCGCAAGATCGCGGGGTAGTCACCTTAGGGCCGTCGATCATGGAGTTTTGGTGCCCGGTTTGGGAGTTAAAGGCCGCTTTATCGCCCACCACAACTTCATGATCGACGGGGCGGGCGGGGCGGGGGCCGGGCGGGGCGGGGGCGGGGATGCGGTTAGCGGCGGTTGTAGCGGTGCATGGTCAGGGTGCCGAAGACGACTACGAAGCCGGCGCTCCACACCAGGAGCCACATCGTGGCGGACGCGTCCGAGTCGCCGGACATCACGGCGCGTACGGCGGCCACCAGTTGCGTCACCGGGTTGACCTTCACGAACGCCTGGAGCCAGCCGGGCATGGTGCTCGGCTCGACGAAGACGTTGCTGAGGAAGGTCAGCGGGAACAGCACCATCATGCTGACCCCCATCACCGACTTCTCGCTGCGCAGGATCAGCCCGAAGAACGTCCACACCCAGGAGAACGCGAACGAGAAGACGACCAGCAGACCGATCCCGGCGGCCACTCCGGCGACGCCACCGGCTGGCCGGAAGCCGAGCGCCAGCCCGACACCGAGAATGACCAGGGCGGCGAGGATGTAGCGCAGCACGTCACCGAAGATCATGCCGACCAGCGCGGCGGGCCGCCAGACGGGCAGCGTCCGGAAGCGGTCGAAGATGCCCTTCTCGATGTCGGTGTTGAGGCCGACACCGGTGTACATGGTGATCATCACAACGCTCGTCACCATGATGCCGGGCAGGAAGAACTGCAGGTAGTCACGCGGGCTGTCGGCGAGGGCGCCACCGAACAGGTACGTGAACATCAGCACCATGATGATCGGGAACGCGGTCACGTCGAAGAGCTGCTCCGGCACGTGCTTGATCTTCAGCAGGGCCCGCCAGCCGAAGGTGAGTGACGCGCCCAACGCGCTCGGCCGGGTGGGTCGGGCGCCCGGCGCGAGGACGGTCGCCAGCGCGTCGGCGGACGGTACGTAGACCGACGGCGCCCGTTCGGCCGTGCCGGCGGTCGTGGTGGTGTCACTCATCGGGCTGCCTCCAGCTCGTCGTCGCGCTCGTCGGCCGGCACGGCCGGGTGGTCGGTCAGGGCCAGGAAGACCTCGTCCAGGCTGGGCTGGCCGAGGGAGAAGTTGTCGACGACGATGCCGGCGCGGGCCAGGTCACCGAGGGCGCGAGCCGCCTGCGCGCTGGCGTCCAGGTCGCTGCCGGCGTCGCCGACGCGGGCGGTCAGGGCCACCGGATCGGCGGCGAGCTGCACCGGGACGTTCAGTGCCTCCCGGAGCACCCTCTCGGCCTGGGGTCGTTGGCCGGGGTCCCGCAGGCGCAGGTGGACGGTGCCGGAACCGACCGACGACTTCAGCTCGCCCGGGGTGCCCTCCGCGATCACCCGGCCGTGGTCGACGACCGCGATACGCCCGGCGAGCTGGTCTGCCTCGTCCAGGTACTGCGTGGTCAGCAGCACGGTCGTGCCGTGCGACACCACGGCCCGGACGATCTCCCACACCTGGTTGCGGCTGCGCGGGTCGAGGCCCGTCGTCGGCTCGTCGAGAAAGAGCAGGTCGGGCGTGTTCAGGATGCTCGCGGCGATGTCGATGCGTCGTCGCATGCCGCCCGAGTACTTCTTCACCTGGCGGTCGCTCGCCTCGGTCAGACCGAACGCGGCCAGCAGCGCCGCCGCGCGGTCGCGCGCTTCCGGCTTGCGCAGGCCCAGCAGCCGGCCGAGCAGCACCAGGTTCTCCGTGCCGGTCAGGTCCTCGTCGACCGAGGCGTACTGGCCGGTGAGGCTGACCCGGCTGCGGACCTTGTCGGCCTCGGTGACCACGTCGTGCCCGAAGACGCGCGCGGTGCCGCCGTCGGGGCGCAGCAGCGTCGCCAACACCCGGACCGCCGTGGTCTTGCCCGCCCCGTTCGGCCCGAGCAGGCCGTAGACGGTACCGGCGGGCACCCGTAGGTCCATGCCGGCCAGCGCCCGGGTCTCCCCGAACGTGCGGGTGAGCCCTTCGGCTTCGATGGCCAGGCCGGTCGCGCGTCTGTTCATCATCCATACCTCTCGTCCGATGGCCGGCGACGTCGTGGTCGGTGTGACCAACGACCCCGCCGTCCTGCAGGCGCGAGGTGACGACCGTCCGCCCGCTAGATCGGAACTAGCGGGCGCTGTTCCGGCAGGAATGTCGGTGGTATCGGCTTGACTGGGGTCGACGAGAGGGACGGAATGACGCAGGTACGCATCGAACCGTGGCACGAGAGTGATCTCGATCTGCTGCGGCAGCTCAACTCACCGGACACGCGCCGACACACCGGCGGCCCCGAGACCGACGAGCAGGTGCTCGCCCGGCACGACCGGTACGTGCGCTTCGCCGAGGGCGGGCAGGGATGCATGTTCACGGTGGTGCTGCCGGACGGCGCGCGGGCGGGCAGCGTCGGCTACTGGGCCCGCGAGTGGCGCGACCAACCGGTGTACGAGCTGGGCTGGGCGGTGCTGCCCGCGTACCGGGGGCAGGGGCTGGCCACCGCCGCGGTGCGCGCGGCTCTCGACGTGGCCCGCGCCCGAGGGGACCGGCGCCACGCGCACGCGTACCCGTCCGTCGACAATCCCGCCTCGAACGCGGTCTGCCGCAAGGCGGGCTTCACGCTGCTGGGAGAGACGGAATTCGAGTACCCGCCCGGGCACCTGATGCGTGTGAACGACTGGCAGCTCGACCTGGCCGCCCCGCCGACCGACGACTGAGATCGGCGGGACGGCCGTCGCAGGGTCACCAGGTGGTGTCGAGACGGTGCCGCTGCTCGGCGGTCAACTCCAGTTCCACGGCGGCCAGGCTCTCCTCGAGCTGGGCCACCGAGGAGGCGCCCACCAGCGGAATCGACGGCAGGTCGCCGCCCAGCAACCAGGCGAGCACCACCTGGTTCACCGTCGCGCCGGTCTGCCCGGCCACCTCGCGCAGGGCGGCCAGCCGCCGGGGCGCGCTCGGCAGGTCGTATGCGGCGCTGAGCGGCTTGTCCGCCCGGCTGAACGCCCCCTTGAGCAGCGGCGAGTACGCCACGAGGGTCAGCTCCGGCTCGGCGCGCAGATAGCTGAGCAGGTCGCCGCTGACACCGCCCGGCTCGCCATCCGGGTCCAGCTCGCTGATCAGGTCGGTGCGGTTGGGCAGGTAGCTGCGGTGGTACTGGAGCACCTCGTACCCCGGGAGACCGGCGGCCGCGGCGAGCGCGCGGGCCCGTTCCACCCGCCACGCGCGGTGGTTGCTCGCCCCCAACAGGCCCACCGTCCCCTCGGCGACCAGCTCGGCGAAGCCCTCCACGGTCTCCGCGAGCGGCACCGTCCGGTCCTCGATGTGTGCGTAGAGCAGGTCCAGTCGTTCCACGCCGAGCCGGTCACGGCTGCGCTCCGCCGACTCGCGGATCACCTTCGCCGACAGGCCCTCGGCGTTGTCCAGGTAGCTGGTGCCGGGGGCCAGTGGGCGGGCGCCCAGCTTGGTGGCGATGACGATCTCGGTGCCGATGCCCCGGCTGCGCCGCCACCGCCCGAGCAGCTCCTCACTCTGGCCGCCCTGCGAGCCGTCGACCCAGAACGCGTAGTTGTCCGAGGTGTCGATGAAGGTGCCGCCCGCCTCGACGTACCGGTCGAGGATCGCGTACGAGGTGGCCTCATCGGTGGTGCTGCCGAACAGCATGGCCCCGAGGCTGAGCACGCTGACCTCGCGCCGGGTCGCCGGGTCGGCGCCGATCGTGCGGTACCGCATGGGATCTCCTTCCGTGCGCCCTGCCGGTGGGCGCCCGAGGACCACCCTGGTATCTGGAGCGCACTCCAGGTCAAGCCCTCGCCTCACCAGGGGAGTACGCCGTACCCGCCACCGGCGTCCATCTGGAAGCCCCAGAGCAGCCCGCTCGGCCCGTCCGCCGGCAACGTCGCCAGGTGCACGCTCACCTCGGCGCCCTGCTCGGGCGTACGGAAGCCGCTGTTGCCGTTGAAATCGGTGGCGCAGTAGCCGGGGTTCGCGGCGTTCACCTTGATCGGGGTGTCCCGCAGCTCCTTGGCGTACATGGCGGTGAGCATGTTCAGCGCCGCCTTCGACGACGGGTACGGCACGGAGGTCAACGCGAACAGCGCGCCGTCCGGGTCGGTCATCACGGATATCGAGCCGACCTCGCTGGAGACGTTCACGATCCGCGCCGCCGGCGCCCGCCGTAGCAGCGGCAGCAGCGCGTTGGTGACCGCCACCGGGCCGAAGACGTTCGTCTCGTACAGCCGGCGCATCGTCGCCACCGTCGTCTCGCTGGGCAGCCCTCGGGTGCCGTCGGCGAGCACGATGCCGGCGTTGTTGACCAGCACGTCGAGCCGGCCGTACCCGTCCGCCACGAGTTTCGCGGCGGCGGCCACCGACGCGGCGTCGGTGACGTCCAGCGGCACGAACACCGCGTCCGCGCCGCCGTCGCGCAGCTCCCGTTCCGCGGCGTGGCCCCGCTCGGCGTCCCGCGCGCCCAGCAGCACGGTCATGCCGAGGGCGCCGAGCTGCCGGGCGGTGGCGAGGCCGATTCCCTTGTTGGCCCCGGTGATCAGGGCGGTCGTGTTCGTCATGCCGCCGAGCCTTCGCCCTACGACGGCCGCCGGGGAGAGACGCCGCGAGGCTGGGACCGGCGGTACCACCCTGAGCGGTGTGGCACGGGGCATGCTGGACGCATGACGAGCAGCGGCCTGCGACGCAACGAACTGGCGGCGTTTCTCCGCGCTCGCCGCGCCCGCCTGCGGCCCGCCGAGGTCGGCCTCCCCGACGGGGTACGGCGGCGAACGCCCGGGCTGCGTCGGCAGGAGGTCGCCCAGCTCGCCGGCATGTCGATCGACTACTACATCCGGTTGGAGCAGGGCCGGGGGCCGCACCCGTCCCGGCAGGTGCTCGCCGCGTTGGCCCGGGCGCTGCTGCTGAACCGCGACGAGCGGGAGTACCTGTTCCGGGTCGCCGGGGAGAACCCGCCGCCGGCCGTCGGCCCGAGCCGCGAGGTGCCGCCCGGGCTGCGGCACCTGCTCGACGCCATGACCGAGACCCCGGCGTACCTCGTCGACGCCGCGTACCACGTGCTGGCCTGGAACCGGCTGGCCACGCACTTCGTGGGGGATCTCGCGGCCGTGCCGCACGCCGAGCGCAACATGATCCGCTGGACCTTCCGGCAACCGATCTCGGACGCGCACTGGTCGGACGGCGACACGCGCCGGTTCGTGCACACCACGGTCGCGGACCTGCGGGCCGCCTACGGCCGCTACCCGGCCGATCCGGCGATCCGCGAGCTGGTCACCGAACTGCTCGGCGCCTCGCCGCGTTTCGCCGAACTGTGGGCCGAGCACGAGGTCGGGGAGCGCCGTCCCGTGGTGAAGCGGGTGGCCCATCCCGAGCTGGGACCGCTCGAGTTCGAGTGCCGGGTGCTGCTGGTGCCGGAGACCGAACAGCGGTTGATCGTCTACGTCGCCACGCCCGACTCGCCTACCCAGGCGGTGTTCCGCCGACTCGCCGAGCGTGTCGACAGCTGACCTGCGCGCGAACAGCGCGCTGCCCCGGAGTCCACACTCCGGGGCAGCGTCAGCCGCAGGTCAGCGGGGTACGTAGGCGAAGGTGTCCGGGTTCGGGCCCTGCCGCCCGGCCTCGCCCTTGTCCAGTCCGGTGATCCGCTCCATCGCCGCGTCGTCCAGCTCGAAGTCGAAGATCCCGGTGTTCTCCTCGATCCGCTTCGGCGTGGTCGACTTCGGGAAGATGATGTCGCCGCGCTGCACGTGCCACCGCAGCACGACCTGCGCCGGGGTGCGACCCACCTGCTCGGCGATGTCGACCACCGTCGGGTCGTCCAGCACCTTGCCCTGCGCGATCGGCGACCACGCCTCGGTGAGGATGTTGTGCTCGCGGCCGTACGCGCGAACCTCGTCGTTGGTGAAGTACGGGT
The DNA here is from genome assembly GCF_053585025.1 of Micromonospora sp. RB23. Lineage (NCBI taxonomy): Bacteria > Bacillati > Actinomycetota > Actinomycetes > Micromonosporales > Micromonosporaceae > Micromonospora > Micromonospora sp. RB23. Next base: position 1,407,292 of record NZ_CM132111.1, read on the forward strand.
GCGCCTCGATCTGGTTGACCGCCGGCACCACGCTCGCCTCGTCGGCCAGTCGCTGCAGGTGCGACACCTGGAAGTTCGACACGCCGATCGAGCGGGCGCGGCCGTCGCGCTGGAATTCCTCCAGCACCTTCCACGTCGAGACGTAGTCGCCGTCGTACAGGGTCGGCAGCGGCCAGTGGATCAGGAACAGGTCGATGTAGTCCATCTTCAACGCCGACAGCGTCGAGTCGAACGCCTTGCGGGCGTCGTCCGGCCGGTGGAAGCCGTTGTTCAACTTGCTCGTCACGTACACCGAGCCGCGGTCGAGGCCGGACGTGCGGACGGCCTCGCCGACCTCGGCCTCGTTGCCGTACATCTCGGCGGTGTCGATGTGCCGGTAGCCCACCTCGAGCGCCGTGGACACCGCCGCGGCGGTGTCCTTCGGCTCGATCTGGAACACCCCGAAGCCGAGCTGCGGAATCGTGGTGCCGTCGTTCAGGCTGATGTCAGGAATCGTGAGTGCCACTGCGGCTCCTTCGCGTCTTCGTTACCCGTTATCCATACCCGGGCGGCTGGAGGATTCACCGCCCAAAGCGAGGTGACGAGCGCAACGCCGATTCGGTTCACCCGGTCGTGTCGAACAAGACCGGCCAGGGCCGTGCCGCCGGTGCCGACGGCGACGTGGGTGGCACCGGCTCGGCGGTGGCCAGCACCTCGGCGGCGAGCTGCCCGACCATCGGCGCTGCCGGGTGCGCCGACCGCTGCGGCCAGGCCGCCGAGGTGCGTCTGGCGAGCGACACGTCGACGAGCGGTCGCCAGGCGATCCGCGGTTCCCGGCGGGCCAGGGCCGCCGGCTCCACCGCGACACCGCCGCCGGCCAGCACCAGCCCGAACAGGAACTCCGGGTTCCGGGCGGGCCGTACCCGCGCCGGCCGCCACCCGTGCCGTCGGCACACCGCGAGCAGGTGGTCGTGCCAGCCCGGCGCGGTGGCCCGGGGCGCGGCCACCAGGTCCAGGCCGGTGAGCGCGGCGAGCGGCACCGCCCGGCCGCGCGCCAGCGGCGAGGTCCGCGGCAGCAACACCCCCAGCGGTACGTCGACAGGGGCGCCGAAGCGCAGTCCGTCCGTATCGACGGGATGGTGCACGAGCCCCACGTCCAGGCTCCGCTCGCCGAGCATCCGCACCTGCTCGGCGGTGGTCAGCTCGTGCAGCTCCACGTCGAGGCCGGGCGCACGGGTGGCGAGCTGGTCCAGCAGCGCCCGCAGCGTCACCGCCGGGGTCTCCGGCGGCACACCGGCGCGCAGGACGCCCAGCTCGCCCGCGCGGACCTGGACCATGAGGTTGCGCAGGCGGCCCTCGCCGGCGAGCAGTTCCTCCGCCTCGGCGAGCAGCAGACCGCCGGCGGTGGTGAGCCGTACCTGTCGGCGGGAGCGGTCGAACAGCTCGACGGCAAGCTCCCGTTCCAGCCGCTGGATCGACTGGCTCAGCGGGGGCTGGGCCATCCCGAGTAGTTCGGCGGCCCGTCCGAAGTGCAGCTCGTGGGCGACCACCACGAAGTGCCGCAGATGTCGGAGCAGGTCCACGGCCGGACCCTACGCCAGCGTCGGAGCACCGCCACTGGATACCGTGCCGGGGTGAACGTGGGGGAGCGGATCGAGGCCATCTTCGCCGACGCCGGGGTGACCGCCAGCCTGCACGTCGTGGACCTGGACGCGGCGGGCCGGGAGATCGGGTTGCGGGCCGACGAGCAGGTGGTGATCGCGTCGATCTTCAAGATCCTGCTGGTGCTGGAGTTCGCCCGGCAGGTCGACGCGGGTCAACTCGATCCGACCGAACGGGTCCTGGTCACCGCCGCCGACCGGCTCGGCGGATGGGGGCTGGCCGGTTGCGCCGACGACGCCGAGGTGTCGTTGCGGGACCTCGCCTACTTCGCCATGTCGGTCAGCGACAATACCGCCGCCGACCTGCTGCTGCGCCGTGTCGGCCCGGACCTGCTGCCGATGCTCGCCGCCGAGCTTGGCCTCACCCGTACCCGCGTCCTCGGCGGCCCACGGGAGCTGGTCGAGATGATGCTCGCCGACGTGGGGGCGCGTACCGAGGCGGACTTCGCACGGATCTTCCCGACCCTGCCGGCGGACGAGGTCCGGGCCATGCGGGTCTTCGACCCGCAGCGCACCACGTCCAGTACGGCGCGGGACATCACCCAACTGCTCACTCTGATCTGGCGGGACGAGGCCGGGCCGGCGTCGGCGTGCGGGATGGTCCGCGCCTGGATGGCCCGGCAGCTCTTCTGGACCCGCCTGGCCGCCGGCTTCCCGCCCGCCGTGCGGGTGTCCGGCAAGACCGGCACGCTGCCCGGACTGCACCTGGAGGCCGGAGTCGCCGAGTACCCCGACGGCGGCCGGTACGGGATCGCCGTCTTCGCCCGCGCGGACGACCTCGCCCCGCGCCGGATCGACGTGGACCTGGCCGTCGGTCGGGCCGCCCGCACCGCCGTGGAGGCGCTGCGCGGCGACTGATTTCCGGGGTGTCCAGCGGTGACTCACCCTGCGCTGAACAGCTCCGATATGCGTTGACGTATCGGTGGTGCGAGCGTTCGATCTTGGACCTGACCGTGGTGGCGCTGGTTGGCTCGTTGCCGACCGATCACCCGAACACGGGGAGCAGATCCACATGCCCAACCTCGACCGCCGTCGCTTCCTGCGCGACGCCGCAGCCACCACCGCACTGGTCTCCGCCGGCGGACTCGCCGCCACCTCGGCCACCCCGGCCCAGGCCGCGCCCCCGGCCGCCGCGCCCGCACCCGCCCGTGGCAAGGGGGCGGTCAGCTTCCGCTGGTGGGGCACGGCCGGCTGGCGCATCGACATCGCCGACCGGACCGTCCTGGTCGACCCGTTCCTCAGCCGGATCGACACCGGCCTGTTCACGGGCGCGTTCAACACGGCCACCCCGTTGACCGTGCGGACCGACGTGATCGGCCCGCGCGTCGAGAAGGCCACCACGGTACTGGTCACGCACACGCACTGGGATCACTTCATGGACGTGCCGTACATCGCCGGGCGTACCGGCGCGCGGGTGTTCGGCACCCTCACCGCATACCACCTCGGGTTGGCCTACGGGGTGCCGGCGACGCAGCTCAGCGCCGTGAAGGGCGGGGAGGTGCTGAACTTCGGCGACCACACGATCGAGGTGGTCGGCTCGCTGCACAGCCGCAACGCGTCGTACTCCGTTGCCTTTCCGGGGGTCCGGGTGAGCCAGCCGGCGCGGCCGGCGACCATCGCGGACCTGCCGGAGGGCGACACGCTGGGCTACCTGCTGCGCGTCGAGCGCGGCCCGTCGGTCTACTTCACCGGGGCGAGCGACGTCGCCGAGCGCAACCTCACCGGCCTCGCGCCGGACGTGGCGATGGTGGCCATGCAGAGCGCCACCACCACCGGCGACTACCTGCCCCGGCTGCTGTCCGGGCTGGACTACCCGAAGGTCGTCGTGCCGGTGCACTGGGACAACTTCGAGACCGAGTTGCGCAACCCGCCGGTCGTCGCGCCGACCGACCGTGCCCGGCTCGACGACATGATCGCCGCGGTGCGTCGCATCTCGCCGCGCAGCCGGGTGCTGGTCCCCGAGTACGAGACCGCGTACCACTTCTGACCGGTCCCGGGCGGGCGTCCGCGCCCGCCCGGTCAGCCGGCGGCCAGCTCCGCCAGGGCATGCACCGACTTCCAGTTGCGGGTGGTGCCCACCACGCCGAGCTGCTTCTCCAGGTACGCGTTGGTGAACTTCGTCCGCCCGTAGCCGCCGTCGGGGAAGTGCAGGAAGACCTCGCGGCCGGTGACCGTGAACGACACGTTCTCGCCACCGGGCACGGTGAGCGCGTCGACCAGCGACTTCTTCGGAGCGGTCGCGAGGAAGGCCACCAGCAACCGTTTCGGGTCGTCGTCGATCTCGGCGTACGGGTTTCCGCCCGCCACGGCCGCCAGCTCCCGGCCGCTGCGCACCAGCACCGGCACGGTGAGCCCCAGCTCGTCGGTGAGCGCCCGCTCGATGCCGGCGGCGAGCTTCTCCGCGTCACGCACGGTGCTGCCGAAGGCCACGTTGCCGCTCTGCAGGTACGTCGTGACGTCGTCGTGGCCGAGGTCGGTGACGATCCGACGTAGGTCGGCCATCGCGAGGCGGGTGGCGCCGACGTTGACTCCGCGCAGCAGGGCGACGTACCGGGTCATGGCTCCTCCATGGAACGCGCAGACGACCCGGTCAGCCTAGGCCGGTCGGCATCGCGTCGCCGGGACCGACGAGCCCTCTTTTCGCCAGCTACTCCACGACCGGCAACACGACCTCGTTGCGGCGCAGGAACCACGGTTTCCACGGCGGGTCGAAGCGCGCGTACCGGATCGCTCCGGTGGGTTGCAGCCCGGCGGCGGTCACCGCGCGGCCGAGCATGGTGGCCCGCTGGCTGAAAGCCTGCTCCGTCCACCGGCCGGAGAACCGCATCGCTGCCGCCAGTTGTGCCGCGACCTCGTGGATCCGTACCCGGGCGTCCACCGGCTCGGGCACCGTCGCGGCGGTGACGGTGGCCGGCAGGACGAACTGGATCAGGTACGCGCCCGGCCGCTCACCCTCGATCTGGACGACCGGCAGCGTCATCGGGATCTTCGCCGAGCCGCTGGCCAGCGACGTCGTCGGCACGGCCGACCCGACCGGCTGCCGGGCCCGGTTGGCGCCACCGACGTACGCGGCCAGCGGCCGGAACGCCTCCATCGGCGCCCGGGTGAACGACGCCTGGACCCGCATCTCGGCCACCAGGTGGGCCGGATAGCGGCGCAGCTCGAAGCCGGGGTGTCGGGACACCATCCGGTACGGCTGCTGCTCGGTCATCGCGCGCTCCCAGGATCTCCTGGCCTGACGCTACCGCCCCTCGCGCTCCCGCTCGGCCGAAGTCGGCTGTCCCGTCCGCGGGGCGACGGTCCGCCAGTACTGACGTCTGCCCTCGTCGCGCAGCACCACGCCGAGCCGGCCGAGTTCCCGGCGCAGCTCCCGCGCGTCGTCGCGGCGATCCCGTCCGAGAGCCCGGTCACGGGCACGCAGCAGCGCGTCCGCGCCGGCCGGCAGGCCGGGCAGGTCGGGAACCCACAGCCGGTACGCCGACCGGTGGGGGTCCTCGTCCGTCCAGGCCCAGCCGTGCGCGCGGAACGCCGCGGCCAGTTGGGCCGCTGGCAGGTCCGTCGACTCCCGGACGAGTTCCGCGCCGTCGCCGTCGAGCAGCACCAGGTGTTTGTCGGCCAGGAAGGCGACCCGGGTGTCGGCCCGCGCGACGGTGTGGACCTGGTCGGCGCGGCGCAGCCGGACCTGCGTGGAGTCCACGGTGACGATCAGCCGTTCGGCGGTGCCGACCCCGGCGACGACCAGGCCACCCAGGACGCCGACGGCCACCGCGCCGAGGGTCGCCTGCGGCTCCGGCAGCCGGTCCAACCACCTGAGAAGGTCGCCGAACGGCACCCAGGACAACCGGGCCAGCCACCCGGTCGACGCGGCGAGGAGCCAGCCCGCCCCCGCGCCGAGCAGCGGGAAGCCACCCCAGAGGACCGCCAGTTCCAGTGGGCCGCCGCTGACGACGGTGCGGGGACGGTAGCCGGCCGTGTCCATGGTCAGGACACCTCGCGGCGCAGCGTACGGATCAGGCCGGCGGCCAACGGAAGGGCCATCCAGACGAGCAGGGACACCGCCAGCCGCCCCCACTGGTCGCCGGTGAGCGCATCGCTGCCGAACAACGGTTCCATGGTCCGGCTGGTGTCCAGCCACCCGGCCGGACCGCGCAGGGGCCGGACCATGCCGCCGAGCACCGACCAGAGGGTCGGCAGCAGCAGGTAGCCGACGATCGCCAGCGGCGGGTTGAGCAGCAGCAGACCGAAGGCGGCACCCATCAGCACCCCGGCCACCTGGACGATCGCCCCGTTCAGGATCAGGGTCGCGTCGACCTGCCAGGTGCCCGCACCGCCCGTGGCCGACGCGACGAGCGTCCCGACTGCGGCGACGGCCACGGTGACCAGCAGGGAGGCGAGCGCGGCCAGCACCACCGCGAGCAGTTTCGCGGTCACCACCCGCTCCCGCCGGGGGACCAGCGCGTACGTGGTGAGGGCGGTGCGCTGCGACCACTCGCTGGTGATCGACAGGATGCCCAGCACCGGCAGGAGCACGTTGGCGGGCAGCAGCGAGGTCACGAAGAAGGTGCCGAAGGTCTGTTCGGCGTCCTCCGCGTAGATCAGCAGGAGGGTGACGACCGCGACGACGACGAGGCCGATGGTGATCAGCATCCAGCGGCCGGCCCGGGTGTCGACGAGCTTGCGCAGCTCGACAGCGGTGAGTCGGAGCAGCGACGGCCGGCGTACCGGGGAATGACGCCGGGACGTGACGGCGTCGGCGGCGGGCGCGGTGGTGGTGGTCATCGGACGGCCTCCCGGGTGGATTCGCCGGCGGTCAGGGTGAGGAAGAGCTGTTCGAGGCCGCCGCTGCCGGCGGGCCGCAGCTCGGCCAGCGCGACGCCGGCGTCGGCCGCGGCCTGGCCGACGATTTCGGCGTCGGCCTGCACGAGCAGGCCGTCGGCGCTGTCGGCGGCGGTCAGACCGGCCGTGTCCAGCGCCCGGCGCAGCGCCGCGCCGTCACGCGCCCGCACCACCGTGCCGCCGCCGGCCAGCAACTCGTCCTTGCTGCCCTGGGCCACGATCCGGCCGCCCCCGATCACCACCAGCCGGTCCGCGACCGCCTCCACCTCGCGCAGCAGGTGGGATGAGAGCAGCACCGTGCCGCCCCGGTCGGCGAAGTCGCGCAGCAGACCCCGCATCCAGAAGATCCCCTCCGGGTCCAGGCCGTTCGCCGGCTCGTCGAGGATCAGCACCCGGGGGTCACCGAGCAGCGCCTGCGCCAGGCCGAGCCGCTGGCGCATGCCCAGCGAGTACGCCCGTACCCGACGCTTCGCGGCCACCGCGTTCAACCCGACCAGGTCGAGCTTCGCGGCGACCTCGCGCTTGCCCAGACCCAGGGTGTACGCGGACAGCGTCAACGCCTCGCGGCCCGTGCGGCCCGCGTGCTGGGCGGAGGCGTCGAGCAGCACGCCGACCTCCCGCCCCGGGTTCGGCAGCTCCCGGTAGGGGTGCCCGGCGACGGTGGCGCGGCCGGCGGTCGGTGTGGTCAACCCGCAGATCATGCGCATGGTGGTCGACTTGCCGGCCCCGTTGGGCCCGAGGAAGCCGGTGACGGTGCCGGGCTCGCACTGGAACGACACGTCGTCCACCGCCGGGTGCGGTCCGTACCGCTTCGTGAGGTTCTCCACGGTGATCATGCGGTCGAGCCTGCCCGCGCCGCCCGGCCATCCGCTGCGGCCACGGGTCGGCGTCGCGTCGACCTTGGTCGACCACGGGGTCTCGACTTTGGTAGCTGGTTGCCGGTGCCTGTCGCTGCCTAGCATGGTCGGATGACCAGCATCGCCGTTCCCGAGCACCCCTGGCTGCTGCCGGGGGAGCTGGTGGTGCCGGCGGAGCCGGAGCGTGCCCGTCCGCGTCGCACCACCCGTGACTGGGTGGTGGACAGCCTGGCCTTCCTCATCAGCCTGCTCTGGGTGCTGTTCGCCACCGCCGACAGCCTTTCGCCCACTCCCGAGGCGGCCGTCCCGCTTCCGCACGACTGGATGGTGGCTGCCGACGCCCTGATCGGGCTGGTCTGCTGCGGTCTGCTCTGGCTGCGTCGCCGGTGGCCGCTCGGGCTGGCGGTGGCCACCCTGCCGTTGAGCACGTTCTCGATGGCCTCCGCGATCCCGCTGCTGATCGTGTACTTCACCGTCGTGGTGCACCGCCGCACCGCCGTCGCGGTGGCGGTGACCGGTCTCGGCCTGCTCACCAATCTGCTGTTCAGCTGGTTCCGGCCGGACCCGGTGATGCCGTACTGGCTCACCGCCACCTGGGGCGTGGTGATCACCCTGGCCGTGTTGGCCTGGGGGATGTTCGTGCGGGCCCGGCGACAGTTGATCGTCTCGCTGCGCGAACGCGCCGAGCGTGCCGAGGCCGAGCAGCAGTTGCGGGTCGCCCAGGCCCGCCATCTCGAACGCACCCGCATCGCCCGGGAGATGCACGACGTGTTGGCCCACCGGATCTCCCTGCTCAGCCTGCACGCGGGCGCGCTGGAGTTCCGCCCCGACGCCCCGGCCGACGAGGTCGGACGGGCGGCCGGGGTGATCCGAGCCAGCGCGCACGCCGCTCTGCAGGACCTGCGGGAGGTCATCGGGGTGCTCCGGGCCGAGGACGACGGCACCGGCGACGCGCCCGAGCCGCCGCAGCCCACCCTCGCCGACCTGCCCGCCCTGATCGACGAGTCGCGGACGGCCGGTGTGCGGGTCAACGTCAGCGACGGTGTGGGCCGGCCCGAGGAAGTGCCGGCGGCGCTGGGACGGGCGGCCTACCGGATCGTCCAGGAGGGGTTGACCAACGCCCGCAAGCACGCGGCCGGCGCGGCCGTCACCGTGGACGTGACCGGCGGCCCGGGCACCGGACTGACCGTGGCGATCGCCAACCGGTGGCCGGTGGGCGCTCCGGCCGGCGGCACACTACCGGGCGCGGGCACCGGCCTGGTCGGCATCAGTGAACGGGTCACCCTGGCCGGCGGCCGACTCGCCTACGGTCGGGACGACACCGGCGACTTCCGGCTGGCGGCCTGGCTGCCGTGGCCGGCGTGACCGCGCCGACCAGCGGGCCTGGCTCTCCTGACCTGCCCAGCGCCCGAGATGGAGCCGGCGCGGTGGGGTCGGAGCCGGTGCGGGTGCTGATCGTGGACGACGACGCGCTGGTCCGGGCGGGGCTCTCGATGATCCTCGGCGGCCTGCCGGACCTGCGGGTCGTGGGCGAGGCCGCCGACGGCGGCGAGGTTCCCGCGGCGGTCGCCGCGTACGCCCCGGACGTCGTGCTGATGGACATCCGGATGCCCCGGGTGGACGGGCTGGCCGCCACCGAGGCGCTGCGCGGGCAACCGAACCCGCCCGAGGTGCTCGTGCTGACCACCTTCGACGCCGACGAGCAGGTGTTGCGGGCGTTGCGCGCCGGCGCGGCCGGTTTCCTGCTCAAGGACACCCCGCCGGTGGACATCGTGCACGCGGTACGCCGGGTCGCCGCAGGCGAGACGATGCTCTCCCCGTCGGTGACCCGCACGTTGATCAATCACGTGACCGCCGCCAACCCGGGGCTGCCCGGCCCCGATCCGCGACGGGAACGGGCGCTGCGCCTGCTCGCCGCGCTCAGCGAGCGGGAACGGCAGGTCGCGGTCGCGCTGGGTCGGGGTCGCACCAACGCGGAGATCGCGGGGGAGCTGTTCATGAGCGTGGCGACGGTGAAGGCGTACGTCTCCCGGCTGCTGAACCGACTCGACCTCAACAACCGGGTCCAGGTGGCCCTGCTCGTGCACGACGCCGACCTCGTCTGACCTTGCGACCTGGTTTGCACCACTGTCATTGATACACTCATTTTTGAGTGTTCCAAAAATGACAGCATCGAGGGTGGCTGCATGGACGGCTTCGTAGGACGAGAGCCTGAGTTGGCCCTGCTCGACGGGATGCTCGCCCGGGTAGCTCGCGGTGGCCGTGCTGGTCGGCCGGGACGCGCGCTGCTCATGCGCGGCCGCCGCCGGGTCGGCAAGTCCCGGCTCGTGGAGGAGTTCGTCGAGCGGGCTGAGGTCCCCTACCTCTTCTTCACTGCCTCCGCGCAGCCGACCGCCGTCGCCGACCTCGCCCTCTTCGTGGAAGCGGCGGCCGCCTCCACGTTGCCCGAAGCCCAACTGCTGAGCGAGCAGCAGCCGCGGACCTGGGACGCCGCGCTCACCCTGCTCGCCGCCGCGCTGCCGACCGATCGGCCGAGCGTCGTCGTCCTGGACGAGATGCCGTACCTCATCGCGAGCGATCCGGGTTTCGAGGGCACGCTGCAGAAGGTCTTCGACCGCGAGCTGTCCCGGCGGCCGGTCCTGCTGATCTGCGTCGGCTCGGACCTGGCCATGATGGAGGCCCTGAACGACTATGGTCGGCCGTTCCACCAGCGGGCCACCGAGATGGTCGTCCCTCCGCTGAGCCCGGCCGACGTCCGCGACATGCTCGACCTCTCCGCCGCCGACGCGTTCGACGCCTACCTGGTGTCCGGGGGTCTGCCGCTGATCCTCGACGAGTGGCCGACCGGCGCGTCGGTGCACGACTATCTGGCCGACGCGGTACGCGATCCGACCTCGGCCCTGCTGGTCAGCGGCGAACGCGCGCTCGCGGCGGAGTTTCCACCCCAGTCCCAGGCGGGTCTGGTACTGCGGGCCATCGGCTCCGGTGAGCGGACCTTCACGCTGATCTCCCGTGCGGCGGGGGACCTACCGCAGGCGTCCCTGAACCGCGCCCTGGGTCTGCTGACCCGGAAGCGGGCCGTGGAGGTCACCGTCCCGCTGTCGACCAAGCCGTCACGGGAGACGAGGTATGCGGTGGCTGACCCGTACCTGCGTTTCTGGCTGTCATTCCTGGGACCTCACCTCGCCGAGATCGAGCGTGGGCGAGGTGACCTGACCCTGCAGCGGATCCTGCGGTCGTGGACGTCCTGGCGGGGCCGGGCGATCGAGCCTGTCGTCCGCGAGACCATGCGCCGGCTGCCCGGAGATGCGCTGCCGGCCGAAGCGTCGGCGATCGGCGGCTACTGGACGCGTACGAACGACCCAGAGATCGACATCGTCGGTGCCGATCGGGCGCCCGTCGCAGAGCGGATCTGCTTCGTCGGCTCGGTGAAGTGGCAGGAGAACCGGCCCTTCGATGCCCATGACCTGGGCCGACTACTTCTACACCGGTCCCGGCTGCCCGGAGCCGACGAATCGGTACCGACCGTTGCCGTGTCTCGCAGCGGCGCCGCCGTCGATGGGCTCCGTGTGCTGTCGCCGGAGGATCTGCTTACCGCGTACCGGAATTGAACCTTCGTCCGGTGCCGGCCGTACCACTGCCCGAGGATGTCGGTGCGGTGGGTCCGCCGTACCGCTGCCGAGCTGCGGGAGGCCTACCGTGCGTGCTGGTGAGCAGTCGACGGATCCCATCGACCAGGTGCTGGGTGAGGTGCCGGTACCGGCGCCACTGACCCCCGAAGATGTCCGGCTCGCCGTCCGGGCGGTGGTCGTACACACCGCCGAGGAGTGGCCGACCGGGCCGCTGTGCCGCAACGACGGCGCGTCCTACCCGTGCCGCCTGCACCGCTGGGGGCGTCGGGTCCTGGAGGCGCACGGTCTCAACGAGCGGCAGATCGAGGCGCTGATCCGGCACGGCAACCCGTTCGTGCACGTGCCCTTCCCGTTCACCGCGACCGGGCCGTCGTCCGCGCGCCCCGCCGCCCGGCCGGCCACGCCCCCCGGCCCGCCGGCGCCCGGCCGCGCCGGACTGCCGGCGCGACACCAGGCCGCGCGGCCCACCCCCACGGGGGTACGACCCGCGCCCGCCGGCCGCCCGGTGAGTCCCGGTGTCACCGTGCCGCGCTGGCCCCGGGCGAGCTGAGCGGCGTCACCCCACGACCCGCTCCGCCCTGGGCGACAGGGCGTCGGCCCGACGCGGAGGTTTCCCCACCGCGTCGGGCCGACGTCACGTCGACCGGTCGGTTCAGTCGTTGCCGCCGCCGATCCCGCAGTCCGGCGCGGACCAGCTCGTCGTGTTCGAGCTGCGGTCGCTGTTGTTCTCGCGCCGCGAGTCGACGTGCACGTGGTCGTCGTGGTCGGGGTAGCCCGGCCCGTAGATCCCGCTGAAGCCGCGGTTGCGGGCGTCCCGTGCCACCTTGCACAGCGACGACGTGCGTGAGGTGACGTCGGCCGCGTTGCCGTACAGGTGCTGGCTGTCCGAGGCGCCCCCGACCTGGTTGTTGCAGGCGCGGCTACGGAAACCGCTCGTCACGTTCAGTGGCTTGTCGCCGAGGCTCTTGCGCAACGCCTCCAACTTCCACATGGTGCGCAGCGCGTTCTGCTTGGTCTGGGCCGCGGACAGCGGACCCCCGCTCCACCCGCTGCTCCCGCACCCGTTGTCCAACTCGCCGTAGGTGAAGTGGGCGGGCGTGCAGTCGTTGTCCTGGAGTTGGTAGAGCTTGGCGTACGTCTGCGGGCCGGCGATGCCGTCGGCGCGCAACCCGTACGCCTGTTGGAACCGCTTCACGGCGGCGGCGGTCTTCGGTCCGTAGCGGCCGTCGTTCTCGACGATGTCCCGGTAGCCGGCCCAGCCGGCGACCCGGATCTGCAACTGACGGACGTCGTCGCCGGATCGTCCCTGGTACAGGTTGCGGTTCCAGGTGTAGCAGCCGTCCGCGTACGCTGCCGGCGCGGCGACCACCGAGGCGATCGCTGCCCCGGGCAATGCCAGGGCGAAAGCGACAGCAACTCGCTTCAAGGTGTTTACGCGCACAGAAGTCCTCCCGATAGGAGAGCGAATGGGGTGGCTCTGGGACATCGACCGGGACGTCCCGCGATTTCCACCCTGGCACTGATCGGTGCGGTTGGCGGCAATAACGAGAATTGTCCTCATGATTCGCCCGTTCCTGGGCGTCGCCTGTGAATTGGGCTGATTTGCGAAACAGCCATTTCCCCCGATCGGCCCGGGAGCGCGGGAACCGCACCGAACGTCGCATCCGGTCGCACCCAGGGTGATGTTCCCCGCCGCTGCGCGGCCGGTAACGTCAGGACCGGGCGGCGGACTGGCGGAGGTGCATGTGGCACGCGGTGGCGTCTTCTGTGTCGAAGGTCAGTGGCACCGCGACCTCAATGAACGCGGTTCCGTGCTGCCCACCCTCGAACTGCTCGAACGGCTGGGCAAGATCCGTTTCATCCACAAGGACGCGGCGACCCGCGACGAGTTGTTCTACTTCCTGGACCGCTGGCTACTGAAGCAGTACGCCGACCACCGCGTCGGCTTCTTCGCCATGCACGGCGAGCCGAGCCGACTCTGCCTCACCGACTGGCAGTCGGTGGAGCTGAACGAGGTGGCCGAGTTGATGGCCGGCCGCTGCGAGGGGCGGCGGCTCTATTTCGGCAGTTGCTCGGTGCTGCGCGCGTCGGACGCGGTGCTGCGCGAGTTCCTGGAGGTCACCGGAGCCGCCCTGATCTGCGGTTTCACCCGGGACGTCGACTGGGTTGAATCGGCCGCCTTCGAAACCGTCCTGCTCGACGTGTTGGCCAACGGGCAGCGGCACAACGCCGCCGAACTGCGGATGGGCTCGGCGCACTGGGCGCCGCTCGCCTCGTACCTCGGTTTCCGGGTGATCTATGCCAACGGCCGGGCCTGGCGCCCGGCCGGCCGACCCCGCGTCCCCACCCAGGCGGTGCACCGTACCGCCGCTGACCCCCGCTGACCCCCCACCGCCCGCGGGACCGCCGCCGGCCTGGTAGGAACGAGTGATGGCGCGCAGCATCGCGAAGAACACCCGGGTCGACCGGGACACCCTGCTCGACTTCCTCCGGCCGCGACACCGTGTCGTGCTGATGACCACCCGGGCCGACGGCCGACCGCAGTCCTCACCGGTGTCCGCCGGCATCGACGGCGCGGGCCGGCTGGTGGTGTCCACGTACCCCGAGCGGGCGAAGGTGACAAACATCCGCCGTGACCCCCGCGTCTCGGCGTGTGTGCTCTCGGACGACTGGAACGGCCCGTGGGTGCAGATCGACGGCACGGCCGAGGTGCTGGACCTGCCCGAGGCGTTGGAGCCGCTGGTCGAGTACTTCCGCAGCATCTCGGGCGAGCACCCGGACTGGGACGACTACCGGGCGGCGATGGTGCGCCAGGGCAAGTCGCTGATCCGGGTCACCATCGACGCCTGGGGCCCGATCGCCACCGGCGGTTTCCCGGCCCGCCTCGCCGACTGACCGCGCTGCCGGTCAGTACGCGGCGGTGAAGCGCGTGTTCACGTAGCGGGGCTGCTCGATCTCGTCGACGATCGCGACCGCGAGATCCTCGTAGGTGAGCACCGACCGGCCCTGGTCGTCGGTGACCGGCTCATCCGTGCCCGTGCGGTAGTGCCCGGTGCGGTCGCCGGGGTGGAACTCCAGCGGTGGCGGCGAGACGTAGGTCCAGCGCACCCCGTCGGCGGAGCTGCGGTAGTAGTCCAGAGCGTCGGCCTGGCCCATCGCCGAGTCCCGGTACTGCTCGGGGAAGTCCGGCTCGTCGAGGAAGCGGGTGCCGCGCGGGGTGAGCAGCGTGGACCCGCCACCCAGATGAATGATCCGGGGTGCGGCCGGCATGGACCGCAGGGTGGTCACCAGGGTCTCGGCGGCCGTGCGCCACAGCCCGCGCTCGCCGCCGCCGATGGCCACCACCAGCGCGTCCGCGTCCGGCGCCAATTCTCGGACGCTGCGCTCGCTGGTGGCGTCGCCGGTGACCGTGCGCACCCCGTCCGGCAGGTACGAGGTCGCCTCCGGCCGCCGGACCGCGGCGATCACCCGGTGTCCCCGGTCGGCGGCCTCGGCGACGACCCGTGACCCGGCGGTGCCGCCCGCGCCAAACACGACGATGGTGCTCACCAGCCCAGGCTAGGGCCGACTCGCCCCGGAGATGCGGTTATGACGAACCCGGTCGGGCGTTCAGGGGAGGGAACGACGGGCGTGCGTCCACTACGGTGAGCCGAACAAGATCCATTGACTGAATTGGGAATCCATGAAGCACCTCTCCGCCCGTCGCCGGCTGCTCGCCTGGACGCTGCCTGCCACCCTGGCGCTCGCCGTCGTCCCGGCCCTGCCGGCGCAGGCCGCACCGGTCAACGCGCCGACCACCGCCGTCACCGGCCCGGTCGACAAGGACCTCAACGGTGACGGCGTACCGGACCTGGTGACCGCCGGCGGCACCACGACGGGCCTCGACTCCGGCGTCTGGACGGCGCGGGGTCGGATCAACGCGACCACCGGCGTCGGCACCGGCCGGGTGAAGGTTCCAGCGGTGAACATCGGCATCTACGGCAACGGCGTCACCGGCAATGCGTCGCCGACCGACTTCGACGGCGCCCAGATGATCACCGGCAGGTTCTGGGGCACCGCGAACCAGGACTTCCTGGCCTACTACCCGGGTGGCAACAACGCCGGTGGCGGCGTCATCATCAAGGGTCTCGGCGACGGTACGATGTCCAGCCCCTACAACGCCTCCGTCAGCCTCGCGCGGGAATTCCTGGCCGACGAGCACGACAACTCCCCGATCCAGCTCGTCAACGGGTATGTCGCGGACGGCGTCGGCGACGACTTCCCTGACCTGATCGGCATCGTCGGCGACACGACGAACGGCTACCGACTGTCCTACTACCCGAGCGTCTGGGGGGCGGGACTCTACTTCCGGGTCTCGCTGAACACCGCCACCCCGACCGGCGGCAGCGACTGGCAGAACTGGAGCCTGGCCAGCACCCAGTTGCCCTCGGGCGTGGCACTGGTCCTGCGCAACGCCACGACCGGTGACCTGTACCTGTGGCAGGGCGTGACGATGACCGACAACGGCGACGGGACCGGCGCGCTCGCCTACAGCCAGTACCGGCTCGCCGCGGGCTGGAACACCGGCGTGGCAGTCAGCAGTCTCCTCGCCGCCGACATGAACGCCGACGGTGTGGCCGACCTGTGGGCGGTGTTCCCCGACGGCAGCGTGCGGGCGTACCTGATCTCGAACCTCTCCGTCAGCGAGCCGGCGAAGATCCGCGCGATCCAGGCCCAGCAGCTCGGCTGAGCTGCGGTGTGGGGTCCGTCAGAGGTGGGCGACGGACCCCACACCCTCAGTCGACCAGGGCGGCGTAGACGAGTTGGCGAAGCTGGGAGCGGAGGGGATAGGTGCTCGACGGCAGGAGCTGCGTGAACAGCAGCGCGGTGATCTCCTCGGTCGGGTCCACCCAGAAGGCGGTGCTGGCGACCCCGCCCCAGTAGTACTCGCCGACGCTGCTCGGCACCCGGCTCGGAATCGGGTCCTCGACGACCGCGAAGCCGAGGCCGAAGCCGACCCCGTCCAGGGTGCTCTCGGCGAAGCCGCCGGTGGACAGGGTGCCCAGGTCCTGGTGGCCGGGCAGGTGGTTGCGGGCCATGAAACGCACCGTGCGCGGCCCGAGCAGACGTACGCCGTCCAGCTCGCCGCCGCGCAGCAGCATCTGGGTGAAGTGGTGGTAGTCGGCGGCGCTGGAGATCAGGCCGCCGCCGCCGGAAAGCAGACCGGGCTTGTGGTGTGCGAGAGCGCCGAGCCGGTCGTAGCGGACCGCCCGCCCACTGCGCGGGTCCGGCGCGTAGAGCGCGGCAAGCCGCTCGGCCTCGTCGCCCTCGACCCACCAACGGGTGTCCGTCATGCCCAGCGGGGCGAAGATCCGGTCGGCGAAGAAGGCGTCGAGGCTCTGCCCGGAGACCACCTCGACCAGCCGACCGAGCACGTCCGTGGCGACCGAGTACCCCCAGGCCGAGCCGGGCTGGAACAGCAGCGGCAGTTCGCCGAAGGCCGCGCAGGCCGTGGCCAGGTCGACGTCCGCGGGCGGGTACAGGTCGTAGCCGGCGGCCCGGTAGAGCCCGTCGACCACCGACGTCTGCATGAAGCCGTACGTCAGTCCGGCGGTATGGGTGAGCAGGTGCCAGACGCGGATCGGCTCGGTCGCCGGCACGGTGTACGGCTTGAGCGTCGAGCCCTTCGAGTAGACCCGCATGTCGGCGAACTCGGGCAACCAGCGGCTGATCTCGTCGGTCAGCTCGAAGCGGCCCTCCTCCCACAGCATCATCGCCGCGACCGAGGTGACCGGCTTGGTCATCGAGTAGATGCGCCAGAGCGTGTCCGGCTCGACCGGCGCGCCCGACTCCCGGTCCCGCAGGCCGTACGTCGAGGAGTGCGCCACCTCGCCACGGCGGGTGACCACCACCTGCCAGCCGGCGAGCCGGCCGTCGTCGACGTACCTGCCGAAGTGTTCGTCGATCCGGGCCAGCCGCGCCGGGTCGAAGCCGATCTGGTCCGGGTCCTTGCTCCGCGCCACACTCACGCCGCCGAAACTACTCGCCGGTACGCCGCTACCGGAAGGGGCGGTCCCCGGTGGCGTCGGTCGGCGGCACTAGCCTGGCCGAATGCCGGAGTCGACCGAGGACGTGACCTTCCGCCACGAGGACTGGTACGGCGAGGAGTTGGCCGACCGCCAGTTCGTGACCTGCGAGTTCTTCGACGTGGACCTGACCGAGGCGGTCACCCGGGGCGCGGTCTTCACCGGCTGCACGTTCGGCAACGTGCGGTTCAACGCGTCCCGGCACCTCGACTCGGCGTTCACCCGCTGTGTCTTCAAACGCTGCAACTTCTTCGAGGCCGAGTTCACCGGCTGCAAGTTGGTGGGCAGCACGTTCGTCCAGTGCGAGCTGCGGCCGTTGCGCGTCGACGGCGGCGACTGGTCGTTCGTCGCGCTGCCCGGCGCGGACCTGCGCGCCGTCCGGCTCAGTGACGTGCGGATGCGCGAGGCCGACCTGACCGGCGCCAACCTCACCGGGGCCACCGTGACCGGTGTCGACCTCTCCGGAGCGCAACTTCAGCGTTGCCGCCTCGGTGGCGCCGACCTGCGGCGCAGTGATCTCACCGCGCTGGACCCGACGACGGTCGAGCGGGCGGGCGCGCTCGTGGACGCCGAGCAGGCTCTCGTGATCGCGCAGGCGCTCGGCTTCCGGATCGGTTGAGCCGGGGCGACCACCGGACGATCAGACGGCCGTCGCATACCGTCCCGATCCGGACTGGACACGTCATGCTGTCCCGATTTAGCGTGTCGACCACGCCGGTGCAATCGTGAACGACCCACAGTGGACGGTCGATCCGTCATGTGCGGTGGCGGTCGAGCGGCAACGTGGAGGGTTCGGTGGCGGACGAGGACCGTACGCGGGATGGTTCGCGGGCCGGCGACGAGCCGGCCGTTCGACCGGCGTCGCACCGGCCGCGATCCGCTGCGGCCGGCCTCAGCCATCGAGCGCTGCGCCGGCTCGCCCGCGCCCGCAAGCGGAGGCGTTGGGCACTGGAAGGAGTCGGCGCGGCTGTCTGCCTCGTGGTGCTCGTCGCGTACCTCGGTACGCGGTCCGGTCCGGATTCGGGCGACGGGTCGCTCGGCGGCTCGGGCGGGGTGCCCGCCGGGGCTGCCCGTCCGACGGGCCTTCCGGGCGCGGACGGACGTACCAGCGAGGCCGGTCCTGCGCTGCCGGGTCTGCGACCCCGGCAGCGGACACCCTCACCCGAACCGACTCCGTCGACGAGTCCGCCCGCCTCCGAGCCGGTGAAGGCGGCGCCGCAGCTGTCGGTGACCCGCGCCGAGGTGCCCGCCGAGGTCGACCTGACCGCTGTGGGCACCCGGGACTGGATGCACTGGGGGCAGCGCGGCGGCAGCTCGACGGTCCGCAAGCGTTCGGGCTCCGGGGAGATCGTCGACGGGGGCGGAAAGGGCCGCCGAATCGGCTGGGACGGCAACCAGGAGGTCGTCCGTTGGTCCGACGGCGCACCCGAACGATGGGACCGGGGGAGTTCCGACGGCGTCTACACCTGCGGCGTGGGCAACGGGTTCAGCCTGGCGATCGCCGGCAGCGGCGCGCCGCGAACCGTCCAGGTCTACGCCGGGATCTGGATGGCCCGGGGTCGGCTCGACGTGCGGTTGTCCACCGGCGGGCCGGTCAGCACCCTGCGTCTGGAAGACCCGTACACCAGTCAGAGCGCCCAGTTCGTCATCCGGTTCGCGGCGCCGAAGGACGCTCGGCTGGTGGTGAGCTGGACCGTCGAGAAGGTCTACACCGAGCACTGCGGCAACGTGGGGCTCCAAGCCGTCGCGCTGCGCTGAGCGGGACAGTTTGTCCGTCGCCCTCCGTCGGTGGCGACGTAACTTTCTGCTGTCCCCGTTCACCTTCCACTGTGGAGGCAGCGCAGATGAGCAGCAGTACCGCCCACCGCGTCCGTCCTGCCGTTCTCCCCGGCGTCGACGAGCCGGAGGTGCTCCGCGACATTCCCCTGCCGCCGTACGTAACGGGCGAGGATGCCCAGTTCGCGGTGCGTGCGGTGGTGGTACACGCGCCCCGGCGCTGGTCCGGCGGGGTGGTCTGTCGCAACGACGCCAGCCCTCACCCGTGCCGGCTGCACCGGTGGGGTACCCGGGTGTTGACGCTCCGCGGCCTGCACGCCGCCGAGATCGCCGCGCTCATCGAGCGCGGCGACCCCGGGGCGGTGCCCCCCACACCGAACCGTTCCGCCTGACCCGCGTCCTGTTCTCAGCAGGTGATCGGCTTGACCCAGGAGCACTCGACGCCCTCCGGCGTACGCGGAGTCTCCGGCACCTCGGGCGCTGCGACCCGGCGGGCCGTGCTCACGCCGTCCTCGCGGTGACCGGCCAGCGTCACGGCGATCTGATCCTCCAGCGCCTTGACCGACGCCGTCAGGTAGTTGTTGAGCAGGATGGAGAACGCGAGCAGGTGGCCGTCCGCGCTGGTGACGTAGCCGGACAGCCCCGACACGCCGGTCAGGCTGCCGGTCTTGGCGTGGACGTTGCCCGCCGCCGGGGTGCCGGCCATGCGGCTGCGTAGCGTGCCGCCGACGAACCGTTCCGGTTGCCCCGCGATGGGCAGCGCCGCGTACCAGGTGGCGAACCACGGTTGGGCACGTACGGCGGTCAGGAGGTCGACGAACTCCGCCGCCGGCACGAGGTTGCGGCGGGACAGGCCCGAGCCGTCGCGCTGGCGCAGCGTTCCGGTGTCCATGCCGGTGTCGGCGACGTACTCGCTGATGGCGGTGAGACCGGCGGACCAGGTGCCTACGCCGGAGAGCACGCGGCCGATCTCCTTGGTCAGGACCTCTGCGTGCCCGTTGTTGGAGAGCTTGAGGAACGGCGTCATCAGCTCGCCCAGGCTCATAGACTCGTGCCCGGCCAGCTGGTGGGCCGACTCCGGGGTGGGCTCGCCGAGCACGGTCCGGCCGAGTACCCGTACGCCGTGCCGGCGCAGCGCCGACCGGAAGACCTCGGCCGCGAGCCCGGTGGGCTCCCAGACGGTCACCCAGTCGCTGGCGGGCTCGTCGCCGACGGCGATCTGGCCGGTCACCACGATCGTGTTGCCGCCGTGCTCACGCTCGATGGAGATCGAGGTCTCGCCCTCGCTGACCGTCTCGGCCCGGTTGTCGATGCGCACGTAGCTGGTGGGGGGAGTGGTCGTGACCACCGGTCGGGCACCGGCCTGGTTGGCGGGCGCGGCGTGCACGATCACGGTGCCCGCGTCGTAGTCGGTGTCCGGGGCGACGGTCAGCGCGGAGACCTGGGCGGCGTAGTAGTAGGGCTCGTCGTCCCACGTCCAGTCCGGGCCCAGCCGGGCGCGGTCGTAGCGGGTGTCGTCGGCGACCAGGTTGCCGGTGACGACCCGGACGCCGGCGGCGGAGACCTGCTCGGCGAGCGCGTCGTAGTCGGCCGCGAGCATGGTCGGATCGCCGCCGCCGCGCAGGTAGAGATTGCCGGAGAGCAGCCCGGCGTGGCGCGCGCCGGTGGTCTGCACGTCGGTGCGGAAGTGGTGCCCGGGACCGAGCAGCCCCAGGGCGGCGGTCGAGGTCAGCAGCTTGGTGTTGGAGGCCGGGACCAGCCGCCGGTCGCCGTTGCGGTCGTAGAGGGTCTCCCCGGTGCTGGTGTCGACGACGACCACCGACGTCTGCGCGCCGGCCAGCCGGCTGTCGGCGAGGACCGCGTCGATGGTGGCCCGCAGTCGGGTCGTCGCGGGGGTGGGCGACTCGGCGGTGGCGCCCGACGCGCCGGCGGTGGCCACGGTGGCGACCAGCGCGAGCAGCGCGACGACGCGCGGAAAGAGACGACGATGCATGCGCCGATGCTGCCATGAAGGTAATCGCCGGAAAAGAGCCTCGGACGAAGGTTATTGCCCTTCGCGGTGTCCCGGTCGGCCGACCGCTCGCTCGTGTCCGCCCCAGTAGTGCCGCTGCGCGCCCATCACCAGCGGTGCCACCAGCGCCGCGAGCGCACCGCCCAGCAGCGGGAAGACGATGAACACCCAGAGTTGGCGCAGCGCCGTCCCACCCTCGAAGACGGCCGGACCGAAGGCGCGGGCCGGGTTGACCGCCGCGCCGGTCAGCGTCACGCCGACGAGCTGGGTAGCGGCCAGGGCCAGTCCGATCGCCAACCCGGCGGTGCCCGGATTCTCGGTCCGGCTCGTGACGACCAGGACGACCAGGACGAAGAGAAAGGTCAGCACGATTTCCAACACGGCCGCGCCGCCCCGGTTGATATGCGCGCCGTACCCGTTCGAGCCCAGCGCCCCGGTCTGGTCCGCGACGTCACCCCACCGGGTCAGCGCCCAGAGCAGGAAGCCGGCCACCGTCGCCCCGGCGAACTGCGCGATCCAGTAGGCGACCGCGCCGATCACCGAGATCTTGCCGGAGAGCAGGACGCCGAGCGTCACGGCCGGGTTGACGTGACTGCCGGAGAGCGGGCCGATCGTGTAGACGAGGGCCAGCATGACGAATCCGAAGGCCAGCGCGACGACCACCACGCCACCCTGGACCCGCGCGGCGACGGCGGCACCGACGCCGAAGAAGACCAGCAACAGCGTGCCCAGGAATTCGGCGGCGGCACGTCGCGCGTCATCCATCATTTACTCAGCGTAAGGATAGTTCCGCTCACTGGCGGGCAAATCAGTGCTGTGACCAGCGCGGAAGCGGGGACGGGACTGATCCGGCTCTATTTGACGTATCGCTCGCCAGCGGGCACGGTGGGCTGAGAAGGGGCCCGTCAGCCGCCCCGATTCGACGCGACGGCGATGACCGTCCGTCTCTCCCGTCGCCTCCCACGCGTGCTCGTACGCGGGCCGATCGTCCGCCTCTGCGTGGCAACCGACCGCGAGCCGAGAAACCACGAGGAGTTCCACAAATGCTCACCATGACCGACAACGCCGTGCTCGTCATCCGTGACCTCGCCAACCAGCAGGACGTGGCTCAGGACGGCGGCGTACGCATCGCCGCCGACACCGACGCCGGATCGCTCACCGTGGAGCTGGTGCCCGAGCCGGAGCAGGGTGACCAGGTCGTCGACAACCAGGGCGCGCGGATCTTCCTCGACCCGGACGCCGCCGAACTGCTCGGCGACGCCTCGGTGGACGCCACCGTCGACGACGAGGGCATCATCCAGTTCGGCTTCACCGAGAAGCAGTAGCGGTTCTCACCGGGGTGGTCGCCCCCGCTGCGGCGGGTCCGGCCGGGAGCCCCACCCCGATGGGCCGAGGTCGTCGGGTCGCAGCAGTGCGGCGAGCACGTGCGCCAGATGGTGCGACGTGCTCCATGCCGTCCAGTTGGCGGCGGACCCGGCTCCGGCCCCCCGGCGTGCGCGGCGCAGCAGCTCGTGGTCGCCCCACGAGAACGTCGCCCCGACGCTCGACCAGTGCGGCGCGGTCACCAGCGTCCGGCACAGGTCGGCGAAGCGGTCGTCGCCCCGGCCGCCCCGGCGCGACCAGCGGTAGACCCACCAGCCGTCGTCGGCGGTGTACCGCACGGTGGGTAGCCGGTCGCCGGGGTCGCCCGAGTCGGGCAGCGCCGAACCGACCCCGTAGTCGCCGTAGTCGACTCCGATGTCGGTGAGCCGCTGCCAGAGCTGCCAGTCCCAGCGTTCCAGCCGTACCGGCTCGTCGGTGGGCAGCCGGGACAGCGTCGGCGGCATGCCGCCGGCCGCCACCGTCGCCGAGCGCCAGGCGTGGCGACGGGCCCAGTCCAGCAGCCGCCGTATCCGGGGCTCCGCCGCCCGCACGTCCGCCGGACAGCAGACGTCACCCGCGTCCACCAGCAGGTCACACTCCTCCGGCGCGAGGCCGGTGTACCGCCAGATCCGCTCGACGGCGCTCGTGTCCGCGTCCGGGCCCGACCGGTCGTGCGCGGCCCGCACCCGAACCAGCGCCCGCCGGGCGTACGCGCGGGCCGCCGCGCCGTGCGCGACGAGCCGCTGCTCACTCTCCGCGAGCCCGACGACCGGCATCAGCGGTACGCCCCACCGGACCAGCTCGGTGTCGACCGAGTCGGGCAGTGCGGTCACGTCGACGGCCGGCAGCAGGCCGACCGGTAGCCGGCGCAGAGCGTCCCTCGTGGAGCGGTCGACGGCGCCGACCTCCAGGATCGGCGCGACGAGCGGGGCGGCCGCGGGATCGAGGTGGTTCAGGGCTTCCAGCTCGCCGCGTCGGCGGCTGGCGAGGATGGGGCGGTAGACCGGCGCCACTGCCCGGCCCCCGTGGGCGGGCACCATACTTCAATCTAGTCAGGCATTCGCATGCCTCCACACTTTCTGGTACCGAAAATCCGCTGTCCGGCTGTCGGTTCGGCGACTACGCTCGCCCGATGTCCGCGTCGCCCTACCGTTACCGCTCCAGCGACGAGGACAGCATCCGCTGGCTCGGCTTCGGATTCCGCGATGGCGACATCGTGATCAGCACCCGCTCCAAGAGCGGCACCACCTGGATGCAGATGATCTGCGCGCTCCTGGTGCTGGGCACTCCGGAGCTGCCGGCGCCACTGTCCGAGTTGTCGCCCTGGTTGGACTGGTTGGGCGAGCCGCGGGACGTGGTGTACGACCGGTTGGCCGCGCAGCCGCACCGCCGGTTCATCAAGACGCACACCCCGCTGGACGGGGTACCGCTCGATCCCCGGGCGCACTACGTGGTGGTGGCGCGGCATCCGCTGGACATGGCCGTCTCCCTCTACCACCAGGCGGGGAACCTGGACCGGGTCCGTGTCGCGGAGTTGACCGGCCAACCCGCGCCGACGGGACCGCCGCGTGCCCGTCCGTCGCTCGGGCAGTGGCTGCCGAGCTGGGTCGACCGCGAGGTCGACCCGCGCGCCGAGCTGGACTCGTTGCCCGGGGTGTTCTGGCACCTGCGCGACGCGTGGGCCCGCCGGCACGAGCCGAACGTCACGCTTGTGCACTACGACGACCTTCGCGCCGACCTGGGCGCACAGATGCGCCTGCTGGCCGACCGCTGGGATGTCGAGGTCCCCGCCGGGCGGTGGCCCGCGTTGGTCGAGGCGGCCACGTTCGACCGGATGCGGGAGCGCGCCGACCAACTCGCCCCGGACACGCTCGGTGTGTTGCGGGATCGCCGGGCGTTCTTCCGTCGGGGCGGCTCGGGGCAGGGGCGTGGCCTGCTGGACGCGGCCACGCTGGCCCGCTACGAACGGCGGTCACGGGCGCTGGCGCCGCCCGACCTGCTCGCCTGGTTGCACCGCGACGCCTGAGTCGTACGCACAAACGAGCGCGCGGCGCCGTTGCGATCGTGGTCGCAACGTCGCCGCGCTCTGGCCGTCTCCCACCACCGCAGCCGTTCGGCGGTACGCCGGCAGGGACCTGGCTCGACCGGCCGTTCGCGCCGGTCTGCGTTCTCGATCCCCGGTGGGCGCGGGCTCAAACCTGCCGACCGTGGGGAATTCCACCATCTGCCAGTCCCGGCGTGACGCGTGACCGGACGGGGTATGAGCGGGTCATGGAGCATTTCACGATCGCGACCGTCGCCGAGAAGAGCCCAGACTTCCGACGGGTGCTGTGGACCGGCGAGCACACCCAGCTGGTGATCATGACGATTCCGCCGGGTGGTGAGATCGGCGAGGAGGTTCACGAGGGCATCGACCAGATCCTGACGTTCGTCAGCGGGACGGGCGAGGCCCGGGTCGCCGGCGAGAAGCGCGAGGTCGTCGCGGGGGACCTGGTCGTCGTGCCGTCCGGCACGAAGCACAACTTCGTCAACACCGGCCCCAACCCGCTGGTGCTCTACACCGTCTACGGCCCTCCGGAGCACGCCGACCAGGCTGTGCACCACACCAAGGAGGAGGCCGACCGGGCCGAGGAGGCCGGCGAGGACGAGCCGCCGACCGCGTGACGGCGTCGGCCTGAATCGGGCCGATCGGGGTACGCGCGGCTGGTGACGCAGCCGCCGATCTCCGACTACGGGTTCCTCTCGGACTCCCGTTCGGGAGCGCTGGTCGGCGTCGACGGCTCGATCGACTGGTGGTGCCCGCACCGGTTCGACGGCGCGTCCGTCTTCGGACGGCTGCTCGACCCGGACGGCGGACACTTCCGATTGGCGCCGGTCGGCGCAGGCGGCCCCGGTCACCGGGTCGAGCGCGCCTACCGTCCGGACACGCTCATCCTCCGGACGGTGCACCACACGCCGCACGGCAGCGTGTCGGTGACGGACGCCCTCGCCGCCGAGACCGGCGCCCGCGCGCACGAGTTGGGCCTGAACTCGCCCGCCGTGCTCATCCGTGTGGTCGAGGGCCTCTCCGGCCGGGTACGGATGGCGCTGGATTTCGCGCCCCGGCCGGAGTACGGCCTGCTCACGCCGTACCTGCACGAGCAGCCCGGCGGTGCGGTGGTGGCCGGTGCCGGTCCGGTGGTGCTGGTGCTGCGGGCCGGGGGTATGCCGCTGCGGGCGGGCCGGGACCGGGTGACCCACGAGTTCGAGGTCTCCTCCGGTCAGGTCGTGGGGTTCGACGTGGCGTTCGGGCAGACGTACGGCACACCACCGGTCCAGATGGACCCGCTGGCCGCCCTCGCCGACACGACACGGGCCTGGGAGGCGTTCCGGGATTCGCACACCTACTCGGGTCGGTATGCCGAGCTGGTCCGGCACAGCGCGACCGTGCTGACCGGTCTCACGTACGCCCGCAGTGGCGCGGTGGCGGCGGCGTTGACCAGCTCGTTGCCGGAGCAGATCGGCGGGGACCGCAACTACGACTACCGGTACTCCTGGTTGCGGGACTTCTCGCTGACGATGCGGGCGCTCTGGGTGGCCGCCTGTCCGGACGAGACGTCGCGGTTGTTCGCCTGGGTGGCCCGGTCGATCGGCCGGTTCGGCGACGAACCGGTGCCGGTGCTCTTCGGGTTGGAGGGCGAGCGCGACCTCTCCGAGCACCACTGCAACCACCTGCGCGGATACCGCGACAGTCGCCCGGTGCGCGTCGGCAACGACGCCTGGAAGCAGCGGCAGCTCGATGTGCCGGGTGAGGTGCTGTCGGCGGTGTGGAGGCTGCGCGACTACCTCGGCACGACGTTCGAGTCGGAGTTGCGGGAGATGGTGGTCGGGTTGGCCGAGCAGGTGGCGGCGACCTGGCACCTGCCGGACCGGGGCATCTGGGAGACCCGGGAGGAGGAGCGGCACTACCTCTCCTCGAAGGTCTCCTGCTGGTTGGCGATGGATCGGGCGGTGGGCCTCGCCGACCGGCTCGGTGAGCGGGCCGACCCGCGTCGCTGGAGCGCGGTGCGCGACGAGATCCACGAGACGGTGCTGCGCGAAGGGTGGAACGAGCGGATCGGCGCGTTCACCGGCTCGTTCGGCTCGGCCGAGCTGGACGCCTCGGTGCTCGCCCTGCCGGTGGCGCACTTCCTGCCGGCGACCGATCCCCGGATGCGCTCGACGATCGCGATGATCGAGCGGGAGTTGGGTACGGAGGACGGGCTCGTCCGGCGTTGGACGAGCGACCCCGCAGGGTTCCTGCTGTGTTCGTTCTGGTTGGTGGAGTGCCTGGTGATGGCGGGTGAGCCGCGGCGGGCCGAGGAGCTGTTCGAGCGCGTGGTGGGCCGCGCCAACGACGTGGGACTGTTCAGCGAGCAGATCGACCTGACCACCGGGGCGCAGCTCGGCAACATGCCGCAGGCGCTGTCCCACATCGGGCTGATCAACGCCGCATGGCGGCTGACCGAGCCAGACAGCTTCTGATCCTCGCCGCCGGAATCCTGCAACAGACTTGCAAGCGCAAGGCATTGACGCTGATGCGTACGCGGTCCTAGCCTCGAAGGGACGGGAAAGCCCTTTCCCACGGCTTTCGTCCCGCTTCACCCCGCTGTCGGATCCGGGCGTCCGACGGGGCACACCGATCCCGCCTTACGCGGCAGCGCGCCGTGCCGGCACGTCCTCGCGCGGCCGTGCCCCGGGATCGCCACCACACGCGTCAAGGAGGACAACCGTGCACAGGAGACGACGACCACTGGTGCTGGCGGTGTGCGCCGGCGTGACCGTGGCGGCCCTCGCCGCCAGCATGACCTCGGCCTTCGCGGCCACCATCTTCACCGACACCTTCAGCGACGGCGACGCCTCCGGCTGGTCCAAGTCCGGCGGCACCTGGGCGGTCGACGGCGCCGGGGTGTTCCTCCAGTCCAACGCGGGCAGCGAGCTGGCCCGGCAGTTCGCCGGCGACACCGGGTGGACCAACTACTCCGTACAGGCCCGCGTCCGGCCGACGAGCTTCGGCTCGTCCGGTGCCCTGGTCGGGCTCGCCGCGCGATCCAGCAGCAGCACCAGGATGTATCGCCTCGCCCTGCTCGGCTCGGGCCGGGCCGAACTCCAGGCCGTCAACGGCAGCAGCGTCACCACCATCGGCTCGGCCCCGCTCGGTGTCACCACCGGCACCTGGTACACCCTGCGCGTCGAGGCCAGCGGCAGCACCATCCGCGGCTTCGTCAACGGCGCCCAGATCGCCTCCGGCAGCAACAGCCTGGTCGGCGCCGGGCGGATCGGCCTGGTCACCGCGTACGCCAGCGGCGGCTTCGACGACGTGGTGGTCGACTCGGCCGGCGGTGGCACCCCCACCACGCCGCCCGCCACCGGCACGCCGCCGCCGACCACCCCGCCGCCCTCCGGGTGGCCGACGCCCACCAGCAGCCAGAAGGTGGACGCGACGATCCCGGTGTCCGGCACCTTCGACGGCGGGCTGAGGCGCTACTACGGCATCGGCGACGGTGGGCAGAGCGAGAGTCAGGACCCGATGTTCGAGCTGGCCGCCGGCGCCACCCTCCGCAACGTGATCATCGGCGCGCCGGCCGGTGACGGCGTGCACTGCGAGGGCGACTGCACCCTGGTCAACGTCTGGTGGGAGGACGTGGGCGAGGACGCCGCCACCTTCCGGGGCGGCACCACGTACACGGTCGACGGCGGCGGCGCGCGGTCCGCCAGCGACAAGGTCTTCCAGCACAACGGCCCGGGCACCGTCTACATCAGGAACTTCCGGGTGGAGAACGCCGGGAAGCTCTACCGCGCCTGCGGCAACTGCTCCACGTCGTACCAGCGGCACGTGGTGATCGACAACGTGGTCGTCCGCGACACCGACACGATCGCCGGCATCAACACCAACTGGGGCGACACCGCCCGCTTCAGCCGCATCACCATCGTCGGCGACCCGGATCGGGAGACCTCGATCTGCGTCAAGTACAAGGGCGTACCCAAGGGCAGCGAACCGACCAAGATCGGCGAAGGCGCCGACGGCGTCAACTGCCTCTACTCGCCGTCCGACATCACCTACCAGTAGGCGCGGCACGCCGGCATCCCGCGCTGCGCGGGATGCCGGCTCAGGCCAGCACGGGTACGCCGGAGACGTCGACCGTTTCCGGATACTTCAGCCCCGCGCCGGTGTTGAGCACCACCACCCGTTCGCCGGCCCGGATCCAGCCACCGGCGCGCAACTGGCGTGCCGCCGTCAGGCAGGCCGCGCCCTCCGGGCAGAGCAGCAGCCCCTCACGGGCCGCGAAGTCCCGCAGGTCGGTCAGGATCTCCGCGTCGTCGACGGCGACGGCGGTGCCGGCGGACGCCCGCAGGGCCGCCAGGATCAGCTCGTCACCCAGCGGCGCCGGCACGGTGATGCCGAACGCCACCGTGTGCGCGTCCTCCCACGGGCGGGCCCGGTCCTCACCCGCGGCGAACGCCCGCACGATCGGCGCGCAGCCGGTCGACTGCACCGCCACCAGCCGGGGCAGCTTGTCGCCGACCCAGCCCAGCTCGCGCATCTCGTGCAGCGCCTTGTGGATACCGATCAGACCGACCCCGCCACCCGTCGGATAGATGATCACGTCGGGCGCCTGCCAGCCGAGCTGCTCGACGATCTCGTACCCCATCGTCTTCTTGCCCTCGAGCCGGTAGGGCTCGCGCAGCGTGCCGGCGTCGAAGATCGCCCCGTCGGACTCGGCGATCAGCTCGGCCACCCGCCGGCCCGCGTCGCTGATCAGCCCGTCCACCAGGCGCAGATCCGCGCCGGCGGCCACGCACTCACGCCGGCAGATGGTCGGCGCCGCCAGTGGCATGACGATCGTGGCGCCCATCCCCGCACGCGCCGCGTAGGTCGCCCAGGCCGACCCGGCGTTGCCGTTGGTGGGCATCGCGATCCGCTTGACACCCAGCTCGCGGGCCCGGCTCACGCCGACCGCCGCGCCGCGCGCCTTGAACGAGCCGGTCGGGATCAACCCCTCGTCCTTGACCATCAGGTCCGCGATGCCGATCTCGGCGCCGTACGCCGGAGCGCGCAGCAGCGGCGTCCACCCCTCGCCGAGCGTGGTGACGTGCCGGGGATCGGCGACGGGCAGCAGCTCCCGATAGCGCCACAGGTCGGCCGGGCGCAGCGGAAAACGCTCCGGGGTGACCGCCTTCGCGACCGCCGGCAGGTCGTACCGGGCCAGCAGCGGCGAACCGCAGTCGCAGAGGTTCTGCACCTCGTCGGCGGCGTACTCCAGGCCGCAGCGCGGGCAGTCCAGGTGGGTCAGGTACACGTCGCTCCTCGCCGTCAGGCCGCGTCGATACTCCACCAGCGCCGACTGCGTGCGCCCGGCTCGTAGACCGAGTCGAGCCGCTTGGCGACCACACCGGGCAGCCCCTGCTCCCGCCCGGTGCGCAGCGCCTCGTCGCCGGCACCGGAGAACCACGGCGGAGTCTGCCAGTGCGTACCGGTCAACGCCAGCCCATCGAGCAGTTCCCGGCGTTGCGCGTACGGGACGTCGGCGCTGCTCACGCCCTCCAGCCACAGCAGGTCGACGAGCAGGAACTGGGCGCCGGCCGGCACCCGGCCCCCGCTGGCCGGACGTGCCGGACGCACCCGGCCCGATCCGTCGATGCGGACGAGGACGCCGTCGAGCACCGCCTCGATCGGCGCCAGGGCC
Organism: Micromonospora sp. RB23; assembly: GCF_053585025.1. NCBI lineage: Bacteria > Bacillati > Actinomycetota > Actinomycetes > Micromonosporales > Micromonosporaceae > Micromonospora > Micromonospora sp. RB23. Next base: position 1,437,177 of record NZ_CM132111.1, read on the forward strand.
TCGGCCATCGCGCGGAGCCACGGGTACCCGCCGGTGATCTCCTCGTCGGTCTCGGAGAGCAGCCGCAACCGCCCGCCGGAGACGTACGCCATCGCGCGGACCCCGTCCCACCGCAGCTCGTACCCCCATTCGGCGGCGTCGCGCGGCAGCCTGGCGGCGGGCGTGGCGTGCATCGGGCGGACCAGCTCGGGCATCGGCGTCCAGCCCGGCGGCGCGGGGTCGGTGCGGCGGATCATCCAGTCCCGGCCGCCGGTGGCGAACAGCGCGTACCGGCCCTCGGTGCGCTCGCCGGAGAGCGTCACGATGACCTCGTCGTCGCGCCACTTCTCGCGGCGGTACGTCCCCCGGTCGTGGATGACCATCCGGCCGCCCCCGTACTCGCCGGCCGGGATCTCGCCGGAGAAGTCGAGGTACTCCATCGGGTGGTCCTCGGTGTGTACGGCGAGGTGGTTGCGGCCCGGGTCGCGGGGGAGGCCGCGCGGCACCGCCCAGGACGCGAGCACGCCCTCGTGCTCCAACCGCAGGTCCCAGTGCAGGCTGCGGGCGTGGTGCTGCTGGATGACGAAGCGGGCGGTGTCGCCGTCGCCGCCGGCCGGCCGGGGTGTCGCACGAGGCACGGGCTCCGGCGTACGGGCCGCGTCGCGCTTTCGCCGGTACTCCTGGAGCCGGTCGGTCACCTCCGCATTCTCCGCCACACCGGCGGGCCGCGCTGGCAGCCGGAGTGTCCGGTTCGCTCGGCGGCCGGGCGCGCGGCGGGGTAGAACGGACCTCATGGACCTCAGCGACCAGCCCACCGCCCTGCTCCCGGGGGACGTGCGAATGCCTCTGCTCGGCTTCGGCACCTGGCAGGCCACCGGCCAGGCGGGCTACGACGCCGTGCTGGCCGCGCTCGACACCGGCTACCGCCACCTCGACACCGCCACGGTGTACGGCAACGAGCGGGAGGTTGGCCGGGCCGTCCGGGAGAGCGGGCTGCGTCGGGAGGACGTCTTCATCACCACCAAACTCCCGGCGAACCGGGTGGGTCAGGAGCGCGCCACGCTGGAGGCCAGCCTGGAGGCGCTCGGCGTCGACCAGATCGACCTCTGGCTGATCCACTGGCCGCCGTCGTCGCCGGCGGACAGCATCCCGCTCTGGCGGGAACTGATCGCCGCGCGGGACGAGAACCTCACCCGGGCGATCGGCGTCAGCAACTACAGCACCGTGCAGATCGACGAGCTGATCCAGTCGACCGAGGAGAACCCGGCGGTCAACCAGATCGAGTGGAGTCCCGCGCTGTACGACCGGCAGCGGCACGCCGAGCACCGGGACCGGGGCGTGGTGCTGGAGGGGTACAGCCCGTTCAAGACCAGCGATCTCAGCGATCCGGTGCTGGTCCGGATCGCCGCGGCGCACGGCGTCTCCCCGGCGCAGGTGGTGCTGCGCTGGCACATCGACCACGAGATCGTCGCGATTCCGAAGTCGGTCACGCCGGAGCGGATCAGCGCGAACTTCGACGTCTTTCACTTCTCGCTGACGGCGGAGGAGATGCGCGACATCGACGCGCTCGGCGACGCCTGATACGGCGAATTCCTTCAGGGCCTGGCCGTCTGGTGAAGGGTATCGACATCGAGGCGTGTGACGGTATAGCGTGCCGTCATCACGTTCGTCGATCCCTTCCCCACCCGCCCCCGCTGGAGGATCGCCATGGCCCGACCACCGTCCATCCGTCTGCGCCGCCGTGGGGTGCTCGGCATCCCCGCCCTGGTGGCCGCCGCCCTGACCGTCGTGGTCCGGCCTGCCCCGGCGAGCGCCGCGCCGAAGGCCCCCGAGTGCCTCGCCGACCTGCTCGGAGAATCCTGATGGCCACGATTCCCTGGCTCGTGGACGTCCTGCGCGGTGCCGGGGTGCAGGTCGTCGTCGAGGGTGACTGGCTCAACCGGATGCGGCCCGGTTCCTTCGACCCGATCGGGGTGCTGTGGCATCACACGGCCTCGACCTCCAGCGCCAGCAACCCGCACCCGGCGCTCGGCATCTGCATCAACGGGCGCACCGACCTGGCCGGCCCGCTCTGCCAGGCGCTCGTCGACTACAACGGCGTCTTCCACGTCATCTCCGCCGGCCGCTGCAACCACGCAGGGGTCAGCGGCGGCAGCGGACCCATCCCCGCGGGCGACGGCAACACCCTGATGATCGGGTGGGAGATCGACTACAACGGCGTCGACCAGCGGATGACCACCGCGCAGTACAACGCGTCGATCGCCGCGACGGCCGCCGTCCTCACCCGGCTGGGCCGGGACAGCAGCTACGCGCGTGGTCACCGGGAGACCAGCACCACCGGCAAGATCGACCCCTCCTTCATCGACCTGAACGTGATGCGCGCCGACGTCGCCGCGAAGATGGCCGGCGGCGGCACGGCCTGGTCGTCCATCGTGGACAACGCGACCTCCGGCCGCTTCACCGCCAGCGCCAACTGGGGTGTGTCGACGTTCTCCACCCAGCGGTACGGCGGCGACTACCGCTACGCCGATCCCGTCGCGGCCAGCGACCCGGCCTGGTACCGGTTCAACGTCCCGGCGACCGGCACCTACCGGGTGGACGCGTGGTGGCCGACGAACAGCGGCTACAACAGCGCCACCCCGTACATCGTCGCCACCACCACCGGCAACACCACCGTGTACGTCGACCAGCGGGCGACCGGCGGGCAGTGGCGCGTCCTCGGCACGTTCACCCTGCCGGCCGGGGACGCCAACCGGGTGGCGGTAAGTCGCTGGAGCAACGCGTCGGGCCTGGTCATCGCCGACGCCGTACGCCTCACCCGCGTCTGAACCGGCGTGACGGGTCCCGCCCCGGCTTGATCGACTCGACTTCCCGGATGTCGCGGTGTTCCTCGTGCGAGGATGCCCCGACGTCAAGGATCCCGAGTGGATCTCGGCGTCTCTGCAATTCGCGGCCGGCGAGACCGGGCGGGTGAGGGCGAGCGACGACGCTCGGGCAGGGGGATCGTGGACAAAGACGCAAACCTGATGGCGGTGCTACGTCGCCTGGATGACCCCGACGGGTTGGAGTCTCCCGCTGGCTTCCGCAGAGCCGAGCTTGCGGCCACACTCGGCGTCCTGGTTGAGGCCATCAACTCTCGCCTCGCCACGAGTTGCGGGGTTGAGCAGGACATTCAAGACTCTGCTCAGTATGCGCGGATCGAGGTGCCGGAGGCAGCCACGGTCCGCGGGACCCGGATCGTCGTCCTGGTGAGCAGGTTCGAGCCGTTGGCCATGGTCGCCGCCGATAACCCCGGTGCCTTTCTGGGCACCGATGATGCCTGTGCGGAAGGTGAACTGGATCCGGGTGACCTCGACAAGGTCAGGCAGGCTCTTGTCGGATCAGGGTGCCTCGTAATCCCGGAGGAGCTTCTGATGGAACGCTATGACGGGGTTGCTCACCTGCGCTTTCACGGCTCTGGGGAGCCCTCCTGGTGGGACCGGTTCTTTGGATCATTCTGACGAGCTTCCCGGACGGCGGCCGTCGGGGTGTCCCAGGGGCGAGATGCCCCGACCTCACGGGATCGGAGTGGACCGGGGCGGCGGCAACTCGTGACGGGTCGCCCCCGGAGCATCCGCACACCGACGACCCCGAGTCACGCACGGGGAGGTGCGTTTGCCGGTGCCGAGCCCGTCGGTGCCGGCACGATGAAGCCACGAGCCGTGTACCTCGTCGACGTGGACCGTGCCACCGGCCCGCGTGTAGGACGCCTGCCAGTCGCGGATGGTCTCGTACGCGCCGTGGTCGAGATAGTCCAGGTGCAGCTCGAGTTCGACGTGCTGCCGCGGGGGCAGGGCGGTGAGTCGGCGGGTGAGCCGTCCGGACGCGACGAAGGCGAGTGTGCCGATGATCGACACGAGCCAGGTGCCGGGATTCGGCTCGGTGACGTGGATCTCGCACCGGGCCAACCGCCACAACATGAACAGCACCGCTGTCGCCATGCCCAGCCCGACCCCGATCAGCAGGTCCGTCGCGGCCACGCCGACCGCGGTGACCACATAGATGGGCAGCTCCCGGTGGCGGGCGTACGTGCGGATCTGGGCGAGGCTCACCAGCCGCAATCCGACCACCACGAGGACGGCGGCGAGCGCGGCCATCGGGATCTTCTCCAGCAGGACGGCGCCGGCCATCACGAACCCGGCGATCCAGACGCCGTGCAGGATCGCCGACGCGCGGGTGCGTGCCCCCGCCGCGACGTTCGCCGAGCTGCGCACGATGACGCCGGTGACGGGGAGGCCGCCGAGCGTTCCGGAGACGGCGTTCGCGGCACCCTGGGCGATGAGCTCCCGATCGAGGTTCGCGCGCGGGCCGTGGTGCATGCGGTCGACGGCCACCGCCGAGAGCAGAGATTCCACGCTCGCCACCAGTGCGATCGTGACGACCGCCGGGACGACCTCCCACGGCGACGAGTCGGGCCAGCGGGCGAAGGTAAGCGCGTTCAGGGGGTCGGCGGGCAGATCCACCCGCTCCACGTCGGCGCCGAGGGCCGTCGCGACCACGGTGGCGACCACCACCGCCACCAGCGTCGCCGGCAGCATCGTGGTCTTGACCAGGCGCGACCAGACCAGCAACAGCGTGATCGTCAGCGCGCCGAGCAGGACGGAGACGCCGTGGTGGTCCGCGACCTGGCCGGGTAGGTCACGCAGGTTCGCCCACGCGGAGCTCTGCGGCTCGCCGCCGAGCGCGACGTGCACCTGGCTGAGCGCGATGACCAGGCCGATGCCGGCCAGCATCCCGTGTACGACCGTCGGCGACAGCGCGAGCGCGGCCCGCCCGAGGCGGGTGATGCCCAGCAGGATCTGCAGCAGTCCGGCGACGGTGACGATCGCGGCGGTGCCGGCGAAACCGAACTCGGCGATGGTGCCCGCGACGATGACGGTGAGCCCGGCCGCTGGTCCGCTGACCTGAAGCGGCGCTCCGCTGAGCGCGCCGGCGACGATCCCGCCCACGACGGCGGCGATCAACCCGGCCAGCAACGGTGCTCCGGAGGCGGCGGCGATGCCCAGGGACAACGGGATGGCGATCAGGAAGACCACGATCGACGAGGAGACATCGTGCCGAAATGACGCTAAAGCCGACATCTCTGGAAAGGTACCGAGAAAATATTAATGCATAGTTAAGCGTGATTCTTTCACCCGCGACACGGACGGGGCGCGACCACACAGGTCGCGCCCCGCCGTTGTGCTGTCAGCTCAGTTACGCGAACAGCTCCGCCCGTTGAGCGAGAAGCTGCTCGGGGACGAGTACGAACCGCTCAGCGTCCCCTGGTAGCCGAAGCTGGCCGTACCGCCGGGGGCGATCGACCCGTTGTGGCTCACGTTCCGGGCGGTCACCGCGGACCCGCTCTGGCTCACCGTGGCGTTCCAGGCGTTGGTGACCGTCTGCCCGCCGGGCAGGTTGTAGTTCAGCGTCCAGCCGTTGATCGCGCTGGACCCGGTGTTGGTGATCTGCACGTCGGCGGTGAAGCCGTTGTTCCACGAGTTGGCCGTGTACTTCACCGCGCAGGCCGAGGTGCCGCCCGGCGGCGGGGTCGTCGGCGGCGGGTTGGTGGGGTTGCCGCCACCGTTGACGTTGGCCGAGAACGAGGTCACCGCGAGCCCGACGCCGCCCTGCCACGGCTCGAAGCCGGCCTGGATGCTCGTGAGGTACCAGGAGTTCGTGATCGCGCCCCGGTTGCGGGTGTCGTTGATGAAGTCCATGACGCTGAAGTTCAGGCTGGAGATCGCCGACGACGCGACGTACGAGATGACGTTGTTGGAGCCGTTGCTGCCCCGCCAGACCTCCCACGTCCGGCCGGCCAGGTTCGTCGTGCCGACCACCGAGCCGATGGGCTGGATCGAGCCCTGGCGGTTGAGCCAGATCATGATCTCCATCTGGTTGACGCCGTCCCGCTTGGGCGACGGGTCCAGCCAGATGTCGTACGACGCGTTGTAGGTCGCGCCGCTCACGTACCGGTAGCTGATGCTGCTGGTGGCGCTGCTGATCTGCGACACCTGGATCGGCAGGTTCGTGCCGGGGGAGCAGTTGGTGTAGTGACAACCGAAGAAGATCGAGGGGTACGCCGTGGGCGCGCCGTTGGTCGGGCTGCTGCCGTTCAGCGTGGTGATCTCGAAGCCGTTGCTGGTGGCGTTGATGCACTGCTGGGCGGTGGTGCCCCAGCGGTTGTTCTGCACCACGTAACGGCCCTGGATGACGGTGGAGCCGTACTGCTCGCAGATCAGGGTGTCAGCGGAGGCGCTGCCGCCGAGTGCCACGGCGAAGAGGGAACTGGTGAGCAACAGCCCTGCGGCGGCCAGGGCTCGTAGGTGACGTTTCATGACGCTCCTTGACTCGGCGCAAGCTGGGCGCCGGCTGTGGTGGGGTAGTGCGGGAGCGCTCCCACGCTCAACGACACATTTACATGTCTGAAACTACGGCGCAACCGCGCACGTCAAACTGGCGAATTGTGAGGATTGCCACGCCCACTCCGGACGGTCGACAGCGGACATCCCGGTCAGCGGCGGCGTCCGACGGCGAACGGTTCGTGCCGGGCCGATCGGCTCTGGTGTGCGTCGATTGCTCCGAGTAGCGTGTTGCCTCCAACGCGTGCCGTTCCCCTCCGGAGGCGTACACCACCATGCGTAGCTCCCCCCTGCGCATCCTCATCGTCGGCGCGGGCATCGCCGGCCTGGCCGTGGCCCGGGCCCTGCGCCTGGCGGGCTTTCGGCCGGACGTGACCGACAAGCTGCCGGTGGGTGAGTCGACCGAGGTCGGCCTCTACCTACCCGGCAATGCCGCCCGCGCGCTGCACCGGCTGGACCTGCACGATCCCGTCCGCCCCCTCGGGCAGGTGATCTGCCGGCAGCGCTTCTTCGACGCCGCCGGCGCCCCGCTCTGCGAAGTCGACCTGGACGCGCTCTGGGCCGGTGTCGGGGAGTGCCGCGCGCTGCCCCGCAGCGACCTGCACCGGGTACTGCTCAGCGGCGCCGGCGGCGCCGTCCGGCACGGCGCCGAGGTCCGTACCCTCGAACTGCTGCCGGGCGCCGTCGGCGTCACCTTCACCGACGGCACCCGCACCGAGTACGACCTGGTCATCGGCGCCGACGGACCGCGTTCGTCGGTCCGGACCCTGGCCGCGCTCGGCGGACCGCCCCGCCCGGCCGGACACGTCGTCTACCGGGCCGTCCTGCGCGACGGTCCGGCCGTCACCGACTGGACCGCGCTGCTCGGGCAGCGCTGCGGCCTGCTGCTCGTGCCGATCGGGGAGGGTCGGCTGCACTGCTACGCCGACGAGGCGGGCACCGAGCCGCCCGCCGACCCGTTGGCCCGACTGCGGGAACTCTTCGCCGACTACCGGGGCCCGGTGCCCGAGGTGCTCGACACGCTCGACCGCGTGGACGTCGGGATCACCGACGAGGTCGACCTGGGTCGCTGGCACCGGGGGAGGGTGCTGCTGGTCGGCGACGCCGCCCACGCCACCGCGCCGACCCTGTCGCAGGGTGCGGCCATGGCGCTGGAGGACGCCGTGGTGCTGGCCGAGTCGCTGCACGCGGCCGGCAGCGTCGAGGCGGCGCTGGTGGCGTACGAGAGTCGTCGTCGCCCCCGTACCCGATGGGTGGCCGACCGGACCCGGGACCGCAACCGGACCAGGGACGTGCCGCCGGCGCTGCGCGACCCGCTGCTGCGCGGACGCGGCGGACGGATCTTCGGGGAGCACTACCGGCTACTGGTCGGCCCGCTGTAGGCCCGTTGTAGATCGTGTCACGCCACCCCACGCGGCGCTGCGACCTGCCGGGGACTATCCTCCTTGCGGATGACGGCCCGCCGATAACCAGCGTGAGCCGAGCGGGACAACCGAGAACCGGAGGCCACTCGTGACCACCGTCGCACCCAAGCCGGTCGTGACCCGGCCCTGGCCGGTCCGGGAGCCGGTCAAGGGGTCGGCCATCGCGCGGCTGCTGCGAACCACGGACGCGAAGCAGATCGGGATCATGTACATGGTCACCGCGTTCGCGTTCTTCCTGATCGGTGGCCTGATGGCCCTGGTCATGCGGGCCGAGCTGGCCCGACCCGGGCTGCAGTTCCTGTCGCCGGAGCAGTACAACCAGCTCTTCACGATGCACGGCACGATCATGCTGCTGTTCTTCGCGACGCCGATCGTGTTCGCCTTCGCGAACTACATCGTGCCGATCCAGATCGGCGCGCCCGACGTCTCCTTCCCCCGCCTGAACAGCTTCGCCTACTGGCTGTACCTGTTCGGCGGCACGATCGCGACCGCCGGGTTCATCACCCCGGGCGGCGCCGCCGACTTCGGTTGGTTCGCGTACGCGCCGCTGAGCAGCGTCGAGCACTCGCCCGGCGTCGGCGCCAACATGTGGATCATGGGTCTGGCCATCTCCGGTCTGGGCACGATCCTCGGCGCGGTCAACATGATCACCACGGTGCTCACCCTGCGTGCGCCCGGCATGACCATGTTCCGGATGCCGATCTTCACGTGGAACATCCTGGTCACCAGCCTCCTGGTGATCCTGGTCTTCCCGCTGCTGGCCGCCGCGCTGTTCGCGCTCGCCGCCGACCGCATGATCGGCGCCCACGTGTACGACCCGGCGACCGGTGGGCCGATGCTCTGGCAGCACCTGTTCTGGTTCTTCGGGCACCCCGAGGTGTACATCGTCGCGCTGCCGTTCTTCGGCATCATCAGCGAGATCATCCCGGTGTTCTCCCGCAAGCCGATCTTCGGCTACAAGGGCCTGGTCGCCGCGACCGTCGCGATCGCCGCGCTGTCGATGAGCGTGTGGGCGCACCACATGTTCGCCACCGGCCAGGTGCTGCTGCCGTTCTTCAGCTTCCTGAGCTACCTGATCGCGGTGCCCACCGGTATGAAGTTCTTCAACTGGATCGGCACCATGTGGCGGGGCCAGATCAGCTTCGAGACGCCCATGCTCTGGGCGGTCGGCTTCCTGGTCACCTTCCTCTTCGGTGGTCTCACCGGTGTGCTGCTGGCCAGCCCGCCGCTCGACTTCCACGTGTCGGACTCGTACTTCGTGGTGGCGCACTTCCACTACGTGCTCTTCGGCACCATCGTGTTCGCGGTCTTCGCCGGCATCTACTTCTGGTTCCCCAAGATGTTCGGCCGGATGCTCGACGAGCGCCTGGGCAAGGTGCACTTCTGGCTCACCATGATCGGTTTCCACACCACCTTCCTGGTGCAGCACTGGCTCGGCGCCGAGGGCATGCCCCGTCGGTACGCCGACTACCTGCCCGGTGACGGTTTCACCACGCTGAACACGATCTCCACGATCGGCGCGTTCATCACCGGTATCTCCACGCTGCCGTTCATCTACAACTGCTGGAAGTCGTACAAGACCGGCCCAGTGGTTGAGGTGAACGACCCCTGGGGTCACGGCAACTCGCTGGAGTGGGCGACCAGCAGCCCGCCGCCGCTGCGCAACTTCGACCGGATGCCGCGGATCCGCTCCGAGCGGCCGGCGTTCGACGCGAAGTTCCCGGAGCTGGCCGCCGGCCAGAGCGTGGCCGGTCCGCCGGAGGGTGGCGCCAAGCCGCTCACCAGCGAGTCGGACGGCGGCGCCACCTACACCGAGGACACCACGAGCAACCTCGACCGCAACTGACGTTCGACCCAGCTCGTACGACGGGCGCCGCCCCCGGGACCACCGGGAGCGGCGCCCGTCGCGTCCCGCGCCCCGCCCCGCTCCCCGCTCCCCGCGCCTTCCCGCGCCATCTGCGCCCCGCCCCGCGCCCCGCGCCCCGCACCCCGCACCCCGCCCCGCTCCCCGCGTCGATCTTGCACTTTGTGTGATCACCAATCGGGTCAAAGTCGGCGAAACGGCGACAGTTTGTGCAAGATCGGCGCGGCGAGCGGGTGGCCTTCTCGCTCGCGAGTGCACTCGATCCGCAAGATCCGCGCAACATCAGGGATGTTGCTGCCTCCCACGCCGCCGAAGCAGCAACATCAGGGAAGTTGCTCGGATCTTGGTGCCCGGGTGCCCGGGTGCCCGGGGTGCCGGGGGTGCCGGGGGTGCCCGGGGTGCGGGGGTGCCGGGGTGCCTGCCGGGGTGGCCCAGGTGACCGAGGGCCACGGGAGTGCCCGGGTACCCCGAGGGTGCCGGGGTGGCCGGGTTTTTAGCGGGTGGCGGTGGCTGGCTCTCGGTCGTCGGACGTCGTCGGGGGCAGGGCGTCGGCGGTGCGACGGCGGCGCAGCTCGACGGGGAGCACGGCCAGGGTGATCAGCGCGCCGAGCGCTCCGGTCACCACGAAGCCCCACAGGGGCGCGCTGGCGTCGATGACGGCGCCGGCCAGCGGTGCGCCGACCGCGATGCCGACGGTGACGGCCGAGCCGTGCAGGCCCATCGCCTCACCGCGTACCTCGGCGGGGGCGAGGCGGCTGACGGCGTCGGCGGAGGCCGCGATGGTCGGTGCGCAGAGCGCGCCGGCCGGGATCAGCGCGAGGCACAGCAGCCACCAGTGTGCGCCGCCCAGCCCGACCGGGATGGTGCAGAGCGCGAGCGCGGCGGTCAGGGTGAGCGGTGACAGTGAACGGTGCACCGCCCCGTAGGCGAAACCGCCGACCAGCGAGGCGATGGCCCAGCCGGCGAGCACGGCCCCGGTCCAGCCGGCCTCGCCGCTGGCCCGCAGGACGGCGACCACCGCGACGTCGGTGCCCCCGAGGACCAGTGTGGCGGCGGTGCTGAGGGCCAGCACGGCGAGCAGCCGGGGCGTCAGCCACTCCCGGCGGGGAACCTGGCGTCGTGGGCCGGCGGGCTCGGCCGCGCCACGGATCGGCGGGTTCAGGAACCACAGCGCGGCCCCGGCGGCGACGATGCCGCCACCGACGAGGTACATGGTGGTCTGCGCCGAGATCGCGGTGACGAGGGCCACTGCCAGCGCCGGGCCGATCATGAAGGACAACTCGACGGACATGGAGTCCAGCGCGTACGCCGGCCGCCGTTGATCCTCCGGGACCAGCGCGGCGATCGACTGGCGCACCACCGAGAAGATCGGCAGGGCCAGTGAGCCGGCCACGAAGGCGGCCGGCAGCAGTACCGGGTACGCCAGTGAGGGCGCGGTGGTCCAGAACACCGCCTCGGCGATCCCGGTGAGCACCAGCACCGGACGCAGGCCACGCCGGTCGACCAGGCGGCCGAGCAGTGGGCCGCCGATCGCCGCGCCGATCGTGATGGCCGCGCCCACCAGGCCCGCCGCGCCGTAACCCCGGTCGAGGTCGAGCACCACGTGGAAGGTCAGGGTGACCCCCGTGGCCGTGAGCGGAATGCGGGCGAGGACGGCGACCAGCAGCAGCGACCGCAGGCCGGGCAGGGCGAGCGCTGTCCGGTAAGGCTTGATGTTCACGTTGGTCCGTACCTCCGGCGACATCCTCGACGGCTCGCGGACCGTTGGCCAACCAATTACCGCGTCATGCGGTACTGATCACAGGCTCCCCGTGCAGGACGACGCCAGCACCGTCCATCGCGCGCAGCGCCACGTCGGTGGTGTCCGGGGCGACCGCGGCGGTCAGTTCCAGCAGAACCGTGGTGGCGAAGCCCTCCCGGGCGGCGTCGAGCGCGGTGGCGCGGACGCAGTGGTCGGTGGCGATGCCGACCACGTCGACCGTGTCCACGTCGTGCCGACGCAGCCAGTCGGCCAGGCACTCGCCGTCGTCCGCGTGCCCCTCGAATCCGGAGTACGCGGCGGCGTGCTCGCCCTTGTGGAAGATCGCCTCGACCCGTCCGGTCTCCAGCTCCGGGTGGAACTCCGAGCCGCTCGTGCCGACCACGCAGTGCCGGGGCCAGGACTCCACGAAGTCCGGCGGATCGCCGAAGTGCGCCCCCGGATCGATGTGGTAATCCTTCGTGGCGACCACGTGCCGCCACCGGTCCGGCTCGCCGGCGAGCAGCCGGGAGATCCCGGCGGCCACCGCGGCCCCGCCCGGGACGGCCAGGGAGCCGCCCTCACAGAAGTCGTTCTGCACATCCACGATGATCAGCGCGTTGGCCATCGGGGCTCCCTTCGAGGTCGGATCGGCGGGCTCAGCCGGCGGGTACGACGGTGACCGGCACGGCGGGGTCACCGGCGGAGAGCTTCAGCCCCTCCCACGGGATGGAGATGAGGCATTCCCGCAGGTGCTCCCGGGACTCGTCGAGGGTGGGCAGGGCCACGGGCTCGCCGTCGATGACGTACGAGCGCTGGAGCGTCCGGTCGTTGGCCTGCCGGTCGGGCACGCCCTGCGGCACGATGATCTCTTCCGTGGCGGTGCCGGTGGGCTTGTGCCGGCGTACCGCCACCTTGCGCCCCCCGATGGTGGCCTTGTGCTCGGAGCGCTTGACCACCGGCCGGCCGTCGACCTCGACGAGCTTGTAGACCAGTCCCGCCGTGGGCGCTCCGGAGCCGGTGACCACGGCCGTACCGGCGCCGTACATGTCGACGGGCTCGGCGGCCAGCGCGGCGATCGAGTACTCGTCCAGGTCGCCCGAGACGATGATCTTCGTTTCGGTCGCGCCCAGGGAGTCGAGCAGTTCCCGGGACTGCTGCGCGATCACCGCCAGGTCGCCCGAGTCGATCCGGACCGCCCGCAGCTCCGGCCCGGCCACGGCGATGGCGTTGCGGATGCCCTGCGAGATGTCGTACGTGTCGACCAGCAGCGTGGTGTCCTTGCCCAGCGTGGCGACCTGTGAGGCGAACGCCGCCCGTTCGTCGTCGTGCAGCAGGGTGAACGCGTGCGCCGCCGTGCCCGCCGTGGGGATGCCGTAGCGCTCGCCGGCGGCGAGATTGGAGGTGAACCGGAAACCGGCCAGGTACGCGGCCCGCGCCGCCGCCACGGCCGCCTCCTCGTGTGCCCGACGGGATCCCATCTCGATCAGGGCGCGGCCCCGGGCGGCGGTGACCATCCGCGCCGCGGCGGCCGCCACCGCGCAGTCGTGGTTGAGTACGGAGAGCGCCACCGTCTCCAGCACCACGCACTCGGCGAAGCCGCCGGAGACGGTCAGGATCGGCGAACCGGGGAAGAACAGCTCGCCCTCGGCGTACCCGTCGATGTCGCCGGTGAAGCGGTAGTCGGTGAGCCAGGCCGCCGCCGCGTCGTCGACCACGCCGGTGCGGCGCAGGAAGTCGACCTCGGCCGGGTCGAACCGGAAGTCGCGGATCAGCTCGATCAGCCGCGCGGTGCCGGCGACGACGCCGTACCGCCGACCGCTGGGCAGCCGCCGGCTGAACACCTCGAAGACGCACCGACGGTCGGCGGTGCCGTCCTTGAGTGCCGCGCTGACCATTGTCAGCTCGTAGTGGTCGGTCAGCAGCGCGGGGCGGTGGGTGCTCACCGTCCCACCCTAAGGTTCAGCCCGACTCGTCGCCCTCGTGGCCCGGGATCGACCGCAACGCGGCCCACAACTCGGCCCGGCCGGTCACGCCGAGCTTGGTGTAGATCCGCTGGAGGTGGTTCTCCACCGTGCGTGCGGAGAGGTACAGCCGTTCGGCGATGGCCTTGCTGGTCGCGCCGTGCGTGGCGAGGCGCGCCACCTGCCACTCGCGTTCGGTCAGCACCGGCGCTCCGGCCCGTAGCGCCGGCGTCCGGATCATGTCGCACCGCCCGAGCAACCCCGCGAGCCGTTCGCGGGCCTCGCCGACCGCCACCGAGTGCTGCTGACGCAGCCGGTGCAGGGCCTGGGCGGTGGCCTCGGCGGCGTACACGGTCAGCTCCAGCGCGGCGTAGTCGTCGGCGACCGACAGCAGGTCCGGTGCCGAATCGCTCACCGCCGCCCGGGCGTGCCGGGCCAGCAGCGGCGGCAACACCCCGTCCACCTGCTCGGACAGTTCGGCGAGGCGCTGCGCCACGGTGCGCCGCCCGCCGTCGGAGCAGGTGGGACCGATCGGCGTGCCGGCATGGTCCAGCCGGACCAGGTCGTGCAGGACGTGTACCTCGTGCCCGGCGAAGCCGTCCGCGCGCAGCCGGTCGGCCAGGTCGCTGAGGTGCTTCACCGCGCCCGGCAGGTCATCGGACGCGGCCAGCACCGCGCCTCGGGCCTGCTCCAACCACGGGTAGAGCACCGCCATGCCCGGCGCGTGGGTACGGTCGGCCTCGGCCATCGCCTCGGTGGCCTGCGCCGCGTCGCCGCGCAACGCCGCCGCCTGGGCCCGCTCGGCCTGGGCCAGGCCCGCGTAGACCCGGCTGGTCGCCAGCACCGCGCAGGCACCCAACGAGGTACGCATCGCCGCGTCGCTCTGCCCGCGCAGCCGTGCGGCGTACGCCGCGAGGATCGCCAGGTAGCCGGTGCCGAGCCGGAAGTCACCGGCGCCCGCCAGATCGGCGAACTCGTCGGCCACGATCGCGTCGATCCCGACGAGGTCGCCGGTGAGCATGAGCCGGGTGCCGCGCGCCAGTTCCAGGGCCAGTTGCAGGTACGGCATGTCGGTGCGCCAGCTCGCCGCGGCGGAGTGCACCTGCGCGATGGCCGCGCCGCTGCGCGTCAGCTGCCCCTCGGCGGCCTGGACGTACGCGATGGTGCTGCGGGCCAATTCGCGGGCGGCGATGCTGGCCGCGGGCCGGTCGAGCACGGTCTGGCTGAGCCGTACGGCGGTCGCCGTGTCGAGTCGGTGCAACCGCATGATCGCCTCGAAGGCGTGCACCCGGGCCCGGTCGGCGGAGTCGCCGAGCTGCTCGACGCGGCTCGCGATCTCCTCCACCGTGGACTCCCGACTGAGCCCCCAGTAGCTGACCATGCCGCGGACCGTCAGCCACCGGCAGAGACGACGCTCGTCGCCGGGCTCCAGGGTCACCGCGTCGAGGACGGTGAGTGCCTCTTCCGGTCGGTCGGCGAACATCAGGATGGTGGCCAGCAGCTCCGCGGCGTCCGACCCGCCGTCGGCGTGCAGCGCGGCCCGGGCCAGGCGGGTCGCCAACGGTACGTCGTACCGGGTGAACGCCTGCATCGCGGCGTCCACGAGCAGGGCGGCGTCCTGCGCGGTGCCGGAGTCGAGCCGCCAGACCGCCACCCGCAGCAGGTCGTCGCGGCGGCGCTTGCCGACCTGCTCCAGCAGCTCGGCGAGATGCGCCTGGAGGCGTCGTGTGCGGCTGACCGGGCATCGCCGACGCATCACCTCGCCGTA
This sequence comes from Micromonospora sp. RB23, assembly GCF_053585025.1. NCBI lineage: Bacteria > Bacillati > Actinomycetota > Actinomycetes > Micromonosporales > Micromonosporaceae > Micromonospora > Micromonospora sp. RB23. Next base: position 1,452,294 of record NZ_CM132111.1, read on the forward strand.
GAGCGGGTGCGCCAGGCGTACGTTGGTCCGCCGGTCGTGCTGGACGACCGTGATCAGCCCGCGCTCCTCGGCGAATTCCACATCGGACTGCTCGGCGGCCTGGTTGAGCAGGTGCAGCCCGAGCGGCTCGCCGAAGGCGACCAGCTCGACGACCGTACGGACGCCGTCGGTGAGCTGCCCGACGCGGGTGTCGATCAGATCGGTGAGGCTGGGCGCCAGCTCCAGCCGCCCGGTCCACTTCCAGATCCCGTAGGTGCGCTTCAGCTCCTCGCTGCCGCTGGCGGCGTGCACCAGCTCGCGCAGCAGCAGCGGGTTGCCCGCCGACAGCCGGCCGAGCCGGTCGGCGGAGTTGGCGTCGACGGGCCCGCCCAGGATCGCCGCCAGCAGGCCGGCGGTCTCCGACGGTGGCATCGGGGTCAGCTCGACGTGCTCGACCAGATCGTCGGTCCACAGCGCGCGGATCGGCAGCGGGATCTGCTCGCCGTCGCGCAGGGTGCCCACCACGGTGGCGTTGTCCGCGCGGGCGACCAGGTGCACAAGCGCGGCCGACGGCGGGTCGAGCAGGTGGGCGTCGTCGATGGCGAGCACGATCCGCCGGCCGGCGGCCTGCTGTTGCAGCACCCCCAGCGCCCAGCGCAGAATGCCGGCGGGGGAGAGGCCCTGTGGCTGCTCCGCCGGCAGGACCTGCACCAGTCCGCCGAACGGCAGCGCCGCGGTGGTGGCGCTGGCGGCGATGGACCAGATGGCGTACCGGTCGGTGGGCAGGGTGTTGACGCCCTCACGCAACAGCCGGCTCTTGCCGATGCCGGCGCTGCCGCTGAAGAAGAGCCCCCGGCCGGCCTCGCCGGTAACCGCCGCCAGCAGGCGGTTGAGTTCATCGGTGCGGCCGACGAACTTCCATCGACTCATTTGGGCAGCATATCCATCGAATTCCGTCCGCGCCCGTACCGTCACGCACCGAAGTTGAGTAGTCGCACAATTACCGGTGAGTACCCGCGGTGTTCTGCCTGGTCGGCACGCCGCACGTACTCTTCGGGCATCCGGGTACTGTCACCGGAATTTCCACCCGACCGGCGTGCCGGTCGCCAGCCCCGGGAGGCCACCCGATGCAGCAGGGCCCTCTCCCCTCGCTCGACTCGCCCGGCGATATGGCCAGCCCAGCCGAGCTGCCGAGCTGCGGCCCGCTGCCCACCGAACTCGACGTGCCCGGTCCCCGGGCGGACGAGCCGCTCGGCGTGGTCGCCGTCGGTCCCGCCGGCGCCGACCGGCGTGCCGTGCTCGCCACCCTCGTCGGTCTCGACCCGGTGATGCTCACCGTGCCCGCGGGCAGTTGGCTGGTGGTCCGGCACGCCAAGGTGCCGACGCGGGCGGCGTTCGTCCCGGGCTACCGCCAGCCGCACTCGTACGGCGCGGACCGGGACGCGGCCGGCCCGGCGTTGGCGCGCCCGCCCCGGCGGGTCGAGCTGAGCGTGCCCGAGCCGCTGCTGCGCCACTTCACCCTGATCGACACGCCGGACACCGGCGCGCTCGGTGTGGCCGGCGGACGGGTGCTGCGGGACGCCGTCGGTCGGGCCGGCGCGTTGCTGTTCGTGATCGCGGCCGACCAGGCGTTCACCGCCCAGGAGCTGAACCTGCTCGCCGAGGTGGCCGCGGCCCCGGTGGAGGTCGTCTTCGCGGTGACGCCCGGCACGGCCGGTTGGGCCCCGCTGACCGACGGCACGGCGACGACGGAGGACGCGGGGGCGTCCGTCCCGCCGGCGGTTGGTCGTTCGGGGGAGGTGGACCCGGTCGCGGTGACCGTCGCGGCGCACCGGGCGGCGCTGCTGGCCGCCGTCCCCGCCCTGGCCACCGCGCGCTGGTTCCCGGTCGACGGCGTCGACGCCGCCGCCGACCTGCGGCGGGCGCTGGTGGGTTGGTCGGCGACCGAGGGGTTGCAGCGGGCCAGCGCCGAACCGCCGGTGCTGCCGGGGCAGCACGACCGGGTGACGGTGGCCGCCGACCCCGGAAACTGGTCCGAACGGCTCGACCGGCAGACCCGCTCCTGCTCCCAGCGGATCCGCCAGCACCTGGCCCTGGAACTGGCGAACATCCACCTGCGGGCCGTTCAGGAGATCGTCTTCGGGGTCGGCTGCGCCGGCCTCCCCGACCTGCTCGACCGGGAGATGGCGGCACTGTCGCTGCTCGCCACCGCGCAGTGCGACCACGCGGTGCGGGGCATCGTGGCCGACACCACCGCCCAGGTGCTCGGCGCGCCGCCGACGGAGGGCGTGCGTCGTCGGATCGCCACCGCCGTGCAGTACGGCCTTGCCGATCACCGCACGGGACGCGACCTGGACCGGGTCCTGCTGGTCACCAGTACGGCGGGTGTGGCCGGACTGACCGGCGCCGAGGCGATCGACGCCCTCGCCGGCTATCCGACGGCCACCCGTGACGAGGTGCTTCCGCCGATCGCGGTGGCGCTCTCCGGCGGGTGCTGGCAGCAGTGGCGTACCCCGGGAAACGACGACCACAGCGCAGCGCGGGCCTGGTCCCAGCGAGCGCTGCGGGAGGTCGAGTTGGAGCTTCACCGCGAGATTTCCCGGCGGTTCGAGGTGATCCGTCTCTCGCTGGGAGTGGTGCTGTCCGATGCGGTCGACCACGGCATCCTGCTCGCCTGACAGCGTGCCCGCCGTACGGCTCGACGTCGCTGGACGCCTCGCCTCCAGGGCGACGCGAGGCGGCTCGGCGGCGGCCGCGACGGGCGATCCGCATTCGTCCGGCGTTCCGGTTCCTCGGTTCCGGGAAACCGGTGGCACGATGGGGGGCATGGCGGCTCCACAGGTTGCACCGGTCGAGACGCCGGCCACTGACGAGGTGCCGGCGCCCGACCGGCAATGGGTGACGATCGTGTGGGACGACCCGGTCAACCTGATGACGTACGTGACCTGGGTCTTCCAGAAGCTGTTCGGCTACAGCCGGGAGAGGGCGGAGCAGCTCATGCTGGACGTGCACCACAAGGGCCGTGCCGTGGTCTCGACCGGCGCCCGGGAGCGCATGGAGCACGACGCGTCGCAGTTGCACGCGTACGGGCTGTGGGCAACGGTGGACCGTTCATGAGTATGTTCCGGCGGCAGGCGGGCCGTTACGTCGCCACCTTCGCCGTCGACGAGGTGCGGGTGCTGCGCAAGGTCGCCACCGAGGTGGTCGGTCTTCTCACCGACGGCTTCGACCACACCGACCCGGTCGTCGACCGGCTTTTCCCGGCGGCGTACCCCGAGGACGCGGCCAGCACCGCGGAGTTCCGCCGCTACACCGAGGGTGACCTGAAGACCGCGAAGATCGACCAGGCCGGGGCGATCCTGGCCGCGCTGCCCGACGATGCCGGCGGCGAGGTGCGGTTGGACGCCGAGGCGGCCGAGGCGTGGCTGCGGGCGCTCAACGACGCGCGACTGGCGATGGGCGTCCGGTTGGAGATCAAGGACGGCACGGACCTCGGCGAGGAGTTGGACGACGCGGTGACCGAGGATCCGGGCTCGAGCCGGGTGTTCCAGCTGTCGGTCTACGCGTACCTCGGGTATCTCCAGGAGTCGCTGCTCAACGCCTTGATCGACTAGGCGTGACCCGCACCACTTCAGGGCGTGCGTGGGAGGCGTTAGGCTGGTGCACGTGCTGAGCATCGACCGGTCGATCATCGACGCGATCGTCGCCCACGCGCGCCGGGACCACCCCGACGAGGCGTGCGGCGTCGTCGCCGGTGCCGTCGGCAGCGACACCCCGACCCGGCACATCCCGATGGACAACGCCGCGCGGTCGATGACCTTCTACGAGTTCGACTCGATGGAGCACCTGCGCGTCTGGCGGGAGATGGACGACCGCGACGAGGAACCGGTGGTCATCTACCACTCGCACACCGCCACCGAGGCGTACCCGTCGCGTACCGACGTGTCCTTCGCCGGCGAGCCGAACGCGCACTACCTGCTCGTCTCGACCCGCGAGCCCGACTCGGAGGAGATCCGCTCGTTCCGGATCGTCGACGGCGTGGTGACCGAGGAGCCGGTCCAGATCATCCAGGCCGGTGTCGACCCGCACGCCGTGCAGTCCTACATGTTCGGGCAGAGCCCGGCGACGGTCGACTACGAGTGTTCCGGCCGCTGATCCGTCAGCGTCCGCACCCGTTTCTTCCCGTCACCGTTGGCACACCCGATCAAGGAGCACGACATCATGGCCATCGAAGTTCGCATCCCCACCATCCTGCGTAGCTACACCGGCGGCGCCAAGGTCGTCGAGGGCGCCGGCGACACGCTGGGCGACCTGCTCACCGACCTGGACTCCCGGCACGCCGGACTGCGCGGCCGGCTGGTCACCGACGCCGGCGCGCTGCACCGCTTCGTCAACGTCTACGTCAACGACGAGGACGTGCGCTTCCTCGGCGCGCTCGACGCCAAGCTCTCCGACGGCGACAGCGTCACCATCCTGCCGGCCGTGGCCGGCGGCGCGTTCGGCTTCGCCGCGGCAGCGGCGATCAGCTCGCACAGCGCCGCGGCAGCGGCGATCAGCTCGCACAGCGCCAGCCGGGACAGCGCCGCCGCGGTCCGCGACGCCGTCGCCGCTCGCTGAGGGCGGCCGTCGTGGCGCGGTACGACAGCCTGCTCGACGCGTGCGGAGGTACGCCGCTCGTCGGGCTGCCCCGGCTCTCCCCGACGGTGCCCGACGGCGCGCCACCGGTGCGGCTCTGGGCGAAGCTGGAGGACCGGAACCCGACGGGCAGCATCAAGGACCGCGCGGCGATGTTCATGGTCCGTGCGGCGGAGGAGGCGGGCCGGCTCCGGGCTGGTGACACCATCCTGGAGCCGACCAGCGGCAACACCGGCATCTCGTTGGCGATGGTGGCGAAGCTGCGCGGCTACCGGTTGGTCTGCGTGATGCCCGAGAACGTCTCCACCGAGCGGGTCCGACTGCTCCGCATGTACGGGGCGGAAATCATCTTCTCGGAGGCGGCGGGCGGCTCGAACCAGGCCGTCGCGACGGCCAAGCAGATCGCCGCCGACCACCCCGACTGGGTGATGCTCTACCAGTACGGCAACGAGGCCAACGCGCGGGCGCACTACGAGACGACCGGCCCGGAGCTGCTGCACGACCTGCCCACCATCACGCACTTCGTGGCCGGGCTGGGCACCACCGGCACCCTGATGGGCACCGGGCGCTACCTGCGCGAAAAGGTCGAGGGCATCCAGGTTGTGGCGGCCGAGCCGCGCTACGGCGAGCTGGTCTACGGGCTGCGCAACATCGACGAGGGGTACGTGCCGGAGCTGTACGACGCCTCGGTGCTGTCCCGGCGTTTCTCGGTCGGCACACGGGACGCGGTGCTGCGTACCCGTCAGCTCGTGGAGGTGGAGGGCATCTTCGCCGGGTTCTCCACCGGCGCGATCCTGCACGCCGCGCTGGCGGTGGCGCACGAGGCGGTCCGCGCCGGCCGACGTGCCGACGTCGCGTTCGTGGTGTGCGACGGAGGCTGGAAGTACCTGTCCACCGGCGCGTACGGCGGCACCCTCAGCGATGCCGAGGACGCGTTGGAGGGTCAGCTCTGGGCCTGAGGGTCGGGTCCCTGCGCGAGCGGGCCGTCGGCGTACGCGTCGATGGCCCGTTTCGCGTCCCGGCTCGCTGTGAGCAGGTGTCACGTTCGTGACAACTTCCAACGGATGATTCTTGTCCTCGGGTACCCCGGCGTAGGCTGCGCAGCGTGGCGTACGCGTCGGTAGAGATCATGGCCGGTACGACCGCCGGCAGAGATACTACTGACAGTGACAGTGAGAAAACCCGATGCGACTGACTGTCCTTGGGTGTGCCGGCAGCTTCCCGGGCCCCGAGTCACCGTGCTCCGCCTACCTCGTCGAGGCAGACGGTTTCCGTCTCCTGGTCGACTTCGGCTCGGGGTCGTTGTCCAGCCTCCAGCGGTACGTGGGGCTGCACGCCCCGGACGCGATCCTGCTGACACACCTGCACTGTGACCACATCCTCGACGCCGTGACGTACGTGGTGGTCCGCCGGTACGCCCCCGAGGGCCCGTATCCGGCGCTTCCGGTGTACGCCCCGGCCGGCGCCCCGGACCGGCTCAGCGCCGCCTACGGCGACGACGGCACGGTGGACGACGTCTACCAGTTCTACGCCCTCCAGCCGGGCACGTTCCCGATCGGCCCGTTCACGGTCACCGTCGACCGGGTCAACCACCCGGTCGAGACGTACGGCGTGCGGCTGGAGCACGGTGGCCGGTCGCTGTGCTACTCGTCGGACACCGCCGAGTGCGAGGCGTTGCTGCGGCTGGCCCAGAACGCCGACGTGTTCCTGTGCGAGGCCAGTTACCTGGACGGCATGGACAATCCCCCGGATCTGCACCTGACCGGCCGGGAGGCGGGTGAGACGGCGACCAAGGCGGCGGTGGGTCGTCTGCTGCTCACCCACCTGGTCGCGGCCTGGGGCAGCGAGGCGCACACGCTGGAGTCGGCGGCAGCCGCGTACGCCGGGCCGCTCGAAGTGGTCCGGGCGGGCGCCAGCTACGACATCTGACCGCGTCGCGGCCAGCCGGCGCTTCGTGAGCGGGTCGTTCCAGCGGGGACGCGCAGACGTGCCGCGGGGCACCCGGGGCGAGGTGGATCGCCGTACCGCATAGGGTGCAGGCATGGCGCGACCTGACGGGCGAGGGCCCTCTCAACTACGACCGGTGACCCTGACCCGAGGCTGGAGCACCCACCCGGAGGGGTCGGTGCTCGTCGAGTTCGGCGGCACCCGGGTGCTCTGCACGGCGAGCGTCACCGAGGGCGTGCCCCGCTGGCGTAAGGGTTCCGGGCTCGGCTGGGTGACGGCCGAGTACGCGATGCTGCCCCGGGCCACCAACACCCGCTCGGACCGGGAGAGCGTCAAGGGCCGCGTCGGTGGGCGTACCCACGAGATCTCCCGCCTGATCGGCCGCAGCCTGCGCGCCTGCATCGACCTCAAGGCGCTCGGCGAGAACTCGATCGTGCTGGACTGCGACGTGTTGCAGGCCGACGGCGGTACGCGGACCGCGGCGATCACCGGCGCGTACGTGGCGCTGCACGACGCGGTGGGCTGGCTGGCCGCCCGCAAGGCCCTCGCCGGGAAGCCGGAGAAGGTCATGCACCGCTCGGTGGCCGCCGTCAGCGTCGGGATCATCGCCGGCGAGGCACGCCTGGACCTCTGCTACGAAGAGGACGTGGCGGCCGAGGTGGACATGAACGTGGTGTGCACCGGCACCGGCGACTTCGTCGAGGTGCAGGGCACCGGTGAGGCGGGCGTGTTCGCCCGGGACCAGCTCGACAGCCTGCTCGACCTGGCCGTGGCCGGGTGCGCCGAGTTGGCCGAAGCCCAGCGCAAGGCTCTCGCGTGAGCGCGAGGAGTGAGCTTGCGAGCCCTGCAGTCGCGAACGAAGGTGATTCAGCATGAACAGGGTCCTGCTCGCCACGCGGAACCGTAAGAAGCTGGTGGAGCTTCAGCGGATCCTGGACGGCGCGCTCGGCGCGCACCGGATCGCGCTGCTCGGCCTCGACGACGTCGAGGAGTACCCGGAGCTGCCCGAGACGGGCCTCACCTTCGGTGAGAACGCGCTGATCAAGGCGCGGGAGGGCTGCCGGCGTACCGGCCTGCCGACGATCGCCGACGACTCGGGCATCGCGGTGGACGCGCTGAACGGGATGCCGGGGGTGTTCAGCGCCCGGTGGGCCGGTAAGCACGGCGACGACCAGGCCAACCTCCAGCTCGTGCTGGACCAGATCGCCGACGTGCCGGACGAGCACCGGGGGGCGTCCTTCGTCTGCACGGTGGCGCTCGTGCTGCCCGGCGGCAAGGAGCACCTGGTCGACGGCCGGCAGCCCGGCCGGGTGCTGCGCGCGCCGCGGGGCGACGGCGGGTTCGGCTACGACCCCATCTTCCTGGGCGACGGTCAGGACCGCACCAACGCCGAGCTGACCCCGGCCGAGAAGGACGCGGTCAGCCACCGGGGCAAGGCGCTGCGGGAGCTGGCCAAGCTGGTCGCGAAGGTCCTGCCGCCCGCCGCCTGACGGGCGCGAGGTCGCTGCCGCCCGCCGCCTGACCCGCGGCGGACGGCAGCGACCCGTGGAGGTCAGCCCAGCGGGCCGACCTCCCGCTCGATGGCGGCGCGCAGCTCGGGGCCGGCGACGACGGCACGGGCCGCCTCCATCACCGGGGCGAGGAACACGTCCGGGCCGGGGTCGCCGGCCGCCGCACCGAGGGCGGCGACGGCGGCCCGCCCGGCCGGCGACGGCACCAGCGGTTCGCGCAGTTGCAGACCACGTACGCCGGCCAGCAACTCGACCGCGAGCAGGCTGGTCAGGTTGTCCAGCACGGTGCGCAGCTTCTTGGCCGCCGCCCAGCCCATCGACACGTGGTCCTCCTGCATGCCGCTGGTGGGCAGCGAGTCCACCGACGCGGGGGCGGCCAGCCGCCGGTTCTCCGCGACGATCCCGGCCGCCGTGTACTGGGCGATCATGAGGCCCGAGTTGACCCCGGCGTCGGGGGAGAGGAACGCCGGCAGCTCCCGGGAGCGGGTGACGTCCAGCAGCCGGTCGACCCGCCGCTCGGCGATCGCGCCCACCTCGGCGGCGGCGATGGCGAGGAAGTCGGCGGCGAAGCCCAGCGGCGCGCCGTGGAAGTTCCCGGTCGACTCGACCCGCCCGTCCGGCAGCACCACCGGGTTGTCCACGACGGACACCAGCTCCCGACCCGCGACCGTGCGGACGAAGTCCAGCGTGTCGCGGGCCGCGCCGGCCACCTGCGGGGCGCACCGCATCGAGTACGCGTCCTGCACGGCGTGGGCCAGGTCGTCGCGGTGCGAGTCCATCACCCGCGAGTCCTGCAACAGCCGGTGGATGTTCGCCGCCGACGCCGCCTGACCGGGGTGCGGTCGGATGGCGTGCAGCTCGGGCAGGAACGGCCGCTCCGAGCCGAGCATCGCCTCGATGGCCAGCGCGGCGGTCACGTCCGCCATCGCGAAGAGGTGCGCCGCGTCGTGGATGGCCAGCAGCAGCATGCCGAGCATGCCGTCGGTGCCGTTGATCAGAGCCAGCCCCTCCTTGGCGGCCAGCTCGATCGGCTTGAGCCCGTTGGCGGCCAGCACGTCGGCCGCGTTCTGCCGCTCGCCGGCCGGGCCGAGCACCCAGCCCTCACCGAGCAGCACCAGCGCGCAGTGCGCCAGCGGCGCCAGGTCGCCGGACGCGCCCAGCGAGCCGTGCTCCGGCACCCACGGGGTGATGTCGTGGTTGAGCAGGTCGACGAGGGCCTCGGCGACCAGCGGTCGGACCCCGGAGCGACCCAGGGCGAGCGAGCGTACGCGCAGCAGCATCATGGCGCGGACGACCTCGCGCGGCATCGGGGCGCCCACCCCGGCGGCGTGCGAGCGGATCAGCGCGTGTTGCAGCTCGGCCCGCCGCTCCGGCGCGACGAAGGTGTTGGCCAGCGCCCCGAACCCGGTCGACACGCCGTACACCGGTCGTCCGGCGGCCTCGATCCCGTCCACGATCGCGCGGCTGGTCGCCATCGCGTCCCGGGTGGCCGGGTCGAGGACCACCGTGGCGGTGCCGCGGGCCACCGCGAGCACGTCGTCGGGACAGATGCCGGTGGGTTGGATGGTCACGTGCGTCATTGCGGTGCTCCGTTGCGAATTACCTGGCGGATCAGGGGGACACCGGGCCGGTAGGCCAGGTGCAGGTAGGAAGGCGCGTCCAGGACGACCAGGTCGGCCCGCGCGCCGGGCGTGAGCGCGCCGATGTCGTCGCGCCGCAACGCTTGCGCGCCGCCGGCGGTGGCGGCCCAGACCGCCTCCGCCGGGGTCATCCGCATCTCGCGGACCGCGAGGGCGATGCAGAAGGGCATCGACGAGGTGTACGACGAACCGGGGTTGCAGTCGGTGGCCAGCGCCACGGTCACCCCGGCGTCGAGCAGCCGGCGCGCGTCCGGGTACGGCGACCGGGTGGAGAATTCGGCACCGGGGAGCAGGGTGGCCACGGTGCGCGTCGGAGGACCGGAGAGCCACTCGATTGTCGTCGAGTTCGCCAGCGCGTCGACGTCTGCGTCGCTGAGGTGGGTGCAGTGGTCGACGCTTGCCGCGCCCAGCTCCACTCCGAGTTGCACGCCCGGGCCGGGGCCGAGTTGGTTGGCGTGCAGCCGTACGCCCAGCCCGACGGCCTGCCCGCAGGCGAGGATGGCGCGGGCGTGGTCGACGTCGAAGGCGCCCCGCTCGCAGAACACGTCGATCCACTTCGCGTACGGGGCGGCGGCGGCGAGCATCGGCCCGCAGACCAGCCCGACGTAGTCGTCCGGTCGGTCGGCGTACTCGGCGGGGACCACGTGCGCGCCCAGGAAGGTGGTCTCGGAGCTGGTCTCGGCGGCGATCCGCAGCGAGCGGGCCTCGTCGGCGACGTTCAGTCCGTACCCACTCTTGATCTCCATGGTCGTGGTGCCCTGGCGCAGCGCCTCCCCGTGCAGCCGGCGCACGGTGGCCCGCAGCTCGTCGTCGGTGGCGGCCCGGGTCGCGCCGACGGTGGTCCGGATGCCGCCGCCGGTGTACGGCTCGCCGGCCATCCGCGCGGCGAACTCGGTGGCCCGGTCCCCGGCGAAGACCAGGTGCGCGTGGCTGTCCACGAAGCCGGGCAGCACGGCGGCCCCGCCGACGTCGATCCGGTGGTCGGCGGCCGGCGCGTACGCGGACGGCCCGACCCAGGCGACCCGACCCTCCTCGACGAGCACGGCCGCCTTGCGGCGGATGCCCAGCGGGTCCGCGCCGATGGCGTTGGTGACCAACTCCCCGATGTTGTCGACCAGCAGGCTGCTCACGAGGGAGTCACCGCCTCGATGGCCGCCGACAGCTCGGCCGGCACGTCGACGCTCAGGTGCCGGCCCTCGGCCACCACCACCCGGCCGTCCACCATCACCTGGTCGACGTCCGCCGCGCCGGCCGCGAAGAACGCGCCTACCGGCGGCACTCCGGCGGTACGGGCGCTGTCGAGCCGTACCGTCACCAGGTCGGCGCGGGCGCCGACGGCGATCCGCCCGGCGTCGGTCCACCCCAGGGCTGCGTGCCCGACGGCGGTGGCCGTGGTGAACAGGTCGACCGGGGTGAACTGGCCGCGGCGGCGGGTGCGCAGCCGTTCGTCGAGTTCCACGGCACGGGCCTCCTCGAACATGTCGACCACGGCGTGACTGTCGCTGCCCAGGCTCAGCCGGATACCCGCGTCGGCCATCCGGCGGGCCGGACCGATGCCGTCGGCGAGGTCCCGCTCGGTGGTGGGGCAGAGGCACACGCCGGTCCGGCTCTCGGCGAGCAGGGTCAGGTCCGCGCTGGTCGGATGGGTGGCGTGGATGGCGGTGGTGTCCGACCCGAGCACGCCGTGGTCCGCGAGCAGCGCGGTGGGCGTGCGTCCGTGCACGGCCCGGCACTCGTCGTTCTCGGCGGGCTGCTCGGAGAGGTGCACGTGCAGCGGGGCCTGCCGGTCGCGGGCCCAGTCGGCGACCGTGCGGAGCTGGTCGGCGGGGACGGCCCGCACCGAGTGCACGGCCGCGCCGACCCGCACGTGCGAGTCCGTCGGCCGAAAAGCCCCGGCCCGCCGCGCCCAGCCGGCCGCGTCGCCGTCGCCGAAGCGCCGTTGCGGCCCGGCGAGCGGCTGGCCGTCCACCGTGGAGGTGAGGTAGCAGGTGTCCAGCAGGGTGAGCCGGATGCCGGCGTGCGCGGCGGCTTCGACCAGTGCCGCGCCCATCGCGTTCGGGTCGTCGTACGCGCCGCCGCCCGGCCGGTGGTGCAGATAGTGGAACTCGCCCACGCAGGTGATACCCGTGAGCGCCATCTCGGCGTAGACCGCCCGGGCCAGCGCCAGGTAGGTGTCCGGGTCCAACCGGTCCGCGACCGCGTACATCCCGTCCCGCCAGGACCAGAAGTCACCCCGCCCGTCGTGGGTACGCCCGCGCAGGGCCCGGTGGAACGCGTGCGAGTGCGCGTTGGCCAGGCCGGGCAGGGTCAGGCCGGGCAGTGGCACGGCGTCGGCGTACACGTCGACCCCGGCCGGTGGCCGGCTCCCGGGCGTCAGCGGCGTCACCGCGCTGATCCGGCCGTCCTCGACCTCGATCAGCACGTCCGGTGTGGGTTCGGCGTGGGCGGGCAGCCAGGCATACTCGGCCAGCCAGCGGGTGGCGGTCATACTCCACGCTCCCTTTGGAGCTGAATCGTCTGTGACATCAGTGGCCGGGCTGCCGGAAGTCGAGCCGGTCGCGGTGGCTGCGGCGGTCCGGCTGATTCGTCTGCGGCATCAGCTCCAAAGGACGTCCGCAACAGGTGCCGACCGGCGCCACGTCGCAGACCAGCCCCGCGCCGCAGACCAGCCCCGCGCCGCAGACCAGCCCCGCGCGGGCGCGCCACGTCCGTCACCGGCATGTCAGCTCCTCGAGCACGCGGGCCAGCGCCCGCACCCCGGCGGCGCAGTCGTCGTCGCTCGCGGTCTCGGCGGGGGAGTGCGACACCCCGGTCGGGTTCCGCACGAACAGCATCGCCGTGGGCAGGTGGGCCGCGAGGACCCCGGCGTCGTGTCCCGCGCCGGTGGGCAGGACCGGCGCGTCGAGCAGCGTCGCCAGCCGTGCGGCCAGGTCATCGTCGAAGGCGACCAGCGGAGTCACCGACTCCTCGGTGACCGCCACCTCCGTACCGTCGCGCCGGGCCCGCTCGGCGAGCTTGGCCCGGACCGCGTCGACCAGCCCGGTCAGGGTCTCCGGGTCGGCCGCGCGCGCGTCCAGCCAGCCGGTCACACGCGACGGGATGGCGTTCGTCGCGTTGGGCTCCACGGCGACCCGGCCCACGGTGGCGTGCGCGCCGCGCAGCCGGGCCTCCTTGTTGGCGGCCAGCACCCCGAACGCGTAGGTGAGCATCGGGTCGCGGCGGTCGGCCATCCGCGTCGTACCCGCGTGGTTGCCCTCGCCGACCACGTCGAATCGCCAGCGGCCGTGCGGCCAGATCGCGCTGGCCACCCCGACCGGCGCGTCCGCGTCGACGAGCGCGCGGCCCTGCTCGACGTGCAACTCCACGAACGCGCCGAACCGGCCCAGCAGCTCCGGGCGGGCGCCCGCCGGCCGCCCGCCGAGCGCGTCGGCGAAGCTCACCCCGGCCGCGTCGCGCAGGCCGGCCGCGCGGTCGGCCGCCAGCACGCCGGTGAGCAGCCGCGACCCCAGGCAGGGTACGCCAAAACGCGCCCCCTCCTCCTCGACGAAGGCACCCAGCACCAGCGGCCGGACCGGGGTGACCCCGGCGGCGCGCAGCTCGTCCACGGCGAGGAACGCGCTGACGATGCCGAGCGGCCCGTCGTACGCCCCGCCGTGCGGCACCGAGTCGAAGTGGCTGCCGGTCAGCACGGCGTCCGCGCCCTCGGGGTCACCCCAGTGGGCGAACAGGTTGCCGTTGCCGTCCTCGGTGACCCGCAGTCCGCGACGGTCGGCCTGTGCCCGGAACCAGGCCCGCAGTTCGAGTTCCGGCTCGGTCAGCGCGTACCGGAGGTAGCCGCCGCTGTCGGCGTCCCGCCCGACCGGCGCGATCTCGTCCCACAGCGCCCGGAACCGGCCGGGCAGGTCGTCGCTCACGCGTTCTCACCCTCGGTCATGGGCACCCGGACGCCCGTGCGCTCGGCGACCTCGCGGGCGCTGTCGTAGCCGGCGTCGACGTGCCGGATGACACCCATCGCCGGGTCGTTGGTGAGCACCCGCTCGATTTTCTGCCCGGCCAGGGCGGTGCCGTCGGCGACGCAGACCTGTCCGGCGTGGATGGAGCGGCCGATGCCGACACCGCCGCCGTGGTGGATGGACACCCAGGACGCCCCACTTGCGGTGTTGACGAGCGCGTTCAGCAGCGGCCAGTCCGCGATGGCGTCGGAGCCATCGGCCATCCCCTCGGTCTCCCGGTAAGGGCTCGCGACGCTGCCGGTGTCCAGGTGGTCTCGGCCGATCACCACGGGGGCGGAGAGCTCACCGGAGGCGACCATGTCGTTGAACCGCACGCCCGCCCGGTCCCGTTCGCCCTGGCCGAGCCAGCAGATCCGGGCCGGCAGACCCTGGAACGCGACCCGCTCGCCGGCCAGCTTGATCCAGCGGGCCAGGGACTCGTTCTCCGGGAACAGCTCCAGGATGGCCCGGTCGGTGGCGGCGATGTCGGCCGGGTCACCGGAGAGCGCCGCCCACCGGAACGGGCCCCTGCCCTCGCAGAACAACGGCCGGATGTACGCGGGCACGAAGCCCGGGAAGTCGAACGCCCGCTGGTAGCCGCCGAGCTGCGCCTCGCCCCGGATCGAGTTGCCGTAGTCGAAGACCTCCGCGCCGGCGTCGAGGAAGCCGACCATCGCCTCGACGTGCCGCGCCATCGACGCGCGGGCCCGGTCGGTGAACTCGACCGGCTTCGCGGCGGCGTACTCCCGGGCGTCGGCCAGCTCCACCCCCACCGGCAGGTACGCCAGCGGGTCGTGCGCGCTGGTCTGGTCGGTCACGATGTCGATCTCGACACCCCGACCCAGCAGCTCCGGGAACACCTCGGCGGCGTTGCCGACGACGCCGACGCTCAGCGCACGCCGGTCCCGCTTCGCCGCGCGGACCCGCGCGACCGCGTCGTCCAGGGAGTCGGCCACCTCGTCCAGGTAGCGGTCGTGCACCCGGCGGTCCAGCCGCGTGCGGTCCACGTCCACGATCAGGCAGACGCCGTCGTTCATGGTCACCGCGAGGGGCTGCGCGCCACCCATTCCGCCGCACCCGGCGGTGAGCGTCAGCGTGCCCGCGAGACTCCCACCGCTCTGCCCCTGCCCGTCGCCGCGGGCGCCGGCGATCTTAGCGGCCACCGCCGCGAAGGTCTCGTAGGTGCCCTGGAGGATGCCCTGCGTGCCGATGTAGATCCACGAGCCGGCCGTCATCTGCCCGTACATGGTCAGGCCGAGCTGTTCGAGGCGACGGAACTCGGGCCAGGTCGCCCAGTCGCCGACCAGGTTGGAGTTCGCCAGCAGCACCCGGGGCGCCCACTCGTGCGTACGCATCACCCCGACCGGCCGCCCGGACTGCACCAGCATCGTCTCGTCCGCGCGCAGGTCGGTCAGCGTACGCACCAACGCGTGGTACGACGGCCAGTCCCGCGCCGCCTTTCCGGTCCCGCCGTAGACCACCAGGTCGTCGGGGCGTTCGGCCACCTCCGGATCGAGGTTGTTCATCAGCATCCGCAGGGCGGCCTCCTGCTGCCAGCCACGGGCGGTGAGCTGGCTGCCCCGTGCGGCACGGATGGGCTGGGTCATCTCCGGTCTCCTCCTCATCCGAGGAACAACTGTCGGCGGGCCGCGGAGGCTTCGAACGCCTCCAGGCGGCGCTGGGTTTCGGCCGGCGCGGCGTCGCAGATCGCCTGCAACAGGACCATCGCCAGGGTCATCGGTGCGGTGTGCAGGTCGAAGACGAGCTGGGCGCCGACGGCGGCCGGCAGCACCACGTCGGCGTGTTCGGTGGCCGGGCTGACCGGCGAGTCGGTGATCGCCACGACGGCCAGCCCGGCGGCACGCGCGTCGCGCAGGGCGTCCAGGGTCTCCCGGGGGTAGCGGGGCAGCACGAAGGCGAGCACGGCGGACGCCCCGGCCTCGGCGGCCTGCTCCAGGCGGTCGGTGAGCAGGCTGCCGCCGTCGTTGAGTACCCGTACGTCCGGGTGGACCTTGGCGGCGAAGTAGGCGAAGTACGCGGCCAGCGGCGCGGCGGCCCGCAGGCCCAGCACCGGCAGCGGCCGGCTGGACGCGAGCAGTCGCCCGGTCTCGGCGATCCGGTCGGTGTCGGCGAGCTGTCCGGCCAACCGGTCCAGGTTGCCCATCTCGGCGCGTACCGCCTGCTGAAGCTCGTTCGCGGTGCCCGCCGGACTGCCTGTGGCGCCGGCGGTGAGGTCCCGCAGCCGACGGCGCAGCGCCGGATAGCCGTCGTGGCCGAGCGCGACGGCGAACCGGGTGACCGAGGGCTGGCTGACCCCGGCCAACTCGGCGACCTCCGCGGCGGAGAGGTACGCGACGGTCGGCGCGTGCTGCACGAGGCAGTGCGCGATCCGCCGCTGGGTCGGCGTGAGCCGCACCCCGTCGAACAGGTCGAGCAGCTCACTGCCGCCTGCACCGCTTTCATTCACGGCATGACTCTATGCATGAGAATTTTCACTGACAAGACCGGGCGTCGAGTCGTCGGCTCTGGCCGGGTCATCGCCCACCCGGTGCTCCGGCGTCCGACGTCGGTTTTGACGTCGGGTCGCACCCCTTGTGAATCCTCATCGACCTCTATAGCGTGCAGCGTGCCTTGTCTCGCTTCCACGGGGGTTGCTGTGACTGCACGGTCGATTCATGCTGACTTCATCCAGGCTGTCCACTCGGGGTCCATTTCGGACGTCACCGATCAGCCGCCTCTCGCTGCGGTGCCTTTCCCGCATGGGTGATCTACCCCGGCCTTTCGAAGACGAGGCGCTCGGGTCTTCTTCGCTCTCGTGACACTTCCGAGCTGAGTCTCTGACGGCATGCGGCCGTGTCGATGACGCTTGTTCACCCGAGCCGATTCACTCGGAATGCGGCCTCGGAAGTAGCCGGCTGCTACGCGAAATGACTCCCGGCCTGCCGGTCGCGGCTGGCCGATTTGGGCCACGCGGCTGCTGCCACGTTCCACAGTGCGCCATCGGATTCAACACCTTGAAGGGATAATCGGTGCAATTGTCACATCGTAAACGAGTGGCCCGGAATGCCGGTCTACTCGTCGCCGTTCTGGCCGCGAGCCTGGTCAACGCCGGGTCCGCCCAGGCGGTCAGTTCGGGAACGGTCGTCAGCGACGGCTCTTTCGCCTTCACCGCCAAGGTCGACGTCGGGCCCGGAGTGCGTAGTTGCACGGGTGCCCTGGTCAACCCGTACTGGGTGATCACCGCGAAGAGCTGCTTCAGCGTTGACGGTCAACCGGTCGTGGCTGGTCCGCCGGCGAGGCCCACCACCGTCACCGTCGGACGGCCCGATCTCGCCCAGTCGACCGGGGCGGTCGTATCGGCTCTGCGCCTGGTCCCGCACCCGGACCGGGACGTGGTTCTGGTGCGGCTGTCCCGCCGGGTGGGGGTGACCCCGGTCAGCGTGGCGGCCAGCCCTCCGACCGTCGGTGAGCAGTTGACCGTCGCCGGGTACGGGCGCACCGCGACCGAGTGGGTGCCCAACCAGTTGCACACTGGAATCTCCTCGGTCCAGTCGGTGAACGGCGGCGACGTCGGTCTCCTCGGTGCTGGCCA
Organism: Micromonospora sp. RB23; assembly: GCF_053585025.1. Lineage (NCBI taxonomy): Bacteria > Bacillati > Actinomycetota > Actinomycetes > Micromonosporales > Micromonosporaceae > Micromonospora > Micromonospora sp. RB23. Next base: position 1,469,590 of record NZ_CM132111.1, read on the forward strand.
GACCGCCATCTGCCGCGGGGACCTCGGCGGTCCCAGCGTTCGTCTGGTCAACGGCCAACCGCAGCTCGTGGCCCTGCACCGGACGTCCTGGCAGGGCGGCTGCCTGGGCGAGACGGAGACCCGCCGCGACGCGGTGGAGACCCGGGTGGACGACCTGGGCGGCTGGATCGCCGCCAATGCGCCCGCGGGAGCGACCGACCACAACACCGACTTCAACGGCGATGGCCGCGATGACGCGTTGATGGTGTACAAGTACGACGACACCCGTGTCCAATTCTTCACGTCACCGACGGACCCGGCTGGCGGGTTCGGTAAGTTCGTGGGTAGTTACACGGTGCCGAAGAGCTCGTGGAAATGGAACTCTTTCCAGACGATCACCGGCGACTACAACGCGGATGGTCGCGCGGATGCCGCGATCCTGTACGACTTCGGCGACGGGCGGTTCAGCCTGAGCACGTCGTTGGCGGACGCCGATGGTGGGTTCGGTCCGTTCATCAGCAGTGTGACGGTGCCGGCCAGCGCCGGCTGGAAGTCGGGCTACGCCCGGGTGATCAGCGGTGACTTCAACGGAGATGGTCGCGACGACGCGTTGGTGGCGCATCGCAACGATGACAGTTCCATCCAGTTCTCCACGTCGCTGAGCGACGCGGCGGGCGCGTTCGGCACGTTCGTGGACAGTTACCTGGTGCCGAAGAACTCGTGGACCTGGACGTCGTTCCAGCTGACCGTCGGTGACTACAACGGTGACGGGCGCGACGACGCGGCCATGTTGTACGCCTTCGCCGACGGACACTTCAGCATGAACACCTCACTGGCGAATGCCACTGGTGGGTTCGGTCCGTTCATCAGCAGTGTGACGGTGCCGACCAGCGCCAACTGGAAGTCGGGCTTCGTCCGGCTGTTCAGCGGTGACTTCAACGGAGATGGTCGCGACGACGCGTTGGTGGCGCATCGCAACGATGACAGTTCCATCCAGTTCTCCACGGCGTTGGGTGACACGGCGGGCGCGTTCGGTCCGTTCGTGGACAGTTATCTGGTGCCGAAGAACTCGTGGGCCTGGACGTCGTTCCAGCTGATCGTCGGTGACTACAACGGTGACGGGCGCACGGACGCGGCGATGATGTTCGCCTTTGCCGACGGACACTTCAGCATGAACACGTCCTTGGCGAATGCCGCTGGTGGGATCGGTCCGTTCGTCGGCAGTCTGACGGTGCCGGCCTCCGACGGGTGGAAGTGGGATTCCATCCGGCTCTTCTGACCGCCAACCTGTGCGGGGTCCGGTTCGGCAACGTCGAACCGGCCCCGCACAGGCCGGCGTCCGGAATGACCGTTGACCGGCGTCGTCCGTTTCGCACCGGAAGTGAGCCGACTGGCACGCTGTCGGTATCATCCGCACGGCGGTTGAGCGGAGGAGTGGCATGCAGCCGGAGAACCCCTACAGGTACACCCACATGTTGGGCGCGTGCCCGGTCGGCAAGGCCTGGGCGGCAGTGGACGGGGAGGGCCGGTTCGCCACAGTGGCCGTGTTGGACGGGGTCGCCGCGTCCGACGAGCGCTGGCGGGAGGCGTTCGGTAACGCGGCCAACGCGTTGGCGCAGGCCGCCGGCGGCCATCGGTACGCCGACGCCGACTTCACCGCCGCCCACCCCTGGGCGGCCTACCCGGCACAGGAGGGCCACGCCCCGCAACGACTCTTCCAGAGCCTCGGCATGGACTACCAACCCGTTGCCGATGCGCCGGTCTCGGCGCCGCCCACGTCGGGGGTGCCGTCGAGCTCCTCGCCGGTCTCCGGCGTACCCCAGCAGGTCAGCGGGCCTCCGGTCCCGCGGGCGCCCGAGCTGGTCCCGGACATGCCCGCGCTGCCCTGGGCGGTGCACGTGGGCCCGGACTCCGGACGGCCGGTCTCCGCCTCGCCGCACCCGGTCTCCGGCGCGTCGCACCCGGTCTCCGCGTCGCCGCACCCGGTCTCCGGCGCGCCGACATCACCGGCCGCGGTCACCTCATCGCCGCCGGCCCCACGCACGTTCCCGACGAGCGGGCCCAGTGGTGACGCGTTCGTCTCGCCCGTCCGTCGCATCACCCCGTCCGCGCCGCCGCCCCGGCGTACCGGCCTGTGGATCGGCGTCGCCGCGCTGGTGCTGGTGGTGCTCGTCGGCGCCGGAGGTCTTCTCGTCTGGGCCAACAGAGACGACGACCCGAAGGACGTGACCGCCAGCCCGAGCGCCGTCGCCGTACCGCCGGCGATGCCGACCTCGCCGCCGCAGTCGCCCGGGGTCGAGCCGCCGCAGGCGGGCACCTGGCCGGCACAGTGGCCGAAGTTCACCGACCGCGACAACGTCAAGACCCTGACCGGGCTGGAAGGCCTCACCTTCCCGATCAAGGTGCCGATGGACTGGGGCTGTACGCTCGCCGGCCGCGCCGAGGGATTCGTCAAGTACAACTGCGGTACGCCCGCGGGAGGCCCCACGGCGATCGGCGGCGAGCTTGTCGTGCGCGACTGCCTCGAGCCCTGCGACACGCGGCGGCAGGCGAGCATGCGCCAGGCCGAGGATGCCTGGAGCCTGCAGTGGATGAGTGGCGGGACGAACGTGACGTACGCCGAGTCCAGCCAGTTGAAGATCGACGGTGAGCAGCGCTACGGCCTCGTGATCGTCGCCTACTGGCGGGGCGGCGAGAGCGGCCGTCTCGACCACCAGCTCGTGTTCCGGATGACCGCGCCGGTGGACGGCGCCAACCGGCTCCGCCGCGTCGGCAACTACCTGCGCGACGTCGCCCTCTTCTGACGCCGAACTGTTCTGACGCCGCCGGCCCGGTACCCGGGGCTACGGCAGCAGCGCGGGTGGCTCGACCGTCTCCGACTCCGGCCTGTCATCGACCACCGGACCGGCAGACGGTACCGGCGGGGCCACCGCGGCGACATCCCGCGACACGGGTGTCGCCGCTGGTCCGGCGAGGGCGATGACCAGCAGCGGCAGCCAGGTCACGTATCCGGTCAGCGTGGTCGAGACGTGCGACGCCTCCAGCCACGACACGTGTGCGAAGGCCACCAGGAAGAGCAGCGGCACCGGTTGACCAGCGCCGCAGAGCGCGGCGGCCCGCCGCCACGCCACGAAGCACAGCAGCAGGAACGGTACGAGAGCCAGCAGGCCGCCGACGACGAGCACCTGGACCATGACGTTGTGTCCATGGTTGAACTGACCTCCGAGCGCTGCGGTGACCGCCGGCTCGTCGAAGACGTCCTGACCCCAACCGACGATCGGGCTCTCAGCCCAACGGTCGAGCAGCACCGTCCAGATCCGGCCGCGTTCGCTGAAGCTCGCCGGGTCGCTGGTGATCAGTGGTACGGCGCCCACCAGCAACGCCCCGGCCGCGAAGGCCAGCGAGGCGGGCCAGCTCCGTCCGCGTAGCAGGCGGATGAGGACGTACGCCCCGATGACCGCCACCGCGGCGACCTGGCTGGTCCGCGAGCCGGTCCAGACCAGGGCACCGAGGATCACGGCGAGGCAGGCCCAGCGCAGCGCCGGACGACGGAGGAGGAAGACGAAGGCGACGCTGAGCGCCAGCGCCAGGCCCAGCACGTTCGAGTGCAGGTAGGGCCCGGTGAGCAGGCCGCCCAACAACACCTTCTTGTCCCCGGCCGCCTCGCCGGTGAGCAGCGCCAGGTCGGGTCGGATGACGGCGAAGAGCATCGAGCCGGCGGCGGTCAACCCGCCCAGGACGCCGACGACACCCAGCACCTCCGACCTGGGGCGTTGCGCCCAGATCGCTGTCGCCGCGAGCGGGAAGGCAGCCGCGACGGCGCTCGGCGTGTGCCCGTGCAGCAGACCACCGACTTCGAGCGCCACGAAGGTGGCGAGGGCGACCGCGAGCCAGCGGTACGAGGTGGGTCGTCGCCGCCAGATGCCGTGCGCGGCCAGGCCGGCGGCCAGGAGCAGGAACACGAACGTCAGGCCGTCGCCGACCAGGTCGCCCATCGACGATCCGACCACCTCGCGGGAGTTGAACGTCGGCCGGCCCGCGATGAGCAGGTGCATCGTCTGTGCTGACACGATCCGCAGCCACGCCAGGACGATCAGAGCGGCCACCCCGACCGTGCCGACCCCGTGACGGCGTCCCGCGCCGAGAAGTCGGGCCAGGAGCGACAGCTTCGCCCGCGGGTTCGCCGAGCCACCCTCGGTCCGGTCGGTGGCTGCCGCCGTGAGCCGGCGCAGACGAGTTGTCACCATGGCAATCCTGTTCCGGATGAGTTGGACGTCATCGTCGTACGGCACCGTGAGCATCCGCAGCGACCGCAGCTCCGGCACGCGCCGGACACCAACGGCCGCGATGATCATTGTGACGGCGTACCCGACGAGGCTCGCTACCGCCGCCCCGACAGCGCCGAACGGTGCGAACGCGAGAAGCGCCGCCACCCCGGCCACCGAGCCCGCGACCAGCGCCGCCGACGACCACCCGGGACGGTTGTACGCGAGGAGCGCCGCCGAATAGATCGTCATGCAGGTGTAGAGGACGGTGGCGGCACACAGGATGATGGTCGGTGTGACGGCCGGCTCGAACGCGGCCCCGAAGAACAGCGGCACGGCGACGTTGGCGACGAGCGCCAGCCCCACGCACGCGATCCCGGATACCAGTACGGCGAGCCGGGCGACCTGCGTGGCCGCGCGGGTGTCCCCGCTGGCCTGGCGTCCCAGCAGCATGGACCGGGCTGCGGTGGCGATCACCATGGGGATCTCCGCGACGCTCACGGCGACCGCGTAGTAGCCCAGTTCGCGGGCGCCGATCAGCGGAAGACCGATGATCTGGCCCAGCCGCGCGCTGGACACCGCGGCCAGCACACCGGGCAGACAGGCCAGGGCGTACCGGATGAGCGAGGCGGTCGGCACGCGCGGCGCGGCGTGCTCCACTGTCGGCGTATCCCGTGCGTTCCGTAGCCGCAGCAGTCCGATGACCAGTCCGGCCAGCACCGAACCGGCGAAGATGAGCCCGGCCTGGTACGCGTTCAGCTCGAACGCCAGGCACGCGACGACGACCAGGCCGGTACGCACCAGCGCCGGCACCACCTTGACCAGGTTCAACCCGCGGATGTCCGAGTTGCCGGTCAGTGCGCCGATGAACAGGTTGGACAGGACGTGCAGCGGTGCGAACAGGGCCAGGACCAGGAACTCGCGGTACTCGTCGGTGTCCGGGAACAGCACGATGCCGAGCACCGCCAACAGCCCGACGGCGAGCACGCTGAGCGGCGCCATCGCCAGCAGGCTGACCCTCGCGGCGGCGCGACTCGACAGGCGCCCCTGCCGGATGTGATAGCTGAGCGAATCCTGTAGGCCGTACGTCCCGATCCAACCCCACACCACGATGGGCAGCGTCAGCGCCGCGTACACGCCCCGGCCGTCCGGGCCGAGCTCACGGGAGAGGAACGGGCTGACCAGCAGACCACTGATCGGGATCAACAGGTTCGCGAAGGACGCGGACACCAGTTTGCGCGCGGACATCACGAGCCCTCGTTGGAAGTGGCGTGGTCGAGCAGGCCGTGCCGGCCGAGCGAGCTGATCAGCTGGTCCGCGAAGCGCGCCTCGGTGAACCGTTCCCGCACCAGGCGTACGGCCTCCGTCGCCATGTCGTCCAACTGCTCCGGGCTGGCGGCGAGAAGCTCGGCGGCGAGCCCTTCGGGCGTGTCGGCGACGCGGACGGCGCCGGTCGCTGGTATCCCCTCGCGACCCACCGTGGTGCTGAAGACGGGTACCGCATGCGCCAGGAGCGTGAGTGTCTTGAGTTTGACCCCGGCACCGCTCCACAGCGGCACCACCGCCGCCCGGGCGCGACCCAGCACGGGACGCAGGTCGGGTGCCCAACCCGTGATCTCCAACCCGTCGTGCTCGGCGAGGCTGTCCCGTACCGGATCCGTGAGACCCGAACCGACGAGCTCAAGGGTGAATCCGGCCGCTCTCAGCCGAGGCCAACCATCGGCGAGGAATCGCCGCAGACCGAGCAGGTTGGAGCGGTACGAGAAGCTGCTGAGCCAGAGCAGACGGCCCTCGACCGGACAACGTTGGTGCCCGTCGGGCAACGGTACGCAGCTGGGCAGCGTGAAGTCGGCGCGGCGGCCGTACGCCCTTGCCAACCGGGCCGCTTCCTCGTCGCTGGTCACCGAGACGGTCGCCGCGTTCCCCAACGCCTGTCCCTCGAAGCGGGTGGAGATCCGCGCCAGGTACCGCGCCCGTAGCTGGTGCGCCACGCCGACCGCCTCGTCGGCGTCCTGCCGGCTGCTGGCGGCCAGCACGTTGGCCTTGTCCCAGTGCCACCGGAGCGAGGTCCCGCGCAGGTACGCCCCGGCGGCCTCGCCGATGGCCAGCCCGGAGCCGACGCGGGCTCGCAGCGCGTCGTGCAGACCCTTGCTGTAGCGGGTGCGGACCCACGGTGGCATGCCGTCGAGCAGCGATTCCTGATAGCGACCGATTGGCCCGAGTTGGTTCGTCCGGTAGGGCGTGGCGTCGAAGGCCCGGACGGTGACGTCGGGCAGGAGGGCGCGCAACTGCACCACCTGCTCGTCGGTCGTGTCCGGGCGGCGGACCACGAACAGGGTGTAGGGCCGGACCGACGCCAGGGCACGCAACATCATCAGGACGCGGATCGGGTCGCCCCGGTCCTGCGGAAGCGGAAAGAAGGTGACGACGACCGTCAGGTGGTCCATGCCACCGACTCCCCGAAGGAGGCCCCGGGCGGGACGTCGGCGGCACGCCCGGCGAGGGGTCCCCACACGGACAGCAGCCGTTCGGCCTGCAACGCGGGGGAGAATTCCGCGCGCAGCCGGGCCCCGAGACTGACGGCCCGCCGCCACCGTTCCTGCGGATCGCGGATGAGCTGCGCCAACGCCTCGGCCAACGCCGCCGGGTCGTCCGGTGGCACCTGCCAACCGTCGGCCGGGCCGACCAGCTCCGGGATGCCCGACACGGCGGTGGTCGCTACGGGCACTCCCCGACCTGCGGCCTCCATGAGGAAGACAGGAATGCCGTCCAGGTCGCCGTCGGTGGCCTGACGGCAGGGCAGCACCGCGACGTCGGCGTCGGCCAACGCGTCGGTGGCCTCCTGGTGACTCACGGCGCCGTGCAGGACGACCACGCCGGCGAGGCCCGCCGCGTCCACCCGTTGACCGAGCGCGGTCCGCAGCGGTCCGTCGCCGTAAACGTCGTATCGCACGTCGAGGCCGTCCCGCACCAGTCGGGCCACCGCGTCGATCGCCGTGTCGATCCCCTTCTTCTCCACCAGACGCGCCACGCTGACCAGACGGGTCACCGTCGCGACCCCGGCAGGGGCAGGCGGTTCGACGATCTCGCCGTCGAACGCGGCCCGCACGACGCTGTGGTCGACGGTGGACAGGTTCGCGCCGCGTTCGGTCAACTGAGCCGCGGTGGCCTGGGAGATCACGAAGAGGTGGCGGAGCAGTTGCAGCCGCTGATTCAGCGCGGCACCGTTCGGGTCGAGGAGGAAGTCGGCGGCGTGCGCCATGGCCGTCGTCGGTACGCCGATCCGCCGTCCGACCAGCGCCGCCACAGCCGTCGGCAGGTTGACGAAGTGGGTGTGCACCACATCAGGCCCGAAGTCGCCGACCGGGCCGGCCAGACGGTCCGCGTGGCCGGCCGCGAGGGCGGCCCGTGGCAGGTACGACGCGCCCAGGACGCGTACGTCGTCCCGGAAGCGGAGCGGTCGCCGCAGGAGCCTCCCGGCGGCCTGCCGCACCTCGGTCTCCCGACCGCCCTGACGGGCGACGAACACCTCGACGGTCGCACCGGCAGCCCGGACCGCCTCGATCTCGGAGCCGATGAACGTCTCGCTGTAGCTCGGATCACGCAGGAGCACGTATGCGATCCGCAGCGGATGTCCGGGAGCCATGCCTATCGCCCTCTCGCCGATGCCACGCCAGCGAACGCCTCGAAGAAGGTGGCATGAGCCGCCGCGCACTCGGCATCGGAGAGGATACCGGGCGTCGCCGCCGCGCCGGTCGCCAGTTTGAGACGAACCTGGTGGGAACCGGCGAGCGTACGCAACGCCGCAGCGAGCGCCTCCGGCCGGTCGGGTGCGACAAGCAGACCGTTGACGCCGTCGTGGATCCACTCGCTCGGGCCGCCGCCCTCGGTCGCCACGGTAGGCCGGGCACGAGCCAGGCCCTGCAACACGCTCTGGCCGAGTGGTTCCGGCCGGATGGACGCGTGCACGAGCACGTCGACGGAGTCCACGAACGCCGGCACGTCGTCCACGTGCCCGAGGAAGACGACCTGGTCCCCGATGCCCAGCTCGACGGCGAGGGCGCGCAACTGCTGCTCGTACGCGGCCTCGGCGAACAGGGCGGCTCCCGCGAGGTACGCGCGGACGGCCGTTCCCCGGAAGACCTCGGCGAACGCGCGGAGGAAGACGTGCTGACCCTTCCAGTGCTGAAGTCGGCCGACCATCCCGACGGCGCGGACCTCGTCGCGCACCCACGGGTTGGTGACCCGGTCCCGGAGGCCGGTGGGGCTCTGCAGAACGACCCGGCGGGCCGTGGACGGCAGCCGGTCGCCGGCGGAGTCGAGCGTCGCCCGGGAGTTGGCGACGACGCCGGCCGCGTGGGGGAGCGCCAGCCGGGTGAATGCGGCGAGGCCGAAGCGTCCCATGCTCTCGGGGGACACGAGGTCCCGCAGGTGCACCACCAGGGGCACTGGCCGGCCCCGGTTCGCCAGTGCCGCGATGATCGCGGCGGCGGCCGTGTTGGCATGGATCACATCGGCGGCACGGAACAGCGCGCTGTCGCGCAGAACGCTGCTCGCGGCTCGGATGGATGCGAGGTAGCGGGCCGCCAGCATCGGGCTGCGGCTGCGGGTGCCGCCGACCGGAAGCTGGGGCAGCCGCTGGTCGACGGTCACACCGTGCGCGGGCAATCCGTCGAACGCGTCCCCCGCCGGCGGTGCGACGAGAGCCGCGCTCCATGGTGGCTCGGCCGCGAGGAGGCGGGCGAGGGCCAGTTCCGCCCCGCCCCGGTGCGCCGTGTGGCTGACGTGGACGATCCGCGCCATCCGCTGCGAGGAGGTCCGCTCAGCCGCACTCATGGTCGATCCAGGTGGTCATCTCGGCGGCGAAACGGGCCGCCGAGAAGGTGACGGCGTGCGCGGCCACCCGGTCGGCGGCGAGTTCATCGAGCCGCCGGATTGCGGCCGCGTGGTCCGCCGGGTCGGTCGAGTCCACCAGGAACCCCGTCGAGCCGTCGACCACGGTCTCCAGCAGGCCGCCCCGGCGCAGCCCCACGACCGGCGTTCCGCACGCCTGCGCTTCGACGGGAATGATGCCGAAGTCCTCGTGTACCGGGAACAGCAGGGCCCGTGCGCCCCAGTAGAGCTGCCGCAGTCGCTCCCGGTCGGGGCGCACCTCGAAGGTGACCGGAACGTCCGCCCGTTCGGCCAGGTGGCGAAGGTGGGTCTCCTGCGGGCCGGACCCGGCGAGGACGAGCGGCATCCGGGCCGCCTCGGCGACAGCGATGATGAGGTCGAAGTTCTTGTACGGGATCCAGCGTCCCACCCCGAGCAGGTAGTCCCTCGCCTGGGCCCGGTCGGCGGTGGGGGCGGCGGCGAACCATTCCACGTCCACGGGCGGATTGATGACCACCGCGTCACGGCGCCAGTACCGCCGGATGCGCGCCTGCACCTCCCGCGAGTTGGCGGCGTAGGCGTGCACGTGGTTGCTGAGGCGGACGTCGACCCCCTGCAGCACCCGCCGGGGCATCGTCAGGAGCGGGTTGGAGCCCCGCCCATCGAAGTCGGGACTCCAGATGTAGCGCGCCGGGGCGTGCACGTAGCTGAGGTGGATGGTCGACGAGGGGTCGCCCAGCTTGACGGTGTGTGCGAACGCGTGGCTCGACGAGATGACCACGTCGAACCGCTGTCGGCTGAGAGTGCGCCAGACCAGCGGCATCAGGGGCAGCGCGGCAGCCTTGCTGTGTCGCAGCGGCGTCCGGGACAGCCAGGACTCACGAAGCCCCGGCTCGCTGGCGTCCCGGTCCTTCCACAGCACGAACCGTTCGCCCTGCGGGACGAGGTCGGCGATGTGCCGGAACACCTGTTCCGAGCCGCCGGTGGCGCCGAACCACTCGTGCACGAGCGCCACGGAGCGGCCGGTCAGGGTCGCGGGGGTCGCGCGCGCGGTCGACTGCCGTGGCGGGGACTGGGCGACGTCGAAGCTCGGGCGCGGCTGCTCCGACATGACATCCACCCATCACCGTGACAACCGGGTCCCCTACGGCCGGTGATGCTACCGGACACCGTGCAGCGTGGAGGGTGCCGTGACGCCCCGCCCGCGCACCGGCCACAGGGGACTGCGCCACCGGGTCCGTCGCCTATCGTGGAGTCATGACGGAGGATGTCGCGCTGCTTCTGCGCCGCGCGGGCTTCGGGCCCACGTCGGCCGAGCTGGCAGCCGCGATCCAGGTCGGCTACGAGGCGACGGCGCTGCGGATGACGTCCCCGTCCGGTCCGGACATCGGGGCCACGGCGGCCCCGGTGCCGCAACTCGGCCCGGACCCCTACGCCGACCTGTCCAATCCGAGCGACCGGCAGCGGGCGAACGCGGAGAAGACCCGTGAGGCACAGGCCGAGCAGTTGACGCGGTGGTGGCTGGACCGGATGGTGGTGGCCGATCACCAGGCGGTCGAGAAACTCGTCTTCTTCTGGCATGGGCACTGGGCGACCTCCATCCGCAAGGTCAAGAGCCCGCAGCTCATGCTCGCGCAGCACCGAACCCTGCGTCTCGCCCCGAACTTCGCCGACATGGCCCGCCGCATGGTGGTCGATCCGGCGCTCGTGTACTGGCTCGACGGGCAGTACAACACCCGGGACGCCCCGAACGAGAACCTCGCCCGCGAACTCTGCGAGCTGTTCCTGCTGGGCATCGGGCAGTACACCGAGAACGACGTGAAGGAGGCCGGCCGGGCGTTGACGGGCTGGCGGTTGGATCGGAGGGCCGGGCGCCTGGTCCTGGACGAGGAGTCATGTGATTCCGGTAGCAAGACGATCCTCGGCAGCACCGCCAACTTCACCGCCCGCAGCCTTGTCGACCTGCTTCTGCGCCGGCCGGCCTGCGCCGAGTTCATTGCGACCCGGCTGTGGTTCCGCTACGCCTCGTCCACCGAGCCGATTCCGCCGGCGACCCGCGATCGGATGGTCGCGGCGTTCCCGGTACCGCACGCCATGCTGCGTGCCCTCTTCACCGACGACGCCTTCCGCGCCACCGCGGGCACGATGGTCAAGCAGCCCGTCGAATGGCTGGTCGGGGCCATGCGTCAGATGGGACTCCGGCCGTCGAGCCTTCCCCGCGACATGCTGATCCAACTCGTCGACGGCCTGGGCGGCCTGGGGCAACGTCCCTTCGCGCCGCCCAGTGTCGGCGGGTGGCCGGCCGGTCCCGCCTGGCTCACCTCCGCGGCCGCCCGCCTGAAACTCAGCCTCGCCGGCAAACTGGCAAGCCAACTGCACCTCGGCCGCCTCAGCCCGGAGGACGTCGCCGGGATGCTCTGCGTCGACCGGTGGACCAACCGGACGTACGCCGTCCTACGGCGGGCGGACAACGCCCGCATCATGGTGACGTTGGGTCTGGTCAGCCCCGAATACGCGGTGACGTGAGATGAATGCCCTGACCCGACGTCGGTTCCTGCTCGCCTCCGGAGTCACCGGCGCGGCGGCGCTGGCAGCCGGAAGCGGTGCGCTCGCCTACTCCCGGCTGCTGAGCGACGCGGACCACGCCGAGGCGCCGGCCGGTGAGACGCTCGTGCTGGTGACGTTGTACGGCGGCAACGACGGCCTCAACACCGTGATCCCGTACGCCGACCCGGTGTACCACGACAGTCGTGCGGAACTCGCGTATCCCGCCGAGCGGACGCTGCACCTGACGGATGCGCTCGCCCTGAACCCGGCGCTCAGCGGCCTGAAACGGCTCTGGGACGACAAGCGTCTGGCAATCATCCCCGGTGTCGGGTACCCACGCCCCGACCGCAGCCACTTCCGGTCCATGGACATCTGGCAGACCGGTTCCCCGGCAAACCCCGCCACGACCGGCTGGATCGGCCGCTGGCTGGACAGCGTCGACGCGCCCGTCGGGACGGCGGTCAGCTTCGAGCCGGTGCTGCCGCCGCTGTTGGTGGGAAAACGACGGATCGGCTCCTGCATCAGCTACCAGGGCCTGGACCTGCCGTCCTGGATCGACGCCGGTCTGGTCGCCGATCTCGGCAGGCCCGAGCCCGGAGAGCCCGAGATGCAGGCCCGTGGCGCGGCCGCCTACGCCGACCTGCTGGAGCTGCAACGAGTCGTGCGGGACGCGGACGACGCCACGGGAGCGCCCAAGGCGCACACCGAGCCGGCCGTTCCGGCGACCGGCACGGGCGGGGAGAGCGTCCTCCCGGCCCAGTTGGCGCTCGTGGCAAGGTGCGTGGAGGTGGGCGTTCCCACCCGGGTCTACTCGGTGAGCCTCGGCGGCTTCGACACCCACGCCGACGAGATCTCGACCCAGGAACTGTTGCTGCGGCAGCTCGACGACTCGCTCACGTCGTTCGTTGAGCGGATGGCGGGCTCGGAGGCCGGGCGGCGTGTCACCGTCGTCGTCTACAGCGAGTTCGGCCGCCGGGTCCGCGCCAACGCGTCGGACGGTACGGACCACGGCACGGCGGGCCCGGTGCTCGTCCTCGGTCACCGCGTCACGGGTGGCATCTACGGGGAGCAGCCGAGCCTCACGGACCTGGACCAGGGTGACCTGAAGGCCACGACCGACTTCCGTGACGTGTTCGGCAGCGTGCTCGACTCGGTGTTGCAGGCCGACCCGAGCCGCTACTTCGAGGGCTACGAGCCACGGTCGCTGCCGATCCTGGGCACCGGCTGACCGCCTCGAGACCGCGGACGGCCGTCAGCGGCCCCCCGCACGGAACACCTCGGCGATGGTGCGGAGGACCACCTTGCAGTCCAACCAGAGCGACCAGTTCTCGATGTAGTAGTTGTCGAACCGAGCCCGATCGGAGATGGGTGTGTCCCCGCGTAGGCCACTGACCTGCGCGAGCCCGGTGAGCCCCACCGGAACCCGGTGCCGCATCGCGTAGCGCGGGTACTCCGCGGAGAACTTCTCGACGAAGTGCGGCCGTTCGGGTCGCGGCCCGACGACGCTCATGTCGCCGCGCAGGATGTTCCACAGCTGTGGAAGCTCGTCGAGGGAGGTGCGACGCATGAACCGTCCGATCGGACCGACGCGCTGGTCGTACGCGATCGACCAGTTCGTCTGCGACTCGGTCTCGTCGACCGGGCGCATCGAACGGAACTTGACCACCTTGAACGGCCTCCCGTACCGACCGATGCGCTCCTGGTGAAAGAAGATCCCCGGCCCGCCGTCGAGGAGCGTCGCGAACGCGCACAGCAGCAGCAGCGGGCTCAGCACGATCAGGGCCACGCAGGCGAACAGGATGTCCGATGCCCGCTTGACCGCCCAGCGGGGACCGGTCAGGGAGATGTCGCCTACTCGCACGATGGGGATGGCCCCGATGTGGTCGGGATAACCGCCCAGCGAGCGTGAGCCCCACAGGCGCGGCACCTCCCACAGGTCGCAGCGCGAGCTGTACGGCAGCAGGAGGGTCTCCATCAGCACGGACTCCGGGCAGTCCGGGTCGGCGATGACCAGGACCTCGCACTGCAACACCCGGACCAACTTCTCCAGGTCGGTCAACCCGCCGAGCAGGGGAAGCGCGTTGCCGTCCGGCTGTGCCACGACGTCGACACAGCCGACGAAACGCAGGCCGTACCGCGGGTAGCGGCGTAGCAGCCGGGCCAGTTCCAGGGCGACCGGGCCGCTGCCGATGATGATCGCGTTGTGCTCGACCCACCGGCGTTTGCGGACCACGATGGTGAACGCCCTGCTGAACCCACGACCGATGATCACCAGGCCGGCGGAGATGGCGACGCCGCGCATGAAGCCCGCGACGTACTCGACCGAGTAGTGACGCTCCGCCGCGATGATGGCCACCACGGCCGCCGAGGCCAGCAGCCGGCCGGCGATACTCGGCAGTTCGTCGAGGAAGCTCACGTGACGGCGGGCCTGGTAGAGCCCACCGGTGGCGAAGATCGCCATGGTGAGTCCGGCGTTGACGAGTGTGCCGCGCCAGTACGCCTGCGACAGCAGCAGTGGGAAGAGCAGTGCCACGACGTCGATCGGAAACGTGATCATCCAGGCACGCAGCCGCCGGGTCCAGGACGATGTCCGGGACCCGGCGTACGGCAGGACAGCGGTCGTGTCCAGGCCCGACCCCGACCGGGGTGCGGGCACGGTCCTGGCCGCGCCGGCCGCCGGTGGTTCGGTTGGCGTCACCGGCGGCCCCGTCTCCCGCACGTGTGGACCTGGTCCGCTGGAACGGCTTGTCGTCGCGTGACCTGACATGGTCGACCCTTTCCCCCGATATCCTTCGACCGGCTGTTGGGCCGAGCCAAAGAACCGAAGGCAGAATACGACCGGCGCAGATCCGTCGGCATTGGACGAAGAGTTTAATCCATGTACCTACTTCGCTGCCGCGGTGATCTCCGCGGCAGCGTCGCGACGGACCGCGTCGAAGACACGGGCGGCCCGGGTCTTGTCGACGACCACGATGCTCTCGCTGCCCATCTGGCCGGTGCCCTTGGTGGGGCAGGTGAAGAACCCGAGCTGACCGCTGCGCAGGTGCCGCAGCTCCATCGCGAGGTCCACGAGGGACATGGACTTGTCGACCGCGACGGCGTCGGCGGTCGCCCGGACGAACGAGTTGAGCTTGGTGGGACTGGCGAGCGTGCCGCCGGAGGCGGCCTTGTCCAGGATCGCCTTGATGACCTGCTGCTGGTGCTTGATCCGGCTGAAGTCGCCGTCGGCGAAGGCGTAGCGCTCGCGGGCGTAGTCCAGTGCGGTCGCCCCGTCCATCGTCTGTGGCCCCGCGGCGAACTCACGCCGCCCGTCAGGGTTGAGTGAGTGCTTCGACGTGAAGGCCTTGTCCACGGTGACGTCGATGCCGCCGAGCGCGTCCACGATCTCCTTGAAGCCCGCGAAGTCGACCATTGCCACGTGGTCGATGCGTACACCGGTGAACTTCTCGATGGTCTGCACCATCAGGGGAACACCGCCCCACGCGAACGCCGCGTTGATCTTGGCGTCCCGACCGCCGCGCCCCTGCGGCGACTCCGGCACGCTCACCCAGCTGTCGCGGGGAATCGCGATGAGTTGGGCGCTCTGCCGGTCCTTCGGAAGGTGGGCCAGGATGATGGTGTCGGTTCGGGAGCCGGAGCTGTTGTCCGGGTCGCGCGAGTCGCTGCCCAGGATCATGATGTTCATCGCGCCCTTCGCGACGACCTGGGGCCGAGAGGCCTCCGGCACATCTCCGAATGCGTCGACGCGCTCGATCCCCGAGCTGACCGATCGGTAGTAGAGCCCACCGGCGATGACGCCACCACCAGCGATCAACGCCAGGACCACGACGGTGATCAGGACGATCTTCCGCCACCGGCGTCGCCGCGGAGGCGCGCCCTCGGTCGGCTCAGGCGACTCGGTCGGCGGCTGCGCCTCGACGGACCGGGTCTCGGGCTCCACGTGCTCCTGGCGATACTGCATGCGGCGATGCTACTGATTGCGGTCCACGCCATGTACCCCCGTCCGTGCCATCGAATCCGCCTCTCGACTCACAGATTCGACGACGATCGTTGCCACGCAACCGATCCCTCGCCGCACGTTGACGTTCCGCAAGGGACGGTGGCGCGGGACTCAACCCGAAGACGAGGCTGGGCAGGGCGCCCGTTCCCATCGGCGACGCTGCTCGTGTCAGCATCGTCAGGTGCGGCTGACCTCGATTCACACGTACCCCGTCAAGGGTTGTCACCGGCTCGACCACGACGGCGCGTTCGTGCAGCCGTGGGGCCTGGCCGGCGACCGGCGCTGGATGGTGGTCGACGCCGACGGCGTCGGCGTCACCCAGCGGGACACCACCCGCCTGGTCGGCCTGCGTGCCAGCGTGCGCCCGGGCGGCCTGGTGCTGCGCGCCGACACCAGGCCCGACCTCGACGTCCCCGAGCCGACCGGCGGCGACCCGGTATGGGTGCGGACCTTCCGCAGCCGGACCACCTCGGTCCCCGCGCTGCACGCCGGCCCGGCGGCGGACGCCTGGCTCGCCGCGCTCCTCGGCCGGCCCGTCCGGTTGGTCTGGATGGCCAGTCCCACGCGACACCTGGCCGCCGCCGATCGCGAGTACGACACCGGCGACCAGGTCAGCTTCGCCGACGCCTACCCGCTGTTGCTGACCAGCACCGGCTCCCTCGACGCCCTCAACGGCTGGCTCGCCGACGCGGGGCAGGACCCGGTGCCGATGACACGGTTCCGGCCCAACCTGGTCGTCGACGGCGCGCCGGCCTGGGCCGAGGACGGCTGGGCGGGCCGCTCGCTGCGCGTCGGCGACGTGCGCCTGCGCGCCGCCGGGCCGTGCGACCGCTGCGTGGTCACCACCACCGACCAGGAGACCGGGGTACGCGCCAAGGAGCCCCTGCGCACCCTCGGCCGCTACCGCAACGTCGGTCAGAAGCTCCTGTTCGGACTGAACGTGGTACCCGTCGACAGTGGAACGATACGGATCGGCGACCCGCTCGTCGTCGAGCCCTGACCGGCCAGCGGCGGAACCGTCACCGTCCGTCGATGCTCTCTTAGCTTTCGCTTAGCCGCCTTGTCCGGCCGTCCGCCGTTCCGGCAGCATCGCGACGTGACCGACGGAAGCGCTTCCGGCGGCGTCGAGGGTCCCACCGTCGCCGTCCAGAACGTCGACATCGACCTCGACCTGGACCGTGCTCCGGCGGACCCGCCCGCGTCCTCGTCCGGCCCGGTGCCCTGGCTGGTCGCCACCGGCGTCACCGTCCTCGCGGCGGCGCTCGGACTCACCCTGGCCCTGCGGTCCGGCTCCACCCCGGCCTGCGCCGCCGGCCGGACACTCGCCGCCGCGCCACCCACCGGCACCGCCACCCACAGCGGCAAGGCGACCTTCTACGACTCCAAGGGCGCCGGCGGCAACTGCTCGAACCCGGCCGCCCCGGCCAACCGGCTCTACGTCGCCCTCGGCCCCACCGAGTACGCCGCGGGCGCCGCCTGCGGCGGGTTCCTCGACGTCACCGGCCCGAAGGGCACCGTCCGCGTCCTGATCATGGACCAGTGCCCGGAGTGCGAGCCCGGACACCTCGACCTGTCCCGGGAGGCGTTCGCCCGGATCGCCGACCCGGTCCAGGGGCTCGTCCAGGTCACCTACCGCGCGGTGGTCAACCCGCCGCTGCCCGGCCCGCTGACCTTCCGCATCAAGGAGGGCGCGTCGCAGTTCTGGTTCGCCGTCCGGATCGGCAACCACGGCAACCCGCTGCGCACCGTCGAGGTACGCCAGGGCACCAGCGGCCCCTGGCGGGCAACAGCCCGCCAGGACTACAACTACTGGCTGCTGGCCTCCGGGGCGGGTCCCGGCCCGTACAGCGTGCGGGTCAGCGACGTGTACGGGCACCGGGTCACCGTGTCCGGCATTCGCATGAACCCGGGCCAGGTGCAGACGAGCGTGGTGCGGATGTACGAGCGCGGCGTCGTCGCAGCGACCCCGCGCCCGCCGACGACGACCCGCCCGCCGGTCGCCCGGCCCAACGGCACGCCGACACCGGCCCGCCGCCCCGACAAGGTGGCCGTGGCGAGCGCGCCCGCCACCCCGGCCGCCGACGGGCCCTCCACCCGACCGGCCGGGGCAACCGCGCGCTGGTGCGGCTGACCCGTTCGCCGGTGTCGACCGTCGATCACTCAGTCGGTCGGTGTCAGGTCCAGCCACATGAGGATCTCGTCGCGGTCGTCGCCCGGCGCCACCCGCAGCGCGCCCGGCAGACGGCCGATCTCCCGGTACCCCAGGCGGCGGTAGAAACCGTCCAACCCCAGCCCGTCGCGTACCGTCACGTGCAGCGCCTCGTGGCCCAACTCGCGGCCCAGCCGGGCGGCCTCGCGCATCAGCGCCGACCCGTAGCCCGCGCCCTGGGTGTCCGGGTGGACCATCACCCGCTTCAGCACACACCAGTGCGCCTTGAGCCCGAACCGGTTGTCGCAGAAGATCAGCACCGCGACGGGCCGCTCACCGGCGTACCCGACCAGGAGCCGGTCCGGCCCGTCGGCGATGCCCGCGAACGTCGGGTCGGCGATCGTACGGACGTCGGTGGCGGTCACCGGTGGGACGAAGCCCACCGCGCCGCCGGCGTTGCTGACGTCCACCCACAGGGCGACGATCTCGGCGCGCAGCTGCGGGGTCAGCTCGGGATCCAGGACGAAGCGCAGACTCACGCGCCCATCCTGACCGGTCGACCGGGCTCGTGACCCACCACCGTGACGCGGTCGACAGCCGATCTGTTGTGGGGCCGACGGGATTCGAACCCGCACTGGTGCGGACCTAAACCGCATGCCTCCTGCCGTTGGGCTACGGCCCCCTAAAACTGAACTCCACCAGCTTCCATGGCCATTCTGGCCCACGAGGCAGCCGTCGGCCTATCCGGAAACCCGTTGGAGTAACCGCCTCAGGATCGTAGACCACCTCGGGTGTGGCGGGTGCAGTCCGTCGTTGGCCAGCGTAAGTGGAGGTCTGGCTGGGACAGTTCGGGCACAGCAGCCGCAGGTTGCAGGGCCGATTGTCGAGGAAGTCTCCGTTGATGTGATCGACGTGCAGCGTCAGTGGTCGTCCCTGCCAAGACGATCCGGTCCCGCACACCTCGCAGGTCTCGGGAAGACCGATTGTCGCCAGGGCGCGTTTGAGGCGGAACCCAGGGATCCGACGAGAGCCGTCGGGTAGTACGACCATCAGCTCGACGGGGGACAGCCGCCTCCACCGCACGCCCCGATTGTGTGCCTGGCCGGTGAAGTGCGACGTGTCGATGCCGAACTTCTTGAGCTGGCGGCTGATGTGCGCGTGCGAGCCGCCGCTGACGCGTACGCCGAGCATCCGCATCACCTCGGTGATGTTCCGGGCGGCGGCGGCCGCCTCGGCGAGCAGCTCCGGTGTGTATTTGTATCGGACCATTGACGGAAGGTAGCGGTCCGGTGTGACAGCTCAGTCGAGCCCGAGGTCGCGGCGGAGCTTGGCGACGTGACCGGTGGCCTTGACGTTGTAGAGCGCCCGTTCGATCTTGCCGTCGCCGTCGATGACGAAGGTGGAGCGGATCACGCCGGTGACGGTCTTGCCGTACAGCTGCTTCTCGCCGTACGCGCCGTACGCGGTGAGCACCGTCCTGTCCGCGTCCGACACCAGCGGAAAGGTGATGGCGTCGCGGTCGCGGAACTTGGCCAGTTTCTCCGGCTTGTCGGGGGAGATGCCGACCACCTCGTAGCCGGCCGCCTGGAGCGAGGCGAGCGAGTCGCGGAAGTCGCAGGCCTGCTTGGTGCAGCCGGGGGTCATCGCGGCCGGGTAGGCGTACAGGACGACCTTGCGGCCCCGCAGGTCGGCCAGGGAGAGCTGGTCGCCGGTGTCGGTGGGCAGGGTCCACTCGGGCGCGGGGTCACCGGGGGAGAGACGATCGGGCGCGGTCATGGCCCCGACCCTACCGCCGGGCGTGCGCGCCCCGCGTCGCCGGCGCGCGCCGGCTCGTGTGCCTGGAAAGCGCGGTGTCCCCGGGCCGCGGACACCGCGACATCAGGGAAAGCGGGTCGACCGAAGTGATCAAGGCCATGCGTTGTTGCCAGACTCTGGCAACAACAAGTCGTAGGAAATAGGCTGACCCCCGCCGGGTCCGGACGGGTCCGCTGACGCGTGGGAGGTCGCGTGGAAACACTGGCGATGCACATCTCGAACGGGATCATCGACGGTCCCGTGGCAGCGGTTTTCGCTGCGCTCGCTCTCGTCGCGCTCACCTACTGCGTCCTGCGCGGCCGGCGGGACCTGGACGACCGGCTGGCCCCGATGGCCGGCCTGGTGGCGGCGTTCATCTTCGCCGTGCAGATGCTCAACTTTCCGATCTTCACGGCCGGTGTGAGCGGTCACCTGCTCGGTGGCGCGCTCGCGGCGATGCTGGTCGGGCCGTGGGTCGGCGCGCTCTGCGTGGCGGTGGTCCTCGTCGTACAGGCCCTGATCTTCGGTGACGGTGGGGTGGCGATGCTCGGCCTCAACATCACCAACATGGCGCTGCTCGGCACCGCCGCCGCGTACCTGTTGATCTCGGTGCTGCTGCGGGTGCTGCCCCGGACGCGGGCCGGCCTGGCGGTGACCGCGTTCGTCGCGGCCCTGGTCAGCGTGGTGGTCGCGTCCCAGGGCTTCGTCCTGGAGTACTGGCTGGGCGGCACCACCGACCTCGGTAACAACCTCGCCGGTCTGGCCGGCACGATGGGCGGCGTGCACCTGCTGATCGGCATCGGCGAGGGCCTGATCACCGCGACCACCGTGCTCACCGTCGCGAAGGTCCGCCCCGACCTGGTGTACGCGCTGCGTTCCCTGCGTACCCCGACCACCACCCCCGCCGTCCCGGTCTCCGGAGGTGTCCGATGAAGAACCGTTCCTGGGCCTTCCTGGCCGGTGGCCTGCTGGTCGCCCTGCTGCTCGCCGGCGTCGTGAGCAACTACGCCTCGTCGCACCCGGACGGGCTGGACTCCTCCCTGCTCAAGGGCTGCACCGTCGACGCGGATGACAACATCGTCGGTGGCAGTTGCCCGGCCCAGCAGGCCAAGGACCACGAGTTGGGCGACAGCCCGCTGGCCGACTACGGCGTGCGGGGAGTGGAGAACAGCTTCCTCTCCACCGGCCTCTCCGGCGTGCTCGGCGTGCTGGTGACCTTCGCCATCGGCCTCGGCGGCTTCTGGCTGCTGCGCCGCCGGGACACCGGGCCGGCCAGGGGCGACGGCGGCACGTCCGCCGAAGGCCCGGCGGTCGCCGCCGGGCACGGCCGCACCGGCACGAGCGACTGAGCAGGGGGTACGCGATGGGCGCCGGTCACGGGCACGTGCTGTACCGCGAGTTGTCCTCGCCGGTGCACCGGCTCCCACCCGAGGTCAAGATCGTGGCGATGGTGGTCTTCACGGTCGCCGTGGTGGCCACCCCGCGCGAGGCGTTCTGGGCCTTCGGGGCGTACGCCCTGCTGGTGACGCTGGTGGCGGCGCTGGCCCGGGTGGGGCCGCGCTGGCTGCTGAGTCGCGCGTTGATCGAGCTGCCGTTCGTGCTGTTCGCGGTCGCGCTGCCGTTCCTCGGCGCGGGCGAGCGGGTCGAGGTGCTGGGTCTGCGGTTGTCCGAGGACGGCCTGCACGGCGCGTGGAACATCCTGGCCAAGGGCACCCTCGGTGTCCTCGCGTCGCTGCTGCTGGCCGCGACCACCACCACCCGGGACCTGATCGTCGGGCTGGACCGGTTGCGCTGCCCGCAGATCCTCACCCAGATCGCCACGTTCATGCTGCGCTACCTCGACGTGTTGGTGGGCGAGGCGCGGCGGATGCGGGTGGCGCGCATCTCCCGGGGCGACGACCCGCGCTTCCTGTGGCAGCTACGTGGCTTCGCCGCCGGCATCGGCGCGTTGTTCCTGCGCGCTTTCGAACGGGGTGAGCGCGTCTACCTGGCGATGCTGTCGCGGGGCTACACCGGGCGGATGCCCGCCGTGTGGCAGGGCGACGGCGCCGCGACCGCCGGTCAGTGGCTGGTCGCGGCGACCGTGCCGGTGGTGGCGGCCTCCATCGCCGCGACCGCCGTCGTGCTGACATGATCGGTCTCGTGCAGACCGCCCTCTCGCTGGACGTTCGTGGCCTCCGGTACGCGTACCCGGATGGGCACGTGGCCCTGCACGGCGTGGACCTGGCGGTGCCGCGCGGCGACCGGGTGGCGCTGCTCGGCCCGAACGGGGCCGGCAAGACCACGCTGGTGCTGCACCTCAACGGCATCCTCACCCCGGCCGAGGGCAGTGTGAGCGTCGGTGGTCTGACGGTCACTCCGGATCGGGCGACGCTGGCCGAGGTACGCCGCCGGGTGGGCATCGTCTTTCAGGACCCGGACGATCAGCTCTTCCTGCCCACGGTGGCGGAGGATGTCGCGTTCGGGCCCGCCAACCTCGGCCTGCGCGGGGCGGAGTTGGCGGCCCGGGTCGACGAGGCGCTGGCCGCCGTGGGGATGGGCGAGCACCGGGACCGAGCCCCGCAGCACCTCTCCTTCGGGCAGCGTCGCCGGGTGGCGGTGGCGACCGTGCTGGCCATGCACCCGGAGATCCTGGTGCTGGACGAGCCGTCGTCGAACCTGGATCCGGCGGCCCGGCGCGAGCTGGCCGAGATCCTGCGCGGCCTGCCGGTGACCCTGCTGATGGTCACCCACGACCTGCCGTACGCGGCGGAGCTGTGCGAACGCGCCGTGATCCTGGATGGCGGCCGGATCGCCGCGGACGCCCCCACCCGCGAACTGCTCGCCGACGCCCCCCTGCTGGCGAAGCACCGCCTGGAGCTTCCCTACGGCTTCACCCCGCACCCCTGACCCCGCACCCGGAGACCCCCGCGATCTTGCACTTTCTGCCCCGGCAAACCACGCAAATTCCCGCACTTGGACGACACAAAGTGCAAGATCGCGGGAGTTTGGGGTCAGGGCGTGGGGGCGGGGGTTCGGGTCGCGGCCCGGGAGGCCGCGTGCAGACGTAGGACGCCGGCGGCTGTCGCGCCGACGCCGGTGATCAGGACCGCCGCCACCATGACCCGGGCGAGGTAGGGCGACCAGGGCACCGGGGCGACGGACCGGGTGAACACCGCCGCGTTCGCCACACCGGCGAAGAGCGCCAGGCAGGCTCCGGCCAGCGCGACCACGAAGTCCGCTGCCGGGCGGCGGGTCAGCGCGTACCAGCCGGCGGCGACCGCGCCGAGGCCGGTGAGCAGCGACCAGATCTGCCCGGACAGCAGCCCGGACAGGACCCCGCCGATCCCTTGGGCGCCCGCGTCGATCTCCCGTCCCACCGGGTAGACGACCGCGACCGTGCCGCCGACGACGAGCAACGCGCCGAGCGCGGCCAGCGCCCGGGCGCCGGCGGGCGCGGCGGCGGCGAACAGGCCGAGCGCGCCCACCGCGAGGAGGCCGACGATGCTCACCGCCCACCAGGTGTACGCGTCCGGTGGCGGCAACCAGTCCAGGGTGCCGCCGATCGTCAGCGGGTCGGTGCCGTCGCGCAGCGGCACCGTCCAGTCGCGGACGCGGTGCTCGCGTTCCGGCGCGGCGCGGACCTGCGCCGGTGGCGTCGACTCCTGCCACAGCGCGCGCTGGTCGTGCCAGCGGGCAGTGGTCCCGTCGTCGATCCGCCGCCAGGACGGTGGTGCGGCCGGGTCGGCCCCGGGCGGGAGCGCGGTGTCACCGGCCAGGGTGCGGTTCAGGTACGTGGCGGGGGAGCGGGTGTTCTCGAAGACACCATCGGGACCGATCCGCAGGTACGGCTCGCCGGAGTAGCCGATCACCTCGACCGCCCGGCCGGTGCGGTTGGTCAGCTCCAGGCGTGCGCCGGCCTCGATGACCCGTACCGTCAGACCGGGCCGGGCCGGTGTGACACCGGTGACGCGGGCGCGGTAGTCGGTGCCGTCCGGGGCGTCCGCGCCGTGTGCGGCGGCGGGCGCCGCGGTGAGCAGCGTCGCCGCGCACGCGGCGGCGGCGACGAGGCCGGCGCGAGCCAGGACGGTACGGATCACTTGCCGGCCGCCGCCACGGCTGCCGTGAGGCCCTGCGGGGTGCGGTCGGCGAGCGGCTGGCCGTTGACCAGGATGGTGGGCGTGCCGGTGACGTCGCTGCGGCTGGCCTCCTCGGTGACGTGCTCGGTCCACGTCTTGTACGTGCCCTCCTTCACGCAGCCGCCGAACGAGCCCCGGTCCAGCCCCACGCCGACGCCGATGTCGACGAGTTCGTCGTCGCCCAGCCCGGCGCTGCCCTCGGGTGGCTGCTTGGCGAACAGCGCCTTGGCGTACTCGCGGAACTTGCCGCCGGCCGCCGCGCAGCCGGACGCGGCCGACGAGCGGGTGGAGTACTCGGTGGTGGAGAAGCGGTTGAGGAACGCGACCGGGTGGTAGACCACTTTCGCCTTGTTCTCGGACGCCAACTGCTCCAACGTCGCGCCGCTGCTCTGCTCGAACTGGTTGCAGACCGGGCAGAGGAAGTCCTCGTAGACGTCGACGGTGACCGGCCCGCCGCCGGTGACGATGCCGGTGCCGGGCCCGTTGGCGCCGGGCGGCGTGGTGAAGGTGTCCGAACGCTGGCTGGACCAGACGCCCCAGCCGATCAGGCCGGCGATGACCAGTACGGCGACGGCGGCGGCGGACACCCAGATCGTGCGGCGGCGGCGTCGTTCGCGGGCCAGTTGCTCGCGGACCACCCGGGCCGCGTCCCGCTGACCCTTGCGACTACTCATCCTCGTCCTCCACGGCGGGTTCGGCGGACAGCCACCCGTCCACTGATACGGGCGTACGCGGCCAGATCACCAGAAACCCGGCCAGTACCAAGAATCCCAGGTCCCGCAGGATCTCCGGGAGGTAACTCGGGGCCTGCCCCTCGGCGAGCTGCCCGCCGCTGCCGAAGCAGCCGCAGTCGATGGCCAGGCCACGCGTCCACGCCGAGGAGATCCCCGCGATGAAGACCAGCAGCAGGGCCGTCGAGATCGCCGCGGTCAGACGGGTGGCCAGCCCGAGCAGCAGGAGCACGCCCAGGGCCAGCTCGACGAAGGGCAGCGCCGCGCCGATCACGGTGGCGGCGTCGTACGGCAGCACCTGGTACGCGTTCACCGCCCGACCCGACGCGGCCAGGTCACCGACCTTCGACGCCCCCGCGACGAGCCAGACGGCGGCGAGACCGAGGCGGGCCGCCGTGCCGAGCCAGGGCCGGACAGCCGCCCAACGGCCGACCCGCGTGGGGGGTGCAGTCACGCTCATTTGTCGTCCCGCCTCAGCCGAAAGTTCCCGGCTCAGCCGGTGCGGGCGTCGTCGACGGCCTCGACCAGCTCGTCCCGGGCCCGGGCGACCCGTGACCGGATGGTGCCCACGGGCACGCCCTCGACGGCGGCGGCCTCGGCGTACGAGAGACCCAGCAGTTGGGTGAGCACGAACGCCGCACGTCGCTCCGGGCTCAGCCGGCGTACGAGGTCGTTGGCGCCGAGTTGCCCGGCCGGGTCGGGGTGCGGAACGTCGGTGTACGCGTTCGCGGCCAGCCGCTCGTCGAGGCGACGGCGGCGGATCACCGTGCGCAGGTGGTCGGCGCAGGCCCGGCGGGCGATGCCGAGCAACCACGTACGGGCGCTGGACCGGCCCTCGAACGCCGGCAGGGCCTTGAACGCCCGCAGGTACGTCTCCTGGGCGAGGTCGTCGGCGCTGTCCGGGCCCACCAGGGCGGCGGTGAAGCGCCAGACCTCGGCCTGCGTCAACCGCACGAACACCGCCTGGGCGGAGGGATCGCCGTCGCGCGCGATCAGGGCCGACTCGGTCGCCGGGTCCGGGGCGGCGTCACCGGACGGACCGGCGGGGCCGGTGGGGCCGGTGTCACGCGGGACGGGGATCACGACAAACCAGGTTACGCGGCGCCCGGTGTGGCGTCAGGGTCCTTCGGCCCTTGGATGGTCTGCGACACGTCGGGAACTTTTCCCCGTCTTCGGCCGACTACCTGCTCATGACACGCGACCTCTCCCGCGCGGCGCTGGCGGCTGAGCGGAGGTGAGCTGTTCGCCCGACTCGGCTCGCCGAGATCCACCGCGGTCGGCGACCATGGCAGGCATGACTGTCGCCCCCCGCCGCTGGGCTGCCCGGTTGGCTGCCGCCGCCGGCCTCCTGGTCACCGTCGTCGCCCTGCTGATCGCGCCGGCCACCCCGGCCAGCGCCCACGCGGTGCTGTCCAGCAGTAGCCCGGCCGCCTCCTCGGTGGTGCCGAGCGGCCCGTCCGAGGTGGTCCTCACCTTCAGCGAGTCGGTCCGCAAGGTCCCCGACAAGGTCCGGGTGATCGCCCCGGACGGCTCCCGGGCCGACCGGGGTGAGCCGTCGTTCGCGGGCGCCGTGGTGACCATCCCGGTCGACCCGGCCGCCGGCCGCGGCACCTACCTGGTGAGCTTCCGGGTGATCTCCGCCGACAGTCACCCGGTCTCCGGCGCGTTCACCTACTCGGTGGGCGCGCCCTCGACGCCGCCGGTTGACTCCGGCAACGACAGTCGGGCGAACCCGGTGGTGGGCACGGCCGTGAAGGTGGCCCGGTTCCTCGGGTACGCCGGTCTGGTGCTGCTGGTCGGTCCGGTCCTGGTGCTCGCCGCGCTCTGGCCGCAGCGGCTCTCCCGTCGGGGGCCGGCCCGGCTGGCCTGGGCCGGTCTCGGTCTGACGGCGCTGGCCACGCTCGCCGACCTGTGGTTGCAGGTGCCCTACACCGCCGGTGGCGGCCTCTTCGACGTGACCGGCGCGGGGTTCGGCAGTGTCTTCGGCAGCACCTTCGGCGCGGCCCACCTGGTCCGGCTCGGCCTGCTGGCCGCGGCGGCGTTCCTGCTACGGCCGCTGCTGGAACGCCCGGCCGGCCGGACCGACGCGATCATCCTGGCGGTGCTCGGCGGGGCGGCCCTGCTGACCTGGCCGCTGGCCGGGCACCCGGCGGCCTCCCCGGCGCCGGCGGTGTCCGTGGTCGTCGACGCGGTCCACCTGGGCAGCATGGCGGTCTGGCTGGGCGGCCTGCTCATGCTCGCGGTCTTCCTGCTGCGCCGGGCCGACGAGCGGGAGTTGAGCGCGATTCTGCCGATCTGGTCGCGCTGGGCGGCGCTCGCCGTCTCGGCCCTGCTACTGGCCGGCACCGTGCAGGCGTTGATCGAGGTGGCGACGCTGGACGCCCTGTTCAGCACCACGTACGGGCGGCTGCTGCTCGCCAAGATCGGGCTCTTCGCGATCGTGATCGCCGTTGCCGCGTACTCCCGGCAGTTGGTCCGTCGGCGGGTGGCCGCCCAGCGGCCGGTGCCGGTGCGCCGGGCGGTCCTGGTGGAGTTGGCCGTCACCGCCGTGGTGCTGGCCGTGTCCGCGACCCTGGTGCAGACCACGCCCGCGCGTACGGCGGCGGCCGAGTCGTCCGGCGTCGAGGCCGGCCTCTTCACCGCCACCCTGAACAGCTCGCTCTTCTCCATGCAGGTCGAGCTGAGCCCGGCCGAGCGGGGCAACAACTCGGTGCACCTGTACGCGTACAGCAAGGACAACCTGCCGCTGCCGGTGGTGGAGTGGCGGGCGACCGCCGCGCTGCCGTCGGCCGGTATCGAGCCGATCGACGTGCCGCTGCTGCCGTTGACCGACAACCACGCGTACGGCGACATCAGCCTGCCGGCCGCCGGCGAGTGGCAGCTGAAGATCACCGCTCGCACGACCGACATCGACCAGGCCACGGTGACCGCCACCGTGCCCATCCGTTAGAGAGGCCCACGACACCCATGACCCGACTCCGGCGTACCGCGTCCGCCGCTGCCGCCCTGGCGTTCACCGCCGTCGCCACCGCCGTGCTCGGCTTCGCCGGGCCGGCCTCCGCCCACGTCACGGTGAACCCGAAGGAGGCGACCCAGGGCGGTTACGCCCGGGTGGCGTTCCGGGTGCCCAACGAGAGCGACACCGCCTCGACCACCAAGCTGGAGGTGGTGCTGCCGGAGAACGCCCCGGTGGGCTCGGTGTCGATCATCCCGGTGCCCGGCTGGACGGTGGCCACGGAGAAGCGCAAGGTGGACCCGCCGATCGAGGTGCACGGCAGCCAGCTCACCGAGGCGGTCTCGAAGATCACCTGGACGGCCACGGGTGACGCCGCGGTCAAGCCGGGGCAGTTCCAGGAGTTCGGCGTCTCGATGGGGCCGCTGCCGAAGGTCGAGTCGATGGTCTTCAAGACCCTCCAGACGTACTCCGACGGCAACGTCTCGCGCTGGATCGACGAGCCGCAGCCGGGCGGCGAGGAGCCGGAGAAGCCCGCTCCGGTGCTCACGCTCACGGCCGCCGCGCCGGCGGCGTCGTCCGCGCCATCCGCCGCGGCCGTGGCCGACAAGGACGATGACGACGACGAAAACGTGGGCGCCGCGATCGGCCTCGGCGTCGCTGGCCTCGTCACCGGCCTGGCCGGGTTGGCGTTGGGCGGGTTCGCGTTCGCCCGCACCCGCCGGGCGCCGGTCGCCAAGTCCTGATCTCACCGCGCACCCGCTGGCCCGCCGGACAATCCGGCGGGCCAGCGTGCTTTCCGGGACGGGCACCGGTCGTGCCGTGGATATCCCCTGATCAGCGGGCGTACGTCGGTAAGGTCGGCCGGGTATCTGGCTACGGAGGGGGACGGTGCGAATGCGGTTCGTGCGGGTGATCGCCGGAATGCTGCTGTTGGTGATCGGGATTCCGGCGTTGTTCGCCGGCGTCGGGCTGTGGCTGGTCGCCCGCCACGCCGATCCCGGTGGGGCCTTCGCCGCCCGGTTCGAAACCGTCCGCACACCGGGCCAGGCGGTCGTGGTCACCGACCTCGATCGGCTGCTGCGGCGGGAGGCGCCCTTCGCGCGCGGCACGCAGACCCGTCTGCGGCTCGACGCCCGGACGCCCGACGGCCCGGCCTTCGTGGGGCTCGCGCCGACCGCCGAGGTACGCCACTGGCTGGAGCCCGTGCCGTACGCCTCGGTCCGCCGGGTGGCGCTGGCCCGGGGTCCGCTGCCGGTCCGCACGGACGCGGCGGTCCCGGCCGTGGGCCCCGCCGCCGATGCGGTCCGTCCGCCGCTGGGCCTTCCGTTCTGGGTACGCGAGGGCGTCGGCACCCTTGAGTGGAGCGCGGACGACCTCGACGGCGAGGCGATGAGCCTGGTGGTGATGCGCCCGGACGGCCGTGCCGACCTGACGCTGGATCTGCGCGCCGAGCTGCGCGCGGGCTGGGTCGGCCCGGTCGCCTGGGGACTGCTGGTGGCGGGGGTGCTGCTGGTGGCGTGCGCGGTGCTGCTTCTGCTGCGCCCACCGCGTCCGCGTGAGGTGGTCTTCGTGGTCGAACCGGACCAGGTGCCGGTCCTCGCCGGCCGGCTCGGGGTCACGTCGCTCAGCGGCCTGGGTGCTCGCGATCCGCATCCCGCCGGGTCGGTGCCGGCCGTGCGGCAGCTCGCCCCGGTCGGCTCCGGCGTGTCCGAGTGGTCCCCGTCGGCGATCGGCGCGGAGCCGGCCCGGCCGACGCCGGAGGACTGACGCGGCAAGTGGCCCTTCGCGCTGCCGACGCGAAGGGCCACTCTCACCGGGGGAGCGGTGCTACCCGAGCGACGCTTGAGGTAGTTGGGTCCAGATTAGCGCCGATGGTCGCTACTGGGGAGTTCTGTCCATTTGGTGCGACTTTTCCACCACCCGGACCGGACGACGCGCGCGGACCGGCAGAGCCACCAGCAACAGCAGGCTGAGCAGGACGTACGGGTTCTGCAGGACGAAGTCGAGCGGATCATGGGTGCGGACGGGCGCCGTACCCCATCTCTGGAACGTCACCACGCCGTAGACGAGCACGGCGGTGGTGCCCACGGCGAGCGCGGCCGACCACCACCGCCGGCGTGCCTCGTCCGGGCGTCGCGCGCTGAGCGCCGCGTCGGCGAGCAGCACCACCCCCGGCACGAACCAGTAGATGTGGTGGGTCCACGTGATCGGGCTGATCAGGGCACCGACCAGGCCGGTCAGGGTCAGGCCGGCCAACGCGTCACCGGCCCGCGCGGCCCGGGCCGCACGCCACAGCCCGTAGCCGGCCACCACCGCCACCACCGCCAACCAGAGCAGCCGGTCCGGCTTCTCCGGCGCGGTGAACCGGCTCAGCAGGCCGAAGATCGACTGGTTGCCGACGTAGTCGGTGCGGCCCACCCGGTCGGTGTCCCACAACTCCTGCGTCCAGAACCGCCAGGAGTCCCCGGGTGCGACCGCCGCCGCCAGCAGGGTCGCCGCCGCCGCCGTCGCGCTCGCCACCGCGGCGGCCCGCCACCGCCGGGTGGCCAACAGGTACACGATGAAGATGCCCGGAAAGAGCTTGAGCGCCGTCGCCAGTCCCACGCCGACCCCGGCCCAGCGCCGCGCCTGCGGTACGGCGAACAACAGGTCCGCCAGGATCAGCACGACCAGCAGCATGTTGATCTGCCCGAGCGTGATCGTCTCGCGGGTGATCTCCACGGCCAGCACCAGCAGCACGGCGACGGTCAGGGTGAACGTCCGGGGCAGGCCGTGGCGGGCGATCAGCGGCGTCACCAGCCACCGGGTGGTCAGCACCACGGCAGCCACCGTGAGAACCGTGAAGATCGCCACGGTGGCGCCGAGCCGGAGCAGGCCGAACGGCCACAACAGCAGGGCGCTGAACGGTGGGTACGTGAAGTACAACTCACCCTGCACCCGGTCCGGCTGGACGTAGTCGTAGAGCGGGTGACCGGCCGTCCACCAGTCCATCGCGGACATGTAGATCTTCAGGTCGAAGAAGTTGTGCACCAGGTTGCGCAGGTAGAGCGCCGGCAGCACGGCGACCAGCGCCACGATCGCGACCAGCCGACGGACCGTACGGCCACCGGGATCGTCGTCGGTGACGGCGGGCGGTGCGATGGGTTCGGCTGGCACTTGAGAAACCCTAGCGGTCCACCCCCTCCGGAGCGCGCAGCAGCGGGGCGTGGGCTGCGCGTAGGCTGTCCCGGTGGCTGATCTCCTCGTCTGGATCGACTGTGAGATGACCGGGTTGGACCTCGGCAGTGACAAGCTGATCGAGGTCGCGGCGCTGGTCACCGACCCCGACCTCAACGTGCTCGGTGATGGTGTCGACGTGGTGATCCACGCCGACGAGGCGGCGTTGGAGGCGATGCCGGAGATCGTCCAGACGATGCACGCCAAGTCGGGCCTCACCGAGGAGGTCCGTCGGTCGGTGGTCACCCTGGCCGAGGCCGAGGACCGGGTCCTGGAGTACGTGAGCACCTTCGTCAAGGACCCGCGTACCGCGCCGCTGTGCGGTAACTCGATCGCCACCGACCGCGGCTTCATCGCCCGGGACATGCCCCGCCTCGACGCGCACCTGCACTACCGCATGATCGACGTCTCGTCGATCAAGGAACTCTGCCGCCGCTGGTACCCCCGCGTGTACTTCGGTCAGCCGCAGAAGGGCCTGGCGCACCGGGCGCTCGCCGACATCCGCGAGAGCATCCGCGAGCTGGAGTACTACCGGCGGACCATCTTCGTGCCGCTGCCCGGCCCGGACGTCGAGACCGCCAAGGGCATCGCCGCCGAGCTCTGACCCGACGTCGCTCGGCCGGCGGGGAACCCGCTGGACGCCGTGCGCGGTGGTGGGGCTATTATTGGTCCGCACGACGCCCGGGGCGACAGACCGGGTGTCGGAGGCATGGTGGCTGTAGCTCAGTTGGCAGAGCACCGGGTTGTGGTCCCGGTTGTCGTGGGTTCAATTCCCATCAGTCACCCCAACACTCAGGCCCCCTCCTCGGAGGGGGCCTGAGTCGTCATGGGGGCGATTCACCCCGTTCCCCGGAATCCGGGGTGTGCCCGCTGACGGGACACCCCGGATTCCGGGAAAGCCGGTGTCGGTCTGGATCAGGCGGTCGGCGTGGGCGACGGGGTGCCGGCGGCGTCCGGGGTCGCCGGGGCGTCCGGGTCGTACGGGAGGGCGCTGCCCTTGACGTACTCGTCCCAGCTCATGTTCCAGTCGGTCCAGCCGTTGCCGTTCTGGAGCTTGCGCTCGGTGCCCTTGACGGTGATCGGGTCACCGACCTCGGTGTTCTTGAACAGCCAGTCGCCGTTCGCCATGGACACGTTCACGCAGCCGTGCGAGACGTTGACGCTGCCCTGCTGGCCCTCGGACCAGGGGGCCGCGTGGATGAACTCGCCGCCCCAGGTGAGGCGCTGCGCGAAGTCAATCTTCGTCCGGTAGCCGTCCTCGGGGCCCAGCTCCTCGAACGTGTCGAAGACGGTCTTGCGCAGCTTCTCGATCACGACCATCGTGCCGCTGGACGAGGGTGTGCTCTTCTTGCCCAGGCTGACCGGGATCGTCTTGATCACCTTGCCGTCGCGGGTCACCGTCATCCGCTTGGTCTTGTTGTCGACCGTCATGATCAGCTTTGGGCCGATCTTGATGTCCACCGACAGGTCGGCGCGGCCGTAGTAGCCGTCGCCCATCGGCAGGCCACCCGCCTGGACGCGGTACGAGACCTTGCTGTTCGCCTTCCAGAACTCCTTCGGCCGGTACCGGATCTCGGTCGGGCTGACCCAGTGCCAGATGCCCTCCTGGGCGGGCGTCGAGGTCACCGTCATGCGGCGCTGCACGTCGTCGCGGTAGTCCTCCGGAATGTCCCGGCTGAACTTCACGATCAGCGGCATTCCGACACCGACCTGCTGGTTGTCACCGAGGAAACTGCTCACCCGGATCTGCTTGCCGGGCTTGGCCATCGTGGTGAAGGTGCTGGTCGCGGTGGCCGGCCGGCCGTCGTCACCGGTGGCCGTGACCGTGGCGGTGTAGCTGGTGCCGTACTCCAGGGCTCCGCTCGGAAGCCACGACTTGCCGTCCGCCGCGAGCTTCCCCTCGACCGCCTTGCCGGCCGCGTCCTTGAGTTCGACGGCGGTCTCCTGGGCGTCCTTCGCGGTGAAGGTGATGCCGGTGGAGGCGGGCACGTCCTTGGCGTCCGCCGCCGGTTCGCTGATGGTGGCCGACGCCTTGGGCGCGGGGGTCTCGGCGCCGCCCTGCCACGAGGACGGCTTGCCGCCGTCGCTGTCGGTGCAGGCGGAGGTGAAGGCCAGCGCCACGGCGAGGAGCCCCGCCGCGAGCGCGCGGCGTCGCCCGCGGGGCCGGATCAGCTGGTCCTGGCTAGCTCGCATGATGTCCTCACAGTCGTGGTAGCTGACCCATCGTCTCCTAAAGACGTGTCAGAACCGGTCCTGGTTGCCGAGGGTGGGCAGGAACACGCCGATCGCGGTGTCGGATTTTTGTTACTATCCGGCGTTTCGTGATGGGGGTTCGTCTTCCTGTCGGCGCCGAGGGGGTCGCCGCCACCGTCGTCACGTCGCGGGCAGTGCAAGGGTACGCGCCGGCCCGTGCCATCGGCAGGGCCGGCGCGACGACGCCGAACGCTCAGAGCGCCGGGCCGGACCCACCCTTGGGTACCGGCAGCGCACTGCCCTTGATGAACTCCGACCAGCTCAGACTCCACGCCGTCCAGCCGTTGCCGGCGGCGATCTTGCGCTCGGTGCCCTTGATCGTGATCGGGTCACCGATCCGGGTCTTGTCGAACAGCCACTTGGCGTTGGTCATCGACACGTTCACGCAGCCGTGCGAGACGTTCTGCCGCCCCTGCACGTGCTCC
Source organism: Micromonospora sp. RB23 (assembly GCF_053585025.1). NCBI lineage: Bacteria > Bacillati > Actinomycetota > Actinomycetes > Micromonosporales > Micromonosporaceae > Micromonospora > Micromonospora sp. RB23. The sequence goes on from NZ_CM132111.1 coordinate 1,502,895, forward strand.
GACCAGGGCGCGGCGTGGATGTACTCGCCGCCCCAGGTGAGCCGCTGGGCGAACTGGATGTCGGTGACGTAGCGGTTGGCCGGGTCCGGATCGTCGCGGGTGTCGAAGACCGTGGCTTCCTTCTTCTCCATCACGACCATCGTGCCGCTGGACGACGGTGTGCTCCTCTTGCCCAGACTCACCGGGATCGTGCGCGTCAACGCGCCGTTCTCGTACACCGACATCTTCTTCGTGGCGTTGTCGACCTTCATCACCAACGACCGGCCGATCTTGGCGGTCGCCTTGCGGTCGATGTCGCCGTACTTGCCGTTGCTCAACGGCACCCCGGCCAGCGCGATCCGCACACTGATGGTCGTGCCCGGCTTCCAGTACTCCGGTGCCCGGTAGTACGCCTGCGTGCCGTTGTCGACCCAGTGCCAAGCGCCCGGCTGCGGCGGATCGGTCTTGACGAACATCCGCTTCTGCACCGCCGCCCGGTCCTTCTTCGGGATGCCCGGGTGGAACTCCGTCACCACCGGCATGGCGACGCCGTAGCTCTTGTCGTCGAAGAGGTACAGGCCGGACCCGATGGTCGACTTCGGCTTGGCCATCGTGGTGAAGGTGCTGGTGCCCTGGCTGCTCGTGCCGTCCGGCGCGCTCGCCGTCACCGTGGCCGTGTACTTCGTCCCCCACTTCAGGGGCGCGGACGGCACCCAGGCCGAGCCGTCGGCGCGGAGTTTGCCCTCCACGGCGCTCCCGCTCGCCGCGGTCAGGGTGACCGCGGACACCTTCCCGCCGCTCGGCAGCTTCGCGCTGATCTCCGTACTCACGGGCTTGTTCTTCGTGCCGTCGGCCGGGCTCAGCGTCAGCGCCGGCCCACCGGGCGCGCTGGCCTCACCGCTCGTCGACGGCGCGGCCGAGTCGGGTGCGGTACTCGCATCCGCCGACGTCCCGCCGACGAATTCCGGCTTCTTCTGCTCGTCGCCGCACCCGGTCAGTGCCAGCGACGCCGCCAGGGTCAGAGCGCCCACCACCGCCCCGGCTCGCGTGAACCGTGCCATCCCCACCTCTGTTCTCGCGTACCTGGCGGACATCGTGCCGTATCAGTGGCCGGACCCACGCCCCCGTCCCAGGGGCAAGGGATGGTTTGTGGCTGTATGCCCTTTAAGCTCGACCGAAGGGGGGAGCCGGGTAACCGGATTGGAGCCCGGGTTGGCGGGGTGCTAATGTTCTCTCCGTTGCCGAACGAGCGCCGCTAGCTCAACTGGCAGAGCAGCGGACTCTTAATCCGCGGGTTCGGGGTTCGAGTCCCTGGCGGCGCACCAACAAACAAGGCCCTGACCTGGCAGATGTCTGCCGGTCAGGGTCTTTTTGCTGTACGGCGGGGCGACGAGGTCCGATGCCCTAGAGGCGGAGTGCGGCTCGTACCAGATCAGCGACGGCTCGGGAACGGCTGTGCGGGGGCCAGGCGATGACCGTGGTGACTTCCGGCGCGTCCACGATCGGCACGGCGACGAGATCATCGTTGAGCTGGGATCGGGCGGAGTCAGGCACGACCAGCACGGTCCGGCCAAGGGAGGTGAGCTGGAGGAGTTGCGACTGGCTCTGTGCCTCAGGACCTGGGCCGTCGGGGTAGGTGCCGTCATTCCCGCGCCAACGCGGTAGAGGCAGGTCGGGCAGTTCGGTCACCTCGCTCAGCCGCAAACTCGCGCGAGTGGTGAGGGGATGGCCGGTCGGGAGGATGGCGACCTGGCCCTCGGTGAGCAGTTCCTCGGTGTCGAACCCGCTCAGGTCGTCGAACGGGTGGTGCAGGATCGCGACGTCGGCACGGCCGGTCCGCAACAGTCGTTCCTGTTCGCCGGGGCCACACAGCACCACGTCGACGTCGACCGATCCAGGTTCGGTGGCATAGGCGTGCAGCAGCTTCGCGAGCAACTCGCTGGACGCTCCAGCCTTGGTGGCCAGGACGATTCCGGCGTGACCGGTGACGGCGAGAGCTGCGCGGCGGGTGCGGTGTTCGGCAGCTTCCACCGCGTCCAGCGCTGCTCGTCCTTCGTGCAGCAGGACCGCACCGGCTTCGGTCAGGGTCACCGACCGGCTGTCCCGCTTCAGCAAGGCGGCACCCAGACGGCGTTCGAGCTGACTGATCGCCCGCGACAATGGCGGCTGGGCCATGCCCAGGCGTTGCGCTGCCCGGCCGAAGTGCAGCTCCTCGGCCACGGCGACGAAGTACCGCAGCTCTCGTGTCTCCACCTCTGGAGCCTAGCCGGTAACAGAGGTGCGACGATACCGTGAGGGTATCGCCCATGACTCAGCTGGTCTTGGACGGCTTGCGGTCCGTGACCCACAGTCGAAGACATGAATGACAAGAAGATCGCCCTGGTCACCGGGGCCAACAAGGGCATCGGGTACGAGATCGCGGCAGGTCTGGGTGCGCTCGGTTGGAGCGTGGGTGTCGGGGCGCGCGAGCAGACCCGGCGGGACGCGGCGGTGGCGCGACTGCGGGACTCCGGCGTCGACGCCTTCGGTGTCCCGTTGGACGTCACCGACGACAGCAGTGTCGCCGCCGCGGCCGATCTGATCGCCGAACGCGCCGGACGCCTCGACGCCCTGGTCAACAACGCCGGAATCACCGGGGGCGGGACGCAGCAGCCAAGCAGTGTCGATCCGGCCGTCATCCGCACAGTGGTGGAGACCAACGTCATCGGCGTCATCCGGGTGACGAACGCGATGCTGCCGTTGCTTGGCCGGTCGGCCTCGCCGCGCATCGTGAACATGTCCAGCAGCGTCGGCTCTCTGACCCGACAGTCCGGCCCCGGCGGTGAGACCTCCACGGGTCCGGTCGCAGTGGCCTACGCGCCCTCCAAGTCGTTCCTGAACGCGGTGACCCTTCAGTACGTCCGGGAACTGGCAGACACGAACATCCTCATCAACTGCGCCTGCCCGGGCTTCGTCGCCACCGACCTCAACGGCTTCCGTGGCGTGCGTACTCCCCAGGAGGGCGCGGCGACCGCCATCCGCCTGGCCACACTGCCCGACGGGGGCCCCACCGGCGGATTTTTCGAGGACGCCGGTGTGGTGCCCTGGTGACGGCTCGCCCTCTTCCTGCGTCACTCAGTCTGGGACCGAAGCGCGCAGCCGGGGCCACCGCTGCTCGGTCCAGGCCCGCAACAGCCACTCCACCGGCCCGTACCGGAACCGTGCCATCCACGCCGCGCTGGTGGCGACCTGCACGCCGTAGATGGAGACCGCGATGAGGAGCACGACCGGAGGTGCGACGGCACCGGCGAGACCCAGGCCGACGCCGGTGAAGACCAGTACGCAGAGCAGTGACTGTCCGAGGTAGTTCGACAGGGACATCCGTCCGGCCGGCGCGAGTACGGCGACGACGCGCCGGCCCCGGTCGGTCTCGAAGAACTCCAGGAGCGTGGCGGCGTACGCGGCCGCGAGCAGCGGCGCGGTGAGCAGACCGACCGTCAGCCCGGTCAGGTTGGCGGTGCCTCCGCCCGAGGCGAAGACCACCGCGCCCGCCAGGCCGACCGGGTAGCCCACCCGCCGCACCCGGCGCAGGAGCTGCTGGTTTCCCACGATGTCGGTGAGGAGCCCTCGTCGCCCGGCGGCGTACCCGAAGAGGAAGGCCGTGAGCGCGAGCGGTCCCTGCACGAGGAGCGTGCCGACCATCGCCGGCAGTTGGCGTACGTGCTCGGCGATCAACGATCCCAGCCCGCCCTGTAACGCCTCGGTGGACCGCTGCCCCGCCGCGAGCGCCGCCGCCGGATCGGTGACCAGTTGGGACCCGCTCGTGGCGGCGAGGGCGAGGACGAAACCGATCGCGCCGGTCAGCAGGACGGCGACGCGGACGGCGGTCCCGACGCGGACTTTCCGCATGGCGAGCAGGACCAGGCCGAGCAGTGCGTACGTGGTCAGGATGTCGCCCTGGAACAGCAGCACCGCGTGCAGGACGCCGAGGACGAAGAGCCCGGCCAGCCGTCGCCGGAACCGGGGGACGATGTCGACGCCGCGCCGCGCGGCGGAGTCGAGCTGGAGGGTGAAGCTGTAGCCGAACAGGAAGGCGAAGAGCAGGTACGCCTTCATCGCGAGGAGCAGCTCGACCATCCACCCGACCGTCTGGTCGCCCCACGAGTCGTGCGCGGGATCGGGGACCAGGTGGAACGGGTAGCCGGAGGCGAAGAAGGCGATGTTGACAACCAGGATGAGGAGCAGCGCCACGGCACGCAGGGCGTCGACGGTGGCGATCCGGGAGGGCGTCCCGGGCAGCTCTTCGATCGTGACTGGCGGGTCTTTGCTGGAGAACTTCACGACTACCCCCGTAAGCGACAGAGAACCGTATTCGCAGGCTATGAAGCAGCCCGTCCAGACGACAGCCGGTGAGCGGGACGGTTGCAGGTGGGGCAGGCCCTACCCGCCGAGCGACCGGTCCCCGACAGAGCACGGGAATCCCGGCACCGCGCCCCTACAGTCCCCACCATGAGGTGGACGCTGCGATCGGCTACCGGACTCGCCGTACTGGTGACGGCCCTGGTGGCCGGGGCGGCGAGCGCCGCCGCGGCGCCCGACGACGGCGGTCTCGGCCTGGCCCTGCGTCCCGGGCAGGCGGACTACCGCGCCGGTGACCAGGTCCGCCTGGACCTCACCGTCACGAACTCCACCGGGTCGGCGTGCGCGCTGCCCACCACGGCCGTCGGGACCGTCCAGATAACCGGGGTACGCCGGGACGGGCGGGATCTCACGCCAGCGCTCGCCCGCAGCTTCCACGACGACGGGATCGCCGCCGCGGCAACCGCCGGTCTGACCACTGTCGAGCCCGGGGCGGCTGCGATCGTGGCGCTCACCGGGGTTCGGCTCGGTGACGTGCCCGGCGACGTCGTACTCCGGTCGGTGGTCGCCACCGGCGACGGCGGCGGACTCGACTCGCTCTGGTCGGTCGGCGCTCCCGGCCGGTACGAGGTGACGGCCGGCTACGTGCCACTGCCGGTCGCCGGCGCGGTAGACCCCTGCGCGGGTGCGACGGCCCTGCGGACCACCACGTTCACGGTCGGCGACGGCGGCGCGTCCGGCCGCCGCTGGCTCTGGCCGGTCGCCGGCGCGGTGCTGTTGGTGCTGCTCGTGGCCGTGCTGGTGATCCTGCTGCGGGTACGCCGTCGCCGGCCGACCGCCGCCACCGTGGCCGTGCTGCTGGTGGCCGTCGGCGCGCTGGTCGGGGGTGGGGCTCGCCCGGCCCGGGCCGACTACTCGGTCGACCCGACCTCCGGTGTGCCGATCAAGGGCGTCGACTTCCAGGCCGCCGTGGACGGCTGCCTGAGCGGGTTCGCCGCTCCGGGCGGGGACCCGTCCGGCCTGCTGCCCCGGTTGAAGGACAAGAAAAGCCCGAGGGTGCGGATCGTCCCGACCCCGGGTGGCTCCGGCGCGTTCGAGACGCCGGACAGCCCCGACGGCAAGGGCTCGTCCACCGTCACCTGGAACCCGACCTCCACCGACCCGTACGAGGACGGGGTGGCCCGGGACCCCTGCGCCGCGCTCTACCACGAGCTGAACCACGCGGACGACATCTCCCGCGACGCGGTCCCGGCGGGCGAGTGCGGAAGCACCGGCATTCCCACCGCAGAGGTGCGGGCGACCTTGGCGGAGAACCGTTACCGGGCGGCGAAGGGACTGCCGCCGCGCACGGAGTACAAGGGCAAGACGCTGCCGAAGAGCCTCGACGAGTGCAAGAAGCCGCCGAAGAAGAAGACGCCCCCGCCGAAGGGACCGGTGAAGCTCTGCGAGGACGGCGCCGACTGCGGCGGCACCAACGGCGACCCGCACCTCGTCACCTTCGACCGGGTCGCCTACGACTTCCAGGCCGTCGGCGAGTTCACCCTCGTCGCCGCCACCGGCGGTGAGCCGCTGGAGATCCAGGTCCGGCAGACGGCGATGGCCGGTTCCCGCTCCGCCTCGGTCAACTCGGCGGTCGCGTTCCGGATCGGCGCCCACCGCGTCGCGCTCACCCTCACCGACGGCGCCACCCGCGTGCACGTCGACGGCGCGCCCGTCGCCGCGCCGCCGGAGCGGACCACCCTAGCCGCCGGCAGCCTCACCCGCCGCCCGTCCGATACGGCGGAGACCGACGGGTACGACGTGACGTGGCCGGACGGGTCGGCGGCGGCGGTGGACCAGATCGGCCGCTACGGCTACCGGGTGCTCGTCCGGCTCGCCGACGGCCGCGCGGGGAAGGTACGCGGCCTGCTCGGCGACTTCGACGGCGATCCGGCCGACGACATCGCGCCCGCCGGTGGCCCGGCCCTCGCCCAGCCCGTGCCGTTCGGGACGCTCTACCCGTCGTACGCGGACAGTTGGCGGATTACCGCGGACCGCTCGCTGTTCGCGTACAACGACGGCGAGGACACCGGCACGTTCACCGACCGGACCTTCCCCGAGCGGGAGGTGACCGTCGCCGACCTCGACCCGGCCCGGCGTGCCGCCGCCGAACGGATCTGCCGGTGGGCCGGCGTCGCCGCTGCGGGCCCGCTCGCCGACTGCGTCTTCGATGTCGCCGTCAGCGGACGTGGTGAGTTCGCCGTCGCCGGGGCCACCACCGAACGGATCGCCCCGCCGACCGGCGCGTCGATCACCGCCGTACCGATCGCGACGGCAAGCCTCACGCCGGGCGGTGAGCCGCTGACGTTCGCCGGTCGCGCCGGTGACGCCGTCTTCGTCGACGTCATCGCGCCCGGCATGGCCAACCGCTGCTCGCCGTACGTGCTCACCGATCCGACCGACCGGCTGATCGGGGCCGGCTGTGCCATCGACGGCGTCGGGTACATCGACCGCGTCGACCTCACCACCACCGGCACGTACGCCGTGCGGGTCGCCGCCGCCCCCGGCGACACCGGACGAGCCGCCGTCCGGGTGTACGTGGCCGGGGGCGTCGACGGCACGCTGCGGGCGAACGGCCCGGAGGTCACCGCGACCCTGGAGCAGCCCGGCGCGTGGGCCCGGTACCGGTTCGCCGGGCAGCAGGGCGAGCGCGTCTTCGTCGAGGTGCCCACGAGCACACTTCCCAACCAGTGCTCCCCGCTGGAACTGCGCGACAGCGAAGACCGGCTGCTGAGCAGCGGCTGCGTGATCAACGGCGTCGGCGAGATCGACGGCACGCTGTTGCCCGCCGACGGGACGTACACGGTGGTGGTCGATCCGACCGGACGCACCACCGGCGCGATCACGCTGCGGCTGGTCAGCGGCCGCGACCGGGCGGAGACGATCACCGTTGGCGGTCCGCCGGTCGTCGCCACCGTCGACCGGGCCGGGGCCGTGACGAGCTACCGGTTCACCGCCGGCGCCGGCACGTCGGTGAGTCTCACCGCGACCGCCTCCGACCTGCCCGACCAGTGCGGTGTGCTGGAGCTGCGCGCCCCCGACGGCAGCCCGATCACCAGCGGATGCGTGATCAACGGGGTTGGTGACATCGGGCCGACGACGCTGCCGGCCTCCGGCACGTACACCGTGGTGGTGGACCCGTCCGGGCCCGCGACCGGTCGGGTCACGCTGGCGCTGCGGTGATCGGTGGCTGCTGAGCGGTGCGACACGCCGGACGGCGTGCTGCTGAGCAGCCACCGATCGACTCCTCGTGCGGCACGGGTCTAGGTTCTTGGCGGTTGGTGTCGACGACGGGGGTACGGGGTGGGCGACGAGAAGCTCGACGATGCGGGCATCGGGGACGGGTTCGACCTGCTGGTCACCCCTGACGTCCGGTACACGCGGTCACGGCGACGGGATCTGCGGCCGCTGAGTTTCCTGTTCGTGATCTCGGGCCTGCTGTTGTCGATCACGAGTCTCGGCACGTTCACGGCCGATGGCGGCTGGCTCCTGGCCGGGCTGTTCGGCCTCCCGTTCGGGGTGATCTTGTTCATCGCGGGGCTGATCAGCGCAGCGGCGTACCTGCGACGCCATGCCGAGTTGAGCGCGCCGGTGCGGTACGTGTTCACCGCGGAGGCCATCGAGTGGCACACCGCCCATGCGGCCTTGCGGTTGCCCTGGACGGCGATCACCCACGCCGTTCGGATGCGGGAGGCGTACCGTCTGGACTGCGCAGACAAGCAGCCCCGCTACCTGTGCAGGACGACTCTGACGCCGGCTGAGGACGCGCGGGTGACGGCGTACCTCGATGAGCGGCTGGCCACCGAGGCGTCCGTGCGGGCGATGCCACCGGTCGGTGCCGGCTCGTAGTCGGGCCGGCCGGGCGAGGGCCGGAGCCGTCGGCCGACCAATGGTGCGCCCCATCGGCGCACATCTACTGCCGCTTGGGGAGCAGCAGTTCCTCGTGGTCGAGTTCCCGCTCCAGGACCCGCAGCTCCTCGTCGGGAAGCCGCCCGGAGTCGCGCCAGCGCACCAGCTCCTCGCGCTGCGCGTCGAGCGCGGTACGGCGGACCCGCAGCGCCGTCTCGTACTGCGGTGAGGTGGGTATCTCCGTCGACCCACTCTGTTCGAGCAGGTCGAGCCGTCCGCGGTATCGCGCGAGGCGGGCCAGCAACTGGGTACGGGTGGTGTTGACGGCCACCGCGCTGTCCGGCTCGGCGGCGGCGACCTCGTCGAGGCGGGTCAGGGCCGCCTCGACCGCTGCGGAGCGGGCCTCGTTGCGTACGCGGGCCTGGTCGGTTTCGTTGGCGCGCAGGCCGAGCATCCGCACGAGCGGTGCGAAGGTCAGTCCCTGCCCGACGAGCGTCACCAGCACGACCACGAAGGTGCAGAACAGCAGCAGGTCGCGGTCGGGAAAGGGCGACCCGTCGTCGGTGGTCAGCGGCAGGGTGAAGATCGCGGCCAGGCTGATGACGCCCCGCGTGCCGGACCAGCTCAGCGCCACCACCTCGCGGTAGTTGAGTCGGCGGGCGTTGCGGTCGGCCCGCGCCACCTGTCGTGCGCTGCCGGGCTCGTCGGCGTCGTCCTGCTCCGAGATGCCGCCCAGGCGGGTGTGCAGGGAGCGGGGGAGCGACTGGGTCAGCACCAGCCACGCGGGACGCAGGAGCAGCACCACGCCCACGGACACCGCGACGGCGATGACGATCGTCGACGTCTCGTACTGGCGCAGGTTCTTCACGACCTCGGGGAGCTGTTGGCCGATCAGCAGGAAGACGAAGCCTTCGAGCAGGAAGTCGACGAGGCGCCACACCGCGCTGGTCTGGAGTCGGGCGGCCCCGGATCCGACCTGGGGCGTCTGGTGGCCGACGATCAGCCCGGCGATCACCACGGCGAGCACGCCGGAGACGTGCAGCGCCTCGCCCAGCAGGTACGCCACGAACGGTGTCGCGAGCGAGATCGCGTTGGACAGCAGCGGGTCCGCCGTGAGCGGGCGGGCCAGTCGTTTCGCCCAGGCGACGGCGACGCCGACGGCGACCCCACCGGCCGCCGCCAGCACGAACTGGGCCACGGCGGCGGGGAACGAGAACGTGCCGCCGACGGCGGCGGCCACCGCGACGCTGAGCATCGTCAGCGCGGTCGCGTCGTTGAGCAGCCCCTCGCCCTGGATGATCGTGACCATCTTCGGCGGCAGGTTGACCCGACGGCCCACCGCGAGGGCGGCCACCGGGTCGGGTGGGGCGATGGCGGCGCCGACCGCGATTCCGGCGGCCAGGGTCGCGCCCGCGACGAACAGGTGGAATCCGAGGCCGACGAGCAGCCCGGTGAGGAGCACCAGCACCACCGAGAGGCTGACCACGATGCGCAGGTTCCGGCGGATGTCCAGCAGTGAGGAGTCCAACGCGGCGCTGTAGAGCAGCGGCGGCAGCACGACCATGAGCACCAGCTCCGGGTCGAGACCGATGTTGGGGCCGGGCAGCAGCGCGTACACGATGCCGATGAGCGGCAGCAACGCGGCCGCCGGCAGGCCGGTACGAGACGCCACCCACCGGACGGCGACGATGACCGCCACGGCGGCGAGCACGAACAACACCATCGAATGGGCGCTCACCTGGTGACGTCCCCCCGGGTCGGCGCGTGGGTCTCGGGTCGACCCTACCCGTCGGAGGACCACACGGGTTCGGCGCGCGACCGTCCGGCCTTGCCCATCAATTGGTGCGCTTCTATAGTTGCGCGATCACCACATTCATGGCCGTGGTTACGCGGCTGGGTCGTCGAAGCGCTTCGACGATTCGTCGTTCAGGCCCGTCAGCCGGGTGTCGAGCCTGGCCAGGCCGGTCTTGGCGCTGAATCGCGCCTGTCGTACGACATGAGGAGAACCGCATGCGGAAGTGGCGCCTTCGGCGCGGAATCACCGCGCTCGCGCTCGCCCTGCTCGCCCTGCCGACCGTCCCCGGCACGGCACACGCCGACCCCACCTACCCGTTCCGTGACCCGCACCTGCCCGTCCAGGTCCGCGTCGACGACCTGCTCGGCCGGCTCACCCTGGACGAGAAGATCTCCTGGCTGCACCAGTACCAACCGGCCGTTCCCCGGTTGGGCATCGGCCTGTTCAAGACCGGCACCGAGGCGTTGCACGGCGTCGCCTGGTCGACCGACATCGACAACAACGGCGCGGTGGTCAAGGCCCGTGGCACGTCCTTCCCGCAGCCGGTGGGCATGGCGAGCACCTGGAATCCGGACCTGATCCAGCGGGTCGGCTCGGCCGTGGGCGACGAGGCGCGCGGCTACCACGCGCAGAACCCGCGGGTCTGGGGTCTCAACCTCTGGGCGCCGGTGGTCAACCTGCTCCGTGATCCACGCTGGGGTCGCAACGAGGAGGGTTACTCCGAGGACCCGTTGCTGACCGCGAAGATCTCCACCGCGTACGGCTCGGGGATGACCGGCGGCGACCCGGACCACCTCAAGAGCGCGCCGACCCTCAAGCACTACCTGGCCTACAACAACGAGGTCCGGCGCGACGTCACCTCGTCGAACGTCCCGCCGAGGGTGCTCAACGAGTACGACCGGGCCGCGTTCAAGCCGGCCATCGCCGCCGACGCGGCGACCGGCGTGATGGCCTCGTACAACCTGGTCAACGGCCGTCCGGCGACGGTGGACCCGGACCTGGCGACGGTCGTGCGGAGCTGGACCCACCAGCCCCTGATGAACGTCACGGACGCGTGGGCGCCGAACAACCTCGTCGCCTCGCAGGGGTACTACCCGACGCAGGCCGAGGGGAACGCCGCGATCGTCAAGGCGGGCCTCAACAGCTTCATCACCGACGACACCAACGCTCAGCCGACGGTTAACGCCATCAAGCAGGCCCTCTCCAGTGGCCTGCTCACCGAGGCGGACATCGACGCCCGGATCTCCGAGATCCTGAACCTGCGCTTCCGCCTCGGCGAGTTCGACCCGGGCGGCGGCCGGTACGGCGGCATCACCCCGGACGTCATCAACAGCCCGGAACACCAACGGCTGGCGCGTCAGGCCGCCGGTGAGGCGATGGTGCTGCTCAAGAACTCGCGGCAGGCCCTTCCGCTGAACCCGGCGCGGACCCGCAAGGTGGCCGTGCTCGGCCCGTTGGCCGACACCCTCTACACCGACTGGTACGGCGCCGACCTGCCGTACCAGGTGACCGCGCTGGACGGCATCCGCGAGCGGTTGGGCAGCTCGGCCAGCGTCGACGGGCTCGACGGGGCGGACCGGATCGCGCTGAAGGACCCGTCCACCGGCCGGTACGTGACGGCCACCGGCACCACCGACGCGGACCCGGTCGCCGCCACCGGCGCCGACGCCTCGCTCGCGGCCCAGTTCGACAGTGTCGACTGGGGACAGAACGTGGTGACGCTGCGCAACGCCGCCAACGGGCGCTACCTCGGCTACAACTGGGGGCCGTTCGTCACCCGTGACGAGCAGCCGAACGGTTGGTACGTCCAGCAGCAGTTCACCTTCGAGCCGCAGGCCGACGGGACGGTCGCGTTGCGCTACGCCGGCTACGAGACGACGGAGAGCTGGTTCGGCGTCAACACCTACATCACGGTCGGCGAGGACGGCGCGCTCAAGCTCGGCGCGTCCAGCGCGGCGGACGCGACGCACTTCCAGCGCGAGGTGATCAGCAGCGGGGTCGACCGTGCCGTCGCGGCGGCCAAGGCGGCCGACACCGCCGTCCTGGTCGTCGGCAGCAACCCGTTCATCAACGGACGAGAGGCGCACGACCGCACCTCGATGGCGTTGAGCGCCGGCCAGGAGGCGCTGGTCAAGGCCGTGACGAAGGCCAACCCGCGGACGGTGCTGGTGTTGCAGACCAGCTACCCGGTCACGATCGGGTGGGAGCAGGAGCACGTGCCGGCGATCGTGTGGACCACCCACGCGGGCGCGGAGACGGGCCACGCGGTCGCGGACGTCCTGTTCGGCGACCGCAACCCGTCCGGCAAGCTCACCCAGACCTGGTACCGCTCGGACCGGCAACTACCGCCGGACCTGTTGGAGTACGACATCATCTCGTCCGGGCAGACCTACCTGTACAGCACCGCGAAGCCGCTCTACCCGTTCGGCCACGGCTTGTCGTACACCGGGTTCCGGTACGGCCAGCTCCGCGCCGACACCCGGCCGGTCGCGGCGAACGGCACCATCACGGCCCGCGTCGACGTGACCAACACCGGTAGCCGGGCCGGCTCCGAGGTCGTCCAGCTCTACAGCCACCAACGCACCTCGCGGGTGAAGACGCCGATCCGGGCGCTCAGGTCGTTCCAGCGGGTGGAGCTCGCTCCCGGCCAGACCCGCACCGTGACGCTGCGGGTGCGGGCCGCCGACCTCGCGAACTGGGACGTGACCCGAAGCCGGTGGGTGGTCGAGTCGTCCACGTACGACCTGATGGTCGGCGCGAGCGCCACGGACGTCCGGGCCCGCACGGCGGTCACGGTGCGCGGTGAGACGATCCCGGCCCGGGACCTGTCCCGGACGACCCGCGCCGAGAACTTCGACGGGTACGCGGGGGTCCGGCTCGTCGACGAGACGAAGGTACGCGGCACGGCCGTGGGCGCCACCGCCGCCGGCCAGTGGATCTCGTTCACGAAGTCCGCCCTGCGCCCCGACAGCCACACCTTCACGGCGCGGGTCGCCAAGGCCACGGCGGGCACCGGGACGGTCCAGGTTCGGCTGGGCTCGCCGACCGGTCGACTGCTCGGTACGGCCACCGTGCCGAGCACCGGCGACGACTACCGGTACGTCAGCGTCAGCGCCGCGGTGGCACGGACCGCTGGCACCCACGACGTCTACCTGGTGTTCGACGCTCCACTGCGGCTGGTGGATTTCGCGCTGCGGTGATCTGGCCGGCTCGGGCCGGGGTGCTGCTGGACCCCGGCCCGAGCCGTTCCCGGATTCATCGGATGATCGACGATCAAGCCTAGTGCGGCTCGTCTGATTGACGCCTTTGATAGGCATTTAAACATAGATGGGACCCAATCTCGTATTGCATTCGTCACACGTCTGACATACGCTCCGGCCAAGACTTCGTAGCGATTGGCAAAGAGTGCGGTCGGGCGGCACCACCCGCCCCCGCCGAACCTTGGTGGCGTCGCTGTTCCCTGCTTGTCGCTCGATGCACGTATCAGGCACCACGTCGACGACAAGTGAGAAAGGACAGCACGTGAGATCAGCCGCATCCACCACCCGAACGGCACTGCTCGCGGCGGCGCTCGTCGCCGCCACGCTGCCGGCCGTGGTGATCAGTCAATCGCCCGCCTCGGCCGCGGCCCAGGCGACGTACTACGTCGCGCCCGACGGTAACGACTCCAACGCGGGCACGCTGGCGTCCCCGTTCAAGACGGTGCAACGGGCGCGGGACGTCGTCCGTACTGTTAACGCGAACATGTCCGGCGACATCGACGTCTACCTGCGCGGCGGCAGATATCCGGTCACCAGCACCGTCGAGTTCGGCGCCAGCGACTCCGGCACCAACGGGTACCGGATCAGCTACGCCGCCTACCCCGGCGAGACCCCCGTCCTCGACGGCGGCGTCCCGGTCACCGGGTGGACCCAGCACAGCGGCAACATCTGGAAGGCGCCGCTGAACCGCAGCACCAAGCTGCGCACGCTCTACGTCAACGACAAGCGCGCGCAGATGGCGACCAAGACGGTCAGCTCGGCGGGCTGCTACGGGACGTACAACGTCACCGCCGGCCAGGCGTCCTGGGCGTGGGAGTCGGGCTCCCAGTGCGACGGCGCGAAGTACAGCCAGAGCGACTTCCCGGCCATCGCCCGCAACCAGGACGACATCGAGATCGAGACGGGCACGACCTGGACCACCGCCATCGTGGGGGTCCGCCAGGTGACCACCGACGGCACGAACCGCGTCGCCCTGTTCCAGCAGCCGGGTGCGGCCATCGCGCAGGGCGCGTTCAACGGCAACGCCCAGGTCGGCGGCAGTCACAAACTCATGAACGCGTACGAGTTCCTGGACGCGCCCGGTGAGTTCTACTTCGACAAGGGCACCCAGACGGTCTACTACTACAAGGCCAGCTCCGAGGACATGACGACCGCGTCGGTCTACGCGCCGAACAACGTCACCACCGTGCTGCGGGTCGCCGGAACCTCGACCAGCAGCCACGCGCGCAACCTCACGTTCTCCGGGCTGACCGTGCAGCACTCCGACTGGAACCTGTTCAACGTCGCCGGCTCGTCGTTCAAGCAGGCGCAGCAGGGCAACCTCGGCGCGCAGGCGTACGCGAAGGGCAACTTCCACGTCTACTACTACCGCAACGTCGACGTCACGCCCGGCATCGTCCAGGTGCAGAACGCCGACGGGATCCTCCTGCAACGCAACCGGGTCCAGCACACCGGCGCCGACGGCATCAGCATGGTCAACGACGTGCAGAACTCGCAGTTGTTCGGGAACTACACAAACGACATCGCCGGCTCCGCCATCGACGTCGGTCATCCCCAGCACGTCTACATCGGAGACGGCACGTCGAGTAACCGGGAGAAGTACCTCCCGCAGGTCGAGGGGCTGCCGAAGAACATCGAGATCAAGAACAACTATCTGTACGACAGCGCGGTCCTGTTCAACGGGCACAGCCCCATCTCGGCGTACTTCGTCGACACCCTGACGATCCAGCACAACCGGATCGAGAAGGCCCCCTGGTCGGGCATCACGATGGGCTGGGGCTGGTGGAACTTCGACGGGTCGTCGGGCTCGATCGCGCCGAACCGGCCAACCACGACGGCGCGGAACAACACGATCAGCTACAACCACATCATCGACACGGTCCAGCGTCTCAGCGACACCGCGCCCATCTACACGCTGGGCAGCCAGCCCGGGACCACGATCACCAACAACTATCTCCAGGGCGTGCCCTCGGGGCACAAGTACGGACTCCACCCGGACGAGGGCTCGGCGTACATCACCTTCCGGGACAACGTCCTGAGCATCGACAAGAACGTCACCTGGATGATCAACTCCGACGACTTCGGCCGGAAGCACGACCTGAGCATCACGCAGATCTACGGCCCGATCAACAAGGTGTCGAACAAGAACCTGCCGAACAGCACGGTCGCCGACATCCTCGTCTCCTCCGACTACGTGTGGCCGGCGGCTGCGTACGCCATCGCGGCGAACTCCGGTCTTGAGGACGCCTACCGGGACATGATCCCGGCCAGCAGGTTCTCCGCGCCGAACTACGTGCTGCCGGCCAGCACGTACGTCACCAGCGCCACGGCGACGATCCCGATCCGCAGCACCGGCGACGCGAGCAAGTCGGTCTGGCTGGCACCGTACGGCACCACCACCTTCACGGCCGGTGCGACGATGACCAGGGCGGCCGGTAACGCCACGTCAATCGCCGTGCCGTCGACCCAGGGCGAGTACCGCCTCTACGTCGTCGACGCCCAGAACAACCGGTCGGCGGAGTCGACCTCCATCGTCCGGCAGCAGAGCGGCGGCGGCACCCAGCAGGGCGGCCAGCTCGTGGGCGGCCAGTCCGGCCGCTGCGTCGAGGTCCCCAACTCCTCGACCACCAACGGAACCCAGGTGCAGCTCTGGGACTGCGGCAGCGGCGCCAACCAGCGATGGACCTCCACGTCCAGCAAGCAGCTGATGGTGTACGGCAACAAGTGCCTGGACGCCTCCGGGGCGGGCACGGCCAACGGCACCCAGGTCATCATCTGGGACTGCCACGGCGCCGCGAACCAGCAGTGGAACATCAACAGCAACGGCACCATCACGAACGGCCAGTCCGGGCTATGCCTCGACGCCAACGGCGCGGCCAGCGCCAACGGCACGAAGCTCATCCTCTGGACGTGCAACGGTGGCGCGAACCAGCGGTGGACGCTGCGTAGCTGACCACCACCGGTAACCCGGGGCCAGGCCGACACCGGCCTGGCCCCGGGTTACTTCTGGTAGCCGTAGTTGTCGCAGGTCCTGCGTCCCAGGACGCAGTTCTTGGTGCGCTTGTTCATCGTGTTGACGTCCCACATCACGAACGCGTCGCCGTGCATCGACGAGGCGCTCTTGCCCGCCTTGTCGGAGGAGAGGTAGTAGCCCGCCGGGGTGCCCCTGGCCGGGTACTGGATGTCGAACGTGATCGCCGGGATCCGAACCGGGTGGCCGGGCGGGCAGGTGTTGCCGCTGCCGTACGCCACATGGTCCTTGTGGTTGGGGCTGTCCAGGTGCTTGCCGTCCCAGCAGTCCGGGAACTGGAGCATGAAGTGCAGCGTGGCCGTCCCGCCGCAGATCGGCCAGTTGCCGTTGGTGCTGCGGGCGACGCCGTCGAGGTCGCCGGGGCCGTAGAAGGCGCAGTAGAACTGGCCGGATGTGCCGCGCGGTGTCGGCTTCTTCTTCGTGGCGTCCCCGGAGATCATGCGCAGGCCGTTGGGCATGGGCATCTGGCCGGTCGAGTTCTTCGCGAGCGAACGGTAGTAGACCCGGAAGCCGGTGGTCTCGACCGGCTTACCGGTCGCGTTGTCGTAGAGCGTGGGCACCCAGTACGCCGAGTGGTCCTGGATCGGCTTGCAGGACGTGGCCGTGAACTTCGTCAGGTCTGCGGCGACGGTGTTCGCGTCGACGGCCTTGTTGCCGACGAAGGAGTGCATGTGTGAGGCGCCCGGGAGGCCGGGGGCGACGATCGGGTCGTCCGGCAGTCGGTGGCTGTACTGGCAGTCCGCCCGGAACTCCGGAAGGTCGCCGACACCGGCCGGGACGGGGTCGATCTTCAGCGCCCGGTACGCGTCGGCCTGCGCCTTCCACGCCGCACGGTCGATCGGAACCCAGCCGGTCACGGGGGTCTTCGCTGCGGCAGCGGTCGACGGCGTCGCGCCGGTCGACGGCGTCGCGGAGACCGACGGAGTCGCGGAGGCCGACACCGCAGCTCCGGGCGACTCCACCTGCCCACCCGACGGCGACGGATAGTCGAGGGCGTTGGCCGCGTTCGACGGCTGGGGCTGCGCTGCGCCGTTGCCCAGGTACACGGCCCCGGCCGCGACGACGAGCACGACGGCCGCGCCCGCAGCCACGCTCAGTTTCCTGTGGGTGGCCCACCCTGGAGGGCGATGACGTGACGGCGGTGGGCCTTCGTACGACACGGGTCACTCCAACGAGCAGACGACAGGCTGACCCGAACGTTCACGGGCCGCCGTATGGTAGGCATTCGCCGCGCATGCCGGACAGGGTCTTTAAACACTCTTAATCAAGCCGGTCCGGCCGTACGTCTGGACGAAAAATGGGTAATGGTGGGCGATGAAGTCGACCTGGAAGCCCCACGAGAAGCACGGCGGCCTGACCGACAAGGACAAGCGCGAGCTGCCGGAGACCGTCTTCGCGTTCCCCGGCAAGCGCAAGGAGCCGATGACCGACGCGGGCCACGTCCGCAACGCCATCGCCCGCTTCGACCAGGTGCAGGGCGTCACCGACGCCGACCGCGACCTGGCCTTCCAGAACATCCTCGCCGCCGCGAAGCACTACGGCGTCGAGGTCGCCGAGACGAACTGGAAGCAACTCGGCAAGCTGCCGCACACCCCGAACCCTGCCCACTGAGCGCGGCCCGGGGACGGGTTCCGAGGTGGGTTCGCGGGCGTGTTAGCGTGCTCGTCGTTGTCAGCGAGCGCCGCTAGCTCAACTGGCAGAGCAGCGGACTCTTAATCCGCGGGTTCGGGGTTCGAGTCCCTGGCGGCGCACCAACGATCAAGGCCCTGACCTGGCACTAACCGCCGGGTCGGGGTCCTTTCGTCAGCGCGGGCCGCTGACCATCGTGCCGGGCGTAGCGGTCACCGGAAGCTCCGCCGATACGCCTGCGGGCTGGTGCCGGTGATCCGCTTGAAGCAGTCCCGGAAGGCGGTGGTGGAGCCGAAACCTACCTGGGTAGCCACCCGCTCGATGGGATGGACAGTGGTTTCCAGGAGATGCTGAGCCTGGTGGACGCGGACCCGGTGCAGCCACCGCAGCGGGCTGGTGCCGGTCTGGTCGCGGAAGTGCCGGTTCAGGGTCCGGGTACTCAAGCCGGCGTGGCGGGCGATGTCGGCGAGGGTCAGCTCACGCCGGGCGTTGTCGCGCATCCAGGTCAGCAGCGGCTCCAGGGTCGCCCCGTCGGCGGCGGGTGGTTCGTGCGTGATGAACTGGGCCTGTCCGCCCGCGCGTTCCAGCGGCATGACAGACAACCTCGCCGTGGCGGCCGCGACAGCGGCGCCGTGGTCGCGGCGGACCAGGTGTAGGCACAGGTCGAGCCCGGCGGCGGCGCCGGCGGAGGTCAGAAACTGGCCGTTGTCCACGTAGAGCACGTTGGGGTCGACCTGGATCCGTGGATGCTCGGCGGCGAGCCGGTCGGTGGCGAGCCAGTGCGTGGTCGCACGCTGCCCGTCGAGCAGGTCGGTGGCGGCGAGGGTGAACGCGCCACCGCAGATCGAGGCGATCCGGGCACCGTTCGCGGCGGCGGTCCGCAGCGAATCGAGGACCACTGCGGGCGTCGCGGCGGCGGGGTCGGACACGCCCGGCACGACGACTGTGTCGGCGTCGACGAGGACGTCCAGGCCCCACGGCACCGCCATGCGGAACGCGCCCGCGGTTACCGTCGGTGTGGCGGCGCAGACGAGGACGCGGTAGCCGGCGTGGCCGTCGGGCAGGCGGGTGCGCTGGAAGATCTCCATCGGGGTGGCCAGATCGAACGGGACGACACTGTCGAGGGCGAGCACGGCCACTGTGTGCATGGCGGAATTCAACCAGTCAGGACTGTGCGGTCACCGGCGGCGGCGCATCGGTCGCCCGTCGCGTGACCCGGTCGTACACGTCTCTGACCGACAGGCCGCCGGCGAAGCACCAGAGCGCGATGACCGGATCGCAGAGCGCGCAGCCGAAGGACGAGTCATGCAGTGCGGGGATGATCGGGGTGCCGCGTCGGTGGTGCAGCACGTCCCACACCGTGTGCAGGAGCCATCCGACGCCGATGAAGGTGTACGAGGTGAGCCCGGCGTAGCCCACCACCAGCAGCAGCGCGCAGAAGAGCAACTCCCACAGTCCGAACCCGCCACCGCTGATGTAGGCAGCCCCGGCGCCGGTGACGACGAGCGCGTTCAGGCGTCGCCGATGCGGCTCCGGAACGAGGGAATTGAGCCCGACGTAGACCAGCCCGATCACCGCCGGTATGACATAGCGAAGCATGGTCCGCCCCGTTTCCGTTCCAGTTGAAGCGTGTCGGGAGGGAGCCTAGGAAAGCTCGCAGTCGGGGACGAGAGGCGAAAATGCCATGGTCCGCCGGATTCTCGCCACTGGCACAGCGAAGTGCGTCGCCCTGCCCGGTCGGCCGTGGCTTCAGGCCACGACGCGCAGCGCGGCGGTGCCGGCGACCGCCGCGACGATGCAGACGAGATGCGATCGGCCGGAGATGCGCAGCGCGACCGCCAGGCCGAGGCCCGGCAGCAGCGTCCAGTCGAAGGCCCGCCAGTACTGTCCGAGCAGGTCGGTCATGAGCAGGCCGGCCAGCAGGGCGGCGGGCAGGGCGTCGACGGCGGTCTGGACCGGGGCGGGGAAAGGGCGGTCTCCCAGTATCGCCGGCCCGACCGCCTTGAAGCTGATGTTGATCGCCGCCAGGGCGACGATCGCGACGATCATGGTGGTCATCCGACCTGCTCCGCTGCCGTGCTGCGGGGCGTGCCCGCTGCGGGTGACGTGGCGCTGCGTTGTCCGAAGACGGCGAGCAGCACGGCGGTGGCCGCCAGCAGCAGCGCCACGCCGACCGGCAGGAACCGGGCAGCGGTACCGGCGACGGCCGCGGCCGCCAGGGCGACCGGCGCCAGACGGGGTCGGCCGGTGAGCGAGTCGACCAGCAGGACGACGAAGAAGCCGGGAAACACGATGTCGATCCCCCAGGTGTGGATCAGCGAGGTGTCCGGAACGGCCAGGGCGCCGATGGCGGTGCCGCAGACCCAGGCCGGCCACTGCGCCAGGGTGGCGCCGATGAGTATCCGCCGGTCGAACCCGCCGTCGGGTCGCTGAGCGGCGGCCCAGGAGCCGTCGACGACGGCCTGCCCCTCGACGGCCCGCCGCCATCGGCCGCCGCGCAGGTGCCGCGCGGTCGCCGCCGCCATGGGTACGAATCGGAGGTTGATCAGTGCGGCCGAGGTCAACGCGGCGGGCAGCCCACCACCGGCGAGTGCCGTCACCAGGGCGAACTGTGCCGATCCCGAGAAGACCAGCAGCGACAGGGCGATCGTCAGGGCCGCCGGCCAGCCGTGTGTGACGGCGTACGCGCCGAAGCTCACGGCCAGCAGGAACGAACCGGCCGCCAGGCCGGCGCCGACTCGTAACCCGGTACGCCAGCCGCCCTTGATGGAAGGCGTCATGGTCGGACCATACATGCCCTAAAGCTATGTAGCTCATGTAGAGTCGTCGGCATGGCGGAAGCGGGGGCGTACGTGTGGAGCCGGATCGGCGGTCACCTTGCCCTGGACCTGTGCAACACGATGTCGTGGCGTCTCGACGCCGCCCGGAAAATCGACCGGCTCGCCGATCCGGCGGACCTGGTGAACTGGTTCGCCACCGTGATGGGCGAGGCCGATCGGGGCCGGCTGATGGATGACCTGGCCGACCGGCCCGCAGATGCCGTCCGGGCACTGGAGGCGGTCCGGCGATTGCGCGACACAGCGACCCGGGTGATGGACGCCCAGGTCGACGGCGGAATCGTCGACCCCGCCGACCTCGCCACGATCACGACCGGGTGGCGGCAAGCACTCGGCGTCGCGACATTTCCGGCCCGGCTGCCGTTGGCGCCGGTGGTCGACCCGACGTCCGTGCCGGCGCTCGTGCCCTACCTGGCGCTGTCGGTCGTCGACCTGGTGGGCCAGCCCGACCTGTCCAGATTGCGTCGGTGCGACGGCGAGGGCTGTGGCTGGCTGTTCCTGGACAGCACCCGCAACCGCAGCCGGCGCTGGTGCGATCCGCTGGACTGCGGCAACCGCGCCCGAGTGCGCAACTACGTGCAGCGCCATCGTCGTACCGACTGAGCCCTCGCGGTCGCCGCCGAGCCGGACCCGGTCGATGCCCGGACGACGGCCTACCGCTTCGCCAGGACGATCTGCTGACAGCGAAGAACATGTCGGGAAGTCGTGGCCACCGGCCATGCTGGCTCGATGGACTCGCCAGAACAGGCTTTGCTCGCCAACCTCTACGCGGCCTTCAACGAGCGCGACATCCCCACTCTGCTGGCCGTTATGACGCCGGCCGTCTCCTGGCCCAACGGTTGGGAAGGAGGCATGGTCCACGGCCGGGAGATGGTGAGTGCCTACTGGCGTCGACAGTGGGAGCAGATCGAACCCACCGTCACGCCGACCGCGTTCAGTACGGAGGCCGACGGCCGTATTGCCGTCACCGTTCATCAGGTGGTACACGACAAGACCGGAGCCACACTCGCCGACCACATCGTTACGCATGTGTACCGCTTCGACGGGGGTTTGGTGACCGAGATGGAGATCCGGGAGTGACGTAGGGAGCCGAGGAGGCATCGTGGTCGCTGAACCCATCGGCAGCCCGGACACGATCCTCGTCTGCATCCGGGGCAACTCCGGCTCCGGCAAGAGCAGCATCGGTCGTGAGCTACGACGCCGGCACGGCCGGGGCTGCGCCCTCGTCGAGCAGGACTACCTGCGCCGCATCCTGCTGCGCGAGCGGGACAAGCCCGGCGGGGCGGCGCCGGCGTTGATCGGGCAGACAGTTCGATTCGCGCTGGACCACGGATACCACGTGGTCATGGAAGGCATCATGCACACCAGTCGCTACCGAGGAATGCTGACCGCGCTCCGCGACGGCCACCGCGGTCAGTCACTGTTCTGCTACCTCGACGTGTCGCTGGCCGAGACCCTTCGTCGGCACCTCACCCGTCCCCAGGTCACTGAGTTCACGGCCGAGCACATGAGCGGTTGGTACGCCGCTCACGACGTCCTGGGCTGGCCTGACGAACTCGTCCTGCCCGAGACGACCGGACTGGACGAGGCCGTCGAGGCCATCGCCGCTGCCGCCGGGCTACCCCAGACCGGACGTGACGACGACCTGCTGCCTGATGTTCCGCCCGTCTAGAGCCGCCCAGCCGTCCACCGGTGTCGCCGTACGCCGCACCGCTGCCACTGTGGCAGCATCGACCGTGCTGAACGACGGTGGACCGCTTACAGGAGTAGCGGATGGCGCTGGGTCCCGTACTGGTGATTGGTCTTGATCCCGCGCGGATCCCGGGCTGGGATCCGGCGCCGGTGGTGGCGGCGATAGCACGCGGTCAGGCCCGTTTCGTCGAGCACGGCGTCGAAGCCGACCTGTGCCTGGTGGCACCCGACGACGACGCCGAGTCCGCTGTCGTCGAGGCGTTGAAGCGTAAGGACTACACCTGTGTGGTGGTCGGCGGTGGCCTCCGCAAGCACGAGCCGTTGCTCCTTCTCTTCGAGAAGGTGGTGAACCTCGTCCGGCAATGGGCGCCCGACGCGGCGATCGCTTTCAACGGCAGCCCGGTGGACACTGCCGACGCCGCGCTGCGCTGGCTACCCCGCGATGCGGGCGAAGGTCGTACCCCTTGACGTTTGGGGGCCGTCCCACCGGTGGCGGGGCCGGTCGGCGTTCCGGAGGCCGGCGGTCAGGCCTTGGCGAACCTCGTGGTGAGCCGCTCGGTCGCCGTGACCTCGTACTTCATGTGGTAGCCGGCGGCGATCACCATCGCCTCGGCGACCTTCGCGGCGTGCTCGTGGCCCTGCACGGCGGCGTTGGCGGCCAGGTCGACGGGCTGCCCGGTGGCGAGGCTGCCGGCCAGGGCGAGCAGCCGCCTGTCGTCGTCGGACAGGTGCTCGACCGCCGGTAGCGCGAGCAGCGCCGGCCAGTCCCGGATGACCGCCACCTGGATGTCGTGGCCGTCGTCGTACTCGGGGATCTGCACGACCTCGACCAGGTCCGCGAAGCCGGGCTGGTCCGGCAGCTTGGTGAAGGTCAACAGGTGTACGGCGGCCTTCCCGGTGTCGGGACGGCTGATCCAGGCGCCGGCGCGGATCAGCGTACGCAGGCTGTCGGGGCTGAACTCGGAGCTGGACATGGCACGGGGCCTCCTTCGCCGAGGGAATCCTCGCTGTCGAGTACAGCAGACGTCGACAACTGTTGATTCCGAGCAGGCGTGGCCTGGCCGGATAGGTTCCCGCTCGCCCGGGTATGCGGCGCGGATGTGTGCCCACCAGGAGTCGGAGGCCGCCGGCGAGTCGACGCACCGCCGAGAGTCCCGGGTCGACCGGCTACGGGCGCGGGCACACGAGGGGCTGCGCTCGCGCGCCTGGCGGCTGCGCCTGTTCGGTCTGCTCGCGGTGCAGGCCGGCATCGCCGCGGCGATCGCCTGGTTCGTGGCGTACCAATTCTTGGGCAACCCTTCTCCCGTCCTGGCGCCGACCACGGCGGTCGGCATCGTGGCCGCCTCGATGGGGTCACGCCTGCGGCGCACCATCGAGCTGCTGGCCGGGGTGACCCTGGGGCTCGCCGTCGGCGACACGCTGATGCCGTTCTTCGGCATCGGGTTTTGGCAGACCGGCGTGGTCGTCGTCCTGGCGATAACGGTCGCCATCCTGCTCAAGGGTGGTGGCTCGCTGCTCACCCAGGCCGGTGGCACCGCGGTGCTCATCGCCACGCTGGAGCCGCCGCTACGCGACCTGTCCATCCCGCGCTTCGTCGACGCGGCGATCGGTGGGCTCGTGGGTCTGGGGGTCGGTCTGCTCCTGGTGCCCATCAATCCGCAGCGGACGCTGCTGCGACTGGCCGAGCCCGTGGTCGGGCCGGCGGCCGATATCATGCACGACCTCGCGAATGCGCTGCGGACGCGCGATCTCGGGGACGCCGAGCGGAGCCTGCGCAGGTTGCGGGAACTCGATCCCCGCCTGGCCGCTCTCAACGACGGGCTCGGGGCCGCGCAGGAGGTGACGCGGCTGGCACCCCTGCGGTGGCGCGAGCGCGACTCCCTGAAATTCCACACCACGGCGATCCGCCACCTGGAACGGAGCCTGCACGGTTGCCGGTCACTGTGCCGGCGGCTGACGACAGCCCTGAAGGACGACGAGCCGATTCCCGAGGAGTTTCCGCAGGCCATCGACCTGCTGGCCGACGCGCTGCCAACGCTGCGCCGAGCCGTCCAGGTCGGTCGGGAGCCTCGGGAGGCCCGCGACCAGATCCTGGCGGGCGTCGAACTGGTCGGGCGTGCGCAGGGGTTCGTAGGGGACTCGACCCGTCCGCACATCCATCGTCTCGGCTATTCCGGGCTGGTCGCGGTGGGGGAGTACCGGGCGGCCGCCCACGACCTGCTCATCACCAGTGGGTTGGAGACCGAGAAGGCGGCGGCGCTGGTGCGGCAGGCGGTGGACCAGCAACGGAGCTGACGGCTCACGCGGCCGCGTTCGTGTAGCGCGCGGGTTCCCGGGTAGTCGTCGCCGTCAGCCTGATGAGGGGGTTCAGCGTGGGGACGACGTACCCGGGGGTGGAGGAGCACGGCCTGATCGGTGACCTGCAGACCGCCGCGCTGATCAGCAAGGACGGCACGATCGACTGGTTCTGTGCGCCGCGCTTCGACTCGCCGAGTGTCTTCGCCGCTCTGCTCGACCGCCACAAGGGTGGGCACTTCCAGCTCTCGCCCGACGGCATCGACTACACGACCAAACAGTTGTACCTACCCGGCACGCCGATTTTGATCACCCGCTTCCATGGCGCCGACGGGGTGGGAGAGTTGCTGGACTTCATGCCCGTCACGGGCGAGCAGGCCACGGACCGGCACCGGTTGGTCCGGCTGGTCCGGATGATCCGGGGAAGCATGCCCTTCCGTTTCGACTGCCGGCCCCGGTTCAACTACGGCCGGGATCCGTACGAGCTGGAGGTTCATCCGGAGGGCGACGTCTTTCGTAGCTCGACACTCTCGCTCACGCTGACCCCGTTCAAGGACTCGGAACGGCTCGTCGACAGGCGAACGATCCAGCGTGACGAGGAGGGCGTCAGCTTCCGCAACGTGCTGCACGCGGGAGACATCGGCGGGGTGGTCCTGGAGACGGCCCGCCCCGACGCTCCCCGGGCTCTCACCACCCAGGAGGCCTGTGACCTGCTCGCCGAGACCCGGGACTACTGGCGTCGGTGGGCCCTGCGCACCTCCTACACCGGCCGTTGGCGGGAGATGGTCGAGCGGTCGGCCATGACGCTCAAGCTCATGACGTACGCCCCGACGGGCGCCCTGGTCGCCGCGCCGACGATGGGGTTGCCGGAGCAGATCGGCGGGCCGCGGAACTGGGACTACCGCTACACCTGGATCCGCGACGCCTCGTTCTCGGTGCACGCGCTGCTCAGCGTCGGTTTCACCGAGGAGGCCCAGAATTACCTGTCCTGGCTCGAAGCACGCATCCAGGACGCCCACGACGGTGACGTGCCGCTGCAGATCATGTACCGCGTCGACGGCTCGCCGAACCTCCCCGAAGAGGTGTTGCCCCACCTGGAGGGGTATCGCGGGTCGGCGCCGGTGCGGATCGGCAACGGCGCCGCCGGCCAGGTGCAACTGGACATCTACGGCGAGGCGCTCAACTCGCTGCACCTCGCCGACCAGAGCGGACTGATGGCGTCGTACGAGGGGTGGCGCAAGGCGGCCGGCCTGATGAACTGGCTCTGCGACCACTGGGACCAGCCCGAGGACGGCATCTGGGAGACCCGGTCCGGCCGGCAGGACTTCACCTACGGGCGGATGATGTGCTGGGTGGCGTTCGACCGTGCCATCCGCATCGCCCACAACCGGGGGCGTCCCGCGAGCATCACCCGGTGGGCGGACGAACGCAACGCCGTCTACGAGCAGGTCATAGCTCGGGGATTCGATCCGGGACGGCAGGCCTTCGTGCAGCACTACCGCACCGACATCACCGACGCCTCGCTGCTCGCGATGCCGGGGGTGGGCTTCATCGCGCCGAACGATCCGATGTGGCTGTCGACGTTGCGGGCGATAGACAATGAGCTGGTCTCGGACAGCCTCGTCTACCGCTACGACCCGCAGGCCTCGCCGGACGGCCTCGCCGGCTCGGAGGGCACCTTCAGCATGTGCACCTTCTGGTACGTCCAGGCCCTCGCCCAGTCCGGACGGCTCGACGACGCCCAGTTGACGTTCGAGAAGATGCTGACGTACAGCACGCCGCTGGGGCTCTACTCGGAGGAGATCGCGCCCACCGGGCAGCAGATCGGCAACTTTCCGCAGGCGTTCAGTCACCTCTCCCTGATCAGCACGGCCCACCACCTGAACACGCTCCTCGACCGCGAGCCGTGACCGCCAGCGCTCAGAAGAGGGTCAGGGGTTCGACGGACACCGGCTCGGGCAGCGCGTCGAGGGCCGGCACGCGGGCGCGTACCTCGTCGTGGAAGCGGCGGGCGAGCCGCGGCGCGTCGGCGTTGTCCGGAGTGTGGACGAACATGGTGGGGGAGCGGCCCTCGCGCAGCCAGCCGGCGGTGACCTCGACCCAGCGCTGCCAGCCCTCGACGGTTCGGGCGTCGTCGTCGCGGCCCAGGTAGCGCACGATCGGGCGGTCGGTCAGCGCGACGGATCGCAGCGGCACCCGGGGCTTCTTCATCCAGGCGTCGCGCTCGGCGTCACTCGTCGGCGGGCGGCTGAAGAACGCGGTGGTGTCGAAGGGGATCCATTCGGCCGATGCCCTGGTGAGGGTCTCCTCGAGCAGTCGGGTCGCGCGGGCCTCGGTGAAGAACGCGGGATGGCGGACCTCCACGGCGTACCGGTGGGAACCCGGGAGCTGCGCGAGGAACCGGCTCAGCGTGGGTACGTCGTCCGGCGCGAACGACCCCGGCAGTTGGATCCAGAGGGCGTGGACGCGCGGGCCGAGGGGCTCGATCGCGTCCAGGAAGGCGCGCAGTGGCTCGCCGGTGTCGGTGAGTCGGCGTTCGTGCGTCACGACCTTGGGCAGCTTGAGGACGAACCGGAAGTCGGCCTCGGTCTGCGCCGCCCAGGACGCCACGGTGTCCCGGGTCGGGGTCGCGTAGAACGTGGTGTTGCCCTCCACGGCGTCGCACCAGCCCGCGTAGTGGCGCAGGCGCTCGCCGGACGGCAGCGAGTGGCCCGGCCACGACCGGTGACTCCACATCGCGCATCCCACGTGCAGACGCATGGCGGCCCTCCTCCGGTGTGCGGCCGCGCCCACCATATCCGGCACCTGCGCGACCGAAGCCGTCAACCACGGGTTGACGAAGTGGCCCCGTCAACCTATGGTTGACGGCATGACCGAGCCATTCCAGATGAGCAACTCCGTCAAGCTCGACGACCTGATCCAGGCCATCAAGAAGGCCCACACCGACGCGCTCGACCAGCTCACCGACGCGGTGATCGCCGCCGACCATCTCGGTGAGGTCGCCGACCACCTGATCGGTCACTTCGTCGACCAGGCCCGGCGCTCGGGCGCCTCCTGGACCGACATCGGCCGCAGCATGGGGGTCAGCAAGCAGGCCGCCCAGAAGCGCTTCGTGGCGAAGGGCTCCACCGATGCGGCGGCGCTCGACCCGAACGCAGGCTTCGGGAGGTTCACCCCGCGCGCCCGCAACGTGGTGATGGCCTCGCAGGAGGAGGCCCGCGCCGCCGGAAATCCCGAGATCGGTCCCGCGCACCTGGTGCTGGGCCTGCTCGCCGAGCCCGACGGGCTGGCCGCCCGGGTGCTGACCGGTCGGGGCGCCGCCCCGGCGGCGGTGCGCGAGGCCGTCGCCGCCGTCCTCCCGCCGAGGACCGACGACGTCCCCGACCTGATCCCCTACAACGCCGCCGGCAAGAAGGCGTTGGAGCTGACCTTCCGGGAGGCGCTGCGCCTCGGGCACAACTACATCGGCACCGAACACATCCTGCTCGCCCTGCTGGAGCAGGAGGACGGGGCCGGCGTGCTCACCGACCTCGGCCTGACCAAGGAATCCGTCGAAGGCGACCTGGCTGCCGCCCTCGCGGCCGTCGTCAAGGCGTCCGCGGCCGACGACGAGGCCCGGTAGCGGCAACAGGACCGGAGGGCGCGCGACGGTACGGAAAAGTCGCGCATGTCCTCGCCGGCCCGCACGTCGCCGACCCCTCGCCTAACCTCGGGTTGCCGGAGGGCGACATGCCGATGCATCGATGCCGGCGGAACGGGGGACGGCGCAATGCGACGTGCCGACGGACGGATGTCCCGCCGGGGCACTGGCAATCGGGGGGTGGTGGGCATCCTCGTGGTGGCCGCCGCCCTGGCCGGGATGTCGGCCTGTAGCCCGGCGGACAAGGAGGTGCTGGCGGTCCGGGCCGTCGACGGTCGGCCGGTGCTGCTGTTCGCCGAGTGCGCCGTGTTCGAGTTGGAGCGGATCAGCGTCTTCACCATCGATCCCACGCCGGCCGCTAGCTGGACCATCGACCGCATGGGCGACGCCGAGGTGACGAGTGTGACCGTCTTCGAGCTGCCACCGGGTTGGACGGTCGACGAGCAGACGCTGGTCGCCTTCGATCCCGCAGTCGAATATTCGGCCGCTGCCTACGGCACGCAGCGCAACGCCGTCCCCGTCCACTTCACGCTGGACGAGCTGACCGCGCTCGGGCCCGAAGACGTCCTGGTCGGGGAGGCGGCCGGCAGGCGGAAGGCGGTCACCGAGACCGCCTTCCGCAAGCGGGCGGAGAAGACCTGCTGACGTCCTCGCTCAGGAGACGTCGGGGAAGCCGTAGCGCAGGGCGTGCTCCGGATCGGCGGGGTCGATCTGGCGTACGCCCGCGTCGGCGAGTCGCTTGTTGACCTCGTCGAGCTGCTCGCGGACGAGCCGGGCCTCCTCCTCGGTGACGCGGCCCCGGTGCGGCTTGCCGGCGTGCTCCAGCGTGCCGTAGTCGATCTTCTCGGTGCTCTTGCGGGCCTTGGGCGGGCGAACCCGCTCGGCGGTCTTCAACAACTGCGCCATCGGGACGTCGGTGGCCATCGCGTCGAACTCGCTCGCGGTGAGGACGACCCGTCGGGGCTCGCCCCCGCCGTGCCGGTCGTGGATCTCGACCACCGCCACGTCCAGCGCGGCGTCGTCGATGTTCTCCACCTCGCCCGGGGTGGCGTCGAGCTGCACGGGCCCGGCGACCAGGTCCGGGTGCTCCAGGACGACGACACGAACCACCTCGTCGTCCTGCTGCAGAACGGTTCCGGTGAAGTCGGAGACGTGGATCGTCTTCTTGCCCATGCGGGGAGCTTCTCCTGTCGTAGGCCGGGGTGCCGGACCTGGAAGAAATTACCCGACAGGTGTGCGAATGCCGTCGCAGGTCCTCCCGCGGTGTGTCGTCCCCGACGCTGGTCCCGGCAGCTGCCGGCCCGGCGGGTTCAGTGCCGGTCGAGACCGTGCCGGCCGGAGCCGGCCGGCAGTTCGTTCAGCGTCGCCCAGGGCAGCCCGCCCGTCACCCGGATCACCCGGTACCGCGCCTGCGTCGGAACGTCCGTGGCGGCCTCGCCCGCTCGCCAGAGTCGCGCGGGGTGTTGGTGGAAGCGGTCGTTCGGCTGCATCGGCATGCCCATACCGTCGCAGAGAAAGGTGTCCAGGTATGGAAATACCTATGACGGTCGATGCCGCGAGCTGATTCCCGGATCTCGGGCAGCGTCCCGCGCTGGCTCGATGGTCCGTCCGGCCGGGCCGCTCAGGCGTACGGTGATCACGACTGTTGGGGTGACGGGAGGTGCGCATGCTCGACCGGCGGTTGCAACTGCACCTCGCCTCCTGGCTCGGTCAATGGCCGGCCGGGTCCGGGCTGCACGTGGTCGCCTCGCATCGACGGGCCCTGCCGGCCTGGGAGGGCCGACTGCGTCCGGCCCTCGCCGTGGACACCCGTCAGAGCGCGGTGCTCTCCGTCGCGCCGGACCGGGTCGCCGCGATCCGGGCGTTGATCGAGCGCACGCCGGAGCGGATGCTCGCGGCGCTGCCCGATGCTGTCGGGTACCCCGCCTTCTGCGTGCACGACGGTCCCTTCCGCTGGACCAACGCTCCCGCGCCCCTGCCCGACGTGGGGGAGTGGATCGCGCCGACCGCGCCCGGGCTGCCGCCCTGGCTGCGGCTGTTCGACAGACCGGTGCTCGTGGTGCGCGATGCCGACGGCGCCTACCTGGCCGGCGCCGCCATCAAGCGCCACGACGCGTACGGGCACGAGTTGGCCGTCGGCACCGTCCCGGAGGCCCGCGGTCGGGGTCTCGCGCGTCGGCTGGTGGCGCAGGCGGCGCGGCGGGTCCTGGACGAGGGCGCGGTGCCGACGTACCTGCACGAGCGGGACAACCAGGCCTCGGCCCGGGTCGCGGAGGCGGCGGGCTTCCCGGACCGGGGTTGGCGGTCGTACGGGGTGTATCCGCGCTGAGGTGGCTTTCAGTGCGCGGACCGTGGATCCCGGGCCGGATCCACGGTCCGCAACCTGCCCCCAGGTCCCCGGTTCTCTCCGATCGGCCGCGGCACCGACGCGGCGATCCGATATCGATCACGCTACGTATCGAAACTGCAAGCTGCAAGGTGCGAGCTGTCGAGTCGGAGTGTCGAATAGTGGACTTGACCTGCGATAAAGTGCGGTGACACTGTGCGCGGGTCGGTAACGCAGGGTCAGCTCGCCAGGCCGAGCGCCTCCGCAGCCGCCCGACCGTTGGCGTGGCTCGCGCCGTACGTGGTGACGAACGCCCGTACGCCGGACGGTCGCCAGGTACCCGGCCAGCCCATCTCGACGACGGTCACCGGATGCGCGGCGGCCAGCGCGTCGATCAGCTCCGGGCCGCCCGACAGCCGATGCAGATGCCGCCCGACCAGCACGATCGGTCGATCCCCGGCCAACTCGCGCAGGGCCGCCTGATCGGTCTCGGCAGCCACCACGCGGATCTCGCGTCCACCGTCGAGGTGTGGGCCGAGGCCCCACGGCACCCGACCCTCGGCCATCGTGGACTCGGTGTGCAACTGCACCACCAGTGGCTGGTCCAGACCGGTGAGCAGCCCCTCCACCCGCACCGCGCGGCGCGCCACCGCGTACCCCAGATCGGGGTCGGGGGTGACCGACGAGCGGCCGGCGCCCCGGGTCCAGGCGGCGAGCGCGGCGGCGCGGCCGGCCGCCTCCTCCACCCGGGCGATCGGCAACCGGCCGTCGGTGGTGGCCGCGACGATCTCGGCGGCCACGTGCTCGACCAGTGCGGCGTCGACCTGTGCGCCGATGCAGAGCAGATCGGCGCCCGCCGACAGGGCCCGCACGGCGGCGGGTCCCACGCCGCCGGCGGCCACCGCCGCGCCCTTCATCTCCAGCGCGTCGGTGATGACGGTGCCGGTAAAGCCGTACTCGGCGCGCAGCAGGTCGACCAGAACCGCCCGGCTGAAGGTGGCCGGGCCGTCGCCGGTCAGCGCCGGCACCCGGATGTGCGCGGTCATCACGGCCTGCGCGCCGGCCGCGACGACCGCGGCGAACGGCGGCAGGTCGCGCTGGCGGAGCAGTTCCAGTGGTACGTCCACCGTGGGCAGCTCGTGGTGGGAGTCGGTGACTGTCGCGCCGTGTCCCGGGAAGTGCTTGGCGCAGGCGGCCACACCGGCGGCCTGGAGGCCGCTGACGGCGGCGGCCGAGTGTGCGGCCACCCGCAGCGGGTCGGCGCCGAACGAGCGGGTGCCGATCACCGGATTGTCGTCGGCGGTGTTCACGTCGACGGTGGGGGCCAGATTGACGGTGATGCCCAGCGCCGCCAGTTCCGCGCCGATCGACTGGTAGACCCGGCGGGTGAGCGCCACGTCGCCGACCGCGCCGAGGGCGGCGTTACCGGGGTACGGGCTGCCGGTGGCGTGGGCCAGCCGGGTCACGTCGCCACCCTCCTCGTCGATGGCGATCAGCACGTCCGACCGGCCGGTGCGCAGCGCCGCCGTGCTCGCGGCCAGTTGCGCGGGGTCGTGCACGTTCGTGCCGAACAGGGTGTGCCCGGCCAGTCCGTCGGCCACCAGGTCGACCGCCCACTCCGGCGGGACCGCTCCCGGGTACGCGGCGAGCAAGGTGCCCAGCGCGAGCCGGCGCAGTCCTGGATCGAGCCCCACGAGATTTCCCCCTTCGCTTCCCGTGGATACGAACGTGTACCCGCGGTGGTCGTCGCCCTGCCGGGTTGGCCGAGCGCTCTGCCTCCGGGTGACCGTTACGCTACGGCTACCCGTTCGCAGGTCGGTTTACAGTTAGCAAAGTTTACTAAAACTAGAGGACGTGGCATGAGTGCGACCCGGCTGCCCGGCACCCCCCGCCTGTTGCGGGCGCTCAACGACCGTGCGGCGCTGGAACTGCTCCTTGAGCGTGGGCCGCTCACCCGGGCCCGGCTCGGCGAGCTGACCGGCCTGTCCAAGGTCACCGCCTCGCAACTCGTCGAGCGCCTGGAGGAGCGCGGCCTCGTCAGCCGGGTCGGTGAGCAGGCCGGCGGGCGCGGGCCGAACGCCCAGCTCTACGCCGTACGCGCCAGCAGCGCCCACGTCGTCGGGGTGGACGTCGGACCGGACCGGGTGGTGGCCGCGTGCGCCGACATCACCGGTGCCGTGATCGGCCGCGTCGAGCAGTCGACGCGGGACACCGACGATCCGGTGGGCGTGGTGCACAACGCCGTGGTGCAGGCCGCCAGCAGCGCCCAGGCGCAGCTCAGCAGCGTCCGACGGATCGTGCTCGGTACGCCGGGCCTCGTCGATCCGCACAGCGGCGACATCACCTTCGCGTTCAACCTGCCGCGTTGGCACAGCGGTCTGCTGGCCGCGCTGCGGGACGACCTGCACACCCCGGTGGTCTTCGAGAACGACGTCAACCTGGCCGCGGTGGCCGAGGCGCAGTCCGGCGCCGCCCAGGGTGTGGCGGACTTCGTCCTGGTCTGGGTGGGCGCCGGCGTCGGCCTGGCGATCATGTTGGGTGGGCGGCTGCACCACGGCAGCAGCGGAGCGGCGGGCGAGATCGGCTACCTGCCGGTGCCCGGCGCACCCATCCCGCGTGACGTCTCGCGGCGCGCCAAGCCCGCCTTCCAGCAGGTGATCGGCGGTGACTCGGTACGTGCGGTGGCCCGCGAGCACGGCTTCTCCGCCCCGGACGCCGCGAGCGCGGTGCGGGCGGCGGTCGCGGCCGGCGCCGCCGGCGCCCCGATGCTCGACGAGTTGGCCCGCCGGCTCGCGCTCGGCGTGGCCAGCACCTGTGTGGTGCTCGACCCGCCGTTGGTCGTGCTGGCCGGCGAGGTCGGCCAGGCCGGCGGCGCGGCGCTCGCCGACCGGGTGCAGCGGGAGGTCGCGGCGATCACGCTGGTCCGCCCGCGCGTGGTACCCACCGGCCTCACCGAGGAGCCGATCCTGCGGGGCGCCCTGCGTACCGCGTTGAACGCCGTCCGTGACGAGGTGTTCGGCTCCACCGTCGGCTGAGCCCGCTGGGGCGGTCATGTGAAGGAATATTTCACCGCCGACGCCCCGGCTGCAAGCTCTTGCCGCCGGGGCGTCGGCCCCCTCAGTTGAGGTCGCGGCGGCGGAAGGCGGCGAAGGCCAGCATGGTCAGCCCACCGGCGACCGCGAGCAGCACCGCCAGCGACGGCCTCCAGGTGAGGGTGTAGAAACCCTGGCAGGACGTACCGCTGAAGTTGTCCCGACAGAGCTGGCTGTCCCAGAGCCGCACCTCGCCGTTGAGCCACGCCCCGAGGTACGTCGAGAGCATCATCTGTTCCGGCCGCCGGGCGTTCACGATCGCCAGCACCAGCCGGGCGCCCAGCTCCCACACCACCGCGTACGCGGCGACCGCGCCGAGCGCCGCCGACGTGTGCCGGCCCAGCGTCGCGATGGCGAAGCCCGTCGCCGTGGCCAGCAGCACCAGCACCAGACCGCGCCCGTGGACGGCGGCCAGCGAGCGCCAGAAGTCACCGTCGGGCTCGCCGGTCTGCCCGGCGACCTGCCCGATCATCCAGAAGGTGGCCAGATAGACCACCGAGGCCGCCACCGCCAGCGCCAACACGCCGCCCAGCAGGGTGCCCAGCTTCGCGCCCAGCACCGTCAGTCGGCGTGGTCGCCACAGCAGCAGGTTCACCACCCCACCCGAGTTCAGGTCCGCCCCGATGTACGAGGCGCCGACCAGGAACCCGAACAACACCAGGAACGTGATGAGGAAGAACAGCAACGGGCGGGCCTGCTCGGTGAAGCTGAACACGCCCTCCAGGTAGTCGGACGCGACCGGCAACCGGTCCTGCTGGGCCGGGTCCATGTCGGAACAGTCGGGGGGCAGATAGTCCTGGGTGTCGGGCGTCGAGATCCCGCCGCGCTGGGCCAGGCACTGCTGGTAGTTGACCTCCATGCTCTGCCGCGCCTCGATGGCCTTCTGCCGGGCCTGGGAGAGTTCGTAGGCGCTCGGCCGGTGCGACCCGGCCAGGGCGGTCGCGGCCGTGACGCCGAACGCCAGCACCAACAGGACGACCATGAGCTGCACGAAACGGCGCGCGGAGAGCCGCTCCAACTCGGCCCGGACCAGGTTCACGCGTCCACTCCCCGTACGTCGAGATCGATCACCGCGGCGCCGTCGGCGCCCACCGGTCGGGCCGCCTCGTCGACCTGGCGGGGCACCGAGGGGTGCTCGCCGGCGCCGGTCAGCTCCAGGAAGACGCTCTCCAGGTCGGGTCGCAGCGGCGTCAGCTCGGCGACCCACAGATCCTGCTCGCCGAGGACGCGGCTGATGACCGTCGGGTCGGTCGTCCCGCCCACCACCAGCGCCCCGCCGTCGACGGTGGTCGTCAACTCCGCCGCGCGCAGCAGGTCGGCGGCGCGCTCCGGTTCGGCGACCCGGACCAGGAACTCGTGCCGGTCGTGACCCGCCAGCACCTCGTCCACCCGGCCGGCCGCCACCCGCCGCCCCCGCGAGATGATGGTGACGTGGTCGCAGATCAGTTGGATCTCGCCCAGGATGTGGCTGGACACCAGCACGGTCACCCCCGCCGCGGCGAGCGACCGCATCAGGTCGCGCATCTCGCGGATGCCCGCCGGGTCGAGGCCGTTCGCCGGCTCGTCGAGGATGAGCAACCGCGGGTCCTTCAACAGGGCGGACGCCACCGCGAGACGCTGCTTCATGCCCAGCGAGTAGCCCTTCACCCGCTCGTCGCCCCGGTCGCGCAGGCCCACCAGCTCCAGCGCCTCGTCCACCCGTGAGATCGGCACCCCGCCGGCGCGGGCCAGCAGCCGCAGCGTACGACGGCCGGTGAAGTTGCCGAAGAACTGCGGACTCTCCACGATGGCGCCGACCTGCCCCGCCACCCGGGGCAGCAGCGCCGGCGACGGCTCGCCGAGCACGGTCATCCGGCCACCGTCGGCGCGGACCAGCCCGAGCAGGGCGCGCAGCGTGGTGGTCTTGCCCGAGCCGTTGGGCCCCAGGAAGCCATGGATCTGACCGGCCTCGACCAGCAGGTCGAACCCGTCGACCGCCACCCTCCTGCCGTTGCGCACACTGCGGAAGGTCTTGCGCAGACCCTCGATCTCGATGACCGCGCTCATCCGCGCGGCGCCAAACGTCGACCGGGCATGGGCCGTCCCTCGGGTGTGGTGATCAACGACACGGTGCCCCACCCTATGGCCAGAGCGCCGCCCATGGGGGGCACGCCACCCCTGCGTGGTTGGATGGGCGGGTGACTGGTGACCTGATCCCCGGCGCTGCCGGCGCCGCGCCTGCCGCCGCACCCGTGGACCCGGATCTGGTGGTCAGCCTCGACAGCGTGGGCGTACGCCGCTCCGACAACCCCCTGTTGCAGGACCTGACCTGGCGCGTCGAGCTGGACGAGCGCTGGGTGGTGCTCGGCCCCAACGGCGCGGGCAAGACCACCCTGCTCAACCTGGCCGCCGGCCGGCTGCACCCCACCACCGGCGTCGCGTACGTCCTCGGTGAGCGGATCGGCCGCACCGACATCAACGAGCTGCAGACCCGCATCGGGCTCGCCACGGCCGCGCTCGCCGCGCGGGTGCCCGCCGACGAGCAGGTCAGCGACGTGGTCGTCACCGCAGCCTGGTCGGTGGTCGGACGCTGGCGGGAGAGCTACGAGCACGGCGACGTGGCGCGGGCGCGGGCGCTGCTCAGCCAGCTCGGCGTCGGCAACCTCGCCGAGCGCCGCTACGGCACCCTCTCCGACGGCGAACGCAAGCGCGTGCAGATCGCCAGGGCACTGATGACCGACCCGGAACTGCTGCTGCTCGACGAGCCCACCGCCGGCCTCGACCTCGGTGGCCGCGAGGACCTGGTCGGCCGGCTGGCCGAGCTGGCGTACGACCCGGACGCCCCCGCCATGGTGCTCGTCACCCACCACGTGGAGGAGATTCCGCCCGGGTTCACCCACGCGCTGCTGCTGCGCGAGGGCGCGGTCGTCGCCCAGGGCCTGCTCGCCGAGACGTTGACCGGCGACAACCTGTCCAAGACCTTCGGTCTGCCGCTGGTGGTCGAACGCTCCGGCGACCGCTACACCGCACGCGCCGCCTGAGCGGGTGACCATGTCGCAGACGCGGGTGGTGGTGGTGGGCAGCGCCAACATGGACCTGGTCGCGATGGCCCCCTCGCTGCCACGGCCGGGCGAGACCATGCTCGGCACCGACTTCGTGATGGTGCCCGGCGGCAAGGGCGCCAACCAGGCCATCGCCGCCGTTCGGGCGGGCGCCTCCTGCGCCTTCCTCGGCGCGATCGGCTCCGACGCGTTCGGCGTGACACTCCGCGCCCGCATCACGGCGGCCGGCGTGGACACGGGTCACCTGCGGGTGGTGTACGGCACGTCCGGCGTGGCGCTCGTGCTGGTCAACGCCCAGGGGGAGAACGCCATCGTGGTCACCCCGGGCGCGAACGACGCGCTGGTCGGCCTCACCGACGAGGAACTGGCCACTGTACGGGGGGCGGACGTCCTGGTCGCCCAGCTGGAGATCCCGGTGCAGACGGTGACCGCCGCGGCGCTGGCCGCCCGCGCCGCCGGCACCCGGGTCGTCCTCAACGCCGCACCCGCCCGGGATCTCCCGCCGGAACTGCTCGAAGCCGTGGACCTGCTCGTCGTCAACGAGGGCGAGGCGCAGGCGTTCACCGGCCGGGGCCGGGACGACCCGAGGGCGCTGCTCGACCTGGTGCCCCGCGCGGTGCTCACCCTCGGCGACGCCGGCGCCTGGTACGTCGACCGGGAGGGCGCCGAGGTGCACGTGCCCGCCGTCCAGGTCGACGTGGTCGACTCCACGGCGGCCGGCGACGCGTTCACCGCCGCGCTGGCGGTCGGCTGGGGCGAGGGGCGGGACGTCGTTGACGCCGTACGCTGGGCGGCGGCGGCCGGCGCGGCCTGCGTACGCAAGCTCGGCGCCTCGGTGGCGCTGCCGCAGCGGGCCGAGATCGACGCGCTGTACGCGCCGGGCTGACCCGTCGTCGAGTGCCGGGACGTCGACCTGCCCGGCCACGTCACGCCGGCCGGCCGGCGCCCGTCCGAAAGGCCCGCCGGTAGGCCGATGGCGACGTCAGCATGATCCGTCCGAAGTGGTGGCGGTAGGTGACCGGGGTGTCGAAGCCCACCGCCCCGGCGATCTGCTCGATCGCGGCGTCGGTCTCCTCCAGCAGCGCCAGACTGGCCCGAACCCGCTGGTCGATGAGCCACCGGATCGGGCTGGTCCCGGTGGCTCGGGTGAAGTGCCGCAGGTAGGTGCGCGGTGACATGTGTGCCCGCCCGGCGAGCCGGGCGACGCTCAGCGGCTCGGCGAGGTGTGCGAGCGCCCAGTCGATGCTGGCGGCGATCCGGTCGTCGTCCGGGTCAGCGGTCACCGGCGCCTCGACGAACTGGGCCTGTCCGCCGTCCCGGTGCGGAGGGATGACCAACCGGCGGGCGACCGCGTTGGCGATCGCCGCGCCGTGGTCGCGCCGCACCACGTGCACGCTGAGATCGAGCCCGGCGGCACTGCCCGCGCTGGTGAACAGGTCGCCGTCATCGAGGTAGAGCACGTTCGGGTCCACCTCGACGCGCGGGTACCGCCGTGCCAGCAGTTCCGCGTACCGCCAGTGGGTGGTGGCCCGCCGCCCGTCCAGCAGCCCGGCGCCGGCCAGCGCGAACGCGCCCGAACAGATCGACATGACCCGGGCGCCGCGGGCGTGCGCCGTCCGCAGCGCGGCCACCAGCGCGGGCGACGGGTCGGCGGTCACGTCCGGCACGCCGGGCACGATCACCGTCCGCGCCGCCGCCAGCTCCGCCAGGCCGTACGGGGTGTGCAGGCTGACCCCGCCGACCACCGGCACCGGCCCCGGCTTCTCAGCGCAGATCACCAGGTCGTACCAGTCGACGTCGAACTCGGGGCGGGGCAGTCCGAACACCTCGGTGACGATGCCGGTCTCGAACACCGACATTCCCGGGTACGCGAGCACCGCGACGCGGTGACCGGCGGTTGGCTGTCGCGGCGACGGCAGCGCCTGCGGACCGGCACTCACCGCGCCGTTGGACATGGCGGGATGTTAGCGCAGGACGTCGTTTCCGCCACTCGTCCCGGCCTGCCGGACCGGCCACGATCAGTGGCATGACCTTCACCTTCGCCGTCCCGCCAGCCGCTCCGGACGTCGCAGTCGCCCATTTTCTCGCCCGACTCAGCGTCCAGACCGATGTCAGCGACGTGCACGCCGACCTGACCGCCCGTACGCCCGGGCTCGTGGTGGTCGACTCCCGGGGAGTGGCCGCATGGGCGCAGGGCCGCCTTCCGGGAGCGGTGCACCTGCCCACCGCTGAAGTCGCCGCCCGGGCATCCGAGAAGATCCCCGCCGGTACATCGGTGGTCACCTACTGCTGGGGGCCGGGCTGCAACGGCGCGACCCGGGCGGCGCTGGAGTTCGCCCGGCTCGGCATTCCGGTCAAAGAGATGCTCGGCGGATTCGAGTACTGGGTACGGGAGGGGCTGCCGGTGGAGACCGAGAGCGGACTGACTCGACGTCCCGTGGACGACCTGACCGCACCAACGACGGCAACCTGCGACTGCTGATCCGGCCGCCCGGGACTCCCCGGCCGGGCGCGGGGTCAGTCGACCTGTTCGTCGGTCAGCTTCTCGCCCCGCCGCCGCAGCATGCCGAGGCCGGGAATGCCGGCCACGGCGAGCTTGAGGTCACGGGTGACGTCCAGCAGGTCGTGCAGGTCGGGCCCGACCCGGTCCAGGGTCGCGAGGATCGGCAGGATGTCGGCGGTCAGGTGCTCCTTGAGCTTGGGCAACTCGTCGATCAGGTGGATCGCCGCGGTGATCTCCTCGTGGCTCAGCTCCTGCACGAACCGGTCGGTCATCGGCGCGGCGCGGCGCAGCGCCGGCTCGTACACCGCCAGCAGTTCGGCTGCCGTGGCCGCGGCCTGAGCGGCCGTGTTCACGGTGACCGCGGCGTTGCCGGCCACCACGTCGGCCTCGGTGACCACCGTGCCCGCGAGGCGCGCGACCTTGTCGGCCTCGTTCACGACCACGGCGGCGGCCGCGGCCACCTCGGTGGCCGTGTCGACGGCGGTGGTCGCGGCGGCGCTGATCACCGCCACCTCGCGGACCGCCGTCTCGGCGTCGGTGAGCACCTCATCGGTCCGGTCCAGGGTCGTCTCGATCCGGTCGACGACGCCGTTGATCCTGGCCAGCAGCGCCTCCACCCCGTCCAACACCGCGAACGCGCGGGCCGGCACGGCGGCGAACGAGGCGGCCGAGCCGAGCGCCTGGTCGAGGGCGGAGCGGGTCAGGCCGACCACCGCGGTGGGTGTGGGGAGGGGAAGCGCCATGGGACCAAGTGTGCGTCGGTCCTGCCACAACCGCTCGTTCGCGGCTGCCGGCCCGGTCCTTTCCGGGACGCCCGGCGGTAGGGTGCCGGCATGTCGGCCGCACCGCCGCGCCACCCACCGGGCACCCGGATCGCCGTCCTGCTCGCCGTGCTCGCGGCGGTCAGCGCCGCGCTCGGCACGGCGGTTCTGGTACGCGCCGACTCCGGCCTCACCGTGCGGCAGATCACCGTCGACGGCGTGCCGATGACCGAGGTACGCGCCGGTCCGCCGACCCCGGACGCCCCGCGACCCGGCGTGGTGATCGCGCACGGGTTCGCCGGCTCGGCGCGGTTGATGCGCCCGATCGCCGACACGGTCGCCCGACGAGGAGCGGTCGCGTTGCTGTTCGACTTCGCCGGGCACGGCGTCAACCCGGCCCGACTCGGTGCCGGCACGTCGCCCCCGACGCTCGCCGCCGACCTGGACACCGCCGTCGGACACCTGCGTGCCCAGCCGGATGTGGACCCGACACAGATCATGCTGGTCGGCCACTCGATGGGCGCCGGCGCGGTCACCCGCTACGCGGCCGAACACCCCGAGATCGCCAGGACCGTGGCGATATCGCTGCCCGAGGCCGGCGAGCTGCCTCCCGGTCGCCCGACCGACCTGCTGCTGATCGTGGGCGGCGCGGAGTTCCCCGCGTTCCGGCGGGCAGCCGACGACGCCGCACGGCGGGGCGCGACGGTGGGTCGGCGGCCCGCCGTCGTGGTGCCGGGGGTGGAGCACATCTCGGTGCTCTTCGCCCCGCGTACCCACGAGGAGATCGCCCGCTGGCTGCCGAGCGTGGACGGGGACGCCCCGGCCCGCCCGCTCGCCCGTCTCGCCGGCGCGGGGCTGCTCGTGGTCGCGTTCGCCGTCGGACTGGTTCCGCTGGCGGCGCTGCTGCTGGGCCGGCGGGCCGCCGGGGCGCTCTCGCCGGCACAGCGGTCTGCCGTGGTGCTGCCGTCGGGTCGGCTGGTTCCGAGTGCGACGGCGCTGCGGGGTTCCGTCCTTCTCGTGCTGGCCGTCCTCGCCAGCGGGTTCGGCGCGGCCGTCGCGGCGATCCTGCCCACCAACCGCCTCCCGCTCGCGGTTGGTGGCTACGTCGCTGGCTTCCTGCTGGTGACCGGCCTCCTGATGATCGGCGGTCACCGGTGGCTGCCCGCCACGACACGTGCGCCGGAGAGCGCCGATGAGCCGGTCGGCGGGCGGACACCGGCACGGACCACCGGCGCGGCGCTGGCGCTGGCGGCGTACGCGGTTCTCGCCGTGGCGCTGCCGATCCACCTCGGGCTGACCTCGGCGCGGCCGGTCGGCGCCCGCTGGTGGCTGCTTCCGCTGGTGATGGTCGCGTGCCTGCTGTTCCTGCTGGCCGTGGAGCTGGTCGCGTCCGGCCGGACGTGGCGTCGGCTGCTGGTCGTCGCGGTCACCGTGGTCGTGCTGAGCACGTCGGCGGTGGTCGGCCTGGCACCCGGGTTCGTGCTGCTGGTGGTGCCGCTGTTCGCCGTACTGCTCGGCTGGCACGTTCTGTGGGCCGCCGTGCTGGGTCGGTACGCGTCCCCGCGTTGGCTGCCGGCCCTCGTCGGCGCAGCGTTGCTGGGCTGGCCGATCGCCACGACCCTGCCGTTGACCTGACCGCGGCCCGGGGTCTACCGGGCGGCGCGGGCGACGCGCAGCGCCCACCAGATCAGCGGTATCTGCATCGGCACCCGCCCGTAGGCGATCGCCCGCCTCGCCGGCCGCCGGTGTCGCCAGTCCACCGCCATCTGCACGTTGGCCGGCAGCACGGCGACGAACAGCGCGGCGGCGGCTCGGCCACCCGTCCGCCGGGTGACCGGGTGCGCCACCGCCGCGGCCACCGCCAGTTCCGCGAACCCGCTGGCGTACGTCCAGAGGCGGGCCGGACCGGGCAGCGTACGTGGCACGATCGGGTCGTAGTACCCGGGGCGCAGCAGGTGGGTGACGCCGGCCGTGGCGAGCAGCCCAGCCAGGGCGACGGCCGCACCGCGTCGGGTGGTCATCGATGGTCTCCCTGCTGTTCGACGGCGCGCTGCACGGCCCGGTAAATCTGCCCGAACCGTAGCGCGTCCGGCGTGCGCAGGAGCATGTGCTCCTGACCGTGGTGCTGCACCCACAGCTCGTGCACGTGGCTGCCGCGCTCGTAGGAGCGGTCCAGCCAGCCGAGGGGGATCTCCAGGAAGGGCGCCAGCGCCAGCGCCCCCACCGCGCAGGCGGCGAGGATGATCAGCGCCAACTGCCAGTTGCCCCGGTCCTGTGCCGACCACGCCAGCGAGACCACGCAGACCAGTGCGACGAGGGGTGGCAGCGACAAGAGCAGGACCAGTACGCCGCGACCCAGCACCCGGCCGCGTACGGCGAGAGTCTTCGGCCCTCGTTGGTGCCAGACGAACGTCACGTCGGGCAGTGCGATCACCTGACCGCCTGCCCGGATCGACTCGGAGGTCACCTGCACCGCGTCGTCCCGGTAATAGAGGGTCATCACTAAGCCTAACCACCGCAAGGCAACCCGCGCGCCCTCCGCGCCCCCGCCCCGCGCGCCCTCCACGCCCCCGCCCCGTCGATCGTGCACTTTCTGTTGCGACATAAGGGGCACAGCCGTCCATGCTGACAACAGAAACTGCAAGATCGGCGTGAGAGGGGTGTGGAGGGCGCGGGGCGGGAGAAGGGTGGCTAGCGGCGGGCGGCGGGGCGGACGGGTTGCGTCGCGTCCATGGCGCGCTGGACCGCCCGGTAGATCTGGCCGAAGCGCAGCGCGTCGCCGGTGCGTAGCAACCGCACCGGTTGTCCCCGCCAACGGGCCCAGATCTCCAGTTGGCGGCTGCCCCTGGCGTACGAACGGTCCAGGTGTTCGAAGAGGAAGTCGGCGACCGGGCCGGCGGCCAGCCCGACCAGCACCGAGGCGCCCACGATCGCGATCGTGACGGTGGGCGAGCGGTGCAGCCAGACGGCCACGCCGATGCCGATCACCGCAGCGACCAGCGGACCGGCCAGGGCGGCGCCGATCGCGCCCCGCCCGGCGAGCACCCGCCAGGAGCGGCTGCCACGGCGGTGCCAGACCATCGTGATCTCGGCCAGCGGGTAGCTGCGCCCGTCGACCTGGAAGGCGGTGGAGGTGACCCGTACCGACCTGTCGTCGTAGAAAGTGATCATGGTTGGACTCCCGCCCGCGGGGCTGACACCACAGTACTTACCCCAACGAGCCGGGTCGTAAGGTTGGCACGCGACTTCGACGAGGAAGTGAGGGCAGCGTGGGCGAGTTCGTTCGGCTGGAGACCAGGGACGGCATCGGCACCATCCGGCTGGAGCGGCCGCCGATGAACGCGCTCAACACGCAGGTGCAGGAGGAGTTGCGCGCCGCCGCCACGGCGGCCACCGCCGATCCCGAGGTCCGTGCCGTCATCGTGTACGGCGGTGCGAAGGTCTTCGCCGCCGGGGCGGACATCAAGCAGATGGCCGACATGTCCTACGTGGACATGGCCGACCGGGCGGCGGCCCTGTCCAGCGCGCTCGGCGCGATCGCCCGGATCTCGAAGCCGGTGGTGGCCGCGATCACCGGGTACGCCCTCGGTGGCGGCTGCGAGCTGGCGCTGGCCTGTGACTGGCGGGTGGTCGCCGAGGACGCCAAGCTCGGCCAACCGGAGATCAAGCTGGGCATCATCCCCGGTGCGGGTGGCACGCAGCGGTTGGCCCGTCTCGTGGGTCCGGCGCGGGCGAAGGATCTGATCATGTCCGGGCGGATGGTGGACGCCCAGGAGGCGCTGCGCATCGGTCTCGCCGACCGGGTCGTACCGGCCGCCGAGGTGTACGACGCGGCCGTCGCGCTTGTCACGCCGTACCTCAAGGGGCCTGTGCAGGCCCTGCGCGCCGCGAAGCTGGCGGTCGACGGCGGCCTGGACATGGACCTGAATTCGGGCCTGGCCTGGGAGAGTCAGCTCTTCGCGGCGCTGTTCGCGACCGACGACCGGCGTGAGGGTATGGCCGCGTTCGTCGAGAAGCGCAAACCGGACTTCACCGGCCGCTGACGGCCTGGCCGACGGCGAACCGAGAACGGTTCACATTCCGCCTACCGGCCAGTAACGTGTGACGTCGGCCAGGGTTCGACGAGAAGGAGCGGCGATGACGGAGCGGATCGAAGGTCACGGCGGGGAACTGGCACTCGCGGCGTTGCGGGCGCACGGGGTGCGGGAGATGTTCACCCTCTCCGGTGGCCACGTCTTTCCGCTCTACGACGCCGCCCACAAGACCGACTTCCCGATCTACGACGTCCGGCACGAGCAGTCGGCGGTCTTCGCGGCCGAGGCGGTGGCGAAGCTCCAGCGCCGTCCCGGCCTCGCCGTACTCACCGCCGGCCCGGGTGTGACCAACGGCATCTCCGGTATGACCAGCGCCTTCTTCAACGCC
This sequence comes from Micromonospora sp. RB23, assembly GCF_053585025.1. Classification (NCBI taxonomy): domain Bacteria; kingdom Bacillati; phylum Actinomycetota; class Actinomycetes; order Micromonosporales; family Micromonosporaceae; genus Micromonospora; species Micromonospora sp. RB23. The sequence continues at coordinate 1,547,424 of NZ_CM132111.1, forward strand.
TCCCCGGTGCTGGTGCTCGGTGGCCGCGCGCCCGCCTTCCGGTGGGGTTCGGGCAGCCTCCAGGAGATGGACCACCTGCCACTGGTCGCCCCGGTCACCAAGCACGCCGAGACGGTGTTCAGCACCGATGACATCCCACGCGCGGTCGGCGCCGCCCTCACGGCCGCGCTCACCCCGCACCGCGGCCCGGTCTTCCTCGACTTCCCGCTGGAGACGGTCTTCTCGGTCGCCGACGCGGACCTGCCCGCGCCGACCGGCGTCGACGCCGTCGAACCGGACCCGGACGAGGTCACCCGGGCCGCCACCCTGATCGCCGGCGCGCAACGGCCGGTCATCATCGCCGGCTCGGACGTGTACGCCGGTGACGCGGTGGCCGCGCTGCGCGAGGCCGCCGAGGCGTTGCAGGTGCCGGTGTTCACCAACGGGATGGGCCGCGGCTCGCTGCCGCCGGAACACCCGCTCGCCTTCGCCAAGGCCCGCCGCGCCGCGCTTTCCGGCGCCGACGTCGTCGTGGTGGTCGGCACCCCGCTGGACTTCCGGCTCAGCTTCGGCGACTTCGGGGACGCCAAGGTGGTGCACATCGTCGACGCCCCCAGCCAACGCGCCACGCACGTCCAGCCGGCCGTGGCTCCCGCCGGCGACCTGCGCCTGATCCTCTCGGCGCTGGCCGACCACGCCGGCGACCGGGCCGACCACACCGACTGGATCGCCGACCTGCGGGTCGCCGAGGACGCGGCGAAGGCCCGGGACGCCGCCGAGATGGCCGCCGAGACCGACCCGATCCGGCCGGCCCGGATCTACGGCGAGCTGCGCCGGGCGCTGGCCCCGGACGCCATCACCATCGGTGACGGCGGTGACTTCGTGTCGTACGCCGGGCGCTACCTGGAGCCGTCGCAGCCGGGCACCTGGCTGGACCCGGGCCCGTACGGCTGCCTCGGCACCGGCATGGGCTACGCGATGGGTGCCCGGGTCAGTCACCCGGACCGGCAGATCTGCGTGCTGATGGGCGACGGCGCGGCCGGATTCTCGCTGATGGACGTCGAGTCGCTGGTCCGCCAGAAGCTGCCCGTCGTGATCGTCGTCGGCAACAACGGCATCTGGGGTCTGGAGAAGCACCCGATGCGGGCCATGTACGGCTACGACGTCGCCGCCGACCTCCAGCCGGAGCTGCGCTACGACACGGTCGTCAGCGCGCTGGGTGGCGCGGGGGAGACGGTCGCGAAGGCCGCCGACCTCGCGCCCGCACTGCAACGGGCCTTCGACTCCGGCGTGCCGTACCTGGTCAACGTGCTCACCGACCCGACCGACGCGTACCCCCGCTCGTCGAACCTGGCCTGAGTCGCGCCGGCCGGGGCCTAGACCTCCGGCCGGTCGCCCTCGCGGGGCGGCTCACCGTCGCGCCGGCGCAGGTCGTCCTCACGCCGCCGTAGGTCTTCCTCCCAGCGGCGGAAGAGCTCCGCGTCCTGCTGCTTGGCGCGGTCCTGCACGGACCGGAGAAACTCCGGGTCGTCGTCCGGAGCGAGCGGGCGGCGCGGCTGGCGCTCGGGGGCACCCTTGCCACCCGGCCACGCCGTGCGGCCCGCGGTGCCGGGCTCGCGCCCGGCGACGAACCAGGCGATCGACCCGACCAGGGGGAAGAACAGGATGATCAACACCCAGGCGATCCGGGGCAGGGCACGGATCTGACCCTCCTCGGCGGACAGGCAACTGATCAGCGCGCAGACGGCGAGGACGATCTGCGCCAGGAAGAGGAGAACGTACAGCCGGGCCATGCACCCATCATGGCGTACGGTGTCCCGTCAGCGTAGTCCGCGAACCGTCAGCAGCACGCCGAGCAGCGCGAGTCCGACCGTGCCGAGCGCGACCAGCGGCAGCGTCCGGCCGCCGGTACGGGCCGCGCCGACGCCGGTGGCGCGCGGCCAGCAGAGCACGAGCAGGCCACCCCAGACGAGCACGGCCGCGCCGACGACGAGCGCGCCGAACACGCCGCCGGCCGACGCCAGCCGCACGGCCAGCGCGGCCACCACGGTCAGCGTCAGCAGGGTGCGCCGCCAGGCCAGCCGGGTCCGCTCCGGTTGCAGGCCCGGGTCGCGTCCGGCGCTCACCGTTCTCCGATCGCCCGAACCAGGACCGCGAGCACCAGCAGGATCGCCCCCGCGCCCACGGCGAGGGCGAGGACGGCGGGGAAGCGGGAGGCGGGCAGCTCCTGACCGAGCCGGATGGCCCGTTCGGTACGCGCCCAGTGGTCCACGGCGCGGACCGCGACGGTGCCACCGAGCAGCAGCAGCGCGACCGCGATGACCTCCCGCAGGTGGCTCATCGGCAGCGGTGGCAGGAACTGCGCGGCGGCCAGCCCGCCGCCGACCAGCGCGAGACCGGTGCGCAGCCAGGCGAGGAAGGTCCGCTCGTTGGCGAGGGAGAACCGGTAGTCCGGCGTCTCACCGACGGCGCGCGCCTCCGCCGGGTCGAACCAGCGCCTGATTGCTTCCCACACGCTGGGAGATTATCCGCTTCCCTCGACCCTTAGCCTGGTCAGGTGACCGATCTTGATGTGAACACTCTGCGCGCCGCCTACGACAACCAACTCCGCCCGGAGATCCCCGACCCGGTCCCCGCCGGCGTGACCGTCGAACGGGACGGCCCCCTCGTGCGGATCATCGGACTCGACGCCGGCGGGTTCCTCACCTACCGCGACTTGGGTGGGCTGACCGGCGACGCGCTGGACGAGCTGATCGCTCGCCAGGTGGCGCTGTTCCGCGAGCGCGGCCAGTCGGTGGAGTGGAAGCTCAACGAGCACGACGAGCCGGCCGACCTGGCGGACCGGCTGCGCGCCGCCGGCTTCGTGCCGGAGGACCGGGAGACCGTCGTGGTCGGGCCGGTCGCGCCGCTCGCCGCCGCGCTGCCGGTGGTTCCCGAGGGAGTACGCCTGCGTGAGGTGACCGCCCGGGAGGACCTGGAGCGGATCGCCGCCATGGAGGAGGAGGTCTGGCAGGCGGACCGCTCGCACCTGGTGACGGGTCTGGCCAAGGAGATCGACGCCGACCCGAACTCGATCACGGTGGTGGTGGCCGAGGCGGACGGGACGGTGGTGAGCGCCGGCTGGGTGCGGTTCCCGGCGAACACCGGCTTCGCCACCCTCTGGGGCGGCTCGACCCTGCCGCAGTGGCGTCGCAAGGGCATCTACCGGGCGTTGGTCAACTACCGGGCGCGGCTGGCCGAGCAGCGGGATCGGACGCTCGTGCAGGTCGACTGTTCCGAGGACAGCCGGCCGATCCTCCAGCGACTCGGTCTCGTAGCCGTCACCACCACCACGCCGTACGTCTACACTCCGTGATCATGGAGCAGCGGTTGACGGACGAGGAGCGCCTGACCCTCAAGACGGGCGCGTTCGGCGCGGTCTTCCTGGTCTCGAACGCCGACCCGGGCATGCTCGGGGTGATCCGCGAGAGCCTGGCCGCCTCGGGCGCGCTGGCCGACGCGAGTGGCGTGGTCAAGGAGGCCCTGACCACCGGCCCGCTGCCCCGTCTGCCCCGGGACTCCCAGTTGGAGATCGAGTCGGTGGTGCTGCCGGCGCTCGGTCGGTCGGTACGGATCCTGCGGGAGAAGTCGCCGGGCGACGTCGAGGCGTACCGGTCGGTGGTGCTGACCGCCGCGGACCGGGTGGCCCGCGCACACGACGGGGTGGCCCCGGCCGAGGCCGCCGCCATCGAGCAGATCCGCGGCGCGCTGGCCGAGTCCGTCTGACCTGCGCCACGCCGGTGACCTGTGTCACTCTGCGTGCCCGGCGGCGGTAACCTACTGGCAGGTAACATTGCCGCGTGGGCAACTGCACAGCAGCCCACGGTTGACCGGGCGTCGACCGACACGCGAGGCTGCGGCCCAGACCGGGCGAGCCAATCGCAACACCACACAGGAGGGTCGTCGAAGCGCGATGAATATCGTCGTACTCGTCAAGCAGGTGCCTGATTCGGGCGCGGACCGCAACCTGCGCAATGACGACAACACCGTCGACCGCGGTTCGGCGAACAACGTGATCAACGAGATGGACGAGTACGCCATCGAGGAGGCGCTGAAGATCAAGGAGGCGCACGGCGGCGAGGTCACCATCCTGACCATGGGTCCGGACCGGGCGACCGAGTCGATCCGCAAGGCGCTCTCCATGGGCCCGGACAAGGCCGTGCACGTGGTGGACGACGCCCTGCACGGCTCCTGCGCGGTGGCGACGTCGAAGGTGCTCGCTGCCGCCCTCGGGCAGCTCAACGCCGACCTGGTGATCTGCGGCGCGGAGTCCACTGACGGCCGTGTCCAGGTCATGCCGCACATGATCGCCGAGCGGCTCGGCGTCGCGGCGCTCACCGGCGCCCGCAAGCTCACCGTCGACGGCGCGACGCTGACCGTCGAGCGGCAGACCGAGGAGGGCTACGAGGTCGTCACGGCCTCCACGCCGGCCGTGGTCTCCGTCTGGGACACCATCAACGAGCCGCGCTACCCCTCCTTCAAGGGCATCATGGCCGCGAAGAAGAAGCCGGTGCAGACGTTCTCCCTGGCCGACCTCGGCGTCGCCCCGACCGAGGTGGGCTTCGACGGCGCGACCAGTGCCGTCGTCGAGCACACCAAGCGCCCGCCGCGCTCCGGCGGCGCCAAGATCACCGACGAGGGCGAGGGCGGCGTCAAGCTGGTCGAGTTCCTCGCCACCGAGAAGTTCGTGTGAGAGGGGCTTTGAGACATGTCTGAGGTTCTCGTCGTCGTCGAAGCCACCAAGGAATTCGGCGTCAAGAAGGTCACCCTCGAGATGCTCACCCTCGCCCGTGAGCTGGGCACCCCGAGCGCCGTGGTGCTCGGTGGCCCCGGCGCCGCCGAGGCGCTGAGCGCCAAGCTGGGCGAGTACGGCGCGGAGAAGATCTACGCCGCCGAGGGTGCGGACATCGACGGCTACCTGGTGGCCCCCAAGGCGACCGTGCTGGCCGAGCTGGTCCAGCGGGTGCAGCCGGCCGCCGTGCTGCTGGCCTCCGCCCAGGAGGGCAAGGAGATCGCCGCCCGGCTCGCCGTCAAGCTCGACAACGGCATCCTGACCGACGTGGTCGGCCTGGACGCCGACGGCACCGCCACCCAGGTGGCCTTCGCCGGCTCCACCATCGTCAAGTCCAAGGTCACCAAGGGCCTGCCGCTGGTCACCGTACGGCCCAACTCGGTCACCCCCGCCCCGGCGGCGGCCACCCCGTCGATCGAGCAGCTGACGGTGTCGGTCACCGAGACCGACAAGCTGGCCAGGGTCGTCGAGCGGGTTGCCGAGCAGAAGGGCTCCCGCCCCGAGCTGACCGAGGCCGGCGTGGTCGTCTCCGGCGGTCGCGGCGTCGGCAACGCCGACAACTTCAAGCTGGTCGAGGAGCTGGCCGACCTGCTCGGTGGCGCCGTCGGCGCGTCCCGCGCGGCCGTCGACTCCGGCTTCTACCCGCACCAGTTCCAGGTGGGCCAGACCGGCAAGACGGTCTCCCCGCAGCTCTACGTGGCGCTGGGCATCTCCGGCGCCATCCAGCACCGGGCCGGCATGCAGACCTCGAAGACGATCGTCGCCGTCAACAAGGACGGCGAGGCGCCGATCTTCGAGCTGGCCGACTTCGGCGTGGTGGGCGACCTGTTCAAGATCGTTCCGCAGGCCGCCGAGGAGATCCGCAAGCGCAAGTGAGCGTGTGACGCGAAAAGTGGCCGCCCGTCGTGACGGGCGGCCACTTTCCGTAGGGAGCTGATCGGCGGGCCGGGGAGCTGAGCCGGCCCGCCGATCAGCCCGTCAGGGTGCCCCTCAACAGGCTGTCGCCGGAGTGGCGGGTGTTGTTGTCGTACTGCTCGGCGGACACGTCGACCACCGAGTAGCTCTTGAGGTCGACATTCGGGGGCAGGGGCAGCAGAGCGTCCGCGTCGTTACCCAGGGTGCCGATCGAGAACATCTCCATGGTCGTCGGGTTGATGAGCCAGACCTCGTAGTACCCCGGCACGCGCGGGAGATTCGCCACATGCAGATGCAGTTGGCCGCCCTGTAGAACGCGCGCGTCGCCCTGGGCCGATTTCGGCGTCGAGCCGAACGCCGCCAGCGGGGCGCTGGCCAGCACCGTCGGGGTCTTCGCAGGCTCCGGATCCGTCGGCCGCAGCACCGTGACCGTGCCCACGACACCGATCGCCGCCGCCGCGACGGCGGTCACCGCCGTGGCCGCCCAACGGGACCAGCCACGATCCCGGCGGGACCGACGACGCGTCGGGTCCAGCCGGGTGACCGTCTCGGTCGCCGTCTGCCCAGGTACCTGCTGCCGGTCGGCGCTGGTCAGCACCCCTACGGGTGCGTGGACCGCGCTGCCCTCGGCCGCCCGGATCTGGGCTTCGATGCCCTGCCAGATGTGCTCCGGCGGATCGGGCAGGTCGCCGAGGCCCTGCGTCTCGGCGCCGAGCCCGGCCACCTGCCGCAGGGTCGTCAGCTCCGTCCGGCAGTGCGCGCAGGTGTCGAGGTGGGTGCGCTCCCCGTCGTCCGCCTCGCTCTCACCGAGCGCCAGAAAGACCAGCCGCTCGTGCTCCAGGTGCTGCACCATCCACCTCCCATCTGCGCTTCAAGCTCGCCATGCCGCGTCGGATGTGACTCTTCACGGTGCCCAGCGGCACCCCGGTCACCGCGGCGATCTGCTGGTGTGTCAGGTCGTCGTAGAAGGCCAACTCCAGCATGCGTCGCTGGTCGTCCGGGAGACGTGCCAGCTCGTCCGCGATCACCAGTCGATCCACCACCCGGTCCGGGTCCGGGCCGGTCTGCGCCGGCTCGGGCAGTTGCCGGACCGTCTCCACCACCCGGGTCTCCCGCGCCGAGGCGCGCATCCGGTCGACGACCTTGCGCCGGCCGATACCGAGCAGCCAACCGACCAGCGAACCCTTGGCCGGGTCGAAGGTGTCCCGGCCCAACCACGCGCCGACGAACGTCGCCTGGGTCACATCCTCCGCGTCGGCCCGGTTCGCCAGCATGGACGTCGCCAGGTGCAGGACGGCGCGGCCGTAGCGGTCGTACGCCTCGCGCAGCGCGGCCTCGTCGCCGGCCCGGAACCGGGCCGCGAGGTCGTCCGCCGGTGGGTCCGGTTGTGGTGGCAGCGCCGTCACGGGGCGGCCCACCTTCGATGGGGCATGCCCGACTGTAGCTCCCACAGCCCTCGCCCCACTTCCCCGGTCAGAGTCATCTCACCTGCTCTTCGTCCGCCGACGGTGATCTGGATGCGGTCGGAGCCGAGAAAAGAAAACGCGTCGCGAGCGCATCCACCCGCCGCGCAGCCGGCGTAACCCGTTCTGCAAGCCAGGCCTGACGAATCAGCACCAATCACCAGGAGGCAGACATGCAGCTCTCGTACTTCCGTCGGGTCGCCGCGGGCGGCGCGGTCGCCGCGCTGGCCTTCGCCGGCGTCGGCGCGTTCACCGCCACCCCCGCGTACGCCGCCACGTCGAAGGTCTCCGTGATCCACGGCATCCCGGACACCCCGGTCGACGTCTACGTCAACGGCAAGAAGACGCTCGACAACTTCAAGCCCGGCGACGTCGCCGGACCGCTGAACCTGGCCGAGGGGGAGTACGACATCGCCCTCACCAAGCCCGGCGAGCCGGTCGGCAGCGCGATCCTCAAGGCCGACGACGCCAAGGTGCCGGGCGGGGCGAACATCAGCATCGCCGCTCACCTCGACGCCGCCGGCAAGCCGAAGATCACGCCGTTCGTGAACGACGTCTCCAAGGTCGACGCCGGCAAGGCCCGCCTGATCGTCCGGCACACCGCGGCCGCCCCGGCGGTCGACGTACGGGCCGGCGGCACCCCGGTCTTCAAGGGCCTGACCAACCCGAACGAGGCCAAGGGCGACGTCGACGCCGGCACGGTGAAGGCGGACGTGGTGCTGGCCGGCACCGACACCGTGGCCATCGGCCCGGCGGACCTCAACCTCAAGGAGGGTACCGCGACGATCGTTTACGCCATCGGTTCCGCCGAGGGCAAGAACCTCGACGTGGTGGCCCAGACGATCACCGGCCTGCACTCCGCGCCCGGCGGCGTGCCGAGCGGTGACGGTGGTCTGGCGGGTACCGGCGTGGGCGCCTGGTGGTACGCGCTCACCGGCGCCGGCGTACTCCTGCTGGTCGGTGGTGGGGCGCGGATGGCGACCGCGCGGAACGGCCGCAAGTGACGGTGCGCAACCGCGGCGCGCTGGCGGCCCTGGCCGCCGGCGCTGCCGCGCTCACCGTCGCCACCCTGGTGGCGTGCAACTCGCAGCCGGCCGGGAACGTCGGTACGGAGGAGGCGACCGCGTTGGCCAGCCCCACCCCGACCGCGTCCGTCCCGTCGGTGCCGGTGGCCGGTGGCGACCTGCCCGCCGACGTCCGGACCGTCCCGCCGGTCCGGCTGGTCATCCCGGAGATCGATGTCACCGCCACGGTCAACGCGGTCGGCATCAACGAGCGCACCAACGAGTTCGAGGTGCCGCCGAGCGTCGACGAGATCGGCTGGTACCGCTACGGCCCCGGCCTGGAGGCCGACGCCGGATCGGTGGTCATCGCCGGGCACGTGGACAGCGCCAGACAGGGCAGGGGCGCGTTCTACCGGCTGCGCGAACTGGACCAGGGCGACACCCTCACCGCCACCGGCAGCGACGGCACGGCACGGCGGTACCGGGTCGTCGCCCGGGAGGAGTACGCCAAGACGAAGATCCCGTTGGACCGCTACTTCGCCCGGGACGGCAAGCCACGGCTGACCCTGATCACCTGCGGCGGCCCGTTCGACGCCAAGGCCCGCAAGTACCGCGACAACATCGTCGTCACGGCGGTGCCCGCCTGATCGGGCGCTCGGCGACGTGCCGGAGCGGGGGAATCCCGCCCCGGCACGTCGCACGGAGTCCACTCCGCCCTCCGGTCTCCGGCCGGTCGGCCGTACGCTGAAGGTGATGGCTTACCTGGATCACGCGGCTACCACCCCCATGCTCGACGAGGCACTGGAGGCGTACGTCGCCACCGCCCGCGAGGTCGGCAACGCGTCCTCCCTGCACGCGGCCGGTCGTCGTGCCCGTCGCCGGGTCGAGGAGTCGCGTGAGCGGGTGGCCGCGGTGCTCGGCGCGCGGCCGTCCGAAGTGATCTTCACGGGCGGTGGCACGGAGAGCGACAACCTGGCGGTCAAGGGCATCTTCTGGGCCCGTCGGGACGCCGGCCCCGACCGGCGGCGCGTCATCTCCAGCGCCGTCGAACACCACGCCGTGCTCGACTCGGTCGACTGGCTGGCCGCGCACGAGAACGCCGAGGTCGGCACGCTGCCGGTGGACTCCACCGGCCGGCTGGACCCGGAGCACCTGCGCGCCGAGCTCGGCGCGCACGCCGATCGGGTGGCCCTGGTCACCGCGATGTGGGCCAACAACGAGGTCGGCACCGTGCAGCCGGTGGCCGAGCTGGCCGCCGTCGCCGCCGAGCACGGTGTGCCGTTCCACACCGACGCCATCCAGGCCGTCGGCCAGGTGCCGGTCGACTTCGCCGCCAGCGGGGCCAGCGCGCTGACCGTCACCGGCCACAAGCTGGGCGGCCCGATCGGGGTGGGCGCCCTGCTGCTCGGCCGGGACGTGGCCGCCGTGCCGCTGCTGCACGGCGGCGGCCAGGAACGCGACGTCCGCTCCGGCACGCTGGACACCGCCGGCATCGTCGCCTTCGCGGTCGCCGTCGAGACGGCGGTCAAGGGCCAGCAGGAGTACGCGGCCCGGGTGGCCGCCCTGCGCGACGACCTGATCGAGCGGGTCCGCCGTGCGGTGCCCGAGGTGATTTACAACGGCGACCCGACCGACCGCCTCCCCGGCAACGCGCACTTCTCCTTCCCGGGCTGCGAGGGCGACGCTCTGCTGCTCCTGCTCGACGCCCAGGGCATCGCCTGCTCGACGGGCTCGGCCTGCTCGGCCGGCGTCGCCCAGCCGTCGCACGTGCTGCTGGCGATGGGCGCCGACGACGACCGCGCCCGTTCCTCGCTGCGTTTCACGCTCGGCCACACCAGCACCCAGGCCGAGATCGACGCCCTGGTGGCGGCTCTCCCGGCAGCGGTGGAGAGAGCCCGCCGAGCCGCCGCCCCCCGAACCCCCCGCTAACCCCCCCGGCCCGGTTCCGGCGCGCTCCTTCTTCGTTGATCATGAAGTTATCGCCCCTCGGCCCGGCGTGTCGTGGCGGTAACTTCATGATCAACGGCGTGTGTCGGGGCCGGGTGCCGGGCGGGGGTGGGGGGTCGGGTGGGGTGGTGGATAGGGTTGGCTGGTGAGAGTTCTGGCGGCGATGTCGGGCGGGGTCGACTCGGCAGTGGCGGCGGCCCGGGCGGTGGCGGCCGGGCACGACGTGACAGGCGTACACCTGGCGCTGGCGCGTAACCCGCAGACGTACCGGACCGGGGCGCGGGGCTGCTGCACCCTGGAGGACTCCCGGGACGCCCGCCGGGCCGCCGACGTGATCGGCATCCCGTTCTACGTGTGGGACATGGCGGACCGGTTCCACGAGGACGTCGTGGACGACTTCGTCGCCGAGTACGCCGCCGGTCGTACGCCGAATCCGTGCCTGCGGTGCAACGAGAAGATCAAGTTCGCGGCGGTGCTGGACCGGGCTGTCGCGCTGGGCTTCGACGCGGTGGTCACCGGTCACCACGCCCGGCTCGGCCCGGACGGGCTGCTGCGCCGCAGCGTCGACATCGCCAAGGACCAGTCGTACGTGCTGGCGGTCCTCACCCGCGAGCAGCTCGACCGCTCGATGTTCCCGCTCGGCGACTCGACGAAGGCGCAGGTCCGCGCGGAGGCCGCCGAGCGTGGCCTGGCGGTGGCCGAGAAGCCGGACTCCCACGACATCTGCTTCATCGCCGACGGTGACACCCGCGGCTTCCTCGCCGGCCGGCTCGGTGAGACGCCCGGCGACGTCGTCGACGCGACCACCGGCGCGGTGGTCGGCAGCCACACCGGCGCGTACGCGTACACGGTGGGCCAGCGTCGTGGCCTGCACCTGGACCGGCCCGCCCCCGACGGTCGGCCCCGTTACGTGCTCTCCATCACGCCCAAGACCAACACGGTGACGGTCGGTCCGGCCGAGGCGCTGGAGGTGTCCCAGGTCCGGGCCGTCCGCCCGGTCTGGACCGGCGGCCCCCGTCCGGACGCGCCGGTCGAGTGCGAGGTGCAGCTCCGTGCGCACGGCGACGTGGTGCCGGCGACCGTCGACCTCGACGGCGACTCGTTGCACGCCGAGCTGCGCCGACCGGTTCGCGGCGTCGCCGCCGGTCAGGCCCTGGTGGCGTACCGGCCGGACCCGGCCGGCGACATCGTCCTCGGCTCGGCCACGATCGCCGGCTGACCGCACGACCCGGGTGCTCGCGGGATAGCCTTCGGCCGTGACAGATCAGGCGTGGCCCTGGCCGGCGGGCGCGGCGACCGGCATCGGTTCGCTGCCCGGCACCGACATCGCCGAGGCCCAGCGGGTGGTTCTCGGCGAGCTTCCCGACCTGCCGCACCTGCCCGAGCTACCGGCCCGAGGCCCCGGCGCCGACCTGATCGGCCGCAGCGCCGGGCTGCTGGTCGAGCTGCCCGTCGAGCTGTACACCGGCCGTTGGCGGGTCGCCCCCCGCCCCGGCCGTGACCTGCGCCGGGCCCGCGACCTGATGGAGCGTGACCTGGACCAGCTCACCGAGCAGGCCGAGGGGTACGCCGGTCCGATCAAGGTGCAGGCCGCCGGCCCGTTCACCCTGGCCGCCTCGCTGGAGCTGCCGATCGGAGGCCGCCTGCTGCGCGACCCCGGCGCCGTGCGCGACCTCACCGGCTCCCTCGCCGAGGGCCTGCGCGCGCACGTGGCGGCGGTCGCGCGACGGCTGCCCCAGGCGTCGGTGCTGCTGCAACTGGACGAGCCGTCGCTGCCGACCGTACTGGCCGGCCACGTGCCGACCGAGAGTGGGCTCGGCGCGTACCGGGCGGTGGAGTCGGCCGACGCGGCGGCCCTGCTGCGCACGGTCGTCGACGCCGTGGCCGTACCCACGGTGGTGCACTGCTGCGCCCCGGACGTGCCGTTGGAGCTGATCCGCTCCACCGGGGCCGTCGCGGTCGCCCTCGACCTCGACCTCGTCACCGACCTGGATCCGCTGGGCGAGGCGATCGACGCCGGCCTCGGGCTGTTGGCCGGCGCCGCGCCGACCCGGCCGCCGTCGGCCGGTGGCGCACCGACCTCCGGCCAGATCGCCGATCGGGTACGCCGGATCTGGGACCGCCTCGGCTTCCCCCGCCGGCAGCTCGCCCAGCAGGTGGTCGTCACCCCGGCGTGTGGCCTGGCCGGCGCCACCGAACAGTACGCCCGGGCGGTGCTCGCGGCGTGTCGGGACGCCGGCCGCCGGTTCAGCGAGGAGTGACGTTTTCCTGTCGTACCCCGTGGGCAGGATGACCGTCATGATTGGACAGCTACGTTCAGTGGTGATCGACTGCCCCGATCCGCGGGCGCTGGCCGCGTTCTACTCCGAGCTGCTCGGCATCCCCCTGTTCGAGGACGAGGTCGAGGCCGATGACGAGTGGGTGGTGCTGGGCGGTCCGCCCGGGCACCAGCCCCGGATCGCGTTCCAGCGGGCGCTGAACCTGCGGCCGCCGGCCTGGCCGGACCCGGAGCGCCCACAGCAGTTCCACCTGGATGTGACGGTCGACGACATCGAGACCGCCGAGAAGGCGGCTCTCGCGCTCGGTGCTCGGCGGTTGCCCGGCGAGGGCGACGGTTTCCGCGTCTACGCCGATCCCGCTGGCCACCCGTTCTGCCTCTGCTGGGACTGACGGCGCACGACGGCGGTTGCGGCGGCCGGGCATGATGGCCGCCGTGACCTCCACCGCCGTGTTGCGCGCCTCCGGTTCGCTCTTCGGTCTCGCCTACGGCGACGCGCTGGGCAAGCCCACCGAGTTCCTGACCGTCGCCGAGATCGAACGCCGCTACGGCCCGGCCGGCCCACGTGAGTTGGCCGGCGACCCGGCGCTCGTCACGGACGACACGCAGATGGCGCTGGCGGTGGGCTGGGCGCTGCACGAGGCGTCGACGCTCACGCCGGAGGCGGTGGAGCCGCTGCTGCGACGCCGCTTCATCACCTGGTCGGTCAGCCCGGACAACAACCGCGCCCCCGGGATGACCTGCCTGCGCGCCTGCGCCGACCTGGATCGGGGGCTGCGCTGGCAGGAGGCGACGGTCGCCGGCTCGAAGGGCTGCGGCGCGAACATGCGCGTCACGCCGGTGGGACTGTTGGACGTCGACCTCGACACGATGGCCGGTCTGGCCCAGTTGCAGGCCGGGCTGACCCACGGCCACCCGACCGGTCTGGCCGCCAGCGAACTCACCGCGTACGCGGTCGTCGCCCTGCGCGGTGGCGTCGGTCTGTCCGAGCTGCCCGCGGTACTCACCGAGCGGGCGCGGGTCCAGCGCCGGGTCTACCACCAGGACTGGCTGGGTGATCTGTGGCGGCGCTCGGAGTTCGACACGCCCGAGGAGTTCATCGCCCACGGCTGGGACGAGTGCCTGGCGGCGCTGCGCCGGCTGACGACCGCCCTGCCCGAGCCGGACGACGGCGGCGACCCGTGCCGCGTCACCGGGGAGGGTTGGGTGGCCGAGGAGGCGCTGGCGACCGCGCTGTTCTGCGCCGTACGCCACGCCGACGACCCGGTCGCGGCGCTGGCCCGGGGCGCGACCACCGCCGGCGACTCCGACTCGATCGCCGCCCTGGCCGGCGCCTTCGTGGGCGCGGCGGCGGGCACGGCCGCCTGGCCGCCCGGATGGGCCGAGCGCATCGAGTACGCCGATCAGCTCGCCACCCTCGGCAAGAGCTGGGACTGACCGGCGCGACCTGACTGCGGCGATCGACTCGGCCCTCTGGAAGTCGGGGTGTTGCTGCTGGGAAGACGGGCCGGTTTCCCGGAAGTCGAGTGGATCACGTGGTGGGGTCCGGGGGTGAGAGGCCCTAGCTGGTGGGCAGGTGGCGCAGGCTGCGGACCTTGCGCCACAGGTCGGCGTCGCAGCGGCCGGCGCGGTCGGCGAAGTCGGCCGAGCTGATCCGGACCGGCTCGGTCAGGCTGAGATAGCTGTCATGCTCGGCACTGGGATCCCAGTCCCGGGTGGGAATCCGGACGTGGTCGTCGCGGTCACTCTTGTCCTGACTCGTGATCTTCAGGACGTCGGCGCCCCGCGAATCGGCGCGTAGCACCAGGCAGGGGCGGATCTTCGAGCCGCTGCCGTCGGTGTACGGCACGTCAGCCCACCAGATCTCGCCCGCCGCCGGCGCGTCGGTCGCCCGATCGGTGTGACGGGAGCGGGGCGTCGCGCCCGGCCGATCGGTGCCACGCGGCCTCGGGGGCGCCGGACGACGGCCACCCGCGCGGGTGGCGTCCCGACCGGGTCGGTTGGTAGAGCGTCGCGTGGCCGCCCGGTGCCGCCAACTGTTCCACGCCCAACCGGCGGCCACCGCGAGCAGGATCGCCACCGCCCAGAGCAGCGTCTCGTTCATCGCCACCTCCGCGCCCACGCGGCACGCCGGCCGCTTCGTGCGGCGATCCTCGCACGTCACCGCCCCTCCCGCCCGCCGACGACACCGCCACCCGTGCCGCAGAGGACCCCGCGGTCCGGAGCGATTCGGACCTCCCCGGTCCAGCCATCCCGCACCCGCGCCGGCCGGGCCGCACCCGCGCCGGCCGTCCCGCACCCGCGCCGGCCGTCCCGCACCCGCGCCGGCCGTCCCGCACCCGCGCCGGCCGTCCCGCACCCGCGCCGGCCGTCCCGCACCCGCGCCGGCCGTCCCGCACCCGCGCCGGCCGGGCCGCACCCGCGCCGGCCGGGCCGCACCCGCGCCGGCCGGGCCGCACCCGCGGCGATCTTGCACTTTCTGCTGCGACATCTCGGGCATCCCGCCCCTATCCACGACCGAAACTGCAAGATCGCCGGGAGTCCGGCGACGGGCCCGCCTCGGCCTCCCGAGGACACCGCCGTCGGGGTCCCTGCGGGGCTGGCCTTCACCGCGCTGGCGGGTGCCGCCGGGCTCGGGCACGATCTCGCCGGGCGCGCGGCGGGTGGGGTGCCTTGATCGACTCCAGGTCGGTGATCTGGGGGCGTCCGGGCGCTGGGGCGGCCCGACGTTGGCGATGTGGGGGCATCCGGGGGCTGGGATACCCCGACATCGGTGATGTGGAGTCGATCAAGGCCGGCGGGTTCGGTGGCGACGCGCAACGGGGCCCGGGGCGAGAGCGCGTGGGGCATCACCTGTGGCGCGGGTGGGCGGCGGATTGTCGGCCCGGACCGATACCGTGCCTTAGTAGCGTGATCAGGGAGGTCGCAGGCGTGTCCGAAGGTGGCGGGGTGTCCGAGGAGCAGATCGGTCAGCAGGTCAGCCCGGCTCAGGAGGCGGCGGCCGGCGCGGAGCCGACGCCGCAGGCGCGGGAGCGCCACGCCACGCTGAGCGGTGAGCTGACCGAGCATCAGTACCGCTACTACGTGTTGGATTCGCCGATCATCACCGACGCCGAGTTCGACAGGCAGTTGCGCGAGCTGGAGGCGTTGGAGCAGGAGTTTCCCGCGCTGCGTACGCCGGATTCGCCGACCCAACGGGTGGGCGGCACGTTCTCCACCGACTTCACCCCGGTCACGCACGCCGAGCGCATGCTCTCGCTCGACAACGCCTTCGCCGACGAGGAGTTGGCGGCCTGGGCCGAGCGGGTCGAACGGGACGCCGGCGGGCCGGTGCCCTACCTCTGCGAGTTGAAGGTCGACGGGCTGGCGATCAACCTGACCTACGAAGCCGGTCGGCTGGTCCGGGCGGCCACCCGGGGTGATGGTCGTACCGGCGAGGACGTCACCGCCAACGTGCGCAGCATCCGGGACGTGCCCGGCCAGCTCACGCCGTCCGCCGAGTTCCCCACGATCCCCGAGCTGCTGGAGGTCCGGGGCGAGATCTACTTCCCGGTCGCCGCGTTCGCCGACCTCAACGCGGGCCTGGTCGAGCAGGGCCGCGCGCCGTTCGCCAACCCGCGCAACGCCGCCGCCGGCAGTCTGCGGCAGAAGGACCCGCGGGTCACCGCCTCCCGACCGCTGCGTCTCGTGGTGCACGGCATCGGCGCCCGCCGAGGTTTCCGGCCCACCGCGCAGTCCGAGTCGTACGCGGCGCTGAAGGCGTGGGGGCTGCCGACAAGTGACCGGTGGCGGGTCGTTCCGGATCTGTCCGGCGTCGCGGAATACATCGCCTACTACGCCGAGCACCGACACGACGTCGAGCATGAGATCGACGGTGTGGTGGTCAAGGTCGACCCGGTCTCCATCCAGGGCCGTCTCGGCTCGACAAGTCGTGCGCCGCGCTGGGCGATCGCTTTCAAGTACCCGCCGGAAGAGGTCACCACGAAGCTTCTCGACATCGACGTCAACGTGGGGCGTACCGGCCGGGTCACCCCGTTCGCCGTGCTCGAGCCGGTGCGGGTGGCCGGCTCCACCGTCGCGCTCGCCACCCTGCACAACGCTCGCGAGGTGGAGCGCAAGGGCGTGCTGATCGGCGACACGGTGGTGTTGCGCAAGGCCGGCGACGTGATCCCCGAGGTGCTCGGCCCGGTGGTCGACCTGCGGCCCGCCGACGCCCGCCCGTTCGTCATGCCGGCGAGCTGTCCGTCCTGCGGCACGCCGCTCGCGCCGTCCAAGGAGGGCGACGTCGACATCCGGTGCCCCAACACCCGCAGCTGCCCGGCCCAGCTCCGCGAGCGGGTGTTCCACCTCGCCGGCCGTGGCGCGTTCGACATCGAGGTGCTCGGCTACAAGGGCGCGGCGGCGCTGCTGGACGCGGAGATCATCCACGACGAGGGTGACCTCTTCCAGCTCGACGCCGACCAACTGTCCCGGTCGCCGTTCTTCGTCAACAAGGACGGCAGCCTCGGCACCAACGCGGTCAAGCTGCTCGACAACCTGGCCGTCGCCCGGGAACGTGACCTGTGGCGGGTGCTGGTGGCGCTCTCCATCCGGCACGTCGGTCCCACGGCCGCCCAGGCGCTGGCCCGGCATTTCCGTTCCATGGAGGCCATCGACGCGGCCAGCGAGGAGGAGCTGTCCTCGGTCGACGGCGTCGGGCCGACCATCGCGGCCAGCATCCGCGAGTGGTTCGCCGTGGACTGGCACCGCGAGGTGGTCCGCAAGTGGGCCGACGCGGGAGTACGGATGGCCGAGGAGGCGGTCGACGAGGGCCCGCGTCCGCTGGAGGGGTTGACCGTCGTGGTGACCGGCACCCTCGCCGGCTTCTCCCGGGACCAGGCCGCCGAGGCCGTGCAGAGCCGGGGCGGCAAGGTCAGCGGCTCGGTCTCCAAGAAGACTAGCTTCGTCGTCGTGGGGGACAACCCGGGTTCCAAGGCCGACAAGGCGGCCAGCCTCAAGGTTCCGGTGCTGGACGAGGACGGGTTCCGGCTGCTGCTGGACGCGGGTCCGGACGCCGCGCGGGAGGTCGCCCGCGTCGAGGGCTGACGCCGCCACGTCGCCGAGGTGGCCGCCGCGTATACCAACTTAATTACGACTACTACCGATTCGTGACTGTCATACCGGGAAACCCGGGCCCGAGGGCGTTTCATTGGGTCACGACGTGCTGACCGACACGTCGACCGTTTCTCGGGAGGTGTGATGGAGGTCGCCGACCCGCGCAACTCCCTCCCACCTGGGCGGGTGGGGCCGTTCGCCACCTTCGTCGTCGGCATCCTGGTGGTGGCGGCGCTGGCCGCGGCCGCTCCACTCACGACGCTCCCCGGGGAGCTGTCCCGACTGCCGGTGGCGTTCTGGACGATGGCCGCGCTGGCGGTGATCTGCGACGCGCGCCCGTTCGTTCCGCCCGGGCGACGGCAGACCTCGGCGGTCTTTCCGTCCACCTGCTTCACCTTCGCGATCCTGCTCGGTTGGGGGCTCGGCCCGGCGGTGGCGGTGCAGGCCCTCGGGGTGATCGTCTCCGGCTGGCGGATGGGCAACGCCGCCTGGCGGACGGCATTCAACGTCGGCCAGTACGCCTGCGCGCTCGCTGCCGCGTACGGGGTCATCCAGCTCGGGCCGGGCACCATCTTCTCCGGGGGACGCCTGCACTGGCCCGGCGTGGTCGCCGTCGGCGGCGCGACCCTCGCCTGGTTCGTCGTGAACTACGGGCTGGTGAGCTGGGCGGTACGACTGCGCTTCGGTGGTCGCTGGTGGCCCACCGTCCGCCAGGGCGTCGGGTTCGAGCTGCTCTCCACCGGCTCGCTGCTGCTGCTCGCGCCGGTGCTCGTCGCCGCCGCCCGGCTCAGTGCGGCGCTGATCCCGCTGGTGCTGGTGCCCCTGTTCGCCGTGTACCGGATGGCCCGTTTGACGGTCGAACAGCAGCACCTCGCCGCCGCCGATCCGCTGACCGGTCTACCCAACCGCAAGGCGTTGCTCGCCGAGGTCGCGGAGCAGGTCCACCTGCATTCCGAGCGGACCGCCCGGGGCGAGCCCGACGGGCACCTGGCGCTGCTGCTCATCGACCTGGACCGCTTCAAGAATGTCAACGACGCGCTCGGGCACGCGGTGGGCGACCGACTGCTGGTCGAGGTCAGTGCCCGACTCGCGGACGTGGAGCCCCGGCCGCAGATGATCGCCCGGCTGGGTGGGGACGAGTTCGCCATCGTGATGACCGGGCTGTCCGACGTGAGCCAGGCGCGTGAGCTGGCCGACCGGGTGGTCGCCGCGTTGGCCGAGCCGGTGCCGCTGGACGGGTTGCCGCTCGACGTCGGCGGCTCGATCGGGATCGCCCTCTTCCCGGAGCACGGCGAGGACTTCGCCACCCTGATGCGGCATGCCGACGTGGCGATGTACGACGCCAAGCACCGCAACGACACGGTCGCCGTGTACGCCCCGGAGTCCGACCACAACTCGGCCGAGCGGCTCGGGCTCCTCGCCGACCTCCGCCGGGTGCTCGAAAGTGGCCCATCCGCCGACGACGCAATCGACGCGAGCCACGCGAGCCACGCGAGCCGCGCAATCGACGCGAGCCACGCGAGCCACGCGGTCGACGCGAGCCACGCGGTCAAGGCGGGCGACGCCGTCGAGACGGGCCATGCCGTCGAGACGGGGCATGCCGCCGAGCAGGGCCACGGCGTCGGGGCAGGTCACGCCGCTGAGACCGGCCACGCCGCCGAAGCCGAGCAGGCCGTACGAGCAGGGGATGCCACGCGGGCCCGGCACGCCGAGCGGGGTGGGTCGGAGCGGACGGCAGACGTACCCCTCGCGGTGGAGGCCGAGGTGCGCGGCGGTGACGGCGCCGCGCTGCCGGCCGGGGCCGCGCCGGTGATCGCCGCGCCGCCGGTGACCGGCGGACGGTGGTGGGGTCGCCGCCGGCGTGCCGGCGACGAGGCGGCGCACGCCGACGAGTTGATCAACCGGATCGCCACCGCGGCCGATCCGATCCGGGGCCGCAACAGCCGCGCGACGATTCCCGGCACCCGACCCGGTCCGGGCCGGGACCGGCGTGCCGGCGGTCACGGGCGGCGGTCGCCGAACGGCGGCGCGCTGCCGCCGGCGGGGGACCGCCGTCCCGGGCACGACGGCGGGTCCGCCGCCGAGGGCCGGATGATCGAGCCGAGCGCGTGGGTACGCGACGGCGAGCCGGTCGACGACGCCGGCGAGATCACCATGTACTACCAACCGCAGATCGCCATCGCGACGGGGGAGGTGGTCGGCGTCGAGGCACTGCTGCGCTGGCGGCATCCCCGCCGGGGCATGGTCGACCCGGAGGAGCTGATCCGGGTCGCCGAGCAGAGCGCGGTGATGCGGCTGCTCACCCGTCGGGTCGTGGACGACGTGGTGGAGCAGCTCGCCAAGTGGTCGGCGGCCGGCATCGGGTTGCGTGCGGCGCTCAACGTCAGCGTGCGTGACCTGCACACCGGCGAGATCGCCGACCAGATCGCCGACCGGCTGGCCCGGTACGGGGTGCCGGCCGAGCGGCTGCAACTGGAGATCACCGAGGGCGCCCTGATGGCCGATCCGCGCCGGGTGCTGGCGACGATCACCCGGTTGCACCAGATCGGGGTGGCCATCGCGCTTGACGACTTCGGCACCGGCTACTCGTCGTTGCAGCACCTGCGCCGGCTGCCGTTGTCCGAGGTGAAGGTGGACCGGTCGTTCGTGCTGGGGATGGCCGAGGACGCCGACGACGCGGCGATCGTCCGCTCGACGATCGAGCTGGCGGGCGCGTTGGGTCTGCGGGTGGTCGCCGAGGGCGTGGAGGACGAGCGGACCTGGCGGATGCTGTACGCGGCCGGCTGCGACGCGGCCCAGGGTTGGTTCTACGCCCGTCCGATGCCCGCCGAGGAGCTGGTCACCTGGCTGGCCCGGTACCGGCCGGTGCGCCCCAGCGGCGGCCCGGACCCGGACGCCGGTCGCCGGTTGACGCGCTGACCCACCCGAGCAGCCGGCGCGGGGCGCGGAACAATAGACTCGCTCCGGTCACCGCGCGTCACGCTGCACCCGCCGCGCGGCCGGCACACCGCCCGACCAGCAGGACATCAGAAGGGGGCACGGATGGCCGCCATCTCCCGCGAGGAGGTCGCGCACCTGGCGCGCCTGTCGCGGCTCGCCGTCACCGAGGAGGAGCTGGACACGTTCGCCGGCCAGCTCGACGTGATCCTCCAGGCGGTCGCCCAGGTCGGCGAGGTCGCCGCCGCGGACATCCCGCCGACCTCGCACTCGGTGCCGCTGACCAACGTCTTCCGCGAGGACGTCGTCACGCCGTGCCTGACCCCGCAGGAGGCGCTGTCGGGCGCGCCGGACGCCGAGGACCAGCGGTTCCGCGTACCCCGGATTCTGAGCGAGGACGTTGCGTCATGAGCGGGCGCCAGCGAGCGAATCAACAGTGCAGCGCTGTGGTGCCTCATGGCGTCGCGGAGCGAAGCGGAGTGACGGCATGAGTGATTTGACCAGAATGACCGCGACGGAGATCGCCGCCCTGGTCGCCGGCGGGGAGACCTCCGCCGTCGAGGTGACCCAGGCGCACCTGGACCGGATCGCCGCGGTCGATGACCGGGTGCACGCGTTCCTGCACGTGGACACCGACGGCGCGCTCGCCGCGGCCCGTGCCGTGGACGAGCGCCGGGCCGCCGGCGAGGAGTTGGGCCCGCTCGCGGGCGTGCCGGTCGCCGTGAAGGACGTGCTCGCCACCCGTGGCGTGCCGACCACCGTCGGCTCGAAGATCCTCGAAGGCTGGCGCCCCCCGTACGACGCGACGATCGTGCAGCGGTTGCGCGCCGCCGGCACGGTGATGCTGGGCAAGACGAACATGGACGAGTTCGCGATGGGCTCCTCCACCGAGTACTCGGCGTACGGCCCGACGCACAACCCGTGGGACCTGAGCCGCATCCCGGGTGGCTCGGGTGGCGGCAGCGCCGCCGCGCTGGCCGCGTACGAGGCGCCGCTGGCGATCGGGTCGGACACCGGTGGCTCGATCCGCCAGCCCGGCGCGGTCACCGGCACCGTCGGGGCGAAGCCCACCTACGGCGGCACCTCCCGGTACGGCCTGGTGGCGTTCTCCTCGTCGCTGGACACCCCCGGCCCGTGCGCCCGCAACGTGCTCGACGCGGCCCTGCTGCACCAGGTGATCGGCGGGCACGACCCGATGGACTCGACGTCGATCCCGCAGCCCGTGCCGGACGTGGTGGCGGCGGCGAAGCTCGGCGCGACCGGCGACCTGACCGGCGTGCGGCTCGGCATCGTCAGTGAGTTCGTCGGCGAGGGCGCCGAGCCGGGTGTGATGACGGCGTTCCGCGAGTCGGTCGACGCGCTGACCAAGATGGGCGCCGAGGTCGTGGAGGTCTCCTGCCCGACGTTCGCGTACGCGCTGCCGGCGTACTACCTGATCGCGCCGAGCGAGTGCTCCTCGAACCTGGCCCGGTTCGACGGCGTCCGGTTCGGCCTGCGGGTCGGCGACGACGGCAACCGGTCGCTGGAGGAGGTCATGTCGCTGACCCGCGAGGCCGGCTTCGGCCCCGAGGTGAAGCGCCGCATCATGGTCGGCACGTACGCGCTGTCGTCGGGCTACTACGACGCGTACTACGGGCAGGCGCAGAAGGTCCGTACGCTGATCACGCGGGACTTCACGGCCGCGTTCGAGCGGGTCGACGCGCTGATCTCGCCGACCACCCCGTTCACGGCCTTCCCGATCGGCGCGCGCACCGCCGACCCGTACCAGATGTACCTGGCCGACCTGTTCACCATCCCGACCAACCTGTACGGCGGTCCGGGCATCTCGGTGCCCTGCGGCCTGTCCGAGGGGCTGCCCGTGGGCCTTCAGGTGATGGCCCCGACGATGGCCGACGACCGGATGTACCGGGTCGCGGCCGCGCTGGAGTCCGCGGTCGGCACGTTCACCCCACCGGCACTGTGAGGCAGGAGCCCAGATGACGACGACGCTTCCCGCGTACGACGAGGTCGTCGCGCGCTACGAACCGGTGATCGGCCTGGAGACCCACGTCGAGTTGGGCACGAACACCAAGATGTGGTGCGGCTGCCCGACCGACTTCGGTGGCGAGCCGAACACCCGGGTCTGCCCGGTGTGCCTGGGCCTGCCCGGGTCGCTGCCGGTGGCCAACAAGGCCGCCATCGAGGCGATCATCCGGATCGGTCTGGCGTTGAACTGCTCGATCGCCGAGTGGTGCCGGTTCGCCCGCAAGAACTACTTCTACCCGGACATGCCGAAGAACTTCCAGATCAGCCAGTACGACGAGCCGATCTGCGTCGACGGTTACCTGGACGTCGAGGTGAACGGCGAGACGGTCCGGATCGAGATCGAGCGGGTGCACCTGGAGGAGGACACCGGCAAGACGCTGCACGTCGGCGGCGCCACCGGGCGGATCCACGGCGCGACCGAGTCGCTCGTCGACTACAACCGGGCCGGCATCCCGCTGGTCGAGATCGTTACCAAGCCCGTGGTGGGCACCGGGGCGCTCGCCCCCGACGTGGCCAGGGCGTACGTCGCCGAGCTGCGCGACGTGATCCGTACCCTCGGCGTCTCGGACGTGCGGATGGAGGAGGGTTCGCTGCGCTGCGACGTGAACACCTCGCTCAACCTGCCGGGGCAGGAGTGGGGCACGCGTACCGAGACGAAGAACGTCAACTCGCTGCGGTCGGTGGAGCGGGCGGTCCGTTCGGAGATGCTGCGGCAGGCGGCGGTGCTCGACGCGGGCGGCCGGATCACCCAGGAGACCCGGCACTTCCACGAGGACACCGGCGACACCACGCCGGGCCGCTCGAAGGAGACCGCGACCGACTACCGGTACTTCCCGGAGCCGGACCTCGTGCCGGTCGCCCCGGACCCGGCCTGGGTCGCCGAGCTGAAGGCCGCCCTGCCGGAGCTGCCCCGGGTGCACCGGCGTCGGCTCCAGCAGCAGTGGGGCCTGTCCGACCTGGACATGCAGTCGGTGCTCAACGCCGGAGCGGTCGAGCTGATCGAGGCCACCGTGGCCGCCGGCACCACCCCGGCGGCGGCCCGCAAGTGGTGGCTGGGCGAGCTGTCCCGGCGGGCCAACGAGAGCGGCGTGGAACTGGCCGACGTCGGCGCCACCCCCGCGCAGGTCGCCGAGTTGCAGGGCCTGGTCGACGCGGGCAAGCTCAACGACAAGATGGCCCGTACGGTGCTGGAGGGCGTGGTCGACGGTGAGGGCTCGCCCACCGAGATCATGACCAGCCGTGGCCTGGAGGTCGTCTCGGACACCGGCGCGCTCACCGCCGCCGTGGACGAGGCCATCGCCGCCAACCCGGGCATCGCCGACAAGATCCGTAGCGGCAAGGTGGCGGCAGCCGGCGCCCTGGTCGGCGCGGTGATGAAGTCGACCCGTGGTCAGGCCGACGCCGCAGCGGTCCGCACGCTGATCCTGGAGCGCCTGGGCGTCCAGGGCTGAGACCCCACCCGGAACAGGCCGCCGCCGCGACCCGGCGGCGGCCTTCTCCTCACCCCTGTCGACACGCGGCCACCCCGCGTCCCGGCGTCGACGCCCGAATGGAGCCACCGTGACCCAGCACGACCTTGCCGTCCTCGACGAGATCCAGCGGCGGGTGCTCTGGCTCGCCACCCGGATCGTGGACGCCGCCAACCACGACCGGGCCACCGGCGACGGCGTGAAGGTCGGCGGTCACCAGGCGTCCAGCGCCTCGCTCGTCACGGCGATGACCGCGCTGTGGTTCGCCCACCTGGACGCCGAGGACCGCGTCGCCGTCAAGCCGCACGCCTCCCCGGTGTTCCACGCCATCCAGTACCTGCTGGGCAACCTGGACCGCTCCTACCTGCCCCGCCTGCGGGAGCGGGGTGGCCTCCAGTCGTACCCGTCGCGCACCAAGGACCCCGACGAGGTGGACTTCTCCACCGGCTCGGTCGGTCTGGGCGCGGCGGCGCCGCTCTTCGCCGCCGCCACCCGTCGGTACGTCGACGCCCACTTCGGGGCCCGCCCGCACTCCCGGTTCGTGGCGCTGATCGGCGACGCCGAGCTGGACGAGGGCAACATCTGGGAGGCGGTGGCCGACCCCGCCACCACCGGCCTGGGCAACGTGATGTGGCTCGTCGACTTCAACCGGCAGTCGCTGGACCGGGTGGTGCCCGGCATCCGGATCAACCAGTGGCGCGGCCAGTTCGAGGCGGCCGGCTGGCACGTTGTGGAGGTCAAGTACGGCCGCAAGCTCGCCGAGGCGTACGCCCGGCCCGGTGGCGAGGCGCTGCGCGACTGGATCGACGCGATGCCCAACGAGCAGTACCAGTCGCTGTTCGGGCTGGCCGGCGACGCGTTGCGCAAGCAGTTCCTGGACGGCGCGCCGGCCCGCATCGCCGAGCTGATCGAGGGCATCACCGACGAGGACCTCGGCCCGCTCGTCACCGACCTGGGCGGGCACGACCTGTCCGCGATGCTCGACGCCTACGCCCAGTGCGACGCGGTCACCGACCGGCCCAGCGTCGTCTTCGCGTACACCGTCAAGGGTTGGGGGTTGCCCATCGCCGGCAATCCGCGCAACCATTCCGCGCTGCTCAGCACCGAGCAGGTCGACGCGCTGCGCGCCGCGCACGGGTTGACCGCCGAGACCGAGTGGGACCGCCTCGACCCGGCGTCGGAGGCCGGCATCCGGGCCGGCGCCCGCCGTGAGTCGCTGTCCCGCGCGCCGCGCGAGCGCGCGCTGGGGGTCACCGTTCCGGAGAGCACGGGAGTACGCGCCAACAAGCCCATCTCCACGCAGGAGGTGTTCGGTCGGGTGCTCGTCGACCTGGCGCGGGACCGGGAGGTCGGCCGTTACCTGGTCACCACCGCCCCGGACGTGGCCACCTCGACCAACCTCGCCGGGTTCATCAACAAGACCGGGGTGTTCGCACCCACCGAGCAGCGTTCCTGGACCGAGGACCGGATGCTGCGCTGGACCGAGAGCCCGACCGGGCAGCACATCGAGCTGGGCATCTCGGAGATGAACCTGTTCCTGCTGCTCGGTCAGCTCGGCCTCTCCTGGGACCTCTCCGGGCAGCCGCTGCTGCCGGTCGGCACGGTCTACGACCCGTTCGTGCTGCGGGGCCTGGACGCGTTCCTGTACGGCACGTACTCCGGCTCGCGGTTCGTGGTGGCCGGCACCCCGTCCGGCATCACCCTGGCCCCCGAGGGCGGCGCGCACCAGTCCACGATCACCGCCTCGGTGGGCTTGGAGCTGCCCGGCGTGACGTTCGTCGAGCCGGCGTACGCGGGCAGTCTCGACTGGCTGCTCTGCGACGCGCTGGGTCAGATCGCCGGCGGATCCAGGCCCGCCGCGACGGCCGCTCCCGCCGAGGACGGCGCGTACTACTTCCGGCTCAGCACCCGTCCGCTGGACCAGGCGCCGTTCGAGGCGGCGCGGGCCCGACTCGGCGACGCGGTGCTGCGCCGGCAGGTGGTCGCCGGGGCGTACCGGCTCGTCGACGCGCACCAGGCGTACCCGCACCTGGCCGACGCGCCGGTGGTGCAGCTCGCCGCCTCCGGCGCCGTGTTGCCGGAGGTGCTGGCCGCCGCCGCGGAGCTGGCCGAGGAGGGCATCGCCGCGCACGTGGTGGATGTGACCAGCCTGGACCGGCTCTACCGGGCCTGGCAGCGCACCCTGCGTCAGGGCGTCCGCACGGCCACCGTGCCCAGCGTGCCCGGCGCGCTGCGGTCCGCGTTCGCCGACCGGGTGCCCGTGGTGACCGTGCACGACGCGGCGTCGCACGCGATGGCGTGGCTCGGTTCGGCGCTCGGCGCTCCGGCGGTGCCGCTCGGGGTGGACGAGTTCGGCCAGTCCGGCAGCGTCGCCGACCTGTACGAGCTGCACGACCTGCTGCCCGGCAGCATCGTCAACGCCGCCCTGGCCGCCGTCGCCCTGCGCTGACCCGCTACGCCCCGGCCCGCGCTCAGCGGGTCGGGGTGGGGGTGACCGAGGCGGGCGTGCCGGCGTTCGGGTCCTGCACGATGTGGCGTTCCAGGTTCACCTGGGCCTGGCCGGTGCCTCCGACGGTGATGTCGTCGTACGCCTGGAGCATCTTCTGCTGGTCGAAGTAGAGCACGCTCATCGACAGCGGGGTCGGCTTCTCGCCCTCCAGGCCGCGCAGCCCGGCCCCGCCCGTCGAGCCCTCCACGAACAGGGTGGTGGGCTGCTGACCGGCTGCCTGCGGCAGCTTGGAGACCTGCCGGGCGTGCGTGTGTCCGGCCAGCACCAACGGGCAGGTGCCCGCCAGCGGCCCGGCCGACGCCGGGTCGTGCACGAGGGCGATGTTGACCGGCCGCGGCGAGTTGCGGATCGTCGCGGCGAGCTGCTCACCCGCGCCGATCACCTGGTCCGCCACCTCCTGGGTCAACCCGCTGCCGGCCGGCGAGGTGTTCTTGTCCGGGGTGAAGCGCGGGTCGCCGATGCCGGCGATGGTCAGCCCCGCCACCGTGGTCGTCGAGTTGTTCAGCACGATCGCGTTCGGCTGACGCGCCACCGCGGCGCCGGTCTTACCCGAGTCGTGGTTGCCCCGGATGAACACGTACGGCTTCTTGAGCAGGCTGATCGAGCCGACGAACGACGCCTCCGGCTCACTGCCCCAGTCGGTGATGTCGCCGGTGTCGATGACCACGTCGATGCCGAACTGCTCCACCACCGTGCGGATCAGTTGCCAGCCGGTCGGGTTGAGGTGCATGTCGGAGACGTGCAGGACCCGGGTGGTGCCCGGCGCGGGGTCCAGCACCGGCAACGCCGACACCGTCGTGTAGAGCTGACTGACGTTGCCCACGATGCGTTGGAGCTGCTCGGCGTACTTGGTGTAGTCGTTGGCGATGCGGCGGGCGTCACCGACGATCGCCGGCGCGTTGACCAGCAGACCCTCGTAGCGTGGCTCCTCGATCGCCTGTGGGCGCAGCGTCGCGGCGGCCGTGCCGAGGCTGCCGGCGGTGACCAGCAGCGCCAAGCCGCCCGCCCACGCCGTACGCCGCACGTCCCGGAAGACCAACGCGGCCAGGATGAGGGTGACCAGCACCGCCGAGGCGAGAGTACGCAGGCCGAGCCGCATCACCCCGGAGCGCACGTCCTCCACAGCGCTCTGGCTGGCCCGGCTGATGCTCGCCGGGTCGTCGAGCAGCGCCTCGGTGCGTCCCTGGTCGAGCGCGCCGAGCCGGACGGTGAGGTGCGTCGGGCCGCTGTGGCTGTCGATCAGCAGCGCGCCCAGCGGCGGCACGTCGATGGTCGTCCCGCCGTCGCCGGCGGGCGAGAGGGTGAGGTTGGCCCGGAACGGCCCGATGTCGGTGTCCACCCGACCACCGGCCAGCACGCCGAGCACCGCCCCGGCCAGGGCCACCACCAGCACGGCGAGGATCGTGCCCGTGCGCCGCACCGGTCCGCCGGGACGACCGATCCGCCGGCGGGTCGGGCGCGGCGGCTCGCCACCGGTCACCGGGTCGTCCCGGTCCTCGGCGTCGCCGTGCCGCTCGTCGCGTTGCCCGTCCATGCTGAGATTCTGACCTGCCCGTCGAGGGATCTTGGCAAACCTGGGCGGAAGGTGACGCAGGTCAGCTGCGGCCGCCGTCACCGCCGGCGAAGACCACCCGCAGGAGACGGTCGTCGTCCGCCGCCGGATCACCCCGCCCGTCGTGGTTGGAGGTGCTCACCCAGAGCGAGCCGTCGGGCGCGGCGGCCACGGCACGCAGCCGCCCGTACCGGTTGGTCAACAGCTCGCTGGGCTGCCCGAGCAGCGTGCCGGTGTCGGTCAGCTCCAGCACCCAGAGCCGCTTGCCGCGCAGGCAGCCGGTGACCAGCAGCCGGTCCGCGGCGGCCAGCCCGGAGCAGGACGCCTCGGACGTCGCCCACTGCGCGATCGGGTCGGTGTAGCGCTTGTCGCCGGCCTGCCCCTCGACCTCCGGCCAGCCGTAGTTGCCGCCCTTGGTGATCTGGTTGACCTCGTCCCAGGTGTTCTGGCCGAACTCCACGGCGTACATGCGCTTGGCCGCGTCCCAGGCGAAGCCCTGCACGTTGCGGTGGCCGAACGACCACACGGGCGAGCCGGGGAACGGGTTGCCCGGCGCGGGCTTGCCGTCGGTGGTGATCCGCAGGATCTTGCCGCCGAGACTCTTGGTGTCCTGCGCGTTGGGTCGTTCGCCCGCGTCACCGGTGCTGACGTAGAGCTGCCCGTCCGGCCCGAAGCCCAACCCACCGCCGTTGTGCACGTTCGCCTTCGGGATGCCGGTGAGGATCGGGGTGGGTTGCCCTCCGATCTGCAGGCGGGCGACCCGGTTGTCCTGCTCGGCGGTGTAGTAGACGAAGACCGTCCGGTCCTGGGCGTAGCCGGGGGAGACGGCGATGCCGAGCAGGCCGCCCTCACCCGCCGCCGCCACATCGTTGATCGTCTGCACGACCCGGACCCGTAGCCCGTCCGGGCCGGACTCCGGGCCCACCTGGAGGATCCGGCCGGTGTCCCGCTCGGTGACCAGCGCGCCGCCGTCGGGCAGGAACGCGATGGCCCACGGCACGCGCAGCCCCTTTGCCAGCACGGTGGTCACCGCCTGCCGGTCCGCGCCGCCGGGGTTCGCCGACGCCGACGGGGTCGGCAGGTTGGGTGGCTCACCCGCCGGGTCGGGTTCCGGCTCGCCGAAGCTGCAACCCGAGGCGAACAGCAGCGCCGCGCAGGACGCCGCGAGGACCGCCCGGAGGCGGCGGACGCGAGGGTACGGGGGACGGGCTCTCACCCGGCCCAGGGTAGCCCGCCGGACCGCCCGGCCGGACCCGCTGCTCTCAGCGGGCCCGGACCGCCAGCAGCGCCGTATCGTCCTCGCGGCGGTCGATCGAGGCGAGCAGCAGGTCGCACAGTTCGTCCAAGGGCAGCGTGTCGGTGCCGGTCAACCGGGCCACCAGCTCGGCGAGCCCGTCGTCGATGGACCGGTCCCGACGCTCGATCAGCCCGTCGGTGTAGAGCAGCAGCGTGTCTGACGGGGCGAGCCTCGTCGACCGGCTGGTCCGCGGCGTGGGCCGGGCCAGGCCGAGCAGCGGCTCCGGCGTCGCCTCGAGCACGTCCACCGCGCCGCCGGCGCGGACCACCAGGGCCGGCGGGTGTCCGGCGTTGCACCACGTCACGTCCCGGACACCGGAGCGCACCGGGCGGATGCGCACCAACGTGGCGGTGGCCGCGATGGGCAGTCGCAGACCGCGGATCGCCTCGTCCAGGTGGCTCACCAGTTCCCCGACCTCGTCGTGCCGGCCGAACGCGTTGCCGCGCACCAGGTTGCGGAGCTGACCCATGGTCGCGGCGGCCTCGATGTCGTGCCCGGCCACGTCCCCGATCGCCGCGATCAGGTCGCCGTCGGGCTGCACGAAGGCGTCGTACCAATCGCCACCGACCTCCACCCGCTCGGCCGCCGGCTGGTAGCGGGCCGCCAGCTCCAGGTCCGACACGAGCGGCAGCCGCGGCAGCATGCTGTGTTGCAGGACCTCGGCGACGTGCCGCTGCTCCCCGTACATCGAGCTGTTGCCGATGGCCTGCCCCGCGCGGCGGCCGATGTCCACGGCGGTGAGCAGGTCGCGGTCGTCGAACTGCTGGCGGCCGGGGGCGTTGACCAGGGTGATGGCGCCCAGCACGGTGCCCCCGGCGGCCCGCACCGGCACGCTGAGGTACGACGCGATGCCCAGCCGCTCGGCGATCGCCGGCAGCTCCGCGTCCGTGGTGCCCCGGGCCACGTCGGCCGGCGACGCCACCGGACCGAGCCGGGGCTGACCGGTCCGCAGCACCGAGCGAATCACCGACTCCTGGTTCAGGCCGGTCCGCAGCAGCCCGGCGAAGCGGTCGACGTCCGGCGTCCGGGCCTGGTCCCGGTGCGCCGCGACGACTTCCCGGGGCTGTCCCGTCGGCCCGGCCAGGATGAGCACGCACCAGTCGGCGAGCAGCGGCACCATGGCGGCGGTGAGCCGGCGCAGCGACGTGCCCACGTCCAGGGTGCCGGCCAGCGTCTCGCTGACACCGGCCAGCAGTTCCAGTCGTTGGTGCGCCCGTACGACCCGACGACGCGCCTCCTGCGCGCCGTCCAGCGCGATCCGCAGGCGCAACTCCGAGGAACAGGCTGCGGCGAGGTCGGACAGCGTCCGTAGCTGTCCGGCGGTCCACGCCCGGGGCTTGTTGTCGATGGCGCACAGCGAGCCGAGCACCCGGCCGGAGAGGTCGGTCAACGGCATCCCGGCGTACGCGACGACGCCGAGGTCGTCGATGGCGAGGTTGTCCCGTACGCGGGGGTAGAGCCGGGCGTCCGGCAGCACCATCGGCACTTCGGTGTCCACCACGTGCTGGCAGAACGAATGGCTCAACGGGGTCTGCCGCCGCTGCGACCACGGCTCGGGCAGACCGACCGCGCCCGGGAAGAACTGCCGGTCGGCGGAGACCAGCGAGACCAGCGCGACCGGCACCTCCAGCAGGTCGCTGACCAGTCGGGCGAACCGGTCGAACGCCTCGTCCGGGGCCGCGTCCAGCCCCGTGTCGGCGAGCGCGCGCAGGCGCGCCGTGTCGCCGAGCGCCGGAGGTGAGGCGTTCGAACGTCGCGCGCTGGCGGGGGAGCCGTCGGTCATCGAACACCTGTCTGCCGGGGTGGAGGCCGACCGAGCCCCCGATCCTCGGTTATACCTCGCCGTGGCCGGGTCCAAAACCAGTGTGTCGCGTCTCGCCCGGAGGGCGGGGTTCCGCCGTGCCCGCGCCGGCCGTCGTGGCGACGGCTATCGTCGGCGGACGTGAAGGTATGGATTCCGCACCGGGCCGGCCTGGACCTCGTCGGCGAGCTGCCCCCGGGCGTGACGGTGGAGGTCGCCGAACACGCAGACCGCCTGCCGTCCGCCGTTGCCGACGTCCGCTTCTGGGTGCCGCCGTTCCTGAGCGGTTCGGACGCCACCGCGCTGCTGGGTGAGCTGCCCGACGTGGAGGTGGTGCAACTGCTCTCCGCCGGGGCGGACACCTGGGTCGGCCGGATGCCCGACGGGGTCACCCTCTGCGACGCCCGGGGGGTGCACGATCCGTCCACCGCCGAGTGGGTGGTCACCGCGATCCTGGCGCAGCTCCGGGCGTTTCCCGCCTTCGTCCGCGCGCAGGCGCAGCGGCGGTGGGCGTACGACGGCAACACGCCGACGGACGAGCTGACCGGCAAGCGGGTGCTGATCGTCGGGGCCGGCTCGATCGGCACGGCGGTACGCGACCGGCTCGCGCCGTTCGGCGTGAGCTTCACCCTCGTCGCCCGCAGCGCCCGGCCGGAGCAGTCGGTGCACGCCGTCGCGGAGCTGCCGCGGCTGCTGCCCGACGCCGACGTGGTGGTGGTGTTGGTGCCGCTCACCGACCAGACGCGCGGTCTGATCGACAAGGACTTCCTGACCGCGATGCCCGACGGGGCGCTGCTGGTCAACGCGGCCCGTGGTCCGGTGGCGCGTACCGACGCGCTCGTCGCCGAACTGGCCACCGGCCGGATCTCGGCCGCGCTGGACGTCACCGACCCGGAACCGTTGCCCGCCGAGTCTCCCTTGTGGACGATGCCGAACGTGCTGCTCACCCCGCACGTGGCGGGGTCGGTGCGGGGGTTGCTGCCGCGTGCGTACCGGCTGGTCGGCGAGCAGGTACGACGGTTCGCCGCCGGTGAACCGCTCACCAACAGGGTGGTCGACGGCTACTGATCCGGCGGGCGGTCGCGGTACGCCCTAGGCGCCGGGCGTCTCGGCCGCCTCGTCCGGCAGGGTCTGGCCGGTGGCCGAGACCAGTCGGGGCAGGTCGGTGCCGCGTACCGCCGGCAGGACGACCTGCCGGCCGTCGTCGAGTCGGGCGACGGCCCGTCCGCGTGCGTCGGTGGCGAACTCGACGACGTGGTCCCAGCCGATCCGGCGTTGCCCGAACAGCGCCCGCAGGCGCAGCTCCCGGGGGTCGGCGTCGGTGCCGGCCCGCCAGGCCCACACCCCGACGCCGAGGGGGACGAGCAGCACCGGCAGCAGGTACGCCCGGGCGTTCGCCAGCGGCAGGGCGCCGATGAAGGCGATGACCGCGGCGACCAGGATGGCTTGGTTGAAACGGAAGCGGACCGTGTCGGGCGTACTCACCCTGCGATGATCCCACCCCTGGTCGGCGGGGGTCGCGGCGGGCGGTGTCACGGAGGCCCGTACGCCGTACAGTGACATGGGTCACTGCTTCGTGCCGATGGCCGAGGCGTAACCAAGCCGGTCGCCGGTCGTTTCTCAGTGTTGGGCAGCGGACTCGCAACATCCGCCGTCCCGCACCACCGCACCACCGCCGCACCATCTGCACCGCCGCACCGCCCCGTGCCCCCTCACGAAGGCGACCGCCGTGCTCCTCGCGTACCCGTTCCGTTTTCTCGTCCCCCGCCGGGCGGCCCCGGAGGCCGCCGTGTCCACGGCCGTGGCGCTGCTCGTCCTCGCCGGCGCGGCCGCGGTGGTCCCGACACCGGTGGTGATCGCGCTGGCCGGTGGCGCGGGCGCCACCCTCGCCGGCGTACGACTCTCCCGGCTGGCCGCCCGCCGGCCCACCGCGCCGCCGTCGACCGGCTCGTGGCGGGTGTCGGCGGTCCTGCTCGACGCGGCGGTGGTGGCGGCCGGCTGGGTCGCTGCCGCGCTGCCGCTGGTCGACACCCGGCAGCGCACGGTCGCGTTGCTCGGGTCGCTCACCGTCGCGGTCCTGTCCGTGGCCGGGCTGCGCGGGCTTCCGGCGCGAACGCCCTCGCGGGGCCGCCTACGGACGGTGGTCGAGGCGGCCGGCCCGACGGTCGGGCTGACCCTCGCCGGGTGGTTGCTCCTGCCCGTCGACACTCTCCGCGCGCCGGCCCGGCTGGTCGGGGCGCTGGCGCTGGCGGGGTTGGGCAACGCCGCGCTCAGCGCGTTCACCGGCGCCGGGCGGCGCTCGGGTCACGCGACCTGCCGGGGAGGCGTCCTGCTCACCCTGGCCGGGTTGGCGCTGTTGACGATCCTGCCGCCCGCGTCGACGGGGCGCGCGCCGCTTCTCGCGGTGCCGCCGCTGGTGCTCGGCATGCTGCTGACCGCCCTCGGCGCGACATCCGCGGTAGCGGCGGCCAGTGCGACGTCGTCGGCCGGTCGGCCCGCCACGACCTGGCCCCGGACGGTGGTCCCGGCGTCGGTGCTGCTGCTCGCGGCGGGCCTGCACCTCGGTTCTGGTCGCGCTCCGGACCGGACGAGTCTGCTGCTCGCCCTGGCAGCGGTGCCACCTCTGGTGCTGCGGGAGTTGCTGCGCGGCGGTGACGGGGGCGGTCCCGAGCGGCAGGCCGCGCACCGCCGGGCCACCGACCACGCGATCCGCCGCCGGGAGCCGCAACCGCCGTGGGAGACCCCGACGGCCGGGTCGTTGACTCCCGCGGCCGACGTCGACGCGACGTGGCCCGACACGGGTGTCTCCTGGTCGCGGCACGGCCTCGGCCCGGCTGGCGACGGGCCGGGCGACCGGGCTGCCCTGCTCGCCGCCCTCGCCGCGATCGGCGACGTGCCCGCGCCGGCCGGCGCGCTGCTCCTGGTGGAGCTGCATGGCATCGAGGGGCTGGGTCCGGTGGCCCGCGAGGACGCGCTCGCCGAGGCGGCCCTGCGGGCGCGGGCGGTCGTCGCGCCCGGCGATCTGGTGACCGCCTGCGCCAGCGCCGGCTTCGCGGTGGTCACCGGTGCGGGGCCGGTGCTGGCGTACGCGCTGGGCACCCGGCTGCTGGCCACGCTCACCTCGCCGTACCGGTTGGCCGGGTCGGTGCTGCGCGTGCAGGCGAGCATCGGGCTGGCCGAGGTGGGTGGCGCGGGGCCGGCCGACGTGCTCCGCCAGGCCGAGCTGGCCCGGCGGCGGGCGGTGCAGTTGGGCCGGGACCGGGTCGAGTGGTACGACGCGTTCCTGGAGGAGCAGTTGGTCCGTCGGCTCGACCTGGAACGTGAGCTGCCGGGCGCGGTCGCCCGGGGCGAGCTGGACCTGGTCTACCAGCCGGTGCTCGACCTGACCGACCGGCAGCCGGTGGGCGCGGAGGCGCTGCTGCGGTGGCGCAGCCCGGTGCTCGGCACGGTGCTCCCGGCCGAGCTGCTGCCGGTCGCCGAGGATCTGGATCTGGTCGGCGAGTTGGAGTGGTGGGTGCTGGACCG
Source organism: Micromonospora sp. RB23 (assembly GCF_053585025.1). Taxonomy (NCBI): domain Bacteria; kingdom Bacillati; phylum Actinomycetota; class Actinomycetes; order Micromonosporales; family Micromonosporaceae; genus Micromonospora; species Micromonospora sp. RB23. The sequence continues at coordinate 1,582,050 of NZ_CM132111.1, forward strand.
GGCCTGCCGCCAGTTGAGCGCCTGGTCCGCGGGCTCCCGGGAGCTGTGGATGGCCGTCAACGTGACCACCCGCGAGCTGACCACGCCCGACTTCGTGCAGCGGGTGGCGGCGGTCCTGGCCGCGTACGGGGTGCTGCCGGAGCGCCTGGTGGTGGAGGTGGCCGAGCCGAGGATCGCCGCCGACCTGTCGACAGTGGTCGCCCGGCTGGCGGGTCTGCGGTCGCTTGGCGTACGCACCGCGCTCGACGACTTCCGGCCCGAACACGCCTCGCTGGCCCACCTGCGGCGACTGCCGATCGACCTGCTGAAGGTGGGTCCCGACCTGGTCGGGGCGGAGCCGACGGGGCAGCCGCCGCTGATCGACGTGGTGGTCAACGTCGGTGAGCGGTTGGGCGTGGAGATCGTCGCGGAGGGGTTGGAGTCGCCCACCCAGGTCGAGGGAGCCCACCGGGCGGGGTGTCGTTACGGGCAGGGCTTCGCGCTGTCCCGTCCGGCGACCGCCGAGCGCGTCGAGGCGTACTTCGAGGAGTTTCCCTCGGCGTACCGGTGATGAACCGGTTCACCTCTGCCGGGGCGGTGCCGTGCTGCCCCGCGCGGTCAACTGCGGCGTCTCGTCCCGCAGCCGCGTCGCCGGCTCGCCCGCGATGACGCCGAGCAGGTGCCGGGCCGCGTGCGCGCCGTACGCGGAGATGTCGCGGCCCAGCGCCGTCAACGGCGGGTGCACCAGCCGGCACAGCGGCGAGTCGTCCCAGGCCACGATGGACAGGTCGGCCGGCACGCTCAGGCCCATCTCCTGGGCCACCGAGAGCCCCGCGATGGCCATCACGTCGTTGTCGTAGATAACGGCGGTGGGCCGCGCGGTGGCGCTGAGCAGTCGTCGGGTGGCCCGCCCGCCCTCCTCGCCGGTGTAGTCGGAGAAGACGGTGACGGTCTCGGTCAGACCGAGTCGTTGGCAGACCGCCGCGAAGGCGTCGGTACGGATCTCGGTGTGCCGCAGGTCGGGCAGGCCGCCGACCCGGGCGATCCGGCGGTGCCCGAGCGCGACCAGGTACTCCACCGCCTCGGTCAGCGCCGCCGCGTCGTCCGAGAACAGGCTGGCCAACTCCCCGGTGCCGCCCGGCCCACCGATGACGACGGCCGGCAGGCGCAACTGTTCCAGCGCGGGGATGCGCTGATCGTCGGTGCGCAGGTCGCAGACGAGCACCCCGTCCACCCGGCGCTCGCCCCACCACCGCCGGTAGACGGCGATCTCGGCGTCGTGGTCGGCCACCACCTGCAACGTCAGCGCGTACGAGCGGGCCGACAGTTCGGCCTCCACGCCACTGATCAGCGCCATGAAGAACGGCTCGACGCCGAGCGTCCGCGCCGGCCGGCACAGGGCCAGGCCGACGGCACGGGCGGTGGCGGCGGACAGTGCCCGCGCGGCGCTGCTGGGACTGAACCCGATCTCGGTGGCGATGGCGAGGATGCGCTGCCGGGTGGCCTCGGAGACGCCGGGCTGCCCGTTCAACGCGTACGACACGGCGCCCTTGGACACCCCCGCGCGTCGGGCGACGTCCGCGATGGTCGGCCGCTTCACCGGCGTGCTCCTTGGTTGCTGAGGGGGCCGTCAACCGGTCTTTGACAGCCCGGAGGTCGGATCGTACGGTGGCTGAGCTTATCCGGTTCAGCTAACGTCTCGATCACGAAGGTGCGGTGCATCGTGAGCCGACAGGTCCTGCACGACGGCTGGACGCTGCGGGTGACATCCGGGGCGGACGTGCCCGCGCGGATCGCCGACCGGACGGTGCCGGCGACCGTGCCCGGGTGTGTCCACACCGACCTGCTCGACGCCGGGCTGATCCCCGACCCGTACCTCGACGACAACGAGCTGTCCCTGACCTGGATCGGCCACGCCGACTGGCGCTACCGGACGACCTTCCGGTCGCCGGCCGGTGACCACGACCGGGTCGACCTCGTCTGCGGCGGCCTCGACACCGTCGCCACCGTCAGCGTCAACGGTGTCGAGGTCGGCCGCACCGAGAACATGCACCGCGGCTACCGGTTCGACGTGCGCGCGCTGCTGCGCGACGGCGACAACGAGCTGACCGTCGCGTTCGACTCCGTGTACCGCTACGCCGAGGCGCAACGTAACCGACTCGGCGACCGACCCAACGCGTACCCGGAGCCCTTCCAGTTCGTCCGCAAGATGGCCTGCAACTTCGGCTGGGACTGGGGTCCGACGCTGGTCACCGCCGGCATCTGGCAGGACATCGGCCTGCATGCCTGGTCCACCGCCCGGCTGGCCACCGTCCGTCCGCTGGTCACCCTCGACGGCCGTGACGGCCGGGTCGAGGTGCACGTCGAGGTCGAGCGGGCCGCCGACGTCCCACTGACCGTCCGGGCCTCCGTCGGTGGCGTCCGCGCCGAGGCCGTCGTCGAGGCCGGCCAGCGCACGGCCGTGCTGACCCTCGCCGTCCGCGAGCCCGCGCTCTGGTGGCCCAGGGGGTACGGCGAGCAGGCCCGCCACCTGCTGGACGTGGCCCTGCACGCGCCGGACGGGAACACCCTGGACTCCTGGTCCCGGCGGATCGGCTTCCGCTCGGTCCGGCTGGACACCACCCCCGACGAGCACGGCACCCCGTTCGCGCTCTCGGTCAACGACGTGCCGGTCTTCGTCCGGGGCGTCAACTGGATCCCCGACGACGTGTTCCCCACCCGGATCACCCGGGAGCGACTCGCGGAGCGGTTCGACCAGGCCGCCGACGCCAACGTCAACCTGCTGCGCGTCTGGGGCGGCGGCCGGTACGAGTCGGAAGACTTCTACGACCTCGCCGACGAACGCGGCTTGCTCGTCCAACAGGACTTCCTCTTCGCCTGCGCCGCGTACCCCGAGGAGGAGCCGTTCGCCACCGAGGTGGCCGCCGAGGCCGCCGAGCAGGTGACCCGCCTGACACCGCACCCGTCGCTGGTGCTCTGGACCGGCAACAACGAGAACATCTGGGGCTGGCACGACTGGGACTGGCAGGAATCCCTCGCGGGCCGCACCTGGGGGCGCGGCTACTACCTCGACGTGCTGCCGCGCGTCGTCGGCGAGCTGGACCCGACCCGCCCGTACTGGCCGGGCAGCCCCTGGTCGGGCACCGAGACCATCCACCCCAACGACCCGGCGCACGGCACCACCCACATCTGGGACGTGTGGAACACCGACGACTACACGAAGTACCGCGAGTACGTGCCCCGCTTCGTGGCCGAGTTCGGCTACCAGGGCCCACCCGCGTACGCCACCCTGCGCCGGGCGTTGAGCGACGAACCGCTCGCGCCCGACTCACCGGGCATGGCCCACCACCAGAAGGCGGTCGGCGGTGACGCCAAGCTCCAGCGGGGCCTGGACGCCCACCTGCCCGCACCTGCCGACTTCGACGACTGGCACTACCTCACCCAGCTCAACCAGGCGCGGGCCATCCAGCTCGGCGTGGAGCACTTCCGCTCCCATCGCGACGTCTGCGCCGGCACGATCGTCTGGCAGCTCAACGACTGCTGGCCGGTGACCTCCTGGTCGGCCGTCGACGGCGACGGCCGCCGCAAACCCCTGTGGTACGCGCTGCGCCACGCGTACACCGACCGGCTGCTGACCGTGCAACCCCGCGACGGTGGGCTGGCCCTGGTCGCGGTGAACGACAGCGCTCGGCCGTGGCAGGCGTCGGTTCCGGTGACCCGGCTGACCCTGAGCGGTGAACCTCGGGCGAAGACGACGGTGGAGGTGGACGTCCCGGCGTACTCCTCGGTGGTGCTGGCGCTGCCGGCGGAGCTGGCGCGGCCGGACGAGAGCCGTCGTGAGCTGCTGGTCGCGGAGGCCGGCGGCATTGCGGAGCGTGCGCTGTGGTTCTTCGCCGAGGACCGGGAGATCGAGTGGCCGACGGCGGCGTGGGACGCCACGGTCGAGCCGGTCGACGGCGGTCAGCGGGTCCGGGTGACGGCGCGCACGGTGCTGCGCGACCTGACCCTCTTCCCGGACCGGCTGGACGCCTCGGCATCCGTCGACAAGGCCCTGGTCACGCTGCTACCGGGTGAGTCGGCCACGTTCATGGTGCGGTCCGAGGCCGCGCTGGACGTCGACGCGCTGACGCGCCGCCCGGTGCTTCGCGCCGTCAACGACCTCACCTGATGAACACACGGTCGCCGATGTCGCGGTATCCATTGGACGGGATACCGCGACATCGGCGACGTCGGGTCGATCAGATGGCAGCAGGGAGGCTCGTGAACACCAACGGCCCGGACGGCGCCGGACTGCCCCCGTTGGGGTAGCCCCATCCGGCGGTGTTGCCGGCCGCGGTGGTGAGCGAGAACCCTACTGTGTACGTCCCCGGCGGCAGGTCGCGGAAGTAGACCGACAGCGAGACCTGTCCGTCGGCCCCGACCCGGATGCCACCGTTCGCACCGCCGACGGAGTGGCCGAGGGAGTTGTAGATGGTGGTCGAGTAGCCGTCGATCGGAGCGAGCGTGACGTCGTCGATGGTGACGCGGATGCTGATGCCGTTGAACACATCGCCTGGCCGGGCCTCGGTGCTGCTCAAAGCGGCCGCCGTCGCCACCGGCCGGGCTGTGTCCGGCATCCGCGTGGCCGTCAGACCGAGTGCCGGCCGGCCGTAGTGCGCGCCGTACACGGAGACCGAGCCGGCCTCGTCGGTGAGCAGGATGCCCTCGATGGTGCAGACGCTGTTCAATGTGTTGATTTCGGCCGGGAGCGCGTAGGTGCCCGCCGGGCCTTCGGTCAGCACCTGATTCCAGGTCGAGCAGCCCCGGGTCTCCGTGGTGGCGGTCAGCTTGCCCTGGACCCCGGTCGCGTTGAAGGTCAGAGTCGTCGTCGCCGACTCGCGCCAGTTGTTCAGCAACGTCGGGTTCAACGCGAAACCGGTAGCGTCGATGGCCTCGTTGCGGGTCACCCGCACCGTCGGCGCCTCCATGCCGGTGTAGCGCTTCGTGTTGCCGGCGCGGTCGGTCAGGCTGACCGACTTCACCGTCCAGTCGCCGGTGGGGCTGCCGGCCGGCAGGGTCACCGGCACGGTGCAGATGACGTACCAGATATCCCAGTTCTGGTTGTCGCCACAGAGTAGGTAACCCTGGTCGTTCTTCGTCAGGGTGATCGGCGCCGCGACCTCGGCCGTGCCGGGGCCGTCCAGCACGATACGACCCTTCCAGAAGCCTGCGCCGGGCTCGTCGAAGGCGTACAGGCCGTATCGGAGGGTCACGCCGGAACCGTCGTCGTAGACCACGTTCCTGGTCGGCGATTCGAGCCAGACATGTTCCGTCGTCGGCGGTGCGGTGTCCGGGGTCTGCGTGGCGTTCAGCACGGCGGCCGGACTGATCTTGTCGCCGGAGAGCGTCCGCGTCGTGCCCTGATCGTCGGTCGCGGTGATCTTCGTGACCCGGTAGGTCACCGGCGCGGTCGGGCCGTACTCGGTCACCAGGAAGTCGTACGCGTACGACGAGCTGGCGATCCCGCCGGTGTACGGCGAAACCACGGGCCAGCCCCGGTTGAGGGCGAAGCGGACCTGCTCCACCGGACCGATCGCGGTGGCGCCCTGGTAAGCCTGCACGTAGATGCTGCCGTTGAGGTCGCGGGCGGTGGTCGACGTGTCGGTCACCGTCCAGTTCAGAGTGACGGTGGTGCCGCCCCCGGTGGTGTCGACGTGGTCGGTGGCGAACGCGATGTCGGAGAAGGCGATCGTCGGCTTCGACGCCGCGACGGCCGGCACCGGAGCCGCCGCCACCAGCGTCGTCGCGACGGTGACTGTGGTCAGCAGGCGTGAGAGTGTTCGAAGGCGCGCAGGAACCATGGCTGTCCTCCCCGTGAGGCTGCGATCGGACCGAACCGGATCCGTCGCCGCTGGCCGCCGTTCGGCGGAACGAGCCCGCAGCGTAGTCGACGCACGTGTGTCCCGGCGCCCTTGATCCACACACGAGATCGCCGATGTCGTGGCATCCCGTTGTGGGGATACCGCGACATCGGCGAAGTCGCTTCGATCAAGCGGCGCTTACTCGGGGACGCGGCGGTAGGCGCCGTCGCTGGCCGAGGTGGCCATCGAGGCGTACGCGCGCAACGCCGCCGACACCGGCCGCTGCCGGTCGGTCGGGGTGTACGGCTTGTCGCGCTTCTCCTCCGCCACCCGCCGCGCCTCCAGTTCGTCGGCGGGCACGTTCAGCTCGATGGACCGGGCCGGGATGTCGATGACGATCTCGTCGCCCTCCCGGACCAGCGCGATCAGCCCGCCGGAGGCTGCCTCGGGGGAGGCGTGCCCGATGGAGAGGCCGGACGTGCCGCCGGAGAAACGGCCGTCGGTGAGCAGCGCGCAGGACCGGCCCAGACCGCGACCCTTGAGGAACGAGGTGGGGTACAGCATCTCCTGCATGCCGGGGCCACCCTTGGGCCCCTCGTAGCGGATCACCACGACGTCCCCGGCGACGACCTCCTTGGCGAGGATCGCGGTGACGGCGTCGTCCTGCGACTCGTACACCTTCGCCGGGCCGCGGAACGTCAGGCAGTCGTCCGGCACCCCGGCGGTCTTCACGACGCAGCCCTCCGGGGCCAGGTTGCCGTGCAGGATGGCCAGGCCGCCGTCGGCGGAGTACGCGTGCTCGCGGTCGCGGATGCAGCCCTCGGCGGCGTCGGTGTCCAGGGACGACCAGCGGTTGGTGGTGGAGAAGGGCTCGACGGTACGCACCCCGCCCGGCGCGGCGTGGAACAGCTCGACCGCCTCCGGCGTCGGCGAGCCGCCGCGCACGTCCCAGTCGGTCAGCCACTGGGCCAGCGAGGGGGAGTGCACGGCGTGCACGTCCCGGTTGAGCTGCCCGGCCCGGTCCAGTTCACCGAGGATCGCGGGGATGCCGCCGGCGCGGTGCACGTCCTCCATGTGGTACTTCGGGGAGTTCGGGGCGACCTTCGCCAGGCAGGGCACCCGGCGGGAGATGGCGTCGATGTCGGCGACGCCGAAGTCCAGTTCCGCCTCGCGGGCGGCGGCGAGCAGGTGCAGCACCGTGTTGGTGGAGCCACCCATGGCCACGTCGAGGGCGACCGCGTTCTCGAAGGCGGCCCTGGACGCGACGGTGCGGGGGAGCACCGAGTCGTCGTCGCCGTCGTACCACCGCTTGGCGATGTCGACGACGGTCCGGCCGGCCTCGACGAAGAGCGACCGGCGCGCGGCGTGGGTGGCAAGCGTCGAACCGTTGCCGGGGAGCGCGAGCCCGATGGCCTCGGTGAGGCAGTTCATCGAGTTGGCGGTGAACATGCCCGAGCAGGAGCCGCAGGTGGGGCAGGCGGAGCGCTCGATCTCGCCGAGCTGGTCGTCGGTGACCGCCTCGTTCGACGAGGCGATCATCGCGTCGATCAGGTCGATCTTGCTGTGCACGACGCCCTCGATCGCCGCCGTCTTGCCGGCCTCCATCGGGCCGCCGGAGACGAAGACGGTCGGGATGTTGAGGCGCAGCGCGGCCAGCAGCATGCCCGGGGTGATCTTGTCGCAGTTCGAGATGCAGACCAGGGCGTCCGCGCAGTGCGCGTTGACCATGTACTCCACCGCGTCGGCGATCAGCTCGCGGCTGGGCAGGGAGTAGAGCATGCCGCCGTGCCCCATCGCGATGCCGTCGTCGACCGCGATCGTGTTGAACTCCCGACCGACGCCGCCGGCCTCGGCCACCGCGTCCGCGACCAGGCCGCCCATGTCCTTCAGGTGTACGTGACCCGGCACGAACTGGGTGAAACTGTTGGCGATGGCGACGATCGGCTTGCCGAAGTCGTCGTCGGTCATCCCGGTGGCCCGCCAGAGGGCCCGGGCGCCGGCCATCGTCCGACCGTGTGTGGACGTCCTCGATCGCAGCTCAGGCATGCGTACCAGCATGACACCGCCACCGCGCAGGACCCTGCGGGAGAGGGGCCGTGTCCCAACAGATGCACATCCGGTCTCCCGCGACGTGCGCTCATCCGGCACTCTTGTTCTCGTGCATCTCCCCCCGGGCATGGTCGCCGTCGCGGCGCTGAGCGGGCTGGTCGCGGCCGCGGCCACCGCGCTGCTGACCGTGATCGCCCGGCGGCGGACCGGACCGCGTCGACCGGCGCACGTGCTGATCGCGGTCGCCGCCGGGGTGTCCCTGGTCAGCCTGCTGGCCGGGGTGGCGGCGGTGCTGGCGGCGAGCGACCACTGGGCTCACGAGCAGGGGCAGCGGACCGGATGGGCCACCGCCGCGGCGATCGGTACGGCGGTGGCCGGGCTGGCCTTCGCGGCCGGGCTGCTCCGGCTGCCGGGGGTCGCCGCCACCGCCGCGGGCACCGCCCGGCTCGCGCTGGACGGCGTCACCGTGGCGGCGGCGCTGTGGTTCGTCGGCTGGGTGCTCTTCTCCGAGCCGACCCGGCTGCTCGGCGCCGCCACCCCGATGGCCTGCCCGGCGATCCTGGTGACGACGGTGAGCGCCGCGCTCGGCGCCGGCCTCGCCGTGATCGTCGTCTTCCGGGCCGCCGCCCCGCGCCGCCGGCTGGCCGTGCTCGCGACCGGCATCACCGCGGTGAGCTGCGGCGGGCTGGGCCTCAGCGCGGGGCTCTGCCAGTCCGGGCCGACCATGGCGCTCACCGGCGCGGCGCTGCTGTCGGCCGGCCTGCTGACCGTCGCGATGGAGGTGCGCCGGACCGACCAGCCGGGCGAGGTCGCGCTGGATCTCGTCGGTCGGGACGGTGAGTACGCCCTCGCCCCGATGCTGGCGATGGCGGCCTCGGCGATGTACCACCTGCTCCAGGACGGCCGCTTCACCGCGCCGGGCATCCTCGCCGGCAGCGTGGAGGGCTTCGCCCTGGTGGCCCGTCAGTACCTCACCCTCAAGGACGTCCGGGACTACGCCGGCCGCCTGGTCGAGCGGGAGGCGCACTTCCGTGAACTGGCGCACACCGACCCGTTGACGTCGCTGGCCAACCGGCGCGGGCTGCTGCGGGCGTTGCACGACGGCGCGGCGGCGGGCACGCCGTGCGTCCTGCTCGGTCTGGACCTGGACGGCTTCAAGAACGTCAACGACATGCGTGGCCACGACGTGGGCGACGCGGTGCTGGCCGAGGTGGGCCGACGGCTGCGCGGCAACCTGCGTCCGGGCGACGTGGCGGCCCGGCTCGGCGGCGACGAGTTCGCCGTGCTCATGCCGGCCCGACCCGCCGAGGCGGACCGCGTGGCCGAGCGGTTGCTCGGGGTGCTGAACCGCCCGTACGACCAGCCGGAGGGCCCGGTCTTCCTGTCCGTGAGCATCGGCGTGGCCGGGTGGGCCGCCGAGCCGGACGTGGAGTTGCTGCTGCGCCACGCCGACCTGGCGCTGCGCTACGCCAAGCAACGCGGCAAGAACCGGATCGAGCGCTACGACGCGGCGTACGACCAGCTGCTGCGCCGCCGTACCACCGTGGAGCACGAGCTGCGGGGCGCGATCGACCGCGACGAGCTGCGGCTCGCCTTCCAGCCGGTGGCGTCGCTGCCGTCGGTACGGCCGGTGGGGGCCGAGGCGTTGCTGCGCTGGCACCACCCCGAGCTGGGCAACGTCCGCCCGGACGAGTTCATCCCGATCGCCGAGGAGAGCGGCATGATCGCCGCGCTCGGCGCCTGGGTGCTGCACCAGGCCTGCTACCAGCTCTCCCGCTGGCTGGCCGACGGGCACGACGTCTGGGTCTCGGTGAACGTCTCGCCGCGCGAGCTGCACGCCCCGGAGTACGTGGTCCAGGTAGCCGAGGCCCTGCGCGCCCACCACGTACCGCCGCAGCGGCTGGTGCTGGAGGTCACCGAGCACGCGGTCGCCACCGATCTGGACGAGCTGATCCGGCGGCTGACCGCACTGCGGCTGACCGGCGTACGGATCGCGCTCGACGACTTCGGCGCCGGGTACTCGTCGCTGGGGCAGCTACGCCGGCTCCCCATCGACATCCTGAAGATCGACCACAGCCTGGTGGCCGAGCACGAGCCGGTCCGGCCGGTGGGCCAGGACGGTCCGGCGTTCGCGCCCATGGTCGACATCGTCATGCGGCTGGGCCACCAGCTGGGCATGGAGGTCATCGCCGAGGGTGTGACCACGCCGACGGAGCTGGCCGCGGTGGTCGCCGCGGGCTGCCGCTTCGGACAGGGGGCGCTGTTCGGCTGGGGGGTGCCCGCGGAGCACCTGGAGGCGATGCTGGAGGCGGCCACCTCGCCGGGCGCCCGGCCCGGCCCGGTGCCCGCCCAGCGCCGGTCAGCGGGCGGGTCCGGGCAGGTCATGCCGCCTGGCGGCGGCGCGGCGACGACCGACGCGCCGCCATCCGTTAACCAACATGTGGGATCAGTTGACTCATCGCGTGAGATGCGTCAGGCTTAGCCGCATGTCGTCGTACCGGTCGCTGCGAGTACTTATCTGAGCGCACTCTCCTCCGTCGAGAGTGCGCTGGCCCCGTGCATCTGCACGAGGGCCGTTTTTATTGCCGTCGGAACCTGTCGCGACGGGCCCATGCCCACGTCGCATCGCTGAACAAGCCCCAGCCACTCCAGCCGAAGGCCAGAACCACCATGACGAGACCAACGCCCGAGACCCTCGCCCACACCGCCCGGCGGGCCCGCGCGACCGCCGACCCGGCCGGCGCCGCCGATCCCGCCGCCCGCGCAGCGGCCACGCCGGCAGTCCCGGCCGTACGGACATCCGCCCCGGCCCAGGTCACCGGCGCCGGCTCGCTGGTGCGGTCCCTCGAGGCGCTCGGCGTCGACGTCGTCTTCGGTATCCCGGGTGGCGCGATCCTGCCGGCGTACGACCCGCTCTACGACTCCACGGTCCGGCACATCCTGGTCCGTCACGAGCAGGGCGCCGGTCACGCGGCGACCGGGTACGCGCAGGCCACCGGCAAGGTCGGCGTCTGCATCGCCACCTCCGGCCCGGGCGCGACCAACCTGGTGACGCCGATCGCCGACGCGTACATGGACTCGGTCGCGATGGTGGCGATCACCGGTCAGGTGGCCCGCCCGTCGATCGGCACCGACGCCTTCCAGGAGGCGGACATCCAGGGCATCACGCTGCCGATCACCAAGCACAACTTCCTCGTGCAGACCGCCGAGGAGATCCCGCAGGTGCTGGCCGAGGCGTTCCACCTGGCCAGCACCGGCCGGCCCGGCCCGGTGCTCGTCGACATCCCCAAGGACGTGCTCCAGGCGTCGACCACCTTCACCTGGCCGCCCACGCTGGACCTGCCCGGCTACCGGCCGACCCTGCACCCGCACGGCAAGCAGATCCGCGAGGCGGCCCGGCTGCTGGCCGGCGCCCGGCGGCCGGTGCTGTACGTGGGCGGCGGTGTGCTGAAGGCCGGCGCCACCGAGGGTTTGCGTCGCCTCGCCGACCTGACCGGCATTCCGGTCATCACCACGCTGATGGCGCTCGGCGCGTTCCCCGACTCGCACCCGCAGCACCTCGGCATGCCGGGCATGCACGGCACGGTCGCCGCCGTGTACGGGCTCCAGAAGGCCGATCTGATCGTCGCGCTGGGCGCGCGGTTCGACGACCGGGTCACCGGCAAGCTCGACTCGTTCGCTCCGGACGCGGCGGTGGTGCACGCCGACATCGATCCCGCCGAGATCGGCAAGAACCGGCACGCGGACGTCCCGATCGTCGGTGACGCCAAGCACGTCATCGACGAGCTGATCGCGGCGGTCACCGTCGAGCGCGCGGCGGGGCGGGTCACCGACCTGAAGGACTGGTGGGCCCAGCTCGACGATCTGCGCAACCGCTATCCGCTGGGCTACGACGAGCCGTCCGACGGCACGCTCTCCCCGCAGTACGTGATCAAGCGGTTGGGGGAGATCGTCGGCCCCGACACGATCTTCGTGGCCGGTGTGGGGCAGCACCAGATGTGGGCGTCGCAGTTCATCTCCTACGAGAAGCCGTACACCTGGTTGAACTCCGGTGGCCTCGGCACGATGGGTTACGCGGTGCCGGCGGCCATGGGCGCGAAGGTCGGCAAGCCGGACGCGGTGGTGTGGGCGATCGACGGTGACGGTTGCTTCCAGATGACCAACCAGGAGCTGGCGACCTGCGCGCTGGAGGGCATCCCGGTCAAGATCGCCGTGATCAACAACGGCAATCTCGGCATGGTCCGGCAGTGGCAGACGCTCTTCTACAACGAGCGTTACTCCAACACGGAGCTGGGCACGCACAAGCACCGCATCCCCGACTTCGTCAAGCTCGCCGAGGCGCTCGGCTGCGTGGGGCTGCGCTGCGAGACCGCCGACGACGTGGACAAGACCATCGCCGCGGCCATGGAGATCAACGACGCCCCGGTGGTGATCGACTTCGTGGTCGGCAAGGACGCCATGGTCTGGCCGATGGTCGCCGCCGGCACCAGTAACGACGAGATCATGTTCGCCCGTGGCGTCCGCCCGGCCTTCGACGAGGATGACATCTGACCATGAGTGAGCGAAGCGAACGAATCATCAGGCTCAGTGCTGCGGGTCGTCAGGGCGCGACCGGGCGAAGCGAGGTCGTGGCATGACGATGCACACCCTGTCCGTGCTCGTGGAGAACAAGCCCGGCGTCCTCGCCCGGGTGTCCGGCCTCTTCTCCCGACGCGGCTTCAACATCGACAGCCTCGCCGTCGGCGAGACCGAGAACCCGGACGTCTCCCGGATCACCATCGTGGTCAACGCGGACTCGTCCCCGCTGGAGCAGGTCACCAAGCAGCTCAACAAGCTGGTCAACGTACTCAAGATCGTTGAGTTGGATCCGCAGGTCTCGGTCGCCCGGGAGTTGCTGCTGGTGAAGGTCCGCGCCGACCGTGCCGCCCGGTCCCAGGTGCTGGAGACCGTCAACCTGTTCCGCGCCCGGGTGGTGGACGTCGCACCGGACACGCTGACCATCGAGGCCACCGGCACGCCGGACAAGCTCGACGCGCTGCTGCGCGACCTCGAGGCCTTCGGCATCAAGGAAATGGTCCAGTCCGGGCTGGTGGCCATCGGGCGCGGCTCGCGCTCGATCACCGCCGGTCCCGCGCTGCGGGCCGCCTGACCCATCCGCACAGACCACGACGGGCACTCAGGCCGTCGTACGAAAGGGAAGTTCTCATGAGCGTTGAGGTGTACTACGACGACGATGCCGACCTCGGCCTGATCCAGGCGAAGAAGGTCGCGGTGATCGGCTACGGCAGCCAGGGGCACGCCCACGCGCTGTCGCTGCGTGACTCCGGCGTCGACGTGGTGATCGGTCTGCCGGAGGGCTCGAAGAGCCGTCCCAAGGCCGAGGAGCAGGGCCTGCGGGTTGTCACGCCGGCAGAGGCCTCGGCCGAGGCGGACGTGATCATGGTGCTTGCGCCGGACACCGCCCAGCGCAAGATCTATGCCGAGTCGATCGAGCCGCACCTGGCTCCGGGTAAGGCGATCTTCTTCGGCCACGGTTTCAACATCCGGTACGGCCTGATCAAGCCGCCGGCCGAGGTGGACGTCGCCATGGTCGCCCCCAAGGGCCCCGGTCACCTGGTGCGCCGCCAGTACGTCGACGGCAAGGGCGTGCCCTGTCTGGTCGCCGTCGAGCAGGACGCCACCGGTACCGCGTTCGCCCTCGCCCTCGCGTACGCCAAGGGGATCGGCGGCACCCGGGCCGGCGCGATCAAGACCACCTTCACCGAGGAGACCGAGACCGACCTCTTCGGCGAGCAGGCGGTGCTCTGCGGCGGCGCCTCGGCGCTGGTGCAGACCGGTTTCGAGGTGCTCACCGAGGCCGGCTACGCCCCGGAGGTCGCCTACTTCGAGTGCCTGCACGAGCTGAAGCTGATCGTCGACCTGATGTACGAGGGCGGCATCGCCAAGATGCGGTACAGCATCTCCGACACCGCCGAGTACGGCGACCTCTCCCGGGGCTCGCGCATCATCGACTCCCGGGTCAAGGAGGAGATGCGCAAGATCCTCGGCGAGATCCAGTCCGGCGAGTTCGCCCGCGAGTGGGTCGCCGAGGACGAGGCCGGCCGGCCCAACTTCACCAAGTGGCAGGCCGAGGGCGCGGCGCACCCGATCGAGGAGACCGGTAGGAAGCTGCGCGGCATGATGAGCTGGGTCGACCGCCCGATCACCGAAACCGCCTGACCCACCCCCTTCCTCAGGCCCCGGGCGCGCGCTCTCCCCAGCGCGCGCCCGGGGCAACCCGCGCGCCCCTGCGCTCCCACCCCCCTGCTTCGTCGATCTTGCACTTGTGCATGTCGATTTGTGGGCCTCTGCCCCTTACGTCACCGCAGAAAGTGCAAGATCGCGGAGTTTGGAGGGCGCAGGCCGCGCGCTGCCGGGGTGGGTGGGGTGGGTTTCGGGGTGGTGAACGACTGATGTCGGTCGCTTGTCCGGGCGTGTGAGGGCACTCACCCCGCAGACCGGAACACGCCGGCCAGCGCGGCCCCTACGATCGCGGGTAGGTGCGCTGCGCCGGCACCTGACGGCCACGGCACGGATCAGCACGGGGTGCAGTGCGGCGCCCCGCCACCCGCGCCGATCGCAAACACGACCTCTACGAGGACCGATGAATCCTGTCGTACTGATCGCCGAAGAACTCGCCCCCGCCGCCATCGAGGTGCTCGCCCACGACTTCGACGTCCGTCACGTCGACGGCACCGACCGTCCGGCCCTGCTCTCGGCGCTCTCCGAGGCCGACGCCGTCATCGTGCGCAGCGCGACCCAGATCGACGCCGAGGCGGTCGCCGCCGCGCCGCGACTCAAGGTGGTCGCCCGCGCGGGCGTCGGGCTCGACAACGTCGAGGTGCCGGCAGCCACCGCGCGGGGTGTGATGGTCGTCAACGCGCCCACCTCGAACATCGTCTCCGCCGCCGAGCAGGCCGTCGCACTGCTGCTCGCCGTCGCCCGCAACACCGCCAGCGCCAGCGCGGCGCTCAAGGCGGGCGAGTGGAAGCGGTCCAAGTACACGGGCGTCGAGGTGCAGGGCAAGACCGTCGGTGTGGTCGGGCTCGGCCGCATCGGGGTGCTCTTCGCGCAGCGCATCGCCGCGTTCGGCACCCGACTGATCGCGTACGACCCGTACATCCAGCCGGCTCGGGCCGCGCAGCTCGGCGTACGCCTGGTCGGGCTCGAGGAGCTGCTGCGCGAGAGTGACTTCATCTCGATCCACCTGCCGAAGACCCCGGAGACGGTCGGTCTGATCGGCGAGAAGGAGCTGACGCTCGTCAAGCCCAGCGTCCGCATCGTGAACGCCGCCCGCGGTGGCCTGGTCGACGAGCAGGCGCTCGCCGACGCCATCGCCGAGGGGCGGGTCGCCGGCGCCGGCGTCGACGTGTACTCCAAGGAGCCCTGCACCTCCTCGCCGCTGTTCGCCTTCGACAACGTGGTGGCCACCCCGCACCTGGGCGCCTCGACCCACGAGGCGCAGGACAAGGCCGGTCTGGCGGTCGCCAAGAGCGTGAAGCTGGCGCTGCAGGGCGAGTTCGTGCCGGACGCGGTCAACGTCCAGGCCGGCGGCGTGGTCGCCGAGGACATCCGCCCGCTGCTGCCGCTGGCCGAGAAGCTGGGCCGGGCGTTCACCGCCGTCGCCGGCGTGGTCGCGGCCAGCGTCACCGTCGAGGTTCGCGGCGAGGTCGTCGGCCACGACGTGTCGGTGCTGAAGCTGGCCGCGACGAAGGGCCTGTTCAGCTCGGTGGTCGAGGAGCAGGTCACCTACGTCAACGCCCCGCACCTGGCCGCCGAGCGCGGCGTCGAGGTCACTCTGGACAGCCAGGTCGAGACCGCCGACCAGCCCCTCCTGGTCACGGTGCGCGGCGCCCTGCCGGACGGCCGGTCGGTGAGCGTCTCCGGGACGGTGACCCACGCGGGCGGTCGTGACGTCCCGCGGCTGACCGAAGTGGACGGCTTCGACGTGGAGATCGCCGCCGAGGGCATCCTGCTGTTCCTGCGGTACGCCGACCGCCCGGGCGTCGTCGGCACCGTCGGTACGCTGCTCGGCGAGTCGGGCATCAACATCGCCGCGATGCAGGTGGCCCGGCGCGAGGCGGGCGGCGAAACCCTGATGACCCTCACCGTCGACCAGGCGCTCGGCGCCGACCTGCTCACCTCGGCGGCCGACTCGATCGGCGCGACCGCGGCCAGCGCGGCGGATCTGCGCGACGAGTAGCGAGGGGCCGCCGCCCGACCGGCGGTGGCGGCACGACGACAGCACCACGGGGGGCCCGGCGACAGCGCCGGGCCCCTTCGTCGTACGCCGGGAGGTGTTCCGCCCCGGAGATGGTCAGTTCGGCAGCCGGGCCGGGGGCGGGTAGACCGAGCCGTCCTGGGGGTCGAAGAGCATCAGCGCGTGCTCGCCGGCCAACCGCTCGATGTCCAGCAGCACCTGGTCCGGGCAGGTCGGGTGCAGGTTCAGCTCGACGTGATCGTGGGCGGCGTGCAGCGGCGCGACCGCCCAGGGGCTGTCCGGGCCGGGGTGACGGTCCGGATAGGACGCGGTGATCGCCCGGTAGAAGCCGACGACGCGCGGGTCCGGGTATCGGTCCACGTGCCGCCCCTGCCGGCAACCCTCGACCGCTGCCCGCACGTCCTCGGGCGTCGCCCCGTCCTCCAGGGCCCACACACTCAGATCGAAACTCACGGCGGACAGCGTGCCATCCGTCGTTCACCATGTCGAAACTGCCTCGCCGCAGGCCAATTGGCGAACCGCTGCCGTGGCGTCGGAAGGGGTCCGCTGTGGAGACTCTTGCGTCGAGTTGCGTCGATTCGCTAGCGTACGACTGCGGTTACTGGCCGCCAGGCCGTGGCGCCGGCCCGTCTTCGGGTGGCGCGGCCGACGTCCGGCCCGACCGGTCCGCACCCCTCGATTGTGCGAGCCACGCGCACTCGTCGCTGATAGGCCCCCACAGCCGTTGCCGAGGCCGTGGGGGCCGATCGCATCCAGGCGCTCTGCGGCCACTGCGCGACGTGCGACCAGGCGCGCGGCCGTCACACTATGATCGGCCGCCGTGACAAGCGCCCAGTTAGCAGATGGTGATGACCGGCGGGCTGCGCTGCCGGGGCGAGCGGTGGGGCTGAGGAGTCTCCTCGCGGCCTTCCTGGCGGTACTGGTGCTGGGTGGCTGCTCGACCGGGCCGACCGGCCCGGCTGCGTCCCGGGACTCGTCGGCGTCCACCGGGACCGCCGAGCCGCGATCGACGAGTGGGCTGGGCCCCGCCGGGGGCCGGGGATCCGGCGCGCCGGACGCGGTCGGCGCCGACGAGGCGCGACGCCGACGTCTCGCGGCGGCGGCTCTGGTCAAGAGCAGGCCGGGTGTCCTCGGCATTCTGGTGCGGGACCGGCGCACGGGCGAGCTCTGGCGCGCGGGAACGACCGACCATGCGATCTGGACCGCCTCCACCATCAAGCTCGCGATGGCCGTCGGGCTGCTGGAGCGCGCCCGCGCGGGTGAGATCACGCTCGACACCACCGCGCGTCGGCAGATCGCCGACATGCTGAACTTCTCCTCCGACGACGCGGCCACCGCGCTGTGGAACCGCTACGGCCGTGACCAGCAGCTCAAACGCTTCCAGCAGCGCTACGGCATGACTGGTCTGGTCACCGTGGCCGGATACGCGCGCTTCTGGGGTCACCTCAAGTGCACGGCGGACGATCTCCAACGGTTGATGTCGTACGTGCTGGATGATCTCAACCCGACCGACCGCGCCTACCTCGTCGGCGCGATGCGCTCGGTGGGCTCGATCCAGCACTGGGGTGTCTGGGCGGCCGGCGCGGGCCAGCGACCCGGCACCAAGAACGGCTGGTCGATCGAGCCGGATCCGGGCGGCGAGCACTGGGTCACCAACACGGTGGGCTTCGCCGGTGACGACCAGCGCTACGTGGTCGCCGTGATGTACCAACTCCCACCCGGCAAGGGGATCGACGCGGGCGTACACGCGGTGAGCGACCTGGTCGCCACCGTCTTCGGAGCGCGGACCCCGGCGCGGGTGACCGTGCCGGACCCCAGCACAGGACGCTAGCGGGGGAGCGCTCAGCGTCGGTGCGCGAAGAGCGCCCGGTACTCCGAGCCACCCCGGAACCAGGCCAGGCCGGTGGGGCCGGCGGCGTAGAGCGCGGTGGCGTACGCGTCGGCGACCGTCAGGTCCGGGCCGACGACGGTCGCGGCGACGAGGTGGTCGGCCGGCTCGCCGGTGTGCGGGTCGACCACGTGTCCCTGCCGCCCGGACACCCCGGACGTGCCCACCGCGCCGGAGGTCATCTCCAGCACCAGTGGCGCGCGGTCCGGCGCCGTCGGGTGGTGGATCGCGACACGCCACGGCCCGCCGTGCGGCGCGCGGCCCCGGACCACGAGGTCGGCGCCGGCGAGTACGGCGTAGTCGTGCACGCCCGCCGCGCGCAGCCGGGCGGCGGCGCGCTCGACGGCCCAGCCGCCCAGCAGGCCGCCGGGGTCGAAGCCGCCCGGCACCGCCCAGGCGTCGAACCAGCCGTCGGTCACGGCGCGCATCGCCGCGCAACGGTCCACCAGGTCGGCCAGCGGGGGGTACGACTCGGGGCTGATCTCGTCCCGACGCAACCGGGAGACCAGGCTCTCCGGGCGGTTCGGGCTGTAGGTCAGGTCGACGGCGCGCAGCTCGGCGACGGCGTCCCGCAGCGCCTCGCCGACGGCCCGGCGACCGAGCCGCTCGGAGGCGTTGAGCAGCAGCGTGTACTCCGCCGTGGCGGTGCGTACGGTGTGCTGCACGGCGATCCGGCCCTGGGTGGCGCCGGCCGGGTCGAACCGGCGGCGGCTGCTGCCGAGGCGGAGGTCCGGCCTGCGGTGCCGGAACGCCGACAGCTCCGGCCAGCGGGTCCGCGGCTGCTCGTCGATGCGCATGGCGCCTGCCCCCTCGCGGTTGACGTCGCGTCGTCGCGACCACCGTTGGCGGGCCCCCTGACCCGCTGTTCCCCACCGTAGGCAGCGCACATGATCGCTACATGAATCCCAGCTGAGAGGGTGCTGTGCATCCGCCTGTCCCGAATGCTGGAAGCATCGTACCGGGGGGCGGGACGGCGACGTACGGTTGCCCGACAGGGCAGTCGAGCGTGGGGAGAGCGGGCGTGACGCGGATCGCGGTGGTGGCCGGGGACGGCATCGGGCCCGAGGTGGTCGCGCAGGCCCGCAAGGTCCTCGACGCGGTGCTTCCCGGTGTGCAGGCCACCGAGTACGACCTCGGCGCCGCCCGCTGGCACCGTACCGGAGAGGTCCTGCCCGACTCGGTGCTGACCGAGCTGGCCGGGCATGACGCGATCCTGCTCGGCGCGGTGGGTGACCCCACGGTGCCGCCGGGTGTCCTGGAGCGCGGCCTGCTGCTCAAGCTCCGGTTCGCCTTCGACCAGTACGTCAACCTGCGCCCCTCGCGGCTCTGGCCCGGCGTCGCCGGTCCGTTGGGCAACGTGAAGCCGGGCGAGGTCGACCTGGTGGTGGTCCGCGAGGGCACCGAGGGGTTGTACGCCGGCGCGGGCGGGACGCTGCACCGCGACACGCCGGCCGAGGTCGCCACGGAGGAGAGCCTGAACACCCGGCACGGCGTGGAGCGGGTGATCCGCGACGCGTTCGCGCGGGCCGGTCGTCGGGAGCGGCGCAAGGTCACGCTGGTGCACAAGACCAACGTGCTGACCCACGCCGGGTCGCTGTGGTCGCGGGCCTTCGCGGCGGTCGCCGCCGAGCACCCGGACGTCGCGACGGAGTACCAGCACGTCGACGCGGCCGCGATGTTCCTGGTGACGCAGCCGCAGCGCTACGACGTGGTGGTCACCGACAACCTCTTCGGCGACATTCTCACCGACATCGCCGCCGCCGTCACCGGTGGTATCGGGCTGGCCGCCAGCGGCTGCATCAACCCCGAGGGGGCGTACCCCTCGATGTTCGAGCCCGTGCACGGCTCCGCGCCGGACATCGCCGGGCAGGGCGTCGCCGACCCGGTGGCCGCGGTGCTCTCCGTGGCGCTGCTGCTGGAGCAGCTCGGGCACGCCGAGGCGGCGACCCGGGTCAACGCGGCGGTCGCCGCCGAGCTGTCCGGCCGCACCCCGGGCACGACGCTGCGCACTGCCGAGGTCGGCGACCGGCTCGCGGCCCACGCCGTAGCCTGACCGCCCGGGCCGGTTTCCGGCCGGGGCGGAATCCGCCTGTCCGGGCAGTCCACCCGGTCCCGACCGGCGCTACCTTCTGAACGGTCGTTCGGGGTAAGTTTCTGGCACAGCCATGTCGGTGTGCGGTCCCGCATGCCGTTGTCCCGCAGGGAGGTCAGCGCGATGAGCGGTGGTGACAAGCTCGACTTCGAGATCCGTCCGAATCCCGCGCCGGTATCCGCCGCCGACCGGGCTGCCCTGCTGGCCAACCCGGGGTTCGGCCGAGTCTTCACCGACCACATGGTCACCGTCCGCTACGCGGAGGGCAAGGGCTGGTACGACGCCCGGGTGGAGGCGCGGGGGCCGATCCCGATGGACCCGGCCAGCGCGGTGCTGCACTACGCGCAGGAGATCTTCGAGGGGTTGAAGGCGTACCGGACGGCCGACGGTGGCGTGACGATGTTCCGGCCGGACGCGAACGCCGCCCGGTTCGCCGACTCGGCGCGGCGGATGGCGATGCCGGAGTTGCCGCCCGAGGTGTTCGTCGACTCGCTGCACAAGCTCATCGAGATCGACCGGGAGTGGATCCCGACCGGCGAGGACGGCAGCCTCTACCTGCGGCCGTTCATGTTCGCCAGTGAGGTCTTCCTCGGCGTCCGTCCGGCCAACGAGTACCTCTACATGGTGATCGCCTCGCCGGTCGGCGCGTACTTCACCGGTGGGGTCAAGCCGGTCACGGTCTGGGTCTCGCCGGACTACACCCGGGCCGCTCCCGGCGGCACCGGCGCGGCCAAGTGCGGCGGCAACTACGCGGCGTCGCTGGCGGCCCAGGCCGAGGCCATCGATGCCGGCTGCGACCAGGTGGTCTTCCTCGACGCGGTGGAGCGCCGCTTCGTCGACGAACTGGGCGGCATGAACGTCTTCTTCGTGTACGACGACGACACGGTGGTCACCCCGCCGTTGACCGGCACGATCCTGCCCGGCATCACCCGCGACGCGGTCATGACGCTGGCCGGCAAGGCCGGGCACGAGGTGCAGGAGCGGCCGGTCTCGTTCGCCGACTGGCAGGCCGACGCGGCCAGCGGTCGGCTCCGGGAGGTCTTCGCCTGCGGCACCGCCGCGGTGATCACGCCGATCGGCGGGGTGCGCTTCCCCGACGGCGAGTTCCTGATCGGTGGCGGCGAGCCCGGCCGGGTCACCATGTCGCTGCGTCAGCAGTTGGTCGACATCCAGCGCGGCAAGGCCGCCGACCCGCACGGCTGGGTGCGCCAGGTCCTCTGACGTCCGTCGGCTGACCGGCCCGATCGCACGGGCCGGTCAGCCACGTACTAACCCTCGTCGAGCAGGTGGTCGCGCAGGGCCGCGAGCTGCTTGTCGGTCACCCCGGCATGCCGCAGGTACGCCTCTACCGAGCCGTGCCCCGCACGCAGTTCGTCCAGGAAGATCTGCATGGCCTCGGCGGGCGACGCCAGGAACGGGGCCGGCACCTCCGCGGCGTCCGGCATGGTGGCGGCCAGCCAGGCGCTGAACCGGGCCGACGCCTCGCTGCTCAACGCGTAGTCGGCGGTGATGTCGGCGTCGTCGACGCCCAGCACGGCGAGGGTGAGGGCGCACACGATGCCGGTGCGGTCCTTGCCGGCCACACAGTGCACGACAACCGGGGCGTTCGCCGAGTCGGCGATCAGCCCGATCGCCTCGCCCAGGCCCACGGTGCCGGTCTGGGCCAGGTCGGCGTAGCGGTCGGCGAGGTAGCGCGCCAGGTCGGTGCCCTCCTCGTGCGGCGTCAGCGACCAGTCCTCGTGCTCCGGGTGGATGTGCCGGTAGGTCAGGCCCTGGTAGTCCGGCACCCGACCGTCGCGCTCCACCTCGGTCGGGCGGCGCAGGTCGACGACGGTGCGGATGCCGATCGCGGCGAACGCGTCGCGGTCCTGCTCGTCGAGCCGGTGCAGGGAGTCGGAGCGGTAGAGGCGACCACGGCGTACGGTGCGGCCGCCGTGGCCGAGGTAGCCGCCGACGTCCCGGAAGTTGAAGGTGGCGGGCAGCGTGATGTGACGTTCGTCGTCGATGGCGTCCACGTGCACACGGTAACGGCCGGCGGGCTCGTGTCCCACCGGCCGTCGGGTCGGATCGGTCAGCGCGCGGTGCCCGGGGGGATCGCGCCGTACGTCTCGTCGTAGTAACCGCCGAGCTGGTCCCGGTACGCCGGGTCGCTGTGGCTGGTCTCGTCGTACTCCGGGGCGGCCTTGATCTGGTCGCGGGTGCGGTCGACGGAGACGGTGCGCTGGTCGTGGTCGACCTGGTTGACCGTGCCTGCGGGCAGCATCACCTTCTTGCCGAAGATCCACGGCCCGGTGTCCACGACCAGGTAGCTGCCGCCGACCTCGTGGCTGGCGCTGTCGATCTTGCCGACACCGCCGTCGGTGGCCTCGACCTTGTAGCCGACCAGGTCGGCGTCGGCCACGGCGGCGGTGTCGCGGTAGCGCCACGGGTCGAACGTGCCGGCCGGCGCCCCGCCGGGCACGGCGCCCTGGTCGCCGCCGCGCAGCGGATCCGGCCCTGCGTGGGCGGCGTGCGGGTCGATCCTGTCCATGCCGTTCGCTCCTGACTGTCGCCGATCGTCCCGGGCTGGCGTGCCCGTGTTTCCCTTCGAGGAGCTACCCGGCGGCGGGGCTCCGGAAACGGTGACCGGGCGGGCGCGACGGCCGGTCCGGCGCCGGACCGTGGGACGGACTCAGGTCAGGGCGGCCTCGGCGTCCAGCGTGACCGCCGCCGCGTGTACGACGGCGGAGATCCGCAACGCCTCGTGCACCTGCTCGCGGGTGACGTCACGACGGCGCAGCGCCTTCTCCTGCGTCTGGAGGCAGATCTCGCAGCCGTGGATCGCCGAGACGCCGAGGCACCACAGCTTGAAGTCGCTCTTGTCCACGCCCGGTCGGGCGATGAGCTGCATGCGGAGCCGGGCCGGCATCGAGGCGTACTCCCCGTCGCCGATCAGGTGCGTGGCGCGGTAGTAGATGTTGGTCATCGCCATGACGGCCGCCGCGCCCTTGGCCGCCTCGACGCCGTCCGGCCCGAGGTGGTCGAGCGCCTCGGCGGCGATCTCGCGCAGCACCAGCGGGTTGCGGGCGGCCACCGCGCAGGCCAGCGCCGTGCCCCACGTCTGCGCGGGGGTCAGCGTCGACGCGCCGATGGTGGTGTCGAGGTTGTGGGCGATGTCCGTGGCGTACGTGGGCAGGGCCGCCCGGATCCGGTCCAGCACGGGGCCTCCTTGTGTTTCCCGGCCCGGGGCCGGCATGTCCCACCATATGGATAGTCTCTCCCAAAAGCGGGAGCGGGTGGCAGAGTAGCGATCGTGACCAGCACCGCCCTGATTATTGCGACCTAGCGCGCCGGCTCTCCCCTCCGCCGAGCGCGCAGACCTCCCGCATCCCGCGGGGGGTCTTTTTGTTGCTCCGAGAAAGGATCCTGATGACGTTCCAGGTCTACGACACGACGTTGCGAGACGGCGCCCAGCGCGAGGGGCTCACCTACTCGGTGGTCGACAAGCTGGCGGTGGCTCGGCTGCTCGACGAGTTCGGCGTCGGGTTCATCGAGGGCGGCTGGCCGGGCGCCGTGCCCAAGGACACCGAGTTCTTCCGTCGCGCCCGCACCGAGCTGACCCTGCGCCACGCGGTGCTGGTGGCGTTCGGCGCCACCCGCAAGGCCGGCGTGGCGGTCGCCGACGACCCCCAGGTGCGCGGTCTCCTGGACGCGCAGACCCCGGCGGTGGCCCTGGTCGCCAAGGCCGACATCCGCCATGTCGAGCGCGCCCTGCGCACCACCGGCGCGGAGAACCTGGCAATGATCCACGACACCGTCACCCACCTGGTCGCCGAGGGACGCCGGGTGTTCGTCGACGGTGAGCACTTCTTCGACGGCTACCGCCACGACCCGGCGTACGGCGTCGCCGTGGTGCAGACCGCGCTCGCCGCGGGCGCCGAGCGGATGGTCCTGTGCGACACCAACGGCGGCATGCTGCCGTCCCAGGTGACCGCCGCGATCAACGACCTGACCGACCGGCTCGGGGTCGACGCCGCGCTGTTCGGCATGCACGCCCAGAACGACACGGCCTGCGCGGTCGCCAACACGATCGCCGCCGTCGAGGCGGGTGTCCGCCACGTGCAGGGCACCGCCAACGGGTACGGCGAACGCCCCGGCAACGCCGACATCTTCGCGGTCGTCGCCAACCTCCAGCTCAAGCTCGGCATGCCCGTCCTACCGGAGGGCTGCCTGGCGCAGATGGTGCGGGTCTCGCACGCCATCGCCGAGATCGCCAACATCGCCCCCGACACCCACCAGGCGTACGCCGGGGCCGCCGCCTTCGCCCACAAGGCGGGGCTGCACGCGAGCGCGATCAAGGTCGACCCGTTGCTCTACAACCACGTGGACCCGTCGGTGGTGGGCAACGACATGCGGATCCTGGTGACCGAGATGGCCGGCCGGGCCAGCGTCGAGCTCAAGAGCCGCGAGCTCGGCCTGGACCTGGCCGACCGTCCGGAGGCGCTGACCCGGGTCACCAAGCGGGTCAAGGAGCTGGAGGCCGGGGGCTGGTCCTTCGAGGCCGCCGACGCCTCGTTCGAGCTGCTCGTCCGCTCCGAACTCCCGGAGGGTGGCCCGGCGCGGCCGTTCACCCTCGAGTCGTACCGGGTGCTGGTCGAGCACCGCGAGGACGGCGCGGTCGTTTCCGAGGCGACCGTGAAGATCCGGGTGCGCGGCGAGCGGGTCATCGCCACGGCCGAGGGCAACGGCCCGGTCAACGCGTTGGACGAGGCGCTGCGGGTGGGGCTGGCCCGGCACTATCCGCAGTTGCGCGATTTCGAGCTGGCCGACTACAAGGTGCGCATCCTGGAGGGCAGCCACGGCACGGGCGCGGTCACCCGGGTTCTGCTGGAAACGGCCAACGGCACCGGCCGGGACTGGACCACGGTGGGCGTGCACCCCAATGTGGTCGAGGCGAGCTGGCACGCCCTGGTCGACGCCCTCACCTACGGCCTCGCCCCCACCCCGGTCTAACCCCCACCTCACCCCCGCGATCTTGCACTTTGCGTCGACGACACGCGGCTTTCGTCGCTGATGCGGCCACAGAAAGTGCAAGATCGACGGGGGTCAGGGGGCGGGGAGGCGGAGGGTGGCCAGGACGGGGCGGTGGTCGGATTTCGGGAGGGGTGGCACCTGCACCTTGTCTACGGCTATGCGGCGGTCGACCAGCACGTGGTCGATGGTGACCGGGGGGATGAGGTCACCGTCGTACGGGCCCCACGTGCCGGTCAGCCCCGTTCCGGTGGCGTCGGCGGCGTCGACGTAGCCGGTGCGCAGCAGCGCCCGCAGCGGCCCGTGGTCCAGGGTGGAGTTGAAGTCACCGGCGAGAATCCGCAGGCCCCCGTCCGGCGTGGCCGGAGGCTGGGCGGCCAGGTCGGTACGCCACGCGTCGACCTGGTCCAGCGCGTACGGCGCCGAGGGGTGGGCCGACTCGACGCGGACCGGTGGCCCGCCGGGGACCGCCAGGGTGCCGTACGCCTGGGTGAAACCCCAGCCCCCGCGGTTGTTCCGGATGCCGACGTCGCTGATCGGCCAGCGCGAGTAGAGCCCGGAACCGGGCGTGCCGTCCTGCGCGTTGAGCTGCCGGTGGGGGAGCAGGCGGTCGAGGCCGAGCCGATCCAGGGCGACCTGCGCGTCGGGCGTGAACTCCTGCACGGTGAGCACGTCGACCCGGTGCCGCCGGACCAGTTCCACGAGCGCCGACGCGTCGGCGGAGCCGGCGAGCAGGTTCGCGGTGAGCAGTCGGATCGTCGGCCCGGTCGCCGTCGGCTGCGGCGCGGCCAGCGCCCGGGGCGCGACCACGCCGAGCAGCGCCACCGTGGCCAGGGCCGCGACCGCCGCCGGCCACCAGCGCCGCAGGGCGACGCTGAGCCCGAGGACGAGCACGCTTGCGGCGGCGACGTACGGGGTGAAAGCGAGCGCCTGCACCAGTGGCCCCCGGTCCAGCCCGGCCAGGCGTACGACGGCCCAGGCGGCCGTGGGCCCGACGAGCATCCAGCAGAGCGCTGTGGTGATCGGCGTCCGGCGGCGGGTTGGCACGGGCGGGTCGTCGGTGACGATCATGCCGCTCAGCCTAACCGAAATCGCACCCGAACAATTTCGTGAATGGTTTTCCGCTCACCTTTCACAATTGTTTGACGGTTGAGCGACAGGCCAATAATGCGAGATCAACTATTGACCTGCGGCTTTTGGCGGTGCTACGTTCCATCTGGTTGAAACGACGCAACTCTGAGTAGTAACCCCAGCTCAGAGCCGGTGTACAACATCGAGAAATCAACCGCATGATTCATTGTCGGCAGTTATCCGTCCCGCCCCGCGGGTCGGCCGAATTCGCACGGTCACACAAGGGGGACCTGTCATGAGCACATCCTTCCGACGTAAGGCGGCAGCGATCGGGTTCGCGGTCGCGGCACTCACCCTGGCGGGTGGGGGCATCGCCGTCGCCCAGCCGTCGGCGAAGGCGCCGCAGGCGGCCGTCCAGCCGGCCTCCCGCGCCACCAACACCCAGCCACCGGTGACGGCGGAATCGGCCCGCAAGGCCAAGGCCGCGCTGAAGGCCGGTAACGCCAGCACCCTGGCCACGGCCACCTACTACACCGTCGTCAACGCCAACGGCACCAAGGTCCGCGGCACCGGCACCGTCATCAAGTACGGCGCCGGCCAGTACGAGGTGCAGTTCGGCGTGAACGTCTCGACCGGCGCCTACCTGGCGACCATCTCGAGCGCCAACTCCTGCTGCGTCCCACCCGCCGGCGAGGTTTCGGTCGCCCCGCGGCTGAGCACCCCGAACGCGGTCTTCGTCCAGACGTACAACTCGTCCGGAGTGCCGGCCGACCTGGGCTTCACGCTGCTCACGCACACCTTCTGAGCGAGGTGACGAGGCCCGGCCCCCGCGCACCCGCGCGGGGGCCGGATCGCGTTCGCGCCCGCAACGCTGTCGACCTCTGCGCCCTCCCGGTCGACCCGGGGTGATTCGATCCCGTCCGGCCGGCTCGCGTGGCTCGTCACTCTTTCGCGCGGCCCGTGCCCATTGCGGACGCTCCGGGCCGGTCCGGCCCGCACAATCCGACGTTTGCCGGGGGTCCCGCCCGGGAAGCAAGCACCGTGACGGACATCTCGGACACCCTGGCCAGCATGCCCACCCCGGTCGATCCCGAGCCGACCGGCGCTGAGCTGGAACAGACCCTCTTCGAGGTCAAACGCGTGATCGTCGGGCAGGATCGGCTCGTCGAGCGTCTGCTCACCGCACTGCTCGCCAATGGGCACTGCCTCCTGGAGGGCGTGCCCGGCGTGGCCAAGACCCTCGCCGCGCAGACCCTCGCCACCGTGGTCGGCGGCACCTTCTCCCGCATCCAGTTCACCCCCGACCTGGTCCCCTCCGACATCGTCGGCACGCGGATCTACCGGGCCTCGAAGGAGACCTTCGACATCGAGCTGGGTCCGATCATGGCCAACCTGGTGCTGGCCGACGAGATCAACCGGGCGCCCGCCAAGGTCCAGTCGGCGTTGCTGGAGGCGATGGCCGAACGGCAGGTCTCCATCGGCGGGCGCAGCTGGCCCGTACCGGCGCCGTTCCTGGTACTGGCCACCCAGAACCCGATCGAGTCCGAGGGGGTCTACCAACTCCCCGAGGCGCAGCGCGACCGGTTCCTCATGAAGGTGGTCGTCGACTACCCCAGCGACGCCGACGAGCTGGCGATCCTCTACCGGATGAGCAGCGACCGGCCGAGCCCGCGCCAGGTGCTCGACCCGCAACGACTGCAACGCCTCCAGGGGCTCGCCGAGCGGATCTTCGTCCACCACGCCCTGGCCGAGTACGTGGTCCGGCTGATCCTCGCCACCCGCGACCCGGCCCGGTTCGGCCTGGCGGAGATCGCGCCGCTGCTCGCGTACGGCGCCAGCCCCCGGGCCACGCTCGGCCTGGTCGCCGCCGCCCGGGCGCAGGCGCTGTTGCGCGGGAGGGAGTACGTGCTGCCCGAGGACGTCCGGGAGCTGGCGGTGGACGTCCTGTCCCACCGGCTGGTGCTCTCCTTCGACGCCGTGGCCGACGGAGTCTCGGCCGAGAGCATCATCCGGCGGCTGGTGGAGACGGTGCCCCCGCCCCGGGTGGCCACCGGGCACCTCCAGCACGCGCCCGACCTGGCGGCGGCATGAGACGCGCCGGCCGTCCGTCGGTGACCACGGCACCCGACCCCGGCCTGGCCGAGCTGACCCCCGACCAGCGTCTGCGCCGCCTCGAACTGACCGTCACCCGGCGACTCGACGGTCTGCTGCACGGTCAGTACCGTGGCCTGCTGCCCGGGCCGGGCAGCGAACCCGCCGGCAGCCGGGAGTACCGACCGGGGGAGGACGAGGTCCGCCGGATGGACTGGGCGGTGACGGCCAGGACGGCCGTGCCGCACGTCCGTCAGGTCGACGCCGATCGGGAACTGACGACCTGGCTGCTCGTCGACTCCAGCGCCAGCATGGAGTTCGGCACCGCCGAGCTGGACAAGCGGGAGCTGGCGGTGACCGCGGTGGCGGCGGTCGGCTTCCTGACCGCGGGCGTCGGCAACCGGCTGGGCGCCCAGGTGCTGAGCGCCGACGGGATGCGACGCTTTCCGGCCCGCTGCGGGCGTACCCATCTGCTCGGTCTGCTGCGGGCGTTGCTCGCGGCCCCACGTGCCAGCGCGTCCACCCATCGGCCGGGGCGTCAGACGGCCGCGCCGTCCCCGGAGCTGTCCGATGGGCTCGACGCGTTGCAGCGGGTCGCGAACCAGCGTGGACTCGTCGTGGTGGTCTCCGACTTCCTCGACGGCCTTGGAGACGACCCCGCCGAGCCGCCGCCGTGGGAGCGGACCCTGCGTCGGCTGTCCGCGCGCCACCAGGTGCTGGCGATCGAGGTGACCGACCCCCGCGAGCTGGAACTGCCCGACGTCGGCCTGATCACGCTCGTCGACCCGGAGACCGGCCGCCGCCGTGAGGTGTGCACATCGGACCGCCGCCTGCGGGAGCGGTACGCCGCGGCTGCCGCCGCCCAGCGGGATCAGGTCCGGCAGGCGTTGCGCCGGAGCGCGGCGACACATCTGGCGCTGCGTACCGACCGCGACGTCAGCGCGGACATCGTCCGCCACGTGCACGCCCAGCGACGGATGGCCGCCGCGCCGGCCGGGGCCGCCCGGGGAGGTGCCGCGTGAGCTGGGAGTCCCCGCTGCGGCTCTGGCTGCTGGTGGGGGTGCTCGCGCTCGTCGCCGCGTACCTGGTGATGCAGCGCGGACGTGCCCGCTACGCCGTCCGCTTCACCAACCTGCGGCTGCTGGACCGGGTGGCGCCCGAACGGCCGGCCTGGCGACGGCACGTGCCCGCCGGGCTGTTCCTGGCCATGCTGGCGTTGCTGGTGGTCGGTTTCGCCCGGCCCACCGCCGAGGTCCGGGTACCCCGCGAGCGCGCGACCGTGATGGTGGCCGTGGACGTGTCCACCTCGATGCTCGCCACCGACGTCGAGCCGGACCGGCTGGCGGCGGCGAAACAGGCCGCCCGACGATTCGTCGACGGCCTGCCCGACGAGTTCAACGTGGGGCTCGTCGCGTTCGCCGGCAGCGCCGCCGTCCTGGTGCCACCGGGCACCGACCGGGACGCCCTGGACGAGGGCATCGGCCGGCTGGCCGAGGGGGTGACCGGGGTCCAGGGCACCGCTATCGGTGAGGCCATCAACACCTCGCTCGGAGCGGTCAAGAGCCTGGACAGCGAGGCCGCGAAGGAACCACCACCGGCCCGGATCATCCTGCTCTCCGACGGGGCCAACACCTCGGGAATGGACCCGATGGAGGCGGCGGCGGAGGCCGTCGCGGCCAAGGTGCCGGTGCACGCGATCTCCTTCGGCACCCCCTCGGGGTTCGTGGACCGGGGCGGACGGCCGATCCAGGTGCCGGTCGACGGGCAGACGCTCAGGGCCGTCGCCGACGAGACCGGCGGGATGTTCCACGAGGCCAGCACCGTCGACGAACTGCGCGCCGTCTACGACGACATCGGCAGCTCGGTCGGCTACCGCACCGAACGCCAGGACGTCTCGGCGCGGTTCATCGGCCTCGGACTGGTGTTCGCGATGGGGGCCGCCGCCGGATCGATGCGCTGGTTCTCCCGACTGCCCTGATCCCCAGCGCCGACGTCGACCGTGAGGAGTACGCATGGCAGTACAGACCGGACTGGGCGAACCGCGTGGTCCCTGGTTCATCTCGCCGGACCTCGACCCCGACGGGCGCGGGTGGTGGGACGCCCCCGGCTCGGGCCGTGACCCCGGCGGGCGGCGACCCGGTCGGTTCCTCGCCGCGCTGGCGATCGTGGCGGTCTCGGCCGTCTCGGGCGCGCTGGCCGGGGGCGTGGTGGCCAGCCGGGACGGCGCCGGCGGGCCGGCCGCGGCGTCCGCCGCTCCGGTGCCGGCGGAGCTGGTCACCGCCGCCGAGCGGACCGTGCCGGGTGTGGTGTCGGTGCTCGCCGGCGGCGCGAACGGCGCGTCCGCGACGGGCTCGGGATTCGCGATCGACGACCAGCAGCACCTGGTCACCAACGACCACATCCTGGCCAAGGGCGGTGGCGGGCCGGTGACGGTGGAGCTGCCCGACGGCCGCCGGTACGAAGCCGAGGTGGTCGGCCGGGAGGCCCGCAGCGACCTGGCGGTGCTGAAGGTGCCACCGTCGGCCGGACTCGCTCCGTTGCCGCTGGCCAAGCCGGGCGCCACCCGGGTCGGTGAACCGGTGCTCGCGGTGGGCTCACCGCTGGGCCTGTCCGGAACGGTCACCGCGGGCATCGTCAGCGCCCTGGACCGTCAGGTGCGGTTGGGCAACAGCCGGCACCGGGCGGTGCAGACCGATGCGTCCATCAACCCCGGCAACTCGGGCGGGCCACTGGTCAACGCCCGGGGCGAGGTGGTCGGGGTGAACACCGCCATCGCCACCATCGACGGCAACGGTTCGATCGGAATCGGCTTCGCCATCCCCATCGAGCAGGTCCAGCAGACCGCCGACACGATCATCGGTAAGGGCGGCTGACCTGCGCGTCGGCCCTCCCGGCCGCCTCCAGTGTCGGATATCCGGCCCGACGTCATCGGAGGATGGAAATATGACGCTCGGTATGGATACTGGCTGAGGTGGAGCGTCCTCTTCTCACGGTCCTCCTGCTGGTGGGCCTGGTCATCGGATGGGCGGTGGGGTCGGCGTACGCCCGGGCACGACGCGGGTGGACCGACTACCAGACCGCGAAGAAATCGGTGCCCGGCGCTCGCCGGGGCGCGTGGTTGCTGGTCCGCGGGGTCGCCGTGAAGGCCGCGATCGTGGGGTTGCTGCTGTTCGGCGCGGTCGCGTACGCCGCCGTGGGTTCCGACGAGGAAACCGCCGGCCCGGCGCCCACCTCGTCCACGACGCAGGGTGAGCCTTCGCACCGGTGACCCGGTGCCACCGTCGGCGGGCTAGCCTCGGGACGTGGACGACGGACTGCGGGTGACCGACCGGTGGGTCGTCCCCGCCGGGGAGCTGCGGGAGCGCTTCTCCCGTTCGTCCGGCCCCGGCGGGCAGGGCGTGAACACCGCCGACTCCCGGGTGGAGCTGAGCTACGACCTGGCGAACTCTCCGGCCGTGCCCGAGTCGCTGCGGGCGCGGGCGTTGGCGCGCCTCGCCAACCGGCTGGTGGACGGCGTTTTGACGATCGCGGCCAGCGAGCACCGGGCGCAGCTTGCCAACCGGGAGGCGGCCCGCGAGCGGATGGCGGCGCTGTTGCGCGAGGCGGCGGCCCCGCCTCCGCCTGCGCGCCGCGCGACGAGGCCGTCGCGGGGCGCGAAGGAGCGCCGGTTGGCCGAGAAGAAGCGCCAGTCGCAGCGCAAGCGCGACCGCCGCGTCGACGGCGAGTAGCGGTACCGAGATCACCTGCCGCGGACGCTGCTGCCATCGGATGACAGAATCTGGAATCTGTCATCCGATCGGTGTACTGTCATCCGGGTACCCCACGTGAGAGGAAGACCGATGGACACCCGCACCCTCGGCAGCAACGGCCCCACCGTCTCCGCCCTCGGGCTCGGCCTGATGGGCATGTCCGACCTCTACGGCCCCGCCGACGAGGCCGAGAGCATCGCCACCATCCACGCCGCCCTGGACGCCGGCATCACCCTGCTCGACACCGGCGACTTCTACGGCATGGGCCACAACGAGATGCTGCTGCGCGACGCCCTACGCGGCCGTAACCGGGACAACGCGGTGATCAGCGTCAAGTTCGGCGCCCTGCGCGACGTCGACGGCAACTGGATCGGCCACGACCTGCGACCCGCCGCGATCAAGAACTTCCTGGCCTACACGCTGCGCCGACTCGGCACCGACCACGTCGACATCTACCGCCCGGCCCGGCTCGCGTCGGACGTGCCGGTCGAGGACGTGATGGGCACCCTGGCCGAACTGGTCAAGGCGGGTCACATCCGGCACATCGGCCTGTCCGAGGTGAACGCCGAGACGCTCCGGCGGGCGCACGCCGTGCACCCCGTCGCCGACCTCCAGATCGAGTACTCGTTGATCTCCCGCGATCCCGAGGCCGCGATCCTGCCCACGGCCCGCGAACTGGGCGTCGGCGTCACCGCGTACGGCGTGCTGTCCCGAGGGCTGATCAGTGGGCACTGGACACCGCAGCGCCAGATGACCGCCCGCGACTTCCGCACCGACCTGCCCCGGTTCACGGGCGCCAACCTGGACCGCAACCTCGCCCTGGTGGACGCGCTGCGCGCCGTCGCCGAGGCGCGGGGCGTCACCGTGGCGCAGATCGCCATCGCCTGGGTGCTGTCCCGGGGCGGGAGCATCGTGCCCCTGATCGGCGCGCGCCGCCGGGAGCGGCTGACCGAGGCGCTCGGCGCCGCGGCGGTCACCCTGACCGACGCCGACCTGGCCGCGATCGAGGCCGCCGTCCCCTCCGACGCGGTGGCCGGCAGCCGGTACGGCGAGGCGCAGATGGCGATGCTGGACAGCGAGCGGGCATGACGGCCGGGTCGTGGCGCGACCGCCGGCCGGGGGTCGCGCCACGACCGGCGACGTCGTCAGGGAGGCTGGGACGATGAGCGACGCCACCGCCCTGACGGCCGACCGCATCCTCGACACCGCCGAGGAGGTGCTACGCCGATACGGCCCGGCGAAGGCCACCGTGCTCGACGTGGCACGCGCGCTGAGCGTCAGCCACGGCAGCGTCTACCGGCACTTCGCCAGCAAGGCCGCGCTGCGCGAGGCGGTCGCCGAACGCTGGCTGGCCCGGGTGTCGACCCCGCTGATCGACGTCGCCACCGGCCCCGAGCCGGCCTCCGAGCGGCTGCGCCGGTGGCTGGCCGAACTGAGCGGCACCAAGCGACGGATGGCCCGCGAGGACCCGGAGCTGTTCGACAACTTCCACCAGCTCGCCACGCTCTCCGAGGGGGCGGTCGCCAACCACTTGGAGGTCCTCGCCGGTCAGCTCAGCCTGATCGTCGCCGACGGGGTCGCAGCCGGTGAGTTCACCGTGCCCGACCCGGCGGTGGCCGGCCGCGCGCTGCTTCAGGCCACCGCCCGCTTCCACCACCCGTCGCACCGGACGGAGTGGGACGAGCCGGGCCTCGACGACGACCTGGCCGCCGTGGTCGCGCTGCTCCTCGACGGCCTGCGGGCCCGCCCGCGCTGACACCCGCCCACTAGGAGACGGCGGCGAGCAACCGGTCGCGGAGCACGGCCGCGCGGTCGGCGAAACCGCGCTGCGCCGTCGCGTACCCGGCCCGACCCTCCGGCGTCTCCACGCGCACCGGCGGGTGACCGAGCGCCGCAAGGTCGTACGGGCTGGCCCGCATGTCCAGCGTGCGGATCTCACGGGCCAGTTCGAAACAGTCCGCCACCAGTTCCGACGGGACCAGCGGCGACAGCTTGTACGCCCACTTGTAGAGATCCATGTTGGCGTGCAGGCAGCCCGGCTGCTCGTTCGCGTGCTGCGTCTCGCGCGTCGGGTTGAGCAGGTTCAACGGCCGGGCGGACGGGGTGAAGAAGCGGAACGCGTCGAAGTGGCTGCACCGCACGCCACGCTCCTCGACGACCTCGGCGGTCCGCTCCGGGGTCAACCGCAGCGGCCAGGCGTTGTGCCGCAGTTCCTCGCGGGTCTGCCGGTACACCATCGCCCACTCGTGCATCCCGAAGCAGCCGAAGTGCGGCGTCCGGCCCGCAGTGGCCTCCAGCAGCGAGCGGATCCACGTGATCGAATCGCCGCGTCTGGCGCGTACCCCCTCGGTGTCGACGATGACCCCGGCGGACGTGGCGCGGTAGTCCCGGCCGAACTCGGCCGGGTCGGCGTCGCGCAGCTCGACCCCCGCGCCCGGATGCCAGCGCCGCAACTGCGCCGGACGGTGCGAGTAGTAGGTGAAGAGGAAGTCCTCCACCGGATGCCGCTCACCCTGACGTCGTCGCGCCAGGTGCGGCGTCAGCCAGGCGTCCGCCCGCTCCTCGTGGGCCCGGCGGCGTGCCTGCCAGCTTGCCGCGTCGAGCACGGCGGGGGCGAGGGCGGCGGTCACGGAACCCAGGGTACGACCGCCGCCCGCACGCCGGTCAGGGCATCTGCACCCGGACGCCGGCGGAGAACACCCCGCTGCGCAGCTCCAACTGGCGGGGCGGGTCCCGCCCGTCGACGGTGAAGACCAGCGGGAGCACCACCCGACTACCCGCGGCCACGGGGTTGGCGAAGACGTCCCTTCCCAGGTTGGCCGCCCGGGTGGCCGACTCGTCCGTGCTCACCCACCGGTTGCCGGGCAGGTAGGCGCGTTGCAACTGGCCGTGCCACGGCTGCTGGGTCCCGGTGAGGTTACGCACACCCACGGTGGCCTGACAGCTCCGTGCGCCCGGCGGCGGCGCGCTGGCCCCCGGGGCCGTGGCCGCGCTGCCCGCCCCGCCGCACGTCATCCGGTAGACGGTGAACTCGAACGCGGACTCCCGCAACGGCACCCCCATCGGTCCGGAGACCCCGGTACCCCGCCACGCGCCACTGGTCGGCTGCTTCTGGGTGTCGATCGACGACACCTGCCGGGTCGCGGTCCAGCCGGCCGTACCGATCACCCCGGCCAGGACCACCACCGCGCCGCCGACCAGCAGCCAGACCGGCGGGGTACGTCGACGTCGGCTCGGGCTCGGCGTCGCCGGGCGGGGGTAGATCGTTCCGCGTCCACCGTCCGCCGCCCCGTCGGCCAGGGCCGCGGCGGTCACCCGCCGTCCGCGTCGCCGACGCCACACCCAGGCCACGGCGGCGCTGATCAGCAGCAGGATCCCCAACCCGGCCAACAGCACGGGGTACCGCCGCCAGGGTGGCGCCTCGGTGACCTCCGCCGCCGGTGCGGCGGCCGCCGCCTGCCAGGTGGCGGTGGCGCAGTCGTACGGCCGGCTACCGTCACTGGTGAACGCACAGGCCGGCGCGGTCAGCGGCCGGCCCGGCGCGGTCGCGGTCAGGGCCGTGCCCAGCGTCGTGCTGCCGTGGGCCGGCAGCCGCAACCGCCACGTCACCTCCGCCGTCGACCCGCCGGAGCGACTGGACCGGCCGCCCGCGCTGATCGCGGTCGCCGACGATCCGGACGGCAACTCCTGACGGACCGTGGTGTCGACGGGTGAGTTGCCCACGTTGCGAACGTGGATCCGGTAACGCGGCGCCGGACTGCTCTCGGGCGCGACCGCCACCGTGACCGGAGGCGGGGGCGCCGGCACGACCGCCCGCGTGGGCGTCGCCACCGCCGGTGGCGCCGAGGGCGGCGTGGGCTCCGCGCTGGTCGCCCGCGCGGCCACCGGCACCGGCGGTCCGGCCGCCGTCGGTCTGGTCGTGGGCGGCGGCGTGGCTGTGGGCGGCGGCGCGGCCGGTCGTGGCGTGCCGGCCGCCGGTGGTGGCACGGTTGGCGGTGGCGTGACGGCCGCCGGTCGTGGCGCGGCCGCCGCCTCCGGGGCCGCCGCGGGCAGGGCCGGCACGGCGGCGAGGATGCCGAGGCAGTGTACGAACACCGCGAGGGCTTTGTGGTGTCGTGTCGATGCAGGCATACGAACGAACCTCCGGAGCCGACGCTAGGGCTGCCCGGCCTCCGTGCGGGTACGAAATGCGGAATTCCGCTTCGGCCGTCCCGACCTGCGCTAAGGTGCCGCGACACTGACGGGTTGCGCACACCCGCCCGGCGTTGTGGCCGGTGGACGCGTCGGCGGGGCTAGATTGGCCGGGTGCGTATCGCTCGTTTCGCTCATGCCAAGGGAATGTCGTTCGGAGCCGTCGAGGGCGAGCCGGAGGCCGGGCCGCAGGGCCTGACCATCGCCGAGATCGAGGGTCACCCGTTCGGCCAGCTCTCCTTCAGCGGGGCCCGCTGGGCCCTCTCCGACGTCCGGCTGCTCTCGCCGATCCTGCCCAGCAAGGTGGTCTGCGTGGGCCGCAACTACGCCGACCACGCCGCCGAACTCGGCAACGACGTACCCAAAGAGCCGTTGCTCTTCCTCAAGCCGTCCACCTCGGTGATCGGTCCGCGCGACGCGATCCGGTTGCCGATCTTCTCCAAGCAGGTCGAGCACGAGGCGGAGTTGGCCGTCGTGATCGGCGCCCCGGGCGCCCGCCGGGCCGACCGCGCCGCCGCCGAACGCGCCATCTTCGGCTACACCTGCGCCAACGACGTCACCGCCCGGGACCTCCAGCGCTCGGACGGGCAGTGGACCCGCGCCAAGGGCTTCGACTCGTTCTGCCCGATCGGCCCCTGGATCACCACCGGTCTGGACGTCTCCGACCTGGAGATCCGGTGTGAGGTCGGTCGCAACCCCGACGAGATGGAGGTACGTCAGCTCGGCCGGACGAAGGACATGGTCTTCGACGTGCCCGGCCTGGTGTCGTACATCTCGCACGTGATGACGCTGCTCCCCGGCGACGTGGTCCTCACCGGCACGCCGGCGGGGGTTAGCCCGCTCGTCGAGGGGGATACGGTCACCGTGCGGATCGAGGGCATCGGCGAGCTCAGCAACCCGGTGGTCCCCGTCGCCTGATCGGTCTGATGCCCCTGTTTCCGCAGCTCAAGGGTGTTTCGGGGGGATCGGATTTGGCCTGTCGGCACCGGGAGGGTAATGTTCACTCCCGGCGCCGCAAGGGGCCGATGGGGTATGGGGTAATTGGCAGCCCGACTGATTCTGGTTCAGTTAGTCTAGGTTCGAGTCCTGGTACCCCAGCGCAGCTGGGATTCGTGAGAATCCCGGACGCTGGATTCTGACGGAGTTCGACTCCGTCCCTGCGGGGGCGGAGGGTGGTCTTCGAAGGAGTGCAGCTCCTCCACCCACACGGGTGGGGGAGCGAAAGTTGTTCTGGCCCCGTCGTCTAGCGGCCCAGGACGCCGCCCTCTCAAGGCGGTAGCGCCGGTTCGAATCCGGTCGGGGCTACATCGTGCACAGCCCGTCTCACTGCGGTGAGGCGGGCTGTTTCGTGTCCGCCGCCTGCCGGTCGCGGCCCGCCGTTCACGGCCTGCCGGGTCGCGGCCTGGCTTGATCGACTCGGCTTGCAGGAAGCCGTGGTGACCGGTGCCGGCCGACAGGCCGAGTTCACGGAATCCGACTCGACCTGTGCCGCCGCACCTGCGAC
The DNA here is from genome assembly GCF_053585025.1 of Micromonospora sp. RB23. Lineage (NCBI taxonomy): Bacteria > Bacillati > Actinomycetota > Actinomycetes > Micromonosporales > Micromonosporaceae > Micromonospora > Micromonospora sp. RB23. The sequence continues at coordinate 1,619,774 of NZ_CM132111.1, forward strand.
CGTTGCCCGTACCCGGTTCTCGCCCACGCGGGCGGTGCCGCTAGACTACAAGTCGCACCGCCCGCGAGGGCGGTGAACAGGAAAGTTCTGGCCCCGTCGTCTAGCGGCCCAGGACGCCGCCCTCTCAAGGCGGTAGCGCCGGTTCGAATCCGGTCGGGGCTACAACCAAAGGCTCACCTCGCCCAGCGAGGTGAGCCTTCTCCATATCCCCACCCGACTCCCGGTCCCACCCGGCCCCGGCCCGGCCCCGGCCCCGGCCCCGGCCCCGGCCCCGGCCCGTCCCCGGCCCACCCGGCCCCGGCCCGTCCCCGTTGATCATGAGGTTAGCGTCACGACACGCCGGTGCGGGTGGCGCTAACCTCATGATCAACAGGGTCAAAGGGGTGGGGGCTTAGAGGCCGGAGAGGCGTTGGCCTGCTCGCACCACGGCCATGGCGTGGCGTTCGCCGGGGCGGCGGCCGAGGCGTTCGATCGGGCCGGAGATGCTGATCGAGGCGATCACCCGGCCGGTGCGGTCCCGGATCGGGGCGGAGACGCTCGCCACACCGGCCTCCCGCTCGGCGACGCTCTGCGCCCAGCCCCGACGGCGTACCTCGGCCAGGGTGCGGCCGGTGAACTTGCTGCGCGGCAGCAGCGGCATCACGGCCTCCGGCGGCTCCCACGCGAGCAGGATCTGAGCCGCCGATCCGGCCGTCATGGGCAGCACCGAGCCGACCGGGACGGTGTCCCGCAGGCCGCTGGCACGCTCCGCGGCGGCCACGCAGATGCGCTCGTCGGCGCGGCGCAGGTAGAGCTGGGCGCTCTCGCCGGTGGCGTCGCGCAGCGCGGCGAGCAGGGGCTCGGCGGCGGTCAGCAGGACGTCCGGGGCGGCGTTGGCCAGCTCACCGAGCCGGGGCCCGGGGCGCCATCGGCCCTGTGTGTCCCGGACCAGCATCCGGTGGATCTCCAGGGCCTGCGCCAACCGGTGTGCGGTGGCCCGGGGCAGCTTGGTGCGTTCAACGAGTTCGGCAAGGCTGGCGCCGTCGACACAGGCGGCCAGGATGACCACCGCCTTGTCGAGAACGCCGACACCGCTCATACTGTGTCCCACAAGCCGAAACTTACCTCCCAGAATTTAGGATGTCCAGATGGTGGGAGTCACTCCTGAGCCGAGGACCCTGGCCGAGAAGGTCTGGGACGCGCACGTCGTACGGTCCGCCGCTGGTGAGCCGGACCTGCTCTTCATCGACCTGCACCTGCTGCACGAGGTGACCAGCCCGCAGGCGTTCGACGGGCTCCGGCTCGCCGGGCGCCGGGTGCGTCGTACCGACCTGACCCTCGCGACCGAGGACCACAACACCCCGACCGGGTACGCCGATCCGGCGTTCCGGTCCCGCCGTGGTGACCTGCTCACCATCGCGGACCCGACGTCGCGTACGCAGATCGAGACGCTGCGCCGCAACTGCGCCGAGTTCGGGGTGCGCCTGCACCCGCTCGGCGACGACAACCAGGGCATCGTGCACGTCATCGGCCCGCAGCTCGGGCTCACCCAGCCGGGTATGACGATCGTCTGCGGCGACTCGCACACCGCCACCCACGGCGCGTTCGGGGCGCTCGCCTTCGGCATCGGCACCAGCGAGGTGGAGCACGTGCTGGCCACCCAGACGCTGCCGCAGACCCGGCCGAAGACGATGGCCGTGAACGTCGTCGGCCAGCTCGCGCCGGGCGTCACCGCGAAGGACCTGGTGCTCGCGCTGATCACCCAGGTCGGCACCGGCGGTGGCCGGGGGCACATCGTGGAGTACCGCGGCGAGGCCATCCGCAACCTCTCCATGGAGGGGCGGATGACGATCGCCAACATGTCCATCGAGTGGGGCGCCAAGGCCGGCATGATCGCGCCGGACGAGACGACCTTCGCGTACCTCAAGGGTCGGCCGAACGCGCCGCAGGGCGCCGACTGGGACGCGGCGCTCGACTGGTGGCGGACGCTGCCCACCGACGAGGGCGCGTCCTTCGACGCCGAGGTGACGCTGGACGCCAGCCGGATCACGCCGTTCGTCACCTGGGGCACCAACCCGGGGCAGGGCGCGCCGCTGAGCGCGCCGGTGCCCGACCCGGAGGAGTTCACCACCGACGCTGAGCGCGCCGCCGCACGCCGGGCCCTGGAGTACATGGACCTGAGCCCCGGCACCCCGCTGCGGGAACTGCCGATCGACGTGGTCTTCGTGGGCTCCTGCACCAACGGCCGTCTGGAGGACCTGCGGGCCGCCGCCGACGTGCTGCGCGGGCACCGGGTCGCCGACGGGGTCCGGATGCTCGTGGTGCCCGGCTCCGCCGCCGTTCGCGAGGCCGCCGAGGCCGAGGGGCTGGACAAGGTGTTCGCCGACGCGGGCGCCGAGTGGCGGTTCGCCGGCTGCTCGATGTGCCTCGGCATGAACCCGGACACGCTCAAGCCGGGCGAGCGCTCCGCCTCCACCTCCAACCGCAACTTCGAGGGCCGGCAGGGCCGGGGCGGGCGCACCCATCTGGTGTCCCCGCCGGTCGCCGCCGCCACCGCCGTGGTCGGCCGGCTGGCCGCCCCCGCCGACCTGTAGAAGGGACCGACGAGATGGACAAGTTCACCACCCACACCGGTACGGCCGTGCCACTGCGGCGGTCCAACGTGGACACGGATCAGATCATCCCGGCCGTGTACCTCAAGAGGGTGACTCGAACCGGCTTCGCCGACGGGCTGTTCAACGCCTGGCGGGAAGATCCGGCATTCGTGCTCAACGATGAATCCTATTCCGGGGCGTCGATCCTCGTCGCCGGACCGGAGTTCGGCACCGGATCCTCGCGTGAGCACGCCGTCTGGGCGCTGCGGGACTGGGGCTTCCGCGCCGTGGTGTCCCCGCGCTTCGGTGACATCTTCCGCGGCAACGCGCTCAAGGAGGGCCTGCTGCCGGTCGAGTTGGAATTGAAAGCCGTCGAGGAGTTGTGGGATCTCGTCGAGGCCGATCCGACCACGCCCGTGACCGTCGACCTGACCGCCCGACAGCTCCGTGCCGGGGATGCGACCTGGTCGTTCCCGCTGGACGACTTCAGCCGCTGGCGGCTGATGGAGGGCCTGGACGACATTGGACTCACCCTCCGACACGCCGCCGACATCGACTCCTACGAGGCCACCCGGCCGCCGTTCCTGCCCTCGGTGGCATAGCCGTACGCCCACCCGCACATCGGATTTCGCCCTCACCGGTCCAACCGGTGGGGGCGAATCCGTTACGACACAAGGGCTTTTTTCCGCCGAATGTTTGTGTCCAGGCACTACAGGGCATACGGTGCGCGCAGAATGGCTCGCGTCGAGTCAGTTGCACAATCGGGAGGAAGTCGTGAACAAGGCCGAGCTCATCGAGGCGCTCGCCGTTCGCCTGGGGGACCGGAAAACGGCGACGGCCGCGCTCGACGCGGTCCTCACTGAGGTCCAGGCGGCGGTCACCAAGGGCGAGAAGGTGGCGATCACCGGATTCGGAGCATTCGAAAAGCGTGTCCGTGGCGCACGAACAGCGCGCAACCCGCGTACCGGCGAGGCGGTGAAGGTCAAGAAGACATCCGTCCCGACCTTCCGTCCCGGCGCCGGGTTCAAGGAGATGGTGGCCAGCGGCAAGGTGCCGAAGGCCACGGTGGCGGCGAAGAAGACCGCGACCACCACGGCGAAGGCAGCCGGCGCCAAGGCGACGGGCACCAAGGCCACCGCCACCAAGGCCACTGCCACCAAGGCGGCCAGCAAGAAGACCGCCCCCGCCAAGGCGAGCAAGACCGCCGCGGCCACCAAGGCGGCCAGCAAGAAGACGGCTCCCGCCAAGGCGAGCAAGACCACCACGGCGACCAAGACGGCCGCCAGCAAGAAGACCGCCCCGGCGAAGAAGAGCGCCGCGGCCACCAAGTCCGCCACGGCGAAGAAGACCACCGCGGCGGTGAGCAAGAGCACGGCGGCCAAGAAGGCTCCGGCGAAGAAGGCTCCGGCCAAGAAGGCGGCCAGTAAGCGCTGACCGACCGACCCGGCTGCGAGGGGCGTCCACCGCGTGGTGGGCGCCCCTCGTGCGTGCCGGAACCGTTGACCCGACCGGACCGTACGCGCAGAATCGCCGTGCCGGCTCCCCCTTCGGGCCGGTCCGTCGACGGAAGTGGGGCGCCGGTGCGCTACCGCCAGCTCACCACCTCATCGCTCGCGCTGGGCGTCATCCTGCTCGTCGACGTGTTGCGCGTCTGGCTACCCGGCATCATCACCATCTTCGGGCAGGCCGCCTCCACTCCGGCCGAGCTGATGGGCGCCTTCGCGCTCGGCTGGTTCGTCCTGGCGCTGGCCGCGCCGGCGCTGGTCCGCCGCGTCGGTGCCCGTTCGGTGACCGTCGCTGCGGCCGTCGTACTGGCCGTGGCCCGACTCGCGCTCACCGCGACCCCTGGCGGCCGTCCGCAGCTCTGGTTGGCCACCACGGGCCTGCTGGCCGGGCTGGTGTGGCTGGTCGGCGTCGCCGCCGGCACCGACCGTCCGGTGCCGGGGCTGGCGCTCGGGCTGGCGGTCAACGCCGTCGGTCACGCGCTGCTGGACACCTACGACCTCGTCTGGCGCGGCGGCTGGGCGGCCTGGTTGCTCAGCGTCGTGGCGGTGGCGCTGTTCCTGCTCGACGCGGCCCTGCCCGCCGCGCCACCCGGCCCCGGCGGCGCCGGATCGTGGCTGCTGTTCGGGCCGACGTTGCTGCTGTCCGGGATGGTGGCCCTCGCGCCGGCCGTGGCGCAGGCCGGCATGTCGTACCTGGAAGCGGGGGGGTCCGTCGCTCGTTCGCCGATCCTCGGCCTGGCGCCGGTGCCGGTGGCGGTCGCCGGATTCCTGCTGGCCGCGCTGGCCGGCCCGATCCGGCCGTGGGCCCGACCGCTCGGGCCGGTGGCCCTACTGGCGGGCGCGGTGCTCTTCGCCCTCGACCGTGGCGACCTGCTGGTCGCGGCGATGCTGCTCAGCGCCGTCGGTCTCGGGGCCTGCCTCGCCCACACCGACAACGCCGCCCCGGCCGGGACGACAGCTCCAACCGGGAACGCCGCCCCAACCGGGAACGACGACGTCGATCAGGCCGAGATCGCCGCTCCGGCCGACGGCGTCGTTCGGGTCGAGACCGCCGCAGCCGAGACCGCCGCAGCCGAGACCGCCGCAGCCGCGACCGCCGCAGCCGCGACCGCCGGCGGCCCCGACCGGGCCGGGGTGGACAGGGAGCGCGGTGCCGGGCGGGCGGCGGCCCGCCGGGGATACGCGGTGGCCGCCGGCATGCTCGTCTTCGTGGTCGGCTCGATCGGCTACTACTCCGCCTACGATCTCGGCTACCCCAACGCCGCGGTGCCGGTCGTGGTGGCCGGTGTGGTCGCCGTGGTGGCCCTGACGGCCCGTCCCCTCCGCCTCCGGCTCCCCGGACCGTTGGCGCCCCTGCCGACCGCGGCGGTGGTGACCGCGCTGGCCGTGCTGGCGCCGCTCGTCGCCGACGAACTCCCGGTGGCCGGCAACCGGGAGGGCCCGCCGGAGCGGTTGCGGGTGGTGGCGTACAACATCCGGATGGGCTTCGGCCTGGACGGTCGGTTCGACCTGGCCGGGTTAGCCGCCGCGATCGGCCGGCAGCGGCCGGACGTGGTGCTGCTGAGCGAGGTGGACCGGGGCTGGTTGCTCAACGGAGGCCACGACACGCTGGACCTGCTGTCCGACCGGCTCGGCATGCCGTACGTCTTCGGGCCGGCCGCCGACCCGGTGTGGGGTGACGCGGTGCTCAGCCGCTGGCCGGTGACCGTGCCGGAGTCCCTGCCGTTGCCGGCCGTCGGGGCGCCGACGGGCGCGCAGGCGCTCGCCGTCACCCTCGACCTCGGCGATGATGTGCGTACCGCCGTGGTGAGCACCCACCTTCAGCCACCGCCCGGCCGGGGACCGGTGGTCCAGGCCCGTGCGGTCGCCGACTTCGCCACCCGGTACGCGGCGGGCCGGCCGCTCGTCGTGGCCGGCGACCTGAACACCGAGCCGGGTGACGAGGCGTTCGGGCAGTTCACGGCGGCCGGTCTGGTGGACGCGTTGGCGGCCGCCCGACCGCTGGCGACCAGCCCCGCCGACGACCCCCGGCAGCAGATCGACCACGTCTTCGTCTCGCCCGGTCTGACGGCGGCGGACCCGGTCGCGCCGCGGGGCGAGGCCAGCGACCATCTGCCGGTGGCGGTGACGCTCACGCTGCCGCCGCGCTAGCCCTGATCCACTCGGACGACCCCCGTCACAGGCGGTCGGTGGCGAGCAGTCTGTCGCCGGCGAAGGCGAGCAGCCAGCCGCCGCCCTTCGGGGTGCTGAAATCCTCGTCGGCGCGGCCGGTCAGCCGCTCCAACGCGCCCGGCAGCACCTTGCCCTGGCTGCACACCGCCACCTGCCCGCCGACGCAGGCCAGCTCCAGCACCTGCGCGGCCGTGGCCAGCACCCGCTCGTCGTGCTGCTGGCCCGGCTGCGGCTCGTCCAGGTCCCCGCAGACCTCGATGGGCAGGTCGAGCAGCGCGGCGGTCGGGTCCAGGGTCTGCACGCAGCGGCGTGCCGAAGCCGACAGCAGCCGGGCCGGCCGGACCACGGCGATCAGCGGCGCCAGCGCGTACGCCTGGGCCCACCCCTCGTCGTCGAGCGGCCGGGCGGTGTCCGGACCGGTCCACGTGGCCCGCTTGCCGGCGTGCCCGTGCCGCACCAGCGCGACGGTCGCGGTCACCGACGGCAGCGCGGCGAACGCGGTCAGCACCTCGGCGTCGTGCGGGTAACTCACCAGTCGGATCGCGTCGTCCACGGTCAGCCACCGGATGTCGTCGACCTCGGTGCCCGGCTGGAAACCGCCCTCGGCGACCGCGAGCATCGACCAGTAGTCGACGAGCTTGGCCTGCCCCTCGCTGCGGTAGCGCACCGACGGCAGCCGCACCTGCGGTACGCCCCGCACGTCGGCCTCCTCGGCGACCTCGCGGACCGCCGCGACGAGCGGGTGCTCGCCCGGTTCCAGTTTGCCCTTGGGCAGCGTCCAGTCCCCGTAGCGGGGGCGGTGCACGACGCAGACCCGTACGCCGTCGTCGGTGGGTCGCCAGCAGACGCCGCCGGCGGCCCGGATGCCCGTCACGGCAGCCATCTGGTCCGCCGTCGCCGGGTCGCCCGGTGCCACGCGTCGGGGAATCGGGCCCGCATCCGACGGACCGTGTCGCGTTCCCGCTCGGCCAGCCGCCCGGCGGTGACGGCGATCTCGTGGTCGTCCGGGCGCTCGGCGGCGAGGGCGAGCCAGGTCTCGGCGGCCACCGCGGCGTCCTGGTGCTCACCGAGCACGTCCTGGACACGGGCCAGCGCACGGGCCAGCCGCCGCGCGTCCGCACCGACCGCGGGGAGGACGGCGGTGACCGCGTACCGGGCCTGTTTGCCCTGCTTGCGGACGGCATGCCAGCGGTCGTCGGGCGCGAGCGGGTCGAGCCCGTCGACGCCGTCCGGGCCGGTGAGCTGCCGCCACGGGCGGGCCACCAGCTTCGGTAGCGTGCGGGCCGCCGGGCTGGCTGCCCGCCGGGTGAGCCGGGGCGCGCGGGCGGCCAGCACCAGGGCGTCCACCAGGGCCAGGTAGCGCGGGGAGCGCAGCGCCTCGTTGATGGCGGCGAGCGCCTGCCGCTGCCGCTGCGCGAGCGCGTCGTCCAGCCGGTCGACCGCGTCCGCGTCGAGCGGGCTGAGCGGGTCGGCGGCGGCGGTGCGTCGCAGCCGCCCGCGTAGCACCTCGGCGTCGCGCGCCTCGCCGAGCACCCCGGCCAGCCAGCGCAACTCGTCGCGCAGGGGGCGGGCCCAGCTCCGGCGTACCAGGGGCCGGAACGTGCGTAGGTCGCTGCGCAGGCGTCGGCAGGCCACCCGCATCTGGTGTACGGCGCTGTCGCCGCCGCCGGCCGGGGCGTGCAGGCGTACGAGGGGGTCGTGCGCCAGCAGCCGGCGTACCTCCTTGCGGACCGCCTCCGTGACCACGTCCCCGGCGCTCGGGTCGTCAGCCAGTTCGCCCGGCGCGACCAGGTCGGGTTCGTCCTGTGCCACCTCCCCCAGTGCCCGCACGTGCTTCGGGGTGAACGCCCCGATCCGCGCCCCGGCGTCGCGCAGCGCCGTGCCGATGCGGCCCAGCAGGTCGCGGTCGCCGGCCTTGCGCTCGACCTCCACCTCGCGGAAGGCGTTCGTGACGGCCCCGGTGTCGTCGAGGACGTTCACCCGGTCGTCCACCACCTCGGCGAGCACCGTGCCGTCCTCGGCGCACACCTCGTGGGCGTGCCGGACGGTGCGGACGACCGTCACCGGCGTCAGTGGCGCGCCCCGGTGCAGAGCGGTGACGAGTTCGACCAGCTCCGGCGGCGGCTGCCCGGCCGGACCGGGACGGGAGATCTCGTGCCGGACGCCGGGTGTGCCGGTGGGCAGCTTCACCGTCCACGGCGGCTCGTCACCGTCGCGGTGGCGCAGCGACGCCCCGGCGCGGGCCAGCCGCAGGTCGACCGTGTCGAGGTAGCGGGCGACGAGCGTCACCGGCGGCAGCGCCCGGACCCGTCCGCCGACCGGTGCGGCGGCGGACAGGTCGGGCAGCACGAAGGTGTCGTCCACCTCGTACTTCTGCTCCTCCTCCACCATCAGCTCAGCCTATGCGGTGATCGCTCAGCCGGCCGTGCCACCGACGCGGCGGAGCAGCAGTTCCTGGAGATGCGTGCGGGCCGCCTCGTCGCGGCCGGCACGCCGGGTCCAGGTGCCGTCGCCGGCCAGCTCGAACGCGTCGACGTCCGGGCTCATGGCGGCGGTCAGTACGTGGTCCAGTTCGGCCCGGGCGATCGGATCGCTCACCTGCACCAGCGCCTCCACCCGCCGGTCCAGGTTGCGGTGCATCAGGTCCGCCGAGCCCACCCAGAACTCGGCCTCGCCGTTGTTGCCGAAGCGGAAGATGCGCGAGTGCTCCAGGAACCGGCCCAGGATGGAGCGCACCCGGATGTTCTCCGACAGCCCCGGCACGCCCGGTCGCAGCGTGCACATGCCACGGATGAGCAGGTCGACGTGGACGCCGGCCTGGGACGCCCGGTACAGCGCGTCGGTCACCTCCTCGTCGACGAGCGAGTTCACCTTGAACTGGACCAGGCCGGGCATGCCGAGGCGGACGTGCGCTACCTCCCGTTCGATCCGTTCGATCAGTCCGCTGCGGATGCCCTGCGGGGCGACCAGCAGCCGCCGGTACGCGGTCTGCCGGCTGTAGCCGGTCAGCACGTTGAACAGGTCGGTGAGGTCCGCTCCGATCTCCGGGTCGGCGGTGAGCATGCCGAAGTCCTCGTACAGCCGGGCGGTCTTCGGGTGGTAGTTGCCCGTGCCGATGTGGCAGTACCGGCGGATCTGGTTGCCCTCCTGCCGGACCACCAGGGCGGTCTTGCAGTGCGTCTTGAGCCCCACCAGTCCGTAGACGACGTGACAGCCGGCGCGTTCCAGGGTGCGGGCCCAGCCGATGTTCGCCACCTCGTCGAAGCGGGCCTTCACCTCGACCAGCACCACCACCTGCTTGCCGGCGGCGGCCGCGTCGACGAGCGCGTCCACGATCGGTGAGTCGCCGCTGGTCCGGTAGAGGGTCTGCTTGATGGCGAGCACGTTCGGGTCGGCGGCGGCCTGCTCGATGAAGCGCTGCACGCTCGTCGCGAACGAGTGGTACGGGTGGTGCACGAGGATGTCCCCGTCCCGCAGGGTGGCGAAGACGCTGCGCGGCACCTCACCCTCGGTGAGCCGGGGGTGCGTCGACGGCACGAACGGCGGGTCCTTCAGGTCCGGTCGATCGGCCTCGCCGTACACCTGCCACAGCGCGGACAGGTCCAGGAGGCCGGGCACCCGCAGCACGTCCTGGTCGTCCATGTCCAGTTCACGGACGAGCAGTTCCAGCACGTGGTCGGAGATGGACGCGGCGACCTCCAGGCGGACCGGCGGACCGAACCGGCGGCGGGCCAGCTCCCGTTCCAGGGCCTGGAGCAGGTCCTCGTCGCGGTCCTCGTCGACCTCCACCTCGGCGTTGCGGGTCACCCGGAACAGGTGGCACTCGACCACCTGCATGCCGCTGAAGAGCTGACCCAGGTGCACCGAGATCAGGTCCTCGACCGGCAGCATCCGCACGCCCGGCTGGTCCCGGTCGACACGCACGAACCGCGGGACGTTGTTGGGCACCTTCACCCGCGCGAACAGCTCGGACCCGCCATCCGGGTCGCGGACGGCCACCGCCAGGTTCAGCGACCGTCCCGAGATGTACGGGAACGGGTGCGCGGGGTCCACCGCGAGCGGGGTGAGCACGGGGAAGATGTGCTCCCGGAAGTAGGTGCGCAGCCGTTCCCGCTCGGGGTCGCCGAGGTCACCCCAGCGCAGGATGCGGACGTCCTCCTCGGCCAGCCGGGGCAGGACGTCGTCGACGAAGCAGGCGGCGTGCCGGGCGACCAGCTCGGCGGTCCGTTCGGCGATCAGTTCGAGCTGCGTGCGCAGGGGGAGGCGATCGCCTCCGCGTACCGGCAGGCCGGCGGAGAGCCGTCGCTTCAGGCCGGCGATCCGCACCATGTAGAACTCGTCCAGGTTGCTCGCGAAGATCGCCAGGAACTTGGCCCGCTCCAGCAGGGGAGTGCTCTGGTCCTCGGCGAGAGCGAGTACCCGCGCGTTGAAGTCGAGCCAGGACAGCTCCCGGTTGAGGAAGCGGTCCTCCGGCAGGGGGGCCGGCGGCTCCTCGTCGTCCTCGGCGGGCGGCAGGGTCGGCTGGACTCCGCCGGCCGCCGGGCCGTCCGTCTCGGTGGTCGTCACGGCGGGGTCGAGGACCTCGTCCAGCCCGGAGGAGGCGCCGCCGGGGTCGTCGGCGAGCGTGTCGGCGCGGGCGGCGCCGGCCCGCTCGGCCCGGGACGGGCGGAAGCGGCCGTCGGTGCCGCGGATGCGGGCGCCGTTGCGGGGGTCGGTGGCGGGTGGGGTGACCGGGTGCTCGCGAGGGGTGCTCACCCGCTCATAATCACCCGATTCGAGTTAACGCAAAATGAACTTGGCCCCGCCAGCTCAGTTCATCGTCGGCAATGTCACCCGGACGACCTCGCCGTCGGGATCCGTGTCGATCCGCACCCGCTGGCCGAGCCGGAGCAGCCGCAGGCCGGAGGCGTCGAACGCCCGGGTGGGGAAGCGCAGTTCGGTGCCGTCGTCGAGCAGCAGCACACCGCTGCGTGTCGTCGCGTCGTAGCTGGCCACCGTGCCCTGCATGCTGGCACCGTACACCGGCGGGATCCCCTCGGTGCCGCGCAGCCGGCGCCCTCAGCTCGTGGCGCGCGCCGGGCGGACGGTGGCGACCAGCGCGGCCGTCCGCGGTCCCAGACCCAGGCGGGCGGCGGCGACGAGGTCCCCGGCGGTGTCCACGTCGCGCCGCAGGCTGGGCCAGTCGCCGGTCAGCGGCAGTGCCCCGCTCGCCGCGTGTGCCGCCGCCGAGTCGATCCCGAACCGCGGGTCGAGGTCGACGCCCGGCGGCGCGGCGAGCAGCACCGTTCCCGTGCCGGGCGCGTCCGCGACGAACCGGCGTACCCCCTCGGGCCCGTGCTGCGCCGCGAGCAGCGCGGCGGCCAGGTCGTCCGGGCGCAGCGCCGGCAGGTCGGCGGTGAGCCCGGCCACCCACCCCGGCGGGGTCTGTGCAACTCCGTGCCGGAACGCGGCGTTCAGGCCGGCGTCCGGCAAATCGGCGACCGTCCGCGCCCCGACGGCCCGGGCCGCCCGCGCCACCCGCTGATCGTCGGTCACCACCAGGGCCTCGGCGACCGCCGGGCAGGCCAGCACCGCGCGGAGGGTGTCGGCCGCCAGGGCCAGCGCCAGCTCCTCGTGGGGTACGCCGGCCAGCGCGCCCCGCAGCCGGCTCTTGGCCACGGTCAGACGCTTCACCGGCACGACCACGGCCCACCTCGGCTGACTCACGTCCGCAATCCTGCCAGCCGGACGACGGGACCCTCGCTGGCCGTACCGGGGGCGAGCAGGCATGATTTCCGCTGCGGGTGTCGCGGGTCGGGCGCGCGCGGTGGGCTCGGGGCGCGACGAGGAGGCACAGTGGCACGGCGGAGGCTGGGGTTCTGGCAACGGTTCGCCGTGGGGCTGGTCAAGCCGGTGATGACCGTCTGGACCCGGCGGACCTGGCGCGGCCAGGAGCACCTCGCCCGCGACGGCGGCGTGATCATCGTGCCGAACCACATCTCGCACGCCGACCCGCTGGTCTCCGCGCACTTCATCTACGACTCCGGCCGGTGGCCGCAGTACCTGGGCAAGGCCAGCGTGTTCCGGGTGCCGGTGGTCGGCTGGATCCTGCACCGGTGCCGGCAGATCCCGGTCGAGCGGGGCAGCGTCGAGGCGGTCCGCTCACTGGACAAGCTCGTCGCCGCGCTCGACGAGGGCGGCGCGGTCGTGATCTACCCGGAGGGCACCACCACCCGGCAGCCGGAGCTGTGGCCGATGAAGGCCAAGACCGGCGCCGCCCGGCTGGCGCTGGCCACCGGCGCGCCCGTGGTGCCGCTGGTGATGTGGGGACCGGAGCGGATCTTCGACCCGCGTACCAACCGGCTCAACCCACGCCCCCGGATCCCGGTCACCGTGGTGGCCGGTGACCCGGTCGACCTCAGCCGCTGGGCGGACGCGTCGCCGACCCGGGAAACCCTCGAAGAGATGACGGACGCCATCATGCTGCGGCTGCGGGACATGCTCGCCGAGATCCGTGGCGGCACCCCGCCGCCGCTGTGGGAACGACCGCCCCGACCGTCCGTCGAGCCGCGACAGGACGAAGCGGCATGAGCGGCCACGTCGCGGTGCTCGGCGCCGGCTCCTGGGGCACCGCCTTCGCCAAGATCCTGGCCGACGCGGGCCGGGACGTCACGGTGTGGGCCCGCCGCGCCCCGGTGGCCGAGAGCATCCGCACCGAGCGTCGCAACCCGGAGTACCTACCGGACCTGCTGCTGCCGGCCCGGGTCACCGCCACCACCGACGCCGCCGAGGCGATCACCGACGCCGAGGTGGTGGTGCTGTCGGTGCCGTCGCAGACCCTGCGCGGCAACCTCGCCGAGTGGGCCGGGCACCTGCACCCGGACTCGACGCTGGTGTCGCTGATGAAGGGCATCGAACTCGGCACCACCAGGCGGATGAGCGAGGTCATCGTGGAGACCGCCGGGGTGGCCGCGGACCGGGTGGTGGTGGTCTCCGGCCCGAACCTGGCACCGGAGATCGCCGCCGAGCAGCCGGCCGCCACGGTGGTCGCCGGCACCAACGCCGACCGGGCCACGCTCGTGCAGTCGTCGATCCGGACGCCGTACCTGCGGCCGTACACCAACGACGACGTGATCGGCTGCGAGCTGGGCGGCGCGGTCAAGAACGTGATCGCGCTGTCGTACGGCATCGCCACCGCGATGGGCTTCGGCGACAACACCCGGGCCATGCTGATGACCCGGGGGCTGGCCGAGACGGCCCGCCTGGGCGTGGCTCTCGGCGCGGACCCGATCACCTTCGCCGGCCTGGCGGGCATGGGCGACCTCGTCGCCTCCTGCTCGTCCCCGCTGGCCCGTAACCGCACCTTCGGCGAGCACCTGGGCCGGGGCGAGACGCTGGAACAGGCCCAGGCCGCCACGCGACAGACCGCCGAGGGCGTCAAGAGCTGCCTCGCGATCCGTGACCTGGCCCGGGCGCACGGCGTGGAGATGCCGATCACCGAGCATGTCGAACGGATCTGCCACGAGGGGATGGACCCACGCCTCGCCGTCCAGGCGCTGATGAGCCGCACCGCCAAGCCCGAGTCGTACGAGTGAGGACCTGATGAGCGAATGGGGAGACGGCACCCGGTGCGTACGCGCCGGCCTGCCCGAGCCGGCGCCGGGTGACCCGTTCCTGCCCGGGCCGGTGTTCGCCGCGCCGTACCACCTCGACCCGCGGCAGGGGCCGGACGCGTCGCCGAACGGCTACGGCCGCCCCGACAACCCGACCCGACGGCTGCTCGAGGCCGCGGTGGGCGAGTTGGAGGGCGGGGACTGCCGCGTCTTCGCCAGCGGCCAGGCCGCCATCACGGCGGCGCTGTTCACCCTGCTGCGCCCGGGGGACACCGTGGTGCTGCCCTCCGACGGGTACTTCCCGGTGCGGGCGTTCGCCACGGCCGTGCTGGAGACGATCGGCGTACGGGTGCTCTTCGTGCCGACCGTCGGCCCGTACCCGTCGTTCGAGGGCGTACGGCTGGTGCTCGTGGAGACCCCGGCCAACCCCGGCCTGGACGTCGTCGACGTGGCCGCCCTGGCGGAGCGGGCGCACGCCGCCGGCGCTCTGCTCGCGGTCGACAACACCACGGCCACCCCGCTCGGGCAGCGTCCGCTGGACCTCGGGGCCGACCTGGTGGTGGCGTCCGGCACGAAGGCGCTCACCGGCCATTCCGACCTGCTGCTCGGCTACCTGGCCAGCCGGTCGGCCGAGGTGGTGGAGGCGGCGACGCTCTGGCGTACCAGCACCGGTTCGGTGCCGGGCGCGTTCGACGCCTGGCTGGCCCACCGGTCGCTGGCGACCCTCGACCTGCGGCTGGCCCGGCAGAGCGCGAACGCCGCGGCCGTCGCCGACCTGCTGGCGGCCCGTCCGGACGTGACCGGGCTGCGCTGGCCGGGGCTGCCGGACGACCCCGCGTACGCGGTGGCCTCGACGCAGATGCGCCGGATGCCCGGGGTGCTGTCGTTCGACCTGGGCGACGCCGATCGGGTCGCCCGCTTCATCGAGGCCGCGCGGCTGGTGGCGGCCGCCACCTCCTTCGGTGGTCTGCACACCACGGCGGACCGGCGGGCGCAGTGGGGGGACGACACCGCCCCCGGCTTCGTCCGGCTCTCCTGCGGCGCCGAGGACACGGCCGACCTGGTGGCCGACATCGCCGCCGCGCTGGACGTCAGCGCGGGAGCCTGAGTGGAGTCACCCCCGATCGAGCGGTCCGCCCTGGTGGGCCGGCTGCGCGCCGCGGGCTGTGTGTACGCCGAGGACGAGGCGGAGCTGCTGCTCGCCGCCACCGACGATCCGGTGACGCTGACCGAGCTGACCGACCGCCGGGTGGCCGGCGAGCCGCTGGAGTACCTGCTCGGCTGGGCGGAGTTCTGCGGCCTGCGGATCGCCGTCGACGCGGGCGTCTTCGTCCCGCGCGGCCGGACGGCCCTGCTGGTCGAGGTGGCGGTCGAGCTGGCCGGTCCCCACCCCGCCGTCGTCGACCTCTGCTGCGGTTCCGGAGCTGCCGCCGTCGCGCTGGCCCACCGGCTCGCGCCGCGCTGGTTGGCCGCCGCCGACATCGATCCGGTGGCGGTGGCGTGCGCCCGGCGCAACCTCGCCGGGCTGGCCGCCGAGGTGTACGAGGGTGACCTGTTCGCCCCGCTGCCCGAGCGCTGGCGGGGGCGACTCGACCTGGTGGTGGCCAATGCCCCGTACGTGCCGACCGACGCGGTGGCGCTGATGCCGCCGGAGGCACGGCTGCACGAGGCCCCGGTGGCGCTCGACGGCGGGCCGGACGGGCTCGCCGTGCTGCGCCGGGTGGGCGTCGAGGCGGCAGCCTGGCTGGCCCCGGGCGGGCACCTGGTGGTCGAGGCCGGCAAGACGCAGGTGGACGAGCTGTGCGCGGCCTTCCGCGCGGCCAACCTGATCCCCGCCGTCCACCACGACGAAGACCGAGAGGCAACAGCGGTAACCGCCCGCCGCCCCCACTGACCCACCCCGCCCCGCACCCCGCCCCGCACCCCGCGATCTTGCACTTCCTGTGGTCGAGGTGTGGCTAGATGTTCCTTTTGTCGGCACAGAAAGTGCAAGATCGCGGGGATCCTGGGTCGGGAGGGGGCGGGGCGTGGCGGGGGAGCGGGGTTGGCACTAGCCTCGGCTCACACTCATGAGGGCGGGAGGCGGTTGCGGTGGGCAGCGCAGGGGTGCCGGTGGTCGTCGGCCTGGACAACGGTGGCACCAGTAACAACGCCACCGTGCTGACGATGGACGGCCGTTTCCTGGTCGACGGCCTGCTGGAGATCCCCAGCGAGGTGCAGGCCGGCCCGGAGGCGGCGATCGAGGCGCTGGCACGGGCGCTCGACGGGGCGTTGGCCCAGACCGGTGTCCCCCGGGAGCTGGTCCGCGCGGTCGGGCTCGACACCCCTGGACCCGCCAGTGCCACCGGCGTCATCTCGTCGCGCGGCTCGACCAACTTCTCACAGCCGGCCTGGCGTGGCTTCGACGTACGGGGTGCGCTGGAACGACGGCTCGGCCTGCCGGTGATCTACCACAACGACGGCAACGCAGCCGCGCTCTACGCCCACCACGTGTACTTCGGCGAGGAGGCGATGACCCGGTCGTCGGTCGCCGCAATCGTCGGCACCGGCCTCGGCGGCGGGGTGGTCGAGGGCGGCAGGGTGATCGCCGGCGCCGCCGGCATGGCCGGCGAGCTGGGTCACGTGCACATCCCGCTGGGTGGCCTGCTCGGCCCGGAGCAGTCGGAGCCGACCTGCGCCTGTGGGTTCATCGGCGACGTCGAGAGCGTCGCGTCGCTGACCGGCATCGAGCGCAACCTGCTGCCGTACTGGCTGACCCGGTATCCCGACCACCCCCTCGCGGCCGAGCCGCCGGCACGGGCGGCGAAGCTCGTCCGGGGTTACGGCGAGCGGGGTGACGCGCTGGCCCGGGACCTCTTCGCCCAGCAGGCGATGGCGCTGGGTCGCCTGTTCACCCTGGCGGCCAACTTCACCGACCCGCACGCGTACTTCGTCGGCGGCGGTGTGGTGGAGGCCGCGCCGGAATTCCGCGACTGGTTCCTGGCGACGGTCCGCGAGCACACCGTGCTCCGGGCGGAGCAGGCCGCCGTCGCCACCTTCGCGCTCGTGCCGGACCGCGACATGGCTGGGGCCCGTGGCGTGGCGATCGCCGCCCTGGAGGCGGTACGGGCCGCGCCGGAGCCCCGCCCGCTGATCGCCTGAGCCCGCCCCGGCCCGGCCGCGCCCCGCGTTCCGGGCTGGGTCAGCCCGGTCGGCGGGGCGCGGGTCTCGTGCGGATCGCGCGGCGGTCAGCGGCGCGGTGGGGCCTGGGCGAAGGCGGCCCAGGCCGCCGGGGGGAACAGCAGGGCCGGGCCGGCCGGGTCCTTGGAGTCGCGGACCGCCACCAGTCGGGGGATCGTGGCCACCTCCACGCAGGCTCCCTCGTCGCCGCTGCGGCTGCTCTTGCGCCACGCCGCCGCGGCCAACGCCGCTGTGATCGTCGGTGTCATCGGTCTCCTACCGTCCCTTCAGGACTGACAGGAGCATCGCCCGGCTGTCCGCCGGACTGAGCGCCACGCTGCGCAGATGCTCCATGATCTTGGTGCAGGTACGCGTCTCGCCCGCCCGGTCGAGGATCATCTGACCGGCGACGGTCTCCACCGACGCGATGATCGGGTCCTCCGGGTCGGCGAACTCCAGGATGTGCAGCGAGCCACGGGTGCCCCGGTGGTAGCCGGCGGAGAGTGGAATCACCTGGACGGTGATGTTCGGCAGCTCGGCCATCTTGACGAGGTGCCGCAGTTGGCCTTCCATCACCGACTCGTCGCCGACGGGGCGTAGCAGCGCGCCCTCGTCGATGATCGCGTCGAGGATGGGTGGGGTGTCGGCGGTGAGCCGCTGCTGGCGGTCGAGCCGGACCTTCACCCGCTGCTCCACCAGCTCGTCGCCGAGGGTGTGCGGGCCGCCGCGCATCACTCCGCGGATGTAGTCGGCGGTCTGCAACAGGCCGGGCACCACCGACGGCTCGAAGTTGGCGATGGCGGTGGCCTCCGCCTCCAGGGCGATGAAGTCGATGGTGCGCGGGTCGAGCAGGTACGAGTACGAGACCCACCAGCCCGGCTTGCGTGCGTCCTTGGCGAGTTGCACCGCCGCTGCCACCTCCTCGGCGTTCACCCCGTACGAGGTGAGCAGGGCGCGCACGGTGGCGGGGCTGACCAGGGTCTGGGCGTTCTCGTAGCGCGAGAGGGTGCTGCGGGTGCTGTTGATCTCGTCCGCCGCGGACTCCAGCGTCAGCCCGGCGGCTTCCCGGAACTGGCGTAGGGCGATGCCGAGTCGGCGGGCGCGGGCGGTCTTGGGGGCCATGCATCGATGGTCGCACACATTTACGGGAACGGGTACATGAGAGATGGCCGATGAGAGTTGCATTCATGGCTGTAGACGTGTCAATCTGTTATCGCGTCCTCACCGCCGGTTGTCGTGGCGACGGTGGTGGTGAGCGACCGGAGGGGATAGGGCGCGCGGCGATCGGGTTTCTCCCCCGTACCCGATCGTCGCGTGCCGCCCGTGCCCGCCCGCCGGAAGGAGACGACGTGCGTACCGTTCCGAAGTCTCCGCCCCCGCGTGCCAGGGGTCGGTGATGACGCGCTTCCTGGTCGTGCTCACCGACGTGCGTCCCGTCGAGGGCGTCGACCGTAACGAGCGGGTCGCCCCCGAACGCCGCCGCCAGGTCGTGGGAGCCAGCAGCAGGGAGGCCGCCGACCGGATCGCCGGAGCCTTCATGGCGCTGGGCATGGTCCGGGCCGGCCGGCAGCGGGTCAAGGTGATCGCGGTCGGTCGCCGGCACGCCCGGGACTGATTCGACCGCTACCATTCCGTCACGCACCGTATATGCTCTGTTGACCGATTGCCGTGTCGCTTCGGGGCTCGCCGGGTATCGCCGCGCCTGATCGCCACGCACAGTAAGGTCAACCGGGTGAGCGCCACCGGCGAGCACGACCAGCCGCAGTCGCGTACGAAGAGGTGACCGGAGTGACCACCCCAGGCAAGACCCGCGTGGCGATCGTCTTCGGCGGCCGCAGCCCGGAGCACGGCATCTCCTGCGTCAGCGCCGGCAGCGTGTTCGGCGCCCTCGACCCGGACGAGTACGAGGTGGTGCCGGTCGGCATCACCCGCGCCGGCCAGTGGGTGCTGACCAGCGGAGATCCCGCCCAGCTCGCCATCAACGCCCGCCAGCTCCCGGAGATCACCGCCGAGTCCGGCGCGGACATCGTGCTGCGCGCCGACCCCACCGGCAACGGGCTGATGGTGCTCGACCCGACCGAGGGCCCCCGGGCGTTGGCCGACGTGGACGTGGTCTTCCCCGTGCTGCACGGCACGTACGGCGAGGACGGCACCATCCAGGGCATGCTGGAGATGGCCGGCATCCCCTACGTGGGGGCGAACGTCTTCGCCTCCGCCGCCGCGATGGACAAGGAGTTCACCAAGAAACTCTGCGCCATCGAGGGCATCCCGGTCGGCGCGTACGCGGTGCTGCGCAACGGGATGACGCTCAGCGAGCAGGACAAGAAGCGGCTCGGCCTGCCGGTCTTCGTGAAGCCGTCCCGCGCCGGCTCCTCGTTCGGCATCACCCGGGTCACCGACTGGGCGCAACTGGACGAGGCGGTCGCCACCGCGCGGCAGTTCGACCCCAAGGTCATCATCGAGGCCGCGATCGTCGGTCGCGAGGTCGAGTGCGGTGTGCTGGAGGGCGAGGCCGGTGGCACCCCCGAGGCGTCCGTGCTGGCCGAGGTCCGGGTGGTCGCCGACCACGACTTCTACGACTTCGAGGCCAAGTACCTCGACGACTCCTGCGAGTACGACATCCCGGCCGGCCTGCCGGACAGGGTGACCCGTCAGGTCCAGGAGTACGCCGTCCGCGCGTTCACCGCGCTGGACTGCGCCGGCCTGGCCCGGGCCGACTTCTTCGTCACCCCCGAGCTGGACGTCTACCTCAACGAGATCAACACGATGCCCGGGTTCACCCCGACGTCGATGTTCCCCCGGATGTGGGCGGCCTCCGGCCTGGAGTACCCCAAGTTGGTCAACCGTCTGATCCGTACCGCCCAGCGGCGCGGCGTCGGCCTGCACTGAGCCGACCGGCGTCGGCCTGCACTGAGCGACGCCGTCCTCGACGCGTGGCCCGCCGCACGGGCCACGCGTCGGCGCGTCAGCCCTGGCAGCCGGCGGGGACCGCGCCGCCCGAGGGCACCGACGCCACGATGGCGCTGGAGATCGGGGCGGCCCACTGCAACGGCTGCGAGTAGGAGCGCGGGATGCGGACCGTCACCGGCGTCTCCCGGTCGACGGTGGTGAGCACCGTCGCATCGGTCTCCTCGACCGGGTGCCAGCAGACCCGGTTGACCACCCAGACCTCGTCGGTGGCCGGAACGGCCGGC
Organism: Micromonospora sp. RB23; assembly: GCF_053585025.1. Taxonomy (NCBI): domain Bacteria; kingdom Bacillati; phylum Actinomycetota; class Actinomycetes; order Micromonosporales; family Micromonosporaceae; genus Micromonospora; species Micromonospora sp. RB23. The sequence continues at coordinate 1,639,969 of NZ_CM132111.1, forward strand.
TCGGTGCCTCCGCACGCCACGGTGAGCGCCGGGTCGCCGTACGCGGCGTTCTGCTCCGGGCCCGCCGTGACGGGACGCTGGCTCAGGTCACGGATGGTCTGCGGAAGCTGGGAGAGCAGCGCCCGGCAGACCGTGGCCGGACGGTCGGCCAGCGCCGGCGCGGCCATCTCGACCGGCGCGTTGGACTGCGCCCGGGCGGTGCTCGCCGAAGGGCTCGGCGCGGCTGCCGGCGTCTCCGGGGCGAGTTTGGCAAAGGCCAGCACGGCCACCAGCAGTGTGACCGGCAGTGCGATCACCGTGGCGAGCAGGGCCGCTCCCCGGACGGTCCGGTCCCGGCCGGCCGGCGCGTCGGCGGCCGGGTCGGCGTCCGCGCGGGTACCGTCAGCCGGCTCGGGCGAGGTGTCCGTCGGCTCCCGCTCGCCGTCGTCCCGAACCACCGAGGGGGTCGTCATCTCGTCCACTTACAGCCGCACCACCGAACACGTGAGGGTGCGGGTGATGCCGGGCACCATCTGCACCTTGCTGACGATGAGTTTGCCGAGCTCGTCGACGGTGTTCGCCTCGGTGAGGACGACCACGTCGTACGGCCCGGTGACGGCGTCGACGCGTACCACGCCGGCGATGTCCGCGATGAGACCCGCCACGTCCCGTGCGCGGCCGACCTCGGTCTGGATGAGGATGTACGCCTGTACCACGACTCGACCTCCGTCCGTCGCCGCCCGAAGGCGGCCCGAAGGGTGAAACTACCTTACGGACCAGGTCTGATCCCTATCGGTCGTCAAGGAGCAGCGGTGAGCGAGCGCGGCGGTGCCGGGCAGAACGGGTCGGACGCCGGCAGTGCCGCCAGCGTGGCCGGGATCGGTGAGTTCGGGCTGATCGGGCGGGTCACCGCCCGCCTGGCGATGGGCCCGACGACGGTGCTCGGGCCGGGCGACGACGCGGCGGTGGTCGCCGCGCCGGACGGCCGGGTGGTCGCCTGCACGGACGTCCTCGTCGACGGGCGGCACTTCCGGAGGGACTGGGGGTCGGCACGCGACGTCGGTCACCGGGCCGCCGCGGCCAACCTGGCCGATGTCGCGGCGATGGGCGCCGTCCCGACCGCGCTGCTGGTCGCCCTCTGCATGCCCGCCGACCTCGAGACGAGCTGGGCGGAGGAGTTGGCCGACGGGTTGGCCGCGGAGGCGGCCACGGTCGGCGCGAGCGTGGTGGGTGGGGACATGTCGTCGAGTCCCACCCTGACGATCGCGGTCACCGCGCTGGGTGACCTCGGCGGCCGGGCGCCCGTGGTGCGCACCGGCGCCCGCCCGGGCGACGTGCTGGCCCTGGCCGGCCGCATCGGGTACGCGGCGGCCGGGCTGACCGTGCTCAGCCGGGGCTTCCGCACTCCCCGGCTGCTGGTCGAGGCGTACCGCCGGCCGCAGGTTCCCTACCCGGCCGGGCCGCAGGCCGCCCAGCTCGGCGCGACCTCGATGATCGACGTCTCGGACGGGCTCCTCGCCGACCTGGGGCACGTGGCGCGGGCCAGCGGTGTGGCGATCGACGTACACCGCGACGCCTTCGAGGTGCCCCGGCAGATGGCCGACGCCGCGCAGGCGCTCGGTGTCGACCCGTACACCTGGATCCTGGCGGGTGGCGAGGACCACGCGCTGGCCGCGACCTTCCCCCCGACGGTGGCGCTGCCGCCGCAGTGGCGTCCCATCGGCCTGGTGACGGACGGTGTTGGGGTGACCGTCGACAGCGACGCCTACGAAGGACCCCGGGGCTGGGACCACTTCCGATGAGGTCCCTCGGCGGCCGTACCCTGGACACCGTGAGTGACATCGAGATCCGGCGGGTGCGGTTCGACGCGCCGGAGGCGCAGCAGTTGATCAAGGCCACTCTGGCCGACCTGGCCGCCCGCTACGGGGGCACCGGCGACGACACCCCGGTGGCGGCGACCGAGTTCGAGCCGCCGGACGGCGCGTTCCTCGTCGCCTACCTGGGTGGCGAGCCGGTCGGCTGCGGCGGCTGGCGCAGCCACGGCACGGACACCGCCGAGCTGAAGCGGATGTACACGGCCCCAGCGGCGCGGGGGCGCGGAGTGGCCCGCACGGTCCTCGCCGCCGTCGAGCGCTCGGCCCGGGAGCAGGGCCGCAAGCGGATGGTCCTGGAGTGCGGGGACAAGCAGCCCGAGGCGATCGCCATGTACACGTCCGCCGGTTATGACCGGATTCCGAACTTCGGTTTCTACAAGGACGCCGAGGGCTGCGTCTCCTTCGGCCGTACGCTCTGAGCCACCAGCGTCACGCTGGCTGCGGACACGACAGAGCCGGCGGGCCGCAGGGCCCGCCGGCTGAGCCGAACGAGAAGAGGTGGCGCTACCGCGTCAGGCGCGGGTGACCTTGCCAGCCTTGATGCACGAGGTGCAGACCTGCAGCTTCTTGGTGTTGCCACCACCGGCCGGGGTGCGCACCGACTGGATGTTCGGGTTCCAGCGGCGGTTGGTCTTCTTCTTGGACCAGGGCACGTTGTGGCCGAAGCCCGGTCCCTTGCCACAGACGTCGCACACGCTAGCCACGGGATACTCCTGGGATTGAAACGTTCATGAGGTCGCCGGCAGGTGCTGCCCGGGCAACCGCGTCAGCCTACCCGATGCCCCGCCGGGGTGACCAACCGCCCTGACCGGGGGCTGGCTCCGGCGGCCACTGTACCTGCCGGGCGAAGCTCGCCTGGTCGGGCCGGGCGGGTGGGCCCGTCGGGCGTCGGGGCAACCGGACACGCCGGACGAGTCCGACGCGTGTCGGTGCGCGCCAGTAGGCTTCTGCCGTGCTGGACACCCTCGACGCCGTCGCGGTCCGCCGCTGGTGCGCGAGCGGCCTGGTCGCGCTCAAGCGCCACCAGGGTGAGATCGACCAGCTCAACGTCTACCCGGTGCCCGACGGTGACACCGGCACCAACCTGGTGCTCACCCTCACCTCGGCGCAGCAGGCCCTGTCGATGGACCTGGACACCCTCCCCGACAGCGGTCCGACCGCCCACGGGCACGCGCTGCGGCTGATGGCGCAGGGCGCGCTGCTGGGCGCGCGGGGCAATTCGGGGGTCATCCTCTCGCAGATCTTGCGCGGGTTCGCCGACGCGGTCGCCGCCGTGCCGGCGGTGCGCGGCCGGGCCCTGGCCGTCGCGCTACGGGCGGCGACCGCCGCCGCGTACACCGCGGTCGGCCGCCCCGTCGAGGGCACCCTGCTGACCGTCGTCGCCGCGGCCGCCACGGGGGCCGAACAGGCAGGCAGCGACGACCTGACGCAGGTGGCCCGCGAGGCGGCGCGGGCGGCGGCCGAGGCCCTGGCCCGTACGCCCGAGCAACTGCCGGCCCTGGCCCGCGCGGGTGTCGTCGACGCCGGCGGGCGAGGGCTCTGCGTCCTGCTCGACGCCCTGGTCGAGGTGCTCACCGGGGAGAGCACGACAACGCCCGCGCCGCCGCCGCGCACCGCCCGTCCGGCGGCCACCGTCGCGCGCGAGACCGGTTCCGAGGAGTACGCGTACGAGGTGCAGTACCTGCTCGACGCGCGCGCCGACGCGGTGGCCGTGCTGCGCCGCACCCTGGACGCGCTGGGCGACTCGCTGGTCGTCGTCGGTGACGGGCGCGAGCCGGACGGCACCTGGACCGTGCACGTGCACGTCAACGACGTGGGCGCGGCGGTCGAGGCGGGGATCGCCGCCGGCCGCCCGTACCGGATCTCGGTGACCCGCTTCGCCGACCAGCCGCAGCCGTCGGACGGCCCGACCGAGGACGGCCGGGCCGCCGTGGTGGTGGCCAGCGGCGCCGGGATCGCCGAGCTGTTCGCCGCCGAGGGCGCGACGGTGGTGCCCGGCAACCCGTCCACCGGTGAGCTGCTGGCCGCGGTGCGCGGCACGGGGGCGGCCCGGGTGGTCGTCCTGCCGAACGATCCCAACACGGAGGCGGTCGCCAGCGCGGCGGCCCGCGAGGCCCACCGCCACGGCGTCAAGGTGAGCGTGGTGCCGACCCGTTCACCGGTGCAGGCACTCGCGGCCCTCGCGGTCCGCGACGGTGCCCGCCGATTCGAGGACGACGTGATCGCGATGGCCGAGGCGGCCGGCGCATGCCGCTACGCCGAGGTCTGCCACGCCAGCCGCGAGGCGCTCACGGTCGCCGGCCGCTGCCGCCCGGGGGACGTGCTGGCGCTGGTCGAGGGGGAGGTGCACCTGATCGGCACCGACCTCACCGACACCTGCGTCGCCGTGGTCGACCGGATGCTCGGCGGTGGCGGGGAACTCGTCACCCTGCTCGCCGGGGTGGACGCCCCCGTCGGGCTCACCGATGCCGTCCGCGCGCACGTCGCGCGGCGCTGGCCGTTCGTCGAGGTGCAGGCGTACCCGGGCGGTCAGCCGTACTATCCGCTCCTGGTGGGGGTCGAATGAGTGAGTCGGCCACGGTGGACACGCCGCTGAAGAAGCTCGTCGGCGACAAGACGGCCAAGGCGTTGGCCGCCCAGCTCGACCTGCACACGGCGGGTGACCTGATCTACCACTTCCCGCGCCGCTACGACGAGCGCGGCGAGCACACCGACATCCGTTCGCTGGACGTCGGCGAGCAGGTCACCGTGCTGGCCCAGGTGCAGCGCACCGCCGTACGGCCGATGCGCCAGCGACGCGGCAACCTGCTCGAGGTGACCGTCGGCGACGGCTCCGGCGGTGTGCTGACGCTGACGTTCTTCGGCAACCAGGCGTGGCGCGAACGGGAGCTGCGACCTGGCCGGTGGGGGCTGTTCGCCGGCAAGGTCACCGAGTTCCGGGGTAAACGGCAGCTCAACGGCCCGGAGTACGTCCTGCTCGGCGAGGGGGGCGAGGGCGAGGCGGCGGTCAACGACGAGATCGAGGAGTTCGCGGGCGCGCTGATCCCCGTCTACCCGGCCGCCGCCGCCGTACCGACCTGGGTCATCGCCCGCTGCGTACGGGTCGTCCTGGACACGTTCACCCCGCCGGACGATCCGCTGCCGGCCGCGGTCCGGGCCAGCCGCAACCTCGTCGACCTGGGCGCGGCGCTGCGGGAGATCCACCGGCCGTCCACCAAGGAGGCGCTGCACCGGGCACGACGGCGGCTCAAGTGGGACGAGGCGTTCGCCGTCCAGTTGACGCTGGTGCAGCGCAAGCACCGGGCCGCCGACTGGCCGGCCCGGCCCCGTCCGCCGCGCGCCGGTGGGCTGCTGGACGCGTTCGACGCCCGCCTGCCGTACGAGCTGACCGCCGGCCAGCGCGAGGTGGGCGCGGAGATCGCCGAGGACCTGGCCGCCGCGCACCCGATGCACCGTCTGTTGCAGGGCGAGGTGGGCTCGGGCAAGACGGTGGTGGCCCTGCGGGCCATGCTCCAGGTGGTCGACGCGGGCGGGCAGGCCGCGCTGCTGGCCCCCACCGAAGTGCTCGCCGCGCAGCACCACCGGGGCATGCTCGACCTGCTCGGGCCGTTGGGCCGGGCCGGTGAGCTGGATTCCGCCGAGCACGCCACCCGGGTCGAGCTGGTCACCGGCTCGCTGGGCGCGGCGGCCCGCCGACGGGCGCTCGGCGAGGTGGCCAGCGGCGCCGCCGGCATCGTGCTGGGGACCCACGCGCTGCTCTACGAGGGCGTCGACTTCGCCGACCTGGGTCTCGTGGTGGTCGACGAGCAGCACCGTTTCGGTGTGGAGCAGCGGGACGCGCTGCGCGCCAAGGCCGACCAGCCTCCGCACACGCTGGTGATGACCGCGACGCCGATCCCGCGCACGGTGGCGATGACCGTCTACGGCGACCTGGAGGTCTCGACCCTCTCGCAGTTGCCCCGGGGCCGGTCGCCGATCGCCTCGCACGTGGTCCCGGCCGCCGAGAAGCCGGCGTTCCTGGACCGGGCCTGGCGTCGGCTGCGCGAGGAGGTGGCCGCCGGCCACCAGGCGTACGTGGTGTGCCCGCGAATCGGAGACGGTCCGGTGTCGGACGAGGAGCCGCCCCCGGAGGACGACAACGGTCGGCGGCCGCCACTGGCGGTGACCGAGGTGGCCCCGCTGCTGGCCGAGGGGCCGCTGCACGGGCTGCGGATCGGGGTGTTGCACGGCCGCCTACCGGCCGACGAGAAGGACTCGGTGATGCGTTCCTTCGCCGCCGGTGACCTGGACGTGCTGGTGGCGACCACGGTGATCGAGGTCGGCGTGGACGTGCCCAACGCCACCGTGATGATCGTGCTGGATGCCGACCGCTTCGGCGTCTCGCAGCTGCACCAGCTCCGTGGCCGCGTCGGTCGGGGCGCCGCGGCCGGGCTCTGTCTGCTGGTCAGCGAGGCCGCAGAGGGCTCGTCGGCGCGGGAGCGCCTGGACGCGGTGGCCTCCACCAGCGACGGTTTCAAGCTCGCCGAGCTGGATCTGGAGCAGCGCCGCGAGGGCGACGTGCTCGGCGCCACCCAGTCCGGGCACCGCTCGCACCTGCGGCTGCTGTCGCTGCGCCGCGACGCCGACCTGATCCGCGACGCCCGCGCCGAGGCGATCACCCTCATCGCGGACGATCCGGAGCTGACCCGCAATCCGGCGCTGGCCGCCTCGGTGGCGGCGCTCGTCGACGAGGACCGCGCGGAGTACCTGGAGAAGGGCTGACGCCTGCCGCGCGCGTCCACTGACCGTCAAGACGCTGTTCCGACGGCCGTGCTTGACTCCTGAAAGGCTGTGCGACGGACGCTGACGGTCGTCTCCACAGCCCGTGCCGCATGGTCGCCACTCACAGTCGGACATCAGCGGTGTCGGGAGAAGTTCATGCGGATCGGGATCGGCCTGCCCCACTACGGCACGTTCACGACGAAGGAAGCCGTCGTCGAGGTCAGCCGTACGGCGGAGGCGATGGGCTACGACAGTCTCTGGACGGGCGATCGCATCCTCGCGCCGCTCGATCCCAGCGACGGCTACGGCGGCGTGCCCGGGGCGCCCATGCCGGCACCCTTCAAGACGTACTTCGATCCGCTGACCGCGTTGACCTTCGCCGCCGCGCACACCGAGCGAATGCGGCTCGGCATGAGCACGCTCAACGCGTTGTGGTACCCGTCCGTCCTGTTGGCTCGTACCCTGACGACCCTGGACATCCTCAGCGGCGGCCGGGTCGACGCGGGTTTCGGCATCAGCTGGTTGCACGACGAGTACAGCGCGGTGAACGTGCCGTGGAAGGACCGTGGCGGTCGCCTCGACGAAACCGTCGACGTACTGAAGACGATCTGGACGCAGGAGGTCGTCGAGCATCACGGGACGTACTTCGACATCGTGCCCACGACGATCGATCCCAAGCCGGCGCAACGGCCGCACCCGCCGATCCTGCTGGCGGGATTCGCCCCGCCGGCTCTGAAGCGCATCGCCCGCAGCGCGGACGGCTGGCTGCCCGTCCAGATGCCGATGGAGAACCTGACCTACCTGTGGGGCGCTCTGCGGGCCGAGTGGGAGGGCGTTGGCCGGGACCCGGCGACCCTCCGAGCGCCGCTGCGCATCAACGTCGAGCCGACCGGCGTGTCCGACGACGCGTTGAAGCAGACCGCCTCGTACGTGCGGGAGGCGTCCGCCCTCGGCCTCGACGAGGCGTTCATCGACCTTGGTCAGGCATGCGCGTCGGTCCCGGAACTGCTGGACGTCGCCGGCCGGTTCATCGGGATCGTCCGGGCCGGCTGACCGGCGTTCAGATGCGAGATATCCCCTAATGTGCCGACTTGGCAAGTTAGGGGAAAAAGTTCCACATTAGGGGGTTTGCGGGTGTTGCTCAGCGGTTAGAAATCTTGTCGATCGGCCGATGCCCGTCCGATGTGGTCCGTTCGACAAGAGGTGGTGTTCCATGCAGGCAACTCAGGTGCAGCAGGGCGTTCCCGGTGCCGTGCGCAACGCGTTCCGTCTCACCCTGCTCGTGATCGGGCTCGCGCTGCTCAGCAACGTGGTCTCCCTGTTCGACGGCGGCCGCGACGATGCGGAGGCGGCCGGCACGGGCACCGTGTGGGGTGCCGTGGCCTTCGCCGTCATCCTCGTGGTCGTCCAGTTCTTCGTCGCCCTCAAGATGCGTGACGGCGCGAACTGGGCCCGCAGGGTGCTCACGATTCTCGCGATCCTGCAGCTCATCGGCACCCTCGTCGGCCTGGCCGACGTCGAGGGTGGCCTCGGGACGGTGCAGCTGGCTCTCAACGTGCTCGTGGCGATCGCCGACATCGCCCTGGTGGTGCTGCTCTACCGCCCCGAGTCCAACCGCTACTTCGCCCGCTGACTTTCGAGCCACGTCAAGGGTGAGTGCCTGACGTGCCGTTCACGAGGCCGTCGGTGGGATCGCACTCCGATCCCACCGACGGCCTCCGGTCGTACAGCACCAAATCGACGCGTCGGGGGTGGACTCCATCCGCGCTGAGCTGCCGCCACCGCGCCAGTTGGGTGGTTGGCGCTCCCTCGGGCTTCAGGACCGATCAGGGATGAAGTCTCCCGACGCTGCTGGGCGATGATGGGAGCACCACGTCGCGATGGGCGGGGCGGCTGCACCGAGCAACTGGCGAAGGGCTGACGTGATCCTTATGCCAGGGCGAGTCGGGCGATGGCGCCGTCGTCGCGTTGCAGGATCGAGCCCTGTAGCTGTTGGAGACGTCGGGAAGGCTCGATGCCGAGCGCCTCGCTGAATGATGCGCGCACCTTCTGGTAGGTCACGAGGGCTCCCGCCGGGTCGCCGGTGAGATACAGCGCTCGCATGAGCTGTTCCCATGGACGGTCGCGCAGGGGTTAGTCGAGCACGAGGGCGCGGATATCGCGCAGGAGACTGCTGCTCGCTCCGAGATAGCTGCGTAGGTTCGACATCGCGGATCGCGGCGGTATCGCCCACAGCGACTGGACGAGTTTGCGACTGCTGATGCGCTGGCCGCCCGCGAGAAGCAGAACCCACTTACTGCGCTCGGCGAATCGATCGCAGGTTGACCAAGCGTTGGGCTGGCAGTAGTGCGCATCTGCGTAGATGAGATCGACCGGCTTCTGCGGCGGCCCACTCTGGCGACCGATGCCACACGACCGAGGGCGCGTCGACCGGGTGGTCGACGCGCCCTCTGGCTTCAGCGCAGGTCAGGTCAGGCGGTGAAGGTCACCCGACGCCGACGGGCGATGACGAAGAGCACCGCGCCCGCGATCAGCAGCGCGATCGCGCCAGCGGCGATGCCGCCCGCCGCCGCACCGGTGACCGGGAGGCCCGGCTCGTCGTCGCCGCCACCGCCACCGCTACCGCCGCAGTTGCCCTCCGGGGTGTAGATGGCTTCCAGCTCCAGGTCCATGTCCGGCAGGGCGACGATCGCCGTCTTGTCCTTGCCAGCCTTGAAGGTCACCGTCTCCGACGCGCCGGCCGCGACCGTACGGGTCTCGGTCTTGTCGCCGTAGGTGAAGGTGGTCTTCACCGGCAGGCCACCCTCGGGGTTGGTGACGGTGAGGGCGAACTCCTTGCAGTCGGCCTTGGTGGTGACGGCCGGCAGCGGGCAGTCCTCGGGGCGCGTCCAGGAGTACGTGCCGTTCTCGATGACGTTGCCGTCGACCAGAACCTCGATCTTGCCGGCGTCGGCGGCGGGCACCACGATGCTGGTGTCGGCCTTGCCGGGGGCGACGGAGACCTTCTTGGTGAAGCCGTTCTCGCCCTTGACCTCGAACTCGACGGCGTACTTGCTGATCTTGCCGTCGTTGCTCAGCGACACGGCGACCGAACCGTCGCAGTTGGACGCGAAGGTCGAGGCCGGGGTGACGCAGCTCTTGCTGCCGCCGTTGTACCAGCCCTGCGGGCCCTTGGACCGGTTGCCCGGGGCGCCCGGCGAGCCGAGCTTCTTGTTGTCGTAGCGCTTGCCGCCGTCGACGATCTCGTCGATGACCTGGTCCTTGTCGCCCCAGATGAGGTCGACCTGGGTGTGGCAGTCCGGGATCTCGACGTTCAGCGTGATCTCGGTCTGGGTGGCGCTGACGAAGTCGCTGTCCGGCGTGCCGTACACGTACTGCGGGGTGGCGAACTGCGGCCGCGGCGCGAAGTACGACACCAGCGTGAAGTACTGCTTGCCGTCGCCGCAGATCGGCAGCTTGCCGTCGAGCTTGACGGTGGCGGTGCCCTTCGGGCCGTCGAACGTGTGGGTGTACTTGGCCTTGCTGGCGTCGATGCACGTCGAGGCGGGCGCGCAGCCCCGGTCGGCGGCGAGGGTGATCGTCTCGTTCTTGGTGTTGTCGGCGGTCTTGACGCCGTCCACCAGCCACTCGGCGTACACGTTGAGGTTCGCCGTGGTGGTGTTGGCGGGCACTCGCTGCTCGGCCAGGACGAAGCTGCCCTGGTCGATGACGTAGCCCTGCAGCGGTACCGCCTTGGCGGTCTTGGTGATCACGTTCACCGGGGTGCCCGCGGTGGTGGTCACCGTCTGGAGCGTGGCGTCCTTGTTGGTCTCGCTGTTCTCCACCTTCCACGTGATCAGGCGCTCGCCGCTCTGCCGGTCGCAGCCGACCGTGGCGCTGATCGTGGTGTGGTGTGCGCTGGCTGGGGCGGCCACCGCGACGACCCCGGTGAGGCCGACGATGGCGGCTCCCAGGATGGCCAGCGGTCGCCGGAGCGACAGCTTGGGACGGATCACGGGTACTCCTGGAGTGCTGAAGCGTCAGGGGTGTGGCACGGGAGAGACAGTGGACGGTCACCGCACGTCCGATCGGAGAGGCGCCCTCCCGAGCCGTGGGCCGGCGGGTTTGTCGCCGGCACCCGGCAGACCCTAGCGATATCGCACCGCGTGATACAGCGCTCAGGATTTGCTAAGACTGATGTTATGAACTTGAGATCATTGATATACGAGAAGTGATCACATGCTCCGCAGGGCGGTACCTACCGTGTCGGCGGGCTGGCCCGGCCGGTCGCGTAGCGTCGTGGTCATGAGCAGGAGGAGACGGTGACCCGGATCGTGGCCGGGACGCTCGGAGGCCGGCGGATCGCCGCGCCGCCCGGCGCCGGCACCCGGCCCACGTCCGACCGGGTCCGGGAGGCGCTGTTCAGTGCCGTCGAATCCGAGATCGACCTGGACGGGGCGCGCTTCGCCGACCTGTACTCCGGCTCCGGGGCGGTCGGGCTGGAGGCCCTGTCCCGGGGCGCCGGGCACGTCCTGCTGGTGGAGTCCGACCCGCGGGCGGCCCGGGTGATCCGGGAGAACGTGGCGACCCTGCGGGCCGGCTCGGCCGTACGCCTGGTGGCCGGCAAGGTGGCGACGGTGTTGGCCGCCGGTCCGGACGGTGGCGGTTACGACGTGGTCTTCGCCGACCCGCCGTACGCCGTGCCGGACGCGGAGATCACCGCGCTGCTGACGACGCTCGTCGAGGGCGGCTGGCTGGCCCCGGACGCGCTCGTGGTGGTGGAACGCTCGCGCCGGACCAGGGACTTCGAGTGGGTGCAGGGGATCACCCCGCAGCGCAGTCGCCGGTACGGCGAGACCACCCTTTGGTACGGTCGCCGATCATGAGACGTGCGGTCTGTCCCGGCTCGTTCGACCCGGTCACCAACGGACACCTCGACATCATCGGCCGCGCCAGTCGGCTGTTCGACGAGGTGATCGTCGGCGTGCTGGTGAACCAGTCGAAGAGCGGCCTCTTCACCGTCGACGAGCGGATCGACATGCTCCGCGAGGTGACCGCCTCGTACGACAACGTACGGGTCGAGTCGTTCCGGGGGCTGCTCGTCGACTTCTGCCGGGCGCAGCAGGCGAGCGTCCTGATCAAGGGTCTGCGGGCGGTCAGTGACTTCGACTACGAGCTGCAGATGGCGCAGATGAACATCGGGCTGGCCGGCGTCGAGACGCTCTTCATGCCGACCAATCCGCTCTACTCCTTCCTCTCGTCCAGCCTCGTCAAGGACGTGGCCAAGTGGGGAGGCGACATCTCCGCGCACGTCCCCGATCCGGTCCGCGAGGCCCTCCAGGCCCGCCTGCGCCCCTGATCCCCCCACCCCCACCCCACCTTCCCGCCCCCGTCCACCCCCGCCCCGCGATCTTGCACTTTCGGTTGTCGGATTGCCGTGTTCGGGGTGTTTTGGCGGGACAGAAACCGCAAGATCGGCGCGAACATCGGGGTTCGGGGAGTCACGGTGGGCGCTGTGTGACGGGGGCGCGACGCGCCGGGTTGGGGTGGTGGGGGATCGAGTGGGGCGGGCACGCCATGATGAGCACAGCGGGAAACCGGCCGTAGCCCGCATCATGGAGGTCGGCCGACGAACGACAGGAGTGAGGTACCGGTGGACCCGCTCGATCGCATCGACGAACTGATCGCCATGGTGGAGCAGGCGCGCTCCGTCCCGATGTCGCGGAACAACTGCATGGTCGATCGGGGCGAGATGATCGCCGCGCTGGACGAGATGCGCGCGGATCTTCCCGCCGACCTGCGCCGCGCCGCCGCGCTCCTGGAGGAGCGCGACAAGATCATGGACGCGGGCAAGCGCGAGGCGGACCGGATCATCAGCGAAGGTGAGGCAGAACACGCCCGACTCGTGTCGGTGAACGAGATCACCGTGTCAGCCGAGCACGAGGGCGCCCGGATCATCGCCGAGGCCCGCGCCGAGGCGCAGCGCCTTCGCGAGGAGGTCGACGACTACGTCGACACGGCGCTGGCCAACTTCGAGCAGTTCCTCACCCGGGCCCTCGCCTCGATAGAGCGTGGCCGTGACAAAATGCACGCGCTGCGGGAGATCGGCACCTTCGGTGGGGATGAGGCGGAACGCCCGCTACCCTTCTGAGCGGCACCTCACCAGCCGACATTCGCGCCACAGGCGTCGCCCCCGGTTCGACGGCCGGGCGGTCGCCCAGGTAACCTTTTTTGTCGGCCTCTCACCGGCCGGAGTCTTACTATGCCCAAGCACTCGCCATCGACACTCGACCCCAGGTCGCCGCTGGTCCTCGACACGAGGGACCTGCCGCGCCGCCCTGGTGTGTTGCGTGAAGTCCAGCGGGTCGTGCCGGCACCGGTGGACCTCGGTGTGGAGTTGATCAGCGTGCCGGAGGGCGCGGACCTCGACCTCGATCTGAGGTTGCAGTCGGTGTCCGAGGGTGTGCTCGTCTCGGGGACCATCACCGGTCCCGTCCGGGGCGAGTGCGGGCGCTGCCTGCGCGAGATCAACGAATCGACGACCGTGACGATCCAGGAGCTGTACGCGTACGAGAACAGCACCACGGACGCCACGACCGACGAGGACGAGGTGGGCCGGATGCAGGGCGATCTGATCGACCTGGAGCCGGCGCTGCGGGACGCGTTGGTGCTCACGCTGCCGACCAACCCGCTCTGCCGGGAGGACTGCCCAGGACTGTGCCCCGAGTGTGGGGCGCACTGGGACGATCTGCCGGCCGACCACAGTCACCAGCAGATCGACCCGCGTTGGGCGGGCCTGTCGCAACTGACCCGTACAGAGGAGTAAGAACCGTGGCCGTCCCCAAGCGCAAGATGTCGCGCAGCAACACCCGGTCCCGCCGGGCGAACTGGAAGGCGACCGTGGTCGCGACCGTCGCGTGCCCGCAGTGCAAGTCCCCGAAGCTGCCGCACGCCGCCTGCTCCGTCTGCGGCACCTACAACGGCCGCCAGGTTCTCGAGGTCTGACCTGGACGCCGAGTGACGCCCCCGACCCCGGGTCGGGCGGCGCGCGCACCCTGGCATTCGCCCGGTGCCCCGGCTCCCTCCGACACCGGCCGGCCCAACCCGGCCGGTGTTCCGGTGGAGCCGGGCGCCGCGCGGATCGCCGTTGACCTCCTCGGCGGGGACGACGCTCCCGCCGTCGTGGTTGACGGCGCTCTGCGGGCCATGCGCGCCGATCCCGATCTGCACCTGCTGCTCGTCGGCCCCACCGAGGACGCCGACGCGCTGATCGCTGCCCTCACCCCGGCCGAACGAGGCCGCATCACGGTCCGGCCGGTCCGCGCCGCCGTCGGCATGGCCGACCATCCCAGCGCCGCCCGCTCGGAGAGCACCGTTCGGGCCGCCGTCACCGCCGTCCGCGACGGCACCGCCGACGCCGTCGTCTCCGCCGGCGCCACCGGCGCCACGGTCACCGCCGCCGTGCTCGGGCTCGGACGCTGGTCGGAGATCCGCCAACCCGCCCTGGTCGCCACCCTGCCCGCGGTCGCCGGGCCGGTGGTCCTGCTCGACGTGGGCGGCTCTCTGGAACCCCGCCCCGCCACCCTCGCCCGGCACGCCGTGCTCGGCGCCGCGTACGCCGCGGTGGCCCACTCGATCGCCGCGCCGCGGGTCGGCCTGCTCTCGGTGGGCACCGAGGCCGGCAAGGGCGACCGGGTACGCCGGGCCACGGATCCCCTGCTCGCCGTCGAGCCGCTGCCCGCCGGGGCACGCTACGTGGGCCTGGTCGAGGGGTACGACGTGGCCGTCGGCGCGCGCGCCGATGTGGTGGTCACCGACGGCTTCACCGGTAACGTGCTGCTCAAGGCGATCGAGGGCGCGTACGCCATGGCCGGCGGCCCACCCGCCGAAGGTGGCGCGCCCCGGGCGGCGGCCCTGCTGGGCGTCGCGGGGACCGTCGTCGTCTGTCACGGCTCCGCCCGCGCCGCCGACGTCGCCTCCGGCATCGCCCTCGCCGCTCACCTGTGGCGACGGCGCGCCACCGATCTGGTCTCCGCGTTGCTCGACGGCGACGCCGTGACGGACCGCACCGACCGCTCCACCGACACCGAGGTACGCACATCATGAGCAACGACAAGCGGCGGCGGGCGTCCGTCAGTCACCTGGAAGCCGCGTTCGGCGTCAGCCTGGAGCCGGACCTGCTGCAACGCGCGCTGACCCACCGCTCGTACGCGTACGAGAACGGCGGCCTGCCGACGAACGAGCGGCTGGAGTTCCTCGGCGACTCGGTGCTCGGCGTCGTGATCACCACCGCCCTGTTCCACAACCATCCGGACCTGCCCGAGGGGCAGTTGGCGAAGCTCCGGGCGAGCGTGGTCAACATGCGGGCGCTCGCCGACGTGGCCCGTGGCCTCGGCCCGGACGGCCTCGGCGCGTACCTGCTGCTGGGCAAGGGCGAGGAGACCACCGGTGGTCGGGACAAGGCGAGCATCCTCGCCGACACCCTGGAGGCGCTGCTCGGCGCGATCTACCTCCAGTACGGGCTGGACACCGCCGGGATCGTGATCCACCGCCTCTTCGATCCGCTGATGGCCGAGTCGGCCGGCCGGGGCGCCGCCCTGGACTGGAAGACCAGCCTCCAGGAGTTGACCGCCGCGCTCGGCCTCGGCGTGCCCGAGTACCGGATCGAGGGCACCGGGCCGGATCATCTCAAGACGTTCACGGCCTGGGTCGTGGTGGCCGGCAACCGGTACGGCGGCGCGGAGGGGCGCAGCAAGAAGGAGGCCGAGCAGCGCGCCGCCGAGGCGGCCTGGCGGATGCTCTCGGACCAGCACGAGCAGGCCGACCAGACCGACACGGCCGACCAGGCCGACACGGCCGACCAGACCAACCAGGCCGGCACCGCCGACCAGGCCGGCACCGCCGACCAGGGTGACGCGGCCGGTCCGCTGGAGCGTGCCGAGCAGGCGGCCCAGGCCGAGGAGGCCGACCACCTGGCGCAGGTCATGCCGGCCGACGTGGCCGAAGAGCAGAGGTCGGGTCGTGCCTGAGCTGCCCGAGGTGGAGACCGTCCGGCAGGGGTTGGCCCAGTGGGTCACCGGCCGGCGGATCGCCTCGGTCGAGGTCCGTCACCCGCGTGCCGTCCGCCGGCACGTACCCGGTGGCGCACACTTCGCCGACGTGCTCGCCGGACGGACGATCCTCGACGTCCGGCGGCGCGGCAAGTACCTGTGGCTCCCGTTGGACAGCGGCGACGCGGTGGTCGGGCACCTCGGCATGTCGGGTCAGTTGCTGCTCCAGCCGCCCGGCACCCCGGACGAGACCCACCTGCGGGTCCGCTTCCGGTTCGCCGACGACGGGCCCGAGCTGCGCTTCGTCGACCAGCGCACGTTCGGCGGGCTCGCGGTGAGCGAGGGCGGCGCCGACCTGCCGGCGGAGATCGCGCACATCGCGCGTGACCCGATGGACCCGGAGTTCTCCGACGCGGCGTTCGTCGCCGCGCTGCGACGGCGACGGACCGAGGTGAAACGGGCCCTGCTCGACCAGACGCTGATCTCCGGGGTGGGCAACATCTATGCCGACGAGGCGCTCTGGCGCGCGCGGCTGCACGGCGCCCGTCCCACCGACGCGCTCACCGGCCCGGCCGCCCAGCGCCTGCTGGGCCACGTCCGTGACGTGCTGGCCGAGGCCATCAAGGAGGGCGGCACCAGCTTCGACGCCCTCTACGTCAACGTCAACGGCGAGAGCGGCTACTTCGACCGTGCGCTGAACGCGTACGGGCGCGAGGGCGAGCCGTGCCGGCGCTGCGGTACGCCGATCCGGCGCGAGTCGTTCATGAACCGGTCCTCGTACAGTTGCCCGCGTTGTCAGCCCCGGCCTCGGGGTGCCCTTCGGGGATGACCCGGAGTCGGTTCCGGGTCGGTGCCGGCGGGTCGCGGCCGGACGCTCCGGGCAGTTCCCCGGCGTACGTCCGAATCGCGGTTGATGCCCGTCCGGCGGACCCGCCGCCCCCGGTGGGACGACTCCGGGGCGGGCCGGGGCCGTTCCCCGATGTGACCGCCTCGTCACGCCCCTAACGTCAGCACGGTCGGCAGGGGGTCGACGTGACAGGGGGGCACTGATGGGCAGCAGACCGGTGACGGTGCGGATGGCGCGGTGGAGCGCCGAGCATCCGTGGCGGGCGATCGCGTTGTGGGTCGTCTTCGTGGCGGTGTGCTTCGTCGGGGGCAGCGCCGCCGGCCTCAACGAGGCCACCAGCGGTGACCAGGCAATCGGCGAGGCCGGGCGGGCCAGCCTCATCGTGGACGGCGGCGCCTTCGACGACCCGGCCGTGGAGAACGTCCTCATCACCTCCCGGGGCGGCGCCCTGGACCCGGCCGCGGCGAAGGCGGCCGCCGACGATGCCGCCGCCCGGCTGCGTACGGTCACCGGGGTTGCCGAGGTCGGCCCGCCGGTCACCGCGCGGGACGGGTCGGCGCTGTTGCTGCCGATCACGATGTCCGGTGACCCGGAGACGGCGTCCGACCGGGTGCAGCCGCTGCGCGACGCCACCGCCGGGGTGCAGAGCGCGCACCCGCAGGTACGCGTCGAGCAGGTCGGTGGGCCGTCGATCGGTCAGGCGCTCGACGACACCCTCGGCAAGGACTTCGAGCGGGCCGAGCTGCTGAGCCTGCCGGTGACCCTGGCCATCCTGATCATCGCGTTCGGCGCGTTGATCGCGGCCAGCGTGCCGGTGCTGCTGGCGCTCTCGTCGGTCGCCGCGGCGATGGGTCTGTCCACGCTCGCCTCACACCTGGTGCCGGCCACCGACACCACGTCACCGGTGATCCTGCTGATCGGTATGGCGGTGGGGGTCGACTACTCGCTGTTCTACATCCGCCGTGAGCGGGAGGAACGCGCCAAGGGCCGCTCCGGCCTGGACGCCGTGGAGATCGCCGCGGAGACCTCCGGACACGCCGTGGTGGTCTCCGGGGTCGCGGTGATCATCGCGATGGCCGGGCTCTTCCTCGCCGGTGACGTCGTCTTCTCGTCCCTGGCGGTGGGCTCGATCCTGGTGGTCGCCGTCGCGGTGACCGGCTCGCTGACCGTGCTGCCCGCCCTGTTGGCCCGTCTCGGCCGTTGGGTCGACCGGCCCCGGGTGCCGCTGCTGTGGCGCCTCACCGCGCCGCGCACTCCACGGCACGGCGAGGCGCGTACGCCCCGGCTCTGGCCGGCGGTGCTGCGTCCCGCGCTGCGGGCGCCGGTGGCGACGCTCGTCATCTCGGTCGGCCTGCTGCTCGCGTTGGCCGCGCCGGCGCTCGGCATGAAGCTGAAGTTCCCCGGCATGGAGGACCTGCCCCGCACCACACCGGCGATGCAGGCGTACGACCGGCTCACCGCCGCCTTCCCGAGCACCGGCACCAATCACGTGGTGGCCGTCCGGGCGCCGGCCGAGCAGGCGGACCGGGTCGGCGCGGCCCTCACCGGCCTGGCCGCCCGCGCCTCCGCCGATCCGCTGTTCGCCCCCACCGAGGCCGACGGCCCGAAGATCAAGGTGTCGGCCGACCGCCAGGTGTCGGTGCTGGACGTCGCCACCCCGTACGCCAGCCGTGACGACCGGTCGGTGCAGTCGCTGGAGAAGTTGCGGACCGAGCTGGTCCCGGCCGAGCTGCGGGGCATCCCCGGCATCGAGTACGCGGTGGGTGGAAGTGTGGCCGACAGCGAGGACTACGCGGCGCACGTCCGCGACAAGCTGCCGCTGGTGATGGGTTTCGTGCTGGTGCTCACGTTCCTGGTCATGACGCTCACCTTCCGCTCGGTCGTGGTGGCGGCCAGTTCGATCGTGCTGAACCTGCTCTCGGCCGGCGCCGCGTACGGGCTGCTGGTGCTGGTCTTCCAGGGTGACTGGGCCGAGGGCCTGCTCGGCTTCACGTCGATGGGGGCGATCGTCTCCTGGTTGCCGCTGTTCCTGTTCGTGGTGCTGTTCGGCCTCTCGATGGACTACCACGTGTTCGTGGTGAGCCGGATCCGCGAGGGGGTGCGGGCCGGCATGTCCAACCGCGACGCGGTGTCGTACGGCATCACGTCGTCGGCCGGGGTGGTGACCAGCGCGGCGATCGTGATGGTCGGGGTGTTCTCGATCTTCGCCACGTTGAGCACGATCGACATGAAGCAGCTCGGCATCGGTCTGGCGGCGGCGATCCTGCTGGACGCCACGATCATCCGGGGAGTGGTGCTGCCGGCTCTCATGACCATGCTCGGTGACGCGAACTGGTGGGCGCCGCGGTTCCTGCGCCGGAACCCGACGCCCGCTCCCACCGACCCGCCGACGCCCGCCCCGGAGTTGGTGCCCGTCTCCTGAGCAGCCGACCGTGTGCCGGGCCGCGACCAGCGGCCCGGCACACGGCCGTCCCGGCGCAGGGGAGCGCCGAGGCGGCAGGATTAGCCGAGCGGGGGGCGGGGCATCTGGGCCGGCATGGACGAACAGCGCACCCCGGCTGCCCTCTCGCGGGCCGACGCGCCGGGGCATTCCGAACCACGCCGGAGTACGCCATGACCGACGTGCAGACCGCCACCGTACGCACCAACGTTCCGGCCCGGCTCGACCGCCTCCCGTGGTCCCGCTGGCACTGGATGATCGTGATCGGCCTGGGCACGGTGTGGATCCTCGACGGCCTCGAGGTGACCATCGTCGGCAATCTGTCCGGCAAGCTGGCCGAGCCCGGCAGCGGTCTGGACATCACCCAGAGCCAGGTCACCGGGCTGGCCGCCGCGCTCTACGTGGCCGGCGCGTGCACCGGCGCGCTCTTCTTCGGGTGGCTCACCGACCGGTTCGGGCGCAAGAAGCTGTTCCTGCTGACCCTGGGCCTGTACCTGGTCGCCACCGCGCTGACCGCGCTCTCGTTCGACACCTGGTGGTTCTTCCTGTTCCGGTTCCTGACCGGCATGGGCATCGGCGGCGAGTACGCGGCGATCAACTCGGCGATCGACGAGCTGATCCCGGCCCGGCACCGCGGCCGGATCGACATCATCATCAACGGCACCTTCTGGTTGGGCGCGGCGATGGGCGCGCTGCTGACGGTGCCGCTGCTCAACGGCCTGCCGACCAACCTGGGCTGGCGGGTGGCCTTCGGCCTCGGCGCGGTCCTGGGCGTGGTGATCATGCTGGTCCGCCGGCACGTACCGGAGAGTCCACGCTGGTTGTTCATCCACGGCCGGGCGGACGAGGCGAACGAGCTGGTCGACTCCGTCGAGGCCGAGGTACGCCGGGAGACCGGCCGGGAACTCACCGAGGCCGACGACTACATCACCATCCGGCAGCGCCGCAGCACCAACTTCCTGGCCATCGCGAAGACGCTCTTCGCCCGCTACCCGAAGCGCGCGATCCTGGGCTTCTCGCTCTTCATCGGTCAGGCGTTCCTCTACAACGCGATCACGTTCGGGTTCGCCCAGATCCTGGAGACCTTTTTCGACGTGCGGCCGGGCAACAGCGGCTACTACTTCGCCGTGATCGCGGTGGGCAACCTGGCCGGTCCGCTGCTGCTGGGTCGGCTCTTCGACACGGTCGGGCGGGTGCCGATGATCGCCGGCACGTACGTGCTCTCCGGTCTGCTGCTGCTGGGCACCGCGTGGCTGTTCCACAACGGCTCGCTGAGCGCCACGACGATGACGGCCTGCTGGTGGATCGTGCTGTTCTTCGCCTCCGCGGGCGCGAGCGCGGCGTACCTGACGGTGAGCGAGATCTTCCCGATGGAGACCCGCGCCATGGCCATCGCGTTCTTCTACGCGATCGGTACCGCCGCCGGTGGCATCACGGGCCCGCTGCTCTTCTCGAAGCTGGTCGGCACCGGCGAGGTCGGTGACACCGTGCTGGCGTTCGTGATCGGCGCCATCGTGATGATCATCGGCGGGCTGGTCGAGATGGCGCTCGGCGTGCGGGCCGAGGGGCAGTCGCTGGAGAACCTGGCCACCCCGCTCAGCGCGGAGCAGGCGGACGTGCCGTCCCCGCGCACACCGGCCGAGCGCAGCCCGTCCAGCACCGTCTGAAAACCCGGCCATCGGTGCCCCCGTTCGTGCCGGACGGGGGCACCGGGCGGTCACGGCAGGGGGCAGGGCTCCCGCCAGGCGTCCAACTCCCGGTCCTTGCGGATCGACGCGAAGCCGTAGCCGACCGTGGTGACGCAGAAGTCGTCGGTCGCGCCGACGTACTCGACGTGGAAGACCGGTTTGCCGGCGTCCGCGAACGGCAGCAGCTTCGCGCACTGGTCCAGCCGGACGCACTCCTCGTTGACCACGAAGTCGAAGTCCGGCGCCAGGGCCGCGAGCTGCGGCACGTCGTTGACCAGCCCGGGGGAGAGGTCCAGCGCGCGGGCCAGGCGGGCCAGGCGACGGTTGAACAGCAGCTGGTCGTCGAAGCCCAGAGGAAAACCGCTGCGGTGCGCGTACCCGTCAGCGTCGGCCAGCGCCACCGCGCCGAAGCCCTTGCCCCGGCACAGCCGGAACCGGTCGGCCAGCACCGGCTCCAGCGCGTCCCAGGCCCGTACGTCCAGCCACCGGCTGCCGGACTGTCGGCCGGGGGCGCCGAGCGCGACGGCGGGCAGTCGGCTGGCGTCCGGGTCGGTCGGGCGCACCGAGCCGACAGCCACCTGACAGATCAACCGCCGATCCCGCGCGCGCAGCTCGGCCGTCTGCGCCGCCGTGGTCGCCACCGGGTCGAGCAGGAAGACGTCCGCCTCCACCGTCTCGTCGAGCGGGCCGTCGAGTTGCCACTGCCACTGCCAGCGGCGGGACTGGGCGGCCGGCCACGGGGTGGGCGCGCCGGGCGGGGTCAGCTCGCGGCGGCAGCCGTACACCGGCACCACCAGGACGAGGACGACGGCGGCCGACACGATCCGGCGCAGCGTGCGTGCGGCGCGACGTCGCCACGGCCGGATCCGCATCGGCAGCTCCCGGGTCCCGGGCGGCCGGTCGCCGCCCCCACCGGCACGCCGCCGTTCACCCCGGCGTACCCACCCGGGTCAACGAGCGCGGGGGCGTGGACGACGCGCGGTCAGCGCGGCGCCGCGAAGACCTGCGTCCAGTACGGCCCGTTGCTGCTGGCGATGCCGACGCCGATCTCGGTGAACGCGCAGTTCAGGATGTTGGCGCGGTGTCCGGAGCTGTTCATCCAGGCGTCCATCACGGCGGCCGGCGTCTTCTGGTTCCACGCCACGTTCTCGCCGTAGGTACGCCACGCGTAGCCGACGCGGTCCAGCCGGACGCCCGTGTCGCTGCCGTCGCTGCCGGTGTGCGACATCTTGCTGTGGTCGGCCTGGTCCTGACTGTGCCGCTGCGCGGCGGTCATCAACTTGTCGTCGATGCTCAGCGCCTTGCAGCCGGCCTTGGCCCGCTCGGCGTTGACCAGATCCACCACCTCGCGGGCCTGGTCGCTGACGGTGCCGCTGGTGGTGCTCGGGGCGGTGCTGCGGTTGACGCTGCGGCGCGAGGTGGCGGCGGTCCGCGACGAGGCCGGGGTGGGCTTGACGACCCTGCTCGGCGACGGGCTCGGCCGGGCCGGACTGGGCGAAGCGGTCGGGGTGGGCGCGACCGGGGCGTCGCTGGTCGCCTGCTCGGTGGGGACCGCTGGCGCGGCGGCGACGGTGTCGTCGACGGCGGTCGGCTCGTCGGCCGGACCGTTGCCGCCGGGCATCGCGAGCGCGCCGACGCCGACGCTCACCACGAGGGTGGCCGCCGCGGCCGCGCCGCCGATCATCAGCGGGCGACGCCAGTTGCGGGGCGTCCGGTGCCGCCCGGCGCCGGTCCGCCCGTCGGCGACGGCACCCGTGTTCCCGCCTCCGGTGGCGTACGCGTCGGTCTCGGCGCGCCACCCGTCGGTGACCTCCGTGGGTCGCGCGTCGCCGCGCCAGCCGCGGGTCGGTTCGTCGCTCCACTGCTGGTCTGGCTGGCCGGTGGTCGGCGCCTCGGCGGGCTTGTGCCGCCAGTCGGCGGCGGGCTCGGCCGCGTGCCACTCGTCGCCGGGCTGGTCGGGGTCGTCTCCGAACAGGTACGCCGAGCGGGGCTCCGGGCGGTCTCTCAGCCAGTCCGGCTCGTCGGTCGGCCGCTCGGCGCGCCGGGAGGCGCCGTTCGGGTCCATCGGGTCGGTCCAGCCGTACACGCCTCTGCCTCCACGGGGTCGGTTGTTGGCCCGGGTGACGCTACGACTCGCCCGCGACCTGCGGCAACGTGGCTAAGGAAGAGTTAAGAGGAAGTCGGACGCCAAGGCGGTGACTTCCGGGAATGCGGGCGTACAGTAAAGGGGTCCGGACAGAGCGTGTCCGTGCCTTGCGGCAGCCCCCCGACAAGTGGACAGGTCGACGTGGAGATGATCTACGGCCTGCGAGAACTTGACGAAGGAGGGGTTTGCGGCTCAATATATAGGTGTCGCCAGTCGCGCCCGGTCATGCCCAGATACAACTGGAATGACAGCCGCGTACTTAATGGGCGCGCGCTTGGCCGGCCTTTCCGGCAGCGCATATCAAGGAGTCAGCATGGCGAAGGCCCTCTACGGCCACGTAGGTGCAGCGCCCGACCGGCGTCTGCTCGACGAGGTCACCCGACTGCGTGCCAGGGTTCAGGCACTGGAGTTCGAGATCACGCGTCTGCGTGCCGACAATGATCGGCTCGCGGCGGCTGCGGCGGAAGCGGACGACCTGCTCCGTCTCGCCGAGCCGGCGCTGACCTGATCTTCGGGTCGGAAAACTGAATCGCAGCACCACCGCAAAAATGCGCGCCGACACCTCTGTGCCGGCGCGCAACGCTGTCCGGCCCCTTTCGCCGGCCGACGATTTTATGATCTTGTAACTGGGCTCGCCTTAAGTGCTCCCGCAGTTTCGACAGAACGGCGGCAACCACCTTCCGATCGTGAGCGGTGTTTGTCTTTCCGTCACCGCCGCGACGAGAGCAGGGCCGGTCCCGCGTGACGGGGAGCGGCTCGTCGTGCCGGACCGGGGCGGGTCGCGTGCCGGGCGGGTGCCGCCAGCGGGTTAGTCTGCGGGTTCACCCAGGTCCCCGCAGCCGGCGACGGTACGGCGGCCACCGGACGAGGATCGAGAAGGTGTATCTCAAGAGCCTGACGGTGAAGGGCTTCAAGTCCTTCGCCTCCGCGACGACGTTGAAGCTGGAGCCCGGGATCACCTGCGTGGTGGGCCCGAACGGCTCCGGCAAGTCCAACGTCGTCGACGCCATCGCCTGGGTGCTCGGCGAACAGGGCGCCAAGGCGTTGCGCGGCGGCAAGATGGAGGACGTCATCTTCGCCGGCACCGCCGGCCGCGCCCCGCTGGGCCGCGCCGAGGTCACCCTCACCATCGACAACACCGACGGCGCGCTGCCGATCGAGTACACCGAGGTCTCCATCACCCGCCGGATGTTCCGCTCCGGCGAGAGCGAGTACGAGATCAACGGCAACTCCTGCCGCCTGCTCGACATCCAGGAGCTGCTGTCCGACTCCGGCATCGGTCGGGAGATGCACATCATCGTCGGGCAGGGTCGCCTGGACGGCATGCTGCACGCCAAGCCGGAGGACCGCCGCTCGTTCATCGAGGAGGCGGCCGGCGTCCTCAAGCACCGCAAGCGCAAGGAAAAGGCGCTGCGCAAGCTCGACGCGATGCAGACCAATCTGAACCGGCTCACCGACCTCACCGCCGAGCTGCGCCGTCAACTCAAGCCGCTCGGCCGCCAGGCCGAGGTGGCCCGCCGGGCAGCCGCCATCCAGGCCAACCTGCGCGACGCCCGTCTGCGGCTGCTCGCCGACGACCTGGCCACCCTGCGGACCACGCTCGACCGGGAGATCGCCGACGAGACCGCGCTGCGCGAGCGGCGCGAGCAGATCGAGGGGGAGCACGCCGAGGTGCAGGGCCGGCTCGGCGAGCTGGAGGCCGCCCTCGCCGAGGACGCACCGCTGCTCGCCGCCGCGCAGGACACCTGGTACAAGCTGTCCGCGCTGCAGGAGCGCTTCCGCTCCATCGAACAGCTCGCCACCGAACGGCTGCGGCACCTCAGCGCCGGCGGCGACGACGAACGCCCCGGCCGCGACCCCGACCAGTTGGAGGCCGAGGCCGAACGCGTCCGCGAGCAGGAGGAGGAGCTGCGCGCGGCGCTCACCGACGACCAGATCCGGCTGGCCGAGGCGGTCGAGCACCGCCAGGAGCTGGAACGTCAGCTCGCCGCCGCCGAACGCGAGCTGGTCGCCGCCGCCAAGGCGATCGCCGACCGGCGCGAGGGCCTGGCCCGCCTCACCGGCCAGGTCAACTCGGCCCGCACCCGGACCACCAGCGCCGGTGAGGAGATCGAACGCCTCGCCGTCGCGCACGCCGACGCGCTGGGGCGCGCCGAACAGGCGCAGGCCGACCTCGACGTGGTCGCCGCCCAGTCCACCGAGGCGGACCGGGACAACGCCGACCTGGACGCCCGGCACGCCGAGGCGCTCGCCGTCCAGGACCGCGCCCAGGCGGCCGTACGGGCCCTCGCCGACGCCGAGCGGGCCGCGGAGAAGGACGCCGCCACCTGGAAGGCCCGCGAGGAGGCCCTGGCACTCGGCCTGCGGCGCAAGGACGGCGCCGGAGCGCTGCTCGCCCGCGCCGAAGACGTACCCGGTCTGCTCGGCAGCCTCGCCGGGCTGCTCACCGTCGCGCCCGGACACGAGGCCGCGCTGGCCGCCGCGCTCGGCGGTCTCGCCGACGCGGTCGCCGTCAGCGGGGTGGACGAGGCCGTCGAGGCGATGCGGCTGCTGAAGATCTCCGACGCCGGTCGGGCCGGTCTGCTGGTCGGCAGCCCCGCCGGGGCCGGTATGACCGGATCGGCCGACGCGCTGCGTCCGAAGCTCCCCGACGGCGCCCGCTGGGCCCCCGACCTGGTGGAGTGCGCGCCCGACATCCGTCCGGCGGTGCACCGGGCGCTGCGTGACGTGGCGCTCGTCGACGATCTCGCCGCGGCGGCCGAGCTGGTCGCCGGCAACCCCGAACTGCGGGCCGTCACCCCGGACGGTGACGTGGTCGGGGCGTATGCGGCAGCCGGCGGGTCGGCCAAGGCGCCCAGCTACATCGAGGTGCAGGCGGCGGTCGAGGAGGCCCGTACCAACCGGCTCAGCGCCGAGCGGACCGGTGCGGAGCTGCGCGACCAGCTCGTCGAGGCCCGCGCCGAGGTGACGGCCGCGAAGGAGGCCGTGCAGCACGCCGCCGCCGAGAAGCGCGAGGCGGAGAGCCACCGCAACGCCGCCGCCCGCCGGCTCGCCGAGCTGGGCGCGGCCGCCCGTTCCGCCAAGGCGGAGACCGACCGGCTCGGCGAGTCCCGCGCCCGCGCCGAGGCCGCCCGGCAGCGGGACCTCGCCACGCTCGACGAGCTGGAGGAGCGGCTGCGGCTGGCCGAGGAGACCCCGGTCGACGCCGAGCCCTCCACCGAGGAGCGGGACCAGCTCGCCGCCATGGTGCCGCAGGCCCGACAGAACGAGATGGAGGTTCGGCTCGCGGTGCGTACCGCCGAGGAGCGTGTCTCCTCGATCGCCGGCCGCGCCGACTCCCTCGCCCGGCAGGCCACCGCGGAGCGGGCCGCCCGGGAACGCGCCGCCGCCCGGCGGGCCGCACGAGCCCGGGGCGCGGGCATCGCCCGGGCCGTCGCGGGCGGCGCCCGCGCGGCGCTCACCCGGCTCACCACGTCGATCGCGACGGCCGAGCAGCACCGCGACGCCGTGGCGCGCGAACGCGCCGCCCGCGAGGCGGAACTTCAGGAGGTACGCGGGGCTGCCAAGCGCCTCGGCGCGGAGCTGGAGCGCCTCACCAGCCAGGTGCACCGCGACGAGGTGGCCCGCGCGGAGCAACGGCTGCGTATCGAGCAACTGGAGGCGAAGGCCGCCGAGGACTTCGGGCTGGACGTGGAGACGCTGGTCGCCGAGTACGGCCCGACCCAGCTGGTCCCACCCACCCAGGTCGACGTCGCCGCCGCCGAACGCGACGGTCTGCCGGTGCCCGAGCCGGTCCGCTACGAGCGGCCGGTGCAGGAGAAGCGGGCCGCCAAGGCGGAACGTGAACTCGCGCTGCTCGGCAAGGTCAACCCACTCGCCCTGGAGGAGTTCGCGGCGCTGGAGGAGCGCTTCAAGTTTCTCTCCGAGCAGTTGGAGGACCTCAAGGCCACCCGTCGGGACCTGCTCACCGTCGTCAAGGACGTGGACGAGCGGATCCTGGAGGTCTTCGCCAGCGCCTTCGAGGACACGGCGCGCGAGTTCCAGCAGGTGTTCACGGTGCTCTTCCCCGGCGGCGAGGGCCGGCTCATCCTCACCGACCCCGACGACCTGCTCACCACCGGCGTCGAGGTCGAGGCCCGCCCGCCGGGTAAGAAGATCAAGCGACTGTCGCTGCTCTCCGGTGGCGAGCGGTCGCTGACCGCCGTGGCCATGCTCGTGGCGATCTTCCGCGCCCGGCCCAGCCCGTTCTACATCATGGACGAGGTGGAGGCGGCCCTGGACGACGTGAACCTGGGCCGGCTCATCACGCTGCTGGCACAGTTGCGGGAGAAGAGTCAGCTGATCGTCATCACGCACCAGAAGCGGACGATGGAGATCGCCGACGCGCTCTACGGGGTGACCATGCGCAGCGGGGTCACCCAGGTGATCAGTCAACGGCTCAACCGGGCCGACGAGGACGACCAGCGGCCCGGCCGCGGCGAGGAGAACGGGTAGTGGCTCGGGAACGCGCGAAGGCGCTCCTGCTGGACTTCGACGGCGTACTGCGTCGGTGGGACCCGGCGGTGGCCGCCGACGTCGAGCGGGAGTACGGCCTCTCCGAGGGGGTGCTCACCGAGATCGCCATGCAGTGGGGACGGCTCCAGCCGGTGCTCACCGGCCAGGTAAGCCACGCCGACTGGGTGAGCAGCGTGGCCGACGCGCTGGCCGAGCCGGCCGGCGGACCGGACCGGGCCCGCGCGGCCGTCGAGCAGTGGCAGCGCTACCGGGGCGAGGTGGACACCGAGGTGCTCGACTTCGTCCGGGAGGTGCGCGCCGCCGGCGTTCCCGTCGCCCTGGGCACCAACGCCACCGACCTGCTCGACGCCGACCTCGCCGCGCTCGGGCTGGTCGGCGAGTTCGACGTGGTGGTCAACTCGTCCACGCTCGGCGTACACAAGCCGGCGCCGGAGTACTTCCAGGCCGCCTGCCAGGCGCTGGCCACCCCGCCGGCGCGGGTGCTCTTCGTCGACGACGAGGACTGGGCCGTCCGGGGCGCCCGGTCCGCCGGGCTCTCGGCGCACCGCTGGGGCGGCCACGCCGACCTGCGCTACCTGCGGGCTGCCCTGGATTACTGAGCGGCGCTCACTCGCCGGTGACGCCGTCGATGCGTTCCCGGATCAGGTCGGCGTGGCCGTTGTGCCGGGCGTACTCCTCGATCATGTGCACGTACACCCAGCGGACGCTCCTCGTCTCGGCCGTGCCGTCCCGGCGGGGCGTCGCGAGGGTCTGCTCCAGCGTGAGGCCGGCGGCCGCCTTGCGCGCGGCCTCCACCTCGGCCGTGAAGGTGGCGAAGTCGGCCTCGGCGTCGGCGTCGGCGACACCGTTGAAGTCGATGTCCGGGTCGTCCGAGTCGTCGTAGATGTGGCTCACGTTCTCGCCGGCGGCCCGGATGCGGAACCACCACCGCTCCACCTCGGCCATGTGCCGGACGAGGCCGAGCAGGGTCAGCCCGGACGGCTCGACGCTCGCTGTGCGCAACTGCTCCTCGGTGAGGCCCGCGCACTTGAGCAGCAGTGTCTGCCGGTGGTAGTCGAGCCAGCCGTCGAGCATGGTGCGCTCGTCGCCGACGTGCGGTTCAGGGGTCCGGGTGATCTCCGGTGCGGTCCATGTCATGGCGCGCATCCTGCCCGGGACCTGTGACGGTCCGCGACGGTTTATTCAGGGCACCACGACGACGGGCCAGTGGCCCTTGCGGACCAGCCGGGTGGCGACCGAGCCGACCAGTCGGTGACCGGCCTGCTCGGACGCGCCCACCACCACCATGTCGGCCCGGAACTCGTCGGCCGCCGCGCACAGTTCGGCGTACGCGTCGCCGCGCCGGCACAGCAGCGTCACCGGGATGCCCAGCTGCTCGGCGCCACGCCGGCACTCCCGGCGCAGTTCGTCGGCCAGCTCGTCGTGGGTGCGCTGGATCGCGCCGGCGTCCATCCCGGGCACCAGGGAGGTGAGGCCGCTCGCCGAGCTGACGAAGACCACCACCAGGGCGGCGCCCTGCCGGCGGGCCAGCCCGGCGGCGTAGGAGCCGGCCCGCCCGGAGGTACGTGTGCCGTCGACGCCCACCATGATCACCCGAGGGCCGTCGGTGCCGCGTTCGAAGGGCAGCGAGCTGACCCGGGGGCCGTACTCCTCGCGGTCCGGTGCTCCCACGCTCATGGCTCTACCTCACCTCTGCCCGTCGGCGGGGATCGCGCCGACGCTCATCACAGAGTTCGATTCCCGCTCGCCCGTGCCGGAAACCGGGCTGACGTTGTGCTGCCGCAGTGGCACCTCCCGGATGAAGACCACCGCGATCAACGCGATCAGCGCGAACGGGGCGGCGGCCAGGAAGATGTCACCGGCGCCGTGGCCGTACGCGGCCTCCACCACGGCCCGCAGCGGACCGGGCAGGGTGTGCACGTCGGGCAGGGCGCCGCCGCTGCCGGAGCGGGAGGCGGGGATGCCGAGCTGGGCCAGTCCGTCGGCGGTGTAGTCCTTTACCTTGTGGGCGAGGACCGCGCCGAGGGCGGAGACGCCGATCGCGCCGCCCAGGCTGCGGAAGAACGCCACCACCGAGCTGGCCGCGCCGAGCTCGTGCGGGCCGACGGTGTTCTGCACGGCGAGGACGAGGTTCTGCATGGTGAGGCCCAGGCCGACGCCGATCAGCAGCATGTAGACGCTGAGCAGGGTGTAGCTGGTGTCCGCGCGCAGCGTGCCCATGAGTGCGAAGCCGACGGTGAGCAGCGCCGACCCGGCCACCAGGAACCGCTTCCAGCGGCCGGTCTTCGTGATGATCCGCCCGCCGACGGTCGAGGCGACCAGCAGGCCGAGGATCATCGGCAGGGTCATCAGGCCGGCCATCGTCGGCGACTCGCCCCGGCTGATCTGGAAGTACTGGCCCAGGAAGATCGACGCGCCGAACAGGCCCACGCCCACCGCGACGCTGGCGACGACGGCGAGGGTGATCGTGCGGTTGCGGAACAGGCGCGGCGGGATCATGGGCTCGGCGGCCCGGGTCTCCACCCGGATGGCGAGCGCGCCGAGGAGCAGGGCACCGAGGATCATCACGACGGTCTGCCAGGACGCCCAGGCGAACTGGTCGCCGGCGAGGGAGACCCAGATCAGCAGCACCGAGACCGCCGCCGTGATCAGGGTGGCGCCCCACCAGTCGATCTGCGCCCTGCGCCGGACCACCGGCAGGTGCAGGGTCTTCTGGAGCACGACCAGCGCGGCGATGGCGAACGGCACGCCGACGTAGAAGCACCAGCGCCAGCCGAGCCATGAGGTGTCCACGATCACGCCGCCGATCAGCGGTCCGCCGATGGTGCCGACTGCCATCACGGCGCCGAGGTAGCCGCTGTAGCGGCCCCGCTCGCGCGGCGCGATCATCGTGGCCATGATCACCTGCGCCAGGGCGGTGAGGCCACCGGCGCCGACGCCCTGGAGCACCCGGCACGCGATCAGCTCGCTGGTGCCCTGTGCCAGGCCGGCCAGCACCGAGCCCAGGACGTAGATGCCCAGAGCGAGCTGAACAAGTGTCTTCTTGCTGGTCAGATCGGCCAGTTTGCCCCAGATCGGGGTTGTTGCGGTGGTCGCGAGCAGCGCCGAGGTGACCACCCAGGTGTAGGCGGACTGGCCGCCGTGCAGCTCCGTGATGATCCGCGGCAGCGCGTTCGAGACGACCGTGGAGGAGAGGATCGCGACGAACATGCCCAGCAACAGGCCGGAGAGGGCCTCCAGGATCTGCCGGTGGGTCATGTCGACGGCGGGCGCTCGGGACGCTGTCGCCTGGCTCATCGTGTGGTGCCTCCAGCTCGTACGCTTTGGTTGCCTCAAGCAACAACTCGACGGACGGCGGCGACATTCCCCGCCTCGCGGGGTCATCTCCAGGAATCGTTGAAGCGGCCCAGGAGCCGGGCGAACTCCTCCACGTCCCGGGCCGGCCAGTCGTCGAGCGTCCGCAGGAACTCGCCCAACCGGGCGGACCGGGCCACGTCGAACCGATGCTGGCCCTCGTCGGTGAGGCTGATCTGCGCCGCCCGCCGGTCACCCGGGTCGGGCTCGCGGCGCACCAGGCCGAGCGCCTCCAGCCCGTTGATCTGTCGGCTGAGCGTCCCCTTGCCCACGCCGAGCCGCGCCGCCAGCTCGGTCAGCCGGATCGAACCGCTGCGCCGCAACCAGAGCAGCAGCCCGTAGGTGTTCGGTTCGAGGGTCGGGTGCACCTCTCGGGCGATCTCCCACGAGACCGCCCGCCCGCGCCGCAGCAGCGCGGTCAGCTCGTGCTCGACGGCCCGGATCGGCTCCGGCTGATGCTCGCTCACGGCCTAGAGAGTACGGCGAGGCCCGGTCACCCGTCGCCCGAGAGGCGGCGGCTCATCACGGGGCGTAGGTGCCCGTCGCTGGTGGTGCCCTCGATGACCACCTCGGCCTGCCGGCCCCGATGGGTCAGGGTGGCGACGGCGTTGCCGAAGTAGGGGCCGGCCAGCTTGCGCCAGCGCACCCCCGGTCGCCGGACACCCGCCGAGCGGGCCAGCGCCCGCGTCGCGCCCGCCGGCCCCGACGACCAACCCATCTTCATCAGCGGCCGGATACCGGCCGGCACCTGGTTGTGGATCGGCGAGCAGGTGAGCTGGTGCACGGGCGTGACCACCGCGGGGTCGGCGAACCGCGCCCGGGCCACGTACGAGTGGTGCACGTCCCCGGAGAGCACGCTGATCGAGGCCGGTGGGGCGTACGCCGGACCGGCGCCGACCCGTGCGCCGGACGCTCCCGGCGTGCCGGTGCCGATCCGCGCGAACGTCTCACCGAGCGCCTCGAAGGACCGCCGGAACGCCGCCCAGTGCTCCAGGTCGAGAGCCCTTCGCAGCTTCTCCGCAGTCCGGGCCACCCACGGCCGGCGCGAGTCGGCCAGCTTCTCGTTCCACGCCTCGATGTGGTGGATGCCCTGGGGCAGCAGCCAGGGCAGCGACGCGCCCACCACCAGGTGGTCGTAGACGCCGTGCGCCTGGTCCAGGAACCACGACCACTCGCCCGGCGGCAGCATCGCGCGGCTGCCCGGCTCGAGCACCCGGCTGCACCGGTTGTCGAGCATGACCAGCCGGGTACGCCCCAGGTCGAGCGCGTAGCTCCACTGGTACTGCACCGCCCGCCAGCGCTCGGTGTCGTGCGCCAGGTCGGCCTCCTGGTCGACCCGGTGCCCGAACTCGCGCAGCACGCCGGTCGCGTCCTCGGCGGCGGCGACCTTCGCGAAGACCGGGTCGGCGGCGATCTCGTCCGGCGCGAGGTTGCCCAGGTGCTGGTAGACCCAGTACGAGGCCAGCCCGCTGCCGATCCGCTCGGCCCACCACGGCTGCTCGCGCATCTCGGCCCGCCACGACGCCGAGGTGTTCCAGTCGTCGATGATCTCGTGATCGTCGAAGATCATCACGCTCGGGACGGTGGAGAGCAGCCAGCGGATCTCCGGATCACGCCACGACTCCAGGTAGAGCTTCGTGTACTCGTCGAAGCTCACCACCTGGTCGGCCGGAGCGCCCTTGGGCCGCCGCCGGCGTCGGCGCAGCAGCCGGCGCACGGTCGGTGAGGTGACATCGGCGTACACCTGGTCACCGAGGAGCACCAGCAGGTCGGGCAGCGGGTTCGACTCCGGATCGGCCATCAACCGCCGGGCGTACGCGTCCAGGGCGTCCGGCGGGAGCTTGCGGGTGGTGGCGTGCTGCGTGGTCTCCCGACACGAACCGAAGATCAGGCTGACCGGCTGGTCCAGGTCATCGACCGCCCGGGTACGGATGACGCTGGGCGGGAAGCCGCTGCTCTCCACCGGCCAGACCAGCTCGTCGTCGACCAGCACCTCATAGGTGGTGGCGCTGTCCGGGGTGAGGCCCTCCACCACGACGAGGGCGTAGTGGTGGTCGTACGCCGAGAAGGTGGGCGCGGTGCCCGTGGCGCCGCCGGCCGTGCGGACGGTGACCACCGCGGGCGCGGCGGTCTCCACCCAGATCGTCGCCCGGGTGTCGACCACTCGCCGCAGCAGTGGGCCGATCAGGAGGTGTGCGGCGGGCATGACGCGAGCCTACCGCCGGTTTCCGGACACCGGCCGGGTGCGGTGGCTGGGACGCCGTCGCCGGCATCTGACAGGATTCCGGCATGGCCGAATATCTCGTCCTCGCTCTGGTCCTGCTCGGTGTGCTGATCGCCGGCACAGTCGGGCTGGTCGTGCCCCGTCTGCGGCGGCGGCCCGAGCCTCCGCTTCCGCGCACCGAGGTCGACACCCGGGCGGAAGAGGATCTTGCCGGTCCGCCGGTCGAGGCACCGGAGTCCGATCTGTCCACCGGTGTCCTGGTCGAGCCGCCGCCGGTCATCGAGGCGCCCGCGCCGACCGTGGAGGTTCCCGAGCCGACCGCCGGGCGGCTGGTCCGGCTCCGGTCGCGGCTGTCGCGCTCGCAGAACGTCTTCGGCAAGGGCCTGCTCGGCCTGCTCGCCCGCGACCACCTCGACGAGGACGTCTGGGAGGAGATCGAGGACAGCCTGATCACCGCCGACGTCGGCGTGGACGCGACCCGCGACATCGTCGACCGGCTGCGGGAGCGCACCCGGGTGCTCGGCACCCGCTCGGCCGGCGAACTCCGTGCCCTGCTCGCCGCCGAGCTGGTCAACGCGCTCGACCCCGGCATGGACCGCGCGCTACGGACCGCGCCCAAGGACGGCGTGCCGGCGGTGGTGCTGGTGGTCGGCGTGAACGGCGCCGGCAAGACCACCACCTGCGGCAAGGTCGCCCGGGTGCTGGTCGCCGACGGCCGGACCGTGCTGCTCGGCGCCGCCGACACCTTCCGGGCCGCCGCCGCCGACCAGTTGCAGACCTGGGGCGAACGGGTCGGCGCGGAGACCGTCCGCGGCCCCGAGGCGGCCGACCCGGCCAGCGTCGCGTTCGACGCCGTCAAGCGGGGCATCGACACCGGCGTGGACACGGTGCTCATCGACACCGCCGGTCGCCTGCAGAACAAGGTCGGCCTGATGGACGAGCTGGGCAAGGTCAAACGGGTCGTGGAGAAGCAGGGCCCGATCGACGAGACGCTGCTCATCCTCGACGCCACGACCGGCCAGAACGGTCTGGAGCAGGCCCGGGTCTTCACCGAGGTGGTCAACGTGACCGGCGTGGTGCTGACCAAGCTCGACGGCACCGCCAAGGGCGGCATCGTGATCGCCGTACAGCGCAAGCTCGGCATCCCGGTGAAGCTCGTCGGCCTCGGTGAGGGCAAGGACGACCTCGCGCCGTTCGACCCGGCGCAGTTCGTCGACGCGCTGCTGGGCACCGAGCCCGCTGGACGGGACGCGTAGTCTCGGGTGACCAGTGACGATCGCGCGTACGCGGGCTGGCGTGACCCCGGCCATTCCTCGCAGCGCCTCGGGAGACCGTACGTGACTTCGCAGGAGATCCCGCTGCACGGCGGCAACGTGAGCACCGTGGTCCGGGTCGGCGACACGGTCCGTCGCAACGCCGGACCGTGGACCCCGTCCGTGCACGCCCTGCTCCGGCACCTGGAGTACGTCGGCTTCACCGGCGCCCCCCGGGCGCTCGGAATGGACGAGCGCAACCGCGAGGTGCTGTCGTACCTGGAGGGGGAGTGCGGGGAGTACCCGCTCGCCCCGCACTGGGTGACCGACGAGGCGCTGGTCACCGTCGCCACCATGCTGCGGATGTTCCACGACGCGCAGTACGGCTTCGCCCCGCCGGCCGGGGCCGTCTGGCGCTCGTTCGGCCCCCCGCCGCCGGACACCGAGGTGATCTGCCACCACGACGCCGCCCCGCACAACGTGATCTGGCGGCCGGACGGGACCCTCGGGCTGATCGACTTCGACCTCGCCTCACCGGGCGCGCGGATCTACGACGTGGCGTACGCGGCGTGGACGTGGGTGCCGATCTTCGCCGACCGGGACTCGATCACGCTGGGCTGGAAGCACCCGGACCGGCCGCGCCGGCTGCGTCTCTTCGCCGACGCGTACGGGCTGATCCCGCGGGACCGGCACCGGCTGATCCGGACCATCCGCAAGCGGATCGTGGACCACGTCGAGGGCATCCGCCGGATGGCCGCCGCCGGCGAGCCGGCGTTCGTCCGGATCGTGCACAAGGGGCACCTGCGGCGGCCGATGCGCGACCTGCGGCTGCTCGACTACGAGCGGCACGCTCTGGAGAACGCCCTCCGCTGAGCGCGGATTCGACGATGCCCGGCTGGTCGTGATGGGCGAGCCGGTCGGTCGGGCCGACCGGTCAGCCATCGACGTACGCCGTCCGGGCGATCCACCCCTGTCCATGCCGCGCGCTGTGCGGACTCCGTGACACGTACGAAACAACCCGTCACGAATTGGAAACCCGCACGGGACCCTGGGTGAAACAGCCGGCAACAAAGCTTCCGCGCAACCGGCCTACGGGCGACGCTGCCCCGGAAAGCCGCGAAGGAGGACTTCACCTTTAGGAGGCCAGCGTGCCTGAAGCACCGACGATCGACGGCGCCAATACCACGTGGCTGCTGGTTTCGACCGCGCTCGTGCTGCTCATGACCCCTGGACTGGCGCTGTTCTACGGCGGCCTCAACCGGGCCAAGGGCGTACTCAACATGATGATGATGAGCTTCACGGCCATCGGGCTCATCTCTGTTCTGTGGTGGTTCTACGGTTTCAGCGTCGCCTTCGGCACCGATCAGAGCGGCATCATCGGTGACCCGAGCACGTACCTCGGTACCAAGACCTTCCTCGCCGAATCCGACCTGTGGGGCGCCACGGCGGAGAACCCCAGCGGCATCGGCATCCCGCTCTACGTGTTCATGGCGTTCCAGATGGTCTTCGCCGTGATCACCGTCGCGCTGATCAGCGGCGCCATCGCCGACCGGGCCAAGATCGCCGGCTGGCTGCTGTTCGCGTTCGGCTGGGCCACCCTGGTCTACTTCCCCGTCGCCCACTGGGTGTGGGGTGGTGGCTTCATCGGTGGCGGTGACGGCCACATCAAGGCGCTGGACTTCGCCGGTGGCACCGCGGTGCACATCAACGCCGGTGCGGCGGCCCTGGCCGTGGCCCTGGTGCTCGGCAAGCGTCTCGGCTGGCCCCGCGAGGGCATGAAGCCGCACAACATCCCGCTCGTCGCGCTCGGCGCCGGTCTGCTGTGGTTCGGGTGGTTCGGGTTCAACGCCGGTTCGGAGCTGACCGTCGACGGGGTCGCCGGTCTCGCCTTCATCAACACCCAGCTCGCCACCGCGGCCGCGGTGCTCGGCTGGATCGCGGTCGAGTGGATCAAGGACCGCAAGCCGACGATGGTCGGTGCCTCTTCCGGCGCCATCGCCGGCCTGGTCGCCATCACCCCGGCCTGTGGCTTCATCGCCCCGTGGGCGTCCGTCCTGCTCGGCATCGTCGCCGGCGCGGTGTGCGCGGTCGCCGTCAGCCTCAAGTACAAGCTGGGCTACGACGACTCCCTCGACGTGGTCGGCGTGCACTTCGTCGGTGGTTGGATCGGCTCGCTCTGGCTCGGTCTGTTCGCCACCAACTCGGTCAACGCCGCGATCAGCGACGTGGTGGGCGCCTCCGACGGCCTCTTCTACGGCGGCGGTGTCACCCAGCTCGGTCGGCAGGCCCTGGCCGGTCTGATCGTCACCGCGTGGTCGTTCGGCATCGCCTGGGTGATCGCCTTCGCGATCGAGAAGACGATCGGCTTCCGCGTCAAGAACGAGGCCGAGGTCGAGGGCATCGACATCGCCGAGCACGCCGAAAGCAGCTACGACCTGTCCCCGTCGGGCGGCGGCACGGGTGGCGCGTTCGCGATGGCCGGCATCGGCAGCACCGGTGGCGCGCCGAGCACCGCGGCTCCCGAGACCGAGTCCACCGAGCCGGTCAGCGCCAAGGTCGCCGGTTAACGTTCCTTAGATGGAGGGGTTGGACATGAAGCTGGTGACCGCGGTCATCAAGCCGTACCAGCTGGACGCGGTGAAGGAAGCTCTGCACGCCCTGGGCGTGGCCGGGCTGACCGTCAGCGAGGTTCAGGGGTACGGGCGGCAGAAGGGGCACACCGAGGTCTACCGGGGTGCCGAGTACACGGTCGAGTTCCTGCCCAAGATCCGGGTCGAGGTGCTCACCGACGAGATCGACGTCGAAAAGATCGTGGACGCCATCGTCGGCGCCGCCCGTACGGGCAAGATCGGCGACGGCAAGGTGTGGGTCACCGGTGTCGAGGAGGTCGTCCGGGTGCGTACCGGCGAGCGCGGCCTCGACGCCCTCTGATCCGGACCACGACCGACATGACCTCGTTGATCAAGAAGAACGCGTCAGGAAACGCCGACAACGGTGACGCGAACCTCTTGATCAACGAGGTCGTCGGCGTACCCGGGGGGATCGGGGAGGCCGCCCGAGTGGGGCGGGCGGCCGCGTACGACGAGTTCCTGCGGGGGCTGCTGCCGGCGCGTGACGGCGTCGCGCTGATGGCCGTCGGGGGCCTGGGGCGGCGGCAGTGCGCACCCTACGGCGACCTCGACCTGGTGCTGCTGCACGCCGGAGTGCCCGGCACGGACGAGCTGGCAGCCAAGGTCTGGTACCCGATCTGGGACGCCGGCCTGCGCCTGGACCACTCGGTACGGACCGTCTCCGAGGCCCTGTCGGTGGCCCAGGACGACGTCAAGGTCGCTCTCGGGCTGCTCGACGCCCGCCTGGTGGCCGGCGATCAGACCCTGGCCGACGCCCTGACCCGCACCGCCGCCGACCACTGGCGGCGGACGGCCGTGCGCCAGCTCCCGCGTCTGCGTGAGATCACCGTCGCCCGCTGGCAGGCGCACGGCGAACTGGCCTTCCTCCTCGAAGGCGACCTCAAGGAGGCCGCCGGTGGGTTGCGCGACGTGGGGCTGCTGCGCGCGATCTCCGCCGCCGGGATCACCGACGCGCTGCGTCCCGCTGTCCGCGCCGCCCACCTGCGGCTGCTGGACACGCGTGACGCACTGCACCAGCAGGTCGGCCGCCGCGTCGACCGACTGGTCGCCCAGGAACGCGACGGCGTCGCGGCGCTGCTCGCTCTGGAGGACGGCGACGCCCTCCTGCGGCGGGTGGCCGGGGACGCGCGCACGGTCAGCCACGCCCTCGACGACGCCTTCCGCGCCGCCGACCGGCTGCGTTCCGGCCGTTCCCGGGGCGGCAACGGCGCACCGCTGCGTCGGCCCGTGGCCCGGGACGTGGTCGAGCACGACGGGGAGCTGGTGCTGGCCCGGACGGCGATCGGCGCGCGTCCCGACCCGAGCCTGTCCCTGCGGGTGGCCGCCGCGGCGGCCACCACCCGGCTGCCCATCGCGCGCGCCACCTGTGAGTGGCTGGCGGCGTACTGCCCTCCGCTGCCGGCGCCCTGGCCGCCCGAGGCCCGGGCCGCACTCACCACGCTGCTGGGCGCCGGTCCCGGGCTGGTGCCGGCCTGGGAGACCTGCGACAGGTACGGGTTGGTGGACGGCTGGCTGCCCGAGTGGACCCGGCTGCGCAGCCTGCCCCAGCACAACCCGGTGCACCGCTACACCCTGGATCGGCACCTCGTGCAGGCCGCCCACGAGGCCAGCCGACACGCCCGCGAGGTGGACCGTCCCGACCTGCTGCTGCTCGGCGCTCTTCTGCACGACATCGGCAAGGGCCTGCCCG
Organism: Micromonospora sp. RB23; assembly: GCF_053585025.1. Taxonomy (NCBI): domain Bacteria; kingdom Bacillati; phylum Actinomycetota; class Actinomycetes; order Micromonosporales; family Micromonosporaceae; genus Micromonospora; species Micromonospora sp. RB23. The sequence goes on from NZ_CM132111.1 coordinate 1,678,399, forward strand.
GCGACCACAGCACGACCGGCGTGCCGCTCGCCGAGGCGGTGGCGACCCGGGTCGGGCTGCCCGCCCCGGAGGTGGCGCTGATCGGCACGCTCGTCCGGCTGCACCTGCTCCTGCCGGACGTCGCCACCCGGCGGGACCTCGCGGACCCGGTGACCATCGCGTCGGTCGCCGAGGCGGTGGGCGACACCGGCACGCTCGACCTGCTGCACGCCCTGGTCCGCGCCGACGCCGCCGCCACCGGCCCGGCCGCCTGGTCGGACTGGAAGGGCCGACTCGTCGCCGAACTGGTCGCCCGCGTCCGTACCGCCCTGGACACCGGTGTGCTGCCCGAACCCCCGGCACCGGACCCGGCGCTGCTCGCCGGGCCGCTGCCGGTCGTCCACCTGACCGGAGACCGGGTGGCGGTTGCCGCCGCCGACCGGCGAGGGCTCCTCGCCACGGTGGCCGGCTGCCTCGCCCTGCACCGGTTGGAAGTGCTCTCCGCCGACGCCTCCGTGGTCGACGGTCGAGCGCTCGTCGAGTGCCGCGTCCAACCCCGCTACGGCCTGCCGGCCGACCCGGTCCCGCTCCGCGCCGACCTGCGCCGTGCGGTCGCCGGCGACGTGTCCGTCACCCAACGGCTGCGCGGCCGTGCGCTCGCCGCCCGGGGCAGCGGCGCGGCGCCGCGCGTCGTCTGGCACCGCGAGGCCGCCACCGACGCGGTACTGCTCGAACTCCGCGCGGCCGACGCCGCCGGGCTGCTCTACCGGGTGGCCGGCGCGCTCGACGAGGCGGGTGCCCTGGTCCGGGCCGCACGGATCTCCACCCTCGGCGCGGACGTCGTCGACGCCTTCTACCTCGTGGGCGGCTGGCCGGACGATGCCACCCGGGCCCGCCTCGAGGCTGCGGTCCTCGCCGCCGTCTGACCAGCGGGCGTCGCCGTGCAGCGGCCAGCGTCGCCAGCGCTCGCCCACGCCGGCCGTCGTGTGCCTGCGCCGGCCGTCGTGTGCCCGGAGCCTCGGGTACGCGTGCTCGAACTCCGGTACCCCGGCTGCTGGCGTGGTCGCGCCGGAACCGGAGCGCGTATGGCTACTGTGCGGCTGATGACTCAGTGGCATCAAGATGCCTCAGAGTCATCACGCTTACTGCGGTGCCCGCCGCCAGACCCCGACCGCCAGACGCCGCGCCCTCAGACACCGCCGGTCCCTCAGACACCGCCGCGCCCTCAGACGGTTGCGCCGTCGTCGCGCCACCGCCGTCGGCGTCTTCGTCGGCGGCCGTGGGCATCTGTGCGTCGTCGGCTGAGGAGGGCATGTCCGCGGCTAGGGCCGGGTTGGCGTAAGCGGGGTGAGGTCGTGGGTACGTCCCGGGACGTAGCTGCGATGCCGCTCCCGGACGCACGCCTGGTGGGGTCGCCGCGGGCAGAATGACGACCATGCGAGGGACCAGGTGGCGGGGGGCGGTGGCCGACGGCCTTCTCGCCTTGGCGCTGCTCGTGTTCGGGTTGCTCGCCACCGGCCTGGCCGGGGACAACCAGCCCGGGTCCCGGCCGGTGGATGTCGTCTGTCGGGCACTGATCGTGGTCGCTGCCCTCGCCCTGCTGCTCCGGCGGCGATCCCCGGTGGCGACCCTCGCCGTCGTCACCGTGGCCACCTCGACGTACCTGGTGCTCGGCTACCCCTACGGGCCGATTCTGCTCGCGTTCCTGCTCGCGGTGTACACCGTGGCGGTGCGGCTGCCGGTGCGTACGGCGGCGCTCGCCGCCGGTGGGGCGTTCGTCCTGCTGGTGGCGCACGTCTTCGTCAGTCGGGGGCCGGCGCCGGGTTGGTTCGGAGTGCTGCCGGCGTCGGCCTGGGTGGTCGTACCGTTCGCGGTGGGTGTCGTGGTGCGGGTCAGCCGGGAGGCGGCCGCCCGGATCCGAGCCGAGGAGGCCCGTGAGCGTGCCGAGCAGGGTCGGCGACAGGCCGACGAGGAGCGACTGCGCATCGCCCAGGAGGTACACGACGTGGTGGGGCACGGGCTGGCCGCGATCAGCATGCAGGCGGAGATCGCCCTGCACCTGCTGCCGAAACGGCCCGAACAGGCGGAGGTGGCTCTGACCGCGATCAGCCGCACCAGCCGGGAGGCGCTGGACGAACTTCGGGTCACATTGGGCGCGGTGCGGCGGGGCGCGGAGCGTGAACCGGTGCCCGGTCTGGCGCGGCTCCCCGCCCTCTGTGACCGCCTGGCGGGCGCCGGTCTCGCGGTCGACCTGCGCCAGGACGGTGACCCGCGGGAGTTGCCCGCGGCGGTGGACCTGGCCGCGTACCGCGTGGTGCAGGAGGCGTTGACGAACGTGCTGCGGCACGCCGGGGTGGCGCATGCCGAGGTGACCGTGGGCTACCAGGCCGACGAGCTGACCGTCGAGGTCACGGACCGGGGTGTCGGCGTTCCCGGCTGGCTCGGCGCGGGCGGCGACCCCGAACCGGTCGACGGCCAGTCCGGCGGGCACGGGCTGGCCGGTATGCGGGAGCGGGTGGCAGCGCTGGGCGGGCGGCTGACGATCGGACCGCGTCCGGGCGGCGGATTCCGCGTGTGGGCCCGGCTGCCGGTGGAGGCGTCCCCGTGATCCGGGTGCTGATCGCCGACGACCAGGACCTGGTCCGCCTCGGGCTGCGCGCGCTGGTGGAGAGCGAAGACGACCTGGCGCTCGCCGGTGAGGCCGCCGACGGACTGCGGGCGGTCGAGCTGGCCCGGCGGGAGCGCCCGGACGTCGTCCTGATGGACATCCGGATGCCGGGCATCGACGGGATCGAGGCGACCCGCCGGATCGTCGCCGATCCCGACCTGGCCGGTACGCGGGTGGTGGTGCTCACCACCTTCGAGCTCGACGAGTACGTCTTCGACGCGCTGCGCCACGGCGCCAGCGGGTTCCTCACCAAGGACACCCGGCCACCGGAGCTGCTGCGCGCGATCCGGCTGGTCGCCGAGGGGGAGGCGCTGCTGTCGCCGTCGGTGACCCGCCGGGTGGTGCGGGAGTTCGCCACCCGGCCGTCGCGGGCGCCCCGTCCGCACCCCCGGCTGGACACGCTCACCGATCGGGAACGCCAGGTGGTGGGCCTGGTCGGCGAGGGACTGAACAACGAGGAGATCGCCGCCCGGTTGGTCGTCAGCCCGGCGACCGCCCGGACACACGTCAGCCGGGCGATGGGCAAGCTGGCAGCCCGGGACCGGGCCCAGCTCGTCGTCTTCGCGTACCAATCGGGCTTGGTCTCGGGGTGAGGCCGGGCCGCCAGCGGCCGTGCGGCCGGGCGGCTACCCTAGCGGTGGCCGGACTCCGCAGTGCCGGCCGCGTTGTGCCCGCCGGAACACTGACAAACGGGATGTTCGCGTGTTTGACACCTTGAGTGACCGCCTGTCCGGGATCTTCACCAAGCTCCGCGGCAAGGGACGGCTCACCGACGCCGACATCGACGCCACCGCGCGCGAGATCCGCCTCGCGCTGCTGGAGGCGGACGTCGCGCTGCCGGTGGTCAAGGGCTTCATCGCGGCCGTCAAGGAGCGCGCCCGTAGCGCCGAGGTCTCCCAGGCGCTCAACCCCGCCCAGCAGATCATCAAGATCGTCAACGAAGAGCTGATCAAGGTGCTCGGCGGCGAGGGGCGGCGACTCCAGTTCGCCAAGCAGCCGCCCACGGTGATCATGCTGGCCGGTCTCCAGGGTTCCGGTAAGACCACCCTCGCCGGCAAGCTGGCCCGCTGGCTCAAGGGCCAGGGCCACCAGCCGCTGCTGGTCGCCGCCGACCTCCAGCGTCCCAACGCCGTCGGGCAGCTCCAGGTGCTCGGTGGCCGAGCCGGGGTCGAGGTGTACGCCCCGGAGCCCGGCAACGGCACCGGTGACCCGGTGCAGGTGGCCCGCGCGTCGATCGAGCACGCCAAGCGCGCCGCCCGCGACATCGTCATCGTCGACACCGCCGGCCGCCTCGGTATCGACGCCGAGATGATGCAGCAGGCCGCCGACATCCGTGACGCCGTCTCGCCGGACGAGGTCATCTTCGTCATCGACGCGATGGTCGGTCAGGACGCCGTCCGCACCGCCGAGGCGTTCCGCGACGGCGTCGGCATCACCGGCGTGGTGCTCTCGAAGCTCGACGGCGACGCCCGTGGTGGCGCCGCGCTGTCGGTGCGCGAGGTCACCGGGCAGCCGATCCTGTTCGCCTCCACCGGTGAGAAGCTGGAGGACTTCGACGTCTTCCACCCGGACCGGATGGCCAGCCGGATCCTCGGCATGGGCGACGTCCTCACTCTGATCGAGCAGGCCGAGCAGGCCTTCGACTCCGATCAGAAGGAGAAGATGACCGCCAAGCTGATGGGCGGCGAGCAGTTCACGCTTGACGACTTCCTCGACCAGCTCATCGCGGTGCGGCGGATGGGCCCGATCGCCAACGTGCTGGCCATGATGCCCGGCATGGGGCAGATGAAGGACCAGCTCGCCGAGCTGGACGACAGCCACTTCGACCGGGTCACCGCGATCATCCGGTCGATGACCCCGGGCGAGCGGACCAACCCGAAGATCATCAACGGCTCCCGTCGGGCGCGCATCGCCAACGGCTCCGGGGTCACCGTGATGGACGTCAACCAGCTGCTCAACCGCTTCGCCGACGCGCAGAAGATGATGAAGCAGATGGGCGGGATGATGGGCCTGCCCGGGGGCGGTCGGCGCAAGGCGACCAAGAGCCCGAAGAACAAGCGCAAGGGCACCAAGGGTGGCGGTCGTCCGCGTACCGGCGCCGGGATGCCGGCCGGTTTCCCGGGTGGCATGCCGCAGCTCCCGCCGGGGATGGACCCGAACGACCTCGCCGCTGGCCAGGGTCTTCCGCCCGGCTTCAAGCTGCCGAAGATCGACTTCAACAAGCTCGGCAAGGGCGGCGACAAGGGCCCGCGCTGACGCGTGTCGGTAAGCGGCAGGCCGATCCCGTCGGCGTTGACCAGCCGGAAGAACGACCTGCTCGCTCCCGACGAGGAGTGATCGGGTAGGACTGTGCGCATGGCCCTTCATGTGCGCGGCGTGCTGCTCCCCGACGACGAGGTGCGGGACCTCTGGCTGGTCGGCGACCGGGTGACCTTCACCCCGGTGCCCGACGCGGAGACGGTCGTGGACGGCGGGTTCGTGCTGCCGGGGCTGGTCGACGCGCACTGCCACATCGGTATCGCCCGCGGTGGCGCCCCGATCACGTCGCTCGACCAGGCCCGCGAGCTGGCCCACGTCGACCGGGACGCCGGGGTGCTGGCGATCCGGGACGCCGGCTCGCCGTACCCGTACCCCGAGTTGGACGACGAACCCGACCTGCCGCGACTGGCCCGCGCCGGCCGGCATGTCGCGCCCCCGAAGCGCTACCTGCGGGACATCGGCGTGGAGGTCGACGCGACCGAGGTCGCCGCGACGGTGGCCGCCCAGGCGAAGGCCGGCAACGGCTGGGTCAAGCTGGTCGGCGACTGGATCGACCGGGGCGTCGGCGACCTCGCGCCAGCCTGGGACGCCGACACCCTCACGGCCGCCGTGCGGGCCGCGCACGACGCCGGGGTACGCGCCGCCGTGCACACCTTCTCCGAGTCGGCCGTCGAGATCATGGTGCGCGCCGGTGTGGACTCGGTGGAGCACGGCACCGGCCTGAGCCTCGACCTGATCGACGAGATGGCCCGCCGCGGCACCGCGCTCGTCCCCACGATGATCAACATTGCGACCTTCGGCGGAATCGCCGAGCAGGCGCGGGCCAAGTTCCCCGGGTACGCCGAACACATGCTCGCGTTGCGCGACCGCTTCCCGGAAGTGGTACGGGCCGCGCACGAGGCGGGCGTGCCGATCTACGTGGGCACCGACGCCGGCGGTGGCATCGACCACGGGCTGGCCGCCGAGGAGATGCTGCTGCTGCACGAACGCGCCGGCATGCCCGCCGAGGACGTGCTCGCCGCCGCCTCCTGGGGCGCCCGGGAATGGCTCGGCTTCCCCGGACTGGTCGAGGGCGGTCTCGCCGACCTGACGGTCTACCCCGAGGACCCCCGGCGCGACCTGCGGGTCGTCCGTGCCCCGTCCCGCACGATCCTGCGCGGCCGAGTGGTCCGCTGACTCTTCCGCGCCGCGCCGCGCTGACCTCTTCCGCGCCGCGCTGGGCTGTGCCGTGCTGTGCCGCGCTGGCCCGCGCAAGATCGTGCTCGATCCTGGATGTAGTGGCCTCGGCGGGTGTGGGATCCCACTACATCCAGGATGCAGCGCGATCTTGCCTGCTCAAGATCCGCGCAACATCAGGGTTGTTGCTGCTTCCGGCGCGTCTGAGGCAGCAACTTCGGTGATGTTGTGAGGATCTTGGCGCGGGGCGCGGGGCGCGGGGCGCGGGGCGCGGGGCGCGGGGCGCGGGGCGCGGGGCGCGGGGCGCGGGGCGCGGGGCGCGGGGCGCGGGGCGCGGGGCGCGGGGCGCGGGGCGCGGGTCAGCGGCGCGCGGTGGCGGCGACGGTGAAGAGGTGGACGGCCAGGTCGGCGAGGGCGGTCGCGGTCTGTTCGATCGGCGCGCCGGGGAGCACGATGTGGCTCACCACGAGGCGGACGATCGTGTCGGCGGCGAAGGCCAGCGCGGTCGGGTCCGCGCCCGGCAGGTGGTCGCCGGCCCAGCCGAGCAACGCGTCCGATGCTTCGGTGAGGACCACCTCGGCCCGGGTGGTGAGGTACGGCAGCAGTTCGTCCGAGCCGCCCCGGGCGCTGGTCAGGATCGCTTTGACCAGCGGGTTGTCCGCTGCGGTGGCGAGGGTGTGCGCGATGGCCGCGTACGCGCCGGCCCGCACGTCCGAGCCGTGCGCGTCCAGTGCCTCGCGGACGTCGCCCACGAAACGGTCCACCTCGCGGCGGGCGAGGGCCTCGGCCAGACCGGCCTTGCTGCCGAACTCGTTGTAGACGGTCTGTCGGCTCACGCCGGCGGCCGTGGCCACCCCGCCCATCCGTACCGCGTCCCAGCCGGCGGCGATGGTCCGCGCGCGGGCCGCGTCCACGATCGTGTCCCGGAGTCGCTGGCGCGGTGAGCCCGTCATCGCAGTCATGATGGTCGAATTCTACGCGTGGCCTGGTCGCGACCCGTCGGCCCGGGCGGCGGGTCCGCGTGGAAGGGGCGACGCCGCCGCGCGGGGGGCGCGACGCCTCCCGGGCGCGGTGGCGTCTCGCGTGGCGCATAGGATGTGCGGTCATGGCACGCGTGCTCACTCCCCGTGCGGAGGACTTTCCCCGCTGGTACCAGGACCTGATCGCCAAGGCGAAGCTGGCCGACAACGGCCCGGTCCGGGGGACCATGGTCATCCGACCGGCCGGCTACGCCATCTGGGAGCGGATGCAGGCCGAGATGGACGCCCGGATCAAGGCGGCCGGAGCGGAGAACGCGTACTTCCCGCTGTTCATCCCGGAGAGCTACCTGAAGCGGGAGGCCGAGCACGTCGAGGGCTTCTCCCCGGAGCTGGCGGTCGTCACGCACGGTGGTGGCAAGCAGCTCGCCGAGCCGGTGGTGGTGCGTCCCACCAGCGAGACGGTCATCGGCGAGTTCATGGCCAAGTGGATCGACTCGTACCGGGACCTGCCGCTGCTGCTCAACCAGTGGGCGAACGTGGTCCGGTGGGAGCTGCGTCCCCGTATCTTCCTGCGGACCAGCGAGTTCCTCTGGCAGGAGGGGCACACCGCGCACGCCACCCGTGAGGACGCCCGCGCCTACGCGCGGCGGATCCTGCACGAGGCGTACGAGGACCTGATGGTCAACGTGCTGGGCATCCCGGTGGTGGTGGGCCTGAAGACGGCCCGGGAGCGGTTCGCGGGGGCCACGGCCACGTACACCTGCGAAGGCATGATGGGTGACGGCAAGGCACTCCAGCTGGGCACCAGCCACGAGCTGGGCCAGAACTTCGCCAAGGCGTTCGACATCAGCTACTCGGCCAAGGAGGGCGGCCGGGAGCACGCCTGGACGACCTCCTGGGGCACGTCGACGCGGATGCTCGGCGGCCTGATCATGGCGCACGGCGACGACAACGGCCTGCGGGTGCCGCCGCGGCTGGCGCCCATCCAGGCGTACATCATGATCGTCAAGGATGGCGAGGGCGTCGCGGAGGCGGCGGCCAAGCTGCGCGACGGCCTGCGCGACGCCGGTGTCCGGGTCGCGCTCGACGACCGGACCGACACCGCGTTCGGCCGCCGGGCCGTCGACGCGGAGCTGCGCGGTTATCCGGTACGCGTGGAGGTCGGCCCCCGTGACCTGGCCGCCGGTAACGCGACGGTGGTACGTCGTACCGACTCCTCGAAGTCCCCGACGCCGGTGGCCGACGTGGTCGGCGCGGTCCTCGCGGCGTTGGAGGCCGACCAGCAGGCGCTGCACGACCAGGCGCTCGCCCACCGCAAGTCCCGCACGGTCGAGGTGTCGACCCTCGCCGAGGCGATCGAGGCGGCCGCCACCGGCTGGGCCATGGTGCCGTGGTCGGCGGTCGGCGTGGCCGGCGAGGCCGAGGCGAACGGTCAGGGCGTGACGGTGCGCTGCCTGCTGCGGGCCGACGGCTCGGTGCCGGACTCGGAGGACGAGCCCGACCTGGTGGCCATCCTCGCCCGCGCCTACTGAGGTGCTGGTCGACCGGTTCCAGCCGGGTCGGCTGATCATGCACCGCAACGTGCGGCACGGCCGGATCGGCTGGGTGCGCCCGGGGCGGGTGGTCAGCGACGACGAGCGGGGCCTGCTGGTCTGGATCGCCCGGGACTCGCCGGTGGCCCACGAGGTCACCGAGGCCGGGCTCAACATGCGGGCCATGCCGTTCGCCCAGTGGGTCTCGTCGTCGTACCGGTTGGCGCACGGGCGCTGGAACGGCCCGCCGCTGCTGAAGTTCCTGCCCACCGGTGCGGCGCACTCGGTGTGGTGGTTCCGCGACGCGCGGGGTCGGTTCGCCCACTGGTACGTCAACCTGGAGGAGCCCGGCGTCCGATGGGACGACGGCCCGGTGGCCGGCGTCGACGTGGTGGACCAGGACCTCGACGTGGTGGTACGCCCGGACCGGAGCTGGAAGTGGAAGGACGAGGACGAGTTCGTCGAGCGGCTCGCCTTCGGCGACGACTACTGGGTGACGGACGAGAAGGCGGTCCGGGCCGAGGGGGAGCGGGTGATCGCGCTCGCCGAGGCCGGCGCGTTCCCATTCGACGGCACCTGGATCGACTTCACCCCGCCCGCGGATTGGGACGTTCCGGACGAACTGCCGCCAGGATGGGACCGTCCGCCGGTGCGCTGACAGGTGTTCCAGATCACCGGCGACGCGGTGTCCGGGTCCGATGCGAGAGATCGGCGTCGGATCTGGCAGAATGGGTCGCTGGTATCCGGCGCGCGTCCGGCGCCCTCTAACCCGGGCGCGTCGCCAGTCCACCGAGTTGTCTCCGGCCCAACCCCACTGTGCCGGTCGGCGCTCACCCATGCACACCGCCCGTAGTGGGCTGGTGAGATCGCAACAGGAGCGAAACAACCGTGGCCGTAAAGATCCGGCTCCTGCGGATGGGCAAGATCCGCAACCCGCAGTACCGCATCGTCATCGCCGACTCCCGCACCAAGCGCGACGGCCGGGCGATCGAGTTCGTCGGGGTGTACCAGCCGAAGGAGGACCCTTCGGTCATCGAGGTCAAGTCGGAGCGGGTCCAGTACTGGCTGTCCGTCGGCGCCCAGCCGAGCGAGGCGGTGCAGCGGCTGCTGGAGCTGACCGGTGACTGGCAGAAGTTCAAGGGTCTGCCGGCCCCGCCGCCGCTGAAGGTCGCCCCCGAGCGGGCCGACCGCAAGGCGGCGTACGAGGCCGAGGCGAAGGCCGCCGCCGGGCTGGCCCCGGAGACCCCGGCCAAGCCGGCCAAGAAGGCCGCCAAGGCCGCCGAGGCTCCGGCCGCCGAGGCCCCGGCGACCGAGGCTCCGGCCGAGACCCCCGCTGCCGACGCCGGTGAGCAGGCCTGACATGCCTCTGCGTCCCGCGTTGGAGCACCTGGTCAAGGGCATCGTCGACCACCCGGACGACGTCCGGGTCCGGATGGTCGATTCCCGTCGGGGCAAGCGGCTGGAAGTCCGCGTGCACCCCGAGGACCTCGGCACGGTGATCGGGCGGTCCGGTCGGACCGCCAAGGCGCTGCGTCAGGTGATCGGCTCCATCGGTGGGCGCGGCGTACGCGTCGACATCGTCGACTCGTACTGATGCAGCTCGTCGTCGGAAGGATCGGCAAGCCGCACGGTGTCCGCGGTGAGGTCACCGTGGAGGTGCGGACCGACGAGCCCGAAGCGCGGTTCGCCCCCGGCACAGTGCTCAGCACTGAGCCGGGGGCGGTTCCGCCGCCCGCGCCGGCGGACGGGCCGGGCGTGCCGTTCCGGGTGCCGGCCGAGCTGACCATCGAGGAAGCCCGCTTCCACCAGGGTCGGATGCTTGTCGCGTTCGACGGGATCCTGGACCGCAACACCGCCGAGGCGCTGCGCGGCACGTTGCTCGTGGTCGACAGCGCCGACGTCGAGCCTCCGGAGGACCCGGAGGAGTTCCACGACCACCAGTTGGTGGGCCTCGCCGTGGTCACGCCGACCGGCGAACGCCTGGGCGAGGTCGCCCGCATCGACCACGCGCCCTCGTCCGACCTGCTGGTGCTGCGGCGGCCCGAGGGGCGTACCGCTCTGATCCCGTTCGTCCGGGCGATCGTCCCGGAGGTCGACCTGGCCGGTGGACGTGTGATCGTCGACCCGCCGGCCGGACTGCTCGATCTTTAGGACCACCCCGCATGCGCGTCGACGTCGTGTCGATCTTCCCGGAGTACTTCGCCCCGCTGGACCTGTCGCTGATCGGCCGCGCCCGCGCCAACGGCGTACTCCAGCTGGCCGTGCACGATCTGCGGACCTGGACCCACGACGTGCACCGCACGGTCGACGACACCCCCTACGGCGGCGGCCCGGGGATGGTGATGAAGCCCGAGCCGTGGGGTGCGGCGCTCGACGCGCTCGCGCCGGCCGAGGCCCCGCCGCCCCGACTGCTGGTGCCGTCGCCGGCCGGCGTGCCGTTCACCCAGGCCATGGCCCACGAGCTGGCCGCCGAGCCGCACCTGCTCTTCGCCTGCGGCCGGTACGAGGGGATCGACCAGCGGGTCCTGGCGCACGCCGCCACCCGGATGCCGGTCACCGAGGTGTCGCTCGGTGACTACGTGCTCTTCGGTGGCGAGGTCGCCGTGCTGGTCGTCCTGGAGGCGGTCACCCGACTGCTGCCCGGTGTGCTGGGCAACGCCGGCTCGCTGGACGAGGAGTCGCACGCGCACGGGCTGCTCGAGGCGCCGATCTACACGAAGCCGCCGAGCTGGCGCGGCCACGACGTGCCGGACGTGCTCCGCTCCGGCGACCACGGCAGGATCGCCCGCTGGCGGCGCGAGGAGGGGCTGCTGCGTACGGCGGCCCGACGTCCGGACCTGCTGGCCGCGCTGCCCCCCGAGCGGCTCGACAAACGGGACATCGCGGCGCTGGAGCAGGCCGGATTTCAGCCACCGCCGGGGGATGTGGCAAAGTAGGGGGGTTGCCGCATCCGTCCGCGCCCGCGGGCGGCTGCGAGGATCCCCGACCGGGGTTGGCCCCGCCGACCACCACCCGGGAATCAGAATCACCCATCCGCGCATCGAGTGACGGTGCGCCGTGAGCCTTACGAGGACGCAGCGATGAACATCCTGGACGCCCTTGACGCCCAGTCGAAGCGGACCGACCTCCCCGACTTCCGTGCCGGTGACACCGTCAAGGTGCACGCGCGGGTCGTCGAGGGCAACCGGTCCCGTGTCCAGATCTTCCAGGGCGTCGTGATCCGTCGCCAGGGTGACGGTCTGCGCGAGACCTTCTCGGTTCGCAAGGTCAGCTTCGGTGTCGGCGTCGAGCGGACCTACCCGCTCAACGGCCCGGGCATCGACCGGATCGAGGTCGTGACCCGCGGTGACGTGCGTCGCGCCAAGCTCTACTACCTCCGCGAGCTGCGCGGCAAGAAGGCCAAGATCAAGGAGAAGCGGGAGAAGCAGCCCAGCTGACTTCCCGCTCGCCACGCCGCCTGAGCTGCGCACATGCCGTACCGATCGGACCGCACTACCCTGGTCGTACGGGCGCAGCCAGGCGGCGGCCCCGCCGACGAGGCGGGCAGCCGTCCACAACCGCCCGTGGAGCCTCGACGAGGCTCCCGGGCGGTGGTGTTTCTGCGGACCGGGGAGTGGCGTGGTGCAGACGCTTGACGAGGACGGCACCGTCGATCCGTGGCGCCGGCGGGTCCGCCGCACCCGGCGTCAGATGCCTCTCTGGCAGGAGCTTCCGCTGCTGCTGGTGGTGGCCTTCTGCCTCGCGGTGCTGATCCGCACGTTCCTGCTCCAGGCGTTCTTCATTCCGTCCGGTTCGATGGAGGACACCCTCCTCATCGGCGACCGGGTGCTGGTCAACAAGGTCGTCTACGACGTCCGTGACCCAGTGCGCGGCGAGGTGGTGGTGTTCCGGGGCACCGACCGCTGGGCGCCGCAGGTGGACGAGGAGCCGGAGCCCGGCTTCGCCGGCAAGCTCGCCCGGACCGTCGGCGACCTGGTCGGGGTGAGTCGTCCCGGCGAGAAGGACTTCATCAAGCGGGTGATCGGCGTACCGGGTGACCGGGTGGAGTGCTGCGACTCGCAGGGGCGGGTCACCGTGAACGGGACCCCGCTCGACGAGTCGTACGTGCTGCGCGACTCGCCACTGGACCTGCCGCCGAACCCGCAGGAGTGCCGCTCCCGGCGTTTCGACGAGGTGGTCGTACCCCCGGGTCAGATCTTCGTGATGGGCGACCACCGCGAGGTCTCCCAGGACGCGCGCTGCCAGGGGCCGGTGCCCATCGACAACGTGGTCGGCCGCGCGTTCATGGTGGTGTGGCCGTCGTCGCGCTGGGCGGCGCTGTCGGTGCCGGCGACGTTCGACGACGTGGCCGCGCCGGCCACGGCCGCCTCCGGCGTGCCGCCGGCCCGCCCGTCCCCGCAGGGCGGTGTGCTGCTGATACTCCCGCTGACGCTTGCGCTGAGGGGTTCCCGCGCGTTCCGGACGGTGACGTCCGGCCCGGCAACGTAGGCTCCTTGGCGTGATTGACGAGCAGACCGACAAGCCGCGTAGCTCCTTCTGGAAGGAGCTGCCGATCCTGCTGGGTGTGGCGATCCTGGTCGCGGTGCTGGTCCGCGCCTTCGTGCTGCAGACCTTCTTCATCCCGTCCCCGTCCATGGAGAACACTCTCAAGATCGATGACCGGGTGCTGGTCAACAAGCTGGTCTACGACTTCCGGTCACCGCACCGCGGCGAGGTGATCGTCTTCAAGGCGCCCACGGAGTGGAGCGGCAACCCCGACGGCGAGGACTTCATCAAGCGGGTCATCGGCGTCGGCGGCGACCACGTGGTCTGCTGCGACCCGCAGGAGCGCCTGATGATCAACGGCAAGTCGCTCGACGAGCCGTACATCTTCTCCATCGACGGTGTCCGGGACAAGGCGGCCGACCAGGAGTTCGACATCACCGTGCCGAAGGGACGGCTGTGGGTGATGGGCGACCACCGGTCCGCCTCGGGTGACTCGCTGGAGCACTGGCAGCAGTCCGGGCAGAACATCACCGAGGCCACGATCCCCGAGGGGGAGGTGGTCGGGCGGGCGTTCACCGTCTTCTGGCCGGTGAACCGGGCGACCTGGCTGACGGTGCCGGACCAGTTCGACGGCATTCCCAAGCCTTAGGGCGGCGGGGGCATGGGCGATCGGCCGCCCGTCTGGCAGGCTGGTGCGGTGACCGTGAGGAGTGGGCTTGCGAGCCCCGCAGGCGCGAACAGTGCCGACCGCGTCTGGATCTCCCGACGCGGGGCGCGGGTGCTGCTGGTCGACGCGGCGGGCCGGATCCTGCTGTTCCACGGCTTCGACCCGGCCCGCCCGGAGCACCGCTACTGGTTCACCCCGGGCGGCGGGCTCGACGAGGGCGAGTCTCCGGCCTCCGGAGCCGCGAGGGAGCTGGCCGAGGAGACCGGGCTGCGGGTCGATCCGGCCGAGCTGGGCGAGCCCGTCTGGTCCGACGCCACCGAGTTCCCGTTCGACGGCGACTGGTACCGCCAGGAGCAGGACTTCTTCCTGCTCCGCGTCCCGTCCTGGCAGGTCGACAGCGTCGGCTTCACCGACGTCGAGCAGCGCAGCATCGCCGGTCACCGCTGGTGGCGGCCCGCCGAGTTGGCCGCCAGCGGCGAGCGGTACTACCCGCCCGAGCTGCCCGACCTGCTGGCCCGGCTCCTGCCGCCGGCCGCCGAGGCGTCGTGCTGACCCCGCCGCGTACCGTCGTACGCCGGGAGGCCGGGCTCTACGCGCTGGAGCGGGCGTTGCAGCGGCGCGGCTTCCGGCACGTGGCCGGCGCCGACGAGGCCGGTCGCGGCGCGTGTGCCGGGCCGCTGGTCGCCGCCGCGGCCGTGCTCCCCGAGGGGCGGCGCGGCGAGATCGACGGGCTCGCCGACTCCAAGCTGCTCACCCCGGCCAGCCGGGAGCGGGTGTACGCCGAGGTCGTCGACCGTGCCCTGGCGTACGCCGTGGTGGTCATTCCCGCCGACGAGGTCGACGCCCGGGGGCTGCACGTGTGCAACCTGGCCGCGATGCGGCGGGCGCTCGCCCTGCTCACCACCCGACCGGAGTACGTGCTGACCGACGGCTTCGGCGTGGACGGCCTGGGTGTCCCGGGGCTGGCGGTGTGGAAGGGCGACCGGGTTGCCGCCTGCGTGGCGGCGGCCAGCGTGCTCGCCAAGGTGACCCGGGACCGGATCATGGTGGAGCTGGACGGGGTCTACCCGGCGTACGGCTTCGCCGAGCACAAGGGTTACATCACTCCGGAGCACAGCGCGGCGCTGCGCGAGCACGGGCCGTGCCGGGAACACCGCTTCTCGTACGTCAATGTCGCCGCGGTCTCCGGCCGCGACGGCCGGCCACCGCGCGCCCGGCGGCCCGTCGGCCCCGCCTCGGACGAGCCGATGGGGCACTCCTGGGCGTCAGGGGGTACCGTCGGCGTGGCGTTGGGCGAGCAGCCTCGGCCTTCGACGCCGGTGGGGGAAGATGTGGTCATGGAAGGCGGAGTGCGATGAGCGCGGAAGATCTCGAGAAGTACGAGACCGAGATGGAGCTGCAGCTCTACCGGGAGTACCGCGACATTGTCCGCCAGTTCTCCTACGTGGTGGAGACCGAGCGCCGGTTCTACCTGGCCAACCAGGTCGACCTGCACGTGCGCAACTCCGACGGCGAGGTCTACTTCGAGGTCGAGATGCACGACGCCTGGGTGTGGGACATGTACCGCCCCGCCCGCTTCGTGAAGAACGTCCGGGTGATGACCTTCAAGGACGTCAACGTCGAAGAGCTGGAGAAGCCCGACATCTCCCTGCCCGCCGACTCCGGCTTCGGCAACTGACCGGCCCGTCGCGCCCCGGGCCCCCCACCCGAGGCTGACCGGCCGGTCACTCGGCCGGTACGACGACCTCGACGCGCTGCACCAGATTGTTGGCGAAGCTGCCACGGTTCCACGGCTGCTCGACCGGCTGGGTCCGCCCGGACGCGTCGGTCGCCCGCGCGCTGAGCACGTACCGGCCCGGCGTCGCCGTCCACTCGTACCGCCACCGCCGCCAGGCGAAATCGCCGCCCGCCACCGGGTCCAGCTCGGCCGGCGCCCACGTCGTCCCGCCGTCGACGCTCACCTCCACCGCCACCACGGGCGCGTGCCCCGACCAGGCCCGACCGTCCACCGTGCACGGTCCCGGCCGCAGCACCCGGCGGCGCGTCATGAAGTCGGGAAAGCCAGGCGGACGGACCAGCGCACGCGGCTCGATCCGGGTGACCGGCTGGCCCGGGTCGTCCGCGTCGCGGCGCAGCCGGTAGGCCACCGCGTTCTGGTAACCGTCGAACGGCGTGGTCCGCACCTCGATCGAGTGCAGCCACTTGACGTGTGCCATGCCGTACCAGCCCGGCACGATCAGCCGCAGTGGCGCGCCGTGCTGCGGCAGCAGGGGAGCGCCGTTCATCTCGTACGCCAGCAGCACCTCCTCGCGCAGCGCGTCGGCCACCGGCAGCGCCCGCTGGTAGTCCTGCTCGACCCCCCGCTCGACGCCGTGATCGGCACCGGTGAAGACCACGTCCACGGCGTCCGGGCCGAGGCCCGCCTCGCGCAGCAGCGGAGCGAGGGGCGTACCCGTCCACTCCGCGTTACCGACCGCCTCGACCAGCCACGGCTGACTCACCGGCCGGGGGTGCAGCAGCGCCCGACCGTTGCCGGCGCACTCCAGGGTGACCCGGTGGGTGACCCGGGGCCGCTCCCGCAGCTCGTTCAGAGCGACGGTCAACGGCCGCCCGACGGCGCCGCCGACGGTGAGCGCGTGCGTCGCCGGGTCCAGCTCCGGGATGTCGTAGTGGATCAGCAGGTAGTGCAGCCCGGCGGGGGTGACGTCGTAGCGCAGCGCCTCCAGCGGAAGGCCATGGTTGCGGGCCGCCAGCTGCAACTCGTCGGCACTGATCGCCTCGTCCGGCTCGGCGAGCCGGGACGGGCCGCTCACGTCGGCCACGCTCGGCCCCCGGTCGTCGACAGTGGTCATGTGGGCCTCCCCGGTGCAGACGGCGGCGCCCGCCGTACGCGGCCCAGCCTAGGCCCTGCCCGGGTCACCCAGCTGATCAGAGGGGTTCGTCAGGATCTTCGGAGCGTGCCCTTCGGTAGAGGAGCGTGCCCTTCGGTAGACAAGAATGGGCACTGGTTCGGCCGTACCGATGACGGGTTGAGGATTCGATGCTTGCGGATGAGGAATTCTGGCGACTCGTCGCCGTGCTCGGCGGTCAGCCGGAGGTCCAGGACGACGGCCCGTACGAGCGGTTGACCGCCGTGCTGGCCCAGGAGTCGGCGGAGCGCATCATCGACTTCGCCGAGACGCTCGCGTTCAAGCTGTACCAGTTGGACCGCCGGGTGCTCGCCCAGGTCACCGCACCGGGGATGGACGAGCTGTCCGACGACGGCTTCCTCTACGCGCGCTGCGCGGTGGTGGTGGCGGGACCTGCGGCATTCGATGCTGTGCTCGCCGATCCGGCGGCGTTCGCACGCTTCACCACCGTCGAGGCAGCGCACGCGGATTCGATCCTCGATGTCCCGTCCAACGCCTATCAGAAGCTGACCGGGGCGGAGTGGGACCACGTCGAGGAGTACGACTACGAGACCGGTTCCAACGAACAGTGGTGGTGATCTGCCTCAGCTTCCCCCAGCGCGGCATAGCAGATCATCGACTCCTCCGGGTGGTCGTCCACAGGGCCGCCGGTTGTCCACAGCTTCGGTGGCCGGGCTGGCGGACGACCCGGCTCCGGGCCGAGGCTGCCGGCATGCGCTCGCCATCCACCACCCGTCTCGGCTCGATCCGCCGTACCGTGCTGCTCTGCGCGGCGTTCCCCCTCGCTCTGGCCGTGCAGCTCTGCGGTCTGGCGGTGCTTGTCGCGCCGGTGCCCGGCCAGCCACCGACGCCGACCGTGCCGATCGCGTTCCAGGCTGCCGCACCTGCGCCCGCTCCCGCCGAGCGCTTCCGTTGGCCGCTCGACGGGCCACCGCGACCGGTGCGCCGCTTCGACCCGCCACCCCAGCCGTGGCTGTCCGGCCACCGGGGTGTCGACCTGGCCGCCTCGGCGGGAACTGTGGTCCGCAGCGCCGGACCGGGCACCGTGCTCTTCGTCGGTCTGGTGGCCGGCCGACCGGTGGTCACCGTGGGGCATGCCGGAGGGCTGCGAACCACCCACGAACCGGTTCAGCCCGCGGTACGCCCCGGTCAGGCGGTCACCGCTGGCACGCCGCTGGGCGAACTGCTGCCCGGCCACCCGGGTTGCCCGGCGGACGCGTGCCTGCACTGGGGCCTGCGCCGAGGCGAGGAGTACCTCGACCCGCTGGCCCTGCTCGGCCTCGGCCCGGTGCGGCTCCTCCCGCTCGACCCGGGTGCGCGAGGTCAGCGCTGGGCGAGCAGCGCCGGCAGTCGTACGGCCAGCCGCTCGTACTCGTCGGCCGTGTTGTAGACCTGACCCGTGAGCCGCAGCCACCCACGGCCGTCCCAGCTCATCACCGCGACCTCGGCGGCCAGCCGCTCGCCGATGCGCGTCTGCAACGCCCGCGCCGCGTCGACGGTGGTGGCCGTGCCGGGCGGCAGCGGGATGAGACGCAGCGCCACCCCCGGTCCGCCGGGGTCGGGCAACTGGGCGGGGGGCACCGCGAGCGCGTCCCCCACGACCCGTTGGCCGTACGCGGCGAGCGCGGCATTGTGCTCCCGTACCCGGTCGACACCGAGGCTGCGCAGCGTGAACAGCCCGGCGGGGGCGGCCAACCACGAGGTGTAGTCGAGTGTCGCCTGCCATTCGATCCGGGCCGGGAAGCCCGTCTCCTGCTCCCACGACACCACCAGCGGCTCGATCCGCTCGCGCCACTGCCGGGCGACCGCCAAAAGGGCGGTGCCGCGCGGTGCGTACGCCCACTTGTGCAGGTTGCCCGCCCAGAAGTCCGCGCCGATGCTGGCGACCGTGGTGGCGAGCATGCCGGGGGCGTGCGCGGCGTCCACCAGGACGGGTACGCCGCTCTCGTGGGCCGCCGCCACGATGGCAGCGGTCGGGAACAGCTTCGCGGTGGCGGAGGTGAGCTGGTCGACGACGAGCAGCCGGGTTCGGCCCGGGCGCAGGCCGGCCCGGATCGTCTGCACGATCTGCTCGTCGCCGGCGTCCAGCGGAATCGGCAGGACCCGGCTGACCGCGCCGGTACGGCGGCACTCCCGCGCGATGGCCAGACTCACCGCCCCGTACCCGTGGTCGGTGCTGAGCACCTCGTCCCCGGGGCGCAGGCCCACCGACTGGAGCACCACGGCGACGCCGGTGGTGGTGTTGCCGACCAGCGCGCTGCCCTCGGGGTCCGCGCCGAGGAATCCGGCGAGGTGCCGCCGGGTGTGCCCGATCCGGTCGACGAGCCCCTGGGTGAAGAAGCGCAGCGGGTTGGCCTCCATCTCGTCGCGTAGCCGCTGCTGGGCGCGCTGCACGCTGATCGGCGCCGCGCCGAACGAGCCGTGGTTGAGGTGGCTGACCGCCGGATCCAGGGAGAACAGCAGGCGGGCGCCCGGAATCGGCTCGGGAGGCTGCGGGACGCTCACCGGATGATCGTAACCGTCGGGCGGTCCGACCTCCCGGCCCGTGATCAGGCGCGGGGGTGCGCCTGGCGGTACGCGGCGCGCAACCGTTCCACCGACACGTGGGTGTAGATCTGCGTGCTGGCCAGCGACGAGTGTCCGAGCAGTTCCTGCACGGCGCGCAGGTCGGCGCCGCCCTCCAGCAGATGGGTGGCGGCGGAGTGGCGCAATCCGTGCGGGCTCGTCCGGGGCAGGCCGGCTGCCTCGGCGTACCCGCCGACGATCTGACGCGCCGTCGTCGGGTTGAGCCGACCGCCGCGCGCCCCGAGCAGCAGCGCGCCGCCCGAGTGCGGGGCGACCAGCGCGGGCCGGCCCTGCCGCAGCCACTCGTCGAGCGCCCGCTGCGCCGGCACGCCGTACGGCACCGAACGCTCGCGGCGGCCCTTGCCGAACACCCGGATCACGCGCCGGCCGTGATCGACGTCCTCCACGTCCAGCCCGCACACCTCGCTGACCCGTACGCCGGTGGCGTAGAGCAGTTCCAGCAGCGCCCGGTCGCGCAACGACACCGCCGCGTCGGCTGCCCCCTCCGTCGTGGGTTCTCCTTCTGTGCCGGGGCTGGTCATCGGCTGCCGGATCGGCGCCTCCAGCAGCGTGGCGGCCTGATCGGCGCGCAGGACGCCGGGCAGCTCCCGGTGCGCCCGAGGGCTGGCGAGCGCGGCCCCCACGTCGGCGGGGAGCAGCCCGGCGCGGTGTGCCCAGGCGCTGAACGCCCGCGCCGAGGCGGCCCGACGGGCCAGCGACGTACGGGCGGCGCCGGTGGTCCGCTGCCGTGCCAACCAGCTCCGCAGGACTGACAGGTCGACCTCGCCCAGGTCGCGGCAACCCATGCGCACCGCGTGGTCGAGCAACGCGACCACGTCGGTGACGTACGCGCGGACCGTGTGCGCCGACCGGTTGCGGACCTGGGCGAGATGCTCGGCGAAGTCGTCGACCGCGTCGCGCAGCGCCGGTGGCAGCTCCTGGTGGGTGGTCCGGGTGCCCCGGGCGGACCGGCTCACGGCCGCCACGCCCCTCGCGGCGTCACGGATGCGGTCCGCCGGGCGGCGTGGGCACCCTCGCTGGCAGCAGGCACGGCACCAGCGTACGACCGAGGGTTGTGCTCCGCCGGCCACGTCGGCGTGCCCGTCTACGGGCGATCGGCCGGGCCTTTGGGTTTGCCGGGCGGGGCGAGGGCGTAGCCGTCGTCGCGTCGTACCACCATGGACAGCTCTTCGAGCAGTGACAGCTTGCGCAGCGCGGTCCGCACGTCCAGGCCGGCGCGTGCGGCGAGCGCGTCCACACCCCGTGCGCCCCGGCGGGGCAACGCCTCCAGCACCGACCGGGCGTCGTCGTCCAGATCGTCGGCCGGCCGCTGCGGGCCACGGGCCAGCGGGGCCAGGTCCACGCCGATCCGACCCACCTCCTCGAGGACGTGCGTGACCCCGGTGACCAGCCGGACCTTGGGGTGCTCGCGCAGCAACTCGTGCGTGCCGACGGACATTGCCGAGGTCACCGGCCCGGGTACCGCCATGGCCATCCGGCCGGTGTGAATGGCACGCCGGGCGGTCTGCGTCGCTCCGCTGCGCGCCGACGCCTCGACCACGACGGTGCCCAGCGTGCCGCCGGCGATCACCCGGTTGCGGATCAGGAACCGTGGCCGCAGTGGCTCGGCGCCGGGCGGCCACTCGCTGACCAGCAGCCCGGTGTCGGCGATCCGGTCGAAGAGGGCGGTGTTGCCCATCGGGTACGGCCGGTCCACCCCGCAGGCCAGCACCGCCACGGTGAGCCCTTCGGCGTTCAGGGCGCCCCGGTGGGCGGCGGCGTCGATCCCGAACGCGCCACCGGAGACGACCGTCCAGTCCCGTTCGGCCAGGCCGTACCCGAGGTCGGTGGCCACGTGCTGGCCGTAGGCCGTGGCCGCCCGCGCGCCGACCACGGCCACCGAGCGCTCCAACGCCTCACCGAGCGGCCACGCGCCGCGTACCCAGAAGCAGAGTGGCGGCGCGGTCTCCACGTCCACGCGGCGGGTCAGGTCCGGCAGCCGCAGCCCGACGAGGTCGGCGACCCGGGCCGGCCACTCGTCGTCGTCCGGGGTGACCAGACGCGCGCCGAGCCGATCCGCCCGGTCCAAAGCCTCGGCCGCCACCGCCCGGGCGTCGCCGGAGGACATCCGGGCGGCCACGGCGGCGGCCAGCCGCCGGTCGGGGCTGCCGCCATCGAGCAGCAGATCCAGCGTCGCCACCGGCCCCAGCCGCTCGACAAGCGCGTGCACCACGCGGGTGCCGGGCTCGGCCAGCCAGGTCAGCGCCACCCTGGCCAGCCTGCTCTCCTCGTCGGCGCTCATGCCGTCTCTCCCGTCCGTAGCTGGGTCGCCTCTCGTACGTCCTCACGGTCGGGCCGGTCCCGGCCGTCGAGGTCCGCGATGGTCCAGGCCATCCGGATCACCCGGTCGAAGCCGCGCGCCGAGAGCGAGCCGGAGTCGAGCCGGGAGCGCAGCTCGGCGGTGACCAGCGCCGGTAGCCGCCAGGGCGGGCGGCGCAGGAGCGGGCCGTCCACCTCGGCGTTGAGTCGCCGGCCGAGGCTGGCCCAGCGGGTGGCCGCCGCGCTACGGGCCGCCGCGACCCGGGCGGCGACCGTGGCCGAGGACTCGACGTCGGCTCCGGCCGCCATCAGTTCCGCCGCCCGTACCGGCATCAGCCGCACCTGCACGTCGATCCGGTCGAGCAGCGGCCCCGAGAGCCGGCCCAGGTAGCGGCGGCGGGCCACGGGCGAACACTCGCAGTACGCGTCGCCGGACGGTTTCGCGCACGGGCACGGGTTGGCGGCCAGCACGAGTTGCGTCCGGGCCGGGTACTCGGTGCCGCCACCGCTGCGGCTGAGCTGGATGCGGCCGTGCTCCAGGGGCTGGCGCAGCGCCTCCAACGCGCCCTTGCTGAACTCGGGCGCCTCGTCGAGGAAGAGCACCCCGCGGTGGGCGAGCGACACCGCGCCGGGGCGGGCCAGCCCGGAGCCGCCGCCGACGAGGGACGGAACGGTCGCCGTGTGGTGCGGCGCCTGGAAGGGCGGACGACGCAGGAGCCGACCGCCCGGTGGCAGCAGTCCGGCGACCGAGTGCAGGGCTGTCACCTCCAGCGCCGCGTCGTCGTCCAGCTCCGGCAGGAGCGATGGCAGCCGCTCGGCCAGCATCGTCTTGCCGGCCCCGGGCGGGCCGAGCAGCGCGAGGTGGTGCCCGCCCGCCGCGGCGATCTCCAGCGCGCGCCGGCCCACCTGCTGCCCGGCGACGTCGGCGAGGTCGGGGCCGCCGGTGATCGGGGCCGGGGTGTCCGTCGGTGGCTCGATCAGCGGACTGCCGTCGCGTACGAAGGTGACCAGCCGGTGCAGCGTGTCCACCGCCCGCACCCGTACGCCGGGGATGACCGCGGCCTCGGCGGCGTTGCCGGTCGGCACGATCACGCGCTCGATGCCCGCCCTGGCCGCCGCGGCGACCATCGGTAGGACGCCGCGTACCGGCCGGACCGTCCCGTCCAGGCCCAGCTCGCCGAGGACCACCACCTTCTCCAGTGGCAGCAGCGGCAGCTCACCGGAGCCGCCCAGCAGCGCGGCGGCGATGGCCAGGTCGAACGCCGAGCCGAACTTCGGCAGCGTCGCGGGCAGCAGGTTCAGCGTGATGCGCCGGTTGGGCCACCGTTGGCCCGAGTTGACGACGGCGGCCCGCACCCGGTCGCGGGCCTCGTGCAGAGCGGTGTCCGGCAGACCGGAGATCACCACCGCCGGCAGGCCCGCGGCCAGGTCCGCCTCGACCTCGACCAGGTGGCCGGTGACGCCGACCAACCCCACGGAGAGCACCTTGGCGTAGCTCACGGCGCGTCACCCATTCGTCGGCGCATCTCAGAACGCGCCCTTGACGTGGTCGACCCGGGCGGGACCGCTGTCGGGCAGGCGCACCGACACCACGTCGAACCGCACCTCGTCCGCGCTCGTGCCGGTCTCGGCGAGCCAGCGCGCGGCGAGCCCGCGCAGGCGGCGGGCCTTGGCCGGTACGACAGCCTCGGCCGGCGAGCCGAACGCGTCGCCCCGACGCGTCTTCACCTCGCAGAACGCGAGCACCGGCCCGTCCCAGGCGATGATGTCGATCTCGCCCTCCGGGCAGCGCCAGTTCCGGACGATGGGCCGTAGTCCCGACTCGCTCAGGTGCCGGGCGGCGCACCGCTCGCCGTACGCGCCGACCGCCTGGTTCCGCTTCGTCATGGCCGCGACGGTGCCCCTCGGAGCATGAGCGCCGCGACCCCGCTGCCGCCCGCCTGTGGATGACGGTCGCTCTGTGGACGACCGGACGATCAAGGTCCTGCTGTGCTACGGCGAGGACGCCGCTGATCGACTCCAGATCGGCGAAGTGGGGGTGTCCTGACGATCGGATGCCCCCACTTCCGCGACCCGGAGTCGATCAACCCGGCCGGGCCGAAATGACGCGGGGACGGGCCGTCGCATACGGTGCCTGACGTGGACGGACGACGGAGCTTTCCGGAAGATCAGGAGTCGCGCTGGTACCCCGACGAGCGGGGGCGCGGGTACGGCGAGCCCGAGTGGCGCGGAGTGGGTGAACCGCGATACCGCGACGGCGAGATCCCCGAGCAGCGCGGCGTCGAGGACGCCCGCTCCCTCGAGGACACCGGCGTCGGCCGACGCCGCGAGCCCGACCCGGCCCGCTTCGGCGGCTCGCCCGAGCCCGACCCGGTCCGCTTCGGCGGCTCGCCCGAGCCCGACCCGGTCCGCTTCGGCGGCTCGCCCGAGCCCGACCCCGTCCGCCTGAGCGCGCTGGACGCGACCCGCTTCGGTGCGCCGGAAGCGGACTCCGGGCGCTTCGGTGCCGTCGACGCCCAGTCGGGGCGGTTCGGTACGGCTGAGGCCGACTCCGGGCGGTTCGGCGCGGTCGACCCGCTGGGTGAGGTCCGTACGGACGCGGACGGTTACCGGGCGACCCGCTCCCGCCGGGCGGATCGGGACCCTTCGGAGATCTCCGGGGAGCTGCCCGGCCGCCGGGCTGCCCGGGACCCGCTGGCCACGATCACGCCGGACGCCGCCCGGGACGCCGTGCCGGCCCTTACCCGCGACACCGGACCGGTGACCAGCGCGGACGCCGTCCCGGCAGCGGCTCTGCTCACCGGGCAGACCAGACCCGCCGAGCCGGGCCAGCCCGCTGCCCTCGCCGACCAGGGCCAGCCCGCCCCCTTCGCCGAGCCGACCCGGCCCGCGCCGCTCGCCGGATACCCGATCGTCGGGCCGAACCGGGGTGGCGGCGCCGACCAGCCGCACCCGCTTGACCTGCCGACCGGACCGATGCCGGGTATCGGCCCCCGCCCCGACCTGCCCGCGGGCGAGCCACCGGCGTACTCCGCTGCGCCGGACGGCGTCTACCGGACCCGCCGCCCGGCGTTGGCGGCCCTCTTCGCCCTGCTGGCGTTGATCTTCGAGGTCCCCGCGCTGCGGGTGTTGCTGGCGGGGGTGACCGGCGACCCGGTGGACGCCGGGAACGTCGTGGCCGGTATCTGCCTGGTCGCCGGGCTGCCGATCTTCGCAGTGGGGCTGTACGGGCTCAGAACGGGCGGACTGGCCCTCTCCGACAACGGTCGAGGCTGGTTGCGCCCTCCGACGGCGTACCTGACGGTCGGCCTCGTGCTCTTCGTCGCCGCCGCGCTCGCCGCCGGCTGACCCGGGCCACACGACCCCGGGCCACCGAGCCACACGACCCCGGGCCACCGGGCCACACGACCCCGGGCCACCGGGCCGTAGGACGCCGGGCCACCGGGCCGCAGGACCACGGGCCACCGGGACCCGGGACCACGGGCCACCGGGACCCGGCACCCGGCCCCCGCCCACCCGGAGGTCGTCGGGCCGGGAAGGGGCGTACACTGGCCAACTGGCGACCGCCTTGCGCGGTCGACCTCGCGTGCCCTCTTCACGAATCGTCGTGAAGCGACGGCCTCCCTGGTCCCGATCTTGATCGGGTCCACCATGGGTCGGCGACCAGGCGCCAGGACGCCCGGCCACCGGCCGGGCGTGACAACCAGGGATCTTGAGGAGTGCCCCAACCATGGCCGTTGTGACCATGCGTCAGCTGCTGGAGAGCGGTGTCCACTTCGGGCACCAGACCCGGCGCTGGAACCCGAAGATGAAGCGCTTCATCATGACCGAGCGCAACGGTATCTACATCATCGACCTGCGCCAGACCCTCGACTACATCGAGAAGGCGTACGAGTTCGTGCGTGGGACCGTCGCGGAGGGTGGCAGCATCCTCTTCGTCGGTACCAAGAAGCAGGCCCAGGAGGCCATCGCCGAGCAGGCGACCCGGGTCGGTCAGCCGTTCGTCAACCACCGCTGGCTCGGTGGCATGCTGACCAACTTCCAGACGGTGTACAAGCGGCTCCAGCGGATGAAGGAGCTGGAGGCCCTTGGTGACCTGAGCGGCACCGCCGCCGGTTACACCAAGAAGGAGACCCTGCAGCTCTCCCGCGAGAAGATCAAGCTGACCCGCACGCTGGGTGGTCTGCGGGACATGCAGAAGCTGCCGGCCGCCGTCTGGATCGTGGACACCAAGAAGGAGCACATCGCCGTCGACGAGGCCCGCAAGCTGGGCATCCCGGTGATCGCCGTCCTCGACACCAACTGCGACCCGGACGAGGTCGACTTCCCGATCCCGGGCAACGACGACGCCATCCGTTCGGCCGAGCTGCTGACCAAGGTCGTCGCCGCCGCCGTCGCGGACGGTCTGATCGCGCGTTCCGGCCGTCGCCGGGGCGGGGACGAGAAGCCTGAGGGTGTCGCGAGCGATGAGCCGCTGGCCGAGTGGGAGCGCGAGCTGCTGGAGGAGCCGAAGAAGGCCGACGAGTCGGCCCCGGCCGAGCAGCCCGCCGCCGCCGAGCAGCCTGCCGCCACCGAGCAGCCTGCTGCCACCGAGCAGCCCGCCGCCACCGAGCAGCCGGCGGCCGCCGCCGCGGAGTGACCGCACCGTCGCCGCCCCGCCGTCCGTTTTCACGAACGGCGGGCGGTGACGGTACGCCGGGCACGTTCCGCCCGATTCCGGGTAACCGGCACCTCTGACCATCCACACGCCGACTCAACATCGAAGAGAGAGCCATGTCCCAAATCACCGCCGCGGACGTCAAGAAGCTCCGCGACCTCACCGGCGCCGGCATGATGGACAGCAAGAAGGCGCTGACCGAGGCCGAGGGCGACTTCGACAAGGCCGTCGAGATCCTGCGCGTCAAGGGCGCGAAGGACGTCGGCAAGCGGGCCGGTCGTACGGCCGCCAACGGTCTGGTCGCCCACTCCGGCAAGGCGCTGCTCGAGCTCAACTGCGAGACCGACTTCGTCGCCAAGACCGAGTCGTTCATCGCGCTGGCCCAGCAGCTGGTCGAGCACGGCGAGCGTTCGGGCGTGAACAACGCCGAGGAGCTGCTCGCCTCCGAGCTGGATGGCAAGGTCGTCGCGGATCTGATCCAGGAGCAGTCCGCCAAGATCGGCGAGAAGCTGGTGCTCAACCGGTTCGCCAAGGTCGAGGGCACCACCGCGGTCTACCTGCACCGCAAGGCCCAGGACCTGCCGCCGGCCGTCGGCGTGCTGGTGTCGTACACCGGTAAGAGCGACGAGGCGGGCGACGCCGACGCCCGTGGCGTCGCGATGCAGATCGCGGCCATGCGGCCGAAGTACCTCAGCCGCGACGAGGTTCCGGCCGACGTCGTGGAGTCCGAGCGGCGCATCGCCGAGCAGACCGCCCGCGAGGAGAACAAGCCCGAGGCGGCTCTGCCGAAGATCGTCGAGGGTCGGGTGAACGCCTTCTTCAAGGACTACGTCCTCGTTGAGCAGGCGTCGGTGGCCGACAACAAGAAGTCGGTGAAGCAGGTGCTGGCCGAGGCCGGCATCGAGGTGACCCGCTTCGTGCGGTTCGAGGTCGGCCAGGCCTGAGCCGCCACCGGGCGCCGCGTGCGTCCGTGGGCGCAAGACGTCGAACGAGGAGGCCGCCGGTGTACGTGACAGGCACCGCGGCCTCCTCGTCACATAGGGTCGGCAGCGGCAGGTTCGCGGTAACGCGTCGCCCGGGGCGTGCGCGTGGGGAAGGCGGGGCGGATGACGCAGGTTGTGAGTGAGCGGACGCTGGCGATGGACGATCCGACGGCGCCGCCGCCCGGACGGGCCCGCCGGGTGGTGCTGAAGCTCTCCGGTGAGGTGTTCGGTGGTGGCGCGATCGGCGTCGACCCGGACGTCGTGCAGGCCATCGCCCGCCAGATCGCGACCGTGGTCCGGCGCGGTGTGCAGGTCTCGGTGGTGGTCGGTGGGGGCAACTTCTTCCGGGGCGCGGAGCTGCAGAAGCGCGGGATGGACCGCGCTCGCGCCGACTACATGGGCATGCTCGGCACCGTGATGAACTGCCTCGCTCTCCAGGACTTCCTGGAGAAGGAGGGCATCGAGACGCGGGTGCAGAGCGCCATCACGATGGCCCAGGTCGCCGAACCGTACATTCCGTTGCGGGCGATCCGGCACCTGGAGAAGGGCCGCGTGGTCATTTTCGGCGCCGGCGCGGGCATGCCGTACTTCTCGACGGACACCGTGGCCGCCCAGCGGGCGCTGGAGATCCGCGCCGACGTGGTGCTCATGAGCAAGAACGGCGTGGACGGCGTCTACACGGCCGACCCGCGGGTCGACCCGACCGCCAGCAAGCTCGACTCGATCACCTTCTCCGAGGTGCTGCGCCGCAACCTCCGGGTGGCCGACGCGGCCGCGTTCAGCCTCTGCATGGAGAACGGCCTGCCGATGCTGGTCTTCGGCGCGCAGGGTGACGACACCATCATCCGCGCGGTGGGTGGCGACAAGATCGGCACCCTGATCACCGCGTGAGCCTGACGACTTTCAGCAGAGCCCACGACGAGCACAGAAGGAGGCGAGGAGACCGGTGATCGACGACACCCTCCTCGAGGCCGAGGAGAAGATGGAGCGTGCGGTTGAGCACGCCAAGGAGGAGTTCGGCGCCATCCGCACCGGTCGCGCCAACCCCGCCATGTTCTCCAAGATCATTATCGACTACTACGGCACGCCGACGCCGCTGACCCAGATGGCGTCCGTCGCGATCCCCGAGCCGCGCATGGCCATCATCAAGCCGTACGACAACTCGCAGATCAACGCGATGGAGAAGGCGATCCGCGACTCGGACCTCGGGGTGAACCCGAACAACGAGGGCAACCAGCTGCGCATCCTGCTCCCGCAGATGACCGAGGAGCGCCGCCGCGACATGATCAAGGTGGCCCGGCACAAGGGCGAGGAGGCCAAGGTGGCCATCCGGAACGTCCGCCGCCGCGGCAAGGAGGAACTGGACCGGATCGTCAAGGACGGCGAGGCCGGCGAGGACGACGGCCGCCGCGCCGAGAAGGAACTCGACGACCTGACGCAGCGCTACGTCGCCAGCATCGACGACCTGGTCAAGCACAAGGAGACCGAGCTGCTGGAGGTCTGAGGCCCGACCCGGCTTCCGCCGGGTGAACGGCCGAAGCGAGGCCCGCCCCCGATCCGGGGACGGGCCTCGCGCCGTCTGGGCGTCAGCGGGGGATCCGGACGGTACGGGTCGTCTCGGTCAGGGTCGTTCCGACGTACGCGTCGTGCAGCTCGAAGCGCACGGTGGCCCGACCCGGATGCAGTACCGGGTCGGCCCGGTAGAAGCCCATCGAGATGCTGGCGGTGCCGCCGTCGCAGACGATCTCGCCGGCGCCGAGGCCGCCGGTGGCCCAGAAGGTCGGCAGGCCGTCCTGGGTCAGCGACGCCGACAGGAAGTACACGCCGGTCGGGCAGTTGCGCACCTCCCCTCGGGCGGTGGCGGCCGGGAACGCCGGCCCCGTGCCGTCGGGACTCCCGTCGTACAGGTAGATCCCGCTGGTGCGGTGGTCGATCCTGATGCTGGCGTCCGGTGTCGCCGCGGTGGCCGGTGGGGCCGCCGTCAGGACGAGGGCGGCCATCGTCAGCACCGCCAGGCTGATTCTGCGCACGAACGTTCCTTCCCCGCTGCTGTCGTATAGACCGCCGGCGGACGCCGGCACACCGACAGCCGACCACCGACGGGTGGCGCGGGTCATCCCCTGTTCGCCCGGATGCTCGGTCGGATAGGCGTCGATGCGCCTGGGGCGGGCGGGGTTGCTCAGGCCGCCGGGCGCCCGCCGCCGTCGTGGCAGCACGGCGACTCGTCGGACCTCGCGCACCGTGACCCGCCAGGGGCCCGGCGGTCACGGGTGCCATCGTCCGCCTCGCCCCGGCGGCGGGTGCAGTAGGCTCGGCAGGATTCCCGGCCACCGGGTGGTGCGCACCGGGAATCGACCGACCACCGGGGCGGTCGAGCCGGAGGAAACAGTCGCGCTTGTAGGGGATGCTTGTGGTCTTGCGTCATGTGGTGGCACTCGCGCTCCGACACGGTGCGTGATGTCCCGCCCCGACCCCTACGGCGGCGAGCCGCGCGGCTGGGATCGGCCGGAGCGCCCGGTCGCCCTGCCCTGGCCCGAGCAGGAGCTTGAGGCGGGCCAGTGGAGCCGCCGGCCGGCCCCCGGGCCCGAGTTGTACGCCGAGCCCCGCACCCGGCCGTACGCCGAGCCGCACCCGGCGGACCCGTACGACGAGCGCGGCCGGACGGTCCGCCCGGACGACCGGGACCGCTTCGACGACGGTGACCGTTTCGACGACCGGGCTCGCTACGGCGACCGCCCCCCGACCGGTGACGCCCCGTCGCGCTACGACGTCCGCGAAGCCGGGCCGCGTTACGACGACCGCGAAGCCCACCCGCGCTACGACGACCGCGACGGGCCCGGCTACGTCCGCGACGCCCACCCGCGCTACGACGACCGGGATGCCGTGTCTCGCTACGACGACCGGGACGTGTCCCGCTACGACCGCCCGGACGCGCCGCCGCGCTTCGACGACGATGACGCTTTCCCGACCGCGCAGCTCGCGCCCATCGGCGCCGAGATCCTGCCGGACGACGACCCGATCGCCGACCCGGAGCCGCCGGTGGGTCGACGTCCGAAGGGGCGCCGACGGGCCAGCGTCGACCGGCCGGCGACCCAGCAGGTGGGTACCGGACGGGCCGGCCGCAACCTGCCGGCGGCGATCGGTGTCGGCCTCGCCCTGGGCGCGCTGATCGTGGTGCCGTTGGCCGTCTACCCGCCGGCGTTCCTGCCGGTGATCGCCGCGGCTGTCGCCATCGGGATCTGGGAGATGGCTCGGGCGGTCCGGCGCAGCGGCGCCCACCCGCCGCTGGTGCCGCTGCTCGCCGGTGGTGTCCTGACCGTGGGTCTGGCCTGGTTCGCCGGCCCGGACGCGCTCAGCCTCGGGCTGCTGGTGACGGTGCTCGGCACGATGATCTGGCGGTTGGGTGACGGCCCGGCCGGCTTCCAGCGGGATCTCACCGCCGCCACCCTGATCGCCGTCTACGTGCCGTTCCTCGCCGGTTTCGCGGCGTTGCTGGCGGCGGCTCCCGATGACGGTCGGCTGCGCATCCTGGCCACGCTGATCGCGGTGGTCCTCTCCGACACCGGCGGGTACGCGGCCGGCGTCTCCTTCGGCCGGCATCCGATGGCCCCGTCCATCAGCCCGAAGAAGTCCTGGGAGGGCTTCGCCGGCTCGGTCACCGCGGCGGCGCTGGGCAGTGCCCTGCTGCTGTGGCTGATGTTCGACCTGGCACCGTGGTGGGGTGCCCTGTTCGGGGTGGCGGTCTCCTGCGCGGCGGTCCTCGGCGACCTCGCCGAATCGATGATCAAGCGGGATCTCGGGATCAAGGACATGAGCAACCTGCTGCCGGGGCACGGTGGCCTGATGGACCGGCTGGACTCGATCCTGTTCGCGGTGCCGACCGCGTACCTGTTGCTGGTGATCTTCGTGCCGGTGGCGGGTTGAGGCATGCGTCACCATGGCCGGAGCGCTGGCGACGGACGCCGAGGGCCGGTTCGACGCCTCCGGACAGGTGCCGAACGCTTCAGGCGTGACACACTGGACCGGCCATGACGAGTCTGCCGCTGATCCCCGCCATCTCGGACGCCCCGACCGCACGCCGGGCCTCCATGCCACCGCAGCACCTGGCTGACCTGGACTTGGCTGGCCGCCAGGCGTTGGTCACCGGGCTGGGTGAACCCGCCTTCCGTGCCAAGCAGATCTCCAACCACTACTTCGGGCGGCTGGTACGCGATCCGCAGGCGATGACCGATCTGCCCGCCGCGACCCGTGCGCGCCTGGCCGACGAGTTGCTGCCCACGCTGCTCACGCCGGTGCGTGAGCTGGCCTGCGACGACGGCGCGACCCGCAAGGCGCTCTGGAAGCTGCACGACGGCGCGTTGGTGGAGAGCGTGCTGATGGGCTACCCGGACCGGGTGACGGTCTGCATCTCCAGCCAGGCGGGCTGCGGCATGGCCTGCCCGTTCTGCGCCACCGGCCAGGCCGGGCTGACCCGCAACCTGTCCACCGCCGAGATCGTCGACCAGGCGGTCTACCTGGCCGGGGTCGCGGCCTCCGGAGCCGTCGCCGGCTCACCGCCGCGGCTGTCGCACGTCGTCTTCATGGGCATGGGCGAGCCGCTGGCCAACTACAACCGGGTCATCGCGGCGATCCGTCGGCTGGTCAGTCCCGCTCCGGAGGGGCTCGGCCTGTCCCAGCGGCACATCACCGTTTCCACGGTCGGCCTGGTTCCGGCCATCCGCCGACTGGCCAGCGAAGACCTCTCTGTGACCCTTGCGTTGTCGTTGCACGCGCCCGATGATGATCTGCGCGACGAACTCGTGCCGGTAAACCAGCGCTGGAAGGTAGCCGAGGTGCTGGACGCAGCGTGGGACTATGCCGCCCGGACGGGCCGTCGCGTGTCCATCGAGTACGCAATGATCAAGGACGTGAACGACCAGCCGTGGCGAGCTGACCTGCTCGGGCGGCTGTTGGCCGGCAAGTTGGCGCATGTGAACCTCATCCCGCTCAATCCGACGCCGGGCAGCCGCTGGGACGCGAGCCCGAAGCCGGTCGAGCGGGAGTTCGTCCGGCGCTTGCGCGACGCGGGAGTCTCCACCACCGTACGGGACACCCGGGGTCGCGAGATCGACGGCGCGTGTGGCCAGCTCGCCGCCGCCGAGGACACCGACACCTTCACCGACCGCGCCGGAGAGGCACCGGCGTGACCGGGCGTGGCGAACGACACCAGGAGACATAGTGGCGAGTCAGGGTCAGCGTTTCCGGCGCAAGGCGGTTCGCCGGGGATACAAGGTCGACGAGGTGGACGCCTTCCTCGACCGGGTCGAGGCGACGCTCGACGGCCGGCAGGTCGGTGCGCCCGTCGCCTCGCAGGAGGTCCACGACGTCGTCTTCCGGGTCCGCTTCAACGGCTACGACGAGTGGCAGGTCGACCTGCACCTGGACCGGGTCGAGCGTCAGCTGGCCGAGTTGGAGGAGCGCAACAGCGCCGGACGCGGCGGCGACCCCCGGATGGGTCCGCCGGACCGGATGGGTCCGCCGATGCGTGACGACCGTGGCGGCATGCTCCCGCAGCCGATGCCTCCCCGACCGATGCCCGCCCAGGCCGGTCCGCCGGCCGATCGCTACGGCCGGTACGACGAGCCCACCGGTGCCTTCGCTGGCGGGTACGACGCGCCTCGGGGCGGCTACGACGCGCAGCGCGGGCCCGGCCCTGGTGGCCCTGGCCCCGGCCCGGGCGGTCCCGGCCCGATGGGGCCCGGTGGCCCGATGGGCGGGCACGGTCTGCCGCCGCGTGGCCTGCCGGCCGGTCCGGGTGGTTACGGTCCGCCGGACGACCAGCGCGTGCCGGGTGGTTACGGTCCGCCGGACGACCAGCGCATGCCGGGTGGCTACGGTCCGCCGGACGACCAGCGCATGCCGAGTGACCAGCGGATGCCCGGTGGCTACGGTCCGCCGGACGACCAGCGGATGCCCGGCGGGTACGGTCCGCCGGACGGTCCGCGGGCGCCCGGTGGCTACCCGCCGCCGCAGGACGAGCCCCGCTTCGACGGCTTCGAGGCCGGCCGGCGCGCCCGCGCCGACATGACCGCCGAGATCCGTATGCCCGAGCGTGATCTACGTGACCTGCGGCGCGGCCCTGCCGGCCCGCCCCCGATGCCTCAGCAGGGCATCGGTGGCCCGCCGATGGCCGGCCCGCCCGCCGTCGCCGGTCCGCCGATGGGTGGCCCGCCGATGGCTGGTCCGCCCGGCAGCGACCTGTACCGGGTCGACCAGATCCGCCGCAGGTTCCAGGTACGTCGATTCGGCAGCGGGTACGACCCGGACCAGGTGGACCAGTTCTTCGAGTCCCTGCTCGGTGGCATGCAGCGTCGCAACCCGATGCCGGTCGACCCGAAGGACCTGGACACGCTCCGGTTCGGTCTGGTGCCCGGCGGCTACTTCGAGGCCGAGGTCGACGCGGCGCTCAAGGACGTGCAGGACATCCTGTTCGGGCGCTGACTCCGACGCGTACACGAACGAGGGCCCGTCCCCTGTGTGGGGGCGGGCCCTCGGCGTTCCCTGGCCGGTCGCCCGGCGGCCGGTCGGGTCAGGAGCGCAGACCGTTGCGCCGCAGCACGGCATCGCCGATCACGATGACCAGCAGCAGCGCGGCGAGGCCGATCAGCCAGATCTCCTCGACCCTGCCTTCGTGGTTGCCGCAGAACGCCATGACGACCAGCGCCAGCGCGGACAGCACCGCGCCGATGCGCCCCGACTTGCGATGCCCGGGCTTGTGCTGGTCCGGCGACGTTACCGGCTCGCTTCCTGCCACTGTCGGTCCTTCCCTCGCGATCGGATCTTTGGTTAGTCTGGCACGCCTCGCGCCGGGGGCGGCGCGGTGGGGGTTTCCCGGCCGTACGGCCCTGCCCGCCCAGGCCGGACGGCACTACGGGCGTCGCGGGGTGGCGGTCAGACTCCCTCCGGTAGCGTTTGGCGTACACCTGATTGTCTGTTTGAGGGGGACTGTGCGGTGCGAGTGACCGGAACCGGGCACGCCAGCATGCGGATCGACACGGCCGCGGGCAGCATCCTGTGCGACCCGTGGGTCAATCCGGCCTACTTCGCCTCGTGGTTCCCCTTCCCGGACAATTCCCTTCTCGACTGGGAGACCCTGGGTCAGGTCGACTACCTGTACGTCTCCCACCTGCACCGGGACCACTTCGACGCGAAGCACCTGCGGGACTACGTCAGCAAGGACGCCACCGTCCTGCTCCCCGAGTTCCCCACCTCCGAGATGGAGGACGAGTTCCGGGCGCTCGGCTTCACGAAGTTCCTGAAGGCGCCAAACGAGCAGGTCGTGGAGCTGGACGGCGGCCTGAAGATCATGATCCAGGCGTTGACCAGCCCGACCGACGGCCCGATCGGCGACTCCTCGCTCTGGGTCGAGTACGACGGGGTGCGGCTGCTGAACCAGAACGACGCCCGCCCCACCGACCTCAGCGTGTTCGCCGAGCTGGGGCACGTGCACGCGCACCTGCTCCAGTTCTCCGGGGCCATCTGGTACCCGATGGTCTACGAGTTGCCGCAGGCGGCGAAGACCGCGTTCGGTAAGCAGAAGCGTGACCGGCAGTTCGACCGGACCTGGCGGTACATCGACGACCTGAAGGCCGATCACGTCTTCCCGATCGCCGGGCCGCCGTGCTTCCTCGACGACGAGCTGTGGCAGTTCAACGACATCTTCGGCGACGAGGGCAACATCTTCCCCGACCAGTCGGTCTTCCTGGCCGAGTACGCCAAGGTCGGCGGCACCAACGGGATCGTGCTGCTGCCGGGCAGCGTCGCCGAGGTCACCACCGAGGGCGCCAGCACCACCCACCCGGTGCCGGTCGAGGAGTTCTTCGCCAACAAGGTCGCGCACCTGGAGGAGATGCGGGAGCGCAAGCGCCCGATCATCGAGGCGGAGAAGGCGTCCTGGCGGCACCCCGAGGTGGACGTGCTCGGCGAGATGAAGCGCCGGATCGAGCCGCTGCTCGACGAGTCGATCTACCTGGCCAAGGGGGTCGGTGGTCCGGTCCGTTTCGACCTGGTCGGCACCGACAGCTCAGGCGGGGAGACCCTTGAATCGATTGTGGTGGACTTCCCGGGCAAGGAGGTCCGGCCGTACGCGGACGAGAAGGTGCGTTACCGGTTCCGGACCGAGCGGTCGCTGATCGAGCACCTGCTCTTCATCGACGAGGTGGACTGGGTCAACTCGCTCTTCCTGTCCTGCCGGTTCTCGGCGGCTCGGATCGGCCAGTACAACGAGTTCGTCTACGCGTTCTTCAAGTGCCTCTCCGAGGAGCGTCTCCAGTACGCCGAGGGCTGGTACGACGAGCACGAGCGCTCCACCGACGCCGAGGACATCACGCTTGGGGACTGGGTGGTGCAGCGCCGCTGCCCGCACCTCAAGGCGGATCTGACCCGGTTCGGCATCGTCGAGGGTGACCAGCTCACCTGCCAGCTGCACGGCTGGCGCTTCGACCTGCCCAGCGGCCGCTGCCTGACGAGCGTCGGCCACAAGGTCCGCGCCCACCGCGTAGACGCGGAAACCCCCGCCCCGGCCGGCGAAGCCCTGACCTGACCCCACCCCACCTCGCGCGTCGATCATGGAGTTGTGGTGCCCGTTGTGCACCATCACGTCACCTTCGTTCACCACCACAACTGCATGATCGACAGCGTGGGGCGTGGGGCGTGGGCGTGGGGGTTAGGGGAGTAGGTCGGTGAGGATTCGGCGGGCGGCGTTGTGGCCGGCCGCGCCGATGACGCTGCCGGCCGGGTGGCAGCCGGCGCTGCCCGCGTACACGCCGTCGATGCCGGTCGAGTACGGCATGCGGTCGGTGAACGAGACGGTGTTGTCCACGTGGTGGATGTGCCCGCCGCTGATACCGAAGTGCGCCTCGATGCCGGGCGGCGGCAGCGGCACCGCGTCGGCGATCAGGTCGGCGGTGCCGGGAGCGTACCGCTCGACGATCGCGACGAGCCGGTCGACGTAGCCGGGCAGTTCCGCGTCCCAGGTGGTGCCGACAAGGTCGTAGGGCACCGACTGGACGAACAGCGCCGACGAGTGGTGCCCGGCGGCGTCGGAGAGCGACGGGTCGACGGTGGTGTGCAGGTACCACTCGATGGTCGGCTCCGCCGGCAGCCGCCCGGCCCGCACGTCGGCCCACATGGCGCGCAGGGCGGTCATCGGCGAGGTGGCGTCCCCGCCGACCAGCGACGCGGAGCCGGGCAGCAGGTGGATGGTCGACCCGAATGGGCTCGGCGCGTCGGCCGGCAGGCAGGAGAAGCGGGGTAGGCCGCGCAGCGCCAGGTTGAGCTTGAGGGTGGTGCCGGGCCGGCGGACCGCCGCCATCTGATCGCCGAGTCGCGCCGGGAGCGCGCCGTCGGGCAACAGGTCCATCAGGGTGTACGGGTCACACGCGCCGAGCACCACCCTCGCCGCTACCTGCCGACCGTCGGCCAGTACGACGCCACTGGCCGCGCCGCCGTCGAGGGTCACCGCGCTCACCGGCGTACCCGTGGCGATGGTGGCCCCGGCGGCGCGTGCGGCGTCGGCGAACGTCCGTGCGACGGTGCCCATGCCGCCCTCGGCGATCATCCAGGTGCCGCCCGAACCGGGTAGCCGGCACATGTTGTGCACCAGGAAGTTGTGGCCCGTCCCGGGGTCGTCCGGGCCGGCGTTGAGGCCGGAGAGGCCGTCGGTGACCGCGTACATGCTGACCAGGAGTTCGGAGCGGAACTCGAAGCGGGCCAGGTAGCCGGCGACCGACCCGCGGACGAGGTCGACGAAGACCTGCCGCAGCGCCGGGCGGACGTGCCGTTCGGCGGTCTCCTCGACGGTCAGCGGCTCGGCCAGCCAGGCCGGGGCGAGGTCCTCGCGCAGCGCGGCCAGCTCGGCCTGCATGGCGTCGTCGGCGGCCACGTCGGCGGGGGAGAAGAACTCGGCGAGCTGCGCCCTGGTGGCGGCCGTGTCACTGCCGAAGAGCAGGTACGGCGAGCCGAGGCCACCCGGCGTGGGCAGGAAGTAGTGCGGGTCGCGGCGCAGCACCGGGATGCGGACGTCGAGGGTGGCGAGCAGCTCCGGTGGCATCAGCCCGAGCAGGTACGAGCCGGTGGAGTGGCGCAGCCCCGGCACCTTGGGGAACGGGTTCTCGGTGCGGGTCGCGCCACCGATCACGTCGGCCGCCTCCAGCACGAGGACGTCCAGACCGGCGCGGGCCAGCAGAACTGCGGAGACCAGACCGTTGTGCCCGCTCCCGACGACGACAACATCAACCCGAGCCGGAACTTCACCACTCATGCCGCCGCAGCCTAGTCCCACCACCGCCCCCTGTGACCCGGTGATCAAGAGGTTGGCGTCAGGAAACGCCGTCCGGATGACGCGAACCTCTTGATCACCGGGGGTGGGTGGGGAGGTGGACCGTGAAGGTTGAGCCTTTCTGGGGTTGGCTTTCGGCCTTGACCGTGCCCTGGTGGGCTTCTACCAGCTTGCGGACTATGGCCAGGCCCAGGCCGCTGCCGCCGGTCTGCCGGCTGCGGGACTTCTCCGCCCGCCAGAAGCGGTCGAACACCCGGGGCAGGTCCTCGGCGCTGATGCCGCTGCCCGTGTCGGCGACGGCGATGGTCACCTGCCCGTCGGCCGTCCCGGCGCTGATCGTGACGCTGCCGCCGGCCGGAGTGTGGCGTACCGCGTTGCCGACCAGGTTGCCGACGACCTGACGCAGTCGCACCGGGTCGGCGTACACCTGCGGGTCGGCGTCGACCCGCAGCGCGAGCGTCACGCCGGCCCGGCCGGCCTGCACGCGGTACGCCTCGGCCACCTGGCCGAGCAGGTCGGCGAGGTAGACCGTCTCGGGGTGCAGCCGCAGCGCGCCCGCCTCGGCCTCGGCGAGATCCTGAAGATCGGCGATCACGTGTTGCAGCAGGGTCGCCTCCTCCAGCAGCGACGACACCAACCTCCGGTCCACCGGCGCGACGCCGTCCTCGGCGGCCTCCAACCAACCCCGGATCGTGGTGACCGGGGTCCGTAGCTCGTGGGCGATGTCGCTGACCATGGCGCGACGGAGCTGTTCGAGGCGTTCGCGCCGCTCGGACATGTCGTTGAACGCCTCGGCCAGCCGGGCGATCTCGTCCCGGCCGGTGACGCGGACGCGGGCGGATCCGTCACCGTCACGCATCCGCTGGGCGGCGCCGGTCAGCGCGTGCAGCGGCCGGGTCAGCCGTACGCCGGCGAGCACGGTGACGCCGACGGTCACCAGCAGCACGAGACCGGCGACCGCCACGATGCGGGCCTGGTTGGCGCGGGACAGGTCGAAGGTCGTGGCGGGGCGACCGCCCGGGTCGCTGACGAACAGGGTCGCCGCCGGGGCGACGTACGGGAGGAGTTGCTCCCGCCGGCTGGTGCCCACACAGGCGTTGACCGCCCGGCCCTGGCCCTGGTCGATCTCCGTGACGTTCCGACGGCTGCTCGGCGCGGGGGTGGACCGCGTCGTCCAGGTCCAGTCCAGGTCGACGGTCACGGGCGCGATCTTGCGCCGGGCCAGGCAGGTGTTCACCAGCGCGTTGAGCTGCGCCAGCGCCTTGCGTTCGGTCGCTGTCGGCTTCGCCAGGTCCCTTCGGAGCTGCTCGCAGGAGGCTTTGTCGCTCAGGTCGGTGCCGGGGGTGGCGATCCGTGGGCGGCCGGTGGACCCCTCCTCGACGACGGCCGCGATCCTGGGCCGCACCCGCAGGCACAGGACGGCCTGGTCCGCCATGTCGCGCAGCGTCCGGCGCTCGTTGGCCGGGAGCAGGTACGGGCCGGCGGCGCGGGGGTCGATGCGCGCGGCGTCGACGGTTGCGGGGGAGCTCGGGGTCAGGGCGGTGTCGACGGCGAGCGCGTCGATGGTCGCGGACGGCTTGGTGGGCAGCGGGCCGCCCTGCGGTGCCGAGTCGGCGAGCGGCGTGCCCGATTCGGTGGTCAGGGTGATGCGTCGGCCGACCTGCTCGGCGAGCGGTCGCAGGGCGGTGTCGACACCGTCCCAGCTCGGGTGGGTCGCCGCGTAGCCGATCAAGGTGTCGTAGATGCGGGCGTCGTCGGCGAGTGCCTGGCCCTGTTCCTGCCGGATCGCACCGGTCGTGGTGCGGACGGCCAGCCAGGCCGTGGCCGCGATCGAGCCCACGGCGATGAGGACGGCCAGCGCGAGCAGCCGGAGCAGCAGGCTGCGGTGCAGCGGCACGTCACGCCGCATGGTGGCTCACCTCCGCCAACTTGTAGCCGACGCCGTACACGGTCAGCAGGCGGGTCGGTTTACGCGGGTTCGGCTCGATCTTGCGGCGCAGGTTCATCACGTGGACGTCGACGGTCCGGCCGGTGATGTATTTGTCGAAGCCGTGCAGGTGGCCGAGGAGTTGGTCGCGGGTGAAGGCCCGCCCCGGCTGGGTGGCCATCGCCTGGAGCAGTTGGAACTCGCCCGGCGTGCAGTCCACGCGTCGTCCGTCGGCGCGTACCTCGTGCCGGACCGGGTCGACGTGCAGGGCGCCGACGCGCAGCACCGGGTCGGCCGCGCGCGTCGTCCGCTGACTCCGGCGCAGCAGCGTCCGCACCCGGGCCACCAGCTCGCGCGGACTGTACGGCTTGGTCATGTAGTCGTCGGCGCCCAGATCGAGGCCGAGCAGCAGATCGTCCTCGGTCGCGCGGGCGGTCAGCATGAGCACGGGCAGGTCGGATTCACGGCGCAGGATGCGGCAGACGTCCAGACCGTCGACCTTGGGCATCATCACGTCGAGGATCAGCAGCTCCGGTGGGTGCTGACGGACCTGCTCCAGCGCGGCCCGCCCGTCGCCGACGACGACGACCGTGTGCCCCTCCCGTTCCAGGTAACGGCGGACCAGTTCGGCCTGCTTCTCGTCGTCCTCGGCTATCAGCACCCGCGCATTCACGGCAGCGACTGTACGTGCCCCGGGCCGAGGTGAAGAGCCGCCAGTGACGTCCTTGAGCTGGGACTACCGGATGAGGACCGCTTCCTGACAGGTCTCTGACAACTGTCCGTGAGGCTGCCGCCATGACGAACGCACCACGACGAGTCGGGCTCGTCGCGCTCACCCTGTTCGCCACGGTCCTGGGGGGTTGCGGCGGCGCCAAGTCCGACGACGCCGCAGGCGCGGCCGATGTCGCATCCATCGCCACGGGTTCCGCCACGCCCACCTCAGGCGGGTCCACCTCCGGCGGGTCCGCAACCGGTCGCCCGCAGCTGCGTATGGACATGACCGAGGCGGAGGAGGACGACCTCTGGTACACGTACAAGGTCTGTCTGCGGGACAACGGCGTGCGGGAGATCAAGGAGCGCTCGGCGGCAGCTACCGCCGAGGGCAAGCGCGTGATCTCCCTCGACCAGAGCGGCGAACCGAAGGCGGCGTACGTGGCGTGCGCCAACAAGCTGCCTCTTCAGCCACCGGAGATGGACGAGGAGAAGAACCCGAACTACGCGAGCCAGTACAACGACTACGTGCAGTGTCTGCGCGGCCGCGGCCTGAAGATCCACGCGCTACCGGACGGCTCCGGCTGGACGTACGACGACGGGGTCGCAGACCCGTTCGGCGGTCTC
Organism: Micromonospora sp. RB23; assembly: GCF_053585025.1. Taxonomy (NCBI): domain Bacteria; kingdom Bacillati; phylum Actinomycetota; class Actinomycetes; order Micromonosporales; family Micromonosporaceae; genus Micromonospora; species Micromonospora sp. RB23. The sequence continues at coordinate 1,719,161 of NZ_CM132111.1, forward strand.
CATGGTGAGGCCTACGACAAGGCGGAGAAGGAATGCACGTTGGAGTCGTTCCGTGGCTAGAAGTAAGCCGTTCCGGCGGGCCACGGTCCTGGTGGCGCTGGCGACCGTGGTGGTCGTCGTCGGTGCCGGAGTCGCGGTGCTGACGCTGCGTCGCGGTGGCGCGGACGCGGCGGCGAGCGCACCGCCGGCGCTGACGACGACCAAGGTCATCCGCACCGACCTGTCGGACAGCCGGTCGCTCGACGGCACGTTGGGGTTCGGCCCGGAGCGCGTGGTCAAGGGCGCGGGCGAGGGTGTCGTCACCCGCCTGCCGACGGTCGGTGACACGGTCGCCCGGGGCAAGCCGCTCTACTGGGTCAACGACCAGCCGGTACCGGTGCTGTTCGGCGACACCCCGCTCTTTCGTACCCTCGACAAGCCCGGCCTGGTGGGCAGCGACGTGCTGATCGTGCGGAACAACCTGAAGGCGCTCGGATACGTCACCGGTACGCAGCCGACCCGGGCCAAGGACGGCACGAAGATCCCCGCAGGACAGGCCCTGCTCACCGACACCCTGGTTGCCGCGATCAAGAAGTGGCAGCAGGCGCTCAACCTGCAACCCACCGGCCGGATCGAGGCCGGGCGGGCCGTGGTGCTGCCCGGGCCGGTCCGGATCAGCGCGGTGAAGGCGGCGCCGGGTGACCCGGCCGCCGGTGAGCTGGTGGCCGTCACCGAGAAGGTCAAGCTGGTGACCGTCGCGGTGGAGGCGACCGAGGTCGGCAGCATCCGGGTGGGCGCCACGGTCGCGATCACCCTGCCCGACACCACCGAGAGCCCCGGTCGGGTCGCCTCGATCTCGCACACCGTCGACGGCGGCGGTCCGGACTCCGGCGCGGGCCAGGCAAGTCCGCCGAAGGTGAACGTCCTCGTCACACCGACCAAGGCGGCGGACGTCGCGAAGCTGGACGCGGCGTCGGTCCGGGTCACGTTCACCACCAACACCCGCAAGGGCGTGCTGGCCGTCCCGGTCGGCGCGCTGGTGGCGCTCCGCGAGGGCGGGCACGCCCTGCAACTGCCCGAGGGCGGGCTGCTGGCCGTGGAGACCGGGATGTTCTCCCGGGGGCTCGTCGAGGTCAGCGGGAACGGCGTCACCGAGGGACTCACGGTGGTGACCGCCGCGTGAGCACCGTCATTCCCTTTCCGGTCCGGGACGCGCCGACCGAGGTGATCCCGGCGTACCCGAAACCGGTCCTGCAACTCGACGGGGTGAGCCGGACGTACCCGGGCGGCGTCACCGCCCTGGACGACGTCTCGCTGACCGTGCGCGAGGGAGAACTCCTCGCCATCGTCGGACCGTCCGGGTCCGGCAAGTCGACCCTGCTGAACATCATGGGCACCCTCGACCTGCCCACCAGCGGGCGGGTACGCGTCGCCGGGCAGGAGGTCACCGACCTGTCCGACCGGCGGCTCTCCGCGCTGCGGGGCCGGTGGCTCGGCTTCGTGTTCCAGCAGTTCCACCTCGTCGGAGGGCTCGACGCCGCCGAGAACGTCGCCACCGGGCTGCTCTACGCCGGCGTACCCCGTCGTCGCCGTCGCCGCACGGCCATGGACGCGCTGGCCCGGGTCGGCCTGGCGCACCGCGTCGACCACCTGCCGCACCAGCTCTCCGGCGGGGAACGCCAGCGGGTGGCAATCGCGCGGGCGCTGGTCAACGACCCGGCGCTGGTCCTGGCCGACGAGCCGACCGGCGCGCTGGACACCGCCAACGGCGAGGCGGTCCTGGCGCTGCTGCTGAGCCTGCACGCGGAGGGCACCACCATCGCCGTCATCACCCACGACCGGGACCTCGCCGCCCGTACCCCTCGACAGGTGGACATCCGCGACGGGCGGATCGTCTCCGACACGCGTGACAGGACCTCCGCATGAGCACACCGACAGCGGTACCCGGCGGCCGACCGCCCCGGCTCGCCCCGGGCGACGTACTCCGGCTCGGTCTGCTCGGGCTGACCAGCCGGCGGATGCGGGCGGTCCTGTCCGCCCTGGGCATCTCCATCGGCATCGCCACGATGATCGTCGTGGTGGGCATCCCCGCGTCCAGCCAGCGCGACCTCATGAACCAGCTCTCCGCGCTCGGCACCAACCTGCTGCGCGCCGAGCCCGTACCGGACCAGGACCCGCCCGTGCTGCTGCCGCAGGAGTCGGTGGCGATGGTGCAGCGGATCGGGCCCGTCGAGACGGTGAGCGCCGTCGCGAACACCCACGTGACGGTCCGCCGCAGCGACGTGATGGACCGGTACGACACCTCGGGGCTGACCACCCTGGCGACCCGACCGGATCTGCTGGACACCGTCAACGGCCGGGTCCGCGCCGGCCGCTTCCTCGACGACGGCACGGCCCGGTTGCCGACCGTCGTCCTCGGCTACGTGGCCGCGAGCCGGCTCGGCTTCGCCACCGTGGACCCGGCCCAGCCGCCCCAGGTGTTCATCGGCGAGCGGTGGTTCACCGTGATCGGCGTACTCGATCCGCTGCCCATCGCCCCCGACCTGGACCGGTCGGTGCTGGTGGGCTGGGACGCGGCCCGGGACCTGCTCGGCTTCGACGGCCACCCCACCGTCGTGTACGTGCGGGCCCGCGAGGACGCGTTGGAGGACGTCCGGGCCGTCCTGCCGGCGACCCTCGACCCGCAGTTGCCCGGACTGATCCAGGTCAGTCGTCCCTCGGACGCGCTGGCCGCGAAGCGGGCCACCGAGAACACGTTCTCCGCGCTCTTCCTCGGCCTGGCCGCGGTGGCGCTGCTGGTCGGCGGGATCGGGGTGGCCAACACCATGGTCATCTCGGTGCTGGAACGCCGCCGGGAGATCGGTCTGCGCCGGGCGCTCGGCGCGAACCGTGGTCAGATCCGGGTGCAGTTCCTCACCGAGTCGGTGCTGTTGTCCGTGCTCGGCGGGGCCGCCGGTGCGGTCCTCGGCGTGCTCGGCACGGCCGGGTACGCCGGTTACCAGGGCTGGCCGCCGACGATCCCGATGACCTCCGTCATCGGCGGCATCGCCGGCGCCCTGCTGGTCGGAATGGTGGCGGGCGTCTACCCGTCGATCCGCGCCGCCCGCCTCACCCCCACCGAAGCGCTCGCTGCCCCGTGATCACTTCTGCCGCTGGGCACGCCAGCGGGACAGGGCCAGGGTCGCGGAGTAGCCGGCCAGGACGATCACGTGGAACACGTACAGCCACAGGAGCACGGCCACGCCCGCGCCGATCTCGTCGAAGCCGCCGAACGGCACGCCCAGGTCCAGCGGCAGGGACGCGAACAGCACGAACCCGTGCAGGAATCCGGAGAGGTTGGCCGCCGTGAACGACCCGATCCCGACGGTGGAGAGCCAGTCCGGCGACGCCGGCCCGACCACCCGGAACACCCACACCAGCACCGGTGTGAGCACCAGCCAGACCGCCAGGAAGGACAGCACCACGCCCAGCGCGCCGACCCAGCCGCCCTGGCGCACCAGGCGGGTGGTGAGCGGCAGCGCCAGCAGGATCGACAGCAGCAGGGCGGGGGCCGGCGCGAGCAGCGGCAGCAGCAGCAGGCGCCCCCGCCACCCCACCAGGTGCTCGTCGGAACGCGGCGCCGCCACCGACACGAACGCCCGGCGCAGCCCCTCGCCGTACAGCGACGCGGGCAGCAGTGAGGCGAGCGCCAGCAGCGGGGTCAACTGCACCCCGGCGTCGACCAGCGCGGCCACCGCCCGGGGCGCGCCGATCGCCGTCGGCAGCGCCTCCACGGCGTACGACGTGAGCCGGCGTACCCGGTCGTCGCCGGCGATCAGCGAGGTGAGCCAGAGGGCCAGCAGCGCCACCGGGACCACGGCGATCGCCCCGTAGAAGGTGATCGCGGCGGCGTGCAGCGACAGGTCACGCCCACGCACCGGGCGGAACGCGGCACTGATGATCCGTTTCGCGCGCTGCCATCCGCTGCCCATCGGGTTCTCCTTCCCTGTCGGCGGGGCGGTCACTCCTTAAGATCGCCGGTCATGACTGTTGTCACCACCGAACGCCTCATCCTGCGCGATTGGACCGACGAAGCGACGGACCTGGCCCGGATCTACGACATCTACTCGCGCCCGGAGATCACGCGCTGGTTGGGTGTGTCACCGGGTCTGCCGATGGTGGAGCCGGGTCAGGCCGCCGAACGGCTCCAGATGTGGCGGGACCGGCACGCCGCCGACGCCGGCCGGTACGGCACCTGGGCGATGGAGGTGCGCGACACCGGGCAGGTGGCCGGGACCATCCTGCTCAAGCCGCTGCCGGGGCGCGACGAGACACGGCGTACCGACGACATCGAGGTGGGCTGGCACCTGCACCCCGACTCGTGGGGGCGCGGCTACGCCACCGAGGCGGCCCGTGCGCTCATCGCCCGGGAGTTCGCCGCCGGCACCCCGCGGATCTACGCGGTCGTGTCGCCGGGCAACGAGCCGTCGATGGCGGTCTGCCGACGACTCGGCATGGCGCACGTGGGCCGGCGCACCGACTGGTACGGCGGTGAGGAGTTGGAGACCTTCGTCCTGGCCGCCCCGGGCGGCTGAGCCCCCGGGCGCCTCCTTCCGAGTTCCACACCACGTAGAGCCGTATACCGCACGGTCATCTTGATGACGCTGAGGCATACGGCTCACCGTCGTGCCCGGCGCCGGGCTGCGAGCAAGCCCATCAATAGTCACGCCGGTCGAAGTGTTGACGCTCCCGTAGCACGTCAGTAACCTTTGGCCAAACTCGTGCAAGATTTCGACAAAGAGGTGCTTGGTTTTATGCATCTCCTCGGAAATCTCCGCGCCACCACTCACCTCCACCCGCGGTCACCCCCGCCCGCGGCCACCGTCCCCCGACGACAGGACAGTCATGAGACGACGAGCGACACCGTTCAGGATGGTGGCGACGACAGTCGCGGCCACGCTGATCGCGACGGCCCTCGCGAACCCTGCCCTCGCCGCCCGCCCCGCCGACGAACCGGCCGCCGCCAGCAGCGCCTTCGCCGCGGCGGCCACCAATCTCGCCCTGGGTCGTCCCACCCAGGAGAGTGGCCACGCCGACGTCTACGACTCGTCGAGGGTCGTCGACGGCAACGCGGGTAGCTACTGGGAGAGCGTCAACAACTCGTTCCCCCAGTGGGTGCAGGTCGACCTCGGCTCGTCACAGTCGGTCAACCAGGTCGTACTGAAGCTGCCCACCTCGGGCTGGGGCGCTCGTACCCAGACGTTGAGCGTGCGGGGCAGCGCCGACGGTTCGTCCTTCACCGACCTGGCGGGGTCGCGGACGTACACCTTCGACCCGGCGAGCGGCAGCACCGCGACGATCAACTTCAGCTCGACCGCCACCCGCTACGTCCGGATCACCATCACCGCCAACAGTGGCTGGCCGGCCGGGCAGCTCTCCGAGCTGGAGGTGTACGGCAGCGGCGGCACCACCGGTGACACCACCGCGCCGAGCGTCCCGGGGACGCTGTCGCAGAGCACGTCGGGCAGCACGATCACGCTGAACTGGGGTGCGTCCACCGATTCCGGCGGCAGCGGCCTCGCCGGCTACAACGTCTACCGGGGCGGCAACCTGATCGCGACGCTGGGCACCGTCCTCACCTACCAGGACAGCCAGCCGGCGACCGCGACGGTGTCGTACTACGTCCGCGCCCGCGACGGCGCAGGCAACCTGTCCGGCAACAGCAACACGGTCACCCGTACCGGCAGCAACCCGCCGGCCTGCACCAACGTGGCGCAGGGCAAGAGCATGACGGCGAGCGGCTCCACCTTCACCTTCACCCCGGACAAGGCGAACGACGGGCAGCTCGCCACCTACTGGGAGGGCGCGGCCAGCTACCCGCAGAACCTGACCGTGGCGCTGGGCGCGAACCACTCCATCTCCGGCGTCACCGTCAAGCTCAACCCGGACCCGTCCTGGGGCACCCGTACCCAGACGATCCAGGTCCTCGGCCGCGACCAGGCGTCGTCGTCGTACACCAGCCTGGTTCCGGCGGCGGCCTACCAGTTCGTGCAGGGCGTCAACACGGTGACCATTCCGGTCAGCGCGACCACGGCGGACGTGCAGTTGCGGTTCACCGGCAACACCGGCGCGCCGTCCGGCCAGGTAGCCGAGCTGGAGGTGTGCGGCACCCCGGCCCCGAACCCGGACCTGGTCGTCAGCTCGGTGACCTGGTCGCCGTCATCGCCCAGCGAGGCCAGCGCGGTCACCCTCTCGGCCGTCGTGCAGAACATCGGCTCGGCGGCGGCCGGAGCCACCACCGTCAACTTCAGCCTGGCCGGCGCGGTCGTCGGCAGCGCCACGGTGGGTGCGCTCGCCGCTGGCGCCTCGACCACCGTGTCGTTCAACGCCGGCACCCGGCCGATGGGCAGCTACGCCGTCGCGGCGACGGTCGACCCGACCAACACCATCGTCGAGCAGAACAACGGCAACAACACCTTCACGGCGGCGTCGCCGCTGGTGGTGGCACAGGCCCCGGGACCCGACCTCCAGGTGCTGGGCATTGCCTCGAACCCGCCGAACCCGGCCGTCGGGGCGTCCGTCACGTTCACCGTGTCGGTTCGCAACAGGGGCACCGCCGCGACCGGCGCGACCACCGTGACCCGGCTGGTGGTGGGCGGCACCACGCTCAACACCAACACCGCCTCGATCGCGGCCGGCGCGACGGTCACCGTGGTCGTCAGCGGTAGCTGGACCGCCACCAGTGGCGGCGCGACCATCACCGCCACCGCCGACGCCACGAACGTGGTCGCCGAGACCAACGAGAGCAACAACGCCCTCAGTCAGTCCATCGTGGTCGGACGTGGAGCGGCCGTCCCGTACGTCTCGTACGAGGCGGAGGCCGGTCGTTACTCGGGCACGCTGCTGGAGGCCGACCAGCTGCGGACCTTCGGGCACACCAACTTCGCCAGCGAGTCCTCGGGGCGCAAGTCGGTACGCCTCACCAGCACCGGCCAGTTCGTCGAGTTCACCTCGGCCAACCAGGCCAACGCGATCGTGGTGCGCAACTCGATCCCGGACGCGCCCGGTGGCGGCGGCATCGAGGCGACCATCAGCCTCTACGTCAACGACGTGTTCTCCCGCAAGCTGACCCTGTCGTCCAAGCACAGCTGGCTCTACGGCAACACCGACGGGCCGGAGGCGCTGACCAACACGCCGCAGGCCGACGCCCGTCGGCTGTTCGACGAGTCGAACGCTCTGCTGTCCCAGTCGTACCCGGCCGGCACCCGCTTCAAGTTGCAGCGCGACTCGGGCGACACCGCCTCGTTCTACGTCATCGACATGATCGACCTGGAGCAGGTCGCCCCGCCGGCGAGCCAGCCGGCCGGCTGCACCTCGATCACCGCGTACGGCGCCGTCCCGAACGACGGGCTCGACGACACCGCCGCCATCCAGCGGGCCGTGACCGACGACCAGAACGGCGTCATCAGCTGCGTCTGGATCCCCGCCGGTCAGTGGCGGCAGGAGCAGAAGATCCTGACCGACGACCCGCTGAACCGGGGCATGTACAACCAGGTCGGCATCAGCAACGTCACCATCCGGGGCGCCGGCATGTGGCACTCGCAGCTCTACACCCTGACCGAGCCGCAGAACGTGGTGGGCGGCATCAACCACCCGCACGAGGGCAACTTCGGCTTCGACATCGACAAGAACGTCCAGATCTCCGACATCGCCATCTTCGGCTCCGGCCGGATCCGCGGCGGTGACGGCAACGCCGAGGGCGGCGTCGGTCTGAACGGTCGCTTCGGCACCGGGACGAAGATCAGCAACGTCTGGATCGAGCACGCCAACGTGGGCGTCTGGGTGGGCCGCGACTACGACAACATCCCCGACCTGTGGGGGCCGGCCGACGGGCTGGAGTTCAGCGGCATGCGGATCCGCAACACGTACGCCGACGGCATCAACTTCAGCAACGGCACGCGCAACTCGCGGGTGTTCAACTCGTCGTTCCGCACCACCGGCGACGACGCGCTCGCCGTCTGGGCCAACCCGTACGTCAAGGACCGCACCGTCGACATCGCGCACGACAACCACTTCGTCAACAACACCATCCAACTCCCGTGGCGGGCGAACGGCATCGCGATCTACGGCGGCTACGACAACTCGATCGAGAACAACCTGGTCTACGACACCGCCAACTACCCGGGCATCATGCTGGCGACCGACCACGACCCGCTTCCGTTCTCCGGAACGACGCTGATCGCCAACAACGGCCTCTACCGCACGGGCGGCGCGTTCTGGAACGAGGACCAGGAGTTCGGCGCGATCACCCTGTTCCCCGCGACCCGGGACATCGTGGGAGTCACCATCCGGGACACCGACATCATCGATTCGACGTACGACGGCATCCAGTTCAAGAACGGCGGCGGCAACATGCCGAACGTCGCCATCACCAACGTACGTATCGACAAATCGAACAACGGTGCCGGCATCCTCGCGATGGGCGGCGCACGCGGCAACGCCAACCTCACCAATGTGACGATCACGAACTCGGCCGACGGCAACATCGTCGTCGAGCCGGGCTCGCAGTTCGTCATCAACGGCGGCTGACCGGCCGGTTTCCATGAAGTCGGGGTGTCCGCGGCTTGCGGACACCCCGATTTCCATGAACGCGAGTCGATCAGGTCCTCCCGCGGACCGTGGGCGAACGGGTCAGGCGGCCGGCACCGGTGCCAGGGCCGCCGCGAGGGCCTCGGCGTTCTTCTTGTCCACCCGAGGGAAGGTCAGGGTCACGCCGTCGCCGGCAGCGCCGAAGGCGATGCGCAGCAGGCTCACGATGCCCATCTTCGCCTCGGCGAGTGCGACGTGTTCCCGGGGCACCTCGCCGAGCACACCCGTGCCGGGCCCGCCGAAGAAGGTCTGCGGCAGGAAGATCAGCCGCCGGTCGGTGAGGACGACGAACTGCTTCTTGGTCCGCGACAGTGCGTGGCCCACCGCCCCGGCGCCTGCGTTGATCAGTCCCTGCGCGACGATCGTCCCGAGTCGACCGGCCGAGTAACTGCCGACCAGCGCCCGGGTCGCGGTGACCGGCTGTTCCCCGGGTTGCAGGATCGACGCCACCCGCTCGAACGCGCGCGTCTGAAGTTTCTGGTTCATGTGGTCCCCTCCGTGTTTGACCGTGACCGCCGCTGATGCTCGCGGAGCAGGACACCCTGGGCCATCCGACGAACAGGCGCATGATCATGACGGTCGGGCGGGTCACCCGCAGTGAGGGGCCAGCCCGCAGGGGCCGTCGTGGGCGTCGGGCCGCCGGCACCGGCCCGCGCCGCCGAGCCGGGCGTCACAGAACACTCGGGTACGCAGAAACTGCGCGTCCTCCTCGCTGAGCGTCGTCTCCCCGAAGTCGAGGACGGTGACGTGACCGAGCGAGTCGGCCAGCGCCACGGCCAGGGCGGTGACGTCGTCGAGGCTGGTCAGCGTGGTCGGCAGGTGGATGATCCACCGTGGCGCGGTCATCGCGTCCACCGGCAGAGCCACCGTGGCCGGGCCGCACCACGCCGCCGGTCCGGGCAGGGCCAGCGCAGCCCACAGGTGCAGTACCGACCCCACCGTGCCCAGTTGCGGCGATGCCTCGGTGTCAGCGGCACCAACCCGACCTGCCTGCCCATCACACCCACCTTTCTCGCGCCTGTTCACACTCTGGTGTGGACGCGACTACGTTCGGAAGGTGGTGAGCGCCCTCAGCGCCGGGTGTGCCGATTCGCCGAGACGCGGTGATGGCCGGTGGTGATGGGTGGGTGAGATGTGGTGGAGGTGTGATGGACAACGGCCCGGCTTCGACGCTGGAGTTCCTCGGGGCGGAGCTGCGACGGGCTCGCCGGGAGCGTGGCCTGAGCCAGGAGGAGTTGGCACAGCGCATCAGCTACTCGTCGTCGCTGGTGGGGATGGTGGAGATCGGTCACCGGACGCCTTCGCAGGACTTCATCGCCCGGGTCGACGGGATACTGGAGGCCGGTGGGCTGTTCGAGCGGTTGCTCACCCTGGTCCGGGCCGACGCGGCCCCGCCGTGGTTCAGAGAATGGATCACCGTCGAACGGGAGGCGACCATGATCCGCTGGTTCGAGCCGTCCCTGATTCCCGGGCTCCTACAGACCGAGGCGTACGCCCGGGCGGTGCTGCGCGGCGGGGGGATGCTGCGGGAGCCGGAGGTCGAGCAACGGCTCGGCTCACGGATGGACCGGCAGTCGGTGCTGAGCCGGGAGCACCCGCCGGAGTTCGTGGCCGTGGTCGACGAGGCGGTGCTGCGGCGGGCGATCGGCGCACCGGCCGTGATGGTGGCGCAGTTCGAGCACCTGCTCCAGATCACCGAGCAGCCCCACGTGGACCTGTACGTCGTGCCGGCCGAGGCGGGCATGCATGCCGGGTTGGCGGGCCCGTTCATCCTGGCCCGGACACCCGACAGCGGTGAGGTCGCGCACCTCGACACCGCCGTGCGCGCGCACGTCACCGACCGTCCGGAGGACGTTGATAACCTTCAGCGCAGATGGGAGAGCCTGCGGGGCGAGGCGTTGCCCCGGCGGGCCTCACGGGAGCTGGTACGGGAGTTGGCGAAGTCATGGACCTGACCGGCGCGGTGTGGCGCACGTCCACCCGCAGCGACAACGGCGGCGCCACCTGCGTGGAGGTGGCCACCAACCTGTCGCACCTGGTCGGCGTGCGCGACAGCAAGGACCGGCACGGGCCGGTGCTGGCCTTCACCCCGTCGGCCTGGACCGCCTTCATCGAATTCACGGTGGTCAGCCAACCCTCGCGATGACCGCAGACCGCTTCCGTACCGCAGATCTTGGACACTTCCCGTTCCGTCCTGACGGTAACTGTCCAAGATCTGCGCGTGCCGCGCGAATCTGGTGCGTGATCGCTGGCGGACTCGGTGTGCGATGCCGCGCTGCGCGGGCTGCGGTGGCTAGGCTGACCTGAGCAGGATGGTCCGCTGAGGGGGTGAGCCCGGATGGCCGAGGCAGCGTTCGCGCCGGAGCCGGCGCCGCAGCACACCGAGCCGTCGTTCGACGTGTTGCGGTGGCATGACGAGCCGTGGACCGCGCAGCTCGCCCTCGACCTGTTGCCGGAGACCAACGGCCCCAAGGTTGAGGTCCTGAGCGGAAGCGTGATCGTGACACCACATGCCGGGTACGACCATCAGGACGCGGAGCTGGACCTCGCGTTCCACCTCAAGCAGGCGGCCCGCCGGGCCAAGCTGTGGCTCTACCTCGAGACGAACATCGTCTCCGGCCAGGACCTGTTCATCCCAGACATCGTCATCCTCGACGCGCCGGGTGGCGGTCGGACGACCATGGACATCGGGCACGCCGTGCTGCTCGGGGAGATCGTCTCTCCCGGCAACCGGCGGAAGGACATCATCGACCGGCCGCGTGAGTACGCCGCCGTCGGCGTGCCGTTCTTCCTCCGGGTCGACCTGCGCAATCGGGTGCCAACGATCGCGCTGTACGAGTTGACCGAGGGGGAGTACCGGCCGGTGGCCGCCGCCGCGGCCGGGACGCGCTTCGTTATGCGGGAGCCGTTCGAGTTCTCCATCGATCCGGCCGACCTGCTCGGCGAGGAGGCGGTCCCGGAAGAGCCTGGCACCTCTTGATCGACACGGGTTCGGCGATGTGGGGGCGTCCGGGGGCTGCGGATACCCCGAGATCGGTGAACTCGTGTCGATCAAGGATGCGGCTGGGCTGAGGCTCCCAGCGGGCGTACAGCGGGGGTGGGGGAGAATGGCTCCGTGACTTCCCCCCGTGATCTTGTCCTGCTCGGGTCCACCGGTTCGATCGGCACGCAGGCCATCGACATCGTCCGGCGTAACCCGGACCGGTTCCGGGTGGTGGCGATCGGGGCCGGTGGCGGCAACGTCGAGCTGCTCGCCGCGCAGGCCCTCGAACTGGGCGTCGAGGCGGTCGGGGTGGCCAAGGCGTCCGCCGCACAGGACCTGCAACTCGCGTTCTACGCCGAGGCGAGCCGGCGCGGCTGGGCCACCGGAGACTTCAAGCTACCCAAGATCGTGGCCGGCCCGGACGCCATGACCGAGCTGGCGCAGTGGCCGTGCGACATCGTTCTGAACGGGGTGGTCGGCTCGCTGGGCCTCGCTCCTACGCTGGCCGCTCTGCGCGGTGGTCGTACTCTCGCGTTGGCCAACAAGGAGTCGCTCGTGGCCGGCGGCCCGCTGGTCAAGGCCGCGGTGACGCGGCCGGGGCAGATCGTCCCGGTCGACTCGGAGCACTCGGCGCTCGCGCAGTGTCTGCGGTCCGGGTCGCGCGGTGAGGTGCGGCGGCTGATCGTCACGGCCAGCGGCGGCCCGTTCCGGGGGCGGCGGCGCGACGAGTTGACGCAGGTCACACCGGAACAAGCGCTCGCCCACCCGACGTGGAACATGGGGCCGGTCGTCACGATCAACTCGGCGACCATGGTCAACAAGGCATTGGAGGTGATCGAGGCGCACGAACTGTTCGACGTGCCCTACGCCGACATCACCGTCATGGTGCACCCGCAGTCGGTGATCCACTCCATGGTCGAGTTCGTGGACGGGTCGACGATCGCCCAGGCCAGCCCACCGGACATGCGGCTGCCGATCGCGCTCGGCATCGGCTGGCCGGACCGGGTGCCCGACGCCGCCACCGCCGTCGACTGGACGGCCGCGCACACCTGGGAGTTCGCGCCGCTCGACGACGAGGCGTTCCCGGCCGTCGCCCTCGCGAAGGCCGCCGGGGAGGCCGGGCGCTGCCGTCCGGCGATCTACAACGCGGCGAACGAGGAGTGCGTGGCGGCGTTCGTGGCGGGACGGCTGCCGTTCCTCGGCATCGTCGACACCCTCGAGCGCGTGTTGGAGGACGCTCCGGACTTCGCCGAACCAGGTACCGTCGAGGACGTGCTCGCGGCCGAGTCGTGGGCGCGCGCGCACGCGCAGGAGATCATCGCGGGTTCGGTGGAAGGAGCTTGATGTCGTACCTGCTCGGGGTGGTCCTCTTCGCCCTGGCCATCCTCGTCTCGGTGAGTCTGCACGAGGCGGGGCACCTGCTCACCGCCAAGATGTTCGGGATGAAGGTGACGAAGTACTTCGTCGGCTTCGGCCCCACGATCTGGTCGTTCCAGCGGGGTGAGACCGAGTACGGCCTGAAGGGCATCCCCCTCGGCGGCTTCTGCAAGATCGTCGGAATGACGCCGCAGGACGACGACGTCGAGCCGGGCGACGAGCCGCGCGTGATGTGGCGCTACCCGGTCTGGAAGCGGACGATCGTGATGGCCGCCGGCTCGATCACGCACTTCGCGCTCGCCCTGATCACCATCTGGATCCTCGCCGTCTCCGCCGGCCTGCCCAACCCGGACTTTCCGACCACCGACGCGCAGGCCCGCCAGGAGCCCGCCGTCATCCAGCTCAGCGACTGCGTGGTGCCGGAGAACACGGTGCGCGCCTGCACCTCCACGGACGCCCCCAGCCCGGCCGCCCAGGCCCAGCTCCGCGACGGCGACCGGATCACGTCCATCAACGGCACCCCGATCAACAACTACGGCGAGCTGTTGACCACGCTGCGCGCCCTCAAGCCGGGGGAGACCACGCAGATCGCGTACGTCCGCGACGGGCAGCCCGGCACCACGAGCACCGTGCTCGCGCAGACCCAGCGCCCGCCCCTGGACAACCCCGAGGGCGCCGCCGGGCCGGTCGCCGCGCTCGGTGTCGGCCTCGTCCCCAGCACGCCCACCCGCGTGACGTACGGGCCGGGGGGTGCGTTCGGCGCCACCGCCGACTTCACCGGTCAACTGGCCGTCGGCACCGCGCAGGCGTTGCAGCGCATCCCGCAGAAGGTCCCCGCCCTGTGGACCGCCCTCACCGGCGGCGAGCGGGACGTCGACACCCCGATCAGCGTCGTCGGCGCGAGCCGGCTCGGCGGCGAGGCCGTTCAGAACAACGCCTGGCTGGTCTTCTTCATGCTGTTCGTGTCGCTGAACTTCTTCATCGGCGTGTTCAACCTGCTGCCGCTGCTCCCCGTCGACGGCGGCCACATCGCCATCGCCTGGTTCGAACGGGCCCGCTCCTGGATCTACGCGCGGATCGGCCGGCGGGACCCCGGCCGGGTCGACTACCTCAAACTGATGCCCTTCACGTACGCGGTGATCCTGATCGGTGGCGCGTTCACACTGCTCACCATCGCCGCGGATGTCGTCAACCCCATCACGCTCTTCTCAAGGTGAGTGCCTGAAGTGACCGCTATCAGTCTCGGTATGCCCGCCGTGCCACCCCCGCCCCTGGCTCCCCGCCGGGCGAGCCGCCAGATCATGGTCGGCTCGGTGCCGGTCGGTGGCGGCGCGCCGGTGTCCGTGCAGTCGATGACCACGACCCTCACCTCCGACGTCAACGCGACCCTTCAGCAGATCGCCGAGCTGACCGCGTCCGGCTGCCAGATCGTCCGGGTGGCGGTGCCGTCCCAGGACGACGTCGAGGCGCTGCCCGCGATCGCCAAGAAGTCGCAGATCCCGGTGATCGCCGACATCCACTTCCAGCCCAAGTACGTCTTCGCCGCCATCGACGCCGGCTGCGCGGCCGTCCGGGTCAACCCGGGCAACATCCGCCAGTTCGACGACAAGGTCAAGGAGATCGCGCGCGCGGCGGGGGACGCGGGGGTGCCGATCCGGATCGGCGTCAACGCGGGCTCGCTGGACAAGCGGCTGCTGACCAAGTACGGCAAGGCCACCGCCGAGGCGCTCGTCGAGTCGGCGCTGTGGGAGTGCTCGCTGTTCGAGGAGCACGGCTTCCGTGACATCAAGATCTCGGTCAAGCACAACGACCCGGTCGTGATGATCCGGGCGTACCGGCAGCTCGCCGAGCAGTGCGACTACCCGCTGCACCTCGGCGTCACCGAGGCCGGACCGGCCTTCCAGGGCACCATCAAGTCGGCGGTCGCCTTCGGCGCCCTGCTGGCCGAGGGCATCGGCGACACCATCCGCGTGTCGCTCTCCGCCCCGCCGGTCGAGGAGATCAAGGTCGGCAACCAGATCCTGGAGTCCCTCGGCCTGCGCGAGCGCGGCCTGGAGATCGTCTCCTGCCCGTCCTGCGGGCGTGCCCAGGTGGACGTCTACAAGCTCGCCGAGGAGGTCACCGCCGGCCTGGAAGGGCTGCCGGTTCCGCTGCGGGTCGCCGTCATGGGCTGCGTCGTCAACGGCCCGGGTGAGGCCCGCGAGGCCGACCTCGGCGTCGCCTCCGGCAACGGCAAGGGCCAGATCTTCGTCAAGGGGCAGGTCGTCAAGACGGTGCCCGAGGGGCAGATCGTGGAGACGCTGATCGAAGAGGCGCTGCGCATCGCCGACGAGATGGGCGCCGAACTGCCCGAGGAGTTGCGCGGGCTGGTCACCGGCCCGACCGTCACCGTGCACTGAGCTCTGCTGCTTCGCTCGAAGAGCGGCCGCTTCCCCTCGGGGAGACGGCCGCTCTTCCCGTTTCGGCTCACTCGGATTCGTCGGCGAGGATCGCGTACAGCTTGCGGCGCGTCTCGTCGAGGACCTGGGCGGCCCGCTCACGCTGCTCGTCGGTGCCGTTCATCATCACCTGCCGCAGGGCGTTCATCGCCTGCGCGCCGGAGTCGCGGATGTCATGCCAACTGCTCACGGTGTCCTGGGCGACGTCCGCCCAGGGCGGAGTCTCCGCGGCCGCGGCGGCCTCGGCCTGACCGGCCTCGGTGACGGTGAACCGCTTCCGTCCGCCGCCGGACTCCTCGGTGCTGGCGACGATCACACCCTCGTCCTCCAGGAGCTGGAGCGTGGGGTAGATCGAACCCGGGCTGGGCCGCCAGGCCCCGCCGGTGCGGGAGTCGATCTCCTGGATCATCTCGTAGCCGTGCATCGGCCGCTCGGTGAGCAGGGCCAACACCGCGCCACGGACGTTGGGGCGTCGCCCCCTGCCGCGACCACGTCCGCGACCGCGACCGCGGCCGCCGTGCTCGTGACCGTGCTCGTGAGGGCCGGGCGGGACCGGCGGGAAGCCGAAGCCCCGCATCCTGGCCTCGTGCAGGGGGTGGTGCTGTCGATGGAACCTCATCGGGTTCTCCTTCTTCCGTGCTGTCGCTGATGCATCAACGATATATCGCCAATGCATCGGCGACAAGTAGCGGGCTGCAAACCGTACGTACGTCTTGCTAGAGTTCCGGATATGCGCCTGCTCCCACCGCCGGGCCCGGCCCGGATCCTCACGCTCGCCACCCTGGTCAGAACCATCGGGCGAGGTCTGTGGCTGGTCGCCAGCGCGCTCTTCCTCACCCGCTCGGTCGGCCTCTCGGCGACCCAGGTTGGAGTCGGGCTGACCATCTCGGCGCTCGTCGGCGTGCTCGTCAGCACCCCGAGCGGCTACCTCGCCGACCGAGTGGGACCGCGCGGAGCACAGGTGGGCGGGCTCATCGCGGCCGCCGTCCTGACCGCCGGTCTGGTCACCGTCCGGTCGTTCCCCACGTTCGTGCTGGTCGGTGCCGCCACCGCGCTCGCCGACGCCGTCGAGCGCGGCGCGCGGGGAGCGCTCATCGCCGGCGCGGTCCCGGCCGACCAGCGTGTACACACCCGCGCCTACCTGCGGGCCACCACAAACGTCGGAATCTCCGTCGGGGCCGTCCTCGGCGGCTTCGCCATCGCCGCCGACACCCGCGCCGGTTACCTCACGTTGATCCTGACCACGGCGGCGGCGTCGCTGGCCGCAGCGGCAATCTCCGTCCGGCTGCCCTCCGTCGCCCCCATCCCCGCCCCGGCGCGCGGACCCCGACTGGTCGCGCTGCGCGACCGTCCGTTCCTCGCCTTCACCCTCCTCGACGGGCTGATGTCCATGCACTTCAGCCTGCTGACCCTCGCCCTGCCGCTGTGGATCGCCGGGCACACCACCGCGCCGGTCTGGATGATCTCGGTGCTGACGCTTGTCAACACGGTGCTGGTCGTGCTCCTTCAGGTACGGGCGGCACGCAGCGCCGTCACCCTGCCGGGAGCCGCCCGCGCATCACGCCGGGCGGGGGTGGTCATCGCCCTGGCCTGCGTACTGTTCGCCGCCAGCGGCGCGTTGCCCACACCGGGCGCCATCGGCCTGCTCTGCGTCGGATCGCTGGCGCACGTGATCGGGGAGCTGTGGCACTCCGCCGCCGGATGGGGGATCTCCTTCGGGCTGGCGCCCGCCGACGCGCACGGGCAGTACCAGGGCACCTACGGCATGGGTTACGAGCTGGGCAAGATGCTCGCGCCCGTCGTCGTGACCAGTCTCGCCCTGGGTTGGGGCGTACCGGGGTGGCTCGTGCTCGGCGGGCTGTTCCTCCTGCTCGGTGCCCTGGTGCCCCCGGTCGTCCGGTGGGCCGGTCGGACCCGACCGACCAGCCCGGTCGCCGAGCCGCTGACCGTCTGAGGCCGGGCTCGCCACTCGGCCGGCGGGGCGGGGGGTCGATCTGGCAGGCTGGTAGTCGTGCTGACAGTGCCGGTACGGCAACTGGGGGAATCGGAGCGCCGAGCGGTCGAGCGCCTCCTCGACCGCGACCCGTTCGCGGGCGCGCAGGTCGCCGAGCGCATCGCCGCGCGCGGACTCTCCTGGTGGCGGGCCGAAGGGCGGATCCTGGGATACGGCGCCCGCCGCAACCTCGAATCACTGTGCTGGCTCGGCGGCAACCTGACGCCGGTGCTCGCCAGCGACGCCGCCGTGTCCGCATTCGCCGACCTGCTCGCCGGGGAGGACAGGCTCTGCTCCTCCATCGTCGGCCGCGCGGACGCCGTCCTCGCCCTCTGGGACCGGCTCTCCGACACGTGGGGCCCGGCCCGCGACGTCCGCCCCAACCAGCCGCTGCTGGCGACCGACACGACACCGGCCGTTCCGGCCGATCCAGAGGTACGCCGCGTCCGCTCCGGCGAGGTCGACCGACTCTTTCCGGCGGCCGTCGCCATGTACACCGAAGAGGTGGGCGTCTCGCCGCTCGCCGAGGACGCCGGCCGCAGCTACCGACGCCGGGTCACCGACCTGGTCCGTGCCGGCCGGGCGTACGCCCGGTTCGTCGACGGCAAGGTCGTGTTCAAGGCCGAGTTGGCCGTCGTGACCAAGCGGACCGCCCAGGTCCAGGGTGTCTGGGTCGCGCCGGAGTGGCGGGGCCGGGGCATCGCCGCCGGCGCGATGGCCGCCGTCGTACGCGACGCGCTCGCCCGGGTCGCGCCCACGGTCAGCCTGTACGTCAACGACTTCAACCTGCCGGCCCGCCGCGTGTACGAACGATGCGGCTTCCAACCGGTCGGCACGCTCGCCACGGTCCTCTTCTGAGGCGCTCGCGCTTTCTGCGCAGACGGCGATGGCCGGCGCCCGTTGTCGGGTGCCGGCCATCGGTCGTTCTTGGCTGTTCGGTGTGTCAGCTGTTCCAGTACTGGCCGACGAGGTCGGTGGCCTGCTGCTCCCACTGCGCGTACGCATCCGGGTAGGCGGAGACCTGGACGGTCTGCGCGGCGTCGGTCAGGGGCATGTCCTGCCAGCCGTCAACCTGCTTGAGGCCCTTGAGGAACGCGGTGGTGGAGTACTCGGGGTTGGTGATCTGCTCCGGGGTGCCCCAACCACTCGACGGGCGCTGCTGGAACAGACCCAGCGAGTCATGGTCGTTCATATCGCCGAGGTGACCCAGGTTCTCCAGCTTGGACTCCTGCAGGCTCGTCGCGATCGAGATGACCGCGGCCCGCTCCGGCAGGCCGGCCTTCTTCGTGGCCGCGATGATGGCCTTGGCGTTGGCGGTCTGCTCACCGTTGAGGGTGATGTGGGACTGGTCGCCCTGCGGCTTCGGCGCGGCGGTCTGCACCGCTGCGGCGGTGGTGGGCTTGGTGTCCACGGCCGGGTTGGCGTGGGCGGCGATCGGGCCGGCGAAGACGCCACCGGCGAACGCGAGACCAGCAACGGACAGCATGCTCTTGCGGAAGATCGTGTTCATGGGGTTGCTCCTTCGGGGGTAGGAAACACCCACACGCCACCTGTTGCGGGGGGCGGTGAACATGGGGTGTCAGCACCTCGTCCGGGCGCTGTGCAAAGACGTGAAGAGGGGGGCGGCGGCCGGCGAGCCGGAGGGGCTTGCGGCGCCGGGTCGGGTGTAACGACCCGGGGGGCCGGGTCATTCCCGGGGGGCTTTGGCGGCCTGCGAGCGGGGGGCTCGTGGCGGCCGGTCCGTGTGTAACGACCCGGCGGGCGGGGCCATTCCCCGGGAGGCTCGGCGGCCTGCGAGCGGGTTCCTCGACCGGTCCGGGTGTAACGACCCGATGGGCGGGGCCATTCCCGCAGGGCGGGCGGCTCGTGGGTGCCGGGGTCCGGGTGTGACGACCTGCGGTCCGGGGCCATTCCCGCAGGCGGGGTGGCCCGGTGGTCCTGCGATCGTCAGGGTGTGTAACGACCCCCGGCCCGCCACGATTCCGGCCGGCGGGTGCAGCCGGTCACCACAGACACCCCACAACCGGACATAGCGCTCAGTCGAGGCGATCACGCGGGGGTGATCGACTCCGGATCGCCGAACTTGGGGTATCCGGGGCCGGTTGATGCCCCCGGATCGGCGAAGTCGTGTCGATCATGCCGACTCGTGGCGAGGTCGACTGGAGATGGTGCCCAGCTGGTGCCGGTGAGGGTGGTCGGGCCGGCGGGGGTCGGCGCGCGGTGATCCACACGAGGTCGCCGAACTTGGGGTATCCGGGGCCGGTTGATGCCCCCGGATCGGCGATGTCGTGTCGATCATGCCGACTTGGCGAGGTCGACTGGAGATGGTGCCCAGTTGGTGCCGGTGAGGGTGGTCGGGCCGGCGGGGGTCGGCGCGCGGTGATCCACACGAGGTCGCCGAACGTGGGGTATCCGGGGCCGGTTGATGGCCCCGTGTCGGCGATGTCGTGTCGATCATGTAGACCCCGGGCCGGTTGATACCCCCGGATCGGCGAAGTCGCGTCGATCCGGGTCGGGTGGCTCCCGCGTCCCGTCGACGGACCGGGCATCGAGGGATGTCCTGCTCAGGGACGGTTAAATCGGTTGAGGGGACCGGGTCGCTGCCGGCACGCTGGGTGTTCCGCCACCCACATCCGGAGGAACCTCCATGCGCCTGCTCCGTGATCTGTGGGGCACCTCGCCGCGACGTCTGACGCTCGTGGCCGTCCTCATCGTGCTGGGCGCCGCCGGTCAGGCTGGCGCGTCCGCGCTCGCCGGCGCGGTGCTCGTACACCGGTCGGTCACGTCCTTCACGGTCCTTGCCGCCGCGTTGGCCGCCGTGGTGCTCAGCGACCTGGTGGTGAGCCTGGTGATGGCCGGGCTGACCGCCGACTGGTCCGCCGACATCCGTCGGCGGCTCTGCCAGGTCGCGCTCGGGCAGGATCTGCCGAGCCTCGAGACCACGCCGGTGGGTGAGCTGCTGGACCGCATCGACGGGGACGTCTACCAGGTGGCGTCGGCGGTTCGTAACCAGGGTTCGCGGCTCGCCCAGGGGCTCTGCGTCGGTCTGTTGTCGATGGTCGTCGCGCTCACCGTGTGGTGGCCGGCCGGCATCGCGATGCTCCTGCTGACGGTGGTGCTCGGGGTGGGGCTGCGGCGGCCCACGGCACGGATCGGCCCGGCGCGCATGATCGAGGAGGAGGCGTGGTCCGACCTGGCCGCCGTGATGGAGGAGGCGGTGCACGGGCAGGACGACGTGCGAACCAGCCTGGCCCAGCCGTACGTGCTGCGGCTGTACGCCCGGCGGGCCGCCGCCGTGCTGTCCCGCGGCCATCGGGTCTGGGTGCTCTCCGCCAAGGTGGCGACGATCGCCACCGCGACGATCCGGGTTGGCGTCGGCGCGGTGGTGCTCGGCGGGGCGTGGGCGCTGGCCACCGACCGCGTCGACGCGGCCCGGCTCACCGCCATCTGGCTGCTCGCCCTGGCCTTCGGGGCCACCGCCGAACACGTCGGCCGGATGGTGCCCGAGCTACAGGAGGCGCTCGGCGCGTGGGCCCGGGTGCAGTTGCTCCAGAAGGTTCGGCAGGAGCCGGTGGGCGGGGCCACTCCCGTCGAGGGTGACCTGCGCATCCGGGACCTGACCTTCGGGTACGAGGTGAGTGGCCCGGAGAGCGGGCGGGGTCCGGCCCTGCGTGGGCTCAGCCTCACCTTCGCGCGCGGCCGCTCGTACGCGCTGATCGGGCGTACCGGGTCCGGCAAGTCGACCCTGGCGAAGGTGCTCACCCGGGCCGTGGACGTGCCGCCGGGCACCGTCTTCCTCGGCGGCACCGACCTGTGCGACCTCGACGTCGAGGAGCTGCGCCGCTGGGTGGCGCTGGTGCCGCAGCGCACCGAGATCGTGGCCGGCACGCTCGCCGAGAACGTCGCGCTCTACGACCCGGAACTGCTGGACGCCGCCGCCCGGGCGCTCGACGAACTGGGCCTGGCCGGCTGGATCGCCGAGCTGCCCGACGGGTTGGCGACCCGGCTGGGGGAGGGCGGCCATGTGCTCTCCGCCGGCCAGGAGCAGTTGGTGGCGTTTGCCCGGATCCTGGTCCGTGACCCGCACGTGGTGATTCTCGACGAGGCCACCGCCCGGTTGGACCCGGTGACCGAGGCGCGGGTGCAGCGGGCCACCGAGCGGCTGCTGCGCGACCGGATCGGCATCGTCATCGCGCACCGCCTCTCCTCGGTGCGCCGGTGCGACGAGGTGGTGGTGCTCGCCGACGGCGCGGTGGTCGAGGCCGGCCCGCTGGAGACATCGACGCGGTTCGCCGAGTTGCTGGCGACCAGTCACGCCGCCGTCTACGCCGGGGCGGCGTCGGCGTCCCGCACCGGCGGCGGCCTCGACCTCCTGACCGGCCCGGACGCCGTCGACGCCGACGTGTCGGCCGGCCCGAACACGGCGGGCACGGACCTGCTGACCGGCCCGAAAACGGCCGGCCCGAACTCCGCCGGCCCGAACTCCGCCGGCCCGAACTCCGCCGGCCCGAACTCCGCCGGCCCGAACTCCGCCGGCCCGAACTCCGCCGGCCCGGGCACCGCTGAGCCGGTCGCGGCGGCGGTGGAGGCCGAGCCGGTGTCGGCGGCGCGTACCGACCCGCCGCCGTTGCCGCCGACGCCGCCAGCGCGGACCTTCCGGGAGATCGTCCGACTCTGCACCAACGACCCCCGGTACGGGGCCGCCGCGATCACGCTGTTCCTCGGGCTCAGCCTGCTCGGGCTGGACGGTCCGGTGCTGCCCTGGCTGTGGGCGGACCTGGTCGACGGGACCGGCAGTCCGTACCTGCCGGCGGTGGGCATCGTGGCGGGGCTGCTGATCACCCTGCCGCTGCCGTTCTACACGCACGTGTGGTTCCCGCACTGGTGGGTGCGGCAGATGCTGCGGATCGGCCTTCGGCTGGTGCACGGCCAGACCGGACCTCGTCGGGTCAGCTCGCACACCCCGGCGGAGGTCGTGGCCCAGGGTGGCGACACCGAGCGGGTGGTGCAGCTCGCCGACAACGTGCTGGACCAGACCGTGGCGGTGGTGCTGGTGGTCGCCATGACGGCGGTGACCGGCAGCGTCGTGCCAGGGCTGTTCTTCCTCGGCACCATGGTGGTCTCCGGGCTGGCCGCGACGTTGTTCGGGCCGAAGCTGGAGCGCGCGGCGCGGGCGACCGTGGCGGCGCGGGCCGCCTTCGCGACCGCGCTGGTCTCCGCGCTCTCCGCGGCGCGGACGGTCAAGCTCGCCGGGGCGACGTCGGCGGTGCTACGTCACCTGGCCGACCTGGACGTGCTGCGCAGCGACCGGCAGCGCCGGGAGATCGCGGTGCAGGTGTGGTCCCGGTCGACTCCCGCGGTGGTCAGCGGACTGTTGCCGATCGGCGCGTGGGCCCTCTACCTGGGCGGGGACCTGTCGGCCGGCGCGGTGCTGGTGGCCGTCTCCACGCTGGGCGCGGCCCGGTGGTTCGCCTGGACCACCGCCTCGTTGATCTCCCAACTGCCGTCGGCGCGGGTGTGGACCCGGCGGACGGTGGCGATGACGGGAGTGGGGGCGTACTCGGCGGGGGTTCCGGCGGTCGACCTGGCCGGCGGGACCGCGCCCGCGCCGACACCGCCGCCGCGCCGCCCGCTGCGCCGGTTGGAACTGCGCGACTTCTCGGTCGTGCACTCCGACGGCACGGTCGCCGTGCGCGGCGTGGACCTGACGGTCCAACGCGGGCAGTTGGTGCTGGTCGTCGGGCCGGTCGGAGCGGGCAAGTCCTCGCTGCTGCGGGCGCTGGCCGGCATCGTGCACCACACGGGCGAGCTGCGGTGGAACGGTGACACGGTCACCGAGCCCGAGCTGTTCCTGCGTCCGAACCAGGTCGGCTACGTCGGTCAGCTACCCCGGGTGCTCTCCGGAACGGTCGTCGAGAACATCGCGCTCGGCCACCAGGTGGACGCGGCGGACGCGGTGAGCACGGCCCAGCTCGACCACGACCTGGCCGCCGCCGGGGGCGGACTGGGCCTGCTCATCGGGCACAAGGGCACCCGGCTCTCCGGCGGGCAGCTCCAGCGCCTGGCGTTGGCCCGGGCGCTGGCGCCGCGTACCGAACTGCTCGTCGCGGACGACGTGTCGTCGGCGCTGGACGTCACGACCGAGTTGGCGCTGTGGCAGGCGTTGCGGGCGCACGGCGTGACCGTTGTGGGTTCGACCGCCAAGCGTGCCGCATTGGTCCGCGCCGATCACGTGGTGGTGTTGCTCGCGGGCACGGTGGCCGCCCAGGGCACCTGGCGCGAGCTGGAGGGCGACTGGTCGCACCTCGCCGGCTGACAACGCGGTACGGGCGGCCGTCGGGAACGACAGCCGCCCGTACCGGTTCGGATCAGGCGCGGGCGTACTGGACAGGACCGCTGTACGCGACGCCGAGCTTCGCGGCGGCGCGGCGCGGCCAGTACGGGTCGCGCAGCAGCTCCCGGCCGAGCAGCACCAGGTCGGCCTCGCCGCTGGCGACGATCTGCTCGGCCTGCTCCGGCTCGACGATCAGGCCGACCGCGCCGGTGGGTACGCCGGCCTCGCGGCGGATCTGGGCGGCCAGCGGCACCTGGTAGCCGGGGCCGAGCAGCGGGATGCGCTGCTCGGTGCTGACGCCACCGGAGGAGGTGTCGACCAGGTCGACGCCCACGGCGGCCAGCTCACCGGCGAGCACCACGCTGTCCTCGACGGTCCAGCCGCCCTCGACCCAGTCGGTCGCGGAGATCCGGGTCAGCACCGGCACGCTCTCGCCGACGGCGGCGCGTACCGCGCGGGCGACCTCCAGGGTGAGCCGCATCCGGCCGGCCCGGTCGCCACCGTAGGCGTCGGTGCGGTGGTTGGCCAGCGGCGACAGGAACTCGTTGAGCAGGTACCCGTGCGCTGCGTGGACCTCCACGGCGGCGAAACCGGCGGCGAGGGCCCGCTCGGCTGCGGCGGCGTACGCGTCGACCACACCCGCGATGCCCGCCGCGTCCAGCGCGGTCGGCATCCGGTAGGTGGGGCTGAACGGCTCGGGGCTCGGTCCGACCGGCGTCCAGCCGCCCTCGGCGTCCGGCACCCCGCCGTTGCCCGCGTCCCATGGCCGGTAGGTGGAGGCCTTGAAGCCGGCGTGGGCGAGCTGGACGGCCGGCACCGCGCCGTGCGCGGCGACGAACGCGGTGATCGGCCGCCAGGCGTCCACGTGCGCGTCGGACCACAGCCCGGTGTCCTGCGGGGTGATCCGGCCCTCGGGGAGTACGGCGGTCGCCTCGGTCAGCACCAGTCCGGCCCCGCCGATCGCGCGGGTGCCGAGGTGGACGAGGTGCCAGTCGGTGGGCAGTCCGTCCGGACCGGCGGAGTACTGGCACATCGGTGCCATGGCGATCCGGTTGGGCAGGGTGACCCCGCGCAGGGCCAACGGAGTGAACAGGGAACTCATGTGCTCATCCTCTCGGTACGACGACGGACCCCCCTGTCGAGGGGTCCGTCGTCGTGGGAAAACGGGTCAGGCGGCTACGGGGTTCAGTTCCGAACGGGTGTCGGTGGCCACCGGCTCCGCGTCGACGAGATCCCGTCGGCCGGCCGAGTCGTACGCGGCCCGGTCCAGGGTGCCCTCCCGGGCGGCGACCACGGTCGGCACCAGCGCCTGCCCGGCCACGTTGGTGGCGGTGCGCATCATGTCCAGGATCGGGTCGATGGCGAGCAGCAGGCCGGCCCCGGCCAGCGGCAGGCCCAGCGTGCTCAGGGTGAGGGTGAGCATCACGATCGCGCCGGTCAGGCCGGCGGTGGCCGCCGAGCCGACCACCGAGACGAAGGCGATGAGCAGGTAGTCGGTGAGGCCGAGGTGTACGCCGAACACCTGGGCCACGAAGATCGCGGCGAGTGCCGGGTAGATCGCGGCGCAGCCGTCCATCTTCGTGGTGGCGCCGAACGGCACCGCGAACGAGGCGTACTCGCGGGGGACGCCGAGGCGCTCGACGGACCGCTGGGTCACCGGCATGGTGCCCACCGAGGAACGGGACACGAAGGCCAGCTCGATCGCGGGCCAGGCCCCGGCGAAGAAGCGCAGCGGGTTGAGCCGGCCGGCGAGGATCAGCACCAGCGGGTAGACCACGAACAGCACGATCGCGCAGCCGACGTAGACGGCGGTGGTGAACTTCGCGAGGGGGGCCAGCAGGTCCCAGCCGTACGAGGCGACGGCGTTGCCGATCAGGCCGAGCGTGCCGATCGGGGCGAGCCGGATGACCCACCAGAGGGCCTTCTGCACGATCTCCAGCAGCGAGCGGTTCAACGCCACGAACGGCTCGGCGGCCTCGCCGACCAGCAGGGCCGCGGCGCCGATGACGACGGCGAGGAAGACGATCTGCAGGACGTTGCCCTCGACGAACGCGCCGACCGGGTTGGTGGGCACGATGCCGGTGAGGAAGTCCGTCCACGAGCCGGTCTTCTTCGGCGCCGCCGCGCCGCCCAGGTCGAGGGTCACGCCCCGGCCCGGGTCGACGAGCAGGCCGAGGCCGATGCCGATGCTCACCGCGATCAGCGCGGTGATGCCGAACCACATGAGGGTCTTGAGGGCGAGCCGGGCGGCGTTGGCCACGCCGCGCAGGCTGACCACGCTGACCACGATGGCGGTGAAGACCAGCGGCGGTACGGCCAGCTTGAGGAGCTGGACGAAGAGGGAGCCGACGGTGTGCAGGGTGGTGGTCAGCCAGCTCACGTCGTTGGCACGGGCCAGGAAGCCGAGCGCCACGCCGAGTACGAGGCCGAGCAGGATCTGCACGGAGAAGGGAATTTTGCGCAGGCCGAAGGGCATGGGATGTCCAAGTGAGGTTGTCCGGTCGGGGTAGGCGTGTGAAGGACGGCTACGCCGGACAGATGCCGCTGGCCTGCAGTCGGAGATCGACATACAGGCGGACGGTGAGGCCCCAGACATTGTTCATCGTTGGTCGACGATACGCCGATAAGTTCGATCTGCAAGGTGTGATGCTGGTGACGCTCCTTACAGGCTTCGCTCGCGGCAAGTCAGGGCCAGCGCCGTGCCGGTGGCCGCGCCCCACAGCACGGCCAGCGCGAGCACCACCCGCTCCACGAGGCCGACCAGCGAGCCCCGGCCGACCACCAGCATCGCCAGACCGATCGTGGCGCACAGCGGCAGGGCGAGCGCCGCCGCCCCCGCCGCCAGGCGGCGCACCAGAGGTCCGGCCGCCCCGGACACGGCCACCGCGACCATGGCGAGGACTACCGCTGCCGTCGCCGCGATGCTCGCGCCACCGTGCACCAGATCGGCCGCCGTCGTCCGCTCGAACGGCGGTAGCGGGCAGCCGGCGGAGCAGGTCACAGCCCCGGACAGCGCCGTGAGCACGGCGCCGCCGGCGAGCAGAGCCGGCGCGACCCGGACCCCGGGCGGCAGCGCCACGGCGATCAGCAGCAACGCGCCGGCCAGGGCGAGAACCCCGATCCGGTACGTCACGGCGTGCGCGCTGCCGGCGATACCGGCCTCGCTCACGTACCCGGTGAAGCCCGGACCGGGACCGGCGACCACCGCGACCGTCACCGCGACCGCCCCGGCCACCGCGCAGCCGGCGGCGGCCGATCCGGCGACCCGGCGGGCCAGGCCCCCGTGGCCGGCGGGCCTCGTGGCGGTGCCGGCCCGACCCGGCTCAGCCACGTCCGTGCGGCGTCGTCCAGCCGGACTCGTCGGGCCCCAACGGCACGATGCCGGTCGGGTTGATCTCCCGGTGGGTGCCGTAGTAGTGCCGCTTGATGTGGTCGAAGTCCACCGTCTCCCCGAAACCCGGCGTCTGGAACAAATCCCGGGCGTACGCCCAGAGCACCGGCATCTCGGTCAGCTTGTTCCGGTTGCACTTGAAGTGCCCGTGGTACGCCGCGTCGAAGCGGACCAGCGTGGTGAACAGCCGTACGTCGGCCTCGGTGATCGCGTCCCCCATCAGGTAACGCTGGTCGGCCAGCCGCTCGGAGAGGGCGTCCAGCCGGGCGAAGAGCGCCCGGAACGCCTCGTCGTACGCCTCCTGGGAGGTCGCGAAGCCGCACCGGTAGACGCCGTTGTTGACGTCCGTGTGGATCTCGGCCATCAGCGCGTCCATCTCGGGGCGCAGCGCGACCGGGTACAGGTCCGGGGCATCGGGGGCGTGCAGTGACCGCCACTCGGTGGAGAAGTCCAGGGTGAGCTGCGGATAGTCGTTGGTGACCACCCGGCCGGTCAGCGTGTCGACGAGCGCCGGCACGGTCACCCGGCCGGTGTAGTCCTCGTCGGTGGCCAGGTACGCCTCGGAGAGGAAGCGCACGCCCAGGACCGGGTCGAAACCGTCCGGGTCGAGCGCGAACGCCCATCCCCGTTCGTCCCGGATCGGGTCGACGGTGCCCAGCGAGACCGCGTCGTCCAGCCCGAGCAGGCCACGCACGATCCTCGCCCGGTGCGCCCACGGGCACGCGCGGCACCAGATGAGCCGGTACCGGCCGGCCTCCAACGGCCAGCGACCCTGCTCGTCCGGACCCCCGCCGGGCGGCGAGGTCGAGTCGGCGCTGACCCGACCGGTGAACCGGTTGGGCTGACGGACGAACGCGCCGTCACGGCTGGTCTCTGCGGTGAACTGGGCCCGGGCCATGCCGTCAACCTATCCGCTGCCGGCGTGGATATCCTGGCGGCCGGCAGCCCCCGCGATCCGGTGGGCGTGCCCACCCCCCGCCGTCTGCACCCCTGAAGGACTCGCGATGACCGTGGCATACCTGGTGGCCGGTGTCCGTACCCCGATCGGCCGGTACGCGGGCGCGCTGGCCGGCGTCCGCCCCGACGACCTGGCGGCCCACGTCATCCGCGAGCTGGTCGCCCGGCACCCGTCGGTGGACTGGGCCCGCGTCGACGACGTCGTGCTCGGCTGCGCCAACCAGGCCGGCGAGGACAACCGCAACGTGGCCCGGATGGCGGCGCTGCTCGCCGGCCTGCCCGAGGAGGTGCCGGGCAGCACCGTCAACAGGCTCTGCGGCTCCGGCCTGGACGCCCTCGCCACCGCCGCCCGGTCCATCGTGGCCGGGGACGCCGAGATGGTGGTCGCGGGCGGGGTGGAGAGCATGAGCCGGGCGCCCTTCGTCGTGCCGAAGGCGACCTCGGCGTACTCCCGCTCGGCCGAGATGTACGACACCACGCTGGGCTGGCGGCTGGTCAACCCGCTGATGCGGGACGGCTGGGGGATCGACTCGATGCCCGAGACGGCGGAGAACGTGGCCGCCGAGTACGGAGTGAGCCGGGCCGACCAGGACGCCTTCGCGTACCGCTCGCAGCAGCGCGCCGCCAGGGCGCAGGCCGACGGCCGGTTCGCCGAGGAGATCGTCCCGGTGTCGGTGCCCGCCGGCCGGCGGGAGACCCGACTGGTCGAGGTCGACGAGCACCCGCGCGAGACGTCGCTGGAGAAGCTGGCCGCGCTGCCGACCCCGTTCCGCGACGGCGGGACGGTGACCGCCGGCAACTCGTCGGGCGTCAACGACGGCGCGGTCGCGCTGCTGGTGGCCAGCGAGGAAGCGGTGCGGCGGTACGACCTCACCCCGCTGGCGCGCGTCGTCGGCGCGGCGTCGGCCGGCGTGCCGCCCCGGATCATGGGGATCGGCCCGGTGCCGGCCACCCGCAAGCTGCTCGACCGGACCGGCGTCGACCTGGCGACCGTGGACGTCGTGGAACTGAACGAGGCGTTCGCCGCGCAGTCCGTGGCGGTGCTGCGCGAACTGGGCCTGCCCGTCGACGCCGAGCACGTCAACCCCAACGGGGGCGCGATCGCGCTCGGGCACCCGCTGGGCGCGAGCGGCGCGCGGCTGGCGCTGACCGCCGCCCAGGAACTGCGCCGCCGCGGTGGCCGCCGGGCTCTCGCCACCATGTGCATCGGTGTCGGTCAGGGCATCTCGCTGCTGCTGGAGTCTGCCGCCTGAGTGCGGAAAGTTACGTGAGGGGATCTCCCGTACGCGGTGGCCGGCGGCCTAGAGTGGTCCACACCACACGACCCGCGGGGTCGGCCGGCGGCCGCGTACGCCCGCCGACGCCGGTGCCGCCTCGCGCCGCGGCGACGAACTGGGGGGCACACCGATGCCGGACGCACTGCCGACCGAGATTGACCTGACCAGGCCGAGCGCGGCCCGGGTGTACGACTACTTCCTGGGCGGGGCGCACAACTTCGAGATCGACCGGCAGTTGGCCGAGCAGATCGCGAGCATGACCCCGAACCTCGCGGCCACCATGCGCTCCGGCCGGGAGTTCCTGCGCCGGGCCGTCCGGGTGCTGCTCGACGCCGGTATCGACCAGTTCCTCGACATCGGCTCCGGCATCCCGACCGTGGGGAACGTGCACGAGGTGGCCCAGGCGGCGAACCCGAAGGCCCGGGTCGTCTACGTCGACATCGACCCGGTGGCGGTCGCGCACAGCCGGGAACTGCTCGCCGGCAACGACCTGACCGGGGTGATCCACGCCGACCTGCGCGAGCCGGAGCGGATTCTCGCCGAGACCCGGCGGCTCGGGTTGATCGACTTCGAGCGTCCCATGGGCATCCTGCTGGCCGGGGTGGTGCACTTCGTGCCGGACGCCGACCGTCCCGACGAGATCCTGGCGACCCTGCGTGCCGCCGCCGCGCCGGGCAGCTTCCTGGTCGTCTCGCACTCCACCTTCGAGGACCAGCCGCAGGAGATGCTGGACGCCCAGCGCCTCTCCTCCCGGACCGACACCGAGATCACCCTGCGCTCCCGCGCGCAGGTCACCGGCTTCTTCGGCGACTGGACCGTCCTCGAACCGGGCGTGGTGCACATGCCACTGTGGCGTCCCGACTCGCCGGAGGACGTCGACGAGCACCCCGAGCGGTTCGGCGCCTTCGGCGGCGTCGCCCGGTACGACCAGCCCGCCGGCTGATCCGGTGGCCGCCGTCCCGGACCCCGCCGGGGTCGACGTCGGCCGGACCGGTGTCGAGGCGTACGCCGCTGACTGGGCCCGTGCCGTACGCCGCATCGGTTTCGTGCCGCTCAGCGCGGCCGAGACCGAGCGGCTGTTGCTGCTGCACACCGTCCGGCTGGCGGAGGTCGTACGGGCGGAGCCGTTCAGCGCCCGTCCCGCCGAGGAGGTCGGGCGGGCCCTGGTGGAGGCGCACCTGACCGAGCCCCGAGCCCTGGAGTGGTCGTTGCGCGCGCTCGGCGACGACTTTTCCGCCCGGGTATTGGCGGTCGACGGCCGGCCGGCCGATCTCGCCGAGCGGATCGCGGCGGTGCAGGGCGGCCTGGCGGCCGGGTTCGCCCGTGCGTTGCGCGACCGCACCTTCGCCCAGCAGGAGCGCATCGCCCGTTCGGCCTGGCAGGCGCGGGACGAGGTCGAGCAGGCGCTGCGCGACAGCGAGGCGCGGTTCCGGGCGGTCTTCACCGGGGCTGCGATCGGTATCGGCATCGCCGGCGTGGACGGGCAGATCATCGACGTCAACACGGCGTTCGCCGAGATGCTCGGCTACTCGATCGAGGAACTGTGCCAGATGAACGTGGCGGCGCTGTTCCACGCCGACGACGCCGCCGGCATGTGGGAGCTGTACCAGGAACTGATCGAGGGGAAGCAGGACTCGGCGCGGGTCGAGAAGCGCTACCACCGCAAGGACGGCAGCGTCGTCTGGACGGATCTGGCCGTGTCGCTGATCCGGTACGACGACGGCCGGCCACGGTTCACCGTCGCGATGATCGAGGACATCACCGAGCGGTACGAGCTCCAGCAGCGGCTGCGCTTCCAGGCGCTGCACGACCCGCTCACCGGGCTCCCCAACCGCACGCTGTTCTTCGAGACGTTGGGCCGGGTCTTCGACACCGCCGGCCCCGGCCAGCGGGTCGGGGTGTGCTTCCTCGACCTGGACGGCTTCAAGGCCATCAACGACAGCCTCGGCCACGACCTCGGCGACCGGCTGTTGGTGACGATCGGCCGGCGGCTCGCCGCGTGCGTGGCCGACCGGGGCCACCTGGTCGCCCGGATGGGCGGCGACGAGTTCGTCATCCTGGTCGACGGCGGTGGTGACGTCGAGGACGCGGTGGCCGTGGCGGAGGCCGCGCTGGCCGCCGTCGCCGCGCCCGTACACGTCGGCGACCAGCAGTTGGCGGTCTCCGCAAGCGTCGGGATCGTGGACTGCCCGGCCGCGGAGACCAGCGCCTCCGAGCTGATGAAGGCCGCCGACACGACGCTCTACTGGGCGAAGGCGGCCGGGCGGGGCCGGTGGGCGGTGTACGACCCGGAGCGCAGCGCCCGTGACCACGCCCGGTCCGCGCTGGTCGCCGGCCTGCCGGCCGCGCTGGACCGGGGTGAGTTCGTCCTGCACTACCAGCCGATCGTGTCGCTGCTGGAGGGCACGATGCTCGCCGTGGAGGCGCTGGTCCGCTGGGAACACCCGGAGCTGGGCCTCATCGGTCCGGATCACTTCATCGGCCTCGCCGAGGAGACCGGTCTGATCGTCCGGCTCGGCGAGTGGGTGCTGCGGCGCGCCTGCCGCGACGCCGAACGCTGGTGGCGGGAGTTCCCCGAGGCGCGGGTCGTGGTCAGCGTCAACCTGGCCGCCCGGCAGGCCGACGACCCGGCGATCGTCGCGACGGTGGCCGACGCGCTCGCCACCACCGGTCTGCCGGCGGAGCTGCTGCAACTGGAACTGACCGAGAGCGCCGTCATGGGCAGCGCGGGCGAGCCGCTGCGCAGCCTGCACCGGCTCGCGGCGCTGGGCGTCCGGCTGGCGGTCGACGACTTCGGCACCGGCTACTCCAACCTCGCGTACCTGCGGCGGCTGCCGATCCACTGTCTGAAGCTGGCCGGCCCCTTCGTCGAGGGCATCCGCGCCGACGGTACGGACGAGGCGGCCGACCACCGCGACGAGCGGATCGTCGACGCGTTGGTCAGGTTGGCGCACGCGTTGGAGCTGTGGGTCACGGCCGAGGCGGTGGAGACCGGGGTGCAGGCCGAGCGACTACGGGCCCTGCGCTGCGACACCGGGCAGGGGCGGTACTTCGGCGCGCCGGCCCCGGCCGAGGCCATCACCGCCCGGCTGCGACAGGCCGCGGCGTGAGGCGCGCGGACCGGCCGGCGACGGACGGCTGCGGCGTGAGCGACGGACCGGTCCGGTCCGGGTGGTGCCGACGGAAGGCGACGGCGTGAGCCTGAACGACTCGCAGACGGTGGTGACCGTGGTGGCCGCGCTCGCCATCGTGGCCGGGCTGGCCGGCGTGGTGGTGCCCGGCCTGCCGGCGCTGCCACTGTGCTGGGGCGGGGTACTGGTCTGGGCGATCTTCGGAGGCGCCGGCCCCGGTGGTTGGGCGGTGTTCGCCGCCGCCACGCTCGTCGCCGTCGGCGGCATGGTCGTGAAGTACCTCTGGCCGGGGCGCAACCTCAAGCGCACCGGTGTGCCGACGTCGTCCCTGCTGGCCGGGGGAGCGCTCGGGCTGGTGGGATTCTTCGTGATCCCGGTGGTCGGCCTGCTGCTGGGCTTCGTGGTGGGGGTGTGGGCGGCCGAGCGGCTGCGGCTGGGCAGCAACCGGCTCGCCTGGCCGTCCACCGTGCAGGCCCTCAAGGCGGTCGGCCTGTCCATGCTGGTGGAGTTCCTGGCCGGCCTGACCATCGGCGCCCTCTGGGTCGGCGGCCTCCTGCTGACGTGATCCGCCCCTCGCCCGGACGACGTTCGGGGCGGTGCGGCACAACCGCTGCGGCTAGGGTCGATCCCGTGCGCATCGGGGTGCTGGGTGGTCTCGGCGCCTGGCCCTCGGTCGACCAGGGCTGTGCGGGCTTCCTGGTCGAGCGCCAGGGTTTCCGGCTGCTGATCGATCCCGGCTACGCGACCCTGCAACCGCTGCTGACCCGGCTGCCCGCCTCGGCGGTCGACGCGGTGTACGTCAGCCACGGCCACCCCGACCACTGCGCCGACCTTCAGCCCTTGCTGCGGGCCAGGGCGTTGGCCGACCGACCCGCCCCGGCTCTGTCGGTGTACGCGCCCACCGGCAGCCTCGACGCGCTGCTCGCGATCGACGGGTCGGGGGTCGTCGACACGGCGTACCAGCTGCACGAGTTCACCCCCGGCGACGCCTTCGACGTCGGTCCGTTCGCCGTGCGGACGTGGTCGTTGCCGCACTGGGTGCCGAACGCGGGCGCCCGCTTCTCCGTGGCCGGGGTGTCGCTCACGTACACCGGGGACACCGGCCCGAGTCCGCTGCTGGCCGAGATGGCCCGCGACGTCGACCTGCTGATCGCCGACGCGACGTACGTCGACGAGATCCCGGACGGGCACGCCGGGTTCCTGTCGAGCGCCGCCGAGGCGGGCCGTTACGCCAGTGCGGCACGCGCCAGAGCGGTCCTGTTGACCCACCTGTGGCCCGGCACGGACTCCGCCGCGGCGGTGGCTGCGGCTCGGCGGGCGTACGGGGGGCCGGTCACCGTGGCCCGATCGGGCGTGGTGGTCGAGCTGCCCGGCTGACGTCGGGGCTCGCCGTGACTGGCGGGAGGACGTGGCGGCGCGGGGCGCCTTCGTCGGATACGGCGGGAGGCCGTACGCGAGAGAGAGGCGGCGCCCCGCACCACCGTGTGCCGGACGTTGCCGAGCGTCCGACGGAGCCCGTCGCGATCGGGCCTGGTCACGGGGTACAGCATGCGGTTGTCGAGCCTGCGGCGGCAACGGGATTAGCGGGACGGCACCCGCGACGTATTGACCGCCCCTGATCATCGGGACGACACTTTGCGCACTCGTTGACGGAACCACCTCAGGGAGGTGCGCAGTGGCCACGACGCCCGTTCCGACCGCAGAGCAACCGATGGACGACGACGCCCGGCGACTCGCCGAGCTCGGTTACAAGCAGGAACTGCGCCGCAAGTGGAGCGGCTTCTCCAACTTCGCCATCTCGTTCTCCATCATCTCGATCCTGGCCGGCTGCTTCACGACGTTCGGTCAGGCCTGGAACAACGGCGGGCCGGTCGCCATCTCCTGGGGCTGGCCGCTGATCTCACTGTTCATCCTGATCATCGGCTTCTGCATGGCCGAGCTGGTGTCGGCGTACCCGACGGCGGGCGGCATCTACTGGTGGGCGGCGACCATGGGTCGTCCGGTGCACGGGTGGTTCACCGGCTGGTTGAACCTGATCGGCCTGGTCGCGGTGACGGCGTCGGTCGACTACGGCTGCGCGACCTTCCTCAACCTCACCCTGTCGGCGCTCTTCGACGGCTGGGCCGGGACGCTGCGGCAGGCGTTCGTCCTGTTCGTGATCATCCTGGCGCTGCACGGCCTCATCAACATCTACGGGCACCGGATCATCGACGTGCTCCAGAACGTCTCGGTCTGGTGGCACGTGGCCGGCGCCGCCGTCGTGGTGGCCATCCTGGTGTTCGTCCCGGACAACCACCAGAGCTTTCAGTTCGTGTTCACCGAGCGGTTCAACAACTCGGGTTTCGGTGACGGTGACACCGGCGGGCTGACGTTCTGGTTCTACGTGCTGCCGCTGGGCTTCCTGCTCACCCAGTACACGATCACGGGCTTCGACGCCTGCGCGCACGTCTCCGAGGAGACCCGGGGCGCCTCGCAGGCCGCCGCCAAGGGGCTCTGGCAGTCGATCTTCTACTCGGCGGTCGGGGGCTGGATCCTGCTGCTGGCCTTCCTGTTCGCGGCCACCGACGTGGAGGCGATCAACGCCGCCGGCGGCTTCTCCGGTGCCATCTTCGAGTCCGCGCTGACCCCGGTCTTCTTCAAGATCGTCATCATCATCTCCACCATCGGGCAGTTCTTCTGCGGCATGAGCTGCGTGACGTCGATGAGCCGCATGGCGTACGCGTTCAGCCGCGACCGGGCGGTGCCGGGCTGGCGGCTCTGGTCGAAGGTCGACCGCAACGGCACCCCGGTCAACGCGATTATCGGCGCGACGATCGCCGGCCTGGTGCTCACTCTGCCGGCCCTCTACGAGAGCTCGGCCGGCATCCCGGTCGCCTTCTACGCGGTGGTCTCCGTCGCGGTGCTCGGCCTCTACCTGTCCTTCCTCATCCCGATCGCGCTGCGGCTGCGCATGGGCGAGAGGTTCGTGCCCGGCCCGTGGACGCTGGGACGCAAGTACAAGCTGCTCGGCTGGATCGCGGTCATCGAGATCGCGGTCATCGCCGTCTACTTCGTACTGCCGATCGTGCCCGCCGGGGTGCCTGGCAACGACGATTTCACCTGGTCGGCGGTCAACTACGCGCCCCTCGCCGTCGGCGGGGTGCTGCTGGTGGTGGCCGTCTGGTGGTACGCCTCGGCCCGCAGGTGGTTCACCGGCCCCGTCCGTACCGTCGAGGAGCGCGGCGACTGATCGGTGGCCCCGAAGCGTGGGGTGCTGTGAGCTGGCTCACATTTGGCGGGATCACGTGGTCCGCCGAGTCCTTGTAGGTTCCGACCGCCGGTCCATCGGCAAGCTTCTCTTTTGGAGGGTCGCGGGCCGGCGACTCATGCTCCTCGACCCACGAGGAGCCGCTCGCTCATGTCCACGGGGGACTGAATGATTCCGAAATTGTCCATGCCACCGGTCGTACCTCATCAGCTTCGCTCGACCAGACAGTGGCAGGCAGTGCTGGCGTGCCTGACCGCGTTGGCCGTGCTGGCGTCCCTGCTGCACCCCACCCCGGCCCGAGCAGAGGATCCGCTGCCTCCGCCGGTCGACCGGGCGCCGGTGGTCCAGGCGTGGCTGTACGGCGGAGCGAAGGTACGGGCCGCCGCGGAGACGGCGCTGATCGGTTCGCCCGAGCAGGTGCGGACGTTCCTCGAGAGCAAGTGGCAGGAGGCTCAGCGGCTCGACGACCGTGACGCCGTGGTCGCGGTGATCGCGGACAGCGGTTCGGCGGTTCGCCTCGCGGCACAGTCGGCGCTGAACGCGGCCGATGCCGGTGACGCCTACGCGTTACGCCGGTTCCTGGACTACGGCTGGCAACAGCCGTCGGACACAGACGTGCGGGTCCAGGTCAACCAGTTGATGGCCGCTGGCGGGACGCAGGTCAAGGCGGCCGCTCAGGTGGCGTTGGACTCGCCGGATCCGTCGGTGTGGCGTGAGTTCGTCGACTCTGCCTGGCAGTCGCGATGGCGGGTAGATCAGCGGCTACGGGTCAACCAGGCGATGTCGTCCGGTGGGACCGCCGTCAAGGCCGCGGGGCAGAAGGCGCTCGATGCGGACACGCCGGAGGCGTTGGAGTCTTTCCTGGCTTACGGGTGGTCGGTAGCGGCAGCTCGGGACCAGGAGACCGAATCCCTGACGGCGCTGCAGGCGCAGGCCCAGGCGCAGGGTGGGCTGGCTGCGCAGGAGACACAGCGGGCGGTCGACGAGGGAGCACGGGCGAAGGAGGCGGCCGAGGCGGCGCGTCGGTCGGCACAACAGGCCGCTGCGGCAACGAATGCGGCGCGTAACGACACGCGAGAGGCGGCAGCGCAGGCCAAGCGAGCGGCGGTGGCGGCGCAGAAGGCGGCGGCTGCGGCGAAGGTGGCGGTGCAGGCGGCAGCCTCGGCGCAGCGTGCGGCCCGGGCGGCCGCCGGGGCCGCCCAGCGTGCGGCGTCGGCCGCCTCGCAGGCCGAGCGGGCGGCGACCAAGGCCTACAACGCGGCGGCGAACGCGGCGACGGACGCGTCGAAGGCGGACGCGGCCCGGGTGATCGCGCAGGAGGCGCGGGACAATGCGCGGCTGACGCGGGACCTCGCCACCAGCGCACATCTGGCGGGGCAGGCGATCCAGGCGGGTCTGGGTGCGGTGGACGCAGCCCGCCTGGCGGCGCTCGAGGCGAAGAACGCGTCGGACGCCAATGACGAGGCGACCGGGTACGCCAACGCGGCCGGCGCCGACGCGTCGGCGGCGGTGGCGGCCGCCAAACAAGCGCGGGCGGATGCTGATCGCGCGCTGCGTGCGGCTGATGCCGCGCAGAACTATCTGCTGGTGGCCGCACAGGCTGCGTTCCGCGCGCGGGACGCGGCGAACCGAGCGGCGCAGCATGCGGAGCAGGCTGCGGATGCGGCGATCGACGCGGCAAATCATGCCGGTGACGCCGCAACAGCCGCCCAGCGGGCGAGCGACGCCGCGAACGCCGCGACTGCCGCGGCCCAGGCCGCGGCGGAGACCGCCGGTCAGGCGGTCGAGGTGTACAACGCGGCGCGGACGGCCGACGCGGAGCGTATCGCGGTGATGCTCGACGAGGGCGTCGAGGCGGCCCGGCAGGCCAGCACGCTGTACGACCAGGCGCAGGCGGCGGCCAAGTGGGACGCGGTGCAGGCCGCTCAGCGTGATGCGGAGACCAACCGGTTGATCGCCGAGGCGATCAACCCGGCCACCGATCCCGATCTCGCTGTCGTTGCCGGGCGCAAGGTCGCGTTGAGCCTGATGCACGCCCGTGGCGCCTGGACCCGGCAGGCCGCGCAGGCCGCGTTGGGCGGTAGTGACCTGCAGGTGATGGAGTTCGTCCGTACCGGTATCGCCATCGCGGCCGGGCAGGACGACCGGGTCACGCTGCAGGACCTGGCCATCACGGACAACACCGCGCTGCGCGACGCGGCGCTCGCCGCGCTCGCGGGCAGCGATGCGCAGGTGGCGCAGTTCCTGCAGACGCAGAATTACTCCGGCCGGCTCACGCAGGACCGGCTCAAGGTCAACCAGATCATGTCCGCGGCGAAGACCGCCGGTGACACGTATCTGGCGCAGCAGGCGCAGGTGGCACTGGACTCCGGGGACGGACAGGTGCTGCGGGAGTTCATCGCCGCCGGCCAGTACCGGGCCGCCGCGGTCGGGCAGCGCATACAGGTCAACACGATCATGGCCAGCCCGGACAGCGGCCCGGAGTTGAAGGCCGCGGCGCAGATCGCCCTGGACGGTCCACCGCCAGGGCTGCGGCAGTTCCTCGACGAAGGCCGCTACGCCGCGGCCGAGCGGGACCAGGACGGCGCCGCCCACCTCGCCGTGGTCGCTGGCCTGGTGCAGCGGATCAACCAGATCGCCAAGACGGCGACCGAGGACGCGCTCAAGGCGCAGTCCGTCGCAGCCACGGCCCGTAAGGACGCGGCGGCTGCCACGAACTACGCCAACCAGGCCGCCCTGTCGGCGCAGCAGGCCGCCGCATACGCGGCACAGGCCGATCAGTACGCCACCCAGGCCGGTCAGTCGGCCGAGAAGGCAGCCGTCGCGGTGCAGACCGCCAAGGCCGCCGCGACCCGCGCCGCCGCCTCGGCACGCAGCGCGATCCGCTCCGCAGCCTGGGCCGTCGCCTCCCACGAGCAGGCCGTCAAGTCCGCCAACGAGGCACGCGCTTCGGCCCAGCGCGCCCTCGATTCGGCGCTCGCCGCCGGAAAGAGCGCCGAAGAGGCCCAGGCCGCAGCCGACCAGGCATACGGGAAGTTCCTGTCGGTCAGAGGCGCGGAGATCGCCAAGTGTCACGCTGAGTACGCCGCCGGGCCGGCGTCGGACATCGAGAGGTTGCTGGCCGGCACCCAGGGAGACTGGTACAAGAACTGCGTCTCCAACGTCATCGCTGACCCCGTCGAACTCGCCAAACGGGCCTACAGCAATTCCGCCTACTGCAGCGTCTACCCCGACGGTAGTCAGCTCAGCAAGAACTGCCTCGCGTCGGTTCTCAACCCGGAGTTCACCGGTGACCAGACGTTGGCTCTGATCACCGAGTCGCTCAAGGGCATCACGGCCGCGCTGGTTCCCGTCGCGATCGCCGTCGGTATCGGCTGTGTGGTAACAGTGGCCTGCCAGGTCGTCGTCGGCTCCCTGATGACCATCGGCGATGTCGGCCTCAGCGTCTACAAGTACTTCAACGGCGACCAGTCGTTGGCCAACACCCTGCTGCACCTGGGCAGTATCGCGTTGGAGGCGCTGGCCTTCGCCGGCATCGCCAAGCTCGTCGGCGCCGGCTTCAAGGCCGCCAAGCAGCTCTACCAACTCAGCCGCGCGGCGAAGGTGGCCGAGACTCAGATCTCGCTGCTCACGCTCGCTTTCGCGAAACTCAAGCGGCTGCCCTCATGTCTGGCGGGCGGGAACAGTTTCGCGGCCGATACTCCTGTCCTGCTCGCCGACGGCACCAGCAAGCCCATCGCCGACGTGGAGGTCGGCGATCGGGTGCTCGCCACCGATTCGCTGACCGGCAGCAGCCGCGGCGAACCGGTCGTCGACCTGATCAGAAACGTCGACACCGAGCTCACCGACCTGACCGTTCAGCAGCCCAACGGGCAGCGTGCCGTTCTGCGGACCACGCCCAAGCATCCCTTCTTCGTTCCGGCGACCCACAGCTGGACCGGTGCTGGCGAGCTTGAGCCCGGCAGCGTCCTGCACACCCCCGACGGGCGTGCTGCCCGCGTCTCCGCGGTGCGGACCCATCCGGGTCACCGGACGATGTTCAACCTCACCGTGCACCGCACGCACACGTACTACGTGCTCGCCGGTGAGACGCCGGTCCTCGTGCACAACGGTGGCTGCAAGGATGTGGTGCTGGGCCTGAACGGTCCATCGGAAGGTCTGGGCAGTGACGCTCTCAGGGATCTGCTCAACAGGGATGGCCTCAACGTCACCACGTACAACGGCTCTGCCTGGGCCAGCATGGACCCGGACACCAACGACACGTTGCCGCTGTGGATCGGCATGGTGAAGGCGGCGATCAAGGATCCGAGCGTCAAGCTCTACGTCACCTTGGACGGGCTGGACGGCTACCCGGACGCCTTTCTCGCGCTGCGCACCGCGGTCCAACGCGGAAAGAGCATGAGTCCGGAGGACGCGATGCGCGGTCAGGGCACGAACTGGGAGATGGCGCAGCTGATAAATGCGATCATCCTCGGGCCGGCCGACGGCGGGCGGGACAGGAAGTCGGTTCAGTTCTTCATCAACGGCAAGGACATCTCCGCCGAGCTGTGGGGCAAGCTCCCGACGACGGACGCCGGCTGGCGAGAGTTCAAGGGAATGTGACAACCATGAGCAACAAGATCATCACTGAACTCGAGGCGCCGGACCGGCTGTTCCAGATCACGCACGTGAGCCGTACCCACACCCAGGTGTGGCTCCAGGCTGACGCGAACTCGACGCACGAGCACCGGCTCGAGGTGCTGTTCCAGGACGTGAAGTATCTCTGCACGCCCTTCATGCTGCGCGGCTTATGGCTGCGTAGGGCAGATCCGGAGCAGACGCGCCGTCTGACGGAGTTGCACGAACTGGTCCTCGAACCCGGTTGGGACATCTATCTGCTGTCCCGCGGCCATGACTGGTTCGTGGTCTCGGCGCACCCACTCTGGGCCGAGGCGAAACTCAGCTATTCGGACGAACCGGTGTTCTGGTCACAGACCGGCAGGGAGGACATCGTGGTGTCGAAGGGAACCGTGGTGTGACGTGAGAGCGGGGCCGGCGTTCGGAGTCCGGACGCCGGCCTCGTCATGTCACCTGGGCGGCGACCGGCGGCTCCCGGTCCGCCATGACGCGCATCGCACCATACCCGGGCGCGGCGACGAACTCGCGGTTTCGCTCCCCGGCGGCACGGGGCATTGACGGTGATCCGGTTTGCCAGTAGACCTTGGTGATGGAGGCCCGCTCATGAGGAATGCGCCGCTCACGCTGGAACAACTGCGGGTCGCCGTCGACGATGGCGAGATCGACACGGTGGTGCTGGCCCTGGTCGACATGCAGGGCCGGTTGCAGGGCAAGCGGTTCCACGCGCCCTTCTTCCTCGACCAGGTGGTCGAGGGCGGCAGCGAGGGCTGCAACTACCTGCTGGCGGTGGACGTCGACATGAACACCGTCGACGGGTACGCGATGTCGAGCTGGGAACGCGGCTACGGCGACTTCGCCATGGTGCCGGACTTCGACACCCTGCGCCGGGTGCCCTGGCAGCCCGGCTCCGCGCTGCTGCTGGCCGACCTCGCCTGGCTGGACGGCTCCGGTGACGTGGTCGCCTCGCCCCGGCAGATCCTGCGGCGGCAACTGGACCGGCTGGCCGAGCACGGGCTGACCGCGTACGCAGGCACCGAGCTGGAGTTCGTGCTGTTCCGCGACTCGTACGAGGACGCCTGGCGGCGCGGGTACCGCGACCTCACGCCGGCGAACCAGTACAACGTGGACTACTCGCTGCTCGGTACCGCCCGGGTGGAGCCGCTGCTGCGCCGCATCCGCACCGAGATGGCCGGCGCCGGGCTCACCCCGGAGAGCGCGAAGGGCGAGTGTAACCTCGGCCAGCACGAGATCGCCTTCCGGTACGACGAGGCGGTGGCCTGCGCCGACCACCACGTCATCTACAAGAACGGCGCGAAGGAGATCGCCGCCCAGGAGGGCATGTCGATCACGTTCATGGCCAAGCCGAACGAGCGGGAGGGCAACTCCTGCCACATCCACTTCTCGCTGCGGGACGCGTCCGGCTCGTCGGCGATGCTCGGGGACGGGCCGGCGCACCTGTCGTCGACCGGGCAGCGGGTGCTCGCCGGGCTGCTCGCCACCATGCGGGAGTTCAGCCTCCTCTTCGCGCCGAACATCAACTCCTACAAGCGCTACCAGCCGGGCTCGTTCGCCCCGACGGCGTTGCGCTGGGGTGTCGACAACCGCACGTGCGCGCTGCGGGTGGTCGGGCACGGCCAGGGCATGCGGGTGGAGAACCGGGTGCCCGGGGCCGACGTCAACCCGTACCTGGCGATCGCCGGGCTGGTCGCGGGCGCGCTGCACGGCATCGAACAGGGGCTGGAACTGGGCGCGGAGTGCACCGGCAACGCGTACGACGACCCGGACGCCGAGCGCGTCCCCACCACGTTGCGCGACGCCCTGACCCTGTGGGAGAAGTCCGAGGTGGCCCGGAGCGCCTTCGGCGACGAGGTGGTAGCCCACTACGCCAACCAGGCAAAGGTGGAGCTGAGCGCATTTGACGCGGCGGTGACGGACTGGGAGCTGACCCGTGGCTTCGAACGCCTCTAGCCCTCCCCGCTTGTCCGTGTCGATCATGGAGTTGTGGTGGGCGGAATGCAACGTGACACGGCTTTCGCGAGGCACCACAACTACATGATCGACGACGAGGGGTGGGGCGCGTGGGCGTGATTGTTGATCCGGCTTCCGGGGTGGGGTTTCAGGAGGTTGCCGGGGCTTCCCTGGACGACGTCGACGCCGCGATCTCGCGGGCCGCGAAGGCGTTTACGACATGGCGGGACGTTGCGCCGGGGGATCGGGGGCGGTTGTTGCGGCGGTTCGCCGCCGTCGTCGACGCGCACCTGGACGAGTTGGCCCTGTTGGAGGTGCGGAACTCCGGGCACACCATCGGCAACGCCCGCTGGGAGGCCGGCAACGTCCGGGACGTGCTGGACTACTACGCCGGTGCGCCGGAGCGGCTGACCGGCCGGCAGATCCCCGTACCCGGCGGTCTGGACGTCACCTTCCACGAACCGCTCGGTGTGGTCGGCGTGATCGTGCCGTGGAACTTCCCGATGCCGATCGCCGCGTGGGGGTTCGCCCCGGCCCTCGCCGCCGGCAACACGGTGGTGCTCAAACCCGCCGAGCTGACCCCGCTCACCGCGCTGCGCCTGGCCGAGCTGGCCCGCGAGGCGGGCCTACCCGAGGACGTGTTCACCGTGCTGCCGGGCGAGGGCGCGGTGGTGGGGGAGCGGTTCGTCAGCCACCCGGCCGTCCGCAAGATCTGCTTCACCGGTTCCACCGAGGTCGGCACGCGCATCATGGCCGGCTGCGCCGCGCAGGTGAAGCGGCTCACCCTGGAGCTGGGCGGCAAGAGCGCCAACATCGTGTTCGCCGACGCCGACCTGGAGGCCGCCGCCGCTACCGCGCCCGGCGCGGTCTTCGACAACGCCGGCCAGGACTGCTGCGCACGGTCGCGGATCCTGGTCCAACGACCGGTGTACGACCGTTTCCTGGAACTGCTCGAACCAGCGGTACGGGCGGTGCGGGTCGAGGACCCGTCCCGCGACACTGCCGAGATGGGCCCGTTGATCTCGGCGGCCCAGCGGGACCGGGTAGCCGGTTACGTGACCGGGGCGACTGTCGCCTTCACCGGCTCGTGCCCGGACGGTCCCGGCTTCTGGCACGCGCCCACCGTGCTGCTGGCCGACTCGCCGGCCGACCGGCACTGGCGGGAGGAGATCTTCGGGCCGGTGGTCTCGGTGCTGCCGTTCGACGACGAGGCCGACGCGGTCCGGCTCGCCAACGACACCGAGTACGGCCTCTCCGGCTCGATCTGGACCCGGGACGTCGGGCGCGCGCTGCGGATGGCACGGGCCGTCGACTCGGGCAACCTCAGCGTCAACTCGCACTCCTCGGTGCGCTACTGGACCCCGTTCGGCGGGATGAAGCGCTCCGGGCTCGGCCGTGAGCTGGGCCCGGACGCGCTGCACTCCTTCACCGACGTCAAGAACGTGTTCATCGCGACGAAGGAGTGAGACCAGTGCAGGGTCGGTTGCAGGACCGGGTGGCCGTGGTCACCGGAGCGGGCAGCGGCATCGGGTTGGCCACCGTACGGCGGTTCGCCGCCGAGGGGGCCCGGGTGGTCTGCGTGGACATCGACGCGGAGGCCGGCACGCGGGCCGCGCAGGAGTGCGGCGGCGAGTTCGTGGCCACCGACGTGGCCGACGAGTCGGCGGTCCGTGACCTGTTCGACGGCGTGGCCGACCGGCACGGCCGGGTGGACATCGCGTTCAACAACGCCGGCATCTCCCCGCCGGACGACGACTCCATCCTGGAGACCGGCCTGGACGCCTGGGAGCGGGTGCTGCGGGTCAACACCACGAGCGTCTACCTGTGCTGCAAGTACGCGATCCCGCACATGCGGCGGCAGGGCAAGGGGTCGATCATCAACACGGCCTCCTTCGTGGCGTTGATGGGCGCGGCGACGTCGCAGATCGCGTACACCGCGAGCAAGGGCGGGGTGTTGGCGATGACCCGCGAGCTGGGTGTGCAGTTCGCCCGGGAGGGGATCCGGGTCAACGCGCTCTGTCCCGGCCCGGTGGCCACCCCGCTGCTGCTGGAGCTGTTCGCCGCCGATCCGGAGCGGGCCGCCCGCCGGCTGGTGCACGTGCCGATGGGTCGCTTCGGGCAGCCGGAGGAGATCGCCGCCGCGGTGGCCTTCCTGGCCAGCGACGACGCCTCGTTCATGAC
This sequence comes from Micromonospora sp. RB23, assembly GCF_053585025.1. Taxonomy (NCBI): domain Bacteria; kingdom Bacillati; phylum Actinomycetota; class Actinomycetes; order Micromonosporales; family Micromonosporaceae; genus Micromonospora; species Micromonospora sp. RB23. The sequence continues at coordinate 1,763,662 of NZ_CM132111.1, forward strand.
CGCCGCGCAGTTCGTGGTCGACGGCGGCATCACGGGCGCGTACGTGACGCCCCTGTGAGCGCGAGGAGTGAGCCGGGTTTGCGAGCCCCGCAGTCGCGAACCCCAGCAGGCTCTGTGAGCGCGAGGAGTGAGCCGGGTTTGCGAGCCCCGCAGTCGCGAACGGTGCCGGTGCGGTGAGGCGGCCCCTGATCGGGATCAGCGCGTACGTCGAGCCCGCCGACTGGGCCGTGTGGCGTGGTGTGCGGGCGGTCCTGGTGCCCGAGGCGTACGTGCGGGCGGTGATGGTCGCCGGTGGCCGGGCGGTGGTGCTGCCTCCGGACGACGTCGACGCCGACGTGCTGGCGGTCCTCGACGGGCTGCTGCTGGCCGGGGGCGCCGATGTGGGCCCGGGGCGGTACGGCCAGCAGCCGCACCCGCGGACCGAGGACCGGCCGGACCGGGACGCCGGTGAGTTGACGCTGCTGGAGGCCGCCCTCGCCGCCGATCTGCCCGTGCTCGGCGTCTGCCGGGGCATGCAGCTCCTCGCCGTCGCCTACGGCGGCACCCTGCACCAGCACCTGCCGGACGTGCTCGGCTCCGAGGCGCACCGGCCGGCACCGGGCGTTTACGGCACCCATCCGGTGCGGTTCGCGCCGGGCAGCCTCGCGGCACGGACCCTGGTCGGGGTCCAGCAGGTCAACTCGTACCACCACCAGGCGGTGGCCACCCCGGGCCGGCTCGCGGTGACCGGCTGGGCGGCCGACGGCGTGATCGAGGCCGTGGAGGATCCGGACCGCGCGTTCGTGCTCGGCGTGCAGTGGCACCCGGAAAACGAGCCGGACCCATTGCCGATCACCGCGCTGGTCCGGGCCGCCCGGCGGTCCGGCCCGCCGGTGGGTGATCACGACGAGGGGGTACGCGTCGGCGAGTCACCCGTGCTGTGACGCAGGTCGCCCGCGTCGGGTGGCCCGCACGGTGGGAGGATCGACGCATGGGCAAGGTCTATCCGGAGATCGACGGTCGGCTGCGGGAGTTCATCGCGGCCCAGCCGGTCTTCTTCGTGGCCACCGCGCCGTCCGGTCCCGAGGGGCACGTCAATGTCTCGCCGAAGGGCATGGCGGGCACGTTCGTGGTGCTCGGCCCACACCGGGTGGCCTACCTCGACTACCACGGCAGCGGTGCGGAGACCATCGCCCACCTGCGGGACAACGGCCGCATCACCCTGATGTTCTGCGCCTTCGACGGGCCGCCGAAGATCGTGCGTCTGCACGGCAGGGGCCGGAGCGTGGCGGTGACCGAGGCGACCTTCGCCGAACGGCTCGCCGAGTTTCCCGCGCCGCCGGACGTGCACGCCGTACGGGCCGTCATCGTCGTCGACGTGGAGCGGGTCAGCGACTCCTGCGGCTACGCGGTGCCGTTGATGGACTACCGCGCGGAGCGCGACCTGTTACTCACCTCACACTCCCGTCGCACGGCCGATGATCTGGTGACCTATCGCGCCACCAAGAACGCCGCGAGCATCGACGGCCTGCCTGTTTTCTGAGTGCTCAGAGCCCTCCGAGCCCTCGGCGGCGGGCAGCGTCCGTCCCCTGTTGTCAGGTCGCCGACGACCGGAGCGCAGCTAACCAGCGTCCCCGGGGCGTCATGCGTTACGTTGCTGGTCCGCCGGGGTACAAGTCGGAGCACGGCGCTTGAAGATCAACGGCTGCGGGGTACGGCCGAGGCGGGGAGGCTGCATGAGCTCGGCCCAGGGGGGCGCGGACGCGGGGCGTCCGTTCGCCGACGGCCAGGAGATCCCCCCACTGTTGGCCGCCGCCTTCTCCAACGGCGGTGAGCTGGGCGAACGCCTCCGCGCCTTCGACTGGTCCACCGCGCCACTGGGCGGCCCGGCACACTGGCCGACCGCGCTGGCCAGCGCCGTCAGCATGATGCTCTCCTCCAGCGCGCAGATCGTCATGTTCTGGGGCGACGACAAGCTCGCCTTCTACAACGACGCGTACCGGCCGACCATCGGCAGCAAGCACCCGCACGTGCTCGGCCAACCGGCCCGACACCACTGGGCCGAGACGTGGGACGTGCTCGGCCCGCTGCTCGACGGCGTCCGCCAGACCGGGCTCTCCTACCGTGGCGCGGACCACCCCTTCCTGCTGGACCGGTCCGGCTTCGTCGAGCAGACCTACTTCGACGTCTCGTACGACCCGATCCGGGACGCCGACGGTTCGGTCAGCGGCGTCTACTGCATCGTGAACGAGACCACCGGCCGGGTGGTCGGTGAACGCCGACTGCGGGCGTTGTCCGAACTGGGCACCGAGCTGGCCGACGTGACCAGCGCGGGCGAGCTGGGCCGCACCGCCGCCGACGTGCTCGGCCGACACTCCGCCGACGTGCCCTTCGCGCTGGTCTACCTCGCCGACGACACCGGCGAGTTCCGGCTGACCGGGTCCAGCGGCGTCGATCCGGCGGCGGTGGCCGCTCCGCCGGAGACGTTCGCCGAACTGGTCACCGACGGCGCCTCCGTCACCGTGCAGGTGCGCGACGTCGTCGCGCAGCGACCGGCCGACGCCGCCGACGTGGCGCTCGTGCTGCCCGTGAAGGCCACCAACGAGACGGTCGGCGCGCTGGTCGTCGGCGTGGCCCGCCTGCTGCCGCTCGGCGACGAGTACCGGGACTTCCTCGACCTCGTGGCCGCGCAGGTCTCCCGGGCGGTCGGCACCCAGCGGGCGTACGAACAGGAGCGCGCCCGGGCCGCCGAGCTGGCCGCGCTGGACCGGGCGAAGACCAACTTCTTCGCCAACGTCAGCCACGAGTTCCGTACCCCGTTGACGCTGGTGCTCGGCCCGCTGGAGGACATGCTGGCCGACCCGGAACTTCCCGCCGCGTACACCGACCGGTTTGTCACGATGCACCGCAACGCGTTGCGGCTGCTCAAGCTGGTCAACACCGTGCTCGACTTCTCCCGGCTGGAATCCGGCCGGCTCGCGGCCCGCTACCAGCCCACCGACCTGGCCGGCTACACCGCCCGACTGGCCAGCACCTTCCGCTCGGCCACCGAGCGTGCCGGCCTGCGACTGGTCGTGGACTGCCCGCCGCTGCCCGCGCCGGTCTTCGTCGATCGGGACATGTGGGAGAAGATCGTCCTCAACCTGGTGTCGAACGCCCTGAAGTTCACCTTCGACGGCGAGATCCGCGTGCGCGTCCGGGCCGACGGCGACGTGGCCCGACTGGATGTCGCCGACACCGGCGTCGGCATCGTCCCCAACGAACTGCCGCACGTCTTCGAACGGTTCCACCGGGTGCCCGGGGCGCGCGCCCGCACCCACGAGGGCACCGGTATCGGGCTGGCGCTGGTCCGCGAGCTGGTCGAGATGCACGGCGGTACGGTCGGGCTGACCAGCCGGGTCGACGAGGGCAGCACCTTCACGGTGACCGTCCCGTTCTCCTCGAAGCACCTGCCCGCCGACCGGGTGGTCCCCTTCGCCCCCCTGCCGACGGGCGAGCCCGAGCAGGCCCGGCTCTTCGTCGCCGAGACCGCCCTGTGGGCCGCCGGGGATGCCACCGGGGAGGCCGGCCAGCAGCCGACCGAAGGCACCCCGAGTGGCCGGATCCTGGTCGTCGATGACAACGCCGACCTGCGTGAGCACGTCACCCGGTTGCTCGCGCCGACCTGGGAGGTGGTCACCGCCAGCGACGGTCTGGCGGCCCTGACGCTGGCCCGTGAGGGCGGGTTCGACCTCGTGCTCAGCGACGTGATGATGCCCCGGTTGGACGGGTTCGGTCTGGTCAGCGCCCTGCGCGCGGACCCCCGTACCCGTGATGTGCCGATCGTGCTGCTCTCCGCCCGCGCCGGCTCCGCGGAGGCGGTCGCCGGCCTCGCGGTCGGCGCCGACGACTACCTGACCAAGCCGTTCTCGGGGCAGGAGCTGATCGCCCGGGTACGGGCCAACGTCGAGCTGGGCCAGCTACGCGGCCAGATCATCCGTCGTCTGCGGGCGCTGGCCGACGCGGCGGTGGCGGTCAACACGGCCCGGTCCACCGGCGACGTGCTCCAGGTCGCCGCCCGGCACGCGCTCAGCCTCGCCGAGGCGGCCCGGGTCGTGGTCAGCGCGTCCGGCGCCCGGTTCGAGGCCGACGGCGGCGGTGACAGCGCCGCCGACCCGACCTTCGTGGCCCCGCTGACCGGGACCAGCCGCGAACAGCTCGGCGAGCTGCGGGTCTGGCGGGCCGCCGACGACGACGCGAAGGCCGACGAGGCCGCGCTCACCCAACTGGCCCGGCTGGTCGGCGTCCGACTGGAGAACGCCCAGCTCTACGAGGCCGAACACCACATCGCCACCACGTTGCAGCACAGTCTGTTGCCGAGGTCGCTGCCGCAGCTGCCGGGCGCGGTCGTCGCGAGCCGCTACCTGCCGGGCAGCGCCGACGTCGAGGTCGGTGGGGACTGGTACGACGCGTTCGCGCTCGACGGCGACAACCTGATGCTGGTCATCGGTGACGTGGTCGGCAAGGGTGTCCAGGCCGCCGCGGCCATGGGCCAGCTACGCAACGCGCTGCGGGCGTACCTGCTGGAGGGCTTCGACCCGGGCGAGTCGCTGACCCGGCTCAACCGGCTGGTCGTGTCCACCGAGGAGTCGTCGTTCGCGACGGTGGTCTGCCTGCTGTTCAACCCCCGTACCGGTCGCCTGCGCTATGCCAGCGCCGGCCACCCGTCCCCCCTGCTGATCCGAGGAGACGACGTGGCGTTCCTGCACGACCGTGCGCTCGGCCCGCCGGTCGGCGCCATCCCCGGCGCCACCTACCGGACCGTCGAGGGTGAGCTGCCCGCGGGCAGCCGGCTGCTGCTGTACACCGACGGGCTGATCGAGGACCGTCAGCTCGGCATCGACGCCGCACTGGCACAGTTGCGGGTCGACGCCGCCGCCCCGGGCCAGCACGTGGCGGATCTGGTCGACACGGTGGTCGCGCGGGTGGCCGGGCGACCCCGCCGCGACGACGTGGCGGTGCTCGCCGTGGAGGCGGCGGAGCTGAACCGGTTCGCGTTGCGGCTGCCGGCCGACCCGACCCGGCTGAGCGTGCTCCGCAAGCGCCTCGAGGACTTCCTGGTCGCGCACAACGTCGGCGAGACGGACCTGTTCGACCTGACCGTGGCGGTCTCGGAGGCCGCCGCGAACGCCATCGAACACCCCGTCCACCCCGCCGAGGCGGTGATCACCGTGGAGGTGGCCATCGAGGACCGGACCGTGATCGCCACCGTGCGGGACACCGGGCAGTGGCGGGAGTCCACCGACTCCGGCTTCCGGGGGCGCGGACTGTCGCTGATCAAGGCGTTGGGTGACCTGATGGTGCGGCGTACCGACGGCGGCACCGAGGTGACGCTGCGCCGGCAGTTGCAGAGCTGACGACGGGCTGCGCGGCTCAGACCTGGTCGAGCCAGGGCTGGTCGCCCAGGCCGGAGATCTCCAGCACACGGCGCACCTGCCGGGACGGCAGCACGGTGAGTGTGCCGGAGAACTGCTGGGCGAGCCGGACGACCGCGTGGATGGCCGCCGAGTCGAAGAAGGTCACCGCCCGCAGGTCGAGGGTGAGCCGGCTGGCGGGCTCGCGCAGGGCGGTCTGCAGCATCGTGTCGGCCGTCGCCATGTCGACCTCACCGGCCACCACCACGTGGAGGTGCTCTCCGTCGATCTCCGCGCGGGCGGAGAAGACGGGTGGTGCTCCCCCTTGATCCACGCAGACACGATGGCACAGCCGACCTGGCAGGGCAACAACCGGTCCCGACCGGCCGTGGCGCGGGTCACCGGCTCGCCCGGCGATAGGCTTGCCGCATGACCGTCCGTGCGCCGCTGACCCCAGGCACGCTCTCCCCGACGCGACCGGTGCCCGCTCACATTCCCCGCCCGGAGTACGTGGGTAAGAAGAGCCCGCAGCCGTGGCGCGGCTCGCACGTGCAGACGCCGGAGACCATCGAGAAGATGCGGATCGCCAGCCGGCTCGCCGCCCAGGCGACCCAGCTCGCCGGCGAGCACTGCAAGCCCGGCGTCACCACCGACGAGATCGACCGCGTGGTGCACGAGTTCCTCTGCGACCACGACGCGTACCCGTCGACGCTCGGCTACCGGGGCTACCCCAAGTCCTGCTGCACCAGCCTCAACGAGGTCATCTGCCATGGCATCCCGGACTCCACGGTCCTGACCGACGGCGACATCATCAACGTCGACGTGACCGCGTACATCGGCGGTGTGCACGGTGACACCGACGCCACCTTCTGCGTCGGCGAGGTCGACGAGGAGGTCCGGCTCCTCGTCGAGCGCACCCACGAGGCGATGATGCGCGGCATCCGCGCGGTGGCGCCGGGCCGCCAGATCAACGTGGTGGGCCGCGTCATCGAGTCGTACGCCAAGCGGTTCGGCTACGGCGTGGTCCGTGACTTCACCGGCCACGGCATCGGCGAGACCTTCCACAGCGGTCTCTACGTGCCGCACTACGACAGCCCTCGGCCGACGGACGTCATGGAGCCGGGGATGACCTTCACCATCGAGCCGATGATCACCCTCGGCACCTACCAGTACGACATGTGGGACGACGGATGGACCGTGGTCACCAAGGACCGCAGGTGGACCGCCCAGTTCGAGCACACCATCGTCGTCACCGACGACGGCCACGAGATCCTGACGCTTCCGTGAGCGCGAGGAACGCAGCGAAGCGGAGTCCCGCAGTCGCGAACGAAGGGCATGCGCTGTGAGCGCGAGGAACGCAGCGAAGCGGAGTCCCGCAGTCGCGATTGAAGGGCATGCGCTGTGAGCGCGAGGAACGCAGCGAAGCGGAGTCCCGCAGTCGCGAACGAAGGGCATGCGCCGTGACCGACACTCCCGCCGCCCTGCGCGAGGCGCACCACGCGGACGTCTCCGGCGGCTGGCTGCGTCCCGCCGTCTTCGGCGCGATGGACGGCCTGGTCACCAACATCGCCCTCATCGCCGGCGTCGGCGGCGGTGGCGTCTCGCCGCACAACATCGTGCTGACCGGCACCGCCGGCCTGGTGGCCGGCGCGATCTCGATGGGGCTCGGCGAGTACACGAGCGTGCGCTCGGCCAACGAGCAGGTCGCCGCCGAGGTCGCCAAGGAGCGGCGCGAGCTGGAGCGGCACCCCGAGGCGGAGGCCCGCGAGCTGGCCGACGCCTGGGTCGCCCGAGGGCTGCCCCGCGACCTCGCCACCCAGGTCGCCGAGGCGGTACGGCGCGATCCGGAGGAAGCGCTGCGGGTGCACGTCCGCGAGGAGTTGGGCGTCGACCCGGACGACCAGCCGAGCCCGTGGGCGGCGGCGATCTCCTCGTTCGTCTTCTTCTCCCTCGGGGCGCTGATCCCCCTGCTGCCGTACCTGTTGGGCGCCACCGCACTCTGGATGGCGCTCGCCGTCGGCGGACTCGGACTGTTCGCCGCCGGCGCGGTGGTGGCCCGGTTCACCAACCGCCCGTGGTGGACCAGCGGCCTGCGTCAACTCGTGCTGGGCGCGGCGGCGGCCGGGGCCACCTACCTCATCGGCTCGCTGATCGGGGTGCAGGGCGGACTGTGACGCCCCGTCAACCGCCGAGCAGATCGTCGATCGTGCCGTCCACCGGGCGGCCACGCGCCGCCAGTTCCTCCGCCTGCCGGGCCAGCACCGCACCGACCTCGGTCATGTCCGCGCCGGCCAGACCCGTACGCCGCACCGCGTCACCCGGATCACGGAAATAGGTGCGGCCGAGCAGGCCGGTCACGGTCGCCGCGGCCAACCGCGCCTCACCGAGCATCAGCAGCGCCTGGTCGGTCTCGTACCACTCGGCCAGGCGGGCTGCCCGCGCGTGCGCGGCGCTGCCCCGGTACCAGGCCTGCCGTGCCGCGGTGCTGAACTCCGCCGGTCGGGCCCGGGCGAGCCGGCCGAGGTGCTCGTCCCGTAACGTCCGCAGCCAGTTCGTCGGGTCGAACAGCGACTGGGTGGTGACGTACCGGTCGGCCGTCAGCGGCCACAGCGGAGAGAGCACCCGGGCCTGCCCGAGGTAGTCGTCGGCGGCGGCGACGGTCAGGTCGACCAGCACGCCGTCCACCCGTCGGGTCGCCGGCGGCGGCCCGCCACCCGGCCGGTAGGTGACCACCAGCATCCCCACCTCGCCGTCCCCGCCACCGTCGTCGTCGCCGTGCGCGAGCGGGCCGTGGACCGCGATCGCGAGCACGTCGGCCGGGAAACGCCGCTGGATCGCCTCGGCCACCCGCTCCGCCACCGGCCACCGCCGGTCGTCACCTATCGCACTCACGGCTCAATCTCTGTTCGCGACTGCGGGGCTCGCAGGACCGGCTCACTCCTCGCGCTCACGGTTCAATCTCTGTTCGCGACTGCGGGGCTCGCAGGACCGGCTCACTCCTCGCGCTCACGGGTCCACAACCTCCCCCTGGGGCGACTGGCGTCAGCCTAGCCAGCCGACGGCGGGCTGGCCGGTCCGCCGCGCCCGGTCGGCACCAGCCGGAAGATGCGGATCTCGCGACCTCCGGCCCGCTCGACGTAGGTGCGGTACGCCGGCCACTGGGCGACGAGCAGCTCCCACAGCCGGTCCCGCTCGGCCCCGGACGCCGGCTCGGCCCGCACCGCCAACCGGCGGCCCTTCACGTCCACCTCGGCCGCCGGGTCGGCGAGCAGGTTCATCGCCCAACCGGGCTGGTGGGTCTGCCCCCAGTTGGAACCGATCACCACGTACGCGTCGCCGTCGGGCACGTAGAGCAGAGGGTTGCTGCGCGGTTTGCCGGACCGGCGGCCGGTCGTGGTGATCACCAGAGACGGCAGCAGACCGAGCGCGACCACCCGTCCGCGGGTGAGCCGGCCGACGATCCGGTCGGCGGGTACCAGCAGGCGGGCGGCGGTCCCGAACCAACGGTGGTGGCCGAGTCGGCGGGTGAGGGTAGCGAGCGCTGACACGCGGATCAGTCTGCCGGTTGCCCCGCCCCGGCGGCACCCCCGGACGGCCCGGTTCCGGGTGTGGTGGCGACCTCAGTCCAGGCGACGCTCGATCGGCAGCTGGGCCCGCGTGAAGAGGCCCGCGCCGAGCATCGCCACCATCGGCACCAGCACCAGGACGCCCAGGGCCGGCCACGGCACCAGGTACGGGTACGGCTCCAGCGCCGGCCAGACCGTGGCGTACTCCCGGTTGGCCGAGAACAGCACGATCGCCGCGGTGCCGAGACCGGCCACGATGCCGAGCGCCGAACCGAGACCCGCGATCACCCCGGCCTGACAGATCGCCAGCAGCCGGCGTACGGCCGGAGCCGCGCCGACCGCCGCGAGCGTGGACAACTCCCCGCGGCCCTCGGCGGCGGCGAGCGCCGTGGCGATCCCGGCCGCGCCCACCGTGATCACTCCGGCCGCCGCCGCGAGCAGCAACAGCAGCGGCGAATCGTCGCGGGGGGCGGCGCCCTGCTCCACCTGGAAGGAGAAACCTCCGAAGGCCCGCAGGTCGGCGGTGAACTCGTCCAGACCACGTTGGCTGGGCGGCGTCGGGGTGTCGATCACCCAACCGTTCGAAACCGGCTTCAGGGCGAGCTGCCGGGCCGCCGTCGCGGACAGCAGGAGGCGAGGCTGGCCGTTCGCCGGCGCCAGGGCGTACCCGGGCAGGTCCCGTCGCGTGGTGGTCGCCTCGTCCCGGCCGGCCCGGACCTCGCTCACCTGCACGGTCACCAGACCGTCGTGCAGGTAGCGCGGATCGGTCACCACCACGCCCCCGGCGTGCAGCACGGCGGTGGCGGCGGTGGTCGCCGCCGGGTCGGCGCCGGTGAGCAGCGGCAGCGCGCTGCCGTCGTCCACGAGCGTCTGCACGTAGCTCCCGAAGGCGTCCGCCGTGCGGTCCCGGCAGCGCGGGTCGGCCCGCGCCTGCCGACGTTGGGTCGCCGACAGGCTGTCCCCGGGCTGGAAGGGGCAGGCACGATCCGGCGGGAGTTCCGGTACGACGGAGCAGTAGCTGGCCGGGCCGTCGACCGACGGGCAGGCCGTGGCCTGCACCAGGGCGGCGGCGCTTGCGCCGAGGTGTTTCCGGGCGGCGGCGCTGACCTGCTCCAACGTCGGTTCCGGCCGCAGGGCCGGGTCATCGCGATTGACCAGGACGTGACCGGTGGGCAGCAGCGGTTGATAGGTACGGGCGTCGCGGACCGCGTCGCTGGCCAGGTAGCCGCCGAGCGCGACGCTGCCGGCCACCGCCGCCATCACGGCGCAGATGGCCGGCGCTGCGGCGGCCCGGTTCCGGCTCGCGTCGCGCAACGCGATCCGGGGTGCCGGCGGCAGCACGCGACCGAGCCGGGCGAGCCCGCCGATGAGGGTGGGTGTGCAGCAGACCAGGCCCAGCTCGCCGAGGATCAGGCCGGCCAGGATCACCGCCGGCGACGTCCGGGTCGCTCCGAACGCCGCGAGCGCCGCCCCGCCGACGACCAGCACCAACCCGCTGACGAGCGCCCGGGCACGGGGCGGGGGAGGGGTTCGTCGACCGGCGAGCCCGGCCATGACGTCCTGCCGGGCCGCCGTCCAGGCCGGCGCGGACGCCGCCAGCACCCCGGCCAGCACCGCGACGCCGCCGAGCACGACCAGGGCCAGGGGCCAGCACCGGTACCCGCCGAAGCGGGTGCCGAAGACGTACTGCTCCATGAGGGGACGACCGGCGAACGCCGCTCCGACACCGAGCAGCAGCCCGGCCGCGGCGCCCAACACGCCCAGTACCACCCCGTCGGCGAGCACCACCCGACGCAGGTGGGCAGCGTCCCCGCCGGCCACCGCCACCAGCGCCAGGTCCCGGCGGCGACGGCGTACCCCCACCGCGAACGCCGGCCCGACCAGGAGCACCACCTCCAGCAAACCCAGCCCGGCGATCAGCACCATCGTGCTCAGGTCGTTGGTGTCGGCGGGGCCGACGTACCCGATGAAGCTCCGGGACGGCGTCGTCGAAGCGGGCACGTGACGAGGCGCCACCACCACTCCGCGTTCGTTGAGCCGGGCGACCATCGCCGCGTCGACGCTGTCAGGGACGTCGATCAGCCACCGACTGTCCGGCTGGCCGTCGACGCGGCCGACGGCCGCCGGGTGCAGCGCGATCACCGGGCCGAGGTCGTCGGGGAACTCGACCACACCGACCACCGTGTACGTCCGGGTCCGGTCGGCGGTGGGCACCGCCTCACCGAGGCGTCCGTCCAGCCGGCGCAGTGCTGTCGGACTCAGCGCGACCTCTCCGGGTTGCTGCGGCGCCCGCCCCGACCGGAACCGAACCAGGCCGCGGGCCAGCGGGTCGGTGAGGTCGAGGACCCATGCCTGGAGCGTCTCGTCGCCACGTGGACCCCGCACCGTCACGGGGCTCCCGGCGCGGATCTCGGTGACCCGGCTGCCGGGGCCGAGCAACGCGGTCACCTCGGCGGCGGTGGTCGGACGGCTCAACGCCGACCGGCCGCCGTCACGGGGATACCAGGTGTCGCCCGACTCGTCCTGGACGACCGGGGTGTCGGCGAACCAGCGCAGTTCGGCGTCGGCGACGCCGAGCCGCCGGTCGAGCTGTTCCTGCGGTGTCAGTTCGGCCATGTCGTAGCTCGCGGCCAGGAAGGCCAGCACCAGCACCGGAAGCGCGATCATCGCGAGCACCAGGGCGGTCCGTCGCCGCGCCCGCCGGGACTCCCGGCGGGCGATCCGCAGCGCCGCCCGCCACGAGCCGGTCAGTTCGGCGAACCGTCGCCGCCCGTCCGACGGCGACGGCGGCGGCCCGCTCGGGGTGCCGACGCGACCGGACTCCACCGGCGACCGACGCAGGGTCAACGGTCGCTGCCGGAGAGCAGTTGCTCGACGCTGCCCAGCGGCGCGGTCGTGTCGACCAGCACGCCGTCGCGCAGGAACACCACCCGGTCGGCCCAGCCGGCGTGCCGCGCCTCGTGGGTGACGAGGATGCCGGCGGCGCCCGCGTCGATGCGGCGGCGTAACAGGTGCAGCACCGCCTCGCCGGTCTGCGAGTCGAGCGCCCCGGTGGGTTCGTCGGCGAGCACCAGCCGTCGCTCGCCGACCAGCGCGCGGGCGATGGCCACCCGCTGCTGCTGGCCACCGGAGAGTTGGTCGGGGAAGCGGTCACCCAGCGCCGGTAGGCCCACCTCGGTCAGCGCGGCCAGGGCAGCCGCCCGGGCCCGTCGACCGCCGACGCCGTCGAGTTCCAGCGGGAGCGCGACGTTCTCCAGCGCGCTCAGGCTGCCCAGCAGGTTGAGGTGCTGGAAGATGTAGCCGATGCGGCGTCGGCGCAGCTGCGCCAGCCCGCGGCGGTCCAGCGCGCCGAGGGGCTGCCCCTCCACCCGGACGTCACCACGGGTCGGCCGGTCCAGTCCCCCCGCGAGGGCCAGCAGCGTCGATTTCCCGGAACCGGACGGACCCATCACGGCGACCAGTTCGCCCGGCCGGACGACGAGGCTGACGCCGCGCAGCGCGTGCACCGCCGCCGGTCCGGTTCCGTGGGTGCGGTGGACGGCGCGCAGATCGAGCACCGCGTCGTCCGAGTCGTTCACCGTCGCGCCTCCTCATCGGCCCACCGAGCCGCGTCGGCCACCGCACCGGGCACCGGTCGGGGCGGCTGCGGCGACGGGCCGCCGGGCTGGTGCCGGACCAGGCTGCTCTCGCAGTGGTCCAGCCAGCGCACCTCGGCCTCGGCCTGGAACACCATCGAGTCCAGGACCAGCCGCCACGGCAGGTCCTCCGGTCGGTCGCTGCCGTACTTCAACCGGGTCAACTCCTGCAGGGCACGCATCGTCGCGCTGCGCTGGGCCTGCACCACCGAGCGGACGTCCACGCCGGGGGTGGTGAGCGCCAGGGCCAGTTTGATCGCCAGTTCGTCGCGCGGCCGGTCGGTACGGCTGATCGGGGTGGCGAACCACAGCGCGAGGTCCGCCCGGCCGGCGTCGGTGATCTCGTACGGGCGCTGGCCGGCCTCGCTCTCCGGCAGCGGGCGCACCAGGCCGTCCCGTTCCAGCCGGGCCAGCGTGGTGTAGACCTGCCCGATGTTCAGCGGCCAGGTCGAGCCGGTCGACTCCTCGAACGCGGCGCGCAGCTGGTAGCCGTACATCTGGCCGCGTTCGAGGAGGGCGAGCAGCCCGTGACGGATGGACATGGCAACGGAGTATGCATACCTGGTATGGGCTCCGCAACCGGGGCGGATCGGTTCAGGTCGGGCGGCCGGGAAATGGGACAGTCGAAGGGGTCACCCCGGCGGCCTTGCGCCAGCGGGTGGCCCGTACGGCGTACTCGACGAGGGCGGCCAGCGCCTGGTCGCGGTCGGCGCCGGTGGTGGACGCCAACGCGGCCCGCCAGTGCGCCGCGGTGCGTTCCTCCACCTCGATGGCCAGCCGCAGGGCGCTCGCCCGGTTGGTGACCGGGAACGGCAGCGCGTAACCGGCCCGGCCGGGTGGAACGGTGCCCCCTCCGGTGCTCAACTGCACCACCACCGCGTCGCGTCGACGTCGGTGCGCGGCCTCCGCCTGGTGGGCGGCCTCGCGTACCGCGCCGGTGAGTCGGACACCGATCCGTCCGTACGCGTAGATGGCCGCGTACTCGGCGGTGAGCGCGGCGGCGAGGGCCTCCTCGGCGGTGGGCTGCTTCACTTCAGTGCCTCCTGGTGGGTGGCCCGTGCCGCGGCGATCGATCCGAGCAGCGCGGCGCGCGCGGCGGGCGCGGCGGCGCAGGCGGCGGTGGCGGACTGCTGGGCGGCCTTCTCCCGCGCGCGAAGGGCGGCGAGCGCGCCCGCCGGCTCGGCGGCGGCGGTGGCGTTCGGGTCGACGGCGGGTGCGGACGGCAGGGTGATGCCGACGATCCGGGCGAGTTCGGTGGCGTGCGCGGTGTGCGTCTCGGCGATGGGATTGAGGCGGCCGGCCAGGTCCGGATGGGCGGCGGCGCTCGCCCGGTACGCCGCGGCGAGGCTCAGCGACTCGTCCACCATCGACCGCAGCGGGTCCGGCGGCGGCGCCGGCTCGTCGTCGCGGTCGAAAAGATCACAGCCTGTCAGCGGCGCCGCCGCGCCGCCGAGCGCCAGGAGGGCTCCGGCGCGCAGGAGCTTTCGCCGAGAATGTCCGAATAGTTGGTCGCGCTGAGTCGTTCTGCCGATCCCCACCGGGCAAGTCAACACCATCGGGGCCGGTCCGGGCGTCACCGGCGTCGGTGCGCCGCCCGGTCCGCCAACCGGCAGGCGCGTTACGCTCTGCGCAGCCGCCGGCGCGTCCGCTCCGGTGGCGTGCCGGCATGGCGGGACGACGTCCCGATCGACCAGGGAAAGGGTGCGTACATGACGCAGCGTGGCCGTGCCACCAGGTCGACGGGCCGACCCCGCGACGGCGCGGGCCCCGGCGGTCCCCGCGGCGGCGGTGATCTCGCGGCCCGGCGTACCCGGTTGCGGGCAGTGATCGAGCCGGTGGTCAACGGCGTCGGCTACGACCTGGAGGACCTGTCGGTCTCCCGGGCCGGGCGTCGACACGTGGTGCGGGTGATCGTGGACGCGGACGGCGGGATCGATCTGGACGCCGTCGCGGACGTCTCCCGCGCGGTCTCGAAGGCGCTGGACGCGGCCGAGGAGGCCGACGGCGACATCGTCGCCGGGGAGTACCAGCTCGAGGTCAGCTCGCCCGGCGTCGACCGGCCGCTCACCCTGCCCCGGCACTGGCGACGCAACGTGGGTCGACTGGTCAAGGTCACCGTCCGGAGCGCCGCGGCGCTGCCCGGTCAGCGTGGCGAACAGCCCTCCGGGGACCGTCAGGTGACCGGCCGGGTGCTCGGGGCCGACGACGAGGGCGTACGGCTGGAGACCGACGGCGGCGAGGCCGGGTGGGCGTACGCCCAGCTGGGCCCGGGCCGGGTGCAGGTCGAGTTCACCCGCCTCGCCGAGCTGGGTGAGCCGGACGAGTTGGACGACGCGGACGAGACCGACGAGTACGACGATGCAGACGACATCGACGACGATGATGATGTGGAGGACGAGGAGAGGTGAACATCGACCTCGCGGCGCTACGCGCACTCGAGCGCGAGCGGGAGATCCCGTTCGACACGATCCTCGCGGCGATCGAGACCGCGTTGCTGACCGCCTACCGGCACACCGACGGCGCCGAGCCGCACGCCCGGGTGGAGATCGACCGTAAGTCCGGCGCGGCCCTGGTGTACGCGCAGGAGATGGACGACGACGGCTCGCTGGTCCGGGAGTGGGACGACACCCCGCACGACTTCGGCCGGATCGCCGCCATGACCGCCAAGCAGGTGATCCTTCAGCGCCTGCGGGAGGCCACCGACGAGGTGCACTTCGGCGAGTACGTGGGCCGCGAGGGTGACCTGGTCACCGGCGTCGTGCAGGCGCACGAGACGCGTACCGAGAAGGGCATCGTCAGCGTCGACCTGGGCAAGCTCGAGGGCGTCCTGCCGCAGTCCGAGCAGGTGCCCGGCGAGCGGTACGCGCACGGGGAGCGCGTCCGGTGCGTGGTGGTGCACGTGGCCAAGGGCATGCGCGGGCCGCAGATCACCCTGTCCCGCTCCCACCCGGCGCTGGTCAAGAAGCTGTTCGCGCTGGAGGTCCCGGAGATCGCCGACGGCACCGTCGAGATCGGCGCGATCGCGCGTGAGGCAGGTCACCGTACGAAGATCGCCGTCCGCTCCACCACTCCCGGCGTGAACGCCAAGGGCGCCTGCATCGGCCCGATGGGTCAGCGGGTGCGGGCCGTGATGAGCGAGCTGCACGGCGAAAAGATCGACATCATCGACTGGTCGGACGACCCGGCCACCTTCGTCGGGAACGCGTTGTCGCCGGCCAAGGCGCTGCGGGTCGAGGTGGTGGACCTGGCTGGCCGGGCCGCCCGGGTGACCGTCCCCGACTTCCAGCTTTCGCTCGCGATCGGCCGTGAGGGGCAGAATGCCCGCCTTGCTGCCCGCTTGACCGGCTGGCGGATCGACATCCGGTCCGACGCGGAGCAGACCGCGCCCGCCGCGCGCGCGGCGGCGGATCAGGTGCCGGAGCCGGGCGGCGCGATCTCGGGCAGCTAGGGGTAGACTTCTTCCAGTGGTACGACGCACGCAGCCGGAGCGCACCTGTGTGGGCTGCCGGAAGCGTGCGCCGGCCAGCGAATTGCTGCGGATCGTCGCGATCAGAGACGAGGCTGGTCACAGCCTCCGGCCTGATCCGCGCCGCAGGCTGCCGGGTCGGGGAGCGAACATGCACCCGGATCCGGCCTGCTTCGCGCTGGCGGTGCGGCGCCGCGCCTTCGGGCGAGCGCTGCGGATCACCGAGGTCCTCGACCACGGTGTGCTGGCAGAGCACGTCGATGCGCCAACCACTACGTCCGGTCAGCCCGACCGGGCGAGGGTCGCTAGCAGGGTAGGACGACCGACATGAGCACACGATGAAGTCCCTGAAATGACCAGGCTTCAAGTGCACGAGTGAGGTCGCTGCGGGTGCTGCCCGCACGACCTCGGAGTGAGGAGTGCAGTGGCAGGCAAGGCCCGCGTACACGAGCTTGCAAAAGAGCTCGGGGTCGAGAGTAAGACCGTTCTCGCCAAGCTCAAGGAGATGGGCGAGTTCGTCAAGTCCGCGTCCAGCACGGTCGAGGCGCCCGTCGCCCGACGGCTGAGGAACGCATTCGTCGCGTCCGCCGGTGCCCCGGCGCCGGCCGCCCCGTCGGCGCCCGCGCCGACGCCGGCTTCGACGCCGACCCCGACGCCGTCACCGACCCCGGGAGCGCCCCGGGTCTCGGCCAAGCCGATGCCGCCTCGGCGGCCGGCCGCGCCGGTGCCCGGTCCGAAGCCCAAGGGTCCGGTGCCCGGTGCGCCGCAGTCGGCGGCCCCGGTCGCCAAGCCGGCGAGTGCCCACGACATCGAGGTGGCGGCCGCGGAGGCGCGCGCCGCCGCGCTGAAGGCTGAGCAGGAGGCCGCGGTCAAGGCCGCGCAGGCAGCCCGCCAGCAGCAGCGTGAGAACCCCGTCCGCCGGGAGCCTCCGGCCGACGGCAACCGGCCCGGTCCTCGTCCGGGTCCTGCGGCGATGCCGCCCCGTCCCGGTTCACCGGCAGCTCGTCCGAACACGCCGGCTCCCGGTCCGGGTGCCCGCCCCGGCGGTCGTCCGCCGGCGCGCGGTGCCGGCAACAACCCGTTCGGCATCCAGGGCGGCCAGCAACAGCGGCCGCCGGCCGCCGGTGCGGGTGGCCCCCGGCCGAACAGCCCGGCGGGTATGCCGCCGCGGCCGAGCCCGAACTCCATGCCGCCGCGGCCCAGCCCGGCGTCCATGCCGAGTCAGCGTCCGGCCGCCGGTCGTCCCGGCCCCGGTGGCGCGGGTCGCCCCGGTGGCGGCGCGGGCCGTCCCGGTGGCGGTGGCGGCGGGTTCCGTGGCGGTCCCGGCGGTGGCGGTGGCGGCGGCGGTGGTTACCGCGGCGGCCCCGGTGGCGGCGCGGGTGCCGGCGGTGGCGGTGGCTACCGTGGCGGTCCCGGCGGCGGTGGCGGTGCTCCCGGTGGCGGTTTCCGTCCGGGTGGTCCGGCCGGTGGCGGCGGTCGTCCGGGTGCGGGCGGTCGTGGTCGTGGCGGCGGCGCCGCGGGTGCCTTCGGGCGTCCGGGTGGTCGGCCGACGCGCGGTCGCAAGTCCAAGAAGCAGCGCAGACAGGAGTTCGACAACCTGTCGGCTCCGACCATGAGCTCGGGTGCTCCCCGGGGTCAGGGTCAGGTCGTCCGGCTCTCCCGTGGCGCCTCGCTGTCGGACTTCGCCGACAAGATCAACGCCAACCCGGGTTCGCTGGTCCAGGAGATGTTCAACCTGGGCGAGATGGTCACCGCGACCCAGTCCTGTTCTGACGACACCCTGCACCTGCTGGGTGAGCACCTGGGCTTCGACATCCAGATCGTCAGCCCGGAGGACGAGGACCGCGAGCTGCTCGCGCAGTTCAACATCGACCTCGACGCGGAGGTGGCCGAGGAGCGTCTGGTCAGCCGTGCGCCGGTGGTGACCGTCATGGGTCACGTCGACCACGGTAAGACCAAGCTGCTCGACGCCATCCGTAAGGCGAACGTCGTGGCCGGCGAGGCGGGTGGCATCACCCAGCACATCGGCGCCTACCAGGTCCACGTCCCGCACGAGGGCGAGGACCGGGCGGTCACGTTCATCGACACCCCGGGTCACGAGGCGTTCACCGCCATGCGTGCCCGTGGCGCCCAGGTCACGGACATCGTGATCCTGGTCGTCGCGGCCGACGACGGCGTCATGCCGCAGACCATCGAGGCGTTGAACCACGCCAAGGCGGCCGACGTGCCGATCGTGGTCGCGGTCAACAAGGTCGACAAGCCGGACGCCAACCCGGACAAGGTCCGCCAGCAGCTGACCGAGTACGGACTGGTCGCTGAGGAGTACGGCGGCGACACCATGTTCGTCAACGTGGCCGCCAAGCCGGGCATCGGCATCGAGGAACTGCTCGAGGCCGTCCTGCTGACCGCCGACGCGTCGCTGGAGCTGACCGCTCCGATCGACGGGCCGGCGCAGGGTGTGGCCATCGAGGCGCACCTGGACAAGGGCCGCGGTGCGGTGGCGACGGTGCTGGTGCAGAAGGGCACCCTGCGGGCGGGCGACTCGATCGTCGCCGGTGGGGCGCACGGCCGGGTCCGGGCCATGCTCGACGAGAACGGCAACCAGCTCTCCGAGGCTGGTCCGGCGCGTCCGGTCATGGTTCTGGGTCTGACCGCGCCGCCCGGTGCGGGTGACACGTTCCTCGCCGCGGCGGACGACCGTACGGTGCGGCAGATCGCCGAGCAGCGCCAGGCACGGCGACGGGCGGCGTCCTTCGCCAACTCCCGTGGCCGGGCCACTCTTGAGACGCTCATGGAGCAGCTCAAGGAGGGCGAGAAGACCTCGCTCAACCTCATCCTCAAGGGCGATGTCTCCGGTTCGGTGGAGGCCCTCGAGGACGCGCTGTTCAACCTCGACATCCCCGAGGAGGTCCAGCTCAAGGTCCTCGACCGGGGCGTCGGTGCGATCACGGAGAGCAACGTCATGCTCGCCAGCGCGTCGTCCGAGCCGGTCACGATCATCGGCTTCAACGTGCGGGCCTCGAACAAGGTCCGCGAGATGGCCGACCGCGAGGGCGTGGAGATCCGGTACTACACCGTCATCTACCAGGCCATCGAGGAGATCGAGGCAGCGCTCAAGGGCCTGCTCAAGCCGGAGTACGAGGAGGCCGAGCTGGGCACCGCGGAGATCCGCGACGTGTTCCGCTCGTCCAAGATCGGCAACATCTCCGGTTGCATCGTCCGGTCGGGCATCATCCGACGCAACGCGAAGGCTCGGCTGCTTCGGGACGGGACGGTCGTGGCGGACAACCTCACGATCACCTCGCTCAAGCGGTTCAAGGACGACGCCACCGAGGTCCGCGAGGGCTTCGAGTGCGGTCTGACCCTGGGTGGTTACAACAACGTCCAGGTCGGCGACGTCATCGAGACCTTCGAGATGCGGGAGAAGGTTCGCGCCTGATCCGGCAGTGACACGCTGATCAAGGGGTTTACGCCGACCGGCGTAAACCCCTTGATCATGCGGGGTGGGGTGGCGGTATCGTCCGGGGCGATGTTCACCGGAACCGCGGTCTTCGACCTGCTGCTGCCGGGCGACTCCCGGTCGCTCAAAGCCAAGAGATCATATGTACGGCCGATCGTGGCGGCCCTGCGCCGCTTCGAGGTGTCGGCCGCCGAGGTGGGTGCGCTCGACCTGCACGGTCGAGCGGAGATAGCGGTGGCCGTGGTCGCCGCCGAAGCGGCGCACGTCCGCGAGGTGCTCGACTCCTGTGAGCACCTGGTGGCGGCCCGTCCCGAGGTCGAACTGCTGTCGGTCCGACGCCGGTTGTACGGCGTGGACGACGACTGACCCACGGGGCCGGCGGTGCCCGGCGACCGGCGCCGCCGCGAAGGTAGTGTTCGAGATGTTGGCCGGCCGGCCGGCGGCCTCCTGGGCCGTCGGGCCGTCCGGGAGCGGGACGCCGTGGAGGTGGCGAGATGTCTGATCCGGCCAAGGTACGCCGGCACGCGGAACGAGTGCGTGAGCTGGTGGCTTCGGTGGTGCGGAGCCAGATCAAGGACCCGCGCCTGGGCATGATCACGATCACCGACGCCCGGATCACCGCCGACCTGCGCGACGCGACGGTGTTCTACACCGTGCTGGGTGACGCGGTGGCCCAGGCGGACACCGCGGCGGCTCTGGAGAGCGCCAAGGGGCTGCTGCGCAGCACGGTCGGCAAGGCGCTCGGGCTGCGGCACTCGCCGACGCTGACGTTCGTCCTCGATGACGTGCAGGACCAGGTCAAGCACATCGACGACCTGCTCGCCGCCGCCCGCAACGCCGACGCGGAGGTGCAGCGGCTCGCTGCCCGGGCCGAGTACGCGGGCGACGCGCAGCCGTACCGGGTCGACGACGAGACGGACGAGGTCGACGAGACCGACGAGGTCGCCGACGTCACGGAGAACCCCCGGGGTGGGGCGGCGCGGTGACGGGCGCCGCCGGTGCCCAGCTCGCCGCGATGGTCGACGTCGGTCCGTCCGAGGCGGACTGGGCGGCGGCCGAGGCGCTGATCCGCGCCCTCCCGTCGACCGGCCGGGTGTTGCTGGTCTGCCACGTCAACCCGGACGGTGACGCGCTGGGCAGCATGCTCGGCTTCGGTCTGGGCCTGCGTCAGTTCGGCGTACACCGGGTGCAGGCGACCTTCCCCGGGCCGCCGGAGGTGCCCGAGCCGTTCCGGGGTCTGCCCGGGATGGAGCTTCTGGTCCCGGCGAGCGACGCGGACCCGGCACCGGACCTGGTGATCTGCTTCGACGCGGCCAGCGAGTCGCGCCTCGGTGAGCTGGCCGACCGGTTGTCGACGGCCGGTGCCGCGCTGGTGCTCGACCACCACGCCTCGAATCCGGGCTTCGGCACGGTCAACCTGGTCGACCCGGGAGCCGCCGCCACGTCGGTGGTCGCCGACGGGCTGTTGGCACGGCTGGGCGTGACGACGGACCGGGCCATCGCCGAGTGCCTGTACGTGGCGCTGACCACGGACACCGGCTCGTTCCGCTTCGAGGCGACCACTCCGGCCGTACACCAGATGGCCGCCCGGCTGCTGGCTACCGGTATTTCGCCCGGTGACATCTCCCGACGCGTCTTCGACACCCGGCCCTTCGGCGCGGTTCGTCTCTTCGGAGAGGTCCTCGGCCGTGCTCGTCTGGAGCCGGCCGCCGCCGCCGGTCGGGGATTGGTGTGGACGTTCGCCACCCTCGACGATCTGGCCCGCCACGACCAGCGGCCGTACGTGCTGGAGGCGCTCATCGACTCGGTGCGGTGCACCGCCGAGGCGGACGTGAGCTGCGTGTTGAAACAGACCGCGCCCGAGGAGTGGGCCGTGTCGATGCGCAGCAAGGGCGCGGTGAACGTCAGCCGCGTGGCGGTCGCGTTGGGCGGGGGTGGCCACAGGTTCGCGGCCGGGTTCACCGGCCGGGGGAGCGCCGAGCAGGTCGTCGAGGCGATCCGTGGCGAGTTGGGCGAGGCGCTGATCTCCGGCGTCGGCTGATCGCGCGCGGCTCGCCCGCCGCGGTGGCGCTGGTGGTCGCCGCGGCAAGTTCAGGGTCAACTCCGGGGAGTGTTGGCCTTCCCGCGTTGCGTGAGACCGGGAAGAATTGCGGGATGGAGCAGCCGCACGATCTCACCGTGGAGGCCCCCCGAGCCTGGGATCGGCCCGCCGTCTCCGTCCCGGTTCTCCTCTGCCTCTCCCTCGTCGGTGGTCGGTTCGCGTCGTTCTCCACCGAGGCGAATCTCTACACGCTCGGCACCGGCGGGGTGTTGATCTGGCTCGGTCTGAGCAACCGGGTGCCCCGGCGTCCGGCGCCGCCCCGGCTGGGTGCGGGAGCGGCGTGGTGGGCCCTGCCGGTGGTGATCTTCGGGGTCTTCGAGGGCGCGACCTTCGTCCTTGCCGTGGGCGACGACTTTCCCACGTTCTCCCGGCTCGCCGACCCGCTACTGGAGGATCATCTAACCCGGTCGGCGGCGTGGTTCGCCTGGTTGGCCGCGTTCTGGGGTTTGGTGCGGCGATGATGCGGGCCCTCGCGATCGGCGGTTTCGTGACCGCGCTCGTCCTCTTCGCCGGCATCGAGTGGCTGGCCCGCCGGGAGGGTTCCCGGATCCCCACGATGAGCGACGTGTGCGCCTACGTGATGCGCTACGAGGTCGGGCCGGTGCCGGTGGGCAGGATCGGTCTGTTCGGCTTCTGGTGGTGGCTGGGCTGGCACTTCCTGGCCCGCTGAGGCGGGGTTCCGGCCGTCCAAATGGCGGGAACCGTGGGCAGCATATGGACCTGAACGATAACTTGGGAGACGGCCGGCACCGCGCTGTGGTGCAGGTCGTGGGCGGTGGTGCCACACCTCGCGCTGCCTCCCTCCAGGGTCGGACCGACCCGGGCTCGCTGCCCAGCCGGCCGCTCCGGTAACCCCGGACCGCCGTGCGGCGGCGCTCAGCACGACCGCCCGTGAGGGCCGCCGCGTGCCGGTGGCTCGCACCCTGGAAGGAGCGCCACCATGCCGAACAAGCCCAAGCCCGAGACCACCGACGACGCCCGCGAGCAGGCTCGCCGCGCCCTGCAGACGTCAATGGACACCCGCCAGTAACCCCCCGGGTAAACCAGCGCACCCTCAACACCCACCCGGTCTGCCGATCTTGCACTTGCGGTGGTGACGAAGCTGGCCCCAAGGCGCATTTCGCCAGCACAAAGTGCAAGATCGACGAGGTTGGGCACCCTGCTCCCTCGGTGCGGGGTAAGCCTGCGACGCGCTTGCAGTCCTTACCGCGCTCGTGTCACGATCGGCGGCGATGAGCCAGACCGCCACCGTTGACCGATCGGCCTCACCACGCCGGATCGCGAGCCTCGCCCTGCCGGCGCTCGTGGTGCTCGCCGCCGAGCCGCTCTACGTTCTCGTCGACACGGCCGTCGTCGGCCACCTCGGTCGGGTTCCCCTCGCCGCGCTCGCCGTCGGCGGCACGGTGATGACACTCACCGCCTGGCTCGGCACGGTCGTCGCGTACGGCACCACGGGACGCTCGGCCCGTCGCTTCGGCGCCGGCGACCGGGCGGCGGCGGTGGCCGAGGGAGTGCAGTCCTCGTGGTTGGCGCTCGGTGTCGGACTGCTGGTCGCGATCGGCATGCAGATCGGCGGGGGCGCGTTGGCGCGTACCCTCGCCGGAAGTGGTGGCGACGTTGCCGGCGCCGCCGCTCAGTGGCTGCGCGTCGCGGCGCTCGGTGCCCCTGGTCTGCTGCTCGCCGCGGCCGGCAACGGCTGGCTGCGCGGCGTGCAGGACACCCGACGCCCGCTGTACTTCGTGCTCGGCCCCAACCTGGTCTCCGCGCTGCTCTGCCCGCTGCTGGTCTACCCCGCCGGCCTGGGCCTGACCGGCTCGGCGGTCGCCAACGCGGTCGCGCAGACCCTCTCCGGCGTGCTCTTCGCCGGGGCCCTGGTCGCCGAGCGGGTGTCGCTGCGGCCCCAGCCGCGCCTGATCCGCGACCAGTTGGTGCTCAGCCGTGACCTGCTGATCCGGGGCCTGGCGTTCCAGGCCAGCTTCCTCTCCGCGACGGCGGTCGCCGCCCGGTTCGGCGCCGCCGCCGTCGGCGCCCACCAGATCGCCCTGCAACTGTGGTTCTTCACGGCGCTGGTGCTCGACGCCCTCGCCATCGCCGCGCAGTCCCTGGTCGGCGCGGCGCTCGGGGCCGGCGAGGCGGCGGGCGCACGGGCGCTGGCCCGCCGGATCGGGCTGCTCGGCGGTCTCTGCGGCGTCGCCTTCGCAGTGGTCATCGCCGCCGGCGCGGGCGTCGTACCGTCCTGGTTCAGCTCGGACGGGCAGGTCCGCGAGCAGGCCATGGTCGCCTGGCCGTGGTTCGTCGCCATGCTGCCCCTGGCCGGGGTGGTGTTCGCGCTCGACGGCGTGCTGATCGGCGCCGGTGACGTCCGTTACCTGCGCAACCTCACCATCGTGGCGGCACTCGGCGGGTTCCTGCCGGCCATCTGGCTGGCGTACGTGCTGAACCTGGGACTCGGTGGCATCTGGGCGGGACTCACCCTGTTCGTGGTGATCCGACTCCTCGCCCTGCTGCTGCGGATGCGCTCGGGCAGATGGGCGGTGGTCGGGGCCGTCCGCTGACCGCTCGCCGGTCAGCAGCGGACGGTGGTCGGCGCGGACGCGTCGAGATCGAAGATCGTGCCCGGGTCGCCCGCGGGTATCCGATCTCCGTGCGTATCGGCCACCCAGAACTGCTCCTGCACCCAGCCGTCGCGGAGCTTGCCGCAGTCCGCGTTCCAGGTCACCGCCTCCGCTGAGACGATCCACAGGCCCCGAGCGGAAGCCGGTACGTCCTCCGGGTGCGGCACCTGCCACACCACACGGTCCCGCAGCGCCACCACACCGGCGCCGGCCGGCGCCCGCAGGTCCACGTCGAAGGGGTACGCCCACACGAACTCGGTGGAGACCTCCAGCATCCGTGTGCCGTTTTCCGTGGTGGCCCGGTAGGTGACCCGTCCGTCGGCGCGGATACCGGGCTCCCAGTCCGAGGGCGACGCCATCCTGGTCGCGTACCGCAGGAAGGCGTTGCCGGTGAAGTCCGACCTGAGCTGCTCACGAAGGTCCGGGGCGAGCAGCCGGAGGAACGGTTCCGGGTCGCCGGTGAGCATGGACGTGTCGAGTCGGCTCTCGACCAACCCCTTACGCACCGTCTCCAGCGCCGCCCGTACCTGGGCCTCGCTGAAGGGCCCGGTGGCCTTCGCCGCCGGCATCCGCACGGCCTGTTCAGCGGGGGCGAAGGAGGCCGCCGGCGAGCCGGCGAACAGGTCCCGCGGTTCGCCCACTCTGCTCACCGGCGGGGTGCCGCTCGGGGTGGGCGTCGCCGCGGTGGACGTGCGGACGCCGTCGGCGACCCGGTCCACGATCACCAGGCCCCCGCCGACCATGACCAGGGCCAGCACCAGTCCGAGCCCCACCATCAGTGCGCCGTTGTGCCGGGCGGAGAAGAAGCGGACCCGCTCCCAGCCGGTGGGCGGGTGCTCGGTCTGCGCCGAGTTCATCCACTCCGGTAACGCCACCGGGTTGACCTCCGCGACAGCGGCCGGCGGTGCGGGCGGATCGGTCGGGCCCGGGGATGTGGGCTCGTTCGGCGCCGACTGCGTCATGGTTCTTTCCCGTCAGTAATCGCCGCTGGTGGCCAGCGCGAGTAGGTAGTAGGTGCCCGTCACCAGGGCGGTGCCGAGGACGGCGGCCGCGATGAACGACAGCACGGCGACGAGGTGTGGGTGCGTTTCGCTCCACCGGGCCCGGTCGCGTCGGCGCCACATCGCGCGGCGGACCGTCCGCAGCGCCCGCGAGCCTTCGATCAGGTCGTCGACGTAGCGTGCCGGGTTCCGCCGCTTCGGTGCCGGATGCCGCATCCAGTGCGGCAGATCGACCCGAGCGCGGTGCTCGTGGGCGGGACGGCGGTCGGGGGTCATCGGAGTCCTGGTCCTTGTCCGGGGGAGCGGGCGGATGATCTTCGCACCTTCGAGGGGTCGCGGGCCGACCCGTGGGACAAACCGGCCGAACCAGCGGATCGGCCGGACCTGCGGAAGGGGTGGTCGGGGCCGTCCGCTGACCGATGCCGTCGTCTGGCAGGCTTGGGCGACGTGAGCACCGATGGTCTGATCGTCGTCGACAAGCCCGGCGGCATGACGTCGCACGACGTGGTGGCGCGGATCCGCCGACTGGCGAAGACCCGCCGCGTCGGGCACGGCGGCACCCTCGACCCGATGGCCACCGGGGTGCTGGTGATCGGCGTCGGCCGTGCCACCCGCCTCCTGACCTATGTGATCGGCGCGGGCAAGAGCTACACCGGCACCATCCGGCTCGGCCAGGCCACCGTCACCGACGACGCCGAGGGCGACGTGATCGCCACCACCGGCGCCGGTCACGTCACCGACGAGGCGATACGCGCCGCGCTGGCCGCGCTGGCCGGCGAGGTCGACCAGGTGCCGAGCGCGGTCAGCGCCATCAAGATCGACGGGCAGCGGGCCTACAAACGGGTACGTGACGGCGAGAGCGTCGACCTGCCCGCGCGCCGGGTCACCATCTCCCGGCTGGAGGTGCTGGCGATCCGCCGCGCCGAGCCGGACGTGGTGGACGTGGACATCGACGTGACCTGCTCCTCGGGCACGTACATCCGGGCCATCGCCCGGGACGCGGGCCTGGCCCTCGGTGTGGGCGGGCACCTCACCGCGCTGCGCCGGACCGCGGTGGGTGGCTTCGCCCTCGCCGAGGCGGCGACCCTCGAACAGTTGGAGGAGCGCGCCCCGGAGGTGGTGAACCTGCCGCTCGACGCCGCGGCCGACCGGTTCTTCCCCCGCCGCGACGCGACCCCCGACGAGGCGAAGGTGCTCGGCCACGGCGGGCCGCTGGACCCGGCCGGCATCGCCGGGCCGTACGCCGTCTTCGGCCCCACCGGGGGTCTGATCGCTATCGTCAGCGAGCGGGACGGCCGGGCCCGCGCGGAGATCGTGCTCGCCCCGGCCTGACGGCGGGACGCAGGTCCGCCGGCCCCCGGCCGGCGCAGTCGACCCGCCGACGGGCGGGACAGCAGGGGAGGAGAGGCATGCAGCGGTGGCGGGGGTACGACGCGGCGCCCGGAGGATGGGGGCGCTCGGTCGTCACCATCGGCGTCTTCGACGGCGTGCACAAGGGGCACCAGGCGACCATCGGGCACACCGTGGCCCGCGCCCGGGAACTGGGCGTGCAGTCCGTGGTGGTCACGTTCGATCCGCACCCGGCCGAGGTGGTCCGCCCCGGCTCGCACCCCGCGATCCTCACCGAGCCGGGCCGCAAGGCCGAGTTGATCGAGGCCCTCGGCGTGGACGTGCTCTGTGTGGTGCCGTTCACCCCCGAGTTCTCCCGGCTGCCGCCCGAGCAGTTTGTGCACGACATCCTGGTCGAGCACCTGCACGCGGCGCTGGTGGTGGTCGGCGACAACTTCCGCTTCGGGCACCGCGCGGCCGGCGACGTGGCGCTGCTGGAGCGGCTGGGCCAGACCTTCGGCTTCGGGGTGGAGGGGAGCCCCTTGATCGCCGCGGACGGCACGGTCTTCTCCTCCACGTACATCCGCTCCTGCGTCGACGCGGGTGACGTGGGGACCGCGGCGGGGGCGCTGGGTCGCGCGCACCGGGTGGAGGGCGTGGTGGTCCGTGGTGACCAGCGCGGCCGGGTGCTGGGCTTCCCCACCGCGAACCTGCTCTGCCACCGGTACGCGGCGGTACCCGCCGACGGGGTGTACGCCGCCCGCATGATCCGCCGGGGCGAGCCCGAGCCGCTGATGGCCGCGGTGTCGGTGGGCACCAACCCGACCTTCTCCGGCCGGGAGCGGCGCGTGGAGGCGTACGCGCTGGACTTCTCCGGTGATCTCTACGGCGAGCGGCTGGCCCTGGACTTCGTGACGCACCTACGCGGGCAGGTCCGGTACGACTCGATCGAGCCGCTGATCGCCCAGATCGAAGAGGACGTCGAGCGCACCCGGCGCGCGCTGAGCTGATCATCCACCGGGCCACGCGGCCCTTGGCAGGGTGTTACCGGTGAGTGCTGGTAGTCTTGCGGGAACGTCGGGTGACCGGCGTGGGGCCTCGCGTGCCTGCTCGACGCCGCGGGTGCGAGGAACCGGTCCGTTCCCGGTCCCGATCGGGACGACGGACACCCATTTGATCAACCCACTGAAACAGGGAGAACATGGCGCTCGACCAGGAAGCCAAGGCCAGCATCCGCGCGGAGTACGCGACCGCCGAGGGCGACACCGGTTCGCCGGAGGTGCAGGTCGCGGTCCTCACCAAGCGGATCGCTGAGCTGACCGAGCACCTGAAGGTGCACAAGCACGACCACCACAGCCGCCGTGGGCTGCTGCTGCTGGTCGGCCGTCGCCGTCGGCTGCTCAACTACGTCCAGAAGAAGGACATCGCCCGCTACCGGACGCTCATCGAGCGGCTCGGTCTGCGCCGGTGACGTGACGGGGGAGCGGCCGCACGGCGGCTCCCCCGATCCGCGTCCCACCTGAAACAACACGGGCCGCGCGACCACCCGATAGGGAGCCGGTCAGCGTACCGGTCTCCGGTAGTGGCCCCCGGGAACCCGGCAGCACGCCGGCCTCCCGGGCGCTTCGATCGAAGACCGGCCGGCTGAGCAGCTCCCCTACGTCGTGGGCCCACGACGCGAAGGAGCACGACAGCACATGACCGAGACCAAACTCGGCACCGAATCCCGCACCGCCGTGATCGACAACGGGTCCTTCGGCACCCGCGAGATCACCTTCTCCACCGGTCGGCTGGCTCGCCAGGCCGCCGGTTCCGTCATCGCCCAGCTGGGCGAGACGGTCGTCCTCTCCGCCACCACCGCCGGCAAGCAGCCGAAGGAGCAGTTCGACTTCTTCCCGCTGACCGTCGACGTCGAGGAGCGGATGTACGCCGCGGGCCGCATCCCCGGCTCGTTCTTCCGCCGCGAGGGCCGGCCCAGCGAGGACGCCATCCTCACCTGCCGCCTGATCGACCGGCCGCTGCGCCCGTCGTTCGTCAAGGGCCTGCGCAACGAGGTCCAGGTCGTCGAGACCGTCCTCGCGCTCGACCCGGCGCACCCGTACGACGTTGTGGCCATCAACGCCGCCTCGATGTCGACCAAGCTCTCCGGCCTGCCGTTCTCCGGCCCGATCGGCGCGACCCGTGTCGCGCACATCGACGGCCAGTGGGTCGCCTTCCCGACCCTGGAGGAGCTGGCCCGCGCCACCTTCGACATGGTCGTGGCCGGTCGTACCCTCGCCGACGGCGAGGTCGCGATCATGATGGTCGAGGCCGAGGCCACCCCGAACGCCGTGACCCTGATCGCGGGCGGCGCCGTCGCCCCGACCGAGGAGGTCGTCGCCAGCGGCCTGGAGGCCGCGAAGCCGGCCATCCGCGAGCTGTGCCGGGCGCAGGCCGAGCTGGCCGAGGTGGCCGCCAAGCCGGTCGCCGAGTTCCCGGTCTTCCTGGACTACCAGGACGACGTCTACGACGCCGTGTCCGACCTGGCCCGTGGCGAGGTCGCCGAGGCGCTCACCATCGCCGGCAAGGCCGACCGCGAGGAGGCCCTGGACCGGGTCAAGGTCCGGGTCGCCGAGGAGCTGGGCGCCCGCTTCGAGGGCCGGGAGAAGGAGCTGTCCGCCGCCTTCCGGTCGCTCACCAAGTCCGAGGTGCGCAGCCGTGTGCTGCGTGAGCAGGTCCGCATCGACGGTCGTGGCCCGCGTGACATCCGGCCGCTGACCGCCGAGGTCGGCGTGCTGCCGCGGGTGCACGGTTCGGCGCTGTTCGAGCGCGGTGAGACCCAGATCCTGGGCGTCACCACGCTGAACATGCTCCGCATGGAGCAGATGGTGGACACGCTGTCCCCGGAGAACCGCAAGCGCTACATGCACAACTACAACTTCCCGCCGTACTCGACCGGTGAGACCGGCCGGGTCGGCTCGCCGAAGCGGCGCGAGATCGGCCACGGCGCGCTCGCCGAGCGCGCGCTCATCCCGGTGCTGCCGTCGCGTGAGGAGTTCCCGTACGCCATCCGGCAGGTCTCCGAGGCGCTCGGCTCCAACGGCTCCACCTCGATGGGTTCGGTCTGCGCCTCGACGCTGGGCCTGCTCTCGGCCGGTGTGCCGCTGAAGGCGCCGGTCGCCGGCATCGCCATGGGCCTGATCTCCGACGAGGTCGACGGCAAGACCCAGTACGTGACGCTGACCGACATCCTCGGCGCCGAGGACGCGTTCGGTGACATGGACTTCAAGGTCGCCGGCACGCCGGAGTTCGTCACCGCGTTGCAGCTCGACACCAAGCTCAACGGCATCCCGTCGGACGTGCTGGCCGCCGCGTTGCAGCAGGCCAACGAGGCCCGGCAGGTCATCCTCGGCGTCATGAAGGCGGCCATCGAGTCGCCGGCCGAGATGTCCGACTACGCGCCGCGGGTCACCACCGTCAAGATCCCGGTGGACAAGATCGGCATGGTGATCGGCCCGAAGGGTCAGACCATCAACGCGATCCAGGACGAGACCGGCGCCGAGATCTCCATCGAGGACGACGGCACGATCTACGTCGGCGCGACCAACGGCCCGTCGGCCCAGGCGGCCGTCGACCGGATCAACGGGATCGCCAACCCGACGCTGCCGAAGCAGGGCGAGCGGTTCCTCGGCACGGTGGTCAAGACCGCCGCGTTCGGCGCGTTCATCTCGCTGCTGCCGGGCCGCGACGGTCTGCTGCACATCTCCAAGGTGGGCGACGGCAAGCGGGTCGAGCGCGTCGAGGACTTCCTCAACGTCGGTGACCGGGTCGAGGTCGAGATCGCGGACATCGACGCCCGCGGCAAGATCTACCTCGACAAGGTCCGTCCGGAGGGCGCCGAGGCGCCGGCCGCCGGTGAGGCCGCCGGTGGCGACCGTCCGTCCGGCCGTGACCGGGGTGACCGGGGTCCGCGTGACCGGGGGGACCGCGAGCGTGGCGGCGACCGCGGCGGTCGTGGCCCGGAGCGCGGTGACCGTGGCGAGGGTGGCGGCGGCGAGGGTGGTGGCGAGGGCGGCGAGCGTCCGCGTCGCCGGACCCGGCACAGCTGACCACCAGCACCTGTAACACCCACCCCTCGTCGAACCGGGAGCACCACGTGAGTCGGGCCTTCAGTGCGCCGTTTCCACCGGATCGACGGGGGGTGGCCCCGTCTCGGGACACCGCGGCGGGCCGCTCCGGCGGCACCGCCCGCGCGGTCACCAGAACCCTCAGCGACGACCCGCTGGGCGGCACGGTACGACGTACCGTGCTGCCCAGCGGCCTGCGCGTGCTGACCGAGGCGATCCCGGCGATGCGCAGCGTCTCCTTCGGCATCTGGGTGGCGGTGGGCTCGCGGGACGAGACCCGTCCGCAGGCCGGCGCCGCGCACTTCCTGGAGCACCTGCTCTTCAAGGGCACCCACAAGCGGACCGCGTTGGAGATCTCCTCGCAGATCGAGGCGGTCGGTGGCGAGACGAACGCCTTCACCACGAAGGAATACACCTGCTACTACGCCCGCGTGCTGGACGAGGACCTGCCGCTGGCGATCGACGTGATGTGCGACCTGGTCGCCGACTCCCTGCTGGAGCCGGCCGACGTGGAGACCGAGCGGGGCGTGATCCTGGAGGAGATCGCCATGCACGACGACGAGCCCGGTGACGAGGTGCACGACCTCTTCGCCCGGGCCGTCTACGGCGACCACCCGCTGGGTCGGCTGATCTCCGGCACCGAGGAGACCGTCACGCCGATGACCCGCCGGCAGATCCAGTCCTTCTACCGGGGTCGCTACACGGCGCCGCAGATCGTCATCGCCGCCGCCGGCAACCTCGACCACGCCGCCGTGGTCAAGCTGGTTCGCCAGGCCGTGCGCGGCACGCCGCTGGACAGCGACCCGGCCGCGCCGGCCGCACACCGCGCGGCCACCCCTGCGGTACGCACCAAGCCGGCCACCACCATGGTCGAGCCGAAGGAGACCGAGCAGGCGCACGTCATCCTCGGCTGCCCCGGCATCGACCGCACCGACGACCGGCGCTTCGCCCTCGGCGTGCTCAACAACGTGCTCGGCGGCGGCATGTCCAGCCGCCTCTTCCAGGAGATCCGCGAGCAGCGCGGCCTCGCGTACTCGGTCTACTCCTACGCCAGCCAGTACGCCGACAGCGGTCTGTTCGCCGTCTACGCCGGGTGCGCGCCGGGCAAGGTGGACGAGGTGCTGGCCCTGACCCGCGCCGAGCTGGCCCGGGTGGCCGCCGACGGGTTGACCGAGGCCGAGGTGGCCCGGGGCAAGGGCATGAGCAAGGGCTCGTTCGTGCTCGGCCTCGAGGACACCGGCTCGCGGATGAGTCGGCTGGCCAAGGGAGAGCTGCTCTACGGCGACCTGATGCCGGTGGACGAGCTGCTCCGTCGGGTCGACGGCGTTACCGTCGAGGACGTCAACATCCTCGCCGCGGAGCTGCTGAGCCGGCCGATGTCGCTTGCCGTCGTCGGTCCGTTCGGCGAGGGCGACTTCACCGGCTGACACCGCTCAAGGATCTGTCCCGGCCGGGAGCGCACGTCCCGATTGGGATAGGTTGTGCCCCGTGACTGACGAGCAGGGGAAGACCCGGGTCGGCGTGTTCGGTGCCCGTGGTCGGATGGGCGTCGAGGTCTGCAAGGCCGTCGAGGCCGCTGACGATCTCGAACTGGCCGCCGCGATCGACCAGGGCGACGGCCTCGACGCCGCGTCCGCCGCCCAGGTGGTCGTCGACTTCACCACGCCCGACGTGGTCATGGACAACCTCAGGTGGGCCATCGGGCAGGGCATCCACGCGGTCGTCGGCACCACCGGCTTCACCGAGCAGCGGCTGGACCAGGTGCGCGGCTGGCTGGCCGACAAGCCGGAGGTGGGCGTGGTCATCGCCCCGAACTTCGGTATCGGCGCGGTGCTGATGATGCAGTTCGCCGCGCGGGCCGCCCGGCATTTCGAGTCCGTCGAGATCATCGAGCTGCACCACCCCGGCAAGCTGGACGCCCCGAGCGGCACCGCCACCCACACCGCCCGGCAGATCGCCCAGGCCCGCGCCGAGGCCGGACTCGGCCCGGTTCCGGACGCGACGAAGGACGAGGTGCCGGGCGCGCGGGGAGCCGACATCGACGGGGTACGCGTGCACGCCGTACGCGCCACCGGACTGGTCGCCCACCAGGAGGTGCTGTTCGGTGGCACCGGTGAGACGCTGACGATCCGGCACGACTCGTACGACCGGGTGTCGTTCATGCCCGGTGTCATCCTGGCCGTCCGTGCGGTGCGCACCCGCCCCGGCCTGACCATCGGCCTGGACCCACTCCTCGGCTGAGCCAGCGCGCGCCGCCCTCGCGATCTTGCAGTTTCTGTCGCGACAAAAACGGCAATCCTGCCCATCTCGGCAACACAAACTGCAAGATCGCGGGGACTGCACGGACCTCGCCTCTCCGTCGGCGTCGATCATGGAGTTGTGGTGCCCCGCAGAAGGGGCAGGTATGGAGCTTTCGCCCACCACAACTCCATGATCGACGGGGAGGGGCGGGGCGGGGGCGGGGTTAGCGGAGGTGGGAGGGGGTTGGGGTGCGTTGGGTGGGGATCGTCGGGGTTAGCGGGGTGGGGAGGCCGGTTACCTCGGCGTTTCCGGTCTGGTCGACCCTGACCGTGACCGGGGTACCGGCTACCCGGAGGTTGGTGGCCCGCACTGCGCCGAGTTCGGGGCCGGCGAGTGGGGTCAGCCGGACCGTGCCGCCCGGTACATCGGGGTAGAGGCCCGTCGCGGCTTGGAGCAGCAGGACCGCGCCCGCCGCGGCCCACGCCTGCGGACGGCAGGCCGCCGGGTACGGCACCGGGCGGCGCAGCAGCGTCCGGTCGTCGCCGCCGTACAGCTCGGGCATCCGGTAGTCGAACGCCTCGGCCGCCGAGAGCAGCCCTTCGGCCAGGCCGAGCGCGGCCTCGGAGTGCCCGGCGCGGGCCAGCCCGGCGAGCACGATCGCCGTGTCGTGGGTCCAGATCGAACCGCAGTGGTACGACAGGGGGCTGAAGCCGGCGTCGTCGGTGGACATCGTCCGCAACCCGAAGCCACCGGCCATGGTGTCCGTGGTGAGTAGGCGGGCGACCTGCGCCTCCTCGTCGGCGTCGAGCAGTCCGGTGCCGAGCAGGTGGCCGATGTTGCTGGTCAACGAGTCGACCGGTCGCTTGTCCCGGTCGAGCGCCAGGGCGGGCTGCGGGCCGTACCGGCCGTCGACCCAGAAGCTGTCCCGGAAACGGCGGGCCAGGGCGGCGGCGTGTGCGCGCCAGCGGTCTCCGCCGGGGCGGCCGAAGGCGTCCAGCAGTGCCGCGCCGTTCACCGCCGCCTCGTGCGCGTACGCCTGCACCTCGGCCAGCACGATCGGCGCGGGGGCCAGCGACCCGTCGTGGAAGCGTACGGCGTCGCCGGAGTCCTTCCAGCCCTGGTTGGACAGTCCGTGCCCGGTGGTGTCGACGTACTCGACCAGGCCGTCGCCGTCCGGGTCGGCGTGCTCGCCGAGCCAGCGCAGGGCGGCCTCCAGGTGCGGTAGCAGCGGTTCGACCTGTTCGGCGGGCAGGCCCCAGCGCCATGCGTCGTGCAGCAGGTTGACCCAGAGCATGGTGGCGTCGACGGTGCCGTAGTAGGCCGGCGGTAGTCGTAGCCCGTCGTCGGGGAGCGCGAACTCGTGGCGGCGCAGCTCGTGCAGGATCTTGCCGGGGGCCTCGCCGGTGGC
The DNA here is from genome assembly GCF_053585025.1 of Micromonospora sp. RB23. Lineage (NCBI taxonomy): Bacteria > Bacillati > Actinomycetota > Actinomycetes > Micromonosporales > Micromonosporaceae > Micromonospora > Micromonospora sp. RB23. The sequence continues at coordinate 1,797,962 of NZ_CM132111.1, forward strand.
CGGGTCGACGCGGGTGCCCTGGCGGCGGGCGAGTACGCGCAGGGTGCCGGCGGCCAGGTCGGTGCCGAGCGGCAGCATCATCCGGGCGGCCCAGAGGCTGTCCCGGCCGAACAGGGTGAGGAACCAGGGAACGCCGGCGCCGAGGAAGACGTCCCCCGGAGCGCCGGTCTCGGCGAGTCGTAGCCCGCGCAGGTCGTCCAGGCTGCGGTCGAGGAGACGGACCAGCCGCCGGTCGTCGGCGGTCACCTCGGGCCGGGCCCACTCCGGCTCGCCGGTCGGGCCGACCACCACGGCGCGGGGGTCCGTGACGGCCACCTGCCAGCGCAGCACGGTCTCGCCGCGCGGGGGCAGGTCGACCGGCCAGGTCAGCCGGGGCGCGGTGGCACGCTCGCCGGTGGCGAGCACGTCCGCGTCCGGCGCGGTGACGGTGACGGTGATCCCGTCGGCGGCCCAGGTGAGCACGCCCGGCTGCCCGGTCTTGGCCTCCAGGGGCGCGGTGGCGCCACCGGACTTGACCACCTCGATGGGCGCCAGGTCGCAGGCGAGGTCGACGCTGACGGTGGTCCGTACGCCGACCGTCGCGGTGGAGACGATCCGCAGCTCTTCGGTGAGGCCGTTGCGGGTGGCCCGGCGGGAGCGGTCGACGCGGACGGTGGGGTCGGGAGTGGGTTCGCCGAGCCAGCGGGCCAGACTGACGAAGCGGGCGCCGTGCGGGCCGTCGTCGCCGTGGGTCAGCCCTTCCAGCTCCTGGTCGTCCACCCGCAGCTCGGCCCGGGAGAGCACGCGGGCGTCGGCGTGGAAGACGCCCTGGACGCCGGTCGGGCGGATCTGCCCGGTCGCGTCCCCCAGCGCGCTGGTGGGGGCGAGCACCACCCCCACCAACTCGTGCAGGAGGGGTTGCAGCTGGCGTTCGGTCACGGTGCGGCTCCAGATCATCGGGGTGCGGGGCGGACGTCTTGACAACGCGCCCCTGGCGGTGCAAAGTGCGAAACATTCCAGAAACTTGAACGATCTAATTCTGCACTATCCGAATTGGATCGTTCAAGACGGCGAGAGGGATTAAGTGCCTGAAAAGGTAACCATCGCAACGGTGGCCCGGCACGCCCGCGTGAGCCGCCAGACGGTCTCCAACGTGCTCAATTCCCCGCACATCGTGCGGCAGGAGACCCGCCAGCGGGTCGAGGACGCGATCAACGCGCTCGGCTATCGGGCGAACCAGGCCGCACGGCAGATGCGCACCGGCCGGTCCCGACTCATCGCCGCCCGCATCGAACCCACCCGTGACGGCATCAACGGCTCCGTGCTCGACCGCTTCCTGCACGGCCTCACCGAGACCGCCGACGCCGCCGGCTACCGGGTGCTGCTCTACACCGCCACCGACGACGAGCGGGAGATCGCCACCTACGACGACCTGCTCGGCACGTACGAGCTGGACGCGTTCGTGCTGGTCGGCACCAAGTACGGCGACCCGCGTACCGCCTGGCTCGCCGAACGGGAGGTGCCGTTCGTGACGTTCGGTCGGCCGTGGGACGCGCTCGACGCGCACCCCTGGGTCGACGTGGACGGCGCGGCCGGCACCGCCGCCGCCACCCGGCACCTGCTCGACGCCGGGCATCGGCGGATCGCCTTCATCGGCTGGCCCATCGGCTCCGGCGTCGGCGACGACCGGCGCGCCGGCTGGCGCGACACGCTGGACGCCGCCGGCATCGACCCCGCCGGACTGCACCGGGAGACCGAGGACGGCGTCGCCGAGGGCGAACGCCTCATGCGCGACCTGCTCGCCGCCGAGACGCCGACCGCCGTGGTCTGTGCCAGCGACTCGCTCGCGCTCGGCGCTCTCCAGGCGATCCGCGACCTCGACCCGCCGGTGTCGGTGATCGGCTTCGACGACACGCCGGTGGCCGCCGCCATCGGCCTGGCCAGCGTCAGCCAACCCCTCGCCGAGGCCGCCGCCCGCTGCGTGGACCTGCTCACCGGCGTCCTCGACGGCAACCAGACACCCACCCCCGTGCTGCTCGCGCCCTCGCTGGCCCTGCGGCACACCGCGTAACCCACCCCCCCACCAGGAGAAACCCATGGCACCCAGAACCCTCACCCGGGCAGCGGTCGCCGGCCTCGCCGCCGTCGCGCTGTTCGGCTCCGCGGCCTGCGGCAGCGGCTTCGACGACTCCGGCGACGCCGCCCAGTCCAGTGGTCCGGCCAACCTGCAGATCCTCATCGGCTCCTCCGGCGAGGCCGAGACCAAGGCCGTCCAGGACGCCGCCGCCAAGTGGGCCAGCAGCTCCGGCAACACCGCGACGGTCACCCCCGCGCAGGACCTCACCCAGCAGCTCGGCCAGGCCCTCGCCGGAGGCACCCCGCCGGACGTCTTCTACGTCGACGCGGCCCGCTTCGCCGACTACGCGAGCGTCGGCGCGCTGGAGCCGTACGGCGACAAGCTCGCGGACAAGGGCGACTTCTACGAGAGCCTGCGTATGACGTTCAGCTACGACAGCAAGCTCTACTGCGCTCCCAAGGACTTCTCCACCCTGGCGCTGCAGATCAACACCGACCTGTGGGCCAAGGCCGGGCTGACCGACGCCGACGTGCCGACCACCTGGGACCAGCTCACCGTGACCGCCCAGAAAATCAAGGCGAAGGGGCAGGTCGCCCTGGCGCTCGGCGACACCCGCGACCGGATCGGCGCCTTCCTGGTGCAGAACGGTGGCTGGCTGATGAGCGAGGACGGCAAGCAGCCGACCGCCGACAGCGCGAAGAACCTGGCGGCCCTGGAGTACGTCAAGACCCTGCTCACCTCCGGCCTGGCCAAGTACCCGAAGCAGCTCGACTCGGGCTGGTCCGGCGAGGCGTTCGGCAAGGGCAAGGCCGTGATGACGATCGAGGGCAACTGGATCAAGGGTGCCATGCAGAACGACTTCCCGAACGTGAAGTACAAGGTGGTGCCGCTGCCGGCCGGGCCGAGTGGTCAGGGCACCCTCTCGTTCACCCAGTGCTGGGGCATCGCGGCGAAGAGCAAGTACAAGGACCAGGCGATCAAGTTCGTCGAGGCGATGACCGCCGGTGAGCAGCAGTTGACGTTCGCCAAGGCGGTCGGTGTCATGCCGTCGCGGCAGTCGGTGCGCGATCAGTACATCGCCGCCTCCCCGGGCGACAAGGTCTTCATCGACGGCGCCGCGTACGCCCAGGGCCCGGTGAACGCGCCGAAGATGGACAGCGTCCTCAAGGATCTCGACACCGGTCTGCAGGGCCTGGCCAACGGCGACCCGAAGACCGTGCTGCAGAACTTCGACAAGAACGCCAAGGCGGCGCTCGGCGGTAGCTGACGAGTCGGCGGGGGCCCCACGGACCAGGGACCCCCGCCGCACGTCGGCCCGAGAGAGGAAGGGAGGGGAGATGGCAACCGAGACACTGACCGCCACGGCCACCGCGCCCGGCGCGGGCCGCCGCCGCCGTGGTGGCGTTCGCGGCAACGAGAACCTCGCCGGCTGGCTGTTCGTCGCGCCGGTGATCGTCATCCTGGGGCTGTTCCTGCTGCTGCCGATCCTGATGGCGCTCTGGGTCAGCCTGACCGACTGGAACGGCCAGGGCAGCCCGTTCACCGGCGACGTCCCGTTCGTCGGCGCGCACAACTACACCCAGTTGTTCACCGAGGACGGGTTGGCCCGCCGCGACTTCATGACCAGCATCCGCAACAACATCTACTACGTGGTCATCGTGGTGCCGACGCAGACCGTGCTCGCGCTGGGGCTGGCGCTGATCGTCAACAACCGGATGCTCAAGGGCAAGAGCTTCTTCCGCAGCGCCTTCTACTTCCCCTCGGTCACCAGCTCGGTCGCGATCAGCGTGGTGTTCCTGTTCCTGTTCGCCAACTCCGGCGCGGTGAACGCGCTGCTCGGCTTCCTCGGCATCGACGGACCGGAGTGGTTCGCCGACTCCCGGGGCGTCCTGCACCTCCTGCTCGGCGCGGTCGGCGTCGACACGCCCCCGGCGGCGCTGACCGACGGCGGCCCGTTCGGGCTGACCTGGTGGGACTGGCTCGCCGGCCCCAGCGTCGCCATGACCTCGATCATCACGCTGGTCGTCTGGACGACCTCCGGCACGTTCATGCTGATGTTCCTGGCCGGGCTCCAGAACGTCCCGGTGACCCTCGACGAGGCGAGCACCCTCGACGGCGCGTCCCGCTGGCAGCGCTTCCGTCACGTCACGCTGCCGATGATCAGGCCGACCACCTTCCTGGTGCTCACCCTCGGCCTGATCGGCTCCTGGCAGGTCTTCGACCAGGTGTACGTCATGAGCCAGGGCGACCCGGCCAAGACCACCCTCACCCCGGCGTACCTGTCGTACCGGACCGCCTTCCGGGACTTCGACTACGGATCCGGCGCGGCGATCTCGTTCGTCCTGTTCCTGATCATCATCGTGCTCACGCTGATCCAGCGCCGCGCGCTGGCCGAGCGGGACACCGACCGACCGCGCCGCGGCTGGCGGCGTCGGCGCGTACCGGAGAGGCCCTGAGATGACCGTGCGCACCGACCGCCCGGCGGGGCCCGCGCGCGGCGACCAGCGCGCGGCCCGCACGCTGGCCACCCGCTTCCTGGGGTACGCGACGCTGGTCTTCTTCGGGTTGGTGTTCCTCTACCCGTTCGTCATCCAGATCGGCAACTCGCTCAAGACCGAGCCGGACGCGGCGGCCAACCCGCTGTCGCCGTTCCCGGACCCGCTCACCCTGGCCGGCTTCGAGCGGATCTTCGCGGGCACCAACTTCCCGCTCTGGCTGGGCAACTCGCTGCTGGTGACCGTGCTGGTCACCCTCGGTCGGGTGTTCTTCGACTCGCTCGCCGGGTACGCCCTGGCCCGGCTGCGGTTCGCCGGACGCGGCGGGCTGTTCGCGGCCGTCATCGCGGTGATGGCGGTCCCCGGTGTGGTCCTGCTGATCCCGAAGTTCCTGGTGCTCAACCAGCTCGGCATCTACAACAGCTACGCCGGCCTCGTGGTGCCGCTGCTGGCCGACGCGGCGGGCGTGTTCATCATGAAGCAGTTCTTCGAGTCGATCCCGGTGAGTGTGGAGGAGGCCGCCCGCATCGACGGGGCGAGCATCTTCCGCACCTTCTGGTCGGTGGTGCTGCCGATGGCGAAGCCGGCCCTGATCACCCTGACCATCCTGTCGTTCCAGGGCTCCTGGAACGAGTTCCCGCACAGTCTCGTGTCGGTGCAGGACCCGGAGCTGTTCACCCTGCCGCGTGGCCTCGCCGACCTGGTCAGCGGCTCGCTGGGCAGCGGCACCCAGTACCCGCTGAAGCTGGGCGCGGCGCTGCTCGCCACCATTCCCGTGGCGATCATCTTCGTGGTCTTCCAGCGCTACTTCGTCCGCGACGCCAACGACGGATCGGACAAGGGCTGACCGTGCCGGTGCGGCGGCCCGCAGCCGCCGCACCGGTTCACTCGGTCTTCTCCGGCGGGACGGCCACGTGCAGGCGCACCTGGGGCACCAGCATGTCGTCGACGTCCAGCGCCCTGGCCGCGCCGTCGGGCTCCCAGCCGGTGCTGGTAAGGAACTTCCGGGTCGCCTCGTCGCCGTCGAACGCCCAGGCCACCGCCCGACTCATCCCGTCGGAGCGCCACAGGTCGACGGTGGCGGCGAGCAGCCGGCTGCCGTGCCCCCGCCGACCCCAGCGCGGCTCGACCAGCAGGTCGGTCACCGCCGCCACGTCCGGGCCCAGTGCGTCGGCCGGCTCCCCCGGAGCGAGGGCCTCGCCGTCGGCCGGGCCGGAGGCGGCGAACCCCACCAGATACGATTGCTCCGCCTGTTCGACGGCGACCAGCACCCGGTGCGCGCCCGAGGGCGGCTCCAGCACCGCGGCGCTCCACCGCCGGGCGAGGAACGCCTCGTCCAGGTTGTCGAGCACGTGCCGAGGCAGGATCCGGCGGTACGCGACCCGCCAGGTCGCGAGCTGGATGCGTGCGATCTCGCCGGCGTCCTCGGGACGCGCCGGGCGGACGTACCCGAGAGCCATGGGACGCAAGCCTACTCAAGGGCCAGGGAGGCGACGGTGGCGCAGGGTGCCAACAGGACGGCCGCGCAGGTCGTCGGGGTGGTGGTGCTCGCCGTGGCGGTCACCGCGTTCCTCTCCGTCGCCGCCGTGCGGCACGGCTTCTTCGACCTCAAGGTCTACTACGGCGCGTTGACGTGGTGGGTGCACGACGGCGGGGAGATCTACGACTACCTCAAGCCCACCACCCAGTACGGCTTCACCTACCCGCCGTTCGCCGCGCTGGTCATGCTGCCGATGGCGTACCTGCCGTGGACGGCCGCGATCGTGGTGAGCGTGCTCGCCAGCGTGGCCACCACCACCGTGCTGATCTGGTGGTTCGTCGACCCGATCGCCCAGCGGGCCGGCTGGACCCGCTGGTTCGCCCTCGCCGTCGCGCTCTGCCTGGCCGCCGCCTTCGAGCCGATGCGCGAGACCGTCAACTTCGGTCAGGTCAACACGCTGCTGCTCTTCCTGGTCGCGGTCGACCTGCTCCGGCTGCTGCCCGCCGGCAACCGGTGGGCGGGTGTGGGCATCGGCCTGGCCACCGCGATCAAGCTGACCCCCGGCATCTTCATCGTCTACCTGCTGGTCACCGGGCGGTGGCGCGCAGCTCTCACCGCCAGCGGCACGGCCGCCGGGGTGACCGTGCTGGCCGGCGCGCTCTTCCCGGACGCGTCCCGGGAGTTCTGGACCGAGGCGCTGTGGAACACCGGGCGGGTGGGCGAGCTGGCGTTCGTCTCCAACCAGTCGCTGCGCGGCGTGGTCGCCCGCCTCGACCCGCAGCACCCGAGCACCCTGCTCTGGCTGCTGCTGGTCCTCGGCGCCCTGGGGCTCTGGGCCTGGCGGTCCCGCGCGGCCGTCGCGGCCGGCGACGAGGTCACCGGCCTGGCCCTGACCGGCGCGGTGATGTGCCTGGTCAGCCCGGTCACCTGGGTACACCACCTGGTCTGGCTGCTGCCCGCGCTGATCCTGCTCGTCGACAACGCGATGGCCGCGCCGGCCGGCCGTCGCCGGCGCGTCCTGCTGGTCGCCGCGATCATCGGGTACGTGCTGCTGATCAGCCGGACCGTCTGGTTCTGGGAGAAGGACTTCACCGGCGTCGACGGCTTCCTCGGCAGCAACGCGTACGTCTGGATCAGCCTGGCGCTGCTGGCCTTCCTGCCGATCCGCCGGTGGCTGACGCCGGGTGGGTCAGTCGTCGAGGCGTCCGGCGTACCGCAGCTCGACGAGCCCGACCGGCCCACGCCCGCCGGCGAGCGGCACCTGGTAGGTCGACCGCTCACCGTCCGGTGACAGCCCGGCCCGTTCGTAGAACCGGCGGGCCCGCCCGTTGTCGGCCAGCACCCACAGCCGGTAGCCGGTCCAGCCCCGCTCGCTGAGCCCGGCGCGGGCGGCCGAGAACAGCGCGGTGGCCGTCCCGTCGCCCCAGAACGCCGGCTCGACGTAGAGCGCCAGCACCTCGCCGACGCTCGGATCCAGGTCGTCCCGATCCTGGTTGCGGCGGTACGGCCCGAAGGTCGTGAAACCGACGGCCAGCCCGTCCACCTCGCCGAGGAGGGTGGTGAACGGGTGCTCCGGCTCGGCGGTGCCCACCTCACGGCGGCGCTGCGCCCAGGCCGCCACGTTGAGCCGACCGAGCACCTCGTCCGGCATGACACCGGCGTAACCCGACTGCCAGCCGTGCACGTGCACCCGGGCGATCGCCTCGGCGTCGTCCGGCTCCTCCCGGCGGATGGTCAGCATTGCACCGTTCTATGCCCCGATGACGGTCGGAGTCCAGCTTCCCGCACCGACGTCGTACCGATGATTTATCGTCGCCGACGATGGCCGCACCGGAATCACTCTCGCTCGCCCAGGCCCGGCGGGTGGCGCTCGCCGCCCAGGGCTTCGCCGACCCGCCGCCGACCGGCGTGCCCACCCGTCGGCACCTGCGCCGGGTCCTGGACCGGGTCGCCCTGATCCAGATGGACTCGGTCAACGTGCTGCAACGGGCGCATTACCTGCCGCTCTACAGTCGACTCGGTCCGTACCCGACGGCCCTGCTGGACACCGCCGCCTACCGCCGGCCGCGGGAGCTGTTCGAGTACTGGGGCCACGAGGCGTCCCTCGTACCGGTCGGGCTGCACCCGCTGCTGCGCTGGCGCATGGCACGGGCGCGCAGCGAGGCCTGGGGCGGCATGCGGCGCATCGCGCAGGAGCAGCCGGACCTGGTCACCTGGGTGCGTGACGAGGTGGCCGCCCGGGGGCCGTTGACCGCCGCCGAGATCGAGCACGACGCGCCCCGGCAGACCGGCAACTGGGGGTGGAACTGGTCGGCGGTCAAGCAGGCGTTGGAGTTCCTGTTCTGGGCCGGCGAGGTGACCGCCGCCGAGCGCAGCACGTCCTTCGCCCGCCGCTACGACCTGCCCGAGCGGGTGCTCCCGACGTCCGTGCTGGCCGCGCCCACCCCGACCGACGCCGAGGCGTACCGCGGTCTCGTGGCCCTGGCCGCGCGGTCGCTCGGGGTCGCCGCCGAGCCGGAGCTGCGCGACTACTTCCGGCTGCCGGTCGCCGGGGCCCGCCAGGCGGTCGCCGAGCTGGCCGAGGCCGGCGAGCTGGTGCCGGTCACCGTGGCGGGCTGGCGGCAGCCGGCCTGGCTGCACGCGTCGGCGCGGCTGCCGCGCTGGGTTCGGGGCAACACGCTGGTCAGCCCGTTCGACCCGCTGATCTGGGAACGTGCCCGCACCGAGCGGCTGTTCGACTTCAGCTACCGGATCGAGATCTACGTGCCGGCGCCCCAGCGGGTGTACGGCTACTACGTGCTGCCGTTCCTGCAGGGCGACCGGTTCACCGCCCGGGTCGACCTGAAGGCCGACCGCAAGGCCGGGGTGTTGCTGGTGCCGGCCGCGTGGCTCGAACCAGGGGCCGACGCGGGGGAGACCGCCGTGGCCCTCGCCGCCGAGCTGTACCGGTTGGCCGGCTGGCTCGGGCTGGACGCGGTCGCGCCCCCGGCCGCCGGCGACCTGGCCGGTCCGCTCACGGCCGCCCTGGCGAGCGTGTCGGGTGTACCGTGAATGCGTGACGAGCGTTCCCGGACCGGTCGACCAGTCACCGCCCACCGCCGGTGCCGGTGCCGTCCACACGGCGTCCGCCCCCGATGCTGCCCCGAGCGGGTGGTCGGCGGAGCCGCCCGTCGGTTACCCCTACCCGGCGCCCGAGCCGGACCGGCTCACCCGGCTCGTCCTGCGGATCCACGAGCGTTCACCGCGCTGGGCCGTGCCACTGGCCGCGGTCGGCTGCGTCGGGCTCGGCATGGCGTACGCGCTCGTGAGCAACCCGGCCCACGCCGACCCGGACGCCGCGCCCACCTGCATACTCAAGCTGACCACCGGGTTCGACTGCCCGGGCTGCGGCGGCACCCGCGCCCTCTGGTACGTGTTGCACGCCGACCTGCCGGCCGCCGCCCGACACCACTTCCTGTTCGTCTTCTCCCTGCCCTTCCTGGCCTACCTCTTCGTGGCCTGGGCGGGCAACCAGGCGTTCGGCTGGCGGCTGCCCGAACTGCGGATCAGCCCCAAGGTCATCGGCGGCTTCATGGCCGCGTGGCTGGCGTTCACGGTGGTGCGCAACCTGCCCTGGGCGCCGTTCACCTCGCTCTACGTCTGACCGCGCTCTGCGTCTGACCGCGCTCTGCGTCTTACCGCGCTCTGCGTTCGACCGCGCAGTAACTGCCAGCTCGGTCCGCGCGGCCGTTCGCGTCTGGCTGTCTCTTCGTCGCTCGGCTTGCGCTCCGGCAGCCCGGCAGCCCGGCGGCACGGAGCAGGTCGAGCGCCCTCCGGGTGTGGTGTTCGGACGCTTTGGAGCTGAATCGTTGACGACATCACGTGATCTCTGCTGCCAGCCGATGTCATAAACGATTCAGCTCCAAAGGACCTGAGCCCAGGCATGCGCCCCGACCGTCGGGCCCAGTGGTGAGGCCGACCGATCTCTGCCGTGCCGTGCCGTGCCGTGCCGTGCCGTGGCGGTGCGGGACCACGCCGGCGCCGGCGCCGGCGCCGGCGCCGGCGCCGGCGCCGACGCCGTCGCCGCGGAGTGAGTGATCGACATTGCACGGGGCGCGCCTGAGTTGGGCCGGGAGGCGGCACGCCACTACAGTCCCAGGCATGCCGGAGATGGTGCAGCCCCAGGTCAAATTGATCGCGTGGACCCAGTTCGCGGCCCCGGACGACGTGCCGTGGTCGACTGACGCCGAGGGCGGCCAGGCGCTCGCCGAGTTCGCCGGGCGGGCCTGCTACCAGTCGTGGAAGAAGCCGAACCCGGCGACCGCCACCAACGCCGGTTACCTGGCGCACATCCTCGAGGTGGGTCACCTGAGCGTGCTGGAGCACGGCTCGGTGACCTTCTACTTCACCGGGGTGTCCCGCTCCTTCACCCACGAGCTGATCCGGCACCGGCACTTCTCGTACTCCCAGCTCTCGCAGCGGTACGTCCCCGAGCGGGACGCGGCAATGGTCGAGCCGGCGGTCATCGCCGACGACCCGGAGCTGCACAAGAAGTTCGTCGAGGCCGCCGAAGCGAGCGTGCGGGCGTACACGGAGCTGTTGGAGGGTCTGGAGCAGCGCTTCTCCGACGAGCCGAACCCGACGTTGCGCCGCAAGCAGGCCCGGCAGGCGGCCCGCGCGGTGCTGCCGAACGCCACCGAGACCCGGATCGTGGTCACCGGCAACTACCGGGCCTGGCGGCACTTCATCGCGATGCGGGCCACCGAGCACGCCGACGTGGAGATCCGCGAACTGGCCGTGGAGTGTCTGCGTCAGCTCCAGGGGGCCGCCCCGAACGTCTTCGCCGACTTCGTGATCACCACCCTGCCGGACGGCACCGAGGTGGCGGCCAGCCCGCACGAGGCGTCCTGAGCCCTTCCCCGGCGGGCTCCGGCTGGTCGTCCGCTAGGTTGGAGGGTATGACGCAGGACCACCCCGACGCCGCAGCCCGACCGGTGTCCCGCCCCTTCGGGCGGGTGCTCACGGCCATGGTGAGCCCGTTCACCGCCGACGGCTCACTCGACCTCGACGGCGCCGCCCGACTGGCGAGCCACCTGGTCGACGAACAGGGCAACGACGCGCTGGTGGTCAACGGCACCACCGGCGAGTCGCCGACCACCACCGACGCGGAGAAGGAACGCCTGATCCGCGCCGTGGTCGAGGCCGTCGGTGACCGCGCCCGTGTCGTGGCTGGTGTCGGCACGAACGACACCCGGCACACCATCGAGCTGGCCGCCTCCGCCGAGAAGGCCGGCGCGCACGGGCTGCTGGTGGTCACGCCGTACTACAACAAGCCGCCGCAGAGCGGGTTGCTGCGGCACTTCACCGCCGTCGCCGACGCCAGCGGACTGCCGGTGATGCTGTACGACATCCCGCACCGCTCCGGCGTGCCGATCGACACCGAGACACTGGTCCGGCTCGCCGACCACGGCCGCATCGTCGCGGTCAAGGACGCCAAGGGCGACCTGATCGCCACCAGCTGGGTGACCAGCCGGACCGGCCTCGCCTACTACAGCGGCGAGGACGCGCTCACCCTGCCGGCGCTGGCCGTCGGATGCGTGGGCGTGGTCGGCACCTCCACGCACTTCACCGGGGCGCTGACCGCACAGATGATCGAGGCGTACGACGCGGGGGACATGCCTACCGCGCTGACCCTGCACCGGCGGCTGCTGCCGCTGTTCACCGGCATTTTCCGCACGCAGGGCACCATCCTGGTGAAGGCCGGCCTGGCGTCGCTGGGCCTGCCTGCCGGCCCGGTGCGGCCCCCGCTCGTGGACGCCACCAACGACGAGATCGCCCAGCTGCGCGCGGACTTCGCGGCAGCGGGCCTGGAGCTACCCGAATGATCGAACGACACGACGGGCGCCGGGTGACGGCGTCGCAGAATGAGGTGGACGAGTGACCGAGGCGCACATCGAGGCGGAACTACCCCCGCCGCTGCCGGAAGGTGGCCTGCGGATCATCCCGCTCGGCGGGCTCGGCGCCATCGGTCGGAACATGACCGTCTTCGAGTACGACGGCAAGTTGCTGATCGTCGACTGCGGGGTGCTCTTCCCCGACGTCGAGCAGCCGGGCGTGGACCTGATCCTGCCCGACTTCGGCCCGATCCTGGACCGTCTCGCCGACGTCCAGGCGATCGTGCTGACGCACGGCCACGAGGACCACATCGGCGCGGTGCCGTACCTGCTGGCCCACAAGCCCGACATCCCGCTGGTCGGCTCGCAGTTCACCCTCGCCCTGGTCGAGGCGAAGCTGGCCGAGCGGCGGATCCAGCCGTACACGCTGACCGTGCGCGAGGGCGGCCGTGAGCGGCTCGGGCCGTTCGAGTGCGAATTCTTCGCGGTCAACCACTCGATCCCGGACGCGCTCGCGGTGGCCATCCGCACCCCGGCCGGGCTGGTGCTGCACACCGGCGACTTCAAGATGGACCAGCTCCCGCTGGACGGCCGGATCACCGACCTGGCCGGCTTCGCGCGGCTCGGCGCCGAGGGCGTCGACCTGCTGCTCTCCGACTCCACCAACGCGGAGATCCCCGGCTTCGTCACCCCGGAGCGGGAGATTGGACCGGTGCTCGACTCGATCTTCGCGAAGGCCAAGGGCCGGATCATCGTGGCCTCGTTCGCCTCGCACGTGCACCGGGTGCAGCAGGTCTTCGACTCCGCCGCCGAGCACGGCCGCAAGGTCGCCCTGATCGGCCGGTCCATGGTCCGCAACATGGGCATCGCCCGCGACCTGGGCCTGCTCAACATCCCGGCCGGCCTGGTCATCGGGATCGAGGAGGCGACGACGCTGCCTCCGGACCAGATCGTGCTGATGTCCACCGGGTCGCAGGGCGAGCCGATGAGCGCGCTCGGCCGCATGGCCAGCGGTGACCACCGGCACATCACCATCGCGCCCGGTGACACCGTCGTGCTGGCGTCGTCGCTGGTGCCGGGCAACGAGACCTCGGTCTACCGGGTCATCAACCGGCTCGCCCGCGCCGGGGCGGTGGTCGTGCACAAGGACGTCGCGAAGGTGCACGTCTCCGGGCACGCGCCGGCCGGTGAGCTGCTCTACCTGCTCAACGTGGTCCGACCCAGCAACCTGATGCCCGTGCACGGCGAGTGGCGTCACCTGCGCGCACACGCTCGGCTCGGCATCGAGTCCGGTGTCGCCCCCGACCGGGTGGTGATCTGCGAGGACGGCGACGTGGTCGACCTGGTCGAGGGCCGCGCCAGCCTGGTCGGGCACGTCAAGAGCCGGTACGTCTACGTCGACGGCCTCGCCGTCGGCGACGTCAGCGAGTCGCTGCTCACCGAGCGGCGCATCCTGGGCGACGGCGGGTTCATCGCCACGACCGTTGTCGTCGACTCGGTCACCGGCAAGGTGGTCGCCGGTCCGACGCTGTCGGCGAAGGGCTTCTCCGAGGACCCCGAGGCGTTCAACCCGGTGATCCCGCTGGTCACCGAAGCGCTCAACCGCGCGGCCTCGGACGGCATCACCGACCCGCACCAGCTCCAGCAGATCGTCCGGCGGACGGTGGGGCGGTGGGTCAACGACGCGTACCGGCGGCGGCCCATGATCGTGCCCACGGTCGTCGAGGTCTGACGCACGTGTGACCGGGCCGGTCGCCGACGTCCCCCGTGGATGTCGGTGACCGGCCCGGATTCTGTTGCGGGCCACGGCGATACCACAGTTGTCCCGCGCGTCCGGTTGCGCGCTGTCGGAAGTCGCGCAGTCGCGCGCGCGGGGGTGCGAACTGCGGGCCGTCCCGCGAGTCAGGGCAGGGCGGCGACGGCCTCCGCGTACGCGACGCCGGTGGCGATGGCGGCGTCCACCAGCACCCGCAACTGCTCCGGCGCGACCCCGTGCGCGAGGTCGGTGGCCACGTCCCCGGCGAGCACGATCTCGGTGTCCAGGTCGTGGGCGTACGCCTTGGGCAGCAGCCGGTCGTGGTTCCACGCGTTGCAGAAGGCGTACGCCTCGGACCTGCGCGCGGCCGGTAGCCGTCGGTCGGCCATCGCCCGGGTGTGCAGCACCTCGCCCCGCTCGCCGGCCCGCCGGAACTGGATCACGGCGGCCCCCCACCGGCCGACCACCGTGCCGTCGTCGTCGACCAGGTACCGGTCGCCGCGTCGGTCGAGCGTCGCGGCGATGAGGTCAGCGGTGAGCGCCATCAGCTCCCGCTCGGAGTCCCGGTCGACCCCGGCCTCGGCTCCGGCTCCGGCCCCAGCCTCGTCCTCTTCCCCGTCGGCGCCGTCGGCGGGCAGCGGCACGGTGGTCGCGGCGGGGCGTTCGGCCAACCAGGCCGCGATCCTTCCGGACTGGTGACCGGTGCCGTTGCGGGCGTCGAAGCTGCCGGCCAGGTCGGTGGCGAGGCCGAGCAGCAGCGCGCCGAGCGTCGAGGTGTCCAGCTCCGTGGCCGGACGCTCGCCGTACGCCGGGCGGCGCACCCGCCGCTCGCCCAGCCCCGCCTCGTCGGCCAGCCCGCAGACCAGCGCTCCCGCCGCGGCGAACTCCATGGCGGCGAGGTCGTCGGTGGGCCGGTCCAGTCGGGGTAGCTGCTCGGCCAGGATGGCCAGCCCGCGGTCCAGATGCCCGCCGAGCGCGCAGAACCGCAGGTGCGCGGCGAGATGCCCGAACGCGGCACGCTCGTGCCGGTGCCGCCGGTACGCCCGCACGTGCGCCGCCGCCGCCTCCTCGACCGCACCGAGCCGTAACCGTGGCAGCAGTCCGGCGACCAGGGCCCGCTCGGGCTGGTCGGTGCAGGTCGGCGCACCGGTGTCGTACACCTCCAGTTCGGCGCGGGCCGCCTGCCACTCGCCCCAGCCGGCCAGCAGCTCCGCCCGGCGGGCCGGGGCGCAGCCGGGACACCCGCCGGCCGGACCGCCACGCGTACCCGCCCACTGCCGATAGAAGCGCCGGGCGGTGGGCTCGTCGCCCAGGTGGTCGGCGATCCGGCACCGCAGTTCGGCGACTGTCGGCGCGTCGAGCCCGTCCGTTCCCACCCGCTCGGCCAGGTCGTCCAGGAGCAGACGGGTCTGGTCCAGCCCCACGCGCGGGGTGCCGAGCAGCGCCTCCACCGCGTACCGCTGGTAACGCGTCAGCAGCACGGTCTCGGCGTCGCCGAGCAGCCCGGGCCACCGGTCGGCGGCGGCCCGGCAGCGTCGTACCGGCTCGACGATCCGCCACCGCTCGCCGTGCAGCAGGTACGCCTCGATGAGCGCGAACCTCGCGTCCAGCGCGGACCGGACGTCCCCGGCGGCGTCGGCGCGCTCGGCGATCCCTTCCAGGGCAGCCAACCGGCCGGGCCCGTCGGGCAGGTCCCGGGCGTCGGCCAGCGCGGACACCAACGCCGGGACGCGCTGACCGACGCGTCGCCCGTCGTCCCCACCGGAGGGCGCGTGCACCCGGTCGGTGCGGCTGCCCGTGGTCTCCTCCCGGCCGGTCACGACAGCACCGCGCCGGGCAGCCGACGGACCGCCACGGCGAGTTGGCAGCCGGTGGTGATGCCACAGTCGAGCAGCCGGTCGAGCTGGTGCGGCGTGACGCCGCGTTCCAGGTCGGTGATCACCTCACCGTGGATCCGGGCCCGTCCGACGTCGTCCACGTGCACGAACGCCTTGGGCCAGAGCCGGTCGTGGTTCCACGAGTTGCAGAAGGCGTAGAGGTCGGGCACCCGCTCGATCCCGAAGGTCGGCGCGACCATCGTGCGGACCTGGAGCATCTCGCCGTCGGCGCCGAGGCGGAGGAACCAGATCAGGTTGTCGTCGAAGCGCCCCACGAGGTCGCCGTCGGGGGCACGGCCGACCGCACGGCCACGCGCGGCGAGCACCGCGGCGACAAGCTCGCCGGTCAGCGGGCGTACCGCATCGGGGTGCCCGGCCAGCGGATCGTCCTCGAGTCCCGGCGACGCCATGGGGCATCCCTTCTGAGGCGGATATCACGACCGGCGGCAGGGTCCGTGCTGCGACGCGCGGACACGACCCGGAAAAGCGGCGATCTGCCCGGCCCCACCGTTACCGTGACTCTATGGCGGGCCGTACCTCTCAGGCGAGCCGGCGACGCGGCGCGTCGCCGCGCGGTGGCACCAACAGCCGTGCCCGTCAACCGGCGAAGAAGACCCGCGCTCCGGTACGACGGCGCACCACACCCGCCCGTCCGGGCCCGGCCGTCTACGTCGGCCGCGCCGTGGGTGCACTGTGGATGGGGCTGGCGCACGGCATGGGGTGGGCCGTGCGGGCCGCCGGACGGCAGGCCGCTTCCGCCCGCGACCTGGATCCGGAGCACCGTCGCGACGGGGCCGGGCTGCTGCTGTTCGGGCTGGCCCTGCTCAGCGCCGTGGCGCTGTGGTTCTCCGGCGCGGGCCCGGTGGGCGCCCGTCTGGCCGACACGGTCCGGCTGTTCCTCGGCGCGATCTCCGTCGTGGTGCCGGTGCTGCTGATGATCGGCGCGTGGCGGCTCATGCGTCAGCCGGCCGATCCGGAGCACCGGGGTCGAGGGCTGATCGGCTGGGGTTCGCTGCTGGTGTCGACGGCCGCGCTGCTTGAGATCGGCCAGGACCCGGTGGACACCGTGGAGCGTGACTTCGCCGGCGGCCTGATCGGCGCCGGTGTGGGCGGGTTGCTGGAACGGGCGGTCACCGCCTGGGTGGCCGTACCCCTGTTGGTCCTGCTCCTGCTCTTCGGCCTGCTCGTGGTCACGGCGACGCCGATCAACAAGATTCCGGAGCGGCTGGGCCTGCTCGCCGGCACACTGGTCGCGCCTCCGGAGGCCACCGAGGAGGACGACGAGCCGGTCGCCCGGCCCGCCCGCAAGCGGCCGGCGAAGCGGATGCCGCCACCGATCGACCCGGACGACTTCGAGGATCTGGAGGGCGCGGACCTCCAGGAGACCATGGTCCTGCCGCGCAAGGCCCCGGCGAAGGTGCCGGCCAGCCGCAAGCCGGCCGAGCCGCCCGAGCACTCGCCCGCGCCCACCCGCGCCGAGCAGCTCGCGTTGACCGGGTTGGCGGGCGACTACACCCTGCCGCCGGCCAACATGCTCAGCAGCGGGGCCGCGCCCAAGACCCGCAGCAAGGCCAACGACGAGGTGATCGCCGCGCTGACCGGCGTCTTCGACCAGTTCGACGTGGACGCCGCCGTCACCGGCTTCACCCGTGGCCCGACGGTCACCCGGTACGAGGTGGAGTTGGGGCACGGCGTCAAGGTCGAGCGGATCACCCAGCTCTCCCGCAACATCGCGTACGCGGTGAAGTCGCCGGACGTACGGATTCTCAGCCCGATCCCGGGCAAGAGCGCGGTCGGTGTGGAGATCCCGAACACCGACCCGGAGAACGTGGCGCTCGGCGACGTGCTGCGCTCGCGGGCGGCGACGAGCGACCACCATCCGATGGTGGTGGCGCTCGGCAAGGACATCGAGGGCGGCTACGTGGTGGCCAACCTCGCCAAGATGCCGCACATTCTCATCGCCGGCGCGACCGGCGCGGGTAAGTCGTCCTGCCTGAACACCCTGCTGGTGTCGATCCTGACCCGGGCGACGCCGGACGAGGTGCGGCTGCTGCTGATCGACCCGAAGCGGGTCGAGATGACCGGCTACGAGGGCATCCCGCACCTGGTCACGCCGATCGTCACGAACGCCAAGAAGGCGGCGGACTCGCTGGACTGGGTCGTGCGCGAGATGGACATGCGCTACGACGACCTCGCGGCCAACGGGGTCCGGCACATCGACGACTTCAACCGTAAGGTCCGCAACGGCGAGATCAAGGCGCCGCCCGGCAGCGAGCGGGAGATGCGCCCGTACCCGTACCTGCTGGTGATCGTGGACGAGCTGGCCGATCTGATGATGGTCGCGCCGCGTGACGTGGAGGACTCGGTCGTCCGGATCACGCAGTTGGCGCGGGCCGCCGGCATCCACCTGGTCCTGGCCACCCAGCGTCCCTCGGTCGACGTGGTGACCGGTCTGATCAAGGCGAACGTGCCGTCCCGGCTGGCGTTCGCCACCTCGTCCCTCGCGGACTCGCGGGTCATCCTGGACCAGCCGGGCGCGGAGAAGCTGCTCGGCCGGGGCGACGGGCTCTTCCTGCCGATGGGCGCGTCGAAGCCGGTCCGCATCCAGGGGGCCTGGGTCACCGAGCGCGAGATCAGCGACGTGGTGAAGTTCTGCAAGGACCAGCGTGAGCCGGAGTTCCGCCCGGACGTGCTGGCTCCCGCCCAGGACAACAAGAAGAAGATCGACGAGGACATCGGCGACGACCTCGACCTGCTGGTGCAGGCCGTGGAGCTGGTGGTCACCTCGCAGTTCGGCTCCACCTCGATGCTCCAGCGCAAGCTGCGGGTCGGTTTCGCCAAGGCGGGTCGCCTCATGGACCTCATGGAGACCCGTGGGGTGGTCGGGCCGTCCGAGGGTTCGAAGGCACGCGACGTGCTGGTCAAGCCGGACGAGCTGGAGGAGGTCCTGGTCGGCCTGCGCGGCGACGTGGACTGACCACACCCGACCCCGGACACACGACGGGCCCGCCGGTATCCGGCGGGCCCGTGACGTCGGGAGCGTTCAGTTGTTGATCAGCGCGGCGATGACCACCAGGCCGATGATCGCGGCGACGACGTTGGCCGCGGCGGCGTACCAGCCCAGCGGCTTGTCACCCAGGACCGCGCCGACGATGCCGGCGATGATGCCGAGCACGCCGAAGATGATCGGGTTGAGCAGCAGGGCGAGCACCGCGAAGACGAAACCCACGATGGTGAGGATGCGGGCGGCGTTGCTGCGCGGGCGGGCAGTGGTGGGAATGTCGGTCATGTCTTCCTCCGGATGAGAGCCTGTCGTGACGAATCGATCACTACCCACTGTGGGTGCTCGCCACGCGTGGTCGTCAATGGAAGATCTTGAGGCCGACCACGCCGGCGACCACCAGCAGCAGGCAGAAGACCCGGGGCAGGCTCACCGACTCGCCGAGCGCCACCATGCCGACCACCGCGGTGCCGACCGCGCCGATGCCGACCCAGACCGCGTATCCGGTGCCGACCGGGATGTCGCGCAGGGCGTACGCCAGGCCGCCCATGCTCAGCACGAGGGCCAGCACGAACACCACCGACGGGAGCAGCCTGCTGAAGCCGGCGCTGCGGTCCAGGGCGATGGCCCAGGCCGTCTCCAGCAGACCGGAGATCACGAGTACGAGCCAGGCCATCGTTCACCTCACGAGGACGAGTCGGGTCTGCACACTGCCGGGGCGTCTTGGCCTGACCGGGTACGCCCACCGCTCGTCCGGAGTGACCACCGCGTCCGGGTCACCACGGCCGACGCTAGCACCGGCCGGCGGCCCCGGTCGGTGACTCACGCCACCACGCATTGACCTCTACTTTGCTTCAACTTGCACTATGGCGGGCATGGCCCTGCTCTACGCCGACCCCGAGGTCGCCGCCGCCCTGGACGCCGCCACCACCGTCGACGCCATGCGGGCCGCCCTGGTGGCCGCGTACGAGGGACGGTTGATCGCCCCACCCCGGGCCGCCGCCCCGCTCGGCGGCGGCCGGATGGTGCTCACCGCCGGGCACCTGGTCGGCCACTGGTACGGCTACCGCTCGTACGACACGTTCGGCCACCCCAACGGGGAGCAACTGGTCGTGCTGCACGACGCCGACACCGGCGCGGTCCGGGCCGTCGCCGTCGGCGAGGAGCTGGGCTCCCGTCGTACCGGCGGGCTGGGCGGCGTCGCGGTGGACGCGTTGGCCCGCCCGGACGCGACCACCCTCGGCGTGATCGGCTCCGGCCGGCAGGCGTGGACCCAGGTGTGGGCCACCGCGGCCGTGCGCCCGCTGCGGGAGGTGGTGGTGCACAGCCGTTCGACGGCGCGCAGGGAGGCCTTCGCCGCCCGGGTACGCGCCGAACTGGGCGTGCCGGCCCGCGCGGTCGCCGACCCCGGCGCGGCCGTCACCGGCCGGGACATCGTGGTGCTCGCCACCACGAGCCCCACGCCGGTGCTGCGCGCCGTCGAGGTGAGCCCCGGCACGCACGTCAACACGGTCGGCTTCAAGCAGCACGACCGCAGCGAGTTCGGCACCGACCTGCTGGACGTCGCCGACCTGCTGGTCACCGATTCGCCGGCCCAGGCGGCCGACTACCAGCCGCCGATGCTCGCGGCCCTGCCCCCGTACGCGGAACGGTTGCGTGACCTGGGCGGCATCCTGGCGGGCGCGGTTCCCGGCCGGACCACGGCGGACCAGGTCTCCGTCTTCTGCTGCACGGGCCTGGCCGGTAGCGAGGTCTTCCTGCTCGACGCGCTGACCCACGCGACCGCCGTGACCCGGTGACCGACGCGGGCGAGCGGGGTGTTCCCGCCGGCCAGCGTGCCCGCGTGCGTGGGCTACCGCGAGCGGCCCGGTACCCTCGGATGGTGTCTGCCACCTCTCCTTCCGCTTCCGACAACGCCGAGGGCCGTCGCGTCGCCCTGCTCACCCTGGGCTGCGCCCGTAACGAGGTCGACTCGGAGGAGCTGGCCGCCCGGCTGCACGCCGACGGCTGGCAGGTGAGCACCGACGGCGAGGGCGCCGACGTGGTGGTCGTGAACACCTGCGGCTTCGTGGAGAAGGCCAAGCAGGATTCGATCCAGACGCTGCTCGCCGCCGCCGGGACGGGCGCCAAGGTGGTGGCCGCGGGCTGCATGGCCGAGCGGTACGGCAAGGAGCTGGCCGACAGTCTGCCCGAGGCGCAGGCGGTGCTGAGCTTCGACGACTACCCGGACATCGCCGCCCGGCTCAACGCCGTGGTCGCCGGTGAACAGGTCACCGCGCACACCCCGCGCGACCGCCGCGAGTTGCTGCCGCTGACGCCGGTGAAGCGCCGGGACAGCGGTGTGTCCCTGCCCGGGCACGGCACCGTGGCGCGCGCCACCGTCGACGCCGACGAGCACACCCCCGCGCACCTGCGTCAGGTGTTGCGCCGTCGACTGGACACCGGCCCGGTCGCCTCGTTGAAGCTGGCCAGCGGCTGCGACCGGCGCTGCGCGTTCTGTGCCATTCCGGCGTTCCGTGGGGCGTTCGTCTCGCGCACCCCGGACGAGCTGCTCGCCGAGGCGGAGTGGTTGGCCAAGACCGGCGTACGGGAGCTGGTGCTGGTCAGCGAGAACTCCACCTCGTACGGCAAGGACCTCGGCGACCCGCGTGCGCTGGAGAAGCTGCTGCCGCAGCTCGCCAGGGTGTCGGGCATCGTCCGGGTGCGGGTGAGCTACCTCCAGCCGGCCGAGACGCGGCCCGGGCTGGTCGAGGCGATCGCCGGTACGCCCGGTGTGGCCCCGTACTTCGACCTGTCGTTCCAGCACTCCAGCGAGCCCGTGCTGCGCCGGATGCGGCGTTTCGGCTCCACCGACCGGTTCCTGGAACTGCTGGCCAGCGCCCGGGCGCTGGCGCCGGAGGCGGGCGCGCGCAGCAACTTCATCGTCGGCTTCCCCGGCGAGACCCGCGCCGACGTCGACGAGCTGGTCCGCTTCCTGACCGAGGCCCGGCTCGACGCGATCGGCATGTTCGACTACAGCGACGAGGACGGCACCGAGGCCGCCGGGCTGCCCGGCAAGGTCTCCGCCGCCACCATCAAGCGGCGGTACGACCGGCTCAGCGCGCTCGCCGACGAGCTCTGCTCCCAGCGGGCCGAGGACCGGCTCGGCTCGACCGTCGAGGTGCTCGTCGACGCGATCGTGGACGGCGTGGTGGAGGGCCGGGCCGCGCACCAGGCGCCGGAGGTGGACGGATCGACCACCCTGGTCGCGCCGGTCGACGGCGGGGTGGACCTGGCCGCGTTGCGCCCGGGTGACCTGGTACGGGCCACGGTGACCGGCACCGAAGGGGTGGATCTGCTCGCGGTGCCGGATGAGATGATCTCGGCGGCGCCCGGCGCGGCACGGTGACGGCGGGCCCGGACGGAGCGGGGGAGCCAGGTGTTGCGGTGCCGGGAACGCCACGGCGGCCCGAGCGGAGCGAGACGGTGACCGAAGCGACGGAGTCGACGCCGGCCCGGGTGGTCGCGCGGGTGCCCGTGCTCAACGCGGCCAACGCCCTGACCGCGCTGCGGCTGGTGCTGGTGCCGGTCTTCGCCGCCTCGGTGATCGTGTCGGAGATGACCCACACGGGCTGGCGGATGGCAGCCTGCCTGATCTTCGCGGTGGCCTCGGCGACCGACCTGGTGGACGGCTGGATCGCCCGCCGGTTCGGGCTGGTCACCTCGGTCGGCAAGGTGGCCGACCCGATCGCCGACAAGGCGCTCACGGGCGCGGCCCTGGTGCTGCTCTCCTGGTACGACCGGCTGCCCTGGTGGGTGACGGCGCTGATCCTCGTCCGCGAGCTGGGCATCACCGGCCTGCGGTTCTGGGTGATCCGGCACGGCGTGATCGCGGCCAGCCGCGGCGGAAAGATCAAGACTGCGCTCCAGATCCTGGCCATCGCCTGGTACCTCTGGCCGATGCCGGCCGCCCTCGCCGCCGTCGGCCCCTGGATCATGGGCGCCGCCGTCCTGGTCACGGTGGCGACAGGCTTCGACTACATCCTCCAGGCCCTCCGCCTCCGCCGCCCCCGCCCCTGACCCGGCCCCCTGAGGTGCGGCGATCATGAAGTTATCGCCCCTCGGCCCGGCGTGTCGGGGCGCTAACTTCATGATCGACGGGGTCCGGCCGGGAGGGTTGGGGATCGGCGGCCGGGGAAGGACGGGATCATGCAGCGGGAAGAGAACGCGACGGGTAGCGCGGCGGCGGGTGTCGTGCACAGCCTGTCGCAGCGGCACGAGACCCTCGCCACCGTCGAATCGCTCACCGGCGGGCTGCTCGCCGCGTCGATCGTGGAGATCGCCGGGGTCAGTGGGATCTACCGGGGCGGGCTGGTCGTCTACGCCACCGAACTGAAGGCCACGCTGGCCGACGTACCGGCAGATCTGCTGGCCGCACGCGGACCGGTCGACCCCGACGTGGCGGCGGCGCTCGCCGAGGGCGGTCGGCGGCGTTGCGAAGCGGACTGGGGGCTCGCCACCACGGGTGTCGCCGGCCCGGAACCGCAGGACGGCAAGCCCGTCGGCCTGGTCTACGTCGCGGTCGCCGGCCCGACCGGCGTCGAGGTGCGCGAACTCGACCTCGACGGCGGCCGGGACCACGTACGCTCGGCCGCCGTGATCGAGGCGCTGCGACTGCTCGCCGAACACATCCACGCCGCCGACGAGGCCGCCCGCGACGGCCGGGAGCCGGCGGACGCGGCCGCCCCCGCCGGCGCGGACACCGCCGCTGGCGCGACCGCCTCTGCCGGCGCTGACACCGCCGGGCAGGCCACCGGAGACGACGCGGGATCGGCCCGCGACGACGCCCGGGACGGTCTGGGGACGGCCGGCGCGGGGCGTCGGTGAGCCGTCCCGCCAGGATCCGACGGGCGGGGTGGGATGTCGCCGGGGCGCGCAGCGGGTACGGTTGCGGGAAGGCTCCGACGCTCGGAGTCGGCGCGGTCCGCCGCGACCGGCTGTCCGACGCCGGGCGTGAGGTATCCCTCAGGGGGAGGTGCGATGGTCCTGCTACGCCGCGTGATCGGTGACGCACTGCGGGCGCGCCGGCAGGGACAGCAGCGCACACTGCGTGAGGTGTCCACCGCCGCCAACGTCAGCCTCGGTTACCTCTCCGAGATCGAGCGGGGGCACAAGGAGCCGTCCAGCGAGCTGCTGGCCGCGATCTGTGACGCGCTCGGCGCCCGCCTTTCCGAACTGCTGCGCGAGGTGAGCGACACCGTGGCGCTCGCCGAGCAGATGCCCGCCGGAGTGCTCGTCGGCATGCAGGACGAGCCGGCCGGGGCCGCGCCCGTCGCGCCGGCCGCCGTGCGCAAGGCCGCCAACCGGGGCGTCCGTCAGGTCACCTCCGACGGCAAGGTCGCCGTGTCGGTCCGGCAGGACTCCCCGCTGCGGGCGACGCTGCGCAGCACGCGGGTCCGGCCCACCGAACGCGACCGGGACGTGGTCTGCGCCGCCTGAGCCCCGTGCGTCCGTTGTCCGTGGGCGACGTGGCCCCGGCCGCGTAGGGTTGCCGCAGGAGCCGACGGTGCCCGTCGTGCACCCGGTACGGATGCCGCGCTGGCGTTCGGCTGGGACGATGGAGACCGGCCGGGTCGCGGTCGGTCGGCGCAGTCCGGCCCGATCGCGGTGGAGCGACGCTACTGAGGGGATACCGCGGAAATGGCGAACCCGTTCGTCAAGGGCTGGAACTACCTGATGGCGCTCTTCGGCGCGAAGATCGACGAGCACGCCGACCCCAAGGTGCAGATCCAGCAGGCCATCGAGGATGCCCAGCGGCAGCACCAGGCGCTGGTCCAGCAGGCGGCGGCCGTCATCGGCAACCAGCGTCAGCTGGAGATGAAGCTGTCCCGGCAGATGTCCGAGGTCGAGCGGCTCCAGGGCAACGCCCGGCAGGCCCTGGTGCTGTCCGACCAGGCGCGTGCCAAGGGCGACGAGGCCGAGGCGGCGCGGTTCGAGCAGTCCGCGCAGGCTCTGGCCACCCAGCTGGTCTCCGCCGAGCAGGCCACCGAGGACCTGAAGACCCTGCACGACCAGGCGCTCGGCGCGGCCGCGCAGGCCCGCCGCGCCGTCGAGAACAACTCGATGATCCTTCAGCAGAAGCTCGCCGAGCGCACCAAGCTGCTCAGCCAGCTCGAGCAGGCCAAGATGCAGGAGACCGTGGCCCGCTCGTTGGAGTCGATGTCGACGCTGACGGCGCCCGGCACCACCCCGTCCCTGGACGAGGTGCGGGACCGCATCGAACGGCGGTACGCCAACGCCATGGGCCGCGCCGAGCTGGCCGGCAACTCCGTCGAGGGTCGGATGCTGGAAATCCAGAAGGCGACCATCGACTCGGCGGGCTCGGCGCGGCTGGAGCAGATCCGTTCCAGCATGGCGGGGGAGCAGCTCGGCGGCACGGCGCAGCGCCCGGCGGTCCCGCAGGCCGAGCAGGCCGGCCCGGGCAGCGACCCGGCCGCCGCCGCCCGCCTGGACGAGCTGCGCGCCAGCATGGCCCGCGAGCGGGGCACCGGCGACCCGACCGCCGCCGGCTGAACGACCGGTCCGAGGGGGATTTCCGGTGGCAGACGAGCGGACGCGTTACTTCCGTCAACTGGGCCGGCTGCGCCGGTCCGCCCGGCGGTGGAGCGTACTGGCCGGTGGGCTCGGCGGGGCCGCGGCGGTGCTGACGCCGTACGCCGGGCTCGGTCTGCCGGACGCGGCCTGGGCCGGCGCCGCGGGCAGCGCGGTGGCGTTGGCCGCCTGGCGCTGGATCGACCTGCGGGCGTTGGCCGCCCAGCCCGCGCCCCCGGCGTTGGACCCGGCCGAGGCCGCCGCCCGGTCCCGGGCCCGGCTGGTGGCCGCCGTCGAGCGACTGCCGGTCGGCTCGGGCGTGCTGGCCGAGGTACGCCGGGTGCGCAGCCGGGTCGCGCTGCGCGGCACCACCGCCGGGCAGCAGTGGGCGCGACTGGACCGTGCCTCGCTCACCCTGGCCGGGATGGCGCCCCGGCTCACCGGGCTGGCCGAGCCGGCAGTGCTGGAGGCCACCGCCGCCGACCGGTCGTTGCGGGAACTCGCCAACCGGGTGGCCAGCGTCGAACGGGCCCTGCGGCTCGCGCCGACCGACGCCCGGGCCCCGCTGGCCGACGCGCACACCGCGTTGACCGCGCAGCTGGAGAGCGGGGTGGCGGCGTACGAGCGGCTGGTGGTCGCGGCCGCCGGCTACCTCGCCGAGGACTCCCGCCCGGAACCCACCCACCCGGCCGCCGACCGGCTCACCGAGGCCACCGACCTCCTGCACGGCGTGGCCTCGGCCCTGGCCGAGCTGCGCGCCGGCGGCGCCGGCCTACGCGCGCCCACCCGCTGAGCCGCACCCCACCCGCCACGCCGGCCCGTTACGGTGGCGTCGTGACCGGGATCGGACCGGTGTACGGCGAGCTGCCCACGACGTTGAACGACCGGATCCGGTAGTGGTAGGTCACACCCCGGGCCAGGCCCGTGTTGGTGAAGCCGCGACCGGTGACCGTGAAGGTCGCCACCTCGTGGGCGAACGCCGGGTCCAGCGCCCGCTGCACGATGAACCCGGACCCCGGACCGAACGGCGTGTTCGCCGCCCAGCCCAGCACCACGGTGGCGGTGTCCGGACCCGGCGCGCTCGCGGTCGCGTTGACCTCGCTGGGAGTGCTCGGCGCGGGCGGGGTGCTCGCCGCGGCCACCGTCGACCAGGCCGAGGCGGCACCCAGGTACGTGGTGCGGACCCGGTAGTAGTACGTGGTGTCCGGGGCGGCCGTGGTGTCCAGATGGTTGTCGCCGACCCCGATCGCCGTGGTCCCCGGCCCGCTGGTGAAGGTCGGGTTGGTGGCCCGCTGCACGTCGATGCCGGTGGCGAAGGACCGGTTCGTCCAGCGCAGCGCCACCCGCAGCGGCGCGGCGGGCGGGATCGCCGCGATCAGACCGCCCGGCGCGGCGAGGTGCACCGAGGCGGGGACGCTGTTCGACCAGGACGAGTAGCTCACCTCGTTCTCCGCCCGGATGCGGTAGTGGTACGTGACGCCGGGGGTGACCGTGGCGTCCGTGTAGCGGGTGGCGGTCGCCGCGACGGTGATCGTGGTGACGTCGCCCCCGAAGGACCCATCGGTGGCCCGTTGCAGCAGGTGACTCGTCGCGGGCGGACGTCCGCCGTTGCCGGTCCAGGCCAGGGCGATCGCCGGTAGGGCGGTGGCCGAGCCGGGCACCGGCGTGGCGGTCAGCCCGGTGGGCGCACGCGGCGTCACCCGCAGCACCAGCGGCCGGCTCATGCCCAGGTCGCGGTGGCCGGCGAGTTGGCTGTGCCAGCGGTACTCCCAACCCAGGTTGACCATCTGGTTGACCACCACGGCGGGCCGCCCGTCGGTCGGGCTGACCGGCGTCGACCCGGTCCGCGTCCCGGCCGGACGGCCCGGGTCGAGCAGCCGCACGCTGTCACCCAGCTTGAACGGCAGGGCCGGGGCGACCGGGCGGAGCGCCACCACCACGTCCTCACGGGGGTTGACCCGGACGACCTGCTTCCAGCCCAGCTCCGCCGGGTGCGGGGGCCGCTGCGTGCCGTCCCAGCCGACCCGGTTGACGATCTGCACGTCGCAGCCACCGAAGCGCAGCGGCTCGGTCTGCCGTACGTTGCCGCTGATCCGCCAGAGCTGCGTGCCGTCGGTCGGCGCGCCCACCGGTGTGGCCGGGTCGGCGGCGAACAGCACCTCGGTCACCGGATCGGTCGGCCCGAGCGGCAGGGTCGCCGGGGCGAGCGGTCCGGTGTGCGGGTGACCCACCCCGAGCCGCCCGGCCAGTCGGCCGTGACCGGGCTCGAAGACCTGCTGCGCGGCCTTGACCTCGATCGGCAGGGTCACCGGGCCGGTACCCGCCGGCGGCGTGAACGTCACCGTGTCGGCGTGCGCCGAGACGACCGTCTCGGCCGTGGTGCGGCTGCCGAACGCCGTGTCGTACGCCGGCTGCGGCACGATCGGCGGGCGCTGGCTGGCCGCGTACGCCACCGGCAGCCGCTCCCGCAGCCGGTCCAGGTCGTACGGACCCTCGGGCGTCCCGGTCACCCGGAACTGCAGCAGGGTACGGGTGTTCGGGCCGTACCCCGGCTCGGTTGGCGGCGGGCCGCCCTCGGCCGTGCGGTCCGGCGCGTCGGTGTGCTGGTCGTAGCGTGGGTCGAAGCCGGGCAGCGGCGCCGGGGCGTCGTTGTAGAGGATGAGCGTGCTGCCCGGCGGCACGCTGGAGAAGTCGACGAGTACGTCGGCCCCCTCACCCGGGGCGAGCAGCAGCGTATGTCCGTCGACGTTCAGCACGGTCGGGTCGAGCCGGTCGTACCGGTAGCCGATCGGCCGGTTCGGCAGCACCACCGGGGCGGGCAGCAGCCCGGCCTCGTTGCCGATCTGGACGAACTCCGGGCCGGCGGCCCGTGGGTCCGGCACCCCGCCGTCGCGCCCGTCGCTGGGCCAGCCGGCCGGTCGCTCCGCCGACCGCACGGCGGGCACCATCGGCACCTCCCCGGCGTCCGCATCGGCCAGGCTGCCGTCGTCGGCCCACATCGGCGCGTCCGAGCAGGCCCGGTAGAGCTGAAGGTTGAGGCTGCGGTCCAGGCAGGCGTTGAGGACGCGCAGCCGGTACACCGCGGGGCGCACCCGCAGGTACGGGTACGCGACACCGTTGACCAGCGGGGTGTCGCCGTACGCCGCGGGCACCGCGGAGGGGTGCGGCACCCCGGGGCGCAGCGGTGGCTCGGCGCAACCGCCGACGGGGTCGTGGTGCGGGTTCGGCACCGGCCCCGGACCGGTCAGCGGTGGCTCGCCGGCGATCCGCTCGGCCATCGGCCAACCGTCGACGGTGGGTCCGCTGTCGTCCCGACCGCCGTCCGGCGCCGGACTGCGCGACCAGGGGCCGTAGTCCCACCGGCCGGTGGGGTTGCGCCCGCCGGACCGGTACGGGTTCTGCCGGGGCTGGTAGACGTGGGGGTACCACAGGCTGCCCCGAGCGCCCCAGCGCTCCCGGTCCCAGGTCGGGTCCTCGGCGGCCAGTTGCGTGTCGTCCGGTACGAAGGTCTTGTCCTCGATCACCAGGGGCACCTGCTCGGCCGGCAGCACGCCCTCGGCGACGAGTTCGTCCTCGACCGGGTCGGTGAGAAGGTACGGCGCGAGCTGCCCGCCGTAGACGGTGAGTCGGGCCAGCCCGAGGGTGTTGTCGTGGAACCACAGCAGCCGGCCGCTCTGCTCGTTGGGGAAGTAGAGCGTGGTGGCGCCGACGCCGGGCGCCGGCATGTCCGGCACGGGCGTGAGGCCGGTCCCGGTCGGGTACGGGGTGATCTCCCCGGCCGGGGTGATCCAGTGTCCCGGGTTGCCCGCGCTGGTCCAGCCGGTCTGCGCTCCCGCCAGGTGCAGCACCGCCCGGTTCTGCGGGTACGGCGCCGGGCCGTCCAGCGGCCCGAGACCGGCCCCCTCGACCGTCTCGTCGACCGGCAGGAACAACTCGCCGGCCCGGCCGGTGGGGAGCTGGTTGATGAACTTCACCCGGACCGGTCGGCCCCGCCGGGCGCGGATCATCGGGCCGAGGTGCCAGGGCCGCTCCGGTGGCGCCACCGTGTTGTGGCCCGACGGGTCGGTGCCCAGGTTGAGCTGCCGGTAGCCGCGCAGCCGGGTCGCCGGCAGATCCCGGTGCAGGCGTTGCGCGTACTCCTGGAGCCCGATCTCGTAGTAGTCGCAGCCCGGGTAGCTGATCGTGTCGGGCACCGCCACCGGCAGCGCCTCGTCGTCGGGTACGGGCAGCGCGTCGACGAACTTGCGCAGGCCGCTGCCCGGCACCAGCCGGCCGTCGGGGTCACGCGTCGGGCGGGGACTGTACGCGACGTTCGGCACCGGTCCGAAGCAGCGCGGCTCGGCGGACGGGTCCAGGCTCGCCGTGGGCGCGGCCTCCTCGGCCGTACGCGCGGTCGGGACGGACGCTGTCCGGCCGAGGCCGTCAGGGGCGGTCCGGTAGAAGAAGGTGGAGCGGAGTCTGCGGAAGATCGCCATGACTCTCCCCGGGGTCGGGGCACGAGGAACGCCACCCCGGCGTGGCGGCCCTCGGCACTCTGCTGACAGGCGGTGAGCACCCAACCGCAGCATGCGACGTCGAGGGGCCGGTTAGGAATTACCCAATCGTCCGTATCTGGGATGACCTCGATCCACAACGCCCGGTCAGCCCGGCGGCGGGGTCTCCGGTCGCTCCGGCTGGCAGACCGGGCACCAGTAGGTGACCCGTTCGCCCAGCTCGTCCTTGGCGATGGCGGTGCCGCAGCGACGGCACGGCTGGGCGCGGCGGCCGTACACGTAGCTGGTCTGCCCCCGGTGCAGCGAGCCGGTGGTGCTCTGTGTCCAGCGTCCACGGTTGGCGGCCAGCAGGCGCTGCGCGAGGGCGACCATGCCCGGCAGGTCGGGCACCGACCGCACGGGCGTCCACGGTGACACGCCCCGCAGGAACAGCACCTCGCACTTGTAGAGGTTGCCCACCCCGGCCAGGTTGCGCTGGTCGAGCAGGGCTTCGCCGATGGTCTGTTCCGGATGTGCGGCGAGGCGGTGAACCGCCTCGGCAGCGTCCCAGTCGGGGCCGAGCAGGTCCGGCCCGAGGTGGCCCACCAGGGCGTCCTCCTCGGCGGTGGACACCAGGGCCAGCTCGTGCAGGTGGTAGCCCACCGCCACCGCGCCGGGGCTGCGCAGCACCACCCGGATCAGGTGTGCGGGTCGCCCGTTCCACCGTTCCCCCGGCGCGTACGCCCGCCAGGCGCCGTCCATCCGCAGGTGGGAGTGCAGCGTCCACGGCGCGTCGTCCGGGGCGGCGAGGCGGAGCAGCAGGTGCTTGCCCCGACTGGCCGATTCGCGGACGGTCCAGCCGGTGAGGTCGGTGGTGGCCAGCCGGGGCACCCGGAAGTCGGAGCCGACCAGCCGCGCGCCGGCCAGCGCGCGGTGCAGCACGCGGGCGGTGTTCCAGACGGTGTCACCTTCGGGCACGCTGCCATCCTCCCTCTTTCGAGCAAGATTCGCATGTGTCGCTATTTGTAGCCAGGTTCCTCATGATCTCCGGACATGCAATGGTCAGGGAGTTCTGAGGAGAATGCCCATGAGACGACGCCATTGTCGTATCCGACCCGCCGCCCTCGCCGCCATCCTCGCTCTCGCGCTCACCGCAGCCCTCGTGCCCGTCGCCAGCGCCGTCCCGACCACCACGTCGGCGACCGCCGGCTCGCTGACCCTGACCGCCGCCGCGCCCGCCACCGAACGGTGGAGCGCCGACCTGTCGGTCGTCGACTCCGATGACGTCAACGTCCGCCGTACCGCCACCGGACTCCGGCTGCGCGAGGTCCGCCCGAGCGGGCGCAGCCCTCGCAGCCCGCACAGCGCGCTCGCCGAAGGCATGCTCCTCAGCACCCCACGCACCCTCGCCCGCCCGGCCACCCGGGTCCGCGCCGAGATCAACGCCGACGTCCCCGCCGGTGCGAGCGCGGAGGCGCAGGTGCGCGGGTGGCGGCTCAACGGCTGGACCGAGTGGCGGGCCGCCACCGCCGGCGCGGTCTTCGACCGGCCGGTCAGCCGCGTGCAGACCCGGGTGGTGCTGACCGCGCGGACCGGCGGGGCCACCGCGACGGTACGCGGCGTCCAGCTCACCGCCGACGCGACGGCCGCCGTCTCCGCCGCCACACCCGGCCTCACCTACCGGGTGTACGCCACCCGGATCGGCCTGGTCGGCGAGCTGACCGCCAACGGCCGCACCGTGCAGCCGCGCGACCATTTCGTGGCGCTACCGTCGCGCCGGGGCCTCTCGCCGCTCAACACCGGCGACTACACCGTGCGGGTCTGCACCACGACGGGCGCGCGCTGCGAGTACGCCCCGGTCTGGGACGTCGGCCCGTGGAACACCCGCGACGACTACTGGAACCCGTCCGCCGTACGCGAGAACTGGAAGAACCTGCTGCAGGGCCGCCCCGAGGCGCAGGCCGCCTACCAGTCCGGCTACAACGGTGGGCGGGACCAGTTTGGGCGTACCGTGCTCAACCCTGCCGGAGTCGACCTTGCCGACGGCACCTTCTGGGACGGTCTGCAACTCACCACCAACGCCTGGGTGGACGTCGCGTACCTGTGGACCGGCGGCGGGCCGCGCGCCGTGGTGGGTGACGGCCCGCTCAACATCCGCACCGGGCCCAGCACCTCGTACGCGATCCGTGGCCTCGCCGCGCGGTTCGCCAACGTGCCGGTCCAGTGCTACGTCACCGGCCAGTCGGTCGCCGGCCCGTACCGCACCACCACGAGGTGGAACCGCCTGGCCACCGGGCAGTACGTCAGCCACGCGTACGTCTCCACCGTCTACGGCGGCACCGTACCGGTCTGCTGAGACGACCTCGCCTCGGCGGGCGCCGCGTCAGGGGCGCTCGTCGGGGCGGGCGGGGCGCACCATGTCCTGGTAGCGCGGGTGACTCGCTCCGTAAACGGCGAAGTTGAGCCGGGCGTGCGTCAGGCTCAGGTCGCCGTTGGCGCCGCCCCGCACCGCGTCGGCGTCGGCGTCGCTCTGACCGTCGTCGGTCCAGAAACAGACCGGGCAGGTCCCGCCACCGGTCCGAGAGGCACAACAGGGACAGCCCACGGGAACTACGTGTTCACCCACCGGTTCACCCACCGGGGCAGCATTCCACAGTCGAATGTCACCCGGCCACCCGCAGGAGGTCACCCGGGCGTACGCCGAGGACGTCCACGGCCCGACCGCCGTTGACCGCCACCGCCACCAGGTCGGCCGAGTCGACGTACACCACCAGGGCCTGGTGCGGCGCGTCGCCGAACGTCCGTCCGCGTACCGCCGGGTGGGACGGTGCCGGGGCGGGCGGGCCGACCCGGACGGTGGCCGCGAGCGCACCGAGCACCTCGCCCGGCGCGGCCAGTTGCACGTTGCCGAAGTGGTCGACGGTCAACACCTCGGCGGTGAAGCCGTCGGCGTCGCGGGTCACGACCGGCACCGGCAGCCGGACCAGTCCGTCCGGGTCGACCGCCGGACCCGCCTCGGCCAGCGGTGCCCCGAGCGCCAGCCGTGCCGCCACCGGGGCGAAGACGTCCCGGCCGTGGAACGTGCCGGACACCCGGGCCGCCAGCCAGCGCGGCTCGGTCAGCTCCACGGCGGCGCTCACCCCGCCGAGCGCGGTGGCCGCGTCGGGCAGCAACCCGTTGTCCGGACCGACCAGCAGACCTCCCGGGGTGGCCAGCGCGATGCCCCGTCGGGCGGTGCCGACGCCCGGATCGACCACCGCCACGTGCACGCCCACCGGCAGGTACGGCACGGTCTGCGCCAGCACGGCGGCACCGCGCCGGACGTCCGCCGGCGGCACCAGATGCGTCACGTCGATGACCCGGGCGGTGGGCGCGATCCGGGCGATCACGCCGTGGCAGGCCGCCACGAAGCCGTCGTCGAGGCCGTAGTCGGTGGTCAGCGAGATCCACGGTGTGCCGGACACCCCCGCAGGCTAACGCCCGCGCCCTCCGCGCGCCCTCCGCGCCCCCCGCGCCCCCCGCGCGGCGGCAAGATCCGCGCAGCTTCCCTGTTGTTGCTGCCTGCGGCGGGCGGGAGGCAGCAACAACCCTGATGTTGCGCGGATCTTTCGGCGGCGGGCGCTGGCGGGGGGCGGCCGGAGCAGGCCGCAGCGGTGCGGGCGACCCGGCAAGCGGCTGATCCGAGTGGCGGATAGCGGACAGCGCGGTGGCCGACCGGCCCCTCGCGCCGCCCCGCGTGGTTGGGCAGACTGCGCCTGTGACACTTCGGAGCCTGCCCGCCGTCGGGGTCCTGCTGGTCGCCGCTGCCGTGATCGCCGGCTGTGGCCGGGGTGACGACGCCGAGCCGTCGAGTGCCGCCCCCGGTGTCTCGTCCTCGACCGTCCAGCCCACCGGGCTGCCGAGCGTGCCGAATCCGTCGGTGGTTCCGTCCCGCACCGACTCGGTCGCACCGCCGCCACCACGGTCCGCCGCGCCGTCCATCGTGCCGTCGGTGCCGCCGCAGGGACCGGTGGAACGCCGGCCGGCGAGTCCGCCGCCGGTGGTGCTGCCCCAGCGCCCGGCGGGCGCGCCCAGCGCCCGGCAGGTCGTCGACGCGTTCAGGGCCGCCGGTCTGCGGGTCGCGCGCCCGAAGGACCGCTCGGTGGACTGTGGTCCGGACGGTCTCGGGCTGGGCTGCTCCGAGATCGTCGCCACCGACGGCGTCACCGTCTACGTGTTCCCCGACGAGACCAGCGCCGCCGACATCGCCGAGACGTGGGGCGGTCAGTCGTACCGGCGCGGCGCCGTGGTGCTCAACTACCTCGAGGCGAAGACGCCGACAGCCGACCGCCTCCGCTACGAGAAGACCCTCAACAGCCTCCGCTGAGCTGTCGCGCTGCTGCGCCGCCCAGCTGTTCCGGTTGCGCCGCTGTCCGTCAGGCGGCTGCGGAGGGGCATGACCGTTGTGGTTGTGATGCCGGTGAGTCATCTTGATGACTCACCGGCATCAACGCCACAACGGTGGTCGCCGGCCCCTGGCACCTCGCGCTCCGGCTGGTCGCTTTCCACGTCGAGCGCGTCGGGAGAGCTGCCGGATCGCGTGCGGGTGCCGCGCGAGAGCGGGTCAGCCACGCCAATGACCGTCACCCAGGGAGCCGGTGACGCGCACGGGGGGCCGGGCGCCGGTCGGTCAGCCGCGTAGGCGCAGGCCGCGCGGGGTGGCCCGGAAGCCGGCGGCGGTCAGCGCGTCCCGCAGTGGCGACGAGTGCACCGCCTCACCGTCGGCCCGCTCGACCGACATGGCGCCCAACGCTCCGGAGTGGACGGCGTCGGCGAGCGCCTTGCCGGCCGCCGCGAGCGTCTCGGTGTCGTCGGTGAAGGAGAGCAGCGTCCGGCCACCGCGTTCCACGTACAGGACCAGATCACCGCTGACCTGCACCACCAGGGCGCCGGCCTTGCGGCCGGCCCGGTGTCCGGTCGCGGTGGTGGCCCCGTCGCCGGAGTCGACGACGCGGTCCGGCCAGGGGAGCGCCGCACCGTACGGGTTGGCGGGATCGGTGGCCGCCAGGACGGTGGCCGGCCCGCCACGACCTCGCGTGCCGTCGGCGGGCTCCGCCAGGGCACGCAGCCGGTCCACCGCGCCGGGCACCGCGAACTGCGCCGCGCCGAGGCCCTCGACGAAGTAGCCCCGGCGGGCCGCGCCCC
This sequence comes from Micromonospora sp. RB23, assembly GCF_053585025.1. Classification (NCBI taxonomy): domain Bacteria; kingdom Bacillati; phylum Actinomycetota; class Actinomycetes; order Micromonosporales; family Micromonosporaceae; genus Micromonospora; species Micromonospora sp. RB23. The sequence goes on from NZ_CM132111.1 coordinate 1,832,726, forward strand.
GCTCCTCCAGCGCCGACAGCACCGGGTAGACCGCCGAGAACCCGCCGACCACCTGCTCGGCCATGACCGCGCCCCGGGTGACGACCCCGTGCCGTTCCAGCAGGACGTCGGCGAGGGCGGCGGCCCGCCTGGTCGGGTCGAGATCCCGGTCCGGGAGCCGCGACCAGCGGCCGGCGACGGTCGGTGGGCCGCTGCGGGTGGGCAGCGCCACGCGGCCGGGCCGCCGGTAGCGGGTGCGCGGCGCGGACGGGCGCGACCGGTGCGCCCCACCCGCCCCCAGCACCGCCCGCAGTGGGGCGAGCGTGTCGTTGGTGAGGTGCCCGGCCCAGACCAGGTCCCAGATGACACCGGTCAGCGCGGCATCGTCGGTGGCGCCGACCCGGTCGGCCAGCGCGCGGAAGAACAGCGCCTGCCCGTCGCCGAGCGCGTCGAGCACCGCGTCGTGCAGCGGCGTACGTGTCAACGCCTCGTCGGGCGGCGGGAGCAGCAGCGGCGCGGCGTCCGCGTACGCCAGGGTGACCCAGCCGTCGCCGCCGGAGATCGCCCCCGATCCGGCCCAGAGCACCTCGCCGCTGGCACACAGTTCGTCGAGCTGGGCGGGGGAGTAGTCGGCGACCCGGCCGGGCAGCACCAGCCGTTCCAGCGCGGACGCGGGAACCGCGGCGCCCTGCAACTGCTCCACGGTGGCCGCGAGCGCCTCGACGCCTCGAGCGGACGAGCCGACCTGCTGCCAGCGGGGCAGGAACGTGGCGAGGGCCCGAGGCGGCACCGGCTCGATCTCCCGGCGCAGCGCCGCGAGCGAGCGGCGGCGCAGCATCCGCAGCACCTCGGCGTCGCACCACTGGGCGCCGGCCGTGTCGGGCGTGAACTCACCGGACACGACGCGGCCGGTGGCGGCGAGGCGGCGCAGCGCCTGCTCGACCACGAAGACGCCGAGCCCGAAGCGGGCCGCACAGGTCGCGGCGGCGAACGGGCCGTGGGTGCGGGCGTACCGGGCCACCAGGTCGCCCAGCGGGTCGGCCACCGGGGCGAGGTACGCCTCGGCCACCCCGACGGGCAGCGCCACGCCGAGCGCGTCGCGCAGCCGGGCGGCGTCCTCGATGCCCACCCAGCGCTGCTCGCCGGCGATCCGTACCCGCAGCACCCGGCGGGCGGCCTCCAGCTCGGTCAGCCAACCCTCCGGCACGCCCCGCTCGGTCAGCTCGACGTCGCTCAGGTCGCCCAGTACCCGCAGCAGCTCGACCACGTCCTCCGCGTCGCGCGGACGGCGCTGCTCGGTCAGCCAGCGCAGTTGCCGGTCGGTCTCGGCGAGCACCTCCGGATCCAGCAGCTCACGCAGGTCGACCCGGCCGAGCAGCTCGCCGAGGAGCGTGGAGTCCAGGGCCAGTGCGGCGGCCCGGCGCTCGGCGAGCGGGGCGTCACCCTCGTACAGGAACGCGCCCACATAGCCGAAGAGCAGCGACCGGGCGAACGGCGACGGCGCGCTGGTCTCCACCTCGACCAGACGGACCTTGCGGGCCGCCAGGTCGCGCATCAGCTCGGCCAGCGCCGGTTGGTCGAAGACGTCCTGCAGGCACTCCCGGGCGGCCTCCAGGGTGACCGGGAAGTCGGCGTACTCGCGGGCGACGTCGAGCAGTTGCGCGGCGCGTTGCCGCTGCTGCCAGAGCGGCTGGCGGCGGCGCGGGTCGCGGCGGGGCAGCAGCAGCGACCGGGCGGCGCACTCCCGGAACCGGGCGGCGAAGAGCGCCGAGGTGCCGACCGACTCCTGCACGAGCTGGGCGATCTCGTCGGGCTCGAAGACGACAACGTCGGCGCCGGGTGGCTCGTCGGCGGTGTCCGGAAGGCGCACCACGATTCCGTCGTCCGAGGGCATGACCTGGGCGTCCACGCCGTACCGCTCGGCCAGCCGGCGGCCCACGGCCAGGGCCCACGGCCCGTTGACGCGCGCGCCGAGGACGCTGTGCACGGCGAGTCGCCAGTCGCCCAGCTCGTCGCGGAAGCGCTCGACCACGACCGTGCGGTCGTCGGGCAGGGAGCGGGTGGCCTCCCGCTGGTCGCGCAGGTAGGCCATCAGGTTGGTGGCGGCCCAGTCGTCCAGGCCGCCCTCGCGCAGCGTGGCCAGCGCCGCCTCGTCGCTCTGCCGCAGCAGGGCGCGGACCCGCGCGCCGATGGCCCGGCCCAGCTCTACCGGGCGGCCGAGCTGGTCGCCCTTCCAGAACGGCATCCGCGCGGCCTGACCGGGCGCGGGGGAGACCAGCACCCGGTCGGGGGTGATCTCCTCGATGCGCCACGAGGACGAGCCGAGCAGGAAGACGTCGCCGACGCGCGACTCGTAGACCATCTCCTCGTCCAGCTCGCCGACGCGGGCGGCCCGCTCCGCGCCGGCGAGGAAGACCCCGAACAGACCCCGGTCCGGGATCGTGCCGCCGCTGGTCACCGCCAACCGCTGCGCGCCGGGGCGGCCGGTGAGCTGGTCGCTGGCCCGATCCCAGACCAGGCGGGGACGCAGCTCGGCGAACGCCGTGGACGGGTAGCGACCGGAGAGCATGTCCAGTACGGCGTGCAGCGCGGAGTCGGGCAGCTCGGCGAAGGGTGCGGCCCGTCGGACCAGCACGGCCAGATCGCCCACCTGCCACGGCTCCAGGGCCACCATGGCGACGATCTGCTGGGCCAGCACGTCCAGCGGGTTGCGCGGGTAGTGCAGCTCCTCGATCGCGCCGTCGGTCATCCGCTCGGCCACCACGGCGCAGGACAGCAGGTCACCCCGGTGCTTCGGGAAGACCACCCCGCGGGACACCGCTCCCACCTGGTGCCCGGCCCGGCCGACGCGTTGCAGGCCGGCGGCGACGCTCGGTGGGGCCTCGATCTGCACCACCAGGTCGACCGCGCCCATGTCGATGCCCAGCTCCAGGCTGGAGGTCGCCACCACCGCGGGGAGCTGGCCGGACTTGAGCGCCTCCTCGATGTGTTTGCGCTCCTCCCGCGAGACGCTGCCGTGGTGGGCGCGGGCGATGACCGGCGCGGCTCCGGCCGCCGCGCCGGACTGCGCCATCACCTCGGCCGGCGGCCGGTTGCGCGCCGGACCGGCCGGCCCACCCCACCGCTGCGCGCCGGACGCCGGGTCGCCGTCGGCCGCCGGCTCGTCGCCCGCCGACAACCCCGGGGGTACGACCATCGCGCCCTCGCCCGACGCGGAGGCGACGGCGGCGGTGGCCACCTCCTCGGCGGCCAGCTCGTTGAGCCGCGCGCACAGGCGCTCGGCGCTGCGGCGGGAGTTGGTGAAGACGATGGTGGAGCGGTGCTGCCCGATCAGCGAGAAGACCCGCTCCTCGACGGCCGGCCAGATCGAGGCACGGCGCGGCCCGGGCCCGCCGAGGGCGTCCTCGGGTGGCTGTTCCTGCTCGTCGAGCCGGGTCATGTCCTCCACCGGCACCTGCACGCTGACCTCGATGGTCTTCGCGGTGCGTGGCTGCACGACGTCGACCGGTCGGGCGCCGCCGAGGAACCGGGCGCAGGCGTCGATCGGCCGGACGGTGGCGGAGAGGCCGATCCGTTGTGCCGGCGTGGGCAGCAGCTCGTCGAGGCGTTCCAGGGAGAGGGCGAGGTGGGCCCCGCGCTTGCTGCCGGCCACCGCGTGGACCTCGTCGACGATCACCGTCTGGACGCCGCGCAGCGAGTCCCGAGCGGCAGAGGTGAGCAGCAGGAACAGTGATTCGGGCGTGGTGATGAGGATGTCGGGTGGGGTGCGGGCGAAGGCCCGTCGCTCGTCGGCCGGCGTGTCACCGGTGCGCATTCCGACGGTGATGTCGGGTGGCGGGACGCCGAGGCGGGTCGCCGCCTGCCGGATGCCGGCCAGCGGCGCGCGGAGGTTGCGTTCGACGTCGACGGCGAGGGCCTTGAGCGGGCTGACGTAGAGCACGCGGCACCGCTGCCGTGCCTCGGCCGGCGCGGGCTCGCGGGCCAGCCGGTCCAGCGACCACAGGAAGGCCGCGAGCGTCTTGCCGGAGCCGGTGGGCGCCACGACCAGGGCGTTACGGCCGGCCGAGACCGATCGCCAGGCGCCGGTCTGCGCGGCGGTGGGGGCGGCGAAGGCGGCGTCGAACCAGGCGCGGGTGGCGGGACCGAACCCGTCCAACACCTCGCCCTTGCCCGCGTCTGCCCCGCTCACCGGTCCATCGTGCCCCGCCGGTACGACAACAACGAACGACGCAGGGTGGACTGTGCCACGCCGCGTGGAAATTGCGCCCGATGCACCTTTAATACGTTAAGTCTCACTTAACTGCTTGCTTGTGAGGAGCAACATAAAGTAACTTCACCCGCAACGCGAATCGGGTGGGGAGGGATCGGATGACCGGCGAGCCGCGACACGTCGAGCCCGGCACCGATGTGCTGATCCGCAAGGTCGACAGCCACCTCGCCGCCCTCCGCGGCGGTCTGCACGGCCCCGAGCTGGAGCTCGCCGAGCGTCTCGCCAGCTGCCTGCGGGAGCTGGTCGTCTCCACCGCCCAGGCCAGCGCCGCCGACCGGGGTCAGGTCCGCGTCGCCGTGCACTACTTCGTGCTGCGCCGGGAGAGCCGGGGCCGGTTGCTCTCGATGCGGTCCCTCGCCGTCGCGGAGCGGGTCGTCGCCAAGGTCGCCCGTCAACTCGGCCGCGTCGACCTCCTGGCCGACCTGCGCCGGGGTCACCAGGACCTGGACGACGCGCTGCCCGTCGGTGACGCCCTCCTGCGCTGACCGACACCCCGCCCAGCCCCGCGGATCGCACATCGCGCCCTATATCGGAGCAATTCCGGCAAAACTGCCCGGTGGGCGTGGATCTGGCGTCTGATCGCTGGAGACACCGACCGCTGTACGGGTGTCGGCCACCTCGATCGGGAGCGCGAGTGCTGGTACTGCTCATCCTCCACCTCGTGGCGGCCCTCGTCGCGCCGCTTCTCGTCCGGTGGTGGGGTCCGCGCGCGTGCTATCCGCTGGCGCTCGCGCCGGCCGCCGCGTTCGGGTGGGCGCTGGCCCGTACCCCGGCCGTCGGGCACGGCGGCGCGGTGGTCGAGACGTACCCGTGGATCGGGCAGTTGGGCCTCGACATCGCGCTGCGCCTCACCACGCTGTCCTGGCTCATGACCCTGCTGGTCGGCGGCGTCGGCGCGCTGGTGCTGGTCTACAGCGCCCGGTACTTCGACGCCGGCTCGCCCGGGATGGCCCAGTTCGCCGCCGTCCTGGTCGCCTTCGCCGGCGCGATGCTCGTCCTGGTGTTCGCCGACGACCTGCTGCTGCTCTACGTCGGCTGGGAGCTGACCACGATCTTCTCGTACCTGCTGATCGGGCACAGCACGGAACGCCGGTCCAGCCGCTGGGCGGCGGCGCAGGCGCTGACCGTCACCACGCTGGGCGGGCTCGCCATGCTGGTCGGGTTCATCCTGCTCGGCGAGCACGCCGGCAGCTACCGCTGGTCCGAGATCGCCACCCACCCGCTGCCCGGCGGTGGCTACCTCGTCACGGCGGTGCTGCTGATCCTGGCCGGAGCGCTGTCCAAGTCGGCGGTGCTCCCGTTCAGCTCCTGGCTGCCGGTGGCGATGGCGGCGCCCACCCCGGTCAGCGCGTACCTGCACGCGGCCGCCATGGTCAAGGCCGGCGTCTACCTGGTCGGGCTGCTCGCGCCGGTGCTCGCCACGGTCGGCCCGTGGCGACCGGTGGTCCAGGTCGCCGGGGTGGCGAGCATGCTCGTCGCCGGGTGGGCGGCGCTGCGACAGACCGACCTCAAGCTGCTGCTCGCGTACGGGACGGTCAGTCAGTTGGGCCTGCTGGTCGCGGTGACCGGCGCGGGAACACCGGACGCCGCGCTGGCCGGTACGGCGATGCTGCTGGCGCACGCCCTGTTCAAGGCGGCGCTGTTCCTGGTCGTCGGCGTCATCGACCACGGCGCCGGGACCCGTGACCTGCGCGAGCTGTCCGGGCTGCGCCGCTGGTCCCGGCCGTTGTTCGGGGTCGCGGTACTGGCGGCGGCGTCGATGGCGGGTGTACCGCCGCTCGTCGGGTTCGTGGCCAAGGAGGCGGTGTTCGCGGCGTTCACCAGCGATCCGGTGCTCCTCGCCGGCCTGGTCGCCGGAACGGTGCTCACCGTCGCGTACAGCGCCCGCTTCCTGTGGGGCGCGTTCGCCGACCGGCCGGGCGTCGAACCGGTCCCACCGGTGCCGATCGCCGCGTCCATGCTGCTCCCACCGGCCGTGCTGGCCGTCGTCGGGCTGCTCGCCGGTCCCGCCGCCGGCGTGCTGGACGGCCTGCTGAGTCCGTACGCCGAGCTGTTGGGTGGCCTCGACGCGCACCTGACGCTCTGGCCCGGACCCACTGCGGCGCTCGGTCTGTCCGTGCTGGCGCTCGCCGGCGGCATCCTGCTCTTCGCGCTGCGCGGGCCGCTCGCCCCCGCGCTGGACCGGCTCCGCTCGCCGGTCGGCGGCAACCAGGGGTACGAGTGGGCCGTGGGCCGGTTCGACCGGTTCGCGATCGCGGTCACCGGAGCGACGCAACGGGGTTCCCTGCCGCAGTACCTCGGCATCATTCTGGTCACCCTCGTGCTGCTGCCCGGTGGGGCGATGCTCGCCGCCGCGCCGTGGCGGGCCCGACTCCCGCTCTGGGACAACCCGCTGCAACCGGTGGTCGTGGTGGTGGTCGCGGTGGCCGCGCTGCTCGCGGTCGGCGCGCGTCGGCGGTTGACCGCGATGCTGCTGGTCGGCGTCACCGGCTACGGCACCGCCATGCTGTTCATCCTGCACGGGGCGCCGGATCTGGCGCTCACCCAGTTCCTGGTGGAGACCGCGACCATCGCGGTGTTCGTGCTGGTGCTGCGCCGCCTGCCGCAGCGTTTCTCGGCCCGTCCGCTGCGCCGCAGCCGGTGGACGCGTCGGGCGATCGGCGTGGCGATGGGTGTCGTGGCGGGCGGACTCGCGCTGGTCGCGGCCGGCGCCCGCCGCGCGCCGGACATCTCCACCGTCTTCCCGGCCCTCGCCGTGGGCGAGGGGTACGGCCGCAACGTGGTCAACGTGACTCTCGTCGACATCCGGGCCTGGGACACCATGGGTGAGGTGTCGGTGCTGGTCGTGGCCGCGACCGGGGTGGCCAGCCTGATCTTCGAGAGGTCCCGCACCGGGCCGAGGCCGCGCCGGCCCGAGTCCGCCGCCGAGGCGCCGGGGACCCACCGTCCGGTCTGGTTACGGGGCGGCCCGACCCTGTACGAGGAGCAGCGCTCGATCGTGCTCGAGGTGATCATCCGGCTGATCTTCCACACGGTGGTGCTGTTCTCGCTGTTCCTGCTCTTCTCCGGGCACAACGCGCCGGGCGGCGGATTCTCGGGCGGCCTGGTGGCCGGGCTCGCGCTGGTGGTCCGCTACCTGGCCGGCGGCAGGTACGAGCTGACCGACGCCGCGCCGGTGGGCGCCGGCCTGATCCTCGGGGCGGGGCTGGCCCTGGCGGTGGGTACGGGCGCGGTGGCGCTGCTGGCGGGTGGATCGGTGCTGGAGAGCGCGAGGCTCGACGTGTCCCTGCCGTTGGTCGGCGACGTCCACCTGGTCACGTCGCTCTTCTTCGACATCGGCGTGTACCTGATCGTGATCGGGTTGCTGCTGGACATCCTGCGCAGTCTCGGCGCCGAGGTGGACCGGCACATCGAGGCCAGCGCTACGGAGAGCGGCTCTCTGGCCGTCGACAAGGGCGGCCGGCCGTGAGCGCGAGGAGTGAGCCGGGTTTGCGAGCCCCGCAGTCGCGAACCTCAGGTGATGCCGCGAGCGTGGGGAGTGCGCCGTGACGGCGGGTGGCGCCGGGCCCACGTTGGTGCTGGTGCTGGCCGTCGCGGTGCTCGTCGGGTGTGGCGTGATCCTGCTGCTGGAGCGCAGCCTCACCCGGATCCTGCTCGGCGTGATCCTGCTCGGCAACGGGGTCAACATGCTGATCCTGTTGGGTGGCCGATCCGGTGGCGCCCCGGTCGTGGGCACCGGCCCGGTGGACCGGATGAGTGATCCGTTGGCGCAGGCGCTGGTGCTGACGGCCATCGTGATCACGTTCGGGTTCACCGCGTTCCTGCTCGCGGTGGCGTACCGGAGCTGGTATCTCACCGGCGACGACGAGGTGCCCGACGACCTGGAGGACCGCCGGATCATCCGCCGTGCCGAGCAGCACGAGGTGGGCACCGTCGACCGCGGCGGTGAGGGCCCGGGGAGCGACCCGGAGCAGGTCGATCCGGAGCCGGCCCGCCGCCGACTGCGACGCGGCCGCGGGGACGGTGCGTCGTGAGCCGGCTGCTGCCCCTGCCGGTCGTGGTGCCGCTGCTCGGCGCGGCGCTGACCCTGCTGCTGGCCGATCGTCCCCGGGTGCAGCGTACGGTCAGCGTGCTCTGCCTGGCGGGAACGTTCACCGTCGCGGTGGTGCTGCTGGTGCAGGCGTACCGGCACGGGCCGGTGGTGCTCGCGGTCGGTGGGTGGCCGCCACCGGTGGGCATCGTGCTGGTGGCCGACCAGTTGGCCGCGCTGATGCTGGTGGTGTCCTCGGCGGTGACCCTGTGCGTGCTGGTGTACTCGATCGGCCAGGGTCGCAGCGAGACCAGCGAGAGCGCGCCGGTGGTCATCTTCCACCCGACCTACCTGGTGCTCACCGCTGGCGTCACCAACGCGTTCCTGGCGGGCGACCTGTTCAACCTGTTCGTCGGCTTCGAGATCCTGCTGGCGGCCAGCTTCGTGCTGATCACGCTGGGCGGCACCGAGACGCGCATCCGCACCGGATCGACGTACGTGGTGGTCAGCGTCCTCTCCTCGATGATCTTCCTGACCGGGGTGGGGCTGGTGTACGCGGCCACCGGCACGCTGAACATGGCGCAGCTCGCGCAGCGCCTCGACGACCTGCCGGACAACGTCCGCGTGACCCTGCAACTGGTGCTGCTGCTCGCGTTCGCGATCAAGGCCGCCGTCTTCCCGCTGTCGGCCTGGCTGCCGGACAGCTACCCCACCGCCCCGGCCCCGGTCACCGCCGTGTTCGCGGGGCTGCTCACCAAGGTGGGCGTCTACGCGATCATCCGTACCGAGACGTTGCTCTTTCCTGACGGTCAGGTCGACGGCCTGCTCATGGTCGTCGCCGGGCTGACGATGGTGGTCGGCATCCTCGGCGCGGTGGCGCAGTCGGACATGAAGCGGCTCTTCTCGTTCACCCTGGTCAGCCACATCGGCTACATGATCTTCGGGGTGGCGTTGAGCACCGCGGCCGGGCTCGCCGGGGCGATCTTCTACGTGGTGCACCACATCACCATCCAGACCACCCTGTTCCTGGTCGCCGGGCTGGTCGAGGAGCGCGCCGGCAGCACGGACCTGCGCCGCCTCGGCGGGCTGGCCCGGGTGGCGCCCCTGCTGGGCGTCCTCTTCTTCGTTCCGGCGATGAACCTCGCGGGAGTGCCCCCGTTCTCCGGTTTCCTGGGCAAGCTCGGCCTGCTCCAGGCCGGGGTGGCGGCCGGCGGGGCGCTGCCCGCGACGCTGGTGGCGGCCGGGACGCTCACCAGCCTGCTCACCCTGTACGTGGCCTCCCGGGTGTGGAACATCGCGTTCTGGCGGGCGCCCCGGATCGCCACCGACGAGCCCACCGTCCGGCTGCCCGCCCTGACCGTCGGCGCCACCATCGCCCTGGTCGCGTTGGGGGTGTCGCTGACCGTGCTGGCCGGTCCGCTGTTCGACGTCACCGCCGACGCGGCCACCGACCTGCTCTCGCGTACGCCGTACGTGCGTGCCGTCCTGCCCGGCGGCGTGCCGTGACGGGCCCGCGCGGCGCGACCCCGACGGACACCGCCCGGGGAGGTCGGCTCGGACGTTGGCGGGACCAGACGCTGGCGCTGGGCTGGCTGGTGCTCGTCTGGAACCTGCTCTGGGGTGAGATCGATCTGGCGAACATCATCGGCGGTCTGCTGGTGGGCGGCGCGGTCCTGCTGTTCTTCCCCCTGCCGTCGGTCACCTTCGGCGGACGGCTGCGACCCGTGGCGCTGCTGGCGTTCGCGGGTCGATTCGTCGTCGAACTGGTCGCCGCGAGCCTGCACATCGCCCGGATCGCCGTGCAACCGGGCTACCGGCCGCGCGGCGCGATCATCGCCGTCCCGTTGCGGGTGCGTACGGACCTGAACCTGGCGCTCACCGCCGAAGTGGTCTCGCTGGTGCCCGGCACGCTGATCCTCGAGGTGGACCGGGAGTCCGCGACGCTCTACCTGCACGTACTGGACACCCATGGGCCGGCGGAGCTGACGCTCGCCCGGGACCGCACCCTCGACATCGAACGGCGGATCGTCCGGGCGGTCGGCAGCGCGGCCGAGCTGCGCCGCGTCGAGTCCGGTCCCGTCGAGAAGGGAACCTCCCGATGATCACGTTTTTGGCCGTCGTCCTCACCGCTCTGCTGTCGGTGACGGCGCTGCTCGCGCTGATCCGGCTGTACCGGGGACCCTCGCTGCTGGACCGGGTGATCGCCGCCGACATGTTGCTCGCCACCATGGTCGGCGCGGTCGGCGCGGAGGCGGCGGTCAACCGGCACGCCACCACGCTGCCCGTGCTGGTGGTGCTGTCCCTGCTCGGCTTCGTCGGCTCGGTCTCGCTGGTCCGCTTCGCCGTACGGGAGCAGTCCTGATGCCGGACGTGCTCGGGACGATCGCCGACTGGCTCGGCGCCGCCTGCCTGGTCGCCGGCGCGCTGCTCGCGCTGTGCGCCGGCATCGGTGTGCTGCGCTTCCCCGACGCCCTGTCCCGGATGCACGCGGCCACCAAGCCCCAGGTGCTGGGCGTGCTCCTGCTGCTGCTCGGGATCGCGCTGCGGCTGCGGTCCCGGGCCGACCTCGGCATGATCCTGCTGGTCGCGGTTTTCCAGTTGGCCACCGCTCCGGTCGCCGCGCAGATGATCGGCCGGGCCGCCTACCGGTCCGGCCGGCTCGACCGCGGTCTGCTCGACGCCGACGAGCTGGCCGGGCGCGAGTCGACCGGCGGGCGCGGCGACGGCCGGTCCCGGCCGGGCTGAACAGGACGATCGGCACCTTCGGCCCACCCCCAGCGGAGTCCCAGGCAACGCCGATAAAATGGCGGCATGATCGACTCCTCTGCCCAGGAGGGCAGCAGTAGCCAGCCGGGTCGTGCCCGGCATATCCCCGTCCCGACGACCCCGGGAGCCCTGAGCGTCCCGTGTTGATCGTCGTCGGTCTTCTTCTCATCATCGTGCTCACCGCCGCCACCGGTTACTTCGTGGCGCAGGAGTTCGGCTACGTCGCCGTGGACCGGGGCAAGCTGCGCCAGCTCGCCGACGACGGCGACCAGGCCGCCGCCCGGGCCCTCGCCGTCACCAGCCGGCTCTCCTTCATGCTCTCCGGCGCGCAACTCGGCATCACCGTCACCGCCCTGCTGGTCGGTTACGTCGCCGAGCCGTACCTCGGTGGCGGTCTCGCCGACCTGCTCGGCGTCGCCGGCGTCAGCGAGTCCGTCAGCCTGCCGCTGTCGGTGGCGCTGGCCCTGGTCATCGCCACCGTCGTACAGATGGTCCTCGGCGAGTTGGCGCCCAAGAACCTCGCCATCGCCCGGGCCGTACCGCTGGCCCGGGCGCTGAGCCGGTCCACGCTCGTCTACCTGGCCATCGCCGGCCCGGTGATCCGGCTCTTCGACCGGGCGTCGGTACGCCTGCTGCGCCGGGTCGGCATCGAGCCGATCGAGGAACTGCCCAGCGGCGCGACCCCCGCCGACCTGGAACAGATCATCGCCGAGTCGCGCGAGGAGGGCAGCCTGGACGCCGAGATGTCCACGCTGCTCGACCGGGGGCTCGACTTCCGTGAGCTGACCGCCGGCGAGGCCATGGTGCCCCGGGTCGACGTGCACACCGTCCGGGGGCACGAGCCGGTGAGCCGGGTGGTCGAGCTGCTGGACACCGGCCACTCCCGCTTCCCGGTGCGCGGCGCCGAGGGCGTCGACGACCTGCTCGGCATCGTCGGCATCGCGGACGTCCTGGCCGTACCGTCCGCCGAGCGGGCCACCACCCCGGTCAGCGCGGTGGCGGGGCCGCCGCTGCTCGTACCGGAGACCCTGCCCCTGCCCACGGTGCTGGACCGCCTGCGCTCCGGGCACCGGCAGATGGCCTGCGTGGTCGACGAGTACGGCGGCTTCGCCGGCGTGATCACGCTGGAGGACATCGCCGAGGAGTTGGTCGGTCCGATCCGGGACGAGGACGACCCGCCGGAGCGGGCGCCCGCCCGCCAGGACGACGGCTCCTGGGTGGTGCCGGCCCGCTGGCGGATCGACGAGGTCGCCGACAGCACCGGCATCGCGCTGCCCGAGGCGCCCGAGTACGACACCCTCTCCGGGCTGGTCATGCGGGAGCTGGGCCGGGTGCCGGAGGTCGGTGACCGGCTGGAGATCAGCCTGCTGCCCGAGGGCGTCGACGTCGACGAGGGCGAGGCGGAGCCCCGCGCGCTGGTCGAGGTGCTGGCCGTGGACCGGCACGTCGCCGACTCGGTACGGCTGCAACTCAGCGACCGTGGCGAGCGCCGCGAGGTGTCCGCATGAGCCCCGGCATCGCGTTGATCAGCTCGGGCGTCCTGCTGGGGCTGAACGGGTTCTTCGTGGCCGCCGAGTTCGCCCTGGTGGCCAGCAAGCGGTACCGGCTGGAGCAGGCGGCGGCCAACGGTGGCCGGGCGGCGCGGGCCGCGCTGGACGGCGTCCGCGAGCTGTCGCTGATGCTGGCCGGTGCACAGCTCGGCATCACCCTGTGCACCCTGGGGCTCGGCGCGCTGGCCGAGCCGGCGATCGAGCACCTGGTCAGCCCGCTGCTGCACGTGGTGGGGCTGCCCGACGCCGCCAGTCACGTCATCGCCCTGGTCTTCGCGCTCGGGTTGGTGACCTTCCTGCACCTGGTGGTGGGGGAGATGGCCCCGAAGTCGTGGGCGATCACCGACGCCGAGCGCTCGGCGACGCTGCTCGCGCTGCCGTTCCGGGCGTTCGCCCGGGTGTCCCGGCCGGTGCTGTCCGCGTTGAACGCGCTCGCCAACGCGATCCTGCGCCTGGTCGGCGTGCACCAGCAGGACCAGTTGGCCCAGGTGCACGGCCCGGACGAGCTGCGGATCCTGTTGGAACAGTCCCGCGAGCACGGGCTGCTCGGCGCGGAGCAGCACCAACTGCTCACCAGCATGCTGGAGTTGCAGGGCACGTCGGTGGCGCAGGTGATGGAGCCGTTCGCCACCATGGTCACCGTCCGGCGCGACGACCAGGCCGAGCGCATCGAGCAGGTCAGCCGGGACAGCGGCCGGTCACGGCTGGCGGTGCTGGACGCGGGCGGCGACGTCTGCGGCCTGGTGCACGTCCGCGAGGCCGTACGGGCGGTCACCACCGGTCGGGCCGCCACCGCCGGGGAGCTGATGACGCCGGCGTTCACCCTGCCGGCGACGTCCACGGTCACCGAGGCGGTGGCCGCGATGCGCGCCCGGCAGTCGCAGCTCGCGTTGGTCCGCAACGGCGGTGGCCCAGCCCGCCCGATCGGCTTCGTCGCCCTGGAGGACCTGCTGGAGGAGGTCATCGGCGAGTTCGACGACGAGACCGACACGGTGCCGCGCGGTCGGCGACTCCGGTAGGACCCACTTCCCGGAAGTTCCGGGTGATCACGCGCCGGGTCCGCGACAGTTGAGGTGACCTGGCGGGGGGCGCGATGCGGTTGACGGGGGTGTCTCGGGAGTCCGGCTGGACCGGGCTGTCCGTGCAGACCACGCTTCCGAACCCGAGCACCCGTCCGGGCCTGCGCCTGCCCGGGCGGGTGACCCTCGCCGCCGGCCCGGACGACGTGCTCGTACGCCACATCCGGCTCGGCCTGGTCACGACGGTCGAGCCGGACGACCCGGCGGCCCCCCGACGCCTCATGCAGTTCTTCCAGCTGCCGATCGCCGGGCGGTTCGTCGTCCCGGCGGGGCGTCGTCGGGCGGTCGACTTCGCGTTGCCGCTGCCGTGGGAGACCCCGGTGACGACCTTCGGCGGGGTGCCCCTGCTGAGTCTGCGGATGGGCCTGCGCACCGAGGTGTCCGTCGACCCGGACCTCGACCAGGGCGCCATGGTGCCGGTCTTCGTGCACCCGGTCCCCACCCAGCAGCACGTCCTGGCGGCGTTGGACACGCTGGGCTTCTCGATCCGCCAGGCCGGACTGGTGGAGGGCGGCCTGCCCGGGGTGGAACACACCCTGGGACTGCACCAGCGCTGGGGCTACTGGGTCGGGCCGCTCTACGCCGGCCCGATCACCGAGCTGGAGCTGATCTTCGTGACGAACTCGGCGGGTCTTGAAGTGATCACCTGGATGGACCGGCGGCTGGCCCTGGCCGGCATCACCCACCAGAGCATCAGCCGGTTCCGCATCTGGCACGCGGACGCCGGGCAGCGGGACTGGGTCGCCACCGTGGACGGCTGGCTGCGCCACGCCATCAACCGGCACGCGGCGGCTGCCGCCCACGCCGACTGGTCCGCGCAGATCGGCCATTCCGCCCACGTCAGCCGCCATCCCGACGCGCCGATCAAACCCGGCTACGGCCTGGGCGGCACAGCAGGCGGCGCCGGGGTCGGAGGCGGCTCCGGCGGCGGCGACGGCACCTGACCCCCCCCCCGGCCCGCACCCGCCCCTCCGCGCGCCCCCGCGCCCCGCGCGCGCCGATCTTGCACATTCTGTTGTCACAAGGCGGTGCAAAAGGTGCGAATGGACAACACAAAGTGCAAGATCGCGGGGAGCGGGGAGCGGGGAGCGGGGAGCGGGGAGCGGGGAGCGGGGAGCGGGGAGCGGGGAGCAGGGAGCAGGGGGTGGGGTGGGTTAGCCCGCGCTGGCGGTGGCCAGTTTGAGGCTGAAGGCCAGGAAGAGGGTTGCTACCGCCGTCGTGCCACCCACCGCTAGGCGACGGCGGCGGCGGAACTGGGCCGCCAGGAACGTGCCCGCGAAGATCAGCGCGGTCAGGTAGAGCGCGCTGGTGACCTGGGCGATCAGGCCGAGCAGCAGGAACGACAGCGCCGGCCAGGCGTAGTCGGGGTCGACGAACTGGATGAAGAACGAGATGAAGAACAGGATCGCCTTCGGGTTCAGCAGGCTGATCACCAGCGCCTTGCGGAACGGGCTGCGCATCTGCTCCGGCTCCGCGGCGTCGATGAGCCGCGGCGTGGCAAGGTCGTTGCGGTCGCGCCAGCGCCGCCAGGCGCCGCGCAACATGGTCACCCCGACATAGCCGAGGTACGCGGCGCCGGCGTACTTGATCACCAGGAACAACGGTGGGTACGCCTTGAGCAGCGACGCCACCCCGGCGGCGGAGAGGACCATCAGCACCCCGTCGCCGACGAACACCCCGCCCGCCGCCCGGTAGCCGGCCCCCACACCGCGTTTGGCGGCGGTGGAGAGCACGAAGAGCGAGTTCGGCCCGGGCAGCAGGATGATGGCCACGGTGCCCAGCACGTACGTCCAGATGTCGGTGATCCCCAGCACGCCCGCCATCATCACGCCGCCGGTGTCGTACTGCGAAGCCTTTTCCGCAGCGTGGCCTGTGCGTTCGGCCACTCGTCGACGGTCATCGCGTACTGCACGGTGTCCCGCCACGAGCCGTCGGGGCGCTGGCGGTGCATCCGCAGCACCCCCTCCCGGGTCGCGCCGAGCCGTTCGATGGCCGCCTGGGAGCGGACGTTGCGGATGTCGGTGTGCCAGGCCACCCGTACCGCGCCCAGCTCGTCGAAGGCCCGGCCGAGCAGCAGCAGCTTGGCCTCGGTGTTGATTCCGGTACGCCACCAGGGGCGGCCGAGGAAGGTGTGCCCGATCGCCACCGACCGTCGTTCCGGGTCGATCTCGTAGTACGACGTGCTGCCGACCACCGTCCCGGTCGTCGCGCAGCGCTGCACCCAGGGCGCCCGCTCGCCGCGCTGCTGGGCGGCCAGCGCGGTGGCGATCACCGCTGCGGTTCCGGCGGGCTCGGTGGGCCGCGGGACGGTCAGGTGCCGCCAGACGTCGTCGTCGGCGGTGGCGGCGTGCAGGTCGTCGGCGTGCGCCGGGTCCAGCGGTTCCAGCCGGACGTGCTCACCGGTCAGGGGCACCGGGTCGTGCCAGGGCGTACGGGCCGCCCGCAGGTACGCCGGCAGCGGCGCGGTGACCCCGTCGGCGGACTGCGGCAGCCCGGCGGTCAGCCGCAGCGGCAGGACGCCGGCCCAGTGCGGCAGGTGCAGGTCGGCCTCGTCCTCGCGTACGCCGCCGGTGCGCGAGCGGACGGACACCTCGCGCAGCGGCAGCGCCAGCACGGCGGTCTCGGCCAATTCGCGTCGGCTGGGCGGGCGGCTGTCGGTGCTGCGGCCCGCCCCCACCTTCTCGACGAGCGCGGTGAGCATGGCGCTCTTCTCCTGCGTGTCGGTGACCAGTCGCGCGGTGCCGTGCGCGACCACCGAGCGGTAGTTCGCGCTGTGGTGGAACTGGGAGCGGGCGTAGACCAGCCCGTCGAGCAGTGTCACCGCGACGCAGACGGCCAGCCCGTCGCCCCGGGCTGCGAGCAGGGGTCGGCTGCCGGTGGAGCCGTGCAGGTAGAGGGTGTCGCCGATCCGGACGTGCAGGGTGGGCAGCACGCGGGGCTGACCGTCCACGGTGAAGCCGAGCGCGCAGTGGTACGCCTCGTCGAGGACGGCGTGCGCCGCCTCGCGGTCGTAGCTCATCCGGTCGCGGGAACGGTGGGGGATGGTCCGGGCGGTGGGTGGATACATGCGCGCCCCTTTGTTCTAGTACAATCTTGTCTTTGTGTCAGCACGCTATCAGTTCACCGGGACGACAGCCGTCGCGATTTCGGCCAGCATCGAGTCGGGCATCCGTACCGGCGCCCTGCCACCCGGGGCCAGCCTGCCGTCGGTGCGCGCCCTCGCCGCCGCCCTCGCCGTCAGCCCGGCGACCGTCGCCCGTGCCTATCAGGAGCTGCGCCAGCGTGGCGTACTCACCACCGCCGGCCGGCACGGCACCCGCGTCCGCCCGCGCCCACCGGTGGCCGCCCGTCGCTCCGCGCTGCGTCCCGCGCCCCTGCCCGGCGCCCGTGACCTCTCCCGGGGTGAGCCCGACCCCCTGCTGCTGCCCCCGATCGGCCCGCACCTGGCGGCGCTCGCCGCCCACGTCGGCCCGCCGATCGGCTACTCGCAGGCCGGGGTGCTTCCGGAGATGGCCGAGGCCGCCCGCGCCCGGCTGAGCGCCGACGGCGTACCCGCGGACGACCTCACTCTCACCGGCGGCGCGTTGGACGGCATCGAACGCCTTCTCGGCGCGCACCTGCGCCCCGGCGACGCGGTGGCGGTGGAGGACCCCGGTTGGGCCAACCTGCTCGACCTGGTCGCCGCCCTCGGGCTGCGCCCGCTCGGCGTACCGCTGGACGACGAGGGACCGCTTCCGGCCGGGGTGGCGGCCGCGCTGACCGCCGGCGCGCGGGCGCTGGTGGTCACCAGTCGTGCCCAGAACCCGACCGGCGCCGCCGTCTCCGCCGCCCGCGCCGAGGAGTTGCGCGCGCTGCTCGCCGGACGGCGGGACCTGCTGCTCATCGAGGACGACCACGCCGCCGAGCTGGCCCGCGTACCCCTGCATCCGCTTGCCGGCGCGACCGCGACCTGGGCCTTCGTGCGGTCGGTGAGCAAGCCCTTCGGCCCGGACCTGCGGCTGGCGGTGCTGGCCGGTGACGAGACCACCGTGGCCCGGGTGACCGGCCGGACGCGGGTCGGCGCCGGCTGGGTGTCCACCGTGCTGCAACGGCTGGTGCTGGCCCTGTGGCGGGACCCGGCGGTCGACGACCTCGTGCGCCGGGCGGCGCGCAGCTACGAGCTGCGGCGCGAGGGGCTGCTGGCCGCGCTCGCCGAGCACGGGCTGACGGCACACGGGCGCAGCGGCATCAACGTCTGGTTGCCGGTGCCGGACGAAACCAGCGCGGTGACTGCGTTGCGCGATGCCGGCTGGGTCGTGGCGCCCGGCGCCCTCTACCGGATCGCCGCGCCACCCGCCCTGCGCGTCACCGTCAGTTCGCTCGCCGTCGAGGACCTGACGCCCCTGGCCGCCGCCCTGGCGCGGGCCGCCCATCCCGGTCCACCGTCCGGTTTCGCCACCTGACCCGCCGTTTGGCGACCCGGCCGAGAGGTTTGCCCTGCTCGTGGCGGGTATGCGCGCCGACGGAGGTGGCTGACATGGCTTCAGGCGGCAATCGAGGGCTCTGGATCGCGATCGCGGTCGCGGTCATCGTGATCATCATCGTGCTGATCGCGCTCGCGTCGTGCGGCGGCGGTGGCGGGGGTGGCGGCGGCTACTGACCCGGGCGTCGGGGGTTTCACCCGGGGCGTACCCGGCAGCGCCTACCGAACAGGTATATAACAGTCGGCATGGCCGAGCAGACCGACGCCGCCCCCGGGGCTCAGCGGTTCATCCCTCCCGATGCCGACAGCATCGACGAGTTGCGCGCGGCCTCGGGCGGCTGTCGCGGCTGCGAGCTGTACCGGGACGCCACGCAGACCGTCTTCGGGCGGGGTGACGAGAGCGCCCGCGTCGTGCTCGTAGGCGAGCAGCCCGGCGACATGGAGGACCAGAAGGGCCTACCGTTCGTCGGCCCGGCGGGTCGGCTGCTGCGCAGGGCCGTCGACGACGCGGGGCTCGACGCGGGTCAGATCTACCTGACCAACGCTGTCGCATTGGTTTGAACATGTATAAACCCGGTACAGCACCTCCGATGCGCCGGTGTCGATTTGCAGGACCTCTTCCTAACCACTCTCACGCTGTGCAACCTTGCCGCCCTGACCGCTCAAATATTGGCCCCCGCCGAAGTGGGGCGAGTGTTAGGCGGTGAGATGTTGCCAGAAGTATGGCGCAAAGACGCTCAACGGATTCTCCACCGCTGCTTGTTCGTCGAGTGTTTTGCGAATTTGAGTAGCGATTTGAGCTTTGAACGATTCAAGTTGAGGGACGAGCGAGTAGATGTCCGTCGTATCTATAACGACGGTTCGAACTTGTCCCACATCGAAAGGTAGAGGATCGGCGGCTCGACTAATCTGAACAATCGGCTTCCGCACGGCGTGCCTTAGAGCGAGTTCGTAGAAGACGTTCGGGTTGTGAAACGATAGATCGGCGATTACTAGCTTGCTGTGAATAATGTATTCGATGATCTGGCGTGTGATCATACCAGCGTTTCCGATTTGGTCTGCGCGCACTAGGTGGAGTCCGAACTCGGACAAGGCTGGTTCAATCAAGGAGCCCATGAAGAGGTCTGAATGCCTCCGATGCTCGGACTCCTCCGTGCCGATCGGCGTGATGTAGAAGCACGTCTTACCAAAGTCCTCAGTGTTGCCGCCGAACTTCGGCTCGTTACGAGGGCTCGGCAGGGCGGGTATCGTCTGTCGAGGTGATGCACTGGCGGTGCGAGGCAGGAAATCGTCAAGCACTGTATCTATGTTAAGTACGCGCTCAGCACCGCTTATTGAGCGCAGAACCCCCGTGAACTTCATGTTCACGGTAAATGTCTCAATGCATTTCGCTAGGTCGTCATCTGGTACGCCCAAATCCCGGGCTTTGTCCATCAAGACTGCTTGAGCGGGAAGTCGGTTTCCGTTGTAGGTCTGAAAGAGTGTATTGAAAACTTCTATCTGCTCAATAGCCAACTTAAACCGGGCGCGGGCCCTGGTTGACGGTGTAACGTCATCTGCTACCGCCAATAGGCCGTCTTCGGTCAGAGATAGGTACTCAGCGCTGTAGCTCCCGGTGGTTAGGTGGTACTTCGCGCTGTTAGTTACAAGCTGACGGGTAGGACCGCTGTCTGGGCTCTTTCCGAGGCTGTCGAACAGCGTAAGTCTACGGACAGGCTTTCCTGCCCCGTATTCATAGATGGCTTTGGCGAGATCTAAAGCATCTTCGAAAGTTGCTGCGGGAAAGAGTGCTGTTCGACGAGTTTTCTTGGGTTCCGCAGATGTTCTTTTCGTGGACGTCTTGCGGGCGGTTGTGGCCTTCTTTGTGGCTGCTTTTCTGGGCCGGGCGGTGGTGATCTTAGGAGACGGGCGGGTGCTGGAAGGTCCGCTGACCTTTTGCAGGTAGGGCCTCTGCTTGTCGGATTGATCATCAGCGAGATGCGAAGGTTGCTCGGGTGCTGATGATCCACTTGCGGCGGATTCGATAGTTTCCAGCGTTGAGCCGTTGGCTGAGGTGTCCACGCCTACAGCGTAGGGGGACCACGACCTTGTTGGCCGTAGGCATGCCGCCGCTGCTCCGTCGATCAATCTGAAGTGTTTTCAGTTCGTTGCAAAGTCCTGTTGTATACACAGTATTGCTACGTGAAGCACTTCCGTTTCGAGGTGCGCGGCAAGCGGCGCATCCACCAGACGCCGGACCGCATCCACATCGCCGCCTGCCGTCCCTGGCTGGTCGCCGAGTTCGCCCGGCTCGATCCGGCGGTCGTCGTGGTGCTCGGCGCCACCGCCGCCAAGGCGCTGCTCGGTCCGTCCTTCCGGGTGACGAGGCAGCGCGGCGAACTGCTGCCCTGGCCCGCGTCCGCCCAGCATCCCGAGGACTTCCAGCGGGTCCCGGTGGACAGCTCCGGCGAGCTGGCCGACGCTCCGCCGACCCGGCTGCTGGCGACCATCCACCCGTCCGCGGTGCTGCGCGCCGACGACCAGGACGCCGCGTACGAGGGGCTGGTCGCCGACCTCACCGTCGCCGCCCGCGCCCTCGCCGGTTGAACCGGGCCGCTCCGCGCGTTCCCCCTGCCGACGGCTGGTGACGGCGCAGCGGCAGCAACGGAGACGCGCCCGGCCAGCAGGGGCCGGGCGCGTCAACTGACGATGTCAGACGATGCTGTTGAAGCCGTTCCAGTTGGTGCCGATTTGCTTGCTGGCCGAGTAGGGGACGCCGTTGTCGCGGACGATGTTGTTGGCGTACAGCAGCAGGGTGCCGTCGGTGGTGCGGCCGACCAGGTCGGTGAAGCCGTCACCGGTCACGTCGGCGCCGACGAGCGTGTCGAACCCGTTCCAGCCGCTGCCGATCTGCTTGCTGGCCGAGTAGGGGACGCCGTTGTCGCGGACGATGTTGTTGGCGTACAGCCAGAGGGTGCCGTCGGGCTTGCGGGCGACCAGGTCGGTGAAGCCGTCACCGGTCACGTCGGCGCCGACGAGCGTGTCGAACCCGTTCCAGCCGCTGCCGATCTGCCGCGCCGAGGCGCTGCTGTACGGCACGCCGTTGTCGCGGACGATGTTGTTCGGGTACAGCCAGAGGGTGCCGTCCGTCCTGCGGGCGACCAGGTCGGTGAAGCCGTCACCGGTCACGTCCGCACCGACGATGCGGTCGACGTTGCCCCAGCCGCTGCCGATCTGCCGCGCCGAGGCGCTGCTGTACGGCACGCCGTTGTCGCGGACGATGTTGTTCGGGTAGAGGAACATGGTGCCGTCCGGCCTCACGAGGATCAGGTCGGTGAAGCCGTCACCGGTGGCGTCGGCGTTGACGATCCGCTCGGAGGTGCCCCAGCCGCTGCCGATCTGCCGCGCCGAGGCGCTGCTGTACGGCACGCCGTTGTCGCGCTCGATGTTGTTGGCGTACAGCCAGAGGGTGCCGTCGGTCTTGCGGGCCACCAGATCGTGGTAACTGTCGCCGGTCACGTCGGCCACTCCGGGGTCCTTCACGGGCGGCTGGTTGGCCGTGGTGATGTTGTTGTACCGCCGTGCGACGTAGTTGCTCGCCGGGTGGGAGTCGATGAGACCGTCCCCACCCCCCGTCAGTGTCTCCGTGGCCATCTTCACCGGCGTGGAGCCGAAGGCGTAGTACTCGAAGGCGCCCGCCGACTGGTCGGTCCAACGCTTGAAGAGGATGACGTGCTCGTTCGCGGAGTTCAGGACGTCACCCGGCTGGAGGTCGCTCTTACTGATCTGCGTCGACACCGTGTACATGTTGTAGGTCGTCTTCGAGGTCGAGAGGTGCCAGGCCATCGAGACGAACCCCGAGCAGTCCCTGCGGTAGTCTTTGCCGTTCTCGTCGGGGTAGTAGCCACTTTGGCTGTAATTGATACTGCTGCGATGGTCGTACCAGTACTTCGCACGACTGAGCACCTCGGTCGGCGTGATCGCCCCAC
Source organism: Micromonospora sp. RB23 (assembly GCF_053585025.1). NCBI lineage: Bacteria > Bacillati > Actinomycetota > Actinomycetes > Micromonosporales > Micromonosporaceae > Micromonospora > Micromonospora sp. RB23. The sequence goes on from NZ_CM132111.1 coordinate 1,854,830, forward strand.
CCACGCTCGAGGCGGCGAAGGCCGCCTCGGGCGTGCTTGCCAATACCGTGGCGACACCTCCGCCGAGCCCGGCACCGGCGGCCAATGCCACACCGAGCGCCATGGCGGTCAGCCGGCGAACCGCGTTTTTCCGCATGATTCTTCCTCTCTGGTTCGGATGTTTTTGGGCAGGTCTGTTCGGCCACCGACCCGCGATCGGTGGCAGGATTGACGGGAGATTGAGAATGACCGGTGGTGTGAGTCAGAGAACTCGCCACGGGGCAAGCAGAGGAGTGCTGGCGATCGTCGTGTCGACGATGCGACGCAGTGCTTCGGCCGCCTTTTCCGGGTCGTCGGTGTCGACGAACGCCAGGATGTCCGCGCCGTGGGGGCCGGCCCGTACTCGAAGGTGTTCGACGCCGCTTCCGGCAAGCATGTGCAGGTAGAGCAGATCCCGTAGTTCCGCAGGGTCGATGGCCTCGGTCGGGGTCAGCGGAGCGATACGGATGTGCGTGGCGACCATCACCGCACCTCGGCGGGGTTGACCGGTGGTGCGCCCCAGCCGAACCCGTCGCCCACGAACTGGGTTGCCGAGCTGTCCGCCGCGGGGCTGCCCCAGCCGAAACCATCGGCGAGCGCCGTCATCGGCGCCGACCCCGCGGTCAGGATGATCGCGAGACCGGCGATGACGAGAGCGGTCATCGCCAGACGGTACGAAGAAATGACATGCAGGATCACTTCGACCAACCTCTTTTCTGCGGATTGATTGACTGCCGTGGCGGTTCTCCGGGCTTTTCGGCCCAGCTCGCTGCCGTGAATTAAGCATCGCGACTCCACCCCCGCCTGTCATCGGATGCGGCCTGGCGTGACCCCGCCCGGCGGAACTACGCCAGGTGCTCAAGCGGGTCCACGGGAACGATCGACGGCCGGCACAATGGCGGCAGATGTCCTGCACGGGGGAGGCGTTATGTTCGATTTGCTTGGGTTGTCTGCGCAACACGAGATCGTCTACCGGACCATGCTGGAGCGCCCGGATCTGAACGTCGCCGGCCTCTCCGCCCACCTCGGCGTCCCGCTTGACGAGGTGCGCGCGGCACTGGACGTGCTGGCCGACCTCGCACTCATCCGGCTCGGCCCCGAGGGCGATCACGCTCGACCGGTACGACCGCAGGCCGGGCTGACAGCACTACTCAGCAAGGTGGAGGCGGAGGTCGCGGTCCGGCAGAAACATGTCGAGGCGACCAAAGCGGCCATCGCGGCCATCGCCGCCGCCCACGACGACCACCACCAGGCACTGGAAGGCCGGTTGCTCGAAGGAATCGACAGCGTGCGGGACCGGCTGGCCGAGTTGGCCCACTCCGCGCGCGCGGAGTGTCTGTCCTTCAACACCGGCGGCGCGCAGACCCCGGACACCCTGGAGGCGGAGGCGCCACTCGACCAGCAGGCGCTGCACCGCGGGGTCCAGATTCGCAACGTCTATCAGGACAGCTTCCGCAACGACCCTGGCACGCTCGCGCACGCCCGCTGGCTGGCGGGTCTAGGCGGCCAGTCACGTACCACGCCGACGCTGCCGATGCGCATGGTCATCGTTGACCGGGCTATCGCACTCGTGCCCATCGACCCGACCAACCCGCGGCAGGGCGCACTGGAACTGCACAGCCACGGGATCGTCGCCGGGCTGACCGCTCTCTTCGAGCAGGTGTGGCACACCTCGGCACCGTTCGATGACCAGGTGACGGCCGATGCGCAGGGTCTCACCCGGCAGGAGCGCGAGCTGCTGCGGCTGCTCGGCACCGGGCACACCGACGATTCCGCGGCCCGCAAACTCGCGATCTCCCTGCGAAGTGTTCAGCGCATGATGACGTCCCTGACCGAGCGGCTGGGCGCGGCCAGCCGATTCCAGGCTGGCGTGCAGGCGGCCAGGAACGGCTGGGTGTAGCTGCTCCCGGGCCGGCTGCGAGGCCGCAGCGCGTACGAGGGGCTGGTCGCCGACCTCACCGTCGCCGCCCGCGCCCTCGCCGGCTGAACACGACGACCGGTGGTCCCAAAATCCATCGACGGCGGCGGGGAGTGATACCTGCCGGAAACGGCGTTGCGTGATCGGCGTAACACGACCTCCACAGACTCACATGAGTCGATCTTGTAGGGAGGGCGTTCATGAGCGATCAGACGCAGTCGACGGTGAGCCGGCGTGGATTCCTGCGCGCGGTCGGGGTCAGCGGCGGGGCCGGCGCGATGCTCGCCACGATGGGCGCCATGGGTCTCGCGCCCAGCGCCGCCGCGTCGACGACCCCGGCCTTCCGGGCGCCGGAACCGTCCGACTTCACGCTGTCCGGGCGGCCGGGCGCCAGCGTCGTCGTGCTGGGCGGTGGCATCGCGGGGCTCACCACCGCGTACGAGCTGGGCAAGGCGGGTTACCACTGCACGGTCCTGGAGGCGCGGCACCGCGTCGGCGGGCGGAACCTGACCATCCGCGGCGGCGACGTCGAGACCGACCTCGACGGCCACACCCAGCGGGCCGGTTTCTCCGACGGCGTCTACTTCAACGCCGGCCCGGGGCGGATCGCGCAGTGGATGGTCACCATGGACTACTGCCGCGAGTTGGGCGTACCCGTCGAGGTCTTCACCAACCAGAACGCCGACGCCTGGATCTACAACGAGTCCGCCGGGATGACCGAGCCGGTCCGCTACCGCACCGCCAAGGCCGACGTCTACGGCTACGTCGCGGAGATGCTCGCGAAGGCCACCGACCAGGGCGCGCTGGACGCGCGCCTCACCACCGAGGATCGGGACCGGCTGCTGTCGTTCCTGCAGAGCTTCGGCGCGATCGGCGGGCGTGCCAGCGACTGGGCGTACACCGGGACCAGCCGGCGCGGCTTCTCCACGTACCCCGGCGCGGGCAACGACGTCGGCAGCATGCTCGGCGCGCCGCCGGCGCTCTCGGACGTCTTCGCCAGCAACGTGGGCCGGTACTTCTCCTTCGAGTTCGGCTACGACCAGGCGATGCTGATGTTCCAACCGGTCGGCGGGATGGACCAGATCCCGCGCGCCCTCGCCAAGGCCGTCGGTGGACACCGGATCCGCCTCAACGCCGAGGTGACCGGGGTGACGGACCGGGGCAGCCGGGTCGAGGTGACCTATCGCCAGGGCGGCCGGCTGTCGCAGATCACCGCCGACTACTGCGTGGCCGCGCTGCCGCCGCACCTGATGGCCCGGGTGCCGCACAACCTCGGCGCCGACGTGACCGCCGCCCTGGCCGACTTCCCCGTCACCGCCGCCGGCAAGATCGGTCTGGAGTACCGCAGCCGCTGGTGGGAGACGGACCAGCGGATCTACGGCGGCATCACCGAGACCGACCTGGACCTGTCGCACATCTGGTACCCGTCCTACGGCTTCCACGGCCGGCGGGGCCTGGTCGTCGGCTACTACAACACCGGGGCGAACGCCCGGGCGTACAGCGGGCTCACCCCCGAACTCCGCCAGGAGCGGGCGGTCAGCCAGGGCGTGAAGATCCACGGCGACAAGTACCGCAGCGAGCTGGTCACCTCGTACTCGCACGCCTGGGACCGGACCCGCTACATCGAGGGCGCCTGGACCTCGCCCCGGTACGGCACCGCCGGATACAACCTGCTCCTCCAGCCGGCCGGGCGGGTCTACTTCGCCGGGGACTGGCTGAGCCACGAGGTGGCCTGGCAGCACGGCGCGTTCGTGGCCGCCCGCGCGGCGGTGTCGTCCCTGCACCAGCGGGTGATGACCGGCTGACCGGGTGGGGCGGCGGGCGCGGGGCGTCGGGGTCGGGTTAGGTGCGCGAGGATGGGGGCGTTCCCGTCCGTGAGGAGCGCCGATGGCCACCGATCTGACCGCGCCGCGTACCGCCGCCCGGCCCGACGTCGCACCGATCCAGCGGCGCACCATGCGCCTGCTCTTCAGCACCCAGATCATCGGCGGCATCGGCGTGACCATCGGTATCTCGGTGGGCGCGCTGCTCGCCGCCCGGATCGCCGGGACCGCGGTGGCCGGGGTCGCGCAGAGCGCCGGGGTGGTCGGTGCGGCGCTGCTCGCCGTCCCGGTCACCCGGATCATGGCCCGGCACGGCCGTCGGCCCGGCCTGGTGCTGGCGTACGGCGTGGGTGCCGTCGGCGGGGTCCTGGTGGTGCTGGCGGCGGCCACCCGCTCGGTCCCGCTGCTCTTTGTCGGCATGCTGCTCTTCGGTGGTGGCACCGCCGCCAACCTCCAGGCCCGGTACACGGCCGTGGACCTCGCCGAGCCGGCCCGTCGAGGTCGCCAGCTCTCGCTGATCGTCTGGGCCACCACCATCGGCGCGGTGGCCGCGCCGAACTTCGCCGCCTTGGCCGATGAGGTGACCACCGGCTGGGGGCTGCCCGCGTTGGCCGGCCCGTTCGCGTTCAGCGCGACGGCGTTCGTGCTGGCTGCCGTCGTACTCCTCGCTCTTCTGCGGCCCGACCCGCTGCTCACCGCACGGCGACTCGCGACGGCCGACGCCGCGTCGCCGGCGGGCGGTGGCGTCGGGCCGGCCGCCGCGCCGGTCGGCGTGCGCGCGCCGCGCGGCGCCGGGATGCGGGCGGCCTGGTCGGTGGTACGCGCACAGCCCGCCGCCCGGCTCGGCATCGCCGCCGTGGCGGTGGGTCACCTGGTCATGGTTGCGGTGATGGCGATGACCCCGGTCCGGCTCGGTGAGTCGCACGCCGACGCCGACGTGCTGCGACTGGTCGGGATCGTGCTGAGTCTGCACATCGCCGGCATGTACGCGTTCTCCCCGGTGGTCGGCTGGCTCACCGACCGGCTCGGCCGCCGGGCGGTGATCCTCGGCGGGGTCGGGTTCCTGCTGGCCGCCTGCGCGGTCGCCGGCACCGCCGGGCACCACACGCCTCGGCTCTCGGTCGGTCTCGTCCTGCTCGGACTGGGCTGGTCGGGGACGATGGTGGCCGGCTCGACGCTGCTCTCCGAATCGGTGTCGGCTGGTGTGCGGCCGAGCGTCCAGGGATTCTCGGACCTGATCATGGGGTTGGCGGGCGCGAGTGCCGCGGTGCTCAGCGGGTTTGTCATGCAGGCGGCCGGATATCCCGTGCTCACCCTGCTCGCGGCGGTCGCGACCGTGCCCCTGGTGGCGCTAGCGTTGCGCCCGGTGCCGACCGGGGCACCGGACGAGGAGGATTGATCACGTGCGGCTGACCGACTTCTGGGCGCGGTTGGAGGAGGCGTTCGGGCCGGGCTACGCGGCGAGCATCGCCCGGGATCAGGTGCTGTCCCAGCTTGGCGGCCGGACCATCGAGCAGGCGTTGGCAGCGGGTGAGCGGACGAACGTGGTGTGGCGGGCGGTGTGCGCCGCGTACCCCGACCGCGTACCCGCGCGACTACGCTGAGCAGCCTTTTCGCCGGTTCCGCGTGTCGCTTGTCGAGTCGTACACCTGTTCGGCTATTGTCCACAGCGGGGTGCTCGTCCACAGCTCGCGGCCCGTCGGCTGGTTTTCTGTCGGACCTAGCGCCTAGCGTGTCCGCGTGACGCGAAGCTCAGCAAAGACGCCGGCGAAGGCAGGGGTGGCAACCATGGCAGCAGGGCCTGACCGGGAGAAGGCACTCGACCTTGCTCTCGCTCAGATTGACAAGCAGTTCGGCAAGGGTTCGGTGATGCGGCTGGGAGAGCGGCCGGTCGTCCAGACCGCCGTGATCCCGACCGGCTCCATCGCGCTCGATGTGGCGCTCGGCGTGGGCGGCCTGCCGCGCGGCCGGGTGGTCGAGATCTACGGCCCTGAGTCCAGCGGTAAGACCACGGTGGCCCTGCACTCGGTGGCCAGCGCCCAGCGGGCCGGCGGCATCGCGGCCTTCATCGACGCCGAGCACGCGCTCGACCCGGAGTACGCGAAGGCCCTCGGCGTCGACACCGACGCGATGCTGGTCTCGCAGCCGGACACGGGCGAGCAGGCGCTGGAGATCGCCGACATGCTGATCCGCTCGGGCGCGATCGACATCATCGTGATCGACTCGGTGGCGGCCCTGGTGCCGCGCGCCGAGATCGAGGGCGAGATGGGCGACAGCCACGTGGGTCTCCAGGCCCGGCTGATGAGCCAGGCGCTGCGCAAGATCACCGGTGTGCTCAGCAACACCGGCACCACGGCGATCTTCATCAACCAGCTCCGGGAAAAGATCGGCGTGATGTTCGGCAGCCCGGAGACCACGACCGGTGGTCGGGCGCTGAAGTTCTACGCCTCGGTCCGGCTCGACGTGCGCCGCATCGAGAGCCTCAAGGACGGCACCGACGTGGTCGGTAACCGCACCCGGGTCAAGGTCGTCAAGAACAAGGTCGCCGCGCCGTTCAAGCAGGCCGAGTTCGACATCATGTACGGCAAGGGCATCTCGCGCGAGGGCTCGCTGATCGACGTCGGCGTGGAGCAGGCGATCATCCGCAAGTCCGGCGCGTGGTACACGTACGACGGCGACCAGCTCGGCCAGGGCAAGGAGAAGGCTCGGGAGTTCCTGAAGGAGAACCCGGACGTGGCCGCCGAGATCGAGAAGAAGATCCTGGAGAAGCTCGGCGTCGGGGTCGGCGCGGGCGACGCCGCCGGTGGCCCGGAGCTGCCGCCGGTCGACTTCTGACCGGTCGCTGACCCATGGCAGGACGACGCGCTCGTACGGGGCGAGGCTGGGATGCCAGTCCGCCTCGTACGGGCGATGCCGCCGATCCGCCACGTCCCCGCCGGGGTGGCCGTAGGGCTGAGTCGCCGGCCGACGAGCAGGCGTCCACGCCACGCGACGAGTCCGAGGTGGCCCGCGAAATCTGCCTGCGCCAACTCGCCGTCCGGCCGCGTACCCGCGCCGAGCTGGCGGGGGCGCTGGCCAAGCGGGGCATCTCCGAGGAGGTGTCGGCCGAGGTGCTCGACCGGTACGACGAGGTCGGCATCATCGACGACGCCGCGTTCGCCCGAGCCTGGGTGTCGAGTCGACACTCCGGGCGTGGCCTCGCGCGCCGTGCCCTCGCCAACGAGCTGCGCCGCAAGGGCGTGGACGGCGAGGTGGCCACCGAGGCGTTGGGCGAGCTGGACGAGGAGACCGAGGCGGAGACCGCCCGCGCCCTCGTGGATCGCAAGCTGCGTACCGCCCGGGGTGAGCCGGACGCGGTCTTCCGTCGCCTGGTGGGCATGCTGGCCCGCAAGGGCTACCCGCCCGGTGTGGCGATCCGGGCGGTGAAGGACGCGCTCGCCGCGCAGAGCGCCGAGGCGGCCGAGTTCGCCGAGCAGATCGACGCCGACGCCCTGGCCGACGCCGAGGGCGAGATGGAGCGCGACAACCGCCCGATCGACTGAGCGGCGCTACGGCTGGGCCGCGGCTGTCGGGTCAGCGAGGAAAACGCAGACTCTCCACGATCAGGTCGCAGCCCGCCCGCATCTGCGTCGCCGGCAGCACCCCGTGCCGACACATGATCATGAATTCGTCGGTGCTGTCGGGGATGACGCCGAAGACCGTCACGTCATGGACGCCGGGAAACTCATCCATGTTCGCCATCGGCCCGGGAGGGAGCTTGTACGCGTCGATCCGGACGGCCTTCGCGCCGTCGAGCGTGAGCCGTTGGACCGCAGGATCCGATGGCACGACGGCGGGGTCGTCAACGAGGAACAGATCCATCGGGCTGCCCTCCACCGGGTTCGGCTCTGTGGTCATCACCATGACCAGGTCGCCCTCGCCCTCGCCCCCGGCCTTCGGGGAGATCTGGGTGCAGTCCGGTTCGCCCCGCGGCGGGCAGGGGCGCGCCGTCCAGTCCGCCGGTGCGGTGAAGCTCATCCGCCCGTCCGCGGTGCTGGTCCGTTCACCGGGCTCGAGCGCCGCCGTGTCATTCGAGCCGGTTGTCGCTCGCCAGTTGGCGAAGACCACCACCGCGCTGAACGACAACGCCAACACGCTCACGAACAGGAGCACCCTCCGCATCATGCGTGGACGGTAGGGGAAGGTCAGATGATCGACAATCCGCCGATGGTGCAGGTGCGTGGCCCGCGGAGGTGTACATGTATCGGGTCGCCGGCATCACAGAATCGGCTCCGGGCCGGGTGCCGCCAGCGCTGAACAGGCACGACACCCGAATCGAGGCGTCGGCTCGCCGCCTTTGTCCTGCCGTGTCCGACACGACATCAGCTTTGCGTGACGCTGCAACTTCTCTCCGTTCGGGGGGTTTGATCATGAGTCCTTGACCAGACCGCCCTCGGAGACCTAGCCTCGCCATACAGGCTCACATTGCCCGACCATCGCAGGCTAAGCGCACAACATAGATCTCGTAACAGAACAGCATCACTTTGGCCGGCTCCACGGCCTTTGGCGGCAGTTCCGGACTGGCCGGTCCGGCACGCCGCGACAACTGCACCCGGTCGCCGACGATGCCCGAGGGCACCGCCGGCGGAGAGAGCTACCCACGGCCAGTCGCTCCGGTCGGGCGTCCACAGCCGCAGGAGTGTGCCCTGGGCACAGTCGCTGCGGTCATGACGTTCAGGGGAGGCGGCCATGGCGGGGCGGCGGCACAGGTGCACGGACGGATCTCGCGGGGTTCCGGCATGAACGTCTTCGACGTGGTGCTCCTCGCGGCCGTCCTGGTCCTCGCCGTGGTCGTGGTCGGGGCGGTGCTGGTCGGCATCCGGACGCTGCGCCGGATCGGCTCGGCGCCCGTTCCGGAGGACCCCGCGTTCATCGCCGAGAAGGACCGTCAGGAGCAGTCCCTGGCCGCCCTGCGCGACGCGGCCGACCAGGCGAACAGCACCATCGACGTGGCGAAGTCCGCGGCCTCCGCCGCCCGTGCCGAGGCGGCGGCGGCCAAGGCCGAGGCGAAGGCCGCCCGAGCCGAGGCCCGGCGAGTGCTCGACGACGCCCGCGCCGAGGCGGACACCGTGCTCGAACGGGCGCACAAGCAGGCCGAGGCGGACGCCGAGCAGCTCCGCACGACGGCGCGCCGCAGCGGCGAGCGGGAGGTCGCGGTGCTCGCCGCCACCACCCGCGAACAGGCCGCGGAGGTGGAACGGCGGGCGGCCCGGATGGACGAGCGGGAGCGGCTGCACACCGAGGAGGTCGAGCGGTTCGCCGAGCGGGAGCGGCAGCTCACCGCGGCGAGCGCCGCCCTCGCGGCCCGGGAGTCCGCGCTCGCTCAGCGCGAAACCGAACTGGCCGAGGCCGAGGAGCTGCGCCGCCGCGAGTTGGAGCGGGTGGCCGGCCTCACCGCCGAATCCGCCCGGCTCGAGCTGATCGAGGCGATCGAGACGTCCGCCAAGCGGGAGGCGGCGCTCCTGGTGCGCGACATCGAGTCCGACGCGCGCAACACCGCCGAGCAGCGGGCCCGACACATCGTGGTGGATGCGATCCAGCGGGTCGCCAGCGAGCAGACCGCGGAGAGCGTGGTCAGCGTCCTGCACCTGCCCGGGGACGAGATGAAGGGCCGCATCATCGGCCGCGAGGGCCGCAACATCCGCGCCTTCGAGTCGGTGACCGGCGTCAACCTGATCATCGACGACACCCCCGAGGCGGTGCTGCTCTCCTGCTTCGACCCGGTGCGCCGCGAGGTCGGCCGGCTCACGCTGGAGAAGCTCGTGCTGGACGGGCGGATCCACCCGCACCGGATCGAGGAGGTCTACGACCTGGCCCGCCAGGAGGTGGAGCAGCTCTGCCTGCGCGCCGCCGAGGACGCCCTGGTCGAGGTCGGCATCACCGAGATCCACCCGGAGCTGGTGACCCTGCTGGGCCGGCTGCGCTACCGCACCTCGTACGGGCAGAACGTGCTCAAGCACCTGGTCGAGACCGCGCACATCGCCGGCATCATGGCCGCCGAGCTGCGGCTGGACGTGCCCACCATCAAGCGGTCGGCGTTCCTGCACGACATCGGCAAGGCGCTCACCCACGAGGTCGAGGGCAGCCACGCCATCATCGGCGCCGACCTGGCCCGCAAGTACGGCGAGCACGAGGATGTGGTGCACGCCATCGAGGCGCACCACAACGAGGTGCCGCCGCAGACCATCGAGGCCGTCCTCACCCAGGCTTCCGACGCCTGCTCCGGCGGTCGGCCCGGCGCGCGGCGGGAGAGCCTCGAGGCGTACGTCAAGCGGCTGGAGCGGATCGAGGAGATCGCGGCCGGCAAGCTCGGCGTGGACAAGGTCTTCGCCATGCAGGCCGGCCGGGAGATCCGGGTGATGGTCAAGCCGGACGACGTGGACGACATCGGGGCGGCCGTGCTGGCCCGCGACGTGGCCAAGCAGATCGAGGAGGAGCTGACCTACCCGGGCCAGATCCGGGTCACCGTGGTCCGCGAGTCCCGGGTCACCGAGATCGCCCGCTGAACCCGGCGGTGCCGCCCAGGGTGGCGCCGATTGATCAACACCAGGTCCGCGATATCGGGGTATCCCGCTGCCGGTGATACCCCGATAGACGCGATGTGGAGTCGATCGCGCCGAGCCGCCGGCTTCTGCCGGTTGGCCGGCTTCGCGTCAGCCCTGCGGTTCGGCCACGGTGACCGCGCCGGCCCCGTCGGTGCCGGTGACCCGGTCGGCACCGGTGGCCACCCGGCGCTGTGCGCGGAAGCCGCGTCGCTGGCTGCGCCGGTCCAGCCAGTTCGCCAGGGCGGTGAGCAGCGAGTTGATCACGATGTAGATCGCCGCTGCCACGATCGCCGCGGCAACGATGTTGCCCTTGTTCGCGGCGAGGTCGTTGACCCCGCGCTGGAGCAGTTCCGGGTAGGCGACGATGTAGCCGAGCGCGGTGTCCTTGAGTAGGACCACGAGTTGGCTGACGATGACCGGCAGCATCGCCCGGGCCGCCTGCGGGATGAGGATCAGCTGCATGACCTGGCTCTTGCGCATCCCGATCGCGTACCCGGCCTCGGACTGGCCACCCGGCAGCGAGCGGATCCCGGCGCGGAACGCCTCCGCGAGGACCGAGCCGTTGTACAGGGTCAGCCCGATCACGACGGCCCAGAAGGCGGTCACCGGCGCCTGGATCAGGAAAGGCACGCCGTAGAAGACGAAGAAGATCATGATGAGTAGCGGAACGGCACGGAAGAACTCGACCACGGCGCCAGCGGGGATGCTGATCCAGCGGCGCTCGGAGAGCCGGCCGACCGCGAAGACGATGCCGAAGGTCAGCGAGAGCACCATGCCGACCGCGGCCGCCCACAGCGTGGCGCGCAGGCCGGGCCAGATGAACTGGGTCCAGGTCGCCGCCTCGGCGAAGGGCTTCCAGAGCGCGCCCTCCCACTGGCCCGCCTCGTCGAACTTCGCGTAGACCCACCACAGCAGTCCGGCCAGGGCGACTCCGAAGACGACGGTCAGCACCGCGTTCCGGATCTTTGCCCGGGGCCCCGGGTGGTCGTAGAGGACGGAGTCGGTGCTCATCAGCGCTTCACCGCCAGTCGGTTGGCCAGCCAGCCGAAGATGTAGCCGGTGGGGATCAGGAACGCGGCGAAGGTGCCGGCGAAGACCAGGAAGATCGGGATGACCGCGTCGCCGTTGCTGTTGATGAGGTCCTTCATCACGGTCGAGGACTCCATCAACCCGATCGTCCCGACGATCGTGGCGTTCTTGCAGAGCGCGATCAGGATGCTGCCCAGCGGCGCGATCACGGAACGTGTGGCCTGGGGCAGCACCACGATCCGGAGCGTCTGGGCGAAGGTGAGGCCGATCGCCCGGGCCGCCTCGGCCTGCCCGGTGGGCACCGTGTTGATGCCCGATCGCAGCGCCTCGCAGACGAACGCGCCCGTGTACACCGACAGCCCGATGACGCCGAGCCAGAAGTTGTTCCGGTTCAGGTCGTCGGAGAGGCTCAACCCGAGTGTGGAGTACAACCCGAAGAAGCAGAAGAAGATGACCAGCGTGAGTGGCGTGTTGCGGAAGATGTTCACCCAGGCCGTGCCGAAGCCGCGCAGTACCGGCACGGGCGAGACCCGCATGGCGGCGAGTAACACGCCGAGGACCAGCGCGAACACCGCCGACGCGCCGGTCAGCTTGAGGATCCAGAGAAAGCCCGACAGGTAGGCGTCGAAGTTAGTCGGATCAGCGAATACGTGCACGCGTCGGCTCCCAGAGGCAGGTCGTCGGCGTCGTCACGGGTCAGGGGCCGACACCCGGTCGCGGGTGTCGGCCCCTGAAACCGATCAGACGCTGCCGCAGTTGGTCAGCTTGGTGGTGTCCAGCTCGGGCGCGGCCTTGCCGCTCTTGCCCAGGGTGGCGTCCCAGGCGGCCTTGTAGGTGCCGTCCGAGGCGGCGGTCTTCAGGATCTCGTTGACCTTCTCGCAGCCGTCCTTGTCGTCCTTCTTCAGACCGATGCCGTAGGGCTCGCTGGAGAAGGTCTTGCCGACGACCTTGAACTTGCCGGCGTACTGGGACTGCGCGGCATAGCCGGCGAGGATGATGTCATCGGTGGTGATGGCGTCAACCTGGCCGTTCTCCAGCAGCGGCAGACACTTCGAGTACGAGTCGAACAACTGGAGCTTGGCCTTCGGGTAGTCGCTCTGGATCCGCTTGGCCGGGGTGGACGCCGAGACCGAGCAGACCTTCTTGCCTTCGAGACCCTCCGGACCGGCGATGGTCGAGTCGGCCTTCACGAGCAGGTCCTGACCGGCGATGAAGTACGGGCCGGCGAAGTTGACCTTCTGCTTGCGCTCGTCGTTGATGGTGTAGGTCGCCACCACCAGGTCGACGGTGCCCTGCTGGATGAACGGCTCCCGGTTGGAGGAGACCGTCGTCTTCCACTCGATGTTGTTCGCGTCGACGCCGAGGCCCTTGGCCACGATCTTGCCGATCTCGATGTCGAAGCCCTCGTACTGGCTGCCGGTCTGTAGGCCCAGGCCCGGCTGGTCGGCCTTGACGCCGATCACGAGCTTCTTCTGGTTCTGCGCCTTGCCGACGATGCCCTTGGCGCCCGAGCTGCCGGTGCTGCCGCCTTCGTCTCCGCCGCAGGCGGTCATGGTGACGGCCAGAGCCGCGACCGCGGCGACTGCCGCAACGCGCGTCATACGCATACTCTTCTCCTTCTTCGACGGAGCCCGCCCCTGTGCGGCGCGCTCCACTACGGACGCCTAGTGCGTGAGGATCTTGGAGAGGAAGTCCTTGGCCCGGTCGCTGCGCGGGTTCGCGAAGAACTCCGCGGGAGGGGCGTCCTCGACCAGTTGGCCGTCGGCCATGAAGATGACCCGGTTGGCGGCGTGCCGCGCGAAGCCCATCTCGTGGGTGACCACGACCATGGTCATGCCGTCGCGCGCCAGCGACGTCATCACGTCCAGCACCTCGCCGACCATCTCCGGGTCGAGGGCGCTGGTCGGCTCGTCGAACAGCATCGCCTTGGGCTGCATGGCCAGGGCGCGGGCGATCGCCGCCCGCTGTTGCTGGCCGCCGGAGAGCTGCGCGGGGAACTTGTCCGCCTGGTTGGCGATCCCGACCCGGTCGAGCAGCGCCAGACCGCGTTCGCGGGCCACGGCGGGCTTCTCCTTGCGGACCTTTATCGGCCCGAGGGTGACGTTCTCCAGGATGGTCTTGTGGGCGAAGAGGTTGAAGGACTGGAAGACCATGCCCACCTCGCTGCGCAGTCGGGCGAGGGGCTTGCCCTCGGCCGGCAGCGGCTGACCGTCGAAGGTGATGGTGCCGGAGTTGATCGGTTCCAGTCTGTTGATGGTGCGGCACAGCGTCGACTTGCCGGAGCCGGACGGGCCGATGACCACGACCACCTCGCCCCGACCCACCGACAGCGAGACGTCGTCCAGCACGTGCAGCGGTCCGAACCACTTGTTGACCGCGTCCAGCACGATGAGCGGTTCGCCCGTCGTCACGTCGTCCACCGTCCCTGTCGTCTCCCCGGATCGGGGTCGGTCGACCCCCGGTTGGGCAACTGTAGGCGGCGTGATGTGGCGGAACGCAACCCAGTTGGTCACGGAGCGGTAACACCGGTCACGATCGTCGTCGGGGGTCCGGTTTCGGTCACCGAGGAGACCGCGACGGTGGCGGCGGCGCCGGGTAGCCGAGATCATGGGGAGATGACCGAACCCGTACGGCTGACCCGTTACGCGCGCGGCGGCGGCTGCGCCTGCAAGATCCCGCCGGGCGAGTTGGAGACCATGGTCGCGGGTCTCGGCCCGGCCACCGGTACCGCCGAACTGCTCGTCGGTCTGGACCACGGCGACGACGCCGCGGTGGTCCGGCTGGACGAGCGCACGGGCCTGGTCAGCACCGCGGACTTCTTCACCCCGGTCGTCGACGACGCGTACGACTGGGGGCGCATCGCCGCGGCCAACGCGTTGTCCGACGTGTACGCGATGGGCGGCACCCCGCTGGTGGCGCTGAACCTGCTCTGCTGGCCGCGTGACGTGCTGCCGCTGGAACTGGCGCGGGAGGTGCTGCGCGGCGGCCAGGACGTGGCCCGGGAGGCGGGCTGTCACCTGGCCGGCGGGCACAGCGTGGACGACGACGGTCCGAAGTACGGGCTCGCGGTCACCGGCACCGTACGCCCGGAGGAGCTGATCACTCTGGACGCCGGCCGGGCCGGGATACCGCTGTCCCTGACCAAGCCGCTCGGCGTGGGCGTGCTCAACACCCGGCACAAGGCCACCGGCGAGAGCTTCCCCGAGGCGGTGGCCTCGATGAGCGCGCTGAACCGGGACGCGGCCCGCGCGGCGGTCGCCGCCGGCATCCGGTGCGGGACCGACGTGACCGGGTTCGGCCTGCTCGGGCATGCCTCGAAGTTGGCCCGTGCCAGCCGGCTGACGGTGGCCATCGACACGGCCCGGGTGCCGTACCTGGCGGGCGCGCGGGAGGCGCTACGTGACGGGTACGTCAGCGGCGGTAGCCGGCGCAACCTGGAGTGGGTCACCCCGTGGACGGACTTCGGCGCGGCCGACGAGGGGGAGCGGCTGCTGCTGGCCGACGCGCAGACGTCCGGAGGTCTGCTGGTGGCCGGTGAGCTGCCGGGCGCGCCCGTGGTCGGTGAGTTGCTGCCGCGCGGGGAGAACCTGGTCGTCCTGCGCTGACCGGCGTCGGGACACGCGGTCCGGGTGGTTCGGTCGGCGCACGATACCCGATAAACTGTCACCTTCCCGCTACTCGGAGCAATGCCGCTCAGGGAAATTTTGCCCGGAATGGTCACAGACCGGTAACTTGCCCCCGGCTGAGGTCATATGCCCCCCACCATCGTCAGTAAGGCCCGATCCGGAGGCCGGTGGGACGAACGCAGCGAGGAGGCGGAATGACCGAGCTGTGGAACTGGAGAATCGACCGGGTACGACCCGTGGAGGTCTACCCGGCGCTGGCCGAGGCGCTCGGTCGGGTGGTGATGCCGCTGGCGGCGGCGGACCCGGCGCGACTGCCGGCGTACGCGGTGGTGTGTGACGTCTGGCAGGCGCCGGGCGAGTTCCCGACGGTGATCGACTGTTACGGGGTGCCCGAGCGGCTCTCCGAGCACGCCAGCATCGCCGCGTTGGCCCGGCTGCTGGGCCGGGACTGCCTGCTGCGGGACGACACGCTCGACGCCAGCCGGCACCTGCTCGTCGCACCGGACGGCACGGTCCGCCCGGTGCACTTCGACGTCCGGGACACCGACGACGGCGAGGTGCTCAGCAAGCGGCGGCTCTGCTCGGTGGGCGACCCGGGCTGCCGGGGCTGGTCGCAGTGTCACCGCTCCCGCTGGGCGCCCGACACCGTCGCGCCGGTCCTCGCCGCCGCCTGACCGCCACCGAAGCCGGCCGGGCCGCTCAAGCCGAGCCGGCCGGGCCGCTCGAGACCCAGCCGGCCGGGCCGCTCAAGCCGAGCCGGCCGGGCCGCTCGAAACCCAGCCGGCCGGGCCGGGGCGTCAGCCGCGCCCGGTGGCGGTGGCGGCCGGTCGATCGGCGGCGTTCGAGCCGCCCCGCACGACGAGCTGGTCGAGCAGGGTGCGGGTGGCTTCGGTCACGGCGGCGACGGCGGCCTCGAACGCGGCGGCGTTGTGCGCGGCGGGCGCCCGGAAGCCGGAGATCTTCCGGACGTACTGCAACGCCGCCGCCTCGACGTCCGCGTCGGTCACCTGCGGGGTGAACGGCTCCCGCAAGGTCTTGATGCTTCGGCACATGTCGGGTGCTCCTCGGTTCGGGGTGATCCGGTCGACCCGGATACGCTGTCCTGGTCATGACTACCGCAGCGGCGGGCAGCCCGCGCACCTACCAGGTGCGCACCTACGGCTGCCAGATGAACGTGCACGACTCCGAGCGCATCTCCGGCCTGCTCGAACAGGCCGGCTACGTGCGCGCGCCCCAGGCCGAGGACGCCCCCGACATCGTCGTCTTCAACACCTGCGCGGTGCGGGAGAACGCCGACAACCGGCTGTACGGCAACCTCGGTCATCTGCGCCCCGTGAAGGACAAGCACCCGGGGATGCAGATCGCCGTCGGTGGTTGCCTGGCGCAGAAGGACCGTGGCGAGATCGTCCGCAAGGCGCCCTGGGTGGACGTGGTCTTCGGCACGCACAACATCGGCGCGCTGCCGGTCCTGCTGGAACGGGCCCGGCACAACGCCGCCGCCGAGGTGGAGATCCTGGAGTCGCTGGACGTCTTCCCGTCCACGCTGCCGACCCGCCGCGAATCCACGTACGCCGGCTGGGTCTCCATCTCGGTGGGCTGCAACAACACCTGCACGTTCTGCATCGTGCCCTCCCTGCGCGGCAAGGAGAAGGACCGCCGCCCCGGCGACATCCTCTCCGAGGTGCGCGCGCTTGTCGACGAGGGCGTGCTGGAGGTGACGCTGCTCGGGCAGAACGTCAACTCGTACGGCGTCGAGTTCGGCGACCGGTACGCGTTCGGCAAGCTGCTGCGCGCGACCGGTGAGATCGACGGCCTGGAACGGGTCCGGTTCACGAGCCCGCACCCGAAGGACTTCACCGACGACGTGATCGCCGCCATGGCGGAGACCCCGAACGTGTGCCACTCGCTGCACATGCCGTTGCAGTCGGGTTCCGACGACGTGTTGAGGGCGATGCGCCGGTCGTACCGCTCCGAGCGGTATCTGGGGATCATCGAGAAGGTCCGGGCGGCGATGCCGGACGCGGCGATCACCACCGACATCATCGTCGGCTTCCCGGGTGAGACCGAGGCCGACTTCCAGCGCACGCTGGACGTGGTGCGCGAGGCCCGCTTCTCGTCGGCCTTCACCTTCCAGTACTCCAAGCGCCCCGGCACCCCCGCCGCGACCATGGACGGCCAACTGCCCAAGCAGGTCGTGCAGGAGCGCTACGAGCGGCTGATCTCCTGCGTCGAGGAGATCACCTGGGCGGAGAACAAGCGCCTCGTGGGGGAGACCGTCGAGGTGCTGGTCGCGGTCGGCGAGGGTCGCAAGGACGAGCGGACCGGGCGGCTGTCCGGCCGGGCCCGCGACGGCCGGCTCGTGCACTTCGACGCCGGCAGCTTCGCCGGGTCGATCCGGCCCGGCGACATCGTGCACACCGAGATCACGTACGCCGCCCCGCACCACCTCAACGCCGACGGCGCGCCCCTGTCGCACCGCCGGACCCGGGCCGGTGACGCCGCCGAGGCCGGCCGCTCCCCGCGTACCCCCGGGGTGTTGCTTCCACTGCCCACGGTCGGTGCCCCGGCCGCGACGCCCGCGCCGACCACCGGCTGCGCAGCGCACTGACCCGGTCGGGGCCCGCCGGCACGGCGGACCCCGACCGACCACGGTCAGACCGTGATACGACCCGCGCCGGCGCCGCCGGTCACGATGGACTTGACGTTGCTCGCGGTGTCCAGTTGGTACGAGTACGGGATGCTGCCGACGCTGCCACCGGTCTGGCCGGCGGGGGAGTTGACGAAGTGGTTGTTCCGGGCGACCAGTCGGCCCGGCCCGGAGTCGGCCTCGCCGAGGTGGTACGTGTCGGGGACGTTCTCGAAGTAGTTGCCCTCGACGAGCACGCCCGCGTTCTCTGTGGAGGCCACGCCGTAGCCGGTGTTGGCCCGGTAGTAGTTGTTGTAGACGTGCACCGGGTTGCCGAAGCGCACCCGGGGGTTGCGCTGCTTGCTGCCGTCGAACCAGTTGTGGTGGTACGTCACCCGCAGGTGCCCGGTGTCCTGGGCGCCGTTGTCGTCGCTGTGGCCGAGCAGCATGGTCTTGTCGTGGTTGAAGACCCGATTCCACGACACGGTGACGAAGTCCGAGCCGCGCTTGATGTCGACCGCGCCGTCGTACCCGTTGCTGAAGGTGTTGTGGTCGATCCAGATGTTGGTGGCCGACTCCTGCACGTTGATCGCGTCGTCGTTCCAGTCCCGGAAGGTCAGGTTCCGGATGATGACGTTGCGGTCACCGCTGACGTTGAGTCCACAGCCGACGATCGTCGCGCCGGAGTTGCCGAGGATGGTCTTGTTGGACCGGACCCGCAGCATTCCCGAACAGGAGATGGTGCCGGACACCCGGATCACCGCCGACCCGGTCGCGTTCAGCGCGCTGGTGAGCGCCGAGGCGTTCGTCACGGTGGTCGCCGGTGCGCCCCCGCCGCCGGTGGTGCCGCCGTTCTGGGTGGCCCAGCCGACCAGGCCGGTCTGCGGCGGAACGCTGGGCGGCGACTGGCTGGGGATCGGTGGGGTGGTGGGCGTGCCCGGGGTGGTCGGTGGTGCGGTGGTCGGTGTGGTGGTGGTCGGTGTGGTGGTGCCGCCGGTGCACGCCACGTTGTTCAGGGTGAAGCTGGTCGGGGCCGGGTTGCTGGAGTTGTTCCAGCTCGCGTTGAAGCCGAACGAGGCGCTGCCGTTGGTGGCCAGGCCGCCGTTGTAGTCGACGTTGGCGGCGGACACCTCGCTGCCGCTCTGCGTGACGGTGGCCCCCCATGCCTGGCTGACCTGCTGGCCGGCCCCGTACGACCAGCGCAGCGTCCACCCGGAGACCGGGTCGCCGAGGTTGGTGACCGTGACGTTGCCGGTGAACCCGCCCGGCCACTGGCTGGCGACCGAGTAGGCGACCTGACAGCCGGCTGCCGCCTGGGCCGATACGGCCGTCAGGAGACCGCCGATGACCAGCGCGGCGGCCGCGGCGGCGGTGGTGGCGAGCAGCGTCGTTCGACGCTGTGCTGTGCGCATGCTGCTTCCCTTCGATGAGGCGGACACACCGTTGCGACGCCCATGCCCGTGGGCGGCGAGGTGGGCCGGGATCTCAAGGTCCCGGGGTCCGCCGGTGCGGTTCGGTGCGGAGAGCGGCTCCCGCGCTCGCGCCGGCCGCGACGGAGGCAAGCGCTTTCCCGATGGAAACATAGAAGGACCTGGATGTAAATGCTCCGTGTGGCCGGGGCGCGGTCGCTCCGCACCCCAGTTGGTGCCCGCCCGGCCCGAGGTGGCCGACGCCCTCGGCGTGGGCGCCGACCACCTCGGTTGCTCAACAGCTCGCGCTGTTGAGCTTCACGGTCGCCGGGGCGCTGGCCGTACCGTTGGCGGTGAAGCCCACGGTGACCGAGGCGCCCGCCGCCAGAGACGGCGCGTGGCTGGGCGCGGCGGCCGTGACCGTCGTACCGGACTGGGTGACGGTGGCGTTCCACCCGCTGCCCAGCGTCACGCCGGACGGCCAGTTCCAGGTGACCGACCACGGATTCACCGCGGCAGTGCCGGTGTTCTTCACGGTCAGCTCACCCTGGAAGCCGCCCTGCCAGGCGTTGACCTGCCGGTAGGTGGCCGTGCAGGCGCCGGGCGGCGCGCTCGTCGGCCCGCCGGTGGGGCCACCGGTCGGCCCGCCCGTGGGACCTCCGGTGGGTCCGCCGCCGCTCGGCGCGATCAGGTACGGCTGCAGGATCGCCTGCTTGGTGGTGTTGACGTTGGTCCAGTCGTCCAACGCGATGCCGCCGGTGTCACCCGAGTTCGGGTTCCACGACCAGTAGGTGAACGACATCCCGGTCACGCCGGTGCCGGTGTACGCCATCAACTTCTCCAGCCACACCCGGTCCTTCGGGTCGGCCAGGGTGCTGCCGAACTCGCCCATCATGATCGGGGCGATGTTCTGCTTGTAGAGGTAACCCCAGTACTTGTCCCAGATGGCCGGCAGGTTCGCCGGGTAGTCCGGAGCGTCGAACCAGGTCTGCCGGTACACCGACGTCGCGTACTCGTGCGGCGAGTAGACCAACCGGTTCGGCACGTTCAGCCGTACCGGGAACTGGCCGGCCTTCGACAGGTTACCGCCCCACCAGCCGCAGTCCTCGTCGTTGCTCGGGTCGTTGTCCCACACGTTCGAGAGGCCACCACTCGGGCAGCTCACACCCTCCACGAAG
The DNA here is from genome assembly GCF_053585025.1 of Micromonospora sp. RB23. Taxonomy (NCBI): domain Bacteria; kingdom Bacillati; phylum Actinomycetota; class Actinomycetes; order Micromonosporales; family Micromonosporaceae; genus Micromonospora; species Micromonospora sp. RB23. The sequence goes on from NZ_CM132111.1 coordinate 1,875,041, forward strand.
ATCAACCAGTTGGGCTGGACACCGAGGATGGCGTTGCCGGCCCGCTCGGCGGCGAGCCGCCAGTCCCGCGTCGTGTCACCGCAACCCCAGCACGCGCCGGTGGCCGCCGGGTTGGTGCCCTCCGCGTGCGGCTCGTTGTGCAGGTCCGCGCCGATCACCGTCGGATTGCCCGCGTACCGCTGGGCGAGCATCTTCCAGTCGTTGATCCAGGTAGCCTCGGAGACCGTCGACGTGTACCACAGCGGCGACTGCCCGGCCGACGTCGGCCGGTGCCGGTCCAGGATGATCCGCATCCCCTTGCTGCCGGCGTAGGCGATCACCTTGTCCAGGATCTGCAACGGCGACAGCCCGACCAGATCCGGGTTCACGAAGTCGTTGATCCCGGTGGCGGTCGCACCGGCCTTGATCGAGTCGTTCGAGTACGGCACCCGCAGCGTGTTGTAGCCCAGCCGGGCCATCGTGTCGAGCTGCCCCCGCCACGGATTGCTCGACCAGAGCCCGTGGAAGGTCTTGTTGTCGGTCTCCATGCCGAACCAGTTGATGCCGGTCAACCGGACCGTGGCCCCGGTGCTGTCCACGATCTGGTTACCGTTCGTGTGCAGATAGCCGGTGCCGGTACCCGCTGCGGAAGCCGGGGTGGTGCTGACGGCGGCGGCGAGGAACACGCCGGTCGCGGCGGTGGCGAGCGCGGTCAGCGCGCCGCCGAGAGCTTTCATACGGAACATTCGAGCTCCACTTCGGATGCACGACGCCGTCCAACGACGACGCCGGCAGGTGGCCGTGCGCACATCACGGCCCCTTGGGGGTACGCGGACAGTGCGCGACGGCCCATGTCACGCGGACGGGAAACTCGCGGCAGCTCACCGGCCGATCCTCGACGGCGATGCTCGCCGTCGGCGCCCTCGGCCCGGTGGCCCTACCTGACTCCGTCGCCCATTCTCATCAGCCCACCTCGATGCGTCAACTGCCCGCGCTCCGCCCAACCGATCCCGCCCCACCCCACGCGGCGGCACCCTCAGTCCGCTTCATCTCACGCGGCCGTACCTCGGGCCGTTGCGTCGCCATGCGGCCGTACCTCGGGCCGTTGCGTCGCCATGCGGCCGTACCTCGGGCCGTTGCGTCGCCATGCGGCCGTACCTCGGGCCGTTGCGCCGCCATGCGGCCGTACCTCGGGCCGCTGCGTCGCCATGCGGCCGTACCTCGGGCCGCTGTGCCGCCATGCGGCCGCACCTCACGCCACTGCGCCTCACGCGCCCGCACCTCGGGCCGTTGTGCCGCCATGCGGCCGTACCTCGGGCCGTTGTGCCGCCATGCGGCCGTACCTCGGGCCGTTGCGCCGCCATGCGCCCGCACCTCACGCCACTGCGCCTCACGCGCCCGCACCTCAGGCCGCTGCACCCCATGCGGCCGCGCGCAGGCCGCCGCATCCCCATGCGGCCGTACCCGATCCCGCCCACCCCAGGCGGCAACACTCGATCCCGCCGAACCCCGCACGGCCGCGTCCGCACCACCCGCCTCGCGCTGCATCGCCCCACGCTGTCCCGCCCCACAGCGCGCGTCGCCTCGCGTGGCGCGTGCACAAGATCGCGCTCAATCCTGGATCTAGTGGTGTCGCAGGCGCTCGATGGCCACTGAATCCATGATCGAGCGCGATCTTGACAGGCGCAGGGCGCAGGTGCATGTGCCCTCGCCCGCCATTCGGCCCCTCGCCCCATCACGTCGGCAAGATCCGCACAACATCAGGGATGTTGCTGCCTCCAGCGCGCTTGAAGCAGCAACATCCCTGATGTTGTGAGGATCTTGGCGGGCGTGCGTGCGGGCGTGCGTGCGGGCGGGCGGGCGTGCGTGCGGGCGGGTGTGCGGCTGTGTGAGCGTGCGGCCGGCTTGCACGTGGGCGGGCGTGGCGCCCGGGGCTACCCCGTGACACACGCGAGCCCCCGGTCCCTCTCGGGGACCGGGGGCTCGTCGACCGCGTCAGGTCAGCCGGCCTGCTCGGCGAGCTGGAGGAACTGCCGCTTCGAGGCGAGGGCCTGCTCCGCTTCCTTGATCCGCCGGGCGTCCCCGGCGCTCTGCGCCCGGGCCAGCCGCTCCTCGGCCTCCGCCACCTGGGCCCGCATCTGGGCGAGCAGCGGGTTGTCCTCCTTGGTGGTACGCCGCCACGCGGAGTCCATCACCTCGCGAACCTTGTCGTCGATGACGCGCAACCGGCGCTCCAGCCCGGCGGCGGCCTCGCGGGGAACCCGGCCGGCCTCGTGCCACTGGGCCTGGATCTCCCGCAGCTTGGCCTGGGCGCCCTTGGGGTCGGCGTCGATGTCCAGGGCCTCGGCCTCGGCGAGCAGGGCCTGCTTACGCTCCAGGTTGCCGCGCTGCTCGTTGTCCCGAGCGGAGAAGACCTCGCTGCGCCGGGTGAAGAAGGCGTCCTGCGCGGCCCGGAACCGTTCCCAGAGCTTCTGCTCGGCTTCCTTGGAGGCGCGGGGCGCCGCCTTCCACTGCGTCATCAGCTCCTTGAGCTGGTTGGCCGTGGCCGCCCACTCGGTGGAGTCCTTGATCTTCTCGGCCTCGGCGACCAGCTCTTCCTTGACGGTCTGCGCCTGCTTGCGCTGCGCGTCCAGGGTGGCGAAGTGGGCGCCTCGGCGGCGGGTGAAGCCGTCCCGCGCGGCCGCGAAACGCTTCCACAGCTCGCCGTCGGCCTTCTTGTCGACCCCGCGAATGGTCTTCCACTCGTCGAGGATCTCCTTGAGCCGGTCCCCGGCCGTCTTCCAGCCGGTCGACTCGGCGGCGAGCTTCTCGGCCTCCTCGACCAGGGCGGTCTTGCGGGCCAGGGCCTCACCGCGGGCGGCGTCCCGGGCGGCTCGCGCCTCGGTGGCCTTCTCCTCGGCGAGGGTTGCCAGCTTGTCCAGTCGGGCGGTCAGGGCGTCGATGTCGCCGACCACGTGGGCCTCCGGCAGCGTGGCGCGGATACGCCGGATCGTGCTCAACGAGTGCCCGGCGTCCGCCGCGCCCGAGTTGAGCCGCGCTTCGGTCAGATCCACCTCGGTGACCAGGTCGGCGAAGCGGCGTGCGAAGTGCGCGAGCCCCTCCTCCGGCGCTCCTGCCTGCCAGGATCCGACCACCCGCTCGCCCTCGGCGGTCTTGACGTAGACGGTGCCGTCCGCGTCCACCCGTCCGAAGGCAGTCCAGTCGCTCATGTGCCCATCCTCGTTCTCCCGGCGTCGAGGGAGCCGTCCCCCGTCGCCGCCACGGCGCAGCCAAGTTACTTCCGGCATTGTCACAGGTCCGACCCGGTCCGCGTCGAGCGCCTATCGCCGACCGTGACCATACGGTGTCCTAGGGCCTGATTGACCGGATCGCCGCGGAGACGCACCGGGGATTCCCGCTACGGTGAACGGGTGCCACTGGTCGCCGCCGCAGTCTGCCCGCATCCGCCCCTGCTCGTGCCCGATGTGGCCGGTGCCGCCGCCGGCGAACTGGACGATCTGCGGTCGGCCTGTGACCTCGCCGTCGGCCGGCTGCTGGCGACCGGCCCGGACACGGTGGCGCTGCTCGGCGTCGGCCCGGTGACCGGCCCGATCCGGCCCCCGGCCACCGGCTCGCTCCAACCCTGGGGCGTCGATCTGGACGTGCCCCTGGTACCCGGTCAGCCGGACCGGGGCGCCGTGCTGCCGCTGAGCCTGACCATCGGCGCGTGGCTGCTGTCCCGGCACGCCCCGCTGCCGGCAGCGTCGAACGGGCAGGGATCGAACGCGCAGGCACCGGCCGGGCAGGCATCGAACGCGCAGGCACCGGCCGGGCAGGCACCGAACGGGCAGGCACCGAACGAGCAGGCACCGGCCGGGCGGGCATCAGCCGAGCAGACACCGGCCTGGCGGGTGACCGCCATGCAGGTGGCCACCGACGCCGGGCCGGTCGAGGTGGCCGCGCTCGCCGCCGAGGTCGCCGCCGCCGGTGACCGGGTGGCGCTGCTGGTGCTCGGTGACGGGTCGGCGTGCCGGGGCCAGAAGGCCCCCGGGTACGACGACCAGCGCGCTCTCCCGTACGACAAAGGGGTCGCCACGGCCCTGGCCGAGGCGGACCTGGACGCCCTGCGCGACCTGGACCCGGGTCTCTCCGCGCAGTTGAAGGTCGCCGGCCGGGCGGCGTGGCAGGTGCTCGCCGAGGCGGCGCGCGCCAGCGGCGGCGGGTGGCGCGGCGGGTTGCTGTACGAGTCGGCGCCCTACGGTGTGGCCTACTTCGTGGCGTCCTGGGAGCGGATGTGACAGTCGTCGCGGTGGTGGGGCCGACGGCGGCGGGCAAGTCGGCGTTGAGTATCGCGCTCGCCCACGCTCTCGACGGTGAGGTGGTCAACGCCGACTCGATGCAGCTCTACCGGGGCATGGACATCGGCACCGCGAAGCTGACCACCGCCGAGCGGGAGGGCGTGCCGCACCACCTGCTGGACATCTGGGAGGTGACCGAGCCGGCCAGCGTCGCGGAGTACCAGCGGCTGGCCCGCGCGGCGGTGGACGACATTCTCGCGCGGGGGCGGGTGCCGCTGCTGGTGGGTGGCTCGGGGCTGTACGTGCGCGCGGTGCTCGAACGCTTCGAGTTCCCGGGCACCGACGCGGCGCTGCGCGAACGGCTGGAGCGCGAGTTGGCCGAGGTCGGGCCGGCGCCGCTGTACGCGCGGCTGCGTGCCGTCGACCCGGTGGCCGCCGAGGGCATCCTGCCGGGCAACGGCCGGCGGATCGTCCGGGCGTTGGAGGTGATCGAGTTGACCGGCGCGCCGTTCACCGCGTCGCTGCCGCAGCCCACCCCGTACTACCCGTCGGTGCAGCTCGGCGTCGATCTCGACACCACGCTGCTGGACGAGCGGATCGCGCTGCGGGTGGACCGGATGTGGGCCGACGGACTTGTCGACGAGACCCGCGAGCTGGTCGGCCGGGGTCTGGCCGAGGGGCGGACGGCAAGCCGGGCGCTCGGGTACCAGCAGGTGTTGCGCCTGCTCGACGGGGAACTGACCGAGGAGCAGGCGCACGACGAGACGATCCGGGCGACCCGGCGGTTCGTCCGCCGGCAGCGGTCCTGGTTCCGGCGTGACTCCCGGATCCAGTGGCTCGACTCGGCCGCGCCGGACCTGATCGAGGCCGCCGTGCATCTGGTGCCGGCCGCTGCGCGATGATGGGGTCGTGGAGTTCACCAAGGGCCACGGCACCGGCAACGATTTCGTCCTCCTGCCCGACCCGGATGGTCAGCTCGACCTGACCCCGGAGTTGGTCGCGGCGCTCTGCGACCGGCGTCGCGGTATCGGCGCGGACGGCGTCCTGCGGGTGGTCCGCGCGGCCAAGCATCCCGATGGCGCCGGCCAGGCCGGCGAGGCCGAGTGGTTCATGGACTACTGGAACGCGGACGGCTCGTTCGCCGAGATGTGCGGCAACGGCGCCCGGGTCTTCGTGCGCTACCTGCTCGACACCGGGCTCGCCACGCCCGCCGGCGCGGCGTTGCCGGTGGCCACCCGCGCCGGCGTCGTGCGCGCGCTGGTCGAGGGCGGCGCGGTCTCCGTCGAGATGCGCAGACCCCGGCTGTACGACGAGTCGAGCGCCACCCTCGGCGGTCTGACCCTGGCCGGCACGGTCGTGGACGTCGGCAACCCGCACCTGGTGTGCGTCCTGCCCAGTGGTGTGGAGTTGTCCGAGCTGGACCTGACCGTCGCGCCCGGGTTCGACCCGGCGGTGTTCCCGACCGGCGTGAACGTCGAGTTCATCGTGCCGGGTGACCCGGTCGGCGACACCGACGGGCACAGTCTCATGCGGGTGTACGAGCGCGGCAGCGCCGAGACCCTGTCCTGCGGCACCGGCGCCTGCGCGGTGGCGGCCGTGGCCCTGCGCGACGCCGGCCGGGACACGGGTGTGGTGGCGGTGGACGTCCCCGGCGGCCGCCTCACAGTGACGGTCACCAGGGATTCCTGCTGGCTCTCCGGCCCCGCCGTCCTGGTAGCGACAGGCGAGCTAACCCTCCCCACCTAACCCGCCGCCCCTCACTCCCGCACGCGGTGATCAAGAGGTTCGCGTCAAGAATCGCGCCGATTCTGACGCAAACCTCTTGATCACCGAGGCAGTCGAGGCAGAGCCCGGGCGCGCGGGGCCGGGCGCGGAGGGGCCGGGTGGGTGGGGGAGAGGGCTGGGCGGGTGGGGTTTACGGGGTGGCGCTGGCGGTGGCGGCGATTTCCGGGAGGTCCGCCGGGCCGGGGTCGGCGGCCGGGAGCGGGCTCGGGTTGTTCGCGGCGGCGCGGACGGCCGCGGCGACCGCCGGGGCCACCCGTGAGTCGAAGACGCTCGGCACGATCACCGTCGGGTTGATCTTGTCTTCGCCGACGACGTCGGCGATGGCCTGGGCGGCCGCGAGCGCCATCTCCTCGGTGAACTCCTCGGCGTGCGCGTCCAGCATCCCGCGGAACACGCCCGGGAAGGCGAGCACGTTGTTGATCTGGTTCGGCTGGTCCGAGCGGCCGGTGGCGACCACGGCCGCGTGCTTACGCGCCTCCCGGGGGTCGACCTCCGGGTCGGGGTTGGCCAGGGCGAAGACGATCGCGTCCTTGGCCATTTGCGCGATATCGTCGCCGGTGAGCAGGTTCGGGGCGCTGACCCCGATGAACACGTCGGCGCCCCGGATCGCCCCGGGCAGGTCGCCGGAGTAGTTCTCCTTGTTGGTGTTCTCCGCCAGCCACTGCCACGCCGCGTTGAGGTCGGGCAGGCCGCGGTGCAGGGCGCCCTGACGGTCGTACGCGATGATGTCGCCGACGCCCTGACGCAGCAGCAGCTTCATGATCGCGGTGCCGGCCGCGCCGGCGCCGGAGACGACGACCCGGACGTCCGGGAGTCGCTTGCCCACGACGCGCAGCGCGTTGGTGAGCGCGGCCAGCACGCAGATCGCGGTGCCGTGCTGGTCGTCGTGGAAGACCGGGATGTCCAGCGCCTCGCGCAGCCGGGCTTCGATCTCGAAGCAGCGCGGCGCGGCGATGTCCTCCAGGTTGATCCCGCCGTACGCGGGCGCGATCGCCTTGACGATCTGCACGATCTCGTCGGTGTCCTGGGTGTCCAGCACCACCGGCCACGCGTCGACCCCGCCGAAGCGCTTGAACAGCGCCGCCTTGCCCTCCATCACCGGCAGAGAGGCGGCGGGGCCCAGGTTGCCCAGGCCGAGCACGGCCGAGCCGTCGCTGACGACCGCGACGGTGTTGCGCTTGATGGTCAGCCGCCGGGCGTCAGCCGGGTTCTCGGCGATCGCCATGCAGACCCGGGCCACCCCCGGGGTGTACGCGCGGGACAGCTCGTCACGGTTGCGCAGCGCGACCTTCGAGGTCACCTCGATCTTGCCGCCGAGGTGCAGGAGGAACGTCCGGTCCGACACCTTGCGCACGTCCACGCCGTCCAGCGACCGGAGCGCGTCGACCACCTGGTCGGCGTGCTTGGCGTCGGCCGTGTCGCAGGTCAGGTCGACGATCACGTGGGTCGGGTCCGAGTCCACCACGTCCAGCGCCGTGACGATCGCCCCGGCCTCGCCGACGGAGGTGGTGAGCCGGCCGATCGAGGAGGCGTCCGCGGTCACGGCGATCCGGATGGTGATCGAAAATCCGGCGCTCGGCAGTCGGGTGATGGCCACGGGATCCCTCCGTCACGGCTGTGCGGCCGGTCGGCCGCCGCCCAGCATTTCTACCGGGTTGTGGAGGTCGACCGGCATTCGCCCCCACTTTTGGCGACCTCCAGCACGGGCATATAGCAGGTGCGCTGGGCGTTGTGACATGTCAGGATTACGTTCTACTTATCAAAACGGACAGGAGAACCGCTTGCGAGACCAGGAGAACTTCGTCCCCGTGGAGGACGAGTTCGACGACGTCACCACCGGCGAGCTGGACCTGTCGGAGCGGCAGTCTCTCCGGCGCGTCCCAGGCCTCTCCACCGAGCTCAGCGACGTCACCGAGGTGGAGTACCGCCAGCTTCGGCTGGAGCGGGTCGTCCTGGTGGGCGTCTGGACCGAGGGCACGGTGACCGACGCGGAGAACTCCCTGACCGAGCTGGCCGCGCTCGCCGAGACGGCGGGCTCGCAGGTGCTCGAAGGGTTGATCCAGCGTCGTACGCGACCCGACCCCGCCACCTACATCGGTCGCGGCAAGGTCGACGACCTCGGCGCGGTGGTGCTCTCCACCGGCGCCGACACGGTCATCTGTGACGGCGAGTTGTCCCCGTCGCAGTTGCGCAACCTGGAGCAGCGCACCAAGGTCAAGGTCGTCGACCGCACGGCGCTGATCCTCGACATCTTCGCCCAGCACGCCAAGAGCAAGGAAGGTAAGGCGCAGGTCGAGCTGGCGCAGCTCGAATACCTGCTGCCCCGGCTGCGCGGTTGGGGTGAGACGCTGTCCCGCCAGACCGGTGGTTCCGGTCGCGGTGGCGGCGCCGGCGGCGGTGTGGGCGTCCGTGGTCCCGGTGAGACGAAGCTGGAGACCGACCGGCGACGCATCCGCCACCGCATCTCCCGGCTACGCCGCGAGATCAAGAGCATGAAGACGGTACGCGTCACCAAGCGCGCCCGGCGTACCCGCAACTCGGTGCCCGCCGTGGCCATCGCCGGCTACACCAACGCCGGCAAGTCCAGCCTGCTCAACCGGCTCACCGGCGCGGGCGTGCTGGTGGAGAACGCGCTCTTCGCCACGCTGGACCCGACGACCCGCAAGGCCACCGCCTCGGACGGGCGGCTCTACACGCTCTCCGACACGGTCGGCTTCGTCCGGCACCTGCCGCACCAGATCGTCGAGGCGTTCCGCTCGACGCTGGAGGAGGTCGCGGAGGCCGATCTGGTGGTGCACGTCGTCGACGGCACCCACCCGGATCCCGAGGAGCAGGTGCGGGCGGTGCACGAGGTGCTCGCCGAGGTGGGCGCGGACCGGCTCCCCGAGCTGCTGGTGGTCAACAAGACCGACGCCGCCGACGAGGACACGCTGCTGCGGCTCAAGCGCCTCTGGCCGGACGCGATCTTCGTCTCGGCGCACTCCGGTCGTGGCGTCGACGGTCTGCGGGCGGCGATCGAGGAGCGGCTCCCGCAGCCCGCCGTGGAGGTGCGGGCCGTCCTGCCGTACGACCGTGGCGACCTCGTGTCCCGGGTGCACCGTTCGGGCGAGGTGCTCAGCACGTCGCACCTGGCGGAGGGCACTCTGCTGCACGTCCGGGTCAGCGCGGCGCTCGCCGCCGAGCTGGCGCCGTACGATGTCGCGCGCCAGGGCGAGGCGGTCGGTAGCCGACCCTGAGCGGCCCCGGCGTCATCCATCGGAAACGCGCGGCATGCGACACTGGCCGAATGCGCCGCGTTGTTTCCTCGGTCACGGTTGCCCTCGGCCTGTTCGGGGCAACCGTGGCGCTGGCCGGAGTCGCCGTAGCCGCTCCGGCTCCCGTGTCGTCCCAGCCGCTCGCCGCCGCCCCGGGCAAGAAGCGCTGCACGGTCACCGACGAGCGTCTGCGGGAGCTGTCCGGCCTGGTGGCGACCAAGAGCGGTTACATCGTCATCAACGACGGCACCGAGGTCGACGCGCGTAAGCGGATCTTCTTCCTCGACAGCAAGTGCAAGGCCGTCAAGGAGCCGGTCCGCTACTCGGGCTCAGGGCCGCTCGACACCGAGGATCTCGCGGTCTCGCCGAAGGGCGACACCCTGTGGATCGGTGACATCGGCGACAACGCCACCAGCAAGGAGCGCCGGACGCGGATCGCGGTCTGGACGATGCCGATCGCCGGTAACAAGCAGCCGGTGCTGCACCGGCTCTCCTACCCGGACGGCAAGCCCCGTGACGCGGAGGCGCTGCTGGTGGGGGCCGACGGCCTGCCACTGATCATCACCAAGGTGGCGAACGGCAACTCGGAGATCTTCACCCCGACGGCGAAGCTGAAGAGCGGCGACACCCCGCCGGTGCCGATGAAGAAGGTCGGCGAGATCAAGCTGCCGAAGACCACCACCGAGAACCCGCTGAGCGTCTATGGACGACTGGCGATCACCGGCGCTGCCCGGTCGCCGGACGGCAGCCGCGTCGTCGTCCGCACCTACGCGGACGCCTTCGAGTACGACGTCACCGGTGGCAACATCGTCGGTGCCCTCACCACCGGCAAGCCACGGGTGACGCCGTTGGCCGACCCGTTCGGCGAGGCCATCTCGTACACCCCGGACGGCAAGTCCTTCGTCACGGTTTCCGACGCCGGTCAGCTCACCGCCGACGATCCGATCGACATCCTGAGCTACACGCCGTCCACCAGCGCGGCGGAGCCGTTGGCGGCGACCGCGGGCGACAAGCCGGCGGCCAAGAGCTCCTGGACGGACGGGCTCAGCTTCACCGACATCACCTATCTCGTGGGCGCGGTCGGCGTACTCGGTCTGCTGCTCGTCGGCGCCGGCATCGTCGGCATCGTGCGGGCCCGCCGTCGGCCGCCCGCCGACGACGATTCGGCCGATGACGCCGGCGACCGCAAGGGCACGCCCGGCGTCGACCGTGTTCCGCCGGGCGGCCGGCCCAGCGCCGGCGTGTACGGCGGCGGGGCGGCCGGCGGCGGGGTCTACGGCGGCGGCGGCCGGGGTGGTCCCGCTCCTGCCGGCGGCGGCGTCTACGGCGGGGGAGGCGCCCGCCCTGGCGGCGGGGGTGGACGTCCGGCCGGTGCCGGGGGTGGACGGCCGGCGGGTCCGGCAGGAGACGGTTACGGCGGTGCCCGGCCCGGTGGGCGCGACGGCGGTGCTCCGGCCGGCGGAGGTGTGTACGGCGGTGGCCGCGCAGGCGGTTCCGGTGGGGGCCGGGCCGGTGGCGGCGGTGGCCGACCGGGCGGCGGCGTGTACGGCGGCGGTGGACAGCCTGGCGGCGGCCAACCGGGGGCTGGTCGGGCCGGAGGTGGTCGGGCCGGAGGTGGTCGGGCCGAGCCGCCGCGGCGCGGTGGCCAGGAGCCGGATTACCGGGCTCAGCGGCCCGGTCGTCGGCGTGAGGACGACGCGCCCGTCGACCCGTACGGGGGGCAGTATCCCGGCGGCGGTCGTGGCCCTCGCGGCGACCGCTACTGACGCGTCCCGGCATCACCTGGGCCTGACCGCGACGGGCCCTGCCCCAGCTAGTTCGGTCAGCCCAGCGTGAACCGTCGAGCGACGCGGGTGAGCGCCGACGGCACCCACCCGCGTGTCGGTCAGATCCGGCGGAGTACGGCCACGACCCGGCCCATGATGGTGGCGTCGTCACCGGGGATCGGGTCGAAGGCGGGGTTCTGCGGCATCAGCCACACGTGCCCGTCGCGACGGCGGTAGGTCTTGACGGTCGCCTCGCCGTCGAGCATGGCGGCCACGATCTCGCCGGAGTCGGCGGTCGGCTGCTGCCGGACGACGACCCAGTCGCCGTCGCAGATCGCCGCGTCGAGCATCGAGTCGCCCTTGACCTGGAGCATGAACACCTCGCCCTCGCCCACCAGTTCGCGGGGGAGGGGGAAGATGTCCTCCACGGCCTGCTCGGCGAGGATCGGTCCACCGGCGGCGATCCGGCCGAGCATCGGCACGTACGCCGGGGTGGGCCGTTGGGCGCGTGACACCTCGTCGTCGATGGCCTCGCTGGGCGCGCGGACGTCCACGGCGCGCGGCCGGTTGGGGTCGCGCCGCAGGAAGCCCTTCTTCTCCAGCTCCTTGAGCTGGTAGGCGACGCTCGACGGTGACACGAGGCCGACCGCCTCGCCGATCTCCCGGACGCTCGGCGGGTAGCCGTGCCGCTCCACCCAGGTGCGGATGAACTCCAGGATGCGGCGCTGGCGGGCGGTCAGGTCGACCGTCGCCGGGTCGGGGAAGGCGCTGACCACCGGGGTGACCGGGCGCACGGCGGGCTGACCCGTCCGGCTGCGCGCGGCGGTGCGGCGTCGGGTGGCCGGCGGGCCCGCCTCGGTAATCTGCTGCGGGCTCTTCGGCCGGCTGGCCCGGTCCTCGGTCACGTCCGTCCTCCCTGGTCGGCGCTGGGTGCCTCGTCGGCTCGTGGTGCGTGCGGTTGTTCCTGACCGTATAGGTGAGATCGGTCATTTTCAAACATCTGTACGACCTCTCACCGGCGTGTCGGGGTGAAAAACCCCTCGGGTAGTACGGATGTTCTGATAAATGGTATGTCGGATAGCACGCGTGTTCGATTGTCGGACCTGTCCGGTCTCCACGGGCCCTTCCGCCGGTGACCCGGGCGGGGTGTCCGCGTTGGTTCCGCAGGGGGCGAATGACGCCGAGGGTCCGTGACGCGCCGGACACGCCGGTCAACTTGACCCGGGTTCGTTGGCGACATACGGTCGACCCCTAGATGTAGTAGTGACACGGGCGTAAGTTGCCCACAGGTTGGGTTCGACTACCGACCGCACTCCCGTAGGGTCGATCACGGCGGGCGCTATGAGCGCATGGCACCGTCGCGGCGGCCCATGCCCGGGTGTGTCCGGTAGGACGCGATTGATCATGATTAGGGGGTCCGCGATGCGGTGTCCGTACTGCCGGCACGCCGACTCCCGCGTGGTCGACTCGCGGGAGGCCGACGACGGCCAGCTCATCCGACGGCGACGCTCCTGCCCGGAGTGCGGCAAGCGGTTCACCACGGTCGAGGAGGCGGTCCTCGCGGTCGTCAAGCGCAGCGGGGTGACCGAGCCGTTCAGCCGAACGAAGATCATCGGCGGGGTGCGCAAGGCGTGCCAGGGCCGGCCGGTGGACGACGACTCCCTCGCGCTGCTCGCGCAGCGGGTGGAGGAGACCGTCCGGGCCAAGGGGGCCGCCGAGATCCCCAGTCACGAGGTGGGCCTGGCGATCCTGGGTCCGCTGCGCGACCTGGACGAGATCGCCTACCTGCGGTTCGCCAGCGTGTACCGCTCCTTCGACTCGCTCGCCGACTTCGAGCGCGAGATCGAGACGTTGCGGGCCGCGGCGCGGGCCCGGGAGCAGGACCGGGCCGGTGCGGTCGACGCCGCCGGCCGTACCAACTGAGACTTCACTGTTTTTCCGAGAGATCAGGACGCGCGGTGGGTGACCGCGCAGACGAGGGGGGCGACGGCGTGACAACGAGCCGTTCACGGAACAAGGCAGGCGCGGGGCTGAAGATCGAGCGGGTGTGGACGACGGAGGGGGTCCACCCGTACGACGAGGTCTCGTGGGAGCGCCGGGACGTCGTGATGACGAACTGGCGGGACGGCTCGATCAACTTCGAGCAGCGGGGCGTGGAGTTCCCGGAGTCGTGGAGTGTCAACGCGGCGAACATCGTCACCACCAAGTACTTCCGGGGCGCGGTGGGGACCCCGGAGCGGGAGTGGTCGCTCAAGCAGCTCATCGACCGGGTGGTCAGCACCTACCGCACCGCCGGCGAGGAGTACGGCTACTTCGCCAGCCCGGCCGACGCCGAGGTCTTCGCCCACGAGCTGACCTGGATGCTGCTGCACCAGGTGTTCAGCTTCAACTCGCCGGTCTGGTTCAACGTCGGCACGCCGTCGCCGCAGCAGGTCAGCGCCTGCTTCATCCTGGCCGTCGACGACTCGATGGACTCCATCCTCGACTGGTACAAGGAGGAGGGGCGGATCTTCCAGGGCGGTTCGGGGGCCGGAGTCAACCTCTCCCGGATCCGTTCCTCGAAGGAGCTGCTCTCCTCCGGCGGCACCGCCTCCGGCCCGGTCAGCTTCATGCGCGGCGCGGACGCCTCCGCCGGCACCATCAAGTCCGGTGGCGCCACCCGGCGCGCCGCCAAGATGGTCATCCTCGACGTGGACCACCCGGACATCGAGGAGTTCGTGGCGACCAAGGCGCGCGAGGAGGACAAGATCCGCGCGCTGCGCGACGCCGGGTTCGACATGGACCTCGGTGGGTCCGACATCGTCAGCGTGCAGTACCAGAACGCCAACAACTCGGTCCGCGTCTCCGACGAGTTCATGACGGCGGTGGAGAACGGCAAGGGCTTCGACCTGCGCGGCCGGCTGGACGGCTCGGTGATCGACACCGTGGACGCCAAGAAGCTGTTCCGCACCATCTCGCAGGCCGCCTGGGAGTGCGCGGACCCGGGCCTCCAGTACGACGACACGATCAACGACTGGCACACCTGCCCGGAGACCGGGCGGATCACCGCGTCGAACCCGTGCTCGGAGTACCTGCACCTGGACAACTCCTCGTGCAACCTGGCCTCGCTCAACCTCATGAAGTTCCTCCGCGCCGACGGTGGCTTCGAGGTGGAGAAGTTCGTCAAGTCCGTCGAGTTCGTCATCACCGCGATGGACATCTCGATCTGCTTCGCCGACTTCCCGACCGAGAAGATCGGTGAGACCACCCGCGCCTACCGGCAGCTCGGCATCGGCTACGCCAACCTGGGCGCCCTGCTGATGGCCACCGGCCTGCCGTACGACTCGGACCAGGGCCGTTCGGTCGCCGCGTCCATCACGTCGCTGATGACCGGCACCGCGTACCGCCGTTCGGCCGAGCTGGCCGGCGTCGTCGGACCGTACGACGGCTACGCCCGCAACGCCGAGCCGCACAAGCGGGTCATGCGCAAGCACGCCGCCGCCAACGACGAGATCAAGCCGACCAGCCCGGTGGCCACCGCGATCGTCCGCGAGGCGACCAAGCAGTGGACCCAGGGCAACAAGATCGGCGACAAGTTCGGTTGGCGCAACGCGCAGGCCAGCGTCCTCGCCCCGACCGGCACGATCGGCTTCATGATGGACTGCGACACGACCGGCGTGGAGCCGGACCTGGCGCTGGTCAAGTTCAAGAAGCTGGTCGGCGGCGGCTCGATGCAGATCGTCAACCAGACGGTGCCGCGCGCCCTGCGTAGCCTCGGCTACCCGGAGGAGCAGGTCGAGGCGATCGTCGAGCACATCGCCGACCACGGCCACGTGGTGGACGCCCCCGGCCTGAAGCCGGAGCACTACGCGGTGTTCGACTGCGCGATGGGCGAGCGGTCGATCGCCCCGATGGGCCACGTGCGGATGATGGCGGCGATCCAGCCGTTCGTCTCGGGCGCGATCTCCAAGACGGTCAACATGCCGGAGGCGGCCACCGTCGAGGACGTCGAGAAGATCTACTTCGAGGGCTGGAAGCTCGGCCTCAAGGCGCTGGCGATCTACCGGGACAACTGCAAGGTCGGCCAGCCGCTCTCGGTGGCCAAGAGCAACAAGGCCACCACGCCGGCCGCCGTCGAGACCGCCGCCGCCGCGCCGGCCGCGGTGGAGAAGGTCATCGAGTACCGGCCGGTGCGCAAGCGCCTGCCGAAGAAGCGCCCGTCCGAGACGGTCAGCTTCTCCGTCGGTGGCGCCGAGGGCTACCTCACCGCGTCGTCCTACCCGGACGACGGCCTCGGCGAGGTCTTCCTCAAGATGTCCAAGCAGGGCTCGACCCTGGCCGGCGTGATGGACGCCTTCTCGGTGGCCATCAGCATCGGCCTCCAGTACGGCGTGCCGCTGGAGACGTTCGTCAGCAAGTTCACCAACATGCGCTTCGAGCCGGCCGGTATGACCGACGACCCGGACGTGCGGATGGCAGCCTCGGTGATGGACTACATCTTCCGTCGCCTCGCACTGGACTTCCTGCCCTACGAGCGCCGCGCCGAGCTGGGCATCTTCACGGCCGGCGAGCGGGCCGCCCAGCTGCGGGCCGAGGCCGACGCGGAGGCTGCCGCCGTCACCGGTGCGGACCTCACCGCGATGGCGTCCTCCGCGCCGGTCGAGGCTCCCGCCAAGACCGAGGCCGTCGCCCAGCCGGCCCAGGAGATGGCCGACGTGGCCGCCGCCAAGCCGGCCCCGGGCGTGGGTTCCAGCACCGAGCTGTTGGAGGCCGTGATCGGCAAGGCCGCCGACGCGCCGCTCTGCTTCACCTGCGGTACGAAGATGCGCCCGGCTGGTAGCTGCTACGTCTGCGAGGGCTGCGGCTCCACCAGCGGCTGCAGCTGACGTACGCGAAACGCGGCGCTGCCCCGATCTCCTTCATCGGAGGTCGGGGCAGCGCCGTTTTTTCCGCGTTCCCCACGCTCCCGAGAGACGTGCCGGGGTGAATTGCCCCATCAGCGGCATTAGGGGATTCCCTGCAGGCAGAAGTGCTTCATTGGCTTTGGAACAAGACATTTGACAGGTTCGGCGGTCAACTGGACTGCCGGTGGCCAGGTCGCTCGAACGAAAAGTCGCCTCGGCTGATCCGTCTGCCGGCCCATCTGATACTGAGGTTGGGGATATGGGGAGCTGATTCGTCGATCTCCGCTTTGCTACGTGCGACCTGAGCGACCCGAGCTCGCAGTTCCTTGATCTCCTCGCCCGGCGCGTCGATGGTAAGGGCTTGCCGGATATCGACGACCAAGGCATTGAGGCGGCGCCCCGCGCTCAGGTGTCGGCTGGCCGCTTCTTCGGGTTTGAGGAAGGTGAGAAGACCTGAGAAGAGGGCGCTGACTAGCGCGAAAACGCCAGCGATGACCTGTTTGTCGGTGAAGATGGTAGCAGCGGAAACCGAGGCGGCCCCAGTTGCTATGACACCGAGGGTCAGGCGTATACCTCTTAGGAAACTTGCGCTGGCGAAGTGACCTTTCTCCGTCCATCGCACGTCATTAAGCAACTGCTCCAGCTCGCTCGCTATCGCCGCTCGCACGTCGTGTGATCCTGTTGCCATAAGAACCTCCAGGAGAAGCGATGGAGCCGCGAAACATCGAGATTTATTTGTACCAGAACTGGTAAACTACGGCGGTGACGACGACAGTGGCCCACCGTGCGGTGGGTGGCCTCGATACTCTCATCCACGACGGCCTGCGCGCCCTGGACATCACGGCGACCGAGCGTGAGCGGGTCGTGTTGCGCTACACCGAGCTCGGCGAGGCCCTCGACGAGCACTGGAGCGCCACCCGGGGCGACAATGCGATATCACCGCAGGGCTCGTTTGCTTTGGGAACGGTGGTCCGCAACGTCCATCGCAGCGACGACATCGACATTGACTGTGTCGCGCTGAAGGATGTAGCCAAGGTCTCGGTAAGCCAAGCCGAACTCAAGGCCGACGTGGGCATCGCTGCCCGCAAGTATGCGCGGAGCGCCCGCAGTGGCGGCCCCGAAATATCACAGTGTTCGCGATGCTGGACGCTCAGTTGGCCCGGCATGCACCTGGACATCCTGCCCGCGATACCGAATAGCGATGCCGGTAGCGGCAATATCTGGATTACTGACCGCGAGGTATCACGCTGGCTCCCGTCCAATCCGGGCGGCTATGCCGACTGGTTTCGAGGCCGCATGCATACCCAACTCCTCCACGAACGGGCTGTGGAAGCCAAACGCCTCGAAGTCGAGGACGTCCCCGAATGGCAGGTGCGTACGGTTTTGCAGCGTGCGGTCCAGGCGCTTAAGCGCCATCGCGACATCTACTTTTCCGACCGCCTGGACGACCGTCCTTCCTCCATCGTCATCACCACCCTTGCCGCGCACGCCTACACAGGTTTCGGAGACCTGTACGAGGTGCTGCGAAACATGCCGGGTGAGATGGCCCGGCATCTCAGCCGAATCCAGGGCAGGTGGACGCTGCCGAATCCCGTGCAGGCCGGTGAAAACTTCACCGACTCCTGGGTGTCCGACCCCGACCGCGCCGAGCACTTCTTCGAGTGGGTAGACGCGGCCGAGCGAGAATTCCGCGGTTTCGGGATGTCTAAAGGCTTGGAGCACACCATGCCCCTGCTTGAAAAAGCGTTCGGCAGCCGGTTCGCGACAGCCGCGAGTGCTTCGTTAGGGCAGTCGCTGTTCGCCGCGCGGCAGCGAGGCCATCTCTATGTGGGAAATCGGGGCACGCTGTCTGCAGCTACCGGCGGCGCTGCCGCCGGCACGTACTCTGTGAAAGACCACGGGTTCGGTGGCGGGCCGGCGCGGTGATGTGAGCCTGCCAATGCAGGCGCTGGCCCTGAGGAGCGTCGTGCCAGGCAGCAGGGCCTCGGTCACCCCTCGCCAGCTGATCTGGCGTGGGCGGGTCCGCCCTTCGCTCCAGAGTCAGACCTACGAACTCCATCTGACTGCCCAGCCTGCCAGGCCTCCGAAGGTCACCGTGACGGCACCCGCCCTACGACCCGACCGCGCCGGCCGCCTTCCCCACGTATACGACGACGGCAGCCTGTGCATATCGCAGTTCGGCGACTGGCAATCTCACCTGTTGTTCACCAAGACCTTCTTGCCCTGGTCGTGCGAATGGCTGGTCTATTACGAACTATGGCTTGCGACGAGCCTCTGGTTCGGTGACGGCCCTGATCATCTCGACCATGCGTCGCAGGCCCAGATTCTACATCCGTTCCGCGCATAGACTCGCTCGTCGACTGGCCGTCTGGGTGTGCCGCGCCGGGAGCGATAGGTAGTCTGATCGCAAGAGGCAAAGTGTGAAATCTCCGTCACGCTCCGGGGCGCAGAGGTAGCGGCATCGCCCGAACTTTGCCATGCTGCTTAGCATCAGGCTTACAGCGTTCACGTCGTAGGCAACGTATTTCCGGATGCGACCCCTGAGGCAGGATGCGAGCTGGCTTGCCGATCGCCTCTTCCTCCCAAGGCAACGAGATAAATTTTCGGAATTCGTACAAGCGGTGGTCGAGCAACGATATTCGCGACATAGACTCGATAATCGAGGCAGTGCCGTACTGCGACTACGTGCTGACCGATAAGCATGTAGCAGCGCAGCTGGCGAAGAGGGCCGTTGAGTGGAATCTAGACACCAAGATATTTGCGAGGATTCGTGATTTGATGGCTGAACTCACCAAATCCTCTGACAGGCGCCTGCTGGTAACCGTCGCCGGCACCGGCTACTGGCACATGCATGGCACGGCGACCAAGGGCCGTGACGGGGGACGCGCCAGGTCGTGCGGTGGTCGTAGACTCTCCCAGCAGCAGGTTGGGTAGGCGCTGTAATTCCGTCGCGAAAGCTACAGAGGTTCGAATCCTCTACCCGCCACCAGGCAGAACGGAAAGGACTTTGACCTGCGGAAACGCAAGTTAGGGGCCATTGTCGTCTGCGGCTCACGTTGACCATGGTTGTCCCGGATCGACCGTCGGATCGGGCACGACCCTTTGATCGACCGGCACACCGAGCACCGGAGGTGTTCATGGCTGCACAGTGGTGGGAGGTAGCTGTTCCGGTCGCTGGCGCGATTACCTCTGGCCTGCTCGGTGGTTGGCTTGGAGCGCACTGGCAGTGGCGCAACAGCGACCGGCTCCTCAGCAAGCAGTTCGGTGAGAACCAACGAGCTAGGCAAGCGGCGGCAGCGGAGGCGGCGCAAGCACGTGCAGAGCAGCTCGCCAATGATCGAGCCCTGAGGCTTAGGGACGAGCGGCGCCAGGTCTACGCGCGGTACCTGCGCCTTCTGGACAGCTACCAGAAGGCGCTCGCTAGGTACTCAACGGATAACGCCGAGGCGCAGGACTTGGACAAGGCTGAACAAGTGAGTGGGCCAGAAGGTTGGGCGGCTAGGGCTAGCGAGCTGCGAGCCACGGAGTCGGGCAAACGGGTGCTAGACCTCGCCGACCAACTCGTCGAGCAGACCTATGAGCTGATGTTCATCGCATCGTCCGAGGTTGGCTTGTTGGCGGTAAAGCTCTCCGAGAAGGCGCGCAGCGGCGGTGACGAAGCGGACGTAGCAGATCTGTGGGAAGAGTTCCTGCTCAAGGCTCGCAAAGAGATCGGGGCGGCTTGAGAGGATCTCCTCGTCGGGCAGTCGCCAGACCATCCAGCCGTCCCGGATCGGGGAGGCTGGTAACCCTTGTGGTGCCCGGCGAGGGATCCGCGGTAGATCTCCGAGGAGGGTCGGGGTGCAGGGCGGAGCCCCGAGGTCTTCAATCCTTCGCAGTCTGGCCGGCCGGCCCGGCCGACGCCGGTTGGAGGTCGCCAGCAGGCCGGGGCCGGACCGGCGCGGCCCGCTTGCCGGCCGCCTTGATCTCATAGTGGCCAATTCGGCAACACCTGAAGCTGACTGACTGAGCGGGCAAAGTGTGTCCGGTTGTGAGGTCCAGGGTCGGCGAGGGTTGGCAGGATAAGGCAGCATGTCGACTTGTGGACCGGAGACGGACGTCAGCTGTAGGGCTCCTGATCGGCGGTGCGGCGGTGGCCGTCGCCGGTGTCCTTACATGGTCGAAACCTTGGACATACATCACGTGGCCGTCATGGCCGGGCACATGGTGGCGGTCGTTTCTCCACTATCTCGCGACGGATTGGCACTGGCTGGCACTCTCCTTGCTTCTAACGGGGTCCCTAGCGATCGTGTTGGGCGTGCGTCAGTTACTCAAGAGCAAGACGACCCCGGAAAGTTCTTCCCACCCTGCTGGTCCCGCTGCGCAAGGAGCAAGAGGTG
The DNA here is from genome assembly GCF_053585025.1 of Micromonospora sp. RB23. Taxonomy (NCBI): domain Bacteria; kingdom Bacillati; phylum Actinomycetota; class Actinomycetes; order Micromonosporales; family Micromonosporaceae; genus Micromonospora; species Micromonospora sp. RB23. The sequence goes on from NZ_CM132111.1 coordinate 1,895,364, forward strand.
ACAACCCGATTAGTAAGCCAGAGGACGACCTCTTCGATAGGGGCCCTCTCGTGGCAAGCATTGTTCATGAGGTACGTTCCGTAGACGTTGCGCAAGGATACGTTATCGCCCTAAGCGGTCCCTGGGGTTCGGGCAAAACATCGCTCCTCAATCTTATTCGGCTTCAACTCGACAGGGTGCCAAGGCTTCCAGTCGTCAACTTCAACCCTTGGATGTTCTCGAACACCGAGCAGCTCGTGCAGTCGTTTTTCGGTGAGCTGGCGTCGCAGCTGCGAATGAAGGAAGATCGCCTCGCCGCAGTTGCAACCGAGATCGAAGCATACGGGGAGTTGCTGGCACCCTTAACGTTCGTCCCTATCGCTGGTCCGTTGATTCAGCGGGCAAGCGAAGCCGCAGGAGCGGTTCGCAAATTCCGGGAAAGTCGGGACGGGAGCGTGGTCTTCCGAAAAGAAATGCTGGCTGCGGAGCTCACGCGACTGGGCGAAAGAATCGTCGTAATCATAGACGATATTGATCGTCTGCAGACTGCTGAGATCCGGGATATCTTCAAGCTTGTTCGTTTGACCGCGAGTTTTCCTAATGTTATCTACCTGCTCGCGTTCGACCGTGGCCGTGTCGAGGAAGCGCTAACGGAATCCGGTATTCCTGGTCGCGGCTATCTCGAAAAGATCGTTCAGACCACCATCGACGTGCCCGTAATAGCGGATGAGCTACTTATTACCCAAGTTGGGCAGGCGCTTGACGCTGTGCTCGATGGGTCGCCTGCCATGGAGAGATTTGACAAGGACCGGTGGCCTGACGTTTTGATGGAAGTTGTCGCTCCTCTCATCCGTAACGTCAGGGACGTCCGTCGGTTCGCCGCCTCGATACGCTCTACCGTCGACTCGCTCGGAGGACAGATCGAACTAGTTGATCTATTGGCTCTCGAAGCGATCCGCATTTTCCTCCCCGATGTTTTTAAGGCGATCGCCGATGCGCCAACTGCCTTAACTGCCACGCGGTCGTCTGCCGAACGCTCGGCCGGTCGAAGTGACGAAGAAGCGGTAAAGCGGGTTCTTGCAGAAGCGGCTGGGCAGCGCCCCCTGGTCGAGTCTGTGATTTCACGCCTATTTCCAGGAGGGTTGCGGCACATCGGCGGTTCTCCTTACGGCGCCGAGTGGGAGAAGGGTTGGCTCAAGGCTAGGCGGGTCGCACACCCGGACATCTTGCGGCTGTACCTCGAGCGGACCCATACGTCCAAGATGGCTGCGTTTACGGACGCAGAAAGAGCCTTCAAGGTGCTTGCCGATCGCGCTGCGCTTGAAGAGTTCCTTTCGTCCATCGACCCAGAGAGGATCGAGGACGTTATTTCGGCGTTGGAAGCCTTTGAAGGGGAGTATCCATCTGAGGCGGTTCCAGTTGCTGTGACCGTCGTACTTAATACAATGCCCTACCTGCCCGACCGACCTCGAGGAATGCTGGAGCTTGATGCCAGACTTGTGGTGTCGCGTGTGGTGCTTCGGTTGCTGCGCCAACTCAAAGACCCGGATGAGGTAGCGAATATCGTAAGAGAGGTGCTGCCTGAGGTAACGACCCTCTCTGCCCGCCTTCAGTTAGTGCTGCTTGTGGGTCATAGAAACGGTGCTGGCCACAAACTCGTCTCCGAGGCGGTGGCGACCGAACTGGAGGGGGACCTTGCGCAGGCTGTTCGAAGCGAAGTACCCGCTGACGTCAGCAAGGAGTGGGATTATCTACGGGTCTTGTATTGGGCATACCGCCAAGCCGGAGGGAAAAACGCGACACTCAATTCTGGCCATCGTCCGGCCGTGCATGCCCAAGTGCTGATTACTGCGAAGACCGAAACCCGGAGATCCAGCGGAGACAGCCGTGTGGTTAAGCGGGAAGCCCTCTTGCGTTGGCCGATTCTTGAAGAACTTTATGGTGGTCAGGAAGCGCTTCGGCAAGCCATTGACTCGGCCAGGGAGATTGCGGAGGAGGAACCCGAGCTGGCGAGGGTCATTGATCTGGCCGAAAGAGGGACTAGCGATTCTTTCCTGCTTCAAGGGCGCGTGAAGGTGCCCTAGGCGCGGCTAGCGGATGAAACTGCAGAAATGAACCCGAGATAGGGACTAATCTTCAGGTCGCCAGCCTCCTAGGTATTTCGCCGGGCGCACCCGGGCAATTGGCACCTGTGGTCGCCGACGGCCGCGCCGAGCTGTTGGCGGTGTCGACCCGCGAGGCGGGGCTGGCCATTGCGCCGCCGGGCCCCGCGTACGCACCAATCCGCTCGAACACCTGCCGCCCGTTTTCGGCCGCCGCAACGGTCGGCCGGACGGCGGACTCGCTACGGGACGACCGGGACTGATCCGCGTGCCGGCCCGGCCCGGAGCTTGGAACCGGTTTGGCGCCGTGTTTCGGTAGGTTGCCGTCGAGTCACCGGTCTTCGGTGCCGTCGGTCGGACGTGGCGGGCGATTGTGTCGCGCCCACTCGTCAACCTCGTCGGCGTCCCAGATCGTTGTCCCGATCAGGCGAGCCACCGGCTCGGGGAAGCCGGGTCGGCGGGTGATCTGTAGGACCCGCTGCCGCGACACGTTGAACAGGGCGGCCAACTCGCCAGGCCCGTACAAGCGCGGTCGCTTCACCGGCTGAAGGTAAGCTCGACTTGTGCTTTACTATCGTCACTTACCAATCGTCAACCCGGCCGTGCGCGGTGTCCTCGTAACGAACACGCACGGCGGCGTTGGAACGGACGCCGGGAGGGTCGATGCCGAAGCGAGTGCCGTACGACGACTACCTGCTGGCGGTGGCGCTGACGCTGGCTCGGCGGCACCGGTCGGTCTGGTCGTAGCAGCGGTGGCGGCGGATCTGCCGATGTGGGGTTGACCTGCCGTGCCGAGCCCGGCACCGCATCCCGATCCGGCGAGGCCACTGGCCAGGGGAGGAGCAGGAGTGACCGAGGATAAGGTCGGACGAACCCTGTCCATGCACCTGCCCGGCGTTGACCGGCTCTGCGCCGGCTGTCGCTGGTGGTGGGCACGGCTGTCCCCGTACCCCTGCTGTCAGGCGGAAGCGGCGGCCCGCTGGCACGCCCGGTCGATCCTCCGGCGCTTCCTGGATGGCTTGTCGTGACCACCCACGGCCCGGTCCTTCCGGTCTGGACCTGCGATGGCTGCGCCGCCCCTTGGCCCTGTCGGACCCGCCGCACCGAACTGCGTGCCGAGTTCGAGAGTGCACCACTGTCGTTGGCTCTCTACATGGGGTCCTACCTGGTCTGGGCGACCGAGGATCTGACCTGGGTGCCTGCCGGGCTGCTGCACCGGCGCTTCCTGGGCTGGGTTCGGTGAGTCTGATCCGGCGGGGAGACGAGCGGTTCCACTACAGCGACAATTCGCACAAGTGGATTCCGCCGAACCCGGACTACGACCAGGAGGTCTGGAACGAGATGGTCCGGCAGCACCAGCTCCAGCACCTGGAAGAGATCTCCAAACGGAAGAAGCCGGCTCGATCACCTGATGCTGAGAAGCTATGAACGACCCGCTCTGGTCGAGGTTCGGTAACACCCGTGCGCCGCCGAACGAAGAAGAGGTGTGAACGCGCGAGGGAGGACGGCCTGTGAATGAGCCGAGCCGAGCCGATGACGACATTTCCGCGATCGGGGTGGATCCAGCGGCCTTCGAGGTCTTCTACCGGCGGCACCTGGATGCGGTGGGCCGGTTCGTGGCGCGGCGGGTCGACGACCCGCATCTCGCCGCCGACCTGACCGCCGACGTGTTCCTGGCGGTGATCGAGTCGGCGGCCGGCTACCGGCCGGACCGGGGTAGCCAGATCGGCTGGCTGTACGGGGTGGCCCGGCACGTCATCGGCGACGAGCGGCGACGGGCGGCCCAACGACTGCGGGTGACCGGTCGACTGGCCGGACGACGTGACCTCGGCCCCGACGACATCGCGCGTATCGAGGAGCGGATCGACGCCGAGTCGGCGGCCCGCCGCACCCATCGGGCACTCAGCGAACTACCCGAGGGCACCCGAGCGCTCGTCGAACTCGTCGCCGTGGACGGCCTCACGATCGCGGAGGCGGCGACCGCGCTCGGGATGTCGCCGGTCGCCGCTCGGGTCCGTCTGCACCGGGCCCGCCGCCTCGTCCGCGCGGTGCTCGCGCGCCCGGTCACCACCCTCGCCTGAGATGAGACGGAGCAGACGATGAATACGACTGAACGGTCGCCGCAGGGTTTCGAGGAGCAGCTTCTCCGGGACCTGAGCGCACACGTCGCCCAACGGGCAGAGCTGGCGTCGGCGGGAGGCCGTGCGGCCGAACGCCGTACCCGAATCCTGCGTGGTTGGCGCCTCGCCGGGGCGCTCGGAATGGCGGTGACGCTGACCGCCGGTGCGCTGGCGGTCCAGTCCATGTGGTTCGGCGACCAGTCGCCGCCCAGGGCCAGCGCGTCGGAGATCTTCCACCTGGCCGCCGACGCCGCCCGGCAGCAGCCGGAGCTCAGCGCCCGCCCCGACCAGTACGTCTTCACGGAGTCCCTGGCGACGATCCGCGACCTGCCGGGCAGTGGTCCGTACCGGACGACACGGAACCAGCTGTGGCAGTCGGCCGGCGGAGTCGCGTACACGCAGGCGCGCTATCGACCGGAGACCGACCCGGACGGGTGGGGCGAGCTCAGGGTCCTCCGCGAGGAAGATCCGGCCGACCCGGAGAAGAAACTCGACGCGTTCCCGCCGCCGGCGTACCACGGCGACCTGCCCACCGATCCGGACGAGCTGCTTCGCTACCTTAGGGAACACCCGGTCGACCTGCATCTACCCGAAGGGGCCGACGAGAAGGCCGTCTACGGGGGCGAGAGCATGCCGTACACGACCGCGCGGTCGATGCTCCACGGCGGCTATGTGCCGCCCCGAGCGCTCGCGGCGCTGTTCGAACTGCTGGCACGGCAACCGGGAGCGGTCGTGATCTCGGGGGACGTGGTCGACGCCGCAGGTCGGCATGGGGTGGCGATCCGGATGCCCGGCGTGATCGGTGGAAACCTGGACCTCATCTTCGATCGGGACTCCCACGTCTACCTCGGCACCCGCAACTCCTTGACGCGTGACGGCAAGGAGTCCCTGTACAGCGCTGTCGCGCTACTGCGTATCGCCGTCGTCGACCGACCGGGCCAGCTGCCCTGAGCCGCGCGGCCCGGTCGACGCCCGTTTGCGAGGCTGGCAGCATGACTTCTCCCCTTGCGCGCCGCGTCTACGAAACGTGCCACCTGAGCGGGACGTTCCTCCTGCGCTCCGGTCAGACGAGCGACGAGTACTTCGACAAGTACCTGTTCGAGGCAGAGCCTGGCCTGTTGCGTGAGGTGGCCGAGGCGATGGTCGCCCTGCTGCCCGAGTGCGATGTGCTGGCGGGGATGGAGATGGGCGGCATTCCGATCGCCACCGTGATGTCGCAGCTGACCGGGCTGCCGACCGCCTTCGTGCGGAAGCAGGCGAAGGAGTACGGCACCGGCAAGGCGGCCGAGGGCAGCCCGGTGGACGGCCGACGGGTCGTGGTGATCGAGGACGTGGTCACCACCGGCGGCGCGTTGCTGGCGTCGTGCAGGCAGCTACGGGCCGGCGGCGCGAAGGTCGACTCGGTGGTCTGCGCCATCGACCGGGAGCAGGGCGGACGCGAGAATCTGGCGGCCGAAAGGCTGTGGTTGCGCGCCGCCCTCACCCGTCGCGACCTGGAATCCTCCCTGCTGGCCTGACAGTCAAACCTGCCCTACCCTGCGGCTACGCCGCGCCACAGAGCCCCGGCGGCACCGCAGCATCCGGCTAGCGTGGGCAGCGGCCAGGTCCGGGATACTGGCCGCTGTGGCGATCAAGGCGCTGGTCCTCGACTTCGACGGTCTGCTGATGGACACGGAGAGCACGCTGCTGGAGAGCTGGCGTTGGGAGTGGCGGCGGCACGGCCTGGAGCTCGATCCGACAGGTTTCTTCGCCGACCACGGCGGCGACGCGAACGAGGCGCGTTACACCGCGCTCGAAGCGGCAGTCGGGCTGGCCTACGACCGCGCGTCCAGCCATGCGCTGCGGATGGCGTACCGAGCAGCACTGAACTCGGCGCTGGAGCCTGCGCCCGGCATCGTCGGGTGGCTGGACCGGGCCGCGGAGTTGGGTCTGCGCCTCGCCGTGGCGAGCAGTTCCCCGCTCACTCACGTCGGCGCGCTGCTGGATCAGGCGGGGCTGCGGGCGCGGTTCGAGGTGCTGGCGACCGGCGAGGAAGTGCCCGCGCACAAGCCTGATCCGGCTGTCTATCTGCTGGCGCTGGATCGTCTCGGACTTCCTGCGGATGAGGCGGTCGCGTTCGAGGACACCGCGCACGGCGTAGCGGCGGCACAGGCCGCTGGGCTGCGGTGCGTCGCGGTGCCGAACCCCCACGCGGACCACGCCCGCTTCACGGCTGCGGACCGCCTGCTGTCCAGCGCCACAGACCTGCCCCTGGATGCGGTTCTGGCCAGACTGGCTCGGTGAGAGGGCCGTCCCGGTGCAGAACACCTAGGGCGTTCGTTCCAGCACGACGACGGGGATCTGCCGGGTCGTCTTGCGCTCGTAGTCGGCGAATCCCGGGTACGCGGTCTTCTGGGCGTTCCAGATCCGTTCCCGCTCCTCCCCGGTGGCAACCCGGGCGATCAGCTTGACCTTGTCCGTGCCGATCTCCGCCTGAACCTGCGGATTGGCGAGCAGGTTGTGGTACCAGTCGGGATTGGTGGGCGCACCGGCCTTGGAAGCGAACACCGCGTAGCCTCCGTCCACCTCCCGGTACATCATCGGGTTCACGCGAGGCTGGCCGCTCTTGGCACCGAGTGTGTGCAACAGCAGCAGCGGGGCACCGGCGAACTGGCCGCCGACCTGCCCACCGTTGGCGCGAAACTCAGCGATGATCTTCTCGTTCCAGCCGCTCATAACTTCCTTTCGCCTTCGCCCCGTCGATTCGCTGATCACGATTCTGACAGTCCGGCCGGTGGCCCGCACTGCTGCCGTTCATCAGTGGCAGTCGTTCGCCGACGAGCGACACTCAGGGGGTCCCGGTTGCCGACGGAGGCTGCGACGATCAGGGCATGACAACCGCCGAGGCGTACGTCGAGTTCGCGCGCCGCGAAGCGCACGGGGTTTCACCGACGTACGAGCGGCTGTCGTACGCCGTCGCCGACGACCACGCCCTGCTCGCCCTGCTCGACGCGCTCCCGCCGGCCAAGCGCCAGCCGAACCTGCTGTACGGCGTGGTCCGTTGGTTGGGTGGCCCGGTCGACGATCCGGGCGCGTTCCACGAGTACGTGCTGACACACTGGTCGGTCATCGAACCCGAGCTGCGGAGCAGGGCCACCCAGACGAACGAGGCCGGCCGGTGTGCGGTGCTGCTGCCGGTGCTCGCCGCGCTGCCGCAGCCCCTCGCTCTGCTGGAGGTCGGCGCGTCCGCCGGGCTCTGCCTCTACCCCGACCGGTACGCCTACCGGTACGGCGAGCACGAGGTCGGCGAGGGAACGCCCGTCCTGGAGTGCGCGGCCAGCGGGTTGACGCCGCCTGAGCGCGTACCCCAGGTGGTGTGGCGGGCCGGCCTCGACCTGAACCCGCTCGACGTGCGCGACCCCGACGACGTGTCCTGGTTGGACGCCCTGATCTGGCCGGAGCACGCGCACCGGCGGGCCCGGTTGCGCGCGGCGGTGGCGGTGGCCGCCGCCGACCCGCCGCTGCTGGTCCGGGGTGACCTGGTGGACGACCTGCCGGCGCTGGCGGCGCGCGCGCCGGCCGACGCCACGCTCGTCATCTTCCACACCTCGGTGCTCTACCAGGTGCCCTCCGCGCGCCGGGACGCGTTCGTGCGGCTGGTCGCTGAGCTGCCGGTGCGCTGGATCGCCAACGAGGCCCCGGAGGTGCTGCATCACGAGGGTTTACCCGACTCGCCGGACGCGGCGCTGCACAACGTCCTCGCGCTCGACGGCAGGCCGTTGGCCTGGACCCGGGGCCATGGTCAGGCGATGACCTGGTTCGGCTGAGAGCGGGCCTCCACCGGCATCCGGGCGCGCAGGGCCCGGACGAACCAGTCCACCGCCGGTGTGACCGCGCCCCCGCCCGACCAGCCGTTGATCACCGACAGCAGGTCGAGGTAGCGGTCCCGGCGGGGGTCGTTGGCCAGGACGAGCCGTTCCAGCAGCCGCCGGCGCAGGCCGGCGTCGTCGGCGAGGCCGTGCAGGCGGGCGTACCGGTCGGTGACCGCCGCGACCACCGGATCGGCCTCGGGCCCGGCCGGATCGAGACCGGCGGCCAGGGCGGCCCCCACCCCGTCCCGGACGAGGGCGACCGCGTCCGGGCGGGGGAGGCCGGGCACGTCGTTGTCGGTGGCGTGCTGGTGGGCGAGCCGCCGCATGCTCGCCCGGAAGGTGGTGTCGCGGCACAGCTCGGCCAGCTCCAGCCACGCCTGCACCTGCTCGGCCGTGGGGTCGTCGGGCAGCTCCGGCGTCATCGAGACGATCACACCCGGGTACGTCGGCGGGTCGCCGGTGAAGACGCTGGCCAGGAAACCATCCACCAGGTGCCCCCGTTCACGGGCGGTGAGCTGGGCCAACCGGTGTAGCTCGTCCACCTCGGACGGGCCCGCCCCGCGCTTCGCCGCGACGGTCAGCACCGCCTGGCGTAGCCGTAGCGCCCGAATATGCGCCGCCAACGCCTGCGCGTGCGTGGCGGCCACCTCGCACAGCGGCACCTCGCGGTCCACCACGCGACGGATGGAGGCCAGGTCCACGCCCAGGTCACGCAACGTCCGGACGAGTTCCAGCCGCGCGACCGCCTCGGCGTCGAAGAGGCGATAGCCGGCCGAACTCCGGTCGGTGGGCGGGACGATCCCGCTGTCGGCGTAGTACCGGATGGTCTTGACGCTCAGCCCGGTGCGTCGGGCCAGCTCGCCGATCGTGTACCGCTCGTCACCACTCATGCCCCCCACCCTCACGTCTCCCGCCGGTGGAGACTCAAGCCACCGGATCAGCGCAGAAAAGCGGAGACGGTGGTGGTGAACCGGTCGGCGTCGTCCAGCCACGGGTAGTGCCCCGCGCCCGGCTGCACCACCAGCTCGCCGCCCGGCATCAGCTCCGCGAGCTGGGCGACCAGACCAGGCGGGGCGCCGAGATCCAGCTCCCCGGCGAGGAGCAGCACCGGACCCGGGTGGGCGGCCAGCGCTGCGCGGGTGGCCGGCGGGTCGAAGGCGCCGTCGGCGCCGAACATCCGGGCGGCCTCCTGGTTGCGCTGGGCGGTCTCGACCGCCTGGTGCGCACGAGCTGCCGTGTCCCACCGGCCGTAGAAGAACGGGGCGATCGCCTGCCAGGCGTCCTCGGTGGCGCGTCCGGTCACCATGGACTCCAGCGCTGCGGCGGCCTCCGGATACCACCGCTCACCGGCGCGGGCCCGGGTGACCTCCCGACGCAGCGTGGCGGTCGCCTCCAGGCCGACGGCACGCGTGCTCGGGGTGACCAGTGCGAGCCGGCCGATCCGGTCGGGATGCCGGGTCGCGTACCGCAACACCAGGTTCGCGCCGGCGGAGTGCCCGAGCAGGTCCAGCCGGTCGAGCCCGAGGTGCACGCGGAGCGCCTCGACGTCCGCGACCAGGCGGTCGCACCGGTACGAGGAGGTGTCCGACGGGACCGCCGACCGGCCGGTGCCCCGCAGGTCCAGCCGTATCAGCGTCCGACGCGACGACAGCCCGCCCAGGTCACCGAGGTACGCCGAGTCGCGCATCGGCCCGCCCGGCAGGCAGATCAGCGGGTCGCCCCCGCCGAGACTCCGGTACGCCAGCGTGGTGCCGTCGGGCGCGGCGAAGGTGGGCATGACCCACCATCTCAGACCGGCGGTGTGTCCCGCATCCGGCGCAGCGGCGAGCAGACCACGAACAGGCACGCGGCCCAGGTGCCCAGCACGCACACCCAGAGCGCGCCGCGCAGTCCCAGCGCGGTGCCGAGCGCGCCGCCGGTCAGCGCCCCCAGCGGGATCACCCCGAAGCAGATCCAGAGAAACGCAGCGTTGACCCGGCCGAGGATCGCCGGCGGGGTGATCCGCTGCCGGTACGACATCGCCGCCACGTTGAACAGCACGGCGTTGGCCGAGAACGCGGCCAGCCCGACGCCGTAGAGCAGCAGTCCCCAACCGGGTCGGGCCAGCGGCATCAGCAGATAGAGCGGGCCTGGCACAGTCATCGCCACCCAGATCACCCGGGCCGAGCCGAGCCAGGCCGACAGCCGGGCGGCCAGTACCCCCACCACCAACCCGCCGACAGCGCTTACCGAGAAGACCATCCCGACCTGCACCGGGGCTGCGTGCAGCTCGCGGACCAGGAAGGTCACCTCGATCGAGGCGGACGCCATCACCCAGAAGTTCGACCAGGTCGTGCAGGCCAGGATGCTCAGCAGGATGGGCTGCCGCCGGATGAAGCCGAGTCCGTCGGTCAACTCCACCCGCAGGGGTACGCGGGCAGCCGGCTCGCGGCGTTCCGGCGCCTCTCGGATCAGGATCAGCGTCAGCGCGCTGACCAGGAAGGCGAGCCCGTTGGCCAGGAACGTGCGGGCAGCGCCCACCAGCCCGATCAACGCGCCGCTGACAGTCGGACCGACCAGTTCGGCGGCGTCCTGACTGATGGTCAGCTTCGCGTTGCCGTCCACCAGGAGATCCGGCGGAACCAGCCGGGGCAGCAGGGTCTTGTACGCCACCGTGAACAGCACGGTGAGCACGCCACCGAGCCCCACCACCGCGTACAGGAAGGGCAGGGTGAGGTGGCCGAGCAGCGCTGTCACCGGCAGGGACAGCAGGAGCGCGGCCCGACCCAGGTCACACGCGATCATCAGCCGTCGCCGGTCGAGCCGATCGGCGACGATGCCCGCCGGAAGCGAGAACAGCAGGTACGGCAGCCAGGCCAGAACGGTCAGCAGGGAGACCTGGAACACGCTGGCGTGCAGGGTGTCGGCGGCGAGCAGCGGCACCGCGACATTGGCGATACGGGTGCCCAGCTCGCTGACCGTCTGACCGCCCCAGAGCAGGAGGAAGTTCCGGCTACGCCACAGCGACGTGCCCGCCGTCCCGACCGTCGCGGACCGCTCCAACTGCTGACTCACCGTCGTCGCCTGTCTCTGGGGATGGCGCCACCGGCCGGCGGCCCGCGGACTCTACCGAGGCGCCGCCCGGTCCGGCACGGCATGTGCGGCGGCCGCACGAGCCCTCCCTAGACTGCTGCGGGTGAGCGGAGAGCGGCGACCCCTGGCCGGCCGGCCGTTCACCGAGCCGCACCCGTCCCGCCTGCCGCCGGAGCACCCGGACCGGGCCCGGATCATCGCCGCGCACGACGCCGCGCTGGCCGCGGGAGAGGCCGGCTATCTCGACCCGGCGACAGGCCTGTTCGTGCTCAGCGCCGGGTTTCTGGCCCGCCGCGGCACGTGCTGTGGGAGGGGCTGCCGCCACTGCCCGTACGTGGACGATCCACCCTCGGAATGAGGACTTCCGCCCGACCCGGACAACCCGTACGGTGTCCGACGAACATCCGGCGGGGCCCCTTCCGCCGTCGGTCGGCGAGAGGGTGGAGCGTGCGCGGGCGGATCGTGGTCGCCGGGCTGGCGGGCCTGCTGGTGAGCGGCTGTGCCGCCGAGGCCGAGCCGGTGGCGGTGCCACCACCGGCGCCGGTGGCGCTGGACGTGGCGGCGGCCTCGTCGGGCGGCGCCTGCCGTCTGCTGGACTTCGCGGTGATCGAGCAGGCCGTCAAGGTGCGCTTCGACGTGGCGGCGGCCAGCGAACGCAACGACACCCACACCTGCGTGGTACGGGCCGAGCGCGCGCCGCTGCCGGAGCTGATGCTCAGCGTGTCCGAGACGAGCATCGACAAGGCCAGCTTCAGCGCGGACGTGGTACCCGACAAGGCGACGAAGGTCACCGGCCTGGGCCAGTTGGCGTACCGGCGTACCGCCGCCGCGACCGGCGGGTACGGCCCGGTCGCGGAGGTCGGTTGGCTGGCCAGCGACGGACGCCTCGCCACCCTGACCTGGACGGGCGCCCGGGGGTCCGAGCGCGCGGCGGCGGACAAGATGGCGGGCAACCTCGTCGCGTTGGCCAAGAAGGTGGACACGCGGGAGCTGTGACGCCCGCCTCCGGTCAGCTGGCGGCGACGAAGACCCGGGAGGCGACCTCGCGGGGCAGCCGCACCCGGTCGCCGGAGCGGTCGATCGACACCCCGTCGCGCTCCTGGGCCACGGTGACCGTGGCGCCCGGGTCGACGCCGGCGGCGTGCAGTTGGCGCAGCACGTCGGCGTCGGTCTGCACGCTCTCGCAGATCCGGCGGACCACGACCGGCCCGGAGAGCCCGGGGAAGGCCAGGTTGCGCTCACCCTCGCCGGCCTCGCTGGCCTGGGCCTCGGGGGAGCCCAGCTCCTCCAGGCCCGGGATCGGGTTGCCGTACGGCGAGCGGGTCGGCCGGTTGAGCAGGTCGTACACCCGCTTCTCGACGGCGTCGCTCATCACGTGCTCCCAGCGGCAGGCCTCCTCGTGGGCCTCCTCGTAGGGCATCCCGATGACGTTGACCAGCAGCAGCTCAGCGAGGCGGTGCTTGCGCATCACGGAGACGGCGGTGCCCCGGCCGAGCGCGGTGAGGGTCAGGTGCCGGTCTCCCTCGACGGTGAGCAGGCCGTCGCGCTCCATCCGGGCCACGGTCTGGCTGACGGTGGGGCCGCTCTGCTTGAGGCGCTCGGCGATCCGGGCGCGCAGCGGCGGCACTCCCTCCTCCTCCAGCTCGAGGATGGTGCGCAGGTACATCTCGGTCGTGTCGACCAGATCGTGAGACTTCATAAGGTAAGCGGCCCTCCGATGCACGATGCTACCCTGCCGCGCGGCGAGCGACCGCTGCCGAATCGCGTGCTGATGAGCCGGATGGTGTTGGATGGTCGTCATGTCCGGTACCGAGGAGCTGCTCGTCGAAGTCGACCGGCTCGCCGCCGAGCTCGACCACGCCGACCCGCCCACCCTGCTCGACGTCCGCTGGCGGCTCACCGGCCCGCCCGGCCACGACGACTACCTGGCCGGCCACCTGCCCGGCGCGGTCTTCGTCGACCTGGACACCGCGCTGTGCGGGCCGCCCGGCGTCGGCGGCCGGCACCCGCTGCCCGACCCGGGCGCGCTGCGGGGGGCGCTGCGGGCCGCCGGCGTCCGCGCCGGTCACCCCGTGGTGGTGTACGACGGAGGCGACGGCCTGGCCGCCGCCCGCGCCTGGTGGACGTTGCGGTGGGCCGGTCACCGGCCGGTGCGCCTGCTGCACGGGGGCCTCCCGGCGTGGGTGGCCGCCGGGCAACCGGTCTCCACCGAGGCGCCCACCCCGCGCCCCGGCGACGTCGAGGTCCACCCCGGTGATCTTCCGGTGCTCGACGCCGGGCGGGCCGCGGCCCTGGCCTCCGCCGACGATGCCGTGCTGCTCGACGTGCGCGCGGCGCCGCGCTTCCGGGGCGAGGTCGAACCGATCGACCCGGTCGCCGGTCACGTGCCCGGCGCGGCGAACCTGCCCGCCGGCGAGTACGTGGGCGCGGACGGGCGCTTCCCGGCCGTCGACGTGCTGCGCGAGCGGTTCGCCGCCGTCGGCGTGAACGGGGCGCGGGAGGTCGGGGCGTACTGCGGCTCCGGTGTCACCGCCGCGCAGGCGGTCCTCGCGCTGCACCTGGCCGGTCGGCCGGACGCGGCGCTGTACGTCGGGTCGTGGAGCAACTGGGTCGCCGACGAGTCCCGGCCGGTCGCCACCGGGCCGACACCAGAGCGCTGACCAGCGCGTGCGATGGGCCGGCGACGGTCCTCGTGCGACGATGGGCTCATGTCCGACGACACGGTGGTGGTGTGGGACCCCTCGCTGCTCGCCTACAACCTGGGTGACCATCCGCTCGACCCGGTCCGGGTGGAGCTGACCATCGCGCTCGCCCAGGAGCTGGGCGTCCTGGTCCGTCCCGGCGTGCGCGTGGTCAAGCCGGAGCCTGCCGACGACGCTCTGCTGACCCGCGTGCACCACCCGGCCTACCTGGCCGCCGTACGGGCCGCGCCTCGTGATCCGCTGTTCGCCGGGTACGGGCTGGGCACCTCCGACAACCCGGTCTTTGAGGGGATGCACGAGTCCAGCGCGCTGATCGCCGGCGCGACGGTGGCCGCGGCCGAGGCGGTCTGGCGGGGGGACGCCCGGCGGGCCGTCAACGTGGCCGGCGGTCTGCACCACGCGATGCCGGCCCGGGCGTCCGGCTTCTGCGTCTACAACGACCCGGCGGTGGCTATCGCCCGGCTGCTCGACCTGGGGGCAGAGCGGATCGCGTACGTCGACGTGGACGTGCACCACGGCGACGGGGTGCAGGAGATCTTCTGGGACGACCCGCGGGTGCTCACGGTCAGCCTGCACGAGACGCCGCTCGCGCTCTTTCCCGGCACCGGCTTCCCCGACGAGACCGGCGGTCCGGGCGCGCAGGGCAGCGCGGTGAACGTGCCCCTGCCACCGGGCGTCGACGACACCGGCTGGCAGCGGGCGTTCCACGCGATCGTGCCGTCGGTGCTGCGCGCGTTCCGGCCGCAGGTGCTGGTGAGCCAGTGCGGCGCGGACGGGCACCGGCTCGATCCGCTCGCCGATCTCAACCTGACGGTGGACGGGCAGCGCGCCACCTACCTGGCGCTGCGGGCGCTCGCCGACGAGCTGTGCGAGGGGCGCTGGGTGGCCACCGGCGGCGGCGGGTACGCGCTGGTCGAGGCGGTGCCCCGGGCGTGGACGCACCTGCTGGCGGTGGCGACCGGCGATCCGATCGACCCGGCGACGCTCACTCCGCTGCCCTGGCGGGAGCTGGCGGCGGCCCGTCGACCGGGCCGGGAGATCCCGCTGCGGATGACCGACGACGCGGACCCGTCGTACGAGCCGTGGCAGCCGACGGGTGAGCCGAACGCGGTGGACCGGGCCATCGCGGCCACCCGCAAGACCGTGTTCCCGCTCCTCGGGCTCGACCCGTACGACCCGCGGGACTGAGTCGGGCCGTCGTGCGGTGACCAGCGTGGACCAGCCCGTCGACGTGCTGCTCAGCGATGGCAGCACCGTCCAGTTGCGACAGATCGATCCGACCGACGCGCCGGGCATCGTCGCGATGCACAGCCGGTTCTCCGAGCGCACCCGCTACCTGCGGTACTTCTCGCCGTACCCGCGTATCCCGGAACGGGACCTGATCCGTTTCGTCACGGTCGACCACCACGACCGGGAGGCGTTCGTGGTGCTGGCCGCCGACCAGATCGTCGCGGTCGGCCGGTACGAGCGGCTCGGCCCGCAGGCGCCGGAGGCGGAGGTGGCCTTCGTGGTGGAGGACGCCTTCCAGGGCCGGGGCATCGGCTCGGTGCTGATGGAGCACCTGGCCGACGCCGCACGGCGCAACGGCATCATGAGCTTCGTCGCCGAGGTGCTGCCGTCCAACGGGACGATGCTGCGGGTCTTCGCCGACTTCGGTTACCAGGTCCAGCGCGCGTACGCCGACGGCGTGGTGCACCTGAGCTTCCCGATCGCACCGACCGAGGCCACCCTCGAGGTGCAGCGGGGCCGGGAGCACCGCACCGAGGCGCGCTCCATCGCCCGGCTGCTCGCCCCGCGGGGCATCGCCGTCTACGGCGCGAGCGCCACCGGCCAGGGCGTCGGCGCGGCGGTGCTCGGTCACCTGCGCGACGGCGGCTTCACCGGCGCGGTCGTACCGGTGCATCCGAGCGCCTCGACGGTGGCGGGGCTGCCCGCGTACCCCTCGGCTGTCGACGCCGGCGTGCCGGTGGACCTGGCGGTGGTGGCGGTCCCGCCGGAGGCGGCGACCGCGGTGGTCGCCGACGCGGCCGCCGCCGGGGTGCACGGGCTCGTCGTGATCTCGGCCGGCT
Organism: Micromonospora sp. RB23; assembly: GCF_053585025.1. Taxonomy (NCBI): domain Bacteria; kingdom Bacillati; phylum Actinomycetota; class Actinomycetes; order Micromonosporales; family Micromonosporaceae; genus Micromonospora; species Micromonospora sp. RB23. Next base: position 1,911,259 of record NZ_CM132111.1, read on the forward strand.
TCGCCGAGGCCGGCGGCGAGGGCGCGGCCGCGCAGCGGTCGCTGGTCCGCGCGGCGCACGCCGCCGGCATGCGCGTCGTCGGCCCGAACTGCCTGGGCGTGGCCAACACCGAACCGACGGTACGCCTCAACGCCACCCTCGCCCCGGCGCTGCCGCCGGCCGGTCGGGTGGGCATCTTCAGCCAGTCCGGCGTGTTCGGGGTGGCGCTGCTCGCCGAGGCGGACCGGCGTGGCCTCGGCCTGTCCAGCTTCGTGTCGGCCGGCAACCGGGCCGACGTGTCCGGCAACGACCTGTTGCAGTACTGGCAGGACGACCCCGGCACCGACGTGATCATGCTGTACCTGGAGACGTTCGGTAACCCGCGCAAGTTCGCCCGGCTGGCCCGGCGCATCGGTCGGGCCAAACCGGTGGTGGCGCTCGCCTCGCCGGCCCGCCCGACCGGCGTCGGTGACGCCACCGGCCCGGACGAGGTGGCGGTGGCCGCGCTCTTCGCCCAGTCCGGGGTGATCCGGGTGGACACCGTGGCGGAGCTGCTCGACGTGGGGGTGCTGCTGGCCAACCAGCCGCTGCCCACCGGCGGTCGGGTCGGCGTGGTCGGCAACTCGTCGGCGCTGACCGGGCTGGCGGCCCGGGCCTGTGTCGGGCAGGGCCTGACCGTGGTCGACGGCTACCCCCGCGACGTCGGGCCGAGCGCCGGAGCCGCCGAATTCGCCACCGCGCTCGCCGAGACGGCCGGCGACGAGCGGGTGGACGCCCTCGTGGTGGTCTTCGCCCCACCACTGCCCGGTCAACGCACCGATGTGGACGCCGACGTCACCGCCGCGCTGCCAGCGGTCCTCGCCCTGGGCAAACCGACAGTGGCGACGTTCCTGGTCGGCCGGCTGCCCGCCGGGGTGCCCGCGTACGGCGGGGTGGAGGAGGCCGTCCGCGCCCTCGCCCGGGTGCACCGGTACGCACAGTGGCTGGGCCGCCCGCCGGGCGTGACGCCCGAGCTGCCCCGCGTCGACCGGGACGCCGCACAGGCCGCGCTGCGCGCCGACCCCGTCGACGCGGGGGCGCTGCTGGCCGCGTACGGCATCGAGACCGTGCCGTCGACGCCCGTGGACACGGTCGACGCGGCGGCCGAAGCGGCGGCGCGGGTGGGCTTCCCGGTGGCGCTCAAGGCCGCCGATCCCGGGCTGCGGCACCGGCTCGACCTGGGCGCGGTCCGTCTCGACCTGCGCGACGAGGCGAGCGTCCGCCGCGCGTACGCCGAGATGGCCGCCGGCTTCGGCGCGGACGTGTTGGTGCAGCCGATGGTCGCGCCCGGCGTGGCCTGCGTGGTGGAGCTGGTGGAGGATCCGGCGTTCGGGCCGGTGGTCGGCTTCGGCCTCGGCGGCGTCGCCACCGACCTGCTCGGGGACCGGGCGTGGCGAGCGGTGCCGCTCACCGACACCGACGCCGCCGAACTGGTGGACGAGCCTCGCGCGGCGCCGCTGTTGCGGGGGCACCGGGGCGCCGCGCCGGTGGACCGGGCTGCCCTGGCTGACCTGCTGTTACGGGTCGGCCAGCTCGCCGACGAGCAGCCCCGGGTGCGTTCGTTGACCCTCAACCCGGTGCTCGCCCGCCCGGACGGCATCTCGGTCCTGCACGCCCAGGTACGCGTCGGCGGCGTGGCGGCCCGCCCGGACACCGGCCCCCGCCGACTGTGAGGCTTTGTCCTCGCCGCCGCTGAGGGCGCGCGCCGGTCAGGCGCGGCTGGAGATCTGCTGCACGCCCCACGTGTTGCCGTCCGGGTCGGCGAAGAAGACGAAGCCGACATTGTCCAGCGGGTCGGGCACCGGTCGGGGATTGACGCCCATCACCTGGATCTCGCTGACCTGCACCCCCCGCTCGACCAGCTCGGCGTGGGCCCGCTGCAGGTCGGGCACCACCAGTTGCAGGCCCCGGAGCGAGCCCGGCGGCATCTCCGGGACGACACCCTTGCCGATCACGATCGAGCAGCCGGAGCCGGGTGGGGTCAGCTGCACGATCCGCGCGTCGTCGCTGATCACGGTGTCGTGGTCGACGGCGAAGCCGAGCTGGTCGGCGTAGAACCTCTTCGCCCGGTCCACATCCGACACGGGCACGATCACGACTTCCAACGTCCAGTTCACGGGCGCCCTCTCGTCGGGGTGATTCCAGTCAACCATTCCGGCAACGGGGAAGGCCCCGGCGAACCGCCAGGGCCTTCCACACTTCGGGGTGTCAGCAGGCGTACGCCTCCAGGCGTTGCGCCCGCTCCGGCGCCCGCAGCTTCAGCAGGGTCACCTTCTCGATCTGCCGGATGCGCTCGCGGGACAGTCCGAACTCGCGGCCGACCTCGTCCAGGGTGCGCTGCCGACCGTCGTCCAGCCCGAACCGGAGCCGGATGACCGCCTGCTCCCGCTGCGAGAGCGTGGCCAGCACGATGCTCACCTCGTTGCGCAGCTCGCCCTGAGCGGCCCCCTCGCCCGGGTCGGTACGCGGGTCCACCGCGGCCACGAAGTCGCCCAGCGCGCTCTCCCCGTCGTCGCCGACGGCCTGGTCCAGGCTGACCGGCTCCCGGTCGTACGAGATGAGCTCGATGACCTGGAACTCGGGGATCTCCATGGCCCGGGCGACCTCGGCGACGGTGGGTTCGCGGCCCAGCGTCACCGCCAGATCTCGGCGGGCCCGGACCATCCGGTTGACCTGCTCGACCATGTGCACCGGGATACGGATGGTGCGGGCCTGGTCGGCCATGGCGCGGGTGATGGCCTGCCGGATCCACCAGGTGGCGTACGTGGAGAACTTGTAGCCCTTGGCGTAGTCGAACTTCTCGACCGCCCGGATGAGACCGAGGTTGCCCTCCTGGATCAGGTCGAGGAAGGCCATTCCGCGTCCCGTGTAGCGCTTGGCGATGCTGACCACCAGCCGCAGGTTCGCCTCCAGCAGGTGGTCCTTGGCGGCGCGACCCTCGGCGACGATCAGCTCCAGGTCGGTCCGCAGTTCCTCGGAGACCGGAGTGCAGGTGGCGAGCTTCTCCTCGGCGAACAGTCCGGCCTCGACCCGCCGGGCCAGGTCGACCTCCTGCGCGGCCGTCAGCAACTTCGTCCGGCCGATGCCGTTGAGGTACGCCCGGACCAGGTCGGTGGAGATGCCGCGCTCGTCGGTGGCGTCCAGGTCGGTGAGGGCGTCGGTCTCGGTGCTGGTGGCCGGGCGCGTCCGGTGTTCCGTCATCTGCAGGACCATGTCTGTCTCTCCCCGTGTCCACGTCTGTGCCGTGTCTCCGGCCCAGTGGTGCCGGTGTGAAACACAGCTTGGCGGGCGGGACGTGAAACGGGAGTGAGCTGATCGCGGACCCGACAGCAATTCCGCAGGATCATCCCCAACAAGTGTCACCAGACCGCTTGCCCACCCGACCCTGCCCCCGGCCGGGCCCGCCCTGCCCCCGGCCGGGCCCCTGCCCCCGTGATCAAGAGGTTCGCGTCAAGAACGGGGCGGAACTTGACGCGAACCTCTTGATCGACGTCAGAGAGAGGGTGCGGTCACAGGTCCAGGAGGATTGTTCGTGGGCCTATGTTGGTGCTTTCCACGAGCATGTGGGTGCGGAAGCGGCCGGTCTCGACCTTCGCGCCGCGGTCGCGCAGCGCCTCTATCACCGCTGTCACCAGGGGTTCGGCAACCTCGGCGGGGGCCGCTGCCGTCCAACTCGGACGGCGTCCCTTGCGGGCGTCGCCGTAGAGGGTGAACTGGCTGACCACCAGGATCGGCGCCCCGACGTCGGCGGCGGACCGTTCGTCGTCCAGGATCCGCAGCTCGTGCACCTTGCGGGCCATCGTCCGGGCGGTCTCGACGGTGTCGGTGTGCGTCACGCCGAGCAGCACCAGCAGGCCGTCCTCGATCGCGCCGACCACCTCGTCGTCCACCGTCACGCTGGCCCGTCCGACCGTCTGCACCACCGCCCGCATCAGCGCACCCCCGCCGGCATCAGCACCGCCGCCGGAAACGGCACCGGGGTCAGCGCCGCCGGCGGCACCGCTAGGGTCGGCGGCTTCACGCGGTCACCGGCTCGATGAAGCCGCGCTCGACCAGGTGCGCGACGATCGGGCCGGCGGCCTCGGCCATCTCGTCGGGTTCGACGTCGTGGGCCGCCGCGAGCAGGGCGAGCTGGTCGCGCAGCGGCAGCCGGCCGTCCGCCCCGCCGACGAGCGCCAGCACCAACGGGTCGATCTCCTCGGTCCAGCGCAGGCCGTGCGGCATCGCGAGAACCTGCCGGTCGACCGCCCAGCCCTCGTCACCCATGGTGGCCTCCTGGCGGAGCTGGAGACCGTCGGCGGCCCGGTAGCGTTCGGCGAGCAACGCCTCGGTGTCGCGTACCCGCAGGAAGTCCTGTCGGTCGAACCAGGCGCCGATCTGGTCGCCCAGCGGCGGCTGGACCCGCTGGCGCAGGTCCTCCACGCGGACCACCGGATCGGTGTGGCCGCCGCGGCGCAGCGACACGATCCCGAAGCCGATCGCCTCGATCTTGTGCTGGTCGAACCAGTCCAGCCAGACCGCCGCCCGCTGCGGGTCGGCGCCCTCACCGACGTCGGTGAGCCACAGGTCGACGTACGCCATCGGGTCGGCGACCTCGCGCTGGATCACCCAGGCGTCCAGACCGGTGCCGGCGAACCAGCCGGCCACCCGTTCGTCCCACTCCTCGCCGGCGACGTGCACCCAGTTCGCGAGGTACTGCATGGTGCCGCCCTCGGTGAGCAGGTTGGGGGCGGCGGCGGCCAACTCCGCGGCGATGGCGTCACCCACCCGACCCGAGTCGCGGTAGACGTGCGTGGTGGTTCCCGGGCCCACCACGAACGGCGGGTTGCTCACCACCAGGTCGAAGCGACGGCCGGCCACCGGCGCGACCATGTCGCCGCGCAGCAGCTCCCAGTCCTGGCCGTTGAGGGCGGCGTTGGTCGCGGCGAAGCGCAGGGCCCGCTCGGAGAGGTCCGTGGCGGTCACCGTGTCGGCGTGGGTGGCCAGGTGCAGGGCCTGGACGCCGGAGCCGGTGCCCAGGTCCAGCGCGGCACCGACCGGTCGGCGCACGGTCGCCCCGATCAGGGTGTGGGTGGCGCCGCCGATGCCGAGCACGTGTTCGGCGTGCAGGGGGCGACCCGGCCGGGCCGAGGCCGGCACGTCGGCGAGCACCCACCAGTCGTCGCCGTACGGTTCCAGGTCGACGCCGGCGCGCAGGCCCTCGTCGTACCGCTCGACGATCCCGCCGGCCAGCGCCTCGACGAGCCCCAACGGGGCCAGCGCGGCGGCGACGGCGGCCTCCGGCTCGGTCTGGTCGCAGATGAACAGCCGGATCAGCGTGGCGAGCGGATCGCGGTCCTCGGTGGCGCGCAGCGCGGCCCGGTAGTCGTTGCGCGCGACCGAGGCGGTGGCCTGCGGGCCGAGCCGTTCGGCGATTCCGTTGCTGGTGAACCCGGCCCGGGTCAGCGCGGTCCGCAGCGCGTCGACGCCGGCGGGGGAGAGCAGCATGTCGTGTTCGTCCACGTGGCCATCCTGCCCCGCGTCCCGTGCCGGACAATCACCGCCCGTCATCTTCGGGCTCAATTCGAGCCTCGCGCGAGTGGGAGGGAATCGAGGCGGTGGGTGTAATGCTCGGCCAGCGCTGCAAAGCGTCTGGCCGCGTCGGCGCGGATCCCTCCACGCCAGGCGTCGCGAAGCTGCGTGACGGTCTCGGCGAGTAGGTCGGCGGTCATGTCCGCGTCCGCTCCGGCTCGATCGGCCATCCATCGGAAGTCGTCGGCGTTGATGGCAGAGGGAACATTTTCGCCATTCAGGCTCAGTGCCAACGGTTGGTAGCGGTAGTTCTGGTAGACAGTGAGTGAATGGAAGTCGTAGACGGGCGCGAGCGAAGGGGTCCGGCCGTCCGGATAGATCAGTGCCCAGTTCTTCAAATGTGCATCTGTGTTGCCAACGATCACCATGGCCACGAGCCGACGAACGAAATCGCGGTACCCTGTTTCGCCCGTCAGCTCTCGAATGGCCGCAGCGATCGTGTCGTAGGTGACTCCAGAGTCGCTGTACTTGAACTTTGGATGCACGTCCGCAACCTGGGCGAAGTCTTCGACGTGCAGACGCCCGGTCGAGGTCCGGTCGAACCGGCTGATCAAATAGACCAGGTCAGCCGGGTCGACGATGCCATTCGGCAGGCCTGCCACATTCTCGGCCGGCACCAGCTCGACGGCCGGGACTGGGAATCCTGCGGCGGCCAACCAGCGCATCGTCAGGAACTCATTGTCTGGCAGGCTGCGCAAGCTCCGGTCAGGGAGCTTGACTATCCACCAAGCACCTTTGCCGCTGACCGGAATCGCAAGCCGTTTAGCGGAGACGGAGTATTTGAGCTGGACGCCTGCGAGCGAGTGCCGGAGCGGGTGGTCGACTCCGTCGTCGTTGAGTTGCAGGTCGTCTTCTGGTTCCTCGTCCCCGTGCAAGGTCACTGCGCCGGGCAGGTTGCTGCCCACGCGGAGCAGGAGGGTGAAGTCACCAACGTTTCCCCCACCCAGCTCGCGGACGATCTGTCGACGGAGAGCGCCTTCGGGAAGGAGGTTGGCGAACCAGGCCGGTACGCCAACCCGTGCTCGCCGCAGCGATCGTGGATCATCCTCGAATATCTGGCCGAGCACTTGATGGTCATCGCGAGACAGGTCGTCCTGGTAGGCGAATTCCGAGCCGCCCTGGAGATAGCGGAGTTCTCCGACGAGACGGTTGTGCAGTCGCACTTGGGCCACGGTGTGCTTTGGCATGTCAGGCGGCCGAGCGGAGAATGTCAGTCACTGCTCGGCCGTCTCGGGCACCCCACTCTGCCAGATGATCCACGTGGTCGAGGATCGTTTGCTTACAGGCTTCAGCTCGATGTGACAGGAACCCCTGCCAGTCCCGTTGTGCGAGCAGGTGCTGCCCCTGCTCGTCGATGAGATGACTGGACGCGATGGCCGTTGGGGCGGAGGCCATCTGATCCGGGCGTACGGGCTCGGCGCCGGGCAGGACCAGATAGTTGGCGATGGTGCCGGCTAGTGCGAGTTCGCTGTCGGGCAGTAGCGGTCGTAGCAAGAATTTCCCGCTGGTAAGGGAGTTCAGGTCCACGATCTCGCCGTCGGCCGGGTCGCGCGGCTGAGCGGATAGCAGCCCTAGCACATTAACTTTCCCCATCGCGTCGTCGATGTTGATCCGGTTGATGTCGGGCCTGAAATCGAAAACGCGCGGGACGCCGTGTAGCAGAGCCGCTGCAGCGTCCACCGCCTCAGGCACTTTGGCCGCCACCAACTGCTCGCGAAGATCTGACGCCTTGCCGCCGATGCCGGTCACCGCTCCTCGCCATATCCAGCGGCGGAGCAGCCTGGCGGCGCGACCGGCCGGTGCACCGTGCATACGGATGAATCGCATAAGTACCGGCAGTACCTGGGGGTATGGCAGCACCGCTACGTGAGGTATGGCACAGGAGGTCTGAAGGAACGTGATGGCCTCTTGCAATGGACCGGCCACCTCAGTCGGAATTTCGACTGGCTCGTCAACTGACGCCAGGTCCGAGTGAACACCCGGCGCCCCAGCCTCTCCACCGCGCCAGACGACAACACACTGTTCAAGCAGTTGGCTGTCGAGGCTGCCGAAGCCGAGACGCTCCGTTAGGAGACGCAGGCCGGCGATGGTGTCAGGTTCGTCCTCCAACGAGCCCGCCCGAGCCGCGTGAGTGAGCTCCGCGACGGTCAGCTGGCTGCCTCTCGTGTTCAAGCGGGTGAAGATCTCTATGGAAGATTCGTAGTCGGCATCAGGCAGGACATAGGTGGCGATTGGGTACTCCCGGATGGCCTGGCCTGCCTGCTCGGCGAAACTTAGCTGGTGCTCGGAGAGCCTGGCGGGATTGTCCGCCAACCACCGATACAGATCACGATTGTCCAGCAGCAGGTTCACCGGTATCCAGGTATCGGGCACCTGTCGCCTGGCGTCGACCGTGTGAAACTTTCCGCTGTCCAGGTCGAGATGTACCCGGAACCGTGGGTCGATCGCCGACTGCGCTTGAGTGAGTGCGCCGACCAGCGAGACGATCCGTTGCTGACCGTCGAGAACCCATAGCGCCGAGTCGGTTTCGGGGGCCTCTATCGTGAGCGGACCGATAACCAGATGTTGTGCCGGGGCCGGGCGGCGTAACAGGAACAGGCTGCCGATCGGATAGCCGTGCAGCAAGCTGTCGAAGAGCTTCACCACGTCCGTCGCCCGCCAGCGAAAGGGCCGCTGGAACTGCGGAAACCTGATCTTCCCCTGGTTGACCTCGCGGATCAGGTCGATCGGTGTCCGCTGCTCGATGCGGGCTCGCTCAATGCGCGGCACGGGACCCCTCCCTCGGTGACGTTTCGAGGGTATCGGTTGCACAGGATGCGGCGGCGAAGGCGCGAGCGCCGCCGTCCGGTTCGTCCGGTACCGACGAGTGTCGCGATCGGGCGCGGCGTCAGAGACGCGACATCGTCCACGGGTTATATGCGGCAGCGCAGCCAGGTGGTGGCAGCATCAGGACATGACGCTCGTGCTTCCCATCGACCCCGAGGCCAACCGCCTGCTGGAGCGCAGCCCCCTGGCCCTGCTGGTCGGCATGGTCCTTGATCAACAAGTCTCGATGGAGAAGGCGTTCTCCTCGCCGTACGTCCTGGCGCAGCGGCTCGGTCACGACCTGGACGCGGCGGAGTTGGCCGGCTACGACACGGAGGCTCTGGTCGCGCTCTTCGCCACCCCGCCCGCGCTGCACCGGTTCCCGAAGGCGATGGCGACCCGGGTGCAGGAGGTCTGCCGGGTGCTCGTGGAGCGGTACGACGGCGACGCGGCGCTGCTGTGGTCGGACGTCGCCGACGGGCCGGAGCTGCTGCGGCGGGTCGCCGACCTGCCCGGGTTCGGTACGCAGAAGGCGCAGATCTTCGTGGCGCTGCTCGGCAAGCGGTTCGGGGTGACCCCGCAGGACTGGCGGACGGCGGCCGGCGGGTACGGCGACCCCGGCGCGTACCGATCGGTGGCGGACGTCACCGACGCCGACTCGCTGCGCCGGGTGCGGGAGTACAAGCAGCAGATGAAGGCGGCGGCGAAGGCCGGGAAGGGCTGACGCTCAGGCGGCGGTGGGGTGCGCCAGGGAGGCCAGCGCGCGCCGGACGTCGGCCAGCGAGACGGTGGCCGAGTCGTCCAGGTCGGCGAGGCCGGCCTCGATCCACTGCCGCATCAGCGTGGTGACCCCGATGCCCCGGGCGTCGGCGGCGGCGCGGACCCGCTCGTAGGTGTCCAGAGGCAGCCGGACCGACCGGCTCACCATCGGCACGTCGGTGTCGGGTGTCGGCAGGTCCACCGCGGGGCTCTCGTCGATCAGGTCGGCGAGCCGGTCGTCGCCGCTGTGGAACTGCTTCGTCGCGTCGTTGCGGTGCATCGTCACGGCTCCCCTCATCGGCGATCTCTCCGCACGGCCTCGTCGTAGCGCTTGGACTCGACGTCGCTCAGCTCGCGGGCGGAGAGGATGTCCCAGTCGTTGTCGGTGCCATCGGCCTCGGCGAGCAGCACCGCCAGGCGGCGGCCCCGGCGGGCGGCGGCGTAGACCACCATCACGTCGTCGCCCAGGTGGCGGATGACCCGTCGCGCGCTGTGCAGCGCCTCCCAGACTTCCCCGGGCGTGACGTCGTAGACCCGCAGGTTGGCCAACGCCTCGTCGGTGAAGCTGAACCTGCTGCCCACGTCGCGCAGCGTACCACGTGCGTAACACGTACCGGGATGAGTCGATTTTCGCTGATCGCGGCTTCGTGGTGACAGGATGGGGCGTAATCCCCTCGAGGAGGTCCGTGGTGAAGCGTCAGGCGTACGAGCCGATTCTGATCACCGATGCCTCGCGCAGCCAGCACGATCAGCTCACCAGCCGTCAGCGCCGCTATGTCCTCATGATGGGCATCCGGGTGGCCTGCATCGTCGCCGGAGCGATCCTGGTCGGCGCGAAGGCCCCCCTGCTCTGGCTCTGGTTGCCGTTGTGTGCCGTCGGCATGGTGCTCATCCCGTGGCTGGCCGTGCTGCTGGCCAACGACCGGCCGCCCAAGGAGGAGCACCGGCTGGCCAACCGGTTCCACCCCCGGCGGCGGGACGAGGCCCCACCGATGAGCCTCACCGCCGAGGAACGGCCCCACAAGATCATCGACGCCGAGCCCTGACCCGCCCCGCGGGCCAGGGCTCCGACGCCTCAGGCCGGTGGTCGGGCGCCGACGCTGGAGACCGCCAGCGCCCCCAGCTCGGTCGCGCGGTCCAGGGCCGCGGCCGCGGTGGCCCCGCCGAGCCAGGCCGTCAGCAGGCCGGCCGCGAAGGCGTCACCGGCCCCGGTGACGTCCACCACCGCCACCCGCCGGGCCGCCGCCACGCTCACCGTCGCCGTGCGGCCCTCGACCCACACCGCGCCCGCCGCGCCACGTTTGACCACCACCCGCCGGGCCGTCGCCGACAACGCCCGCCCCTGCGCCGCCGGGTCCAGACCGCCGGCCAGCACCGTGGCCTCGTCCGCGTTGACCAGGAGCAGGTCGACATCGCGTACCCAACCCAGAAAGGTCCGCGCGCCGACGCGCCGCAGCGGCCCCGCGGAGGCCGCGTCGACGCTGGTGGTGAGCCCGCGCTCGCGGGCGGCGGCCAACGCCCGCAGCCCTGCTGCGCGCGACGCGTCGTCCAACAGGGTGTACGCGGACAGGTGCAGATGCCCCGCGTCGGGGGCCGCCGCGACGGCCTTCCCGACGTGCTCGGCGGTCAACCGCAGGTTCGCACCCCGCGACGTGACCATGGTCCGCTCGCCGTCGGCGGTCAGCACGACCACCGTGCCGGTGGGGACGCCCGGCACCCGCTCGAGGTCGCAGTCCACGCCCGCGCCGGCCAACTCGGTCATCCGGTCACGCCCCGCGTCGTCGTCGCCGACCGCGCCGACGAGCGTGACGGCGAACCCCTGGGCGGCCACCCAGGCGGCGGTGTTGGCCGCCTGACCGCCGCCGCCGAGGCTGATCGCGGCGTCGGTGTCCGTACCGGCCGCGAGCGGCCCGGTGAGCACCGCGACCACGTCGGTGATCACGTCTCCGACGACGACCACGCGGGTCCCAGGGGTCATGCCGGGACGGCGGAGGTGCGGGCGATCGCGGCGACCGCGATGCGCGCGGCCAGATCGGCGTTGCGCAGGATGATCCGGATGTTCACCGTGAGGCTCGCGCCCTCGGTGGCCGAGTGGAAGTGCGCCAGCAGGTACGGCGTGACGGCCTTGCCGGTCACCCCGTCCCGCTCCAACAGGGCCAGGCCCTCGGCGAGGGTCCGGTCGTGCAGCTCCGGGTCGAGCTGCTCGTCGACCGGCAGCGGGTTGGCGACCAGCAGGGCGCCGGTGTGCACGGCGTGCCCGTCCCGGGCGGCCAGGACGGCGGCGACCTGCTCCGGCGACTCCACCGACCAGTCCAGGTCGAAGCCGGCGTCGGTGAGGTAGAAGCCGGGGAACCGTCGGGTGCGGTAGCCGAGCACGGCGACCCCGAGGGTCTCCAGGCGCTCCAGCGTCGCACCCACGTCGAGGATCGACTTCACACCGGCGCAGACCACCGTGATCGGCGTCTGGGCCAGGGTGACGAGGTCCGCCGACTCGTCGAAGGTGTGCTCCGCCTCCCGGTGCACTCCGCCCAGCCCGCCGGTCGCGAACACCCCGATTCCGGCCGCCGCGGCCACCGCGCTCGTCGCGGCCACGGTGGTGGCCCCGTCCGCGCCGGTCGCCGCCGCCACGGCCAGGTCGCGTACCGAGAGCTTCGTCACACCATCGACGGTGGCCAGTCGGGTCAGCTGCGCGTCGTCCAGACCGACCACCAGTTCGCCGCGGATCATGCCGATCGTGGCCGGCACCGCCCCGGCGTCCCGGACCGCCTGCTCGATCTCCCGCGCCACCCGCAGGTTCTGCGGGCGGGGCAGGCCGTGCGAGACGATGGTGCTCTCCAGTGCGACGACGGGTCGGCCGTCGCGCAGCGCTGCGGCGACCTCGGTGCCGTAGCTGATGCGAAAGTCAGTCACACGGGCACCGTACGGGGTCCGAGCATGACCGGCCTCAAGTGGACCCGGCCGTGATGACCTGCCAAACTTGTCGGTTGGAGGTGCAGACGTGAGCACAGAGGTTCTCGAGCGTCCGGAGCTGAAGGACGCCGACACCGGTCCGGAAATGTTCCACTACGTCCGCAAGGAGAAGATCGCCGAGAGTGCCGTCATGGGCACCTTCGTCGTGGCGCTCTGCGGCGAGACCTTCCCGGTCACCAAGGCGGCCAAGCCGGGCTCCCCGGTCTGCCCCAAGTGCAAGGAGATCTACGACTCGTACAGCGAGTGAACCTCGGCCGGTGATCCGGCCGGCGACGTAGCCTGCGGCGGTGACCACCTCCACCGCCCTGCTCCTCGCCGACCTGACCGGGGTCGCGGTGTTCGCCGCCTCCGGCGCCTCGGCCGCGGTGGCCAAACGGCTCGACCTCTTCGGTGTCGCGTTCGTCGGCTTCGTGGCCGCGCTCGGTGGGGGCATCTTCCGTGACCTGGTCATCGACGAGGTGCCGCCGCTGGCCTTCGGCGACTGGCGGTACGCCACGACGGCCGCGGTCACCGCAGTCGCTGTCTTCTGGCTGCACCCACAGCTCGCCCGGCTGCGCACCACCGTGCTGGTGCTCGACGCGGCGGGCCTCGCGCTGTTCACCGTCACCGGCACGCTCAAGGCGCTCGACGCCCGGGTGCCGGCCGTCGGCGCCTGTCTGATCGGCATGCTGACCGCGATCGGCGGCGGCCTCGCCCGGGACCTGCTCACCGCGGAGATCCCGGTGGTGCTGCGTCGGGAGATCTACGCGGTGGCCGCCCTGGCCGGCTCGGTCGCGGTGGCGTTGCTGTACCTGACCGGCCGGCCCGGCCCGCTGCCGCTCACCGCCGCCGCCGTCGGCGTGTTCGGGCTCCGCCTGGTCGCGCTGCGTCGACGCTGGTCCGCGCCGGTGGCGACGCTGCGCCCGCCGCGCACCGGCGACCCCTGGTGAGGCCGGTGTCGCTCGGGTCACGGATGTGACCAGCGTGGCGTCGCCTGGGCCCACGGGCGCCCGCTGGTTATGCTGAGTCGGCCTTCGCGGCAGCTTCTGCGCGGAGGCGTTTTCATGGGCGGCGGTACTCGTGGCCCTCGCCCGGTGTCCGCCCTGGTGCGGTCGGAGAGGAGCTTCGCGTGGCAGCCCGGACGCCGGTGCTCGAGACGTTCCCGGCACTGCGTGCCTGGCAGCGCAAGGCCCTGGTGGAGTACCTGCGCCGGCGTGGCGAGGACTTCACCGCGGTCGCCACACCGGGCGCCGGCAAGACCACCTTCGCCCTGCGCATCGCGGCCGAGCTGCTCGCCGACGGGACCGTCGAAGCGGTCACCGTGGTGGCCCCGACCGAGCACCTGAAGACCCAGTGGGCCGATGCCGCGGCCCGGGTGGGCATCCAGCTCGACGCCGCGTTCCGCAACGCCGACGTGCACTCCGCCGCCGACTTCCACGGCGCGGTGATCACCTACGCCCAGGTCGGCATGGCCCCGCAGGTGCACCGCCGACGCACGATGACCCGCCGCACCCTGGTCATCCTCGACGAGATCCACCACGCCGGGGACTCCCGCACCTGGGGCGACGGGGTCAAGGCCGCCTTCGAGCCCGCCGTACGCCGGCTGATGCTCACCGGCACGCCGTTCCGCTCCGACGACAACCCGATCCCGTTCGTCGAGTACGAGCGGGGCGGAGACGGGCTGCTGCGCTCCCGCGCCGACTCGGTGTACGGCTACGCCGACGCGCTGCGCGACGGGGTCGTCCGTCCGGTGCTCTTCCTCGCGTACTCGGGGGAGACCCGCTGGCGCACCAACGCCGGGGACGAGTTGGCGGCCCGCCTCGGGGAGCCGATGACCCAGGATCTGGTGGCGCAGGCGTGGCGTACCGCCCTGGACCCGGCGGGCGACTGGATGCCGCAGGTGCTGCGCGCCGCCGACGCCCGGCTCACCGTGCTGCGCAACGCGGGGATGCCCGACGCAGGCGGCCTGATCATCGCCACCGACCAGCAGACCGCCCGCTCGTACGCCAAGCTGATCGAGCAGGTGACCGGGGAGAAGGCTGCCGTGGTCCTCTCCGACGACCAGGGCGCGTCGGCGCGGATCGCGACGTTCGCGGCGTCCGACCAGCGGTGGCTGGTGGCGGTGCGAATGGTGTCCGAGGGCGTCGACATCCCCCGGCTCGCCGTCGGCGTCTACGCCACCAGTGCCAGCACGCCGCTCTACTTCGCCCAGGCGATCGGCCGGTTCGTGCGGGCCCGCCGCCCCGGCGAGACCGCGTCGGTCTTCCTGCCCAGCGTGCCGCACCTGCTCGGACTGGCCAGCGAGATGGAGAACGAGCGGGACCACGTCCTGGGCAAACCCAAGGACTCCGACGGGCTCGACGACGACCTGCTGGAACGCGCCCAACGCGACGACCAGGCCAGCGGGGAGTTGGAGAAGCGGTTCGCGGCGCTCTCGGCCACCGCCGAACTGGACCAGGTGATCTTCGACGGCGCGTCGTTCGGTACCGCCGCCCAGGCCGGTACGCCCGAGGAGGAGGAGTACCTCGGCCTGCCCGGTCTGCTCACCGCCGACCAGGTTTCCCTGTTGCTCACCAAGCGGCAGGCGGACCAACTCGCCGCCCAGCGTCGTCGTACCGCCGAGCGGGCCGCTCAGCCGGCCGCTGCGCCCTCGGCGGCGCCGCCGGTACCCATGAGTGCGGCCCAGCGTCGTGTGGCGCTCCGACGCCAACTCAACGCTCTGGTGGCCGCCCGGCACCACCGCACCGGCCAACCGCACGGCAAGATCCACGCCGAGCTGCGCCGGCTCTGCGGTGGGCCGCCGAGCGCCCAGGCCACCATCGAGCAGCTTGAGGAACGCATCGCCACCGTGCAGACCCTCTAGCCCCACGCGACCACCTGACACGCCTGCTCAAGATCTGCACAACTTCAGGAATGTTGCTGGTTCCGGCGCGTCTGAAGCAGCCGCATCCCCGACGTTGCGTGGATCTTGGCGGGCGCTGGGCTCGGCCGGACAGGAAAAAGCCGACCGGAGGCACCCTCTCGGGGTGCCTCCGGTCGGCTATGTCGGTTTGCGGACTTAGTTCGCCATCAGATCGGCGCCTCGCCAGCTGAACTCCGGGTCCGTCGCGAACCGAACGGTGATCTTCACGAGATCCTCCGCGTACTTGTTCGCGTGGTGCCCACAGAACACCAGCTCGCTCCCACCCGAGAGAGTGATCCGGAGCTTGCCGGCAGCATTGCAGCGGTCGCACCGTTCATCGGCGGCTGGGGGAGCCACCGTCTCGGGCGGCGGCGTGAGGGTCGGGGTCATCGCCTTCCTCCTCTGGTCGTCACCGATGAACAATCTCTTCGGTCGTTGCTCACCTATCGTGCAACACCCGTGCTGGGCCTTGCCTTCCCTGTGTGCCCGCGGGGGACCGAGGTCACACATGGCAGGGACAGTGTGCCGTGAACCCAGGGTGCCACGTCAACGATCACATTCGTGCATCCGGACGATCACCATCTCGCGTTGCACGCCAGGTGGTCAAAACGACACGTTCGGTTGACGAAACAGGCTCAGTCCAGGTAATCCCGGAGAACCTGCGACCGGGACGGGTGCCGCAGCTTGGACATCGTCTTGGACTCGATCTGGCGGATCCGCTCCCGGGTCACCCCGTAGACCTGACCGATCTCGTCCAGCGTCCGCGGCTGACCGTCGGTCAGGCCGAAGCGGAGCCGTACGACGCCGGCCTCACGCTCGGAGAGCGTCTGCAGCACCTGCTGGAGCTGGTCCTGAAGGAGCGAGAACGAGACGGCGTCCACGGCGACGACAGCCTCGGAATCCTCGATGAAGTCACCGAGCTGGCTGTCGCCCTCGTCGCCGATGGTCTGGTCCAGCGAGATGGGCTCCCGAGCGTACTGCTGGATCTCCAGCACCTTCTCGGGTGTGATGTCCATCTCCTTGGCCAGCTCTTCCGGGGTGGGCTCGCGGCCCAGGTCCTGGAGCAGCTCACGCTGTATGCGGCCGAGCTTGTTGATGACCTCGACCATGTGCACCGGGATACGGATGGTGCGGGCCTGGTCGGCCATGGCGCGGGTGATGGCCTGCCGGATCCACCAGGTGGCGTACGTGGAGAACTTGTAGCCCTTGGTGTAGTCGAACTTCTCGACCGCCCGGATGAGACCGAGGTTGCCCTCCTGGATCAGGTCGAGGAAGGCCATTCCGCGCCCCGTGTACCGCTTGGCCAGGGACACCACCAGACGGAGGTTCGCCTCGAGCAGGTGGTTCTTGGCGCGCTCGCCGTCGCGGGAGATCCAGCCCAGGTCGCGGACCATCTCCCGGGCGAGCTTCTCCTCGCCCTCGTCGGCCGCGCGGAGCTGCTCGGCGGCGTAGAGCCCGGCCTCGATCCGCTTGGCCAGCTCCACCTCCTGCTCGGCGTTGAGCAGCGGGACCTTGCCGATCTGCTTCAGGTACGCCCGGACGGAGTCGGCGGAGGCGGTCAGCTCGGCGTCGCGCCGGGCCTGCTTGAGCGCCTCGGACTCCTCGTCGTCCCACTCGAAGTCGTTGTCGGTGGCCGACGCGGCGGCGTCGGTCTCGGCGGCCTGGGCCAGCTCGGCCGGCTCCTCGACCACCACGTCCTCGATGGTGGCGGCGAGCTCCTCCGGGTCGATCTCACCCTCGGCGCCCTCGCCCTTGGCGGCCGCCTTGACCGGCTTGGCGCCGGCCGCCGCGGCCACCGTCGCCTTGGTCGCGCGGGTGGACTTGGTCGCCTTGGCCGGGGTGGCCGCGGCGGCGGCGACTCCGGCGGTGCTGCCGGCGGCCTTGCGCGCGGCCACCTTCCGCGGGGCCGGCGTCGACGGCGCCTCGTCGGAGGCGGGCGCCTGCTTCGGGGCGGGCGCGGCGGCCTTCTTGGTCGTCTTGGCGGTGGTGGCCCGGGACGCGGGGGTCGTCGAGCGAGCCGCGGCGACCCTGCGGCGGGTGCTCGCCGAGCCGTCCACCACCACGGTCACTCCCGCCTCGGAGAGCGCCCGCAGGATCTTCTTGGCCTGGGCCGGAGTCACCTCGGCGGTCTCGACGGTGCGCGCGAGCTGAGCCGACGTGAGCTGACCGCCCGCGCTCTGCGCGTGGGCGATCAGGGTGTCGGTGAGCGAGCGAACGTCGGCGCCGGGCTGGCGGGGTTCTGTCACGAATGACCTTCCGGAGGCGAAGAGCGGGCACGGCCGGGTCGTCCGGCACGGCGTGGGGCAACCGGGCCGGGCGAGTGGTTGAGGGACCCCCGTGTCCCGGGCCGGCCGGTGGTCGGCGGTCCGTGGCGCGTGGGCAGGGGTGAATTGTAACGCCGTCTGCGGCGATCATCCTGCGCCGCACGGCGTAACGGCGGCGGGACCGCCGATTCGGCGCAGATGTGGACTTTGTAAGGATGATACTCGCGCACGGCCCGCAACGCCCCGGTCGTGCCGGAAGGGGACCCAGGAATGGACCGTTCAGCGCCGCCACCGCGGGAACTTTTGGCCATCGCGATCGAGGTGGCGCGGGACGCCGCGGCGACCGCGTATCGGATGCGGATAGAGGGCGTCTCCGTGGCGGCGACCAAGAGCACGGTCACCGACGTGGTCACGGCCGCCGACCGGGCCGTCGAGCGCCAGGTCCTCGACGCGCTGCGCCGGCTGCGACCGGGGGACGCGGTCCTCGGCGAGGAGTACGGCACGACGGACACCGGCCCGGTGGCGCCGGGCGGGGTGCGGTGGATCATCGATCCGATCGACGGCACCGTGAACTACCTCTACGGGCTGCCGTACAGCGCGGTGTCGCTCGCCGCCGAGGTGGACGGGGTGGTGGTCGCCGGCGTGGTGCGCAACGTGCACAGCGGTGAGGAGTGGACCGCCACGGCCGGCGGCGGGGCGTGGCGCGACGGCGTCCGGCTGCGCTGCTCGGGCGAGACCGACCTCGGGCAGGCGCTGGTCGGCACCGGTTTCGGCTACGACGCCGGCCGTCGGGCGCACCAGGCGTCGGTGGTGGCCGGGCTGATCGCCTCGGTACGCGACATCCGCCGCCTCGGCGCCGCCGCGCTGGACCTCTGCATGGTCGCGGAGGGACGGCTGGACGCGTACTTCGAGAAGGGCCTGTCGGCGTGGGACCAGGCCGCCGGCGGGCTGGTCGCCGCCGAGGCGGGTGCCCGGGTCGCCGGCCTGGCCGGTCGCCCGGCCGGCCCGGACCTGCTCATCGCGGCCCCGCCGGCCCTCTTCGCCGGGCTGCACGACCGGCTGGCCGCCCTGGACGCCTCCGGCGGCCCCTGACCTTCGTCGGGGGCCGCCGGTCAGGCCGTTACTTCTTGGGGGCGGGGGACGGGCAGGAGCCGGCCGGCGCGACCGGCGGGCCCAGGTCGCCGAGGGACTGGTTGACCTCGGTGGTGGTGGCGAGCTGCTGGAAGCCGTTGCCCAGGACCACGTCCACGGTGTCGTCGGTGCGCTTCTCGTCGTAGACCGGCTCGGCGTTGTTCAGGAAGTACGCCTTGAGCAGGTGGGCGGAGCTGACACCCTTGGGACCGAACTTCAGCACGGCGACGTCGTCGATGCCCTTGGGCGCGTTGCCGACCTTCTTGACCTGGAACTTCCGGTTGCGGAAGTCGTCCGCGACGGTGCCCGCCCGGCCCGGCTCGTCGGTGCCGTTCAAGACGTTGATCTTGACGTCCTTGGGCTCGTGCAGCGTGACGTCGGCCAGCGGCCAACCGTCCGGGCAGCCGCCCGCCGCGCCGGCGTCGCCCTGGCTGTCCCGGACGATCGCGGTGATCACGAACGCCAGCGCCAGGACCCCCAGCAGGCCGACGACGACGAGTGCTCGCACTCGCGCAAAACTCATCTGGGTGCTCCCCGGACCTGAGGTGGGTGGTGGCGGCCGCCAACGATCGCACTGACCGCCGGCCGTCGAATACGCCGCTGAGGTTAACGGTTGTCCGGCCGTCGCGTGGAAACAGTCCGACATGCCGGCGCGCCGACCGTGAACCGGGTACTACTACCCCTATCTTCGTGTCGCCTGAATCACATTGGGAACAACTTCGCGTGCAGGGGCGTACATCTCAGCCGCAAGGGCGGTATACATGCCTCGCCCAAGGGGGGGTAAGGTTCCGCGCTCGCAGGGGAGTGGCCCCAGCGGTCCCGACCCGTACGGTCCCGTGGGTCGGGTGCCCGACACAAGTGGTTGCCGGCCAGCGGAACCGAAACAGCGTCGTCCGGCGTTACAACCGGAAGCGACAACATCGATATGGGAGAGTGACATCCGATGGCCACCGACTACGACGCCCCGCGTCGCGACGAGGTCGACCTCGGCGAGGACAGCCTGGAAGAGCTCAAGGCCCGACGCGTCGACTCACAGTCGGGCGCGGTGGACGTCGACGAGGCCGAGGTCGCCGAGAGCTTCGAGCTGCCCGGTGCCGACCTGGCCGACGAGGAGCTCACTGTCAAGGTGCTACCGATGCAGCAGGACGAGTTCCGGTGTGCCCGCTGCTTCCTGGTCCACCATCGCAGCCAGCTGGCGGTCGAGCGCAACGGCGAGCTGATCTGCCGAGAGTGCGTCTGACACGCACGACACCGGCGGCGGCCTCCTGATCGGGGCCGCCGCTACCGGTGTAGGCGTGCGACGCCGGTGGGTACCTGCTTGACTCGTAGCGGGTAGCCACAGCACCGGGAGGTTCCACCCATGAGCGATCGAGGCGACACCACCGACGGCGGCGCGGACGACCTCGGCGCCACCGTCGCGGCGTTGACCGAGGACGACCTCGCGCCGGCCCGGCGACGCCAACTGCTCACCCGGATGGTGTCCCAGGCCCGCAGCCGGGGCATCTCCGACCTGTTCAAGCCCCGAGCCGCCGTGCGCTGGATGGTCGACACGGTGGCCGAGATCGCCCCGCACGTGCCCGTGCGGGACCTGGCCACCCTGCGTCGGCATTTCCCCGGCCTGGACGACGCCGCCCTGGCCGAGCGACTGGTCCGCAACGCTTCCCGCGCCACGGCCGGAATCGGCGCGGCCGGCGGAGGAGTCGCCGCCGTCGAGTGGACGGTCGCGCCCACGCTGCTCTCCGCGCCCGTACTGCTCGCCGCCGAGACCGTCGCCGTCGTGGCGGTGGAGCTGAAACTGATCGGTGAGCTGCACGAGATCCACGGCGTCGAGCTGCCGGGGGCGGGCGGTCAGCGGGCGGTGGCCCTGGTGCACTCCTGGGCCACCCAACGCGGGGTCAACCCGATGGTTCCCGGCGTGGGCGTCGGCGCGGTGCTCGGCACCGCCGCCCGCAAGGAGATGCGGGACATGCTGCTGCGCCGCTTCGGGCGCAACCTCACCACCCTCGGCCCGTTCCTCACCGGCGCGGCTGTGGCCAGCTTCCTGAACCGCCGGGCCACCCGCCAGATGGCCGACCAGCTCCAGGCGGACCTGCGCCGGCGCGGCATCGCCCGGCCGGCGCCACCGCCGGCCCTGCCCGGCCCGCCCACGGGCACCTGAGGGGCCCTGGGCGGCGGTCAGCCCGGCTCGCCGGCCGTGGAGTCGGCGGGCCTGGCGGCGTCCCGCGCGGCCAGCAGCGCCTCGGCCAACTCGACCGGACGCCTGCTGCTCACCACCCAGAACGGGGTCGGGTCAGCCGGGTCGTCGAGCACCACCTGCACGGCACCGCCGACCCAGGGCCGCTGCACCACGAAGGCGAGCGGGTCCGCGCCGACACCCAGCACCTCACGGCGGCCGGAGGCGTCCAACGGGACCACGTCCGCCACGAACCGCGCCGGCAGCCGGGCGTCGTCCACCCGCAGCTCACCATCGACGACCGCCACCCTGATCCGGCCCAGCCACCACAGCCCGACGGCGGTGACCGGCAGCAGCACCGCGAAGGGCAGCCAGGCGCGGGCGCCGGAACCGCCCATCCAGATCTCGACCGCCAGCAGCCCGGCGGCCACCAGGCTGGTCAGCCACAGCCACCAGGGCAGGTCCAGCCGTTCGGCGTACGCCGGGCGGGCCGGAACCCCTGGCCGATCGGCGGACGGGGAGGGCGACATGCTCACTCCTGCGAGGGTACGGCGCACGGTGGGCCGGCCAACCGGCAGGATGGCAGGGTCACCGGAGACAATCGGACCGAAGAGGGGACCCGTGACCGACGTCGTACCCGTGCCCGTTCGGCTGCTCAATGCCGAGCTGCCGCTGCCCACGTACGCCCATCCCGGCGATGCCGGGGCCGACCTGGTGGCCGCCGCGGACGTGGAGCTGCCGCCCGGCGGTCGGGCCCTGGTGCCCACCGGCGTGGCCGTCGCCCTGCCGGACGGGTACGTGGGCCTCGTCCATCCCCGGTCCGGCCTGGCGGCCAGGCTCGGCGTGACGGTGCTCAACGCGCCCGGTACGGTCGACGCCGGCTACCGGGGTGAGATCATGGTCAACCTGATCAACCACGATCGGGACACGCCCGCGAAGATCTCTCGCGGCGACCGGATCGCCCAGCTCGTGGTCCAGCGGGTGGCGCGGGCGCGGTTCGAGCCGGTGGCGGAGCTGCCCGGGTCAGCGCGTGGGACCGGCGGACACGGTTCGACCGGCGGGCATGTTCAGCTGGTGCCGTCACCGGCCGACGGGCAGACGGAAGAAGTGACACGGTGATTGTGAACAGCGGAGGGTGGGCGCAGTGATCTTCTCCCGAAAGCGGGCCGATGCCGGGCGGCACACCCGCGACGAGCGGGCCACCGAGGTCCTCGACGAGGGTGCCGCGACGTCGGCGCTGGTGCGCGGGCCGTACGACATCTCCGAGGTCGACGACGACGTGCAGCGGCTCGACCTGGGCAGCCTGCACATCCCGGCGGTCGCCGAGGTGGAGGTGCGGGTGCAGGCCGACCCGCAGGGTGTGGTCCAGCAGGTCGTGCTGGTGCACGGGGACAACGCGTTGCAGCTCGGCGTCTTCGCGGCCCCCCGGTCCGAGGGGATCTGGGACGAGGTGCGCGAGGAGATCCGGCAGTCGCTGCTGCGCGACGGCGCCTCCGCGCAGGAGGTCGTCGGCGAGTACGGCACGGAGTTGCACGCCCAGGTGCGGACCCCGGACGGCCCGACCAACCTGCGGTTCGTCGGCGTCGACGGGCCGCGCTGGATGGTCCGTGGCGTCTTCCAGGGCCCGGTGGCCCTCGACCCGGCCAGCTCGGGTCCGCTCGCCGAGTGCCTGGAGGGCCTGGTGGTCGACCGTGGCCAGGAGGCGAAGCCGGTCCGGGAGCCGCTGCCACTGCGCCTGCCCCGCGAGATCGCCGACCAGGCCGGGGACGAAACCGACGAGCCCCGCCAGGCCTGACCGACGCGTCCCGGCCCGCCGGAACCGGCCCCGTCGGCGTACGCTGGCGGGACGGTTCCGGCGTCGCCGGAGCCGGGCCGGTTCCGGCGAGCGTGGAGAGGGTGACGCGGAGGTCATGACGACCGACGAGAGCAAGGTGTCGCTGCGGCGCATCCTGCAACGGTTCACCGCCAGCGAGGCCGAGATCGACGCGCAGGAGCTGCGGCAGGAGAGCGCCGAGTGCGGTGGCGTCCTGGCCCAGCAGTGTTCCCGGGGCCAACTGGTCTCGGTCGCCGGGCGGCTGCGCACCGTGGTCTACACGCCGCGCACCAACCTGCCGACGCTGGAGGCCGACCTGTACGACGGCAGCGACGTCGTCACCCTGGTCTGGCTGGGCCGGCGGCACATCTCCGGGATCGAGCCGGGGCGGCACCTGACCGCCCGTGGCCGGGTGGCGATGCGCGACGACCGCAAGGTCATCTACAACCCGTACTACGAGCTGGACTCGCCGAAGTGACGGCGCCGGGGACGGAAGGCCGGTCATGACGACGGGACAGGACCGGGCGGCACAGCCGGAGACTCCTCCGGGCGACGACGAGGCGCTGCCGACGATCGCCGAGCAGATGGCCGACCAGCTCGGCGGCTGGCGTGGGCTGGTCGAGTCGAGCATCCCGGTGGTCGTCTTCGTCCTCGCCAACATCATCGGTGACCTGCGGCCCGCCGTGATCGCCTCGGTGGCCGTCGCGCTGCTGATCGCCGGATTGCGGCTGGCCCAGCGTCGGCCGATCCGGCACGCCGTCAACGGGCTGTTCGGCGTCGGCATCGGCGCCGCCATCGCGTGGCGCACCGGCAACGAGCGGGATTTCTACCTGCCCGGCATTCTCTACGGCATCGGCTACGGGGTCGTCCTGCTGATCTCGGCGGCCGTCCGGCAGCCCCTTGTCGGTTGGATCTGGTCGGTGCTGGTCGCCAAGGGCCGCTCCGAGTGGCGGGCCGACCCGAAGCTGGTGCAGACCTTCACCCGGCTGACCGTGCTCTGGGGCGTGGTGTGGCTGGCCAAGGTGGGCGTGCAGGCCGGGCTCTACCTTGCCCACCAGGACACGGCGTTGGGTGTGGCACGGCTGGCCCTGGGCTATCCGCCGTACGCGCTGCTGCTGCTCATCACCGTCTGGACGGTGCGCCGGGTCACCCGGGAGTCGCAGCCCACCCCGCTGCCCGGCGCCTGAGAGCCCGCGCCGGGCGCACCGCAGGGGGGTTCAGCGGGAGCCGCGGGTCCGCTCGACGCTGTCCGGGCCGAGGATGACCGCTCGCACGTCGTCCTCCACCTCGGCGGTGCAGACGAAGATCAGCTCGTCGCCGGCCTCGATGGGGTCGTCCGGGCTGGGCACCAGGACGCGCTTGCCGCGCAGGATCGCCACCAGGGCGGAGTCGCGGGGCAGCGGCACCGCGTGCAGGGGCTGACCGACGTACGGGGCGGTCGGCGGGAGGGTGATCTCGACGAGGTTCGCCTCGCCCTGCCGGAAGGTCATGAGCCGGACCAGGTCGCCGACGGTGACCGCCTCCTCGACCAGGGCGGCCATCACCCGGGGCTTGCTCACCGCGACGTCGACGCCCCACTGCTCGGTGAAGAGCCACTCGTTCTCCGCCCGGTTGACCCGGGCGACCACGCGGGGCACCGCGAACTCGGTCTTGGCCAGCAGCGACAGCACCAGGTTGGTCTTGTCGTCGCCGGTGGCCGCGACCACCACGTCGCAGCCGGCGACGTTGGCCTCCTCCAGGCTGGCCACCTCGCACGCGTCGGCGAGCACCCACTCGGCGGCGGGCACCCGGTCCGGCCGGAGCATCTTCGGCTGACGCTCGATCAGCATCACCTGGTGGCCGTTCTCGATCAGCTCCTGGGCGATCGAACGACCCACGTTGCCGGCGCCGGCGATGGCGATCCGCATGGCTCAGTGCCCTCCTTCCGGCGGCGTCGCCGCCACCGCCGTGACCGTCGCCACGATGTCGTCGCTGACCAGCATGAACACCTGGTCGCCCTCCTGCACGAGGGTGGACGCGGTGGGTAGCGTGCCGATGCCGAAGCGGATCAGGTAGGCCACCCGCGCACCCGAGGCCTCCTCCAGCACGTGCACCGGGCGACCGATCCACTCCCGGTGCACCGGGACCTCGACGATCGACACGGTGCTGGTCGGGTCGCGGAAGATCTCCACGTTGCCCTCGGGTACGAGGTGCCGCAGCATCCGGTCGGCCGTCCAGCGCACCGTCGCCACGGTGGGGATGCCGAGGCGCTCGTACACCTGCGCCCGGCGCTGGTCGTAGATCCGGGCCGCGACCCGGGACACGCCGAACGTCTCGCGGGCCAGCCGCGCCGAGATGATGTTGGAGTTGTCCCCGCTGGAGACGGCCGCGAAGGCGTCCGCCCGCTCGATGCCGGCCTGACGGAGCACCTCGCCGTCGAAGCCCGCCCCCGTCACCGTGATTCCGGCGAAGTCGGGGCCGAGTCGGCGGAAGGCGTCGGCGTCCTGGTCGATCACCGCCACCGAGTGCCCCCGGGACTCCAGGCTGTGGGCGAGGGTCGACCCGACCCGGCCACATCCCATGATCACGACGTGCACGCTGTCCCTCCCAAGGTGCGTACCGCTGCCGCTGCCGGTTGCTCCGGGTCCGAGCCTGCCATGTCCTCCTCGACAGCGGGACCGACCGTACCCCGTCGGTTGGACCGGTGGTGATCGCCCACCCCCGCGTCCGCGCCGTGGTGGTCGTACCCTTGGCGTTCGTGGCCAGTCCCACCTCGCTGCTGAAGCGGCTGCTCCTCGGTCGACCGTTCCGGTCCGACCGCCTGCAGCACACCCTCCTGCCGAAGCGCATCGCGCTGCCCGTGTTCGCCTCCGACGCGCTGTCCAGCGTCGCGTACGCGCCCGACGAGATCCTGCTGACCCTGTCGATCGCCGGGGCGTCGGCGTTCGTGTTCTCCCCGTGGATCGCCCTCGCGGTCGTCGTGGTGATGCTCACGGTGGTGGC
Organism: Micromonospora sp. RB23; assembly: GCF_053585025.1. Taxonomy (NCBI): domain Bacteria; kingdom Bacillati; phylum Actinomycetota; class Actinomycetes; order Micromonosporales; family Micromonosporaceae; genus Micromonospora; species Micromonospora sp. RB23. The sequence continues at coordinate 1,936,626 of NZ_CM132111.1, forward strand.
CAGCTACCGACAGAACGTGCACGCCTACCCCTCCGGCGGCGGCGACTACGAGGTGGCCACGGTCAACCTCGGCCCCAAGTTCGGCATCGGGGTGGCCAGCGCCCTGCTGGTCGACTACGTGCTCACGGTGGCCGTGTCCGTTTCCTCCGGAGTGGCGAACCTTGGCTCGGTGGTTCCGTTCGTGGCCACGCACAAGGTCATGATCGCGGTCCTCGCGGTGATCCTGCTGACCGCCGTCAACCTGCGCGGGCTGCGCGAGTCGGGCACCGCGTTCGCCATCCCCACCTACGGTTTCGTGATCGTGATGGGCGGAATGCTGCTCACCGGTCTGTTCCGTGTCTTCGTCCTGGGCGACGACCTGCGTGCGCCCAGCGCCGACCTGGTCATCCAGGCCGAGCACAGCGTGACCGGCTTCGCGCTCGTCTTCCTGCTGCTGCGGACGTTCAGCTCGGGCGCCGCCGCGCTCACCGGCGTCGAGGCGATCTCCAACGGCGTTCCCGCGTTCAAGGCGCCCAAGAGCCGCAACGCCGCCACCACACTGCTGCTGCTGGGCGTGATCGCGGTGAGCCTGCTCGTCGGGATCATCTGGCTGGCCCGGCTGACCCACCTGCAGTTCGTCGAGGACCCGGCCCTGCAGATCGTCTCGGGCCCCGACGGGTACGTGCAGAAGACCGTCACCACCCAGCTCGGCGAGACGGTCTTCGGCTCCGGCTCGATCCTGCTCTACGTGGTGGCCGGGATGACCGCGCTCATCCTCTTCCTGGCCGCGAACACCGCGTTCAACGGCTTCCCGGTGCTCGGCTCGATCCTCGCCCAGGACCGCTACCTGCCCCGCCAGTTCCACACCCGGGGCGACCGGCTGGCCTTCTCCAACGGCATCACGTTCCTCGCCCTCTTCGCGATTGTGCTGATCGTCGGGTTCCAGGCCGAGGTGACCCGACTCATCCAGCTCTACATCGTCGGGGTGTTCGTCTCGTTCACCGTCTCCCAGGCCGGCATGATCCGGCACTGGAACCGGCGGCTGCGCACCGAGCGGGACCCGGAGGCCCGCAAGCGGATGCACCGCTCGCGGGCCATCAACACGTTCGGCATGGGCCTGACCGGCACGGTCCTGGTGATCGTCCTGATCACCAAGTTCCTGCTCGGCGCATGGATCGCGATCGCCGCGATGGCGGTGATCTACGCGCTGATGCTGGCCATCCGGCGGCACTATGACCGGGTCGCCGCCGAACTGACCCCGCCGGACGAGAGCCGGGGCGTGCTGCCCGCCCGTAACCACGCCATCGTGCTGGTCAGCAAGCTGCACCAGCCGACGCTGCGGGCCATCGCGTACGCCCGCGCCACCCGACCCGACACGCTGACCGCGGTGACCGTCAACGTGGACGAGAAGGACACCCGCGACCTGCAGGCCGACTGGGAACGGCGGGAGATGGCCATCCCGCTGACCGTGGTCGACTCGCCGTACCGGGAGATCACCCGGCCGATCCTGGACTTCGTCGCCTCGACCCGCCGTACGTCGCCGCGCGACGTGGTCACCGTCTTCATCCCCGAGTACGTGGTGGGGCGCTGGTGGGAGAACCTGCTGCACAACCAGAGCGCGCTGCGCCTCAAGGGCCGGCTGCTGTTCGAACCGGGGGTCATGGTGGTCAGCGTGCCGTGGCAGCTCGCCTCGACCGCCAGCAAGAACCTGGACCGGCTGGACGCCACCCTCTCCAACACGCCGGCGCGTGGACCCCGGGGCACCGTACCGGCGGCGGTGACCGCGCCGGCGCCCGGCGAGGCGGGTCCGGCGGGCGGCGAGACGGTGGGGGACGGCCGTGACTGAGCGTACGACCGCGGGTGTGACACCGACGGCCGAGCGGGGCCTCGGCGAGGCGGAGCGGGTCGAGCTGACCGTCGACGCGGTCGCCCCCGGCGGGCACTGCGTCGCCCGGGTCGACGGGCAGGTGGTGTTCGTCCGCCACGCGCTGCCCGGGGAACGGGTGATCGCCGAGGTCACCGAGGTGCACCGCGGGTTCGTCCGGGCCGACGCCGTGACCGTGCTGGACCCGTCGCCGGACCGGGTGGAACCGCCCTGCCCGTACGCGAAGCCGGGCGCCTGCGGCGGGTGCGACCTGCAACACGTCGCCCCGGACGCGCAACTGGCCTGGAAGACCGCCGTCGTGCGGGAGCAGTTGACCCGCCTCGGCGGGCTCACCGACGCCGAGCTGGACCGGCTCGGCGTCCGGGTCGAGGCGCTGCCGGGTGGGCTGCTCAGCTGGCGTACGCGGGTCCGCTACGCGGTCGACGCCGCGGACCGGGCCGGCCTGCTCAAGCACCGCTCGCACGAGGTCGTGCCGATCGACCGTTGCCGCATCGCCCACCCGGCCATCCAGCAGCTCGCGGTGCTCGGTCCGACCGGCGCGAGCTGGCCGGCCGCCGAGGCGGTGGAGACCGTCGCCAGCAGCGGCGGGGACGTGAGCGTCGCCGAGGTCCGCGACGGGGTCGTCACCCCGGTGAGCGGGCCCACCGAGGTCCGCGAGGTGGCCGCCGGGCGGGACTGGACGCTGCCCGCGTCCGCCTTCTGGCAGGTGCACCCGGCGGCGGCCGACACGCTGAACACCGCTGTGCTGGAGCTGCTCGACCCGCGGCCGGGCGAGGCCGCCTGGGACCTCTACGGCGGCGCCGGACTGTTCGCCGCCGGGCTGGCCGCCCGCGTCGGCGCGGCCGGTCGGGTGACGCTGGTGGAGGCCTCCGCGCAGGGCGTCGCCGCCGCCCGGGAGAACCTGGCCGACCTGCCCCGCGTCGAGGTGGTGTCGGCCCGGGTGGAGACCGCGCTGGCCCGCCGACGGATCACCGGCCCGGTCGACGTGGTGGTGCTCGACCCGCCGCGCTCCGGCGCCGGCGCCCCGGTGGTGCGCGCCCTGGCCGCCGCCGGCCCGCGCGCGGTCGCGTACGTGGCGTGTGACCCGGCGGCCTTCGCCCGGGACGTCCGCACCTTCGCCGACCTGGGCTGGCGGCTGGCGGCGCTGCGCGGCTTCGACCTGTTCCCGATGACCCAGCACGTCGAGTGCGTCGGGCTGCTGCTCCCGCCGACCGCCGCGTAGCGACCGGCGGCGGATTCGCCCCTGACCAGGCGCTCAGCCGGCCGGTCCGGCGAAAGCGGCTCGGGCCAGGCTGCGGAGTGTCGGACGGCCGATAGACTCTCCGGTCATGAGCGTTGAAGAGGACACGGCCAACCACGGTCGGCTGCTGGAGACGGTCCGCGGTCCGCAGGACGTCAAGCGGATGTCCGGCGAAGAGCTGGATGTGCTCGCCGCCGAGATCCGGGACTTTCTGATCGCCAAGGTCTCCCGCACCGGCGGGCACGTCGGGCCCAACCTCGGCGTGGTCGAGCTGACGCTGGCCATGCACCGCGTCTTCGACTCCCCCCGGGACCGGCTCCTGTTCGACACGGGCCACCAGGCGTACGTGCACAAGATCCTCACCGGGCGTCAGGCCGGCTTCGACAAGCTCCGCCAGCGCGGTGGCCTCTCCGGCTACCCCAGCCAGGCCGAGAGCGAGCACGACCTCATCGAGAACTCGCACGCCTCCACCGCGCTCTCCTACGCCGACGGCCTCGCCAAGGCGTACGCCCTGCGGGGGGAGCAGCGCAGCGTCGTGGCCGTGGTCGGCGACGGCGCGCTCACCGGCGGCATGTGCTGGGAGGCGCTCAACAACATCGCCACCGCCGGCAACTCGCTGGTCATCGTGGTCAACGACAACGGCCGGTCCTACTCGCCCACCATCGGCGGGCTGGCCGACCACCTCTCCTCGCTGCGGCTCAACCCGGGCTACGAGAAGGTCCTCGACACCGTCAAGGACGCCCTCGGCTCCACCCCGCTGGTCGGCAAGCCGATGTACGAGGTGCTGCACGCGGTCAAGAAGGGCATCAAGGACGCGGTCGCCCCGCAGGCCATGTTCGAGGACCTGGGCATCAAGTACGTCGGCCCGGTGGACGGGCACGACGTCGCGGCCGTCGAGTCGGCCCTGCGCGCGGCGAAGAACTTCGGTGGCCCGGTGATCGTGCACGCCGTCACCCGCAAGGGGTACGGCTACCGCCCGGCCGAGGAGGACGAGGCGGACTGCCTGCACGGCCCGAGCAGCGCCTTCGACGTGGAGACCGGCACGCTGCTGGCCGCACCCTCGGTGAAGTGGACCCACGTCTTCGCTGACGAGCTGCTGGCCGTCGCCGACGAGCGGCCCGACGTGGTGGGCATCACCGCTGCCATGGCCGAGCCGACCGGCATCGCCAAGCTGGCCCGCAAGTACCCCGAGCGGGTGTACGACGTGGGCATCGCCGAGCAGCACGCCGCCACCTCGGCGGCCGGCCTGGCGCTCGGTGGCCTGCACCCGGTGGTCGCCGTCTACGCCACCTTCCTCAACCGCGCCTTCGACCAGGTTCTGCTGGACGTGGCGATGCACAAGCTGCCGGTGACCTTCGTACTGGACCGGGCCGGCATCACCGGCCCGGACGGCCCCAGCCACTACGGCATCTGGGACATGTCGGTCTTCGGCGTGGTGCCCGGTCTGCGGATCGCCGCCCCCCGTGACGCCACCACCCTCCGCGAGGAGCTGCGCGAGGCGGTGGGCACCGACGACGGCCCGACCGTCCTGCGCTTCCCGACCGGCGCGGTCGCCGCCGACCTGCCGGCGCTGCGCCGGGTCGGCACCGTCGACGTGCTGGCCGAGTCGGCGCGTACCGACGTGCTGCTCGTCGCCGTCGGCTCCTTCGGCCAGATGGGCATGGAGGTCGCCGCCCGGGTCGCCGAGCACGGTTACGGCGTCACCGTCGTCGACCCCCGTTGGGTACGTCCGGTCCCGGCCGAGCTGGTCGACATGGCCGCCCGCCACCGGCTCGTGGTCACCGTCGAGGACGGCGTCCGCGTCGGCGGTGTCGGCGACGCTCTCGGCCAGGCGATGCGCGACGCCGACGTCCGGGTGCCGCTCAAGGACCTGGGCGTACCGGCCGACTGGCACCCGCACGGCACCCGCGCGCAGATCCTCGCCGACCTCGGCCTGACCGCGCAGGACGTGGCCCGGGACGTCACCGGCTGGATCTCCCGCCTGGACGCCACCCCGGACCACCTGACCCCCACCAGCAACACGGCAGCCCAGAACTAGCCCGCGGACGCCCGACGGCGGGCGCCCCCCGGGGGGCCGCCCGCCGTCGTGCGTCCGCGCCACCCCGTCACCTGCCCCGTCGATCATGGAGTTGTGGTGCCTCCCAAAAGAGGCGGATCCACACCTAATGCCCACCACAAGTCCATGATCGACCGGGTGGGGTGGGGTGGGGGGCGGGGTGGGGGTGGGGGTGGGGTTAGCGGCGGGGGCTTACTGAGCGGTAGTGGGTTTTGTCGGTGTTGGCGAGGCTGTAGGTCTGGGTTCGGGACGGCTCCGGCACGACCACCAGGCCGGGGCGTTCCACCAGCAGCGGGGTGCCGGGCGGTACCGAGAGCGAGCTGTCCCGGGTGGCCCGCCAACTGAGCACCAGCAGCGGTTGGTTGGGGATCGGAAGCTGGTACGTCTGCAACGGAGTGGCCCGGTCGGCCGGCGACACCACCGGCGCGCTCCCGTCCGCCGGCCGGTAGACGACAGCGGTCATCGTGCCGGCGTCGGTGTCCCAACTGAGCTGCTGCAACTCGGCCGGCTCGCCACCGCCGAGGGCCACCTCGCCGAGCGACCGGACCGAGAGCTTCGCCATCGGCCAGGACGTCGGTACCGACTTCGGCGCGTCCCGGTCGCCGATCCGGCGCGGAATGCTGCCGAACGGGCCCCGCTCGCCGGCCAGCACGCAGGTGTCCAGGCCGGTGAGCGCCCGCCGGCCGGCGCCGGACTCGTCCCGGACCAGTGGATAACGCGGGTCGGTCGTGCCGGTGCCCAGGTCGAGCAGGCGGTCGGCGGCCCGGCCGCGGGGCAGTGACTCGGTGGCGCGCAGCGTCGCCGTCACGCCGACAGCCATGCAGGCCGGCACGTCGACCGGCGCGCTGAGGCCGTCGGTGACGGCCAACGCCCGCCCCTGCGGCCCGAGCAACTGCTGCACGCGGGCCGAGACCAGGTAGCGCCGGCCGCCGGCCGTCTGCACCGGCAGCACGTCGGAGTAGACCAGGTAGCCGGGGTCGGTGTACTCGGTGGCGCGGGCGATCCGGTACCGGCCGCCGTCGGCCGTGAGCTGGAGCAGCCAGGACGCGCTCTCGCCCGGCACGTCGGCCGCGACCAGGGCCACCGGGGCGCCGTCGACGCGTCCGGAGAAGAGGATGCCGGACGACGGCAGGTGCGCCCGGTCGTCGTCCGGTGACCGCCAGTCGCGCACCGCCTCGGTGACCGCCGTCGTCGCCGCGGCGTCGCCGGACAGATCGCCCCGCGGCGGCCACACGGCCAGCGTGCCGTCGAGGCTGTCGTACCCCACGCGCAGATCGCGAGGCGCGCGGTCCGCGACGGGACCGCATGCGGTGCTGACCAACAACGCCGTCAGCAGGACGGCGAGCGTCCTGCCGTGCCGGCGGCCCGGAGTCACCTGATCCGCCCCCGATCGCCTCGCCGTCGCTGTCGGAAAGCGCCATAGTACGAGATGTCCGACGCCACGCCGCCGCTGGCCGGTTCCTCGTCCACCACAATGGACATCACCGGGGCTTTAGTGCCTTTTTGCCGCTCGGGTAGACTCCGCCGACTGTGACGCCTGCCGAGTCCCGCGCCCTCGTTTCCCGGGCCAGGTCCGTCGGGGCGCCCGGCGATTCCGCCGCTCCGGCCGACCGGGTCGACACCGCCCCGGCCATCCCGACCTCGACCGCACCCGAAACGACAGCGCCGGTTTCGGCCCCGCCCGAGGAGGCCGACCCGTCGCGGGTCGCGCCGCACGGGGCCGTGCCGGACCAGGCAGCGCCGGACCAGGACGAGGCTGCTCCGGACGCGACTGTGTCGGAGACCACCGCGCCGGACGGGACGGTTCCGGCGTCCGAACCGAGTCGGCGCGGTTGGGCCCGCTGGACCCCGCGTCGGCAGCACCTGGCCGTCGGCGCGCTGTTCCTGCTCGCCGCCGTCTGGGTGACCAGCCGGATCTGGCTGGACCCGGCCGGCCGGGTGGCGTCGCTCTACACCGGTGACCCGGCTCAGGTGCAGTTCTTCCTCGCCCACTCGGTACGGGTGGTGCTGCACGGCGAGTACCCGTTCTACACCGAGCAGTTCAACTACCCCGACGGCGTCAACCTGATGGCCAACACGGCGGTGCTGGCGCTGGGCATCCCGATGGTGCCGGTGACCCTGCTGTTCGGCCCGGCGGTGTCCTTCGTCGTGCTGGTGACGCTCGGCCTTGCCGGCACCGCCATGGCCTGGTACGTGGTGCTCCGCCGCCACATCGTGCGTACGCCGCTCGCGGCGGCCGTCGGCGGCTGGTTCTGCGGCTTCTCCCCGGCGATGCTCTCGCACGCGAGTTGGCACCCGAACATCATCAGCCAGTTCCTGCTGCCGTTCATCGTCTGGCGGGTCCTGGTGCTGACCCGCTCGCGCCGGCCGGTCCGTCACGGCCTCCTGCTGGCGGTGCTCGTCACCGCACAGGCGTTCATCAACGAGGAGATCCTGCTCTTCACGGCGCTGGCCTGCGGGATCTTCCTGCTCGCGGTGGTGGTCCAGGAGCCGGCCCGCTGGCGGGCCGCGTGGCGACCGCTGGCCGCCGGGCTGGCCGCCTGCGCGCTGCTGGCCGGGGCGCTGCTGGCGTACCCCCTGTACGTGCAGTTCGCCGGGCCGATGGCGTACCACGGGCTCAGTGACGCGGTGCAGGACTACGGCAACGACATCGCCGCCTTCTTCGCGCCCGGCTCGGCCACCCTCGGCGGCAACCAGCGGGCCAACGTCAACCTCGCGCCGAACTACTCGGAGGAGAACGCCTTCTTCGGCTGGAGCCTGTCGATGCTCGCCGTCGGCGTCGTGGTCTGGCTGCGTCGGGAGATGATCGTCCGGGCGCTCGCGGCGACCGGCGCGTTCTTCGCCCTGCTCTCGCTCGGCGAGCAGATCTCCTGGTGGGACCGGGACCTGATCACCGGGCCGTGGGAGCTGCTGGTGCACCTGCCCCTGCTGGACGCGGTGGTGCCGACCCGGTTCGGTCTGATCACCACGGTGGTCATCGGTCTGCTGCTCGCGATCGCCGTCGAGCGGGCCTGGGCGCTGCGGCCGGCCGACCGGCGTACCGTCCGGACGCTCACCGCCGCCGGCCTGGCGTTCGCGCTGCTACCGATCGCTCCGATGCCGCTGCGGATGGTCTCCCGGCCGCCCGTGCCGGAGTTCATCACCGCCGACCGGTGGCGGGCGTACGTCGGGCCGGACCAGACGCTCGTGCCGATCCCGGTGCCCAGCATGGGCAACACGCACGGCATGCGCTGGGCGGCGGCCACCAACCTCGACTTCAAGATCCCGGGTGGCTACTTCCTCGCCCCCCGCAACGGCAACACCGGTGACCCGGGCCGGTTCGGCGGCCGGCCCAGCGGGGTGGGCCAACTGCTGGAGGAGGTGGCCACCACCGGTCGTACCTCCAAACTGGACGACCGGCAGCGCCGGCGCTTCACGGACGAGCTGCGGCACTGGCGGGCGGCGATCCTCGTGCTCCCGATCCGCCAACAGAACGCCGAGCCGCTGCGCCGTACCGTCGAGGAGCTGGTCGGTCCCGGCCGCCAGGAACTGGACGTCTGGGTGTGGGATGTCCGGACGTTGACCGACCGCTCGGTCTGATGATCACGGGAACGGCGCGGTCGACGACGACGGCCGATTCCCCGGCCGCGCGCCCGCCACGGGCGGCGTGGCTGCCGGACGCGCTGGTGGTCGCCGGCTACCTGGCGCTGGCCACGCTGTTGACCAGCGCGCAGTGGGGTCACCCGCAGCGGCTGTTCCACCAGGCCGGTGACCAGGTGCTCTTCGAGTGGATGCTGGCCCACGCGGCGCACACCGTGGTCGCGGGGGAGAACCCGCTCTTCAGCGCCGCCCTGAACGCGCCGTACGGCGTCAACCTGATGGCGAACACCTCGGTGCTCGGGCTGGGCGTCCCGCTGACCCCGGTCACGTTGCTGTTCGGCTCGCAGGTGGCGTTCTGCGTGGCGGTGGTCGGCTGCCTCGCCGGCACCGCCACGGCCTGGTACGCGCTGCTGCGTCGTCGACTCGTCTCCGCCCGCTCCGCGGCGGCGCTCGGCGGGCTGGTCTGCGGGTTCGCCCCCGGCATGGTCGCCCAGGCCGGCGCGCACCTGCACGTGGCCGCCCAGTTCCTGCTGCCGGCGATCCTCGCCCTGGTGTTCCGTCCGGACGCCCGTTCCGCAGGGGTGTGGCGGCCCGGGGTCGTCCTCGGGCTGCTGCTCGTCTGGCAGGTCTTCATCGGCGAGGAGGTGCTGGTCTTCCTGGTGCTCGCCGCCGGGGTCTTCGCGCTGGGCTACGCCCTGGCCGACCGGGCCGCTGCCCGTCGTCTCGCGCCGGCCCTGTGCGGTCGGCTCGCGGTGGCGGCCGTGGTGGGCGCGGTGCTGTTGGCGTACCCGCTGTGGTTCCAGTTCCACGGACCGCAGCACTACACCGGGATGGCGTTCGCCGCGCACGGCTTCCAGCTCGACGCGGCGTCGTTCACCGCGTCGGCCCGGCAGACCGTCCTCGGGGACGACTGGCTGCCGGGCCTGCTCTCGCCGAACCCGACGGAGGAGAACTCGTTCTTCGGCCCCGGGCTGCTGGTCCTCGTGGTCGTGGTCGTGGTCTGGCTGTGGCGACGACCGCTGGTCCGCGCGCTGGCCGGCTGCGGTGTGGTCTTCGCCCTGCTGTCGCTCGGCACCGACCTGCGGCTGGACGGCAGCGCCACCGGGATCCCGGGCCCGTACCGGCTCGTCGCCGGGCTGCCGCTGCTCGACCTCGCGGTGCCGGCCCGGTTCGCGCTGGTCTGCGTGCCCGTGCTCGGCGTCCTGGTGGCGCTCTTCGTGGACCGCGTCGCCGGGGCCCGCCGGACGGCCGTGCCGGGACTGCCGGTGCGGCTGGTGTGGGTGCCGGCGGTGGCCGCCGCGCTGCTGCCCCTGACGCCGACACCGATCCGGGTCGTTCCCGTCCCGCCCGTGCCGGCCTTCGTCGCCGCTGACGGTTGGCGACCGCTGGTGCCGCCCGGGCGGACCGTGGTGGCGGTGCCCCCGGTCACCGGCGCCGCGCTGAGCCCGGTCATGTTCTGGTCGGCGCGTACCGGGCTGTCGTTCGACGCCCCGGGCGGGTACTTCATCGGGCCCAGCGGGCCGGACGACCCGGCGGCCCGCTGGGGCGCCCCGGACCGGCCCACCGCCGTGCTGCTGCGGCGGGTCGCCGAGACCGGCGCGACACCGGTGCTGAGCGCGGCCGACCGCCGCCAGGCCGTCGAGGATCTGCGGCACTGGCGAGCGGCGGTCGTGGTGCTCGGTCGGTTGCCGAACGGCGACGCCGTCCGGCGGACCGTCGACGACCTGCTCGGCGCGGGCCGCCCGGTCGACGGCGGGTGGATGTGGGACGTACGGCCCCTCGTCGGTTGATCAGCCCACCAGGGCGCGGACGTCCCAGATCCAGACGTCGTCGACCCGCTGCGGCGGCCCGAGCAGCGCGGTGACCAGCTCGCGCAGCACCGCCTCACGCGGGTGGGCGCCGAGCACCACCACCGACGCCCGCCAGAACCGCAGGTCCTCGACGGCCTGCCGCCGGTTCTCGTCGGTGAGGACCGGGACGGCGCCCTTGTCCATGGTGGAGTAGATGAGGCTGCTGGTCGGTCGGTTCGGCGCGCCGAAGACACCCTCGCCCAGCTCGTTCGGGCCGATGAAGTAGCCGCCCGGAATGGGGAACTCCTGCCCCGTCAGGGCACTCCAGCGCAGCGTCGGCAGACCGTGCACGTTGCTCGGGATCGGCACCGGCACGAGGGTCCGGCCCGCCGGCACGTACGGCCGCCAGCCGCCCGCCGTGATGAAGTGCGGCGGCGGGTCGATCTGCTGTGCGGGCAGCGGCCGGGGGAACAGTGGCAGCAGGGCGAGGGCGACCGCCGCGTACCCCAGGGGGCGCAGCCACCGTCGGCGCGGGGCGACCGGCGCGGTGGCCGGCTCCCCGGCGCGCGGGGCCGGCGCGACGCCCGCGCGGGCCTGGCGGGACGCCGCCTCGCAGAACAGCGCCAGCAGTACGCCCACCGCGGCGGCGACCACCAGGGCCAGCCGGGTCGGCATCATCATCTCGACCAGCGGCAGGTCGTCCGACACGTAGGACCACGGGCCGGGGATGTCGGTCTCCACGCCGTCGAAACGCACCCACGGCCCGATCGAGGCCACGGTGAACACCACGACGAGCACCGCGACGATCCGGGCGGCCAGCGAGCGGCGGACGAGCAGCACCAGAGCCACCAGCGAGACCAGCACCAGCGGCCAGCCGAACCAGGTGTTCTGCTCGGTCAGCCCGATCGTCTTCTCCACCTCCGGGTTACCCGCCCAGGTGTCCCGGGCGAAGGTCACGAAGGCGACCAGGTCCTCGCCCCAGTTGTGGAAGACGCCACCCTGGAGGCCCCGGTAGGACTGGGGGCCGTCGAACTGGAACCAGATCGGGTACGCCGTGAGCGTCAGGGCCACCCCACCGGCCACGCCCAGCCCGGCCGCGAACGTCCCGGCCATGGCGCGGATCGCCCGGGGTCGCTGCACCGCGTACGCCAGCACGACGACCAGGCAGGCCAGCGCGGTGAGCAGCAGCATCTCCTCGTTGATGAAGATCTGGTACGCCACCAGCGCGCCGAGCACCAGCCCGTTGCGCCGCCACCGGCCCGGCTCGCCGAGGCGCAGCACCCGCACCACGATCAGCGGTAGCAGGAAGTTGGAGACGAAGTTGGGCTGGCCGTTGGCGTGGTGGATGATGCCCGGCGCGAAGCCGAGGAAGGCCCCGCCCACGAAGGCCGCCGCCCGCGAGCGCACCAGGTGCCGCGAGAGCATCCAGTACGCGGTGCCGGCGGTGGCGGCCAGGGCCCCGCCCAGGTAGAGGGCGTACATCACCTGCGGGCCGAGCAGCATGGTGAGCGGGGCCAGCGGCAGCGTCACCCCGAGCAGCGAGGTGTTGGCCATCATGTTCACCCCGTCCGGGGCGTTCTGCCGGGCCGTGAACAGCGGGTTCTCCAGGTGCCGCACCGAGTACGCGCCGTGCGCGAACAGCCACTCGAACCAACTGTGGTCGGTGGGCAGGTGCGACGAGACCCGGCCGGTCACGTCCCCCCAGTAGTTGAGGCAGACGAAGACGCCCAGCAGCACATAGGCTCCGAGGGCCAGCAGGTCGGCTCGGGCCGGACGGCGTCGAGGCCGCCGTGTCGGCTCGACCTGGTCCGACGCGGGCTCGGTCACGGAATTCAGCGAGGGGTCTACCACCGGCACAGCCACGACGCGCCATCGTACAGGCGAGGATGCGTCGCTTTTGCCGGGCCGGTGCGCCCACGGCCGGTTTGCCGGGTCACACCCGGTCGGTTGCGCCGGCGATGGAGGGACGGTCGTTGTCGATCATCGAGCTGGGCGAGATCCGGGACGAGCCCTCGTCGTTGCCGCCACCGGCCCGCCCACCGCGCGCCGCCGGCCGCCCCCTGCGCAGCGTGGCCGTGCTGCTGCTGGCTCTCGTCACCCTCGCCGGCGCGACACCGGTCCGGCAACGCATCGTCACGTCGGTGCCGACCGCGCCGGGCGCTTCGGCGTACCTCACCGAGGACGGCGTCGTGGTGGTCGACGCGTCCACGCCCAACGGCGACCGGTACCTGAGCGTCTACGACCAGGCCGGGCCGACGGGCGGGGACGGCGTACGGCGTCGCTGGCGGGCGCCGCTGGACCGCAGCGGTGACTACGTGACCGTGTGGATCCAACGCGGAATGCTGCTGGCGGTGGGCGTCAACGTCGCGAGCGGTGTGTTGGAGACCACCGCCTTCGACGCCGAGACGGGCCAGCGGCGCTGGCGTCAACCGGGGATCGCCCAGCGGGCCACCGACGGGGGCATGCTCCTCGCCAACGACACGGGCGACGGGCTGGGCACGGTGAGTCGGGTGGCACCCGACACCGGTCGACTCCTGTGGTCGGTGCCCGTGCCGTTCGGCGGCACCGAATTCCACCGCCGGGACGGGCAGGTCGACCAGGTGGTGTTCGTCCAGCCGACCGGCGAGGTGCAGGTGCACGACGCCGACACCGGAGACCTGCTGCACAGCGTCGACACGTTGCCCGGTGACCGCTCGGCGTTCCAGCGGCTGCAGGTGGTGGACGACCTGGTGCTGCTCGTTCCGCCCGGCAGCACCGAGCTGGTCGCCTTCCGGCTGCCCGCGATGCAGCGGGTCTGGACGTCCCCGGCGTCGCTGGTCGCCTGGGCGGTCCCGTGCGCCGATCTGCTGTGTACGGTCCAGCAGACCGGTGGTATCCAGACCATCGACCCCGCCACCGGCGTCGTCCGCTGGTCCGATTCGGGACCGGACACGCTCGTGGACGTCCGGCGGGACCGGCTGCTGGTGGCCGCGTCCGAGCAGCGGTACGCGGTGCGCGACGCGCGGACCGGGCGGGAACGTGCCGAGCTGGGCCGGTGGCAGCTCGTGGACCAGGTACGCCGCGAGGACACGCTGCTCGGCGTACGCCCGACGCCCGACGGCCGGCTCGTCGTCGCCGAGTTGGACCTCGACGCCGGGCGGACGCGGATCCTGGACGTCCTGCCGGGCGTGGTGGGCGGGTGTCAGGCGGCGCGGCTCGTCCTGCTCTGCCGACGGCTCGACGGCTCGACGGCCCTCTGGAGGTTGTCCCGGTGACCGACGCGGTGATCGACCTCGGGGAGCTGCGGCACGGACCGGACCCCGATCCGCTGCCCCGCCCACCGTCGGGGCGGGGACGCCGGACCCGCGCCGCGCTCGTCGCGCTGCTGGTGCTCGTCGGCCTCGCCACGTCGACGCCGTATCCGCGGCGCGTGGGTACGACGTTACCGGCCACCGCCGGCGCCGACGCGGTCCTCTTCGACGACGTCGTCTTCCTCGTCGAGCCGATCGGGGCGACGCGGCAGCGGACGCTGACCGCCACCCGACTGCCCGGGGGCACGCCGGCCTGGCGCACGTCGCTGCCGGCCGAGGGCCGGTACTGGGGTGTCGCACGGTACGGGGACACGCTGCTGGCCATCGGGTACGAGACCGGTTCGGAGGGCGCCGGGACGCTCACGATCGCGCTGGATCCCCGGACCGGCGCGTACCGCTGGCAGCAACCGGGAAGGCCCATCCTCCTGCCCGACGGCGCGATCCTGTTGTGGTCCACCGAGAACGAGGCCGTGGGCGCCCTGCGCGCCGTCGACGCGTGCTGCGGCACCGTGCGCTGGCAGGCGTCCGTCGAGGCGGGTGCCGACCTCACCCCGCGCGACGGCGAGCGATGGGTGGACCGGTTGGTGCTCCTGCGCGGGAACGGGCAGTTCGAGGTCCGCGATGCGACCACCGGAACGGTGCGGGCCCGCGCCAACCTGCCCGTGCCTCCCGGTGGAACACCCCGCGTCATGCAGGTGGTGGACGACCTGCTGGTCACCGTCGACGGATCACCGTCCGTCATGACGGCGTACGGCTTGGACCACCTGGACCGGCGTTGGCAGATCCCTGCCGTCGGGGAGACGTACGTCTCCGCCTGCGGCGTCCTCCTGTGCCTGCAGAGCCAGTCCGGCGGGATGCGGACGGTCGACGCCGCGACAGGTGAGCCACGATGGGCCGACGACCGCTGGGGTTGGGTCTGGCCGTACGCCGACCGATTGCTGGCCACCGAGGTGAGCAGCGCCGGGCCGGGAGCGGAGGATCTCGTCGTCCTCGATCCGCCGACCGGTCGGGTGCTGGCGAGGCTGGGTCGCTGGGAGATCGTCCGGTACGACGTCGACAAACCGCTGATCGGCGTACGCCGCCACCCCGACGGCGGCCTGGTCGTCGCCGAGTTGGACGTCCGCAGCGGCACGGTGCGCGTCCTGGACGTGCTGCGCGACGCCGCCGGGGACTGCCGGGCCGCCGCCGGCCTGCTGCTCTGCCGCCGTCGGGACGCCGCGTTCGGGGTGTGGCGGTTGCCCCGCTGACCGTCGGCGGGTCCCGGCGGTCGGCGAGGGAGGATGGTTGCCCGCCGGCACTAGGTTGTCGGTGGTCAGCAGCGAGGAGGCCGGCATGCGGGTACTGGTGGTGGAGGACGAGCGCAACCTCGCCGACGCGATCGCGCGCGGGTTACGCAAGCGGGGCATGGCGGTCGACGTGGCGTACGACGGCGACGCCGGCCATGAGGCGGCGTTCGTCACCCGGTACGACGTGGTGGTGCTCGACCGTGACCTGCCCGGCGTGCACGGCGACCAGATCTGCGCCGACCTCGCCGCCTCCGGTGCGTTGACCCGCGTGCTCATGCTGACGGCGAGCGGCACGGTGGCCGACCGGGTGGAGGGGCTGCAACTCGGCGCGGACGACTACCTGCCCAAGCCGTTCGCGTTCGACGAGTTGGTCGCCCGGGTGCAGGCGCTGGGCCGGCGGGCCACCCCGGCCGCGCCGCCGGTGCTCGAACTGGCCGACCTGGTGCTGGACCCGGCCCGCCGGGTCGCCACCCGCGCCGGTGTGCCGGTGGACCTGACCAACAAGGAGTTCGGCGTGCTCAGCGAGCTGCTCAAGGCCCGTGGCGCGGTGGTGTCCAGCGAGGAGCTGTTGGAGCGGGTCTGGGACGCCAACACCGACCCGTTCACCACGATCGTCCGGGTGACCGTCATGACCTTGCGGAAGAAGCTCGGCGATCCGCCGTTGATCGAGACGGTGGTGGGGGCGGGTTACCGCACGGCCGAGGTGCTGCCGTGAGCCGGCCGGGGCGGCTGCGGCCCACCCTACGGTTGCGGTTGACGCTGCTCAACGGCGTGCTGCTGGTCGGCGCGGGCGCGATCCTGGTGGTGTTGGCCTGGCTGCTGGTCCGTGACGCGCTGCGGCCCACCGATGAGCTGCTGCCCGGCACGACCGTGTTGCTCTCCGACGGCGGCAGGATGGACGCGGCCCAGTGGCAGCGCGAACTCGTCGACGCCGCCTCCGGGGAGCTGCTGGCCAAGGGGCTGGTCGCGCTGTTGGCGATCAGCGTGGTGGGGGTCGCCGGCGCGTACGCGGTGGCCGGCCGGGCGCTGCGACCCCTGCACCAGGTCACCGCGACCGCCCAACGGCTCGGCGAGGCGACCCTGGACCAGCGCATCGGCTACTCGGGCGCGGACGACGAGGTGGCCGAGCTGGCGAAGACGTTCGACGCGATGCTGGACCGGATCGCGTCCGCGTTCGAGGCGCAGAGGCGTTTCGTGGCGAACGCCTCGCACGAGCTGCGTACCCCGCTCGCCGTCATGCGGACCGAGATCGACGTGACGCTCAGCGACGACGACGCGGACGCCGCCGAGTACCGCCGGATGGCGACCGTGGTCCGGGACGCCTCGGAGCGGGCGAACGGCCTGGTGGACGCGCTGCTGGTGCTGGCCCGCAGCGAGGCCCAGGCCGGCGGGCGGCTGGGGCGGCGCAGCGAGTGCGACCTGGCGACGGGCACCGCCAACGCGCTGTCCGCGATGCGCCGCGAGGTCGAGCGGATCGGCCTGCGGGTACAGACGTCACTTCAGGCCGCGCCGGTGATCGGTGACCCGGGGCTGCTCGACCGGTTGGCCGGCAACCTGATCGAGAACGCCGTCCGCTACAACCACCTGCACGGGCGGCTCTGGGTACGGACGGGCACCGACGGCGACCGCTCGTGGCTGGTGGTCGGCAACACCGGTTTCGAGGTGGACCAGGCCGACGTGCCCGGGCTGTTCGAGCCGTTCCGGCGCGGCGGCCGGGAGCGTACCGGCGCGCGCGGCTCCGGCCTGGGGTTGTCCATCGTCCGCGCGGTCTGCCAGGCGCACGGCGGTACGGTCCGGGTGGTCGCCCAGCCCGGCGGTGGCCTGGAGGTGACCGTCACCCTGCCGGCGGTGGACGCCCCGGCGGTGCCCGGTCCGGTGGCCATCAGCGGGTGAGAATGCGGTTGCGCGCATCCCCGGACGCCGGCAGGATCGCCGCGTCAGCCCGAGACGAGAGGGGGTGCGTCGATGTCCACCAAGCATGACTCCGCGCCCCGGGTCCGCGTCGGCTGAGGGTCCCGGAGGCGACGTTCCCCGTGCCACGCCACTCTCGTGGAGGACCACTGTGAGTTCGACGATCCACAACATCAGCTTCGACTGTCGCGACACGTACGCCCTGGCCGGCTTCTGGTCGCAGGTCTTCGACTGCCCCATGCAGCCGGACGACCTTCCCGGCGACCCGGAGGCGATGCTGCTGCCGCCGGGTGGCCCGGAGGTGCTGTTCATCGCCGTGCCCGAGGGCAAGGCCGTGAAGAACCGGCTGCACCTGGACCTGGAGCCCGCCGACCGGACCCGGGGCGAGGAGGTCGAGCGGCTGCTCGGCATCGGCGCGGTGCATGTCGCCGACCAGATCCGGCCGGACGGCTCCGGCTGGGTCGTGCTCGCCGACCCGGAGGGCAACGAGTTCTGCGTGCTGCGCAGCGCCGCCGAGCGGGCGGCGACACCGGCGGGGCCGGACATCCCGGCAGCCTAGGGCCCGGGTACGGCGGGACGCCGCAGTCGTGACGTCCCGCCGTACCCACGCTGGCGCGTCAGCGCCGGGGCACCGAGAAGTCCTCGGTCGGAGTGGTGTCGCCGGCGCCGTCCGTACTCGCGTGCACGCCCATGCCGCGGGCGGCGAAGACCCGCCAGATGTCCCGCTGCCCGCGGCCGTGGTTCACGACCCGGTCGGCGAGCAGGATCGCGTCCCGCATGTCCAGGTAGGACGGGTCCGCCGGGGAGAGTTCCATCGCACGGGTGACCAGGGAACGGGCCAGGCGGCTGCCGATCGCGGCGCGCAGGTCCCAGAGGGTCTGCGCCCAGATCTCACCGTCGGCGTGGATCTCCGGCTCGGTGGTGCCCGGTACGGTCGACGAGTTGCGGATCCTGCCGTAGTCGCCGTAGGTGTAGCCGCCCGAGCCCGCAGCGGGGTTGCCGGCGCACACCTGCTCGGTGCTGCCCACCGGGCAGTCCATCGCCTCGCTGCGCACCGAACGGCCGCCCAGGATGTAGTCGCCCTCGCGCACGTCACCGTCGACGGCGTCGTCCCGCTCGAGACCGCTGTCGACCAGGTAGTCCAGGCCGTACCAGTCGCTCCACGCCTCGTACATCGCCTGCGCCTGGGCGCTGATCAGCGTCGAGTTGCCGCTGGCGTCGACCACCAGTCGGTCGGACAGTCCGTGGGTGTACTCGTGGTAGAGGATGTCCGCGGTGTCTCCCGAGTTGCCGGCGAGAACGCTTGCCGACTTGACGAACAGGTACATCTGCATGCGCGGCGCCATGCCGTCCGGCGGGGTGGTCATGTTGGCGTTGTTGTCGTGGTCGCTGTCCGGCAGACCGTTGGCGGTGTCCGCGCCGTCCATCGCCTCGGCGACCACCGCGTCACCGTCGACCGCCTCGAAGTTGCCGGCTGCCCGGGTGAAACCGATCGGTGCGGATGCGAGGTGGTCGTGCCAGGTGCCCAGGAAGGAGAAGAGCTGCGCCGCGTTCTGCTCGCGGTTGGTCTGCCAGGAGTACGGCACCGCCGGATTCCACGAGCACTGCCGCTGCGCCGAACACGGGGCGCCGACCTGGTCGGAGAAGTTCGTGAACGGGAAATCGAAGCTGCTCGCGGCGTTCGGCGTGACCTCTTCCGACGCCTGCGCGACGTTGTCGGCGTTCACGTCGGAGTAGACGTGCCCGACGTTGCCCTCCAGCCTGGTCGCGTTCGACGGCAACCACCTGGTCAGGTCGACCGTGCGCTGGGTTCCGCCGACCGGGGCGCCCGGGTAGTTCTGCCACGTCGTCGCGTGGTGGTTGGCCACCATGCTCCGCTGGAAGAGGACGCCGCCGTCGGCCGCGTCCACCACGCTCAGGTAGCCCCCGTCCATGTCGATCACCTCCCACGCCAGTCTCGGGCCGGTCTTCGTGTTGAAGACGACCTGGCGGGAGCGACCGCCGTCGGAGAAGGTCGCGGACGAGGTGGTCCGGGAGCGCACGGTCGCGGCCGTCGTGCCCGACACGGCGCGTACCGCGGCCTGGTGGGCGGCGACGGCGTCGACGCGCGCCGCACCGAGCGTGGCGGGCAGCCCGGCCAGCGGCACGCCGTCGACCGCGACCAGCCGGCCGTCCCTGGCGATGTGCACCTTGAGGCCGTTGCCGACGACGTCGACCCCGTTCACGCGCTGCACGAAGCTCAGGTGGTGGGTGCCCTCAATGTCGACGTAGTCCTTGCGCAGCCGCAGGGCGGCGATCTCGGCGGCGGTCAGGCCGACGACCGAGCGGTGGGCCGCCAGATAGTCGCGGGCGATCCGCTCGGGAGCGGCAGCGCTCGTCCCGGTCAGGTAACCGTCGAGCCGAGCCAGCCGCCGCAGCGTCGCGGTGTCGCGGTCGATCTCGACGATGCCCTCGGCGCCGAGACTCGCCCGCAGCGCGTTCGCCGCCTCGGCGACCCTGGCACCGGGGGGAGCGGCCTGCGCGTCGATCGGCAGCAGCGCGGACGCGAGCAGGACGCCCGCCGCCGCGGCGACACCGCGTCGGATGATTGTTGAGCCCACTGTCGTACTCCAATACTCATGCAGGCATCAATGACGCGACAGACGCTAAGCGTCCGTAATGGACATCCACTTGATCAGCGATCAACACGACGGAGGGGCCCCGGCCACCCGAGGGTGGCCGGGGCCCGGTCGTACATTTCTTCTTCAGGAGCGCTGTTCGATCTGACCCCGGACGCCGACGAACTCCGCCTTGGCCTCGTCGGCGGTCTTGAAGTACATGACCACCAGGCCCACGCTGCCCCGGTCGGCCCAGACGCAGACGCCGAGCGGCACGCTCTCGGCCTTGCCG
The DNA here is from genome assembly GCF_053585025.1 of Micromonospora sp. RB23. Classification (NCBI taxonomy): domain Bacteria; kingdom Bacillati; phylum Actinomycetota; class Actinomycetes; order Micromonosporales; family Micromonosporaceae; genus Micromonospora; species Micromonospora sp. RB23. Next base: position 1,956,531 of record NZ_CM132111.1, read on the forward strand.
TCGCCGCAGCGCGCGTCGCCGCCCAGCGGCCCCGCCTCGACCGCCGCCATGTTGGTCACCGACAGCTCGCTGGAGAGCCCGGTCACCGCCTCGTCCAGTTCCTTCTTCGGGTCGGCCATCACGCCGGACACCGCGGCGATCAGGATGAGGTCCTGCTTGGTCGGATCGCCGTAGAACGCGCCGACCGTGCTGGTCTCGTTCTGCACCTCGGCCTTCATCTGGGTGACCATCTGGTCGGCGACCGTCTGCAACTGCGGGTCGGTGTTCTTCGTCCGCCCGGCGAGGGTGGCCGGCGCGACGACCCGGGTCTTGGCGGCGTCGACGACGTCGCCGACATCGTCCTTGACCGCGAACCAGGTGATCGCCGCGCCGCCGAGGCAGAGCACGAGCACGACGGCCAGCACGATCAGGATGATCTTGCCGACGTTCGACTTCTTCGGCGGCGGACCGGCCAGGTGCGGGCCACCGTAGGGCTGGCCCGGCTGCGGGGGCGGGAAGCCCTGCTGCTGCGGCCACCCGGGCTGCGGCGGGCCGGGCTGCTGCTCCGCTGCCGGCGGCCCCGGCTGGTACGGGGCCGGCTGGCCCGGCTGCTGGGGCGGGGTGGGGGAGTCGTGCGGAGGGCCGAAGGGATTGGCCGGTGGCTGGGACATCAGTCAGCTCCAGGATGGGGTGCGAAACGCGTGATCGTATCCCGGCGAGGCCACCGGTGCGGTACCCGCCAGGTCGCGCCGGTCAGCGCGACCCCAGAAAACGGCCGCGGTGGCCGGTCCGGTCCACGAGGGACGGCCCGGCCACCGCGACGGTGGAGCTGATCGGTCAGGCGGGCAGGCTCGCCGCCCCGCGCGGCAGGAACCGCCGGCCGGTGACCCGCTCGGAGGTGCCGGTCCGGTCCAGGTACGGCGTGACGCCGCCCAGGTGGAACGGCCAGCCGGCGCCCAGGATCATGCACAGGTCGATGTCCTGCGCCTCGGCGACCACGCCCTCGTCCAGCATGAGCCGGATCTCCTGCGCGAGCGCGTCGAGGGCGTTCTGCCGTACCTGCTCGGCGGTGAGCGGTTGGTCGCCGACCACGAGCAGCTTGGCGACCTCGGCGTTGACCTGGTCGTCGACGACGAGCGGCTGACCCGAGTCGGCGATCCGCTTGAGGTTCTCGCTGACGCCGTACCGGTCCGGGTACGCGGCGTGCAGGGTGCCTCCCACGTGGTACGCCACGGCCGGCCCGACGAGCTGGAGCAGGGCGAGCGGCCGCATCGGCAGGCCCAGCGGGTCCAGGGCGCTGTCCGCGACGTCCAGCGGAGTGCCGGCGTCCACGGCCGCGAAAACGGTGCCCAGGAAGCGGGTGAGGAGCCGGTTCACCACGAACGCCGGAGCGTCCTTGACGAGCACGCTCGACTTCTTGAGCTGCTTGCCCACCGCGAACGCGGTGGCCAGAGTGGCGTCGTCGGTGCGCTCGCCCCGGACGATCTCCAACAGCGGCAGCACGGCCACGGGGTTGAAGAAGTGGAAGCCGACCACCCGCTCCGGGTGCTCCAACTCCGCCGCCATCTCGGTGATCGACAGCGAGCTGGTGTTGGTGGCGAGCACCGCCTCCGCCGAGACGATCTTCTCGAGCTCCGCCCACACCTGCTTCTTGACGCCCAGGTCCTCGAAGACCGCCTCGATGACGAAGTCGGCGTCGGCGAAGGCGCTCTTGTCGACCGTTCCGCTGACCAGGCCGTACAGCTTGGCGGCCGTACCCTTGTCCATGCGGCCCTTGGTGACGGCCTTCTCGATCTGGGTGTGCACGTAGCCGACGCCCTTGTCCACCCGGGCCTGGTCGAGGTCGGTCATGACGACCGGCACCTGGAGACGACGGGCGAACAGCAGCGCCAACTGGCTGGCCATCAGGCCGGCCCCGACAATGCCGACCTTGGTGACCGGGCGGGCCAGGCCCTTGTCCGGTGCGCCGGCCGGCCGCTTGGCCCGCCGCTGCACCAGGTCGAACGCGTACAGGCCGCTGCGCAGCTCCTCGGAGAAGACCAGGTCCGCGAGGGCCTCGTCCTCGGCCGCGGTACCGGTGGCGAAGTCGGCGTCCTTCGCCGTCTCCAACAGGTCCAACGCCTTGTAGGCGGCCGGAACCGCGCCGTGCAGCCGCTGGTTCAGCGTCTCCCGGGCGAAGTAGAGCACGCCCGCCCACATGTCCTTGTCGACCTCGGGCCGGGTCACCGTGACCTGGCCGCGCACGACACCGGCGGCCCATTCGAGCGAGCGCTCCAGGAAGTCGGCCGGTTCCAGCAGCACGTCCGCGATGCCCATCTCGGCGGCCTGCTTCGGCTTGAGCATCTTGTTCTGCATCAGCGGGTTCTGGATGATCACCTGCGTGGCGGCGGGGATGCCGATCAGGTTCGGCAGCAGTTGCGTTCCACCCCAGCCGGGCACCAGGCCGAGGGAGACCTCGGGCAGGGCCAGCGCGGCCGCGCCGCCGGAGAGCGTCCGGTAGTGGCAGTGCAGTGCCAGCTCCAGGCCGCCACCCATGGCCGCGCCGTTGACGAACGCGAACGTGGGCACGGCGCTGTCCTTGAGGCGGGCGAAGACCCGGTGGCCGAGCCGGCCGATCTCCAGCGCCTGCGCGCGGTCGGCGAGCTGCGGCAGGCCGACGATGTCCGCGCCAACGCAGAAGATGTACGGCTTGCCGGTGACCGCGATGAACGCCGGGTCGGCGGCGAGCGCGGCGCTGATCGCCTCGTCCAGGCTCGCCAGGCCGGCCGGGCCGAAGGTGTTCGGCTTGGTGTGGTCGAAGCCGTTGTCCAGGGTGATCAGCGCGGCGGGCCGGTCCAGCCCCGGCACGTTCACCTGACGCAGGAGCGCCTTCGTGACGACCTCGTTCGCTGCCTGCACAGTGCCACCTTCGGTTCGCGACTGCGGGGCTCGCAGGCCCGGCTCACTCCTCGCGCTCACTTGTCACCCTCCCAGTTCGGGTTCTCCCAGATGACCGTGCCGCCCATGCCGATGCCGATGCACATGGCGGTGAGGCCGTAGCGGACCTCGGGGTGCTCGGCGAACTGGCGGGCCAGCTGCGTCATCAGCCGTACGCCGGACGAGGCGAGTGGGTGGCCGATGGCGATCGCGCCGCCCCACGGGTTGACCCGCGGGTCGTCGTCGGCGATGCCGAAGTGGTCGAGGAAGGCGAGCACCTGCACGGCGAACGCCTCGTTCAGCTCGAAGAGGCCGATGTCGTCGATGCTGAGCCCGGCCAGACGCAGGGCCTTCTCCGTCGACGGGATCGGGCCGACGCCCATCACCTCGGGCTCCACCCCGACGAAGCCGAACGACACCAGCCGCATGGCGACCGGCAGGCCCAGCTCGCGGGCGGTGGCCTCGTCGGCGAGCAGGCTCGCGGTGGCGCCGTCGTTCAGGCCGGCCGCGTTGCCCGCGGTGACCTTGCCGTGCGGGCGGAACGGGGTTTTGAGGGTGGCGAGCTTCTCCATCGAGGTGTCCCGGGGCGCCTCGTCCACGGCTGCCAGGCCCCAGGCGCCCTCGGCGTCGCGGACGGACATCGACACCAGGTCGTCCTGGAGCTTGCCGTTGGCGTACGCCTTGGCGGTCTTCTGCTGCGAGGCGAGCGCGAACGCGTCGGTGCGCTCCTTGGTGATGTGCGGGACCAGGTCGTGCAGGTTCTCCGCGGTCGCGCCCATGACCAGCGCGGACGGGTCGACAAGCTTTTCGGCGATGATGCGCGGGTTGGGGTCGACGCCCTCACCCATCGGGTGGCGGCCCATGTGCTCGACACCGCCGGCGATGGCGACGTCGTACGCGCCCATGGCGATGCCGCTGGCCACGGTCGTCACGGCGGTCATCGCGCCGGCGCACATCCGGTCGATGGCGAAGCCGGGGACGGTCTTCGGCAGCCCGGCCAGCAGAGCGGCGGTGCGGCCGATGGTGAGGCCCTGGTCGCCGATCTGGGTGGTGGCGGCGATGGCGACCTCCTCGACCCGCTCCGGCGGGAGCTGCGGGTTGCGGCGCAGCAGTTCCCGGATGCAGCGGATCACCAGGTCGTCGGCGCGGGTGTTGGCGTACATGCCACCCGCCTTGCCGAATGGGGTACGGACGCCGTCGACGAAGACGACATCCCGAACTTCACGGGGCACTTGAGCCTCCTACTCGACCACAGTTCGGCCTCCGCGCCGCTGGGCGGCGCTCCGGACCGAACGGGGGTCGGCCGGGCGGGGCACGTCACCCGGAATGCTACTCGTCAGTAACCAACCCCGTCCCGACGCCCCGCTGTGGCCCACCCCACAACCCATCCCGACCCCGCCGCCCCCACCGGCGCGCCCCGCCGCCCCGCCGGCCCGTTGATCATGAAGTTGTTGTCACGACACGCCGAGGCCGGTGGCAACAACTTCATGATCAACGGCGGCGTAGGCGCCGTTCGGGGGCCGGAGGGGTCAGGGGATCGGGTTGGGCGCCAGGGCCTCGGTGAGTTCTGCGCCGAGCAGCCCGATCTGCCACTCCCGGGCGTTGAAGCCGCGTAGCGCCTCTGCCACGGTGGCCTCGGTGATCTCCTCCGGCGGACTCCAGGCCAGGCGGCGTACCGAATCCGGGGTGATCAGGTTTTCCGGAGGCAGGTTGTGCTCGCCCGCGATCCGGACCACCACCTCCCGGCAGCGGGCCAGGCGACCGGCCGCCACCGGGTCCCGCTCGGCCCACCGGTGCGGTGGGGGCGGGCCCTCCACCGTCGGGGTGACCGGCAGGGCGTCGTCCGGCAACTCCCGGGCGTCATCGAGGGCGGCCAGCCAGGTGCGGGCCAGCCGGCGGACCGATCGGCCGCCGAAACCGGGCAGCGTCAGCAGCGTCTTCTCGTCCTTCGGGTCCAGCTCGGCCGCCGCGACGATGGCCGAGTCGGGCAGCACCCGGCCGGGCGCGGCGTCCCGCCGGGCGGCGATCTGGTCCCGGGCGTACCAGAGTGAGCGGACCCGGGCCTGAGCCCGCGCCCCCCGTACGCGGTGGATGCCGGATGTGCGCCGCCACGGCTCCGCGCGCACCCGGGGCGGCCGCGCGCCGGTACGGACCAGGGCGGCGAACTCCTCGGCGGCCCAGGCCGACTTGCCCTGCCGCGCCAGTTCCGCGTCGAGCGCGTCGCGCAGATCGGTGAGCATCTCCACGTCGAGCGCGGCGTAGGTCAGCCACGACTCGGGCAACGGGCGACTCGACCAGTCGGCCGCCGAGTGGTGCTTCTCCAGGGTGAAACCGAGTAGCTGCTCGGTCAGCGCGGCCAGGCCGACCCGCTCGAACCCGGCCAGCCGAGCGGCCAGTTCCGTGTCGAAGAGCCGGCGTGGACGCAGGCCCACCTCGGCCAGACACGGCAGATCCTGGCTGGCCGCGTGGAGCACCCACTCGGCCTCGCCGATCACCGCGTCCAGCGCGCTGAGGTCGGGCAGCGGCAGCGGGTCGATGAGCGCCGTGCCGGAGCCCGCGCGGCGTAGCTGCACGAGGTACGCGCGCTGGCTGTAGCGGTAGCCCGAGGCGCGCTCGGCATCCAGGGCAACCGGGCCGGTGCCCGCCGCGAACCGGGCCACGACCTCGGCGAGTTCGGCCGGGGTGGCCACCGGTTCGGGGGTGCCGTCACGCGGGGCGGTCAGCGGAACGGGCCCACCGTCGGTCGGGTCGGGCCCCTCGCCCGCCGGCTGCGGCTGGGCCGACGGCGGGTGCTGGGGTGCGGTGCCCGGAGGTTCTGCGGTGGGCCGACGGCGCAGGGGTGGTTCGTCGATCACCTGCCAACCCTAGTGCGCGCGCCGATCCCGCGTGCGCAGCCGGTCCGGCGTGTGTCGGTCAGGTGTCCGCAAGGTGTCCTTTCGGATGCAGGACATCGGGGGAGACAAAGCCCGTTCGCGCAGGTACGGTCCATCGAGCCGTAGGCCCCGATCGGGTGACAACCGGGACGACGGCCGCACGGGGTGACCACGGGGAAGGGCAAGACGATCATGACGGCTGGTTTCGGTGCGGGCGACGGGCGACCGATGGACGCCGACCCGGACGGCATGAGCGGTTCAGCCGCCGAACGGCCCGGTCCGCTGCCCCCGCGCATCGAACCGCATCCACCGGTCGGCGCCACCTGGTCGGCCACGCCGGGCGGCACCGAGCAACCCACGGCCGTGCCGGCGCCCCGTGCCGGATGGTCGACGCCGCCCCACAACGGGCAGTGGGGCCAGGGTCCGGCTCCGGCCGGTGCGCCCGTCGCCACCGGCCACGGCGCAGCCGTCCCCTACCCGGCGGGGCCGGTGCCGTACGCCCCGGCCGCTCCCGCGTCGTACGGCGGGGGCTACCCGCCCGCCGGTGACCTGGCCGGCACGCCGCCGTACCCGGCCGGTCAGCCCGGCTGGCCGGGGGTCACCCCGCCGCCCGTCCGACCCACCCGACGCCGCTGGCCGGTCGTGCTGGCCACGGTGCTCGTGGTCGCGCTGGCCGCCGTGGCCGGCGTGCAGGCGTACCAGATCGACCGGCTCGGTGACCGGCTCGCCGCCACCGACAGTCGGCTGGCGCAGGCCCAGGCCGGCGACGGCGCCCGCCTCGACGGCCTGGAGAAGCGCGCGGACGCCCTGGAGAAGCAGGCCGGTGCCGCGTTCAACCCCGAGGCGGTGGCGAGCGCGGTGCTGCCCAGCGTGTTCCGGGTACGGGCCGGGCAGTTCACCGGCAGCGCCTTCGCGGTGGGCAAGCCGGCGGCCGGCGGCGGCACCAACCTGTTCACCAACTTCCACGTGGTCGAGTCGGTGTGGGAGGGCGGCGGACGCGAGGTCTTCCTGGAGCGCACGGACCAGCGTTTCCCGGCCACCATCGTCAAGGTCGACAAGACCAACGACGTGGCGCACCTGCGTACCACCGGCAAGTTCACCGGCCTGGTCACCGCGCCCACGGCCGTGAAGTCCGGCCAGCAGATCGTCGTCGTCGGCGCTCCGCTCGGCCTGGAGGACAGCGTCACCACCGGTGTGGTGAGCGCGTTGCGCGCCGCCCAGGGTGGCTCCGGACCGGCCATCCAGTTCGACGCGCCAATCAACCCCGGCAACTCCGGCGGCCCGGTGATCAACGGCAGCAAGCAGGTGGTCGGCATCGCCACCGCCAAGGCACGCGATGCCGAGGGCATCGGGCTGGCCGTACCGATCAAGGTCGCCTGCGACGGTTTCAAGATCTGCTAGCGGCCCCGGCCGCTCGCGCCACCCACGGCCCTTCCGGCCGTCTCCCACCCCGTCCGGGTCCTCGGCCCTGGCGATCCTGTCGCTGCATCCGGTCCGTCGCGCCCTGAGCGGAGGACCTGCTCACCTGGAGGAAGAACATGTCCCAGCCACCGACCGGCCCCGAGGGTCTCCCGCACGCCACCCCGACGCCGCCGACCGCCGGCCCGACGGCCGGTTCGCCCGACGCCGACGCGACGGTCCCGCACGCGGCGGTGCCTCAGCCGTCCGGCGCCGAACCGACCGCGCAGTACCCGACGGGTCAGCCCGCCCCGCAGCAGTACGCCCCGGGTCAGCCCATGCCGCCGCAGCAGTACGCCCCGGGCCAGGCCGCCCCGCAGTACGCCGCCGGCCAGACGTCGGCCTACCCGGCCAGCGCCCCGCCGTACGCCGGGCAGCCCATGTCGGCGCCGCCGGTCTCCGGCCCGGCGTACGGCCAGCCGATGTCGGCGCCGCCGGTCTCCGGTCCCGCGTACGGGCAGCCGATGTCGGGTCCGCCCGGTATGCCGCCGTACGGCGCCGCGCCAGCCCCCCGGCGCGGTCGTGCCGTGCTGGTGCTGGCCCTGGTGGCCACGCTGCTCTTTCTCGTCAGCGGGGTGATGACCGGGCTGTTCGTGACCAAGAACAACGAGCTGAACCGGACCGAGAAGCGCCTCAACGCCCAGGTCAGCCAGCGTGACGGCACCATCGCGGCGAACACCACCGAGATCGGCCGGCTCAAGACCGAACTTCAGGTCATGCAGGACAAGCTCGACAACACCGAGCAGGACCTGACCGGTACCCGGAACGACCGTGACGAGCAGGCCCGGCAGAAGAAGGTCATCGCGAGTTGCCTGGACAAGCTGACCACCGCGCTGGGCGCGGCGGCGGCCGGTAACAAGGGTCAGTACGACGCGGCGATGAAGGGCCTCGACAAGGTCTGCGACGAGGCGGAGAACTACCTCTGATCCGTCGCGCCGCCCGCCGTCACGCCAGTCCTCAGGCGGTGGCGGCCGGGCGGCGGTCGGCGAGCGCGGTGACCCCGGGTGGGGGCAGACCGGCCGTCGACGCGAGCAGGGCGCACCAGCCGAGCAGGTGGGGCGCGAGGTTGTCGTCGACGGGTGTCCAGGAGGCGCGGATCTCGATGTCGCCGGCGGTCGGCGGGCCGGCCAGGTCACCGAACCGGGTCGACATGGTCTGGGTGACCGTCCCGCCGATCGCGCGGTGACCGGCGTCCTGGGTGTCCAGGGCGTCGGTCAGCCACGTCCAGCCGACACCGGGCAGCAGCGGGTCGGCGGCCAGGTCGACCTCCAACTCGGCCGTCACGTAGGTGACCAGTCGCAGGGTGCCCTGCCACGCCTCGTGCCCGGCCGGGTCGTGCAGCAGGATCAGCCGGCCGGTGGCGACCTCGTCGCCGTCGCGCAGCACCGTCGCGGAGAGCGCGAACGTGTACGGCGCGAGCCGTTGGGGCGCGCCGACCTCCTCGAGGGTGATCTCCGGCCGGGGCGCCGGCGACCGCAGCCCGGCGACCGCGCGGGCGAAGGTCTCCGGGAGCGCGATCGGGGGGGCCATGTCGGCAGCCTATGCCGCCGTGGGGCCGGCCGCTTCGACGGCGCGCCGACACTCGCGAAGGGGCGCCCGAGTGGGGAACGTGCCCTTCCTCTCACCCCCACCCGGTCCGAGGTGGGCGGCGTGGCACGATTGCGGCGATGACCACGGATACCACGGGCACTGACGCCCGAGACGGACAACCGCGCCCCGGCGGCCCGGCCGACTCGCCCTTCGTCCGGGCGTGCCGGCGTCGGCCCGGCCCGCACACCCCGGTCTGGTTCATGCGCCAGGCCGGTCGCTCGCTTCCGGAGTACCGGGAGATCCGGGCCAACGTGCCGATGCTGGAGTCCTGCCGCCGTCCGGAGTTGGTCACCGAGATCACCCTCCAGCCGGTGCGCCGGCACGGGGTGGACGCGGCCATCCTGTTCAGCGACATCGTGGTGCCCGTCGCCGCCGCCGGGATCGACCTGGACATCGTGCCGGGAACCGGTCCGGTGGTCGCCGAGCCGATCCGTACCGCCGCCGACGTCGAGCGGATCCGCCCGCTCACCCGCGACGACGTCCCGTACGTGGACGAGGCCGTCCGGCAGCTCGTGGTCGAGCTGGGCGACACCCCGCTGATCGGCTTCGCCGGCGCGCCGTTCACGCTGGCCAGCTACCTCGTCGAGGGTGGTCCGTCGCGGACCCACGCCAAGACCAAGGCCCTCATGTACGGCGACCCGGAGCTGTGGCACGCGCTCTGCGCCCGGCTGGCCGACGTGACCCTCGCCTTCCTGCGCGTACAGATCGACGCGGGTGTCTCCGCCGTGCAGCTCTTCGACTCGTGGGCCGGCGCGCTCTCCGAGGCCGACTACCGCCGCTACGTGCTGCCCCACTCGACGGCCGTGCTCAGCGGACTGGAAGACGCCGGTGTGCCGCGGATCCACTTCGGCGTGGGCACCGCCGAGCTGCTCGGCGCGATGGGCGAGGCCGGCGCGGACGTGGTCGGCGTCGACTGGCGTACGCCGCTGGACGTCGCCACCGGCCGGATCGGGCCGGACAGGGCGGTGCAGGGAAACCTGGACCCGGCCGTGCTGCTCGCGCCCTGGCCGGTGGTCGAGGCCGAGGTGCGCCGCATCGTCGAGCAGGGCCGGGCCGCCCCCGGACACGTGTTCAACCTCGGCCACGGCGTACTGCCGGAGACCGACCCGGACGTGCTGACCCGGGTGGTCGCGCTGGTGCACGAGGTGTCCAGCCGTCGGGCCGACCAGGGCTGACACGGCGATGCGGCAGCCCTGGCGGGTGGCGGTGGTCGGCGGCGGGATCGCCGGGTTGGCCGCCGCGGTCCGCTTGCGCGACCGCGCGCCGGAGGGCACCGAGATCACGGTGTACGAGCAGTCCGGCGCGCTGGGCGGGAAGCTGCGCACCGGAACGCTGGCCGGCGCGCCGGTGGAGTTCGGCGCCGAGTCGTTCCTGATGCGCGACCCGACCGGCGCCGAGAGCGCGGCGGTGGCGCTGGCCCGCCGGCTCGGACTGGCCGAGAAGATCGTCCACCCCACCGTCGGGCAGGCCGCGTTGGTCGTCGACGGAGGGCTGCGCCCCATCCCGGGCGGGACCCTGGTGGGCGTACCCGGGGATCTGGATCAGGTGGCGACGGTCGCGCGGCCGGCGGCGGACGCCGACACCGACGGCGGCCGGCCGTTGGTCGGGCCCGACGCGGACGTCTCGGTGGGCGCGCTGGTTCGCTCCCGCTTCGGGGACGAGGTGGTCGACCGGCTGGTCGACCCGATGCTCGGCGGCGTGTACGCGGGGCGCGCCGACGACCTGTCCCTGGTCACCACGATGCCGGCCCTGGCCCGCGCGGCGCGGGTGGAGCACACCCTCGTCGGCGCGGTCCGGGCCGCGCAGGCCGCCGCACCGCGCGCCCCCGGCGCCCCGGTGTTCGGCACCCTGGTCGGCGGCCTGAGCACCCTCATCGAGGCGGCCGTGGCGGCCAGCGGCGCGACGATCCGACGGGACGCCGCCGTGCGCGAGGTGACCCGGACCGACAGCGGCTGGCGGCTCACCGTCGGCCCGACCCGCGATGCTGCGAGCGTCGACGTGGACGCGGTGGTGCTGGCGGTGCCGGCCCGGCCCGCGGCCCGCCTGCTCGCCGGCCCGGCCCCGGAGGCCGCCTCGGTCGTCGGCGAGTTGGACTACGCGAGCGTCGCGCTGGTCACCCTGGCGCTGCCGCAGCCGCCGCTGCCCGAGCTGTCCGGCTTCCTGGTGCCGAGCACCGAGGGGCTGCTGATCAAGGCGGCGACGTTCTTCACCACGAAGTGGGGGCACCTGCGGCGGCCGGACGGGCTGGCGCTCGTGCGCGCCTCGGTGGGCCGGTACGGCGACGAGGCGCAGCTCCAGCGCCCGGACGCCGACCTGGCCGCGACCGTGCACCGGGAGCTGTCGGCGGTGCTCGGCGCCACGCTGCCCGCAGCGGTGGACGGGCACGTGCAGCGGTGGGGCGGCGCGCTGCCGCAGTACACCCCGGGGCACGCCGACCGGGTCGCCGCCGCGCGGACGGCGCTGCGGGCCACGAACCCCACCCTGGTCCTGGCCGGCGCCGGTTACGACGGTGTCGGCATACCGGTCTGCGTCCGCTCCGGCGAGACGGCGGCCGACGAGATCATCACAGCACTGGGAGGATCGGCGACATGACCGAGCAGACCAACGCGGCCCGGCTGCGGGAGCTGAACGACAGCATCCGCTACACGATGTGGTCGGTGTTCCGGGCGAGTGGGCCGCTGCCGTCGCTGCGGGACAACGTCACCGGTGAGGTCGAGTCCCTCTTCGACGAGCTGGCCGGCAAGGACGTGGTGATCCGGGGCGTGTACGACGTCGCCGGGCTGCGCGCCGACGCGGACGTGATGATCTGGTGGCACTCGGCGTCGAGCGACGCGCTCCAGGACGCCTACCTGCGGTTCCGGCGTACGACGCTGGGCCGGGCGCTGACCCCGGTGTGGTCGCAGATGGCGCTGCACCGGCCGGCGGAGTTCAACAAGAGCCACATCCCGGCGTTCCTGGCCGGTGAGGAGGCCCGCGGATACCTGTGCGTCTACCCGTTCGTGCGCTCGTACGAGTGGTACCTGCTGCCCGACGCCGAGCGGCGTGAGCTGCTGGCCGAGCACGGGAAGATGGCGCGTGGCTACCCGGACGTACGCGCCAACACGGTCGCGTCGTTCGCGCTGGGCGACTACGAGTGGATGCTCGCGTTCGAGGCCGACGAGCTGCACCGGATCGTCGACCTGATGCGGGATCTGCGGGCCTCCGGGGCCCGCCGCCACGTCCGCGAGGAGGTCCCGTTCTACACGGGCCGCCGTCGCTCGGTGGCCGAGATCGTCAACTGCCTGGTCTGACCCCTGCCGGCCGGTGCCGCGCCCCCGCCCGGGTGCGGCACCGGCCGGAGGTCAACTGGTCACCGTGCAGGAGACCAGCGGAACCGGGTTGCTGCCGTTCCAGGAGCCGAGCAGACCGAATGTCGTGCTCTGCCCGGCAGCCAAGGTGCCGTTGTAGTTGACGTTGCGCGCGGTGACCAGGTTGCCGTTTGTGGTGACGGTGGCGCTCCACGACGAGGCGACCTGCTGGCCGTTGTTGTAGTTCCAGCTCACCGACCAGCCTCTGGTGGGTGAGCCACCGGCGGTGACCTTCACCTCCGCCTGGAAGCCGCCACTCCACTGCCCCGTGATCTGGTACGTCGCCGTGCAGGCGCCGGCCGGCGGCGGGGTGCTCGGCGGCGGGGTCGTGGGCGGCGGGGTCGTCGGCGGCGGGGTGGTCGGTGGCGGCGTCGTCGGCGGCGGCGTGGTGGGCGGAGGCGGCGTGGATCCGCCACCGAAGTCCACGTCACTGCACAGGTAGTACGACTGGTCCAGGTGGCTGGCCTGCCAGATGGTGTAGACGATGTGCCGCCCGGTCCGTCCCGGCGCGCTCACCGGGATCTGGATGGAGACGCCGCCGGTGTCCTTGTCCCACTGCGACGCCGGGGTGTTGCCGATCTGGCCGGCCAACTCGAGGTCGTTCCAGCCCAGCGGCTGGGTGGTCGAGTTGAAGCCCTGCTTCGTCACGTACACCCGGATGTAGTCGGCGCCGTGGCTGGCCTGGTCGAAGAAGCGCAGCCGGAAGTTGTTCGCGACCGAGGTGGTCTTCCAGGCGCCGACGGTGTCCATGGCGTTGTAGCGGCCGTTCTGGGTGTGTCCGCCGCTGCACAGTTGGCCGTCCGGGATGGCGCCCTGGTGGTTGCCGGCCACGCCCTCCCGGAACAGGCCGTTCCAGTTCCACATGGCCTGCGGGTCGGCCTGCCAGGCCTGCCAGCACATCGGGTCCTCGGTGGCCATGCGCGGGTTCTGGAAGTCAGCGCCCCAGCGCTGCCAGCAGCTGTAGCTGCGCGAGGGTGGGTCGACGACCGAGCCGTGCGCGGAGGCGGAGGGGACCAGCGAGACGCTCAGCGCCGTGGTCATCAGGAGCGTGGCGGCTGCCGCGATGGCGAGCGGCCGGAGCACGCGTGGTGTTCGGGCGATTGTGGACATGGAGCCCCCGGGGGATGAGGTCGGACGACGACACCCGGACTGCCGGGAGTTGCCCGCTCCCGTGCCTACTCGCTGGCTCCCGCGATAGCTCTATCCGGCACGATGCCAGGTTGATCGTCAGACGTCAATGGCGGACCGCCGCCGGCGCGGGCCGTGCGTCGCGGCGCATGGGGGTGTGCGGGATGCCGTCCTCGACGTACTCCGGGCCGTTCACCGTGAAGCCGTGCCGGGCGTAGAACGCGACCAGGTGCGACTGCGCCTCCAACACGGACGGCCGGTCGCCGATCAGGTCGAGCGCCGCCGTCATGAGCCGGCCGGCGTGCCCGCCGCCGCGCGCCGACGGTGCCACCACCACCCGCCCGATCCGGGCGACGCCGTCCGGGTCGGCGAGGATCCGCAGGTACGCCAGGGGGGCGTCGCCGTCGGTCAGCCAGACGTGTCGGGTGCCCGGCTCGACGTCGCGCCCGTCGAGTTCCGGGTACGGGCAGTTCTGCTCCACCACGAACACGTCGACGCGCAGCTTGAGCAGGTCGTGGAGGGTGCGGGCGTCCAGCTCGGCGATGGAGGCCGTCCGGACGTCGATGGTCTGCTGGGGCACCCACCGATCCTAGGTCGGGCCGGCTCCCGCGGCGTCCTCGCGGGTCGGTGCGAGATAGGTGGCGGCCACGGCGGTGAGCAGCAGCGCAGCGCCGATGATCACCGGTAGCGGGAGCGGTTCGTGCAGCAGCGCCACGGCCAGCGCCGCCGCCGTCAGCGGTTCGAGCAGGGTCAGGACGGCCGCGACACTGCCCGGGGTGGTGCGCAGCCCGGCGTAGAACAGCGCGTACGCCACGGCGGTGGTGACGACGCCGAGGTGCAGCAGCAGCGTCAGGGTGTCGAGGCGTACGGGCACGCTGACGCCGGCGACCAGTGCCATGGGCGCCAGGGTCAGCGCGCCGACCACGGTGGAGATGGTGGTCAGTGTCATCGGTGCGGTGTGCTGCGACACCTGGCGGCTGATCAGGGTCGTCACCGCGTACCCGAGGCCGGACCCGGCGGCGGCGAGCAGGCCCAGCAGCGGGGCCGGCGCGGCCGTGGTGGGCTCGGCGGTGGACCCGGTGATCAGGGCGAGCCCGACCACGGCGGCGACCAGGGTGCCGAGGCGTACCGGGCCGGGTAGCCGGCGGGCCCGCAGCGACTCCCAGGCCGCGGCGAGCACCGGCGCCAGGCCCAGGCTCACCACGGTGGCGACGCTGACCCCGGCGAGCGCCACAGCGGCGAAGTAGAGCGCCTGGTAGAGGCCGAGGCCGACGCCGGTGAGCAGCAGCGGTGCGGGTGCCGCGCGCAGGGCGGCGGCGAGGGTGCGGAGCCGACCGGCGGTGTACGCCAGCAGGACGAGCGCGGCGATCGCGAGGCGGTAGAAGCCGATGCTCACCGGGCTGAGCCCGGCCCCCTCGCGCAGGAGTTGCACCGCCACGCCGGTGGTGCCCCACAGCACGCCGGTGACCGTGATCTGGAGCAGGCCGCTGCGGGCGGCGTGGCGGGCGGACGGGGCGACCGTCGCCGGGGCACGGGTGGTGGACACGCTCAGGAGCGCGGCGGGGGCAGGACGCCCAGGAATGGCCGCATGGCGATGACCGTACCCCAGCGTGGCGGTCCGGTTGGCCCACGGCCAGGACGATCCGGTCAGGCCGGGCGTGCGCCGACGGCGTCGCGGATCTGGGCGCCCTCGGCGCCCTCGACCGCGCGGGCGCAGTGCCCGCAGCAGAAGAAGCGGCCGTTGACCTCGACCCCGTGCCCGACGATCTTGACCTGGCAGTGTTCGCAGATGGGCGCCAGGCGGTGGATCGCGCACTCGAAGGAGTCGAAGGTGTGCACGTCGCCGCTGACGGTGTGCACCTCGAACGCCATCCAGTAGTCGTTGCCGCAGACCTCGCAGGTTGCCACAGGAACCCCCCGTATCAGGACATGTGGTCCCAGGGTGCCCCAGGCTGGGGCGGCGGCGGGCGAATTACCGCCGGTCGGCCGGGCTGGGCGGCGTGTCGGCGTCGGCGTGTCGTCGTTGGGCCAGGTGAACCGCCGTGACCGGAGGATCGCCATGATCAAACGCAACAAGCTCTTCGGTAGCCAGACCCGGGTGACCTTCTGCCTCCCGCGGGACGCGCCGCCCGGTCCGGTGAGTGTCGTGGGCTCGTTCAACGACTGGGAGCCCGGCCGGCACGAGTTGGTGGCCCGCCGCGACGGCACCCGGACGGTGACGGTGCGGCTCGGTCCGGGGGAGTACCGCTTCCGCTATCTCGCCACCGGTGGCGTCTGGCTCGACGACGAGACCGCCGACGGCGTGGACGACAGCGGCACCCTGCTGCGACTGTGAGAGGTCAACTCGTCACCATCGATGCATTTATCGATGATGCTCTTTACTGTTAATAAAGTTTAAATTACTTTGGGGGCACCTCACCGCACCTGTAGAAGGAGCTGCCCCCATGCGTCGAAGAATCACCGTCCCGCTGGTGGCGGCGGGCGCTGTCGCCGCCACCCTCACCGTCGCCGCGCCCGCCCAGGCGCACGGCTACGTCTCCGCCCCGCCGAGCCGGCAGGCGCTCTGCGCGCAGAACAAGGTGCCCGACTGCGGGCAGATCAAGTACGAGCCGCAGAGCGTCGAAGGCCCCAAGGGCCTCAAGAGCTGCAATGCCGGCATCACCCAGTTCGCCGTCCTCAACGACGACAGCCGGGGCTGGCCGGCCACATCGGTCGGCAGCTCGCTGACCTTCACCTGGTTCAACACGGCCCGGCACGCCACCAGCAACTGGGAGTACTGGATCGGCAACACCCGCGTCGGCGTGGTCAACGGCAACGGGCAGCAGCCCGGCGCGACGGTCTCACACACCGTCAACCTCGGCGGCTTCTCCGGACGGCAGAAGATCCTCGCCGTGTGGAACATCGCCGACACCGCGAACGCCTTCTACTCCTGCATCGACGTGCAGATCGGCGGCGGCGGATCGACGCCCACCCCGGCGCCGACCACCTCACCCACGCCGCGACCGACCACCAGCCCGACCGCCGCGCCGACGACCCCACCCCCGGCGGGTGGCACGTGGACGGCCGGCCGGGCGTACCAGGTCGGTGACCAGGTCACCTACGGCGGGGCGACGTACCGCTGCCGGCAGGCCCACACGGCGATCTCCGGCTGGGAGCCGCCGAACGTACCGGCGCTCTGGCAGCAGGTCTGACCGCACGGGTGCGGCCCCGGCCGCACCCGTGTCGCCGCCCCACCCGATCGGAGCCCGGCATGCCCCGCGCAACCCCCCTGGCGTGGTTGGTCGCCGCGTCGCTGCTCGCCGGCTGCGCCGGAACGTCCCCGCGTCCGCCGGTCGCCGCGTCCCCGGTGCTGGCCGACTCCGCGCCGGCCGCCACCGAACTGAGCGGCATCGACGTGGTGTTCCTGAGCACGATGGCCGGGCACAGCGAGCGCACCCTCCAGATCGTCCGGCTCGCCCGGGACCGGCTGCGCGACGACGCGCTGCGCACGTTGGCCGCCGCCATCGAGGTGACCGAGGCCGACGAGCTGTCGACCATGCGCGGCTGGCTGCCGACGACCGGGCCGGGCGCCAGCGCCACCGCCGGACACGACCACACCGGGCACGGCGACGACGCCGCGCTCGACCGGCTGCGGGCCGCGTCGGACGCCGACGTCGACCGGGTGCTGCGCCAGGTCCTCGCCGACCACCAGCGAGCCGCCGCCGACCTGGCCCGGGCCCAGGTCGGCGTCGGCCGCGACGAGCGGGTCCGCGACCTGGCCCGGCGGATCGAACAGTCCCGGTCCGCCGAGGTCGAGCTACTCAGTGGGTACGACGATCAGGTCAGCGGGGCTCCAGGCGAACCGAGATCGAGTTGACGCAGTGTCGGGTGTCCTTCGGCGTGAAACCCTCGCCGTGGAACACGTGCCCGAGGTGGCTGTCGCAGCGGGCGCAGCGGATCTCCGTACGGGCCATGCCGAGGCTGCGGTCCTCGATCTCCTTGACCCGGCCCGGGATGGCGTCGTCGAAGCTCGGCCACCCGCAGTGCGAGTCGAACTTCGTGTCGCTGGAGAAGAGTTCCAGACCGCAGGCCCGGCAGTGGTAGACCCCCTGGGTCTTGGTGTCCACGTACTCGCCGGTCCACGGGCGTTCGGTGCCGTGCTCCCGCAGGACGTGGAACTCCTCCGGGGTCAGGCGGACACGCCACTCGTCCTCGGTCTTGGGCAGGTTGTTGTCGTCAAGACTCACCCGTCAACGGTACGTCGAACGTCGGGGGCGTGGCATAAGGTCGCGGGATGGGTGGCACCAAGGCAGCGGTCGCCGAGGTCGAGGTGGCCGGGCACACCGTACGACTCAGCAGCCCGGACCGGGTGATCTTCCCGCAACGGGGCTTCACCAAGGCGGACGTCTTCCACTACTACCTGGCCGTCGGCGACGGGATCATGCGCGCCCTCCGGGACCGGCCCACCACGCTGCAACGCTTCCCCGATGGCGTCGAGGGTGAGGCGTTCTTCCAGAAGCGGGTGCCCACCCGGGGCGTGCCGCCCTGGATCACCACCGCCGACATCACCTTCCCGAGCGGTCGCGGCGCGGCCGAGCTGTGCCCCGCCGACCTGGCGCACGTCGCCT
Organism: Micromonospora sp. RB23; assembly: GCF_053585025.1. Taxonomy (NCBI): domain Bacteria; kingdom Bacillati; phylum Actinomycetota; class Actinomycetes; order Micromonosporales; family Micromonosporaceae; genus Micromonospora; species Micromonospora sp. RB23. The sequence goes on from NZ_CM132111.1 coordinate 1,974,429, forward strand.
GGGCGGCGCAGATGGGCACGATCGTGTTCCACCCGTGGCCGGTGCGCGCCGCCGACACCGACCGCCCCGACGAACTGCGCATCGACCTCGACCCGCAGCCCGGCACCGACTTCGCCGACGCGGCCCGGGCCGCCGCCCAGGTGCGCGTGCTCCTCGACGAGCTGGGCGCGACCGGCTGGCCGAAGACCTCCGGCGGGCGCGGCGTGCACGTCTACCTGCGCATCCAACCCCGCTGGACGTTCACCGAGGTACGTCGCGCCACCATCGCGCTGGCCCGGGAGGTGGAGCGTCGCAACCCGGACCTGGTGACCACCGCCTGGTGGAAGGAGGAGCGCGGCAGCCGGGTCTTCGTCGACTACAACCAGATGGCCCGCGACCGGACCATCGCCTGCGCGTACTCGCTGCGCGCCAACGCCCGGGCCACCGTCTCCACGCCGGTCACCTGGGACGAACTGCCCGACGTCGACCCGGACGACTTCGACCTGCGGACCGTGCCGGCCCGACTGGCCGAGCAGGGTGACCCGCACGCCGGCATCGACGACGCCCCGTGGGACATCACGCCCCTGCTGGAGTGGGCCGACCGCGACGCCACCGCCGGCCAGGGCGACCTGCCGTACCCGCCGGACCACCCGAAGATGCCGGGTGAACCCAAGCGCGTGCAGCCCAGCCGCGCCAAGCGCACGCCCTAGGTCTGTTCTCCTGAGGGCGGCCGGGCCGTCCATGCCACGAACCTGTCGAACAGCTCCCGAGGGTCGGGTACCGCATCCGGGTTCAGCTTCAGCAGGTCGGCCGTCGCCTCGAACAACTGGCTCGCCAGGTAGACCGACAACCCCACCCGATCCCGCCGGTACTGCATGGTCAGCAGCAGTCGGGCCGGCGGGCACGGCCAGGCGGCCGCACAGACGCGACACATCCACAGCGGGCGCATCGGAGTGTGCGGGCGGATCGATCTCCGCTGGCATTGCGGGACGCGCGGCTCGTGCGGCGAAGGCATTACCCCATCGTGGGTGAGACTATTGTCGCTGTCAACAGCCTGCGTAGTTGTCGCAGTGGGCGGACAGTGCCGCTGTCATCGTCAACATGTGGACTTGGTTGGCGTTGCGGAGATCCGGGTGATGCTCGGGAACGTGTCGCGGCAGCGCGCGTCGGTCATCGCCAATCAGCGCAACTTCCCGGAGCCGGTCGCCGTGCTGGCCATGGGCAAGGTCTGGCGCAGGTCGGACGTCGAGGTGTGGATCAAGAAATACCGGCCGGAGTCCACGACGAGCTGATCGATCAGCGGCACGCGCCGCGACTGCGGCGGCCCGTTCTTGTCGTACACCTGTTCTAGAGTTTGTCTGTGATCGATGAGTTGGCGCGGGCGGAAGATGCGGTGGCGGCGTGCGCCGATACCGCCGTGTGGGCCCTCGTCGAGCACGATCTGATCGCGGCATTGGACGCCACTCACCGGCTGGCGCAGCGCCTGGCAGCGACGCAGTTGGCGCTGGTGCGCGAGCTGGACGGGCGCGGCACGGCTGTCGCGCAGGGCGCGTCCTCGACGGCGGTGTGGCTGCGTGGACGGCTGCGCCTCGACGTCGGCGCCGCGCGTCGGCTGGTCGGGCTCGCGGCCTCGGTCGACGTCGCGCCTGCCGGCGTGCGCGAGGCGTTGACGGACGGCACGGTCAGCGTGGAGCAGGCCCGGGTCATCGCCGACACGGCCGCCACCGTGTCGGCCGTGGCGGGTGCGGAGGTGGCCGACAAGGCGGTCGGCGTGCTCGTCGAGTGGGCGGGGCGGTTCGACCCGACGCTGCTGCGGCGGATGGGCACCCGGATCCTCGACCACGTCGCTCCCGACCTCGCCGACGCCGCCGACGCGGCAGCCCTGGCCGCCGAGGCCGCCCGGGAAGCCCGCGACCGGCACGTCACCGTCTCCGAGCAGACCGGTGGCCGGCTCCGGCTCAGCGGCATCCTCGACGCCGAGGCCGCCGCGCTGCTGCGCGCCGCCATCGACCCGCTGAGCGCGCCCGCCGGGCCGGACGACACCCGCTGCGCCGGCCAGCGCCGCCACGACGCCCTCGCGGACGTGTGCCGGCTCGCGCTGCGCACCGGCGAACTACCCGAGACCGGCGGTGATCCCGCGCAGCTCGTCGTGACCACCAGCTACGACGGGCTGACCCGACAGTTGGGCGCGGGCACGCTCGACGTCGGCCTGCGCCGCACGCCCGAAGCGGTGCGTCGGGTCGCCTGCGATGCCGCCGTACTGCCGGCCGTGCTCGGTGGCACCGGTCAGGTCCTCGATGTCGGCCGGCAACGCCGGCTCGTCAGCGGCCCGCTGCGCCGGGCGCTGGTCCTGCGCGACCGGGGCTGCGCCTTCCCGGGCTGCGACCGGCCGCCGCGCTGGTGCGCCGCCCACCACATCCGCCACTGGGTCGACGGCGGGCCGACCAGCCTCGACAACGCGGTCCTGCTCTGCGGCCACCACCATCGACACATCCACCAGGCCGACTGGGTGGTGCGGCTCGGCGACGACGGCCAGCCGGAGTTCGTGCCGCCGGCCTGGCTCGACCCCGACCAACTCCCGCGCCGCAACAAGTTCCACCGGCGGACGTAGGCCGGCCAGCCGCCGAAGGGGATTCCGCGCCGGTCGGGGCAGTTGACATTGTCGATACCCTGCGAGGTCTGGTCGGGGGAGAGGTGGCTGATGCTCAAGGACGTCACGTCGGTGCGGGTGCTCGCCTACTTCCCGTGTCAGCTCTCCGCGCCGTCCGGGTCCGAGGGTGCGGTGAGCGCGGGTTGGAGCGTCACCGACGGCCTCGACGACCTGGCGTTGCAGCCGTACGGTCAACGGCTCCTCGACGAGCTGCTCGGCAGCATGCCACGGCCCACCCAGGAGATCGGCGGTGGCGTGGAGGTCCTGCGGGCCGCCGGGCAGGAGATCGATCCCGCGCTGTTGCCGACCACCGAGTCGGGCGCATGGCAGGTGGTCTCGGCCCGGATCAGCCTCTGGAACGTCGACTGCGGGCTGCTGTGCGTCACGTACCAACTGCCGGACGGCATCATCGGTGGCACCGGCGACGTGGTCGCCGAGGTCGCCCCGCCGGTGCAGCGGATGGTGCCCGCGGCGACGCGGCTCCTGCGGGCGGTCCTACCGGCGACGGACGGCGCGGACGAGGTGTTCGTCCTCTGGGCCAACACCACCTTCGCCGTACTGGTGGACCCGGACTGCGAGCCGGCGCGTCGACGTGCCATCGCCGAACAGTTCACCCCGGACGGTGTGGACTGCACGCCCGACGGCATGTCCGACGGCGTGTTGCGGGTCGGCTCGCACACCACGGCCGTGGTCAGTGACTTCGGGTCGCGCCCGGCCCTGCTGTTGGCGCGGCTGACCGGGGTGCACCACGTCTGCTGGGCCGCGGCCCTGCGCTACGACGCGGTGCTGTCGGCGGAGCTGTCCCAGATCGACCCCGGGCGTGGCGGCCTGTCCATGAGCGCTCTCGAAGACCAGGCCAAGCGCATTCTCGGCGGCTACCACCGCATTCGCCTGTTCCGGCTCGGCTACTCGTCGGTGGAGGCGCACCTCGACGCGGCCGGCGGCACCGTCTGGAACGCGCTGGAACAGCAGTGGAAGTTCCGACTCGTGCTCACCACGCTGGACGAGCGGCTCGACTTCGTCCGGACGCTGCACCAACAACTGGTCGGTCGCCTCCAGGACCGGCGGTCCCGCCTACTCAACGAACTGGTGCTGGCCTTCACCTTCCTCAACATCTTCGCCATCGTGCTCGCCGCGCTGACCTTCGTGGCACTGCCGAGCCTCGACGTGGGGCTGCTGGCCTCAGCGATCGGAATGGTGATGCTGCTGGCGAACCTGAGCGCGTACCTCGTGTTTCGTCGCCAGATGAACAACCCGGACCGGACATCGCGCGCATGACCCGGCGGCCGGCCTGAACAGGGCGGCGTAGCGCGCGACAAGATCGGTAGCATCGCCGCCATGGCGACGAGGCTTGTGCAGATCAACATGAAGGCTCGGGACGAGGCGGCGCTCGGCGCCTTCTGGGCCGAGGTGCTCGGCTGGGAGATGTCCCGGGAGGGGCCCGGTGTGGTCAACCTCGAACCGAAGGGCTTCGTCTATCCCGATCCGGTCGCCGTCGTTGTCGACATCGTCGTGACCGACGAGCCCAAGACGGGAAAGAACCCGGTGCACCTCGACCTGGCCACCACCTCGGCGGCGCACAAGGCCGAGGTCGTCGCGCGCCTTCGGGATCTTGGCGCGACGCCCGCCGACGTGGGTCAGGGGGACGTGCCGTGGACCGTCCTGGCCGACCCGGACGGGAACGAGTTCTGCGTGCTGGACTGGCACGACCCGGACCAGGACACCGGCCCGATCGCCTCCGTGGTGGTCGACTGCGCGGACCCGAGGGCCATGGTTCGTTTCTGGGGCGAGGCGATGGACTGGACCGTGCACCGGGTGACCGACGACAGCGCGGTCCTGCGCTCGTCCCGGGGCGTGGGTCCGTACCTGCAGTTCCTGCGCACCCCCGACGTGAGGACCGGGTGGAACCGCGTCCACCTCGACCTGCGCCCGTACCCGGATGACGACCTGGAGGCCGAGGCGGCGCGACTGCGCGCTCTCGGCGCCATCGACGTCGACCTGGGTGACAGCACGATCCCGTGGAAGGTCTTCACCGACCCCGAGGGCAACGAGTTCTGTCTCCTGACGCCGAAGTGACCCGCACGCCACCCCCGCACGCCGATCGCCGTACCGATTGACTTTCGATAGTTAACGAGCGAAACTCGATGCATGTTTGTTGAACGTCGAGCGGTGTCCGCTCTCCGAGTGTTCCTCGTGGTGCTGTTCGGGGTCCTGGTCCTCTTCCAGACCCTCTCGCTGCCGGGGCAGTTCGCGCACATGGCGCAGGAGTCGCCAGAGGACGCGTACCTCCGGTGGCCGGCGACGATCGTGACGGTCTTCTGGGTGCTCTGCGTCCAGGTGGTGATCGTCGCGACGTGGCAGCTCCTCAGCCTGGTCAAGAACGACCGCATCTTCACCGAGGCGTCGCTGAAGTGGGTGGACGCCATCGTCTGGGCCATCGCCGCCGCGTGGGTGGTGCTGGTGGGCGTCTTCCTCTACGTGGGGTTCAACGCGAACGATCCCGGGCTGCCGCTCCTGCTGTTCCTGCTGACGGTGGGCGTCACCGTGCTGGGGCTGCTCATGGTGGTCATGCGTGCGCTGCTCCGGCAGGCCACCACGCTGCGGACCGACATGGAAGCGGTGATCTGATGCCCATCGTCGTCCGGATCGACGTCGAGCTGGCCAAGCGCAAGATGAGCGTCGGCGAGTTCGCCGAGCGCGTCGGGCTCACCCCGGCGAACGTGGCGGTGCTCAAGAACGGCCGCGCCAAGGCCGTCCGCTTCAGCACCCTCGAAGCGATGTGCCGGGTGCTCGAATGCCAGCCCGGAGACCTGCTCGAATGGATTGAGGAGGAGACCCCGTGAGGTACGTCGTCGCCATCGCTGCCGTCGCCCTGGGCGTCGCCGCCGTCGTGTACGGAGGAGCCGACGACTCGCCGGGCCTCCAGCTCATCGGCGCGCTGCTCGTCGTGGGCGCGATCGCCTTCGCCGTACGCACGGCGCGGCGCTCGTAATAACGATCATGTAACGGGCGCGAACCTTTCCCCGTAGGTGACCTGTCTTGAAGGTCGTCGGCCCGCCAGGGCCAGGGGAGGCGTCGGATGAAGCTGGTGTGGAGGCGGGCCCGCGAGGCGCGGGGACTGCTGGTTGCCGCGGTGCTCGCCGCACTGGTCGCCGTCGCGTTGGTCACCGGCCTGTCGGACTACAACCGGCGCGCGGTGGACGCCGGACAACGCGCGTTGGTCGCGGCGTCGCCGGCCGAGGAACGCGGCCTGTTGGTCACCGGGTCCGGTGGCCGCGACGCCGCCGAGTTCGCCAAGCGCGACGGGGGGGCGCGGGCACAGTTCACCGACGGGCTCGCCGGGGTTCCCGTCGCCGTCTCCGCCGCGCGGTACGGCACCGGCCGGGAACTGACCGGCGATCTCGGCTCGGTGCCGCGCAGCGGTGACGATCCGATCTTCGCCAACCTGGCCACCCTCGATGGCCTGACCGCGCACGCCGAGCTGACCAACGGAGCGTGGCCCCGCCCAGGGGCTGATCCGGTCCAGGTGAGCCTGCCGGAGCGGGTCGCCACGACACTCGGCCTGACCGTCGGCGAGCGGATCCCGCTGCGGGACCGCGCCACCGAGAAGGCCAGCGCGGTGGTGCTCGCCGGCACCTGGCGGCCCCGCGACCCGACCGAGGCGTACTGGCTGCTGGCTCCCGGTGTGGGCACGGGCAGCGTCGGGTCGGGCACCTCGTACGGGCCGTTCGCGTTGGACTCGGCCGATTTCGCGACTCTCTTCCCGGGCTCGGTGACGGCGTCCTGGCTGGCCGAACCGGACCTCGGCGGGGTCGACGCGGCCAACCTGCCCGCCGTGCGGACCGCCGTGGGCGCGGCGACCGTCGCGGTGCCCGAGGCAGCCGAACTGGGCTCCTCCGGGCAGGCGTCGACGAAGATCGACCGACTGCTGGACCGGATCGCCCGGGCCGACCTGGTGGGCCGTTCCGCGCTGGCCACCCCGCTGCTGCTCATCCTGGTGCTCGGCGGGTACGCGCTGGTGCTGGTCGCCGCCCTCCTGCACGAGGACCGTCGTCCGCAGACCGCGCTGCTGCGCGCCCGGGGCGCCGCCCGCCGCCAACTGGCCGGCCTGGCCGCGCGGGAGGCGACCCTGGTGGTGGCGCCGGCGGCCCTGCTCGGGCCGGTGATCGCCGGAGAGGCGCTGCGGTTCGTCCGGCCCGGCGGCGCGGCGGAACTGTCCACCGCCGGTGGGAACACCACCCTGCTCTGGGCCGCGGCAGCCGCGACGGCGGCCGGCTGCCTGGTCGCCATGGTCGCGCCGACACTGCGGGGCTCCGGCACGTACGTCGCCGACATGGCCGCCCGGTCGCGGCCGAACCGGTCGGCGAGCATCCAGCGCGCGAGCGTCGACCTGGTGCTCGTCGCGCTCGCCGTGCTCGCCTGGGTGCAGCTCCGCCGGTACGCCTCACCGCTCGCCGGCTCGAACGGCCGACTCGGTCTGGACCCGCTCCTGGTCGCCGCCCCGACCCTCGGCGTGCTGGCCGGTGCCGTGCTGGCACTGCGGGTGCTCCCGCCGCTCACCCGGTTCGCCGAACGGTTCGTCGACCGGCGGCCGTGGACCGCCACCATGCTCGGCATGTGGCAGGCCGGTCGGCGTCCCCACGCCGGGCCCGTGCTGCTGCTCGCCCTCGCCGTCGGCGGCAGCACGCTCGCCTGGTCGCTGGTCAGCACCGGCGAACGGTCCCAGGTCGAGCAGGCCGGCCACACGGTCGGCGCGGACCTGCGGATCACCGAGCGCGGCGGCGCCGCCCCGGTGACCCGGGCCGGTGAGCTCGCCGCGATGCCGGGCGTACGCCGGGCGCTGCCGGTCTGGCGCGACGAGGTACGGGTCGGTCGCGGGGACCTGCCCGTCACCGTGATCGGCTTCGACTCGGCCGCAGCGCAGGGCGTCGTCCGGCTCGCCGACCGGTTGAGCGACGAGCCGGTGTCGACGCAGTACCAGCGCATGGTCGCCGCTCGGGGCGCTTCCACCGGTCTCGAACTGCCCGCCGGCACCCGCGCGATCACGGGGACGGCCCGCACCCCCGTGGAGGGGGCGTTCCGCACGCTGAACGTCGCCGTGTCGCTGCTGGTCACCAGCAGCGACGGGTCGGCCTTCCGGCTGCCGGCGGTCGACGCCACCAGCGACGGACGACCCACCCCGTTCACCGTGCGGCTACCCGACGTGGGGGACGCGCGACTGCGCCTCGCCGGATTCGAGGCCGACGGCGGGGCGGCGGCCGGGAACGCGTACCGGCTCCAGGTGGACGGGCTGACGCTGGTCGGCGCGGACGGCGCCAAGCGGCCCGCCGAGTTGACCGGGGGTTGGGCCACCGCAGCCGCCGGTAAGCCGGCCAGCCCGGCGCAGTCGGACGAGCAGGGTGTCGCGGCCAGCTTCCCGGTGCAGGTGATCCCCGGTGGGCAGTTCGCGTACCAGCCGCCCACCCGGTTCGCCATCGTGCCCGCCGGGCAGATCGCGCCCGTTCCGGTCCTCATGACCTCCGCCGTGCGCGACGCGTTGAGCCTGCACAGCGGCGACACCTTCACCCTGGCCCTCGCCGGAGTGTCCGTGCCGGCCCGGCTGATCGGTGAGCTGGACTCCGTACCGACCACCTCGGGCGAGGGCGTACTCCTCGACCTGCCCACGGCGGTCGACGCGCTGATCCGCGGTGGAACCGTCCGGACCACACCCGAGTGGTGGATCGGCGCCGACGACCCGGCGGCCGCCACCCGGGCCGCCGGTGAACTGACCGGCGTCACCGTCCTCGACCGGCGTGCCGAGATCGAGGCCGCCGCCGACGACCCGTACTGGCGCGGTTCACGCACCGGTATGCTCGCCGCCGCGCTCGGCGCGGTGCTGCTCGCCCTGGTCGGCCTGATGGTCGACGTGTGGGCCACCGCACGACGTCGGCTGAGCGAGTTCGCCGTGCTGACCACCCTCGGCGCGACGCCCCGGCTGCTGGCCCGGGCACTGCTGGCCGAGCAGACCTTCCTGGCCGGCATCGGCGTGGGCGTCGGGCTGCTGCTCGGCGCCGCCGTCGCGGCCACCATGGCACCACTTGTCATCCTCACCCCGGCCGCCAACCGGCCGGTGCCCCCGGCCGCGTTCGCGCTGCCCTGGGTGCCCATCGGCCTGACCGCGGTCGGCCTGCTGCTGGCGGCGCTCGCCTTCAGCGCGTTCATCGCCACCGGCATCCGTCAACGGGTGGCGGCGGTGCAGCTGCGAATCGGGGGAGAACGATGAGCGTCGGCGCGGCCGCCCGCCGGGTACGGGCGTACGGCGGGCAGTTCCTGCTCCTGGCGGTGCTGACCCTGGTGGTCACGCTGCTGGTCAGCGGGGTGCCCCGACTGGTCAACCGGCTCGCCGAGGAGGGCCTGCGGGCGCAGCTCAACAGCGAGCCGGCCGACCGCCGGGATCTCAACTTCTCCACGGGGGAGGTCGTCACCGGCGCCGCGCCGGTCATGCCCGGTGCCCGCAAGCAGTTCGACAGCCTGGTCGAGGGAATGCCGCCGCAGGTACGCTCCGCCGTCGTCGAACGCTGGTTCAGCGTGGACACCACACCCAACCAGGTGGTCGGTCCCGATCTCAAGGCCCGCAACCTGCTGGTGACCCTCGGTCTGCGCGCGATGCCCGGCATCCAGGACGAGAGCACCCTCGTCGAGGGCGCCTGGCCGAACGAAACCTTCGTGACCGGCCGGCCCATCGAGCTGGCCCTCGACGCGGACATGGCGCGCAAGCTGAACCTGCGCGTGGGTAGCCGCCTCGACCTCGGTCCGCCCGACGACACTGTCAAACCGACGCCGATGGTGGTGGTCGGTCTGTTCCGACCCGTCGACCGCGCGGACGGCGCCTGGGGCGGATTGCCGCAGGTGCTCCAGGTCATCGAACCGGAGGGCGACGGGAAGCCCTACATCGCCGTCGGCGTGGTCGCCCCGGTGGTCCTCGACAAGCGGGCCGCGAGCGGCTACCCGGTCCGCACCCAGTGGCGCTACCGGCTCGGCGTGGACCGGATCGACGCGCGCCAGCTCGACCAGACGATCGAGGGCCTGCAACAGGTGCAGCGCCACGTACCGCCCGGTCTCACGCTGACCCAGGCGGTCGACATCCCGCTGCGCGCGTTCGCCGCCCAGGTGAACTCGGCCCGGACCCTGCTCGCGGTGGTCGGGGCGGGCGTCCTGGCGACCCTGGCGGGGCTGATCGTCCTCGCGGCGACCCTGTCCACCCGCCGACGCCGCTCCGAGTTCGCGCTGATCCGGGCCCGTGGTGGCGCGGCCACCGCCGGCGCGCGCCGCAGTCTTGCCGAGTCGCTGCTGGTGGTGCCGGTCGCGGCGGCGCTGGGCTGGTGGTTGGGCACCCTGTTCCCCGGTACGCCCGACCCGACCGCGCCGTACGCCGCCGCGGCGACCCTGCTGGTCACCCTCGCGCTACCGCTGGCGACGCTGGCGGTGCAGGGCGTCGGCGCGGCCCGCCGGGACCTGATCCGGGTACGTCCGTCGACACGCCGGCTGACCGTCGAGGTCTTCCTCCTGTTGCTGGCCGGGCTCGGCGCCGTGCTGCTGCGCCGGCGTGGACTCACCCTCGGCGAGGTCGACCCGCTGCTCGTCTCGGTGCCGGTGCTGCTCGCGGTCGCCGCGGCGGTGCTCGCGCTGCGCGCGTACCCCTGGCCGTTGTTGCTCGTCAGTCGGCTCGCCGCGCGGACCCGCGGCAGCGTGACCTTCCTCGGCACCGCGCGGGCCGGTCGCTCGACGGTCGCCGCGCCGCTGGTCGTCGTGGTGCTGGCGATCGGCACGGCGGCCTTCTGCGCGGTCGTCGCCGCCGGCGTCGACGCGAGCCGGGGTCGCGCCGCCGAACAGGTCGTCCCCGCCGACGCGCTGATCCGGGGGGAACGCTTCGCCCCGGACACGGTCGACGCGCTGAACGGTCTGCCCGGCGTCCAGGCCGCCACGCCGGTGCTGATCGAGCGGGACCAGCGGCTGGCCCGCGACGAGCTGGGCACCGACGCACGGATCGGCCAGACCACTGTGCTGCTGGTCGACGGTCCCGGTCTGGTGAGGGTGACGGACGAGTCCGGCGTGGACGTGCGGGTGCCGGACGCGTTGCGCGCCGCTCGAGCCGTACCGGGGGCGCTGCCCGCGATCGTGTCCCCGGCCGTCGCCGCCGACCTGGCGCGGGCGGACCTGCGGGATGCGGCGTTCGTCTCGGTGCAGGGCCAGCGGTACGAGTTCCGGGTGGCCGGCGCGCAGGACGGCTTCCCGCTGCTGCCGGCGGACACCGACCGGTTCGTCATCCTGCCCTGGCAGGCGCTGCCGCAGCGGGCCACCACACCGGCGCCGACGAGCCTGCTCGTCGCCGGCGACCGGCTCGACGCGGAGGCGCTGCGGCAGGCCGGTGACCAGGGTCAACTGCGCTTCCAGCAGCAGGGGGCGGTCACCGGCCGGGAACGGCCGCTGGGGGTCACCGTCGAGACCCGGGCAGGCGTACGACACCAGCTCGGTGACGGCGGCGCGAACGGCGTGCTGGCCTTCGGGTTCCTGGGCGGCGCCGTCGGCGGCACCGTCCTCGGCCTGCTGGCCATCGCGTTCACCGTGCTGGCCGGCGCGCGGGCCCGGGGGCAGGTGCTGTCCCGGCTGCGCACCCTCGGCCTGTCCCGCCGGCAGTGGCGAGGGCTGCTGCTGGTGGAGCTGACCCCGCTGGTCGGGATGTCGGTGTTGACCGGAGCGCTGGTCGGCGCGGTGCTCCCACTGGTGCTCAACCCGGTGCTCGGCCTGTCCGCGTTCACCGGCGGAGTGCCGGTCCGGGTGGCGTTCGAGCCCGGGCTGGTCGTCGCGGTGGTCGCGCTCGGCGCGGTCGCCCTCGGCTTCGCGGTCGCCGTCGAGGCCCTGAACAACCGCCGGCTGCGCCTCGGTGAGGTGCTGCGGCTCGGAGAGGAGAGCTGAGATGACCGCTACCGCCCAGGGTGCCCTGGTGCCCGACCTGGCCTCCCTGCAACAGCGGGCCGCGCAACGCGCCGCCGAGCGGGCCGGCGGGCAGGACCGTCTGCGCGGACACATCGTCTGTGACGGACTGGTGCGCATCTTCAAGACCGAGGGGGTGGAGGTGGTCGCCCTCCAGGGGCTCGACCTGGTCATCGACCGGGGCGAGCTGGTGGCGATCGTCGGCGCGTCCGGCTCGGGCAAGTCGACCCTGCTCAACATCCTCTCCGGCCTGGACACGCCGACCGCCGGCATCGCCCGGGTAGCCGACTACGACCTGCTCTCGCTCTCCGCGAAGCGTCGGCTGAGCTACCGGCGGCAGTTGGTCGGGTTCGTCTGGCAGCAGACCGGTCGCAACCTGTTGCCGTATCTCACCGCGCGCGAGAACGTCGAACTGCCGATGGAGTTGGCCGGCAAGCGTTCCGGGCGCGCCCGCCGGGAACGGGCGCGGGAACTGCTCGACCTGGTCGGCGTGGGCTACGGCGCGGACCGGCGGCCCGGTCAGCTCAGTGGCGGCGAGCAGCAGCGGGTCGCGGTGGCGGTGGCCGTGGCCAACGATCCCGAGGTGCTGTTCGCCGACGAGCCGACCGGTGAGCTGGACGAGGCCACCGGCGCGGAGGTCTTCGGGGCGCTGCGCACGATCAACGCCGAGTTGGGCGTGACCATCGTGGTCGTCACCCACGACCACGCCGTCGCCACGCAGGTCCGCCGGACCGTCGCGATCCGCGACGGTCGAACCGCTTCCGAGGTACGCCGGACCGCGCGCGTCGGCGCGGACGGCAACACCGAACTGGTCAGCGAGGAGTATGCGGTGCTGGACCGCAGCGGCCGGATGCAACTGCCGGCCGCGTTCGTCGACGCGCTGTCGCTGAAGGAGCGGGTCCGGCTCGATCTGGAGCCCGACCACGTGCAGGTACGGCCCGGTGACCGGGTCTCGGAGGAGCGGGAGGCTCGGGCGTGAACCAGCAGGACGTGACGGTCGCGGGAGCGGCATCGACGGTTGGCGGGCCGGATGTGCCGCCCGCCGAGGTGGTCCGGGTCAGCGGAGTGAGCCGGACCTTCGGCCGCGGTGAGCACGCCGTGCAGGCGGTGCGGGACGTCTCGTTCACCGCCAACCGCGGTGAGCTGGTCGCCGTCCGGGGGCGCTCCGGGGCCGGTAAGACCACGTTGCTGAACCTCATCGGTGGCTTGGACCGGCCGGACAGCGGCCAGATCATGGTGGCTGGACACGAGGTGACCTCGGCCGGGGAGGCCGAGCTGCTGCGGCTGCGCCGAGGCACGGTCGGATTCGTCTTCCAGACCTTCGGGCTGGTGCCGATCCTCTCCGCCGCCGAGAACGTGGGTGTGCCGTTGCGGTTGGCGCAGGTGCCGGCCGCCGAACGGGAGGAGCGCGTCGCCGTGCTGCTGGAGCTGGTCGGCCTGGGTGGGCACGCGGCCCAGCGCCCGTACGAGCTCTCCGGCGGCCAGCAGCAGCGCGTCGCCGTGGCCCGCGCGCTCGCCAACGAGCCGGACCTGCTCATCGCCGACGAACCCACCGGCCAGCTCGACTCGGAGACCGGCCGGTCCATCATGGACCTGCTCCGCGCCGTGGTACACGCCCGAGGGATGACGGCCCTGGTCGCCACGCACGACCCCGCCCTGATCGACCTCGCCGACCGGGTCCTCGTGCTCCGCGACGGCCGCCTCGTCGACGGCTGACCAGCGCCCGCCGTCTCCGCTGGCCGGCCCTCGAGGGCGGAGGCAAGCCCGGCGGCGAGCCGGCGATCGTCGGTGGCGCGGCGGCGGGTGTGCTCCTCGCGTCCTTTGGAGCTGATGTCGTCAACGAATCGGGGTAGTGACTCGTCTGTGACATCAGCTCCAAAGGATCCGAGCGAGGCGGGTCGTGTTCGGCCCGGTCCTGGGACGGCGAGGCGCTCTCAGAGCGGGAGCTTCATGCCCTCGTGGCTGGCCTTGAAGCCGAGGCTCAGGTAGAAGCGGTGCGCGTCGGTGCGGGACTTGTCGGTGGTGAGCTGAACCAGGGCGCAGCCCCGCTGCCGGGCCTGGTCGATGGCCCAGACCATCAGCTCCCGGCCGAGTCCTTGACCGCGCAGGTCGGAGCGCACCCGGACCGACTCGATCAGGGAGCGCTCGGCGCCGTGCCGGCCCAGCCCCGGGATGTAGGTGATCTGTAGGCACCCGACCAGCTCGCCGTCCTGCTCGGCGACGATCAGGAAGTTCCGCGGGTCGCCGCTGATGTCGGCGAACGCCCGTTCGTACGCCTCGTCGACCTGCGTGAAGTCACGGGCCTTGCCCAGGACGTCGTCGGCGAGCAGGGCGATGACGGCGGAAAGGTCCGCGCGGACCGCCTCCCGGAAGATCATGTCGCTCATGCCGGTCAGCCTGGCACGACGTCACTTGGCCGGGCAGCGCAGCCCCTCCGCGGGCACGGTGAGGTCGAGCAGGTACGCGTCGACGGCCCGCGTGATGCAGGAGGTCTGCGGGTACGCGGTGTGCCCCTCGCCCTCCCAGGTGAGCACCCGGCCCACGCCCAGCATCGAGGCGAGACGGCCGGTCTGCTCGTACGGCGTCGCCGGATCGCCGGTCGTGCCGACCACCACGATGGGCGGCGCGCCGCTGGCCCGGCCGGTCGGGTACGGGTCCCGGCTGCCCGGCCACTCGACGCAGCTCAACATGCCGACGGCGAGCGCCGGGCCGAACAGCGGGTACTTCGCGCGCCACTGCGACTGCAACTGGCGGATCTGCTCCCGGCTCGGCTTCTCGGTCTCGTCGGCGCAGTTGATGGCGAGGTTGGCGTCGAACAGGTTCGAGTAGTGCCCGTCGCTCTCCCGCCCGGCGTACGAGTCGGCGAGCCGGAACACGTCCTTCGGGTCGCCCTCGGCCAGCCGGTCGATGGCCCGCGCCAACTCCTGCCAGCCGGACTCCGTGTAGAGCGACGAGATGACCGCGTAGAAGACCCAGCCCGCGGTGGCCTCCCGCCCGTCGTCGCCCCGGACGGGGGAGACCTTGGCCTTCTCGATGGCCGAGGTCACGGCGGCGCGGGCGTCCGGAGCGATCGGGCAGCGCGCGGCGTTGGCGGCGCACCAGCGGGTGAAGTTGTCGAACGCGCGCTCGAACCCGCGGGCCTGGCTCTCCGAACCGGCGACCAACCGCTGCTGCGGGTCGACGGCGCCGTCGAGCACCAAGGCGCGTACCCGCTGCGGGTAGAGCTGGGCGTAGATGGCGCCGAGCAGCGTGCCGTAGGAGTAACCCAGGTAGGTCAGCTTGTCGTCACCGACGGCGGCGCGGACCGCGTCCATGTCCCGGGCGGCCTGCTCGCTGCCGTACAGGGGCAACTGGTCGCCGTAGCGGTCCCCGCAACCACGCCCGATCCGCTGGCTCAACCCGGCGAAGCCGTCGAACGACGCCTGGCTCTGCGGGTCCGGGTCGTAGCCGAAGCTCGCGTCCAGGTCGGCGTCGGAGATGCACTTGACCGGACTGGACCGGGACACACCGCGCGGATCGAAGCCGACGATGTCGAAGCGCTCGGTGACCGAGGTGGGCAGCCCACCGAACTGGGTGCCGAACGAGAGGTAGACGGCCGTGTCCACACCGGAGCCCCCCGGGCCGCCGGGGTTGACCACCAGCGAGCCGATGCGGTCGCGCTGCTTGCTGGACCGGGCCCGCAGCAGAGCGATCTCGAAGGTCTGCCCGGCGCCCGGCCCCGCGGTGGCCCCGCTGCCGGTGCCCCAGTCCCTCGGCACCGCGATCCGCGCGCACTCGTACCGCATGTCCGGCGCGCCCCGTCCCACCAGATCCTCGGCCACCTCCGGGCAGGGCCGCCAGGTGGCCGACGAGCCGGCCGGGGCCGCCTCACCCTGCACCTCGGTGCGCGGCGCGAACGCCGGCAACGTGCAGCCGGCGGTGAGCAGCGCCGTCACGGCGAAGGCGACGAGGCTGCGACGGACCCGGCGACCGGGTGCCATCCGAGGGTGGTCGGCGGTGCGGCTCACGTGATCCTCCGGAGTCGGGTCGACGGCCAGGCTACGCCGGACCGGTGGCGGCCCGATCGAGGGTGACCGTCGGATCTCCGCGCAGCACCTGGTCTACGTCGAAGCGGATCGGACGGTCGAGCTGGTCGTAGCGGCAGGAGCGGGGATCGCGGTCGGGTCGCCACCGGACGAACTGGGCGGTGTGCCGGAAGCGGTCACCCTCCATTGCGTCGTAACCCACCTCGACGACCAACTCCGGGCGCAGCGGCTCCCACTCCAGGTTCTTGGTGCCCGTCCACCGGCTCACCCCGCCCGGGATGCGCTGGCCGCGTTCGTGGTCGCCGTGCACCCACGGGTGCTCGCCGCCGGTGTCCCGGTAGGGGGCCAGCTCGTCGAGCAGCTCGGCACGGCGGGCCATGCTGAACGATGCGCTCACCCCGACGTGGTGCAGGACGCCCTCGTCGTCGTACAGGCCGAGCAGCAGCGAGCCGACCACCGGGCCGGACTTGTGCCAGCGGAAGCCGGCGACCACCGCGTCGGCGGTGCGCGCGTGCTTGACCTTGAACATCAACCGCTTGCCCGGCTCGTACGGCAGGTCCGCCGGCTTGACGATCAGCCCGTCCAGCCCCGCGCCCTCGAAGACGTCGAACCAGCGGCGCGCGGTCTCCGGGTCGGTGGTGACCTGGGTGACGTGCACCGGCGGGCGCACGTCGGCCAGCGCCTGGACCAGCCGCTCCCGGCGGTACGGGTACGGCTGGTCGAGGAACGCCTCGTCGCCGACCGCCAGCAGGTCGAAGGCGACGAAATCGGCGGGCGTGGTCTCGGCCAGCATCTTCACCCGCGACGCCGCCGGGTGGATGCGCTGGGCCAGCAGCTCGAAGTCCAGCCTCGGCTGGCCGGACGGCCCGTCCCGCCGGATCACGATCAGCTCGCCGTCGACCGCGCACCGCTCGGGCAGTTGTCGGCGGGCCTGCTCGACCACCTCGGGAAAGTAGCGGGTCATCGACTTGCCGCCCCGGCTGGCCAGCTCGACCTCGTCGCCGTCACGGAACACGATGCACCGGAACCCGTCCCACTTGGGCTCGTACGTCACACCGGGCGTGGTGGGCAGCTTGGCGACGCTCTTGGCCAGCATCGGCTCGACCGGAGGGTTGATCGGCAGGTCCACGGCGACCAGTCAATCAGACGACACCGACAGTCGTGAGGCAGATCACCGCCGGTGCCGCGGCGGCGTGTCCGTCCGCGCGCCCCTCGTCCCGCACGGGCGAATCAAATAACCGCAGGTCAGAGCTAGTTTCGCGGAATGGCCGAGTGGGTCTGTAACTGCTGCGGGCGGTGGCGGGTGAGCGTCGAGCTGATCCGGGGCCGCTACCGCTACCGGCTGACCTGTCGATATCCGCAGCGGTTCGGCGGCGGCCGGGACGTGCTCGGCGAGGTCGCCACGGTGCCCGAGCTGGAAGAGCTGCTGCGCCGGCGTACCCCGTTGAGCCTCGCCGACCTGCGTGAAGCCGCCTGATCCCGCGTGGCCGGCGGACCGGCGGCCCGATCGATGATCGGACCGGCCGGTGGATGCCGCAGTCTCCCTCCGGCGGGCAGCGTCGTCGGCAGGAGGTGCCGGACGGCGCCATCGGGGGAGGAAGCGCGATGCGGTTCGAAGCGGACACGGAGATCGACGCGGACGCCGAGCGGGTCTGGGCGGTGCTCGTCGACGTCCAGCGGTGGCCGGAGTGGACGGCCTCGGTGACCCGGGCCGAGCGGGGTGAGCCGGGGCCCCTCGCGGTCGGCGCGACAGCCCGCCTGGCCCAGCCGAAACTGCGGCCGGCGGTGTGGCGGGTCGTCGAGTTGACCGAGGGGCGGGAGTTCACCTGGGTCTCCGACGTCCCGGGCGTGCGCACCCGCGGCGAGCACCGGTTGCTGCCGTTGCCCGACGGACGTACCCGGGTCGAGGTGGCCGTCGACCAGGCCGGGCCGCTCGCCGGGCTGATCGGCCGGCTGTACGGCGGCCTGCTGCGCCGCTACGTCAGGCTGGAGGCCGACGGGCTCAGGCGTCGCTGCGAGCGGTGACGGCCGGCTTCTCCAGCACCGCCAACGGCGTGCCGTTCGGATCCGGGCGGTGTGCCACGATCCGGTAGCCGTGCCGTTGGTAGAGCGTGAGGTTGCGGGCGCTGTCCGCGCCGGTGAAGAGGGTGAAGCGGGCGGCCCGGCCGGCGCAGGCCTCCTCGATCGCGACGAGCAACCGTGCCCCGACACCGTGGCCCTGCCGGTCGGGAGCGACCGACAGGCGCCCGACGTGCGCGGTGTCGCCGACCAGGTGGGCACGCACCGAGCCGATCAGCCGGTGCCCCGCCCGGGCGACGAGCACGATGGTCGGGCCGGCCAGCACGGCCGCGACCTCGTCCAGGGTCTCGGTCAGCGGCGGCAGGAAGGGCTCGGCGTAGTGCTGTGCCTCGCTGAGGTAGGCGGCGCGCTGGACGGTCAGGATCTCGCCGGCGTCCGCGACAACCGCCGGAACGATGCTCACCTCGACGCTCATCGGGGCAGCACACCACAGCCGGCGTCACCGACCCCGGGCGGCCCGGCCGCTGCCCGGCGGCCGGGAAGCGCTCAGAAACGGGCGAACGAGCGGATCGGGGCGCGCGGGCCGTACTTCGGCGCCTGGATGCCGGCGGCCTCCAACAGCACGCACACCCGACCCCGATGGCCCCGGAACGGCTCCAGCAGGGTCAGCATGCGCGCGTCGTCACCGCGGGGCTCACCGGCGAGCGCCCAGGCCACCGTGTTCGGGATGTGGTAGTCGCCGACGCTGACCGCGTCCGGGTCGCCGTACGCGATCCGGACCACCTCGGCGGCGGTCCACGGTCCGATGCCGGCGATGGCGGTCAGCCGGCGGGTGGCCTCGGCCGCGTCGACGCACCGTTCCAGCCGGTCGGCGAGCGCGGCGGCGCGGCGCAGCGTGTCGGCCCGGCGCTGCTCCACGCCGAACGGGTGGAACACCCAGTACGGGGTGGCGGCCACCGCGGCGGCCTCCGGCGGCAGCAGCAGTGGCTGCAACGGGCCGGGCGCCGGCTTGCGGAAGTGCCGCACGGTCGCCGCGTACGCCCGGTACGCCTCCTTGCCGGTGACCTTTTGCTCGAAGACCGCCCGCAGCAGCCGGGGGAAAATCTGGCCGGTGGCCGGCATGCGCAGCCCGCGGTGCTCCCGGGCCAGCCGGGCGACGAGCGGGTGCGCCGCCGCCAGTTCGGTGAAGCCGGTCAGGTCGTCGTGCAGCCCGGCGATCCGGTCGGCGCGGTCCACGACGTGCTCCGCGCCCGGGCCGTAACCCTCGGCGAGTAGGTCACCGCCCGCCGGCCGTAGGGCGAGGGTGGCCGGCCCCTGCGGGGTGCGGGTCGCCCACCAGAAGGTGCCGGCGGCGATGCGCGCGCACGGGTCGTACGGGCTGAAGGTCAACGCGCGGACCGACGCGGCCAGCCGGTAGCCGACCGGCGGGCGCAGCACCCGGGTCGCGGCAGGTTCGGTCTCGGTCACCCCTGCCACTCTGCCAGGTGACGCGGCGGTGCCGATCGCCGACACCGGCCCGAACACCTCGGGCACGGCGGTGGTCGGTCGCGCCCTCCCCGGCTGCGACCGACCACCGCCGTGCCCTGGCGGTACCGGGATCAGTACGAGTAGCCCGAACCGCCGGCGTCGCTCGACTCGCTGTCGGCCGGCGGCGCCACGGCCTTCGGCGTCGAGGTGGGCAGGCAGGTCAGGTTCTTCTTGCCGTTTTGGTCGACCACGAACCAGGTGCCGCCGACGGCCTGACCCTTCCACTGGCCGGGCTTCTTGTCGCCGATGTAGCGGTAGACCGGCCAGCCGCCGATGGTGAGCTGACGGGTGCCGTCCTGGCGGGTGACGCTGCCGACCTTGTCGTCGGAGAGGCCGGTGAGCTGGGGGTTACCGTCGGTCAGCGCGGGCGGCCACACCTGCGCGCACTTGTCGACGCAGTTCGACGCGGGCGGGTCGGCGGTGTCCTTGTCGAAGCGGTACAGGACCCAGCCGTCCTGGTCCGTCACGACGTTGCCCATCCGGGCGATCTTCTTGCCGATCAACTGCTCGGTCAGGTCGACGTCCGCGGGCGGCGGCGCGTCGGCGACCGGCGCCTCCGCGGATGCCGACGCCTCGGGCTCCGCCGACGCGGTGGGCTCGGCCGCGGCGACGGCGACCGGCTCGGCCGCGCTCGAGTTCGCCCCGTCGTAACCCGCGGGAGCGCAGGCCGTTAGTGCGACCATCGCGCTCGCGACGATGACGGTCCGCTTCATCTGTGCCACGTGCCCTCCTCATTCTTGGCAGTTCACCCATAGGTACGGGGGGCGGGCTGTCAAGGTTGAAGAAGTAACAGTGGTCAATTTCACGACTTTTGATTGAACCGAATGGGGCGCTCATCCGTATCGCCCTGCACGAACCATCGACCAGGAAAAAGAATCGACGCCGGCCATTGGAGCAATGGCCGGCGTCGACGATGGTACGCGACCCTACATGGGCACCGTGACCAGCGGGCTCGCCACACCGTTACGGTCGACCGACTGCACCTGGAGCTGCTTGATGTCACTCGTCAACGCCGACGTCGACGCGCTCAGCTCAAGACCCTGCGGGCGATTGTTCGTCCCGTAGCCACCCTCGGGCACCGACCACGTAGAAATCACCTCCGTGGTGGCGTTCTTGCGCACCACCACCAACCGGCAGGTGCGCGGGCCGGGCAGTTTCCGCAGGCTGAAGTTGATGCGGGTGCCGTACTCCCGCTCGATGAGGAACATGGTCGTCTGGACGCCGGTCGTCGGGTCGGTGGCGTCGACCTGGTCGCCCTCCTCCTCGGTGCCGCCGACACCCGGGCCGCTCGGCGGCGCGGTCGGCGCGCTCGTCGGCGGGTCGTTGACGCCGGCGCTCGTCGTCGGCTCCGCGAGAGTCCCCGGCGCGTCGTCCCCGGCCACGCTCACGAAGCCGTAACCCGTCAACCCGCCGAAGACCACCACCGCCGCGGCGGTCGCGAGCAGCTGACGAAACCTGGTCCGCCGTCGGTCGGCCCGGACCGCGACCAGTGTCCGGTCCAGCAGCGCCGGGTCGGTCGCGGTCTGCTCCAGGGCCATCATCGTCTCGCCGTCGATGCCGGAGAGCAGGCCCACCACGGGCACCATCGTCTCCAGCTCGGCCGCGCACGCCCAGCACGCGGCGAGATGCTCCTCGAACCGCTCGGTGTCCTGCTCGTCGAGCACGCCGAGCGCGTACGCGGCGACGTCCATGTGGTCTGGCCGGCTCATTCTGTCACCCCCCGCTCCTGCAGAGCCGTGCGCAAGGCGCGCAGCGCGTAGTAGACCCGCGACTTGGCGGTGCCCAACGGCAGCCCCAACTCCTCGGCCGCCTCCGGCACCGTCCGCCCCCGGAAGTACGTCGCGATCAGGATCTCCCGATGCGACTGACTCAGCGTACGCAGCGCGTCCGCCACCGTCATCGTGCGTAGCACCCGGTCGGTGCTGTCCGCCTCGGCGAACGCGGTCAGGTCCCGGTCGTACGTCTCCGGCGGCCGGGCCTCCTGGCTGCGGTGCTCGTCGATGGCGATCCGACGCGCCACGGTGACGAGCCACGGCCGCAGCGAACCCTGCCCCTGCGCGCCGAGGCGGTGCGCGTTGCGCCAGGCCCGCAGCAGCGTCTCCTGGACGATGTCCTCCGCGCGCTGCCGGTCCCCCCCGGTGAGCCGCATGACGAACATCAGCAACGGGCCGGCGTGCTCGGCGTAGAGCAGCCGGATCAACTGGTCGGAGTGGCTGGCCTCGGTTGTCGTCGCCTGGTGGCGCCCGGGCGCCGGTCGGGGCGTCACCGGACCATTTTGGCGAGACGTGGCTCGGGCGTCGACCCCCCGGGCAGACGAGGTCGACCGTGACGACGACCGCGCGGACAACCAGTCCGCGCCGACCGCGTCGCCATGCCAACCGGCCGCCACCGCATGCATGCAGACCTCCGGGATGTCCGTGACCAACGCCGGCCCACGAGGCGGGCCGCCCGGTGGTACGCAGTGACGCTCCGAACGGATCAACGAACGGCGGAAAAATTTCCGGCGGCGGGCCCGCGGTCCCCGGTGGACGGTCAGCGGCGGACGGAGAACAGCCCCGGAGGTGGTGGATCCGAGCCGGTGGCGTCGGCGTCGCGGACGACCGCCGCCCCGCTGGCGAAGCGGTCCAACTCGTCACCGGCAACCACCCGGCCGGGAAACCAGTCACCGGCCGCCCGCCGGGTCAGGGCGGGCACCGGGGGAGTGGTCCGCCCGGCGACCAGCACGAGATTGCCGTACCGGCGACCACGCAGCACCCCCGCGTCGCCGACCAGGCACGCCTCGGGCAGCACCGAGCGCACCGTGGCGACCTGACTGCGGGCGTACCGCAGTGGCGGGCCGTCGGCCAGGTTCGCCAGCAACCAGCCCGCCGGACGGAGCACCCGTGCCACCTCGGCGGCGTACTCCACCGAGGTCAGGTGCGCCGGGGTACGGGCACCGGCGAAGACGTCGGCGACCACCACGTCGTAGCTGGCGTCCCGCGTCGAGGCCAACACGGCCCGCGCGTCCTGCACCCGGACCCGCAACCTCGGGTCCGTCGGCCAGGGCAGCACGCGACGCACCAGCTCCACCAGGGCGCCGTCCACCTCGGACACCCGCTGCGTCGAGCCGGGCCGGGTCGCCGACACGTACCGGGGCAGGGTCAGTGCGCCGCCGCCCAGGTGCAGCACCCGCAGCGGCTCACCCGGAGGCGCGACCAGGTCCAGCGCGGCGGCCAGCCGCCGGACGTACTCGAACTCCAGGTGCGTGGGGTCGTTGAGGTCGACGTGCGACTGCGGCGCGCCGTCCAGCAGCAACGTCCACGAACCGGGCCGGTCCGGGGACGGCGCCAGCTCGGCCAGACCGGTGTCCACCTGCTCGACCACCCGGTCACCCGCTCGTTTACGTCCCACCGTGACCCGCCCGCTCAGCGGGCCGCACGCGCCGCGGCGGTCAACGCGCGGTGCAGCAGCCGGGAGTCGCCGAGCAGCGCGCGTAGGCGGCGCTCCAGACCGGCGATCGGGATGAGGTTCTGCGGCGCCCGTGGATCCTTGTACGGCGTCGAGGCGAATCGGGGCAGCGTGACGAGCGACAGGTCGGCCAGGTCGATCGCCGCCTCGACGGGCAGTTCGGTGGAGCACTCCACCCGGACGATGCCGGCCCACGGCGCGCCCACGGCCACCGGCAGCCGCAGATACCACGACCAGCCGCCCCAGGGCGTGCCGAGCCGGAACACCGGCGACCGCTCGCCCGGCGCCAGGCCCGTCACCACCGCCGTCAGTCGGGCGTCCAGGTACTGGCTGTGCTGGGTCTTGATGTAGCCGAGGGTGCGCGGCAGATGGTGGCGGCTGCGCAGCGGACCGTCCACCACCAGCAGATCGCCGTCGACCCGGGCGGCATCGGACACCGCCACCTCCAACGCGGTCAACGGGCCCTGCACGGCCGCCGGCAGCTTCGCCAGCTCGCCGGTGCCACCCACCCGGTGCACCGGATAGCGGATCGCGCCCGCCACCACGTCCCGCGCCGACGGGCTCGCCGTGAACAGGCCCCGGCCCACCTGCGTGCCGGCCAACTGCGCCGCGCCCCGACCCAGGTCGCAGCGGACCACCCCGGCCGCGTACGACGCCGCCAGCCCCGGAAACGACCCGCCGTCCTCCTCCGCCGTCCAGATGCTCGCGTCGACCCGACGGACCCCGTCGACCAGCAGCACCACGTCCGGCGCCCGCACGTCGGCGCGTACGCCGATCGCCCGCCAGTCGACGGCCGGCAACTCCACGTCGACCTCGACCTGGGTGCTGCTCGGCGTGGCCGGCCCGGAGGCTGCCGCCTCGAAGGACGCCCCGTACGACGGGTCCCACGAGTCGACGAAGAACGCCGCGTCGCTCACGGGCCGGACCTTTCGTTCGCGACTGCGGGGCTCCGCTGCGCTGCACTCCTCGCGCTCACCGGCCGGACCTTTCGTTCGCGACTGCGGGGCTCCGCTGCGCTGCACTCCTCGCGCTCACCGGCCGGTCCGTTCGACGCGCGCCGAGCGGGCGTCCTTGCGCACCTCGAAGCGGACCGGAATCCGCTCGGCCAGCGCCGCGACGTGGGTGACCACGCCGACCATCCGGTCACCCCGGGCCGCCAGGTTCTCCAGCGTCGCGGCCACGGTGTCCAGGGTGGCCGCGTCCAGCGTGCCGAAGCCCTCGTCCAGGACGATCGACTCCAGACTCGCCGCGGTCGTCGACATGCCGGCCAACTGCTCGGACAGCGCCAGCGCCAACGCCAGGGACGCCTGGAACGTCTCCCCACCGGAGAGCGTCCGCACGCCCCGGCGCAACCCGGCGTCGTGATGGTCGACAACGAAGAACTCGCCCTTGTCGTGCACCAGCTCGTACTGACCCGAGGACAGCTCCCGCAGGATTCCCGACGCGCCGTCGACAAGCAGGTCCAGCGCCTCCGCCAGCAACCACCGCTCGAAGTTGTTGGCCCGCAGATGCCCGGCGAGGGCCCGCGCCACCTGCGCCTCACGCTCGTGCCCGGCCCGCTGCTCGCGCAACGCGCCGGCCTGCTCGCGGCGCTCGTGCAGCCGGCGTCGCTCGGCCTCGGCCCGCTCGACGGCGACCGTCGCGGCGTGCACCGGATCGTCGCCGACCGGAACGTCGGCCGCCGCGAAGATGTCGGCGATCCGCCGCTGCACCTCGTCGGCAGCCGCCTCGGCCTCGGCGACCGCCGCCGCGCGGCCGGCCCGATCGGCACGACGACGCTGCGCCTCGGCCGTCGCCCAGTCGGTCAGCGCCGTCCACGAGGCCGCCACGTCGTCCCGGTCCGCGGCCGGCGGGCCGAACCGGGCCAGCCCGTCGCGGGCGGTGTCGAAGCCCCGCCAGGTCGCCCGCAGCCGCTCCTGCGCCGCGTCCACGCCGGCGCGGGCCTGGCGGGCGTTGTCCCGGCCCGCCCGCACGGCGGTCGCCGCCTCCTCCAGGGCGCGTCGCAGCCGGGCGTGCTCGGCCAGCTCCCGGCGCAGCACCGCCGGCTCGGCCGCGCCCGCGAGCTGCGCGTCCAGCTCGGCCAGCCGGGCGTCCGCCTGCTCCTGCCGGGCGCGGGCCTGCACCAGGAGTCGTTCCAGGTCACGCGCCGCGGCGTCGCGCTGCTGGACGGCCGCCTGCGCGGCCTTCGTGGCGGCCCGCGCCGCCTTGCCGGCCGCCGTCGCGGCGGCCACCGCCGAATCCGCCGGGACGGCCGGCACCCGCGCCACCGGCTGCTCGCACACCGGGC
The DNA here is from genome assembly GCF_053585025.1 of Micromonospora sp. RB23. Classification (NCBI taxonomy): domain Bacteria; kingdom Bacillati; phylum Actinomycetota; class Actinomycetes; order Micromonosporales; family Micromonosporaceae; genus Micromonospora; species Micromonospora sp. RB23. The sequence continues at coordinate 1,999,336 of NZ_CM132111.1, forward strand.
AGGGCCCGCCCGGGTGCAGGTGCGCCCGCAGGCCGACCGCCAGGTCGGTGGCCTTCGCCTCCTCATGCGCCCGGAAGGCCGCCTCCAACTCGGCGTCGGCCCGCTCGGCGTCCGCGCGGGCGGCGGCCAGCGCCGCCACCGCCGCCGTGTGCTCCTCGTCCGCCGCGCGCACCGCCGCGCGGACCGTCTCGGCCTCGCCGGTCAGCCGGTCCCGGTCGTCGTACGCCCGCAGTTGCAGCCGCAGCGCGCTCTCGTCCCCGGCGCCGGCCAGCTCACCGCGCAGCTTTTCCTCGCGCTCCTCGGCCAGCGACACCGCCGTGGCAGCCGCGTCGGCCTCGGCCCGCGCCGCGGCCACCGCACGCGCCACCTCGGCGACCCCGTGCGGGGCGCGAACGGCGGAGAGCACGCCCAGCTCGTCGTCGAGCGCGGTCAGGGCGGCCTCCGCCTCCCGTGCGCGGACCCGGGCGGCCGCCAGCTCCGGCATGGCCCCGGTCACCGCGCCGGCCAGCTCGACCATCCGCTCGACGAGGGCGTCGGCCTCGGCCACCGCCTCGTCGTCCACCCCCGTCAGGCCGGCGAGCACCTGGTCGACCGCGTCCAGCTTGGCTTCCGCCTGCGCCGCCCGGGCCGTCGCCCGCTTCTGCACGTCCTCGTAGACGCCGAGACCCAGCAGGTTGACCAGGATCTGCTGCCGGGTGGCCGGCTTGGCGTGCAGGAAGTCGGCGAACTGTCCCTGCGGCAGCACCACGCAGCTGGTGAACTGCTCGTACGGCAGCCCGACCGCCTCCAGCACCGCCTGCTCCATCTCGGCGGGCGTGCCCGCGACCACCTCACCCAGGTCGTCCGGGCTCAACCCGGTGTCGAGCTTGGTCACGTCGAACCCGGCCGGCATCACCTGCAACCCGGCGTTCGCGGTCTTCACGTTGCCCCGGCCGTCCCGGCGCACCACCCGGGTCGCCACGTACCGGGCGCCGCCGGACTCGAAGACCAGCCGGACCCGGGCCTCGGTCGCCGACGGCGCGAGGGCGTTGGCCAACCCCCGCGTGCCACCCCACCGGGGCACCGTGCCGTAGAGGGCGAAACAGATCGCGTCCAGCACGGTGGACTTGCCCGAGCCGGTCGGCCCGATCAGCGCGAAGAAGTCGGCGTCGGTGAAGTCGACGGTCGTCTCGTCCCGAAAGACCGTGAACCCGGCCATGTCCAGCCGCATCGGTCGCATCAGTGATCGACCTCCTCGAAGAGTTCGTCGAAGAGTTCCCGGACGCCCTCGTCGTCGTGGCCCCGGCTGTCCAGGTAGTCGCCGAACAGCTCCCGGGGAGAACGCCCCGACCGCTGCGCGATCCGCGTGCCGCTGCCCGGCGTCGCCAGCAACTCCGGGTCGATCCGGATCTCCAACGCCCGGGGCAGCAGCTCCTGGACCTCCTCGCGCAGGCCCGCGCGGGGGTGCTCCCGCACGAACACCCGCAGCCAGGCGTCCGGCGCCTCGATCTCGGCGAGCTGCGCCAGCGTGCCGCGTACCGTCCGCAGCGCGCTCGCCGCGGTCACCGGCACCTCCCGCACCCGGGCGGCCGTGCTGGCGGTCACCTCGACGACCGTCACCGACGGCACGTTCTCCTGCTCGCCGAAGTCGACGGCGAGCGGGCTGCCGCTGTACCGGACCGGGCAGGGGCCCTCGACGCGCTGCGCCCGGTGCAGGTGGCCCAGCGCCACGTAGTGCGCCGTCGCCGGGAAGACGGTGGCCGGTACCGCGTAGCCGAGCACCGTGTGCGCGTCCCGCTCGCCGCCGCCGGCCGCCGCGCCGATCACCGTGAGGTGGGCGGTGACCAGGTGCACCCGGTCCGGCTCGGAGAAACCCTCGGTGAGCCGGCCCAGCACCCGGCCCAGGTGGTCGGCGTACGTCTGGTTGGCCTCGGCGGCGGTCAGCTCGTACATCTCCAGCGCGCGGATCGCGTACCGCTGGGACAGGAACGGCAGCGCGGCGAGCTGCCAGCGCTCACCGCCGGCCGTGGTGCCGTCGATGACGTGCTCGGCCGGATTCTCGCGTACCCCGCCGCGCAGCGTGATGCCCGCGGCCTCGGCCCACGGGCGCAGCGCGTCCAGCGCGGGCCCGTTGTCGTGGTTGCCGCCGATCGCGACCACGTCCGCGCCGGTGCGACGCAGCGCGGTCAGCGCCCGGGTGACCAGCCGGGTCGCCTCCGAGGTCGGTGCGGCCGTGTCGTAGAGGTCACCGGCGACGATCACCAGGTCGGGCTGTTCGGCGCGGGCGATGTCGATCACCCCGGCCAGCACGGCCGTGTGCTCCTCGGCCCGGGACTGCCCCTTGAGCACCTTGCCCACGTGCCAGTCGGAGGTGTGCAGGATCTTCATGGGTGCCGGCCCTCAGCTAGAACGGGATGTCGTCGTCGGTGCCGCCGCCGGAGCCCACCACGGCGAACGGGTCGGCGGACTGGGTGATCGAGCGCAGCGTCTCGGAGGGGGCGCGGCCCGCCTCGGACACCCGGGTGGCCCAGGCCGGGAACGGGAACTCCAGGCAGAGCGGCACCGGGATGTCCGGCTGGTTGACGAACATGGTGCCCGGCTTGGCGAGCAGCGCCCGCTGTCGCTGGGCCGGCGGCAGGAAGCCGTACTCCGGGCGGGACGCCTCGGCCGGGTCGAGCCGGCCGACCACCCGGATCGCCGAGTTGGTGACGATGCGGCGCTCCACCTCGCTCGCCGTCTGCTGGGCACCGATCAGGATGACCCCGAGCGAGCGACCCCGCTCGGCGATGTCGAGCAGCACCTCCTTGATGGGGGAGGAGCCCTCCCGGGGCGCGTACTTGTTCAGCTCGTCGAGGACGACGAAGAGCAGCGGCTTAGCCGTGCCCGCCTTCTCCTTGCGCTCGAACTCGCTCTTGAGCGTCACACCCACCACGAACCGCTGCGCCCGGTCGGGCAGGTTGTGCAGGTCGACGACGGTCACCTGCGCCGACTCGCTGGTGTTGATCGAGTGCGGGCGACGGACGGCCAGGTCGCCACGGATCAGCCGGGCCAGGTCCTTCTTGCTGCCGATCAGGCGGCGGGCGAACGCGTTGACGGTACCCAGGCCGACCGCGCTGCCCGCCCAGTCGGAGCGGGTCTCGTCGTCGTTGAGCGCATCGACGATGTGGTCGACCAGGTCGCCGTAGGACCCGAGCCGGACCCCGTCGATGCTCACGCCACCGTCGGCGGGCTGGGCGTAACGGGCCAGGTGCGCGGCCACCGAGTGCACGACCATCGTGTACTGCTGGCGCTCGTCGTCGGCGTCCGCGAAGACGTACGGCAGCAGACGGTCGGAACAGAACTCGCTCAACGTCCAGTAGAAGGCGTCCACACCGGTCAACCGGCTGCTCACGTCCGGCGTGCCGGCCGCGTCACCGACCCGGGGCGGGGCGTACACCCGCACGTCGGGGAAGGCGCCGGCGCTCAGGCCCAGCTTCGCGTACGCCGCCCGCGTCGGCTCGTCGAGGCGCGTGTTGGGGTGGTCGAGGAACAGCAGGTCCTCGCCCTTGACGTTGAAGATGAGCGCCTTGCCGTTGACCGCGTCGCCGCCCAGGACGCCGGAGCGGAACACCGAGTAGAGCAGGAAGGTGGCGAAGCTCGTCTTGGTGGCCACCCCGGAGATGCCGGAGATCGAGACGTGCGCGCCCCGGCTGCCGTCGAGGAAGTCGGCGTTCAGGTAGACCGGCACGCCGTCGCGGCCCATCCCCATCGGGATGCGCCGCTCCATCCGGTCGAAGTGCAGCGCGCGGGCCCGCGCGTCGCCCTCGGCGCGGTGCACCACGGCCCCCGGGGTCGGCGGCACGTACAGCTCCGGGTCGACCCGCGTGGTGGTGACCTCGGCCGCCTCCTGCACCTGGGCGGGCAGGGTGCCGTCGGCGATGGCGAAGACGTCCGAGTCGAACTGGGCGCCCTCGTGCCGGGCCCGGACCTGCGTGACCACCCCGGCGATCGTCACGGGCTCGCGGTCGGGCAGCTCGCGACGGGTGACCACCACGTCGTCGAGCTGGAGGTAGCTGCCGGGGGCCACGGCCGTCCAGAACTGCAACGGCGTGGCGTCGGCGGTGCCCAGTACCCGGCCGACCAGCTCGCCCGGGCCGTCGAGGTCGGCGTCGGTCATCGGGCGGCTCGGGTCGGTCGGGCAGCACGGTCGGGAAGCATGACGTGCATCCTGCCCGAGGAGTACGACAGGTCGCCACGCGACGCGGCGGACGACACCCTGGTCGGTCACACCCGCGACGCTGGGTGTGCGATCGGGCGACGGCCCGTCACGCGCCCGTGCGTGACGCGCCGCTTTCCGGGCGCGGGCGTGCGGAGGCCGTCAGTCGCGGGCGTGCCGGAGCATCAGGACGCCGTCGTCGGCGGCGAGCACGTGCCGCAGCGGCAGGTGCCGGGCCGGCGTGGCGTCGCCGGCGGTGATCCGCCCCGGCCCCGGCCCGGCGAGCAGCGGCGCGACCGTGAGGCACAGCTCGTCCACCAGGTCGGCCGCGGTGAGCGTGCCGAGCAGACGCGGGCCGCCCTCGCAGAGCAGCTGGGTCAGTCCACGCCCGTGCAGCGCGGCCAGGGCGGCGGCGAGGTCGACCCGGTCGGCGCCGCAGCGCAGCACGTCGGCGACGTCGCCGAGGCCGGGTGGCGGCTCGGCGGCGGAGTGGGTGAGCACGATCGGCCGGACCGGCGCGTCGGCGAACGCGGCCTGCGCCGGGTCCAGGTCGAGGGTGCCGGAGACGACCACGAGCGTCGGGTACGCGGACAGCCCGTTGGCCGTCCGCCAGGCGCGACGGCGCTCGTCCAGGCGGACGGCCCGGTACCCCTCGTGCCGCAGGGTGCCGGCGGCCACGACGAGGGCGTCACAGACCATCCGCAGCAGGCCGAACACCCGCTTGTCCGGCTCACCCGAGAGCCCGGCGGAGAAGCCGTCGACGGTGACCGCGCCGTCCAGGCTGGAGACGAAGTTGACCCGCAGTCGGGGCCGGTCGGCGCGGCCGTAGAGGGCGGTCAACGCCGCGTCGTCGAGCGGCTCGGCGGACGGCTCCGGCCAGAGCCGCCGGATCGGAATTCCGACCGTCATTCGCCGGCCGGACCGGTGACCGGAGGGGGCGGTTCGGCGGTACGGTGCTGGCAGTCGCACCAGTTCCGGCCCGGGCAGTCGTCGTGCCGCCGGTCCCGGCACGCTCGGCAGATCATGCTCGCAGCCTAAGCCGCTCAAGGACAGGACAGCATGCCGCGTCAGATCTTCCAGCTGAAGATGTCCCTCGCCGGCGTCCGCCCGCTCGTCTGGCGTCGGGTGCTCGTCCCGGCCGGTTACACGCTGGACCGACTGCACCGGGTCGCGCAGCTCGCGATGGGCTGGCGGGACTGCCACCTGCACTCGTTCGAGATCGACACGGTGGCCTACGGCGAGCCCGACCCGGACGGGGATCTGGCGGTGCACGACGAGCTGGACGTCCGGCTGGACGCGGTGCTCGGCAAGGGCAGCAGGTTCTCCTACACGTACGACTTCGGCGACTGGTGGGAGCACGACCTGGTCGTCGAGGACGCGCTGGCCGCCGACCAGGAGGAGCGGTACCCGCTCTGCCTGGACGGGGAACGCGCCTGCCCGCCGGAGGGCATCGGTGGTCCGCTGGGCTACCAGACGCTGCTGGCGGCCCTGACCGATCCGGCTCATCCGGAGCGGGCTCTCCTGACCGGCTGGGTCACCGGCGGCTTCGACCCGGCGTTCTTCGATCCCGCCGTCGCCACGACGCTGCTGCGCCGCTTCTGCTGACCTGGCTGGTCAGGCGCGGGAAAGTCCCTGGTGCGTCGCTCTGAAACAGGGCGGTAACGATCTGGGAACGCTCCCAATGGTCTATTGACACCCTGGTAGCGCCCCGGCAATCTCATGGGAGCGCTCCCGGGGGAGTGGCGGAAGTCTCCTTCACCGCACGCCCCGGACGCCCTCGGCCACCGGCCGAGCGGCGCGGGGCGCTACAGCACCCCCCACCACGCACGACACACCAAGCCTCACCACTTGAGAGGGGTCAGGATGAGCGTCACCTCACGTCGCCGCTTTGCGGCGATCGCGCTCGCGTCCGTCGCCGTGCTCGCCGCGGCGACCGCCTGCGGCGACGGCGACTCGTCGTCCGATTCGGACGGCGGCAAGGTCACCCTGGTCGTCGACGTCTTCGGCGACCAGGGCTTCGGCTACGAGGAGCTCTACAAGCAGTACCAGACGGAGCACCCGAACGTCACGATCCAGGAGCGCGGCAAGGGCCTCGGCCTCGGTGACTACAACACCCGGCTGACGCAGCAGATCACCGCCGGTGCCGGTGCCGGCGACGTCGTCGCCCTCGAAGAGGGCACGATCGTGCAGTTCTTCGCGCAGGCCGACAAGTTCGTGAACCTGGCCGACCACGGCGCCAACGACCTCAAGGCCAACTTCCTGCCCTGGAAGTGGGAGGGTGGCCTCACGCCGGACGGCAAGGTGCTCGGCCTCGGCACCGACGTCGGTGGCATGGCCGTCTGCTACCGCAGCGACCTCTTCAAGGCCGCCGGTCTGCCGACCGACCGCGAGCAGGTCGGCGCCCTCTGGCCGACGTGGGACGACTTCATCGCCCAGGGCCAGAAGTTCACCGCCGCCGACAAGAAGCACAAGTTCGTCGACTCGGCCACGAACTTCTACAACATCGTGCTGATGCAGACGGCGGGCGCGGGCAACGGCTACACCTACTTCGACAAGAGCAACAAGCTGGTCGTCGGCGAGAACCCGGACGTGCAGACCGCGTTCCAGCAGACCACCAAGATGATCAGCGCGGGCCTGTCGAACAACCTGCGGAGCTTCTCCAACGAGTGGAACGCCGGCTTCAAGAACGGCAGCTTCGCCACCATCGGCTGCCCGGCGTGGATGACCGGTGTCATCAAGGGTCAGGCCGGTGACGCGGCGGCCGGCAAGTGGGACGTCGCCAAGGCGCCGGGCAACGGCGGCAACTGGGGCGGTTCCTGGCTGGCCGTGCCGAAGTCCAGCAAGCACCAGAAGGAAGCCGCTGAGCTGGCCAAGTTCCTGACCAGCGCCAAGAGCCAGACCGAGGCGTTCAAGAAGGTCGGCAACCTGCCCTCGTCGCCGCAGGCGCTCGAGGACCCGGCCGTGCTCGCCGCGACCAACGAGTACTTCAGCGGCGCGCCGATCGGCAAGATCTTCGCCGCTGGCGCCAAGGAGCTGAAGCCGGTCTACCTCGGCCCGAAGAACCAGGCGGTCCGGGACGCGGTCGAGAACGCGCTGCGCAGCATCGAGCAGGGCAAGGCCGCCGACGCCGCTTGGCAGGACGCGGTGAAGAACGGCCAGGCAGCAGGCAAGTAACGGCTGCGACGCGCTCACGGGTGGTGCCGCTCCGGCACCACCCGTGACCCGCGTCGACACGCCCTGCCGCGGCGCCCCACGACGGCGCCGCCGAGTGTGAAGGACCGCTCATGAGCTCCCTGAAGACCCCCGCGCCACCGGGCGCCTCGGCCCGCGGGCCGCGTCCGGCGCCGCGGCACTCAACGGCGCGCCGCCGGCAGCTGAACCGGCTGGACCTGCGCTTCACCCCGTACATCTTCGTTCTGCCGTTCTTCGTGCTCTTCGCGATCTTCGGCGTCTACCCGATCGTTTACACGTTCTGGATCGCGATGACCGACCGGTCACCGATGAACGCGACGATCAGCTTCGTCGGTCTGGACAACTTCGTCGAGCTGTTCACGAACGACCCGCAGTTCTGGAACGCGGTGGTGAACACCTTCGGGATGTTCGCGCTCTCCACCATCCCGCAGCTGCTCATCGCGCTGATGCTGGCCAACGCGTTGAACCGCCGCATCCGCGGCCAGATGTTCTTCCGGCTGGCCATCGCGATGCCGATCATCACCTCGACCGCCGTGGTGGCGCTCATCTTCTCGATGATCTACGCCCGCGACTTCGGTCTGATGAACTGGCTGCTCGACCTCGTCGGCCTCGGCCCGATCGACTGGCGGGCCAACCGCTTCGCCTCCTGGGTCGCCATCGCCACGATGGTCGACTGGCGGTGGGTGGGCTACAACGCCCTCATCTACCTCGCCGCGATGCAGTCGATCAGCAAGGACGTGTACGAGGCGGCCGCCCTCGACGGCGCCTCGCAACGCCGCCAGTTCTGGTCGATCACCATCCCGCAGCTGCGTCCCACCATCATCTTCACGCTGATCATCTCGACCATCGGCGGTCTGCAGCTCTTCACCGAGCCGCTGATGTTCACCAGCGGATCGGGCGCGCTCTCCGGCGGCACGGAGGGGCAGTTCCAGACGATCACGATGTACCTGCTGGACGTCATGAACCAGCGGTTCCGGTGGGGGTACGCGGGCGCGGTCGCCCTGGTGCTGTTCCTGCTGATCGCGTCCGTCTCGTTCATCAACTACCTGCTGGCCCGCCGCATCAGCTCCGACAAGTGAGGGTGGCCCACCCATGACCAGTACCACTCTGCGACCGCCGTCGGTCCGGCCACCGGCCGAGCGCAACGGCATCCGCCACAGCGCGGAGAAGCTCTGGACGGCCAGCCCGCTCACCTGGTTCGGGCTCGTCCTCGGCGTCATCCTGTCGCTCTTCCCGTTCTACTGGATGATCGTCATCGCCTCGCGGACCAGTGACGCCGCGAACTCCTGGCCGCCGCCGTTCCTGCCGGGCGGCAAGCTGGGCGAGAACATCCAGCGGGTTCTCGACAACGGCGACGCGAACATCGTCAAGGGCCTGATGAACTCGTTCCTGGTGTCGGGCACGATCACGGTGGCGACCGTGTTCTTCGGCTCGCTCGCCGGATTCGCGTTCGCGAAACTGCGCTTCCGCGGCAAGAACGCGCTGCTGCTCATCATCCTGGCCTCGATGATGATTCCCATTCAGCTCGGCGTGCTCCCGCTGTACATCCTCATGGCGAAGCTGGAATGGCTCAACACGATGCCGTCGGTGACGGTGCCGTTCCTGATCGGCGGCTTCGGCATCTTCATGATGCGCCAGTACGCCGAGCAGGCCGTCCCCAACGAGCTGATCGAGGCGGCGCGCGTCGACGGCTGCTCCACCTGGCGTGTCTACTGGCACGTGGTGGTGCCGGCGCTGCGGCCCGCGGCGGCCGTGCTCGGGCTGCTCACCTTCATGGAGCAGTGGAACCAGTTCTTCTGGCCCTTCGTGGTGCTCGCCGACCCGGCCAACCCGACCGTGCAGATCTCGCTGCGCAGTCTGAACACCGCATACTTCGCGGACAATTCTCAGATTTTCGCGGGTACGCTCATCGCGACCCTTCCGCTGTTCATCGTCTTCGTTCTGTTCGGCCGCCAGATCATCGGCGGGATCATGGAAGGTGCCGTCAAGTCGTGAGCAACCCCGCCAGCCCATCCGCCGTCGATCTCCTCGACGAGCGTTCCGGGCTGACCTTTCCACCCGGCTTCCTGTGGGGAGCCGCGACCGCGGCATACCAGATCGAGGGGGCGGCGGCCGAGGACGGCCGCACCCCGTCGATCTGGGACACCTTCAGCCACACCGAGGACAAGGTGGTCAACGGGCACACCGGCGACGTGGCCTGCGACCACTACCACCGGCTCGGCGACGACGTCGCGTTGATGGCCGAGCTGGGCCTGAAGTCGTACCGTTTCTCGGTCTCCTGGCCCCGGGTGCAGCCCGGCGGCACGGGCGCGGCCAACCCGAAGGGCCTGGACTTCTACCGGCGGCTCGTGGACGAGCTGCTGGCGAACGACATCGAGCCGTGGCTCACCCTCTACCACTGGGACCTTCCCCAGGAGTTGGAGGACGCCGGCGGCTGGCCGTCGCGGGACACCGCCGCCCGCTTCGCCGACTACACCACGCTCGTCGCCGACGCGCTCGGTGACCGGGTGCGCTACTGGACGACGCTGAACGAGCCGTGGTGCTCGGCGTTCCTCGGGTACGGCTCCGGCGTACACGCCCCGGGCCGGTCCAACGGCGCGGACTCGGTGCGCGCCGGCCACCACCTGATGCTCGGGCACGGCCTGGCCGTGCAGGCCCTGCGGGCCGCCCGGCCCACGGCCGAGGTGGGCGTGACCGTCAACCTGTACCCGGTCGACGCGGCCACCGACGCTCCCGCCGACGTCGACGCGGCCCGGCGGATCGACGGGCTGGCCAACCGCTTCTTCCTCGACCCGCTGCTGCGCGGGTCGTACCCGGAGGATCTGGTGGCCGACCTGCGCGAGGTCACCGACTTCGACCACGTCCGCGACGGCGACCTGGAGACCATCTCCACGCCGCTGGACCTGGTCGGGATCAACTACTACAGCCGGCACGTGGTCGCCGCGCCCGTCGAGGGCGCCGAGCCCGAGCCGTACTGGCGGGCGCCCTCCTGCTGGCCGGGCAGCGAGGACGTCCGGTTCGTCACCCGGGGCGTCCCGGTCACCGACATGGACTGGGAGATCGACGCCCCGGGCCTGGTGGAGACGCTGCGTCGGGTGCACGAGGAGTACACCGACCTGCCGCTGTACGTCACCGAGAACGGCTCCGCGTTCGTCGACACGGTCGTCGACGGGCAGGTCGACGACGTCGACCGGCTGGCCTACTTCGATGCCCACCTACGGGCCTGCCACGAGGCGATCAACGCCGGCGTCCCCCTGCGGGGATACTTCGCCTGGTCATTGATGGATAATTTCGAGTGGGCCTGGGGTTACACCAAGCGCTTCGGCATGATCCACGTCGACTACGACAGCCAGCTTCGCATCCCCAAGTCCAGCGCCAGGTGGTACGCCTCGGTGATCCGACGCAACGGTCTGGCCGCACAATAGGCTCGGGCCAGCCATCAGGGCGGTCCCGGCGTCCACTTCCGGGTGGCGCCGGGTCCGCCCGCCGTCGGAGGAGCAGACGATGACAACGCAGCGCACCCGCTCGCTCGGGCGCCCGACCCTCGACGCGGTCGCGGCGCGCGCCGGCGTGGGTCGGGGCACGGTCTCGCGCGTGGTCAACGGCTCGCCCCAGGTCAGCCCGGAGGCCCGGGCCGCGGTCCAACAGGCAATCGCCGAGCTGGGGTACGTGCCGAATCGTGCCGCCCGCGCGCTGGTCACCCAGCGGACCGACTCCGTCGCCCTGGTGGTGTCCGAATCCGGGGAGCGGGTCTTCACCGAGCCGTTCTTCGCGGCGATCGTACGGGGGATCAGCTCCGGCCTGCTGGAGACGCCCATGCAGCTCTGGCTGGCGATGGCCCAGTCGCCGGTCGAGCGGGAGCGCGTCGAACACCACCTCACCAACCAGCACGTCGACGGAGTGCTGCTGCTGTCGTTGCACGACTCCGATCCGCTGCCCACCCTGCTCGAGGAGCGTGGCCTGCCCGCGGTGCTCGGTGGCCGGCCGGCCCGGATGCTGCAACCCGGGGCTCAGCCGGCGTGGTTCGTCGACGTGGACAACGTTGGCGGGGCGCGGCAGGCCGTGGAGTACCTGACCAGCCAGGGGCGGCGGCGCGTCGCCACCATCGCCGGCCCGCAGGACATGGGCGCCGGCCTGGCGCGGCTGGCCGGCTACACCGAGGCCGTCAAGGCCACCGGCGTCGGCGTCAACCCCGACCTGATCGCGTACGGCGACTTCAGCGAGAACAGCGGGGCGACCGCCATGCGCCGGCTGCTGGACGCCTGCCCGGACCTGGACGCGGTCTTCGTCGCGTCCGACCTGATGGCGTTCGGCGCGTTGCGGACCCTGCGCGACGCCGGCCGGCGTGTCCCGGAGGACGTCGCCGTGATCGGCTTCGACGACGCGCCGGTCGCCCGGCAGGCGGATCCACCGTTGACGAGCGTGTTCCAGCCGGTCGAGGAGATGGGCCGGCAGATGGCCCGACTGCTGGTCGCCCGCATCCGCGGCGACGACCTGCCCGCCCCGCACATCCTCCTGGACACCCAGCTGGTCCACCGCGCCAGCGCCTAACCCCTCCTACCCACCCCACCCCCTCTCTGCCGCGTTGATCATGAAGTTAGCGGCGTCCGCGTCGGCGTGTCGTGACGCTAACTTCATGATCAACCGGGCCGGGCCGGGCCGGGCCGGGCCGGGCCCGGCGGGGCCGGGCGGGGCGGGGGTGTGGGTTAGGGGAGCCAGCGGCGGAGTTCGCGTTTGGCCAGGGAGTTGCGGTGGACCTCGTCGGGGCCGTCGGCCAGGCGCAGGGTGCGGGTCTGTGCCCAGAGGGCGGCCAGGGGAGTGTCCTGGCTGACGCCCGCGCCGCCGTACCCCTGGATGGCCTTGTCGATCACCCACTCCGCCATCGCCGGTGTGGCGATCTTGATGGCCTGGATCTCGGTGTGCGCGCCCTTGTTGCCGACGGTGTCCATCAGCCAGGCCGTCTTGAGCACCAGGAGGCGGGCCTGTTCGATGCGGACCCGCGACTCGGCGATCCACTCCCGTACGACGCCCTGCTCGGCGAGCGGTCGGCCGAACGCGATCCGCTCGTTGGCGCGGCGGCAGAGCAGCTCCAATGCCCGCTCGGCCATTCCGATCAGCCGCATGCAGTGGTGGATCCGGCCCGGCCCGAGTCGGGCCTGGGCGATGGCGAAGCCGGTGCCCTCGGCGCCGATCAGGTTCTCCGCCGGTACCCGGACGTCGGAGAAGTCGATCTCGGCGTGCCCGCCGTGGGTGCCGTCGGTGTAGCCGAAGACGTGCATGCCCCGGCGGACGGTCACGCCCGGGGTGTCCCGGGGGACGAGCACCATGCTCTGCTGGCGGTGCCGGTCGGCGTCCGGGTCGGTCTTGCCCATCACGATGAAGATCTCGCAGCGCGGGTCCATCGCGCCTGACGACCACCACTTGCGGCCGTTGATGACGTACTCGTCGCCGTCGCGGGTGATCCGGGTGGCGATGTTCGTCGCGTCGGAGGAGGCGACCTCCGGCTCGGTCATGCAGAAGGCCGAGCGGATCTCGCCCTCCAGCAGCGGCATGAGCCAGCGCTCGCGCTGGGCGTCCGAGCCGAACTCGGCCAGCAGCTCCATGTTGCCCGTGTCCGGGGCCGCGCAGTTGAGCGCCTCGGGCGCCAGGTGCGGACTGCGCCCGGTCAGCTCGGCGAGCGGGGCGTACTGGAGGTTGGTCAGGCCGGCGCCGTAGCGCGGGTCGGGCAGGAACAGGTTCCACAGGCCGCGCTTGCGGGCCTCCGCCTTCAGCTCGGCCAGCACCGGGGTACGCGACCACTCCTCGCCGGTGGCCGCCTGCTCGGCGTGCACCGGCTCGGCCGGGTAGACGTGTTCGGTCAGGAACCGGGTCAGCTCGTCGCGCAGCTCCTCGGTCCGGGCGTCGTACGCGAAGTCCATCACCGCTCCCTGGCGGCGGTCAGCCCGTGCGCGACCAGCGGTGCCACCATCTCGCCGATCCGGTCGAAGCCCTCGCCGAGCGTCTGCCCGAGCGTGTGGCGGTAGTGGATGCCCTCGCAGATGACCGCGAGCTTGAAGCAGCCCAGCGCCACGTGCCAGTGCAGCGGCCCGACGTCGACGTCGCTGCGCCCGGCGTACCTGTCGATCAGCTCGGCGCCGGTGGGGAAGCCGGCGCGCGGACCGAGGCCGTCGGCGACAGGGTTGCCGGCGGCCGTGTCGCTGTCGCCCAGCACGTCCCAGTACGTCAGCAGCAGCCCCAGGTCGGCGAGGGGATCGCCGAGGGTGGCCATCTCCCAGTCGAGGACGGCGTGCACGGCCACCGGGTCGGCGGAGGCGAGGAGGTTGTCCAGCCGGTAGTCGCCGTGCACGATGCGGCCGGCGTTCGCGCCCTCGGGTGCGGTCGCGGCGAGCCTGTCGCGCAGCTCGTCGATGCCGGGCAGGTCGCGGCTGCGCGAGCGGTCGAGCTGCCCGGCCCAGCGGCGGACCTGCCGGGCCAGGTAGCCCTCGGGGCGGCCGAAGTCGGCGAGCCCGACGGCGGCCGGCTCGACGGTGTGCAACGCGGCGAGAGTGTCCATCATCGCCATGGCGAGGGCCCGGCGCCGCTCGTCGCCCAGCGGGTCGGTCTGGGCGCGGGTGCGGAACACCTCGCCGGGCATGCGTTCCATCAGGTAGAACGGTGCGCCGAGGACGTCGGTGTCGGTGCAGAGCAGCAGCGCGCCGGGCACCGGCACCTCGGTGGGCGCCAGCGCGGAGATGACCCGGAACTCGCGGGCCATGTCGTGCGCGGTGGCCAGCACGTGCCCCAGCGGTGGGCGGCGCAGCACGACCTCCCGCTCGCCGAGGCGCAGCAGGTAGGTGAGGTTGGACTTGCCGCCCGCGATCAACTGGGCCCGCACCGGCCCCACGGCCAGGTCGGGTCGGTGCGTCGCCAGGTAGCCGGTGAGCCGATCCAGGTCGACGCCGGCGGGGGTGGCCGGAACGGCGTCCGGCCGGAGCGCGCTGACGGCCGGATCGGTCATCCGACTAGTTGATGGCAGGTCGCTCACGTTGTCAAGGTCAGGTACGCCTGACGGGTCGTCGTCAGCGCTCCCGGCCAGGCGAGGCGGCCTCGCCGCCGGTCGCGCCACTCTGTGGACAATCCGTATGCATTGCGACATTTGCCCGGATATCGTCGCCATCTGGGACCGCGACAGCGGTCTCCGGAGCAGCGGGGGGCAATCGTGGTGAAGGCGCGCGAGGGCACGACGACGGTCGGCGAGCTGTTGCTCAGCCGGCTCTACGACCTCGGGGTACGCCATGTCTTCGGGTTACCGGGCGACTACAACATGGATTTCCTCGATCAGATCGAGGCGTTCGACGGGATCGAGTGGGTCGGCAGTTGCAACGAGCTCAACGCCGGCTACAGCGCCGACGGATACGCCCGCCTCGCCGGCGTGGCCGCGATCCTCACGACGTTCGGTCCCGGTGAGCTGTCGGCGGTCAACGCCCTCGCCGGGGCCATGGCGGAGTCGGTGCCCATCGTCTCGATCGTCGGCGGTCCGACCGAGGAGATCATGCGGCAGCGCACCTCCATGCACCACTCGCTCGCCGACGGCGACTTCGACCACTGGGTACGGGTGGCACGCGAGGTGACGGTCGCCCAGACCTCGCTGACCCCGCAGAACGCGCTGGGAGAAATCGACCGGGTGCTCACCGAGTGCTGGTCGCAGCGGCGTCCGGTCTACGTCCGCATGCCCGGCGACGTGGCCCACGCCGAGGTCGCGGAGCCGGGGCGACCGTTCACCCGCCCCGAGCCGGTCGTCTCACCCGGGCAGCTCGACGCCTTCGCCACCGCCGCCCGGCGGCTGCTCGCCGGTGCCGAGCGGCCCGCCCTGCTGGTGGGGAACCTGCCGATCCGCCTCCACCTCGGCGCCGCCGTGGCCGCCCTGGCCGCCGAACGGAACTGGCCGGTCGCCGCGCAGTCGCTGGGACGGGGACTGCTGGACGAGTCCGACCCCCACTACGTGGGCGCCTACAACGGCGGTGACAGCGTCGACGAGGTCCGCGCGGTCGTGGAGGACTCGGACGCGCTTGTCTGCGTGGGCACCACGTTCTTCGACTGGGACGGCCTGTTCACCGCCGACATCAAGGTCGACCGGGTGGTCAGCCTGCACCGCGACGCCGCTGTCGTCGGCGGCACCCGCTTCGCCCCGGTCGCCCTGCCGGCAGCGCTGCGGTGCCTGCACGAGATCGCCCCGAACCGTACGGCGGAGTGGTCACGCGCGCCGCTGCTGACGGCCGACCCGCCCGCACTCGACCCGTCGAGCAACGAACCGGTCCGGCAGGCGCTGCTCTGGCCGGCGATCCAGCGGATGCTGCGCGAGGGGGACATCTTCGTCCCGGAGACCGGCACCCCGTCCTTCGGCGCGGCGACGATGCGCCTGCCCGCGGACGTCACCGTCGTGTGGCCGCCCATCTGGGGTTCGATCGGCTACGCCACCCCGGCCGCCTTCGGAGCCGCGGTGGCGGCGCCGGATCGACGGACCGTGCTCGTCACCGGCGACGGATCACTGCAACTGACCGTGCAGGAGATCAGCCGGATGCTCGCCACGAACCAACGCCCGGTCATCATCGTGGTCAACAACGGCGGCTACACCGTCGAGCGGGCGGTCGACGGGCGGCACCAGCCGTACAACGACATCGACAACTGGCGGTACACCGAACTGCCGGCGGTGTTCGGACGGGACAAGGGCTTCACCGCCCACGTCGCCCGTACCGAAGGCGAGCTGGCCGCGATCCTGGCCGGCATCGACGGCCCTCCGGCCCAGTTGACCCTCATCGAGGTGGAGACCGACCCACTGGACCTGCCCACCGGCATGCCCCAGTGGGGTCGGGAGACGTCCGCCGCCGACTACCACGCACAGCTCGCCTCCACACCGGTCCTGCCCCTGGGCGGGCTCCCCTGAGCGTCGGTGTCCGGTTCCACCCTGTCACCAGCCGCCGGAATTTCCGCTCGGGATATGCCTCTGCAACAGGGACGAAATGGTCACCCGGCAGGCTGTTGTGAGCCTGCCGGCCGTCGCCGGCCCGCCGAGCGGAGGGACAGACATGTTGCTGCGAGTTCGGGTCACCCTGCCGGACCGTCCGGGCACCCTCGGCCAGGTAGCCCGCACGCTGGGTGTCTCCGGCGCGGACATCGTTCAGGTCGTGGTCCTGGAGCGTCTCGGCGGGCGCGCGGTCGACGACTTCACGGTGGTGTGGCCCGGCGCGGCGCGGGTCGAGCGTCTGCTGGCCGGTCTCGCGGCGATCCCGGGCGTACGGGTGGACGGTGTGTGGCGGGCGATCGGCGCGCCCACCACCACCGGCCAGGACGCGGAGCTGCTGGCGCAGGTCGCGGCGAACCCGGCCGACGGCCTGGCGACCCTGGTGGACGCCGTGCCGGGGCTGCTGGCGGCCGACTGGGCGGTCGCGGCCGTGGTGCCGGCGGACTGGGCGTCGCGTACGGGGGGTGGCGGGGCCACCGTCGGTCACGCGAGCTGGCGCGCTCCCGTACCGCCGCGGTTGCCGGAGGTGACCCCGCTGCGCGGTCGGTCGATGACCGCACCCGACGGCACCCACTACGCGATCGCCCCGTTCGGGCGGGCCGGTCTGGTGCTGGTGGTGGCCCGCGAGCACAACGAGACCCTCTGCGCCGCGGGTTTCCACAGCACGGAGGTCGACCGGCTCACCCAGCTCGTCCGGGCCAGCGCGGTCATCCTGGGCGACCGGCTGGACCTGGTCGGTGCGCCCCCGGTGGTCGCCGGTCCCTGACCAGCGCGAGGAGTTCCCGGGTCGACACCGGCGAGCAACCGGGCGGCAACAGCAGCGGGCGAGGCTCTGGGTGGGGAAGGGAGCCAACCATGACGTTGTGGCGGATCCGAGCGACAGTGGACGACCGGCCCGGCTATCTGTCGGTCCTCACGGCGAGCCTCGCGCTGCGCGGGGTCAACATCCTCACGGTGCAGGTGCAGCCCACCGAGCAGGGCGCGGTGGACGATTTTCTGGTCGACGCGCCGGACGCGCTCGACGAGGCCGGGCTGATCGCCGCCGTCGAGCGGGGTCGCGGGCGGGACTGCTGGGTGGCGCGCAGCGAGGCGCGCGGCCTGGCCGACCAGCCCACCCGGGTGCTCGGGCTGGCCAACCGGCTCGTACGCGACCCGGACGCGACGGGTGAGGCGCTGCGTACCCTGCTGGGCGCGGATTCGGTGAGCTGGCGTCCGGCGGCGGCCGGTGCGGACCGGGGCGCCACCGACACGAGCATGGTGCTGGCCGATCCGGCGGGCGGTACGTTCGCGTTGCGCCGGGCCGCGCCCGCCTTCACCCCGGCGGAGTACGCCCGGGCGCAGGCCCTGGTCGAGCTGGCCGCCACCGTCACCCGCCGAGCTGTCGAGCACGTCGCCCTGGTGCTGCCCGACGGTGTCGAGGTGACCGTGCGGCCGGCGTGCGCGGACGACCTGTCGGGTGTGGTGGAGCTGCACGAGGCGTGCTCCCCGCGCAGTCGGGAGCGGCGCTACCTGAGCGGGGCGGCACTGCCGCCGCCGGCCCGGCTGCGCCGCCTGCTGGAGCCGAGTCGCGGGCTCACCCTGGTCGCCACGACCACCGACTCCGACGGCGCGGTGGTCGCCATGGCGAACCTGCTCGGCGAGGGCGACGAGGCCGAGGTGGCGCTCCTGGTACGCGACGACTGGCAGCGCCGTGGCCTGGGCTCGGCCCTGCTGCGCCGGCTGGTGTCGCACGCCGACCGGGCCGGGTACGCGGCACTGGTCCTGCACGTACGGGCGGACAACGCGCCCATGCTGCGGATGCTGCGTCGGCTGGACCGGCCCAGCTCGGTGCAGCGGGACGGCGGTCTGCTCACGCTGACCGTGCCGCTCGGGGTGCCTGTGGCGGGCGCTCGTGCGGTGGTCGTCCCGGGAGGCCAGCAGCGAGCCTGACGGCGGCGCCCGACACGGGCTTCCCAATCGGCGGGGTGCACATTACATTGTCGGTTATCCATGGGAGCGCTTCCATGCGCCCCGTGGTCACACCGCCACCCCCGCTGTCGCCGGTGGCCGTGCCGCCCCCACGCCGTCCCGCGTCGGTGCGACCGCCGGCGGCGCCTCCCCACAGGAGCCCTTCATGCGCCACCTGACCCGGCCGTCCACCGGCCACCCCGGCCGGTCGCCCGTCGCCGACCAACCGTGGCCCCGGCGGCTGCTGGCCGTCGGCATCGCCCTGCTCACCGGCGCGTCCCTCGCGGTCGCCGCGCCGACGCCCGCTCCCGCGTCCGCCGCGCCCGCCTTCAACTACGCCGAGGCGTTGCAGAAGTCGCTGCTGTTCTACGAGGCACAGCAGTCCGGCCAACTGCCCGACTGGAACCGCGTCTCCTGGCGTGGCGACAGCGCCCTCACCGACGGGGCCGGCACGGGAGTCGATCTGACCGGTGGCTGGTACGACGCCGGCGACCACGTCAAGTTCGGCTTCCCGATGGCGTTCAGCGCCACCATGCTCGCCTGGGGCGCGGTGGAGTACCGCAGCGGCTACAGCGCCTCCGGCCAGCTCCCGCACCTGCTGAACAACCTGCGCTTCGTCAACGACTACTTCATCAAGGCGCACCCGTCGGCGAACGTCCTCTACGGACAGGTCGGCAAGGGCGACGACGACCACAAGTGGTGGGGCCCGGCCGAGGTGCTGCCGATGGCGCGGCCCGCGTACAAGATCGATGCGAGCTGTGGCGGCGCGGACCTGGCGGGGGAGACGGCCGCCGCGATGGCGGCCTCCTCGATGGTGTTCCGGCCCACCGACGCGACCTACGCGGACAAGCTGCTCACCCACGCCCGGCAGCTCTACACGTTCGCCGACACCGTGCGGAAGGCCTACAGCGAGTGCATCACCGACGCGGCCTCGTTCTACAAGTCGTGGAGCGGCTACCAGGACGAGCTGGTGTGGGCCGCGATCTGGCTCTACCGGGCCACCGGCGACGCGAGCTACCTGAGCAAGGCCGAGAGTGAGTACGACAAGCTCGGCACCGAGCCGCAGTCCACGACCCGCTCGTACAAGTGGACGATCGCCTGGGACAACAAGCAGTTCGGCGCGTACGTGCTGCTGGCGAACCTGACCGGCAAGCAGAAGTACGTCGATGACGCCAACCGCTGGCTGGACTACTGGACGGTCGGGGTGAACGGGCAGCGCGTGCCGTACTCGCCCGGTGGGATGGCGGTGCTCGATTCCTGGGGCGCGCTGCGCTACGCGGCCAACACCTCCTTCGCCGCGCTTGTCTACAGCGACAAGACCACCGACGCCACCCGCAAGGCCCGGTACCACGACTTCGCCGTCCGGCAGATCAACTACGCGCTCGGCGACAATCCGCGCAACTCGAGCTACGTGATCGGGTTCGGGGCCAACGCGCCGAAGAACCCGCACCACCGCACCGCGCACGGCTCGTGGTGGGACAGCCAGACCGTGCCCGTCGAGACCCGGCACACCCTCTACGGCGCGCTGGTCGGCGGCCCGTCCTCGGCCAACGACGCGTACAGCGACAGCCGGTCGGACTATGTGATGAACGAGGTGGCCACCGACTACAACGCCGGCTTCACGTCCGCGCTGGTCCGGCTGACCTCCGAGTACGGCGGCACCCCGCTGGCGAACTTCCCGGTCGCCGAGACGCCGGACATCGACGAGCTGACCGTGGAGACCACCGTCATGCAGGCCGAACCCCGGGCCACCGGCCTCAAGGCGATCGTCTACAACAAGTCGGCGTTCCCGGCGCGAGCGCTGACCAACGGGAAGTTCCGGTACTACTTCCGGCCCGACGGCAGCGGTCCGGTGCAGGTCACCTCCGGTTACACCCAGGGCTGCCCGTCGCCGACCACCGCCAAGCAGTTCAGCGGCGAAATCTGGTACGTCGAGGTGGACTGCACCGGCTACACCATCGCCCCGGCCGGCCAGTCGGCGCACCGGATGGAGGTCCAGTTCAAGATCGGTGTGCCGGAGGGCGGCACCTGGGATCCGACCAACGACCCGTCGTACCAGGCGACCGCCGGCCCGAACCGCAAGGTTCCGCTCTACGCCGGCAGCACCCGCGTCTGGGGTGACGAGCCGGGGCCGGTCGTGCCGGACACCACCGCGCCGAGCGTCCCGGGCAAGCCGGTGGCGTCCAGTCTCGCGTCCCGCTCGGTCACGCTGACCTGGTCGGCGTCCACCGACACCGGCGGTAGCGGCCTGGCCGGCTACGACGTCCGCGAGGTCCAGGTCAACAGCGACACGGTCGTGGTCCGGCCGGTCACCGGCACGACGCTGACCATCTCGACGCTGCTGCCGGCGACGTCGTACGAGTTCACCGTCGTGGCCCGCGACGGCGCGGGCAACACCTCGGCGGCCTCGCCGGTGCTCACCGTGACCACGCCGCCGACCGGCTCCACCGACACGACCGCGCCGAGCACGCCCGGCACGCCGGTCGCCTCGGCGGTCACCGCCACCGGCCTCACCCTGGCCTGGACGCCGTCCACCGACAACGTGGGCGTCACCGGCTACCGGGTCTACCGCGAGGCCGGCACGACCGACGCGCTCATCGGGTCGCCGACCGGCAGCACCCTCGCGGTGACCGGGCTGACCGCCTCCACGGCGTACCAGTTCTACGTGGTGGCCGTCGACGCGGCCGGCAACACCTCCGCGGCGTCCGCGCCGGTCGCGGTGACCACGGCGGCGCCGCCCGTCGGCGGCACCTGCTCGGTGGGGTACGCCACGACGGACTGGAACACCGGCTTCACCGCCACGGTGACGATCACCAACACCGGCACCGCCGCGATCAACGGCTGGACGCTGCGGTTCAGCTTCGCCAACGGGCAGACGGTCAGCCAGGGCTGGTCGGCGACGGTCAGCCAGTCCGGGGCGGCGGTCACCGCGGCGAACCTGTCCTACAACGGCACGATCGCGCCGGGCGCGTCGGTGAGCTTCGGCTTCAACGGCTCGCACAGCGGCAGCAACCCGAAGCCGACGGCCTTCACCGTCAACAACACCACCTGCGCCATCGCCTGAGGCCGGGCCACGTCGTCGCGGCCGGTCACCGTCTCGGAGGTGACCGGCTCGGCGTGGCCGGCCACGTCCTGCCGCGCCAGCCCAACACATTTCCGAAACTTTTCCGAAACCTTCATTGCCCGGGCCGGTCGCGTGATATGAACATCGACTGAGATAAATATTTTCCTGAGACATCTGGTCGTCCCCGCCTCGGCGGCTTGGGTGCAGGCCAGTAAGGAGGCAGAGATGGCAATGACCCCATCCGTTCAACGCGGCGGGACCAGGCGACGGCGATCGCCAGTCGTCCGGGCGCTGCTCGCCGGCACGTTCAGCGTCGTGACCGTGGCCGCCGTCGCGGTGATGATGCCCTCGGCGAACGCCGCCGCGACCACGCTCGGCGCGGCCGCCGCGCAGTCGGGCCGGTACTTCGGCACCGCCATCGCGGCGGGCCGGCTCAGCAACTCGACGTACAGCACGATCGCGGCACGTGAGTTCAACATGATCACGGCCGAGAACGAGATGAAGCCGGACGCGACGGAGCCCCAGCGGGGCCAGTTCAACTTCAGCTCCGGTGACCAGATCTACAACTGGGCGACCCAGCGCGGCCTGAAGGTCCGAGGGCACACCCTGGCCTGGCACGGGCAACAGCCGGGGTGGATGCAGAGCCTGAGCGGCAGCAGCCTGCGCCAGGCGATGATCGACCACATCAACGGCGTGATGGGCCACTACCGGGGCAAGCTCGCCGCGTGGGACGTGGTGAACGAGGCGTTCAACGAGGACGGCAGCCGCCGCAACTCGAACCTCCAGGGCACCGGCAACGACTGGATCGAGGTGGCGTTCCGGACGGCGCGAGCAGCCGACCCGTCGGTCAAGCTCTGCTACAACGACTACAACATCGAGAACTGGTCGTACGGCAAGACGCAGGGCGTCTACCGCATGATCCAGGACTTCAAGTCCCGCGGCGTGCCGATCGACTGCGTCGGTCTGCAGACCCACTTCACCGGCGGCAGCTCGCTGCCGAGCAACTTCCAGACCACGCTGTCCAGCTTCGCCGCGCTCGGCGTGGACGTGGCGCTGACCGAGGTCGACGTCACCAACTCCTCCACCACCCAGTACGCCGGGCTCACCCAGGCGTGCCTGAACGTGCCGCGCTGCATCGGCATCACCGTCTGGGGCGTACGCGACAGCGACTCCTGGCGCTCGAACGAGAGCCCGCTGCTCTTCGACGGCAACGGCAACAAGAAGGCCGCCTACACCTCCGTCCTCAACGCGCTCAACGCGGCCCCGCCGACCTCGGGTCCGACCGTGAGCCCGACGGTCAGCCCGACCGTGAGCCCGACGGTGAGCCCCACCACGAGCCCGCCGCCGAGCGGCGGTGCCGGCCGGATCGTCGGCGTGCAGTCGGGCCGGTGCATCGACGTGCCGAACTCCACGCAGACCAACGGCACCCGCGTCCAGCTCTACGACTGCAACAGTCAGTCGAACCAGCAGTGGACCTACACCAGTGGCAAGCAGTTGCGGGTGTACGGCAGCAAGTGCCTCGACGCGAACGGCGCGGCCACCGCCAACGGCACCGGAATCATCATCTGGGACTGCAACAACGGGGCGAACCAGCAGTGGAACATCAACTCCAACGGCACCATCACCGGTGTGCAGTCCGGCCGCTGCCTGGACGTCTGGGGCACCGGTAACGGCCAGCAGGTCCAGCTGTACGACTGCCACGGGCAGACCAACCAGCAGTGGCGGACCGACTTCGGTGGCGGCACCCCGCCGA
Source organism: Micromonospora sp. RB23 (assembly GCF_053585025.1). Lineage (NCBI taxonomy): Bacteria > Bacillati > Actinomycetota > Actinomycetes > Micromonosporales > Micromonosporaceae > Micromonospora > Micromonospora sp. RB23. The sequence continues at coordinate 2,022,467 of NZ_CM132111.1, forward strand.
CCACCACGCCGCCCACCACGCCGCCGCCGACCACCACGCCGCCGCCGACGGGTGGCTGCGCGCTCCCGTCGACCTACCGGTGGTCGTCGACCGGCGCGCTGGCGAGCCCCAAGAACGGATGGCTCTCGCTCAAGGACTTCACCAACGTGGTCTACAACGGCCAGCACCTGGTCTACGGGTCCTACGTCAACAGCAGCGGCCAGTACAGCTCGATGAACTTCGGCACGTTCACCAACTGGTCCGACATGGCCGCGGCCAGCCAGAACGGAATGAGCCAGGGCACCGTGGCGCCCACGCTGCTGTACTTCGCCCCGAAGAACATCTGGGTGCTGGCGTACCAGTGGGGACCGACCTCGTTCAGCTACAAGACGTCGAGCGACCCGACCAACGCCAACGGCTGGTCCTCGGCGCAGACACTGTCCACCGCCACCCTCTCGGACGCCCCGTACGGGGTGATCGACCAGACCCTCATCGGCGACGACCAGAACATGTACCTGTTCTTCGCCGGGGACAACGGCAAGATCTACCGGTCGAGCATGCCGCTCGGGAACTTCCCGGGCAGCTTCGGCTCGACCTACACGACGATCATGACCGACTCGACCAACAACCTGTTCGAGGGCGTCGAGGTCTACAAGGTGGCGGGCCAGAACCAGTATCTGATGATCGTCGAGGCGATCGGGAGCCAGGGACGCTACTTCCGGTCGTTCACGTCCACCAGCCTGGGCGGCTCGTGGACCCCGCAGGCCGCCACCGAGAGCAACCCGTTCGCGGGCAAGGCCAACAGCGGCGCCACGTGGACCAACGACATCAGTCACGGTGACCTGGTCCGCACCAACCCAGACCAGACCAAGACCGTCGACGCCTGCAACCTCCAGTTGCTGTACCAGGGCAAGGACCCCGGTGCGGGCGGCGACTACAACCGGCTGCCGTGGCGGCCGGGCGTACTGACCCTCCAGCGCTAGGCACGGGAAACAACGGGCGTGTCCGGCACCGTGTGGTGCCGGGCACGCCTGTCCGATTCAGTCGGTGAGGTCGTCCGCGAGCAGGTCCATCAGCAGGGCGTCGTGCCAGCGGCCGTCCTCGCCGCGCTCGTAGCGGCGCATGATGCCCACCGGACGGAAGCCCACCTTCGCGTACGCCCGGATGGCGGCGCTGTTCGCCGCCGCCGGGTCGATGGTGAACCGGTGGTGGCCGTACTCGTCGATCAGGTGCCGGGCCAGGGTGCGGATGGCGTCCCCGCCGAGACCCGCGCCGCGTGACTCGGGGTCGAGGAACACGTCCAGGCTGGCGTGCCGGTAGTCCGGGTCCGACTCGGCGTACCACTGGATCGCGCCGATCACCCGGCCGTCGTGCTCGATGGCGTACAGCGTCAGGTCGTCGTCGCCCAGGTCGGCGCGGACCGCGGCGGTCAGGTCGTCGCCGCCGCGCCACCACCGGCGTACCTCCGGGTGCGCCCGGATGGCCGCGAGGGCGGGCACGTCCGCGACCGTCGCCGGTCGCAGGGTCACCGCACGCCCGCGCAACACCGGCTCAGCCCCTGCTCTCGCCGTGCTCGACACAGACCGCCGACCACCCGACGGGCAGCACCTGCACCTTCATCCGGCGTCGGCAGCGTGGGCAGTAACGCGGCGGCTCCAACTGCCGGGCCGCCGCGCAGCCCGGGTGCGGGCCGTCGGCTGCGGCCTCGCCGCACCTGTCGCACCAGAGCACGGCCTCCGACGCCGGCCCGCCGCTGCGGGTCGGTTCGGCGTCGGAGGTCGTCGTCATGGTCGTCACAGCGTGGCGGAGAGGGCCTTGACCGGCATCTTCAGCTCGTCGAGCAGGTCGAGGTCGGCGGTCGCCGGCCGGCCCAGCGTGGTGAGGTAGTTGCCGACGATCACCGCGTTGATGCCGCCGAGCAGACCGTCGCGGGTGCCGAGGTCGCCGAGGGTGATCTCCCGGCCGCCCGCGTACCGGAGGATGGTGCGCGGCATGGCCAGCCGGAACGCGGCGATGGCCCGCAGCGCGTCCTTGCCCTCGACCACCGGACGGTCGCCGAGCGGGGTGCCGGGGCGCGGGTTGAGGAAGTTCAGGGGCACCTCGTGCGGGTTCAGCTCGGCGAGCTGCGCGGCGAACTCCGCGCGCTGCTCGACGGTCTCGCCGAGGCCGAGGATGCCGCCGCAGCACACCTCCATGCCGGAGTCGCGGACCATCCGCAGCGTCTCCCAGCGCTCCTCCCACGAGTGGGTGGTGACCACGTTCGGGAAGTACGACCGGCAGGTCTCCAGATTGTGGTTGTAGCGGTGCACGCCCATGTCGACCAGGTCGTCGACCTGCTCCTGGCTGAGCATGCCCAGCGACGCGGCGACCTGGATGTCGACCTCGGCCTTGATGGCGGCCACGCCCTCGCGCATCTGCTTCATGAGCCGCGCGTCCGGACCGCGTACGGCCGCCACGATGCAGAACTCCGTGGCCCCGGTCTTCGCGGTCTGCTTCGCGGCCTCGACCAGGGACGGGATGTCCAGCCAGACCGAGCGCACCGGGGACGTGAACAGCCCCGACTGGGAGCAGAAGTGGCAGTCCTCCGGGCAGCCGCCGGTCTTCAGCGAGACGATGCCCTCGACCTCGACCTCGGGGCCGCACCACCGCATCCGTACCTCGTGCGCGAGTTGCAGGGCGGCGGGCAGGTGCTCGTCGGGCAGGTTGAGCACGGCGAGGACGCCGGCCTGGTCGAGGCCGACGCCGTCACCCAGGACCTGGGTGCGGGCCTGGTCGAGGATCTCTGGCATGGCTCGTACCCTACAAGGCCCCCGGTCCGCCGGGTATGACCCGCCGTCGGCGCCCGACCGGCGGCGGCGGGCCGCGCCGCCCGCGCGGCGACCGTGCGTGACAATCTTCTGACGGTACGTGGTGATCGGTGTCCCCGGGCCGGCGTTCCCCGGTGCTGCGCCTCGCGTACCGAGTGGATTCGTCTCCGCGACGGCGCCGGGTGGTAATTTCGCCCGGCGGACGTCGGCGTGACCGGCGCGGACGGCGGTGAAGGGGTGACGGTGGCGGACTGGCTGGCGGCGCTCGATCGTCGCGCGCAGTTGAGGGCGAAGGCGGGGTTGACCCGGCGGCTGCACCCGCGTCCCGCCGACGACCGGATGACCGACCTCGCCGGCAACGACTATCTCGGCCTGGCCACCCACCCGGAGGTCACGGCCGCGGCCACGGCGGCGCTGTCGGCGTACGGGCTGGGCGCGACCGGTTCGCGTCTGGTGCGCGGCTCGACCGACGCGCACCACGCTCTGGAGACCGACCTGGCGCAGTGGCTGGGCACCGACCGGGCTCTCGTGTTCTCCTCCGGCTACCTGGCGAACCTGGGCGCGTTGCGCGCTCTCGTGCAGCCCCGGACCCTGCTCGTCTCGGACGCGCACAACCACGCGTCGCTGATCGACGGCTGCCGGATCTCGGGCGCCGAGACGGTGGTCAGCGCACACGCCGACGTGACGGCGGTGGCGGCGGCCCTGGCCGTCGCGCCGGGACGCCCGGCGGTGGTGGTCACCGAGTCGGTCTTCTCGGTCGACGGCGACCTCGCGCCGCTGGCCGAGCTCCACAGGGTGGCCCGCCGCTACGGCGCGCTGCTGCTGGTCGACGACGCGCACGCGCTCGGCGTCACCGGCCCGTCCGGAGCGGGCGCGGTGGCCGCCGCCGGGCTGGCCGGCGAGCCGGACGTGGTGGTCACCGCCACCCTGTCCAAGGCGCTCGGCGGGGCGGGTGGAGTGGTCGCCGGCCCGGCCGAGTTCGTCCGTCACCTGGTCGAGACCGGCCGTACGTTCATCTTCGACACCGCGCTGCCGCCGGCCGTGGCGGCCGGGGTGCACGCCGCGCTGAAGCTGGCCCGGGCCGGTGACGAGCTGCGCGCCGAGGTGGCCGACCGGGTGGCGCTGGCGGTCGGTCGACTGCGCGCGGCCGGACTGCCCGTCTCCGCGCCGGACGCCGCGGTGATCTCGGTGGCGGCGCCCGGCCCGGAGGCCGCGACGGCCTGGGCGGCCGACTGCCGGGACCGGGGCGTCGCGGTGGGCTGCTTCCGCCCCCCGTCGACCCCGGACACCCGCTCCCGGCTGCGCCTCACGGTCAGCGCGGGCGTGCCGCGGGCGGACTTCGAGCGGGCGCTGGACGTCATCGTGGACTGTGCCCCATGAGCGATGCGGCGTGGGAGGGGCCGGTGCTGGTCACCGGCACCGACACCGAGGTGGGCAAGACGGTGGTCACGGCGGCGATCGCGGCGGCCGCCCAGGCCGCCGGCCTGCGGGTGGCGGTGGTGAAACCGGGCCAGACCGGCACGGCCGGTGGTGAGCCGGGGGACGTGGACGTGATCAACCGGCTGGCGGCCCCGCTGACCGGCCGTACGCTGGCGAGCTTTCCGGACCCGCTCGCGCCGCTGGCGGCGGCCCGGGTCGCGGACCTGCCGCCGTTGGAGCTGTACACGGCGGTGGACGCCGTCCGCGAGGAGGCGGACAAGCACGACCTGGTCCTCGTCGAGGGGGCCGGCGGTCTGCTGGTGCCGATGGGGCTGCGCCCGTCCGGTGAGCCCTGGACGATGGCCGACCTGGCGGTGTCGCTCGGCGCGCCCGCGGTGGTGGTCGCCCGCGCCGGGCTGGGCACGCTCAACCACACGGCGCTGACCCTGGAGGCGCTGGACCGCCGGGCGGTGCCGGCCGGGGTGGTGATCGGCGCCTGGCCGGCGGCACCGGAGCTGGTGCACTGGACGAACCTGACCGACCTGGTGCCGAATCTGCTGGGCGCGGTGCCGGCCGGCGCGGGCGCGATCGACCCGGGGGTCTTCCGGCGGTCCGCGCCGGGCTGGCTCACGCCGGCGCTGCACGGGGTGCTCGACGACTGGCGGGTCTGGGCCGAGGAGAGCAGCTGAACACCTGATCTTTTCCAAGGGGCCTGAACCGCCGAACGCCCATCGGCGACCCGACCTCCAGCCGCCTCACCCGCCATTGCTGGCAATCTTGGACACTTTCCGTTAGCTAACGATAAGTGTCCAAGATCTGCCCTAGATGATCGATTCCAAGAGATGTGGGACCGCAAACAGACGCGAGGGCGTCCATGATCGGCGTTGCCTAGGCAACGAGACCATGGAGGCCCCGGGGCTCGAAGATCCTGGGCTCTGGGCAGCCATTCCAAGCATCTCCGCCGTCGTGCTGGCGGTTGCCAAACTGCTGCATGTCAAGATCAATTCGATCGGGACCGAGCCTTGGCTGGGATGGCGCTACGTGACACCAAGCCAGATGAGCGGCCCGCCATCCTGGACAGCTTGGCTGGACTGCGCCCGTCCAATCCGCAGGTGGCGGATGGGGCCGAACCAGACGACCAACCCTCGCTGCCAGGGCAACTCTTAAGGAAGAAGCGTCGATGATCAGCGTGGGTCGACTGCGGTCACCGTATCCAGTCAGTCCGGCGTGTCGTCCTCGGTCGGGCGTGGCTGGCGGTACTTCTTGATCCACGCCTCGACGTCCTCGGCCAACCAGACCTTCGTGCCCCGTAGCTCCTGGTACGGCTTCGGGAAGGTCGGGTACCGGGCGAGCTGCTGGAACCGCTGCCGCGAGACGCCCAGGCGTTCGGCGATCTCGAACGGTCCCATGAGCTGACCTGGCCCTCGGTCCATAGCCCGAACGTAAGGCGACTCGCTCTTTCCTTTTGGCTATTGCCAGTTGACTAATCCGACCGGGGCGACGACCGTGGGCACATGACCCGACGCGTCCGATATGCCGAGTACCTGACGGCCGTAGCCATGACCCTGGCCCGCAGGCACAAGCCGGTGTGGTCGTTGATCAGGTGGCGGAACGTCTGCACGTGCGGGAACGAACTGCCCTGCCGGGCCAGACACAAGATCCCGATCAACCGGGGTCACTAGCCGGGTGAGAGCTGATGGCCACGCACGGACCGGTGCTCCCGTTGTGGCTGTGCGAGACGTGTGAACGCCCTTGGCCCTGTTCCACATGCCGCCTGGAGCTGTTGGACGAGTACGCCGCCTCGCCGGTAGCCCTCCGGACCTACCTGGAGTCGCATCTGGCGGCAGCTACCCAGGACATGACCTGGGCTCCCGCCGACGCCGTTTACCGCCGGTTCCTCGGGTGGCTGGCGTGAAGCCGGGAGACGTGGTGCCGATCGGGGCGGCCTGCTCGCCGCAGTTCACCGGGAACCGGGCGCTGAGGCTGCGCGTCGTGTCGGTCGGAGAGCCCGACCCGTACCACGACTGGATCTGGATCACCGGGTACGTGCTCGATGCGAGGGGCGACGCCACCGCCAAGCGCGAGGTGTACGTGATGAGGGCCGGGGTGGTCATCCAACGGCGAACCGCCCCGGCGGATGTGCAACCGAGGCGGTCCAGTTCGCGCGTACGGGCCTAAGAGCGTGTTTGAGATGGTGTGATCAGGTCCAGATGAAGGTGCGGCGGGCTTGGCGGCGGGCGGGTCGACCGCGGGTGATGCGGCGGGTCATACCGGCGATAGCGGCCCAGCGGATGATGGCTTCGGAGACCGCGGGGTGGCGTTCGTAGTCGCGGGCGAGCCGGCGATAGACGGTGAGTCAGGCCAGGGTTCGTTCCACCACCCACCGCCGCGGGTGCACGGCGAAGCCGCATTGGTCAGCAGGCTTGCGAACACGGTGGCAGATCAGCAGGCAGATAACGCCACGGGCACCCGGACCGCACCACGTACAGGATCGCGTTGACGATCTCCCGCCGCGGGTGCTTCTCCCGCCGGCCGTCCGTGTTCGGCTCCGGCAGCAAAGCCTCAATCAGCGCCCACTGGGCGTCGGTCAGGTCGGAGGGGTAGCCACGACGCGTAGACACCACGCCACCCTGCCCGGTCCGCCACCGAAGGTCACGCCACCGCGCCGTCCACAACAGACCTTCTCGCACACGCACTGAGGGCTGGCCCCGCAACTCTTTGGCTCCGCGCGGGGCGGAACCACACGTCGTCGCGTGGATCCGCCCCGCGGAGCTCAAATTGTGGCGGAACTACTGGCCGCGGGAATATCGGCGCAGCCGCCGTATTTCAGGCCCGATTGGAGGCTGCTGTTGGTGCGCAGGTTGTAGATGGACCAGGAAGAGCCGGTCGAGCAATCGCGTCGGAACAGTGCCAGGTCCGCACGTCCGTCAGCATTGTAGTCGCCGGGGGCCGGGATATCGGCGCAGCCGCCGTATTTCAGGCCGGATGCGAGGCTGCTGTTGGTGCGCAGGTTGTAGATGGACCAGGAAGAACCGGTCGAGCAATCGCGTCGGAACAGTGCCAGGTCCGCACGTCCGTCAGCATTGTAGTCGCCGGGGGCCGGGATATCGGCGCAGCCGCCGTATTTCAGGCCGAATGCGAGGCTGCTGTTGGTGCGCAGGTTGTAGATGGACCAGGAAGAGCCGGTCGAGCAATCGCGTCGGAACAGTGCCAGGTCCGCACGTCCGTCGGCGTCGTAGTCGCCGGGGGCCGGGATATCGGCGCAGCCGCCGTATTTCAGGCCGGATGCGAGGCTGCTGTTGGTGCGCAGGTTGTAGATGGACCAGGAAGAGCCGGTCGAGCAATCGCGTCGGAACAGTGCCAGGTCCGCACGTCCGTCGGCGTCGTAGTCGCCGGGGGCCGGGATATCGGCGCAGCCGCCATATTTGAAATTTGCTAGAAGCTGAGTATTGGTGTGGGGGCTATAGATATTCCAGACCGATCCGTTCGTGCAGTCAGGCCGAAACAAGGCCAGATCGGTAAAGCCGTCACCGTTGTAGTCAGCAGAAGCCGGTATATCCTTCGCACCACCGTACTTGGTGCCGCCGTGGATGCCGCTTCCAGTCCGTGAACTCCGAACCCACCAACTAGACCCGTTCTGGGCGTCGGGTCTGAACAAGGCGATATCACTGAACCAGTCGCCGTCGTAGTCGACCTGCGCGTTAGGGATGTCATGGTCGGTGTCACTGCCGTCGTCGTCGCCCTCGCATCCGGCAGCGGCAGCGGCGCTGGGGGTGGCGGTGGTGGCGCTGGGGGTGACGGTGGCGCTGGGGGTGGCGGTGGCGCTGGGGGTGGCGCTGGGGGTGGCGGTGGTGGTGGCGCTGGGGGTGGCGGTGGCAGCGGTAGCGGCAGCGAAACATGGCATCGTGTAGTAAGCAGTAATGATGCCAAACGCTAGGCCGTCGTCGGCCCGCGTGTCGATGTTCGGAGAATAGATGACCATTAGCATTGTTTCATCGTTGTAGCACTGGATGCGCTGATCGACTCTCGCCGCACAAAACTCGCTGTTACCGATGGTGTCCTGAATGTCATAGGCGGGGGGAAGAGCCTTGTGCTTGTCTATGATGTGGTCTTTGCCAAATCCGGCAATAGCGCCGAAGTCGTGCTGGCCAATCCTGAGAGGCACGTCGTTGCCCCAATGGCCAAAGTAGTGCTGAAAAATGGTCCAGTCGATTGGATTCGGATTACGGCTGGCGAAGGCGGGCGTGGCTAAGCCTGCAATCGTTGCCAATAGAGCAGTGATTACAACCAATACGCGAGTAAGTGATTTTCTCATTTGCCTCTCGCAACAAGAAGACGGGATGGCAGGTTAGCATCGACTGAAGCGCTGCCTCTTCCCGGGATGGCTTCCAGCTGCCGAACTTCGCGTTGCAAGAAGATGAATCTACGGTTACGCATAGAACGTTCAGATGGGATCGTCTATTAGTGTTGAGGTAGCTGTTCGTGAGCGCCATGTAGGGTGTGCGCCGTGGAAATGGCGCGAATTGAGTGGAGGCTGGCGCGTGGATGATTTTCGAAGGCATGCCCGGTGGTGTCCAAAGGGTCGGCCGTCGAGCGCTAATCGTTTGGACGTCTTCCCTGACTACTCGGCTTTTCCCGTTTGGGAGTTCTCTGGAATGTCGACGCCATTGCGGTTGGGGATTTCGCAAGATCTCGCTGAGGAGTTGTGGCGTTGGGGCAAATGGTGGGAGCGGCATAGCGAATACGGAGGCGGCGAGCATGCTGATGAACGGGAACATGAGGCTTGGAGGGAATGGGGGCTGAGGTTGGCGGACAGGCTCGCCGGTGAGACCAATGCCGAGATTGTTTATTGTTGGCCAACTGGGCCTAGCGGCAGCGATCCGGACTGCCCGACGTGTTGATCGCCGGGCGCGTTTCCCGACGCAGCGCGGAGAGCAGTTCGGATACGCCGCTGTTACGGATGGAGTGGCCATTGCGGCGGAGGCATCGGGTAAGAGCGTCCCTGCTGACTCTGTGGCCCCGGGTTAGCTCGTCGCGGGCGGCAGTCAGAAGGTGCACCAGGTCCGGGGCGAGATTTCCGTCAGGGTCGGGATCGCCGGCGAAAGTCCTCGGCTAAGCGTGTGTGAGAAGGTCTGTTGTGGACGGCGCGGTGGCGTGACCTTCGGTGGCGGACCGGGCAGGGTGGCGTGGTGTCTACGCGTCGTGGCTACCCCTCCGACCTGACCGACGCCCAGTGGGCGCTGATTGAGGCTTTGCTGCCGGAGCCGAACACGGACGGCCGGCGGGAGAAGCACCCGCGGCGGGAGATCGTCAACGCGATCCTGTACGTGGTGCGGTCCGGGTGCCCGTGGCGTTATCTGCCTGCTGATCTGCCACCGTGTTCGCAAGCCTGCTGACCAATGCGGCTTCGCCGTGCACCCGCGGCGGTGGGTGGTGGAACGAACCCTGGCCTGACTCACCGTCTATCGCCGGCTCGCCCGCGACTACGAACGCCACCCCGCGGTCTCCGAAGCCATCATCCGCTGGGCCGCTATCGCCGGTATGACCCGCCGCATCACCCGCGGTCGACCCGCCCGCCGCCAAGCCCGCCGCACCTTCATCTGGACCTGATCACACCATCTCAAACACGCTCTAAGCCGTATTGGCGGGCACCCACCGGCACTGACTTTCGTCAGGCCGTGCGGGTCAGCGGATGTAGTCCTCCAGCAGTGCCGGGGTGAGTCCGGCCCGGTGGATGGCCTTCAACGCCGCCAAAAGGTCGTCCATCAGCGCCGGCCGGAAGTGCATCAGCAGCACGTCGCCGGGTTGGACCACCTTCTCCGGGGTCTGGTAGCGCACCTTGCCCTCGTGGACCGTCTCGGACCAGTGCAGGACCGCCTTCGCGCCGCAGTCCTGCGCGGCCTTCAGCGTGGTGCTGTCGTACTCGCCGAACGGCGGGCGGAACAGGGTCGCCCGCTTGCCGAACAGCGTCTGGAGTTTGTCCGCAGCCCCGCAGATCTCCCGCTTCTGGTAGTCGTACGAGCGGCCGGCCAGCGAGTTGTGCCGGATGGTGTGGTTCTCGACGATCCCACCGGCGACCTGGATCTGGCGGAAGTAGACGTCGTGCTCCTCGGCGGCGGGCGAGTTCAGGAACATCGTGACCGGGATGTGCGCGCGCCAGATGAAGTCGGCCACCGCGGGCGGTCGGGCCAGCCCGCCGTCGTCGATGGTGATGAAGGCGACCTTCTGATCGGTCGGCAGGCGGTGCCAGAACGGGATGGGGCCGGTCACCGGCAGCGGCACCGGTTGCGGTGGCGGCGCCGCGGGGAAGGTCGGCGCCTGCGACACGTACCAGTCGAGGCTTCCGGGCGCCGGCCGAGGGGTCGGAGACGGCGACGGCGACGGCGACGGCGCGGCCGACAGGAACGGCGAGGCGGACGGGGTCGGCTGCGCCGCGATCTGCCGGGCGTGGATCGTGGGAGCGTGGCCGACTGTGCAGGACGTCAGCGTCAGCACGGCCAGAAGCGTTACCACTGCGGGGATGCGGCGCGGAGAGGCTGATGACACGCCCGGAAACATAGCGGGTCACGCTCAGGGGCCGCGCCCCCGAGTGGTCTTGCCCGGGAGGCCTAGCCTCGGATGCGAGTCGATTCGATCAGCGGAGGCGACCGATGGCCCGGTGGATCGCTCAGGTGCTCGCCCTCGTCGGCTTCGGCGTGCTGCTGGGGTTTGTCGGGCTGGCGATGACCTGCAACCTGTTCGGGTTCGTCGACGCGGAGGCCCGCCGGTTGGCGAGGAACCCGTGGAATCGACTGTGGGGAACACCCCACCGTGCTCCGGCTGAGGTGCGGCAGGGCGTCGGCTTCATCGCCGGGCGGTTCCTCGTCGGCGGCGTCGCCCTGCTTCTCGGCGCCACCGCGGTCGTCGGGGGCATCGTGCTACTGGTCAGCGGGCCGCTCGACTGACCGCACCACGAAGGCGTCCGGCATCCGGAAGGTGAGATTGTCCGGGCACCACGGCGGCCGGACCACCGTCACCCCGTCGAGCAGCGGCGTCGCCTCGGCCACCACCACGGCCGCCTCCATCCGGGCCAGGACGTCACCGACGCACCGGTGCGCACCCGCCCCGAACGCCAGGTGCCGCCGCGACCCGCGCTGTCCGGGGACGAACTCGTCCGGGGTGTCGACGACCGCCGGGTCGCGGCCGGCGCGGGCGAGCCACAGCACGATGCTGGTGCCCGCCGGTACGGCCGTGTCGCCGATCGTGCCGTCCGCCGCCGCGACGCGCCGCCAGGTGACGATGGGCGGTTCGAGGCGCAGGCCCTCCTCCACGACGTCGGCCACCGCGACGTCGCCGGCGCGCAGGGCGGCGCGTACCGCCGGCTCGCCGGCCAGCCGGTGCAGCAGCAGGGTGAGGAACTGCGAGGTGGTCTCCTGGCCGGCGACCAGCAGGAAGAAGAGCGCGCCGACCACCACGTCGGGCGGGTGCCCGGCGGCGCGCAGCTCGGCGGCCAGGCCGCCGCCGCTGGCCGCGAACTCCCGCAGGACGCGGTGGAAGCGGCCCACCTCGGCGGCGAGCGCCACCTGCCGGTCGTCGTCCAGCGGTGCCCAGAACAGCTCCAGTGCCGCCCGGGCGAAGTCCTTCACCGCGCCGACCGGGGCGTCCGGCAGGTCGACCAGCCGGGCCAGCACGAGCAGGGGCAGGTCGGCGGCGAGGTCCGCGTACAGGTCGACCGGCGCGCCGGTGTCGAGCGTGGCCCGTAGCCGGGTCACCCGCTCCCGGACCAGCGTCGTGAGCCAGGGCCGCTGCGCGGCGACCTTGGCGGGGTGCAGCGCGTCCGCCACGATGCCCCGGATCTGCGGATGGCTGACGCCGGAGTTGTTCGCCAGGGTCGGCGGTAGCCGGAACCGGTGCCCGGCGAGCACCCGCAGCGCGGTCACCGGCATCGGGGTCACCGCGTCCAGGGCGTTGTCCGGTCGGTAGCGCTCCGGGTCGGCGAGGACCTGGCGGACCAGCGCGTGCCGGGTGACGACGAGGTGGCGTACACCGACGTGGTCGGTCACCTCGGCGACGTCCGGCCAGGGTGCCTCGACCGCGGACGCCCAGCCGGAGAAGAGCACGCCGACACGCTAGCCGGCGGCTCCGGGCCGGCCGGGGCGCAGCCGCCAGACGGTGGTGCGCTTCACCCGTACGCTCTCCAGGGCCTCCGGCACCGGCACGTCGTAGGTGGCCAGCTCGTCGAAGCGGTCCCGGGGCAGGAACGCGCGGCCGGGGTCGCCGACCAGCGCCGGCGCCCCGGCCCGGGTGGCGCGCAGCAGGAACCGCAGCACCCGTCGGGCCATCGCTTCGCTGTAGAAGACGTCCCCGGCCAGCACCACCTCGGCGTCGCCCGCGTCGCCGTCGAGGATGTCGGCGAACTCGGGGTCGACGCGTACCCCGTTGGCCTCGGCATTGAGCGCGACGGCCGCGACCGCCAGTTCGTCCACCTCGACGGCGCGCACGGACGCCGCGCCGGCCCGGGCGGCGGCGATGGCCACCAGGCCGGAGCCGGAGGCGAGGTCGAGCACCCGCCGGCCGGCGACCAGCTCCGGATGGTCGGTGACGTAGCGGGCCAGCGCCTGCCCGCCGGCCCAGGCGAAGGCCCAGAACGGCGGCGGCCGGTCGCTGGAGAACTGGCCCTCGGTCAGCTCCCAGAGCCCGATCGGCTCGTCCGCCTGGTGCAGGCGCACCTCGGGGACGAAGGGGACCGGGGTCAGCCGGGCGTGCAGCCGGACGAACGTGCTGGAGAGCTCGGACACCTGCCCGATTGTTCCAGCGACCCGACGCCCGGCGTGTCGCGGGGGAGTGGTGACGGGTTCACCACTGTCGGTGAAATACCCCCTCGTCCTTGGCGTCCGGTGCGAAGACACCCGTCTGTGTGATCCGCCCGTTTCCTCCTAGCGTTTCCCTACAGGGACGAGAAGGAGTGAGGTGGTGGTGGTCGTGTGGCGGTACGCGCTGCGGCTCGGAGCGTTGGTTGCCGGCAGCGCCGGGGTGGTGCTGACCCTGGCGGCGCCGGCACAGGCGGCCTTCGCAACCGAGATGAGCGGCCTGCCGGCCCGGTTCACCGCCGGCGACCAGGTGCGCACGATCTCCGCGGTGGTCTCGCAGACGGACCGGCGCGGTGGGTGCGCGAAGGTGCGCTGGTCGATGGTGCTCCGGGTGCAGGGCATCCGGCTCGACCAGGTGAAGATGGACCGGGTGGAGGAGAACGGCGACTTCCCGGTGGAGATCCGGACCGAGGGTGACGTGGCCCGGTTGACCGACCGGCAACTCGACCCGGGCACCCTCTGCCCGGGCCGCACGGTGACCGCCCGCTACCGGGTGGCCTTCGCCGAGGACGTCACGCAGGGGCGGGTCACCCTCGCCGCCGAGGCGTACGACGCCAACCTGCGCCTGTTGGCCCGCCAGACCGTCACCCGATCGGTGGTGGGAGCGGGGGCGCCGGAGCCCGTACGCCGACGCCGAGCCCGACCCCCGCGCGGCCCAGCGATCCGCCGAGCGAACCGGCGCAGGAGGAGAGCATTCCGGCCGAGGAACCGATCGTGGACCAGCCGGTCGACGCGGCGCCCCCGCCGGCCAGCCGTCCGGTCGCGCAGACCGGCGGGTTCGGTGTGGTGCAGGCGGCGTTCCTGCTCGGTGGGTTGCTGCTCTCGCTCGGGGCGGGCCTGCTGCTGCGACTGCGCCACCTGACCCGCGCCGCCAAGGACGAGGCCGAGGACCCGCCGGTGGACCGGGTCTGGGAACGGCCCGCGCCGGCCGGGCGCTGGCACCCGGCGCGCCGCTGATCCGGGTGTTGTCGGGGCCGGCGGTCGCCCGCCGGCCCCGACGGTGTCACTTCGCGAACGCCTGGAACTCGGCGATTCGCACCTGGGCCCGGGCCGGGCTGGCCGTGGCGCAGTCCGTCGTCGTGGCCGGGTCGTCGTCCTGCTCACCGGCGTACTGCGGACCGCCGGTGCACTGGCTGGCCAGCACCTCCAGCCGCAGGTGGGTGGCGACGGTGGTCGGCACCGCGAACGTGCGCATGTTGATGTCGCGGCTGTACGCCCGGTACGCGCCGCCGGGGAACGCGTCGGCCGCGCTGGTGTAGATGCGCCGCCAGCGCGCCGGGTCGGCGCAGTCGGTGGTGGTCGCGTCGCAGGCGGACACGGCGAACGAGCGCAGCGCGCTGAGCGCGTTCTGACTGCCGGTGTCCGCGTCCCCGACGATCGCGGGTCGCAGCATCGCGCTGACGTTCACGCGCTTGACCACCTGCGGGGCGTCACCGGCCAGCGCCACGGTGAGCTGTTTGCCGGCCACCCCGTCCAGCGAGGCCCAGTTCGTCGCCTCGGTGTCGTCGGCGGCCCGGTCCAGGTTGACCCCGTCCCCGCTGATCGTCGCGCCGGAGGCCGTGGACGCGAGGTTGCGGCTCATCCGCAGGTCCACGTAGCCGGCCTTGCCGGCGTCGGCGACCACGCTGAGCCGTTGGTGCCCGAAGCCGGGCGCGACTGCCAGCAGGTCGTACGTGCCGGCGACCATCTCCACCGTGTCCGGGATGGGCGTCGCCGGGTCGGTGTCCGCGATCGGTACGGCCCGCGCCTCGTAGTGCCCGACATACACCCGGATGGGCGCGTCGGCGCTGTCCCCGCGGGGGCGCAGGGTGAGCGTCGCGTTGCCGCCCCGTGGCGAGGCGAAGCTCGGCGTCGGGTCGGTGTCGGCGGCGCCGTTGGTGACGGCGTCCCGGCCCATCCCGGACCGCGCGAACTCGGCCCAGATCAGGTCCTGGTTCGCGCCGCCGAAGCGCAGCAGGTCGGCGGTCAGCATGTTGTCCCGCATGTCCAGCATGCTGACCTGGCTCGCCGCCTGGAGCAGGAACGAGTCGAAGACCAGTTGCGACCAGCGCCGGTTGCCCGGGCACCTGTCGGCCGGAACCGCGCCCTGCGCGCACTCGCGCTGCCGCTGCGGGGTGCCCAGGCCGTACCGCTTGACCAGCGCGGCGCGTACCCGGTAGTTGGTCGCCCCCCAGATCTCGCCGTCGGCGTGCACGGCCGGGCCGGCGGTGTTGTAGCCGATGTCGGAGTAGTTCAGCGGGCTACGGCTCAGGTCGTAGTTGCGGATGCCGCTGACCAGGTTGCCGGTGACGTAGCCGCCGGTGACGAACGGCGACTCGCCGGGAGCCCGCAGCCCGTTCTGGTACAGGTACTCCGCGGCCATCAGGTCGCCCCACGACTCGCCCATCGCCCCGCCCTGGTGGCCGCTGATCCCGCTGTCCGGGCCGGCGATCATCCGGTTGGTGATGGCGTGGGTGTACTCGTGGCCGATCACCGTCATGTCGTAGTCGCCGTCCACGCACGGCGGGTACGGGCCACCGGCCTGCGGCTGCCACAGGTACATGTTGGTGGTCGGCGGCAGGCCGTCGCGCGGGGTGCCCTGGTTGGCGTTGTTGCGGTTGCCCGTCAGCGCGCCCTGCTGGGCACGGCCCTGCTCGGCGTCGCCGCCCAGGCCGGACGGGGTGAGGTTGACCGCCTGGAGGTTCCACGCCGACTCGGTGAAGCCGAGCTGGTACGCCCAGTCGTGCATGCGGTTGTGCATGGCGAACAGGTTGGCGATCGCCGCGTCCGCGTCGTTGCGCTGCGCGGACGTGAAGACCTCCGGGTTGCACCTCGCCTGGTGCCACTGGTCGGTGAACGGGTACTCGTAGCGGCGCTGGGCGCTGGGTGTGGCCGGCACGACCGGCGTGTTGTTGCCCCAGGAGAGCACGGTGTTGGCCGAGTTGCCGCGCGAGGTGAACGTGGGTGTGCCGGTGGCCGCGTCGACGTCCCACGGCTGCCCGGTGGCCGGGTCACGGAACGCCGCCTGGCAGTCGGGGGCCGGGTCGCCGCACCAGCGCACCCGGGGATCCTGGCCGGCGGCGAGGTCCCGGGGCGGGGTGGCCGGGAAGACCGCCCAGCTCGGGTTGTCCGAGTCGAAGTCGACGAGGTCCTCGCGGACCAGCACCTTCCCGGTGCTGCCGTCCACGTAGCTGGTGAACGCCGCCGGGTGGTCGGCGTCGGCACCGATCATGGTCACCTCGTAGGCGGCCCGGGGTCCGTCGAGGGGGGTGGGCACGGCCACGGCCCGCACGGTGTGGCTGGCGACGGCCGTCGGGCTCAGTCCGGCGTCGGCGAGCGCGTCGGCGTACGCCTGCTCGGCGGTGCGGGTCGCGGGGGCGGGCGCGCGGGTGTCCCGGGCCAGGGAGGAGTTGACGGCGAGCACCGAGCCGCCGCTGACCGCGAGCGTGACAAGGCCGTCGTGACCGGCCGGCAGGTCGCCGAAGCGCTGCCGCAGGGTCACCACCGCGCCGCTGCCGATCGGCCTGACCAGCACCCGGTCCAGGCCGGCGACCGTCGCGGCGTCCATGCCGTACAGGTCGCGGTTCGCGGTCAGGTAGGCGCGCGCGGCGGCCTCCGGGTCAGCCGGCAGTCCGGCGGCGAGCGGGGTACGACCGGGGCCGAGCGCCTGCGGCGTGCCGAGCCGGTTCCACCGTACGTCCGGGTCGGCGGCGCGGGCCAGGCCACGCTGGCGGGCGTCGGGTGCCGCCGTACCGGTGCGGTTGTCGAGGTCGGCGGGCTGGTGCCCCTCGGCGAACGGCCCGGACGAGCGCTCGGCGGGAGCGGCGGCGGGTGCGGCGTTGCTCGTGCCGTTGGGTAGCAGCGCGGCGAGGGTCGCCGTTGTCGCCAGGACGGCGATGAGCCGGCGTCGACGCCGGCTCATCGGGGGTGACCACTCCGGTTGTGGCACGGAACCTCCTCGTGGGAGCGGGATGGCCGGCGGCTGCCGACCGGCGATGCGCGGTAACGCATGCGCATCTGTGGATATCAGTCGATCGAGGAAGCGGCAAGGTCCCGGACGGTCGGCAGGCCAAATGATCGAAATATGTCGACTTTACAAAAAGCCGGCTCTTGTAAATTACAGTGATGGCTGTCACAGTCTCTCCATGGCCGTCGACACCGATCCGACCGTCGGGCCCGTCGCCTGGCGGGACCGCCGCAAGCCCCTCTGGCCGCTCGCGCTGCTGGTGCCGGCGCTACCTTTCGCCGGTCTCGCGCTCTGGCGGAGCACCGGCAGCTCCGGGGCGTGGTGGCTCACCCCGGTCGTCGTGTTCGGCCTGATCCCGGTGATCGACCTGCTGATCGGCGACGACCGGCGCAACCCTCCCGAGGAGGCGGTGCCCCGGCTGGCCGCCGACGGCTACTACCGCTGGCTGACCTACCTCTACCTGCCGGCGCAGTACGCGGCCCTGGTGGCCTGCTGCGCGGTCTGGACCCGCGACAGCCTCCCGGTCGTCGGCGCCGCCGGTCTCGTGGCCACCGTCGGAGTGGTCAACGGCATCGCCATCAACACCGCCCACGAGCTGGGCCACAAGCGCGAGCGGGTGGAACGGTGGCTGTCCAAGGTGGCCCTCGCGCCGGCCGCCTACGGGCACTTCTACGTCGAGCACAACCGCGGCCACCACGTACGGGTCGCCACCCCGGAGGATCCGGCCAGCTCGCGGCTGGGGGAGAGCTTCTGGGCGTTCTGGCCGCGTACCGTCCTCGGCAGCCTCCGCTCGGCCTGGCGGTTGGAGACCAGCCGGTTCCGCCTCCGGGGCCGGACGCCCTGGACGTACCGCAACGACGTGCTCAACGCCTGGGCGATGACCGTGGCGCTGTACGCGGCGCTCGCCGTGCTCTTCGGTCCGGCGGTGCTGCCGTTCCTGGTGCTCCAGGCGGTGGTCGGCTTCTCCCTGCTGGAGGTCGTCAACTACCTGGAGCACTACGGGCTGGCCCGGCAACGCACCGCGACCGGGCGCTACGAGAAGGTCGACGCCCGGCACAGTTGGAACAGCGACCGCACGGTGACCAACGTCTTCCTCTTCCAACTCCAGCGACACAGTGACCATCACGCGAACCCGTTGCGCCGGTACCAGACGCTGCGCAGCTTCGACAGCTCACCGCAGCTGCCCGCCGGGTACGCGACGATGGTGGTCGTGGCGCTGCTCCCACCGCTCTGGCGACGGGTGATGGACCATCGGGTGCTGGCCCACTACGGCGGCGACCCGGGGCTGGCCAACACGCGACCGCGGCGGTGACTGCTCAGCCGCCGGGCGCCCAGTCGGGGTCGCGTCCGAAGGCGGCCAGCAGGTGATCCTGCTCGTCGGCGTCGGCGGACACCCGCGTGGCGTCCCGGACCAGCTTGTCGCGCCGGTAGTCGTCGACCCGGCCGGCGAACCACTGGGCGCACACGTGCACCGCGTCCGGGTCGAACCGTGGGTCGGCGCCGATCGCCACCGCCAGGTCCCAGCCGTGTATCAGGTGTTCGGCGAGGAGTTGTCGGACGTACTCGGCGGCCGGGGTCGGACCGGCCGAGAGGTGCACGGTGCGGTCGATCGCGCCGGGATGCGCGACGGCGATCTCGGCCTGCGCGGCCGCCTCCCGGGCCGTCGTGACCGGGTCGGTACCGAGCACGTCACCGTCGAAGCGGTCGCCGACCTCGTCGAGGGTGCGGCCGGCGAGCAGAGGGACGCTCCACCGGTCCTCGCCCACCACGTGGTTGACCAGGGTGCGGACGTCCCAGTCGGGGCAGGGCGTCTCCTCGGACCACTGCCCGGGCCCGATCTGGTCCACCCGGTCGACGAACTCGGCCAGGCTCCGGCGGTACGCCTCCAGCAGATCCATGCCGTCGATTGTTCTCTTCGGCGCGCCGGCCCGAGCCGTTTTGCCCGGCCTGGCGTACGCCGCCGGCCGGTCAGTCCAGGTCGGCCGGGTCCAGGCCCAGCTCGCGGGCGGTGACCAGGCGTACCCACTCGCCGAACTGCCGGCGAGAGATGACCCGGTCGTGCACCGCGAGCTGTACGGCGAGACCGTCCATGACGGCGCTGATCCGCCAGGCGGCCCCGTCCGGGTCGGCGCACTGGAAGGTGCCGTCGGCAACCCCGGTGGAGATCACGGCGGCGAGGTCCTGTCGCCACCGCAGGTCGAGGCGGCGGGACACCTTCTCCAGTTCGGGGGTGCGCAGCGACTCGGACCAGCCGTCGATCCACATCGACCAGGAGGTCGCCCGGCCGGCCGGGGTGTAGAGCTTGAGGATCCGGCGGAGCTTCGTCAACGGCGGGGCCGAGGAACGGGTGACCGCGTCCAGGCGGGCCAGATCCTGCTCGACGGCGTACGCGAAGGCCTGTGCGAGCAAGCGCTCCTTGGTGGCGAAGTGGTAGAACACCAGTGCCTGGCTCACCCCGGCGGCCTGCGCCACGTCGGCCGTTCGTGTGTTGGCCAGGCCGCGCTCCACGATCACGTCGCAGGCCGTGCGCAGCAGGGCATCCAGGCGGATCTCGGCCGCACGTCTCGTCACGACCGTTACCGTAGCCCATCTACTCGAACACGAACAGTTACCGCTACCGTCCGATTCGTGGGGTAAGAGTCGGAAGTTGGACACTTTCCGGGGGCGTCGTGGCTCGTTCTCCTGATGGTGTTCGGCGAGGTCGGCGGCGCATCCCCGGAGCGGTCCGGCGGTCGTTCGTCGCCCTGGCGCCAATCGCCGGATGATGCCGGAGTGTGACGGCCCAGAGTCAATTGCGACATCAGGTCAGCTGACTAGGAAGCCTGCCTCCTGTGGTCGCCATCTCCCGCACCGGCCTCGGACCGGGCAGGAGGGGACGCGCCGACACGGACCCCGATTTGGCAGTCGTTCGCCGGCTCGGCTAAAGTTCTCATCCGTCACCCGGGAACGCCGGGGGCGTGCGGACGTAGCGCAGCTGGTAGCGCATCACCTTGCCAAGGTGAGGGTCGCGGGTTCGAATCCCGTCGTCCGCTCGGAGCTGCCGCCACGCATGACGGGGGCAACCTCGGTGGGGTGGCCGAGAGGCGAGGCAACGGCCTGCAAAGCCGTGTACGCGGGTTCAAATCCCGTCCCCACCTCGGCAAAGAGCACGGGCGATTGGCGCAGTGGGAGCGCGCTTCCTTGACACGGAAGAGGTCACTGGTTCAAACCCAGTATCGCCCACCAGCTGTACGACCTGAGCGTTGAGGCCCGTCACCGGATCCGGTGACGGGCCTCAACGCTTATCCCTGGTCGCCGGCGCGGAGCACCTCGCTCAACCGGTCGCGTCGTCGCAGCGCGGACTCGACGGGTACGACGGCGGCAGCCGCCGCCAGCAGCGCCACGCCCAGCAGGGCGAGCAGCCACCACGGCAGGATGGCCCCCGGGTCGTCGGCCTGGCCGGTGAGCAGCCGCAGATCGAGAGGGCCGAGCGTCAGGCGTGCGAGCAGCGCCCCGAGGAGCGGCCCGCACACCGCGACGACCACGACCGGCGGCAGCAGCTCTCCGGCGGCGACCCAGCGGGCGTCGCGTGGCCGCAGGCCGAGGGTCCGCAGCCGGGTCAGGGTCTGCCACCGTTCGGACGCCCCCGCGGCGGCGCCGAGCGCGAGGCCGAGCAGCCCCAGCGCCAGCAGCACCCCGGCGGCCGCCCACGCCAGCCGTAGGAGCCCCGCGGTCAGCGGAGCCGCTCGCTGCGCCCGCAGGACGTCCGCACGCGACACGACATCGGCGGCGACGCCGCTGTTCGCCACCGCCCGCGCCGCCCCGGGACCGGTCACCCAGACCGTGTTCGGAACGGCGGGCAGCCCGGCGTCGGCGAGGGCCGCGGCGTCCACGATGACGACGTCGCCGGCGCCGCCGACCGGGGGCGCGGTGCCGACCACGGCGAGGTGGATCGCCGGGCCGTCGTCCCGGGTCAGCTGCAACCGGGTGCCGGCCGGCAGCTCGCCGTCGCTCGATCGGACCAGCGCGGGTATCTGTCCGGAACCGGGACCGGGCGTCCGGAGTCGCGTCAGCGCCGGCGCGTCGGGCAGCGGGGTCGTGGCCAACAGGCGCTGGTACGCCTCGGCGTCCACGACGACCAGGCGGGGGGCGAACGGTGTGGAGTCCGCGAAGACGCGCGCCGAGTCGGTGACCTGCGCGACGACGACCTGCCCCACGCCGGGCGCGGCGGCGATGTGTTCGGCGATGGTGGGCGTGGCGGCCTTGGCGTCCGCAGCGACGTCGAGACGGGCGTCGGCGCCGACCGCGCTCCACGCGCCGTCGGCGAGGCCGCGGGTGACGGTGGTGCCCAGGATGAGCGCGAACGACGCGAGCGCCGTGGCGCTCACCAGAACCAGCAGCGGCAGCGCGCGCCCTGCCGTCGTGGCCGCCCGGGCGGCGCCGAACACGGCCAGCGGACGGCGCGAGCGCAGGGCCTGGCGGAGCGCGAACCGCGCGCCCAGGGGCAGCAGCCGGATCAGGACGAGCGCGCCGACGAGCGCGCCCAGAGCGACGGCGCTGACCGGCAGGACCACGTCGCCGGTCAGCTCACCGGTGTCGCCGTCGGAGGTGACGGGGAGGAGCCCGCGTTGGTGCAGCGCGACGAGGGCGGCGACCGCGGCGATCAGGACAGCGGCCTCCACGGCGGTGCGGCGCAGCTCGCCGGTGGCCCGGAGCCAGCGCCGAGCCGACCGGTTGGCGGGCTGACGTCGGTCGCGGCTCGCGCGGCCGGCGGCGAGGGTGCCGAACGCCGGCCCGGCGACGGCTCCGGCCAGGACCAGGGGAATGGCCCAGGCCCAGGAGACGCCCGGCGCCGCCAGGCGGGCGAGCGCGAGCCCGACCGCGGCGGCCGACAGGGACACCACTGTGGATTCGATGGCCAGTTCCGCGCCGAGGTCGGGTAGCGCCGCCCCACGCTGCCGGGCGGCACTCAGCGCCAGGGTGCGGCGGCGGACCAGCAGGTCGGCGGCGAGCAGCAGCACCAGGACCGTGGCGGTCAGCACACCCGTGAGCAGCACCGCCGCCTGCGCGGCGACGGCGCTGACCCGGGCACGGGTCGCGCGCAGGGTGGCGTCGAGCTGCGACTCCCACTTCAAGGAGTCGTCGCGGGCGCCTGACGAGCCGGAAGCCGCCTTGAGCTTGACCACCTGGTCGACCAGGGCCGCGCTGGTGCGCCAGGTGAGCGCGTCGGGGTCGGGGGCGAAGTGGACGGTGCGCCGGAGTTGGTCCTGCTCGACGGCGAGCCGGGCGTCCGGCAGCGAGTCGCGCGTCAACAGACCGGCGAAGCGGGTGATCCCCACCCCGTCGGCGCCCGGCACGGGGCGTAGAAGCGCCGGGGTGAGTCGCCAGGCGGGGTCGGCGGTGTCCGTGGGTCGGTAGATCCCGCTGATCCGGAGGTTCCTGTCCCGCCCCCGGCTGTCCTTGGTCGGGATCCGATCGCCGGGGCCGAGGCCGAGGGCGGCGGCGTCCGCCTCGGAGACGCCGACCTGCACGGGCCAGGGCGGTCCCTCGTAGGGGGCTTCAACGTAATCGTCGGGGACGGCGCCGGCGGGGGCGTTCCCGGCGATCCAGGTCACCTCCGGGCCGCCGGCGTCGCCGGCCAGGTAGGTGAACTGGAAGGTACGCGGTGTGCTGCCCTCGGTGATGGTCAGGACCGGACCGTCGACGACGGCGATGGGTGGGAGCAGCGCGCTGTCCAGGTCGGGCCCGAGCGCGGACGTCGCCCGGACACGGAAGTCGTCGACGTCCTTGGCGAGGTCGGCGAACCGCACCCGCCCGCCGGTCGGACCGTCGTCGCGTTCCCAGTCGGCGTGCGCGAGGACGTCCGCGTCGGGGCCGGCGCGGCGGATGGTGTCCTGGACGGTGTTGTCGGCGGCGGTGCCGAGCAGCACCGGCACGGCTCCGGCGAGCAGCGCGACGGCCGCGATGACGGCTGCGGTGAGCAGCAGCGGGCCGGCGTCGGCCCGGCCACGGCCGCGGACGCTGGGCCAGTGCGGCGCCGGGAACCGGCGGGTCAACTGCCTCACGGCGTCACCCGCAGGTGCGCGGCGTCGGCCCGGCGGACCTGGATGCCGACCACGATGGCGACCGCCAGCAGACACCCGGCCAGCAGCACGGCGAGCAGTGTGCCCTCGGCCGGCCACGGCCAGTGTGGCTGGGCGGCCGGGACGGGAGCGGCGCCGGTGTCGGAGCGCACGAGCAGGGGAGCGACGAGGCGGGTGGCGAGCGCGCCGACGGCCGCGCCCGCCGCGAGCAGGGGCAGCAGGACGCCGGCGTGCTGGCCGAGCAGTACGGCCCGGATGCCGCGCCGGGACATCCCCAGGCCGCGCAACCGCGCCACCTCGACGGCGCGAAGCTGGAGGTCGCAGGTGACGTGCAGGACGACGCCGGCGAGCAGCAGCAGGGCCGCGGCCGGTACGACGAGCCGCAGCGCGCCGGGCAGTTCGGCGCGCAGCGGGCCGCCGATGAGGCGGGTGGTCTCCGCCTCGCGGGTCGTGACGGCGCCCAGGTGCAGGGCGGCGGCCCGCTCGGCGGCGCCGGGACCGGCGGGGTGGCCGACCCACCAGGCGTCGACCGGGAACGTGAGGTCACCGGTGACGACGCGCGCGCGGGACAGCGTGTCCAGGTCGGCCAGGACGGCGATGGCGCCGGGGGCGGACGGCACGGTCGGCACGACCTCGGTGATGACGATCGGGACGGCAGTGGTGCCGATCGTGACGCTGAGCGCGCTGCCGCTGTCGACACCGACCTCGCTGGCGAAGCGGGCGGAGACGGCGACCGGCACCGTGCCGGGGTCCGGGAAGGCGGTGGCGACGAGGGTTCGGGCGGCGTCGTCGGCACCGCCGAGCTCGACGGTCGCGGCCAGCCGCAGCGCGGTTCCCGTCGACGTGGGGGACAGCCGGACGTTCAGGTCGCTCAGCTTGCTCGGTACCGGCGGGGCGGAGGTGACGGTCCAGTCCGATCCGTCGGTGGACGGTGCCGCCGGCACGGTCAGCGTGACGGTCACTGCCACTCCTCCGGCGGCGGCCACGGGTTCGTCGCCGGTGTCGGCGGTGATCGGCAGGGCGACCGCGACGAGGCGCAGCCCGTCGGCCGTCGCGCAGGCGGGCAGGCGAACCTCGCGGCCGTCGAGCGGTACGGCGGGACCGGTGCAGGACGTGCGGAGACCGGCGACGTCCTGCAGCAACAGCCGGGGCGTCACGGCGAGCGGGAGGTTGTCGGCCGCCGTTCCGCTCAGCACGAGCGGGGCGCCGGCCGGAACGTCGAGGCCGGTGACCCGGGTGCGTGGTGCCAGCGCGGCGCCCACATCCGCCCATCCCTGGTCGCTGTCCAACGGCCCGCGCAGCAGCGCGTCGGCGCGGGTGGTGTCGACCGCGACCAGGCGCGGCGCCTCGCCGGATGTTCCGAGCCACTGGCCGATGGCGGTGCCACGGTCGAGAACCGGGCTCACCGCCCCCGCGGTGGCCGCGCTGACGACCGCGCCCTGTC
The DNA here is from genome assembly GCF_053585025.1 of Micromonospora sp. RB23. Taxonomy (NCBI): domain Bacteria; kingdom Bacillati; phylum Actinomycetota; class Actinomycetes; order Micromonosporales; family Micromonosporaceae; genus Micromonospora; species Micromonospora sp. RB23. The sequence goes on from NZ_CM132111.1 coordinate 2,046,973, forward strand.
CGGCCGTGGGCGACGTGCTGAGGGTGAGCGCCAGGTCGGTGCCGACGGAGAGCGCGGCCTGGTCGCGCTGCGACTGGTGCCAGGTGGTGTCGAAGGCCAGGCCGAAGGTTCCGGCCGCGCAGGCCAACCCGACGAGCAGGCCGGCGGCGACCGCCTGGGGCCGGCGGGCGCTCTCGGCGAACGCCAGCGGAAGCGCCAGCCCGCGGGCGCGGTAGGCCAGGCGGTCGGCCGCGCGTAGGGCGGGCAGCACCACCCGGAGCGCCAGGGCGGCGCCGGCGGTGAGCAGCAGCGCCGGAGCGAGGACCCGGACCAGGTCGGCGCGGGGGCTGGCAGCGGAAGGTTGCGCGTACAGCTGCCACCATCCGACGGCGGCGAACACCGCGAGCAGCAGGTCGGCGCCGGAGCGGGCCAGCAGCTCGCGGCGGGTGCGTCGCTCGCCGGCCGCCGGGACGGGGCGGATCGCCAGGACGGTGAGGACCGCGGCGAGCACCAGCGCGCCTCCCGCGACCGCGAGAGCCTGGACGCCGGTGATGGCCGGACGGTCGGTCAGGCCGGCGTCGTCCAGCGGCGGCAGGTGGGTCAGGCCGGCCTGCAGGGCCGACGAGGCCGGTATCGCGAGCGCGATGGCGGCGGCGGCGACGAGTCCGGCCTCGAGTGTCGCGGTGGCGGCGAGTTGACGACGGCTGGCGCCCAGGGCGGACCGCAGGGCGGTCTCGTCGGCGCGGATGCCGGCGGTCAGGCGGCCGGCGAGGACGAGCGCCGTCGCGGCCAGGACACCGCCGAGGACGGCGATCGCGAGCACGACGGCGGCGGTCACGTGCCGTTGCTCGTCCGCGGACCGCAGGGTCAGCGACAGGTCGGTGGCGACACGGGCCATCTGGACGCGGTCGCCGAGGGTGCCCGCCAGCCGGCGGTCGGCGTCGCGGACGCCGCCGGCCACGGCCTCGAGGTCTCGGCGGTTCGCGTGGCTCAGGTCGGGATGGGCGGTGATCTCCATGCGGTCGACGGTGGCGCCGGTGGTGACCAGGTCGGCGAGGTCGACGAGGAACGGGCCGTAGGCGTTTACCGGTTGCAGGAAGCGACCGTCCCGGTAGCCGGTTGCGGACCCGGCCGCCGCGAGCGGGTCGCGGTCCCAACCGCGCCCGGACAGCGGGCGTACGACACCGACGACGGTCACGTCGATGGCGGGGGTGGGCGGGTGGGCCAGCTCGGCGCCGAGGCGTACCCGGCTGCCGGGTGCGAGGCCGAGAAGTTGGGCGGTGGACTCCAGGAGCACCGCGTCGCCGGGGCGCTGTGGCCAGTGTCCGGTGACCAGCTCTGCCCGGGCCGGCAGGTCGTCGAGTCCCGACAGGTACGCCTGTGCGCCGACGGTGGTGCCCGGGGCGAGCCCGGGCGGCAGTGCCCGCAGCACCGTCGACGCCCGCGCGGTGGTGCTCACCGGGAACGGCGCGAGCGCGGAGGTCAGCCCGGCACGAGTGTCGGTGACGACGGACGACGCGTCGGGGCCCTCGACGGCGCCGGTGTAGACGGTCGCGTCGACGGCGGCGGCATCGGCGCGGGCCAGGGCGACCTCCAGGGCCCGCTCGGCGGTGCGGGTGACCAGCAGGGCGCAGGTACCCAGCAGGGTGGCGCCGATCGTGACGACCCCGAGGAGGGCCGCCAGCAACGGCCACTGCGCGCGGGCGCGTCGGCGGACGAGCCTCAGCATCGTCGTGTCACCTGGCGTCCGGCACGGGCTCGTACGCCTGCCCGGCGGCCTGTTCGTCGAGGTGCCCGTCGTGGATGCGGATCACCCGGTCGGCCAGGGCCATCATCACCGCGTCATGCGTCGACACGAGCACGGTGACCCCTTCGGACTCCGCCACCCCGCGCAGCAGGGCCATCACCGACAGGCCCGTCTCGGCGTCCAGTTGGCCGGTGGGCTCGTCGGCGAGCAGCAGCCGGGGCGACGCGGCCAGCGCGCGGGCGATCGCCACCCGCTGCTGCTGGCCGCCGGACATCTCGGCGGGCCGCTGCTGGGCGTGGTCGGCGAGGCCGACCAGTTCCAGCAGCAACTCGACCCGCCGCTCGCGCTCGACCGGGGCGACGCGGGCCAGCCGCAGCGGCGCGGCGACGTTCTCCGCGGCGGACAGCACCGGGATCAATCCGAAGCTCTGGAAGACGTACGACACCTTCTCGCGCCGCAGCCGGGACAGGCCGTCCTCGTCGAGCGCGGTGACGTCGGTGCCGTCGACGTGCACGGCGCCGGCGTCCGGGCGGTCCAGGCCGCCGATGACGTTGAGCAGGGTGGTCTTGCCCGAGCCGGACCGGCCGACGAGGGCCACCATGGAACCGGCGGCCACCTCGAAGGACACGCCGCGCAGGGCGTGCACGACGGTGGGCCCGGTGTGGAAGCGCCGGTGCACGTCCTGCACCCGCAGCAGCGGCTCGCTCATTCGCCGCTGCGCGAGTCGGAGTGGATCGTGATGTGGTCGGGTTCCAGGGCCAGCCGGACCCGTCGGGTCAGCGCCAACGCCTGGCGAAATTCCCGGGGCACCTGTACCCGCCCGGCCCGGTCCATCACTGCGTACTCCTCGGCGATCATGTGCGTGTCGCCCTCCGCGTCGGTGGTGGCACGGCGCAGCACCTCGCTGCTGGTGCGACCGTCCCTGATCGCGACGGTCCGTTCGACCTGGCCGCTGACCTCCGGGTCGTGGGTGACCACGACGACGGTGACGCCGTAGCGCCGGTTGACGTCCCGCAGCACCCCGAAGACCTCGGCGGACGTGGCGGCGTCCAGTTCGCCGGTCGGCTCGTCGGCGAGCAGGACCCGCGGCTGGTTGGCCAGGGCCACCGCGATCGCCACCCGCATCTGCTGTCCGCCGGAGAGTTGCCCGGGGCGGCGGTCGGCGCAGTCGGCGACGCCGAGGCTGTCCAGCAGGTCGGCCGCGCGCTCCCGCCGCTCCTTCTTCGCGGTACGGGCCGCCGTCATCGGCAGGTCCACCATCTCCCGCGCGGTCAGGTACGGGATCAGGTTGCTCGCCGTCTGCTGCCGGACGAACCCGACGGTGTGCCGCCGGTAGTCCACCCGGTCCGCGCGGGACATCGCCAGCAGGTTCCACGTGTCGACCCGGACCCGCCCGGCGGTGGGGGCGTCGATACCGGCGAGGATGGAGAGCAGCGTCGACTTGCCCGATCCGGAGGCGCCGACGACGGCGACCATCTCGCCGCTCTCCACGGCCAGGTCCAGTCCCTGAAGTGCCTGCACCTCGATCGAACCGGTCTGGTAGATCCGTACCAGGTTCTCGCAGACGATGAGGGCGTCCCGGCCGAACTCGGGTGCCCGCGCGGACGGCTGCGGCAGGGACAGCGGTGTCGTGGACATTCCCAGCAGTCTCGCAACCGGCGGGCTCGTTGACCATGCCCCTCGGGCGGCTTTTTCGCTTCGCTTGCGGAACGAGGATCTGGCGTCGAGCGGTCAGAAGGTCAGGAGCCGGAACTCGCCCACCGGTCGGAAGCCGAGGCGACGGTAGGTTCCCTCGCCGACGGAGGACGAGGTGAGGGCCGCCGTGCGGGCGCCCCGCCCGCGGGCCAGGTCGAGCGCGGCCCGGCTCATGGCCGCGCCGATGCCCTGCCGGCGCTGCTCGGGCTGCGTACCCACGAAGTAGAGCGTGACCAGACCGTGGCTGAGCCAGGCGACGACCGTGCCGGCGATCCGGCCGTCGGCGAGGCGACCGGCCAGCCGGATCACCGTGCCGTCGCCGTTGAACGCCTTCTCCCGTTCGACGGTCGCCGGGACACCCTCGGCGGGGATGCCGGACACCCGGGCGTAGGCCGCGACGAAGGCGTCCAGGTCGTCGGTCTCGGCGATGTGCAGGCCGGCGGGCGTCGGGGCCTCGGCCACCGCGTCGAGCGCCACCGTCATGATCGGCATGCGGGCGACCTCGGTCGCTCCGAGGGCGACCAGGCCGTCGGCGGTGCCGGCGTCGCTGTCCGGCCCGACCCACCAGATCCGGGGTACGCCCCGCAGGCGTTGCCGGGCCTCGGCGAGCGCCTCGCCGGGGGTGGGCCCGGCCACCCGCAGCACGCCGTTGAGGGGGGCGTGCGGCACGTCACTGCGGTAGGTCGGCAGGCCCGGGTCACCGTCCGGGCCGATGTTCCAACCGAGCAGGTACGACCGGTGTGCTGCCAGCACCGTGTCGAGGGACTCCATGGGCTGGATCGTAACGCGGGTTCGTCCCGGGCCTCACCAGCGGAAACGGGACGGGCCGGCATCCTCGGCAGGGAGGTCGCCGGCCCGTTCAGCTGAGCGCGTCACAGCGGCGGGGCGATGTCCCGCCGCTCCTCGACCCGGCGGTACTCGACCGGCTGCTCGGTCGTGGTCACGACCGCGCCACGGCGGCGCTGGAAGATCAACGCTGTCATGATCAGACCGAGTACGCCGGCGCCCATCAGGATCCAGCCGACGACGTCGAGGTTGATGCCGCCGACGCTCGCGTCGAGGGCGAAGGTGAGAATCGCGCCGAGCGCGATCAGGAAGATGCTGGTGCCGATACCCACGACAGCCTCCTTAGGGGGTGTGGTGCGCTGTCGAGGTTCATCAGTACCCCGCCGTCGAGCAGCGCAATCGCGGTCGCCCGAGGGTGCCGCGCCGGCCGATCTTGGCATCGGGTAGAGTCTGCTCCGTCGCCGGCGGTAGTCGGGGACGTGCGGACGTAGCGCAGCTGGTAGCGCATCACCTTGCCAAGGTGAGGGTCGCGGGTTCGAATCCCGTCGTCCGCTCGCGATCCGTCTCGACGGGCCTGACAGCCCGGTCGAGCGGGCACCACGGGCGATTGGCGCAGTGGGAGCGCGCTTCCTTGACACGGAAGAGGTCACTGGTTCAAACCCAGTATCGCCCACCAGGTAGGCAAGCAGGTCGGTCGACCCGTTACCGGATCTCCGGTAACGGGTTTTTTGGTGTGACGTGGAGGTGGCGGCCGCCTGGCGCGGCCGCTTTCGTGCCGAGGTTCAGGGCGGCCTCAGCCCTTCTTCTCGATCCTCTCTGCCGCGTGCCGCAGTGCGCTGACGAGTTCAGGTATCTGCGCGTCGGGAAAACGGCCGGACATGCCGATCGCGGCGTACGGCGCTGAGCCGACGGTGACGGCGACGGTGCGTTCGGTTCTGCCGGTGCGCAGGGCGTACCCGGCTTCGCGGATCTCCGCGAGATCGGTGAGGACCTGCTCGATCGGGGTCTCGTTCGCGCTGGTGGTCCACATGGCACGGACGTTCTCGTCGTCCTGGCTGGCCAGCAGGGCCATCCCGAGTCCGGATCGGGTGACCGGGAAGAGGCCGATCCGGCCGAGGGCCGTGCTGGTGTCCATGCCCGGGTCGGCGTGGTACAGGTACGACATCTGGTCGCGCCAGAGCACGCCCATGGCCACCGTGTGACCGTGGGAGTGAAGCTCGCCGAGCGGCCCGAGCGCACGGCGGATCAGGCCGGACCCGAAGAGGCTCTGCGCGGCCAGGGCGTGGATTCCCGGGCCGGGACGGTAGCGGCGTCGCTCGTCCTGTTCGATCAGCCGGATGTGCGCGAGGGTCTTGAGCAGCCGGTTCGCGCGAGAGGGTTCCAGACCGAGCCGTCGTGCGACTTCGCGTGAGCCGAGGGCCTCAGGAGAGCTGGCCAGCAACTGCAGGCAGTCGAGTCCATCCTGGAGCGATTTGTTCGGCTGAGACGGCAGCATGTTGCATTTATAGCATCACTACGGGTGGAGACGCTACGAGATCGTGTCGCGCGGGTTTCAGTGGAGTGTCTTGACGGTGCTATTACTGCACCATTACGCTCGCCGCACTTGACCAACGATCCCGCCTGGTCGCCGCAGTCGACCCTGCTCGAGCAGGCGCGATGAGTGCTGCCCAGGTCGGTTTCCTCCAGCACGGGGCGGGTCCGGCGGGCTGCCGCCATGGACGGAAAGGCACCACATGCTGCGAACCGTGGCGAGCCGGTCGGCTCGCCACGAGCCCACGTCACGGGACGACAAAGCGTCAACGAGCGGACCGTGGCTGAGCCGAGAGGTGACGAACTTGATACGACCCTCGAACGTGCGCCGCCACAGGTGGCGGACGCACGTGGCGGCCGGACTGGCCGTTCTCATCGGTCTACCCGTGATCGGCGTCGCGCCTCCGGCGTTCGCCGACGCCGCCGCGGCCTCCGCGGTGCTCTCGGCCACCCCGCAGTGGAACGGCATGGCCGGCAACCCCGGCGACGCCTCCGGCCAGATCTCCGCGGCGGCCACCGAGCGGGGCGGCCGCTCCTGCTGGACCACCACGCAGACGCCGATCACCAACGACTTCCTGTACTTCCGGGTCGACGCCGCCCGGCAGCCGGCCACCACCGGGTACGCGTTCGTCAAGGTCAGCTACTTCGACGCCGGCCCCGGGCACTTCACCATCCAGTACGACGGCACGGGGCAGAACCGGGCCGGCGACGCCGTCCCGCTGACCGGCGGGAACGTCTGGCGTTCCTACGTCTTCCAGTTGGCCGACGCCGAGTTCAAGGGCGATCTGCCGTCCGGCGCCGACTTCCGCATCGCCTCCTGGGACAGCCGGCTCGGGCGGTCGGCCACCGACCTGTGCGTCTCCGACGTCTCGGTCAGCTTCAGCACCGCCGAGGCGGTACGCATCACCGCGACGAACCTGGTCTTCAGCGGATCCGAGCCGCGGACCATCCCGGTGACCTCCAGCGCGGCCAGCGTGAGCTGGACGGTCGCCGACGAGCAGGGCGTGCCGGCGGCCAGCGGCACGGCCGCGGTGTCCGGTGGCACGGCGACGGTCGACCTCGCCACGGTCAAGCCCGGCTACTACACCCTCGGCGTCACGGCCGAGGTGGGTGGACTCCCGGTCACCAAGTACACGCCGGTGGCGCTGCTGGACGCGCTCCCCGCCGACGCCCGCAGACCCGGGGCGCCGTGGGGAGTCGGAACCCACTTCTCCCAGAGCGACCCGGCCAGTCTCATCCCCACGATGGCGAAGGTCGGCTACACCCACGTCCGCGACGCCCTGTCCTGGCAGCACGTCGAGAAGACCGCCGGCACCTACACCATGCCCACCTACGGCGCCCCGTTCCTCAACGGGCTGGCCGCCAACGGCATGGAGCCTCTGCTGGTCGCGGCGTTCGCCAATCCGCTCTACGACGGCGGGAAGACGCCGAGCACGCCGGAGGGCCACGCCGCCTTCGCCGCCTACGCCTCGGCGATGCTCACCCTCTCCGGCACGAACAAGGTCGAGGTGTACAACGAGTTCGACGGGGGCTTCAACAACGGCCTGTGCGGTCGTACCCCGCAGTGTTACCTACCGCTGTTGCAGGCGACCTACGCCAAGGTCAAGGCCGACCACCCGCAGGCCGAGGTCGTCGCGCCGGCCGGCGGCGGACCCGCGTGGTGGGAGGAGCTGTTCCAGATCGGCGGCCTGAAGTACATGGACCGCTTCAGTGCGCACCTCTACGGCTTCCCGGCGGCGCCGGAGGTCCGCGGCGTGACCCTGATCCCGACGTTCAAAGACCTGATCCGCCGCTACAACAACGGTCGTGACATGCCGATCGACATCACCGAGAACGGATTCCCGACCCACACCAGCGGCGGCGTCACCGAACTGCAGCAGGGCGACTACCTGGTCCGCACGGCGAGCCTGGCCGTGGCCAACGGGGCGAGCCGCTACTACTGGTACGACTTCCTCAACGACGGCACGACCGCGTCGAACCAGGAGTACAACTTCGGCGTCATGCGCCGTCCCGGGTACCTGGGGATGAACGCCTACGCCCCGAAGCCGGCGCTGGTCACGCAGTCGGTGCTGATCCGCCAGCTCGCCGGTCTTGATTTCCGTGCCGCCGACAACCTGGGCTCGGGTGTCTACTCGTACGAGTTCGCCGGCGGGGCCGGCAAGACGCCGGTCCGGGTGATGTGGGCGACCACACCGACCCAGGTGGAGCTGAGCACCACCACCCCCGTGACGGTCACCAACGCCTACGGCCGGTCGAACACCCTGGAACCCCTACAGGGCAAGGTGACGCTGGACCTGACCGAGCACCCGGTCTTCACCCGGGGCAAGCCGACGGCCCTCGCGGTGAGCAACCCGAAGGTGTACTCGGTCTCCGTCCCGGACACGGTCGCCGTCGGCGACGACATCCCGGTGACGCTGAAGGTGGACCGGACCCACGGCGGTGGAGGCACGTGGACCAACTTCCACATCGAGAACGACACCTACGCGGTGTACGCGCCGGCCGGGCAGGTGGGGACGAAGACCGTCAGCGTCCCGGGTGGCACGGTGAAGGGCCCGCGAACGGTGCACGTGCGGGCCGGGTCCGGGGGATCGGCGTCGATGGTGCTGCGCGACGACGCGATGATCACCGATCCGGTCGTGGTGACCGCCGATCCGATCGTGACGTCGGTCGGGCCGCTCGGTGGTGCACTGCGGGTGAAGATCACCAACAACAAGTCGGCGACGGCCCTGAACGTCACACAGATCGCCTGGACGGTGGGGACGCAGAGTGGCACGGCGACCGGCGTCGCTCCGGTCCCGCCGAACTCCGTCACCTCGGTCGACATACCGGTCACGGGGATCGTCCCGTGGAAGTCCTCCGACATGTCGGTGCGCGTCGACACGACACAGTTGGGCGCGTTCCGGGCTGGCGGGCCAGTCGGCTTCAACCCGATCGAGGCCGACGGACAGAACATGGTCGTACCCGTGAATCTGGCGGCCGACGGCGCGGTCGACTACCGGCGGGTTCCCTACGGCGGCACGTCGGACCTGTCCGGCACGGTCAAGCTTACCCGCACCGCGGACGCCCTGTGGTTGACGGCCGACGTGACCGACAACGTCCACGCCCAGACGAAGACGGCCGGCAGTATGTGGGACGGCGACTCCATCCAACTGGCGGTCAGCCCCGACCTTCCGGGGCGGTCGACCGCCCGCGTCGAGATCGGCGCGGCGCTGCTGGGCACCGGTCCGGCCGTGTACACCTTCACGCCACCGGCCGGCGGAGTGGCCGGGGCGACGCCGGGCGCCACGGCGGCGATCGTCCGGAACGGGACCACCACCTCCTACCGCGCGTCGGTGCCCTGGTCGGCACTTGGGTTCACCGGTCCGCCCACCGCGCCGGTCGCCCTGTCCTTCGTGGTCAACGATGACGACGACGGCATCGGCCGGGCCGGCTGGATCCAGTGGGGCGGCGGCATCGTCCTGGCCAAGAACACCGCGGAGATGCGGCCGGTGCAGGTGATGGCGCCGTGAGCGGGCCCCGGCGGGTCCTGGTCACCGGTGCGGCCGGACGGTTGGGTCGGGCGGCCCTGACGCTGCTCGCCGACCGGCGCATCCCCACCACCGGTCTCGACCTGCACGACCCGGGCGACACCGGGGCGGGCCGGATGGTGACCGGATCCGCCGGGGACCCGACCGTGGTACGCGACGCCCTCGCGGGGGTCGATGCCGTCTTCCACTGCGCGGCGATCCCCGCGCCCACCCTCGGCACACCGCACGAGGTGTTCACCACGAACACCCAGGCGACGTTCACCGTGCTGGAGGAGGCGGCTCAGCGGGGCGTCGACCGGGCCGTGATCGCCAGCAGCCTCTCCGTGACCGGTCTGCCCTGGTCTCCGCACCCGCAGACACCGGCCTACCTGCCTCTCGACGAGGAGATGCCGTTGCAGGTGGCCGACCCGTACGCGCTGTCGAAGCAGACCGACGAGGCGATCGGCGCCATGATGGCCCGCCGGCACGGCATGACCGTCGTCGCACTGCGCCTGCCGCTGCTCGGCGGTCCCGGCGACCAGTTCGACACCTACGCCCGTTACTACGCCGAACACCCCTCGTGGGGGGCCAAGGAAATGTGGGCCTACCTGGACACCCGCGACGCCGCCCGCGCCGGACTGTTGGGCCTCACCGCCCCCGTGACGGGATTCCACGCGGTCTTCGTCGCCGCCCCGGACACCCTGTGCGCCACCGACACGGAGGCGCTGCTGGACGAACACCTACCGGGGGTGCCTCGGCGGACGCGACTGACCGGCCGGAGCGTCGCCATCGACACCGCTCGGGCCACGCGGCTGCTCGGCTTCACCCCCGAACACCTCCACCCACTGTCCCCACCCGGACAGCCCTCAACCTCACCTCAGGAAGTGACGCCATGACACGTACGATCAGCCGCCGGCGCCTGCTCGCGGGCGCGGCCGGACTGGGTTCCGCCGCCCTCCTCTCGGCCTGCGGCAAAGGCGGGGAGTCCGGTGACACCGGCACGGTGACCCTCAACGTGTGGGGCGGAGTCCCCGCGGAGAACGGCCCCAGCGCCCTGTTCGCCGCGTTCACCGCGAAGCACCCGAACATCAAGGTCAACTACACCCGCTTCGTCAACGACGATCAGGGCAACCTCAAGCTCGACACCGCGTTGCAGGGCGGCCTCGACATCGACGTGGTCGTGTCGTACGCGCGCTCGGCGCTGGCCAAACGCGTCGAGGCGGGTCTGCTCACCGACCTCACCGACCGGCTCGCCGCTGACCCGGTGTTGAAGGCCTTCGCGCCCGGCGCGGAACCGGCCAGCAACAACTTCTTCGACGGCAAGGCGTACTCCGTTCCGGCCAGCCGCAGCGTGGAGACGGTGCTGGCGAACAAGAGCCTGCTCGACAAGGCCGGCATCACCGTCCCGGCGGACTGGACGACCGCCGACTTCCGCGCGATCGCCAAGCAGCTGTCCGGCAACGGTGTGTACGGGTGCCTGATCCCGCCGGACCTCGCCCGCCAGCAGCTCGGCCCGGACTTCACCTACAAGCCCGGCGGCCGCGAGTCCAACTTCGACCACCCGGCGTTCCGGGAGAACTTCCAGCTCCGGCTGGACATGATGGCCGAGAGGTCCGCCGCGCCGATGACCGAGATCGTCGCGCAGAAGTGGGACGCGTTCGCCCAGACCCCGTTCCTCACGGGGAAGGTGGCCATGTGGGTCTCCCAGCCGTTCGTTCTGCGCTACATCAAGGACACCAAGGAGTATCCGCACGACTTCAGGACCGTGCTGCTGCCGATGCCCGCGCCGCAGAAGGGCGTGCGGTTCTGGAACACCGGTGGCTACGGCGACAACGTGGCCATCACCAAGAAGTCCGCCCACCAGGACGCCGCCTTCACGCTCCTGCAGTTCTGGGTCGGTGAAGGCGCGGCACACATGGTGCCCGGCGGCCGGCTCCCGTCGCTGCCCGGGGGTGACACCGCGAAACTGGCCGCCGATCTGGGCGGACCCGACGCCGCGAAGCTGTTCGACGACCAGTCGCTGGTCACCAACCTGCTGACGTCGGACGCGCGGATTCCCGTGGACACCATCCAGACGGCGCACGCCGAGATCTCCACGATCGTGAACGGGCTCAACCAGCGGGTCCTGCTCGGGAACATCAGCCTCGACGAGTGGGCCCGGACCGCCAAGGAACAGTGCGACGCGGCGATCAAAAAGGCGGGCTAGAAACACATGCAGACTCTGGTTGGGTCGGCCCGGTCACCGGTACCGCCCGTCGTACGGGGGAAGAAGCGCCGGCCCACCGGGGTCCGCTCCTGGTTGCCGTGGCTGTTCATCGCCCCCAATCTCGTCGGACTGATCGCTTTCACCCTGGGTCCGATGCTGGCCGGGCTGGGCATCGCGTTCACCCGGTGGAACGTGCTGTCCGGCCTGGACGGGATCGAGTGGGTGGGCCTGGACAACTTCGCCGACCTCTTCGCCGACCCGAAGTTCTGGAAAGCCCTGGGCCGCACGGTGTTCTTCGCCGGCCTCGGCGTTCCGCTGTCGATCGGCTTCGGCCTGCTGCTCGCACTGGCCCTCAACCGGCCGCTGGTCGGCCGGGCCGCACTGCGGGTCGTGTTCTTCGTGCCCAGCATGGTCAACACGGTTGCCATCGGCATGGTCTGGCTGCTCGTGCTCAACCCCAGCGCCGGGCTGCTCAACCAGGCCCTGCGGTTCCTGGGTCTGTCCGAGCCGCCGACCTGGCTGGTGTCCGAGAACTGGGCTCTGCCGGCGCTCGTACTCATCCAGGTGTGGGCCGGCATGGGCTACCAGGCGGTGATCTACCTGGCCGCTCTCCAGGAACTGCCCCAGGACCTGCACGAGGCGGCGATGATCGACGGCGCCGGCGCGTGGCGCCGGTTCCGCGCCATCACGTGGCCGAGCCTCATGCCGACCACCATCTTCCTGGCGATCACGTCGTTCATCGGCACGTCGCAGGGTTTCGGGTTGATCGCCTTCCTGACCGGCGGCGGCCCGGGGGAGTCCACCACCGTGCTGGCCTACTACATGTACCAGTCCGGATTCCAGGCCTACAAGTTCGGCTACGCCGCGGCGATAGGCGTCGTCACGTTCGCCGCGGTACTGCTGCTGACGCTGCTGCTGTGGCGGTTCCAGAAGGGACGGGGGCTCTACACATGACCCGCAGCCGTACAGACCGGACCCTGCGCACCTGGGTGCTGAGCGTTGTCATGTGGGCGATCGCGGTGCTCTTCGCCCTCCCGCTGCTGTGGATGATCTCGGCCTCGCTCAAACGCAACATCGACGTGTTCACGCTTCCGGTGACGTGGATTCCCGACCCCGTCCGCTGGGTCAACTACGTCGACGTGTGGGCCGGCGACCCGCCCCTGCTGCGCTACTTCAGCAATTCCCTGATCGTGGCGGTCGTTGCCGTCACCGGCGAGCTGTTCACGTCCTCCCTCGCCGGGTACGCCTTCGCCCGCATGCGGTTCAAGGGTCGCGACCGCCTCTTCCTGCTCTATATCGCGACCTCGATCGTGCCGACCCAGTTGCTGCTCGTGCCCCGGTTCATGTTCTTCCAGGCCGTCGGCCTGTACGACACCCTGTGGGCGCTGATCCTGCCGAGCATGTTCACCGTCTTCGGCACCTTCCTGATGCGCCAGCACTTCTCCGCCGTACCCGGGGAGCTGGCCGAGGCCGCACGCATCGACGGCGCCGGCGAATGGTCGATCTACTGGCGGATCTACCTGCCGATGGCGAAGCCCGTCCTCGCGGCACTGGCGATCCTCGGCTTCGTGTGGTCGTGGAACAGCTACGAGACGCCGCTGATCATGCTCTCCACCGACGAGAACTACACGCTTCCCGTCGGCCTGACCCGTTTCGTCGACGGTGACGGCGGCCTCGCCGGTGGCCTGTCCATGGCGGCGGCCACCTCGTCGGTCGTACCGATGATCATCGTGTTCCTCGTGTTCCAGCGCCAGTTCCTGTCCGCACTGAGCCGCACCGGGCTCAAGTGACACCGACGGAGGGCCACGACAATGCGTGTTGAACACGTCGGACACGACATCACGGTGGTCGGCGGTGGTCTGGCGGGTGTGTGCGCCGCCATCGCCGCCGCCCGCCTCGGCCGGACGGTCGCGCTGATCAACAACCGGCCGGTGCTGGGCGGCAACTCCAGCAGCGAGGTACGGGTCTGGGTGGTGGGCGCCACCAGCCACGGGGACAACCACTACGCCCGCGAAGGCGGGATCATGGGTGAGCTGTTCGTGGAGAACCAGTACCGCAACCCGCAGGGCAACCCGTACGTGTGGGACACGGTCGTGCTCGACGCCGTGCGGGCGGAGCCGAACATCTCCCTGTATCTCAACACGGACGTCCGCGACGTCGACGCGGACGGGCCGCCCGAGGCGCGGCAGATCCACGCCGTCACCGGGTGGATGATGGGCTCGGAACGGCTCATCCACTTCAGGTCGCCGATCTTTCTCGACTGCACCGGCGACGGCCTGATCGGACACCTGGCCGGCGCCGAGTACCGCATCGGCCGCGAGGCCAGCGGCCAGTACGGCGAACCCTGGGCGCCCGCCGAGGCCGACGACATCACCCTCGGCAGCACCCTGCTCTTCTACACCAAGGACGCCGGTGAGCCGGTCACCTACGTGCCGCCGTCGTTCGCCAAGGACATCACGCAGACCAGCATCCCGCAGCGGCGCATCATCCGGGCCGGCGACAACGGCACCGCGTACTGGTGGATCGAGTACGGCGGGGAGTTGGACACCGTCCACGACAACGACGTCATCCGGGACGAACTGTGGTCGGTCATCTACGGAATCTGGGACCACATCAAGAACTCGGGCCGGTTCGACGCGGACACGATGACCCTGGAATGGGTCGGCGCCGTCCCCGGAAAGCGGGAGTACCGGAGGTTCATCGGCGACTACGTGCTGACCCAGAACGACATCATGGGTCAGACGGAGTTCCCCGACCAGGCCGCCTTCGGCGGTTGGTCCATCGACATGCATCCGCCGCAGGGCATGTACGCGACGGAGGCGGCCTCCAAACACCTGCACCCGGACGGCGTCTACCACATCCCCTACCGCTGCCTGTACTCGGTGAACACCACGAACCTGCTGTTCGCCGGACGCAACGTGTCGGCCAGCCACATCGCGTTCGGCTCGACCCGGGTGATGGCCACCTGCGCGACGCTTGGCCAGGCGGCCGGAACCGCCGCCGTCCTGTGCCTCGACCGGCAGGTGGCCCCCCGCGAACTCGACGCGGGTCACCTGCAACAGACACTCCTGCGCTCCGACGCGTCCCTCATCGGCGTGGCCGCGGCCGACCCGACCGATCAGGCCCGCGGGGCGCTGGTGACGGCGTCCTCGACGCTGGACGGGATCGACGTGACCGGACCGGGTGAACCGTGGCCGCTGACCGCCGACGCCGGCATCGTGCTGCCGGTCGATCCCGCCCTGGTGGAGCCGGAGCTACTCGTCGACGCGGTCGAGACCACGACGCTCGTGGTGGACCTCTACGACCCCGCCCTCGGACAGAACTACGTACCGCGCACGCTGATCGACACGGCGGAGGTCCGGGTCGCCGCGGGCGCCCGGCAGTGGGTCCGCCTCCCGCTGGCCTGGACGCCGCCCACCGCACGCAACGCCTTCCTACGGGTACGGGCCAACCGCGCCGTGGCCCTGCACGTCGCGGACACGACCGTCCCCGGCGTTCTGTCCCTGTCCCACGTGCCGCCGGCGGCGGGCCGCACGGAGCGGCAACCGGTGCTCGAGTGGAAGAGCGTGGCCCTGCGCCGCCGGACCTTCTGCCTGCGCACCGGTCCGACGGCGGCCTACTCCGCCGACAAGGTGGTGGACGGGTACCTGCGCCCCTTCGCCGGACCGCACCTGTGGATGTCGCGGCCCTTGGCCACGGACGGTGAGCCGTGGTTGCAGCTGACCTGGCCGGAGCCGGTGACGGTGAGCCGGGTCGAGGTCATCGCCAACGACGACGTCAATGAGGACCTGATCAATCTGCCCCATCACCGGATGCCGTTCACGCTCATGCCGACGCTCGTGCGCGACTACCGGATCGAGGCCCGTGCCACCGGGACCGACTGGCAGCCGCTCGTGTCGGTGGCCGACAACCGGCAGCGGCGCCGCACGCACCGTCTCGCGGCCCCGATCGTGACCGACCGGATCAGGGTCGTCGTCACCGCCACCAACGGCGCCGGTTCGGCCCAGCTGATCGCCGTGCGGGCCTACGCCTGACGGTCTGCCGTCGCCGTCCATCCACGCAACGATCCTCGAACAGGAGACCACGTTCGTGCCCCTCAACCCCATGCCGGAGACGCAGGCGCCCTGGCCCGGCCGTGACCGGCTGCGCATCACCGGCGTCCGGTCGATCGTCACCGCCCCGGAGGGCGTGCCGCTCGTCGTCGTCCGGGTCGACACCAACGATCCCGGCCTGTACGGGCTCGGATGCGCGACGTTCACCCAGCGGTTCCACGCCGTCGCCGCCACCGTCGACCGTCATGTCGCGCCGCTGCTCGTCGGCCGCCATCCGGCCGACATCGAGGACATCTTCCGGATGGTCCACTTCTCGTCGTACTGGCGCAGCGGCCCGGTCACCAACAACGCCCTGTCCGGCGTCGACCAGGCGCTGTGGGACATCGCCGGCAAGCGGGCCGGCATGCCCGTGTACGAGTTGCTCGGCGGGCGGGTCCGAGCGGCGGCCGACACGTACCTGCACGCCGGCGGGGCCACCGTCGACGCCACCCTGGAGCAGGCCCGCGCCCTGCTCGACCGGGGCTACCGACATGTCCGGCTCCAGGTCGGCAGCCCCGGCGTCGGCACCTACGGCGCTCCGCCCACGCCCGGCGGGTACCCCGGAACACCGCATCCGGGCGGGTGGGACGTGCACCGCTACCTGCGCGACACCCCGGCCCTGTTCGCGCAGGCCCGCGCGGCCCTCGGGCCCGAGCCGCACCTGATGCACGACGTCCATTCCCGGCTGACCGTCAAGCAGGCTGTCGGACTGGCTCGCCAGCTCGAGGAGTACCGGTTGTTCTTCCTGGAGGATCCGATCGCCCCGGAGTTCTACGACCGGCTGGGCGAGGTCCGCGCGGCCGCACCCATGCCCATCGCCGTCGGCGAACAGGTGGCGTCGGTGGCCGACGCGGCCCGGCTCGTGACGGGTGGCGGCGTCGATCTGCTGCGCCTGCACATCTCCTCGATCGGCGGCCTGAGCCCGGCGCGCAAGCTCGTCGCCCTCTGCGAACTCCACGGTGTCGGCACCGCCTGGCACGCGCCGGCCGACGTGTCCCCGGTCGGCGCGGCGGCCAACGTCGCGCTCGACGTGACCAGCGCGGCGTTCGTCGTCCAGGAGGGCCACGAGTACTCACCCGACGTCCACGCGGTGTTCCCGGGCACGCTCGCACCCCGCAACGGCTTCCTCTACCCGTCGGACGCGCCCGGCTGGGGCATCGACCTCGACGAGGCGGAGGCGGCCAAGTACCCGCCCGTGGAGCACCTCCACGAGCGGTGGTCGGCCCAGGTACGGCACCTCGACGGCGGGATCGTGGCCCCGTGAAGATCGACCGCCTGGAGACCTTCCTCGTAGCGCCCCGCTGGCTCTTCCTGAAGATCACCACCGATGACGGTGTCGTCGGCTGGGGCGAACCGGTCGTGGAAGGCCGCGCCGAGACCGTACAGGCCGCGATCGGTGAGCTGTCCGACCTGCTCGTCGGCACCGATCCGATGCGCATCGAGGACCACTGGCAGGTCCTCACCCGCGGTGGCTTCTACCGTGGCGGCCCCATCCTGTCCAGCGCCGTCGCCGGCATCGACCAGGCGCTGTGGGACATCGCCGGAAAGGTCCGCGGGGCGCCGGTCCACGAACTGCTCGGCGGGCCGGTACGCGACCGCGTCCGGATGTACGGCTGGGCGTACGGCGAGACCGCCGAGCAGGTCGCCGAATCCGCCGCGACGGCGATCGCGGCGGGATACACCGCCGTCAAGATCGCACCGCCGGGCGCGATGGCGTTCCTGGACACCCCCGCCGGCCTGAGATCCGTCGTCGATCTCCTGGCCAAGGTCCGCGATGCGATCGGCGCCGACAACGACGTGGCGATCGACCTGCACGGCCGAGCCTCGATCGCCGCCAGCCGTCGCCTCCTGCCGCTGCTGGAGCCGTACGTGCCGCTGTTCGTCGAGGAACCGCTGCGGCCGGAGTTCTCCAGCGACATCGCCCGGATCGTCACGGCCACCGCACTGCCGATCGCCACCGGCGAGCGGCTCTACACCCGGCGCGAGTTCCGGGACGTCCTGGACGCCGGCGTGGCCGTCGTCCAACCCGACCTCTCGCACGCCGGAGGCATCTCCGAGGTCCGGCGCATCGCCGCGGTCGCCGAGATGTACGACTCCGTCCTGGCCCCGCACTGCCCGCTCGGCCCCATCGCCCTGGCCGCATGCCTGCAGATCGACCTGGCCACACCGAACTTCCTCATCCAGGAACAGGCCCTCGGCATCCACTACAACAACGGCCAGGACGGCCTGAACTATCTCGTCGATGCCGACGTCCTGCGGCTGCGCGACGGGCACGTGGAGCGACTCGGCGCACCCGGCCTCGGCATCGACGTCGACGAGAACGCGGTGCGCGCAGCGGCGGCACGGGGTCACCGGTTCCGTTCCCCCGTCTGGCGCGGCCCGGACGGCGCGTTCACCGAGTGGTGACGACCCACCTGACTTCCGACCAACCAGCAACCGTGGAGATGCCATGGCACTGTTCGACCTGCCCGAAGACCGTCTGCGCAGCTATCGGCCCGACAACACCGAGCCGGAGGACTTCGACAGCTTCTGGACCGCGACGCTCCAGGACGCGCGCGTCCATGAGCTGAATCTCACCGTCACGCCGGTCGACAACGGCCTCGCACTGATCGACACCTTCGACGTCACCTTCGCCGGGTACGACGGCAACCCCGTCAAGGCATGGCTGCACCTGCCCGTCACCCGCACCGACGCGCTGTCCGCCGTGGTGGAGTACGTCGGATACGGCGGTGGCCGCGGCCTGCCGCACGAGAGACCTCTGTGGGCCATGGCCGGATACGCGCACTTCATCATGGACACCCGGGGCCAGGGCTCCAAGGGCCCCAAGGGGGACACACCCGATCCGGACCCCGCTGGTGACCCCGCCTTCTCGGGCTTCACCACCCGAGGTATCGCCAGTCCGGAGACCTACTACTACCGCCGGGTCTTCACCGACGGGGTCCGTGCCATCGACGCCGTACGGGAACTGCCCGCCGTGGACCCGAGCAGAGTGGCCGTCACCGGGACCAGCCAGGGCGGCGGAATCGCCACCGCCGTGGCCGGCCTCGCCTCAGGTCTGGTGGCCGCCATGGTCGACGTTCCGTTCCTGGCCGACTTTCCCCGTGCGCTGACCATCACCGACGCGTCGCCGTACGCCGAGATCACCGGCTATCTCAAGGTCCACCGGGAGAAGCGGGAGCAGGTGATGCGGACGCTCTCGTACTTCGACACGGTCAACCACGCCAAGCGGGCCAGCGCCTCGGCGCTGTACTCCGTCGGGCTGATGGACCAGGCCTGCCCGCCCTCAACCGTGTACGCCTCGTACAACCACTACGCCGGACCGAAGGACATCCGCGTCTACCCGTTCAACGGTCACGAAGGGGGCCAGGCCTTCCATGAGGTCGAGAAGCTGAGGTTTGCCGCCAAGCCGCTTAGCGGATGAGCGGGGCAGAGTCGACCCGGCGGCGGTCGAGGTCACGTCACCATCAGCAGCACCGCGAGACAGGAGCCGGCATGCAGCCGCCCCACAAGCACCGATGGCTGCGCTGGCCGTCGGATCCGTCCCGGAGCCGTCTCGCGTTCGGCGCCGACTACAACCCGGAGCAGTGGCCACGCCACGTCTGGGACACGGACGTTCGGGCCATGCAGGTGGCCGGCGTGAACATCGTTTCCCTGGCGATCTTCTCCTGGGCCCGGATCCAGCCGCAGGCCGACGTGTGGGACTTCGCGTGGCTCGACGACGTCATGGACCTGCTGCATGCCTACGGCATCGCCGTCGACCTGGCCACGGCGACCGCGTCGCCGCCGCCCTGGCTGACCACGATGCATCCGGAGATCCTGCCGATCGACCGGGACGGCCGCACCATCTGGCCCGGTGCCCGGCAGCACTGGCGTCCGACTTCGCCGATCTTCCGATTGCACGCGCTCCGCCTGACCCGCGCACTCGCCGAGCGGTACCGCAACCACCCGGCGCTGGTCGCCTGGCATGTCAACAACGAACTGGGCGGCGACAACGCCTACGACTATTCCGACGACGCCGCCACCGCGTTCCGGCGCTGGTTGCGCCGCCGGTACGGCACCCTGGAGGCCCTCAACCGGGCCTGGGCGACCACGTTCTGGTCACAGCAGTACAGCGACTGGGCGCAGATCCTGCCCGCAAGGCGGGCGAGCACGCACCCCAACCCGACGCAGCAACTGGACTTCAAGCGGTTCTCCTCCGACGCGCTCAGGGACCACCTGCGCGCCGAACGGGCCGTGCTGTACGAAGTGACCCCGGACATCCCCGTCACCACCAACTTCATGGTCATGGGCTGGTCCAAGGCCATCAACTACGCCGACTGGGCCGCCGAGGTCGACTTCGTCGCCAACGACCACTACACGATGCCGGGCCCGCAGGCGCACGACGAACTGTCGTTCTCCGCCAACCTCACCTCGAACCTGGCCGGCGGCCAGCCGTGGTATCTCATGGAGCACTCCACCAGCGCGCTCAACTGGCAGCCGGTCAACGTCGCCAAGGCACCTGGCGAGATGGCCCGCGACTCGCTCACGCACGTCGCCCACGGTGCCGACGCGGTCTGCTTCTTCCAATGGCGCCAGTCGGCGGCGGGCGCCGAGAAGTACCACTCGGCGATGCTGCCCCACGCCGGCGTCGACAGCGCCATCTTCCGCGCCGTCACCGATCTCGGGGCCACGCTGCGCGATCTCGCCGAGGTGGCCGGTACGACGCGCCGGCCGGCCGGCGCGGCCATCGTCTTCGACTGGGAGTCCTGGTGGACGGCCGAACACGACGCGCACCCCACCGACCGGCTCCGCTACCGGCAGGAGGCCCTGGACTGGTACACGGCCCTTCTCGAACTCGGCATCCGCGCCGACGTGGTCCCCGTCGACGCGCCGCTGCATCGGTACGGCCTGCTCGTCGCCCCGATGCTGCATGTCGTGCCCGGCGCGCTCGCCGACCGCCTGGGCAGCTACGTCGCCGACGGCGGCCACCTCGTCACCACCTACTTCTCCGGGATCGTCGACGAGCACGACCACGTCTGGCTCGGTGGCTACCCGGGAGCCCTGCGCGATCTGCTCGGCATCAGGATCGAGGAGTTCGCTCCCCTGCACGACGAGGAGAGCGTCGAGCTCGACAACGGCACGGTGGGCACCCTGTGGACCGACCGCATCGACCTCACCGATCCCGCGACCGAGGTCTTGGCCCGGTACGGCAGTGGCGGCCAGACCGGTCGTCCGGCCATCACCCGTCGGGCCGTCGGGTCCGGCTCCGCCGCCTACGTCTCCACCCGCCTGCGGCCCGCCGGGCTCACCGTCGTCCTGGCCGACCTGGCGCAGCGAGCCGGCGTCCACAGCGAACTCCCGACGGAACTGCGCGGTCGCGTCGAACTGGCCGTACGCGGACCGTACTGGTTCCTGATCAACCGTACCGGGCACTCAGTCGACATCTCCGCCGTCGGCGGCGAACGGCTTGCCGGGACCGCCGTCCTGGCACCGCGCGCCGTGGCGGTCCTGCGTCGCGCCACGGTCCCGGGCTCGCCCGGTACGTGATGACCCGCCCGGCCGGGGTGCCCGGGTCACTCGAGGCTGGCCCACCGTCGCTAATCCGGTGGCGGGGTGGACCGACCGTTGCGAGACTCGGAGCCGTGCCCGACCCGGACCACTTCCGAGCCGCCGTACACCTCTGGGCGGCCGGCGGTCCCGACGCCGCGACGGCCGCCGACGCCGCCCGGGAGTCGGCGGTCGGCCTGCGTGCCGTCGTCCTCGTCGAAGGGGTGAGCGACCAGCGCGCGGTGGAGGCACTCGCGGAACGACGGCACCACGATCTCACCGGTGAGGGTGTCTGCGTGGTGCCGCTCGGCGGCGCGATGAGCGTCGGCCGGTACCTGCGGCTGTTCGGGGCGCAGGGCCTCGGCGTGACGGTACGGGGGCTGTGCGACGAGGCCGAGGAGGGCTTCTTCCGCCGTGGTCTGGAGCAGGCGGGTTTCGGTGCCGCCCTGGACCGGTCGGCGATGGAGGCGCTCGGTTTCGGTGTGTGCGTGACCGACCTGGAGGACGAACTGATCCGTGCGCTGGGCAGCGACGGCGTGCAGCGGGTCATCGCCGAACAGCGGGACCTGGCCCGGTTCCGGGTCTTCCAGAACCAGCCCGCCCAACGCGGACGGCCGATCGAGCGGCAACTGCGTCGCTTCCTGGGCACGATGAGTGGGCGCAAGGCCCGCTACGCGGAGGCGCTCGTGCGGGCGCTCGACCCGGATCGCGTACCCCGCCCACTGGACCGACTACTCGCCCGCTGAGTCTCAGGCCGGCACGACCGGCAGGTCCAGCACCTCGTCGACCGTCCGGCGCGGGGTGGGTCGGCCCGGCTGGCCGTACCCGATGCGCAGCACCATCTGCGGTGTGCCGAACCGCCCCAGCGACACCCGTAGCTGCTCCCGCGCCGTCGGCACCTCGATCGGCTGGGACAGCAGCGACGCGCCCAGGCCGGCGTCGGTGGCGGTGAGCAGAACCCGTTGCAGGGCCTGACCGGCGACCACCTGGTCGACGGCGGTGTTGCCGACCGAGCCGAGCACCCCGACCAGCGGCTCGGGTTCGAAGTCCCGACCCGGTGCCCGGTCGCGCCCGCCGAAGCCGCGGGTCGGCAGCACGTCCTGCGGCTCGTGCTGCGGTCCGCCGACCGAGGTGGGTACGCCGTCCGGCGCGGGCTCGCGACGCAGCCACTGTTCCCGCTCGGCGCGGTACGCCGGGTCGCGTTCCAGCACCCGGTGCGCACCGCGGGCGATCTCGCCGAACGCGTTCACCGCGCTCACCCCGACAAGTAGCTCCAGCCAACACCCCTCGGCGCGGGCCGCCTCGCCGAGCCGCCAGCGCGCGTCGGACGGCACCGGGTCCGGCCAGAACGGCAGCCGGTTGCTGAAGCGGCGGGGGATGGCCGTGTGCAGGCTCTGCTCGGTGGGGCTGGGCCGGCGCGGGATGTCCGGCGCCAGCCGGGCCAGCAGGTCCGGCTCGGCCGGGTCCGGGCGCAGTCGCACCCGGGCGGGAGCACTGGCGACGGCCAGCGCGATCCGCAGGTTGAACAGGGCCGCGCCGCAGGCGACCCGTACGCCCCAGCCGCTGGGGTCGGTCGCCGCCAGCCGCCGGGCCGGGTCGGCCAGCACCTCGATTCCGCCGTCGCGCAGCCGGAACCGCCACGGCTGCGTGTTGTGCAGCGACGGCGCCCGGACCGCGCTGGCGGCGGCGGTCCGCAGGTGGTCCGCGGTGTAGCCGATGTCCATGGCGGTGCTTCCTCCCGTGGATGGGTCGTCGAGCCGTGACGGCTGGCGCATCCCCACGCTCCGCCAATCGGGCGGCGTCGAGCAGGGCCGGACGTCCCGATCCACCGGCCCGACCGCCCCGGCGGCCCTCGGTTCCTCGGGTCGGGACCTTCGGCCCGTGCACCCGTCGCGCGGCACCTGTAGAAACGAGGGATGATCCGCGTCTTCCTCCTCGACGACCACGAGGTCGTCCGCCGTGGCCTGGCCGACCTGCTACAGAGCAGCGGCGACATCGAGGTGGTCGGCGAGTCCGGCTCCGCGCAGGAGGCGGCGCGTCGCATCCCGGCGCTGCGACCCGACGTGGCGATCCTCGACGCCCGGCTGCCCGACGGCAACGGCATCGACGTGTGTCGCGACGTCCGGGCCGTCGACTCGTCCATCAAGGGTCTGATCCTCACCTCGTACGAGGACGACGAGGCGCTGTTCGCCGCGATCATGGCGGGTGCCGCCGGGTACGTGCTCAAGCAGATCCGCGGGACCGATCTGGTGGACGCGGTGCGTCGGGTGGCGGCCGGGCAGTCCCTGCTCGATCCGGCGATCACCACCCGGGTGCTGGAACGTATCCGCAACGGTGTCGAGCAGCCGCGCGAGTTGAAGTCGCTCACCGAGCAGGAGCGGCGGATCCTGGAGTACGTGGCCGAGGGGCTCACCAACCGGGAGATCGCCGGCAGGATGTTCCTCGCGGAGAAGACGGTGAAGAACTACGTGTCGAGCGTGCTGGCCAAGCTGGGCCTGGAACGCCGTACCCAGGCGGCGGTCCTGGCCACCCGTCTGCTCGGCAAGACGCCCTGACCCGCCCTGGTCCCCGCGATCTTGCACTTTCCGCGCCGACAAAACCGACCTTGCCCCTCATCTCGTCAACCGAAACTGCAAGATCGGCGGCGGGTCGGAGGGAGCGCGGTTAGTCGCGCAGCGGCACTGCCCAGTGCAGCTCGGTGCCTTGGGGGGTGGCGGGGCGGATCGTGAAGGCGCCGCCCAGGCGGTCGGCGCGTTCGCGGAGGTTCACCAGGCCGCCTCGGGCCGCACCCGGGTCGCAGCCCACCCCGTCGTCGGTCACCGTCACGCTCACCCGATCGCCCTCGACGCGTACGGCCACGTCGACGCGGGTGGCCCGCGCGTGGCGGACCGTGTTGGACAGCGCCTCGCGCAGCACAGCGGTCAGTTCCGGGCGGATGGCGTCGGGGACGGCGCTGTCCACCGGCCCGGTCAGCTCCAGGTGCGGCCTGAAGCCCAGGGACTCGGCGGCCAGCTCGATCGCCTCACGGATCTCGGTACGCAGCGCGGCGGTCATCGGCGTCCGCAGCTCGAAGATGGTCCGCCGGATGTCGCGGATGGTGTCGTCGAGGTCGTCGACGGCAGCGTTGATCCGTTTGGCGACCTCGGGGCGGGCCATCATCGGCGCGGCGCTCTGCAATTGCAGGCCGGTGGCGAAGAGCCGCTGGATCACCACGTCGTGCAGGTCACGGGCAATCCGCTCGCGGTCCTCCAGGACCACCAACAGCTCGCGCTCCTCCTGACCACGCGCCCGTTCCATGGCCAGCGCCGCCTGGCCGGCGAAGCTGCCCAGCAGCGCCACGTCCTCGTCGCTGGCGCCGCCACCACGCTCCGGGCGGTGCGCGACGATGAGCACGCCGTGCAGCGTCTCCGCGGTGGCCAGCGGTGAGACGATCGCGGGCCCGCTGTGCAGCAGCGCCGGCCACGGCGCGGCGTGCGCCAGGTCGTCCACCTGGTCGTGCCGTCCCTGCGCGACGGCCGCCCCGAAACTGGTGTCGGCGACCGGCAGGACAGCGCCGACCAGCGTCCGGGCCCGCTCGTCGACGCCGTCGACCACCTCCACGGTGAACTGCGCGGTGTCGGCGTCGTGCAGCAGCACCAGCGCCAACTCCGCCTCGGCGACCTCCCGGGCGCGGCGGGCGACGAGCGCCAACGCGTCGGTGCGACGCACCTCGCCGAGCAGCACCGTGGTGATCTCGGCGGTCGCCGCGAGCCAGCGTTCCCGCCGGTGGGCGAGGGCGTACAGGCGGGCGTTCTCGATGGCCACGCCGGCGGCGGCGGCGAGCGCGACGACGATCTCCTCGTCGTCCTCGGTGAACTGGGCGCCGCCCTGCTTCTCGGCCAGGTAGAGGTTGCCGAACACCTGTTCCCGGATGAGTACCGGCACGCCCAGGAAACTGTGCATCGGCGGGTGGTTGGCGGGGAAGCCGTACGAGCGGGGGTGCTGGGTGATGTCCGGCATGCGCAGCGGGCGGGGATCGTCGATGAGCAGGCCGAGCACGCCCCGGCCGTGGGGCAGGTCGCCGATCCGCGTGTGCTGCTCGGGCGTGACGCCGTGCACGATGAAGTCGTGCAGCAGCCGGTCCGGCCCGACCACGCCCAGCGCGCCGTACCGGGCGCCGACCAGCTCGCAGGCCGCCTGCACGATGCGCCGCAGGGTGGTGCGCAGATCCAGGTTGGTGCCGATGCCGACGACGGCGTCGAGCAGCGCCCGCAACCGCTCCCGGCTGGTCATCACCTCGCCGACCCGGTCCAGCATCTCCTGGAGCAGTTCGTCGAGGCGGACCCGGGACAGCGGGCTCAGGCCGAGCGACGGCGTCACCGGGGTTTCCGGGCGAGGCTGCGGGACGCTGCTGGTCACCGCGCGATCGTAGCGTCGGCCGATGCCGCGGATCGACCCGTCAGGGCTGACCGCCGCGCACGGCGGAGGTGTCGACCACCTGCTCGCTGGCCAGTCGCGGGGTGTGCGGCGGCCCCGCGTGTGCCGGGTCCGCGATACCCAGGCGCAGCACGAGGTACGGGAAGCCGATGCCGGCGAGCACCTGACGCAGGGTCTGCCGGGTGCCGGGGACCTCGACGACCGCGCTGAGCGGCACCACCGACACGCCGAGCCGGGTGGCGGTCAGCCAGGCGGCGGAGAGGGCTTCACCGGCGCGGAGCCAGCTGTCCCGGTCGTCCTCGTCGCCGTGCAGCAGCGCGTACACCGCCATGCGGTCGTGGCCGGGCCCGATCGGCAGGCTGCCGGGGCGGCCGAAGTCACGGCCCGGCACGGTGGTCTGTGGCGGCTGCTCGGGCAGCACCTCGGCGGGCAGCCCGGTGCCGGTGTCGGCGCGGCTCGTCCAGTACGCCAGCTCGGCGCGCAGCTCCGGGTCCTCGGCCTCGACCGCGCTGGCGCGCCCGGCCGTGGCGGCCAGCTCCAACACCTGGTCGCGGTCGAGGATCTGGAGGCGACTGCCCTCGGCGGTGACCGCCCGGGTGATCTCCCCGATCGCGTCGGTGGGCACCTGCTCGTCGCTGACCGGCCGTCGGTCGGTGTGCCGCACCGACATGCACTGCACGAGGCGCATGGCGTCCGGGTCGGCCTCGGTTCGGGTCAGGTCGGTCAGGCGGGCCACCAGACTCTCGTCGCCCGGGTCGGGTAGGCGTCGCACCACCGCGCGCCAGCCCTCGGCGGCGAGCGCCGTCCGGGCGTGGTGCAGGGCGGCGCCGCAGCTGACCGCCAGCAGTCGTCCCTCCGGGTCGCCGGCCGCGAGCTGCCGGTCGGCGACCGTGTGCAGCTCCAGCGCCTCGGGGAGCACCCGCCAACGCCAGGGCTGCGTGTTGTGCACCGATGGGGCGTGGCCGGCGGTGGCGGCGGCCTCCGCGAGCGCGGTGGTCAGCGAGCTTTCCTGACTCATCGTCACGACCTTTCCGTCTTAGCCATCGTGCCTGACCTGCCGCTGTCGCGCGGTGTGTTGCCGCTCCATCGTCGGGCCTCGGCGGGCGGGACGCACGGGCCACAGGTCCCGACGCGCGGGCCGGTCGGCCCGGACGACGCAGGATCGGCCTCAGCGTTCCCGGACGACGGCGACCGGGCAGCCGGCGTGCTGGATGACCTGTTGGCTGACCGAGCCGAGCAGCATCCCGGCCAGCCCACCCCGGCCCCGGCTGCCGACCACCACCAGCTGGGCCGACCGGCTCGCCTCGATGAGCGTCGCCGCCGGACTGCCCCCGACGAGGTCGACGGTGAGGTCCAGCTCGGGAAACGTGCGCCGCCAGGGTTCCACCGCCTCCTCGACGGCCGCCCGCTCGTCGGGGGTCCCGGCGGCCCCACCCGGGCCCGGCGTCCAGGCATGCAGCACGCGCAGCGGTACCCGTCGTTGGGCCGCCCGTTCGGCCGCGAAGCCGAGCGCCACCAGCGACGGTTCCGAACCGTCCACACCCACGGTCACGGGGTCGGCCGGACCGTGGGCCGCACCGTCGCGGACGATGACGACGGGGCAGTGCGCGTGCGCGGCGACCGCCACCGCCGTCGAGCCGGCCAGCAGTCCGCCGAACCCGCCGTGGCCCCGGCTGCCGAGCACCAGCATTCCCGCGTCGGTGGAGCGTTCCTGCAACACCAGGGCGGGTGGTCCGTCGTACACCTCGCCGGTGACCGTCAGGCCGGGATGCGCGGCGGCGGCGTCCGCGGCGGCCCTGCGGACCAGGTCGTCCACCTGCCGCCGGGCGGTGTCGTCCGGCCAGATGCCGGGCGCCACGCCCGGACCGACCCAACTGGCCACGGTCAGCCATTCGAAGATGTACGCCAGCCGCACCGCCTGACCGCTGCGTTCGGCCTCGTCCAGCGCCCAGTTCAGGGCCACCGACGCGTCGGTGGAGCCGTCGTAGCCGACCAGGATCTCCGCGTCCCGCACGTCGTCCTCCTCTCAGGGATTGGTCGGGTCGGTCTCGCGGACCCACCGCCACTCGGCGACCTGCGGGTCGTCCTCGCCGTACCGGCGCGTGTAGTCGCGGGCCGCCTGCCGGGCGTCGACCATCTTCTGGCGCAGGTGCGCGGCGCGCGCGCCCAGGCCCGGCACCCGGTCGATGACGTCGATGACCAGGTGGAACCGGTCCAGGTCGTTGAGCATCACCATGTCGAACGGGGTGGTGGTGGTGCCCTCCTCCTTGTAGCCGCGGACGTGCAGGTTCTCGTGGTTGGACCGGCGGTACGTCAGGCGGTGGATGAGCCACGGGTAGCCGTGGTAGGCGAAGATGACCGGCCGGTCCGGCGTGAAGATGGTGTCGAACTCCTTGTCGGGCAGGCCGTGCGGGTGTTCGGTGTCCGGTTGCAGGCGCATCAGGTCGACGACGTTGACCAGCCGGACCTTCAGCTCCGGCAGGTGTTGACGCAGCAGGTCGGCGGCGGCGAGGGTCTCCAGCGTGGGCACATCCCCGCAGCAGGCCAGGACGACGTCCGGCTCGCTGTCGCCGTCGGTGCTGGCCCACTCCCAGATGCCGAGGCCGCGGCGGGTGTGCTGGATCGCCTCGTCCATCGTGAGCCAGTTCGGCGCCGGCTGCTTCCCGGCGACGACCACGTTGATGTAGTGCCGGCTGCGCAGGCAGTGGTCCATGGTGGCGAGCAGGGTGTTGGCGTCCGGCGGCAGGTAGACCCGTACGACCTCGGCCTTCTTGTTGACCACGTGGTCGATGAAGCCCGGGTCCTGGTGGGAGAAGCCGTTGTGGTCCTGACGCCAGACGTGGCTGGACAGCAGGTAGTTCAGCGAGGCGATCGGTTGCCGCCAGGGGATGGCCCGGGTCACCTTCAGCCACTTGGCGTGCTGGTTGACCATGGAGTCGACGATGTGGATGAACGCCTCGTAGCTGGTGAACACGCCGTGCCGGCCGGTCAGCAGGTAACCCTCCAGCCAGCCCTGGCACAGGTGCTCGGACAGCACCTCCATGACCCGGCCGTCGGGGGAGAGGTGGTCGTCGCCGGGGACGGTGGCGGCCATCCAGGCCCGGTCGGTCACCTCGAAGGCGGCGCCCAAACGGTTGGACGCGACCTCGTCCGGGCCGAACAGCCGGAACGTCTGCGGGTTGGCGGCGATCACGTCCCGGATCCACGGCCCGAGCACCCCGGTCGCCCCGGCCATCGGCTGGCCCGGCTCGGGGACGTCCACGCCGTACTCGCGGAAGTCGGGCAGGTCCAGGTCGCGCAGGACCACGCCGCCGTTGGTGACCGGGTTGGCGCTCATCCGCCGGTCGCCGGTCGGCGGCAGCGTCCGCAGCTCGTCGACCGGGGCGCCGGTGGCGTCGAACAGCTCCTCCGGTCGGTAGCTGCGCAGCCAGCGCTCCAGCTCGGCCAGGTGCGCCGGGTTGTCGCGGACGCCGGACAGTGGCACCTGGTGGGCGCGGTAGGTGCCCTCGACCTCCGTGCCGTCGACCTCGCGCGGTCCCGTCCAGCCCTTCGGCGTCCGCAGGATGATCATCGGCCAGCGGGGACGCTCGACAATCCCGCCGGAGCGGGCCCCGCGCTGGATCGAGGCGATGTCGTCAAGCGCCCGGTCCAGGGTGGCCGCGAGGGTGCGGTGCACCACGTCCGGGTCGTCGCCGGCCACCACGTACGGCTCGTAACCGGAGCCCCGCATGAGGTCCAGCAGGTCCGCCTCGGGAATCCGGGACAGCACGGTGGGATTGGCGATCTTGTAGCCGTTGAGGTGCAGGATGGGCAGCACCGCGCCGTCCCGGGCCGGGTTCAGGAAGACGTTGGAGAGCCAGCTGCCGGCCAGTGGGCCGGTCTCCGCCTCACCGTCGCCCACCACGCAGGCGACCACGAGATCCGGGTGGTCGAACGCGGCGCCGTAGGCGTGGCTCAGGGCGTACCCCAGTTCGCCGCCCTCGTGGATCGAACCCGGCACGTCCGCCGCGACGTGGCTGGGGATGCCGCCGGGGAAGGAGAACTGCCGGAACAACCGGGCCATCCCGGCCTCGTCGCGCGCCACGTCGTGGTAGCGCTCGGACCAGGTGCCCTCCAGCCAGGTGTTGGCCACGATGGCCGGGCCGCCGTGCCCGGGGCCGGTGACCAGCATGGCGTTCAGGTCGCGGGCGACGATCACCCGGTTGAGGTGGGCGTAGATCAGGTTGAGTCCGGGGCTGGTGCCCCAGTGCCCGAGCAGCCGGGGCTTGATGTCGTCGGTGGTCAGTGGCTCCCGCAGCAGCGGGTTGCCCAGCAGGTAGATCTGCCCGACGGTGAGGTAGTTCGCGGCCCGCCAGTAGGCGTCCAGCCGACGCAGTTCGTCTTCGGTCAGAGGGCTGTGCAGGTCAACAGCGGAATCCATGCTGCGTAAGCCTCTCGCGAAATCGGGGACGTCGCATCCGGTGTCCCGGGTTTTCCCGGCCACGTCCAGCTTCGTCGCCGCCGAGAGGATGGGGCAGGGCCGTTGGTCCCCACTGGCGCGGATGCATGCCGCCACCTCTTCCCTGACCGAGGGTAGTCGCGTCGGTCTGTCGACGGGGTCGGATCGGCGGTGCGTGACGGTCTCCGGGCAACGTGTTCCGCTCCGGGCGGACCCGCCGCTGGGCCCACCCCGGCTGGAGCTGGGCGGTGTCGCTGGGCCGGGGGACTGGCGGCTGTATTCGATTCGAGACTTGTGGATCTATGGAATTCACTCCAAGATCATGGATCTGAAGAACCGACGACAGTCAACGACGACAAGCCATCGACGGGGGTACGTCGAGGCGAGCGTCGGATCCCTACTCGTCCCAGGTCAGGCAGCGGGTGGGCCGGTACGTCCGGCGCGATGCTTTGCCGGAGGTGACTTCGTGATTCCACCCTCCGTGCCGTGATCGGACAGAGAGAAGTCCTCCATGTCTCACTCCCATAGTCGATCGTGGGTGCACAGAAGTAGCCGGCATGGCGCCCGTCTCACGGCGTTCGTTCTTGCGTTGGTGCTGGTTGTGGCCGGCTCCACCAATATTGGCGTGACCCAAGCGGCCGCCGCCCCGGCGGATGCCGTGTGCTCCGTGCACGGCTCATCCTTCGACGTCAGGCCGGTCGAGGCAGAGAGCGTGGGGCTGCGCGTGGGCTGCGCGCGCGACTCAGGGCAATTCCGGCAGTTGGCATTCGATGACGAAGATGTCGTGGCGATCCTGGACTTCAATCCCGTGCAGCGCCCTGAGCAATTTCAGGAGCTACTGCTGCAAAGGGTCGCGATCTTTCATCGCGACCAGACCGACGCCGGGCTTCTCCTCAGCGAGTCTTTCGCGCGCCAAGCCCAAGAAAATTCTGCAGGCTATTACTCACCGCGGATCGACATCAAGTTCGGCGGAAGCATCCAGGCTCTCGGCAACAGCCTGGTGATCGTGGTGCCCAAGGTGTACATCGGCGCTGCGGGCTTCTGGGATGGCTTCTGGAAGGGGCTGGTGGTCGGTCTCGCCAGTGTGGGGTCATCGCTCCTGGTCGCTGCCATTTGCATGGCCGCCTTCAGCCCCGGGGCTGTCGCCGCCGCACCGGTCTGCGGTGCTATCTCTGGAGCCTTGGGCTCAGCCGTGGGCGAATTGACGAGCGCCCGGTTGGACGGGAATCCGATCGACGCCGACGTCTGGGGTAAAGCGGCAGGCAACGCGGTGTGGGGCGCTCTCGGTGGCGCTGTCGGCGGGGCGGCCTTGCAAGTCCTCTCCTCGAGCACGCGACCTTTCATAGAGGAGGGTCAGAAGCTGTTGCGCAACTTTGCGACTAAATTCCGTTTCTGGGAGACTCCTCTTAATTACGTAGCCAGCCTGCTCACCGGGAATACTGCCGACATCATTTACAACACGATCCTGCGCTTGAAGCGGGGCGTCGGGTCAACGGTAGAAGGACCGGTCGGGGCGCTCAGGGTGATGGTTGTGGGCGATTCGATGTCCCAGGGTGCCGAGGGTGACTGGACTTGGCGCTACCGGCTGTGGGAGTGGTTCAGAAGTCAGAATGTCGCTGTCGACTTCGTCGGTCCCTACTTCGGCACCAACCCCCCTGAAGAAGCAACCGGCCCGGCCCCGCCCCGTTTGCAAGGGGCTCCTGCCCCCTGGGAGGGAATGCCCCGCACCTGGGGTGCGTACGCCGCGGGTGCGTCGGCCTTCGACCCTGACCACTTCGCGGTCTGGGGCCGTCAAGCGGCCCAGGTCAAGAATGAAATTTATGCGCAGGTAGCGGAGCACAAGCCCGACCTGCTCCTGGTGGGGCTTGGGTTCAACGACCTGGGCTGGTTCGTCGACGGCCCGGACGGGACCATCGCCAGCATGAGGACGCTGGTGAGCGAGGCTCGTGCCGCCAACCCCAACATCAAGTTGGCACTGGCCAACATCCCTCAGCGCACCCGGCTCGGTGCCAACCCGAACCTGCCAGCCAACACCGATCGCTACAACACGCTGCTGGCCACCTCGATCCCGTCGTGGAGCACCAGCCAGTCCCCTGTGGCGTTGGTCGACTGGCGCGGGAACTACGCCTGCGGGCCCGACAGCTGTCCGAACGGCTACGACGGGCTGCACCCCAACGCCCGTGGCGAGTACAAGATCGCCCAGGCGTTCGAACGCACCCTCGTCAACAACTTCCGCATCGGGACCAGCGTGCCAGCCATCCCCGACACCATTCCGGCGCGGCCCACTCCCGTGCCGAGAAACGTCGTCGTCGAGCCCGGCCCCCAGGGGCCCAAGGTGACGTGGGATGCGGTCTTCGGTGCCCACGGATACACCGTCCGGTCCCGTCTTGTCGGCTCAGCGAACTGGAATGAGTCCAGGGCGGCGGCCAACCGCCACGACACGCTCTCTGCCGATGGCCTGAAGTGGGAATATCAGGTCCGCACCGACAACGGCGACACCGATGACCAGAAATCCGCGTGGACGTCCCCGACAGCGCCCATGGTGGCGCACTCGACGGCTCCTCCGGGCCCGTACCCGGTCGTCACCCGGGCCACCAGCACCGGCTTCGACATCACCTGGGGCGAAACCGTCGGGACGGTCGAACGTTACGGGGTCATCTACTGGGATCAGGACGAACCGGGCGCAGTCCTCGGCTCCGTCGGAATCAGGGGTCACGCAGCCCATATCGACGGCCTGAAAGTCGGCCACCGTTATCTCGTCTGGGTATCGAGTTGGGACACCAGCGGCGGTGGAGGGTTGCCGAATCCCGGCCGCCCCGTCCTGGTCGGCGGCGGAACCCCCGCGGCGCCGAGCGGCCTGAAGGCCAATGTCCTCGACGCCTCAAGCGTCAACCTCAGCTGGAACAAATCCGCCGGCGCGGCCGGCTATCGCGTCTGGGTTCGCAACCTCAGCGATGGCAGCGAGTTGACAGCCAGTGATCAGACCATCATGGAAACGACCTGGGGTGTCGGGTTCCTGTTCGCCGGTGCCTTGAACTACGAATTCTGCGTCACCGCCGTCAACGGTGCGTTGGAAAGCGGGATGTCCAACTGCGTGAAGCCCGTGAAATCGTCCTGACCGTTGTGCTGTGGCGCGGTCTTGTGACCGCGCCACAGCCACGCGGCTACGGAATCGGTCACCCCCGGTCAGCTCTTGCGCCGTCGCGGCTGGTGGCGCCCCGGGTCACGGCCGTTGGTTCGGCGCCGGGCGCGTGCCGGTCCCGGTCAGCGGCTTCTCGGCCAGGCCGCGGACGACGACCACCGGGGCGGGGGAGTGGTAGAGCAGGGACTGGGCGACCGCGCCGAGCATGGCGCGTCCCGGTTCGTCGCCACGGGCGGCGACCAGCGCCACCTGGGCCGACCGTGACGTGTCGATGAGCACCTGCGCGGGGTCGCCGCGGACGACCCGGCACTCGGTGGGCACTGCGGTGTGCCGGTCGACGTGGCGGGCCAAAGCCTCGCCGAGTTGCTCGGCGACCGCGTCGGTGTCCTCGTCGCTCTCCACCACCCGCAGGGCCACGAGTCGCGCGCCGCGCCGGGAGGCGCACTCCACGGCCCACCGCAGGGCGAGGTGTGAGCTGGGCGAGCCGTCCACCCCGACCAGGACCGGTCCCTGCGGCGGTGGCTCGCGGCGGACGGCCAGCAGTGGGCAGTTCGCCCGCGCGGCCAACTGCACGGCGGGTGTGTCGGCCGGGACGCACTGACCGCTGCCGGCCATCCCGCTGTCGCCGACCGCCAGGAGGAAGGCCGATTCGGACCGGCGGATGAGGGTGGGCAGCATGGCGCTCTCGACGATCTCGCCGCGTACGGTCAGACCGGGTTCGACCTGGTGGGCGAGCTGGGCCGCCCGGGTGATCAGATCCTCGGCCGCGTCGCGGGGCGCGGCGACGGTGTCCGCCGCGAAGGCGGCGTGCCAGTCGAAGGTGTGCACCAGGTGCAGGGGCCGCCCGTGGCCGGCGGCCTCCTGGGCGGCCTGCTCCACGACCGGGAGGTCACCGTCCGAGCCGAGGCCGACCAGCACCGCCGCGTCGGCCGATGCCGCCATCCGATACCACCTCCCGGGCGTCGCGCCCGGCACGACCGCGCTGTCTCTGCACCGAGGGTAGTCGGATCATCGCGGTGCGTGGGTCGGATCGGTTCAGGGCTACGCGAACGCGAGCGCGCTGTCAACGAATGTTGACAACCGTACGGCTGTCAACGTATGTTGACGGCATGAGTCAGGCGACGGAACTCGCGGCGGCAGCCGGCAGCACCGACCCCCGGGTCGGGCTGCGCGCCGTCCGCGCGCTGCGCCGGCTGCTCGAGCGACTCGAGGTGGTCCAGGTGGACAACGCCCGCCGACAGGGCTGGTCCTGGCAGGAGATCGCCGACGCGCTCGAGGTGAGCCGGCAGGCCGTGCACAAGAAGCACGCCGGGCGACCGGCGGTCAACACATCCTGGGAGGCGTGATGTTCGAACGGTTCACCGACCGGGCACGGAACGTGGTCCGACGGGCGCTGGAGGAGGCGCGGGCCGAGGGCCGACGGCCGATCGGCACCGAACACCTGCTGCTCGCCCTGCTCGCCGACGAGGACGGCCTGGCCGGCCGCGTGCTCGCCGACGCCGGAGTACGCGCCGACGACCTGCGCGAGCGGGTCCGGCGGCACACCGTCGGCGGAGGCGCCGGTCTCGGCGACGCGGACGCGGCGGCGCTGCGCGAGATCGGCATCGACCTGGCCGCGATCGTGGCCCGCATCGAGCAGTCCTTCGGCCCCGACGCGCTGCGCGAGGCGGTGCCGGCGCCGCGTCGCCGCTGGGGGCGTCGGCGCTACCTCGGCGGGCCGTTCTCGCCCCGGTCGAAAAAGGCCCTGGAGCTGTCGCTGCGCGAGGCGCTGCGGCTGCGCCACAAGCACATCGGCACCGAACACATCCTGCTCGGGGTGCTGCGTGAGGGCCAGGGGCTGGGTGCGCTGGTGCTCACCGAGGCCGGGGTCGACCTCGACGATCTGCGCCGCCGGGTGGAGGCGGCGCTGCGCGCGGCGGCGTGAGGTGTCACCCGCGGGTTGAAACCTGTCTGTGGCACTTCCGACGCCGGCGGCTCGCCGGGTCGCTGACGGCGGCCCGGTACTGCACACTGACGCCGTGGATGCTGGACAGGACAGGCGCCCCTCAGGTGGCGACGGCGGGCTGCGCTCCGCCGTGGTGGTCAACCCGGCGAAGGTCGCCGATCTCGACGAGCTGCGCCGCACCGTGAACGACGCGCTGGCCGCCGTCGGCTGGCCCGAGCCGCAGTGGTTCGAGACGACCGTCGACGATCCCGGCCGGGGCCAGACCGAACAGGCCGTCAAGGACGGCGTCGACCTGGTCTTCGCCTGCGGCGGCGACGGCACCGTGATGTCCTGCGTCAGCGGGCTCGTCGGCACCGACGTGGCCCTCGCCGTGCTGCCGCAGGGCACCGGCAACCTGCTCGCCGCCAACCTCGGTCTCTCCACCGACCTTCCGGCGGGGCTCCAGGTCGCCGTCGAACGCGGTCGGCGGCTGCTCGACGTCGGCGCCGTGGAGGACCAGTACTTCACCGTGATGGCGGGCATGGGTTTCGACGCCCAGATGCTCGACGCCACAAACGAGACCACCAAGGCCCGCATCGGCTGGCCGGCGTACGTGATGGGTGCCGTGAAGCACCTGCGCGACCGGCCGATGCGGGTGCAGATCCGCATCGACGACCGCCCGCCGGTGCGCCGCCGGGCCCGCTCGGTGCTGATCGCCAACGTCGGCCGGCTCCAGGGCGGCGTGACCCTGCTGACCGAGGCCGAGCCGGACGACGGCTGGCTCGACGTCGCCGTACTCACCCCGCGTAACCTGCGGCACTGGCTCGCGCTCGGCTGGGCCGTGGTCCGCCGCAGCGGCCAGGTGCCGCAGCTGGAGGTGTTCCGCGGCCGCACGGTGGTGGTCACCAGCAACCGCGCGCAGCCGCGGGAGCTCGACGGCGACCTCATCGCTCCCGGACGGCAGCTCCGCGCCGAGATCCGGCCGCAGTCGCTGTGGCTGTGCGTCCCGCAGCCCGACGACGCCCCCGACCTGTCCGTCGACGCACAGGGCGCCGGGGAGCGGGGCGAGCAGCTGATCGAGGAAGCGCGCCGTGAGTAGCACCCGGATCGTGCCGGAGACCCGGCTGATGGCCGACGAGGAGCTGTCGGCCGACGACGCCTGGCACACACTGCGCCGCAAGGGCGGCTGGCACCTGCTGCGCGACGCGTTCATCCGGTTCCGCTACGGCGACGGATTCAGCCACTCCCGGGCGTTCGCGTTGCAGCTCTGCCTGGCCGTGGTGCCGTTCCTCATCGCGCTCACCGGTCTGATCAGCGAGCTGGGCGTCGAGGAGGGCGGCCGCGTCGTCGCCGACACCGTGCTGGCGCTCACCCCCGGTCAGAGCGCCGAGGTCGTCGGCGAACTGCTCGGCGAGGGCGAACGCGTCGAGGACGCGGGGGAGCTGGCGCTCACCCTCGGTCTGCTCACCGGCCTGGTCGCGCTGACCACCACGATGGCCCAGATCGAGCGGGGCGCCAACCGCATCTACGGGGTCGAGCGGGACCGCCCGGCCCTCTGGAAGTACCTGCGGGCGGCCGTCCTGGCCGTCACCGCCGGCCTGCCCGCGCTGGCCGGCTTCCTGATCCTCGTGGGCGGCGGGGCGATGGGCGACTCCGTACGCGAGCACTACGAGTGGGGCGAGACCGCCAACATCATCTGGAACGTGATCCGGTTCCCGTTGAGCCTCGGCCTGACCGTGCTCGCCGTGGCGGTGCTGTTCCGGCAGGCGCCGCGCCGCAACCAGCCCGGCCTGTCCTGGCTGTTCTTCGGCGCCGGCATCGCCACGGTCCTGTGGTGGCTGGCCAGCCTGCTGCTGGCCGCGTACGTCAAGTTCAGTGACGGCTTCGGGCAGACCTACGGCGCGCTCACCGGCATGATGGCGCTGCTGCTCTGGGCCAACCTCACCGGCATGGCGCTCTTCGGGGGGTTGGCCTTCGCCGCCCAGTTGGAGGCGCTGCGGATCGGCGTGCAGGAGCCGGCGCAACCCGACCTGTGGGAGCCCGAGGCCGACCGCGCCGAGCTGTTCGACACCGGAGACATGACCGCGCTCTGAACGCGCCGGGTGTACGCCGGACGCGGATCGGGTACCTCGCCTCGCCAGGTACGACAAGGGAGGTGCGGGTTGACCGCGGTCAAAGAGGTGGCTCGGCGTCCGATCGGTCACTTCGCCGAACGGAGCATCGCCGGTCTGGTCGCCGTCATCGGCGCCGGTGCGGCGTTCGGGCTGTTGCTGTTGCTCGTCCGCTTCCGGTGGAGCCCGTTGCAGGACGCGGACCACGCGCTCGCCGAGTGGTTCAACTCGCTCGTCGCCCCACACCACCCGCTGGTCACCGTGCTCCAGGCGGTGACCGACCTGGGTGGCCGTCCGATCCTCATCTGGCTGGTCGCTATCCCGGCGGTCGGCCTGCTGATCCGGCGGCAGCCCCGGCTGGCCGTCTACCTGATCGTCACGGGGGTCGGCGGGCTGATCCTCGACCCGTCGCTCAAGGCCCTCGTCGGTCGGCTCCGCCCGGTGGTGGACGTTCCGGTCGCCAGCGCGCCCGGCAACAGCTTCCCGAGCGGGCACGCGCTCGGCTCGATCGTCGCGTACGGGGCGCTGCTGCTGGTGTTCCTGCCGGCGATGGCGCCCCGCTGGCGCAAGCCCGCGATCGTCGGCGTGGGCGTGCTGGTGGCGCTGATCGGGCTGACCCGGATCGCGCTGGGCGTGCACTTCGTCTCCGACGTGCTGGGCGCCTGGCTGCTCGGGGCCGCCTGGCTGGGCGTCACCGCGTACGCCTTCCGGCTGTGGCGGCGCGAGCGCGGCAAGCCGGTGCCGCCGCTGACCGAGGGACTGGAGCCGGAGGCGGGGCACGACATCGCCATCGCCCCGGCCGAGGAGCGCGTGCTGGCGCATCCCCGCTCGGCGGTGGCCGAGCTGCTGGTCGGCTGGGTGCTCGTGTTCGGCGCGCTGTACGGCTTCGGAACGTTCGTCAGCTACCACGCCAAGGGCACCTTCTTCGCCACCCTGGACACCGAGGTCCCCCGCTGGTTCGCCGACCGGCACACCGACGTGCTGACCGACGTGAGCTGGTGGTGGAGCAAGTTCGGGGACACCCACGCGATCCTGCTCATCTCGCTGGTCTTCTGCCCGCTGGTGCTCGCGGTGTGGCGGCGGTGGCGGCCCGTGCTGTTCGTGGTGCTGGCGATGGTCGGTGAGCTGACCCTCTTCCTCGCCTCGGCGCACGTGGTCGGCCGGCCGCGCCCGGCGGTGGAGAACCTGGACGGGCAGATGCCCACCTCCTCGTTCCCGTCCGGGCACATCGCGGCCACCATCTGCGTCTGGCTGGCGATCACGCTGATCGTGTTCCCGCGTACCGACCGCTGGTGGCGGTGGATCTTCGTGGCGCTGGCCGTGATCATGCCGGCCGGGGTGGCGACCTCCCGGATGTACCGGGGGATGCACCACCCGACCGACTTCATGGGCGCGATCC
Source organism: Micromonospora sp. RB23 (assembly GCF_053585025.1). NCBI lineage: Bacteria > Bacillati > Actinomycetota > Actinomycetes > Micromonosporales > Micromonosporaceae > Micromonospora > Micromonospora sp. RB23. Next base: position 2,085,469 of record NZ_CM132111.1, read on the forward strand.
TGCTCTCCGCGCTCTGGATCGGCCTGCTCTACGTCGTGATCCGCCCCAACGCCGACCTGGCGCAGGGCAACCAGCCGGCCATCGAGTCGGAGGACGTGGACACCCTCGACGACGAGCTGGCGCGCGCCGGCCGACCTGACTGAGCACCACGATGCTGCGGGTGATGACCTGGAACATCCGCACCGGCGGCCGGGACCGGGACGGCGGCGACCGGCTGGATCGGGTGGTCCAGGTCGTCGACCGGCATATGCCGGACGTGCTGGCGTTGCAGGAGCTGCGCGGCTTCGACCGGGCCGGGCTGATGGCCACCGTGGCGGACCGGGTCGGGATGACACCCCACCTGGCCCGGTCCTGCTTCGGGCAGCCGGTGGCGGTGCTGGTCCGGCCGCCGTACCGGGTCGTCGACGCGGGGCCGGTGCGCCGCCCGTTCCACCACGCCGCCGCCCGCGTCGTGGTGGCCACGTCCGCCGGTCCGTTGACGGTGCTGGGCACCCACCTCTACCCGTACTCGGGGGGTCGGCGACGGATGGAGGTCGACTGGCTGGTCGCGGCCCTGCGCCGCGCCCCCGGGCCGCTGACGCTTGTCACCGGTGACCTCAACTCGCTCGATCCGATCGTCGACCACGCCGCTCGACTGGCCGGTATGCCCTCCCTCTACCGGCGGCGACACCTCCGTCGCTCCGGTGACGCGGTGGACACCCGCGCGGTCGCGCGGCTGCTCGACGCCGGTCTTGTCGACCTGTGGCCGTGGGGCAACGCCGACGCGCCGGAGGCCGCCGGCCTCACCGTGCCCACCGACCTCGGCGGGGTCGAGTTCGCGGGTATGCGGCTGGACTACCTGTTCGGCAGCACGGCTGTGGCGCAGCGGCTCCTGGACTGTCGGGTCATCCGCGGCGGTGCGGTGGACACCGCCTCCGATCACTATCCGTTGCTGGCCGAGCTGGATCTCAACGCCTGCTGAGCGTGCCCGGGAAATAGATGTGGACGGACGGTGATGCCGTTCGTATCCGCTCGCTGGCCGGGCTCATAAATGTCAACGCCGTGATCGGCCGACGGCTTCCAATCGCGTTGTCGCGGGTGGGCAACTCTGATTGACAGCCGTAGATTGTGCGGTTAAAGTCGCAGACCATCAGCTCACGTCAGCAGCAGAGGCCGCACGACCGAAATGTCGCGCGGCGAACAGCGGTCTGTTGACGAATTACACACGGGGGCCCTCATGCGTGCGTGCAAGCACAGAACGCCGACCACCGACTCGTGCTGCGGTTTCTCCCTCGGCGCCCTACGCCTCGACGGCGGTTGCCGGCAGCGGATGATCGACTAGTCCCGCCCGCAGCACGCGCCTCGGCGTTTCATTTCCGTCTGCCCTTCAGTAGCGCATCCGCGCGCCCGAAGGGTGGTCTTTCCCTGGGCTTTTCGCCGCCATTCACACGGCATTGCGACATCGTCCATGAGTGTCATTTGTGGACGCCCTTTTGTGTCCTGTCGCCGCGCAAGAAGGAGCACGATGCGCCTCACCATGCCCAAAATCCTGTCAACCACACCATCCAGGTCACGCCCGCTGCGCGGGATCGCCGTGGTCGCGTCGGCGTTGCTCGTCGCCACCGTGGCCGCAGTGCCGGCTCCGGCCAGCGCGGCCGAGAACCCGAACCCGTCCAGAATCACCGAAGCTTCCTGGTGGTTGATGCAGGAGCTGAAGAGCCTCGAGCCCGGCACCGAGGACGGGGGCATCTACGACAACAAGCCGGGCTACCACAACACCCGGTCGGCCAACGACGCGGACGACTACTCCGTCCAGGACGCCGAGGACCAGGGCGGTCCGTCCGACAAGGCAGCCGCATACGACTGGACCTTCCCGGAAGCACAGGGTTTCTCGCTGATGGCCGACCAGGCTGCCGACCCGGATCTGGTCCTTCCGTCCACCGTGCGGGCCGCCGCCGCGGACTACAGCAACATCGCCCGCTACTCCAAGCGCTTGCTGGCCTCGGGTCAGGACCCCAACGATCCTCGGCTGGACGGATGGCGGGAATTCTTCGGTCAGACCGACAGCGACGATGATGTGGAGGGGTGGGACTTCCGGGGGGACTACGCAAAGTCGTCTGACAACTCACACCTCTGGCACATTCATCTGAGTGAGGACCGCGACAAGGTCAACAACTACGACAACAAGGCCGCCCTGCTCAGTGTCCTGCGCGGGGAGACCGTGGCGCAGTGGCTGGACCAGTCCAGCGCGCCGGGGGTCACCCCGGTTGAGGACCCTGCTGTGGTGCAGAAGTCCGGGGACTTCAACGGCGATGGTCGCGACGATGCCGTGATGCTCTATCGCTACCGTGACAACTCCATCGAGCTGTTCACCTCGTTGGGCGACCAGAATGGCGGGTTCGGTGCCTTCACCGGCAGTTACAAGATTCCCGCCAACGCCTGGAAATGGAACTCCTTCCGGACGATCGTCGGGGATTACAACGGCGACGGCCGCGACGACCTGGCCGCGATGTACTTCCAGTTCGATGGGTCGATCACCATGCACACCGCGTTGGCGAACACCTCGGGCGGGTTCGGTGCCTTCACCGGCAGCCTGACCGTTCCGGCCAGCGCGAAATGGCAGTGGGATGCCATTCGCCTGACCACCGGTGACTTCAACGGTGACGGCCGGGACGACGCTGGAATGTTGTACGGCTACAAGGACAGCTCGATCGAGCTGTTCACCTCGCTGAGTACGTCCAGCGGTGGGTTCGGCACCTTCACCGGCAGTTACACGATTCCCGCCAACTCCTGGCGCTGGAACTCCTTCCGGACGATCGTCGGGGACTACAACGGCGACGGCCGCGACGACCTGGCCGCGATGTACGCGCAGGCCGATGGGTCGATCACCATGCACACCGCGTTGGCCAACACCTCGGGCGGGTTCGGTGCCTTCACCGGCAGCCTGACCGTTCCGGCCACCGCGAAGTGGCAGTGGGATGCCATTCGCCTGACCACCGGTGACTTCAACGGTGACGGCCGGGACGACGCTGGCATGTTGTACGGCTACAAGGACAGCTCGATCGAGCTGTTCACCTCGCTGAGCACTCCCGGCGGTGGGTTCGGCACCTTCACCGGCAGTTACAAGATCCCCGTCAACTCCTGGGGGTGGAACTCCTTCCGCAGCATCACCGGCGACTTCAACGGTGATGGCCGTGACGACCTGGGGGCCATGTACGCGCAGTCGAACGGGTCGATCACGATGCACACCGCACTGGCGAACACCTCGGGCGGGTTCGGTGCCTACACCAACAGCCTGATCGTTCCGGCCAGCGCGAAGTGGCAGTGGGACGCGATCCGACTCCTCTGACGTCGTGCCGGTATGGGAGGGCTCACCCGAGCCCTCCCATACCCGGCTGTCCGTGAGTGCGGGCTGCGGCGTGAGCGGATGGCGGATCGTGTCCGCGACCGCCGTCGGCGGTGGTGAGGACGTTGTGCGCGGCACCCGGCATGACGGTGCGGGCGGCGTCGGGCACGAGGGGCCCCGGCGGATGGCGTCGCCGGGCTACCGTGCCCACCGTGACCGACCGGCCCAACCCCCGCCCACCGCTGCCCGGTCCGCCGACCGATCGCGCGGCCGCGCCGGCGGGCCGGTCCCCGTCGACCGTCCCCACGACCGAGCCGGCCACCGCCGCGCTTCCGCTCGTCGCGGCCGTCGCGCGCGGTGTCGCGCTGGTCTTCGTGCTGCCGGTACGCCTGCTCTGGGAGCTGATCGCGGCTGCCGGCCGGCTGCTGGGCCGGTACCTGCTCACCCCGGCTGGACGGTTCCTGCGCGACTGGCTGGTGGCCCCGTTGGTGTGGGCCCTGGACCGGCTGCTGTGGCGTCCGCTGCTCTGGTGCGCGCATCACCTGCTGTGGCGTCCGCTGCGTTGGGCGGCCCGCAATCTCGTGTGGGTGCCGTTGGTCTGGCTGGGGCGCGGTCTGGCCTGGGTGGCTCAGAATCTCGTCTGGCTGCCGGTCGTCTGGCTGGCGCGGGGCGTGGCGTGGGCGGCGCGGGCTCTCGTGTGGGTGCCGCTGGTGTGGCTGGCGTACGCCCTCGCCTGGACGGTCCGCACGGTGCTGTGGTCGCCGCTGGTGTGGTTGGCCCGCCAGGGGCTGCGCCCGCCTCTCGTGGCCCTGGGTCGCGTGCTCGTCTGGCTCGCCGAGCACCTCGTCGTGCGGCCGCTGCGCTGGCTGGGCGCGGCGCTCGCCCCCGCCGGACGGCTGCTGTGGCGCGGCGTCGCCCTGCTCGCCGGGGCGGTGGTTGCCGTGCTCGTCGCGCTGGCCCGGGGAGTCCGGTGGGTCGTGGTCGGCCTGGGCCGTGGGGTCTGGTGGCTCGTCGTCGGATTCGGTCGGCTGGTCGTCGCCGCGCTGGTGGGGGCGTGGCGGACCGCCGGCTGGCTGCTCCGGTGGGTCTACCGACTGCTGCTGCGCCCGATCGGGCTCGGGCTGCGCTGGCTGTGGCGGCACGCCGTACGCCCGCTGCTGTCGGGCGTCCGCTGGGTCTGGTCGGTGACGGTTGTGCCGACGGCGCGCGGCCTGCGCGCGGCGTGGCGGGCCACCGTCACGCCGGCGGTCAGGTGGACCCGCGGCGCGGTGCTCGACCCGGCCCGGGTGGCGTCTCGCGAGGTGCTGAGCGCACTGGGTCTGCGCCGCTGACGACGTGTCAGAGCACCAGGTTGAGCAGGACGGTCAGCACCACCGAGGCCAGGATCGAGAAGAGGATCATCAGAAGGCAGCCGAGGCCACCACCGAGCGGGCGGATCTCCGTGTTTCCGAAGCGCATGGTGTTCACCTGTCCGTGAGTGCAGGCTGCGGGGTGAGCAGATGGCGGATCGCGTCCGCGACCGCCGTCGGCGCGGTGGTGAGGACGTTGTGCGCCGCACCCGGCACGACGGTGAGGGCGGCGTCCGGTACGAGCCGGGTCGCCTCGTCGCGCCACCGCGCCGGCACCACCGGGTCGCGCCGTCCGGTCAGCACGAGGGTCGGCGTGGTGATCCGCACGAGGTCGGTCTCGATCGTGTTGCGCACCGAGTGCGACAGCGTCGCGAGTACCCGCCAGGGCCGGGCGTCCCAGATGTCCCGGGCCAGGATGGGCGCCTGCAACGGGGCCTCGCGCAACGTGTCCACCAGCCACCGGCCGAACAGGGCCCGCCGGGACCGGGCCGCCGGGTCACTGGTCGGCCCGGCGAGCACCAGCGCGCGTACCGCGTCCGGATGGTTCGCGGCCACCGCGGCGGCGACCTCCGCGCCGAACGAGTGCCCCACCAGGCAGACCGGGGGCAGTTGGTACGCGGCCAGCCAGGCGGCCAGGTGGTCGGCGTGCCGGGCGACGTCGTACGCGCCCCCGGGGTGCTCGCTCAGACCGAAGCCGGGCAGATCCGGCACGTACACCGGGTGGGTGCTGGCGAGCGCGACGGCCAGTGGGGTGAGGTAGCGGTGCGAGACGGCCAGGCCGTGCACCAGCACCACGGGCGTGGCCCCGGCGCCCGGGTCGGCGCTCAGCCGGGTGTGGGTGCGCAGTCCGTCGACGAGCCGCCAGTCGCTGGCGAGACCGGCGGCCGGCCGGGGGGCGGCCAGCGCGAGCCGCAGCTCGGCCAACCCGAACCGGCCGGGCGCCGTCACCCTCACAGTTGACGCAGCCGGGGCAGTAGCTGGTCCTGCGCCCAGTCCAGGAACATCGGCTGGGTCTCCCCGCCGACCTGGATGATCGCCACGTGCGTGAAGCCGGCGTCGACGAACTTGCGGAACGCCTCGACGTGGACGTCCACGTCCGGGCCGCAGGAGATGCCCTCGGCGACGTCCTCCTCCCGGACGAACTGGGTGGCGGCGGCGAAGGACTCCGGCCCCGGCAGGTCGGCGTTGACCTTCCAGCCCATGCCGAACCAGCGGAACTGGTCGTGCACGATCTTGCGGCACTCGGCCTCGTCGGGGCCGTAGCAGATGGCCACCTGCCCGTAGCGGGGCTGGCCGGCGCCGCCCGCGTCGTCGTACATCTCCAGGATGTGCCGGTCGGGCTCGGTGGCGACGAGGCCGTTGCCGTACTCGGCGGCCAGGGTTGCCGACTGCCGGCCGGAGGCGGCGATCGCCATCGGAACCGGCCGCTCGGGCCGGTCCCAGACGTACGCGTCGGGTACGTCGAAGTGGTTGCCGGAGAAGGTCAACGTCTCGCCGTTGAGCAGCGGACGGATGATCTGCAACGCCTCCTCGAACATCTCGTGGCGCTGCTGCACGTGCGGCCAGCCGCCGACCACGTGCTCGTTGAGGTTCTCCCCGGCGCCCAGGCCGAGGGTGAACCGCCCGTCCGAGAGCGCACCGATGGTGCTGGCCTTCTGAGCGACCACGGCCGGGTGGTAGCGGCGGATCGGGCAGGTCACGAAGGACATCAACTCCGCGCGGGAGGTAGCGTGCGCGACCGCGCCGAGCACCGACCACGCGTACGGGGAGTGCCCCTGGGATTCCAGCCACGGGTAGTAGTGGTCGGACATCACCAGTTGGTCGAAGCCGGCGGCCTCGGCCCGGACCGCGTGGTCCACCAGTTGCTTCGGACCGGCCTGCTCGCACATCAGGGTGTAGCCGACGCTCACCATCCCGCTATCTCCTTCTCGCCGACGGTTCGTCCCGGGATACCCAGGTCAGCAACGGTCAACCCTCCTGTCCGGTTCTGCTCGGGCGATGCTTGACGGATGCCGTGGACCCGCCTACGGTCCTCTTAACCGGTTAAGACCCTCGGTGTGGCGCACATCCTGTGGTGGGGATGACCGCCCCGTGACGGCCCGCGTTCGCGCGGGCCGTCACGGCTGCCCGCCCCTTCGAGCGTTCTACTGAACCGGTTGCGAGGACTGGTCCATCGCCCTACGCTGATGCGCGCCGCCGGGAGCCGGGCGGCGGCTGTCGGGCTGCAGCCGCCTTCCCCTGTCGCACCCCACCCCTGCCGGGCATCGGGGGTCCTCCCTGAGGAAGGCCATGAAGACTCGACTCTCCGCCGTCGGCGCCGCCCTGCTCGCGCTGCTGCTCGCCGTGCTGGCGTTCGGTCAACCGGCGCACGCCGCGGCCGGCTTCTCCGTCGCGGGCGGCAAGCTGTACGACGCCAACGGCGCCGAATTCGTCATGCGTGGCGTCAACCACGCCCACACCTGGTACCCGCAGCAGACCAGCTCGTTCGCCAACGTCAAGGCGCTCGGCGCGAACACCGTGCGGGTGGTGCTCGCCAGCGGCGACCGCTGGACCCGGAACACCAACGCCGACGTCGCCAACGTCATCTCGCTGTGCAAGGCCAACCGGCTGATCTGCGTGTTGGAGGTGCACGACACCACCGGCTACGGCGAGCAGAGCGGCGCGATCACCCTGGACCGTGCCGTCGACTACTGGCTCAGCCTGAAGGATGTGCTGGTCGGCCAGGAGCGGTACGTCATCGTCAATATCGGCAACGAACCGTACGGCAACCAGAACTACGCCTCGTGGGGCACCGACAGCGCCAACGCGATCAAGCGGCTGCGGGCCGGCGGCCTGACCCACACCATCATGGTGGACGCGCCGAACTGGGGCCAGGACTGGTCGTTCACGATGCGCGACAACGCGGCGTCGGTCTTCGCCGCCGACCCGGCCCGGAACACGCTCTTCTCCATCCACATGTACGGCGTCTTCGACACCGCTGCCGAGATCAGCGACTACCTGGGCCGGTTCCGTGCGGCGGGGCTGCCCATCGTGGTCGGTGAGTTCGGCTTCAACCACTCCGACGGCGACCCGGACGAGGACTCCATCCTCGCCTACAGCCAGGCGAGCGGGATCGGCTGGCTCGGCTGGTCGTGGAGCGGCAACGGGGGCGGCGTCGAGTATCTCGACATGGCCACCGCGTTCAACCCGGCCAGCCTGACCAGTTGGGGACAGCGGATCTTCAACGGCATCAACGGCATCCGGCAGACCTCCCGCGAGGCCAGCGTCTTCAACGGCCCCCCGCCGCCGACCACGCCGCCGCCGACGACGCCACCTCCGACGACGCCACCTCCGACCACGCCACCTCCGACGACCCCTTCACCCACCACGCCGCCGCCGGCCGGTGGCTGCTCGGCCAGCTACGCCATCACCAACCAGTGGCAGGGCGGCTTCCAGGGCGAGGTACGGGTGACCGCCGGCACGAGCGCCATCACCGGCTGGACCGCCCGGTGGACCTTCGCCAGCGGCCAGAGCGTCACCCAGTCCTGGAACGCGACGGTGACCAGCAGCGGCGCCACGGTGACCGCCCGCAGCCTGGACTACAACGGTCGCCTGGCCGCCGGCGCCAGCGCCACCTTCGGTTTCCTCGGCAGTTGGACCGGCAGCAACACCGCGCCGCAGGTGAGCTGCACGGCGAGCTGACTCAGAGCAGGATCGGGAAGTGGCCGGGCCGGTCGAGCTCGGCCACTTCCCGCGCGACGAAGTCAACCTATTTGACGCACACATCCAAGCAGGACAAGTGGCCTCCCTGTGGGGTTCGCCACGCGTGGGGGGACAGCACGAAAACTGATTGATCCCTAAGGTGAGCCTGCGGTTGCTCCCTGATCCGTGCTGAGCAGCCTCCCTGCCTTCAGATCCAGAGGGGATCATCCGTGTCTTCGTCTCATCGACGGCGAGCAGCCCATGCCGGCCTGCTCGCGGCAATCCTGGCCGCAGGCGCTCTCACCGCTGGGCCGGCGCAGGCTGTGACCGGAGGCGCTGCCGTCGCCGACGGGGCGTTCGCCTTCACCGCCAAGGTCGACGTCGGGTCGGCGGAGCGCTCGTGCAGCGGCTCGGTCGTCGACCCCTGGTGGGTGCTCACTGCCAAGAGCTGCTTCAGCTTCGGCGGCCAGGCGGTAGTCGCGGGCGCGCCCACCCGGCCGACGACCGTTACTGTCGGCCGCACCGACCTCACCAGCTCGGCGGGGGCGGTCGTCTCCGCCTTCCGGATCGTCCCGCATCCCGATCGCGATCTCGTTCTCGTGCGGTTGAACAGTCGGGTCGACGTGACTCCGGTGGCATTGGGTACCGCACCCCAGGCTGGCGAGCAGCTCACCGGGGGTGGCTTCGGTCGTACCGCCAGCGCCTGGGTTCCCGACAAGCTGCACAGTGGCACCTTCGCCGTGCAGGCCGTCGGCGCGTCCACCGTGGACATCCTGGGCACGGGTCAGACCGGGCTCTGCCGCGGAGACCTGGGTGGGCCCACGGTGCGCGTGGTGAGTGGCAAGGCGCAGTTGGTCGGCGTGCACCGCAGCGCGTGGCAGGGCGGGTGTCTCGGCGAGACGGAGACGCGCCGCGACGCGGTGGACAGCCGGGTCGACGACCTCGGATCCTGGTTCGCCGCGACCATCCCGCAGGGAGTGGCGACCGACGGCTACGAGGACGTCAACATCCTGTACGTGTACGCCGAGAAGGATGTCGCTCCGATCACCTTCCCAGGGACCTCCACCGGCGGTCTGGGCGCTCCGACCGCCGACTGGAGGGGCGGCGCGGGCTACTCCGCGGACCGGGTCAAGGTGTTCAACGACGACTTCGACGGCGACGGCATCAAGGATGTCGCGGCTCTGTCGACCAGCGTCGAGGGAAACTTCGCGATCGACACGTTCATCACCCGGGCCAACGGTACGTCCGGCGCTCCGATCCGCTCGTGGACGGCGCCCGCGGGCTGGGGCCACCTGACCAGCATGAAGATGACCTCGGGCGATTTCAACGGTGACGGCCGCGCCGACCTTGCCGCCTTCTACGGCTACAACAGCGGCACCGGTGACGAAGCGTGGATCACCTGGACCGCCCGGGCGGATGGCGGGTTCGACGCCCCGATCGAGGCATGGCGGGCGTCGACCTTCGGTACCTGGTCCAGCGTCTCGGTGTTCTCCGGGGACGTCAACGGCGACGGTCGGGACGACGTCTCCCTCTTCTACGCGTACGCCAACGGGTCGATGGCGCTGATCACCTGGCCCGGCCAGGTGGACGGCAAGTTCCCCACGTCGTACACCTCCTGGTCGACGCCGGCCGACAAGCCGTTCGCCGCCCTCTCCGCGATGAAGCTGGCGGACGGCGACTTCAACGGTGACGGTCGCGATGACGTGGCGGTCCTGCAGGACCTCGGCGCCAGCAGCACCCGCCTGCACACCTTCACCGCCAAGGCGGACGGGAACTTCAACGCGCCGGTCCAGTCCTGGTCGTCCACGACCTTCGGCCGGTTCGGCAGCATGAAGCTGACCTCCGGCGACTACAACGGCGACAAGCGCGACGATCTGGCTGTCCTCTACCAGTACTCCGACAACAGCCTGGGCTGGCACACCTTCACCTCGACCAGCAGTGGCGGCTTCAACGCCCCCTTCGGCTCGTGGCTCAACAAGCCGAGGACCTTCGGCTGGTGGTCCGCCATGAAGGTCGACGGCGAATGATCTCGCGTAGGTGACCGTGCTTTCCTCCGACGACGGGCGGCGGCCACCTCGCGTGGTCCGCCGTCCGTCGCCGGCATCGGCGGCAGGGCGGGGTCAGTGCTCCCCGGTCAGGTTCACGATCACCACCCCGGCGATGATCAGCGCGATGCCGGTGAGCTTGAGCGGCCCGACCGACTCGCCCAGGAACACCGCGCCGATCGCCACGATCGTCGCGGTGCCCAGCCCCGACCAGAGCGCGTACGCGACGCCGACCGGTATCTCCTTGACGGCCTGAGCCAGCAGGACGAACGCCAACGCGTACCCGGCGAGGCAGCCGAGCGTCGGCCAGAGACGGGTGAAACCGGCGGTGCTCTTGATCAGGCTGGTCGCCAGCACCTCGGCGAGGATGGCGATCCCCAGCAGCACGTACGCCATACGGCCCCTCAGTCCTCGGTTCGCGGTCCTCGTTGGCCGGCGCGGCCCGCCGGCCGTGCTCGGAGCATCGACGCCCAGGCTAGTGCCGTCGGTGGTGCGGGCGGCGCCTCGCGTTCCCGCGTGGCGTCCCCGGTCCGGCGCGTGTTCGGCGAGTCCTTTGGAGCTGATGCTGTGAACGAATCGGAGGCAGGGCGGTCCCGGTCCGGTCAGCTGGTGAATCGTCTACGGCATCAGCTCCAAAGGCAGCGACTAGACCCCTACGCCCGGCCGGGCAGAGGATGCTCCGACCGAGCGCTACGGCGAGGCGGGGGGAGTCGAGCCGGGCTTCGGTCCGCCCCGGGACTCGGCGGTGAGCCGGGCGGCACGCATGGTGAGGTAGCGCTGTTCGGGGAGGCTGCTCGTGCGGGCGGCGGCGTCCCGGTAGTCCGCGATCGCCCGCTCCCGATCGCCGGCCATCTCGTGCAGGTGCGCGCGGGCGGCGGGCAACCGGTGGTGGTCCGCCAGCCGGGGATCGTTGGTCAGTGCGTCGAGGGCCCTGAGGCCGGCAGCCGGCCCGTGCACCATGGCGGTCGCGACCGCCCGGTTCAGCGCCACCACCGGGGTGCCGGCCAAGCCAACCAACACGTCGTACAGCGCCAGGATCTGGGGCCAGTCGGTCGTGTCGGTGCTGGGAGCCTCGTCGTGCAGCGCGGCGATGGCGGCCTGCACCTGGTACGGGCCGACCGGCCCGCGCGGCAGCGCCGCCGTGACCAGTGCGACGCCCTCGGCGATGGCCGCCGCGTCCCAGCGGCTGCGATCCTGCTCGGCCAGTGAGATCAGCTCTCCGGAGGGCCCGGTCCGTGCCGGACTGCGCGCCTCCGTGAGGAGCAGCAACGCGAGCAGCCCGGCGGTCTCACTGTCGTCGGGCAGGCGCACGTGCAGCGCCCGGGTCAGCCGGATCGCCTCGGCCGCGAGGTCGACACGGCGTAGGTCCGGGCCGGCGGTGCTGGTGTGCCCCTCGGTGAAGATCAGGTAGAGGATCTGCCGGACGGCGGCCAGCCGATCGGCCCGCTCCGCCTCGACGGGCATCCGGAACGGCAGCCCGGATGCGCGGATGCGCTGCTTCGCCCGGCTGATCCGCTGGGCCATCGTCGCCTCGGGCACCAGGAACGCGCGGGCTATCTCGGCGGTGCTCAGTCCGCCGACCGCGCGCAGGGTCAGCGCGACCGCCGACGTGGGGGCGAGCGCCGGATGACAGCAGAGGAAGAGCAGGACCAGGGTGTCGTCCCGCTCGGCGGTCAACTCCTCGTCCGGGGGTGGCGCGTACCGCCGGTCGTCCGGGTCCTGACGGGTCACCAGGTCCTCGCGGCGACGCCGGGCCTGTTCGCCGCGGACCAGCTCGATCATCCGGCGGTAACCGACCTGGATCAGCCAGCCGCGGGGGTTCGTCGGCAGCCCGTCGGCCGGCCACTGGGTGGCGGCGGCGAGCAGCGCCTCCTGCACGGCGTCCTCGGCGGTGCCGAAGTCACCGAACCGGCGGGTGAGCACGCCGAGGACCTGCGGCGCCAGTTCGCGCAGCAGGTCCTCGACGCGGGGGTCGGTGGTCAGCGCTCACAGCTCCTGTGCTGGGGCGGACATCACCGGGTGCACCTCGATCGGCATGTTCAGGGGACGGCCACCCGGGCCGGGCGCGGTGGAGATGTGCGCGGCCAACTCCACCGCCCGCTGCGGGCTGTCGAGGTCGACGATCCAGAAGCCCGCGAGGAACTCCTTCGTCTCCGCGAACGGGCCCTCGGTGACGACCGGAGCGCCGCCCTCACCGGCGCGCACGATCCGCGCCTGCTGCGGGCCGCCGAGGCCCTGGGCGTCGACCCACTCGCCATCGGCGGCCAGCTTCTCGTTGACCTCACGCATGAACGCGACGTGCGCCCGGACCTCGTCCTGGGTCCAGGTGTCGATGCTCGGGAAGTCGGTCCCGTTGGCGCTGAACTGCATCAACAGCATGTACTTCATCGTCCTGCTCCTCACGCCTGCGCACCGTCCTCGGTGCTCTCACCCTGAGGTAGAAGCCGACGACACCGTTCTCGACACCCCGGACAAAGATTTTTTCAGCCGACCTCGTCGACCTCCAGCACCAGGCTCTGCTCGGGGTGCAGCGCGGGTAGCTGCACGCCCACCCGGGCCAGCGCCGCTCCGCTGAGCGTGACGCCGGACGCCAGCCAGGGCGGCGCGGACCGCTCGATGGTCGCCGGGGGCGGCACGTCCGCGACCGGCCGTACCCGGTAACGCCGCGCCGGGTCGAGGCCGGGCAGCCGTACCGCGCCCGGGGTCTGCGCCACCGAGGTGGCCAGCCGGGCCACCGCGTACACCGCTCGGGTCGTGTCGTGGGCAACCACGCCGTGCGCCCAGACGGCCGGGTCCGGATGGTCGACCCGGACCACCCGGCCGGCGTGCAGCAGCGGACGCAGCCGCTTGTGCAGCGCCACCCAGGCGGTCAGCTCAGCCTGTTCGGCGGCGCTGATCGAGGCGATGTCCCACTCGATGCCGTGGTGACCGAAGAGCGCCGTGGCCGCCCGGAAACCCAGGTCGTGTACGCGGTGGGTGGTGTGCGAGCGCTCCGGACCGATGTGCGTGCCGACGAGTTCCGGTGGCAGCAGCAGCCCGGTCCAGCGCTGGATGCCGAGCCGTTCCAGGGCGTCGTTGCAGTCGCTGGCCCAGACCCGGTCGGTGCGGGCCAGGATGGCCAGGTCCACCCGGGCGCCGCCGGACGAACAGCTCTCGATCTCCACATCGGGGTGGCGTCGACGTAGCTCGTCGAGGAGGCGGTAGACCGCGAGGGTCTGCCCGTGCACCCCGGGCCGGCCGTGGTGTCCCGCCTCGGTGAGGTCCCGGTTGTGGTCCCACTTGAGGTAGCTGATGCCGGGATGCTCGGTGAGCAGGGCGTCGAGGCGTTCCAGCACGTAGTCGTACGCCTCGGGGCGGCCCAGGTCGAGCGTCTGCTGGCTGCGCCACGCCGGCGGCAGCCGCCCTGGCACGGCCAGCAGCCAGTCGGCGTGCGCGCGGAACAGGTCCGAGTCGGGGTTGACCATCTCCGGCTCCACCCACAGACCGAACTGAAGGCCCTGACCGGTCACGTGGTCGATGAGGGGTTGCAGGCCGTCCGGCCACACGCCCTCGTCGACGTACCAGTCGCCCAGCCCGGCCGTGTCGTCGCGCCGGCCCCGGAACCAGCCGTCGTCGAGCACGAACCGTTCGACGCCGATCCGCGCGGCACGGTCGGCCAGGGCCCGTAGCCGGTCCAGGTCGTGGTCGAAATAGACCGCCTCCCAGACGTTGAGGGTCACCGGGCGCGGGGAGCGCGGGTGTCCGGGCCGTGCCCGCACGTGCGAATGGAGTACGTCGCTGAGTCCGTCCATCCCCTCGTCGGACCAGACGGCGTAGAGCAGCGGAGTCTCGTACGCCTCGCCGGGAGCGAGCCTGATCTCGCCGGGAGCCAGCAGTTCGCCGCCACCGAGAGTGGACTCGCCGGTGGGGAGCCGTTCGGCGACGGTGACGTGGTCGCCGCTCCACGCGGTGTGCACCGCCCAGACCTCGCCGTGGCCGAAATCGAACCCGGGGGTGCCGGCCACCAGCAGCAGCGTGGCGTCGTGCCCGGTGCGGCCGTGCCGTCCCTCGCGGACCCACGCGCCGTGCTGCCACGGGTGCCGCTGGGGCGAGCGTTCGCGGCACCAGCGGCCGGTCAGGTCGAGCAGTTCGGTGGCGACCGCCGGCACCGGCAGCGCCGGGGTCAGCTCCCGCACCTCGTACGCGCCGTCGCCGTCGTTGCGGAGCCGGTGCCGGATGGTCACCACGCCGTACGGGTCGAGGGTGATCTCGATGGCCAGGGACAGCCCGGCGGCCTCGTCCGAGGCCCGTACGGTGACCCGGGCCGGGCCGTCGGCCGGCTCGTCGACGGCGAGGCCGTCGAGCCGGAACGCGGTGGACCAGTCCCGCCCGTCGCGGTGCCCGGCCAGCCCCGGCCGTCCGATCCAACCGGCGCTCGCCTCCGGCAGCAGCGACAGCACGGGTGGCTCGTCGAAGCTGCTCGGCACCACCGGTGGCACGGTGGCGTCCACGAGGTGGCGCAGGCCGTCGTCGTCCAGGTCGCCGACGTCGCCACCCCAGTGCGCCACGCGGGGCAGCCCCGGGCCGCGCGCGTCGACCACCAGGCTGGTGCGCCCGCGGCGTAGGTGCAGGATCGTCATCCTTTGGAGGCTCCCAAGGTCAGGCCCCGGACGAAGTGCCGCTGGAGCATAAAGAAGATCACCAGGGTGGGGACCGCGACGAGCACGCTGCCCGCCGACACCAGGTTGTTGTCGGTGAAGAACTGGCCGCGCAGGTTGTTGAGCGAGCTGGTCACCGGGAACTTGTCGCCGGTACGCATGAGGACGGTGGCCCAGAAGAACTCGTTGTAGATCCAGGTCACCTCCAGGGTGGCCAGCGCGGCCAGGGCCGGCCGGCACAGCGGCATGGTGATCTGCCAGTACTGCCGCCAGACGCTCGCGCCGTCGACCATCGCCGCCTCGTACAGGTCGTGGGGGAGCGCCTTCATGTAGTTGCTGAGCACGAAGACGCAGAACCCGCACTGGAAGGCGACGTTGATCAGGATCAGGCCCCAGTAGCTGTCGTAGAGCAGCTCCGAGTCGCTCATGAACTCCGGCAGCGGCACCTCGGTGAACAGTCGGAACAGCGGGATGAGCAGCGCCTGTTGCGGCAGCAGGTTGGCGGCGGTGAACACCCCGAGCAGGAGGAGGTTGATCTTCCAGCTGAACCGGGCGATGACGAACGCGACGCAGGAGGCGAGGAAGAGCGTCAGTAGCACCGCCGGCACCGTGATGTAGACCGAGTTGAGGAAGTGCTTGCCGAACTCCGCCTGATTCCAGGCCGTGACGTAGTTGTCGATGGTCCAGCCGCCGAACGAGACGTAGCCGTTCGCGGCGGTGTACTGGTACGAGCGGAACGACGTGAGGACCGCCCAGGCGATCGGGAAGAGCCAGATCAGCGCCACGGCGATGAGGAAGCCGTGCAGCAGCATCCGCAGCGGGGTCAGCCTGCGTCGGCGGATCGGGGTGTCGACGCTCATTCCCGGTTCTCCCTCATCACGGTCGCCAGGTAGATGGTGATGAAGACCAGCGAGACGACCAGCATGATCGTCGCCAGCGCGGAGCCGAAGCCGATCCGGCTCGCCTCACCCACCACGTTCTGGGTGACCAGCGCGGAGATCAACTCCAGGCCGTTGCGGCCCTTGTTGACGACCCAGACCAGGTCGAACGCCCGCAGCGACTCGATCACGGTCACCACCAGCACGATGATGTTGATCGGTCGCAGCACCGGGAACACGACCCGGAAGAAGGTCCGTACCTCGGAGGCGCCGTCGACCGCGGCGGCCTCGCGCAGCGACGGGTCGACGCCCTTCAGCCCGGCCAGGTAGAGCAGCATGATGTAGCCGACGTGTCGCCACCCAGAGGCGATCATGACGGCCCAGATGTTGACGTTCGAGTCGCCGTACCAGTCGGTTTGGGTGCCGAGGACGGCGTTGATCAGACCCTGGTCACGGGAGTAGAGCAGTTGCCAGACGAAGCCGATCAGCGCCAGCGAGAGCACCACCGGCAGGTACAGCGCCGTCTGGTAGAAGCGGCTGCCGCGCAGTTCCTTGTCGAGCAGTACGGCCAGGAACATGCCGAACGGCGTGGCGACCACGAACAGCACGGCGAGCCAGAGCAGGTTGTGTTGGATCGCGGGCACGAACGGCGGGTAGATGTTCACCACGTCGCTGTAGTTGCGCCCGCCGACGAACTGGATCTCGTTGAGTGGACCGATGCCGTCCCAGTCGGTGCCGGACAACACCACGGTCGCCAGGGCCGGCAGCCAGACGAGTGCGGTCACGAGCAGCAGTGGGACGAGCACCATCAGCGTGATGACCACGCGGTCGGTGGGGGACAGGAGCCGTAGCCGCCGGCGACGACCACCCGTGGAGGTGGTCGCGGCCGGCGGCGGCACGGCGCGATCCGCTTGGATCAGGGGCAGGTCGGACACGATGTCCTCCCCCTTCCGCCGTCAGTCAGTGAAGATCGACTTCTTCTGGTTCTCGATGGACGACGTCAGCCCGCCGATGTCCTTCGGGTTCTTGATGAACTGCTGGATCGCCGGGATCATCACCGTCGAGGCGAAGTCCGGCCGGGTGTCCCGGTCGAGGAACTGGGCGATCTCGGTGGCCGAGCCGACCAGTTCGGCGGCCTTCTTCTGCAGGGCCGTGTAGCCGCCGACGTCCGCGCCACTGTTGGCGACGAGGACGGCCGGGTCGTTCTTGAGGTTGATGTCCGCGGCGGCCTTGCCACCGAAGTACTCCAGCAGCTTGCGCGCGTTGTCCTCGTTCTTGGGCTTGCGGGCCATCATGTAGCCGTCGATCGGGGCGTCCAGGGCCTTCGCGCCGATGGCGGGGTCGATCTCGGGGAAGGTGAAGAAGTCGAGATCGTCCTGCTCGTCGTTGCTGAACTGCTGACCGACGAAGAGGCCCAGCAGGTACATACCGCTCTTCTTCTGCTGCAACGACTGCGCGGCCTCCTGCCAGGTGCGGCCGAGGCTGTCCGGCTGGTGCAGGGGGAGCAGGCCGGCCCAGGTGTCGAAGACCTTCTTGACCTTGTCGGAGGTCCACGCCTCCTTGCCGGCCATCAGGTCGATGTGGAACTGGTAGCCGTTGATCCGCAGGTTGAGGATGTCGAACGTCCCCATGGCCGGCCAGCCGTCCTTGTCGGCGAAGGCGATGGGGGTCAGGCCGTCCTTCTTCATCTGCGCGCCGAGCTGGGTGAACTGGTCCAGGGTGGTGGGCACCTGGTAGCCGTACTGCTTCCAGACCGACTTGCGGTAGAAGACCGCCCACGGGTAGTACGTCGCCGGCACGAAGTACTGCTTGCCGTCGTCGCCGGTGGACGCCTTCTTGAACGCGTCGGAGTAGCCGGAGAGCTTGCCCCACACGTCGCTGATGTCGCTGGCCAGGCCCTTCTGGGCGAAGAAGCGCATCCGGTAGCCGGCGAACCAGGTGAAGACGTCGTCCGGCTTGCCCTGCAGGTAGTTGTTGATGTTCTCCTGGAACGTGTTGTGGTCGACCGTGTTGGTCGCGACCTGCACGCCGGACGAGGTCTTGAACGCGTCGGTGATCTTGGCGAGGACGTCCTTGGGCTTCTGGTCGGACTGGTTCGATCCGAGCGTGACGTCCTTACTGGACCCACCGGAGCCGGAGTCGTCGCCGCAGCCGGCGAGCAGACCGGTGCTGAGCAGCGCGCCCGTGCCGGCCGCGCCGGCCAGCAGTGACCGTCGGTTGATGCCGGCGACGGAGGGCGGTACGAGCCGGGCCAGGTATTCGGCTTGCGATCGGGGACGGGACATCTGTGCCTCCTGCGGAAGAAGAGGTGCTACGCCCATGGGTCAGGTGTGGTGAGGAGCGGTCCAGCCTGGCGAATACGCATCGTGATCCACCGAGATTCCACATTGGCGAACACGATCGGCCAGTTGGGGCCTCAAGCTACCCCTCCATAGGCCGCTGTCAAGAGGTCCTTTCGCCTCTGATAACCCAGTCGTGATCCGGCCGTTACGAGGTAAACGTTGGAAAGGAAGTCGATGTTGGAACCTGTTGACTTCGGTGGATGGCGGGTGCACCCTCACCTGTCATGCGGCGATGGCAGGGCGACGGCATCTACTTCGGCGGCGACTACAACCCCGAGCAGTGGCCCGAGCAGACCTGGTCGGAGGACGTCGAGCTGATGCGACGGGCCGGGGTCAACCTGGTCTCCGTCGGCATCTTCTCCTGGGCGCTCCTGGAACCGCACCCCGGTCGGTTCGAGTTCGGCTGGCTGGACCGTGTGCTCGACCTCCTGCACGACGGGGGCATCCAGGTCGACCTGGCCACCGCCACCGCCAGTCCACCGCCCTGGCTGGCCCGCGCGTACCCGGACACGCTGCCCCGACGGGCCGACGGCGCGATCCTCTGGCCGGGCGGGCGGCAGGCGTACTGCCCCAGCTCCCCGGTCTTCCGCGAGCGCTCCCTGGAGGTGGTGCGCGCGGTCGCCGGCCGGTACGCCGAACACCCGGCCGTCGTCATGTGGCACGTCTCCAACGAGCTGGGCTGCCACAACGTGCACTGCTACTGCGACGTCAGCGCCGAGGCGTTCCGGGGTTGGCTACGCGATCGCTACGGGGACCTGGACCGACTGAACGACGCGTGGGGCACCGCGTTCTGGAGCCAGCGTTACGGCGACTGGGCCGAGATCAACCCGCCGCGCACCGCGCCGACGTTCGCCAACCCCACGCAGCAGCTCGACTTCCTGCGCTTCTCCTCCGACGAGCAGCGCGCCCAGCTACGCGCCGAACGCGAGGTGCTGACGACGCTGGTCCGCCAGCCCGTCACCACCAACTTCATGATCGGCATGGCCAAGCACATGGACTACCACTCCTGGGCCGGCGACGTGGACCTCGTCTCCAACGACCACTACCTGAACGCCGCCGACCCGCGCTCCCACCTCGGCTTGGCGTTTGCCGCCGACCACACCCGTGGCGTCGCCGGCGGCGAGCCCTGGCTACTGATGGAGCACTCCACCAGCGCGGTCAACTGGCAGGCGCGCAACGTGGCGAAACTCCCCGGCCAGCTCCGCCGCAACAGCCTGGCCCACGTCGCACGGGGCGCCGACGGCGTGCTGTTCTTCCAGTGGCGCGCCTCCCGGGCCGGGGCCGAGAAGTTCCACTCCGCGCTGGTGCCGCACGCCGGCCCGGACACCAAGGTCTTCACCGAGGTCTGCCAGCTCGGCGCGGACCTCAAGGCCCTCGCCGAGGTACGCGGCAGCCGGGTCGACGCCGACGTGGCCATCCTGTTCGACTTCGAGGCGTGGTGGGCGGTCGAGTTGGACTCCCACCCCAGCGTCGACGTCACCTACGCCGACCGGATCAACGCGCTGTACGGCGCGCTGTGGCGGGCCGGCGTGACCGCCGACATCGTCCACCCGTCGGCCGACCTCAGCGGATACCGACTGGTCCTGGCGCCCACCCTCTACCTCGTCCGCGACGCCGACGTCGAGGCGCTGCGCCGATTCGTGGCGGCCGGTGGCACCGCGGCGATCACCTACTTCAGCGGCATCGTCGACGAGAACGACCACATCCGCCTCGGCGGTTACCCCGGCGCGTTCCGGGACCTGCTGGGCGTCCGCACCGAGGAGTTCTTCCCCCTGCGCGAGGGCGAACAGGTGCGCCTCGACGACGGCAGCGCCGCCGACGTGTGGACCGAGTGGCTGCACGCCGACGACGCCGAGGTGCTGGCGTCGTACACCGACGGGCCCTTGCCGGGCGTGCCGGCGCTGACGCGGCGGCCGGTCGGCGCGGGCGCCGCCTGGTACGTCGGCGCCCGGCTCGACGAGCCGGCCACCGACCGGCTGGTCGCCCGGCTGCTCGACGAGGCCGGCGTCCGTCCGGCGGCGCAGGCACCGACCGGGGTGGAGGTGGTACGACGCCGCGACGGCGAGCGAAGCTGGCTGTTCGCGATCAACCACACGTCGTCGGAGGTACGGATCTCGGCGACCGGCGTCGAGCTGTTGACCGGTGTGCCGTGTACGGGTGAGCTGACCGTGCCGGCCGGTGAGGTGGCGGTCGTCCGTGAGGACCAGTCCTGATCCGGGCGGCGGCCACGGTGCGAAGGAGGTTCCCCAGATGCTGGCCCAGCAGCGGCAGAGCGCCATCCTCGACCTGATCCGCCAGCGCGGCGGGGTACGGGTGAGTCACCTGGTCAGCCGGTTCGGCGTGTCCGACATGACGATCCGGCGCGACCTGGAGGTGCTGGCCGAGCGCGGCCTGGTGGACAAGGTCCACGGTGGCGCGACACTGGCCGGGCCCGGTTCGGCAGACGAGCCCGGCTTCGCCGCGAAGTCGATCCGCCAGCAGGCGGAGAAGCGGGCCATCGCCGAGCGGGCGGCCACGATGGTGGAGCCGGGGATGGCCATCGCGCTGTCCGCCGGTACGACCACCGCCGCGCTCGCCACCCTGCTGTCCGACGTGCACGGGCTGACCGTGGTGACCAACTCGATCCCGGTGGCCGACGCGCTCTACCAGAACCCGCGCGCCGACCAGACCGTCGTCCTGACCGGCGGCATCCGTACCCCGTCCGACGCGCTGACCGGCCCGGTGGCCGAGGCGGCGATCAGCGCGCTCAACGTTGACCTGCTCTTCCTGGGCGTGCACGGGCTCAGCCCGCGTACCGGCTTCACCACGCCGAACCTGCTGGAGGCCGGCGTCAACCGTTGCCTCATCGGGGCGGCCCGCCGGCTCGTGGTGCTCGCCGACCACACCAAGTGGGAGACGATCGGCATCGCCACGATCGCCCCGCTGGAGGCCGCCGACGTCCTCATCACCGACGTCGGCCTCCCCGCCGAGGCCCGCACGACGATCGGCGAACAGGTAGGCGAGCTGGTCGTCGTCGACCCGTGACATGAAACCCCGGCCCCCTCGGCGACCCGCCCCCGCCCCGCCCCCTTGCGTCGATCATGGAGTTGTGGTGCCCGAATAGACGTCTATCGGGGGCTTTATTCGGCACCACAAGTCCATGATCGACCTAGGGATCGTCGGCGGGCGACAGCAAGGACCGCGCGGGGCGACCCTCGTCAACGGCATCAGCGGGTGGACCGCGTTCGCCAACGGGCTCAAGGACGGCAGATTCACGCGCACCGACCCGTGATCGACTCGACATCGCCGATGTCGCGGTGTCCCGGTCGGGTTGATACCCCGACTTCGGCGATGTCGAGTCGATCAGAAGTCGATGGCGGCATCCACCGGCCGGCGGGCACCATCTCGGCCATGGAAGCGCACGAGGTGGCGGGCCTGTTCGACCGGGCGGTGGAACGGTTGCGGCGCACCGTCGAGGAGGGCTGGCGATCGCGGACCTGACCCCGGCGTGAGCCGGTCTCGACACCAGATCGCCCATGTGGGGCTCTCCAGGGCGGCGGATACCGCCACATCGGCGATGTCGAGTCGATCAAGCGCGGGAGGCACGGGGCGGGGGCGGCGCGCTCACAGCCATCTCACAGGGGGTCTGGATAGGGTGCGCGGTGAGTCAACGTCCGACTCCATGGTGGAGCGGTCGGCTGTCGCACAGGAGTTCCGATGGTCTTCAAGAAGATGTTGAGCGCGTTCGGTGTGGGTGGTCCCAGCGTGGACACTGTGCTGGCCAACCCCAACACCCGGCCCGGCCTGACCCTCGACGGGGAGGTCAGAATCGTCGGTGGTGACAACCCGGCGGCCATCGAGCAGGTGGTGATCGGCCTGGTCACCCGCGTCGAGGTCGAGGGCCACGACACGGAGTACGCCGGCACCATGGAGTTCCACCGGATGGCCGTGAGCGGGGCGTTACAGCTCGCGCCGAAGCAGGAGCTGTCCATCCCCTTCCAGCTTCCGGTGCCGTGGGAGACCCCGATCACCGACGTGTACGGCCAGCGCCTGCACGGCATGACGATGGGCCTGCGGACCGAGCTGTCGGTGGCCCGCGCGGTGGACAAGACCGACCTGGACCACGTGGCGGTGCACCCGTTGCCGGTGCACGAGCGGATCCTGGAGGCGTTCCAGCGGCTCGGCTTCCGGTTCAAGAACGCCGACCTGGAGCGTGGCCACATCCGGGGCGTGCAGCAGACGCTGCCGTTCTACCAGGAGATCGAGTTCTTCGCCTCCCCGCAGTACGCGGGCACGATCAACGAGGTCGAGCTGACCTTCGTGACCAGCCAGCGTGGCGTCGAGGTGATCCTGGAGTGCGACAAGCGCGGCGGCTTCCTCAGCGCCGGGCACGACGCGTTCGGCCGCTACCAGGTGTCGCACGCCGACGTCGACCGGGTCGACTGGGCGCAGGTCGTCGACGGGTGGCTGCGTGAGACGACGTCCCGCTACGGCAGCCTGCGGTCCCAGTACGGCCACGGACACGGCTACGGGCCGGGCCACGGTCACGGCCGTGGCGGCATGGGTGTGGGCGGCATGGTCGCCGGCGCGGCGCTCGGCGTCGCCGGCGGCATGATCGCCGGCGAGATGATCGAGGACGCCTTCGAGGGGGACTTCGGCGACTTCGGCGGCGACGAGTAACGCCTGAGCACACGACGGTGGCCTCCGGGAGAACTCTCCCGGAGGCCACCGTGCGCTGTCACCCGGTCAGTGCCGGGCCTTGCGCTCCGCACCGCTGCGGAAGTTGCTGCCGGCCTTGGCCAGACCGCGGCTACCGAGGTAGCCCAACGTCAGCAGGGTGATCAGGAACCAGGCGTTGTCGGCCCGGAAGATGTCCACCCCGGCCGAGTTCCGACCGACGACCTGCGACGCGCCCAGTACGGCGGCCACCGCGATCAGGTAGATCCAGAACTCGGTGGTCTTGAACGCCTGCTTGGTCTCCGTACCGGGAGCCTGCATGTCGTTCCGATGCCCGTCGTGCATGACCGGCATCTGCTGCGTGTCCCGCATCATGGCGGGGTTCTGCGGGTCGTTCATGGGCCGGTTCATCGGCCTGGTGGAAGCAGCCTGCGTGCTCATCTGGTCCTCCTCAGGATGCGATGAGTCGTACCTGCCTTCCCTCGCCCCGCTACCGCGTTTCGGCCACGGCACGGTTCGCTTGCACGGCGGGGACGCCCACCGACTACCCGACGGCCCGGAGCAGGTAACACCCCCACCTCGGAAAATGAGTCGACGGCGCGTGACCGCGCCCGCAACACGACCGATCGGGCCGGATGTCCGTTTCGGATCGGCCGTGGGCGCTCCGGGTTTGGTCGACCGACGGTCGGGCACGCAGTCAGTTCCACAGCTTCTGCGAGGTGATGGACGTGCGTGAGGACGACATGCGGCAGGAGGCCGCCCGCCGGGCCGAGAACCAGATCATCGGCGGCGTGTACGGCGAGGGCGCCCTCGACGAGGTGACGGTGCCACCCACCGACATCGAGAGCCAGATCCAGCGGGACGACCCGCTCGACCCGGCGCACGAGCAGGTCGATCCGCGGGTGCTGCACGACGGCGGTCCGGTCGGCGGGCAGGGGGCGGTGACGACCACCGGTGGCACCGCCGGGCCGGCGAGCGCGCGCCGGGTGGCCCGCCAGCCGGAGCGGCACCCGGGCAAGGTGGCGCCGACGACGACCGGTGACGCCACCACCGGTGGCATGAGCACCCCGACCGGCGGCGGGACCAGCGATCAGTCCACGTCCGCGACCGGACCGGGCAAGTCCATCCAGGACCGCTCCACCGACCGGCGGTGAGTCCGCCGCGCCCCCGCCGACGACCGGTCGGCGGGGGCGACGTGGGCGGGTCAGCGGCAGGCGCGCAGGATGCCCAGGCGCTGGGTGGCCCGGGTGAGCGCGACGTACAGATCACTGCGCCCGCGTGGCGACTCGGCCACCATCCGGTCCGGGTCGACCACCAGCACCGAGTCGAACTCCAATCCCTTGGCCTGCGCGACGGTCAGCACGACCACCCGGCTCTCCAACTCCGGGTGCTCGCCCACCGTGGCCTCGGGCAGCGCGGCGGTCAGCGCCGCGCCGAGCGCGTCGACGCGGCCGGCCGGCACGATGACGCCGAGCCGGCCCTCGGTGAGCCCGGCGGCCTCGCGGGTCACCGCCGACACCAGCTCGGCGGGTAGCTGCTCGTCGGGCACCGACCGGTCCCACGGGGGCACGCCGCTCTCCCGTACCGAGCGGGGTGGCCGCAGCGACGGGTCGATCTCGGTGAGCACCTCGGCGGCGACCGCCATGATCTCGGCCGGCGTGCGGTAGCTGACCGTCAGCTCGGTCAACCGCCACCGCTGCGCCACGTACGGGGCGAGGGCATCGGCCCAGGACGGCGTCCCGGCGAGCGCGCCGGTCTGCGCCACGTCCCCGACGATCGTCATCGAACGGCTCGGGCAGCGGCGCATCAGCAGCCGCCACGCCATCGGCGACAACTCCTGCGCCTCGTCCACGATGACGTGGCCGAACGCCCACGTCCGGTCGGCCGCGGCGCGCTGCGCGGTGGTCAGCCGGTCGGCCTCCTCCTGCCGTTCCAGCAGCCGGTCCGCGTCGATGAGGTCGGTCACGCCGAGGATCTCACCACCCTCGGCCTCGTCCTCCACGTCGATCGAGCGGGATCCGCGGGCGATCTCCAGCACGCCCTCGGCGTACTCGCGTTCCATCAGGCGGATGCGCTCGCGCCGGGCGGCGGCGGCCCGCTCGTCCTCGCCGAGCAGCTCGGCCGCCTCGTCCAGCAACGGCACGTCGGCGGGCGTCCAGCCGCCCGGCTCGCGGCGCAGCAGCGCCCGCTCGTCGTCGGTGAGCATCGGCGCGGCGGCGGCGATCCGGTCCGGATCCGCGTACAGGTCGGCGAGCAGGCGCTGCGGGGTGAGCACCGGCCACAACCGATCGAGTACGGCCCGCACCTCCGGCTCGTCCCGCAACTCCCGGCGGATCTCGGCGCGGTCGGCCTCGTCGAGCAGGTTGTCGCCGCCCAGCGGGTCGGCGCCGATCCGCTCGGCCACCTGGTCGGCGAGCGCGTGCACGATCTCCACGTCGAACAGGGCGCGGGCCAGGTTGTGCGGGCGGTCGGTGCGGCGTACCCGGTCCCGCGCGGCGCGCACGGTCTCCGGGTCGAGGGTCAGCGCCTCGCGCTCCACCTCGATCTCCAGCGGCTCGTCCGGCACCCACTGTCGGTCCCGTACGGCGAGGGCCAGCACCTCGGCGAGCACGGCGCGGCCCTTGAGCGCCGCGGCCCGGGCCGGCTCGGCGCGCTGGGCGCTCACCCCGGGGAACAGGTCGCCCTGGGTACGCAGCAACACGCCCGTCTCGGCCAGCGTGGGCAGCACCTGCGAGATGTAGCGCAGGAACGTCGCGTTCGGCCCGACCAGCAGCACACCACGGCTGGACAGCTCCCGCCGGTGTGTGTAGAGCAGGTACGCCGCCCGGTGCAGCGCGACGGCGGTCTTGCCGGTGCCGGGGCCGCCCTGGACCACCAGCACGCCGGGCAGGTCGGCGCGGATGATCCGGTCCTGCTCGGCCTGAATGGTCTCCACGATGTCGCGCATCCGGCCCGTCCGACCGGCGTTGAGCGCGGCGAGCAGCGACGCCTCACCGGTCAGCTCCTCGTGCCCGCCGGGGGAGGCGCTGTCGATGTCCAGAACCTCGTCGTTGAGCCCGGTCACCTTGCGCTGGCGGGTACGCAGGTGCCGGCGGCGGCGTACGCCCTGCGGGTTCGCGGCCGTGGCGAGGTAGAACGGCCGCGCGGCCGGAGCACGCCAGTCCATCAACAGCGGGTCGTAGTCGCCACTGGTGTCGAAGATCCCGATCCGGCCGATGTAGCGACGGGAGTCGTCGTCGCCGTCGAGCCGCCCGAAGCAGAGGCCATTCTCCACGGCGGAGAACTGCTCGACCTGGTCGGCGTACATGGCCACGGAGCTGTCGCGCTGGGAGCGGTCCTGCAGCGTGCCGCCGGTGTTGCGCAGCTCGGCGGTGAGCCGGTGGGCGGCCTGCTCACGCAACCCGTCCAGGCGGTTGTAGAGCATCGAGACGTACTCCTGCTCACGGCCGATCTCGTCGTCGACCGGCAATTCACCGGTACCGCCGGAGTGCCTTGACAAGCCGTCTCCCTAAACGTTAGTATCCAATGCTAGAACGGCATTTAATGCCGTTCTTTTTTGTGCCCCTGAATTGTCGAAGATAGCGCGGCCGGTCCGCTGTCACCAAGCCGACCGGGCCGATGCAGGTCACACAGTTACGCCGGGCCGACCGTGTGGTCGACCCGGCGTACGCGTGTGCGGGGTTCAGCCGCGAGCCACCTGGTAGAGCCGTTGGGGGGTGACCGCTCCGGCGAGCACCCGGCCGTCGTCGGTGAGCAGCACGCTGAACAGCTTGCCGGTGAGCAGCCGTCCGCTGCCCCACTCGCCGCTGACCGCCGGGAGGCCACCGAGCAGCTTGGAGATGTCGGCGTCCGACGCGGCGGCGGCCGGTTTCCGGCCCGAGGGATCGTCGAGACGCGCGACCACGACGGTGGTCCAGCCGTCGCCGACCGTCCGCACCCGGGGGTCCCGACCCGGTGCGACGTGCGCCGGCCCGCCGGGGGTCGGCCGTTCGGCGGTCTCCTCGGTGACGGTCACGCCGGGGGGCGGGTTGAAGGCGAACTGGTCGGCGTCGGGCCGCCGGTAGTCGACCTGGGTGAAGGCCATCTCGAAGGCCGGCTGGTCGCTGCCGCGAGCGAGCACCTCGAAGCGCAGCGGCACGTGCTGCCTGGCGTCGATGGCGATCCGGAGCTGGTGCACCAGCGAGTCACGGTCACGTGGCGCGAGCACCAGCTCGTAGGCGTCCCGACCGGCGACGGTGGCCGAGCGGCCGACGCTGACCTCGGTGCTCGGGTCGATCGCGCCCAACGCCAGGTCGGCGGCCTCCCGAGGGGTGGCCGGCAGGCTCGGCATCGCCTCGGGCGCGGGCTTGCCGGTGCCCTTCGTGTCGCCCAGGGCGCGGTGGCGGGCGGTGTTGCCGCGGCTCTCCCAGGTCCACACGTCCCGACCGTTGCGGATGATGTCCCGCTGGCCGAGCGTGTCCACCAGCGCGACGCGCTGCCGGTCCGGGCCGGAGTACCAGACCCGCAGCGTGTGCGTGCCGCTCAGCAGAGCCGTCAGGTCGTTGCCGGGCACCAACCCGACGAGCGGCGGCAGGCCGAGGTCGGCCCGCTGCACGACCGTCCCGGACAACCCCTCCAGGGAGGACGTCTGGAGGTCCACCAGAAGCTGGGCGGCGGTACGCGGCGGCAGGCTCGGCTCGGCCTCGGCGGCGAACGTGCCGACGGCGGCGCCGCCACCGATGACGGCGACGCCGGCGGCCACCGGGACCAGCCACCGCAGGACGGGACGGCTTCTCAGGATCGACATGGTGACTACCTCCTGTCCGACATCCTGCCCGTTCGGCGCTGTGAGAGCGCTGAGGACGCCGAACCTGCGATTGTGACCCGGGTGGCACCCTTGGGGTGTGCGGTTGTTGGTGGTGGAGGACGAGGCCCGGCTGGCGGCTGCCCTGCAACGCGGCCTGCAGGCGGAGGGGTTCGCGGTCGACGTGGTGGCGACCGGCCCGGCCGGCCTGGACGCGGCACGCCACGGCGGGTACGACGCGATGATCCTCGACATCATGCTGCCCGGTCTCTCCGGCTACGAGGTGGTGCGGCGGCTGCGGGCCGAGCAGCAGTGGCTGCCGGTGCTGATGCTGTCGGCCAAGGACGGCGAGTACGACCAGGCCGACGGTCTGGACTGCGGCGCCGACGACTACCTGACCAAGCCCTTCTCGTACGTGGTGCTGCTGGCCCGCCTGCGGGCGCTGCTGCGCCGGGGAGCGCCGGAGCGCCCCGCCGTGCTGGCGGTCGGCGACCTGCGGCTCGATCCGGCCCGTCGGCGGGTGACCCGGGCCGAGGCCGAGGTGACCCTGACCGCACGCGAGTACGCCCTGCTGGACTATCTGATGCGCCGACCCGGTCAGGTGATCTCCAAGATCGAGCTGCTGGACCACGTGTGGGACGCCAGCCTGGAGACGGCGCCCAACGTGGTCGAGGTGTATGTCGGCTACCTGCGTCGCAAGCTCGGCCGGGATCGGCTGGAGACCGTCCGGGGCGCCGGCTACCGGCTGGCGACGTGACATCCGCCGACCCGCGCGGCTGGTCGCCCCGCCGGGGCCTGCACGGCCTGGGGTTGCGGGGCCGCCTCCTGGCACTCGGCGTGTTCGGGCTCACCGTCGGTCTCGCCCTCGGCGGGGTGGTGCTGCTCGGCGCGCTCCGTTTCGTGCTCCAGCGCAACGTGGACACCGAGGCGTTCCGGACGGGCGACGCGGTCGCCCTGCTCGCCGCCGAGGACGCGCTGCCCGACCCGCTGCCGGTGGCCGGCGGGCAGGTCCGGGTCCAGGTGATCGACGCGCAGGGGCGGGTCCGGGCCGCCTCGATCGACGCGGACCGGCTCGTTCCGATGGTCCGCCCCGAGTGGTTGCACACCGGCCAGCGTCAACGCCTGGACGTCCCCGCCGAGCGGGTCGGCCTCCGTGGGCCGGTCCGCGTGGTCGCGGTGCCCGCCGGCACGGCGGCCGAGCCGCTCACCGTGCTGGTCGCCCGCTCGATGGCCGACGTGCGGCAGAGCACGCACGTGGTGCGGACCATCCTGCTGGTGGCGTTCCCGCTGCTGGTGGTGGTCCTGGCCGCGGTGGCGTGGCGGGTGGTCGGCGCGACGTTGCGTCCCGTGGAGGCGCTGCGCCGTGGCGCCGAGGAGATCACCGGTCGGGCCGGCGCCGGCCGACTTCCGGTGCCCGCGTCCGCCGACGAGATCCATCGGTTGGCGGTGACCCTCAACGGGATGCTGGACCGGCTGGAGTCGGCCCGGGCCCGGCAGCGGGCCTTCGTCTCCGATGCCGCGCACGAGCTGCGCAGCCCGCTGGCCAACATCCGTACCGAGTTGGAGGTGGCCCAACGGCTCGCCGACCGGACGGACTGGTCGGCGGTGACCGTCAACCTGCTCGCCGACACCGAGCGGTTGAGCCGGCTGGTCGACGACCTGCTGCTGCTGGCCCGCCTGGACGAGATGCCGGCGGCGCGGGGCACCGGCCCGGTCGACCTGGCCGCCCTGGTGGCCGAGGTCGCCGCCCGGTATCCGTCGCCCCCGGTGCGGGTGGCACCGGCGTCGGGGCCGCTGTGGACGGCTGGAAACGAGGCCGAGCTGCGGCGGGTGCTGGCCAACCTCGTCGACAACGCGGTCCGGCACGCGCGGGGCAGCGTGATCGTCGCGGCCGAGCCGCACGAGGCCGCGTACCACCTGGTGACGGTGACCGACGACGGCCCGGGGATTCCGGCGGCCGACCGGGGCCGCGTCTTCGACCGGTTCACCAGGTTGGACGACGGCCGGGGCCGCGACCACGGCGGCGCGGGCCTCGGCCTCGCCATCGTGTGGGAGCTGGTGCGCCGCGCGGGCGGCGCCATCACCCTGACCGACGCCGACGGCGGGCACGGTCTGCGGGTACGCCTGCTGCTCCCGGCGACCCCGACCGGGCCCGAGCCGCCATCGATGGTGGCCCGACCGTGAGCACGGCGGACGTCAGCGGCGGCGGGTGCAGACCTGGTTGGCGCTCGCGACGGTGTCGGTGGACCAGACGACGGCGACGGTGAAGCAGTAGTCGTTGGCGCGGTTCAGCGCGTACACGATGTAGCTGTCGGTGCCGGCGGGCAGCGTGGCGATGGCGGTCTTGTCCTGCCCGGCCCGCCCGGCGGACACGACCACCGGCCCCTCGCCGCCGGCCGGGTACGTCCAGCGCAGAGCGATGTTGTCCTGGTTGTCGCGCAGCGACACCGCGCCGGGCGGCGAGCCCGGTGCGGCTGCCGGCGCGGCCGTGCCGGCGGCCGGGGTGCCGGTGGTGGGGGAGGCGACCGTTCCGCTCGGGCCGGCGCTCGGCGGCGGCCCGGACTTCGGGTCGTCCCCGTCGCCGACGCGTGCCACGCCGGCGATGACCGCCGCCGTGCCCAGCAGCACCACGACCACGCCGGCCACCAGCACCGGAACCAGCCTGTTGCGCGTCGGCGACGGCGCCCGGTGCACGGGCACCGGCAGCAGCCGTGACGGCGTGTACGGCGTCAGCGGCGCGGACGGTCGGTCCGGTTCGGACGGCGCGCCGGGGCGGTACAGCCGGTACACGCCGGACGACTCTTCGGTGCCGCCCGTGAACCCGGCGACCGACGGTGGCACGGGCGCGGTGGTGGGGTGCGGGACGGGGTCGTCCGCCGGGTCCGGTGGCCAGCGGAGGCCCGGTTCGTCAGCCGGCGGCCAGCGGTCGTCCGACGATCCGTCCGGCTCATCATCCGGCGGCCAGCGGAAGTCCGGGGAGCCGTCCGGCTCGTCGGCCGGTACCCGCGGATTCGGCACCGAGCCGCCGCTGGCGAGCCCGGCGCCGGCCAGGCCCTCATCGGTACGGTCGGCGGGACCAGCCGTCTCCGTCTCCGCCGGGGCCGGGGCCGGTGGATAGTAGGCGGGATCGAGCGGCCGGTCGGACTGCGGCGGGGTGCGCGCGGCCGGCACCACCGGGGCGTCCCGGACGGCGGACGCGTCGTCGGCGCAGACGTGGTCGGGGTTGGCCGCCGCCCGGGCCAGAGCCGCCACCTGGAGCGCCAGCGGGTCGTCGGCGCTCAGATGCTGCCGGCACAGCTCGCGGGCCAGCGCGAGGTTGTCGTGCGCCTCGGCGAACTGCCCGCAGTCGCGCTGCATGGAGCCGAGCCGGGCCAACATCTTGATGCCGCTGGGGTGGCCGTCCCCGTACACCTCGCGGTGCAGCTCCCAGGCGTCCTGGAGGCGGTCGCGGGCCACCGTGCACTGACCGCGGGCGTACTCGACGGTGGCCAGGTCGGCGTGTGCGGCCAGCACCCGCAGCGACTCGGGACCGTCCTGCGCGGTCAGCTCGATGATCACGTCCTGGTAGAGCCGGGCGGCCCGGGAGTGACTGCCCACCCGGTGCAGCACGGCGGCCAGGGTCGCGGCGGCGGCCACCGTGCGGGGGTCGGAGCGGCCGTGCAACCGGGTCGTGGCCGCGTACGCGAAGGCGGCCCAGCCGCGGGCGGAGTGCGGCTCGCCGAGGGCGACGAGCACCCGCGCCTGGAGGCTGGCCGCCTCGGCCAACTCCGGTGTGGCGTTGGCCGGGCGGGGGTCGGCGTCGGTGAGCGCGTCGGAAAGCAGCCGTTGCGCACCGGCGATGTCGCCAGCGGACACGAGGTGGTGCGCCTGGTCAGTCAACTCGTCGAAGCCGGAGGACACGCCCCATCGTGCTCATCCGACGACGGTAAGTACAAGACCCGCGCCGGTGTCGATCGGTCAGGATCTGCTCAGGTGCTCGGCCAACGTCTCGCTGATCCGGCGTAACTGGTCGACCTGGGCGGGGCTCAACGCGTCGAACAGGTGCCGACGTACCCCTTCGACGTGGCCGGGCGCGGCGGCGGCGAGGGTGGCGAAACCGTCGTCGGTGAGCACCGCGATCTGCCCGCGCCGGTCGGTGGGGCAGTCCTCGCGGCGCACCCAGCCGGCCTCCTCGAGGCGGGCCACCGCGTGCGAGAGCCGGCTGCGCGACGACCCGGTCGCCTCGGCCAGCTCGCTCATCCGCAGTTGCCGACCGGGCGCCTCGGAGAGTCGGACCAGGATCTCGTAGTAGGCGTGCGGCATACCGGCATCGCGTTGCAGCTCACGGTCGAGCGTGTCCATGAGCGCTCGGGAGGAGGCGAGGAACGCCCGCCAGGTGCGCTGCTCGTCAGGGTTAAGCCAGCGGGTCATGACGACCATCATACTCCCGATGGTTGAACGCTCAACAAAACGACGCTAGTGTGGGGTCATGGGTATTCACCGGCTCAACCACGCGGTTCTCTACGTCAGTGACCTTGCCCGCAGCGTCTCCTTCTACCGGGACGTGCTGGGCTTCACCCCGGTCGAGATGACCCCGGACGGCTTCCGGGGCGCGACCTTCCTCCAGGCCCCCGACTCCACCAACGACCACGACCTCGGTCTGTTCGAGATCGGCGCGGGCGCCGGGCGCTCGACCGCCGGCCGGGCCACCGTCGGGCTCTACCACCTGGCGTGGGAGGTCGACACCCTCGACGAGCTGGCCGTCACCGCTGAGCGTCTCGCCGCCGCCGGCGCGCTGGCCGGCACGTCCGACCACGGCACGACCAAGAGCCTCTACGGGCAGGACCCCGACGGCCTGGAGTTCGAGGTGGTGTGGCTGGTCCCGGCCGACCTGCTCGACGACGCCACGGTGGCCGCCCGCAAGCGCATCGGCCGGCTCGACCTTGACGCCGAGCGGCAGCGGTACGGCGGCCAGACGCGCGGCGGCGTGGGGATCTCCGTACCGGCCTGAGCGGCCATGGGGTAGAACGGACCGATGCCAACCAACCGGACCGCCGACGTCCTCCGCGAACTGCTGGTCCGCCACGTGGCGACCTGGTTGCCCGTCGCCCTGCACCGCTCCCGCCGCGCGACCGTCGCGCTGGCCTGGGCCGGCGCCGACGGCGGCGGCGCGGAGGCGGCGCTACGGGCGGTCGCCGGTCACGCGGCGCAGATACGCGGTCGGCAGGTGACGATTCTGGTGCTCGCGGACGAGGTCACCGACCTGCCGGCCCGGCTCGGGGCGGTCGAGGCGGAGTTGCCTCCCGAGGTGACGGTGCACCTGCTGCCCGGCGGCCCCGCCCGGCTGCCGGTGGCGCTCAAGGCGGCCTCCGTGGCCGGAGCGCCGCTGTTCTGCTTCGCCGACCTGTCCGGCCCGGCGCACGCCGAGGTGCTCCGCGCCTGCGCCAACGGCCGCAACGGCGAAGTGCTGCTGCACGCCGCCACCAGCGCCCGCCCGGCCCTCGGCCTCGCCGGCTTCCCGCTGGTCGCCGAGGTGGCGCCGGTGCTGGAAGCGGCCGACCTCAACGACGCCGTGGCCGGCGTGATCGCGTTCGGGAGCCGGTCGGACCGGAGCCTGGAGGCGGTCCGTGACACGCTCTGGTCGGTCGGCGCGGACTTCGGGGTGCGCTACCGCGACCCCGCCGACCCGACGGCCCCGCCAGCGGACGTGACCGGGGGTGCCTCCCTGGAGCCGCTGGCCCGCGAGTTGTTGGCCGAGCTGCGCCGGGGTGGGCCGCGCCCGGTCACCGAGCTGCGCCGACACACCCTCACCGCGACGGTCTACCGCGCGACCGACGCCAACCAGGCCCTCACCACCCTGGTGCAGGAGGGCAAAGCAACGAGGGAACGCGAGTCCGGCCGCCTCGCCGGCGACGAACTGATCACCCCCACGTCCTGAAACCCCCACGTCCTAAGACCCCCGCGATCTTGCACTTCCTGCGGCGACACAAGGGACATTCCCGCGTGTAACGGCAACCGAAGGTGCAAGATCGGCGAGGTGGAGGGCGGGACGAAGACGCCGAGCGGGGCGCCGGTGAATCACCGGCGCCCCGCTCGACTCCCGGGTCGTTACGACCGGGCCTTGTCCTGCTTCCAGGACAGCGGTCCCGGCAGGTCGACGCGGTGTGCGCGGGCCTTCGAGTTCCAGGACCAGCGGCCGATCTTGATGCTCCACGAGGAGAAGCCGTTCTCGGTGAAGTTCAGGATCAGCGGACCGATCTTCTTGCGCTTGCGAAACATGAGGCCCATCGGAGCACTCCCCTCGTCAACCGTTCCCTGCCGTGTCGAGATCGAACATTCCCGAACGGGCGAATTCCGAAACCTCCTCGTCGTCCCGGGTGGACGGTGTCACGCCGCGATGCGCCAACTCCTATCCACCAGATAGGTGTTGCGCTGCGGTAAAGGCTGCTACAGATGCTTCGTAACATCGTCGGCGATGCAAGTCTCATCTTCTGGAAGACCGTTGACCGGCCGGTCGCGCCGTCGGCAGCATGGGTTCATGTTGCAGCGGGACGAGAACTTTTTCATCGCGCACGCCGCGCCGGCCCCGGCGTCGGCGTGACCACCCTGGAGCGTCCGACCACGGACGCGACGGAGCTGCGACCGGTGGACCGGGACCTGTTCCGGGCGCTGCTGCGTCGGCAGGCCACCAGCGTCACCGTGGTCACCGCGGTGGCCCGGTCCACCAAGCCGGCCCGCCCGGGCGGGTTTCGCCAACCGATCCGGGCCGGATTCACCGCCACCTCGTTCACCTCCGTCTCGCTCGATCCGCCGCTCGTCTCGTTCTGCCTCGGTACGACGTCGTCGAGCTGGCCGGTGCTGGCCCGCGCCGAACACGTCGCGGTCCACCTGCTGGCCGCCGGGCAGCGAGAGGCGGCCACGGTCTTCGCCACCAGCGGCATCGACCGGTTCGCCGCCTATCCGGACTGGACGGCCGGGCCGTTCGGGGTGCCACTGCTGACCGGAGTGCTGGCCCGGCTGCTCTGTCGCGTGGTGCACCGCGTCCCGGTCGGTGACCACACCCTGGTCATCGCCGAACCGCTCGCCCTGGGCGACGGCGACGACGGCCCACCGCTGGTGCACCACCGGGGTGGCTACACCACCCCGGCCCGGGCGTGAACGCGCCCGTCGCGGCCGATCTGCTCGTGTTGGACCGGGCCGCCCAGGACCTGCTGTTCCGGGCGGCCCGCACGGCCAACACGTTCACCGACGAGCCGGTCACCGACGCCCAGGTAGCCGCGATCCACGACCTGATCCGGTACGGGCCGACCGCGTACAACGGTCAGCCGCTACGGGTGCTGCTGCTGCGCTCGCCGCAGGCCCGGGCCCGGCTGCTGCCGTACGTGTCGTCGAGCAACCGGGCGAAGACGGCCAGCGCGCCGCTGGCGGCGGTGCTCGCCGCCGACGTGGACTTCCACGAGCGGCTACCCGAGCTGTACCCGCACCGGCCGCAGGCCCGGGAGTGGCTGGGTGACCGGACGGCCCGCGCCGAGCAGGCCCGTTTCAGCGCGACTCTCCAGATCGGCTACCTGCTGGTGGGGATACGCGCGGCGGGGCTGGCCGCCGGCCCGATGGCCGGGTTCGACGCCGCCGGGGTGACCCGGGAGTTCTTCCCCGACGGCCGGCACGAGGCGCTGCTGCTGCTGAACGTCGGCCGCCCCGGCCCGGACGCCTGGCAGGACCGGCTGCCCCGGCTCACCACCGAGGACGTGGTGCGCACCCTGTGAGGGGCGTCAGCGCGGCTCCCACGCGTCGGGCAGCGCGGTGAGCTTGCGGACGTGCGCGGGCAGCCGACCGCTGACGATCTCGGCGAGGCTCACCTCGTCGACCACCCGCCGCACTGCGGCACGCACCGCCACCCACAGGCCGGGCAGGTTCTCCGCCGAGCCCTCGTAGCGGGTCTCCTCGGGGCGCAGGCCGCGTACGCCCGCGAGCGGGCCCTCCACCGCGCGCAGCACCGCGCCGACGGTCACCTCACGCGGCGGACGGGCCAGGGTGTAACCGCCCTCGGCGCCACGCTGGGCCCGGACGATGCCGGCGCGACGCAGATCCGCCAGGACCGCCTCCAGGAACTTGCGGGGCATGTCCTGCTCCGCCGCGATGGCCTGGGTGGACAGCAGCGAGGGGTACGCGGTCGCGAGGCTCAGCGCCGCCCGTACCGCGTAGTCGCCGCGCGCGGAGATCTGCACCCCGTCATCATGCCCGTCCGCTCGGGACGCCCGGACCACCGGGCCGGCCCGAGTTGCGGGGCTCGACGGGTGCGCCGGTGCGGAACCGCCCGCCGTTGGCGCCGGTGGGCTCGACCGACGGTCGGGGTCGGACGACCCGACCGGCGGCCGTCTGGTCGCGGGCGGCCCGGAACGCGCCGGGGCTGACCCCGATCTCCCGGGTGAAGAACCGGCCGAAGTTCGTCGGCTCGGAGAAGCCGAGCCCACGACCGATCTGCGCGATCGGCTCGTCGCTCGCCGCGAGCAGCCGGGCCGCCTGCAACGCCACCCGCTCGTCGATGACCTGCTTGGCGCTGCGGCCGGTGACGGCCAGGCAGGCCCGGGTCAGGGTACGCACCGAGCAGCCGAGCGCGGCGGCGTAATCCTCGACCCGCCGGGACACCTGGTAGCCGTGCTCCACCTCCCGGCAGAACCGCTGGAACGTCTCGGCCTCGTTACGCTGCCCGGCC
The DNA here is from genome assembly GCF_053585025.1 of Micromonospora sp. RB23. NCBI lineage: Bacteria > Bacillati > Actinomycetota > Actinomycetes > Micromonosporales > Micromonosporaceae > Micromonospora > Micromonospora sp. RB23. The sequence goes on from NZ_CM132111.1 coordinate 2,121,860, forward strand.
CGGTTCGCGTCGGGCAGCGCCAACCGCAGCAGCAGCACGGCGAGCTGGTGACGCAGCAGCGCGCGGCCGGCCGGGCCGTCGCGGTGCCGTTGGCAGTCGACCGCCAACTGGCTCACCTCGTTGATCACCGCGTCCTCGTCCTCGCCGGCCAACTGCCGCCAGGTCGGCGCCGCGTCCGGATCGACGGCCAGGCCGTCCAGGGCATCGGTGGTCCAGCCGACCACCGCCGCGTCGAACTGGGGGCCGACGCACCGCAGCACCTGGCCGGCGCGAACCCGCAGCAGCGTGCCGGGCCGGCAAGGCAGGAGGTGGAAGTCCAGCTCGGCGTCGCCGTGGCCGCGGGTGGTGAGGATCAACAGCTCCCGTTCGACGAACACCGGCCGACGCCAGCCGGGGTCACCGGCCAGGTCGGCCAGCGCGAACGTGGAGATCTCGTCGGGTACGGGTGATGCCGTTCCGATCGATGGCGCGGGGGAGGGATCGGTGGAGACCATCGTCTGCGACGGTAGCCCGAACCGCAGGTCACCGCATCCCGACCGCCGTACGCGACGACGTCCTGGCTTGTCGCGGTCCCCACGGCCGGGCTACGTTACCCGGCGGTATCGCCGCCCGGTCCCGGCGTCCCGCCGGCCGCTCGCCGGACCGGCGGAGCACGCCGACTCACGATGGGATTCCTATGACGGAGCTGTTCTCGGTCGAAGGCAAGACGGTCCTGGTCACCGGTGGGTCGCGGGGAATCGGACTGATGATCGCCCAGGGCTTCGTCCGAGCCGGCGCCCGCGTGATCATCTCGTCCCGCAAGGCGGACGTCTGTGAGAAGGTCGCCGCGGAACTCTCCGCCGAGGGCCTGTGCGAGGCCATCCCCGCCGACCTGAGCAGCGACGACGGCGCGCAGGCACTGGCCGCCGCCGTGCGCGACCGCGTCGACCGCCTCGACGTGCTGGTCAACAACGCCGGCGCCACCTGGGGCGCGCCACTGGAGAACTACCCGGAGGCCGCCTTCGACAAGCTCTGGGCGGTCAACGTCAAGGCCGTCTTCCGACTCACCACGGCGCTGCTGCCGGCGCTGCGCGCCGCCGCCAGCGCCGACGACCCGGCCCGCGTGATCAACATCGGGTCCATCGACGGCATCCGGGTGCCGTTCATGGAGGTGTACGCGTACTCGGCCACCAAGGCCGCCGTGCACATGCTCACCCGCAGCCTCGCCCACCAGCTCGCCGGCGAGCAGATCACCGTCAACGCCATCGCGCCCGGCCCGTTCGAGAGCAAGATGATGGCGTTCGCCCTCGACGACCCGGCCAGCCGCTCCGCCATCGAACAGCAGGTGCCGCTGGGCCGCATCGGCCGCCCCGAGGACATGGCCGGCACCGCCATCTACCTGTCGTCGCGGGCCGGCGCCTACCTCACCGGAGCGGTCATCCCCGTCGACGGCGGCATCACCACGCACGGCTGAGCACCGCCCGGCCCGGGTCGGGCTGTCGTCGTACCCCCCTGGGTGTGCCGGGGCCGCGCGGACTCGGCAGATCCGCGCGGCCCCGGTGTCGCTTTTTTCAGCGGCCGGCGAGCAGCCGGTTCACCGCCGTGTCGACGTCCAGGTGCTCGGCCTCGCGGCCGCGCGGGACGACGACGTACGTCCGTCGAAGGAAACGCACCAGGACGCTGCGCGGCACCTCGAAGAGGGCGTTGCCGTCCGGTGACGAGAGGGCCAGCGCGACGAAGTCGCCGCGCGGTGTGGCCCAGGGCCAGACCCGCACATCCCCGATGCCGGCCGGTTCGTCCAGGCCGGTGACCAGCAGCTCGCGGGCGAACGACCAGCTCACCGCCTCGCCGCCGGCCGATTCGGCATGGAACAGGACATGGACCGCATACGGGTCAGCAGGGTCGTAACGCAGACTGGCACGCACCGGCAAGGCGGTGGCGTCAGGCGCGACGAGCCTTAGCGACGTCTCGACCTCTACGGTCGTCGGTCGGATGACACTCATGGACGTTCTCCCCCCGGCACCGCTGCGGAACGCGCGTGTCCCGCTTTTCCCATACTCAGGTGCTACTCCTGGCTACGCTCCGCCATACGCTGACTTCACCCAGTGGTGGGAAGGGGGACGGAAGCGCCTCGTGAATGTGAACATTCATGTAGGATTTCCGGTTCTGCCCAGTGCGTGATTCCGCCCGGCGTCGGGTGGCTCAGTCGTCGACTTACTCCGGTAACGTCCAGTCGGCCGTTGCAGTGACGGGCCCGAGCGACACTGGGGGGTGAAATGGTCACGAACCGATCCTCAGTGGATCCGGTGACCGCGCCCGGCCCGCCGAACGTCGCGGTCCGAGCAGCCGAAAAGCGGGGGTACGACGTGCCGATGGAGCAGCCCGAGCGACCCGGACGGTCGACGCCCGACGCCGGCCGTCCCGGTGGCGTCCTCGTCGTCGGCGAACCGCCGCGCCGCCCGCGCTGGCGGCAGCGGATCTCGACCACGCTCGACCTGATCCGCGCCAACCCGACCGGTCGGATCGCCCTCAAGATCTTCATCGCGATCGCCGGTGCGCTGGTGGTCACCATCGGCATCGCCCTCATCCCGCTGCCCGGGCCCGGCTGGCTGCTGGTCATCGCCGGCCTCGGCATCTGGGCCGTCGAATTCCACTGGGCCCGCCGACTGCTCGGCTTCACCCGGCGGCACGTGCACGGTTGGACGCGCTGGGTGACGCGGCAGTCACTGCCACTGCGCTTCGTCCTCGGCGCCGTCGGCCTGGTCTTCGTCGGCGCGGTGGTCTGGCTCTCCCTCAAGCTCAGCCTCGGCATCGACGTGGTGGCCGAGGCGAGGCAGTACCTCGCGGCGCGCTGACCCCGGATTTTTGGTCTGGTTCCACGATCGGGTAGAGTCAACGGCGCTGAGGGCGATTAGCTCAGTGGGAGAGCGCTTCGTTCACACCGAAGAGGTCGCTGGTTCGATACCAGCATCGCCCACCCTTAGTTCTTGCAGGTCAAAGCCGGTTGGGCATAGTCCAGCCGGCTTTTTGCTGTCCCATAGCAGAGATCATGAGTCACCCATGAGTCGGTCATGCCCATTACGGGCCGTCGTCGGCCGCGCAGGTGTTGAGTATTCAGTCCTGGGGTGGGGGCGTGAGCCAGGCGAGGGGTTGTCCGTTGAGGGCGGCGTCGGCGAGGCGGTGGGCGCTGGCGGTCTTCAACGCGGCTCGTGAGCTGTCAATCCAGCGCTGGACACTGTCGATGCCTTGATGGCGGTACTCGACGGCTTGGACGAGGCATTCCAGCTTGTCAGCGTCGCGAGCGACGACAGCTTCCAGCGTCTCGCCGGCTTCGTACTCGGCGACGGCGGCGTTGATGACGTCGGCGACGGCTGGGGGACATGCGGCCACCTGGTCGGCGGTGACGGCCGTGTTGGGTACGGCGGTGAGGTAGCGCTTGGCGATGTGTGGGATGTCGGTGATCCGAGTTTCCTGGGTGTCATGCAGGGTGCAGAGCATCGATACTCGGGCTGGGTCAGCGCCCTCCATGACGGCGAGAATCATTCCGATGAACGCCGTTCGGAAGGAGTGCTCGGCGATGGACTCGGGTTGCTTGACGCCGGCGAACCACCAGCCGGTCCGGGCGGCGCGTTTGAGGACGCCGGCTTCGAAGATGAATCTCATCGCTCCGGCGTCGTGGTCGTCGGTCATCTACCCGTCCCTGTGCCGGTGAGTCCGTCCGCCCGCAGGCTGTAGACGATAGAGATTAGTTCCTGCCGTGACTGCGCGGAGATCCGGTCGCTGTCCAGGAGCGGGACACTGCGGTCGAGGAGCGCCCGGATTGCGGCGGGGTTGTCGAGAGCGAGACCGCGTCGTGCGGCCAGCAGAGCCCAGACGTTGTGGATGTTGAGATCGACGAAGGGATGCCCTGGATCGAGGCGCTGGACCAGGTGCCGAAGAAGGCATGAGCCATGCCAATCAGTCAGCGTTCCGGGCATGAACGAGTCGTCGCGGTGGCGGTAGGGGACCTCGCCCACCCAGTAGGCCGAGTAGTTGAGGGCTGCCCGCTCGCAGGTGTCGTCGGGATGTGCCCGAGCGATGAAATCCCGCAACGGTTCCGGGTCACCCTGGTTGGCGAGGGACGTGACGATGGAGCGGGCGTCGGGCCACAGCGGCGACCAGGAGCGAAAGGTGGTCGTGCGGTGGGCTCGCGCGGTGCTCTGGCTGAGCCAACCTGCTGCTGCCTTGGTGGGGTCCATGCCGGCTAGGAAGCAGGCTTGCCGGTGCAGCAGCACGTGCCGATGCCGTCCGGCTGCGGCGCGGTCGGCGAGTACGTAGAGGTGAGCGAAGAACGCGCGTTGCTCATCGACGGGCAGGGTGGGCCCGGACGGGACTGGACCTCGCCGGGAATGGGCGAGGGGTAGGTCTCTGGTGATTGTCGGTGTCTGCCCGAGGACGGCCCAGAGGATTAAATCGGTCAGACGGTGGGTCAGTACGGACCAGCCCAGCGGCTGTTCGGCGATGTCGCAGCGGTCCACATGTGCATTGAGGACGGCGGCGAGGATGAGATCCGCCTCTGCGGCGTCGTCAAGTGCTGCGAGCAGGAGTCTGTTCGCGCCGAGCTGTCCGAGCCGGCGTCGGACGGCGATCGCCTGCCCGAGCGGTACCGCGGTGAATGGCCGGCGCCCGGATTCCCAGCTCTGCACGGTCACGCGATCGATGTCTAGGTCGATGGCGAGCTGCTCCTGGGTGAGCGGGATGGACTCCCGGATCAGCTTGAACAGGTAGCCGGTCACCTCGCCGCGATGCGGTATTGATCGTCCGGGACCTCTCATGCGTCATCCCTACGTTGACCCGTGGTCGACGTTCCGCCGTGAAACGAAGGCTATGGCAGCCCATCTCGCCTGTTCAGTCGTACTGCCGGTGAGTCCAAGCGACGCCGTCGTGATCGTAGCGTCGCAGTTACCGAACGTTCCAGATCCGGTCCCGTCGTTTTGGGGTCGGCCATGGAGTGCTGCCCGGCGGAGGGAGCCAGTGATGCGGGACAGGACACCACCAGGGCGACGAGTGACCTATGACGAGTACCTGACCGCTGCCGCGATGACCCTGGCGCGACGCCACCGCCCAGCATGGTCGTGGCCGAAGTGGAGGTGGATCTGCCGCTGCGGGGCGGAGCTGCCCTGTCGCAGCCGACACCGCATCCCGATCAACCGGGGGCACTGGCCTTGCCAGGAGGAGCAGTGATCAACGAGGCCGAGCCGAAAGCTCCGGTTGTACATCTGCCCGGGAAAGACGGCCTTTGCGCCGGCTGTCGGGCGTGCTGGTCGCGGTTCACGCCGTACCCGTGCTGGCAAGTGGCCTCGGGGACCAGCCGGCAGGCGCGGTCGATGAGGGCGGCGTTGCTCGGAGGTGGCGCATGACCACGCACGGCCCGGTGCTGCCGATCTGGAGCTGTAGCGGCTGCGATGCGCCCTGGCCCTGCCGCACACGGCAGCGCGAGCTACGCGCCGAGTTCGACGATGCTCCGCTCTCCCTGGCTCTCTACCTGGGTGCCCAGCTGGCGCGGGCCTCCCAGGACCTGACCTGGTTGCCGGCGGCTGCGCTGCACAGACGCTTCCTCGGCTGGATTCGATGAGCATCCTGCGGCCCGGTGACGAGAAGTTCCACTACAGCGACGGCTCCCACAAGTGGATCCCACCCGACCCGGAATACGACCAGGAGGTCTGGGACGAACAGGTCCGCCAGCACAAGCACGGCCACCTGAGAAACGAGCGCCCGAAGGTCCGCATCCAACGCCTCGTCTGACGTCAGCAGGCGGCGGCAGGGCCATACGCGTGGTGCGGCCGAAGCTGCCCGAGTCGTCCCCGGTCGCCGACGAGGCTCTCGATTCGGCGGGCGCCGCCCTCACATGTAACGCCGGCCAGACCGACGACGCCGTGGAAGTGGCTCAGTTGATCTCCAGCGCTGCCTTCGCCGTCCGCGAGGGTCGCACCTGCGAACTCGGACCAACTACGCGGCAAGAGTCCCCCCGGACTCGCGGTCACCTCTGGCTAGACGACTGGCTGACATCAAGAACCATTGAGGGAGTAGGAATGCGAACGCCGTTCAGGCGGGCAGTGTTCGGTGCCATCGCGGTGGCGCTGCTCGGCGGGCTCGGGCTCACGTCCTGCGCAGATCCGGGCCGGAACGACACCGTGGACGCCGGGTTGGCTCCGATCGATATCTCGGTGACCGGCGCTCCCGAACCGACTGACCCCGCAAGTCCCTCCCCATCGCCTTCGGTCAGCCGGTCCCCGTCGCCTTCGGCGAGCCGATCCACGAAGCCGTCTGTCAGCCGGTCGCCGTCGCGCGCCCCGACGAGTAAGGCCGCGACGCCGGCCGCAGCGAGCAACATCGCCTCCCGGCTACACACCATTCCGGCCAGCACCCGCCAGCTCATCGTCGTCCACAGCAACGGCTACGGTACGAGCGTCGCGTCCCACCGGCGCCGCGCTCAACGGGCAGACCGTCGACGACGTGCAGGTGCTCGGGTGTCGCAACCGCTCCGCACGACTGATGGCTATCGCCCCGCAGTCGGCCTCGATTGCCGGCGGCCACCAGGTGTTCCTGCACCGCGGTCCGCGCGGCCTGCACCGGCCTGGCCTGACAGCCGACGAAGACCCCTCGGGGCAGTCGAATCGGGACTCATGTCGGTAGGGTGCCGTCGATGGGGTACGGGCCACCCCCGAATGTTGCCCTCGGCATGGCACAGGTGACATCTACCGATTCGAAGGAAGCTCGGCATGAGTAGTCCACGCGAAACTTTCCTCCGACTTGTGAACGGTGTCTGCGACGGCCCGTACGAGGACCTGGCCGACCTGTACGGCGAAGAAACCCATGTCACGCATCCGTTTCACCCGCTCAACCCGCCACCGCTGCGTAGCCGCAGCGAACTGCACGAGCACTTCACCGCGACGCCTCCGGTTGGCCGGACGCTGAACCGTAAGCCGGTCGACGTGAGGATTCATGAGACCGCGGACCCGGAGGTGATTGTCGCCGAGTTTGCCTATCAGGGGCGGGTCGCCGAGACAGGTGAGGAATTCCGGGTGCCATGCGTCTTCGTGATGCGTATCCGCAATGGGCTCATCATCGAATCCCGCGACTACATTGACCACGTCGCCAGCGCGCGAGCATGGGGTCAACTCGACAGCCTGTTGACCGCACTCCGTCCGCGGACAAGCAGCACCATCGAGGGCACAACTCGACCCTGATGCACGCCCGACGCCTGCGCTGCGTCGGGCGGCCCAGGACGCCGACGGGTTGACCAGCAGCGGTGTGCCGAGGGCGACTGCGGTGCCCGCCGTCATGGGGCAAGATCGTTGCGTGGTCAGCATCAGCCAGGAGTCCCATGACGAGACCGCGCAGCGGCTGCGACGTGTCATCGCGGCCGCGGAACTGGTCATATTTGACGGTGAGTGGTCGTTTCTCGAGGCCCCGCTTACCCAGCCACCGGCCTTGACGATTGACCTGCTGGCCGTGGTGCGCGACGAGGATCGGTGGTCCTGGCTGGCGCCAGGCGGTGCGACCGAGGGGGAGCGCTTCACGGTGTTCTCGTTCCACTTCCCGCCCGAACTGGACAACAGCGGGTTCGTCGGATGGCTGGCCACCGAGTTGAAGCGCCGGCTGGGTACCGGGGTGTTCGTCATCTGTGGTCACAACGGCGACCGTGGTGGCATCTACGACTACTGGGGTTGCCCAGCACAGGTCCGCGCCGAGGTTGTACAGGTCCTTGGTGAGTTGCGAGCCGGCCGGTAGACCAGAGCGGCGGTGGCTTCCGCAACATGGCTGCTGACGATGCCCGCGGAACGCTCATGTGCCGGTCTCCCGGCCCGCCATCGCGAGCGGCGCGGTGTGTCGATGAACGTGACCAGCGCGCCGCCGTCGAGCGAGTCAGGTGGTGGTCTGTCGTTCCAGTTGCTGACGAGCATCCCGCCGCAGGTGCTCGAACTTTCCGGAGGAGACATTCTCCAACGCAGGTTCCAACGTGACGCGGGTGAGGAACACGCAGCCCCGGCGCGATCCCGTACGGTCGCCCGAAGCGCAGAGCGGCAGGAGGATGGCCAGGTGATGAGCATCGGTCCGCTGACACAGCCCGACCGCGACGAGTGGGAAGCGTTGACCCGGAGTTTCCACGCGCACTGGGCTGGCCGGCCGGGTCGGCCCGCGACCGAGGTCGACGACGAAGGCTACGAACGGACATGGCATCGCTTGGTCGACGGTGGGCAGATCCGGGGCATCTGCGCACGGCTCGACGGCACGATGGTCGGCATCGCGCATTACCTGTTTCACCCGAGCGTGTGGGGGGGCCGGGAGGTGCTATCTGGCGGAGCTGTTCGTCACACCAGAGGTACGACGGCGAGGTATTGCCACTGCGATGATCGGAAGAGTGGCGCAGGATGCCGACGAGCATGGTGCCCCACGCCTGTATTGGAACACCGAGGTCGACGCCGAGGCTCGGACTTTGTACGACAGGATCGCGGTCTACCGAGGCTACATCGTGTACAACTACTCACCGTCCGCGACTGCTGCCCCGCGAGGGCTGGGCAACTGAAGTTCCGCCTGCCTTCGCTCGTGGATGGTCCGCCCGGTCGGGTCGTCCAGCCGCTTGGTCCTTCGCGCTTCAACGGACGAGGAGTGCGTCGTCCATGCGTAGGGCTCCTTCGGCGCGGTGAATGTGCGACCACCGTCGAACGCGGTGCTGGCTGTTCGGATCGCGACGGCTCGGTGATCGCCTCGCCGAACTGGCTGGACCGCCACGCGCCTCGTCGGCACCGTCGACTGACCGGGCGTCACGCCCGGCTCAGGCCGAGCGCCTCGTCCACCCGATCCAGCACCGTCACGTCGTCGTGGCCGACTCCGCGCAGCAGGTCGATGGCGGTCGCCCGGATCTGTCCGACGATCATGGTGACCGGCAGCGGTGGGTCACACCGCAGCAGGCCCGCGGCGATCCGGACGGCCTCCAGGGCGGCTGCGTCGGCCCGGTGCGCGTGCCGCTCGGCGTCGGCGCCGCTGAGGTCGCTGGCCAGAGCCTCCCCGGCCGACCGTACGGCGCCGGTCAGCGCGCCGATCGCGGGGGTCAGCTCCGGCGGTGTGGCGGTGTGCCGGCGGGTCAGGGTCACGCCGGCCCGAGCCAGCACCCGGATGTTGCGGGCGGCGTAGTCGAGCTGCCGCAGCGTCGCTTCCACGTCGGCGAGCTTGCCCAGGTGCCGGCGGCGCAGTCCGAGCCGCAGTGTCTCACCGGTGGCGAGCACGGCGGTCTGTAGCTGGGCGACGCAGTCGTCCACCTGCCGAGCCTGGTCCAGCGCGGCGCGGGCGGCGTCCTCGTCGCAGCCCTGCAGTGCGGCGTTCACCGTGTCGAGCAGGTCGGCCAGGTCGGTGTAGCTGCGCCGGGCCTGCGCCACCAGGGGTGCCAGCGGGTCGCGGGCGGCCATGAGCTGGCTGGCGGCCAACGCGACCCCGCCGCCGATGAGCGCGTCGACGAAGCGGAACGGCATCAGCGTGCCGTGCGGCGCGGCGACCACCACCAGGTACATGGCCGAGACGGTGGCCTGCACGACCAGAGCACGACGGGCTCCGATCAGCACCAGCGTCGTGGTGGTCAGCAACAGCACCAGCAGGACCGTGCCGGTGCCGGGGCCCAGCGCGTACACCAGCAGTTCCGCGACGAGCACGGCGGCGGCCACCGCGAGCAGGATCTCGACGGTCTGCCGCAGCCGTCGCCCGCGGGACTCACCGAGTACGACGAGCGCGGCGGTCGGAGCGTAGAACGGGTCCGGGTGACGGATCACCACCGCCGCCACGATCCAGGCGACCACCGCGGCGGCGGTCAGCTCGACCACGGTCATGCCGTCGCCACGCAATCGCGCCACGGCGTCGCGCCCCCACGTCCGCACCGGTGCTACCCCCTCGCCGGCGGGCCCGACCCGGCCGCCGATTGATCATCTGCGAGGACGGGCACTACCCCGCCCGTGACCTGCTCAATCGCGTGGGCGACGGACGGCACCCGGGACGGGAGGCCGCGTCACTGCATGGCGGTGGCCGGGGGATGATCGAATGATTCGGGGCAGCGGAAGGTGTACAGCGAGTAGCCGCGACCGATCTGCACGCCGACGATGTCCGGGGACGCGTTCGGGTCTTCCTCGTACGGGCGCCAGCTGCAATTCATGCCGTTCCAGTCACCCGAATCCGCGGTGAAGATCAAGGTCATCGTGGTGCCGCAGACAGCACAGTCCATCGGGTACGGGTCGGTCAGTGACCAGTTCGCGTACCCGCCGACCTTCCATCCCGGCGCCAGCGACAGGTCGCTCTGATAGTGCGGACGGCTCTCGTCCTCGTCGTCATCCCACTCATCGAGCCGGTCGCGCAGGTCATCGGGGAGCAGGTCGGCGTACTGGTACTCGCGGACCTGCTCGGGGTGCACCAGGCACGGAATCGGCAGGTACATGTCGCTGATCACCGACGGCTCGGGAGGTGCTTCGAGCAGGGGGCCGACGGCCGAACTGTCGCGCCAGTGGAGAAAGACGCGAGGGCTGTAGTGCCGGTCCGAGTGGTCCACGGGGCACCACAGCACCTGGAGCAGGTCGGTGCCGTCCGGACCGGCGTAGTCCGGGATGTCTCGTCGGTACAGCTGGGCGACCGGGACCAACGGGATGGGACTCTCGATGAGGTGGTCCAGGTCGCGTGCGTCGGCCGCGTCGAGTTCCGCCCGCTCCTGCGCCGTCAAGAAGTGCCCGCCCGGCAGCGGGGCCCGGGCTTCTGCTGCCGCGAGGATCTTCCGCTGGTGGCGCAGGTCGGCCGGGGTCGTCAGGTTGTACGGCTCGTGCGCCCCGGTGTCGTCGCAGACCGGCCACACCTCGTCGGCCGGCCACAGCAGCGGTCCACCAACCGAGCTGTCCCTGACGGTCGGAGCGCCGGGTCGGGGATGCAGGCGGGTGGCCGTGGTCGAGTGTTCCCGCAGCTCGGGGAAGACCGCGGTGATATCAAGGGGACGCGGGGGTGTGGTGCGGACCATGTTGGTGGATCCTATGGCCCGCGGACCGGTCCTGATTCCCCGGACTGCTGGCGCCCGTCGGGGTCTGTGACAGCGCCGCGCCGAATTTGCTCCCTGTTGCGCCCATCCGTCTCGAGATCGGCCTCGAATGCCCTTCGACAACAGCAGTGAAGTACAAGCATTCGAGGAGTTCGTATGAAGCGACGCCTGTTCGCCTCCGTTGGCGTGATCGCTGTGCTGGCCCTGTCCGCCTGCGGCGGTAACGACAGTGGGGAGAGTGCCAGCGGCGCGCCGAGCATGTCGGCCAGCGCGCCGATGGCATCGGCTTCGCCCTCGACGATGATGTCGGGTCAGTTCGGCTCGGGGTGCGCTGCCGTTCCGACCGATGCGTCCAACCCCGGCAGTTTCGAGGCGATGGCGAAGGTGCCGGTGGCCACCGCCGCGTCCGGCAACCCGCTGCTGTCGACGCTGGTGACGGCCGTGAAGAAGGCCAACCTGGTGGACTCGCTCAACGGCGCGCAGGGCGTCACGGTGTTCGCGCCGACCAACGACGCGTTCGCCAAGATCCCGAAGGCGGACCTGGACAAGGTCCTGGCCGACGACGCCCTGCTGAAGAAGGTCCTGACCTACCACGTGGTGACGACCCAGCTGTCGCCGGACACCTTGGCAGGCACCCACAAGACGTTGCAGGGCGGCGACCTCGAGGTGACCGGCAGCGGCTCGTCGTTCACCGTCAACGGCACCTCGATGGTGGTCTGCGGGAACGTCTCGACGGCCAACGCCACCGTGTACATCGTCGACACCGTTCTGATGCCCAAGAGCTGATGGCGTCGACCGACATCGAGCCCCGGCCGGCGACCCGTCGGCCGGGGCCGTCCCTCCGCATGACCGCCGTCCGCGGCTCGGTCGTCGGCGTGCTGACCGCCGGAGTGACTCTCGCCGTGGCGCACCTCCTCGCGGCGCTGGTCGCTCCTGCCGCCGATCCGGTGCTGGCAGTCGGCGGTGTTGCCATCGACCTGGCACCGCAGGGCGTCAAGGCGTTCGCCATCCGCACCTTCGGCGCCAACGACAAGATCGCGCTCCTCGTCGGCGTCTACGCGCTGCTGGCCCTGGCCGCGGTTCTGCTCGGCGCGGCGGCGCTTCGACGACGACGCTACGGTCTGGCTGGCCTCGCCGTGTTCGCCGCAGTCGGTGTCACCGCCGTCCTGTCCCGCCCGGGCGCGACGCCCCTGGGCGTTCTGCCGGTGCTGACGGGTGTCGGCGTCGGATCGGCCGCGATGTTGCTGTTGGCGCGCGCCGGTCGAACGGTAACGGTCACCGCGCCGAGCCGGCCGTGGCTGCTCGACCGCCGTCAGTTCCTGGCCACGACAGCGGGGACCGCGCTGATCGCCGGCGCCACGGCCGCCGTCGGCCAGGCCGTGGGTCGCGGCAGTGCGGTCGGCGCCCGTTCCCGCGCCGCCGTTCGCATTCCGCCGCCGGTACGACCGGCGCCGCCGCTACCCGACGGTGTCTCCGTCGGTGTCGACGGGGTTTCGGCGTTCCTCACCCGCAACCGGGACTTCTACCGTGTCGACACGGCCCTCACTGTTCCGCAGGTCGACCTGGAGACCTGGCGGTTGACCCTGGACGGGGCAGTCGACCGTCCTCGTACCTGGAAATTCGAGGATCTTCTCGCCCGTGGCCTCGTCGAGCGTGACATCACCCTGAACTGTGTCTCGAACGAGGTCGGTGGTCCCTACATCGGCACCGCCCGCTGGACCGGGATTCCCCTCGCACCGCTGCTTCGCGAGGCGGGTCTCCACACCGGGCAGAACCAGCTCGTCAGCCGCTCGGTGGAGGGCATGACCATCGGCACTCCGCTCGCGGCGATCCTCGACGGGCGCGACGCACTCCTGGCCGTGGCCATGAACGGCGAACCCCTGCCCCTGGAACACGGCTTCCCCGTCCGCATGCTCGTCCCCGGACTCTACGGCTACGTGGGCGCCTGCAAGTGGCTCACCTCGATGAAGGTGACCACGTTCGACGCGTTCGACCCCTACTGGGTGCAGCGCGGGTGGGCGGCCGACGCGCCCGTCAAGACCGCATCGCGCATCGACACTCCGAGACCTTTCGCGCAACGTCGCGCCGGGCCCGTCATCATCGCCGGTGTCGCCTGGGCGCAACGGCGGGGAATCATGGCAGCCGAGGTGCAGGTCGACGACGGGCCGTGGCGGCAGGCCCGCCTCGCCGACGGACCATCGCCGGACCTGTGGCGGCAGTGGACCTACCGCTGGGACGCCACCCCGGGCAGCCACACCCTGCGCGTACGGGCCACCGACGCGACAGGTGCGACCCAGACCGACCAACGGGCCGCGCCGTTCCCCGACGGCGCGACCGGCTGGCACAGCACCACCGTCACGATCACCTGACCTGGTGCTTGCCGTCCATCACGCCACGAATCCCTCCTGACCCCACCCGAGTGTCAACGCCGGATCCAGGCAGAAACGGAGATGTGGAGCGCGTCGTCGCGAGAATGTCATCGTGTACGCGCGCCTCGCTCACCCGCATCCCGCCCAGCAACGAGTACGCGGCGGCAAACCCACGGCCGCCAGCACAGGAGAGGACATGCCGAGGATGAGCGGCGACCCGGAACACGCGCGGCGGCTTCGTTCGGTGCCGCCGGACACCGCGACGTCACCGAGCCCGGACGAGCTGCTGGCGCGGGTGGCACGGGGCGACGAGGTGGCGTTCGCGGCGCTGTACGACACCATGGCCGGCCGGGTCCTCGGGCTGGCCCGCCGCGTCGTACGCGACCCGGCGCAGGCGGAGGAGGTGACGCAGGAGGTGATGGTCGAGGTGTGGCGCACCGCCGGCCGATTCGAGGCCGGTCGTGGCTCGGCCTCCGCCTGGATCCTGACGATGGCGCACCGCCGGGCGGTGGATCGCGTGCGCAGCGAGCAGGCCCACACCGACCGCACCCAGCGGGTCGCCGCGACCGAGACACACGTCCCCTACGACGAGGTCGTCGAGGACGTCACCGCCCGGCTGGAGCGCGAACAGGTCCGCCGCTGTCTGGGCCGGCTGACACCGGTCCAGCGGGAGGCGGTGGCCCTGGCCTACTACGGCGGCCACACCTACCGGGAGGTTGCCGAAAAGCTGAAGACACCGCTGCCGACGGTGAAGACGCGGATGCGCGACGGACTGATCCGGATGCGCGACTGCCTGGGCATTGACATGGAAGGACGGGCATGAGCGCCGACATCCACACCCTCGCCGGCGCGTACGCCCTGAACGCGGTCGACGACCTCGACAGGGCGGCGTTCGAGCGGCACCTGGCCGACTGCGAGTCGTGCCGCCAGGAGGTGACCGAGCTACGGGAGACGGTCGCACGGCTCGCCGACGACACCGTCGTCGAGGCCATGCCCCAGGGGTTGCGGAAGCGCACCCTCGTCCAGGCGGCGCGTACCCCGCAGCTGCGCTCTGCTGCCGCCGGAGACAGCGCCACACGGCCGGCAGGCAGGTGGCGACGCCTCACCGTGGCCGCCGCGGTGGCCGTCGTCGTGGCCGGCGGCGCGAGCGCGGCCACCTGGGCCGTGACCGACGATCGGGTCAGCGACGAGCGGGCCAGCAGCGAGCAGGCGCGGCAGATCGCCGCCGTCCTGGACGCCCCGGACGCCCAGGTGTTCGAGCGGTCGCTGCAGCCGGGCGGCGTCGCGACCGTGGTGGTCTCCCGCAGCCGTGACCGCGGGGTGGTGCTGCTGCGTGACCTGCCCGAACCCGGACCCGGACGGATATACGAACTCTGGCTCATCCGCGGCGGCGAGCCCCGCAAGGTGGGACGACTGGCAGAGGATGCCAGGGGGGCGACCACGGTCGTCGGCCCGGTTGCCGAGGCGGGAACGTTCGGCGTCTCCAACGAACCCGTGGGCGGCTCCGTCGTCCCCACACGAATCGTCGGGACGGTCCAGCTGAGCTGAGCAGGGCGGTGCCGTTACCACGACCAGATGAGGATCATCCACGGGCGGTGGAACTCGGGGGCTGCCGCGGACAGGTACCTGTGTGACAGCTGAGATGCGGGTCCGGATCCGGGCTCCGGCGATTTCCCGCGCCTCACCCCGGCCTCCACCCGCGAGAGCATAGGCCGGGCCACGGTCGGAGGTTCGGCACCTTCCGGGGGCGCCGGCCGCGACGAAGAAGCTAGGCTGCGATGGAGCTTCCATCGATGCAGGGAGATGTCGTGTCGCGCCGTACCGGTAAACCCTCGTATCAGCTGTCGGCTCCGGACACGAGTCGCCGCCGGACGGCACGTGTCGCCGTCATCGTCGTGGCAGTCGGGCTCGCGGCTCTTCTTGTGGGCGGTTTCGCCGGGTACGCAGCCGGTCGTCCGGACGGCGTCGAGTCGGCTGCCGCAGACATCCGTAAGGCCGACGCACAGCGCGACAGCCAGCAGATAGTCGAGCTGACGGCGACGGCCCGCCGCCTCGGTAAGGAGGTCGCTCCCGTTCTCACCGCCCTGCGGGCAGTGCCGCCAACCGGCGAGCAACCAGGCCTTGAGCAGGCCCGCCAGTGGCAACAGACCATGCAGCGTGCCGCAGCGCCGTTCGCCGACACTCCGTCGGGCGCCACCGCGACGAACGTTGCACGGGGCGGGCTGCGCGGCGCCGTCGAACAGGCATCCCTGGCCGTCGAGACGTACCTCCTCGCGGTCACCGGGCCGCCCACCCAACGGGCCGCCTTGACGGCGTTGGCGAAGCGGCAGGCGGCCCAAGCGGAGGCTGCCTGGTCCGTCGCGGCAACCCAACTCGATCAGGTGAACGTCGACGCCGGTCAGGGCCATCAGCACGTCGACCTGGATGGTGGCGACGGCGCTTCCACCCACGACGGGGCGGCAGAGGGCTCCGGCGGCTGATCTACTTCGCGCTTCGCAGAACCGCGCATCAAGTGTTATGGGAGATCATCGAGCAGCAGCCGGGCACCTTGACGTACGACGTTCCAGTCGGTCGTCACACGACGGTCGAGGTTCCTGGCGAGCCAACGCCGCCGATCGTCGTGCTCCCGCCGCAATTGGTCGAGGTCGAGGTCCGTGCCGGGCAACCCACCTCGACGTTCCAGATCCTCGACGCGCTGTCCCATGGTGTCCATCAGCTCGCGGTCGAGGGTGTGCACGGCCGCGAGGTACGCGGTGGTCGGAACGCTGAGCCGCACCGCGGGATCGGTGGTGAAGGCGACCTCCCCGTTGTCCTCGTGCCGCCAGTGGAGGGTTATCTCGTCGCGATCGTCGTGGCTGGTACGCCACAGGCGGAGTTCGGGAGGATGACGCAGGTACCCGAAGTCCAGGTGGTGCTCGCCGTGCCAGAGCGCTGCGCTGACGACCGGGTGGTCGGGCGCGGGGGCGTTCGCGCTGTCCGGGCGCTGCCCATCCGGCTCGTCCACGAACTCAAGCGGGTCACACATCCACTGCGTGGGGTGGGAGGCGATGAAAGGCTGTAGGTCGTCGGGCACCGGTTCCAGCGCCCTGGGTGTCAGGGCGATGACGTCTTCCCACAGTCGCGCCAGGTAGTAGTCGATGTAGGGGTGCGGGTCGACGTGTCGGGTGCGGCGCAGGAACTCCTGGCCGCCTGCTTCGAGCCAGTACCAGCCCTCGGTCAGGCCGAACCAGTGCAGCCTCGGCTGCGAGCCACCCCACGGCGACACCTGGTCGGACGGGTACAGCTCGAACCGGAACCTGATCACCGCGGCAGTATCCCGTACCTCCCGGGCCGAACGCCGATTTGGGCAGCTCTGATGGGCGAGGGGTCCGGGGCGACGCTGCGCCCCGGACCCCATCGGCTCGGCTCCGGCAAAAAGGAGGACCTCAGGTCATCCGCAGCGTTGACCGTTGAGGGTGAAGGCGGCCGGCGCCGGATTGGTGCCGCTCCACGTCCCGTTGAAGCCGATGCTTGTGGATGCGCCGGGGCCGAGTCTGCCGTTCCAGCTCATGCTGTCCGCGGTGACGCTCGTTCCGGTCTGTTTCCAGGTGGCCGACCAGCCCTGACTGACCTGCTGGCCGGTGGTGGGGAAGTCGAAGGCGAGTTTCCAGCCGTCGATCGCGGTGGCACCGGTGTTCTTGATCGTCACGGTCGCGGTGAAGCCGCCCGGCCAACTGTTCGCCGTGTAGCCGACCGTGCAACGGCCGGTGGGCGGCGTGGGCGCGGTCCGTACGGTCAGGCCGGGCGAGGCCGGCGAGAC
This sequence comes from Micromonospora sp. RB23, assembly GCF_053585025.1. Lineage (NCBI taxonomy): Bacteria > Bacillati > Actinomycetota > Actinomycetes > Micromonosporales > Micromonosporaceae > Micromonospora > Micromonospora sp. RB23. The sequence goes on from NZ_CM132111.1 coordinate 2,139,054, forward strand.
GTTGCCCGCCGCGTCGCGGGCGGTCACCACGAAGGTGTACGGAGTGTCCGGCGTCAGCCCGGTCACGGTGTACGTGGGGCCGGTGGCGCTGCCCACCTTCACGGTGCCGGTGGTGTCGACCCGGTGCACGTCGTACCCGGTGACGGCGGTGTCGTCGGTGGACGGTGTCCAGGCCAGCGGGATGCTGTCGCTGGTGATCGTGCCGGCGGTCGGCTTGCCCGGCGTGGTCGGCGCCTGGGTGTCGCCGGGCGTGGCGGCGCGCGGCAGGACCAGGTGGGTGATCGAGTTGGCCGGGAAGGTGGTCGTGAGGCCGCCGGCGGTCACCGGCTGGTCGGCTTCCCGGACGACGCCGGCCAGATTCGCCCCGCTGTACCGGTAGACCTGGGCGGTGCTCGCGGAGACGCCGGAGAGGGTGACCGGGCTGGTCAGGTCGTCCCCGGTCTTGTTGACAACGACCACGGTGAGCGCTTTGTCGGCGCTGCGCTCGGCGGCGTACACGGCCAGTTTGCCCTGGTCGGCGCTTGTCGCCTGGACGGAGGTCTCGCCGAACGCGCCGCCGTTGCCGTCGTAGTTGCGGTAGACGCGGAAGGCGTTGGCCACCGGCTGGTCGGCGGCGGGCGCGGTCCACAGAGCGGCCATGTCCAGCCCTTCGCGGCCGAAGATGCCGAGGACGTCCGCCTGGGCGAGCGCGCCGTTGAGCGAGCCGTGGGCACCCCAGTTGTACTCGGTCATCGCGATCTTCGTGCCCGGGTAGTGCTGGTCGACCAGCTCGTGCAGGCGCGGGATGAACCGGACCGGGCTGTTGATCCAGCTCTCGTCCACGTAGGTCGGGTCCCAGAGCTGGCGGGTCGAACGCAGTCGCAGCGCCTGGGTGTTGGCGTCGCCGGCCGCATCGCCGAAGACGCCGGACTGCTGCGGGTAGAGGTGGACGTCGAAGTAGTCGAGGATGCGGGTGCCGTGCTGCTGCTCGTACTCGCGCATCCGGTCCAGGTACCACGGGCCGAGGTCCTGGCCGCCGTGCGCGGCTTTGTCCGGCGGATTCGACCAGCAGCCGGTGCGCGAGCAGGTGTCCTGGTCGAGGCCCGAGTAGATGATCGAGTTCAGGCCCCAGCCGACGGGACCGAGCGTCTTCGCGCCGGGGTCGGCAGCCTTGATCGCGGCGGCGTACTCGTAGGTGCGGTCGCGCAACTCGTCGTAGCCCATGCCGGTCGGTCGGACGTCGCGGTGGGTGGACTGCCAGAGGTCCGGCTCGTTGTCCAGGTTGTAGAACTGGACGCCGCCGTCGGCGGCGGCGCCGAACTGCCCCTTGAGGTGCTTGACGAAGTCGGCGACGTACTCCGGACCGACCGCGACGCTGGTGTCCTCCGGGTCGTTGCCGGTGATCAGTGTCCCGTCCGGCTTCTTGCCGTTGCCGCAGTCCGGCGCCCAGGGGTCGGTGGACTCCTGCGGACCGTACTTGGCGACGCTGAAGCCGCAGGCCCGCGACCGGTCCTTGGCGATCCAGCCGAGCATCGGCACCGTCATGACCGTGCCGGCGCCGGTGGCCTTGTTGCGCTGCACGAACCGGTCGCTCTCCGAGCCCTTCGGGAGGTCCTCCGGACTCGAATTGTCGTTGGGGATGTTCTCGAAGTACCAGTCCGCCGCGCGGTTGGTGGTGTCGGCGCGGAAGTTGTAACGGGTGGTGGCGTTTCCGCCGTAGCGGTTCACCGGCAGCCGCAGGTCGCGGGCGAGGGCCTCGTCGGCGAAGTTCATGCCGTAGATGTACGGGCTGATCTGGTGCCGGGCGGCGGTGGTGTCCACGGCCAGCGCCGGGCCGGCCGCGGCCAGGGCGGGCACCGGCAGGGCCAGGCCGCCGAGGGCCGTGGCGAGCACGACCGGTAGTAGAACTCTGTGGGGACGCACGAGCATTCCTCTCGAATAGGAGCCCGTCGATGGGAGCGCTGCCACAGCGTCGCGCCTTCGTGCCGCCGAGTCAATTCGACGGCCGGGAGCGCCTTCGACGCCGAAGGGCTCCCGGCTGGGCCGGTGCTACTGCTCGCCGCCCACGAGGCTGGGCGAGTCACCCTCGCCCGACACCCTCGCGCTCACGAGCGAGGTGAGCACCGACAGCACCGCGGCACCGGACGCGATGCCACCCGCGGCCGCCCAGTCCGCCTGCCACGCGTTGAACACCACATCGGCGCCCCAGTAGAGGAGCAGACCCTGCGCGGCGCTCTTCACCGCCCGCTCGGCGGTGGCCTTCCAGAACTTCGTGGTGAACATGTGCGTACCTCCAGAGCCAGGTTCTCCGAATGGTCCATACGCCAAGAATGCCTGGTCAGGAGGGTTTGCTGCTCGTCGAGTTGCCGTCGATCCACGACGGTCGGGCTCAGCCGTCGGTGTCGAGGAACAGCGCGGCCAGCCGGGGCAGCCGACGCCGCATCTCGTCATCGTCGTCGAAGTCGAAGTCCTCGCCCATATCGGCCTCGCCGGCCGCGTCGATACCGTCCGCACCCTGCTGACGGGCCTTCAACGCCGCGTCGAAGGCATCGTCGTCACCCGTGACCTGCTCGTAGGCCTCGCTGGCCACGTAGTTCACCGACTCGGCGAAGAGCGCGCCGTCGTCGTCTTCCCCGGCTGCCGCACGCCGTACCAGGGGATGGTCGGCCAGTCCGTCGGGGGAGGCCAGGACCCGCTCGTACCACCCGCGCCCCTGCGCGATGACGCCCGCCCGGAAATCCATGAAGCTGTCGTCCGAGCATCCACCGCCGATCAGGTACGCGGCTGCCCAGATGTCCCACCGGTAGAGCGCGTCCTGGAGCTGGTCGAACAGCTCCTCGAACTCGACGATACGCTCCGGTGACGTCGCCGCCAGACGCGCCACGAGCGCGGCGGCGACGGCCTCACCGTCGTCGTCGGTCGACCCGTCGACATCCGCCCCGGCGGACTCCACAAGTGCCCAGAACTCGTCAGCGTCCATGGCGCGGGAGTGTGCCACGGCCGACCGACAGAAATGACGGATCCACCGGTGTCGTCAGCGCTCGCCACCGCCGGTGGGCGCCACCGGGACGGCTGGGACGGCCAGCTTGGCCCGGGGCCGGTCGGCGTCCGGATGGCGCAGCTCGTCGAAGATCGTCAGCGCTTCCCGCCAGGCCCGGCGCGCGGCGTCGAGGTCACCGGCGGCCCGGAGGCTGTCGCCCAGGTTGTCCAGCACCTCCGCCTCGTCGTACCGGTCGCCCAGTTCCCGGTGCAGCGCCAGCGCCCGCCGGTAGCAGTCCGCGGCCTCGTCGTGGTCGCCGAGGCCGTGCCGGACGTACCCGAGGCTGTCCCAGGTCAGCGCCGCGCCGTGCCGGTCGCCGGTCTCCTCGTGCAGACGCAGGGCCTCCTGGCAGCAGTGCAGCGCCGGCCCGGGCTCGCCGAGCCGGGCGTGCATCCACCCCAGATTGTTGAGCGCCTTCGCCTGCCCCACCCGGTAGTCGGCGGTCCGGTAGAGGTCGAGGGCCAGCCGGGTCTCGTCCAGGGCGGACCGCAGCCGGCCCTGCCGGGCGAGCACCCAGCTCACCCCGAGGTGGGTGTGCGCGCGTCCGGTGTCGTCGCCCAGTTCGCGGTACAGCTCCAGGTCGCGGCGGTAGTGCCGGTGCGCGGCCTCGTGGTCGCCGGACCAGGTGCAGGCGATGGCGAGGCCGCGGTGCGCCAGGGCCTGACCGGCCAGATCACCCCGACGCCGCGCCGCCGCCAGTGCGGTCCGCTGCGCGGCGGCGAGCTCCGGCCAGTGCCCGCTGCGATCGAGGTACGTGGTGAGAGCCGCCGCCAACGTCCACGCGTGCCGGTCCAGGCCGGTGGCCGCCGCCTGTTCCACACACGACAGCAGGACATGGTGCTCGGCGGCGAACCACGCGGTCGCCCACGTGTGCTCCGGGCGGTCGCCCACCGTCACTCCCGCCGACGGCGGCGGCAGCGCGGCCGGCCGTGCCAACCGGTACGGGTCGAGCAGGTGGTCCGCCGCGTGCGAGGCGTGCAGGTAGTGGTCGAACAGGCGGCGTCGGGCGGCCTCCCGCTCGACCGCGGGCTCCGTGTCGTGGCACAGCTCCGAGGCGTACGCGCGCAGCAGGTCGTGCATCGCGTACCGGCCCGCGCTGCGCTCGGTGAGCAGGTTCGCCCGGGTGAGCTCGGCCAGCAGCGGGCCGACCCGGGCCGGCGGCAGGCCGGCGAGGCTCGCCACCGCCGTCCGTCCGGAGTCGGGGCCGGGGTGTAGCCCGAGCAGTCGGAACAGCCGGGCCGAGTCGGCGTCCAGGGCTCGGTACGACCAGGAGAAGACCGCCCGCACGTCGGTCATCGGGTCGCCGGTGGCCAGTGGACTGAGCCGGTCCGGGTCGCCGTCCCGCAGTTCGCCCGCGAGCACCGACAGCGGCACGTCCGGTTGCCCGACGGCGCGGGCCGCGACGACGGCCAGGGCCAACGGCAGGCCGGCACAGCATCGCACGATCTCGTCCAACGCCGTCGCCTCGCGCCTGGCACGCCCGCGACCGAGCCGAGCGGTCAGCAACTCCCGGGCCTCGACCGGTCCCAGCAGGTCCAGCGTCACCGGGTGGGCGCCGGCGTTGACCACCAGGCCGGTGAGCCGGTTGCGGCTGGTCACCACGACCAGGCTGCCCGGGGAGCCCGGCAGCAGGGGCCGTACCTGCTCGTCGTCCCGGGCGTTGTCGAGCAGCACCAGGACCCGGCGGTGGGCGAGCAGCGTCCGGAACAGGGCGGCCTGCCCGGGCAGGTCGGTGGGTACGCGCTGAGGCGGCACGTGCAGCGCCTCCAGGAAGCCGCGGAGCGCCTCGCCCGGCGGCACGGCCCGGCCGTCGAGGTCGAATCCGCGCAGGTTGACGTAGAGCTGCCCGTCCGGGTACCGGTGCGCCACCTGACGGGCCCAGCGCACCGCGAGGGTGGTCTTGCCGACCCCGGCGGTGCCGGCGATGGCGGAGATGACCACTGCCCGGCCGGGATCGTCCTGGCTGCCGTCCCGGGCGGCCCCCGCCGGGTCGTCGGGCAGCAGCGCGTCCAGTTGCCGCAGCGCCGCCGCGCGGCCGGTGAACCAGGCGGGATCGCCGGGAAGCTGCGCCGGAGGCGGCCCGGCGGGCCCGGCGGGTACCGGCTCGGTCGCCGTCCGTCCCCGCAGCACCCGCAGGTGTGCCCCGCTCAGCTCGGGGCCGGGGTCGACGCCCAACTCGTCGACGAGACGGCGGCGGGTCTCGGCGTAGAGCCGCAGCGCGGCGGCCTGCTGGCCACAGCCGGCCAGGGCGAGCAGGTACCCGGCGACCAGCGGCTCCCGGAGCGGATGCTCGGCGACCAGGGGGCGCAGGGTACGCGCGGTCGCGGCGAACCGGCCGAGGCCGAGTTCCACGGCGGCGAGCCGCTCGTACGCGAGCAGCCGCTGCTCGTCCAGTCCGGCGGCGGCGGCGTCGACGAAGGCGCCGGCAGCGCCGGCCAGCGCCGGCCCCCGCCACAGCGCCAGGCCGTCACGCAGCAGTTGCGCCGCCTCGGCCCGCCGGCCGGCCGTCTCCTCGACGCGGGCCTGCTCGACCGCCACGGTGAACTCAGTGAGGTCCAGCTCGGTCCCGCCCACGGTGAGCCGGTAGCCGCCGCCCTGCGTCGTCAGCAGGTCGGCCGCGCCCGCCTCGCGCAGGGCCGCACGGATCCGGGAGACGCAGACCTGCACCTGTGTCCGGGCGCTGGCCGGCGGGTCGTCGGCCCAGAGCGCCGACACGAGATGCCCCAGTGGCACGAGCCGGTCGGCGTTGAGGAGCAGCAGCGCGAGTACCGCGCGTTGCTGAGGGCGGTCGATGGGAAGGACCCGCCCCCCGGCGGTCACCTGGACGGGGCCGAGGAGGGACCACCGCATGGCTTTCCTCGTCAGTCGTGATCGGACGACCACCTCCGGCAGCGCCGAAGGCGATGCGCAGCAGGCTAAGTCTATGGACGGCGTGACCGGCACGGCCGGCGCCAAGCGGTCGGATAGCGGACGGCAAGCGGCCCCGACCAGGCTCTTCTCAGCTGCCGGCCTCCGGGCCGGCGGGAGGCGGGCCGGCGCGGCGTCGGCCGAGGCGGACAGGGAGAGCGACATGCGAGTAACCAAGGGACGGGGCCTGCTGACGGTCGTCGCGTCGACGGCTGCCGTGCTGGCCGGCCTGGGCTGGGCAGCGCCGGCCTGGGCGGTGCCGGCGGGATTGGAGACGGTCACCCATTCGGCGGCCGAGAGCAGCGCGGACAAGTCGGCGCTCGCATCCTGCCCGGCCGGCAAGGTGGTCACCGGCGGCGGAGGCTTCCTCACCGCCGGCTCGTCGGCCGACGGGCGGGTCGGGCTGGACCGGCTGGAGCCGCTGGCGAACGGCACCGGGTTCTTCGTGACCATGCGGGAGGCCGGCCCGGCCAACTTCGCCGGCGACTGGGGGTTGCAGGCCGTCGCCCAGTGCGCCACCACGCCGGCCGGATACCAGGTCGTGGCCACGACCGGAGCGGCCGGAACGGAGTACGTCACGGCGAGTTGCGGGACGAAAAAGGTCATCGGCATGGGTGGGCGGGTCAACAACGGCCAGGGTGACATGGTGCTCGACCAGGTCGTGCCATCGTTCGACCTGACGTCGGTGACCGTCCGGGCGGTCGCGGTGCAGGGCACCTCGCCGGCCGGCTGGAGCGCCACCTCGATCGCGGTCTGCGCCAACGGGCCCGCCGGGCTGGAGCGGGTCGCGTTGACCGGAACGAGCGCGAGCAACTCGACGGACCACGCCGTCAAGTCGTGCCCGGCCGGCAAGGGCCTCTACAGCGCGGGCGCCGACATCAACGCCGGCAACGGCCAGGTGCTGCTGACCGCGATCAACATCACCGGGGGGAACACCGTTCGGGTACGGGCGGACGAGGACGCCGACGGCTTCGCCGGCTCGTGGAGCCTCAACGGGTACGGCATCTGCGGGAGCTGACTCTCCGGCCGGGGCCGCCGCTGGCGGCCCCGGCCGCCGGCCCTCGTGGGCAATATGATCGTCATTGAGTGATGACCGGGAGGGCGGATGTCATGAAGTTCCTTCTCACGTCGGGGGGCATCAGCAACCCGAGCATCTCCGACGCGCTCGTCGACCTGCTGGGCAAGCCGATCGCCGAGTCCACGGCCCTGTTCATCCCGACCGGCGTTCATCCCTTCCCCGGTGGGGCCGAGAAGGCGTGGAAGGCGGTCCACGGCCACGCTTCGATCCCGCTGACCCAACTGGGTTGGAAGTCCCTGGGGCTGTTGGAACTCACGGCGCTGCCGACCATTCGGCAGGAGAACTGGGTCCCGGCGGTCCGGGAGGCCGACGCCCTCCTCGTCTGGGGCGGCGACGTGCTGTACCTGACCTACTGGCTGCGCCAGTCGGGCCTGGCCGACCTTCTGCCGTCGCTGGACGACACGGTTTATGTGGGGGTCAGCGCCGGGAGCATCGCGGTCACCCCGTACAACTGCGACGCCGAGTTCGACAGTCAATTCGTCCCCGACGGCAGTGACATGGCGCAGGGCGCCGACCGGGCGCTGGGCCTGGTGGACTTCACGCTCTATCCCCACCTTGATCATCCGGACATGGAGGACGCCACGCTGTCCAACATCGAGAAGTGGGCGGCCGGAATCCCGGTCCCGACCTACGCCATCGACGACGACACCGCCATCGCGGTGGTCGACGGGAGCGTTGACGTCATCTCCGAAGGCCACTGGAGACTGATCAAGGGCGTGGTGGGTCGGCACTGATGCGCGCGAGGGTGCGTCGGCCGATCAGACTCATCGTCGGATTGGTGCGCTGGTAGTACCACACCAACCCCATCGCCTGCTGGAAGGCCCACGCTCTGCCGCGCTCCCACTCGAGATCGTCGCAGCCCAGTAGCTTCCGGAACGCCTGGCGTGGCTCACGTTCCAGCAGGTGCCAGGCGCCGACGAGGTCAAGGGCAGGGTCGGCAGGGCCCAGTCCGCCCACGTCGAGAACCCCGGCCAGCCGCCCGTCGGAGACGAGGACGTTTCCCGGGATGAGATCGCCATGGTTCATCGTGTCCGGGGTCCCGCCCCGCGGCAGTTCCCTCATCACCTCCCAGAACCCGCGCAACAGGGGCACGTCCAGTAACGTTTCGCTGTGCCGGAAGCAGCTCTCCAGGTACTCGTCATGTGCTGGTAGTTCGCCGCCGCGACCCTGGCCGTCGAACGTGCGGCCGCGTGTGTCGATGGCTCGCACGCCGTCGACGAACTCGGCTAGATCGTGCGCGAAGGCGACTGAATCCCCGGGGTCCTGGTCGGTGGCAACGACTCCCGGTATCCACGTCTGGACCGACCAGGGAAGCGGGTAGCCGCCGCCCGGTTGACCAATGGCGACCGGCTCGGGAGTGGGAAATCGCGTACGGCCCAACAGCTCTCGGGCCGCTTCCGCTTCGCGTTCCAGCCAGACCCGTGCCGCGTCGACCTCAAGAGGCTGGAGGGGGAACCGGGCCGTCAGCCGTTCCCCGATACGCACGATGGCATTGACCGTTCCCTGCGAGGCGACGCGCCGGAGAGCCTGGCCCCGCCACTGGGGGAACTGCGCGTCCACCAGCTCACGTACGAGGTCGAGTGAGACCGTGAGCTGGCCATCGTGCATCGGCACGTCCGGCGACAGGGGAGTGGCTGGCACGAGAGTCATCCTTCGTCGGTTCTCGGGGCGGCTGATCGTAGCGGCGACGACGCGGTCGCGGCGCTCTCGGCGTACCGCTGGTCCACTTGCGTTGTCCGGTCACACTGCGGGCATGAGACGGTGGCGTTGGGTGGGCGTCCTGGCCCTCTGCGTCCTGCTCTCGGTGACCGTCGGCGGTTGGCAGGGCTGGCGGAGTGCGACGGTGGATCCGCCTGCGCCTCCCGCGGTATGCCCGCTCGTTCGGTCGGAGGTGTTCGACCGTCTCGTTCCCGGGCACGGTACCCCGCAGGTTGCCCAACAGAACGGGCCGGGCCTGCGCTCGAACTACTGCCGCGTCGAGAGCATGCCCGGGAAGGAGGCCCGACGCGCCGCCCTGTGGGTGTCACTCGGACGTTACGGCCGGCATGAGGGTCGCGGTCCGCGTTGCCTGGACCATGGTGGACTGCAGACGGTCTTGAACACCAGGAATTACCCGTTCGCACTCGGTGACCGCGCCCTCTACTACCTCTCGGGTGACCGCGAGACCGGCCGGAGCGTCCACTTCTCGGTGTGTCTCGGCACCTACGGGGTGTTCGTCGACTACGAGGCGACCGGTGTCGCCGAGCCGGCGGTGGTCGAGTCGGCCGCCACCGTCGCCCAGGAGGTGCTGTCGTGGCTCTGAACGGGCCCCCGATGTGGGCACCCTTCCTGAAGAACCCGCAGCCGCCGCGCGCCGACGAACGGCTGTCACTGCGGCAGTGGCTGCTCGTTGCCGCGGCGGCGTCGCTCGTCATCGCCGTCGGTGTCGTCGCCTGGCACGTCAGCCGGCTGGCGGCGCCCACACTCGTCGACTGGCAGGTCACCGTCGTCGACGGGACGAGCGACGCCCCGCCGCTACCCGACCTGCCGGTAGATCCGTTCGGGCCGCCCTGATGGCGATCTCCGCGCACCTGGCCCGACTGCGGGCCCTGATCGGCCCCGAGCTGATCCAGTTGCCGTCGGTGTCGGTCATCCTTGTCGACGAGCACGAGCGGCTTCTGCTGGTACGCCACACCGGAAGTCCGGACAGGTGGGGCGTGCCGGGCGGTGCGGTCGAGATCGGCGAATCGCCGGCCCAGGCGGCCGTGCGCGAGGTCCGTGAGGAGATCGGCGTCCACGTCGGCGGACTGCGGCTGCTGGACGTGCTGGGCGGTACGGACTACGAGGTGACCTACTCCAACGGTGACCGGGTCGCGTACGTCACCGCCGTCTACCAGGCGGTTGTCGTCGACGGGACACCGGCACCGGACCGGGAGGAGATCAGCGAGCTGGACTGGTTCACCTCGGCGCAGCTGCGCAGCGCCGCGCTCAACCGGCTCACCCGGGCGCTGCTGGAGGCGACCGGCCACCTGGCGCACTGACGGCGGGTTTCCGGCACGAATCGGGCAGCCTGTCCAACCGGGACAGCGGGCCGCCCCGCCCGTCGCTACGGTCGCCAGGTGGACATGTCTGAACCGCCGGTGGTCGGCATCGCGCACCAGATGTCCGGCTCGACCGTACGGCTGCGCCCGGTGACCGAGGACGACCTGGAGATGTTGCGCCGGTTCGCGGTCGAACCCGGGCTGATCGGGCTCGACTGGGCTGGTTACCGGGACGCCGCCGCGCCGGCCCGTCGCTTCGCCGAGGACGGCTATCTCGGTGAACGGACCGGTGGCCTGGTCGTACAGGTCGAGCCGGCGGCCGACTCGCGGGCGGGTTACCTCAGCTACCTCCAGCGCCAGTACGGAGGCCGGGCGCCCTACTGGGAGATCGGCATCGTGCTGCTGCCCGAGTGGCGCGGCCAGGGCATCGGCTGGCGGGCGCAGGCGCTGCTCTGCGACTACCTGTTCAGCCACACGCCGGCGCAGCGCATCCAGGCCAGCACCCATGCCGAGAACGTCGCCGAGCAGCGGTCGCTGGAGAAGGCCGGCTTCCAGTTGGAGGGAGTCGTCCGGGCCTGCGAGTTCCGGGCCGGCGCCTGGCGGGACGGTTGTCTCTACAGCCGGCTGCGCGACGACCCGTCACCCCTGTGACCCCGTCACACGGACATCGAGCATGATCCCGAAATCCGGTTGTCGGCGGCCGCTGGGCCTGCCTAGCCTGCTGGCTGTGGCCACCCTTCATCTTCTGATCCCACGGGTGGACCGGTGAGCGGCCGTCTTCGTGAGATCGCTCGGCAGACGGTCGAGATCGCCGAGTCGGGACGTTACCGCGACAGCGACGGCGTGGAGGTCCTCGTCGGTGCGGCGGTACGCGCCGCGGTCGCCGGCACCCGGCATCACCTGCCGGACGAGGTGCTCGCCCTGCGGGACGCGGCGCCCGGCGTCGCGACGGTGGAGGTGACACACGAGTCGACGTTGCAGGCGGCGTACCGACTCGGGCCCGGCGCGGCGTGCCTCGTGTTCGCGTCGGCGAAGAACCCGGGTGGTGGCTTCCTGGGTGGGGCGCAGGCGCAGGAGGAGAGCATCGCCCGTTCGTCGGCGCTCTACCCGTGTCTGGTTGCCGTGCCGGAGTTCTACGCGTTCCACCGTGCGCAGCAGGATCTGCGCTACAGCGACCGGGTCATCTACTCCCCGCTCGTTCCGGTCTTCCGCAACGACAAGGGCGAGCTGCTCGATCAGCCGTACACGACGTCGTTCCTGACCGCCGCGGCGCCGAACCTCGGCGCGATCGTGCGCAACCAGCCGGCGCACGCGTCGGACGTGCCGGCCGTGCTGGTCCGGCGTGCGCGGCGGGTGTTGGAGGTCGCCGCCGCGCACGGACACCGGTCGATCGTGTTGGGCGCCTGGGGATGCGGGGTGTTCCGCAACGAGCCCGCCGCGGTGGCCGGCGCGTTCGCCGAGGCCCTGCACGTGGTCGACCGGTTCGACCACGTGGTGTTCGCCATCCGCGACGGCCTGCCGGGCACCCCGGTGTACCGCGCTTTCGTGAAACGCTTCGCCGGATCCGCGGAGGATTCGCCAGCGTCGGGTTAGGTGGGTGCAGACCGCGATCACCGGGAGGGTACGTGTCGGGCCGTTTCGTGTACTGGATGAACGTCTCTCTGGATCTCAGGATCGAGCATGCCCCGGGCGAGGAGGGCGCCGGCAACTGGCTGCGCATCGGCGAGCCGCTGCACCGGGAGTTCAACGCACGGGCCCGCGCGCTGACGTCGATGGTCCAGGGGCGCACGATCTACGAGACGATGGAGGGGTTCTGGCCGGCCGCACGCACCGACGAGGAGCTACCGGACTACCTGCGTGAGTACGGCGAGATCTGGACGACGAAGCCCAAGGTGCTGGTGTCCCGCACACGCACCGAGGCCGGCTACAACACCCGGACCCTCGGCTCGGACGGCGATGCCGTCGAGCTGCTCGCCAGGTACCGGGAGGAGCAGGACGGCGACATCGGTGTCGGCGGCGCGACGGTCGCCACCCATCTGCTCCGCGCGGGGTTGCTGGACGAGCTGCTGCTCTTCACACACCCCGTCATCCTCGGTGGAGGTCGGCCACTCTTCGACGACGTGGCGCGATCGGTGGAACTGGACCTGCTCGAACAGGAGTCCTTCGCCGAGGGCGTCACGCTGCACAGGTACGGCGTCCGCTACGCCGAGGACGCGTGATCGGGCCGCCGTACTCCCTCCTCGGCGGCGCGCGCACGATCGGTTCGGGCGACGAAGGCAGGACGGTGGGCGTTGGTGAGCCAGCGCAGCGCCCATTCGACCGGCCCGTAGCGGAACCGCCGCAGCCAGAACGCGCTCGCCACCAACTGGGCCGCGAACACCGCCAGAGCGAAGGCGAAGAGGGCCAGCGGGGAGAACGTCCCGGCGAGGCCGAAGCCGATGCCGGTGAAGGTGATCAGGCCGACCGCCGACTGGGCGAGGTAGTTGGTGAGGGCCATTCGGCCGGCCGGGGCGAGCGCGGCCCGGACCACCGACGTACGCGGGTTGTGCATGATCCGCAGTAGCGTCGCCACGTAGGCGGCGGCCAGCAGCGGGGCCGTCGAGACACTGGCCGCGACGCCGAGAGCGTTGCCGTTGCTGCCGCTGGCGGCGTAGACGGCCGCCCCGAGCAGTCCGATCGGAAAACCGATCCACTGGATGCGGCGCAGCACCGGCTCGTTGCCGCGGACCCGGTTCAGCCACTGTCGCCGTCCGGCGACCATGCCGAGCAGGAACAGGGCCAGGGCGGTCGGACCCTGCAGGGTGACCGCTTGGAGCACCAGTAGGGGCAGGCCGGCCAGGTGCTCGCCGATGTTCGCCGTCCAGCCGCCGAGCAGTGCCTGGGTCGCCTCCTCGCCGTTGGCCAGCGCCTGGGCCTCGCCGGGTAGGAATGCCGAGCGGTCCACGAGGAGCGCGCTGGCGACCAGACTGATCAGCACGAGCGTGTAGAGCGCCGCCGCGATCCGGAGCGCCGTACGGTCGGCCACCTTGCGCAGCAGGAGCAGCGCGAGGCACGCCACCGCGTACGTGGTGAGGATGTCGCCGCCGTACAGGAGCACGGTGTGCAGGCCGCCGAGGACGAAGAGGCCGCCGATCCGGCGGAGCATGCGTGCCGGGAACGCCGCGCCGGCCCTGCTCGCCGCCTCCATCTGGAGGGTGAAGCTGTATCCGAAGAGGAACGAGAACAGCACGTAGAACTTCATGTCGACGAAGACCGAGGAGAACGTGCGGACGGCGTCGTCGAAGCCCGAGGCGAAGTCGGGGTCCGTCACCAGGTGCCCTGGATAGCCGGAGGCCATGAAGGTGACGTTGACCGCGAATATGCCGAGGAGGGCGAACCCTCGGATCGCGTCGACGTCGTGCAGACGTCCGCCCGGTATCCGGATGGTCATCACGATCTCCATCTCCGTATCGGCTACAGCGTACGAGATACAGAGTCCCTGAGATCTAGAGTGCTGGCAAGACCCCCGGGTGGAGAGCGAGGAGATTCGGACGTGGCGCAACGGAGGCTTCCGGCGGTGGTGGCCCGGATGTGGGGTCGTGAGACCAGCTCCCGGCACGGCCCCCGGCCCAGCCTCGAACTGGGTGGGATCGTCGACGCCGCGATCCGGATCGCCGACCGTGATGGTCTGGCGGGGGTGACGATGAGCAGCGTCGCGACCCAGCTCGGGGTGGCACCGATGTCCCTGTACCGCTACGTCGGCAGCAAGGACGAACTGCTGGTCATGATGGCCGACGCCGCAGCGCCCGAGCCGCCCGCGCTCGACGGGCGCGCCTGGCGCGACTACCTGTTCGACTGGACGCGGGCCAACCGGAACTTCCTGCTCGCCCGACCGTGGCTGCTGGCGCTCGACCAGCGCACCCCGCCCACCGGGCCCCGGTTGCTGCGCTGGCTGGATCGCGCGCTCGCCGCGCTCGCCGGTACCGGGCTCACGTACGGCGCACGGATCAACATCGCCACCGTCCTGAGCGGTTACGCTGCCCAGCAGGCGGCCCTGGGCCACGCGCTGAGTGCCGGTCCGGCCGCCACCGACGACTCGATCGCCGGGCTGGCCGAGTACGGCGAGATCCTCGGGCAGGTACTCGACGCGGATGACTACCCGGAGCTGACCTCGGCCGTCGGCGCGAATGCCCTGGGCGTCGCCGAGGAGTGGATCGACGACGCCGACTTCACCTTCGGGCTCGGCCTGCTCCTGGACGGCATCGAAGCGCTCGTCGCGCGGGGGGGCCACGACTGAGTGCGGCGCCCGCCGGGAGTGAGCGAGGCTCCATCGCGCCGGTCTTCAGCGGGAAAGCGACGAAACGTCGACATTGGCGCGTGGTGAACGACGGGTATCCCTAACGACGGTTCAGCGCCGATCATTGCCCGGTATCGATGTGAGTCATTCTCACCTCCGGGTGGAGCGCCCGGGCACGGAGGGCGAGACGCGGCACCGGAAGCCGGGCGCACCGTTCGGCCCGACTCCGCGTCCCCGGAGGATCGCCATGCCCCGTCCCGCACTACGCACCCGGCTCGCGGCGTTCACCGCCGCCACCCTTACCGCGAGCGTTCTGACGGTGACCCCGCCGTCACCGGCGCTGGCCGCCACCACGTTCGCCGCCAACGACTACTGCCTCGGCCAGTGCTCCGACATCCTGCCCCCGGGTCAGAACGGCAACGCCACGCTTGTCGCCATCCTGGCGCACCAGGCGCTCGGCACCCGCCCGGCGCACTCCAGCGACCAGCTCGACGAGTACGCGAACCTGGTCTACAACTACGCCGGGCTGACCGACGAGCAGATCGCCCACTTCTACAACGACGCCTCGTTCGGCGTTCCGGCCGCGCAGGTCGAGAGCACCGTCTCGCCGCGCGCGGACGTGACCATCGTGCGGGACAAGGCCACCGGTGTCCCGCACGTCACCGGCACCACCCGCGGCGGCACCATGTTCGGCGCGGGCTACGCCGGGGCGCAGGACCGGCTCTGGGTGATGGACCTGCTGCGGCACGTCGGCCGGGGCAACGTCAGCTCGTTCGCCGGCGGCGCGCCCGGCAACCGTGAGCTGGAGCAGAGCGTCTGGGCCAACTCGCCCTACACGGAGGCGGACCTCCAGGCCCAGGTGGACGCGCTGCGCACCAAGGGCGTTCGGGGCCAGCAGCTCTACACCGACGTGGTCGACTACATCGCCGGCATCAACGCCTACATCGACAAGTCGATCGCCGACGACAACTACCCGGGCGAGTACGTGCTCGCCGGCGCCGGCAAGCCGAAGCACTTCACCATGACCGACCTCATCGCCACCGCCGGTGTGATCGGCGGCCTGTTCGGCGGGGGCGGTGGCAGCGAGATCCAGTCCGCGCTGGTCCGGGTCGCCGCCCGGGCCAAGTACGGCGCGACCGAGGGCGACCGGGTGTGGGCCGCGTTCCGGTCGCAGAACGACCCGGAGACCGTGCTCACCCTGCACGACGGGCAGAGCTTCCCGTACGGGGGGACGCCTCCGGGCGCGACCAGCGCGGTGCTCCCCGACGCCGGGACCGTGGTCGCCGAGCCGCTCGCCCACGACGCCAGCGGCGGGGCCGCCTCCCGTGCCGGTGTCAGCACCGCCACGAAGGAGCTGGTCGGCGGCCTGGCCAACCTGCGCGCGCACGGCATGTCCAACGCGGTCGTGGTCTCCGGACGGCACACCACCACCGGCAACCCGGTCGCCGTGTTCGGTCCGCAGACCGGCTACTTCGCGCCGCAACTGCTCATGCTCCAGGAGTTGCAGGGGCCGGGCATCAGCGCACGCGGCGCGGCGTTCGCCGGGCTGAACCTCTACGTGCTGCTGGGCCGCGGCCAGGACTACGCGTGGAGCGCGACCTCGGCCTCCCAGGACCTCACCGACACGTACGCGGTCCCGCTGTGCACCACCGACGGCACCGCGCCGACGCTGCGGTCCAACCGCTACCTGTACCACGGGCAGTGCCTCGCCATGGAGGCGTTGGAGCAGCGCAACTCCTGGTCGCCCACGCTGGCCGACTCCACCCCCGCCGGCTCGTACACGTTGCGCGCGCTGCGCACCAGGTACGGGCTGGTCTCCTACCGGGGGCTGGTGAACGGGCAGCCGACCGCGTTCACCAAGCTGCGCTCCACCTACCGGCACGAGGCCGACTCGGCGATCGGCTTCCAGGCCTTCAACGACCCGGCGGCGATGGGCAGCGCGGCGGCCTTCCAGGCGTCCGCCGCCAGCGTGGGGTACGCGTTCAACTGGTTCTACGTCAACTCGACCGAGGCGGCGTACTTCAACTCCGGCTCGAACCCGGTCCGGTCGTCCGTCACCGATCCGAACCTCCCGGCGAAGGCCGAGCCGGCGTACGAGTGGGCCGGCTGGAACCCCGACACCAACGACGCCACGTACGCGCCGGCGTCGGCCCACCCCCAGTCGGTCAACCAGGACTACTACGTGAGCTGGAACAACAAGCAGGCGCGGGACTTCGGGGCGGCGGACGGCAACTTCAGTTTCGGCTCCGTACACCGGGGTCAGTTGCTCGACGGCCCGGTGCGGGCGGCGATCGCCCAGCGCAAGCTCGGTCGGGCCGACGTCGTCAAGATCATGGCGGACGCGGCGGTGACCGATCTGCGCGGCCAGCAGGTCCTCGACGACCTGCTGCGGGTGCTGGACAGCACGCCGGTCACCGACCCGGCGCTGGCCGACGCGGTGGGCAAGCTGCGCGCCTGGCAGCAGGCGGGCGCCCGTCGGGTGGAGACATCTCCGGGCTCCAAGGTCTATCAGCACGCCGACGCGATCCGGATCTTCGACGCCTGGTGGCCGCTGCTGGCCTCGGCCGAGTTCCGGCCCGGCCTCGGTCCGGACCTCTACGCCGCGCTGGTCGACGCCATCGAGGTCAACGAGGCGCCGTCGGGCGGCCAGAACGGTGGGCGCGACGGCACCGCGAGCTGGGCCCTGCAAGGCCAGGCGCACAAGGGCTCGTCGTTCCAGCACGGCTGGTGGGGCTACGTCGACAAGGACCTGCGCACCGTCCTCGGTGACCCGGTGACCGGCGGTCTCGGCCGCGCCTACTGCGGCAGCGGCAACCTCGGCGCGTGCCGGCAGGCCCTGCTCGACACGCTCGGCCAGGCCGCCGCGGTGCCGGCCACCACCGTCTACCCGGGCGACAAGTCCTGCGGCGCCGGCGACCAGTGGTGCGCCGACTCGATCGCACACTCCGGGCTCGGCGGCATCACCCACCCGGTGATCGCCTGGCAGAACCGCCCCACCTACCAGCAGGTCGTCTCGTTCCCGGCACGCCGGGGCGACGACGTCACCAACCTGGCCCAGGGCCGTCCGGCGACCGCGTCGAGCACGCAGTTCCTCACCAGCAACACGCCGGACAAGGCCGTCGACGGCAGCCTGGGCAGCAGGTGGGCCAGCAGCTACAACGACAACCAGTGGCTCCGCGTCGACCTCGGCGCGGCCCGCACCGTCAGCCGGGCGGTGCTGCGCTGGGAGTCGGCCTACGGCACCTCGTACCGGATCGAGGTCTCCGGCGACGGCAGCTCCTGGACCCCGGTGTTCACCACCACCGTCGGCAACGGCGGCGTCGACAACGCCACCTTCGCCCCGGTCACGGCCCGCTACGTGCGGGTGTACGGCGTCAAGCGCGCCACCTCGTACGGATTCTCGCTCTACGAGTTCGAGCTGTACGGACGGTGACCCGGCCGGAGGGGCCGGCGGGTCACCCGCCGGCCCCTACCCGGCGAGGACCGGTGCCGTGGGGTGACACCGGGGTGGTGGGGGCGGCGTTCGGACGATGGTGTGCGGACAATGGAGCGATGAGACGAGAGGTACGGCTGAGGCGGTTGACCGGAACGCGCGCGGACGGCGCGGTGGCGACGGGCGCGGTGGCCACCGGTGCGCGGGCGGCGGGGGCGGCGTCGCTCGGCGCCCTGGCCATGGGGGCGCTGGCGGTCGGAGCTGTGGCCGTCGGGGCGTCGGTCATCGGGCGGCTGGCTGTCCGGCGGGCGGTGGTACGGGAGCTGCGCGTCGGCCGGTTGGAGATCGGCGAGCTGGTGGTGCACAGCCGGCCCGCCGTCGAGGGCTGACCCGCCGCGGCGGTGTGTGAACGCGGCGCCCGGCGCGCCGTCCGTCGGCGTCGGACTGTCCGGCCGGCCCAGGGGCGGTCATGGCGTCGAGCCCTGGCCCAGCGCCGCCTTGACGATCCGGATCGCCTCGGTGCCATCGATGCCGACGCGGGCGATGACGGCCGCGTAGTCGTGTGCGGCGCGGCGGGCCTGCTCGAGGGACTGCTCACCGCCGGCCGAGACGAACGAGCCGGCCCGCCCGCGGGTCTCGATGAGTCCGGCCTCCTCCAGCTCCCGGTACGCCCGCCCGACGGTGTTCACGGCGAGGCTGAGATCGGCCGCGAGCCGGCGGATCGTCGGCAGTCTCGTGCCGACGGCGAGGGTGCGGTCCTGGATCTGCCTCGCGAGTTGGGCCCGGAGCTGCTCGTACGGCGGCGTCGGTGAGGCCGCGTCGATGACGATCATCGGACCGCCAGGGCGCGCCGCGCCGTCGTCCCGACGTCCGTGGTCCGACCCTCGATCAGGCCGAGCGCGCAGACGCCCGCCAGCACGAGCGCCATGGAGACGGCGTTCCACCAGCCGAGCGATTCCCCGTACAGGAAGATGGCCGGCAGCGACCAGACGAGGCTCGGTGTGACGAGGTGACGGGCGTCCTCGACCCGCATGATGACGTCGGCGGTGAGCGACGCCTCGTCCTCGGCCACGGCCGGGGTCGTCACGATCTGGCGTAGCTGCAGGAGAATGCTGGCCCCGACGCCGGTGAGGCCGATCAGCACGACTGCCGCTCCGTACCGCAGGCCGGGGTCCGGCACGGGCAGCACGCTCACGGCGAGGAGCGCCGCGCCGCTGAACGTGGCGACCGCGAAGGCGGCGTGCGGCCGACCGAGCACCACCGGCCAACCGAGCGCCACCGGATGGGCCACCCGCCGGGACAGGCGCGCGCCGGCCGTCCGGTCGACGCGCCGTACCCACCAGCCGAGCAGCCACTGACCGGTCAGCAGGCCGACCACCAGCGCCGCGAGCACCAGCAGCGGGGCCCAGGAGAACGTGTGGTCGTCGAGTCGGCCCAGCACGTGCGTCAGTGCGGCGCCGATCAGAAACGCGGCCAGCAGGACGCTGTCGGCGAGCTTCGCGTGTCGTCGTACCGACAGTCGCGTCGCGAGCAGCGGCGTGGGCTCGACGTCGGTCAGGCCGTGCCGGGTCAGCCACCGTCCGGCTTCCGCGTGATCCGCCTCGCGCATGAGATACCTCCATACGTCGCAAGCATTGTCTCAACAACATGAGACATGGCATGCGGCAATGTCAACCCTCACCACACGTGGCGTCGGCCGGCCCGCGAGCGGCGTCGTTGCGCTCCGTAACGGTCAAGGGACTCTTGAATTCGACGCTGCCGTCGTTTTGCGGGGAATTCGACGACTGAATATGACCCTCCGGAATCGCCTGATCACGTGCTGAGAGTGCGACCGAGGTCACTCCTGCCAAACCAATTTGGTGCCGGAAAACTGCGACCCAATTGGCCCGTCGGCCCGTCTCTAACGTGACGGATGGTCACGGTCGGCGGTCGGCAAAGGAGGGGTGAGAGACGTGGGGGACGTACGTGCTCGTTTCAGGGACGAACTGGCCCGACACGTCGCCCCGCCGCTGGGTGACCTGGTCGAGCAGTCGGTGATACAGGGGCGACGACTGCGCCGCCGGCGTCGGCTGGCGCAGTTCGGCGCGGGCGGATCGGCGTTGGCGGTGCTGCTCGTGGTCGGCCTTGCGATCGGGCCACGCATCGGCGCCGACCAAATCGGTCAGTCGAAGACGTGGGAGGTCGGTTCGCCGGGCGGGTCGGTCGACAGCCCGTCGCCCACGCCGTCGCCGGCAAAGACCCCCGATGGCGCTCCGGGCGGAGCGCCCCTGCGGGGCGCGAACCCGGCGCCGGGAGTGGGCACATCGCCGACACCCACGACGACGGTGATCGACACGGTGCGAATCGGGGCGGGGCCGGACGGTGATCTGGTGACGACCACCCCACAGGGTGCCCTGGAACTGTTGACGCGGCTCCTGCCCAAGGGGAAGACCAGCGGTCAGGCGAGCTTGGGAAGCAGCGGGGCGGGCCCCGGCATGCCGTATGTCCAGATCTATCTGGATCGTGGTGACGGGCCCGGCATGGTGCGGCTCTCCGTCTACCGGGACCGCGTCGGCGGCGATCCGGCCCCGGGGACGGTGGAGTTGACCGAGGTGCCCGGCAACTGCGTGCAGGACAAGATGATCACGGTGTATCACCGGGGCGGCCTGCAGATCGACGTGCTGATCTCCACCTGTCTGGCCTGGTCGGGCAAGGAGAATTCGCCCGCGCCCGCCGTTCTCTCCGTGGACGAGGCAGTCGCGATCGCCGCGAACCCGACCTGGGGGACGAGTCTGCCGGAAGAGATCGTCGCTATGGGCGCCAAGAAGTTCCCGACGTTGGCCAGGTCGAATGGCTGACGAGGGCTTCGTGGAATTCGCGCAGGCGGCCGTGGGCCGCCTGCGCGACGCCGCGTTCCTGATGTGCCGCGACTGGCATCTCGCCCAGGACCTCACCCAGACCGCGCTGGCCAAGGTGTACGCCAACTGGGGACGGGTCCAACGTGCCGACGACCCCTATGCGTACGCCCGCAAGGTGCTGTTGCGCTGCGTCATCGATCAGCAGCGGCGTCGCTCCAGCACCGAGTTGGCGATGTCGACGCCGCCCGATCAGGGCGAGGAACATCCAGCTGAGCTGCGGATGACGTTGCTCGACGCGGTCGCCACCCTGCCACTGCGCGATCGGGCGATCATCGTCCTGCGCTACTGGGACGACCTGAGCGTGGAGACGACCGCGGAGGTCGTGGGCGTCTCCACCGCCGTCGTCAAGACCCAGAGCATGCGCTCCCTCAGCCGGCTGCGCGAGCTGCTCGGCGAGACCCGTTTCGAGTTGTTCGCCGAGGAGCGACATTGAGCGGCCGCGCCTGTCCCGGGGCGGCGACGAGGGTGCCGTCGCGCACCGTCGGTGACGGTGCGACCTGTGGTGGCAGTCAACTGTGTGGGGGAGGTTCGGTGTCCGTCACGAGCAGCAGGACCCGCCGGGGCCCGGTTCACGGCAGGGCCCTGTCCGTGGCCGTTCCGCTGGTTCTGTCGGCGTTGGTGGCGCTTGTCGCGGGGTGTCAGCGGGGGGAGCCGGGTGACGGCCCCGAGAAGTCATCCACCGTGAACGTCGAGCGGAGCGGTCTGAGCATGCTTCTGGGAGCGGGCGATCTGGGTGCGGGCTGGCGTGCGGACGACGCACGGTCCGGTCTGCCACCCTGGCCGTGGGAGCAGGACGACTGCCCCGAGTACCGGAGCAGCGACTACCCCGCGAAGTCCCACCGGCAGGCTGCCGTGGAGCGCTACTACCGGCTGCCGGATGGCTCGTCGCCGGCACACCACATCGTGGAGACGTACGAACCCGGATGGGCCGAGCGGAATGTCGACGACGTACGCCAGGTTCTCCAACGGTGCGCGAGTTACCTCGTCCACGGCTCGCGGGTCTCGTTCGACATCGTCGACCCGCACTATCTTGGCGGCGTCGGTCTGCTCGTCCGGGGCCGCATCGCACATTCCGACACCCCAACTACGGCTAGGTACTTTGTCATGGTGAAACGGGACGAGACGGTCTCGACGATCAGCCTGCCGGACCTCGGCGACCAGGCTGCGGTGGATTCGATCGCGGCGAAGGCGGTGGCTCGTCTTGGCTGAGCGGGGGAGTCGGAAGCTGCCACGCCGCTGGGTCGTCTCCGCGGCCACCCTGTCTCTCGCCGGCGTCGCGACGGCCGCCTACGGCGCCACGCGCGCGCACGAGGGTGGGGGAGCTGACGCGTCACCCGGCCGTTCGCCGGCCGGTCCGGTCCCGACGACACCGGCCGTCGACCTGATGAAGCCGGCGAGGGCGCGGATCGAGGCCTACGTCGACCGGTACGACGGCCATCTCGCGGTCGCGGCCCTGGATCGACAGGGTACGGCCACGGTGACGGCCGGCACCGAGCGCTTCGAGACCGCCAGCATCGTCAAGGTCAATATCCTCGCGGCTCTGCTGCTGCGCCAGACGCCGCCGGGCAAGGCCCTGAACTCGGAGACCCGACGGTTGGCCGAAGCCATGATCGTGTCCAGTGACAACGACGCGGCGGTGGCACTCTGGCAGAAGATCGGCGGGTCGAGCGGCCTCACCGCCGCGAACCGCACACTCGGTCTGCGCGAGACCAAGGCGAGCAAGCACTGGGGGATGACCACGACCACGGCCGCCGACCAGCTCCGTCTGCTGATGGCGCTGACGTCGTCGAAGGGACCGCTGACGCCGCAGGACCGCACCTTCGTGATGGGCCTCATGAAGAGGGTGATCCCCGAGCAGCGATGGGGAGTCCCCGCCGCGCGGCAGCCGGGCAACACCTCCGTGTACGTCAAGAACGGCTGGGACACGGCCGACGTCGACGGCGGTCGCTGGCTCGTCAACAGCATCGGACGGATCGTCGAGGACCGTCACGACTGGCTGATCGCCGTGCTCTCCGACCATCACGTCAGCCAGGAGGCGGGCGTCGGCGTGGTGGAGAAGGCCGCCAAGTTCGTCCTCAAGGAGATGCGCGCCGCCACCGCCGGCGACGGCCCCGTGCAGGAGTAGGCCGTCACCGCCGGGCGGTGTGTCCCCGGTTGGCCGCCGATTCAGGGCCGGTCGGCGGCCAGGGGCAACTGTGCGACCGGGACGAGTCGCCGGACGCCGCGGCTCGGGCTGGGCTGCTCGGCGCCCCGGACGGTCGCGATGTCGGCCGCGAGCGCCTCGATCTGTTGGCGGGTGACGCCCGGCATGCAGATCAGGTGACTGATGCCGCCGTCGGCGTTGGACAGGCCGTAGCGGCGGGAGATCGGCGGTGGCGGCGTCGTGAAGTACACCGTGAATGCGTGGACGTTGCGCCAGGCCGGCCAGCCGACGCTGGCCAACAGGGAGTGGGCGAAGCGAGCGGTCTCGCGGGCGCGCTCGGCGCGTTCGCGGTGCCCGTCCTCGCCGAGCAGCCGCAGCGCGTACCACATCTGGACGGCGAGTTGGCCGCAGCGGGAACCGCTGATCGTGCTGTCGGTCGTGGCGGTGTAGGAGATCCGCCGGGCTGCCCGTTGCAGTGAACGGCGGGTCACCACCAGACCTCCCGGAATGGTGGTGCCGTAGAACTTGTGGCAGGAGATCGCGACGGAGTCGACCACGCGGCCGAGGTCGATCGCCACCGGCCGGTCCGGCAGCAGGGCCAACGGCACACCGGCGAGCGCTCCGTCGACGTGCAGGTGAGCGTTGCGGATCGCCAGCTCGGAGAGGGCGCGACGAACACGGGCGGGGTCGTCCACCGCCTCGGTCACGGTCGTGCCGGCGTTGGCCACGACGATGGCGGGCCGGTCCCGACGCCGGGCCAGCTCGCCCCGCAGATCGTCGTAGTCGATCTCACCGGTGGTGTCGGTCCGGATGACGACCTCGGGGAGGTTCAGCATGCTGGCGGTCTTGCGAATCCAGTCGTGGGTCGCCTGGCTGTAGTAGAGCACGGGACTCGCGCCTGCGAACCGGTCACGGGCGAGCAGGATGGCCGCCTGGTTCGCCTCCGTCCCACCACTGGTCAGATATCCCCACCGATCGTCGGCGGGGGCGCCGAAAAGGTTCGCGTGCCAGTCGATGACCTCCCTTTCGTACGCTTTCGTGTGACCGGTGTCGGGGTCGGTCTCCGGATCACCGACATTGTTGATCAACAATCCGAACAGCGAGGTCACGGGTCCATAGTCGATATCCACTGCGGCCGGGAAGCCGATCGACCTGCGCGCTGACAGAACGGCTCGTAAGTGCTCGATCTCAGCGGTGAGGGAAAGGTCGTCGGGAACGCTGGTGGGGGAGGTCACTGGCTCTCCGTTGATAGGCGACTCAGCGAAGAGTGGACCATGACGCCGACGTCCAGGCAACCGCCTCCGGAACCCGATCAAGCCGACTGGCGGTGCATGGTTGATCGCGGTGTGTGTGCGATGAGAGGCTGTAGCGACGTCTTTGGAGGGACTAACACCGTGGCGTACGACAGGCCAGGAACTCGCTCGGGTCCTTTTGAGAGGAACGCCGAGGATTGGAGAGCGGCGGCGACCGCCGGAAGGGCGACGGCCGTTCCCTGGGACCAGCACCCGGGCGGCCATTCCTCTCTCCCTCCAGAGCCGTCGGCGACGGTCGGACGCCATGGTTGGGTGGCGCCCACGAATGCGATGCCGTCGCCCGCGGTCGAGCAGCAACCACCGGTTCCCTGGCAGTCCGCGCCGTCCGCGTACGCGCCGCCGCCGGTCGACCCGTCGCCGGGCACGCGCGAATCGCCGCCCCCGATCAGCGACCCGGAGACGCGGCGGATCTGGGCGTCGTTGCGATCCTCCGCGTTGAGCCGGGTCGGGTTGATGAACACCATGCACGGCCGGCACGCGTGGGCGCAGCGTCGACGCAATCCGCTGTGCCCCTACGGATTCGCCTTCCTCTACGCGATGCCGGTCGTCGGGTCCACATCGGACCGCCCGGTCTTCGAGGTGGGCGCGGCGACGCGTCTCGACAAGGCCGGCGAGGACGTGTCGCACCTGCCCAGGTTGCTGTACGACCTGGCGCAGACGGCGCGGCACTACCTCGACCACGGGGGACTGGATCCGCGTCAGCCTCCGCAGATGTGCAACCGTGTCGACGAGCGGATCACCGCCGAGTCGACGTTCATCGGGCTCGCGGTCAGCTCGCTCGACGGTCCGCTCGGCACCTGGGAGCAGACGATGCGCCGGGTGGAGGGTGAGGACCGTATTCCCGGCCGC
Source organism: Micromonospora sp. RB23 (assembly GCF_053585025.1). Taxonomy (NCBI): domain Bacteria; kingdom Bacillati; phylum Actinomycetota; class Actinomycetes; order Micromonosporales; family Micromonosporaceae; genus Micromonospora; species Micromonospora sp. RB23. The sequence continues at coordinate 2,163,989 of NZ_CM132111.1, forward strand.
TTCTACATCCAGTTGATGGATCCCGAAGAGACGCGAATCGTCGTCGACCGGCCCACCGATCCCTGGGAAAGACCGCTGATCCAGTCCACGACGCCGCTCCACGAGGCGTGGCGGCCGTTGCAGAGCTATTCGGGCGACGCTCCTATCTGGACCGGGATCGCCCAGTTGGCGACGCTGGTGCACGTCGGTGCGCAGCGGATCACCCCGACCAGGGGCGCCGCGACGTAGTCGGAACGACGAGGCAGGCGGCACCGCGTCGGCGGCGCCGCCTGCCTCGATCCGCAGACGCGGCTCAGAGCGTGAGGTGACCCAGGTCCTCGTCGACCTGCCGCGTCGGGTTGGTCTCGCGCTCTCCGATGCCGCTGAGCAGGTCCGGCCGGCGGGCCCGGACGCTGATCGCCCACAGCACGCCGACGAGGACGAAGAGGCCGACCGTCCCGGGCACCAGCCAGGCGCGGTGGGAGCCGGGTGGCGTGCCGAGCGCCGCACTGATGTTGACCAGCGTGACCAGCAGGATCACCGCGATCGCGATACCGCCGAGCGTGGGGGCGATCGCCCGCGCCCACAGCGACTCGCTGCGCCCGCCGCCACGGGCGAAGTAACGGACGGTGGCGAGTGAACTCACCGTCATCAGCAGCATCAGACTGACCGCGGCGATGTTGCTCAGCCAGGTGAACATGGTCAACGCCTCGGCGCCGCTCACCACGAACAGCAGGATGACGATCAGCGCGGTGATCGACTGGGTGATCGAGCCACCCAGCGGCGCGCCCGACCCACCCTCGCGGATGGCAGCCAGGCGGGCGGGCAGCAGCCGATCCTTGCCGAGAGCGAACAGGTATCTCGCCACGCTGTTGTGAAAGCTGATCATCGCCGCGAGGACGCTGCTGACCAGCAGCAGGCCGCCCAGCGCCACCAACAGCACGCCCGCGCTACCGGCGCGGGAGCCCGAGAAGACCTCGAACGGCAGCGGCGCCGCCGGGTCGCGGGCCAGGTCGACGACCCGGTCGGCGCCCACCGTCGCCACCATCGCCCAGGCGCACAGGGCGTAGAGCAGGCCCAGGCCCACGATCACGTAGATGATGCTGCGTGACACCGCCCGCGCGGACCGCGCCTCCGCACCGTACGCGGCGATCGTCTCGGTGCCGAAGAACGCGGCGAAGCCGAGGGGAAGGACCGCGAGTCCGGCCACCACACCGGCATCGAACAGTTGCGTCGGGTTCAGGGCCGTGAACGTCACGTGACCGCCCGCCGGGTGGGCCAGGCCGACCATCACGAACACCAGCAGCAACGTGATCTCGACGATCAGGATGGTCCCGAACATGGCGGTGCTGACACCCGTGCGTTGCAGACCGAACGCCGCGACGATGGCCCACGCGAGGAGCGCGCCGACCCACCACGGTCCGCCGACCAGACCGCTGATCACCGAACCGAGGAGTCCGTACAGCGATATCTGGATGGTGTTGTAGGCCAGGAGCACGACCGGCGCGCCCGCCACCCCGACGAGCCGGGAAAGGCCGGCGGCGAGGGCGGTGTAGAAGATGCCACTGGGCTGCACGTAACGGGCGATGGCGATGTACCCCGGTGCCCACAGGAGCATCACGACCGTCAGGAGCAGGAAACTGGAGGCCACACCGGTATTGCCGGTCGCCGCATAGGTGGCGACGATACCGCCGACGAGAACGGCCATGGGAGATGACGCGGTCGCGCCGAACGTCACCAGAGAACTCGTTCGCAGAGTTTTGCGTGCCAGTCCCCGCTCGGCGGACACCGTCAGGGGGGTCACCGAAGGCGTGACCATAACTGAACCTCCCCAGGTTCTTAGGCGATAGGTCAGGGACGGGACTCGATGACCTTACAGGTGATCTCGCCGTTACTGGGAGCAGCGGTCCGCAGAAGTTGAGCGCCCCGAAAGGCGGGGCGGTGATTGCGCAGGTCCTGTGTGGACATCCAGCCGCGCTGATCCGTAATCACCTCGGCGGAGGGAGGAGGGATCACCCTGCGGAGGGAGGCCGGACACCCGCCATCGGTGCGATGGTCGGATCACGACCGGTGCTGTGCCGGAGGAGACAAGGCGCCGCGGCAGGTGTGGTGGCCGCGGCCGCGCGGGGGATGGAGTGACGGATGACGAAGCAGGCTGTCCGGGCGGCACGGATGTTCGACGGCGAGCGGCTCACCGATGGTGGGGTGCTGGTCCTCATCGAGGGCGGGCGCATCGCCGACGTACGCCGGGGCTGGACCGACGCGCCGGAGGGCTGGCCGGTGTGTGAGGCGCCGGACGGCACACTGCTGCCCGGTCTGGTCGACGCACACGTGCACCTGTGCGCCGACGCCGGGCCTGACGCCCTCGGTCGACTCGCCGAGCGCGCCGAGGCGGATCTCGACGCGGTCATCGAGGCGTCACTGCGAGCGCACCTGGCGGCCGGCGTCACGACGGTACGGGACCTGGGCGACCGACGCGACGCGGTGCTCCGATGGCGGGCTCGGGGGATGCGCGACGACCTGCCGACGGTGGTGGGGTCGGGCACGCCCATCACCAGCGTTGGCGGACACTGCTGGGCTCTGGGCGGTGAGGCGAGCGGCATCGACGGTGTGCGGGAGGCCGTGCGGCTGCGGGCGGCAGCCGGCGCGGACCTGATCAAGATAATGGCCAGCGGCGGGGTCTTCACGCCTGGCACGGACACCAGTGGGTTGCAGTTCACCGATCAGGAGATGACCGCCGCCGTTGAGCAGGCGCACGATCTGGACCTGCCGGTGACCGCGCACACGCACGCCCTCCGCGCGGTCGAGCAGGCGCTACGCGTCGGTGTGGACGGTGTCGAGCACTGCACCTGCGTGACGGCGGCCGGTGCCCACGTCCCCGACGAGCTCGCGGACCGCCTGGCCGCGTCCGGACCAGCGGTCTGCGCCACGCTCGGCACCGATCCGGCCGTGGTCATCCCGCCGGAGGTGGTGGCGATGGCGGAGCGGGCCGGGCTCAGCGCCGCCGCGCTACGGGCCGGCGCTGCCACCCTGTACCGGGCCGGGGTCCGTCTGGTGGCCGGTTCGGACGCGGGCCTCGGCCCCGCGAAACCGCACGGGATCCTGCCGGAGACACTCGTCGAGTACGTGGACTGCGGCATTCCCGCCACCGCCGCCCTTACCGCGGCCACCGTGGTCGGTGCAGAGGTGTGTGGCGTGGGCGGCGGTAAGGGCCGCGTCCGGCCCGGATTCGAGGCCGACCTGTTGATCGTCGACGGTGATCCGACGAGCGACATCAGGGTGCTGCGCCACCCGCTCGCCGTGTACCGCGCCGGTGTTCAGGTGAGCTGACCTCGATGGGGTAGATCATCGGTGACGGCGGGCCATCCACTGCCAGATGTGCGTGCCGTGCCGGCTCGGGTCGTTGCGGGCCACGTAGATCCAGGACCAGTGACCGGGGAACTGGTAGCCGTTCCAGACGACGTGGTCGTACAGGGTGACCAGTGATCCTCGGATGAGGTCGTGGGCGTGGATCGTGTTGGTCTCCGGTGGCACGGTGTCGTCGTCGAGCGAGGTGACCAGCCAGGTCGGCGTCTGGATCGCCGCCAGCTCCGCGTCCGTGATCAGCGGCGGGCCCTCCCCGCCGAGCGGCTGGACGACGCCGCAGATCGGCACCGACGCCGCGAACAGGTCGGGGTACGCGACGGTCATCTCCAGGGACATGTAGCCGCCGTTGCTACAACCGACCACGTGGATCCGGTCGGGGTCGACGTGCTCGCGACGAACGAGATCCTGGACGATCTCGCGGATCAGCGGCGCGAACCGGGGCCCGTCCTCCATCCAGTAGGAGGTGCTCTGCGGGGCGACGACGTACGCGCCGGAGAAGATCCGTTGAGCCTCCGGTGTGGCGAAGCCCAGCGCGCCCCGGTTGGCGCGCAGCGTGGTCTCGTTGTCGTAGTAGCCGTCGGGCATCGAGGCGCCCTCGCCGGCTCCGTGCAGCCAGAGGATCAGCGGCCGTCGTCCGTGGTGACGCGTCCGTTGCGGGGAGTACAGCCGGTACTTCAGGCCCGACCCGGAGACATGGTGGGTGAAGGCGTCCACCTCGGGGTTCGACAGCCGTCCCTGTACGAAGCGCGTGATGGTGAGCGGGGCGCCGTGGCGGCGCACGAGCGGGGTGTTCTGCGTGATGGTGTAGACGAGGTCCAGCCGGACGTTGCGGCCCTTGCTCAGGATGTAGCCCAGAGTGCCGCCGCCAGGTTGACCCTCTGCGTGGCTCAGCTCCAGGACGATGTTCCCGTGCCGGTCGAGCCGGGCCGCGGTCACCGTGCGGTCCAGGTCGTACTCGCTGAAGATCAGATCGCCGGGGGCGATCGGGAGCGGGCTGGTCGCCTTGGCGTGCACGGTGAACGTTCCGGGGGTGAGCCCTGCCGGGTCGATCGGGCCGAGCCGACGGGTGTCGAGGGTGACCGAGGTGACCTGCTCACCGCCGTCGAGCGTCCGCGCGTCGAGGGTGAAGCTCACGCCGATCTCGTGGTGACGGTCGTCGGCCTGGGCGGCGGCGCCCGGCAGGGTGAGACCGAGAGCGGCGCCGGCGCCACCGGCCAGCACGGTACGGCGAGTGACAGGCGTGGACATACGGCCCCCCGTTTGTAGACAAACGTCGATGGAGCCCCACCGTAACGGCGTGGAAATCCACTGGCAACCGATGGGGACGCGCGGCCAGGGTGCCCGAGGCCGGGAATCCGGAGGGCGCCCTGGTCGGTCACGGACCCGTCCGTGCCGACCAGATGATGGTGCGGCTGCCGGTTTAGCTCCCTCCCCCGGCGGGGATTCCCGGCAGCGCTCCGGCGGCGGTCGGGCACGGGTGGGGGAGGCTGATGCGGAGGATCCGGGCGTCCCGCGGCGCCACCTCGAACGGGGCGACCAGATCGCGGATGCCGATCGGAGCGGAACGTGACCCCGGCCGGGTGGTCGCCTTCAGCGATGCCGTCACGGCGATCGCGATCACGCTTCTCGTCCTGGAGATCCGGCCGCCCCAGGACACCGAACACCTCATGCGCGGACTGCTCGACCTGTGGCCGTCCTACCTGGCCTACGGCGTCACCTTCCTGCTGATCGGCCAGATGTGGGTGAACCATCACGTCATGTTCGACCACATCCGTTCCGCCGACCGCCTGCTGCTGCTGTTGAACACCCTGCTCCTGATGGTGATCGCCTTTCTGCCGTTCGTCTCGTCGGTGCTGGCCCGCGCCTTCTCGGAGGGCCCCGGCACGCGGACCGCACTCGTCTTCTACGGCATCGTCTACGGGACCGCCGCCATCCTCTTCAACGTCATCTGGGAGTACGCCAGGAGCGGGCACCGCCTGTTGACGTCCACCACCGACGAGGCCACCGCCAGGGCGATCAGCAGGCGGTTCCGACCCGCCCCCGTCTGGATCGCCGTCGGAACCGCGCTCTGCGTCGTCCACCCGATCGCCGGCCTGATCGCGGTCGCCGCCTTCATTCCCTTCTACTGGCTACCGATCAAGGGTGAGATCGCCAGCATCAGACGTACCCGCGCACGGGCGGCGGACGGCCTGCCGTGACCGGCCCCGTCGAACCGGTCCGGCGGGGGCGGGCCTCACCGGCCCTGTAGGCGCTTCACGTTGTCGCCGAAGCTCCACCCCTTCGAGCCGTCCCAGTTCGCCGACCAGGTCATCAGGCCCTTGAGGCCGGGCACGGAGTTCCAGGCCTGCGTGACCAACGACGTCGACAGGTAGCCGCCGCCCGCCCCGACCTGCGCGGGCAGGCCGGGGACCTGCCTGTCGTACGGCACGCGGATGGTGGTTCCCTGGATGGTGAGGCCGTTGTTCAGGCACTGCGTCTGCACCGTGAAGCCCTGCACGGTGCCCGCCGGGTACGAGTCGCCGGAGCAGCCGTACATGCTGCCGTTGTAGTACTGCATGTTGAGCCACCAGAGCCGGCCGTTGTCGACGTACTTCTTGATGATCGGCAGGTACGAGCCCCAGATCGAGCCGTAGGTGACGCTGCCGCCGGTGACGTACGCCGTCTCCGGGGCCATGGTCAGGCCGAAGTTCGACGGCATCCGAGCCAGCACGCCGTCGATGATCCGGATCAGGTTGGCCTGCGAGGTCGACAGGGTGTTGATGTTGCCGCTGCCGGTGAGGCCGGTCTCGATGTCGATGTCGATGCCGTCGAAGTGGTACGCCGTCAGGATCGGCACGATCGTCGCGACGAATCGGTCGGCGACCGCGGTGGAGCTCAGGTCGATGCCCGCGGCGGCCCCGCCGATCGACATGAGGATGGTGGCGCCGGCCGCTTTGGCCTGGCACATCTCGGCCGGGGTCGCCACCTTCACGCCGGCGTCCATGCCGTTCTCCCAGAGGACCGTGCCGTCCGCGCGGATCACCGGGAACGCCGCGTTGATCACGTTGTAGCCGTGCTGCGGGAGCCGGCTGTCGGTGATCGGGATCCAGCCGAGCCCGGGGTGTACGCCGTTGGAGGCACCGTCCCAGTTCTCCCAGTAGCCCTGCAACACCTTGCCGGTCGGCCGCGACTTCACCGCGCAGGTCCCACCGGTCGGCGGCGGCGTGGTGGGGGGAGCGGTGGTCGGTGGTGGCGTGGTGGGCGGCGCGGTCGTCGGTGGTGGCGTGGTGGGCGGGGGAGTGCTGCCCGAGCACGCCCCCAGGTCACGCCAGAGCGACGGGGTGGAAGCGGGGTTCCAGCCGGCGCCGACGTACGCGGTGTGGGTGACCAGAGCCTGGTAGAGGCGACCGCCGTAGGTGACCTGGGCGCCCACCTGGTAGGTGGTGCCCTCGGCCCACGCGGGCGCCGTGCAGGCGACCGCCGCGACGGCGTTCGCCGAGGACACGGCAGCCATGCTGCTGGGGACGAAGGCGACGGCGGCCGCGACGGACATCGCCGCCCCGGCCAGCGCTGCGACGATGCGACGGCTTCTCATGGCTCACTCCCCAGGCTTCGACGACCCGCGACCTCCACATATTGACGTTCGTGACGTTTAATATCAAGGGTTGTTTACAGATAACTCGGGGGGAGCGCGTATGTCATCGGCCGGCGTTGTTCGGCGTCGGGCTTCGGGTGCCGTGCGTGGCCATGATGATGAGGTCGGCTATCGCATCCGGGTGGGTGACCATGGCGAGGTGGGAGGAGTCGACCTCGATCGTCGTCGCGTTCATCCGCTTGGCCAGGAACTGCTCGAGCTCGGGTGCGGTCGTACGGTCCTGCCGCGAGATGGAGTAGTAGCAGGGTTTGTCCCGCCAGGCCGCAGTCGTCGTGCGGGATGCGAAGAGGTCGCTGGCGATCGGCCCCTGGACGGCGTAGAGGGCGCGCGCACGGGCCTCGTCGACGCCGCCGGCGAAGTCTTCGAGGAAGGCGCTCTCGCTGAGCTGCGCGTACCCGTCGTTGTGGACGAGGCCCGCGTTCGCCGGTGGCGTGGGAAATTTCCCGGCGAGCGCGGTGAAGTCCTCGCCGGCGTCCGGCGCGCGGGCCGCCACGTACACCAGGGCGGTGACCGACGGATGGTCCCCGGCCTCGGTGATGACCGTGCCGGCCCAGGAGTGGCCGACGAGCACCGTCGGTCCGTCCTGGCGGTCCAGGGCCCGGCGGGTGGCCGCGACGTCGTCGGACAGCGAGGTCAGTGGGTTCTGCACGGCGGTGACCGTCAGGCCGGCCCGTTGCAGGAGCGGGATGACGTCGGACCAGGAGGAGCCGTCGGCGTACGCGCCGTGCACCAGGACGACGTTGCGGGCGGATTCGCCCTGGGGTCCGTCGGTCATCGGAGTCTCCTACGCGATACGCGGAATCGTCGCCGCTCGGAACTGGCTCACCCGACACTCTTCCCCATGCCGGTCGCGGCGACGGCGCGAACGCCGCGCCGTCGACCGCACGGGGGTGTTGGTTCGCCCGCGCCGACTGCGACCGCGGCACGGCCACCGGACGTAGGCCGGCCTCGGACGAGGCGGCCAGCGCCGCCCGTACGGGCGGCGTGTCAGCAGGTACGCGGCTGCCAGGTCACCTTCGTCACGAACATGGGCACGTAGAAGTTCCCGTCGCCGGGGCGTACGCACTCCGTGCCGGTCAGGGGCGTGCCGAGGTACGTGTAGGACCAGGTGATCTCGGCGTTCCGGGAGGTGTGGTTGTAGTAGTTGAAGACCGGGACGTTGCCCGACCACTCGGTGCTGGTCACCAGGGATGGAGGTGCTGTCGGGCCCTCCGCCGGGTGGTCCCAGTTGGGCCAGGCGCAGAACGCGCCCTGCGGGCAGTTCCCGGGCCCCCAGACACCGGAGGCCGCGGCGGGGGCGGCGGGGGCGGTAGCCAGGACGCCTGCGACGGACGCGGCAACGGCGATGGATTTCCAGAGCACGGCGGTCCCCTTTGATAGACGACTATCAATGGACTTGAAGCTACCGGTGGAAATTTGCGTCGTCAATAACTAGGGGTGAGTCGGCGGAGCCCGGCGCGGCGTGACGCGTCCGTCGGCGGGGTGCTCTCGCCGACGGACGCGCGGCGCGACCTACGGTCTGCGGGCGAGCAGTCCGACGAAGGTGTGATAGGTGTCGGTCTGCTGCGGGGCGGACGCGCCCGGCTCCGGGCGCCACTCGGCCAGCGGCACCAGTCCCGGCTCCAGCACCTCCAGCCCGTCGACGAACGAGAGGATCTCCTCGTCCGTACGCCAGCGGCCGGTGCCCAGCGACTCGTTGAAGACCCGCTCGACCTCGCGCGCCTTGCGGGAGCCCTCCGGGTCCCGCTCGCCCGGGTCACGGAAGTGTGAGATCGCCACGTAGCTGCCCGAGGGCAGCGCGTCGATCAGTTCCGCCGCCACGGCGCGCGGGTCCTCGTCGTCGCCCAGGTGGTGCAGGATCGCGAAGAGGAGCAGCCCGACCGGGCGGTCGAAGTCGAGGAAGCGCCGTGCGTCCGGGTGGTGCAGGATCTCCTGCGGCGTCCGGATGTCCGCCTGGATCACCGTGGCGGTGCCGTCCGCGGCGAGCAGTGCCCGGCCGTGCGTCAGGACGATCGGGTCGTTGTCGACGTAGACCACCTGAGCCTTCGGGTTCTGCTCGGTGGCGACCTCGTGCACGTTGCCCTGGGTGGGCAGCCCCGATCCGATGTCGAGGAACTGGTCGATGCCCGCCTCGGACACGAGGAAGCGGATCACCCGACGCAGGAACGCCCGGTTCGCCTGCCCGGCGGCCGGCCCGTCCGGGGTGATCCGCAGGGCGTGCTGGGCGACCTGCCGGTCCGCCTCGAAGTTGTCCTTGCCGCCCAGAAAATAGTCATAGACCCGGGCCACGCTGGGGATGCGGGGATCGATGCCCGGGGGGGCCGCCTCGTCGCGGGTCACAGGCGTCTCCATTCGATTCGAATCAGCGCAGGCTGAGGACTGTGGACGGTGCCGGCGTTGCGGCGAGTGTAGCGATCGGGCGGACGGAATTCCGCCCCGGCTGGTATCGCTCCCAGTGAATCGTCTCCCCGGCAGGGCGCTCGTCGGGTGACGCGCCGATCCGGCGGCGACCGAGTAATGAGATACGTTGGCGATCATCGATGTCCGACGCCATCGTCGACGTATGACAGGCGTCTCGTCGTCCTCGCTGTTCCGCCGCTTGGGGCCCGGTCTGCTGGTCGCCGCCATGCTCTCGACGGCGGTGGTCGTGACCGTCGCGGGCGCCGCGCCGGCGGCCGACGCCGGCACCGCCGCCCCTGCCGCGTATCCCGGGGTCGCCCCGGCGCCGCGCGCCGCCGCGCCGCCCGCCGCCGAACCGACCGGAACCGCGCCGCCGGCGCCGACCACGCCGCCCGGCACGCCGGGCACCTCGCCCTTCCCACCGAGCCCGCCCACCAACCTGACCGCCAGCGCGGTAGGGGCCGGATCGGTCACCCTCACCTGGACGGCCGCCAAGCCCGGCTGTTGCGCCGTCGCCGGGTACGACATCACGTACTACCAGGCGTTCGACGACGTGATCTACAGCGCCAGCGTCGGCGCCGTCACCAGCACCACCGTCACCTCGTACATCGGTCCGGGCCGGCAGTACTCGTTCCGGGTGGCGGCCAAGGACACTCTCGGACACCTGTCGGCCTTCACCGACACGCTGACCGTGGTCACGCCGGTGACCGACACCGGCCCGGACACCACCCCGCCGAGCGCCCCGCAGAGCCTGACCGTGGGCGAGGTGACCGCCTCCACGGGGACGCTGTCCTGGTCGCCGTCGACCGACAACGTCGGCGTACTGGGGTACAACGTCTACCGTTTCGACGGCTGGTTCAGCTCGACGCTGATCGCCACCGTCCCGGGGACGACGTACACGACGTCGCTGCCCGCGTCGACGCCGCTGCGGAACCTCTACTACGTGCGGGCCCGGGACGCGGTGGGCAACGTGTCGATCGCGTCCAACACGGTCACGCTGCCCACGACGTCCACGCCGTCGCCCCCGCCGCCCTCGACCTGCCGGGTGACCTACCGGAACCAGTCCGAGTGGCAGAGCGGTTTCGTGGCCACGGTGACGGTGCAGAACCTCGGTGCCGCGCCCGTCGACGGCTGGATCGTCACCTTCGCCTTCCCCGGGGACCAGCAGGTGACCTCGGCATGGAACGCCACGGTCGGCCAGACCGGTGCCACCGTGACCGCCCGTAACGTCGACTGGAACCGCGTCCTGTCGCCGAACGGCTCGGCGACCTTCGGCATCCAGGGGCGGTGGAGCGCCAGCGACGCGCCGCCCACCACCTTCACACTGAACGGCGCTCCGTGCGCCACGGGCTGAGCGCCGGGCAAGGAGTTTCGTGAGCACACCCCACCGCCGCCGCAGGGCCCTGCCCGGCGTTGTCCTGGCCGGCATCCTCCTCGTCTCCACCACACTCGCCGCCCCGAGCGCACCCGCCTCGGCCGCGAACACGCTCACCATGCGGGGCGCCGACGTCTCCTCGTTGCAGCGCAGCCTCGACCTGGGCGCCCGGTACTACGACGCCGGCGGGGTGGCCCGTGACCCACTGGACATCCTGCGGTCCGTCGGCGTGAACTACGTCCGACTGCGCGTCTGGAACAACCCGGTCAGCGGCTACAACAACAAGAGCAAGGTGTTGGCCCAGGCCAGGGTGGCCAAGGCGAAGGGCCTCAAGGTGCTCATCGACTTCCACTACTCCGACACCTGGGCCGACCCCGGCAAGCAGTACAAGCCGGCGGCGTGGGCCGGCCACAGCCTGAGCCAACTGGGCGCCGACGTGTACAACTTCACCTACGACGTCTGCGCCGGCCTGCGGGGGCAGGGCACCCTGCCGGACAGCGTGCAGATCGGCAACGAGATCAACGTCGGGATGCTCTGGAACGAGGGCAAGGTCGTCAACAACGACTTCGGCCCGCTGGCCGGCCTGCTGAAACAGGGCTACAGCGCGACCAAGGCGTGCGGCGGCGGCATTCCGGTGATGATCCACACGGCGAACGCCGACAGCAACGCCAACGCCCGGTGGTTCTACGACGGCATCCGCGCCCAGGGCGTGCAGTGGGACATCACGGCCCTGTCGTACTACTGCATGTGGCACGGCAGCCTGGCGAACCTGTACAACAACATCGTCGACCTGCGCGGTCGCTACGGCAGGCCGGTGGTGATCGCGGAGACCGCGTACCCCTTCACCCGCAACAACGCGGACAACGAGCCGAACGCCATCGGCGACGCGACGTGCGACGGCATCAGCGCGAGCTGGTCCGGGCAGGCCCAGGAGTTCGACTGGGTGCAGAACACCGCGCGTAACGCCGGAGCCGTCGGTGTCTTCTACTGGGAACCGACCTGGTACGCCGTGAACGGCAACGGCTGGGATCCGGCCAACATCAACGGCACCGGAAACCAGTGGGACAACATGGCCGTCTTCGACTGGTTCGGGCGGGTGAACCCGGGCGTACGGTGGACGCCCTGACCTTCCCGGCAGGGACGAAGCGCCCCCGCGCACCGTTACGACGATGAGCGGGGGCGCTGGCGTGCGGGTCGTCAGACAGCCGTGCGGGACCACTGCTGGTTCGCGCCGCTGTTGCAGGTGTACTGCTTGAGGACCACCCCGTCCGCCGTCGACGCGGCCGGTACGTCCACGCACTTGCCGCTGTGTCGGGCACGGAGTTGGAAGTAGCCGCCGTTGGTGACCATCTGGAACTGCTGGTTGGTGCCGTTGCCGCAGGTGTACTGGATCAGCTCGGCGCCGTCGGCGGTCGAGGCGCTGGTCACGTCGAGGCACTTGCCGCTGTTGCGGCTGATGATCCGCCAGTAGCCGCTGCCGGCGTCCTGGAACTGCCACTGTTGCCAGGGGTTGCCGCCGTAGGTGTACTGGCCGACGCGTGCGCCGTTGGTGGTGTTCGGTGACTGGACGTCCATGGCCTTGCCGCTGTGTCGTACGTCGATGCGGTAGAAGGTTCCGGTGCTCGGAGGAGGCGTTGTGGGGTCGCCGCCGGTGGTGTCTCCCCAGCCGTAGCGGATCCGGTCCGCGCCGGAGTTGTTGCGGACGCTGAGGTTGAGGTCGGTGCCGCTGCCGGTGAGTGAGTACATCGAGTACCAGTCGTAGCCGATGCTGCCGGGTTTGCCGCCGAGGGCGGGCCAGTAGGTGCCGCCCATCTGGTTGTCGCGCATGACCTGGGCCATGGCCCGGATGTAGCGCACGAAGTTGTCGGTGCTGTTCGGGTCGGCGTAGTTACGGCCGTCGTTCATGGGCGCGCCGAACTCGGTGGCGACCGCACGGGCGGCACAGGTGCCCAGGCGCGTCTGGATGTGGCTGCGGAAGGCGTCGTAGGTCATCGCGCCGTAGAAGAAGGCGTAGTAGTGGAAGGAGAGGAGCGTGGCGTTGAAGCGGCTGTCGGTGCAGATGTCGCGTAGGTCCTGGCTGAAGCCGGTGCCGCCGATGAGCACGCGGCTGGGCGGGGCCGAGGAGTGGGAGCTGAGCCAGTTCGCCGCGACGGTGCGCCACTCGGTCGAGTTGTAGCCGTGCGGCTCGTTCATCGGTTCGAAGTAGACGTTGGGGTTCGCGCCGTACGTGTTGATCACCGTGGACCACATCGCGTTCCACGCGGTGAGGTTCGTGATCCTGCCGCCGGAGGCGGCCCCGTCCTCCCAGTAGGCCAGGATCACCTTGAATCCGCGGGCGGTCGCGGCGTCGATGGCCCCGCGGTACGCCTCCCACCAGGCCGTGCCGACGGTGTGCGTGTTGATGGGCAACCGGACGGTGTTGACACCCAGGGTGGACGCCATGTCGTCGTAGAGGGCATTGGCCTTGACCCGCACCGTCGCATTGCTGTCCGACATGCTCAAGCCCTGCACGACGAGCGGACCGGTGCTGAAGTTGTCGCCCAGCACGGCCCAGTTCATACCCCGGAACCCACTGGTGGCGGCGGCAGCCGGCCCGGGCCGGACCGCGACACCACCCACCAGCGCCGTCAACACGGCTACCAGTGCGATGAGCGTTCGCCGTAACAGGCGAGGAGCGCGCGTCGAAACAGGTGCGCGGCCAGCGGGTGGTGTGACCATGATGCCTCCGAGGCGGTCGTGAAGGTGTTAGCGCTAACACGAACCGCGGACATGATTGGTCGAATCGCGGCGTGATTGGCGTGCCGCACAGGTGGACCCGGCACCTCACCCTGATGCGGACAGCGTGTGTTCGGTGTGTTAAGCGCGTGTTGCAGCCAAGTGTTAGCGATCGCATGTGGAGTGTCAAGGCATCGACGTTCCTCGCTGATGAGGTGGCCGCCCGACTCGTCGCGGGGCGGCGGACGCCGATCGGTCGATGACAGGATCGTTCGATGCGCGTTCTCTTCGACGGCCCGGCGCCGGTGGACTATGGGCAGATCTACGTGACGAGCCGGAATCTTCCCGACATGGAGCGGGCGTTCGCCGGGCAGGCCAACGGACTGTGCGGCGCCGGTGACCCGGGTGCGCTGTTCCTGATGACCGGTACGCACTCCGGACGGGTCCGGTTCCGGATCGAGCTGCACGACGCCGATCCGTCGGTCGTCGACAGTGAGTGGGAGGACGTGGTGGAGGTGTCGTTCGTGCCGAGGGCCCCGGTGGTCGACCTGGTCCCGTGGGGCGACGGAGCGCTGGCCCACCTGCCGCTGACCTCGGAGGAGAACGACGGTGGCCGGCTGCCGGTCTACCGCGTGCGGTACTGCGCGGCCGGCATGGACGAGGGGAGCGATCCGTTCGGAGGGCTCGACCCCGACGAGATCGACGAGGACGACCACACGTACCTCGACCGACGACCGGACCGCTACCTGCTCTGCTTCTGGCCGGAGGGCAGCGCGGGCGGCGACCCGGGTGACGGCGATGTCCGTGCCGACGCGGTGTTGCGCCAGGGCAGCGGCAACGCCGCGTACTGGCATGGCTGGGCTCGTGGCCTGCCGACACCGCTCACGCTGTGGGAGCGGGTCGAGGCCGAGCTGCGCAGGCGGGCGGACGAGGAGCGCCGCAACGAGGAGTACCGGCGGCGGGCGGAGTTGCGACGTTGGGGCGGGCGGCTGCCGAGCGAGCCACTTCGACGGGTACGCGGCAACATCCACGGCATGCTGCTGCTGGACCGGGACCTGGTCGACGGGGTGGCCGATGCCGACGCCGTCACCCAACGCGAGATCGCGATCTGGGCGGCGCGGCAGGCGTGCGCCCTCGCCGGCATCGCGGATCTCGACTGGATGACGCCGGCGTGGGCGGCCCTGGAACGGGGTGGACCGCTGCCCGCCGAGTTCACCGACATGACCGCGCTCCGGACACGCATCGTGGGCGGGCCGACCGTCACGATCGCCGTCGCCTCGCTGCGCCGCACGGACGCCGCGCCGACCGACCTGCTGCGCGCGGCGCTCGACGGCCCGGTGGACCCGGTCGCGATGGCCCTGCCGGCCCTCGTGGCCGCCGGGGAGTCGGATCCGTTGCAGGCCGCGCTGGAGGCGCTGTGGGCGGCGGTCAGCACCTACGCTTCCCGCCGGGACGAGTTCCTGGCGGCCGTACGGCGGGCTTTCCCGATCGTCGACCGGACGCGGGCGCGCTGACCCGCCCGTCCTCAGGTGACGGGGTCACGGCCGACGACGAGTGGGCCACGCCGTCCCAGTGCCCACACGGTGAGCGCCACGCCGCAGAGTCCTGCTCCCGCGATCGCGACCGTCGACCAGCCACCTGCGGACCAGAGTGTGCTCGCGGCGGCGGAGCCGGCGGCGGCGCCGATGAAGTTGCTGGTCGCCAGCGCCGTGTTGAGGCGGCTGCGCGCCTCGTGCGTGAGGGCGAACAACCGCGCCCGGTTGAGCAGGGCCTGGGTCTGGAGGGCGACGTCGACCACGACGGTCACGGTGACGAGGAGTACGAGGGAGTGGCCGCCGAACGCCGCGACGACGAACGCCACCAGGGCCAGGGCCCAGGCCGCTCCGGTGGCCGGAAGCGACCAGCCGCGGTCGTGCAGACGACCGCCGCGCAGGCCGGAGAGGACGCCGGCGAGTCCGACCAGCCCGAACATCCCGATCACCGATGCCGGGAAGCGGAACGGTGGACCGCTGAGCAGGAACGTCAGCGAGGTCCAGAAGAGCGAGAAGGTGGCGAATCCGGTGGCGCCCAGGGCCAGCGTCCACCGCGCCGCCCGCTCACGGCGGACCACGGCGGCGACCGAGAACAGGAGCTGCGGGTACGGTATGCGCGCCCGCGGTGGCAGCGGTGGTGTCACGCGGTGGAGCAGGACCGCGAGCAGGGCGGCGACGACCGCGGCGAGGGCGAAGGTCGTACGCCACGTGGCGGCGCCGGCGACGAGACCGCTGATCGTGCGGGAGGCCAGGATGCCCGTCAGGGTCCCGGACCCGACGACACCGACGATCCGACCACGGTCGGCGTCACCGGCCAGATCGCCGGCGAGTGGCGTGAGGATCTGCCCGGAGATCGTCGTGACGCCCAGGACGCCGAGCGCGACAAGGAGCACGCCGATCGACGGCGCCAGCGCGCACAGCAGCAGCGCGACGGCCGAGGCCAGGAACATCACCGGGACGAGGCGGCGGCGGTCCAGGCTGTCGCCGAGCGGTACGAGCAGCAGGACGCCGGCTGCGTACCCGGCCTGCGTCGCGGTGACGAGCCAACCGGCCGTGGCGGTCGGCGCGTTCAGATCGTCGGCGATGGCGCCGAGCAGCGGCTGCGCCCAGTACAGGTTGGCGATCGCCGCGCCGGCCGCCAGCGCGAACAGGAACGTCAGCGGGCGGCTCAGGTCCGGGGTCGGTGCCGGGCGGGGCGCGGCCACCCCGCCACGCTACGGGCGTGTGTCAAAGCCCCTGCCGGCCGTGGGCCTGGTCGACCAGCGGTCGGCGTCGTAGTTCGCGCAGCACGCCGTGCCGGCGCGCGGCCCACACCAGACGCCGGACGCTCGGGTGCCGTACGAACAGCGCCGCCGCCCGGCGGACCAGGCCGATCCGGTGGTCGCTGAGCTGGTTCTCCAACGCCTGCCAGATCAGCTCGCGCACCTTGGCGCTGTCCAGGACGGACCGCACCTCGTGTCGTACCGCGGGATCCTCGGCGGCCGAGGTGATGGCGGCGGCGAGGCCCGGTCGGTCGGCGAGCGGCTCCACCGCCGCCGCCACGAGAGGCCGGCGCACCTCGTCCCGTTCCAGCAGCAGCAACACCGCCTCCCGGATCTCGACCGTCTCCAGGCCGGACCGCAGCAGGTCCACCAGGCTGCGGTCGACCGCACCGTCGTGATCCGGCACGGCCAGCGTGGCCAGCAGCACGGACACCTCGTCGAGATCGATGAGGTGTCGCAGTCCGTCGCGGAACTCCGGCAGCCCCCACGCCACCTGGACGGCCTTCAGGAGATCGCGGTTCATGGCCATCCGCTACCCGAAAGCCACTCCGGCCGAAACGTCCGCGCCTCCGCGTCTGCCGCGACCGTGCCGGTTGAGGCACTATCGTTCTGGGGTGCGCATCCGCTTCGCCGTACCCGCCGATCCCGCCTATCCCGCCCGTGTGGCGGCCACCCTCGCCGGTGTCCGGCTACGTCGGTTCAGCTACATCGGCGCCGTGCTGGTGGCGGTCGGTGCGGTCCTACTGGTGCTCTCGCGGGTGCTGGGCTGGGGTGAGCGGGCATCGCCGCTGTGGCTGGCGTTCTCGGTGGGCGGCGTGCTGTCGATGCTGTACCTGCCGTGGGTGCGGTCGCGGGCCCGTCGCCGCTCGGGTGACTACGCCGTCGAGGGCGCCTACGAGATCACCGACGACAACATCATGATGCGCAGCGGCTCGGAGTCCGGCGGTATCGCCTGGGACGGGGTCGCGCAGGTGCAGGACACCCCGGACTTCTGGATCGTGTTCGTCGGCCGGATGCCGGCGACCGTGATCCCCCGGTGGCTGATGTCCGCCGAGGACGCCGAGACGTTGCGGGCCTTCATGACCGCCCGGGGCCTCCTGAAACCGCCTTCCTGACGGCGAGGGTCCGGTCCTTCGGCTGGGCGAGAAAGCGCAGGTACGCAGCCCGGTCGAACGGGTTGCCGTCCGTGCGGGCCCGGCGCGGCGGCTCGCCGGACACCGGTCGGTCGCCGCCGGGTGTCGACGACCACAGCCCCTCCCCGCTGGACAGGTCCGGCAGACGCCCCTGCGCCTGGCCTTCGAGCCGCGCCGGCAGCACCCCACTGATCCGCCAGCCGGCGGCGACGTCGTCGACCCCGTCGACCCGGGCGCCGAGCCGGCCCAGGTGGGACGTGACCGGGCCGAGCCGGTCGGCCGGCACCTCCACCTCGAACCGGCGGCACGGCTCGAAGACCCGGGTGCCGGCCTCGGCGAGCGCCTGCATGAGGACGTACGGCGCGAGGTCCCGGAAGTGCCCGGCCGTCGTGATCGGTGACCAGTAGCCGCTGTGGGTGAGGGTGATCCGGATGTCGGTGACCGGCCAACCGTGACGGCCCTGGTCGAGGGCGGCGCGGGCGGCCTCCTCGATGGCCGCGTGGAACGACAGCGGCAGCGAGCCCAGTTCGACCTCCCGTCGGTAGTCGACGCCGACGCCGGGCTCGACCCGGAATCCGACCGTCCCGAAGAAGCCGTTCCCGATGATCTCCACGGCCGAGCCCGTGCCGGTCGGTCGCTCGACGTGCATGAGCAGTCCCGGCCCGAACTCCGCCTCGATCCCGTACGTCTCGGCGAGCGTGGTGCTCAGCACCTCGCGCTGCACCTCGCCGTAGAGGAGCACGCTCGTGCCGCCGTCGGGAGCCACCCGGGTCCGCAGGAACGGGTCGGCGTCCGCGATGTCCAGCAGCGCGGCGTGCAGCGCCAGCGCCCGGGACGCCTCGCGGGGTCGCACCACCGCCTCCAGGGTCGGAGCGGGAAAGTGCGACCGCCCGTCGAGGCCGGCCGGGCTGCCGAGCTGGTCGCCGAGGCGTACCCCGGTCAGGCCGCCGACGCGGGCGATGTGGCCGGCGGTCAGCGCGGCCTGGTCGGTGGCCGCGCCGACCACGTCGAGCCGCGTGATCCGCCCGCGCGTCGCGGTGGTCCGGCCGTCCGGCTCCCGGCGGTACGCGGTGACCCGCTCCCGCGTCCGGAACTGCCCGCCGTACGAGCGCAGGTAGGCCACGCGTTCACCGGAGGGGTCGCGTTCGATGGCGAACACCCGCGCTCGCGGGTCGGGCTCGGCCGGGGGCGACGGTGGAAGCAGGGCCGCGATGGCGTCCAGCAGCTCCGGTACGCCGTTCCCGGACAATGCCGAGCCGAACAGCAGCGGGTGCGCCTGGCCGGCAGCGATCTGCGCCCGAAGGGCCTCGTCGATGCGGTCGGGGTCGGGTGGCAGGTCGTCGACCAGGGCGGCCAGCAGTTCGTCGTCGTGTTCGGCGAGGACTTCGGCGAGGCTCTGGTCGTACCCCCGGGGGTGCGGCCGGTAGGTGGCCTCCGGCGTGCCGGGCGCGCGGACCGTGCCCAGTGGGACGACGGCCGGGGTGAGGAGCCGGCGTGCGTCCGCGACCAGCTCGTCGACGCGGGCGCCGACCCGGTCGATCTTGTTCACGAAGATCAGGGTGGGCAGCCGGAGCGACCGGAGGATTCCCATGATCCGGCGGCTGTGCGGCTGGACGCCCTCGACGGCCGACAGCACCAGCACGGCGGCGTCGAGCACCCCGAGGGCCCGTTCGACCTCGGCCACGAAGTCGCTGTGCCCGGGGGTGTCGAGCAGGTTGACCTGGCGGTCGCGCACGGTGAACGAGACGACCGCGCTGCGGATGGTGATGCCCCGCCGACGTTCGATCTCACCGGTGTCGGTCTGGGTGGTGCCCGCGTCGACACTGCCGAGCCGGTCGATGACGCCGGTGGCGTGGAGCAGGCGTTCGGTCAGGGTGGTCTTACCGGCGTCGACGTGGGCGACGATGCCAAGGTTGACGGTCTGCACAGGCGATCGGGTCCTCGAAAGCTCGCGTCCGGATGGGCGGGTTTTCGAGTCCTCGCATCGCCGTGCTCCCGTCTGCTGGTGGTGCCGGGCCGTGCCGGCCCGATCCTTCCTCGGCCAGGCTGGCACGGTCGGTGGCGTCGGACCACCGATTTACGCGCGCTTGATTAGATAGCGGTCTGTCAATACATTGGGGGCGGGCGTCACCGCGTCCCGGGCAACGGCCCGATGCGGTGACTGACAGCTTCACCTCGAGCCGGGCACGTCGTCGTACGCATCGACCACTCGCTGTGGCGCATTGCCGCGCCGTACCCGGCGTGTCGCCGCGTCCGCCCCGGACGCGCTGCCGCGCCGGTTCCTCCCGCTCGATGGCAGAAGGACTTCCCATGACCATTCTCCGTGCCCGCCCCGCCCCGACCCTCGCGGTCGTCGCCGCGCTGGCCACCGCCGTGACCGCCACCGGCACGGCCCTGCTCGTCGTCCCGGCCGCCGCCGCCCAGGGCTGCCGGGTCGACTACACGCCCAACCAGTGGCCCGGCGGCTTCACCGCCAGCGTCAAGGTCAGCCCCGGCGACACCGCCGTCTCCACCTGGACCGTCACCTGGACGTACGCCGGGAACGAGCGCGTCACGAGCGGCTGGAACGCCACGGTCAGCCAGTCCGGATCGACGGTGACCGCCCGCAACATGTCGTACAACGGAAGCATCCCGGCCGGGGGCGTCGCCGAGTTCGGCGTGCAGGGCACCTACAGCACCAGCGGTGGAGCGCCGACCGGCTTCAGCCTGAACGGCGTACCGTGCAACGGCGTCGCGCCGACCACGCCCCCGCCGACGACTCCGCCGCCCACCACGCCCCCGCCGACGACGCCGCCACCCACGACGCCGCCACCCACCACGCCGCCGCCGACGACGCCCCCGCCCACGACGCCGCCACCCACCACGCCCCCGCCCACGACTCCGCCGCCGGTCGGCTGTGCCGGGGCGGTGCTCTGCGACGGCTTCGAGAACCAGACCGGGTCGACGCCGTCCGGTGACTGGGCCGTGGTGAGCCCGGACTGTTCCGGCGCCGGAACCGCCACCATCGACACGAGCACCACGCACAGCGGCAGCCGAGCCGTCCGGATCAACGGCGCGGCGGGGTACTGCAACCACGTGTTCATCAGGTCCACCAGGAACCTTGGGAGCGTGGGCAGCGTCCGGTACGGCCGGATCTGGGTCCGGCACACCACCGCCCAGCCCACCGACCACACCACGATGATGGCGATGACCGACGCCGCCGACGGCAATCGGGACCTGCGGATGGGCGGCCAGAACGGCGCCCTGCAATGGAACCGCGCCTCCGACGACGCGACCCTGCCCGAGCAGAGCCCGGCCGGGGTGGCGCAGAGCGTGCCGCTGCCCACCAACCGGTGGACCTGCCTCGAGTTCATGGTGGACGGCTCGTCCGGTCAGCTCCGTACCTGGCTGGACGGCACCGCCGTCGCGGGGCTGACCGCGGACGGCGTACCCACGCACGACATCGACGGGCAGTGGTACAACCGCACCTGGCGACCGCAGCTCACCGACCTGAAGCTGGGCTGGGAGAGCTACGGCAACGGGTCCGACACCCTCTGGTACGACGACGTCGCGGTCGGAGCCAGCCGGATCGGCTGCTGACCGCCGTACGGGAATCGGGGGTGTGGCACGGTCGACGTGCCACACCCCCGGCCCTCCCCGCGTCCGCCGTCGGTCGGCGCCGGAACGGCCCACCTGGTGGAGGTTGGCCCGGCGGCGCGGCGATAGCCTGCTGGCATGGCGAGCGCGGAACTCCAGGAGCTGATCGTGGCGGACGCCGACGAGCTGCGCGCGTGGTTGTCGGCCAACCACGTCACGTCGCCGGGCGTCTGGCTGGCCCTGACGAAGAAGGGCGGCACGGTCACGACGCTGACCTGGCAGCAGGCCGTCGACGAGGCGCTCTGTTTCGGCTGGATCGACGGCCAGGCCCGCAAGCGGGACGAGGAGTCCTCCTGGATCCGGTTCACCCCCCGCCGTCCGCGCAGCATCTGGTCACAGCGGAACGTCGCGCACGTGGCCCGGCTGGAGTCGGAGGGGCGGATGACACCCGCGGGCCGGGCCGCGGTGGAGGCCGCCAAGGCCGACGGAAGGTGGGCGGCCGCGTACGCTCCGCCGTCGGAGGCCGAGGTGCCGGCCGACCTGCTCGCCGCCATCGCGGCCGATCCCGCGGCCCAGGCCATGTTCGACGTGCTCACCAAGACCAACCGGTTCTCCCTCATCCACCGCGTCAACGCGGTCAAGCGGGCCGAGACCCGCGCGCGCAAGATCGGCGAGTTCGTCGCCATGCTGGCCCGACACGAGACCCCGTACCCGCAGAAGGCCAGGCCGTCGAGCCCTCCGTCGTCGTGATCCCCCAGCAGTGTCAAGTAGCTGTCCACTGGGCCCGGTCATCCTTGCCGGGATCGAGTCCCCCCTGAACGAAGGACAGAGGAACCCCGTGTCCAGCCTCGCCCTGGTCGTAGCGGTCGGTGTCGCGATCCTGGTCGGCACGGGCGCGGCCCGCCGGCTCCGGATCGCCCCACCGGTGCTGCTCCTGATCGCCGGTGTCCTCCTCGGCTTCGCGCCCGCGCTGCGCGGGGTGCACCTGCCACCCGAGGCCGTCCTTCTGGTGTTCCTTCCGGTGCTGCTGTACTGGGAGGCGTTCTCCTCCTCGCTGCGCGAGATGCGCCGGAACCTGCGGGTCATCGTGCTGCTGAGCACCCTGCTCGTGGTGGCGACGGCGGCCGGTGTGGCGGTCGCCGCGCACGCGCTCGGGCTCGGCTGGGGAGCGGCGTGGGTGCTGGGCGCCGCCGTCGCGCCGACCGACGCCACCGCGGTCGGCGTCCTGGGTCGGATGCTGCCGCGTCGCATCGCGACCACCCTGCGCGCGGAGAGCCTGGTCAACGACGGTACGGCGCTGGTGATCTACACGCTCGCGGTCGGCATCACCCTCGGCGAGGAACACCTGAGCGTCGGTCGGGTCGCCGGGCTGTTCGCGTTCTCGTACCTCGGCGGCATCGCGTCCGGCGCGGTCGTGACGTTCCTCGTCCTGCAGATCCGTCGCCGGTTGAGCGATCCGTTCCAGCACAATCTCCTCGCGCTGCTGACACCCTTGACCGCCTACCTGATCGCCGAGGCGGCCGAGGTGTCCGGTGTCCTCGCGGCCGTGGTCAGCGGACTGTGGGTGGGTCGCGCCTCGCCGCGCCTGTTCCCCGGTAAGGCCCGCCGGCACGTCCACACCGTCATGGAGTTCGTGACCATGCTGGCGAACGCGGCGTTGTTCGTCCTGGTGGGGCTGGAGGCGCAGTCGGCCGTGCGAGGGCTCGACAGCAGTGGTCTGGCGCACGGCATGCTGGTCGCGCTCGTGGTCTGCGCGGTCATCGTCGCGGTGCGGTTCGGCTGGCTCTTCACCAGCCCGTACGTGATCCGGGCGATCGACCGCCGGCCGCAACAGCGTGAGCGACGGCTGAGTGGACGGCCCCGGGCGCTCATGTCGGCGGCCGGGTTCCGGGGCGCGGTGTCGATGGCGGCGGCACTGGCCGTACCCCACACGCTCCCGTCCGGGTCCGAGTTCCCGGACCGCGATCTCATCATCTTCGTCACGGCCGTCGTGATCGCCGTGACCCTGCTGGTGCAGGCGCCGCTGATGCCCCGGGTGACGCGGTGGGCCGGGTTGGGCGCCGACTCCGAGGCCGAGCGGGAACGCCGGGAGGCGGAGATCACGTCCATGGACCGGGCGCTGGAGTCCCTGCCCACGATGGCGGCCGAGCTGGGTACGAGCGACGACGTGCACGAGCAGTTGCGCACGGAGTACGACCGTCGCCTGCGGGTGCTGCGCGACGGTGACGCCGTCTCGGGCCCGGACGAGGCGGCGGCCGACTACGAGAGGCAGTACGCCGACCTGCACCTCGCGGTCATCGACCACCGCCACGAGACCGTCGTGCGCATGCGCGACGCGGGCGAGATCGACGACGAGGTGCTTCGTCGGGTCCAGGACGGCCTTGATCTCGAACAGGTCCACATGACCCAGCGACGGGACAACGACAACCGCTAGGGGAGGCCGTCCACGCGGGCGGCGATGTCCCGCAGCGCGGCGATGTGGCCGCTCAGGGCCGTCCGGCCGGCCGTGGAGAGGTTGATCCACGTCCGGGGACGCTTGCCCACGTAGCCCTTGCGCACCTCGACGTAACCGCCTTCGCTCAGGTTCGAGATCCGCTTGGACAGGGCCGAATCGCTGAGGTCCATGGCATCGCGGACGAACGCGAACTCGGCCCACTCGGTCCCCGCCAGCAGCGCCAGGATGGCCAGCCGGGTGGGATCGAGCAGGGCCGGGTCCAGCTTCGGGTCGGCCGCCACGGTCAGGCCGGGCGGGTGAGGACGTGGCGCTGCCACCACGGCCCGGCGGCGGCCAGCAGCACACCGATGGCCAGGCCGATCCACACCCAGAGGTGCGGGACGTCCAGCGCGGTGGCGAGCGCCGTGCCGCCGATCAGGAGGGCCACCACCAGGGCCGACCACAGCAGGCTCTGCGCGTCGGGGGTGGCACGGGGACGCACCGACCGCTTCAGCAGGGCCGCTCCCCACCGGGTGTTGGGCAGCATCGAGGCGACCAGCAGCAGGATGACGATTGTGGTTCCGTAGGTGCGGACGAAGTCCGGATACCGGTCGGCCACGATTCCGTACACCGCGGCGAAGACACCGGCGGCGAGCCAGGTCCAGCGTGACCGGCCGGCGGCCGCCGCGGTCTGCTCCCGGCGTCGGTCGACGTCCGCCAGGGCCCGTCGTGCCTCTTCTGGGGTCGGGGTGGTGCCCATCGCGCAACTCCTTGAGCTAGGGAAAGTACTTGCTCGTGTGGAAAGTTAACACCCACTTTCCGTACCGGCAAGTGCTTGCCTGGCCCCGGTGCCGCACGTCACGGCGCTGCCGCCCGGGTGTGCGGCCCGGCGGCAGCGCCGTGGGACTCACTCCGGGAGCTGGTAGAGGCGGTAGCGGGTGACCGTGTCGAAGCCGATCTTCCGGTACACCGGCTCACCCTCGCTGCTCGCCTGCAGGGTGGCGATGCGCCGTCCGGCCGCGCGGGTGATCCGCAGCGCCTCGCGGGTGAGGGCGCTCGCGATGCCCTTGCGACGGTGGTCGGGGTGGGTGGCGATGCAGTACAGCGCGCCGACGTCGGTGCCGAGCGACAGGGTGCACGTGCCCACGGTGCGGCCGTCCACGATGCCGGCGAGGCGGACCACGTCCGGGTAGGCGAAGGACAGTTCCCGGTCGACGACGAGCCCGAGGTCGCCGGAGATGCCGAGCGGCCCGGCGTACGCCTCGACGTACTCCCGCATCTCGGCCGGCGTGGCGGCGACCTGGATCCGCAGGTCGCTGGGCGCCTCGACCCCGGCCACCGTGGTCACGTCCACCGCCATGACGGGCATGTCGGAGATCTGCTTCGCGCCGCGCGCGAGCAGGCCCTCGGCGGTGCCCTCGTCGCTGTCCGCGCCCACCCACCAGCCCCAGGTCGAGCCGGTGAGGTGCTTGCGCGCCTCCGTGATCGCCTCGTCGAGCTGCCGCCCGCGCACGCGCAGGACCCCGTTGAGCAGCGGGTGCGGGATGTCGGTGCGATAGGTCGGCAGGTCGGTGTCGGGCTGGGCGCCGGCCCAACCGCACCAGTACGTGCGGTTCGCGGCGAGCTGCGGTTCCAGATCGTGGATGGAGTACGTGGTCATATCCTCAGGACGCCGTTCGCCAGGCGGAAGTTCGATCGTGTCAGGAAGTTGTTTCCGGTCGCGCCGGCCGCGGGTAGTGCAGAAGGCGCATCTCGCGCACCAGGCCCTCTTTCTCCCGCAGCAGCCAGGTGGCCCCGGGCGGACAGTGGTGCGGGTCCTCCGGTGGGTTGGTGAAGGTGGACTCCCAGATCGTGACACCGGAACCGGCGAGCACTCCGGTGACCGTCAAGCTGACGCCGGACTCGTAGTCCCGCCGCATGACGTCGAAGACCGGCTCCCGGCCGATCGTCCGGATGCCGCCCGGCCACCAGAAGGTCATGTCCTCGGCCCAGCGGGCCGCCACCCTGGTGAGCGCGTCGCCGTCCGGCACCGCTGACGCGATCGTCGCCGCCTCCTGGTGTCGTTCGGCGCGCAACGCCACGGTCTGGCCGTGCCGCTCGTCGTGCACGCGGGGGAGGACCTCGGCCAACTGTCGCCGGGCCTCGCTCAGACGACTACGGACGGTGCCGACCGGCGTTCCGCACAGGGCCGCGATCTGCTCGTACGAGTTGTTCGTGGTGAAGTAGCGCAGCAACGCCACCGTCTGGGCCGCCGGCGACAACTGCTGGATCGCGTGCCAGACCCAGTCCCGCATGGCGCTGCGTTCGATGCGGGCGACCGGGTCGTCCAGCTCCGAGGCGAGCAGGTTCTCGCCGGCCACCCCGATCGGAACGGGGACGCGGGCGCGGAGCATCGTCCGGCAGTTGTTGCGCACGATGGCGTGGAGCCAGGATCGCGCCGCCTCGGGGTCACGCAGCTCACCGATGCGACTGAACGCGGTGATCGCCGCGTCCTGGCAGGCGTCCTCGGCATCGGGCCGGGAGCCCAGCAGGCGGTGTGCCACGGCGAGCATGCCGGGGTAGTGACGGTCGAGGAGCAGCGCGAAGCCGGCCGTATCGCCCCGCTGGGCGCTGCGGACCTGCTCGACCGTGTCACCGGCCGACACGGGCGCCGAGGTCGGAAGAAGCATCCGGGAACGCTAGCTCGCCCGGTGGAAAAACCCGTCAAGCGGATCGAACTTTCATCTCGCCAGCGACGTCTGCTGGACATGGGTTACGAGACAGGGCCGAGCCTCGGCATCGCCGAGTCGGCCGATGCGTACCGCCTTCGACCCCAGAGTCGGTTTCACCGCGCCCGGGATTCGAATCTTGCGGCGAACTGTCCGATCCAGTCATCGTCAAGTAAACCTTCACCCGGTGGACGCAGCGTGATCAACGTGAGTGACGACGTCGGCTCCGGTCGGACAGACGAATCGGCGTCGCAGGGGGGACCGCGCCTGCAGATCATGGGCCCGCTGCGGGTCTGGCGTGGCGAGACCGAACTCGATGCGGGCCCGCGCCAGCAACGCCGCCTCCTGGCGGTCCTCCTGGCGCGGCAGGGGCGTCCCACCACCACCAGCGACCTCCTGGATCTCGTCTGGGGCCCCGACTCGCCCGCCAGCGCCGTGAACGTGATCCACAAGTACGTCGCGGCGCTGCGCCGCCTGCTCGAACCCGACCTGCCGGCGCGGGCTGTCGGTTCCTACCTGCTGCGGCACGGCAACGGCTACCTCTTCGTGGCCGGGCCGGAGACGCTCGACCTCGTCGCGTTCCGCCGCGACGTTTCGGCGGCGAAGTCCAGCCTCGCGCAGGACCGCCCGGACGAGGCGTTGGAGCATTACCTCGAGGCGCTGCGTCGCTGTCACGGTTCGTCCGGTGACGGGCTGGTCGACAGCGCCGCCGCCGCGGCCGTCCTCGCGGGTATCGACGGCGAGTTCTTCGACGCCGCGATCGCCGCCGCCGCGGTGGCCGTACGACTGCGTCAGCCCGCCCGCGTGCTGGCGCCGCTGCGGCTCGCGGCGACGATGGGTCAGCTCAACGAGCCGGTCCACGCGAGCCTCGTGACGACCCTCGCCGCGGCGGGCCAGCAGGCCGAGGCGTTGACGGTGTACGGCGCGATCCGGGCGCGCCTCGACGAGGAGTTGGGTATCGACCCCGGCTACCAGCTTCAGGAGGCACAGCGGCGGGCCCTCACCCAGACGGCGCTGACGCCCGTCGAGGACCCGGCCCCCGTCGCGCCCCGACCGGTGGTACGCCCGGCGCAGCTCCCGCCGGACCCGCCACTCTTCGTGGGCCGCGAATCCGAACTGCTGATCCTGCGCGACCTGACCAACGGGATGCGGACCGCCGGACGGACCAGCCCTCTGGTGATCGCGATGGACGGCATGGGTGGAGTGGGCACCTCGACGCTCGCCACGCACTTCGCGCACCGGGTGGCCGACGAGTTCGCCGACGGACAGCTCTACCTCGATCTGCGGGGGCACCTCTGCGCGGACGAGCGCCTCTCGGCCGACGACGCGATGCGTTCGCTGCTGCACCTGGTGGGCGTGCCCGCCTCCGACGTACCCGACACGTTCGACGCGCGGATCGGCATGTACCGCAGCATGACGGCCGGCAAGCAGATGCTCTTCCTGCTGGACAACGCCCACGACGCTGCCCAGGTGCGGCCGCTGCTGCCGAACTCGGCACGAAGCCTCGTGATCGTCACCAGCCGGCGGGCCCTCGTCGGCCTCGCGGCGTTCGACGGCGCCCACCTGCTCCGGGTCGACCCACCCGACCTGCCGACGGCCCGTCGACTGCTCGAACGTCGTCTCGCCGGCCTGCCGAGCCGGTCGACCGCCGACGGGGGGTGCGCCGGCGCCGCCGAGGAGATCATCGAGCTGTGCGGACGGCTTCCTCTGGCGCTGGCCATCCTGGCGGCCCGGATCGCCGCCCGTCCGGGTCTGTCGCTCACCACCATCGCCGCCGAGCTGCGCGACAGCGCCCGCCGGCTCGAGGCGTTCGCGGGCGAGCGTGGGCTCACCGATCCGCGTACCGCCTTCTCGTGGTCCTACCGGCAGCTCAGCGCGGAGGCCGCCCGGCTGTTCCGGCTGCTGTCGGCCGCCCCGCTGCCCGGTGTCACGGCCGAGGCCTGCGTGAGCCTCGCCGACCGGGACCCGGACAGCACGCGCGCCCAGCTCGCCGAACTGATCGACGCGGCGCTGGTGAGCGAGCACGAGGACGGCAGACTCACGTCCCACGTCCTGGTGAAGGCGTACGCCGAGGAGCTGTTGGAGGCGGAGGAGTCGACGGCGGATCGACAGGCGGCGCTCAGTCGCCTGTTGCAGCACTACCTGCACAGCAGTTACCAGGCGCAGCTGGCTCTGAATCCGAACCGTCCGCCGATCGAGCCGCCACCGCCGCTGCCCGGTGTCGTCCCCGAGCGGCCGGGGACGTACGACGAGGCCATCGCCTGGTTCGACCGCCAGCGGGAGGTGCTCACCGAGGTGGTGCGCCTCGCCGCCGACGTCGGGTACGGCATCGTGCCCTGGCAGCTCGCCCTCGCGATGCAGCAGTACCTGCAGTGGGCCGGACGCTTCCAGGACTGGGAGGACGTCATGCGGATCGCGCTGCGTGCCGCGCGGGAGCGCGGTGACGTCGTCGGCGAGGCGCATGTGCTGCGCAGCCTGGCGGGCGCGCGGTACTTCCTCGGCGCTCACGAGGAGTCGCTCGGCCTGCTCGGTGCGGCCGCGCGGACCTACCAGGACCAGGAGATGCGCCTGGAGCAGGCGTTGGTGCACAACAACTGTCACGAGGTGCACAGCGCGTTGGGCCGGCACGAGCGTGCTCTCGAACACAGTGCGGAGGCGCTGTCGTTGTTCCGCCTGCTCGACAACCCCCGGGGCCAGCTCGGCGCCCTGCTGAGGACGGCAAGATCGTTGACGGCCCAGGGGAAGGTCTGGGAATCGATCCTGGTGCTGCGGGACGCCCTCGAACTCTGTCACCGGGTCGGGCGGGCACATGAGGAGAGTGAGATCCGGGCCGCCATGGCGGACAACCTGGCCGAGACCGGACGCATCACGGAGGCGGTGACGGAGCTGGAGTTCGCGGCGAGCGCGGCGCGAAGCGTGGGGGACCGGCCGTCGCAGTTCGCCGCGCTGCGGCAGATGGCCGACGTTCTCATTGCCGCGGGGGATCTGCCCGGGTGCCGCCGGGTGTTCGAACAGGCCCGCACGCTGCTGCGGGAGTTCCCCGATGGTGGGACAGACAGTATGCGCGCCTCAGTCACCCGCCTGGCCGAGAGACTGAACTGACCGGGCGTTTGTCGTGGCCAGCGCGGGGAAGCCGGATCTCGTTGCGGGCACGAGGTGTCCCGATGGCGAGCGCTGGCGCGTCGAGGCGACCAGCGCGGATGGGAGTACGCGTGAAGGCCGTCGTTTTCCACGGTATCGGTGACATTCGCGTCGACGACGTGCCCGAGCCCCACATCGAACAACCCACGGACGCGATCGTCCGGGTCACGACGGCGGCGATCTGCGGTACCGATCTGCATTTCGTCCGTGGCACCATGCCCGGGATGAAGCCGGGCAAGGTCCTCGGCCACGAGGGCGTCGGGGTGGTCGAGGAGGTGGGTTCGCAGATCCACAACTTCCGGCCGGGTGACCGGGTGGTGATCTCGGCGGTGCTGGGCTGCGGCTCCTGCTGGTACTGCCGCCGCGGCCTGTTCGCGCAGTGCGACAACGCCAACCCGCTCGGGCCGCGGACCGGTACGGCTTCGCCCGGCTCACCCGAGATGCAGGGGCCGTTCAACGGCCTACAGGCCGAGTACGCGCGCGTGCCCTTCGCGCACACCAACCTGATCTCCCTTGGCGAGAACGTCACCGAGTCGCAGGCCATCACACTGTCTGACATCTACCCGACCGGCTACTTCGGAGCGGTCCTCGCCGACGCCGGTGACGGCAAGGTCGTCACGGTCTGGGGCTGCGGCCCGGTGGGCCAGTTCGCCATTCTCTCCGCCTACCAGCGCGGCGCGTCCCGGGTGATCGCGATCGACGGGCACGCCGACCGGCTGGAACACGCCCGTAACCGTGGCGCCGAAGTGATCAACTTCAACGAGGTCGACCCGGTCGACGCCATCATGGAGCTGACGAACGGCATCGGGGCGGACTGCGCCATCGACGCCGTCGGAGTGGACAGCGAGAGCGCCAAGTCGGGCCCCGCGGCCGGCAAGGACGCCGAGCGCAACGCCGAGGAACAACGCGCGATCTCCCCGAACCTCGACAGCCAGGGCCAGGACGGACACTTCAAGCCGGGTGACGCGCCGAGCCAGGCGCAGACCTGGGCGGTCGACAGCCTCGCCAAGGTCGGCACGCTGGGCATCGTGGGCGTCTACCCGCCCGGCGACCGGTACTTCCCCATCGGTGTGGCCATGGGGCGCAACCTGACCATCCGCGCCGGCAACGGCAACCATCCCCGGTACATCCCCAAGCTGGCGGCCATGGTCGCCTCCGGTCAGGTCCGTCCGGAGGACGTCGTGACGGAGCACGAACCGCTGACGGACGCGGTCCGCGCGTACCGGGAGTTCGACCTGCGCAGCCCTGGCTGGCTCAAGGTCGCCCTGGGCGCCGGCTGAGCGCGATCGGTACGACTGCGGCAGCACCCACCCTGAACCGATCCGGGACCCGTTCCGTGTGAGGGGCGAACGGTTTCCGGACCTGCTGGAAGCCGGGTGACTGCTGGAGATTTCCGATGATGCGCAACCACGTGACACCCCTCATCGCCGCGTTGGCCGTCGGCGCGGTGACGCTCACGGCGTGCGGCCCGAGCCAGGTGCCACCCGGCCCGGCGCGGGCCGCCGACCTGAGCGGCAGCCCGGCGCCGGCACCCCAGGGCGGGGCCGGAATCGCCGATCTCGCCCTCACGTCCGGCACCGCGAAGTCCAACAACGCGGCGGCGGGCACCGGTGACTGGGCGGTACCCGACGGCGGGGTCGCGACCGGGGCCGCACGCGAATCGGCGCAGCGGTGGGTCCAGCTGACCGTTGGCAGTGCGGGCAAGCTCGACCCGGTCGTCGTCAACGGCGCGGGGCTGACCCTCTACCGGTTCGACAAGGACAGCAACAACCCGCCGACGTCGAACTGCGACGGTGACTGCGCCACGACCTGGCCCCCGGTCACGGTCACGCCGGGCGGGAAGATCTTCGTAGCGGGGGTCAGGGCGGAGGCCGTCGGAACGGTGCGGCGTTCGGACGGCAGCCGGCAGGTCACCATCGGCGGCTGGCCGGTCTACCGCTTCGCCAAGGACACCAAGCCCGGTGACACCAAGGGCCAGGGCGTCGGGGGCACCTGGTTCGGCGTGACCCCGACCGGCGGCAAGGCCGGCGTGGCCGGTGCCGAGCAGCCCGCCGCGGAGTCGCCAGCCCCGCCGGCCACCAGCGCCGTCTTCTTCGACGACCCCAACTTCGGCGACGGCGCCGGCTCGCAGGGGGTCGCCGGCACCGGCTGCCGGAACCTGAGCCGTCCGGGCGTCTCCTCCTCGGTGGCAGCACCCGGCTCGCTCAAGTTGTGGGCCGGCCCGGACTGCACCGGCCGCTCGAAGGTGATCAACGGGGACGTCGCGGACCTGGCGACCGTCGACTTCGACAACGCGGTCGTCTCGGTGCGCCTCGGCTGATCCCCGGCGGTACGGCTCGCGCCGGCCCGGCCACTGGCCGGGCCGGCGCGCTGCTGTCTGTCGCCGGGTCCGTCGAGCACGGTCCGGCCGCTGACGGCGACCGGCTACAGCGTCGCGCTGACGTACACCCTGCCGTCGGTCGTCTCCACCCGGACACCGCCGATCTGGGCCTCGTCGATCAGGGCACTGCCGTCCAGGGTGACGCCCTCGGCGGCCCCGCGCTCCGACACCAGCCAACTACCCGCCAGTACCGTGCTGCCGTCCTTGCCGACGACCAGGAGGCGACAACGCTGGCCCTGCGGGATGCCGGAGACCGTGGCGTTGACGCGTAC
Source organism: Micromonospora sp. RB23 (assembly GCF_053585025.1). Classification (NCBI taxonomy): domain Bacteria; kingdom Bacillati; phylum Actinomycetota; class Actinomycetes; order Micromonosporales; family Micromonosporaceae; genus Micromonospora; species Micromonospora sp. RB23. The sequence continues at coordinate 2,195,896 of NZ_CM132111.1, forward strand.
CCAGCCGGGGGCCGGCTGGACGGCGACGGCGAGTCGAGCGCCGGTTCGCGCGTCGGAGGCGCTGGTGCGGCGGACCGTCGGGTCGGCCGTGACGCTCGGGCTCGGCGGCGGGGCGGTCGCGTCAGTCGTCTCGTCGCCCCGGGGAACGAGGAAGGCGCCACCGAGGACGGCCGAGGCGACGACCGCCGCGGCGACCCCGGTCACGGCGTGCCGGCGGCGGCGCTCGTCGGCGGCCTCGCCGCGGATCTGCCGCAGGGTGCGCTGCAACAGCAGGTCGCCGTCCTCCGGCGGGCCGTCGAGCAGCATCACATCGGGTACGTTCTCGAGCGCGCCCGCCCACGTCCGCAGCGACTCGACCTCGGCCCGGCACCGTGCACAATCCGCCAGGTGCTCCTCGGCTCGGCGGGTCGACTCCTCGTCGAGCGCCCCCAGCAGATAGCCGCCGATGTCGAAGTGGTCGGCGTGGGGCGATGAGCTGTCGGATGTCATGAGGCAGGCCGTTCCACCCCGGCGCGACGCTCGGCGAGATCGCGGAGTGCTCGGAGTGCGTAGTAGGAGCGGGACTTCACGGTGCCCGGCGGGATCCCGAGGACCTGGGCGGCTTCCGCGACTGTACTCCCGCGCAGGTATACCTGCTCAAGCACCTGTCGGTGTTCGGTGGAGAGGCGGTTGAGGGCGTCCGTCACGACGATCGAGTTCACCACCTGGTCGGCGTGGTCACGCTCGACCGCGGACTCGGTCGGGCCCTCCGGCACCTCGGGTGGTCGCGCCTTGCGGGCGCGGATGGTGTCGGTCACGATGTTGCGGACGACCGTCAGCAGCCAACCCCGTACCGAGCCCTTGCCGTTGACCAGGCTGTCGGGGTGACGCCACGCGCGTACCAGTGCCTCCTGGACGACGTCCTCCGCGGCCGCGCGGTCGCGTGTCAACTGTGTCGCGTACGCGAGCATCGCGCGTCCGTGCTCCTCGAATATGGACCGGACCAGTGCTTCGCCTGCCACTTCGCGCCGACGAACAGGTCCTGATCCCGCCATTGCTGCCACCCTTTTGCTGACCCTCACGTCGCCGGTGTTCCCGCCGGTTGTCCACGGGTCCTCAGGATGCACGTCCCGTTCGTGCCGTCAGCTGGTCAGTGGAAACTTTGTCTACTGACCCACGTCGAGACCGAAACGAGATGTCAGCGGTCGCCGATACGGGCCAGGTGGGGCGCCCTCGCTGGGCCCGGACGGCGTGTCCGGGCCCAGCGGGGAAGCAGCCGCGCAAGCCCTACGGGGCGAACGGCCACGGCTCGTCGCTCTCCGGGACGGCCTCGGCGGCGAGGTCGCGTAACGCGTCGGCGAACAACCGCATGGCACGTGGGCCGCCCGGGTTCAGCAGCACGTCGACGCCGTCCGGCAGGAGTGTCAGCAACTCGTCCAGGTCGACCTGCCGCCAGTCGACCGCGTCGACCCGGGCCTGGTCCACGGCTCCGGTCGCGACGAGCACACACGGAACGTCGTCCGGCGCCGGTGCCACGATGACGCCCCCCTCGTCGTCCAGCGCCACCTCGACAAGGCTGTCGCGCAGCGCCAGGAGCACCGCGTCGACGTCCGCGCGGCCGGTGGCGACCAGAGCCGCCGTGGCGTCCACCGGGCTCGTGGGGGCCTGCGGGTTCTTGGGCCGGTAGAGGGGATTGGCCGTGAAACGGGCGACGGTGCCGTCGCGCTCCACCAACCAGCCACCGACGATGGCCTCCACCGGAGGCATGGCCGGGGTGCCTGTCGCTTCGCCGTCGGAGTCCGTCCACTCCTCGTCGAGCAGCAGCATCCAGTTCCGCTCGTTGTCCGCGTCGTCCACGCGCTCGTCCGTCACTGCGTCACGTCCCGTGTCACGCCAGGCTTCATTTCCTTGAAAACGCCCATGTTCTCCACCGTCACATTGGCAATGCTGTTGCCGGGGCTAGTGAAAAGGCCGTCGACGTCCACGCCGCGGCTCGCCTGTACGACCTCCGTCGAGGCAAAGACCTTTCGATTTTCGCCGAGATCCCGCATCACGTTGGCAAAATCCTGGCCGGCGCTTCCCGCCGGGTTGGCGAAGTTGCAGGAGAGCAGGGCTATCGATCCCTTCGGGTTGTTGTCCGCGGCGGCCCGGAAGACGTTGTCGAAGTGCACGACCTTGGCGAACTGTGTGCCCGGCACCGACATGACCTTGCCGTTCTTGAGCGTGATGTCCACGGAGTGTGGATCACCGTGTGCGATGACGAAGATGGGCGGACTCTTCAGCCGGGCCCAGGGCGCCAGGTCGAACTGCTCGGTGCTCATCGGCGCGTCCTTGCCGGGGATCGAGCGGACCAGCTTGGCGCCACCCACGTTCAGCGAGCCGCCGAGGTTCCGGCCGAGCGGAACGTTCGCCTCCAACCTCGCCCAGTCGGTGAACGTGTCGACGTCCCCGGACGCACTGGGGAAGAGGACGCCGATCTGCCTGCCACTGCTGTCCTCGAGCGGCACCGACCGGACGTCCGAGGCGTGGAACGTCTTGAGGCGTCCCTTGCTGTTCTGGCCGATGATGAGGGTCGGGTCCAGCGTGGTCTGCTTCCGGGCGTTCTTGAGATCACGATCGAAGCGGATGTCCGCGATCTTCTGGCGGATTCCTCCGAACGCGCCCTTGATGGTTTTGCCGACGCCGAGACGGGTGACGTTCTCGTTGATCCCACGTCCCACGGTCGTGGCGCTGCCGGCGGTGACCTCTTTGGTGCTGGTTTTGATGCCGTTGGCGATGGTGCCGGGGCGGATTTTGCCGGCGAATTTGTTGGCGAGTTTGATGACGCGGTTGACGATTCGTCCGCCGGGGACGAGGCCGAGGGCGAGTCCGCCGGCGGCGAGGGCGATCTCGGCGGGGTCGCCGCCGAGGGCTGCGGCGGCGAGGTCGATGGCGCCGGAGAGGAAGCCGATCGCCGAGCCCAGGGGCGGGAAGATGAACGAGGCGACGACGGAGAGCACGTCGAGGATGGTGGTGATCCATTCGATGACGGTGCTCTGGAGGAAGTCGACGAACGCTTCGAACGCCTCGACGATCTTGTCCCAGAGGGAGCGTTGCGGCGCGTCTTTGGCGAGTTGGTGCAGGGTGTCGGCGGCGGTGCGGGCGGCCTGGTCGCGCAGGGCGGTCGCCTGGCCGAGCAGTGACTTCGCGCCGTCGAGTGCTTGTTGGGCGTCGGCGGCGCGGTTCTTGGCGGCGGTCGCGTCGTCGGTGGCCTGGTCTTTGGCGTCCGGACTGGTTGCGGTGTCGGCGTTCAGGACGAGCAGCGCGGCCGCCGCGCTGACGGCTGCCGCCTGGGCGGCGTTCTGGTCTCCGGCGGCCTGTCGGGCCTGGTCGAGGGCGCGTAGCGACATGGTCTGCGCCTCTTCCAGCGAGGGCAGGTAGCGCAGGTAGGCGTCGGCGGCGCTGGCGTAGGAGTTCGCCATGCCCTCCAGGCGGCCGGGCAGCTTGCCGATCAGGTCACGGAAGGCGTCCATGGCCTTGCCCTGGCCGACGTCGATCTGGCTGCCCGAGGCGAGCAGGTCGTGCGCTTCCTGGGTGGTTCTGGCCAACTCCTGGTACGCCCGGGTGATCTCCTCGAAGGACTCGGGATCACCCGGCACGGGATCCGAGTCGAGCTGCAACACGGACCACTCGGCGTCGCCCGGACGCGTCATGACGAACCTCCCCATCGCATCGTCAGGCCGGCGCCCGAGCCGTCCGCCGGGAGCCGGGTCGCACACGTAGCCGGTGCGAGATCGGTTCACCTGATGAACCGGGCCGGCCGCCGATCCGTGTACGACGCAGTTGCCGTGACGGTCTGGAGGGTGCGGAGATGAGCGATGCGATGGGCAGGCCGGCGGGGGAGCGCGTGCGATGAGCGAGATCCTCGTTCCGGGTGCGGAGCTGGAACGCGTACACGAGCTGCTGCGGCGTACGAAGGAGTTGATGGACAGCGCGTCGGTCCGGTCGATGGGCGCGGTGGTCGACACGCTCGGCCAGCGCGGCCTGGAGGACGCCGCCCGGCACTTCGAGAAGCGGTGGGGCGACGGCCGGCACGTCGTGGGCAAGGACCTCGGTGGCGTACGCGACGCGGCGAAGGCCGTCGCCGACGCGTTCCGGGAGACCGACACCCAGACGGTCAACGCCTTGACCGCCCCGGACCAGCAGGCGGCACAGTGAGCGCCCCGACGCGGACCCATGCCGCGACGCCGACCCCGACCGGTTTCGAGCTGCGCACTCCGCAGGCGTGGGTCGACTTCTCGGTGGCCGACGAGGCGAGCGAGAACCGGCTGGGCGAGGAGGCGCGGGGGCACGCCCTGACCGGCGGCTTCACCGCGGACGAGGCGGGCCGCTTCGCCGAGCAGGTACGCCGGTCGGTACGCCAGGCCCGTCGCGGCGGCGCGGTGCACGCTGCGGGCGTCTTCGAGATGTACGAGGACGGCCCGCTCACCGCCACCGTGGTGGTCGCGGTGGTCACGCCACCGGCCAACGGCGACATCCTCGGCGCGTTGACGGCGGTGGCGCAACCGAACCGGGCCGACGGGACCTGGCGTCGGGTGACGACCGCGACGATCCCGCGGATCGGCACCGTGGGTCGGGTGTACGGCATCCAGAACGTCGTCCAGGACGGCGTCACGATGCGGTGCGCGGTGATGCACACCGTCGTGCCGATGCCGGGATCGGCTGACGTCGTCGTGGTCACCGGGTCGAGCCCGAACCTCGCCGAAGCGGAAGAGATCTTCGAACTCTTCGGCGCGGTCACGGAGACGCTGACCTTCACCTGGGACGACGACCAGCCGGAGCTGACCGCGCGGCCGGAGTCGACGGGTACGACCCACGCCTGAGGGTGGTACGCGACAAGGGGGACACCGCGGCGCGGTGTCCCCCTTGTCCGTTGCGGTCGGGTCAGCCCTCGGCCGCCGCCTGGGCCTGCTCGGGCGTCGCCAGTGACCGCAGCGCCGCCGGATCGGTGCGGGGGACCTGGACCAGACGGACGGTGCCGTCGCCCAGGTGCAGCAGCGCCCGACCGAGGCGTCCCACGCCGAGCTGACCCCGGCTCAGCTTGGCGCCGATCAGCTCGCCGTCGCCGAGGCCCTGCGGGCTGAGCAGGGCGCCCTGCCGGTTGCGCCGGGCGTCGACGTGCCAGCCGCCGAAACCGCCGGACAGACCGTCGATGGTGCCGGCCATGATCAGTCCGAGCCCGTGTTCCGCGCCGGCCCGCGCGATCTCTCCGAGGTCGCTGCCCGCGTCGCACTTGAGCAGCAACTCGGCGTCGTCCAGCACGACCACGGCCGGTCCTTCCCTGCGCTTCAGCGCCGCTGTCAGGCCGGCGGAGGTGAGGTTCTCGCTCGGGACGAGGTCGAGCACGCCCGGCAGTCCGGCCAGCTCGCGCAGCGGCGACCTGCGCGGTGCCGCCACGACGACCTGCGTGCCCTTGCGGAGCAGGCCGGCGACCATCGTCAGGAGGGCGGTGCTCCGACCCGAGCGCGGCGGCCCGGCCAGGACCAGGGTGGGGACGACCGTCAGGTCCGGCCCGATCGCGGTGAGCTCGTCGCCACCGACACCAAGCATCGTCCAGAGCGGCCCGTCGGGTCGGGTGAGCGCCTCGGTGTCCGCGAGAGTCAGCTCGTCGGGCAGCACGTCGATGCGGAACGGGCGGTCGCCGGGCGCGAGGTCCGCGTCCCGCCGCTGGGCCGTCTCGGCGATGTCGGCGAGTACGCGCGCCTGTCCCTGACCGGAGCTGTCCTCGCCGAGGAGCGCGATCTGCGCCTCGGCGCCGTCGGACGCCCGGATCGCGCGGCCCGCCTCGATCTCGTCCGGCAGTTGCCGGTGGTTGATGCCGACCATGCTGTAGTCGCCGCGTTCGGTCAGGCGCAGCACCAGCTTGTCGTCCGTGGTGGACGAGATCCGGCTGGAGAACATCGCCCGGTCGCCCGCGAGCACCACGTGGATGCCCGCCCCGGCGCCCTCGCGCAGCAGCGTCAGCAGACCGGCCATGATCGTGCCGTTGTCGTAGTCGGCGAAGGTCTTGTCGAAGACCTCGAACCGGTCCAGGAGCACCAGGATGTGTGGCGGTCGCTCGTCCGGGGCCGCGCCGGCCCGGTACTCCACCATGCTCGCCGACCCCCGGGTGGCCAGCAGTTGCTGCCGCCGGCCCAACTCGGCGACGAGACGGGCGAACAACCGGCCGAGCCGTTCCGCCTCGGTACGCTGCACCACCGCCCCGCAGTGCGGCAGGCCGTTGAGGGCCAGCAGTGCCCCGTTGCCGCAGTCGACGCCGTAGAGGTGGACGTCCGCCGCGGAGTGGACGCGGGCGAGCGCCCCGGCGATCGTCCGGAGCGTCTGCGATCGGCCGCTGCGCGAGGAGCCGATGACGTGCAGGTGCCCGAGCGTGGAGAGGTCCAGCGCCAACGGCACCTGGTCCTGCTGGGCGGGAAGGTCCACCAGTCCGTAGGCGACCGTCGGGAGGTGGTAGTCGTTGGCGCGGGCCGGAGGCAGCGCGTCCACGGTCAGCGACGTGGGCAGCGCCGGCAGCCAGGGGCTGTGCTGTGGCGCGATGCCGAGCCCTTCACTGGCGTCCCGGATCGCCGTCACGAGCACCGCGAGGTCGGTCAGTTCGGCCGACGGCGCCGCCCCGCCGGAGCGGCGACGCGGCGCGGGGCGTCCGAGGTCGGGAAAGGACAACGGCGCCAACCAGGGTGCCGGCCGGTCGGTGCTGCGCGCGCCGGGGCGGAACCCGCCGACCCGACCCGCCTGGAACGGCACCAGTGACGACTGGGCGAGACGGACGAACGCGCGACCCGGCGTCGACTTCGAGATGGCCGCCGCGTCCGGCGCGTTCAGCACGTCCTGGCTCTCGCTGCTGTCGGTGACCCGTAGGGCGATGCGCAGGTTGGTGTTGGCACGGATCTCGGGGGAGACCACGCCGCCGGGTCGCTGGGTCGCCAGCACCAGGTGGATGCCGAGCGACCGGCCGCGCTGGGCGATGTTGACCAGACCGGTCACGAAGTCGGGCAGGTCACGCACCATCGACGCGAACTCGTCGATCACGATGAGCAGCCGCGGCATCGGGACGCGGGACGGCTCGCGGCGCAGCAGCTCCACGTAGTCGTCGATGTCCTTCGCCCCGGCCTCGGCGAGGATGTGTTCGCGTCGGCGCAGCTCCGCCGAGAGCGACGTCAGCGCCCGGCCCACCAGGTGGGTGTCCAGGTCGGTCACCATGCCGACGGTGTGCGGCAGGAGGACGCAGTCCTTGAACGCGCTGCCACCCTTGTAGTCGACGAGCACGAACGTCATCGCGTCCGGACGGTTGGCCACGGCGAGCGAGGCGACGAGGGTCTGCAGCAGCTCCGACTTGCCGGAGCCGGTGGTGCCGGCGACCAGGCCGTGCGGTCCGTCCCGCTTCAGGTCGAGGGCGAACGGCCCGTCGAGCGACACACCGAGCACCGCCTCGGTGGTCCGACCACCCGAGGTCCACCGGGCCGTCACCGCATCCGGCTCCGGCGGCTCCATTCCGAGTACGTCGAGCAGCCGGCTCGACCCGGGCAGGGCGCTCTCCTCGTCGGCGCCGCCGATGTCCCGCAGTGGCGCGAGCGCCCGCGCCACCCGGTACAGCCACTCCGGCGACACGACGTCCGGGTGGACGTCCGCGATCGGGGCGGCGAGGGTCTGGGTCACCAGCAGCGACCCGTCCTCCTGCTGGGCGATGACCGCCTGGCACTCCTCGGGCAGCAGCCGCTCCTCGGCGTCCAGGCAGATGGCGTACACCCCGACCGCCGGTCCTTCGCGCAGGATCTGGGTGACGCCGGGCAGGGACCGCAGTTTGCGGGCGCCGTCGAGCACCACGAGGACGTCCCGGAACGCGCCGTTGCCCCGCTCGCCGGTACGGGACGAGATGATGGTCACCAGTTCGCCGACCCGGCGGGCCAGCGTCTGGGTGTCGGTGCCGACCGTCGCGAGGGTGTCCTGACCGTCGCGGGGCCGCAGGTGGGGCAGCCACCCCGCCCAGGCCCAGCCGGCCTCGTCGGCGGCGCCGCAGAGCAGGTAGATCTGCAGGTCCTCCGGACTGTGCAGCGCGCTGGCCTGGGCCATCATCCAGCGGGCCGTCTGACGCGCGACGGCGTCGCCGGCCACCCCCACGACACCGTGCTTGCGCACCGGCACGGTCGCGGGCACGTCGAAGGCGCTCCACCGGACCTCACGCCGGTTCTCGTCCTGGCTCAGATCCCGGAGCACCACCTCGGACGGCAGGTCCGCGCTGCCGACCCGCAGCTCCAGGAAGTCCGGATCGGTACGGCGGCGCTCCCAGAGGCGACGCTGCGGCCCGACCGCGACCAGCCCCATCGCCGCGGGGTCGGGGAAGTTGTCCCGACGAACCGACCGTTCGGCGGCCAGCGCCTCCTCGGCCTCGCCACTGATGCGCGCCCTCTTCGCCTCGTAGTCGGCGAGCCGGGAGCGGTACGTGGCCCGGCCCTGACGCCGCGCGCCGATCTGACCGGCGATCAGCACCAACGGCGACAGGATGGCGAAGAGCAACGTGAGCGGGTTGCGGGTGACGACGAACGCGGCGCCGGAGAGCACGACCGGCGCCAGCACGGTGATCAGCGTGAGCGGCCGTCGCTCCGGCGGCGACGGCGGCCCGGGAAGCGTGAACTGGGTGGTCCGCGCCGCGGGCAGGAGGCGGGGCGGACGGTTGTAGTCGAGGCCCGTACGGTCCTCGGAGATCTGGAGCGCGGCCTCGTCCCGCAGGGAGCGGCGAAGCTCCAGCAGGGACGACCCCGCGGCGAGTTGCGCCCCCGGCGTCCAGATCCGCTCCTGCTCGTCGACCTCGATCCGGTCGAGCAACAAGCCGGGCGCCTCCGGGCGGAGCCAGCACTTCCCGTCCTCGGTCACCCGCAGCCGGGCGAGCGCCGGAGCGAGCGGGTCGTCGTGTACGCGGACGTGGTCGTCGTCGGCGACGCCGATGGTGTGCTCGCCGGTGTCGAGCGGATACAGGTTGCCGGCGCCCAGACCGCTGACCACCCGGATCTCCAGTGCACCCGCCGCCCGTGGCGGCGACACGGACGTCGGACGGTCCAGCTCGATGACGCTGCCCTGCCACAGCGGGGCGTCGGCGAGTGTCAGCCCGGGGTCCAGCGGAGCGCCGGCGACGAAGATCGTCGGCGCTCGGGTACCGGGTTCCGGACGGCGTCCCGCCAGCACCTCGGCGAGCTCCGCGACGGTGGAGTCGAGGGCGGCCTCGACCTGGTAATCGGTTGCGGGGGTGGACTGGTCCGTGACGGTGAGCAACAGTCGCACGGGTATCTCCTGGTCGGACGATCCGTCGGGAACACGGTCGGGGCCGCGTGGTGATCGCTCACCACGCGGCCCCGACCGTTCGTCGCGTCAGCGGCTGAGGCTGGCGGCGGTCTGCGTGTCGGTCTCCGAGAAGGCGTCGCTGACCTGCGTGAGGTACTGGCTGATGCCCTCCATGCCGTGCAGGGTCTGGTCGACGCTGCCCTTGTACTCCTCGAAGTACGGCCCGAACTGCTGCTGCGCGCCCGGGGTGTTGTAGCCACCCTGGATCAGCGTGTCGATCTTGCTCTTGGCCTGGGTCATCCCGTCCAGCAGGGTCTGCATGTTCTGCTGCAGCCAGCTCGCGGACTCCTGGATGTCCTCGCTGACGATGTGGTACGTGGCCATGTCGCCCTCCCGTGTTCCTGTGGTTCTGCGGATCGGCGAGTCGGTCCCCTCGTGGACCGTCTTGCGCCGATGCCGCCACCCACACGGATGCTCGCGCCATCCGGTTCAGGGCAAGTTCGAATCCGTCCCGGGCGTGGGTCCCGGTACGGCGGTGAACCGTTTCGGGACGACGTCCGTGTGGGTGCCGGACCTGTGCACGAGCCCGGTCCACACCGAACACGAGGTGGAGCGAACATGGTGCAGAGAGCGCGGATCGCGATCGCGGTGATCGGCCTGGCGGCGCTGACCGCGTGTGGGGACGCCACGGGGGCGGGCGTCACCGCGACCGCTCCGACCCAGGGGGCGTCCGCGTCCGCGCCGGTCACCGCGGGCGCGGACCCGAGCCCGCAGGTGATCGAGGTCAGCCCGGTGCCGCCGCCGACCGTGGCGAAGACGCAGCGCCGCGTCCAGATCTTCAGCGGGCCGTCCGACGTCCCCGTCTCCGGTAGCCCGGACCGTGGTCAGGGCAGCGACATGGTGCAGCTGCGGGCCATGGACCAGGCCGACATCGGCACGTACGTCGCGGACGGCCAGGGCAGGACGCTCTACCGGTTCGACAAGGACTCGGCGAAGCCGCCGAAGGCGACCTGTGCCGGCGACTGCGCCAAGACCTGGCCCCCGTTGCTCATCTCGTCACCCGGCCGGATCTACCCCGACGGCGTCGACCCCCGACTCGTCGGGTACGTCGAGCGGGCCGACGGCACCTGCCAGGTGACCATCGGCGGCTGGCCGGTCTACCTGTTCGCGAAGGACACCGCGCCCGGTGAGATCCGGGGCCAGGGAGTCGGCGGCACCTGGTTCGCGGTCGCCCCGACCGGCGCGAAGACCAAGCCGGTACCGGAGGTCGTCGCCGTGCCCACCCCCACCGCCCGCTGAGACCGTGGAGTCGACGATGAACCCGGATCGCGCGTCCGACCGCCCGGCGGTCGCCGGCGCTGGGCCCGCCCTGGTGGTACCCCGCTGGAAACCGGCGCCTCCGCCGCAGTGGGGGCCGGCGGCGAGCGTGCCGGCGGCGAGACGCTGGCGGCTCTCCCCGAAACTCGTGGTGGCCGTCGCGGTCCCGGTCGTCCTCCTGGCCGTCGCGGGGACGGTCGTGGCCGTGACCCGGCCCGACCTCCCGCGACAGAAGGTCCTCGACACCGCTGCCCTGCAACGTCAGGTGCTGACCGTCCTACGGACCGACTACGGGCTGAACGCGGACACCGTCGCCTGCCCGGTCGACCAGCCGGTCATCGAGGGCCACCGGTTCACCTGCACCGCCGAGGTCGACGGGGCGACGGTCACGACCTGGGTGACGGTCCGGTCCACGGGTCAGCTGGAGGTCGCGCGCCCGAAGTAGTCGTCCGGGCCGGTAAGAATTCGTCACGAGATTGGTAACTGGCGAAGGTTAGCGTCGGGGTCAGGGCCGATCATCGGCGCCGGTCGCAGGACGGTCGGTGGTGGGCCCGCTCGTAGACCCGCTCGCTAAGGACCAGGCACCAGCGATGACAACGGCTCCCCAGTCCTGTGCGGCGTCCGGTCGGACTCCCGCACTGGACGAGTTGATGGCCGATCACACCGGGCCGCTGCTCTCCTTCGTCGAGCAGATCGTGGTGGACCACCATCTCGCCGAGGACATCGTGCAGGAGACGTTCATCCACGCCTGGCAGCACGGCGCTCGCCTCCGCCTCATCGACGTGCCGATCCGCGACTGGTTGATGACGGTGGCGCGTGACCTGGCGGCCGCGTCGTTGCGCCAGGTCGCCGTGGGGCGGGAGAGGGCCGAGCCGGAGGTCGACGTCGCCCAACCGGACCACGCGGACGCCGCCGTCGCCACCGCCGAGGCGGTCTCGATGCTGCGACGGCTGTCGGTCGAGCACCGCGCGGTGCTGCTGCACACCTACCTGGCGGGTCGGACCGCGCACCAGACGGCCCGCGCACTGGGCGTCCCGGTCCGCACGGTCCGTTCCCGGCATCAGGACGCCCTCTACACCCTGCGGACGAGCTGCCGGGCAGCCTGACCAGGTCGGGTTCCCCGGCAGCTCAGGCCAGGGTACGCAGCCGCGAACCGGAGGCGTCGACGGTCCGCTTCGCGCCGTGCACGGTGACCCCGGTCAGCCGGATGGCCCCGAACGTCTCGGGAATGTGCGGGTCGGCGCCGAGGATGCCGTCGCTGACGTCGAGCCCGAGCATCGTCCGTAGGAAGAGCAGGGGCGCCCCGCTGGCCCAGGCCTGCGGGTTGCAGGCGGTGGGGTAGGGCACGGGTCGCCGTCCGAGCGAACGGTCGTACCCGGAGAACGCCTCGGGCAGGCGGTACTCGAAGTGGGCCGCCGCTTCGAGCATCGCCATCGCGATGCGGTTGGCCTCGTCCCGGTGGCCGTACCGGGCGAGCCCGGCGGCGATGATCGAGTTGTCGTGCGGCCACACGGTGCCGAGGTGGTATCCGATCGGGTTGTACCCCACATCGGCGGTCGACAGCGTCCGGACGCCCCAGCCGGAGAACATCTCGTCGGACATCAGGTGCCGCGCCACCACGGCGGCCCGCTCGGGTGGCACGATCCCGCTCCACAGCAGGTGGCCCATGTTCGAGGTCATCGAATCGATCGGACGTTTCTCCGCGTCGAGGCCGATCGCGTAGTAGCCGCCGCGCCCCGGCAGCCAGTAGTCACGGTTGAACCGCTCGCGCAGGTCGGCGGCCTCCTTGCGCAGCCGTCGCGCCCACGGGGCGTCGGCCCACGGCCCGTCGGCGAGTTCCGCGGCGCGTACCTTCGCGTCGTAGGTGTAGCCCTGGATCTCACACGTGGCGACCGGCAGGTCGGGGAGCCTGGTGTCGGCGAACTGCACGCCGTCCGGCGAGTCGCGCCAGCACTGGTTGCGCATGCCGTTCGGAGAGCGCGTGCCGTACTCGACGTACCCGTCGCCGTCGCGGTCCCCGAATTCGTCGATCCAGCGCAGCGCCGCGTCGGCGTTGGGCCGCAACTGCCGGACCAACGCGTCGTCGCCGGTCCACCGCCAGTACTCGGAGAGCAGGATCAGCCACAGTTGGGTGGTGTCGGCCGCGCCGAAACACGGGCCGTACGGCTCGATGCCGAGCTTCGTCAGCTCCCCTGACCGGAACTCGTGCAGGATCTTCCCGGGGTCCTGGTCGCTGAAGTCGTCGACGACGGTGCCCTGGTGCGCGGCGAGAGTCACCAGCGCTCCACGCGCGACGTCCGGACCGCAGGTGACGCTCTGATAGGCGGTGATCAACGTGTCCCGCCCGAACACGGTCAGGAACCAGGGCATGCCGGCAGCCAACAGGACGATCTTCTGGCCGTTGATCTCCTTGGTGATACGCATCGACACCAGATCGACTGCCGACTTGTGATAGACGTTGCGTAGCAGCTCCGATTCCGCGCTGAGGTCTGGTTTGTTCGCCGTCCACAGCGTTGCCGGGTCGTCGGCGTCGGTGTCCTGCGGTTCGCCGAAGGCACGGTTGGTCGGCGTGAACGTCTCGCCCTGGCAGTTCAGCAGGACACGCAGCTCGCAACCCCAGGTGCCGCCTCGTTCCAGGCGTACGTCCCAGACCAGCGAGTCGCCCTCGACCCGATCGGCGGGAGGGTCGGCCTCGACGGTGGTGCCGGCCGACCAGCGCGAGTTCTGGTAGGAGAAGCGCAGGGCCGAGCCGTCCGACCGGTGGCTCCGCCGGATGTCGGCCAGCCTGCTCCGTGCCGCCCTCTTGATCTCGAAGAGGTCGGCGAAGTCCGCGCCGACATCCAGCCGAAGCCGTACGGAGACCGGCTCGACACCGAAGTACTGCAACACGATCCGCTCGGACATGCCGTCACCGATGAACCGTTCCCGTCGTACGCCGACGCCGTTCGCCCGCAGGTCCGGCAGTTCGGGGTTGGCGAGGAAGAAGGCGGCGGAGTAGGCGTCGACCGTGTTGGCGCTGAGCACCAGCGGCGCGAGTCCGTCGAGGGTCAGCTCCCATCGGCTGATATAGCGGGTGTCGTCGTGTACGAGTCCGGCAATGGAATCGTTGGGAACGTCACCAACGGAATTGGACAACATGAAGGCACGACCCTCGAATACGCCGATGGAATCGGGGCCGAGTTCCGGGGGCATGTCGCGGTTGGCGCCGCCGTGAGGGCGTTCCTGCTGTTTCGTCGGCTGAGCATTCATGGCACCGGCACCTCCGTCGGCAGGGGCGGCCCCGCCGTGCACGCTTCGCAGTCTAGGGCTCGAAAGGACGGCCTCGCTGCCATATCGCACGGGATTCCCGGTCCCGTGGGAAAGGCGACGAACGGTACCGGAGCGCTTTCCGCGCCATATTCCCGCAGTGAGATTTCTGTTGCCGGGCGTCGTGCTCCGGCGTTTCGTCCGGTTCCGCCGTCGGCGAGGAGTTCGGCTCGCTGGCTCGCACGTAGACTGGGAGCGCGGGTGGCAGCCGCTGGCGGCGACGGGTAGGCGAAACGGGAGATTGAATTGTCAAGTTCGGCCGATGTCCGCCACGGAGAAGACGGATCCCGACCGGCCGCCGGCACGCTGTGTTTCGAGATCCTGGGGCCTGTGCGACTGTGGCGCGACGGTGTCGAGCTTGACGTCGGCCCTCGACAGCAGGGCCGCCTGCTGGCTCTGCTGCTCGCCCGGGCCGGACGACCGGTCAGCGCGGGCGACCTCATCGAACTCGTCTGGGGCGAGGACGCCCCGGCCAGCGCCTCGAACGTCATCCACAAGTACGTCGGCGCGCTGCGGCGACTGATGGAACCCTCGCTTCCGCTGCGCGCGCCCGGCTCGTACCTGCGGCGGCACGGTGGCGGCTACCTTTTCACGCCGGCGCCGGGCTCGCTTGACCTGTTCCGCTTCCGTGAGCTCGTCGGGGCCGCCCGGGCGAAGCTCACGGCCGGCGACCGCCACGCGGCGCTGGATCACTACGCCCAGGCCCTGGGGCTGTGGCGCGGGCCCGCCGGTGACACGTACGCCCACGGCACCACCGCGATGTCGATCTTCGCTGCGCTCGATCGGGAGTTCCTCGACGTGTGCGTGTCGGCGGCCGAACTCGCCATGTCACTGGAGCGTCCGACGCGGGTGCTGCGGCCGCTGCGGCTGGCCGCCTCGATGGCGCCGTTCCACGAGCCGGTGCAGGCGAGTCTCATCGCCGCGCTCGGGGCGGCTGGCCACCAGGCCGAGGCGCTGGAGCTGTTTCGGAGCGCCCGTGCCCGACTCACCGAGGAGTTGGGCATCGATCCGGGCGAGGCCCTCCAGGCCGCGCACCGGCGGGTGCTGACGGGCACGACGACGACGTCGTCGGGGAGCGGTCGGACCGGCGGCGAAACCGGGCGGAGCGTCCGGTCGTGGCCGGTGCCGCTGGTACGACCGGCGCAGCTCCCACCCGACCTCCCCGCCTTCGTCGGACGTTCCGCCGAGCTCGCGACGCTCGCCGGTCTGCGTGAGGGCACGGCCGACGCGCGAGGGACGGGTCCGCTCGTCGTCGCCCTCGACGGGATGGGCGGCGTGGGGAAGTCCACCCTGGCCGCGCACTTCGCCCACCTGGTAGCCGGTGAATTCACCGACGGCCAGCTGTACCTCGACCTGCGCGCGGAGCAGCCCGAGGTCGACAGCCTGTCCGCCCGGGACGCGCTCGGATCCCTGCTGTCGTCGCAGGGTTTCCACATGTCCAGCGTCCCGGGGACGCTCGCCGCGCGCGTCGGCCTTTACCGCAGTCTCACCGCCGGTCGGAAGCTGCTCATTCTCCTCGACAACGCGCTGGACGCCGCTCAGGTGCGTCCGTTGCTGCCCAACTCCCCGGAGTGCCTGGTTCTGGTGACCAGCCGTAGGCCGCTCGTCGATCTTGCCGTCCGCGACGGGGCCCACCTGCTGCACCTCGATCCCCCGGACATGCCGACCGCCCGTAGGCTGGTCCAGCGCCGGCTGGAAGACGCGCCGAACCGCTTGCCGGCGGGCGACGCCCCGCCGTCCGACATCCTCGACGAGATCATCGAGATGTGTGGCCGCCTACCGCTTGCGTTGGCGATCCTGGCGGGCCGGTTGAGCGCTCGTCCGCGGCTTGCCCTTCAGGACGTGGCCGCCGAGCTCCGCGACGGCGCGCGGCGACTCGCCGCCTTCTCCAGCACCCATGGCGGATGTGATCCGCGTGCCGCCTTCGCGTGGTCGTACCGCCAGCTCAGCCCGGAGGCCGCCCGACTCTTCCGCCTGTCCTCCGCCGCCATGACGGCGGGCATCTCGACGGAGGCGTTCGCCAGTATGTCGCTGACTCCGCCGACCGAGGCGCGAGGACTGGTGCGGGAGATCACCGACGCCGCCATGCTCGACGAGGACGACCGGGGACGGCTCACCTCGCATGTCCTCATCAGGGCCTACGCGCAGGAGCTGTTCCTGGCCGAGGAGTCGGTCCTGGACCGGGAAGCGGCGATCGGCCGGCTCCTGCACCACTACCTGCACAGCAGCTACCAGGCCGCGCTGCGGCTCGTGCCGACGAGCCCGGCGGCCGCACCCGCCCCGGCCCCGGCCGGCGTCGTCGCCGAGCGACCCGATTCGTACGACGCCGCCATGCGGTGGTTCGACGATCATCGGGAGATCCTGTTCGAGGCGGTACGCCGCGCGGCGGAGGGGGACTTCGGTGTCCCGCCCTGGCGGCTGGCTCTCACCATCTGGCCGTGGTTGCAGCTCACCGGGCGGTTCCACGACTGGCAGGACGTGATGCGGGTTGCTCTGCGGGCCGCCAGCGGCTGCGGGGACCAGGTGGGCGCGGCCCACGCCATGTGGAGTCTGGCCGATTCCTGCTACCACTTCGCCACCTACGACGAGGCGCTCGATCTGCTCACCCGCGCCCGGGAGATCTTCACCGAGCGCGGCCTGATCGCGGAGCTGGGCGGTGTCCACAGTGCCCTGGAGCGGATCCACAGTCAGCTCGGCCGGCACGAGCGGGCACTCGCCGAGAACGAGCGAGCGCTGTCCCTCTACCGTGCCGCCGGCTTCGAGCAGGGCGAGATCTGGGCGTCCGTGGCCCGGGGCCGTTCACTGGTCCGACTCGGTGCTCCCGGCGAGGCCATGGAGTGCCTCAACGAGGCGCTGGTCCAGAGCGAGAAGTTCGCACCGGGGACGGACGAGCCTGCGATCCGGGTCCTGATCGCCGAGTGTCTGGCGTTGCTGGGGCACCAGAGCGACGCTCGGGACCAGCTCGAGCAAGGGCTGCGAGCGGCCGTCGAGGCACGCAGTCGGA
Organism: Micromonospora sp. RB23; assembly: GCF_053585025.1. NCBI lineage: Bacteria > Bacillati > Actinomycetota > Actinomycetes > Micromonosporales > Micromonosporaceae > Micromonospora > Micromonospora sp. RB23. The sequence goes on from NZ_CM132111.1 coordinate 2,212,817, forward strand.
TCGGCGTCTTCGAAGCGTCCGCCCAGCTCTGCGCGACACTCCTGGATCTCGACGACGTGCCCGGCGCCTGTCAGGCATGGCGGGAGGCGTGCGACGCCATGCACGCCATGCAGAACGGGGGAACCCGTCGCATGCGGGACACGGTCTGCGACCTGGGGGACAGGCTGCTCGAGGTCACTCCCTTCGCTTCGCGGTCCGAGGACACGCAGCGGTGAAACGTGGTGGCGGGAGTGGGCGCGCCGCGCTGCGGCCGGCCGTCTGACCAGCGCGCCAAGGCGTCGGACCGGCCATGTCGGTCCGCTGGGCGGTACTCGATCGGTTGAGCATGTTATCGATAACATGCTATGTTCCGGCGCGGGGAGTGAAGGGCACGCTCCCGGTCACCGCAGTCAGTCGGCAGGCACGCCGAGGGTTCGCCGTCGCGCAGCCTCGCCGGTCGGTGACACCAGTCCGGGCCGCTCCGCCACTGCCAGGCGACCGCGCGGTCGCCGGACGCCCCCGATCCGGCCGCATGCCCGCATCCCATGCTGCGTCGCGCACAACCCGGCAGCGACGGTACGGCCCGTACCCCCACCCGTGTACGCCGCGCCGTCCCCTGGTGTACGCACGATCATCGGCAAGGAGTCGAGCACAATGGTCAGACGGAGACAACTATTGACATTCGTCGCGGCGGCGGCGGTTCTCGTCGTGGCGACCGGCGGAGCGCTGAGCGCCGGCTTCCGTGGCGAGGCGGTGGCAGCCACGAACGGCACCCTCGCGGCGACCGCGGGCTGTGGCAAGGCGCCCACCCTCGCCAGCGGGACACGCACGATCACCAGCAGCGGTCAGAGTCGCACCTACATCCTCCAGATCCCGAGCGGGTACGACCGGAACCGTCAGTACCGGCTGGTCTTCGGCTTCCACTGGCTGAACGGTTCGGCCAACAACGTCGCCTCGGCCGGTTACTACGGGCTCGCGCCGCTGTCGAACAACAGCACCATCTTCGTCGCCCCGCAGGGCATCAACGCCGGTTGGGCCAACACCAACGGTCGTGACCTGACCCTCTTCGACGACATCTCCCGGCAGGTCGAGAACGACCTCTGCGTCGACACGACGCAGCGCTTCGCCCTGGGCTGGAGCTACGGCGGGGCCATGAGTTACGCGGTGGCCTGTGCCCGACCGAACGTCATCCGCGCGGTCGCCGTGCTGTCCGGCGCGAACCTCAGTGGCTGCAACGGCGGCACCCAGCCGGTTCCGTACTTCGGCATCCACGGCATCTACGACAGCGTGCTCAACATCTCGCAGGGTCGGGCGTTGCGCGACACGTTCGTGCGGAACAACGGCTGCACGGCACAGAGCCCACGAGAGCCCAGCCGGGGCAGCCTGACCCACATCACCACCACCTACTCCGGCTGCCGCGCCGGGTATCCCGTGCAGTGGGCCGCCTTCGACGGCGACCACACCCCGAGCCCGGTCGACGGGTCGGGCAGCCCCAACGACTCGCGGACCTGGACCTCGGGTGAGATCTGGCGGTTCTTCAGCCAGTTCCAGTCCACCACTCCGCCCACGACGCCGCCGCCGACGACGCCCCCGCCCACGACCCCGCCGCCGACCACCCCGCCGCCGACCACGCCCCCGCCGACCACCCCGCCGCCGACCGGTGAGCCGGGCACCTGCGCCGCCACCTACCGGGCCGTCAACAGTTGGCCGGGCGGCTTCCAGGGTGAGGTCACCGTTGCCAACGGGACCGCCAGCACGATCAGCGGCTGGACGGTGGGCCTGACCCTGGCCAACGGCCAGGCCATCAGCAGCCTCTGGAGCGGAGTCAACTCGGGAACCACGGGCAACGTCACCGTCCGCAACGCCGCCTACAACGGCACGCTCGCGCCGAACGCCTCGACGACCTTCGGATTCACCGCCACCGGAGACGGCGCCACGCCGCCCAGCAACGTCACCTGCACCAGCCCCTAGAACGGATGCCCGGGTCCGGAGCCACCGGCTCCGGACCCGGGCGTCGAGGGCCGATGCGGCGTCGGCGCGGCCGGCGGTCCGTCGACGGATCGTCGCGAGCGTGGCTGCGGCATCGGGGGAGTCGCGGTGCTTTATGCGCGAATGTCGATGTTAGCGTCAGTCATTCCGCCGCTCTGAGCGCGCCGACCCGCCCCGCTCCGCAGTGGGTGGTCGGGCAGCAGGCGTGCGACCGGCGTCAATGTTGGACACGTCGCGCCGGTCCAGGTTTACGCGGATGTTACGTCTTGACGAACAGCATGTTATCGCTCACAGTCGATGGTCAAGGACGACGTCGGATGCGATCTATCGCCGGCCGACTTCGTCGACCGTGAATCCGACAGCGTCCGCAGCGCGCAGGGATGTGTTAACGCGAACATTCCCGCCATGTGCGCCGGTCGCGTGCCACGGTGCGCCCCGCTTCGGGTAGCCGTTCGGCTCCCTGTGATTGAGGAGGAACATGTCCGCCATTGGTACGTCCCCGGCGATAGCGCCGCCCTCGCGGCGACGAGGATGGTTGGTACGAGCGGCAGCCGCCAGCGTGGCGGCGGTGGTGGTTGCTGGCGCCGCCGCGATGGCGGTGTCGTCGCCCGCCGCCGCGGCGACCGTCGACACCAGCGCGTGGTACGTCCTGGTGAACCGCAACAGTGGCAAGGCGCTGGACGTCTACAACCTGGCCACGAACGACGGTGCGCGCATCACGCAGTGGACGCGTAACAACGGCAACCAGCAGCAGTGGCAGTTCGTGGATTCGGGTGGCGGCTACTACCGGGTCAAGTCGCGGTTGTCGGGCAAGGTGTTGGACGTTTCCGGCCGTTCGACCGCCAATGGCGGGGCGATCGTGCAGTGGTCCGACAACAACGGCACCAACCAGCAGTTCCGCCTGGCCGACTCGGACAGTGGCTATGTGCGGTTGATCAACCGCAACAGCAACAAGGTCATGGAGGTGCAGGGCGCCTCGACCGCCGACGGTGGCAACATCGTGCAGTACGACGACTGGAACGGCGCCAACCAGCAGTGGCAGCTCGTGCGCGTCGACGGCGGGGGCAACCCGACCACGCCGCCTCCCACCACGCCGCCCCCGGGCGGCACCTGTGACCTGCCGTCGTCGTACCGGTGGTCGTCGACCGGGGCGTTGGCGCAGCCGAAGTCCGGCTGGGTGTCCCTCAAGGACTTCACCGTCGCCCCCTACAACGGCCGCCAGCTGGTCTACGCGACCACCCACGACTTCGGTTCGTCGTGGGGTTCGATGAACTTCGGGCTGTTCACCAACTGGTCGGACATGGCCTCGGCCAGCCAGAACACCATGAACAGCGGCACCGTCGCACCCACCCTGTTCTACTTCGCGCCCAAGAACATCTGGGTCCTGGCCTACCAGTGGGGCGGCACCGCGTTCTCCTACCGCACCTCCAGCGACCCCACCAACGCCAACGGCTGGTCCGCCGCGCAAACCCTGTTCACCGGCAGCATCACCGGCTCCGGCACCGGCCCCATCGACCAGACCCTCATCGCCGACGACCAGAACATGTACCTCTTCTTCGCCGGCGACAACGGCAAGATCTACCGCGCCAGCATGCCCATCGGAAACTTCCCCGCCAGCTTCGGCTCCAGCTACACCACGATCATGAGTGACACCACCAACAACCTCTTCGAAGCACCCCAGGTGTACAAACTCCGCGGCCAGAACCGCTACCTCATGATCGTCGAAGCCATCGGCAGCCAGGGCCGCTACTTCCGCTCCTTCACCGCCACCAGCCTCAACGGCACCTGGACCCCCCAGGCCGCCACCGAAAGCAACCCCTTCGCCGGCAAGGCCAACAGCGGCGCCACCTGGACCAACGACATCAGCCACGGCGAGCTGATCCGCACCAGCGCCGACCAGACCTTCACCGTCGACCCCTGCAACCTCCAACTGCTCTACCAAGGCCGATCGCCCTCCTCCAACGGCGTCGACTACGGCCTGCTGCCCTACCGACCGGGCCTGCTCACCCTGCAACGCTGACCTGACGCACGACCGAGGGGCGGGCCCGGCACCACGCCGAGCCCGCCCCGCGTCACGTCCGCAGGGCCCCGCCTCTGCAAGGCTGGGTCATGCCCTTGAGCGCACACCACCTACGAACGTCAGTCGCCGTGTCCGACATCGGGCGGGCGGTCGCCTTCTACGAAGGCAGGCTGGGCCTGCGCGCGCTGCGGTCCGCGCCCAGCGCCCACATCCCCGACGGCAGTCGCATCTACGCCTCCGGCGGCGGACCGGCCCTGAACGTGTACCAGTCGGTCACCGCCGGGACGACCGAGGCGACGCTGGCGACGTGGTACGTCGACGACCTCGACGAGATCGTCGACGAACTCACCTCGGCCGGCGTCGACTTCGTGCGGTACGAGCAGTTCGAGCACGACCGGAAGGGGATCACCGCCCGGGCCGGCGGTGGACGCATCGCCTGGTTCCAGGACCCGGACGGCAACACGTTCGCCATCGAGGCGGATGTCTGACCGACCGGTTCGTGCCGCCACCCGCCACCGTCCACCGGACCGACGAGATCGCCGCCGCCCTGGCGGACCTGCCCGACGGCGAGACGGCGCGCTCACGGATTCCGCTCCAGTTCGGTCAGCCGATCAGTGAGGAACGCACGTTCGACGTCGTTGTCGGTGAGGGTCAACGCCTCCTCGTAGGCCGTCCGGGCCTGCGGCCACTGCCCCAACTGGCGCAGGAAGTCGGCCCGGGCGGCACTGAGGTATCCGTACGTGGCGAGGGCCGGGTCGGCGAGCAGCGGGTTCAGCGCGTCGAGGCCGGCCCGGGGCCCGTCGCGCAGCCCGATCGCCACAGCTCGGTTGAGATCGACCACGGGGGAGGGCCAGATCCGGAACAGGGTGTCGTAGAGCGCGACGATCTGGGCCCAGTCGGTGTCCTGCCAGCTCGGCGCCTCCGCGTGCAGGGCGGCTATCGCCGCCTCCAGCGCGTACCGTGTCGGGGGCCGACGACGCAGCGCGTCGGCGACCAGAGCGCGGCCCTCGGCGATGAGCTGCCGGTCCCAGCGCGAGCGGTCCTGCTCGGACAGCAGCACCAGACGCCCGTCCGCGGATCTGCGGGTGTCCTGGCGGGCGACGTTGAGCAGGAGCAACGCGAGCAGTGCGCTGATCTCGGCGTTGGTCGGCATCAGCAGGTGCAGCATGCGGGCCAGCCCGACCGCGCTGTCCACCAGATCCTGGCGGACCAGCTGGGCGCCGAGCGGCGCCGTGTGGCCGGTGGTGAAGATCAGATGGACGACCTCCAGGACGGCGCTCACCCGCTCTTCGAGCTGGTCCGGGCCCGGCACCCGGTACGGGATGCGGGCCGCGGCGATCTTCTTCTTGGCCCGGGTGATGCGGGCGGCCATGGTGGCCGGCTGCACGAGGAACGCGCGGGCCACCTCGGGCGTGGACAGCCCGCACACCAGGCGCAGCGTCAGGGCGACCTGGGCCTCCGGGGCCAGTGCCGGGTGCGAGCAGGTGAAGATGAGACGCAGCCGGTCGTCGACGAGGCCGTCCTCCGGCCCCGGCGTGGTCCCGTCGGCCACCAGCAGCGGCATCTTGCGACGGAACACCGACTCGCGGCGCAGGACGTCACGGGCCCGGTTGCGCGCGATGGTGGTCAACCAGGCGCCCGGCCGGTCCGGGATACAGGTCTGCGTCCAGGTCTCCAGGGCCTGCGCGAACGCGTCCTGTGTGCACTCCTCGGCCAGGTCGAGATCGCGGGTCAGATGGGCCGTGGTGCTGAGCACCTGGGCCCAGTCGCGGCGGTGCGCCTGGGCGACCGCCGCGACGACCTCGTCCTTCGTCCGTGGGTCGGTCACGTCAACCGTGGTCGACCACCGGGCGGATCTCCACACCGCTGTGCGACGCGTGCACCTCGGGGAGCAGCGCCGCCAACGACAGGACGTCGTCCAGGTCGGTGGCCTCGATGAGGTAGTAGCCGCCGAGCGCCTCCTTGGTCTCCAGGAACGGGCCGTCGGTGGTCTTGATCTGGCCCGTGGAGTCCGAGCGCAGCGTGGTGGCCGTGGGCGACATCTCCAGCTGCTTCCCGTCGATGATCTGCCTGCCGGCCTTCTCGGCGAACGCTTCGTGCGCGGCGTCGTGCGCCTTCCACTGCTCGTCGGTCATCGCGTCCCACTGCTGGGCGTCGCCGTAGATCAGAATCATGTACTTGGCCATGGCTCAAGTCCCGTCCGTGTGCCGGCCCCCCTCGTGGTGGCCTCCACACTACGACGGGCCGGGCGGGCCGTAGATCGACAGCCACGCCGAAAATCTTGTCCCCGACGTCGCGCCAGCGACCAGGCCCTACAACTGAGCGGCAGCGGCGGACGCGTCCAGGATCTCGACGTACCCGTCGGCGCCATGCACGCGGATCCGCTGCCCGTCACGGATCAGCCTGGTCGCGTCCGGCACGCCGACGACGGCGGGCAGGCCGTACTCCCGGGCGATGACCGCCCCGTGGGTCATGAGGCCACCCACCTCGGTGACCAGCCCGGAGACCGCCACGAACAGCGGTGACCAGCTCGGATCGGTGTACGCGGTGACCAGGATGTCGCCCGGTTCCAGGTCGGCGTCGGCCAGGTCGAGAAGGACGCGGGCGCGACCCTCGACGATCCCGTCGGAGACGCCGAGACCGACGAGCGCGCCGGCCGGCACGTCGTCGCGCCGGTACGTCCCGGAGAGACCCTCTCCCTCGGAGGTGAGCACCCGGGGCGGGGTGAGCGCCTGGTACGTCCGGAACGCCTCCCTGCGCCGCGCGACGAGGTGATCGTCGATCCGGTGCGACCGTACGACGTCGTGCAGCTCGGCGAAGGTGAGGTAGAAGACGTCGTCGGCGTCGCGCAGTACGCCAGCCTGGACGAGGCGTTCGGTCTCCCGCAGCAGGGCCTGCTTGTAGACGAAGTAGCGGCTGATGATCGCGTACTTCGGGTACTCCCGGTACCCGATGAAGGTGCGGACCCGGTCGATCATCCGTGCGGTCTCGTCGGCCTTGCGCTCCCCGTCCGGCAGGGCGCGTAGGCGTTCCAGCAGCTCCTCGCGTTTGCGCTGCGCCTCGGCGTGGCCCTGTGCGAAGCGCCGGGCGGCGGCTCCCGACTCGTGGAGCCTGATGTTGTCCAGGATCAGGGGCACGAGCGTGGTGGGACATTCGGCCCAGCGTGGTCTCGTGATGTCGATCTCGCCGACGCAGCGCATTCCGTACCGGTCGAGATAGGCCCGGATGGCGTCGCGCGCCTGAATGCCGCCCGCCAGCTTGGGCAGCTCGTCGAGGAAGCCGTCGTCGTCGACGTCCCGCAGGAAGGCCACCACCTCGGGATACGGGCGGATCGCGTCCGCCACCTCCAGCAGAGCCAGGCCCATCTCCGACGTGACGTTGCCGGGGGCCGACAGGGTGAGGGTGTCGGCCGCGTTCCGCTCACCCAGCCATTCGGCCAACTGCTCGTTGAGCCACCAGGTGGCCTCCATCCCCGCCATGATCGCCTGCATACTCAGCGGGTCGGCGAGCAGTCGCTTGTGCTCCTCGAAGGCCGCGAGCAGGAAGTCGAACAGCGCCGGTCCGGTCACCGTCGCGATGTCGCGCCGCAGCGCGGCGAGAGACGTCCGGCTGCGCTCGACCAGCTCGGTGACGATGGCCGGGTCGTTCTCGATCGTGGTCGGCGCGCCGCCGAGTCGCGGGACACGGGGAGCGTCCTGCGTCAGCGTCGGTACGAAGTCGGGGCGGGCGAGGAGGGTCTCCAGCGCGTCCCGCGTCAACGGATCGGACTTTCCCGCCATGTCGAGGAAGCCGGTGCGGCTCGCGGGCGACGACAGGATGCGGGTGGCGTCGACGAAGAGCCTTCCACCGGCCTCGTGCATCGGCGCCATCGCCGTGAGCTGCCACATGGACAGCCCCAACGGCTTCATGGCGTCGGTCATCATCTGCTGATGCCCGACGGACAGGTAGACGTGGTTCTCCTCGTTCGGAGCGGCGGGGACGGGGAACAGCGTGGTGATCGGCCGGCTCTGGACGATCTGGACGTCGTCGTCGGCCAGGCACCACTCGATGTCCTGCGGGCAGCCGAAGGCCGCCTCGATGCGCCGCCCCACCCGTACCAGTCGCAGGACCTGGTCGTCCGTCAGCGCCGGCTGCCCCTGCCGGTCCGCGCTGATCGCCTGCCGGGCGGTGCCGCCGTCCGGGAGGGCGTCGATGGCGACGCGTTTGACGGCGATCGACCTGTCGACGATCACGTCGTCCCGCACCCGGTAGGCGTCCGGGTTCACGATGCCGGAGACCAGAGCCTCGCCGAGACCGAAGCTGGCCTCCACGGCGGCGACCTTCCGGTTGGACGTGACGGGATCGGCCGTGAACAGCACACCGGCCGCCTGCGGGAAGACCATCTTCTGCACGACGACGGCGAGGTGGACCGCCCGGTGGTCGATGCCGTTGCGCTGTCGGTAGGTGACGGCCCGCTCGGTGAAGAGCGCGGCCCAGCACCGGCTGACCTGCGCCAGGATGGCCGCCGCGCCTCGGACGTTCAGGTAGGTGTCCTGCTGGCCCGCGAACGACGCCGTCGCGAGGTCCTCCGCGGTGGCGCTGGACCGGACGGCGTAGGCCGCGTCCGTGCCGTGCCGGCGCAGGGCCGCGCCGATCGCCGTCACCACGTCGTCGGGTGGGACGATTCCCTCGATCAGTCGGCGGATCTCCGCGCTGAGGTCGCGGATCGTCTCCCGGTCGTCCGCCGTGAGGCGCGACAGGTCGTCGAGGTGTTCCACCATCGCGGGCGCCTCGGCCAGGACCCGCCGGAAGGCGTCGGTCGTCACGCAGAAGCCGGGCGGTACGCGGACGCCGTCGATCCGGGACAGCGCCCCCAGGCGGGCGCCCTTGCCGCCGACGATCGCCACCTGCGTCTCGTCGACCTCGTCGAGATCCCGTACGTACCTGTCGCTCATCGCGTCACCTCGGCCCGGACGGTCCGCGCGAACGCCAGCGCCTTGAACAACACACGCACGTGGTTCCCCGATTCTTCGTTGGTTCCCGTCTCCGGCCGACGATTCTGCGCCACGACCGGGGTCTTGCGGCAAGGCCCCGGTTGCGATATACGTTGAAGTGGGAGCGGTTTCCGGTGGTGTTTTCCCCTTTCCGCCGTGAACGGAAATCGCGTAAAGCGGCACGGTCCGCGCTCGAGAGGGGCGGTCGTGACAGCGACCACGCAGGTTCTGTTCGTCCAGGGCGCCGGCTCCGGCACGTACGACGAGTGGGACAGCCGGATGGTCGACAGCCTGCGGCGCGAACTCGGTGCCTCGTACGACGTCCGCTACCCACGCCTCCCCGACGAGGACGATCCGCACTGCGCCACCTGGAGCGCTGCCATCCGCCGGGAGATCGCGGCCCTGGACGACGGAGCCGTCGTGGTCGGCCACTCGGTGGGCGGGACGATTCTCGTCCATGCGCTCGCCGAGCGGCCCCCGGTGCGTGAGCTGGCGCTGATCGTCCTGGTCGCCGCCCCCTTCGTTGGCGCGGGCGGCTGGCCCGGCGACGAGTTCGAGCTGCCCGTCGACCTCGGCGTCAGGCTGCCGCGCGGCGTGCCGGTGCGGGTGTTCCACGGTCTCGGGGATGGGACGGTGCCGCCGTCGCACGCCGACCGGTACGCGGACGCGTTGCCACAGGCCCTCCTGTACCGGCTCCCCGGGCGCGGTCACCAACTCGACGACGACCTCGCCGAGGTGGCGCGGGTGATCACCCGGGACGTCCCTCCCACGCGCTGAGCGCACCTTCGGAGTCGTGGCCCTCGTTTGCTGCGTCGGACGTCACTTTGACGGCTCAGGCTAATGGTATTAGCCTTTGGCTAAGCCAATTAGCTTGGAGGGTCTGATGACCGAGTTCCTGAACGTCGACGGCGGCACCCTGGCGTACGAGGTGACCGGCGACTCCGGCCCGCTCGTCGTGCTCGCCCACGGCATGGGTGACAGCCGTGAGGCGTACCGTTTCGTCGTGCCGCGCCTGGTGGCCGCCGGCTACCGGGTGGCCGCGGTCGACCTGCGCGGTTGCGGCGAGTCGACCGCGCGATGGCACTCCTACAGTCGCACCGACATCGCGGGCGACCTGCTCGCCGTGATCCGCCACCTCGGCGGGCCGGCCGTGCTGGTCGGCCACTCGATCTCCGGTGGGGCCGCTACCATCGCCGCCGCCCAGGACCCCGGGTCGGTCGCCGGAGTCGTCGAACTCGCACCCTTCACGCGCAAGCAGTCGATCAAGCTGGGTGACCTGCGGGTGGCCCGATACCGCAGGGGCATCACCCGGCTGCTCGGCACCGGCCTGTTCGGCAGCGTCCGGCTCTGGCGCAGCTACCTCGACGTCGCGTACCCGGGCCGGAAGCCGGCCGACTGGGCCGCCCGCACGGCCCGGATCGACGCCATGATGCGCGAGCCCGGCCGGATGGCGGCGATGCGCGCAATGGGCCGGTCGGCGCCGACCGACGCCGGGGCGCAGCTCGGCAACGTCCGCTGTCCGGTCCTGATCGTCGAGGGCACGCTCGACCCGGACTGGGCCGACCCGCGCGCCGAGGGCGAGGCCATCGTGGCCGCGCTGCCGACCGGTCTGGGCCGGCTCGAGATGGTCGAGGGCGCGGGTCACTACCCGCACGCGCAGTACCCCGACGAGGTGGTGGCCCTGCTGCTCGACTTTCTGCGCGCGCACGCCCACGCCTGATCGACGCTCAGGCCAGCAGTTGCTCCCGCATCCGCGCGCCCAGATTGATCCGGCCCACCGGGTGCCCGGCATGCGGATCGTGGACGTCGAGGCTGTTGTTGCGGCGCATCAGCGCGCGGACCGGCGGTGGCAGCCGCAGCGGGTCGTCCATGGCCGCGAGGATCTGCGCGGCGCTCGCGATCAGTCGATCGACCAGGGCCGCCGCGTCGGTGTCCACCCGTAGCCGGCCGTACTCCCAGCCGGCGGTGGTGAGGTCGAGCACCTCGAACATGTGGGTCACCAGCGGCGCCGGATCGGTCACCCGATCGAGCCGGGACGCCCGATCGCCGACCACCGCGACGGCGGCGGCCACCTGGGCGTACGGGTGGAAGCCGCAGGGCAGCGCGAACAGCGGCCAGCGCAGTCCGGGGCCGGCCTCGGACCATAGTTGCCGGTAGTTGCGCCGGTTCACGAGGAGTCGTCGGCCCGTCCGACGGTGGATCTCCTGGGCCTGTGCCCGAAGATCCAGGTGTGCCTCGTCGGCGACCTGGTGCAGGACCCGGGCCGCGACCACCAGGCCGTCGTCCCCGCTCAGCATCCCGGTCGCCGCCTCGACCTGCGCCGGGAACGGGGTTCGCGCGTGCGGGCCGTAACCGTGCTGGAGATCTCGCAGCAGCGCCTGCTGCCGCTCCGGGTCGAGCTGGATCCGCCCGCCGCCCAGCAGCCGCTGGAGCCAACGCATGTCGCCTCGTTTCAGCAGAGCCGTCCCGAACTGTCGCCATGCTATGCGCCGGGGGATCGTCGCGTGTCACAGGGGTGCGCGGTAACGGCGGAACCCACATTCCAGAGTGTCATTTAGTGAGGACCGTCTATATTGACGTCCGTCGTCGGCAGCGACAGGATCTCGGCACCACCACCGCCGCGATCTCCCTTGGGAGGCGTCATGCCCCGTCCCCGCCTGCCGCTCCTGCGGGCAGCCGCCCGACTGGCCGCACTCGCCACGGCCACCGTCGGAGTCCTGCTCGCCGCCACCACACCCGCCAGCGCCGCCGTCCCCTCCGGCCGCTACGTCGCGCTGGGCGACTCGTACACCGCAGGTCCCCTGATCCCGACCCAGGTGGACCTCAACTGTCTACGGTCGAACCGCAACTATCCCTCCCTGGTGGCCGCGGCCGCCGGCTCGACGTCGTTCGCGGACGTGAGCTGCTCCGGGGCCACCACCGACGACATCCTGTACGGCGGCAGTGGCCAACTGGGCATCAACCTGCCACCGCAGCTCAACGCGGTCACGTCGAGCACGTCGCTGGTGACGGTGCAGATCGGCGGCAACGACATCGGCTTCTCCGGCATCATCAGCGAGTGCGCGGAGGCGAGCGTCAGCAGTCCGCTCGGCTCGCCGTGCAAGAACCGGTACACGGCCGGCGGCACCGACCAGTTGCAGGCCCGGATCGCGGCGACGGTGCCGAAGGTGACCAGCGTGCTCCAAGGGATCCGTCGTGCGGCGCCCAACGCCCGGGTCGTCGTCCTCGGCTATCCGGCGATCGTGCCCGACAGCGGGTACGGCTGCTGGCCGGTGGTCCCGATCGCCTATCAGGACGTGCCGTACCTGCGCGGCATCGAGAAGTCGCTCAACGCCATGCTGGCCAGCGCCGCCGGCGCGAACGGCGCCACCTACGCCGACGTCTACACGCCGTCGATCGGCCGGGACGCGTGCAAGAGCAGCGGCACCCGGTGGGTCGAGGGTCTGGTGCCGCAGAACTCCGCCGCGCCTTTTCATCCGAACGCCCGTGGTGAGCAGGGCATGAGCACCGCGTTGCTCGCCACCCTGAGCTGACCGGGCGCGATCGTCGCCGCCGGCCCCGCCGTACGACGGCGGGGCCGGATTGCGACCGTTCCGCCACCGCCGGAGACTGTCGGACATCCGTGCCACGATCCTCGTCGTGGATGGATGGACGTACAACGACCGCCCCGAGGGCGTGCACTTCCTGACCGAGCGGGTCGCCGAGCCGGGTCGCGCCGAGATCGAGGCCGAGATCTGGGACTGGGTCGTGCGCGGCTACGACGACCCCGACGAGTTCCTGGACTACCTCGACGGGGACGACGACCGACACGGCGCCACCGACGACGACCTGAGGTCGGCGTACGAGCGGGCGCTGACCGCCCGGCGCGAGCAGCAGCAGCGGTGGGGCGCGGTGCGCGGCAACCTGACCCGTGCGTTCGCCGAGCTCACCGAGGTGGGCGTGGTGGCCAGGGAGAACTTCAGTTGCTGCGGCACCTGCGCGTCCGCCGAGATCCACGACGAGCGCGACGACTCCCGGCACTGGCAGGGCTACCTGTGGTACCACCAGCAGGACACGGAGTCGCTGCTCGCCAGCGAGGAGGGCGAGGTCTACCTCGGCTACGGCGTCTACCCGTCGGCGGACTTCGACGAGGCCGCCTACTCGGCCCTGCCGGAGGCCGAGCAGCAGGCCCGCTACCAGGCCGATCTGGAGCGCTTCCTCGATGAGGTCGCCTTCCCGGTGCTCCGCCGGCACGGCATGCGGGTGGAGTGGAACCGCAAGCAGTCGCAGCGGGTCCGGGTGACCGGCGCGCAGTGGTACGCGCCCCTGTCGAGCGTCTGAGACGGGTCGCGCCAGCCGTCACCGCCGCCGGTGGTCGTTGAGGCGGGCGGCCTGGCGGGTGAGGTGGTCCCGCTCGGCGAGGTTGGACGCCTTGCGGGCCGCCTCGGCGTAGAGCCGCGCCGCCGTCGTCAGGTCACCGTCGCTCTCGTGCAGGTACGCGGCCACCGCCGTGTACCGCGGCAGCGAGTCGTCGAGCCCTGCGAGGGCCGCCAGCCCGGCCCGGGCGCCGTCGGCGGCGCCGACCGCCACGGCGCGGTTGAGTCGGACGACGGGGCTGTCGGTCAGCCGTGCGAGTTCGTCGTACCAGCCGACGATCTGCACCCAGTCGGTCTCCTCGGCGGTGGGCGCGTCGGCGTGTAGCGCCGCGATGGCGGCCTGCGCCTGGAACTCGCCGAGCCGGTCGCGGGCGAGGGCCGCCTGGAGGATTCCGATGCCCTCGGCGATGGCGGTCGTGTCCCATCGGCCGCGGTCCTGCTCCGCGAGCGGCACCAGGCTGCCGTCGGGCCTGGTACGGCTGGCCCGGCGGGCGTGGTGCAGCAGCATGAGGGCGAGCAGTCCCGCCACCTCGGGATGGTCGATCGCGGCCGCGAGTTGCCGGGTGAGCCGGATGGCCTCGGCGGCGAGGTCGACGTCGCCGGTGTAGCCCTCGTTGAAGACCAGATAGAGCACGCGCAGCACGGTGGTGACGTCGCCGGGTTGGTCGAACCGTACGGCGGAGACGGTGCGTTTGGCCCGGCTGATGCGCTGCGCGATGGTCGCCTCGGGCACCAGGTAGGCGTGGGCGATCTGCCGGGTGGTCAGCCCTCCGACGGCGCGCAACGTGAGCGCGACGGCCGACGACGGCGTCAGCGACGGGTGGGCGCAGAGGAAGTAGAGCGCAAGCGTGTCGTCCACCGCGCTCGTGGCTCCGGGCGTCGGCTCGGCGTCGGCGACGTCCTCACGGCGGCGACGGGCGGCGTCCGCGCGGGCGGTGTCGAGGAACCGCCGCCACGCCACGGTGATCAGCCAGCCCTTCGGGTCGCGCGGCGGATCGGCCGGCCAGACGCGAACGGCCTCCACCAGCGCGTCCTGCACGGCGTCCTCGGCCGCCGCGAAGTCAGCTCCGCGGCGGACGAGGACGGCGAGCACGCCCGGCGTGAGGCTCCGGAGCAGTGCCTGGTCCATCGCGGACGTCACTCCGTGATGGTCGGCGGCTCGGTGAGGAACGGGCGTACCTCGAGCCACTCGTGGATCGGCTTCCCACCGGCGCCCGGCGCGGCCGACAGCTCGCCCGCCAGTTCGACGGCGCGCTCGTAACTGTCGACGTCGATCACCATCCAGCCGGCGATGAGGTCCTTGGTCTCGGCGAACGGGCCGTCGGTGACCGGCGGGCGTCCCTCGCCGTCGTAGCGGACCCAGGCCCCCTCGGGGGCCAGCGCCTGGCCGTCGACGAACTCGCCACTCTTCTCCAGCCGGGTGGCGAAGTCGTGCATGTACTGCATGTGCGCCGAGATCTCCTCCGGCGTCCACCGATCCATCGGCACGTCGTTCACCGCGGCCGGACCGCCGCGGTAGTGCTTCAGCAGCAGGTACTTCGCCATGTCGTCTTCCTCCTCGCTGGCGCGACCCGTTCTGGTCACGTTCACCCCGGGGACGACACCGGGTGTGGTTTCTCGACATGGTGGCCGAAAAAACTTTTGGCGGGCTCGGGGCACGCCGTCCGGCGCGGCTACCGGTGGCCGGGTGGTCCGGTGCTGCCCCGGACGACGAGCGCCGTGCCGAGTTCGTACCGTTCCTGGGGCAGGGCGTGACCGTCGGCCAGCGTCAACGCGAGGCGGGCAGCGGTGGCCCCGATCTCCGTGAACGGTTGGCGCACCGTGGTCAGCGGCGGTGACGTCCAACTCGCCTGGTCCACGTCGTCGAAGCCGACGACGCTGAGGTCCTCGGGAATCCGGCGGCCGAGGTCGTGGGCCGCCGCGTAGACGCCGAGGGCCTGCAGGTCGTTGCCGCAGACGACGGCGGTGGGTGGTTCGGGCAGGGTGAGCAACTCGCGGCCGAGGTCACGGCCGGCCACGAAGCTGAAGACGCCCTGCCGTTCGAGGCTGTCGTCGAATCCGATGCCGGCATGATCCAGCGCGGCCCGGAACCCGTCCAGCCGGGCCCGCGCCGCCAGGTCCTGCACCGCCCCGGTGAGCACCCCGATCCGCCGGTGACCGAGGTCGAGAAGGTGCCGGGTGGCGGCGAGTGCGCCGCTCCAGTTGTTCGACCCGACGGCGGGAGTGGGGAAGAGTTCGCCGCCCGGGTCGATGGCGACCAGGGGTATCCCCATGGCGGCCAACTGCCGGCCGTGCTCGGCGGTGACGAGTGAACAGACCGCGATGACAGCGGTCGGATGCCGCAGCAGCAAAGGCTCCATCCAGGGCAGCCCTGCCGTCACACGGTGCCGGAGGTCGACGAACCCGACAGTGCAGTCGCGCGCGTCGGCGACCTCCTGGATGCCGCGCAGGATCTCCAGCGCGATCGAGGGCAGCATGTGGTGGAAGAGCACCTCGACGCAGCGGGTTCGCACGGCGTCCTCCGGCCTCCGGTAGCCGTGGTCGCGCAGCAGCGCCTCCACCCGCTGCCGGGTCTGCTCGCCCACCCCGGCGCGACCGTTGAGGACCTTGGACACCGTGGGCGGGGAGACTCCGGCGAGCTCGGCGATCGTGGCGACGGGCAGGTCACCCTTCAGCGGTTTGCGGGGGCGGCGCCGCCGGCTCTCGTCGCTCACACGGCGAGTCTACGGTCGCGGCACCGGCCGTTCAGCCGGGCGGACGGGCCACCGGACGGTAGTCGAACCAGTCGAAGGCCGCGACGCCGTCGGTCACGTACATGCCGATGACCCGGCCGGTGAAGCCGCCCGCGACCTCGGTGGAGAGGTACCGCCCGTCGAGTTCGGCCAGCAGCACGTGGCCGTCCGCGGTCTCCACCTCGAACGCGATCATGTCGCTGGTGGCGGGGCGTACCCCGAAAGGTTCGTCGGTGGCGGTGAGGTCGGCCGTGGACGTCACGGTCGGCGGGTAGAGATCGTGGGTCCGGGTGGTGATCGTCAGGATGAGCGGACCACCGGGTACGTCGAGGGTCGCGAAGACCTGCCGGAACGGTCCCACCCGGCCGACGACGCGGACGACGGTGTCCTGGACCTCGAGGTCGTAGTGGTGCGCCTCGTCGATGCGCAGGGTGAGCCCGGCCGTGCCGCCGCCCGGATCCATCCGCACGCTGGCGCGACAGTCATGGTGGCGTTGGCGGGCCGCCACGATCGTCGCGCCGGCGCGGTCCAGCGTCGTACCGGTGGCGCGCAGGGTGAGCCATCCGGGCCGCTCGGTCAACGACCAGGCCGCGTCGGGACGGGAGCGGGGCGAAACCCAACCGGGTGCGAGGCTTGTCGTGTCGAAGTCGTCGCGGTGCGTCCCCGGATCGGGTGGGGCGGCCAGGGCCGGCGGGCTGCCGGCGGGTGCGGCGGTGATCTCTCGGACGGGGTCGACAACGGGCCAGCCGTCGACCCAGCGGACCGGCACGAGGAACGTCTCGCGCCCGAGCACGTGAAAGGGCGGCCACTGGCCCTTCGGCCGGATCCCCAGCAGGACCATCCACCAACTGCCGTCCGTGGCCTGCACCAGGTCGGCGTGCCCGGCCGCCTGGACGGGGAGGTCGGTGCTCCGGTGGGTGAGGATCGGGTTGGTCGGCGCGGGCTCGAACGGCCCCCGAGGGCTGCGGGACCGGGCAACCGAGACCGCGTGACCGGTGTGCGTGCCGCCCTCGGAGAGCAGCAGGTACCACCATCCGCCGATCCGGTACAGGTGCGGCGCCTCCGGGTACTGCCCGCCGGTGCCGGACCAGAGCGCGATCGGACCCTCGAGCACCCGGCCCGTGTCCGGGTCGATCCGATAGCCGTCCACTCCCGAGGTGGTCAGCCAGCAGGTGCCGTCATCGTCCCAGGCCAGGGACGGGTCGACGTGCGGCAGGTCGAGGTAGACCGGCTCCGACCACGGACCGGTGGGATCCGTCGCGGTGACGATGAGGTGCCGGCCGAGGCTGACGTTGGTGGTGATCACCCAGAACCGGCCGTCGTGGTGGCGGATGGTCGGCGCGAAGATGCCGCGGGACGCGTCGGCGTCGGGCGGGATCTCCAACTGACTGGCACGGTCGAGGACGTTACCGATCTGTCGCCAGTGGACCAGGTCCCGGCTGTGCAGGAGCGGCACCCCGGGGAAGTACTCGAAGCTTGAGCAGACGAGGTAGTAGTCCTCGCCGGCCCGGCAGACGCTCGGGTCGGGGTAGAAGCCGGGTACGACCGGGTTGTGGTAGCCCGCAACGGCCGACGAGCCTGAGGACACAGCTGCCACCTCCGGGCGGTCGGTGCCGGGATGTCGCGGTGTGTTCGCGATAACATCTCGTGGCTCTGGATGCTACGAACGAGCTGCGTCGATGGCAAGGCGCCCTGGCGGCCGGCCGTGGGCGCGCCCCTGCGCGCCGATCCGAAACATGACCGACACCTATTGACGCGCAGCGCCGTCATCTACGAAGGTCTATGGAGGATGCATGGCGCGCCGCCGGGAGCCCGGCGCGCCGGGTCTCGGCTGTGAACGTTGACCGACGGTGCGAGCGGGCCGCGCCTGTTAACGCTAACAGCAAGCGCCCACCACGCGTCCCCGGCCGCCACCGACCGTCCCCGCCAGGACTCGAACGGCAAACCGGCCGTGGGCACGTCCCCGCCATCGCGCCAATTCCGGCGGCGCCTCCAGCGGCGCCGTCCCACCTGCGTGAGGTCTCTGGCCTGCGCAGATTGGAGAGACCATGTCCGAAGTGACACGAAGAAACGTGCTGCGGGCCGGTGCCGCGGGCGCCGGCGCCGCGCTGCTACCGGTCGCGTGGTCCGCCGTCGCACGCGCCGGTTCGGTCGCGCCGCCACAGGTGCTCGCCGCCAACGACCTGGCTCTGTGGTACGACGAGCCGGCCGGCACCGACTGGCTCCGCGCGCTGCCCATCGGCAACGGACGCCTCGGCGCCATGGTGTTCGGCAACGTCGACACCGAACGGCTCCAGCTCAACGAGGACACCGTCTGGGCCGGCGGTCCGTACGACTCCGCGAACACCCGCGGCGCGGCCAACCTCGCCGAGATCCGGCGGCGCGTCTTCGCCGACCAGTGGACGTCGGCGCAGGATCTGATCAACCAGACGATGATGGGCAACCCCGGCGGACAGCTCGCCTACCAGCTCGTGGGCAACCTCCGTCTCGCCTTCGGCTCCGCCAGCGGCGCGTCGCAGTACAACCGGACGCTCGACCTGACCACCGCCACCGTCACGACGACGTACGTGCTCAACGGCGTCCGGTACCAGCGTGAGGTGTTCGCCAGCGCGCCCGACTCGGTGATCGTGCTCCGGTTGACCGCCGACCGCGCCAACTCGATCACGTTCAGCGCCACCTTCGACAGCCCACAGCGGACGACGATGTCGAGCCCGGACGCCGCCACGATCGCGGTCGACGGCATCTCCGGAGCCATGGAGGGTGTCAACGGGTCGGTGCGTTTCCTCGCGCTTGCTAACGCCACCGCGACGGGCGGAACGGTCAGCAGTTCGGGCGGCACACTGCGGGTCTCCGGTGCCACGAGCGTGACCGTCCTGATCTCGATCGGGTCCAGCTACGTCAACTACCGCACGGTGAACGGTGACTACCAGGGCATCGCACGCACCCGCCTCAGCGCCGCCCGCGGGGCGAGCTTCGACCAGCTACGCGGCCGCCACCTCGCCGACTACCAGGCGCTGTTCAACCGGGTGACCATCGACCTCGGGCGTACGGCGGCGGCCGACCAGCCGACCGACGTGCGGATCGCCCAGCACGCGAGCACCAACGATCCGCAGTTCTCGGCCCTGCTGTTCCAGTTCGGCCGGTACCTGCTGATCTCCTCCTCGCGTCCGGGCACGCAACCGGCGAACCTCCAGGGCATCTGGAACGACTCGATGACCCCGCCGTGGGACTCGAAGTACACGATCAACGCCAACCTGCCGATGAACTACTGGCCCGCCGACACCACGAACCTGGCCGAGTGTTTCCTGCCGGTCTTCGACATGATCAAGGACCTGACGGCCACCGGCGCGCGCGTCGCCCAGGCGCAGTACGGCGCGGGTGGTTGGGTCACCCACCACAACACCGACGCCTGGCGGGGCGCCTCGGTCGTCGACGGGGCGCTGTGGGGCATGTGGCAGACCGGTGGCGCCTGGCTGGCCACGCTGATCTGGGAGCACTACCTGTTCACCGGCGACGCCGGTTTCCTCCAGGCCAACTACCCGGCGCTCAAGGGCGCCGCCCAGTTCTTCCTCGACACCCTGGTCGCCCACCCGACGCTGGGCTATCTGGTCACCAACCCGTCGAACTCGCCGGAGCTGCCGCACCACTCGAACGCCAGCGTCTGCGCCGGCCCCACGATGGACAACCAGATCCTGCGGGACCTGTTCGACGCCGTGGCCCGGGCCAGCGAGGTGCTGGGTGTGGACACCACGTTCCGCTCCCAGGTCCGTACGGCGCGGGACCGGCTGGCACCGATGAAGGTCGGCTCCCGGGGCAACGTGCAGGAGTGGCTCGCCGACTGGGTGGAGACCGAGCGGAACCACCGGCACGTCTCCCACCTGTACGGCCTGCACCCCAGCAACCAGATCACCAAGCGTGGCACCCCGCAGCTCTACGAGGCCGCCCGCCGGACGCTGGAACTGCGCGGCGACGACGGGACCGGCTGGTCCCTCGCCTGGAAAATCAATTACTGGGCCCGGCTGGAGGACGGCGCCCGCGCCCACAAGCTCCTGAAGGACCTGGTACGCACCGACCGGCTCGCGCCGAACATGTTCGACCTGCATCCGCCGTTCCAGATCGACGGCAACTTCGGCGCGACGTCCGGCATCGCCGAGATGGTGCTGCACAGCCACAACGGCGAGCTGCACGTGCTTCCCGCGCTGCCGAGCGCCTGGCCCACCGGCCAGGTCGCGGGACTGCGCGGGCGGGGCGGCTACACCGTCGGCGTGGCCTGGACCAGCGGGCAGGCCGACGAGATCAGCGTCCGCGCCGACCGGGACGGCACGGTACGTCTGCGCGCCCGCCTCTTCACCGGGTCCTTCACCCTCGTCGACGCCACCGACGGCAGCACGCCCAGCACCACCCGACCCGAGACGGACGTCGTCCAACTCGCCGTCCGTGCCGGTCACACGTACCGCGCGGCGCGGCCCGGTGTGACACCGTCACCGACGCTGAGCACCACGCCCTCGCCCACCGTCTCGCCGACCCCGAGTCCGACCGACACACCGAGCCCGATCCCGACGCCGACGCCGACCGTGTCGAGCACGCCGTCGCCGTCCGGCGCGCGGGCCACGTACACGGTGACGAACTCGTGGTCGGGCGGGTTCCAGGGCTCGGTCACGGTGACCGCCGGCGCGACGGCGATCCGGGGTTGGACGGTCTCCTGGACGTTCCCCAACGGGCAGGCGATCACCCAGATCTGGGGTGGCACGCACACCCAGAGCGGTGCGAGTGTGCGGGTGACGAACGTCGACTACAACGGGTCGTTGCCGGCCGGTGGCTCCACCACGTTCGGCTTCCTCGCCTCCGCGACGGGAACCAACAACCCGCCGACCGACATCACCTGCACGACCACCTGACGCGGCGCGTCGGTCTTCCGCCCGCCGTTGGCCCTGCGTCGACGGCGGGCGGGGGCGCGCCGCTCGTCGTCCTGGATCGGCCCGCCGGTGTGGGAGAGCGCCACCGGCTACCCGGCTGCGTCGCCGCCGGTCCGCCGAACCCGCCTGCGCCACCGCTGGTGGCGCCATACGGCCACCACGCAGGCCACGGCGAGGAACAGGGCGGCGGCACCCCTCCAGGCGCGTTCGAACCACGGTCGTTCGGTGCCGAACGCTGCCTCGCCGCTCGCCATCAGCCACAGCCCGACCCACGCCCACTGCCAGCCCCGCGGCCAGGAGAAGGTGTCCGGCGGGTCGGTGAACGCGCCGACCGCGATGACCGCGGCGCCGACGACGAGGAGCAGCGGTACGCCGACGCGCGTGACGAACTCCCAGAACGACACGTGCCGATCATCGCGGTCGCGCGCGAGGGGCGCCAGAGCCGTGGCTCAGGAGACCGCCGCGCGCACCAGCTCGACGACCCGCTTCTCCACCTCGGGGCTCCACGCGCGCAGGGCGTACGCCACCGGCCAGAGGTCCCCGTCGTCGAGGTTGGCCGGGTCCTGGAAGCCCAGCGTCGAGTACCGGTAGTTGAACTTGCCGGAGTCCTGGAAGAAGACGACGATCTTGTCGGCTGCGTTCGCGTACGCGGGCATCCCGTACCACGTCTTCGGCGACAGCTCGGGCGCGGCGGTGGTGACCGCCACGTGCACCCGCTCGGCGAGCGCGCGGTCGTCCGGCGCCATCTGCGCGATCCGGTCGAGGACCGCCTGCAACCCGTCGGCCTTCTTGGCGCCCTTGCGGCCCTCGGCGCGCAGCTCGGCCGCGCGCTCCTTCATCGCGGCGCGCTCCTCGGCGCTGAAGCCGTCGGAATCGGTCGTGGCGGACTTCGCGGACATGGTGGGCTCCCTCTCGCTCGTCGTGGTTCGGCGTTGTGCCGGCCACCTGCGAAAAGGCTAGGCCCGCACGGTGCGGGCGAGCTTCTTGATTCCTGACCGGCTCGGGCCGGATACGGCGGGGCGGGGCGTCCGGGTCCGCTCGCCGAGCGCTTATGCTCGGAAACCGGAGCAGGGCGCGTCCCCGTCGGGGCAGCAGTCGATTCGAGGGCGGCGGATGAACATCGGGGAGATCGCCCGTCGGGCGGGGGTGTCCCGCAGCACGGTCTCGTACGTGCTGAGCGGCAAGCGGACGGTGTCGGAGGCGACCCGGCAGCGGATCCAGGCGGTCATCGACGAGCTGGACTACCGGCCGAACGCCAGCGCCCGGGCGTTGAAGGAGGGGCGTACGCGCACCCTCGGGCTGGTGATCCCACCGGCCAGCCAACGGCTGACCGACATGCAGTTGGGCTTCGTCGCCAGCGTCGTCGAGGCCGCCGCCCGACACGACCTCGATGTGCTGCTGTCCCCCTCGGGCGGCGACCACGACCGCTCGTTCGAGCGGATCGTCACCGGGCGTCGCGTCGACGGCGTCGTGCTGATGGAGATCCGGTTGGAGGACGACCGCGTGACCCGGCTGGCCCGCACGGGTCTGCCGTTCGTCACGATCGGCCGTACCGCAGAGCCGCACGGCATGAGCTGGGTCGACATCGACTACGCCGGGTTGATCGCGCGCTGCGTGCACCACCTGGCCGACCTGGGGCACCGCCACGTCGCCCTGGTCAACCGCTCCGCCGAGCTGGTGGCGGCGGGTTACGGCCCCAGCCACCGCGCCCTGGCCGGTTTCCAGGCGGCGGTGGCCGAGCGGGGCCTCGCCGGCATCGACGTCTGCTGTGGCGACGACACCGCCTCCGGCGAGGCCTGCGTGGAGCAGTTGCTCGCCACGCATCCGGAGGTCACCGCCGTGGCCACCATCAACGAGGCGGCGCTGCCCGGAATGCAGCGCGCGCTGACCGCCGCCGGACTCGCCGTGCCGACGGACTTCTCCGTCGCCGGCGTCGCCGCCCAGCACTGGGCGGAGGACTTCCGGCCGCCGTTGACCGCGGCGGACGTACCCATGCGGGACATGGGCGCCGAGGCGGTGTCGCTGCTGCTGGAGATCATCGCTGCCCCCGGCAGCGTGCCGCGGCACCGCCTGTACAGCCCGCCCATCTCGCTGCGGTCCAGCACCGGCCCGGTGCGGGCCCGCTGATCCGGCCCGCTGCCGCCGGCCGCTTACCGCCGTGCCGCCCGCCGCTCCTGCTGCGCGGCGGCGAGGATGAGGTAGCTGCTGGCGGTCCAGGTGTACGCGCGGTCGCGCAGCCCCGCGCCGGTCTCGGCGTCGAAGTTCTCCGCGAAACCCGACTTCTCGCAGAGCGCGAGGAAGCGTTGGCTGATGTCGTCGGCGATGGCGGTGTGCCCGGCCCGCCGGAGGCCGTCCTCGACCAGCACCGTGGAGGGCGCCCAGATCGGGCCCCGCCAGTAGCCGTCGGCGACGTAGTGGGCCGAGTCGGTCGGCTCGGTCGCCAGCCCGTGGGTGGTGAGGTGGGCCTCGACGCCCCGGGCCAGCGCGTCGGCGACCGGGGTGGGCAGGTCGGCGCCGAGCGCGACGGGCATCAGGTCGAGCAGGCTACGACTGGTCCGCCGCTGGCCGGTGTGCGGGCTGCGGGCGGCGAAACGCTCACCGTCCCACAGCTCCCGGAGCATCGCCGTGCGGATCCGGTCGGCCTCCCGGGACCACCGGCCGGCCTCCTCGCCCAGCTCGGCCGCGAGGTCGGCCAGGCAGTCCAATTGCGAGACGAGGAACGCGGCCAGGTCGGCGGTCTCAAGGACCCGGTGGTCGTCGAAGGTGGTGGCGTTGTCCCAGCCGCTGTCGTTGCCGTGCTGGTAGTGCGGCAGGTCGGCACCGGGCGCGCGGCGCGCGTCCAGCCAGAACCCGGTCCAGCGGGCCAACCGGTCGTACGTCTGCGCGAGCGCCGTCCGGTCCGGTGGGTGGGGGAGGCGTCGGCGCAGGTGCCGCAGCGCCCAGCCGTGGATGGGGGGCTTGACGTAGTTGTGCAGGACCTCGGAGTGGGTGACCGAGTCGGGGAGCGCGCCCGCGGCGTCCTGGTGGTCGAAGGGCAGGTGGAACTGGTGCCAGGCCAGCTCGGGTTCGCCGGCGGCCAGGGCGATCGCGTTGAAGCAGTGGTCCCAGCTCCACACCTTGTCCATCCAGTGCTTTGACATCAGCACGGCGGGCCGGGTGACGAAGCCCGCCGGGTCGACGGTGGCGGACCACAGCACGTACGCGGCCAGCTCGGCGGCCGGAGTGTTGTCGTCGCGCCACGGCGCGACCGCGTCGACGAACGCGGCGAACTCGGCGCTGCGGTCCCGGCACACCTGATCGAAGGCGACGGTCGTGGCGTAGGGCCGCCGCGCGGTGGCGTACTCCTCGACGGCGATTTCCCAGGGCTCGTCACCCGCGAGGTCCAGGGACCGGTCGGCGCTGCCGAGCGCCTCGACGCCGTCGGTGCCGCGCAGCGCGCCGGCCAGCACCGTGACCCGGTAGCGACGTCCGGTCTCGTACGAGGTGAACACGTGCGAGCCGTCGACCGGGTCGCGGTAGAGGTAGCTGCCGCTGAACGGGGTGAGCGTGCCTGCCGCCGCGGCGATCCGCAGGCCGAGCTGTCGACCCCGGATCCGCAGGGTGTCCGGTCCGTCGAAGACGGCTTCGATCCGGCCGGAACCGGCACGCCAGGTCAGCAGCGCGGGCGTGGCGATGACGGTGGCGTCCGGCGCCGCGGGGGAGAGGCGTAGCACCGGGTGCAGCCCGGTCTGGTGCGACACCAGGTGCAGGTCGTCGGCGTACGTCTTCTCGGCGACAACGGGGGAGATGTTGAGCCAGGACCCCCGGTAGCTGAACGGGATGTCCTGGATGGCGAACTCCGGACCGGACGGGGCGACAGTCATGGGTGGCGGCTGCCTTTCTGTGGTGCGGTTGGTCAGTCCTTGACGGCGCCGGCGGTCACGCCCATCGAGACGTACCGCTGGGCCAGGATCAGCAGGACGGCTGCGGGGACGGAGGCGACCACAGCGGTGGCCATGATGGCGTTCCACTGCTGGTTGTTGTTGCCGATGTAGTGGTAGATGCCGAGGGTGATGGGTTGGTGGTCGCCGCCACCGGCGAGGGTCGAGGCGAAGATGAAGTCCGACCAGGACCACAGGAACGCGAACAGCGACACCGTGACGATCGAGTTGCGGCTGACCGGCAGCACGATCGACCAGAAGGTGCGCAGCCGACCCGCGCCGTCGACGACGGCGGCCTGGAGCAGCTCGTCGGGGATGCCCGACATGAAGGCCGTGAAGATGAGTACGGCGAACGGCACCGCGAGGGTGGTGTCGGCCAGGATCAGGCCGGGCAGCGTGTTGAGGACGCCGAGCGTGAGGTAGATGGCGTAGAAGCCCATCGCCATGATGATTCCGGGGATCATCTGGGCGATCAGCAGCAGGAAGCTCAGAGCCGGCCCACCGGGCGGGCGCAGCTTCGCCAGCGCGTACCCGGCGGGGGCGGCGAGCGCCACCGTCAGCGCCACCGTCCCGAGCCCGACCACGAAGCTGGTGCCCAGGTAGGGCAGCTGCTGGTCGAGGACGGCCCGGTAGCCGTCCAGCGTGCCGTTGGTCGGGAACAGGTGCGGCGGGCTGGCCCGCATGTCCTGGTCCCGGGTGAACGACACGTTGATCATCCAGTAGACGGGGAAGAGCATCAGCCCGGTCAGCGCCAGGCCGACGAGGGTCTTCCACCAGACGCGCGGCGTTGACGTGGTCATCGTAGGTGCTGCCTCCGTTGGAACCGGATGTAGAAGAGCCCGGCGATCAGCGCCAGCACGATGAGCAGGTTGCCGACGGCCGCGCCCGGACCGAACTCGGGCAGCAGGTTGCCGAAGCCGAGACGGTACGACCAGGTGGCGAACGTGGCGGAGGAGCCACTCGGGCCGCCTCTGGTCATGATCCAGATGATGTCGAAGACCTTGAGCGTGTAGATCAGCCCTAGCAGCAGCGTGATCGCGGAGACCGGGCGCAGCAGTGGGAACGTGATCGACCAGAACCGTTGCCAGCCGGTCGCGCCGTCGATGGCGGACGCCTCGTACACCTCCACCGGGATCGCCTGGAGGCCGCTGTAGAGCACGACCAGGTTGAAGGGGATGCCGATCCAGATGTTGGCGATGATCACCGAGGTGAGCGACCAGGTCGGCGAGGTGAGCCAGTTGACCGGGTCGATCCCGATGACTCCCAGCGCGGCGTTGACCAGGCCCGAGTCGCTGTTGAGCAGCCACGACCAGGTCGAGGCGGACACGATCAGCGGCAGCAGCCACGGTACGAGGATCAGCGCGCGCAGGGTGCCCGACAGCGGGAAGTGCTGGCGGAAGAAGAGCGCCAGGGCCATGCCGATGCTGAACTGGAAGACGAGCGACGCGCCGGTGAACACCAGGGTGTGCGTCAAGGTCGACCAGAACGCCGGATCGGTCAGGACGGTGCGGTAGTTGTCCAGGCCGGCGAAGGGCGCGCCACCCTGTACGAAGGACCGGACGGTGTACTCGCGCAGGCTCAGCTCGACGTTGCGGTAGAGCGGGTAGGCGTAGAAGGCCAGCAGGTAGACGACCGTCGGCGCCAGGAAGCCCCACGCCAGCCAGCGGCCGGGTCGGCGGGTGTGACGCGCGGTGGGCCCGGGTGGGGCGGCGTCGGCCGCCCCACCGTGGTCCCGCGTGGGGGTGGAGGTCTGCGTCGTGAAGGGCATGTCGTCGGTTCGGCCCGCTTACTTGCCCGCGGCCGTGGACTGCGCGGCGGTCAGCGCCTCCTGCGGCGACTTCCCGCCGCTCAGGGCAGCCTGCACGGCGCTCCACAGGGGTTCGGAGATCTTCGGGTACTTCGTGCCGAGGTTGTCGCCGGTGCGGCCCTTCGCCGCCCGGACCGCCTCGACCCAGACCTTGAGCTTGGGGTTCTCGGCGGCCTGCCGGTCCTGGACGGCGGCCACCGGCGCGACGTAGGAGAGTGTGGTGTCGGTGGTCAGGAGGTTGTCGGCGCTGGTCAGGCAGGTGACGAGCTTCTGCGACGTCGCGTACCGGTCGGTCTTGCGCTGGACCGGGATCGAGACGAACTCGCCACCGGTCGGTGCCGGGGCCGGTCCGCCCGCGCTGGCCGGGATCGCGATGGTGCCGTACGGGAAGCCCAGCTTCTCGGCGTTCGCGAGCTGCCAGGTGCCGTTCTCGGCGAACGCGAAGTCGCCGCTGGCGAACTCCTGCCAGCTCGTGGTCTGGGTGTTGTTGATGACGGAGTTCGGCGCGAGACCCTGCTTCAGCCAGTTCGTCCACAGCGTCAGCGCGGAGACCGCCTGTGGGGAGTCCAGGCTGGTCAACTGCGCGCCCGATCCCCAGAACCAGGGCAGGAACTGGAAGCTGCCCTCCTCGGTGCCGATCGCGGAGAAGGTGATGCCCTTCTTGCCCTTTGCCTTGACCTTCGTGAGCGCCGTGGTCAGCGACGTCCAGTCGGTGACCGAGGTCGGGTCGACGCCGGCGGCGGTGAGCAGGTCCTTGTTGTAGTAGAGCGCGAGCGTGTTCGCGCCGATCGGCACGCCGTACGTCTTGTCCCCGCTCTGGCCGGCACCGAGCAGGTTCTTCTCCATGCTCGAGGTGTCGAGCTTGTTCTCGTCGGTCGTGGTGAGCGCGCCGGCCTCGGCCAGGGTCGAGATGACCGGGTTGTCGATGATCAAGACGTCCGGCGAGTTGCCCTGCTGGGCGGCGAGCAGGGCCTTGTTGGTCAGGTCGGTGGTGTCGTAGCCGGTCCGCTCGACGGTCACGCCCGCCGAGGTGCCGCACTTCTTGAGCAGGGCTACCCAGTCGGAGTCGTCGGCGAACTGGGGGTACGGGTCCCAGACGAGGTAGGCGCGGCCACCGTCGTCGCTGCCGGAGTCTCCGGACGACGAGCAGGCGCTGGTCGTCACGGCGGCGAGTGCTATCACGGCCACGGCGGCGAGTCGCCGCCGTCGGTTGAGTCGTGTCATGTGCTGCCTCACTTCAACTCGATCGTGTGGTGGGGTCGTGGGTTGACCGTCGCGGGCCGGGCCGGGTCCGACCATGAGGCGAACCGATTCGACGAACCGGTTCGCACGAAGATAGGACCGTCCGTGTTCGCTGGTCAAGAGTCGGCCGACGGTCCTCCTGAGGAGCAGCGGGAAACACCGGCTTTACCGGGCCGTCACTTCATTGACATGAGTGAGTCTCCGACCTACGATCCGAGCGAATCGATTCGCAAGCGCAGCCCTCCGGAGAGCGTCCCCCGCGCCCCACCAAGGAGCCGCCCGTGAAAACCCCGTCCCGCAGCAGGCCCGGCCGAGCGCACGCGCTCGTCGCCCGACTCCTCGTCGGCCTGCTCGCCGCCACCACGGCCGTCACCGTCGCCGCGTCCCCCGCCCAGGCCGCCGACGAGTCGATAAGCGTGAACTTCTCCACGACCACCGGCACGCCGACCTACCGCGCGTCCGGCTGGATCTACGGCATGACCGAGAACGCCAGCGGCCCGCCCGACCACTTCTACCGCGACGTCAACTTCCGCTACATGCGGGCCGGCGGCGCGCAACTGCCCGGCAGTGGCTGGGTCGGCGGAAACTACGACCGCCGCTGGAACGCCACTCTCGCCCAGGCGCGCCGGACCGTCGCCCTCGGCGGGCAGTTCATCCTGCTGCCCCACGACCTGTGGGGCGCCGACGGCGCGGGCATCTCGCGCTTTCCCGGCGACAACGGCAACTGGACGGACTACGACAACTTCCTGAACCGCGTCATCGGCGACGTCCGGGCGTCCGGGCTGACCGTGCAGTGGGACATCTGGAACGAACCCAACATCACCATCTTCTGGAACCGGCCGATCTCCCAGTACCTGGAGTTGTGGCGGCGTACGTACCAGCGGCTGCGCGCCGAGTTCCCCAACCAGCTCATCGTCGGGCCGAGCTGCGCCTGCGTGCCGTCGACCAACCACGCGTTCTGGAACCAGTACCTGGACTTCGTGCGCTCGACGAACACCGTGCCGGACATCATCAGCTGGCACTCCCTGCCGGGTGACCCGGTCGCCAACGTCGCGGCCGCCAACGCCACCCTCGACCCACGTGGCATCCCGCACCCCCGCCCGTACCAGATCAACGAGTACGGGGCGTCCAACGAGCAGAACCCGGCCGACGGCGCCTGGTACATCTCGCGTCTGGAGCGGGCCGGCGCGGACGGCCTGCGGGCCAACTGGGCCAGCGCCGGCAACCTGCACAACGACCTCGGCAACCTGCTGGTCCGCAACTCGGCCGGTCAGCACCAGCCCAAGGGGGAGTGGTGGGTCTACCGCTACTACGCCTCCCAGGCCGGCGAGATCGTCGCGGTGACCGGCAGTCAGTCCTACGACGCGTACGCCACGAAGACGAGCGGGGTCGCGAAGGTCCTGGTCGGGGGTGGTCGTACGACCGGAAACCTGGCCGTCAACCTGCAACGTCTCGACACGACGAGCGGCGTGGTGCAGAACAACCAGGTACGGGTGCTGACTCAGCGCATCCCGTACAACAACGGTGGCGCGGTGCAGGGGCCCGTCACGGTCTCGAACACCGTCGTCAACCTGTCCAACAACAACGCCACCGTGAACCTGCCGTACGGCAACCAGAACGACACGTACACGGTGACCCTGCTGCCGCCCTCCGAGGCGGGCTTCCAGTCGGTGGCGGTGGCCCAGCACTCCCAGCAGTGCCTGGACAACACCAACCTGGGCACCGCCGACGGCAACGCCCAGCAGCAGTACTACTGCGAGGGCGGTGACCAGCAGCTCTGGAACTTCCGGCCGGTCGCCGGCGTGGCCAGCACGTACACGGTGGTCAACCAGCAGAGCGGCAAGTGCCTCGACGTCAGTGGCGGCTCCACCGCCAACTCCGCCGCGGTGATCCAGCGGACCTGCCAGAACGCGACGAGCCAGCAGTTCAGCCTCCGGAAGGTGACCTACTCCGGTAACGACTCGCACGACTACCAGCTCGTGGCCCGGCACAGCGGCAAGTGCGTCGACGTCAACGGCGTCTCCACGGCGGCCCGGGCGGCCGTCATCCAGTGGCCCTGCAACGCGGTCGGCCAGGGCAGCCCGCTGAACCAGACCTGGCGGATCTGGGGTCGGTAGGCGACGCACGTCAACCCCGGCGGTGGCCACCGCCGGGGTTCCCGCCGACCGGGCTTTAATTGACACTGATCAAAACGTGCTCATACGATCGCTACGAATCGATTCGCCCGCCCCGCCACCACCCTGCGGCGCGTCGGCACACCCCGTGCGCTGCCACGACTCTTCAGGAGCCACCCCGTGCGTACCCCGTCCCCCGTCGGGCCCGGCCTGGCCCGCGATCCCGTCCCGAGACGTCGCCCCGGGCGCCTGGCCATGCTGGCCGGCGCGTTGGCCGGCGCCCTCGTCCTCGTCACCGTCGGCGCCACGGCCGGCGCCCCGTCGTCCGCCGCGGAGGCCGCGGCGATGGCCGCCGCCATCGCGCCGGGGCAGAGCACCACCATCGTCGGCGGGGCCTCGGGTCGATGCCTCGAGGTCCCCAACTCCAGCACCACCAACGGCACCCAGACCCAGCTCTGGGACTGCAACGGCGCGTCCGGCCAGACCTGGACGTGGACGTCGAGCAAGCAGCTCAGCGTGTACGGCAACAAGTGCCTGGACGCGTCCGGTCGCGGCACCACGAACGGCACGCAGGCGATCATCTGGGACTGCAACGGCCAGACCAACCAGCAGTGGAACGTCAACAGCAACGGCACCATCACCGGGGTGCAGTCCGGCCTGTGTCTCGACGCCAACGGGGCCGGCACCGCGAACGGCACGAAGATCATCCTCTGGGCCTGCAACGGCGGGGCCAACCAGCAGTGGGCCTCGCCGAGCACGCCGCCGACCTCCGCCCCGCCGACCACCGGCCCGCCGCCGACCACCCCGCCCCCGGGTGGCGATCGCCCGTGCGACATCTACGCCTCCGGCGGCACCCCGTGCATCGCGGCGCACAGCACGACGCGGGCCCTCTACGGGACGTACGCCGGGAACCTCTACCAGGTGCGGCGCTCGTCGGACAACACGACCCGCAACATCGGCCTGACCGGCACGGGCGGCACCGCCAACGCGGCGACGCAGGACTCGTTCTGCGCCGGCACGACGTGCGTGATCACGGTGGTCTTCGACCAGTCGGGGCGCGGCAACGACCTCTGGTACCAGGGGTCGAGCGTGGTTCCGGGCTCGCCGCAGAGCAGGCCGGCCACCGCGACGACGGAGTCCCTGACGGTGGGCGGCGCCAAGGCGTACTCGCTCTACATCAACCCGGGCAACAGCTACTGGCGGGACGGTCACCTGACCGGCGTGCCGACGGGCGCCGCGCCCGAGGGCATGTACATGGTGACCAGCGGCACCCACGTCAACAGCGGCTGCTGCTTCGACTACGGCAACAGCGAGACGACGCGCAAGGCCGACGCGGCCGGGGCGATGGACGCCATCAACTTCGGCAAGCAGTGCTGGTTCGGCGGTTGCTCCGGCAGCGGCCCGTGGGTGCAGGCCGACCTGGAATGGGGTCTGTTCCCGGGTGGCAGCAGCTCGTGGAACCCGAACCAGCGGGCGTTCACCAGCAAGTTCGTCACGGCGACGCTGAAGAACAACGGCACGTCCCGCTTCGCCATGAAGGGCAGTGACGCGCAGTCCGGCAGCCTCTACACGCTGTGGGACGGCTCGCTGCCGTCCGGCTACAGCCCGATGAAGAAGCAGGGCGCGATCATCCTGGGCAGCGGTGGCGACTGCTGCAAGCCCGACGGCGGCGCGAACCTGAGCGCCGGCACGTTCTACGAGGGTGCGATGGTGGCGGGCTACCCGACCGACGCGACCGAGAACGCGGTCCAGGCCAACGTGGTCGGCGCCGGCTACCGCTGACGGCGATCAGGGCGTCGGGTCCTCCGCCGGCCGCACGGCCGGCGGAGGACCGACCTCGTTCAGCGCGATTCGCACGATCTCCAGCAGGTCGTGGCCCGGGTGGTCGATCCAGTGCTGCATGGCGACGCGCAGGGCGGCCAGGAAGGTCGCGGTCAGCAGGCGGGCGCGCAGCGCCACCTCGAAGCCGCTGAGGCGGTGCGCCAGCTCGGCCGCCAACTCGCGCTCGATCGCGGTGTACGCCGCGACCTGGTGCGCGGCCAGGCCAGGGTGCCCACGCAACTGCCGGCGTCGGGTCAGCCAGTCGTGGTCCCGCTCGCGCGACGACTCCGCGGTGAGGTGTTCGGCCGCCCTGCACAGCACCGTCCAGGGCGGCTCGCCGTCCGGCCGTTCGCGCACCAACTGCAACAGTCGGCGCAGGCGCACCGTGTCGCCGTAGAAGAGCGCCTCCTCCTTGTTGGAGAAGTAGTTCGAGAACGTGCGCCGGGAGACGTTGGCGGCGTCGGCGATCGCCTCGACGGTCACGCTGTCGGGGCCCTGCTCGGCCGCGAGGCGCAGGGCTGACTCGTGCAGGGCCAGGCGGGTGGCTGCTTTCTTGCGCTCCCGCAGGCCGGTGATCTCGTCCATCGCCGTCAGCGTACGTCGAGTGACCGGCTTCTCAATGGGCAAACTTGCCGGCTGGGCAAGATCGGTAGATGCTTGCGTGAGGCAACCAACTCGGGCGCGTGGATGTCCGTACCCGGAACCTCACCGCGTACGCCTGGTTGTCGTCCTGGAACCCACGACAAGCGGGAGGTCGCGCGATGAGCGCACCCACCACCACGCCCGGCGCCGAGCCGATGAGCCATCGGCAGACCCTCGAAGCGCTCAGCGGCCTGCTGCTGGTGCTCTTCGTCGCGATGTTGAGCAGCACGGTCGTCTCGACCGCGCTTCCCAAGATCATTGGCGCGTTGAACGGCTCCCAGACCCAGTACACCTGGGTGGTCACCGCGACCCTGCTCACGGCGACGGCCACCACCCCGATCTGGGGCAAGCTCGCCGACCTGTTCAACAAGAAGCTCCTCATCCAGGTCGCCATCGTGGTGTTCCTCCTGGGCTCCGTCATCGCCGGCTTCTCGCAGAGCGCCGGCCAGCTCATCGCGGCCCGCGCGTTCCAGGGCATCGGGGTCGGGGGCCTGCAGGCTCTCGTCCAGGTGGCGATCGCCGCGATGATCCCGCCGCGCGAGCGGGGCCGGTACAACGGCTACCTCGGTGGCGTCATGGCGGTGGCGACCGTCGGCGGCCCGCTGCTCGGTGGCCTCATCGTCGACACGTCCTGGCTCGGCTGGCGGTGGTGCTTCTTCGTGGGCGTGCCGGTCGCCGTCGTCGCGCTGATCCTGCTCCAGGTGACCCTGCACCTGCCGACGTTCCGGCGGGACAACGTCAAGATCGACTACCTGGGCGCGAGCCTGATCGCCGCCGGCGTGAGCGTGCTGTTGATCTGGATCTCCTTCGTCGACAGATCGTTCGCCTGGGTCTCGTGGCAGAGCGCGGCCATGGTGGCCGGCTCGCTCCTCCTGCTCGCCCTGGCGGTTCGGGTCGAGTCGCGGGCGGCCGAACCCGTCGTTCCACTCGCCATCGTGCGCGAGCACACCACCGCCCTGGCGATCCTGGGCAGCCTCGCGGTCGGCATGGCCATGTTCGGTGGCGCGGTCTTCCTCGGCCAGTACTTCCAGATCGGCCGGGGCTACAGCCCGACGGAGGCCGGCCTGCTCACCATCCCGATGATGGCCGGCGTCCTCGGCTCCTCGATCATCGCCGGCCGGCTGATCACCCGGACCGGCCGGATCAAGCCGTACATCGTCGCCGGTTCGATCATCCTGGTCGCCGGGTTCGGCCTGCTCGGCACCATCGACCACGAGACGTCCCTGGTGCTCGTCGGCGTCGGCATGTTCATCGTCGGCACGGGCGTCGGCATGACCATGCAGAACCTCGTCCTGGCCGTCCAGAACACGGTGGCCCTGAAGGACATCGGCGCGGCCAGCTCCAGCGTCGCGTTCTTCCGGTCGCTCGGCGGCGCCGTCGGCGTCTCGGTGCTCGGCGCCGTACTGGCCCACCGGGTCACCGACCAGATCACCCGCGACCTGGCCGCCGCCGGAATTCCCACCTCGGGCAGCGGTGGCGACAGCAACCTCAACATCACCGCGCTGCCCGACGGGGTCCAGCACATCGTGCGGGCCGCGTACGGCGACGCCACCGGCCACATCTTCCTCATCTCCGCGGCCATCGCTGTGGTCGGCGTCATCGCGGCGCTCCTGCTCCGGCCGGTCACCCTGCGGACCAGCCTCGACCTGCCGGACGCCGCCACGTCGACGGCGGTGGCCGCCGACGCGGTCGACGGCGCGCCCGCTTTCGACCAGGTTGCCGCCGACGCCGCGGCGAAGGGGGCACCCGAGCGGCGCTAACGTTTCCAGAGCGCAGAACCAGGGGCCGCCATCGTCATCGACGATGGCGGCCCGCTGGCCGACAAGGACTGAATCGAGACGCCTGTGGGAATCGCCGAGCTGACGGCGTCGAGGCCGGTCACGCCCGGCCGGCGGGCCGCCCCGGTGCGCCGGGCGATGCGGGAGCTGCTGCTGGTCGCCACGCTGTTCCTCCTCTACAAGGCGGCGCGGCTGGTGGTGGCCGGTCGGGTGTCGACCGCGCTGGCGAACGGCGAGTCGGTCTGGCGTCTGGAGCGGCTGCTACGCCTACCCGACGAGACCGTCGTCCAGCACCCCGTGCTCGCGCACACCCTGCTGGCGCACCTGGCCAACGACTACTACGCGTACGTGCACTTCCCGGCCACGGCACTCACCCTGATCTGGCTCTACGTGCGGCACCCGGCACGCTACCTGCGCCTGCGCCGTACGCTCGCCGTGCTGACCGCGGCGGCCCTGGCACTGCACGTCGTGATCCCGCTGGCGCCGCCCCGGCTGACCGCGCTGACCGCCATGGTGGACACCGGCAGCCGGTACGGGCCCACGGTCTACGGGCCGCCCGACACCGACGCGCTCAGCAACCAGTACGCGGCCATGCCCTCGCTGCACGTCGGATGGGCGCTGGCCGTCGCCGTCGCCCTCGTCACGGTGACCCGTGGACGTCTGCGGTGGCTGTGGCTTGCCCACCCGTTCGCCACCCTGCTCGTCGTCGTGGCCACCGGCAACCACTACTGGCTCGACGGCGTGGTGGCGACGCTGATGCTCGGCGTCGTCCACCTGGCGCTGCCGGCGTCGGCATCCCCTGCCGACGCCGAGCCCCACCTCAGCCCACCAACACTCCGGACTCCCGCTCGGTGAACAGGTCGACGTCCCGCGGACCCAGCTTGGCGACCCGGCGGGCGTGCAGGGCGAGTTGCCGACGCGCCTCGCCGAGACGGCGGCTCGCGATCGTCATCTCGTCGGACGCCTCGAACGGCTCCCTCCCGCTGGCCTGCAACGCTGCGGCCAGCAGGGCGTTGTACGCGGTCATGAGCCCGTTGGCGAGCGCGATGCCGTCCTGGTCCGCGCGGGTCCAGATCTCCGACCAGGCGGCCTCCACCGTGACCATGTCCCGGGCCAACCAGTCGTGCAGCCCCATCGGCCCCAGCGGCTTGTGCCCGCCGAGCAGGTCGTTGCCCGCCTCCGGCAGACCCGACCGCCAGTACCTGGTCTGCCGCAACGCCTCGGCCTTGTGGGCGAGGCGTAGCGCGCCGGACAGGACCAGGACGTACGCCCGCTGAAGCTCGGCCCGCTCGCGTTGGCGTCCCTTGACCGGCTGTGCGTCCACACGACGAGGAGTGAGGCGCAGGCGGTGATCGCGGAGCCGAGCAGAGCGGCCAGGGTTGAGTTCACGCCGACATGATGCCTGCCGCCGATCGACGTCGCCGCGCGGGCTCGGACCCCTCTCCGGAGCCCTCCGGTACGGGCCTCGTGGGCGTCCTGCGTTACGGCTTGACGAACGGCATGTTATCGCTCACAGTCGATGTCGAGGCGACAGTTCCCACGGCTCACCGGGCGAGCCACCCGCTTCGGGCCCGCACCATCTCAAGACGTCCCTGCGGGCAGGCGGACGTCGCGATCAGCACCTGCTCCCAGCCGCCGGCGACGCGCGGCGGACGTCGCGCGCCCGCGTGGGCGTCGCCCCGGACGTCCTTCCCGCGCGCCGCCCCCGCCGCCACCCACCGAGAAGGATCCCCATGAGAAGAACCAGGTTCGCACTGCTGGCCGCCGCGTTGGCGACGGCCCTGGCGACGATGACGGCCGTGGTCACGGTCGCCACTCCGGCGTCGGCCGCGACCCTCACCCAGGTAACCAACTTCGGTACGAACCCGACGAACCTGCAGATGCACCTGTACGTGCCCGATCGGGTCGCGGCGCGTCCGGCTCTCCTGCTCGCCCTGCACTACTGCACCGGCAGCGGCCCCGCCGTGCACACCGGGTTCGGGCTCAGCTCGCTGGCCGACCGCTACGGCTACATCGTGATCTACCCGTCGGTGACCCGGAGCAGCAAGTGCTGGGACGTCTCCTCCCCGCAGGCCCTGCGCCGCGACGGCGGCAGCGATCCGGTCGGCCTCAAGTCGATGATCGATTACGTCCGGAGTCGCTACCCGGTCGACCGGACCGCATCGGTGTCGCCGGTTTCTCCTCGGGCGCCATGATGACGAACGTGATGGTCGGCCTCTACCCCGACCTGTTCAACGCCGGCGTCAGCTCCTCCGGCGTCCCGTTCGGGTGCTTCGCCACCACGAACGGCGCGGAGTGGAACAGCGAGTGCTCCGGCGGGCGGATCGTCAAGACCCCCCAGCAGTGGGGGGACCTGGTACGCAACGCGTACCCGGGCTACACCGGCAAGCGTCCCCGGTTCCAGATCTGGCACGGCACCACCGACACCACGCTGAGCTACGTCAACTTCGGCGAGCAGATCAAGCAGTGGACCAACGTGCAGGGTGTGTCCCAGACCCCCAGCTACACCGACTATCCGCAGACCAGTGCCACCCGGACGCGGTACGGCGGCACCGGTGGCACCGCGCCGGTCGAGGCGATCAGCTTCCAGGGGTACGGCCACTCCATCCCGTTCGACGCCGCGCAGGCCATCCGGTTCCTCGGCTTCGACACCACCAGTGGCACGACGCCGCCTCCGACGACGCCGAATCCGACGACGCCGCCCCCGGGTGGCACCACCGGAGCGTTGCGCAACTCCGCCGCCGGCCGCTGCCTGGACGTCCCGGCGCAGTCGCGGACGAACGGCACCCAGGTGGCGTTGTGGGACTGCAACGGCGGCACGAACCAGCAGTGGACCTCGACCGCGGGCCGGCAACTCCAGGTGTACGGAACGAAGTGCCTGGACGCCGAGGGCGCGGGTACGACGGCGGGAACCCGGGTGATCATCTGGGACTGCAACGGCGGCGCGAACCAGCAGTGGAACCTCAACACCGACGGCTCCGTCACCGGTGTGCAGTCCGGACTCTGTCTCGCGCCGAACGCCGGCGGCACGGCCAACAGCACCCAGGTGGTGCTCGCGACCTGCAACGGCGGCAGCGGGCAGAAGTGGACGCGCGGTTGAGGCGTACCCGATGGTGCTGAACCGGCGCGCGGCCTGAACCACCGGTGTGGCCCGGCCCGGGAGATCTTCCCGGCCGGGCCACACGGCGTGTGTGGACGTTCGTGACCGCCGCCGTCGCGTCGCGGGACGGCGGTCACGCTCTCAGCGGTAGCCGGCGGCGACGATGTTCGCCTGGATCGCGCTCTCGGTCGCGTCGGTCGGGTAGCCCGCCACCATCGCGCCCTCGTAGAAGGTGCCGACGCTCTGGTTGGAGTTGTCGATGCAGCAGTCACCGCCGCTGCCCAGGATGATCGCGCCCTGCTTCTTCATCGGGCTGTAGCCGGGCGGCAGGGAACCGTCCCAGAGCGTGTACAGGTTTCCGGACTGGGCGTTGCTGCCCTTGATGGCGAAGCGGGACGTGCCGTTGTTCTTCAGCGTCGCCGTGACGAACTTGCTGGTGAACGCCCGCTGGTTCGGGTTCCACGAGCTGCTGCCGCCCGGGTAGAGGCCCCATTCCAGGTCGGCCTGCACCCACGGGCCGCTGCCGGAGCATCCGCCGAACCAGCAGCTCGTGCCGAAGTAGATGGCGTCCATCGTGCCCCGACCGTCGGCGCGGCGGGTGGTCTCGCTGTTGCCGTAGTCGAAGCAGCAGCCGCTGTTGACGTGGGTGCCGCTGGTCACCATGTACATGCCCTCGGGCGCGGCGCCGGTCGGGATGCCGGTCAGGTGACCGTCCCGCCAGTAGCTGCTGTTGCCGTTGATGTAGAGCGAGTAGACCTTGTTTCCGCCGACGGTCAACGACTCCCTGGTCGCGACCGCGGGTTGGACGGCGCCACCGATGCCGCCGGCACCCTGGTAACCGAGGTTGTTGCCACGCCCCGACTGGTCGTAGATGACCGTGATGACGCACGTGGTGTTCGCGCAGAAGCTGTCCTGGGTGGCGGAGTTGGCCCGGCCGCCCGTGCTGAGGACGCCGATGGCGCGCGTGGTGTTGTCCGAGGATCGGCGTACCTGGTAGAGCGAGCCGTTGTAGGAGGCGTACAGGGCGCGGGTCGTGCTGTGCGCCGCGACGCAGGGCGTGCCGCCCGCCGCGTAGATGTCGCAGGGCAGCGTCGTGCTCGGTGGGGGAGTGGTGGGCGGTGGTGTGGTGGGTGGCGGGGTCGTCGGTGGCGGTGTGGTGGGCGGTGGTGTGGTGGGCGGTGGTGTGGTGGGCGGTGGCGTCGTCGGATCCACCACGCCGTTGCAGGTTGTGCCGTTGAGGACGAAGGAGGTCGGCGTCGGGTTGCTGCCGGTCCAACTGCCGTTGAAGCCGAAGCTGGTGCTGCCGTTGGTTCCGATGCTGGCGTTGTAGGCGGCGTTGCTGACGCTCACCTGGGCGCCGGCCTGGGTGAAACTGCCGTTCCAGAGCTGGGTGACGGTCTGACCGGCGGCGAAGTTCCAGGTCAGCCGCCACCCGTTGATGGCGTCGCCCACGTTGGTGATGGTGACGTTCGCGCCGAAGCCGCCCTGCCACTGGGAGCTGACCGCGTAGGTGACCTGGCAGCCGGCGGCGGCGGCCGAGGCGACCGTCTGGGTGGCGGCGGCGCCGACGAGCACGAGGGCGGCGGCTGCGGCGACGAGCGCCGGCCGCCGATGGCGAATGTGGTGGAGTCGCACGGCTCTCCTCATGGGTGGGAGTTGACGGTGTGCGGGCCCCGCCCCGTTCACCCTGCTCGGGCCCGGACTCTGAGCAGGGGGACGACGGGACGGGGCCCGGTCGGCGGGCGCGTACGGCGTCGCCCGAACCGTCCGGCGGGGGATCGACCGTGCGGACGGCGCGGTCGGCGGACCACGCGCGACGGGTACGCGGCGGTACGGTCGCCGCCCGCGATCCGGCCCGGGATCGTGGTGACGGCGGCTGTGGTCTGGAGCATGTGTGGGAAGGCCGACGGATGGCCACGGCTCCGGCCGATTCGAGGTGATGCCGACCCGCGGGCGCCGGTGGTCAGGCATCCGTCGTCCGGCCCTCGGCACGGGTCGCCCGGTGGTGAGCTCGGGCCGTCCCGTGTCGGCCACGCTCCACCCGCCCGCGCCGCGGATGACGTCGACCGTGGCCGGGACCAGCAGGTGGAAGGCCCCGGTGACGGTCAGTTATCGACGGCCGTCGTTACGTTAGCGTTAACAGGCGGCCCTGTCCATAGACGGCTGCCAGTGGCATTGACGACCGTCGTCCGGCTCTCGGCGCCGCCGCCCCTGTTCAGGGTGCGAGCGAGGTGCCGGTCCGGGTGTTCCGCGCGGCCCATGGCCGCCAGCGCGCCCTGGTCGAGTGCTTAGGACGCGGCGCGGAAGCGCAGGTCGGCGAGCCACACGTCGGCGAGGTCGCTGAGCGCGACACCGAGGACCTCGCTGAGGCAGACCACGGTGCCGAAGGCGGGCGCCGGCAGCCGACCCACCTCGATCTTGCGCAGGGTCTCCGGTGAGATGCCGGCTGCCACGGCCACCTCGACGAGACTGCGGCTGCCCCGCGCGACCCGAAGCGCCGCGCCGAGGCGTTGCCCCGCGGCGATCTGCTCCGGTGTGAGCGGTGGCCGAACCATGTGAGCAGGATAGTTCCGACCTCGTGGACCGGCAATGTCGACCCGCCCGACGGCCGTGTGACGTGGTATAAATATACCGCACCGGATGGGGAGGGTTTGTCGTGATCGAGCTGAAGTCCGCCGTGGAGATCGACCGGATGGCCGTGACCGGCCAGTTCGTCGGCGAGCTACTGGCCGAGCTGCGAGCGGTGGCGGCTGTCGGCGTTAACCTGATGGACATCGAGCACCACGCCCGCCGCCGCATCGCCGAACGGGGCGCCGAATCCTGCTACTGGGACTACACGCCGTCGTTCGGTCGGGGGCCGTTCCGTAACGTCCTGTGTCTGTCCGTCAACGACGCGGTGCTGCACGGCCTGCCGCACGACTACGTCCTGCGCGACGGCGACCTGCTGAGCATCGACATGGCGGTCGAGATCGACGGTTGGGCCGCCGACTCCGCGCTGTCCGTCGTCGTCGGCACTCCCGCCCCGGCCGACCTGAAGCTGATCGAGGCAACCGAGGTCGCGCTGGAGGCGGCGATCGACGTCGCGCGACCGGGCAACCAGCTCGGCGACATCTCCGCCGCCATCGGCGCGGTCGCCCACCGGTACGGCTACCAGGTCAACAACGAGTTCGGCGGACACGGCATCGGCCGCACCATGCACGAGGCCCCGCACGTGGCCAACGACGGTCGTCCCGGCCGGGGCATGAGACTCAAGCCCGGCCTCACGCTCGCGATCGAACCCTGGTTCTGCCGTACCACGGACAAGATCAAGTTCGACCAGGACGGCTGGACGATCCGATCCGCGGACGGCTCACGCTCGGCCCACTCCGAGCACACCGTCGCGGTCACCGAGTCCGGTCCCCGGGTGCTGACGTCCCGCCCCGGGCAGGTTGCCCAGCAGGGCCGTCCCGGCGGGCAGTCGGCCGCGGCCTCCTGACTGACGATCGTCGCCCGCCCGTGCGGGTGTGCGGCACGTGTCAGCGCAGGCCGGCGAAGAGGTCGTCCTCGGGAACGGGCGCGTCGGTCGTGTCCCGTACCCGGACGAAGGTCTCCACGCCCATCAACTCGGTGAACCGCTCCTGACCGAGCTGAAGGAAGAAGATGTTCTCGGTCTGGCTGGCGTGCGCGGCCAGGGCCGCGAACTTCTGCGGGCCCTGGGCGCGGGTGTCGACCCAGGTGGTGATCTCGTCGTCGGGGAGACCCAGCTCGGGCATGTCCGACGACTCGTCCGGCTCGGCCCACTCGACCCCGAGCTCCTTCATGACCCGGCCGAACTCCTCGAACGCCGTGCGGGGCACCGTGGTCCAGTAGACCTTCGCGGGGACGTCGGTCTGCGCCACGGCGGCCATGGTGATGCGGTGCGCCTGGATGTGGTCGGGGTGACCGTAGAAGCCGTTCTCGTCGTAGGTCACGACGACGTCCGGCCGGTACCGGCGGATCAGCTCGGCGAGCCGGTCCGCGGCCTGCGCGACCGGCGTCGTCCAGAAGGAGCCGGGCTGGTCGTTCGTCGACCAACCCATCATCCCGGAGTCGGCGTAGCCGAGCGTCTCCAGGTGGGTGACCTTCAACGTGGCCGCGCTGACCTCCAGCTCGGCCTGACGCATCGCCACGACGGCGGCCGGGTCGTGACCGGGCTCGCCGGGCTTGACCCCGCCCGGCCCGTCGCCGCACCGCCCGTCCGTGCAGGTCACAAGGACCGTGGTGACGCCCTCGGCGGCATACCGGGCGAGGACGCCACCGGTGCTCGTCGCCTCGTCGTCGGGGTGCGCGTGCACCGCCATCAGGGTCAGGGATCGCTCAGCCATGTCATCACCCTACGGCCAGCGGCACGCCTCGACGGGCTCGGCGGCGCATCCTAGCCATCCACCGGCCGGCCCTGGCGTCTTCGCCCAACGCGCCGCGGGGCCGCGCGGGGATTCCTACGCTGTCGGGGGCGGGCGGCACACCCGATGCCGCGCGCCAACAGCCTCGACGAAGGGTACCGGTCCATGGCGGTCTTCGATGACGTGCGACAGATCGACGCCGGGGTCCTGAACGTCGGGTACGTCGATGCCGGGCCGCCGGACGGGCCGCCCGTGATCCTGTTGCACGGCTGGCCGTACGACATCCACAGCTTCGTCGACGTCGTGCCGCTGCTCACCGACGCCGGCCATCGGGTCGTCGTGCCGTACCTGCGGGGTTACGGCACGACCCGCTTCCTCGCCGACGACGCCGTCCGCAATGGTGAGCCGGCCGCCATGGGGCTCGACCTCGTCGCCCTCATGGACGCCCTGGACATCGACAGCGCGAAGCTGGCCGGATTCGACTGGGGAGCGCGTACGGCCGACGTCGTTGCCGCGCTGTGGCCCGAGCGCTGTTCCGGCCTGGTGTCGGTGAGCGGTTACCTGGTCGACGGTCAGGAGTCGGGCCGGGTGCCGCTGCCGCCGAAGGCCGAGTTCTCCTGGTGGTACCAGTACTACTTCGCCACCGAGCGCGGTCGGCAGGGATACGACCGCAATCGCCGCGACTTCGCCCGGCTGATCTGGCAGACGGCATCGCCGAAGTGGACGTTCGACGACGCGACGTTCGACCGCAGCGCGGCCGCGTTCGACAATCCCGACCACGTCGACGTCGTGATCCACAACTACCGGTGGCGGCTGGCCCTGGCCGAGGGCGAACCGCAGTACGACGAGGTGGAGAAGCGCCTGGCCGGCAAGCCGAAGATCACGGTGCCCAGCATCACCCTGGAGGGTGACGCCAACGGCGCGCCCCACCTGGACCCCAGCGTCTACGGCAAGCAGTTCTCCGGCCGGTACGAGCACCGGACCGTCGGTGGTGGCATCGGGCACAACCTGCCCCAGGAGGCGCCGAGGGCGTTCGCCGACGCCGTCCTGGAGGTGTGAGCCGCCGCGCCTGGCGCCCCTACGAGGTGATCCGGAAGGTGGCGTCCTGCCGGTCCGTGGCGCTGGAGCTGGCGCTCAGCGGGTCGATGCGCAGCACGTAGTTGTAGTGCCGCAGGTAGCGGGTCGGGAAGTTGTAGGAGCGGAACGACGTCCAGGAGGCGTCGGCCAGTCCGGCCGTGCGGTAGAAGGTCGCGTCGGCCCGGAACACCGAGGTGTTGTCGGTGACTTCCAGCCGTACCTCGTAGTTGTAGTGGCGCAGGAAGTACCCGGGCTTGTTCACCGACTCGAACGACACCCCGGCGGCGTCGGCGAGGCCGGGAACCAGCCGCCACAACTGGTCCTGGTACGGGTCGAACGGGTACGTGTCGACGCGGGCCACGTAGTTGTAGTGCCGCACGTAACGGTCCGGCAGGTTGGAGGACTTCAGCCGGACCCAGTTCGGCGTTCCCCAGCGCCCGACGAGACCGGCGTACTCCGC
Source organism: Micromonospora sp. RB23 (assembly GCF_053585025.1). Classification (NCBI taxonomy): domain Bacteria; kingdom Bacillati; phylum Actinomycetota; class Actinomycetes; order Micromonosporales; family Micromonosporaceae; genus Micromonospora; species Micromonospora sp. RB23. Next base: position 2,256,103 of record NZ_CM132111.1, read on the forward strand.
GTCGCTGATGCCGGTCATCGACCCGTGCTTCGAGTTCAACGGCGGGGTGTAGTCGCGCTGGTTCAGCGGCGTCCAGGAGTTGCCCCCGATGGCGGTGGTCGACCAGGCGTAGTAGTCGTTGTTGACCGGGCTGTACGAGTCGCCCCACAGCCGCCAGCCGCTGCCGTCGACGGCCTTGACCAGCAACGGCGCCTCGATGCCGCTGCCCTGGAGAAGTTCCGAGGTGTACGTGGTGAAGCTGTTCGGCGCGCCGGTGCCGGACCGGGCGCCGTACAGGTTCCCGTTGGCGAGGTTCTTGTAGTACAGGTAGGTGGTGCCGCCGTCGACGACGACGTCGCCGTCGAGGACCCCGAAGCCCGGGCTGAAGAACACCTGCGGCGAGCTGACCGTCCGGAAGTCGCTGGTGTAGTTGACCAGGAACACGTCCTGGCCGTTGTTCGCCGAGTAGACGATGGCGTACTGCCCGCGCGCGGCGTCCCAGAAGGCGGTCGGCGCCCACGTGTGGGTGTTCAGGGTGTGCATCCGGATCCGGCGGTAGCCGGTGAAGCTGGTCAGGTCGATCGAGTCCCACACGTGCAGGTACTGGCTGGTCTGGTTCCAGTTGGTGCCCTTGAGGTCGGTGGCCAGCACCACGAAGGTGCCGTCCTGCTTGCGCAGGACGAACGGGTCCCGCAGGCCCAGCTGCCCGGCGGTCGGCGTGACGACGGGGTTGTTCTGGTTCAGCGGCGTCCAGTTGAGACCGTCGCGGCTGACGGCGAGATGCAGCCCGTAGTCAGCTCCCAGGCCCTGCGGCGACTCGGTGAAGTACGCCATCACGTACGAGGTGTTCGGCGCGGCGAGGGCGGTGCGGGGCAGGCTCAGCACGCCGGTGGCGGCAGCGGCGGTGGACAGCGCGCCCAGGGTGAACGCACGTCGGGTCAGAGGCACGGCGGCGACCATTCTGCGAGTAATTCATTCGAGCTGATCGATGTGATCGGTAACATACGATGTCACCGACACGCCCGCAACCCCGCACTCTCAGCGCCCGGAGACCGTCCGCCCGTGCCGCTGTCCGCGTGGCGTGGCCACCGGCTCCGGTCGTTCGACCCGGGTCGGGTCGCCCCGCACGAGGCCGTCGTGCATGCGCCAACGGGCTGCGGTGACCGCGCGGCGGGCCGCCTCGTCGCCGCTCTCGACACGCTGTCGCAGCAGTTCGAGGGCGATGCGCCGGTTCTGACTGAACTGCCGTTCGTCGTCCACCACCACGACGAGGCCCGAGGGGCGGTGGGTGGCGCGTACCGCCGTGCTGGCCTTGTTCCGGTGCTGGCCCCCGGGACCGCCGGTGCGGCAGCCGACGATGTCGACGTCGGCCTCGGCGAACGTCGTCGTCGGCGCGTCGCTCGGCGGGGGTTGCGCCGTCACGTACCAGTTCTTTCGACCCGTGCTCGCCCGGTAGGGGCTGGGCGCCTGCCAGCACAACGTCCCCGTCCAGGAGGCCGCGAACGCCTCGACGTCGACGCCGGACAGCCGGATCAGCACCGACCGGTAGGTGCCGGGCCGTTCACCGGGCACCGCATGTATCCGCTGGACCGCCACGCCCCGCCGGGTGGCGTCACCCTCCAGCCGGCGCAACAGGTGGGCCAGCGCCCACGCGCACTCCCGCGGCCCACGGCCGGCGGACAACAGCAGGTCCGTGCTCACGACCGACCCCGCCCGTGACGCTGGTCCCGCCGGTCCGACCGGGGTACGGCACCGACGTCCGGCGTCTTGTAGGTGACCAGGGGGATCGTGGTGGCCACCGGCGTGGCGAGCCGGTGCGCGACGAGGTCGCCGATCACCTGCTCGATCCGCTTGTACGCGGTGGGTGCCTCCTCGAAGAGCAACTGGCGGTCGCCGCACACCACGAGCGAACCCACCGGGGTGCGCCGCAGCTCCTCGACCGTGTGCTTGGCGCGGCCCCGGCGCAGCGCGTCGGCGCGGGACATCTTCCGACCCGCGCCGTGCGCCACCGAGTGGTTGGCGTCCACCCCGGCGTGGGCCGCCACCAGGTACGACGCGGTGCCCCGCGTACCGGCGACGAGCACGTCGCGCCCATCACCGGGCGCCGCTCCCTTGCGGTGCAGGTAGACGCCGTCGCGCACCTCGACCAGGTTGTGGCACTGGTCGACGACCGGCTCGGTCGGCTCGGCCCCGAGGGCGTACGCGACCCGGGCGGCCAGCAGCCGCCGGTTGAGCGAGCCCCAGCGCACAGCTTCGTCGTGCCGGGTCAGGTACGCGGCCGGGTCCGGCGCGGGTCCCGCACCGTGCGTCCCGGTGTGCGTGCGCAGGATCCGCTCACCCAGACCCCGCGAACCGCTGTGCACGACGAGGACGAGGTCACCGGTTGCCAGCCCGAGACGGCGGGCGTGCTCGGGCGCGAAGACGGTGTCGACGCGGGCCAGCTCGACGAAGTGGTTACCGCGGCCGACCGTACCGAGCCCGTCGAGGTGGCCGGCGGGAACATCGCCGGAGAGGACGGACCAGGCGGGGTCGTCGGCGTCCCGCTCCGGGTCCAGCGCGCGGTCGAGGTCGGGGAACCGGGCAGCCAGTCGTTCGGGTACGACGCGCCGGAGTCGAATGGGGAACACCGCGATACCGCAGCCGATGTCCGAGCCGACCAGGAACGGGTAGAGGACGGTGGACGCCATGGCCGCGCCGATCGGGGCGCCCTTGCCCGGGTGCAGGTCCGGCATGCCGGCGACGTGGACCATGCCGTCGAGGGCGGCCACCTGGCGGCACTGGTCGAGCGCGGCGGACTCCATCCAGCTCGTGGGGGACGCGAACACCGTGACGGTGGCAGGGGTGGACGGGGACGAAGCTTCCCGAGGGAAGAGGTGCTCGGACAACGACGCTCATTTCTCGCGAAATCGCAAGTGGACGGACGGCGATACGACGCCGGGCGGCGTGAAGTGGCCCCGGCGCGGTGCTCAGGTGGGTCCGTCAGTACGTCATGGGCACCACTCTGGCGACGTCCGTGGCGCACGGCAACCGGTTATCGGTGGGGCGTGGACCCCTGGTCGCCCCGTGTGACCAATTGACGCCGCTTGCCATCTGTCGGATGGGTGATGGCCTGGGACGCGGCTGTCCCGTCATCATCCGGGAATGCTGACGGGGCGTGACGGCATGCTCGCCGAGGCCCGCGCCGCGCTGGTGCGGGCCGACGGCGCCGTCCTCATCGGTCCGGCGGGGGTGGGTCGCACGGCCCTCGCCCGGGCGGTCGTCGCCGAGTTGCCGCCGCGACTGTTCGCCGCGGTGTGGATCACCGCCACCGAGGCGAGCAAGGAGGTGCCCTTCGGGGCCCTCGGTCGACTCCTCACCGGCGGCCACCCCGCTCTGCATCCGGCCCTCGTGCACAGCACCGTGCTGACAGGTCTGGTCGAACGGTGCGGCCCGGCCCGTACGCCCGTGCTGGTCGTCGACGACGCCCATCTGCTCGACGGACCGTCCGCCGGTGTGCTGCTCGGCCTCGTGCAGGCCCGAGCGGTCCGGGCCCTGGTCACCGTCCGGTCGGGGGTCCCGGCGCCGGACGCGGTCGTCGCGCTGTGGAAGGACGTGGGACTGTCCCGGCTGGTGGTGCCCGCCCTGACCGAGGCCGAGGTCGGCGCGTTGGCGACGGAGCGGTTGGCGGGTCCGGTCAGCCGCTCCACCACCCACCTGCTGTGGCAGTGGACCGGCGGGCTGCCACACCTGGCGGTGGCGTTGCTCGACCACGGGCAGGAGGTCGGTTCGCTGGCGCGCGACAGCGACCAGTGGCGCTGGCGCGCCGGCCTGGCGGTGCCGACGCAGGTGGCAGACCTGCTCGACCGGGAGCTGGACCGCGTCGGCCGCCCCGGCGAGGAGGCACTGGCCGCGATGGCGCTCGGCGGCCCCCTGCCGATGCCCGTCGCGGAGGCCGCCGCGTCGCCGGAACTGCTCGCCGACCTCGAACAGCTCGGCATGGTCCGCAGCGAGGAGCGCGGCGACGAGGTCCTGGTGCGGTTGCGCGATCCGATGCTCGGCGCGGCGGTACGCCGCCGCATGTCAGCCGCCCGACGTCGCCGCGTCGCCGCCGCGCTGCTGGCCGGCACGCGGCAGACGACGCCGCGCGGGTCGCACGCGGTGGCCCGCGCCCTGTGGGCGGTGCACGCCGGGCAGCCGGTCGACCCGCCGGAGCTGGTCAGATCGGCCGGCCTCTGCCTGTACGCCGACCCGGCCGCCTCGGAACAGCTGGCCCGGCGGGCCTGGCAGGAGGGCGGCGGGGCAGCGGCGGCGGTCGCGCTCGGCGCGGCCCTCGTCGAGCAGGGCCGCGCCGTCGAGGCGTACGAGACGCTGCGTACCGCCGCACGGGATGCCGAGGCGGCCGGTGACCCGACCGCCCGGGTGACGGTGGGCATGGCCCTGGCCAGGCACCGCCTCTGGGTCGGGCGGGAGCCGCGGCAGGCGTACGACGACCTGCGGCGACTGCGCGCGGACGCCGAGGCGGCCGGTGACCTGGCCGGTCGAGCGGAGTCGGCCGCGCTCGGCGTGCTGATCGAGCTGTTCAGCGGCGAGGCGGCGCGGGCGTTGGCGAGCGCTCGTCAGCTCCTGGGGGAGTCACTTCCGCGCGGCCCGCGGCTACGGGTCACGCTGGCGTCGGTAGCGGCGCTGGTGCTGGCCGGACGCACCGAGGAGGCGGTACGGGTGGGCCGCACGGTGGTCGAGGCGCTGGAGCGGTCCGGTTCGTCGGCCATGCCGCAGGTCCGCGGCATGGCCGGGGCCGCGCTGGCGCTGGCCGAGTTGTGGCGGCAGCCCACCCCGACCGGTCCGGTCACCGACCCGGCCACCGGCCGGTGGCCGCTGCCCCCGGATCCGCTCGTGTCCGGTCTGTCCCCCACCGCCTGGCCCCTCTTCGACGGGTACGCCCAGCGGGTCAGCGGGAATCGGGCGGGCGCGATCAGCCGGCTCCGGGACGCCGTCGCCCAACAGGCCGGTGGCAACGGCATGTTCCGCGCCGAGGCGACCGGCTGGCTGGCCATCACCCTGGCCGAGGACGGCCGCCCGGACGAGGCGGAGGCGGTGCTACGGGAGCATCCCGTCGACGCGGTCGCGCTGGTCCCGGGGCTGCGCCCGTGGGCGCTGGCGGCGATCGCCGCGGCGACCGGCCGGCGCCCTCGGGCGGGCGAGCTGATAGACGAGGCGATCGTCGTCGCGCACGCCTCCGGGAGTTGGCTGGTGGAACTGGGCTATCTCATCTATGCCGCGCACCTGGACCCGGTCGCCGGTCCGGCCCGCTACGCCGACCGCATCGCCGAGGCCATCGGCCACGTGGACGCCGAGCGGCTCGTCGCCGCCGGCCGGGCGGTGATCGCGCTGGCCGGACGCGATCCCACCGTGATCCTGGAGCACGCGCACCGCCTCGTGGACCTGAACATGACGGGCGAGGCGCTGAGGGTGGCCGCCGAGGTCGGCCAGCGGTCCGGGGTCACCGACACGGCCCGGCTCGCCGTCGACCTGCGGGCCCGGCTGCGGTCGGCGGTGCGGGACGACCCCGCGCGGGTGGCGGGGCTGACCGCGCGGGAGCGGCAGATCGCCGGGTTCGCCGCCCGGGGCCTGTCGGACCGGGAGATCGCCGAGGCGTTGGTGCTGTCGGTGCGTACCGTGCAGACACATCTGGGTCGGGCCTACCGCAAGCTGGCGGTCACCTCGCGGCGGGACCTGTCCGACGCCCTCCGACCGGCTGGCTGAGGCCACCGGCGGTGGCCGTGGCGCGACGTGCGTGCCACGGCCGCCGCCGAGGGGGGCCTACTGGTTCTTCGTGTAACAGGTGACCCGGCCGTTGGAGTCCTCGCGACAGTCGGCGCCCTTGGCGCCGAGGACGTTGATCGAGCCGATCACGAAAGTGAAACCCAACCCGGTCAGGATCGCCATGCCCACCTTCTTGGCCACCTCGGCGAAGTTGGCCGTGACGTCGAGCCGGAAGCTGACCGGCGCGTACCGGATCTGCTCCCACAACTCGGCGATGCGCGGGTCCTGGCCGCTGATATCGAAGTCGTCGCTGCTGTGGTCGTCGGTCACCCGGCCGGTGGCGATGGCCACGAACACGTTCCCGTTCTCGTCGGCGACGTTCGGCCCGGCGGCGAAACTCCAGCTGTGACTGAGGAAGCCGTTCTCGTGCACGTGCCCCTGGAACCAGTAGTGACCGTCGCTGGCCATCCGCAACCAGGCGGTGCCCTTGACGCTCGACGGCAACAGGCTGCCGGAGAACGTCTCACTCCACTGCTGCTCCAACCGGTCCATCGCCACCCTCGTCGACCCGGAAGGATGGCCGACCCGCGTACCCACCTGCCGCAGGGTCAGCGGCGCCCGGATGTCGAGGTACTGCGCGGCGGCCGTACGAACGCTGGCCACGGCCTCAGTCCCTCGACTTCCAGAAGTGCGCGGTGCCGTTCTCGTCCTTGTACGCGTGGATCTTGCCGGGCTGGCCGAGGAACAGGGCCCACCCGAGGATCACCACGCCGATGAGCACCTTCGGGATCCACTTCACGATGTTGCCGATCAGCTCTCCCACGTTCATCTGCACGCTCAGCCGGAAGTTCACGGTGGCGGTGCTGAGCTGATCCCAGTACTGACCGATCCTCGGATCCTGCCCGTGCTCGGCGAAGGTGTCGGTGCTCGAGTTGTCCGACACCTTGCCGCTCTGGGCGAAGACGAAGGCGTTGCCGTCGTCGTCCACGAACGCCGGTGTGGCGACCAGCGACCACCGGTGGGTGACCGCGCCGTTCTCGTGCACGTGTCCGTCGAACATGTAGCCGCCGTCGCTGAACAGCCGCAGCGATGCCGACCCCTTGACGCTGGAGGGCAACAGGCTCCCGGAGAACCACTCGACCGAGGTCTGTTCGAGTTGTGCCAGCAGCCGTCGGGTCGATCCGGTGGGGTGGCCGACTTCCGCACCGACCTGCCGTACCGTCACGGGCGCTTCGAACCGCAGGTACCTGTTGGCGGCCTGACGCAGACTGGTCATGACGTGGTCACCATGATCGGCACCAACGCCCGACCGGTCGGCAGCGGCCCGAGCGCCTTGCCCAGGATCGCGCCCACCGCCTTGAGCGGATCGGCCACCCGCATGGCGTGTCCCCGGGTGGGGGAGGTGGTCAGCAGGTCGCCGGGGCGCACCGCGCCGTGCGTCGCGTCGACCAGGCAGTAGACCTTGCCGGCCAGGGCCAGCGGCCGCCGCTGGTCGCTGTCCGGTCGCCGGTCCAGCACCATCGCCGGCGCGAAGCTGCCGGCGCCGGACACCACGCCGGCCACCGCGGTGTCGTACGGCTTGTCGGCCAGTTCCAACGCGCCGGTCTCGCCGATCACGAGCACCGCGCCCGGGATCGCCGACGGCAGGTGACCGGCCGCGACGTCGAACTCCTCGGCCAGGTCGGCGTTGCTGAGCGAGATGTCGCCGTGCACCCCGTCGATGACCACCGTGTACGCCCGGGTGTCCGGGTTGGCGAAGGACATCGAACTCTGGTCACCGCTGATCGCGACGGTGTAGGTACGGGTCTTGCTGTGGCAGAACTTGATGTGGTTGTTGGCGCCGTCGAGGTCGACCTCGTTCGCCGCGACGACCTTGGAGTTGACCGCGTTGGTCGCGGACACGTTGGTGGCCGTGACACTGGGACTGTTCACGTTGTTGGCGGCCCAGACGTCGCCGGTCGTGCCGTTGAGCAGCAGTCGGTACTGCCGCGTGTCGGGGTGGGCGAAGGACATCGAGCTGTGCTCGCCGTCGATGCCGATGGTGTACGTGCGGGTCTTGCTGTGGCAGAACTTGATGTGGTTGCCCGGGCCGTCGAGGTCGACCTGGTTGGCGTTGAAGCTCCGGCTGTTGACGTTGTTGGCGGCCCACAGGTTGCCGTTCTGCCCGTCCAGGACCGTCGTGTAGGTGCGCTTGTCGTTCGCCAGGCTGATGGTGCTGGTGCCGCCGTTCATCCCGATCGTGTACGCGCGGGTCGTGAAGTTGGTGAGTACGAGGGCGTTGTCGGCGCCGTCGAGCACGACGGCCCGGGCGGCGACGGTGTCGGCGGTGATGGTCGTCGGCGGTGTCGCCGTCGGCGTGGCCGGTGCCGCCTGGGCGTCACCCTTGGCCGCCGGCGTCGCCGTGGCGGGCGGCCCGTCGGCGCGCTGCGCCTGCTCGGCCTCGCGGGCCGGCGCGGGTGCCCGGACCGGCGGCGGCGCCGGTGGGGCGACGTCCGCCCGGGCCGGTGCGTCGTCCGGCGTGGTCCGTTGCGGCGGTGTGGTCGGTGCGGTGGCGGGCCGGGCGATCGCCTCGGCGCTGTCCGGGTTGCTGGCCTTCGCGGCCTCGTTGCTGGTCATGTGTCCATTGCAGCCGCGAGCCGGGTCGCCGGCGTCCGCAGGCACTACGTACATCGGTCCACCCGACTACGTAGCGCCGGCCGGCGTACGCTGCCGCGATGGCCGCACCGCGTCGCATCCTGGTCTACGGCGTGTACGGGGCGGGCAAGTCGACGCTCGCCGCGCGGTTGGCGCAGCGCCTCGGCGTGCCGTGGTATCCGGTGGACGATCTGCTGTGGCTGCCGGGGTGGGTCGAGGTGCCGGTCGCCGAGCAGCGCAGCCGCATCGAGAGGATCTGCCGCCGGGACGCCTGGATCCTCGACGGCGCGTACCACGGCTGGCGGGACGTGCCGTTGGCGCGTGCGGACCTGGTGGTGGCGCTGGACTACCCGCGGTGGCGTTCGTTCGGGCGTCTGCTGCGTCGTACGCTGCGCCGCCTGGGCACCGGGGAGGTGATCTGCAACGGGAACCGCGAATCCCTCGGCAGTGTGCTGTCCCGCGACTCGATCCTGCTCTGGCACGTCACCGCGTTCGGTCGCGCACGGCGGCGGATGCGGGCCTGGCAGGCCGATCCGGCCGCCCCGCCGGTGCTGTTGTTCACGCACCCCGCCGCCCTTGACGAGTGGCTGGCCGGCCTGCCGACCCGATGAGCGGATTCAGCCGGGCCGCTTGTCGACCCGGATCGCCCGGCCCAGGGCGCACGGCGAGGAGGGGCTGGAGCTGCCGGTCGGGAACCGGAAACGCCGCAGCTCCTCGACGACGAACCCGGCCGCCTCGATGGCGGCCGTGGTGTCGCGGCCGGTGTGGCAGCCGGCGAACAGCTTCGGCCACAGTGTGGCGTCGGAGATCCGCTGGACCCGGCGCAGGCGGCTGGGTTCCTCGGCCGCGACGTGCTCGAAGAGGCGTAGTTGCCCGCCGGGACGCAGCACGCGGTGGATCTCGGCGAGCGCTGCCGCCTGGTCGGGCACGGTGCACAGCACCAGCGCGACCACTGCCGCGTCGAACTCGCCGTCGGCGGCGGGCAGTGCCTCGGCCAGGCCGTCGACGACCGTGATCGGCACCGGCGCGGCCGGGGCCGCCCGGACTGCGGCGGCACGCAGGCGGCGTTCCGGCTCGACCGCGACGACCTCGGTCACGGCCCGGGGGTAGTGCGCGAACATGCGTCCGTTGCCGGCGCCGACCTCGATCACCCGGCCGGTCAGGCCAGCGGCCAGGTCGCGGCGGAACTCGGCGGTGCCGGCACGGTCCATGGCGACGCTCAGCCGCTCGTAGATCCGCGCGAACACCGGATGGGAGACAGCGGCCACGTCGACCTCCAGGACTCGCGGGCGGCGAGGACAATCATGAGTCGCGATGTCAACCGTGCCACTCCGGCGGGCTCCGTAGGCTGGGTTCGTCAGGCGATTCGGCACACCGGAAGCGGTCCGATCATGAAGATCGTCGTCATCGGCGGGAGCGGTCTCATCGGCTCCAAGGTCGTCCAGAACCTCGGTGGGCAGGGCCACGAGGCGGTGGCCGCGTCCCCGAAGACCGGCGTGAACACCCTGACCGGCGAGGGTGTGGCCGAGGCGCTCGACGGCGCCGCCGTCGTCGTGGACACGTCGAACTCCCCGTCGTTCGAGGACACCGCCGTCCGGGAGTTCTTCGAGACGTCGACCCGCAACCTTCTCGCCGCCGCCGCCACCGCCGGGGTGCGGCACTACGTGGTGCTCTCGATCGTGGGTTCCGACCGGCTCCCGGAGAGCGGCTACATGCGGGCGAAGGTCGCACAGGAGAAACTCGTCGCCGCGTCCGGTCTGCCGTACTCGCTGGTCCACGCGACCCAGTTCTTCGAGTTCCTCCAGGGCATCGTCGACGCGGCCACGGACGGCGACACCGCACGGTTGGCGCCGGTGCTCATCCAACCCATGGCGGCGGACGACGTCGCGGCCGAGGTGACCGCGGTCGCGCTCGACGCGCCGACGAACGGAGTCGTCGAGATCGCCGGCCCGGAGCAGTTCCGCCTCGACGAGCTGGGGCGGTCCGTCCTCGCTGCCGGCCAGGACTCCCGTTCGGTCGTGTCCGACCCCGAGGCTCGCTACTTCGGCACCAGGCTGGGCGAGCGCTCGCTCGTTCCGGCCGACGGCGCCCGCATCGCCGCCACCGGCCTCGACGAGTGGCGTGCCCGCGCGGCGGGCTAGCCACCGTCTCAACCGGGCGGTGTGCGCCGCAGGCGGTCCGCCAACTCCCGTACCACCGCCGCGAATCGTTCGTCGGATTCGGCCGGCCAGTGCCCGAGGATCGGCGGCGGAACGCTGTCGCCGGGCGGCGTCACCACGTCGCTGGGGTCGCGCTCCCGGCGGTCCACCGCGGCGGCCGGATCGCCGTCGGACGACTCGGTCCCCCGGTCGGGGAAGACGCGCCCGCCGATCGGGTCGGTGTCACGCCAGAGGTTCACCCACCGCCAGCCGACCCGGCTGCCGATCTCGCGCAGCACCGCGTCGTCGAGGTAGGCGGGGAAGAGCCGCGCGTAGAGCCGGCGCAGCGGTGACCCGTGCGTGAGCAGGGCGACCCGGTTGCCGATCCGGGGTGGCAACTGGAGCACCGCGGCGGCGAGCAGGACCGAACCGTGGCTGTGCCCGGAGAGCAGCACGCGGTCGCCGCGCTCCACCAGGTACGTGATCCGCCGCGTCAGCTCCGGCACGGCCCGTTCGGCGTAGCAGGGCGGCGCGAACGGGTGGGCGGCCCGGGGCCAGAAGGTACCGAGGTCCCAGATGACGCCGATGTGCCGTCGGAAGCTGGTGGTGCGGTAGGCGAAGATTCCCGCGAGCACCAGGCCGGCGAGGCCCACCGCCTTCACCCAACTGGTGAACGCGATGCTGAAGGTGATCGCACCGGCCGGCAACCTGGTGAAATGCTCGACGACGTCGCCCGGAAACACCCCCAACAGGCCGAGGGTGGTGGTGGCCGAGCCGACCCCGGCGAGACAGCCGAAGATCACGCCCAGCAGCACCAGGCGTTCGGTGAAGCTGGCCCGGGCCACCGCGTCGCGTACCTTCCGTAGTCGCGGGCGGGCCTCCGCCGGCGCGTCCGGGTAGTCGCGGGCGACGATCGCCGCCGCACGGCGGCGACGACCGGGGCGGGAGAGCGTGACCACCAGCACGGCGACGATCACCGTGATCACCGCGGTGCGGAGAAAACCGAAGATCGCCCAGGTGTACGCCCGGGGCGGGCCGGTGGCGATGCCCTCCCCGGTCGGCAGGTCGCGGTCGAGGTAGTCCGCCACCCGGTACACCAGCTCGGCGGAGTACCCCACCGCGGTGCTGATCGCCGCTGCCGCGATGACCAGCGCTCCCAGCCCGAACAGGGGGCTGCCTCTGCGCCGCCAGAGCAGCATCACGCCGAGGATGGCCAGCAGGACCGTCTGCGTGGCGAACAGCCAGACCAGCGTCCTGTCGTAGCCGGGTAGAGCGCTGTCCTCGCGCCAGCCGGCCGGGCTGGTCGCCACGTGGGCCACGACCACGACGGCCAGGATCGTCGCGGTCGTCCGCAGGCCCGTGGTGATCGCGTCGAGCCGCCGGTCGGCGGGGGACCGGTCGATCGCCGCCGGCGTGCAGAGCAGCGCCACGCAGGCCGCCAGGACCACGCCGGTGACCACCGCCAAGGCGATCGTGGCGACCGAGGCCCCGTGCGCGGCGCGGGCGGTGAGCAGGACGAGGCTCAACGTCGCGAACGCCGTGGCGACGTGTACGGATCGCAGCCGCCCCACCAGGGGTTCCGCGTCCCACGTGCCGACCGTGCTGAGCCGATGCCCGCTGACCTCCTCGTCGGGCGCGCGGAACGCCTCGAACGACCGCCCGGGCCGGTTGCTGAGCCGCCACACCAGGCCGATCGCGGCAGCCGGGACCAGCGCGAACACCGCCAGTCGCCGGCCCACCGGTTGACCACTGAACCAGGACAACCAGCTGCGACCGGCCAGGCAGCGGGGCGAGTTCAGGCAGTGCCAGGCGAGCAGGTCGAGGGCGACACCGGCGATGGCGAGCACGTACAGCACGGTCAGGGTCAGTGCCAGCACGCGGCAGAGGGACTTGACCACGTTCTCCGAGCGGGGATTCGCCGGCCGCATCCAGATCGCCACGTTGACCAGTAGGAACGGCAGTAGCAGCACCAGCGCCAGGGTCCGGGTGACGGTTCCGGAGGGCAGGTCACCCCAGCGGTACGCCTCCAGCGTCACACCGCGCGCCTCGGGGGTCGCCCAGCGCGGCCGGACCCGGACGAAGCCGCCCATCTGGTCCCCGGCGACCTGCACCGTCCGCGCCAGGCCGAGCACCTGCTCGGTGCTCGCGCCGGAGACGCCGTGCACCCGCAGTTCCACGATGTCGGCGGCGGTGTCGGGGCCGCTCACCCGCGCTGATCCATCCGCCATCGCCCCCCGAGACACCCCCGACCGCCCGGTGCCGGCGATCGGCCCGTGGGTGGCCCACCACCGGTGTGGCGGACCGGGGTCTACCCCGCCGGGACGCGCCCAATCGCGCGGGGTCACCCCCGCCGCCTCGCCTATCCGCCCGGGACGCTCCCGGCCACCCGCTGGCGGTAGGCGCGTGGTGAGACGCCGGTGACCCGTTTGAAGGCCACGCTCAGGGCGCTCTCCGAGCCGTACCCGACGGCTCGGGCGATGGCCGCGACGGAGTCGGAGCCGTGCCGGATGCGGTCCGCCGCGAGTTCGATCCGCCATCCGGTGAGGTATTCCAGCGGACCCACGCCGACGACCTTCCGGAAGCGGGCGGCGAGCGTGGACCGGGAGACGGCGGCGGTGCGGGCGATCGCGTCCACCGTCCACTGCTGCGCGGGCCGGGCGTGCATGGCCCGTAGCGCGGGGGCGACGACCGGGTCGGCGAGCCCGGCCAGCCAACCGGACGTGTGCTGCGGGTCGCGGGCGAGGTGCACCCGCAGGACCTGGATCAGCAGGACGAGCGCCAGGTGCTCCGCGACGAGCCGCGACCCGAGCTGAGGCCGCCGCAGCTCGATGTCGATCTGGTCGAGGGCCCACCGGATGGTGGCGGCCTCCGGAGCGTCGGCCGGCACGTGGATGACCGGCGGAAGGCCGTCCAGCAGGAGGCTGCGACCCCTGTCGCCCAGGGAGAACGCGCCACCGATGAGGAACATGTCGGCACCCTCGCCGGCGTGTGCCACGCCGTCGCCGGCGGCGGCGAAGATCGGGTACGCCGGCTGGGCCGGCACGTCGGGAGCACTGAAGAGCGTGTACGCCACCGGCCGGGTCAACAGGTAGCAGTCGCCCTCGGCGAGGGTGATCGGTTCCGCCATACCCTCGATGAGGAGGTGGCAGCCGCCGCGTCGGATGGCGTTGAACTTGGCGCCGGCCGGCGGGTCGAACCGGACCGCCCACCGCCCACCGGCGACGAGTCCGGCGGAGAGGTGCGCGGTGGCGCCGAGCAGTGCCAGCACGTCTTCGAGCGGATCCATGCTCACCGTCCTGGACGCTCGCGAAAGTATGAAGGATTCCAGACTATAGGCAGTCCAGAGCGGTGGTACATAGCGTGGTGGACATGACAGCGCACGCACGCCTCACCACTGGATTCACCGCCCGCACCACCGCCGCCGAAATCCTCGACGGCGTCGACCTGACCGGGCGTCGGATGATCGTCACCGGGGGCGCCTCCGGCATCGGTCTGGAGACGGTTCGCGCTCTGGCCGGTGCCGGCGCGGAGGTCACGGTCGCGGTCCGTGACCCGGATCGGGCCGCGGGGCTCGTCGCGGAGTTCGCCGGTGACGACACGCCGGGCACCGTCCGGTCGTCAGCGCTCGACCTCGCCGATCTGTCGTCGGTCGACGCGTTCGTCGCGGCCTGGGAAGGCCCGCTCGACGTGCTGGTCGCCAACGCCGGAATCATGGCCCTGCCGACCCGTCAGCTCTCGGCCCAGGGCTGGGAGCTCCAGCTCGCGACCAACTATCTGGGGCATTTCGCGCTGGCCGTCGGACTGCACGACAACCTGCGGGCGGCGGGCGCGGCGCGGGTCGTGCTGGTCAGCTCCGGCGCACACCTGAGCGCCCCGTTCGACGCCGCGGATCCCCACTTCGAGCGGCGGCCGTACGACCGGTGGCAGGCGTACGGGCAGTCGAAGACGGCGGACGTCCTGCTGGCGGTGGGTATCAGCCGGCGGTGGGCGGCGGACGGGATCACCGCCAACGCCCTCAACCCCGGGTACATCCACACCAACCTCCAGCGTCACCTCGACGACGACACGATGCGCGCGCTCGGCGGAATGGACGAGGCGGGCAACCTCGTGGTGCCGGACTACTACAAGACGCCCGCCCAGGGCGCGTCGACCACGGTCCTGCTCGCCGCGTCGCCCCTGCTCGACGGCATCGGCGGCCGGTACTTCGTCGACAACCAGGAGGTGGAGGTGGTTCCCGGCGGCCCCGATGCCACCGACGGCGTCGCGGACCACGCGATCGACCCGGCGGCCGCGGACGAGCTCTGGGCGTACGCCGAGAAGGCGCTCGCCGAGCGCTGAGCGCGACCGCCTCCGGCGCCGGGCGCGGCGCGGGCCTGCGTGGCCGCGCCCGGCGTCCAGGATTGATCGGGGTACGGCGGGGTAGCCGCCCGCCATGGTCGCTGCCGGTCGGCCCGGTACGGACGGGGACTCGCCGGCGCGCGCCGGCGCGGGAGCGCGGTCCGGCCCGACGTCGACCGTCACGCGGCTGTGGGGCCAGCTGTCGGACACGCTGCGGGAGCGAACGCGGCGGGTTCGGGGCATCGGGGGGCTGGCCCTGCAGGCCGGCTTGGCCGCGGCGCTGTCCTGGCTGGTGGCGCGTGAGGTGCTGCACGTCTCGCAGCCGGTGTTCGCGCCGATCTCCGCGGTCTCCACCCTCGCGGCGTCGGTCGGCCAACGCCTGCGGCGCACCATCGAGCTGATCATCGGCGTCACCGTCGGGGTGCTGGTCGGTGACCTGCTGCTCGGGGTGATGGGCACCGGGTGGTGGCAGCTCGCCCTGATCGTCGTGTTGGCGATCCTCGTCGCGCTGTTCCTCGTCGGCAGCGCGGCGGTGGTGATCCAGGCGGGCGCCACGGCCGTGCTCATCGCCACGTTGAGTCCAGCCGTGCGCGACCTGGAGATTCCCCGCTTCGTGGACGCCCTCGTCGGGGGCGCCGTGGCACTGGTGGTGACGGCCGTCCTGCTGCCGTTGAGCCCGCTGCGAGTGCTCAACCGGGCCGCGCGACCGGCGCTGGACCTGCTCAGCGCACAGCTCGACGCCACGGCTGGCGCGTTGGCCGACGGTGACATCCACCGCGCGTTGACCGCGCGGGCGAGGTTGCGGCAGAACAAGGGCGAGCTGGGCGCGCTCGTCGAGGCGACGCAGGGCGCCCGGGAGGCCAGTGCCCTGTCGCCGGTGCACTGGCATCAGCGGCGGGGACCGGTGGCCCGGTACGCGCAGACGGCGGAGCCCGTCGACCGGGCCATGCGTAACGCGGGAACGCTGATCCGTCGGGCGGTGACCCTGATCGAGGACGGTGAGCCCGTTCCGGAACCGATGCCGACGGCTGTCGCCGACCTGGCCGAGTCGGTGCGCCTGCTCAAGCGGCAGTTCGCCGCCGGCCGTGAACCCGTTCAGGCGCGCGAGCGGGCGCTCGCGGCGGTCTGCGCCGCCGGGGACGCCTACCGGGAGGGTGTCGGTTTCTCCGGTGCCGTCGTGGTGGCGCAGGTCCGGACGACTGCCAGCGACCTGCTGGTGGCGTCGGGACTGAGCCAGGAGGCCGCGAACCGGCTGGTCCGGCGTGCGTTCGCCAGTGCGGGAAGGCCCGGTGACCAGCACTGATGATCGTCGTGGCAGCAATGTGAGCCATAGGTGTTGCATGCTGAGCCAAAGTGGTGCCATGATGGTGCCATGGACTTGAGGCCGTACGTCGAGAACCTGCGTAACGAGTTCGCCGTGGCAGCCGAGGGCGTGGACCCGGAGGGGCGGGTGCTCGCCGAACGGCTCTTCACCCAGCTCGAAGCGGCGACCCACCTCACGCTGCTCGAGGCGCTGTCCGACGCGGCCGACGAGATCACCCGCGATCTCGCCCCCGGGTCGGTGCACGTCCGGCTGCGCGGGCGGGAGCCCGACTTCGTGGTGGCGCCCGCCACCCCACCCACCGACCGGCCGGCGGAGGTCGACCAGACACCACCGGCCCCGGCGCCCCTGCTGCCACCCGAGGGCGACGAGGGTGGCACCTCCCGGATCAACCTCCGCCTTCCCGACCATCTCAAGGCCAGCGTCGACGAGGCCGCGAGTCGTGCCGGCCTTTCCGTCAACGCCTGGCTGGTGCGCGCCGTCGCCGGCGCCGTCGGAGCCGGTGGCCCCGACCGTCAACCGCCGCGCCGGCCGGAACCCCCGAGGTCCGGCCAGCACGTCACCGGCTGGGCGCGCTGACCCGCGCGCCTGCCCGCACCCTCCTTTTCCGCCTCCGCTGACACCCTCCCGGGAGACCACCATGCCTGTTTTCGACACACCAGAACCGATCTCCGTCCAGGTCGAGATGCCCATCGGGGACGCCTGGATCGCCGCGACCGACCGCGCCGACACGGTGGTACGGGTGCGACCCCGCGACCCGTCGAGCAAGGCCGACGTGAACGCGGCCGAGCAGACCACCGTCGACTTCGCCGCCGGGCAGCTGCGCATCCGGGTGCCGAAGAGCTGGCGTCGCTACGGCTTCGGCTCGGGGCCGTCGGTCGACGTCCTGATCGAGGTGCCCAGCGGCACGCGGCTGCACGCCGAGGCGGCGTGGGCGGCCTTCCGTGGGGAGGGACGGCTCGGTGAGTGCCGCATCAAGACCGGCAGCGCGATCCGGCTGGAGGAGACCGGGCCGTTGGAGATCGACAGCAGCCACGGCGAGGTCCTGGTGGAGCGTGTCACCGGTTCGGCCCGGGTGAAGGCGTCGTCCGGCAAGGTGCGCCTGGGCGCGGTCGACGGCACCGCGGAGATCAAGAACTCCTCCGGTGACTGCTGGATCGGCCGCAGCGGAGGCGACGTCCGGATCAACACCGCGTACGGCGACATCACCGTCGACGCGTCGACCGGCTCCGTGGCCGCGCGCACCGCGTACGGCAACGTGCGGCTGGGCGAGGTCGTGCGCGGGTCGATCGAGTCACAGACCTCCTACGGCGCGATCGAGGTGGGCGTCCGACGCGGCACCGCCGCCTGGCTCGACGTCAGCTCCCGACACGGTCGCGTCCACAACGCCCTCGAAACGACCGACAGCCCGGCCGAGACCGACGAGACGGTCGAGATCCGCGCCAACACCTCCTACGGCGACATCACCATCCGCCGCGCCTGACGCACCCCGATCCCACCACGAATGAGGAGCCCATGACCGGCGGCAGCAAACCCGCGATCGTCACCACCGAGCTGCGCAAGTCCTACGGCGGCACGGTCGTGCTCGACGGCATCGACCTGATGATCACCGAGGGAACGATCTTCGCGCTGCTCGGCCCCAACGGGGCCGGCAAGACCACGACCGTGCAGATCCTCTCCACCCTCATCCCGGCCGACGGCGGCCACGCCCGTGTCCTCGGACACGACGTGGCCCGCGACGCCGACGCCGTACGCGCGCTGATCGGCGTCACCGGCCAGTTCTCCGCAGTGGACAGCCTGCTCACCGGCCGGGAGAACCTGCGCCTCATGGCCGACCTGTGTCACCTGGACCGCGCAGCGGGTCGCCGCCGGATCGGCGACCTGCTCGACCAGTTCGACCTGACCGAGGCGGCGGACAAGCCGGCCGCGACGTACTCCGGCGGGATGCGCCGTCGGCTCGACCTCGCGATGACACTCGTCGGCGACCCGCGCGTCATCTTCCTGGACGAGCCGACGACCGGGCTGGATCCGCGCAGTCGCCGCGCGATGTGGCACATCATCAAGGCGCTGGCCGCCGAGGGCGTCACCATCCTGCTGACGACCCAGTACCTGGAAGAGGCCGACCAGCTCGCCGACCGCGTCGCCTTCCTCGACCACGGCCGACTGATCGCCGAGGGCACCCCGCACGAGCTCAAGCGGCTCATCCCGGGCGGTCACGTCGTGCTGAGCTTCGCCGACCAGGACGAACTCGACTCGGCGGCCCGGACGTTCACGGCGGCCACCCGGGACGACGCCGCGCTGACCCTCCAGGTGCCGAGCGACGGCGGGGTCGGTTCGCTGCGGTCCCTCCTGGACGACCTCGACCGGGGCGCCATCACCGTGGCCGGTCTCGCCGTGCACACCCCCGACCTCGACGACGTCTTCCTCGCCCTCACCGGCCAACCCGACGCCCGCTCCCGCCACGAAAGGGCCTCTGCGCGATGAGCACCCTCACCCTCGCCCTGCGCGACTCCAACACCATGCTGCGGCGCAACCTCCTGCACATGCGCCGCTACCCGTCGCTGACCCTGATGCTCGTCGGCATCCCGGTCATCCTCCTGCTGCTCTTCGTGTACGTCTTCGGCGGCACGCTCGGCGCCGGCCTCGGTCCGACCGGCGGCCGGGCCGAGTACGCCAACTACGTCACCCCCGGCATCCTGCTCATCACGGTGGCCAGCGCGGCGCAGGGCACCGCGATCTCGGTCGCCATGGACATGGCCGAGGGCATCATCGCCCGTTTCCGTACGATGGCGATCTTCCGACCGTCCGTTCTCACCGGTCACGTCGTGGGCAGCGTGTGCCAGACGATGGTCAGCCTGGCGGCCGTCACCGGCGCGGCGCTGCTCGTCGGGTTCCGCCCCACCGCCAACACCGTCGAGTGGCTCGCCGCGATCGGCGTGCTGACCATGGTCACCGTCGCCGTCACCTGGCTGTCGGTCGCCCTGGGCCTGGTCACGAGGAGCGTCGAGACGGCCAGCAACCTGCCCATGCCGCTGGTGCTGCTGCCGTTCCTCGGCAGCGGGTTCGTCCCCACCGACTCGATGCCGACGCCGGTACGCCTGTTCGCCGACTACCAGCCCTTCACCCCGGTCATGGAGACCCTCCGTGGCCTGCTGCTCGGCAGTGGGATCGGCGCGAACGGGGTCCTCGCGGTCGCCTGGTGCGCCGTCATCACGGTCGGCTGCTTCTGCTGGGCCAGGGCGCTCTACAACCGTCCTCGGACGGCCTGACCCGACGACCCGGACGGCCCGGCCCCGATCGGGCCGGGCCGTCGGCTGTCGGCGTCACCGAGCGGTCGCTGCGCGCGCTGACGGGTGCGTGGTCTCCGGCCCGGCCGGCGGGGCCCGAACCGGCTCGCCGTGTAGCCGATGTAGCGGTTGTTCGGTCGCTCGGACGGCGCCGCACCGCCGACCGAGTCGGGTCGGCGCCGGCATGGAGGACTTGTCAACCCGGCCCACCGACCTGGCCCCCGCCGACTGACGAGCCACGCCCCCGCCCCCGAACGGGCCGATCATGGACTCGTGGTGCCCGGATTAGGTTGACTCAACCGCTTGGTCCCCCACCACAACTCCATGATCGACTCGTGTCGGTCGCAGTCAAGGCATCAAATGTTATCGATAACATGCCGCCCCGGCCGGCGTCCTGCCGCGGCCGTTGGCGTCGGAGTGCGGGGTCATGGAGCCCCGGACGGGCGGAAACACGTTTCTGCGGGCCTGGTCGCGCAGGGGTGGCAAGGCCGCCGATGTTATCGCTGACATCCGCGCGCGTGTGGCGGTTCGCAGCCGCAAACCTCGGGACGCGCGCGTCGCGCCGGTCCGGTATCGACGCGCCCGAGTCGGTGCTCCCTCCGCGTTCCGTTACGGAGCTGTTGCAGGTAGATGTCTTGACGAGGCTGGATGTGAGCGTTAACACTATCCCCGTTAACGGTGGAGGTGAACATGGAGCGTGTGGGCGGAGCTGCCGAAAGCTACGTCGTGGGTGTCGATTTCGGCACTCTCTCCGGGCGGGCCCTGGTGGTCCGGGTTTCTGACGGTGCCGAGCTCGGGACCGCGGTGCACGAGTACGGGGACGGGGTCATCAGCGAGACGCTGCCGGGAGGTCGGCCGCTGCCCCCGGACTGGGCGCTGCAGAATCCGGACGACTACCGCGACGTGCTGCGCCACGCCGTCCCGGCCGCGCTCTCCGCGGCCGGGGTGGACCCCGCGGCGGTGGTGGGCATCGGCATCGACTTCACCGCGTGCACCGTGCTCCCGACGCGCGCCGACGGCACCCCGCTCTGCGAGATTCCCGAGCTGCGTGACCGGCCGCACTCCTGGGTCAAGCTGTGGAAGCACCACGCCGCGCAGCCACACGCCGACCGGATCAACGCGCTGGCCCACGAGCGGGCGGAGCCGTGGATCGGCCGGTACGGCGGGAAGATCTCCGCCGAGTGGCAGTACGCCAAGGGCCTGCAGATCCTGGAGGAGGACCCGGAGATCTACGACCGGGCCGAGCGGTTCATCGAGGCCGCCGACTGGATCGTCTGGCAGCTCAGCGGCACCGAGACCCGTAACGTCTGCACCGCCGGCTACAAGGGCATCCTGCAGGACGGGCAGTATCCGTCCGAGAGCTTCCTGACCGCGCTCAACCCCGACTTCGGCGACTTCGTGGCCAAGCTCGACGGTCCGCTGCTGCCGCTCGGCGCCCGGGCCGGCACGCTCACCGCCAGCGCCTCCGCCTGGACCGGCCTGCCGGAGGGGATCGCCGTGGCGGTCGGCAACGTCGACGCGCACGTCACCGCGGCCTCCGCCCAGGCCGTACAGCCCGGTCGGCTGGTCGCCATCATGGGCACGTCCACCTGCCACGTGGTCAACGGCGAGCACCCGGCCGAGGTCGCCGGGATGTGCGGCGTGGTCGACGGCGGCATCAGCCCGGGTGCGTGGGGTTACGAGGCCGGCCAGAGCGGTGTCGGCGACATCTTCGGCTGGTTCGTCGAGCACGGCGCGCCCGCCGGGCTCGCCTCGCACGAACGCCTCACCGAGCTGGCCGCCAGCCAACCGGTCGGCGCGCACGGCCTGGTCGCGCTGGACTGGTGGAACGGCAACCGCTCGTTGCTGGTCAACCACGACCTCAGCGGGATGATCGTCGGGATGACCCTGGCCACCCGCCCGCAGGACATCTACCGGGCGCTGCTGGAAGCCACGGCGTACGGCACCAGGATGATCATCGACGCCTTCGTCGAGGCCGGGGTGCCCGTCAACGACCTGGTGATCGCGGGTGGCCTCACCAACAACAAGCTCCTGATGCAGATCTACGCCGACGTGACCAAGCGCCCGCTGAACATCATCGCGTCCGCGCAGGGGCCGGCGCTCGGCTCGGCGATCCACGCCGCCGTCGCCGCCGGGGCGTACCCGTCGATCCACGAGGCGTCCCAGGCGATGGGGCGGGTGCACGAGGCCGTCTACACGCCGGACCCGGAGCGGGCCCGCGCCTACGACGCCCTGTACGCCGAGTACCGGGCGCTGCACGACCACTTCGGTCGCGGCGGCAACGACGTCATGCTCCGCCTCCGGGCGATCCGCAACGCGGCGGTAGAGGCCGCCGTGGCCACGCACGAGGCCCCGCTGGAGGTCGTCGCATGAACGCAGAGGTGAGCCGACAGATCGCCGAGCTGCGCGAAACCGTTGCCCGCCTGCACAGCGAGCTGACCCGGTACAACCTGGTCGCCTGGACGTCCGGCAACGTCTCCGCGCGGGTTCCCGGCCAGGACCTGATGGTCATCAAGCCGAGCGGTGTGGGCTACGACGACCTCACGGCCGAGACGATGGTGGTCTGCGACCTCGACGGCGTCCTCGTCGAGGGCGACCTGGCGCCGTCCAGCGACACGGCCGCCCACGCCTACGTCTACCGCGCCATGCCCGAGGTCGGCGGCGTGGTGCACACGCACAGCTCGTACGCCAGCGCCTGGGCCGCCTGCGGCGAGGCGATCCCCTGCCACCTCACCGCGCAGGCCGACGAGTTCGGCGGGGAGATCCCGCTGGGCCCGTTCGCGCTGATCGGCGGCGACGACATCGGCAAGGGCATCGTCGCCACGCTCTCCGGGCACCGTTCGCCCGCCGTGCTCATGCGCAACCACGGCGTCTTCACCATCGGCCGGAACGCCCGCGCGGCGGTCAAGGCCGCGGTCATGTGCGAGGACGTGGCACGTACCTCGTACCTGGCGCGGACCCTCGGTCAGCCCGTGCCGATCGCGCAGGCCGACATCGACGCCCTCTACCACCGATACCAGAACGTCTACGGCCAACAACCAGTCGCACCGGCGGGCTCCTGACCGTCTCCACACGGCCCGCCGGTCTGCTCCACCGACGCACCAGCACGCACCACCCGCGTACGCCACCTCTGCTCGTCGGCGGCTGACGCGGTCCCCACCACACCCAGCCAAGGAGATCTGATGAGAAAGATGCGAACGCAGCGCGCTATCGCGGTCCTCGCCAGTGTGCTGCTCATCGGCGGCGTGGCGGCCTGCGGCAACAGCGACACCGGCGGCGGCGGGTCCAAGGACGACGGCAAGATCACTATGGGCTTCTCCCAGGTCGGCGCCGAGAGCGGATGGCGTACGGCGAACACCACCTCGATCAAGGAGTCGGCAGCCGCGGCGGGCATCGAGCTGAAGTTCGACGACGCGCAGCAGAAGCAGGAGAACCAGATCAAGGCCATCCGCAACTACATCCAGCAGAAGGTGGACGTCATCGCCTTCTCGCCGGTGGTGGAGTCCGGATGGGACACCGTGCTCAAGGAGGCCAAGGACGCCGGCATCCCGGTCATCCTGACCGACCGCTCGGTCGACTCGGCCGACAAGAGCCTCTACAAGACCTTCCTCGGCTCGGACTTCGTCAAGGAGGGCCGGCTCGCCGGCGAGTGGCTGGTGGAGCAGAAGAAGGGCGCCACGGGTCCGGTCAACATCGTCGAGCTGCAGGGCAACACCGGTGCCGCTCCGGCGAACGACCGCAAGAAGGGCTTCGGCGAGGCGATCGCCGCCAACCCGAACCTGAAGATCATCGCCTCGCAGCCGGGTGACTTCACCCGGGCGGGCGGCAAGCAGGTCATGGAGCAGTTCCTCAAGGCCAACCCGAAGATCGACGTGCTGTTCGCGCACAACGACGACATGGGTCTGGGTGCTCTCGAGGCGATCACCGCGGCCGGCAAGGTGCCGGGCAAGGACATCACCATCATCACGGTCGACGCCGTCAAGGACGGTATGCAGGCTCTCGCCGACGGGAAGTTCAACTTCATCGCGGAGTGCAGCCCGCTGCTCGGCCCACAGCTGATGGACCTCGCCAAGAAGGTCCACGCGGGTGAGACGGTGCCCGCCCGGATCGAGACCGAGGAGACCACCTTCACCCAGGAGCAGGCCAAGGAGGCTCTGCCCAACCGCAAGTACTGATCGACGAGGAGGGGTCGCCGCGCTCGCGTGGCGGCCCCGCCGCGTCGCCCCGTAAACCCGAACGGACCGGGCATGACCCGCGACGACCCGCGCCACGCCCGCCCGCGCCCAGGTGAAGGGCCGGGCGGGCGCGGTGGGAGCGCAACGGCCCATCCGCGTCGACAACCCCCAGAAGAGGTCTGATGGGATGACGGATAGCCGTCCGGTCCTGACGATGACCGGGATCAGCAAGTCCTTCCCCGGGGTGCGTGCACTCCACGACGTCAACTTCCGGCTCTTCCCCGGCGAGGTGCACGCCCTGATGGGCGAGAACGGCGCCGGCAAGTCGACCCTCATCAAGGTGCTCACCGGCGTCTACGACACCGACGAGGGCACGATCACCCTCGGCGGCGAGCCGGTGTCCTTCAGCGGGCCGATGCAGGCGACGGCCGCCGGGGTGAGCACCGTCTACCAGGAGGTCAACCTCTGCACCAACCTCTCGGTGGCGGAGAACATCTTCATCGGGCGTGAGCCACGGCTGTTCGGCGCCGTCCGTTGGGGCGAGGTCCGCCGCCGCGCCCGCGCGCTCCTGAGCCGCCTCGACCTCGACCTCGACGTCAGCGCGCCGCTGGGCTCGTACTCCCTCGCGATCCAGCAGATGGTCGCGATCGCCCGCGCGATCGACATCCAGGCCCGGGTGCTGATCCTGGACGAGCCGACGTCCAGCCTCGACGCCGGTGAGGTCGCGCAGTTGTTCCGCATCATGCGGCAGCTCCGTGACGAGGGCATCGCGATCCTGTTCGTGACGCACTTCCTCGACCAGGTCTACGAGATCGCCGACCGCATCACGGTGCTGCGCAACGGGGGGCTCGTCGGCGAGTACCTGACCGCCGAACTGCCCCAACTCGGCCTCGTCGAGAAGATGATCGGCAAGGAACTCGACGTCCTCGAAGGGATCGAGGAGCACTCGCGGCGCGACCTGGCCGCGATCGAGGAGGGCACCCCCCTGGTGGCGGTGTCGAAGCTGGGCCGGGCGGGCGCGGTCGAGCCGTTCAGCCTGACCATCCACCCCGGTGAGGTGGTGGGCCTCGCCGGCCTGCTGGGCTCCGGGCGTACCGAGGTGGCGCGGTTGTTCTTCGGCGCCGACCGGGCCGACGGTGGTCAGGTCGCGATCGACGGCACGTCGAGCAGTCTGCGTACCCCCGCGCAGGCCATCGACCAGGGCGTCGGCTTCTGCTCGGAGAACCGTCGCGCGGAGGGCATCGTCCCCGACCTGTCGGTACGCGAGAACATGATCCTCGCCATGCAGGCCGCGCGGGGCTGGCTGCGGCCCATCCCGCGCCGCCGTCAGGACGAGCTGGTCGACAAGTACGTCAAGGCGCTCAACATCCGTCCGGCGGACCCGGAGGTGCCGGTCCGCAACCTCTCCGGCGGCAACCAGCAGAAGGTGCTCCTCGCCCGCTGGCTGATCACCGAACCGCGACTGCTCATCCTGGACGAGCCGACCCGCGGTATCGACATCGGCGCGAAGACCGAGATCCAACGGCTCGTGGCGCAACTGTCCGACGGTGGGATGGCGGTGCTGTTCATCTCGGCCGAGCTGGAGGAGGTGCTGCGCCTCAGCCACAAGGTGGCGGTCATGCGGGACCGGCAGATGGTCGCGCAGCTCGCCAACAACGAGGACCTCGACGCGGAGCGCATCATGCAGACGATCGCGAGTGGATCCCAGCGGGAGGAGGCGGACCGATGAACGACACCAAGGGCCGCTATCGGACGATGATCAGTCACCGGCTGTTCTGGCCGATCGCCGTGCTGGTGGTCATGCTCGCCGCGAACACGATCTACCGGCCCGGGTTCCTGTCCATCGAGCTCAAGGACGGGCACCTGTACGGCACGCCGATCGACATCCTGCGGCTGAGCGCCCCGCTGATCCTCGTGGCGCTGGGCATGACGCTCGTCATCTCGACCGGCGGAATCGACCTGTCGGTCGGCTCGATCTGCGCGATCAGCGGTGCGGTCGCCTGCATGTACATCAGCAAGCAGTCCGACCAGAACAGCCTCGCCGTGGTGTTCACCGCGCTCGCGATGGCGTTCGGGATCTCGCTGGTGCTGGGGGCCTGGAACGGGGTGCTGGTGGCCGTGATCGGCATCCAACCGATCATTGCCACGCTGATCCTGATGGTGGCCGGTCGCGGCCTCGCCCAGCTGATCACCCAGGGCCAGATCATCACCATCAACTCGGGGCCGTTCCGGGCGATCGGGTTGGGTCACCTGCTGACCCTGCCGTTGGCCATCTTCATCGCGCTCGCCGCCGCCCTGCTCGTCGCCGCGTTCACCCGTCGCACCGCGCTCGGCATGATCGTCGAGTCGGTGGGTGGCAACGCCGAGGCGAGCCGACTGGCGGGCATCCGGTCCAACCGGGTCATCTTCCTCGTGTACGTGCTCAGCGCCGCCTGCGCGGCGATCGCCGGTTTCATGATGACGGCCAACGTGTCCAGCGCCGACGGCAACGCCGTCGGCCTCTGGGTGGAGCTGGACGCCATCCTCGCGGTCGTCATCGGCGGCACGTCCCTCGCCGGTGGCCGGTTCTACCTCAGTGGCACCATCCTCGGCGCGCTGATCATCCAGACCCTGACCACCACGGTGTACGCCATGAACATCTCGCCGCAGACGTCGCTGCTGTTCAAGGCGGTGGTGGTCATCGCCGTGTGCCTCATCCAGGCGCCGGCCTTCCGCGCCCGGTTCAGCCGGCGCAAGCGGAGCGTCCCACCGCCGCGCCCCGTCGCCGACAAGCCGAAGGAGCAGGTGCCGGCATGACCACCGGATCGCTCACCGTCCCCCGCCGCACCCGGTTCCGGCTGCCCCGGCGGCAGGTGCCGGTGCTGGCCACGCTCGCCCTGCTGCTGGTCATGTACGGCATCGGCGTGTCCCAGTACACGGCGTTCTCGAACGTGCAGGTCATCTTCAACGTCTTCATCGACAACGGCTTCCTGCTCGTCGTCGCGGTGGGCATGACATTCGTGATCCTCACCGGCGGCATCGACCTGTCGGTCGGGTCCGTCGTCGCCATGACGGCGATGGTGTCGGCGGACCTGCTGAACAAGGGCCTGCCGGCGGCGCTCGTGCTCGTCATCGCGCTGCTCATCGGGCCGACGATCGGCCTGCTGATGGGCTGCGTCATCCATTTCTTCGACATCCAGCCGTTCATCGTCACGCTCGCCGGGATGTTCTTCGCCCGGGGCATGTGCACGTTCATCTCGGACTCGTCCATCCCGATCACGGACGGCTTCTGGACCAGGATGTCGCAGGAGCGGATCGGTGATCCCCGGGGCAACTTCGTCTCGATCAGTGTGCTGATCGCCTTCGCCGTGGTGCTCGTCGCCGCGTACGTGCTGGCCTACACCCGGTTGGGACGCAACGTGTACGCGATCGGCGGCAACCCGCAGTCGGCGTTGCTGATGGGCCTGCCGCTGGGGCGTACCCGGATCGCCGTCTACACGATCAGCGGGCTGTGCTCCGCGATCGGCGGGATCCTGCTGTCGTTCTACACCCTCTCCGGCGCGCCGCTGATCGCCGTCGGCATGGAGTTGGACGTCATCGCCGCCGTCGTCATCGGCGGCACGGTGCTCACGGGCGGCTCGGGTTACATTTTCGGCACCGTGCTCGGCGTGCTGGTCCTGGGTGTGATCCAGACCCTCATCACGTTCGACGGCAGCCTCAACTCCTGGTGGACCAAGATCGTGATTGGCGGCCTGCTCTTCGCGTTCATCCTCCTGCAGCGACTCATCGGAATCCGTTACAAGTGACCGCCCCTCTCGCGGAAGGCAACCCCATGGCACCACACCCCGAACCCGAGATCTGGTTCCTCACCGGCAGCCAAGGCATGTACGGCGAGGAGACGCTCCGGCAGGTCGCCGAGCAGTCCCGCCAGATCGCGGCCACGCTCGACGACTCGCCGCAGATTCCCGCCCGGGTGGTCTGGAAGCCCGTCCTGACCAACAGTGGTGAGATCCTGCAGGTGTGCCGGGAGGCCGCCGCCCAGGGCGCGATCGGGGTCATCGCCTGGATGCACACGTTCTCGCCGGCGAAGATGTGGATCGCCGGACTGGACGCGCTGCAGACGCCGCTGCTGCACCTGCACACCCAGTCGAACGTCCTGCTGCCGTGGGACGAGATCGACATGGACTTCATGAACCTGAACCAGGCCGCGCACGGCGACCGTGAGTTCGGGTACATCCAGACCCGCCTCGGCGTGGCCCGCAAGACCGTCGCGGGGCACGTCAGCGACCCGCGGGTGACCGCACGGGTCGGCGCCTGGGCCCGCGCGGCGACCGGTTGGTCGGCGATGCGGTCGCTGCGCCTCGCCCGCTTCGGCGACAACATGCGCGACGTCGCGGTGACCGAGGGCGACAAGGTCGAGGCGGAGCTGCGCTTCGGGGTGTCGGTCAACACCTACGGCGTGAACGACCTGGTCGAGGTGGTCGGCGAGGTCGCCGACGCCGACGTGGACGAGCTGGTCAAGGAGTACGGCGACACCTACCGCGTGGGCGCCGAACTGCTTCCCGGTGGCGAGCGGCACGACTCGCTGCGGTACGCCGCCCGCCTGGAGTTGGGTATGCGTGCCTTCCTGGAGGCCGGTGGCTTCCGGGCGTTCACCACGAACTTCGAGGACCTCGGCGGCCTGCGTCAGCTCCCCGGCATCGCCGTGCAGCGGCTGATGGCGGACGGTTACGGCTTCGGCGGCGAGGGCGACTGGAAGACGTCGATCCTGGTGCACACCGTGAAGGCGATGTCGGTGGGCGTTCCGGGCGGCACGTCGTTCATGGAGGACTACACCTACGACCTCACGCCGGGCCAGGAAGTGGTGCTGGGCGCCCACATGCTCGAGGTCTGCCCGACCATCGCGTCCGACGTGCCCAACGTCGAGATCCATCCGCTGAGCATCGGTGGGCGCGAGGACCCGGTACGGCT
This sequence comes from Micromonospora sp. RB23, assembly GCF_053585025.1. NCBI lineage: Bacteria > Bacillati > Actinomycetota > Actinomycetes > Micromonosporales > Micromonosporaceae > Micromonospora > Micromonospora sp. RB23. Next base: position 2,284,667 of record NZ_CM132111.1, read on the forward strand.
GGTGTTCGACGCCGCGCCCGGACCGGCAGTGGTGCTGGGGCTGGCGGACATGGGGGAGCGGTTCCGGCTCGTGGCCAACGAGATCGACGTCGTGCCGCCGCCGCAGCCACTGCGCCGGCTGCCGGTGGCCCGCGCCGTCTGGCGACCGCGACCGGACCTGCCGGTCTCCGCCGAGTCCTGGATCACCGCCGGTGCCCCGCACCACACCGTGCTGTCGCAGGCGGTCGGTGCCGAGGAGCTGCACGACCTGGCCGAGATGAGCCGGACCGAGCTGGTCGTCATCGACGCCGACACCAACGCGCGCCGATTCGCCGACGAGATCCGCTGGAACCAGGCCTACTACCGGCTGGCCCGCGGCTTCTGACCTGCGCCGAAGCCGTTGACGAAACGGGTGGTCCACCCCTGCCTGCGGGCCGGGGTGGGCCACCCGTTCGGGTTCGCGCCCAGGCTCTGCCGCGCGCATTAGCAGGCCCACGAGCCGGTTGTGTTACGGCTTGACTAAGAGCATGTTATCGCTCACAGTCTATAGTCAAAGTGGTCGATGTCGTTGCCTGGTCCGGCCGTGCGCGCGTCCTAACCCCTCGTCGTCGGCATCGTGCTGCCGGGACGCCCGGGGCGTGCTGTTAGCGATCACATGGCCGGGCGTGGTCAGCTCGGTGCCCCGCCCGGTGCCGCGGACGCCGACTCAGACCGCACGGTTCGCGCCAGCAGAGGAGGATCATGCTTTCCATCGGTCGGGTTCCCCGGGGTGCGCCACGTCGGCGCAACTGGCTGTCGAGATTGGCCGTCGCCGCGACGGTACTGGTGATCGGTGGCGCGGCCGCGGCGGTGGCCGCGGCGCCCGCGTCGGCGGCGACCGTCGACACCAGCGCGTGGTACGTCCTGGTGAACCGCAACAGTGGCAAGGCGCTGGACGTCTACAACCTGGCCACGAACGACGGTGCGCGCATCACGCAGTGGACGCGTAACAACGGCAACCAGCAGCAGTGGCAGTTCGTGGATTCGGGCGGCGGCTACTACCGGGTCAAGTCGCGGTTGTCAGGCAAGGTGTTGGACGTTTCCGGCCGTTCGACCGCCAATGGCGGGGCGATCGTGCAGTGGTCCGACAACAACGGCACCAACCAGCAGTTCCGCCTGGCCGACTCGGACAGTGGCTATGTGCGGTTGATCAACCGCAACAGCAACAAGGTCATGGAGGTGCAGGGCGCCTCGACCGCCGACGGTGGCAACATCGTGCAGTACGACGACTGGAACGGCGCCAACCAGCAGTGGCAGCTCGTGCGCGTCGACGGCGGGGGCAACCCCACCACGCCGCCGCCCACCACGCCGCCCCCCACCACGCCGCCACCGTCGAACGGCACGTTCTCGAACCCGGCCATCTGGCAGGACTTCGCCGACGTCGACATCATCCGGGTGGACAACGTCTACTACCTGACGTCGTCCACCATGCACTACTCGCCCGGCGCGCCGGTCCTGCGCTCGTATGACCTGGTGAACTGGGAGTACGCCGGGCACGCCGTACCCCGGCTCGACTTCGGCTCGAAGTACGACATGAGCGGCGGCAACGCGTACGTCGACGGGATCTGGGCCTCGACGTTGAACTACCGGCCGAGCAACCGCACGTACTACTGGGCCGGGTGCATCGACTTCGCGCAGACCCACATCTACACCGCGTCGGCCGTCGACGGCACCTGGACCAAGCACACCACCATCCCCAACTGCTACTACGACGCGGGCATGCTGATCGACGACAACGACACCATGTACGTGGCGTACGGCAACACCACGATCAGCGTCGCCCAGCTCTCCGCCGACGGGAAGTCCCAGGTACGCGCCCAGCAGGTGTACCAGACCCCGTCGAGCATCGGCACGCTGGAGGGCGCCCGGTTCTACAAGCGCAACGGGGCCTACTACATCTGGCTCACCCGGCCGGCCAACGGCCAGTACGTGCTGAAGTCGACCAACGGCCCGTTCGGCCCGTACGAGCAGCGTCAGGTGCTGCTCAACCTGCCCGGTCCCATCTCGGGTGGCGGCGTGCCCCACCAGGGCGGTCTCGTGCAGACCCAGAACGGCGACTGGTACTACATGTCGTTCGTCGACGCGTACCCCGGTGGTCGGATGCCGGCCCTGGCGCCGATCACCTGGACCAGCGACGGCTGGCCGGTGCTGCAGACCGTCAACGGCGCGTGGGGCAGCTCGTACCCGAAGCCGAACCTGCCGACGCCGCCGCGGGCGGTGAAGCCGCTGACGGGCACCGACACGTTCGCCGGCACCACCCTCGGCCCGCAGTGGGAGTGGAACCACAACCCGGACAACAACCGGTGGTCGGTCAACAACGGCCTGAACCTGCAGACCGCCACGGTGACCGGCGACCTGTACGCGGCACGCAACACGCTGACGCACCGGATCCAGGGCCCCACCTCGACCGCCACCATCGAGCTGGACTACTCCACGATGCGCGACGGTGACCGCACCGGCCTGGCGGTGTTGCGCAACTCGTCCGCCTGGATCGGTATCAAGCGGGACAACGGATCCACCCGCCTGGTCATGCAGAACGGTCTCACGATGGACGGCAACTGGAACACCACCAGCACCGGCAGCGAGGTGGCGAGCACCGCCGTCTCCGGTGGCCGGATCTGGTTGCGCGCCAACGCCGACATCAGACCGGGCTCGGGCCGGCAGGCGCGTTTCTCGTACAGCACCGACGGCGTCAACTTCACGTCGTTCGGCAACGCCCTGACGCTGGCGAACAACTGGCAGTTCTTCATGGGCTACCGGTTCGCCATCTTCAACCACGCGACCCAGTCGCTCGGCGGCGCGGTCACCGTCCGCCGCTTCGACCTGACCACACCGTGATGACGGTCACACAACGAGTTATCTGACCACGTCGCGACCGCACCACCCGCGCCGCCGGCGCGGACCCGCCGCCGCCCTGTTCCACGCTCTGCCCAGGAGCTTGGAGCGGGGCGGCGGCCCGTTGTCGGCCGCCTCCGCAAAGGGTGCCGGGCCCGGTGGCGGGAAGAGCTGCCGGAGCCACCTGGCGCACCTCGTGTCGTTCGTGCTCAGCGGTGCCGTGTTCGGCGGCATGGCTGGCGTAGACTGTCGGCGATCCAGCGCTGGTCACCTGCGATTCAGCACCGGCGTGGTGGCTGAGCGAGGGGGATCGGGCCGGGCCGCTCCAGTCAACGTCGACGGGCCGCGGGTCGGGTTGAAGGCGGGGGGAGTGAAATGGCCGTCCACGGTCCCGCGATGACAGATGTCGCTCGTCTGGCCGGTGTCTCCCACCAGACGGTGTCGCGGGTGCTCAACGGGCACCCCAACGTGCGCGAGCAGACCCGGTTGCGGGTGCGGGCGGCGATCGCCGAACTCGGCTACCGCCCGAACGGCGCCGCGCGCGCCCTGGTGACCGGTCGGTCGCAGGTCATCGGCGTGGTGGCCCAGAACACGACCCTCTACGGTCCGGCGTCGCTGCTGGCCGCCCTGGAGCAGACCGCCGCGGCGGAGGGCTTCGCCGTCAGCGTCGGCAGCGTACGCGACCTGGACCACCGATCCATTTCGGCCGCCGTCGAACGGCACCTGGCGCACCGGGTCGCCGGCATCGTGGTCATCGCGCCGGTCGAGTCGGCCGGCGAGGCGTTGGAGCGGTTACCCAAGGACGTTCCACTGGTGACGGTCGACGGTGACCCGCACCGGCCGGTGCCGTTGGTGACGGTCGACCAGGTGGCGGGCGCGCGGGCGGTGACACAGCATCTCCTCGACGCCGGCCACCGCACCGTCTGGCACGTGTCGGGGCCGTCCGACTGGTTCGACAGCGCCGGCCGTATCGAGGGCTGGCGGGAGGCCCTGCTGGCCGCGGGGGTCGTACCGCCGCCCCTGATGCACGGGGACTGGTCGGCGGCGTCGGGCTACCGGTGCGGGCAGATGCTCGCCCGGATGCCGGAGGTCACCGCCATCTTCACGGCGAACGACCACCTCGCCCTGGGCGTGCTGCGGGCGTTGCACGAGTTCGGGCGGAAGGTGCCGACCGAGATCAGCGTCGTGGGTTTCGACGACGTGCCGGAGGCGGCGTACTTCATTCCGCCGCTGACCACCGTCCGACCAGATTTCGACGCGGTGGCGCGGGCGAGTCTGCAGATGTTGCTGACCCAGATCGAGTCGGGCAACGGCGGGGGCGCCCTGCGGCAGACCATCGCGCCGACCCTGGTCGCCCGCGACAGCGTCGCCCCGCCGCGCGGCTGAGCGCGTCGATGCCTCGTGACCTGCGACAGCCGATCAACTGTGGGGAGGGGTTGCGCGAGGTTGTGCGCGTGGGGAAGTCTCCGTTACGAGACCGTGACACCGGTATTTCGGATCAAGTGTTGACGTGCCCTATGTGAGCGCTAACACTACCCGAAAGATGACAGGTGGCCCCGGCGGTCGGCGGGGGGAATCGGGAGAGGAGACGCCCGTGAGCAGGAAATTCCTGGTTGCTCTCGGTAGCGCGGCGTTGGCGTTGAGCCTGGCGGCGTGCAGTGGTGGAGGCGCCGGCAGCGGCGACAACACCAGCGACAAGAAGCCGGGGGACCTGACGATCGGCGTCGCGATGCCGACGCAGACCTCGGAGCGGTGGATCGCCGACGGCAACGCGGTGAAGTCGAAGCTGGAGTCCAAGGGTTACAAGGTCGACCTGCAGTACGCGGGCGACGACATCCCGACCCAGTCGCAGCAGGTCGACCAGATGATCACCCAGGGCGCGGACGTCCTGATCATCGCGGCCATCGACGGCACGGCGCTCAGCGGTCAGCTGCAGGCCGCCGCCGACGCGAAGATCCCGGTCATCTCGTACGACCGGCTCATCCGCGGCAGCAAGAACGTCGACTTCTACGTCAGCTTCGACAACTACAAGGTCGGCGTGGCGCAGGCCACCGCGCTCCTGGTCGGGCTCGGCCTGCAGAACAAGGACGGCTCGAAGGGCACGGCCAAGGGTCCGTTCAACATCGAGCTGTTCGCCGGCTCGCTGGACGACAACAACACGCAGTACTTCTTCGGCGGCGCGATGGACACCCTCAAGCCGTTCATCGACGCGGGCACGCTGACGGTGAAGTCGAAGCAGACCACCAAGGAGCAGGTGGCCACCCTGCGTTGGCAGCAGGAGACCGCGCAGAAGCGCATGGAGGACCTGCTGACCTCCAGCTACAACGACGGCTCGGTCGTCAACGGGGTTCTGTCGCCCTACGACGGCATCTCCCGGGGCATCATCACGGCCCTGCAGAACGCGGGCTACAGCGCTACCGGCAAGAAGAAGCTGCCCGTCGTGACCGGCCAGGACGCCGAGATCGCCTCGATCAAGCTGATCAACGACGGTGTGCAGAACTCGACCGTCTTCAAGGACACCCGCCTGCTGGCCGACCAGGCCGCGAACGCCGCCGAGGCGTTCCTGCAGGACAAGACGCCGCAGGCCAACGACACCGAGACGTACAACAACGGCGTCAAGGTCGTCCCGTCGTACCTGCTGCCGATCGCGACCGTCTACAAGGACGACATCAAGGCGACGCTGATCGACTCCGGCTACTGGACGGCGGAAGAGGTCGCCGCCGGTCAGGCCAAGAAGTAGGTCACCTCGTCGGGCTCGGCGGTCGCCCGCCGAGCCCGACGCCGTGATCGAGCAACGTCCAGACCGACAGAGGACAGTGACCATGGACGACACCATCCTCGAGATGCGTCGTATCACGAAGACCTTCCCCGGAGTGACCGCGCTGGAGGACGTCAACCTCGCGGTGCGCCGGGGAGAGATCCACGCCATCTGTGGCGAGAACGGCGCCGGCAAGTCCACCCTGATGAAGGTGCTCTCCGGCGTCCACCCGAGCGGCTCGTACGACGGCGAGATCCTCTTCGACGGCAAGCCGATGCAGTTCCGGGGCATCCGGGACAGCGAGGCCAATGGCATCGTCATCATCCACCAGGAACTCGCCCTGGTGCCCTACCTGTCCATCGCCGAGAACCTCTTCCTGGGCAACGAGCGGCGGGGCCGTACCGGCCTGATCGACTGGAACCGGGCCAACGCCGAGGCGGCGGAGCTGCTGGCGTCCGTCGGCCTGCACGAGAACCCGGTGACCCCGGTCATCCAGCTCGGCGTCGGCAAGCAGCAACTCGTGGAGATCGCCAAGGCGCTGTCCAAGAAGGTGCGCCTGCTCATCCTGGACGAGCCGACCGCCGCTCTCAACGACGTCGACTCGGCGCACCTGCTCGGCCTGCTCCGGCAGCTCAAGGAGCGGGGCATCACCTGCATCATGATCTCGCACAAGCTCAACGAGATCACCGCGATCGCCGACTCGACCACCGTCATCCGGGACGGTCGTACGGTGGAGACCCTGGACATGCGCGCCGACGACGTCAACCAGCAGCGCATCATCCGGGGCATGGTCGGCCGCGACATCGAGAGCTTCTACCCCGACCGCGAATCGTCGCCCGGCGAGGAGGTGCTGCGGATCGAGGACTGGTCGGTGCGGCACCCCACCCAGGAGCGGATGGTCGTCGAGGACGTCAACCTGACGGTGCGCGCCGGTGAGGTGGTCGGCATCGCGGGGTTGATGGGCGCCGGTCGGACCGAGCTGGCAATGAGCGTGTTCGGTCGCTCCTACGGCCGCGACATCAAGGGCAAACTCTTCATGCACGGTCGGGAGGTCAACGCCCGTTCCGTCGCGGAGGCCATCGACAACGGCATCGCGTACGTCACCGAGGACCGCAAGCGGTACGGCCTCAACCTCATCGACGACGTCCGGCGCAACGTCTCCGCCGCCGCCCTGGACCGGCTGGCCAAGTACGGCTGGGTGAACGGCAACGAGGAGATCAAGGTCGCCGAGTCGAGCCGGCGCGACATGAACATCAAGACGACCAGCGTGATGGCGGTGGTCGGCAAGCTCTCCGGCGGCAACCAGCAGAAGGTCGTGCTGTCGAAGTGGCTCTTCACCGACCCGGACGTGCTGATCCTGGACGAGCCGACGCGCGGGATCGACGTCGGGGCCAAGTTCGAGATCTACACGATCATCAACCGGCTGGTGGCGGCCGGTAAGGCGGTGATCGTTATCTCCAGCGAGCTGCCGGAGCTGCTCGGAATGTGTGACCGCATCTACACCCTCGCCGCGGGCCGGATCACCGGTGAGAAGCCGGTGAGCGAGGCGACCCAGGAGAGCCTCATGGAGCTGATGACAAAGGACAAGGAGTTCGTCGGATGACCAGCATCAAAACCCCTTCGACGGAGCACCCGACACCGTCGGACACCGCGCCGGCCGTCGCTCTGCACACGGGGACGAGCGACCTGCGGGCCCTGGTGCTGAACAACCTCCGGCAGAGCGGGATCTACGTCGCCCTGGTCGTCATCGTGGCGCTCTTCGCGGTCCTGACCGACGGGGTGTCACTGAGCCCCGGCAACATCACCAACATCGTCCTGCAGTACTCGTACATCCTGGTCCTCGCGATCGGCATGGTCATCCTGATCATCGGCGGGCACATCGACCTGTCGGTGGGGTCGGTGGTCGCGCTGACCGGCGCGGTGTCCGCCGTCCTGGTGATCCAGCAGGGCCACCCGTGGTGGCTGGGCGTCCTCGCCGCGCTGGCCGTCGGCATCGCGGTCGGTGCGTGGCACGGCTTCTGGGTGGCGTACGCCGGCATCCCGGCGTTCATCGTGACCCTGGCCGGCATGCTGCTGTTCCGGGGTCTCACCCTGCGGGTGCTCGACAACATCTCGCTGTCGCCGTTCCCGGCCGAGTACCAGAAGGTCGCGGCGGGCTTCCTCAACGGCCTGCTCGGCGGTAACGGCTTCGACGCCTTCACGTTGCTGATCGGCGCGATCGCCGTGGCCGGGTACGCGGTGAGCGGTTTCCGCACCCGCCTGGCGCGTATCCGCTACCAGCAGCCGGTCGAGTCCTTCCCGCTGTTCGTGGCCCGGGTCGTCGTGGTGGGCGCGGTCATCATGTACTTCGCCTGGCAGCTGGCCCACGCCCGGGGCCTGCCGATCGTGCTGATCATCCTGGCCGCGCTGGTGCTGGTCTACGGTCTGCTCACCCGGCGGACGGTCTTCGGCCGCCAGGTCTACGCGATCGGCGGCAACCTCTCGGCGGCGGCGCTGTCGGGCGTGAAGGTGCGCACCGTCAACTTCTGGATGTTCGTCAACATGGGCTTCCTCGCGGCCGTGGCGGGCGTCATCTACTCGTCGCGGTCCAACGGCGCGCAGCCCGCGGCCGGCAACATGTTCGAGCTGGACGCGATCGCCGCGGCCTTCATCGGCGGCGCGGCGGTCACCGGCGGCGTGGGCACCGTGGTCGGCGCGATGGTCGGTGGTCTGATCATGGCGGTGATGAGCAACGGTATGCAGCTGATGGGCGTCGACCAGTCGACGCAGTCGGTGGTGAAGGGGCTCGTCCTGCTCGTCGCCGTCGCGTTCGACGTCTACAACAAGCGCCGGGCGGCCGGCACCCGCTGACGCCCCGGACCGCACGTACGTGTGCCCCTGCCCGACCAACGGGCAGGGGCACACGCCGTCAGCGGATCAGTGGCAGTTACCGGTGCCGCTGTCGGAGTAGGTCTGGCCGGCGACCGGCACGAACTGCCAGTCGTAGCTGCCGGAGTGCAGGGTGAACTTCAGGACCCCCCACGCCGAACTGTTGCGCGCCTCGCTGTTCGGCTGGATGGTGCCGAAGCCGTAGTGGTCCGCGCCGCCCATGCCGGCGACGAAGCTGCGCATTCCCCGGCTGGCGTCGTAGCTCCCGGACGGGTTCATCGGGCCGAACCGCTCGTACACGTGGTTGTGGCCCCACACCACGACGTCGGCGTTGTAGTCGTAGAGCGCCTGGTACAGCGGGCGGGTCGACGTGGACGGCGCGTGGTCGGAGCTGGACGTGAACAACGGGTGGTGCCAGTACGCGATCGTGCACGGCTTGGTGCTGGCCGCGAGGTCGGCGCGCAACCACTGCTCCTGGGCGGAGCCGGCCGACATGCTGACGTTCGAGTTCAGCGACACGACGTGCCAGTTGCCGAGGTCGTAGGAGTAGTAGCCGCGGCCGCTCGGGCCGGCGTTCGTACCGAAGTAGTTGTAGTAGCCGGTGGCGCCCGACGTGTTGTAGTCGTGGTTGCCCGGCGACGGGCGGGTGCGGCTCTTGTGCCGCCCCCACGTCGGCTCGTAGTAGCTGGCGAACTGCGACGCCGTGCCGCTGTCGTAGACGTTGTCACCGGTCGTGAAGACCGTGCCGGAGATGCCGTCGAGCAGCGTCGCGGTGGCGGAGTCGCCGGAGCCGGAGGTGGCGATGTCGCCGGCGCCGACGAGCACCGGGTCACCGGACGGCGGTGTCGTGGTGCCGGTCGTGACGACCAGCTGTGGGGCGTCGCCTCCGCTCTCCCGGGTGTCGTAGTAGGCGCCGTCGCCGCTGGCCGAGGTGGCGCCGAAGCTGTACGTGCCGTTGCCGGTGACCGCGGAGGTCACGTCGATCTCGTACCAGGTGTTGCCGGCGACCGCGCCGAGCGAGGAGAGGGTGGCTCCGTCGATGGCCGGCTGGTTGTTCCAGGTGGTGCCGGTCTCCGACCAGGTCGTGCTGGACATCGCCCGGAACGTGCCACCGGCGTCGCTGCCGTTGTTGCCGCTGATCGTGCGCAGCCGCAGCTTGGCGCTGGTCACCGTGCCGCTGACACCGCTCACCGTGAAGCGCAGGAACATGCGCCGCGTGGGGGAGTTGTCGACCACGATCTGCGTGGACGTGCCGTAGTTGGTGGACGCCGTGTCGTTCTGGACGTAGGTGTCGGCGACCGGCGTGAACGTCACGCTCGCCGCGGAGGCCGTGCCCGAGCCGGTCAGGACGACGGCGGCGGTGGCGGCGACGAGCACCGCCACCGTCCCGACCGTCAGCGGTGGGCGGGCGATTCGAATGTCCATCCAGGACCCCTTCGTTGCGGGTGGAGAGCGCAAGGAACGTAGGAAGGCCGATGAACCGGCGCGCTGCCGTCAGATGAACAGTACGCTCAGACAGTGAAACATCTCGATGTTCGCGCGATGTTCACCGGCCGCATGCCCCTTGGCCGCCCGCAGCGCCTTGTGGTCCGCCGGGCCGGATCGTCACGATGGCTGACCGTCGCCCACCGATGACCAGGAGATGCGCGTGTACCTGTCGACCGTCTCCCGCCCGGTCACCGACCCACCCGGGCCCCACCGCCGCCGGCTCGCCCTGGTCAGCGGCAACGTGGTCGCGCTCGGCACGGTCAGCCTGATCACCGACGTCTCGGCCGAGATGGTGGCCGCCGTCCTGCCGCTCTACCTGGTGCTGGGCCTGCAACTCAGCCCGGTGGCCTTCGGTGTGCTCGACGGCGTCCACACCGGCGCGACCGCGCTGCTGCGGGTCGTCGGCGGCTTCGTCGCCGACCGGTTCCGGCGGCGCAAACTCGTCGCCGGTGTCGGTTACGCGCTGTCGGCGGTCGCCAAGCTCGGTCTGTTGCTCGCCGGCCGGTCGGTCCCCGCCATCGGCGCGGTCATCGCCGTCGACCGGCTCGGCAAGGGCGTCCGCAGCGCACCCCGGGACGCGTTGATCACCCTTTCCACCCCACCCGAGGCGCTGGGTCGGGCGTTCGGGGTGCACCGGGCCATGGACAGCTTCGGCGCGTTCCTCGGGCCGCTCGCCGCGTTCGCCGTCCTGCTCGCCGTCGGGCAGTCGTACGACGCGGTCTTCGTCACCAGCTTCTGCATCGCCGCCCTGGCGGTCGTCGTGCTCGTGCTGTTCGTCCGGGAGCGACCGAGCGACGAGCCCGCCGACGCGCCGGACGAACCCCGGGTCTCCGTCAGCGAGGCGTGGGGCCTGCTGCGCAGCCGACCGGCCCGTCGGCTGCTGCTGGCCGCGACGATGCTCGGCCTGGCCACCATCGGTGACGGCTTCGTCTACCTGGTGCTGCAACGTCGCGAGGACCTGGGCCTGCGGTGGTTTCCTCTGCTGGCGGTGGGCACCAGCCTCGCGTACCTGCTGCTCGCCGCCCCGCTCGGTGTGCTCGCCGACCGGATCGGAAGGCTGCCCGTGGTGGTGGGTGGCTACGTCGCGCTCGGCCTGACCTATCTGCTGCTGTCCGGACCGTTGCACGGCTGGCCGGCGCTCGCGCTCACGCTGACGCTCTACGGCGGGTTCTACGCGGCCACCGACGGCGTGCTCATCGCGCTCGCCGGACCGGTGCTGCCACCGCGGCTGCGCACCACCGGGATCGCGCTGGTGCAGACCGGGCAGGCACTGGCGTACCTCGTTTCCTCGGTCCTGTTCGGTCTCGCCTGGCAGGCGTGGGGCCCGCAGGCGGCGGTCCGGGCCGCCGCCGTGGCCGTCGCCGGTGTCCTGGTGGTCACCGTGCTCCTGCTGGCTTCCCCGTCCCGTCTGATCCCTCGGAGGGTGTCCTCGTGACCGCGATGTCGACCCGGGCGAAGCTCGGTGTGGTGGCCGCCGCGGCGGTGCTGTTGGCCAGCGGGGCGGTGGGCTACGCGGCCATCGCCGCCGAGCCGCCCCGGACCCCGCCGCTGGCCGCCGCCGGGGACCAGGCGGTCACGCTGACGGCGGGTCCGCGCCTGCTGGCCATCACCGACCGGTACGTCTCCAGCGTCGCCACCGCCGACCCCGACGGGCCGCGTACCGTCTCGGGTCTGGAATGCCTGCGGGTGTACGCGGCGGCCGGCACCGGCGTCTGCCTGAAGCCGGAGACCGCCTGGTCGTACCAGGTGGTGGTGCTCGACGCGGCCCTGCGCCAGAAGCGAACGCTGAGCGTGCCGGGCCTGCCCAACCGGGCCCGGGTCTCGGCGTCGGGCCGGATGGTCTCCTGGACGACGTTCGTCGGCGGTGACTCCTACACGGCGAGCGGCTTCTCCACCCGCACCGGCATCCTCGACACCGTCACCGGGGCCACCGTCACGTCGCTGGAGGGGTTCGCCGTCACGCTTGACGGCCGCGCGCACCGCAGCCCGGACGTGAACTACTGGGGGGTCACCTTCACCGCCGACGACAACCGGTTCTACGCGACGATGTCGACCGGCGGCAAGCGCTACCTGGTACGCGGCGACGTGGCCGCCCGGACCGTCGAGACGCTGCGGGAGAACGTCGAGTGCCCGTCGCTGTCGCCGGACGGGACCCGGATCGCCTTCAAGCAGGCGGTCGACGCCGACCCGACGAAGGGCTGGCGGCTGTCGGTCCTCGACCTGGCCTCGGGGCGGATCACCGCGACGGCGGAGACCGCCAGCGTGGACGACCAGGCGGCCTGGCTCGACGACGCGACGCTGGCCTACACGCTGCGCCAGAGCGACGGTCGCCCGGACGTCGTCAGCGTTCCCGCCGACGGCTCCGGTGCGCCGAAACTGTTGATCCCCGGCGCCGAGTCGCCGTCGCCGCTGACCTGACGACCCGGCCGTCCGGTGCGACACCTGACAGCCTTGACGCGGTCAACGTCCCGTCATGTCGGCTTCCGCGCCGCAGCCTCCGCCGTTCATCGACGGCCCCGAAGGTATGGGCCATGACAAGGCTCAGTCGTCGCATTTTCGTCCTCAGTGGACTGGCCGCCGCCGGCGCCGCGGCAACCCCCTGGCAGAGTGCCCGCGCCGCGGCGCCGTACCCCTTCAAACTCGGTGTGGCGTCGGGTGATCCGGCTCCCGACAGCGTGGTCCTGTGGACCCGGCTGGCACCGTCACCGCTCAACGCCGACGGGCAGGGCGGCATGGCCGACGCCGACGTGACGGTCGAGTGGCAGGTGTCCACGACCGACCGCTTCTCGTCGCTCGTCGCCTCCGGCTCGGTGGCCGCCCGGTACGCCGACGCCCACTCGGTGCACGTCGTCGCGGGTGGCCTGGCGGCCGACTCGGACTACTACTACCGCTTCCGGGCGCAGGGGCAGATCTCCCCGGTGGGGCGTACGCGGACCGCGCCGGCCCCGGGCACGTTCGGCCGCGACCTGGTCATGGCCTTCGCCTCCTGCGCGCACTACGAGGCCGGCTACTACACGGCGTACCGGCGGATGGCCGAGGAGAACCCCGGGCTGATCCTGCACCTCGGCGACTACATCTACGAGGGCGGCGTCAACACCTCGGCGGTGCGCCAGCACGTGGGCGCGGAGATCGTGTCGCTGGCCGACTACCGCCGCCGGTACGCCCTCTACAAGTCCGACCCGGACCTGCAGGCGGCCCACGCGGCGGCGCCCTGGCTGGTGGTCCCCGACGACCACGAGGTGGAGAACAACTACGCGAACATGGTCCGCGCCGACAGCAGCCCCACGCTGACCGCCGCCCAGTGGACCGCCCGGCGTACCGCCGCGTACCGGGCCTACTACGAGAACATGCCGCTGCGGCCGGCCTCCGCGCCGAGCGGCAACAGCATCGGACTCTACCGCCGCGTACGGTGGGGTCAGCTCGCCACCTTCCACATGCTCGACACCCGGCAGTTCCGCGACGACCAGGCGTGCGGTGACGGCTGGAAGGTCTGCGCGGACGCCGACCTGGCCTCCCGGTCACTGACCGGCGCGGCCCAGGAGGCGTGGCTGCTCGACGGGCTGGCCCAGCACTACGGCACCTGGGACATCCTCGGCCAGCAGGTGTTCTTCGCCCGTCAGCTCGACGCGACCGGGGCGGCGAACATGGACGCCTGGGACGGCTACCGGGCGTCGCGCAGCCGCATCCAGACCGGCTGGCAGCAGCGCGCCGTTCGCAACCCGCTCGTCCTCACCGGCGACGTGCACAAGTCCTGGGCCAACGAGCTGAAGGCCGACTACGCCAACCCGTCGTCGGCCACCATCGGCACCGAGCTGGTCTGCACCTCGATCACCTCGACCGGCAACGGCACCGGCAGCACGACCATCCCGAACGCGGCCGCCAACCCGCACCTGAAGTTCTACTCCGATCGGCGCGGCTACGTCCGTACGACGATCAGCCGCAGCCAGGTCCGCGCGGACTTCCGCGCGGTGAACACGGTGACCGAGCACGGCGCGGCTGCGTCGACGGTGCGCTCGTTCGTCATCCTCGACGGCCAGCCCGGCCTCCAGGCCGGGTAGAAGGAGCACACCGATGACCGCACTCACCACACTGCTCGCCGTGACCCTGCTGGCGCCGACCGCGTTGGCGCCCGCTCCGACGGCCATGACCGCCGACGCGATCACCTGGACCACCGCCAACAGCGTGGCCACCGGTGACCAGGACCTGCCCGCCATCGCGATGAACCGCAACGGGCAGGTCGCGGTGGCCTGGGAGGACGACCGGGACAGCACCGCGCCCGAGGACGACACCCACAGCGAGATCTACCTGCGCCTGTTCCGCGACGGCACGCCCGGCTACGAGCTGAAGCTCTCGGGCGGCGGCACCAGCGGGGCCGCCTGGCGGCACATCAGCCCCGACGTCGGGCTCGACGACCGGGGCAACGCCGTCGTCGTCTGGGCCGCCGACGGTGACGGCAACGGCGTCTACAACATCCAGTACCGGGTGGTGTCCCCGTCCGGCGCGATCCTCGGCTCCGGGCAGGCCAACGCCAGCGACGCCGGCCAGCAGATCTGGCCGAAGGTGGGCGTCGACCCGGACGGCGCGCCCACCAGCGCCGCCGTCGGCTTCACCGTCGTCTGGGAGGACGTGCAGGGGACCGCGCCGGCCACCGTGAAGGCCGCCGGCTTCACCGCGCCCACCACCAAGGGGTACGAGGTGACGGCCTCGCAGACGACCGGTACCCACCACCGCCCCGACGTGGCGGTGTCCGCCTCCGGCGAGGCGCTGGTGGTGTGGGACGAGGACGCCGACGCGAACGGCTCGTACAACATCGGGCTGACCCGTCTGGCCCGGTCGAACGGAGCAGCGGTGCTGTCCCGGCGTACGGCCAACGCGCAGAGCGGCGGACAGCAGCGGCGGGCGTCGGTCGCGGCGACCTACTCGGGTGACTTCGCCGTGGGCTGGGAGTCGGACCACACCGGTACGCCTGGCGTCTGGGTCCGTTCGTTCACCGCGGCCGGCGCCGCCCGCCACGAGGAGGTCCAGGCGTCCACCGGGAGCGGGGCGGTCGCTCCGGGCGTCGGCATCGACGACGAGGACAACGTCGTGGTGGGCTGGACGGTGTCCGGCGCGAACCCGGACGTCTGGGCGCGCGGCTTCAACCCGGACGGCGGCACCGCGGGTCGGCTGGCCGCCCAGGCGTTGAGCCAGACGACGACGGGCCGGCAGGAACACCTGGCCGTCGCCGCGTCCCCGTGGGGCGAGGTGAGTCTCTGCTACACCGACGACAACGACGGCAACGGCTTCGACCAGGTGGTCCTCGGGCTCGGGGCGACGAACTCCACCTGGCTGATGACCGCCGAGGAGTTGCGTCAGCGCAAGGCGCGGGCGGGCTTCACGACCCACTGATTCAGGCGGTGCGCCTGACGCGGTCACGATTCGCGTGATCGACTCGGGTTCGGCGCAGTCGCGGTGTCCCGCTACCGGGGACACCGCGACTTTCCGTAAAACCGAGCCGATCACGCGGGTCGTGCGCGAAACCTGTAGGAAACCTTCGATGGCTGCGTTGACTTCGACGCTTTACTACACAACAATCGGCTTCAACATAGACGCACATCTTTGTGATTGCGCCAGGGTCCCTGCTCAGCCCCGCCAGTACCTCCCCTCGTCAGCGCCGCGGGCGCTCCGTCGCTGCGGCCTGGATACCCCATCGGAAGTGAGGCCACGATGAGACACGGTCGACGACTGGTCGGCGGCGCAGCCGCAACCCTGCTGCTGGTCACCAGCCTGATCGGGGCATCGCCCAGTGCCGCCGCCACGGCCGTCGCCCCCGCGCTCAGCGCTGTGGTGACCGCCAAGCTGCTCGGCGCGGCCGAGGCGTCCAGGGTCGCGAAACCGGAAACCCGCGTCACCATCAGCCGCACCAGCGGCCGGTGGGCGTTCGGCACCGCCGTGGCCCTCGCACCCCGCCAGGAGGACGCCCACCCGACCGGCTCGATCTTCATCGCCCGGTCGGAGGCCACCGGCTGGCGGGTCGCCTTCGACGGCGAGGCCGCGTTCGGCGAACTGGCCGCCGAATCGCCCCTGGTGAGCAGCCAGGAGAGAGACGTGCTCACCACCGCGCCGGCCCCGATGTACGCGGGCGGCGACTACCGGACCGGGATGGCCCTGCCGTTCGGTGTGGGCCAGACGTGGACGCTCACCAGCGGCCCGCACGGCTGGGGTGGCACCGAATCGCCGTACAGCTCGGTCGACCTGGCCGGCGGCGACCAGGTCGTCCGCGCCGCCCGGGCCGGCACGGCGTACACGATGTGTCAGGGGTGGATCCGGGTCATCCACGACCGGGGCTATTCGACCGACTACTACCACCTGTGGAACAGCATCTCCGTCAACGGCGCCGGCGTCGGCCAGGGGGCCGTGTTGGGCAACACCGGCACCGACGTCACCTGCGGCGGCGCGGCCTACGGCCGGCACGTCCACTTCGGGCTGCGGCAGAACAGCGCGTACGTGCCGATCGCCGGGCACGACATCGGCAAGTGGGTGCTGGCCAGCAGCGGCGCCGCTTACCAGGGCGGAGCGCGGCACGGCTCCGCCTACGCCGGTGTCGGCGGCGGCCTCTACAACTACGGCGCGCTCGGCTTCAACCAGGGCGTGGTCGACGCGAACGGCGGTGGCGTGCTCACCCGCCGCGCCGGTCCGGGGACCGGCTACGCCTCGCTCGGCTCGGTGGCGGACGGCGCGACCGTCACCATCTCCTGCTCCGCGAACGGCACCTCCCACACCGGGCGGTACGGCACCACGGCGCTCTGGAACCGGTTGAGCGACGGCAGTTGGGTGTCCGACGCCTACCTGTCGACAGGTGTGAACGGCCCGATCAACGGCTGGTGCTGACGGTTCCGACCTCCGGAGGTTGGCGGCCCGCGCGTCGCCAACCTCCGTCACCGCAAGGAGTGCCCATGTCTGTTCGCACCTCCCACCGAGGCCGGCGCCTGATCACCCTGGCGACCGCCCTGACCAGTGTTGTCGCGGTCGCGTCACCGGCCGTCGCCGACCCCGACACGGCGTCGGTCGCCCCATTCGCCGCCGCGTTCGACAGCGCCGCCGAGCGGTACGACGTTCCCCGCGACCTGCTGGTCGCCCTCGGGTACGCAGAGTCGCGGCTGGACCCGCACGGCGGCGCGGCGAGCGCGGCAGGCGGGTACGGGCTCATGCACCTGGCCGCCGACCGCACCCTGGACGAGGCGGCCGCCCTCACCCGACTCAGTCCGGACGTGCTCCGTACCGAACCCGCGGCGAACGTCCTCGGGGCGGCCGCCGTGCTGCGCTCGTACGCCGATCAGGTCGGCCTCACCGCCGTGGCCCGCGACGACGTGAACAGGTGGTACGGGCCGGTCGCCCGGTACGGCGGCGCCAGCGAACCGTCGGTCGCGCGGCTCTACGCGGACACCGTCTACGACCTGCTGCGTGTCGGGATCGTGCCGACCCGGGGCGAGGGGGTCGCCGGCCGGCCGGTCGCGCCGCGCCGGGGGGCCCTGGAGCGGGCCGCCGTGCTCGGCGGGGTCGGCACCCTCAGCACCGACTACGGGCCGGCCGCG
Source organism: Micromonospora sp. RB23 (assembly GCF_053585025.1). Taxonomy (NCBI): domain Bacteria; kingdom Bacillati; phylum Actinomycetota; class Actinomycetes; order Micromonosporales; family Micromonosporaceae; genus Micromonospora; species Micromonospora sp. RB23. The sequence goes on from NZ_CM132111.1 coordinate 2,302,208, forward strand.
TGGGCGCCGGCCAGCACGAGCAACTACACCGTGGCCAGTCGGCCGGGCAGCCACCCCGTCGACCGCGTCGTCATCCACTTCGCGCAGGGCTCCTACGCCGGGACCGTCAGCTGGTTCCAGAACCCGGCCGCCCAGGCGAGCGCGCACTACACCGTCCGATCCTCCGACGGGGCGGTCACCCAGTCGGTGCGGGAGAAGGACATCGCCTGGCACGCCGGCAACTGGACCTACAACACCCAGTCGATCGGCATCGAGCACGAGGGGTACGTCGACAACCCGGCCTGGTTCACCGACGCGATGTACCGCTCCTCGGCGACGCTGACCCGCAGCCTCGCCACGAAATACGGCATACCGAGGGACCGGGCGCACATCATCGGCCACCACGAGGTGCCCGGCGCAACCCACACCGACCCCGGCCCGAACTGGAACTGGACCTACTACCTGCAACTGGTGAACGGGATCACCGGCATCGGCTCGGGCACGGTGACCACCAGCGCGAGCACCCTGAACGTACGCTCCGGCCCGGGTGCCAGCTATCCAGTCGTCGGCTCGGTCGCCGACGGTGCCAGCGTGTCCGTCTACTGCCAGGCCGTCGGCAGCACGGTCACCGGACCGTACGGCACCACCTCCGTCTGGGACCGGATCGGCACCAACCGCTACGTCTCGGACGCGTACCTTCTCACCGGCTACGACGGGTACATCCCGAACGTACCCCGTTGTTGAGGGCGCGGGCCGAAGCCCCGACCACGTCCGTCGCTCAGGTGGTCGCCGGTGGTGCGAAGAGCAGGTCGAGGTGGGCGTCCAGGGCGGCGAGTGCCTGCTCGGCGGTGTACTGCCCGCCGAGCAGGTGGACGCCCAACCCCTCCATGAGCGCCAGCAGACCCCGCGCGTCGGCCTCGCCACGGCCGACGGGCAGGACGCTGGTGACGAACGCGGTGAGCTGCGCGGTGCCCTCGCGCAGGCCGGTCGCGGCCGACGGGCGCACCGCCGTGTACGCGAGGAACGCGAGCGCCACCCGACCGTCGTCGCGGGTGTGTTCGTCGAGCGGCAGGAGCGCGGCGATCATCGTCCGCAGCAGCAAACGGGGGGAGGGGGTCTCGCCGAGTCGCGCCACCGCCTCGGTGACCCGGATCTGGCTGCGTTCGCGGACCACGCTCAACGCGAACGCCATCATCTCGTCCTTGGTGCGGAAGTAGTGCTGGACCATTCCGGCGGACACGCCCGCCTCGGTGGCGACGTGGCGGAGGCTGACGGCTTCCAGGCCCTGATCCGCCGCTACCCGCATCAACGCGTCCGCGATGAGGGTGCGTCGCTGCTGGTGGTCGACCTTCTTGGGCATGGCCTCGATCGTTTCACAGTGGGTGGCCGGGAGCCGCCGTCGCGCGGCGGTCAGCCTCCGGCGCGGGCGTGCCCCGAGCGCTGCGCAGCAGACCGTCCGGGTCGTCGGCGTACAGTCGCAGCTCGTCCATCGGCGCGGAACGGCCTCGGGGCAGGTCGAACGCCGTCGGCCGGCGCAGCACGACGTCGATGCTCGTCTGGCTGCCGACCGAGATGTGCAGGATCTGACGGTCACCCTCCTGTTCGAACTGCACGGACCTGCTGGACGGCAGGGAGCGGTGCCGCTTGCGCAGCGCGGCGATGTCGGCCCACGGGATCCAGATGTCGATGCCGGAGCTGTGGCGTACCCGCAGCCCGGTGTCGGCGACGATGTGCGGGTGGATGGTCATGTTCGCCCACAGGCCGACCATCCAGAGCAGACCCCAGATGCCGAGGCCGAGCACGATCCAGCGGGCCGGCCGCCAGGGGACCACGTGGGTGACGATCAGATCGAAGATCGGGATCTCGACGGCCGACAGGGCGATGAAGATTCCGAGGATCGGCTTGACCACGCCGAGGTAGCCGAACGGTTCGTCGCCCGGTCCGAGCGGCAGGGGACGGCGACGAGCCCACAGGTAGAGGCTGCGCCACATCGCGGCCTCGGTCACGACCGCCCGGCGCAGCAGCGGCCCCACGGTCGCCCTGGCGGGCGTCCTCGTGTCGGTCATCGTCGTCCTCGCTGTCAGAAGGTGCTGGTCAGTGGAGGGTCACGGTGCCCGCGCCGCCGTCGACGGTGACGAGCTGGCCGGTGGTGATGGTCCGGGTGGCGTCCGGCACGCAGATGACGGCGGGGATGCCGTACTCCCGCGCCACCGTGGGGCCGTGCGCCATGATCGCGCCGGTCTCGGTGACCAGGGCGGCGGCGGTGAGGAACAGCGGGGTCCAACCGGGGTCCGTGGTCGCGGCGACCAGGACGTCGCCGGGCTCGACGTGGGCGGTGGCCGGGTCGTGCACGACGCGGGCCGGGCCGGTGACCCGACCCGCGGACGCCCCCACTCCGCCGAGCGTCCCGTCGCCGCCGCGAGCCCGGGGCAGGACGGTCTCGACGTCGGTGCCGTCGGACAGCAGCGCCACCGGCACCGACCGGCGGCGCAGCTCGCGGCGGTGCACGGTCCGCCGGGACGCGACGACGTCGCGCTTGTCGACTCCCTGGTGTACGGCGACACGCACCTCGTCGAAGGTCAGGAACATGATGTCGTCGCGCTGGTCCAGCAGCCCGGCGTCGGTCAGGTCGGCGCCGATCAGCAGCAACTGTCGGCGGGTCTCCCGCAGCGGGTACAGCCCGGCGAACTTGCCGGCCTCGCGCAGACCGGCCAGTGAGCGGGCGCGGCCCAGCAGGAACCCGGCGATCCGGCCGCGCACCGGCCGCCGCCGACGGGCCCGTGCGGTGAGGTCCTCCAGCGCCGTCTCCGCCGCCGCGGCGGCACGGCGGAAGCGCTGGTCGGGGCCCTGCTCCGGGTCGGTGACCCGGAGGTAGTTGGCGAGCGCGGCGAAGACCGGTGTGGGGTCCTCGGCCCAGCGCGGCACCCCGAGGTCGACCTCGGCCACCCCCCGGTGCCCGTACGCGTCCAGGAAGTCCGTCATGCCGATGTCGGGCAGTTCGCCGCGCAGGTGACGAGCGGCCAGCTCGTCCGGTGGTGTGTCGAGCAGCAGTCGCCGGTGTTCACCCACGCCCTGGGCGAGCCGCCACAGCGCCAGGTCCATCTCGATGGTGACGTTGTGCGGCATCCCGCCGAGCACGGTGTGGATCTCGTCCGCACCGGCGATGCCCTTGAGCAGGGCGGACGGCAGCGCGGCGGCGAGCATGCCGGCGACGATCGGCCACATGATGGCGTCGCTGTGGTCGGCGTCGTCGCGCGCCTCGACGTAGCGGAGCCGCTCGGCCGCGGTCCGCAGGTCGTCGGGGGCGGACGAACGGACGCGGAGCTGCTCGATCGCCGCGAACATGCGGACGCGTGCCGCCTCCGGTCGGGCCAGGGCGCGCACGATTCCCAGCACCGCCCGGCCGGCCGTCCGCAGGGACGCCGCCTGCTGCGCCGCGCCGCGCCCGCCGCTGGTCGGGGCGAATCGTGGATCGGCCAGGACGTGCCGCATGACCGCCTGCGCCCGGGGGCCGAAGTCGACGGCCATCAGCTTGACCAGTCGCCTGCGGGACGACCTGCTGCGGGCCAGGTCGGTCAGGTCGCCGTAGAGGCGACCGCCGATGTCGACGATCTCCACCCGGACGCCGAGCGCCGCGAGCATCCCGGTGATCTGCGCCCGTAGGGTCGCCATGCCCATCGGGGTGACCGGCCGCAGCATGCCCTGGACGTGCCCGAACTCCAGGAACACGCGGGGAAGCGGTTTGCCGGTGGCCGGCGGCAGCGGGAACAGGCTGGTGATCGGCCGCGACTGCAGCAGCCACAGCACGTCGTCCGCGTCGATCGCCCACTCGACGTCCTGGGGACAGCCGAAGTGCCCGGCCAGCCGTTCGCCGGCGGACCGCAGCCGGTCGAGGTGGGCGGACGTCAGGCAACCGGTGTCGTCCCGCGCGACGCCGTCGAGGACGTAGTGGTCCACGGCCGTCGCGCCGTCGACGACGGCGGTGCCGAGTCCCGGCGCGGCGTCGACCACCATCTCGTTCCGCCGACCGGTCAGCGGGTTCGCGGTGTAGAGCACCCCCGCCACCGCAGGCGTGACCATGCGTTGCACGACGACGGCCATCGCCACCTCGTGCTGGTCGATCCCGTGGGCGTCGCGGTAGACGGTCGCGCGGTGACTGTGCAGGGAGTTCCAGCACTTCTCGACCGCGGCGATCAGTTCCGCCGTGCCGGTGACGCCCAGGACGGTGTCCTGCTGCCCGGCGAAGCTGGCGTGCGGCAGGTCCTCGGCGGTGGCGCTGGAGCGTACGGCCACCGGACCGGCACCGAGCCGCTCGTACGCCGCGATGATCTCCACCGCCGGCACGACGCCGCTCCGGTGGGCCTGGGTGGTGACGCAGAAGCCCTCGGGTACGCGTTCGCCGTGCCGGATCAGCGCGCCCAGCCCGGCTGCCTTCCCGCCGACCAGGTCGCCCATGTCGGCGGTCACCTCGGACAACGCGAGCACGTACACGGCGACCCCCAGTTGCAATACGAGTGCATCGCGTCGACCGTAGCGCCTTTACGATGCAACTGCAATGTGAAAGTGGTGGGGATTGCCGACGTCTGCCATGCTCGGACCGGTGACGACCGGCCGCCCCACCAGAGTCCGCACCCATCGCCGCCCCCGCCGGCGAACCATCGTTCTCCTGCTCGCGCTCGTCGCGGCGGCGGCCGTCATCGGCGTCACCGTGGTCGTCGTCCCGATGCTGCGACCGGCGGGTCCACGCCCGCTCTTCCAGATGCCCGTCACCTGCGGGGAGACGTGGCAACTCAGCACCTACCCCGGCCACGACGACTACGACGTCGACTTCTTCCCCATCGAGGGCGAGGCGTGGGGGCGTCCCGTCCTCGCCTCCTTCGCCGGCACGGTCACGGTGGCCGGCATCAACGGGTCGCTCGGTGGGCGGACCCCGGAGAACCCGGAGGGTCCGCGCGGGCGCGGTGGTGGCTACTGGGTGAAGATCGACCACGGCGGCAGGTGGGAGACGCAGTACCTGCACCTGCTCGAACCGCCGCTGGTCACGGTCGGTCAGAAGGTCGCCCAGGGTGAGCAGATCGGTCGGCTCGGCAGCACCGGCAACTCGGGCGCGCCGCACCTGCACTACGAGCAGCGCCGGGGGCGGGACAAGGTGGAGACCCACTTCGACGGCGCGCCGTCGGGCATCACGACCGACGAGCGCGAACAGATCCTGCGCCGGGTGAGCAACAACTGCCCGACCGTCTCCTGAGGACGGCGGTTTGCCCGCCCCCGCTCTGGGCACTGAAGAGGGTGACCGCGCAGACGCAGGGGAGGAGCTGGCGATGACCAAGGGCGATGTCGACACCTACCAGGAGAACGGGCAGTGGAAGAACCGCCCGGAGGGCAACGACCGGGCCAGCAGCACGCATGACACGAAGGCCGACGCGCAGGCGCAGGGCCGCGAGATGGCGGCCGACCGGGGCGTCGAGCACGTGATCAAGAAGCAGGACGGCACGATCGGCGAGAAGAACACGTACCCGCGCAGCCGCGACCCGCGCGACATCGCGGGCTGATCACCTACCTGTGTTCGGGCCGGCTCTCTCGGTGTGACCGAGAGAGCCGGCCCGTCTCGTGCGGGTTCCGCCGATTCCGAGTAGCCGGAGCGAATGGGAGATTTGGGAAGTAAAGTCCCTTTTGGGACTGGAGTGGCGGCGGGGGTGAGCAATGGCGTTTCGGAGGCGGCGGTCTCGTCCGACGAGCACCGTGGCGCTGGTGGTCGTCGTGACCCTGGGAGCCCTGATGCTCGCACCGCTACCGGCGTCGGCGGCCGGATCCGTCCTGTTCGACCAGCCCTTTCACAACAACACCGCGAACGGCATCGGCCCGGTGGTGCTGCCGGGCGTGCCCGCGGCCGGCGCGACCAACGCCGCCTGTTTGAGCGCGGCTGGCAACTCCACCACGGGCCCGCTGCTGAGCTGCACCACCTCCACCGACCCACAGGGCGCGGGTAAGCTGCGCCTCACCCCCGCCACGGCCAACCGGCAGGGTGGTGTGTTCGGCGCGGTGAGCGTGCCCACCTCGCAGGGCCTGCACCTGATGTTCAACACCTACCAGTACGGCGGCTCCAACCCGGGCGCGGACGGCCTCGCCTTCGCGCTGGCCGCCGTCGACCCCGCCAACCCGCGATCCCCGGCGACTCTCGGCCAGTCCGGTGGGTCGCTGGGCTACTCGGCGGCGTTCAATGGCGTGTCGGCGGGCCTGTCCAACGGATATCTGGGCATCGGGCTGGACGTCTTCGGCAACTTCAGCAGCAGCACCTACCAGGGCACCGGCTGCACGAACCCGCCGTACATCAACACCACCGGGGGACGCGTTCCCGGGCAGGTCGTGGTCCGTGGCCCGGGCCGCAACGGCGTCGGCTACTGCGCGATCAACAGCACCGCCGGCAGCACCTCGGCTCCCGCCCTGGCGCTGCGGGCCAGCACCCGGGCGGCGTCCGTGGTGCCGGTCGAGGTCGTCATCAACACCACCGCCTCCCCGTACACCACGGACACCGGGATCACCACCCCCGCCGGGCAGTACCGGATCCGCTTCACCCCGGTCGGCGGTTCCGCGCAGACGCTTCAGGGCGCGCTCCCGGTCGTGTCGCCGAGCCTGTATCCGTCGCCGACCTGGCTGAACGCCGACGGCTACCCCCGGCAACTCGCCTTCGGGTGGGTGGGCTCGACCGGATCGGTCACCGACTTCCACGAGATCGACGAGGCACGGGCGGTCAGCTTCAACCAGGTGCCGGACCTCAACGTGTCGCAGACCAGCGCGGTCGGCCCCACCCCGCAGCCCGGTGACCCCGTCACCTACTCGATCACCGCGGGGGTCGACGCCGGCGCCACCGAGACATCGCCGATCTCCGTCACCCAGACCGTTCCGGCCGGCGTCACGCCGCGCGGCGCGTTCGGCACCGGCTGGGTCTGCGGCGCGCCATCGGGCCAGAGCATCACCTGCACCAACAGCAACGGCCCGTTCCCCGGCGGCACCTTCCTGCCACCGATCACGGTCGTCGCCACCGTCACCGCGACCGGGGTGACGCCGGCCCTGATCCAGACGGCCACCGTGGCGACCTCGTCGTCGATCGACGCGAACCCGGGCTACTCCGGCATCGCCACCGGCATCGCGCCAGCCACCGCCCCCTCCACCGTGACCGTCACCCCGGCGCAGAGCTCGATCGCCGGGGGCATCGCCGTCACCGTCGGCGGGAGCAACCTCACCGGAGCGACCGCGATCACCATCGGTACGACCGCCGAACAGCAGTCCGCCACGTCGGTGCTCCTGCTGCCGTGCACCTCCGGCCCGGCGGCCGGCTGCTTCACCGTCAACCCCGACGGCACCCTCGGCATCTCCTCGATGCCCGCCCGGTCCAGCGCGGCGACCGTCACGGTCAGCGTCGTCACCCGAGGCGTCGCGGGGTCGGCGACCTACGTCTACGCCTCGGCGCCCGCCACGCCGGCCGCGCCCACGGCCGTCGCGGGTGTCACCAGCGCCACCGTGAGCTGGACCGCCCCGGCGAGCAACGGCAGTCCGATCACGACCTACCTCGTCACCCCGATCCGGGACGGCGTCACCCAACCGACCCTCTCCTTCGACGCCTCCACCACCAGCCGCACACTGACCGGGCTGACCGCCGGCTCCTCGTACACCTTCCGGGTTGCGGCGGTGAACGCGTACGGCACCAGCGCGGCCAGCCCCGCCTCGGCGGCGGTGGTCCCGTACACCCTGCCGGCCGCCCCGACCATCACCTCGGTCACCGGGGGAACGACCGCCGCCAGGCTGAGCTGGACGGCACCGGCAAACGGAGGGTCGCCGATCACCGGTTACACGGTGACTCCCTACCTCAACGGGGTGGCGCAGACCCCGCAGACGTTCACCGACACCGCCACGACCCAGGTCGTCACCGGGCTGACCGCCGGCGCCACCTACACCTTCCGGGTGGCCGCGATCAACGCCGCCGGGACCGGCCCGCAGTCGGCCCCGTCCGCCTCGGTGACCGTCAACCCGCCGCCGACGCTGAACTTCGCGCCGCCACCACCGGGCAAGGCGTACGTGCCGTACCAGTACCAGCTCACGGTGACGGGCGGCACGAGCCCCTTCGCCTGGTCGGTCAGCGCCGGAGCCCTGCCTCCCGGCCTGAGCCTCGACCCGGTCACCGGCCTGCTCTCCGGCACCCCCACGACAGCTGGGACGTTCTCCTTCACCGTCCGGGTGACCGACTCGTTCGACCAGTCCGACACCCGCGGTGTCGAACTGGTCATCAACCCGCTCGGAGGGCTCTCCATCAGTGTCCCGGCGATCTCCGCACTCGGCACCGTCACCTCCCAGGCGACCGGCGTCGCGGGTCAACTCGGCCCGGTGACCGTGACCGACGACCGTGGACCGCTCTCGGGACAGTGGGTCAGCGTCGTCTCGACCACGAGTTTCACCACGGGTTCCGGCACGCCGGCCGAGACCATTCCGAACAGCAACGTCACGTACGCCTCCGGCCCTGCCCTCGCCACCACCGGCACCGGGACGTTCCTTCCGCAGCCCGGCGCGGTGCTGGACGGTCCGCGTACCGCCGCCGGCTGGTCCGGGCAGACCGGCGGCCCGAACTCCGCCACCTGGAACCCGACGCTGTCGGTGACGTTCCCGCCCGCGAAGGTGGCCGGCAACTACGTGGCGGTCGTGACGCACTCGGTCGCTTAGGCCGGCACCACGTACGGGAACGCGTCGGCGCGGGCCGCCTTCGTGACGTCGGGGGTGAGGCCCGACGTGGTCCCCGTGTTGAGGACGAGGGAGAACATCACCTCGGGCGCGTTGTCGGCCATGGTGCGGCCGTTGCGGACCGCGAAGCCGTAGTTCGCGGCCGTGCCCACCGTGTACGACAGCACGTCGGGGTAGAGCGCCCGGGCGACGCTCCAGCCGTACGCCTGCGGGTCCGGCGCGGTGCCGTTCGCCGCGACGACCCCGGCGATCGCCTTGGCGATCTCCTCCCCGTCCTCGGGGAGGTCCTGGCGGGGGTGCCGGAAGTTCGCCGGGTCCGAGAAGTCGGTGTCGTGGGGCCAGAACACGGGCCACATCATGGGGTGGCCGGCGCGGTTGATCTGCCGCCATCCGCCCGCGTCGGTGGCGAGCAGCGTCCGGCACCAGACGCCGATCTCGGTGCCCGGGCGCAGCAGCGGTTCGTCGTGGGAGACCTCCAGGACGATCGACTCGACGGTGGTGCCGGCGAAGCTGTTCTTGGCCTGGTCGGCCCGCCAGGCCGAACGGTCCACCTTCGCGCCGTTCTTGACGGCGCCGTTGATGGTGGCGAGTTCGTCGAGGTCGATGTAGAACGGGTCGGTGATCCGGCCCGCCCAGACCCGGACGCGCTGCCCGGTCGTGATCTCGCCGGTCCGGCCCTCGGCGATGGGAGTGCCCATGGCGGCGTCGTCGCGGGCGTCGGCGCCGGTGAGTTCGTACAGCTGGAGGGTCTGCGTGGCGTTGCCGTCCGGCTCGCCGAACGCGAACCGGTAGGTCAGCTCCTCGATGTCCGCCCCGTTGAAGTGAACCTTGAACTCGTAGCGGGCCTCAGCGTGAAAGCCGCGCTTGATGTCGGCCCTGGTCACCGAGCTGTTGACGTCCATGACGAACACCGTGGCGCCGTCGCCGTCGAAGACGTACAGGTCGTCGATGTAGAGCTGACCTCCCTGGGCGGCGAGGGGGGTGTCGAGGTGGTGCGACATGGGCTCACTCCCGTGACGGCTATTTCCGGACTAAACCGAACATAGCGGTCGCAGCCTGATCGCCCGACCGAATCGGGTTCGGGATACCGCGGTCCACGCGAACGGGCCGTCCGAGCGCAGCGCTCGGACGGCCCGTTCGCTCGTGCCGATCTCGTCAGAAGCGGGACCACTTCTGGTTGGACGCGCCGAGGCAGTCCCACAGGTGCAGCTTGCCGCCGTTGTTGGGGTTGGCCTCCCGTACGTCGACGCACTTGTTGGCGCTGAGGTTGACCAGGTCGCCCGCGCCGTTGAGCGTGAAGCGCTGGGCCGGGTTGCCGTTGCAGCTGACCAGGTTGACCTCGGTGCCGTTGGCCGTGCCGGCCCAGGCCGGGTCCATGCACTTGCCCATGGCCCGGACGGTCCCGTCGGAGGCGAAGGTCCACGCCTGCGCAGCGGTCGTGTTGCAGTCCCAGATCTGCAGCTTGGCACCCTCGACGGGGTTGGCGCTCGGGATGTCGATGCAGCGCCCGCTCTGCGCTCCCCGGATGCGCGTGGTGCCGGACGGCGGGTTGCCGCCGTCGGAGGTGTAGCTCGACACCCGGACGTAGTCGACGAGCATCTGTTGCGGGAACTGGGTGGAGCCGTCCGGGTAGCCGGGCCAGTTTCCGCCGACCGCCACGTTGAGGATCATGAAGAACGGGTGGTCGAACACCCACCGGTTGCCGCCGAGGCGGGCCGGGTCGACCCGGTGGTACTGCACCCCGTCCAGGTACCAGGTGATCGCGCCCGGCTCCCAGTCCACCCGGTAGTCGTGGAAGCCGTCGGCGAGCGGACCGCCGATCGTGCGGCTGCCGGTGATGCCGCCACTGCCCGAGTATCCGGGACCGTGGACGGTGCCGTAGACGGTGTTGGGCTCCCGGCCGATGTTCTCCATGACGTCGATCTCGCCGGCGTCGGGCCATCCGCCGCCGGTGCCGAGCATCCAGAACGCCGGCCAGATGCCCTGGCCGCGGGGGATCTTGATGCGGGCCTCGAAACGGCCGTACGTCTGGGTGAAGGTCGCCGCCGTCAGGAGCCGGGCCGAGGTGTACTCGCAGCGGCCGTAGTGGCACTGGTAGTTGGCGGGGTTCTCCCGGCGGGCCGTGATGACGAGGTTGCCCTGGCCGTCGTGGACGGCGTTGCTGGTGCTGTTGGTGTAGTACTGCCGCTCGTTGTTGCCCCAGCCGCCGCCGCCGATGTCGAAGCGCCACTTGTTCGCGTCGACGGGCGTGCCGGCCGGGGCGTTGAACTCGTCCTGCCAGGTGATCGGTCCGATGGCGGCCTCGGCGCGGTCGGACTGACCCGGGAGGGTGAGTGAGGCGAGGGTGGTGACGAGGGCGACCGCCGCGAGGAGGAGGGGGCGGCTTCGGGAGGTGGGTCGGGCTCTGAACACGGGAGGCTCCTCGGCGAGGTGGGTAGTGGAGGCGGCGCGTCGGAGGCGGCGCGGCGGAGGAGTGCGGAGAGCGCTCTCCAAAGCGAAGCATGTCTATGTAGCGGCCTTTCTGTCAAGAGTGTTTCCAATGCCGCGACGGTCCGTTACCGCCCGATCGCATCCCTCGATAGCGGTCGAATCGACACTTCCTATTGCCGTGGAGCGTCCACGCGGGACAGGATGACGAGGTCCGCAGGAAACCTCCCCGTAACCTGCGTGCTGCTGGTCTCTGTCACAAGGAAGTGGGAGTCAGTCATGAGCGACGCGTCGACGGCGCTGGGTGTGCGCCTCTACCCCGACCTGGTCGAGCGGGGTGGCCTGGCCCCCGCGCTCATCGAGACCGCCGCCCGCCAGCGGCTCGACATCGGTCGCGTGACCGCTCCCGAGCAGGGGCGCGCCCGGTTCACCTGCGCCGAGCTGCACTCCGATCAGGGCGTGGTCTGCGTCGGGCTGGGCTCGCAGGCCCGATACTTCATGATCGACGTCCGGTCCGCGGGCGAGGTGCTGGCACGCGGCGACTGCATGGACCTGCTCCAGGTCGCCCAGGTGGCCTCGGCGTGGCAGGAGGGGACGACGCTCGCCGAGCTGACCGCCCGGTTCGCGTTCATGGAGGAGATCAAGCACCGCCCCGCGTCGGTGGCCCAGGTCGGCTAGTCAACAGCGAAGCCGGGGCGGCAGCGGCGGCCCGGAGTCGCCGTCCCGGTCCAGGTAGGACGACTCCACGAAGGCGACGAAGCGTTCGGCGTCGGCCGCCGTCGACGCCAGCCCGAACGACACCCGGACCGCGCCGCCGGTCGGCAGCGCCAGCGCGTCGAGGTACTCGTCGATCGTGCCGATCTGGGCGAGCAGACGTCCCCGCAGCGTCTGCCGGGTGATGCCGAACGCGCCCTCGCCCGCCCCCGGATTGCAGAAGCACCCCGTCCGCAGGGAGAAGCCCGCCGCGGCGGCCTCCCGGGCGACGAGCCGCTCGTCGACCGGCGCGCCGTCCGGCCGCAGAACGTTGAACGTGACGGTCGCGCCCCGGCCCTCGCCCGTGGCCGGCCCGTACACCCGCACCAGCGGTTGGCCGTCGCGGTGCCGCAGCGCGCTCAGGCGGTCCAGCAACCACGCGGTGAGCAGGCCGACCCGGGTGTGCACCAGGTCCACGCCGATCGCGTCGAGCCACCGCAGCCCGAACTCCACGTCCGGGATGCTCAGGAAGTTGAGGGTGCCGTCCTCGAACGCCGACTCGTCGTCCATCGAGCGGTGCCAGTCACCCTGCACGCTGACCGCGCGAATGGTGCCACCGGCGAACCACGGACGGCGCAGCCGTGCCAGCGCGTCACGACGCGCCAGCAGCGCGCCCACACCGGTGGGATAGCCGAAGAGCTTGTACCAGCTCAGACAGACGAAGTCGGGTCGGACGGCGCGCAGGTCCAACCGGTTCGTGGCGGCGAACGCGGCGGCGTCCAGCAGCACGTCGTAGCCGTGCCGGTGGGCCAGCTCGACCCACTCCAGGGGATGCTGCACGCCGGAGAAGTTGCTCTGCGCCGGGTACGCGAACAGCCCACGACCGGCGCGACCCCCGCTGCCGACATCGAGCACCGAGACCAGGTCGGCCTCGGCGACCCGCAACTCCGGGCCGCCCAACGGCACGTACCGCACCGCCGCGCCGGCCGACCGGGCGTACTCGCGGATGCCGTTGACCGAGTTGTGGTTGTCCCAGGTCAGCGCGAAGGGTGCGGCCGGTCCGAAGGCGTACGCCTCGCCGACCAGCCGGCAGGCGCCGCTGGCGTTGGGGGTGAACACCACCGCGTACTCGGCAGGGTCGGCGGAGAAGAAGTCGAGCACCGCCTGCCGGGCGGACTCCACCAGTGCGCCCGCCGCCGCGCTGGTGGGGCTCTCCGAGTGCGGGTTGCCGTACGGGCCCGCCAGCAGCCGGTCGTGGTGCGCCCGCACCTGGGCCCGCGCGGTCACCCCGGCGCCGGCGTAGTCCAGGTAGACCTGCCCGTCCCGGTCGAGGTGCGGGTATTCGGTGGCGCGTAGCTCGTCGATCCGCGCGGTGTCGGCGTACCCGGGCAGGGCCGTCGGCGAGAGAGGAGCGGCCTGCTCAGGACGCACGGCGGGCCTCCCTGCGGACCAGCACCGCCCAGGTCGCGGCGAGCGAGAGCAGCACGAACCCGCCGAGCACCAGCCAGTCGAGGACGATCGGCCGGGAGAAGCTGTCGCCGTACGTCTGCAACAGCGGCGGGCCGAGCGGCGAGTTCCCGTCGCGCCACAGTCGTTCCACGCCGGCGGTGTGCCCCAACCCCTCGAACGCCCACCGGTTCGACATCGCGTAGCTGAGCCACCGGCCGCCGCCCGCCATGGCCGGCACGGGCAGGATCGCCCCGACGAACAGCACCTGCGGGAAGCACAGCATCGGCAGCATGAGGGTCGCCTGGGCTGCGTCCGAGACGGCCGCGGAGCACAGCAGGCCGAGCGCGAGCGCGGCCGCCGAGGAGAGCAGCAGGGTCGCGTACAGGGCCGCGAAGTCGCCGCCGCCGACCGGGGGCAGCCGGTCCATGCCGCGCAGCACCCCGAGCAGGGCCAGGTCCACCAGGGCGAGCAGCGGCAGCAGCACCGCGACCTTCGCCATCAGGTACGGCAGCAGCCGGACACCCGTCAGGCGCTCCCGGCGCAGGATCGGCAGCTCCGTGCAGATCTGGAGCAGCCCGTAGGTCAGGCCAAAGAAGAAGCCGCCGAACGCGATCCAGAACAGGATCATCACGGTGACGGTCGGGCTCGGGCTGGCCGGGTCGAACGCGCCGGGGCGGAACAGCAGCGCGAACATCCCCAGCACCATCAGGGGCGAGCCGAGCAGGATCGCCAGCGTCAGCCGGTTGCGGGCGACGATCTCGGCGTTGCGCGCGGCGAGCACCCACCACTGGCGCAGCCGTCCGGCCGGCCGTCCCTGACCCCGGCCGCCCGGGTCGGCCGTGCCGGCGGTCGGTTCGACAGCACGGGACGCGGCGAAGCGCTCGGGCCACACACCCTGGTCGGACTCCTCGTCGAGCAGCAGGTGCACCTCCGCGAGGGACCGCAGGCCGAAGAACTCCCGGGCGGCGGCGGGCGTGCCGGCGTACGCCAACCGGCCCTCGCGGGTCAGCACGACCACCCGGTCGCAGCGGTCCACGTCGGTGATCTGGTGGGTGGTGAGCACGACGGTGGCGCCGGCATCGGCGAGCGTCCGCAGCGCCCGCAGGAGGTCCACGGCGATCGCCGGGTCCAGCCCGGAGGTGGGCTCGTCGAGGAAGAACACGCCGGGCCGGGTCAGCAGCTCGACGGCGATGCTGGCGCGCTTGCGCTCGCCGCCGCTGAGGCGGCCCACCGGCACGTCGGCCCGCTCGGTGAGCCGCAACTCGGCGAGCACCTCGGCAACCCGGCGGGACACCTCGGCCGGGCCGGTCCCCGACGGCAGGCGCAGCCGGGCCGCGTACCGCAGGGTGCGGGCCAGCGGTAGCTCGCGGTGGATGATGTCGTCCTGCGGGACGAAACCGACCGCGCCCGGGACGCCACCATCGTCGTACGCCACGCTGCCGGCCGCCGGTCTGCGGACCCCGGCCAGCGTCTCCAGCAGTGTGGTCTTGCCCGCGCCGCTGACGCCGATGATCGCGACCAGCTCGCCCGGCGCGACGGTCAGGGAGATGTCGTCCAGGACACGGCGTCCACCTCGGACGGTCGCGCCCAGGTCACGGGCCACGATGCCGACGCCGGTGCGCGGTGGGGACGTGGTCTGCTCGGTCGTCATGTCGAAGGTGCCCGATCCGTTGGGTGACGTGGTGCGCCTGACATCGTGCTTCGCCGATGCTACGTCGCGCGGCGGACAGCCCCGTCCGATGATCGCCCTGGCATGAATCAGCCGACCGGGGGAAGTCCGACGCTCCACCACCTGAGAAGGAGCCGGTATGAGAGCCGTCGTCTACGTGGGCGTCCGGGACGTCGCGGTGCGGGAGGTGCCCGACGCGACGATCGAGGCGCCGACGGACGCGCTCGTACGGATCACGTCCAGCGCCCTCTGCGGCACGGACCTGCACATGTACGACGGACGTACCGGCGCGGAGCCGGGGTTGGTGTTCGGCCACGAACCACTGGGTGTGGTGCAGGAGATCGGCTCGGCGGTGCAGACCGTGCGACCCGGTACCCGCGTGGTGATTCCCACGCACCTGTTCTGCGGTACCTGCGTGATGTGCTCCCGCGGGCTCTCGGCGGCCTGCCTGCGGGCACGGGCCGAGGGGCCCGGCGCCGCGTACGGCTACGCCGGGATGGGGCCGTACCGGGGCGCCCAGGCCGACCTGCTGCGGGTGCCGTGGGCCGACGCGAACTGCGTACCCGTGCCGGGAGAGCCGGGCGACGCGTACGAGGACGACTTCGTGCTGCTCGCCGACGCGTTCGTGACCGGCTGGCATGCCGCAGCGACCCTCGCCGAGGTGCGGGCCGGTGACACCGTGGCGGTGTTCGGCGCGGGCACCATCGGCCTGCTCGGGGCGTACTCGGCGTTGCTGCGGGGCGCACGGGTCGTCTACTGCGTCGACGGGGTGGATGCCCGGCTCGACAAGGCCGGTGAACTCGGCGCGGTTCCGGTCGACTTCCGCCTCGGTGACCCGGTGGAGCAGATCCGCGCCGACCGCGCGCGGGCCGGTCTGCCGCTGGGCGAGGAGAAGTTGGGCGGGATCGACCGGGTCATCGACGCGGTCGGTTTCCAGGCGCGCGACCGCGACCACCCCGACCAGGAGCGTCCGGACCAGGTGATCGCCGACGCCGCCCGGCTGGTCAACCCCGCCGGCTCGATCGCCGTTGCCGGCGTCTACCCCGAGAAGGACCTGCACCCGCGGCCAGGCGCGAGCGCCCGCGAGGATCTCGTCGCGCCCTGGGGGACGCTGTTCACCAAGGGCGTCGCCGTACGGTTCGGGCGTACGCACGACCGCCGCTACACGGTGCTGCTGCGGGACATGGTCGTCGCCGGTCGCGCCCGGCCCGGTGTGATCGTGACCCACCACGGCGCCCTCGACGACGCGCCGGATCTGTACCGCCGCTTCGACCGCCGCGAGGATGGAGTGATCAAGGCGGTGCTGCGCCCGAGCTGACCGGTCGACTCCGAGCCGGACCAAACGGTCGTCGGGTGCTTCTCCGGACGGAACTGCGGGGTGGCGGCCGTCGATCTCTTCGGTCGGTGGAGGCGTGGGTCACATCGCGGGCCGTGACCGGCCGAGGCGTCCTGGGCGGAGAGGCGACGTCGTGGCTCGATCATGATCGTTCGATGCCGCTCCGGGCCGGGGGTACGGAATTTCGCGCCGGCCGAGGCGGATCGTGCCTGGTGGCGAGCCTGCTGGTGGTGATCGGTGCGGACCGGCCGTAGGCTTCGCATTTGACAACGTTGCCAGCAGCGGTCCATCGTGCCACCAGCGACTGGTGGGGCCGGCGTGACGGGCGAATACTCTGCTTCGTCTATATTGCCGGATTGTTACATTTTCAACACCCCCTCGCCTTGCGGATGGCCTGCTCACCGCAATACGTTGCCGTCAACAACAAAACCAAGTGAAGGTTCAACCTTCCGGAGGCAACCGATGACGTTGGCGAGGTGGTACGAGCTATGAGCGACGTGCCGATCCTCCTTGAGATGCGCTCCATCACCAAGGAGTTCCCCGGAGTCAAGGCCCTCTCCGACGTCAACCTGGTGGTTCGCGCCGGTGAGATCCACGCCATCTGCGGGGAGAACGGTGCGGGCAAGTCCACGCTGATGAAGGTGCTCAGCGGGGTCTACCCGTACGGCAGTTACGACGGCCAGATCGTCTACCAGGGTTCGGAGAGCAAGTTCTCCGACATCCGGGCGAGCGAGAGCGCCGGCATCGTGATCATCCACCAGGAGCTCGCGCTCATCCCCGGCATGTCGATCGCCGAGAACATCTTCCTCGGCAACGAACCGCGCAAGCGGGGCGCGATCGACTGGAAGGCCGCGAACCGGATGGCGCTCGACCTGATGGCCCGGGTCGGTCTGGAGGAGAACCCGGACACCCTGGTCAAGGACATCGGCGTCGGCAAGCAGCAGCTCGTCGAGATCGCCAAGGCGTTCGCCAAGGACGTCAAGCTCCTCATCCTGGACGAGCCGACCGCCGCCCTGAACGAGGCGGACTCCCGGCACCTGCTCGACCTGCTGCGCGGCTTCCGCTCCCGCGGCATCACCTCGATCATGATCTCGCACAAGCTCAACGAGATCGAGGCGATCGCCGACCAGATCACGATCCTGCGCGACGGCAAGACCGTGGAGACCCTGGACGTCAAGGCCGAGGGTGTCGACGAGGACCGGATCGTGCGGGGCATGGTGGGTCGCGAGCTGAGCAGCCGCTTCCCGGACCACACCCCGAAGATCGGCGACGTCTTCTTCGAGGTCCGCAACTGGAACGTCCGGCACCCGATCTCCGCCGAGCGCCAGGTCTGCAAGAACGAGAGCTTCGTGGTGCGCCGCGGCGAGATCGTCGGCTTCGCCGGCCTGATGGGCGCGGGCCGCACCGAACTCGCGATGAGCGTCTTCGGCCGCTCCTACGGGGTGTACGAGTCGGGCACGATCATCAAGGACGGCAAGGAGATCGTCCTGAAGTCGGTGGCGGACGCCATCGACCACGGCCTCGCGTACGTCAGCGAGGACCGCAAGGCGCTCGGCCTCAACCTGCTCGACGACATCAAGACGTCGACGGTGGCCGCCAAGCTGTCCAAGATCACGCACCGCGGCGTGCTCGACGAGGTCGAGGAGTACCAGGCGGCCGAGGCGTACCGCAAGGAGCTGCGGACCAAGGCCCCGACGGTCGACGAGGGCGTCTCCAAGCTCTCCGGTGGCAACCAGCAGAAGGTCGTCCTGGCCAAGTGGATGTTCACCGACCCGGACCTGTTGATCCTCGACGAGCCGACCCGCGGCATCGACGTGGGCGCGAAGTACGAGATCTACGGCATCATCCAGCGGCTCGCCGACCAGGGGAAGGGCGTCATCGTCATCTCCTCGGAGCTGCCTGAGCTGATCGGGCTCTGCGACCGCATCTACACCGTGTTCGAAGGCGCCATCACGGGCGAGATCGCTCGGGCTGACGCGGACCCGGAGACCCTCATGAAGCAGATGACCTCGACGAAGAAGTTGGCCACCCGATGAGCCGTATCAAGGACCTTCAGAAGAACCTGTTTGGAGGCACGACCTCCAACGCCCGTCAGTTCGGGATGATCTTCACCCTGGTGTTGATCGTCTTGATCTTCCAGATCTGGACCAACGGGCTGACGCTGCGGTCGGACAACCTGATCGCGCTGTTCCAGCAGAACTCGTACATCCTGATCCTGGCCATCGGCATGCTCATGGTGATCGTCGCCGGGCACATCGACCTCTCGGTCGGCTCGGTAGCGGCGTTCACCGGCATCCTGGTCGCCAAGTCGATGGCCGAGTGGAACCTGCCCTGGCCGCTCGCCATCGTGTTCGGCCTCGCCATCGGCGCGGTGATCGGCGCCTGGCAGGGCTTCTGGGTGGCCTACATCGGGGTGCCGGCGTTCATCGTCACCCTGGCGGGAATGTTGCTCTTCCGCGGTGGCAACCAGTTCATCGGCAACGCCAACACCATCCCGGTGCCGGAGGGCTTCCGGGAGATCGGTTCCGGCTTCCTGCCCGAGTTCGGGCCGAACACCGGCTACAACAACGCGACGTTGCTGCTCGGCCTGGCCGCCGCGGTGGCCGTGGTGTGGCGGGAGCTCCAGGCGCGCAAGACCCGCCGGGCCATGGACGCCGATCCGGCCCCGGTGTGGATCTCGATCCTGCGGATGGCCGTCATGGTCGGCGTGATCGCGTTCGCGTCGTTGCGCTTCGCCAGCGGTCGCGTCGGCACCAGCTTCCCGATCTCGGGCATCATCCTCGTGGCGCTGGTCATCGCGTACTCCTTCTACACCCGCAACACCGCGGGCGGCCGGCACATCTACGCGGTCGGCGGCAACTCCCGGGCGGCCGAGCTGTCCGGCGTGAAGCTCAAGCGGGTCAACTTCCTCGTCATGATGAACATGTCCATCCTGGCCGCGCTGGCCGGCATGATCTTCGTGGCCCGTTCGGCGGCCTCCGGCCCGCAGGACGGCAACGGCTGGGAGCTGGACGCCATCGCCGCCGTCTTCATCGGTGGCGCCGCCGTCGCGGGCGGCATCGGCACCATCAGCGGTTCCATCGTCGGTGGTCTGGTGATGGCCGTGCTCAACAACGGCCTCCAGCTCGAGGGCGTGGGCACCGACAAGGTCCAGATCATCAAGGGCCTCGTGCTGCTGCTCGCGGTCGCGATCGACGTCTACAACAAGAGCCAGGGGCGCTTCTCCATCATCGGGAGCCTGATGCGGCCGTTCCGCCGCGAGGACTCCGCCCCACCCGCCTCACCGCCGGACGCGGAGCGCGAGCCCGCCAAGGCAGCGGTGTCCGGCTGACGGCCACCGACCTCTCCACCCGTCTCACATCCAGAAAGGCAAGTCCTCACCATGCGTAAGATCTTCGGTACGTCGGTGGTGGCCATCAGCGCCGCCGCCATGCTGGCCCTGGCCGGCTGCGGTTCCGGCCGCGACGGCGACGACGCGGGCTCCAAGGGCGGCGACGCCAAGGGCTTCGCGGCGAACTCGCTGATCGGTGTCGCCCTTCCGGCCAAGACCTCGGAGAACTGGGTCCTCGCCGGTGACCTGTTCACCAACGGTCTCAAGGAGGCCGGTTTCCAGGCTGACGTGCAGTACGCCGGCGCGTCGACCACGGTCGCCGACCAGCAGGCCCAGATCACCGCCATGACCACCAAGGGCGCCAAGGTCATCGTCATCGGCGCGACCGACGCCGCGCAGCTGTCGACCCAGGTCGCCGCCGCGCACGCCGCCGGCGCCAAGGTGATCGCGTACGACCGCCTCATCACCAACACGCCGGACCTCGACTACTACGTCGCGTTCGACAACTTCAAGGTCGGCCAGCTCCAGGGCCAGGCTCTGCTGGACGGCATGAAGGCCAAGAAGCCGAACGGCCCGTACAACATCGAGCTGTTCTCCGGCTCGCCGGACGACAACAACGCCGGTGTCTTCTTCAACGGCGCGATGGACGTGCTCAAGCCGGAGATCGACAAGGGCAACGTCGTCGTCGCCTCGGGTCAGAAGGACGTCAAGCAGACCGCCATCCAGGGCTGGAAGGCCGAGGGTGCGCAGGCCCGCATGGACCAGCTGCTGACCTCGACCTACGGCAACAAGGAGCTGGACGGCGTCCTCTCCCCGAACGACACCCTGGCCCGCGCGATCCTGACCTCGGTCAAGGGCGCCGGCAAGCCGATCCCGGTGGTCACCGGTCAGGACTCCGAGGTCGAGTCGGTCAAGTCGATCGTCAAGGGCGAGCAGTACATGACGATCAACAAGGACACCCGCAACCTGGTGAAGGAGACCATCAACATGGTCAAGGCTCTCCAGGCCGGTAACACCCCGCAGGTGAACGACACCAAGTCCTACAACAACGGCAGCAAGGTCGTCGACACGTTCCTGCTCCCGCCGGTCGCCGTCACCAAGGCCAACGCGGCCGAGGCGTACGCCAACGACCCGAAGCTCGCGCCGCTCACCAAGTAAGCACCACACGGTAGGCAGCACCGCCGATGGGTCCCGGGTCTCCTCTTCCGGGACCCATCGTCGTCCGTGCCCCATCGTCCACCCGGCACCGATCCGTGAAGGAGGTCTGACCGTGGCGACACCCGTGCGGTCCAGGCCAGCGGGCGCCGGCCGTAACCCCGACACCCCACTGCCTCCGGTCCCCGGCGCGAGCCAGGAGGAGATCCGGCGGCAGAACCTCGGCGCCGTGCTGCGGTACGTGCACCTGCACGGGCCGACGTCACGGGCCGAGTTGACCAGCCGTCTCGGCCTCAACCGCAGCACCATCGGCGCCCTCGCCGCCGACCTGACCGCCAGTGGTCTGGTCACCGAGGAGGCGCCGACCATCACCCGCCGCGCCGGCCGTCCCTCCCTCGTGGTGAGCCCCCGCTCCGACCGGGTCTACGCGCACGCGCTCAGCATCGACGCGGACCGGCTGCGGGCGGCGCGGATCGGCCTCGGCGGTCGCATCCTCGACCTGCGGGAGGCTCCACGTCCCGGTGGCATGTCGGCCCTCGACGCCGTCCGCCCGCTGGCCGACCTGGTGCGCGGGATGGAGCGCGGCGTCGCCCCCGACGCGCTGCTGGTCGGCGGCGCGGTCGCCGTCACCGACACCACCCGCGACGCCGACGGCGGCCTGCGGATCGTCGGCGTCGAGGAGGGCCTGAGCGCAGCGCTCGAGGCCGAGCTGACCGCCTGCCCGGGATTCGTGGCCGGAGACCTGGCCGACATCGCGGGCCTGGCCGAGCACATCCGGGGCGTGGCCCCCGGCATCGACGACCTCATCTACCTGCACGGTGACCTGGGCATCAGCGCCGGCATCGTGGTCGGCGGCCGGTTGATGATCGGCCACCGCGGTCACAGCGGCAAGGTCGGTCACATGGTGGTCAACCCGAACGGACTGCCCTGCGGCTGCGGCTCCCGCGGTTGCTGGGAGACCGAGATCTCGGAGGCCGCGCTGCTGCGGCACGCCGGCCGCGACCCCGACGACCGCGCCGCCGTGGCCGACGTCCTGCGCGCGGCGGCGGACGGCGACGCGACCGCCAGCGCCGCCGTCGAGCGGGTCGCCGACTGGCTCGGGTTCGGCGTCGCCAACCTGGTCAACGTGGTCAATCCCGACGCCGTCGTGTTCGGTGGTTCGCTGCGCGACATCTTCACCGCCGGCGCGGACACCGTGCGGCGACGACTGGACGCCATGCCGCTGCCCGCCTCCCGTGAGCACCTGCGGTTGCGGGCCGCCGCACTCGGCCGCGACGCCGTCCTCATCGGGGCCGCCGAGCTGGCCTTCGACAAGCTGCTGGCCGACCCGCTCAACGTCGGCGTCGCCGGTCCGTCGGTTTCCGCCGAGCCGGCCTAGGGGATCTCCCGCACCACGCTGGTGCCGTTGCCCGGCCGGGACTCCCAGGCCCAGGACTCGTGCAGTTCCAGGCGCTGGTCGGCCAGCACCCGCACCTCGGTGACACAGTGCCCGGAGGACGTCTGGCCCGCGGCGTTGAGTTGCACGTAGCGGAAGTCCAAGCGGTCGCCGTCGCGGGTGCCGACGAGACAGCCGCGCCGGATGGACCCACCGGCGTACTCGGCCCACACCTCGCCCGCCCGCTCGTGGTAGCTGAAGACCGTCTCGGTGCCGATCTCGCCGGCCACCACGTCGGCCACGGCGGCGAACCGCCGGCCGTCCAACGAGATCGTCATCCACCGATGCTAATCGATCACCCCTTGCCGTATGCGCTACCGTACCGTGTACGGTGGGCGCGACGTGAGACCTCGGGAAGGGGATCGGCATGACGACGAGCGGTACGGCGATAGTCGCCCAGGGGCTGCGGAAGCGATATCGGGAGCACGTCGCCCTGGACGGCTTCGACCTGGAGGTGCGAAGCGGGACGGTGTACGGCCTGCTCGGTCCCAACGGGGCCGGCAAGACCACGTCGGTGCGGATCCTGTCCACCCTGCTGCGGCTCGACGGGGGTCGCGCCGAGGTCGCCGGGTTCGACGTGACCCGCCAGCCCGACCAGGTGCGCTACCGGATCGGCCTGGTGGGGCAGCACCCCGCGCTCGACGAGGCGCTCAGCGGCCGGCAGAACCTCGTTCTCTTCGGTCGGCTGTTCCACCTCGGACGCCGTCGGGCACAGCAGCGCGCGGTCGAGTTGCTGCAACGGTTCGGTCTCGCCGACGTCGGCGAGCGACCGGTCAGCGCGTACTCCGGGGGCATGCGTCGCCGGCTCGACCTGGCGGCCGGCATGGTCCTGGCCCCCGCCGTGCTGTTCCTCGACGAACCCACCGCCGGGCTGGACCCGCGCGGCCGCAACGAGGTGTGGGAGTCGATTCGCGAGTTGGTCCGTGCGGGCACCACGGTCCTGCTCACCACGCAGCACCTGGACGAGGCCGACCGGCTCGCCGACCGGATCTCGGTGGTCGAGGCCGGACGCGTGATCGCCGAGGGCACTCCGGACGAGCTGAAGACGCGGCTCGGCGGCGACCGGATCGAGCTGGTCGTGGGGGAGTCCAGCGACCTCGCGCTCGCCGTCGCGCAGGTGCGTCGGGTCGTCGACGACGAACCCACCGTCGACGTGGACCGGCGCGCGGTCAGCGTCGGCGTCGGGCACCGCGCCGGCGCGCTCGTCGAGGTGCTGCGGGCCCTCGACGCCGCACAGGTCACGGTCGCCGACGTCGCCCTGCGTCGACCCACCCTGGACGACGTGTTCCTGCACGTCACCGGCCACCGGGTCAAGACGGAGGTGACCGCGTGAGCGCGACGTACCCGCCCTCGACGGTGGACCTGACGCCCGGCCGGCCCACCGCCCTGGCCGACACCGGCACCCTTGTCTGGCGGGGCCTGGCCCGGTGGCGACGTGACCCCGGGCCCCTGGTCGCCTCACTCGGCTTCAACATCCTGATCGTGCTGATCTTCGGCTATCTGTTCGGCGGAGCGATGCAGGTCCCCGACGGGGGCGGCTACCGGGAGTTCCTGATGCCCGGCATGTTCGTGATGACCATGGTGTTCGGCATCAGCCTCACCACGATCGCCGTCGCTGAGGATCTGGAGCGCGGAATGATCGACCGGCTCCGCTCGATGCCGGTCGGACCACTCGCCCCGCTCGTCGCCCGCGCGGTGACCGACCTGCTGTTCGCTCTGGTCACCCTGGCGGTGCTGCTGGTCACGGGCCTCGCGGTCGGTTGGCGGGCACACGGCGGAGTCGGCGCCGCGCTGGGCGCGGTGGGACTGATCCTGCTGTTGCGGTTCGCCCTGGTCTGGGTCGGCATCTTCCTCGGCCTGGTCGCACGTGGACAGACAGCCGTCGTCGCCGTCCAGACCCTGGAGTTCCCACTCGGCTTCCTCTCCAACGCCTTCGTCGCGCCGGAGACCATGCCGGCCTGGCTCGGCGCGGTGGCCGCGTGGAACCCGTTGTCGGCGACCGTCGGCGCCACCCGGGAGCTGTTCGGCAACCCGGGCTCAGGGGGTGACTCCTGGGCCGCGCAGCACTACCCGTGGCTGGCGGTGGCCTGGCCGCTCGTGCTGGTGGCCGTTTTCCTGCCGCTCTCGGTCGCCCGGTACCGGCGGCTGGGCCGCTGAGCCTGCGCTGACGGGTGATCGCCGGAGCCCCCGTGGCTCCGGCGATCACCCGTTTCCGCTACGCGATCCGGCGGACGCGGCGCACCGCGAGGTAGAGCAGGAGCGCGGCGAGGGCGACGAAGATGCTGGTCTCGATGGTCTGGAACAGCCAGAACCGGTCCGCCGGCTGGTACATCTCCCAGTTGTACGCGCCCGGCCCGAGACCCAGGTCGGCGCCGCAGGCTCGGCCGTCCGGGCCCTTGCCGCCCGGGGGGCACTGGATGCGGGTGTTCTCCGCGACCATCGTCCCGTCGGCGTCGCGGATTCCCACGGCGAGAACCCAGTTGCCCCGGTCGCCCTCCGGAATCCCGGCCCCCTCGATCGGGAAGGTCTGGGTTTTGGCCGGCTGGTAGTGCGGTCGGGCCAGGATCTCCACCGCCGCCCGTACGCCGATGTACCCGGCCAGGGTGATGCCCATGGCGGGCAACATCCGCTTGAAGACGGTGCCGGCGAAGATGCCGAGCGCCACGGCGAAGAGGGTGTACCCGATCGGCACGATGCCCTGCAGGTCGAAGACGATCACGCCGAGTCGACCCTCGTGCGCTGCCTTGGTAAGTGGTTCGACCCACCACGACATGCCCAGTCCGTAGCCGACCGCGAGGAGCACGACGGCGCCGCCGACCAGCCCGAACTTCACCAGCGCCCAGCGGGTGCGGCCGACGCCCTGGGTCCAGACGAACCGGTGGGTGCCCTGCTCCACCTCGCGAGCCACCAGCGGCGCGCCCCAGAACAGGCCGACCAGCACCGGCAGGGTGATCAGCAGCACCGCCACCAGGTTCAAACTGTCGTACCGGTCGCTGAAGCGGCGCAGGCCCACGTCACAGGTCTGTGCGGCAGTCTCGCTGAGGGTGGACGGGCGTAGACACTCCGCGAGTCCGAGGTCGGCGAAGGTGTTCCGCATCGACAGGCCGATCGGCACCAGCACCGCGGCGAGCACCAGGAATCCCAGGAGGGTGTAGAACGCCAGCTTGCGGTGTTGCCGCCAGGTCAGCCAGATCATGCCGCCACTCCCCACTCGCTGTGACTGGTCTGGGCGGTGCCGTCGGCCAGGTAGGCCAGGACGACGTCCTCCAGGCTGACGTCGCGGACCGTCCAGGCGGGATCGGTGACGGGACCGTCGGTGCGTACCAGCAGCGTGGACTGCCGGTCGGTGTGGCTGGCCCGGACCACGTGCGCCACGCCCCCGATCGGTCCGCCGTCGTGCCGCGGACCGACGAGCTGCCGGTGCCCGGCAACCAGGTCGTCGACCGAGCCGGTGAGCTGCACCTGGGCCGCGTTGAGCACGATCAGGTAGTCGCAGACGCGCTCCAGGTCGGCCAGCAGGTGCGAGGAGAGCAGAACGGTGGTGCCGGAGTCCGCCACGCTGCCCATCAGCGACTGGAGGAACTCCCGACGGGCCAGCGGATCGAGGCTCGCCACCGGCTCGTCGAGCAGCAGCAGCCGGGGTTGTTTGGCCAGTGCGAGTGCGAGCGCCACCTGCGCCCGTTGCCCGCCGGAGAGTTTGCCGACCGGCTTGTCGGGCGGTATCCCGAGCTGCGCCAACCGGGTCCGGGCCAGCGCGGCGTCCCAGCGCCGGTTCAGCTTGCCGCCGGCGACGACCAACTCGGCGGCGGTGAAGTCCCGGTACAGCGGCGTGTCCTGGGCGACGAACCCGATGTCGGCCAGCCCCTCCGTGTCGCCGTACGGCGACCTGTCGAACACCCGCACCGCGCCCTCATCGGGCTTGAGCAGCCCGACCGCCAGGTGCAGCAAGGTGCTCTTGCCCGCGCCGTTGGGCCCGACCAGCGCGGCGATCCGGCCGGCCGGAAGCTGCAACGAACAGTCCCGTAGCGCCCACGTTCTGCCGTACCGCTTGCCCAGCCGGTCGGCCTCCAAGACCATCTCCATCCTCTGTCCTCTCGTACCGCTCACGCGGGTTCCTTCTGTGGGGCGTCGTCGGTGAGGGTGGCGCGCAGCGTGGTCTCCACCAGGGCGACGACGTCCTCGGCCGTGAGGCCGGCGGCCCGCGCCCGCTGCAACCACGCCACGAGGTCGTCACGCAGCTCGGCCTGGTTGGGCAGGGACGCGCCGGCCAGGGTGCGCTGGACGAACGTGCCCACCCCGGGTCGGCCACCGACCAGACCCTCGATCTCCAACTCCCGGTACGCCTTCAGCACCGTGTTCGGGTTGATCGCCAGTGACTGGGCGACGTCCCGAACCTTCGGCAGCTGATCGCCGGGTGCGAGCAGACCGACGCGCAGCGCCTGCTTCACCTGCTGCACGAGCTGCATGTAGGTGTTCACCTTCGACCGGCTGTCGAGCACGAACTCGATCACTCGTGATGATCCTTCCTGTTGTCCTACGACAGTAGGACTATGAGACAGCTTGGTCGGGTGGGCCGCCCCTGTCAAGCGCCAGGCGACCGTGGCACCCGTGGGCCACCGACTGGCACCGACGGGTCAGCGGCCCGGGAAGGGAACAGGCACGCGAGCCGTACTCGAGGGGGAGGTGCTCGATGGTCACCAACGACATCCGGGCGACGACGGCGACACCGTTGCAGATCGCCCGCGCCCGGGGCCGGGTACGCGGACGGCTGATCCTGCTCGGCCCGGCGTTCGTCGCCGCCGTGGCGTACGTCGACCCGGGCAACTTCGCCACGAACTCGGCGGCCGGCGCCCGCTACGGGTACCTGCTGGTCTGGGTCGTGGTGGTGGCCAACCTGATGGCCATGCTGGTGCAGACACTCACCGCCAAGCTGGGCCTGGCCACCGGCCGCAGCCTCCCCGAGCTGTGCCGCGAGCGCCTGCCCCGCCCGGTCAACAGGATCATGTGGGTGCAGGCCGAGCTGGTCGCGATGGCCACCGACCTGGCCGAGGTGATCGGGGGAGCGGTCGCCCTCTACCTCCTGTTCGGCATCCCGCTGCTGCCCGGCGGGCTGATCATCGGCGCTGCCGCGTTCGTCGTGCTCGCCCTGCGCTCGCGCGGGTTCCGCGCCTTCGAGATCGCCGTCGCCGTGCTGCTCGGCGTCATCGTCCTGGCCTTCGCGGCCAACCTGCTCGCCGCCGGCTCCGACCCGGGCTCGGCCGCGGCGGGTCTGGTGCCCCGGCTCCAGGGCACCGACAGTGTCCTGCTGGCCGCCGGAATCCTCGGTGCGACGGTCATGCCACACGTCATCTACGTGCACTCCGCGCTGACCCGCGACCGCATCCCCGCGACCGACGACGCCGAGCGCCGTACCCTCTTCCGGGGCCAACGCGCCGACGTGCTGCTCGCCCTGACGGCGGCGGGCGCGGTCAACCTCGCCATGCTGCTCATCGCGGCGGCCAGCTTCCGGGGCGGCGGCCCGGTGGGCGCCGACAGCCTGGAGGGCGTGCACGCCGGCCTGGGCGAGAGCATCGGCACGGCCGCCGCCTTCGGGTTCGCCGTCGCCCTGCTGGTCTCCGGGCTGGCGTCGACGAGCGTCGGCACCTACGCCGGTGAGGTGATCATGCAGGGTTTCCTGCGCCGCCGGGTTCCACTGCTGCTGCGCCGGCTGGTCACCCTGGTCCCCGCCGTGGCGGTGCTGGCCATCGGCCTCGATCCCACCCGCGCCCTCGTGCTGTCGCAGGTCATCCTCAGCTTCGGCATCCCGTTCGCGCTGATCCCGGTGGTCGCCTTCACCCGTCGCCGTGACCTCATGGGCAACCTCGTCAACCACCCGCTGACCACAGCCGCCGCGTCCGCAGTCGCCGCCCTGGTCGTCGCGCTCAACGCCTTCCTGCTGTGGCAGGTCGTCACCGGCTGAGCCGGTGGGGGACGTCGCCGCCGGTAGCGGGCCCACCAGGCGCGACTGCTCCATGCTGAGCGATGGGAGTTGTCGACGCGGCGAAACGCCGTGGTCGGATGCCGACTAGACCGACGAGATGAGGCCCTACCTGCGGAGGGCGGGGCGGCCCCGCCCGAACAGCGTCGATCTCGGGCAGGGGCGAATCCGCGAGGCCGCTCGTTCTTCCAGGACCGAACGCCATAAAGACCGTGCACTCGTCCGGGCTTCTCTGTCCAGGCTGCGGGAGTGCCGGGTCTAGGCAGCTCAAAGTGGCGGCCACGGGAACGGGCGGACGGGGCTACTCGTCCTCGTCGATTGGGCGGGGGCGTCGGTGCTCGGCGATGTACTTCTCTACATCGGCCTTGAGCCAGATCGAACCGACCGACAGTCGAGCGTACGGAGCCGGGAAGTGGGGTGACTGCTGGATCTGGCGGAACCGTGAGCGGCCCACCCCGAGCATCGCCAGGACCTCGCCCGCCGCGACGAGTTCGCCCGGTCCATCTGCCATGCGAACGAAGGTAGACCGCCGGTAGCAGGTCAATATGAGCGCGCTTGGATTTGCGCGCCAATGTTGACAGGGGCGTTACTCCTGGGGTGGGATCGATCACGCCTCGTCGTCGCTGGGGTGGAGCCCGGCGACGGTGGATGCCCCATTCGAACCCACCCCCCGGAGGCTGAAGTGGAACAGGAACAAGAGGTAGAGCGGTTACACGATCGCGTGCGCCAGCTTGAGGCGTCACTCCTGGGCGCCCGGCGAGAGCTGTTCGATGTCCGGGGTCGGCTGGCCGCCATCGCGCGAATGACCGATGACCTCGAACGGGTCCAACGGGCACCCGGCGTCATCTTCGGAATGGTCAATTCGATCATTCACAGCCAGTCGTCGACCCTGCGCCGACCTGGCCGATGGTCGCCGGTCCGCTACCACGGGGGTCAGCAGTGAGTGGCCAACGGCACGCCCCGGTCCGGCCGTTCTGGTTCTGCGCGTCCTGCGTGCATCCCTGGCCGTGCGAGCAGGCGAAAGTCGAACTCGTGGCCGACTACTCGGACGAGCCAAAGCTGCTCGGGGTGGACATGGCCGACTGCCTGACTGAGGCGAGCCGGGACCTGACCGGCCTGTACCGGACCGCACCCGACCCGGTGGAGCATTACCGCCGGTTCTTGGGCTGGGTCAAGCAGGCATCGGCCGCCCACCG
Organism: Micromonospora sp. RB23; assembly: GCF_053585025.1. NCBI lineage: Bacteria > Bacillati > Actinomycetota > Actinomycetes > Micromonosporales > Micromonosporaceae > Micromonospora > Micromonospora sp. RB23. The sequence continues at coordinate 2,331,588 of NZ_CM132111.1, forward strand.
ACCCCGCGACTCCGGTCACTTCCGCTGGTTCTAAGCGACGTACCCCGCCCGTAGGGCCGGGCACCGCCAGCCGGCAGTCCCTGATGGCGGAAGCGGCGCGACCGGCGGGGTCGGGTGCGGCCGGTCGGGGCGGAGTTCCCCAGCGGGGCGCGACCGGCGCGGATCAGGTGCGGCGACCCTCGTCGCGGGTGGGGATCTCCTGCCGCTGCTCCAGGGCGTCCGCCGGGTTGGCGTCGGCCGGCAGGGACGTCGCCTCCTCCAGGACGCCCGCCGGCAGGGCGCCCTGCTCGGCCAGGTCGGCCTCGGACGCCTCCGGGTCCACGTCGCCGGAGACCCGGTCCGGCGGTCCCACGTCGAACGCGTCCTGCCGTTGTTCGGCCGCGTCCGCCTCCGGGGGAGGGAACTGGTCGCCCTGTTCATCCCGGTACGTACTCATCGAAGCCTCCTGCCCGGCGGATGTCGACATGACGCCGGGCCGCTGCCTACCCGCCGCCGCCGTCCTCACTCGTGGCGTCACCACCCGCCGTCCGGCACGGTCCGCGTGGCGTTCGGGCTCGGATGCGTCGGGTCCGCGCGGTTGGTCGCCGTCGCGGTCCGCGATCGGCCAGGATGGGCGGGACGGCCGGGCCACCGGCCGCGGCGAGGAGGCGGACGATGCGGGTACGCGGGTGGGTGACCCGGGGGCGGCGCGTCCGCGCGACAGCGGTGGCGGCTCTCCTGGCGGGCGCGGCGGCACTGGCCGTGGCCGTACCGGCGGCTCCGGCGGCGGCCGGTGCCGCGAGGGCGGGCGACCCGGTGTGCGAGATCCGCGACAAGCGGCTGAACGAGCTGTCCGGGATGGTCGCCACCGACGACGGGTACGTCGTGGTCAACGACGGCGCCGACGACGAGGCCCGCCGACGGATCTTCTTCCTCGACAAGCGCTGCACGGTGGCGCGGGCGGTCAGCTACCCCTCCCGGCCCCGGGACACCGAGGACCTGGCTGTCGGCCGGGACGGCGCCGTCTGGGTCGCCGACATCGGTGACAACGACCGCAACCGCGAGACGATCGCGCTGTGGCGGCTCGCGGCGGACGCGGACCGGCCGGTGCTGTACCGGATGCGGTACCCGGACAATCCGCACGACGCGGAGGCGCTGCTGATCGACGCGTCCGGCCGGCCGCTGGTCATCACCAAGGGTGGCAGCGGCACCGTCGTCCTGTACGCCCCGACCACCGCGCTGAAGCCGGGTGCCACTACGCCGTTGGCCTCCGTGGGCAAGGTGGTCCTGCCGTCCACCACGACCAGCAACCCGTTCTCGTTTCTCGGCCGGGGCGTCGTGACCGGCGCGGCGAGCGCCCCGGACGGCCGCCGGGTGGTGCTGCGCAGCTACGCCGACGCGTTCGAGTACGACGTGCCCGACGACGACCTGGTCGGCGCGCTGACCTCGGGCACCCCGCGGATCACGCCCCTGCCCGACGAGCCGCAGGGCGAGTCGATCACCTACAGCCGTGACGGCCGCTCGCTGCTCACCGTCTCCGAGTCCGCCGACCAACCGGCCGGCAGCCGTCCGACGATCCTGCGGTATCCGGCGACGGCGGCCCTCGCCGGTCATCCCGCGGAGTCCACCACGGCGGCTCCGCCGTCGGCCCCCGCGGCCAGCCCGGCGGCGCAGGCGGCCGGCACCGGTGGCGGTCAGGTGTGGTCGCTGGCGGCTGGCGGCGGGACGCTGCTGGCGCTCCTCGCCGTGGCCGGACTGCTCTGGCGGCGGCACACCGACCGACGCTGACTCCATGATCGATGCGGGAGGTCGGCGCGTGGCCGTTCTACCGCCACCGTCCGGGCTCGGGGACGGCGCTCGACCCTCGCGCCGCCAAGATCGTCCCGGATCCTGGAGGTAGTGGCATCCCGGCCGCCCGACACCACGACAACAAGGATCCAGCACGATCTTGAAGGGTCAGCGACGCGCGTACAACGGTCGAGTGCGACCCACGACGGGCGACGGGACCGCCAAGCGCCCGGGCGCTGACCGGCGTTGACCGGTGGCGACGTCGGCGGGCGGGTGCCGCACTGTGAGCCGGGGGACCGGCGTGGTGCGGGAGGATGGGTGGATGTCCGTGCTGTCCGCGCTACGCCACCCGATCGTCGCCGCCCCGATGGCCGGCGGCCCGTCCACGCCGGAACTCGTGTCGGCCGTCTCCGCCGCCGGCGGACTCGGCTTCCTGGCCGCCGGCATGATCGACACCGGGCGGCTGGTCGCCGACATCGCCGCGGTGCGCGCCCGCACCGACCGTCCGTTCGGGGTGAACGTCTTCCTACCCGGTGACGGCCGGGTCGACGGGGCCGCCGTCTCGGCGTACGCGCGACGGCTCGCCCCGCAGGCCGAGAAGTACGGCGTGTCGCTCGGCGATCCGGTGGGCGGGGACGACGCGTACCCCGAGAAGCTGGCCGCCCTTCTGGCGGACCCGGTGCCGGTGGTGTCCTTCGCGTTCGGACTGCCCGATCGGGCAGCCGTGACGGCACTGCGGGAGCGGGGCACCGAGGTGTGGGCCACGGTCACCCGACCGGACGCCGCCACCGCCGCCGCTGACCTGGGCGTCGACGCCGTGATCGTGCAGGGCACCGAGGCGGGTGGGCACCGCGGCGGGATGCCGGACGACGACGACTACGCGCTGCTGCCGCTGCTCCGGCTGGCCGCCGCCGGATGTGACCGGCCGTTGGTGGCAGCCGGCGGGATCGCCGACGGTCCCGCGCTGGCGGCGGCGCTGGCCGCCGGGGCGGTCGCGGCGCAGGTCGGTACGGCGTTCCTGCGCTGTCCGGAGGCGGGCAGCTCGCCGTTGCACCGCGCGGCGGTGGCCAGCGTCGCGCCAACCGCGCTGACCCGGGCGTACACCGGCAAGCGGGCCCGTGGCGTGGTCAACGACTTCCTGCGGACGCACGACGCGCAGGCGCCGGTCGGCTATCCGCAGGTGCTGCACCTGACCCGTCCGCTGCTCGCCGCCGCCCGGCGCGACGGCGACGCCTCGGTGGCGAACCTGTGGGCCGGCCAGGCGCATCCTCTCGCCCGGGAGGTGCCGGCCGCCGAGCTGGTCGCCGAACTGAGCGCCGCCGCCCGGACAGCGCTGGCGACGGCCGTCGAGCGGGCGGGCCGCTGGGGCTGAGCGGACCGCCGGGCCGGGTGTCTCCCGACCACCCGTTAGAGTCTCGCCGTGATCGAGATCGGCGCGCACGTCGACCTGTCCCACCCGTCCGACCGGGTCTGGCTCGCACTGACCGATCGGGAGCTGCTCGGCCGCTGGTTCGCCGAGGCGGACATGGTGGAGGGTGTACCGGACCGGCTGCTGCTGCACACGGCCGACCTGCCCGGCTTCGACGCCGACGTCGAGGTCGAGGTGACCGAGCGGCGGGTGCCGGAGCTGCTGGCGTTGCGCTGCGACGAGGCCGGTCGGCTCACCGAGCTGACCTGCGCCCTGACCGCCACGAAAGAGGGCAGTCGACTGACCGTACGGGAGGTGCCGACCCACGGCGCCTGGTCGGACGAGCAGCGCGACGCCCGTGAACAACAGTTGCGTCAGGCCCTCACCGTGCGTCTGCCGGCCATTCTGGACTGGCTCGCGTTCCAGCAGGTCGACCTGCGGCGTGGCGAGGTCGGACTGACCACCGAACTGCCGGTGATCGGCGCACCCGGCCCGGCGCGGCGCCGTCGGCGGACGGTCGTCGTCGGGCTCGTCGGGGTCCTGCTGGCGGCGGGGGCGGTGGCGTGGCTGGCGCTGTCCGACGAGTCGGACCCGGTGGCCGCGCCCACCTCGTCGCCGACACCGACCCCACCGCAGCCCAGCGCTGTGGCGGCGGCGCCGACCACGCAAGCCAGGGCCACTCCGCCCGCGCGCCCGTCGCGGACCGCCTCGCCGACCAGCGCCCGTCCGACGCGTACCCCGTCGGCGAAGCCGTCGCCCACGCCCACTCCCACCGGGCCGCCGCCCCCGCCCCCGCTGGTCGCGCGCTACGACACCGACTCCAGCCGCCTGTTCGGCTACACGGGGGAGGTGGTGGTGGACAATCCGGGACCCGCGCCCGTCGAGCAGTGGGTCGTGGTGGTGACCCTGGCCGAGGGCAGCAGCGTCGACGACGTCGACGGGGCGGACTGGTCCCGGGACGGGCAGGCGCTCACCTTCACCGGTGCGGCCGTGCCGGCCGGCGGGTCGCGGACGATCCGTTTCGACGTCCGTGACAGCCGACCCAAGGCCCGGGAGCCGGAGAGCTGCACGGTGGGCGGCAATCCGTGTGCCGGGTTCTGACTAGGCTCCCTGCGCATGGCACTGCTGCACCGGGCGACACTGCGCCCCACGAAGCTCGAACTGCTGACGACCTGGCTGTCCGGCCGCCCCTGGTACCAGGGGCCGGCGGGCGTCGAGGTGGTGAGGCGGGCGGCGTACCGCTTCGACGACCCGGCCGGCGAGGTCGGCATCGAGACGATGCTGGTCGCCGCCGCCGACGGGCCGGTCCATCAGGTTCCGCTGACCTACCGCGCCGCGCCGCTCGACGACGCCGACGAGTGGCTGGTCGGCACGACCGAGCATTCGGTGCTCGGCCGCCGCTGGGTGTACGACGGCTGCGGCGACCCGGTCTACGCGGCGGCGCTGACCCACGCCATCGTCACCGGGGCCGGCCAGGCCGAGCAGTACTTCGAGGTCGACGGTCGGCGCGAGGTGCGACCGCCGGCGATGACGATCGACGTCGATGGCGGCGGCGGGGCCGTGCCGGAGGTCGGCGCGGTCCGGCAGGTCCTCGACGAGGGCGACGCGGTCATCGTGACCGACGCGGTGGAGCTGGTCGTCGTCCGCCGGCCGTCCACCGGGACGAGCGAGGCGCGGGGCGCCACCCTGCGCGGCTCCTGGGACGGGCAGCCGACGAGCGTGCCACTGGCGTACGTCCGGGAGCGTTGACGGAGGTGGGCGGCCCGGTGGACCGGGCCGCCCACCTCGTTCACCACTGTGCCGGAGGCGGCGGCGGTGACACCGGCGGCCGGTCGTCGCAGGTGATCGTGTTGGGCAGGAGCCACGGCGCGAGCCAGCCGCCGTCGTTGCCACCCAGGTCGGTCAGGGTGAACTCCGAGCCGGCCGGCGTGAAGTGGAACGACCCGCAGTTGTTGACGCCGACCGCGCCCACGTTGCGGGCGTCCACGTTGGCGAACGAGGCCGACCCGGCGGTACGGGCGCTGACCACCGAGGTGCCCGTGCCGTCGACGCGGACGTCCCGGAAGCGCACGTTGGTGATCGAGTAGAGGTCCTTCACCGGCCAGTCGCTGACCAGCATGATCGCGTTGTAGGTGCTGTCCAGGTACGCGTCGCCGGTCACCTCGACGTTCGCGTCGATGCTGCGGTCCAGCGCGAACATCCAGATCGCGCCGAGCCCGATGTTCCAGTTCAGGTCGTACGTGCCGGCGCGGGCCGTGGTGTTGCCGGTGAACCGCAGGTACCCGGCGAACGGCTCCGCGCCGAAGCGGGCGCCGGCGTGCAGGCCGCTTCCCTCGCGGACGGGGTCGGCGACGAGGTTGTGCGAGACGGTCGTGTCGGTGCCGCCGTAGATGGCGATGCCGTTGGCGAGCGTCGGCGACTGCACGGTGTTGTGGTCGAACGTGTTGCGCGCGTCGGCGGTCTTCTCCGACCACATCGCCAGGCCGTCGTCGCCGGTGTTGCGGACGAAGGTGTGCGCGACGAGGGAGTCCGTCACGCCGGTGTGGAAGTTGAGCGCGTCGGCGATCTGGTCGACGACGATGGTGTTGGTGACGCGGACGTTGCGCATCGGCCCGTCGAACCACAGGCCCACCTTGGTGTGCCGCAGGTGCAGTCCGTCGATGGTGGAGTCGCTCATCGCGCCACCGATGGCGTTGACCTGGTCCATGTCGATGCGTTCGCGGACGTCGCCCTCGATGGCGAAGTCGGACAGGTGCACGTTGCGGCTGCCGCCGTCGGCGGCGTCGCGGCCGTAGAATCCGACGCCGGTGTGCACCGAGCCGTCCGGCGCGGGGGTCGGCAGGGCGACCTCGCGGCCCTTGATGACGGTGTGCCAGTTGCCGGCGCCCTCGATGGTCACGTCGTCGACGACGATGTGCCGGTTGACCTGGTAGGTGCCCGGTGGGATGTACACCGTCAGGTGGGTTCGGCGCGCGAAGGCGATGGCCTTGTCGATCGCGTCGGCGGAGTCCCGCCGGCCGGTCGGGTCGGCCCCGAACGCGAGGACGTTCGCGGCGAGCAGCCGTACGCGCGGCGGCGCGACCAGTTCGGAGTCGAGCAGGTCGATGACCGTCCAGGCGGCGGCCGTGCCGGTCGGCGCGGTGAGCCGGACCCTGTCGCCGGCCCGGTAGGTACGCCCGAGCAGAAGTCGCTGCTCGTCGTAGAAGTGGGTGGGCCGGAACGGCTTGGTGATGCTCGGGTACGGCGTGGTGGCCGACGGCACGCACTGGCACTCGGTGATCCACCAGTCCGGGTGCAGCAGGCCGGCCTGCGGGTCGTTGGTGAACGGGTACTGGTTGTAGAGCCACGAGTACTGTGAGGTCAGCGTCATGGTGCGGACGTGTCTGCCGTTGACGGCGACCGTCAGCGGCGCGGTGATCCCACCACCTGACGGCGCGTCCGGGATGCTGTACCGCACGGTGATGCCGTTCGCGGCGCTGGGCAGGACGAACTCGACGTACTCGCCGGGGGTGAGTCGGACGGCCCGGCGGCCGGACGCCTCGGACGGCAGGGTGTAGGCGGACCGGTCCGGGCCGATGATCTCGCCGTTGGTGCGGGCGTTCTCGGCCTCCTGTTCGACGAAGTCGACGTCGGCCCCGCGCCCGGCGACGAGCGCCGGGTCGAGCGCCGCCCGGGTGACGACCGGCTGTGTGCCGGTTGACGCGGCGGGGCCGGCGGCGGCCACGGTGGGTCCGGCGACCAGTACGGCGAGGCCGGTCGCGAGCGCGACGGCGGTGGCGGCCGGGCGGCGGCCCGGGCGTCCGCGCGCCGGCAGGATGCTGCGAGACATCGGTGACCCTCCTGGGTGGGTGGTGGTGGAGGTCCGCCCGGCGTTCCCCTGGACGCCCGACATTGACCGCCATGATGCAGCACCGAACATCCCACTGCAAGACGCCAATCGAACAATGAAAAGAGCTGACTGTTGAGCCGCAAGAAATGGACGGATGTCGAGTTGAGGTGCGGCGCGTCGCGTGCGCCCCGACCCCGTACGGCCGGCGTAGGGTGAGCCGCGTGGAGCACGAAGATCGGATCGCCCTCTTCCTCGACTACGAGAACCTGGCGTTGGGCGCCCGCGACCACCGTGGCGGCGCGGCCTTCGACTTCCGGCCGATCGCCGACGCCCTGGCCGAGCGCGGTCGCGTCGTGGTGCGTCGGGCGTACGCCGACTGGTCGTACTTCGACGAGGATCGCCGGATGCTCACCCGGTCCCACGTCGAGCTGATCGAGATCCCCCAGCGCATGGGCGCGTCCCGCAAGAACGCCGCCGACATCAAAATGGCCGTCGACGCGATCGAGTTGGCCTTCGAACGGGACTACATCTCCACGTTCGTCATCTGTAGTGGCGACAGCGACTTCACCCCGCTCGTCCACAAGCTCCGGGAACTCAACAAGCGGGTCATCGGCGTCGGGGTGGAGGGCTCCACGTCGGCGTTGCTGCCACCGGCGTGCGACGAGTTCCTGTACTACGACCGGCTGGAGGGCGTGGACATCCCGCCCGTACGCGCCCGGCACGCCCGCCCGGCCCGGCAGACCACTCCCGACCAGCGACCGACCGAGCCGGAGCAGCAGCGGGAGCCGGAGGTCGAGGAGCAGCCGGTGGGGGAGGAACCCGGCCGGGACGTCGACACGCTCGCCGTGCAGGTCGCCCAGACGGTGGCCGGGTTGCAGGGCAGCGCCAGCGGCGAGGTGACCGCCTCCCGACTCAAGCGCACCCTGCTGCGCAAGGACCCGACCTTCAGCGAGTCCGACTACGGCTTCCGTACCTTCGGTGAGCTGCTGCGCCACCTCGCCGAGCACAACGTCGTCGACCTCGCCGAGGGGCCCGCCAAGGGCGACCCCGAGGTGTCCCTGCCCGAGCACGGCGACCGGGAGGTGGCGTTCGGCCTGCTCCGCGCTGTGGTGGGCGACCTGGGCAGCGCCGGCAACCCGGTGGCGCTCTCCGGCCTGAAGAACCAGCTCCGCCGGGTCCGGCCCGACTTCAGCGAGAAGAAGCTCGGCTACCGCAGCTTCCTGCAGTTCTGCAAGGCCGCCGCCACCAGCGGCGCGGTCGACCTGCGGTGGAGCCCCGAGGCGGACGACTACCTGCTCACCACCTCGGCCTGAGGCGCATCGACCGCCGTCGAGCGGAAGTGCCGGGACTGCCCATAGGGTGGACGGCAGGGCTGCCCCGAGGGCGAGGTGAGGGTCGTCATGCCGGGACGTGGGGAATGGACACTCGTCGGCCGCGACGTCGAGCTGAAGACCATCGAGGACGTCGTGGCGGCGCGGGTGCCCGGCCTGGTGCTGGTGGGCGACGCCGGGGTGGGCAAGACACGGCTGCTACGGGAGGCGCTGGCGCACGCCGGCGACAACGGCGTGGAGTGCCACTGGGTCTCCGCGACCGGCGCGGCCCGCTCGATCCCGTTCGGCGCGGTCTCGCACCTCATCCCCGCCCCGAGCCGGCCACATGCCGACCCGATGGGGCTGGTCGTCACCGTGGAGCGCGACTTCGCCCGGCGCAGCGCCGGACGCACGGTCATGATCGGCATCGACGACGCGCACCTGCTCGACGAACCGTCCGCCGGGCTGCTGCACCAGCTCGCCGTGCACGGTCTGGCGGTGGCGGTGGCGACGGTCCGTGCGGGCGAACCACTCTCGGACGCCCTCACCTCACTCTGGACGGGTTCCGGCCGGCGACTGGAGGTGCGTCCGTTGCCGGCCACCGCCGTGGACCACCTGCTCGACGAGGCCGCGCCAGGTCCGCTCGACGCGCTCAGCCGCCGTCGGCTGCGGCAGCTCGCCGACGGCAACCCGCTGCTGCTGCGGGAACTGCTGGCCGACGCGATGGAGACCGGTGGCCTGCACGAGGTGCGGGGCGTCTGGCGCTGGCGCGGCACCGCCTCCGGCAGCCCTCGGCTGGCCGAGCTGGTCAGCGCCCGGCTGCGCGCCCTCGAACCGGCGGCCCGGCAGGTGTTGGAGGTGGTCGCCTGCGGCGAACCACTCTCCCTGACCCTGCTGGAACGGTTCGTCGACCCCGCCGCCATCGAGGCCGCCGAGCGCAGCGGCATGGTGGTCGCGGAACGGTCGGGCGCGCGTACGGCCCTGCGCATGGCCCATCCGCTCTACGGCGAGGCGCTGCGGGCCAGCATGCCCGCCAGCCGCTCCCGCACGGTCTTCGGACAGCTCGCCGACGTGCTGGCGAGCATGCCGCTGCGCCGCCGCGACGACGCGCTGGTCGCCGGTGTGTGGCAACTGCGCTCCGGCAGCGTCCGGCACCCGGCCATCGCGCTGGCCGCCGCCCGGCAGGCGATCGACCGGTTCGACATCGACCTGGCCGAGCGGCTGGCCCGCACTGCGTACGACGCCGGGCAGGGCTGGGAGGCGCAGTGGCTGCTGGCCCGGGTGTTGCAGTACCAGGCGCGCAGCCAGGAGGCGTTCGACATGCTCCCGCCGGCTCCGCCCGCGGGAAGCAAGCGGCTCGCCATCTGGGCGATCACCCGGGCCGGACTGCTGTACTGGGGCCTGGACCGGATCGACGAGGCGCACGAGACGCTGCGGATGGTGCCGGAGGGCTCGCCCGGCCACGACCTGGCCGAGGCCACCCGCTCGTGGGTGCTGTTCTACGACGGCCGGTGCGAGGCGGCGTTGGAGGTCGGCCGGGCCGTGCTCGCCCGCCCCGACACCGGCGTACGCGCGGCGAGCTGGGCGACCATGGGCGCGGCCTCGGCGGCGGGCATGCTCGGCCGACTCGGACTCGCGGCGGAGCTGGCGCGGCGGGGCCGGGCGGTGCTCGCCGCCGCGCCCGAGCACCTGCCCTGGAACGAGGCCCAGGTCGGGCTGGGGCTCTGCTACGCCCGCTACGCCGCCGGTGAGCTGGCCGAGGCCGTCGAGTTGGCCGACGAGGGCTACCGCGCGGCGGTAGCCAGCGACGCGCGGGGCATGGTCGCGGTGTGGGCCGGGTTCCGGGGGATCATCGGCAAGGCGCAGGGGCAGCTCGACGCCGCCGAGGCCGACCTGCGCGAGGCCATCGCCCTGGTCGAGGAGAACGACCAGTACCACCTGGTACGGACGTACTGGGCCGAGCTGGCGGGCGTACGTGCCCTGGCCGGCGACCTGCCCGGAGCACGGCGCTGGCTGGCCGCGGCGGACGCCCGCGAGCGGACCGCCAACCGGATCTTCCACGCCTGGGTGGAGCTGAACCGCGCCTGGGTGCAGGTCGCCGAGGGGGACCTCACCGCGGCGATCCGTACCGCCCGGCACGCCGCCGACCTGGCCCGCGGCAGCGAGCAGCCCACCATCGAGGCGGTGGCGCTCTACGAGTGCGCGCGCCTCGGCGCCCCGGAGCCGGTACGGGACCGGCTGAACGTCCTCGCCGACCAACTCGGCGGGTTGGCGGCGACCCTCGCGGGCGCGGCCGACGGTCTGCTCCGCGACGACGGGCCGGCTCTGGAGGCAGCCGCGGACGATCTCGTCGCCCGCGGGCACACCCTGCTCGCCGCCGAGGCGGTCGGCGTCGCCGCGCGGGCGTACGCCCGACGGGGTCGACCCCGACTGGCGGTCGCACAGCGGGCCGCCACGTTGGCCGAGGCCTGCCGGGGCGTACGGACACCGCTGCTCGCCGCGACCGCCGTGGGCGTCGAGCAGGCGACGTTGACGCGCCGCGAGCGGGACGTCGCGCTGCTCGCGGTCGCCCTGTCCAGTCGCAGCATCGCCGACCGGCTCGGGTTGTCGGTCAACACCGTCAACAACAACCTGGCCCGGGTCTTCACGAAACTGGGCGTCCGCAACCGCCGGGAGCTGGCCGTCGTGCTCGGTCATCAGGCGTCCGGGGGTACGGAGACAGGTCACCGGGAGCGATCCCCGCTCGACAGTAGGTAAGGGCGACTGATCTACCGGGTTACCGCGCGCCTCCCTACCGTGCGGTAACACACCTACCGGTGCACTCAGTCCCTGGAGGACGGCATGAGCCAACTGGATGCAAGCGGACCACCAGGACCGCGACCCACCAGGTCATTCCACAATGTTCTCTTCGCCGCCGGGATGGCGTTGGCGGTGGCCACCCTCACCGCGGTCGTCGCCCCGACCGCCGGGGGCGCGTCGCCCGCCCCGGCGGGCGCCACCCCCGCGGCCGAGTCGTACGACGCGCCGCCCTGCACCCGCGAGTTGGAGGGTACGACCTGGCTGCTCGACCCGTGCGTCAAGCCGGGCGGGAAGCTCCCGGCGGAGGTCGAGGCGCGGCTCGCGCAGATCCGTACCCAGAATCGGATGGCGGCCGACGACTGCCCGACGCCGACCGGTTCGGCGTCGGCCTCGACCTCGGCGTCACCGACCCGCCAGACCCGGCCGCCGGTGACGGCCGAGGCGGTCGCCCAGCGTGCCCCCGCCGCGACCGCGACAGCGCCGGCCTCGCCCAGCGGTTCGCCCACCTCGCCCAGCGGTTCGCCCACCTCGTCGCCGAGCGGTTCACCCTGCCCCTCGGGTAGCGCGTCGCCGTCGGGCAGCGCGTCGCCGTCGGGTAGCTCGTCGCCGTCGGGTAGTGCGTCGCCGTCGGGTAGCTCGTCGCCGTCGGGTAGCGCGTCTCCGTCCGGTAGCTCGTCTCCGTCCGGTAGCTCGTCTCCCTCGGGTAGCGCGTCGCCGTCGGGTAGCTCGTCGCCCTCGGGCAGCGCCTCGCCCTCGGGCAGTTCCTCCCCGTCCGGCAGCGCGTCGCCGTCCGGCAGTTCCTCGCCGTCGAGCAGCGCCTCACCCAGCGGCTCGTCGTCGCCCAGCAACCCGACGGACCCGACCGACGGGCCGCCCTGGCCCACCGGCGGGCCGGGGTCGCCGCCACCCCCACCGCCGACCGGCTGCCCGCAGGTCAACGGCAACCCCACCCTGGTGGACGCCAACAAGGACCGCATCCGCTGCCGTGAGGTGCAGACCGTCGAGGACGACACCGTCCTCACCGTCACGGGCGACTCGATCAGCTCGTCGCACCACCAGTTCGGCTACGGGATCATGGGACCCGGCTGCCCGAACACCTCGTTCGACGATCGGGGCATGCCCGGCAACAACGGCGTCTACAGCTACGCCCGGCGCTACTTCGACATGGACGGCAGCATCGTCGACTACGACAACTACGCCCGGACCGGGTACGGCACCGGCGACATCATCGCCGGTCGCGCCGGACCCGACTCGTGCGGCAACGCCTGGGCCCGGGTGGCCAGTCCGCTCGGTCTCGCCACCGCCCGCATCGCCAAGGCGAAGAGCGACAAGCACGCCGCGTACCACGTCACGACCGGCGGCGTGAACAACACCAACTGGACGACGGTGCTGACCCGGCTGGCGAAGTGCCGGGCCTACGAGTTCGCGGCGGAGACCCTGGACCCGTACGGCCTGATCCGCTTCGAGTGGGCGGCCGTGGGTGGCAAGGGCGGCATCATCACCAACGGGGGCGGCTGCAACTTCTGGATCGACCTGCCGGTGGGTGAGGACTACTACATCAACGTGCAGGTGCCCCGCTACGACGGTCCGAGCCAGTACGCGGGCGTCACCGCCGACGCCACCTTCATCGTCAACTCCCTGTTGGCGGCGGGCGCCGACAAGGTGGTGTGGATGCTCTACTACGACATCACCCCCGCCAACATCGACATCGGGCAGTACGCCTGGATGCAGCTCAAGGCGTACCTGCCGGCGGCCCTGCTGTCCTACATACCGCCGCAACCGGTGTCGATGCTGTCGCCGCTGATCGACCCACTCTGGGTGGGCACCGTGCGGGGCGTGATCAGCGACCTCAACTGGGCCATCCAGATGGGCGTCCCGTTCGACCCGGCCGTACGGGTGGCGTTCCCGCCACCGTTCACTCCGAGTGACATTCAGATCACCGCAGAGGGAGGGTCGCCGCATCCCAGCCCCTCTGGGCAGGACAAGTTGGCCAGCACCCTGGCGGGCGTGCTCAGCGGTATGTGACGGGGGCCTGATCCATGGCTCAGGACGGGGAGGAGTCGCCGATGCGGTTCCTCCCCGTCGCCCACACAGGTGGAACTGCGCCCGGATTGCGGCCCTTGCCCCTGTACGTGCTCACCTGCGCCGTACCCCCGGCGCGAAAATTGCTATACGGTCGGCGAATGAAGGTGGAGGAACACTGGTGGAACGGTGACACGACCCCGCGCGGGCGCCGGGACGTGTACATCCGTACTGATGGGCAAGGTTGGGAGGTCCGCGCCCAGATCGGTGGGGCGTCGGGCCGTGAGCGGGTGCAGCAGTGCCCCAGCCGGGCTTCGGCGACCATCCTCGCCGACGCCTGGCGCGGTACGCACCCATCCTGGCGCGAGCTGAAGCAGCGCTGATTCGGCACCGGGTCGGGCCGGCAACGCCCCCCGCGCCCCCCGGCCCGCCCGGTGCTCGACCTTCACCTCTCTCTTGCCGCTCCCACGTCACCGCTTCTGGAACATGACCGAGGCGACCTCTGCCGCGAGGGCCGATGCCCACTCAAGCTGAGGGCAGTCGTCCCGCCCTCTGCATTCCAGGCATCCACCTGCTCGCCACGCCCCGACAAGCGCACGATCAACTCGACATCGCGGATATGGGGGCATCCCGGGGCCGTGATGCCGCAATATCGCGGAAGTGGAGTGGATGAACCCTGCTGCGGCCAGGTCACGTGGGCGCATTCCCCGCCGCAGGCCGGGTACACGGGCGGTCCGCGCGCGATGGAGGTCGCTCATGTCGCAGGGTCCCGACGAGGACAACCCTCGGCTCGACGAGGAGGTACGGGAGGCCGAACGCCGCCTCGCCGCCCTCGTCGCCCCGTCGGACGACGCGCTGACCGACGACGACGCCCGCGTACCGGATGATGCTCTCTCCGAGCAGGACGAAGCGCTCTCAGAGCAGCAGGTTGCCCTCTCCGAGCAGGAAGAGGCCCCCTCCGGGCAGGAGACGGAGTAAGGCTCAGGCGGTCGGGACCGGCAGCACCACGCCCTCGGCCGCCGACCGGTGCGCCAGCTCGATCAACTCGACCGTGGCGGCCGAGTCGCGCGGGTCCACCGGCATCGGCGTGCCGTCGCGCAGCGCCGCCGCCACCTGCGCGTAGAAGCTCTGGTACGCCCCGGGCACGGTCGGCGTCGGGCGCAGGTCGCCGTCGACGCCGAGCAGGCCGTACCGCTCCGGCGGGACCTCACCCCAGCCCGGCTGGTCCGGTCGGCCGCCGTCGTGCAGCGCGGCCTCCTGCACGTCCAGCCCGTAGGTCGTGTAGCCGGCGCGGTCGCCCAGCACCCGCAGTCGTGGGCCGAGCTGCGCGGTGATCGCTCCCATCCACAGGTGCGAGCGCACCCCGTTGGTGTGGGTCAACGCCACGAACGCGTCGTCGTCGACCTCGGCGCCCGCACGGCGGCGGTCGACCTCGGCGTACACCCGATCGACCGGGCCGAAGAGCTGCACGGCCTGGTCGACGAGGTGCGCGCCCAGGTCGAACAGGGCCCCACCGGCCTCCTCGACCCCGGCCAGCTCCCGCCAACCGGGCTTGATCGTCGGGCGGAACCGCTCGAACCGGGACTCGAAGCGCAGCACCCGCCCCAGCTCGCCGCTCTCCACCAGCGCGCGGGCGGTCAGGAAGTCGCCGTCCCAGCGGCGGTTCTGGAACACCGTCAGCGGCACCCCCCGCCGGTCGGCCTCCTCGACGAGCGCCCGGGCGTCGGCGGCGGTGGGGGCCAGAGGCTTGTCGACCACGACCGGCAGGCCGGCGGCGAGCGCCGCCCGCGCCATCGGCACGTGCAGCCGGTTCGGCGTCGCGACCACCACCAGGTCCAAGGCTCCGGGTGTACGCCACAACTCGTCGGCGTCGTCGACCAGGCGGGCGTCCGGGAAGTGCCGGTGGGCCTGCTCGCGTCGCTGCGGATCGCGCGTCACGATGGCGTCCAGCCGCAGCCCCGGGGTCGCCGCGATCAGCGGAGCGTGAAAGACCCGACCCGCCAGCCCGTATCCCAGCAGACCGACCCGCAGCGCCTCCGCCATGCCGTACCCCCGTCTCGCCGGCCCGCGCCCCTGGTGGCGCCGGTACCGCCGATCGAATCTACGCCCCGATCATCGCCCCGCACCGGTCAGCCCACCGGGTCGGCGCGCAGGTAGGTGAGCACGGCGAGCACCCGCCGGTTGGTGTCGTCGCTGGGCGGCAGGTCGAGCTTGAGCAGGATGTTGCCGACGTGTTTGCCGATGGCGGCCTCGGTGACGTGCAGCCGGGCGGCGATGGACGCGTTGGAGCGGCCCTCGGCCAGCAGCGCCAGCACCTCCCGTTCGCGGCTGGAGAGCGCGGCGAGCGGGTCGCGGGGCCGGTGCAGCAGTTGCCGCACCACGTCCGGGTCGATGGCGGTGCCCCCGCCGGTGACCCGGCGCAGCGTGTCGACGAACTCGGTCACCTCGGCCACCCGGTCCTTGAGCAGGTAGCCGACCCGCTGACCGTCGCCGCTGTCCAGCAGCGCCGCCGCGTACCCGGTCTGTACGAACTGGCTGAGCACCACCACCGGCAGGCCGGGCCGCTCGGCGCGGAGCGCGACGGCGGCGCGCAGCCCGTCGTCACGCCGGCCGGGTGGCATCCGGATATCGGTCAACACCAGGTCGGGTTGGTGCGCGCGGGCCGCCTCCAGCAGTTCGGGCGCGGAGCCGACGGCCGCGCACACCTCGAACTCGAAGCGGGTCAGCAGCGCGACCAGACCCTCGCGCAGCAGCACCTCGTCCTCGGCGAGCACCACCCGGGTCACCGGCGACATGGCAGCTCCACCCGGACCAGGGTAGGCCCGCCGGGAGGGCTGGCCAGCAGCAACCGGCCGTCGGCGGCGGCGACCCGGTCGGCGAGACCGGTCAGCCCGGTGCCCCGGGCGGGGTCGGCGCCGCCGCGCCCGTCGTCGGACACCTCGACGACCAGGTCGCCGCCGGCCCGCGTCAGGCGTACGTCGGCGCGGGTCGCTCCGGCGTGCCGGGCCACGTTGCCCAACGCCTCGGACACCACGAAGTACGCGGTGGTCTCGACGATCTCCGGCAGCTCGCCGTCGACGTCGGCATGCACCGTGACCGGCACCGGAGACGCGTCGGCCACCTCGCGGACCGCGCCGGAGAGTCCGAGGTCGGTGAGGCTCTGCGGCCGGATGCCGTGCACCAACTGCCGCAACATCACCATCAGCCCCCGCGCCTGGTCGTGTGCCACGGCCAGGGGCCGGGCGGCGGGGGAGTCCTCGGGCACGTCGAGCCGGGCCAGGCCCAGTTGGAGGGTGAGGCTGGTCAGCCGGGGCTGCGCGCCGTCGTGCAGGTCCCGTTCGATGCGCCGCCGTTCCGCCTCGTACGCGCCGACCAGTCGCGTCCGGGAGCGGGCGACCTCGCGCAGCGCCGCCGCGTCGACCGGGCTGGCCAACGCCCACCGGGCGACGGCGGCCTGGGCGGCGGCGAGCAGTCCCGCCGCGTAGCAGAGCACCGGGAGGAGCAGCACGCCCACGATCGCGTACGGGACCGCTTCCCCGGTGCTCTCGATCGGACGCCAGATCACCACCGGATCGCCGTCGCCGGCCAGCCAGGGGCTGGTGACCATCCCGAGATCCAGCAGCACCAGCACCAGGAACATCCAGTACGCGACGGGCACGGCACCGCCCAGCCAGAACAGGTACGCGACCTCCCGCCAGCCGGCCGCGCTCCGGTAGCGGGCGACCAGGCCCGGCCACGGCGACGCGGGCAGCGGACGACCGTCCACGAGGCCGAGCCTCCACCGTTCGACGGCGGCGACCGGGACGCTCGCGAGCGGCGCGAGAGCCACCAGGGTGAGGCTGCCGACCGCCAGGAACAGCATCAGCGGTATCTCCGGCGGCCTGCCGTGCTGCCGCAGCGCGTTGGCGGCGGCCAGCAGGGGCGCGCCGATGACGAGCAGCCCGACGGTGAGCACGCCGGCGATCGGCACGGTGGTGACCAGATAGGCCACCGCACGCCAGGGCCAGGCGGTGATCAGCCAGTCGCGCCCGCGCAGGGCGGCGGCGAGGTGACGGGGGTGTTCCGAGGTCATGCCGCAGACGCTAATCGCCGGTCCGGGGGCCGCCCCAGCCGTCCAGATCCCGTTTCCGAGGTATGCCCAGCACTACCGCCGGGGT
Organism: Micromonospora sp. RB23; assembly: GCF_053585025.1. Taxonomy (NCBI): domain Bacteria; kingdom Bacillati; phylum Actinomycetota; class Actinomycetes; order Micromonosporales; family Micromonosporaceae; genus Micromonospora; species Micromonospora sp. RB23. The sequence continues at coordinate 2,348,880 of NZ_CM132111.1, forward strand.
GTGCGGAGTCCGGAAACGGGAAGGACGCCCGACGTGTGACCTGTGGTGGCGGCGGCGGGAGCGACATGGGTGCCAGGACCTTCGTGGTGGTCGGCGGGACCAGCGGGCTGGGCCTCGCGGTGGCGCGGCAACTGGTCGACGAGCACCGCGTCGTGGTGTTCGGCAACGTGCCGGCCGAGGTCGCCACGACGACCGACGAGCTGGGGTGCGACGGCGCGGTCTGCGACGTCTCCTCCCACGAGCAGGTCCGGGACGCGTTCGCCGAGGTGGTGGGTCGCTACGGCACTGTCGACGGGGTCGCGGCGTGCGCGTCGATGTGGGCGGGCGGCGACCTCGGAGACCTGCCGGTGGAGCACATCCGGCGGGCCGTGGACATCAACGTGCTGGGCACGACGTACCTGCTGCGGGAGGCGTTGGCGCACCTGGACCGGCAGGGCTACGGCAACATCGTGTACGTCGGCGCGATGGCGCTGGCGGCGCCCCGGCCCGGCATACCGGTCTACCGGGCGACCAAGAGCTACGGCAGCAGTCTCGTCGACTCGCTGGCCGAGGCTCAGCACAGCAACCGGATCAAGGTGATGCAGTTGCATCCCGGGCCGATGCCGACCCGCCTCCAGGAGCGCGTCGGCGCCGAGTTCCTCGACCGGATCTACGCCCTGCCCGAGCAGGTGGCCACCGAGGTCGTCCGACTGCTGCTGCTGGAACCCGACGACCTCTACGTCTCCGGCGAGCGCGTGTTGCGCGCGGACGGACGGTGGTGACGGCGCGTTCCGGCGTGGGGGACCGTCCGGCCTCCGCGTGGGCGCCGCTGCGCGTCGCCGTCTACCGCAACCTGTGGCTGGCCCTGCTCGCCGCCAACGTCGGCACCTGGATGCAGACCGTCGGCGCGCAGTGGCTGCTGATCCACCACTCCAACGCCGCCACGCTGGTCGCCCTCGTGCAGACGGCCAGCCTGCTGCCGGTGCTGCTGCTGGCGCTGCCCGCCGGTGTGCTGGCCGACAGTTTCGACCGCCGCCACCTGCTGATCGCCGTGCAGCTCTTCCTGGTGGCGGTGGCGGTGGCGCTGGCCCTGCTCACCCTGACCGACCGGATGCCACCGGCGCTGCTGCTCACCCTCACCTTCGCGTTCGGCGTCGGGCAGGCGCTCACCCTGCCGGCCTGGTCGGCGGTGATCCCGGAGCTGGTGCCGCAGGAGCAGTTGCGCTCGGCGTCCGCGCTCGGCTCGATCAGCGTGAACGTGGCGCGGGCGGTGGGACCGGCGCTGGCCGGCGTACTGATCTCCCGGACCGGCGTCGCCCCGGTCTTCGGGCTCAACGCGGTGGCGTTCGCCATCTTCGCGTACGCGCTGTGGCGCTGGCGGCCCGGCAACGCCCGCGCCGTCGAGGTGCCCGAACGGTTCACCGCCGCGCTGCGCGCCGGGAGTCGCTACGTACGCCACTCGCCGACCGTGCGCCGGCTGCTGCGCCGCGCGTTGGTCTTCGTGATCCCGGCCAGCGCGCTGTGGGCGCTGTTGCCGCTGGTGGCGGCCCGCCGGCTCGGGTTGGGTTCCGGTGGTTACGGGTTGCTCCTGGGCGCGCTCGGGGTGGGCGCCATCGCCGGCGGCGTGCTGCTGGCCGTGATCCGTGCCCGGCTGTCGGCCAACCAGCTCCTGCTCGTCTCCGGCGTGCTGTTCACCGCCGCGCTCGCGGTGGTGGGCACCGTGCGGATCGTGCCGCTGGTGCTCGTGGCGCTGCTGCCGGCCGGGATGGCCTGGGTGACGGTGCTGGCCAACATCAACGCCGAGATGCAGCTCTTTCTGCCGAGTTGGGTACGTGCCCGGGGCCTGGCCGTCTACCAGGTGTGTTTCGCCGGCGGGCAGGCCGTCGGCGCGCTGCTGTGGGGTCTGGTGGCCGAGATGGGCGGGCTGCTCCCCGCCTACCTCACGGCGGCCGCGTCGATGTTCGTGGGGACCCTGACCAGCCGGATCTGGCCGCTGCCGGACCTGCGGTCGGCGAACCGTGAACCAGCGGCCTACTGGCCGGAACTGCACCTGGCGCACGAGCCGGACCCCTGGGTGGGGCCGGTGCTGGTGACGGTGCGGTACACCGTCCGGCCGGAGCGGGAGGGGCCGTTCCTCGCGGCGATGGACGCGGTGCGTGGGGCCCGGCAGCGTACCGGCGCGATGCGTTGGGGTCTGTTCCGGCCGGCGGAGACGACCGGTCGGTTCGTCGAGGTGTACCTGGTGCCGTCGTGGGACGAGCACCTGCGCCAGCACGGCGGCCGGCTGACCGGCGAGGACCGCGAGGCCGAGGCGCGGGCCCGGGAGTTGACCGACGGAGTCCCCGAGGTCCGCCACCTCGTGCCGGCCGCCGCCGGACCGCGGCTGTCCGACGACCGCGAAGGGCTCTGACCCCCGTACGACCGGCTCGTGGGCGAATTCTGCCCGCCGCATGTGCAGGACGTGACTGTCGGGGTAGGTGATGCCGCAGGAGAGGGGAGGGAATCATGGATCTGCTGGCCACGACGACAATCCGTCAACCGGCGTCGGACGTGTACGCCTTCTGGCGCCGCCTGGAGAACCTGCCGACGTTCATGGCCCACCTGGAAGAGGTGCGGGTCACCGGGGAGAAGACGAGTCACTGGACGGCGAGCGCGCCGTTCGACCGCAGCGTCGGGTGGGACGCCGAGATCACCGAGGAGGTGCCGGGCGAGCGCATCGGCTGGCGGTCCACCGGCGACGCCGACGTGCCGAACACCGGCAAGGTGTGGTTCGTGCCCGCGCCCGACGGCGTGAGCACCGAGGTGCACGTGCTGCTGGTGTACGACATCCCCGGCGGCAAGCTGGGCCAGGCCGTGGCCCGGTACTTCGGCGAGGAGCCGCACCAGCAGCTCGACGACGACCTGCGTCGACTCAAGCAGGTGCTGGAGACCGGCGAGGTGGTGCGCTCCGACGGCGCGCCCTGGGGCAAGCGCGCCCGGCGGGAGTTTCCGCAGCGGCCGGCGCAGCCGCTGTCCAGCGACGAGCTGTCCAAGGGGGAGGCGGCATGAGGGCGAACACCTGGGCCGGGCGGAACAAGGTCGAGGTCCGCGACGTGCCGGACCCGAGCATCCTCAACCGGCGGGATGCGATCGTGAAGGTCACCTCGACCGCGATCTGCGGATCCGACCTGCACCTGGTCGACGGGTACGTGCCGACCATGCAGGACGGCGACGTGCTGGGTCACGAGTTCATGGGCGAGGTGGTGGAGGTCGGCGACGGCGTCGACCCGGGCCGGCTGCGGGTCGGCGACCGGGTGGTGGTGCCGTTCCCGATCGCCTGCGGCGCGTGCGCGGCGTGCGCGGCCGAGCTGTGGTCGTGCTGCGAGAACAGCAACCCCAACGCCGGGATCGCGGAGAAGATGTTCGGTCACCCGGTGGCCGGCATCTTCGGCTACTCCCACCTGACCGGCGGGTTCGCCGGGGGTCAGTCCGAGTACGTGCGGGTGCCGTTCGCCGACGTCGGACCGTTGAAGATCGAGTCGGACCTGACCGACGAGCAGGTGCTGTTCCTGTCCGACATCCTGCCGACCGGCTACATGGGCGCCGAGATGTGCGACATCCAGCCCAGCGACGTCGTCGCCGTGTGGGGCGCCGGCCCGGTCGGGCAGTTCGCGATGGACAGCGCCCGCTTGCTCGGCGCGGCCACGGTCATCGCCATCGACAAGGAGCCGTACCGGCTGCGGATGGCCGAGGAGGCCGGGCACACCACGATCAACTTCGAGGAGGTGGACGTCCGGTCCCGGCTGTTGGAGCTGACCGGCGGACGCGGGCCGGACAAGTGCATCGACGCCGTCGGCATGGAGGCCAGCCACGGCAGCGCGCACCTGCACGCGTACGACCGGGTGAAGCAGGCGGTGCGGTCGGAGACCGAGCGGCCGCACGCGCTACGCCAGGCGATCCTGTCGTGCCGCAGCGGCGGCATCGTGTCGGTCATCGGCGTGTACGGCGGCTTCCTCGACAAGTTCCCCTCCGGCGCGTGGATGAACCGGTCGTTGACCCTGCGCACCGGTCAGTGCCACGTCCAGCGGTACATGACGCCGCTGCTGCGCCACATCGAGAACGGCGAGCTGGATCCCGCCCGGGTGATCACCCACACGATGTCGCTGGACGACGCGGCGCGCGGCTTCGACCTGTTCAAGAACAAGCAGGACGACTGCGAGAAGGTCGTGCTCAAGCCGTGACGGCGTCGACGCCGGCGAGGACCCGTCACCGGGGCCCCGCCGGCGTCGGTCGGCGGCGTACCGGGTACGGCCGCGTTGTTAGGATGGCCGCACCATGGCGACTGAGCGCAAGCCGACCGCGGACCCGGCCCGCAGCCTGGCAATTCTCTGGCGCACCCGGGAACCGACCAGCCGCAGCGCGGGGCAGGGGCTCAGCGTCGACCGGATCGTCCGGGCCGCCATCGAGATCGCCGACGCCGAGGGTCTCGATGCGTTGACCATGCGCCGGGTCGCCGAGGCGCTGGGCGTGGGCACCATGTCGGTCTACACCTACGTGCCGGGCAAGTCCGAACTCGTCGACGTCATGATCGACACCGCGTACGGCGAGATGTCGCGTTCCCCCGTCGAGGGCGACTGGCGGGTCCGGCTGGAACGGATCGCCCGCGACAACCTGGCGCTCTACCAGCGGCACCGGTGGATGGTGCGGGCCGAGACCACCCGTCCGGTGCTCGGGCCGCACCTGATCGCCAAGTACGACCACGAACTCGGCGCGGTCGCCGACATCGGGCTCACCGACGTCGAGATGGACGCGGTGCTCACCCTCGTGCTCGGGCACGTGAAGTCCTCCGCGCGCGCCGCCTCCGAGGTCGTCGACCTGGAACGGGAGACCGGGCTGACCGACGGCCAGTGGTGGCAGTCGCACGCGCCCTGGCTGGAGACGTTCCTGAACCCCGAGAGCTACCCGACCGCGGCGCGGGTCGGCACCGCGGCCGGCCAGCAGCACGGTGCCGCGTACGGCCCGGAGTACGCCTTCGAGTTCGGCCTGCAACGCGTCCTCGACGGCATCTCGGTGGTGGTCGCCGAGCGGGCGGCCGACCGCTAGCCCCGACGTCCGGTGCTAGCCCTGCGCCTCCGGCATGGAGACGGTGGCGCCGAGCCGGGCGAGGGAGCGGGCGGACGGGCTGCCCGGCTCGGCGTGGTAGACGACAAGCGACTGGGTCGTGCCGCTGATCGTCAACTTCTCGTAGCGCAGCTTCAACTCGCCCACCCGCGGATGGTGGAACACCCGTAGCCCGCCGCCCGCGCGGACGGTGACGTCGTGGCGTGCCCACAGCCGCCGGAACAGCTCGCTGCCGGCCGTCAGCTCGTCGACCAGCTCGGTGAGCCGTGGATCGTCCACCTCGACCCCTGCCTGCGCGCGCAGGCCCGCCACCGCGCTCGCGGCCACCGCCTCCGGAGCCGGGTAGAGCGCCGGCACGCGCGGACCCAGGAAGACCTCGCGCAGCAGGTTCACCCCGACCCGGTAGATCGGTGTCAGCGCGGTCGCCATCGGGTTGGCGAAGAGGACGTCCAGGTGTCGGCCGTGCACGAAGGCGGGCGTTTCCGCCCACGAACCCACCAACTGCCGGATGCCCGCCGGTACCCGCTCCGGGCGTCGCGCCGGGCGGCCGGCCGGGGCGTGTCCGCCGAGGCGGCGCAGGTGCGCGGTGGCCTCCGTGCCCAGGAGCAGCGCCCGCGCCAGCGCTTCGAGCACCTGGGCCGACGGGTTGCGGTCCCGGCCCTGCTCCAACCGCAGGTAGTAGTCGGCGCTGATGCCGGCGAGCAGGGCCACCTCCTCGCGTCGCAGGCCCGGCACCCGTCGGCGGCCGTGTGCCGGCAGACCGACGTCACCGGGCACGATCAGCTCGCGCCGGGCACGCAGGTACTCGCCCAGCGGGCCCGCCGTGCTCACCAGCCCATCGTAGGAGCGGCCGCCGCCGCCCAGCCTGGTCCTGCCACTACCAGGAAAACCGGTAACCCGGATATCACCGGCCGGCTGGGCGACAGTGGGTCGCGTAAGCGCGATCGAGAGATGGGACAGAGATGACCGAGCGAATCACCACGCCATTCGGCTTCGCCTCGACCGCCGACGAGGTGCTCGCCGGAGTCGACCTGAGCGGCAAGCGGGCCGTCATCACCGGCGGCGCCGCCGGCATCGGCATCGAGACCGCCCGCTCGCTGGCCGCCGCCGGCGCCGAGGTGGTGCTCGCGGTACGTCGCGTCACGGCCGGCGAGGAGGCCGCCAGGGACATCGCGGCCAGCGTCGGCGCGGACCGGGTCACGGTCCGCGAGCTGGATGTGGCCAACCAGGATTCGGTACGCCGGTTCGTCGCCGGCTGGGACGGGCCGCTGCACATTCTGATCAACAACGCCGGGATCATGGCTCTGCCCGAGCTGGAGCGCACGACCGAGGGCTGGGAGATGCAGTTCGCCACCAACTTCGTGGGGCACTACGCGCTGACCGTCGGCCTGCACGACGCACTCGCCGCCGCCGGTGGCGCCCGGGTCGTGTCGGTCAGTTCCAGCGGCAACCTCTTCTCCCCGGTGATCTTCGACGACCTGCACTTCGCGTTCCGGCCGTACGACCCCCTGCTGGCGTACGGGCAGTCCAAGAGCGCCGAGGCCCTGCTCGCGGTCGAGGCCAACCGTCGCTGGGCCGGCGAGGGCATCCACGCCAACGCCCTGAACCCGGGTGCGATCGCCACCGGGCTCCAGAAGCACACCGGCGGGCTGCGTACGCCGAAGGAGCGGCAGAAGACCCCGCAGCAGGGTGCCGCCACCTCGGTGCTGCTCGCCGCGTCCCCGCTGCTCGACGGCGTGGGCGGTCGCTACTTCGAGGACTGCGCCGAGGCCCCGGTCCGGACCGAGCGACCCGCCGACTACAGCGGCGTGGCGGCGTACGCCCTCGACCCGGGCAACGCCGAGCGGCTCTGGACCGTGGCGGCGGACCTGATCGCCCGCTGACTCCGGGACCCGCCCCGGCGAACCGGCCCGAGCAGGGCCACGCGGATGGTACGACTGGGACGGCGGGTGACGTCCGGGAAGGGGGGCGATGGCGAACGCGCTTCCCGGGCGGCTGCTCCAGAAGCGGGAGGATCCCCGCCGTACCTCGTTCCTGGAGCTCTTCTTCGACCTGGCCTTCATCTTCGCGTTGACCCGGCTGTCCCGGGCGGTGGTCGACGACCCCAGCGTCAACGGTGGCTTCGAGGTCATGGTGATGCTGGCGGCGATCTGGTGGGTGTGGTTCGTGACCGCGTGGTCGGCGGACTGGTTCGACCCCCGGGCGCCGCTGATCGTCGTACTCCTGCTCTGGGTGATGTTCGGCGGCCTGCTGATGGCCGCGGCCGTGCCCACCGCGTTCGACTCACACGCCGGGTTGTTCGCCGGCGCCTACGTGGCGATCCACGTCGGTCGGGGCGCTCTGCTGATCCCGGCGCTGCGCGGGCATCCGCTGCAACTGCGGAGCCTGCGGGTGGCGATCTGGTTCGCGATCTCCGGTGCGATGTGGTTGGTCGGCGCGGCCGTCGCCCCGGCCCGGGAGGTGCTCTGGACCCTCGCCCTGGTGCTGGAGTACTCCCTGGCCCGGCTGCGCTGGCCGTTTCCGTGGCTCGGGCGTAGCTCGTGGCCGGACCTCCAGGTCAACGGTGACCACCTCTCCGAGCGGTACCAGCAGATCTTCATCATCGCGTTGGGGGAGCTGATCCTGTTCGCCGGCATCGCCTACAGCGACTCCGGCCTGCACCTCGAGAGCACGTTGGCCTTCGCCCTGGCGTTCGTCACCGCGGTGGCCCTCGCCCGCCTCTACCTGGTGCCGGCCGGCTCGCGGCTGGGCGCGAGCATCATGGCGGCCGGCCCGCCCGGCAGCAGGCTGGCGCTGCTCGCCGGTTACCTGCACCTGCTCATGATCGCCGGCGTCCTGGCCACGTCGGTCGCCATGGAGATGACGATCGAGGACCCCCGTACCGAGGAGACGGCACAACTGGCCCTCGGCATCGTCGGTCCGGCGCTGTTCCTGACCGCCCGGATCCTGCTCGCGTGGGCGGTCGACGGCAGCCGGCCGTGGGCGCGTCTGATCGGTGTGCCGGCCATCATCGGGTGCGGGTTCGCGACCCAGAGGCTTCCGCACGTCGCCAACAGCGCCGTCGTCGCCGGGGTGCTGGTGCTGATCGTCCTGGTCGACGGGATGCCCGGCCTCCGGCGGTACGCCGACAGAGCCATGCGGGACGGCGCGCCCGATTCCCGGCGGCCCGGGTAACCCGCCGATGTCAGCACCGCGACCGGATGCCCCACCCCCACGCGCCGACGTGGTCGAGTTGCGGGTGCACGGCGTGTCCGGGGCGGAACCCTCGGTCATCCTGGGTTCGGCGTCGGCGCGCCAGGTCGCGGGTGACGACCGCGGCGGCTTCTACCGCCCGACCGGGTCCGGCCGGGACGGCCCGGACGGGTTGACGCTCGAGGCGTACCGCTGGGGTGACCTGCCCTCGGGCACCGTGGGCCGGACGCTGTCCATGGTCCTGCTGCTGCCGTTCATGCTCAGCAACGCGGCGGTGTGGATGCGACCCACCGGCAGGCGCGCCGCCGGGGTCACCGTCCTGTGCCGGCTCCTCGCGCTCAACCTCACCCTGGTGTACGTGGTGTCCATCGCCGGGGTGGCCCTCGACCTGCTCGCCTGGCGGTGTCTCGGCACGTCACCCTGTCGGGCGCCCTTCAACACGCTGTTCGGGCTTGACGACCGACACGTCGGGCAGCGGCTGGCCGTGCTGGCGTTGCTGCCGATAGCCGCCGTGGGGCTTCTGCGGCTGCTCGGGACCCGTCGTCGCCGACCGGCCGGCAACCCGCTGTGGGCCGTGGAACCGCTGGTCGAGCGGTTACGGGCGATCCACGTCGCCGCCGCGCTCGGCGTACTCGATCTGCTGCTGCTCACGCCCCGACGGGCCGGCGGGGCGATGGCCGGGACGAACCTGCTGCTGGCGTCCAGCGCGGCGGTCCTGGTGGCCTGTGTCGGTCTGCTCGCCGTCCCCGGTCTGATCGACCGGGCGGCTACCGCGCGGACGGCGACCGTGGCCGCGCGCGCCACCGCCGTGGCGGCGGCCGGCCTGACCCTGGCGACCCTCGTCGTCGTCGCGACCGCCGAGCAGGGCTGGCCGAGGTCGGCCGGACTCCCCGGCTACGGCGGGGTCGCGGGAGGCACCCTGCTCGGTCAGATGTCGTTGCTGGTGCTGCTCAGCGGGCTGGTGTTGTGGCACCGGGGTCGCGGCGACGGCCGCTGGGAGCTGCCGGGGGGCGCGGGCGCGGCGGTCATCGCGGCCATCGCGGTCGGCCTGGCCGGCGCGCTCGCCTCCGGCCTGGTCTACCAGAGCGGGGTCCTGCTCGGCGGATATCGCGGTGACGGCGGGCCGCCGCTGGCCTACCGCTGGACGGTGCTGGCCTTCTTCCTGCACGTGGTCGTGGCGGCGCTGTTGGGCGCCGCGCTGACCCTCCTGTCGCGGCGCCGTCGTCGCCGCGCCGCGGCGGCGATCACCACCCGCGACTTTCCCGCGCCACCGCCGGAGGCGACCGCGCGGTCACGACAGGTCACGAAGGCCGTGGCCCGCGCACGGTTCACCGAGTGGCTGGGCAGGCTGGCCGTCACCTACGCGGTGCTCGCCCTGATCGGGCTGTCCACGAGTCTGCTCGGGCAGTTCGGGCGCGAACCGGACGAGGTGGCGCGGGGCGTTCTCGGCCTGCCGGCCGGGGTGGTCGAGATGGGCCTGGCGGGGGGCACGTACCTCGTCGCCGCGGTGGCTCTCGCGCTGGTGTCCGGCGGCCTGTTCGCGTACCGCACGTCGTGGTTCCGCCGACACGTCGGGATCCTGTGGGACCTGGGCACCTTCTGGCCCCGTGCCGCCCACCCGTTCGCGCCGCCGAGCTACGCCGACCGGGCGGTGCCGGAGCTGGCCGACCGGATCGCCCACCTGGCCCAGCGGCACGCCGGGGTGCTGCTGTGCGGGCACAGTCACGGCTCGGCGTTGCTGGCGCTCGCGGTGCTGCGGTTGCCGCCGGCCACGCGGGGCCGGGTCGCGCTGCTGACGTACGGCTCCCCGCTGGACCGCCTCTACGCCCGGCTCTTTCCCGCGTACCTCGACGCCGGGACGCTGCGCGAGGTGGGGGAGCGCGTCGGGTGGCGGTGGGTCAACCTGTGGCGGGACACCGACCCCGTCGGCGGCTGGATCTTCGCCGCGCACCGACCCGGCGATCCTGCGCCGGACCCCGCCGACCCCGCCGGTCGCGTCGACCGCCGACTGCGGGACCCGGACGACCTGCTGCCGGAACCGGGCAACCGCCGCCCTCCGCCACTGCGCGGGCACCACCCGGGCGAGTCCGACCCGGAGTTCCGCGCGGCCGTACGCGACCTCGTCGGCCGGCTCCGCGGCTCCGACGTGACGTGAACGAAGCGCCCGTTACTCGGGAGCCCGGTCGGACTCCGCCACCACCGCGCGCACCCTGCGCAGCGTGGCGTCCGGCGCCCGGATCGCCGCCCGCCACCGGTCCAACGTGCGGGTCAGCACCCGGACGACGAACTGCAACTGGTTGACCTGCTCGCGCAGCGTGCCCAACTCGGTGCGGGCGTGCAGCGCCTGACCCTCCAACTCGGTGATCCGGCTCTGCAGCGGTTGCACCAGGGTGAGGGCGGCCTCGGTGAGGGTGTCGGCGGCATCGGCCTTGAACTTGCCCCGTTGGACCAGCACGGTGGCGATCGCGGCCAGACCGGTCGAGCCGCCGAGGATGCCGAGCACGCTGAGCGCCACCTGCACCCAGTGCGGCGCGGATGGTGCGGGGGAGGTGTTCATGGGGCACTTCCCTGTAGCTGGTCGTGGCTCACGCACTCACATGCGCGGACCAGGCGACGTAGATCGACGGCGAGTTGCACCGCCCGCCACAGCGATCCGATCGTCACCGCGACGATGAACGACGAGGCGACCATGGACTGCTGGCTCCAGAGAGCGACCAGGGCCACCGCGTACATCCCGGTGATGGTGCCGAGTACCAGGGTCGACGCGAGTTCCATACCGAGCCCGGTGGAGAGCCGGCCGGGCCAGCAGAGGCCCAGCAGCCCACAGATGCCCGCCGTGATCAGACCGATCTCCCAGGCGACCTGCAGGGGCTCGGGCATGGACGTCTGGACGGAGGCCGGCCGCACGTCGAGGACCATCATGAGGATGCCGCAGACGGGCGCCGTGGCCAGGACGGCGACCTCGTACGGCTGCTGGCGGCACCGGATACGCAAATACCTCACGGCAACTCCCTGGCGAAGACCCTGCCGCCTGCCGGCCACGGGTCGGTCCGTGACCGGCGGTGGTGGAAAGACGATGGTCGAGGAGGTGACCGACGTGCCGTCGTTGGTCGCCGATTACTGCCTGTGTATCACCGATGACTGGTTTGCGTCCACCTGGTGTAACGTCGCATTTCCGCAGGTCAGGGCCACTGAGGGCGGGCGGCCGGGCGGCCTGCGGCAACCCGGCCGCCCCTTGACCGCTCGTTACATTCAGTGTCGGATATCCAACTCCTCCTGTGCGCGCAGGGCGCGTACCACGACCGCCGGGGCCTCCTCGGCCATGAAGTGCCCGCAGGTGACCGTCTGGTGCGCGAGGTCCGGCGCCCAGGCCCGCCACACGGCCGCCGCGTCGTAGCCGAGAGCGGCCCCCCAGTCCTGCTGAAGCACGGTCACCGGCATCCGCAGCCGGTTACCGGCCGCCCGGTCGGCCTCGTCGTGGGCGACGTCGATCCCGGCGGACGCCCGGTAGTCGGCGACGATCGAGGTCACCGCCTCGCGCGACGCGCGCAGGTATTCGGCGCGCACGTCGGCCGGCAACGCGTCCGGGTCCCGGGTCCAGACGTCGAGGAAGTGGCCGAAGAACGCGTCCGGACTCCCGCCGATCATCTTCTCGGGCAGGCCGGGCGGCTGCGCCATCAGGTACAGGTGGAAGGCGACGGCGGCGTCGACGCCGTGCAGCACGTCCCACATGTCCAGGGTCGGTAGCACGTCGAGCAGGGTGAGCCGGCTGATCGCCGCCGGGTGGTCGAGGCCGGCGCGGAACGCCACCAGGGCGCCCCGGTCGTGCCCCGCCAGGGCGAAGCGGTCATGGCCGAGCGCGCGGGCCAGCGCCACGACGTCGGCGGCCATGGTCCGCTTCGAGTACGCGGTGCCGTCGCTGTCCACGGGCTTGTCGCTCTCGCCGTAGCCGCGCAGGTCCGGGCAGATGACGGTGTGGTCGGCGGCGAGGTCGGCCGCGACGTGCCGCCACATGAGGTGGGTCTGCGGAAAACCGTGCAGAAGCACGATCGGCGGCCCGGAGCCGCCCACGGCGGCGCTGAGCGTCACGCCGTCGGCGACGGTGACGCGCTGGTAGTCGAATCCGTTGATCCTCGGCTGCACGGGTGAGCCTTCCTGGTGAGCGGTTCGGCGCGGGAGTTCCCGTCGCCGTCGTACGTAATCGAGCCTGCGCGGGGGTGATCAGCGGACGGTCAGCGTCGAATCAGTGCGGGCTAGATTGAGGCCATGACCAGGCAGCCGACGGCACCATTGACGTTCGGCGTGCTCGGACCGGTGACCGCCACCGCCGGAGGTGCTCCGGTTCCGCTGCGGGGGCACCGGCAGCGCCTGGTGCTGGCCCGGTTGCTGATCGCCGGTGGCCGGGTGGTGCCGGTGGAACGTCTCGTCGACGATCTGTGGGAGGTTCCGCCGGAGCGCGCGGTGGGCGCGATCCGCACCTTCGTCGCCGACCTCCGCCGGGCGTTGGAGCCCGACCGGCCGCCCCGGCAGCCGTCTGGCCTCCTGGTCACCGAACCCTCGGGGTACGCGCTGCGGACCACCCCGGACGCGGTGGACGCCGACCGTTTCGAGGCGGCGGTCGGCGAGGCCGGTCGGCTCCTGACAGCGGAGCGGCCCGCGCCGGCCCTCGCGGCGCTGGACGCGGCGCTCGGGCTGTGGCGCGGGCCGGCGTACGCGGACTGCGTGGGCGAGGGCTGGGCCGTGGCGGAGGTCAACCGGCTGGACGAGCTGCGGCTGCTCGCCGTGGAACGGCGGGCCGAGGCGCTGCTCGCGTTGGGCCGGCCGGACGAGGCCGCCGCCGACCTGCCCGGCCACCTCGCCGCCCATCCGCTGCGGGAGGACGCCTGGCGAGTGCTCGCCCTGGCCCGCTACCGCGCCGGCCGACAGGGCGAGGCGTTGGCCGCGCTGCGCGAGGCCCGCGACGTCCTGGTGGCGGAGCTGGGGGTGGACCCGGGCCCCGAGCTGCGCCGGCTGGAGGCCGACATCCTCGCGCAGGCCCCACACCTCACCGACACCCCCACGGTTGCCGTTCCGGACCGGGCCGGCGTCGGTCCGGGCGGCGGGCCGGGGTCGCGGCGGCCGTTCGTGGGGCGGGACGCGGAGCGGGAGCGGCTGCGGCGTGCCGCCGAGGCCGCCACCCGTTCCGGACGGCCCACCCTCGCTCTGCTCAGCGGCGATCCGGGCGCCGGCAAGACGGCCCTGGCCGAGGCGCTGACGCGACAGTTGGCCGCCGAGGGCTGGACCACGGCGTGGGGCCGCAGCCCCGAGTACGAGGGCGCCCCGGCCGCCTGGCCGTGGACCCAGATCACCGAAGCGCTCACCGGCGCGGGCGTGCCGTTCTCCGCGGGCGGTGAATCGGTCCCTCCGGGCGGCGGTTCCGCCCCTGCGGACGCCGTGCCGCCCGACGGCGGTACGGCGGACGCCGACAGCGTCGGTGATCCCGCCGTGGCCCGGTTCCGCCGACACCGCGCGGTGGCGTCGGTGCTCTCCGCCGCCGCCGACCGGGGCCCGCTGCTGCTGGTCCTGGACGACCTGCACCGGGCCGACGGCGACACGTTGGATCTGCTCACCGCCCTGCTCGCCGGACCGCAACCCGCCACCGGGCCGGTGCTGGTCCTGGGCACGTACCGGGCCACCGAGATCACCGGGGGGTTGACCGCCGCCCTGGCTCGCGCTGCTGCGCTCGAACCCGTGCGGGAGTACCTCGCAGGACTGTCCCCGGAGGCCACCGGCGAACTGGCCCGCGCCGTCGCCGGGACGGAACTGGCTCCGAGCGCCGTCGCGCTGATCCACCGCCGTAGCGCGGGCAACCCGTTCTTCGTACGGGAGCTGGCCCAGTTGTACGCCGAGGCGGGCGGCGCGGCGCTGGAGGCGGTGCCGCCCGGGGTGCGCGACGTCATCCGGCACCGTCTCGCACAGCTGCCCCCACCAACCCGTACCGTGCTGCGGCAGGCGGCGGTGCTCGGCCGGGACGTCGACCCCGCCGTGCTCGGCGCGCTGACCGACGACCCGGCCGCGCTGCTGGACGCCGTCGACCGCGCGTTGCAGGCCGGCTTCCTGACCGAGCAGGCACCCGACGGGCGGCTACGGTTCACCCACATCCTGGTCCGCGACACGCTCTACGCCGACCTGTCCGCGTCGCGTCGCGCGGCCTGGCACGCCGCCGTGGCCGAGGTGTTGCAGCGGCACCAGCCCGTCGACCCCGCCGCGCTCGCCCACCACCTGCTGTCCGCCGGCGGGGCGACAGCCGCCCGACGCGCCGCCGACTACGCCCGTACGGCCGCCGAACGGGCCGAACGCGGCGGCAACCCGCACGAGGCCGCCCGGCTGTGGGCCCAGGTCATCGAGGCGTATGACCGGGCCGGCGGGACCGAGCGGCGTGCGCGGCTGACCGCGCTGCTCGGCCTCGGCCGCTCTCTGGCGGTGACGGGTCGGCTGGCCGAGGCGCGGGGTCACCGTGCGAAGGCGCTCGCGGACGCCGAGGCGCTCGGCGACGCCCGGCTGACCGCCGAGGTGCTGGCCGGCTTCGACGTACCGGCCATCTGGACCCGCAACGACGACGACCTGCTCTCCGAGCGGATCGTCCGCGCCGCCGAGCACGCCCTGACCGGCCTCGGCCCGACCAGCTCGGCGCACCGCAGTCGGTTGCTGAGCACCCTCGCGCTGGAACTGCGGGGCGTCACCGACGACCGTGGCCGCCGGGCCGCCGCCGAGGCCGAGCGGATCGCCCGGACCCTCGACGACCCCGGGCTGCTGGCCTTCGCGCTGAACGCGCGCTTCATGCACGCCTTCGACCGCGTCGGGCTGGCCGACACCCGGGCCCGGATCGGCGCCGAGCTGGTCGACCTCGCCGCCGGGCGGCACCTGGTGACCTTCGAGGTGCTGGGCCACCTCATCCTGCTCCAGGCGTGCTGCGCGCGGGCCGATCGGACCGGTGCGGACGAGCACGCGCGCGCCGCCGACCGTCTCGCGCAGCGCTACGAACTGCCGGTGGTCGGTGTCTTCACCGGCTGGTACGCGGCTCTACGCCAGGGGTGGGTCGGTGACCGGAGCGCGGCGGCGACCGCGTACCGGACCGTCGCCGGGCGGCTGCCGATCGACGGCATGCCGGGCCTGGCCCAGGGGCTGCTGCCGCTCGCCCTGCTCGGGCTGCGTCTGGCCGACGCCGTCGGCGACCCCGTGCCGCTCCCGGCCGGCGACGAGCCGGTCCCCGTCGGGCCGGTCGACGGTCTCGGCGACGAGGACTGGGCGGGGCTGGACTGGGGTCCGCACGAGCCGTGGGTCCGACCGCTGCTGCTCGCGCACGCCGGTGATCGCGGCGCCGCCGTGTCGGCGCTGCGTGCCCTGCCGGACGGGCCACACGACCTGCTGCGGGAGGTGCGACTGTGCCTGGTCGCCCGGGCGGCGCTCGCCGTGGACGACCGACCCACCATCGAGCGCGCCGCCGCGGCGCTCCGGCCGGCCGCCGCCGAGCTGGCCGCCGGCAGCGGCGTGCTCAGCGCCGGGCCGGTCGCCGGGCACCTCGCCGATCTCGCCGCGGCGCTGGGTAAGGACCAGGAGGCCGTGGCGCACCGCCGGACCGCCCGCCTGCTCACCGCGCGCGTCCGCGCCGCCGACCTCACCTGATCCGCGCCGCGCTCTCGGCTCGATCAGGGGGCGGCCGCACTCGCGCGGCCGGCGACTTGCCCGTTCCCCTGGAACAGGCCACCGGCGTGCGGTCAGATGGAACCACCGGCCTGCGCCGCCAATCGGGGATCTAGGGGGTACGCCGTGCAGGGGCTCGTCCTGATCGTCGTGCTGGGCGTCACCGTCCTGATCGGCACCACCCTCGGCGGCCGCTACCGGGTCGCGCCGCCGGTGCTGCTCATCGCGTTCGGAGTGCTGCTCGGGCTCGCGCCGCCACTGTCCGACGTGGTCCTGGAACCGGACCTGGTGCTGCTGATCTTCCTGCCGGCGATCCTCTACCGGGAGAGCCTGACCATCAGCCTGCGGGAGATCCGGGCCAACCTGCCGGTGATCGGGCTGCTCGCCGTGGTGCTCGTGGTCCTCACCATGATCACCGTCTCTTTCACCGCGCAGGCGTTCGGCGTGAACCCCGCCGCCGCCTGGGTGCTCGGCGCGGTCCTCGCGCCGACCGACGCCGCCGCGGTCACCGGCCTGGCCAAGCGGCTGCCCCGAAAGCTCCTCACCACCCTGCACGCGGAGAGCCTGATCAACGACGGCACCGCCCTGGTGATCTTCGCGGTGACGGTGGGCCTGCTCACCCAGAGCGCGGAGCCGGGGGCGCTGGGCATCGGCGAGGAGTTCGTCGGGGCCAGCCTCGGCGGCCTGGTCGCCGGTCTGCTGGTGGGCGTCATCGTGGTGTTGATCCGCAAGCGGCTCGACGATCCGCTGCGCGAGGGCGCGCTGAGCGTCCTGACGCCGTTCGCCGCCTTCCTGCTCGCCAGCGCGGTGCACGCCAGTGGCGTGCTGGCCGTCGTGGTCTCGGGTCTGGTGCTCGCGTACGCCGGCCCACGGGTGATCCGCGCCCGCTCCCGGGTGCTGGCGTACGCGTTCTGGGACCTGTCCACCTTCCTCATCAACGGTGGCCTGTTCGTGCTGCTCGGCACCCAGATCCCCCGGGCGGTGCGCGGCATCGTCAGCACCTCGCCCCCGAGGGCCGTGCTGATCGTGCTCGCGGTGACGCTCGCCGTGGTGCTCACCCGGTTGGGCTTCGTCTACCTGACGTCGCAGTCGAGGCGGCTACTGCGTCGTCGGATGGCGGAGCAGGAGGGCGGCACGCCGACTTGGCGGGTCGGCACGGTCGCGGGCTGGTCCGGTTTCCGGGGCGCCGTGTCGCTCGCCGCCGCGCTGGCCGTGCCGACGATGACGGTCTCCGGTCGCCCGGTGGTCGAGCGAGATCTGATCATCTTCGTCACGGCGCTGGTGATCGTCCTGATCATGCTGGTGCAGGGCACCACGCTGCCGCTGGTGGTGCGCTGGGCGGGGCTGTCCGGCGACCCCGAGCGGGTCGACGAGGCCCGACACGCCCGACGGCGGGCCACCCAGGCCGGCCTGGACGCCCTGCCCGGGGTCGCCGAGGAGGTGGGGGCCGAGGAGGAGGCCGTACGCCGGCTGCGGGCCGAGTACCAGCGACACCTGGCCGACCTCGACGAGACCGGCGGTCGGACCGCCCAGGAACGCAAGCTGGAGCTTCGGCTGCGTCTCGGCGTCCTCGCCCACAAGCGACGGGAGCTGACGCGGCTGCGCGACAGTCGGGAGATCGACGACCTGGTGCTCCTGGAGCTCCAGTCGGCGCTGGACAACGAGGAGATCCGGCTGCTGGGCCGCGGCCCGAACGAGTGACCGGCGGCGGTGCCCCCTGACGGATTGGTGACATGGGCTCGGCCAGGTTCGGGGCATGAGGGCAGGTCGCTGGCGGGTACGGTGAAGGTCGTTTCGGCGTTCGTCGATGTGCTCGGTCGGTGAGGGGGTGCCCATGACCACCGGTGCGAGCGCGGCCGAGCTACGGGTGGTCACCGAGCGGCAGTTCCTCGACGAGGTGGCTACGGTCACCCGCGAGCGTGTCGCCACCCAGTTCCTCTATCTGATGGCGCAGGAGGATGCCGTCGTCGGCGTCCAGTGGGAACAGCCCGGGGTGGACCACCTCCGGCGCTACCGGGTCCGCGACACCTGCCCGCACTGCGCCGTCCTCGCCGCGGTGGTGACGCTCGCGCCCGTGCTGCCACTGGACGTGCTGCGGGCCGGGCGCACCCGGCCGCAGTACGAGACGGTCCTGCGTACCGGCCGGCTGCCCCACCTGGCGTTCGCCCGTCCGGCGGGGCCAGCCGGCGCGAGCTGGCTGGGCGACTGCCACGCGGTCGACGGTGACCCGCACTCCGACGCCGACTGCCCGAGGCACGCCGTGCCCCCACCCAGCGGCGACCCGTTGGCGGTGCGCCTCGGGTCGCTTCCCCGGGCCGTACGGGAGCTGTATCCGCACGACGGCGCGGCGACCGCCGACCTGGCGCAGCGGCTACGGATCGCCCAGGACTGGCGCGCGGACGCGCAGGCCGTGGCGAGCGGCATCCGCGAGGCGGCGGCGACCTGGGCTTTTCTGCGTCACTCCTGCGTGTTGGGCGTGCCGGTGCCCGGCGCCAACGGTCTCGTGCTCACCGTGGCGCCGGGTCGTGCCTCCGACGATCGGCCGCTCGGCGAGCTGCACGCCGAGACGGTACGCGCCCTGCCCTCCGGCGGCCCGGTGCCATACCAGGAGCTGGCCTGCCTGCTGCCCGAGCCGGCATCGACGACGCAGCGCATGCCGACGTACGCCGGCGCGGTGGACCTGACCGTCGCCGCGCCGGTACGGACGCTGCGGTTGCCGACGCCGCGCCGGCCGCTGAGCACCACCGGCCGGGGTGTGCTGCTGCTCTACGAGGCCCGGCATGCCATGGGCCGGCACGTGGCGAGCGCGCCGGTGCGCGACAGCGCGTACTGGGATTCCGAGGCGGCGTTGCACGTCTTCGAGTTCACCCTGTTGGAACGGGTCGCCGGGCGGCACTACCAGGAGGCGGTGGCCGCCTACCTCCAGGCGTTGCGGCGGGAGGGCGATCTCCTTGCCCGCCCGCAGAAGGTGCTCGACCGGCGTCGGCGCAAGGCGCTGTCGCTCGCGTTCGGCGGGCTGGACGACGAGGAGCTGCACCTGTGGGCGTCGGTCGCCTACCGCAACGCCATCCTGGAACTGCTCGGCGACCTGAAGGCGTTCGCCGCGCACCTGCGCCACCAGGCCGGCTGAGCGCGCCGGCTCAGAGCACCTGGGCGAGGAAACGACGCAGCCGGGGATGCTCGGCCCCCTCGAAGATCCGCTCCGGCGGGCCGGCCTCCAGCACCACGCCGCGGTCCATGAAGGCCACGGTGTCGGCGACCTGCCGGGCGAAGCCCATCTCGTGGGTGACCACGACCATGGTCATCCCGGCGGCGGACAGGTCGGCCATCACCCCGAGCACCCCCTTGACCAGCTCCGGGTCGAGCGCCGAGGTGGCCTCGTCGAAGAGCATCACCTCGGGTCGCAGCGCCAGGGCCCGGGCGATCGCCACCCGCTGCTGCTGACCGCCGGAGAGCTGCGAGGGCCGGGCGTCGGCCTTGCCGGCCAGCCCCACCAGCTCCAACTGCGCCCGCGCGACCTGGACCGCCTCGTCCTGTCCGAGCTTGCGCAGTCGGCGTAGCGCCAGCGTGACGTTGCGCAGCACGCTCATGTGCGGGAAGAGGTTGAACTGCTGGAACACCATGCCGACCCGCTGGCGTAGCGCGTCCGGGTCGTCCCGCAGCACGCTGCGTCCGTCCAGCAGCACGTCGCCACGGTCGGGCTCGATGAGTCGGTTGAGCGTACGCAGCAGAGTGGACTTGCCCGAACCGGAGGGTCCGATCACACAGGCCGTCGCGCCGCGGGGCACGGTCAGGTCGACGCCGCGCAGCACGCGGTTCGCTCCGAAGGCCAGGTGGATGTCCTGTGCCCGCAGGCTGACCGAGGTGGTCGTGGCGGCGGTCATCGCCGGTCTCCTTCCGTGGTCGCGGTCAAGGCGGGCTCGTCGTCCTCGTCCGGCGCGACGGTGGTCCGGCCGTCGCGCAGCCGCCGGTCGATCCAGTTGACGAGGTGTGTCAGCGGGACGGTCAACGCCAGGTAGAACAGGCCAGCCAGCAGCAGCGCGGACTCGTTTCCGGTGGTGGCCGCGTAGTCCTGCCCGATGCGGAACAGCTCCCGCTGGCTGGCCACCAGGCCGAGGAAGTAGACCAGGCTGGAGTCCTTGATCAGCGCGATGAGCTGGTTGACCCAGGCGGGCAGCACCCGCCGGATGCCCTGCGGGATGATCACCAGCCGCATCGCGTCGGCCCAGGAGAAGCCGAGGGCCCGCGCGCCCTCCAACTGGGCTGCCTCCACGGACTGGATGCCGGCGCGGAAGATCTCCCCGATGTACGCGGCGGCGATCAGCGACAGCGCGAGGATGCCCAGCGGGTACGGGTCCGGCCCCCACACCCGCATGCCCAGCGGCGCCAGTCCGACGCCGATCAGCAGGATCGTCGCCGCGGCCGGCAGTCCCCGGAACACGTCGGTGTAGACGCGCGCCGGCCACCGCAGCCACCGACTACGGGAGATGCCGGCCACGGCCAGCAGCAGACCCAGCACCGTGCCGAGCAGGGCGGCGGAAACCGCCAGGATCAGCGTGTTGGGCAGCCCGACGGTCAGCATCTCGGGCAGCGCCTCGCGCATCGCGTCGACGTCGAAGAACGTCTCCCACAGGGTGCTCAACGGATCCATCGTTCGCCTCTCCTACCGCCCCGTCCGCTCGTCAACTCGGATCGCTCAGGACGACGTCGACGCGGACGCCGACGGCAGCGTGGACCCGGACGCCGCCGGTGCCGCCGCCTTGCCGCTGCCCGGGGTGAAGTCGGCCGGGATCGGGCGGCCCGGGTAGTACTGGGCCTGCAACCGGCTCCACGTGCCGTCGGCGATCACCTCGTCGAGGCCCTTGTTCAGCGCCTCGCGCAGCTTGTCGCTGCCCTTGGCGACGGCGTACGCGGTCGGTGCCGGGCTGAGCTGCTTGGCCGCCACGGTGATCTTGCCGTTGCTGTCGGCGGCGGACTTCTCGCCGATCTCCGCCGGGGCGATCCACGCGTCGGCCGTGCCCGCCTTGAGCTGGTTGATCGCGCCGTTGTAGTCCGGTACGCGGACCGGGCCGAGCTGCTTGCCGGTGGCGTAGTCGTCCTGGACGGTGCCCTGTACCACCACGACACGCTTGCCGGCGAGCTGGTCGAAACCGGTGATGGGGGAGCCGGCCGGCACGTCCAGCCCGAAGTAGCCGAAGTCGTACCCGTTGCCGAAGTCGACGGTCTTCTTGCGCGCCTCGGTGATGGTGATCGAGGAGCTGCCGACGTCGAACTTGTGGTTGTTGACCTGGGACAGCAGCGCGGAGAAGTCGGTGCCGACGAACTCCACCCGCAGACCGAGCTTGCCGGCCACGGCGGTCAGCAGGTCGTTGTCGAAGCCGGTGAACTTACCGTCCTTGAGGTACACGTTCGGCGGTGCGTCGGTCAGGGTGCCGGCCCGCAACACGCCGGCCTGCGCCAGGCCGTACGGGTTGCCGCCGCCGCCCGCCGACCCGCCGCCGTCCCCGCCACCGCAAGCGCTCAACGCGCCAAGAGCAACGGCGGCAGCCGCAAATACCTTGAATGCAGAAAAAATTCGCACAGCCAGCTCCAAAAGGGATGCGTCGACCTCGTCGATCATGAAGTTGGCGCCGCGACACGCCGGCCGGGCGGGCAGCAACTTCATGATCGACGCGAGAGGTCGCGTGGTGGGTGGGTGCCCTCAGGGGGCGGGTGGGACGGGGTGGGGAGGGTCAGCGCTTCAGGCGGCGGTACACGCCGCGCTGCGCATTCGCATCAGGTCCACGTGGCGACGCCGGGTCAGGGCCGGGGTACGCCGGCTGGCCGGTGGCGTCGGGCTGAGGATGTGCATGCGGTCTCCCGGGTCTTGTTGCTGACCTGGGTGCCAGGCCACGCTTGCACCGACGTCCCGCCGGTGCCTGGTCTTCACCCGGGGCACCCCACCGCGGAGGAGGGTTGCCGGCCAGCGAGCCGGGGCTTCGCGCTGGCGCTCATGACCTGCGCCGAGGCTAGCAGCAGCGACCGGTCCCTCGTCCAGCCGATATGACCACGCTCACCGACGGTGACCGGCGCTCGGCGAGCGGGTCAACCGGCGTGCACGTGGGGTCGGCGCGTCCGGTCCGGCTCCTGGCGGCGCAGGATCTCCCGGGTCACCGAGGCGATCTCGCCCTGCCCGAACGCCAGGTAGCGCAGCACGTTGCGGGCCGGGCCGCCCTCGGTCCACTCGAAGTAGATGTGGGGGCGTCGCGCACTACGGTCGCGGATCTCCAGTAAGAGCGCGGCCAGCGCGTTGGGCACCGAGGAGCTGGCCAGGCTGAGCACCGGGAAGCGGTCGTGCGCCACGCTGCCGCGTACCGGCAACTCCGTCTCGAAGTCCGACGGGTCGGTGACCCGGACTTCCACGAAGATCACGTCGCTGTCGTCGGGGAAGTCATTGTCCGCCATGGTCTGGGCCAGCTTGTCGCGGTACTCCGTCAGGTCGCGGCGCTCCGGCTCGTGCGCAATCAGGCGGATCCGGCGTCCGGCGCGCTCGTCGATCAACGCGGTCGCGACCTCGTCGAGGTCGACGCGGTCGACCCGCAGCTCGAACGCCCGCAGCAGCCGCGACAGCGCCGACACCAGGATCATCGCGCCGATGAAGCAGGCCGCGATCTTCACACCGTCGGGCCGCTCCGCCACGTTCGCCACGGTGGTGTAGACGAACACCACCGCGATGGCCCCGAACGCGACCGTGCGGCCCC
Source organism: Micromonospora sp. RB23 (assembly GCF_053585025.1). NCBI lineage: Bacteria > Bacillati > Actinomycetota > Actinomycetes > Micromonosporales > Micromonosporaceae > Micromonospora > Micromonospora sp. RB23. The sequence goes on from NZ_CM132111.1 coordinate 2,371,574, forward strand.
GTTGCCGTCGCCGCCGCGCCGCGAGGGTCACGGCCGTCGCCGCCGAGGTGATCAACACCAGAACTCCGGTCGCGTACGCGCCGCCCTGGGCGTCGACGCTGGCGGAGAAGACGACCGTGATCAGGAACGCCACCCCGGTGAACACCAGCACCAGCGGCCGGACCGCGCGGGCCCACGTCGGCGCCATGCCGTAGCGGGGCAGATACCGGGGTACGAGGTTGAGCAGCCCGGCCATCGCGGACGCGCCCGCGAACCACAGGATCGCGATGGTGGAGATGTCGTAGACGGTGCCGAAAACTCCGCCCAGGTGCTGGTGCGCCAGGTAGGCCAGCGCCCGGCCGTTGGCGGCCCCGCCCGGCTGGAACGCCTCCGGCGGGATCAGCACGGTGGTGGTGACGCTGCTGGTGATCAGGAAGACGCTCATCGTCGCGGCGGCGGTGGTGAGCAGCCGTCGCGCGCCCCGGATGCGGCCCAGCGGCCGGTCCTCCGAGTCCTGGCGGTCTCCCCGGATGTGCGGCATCACCGCCACCCCGGTCTCGAAACCGGACAGGCCCAGCGCCAGCTTCGGGAACACCAACAGGGACAGCGCGACGACCATCAGCGGGTCGCCGTGCCCGGTACGCAGCGCGGTGCCCCAGTTCCCGACCGCGTCCGGGTCGCTCACCACCCGCCACAGCGCGTCGCCGATCACCACCGCGTTCAGCGACAGGTAGACCGCCACCAGCACGACGGCGATCCCGATGGCCTCGCCGAAACCCTTGAGGAACACCGCGCCGAGCAGCGCCACCAGCAGCAGCGTGAGGACGACCTCGTGACCCTTGAACCCGCCGGGCACGAACGGGTTCTCGTCGATGTGGGCTGTGGCGTCGGCCGCGGACAGGGTGATGGTGATGATGAAGTCGGTGGCCGCGAAGCCCAGCAGCACCAGCACGAACAGCTTGCCCGGCCAGTAGCTGAGCAGGCGTACGAGCATCGCGATCGAGCCCTCGCCGTGCGGGCTCTCCACCGCCACCCGACGGTAGACCGGTAGCGCGCCCAGCAGGGTCACCAGCACCAGCACCAGGGTCGCCACCGGCGAGAGCGCTCCGGCGGCCAGCGCCGCGATACCCGGCTGGTAGCCCAGCGTCGAGAAGTAGTCCACGCCGGTCAGGCACATCACCTTCCACCACGGGTGGTGCCGGTCCTCCTGTGGCCGGACGTGCAGGCCCTGCGGCGCGGGCTGCCGCGACGCGTCGGCGAGCAGCCACCTGCGGAACCGGTCGGTCCGCCGGCCGGCGCGCCTGTCCACCTCCACCGGCGTCACCCCCGTCCCGCCCATGGTCACCGCGAGTATCCGTCGTCCGGTGGACGTCCGTCCGGCGGTGTGCCGAACCCGCCCGCCGGGAGCGCCGGACCGGCGGCGCGTCGGGGTTTCGGGCCCAGGGCACGGGGGAAACAGCGCCCCCGTCCCGACCCCGGGCCGGGCAGCGCCGGGAGGGGAGCGGGCTCGTGGTCGGTGGCCGCCGCTTCCGCCGGGGGGACGGCTTCGGCCGACAGCTCGACGAACACGAGACGCGGGTCGGGGCGGTCACGCCGGAGCAGCCGGGGAGCGCGTCCGCGGGCGGCCTGGTGGACAGCGCCGTCTATGTCCAAGGACACCGGTTCGCCTCACCGGCCGGTCTCGCCGAGACGTACGCCTGCCTCCAGTCGCAGGACCACGCGATGGCCTGGATCGGCCTGTACCGGCCCGACATCGACCAGGTCTCCTCGCTGGCGCGCGAGTTCCGTCTGCACGACCTGGCCGTGGAGGACGCGATCAACGCCCACCAGCGGCCCAAGCTGGAACGGTACGGGGACACCCTTTTCGTGGTGCTGCGCGCCGCCCGCTACGACGACCTGCGGGAGGAGGTGGAGTTCTCCGAGCTGCACCTGTTCATCGGGCCCGGCTTCGTGGTCACGGTCCGGCACGGGGAGGCGCCCGACCTGGCCGCCGTACGACGCCGCATGGAGGCCGACGCGCCGATGCTCGCCCGGGGCCCCGAGGCGGTGCTGTACGCGGTCCTGGACCAGGTCGTGGACGGGTACGCGCCGGTGGTCGCGGGCCTGGAGAACGACATCGACGAGATCGAGACCCAGGTGTTCGGTGGCGACCCGAACGCCAGCCGGCGCATCTACGGGCTCAGCCGGGAGGTCATCGAGTTCCAGCGGGCCGCCCGCCCGCTGCTCGGCATGCTCGACGCCCTGGCTGCCGGCGCCGGCAGCTACGGCGCCGACGAGGAGCTGCGCCGCTACCTGCGGGACGTCACCGACCACCTCACCCAGGTGGTGGAGCGGGTGGACGGGTTCCGGCACCTGCTACAGAACATCCTCACCGTCAACGCCACGCTGGTCTCGCAGCAGCAGAACGAGGAGATGCGCAGCCTCACGGCGGCCAGCTACGCGCAGAACGAGGAGCTGAAGAAGGTCTCCTCGTGGGCCGCGATCCTGTTCGCCCCCACCTTGATCGGCACGGTGTACGGGATGAACTTCGTGCACATGCCCGAACTGAACTGGCGCTTCGGCTACCTGTTCGCGCTGCTGCTCATGGTGCTGGTCTGCGGCACGCTCTTCCTGGTCTTCAAGCGCCGCGGCTGGCTGTGAACGACGCTCACTCGATGCCGCGCAGGATGTGCCGCTCGTCCTCGAGGTCGTCGTCGCCGGCGCCGATGCGCCCGAGCAGCACCGCGGCGGCCCAGATGGTCAGCGGGGTGGCGGCGCCGGTCATGCCACCTCCGGTGCGGTCGTGCTTGGTCTGGCTCCGCTCGCTCCGCGGTGGCCTGCGCTGAGCCTGCATGGGCCCTGCCTCTCCTCGTCGAAGCCGCCGCGGGCGGCGCGGTGTGCCCCGCGCGCCCGGCCGGGCGACCCGCTCGTGCGGGTCGCCACCGGTACGGCATCCACGTCGAACCATCCCACGTCGGGCCGCGTCCGCACCCCCGGTTTTCGGTTTCCCGACTGACGCCCGCCAAACCGGACAAAACCTCCCGCCACGCGATGGCGTGTATCTGACGAATCGGTTTGGCGACGGTCGATGCCCTTCATCGGGCCCATCGCCTCTGACACTCTGCAATCGCCAGGTGACGCAGTGGATGGGGTGGATCGAGGACCATGACGAAGCGTTGGTTGATCACGGGGTGTTCGAGCGGGCTCGGTCAGGCTCTCGCGGCCCGGCTCGCGGCCGAGGGCGAGCAGGTGGTGGCGACGGCCCGGCGGTCGGAGACCCTTGACGGTCTGGTGGCCCGGCATCCGGACAACGTGCTGGCCGTCGCCCTGGACGTACGGGACCCGGAGCAGTGCGCGGCAGCGGTCGAGCGGGCGGTGAACGCCTTCGGCGGCATCGACGTCCTGGTCAACAACGCGGCCTACGGACAGTTCGGCACCTTCGAGGAGGTGTCCGACGCGGAGATCGCCGCGCAGTTCGACACCAACGTGTTCGGGCCGTGGCGGCTCACCCGCGCGGTGCTGCCGGTGTGGCGGGCGCAGGGCGGCGGGCATGCCGTCTTCGTCAGCTCGGTCTCCGGCACGGTGCCCTTCCCGGGGCTCGCCGCGTACACGGCGAGCAAGTTCGCGGTGGAGGGGGCGGCCGAGTCGCTGGCCGCCGAGGCCGGCCACCTCGGGGTCAAGGTGACCATCCTGCAACCGGGCGGGTTCGCGACCGACTACAGCGCCAATCTGGTGATGCCGGCGAACCGCATCTCGGACTACCTGCCGGTCAGCGAGGGCATCCTCGGCGCGCTCCAGGGCATGAACACGACGGCGGAGTTCAACTCCCCCGAGCTCTTCGCCGACGTGGTCTGGCGGCTCGGGCAGATGGACTCACCGCCCCTGCGGCTGCCGGTGGGGCCCGACTCGGAGGCGTTTCTGGAGCCCGCCTACGACGCCCGACGCAGCGAGTACGACCAGGTGATCAAGGCGGGCCACCACACCCTCACCTGAGCGGCCGGCGGACGCCTACCGACCGGTGGACCGACAGTGCCTAGGGCAGCGGCTGGGCGATGCCACGGGCGTGGTCGGTGAGCGCCGCGCCGACCACGGTCGCCGCCAGCGGCAGCACCTCCAGACAGCGGCGCACCGCGGCGGCCATCAGCGTGTTCGGCACACGCATCGACAGCGTGCAGTGCGGCACCCAGCGTCCCGGCTGGTAGTGCTCGACCAGCCCGATGCCGGCGGCGGCGAGCCGGCCGTGCACCAGACGGTGATGCGCCAGCAGCTCCGCCGTCGGCGTCGGGCCGAGCCAGAGCACCCGGCCGACGAACTGCCCGGCGTGCTGGAAGTCGAGGCGCAGCGGGGCTGCCACGACTGTTCCGCGCAGCGCCTCGGCGACCTGCTCGGGGTCGAAGCGGGGCGCCACCGCGAGCGACACGTGCGGGCGGTGGCGTTGCTCCAGCAGGGAGCGCATGCTCTGCACACCCTCCGCCTCCAGGGCGTCCCACAGCACCCGGATGCGCCGGGTGGCGTCCGGGTCCAGATACAGCTCCAGCGCCGCGACCACGTGATCACGGTAGCGGCCGGGGTCCGGCCGTCGGTGGGCGGCGGTACGGTGATCCAGAACCCACCAGGAGGCGTACCCGTGGACGTGAGTGACCTGCTGACCGAGACGTACGACCGGCTGCCCGACCTCGTCCGCACGGCGGTCGAGGGCCTCACGCCGGAGCAGCTGCGCTGGGCGCCCGGCGAGGGCGCCAACTCGATCGGCTGGCTGGTGTGGCACCTGACCCGCGTCCAGGACCACCACGTCGCCGACCTGCTCGACACCGAGCAGATCTGGACCAGCGGCGACTGGCCGGGGCGGTTCGGGCTCGTCGCCGACCCGCACGACACCGGCTACGGACACACGCCCGCCCAGGTCGCGGGCGTACGGCCGGAGAGCGCGCAGGCGCTGATCGACTACTACGGCGCGGTTTCGGCGCGTACCCGATCGTTCCTCGCCGGCCTGCGCCCGGCGGACCTGGACCGCATCGTCGACGAGTCGTGGGACCCGCCGGTCAGCCTCGGCGTGCGGCTGGTCAGCATCGCCGACGACGACGCGCAACACGCCGGCCAGGCCGCCTACGTCCGCGGCCTGCTCGAGCGCGGCTGACGCCCTGCGCCCGCCGGGCTCACGGCACGATCACGGCCCGGCCTTCGAGCGTCCCGTCGCGCATCTGGCGGTACGCGTCGAGGGCGCCCTCCAGCGCGAACGTGGTGATCCTCGGGCGGACCAGGCCCCGGGCGCCGAGGTCCAGCACCTCCACCAGCTCGTTCCGGCTTCCCCAGTAGGTGGTCGCGATGTTCACCTCGTACGGCACGGAGAAGAACGAGACCGGCAGGGTGCCGCCGCCGATGCCCACGATCGTCAGATCACCCACGGTGCGGGCCACCGCCGCGGCGAGCGTCAGGGTGGCGTCGCTGCCGACGAAGTCCAGCACCACGTCGGCGCCCCGCCCGCCGGTGGCCCGCCGGATCTCCTTGGTTGCCTCGGGCCCCGGGGTCACCGTCTGGTCGGCGCCGTACTCCCGCGCCAGGTCCAGCGCCTCGGCGCGGGTGTCCACGGCGATGACCCGGGCGGCCGTCGTCGCCTTGAGGATCTGCACGCCCAGGTGTCCCAGCCCACCAACGCCGATCACGACGGCGGTGCTGCCCGGCGACAGTTTCGGCCAGCTCCGTCGGATGGCGTGGTACGGGGTGAGACCAGCGTCGGTGAGCGGCGCGGCGTGCACCGGGTCGAGCCCGTCGGGCAGCGGCACGAGGTGCCGCGCGTCCGGGACCAGCAGGTACTCGGCCATCCCACCGTCCAGGCCCAGCCCGCCGCCGCCGCCCGGCACGGGCGAGCCGGCCGGGTCCTCGCAGTACGGGTCGATGCCGACGCGGCACCGGGCGCAGGTGCCGCATCCCCACGAGCCGAACACGGCCACGGGTTGCCCCACCGTCAACCCGGACACCCCGTCGCCGAGCGTGTGCACCCACCCGGCATTCTCGTGCCCGAGCGTGAACGGCGGATTCCAGGGCATCGCGCCCGGCTCGAACTCGTCCATCAGGTGCAGATCCGAGTGACAGGCGCCCGCGCCGCCGATCTTCACGACCACCTGGCCGGGACCGGGCGTGGGCTCGGCGACCTCGACCAGCTCCGGTGTCGACTTCCACTCCCGCAGCCGCAGCGCCCGCATGTCGGTCCCTTCGCCGGTGTCCTCGCGCCGGTGGCTGCCCAGCGCCCACCACACCAAACGTTGATCGTGGCACGGTGGTTCACCCGTTCAGGGTGAAGCGCTCTCACCCCGCCGCGAGGAATTCTGCGGGGATGCGGGAGGGGATGTGATGGGCACGACGGCGACGAGCTACCTGGAGCATCTGGACACGGACCGGCCTTTCGACCTGCCCGAGACGACCACCGGGACCCTACGGCTGGACCTGCGCGACGACGGGCACACCGAGCACTGGTACCTGACCGTGGCGGACCAGCACATCCGGGTCAGCCGCTCGTCCGACGACGCGGACCTGGTCGTCCGCGCGCCGCGTGCGGTCTTCGACGAGCTGGCCAGCGGCGACCTGCCCCCGGGTACGGCGCTGCTGCGCAACGAGCTGACTCTGCGGGGCGACATGCGGCTGCTGCTGGTGCTGCGACGCGTCCTACCGGGCCCGAGGGGCGCCCGACACCCGCGCGAGCTGGGGCGGGCCGCCTTGGCCCGGCGGAGCGCGCCGGCCGGGCAGGCGGCGGTCAGCGGGCGGGACGAGCGGCCATGAGGCAGGAACTCGTGCACGTCCTCGCCGGCAACGTGTTCGCCATCAGCGACGCCCAGGGTGACGTCGAGGTGGATCCGCAGGCGCCCGTCGGGCTCTTCGCGTTCGACACGCGCTTCCTCTCGCACTGGGTGCTCACCGTCGACGGGGAGCGGATCAACGCCCTCTCCCGCGACGACATGACGTACTTCGAGACCCGCTTCTTCCTGGTGCCCGGCGCCGCGAGCCACTACGTCGACGCCGACGTGTCGATCATCCGGCACCGTTCGGTCCACGAGTGCTTCCACGAGAAGCTCACCGTGCTCAACCACTCGCCGCAGCCGGCCGAACTCACCATCCGCATGGAGATGGGCAGCGACTTCGCCGACATCTCGGAGATCGGGAACCTGCGGCGGCGGGACGTACGGGTCGACGTCGACTCCGCGCGCCAACGGCTCACCCTGCGCTACGAGCGGCAGCGGTTCGTCCGCGAGACGACGATCAGCAGCACCGCCGCGGTCGACGTCGACGAGGGTGGGATGACGTTCCGGATCCGCGTCGCACCGCACGGGCAGTGGGAGACCGACCTGCACGTCGTCCTGACCGTCGTCGGGGAGGGCGGTCAGGACATGCGGGAGAGCCTTCAGGCGCACCAGCAGGCCGTCCGCACCGGAATGCGGGAGGATCTGGCGGCCTGGCTGGACCGGGCGCCGCGGTTGGTGGCCGAGCGCGACGGCCTGGAGGAGATGTACCGGGGGAGCCTCGCCGACCTGGCCGCGCTGCGATACCGGCCGCTGTCGACCGCCGAGCGCGTGCCGGTCGCCGGCCTCCCGTGGTCGATGGCCTTCGTGGGACGGGACAGCATCATCACCTGCCTGGAGACGCTGGCGTTCACCCCGGAGTTGACGCCGGCCACGCTGCGGATGCTGGCCCTGCTCCAGGGCGGCCACCTCGACGACGAACGCGAGGAGGAGCCCGGCAAGATCGTGGCCGAGCTCCGCTACGGCGAGTCGAGCGTCTTCGGCGAGCGACCGAGCGCGGTGTACTACGCCGCCGCGGACATCACCCCGCTGTTCGTGGTGCTGCTCGACGAGTACGAGCGCTGGTCCGGCGACGCCCAGCTCGTCCGCGAGCTACGCCAACCGGCCCGGATGGCGCTGGACTGGATCGACGAGTTCGGCGACATGACCGGGGACGGCTACGTGCGCTACCAGCGCCGCAACGAGAGCGTCGGCGCGGTCAACCAGTCCTGGAAGGACTCCACGGACGCGATCATCGACGCGGACGGACGGCTGCCCGATTTCCCCCGCGCCACCTGCGAGGTGCAGGGTTACGCGTACGACGCGAAGCGGCGCGGCGCCCGGCTGGCCCGCGAGTTCTGGGGCGACCCGGAATACGCCGACCGCCTCGATGAGGAGGCCGCGGCGCTCAAGGAGCGGTTCAACCGGGACTTCTGGCTCCCGCACCGGGAGTACTACGCGCTGGCGCTCGACCCGTACGGCGAGCCGGTCGACGCCCTGTCCTCGAACATCGGGCACCTGCTGTGGAGCGGGATCGTGGCGGACGATCGGGCCGAGGCGGTCGCCGAGCACCTGGTGGGACCACGGCTCTTCAACGGCTGGGGCGTACGGACGTACGCCGCCGGTCAGCGCCCGTACAACCCGGTGGGGTCACACCTGGGGGCGGTGTGGCCGTCGGACAACGCCCTGATCGCCGCCGGGCTACGGCACTACCGGTTCGACACGCACGCGGCCCGGATCGCGAACGGCATCTTCGACCTGGCCCAGACGCTCGGCGGGGCGGTACCGGAGGTGATCGCCGGCTACGAGCGGAGTCTGACGAAGTATCCGGTCCAGTTGCCCTCGGCCGGCCGGCCGCAGTCGTGGTCCTCGGGAGCTCTGCTGATGTTGCTCGGCACCCTGCTGGGTCTGCGCCCCACCGGTGAGGACCTGCTGGTCAGGCCCGCCCTGCCGGCGGGTTTCGGCCGCGTCGACCTGCTCGGCGTTCCCGGGCGCTGGGGCCGCACCGACGCGTACGCCGGCGAGCGCTCCTCCCGGCCGGTCAGGCCCCCGACGTCTCCGTTCCGGTCCTGACGTCAGCAACCGTCGCGTCTTCTCCCACGGGCGCCTCCCGCTGGGCCGGCGGAGAGCGGTGGCCGTGCGCCTGGACGTGGCGGAAGCCCCGCACGGCGTGACCCAGACCGGCCAGTTCGCCGGGCCGGGCGGCGGCGCGGACCGCCGTCAGCAGCAGCACAACCGGACGTGTTCTGGTGGACTCGTCGACGGGGAGACCACCGAGCAGCAGCTCGGCGGTCTCACTGTCTATCCGGTCCGCGTTCATCTCGTGTCCCTCAGCGCCGCCCCGTCGGGCGATGTCACATCCGCCAACGCGGGGAGACGAGGAACACGACGTGAACGCGGACCGCGGGCCGCCGGACCGGGGCTCAGCCCATGGTCTTGGCCCCGTCGATCGCCTCCCGCAGGATGTCGGCGTGCCCGGCGTGCTGGGAGGTCTCGGCGATCAGGTGCAGCAGCACGCGACGCACCGTCCAACTCGCGCCCGGCTCGAACCAGGGCGCCTGCGGCAGCGGATGGGCCGTGTCCAGATCGAGGGTGGCGATCAACTCGTCGGTGCGGGCGGCCACCGCCTGGAACCGCTCGACCAGCCCGGCCAGGGTCTCGTCCGGGGTCATCCGGAACTGGCCGACCCAGTCGATCTCGGCCCGCTGCATCTCCTCGGCGCCACCCACGGCGAACAACATCCACCGCTCCTCGGTGCTCGCGACGTGCTTGATCAGCCCACCAGGGCAGAGCTCGCTCACGGTGCTGCGGGTGGCGGCCTGCTCGTCGGTCAGACCGTCGACGGTCTGCAGGAGGAAGCCCCGGTGCCGGCGCAGCGTCTGCAACAGGTCGGCCCGTTCCCCGGTGAGCTGCGCAGTGCTGGTCATGGTGGCGCCCTTTCCTCGAAGTCCGTCGGCCAGCAGCCTAGGACCGCACACCGACACTTCCAGATCGGACACGCCCTGAGGGCATCGGGCGTCAGCGGTTGCCGATCGGGGTGCGGGACTGTCCACTGAATGACATGGGTGTCATCAAGGTGGGCACGTCGTCCTGGGCCGACCAGTCGCTGCTGCGTTCCGGCTGGTATCCCCGCTCGGCCAACACGCCGGCCGGCCGGCTGGCCTTCTACGCCGGCCGGTTTCCGCTCGTCGAAGTGGACACCTCCTACTACGCCGTCCCGGTCCCGGAGACGACACAGGGCTGGGTCGACGCGACACCCGACGACTTCACGTTCGACGTCAAGGCGTTCAGCCTCTTCACCGGGCATCCCACGCCGGTCGCCGCGCTGCCGCGCGACCTGCGACCGGCCGGCGGCCCCGGCCGGGTCCGCCGTCGCGACCTGCCCGAGCAGGCGTACGACGAGCTGTGGGTCCGTTTCCGGGCGGCCCTGGCCCCGATCGCGGCCGCCGGCAAGTTGGGCACCGTGCTCCTGCAGTTTCCGCCCTGGCTGGCCCGTGGGGCCGCCGCCGAGCGACGCATCGTGGAGTTGGCGCGGCGGTGCCGGCCGTGGCGCGTGGCGGTGGAGCTGCGGCACGGGTCCTGGTTCGACGGCGCCGCCACCGCCGCGACCCTGGACCTGCTGCGCGCGCACGACCTCTCACTGGTCTGCGTGGACATGCCGCAGGGACATCCGTCGTCGGTGCCGCCGATCCTGGCGCGCACGGCGGAGCCGGCGATCGTCCGTTTCCACGGTCACAGCGACGCGTGGCGCGACGGGGACAAGCAGGACAAGTTCCGCTACGCGTACGCCGAGCAGGAACTGCGCGACTGGGCGGAACGGCTGTCCGGGCTCGCCGCGGACGTCGACGACCTGCACGTGCTGTTCAACAACTGCTGCGCCGGGCAGGCTCAGCGCGACGCCACCCGCCTGGCGCAACTGCTCGCCGAGACCATGCTCGGCGAGATGCGGGCACCCCTCGGGCCGCGTCGGCCGTCCGACGGTCAGACCGTCGCGGCGTCGCCCGGCTGAGCGGCCGTCGCCCGCGTGCACCCCGTCCGGGCACGCGGGCAGCGCCCCTGCTCAGGAGCGTCGACCCCGGCTGCGCAACGCGTCCTGGGACCGCTCGTTGATGTCCGCGTCGTCGGGGAAGGTCCGCCCGCTGGGCGCCGGATCGGGCGGCGCGCCCGGCCCCGCCATCGTGGTGCGGGTGGGCTCGACCGAGCCGAAGCCGTGCCGTCCGGCCGGACCGCTGCGCCCGGCGGGAGAGCCCGCGCGCCGTTCACCGCGCCGCCCCTCGGGCACCGCCGTCTCCTCGCTGCCCTCGTCCAGCGGCGAGTCGTCACCGGTGCCCCAGGGCGCGTCGGCGTCGAAGTCGTCGCCGGTTCCCCACGGTTTGGTCGCCTCCGGTTCGAGGCGGTCACCGCCGCGTCCCTCGTGTGCCGTCATGGCCACCTCGCTCGGTCGGTCCGCCGCTGTTGACGGACGGGTTGCCCGTCCCCGGGCCCGGTCCTGCCCACCCGTCGCCGCGAGCGCCCGGGTGGGCACGTCGGGCCGGCCGGCGTCCCGCCGTCGACGGTCCGACGGGACGCCGGCCGGCCCGACGCTCAGCGTCCGGCCATCGCCATCTGCCGCTTGCCCATCCCCATGCCCATCTTGGCCAGGCCCGCCGGCGCGCTCCGCATCCCGCCGGTACGGCTGAGGATGCCGCGCAGCACCTGACCGGGCTTCTGCTGCTCACCCATGTACGCGGTCACCACGACAAGCGACCCGGTCAGCGCCGGGATCGCCCACTGGAGCAGCTTCATCTGTCGCTGCGACGAGGCGACGCTGGCCGGCGTCTGGTGGTTGGGCTCGGTGGCGCCGCTCACCGGCGGTCCGCCCGCCTTCTCCAACCGCATGCCGACCAGCCGGCTGTAGCCGGTGACCGCGAGCGCGCCGATCGTCAACGCGGTTTTCAGGGCGCTGGCCCTGCCCACTCCGCGCTGGGCCGCCACCCGCGGGCTCTCGGTGACCAGTTCGCCGACCGCGCCGGCGAGGTGCGCGCCGATCGCGGCCGCGTTGACCGGTGTCCACTTGGACCAGCCGGCCGACGCCACCGGGAGTCGCTGGGTCGAGTCGTTGATTTTCGCCGCTGCCCCGTTGACGCCGAAGGCACCCATGAGGGAGCCGCCGAACCAGGCCGCCAGACCCAGATCGTGCATCGAGCGCAGTGCGGTGTGTCGTTCGGACATGTGATCCCCTTCCGCCGTGTCGGGCGACGCGGCTTACCCGCCGCTCGGACGGCTAACCCCGTCGTTGCCCGGTCGTTCCCCGCGACGGGGACATCCGGGCCTCGCGGTCGCGAAGCGCCCGCGGCAGGAGTCGTCCGCGCGTCAACGGGTAGATCCCGTCGACGCTGACCGAGAGGGGAACGACATGTCGCAGCCGGACGAGGTCCGCGAGAAGACCCCCAAGACCGACGCGGTGCTCATGCACCCGGACAACGACCCGCACCGCAGCACCGCCGAGGTCCCGCCGCGCAAGGACCACGCGCCGATCGAGGTGGAGCGCGACGGCGACCTGACGCCGCTGGACCAGGAGGACTAGGGCCTGTTCCACAAGGGCGGACTCCGCCGCAGGCCGGCCGGCTCTTCTGAAACAGGCCCTGGGCGGACACGACGGAGGCCCCGCCGGGTGGCGGGGCCTCCGGTGGTGAAACCGGTCAGGAGACCGAGATCGTCCCGTTGGTGGCGCGGACACACGACACCGCGCGGGCGGCGGTGACGGCGGCGCCGGCGAGGCACTGGCCGAGCACCTGGTGCCCGGTGGCGTTCGGGTGCCACGACTCCTGGCACGTCTGGAAATAGCTGACGCAGGTGTTGGCGATCCGCTGAATAGCGATCTTGTCCTTGCCGGCGAGGCTGGTCACGAAGGTGCCCGTCGCGCCGTCCTGGAGCCGGATCGGGGTGGCCAGCGCGCCGGTCGGGCTGGACGTCGTCTCGCACAGCCGTGCGCCGTCGAAGGCCCGCTGCACGTTCAGGTAGACCAGGTCGTCGTTGGGGAACTCGGCGGCCAGGGTGTCCCGGGTGGACTTCACGATGCCGCCGAGGCCCTGGGAGAAGCGGTGCCCCGGGGCGAGGCTGGCCCGGTGGATCGGGCAGCCGGCCGCGTACCGCTCGGCGCCGAGGTCACGGAACTTGTCCCGGGTGTCGTCGCGGCCGTCCTCCTCGTGGAATGCCGCGTTCAGGTCCAGCGGCAGCGGGTTCGTGTAGTCCTGGAACACCACCCGGTGCTGCCCGTCCGCGTCCACCTGGTCGAGGGTGGTCAGGATCTGGCGTACGGCGGCGGTGGTCTCGGCGGTCGCGGCGCTGAGCTGCGCGGCGGTGGCCAGGTCCTCGTCGCTGCACGGCTTCTGCTCCACCGGCCCGTTCAGGTACGCCCAGAACTCCCACCACCCGGTCCAGGCGTCGGCGATGAACCGGTTGGCGCACGTCTCCGCGACGCTGCCGAAGGTGAACGAGCTGTTGTTGGAACCCAGGCCGATCAGCACCAGGTCGATGTCCTGGGTCTGCGCGACGGCACGCAGTTGGTCGAGCTGCGCGGCCACCGTGCGGCCGTTGGCCCGTGCCTGGGACGCGTTGGCGATGTCGTGCGGCTGACCGCCGGAGCAGGCCAGGTTGAACCGGTTCTGGATGCCCGGCAGGTTCGCCTGGTTCAGCGAGGCGTTCGCCGACCGGTGGCAGAAGAACGCGTTGTTGTTCGGCGCCGTCCAGCCGGGGAAGCCCTGGGTGACCCCGTTGACGTCGACCACCGGGTTGTACGACCCGGCGCCCTCCCCGCTGATGAAGCTGTCGCCGAGCGCCACGGCGGCGGTGGGCAACGCGGCGGTCGCGGGGGCGGGCAGCGCGACGGCGGTCGACAGCGCTGCCGTGACGATCGTGAGTGCCGCGGCGAGCGCGGTACGGCGGAACCTGGGCATGGGGCCCCCATCCATCGAAAGATGAAAGATTCTCTGAGAGCGCGATCAGATCACCCCTGTGCAACGGGCGTCAATGGCCCGTAACGGAATCTTTCGACGATCGACACGTGGGTTGCGGCGCGCAGCGGTACGCGCCGGCGCGAGGTCACACCACTGTGGAAGGCGCCGGGCGCCCGGGCGTCACGCGCCCTTGACGGCCGGCACCCCGACGTCGCCCTCGCGCCGGCCGCGCACGGTTGCGCCGAGCGCGTTCAGACCGACGCCCCAGATCAGGAGTACGCACAGCCACTGCGCCCACCGCAGCACGCTCATCTCCCCGGAGAGCAGGTTGCGCACGCTGCCGAACGGCGTGAGCCACGGCTGCGCCGGGCGCAGCGCGTCCACGGCCCCCAACAGCCCGAACAGGCCCAACGGAAGAACGATCGTGGCGAGGAACGCGACCACCCGCGAGCGCAGCAGCAGACCCAGCCCGGTGCCGACCAGGCCGGCGACCACCTGCACCAGCACCCCGCCCACCGCGACCGTGCCGACGTGCCGCCACGGGTCGGCCGCCCCGTCGGCCGGACTCAGGGCGAGGGTCGCGGCGCAGATCACCACACCGGCCACCCCGATCACGACGGCCGGCAGCAGCACCCCGAGCACCGTCGGCACGACACCGGCGGGCGTCCGGCGCAGATCGTGCGCCAGCAGGATGCCGAACAGGGGCGTCGCCACCGACATCAGGCTCTGGACCACGCCCGACAGGTCGACGAACGTCCGATCGGCGGGCGCCGCCGCGACGAGCGCAACGGCGCTGAGCAGCCCCGCCAGGAGGGTGCCCGCGAGCAGCCAGCGCCGGGCACGCGTACCGAGGGAACGCCGTAGGGAGTCGCGCGTCGTCTCGTCCACCACGACCGCCTCCCCGCGTCCGTCGTCCCCCAAGTGAGGAATCGTACCGGCGTGGGTATCTCTGCGTGGTCCCGTGCTCACCGTGCGGCTGTTCGGTGGCTCACGTTCGCCGAGTCGAGCACGGCGGGTCGCGTAGGTCCTCCGGGAGTTGTCTCAGTCTCGGGCTAGGCTCGCTGCGGCGCGCGCCGGCCGACCGACAGTTGGGACGCCGCACCACACCGCCGAGACCGGGGAGTACGACCAGTTGACCGCAGAGCCTGACACCCTGTACGGGGCCGATGACCTCACCCACCTCGAGGGGCTGGACGCCGTTCGCAAGCGGCCCGGCATGTACATCGGTTCCACCGACAGCCGTGGCGTGGGTCACCTCGTCAACGAGATCCTCGACAACTCGACCGACGAGGGCGTCGCCGGCCACGCCAGCCACGTCGAGGTGATCCTGCACCCCGACGGCTCGGTCCAGGTCGACGACGACGGCCGGGGCATCCCCACCGACGTGCACGCCAAGTCCGGCATCTCCGGCGTCGAGCTGGTGCTGACCCGCCTGCACGCGGGCGGCAAGTTCGGCGGCTCCGGCTACAAGACCTCCGGCGGCCTGCACGGCGTGGGCGCCTCCGCCGTCAACGCGCTGTCGCGTCGGTTCGACGTCACCGTCCGCCGGGGCGGCAAGGTCCACTCGATGTCCTTCCGGCACGGCGTACCCGGGATCTTCGACGGCGACGGGCCGGACGCGCCCTTCACCGCCGGTCCGGGCCTCCAGGTCACCGGGGCGATGAAGCGCGGCCAGCGCACCGGCACCTCCATCCGCTGGTGGCACGACGCCCGCTACTTCGAGACCGGCGCGGCGCTCGACGTCGACGCCGTCCGGATGAAGCTGCGCAACACCGCGTTCCTGGTCCCCGGCGTGACCTACCTGCTGCGTGACCTGACCGGTGCGGCGCCCGCCGAGGAGCGGTTCCACTATCCCAACGGGCTCAGCGACATGGTCGAGTTCCTCGCGCCGGCCGGCGACCGGCCCGTCTCCGGCATCCTGCTGGTCAACGGCGAGGGGACGTACCGGGAGAACGCCGCCGACGCCAACGGCGTCATGCAGTCCAACGTGCAGCGCCGCGCCGAGGTCGAGGTGGCGTTCCGCTGGGGCACCGGCTACGAGCGCACCGTCGAGTGCTTCACCAACACCATCCGCAACGCCCACGGCGGCACCCACCGCAAGGGCTTCGAACGCGCGCTGGTGCGCACCCTCGCCGACGCCGTCCGCAACACCCGCGGCCTGCTCAAGGCCAAGGAGGAGCCGCCCACCCTGGACGACGTCCTGGAGGGGATGACCGCCGTGGTGCACGTGCGGATTCCCGAGCCGCAGTTCACCTCGCAGACCAAGGACGAGCTGTCCACCACCGGCATCACCAAGGTCATCCAGAGTCTGGTGGACGCGCACGTCAAGTCCTGGCTGGAGGACCGGCGCACCAAGGCCGAGGCGCGCGTCGTCCTCCAGAAGATCGTCGATGCGGCACGGGTGCGGCTCACGCAGAAGCAGCAGAAGGACGCCGCCCGGCGCAAGACCGCCCTGGAGGGCGCGTCCATGCCGCCGAAGCTGGTCGACTGCCGCGCGACGGGCATCGACCGCAGTGAGCTGTTCATCGTGGAGGGCGACAGCGCCCTCGGCACGAGCCGCATGGCCCGCTCCTCGGAGTACCAGGCGTTGCTGCCGATCCGGGGCAAGATCCTCAACGTGCAGAAGGCCAACCTCCAGCAGGTTCTGGACAATGCCGAGTGCGCGGCCATCGTCCAGGTGCTCGGGGCGGGCTCGGGGCGGACGTTCGACCTCTCCGCGCTGCGCTACGGCCGCGTCCTGATCATGGCCGACGCCGACGTGGACGGCGCGCACATCCGTACGCTGCTGATCACCCTCTTCGCCCGCTACATGCGACCGCTGATCGAGGCCGGTCGGCTCTACGCCGCGATGCCGCCCCTCCACAAGATCACCACCAAGGGGCGGAACCCGCAGACCGTCTACACCTACACCCAGGCCGAGATGGAGACGACGGTCCGCAAGCTGGAGAAGGCCGGCAAGCAGATCGTCACGCCCATCCCACGCTTCAAGGGCCTCGGTGAGATGGACGCCGACGAGTTGTGGGACACCACGATGAACCCGGCCACCCGCGCCGTCCGCCGGATCACCCTCGACGACGTGGACGCCGCCGAACGCATCCTCGAACTGCTGATGGGCGAGAAGGTCGAGCCGCGCCGCAACTGGCTGATCGACTCCGCCGACCGGGTCGACCGTGAGGCGATCGACGCATGAGCCGACGTCCCATTCGAGTGGAGAGCTGAGTCATGGCACGCCGCAAGGAAAACAAGGTCGACCTCTCCTCGTTCGACCAGGCCGGCGCGCGGGTCTTCGACAATCCGCTGGTCACCGAGGTCTCGGACTCCTACCTGGAGTACGCCTTCTCGGTCATCCACTCCCGCGCCCTGCCCGACGCGCGCGACGGCCTCAAGCCCGTGCACCGGCGCATCCTCTGGTCGATGTACGAGCAGGGCTACCGCCCGGATCGCGGCCACGTGAAGTCTGCCCGCGTGGTCGGCGACGTGATGGGTAAGTACCACCCGCACGGCGACACGGCGATCTACGACGCCATGGTCCGCCTCGCGCAGGACTTCTCGCTCAACGTGCCCCTCATCGACGGGCACGGCAACTTCGGCTCCCCGGACGACGGCCCGGCCGCCGCGCGTTACACCGAAGCCCGGATGTCCCGCGAGGCCATGCTGCTCGTCGGTGAGCTGGGCGAGGACACGGTCGACGTCGAGCCCAACTACGACGGGTCGTTGACGCAGCCGACCGTGCTGCCGGCGGCCTTCCCCAACCTGCTGGTCAACGGCGCGTCCGGGATCGCGGTCGGGATGGCCACCAACATGATCCCGCACAACCTCGCCGAGGTCGTCTCGGCGGCCCGCTGGCTGATCAACCACCCGGACGCCACGCTGGACAAGCTCATGGAGTTCGTCCCCGGGCCCGACCTGCCCACCGGCGGCGTGCTGCTCGGCCTCGACGAGGTGCGCCGCGCGTACGAGACGGGTCGCGGCGTGGTGCGGATGCGCGGCAAGGTGGAGATCGGCCCGATCGAGGGCAGCCGGGGCCGCCAGGCGATCACCGTCGTCGAGTTGCCGTACGGCGTCGGCGCGGAGAAGGTCATCGCGGCGATCACCAACGAGGTCACCAAGACCAAGCGGCTGACCGGCATCGCCGACGTCAAGGACCTCACCGACCGGGAGAGCGGCACCCGCCTGGTCATCGAGTGCAAGGTGGGGGTCAACCCGCAGGCGCTGCTCGCCGACCTGTACCGGTTGACCCCGTTGGAGCAGTCCTTCGGCGTCAACAACCTCGTGCTGGTCGACGGTCAGCCCCGTACCCTCGGGTTGAAGGCCCTTCTGGAGGTCTTCCTCGCCCACCGGTACGAGGTGGTCACCCGGCGCAGCTCCTACCGTCGCCGCAAGCGTGAGGAGCGGCTGCACCTGGTCGACGGTCTGCTGATCGCGCTGCTCGACATCGACCGGGTGGTCCGTCTGATCCGGGGCAGCGACGACGCGCAGGCGGCCAAGGACGGGCTGATGAGCCAGTTCGGCCTCTCCGACATCCAGGCCACCTACATCCTGGACACGCCGCTGCGCCGCCTGACCAAGTACGACCGGATCGAGCTGGAGGCCGAGCAGGAGCGGCTGCGCGCCGAGATCGCCGAGCTGTCCACGATCCTCGACGACGAGCGGGTGCTCAAGAAGCTGGTCTCCGACGAGCTGGCGGCCGTGGTCAAGCAGTTCGGCACCGAACGGCGTACGACGCTCGTCGACGGTGACCTGAAGGAGGTGTTGGCGGCGTCCGCGCCGGCCGGCCCGCTGGAGGTCGCCGACGATCCGTGCCAGGTGATCCTCTCCGCGACCGGGCTGGTCGCCCGGACCGCGGCCGAGTCGGAGGAGAGCGCCGAGGGGCGTCGGCGCAACGGCCGGGTCAAGCACGACACGGTACGCGCGACCGTGCACTCCACGGCCCGCGGCCGGGTGCTGCTGGTCACCAGCGCGGGTCGCGCCTTCAAGATCGACGTACTGCCGCTGCCGGTGCTACCCGAGCAGGCCGGCACGGTGTCGTTGCGTGGCGGCATGTCCGCCGCCGAGTTGGTGCCGCTGGAGGCGGGGGAGACCGTTGTCGGTCTGGCTCCGCTGGGCGGCGCGGCCGACGCCTCGCCCGGGTTGGCGCTGGGTACGCGGCAGGGCGTGGTCAAGATCTGCGCCCCGGAGTGGCCGGTGCGCTCCGACGAGTTCGAGGTGATCGGCCTGCGGGACGGTGACGAGGTGGTCGGGGCGACCTGGCTGACCGACGGCACCGAGACGCTGACGTTCGTGACCTCGGAGGCGTCGTTGCTGCGCTTCGCGGCTTCGGTGGTCCGCCCGCAGGGCCTCAAGGGCGGTGGCATGGCCGGTATCAACCTGCCGGCCGGGGCGCGGGTGGTCTTCTTCGGCGCGGTACGCACCGACGATCCCGGTCACGGCGAGCCGATGGTGGTCACCTCCACGGGCGCGACGGTCAAGGTCACGCCGTTCCAGGCGTACCCGCCGAAGGGCCGCGCGACCGGCGGCGTGCGTGCCCACCGCTTCCTCAAGGGTGAGACGGACGTCGCCGTGGCCTGGGTGGGACCGCGCCCGGTCGGCGCGACCGCGACCGGCGAGCCGGTCGAACTGCCGGCGGCGGATCCCCGCCGCGACGGCAGCGGCTTCGCGGTGATGCTCGGCCCAACGGTCATCGGCCACCTGATCGAACGCGACTAGACCCCGACCCCGGGCCCCGGTGGACCGGTTCTCCCCGGTGATCAAGAGGTTTGCGTCATGGCTCCCGGCGTGGCGTGACGCAAGCCTCTTGATCACGCGGGCAGGGGGAGGGGGTCAGGCGACGTTGATCGGGCGGAACTGGACGCTCACCCTCGGGCCCACCGGGCGGGTGGTCTTGGGGATGGCGTGTTCCCAGGTGCGCTGGCAGGAGCCGCCCATGACGATCAGGTCGCCGTGGCCGACGGGGAAGCGCAGGCTGTCGCCGCCGCCGCGAGGGCGCAGCAGCAGCGGTCGGGGGGAGCCGAACGACACGATCGCGACCATGGTGTCGCTGTGCGCGGAGCGGCCGATGGTGTCGCCGTGCCAGGCGACGCTGTCGCGGCCGGAGCGGTAGAGGCACATGCCGGCGGTGACGAAGGGTTCGCCCAGCTCGGGCGCGTAGTGCCGGGTCAGCGCCGTGCGCGCGGCCGTGAGCACGGGGTGCGGCAGTCGCCGGTCGCCGTCGTACCAGCAGAGCAGGCGGGGCACGTCGACCTCGCTGTCGTACATGGTGCGGCGCTCCGCGCGCCAGGGCACCTCGGCGAGCAGGGTGTCGAGGACCGCGTCCGAGCCGGTCACCCAGCCGGGGAGGTGGTCGACCCAGGCGCCCCGACTCAGCTGGTGCCGCTGGATCGGGCCGGGCAGTGGCCCCAGGGTCGGCTCCGCGTCGGTCAGGTCGAGCATCGACGGCTGGTAAACGGCCTCCATGCAGCCCACCCTAGCAGCGTTTTCGTACACCCGTGCGAGTGCGTGTCCGGGCGTCGGGAGCCCCCACCCCAGAACGCGTCGATCTTGCAGTCTCGGTTGTCGACATCAAGGGATCTGCCCGATACGCCGCCACAGTAAGTGCAAGATCGCGAGGGCGGGGGGTCAGGGTTTGGCGGGGGCTGGATGGGCGGCTTCCAGTACCGCGTCGACGACTCGGGCGCGGCCCTGGCCGTCCACGGCGGCCCAGGCCCGCGCGGCCAGCGCCGCGCGGCGTCGCGGCGAGCTGAGAAGCCCGTTCAGGGTTCGCGCCGCCGTCGCGCGGGCGGCCCGCCCGGGCATGCCGGCGGCGGTCAGTTCCGGCAGTTCGCCGAGGCCGGCGGCCAGGCCGTGGCGCACCACCCGGTGGTACGACTCGCGCTGGTTGTCGACCACGCAGACCAGCGCCGAGGGCGCGCCGAGGCAGCACAGCTCCCAGGTGGAGGTGCCGGCGGCGCTGACGACGAGGTCCGCTCCGGTGATCAGGGCGGGCAGCGAGCCGGTGGGCGGGACGGGACGGACGACCTGCCCCCGCCCGGGGTTGATCGCCTCCAGCTCGGCCTCGATCTCGGGTCGCCCGACGACGACCGTGAGGTCCATCGGGTGGCCGGTGGCCAGCAGCACCCGGGTCAGCACCGGTGCCGCGCCGACCGCGTCGGTGCCGCCGAAGAAGGCCAGCACCCGGGGCCTGCCGACCGTCGTGGCCGGCCGGGGCGTGGCCGGACGGGCGGTCACGACCGAGTCGCGCAGCAGGGCGTACCCGCTGCCGGCGAGCAGCCGGCCGGGCGGCGCCGGATGCTGCGCCCCGAAGTTCTGGTCGAGGTAGAGGTCGGCGTCCTGGCCCCGGCTGTCCCCGTCGATCACGGCGAGGGTGAAGATGCCGGCCGCGCGCAGGGCGCCGGCGGCGGCCGGGTCCAGTTCGTACGAGTCGAGGACCACCACGTCGAGGTTGTGTCGTCGGGCCGCCTCGACCAGCGCGCCCGGTGACTCCGGACCGGGGTGCAGCTCGATGCCGCGGGTCGCCAGTTCGGCGCTGGCCCAGCCGACGCGCTCGACCGTGCCGAACACCGCGACGTGGGCGCCCCGGGCCAGGAACTCCTCGGCGAGGGCCAGGCAGCGGACGAGGTGCCCGACGCCGCGCAGCGGCCCGGCGTCGCAGCGCAGACCGACCCGTAGCGTGCTCAGGACTCCTCCAGCCGCTTCTGGCGTACGTCGGCGTTGAGTGCGCGCAGCCGGGGTTGCCCGTCGAGCCAGTCGGCGAGCTTGGCCAGTGGGACGCTGACGTCGCCGAAGTGGTCGGTGACGGCGCTGACCAGCGCCCAGTCCTGCTCGGTGTCGAGGGTCAGCCGCAGCCCCGAACGGTCCGGGGTGAGGGTCACCCCGAGCACCCGGAACAGTTCCGGATGGGTGTACGCGTACGAGGTCACGTGCACCCGGTGGTGGCCGGTGGCGAGCCGGTCCAGGGTACGCAGGGCCTGGGCGCGGATGATCTCGACGTCCAGCCCTCGGGGCAGGGTGCGCGCGATCGACGTGCTCGCGTAGTCCAACCCGGGTACGGCCCGGTACACCGAGGCCACCAGTGTGATGATCTCCGGGTCGAGCAGCGGGCAGTCGGCGGTGAACCGCATGACCGCGTCGCCCGGGTGTGCGGCGAGCGCGCCCACGAACCGGCCCAGCACGTCGTCGACCGGGCCGCGATGGCACGGCACGTCGAGCCGCCGGCACTCGTCGACCACCGCGTCGTCGACCGCGTCGGTGCTCGTGGCGACCACCAGGTCGGCGAGGACGCCACTGTCGCGGGCGGCGCGGACGACGCGGCCGAGCACGGACCGTCCGGCGAGCGGGCGCAGCACCTTGCCGGGCAGCCGGGACGAGCCCATCCGGGCCTGCACGATCCCCACGATCCGTGGCGTGACGGTCGGGCCCGGGTCAGGCCGGCCCGCCGTCACGGAAGCGTCGCCGTCGCCGGTCACTGCTGCTCCTCCTGCTGCTGGACGAGCTGCTTCGGCGCGAGCGCCGCACGGGCACGTCGCTTCGCGGCACGCGCGCCCCGCTTGGCGAGCCGGGCGGGGGTGATGGCGAGCCGGCCGACGCGGTAGCTGATGGACCCGCTGAGCAGGCCGATCTTCGCTTCGGCCCGGCGCAGTGCCCGCTCCCGGGAGGTGAGCAGTTCGTCGGTCCACCGGGTCAGGGCCGCGAGCCGGCTGATCTCCTCGCGTTGGCGCAGCCACGCCTCGCGCAACTGCTGGTAGCTGTGCGCCCCGACCGGTGGGTCGGTCGGTTCGACCGCCTGGAGTTCGGTGGCGAGGGCCGTGCGGTGCTCGGCGGCCAGGCCGTGCAGGCTGGCCGTGATCGCCGCTTCGGCCTGGACCGCCTCGGCCACCGTCGCCCGGTCCAGGTCGTGGCCGGCCAATCCGCCGAGGACGACGGTGAGGCCGGCGACGTCGAGGGTGGACGACCACGGGTGGGCGTACCCGCCGGTGAGCAGGACCGCCGCGAAGCGCCACAGCCCGCGGGCCAGCACCACGTCGCCGGGCAGCCGGTCGGTGGCCCGCCAGCTCGGGTCGAGCACCGCGAAGCGGTCCCCGTCGAGAACCATGTTGTCGGCGCTGGCCAGCGCGGCGGAGCCGGCGAGCCGTCCGTCGGCGTCGGCCTGGTCGGCGAGCCAGCCCGCGTACCCGTGCAGCAGCGCGCGGAGCGTGGCCAGGTCGCGGCGCAGCGCGGCGTCGAGCAGCAGGGTGTGCAGCAGCCGCCCGGACGGCACCGGCCCGCTCAGGGCGCCGGGGTCCCGGTACGCGGCCTCGCGGCTGGCGAACGGCCCGTTCGGCACGGCCGTCCCGGCGGTCGCGACGTGCCCCCACCGCCAGCCGGACGGGCCGTCGCGCACCTCCAGCACACCGATCCCGGGCTGGCCGGACGACCCCGTCTGCACCAGCGCCACCGGCAGGTCCCCGTCGGTGGGGGAGTCCGCGGGCCCGCCCGGCCGGTGGGCCAGCATCAGCCACGCCGGCGCCAAGTCGGCCGCGCGCCCGGCGTGCAGGGCGTCCACCGCCAGCCGGGCCGGGTCCTGGAGAACCGTCGCGGGGGCGAACGCGCCCGCGCAGGCGCCGTGCAGCACCGCGTCGAACAGCCCCCGGTCCGCGCCGCGGTCGAGCTGGTCGGCGTCGAGCAGCGCCGTCGCCGTCGCGCCACCGGGGTACGCGGCCCAGCAGGCGCTCGGGCGGAGCCCGCTCTCGGCGAGCCGCTGCCGGAGCTGGTCCCGGTTGGCGGGGTGCGCCGCGTCGAGCACGCCGCCGATGACCCAGGCGGAGTCGTCACGGGCCGCGTACCAGGGGCTGGTGGCGACCAGCCGGTGCAGCCCGAGCGGGTTGTCCAGACGCAGCAGCAGCGCGCCGCCGGGGCGTACCGCCGCGACCAGCCGGGCCAGCACGCCGTCCCAGCCCAGCCGGGCGCCCTCCACCGACTCGATCGGGTCCAGGCCGGCGGCGGCGATCACCACGTCGTACGTCTCGTCGCCGGCCAGGCCGGCGGGGCCGCCGACGATCACGCGGGCGGCCCGCTGGGCCAGCGCCACGGCGTCCGGGTGACTGCGCAGCAGGCAGGTCACCTCGGCGTGGGCGAGCCGGTCGAGCAGCGCCGGATCGTGCGGGCCGGCCAGCAGGACGCGGGCGCCGGGCGGCACGATGCGGGCGGCCAGCGCGGCGAGCGGACCTCCGTCGGCCAACCGCTCCGTCGGCAGGTCGGACCAGGCCAGCATCTCACCGCCGGGCAGGGTGATCCGGCCGGCGGGTGCGGTCTCAGTCGTCACTGTCGTCCTCTTCTTCCCCAAGGTTCGCCCAGCCCAGCAGCTCACGCAGCTCGGCAGGGGTGCAGCGGTGGTCGACGCCCAGCTCCGCGCGGGCGATCGAGACGGCGGTGGGCAGGTCGACCTTCGTGCCGTGCAGCTCCGGCCACTGCCGACGGATGCGGGCGGTGCCGCCGAAGGTCGGGTCCTCGTTGGACAGGATCATCGGGTCGCCGTAGACCGCCGGTTCGCAGCCGGCCGCGATGCCGTAGAAGATCGCGCTGGTCAGCCGGTTGGATGCTACCCGGCGGTGCCGGCGCAGCTCGGTCAGTTGCTTGTCGAGGAACTCCGGGTCGGTGTCCTTCCACCAGTGCCCCCGGTAGCCGTGGCAGATCACCCGGAACCCGGCGCGCTCGTAGAGGCGCCGGACGTGCCGCATGCCGTACTCGTGCCAGTAGAGGCAGACCGTCACCGGACCGGGCTCGGTGTCGCGGATGCGGGCGATCAGCTCCCGGTGGTCGCCCTTGACGTGCTGGCCCTCCCAGCCGTGGAACGGGTACCAGATGGTGCCCTCCCGCTCCTGCTCCGGCGGGTCGTCCGGGCGCATGGCCAGCAGGTAGATGAACGGGGCGCCGATCACGACGACGTTGCGCCGCCCCACCGACCAGGCTCGGCGGCGGGTCTGCTCGGACCAGAGCAGGCTCGGCGTCCGGTCGGCGTACGGGTGACCCGGCGCCAGGCCGTCGCCGATGTTCCAGCCGTGCTGCACGTACCCGTTGATCCGTGGCGGATGCCGGTCCCCGAGACCGGCGTAACGGGCCAGCACGTGGGCGTGGCCGTAGAAGTGGTTCGCGTGGTGCATCAGCTTCCCATCAGGCGGCGGAACGCACCGAGCTGCCCCGCAGGATCGCGGTCAGCGCGTCGATGACGCGGTCCTGGTCGGCGTCGCTGAGTCCGGGGTACAGGGGCAGCGAGAGCTGCTGTGCGTAGAACGACTCGGCCACCGGGCACGACCCGCGCCGGTAACCCAGATCGGCGAAGGCGGGGTGCCAGTGCACGGGGAGGTAGTTGACCTGTACGCCGATCCCGGCGGCGCGCATCCGGTCGTACACCTCACGGCGGCGGCCGTCGAGCACCCGGATCGGGTAGAGGTGCCAGGCCGGGTCGGCCCAGGGCTTGCGGACCGGCAGCCGTACGCCGTCCAGGTCGGCCAGCGCCTCGTCGTAGCGGGCCACAAGCGCGGCCCGGCGGGCGGTGAAGGCGGCGAGCCGGCGCAGTTGACTGCGGCCCAGGGCGCAGAGCACGTCCGGGAGGCGGTAGTTCAGCCCGAACTCGTGCACCTCCTGGTGCCAGCCGCCCTCGTCCGGGTGGCGCAGGTCGTCGCGCTCGCGGACCATGCCGACGCCACGGAACCGCCGGGCCCGCTTCAGGATCTCCGGGTCGAGCGCGGCGACCGCGCCCCCCTCGGCGGTGGTCATGTTCTTCGTGGGGAAGAACGAGAACGTGGTCAGGTCGGCGAGCGAACCCACCGGGCGACCGCGGTACGTCCCCCCGATCGAGTGTGCCGCGTCGGCGAGCAGCAACGCGTCGCTGCCGGCCAGCGACGCGCGCAACGCGTCGTAGTCGGCGGGGTGGCCGGCGTAGTCGACAGCGGAAACCACTGTGGTACGCGAGGTGACCGCCGCCGCGGCGGCGGCCGGGTCCAGGCAGAACGTCTCGTCCTCGACGTCGGCGAACACGATCGTCGCGCCGAGCGCGACGGCGCTGCTGGCGGTCGCCACGAACGTCATCGGCGGCACCACCACCTCGTCGCCCGGCCCGACCCCGGCTGCCGCGTACGCGACGTGCAGCGCCGCCGTGCCGTTGGAGACCGCCGCGACCTGTGCCCCGCCGGTCCACCGCGCGAGGTCGGCCTCGAACGCGTCGACCTGCGGCCCGGTGGTGAGCCAGTCGCCGCGCAGCACGTCGGCGACGGCCGCGATGTCGTCCTCGGAGATCGACTGCCGCCCGTACGGGAGCATCGCTGTCATGCGGTCAGGCCGAGCATCTCGCGTAGCTGCTCGACGGTGAGCCACTCGTCGTTGGTGTCCGACTGGTAGGCGAAGCCGTCCGGCACGGGCTCGCAGTCGACCGGCGGCTGGTAGCCCCAGCCGGCGATGGTCGGCTGGACGATGTAACGGTCGGTGGCGCGCAGCGTTCGCCGGCTGTCGTCCGGGGCGATCATCTCCTCGTGCAGCTTCTCGCCGGGCCGGATGCCGATCTCGTGGGTGGTGGCGTCGGGGGCGACGGCCTCGACCAGGTCGAGGATGCGCATGCTGGGAATCCGTGGCACGAACAGCTCGCCACCCTGCATCTGGTCGAACGAGTCCATGACGAACTGCACGGCCTGCTCAAGGGTGATCCAGAAGCGGGTCATCCGCTTGTCGGTGATCGGCAGGCTCTTACCCTCGGCGGCCAGTCGGTGGAACAGCGGCACGACCGAACCACGGCTGCCGACCACATTGCCGTAACGCACGACGGCGAACCGGGTCGGGTGGTGCGCGGCGTAGTGGTTGGCCGAGACGAACAGCTTGTCGCCGACCAGTTTGGTGGCGCCGTACAGGTTGATCGGGCTGGACGCCTTGTCGGTCGAGAGCGCGATGACCTTCTTGACGCCGGCCTCGATCGCGGCGTCGACCACGTGCTGGGAGCCGGTGATGTTGGTGGCGATGAACTCCGACGGGTTGTACTCCGCGGTGTCCACCTGCTTCAGGGCAGCGGCGTGCACCACGTGGTCCACGCCGTGCATCGCGCGCGTGAGGCGGTGCCGGTCCCGGATGTCGCCGATGAACCAGCGCAGGCGCGGGTCGTCGCCGAGCTGCTGGCGCAACTCGTACTGCTTGAGTTCGTCGCGGGAGAAGACCACCACCCGGGCGGGGTCGGCCTCGGTGAGGATGTGCCCGAGGAAGGTCCTGCCGAAGGAACCTGTTCCCCCGGTGATCAGAATGGACGATCCATTCAACTCACTCAATTTGGTGCTCCCGTGATCGTGGATGAACCGGCGGCCCTCGGCCGGCCGACCGGGGTGAGACGCTAACGGCGGCGGGTTAACGCACCGGCGCTCGCGGGTTAACCGCTTCCCCTGCCGTCGTGAATGGCGGGCACCGCGCAGGCGAACACTTCCGACCGTCCCCGAAGCGGACTGACCAGGGGACATCCGGCCGCTACAGTGGCCGCGCGAGCGACCCGGCGCACCCGCGCCCGGTGGGTTCTCGCGTTCACCCGACATCCGCACCGCCTCGGTGGGAGCGGATCATCCCCGAGCGTCACCGGCCGGACCGGCGTGCCCAGCGGCCGGTCCCGGCCGGCAGTTCAGGAGGCGTTGATGGCAACCGGCAGCGACGTGATCGAACGGCCGGCGGTCCCGGCCGAGACATCGTCCGCGACACCCGCACGCCGGTGGCTGGTGCCGCTGCTGCTGTTCGTCGGTTGGGTGCTGAGCGTCGCCTGGCGCATGTGGCTGTCGCGGCACATCGCGCTGCCCATCGCCCACACCGACGAGGACAGCTATCTGAACACCGCCCGCGCCCTCGCCGGTGGTCCGGGCGGGTTCAGCAGCGAGAACGACCTGCTACGTCGGGTCGGATACCCCGTGCTGATCTCGCCCGCGTTCCTCGGCCACCACGACTTCGCCGACAGCTACCGCCTCGTCCAGCTGATCAACGCGATGGTCAACTCGACGCTGCTGCCGCTGGCGTACCTCCTCGGCCGGCGGGTGCTCCGGCTGCCCCGCGCGTCGGCGCTGCTCGCCGCGGTGGTGGCGGCCACGCTTCCGGCCACCGCGTTCTACGCCGGCGTCGCCATGATCGACACGGTGATGGCGCCGCTCGTCGTCGCCTGGCTGCTGGCCGTACACCGGTGGATCGAGCGCCCCGGCCCGCTCGCCGCGGCCACCGTCGGCCTCCTGGTGGGGGCGTTCCACCTGCTGCACTCGCGCGGCCTGGTGATCGTGGCCGTGCACGCCGGCCTGGTCCTGCTGCTGTTCGTCCGCCGTCGGATCACCCCCGTCGCGGTGCTCGCGGCGCTGCTGCCGGTGCTGGCCCTGGCCCTGGTCAACGAGGCCGGCATCCGCTTCCTCGGGGACAAGGTCTACCTGCTGGGCAGCACCCCCGGCGGTGGCGTCGTCGCGGCGGTCGCCTCCGGCCAGGGGGTGGTCCGTGTCGGGGCGGCCGTCGCGACCCAGCTCTGGTACCTCGTGGTGATCACGTTCGGGATGGCCGGGGTCGCCTGGGCCGCCGCCGTCAAGGAGCTGTGGCGTCCCCGCCGGGGTGACGCCACCCGCTGGACGATGGGTGTGGCGCTGGTCGTGAGTGTCGGGGTCGCCAGCGGCGCGTCGGTGATCCTGGCCGGCATCACCGGCAAGCCGTTGGACGCGATCTACGGCCGCTACGTGCAGATGCTCGCCCCGTTCTGGCTGCTGGTCGGACTCGGGGTGCTGCTCACCGAGGAGCGTCGGGTGGTGCTGCGCCGGGCGGCGGTCGCGGTGGGCCTGCTGGTCGCCGGCGGCGCGCTGGTCGCCGGCCGCCTCGCGTACGTGGCCAGCCGGGGGCACTCGCTGCGCTACGGCGGCTTCGGCGCGCCGGACCTGATGGCGTTGACCAACGGTTGGCGCGAGATGCGTCCGGTGCTCGGGTCGCTGGTCGGCATCGGCGCGTGCGTGCTGCTGGTGGCCGCGGTCCGCGTACCCCGGCTACGGCTGCCGGTGCTCGGCGTCCTGGCCGTCGCCAACCTCCTCACCATGCAGGTGATCGACCAGCGGCTGGTGCGGCCGATGGCGGAGAGCACCGCGCCGACCCCTCGGGTCGCCGACGTCGGCGTACGCCCCGGCGAACGGGTCTGGGCCTCCACCGGCGTGCACTACATCCTGCGGTTCAACCTGAGCCACCAGGTGACCTGGACCGACGTGCGGTGGTTCCGCGAGCAGCCACCCGCCGCCGCGCAGGTGGTCTTCGCCCGCTGGGCGCCCGGTCAACCGGACGACTGGGACGGCGCGCGGTACGGCTTCGTCCGGCTCGGCGGCAACGAGCGGCAGCACTGGGCGGCCTGGCGACGCGCCTGAGCCGATATTCGTTCCGCCCGGTGGACGCCGCAATTGCGTGAACGGCGGATGTCCACCGGGTTAATGCTTATCGGCCAGCGTGCAAAATAGTGGCGGTAATCAGCGC
Source organism: Micromonospora sp. RB23 (assembly GCF_053585025.1). NCBI lineage: Bacteria > Bacillati > Actinomycetota > Actinomycetes > Micromonosporales > Micromonosporaceae > Micromonospora > Micromonospora sp. RB23. Next base: position 2,400,720 of record NZ_CM132111.1, read on the forward strand.
TGGCGACGATCCTCGCGCGCCAGGGAAATCGGAATGACGGTGATTTCCCGCCCGTCGGACACTTCCTGTCGTGGCGTGCCCTCGACGAATCGAAAACGCCGGTTCATCTGCCGCACGGCGGTGTTGTGCGCGAGCACCTCGCCGTCGAGCCGCGTCAGGTGCAGTCCGTCGAAGGCGTACTCCACCGCCTCCCGCATGATCCCGAGCCACGCCGGCAGCGTCTCGCCCCGGCCGGCCAGCCCGTCCGCGTCCAGGTAGAAGCCCCACGCCCCGGTACGCGGACCGTCCAGCCGCAGGTCGAAGAAGGTGACGACGCCGCAGGGCCGGTCGTCGTGGACGTACGTCAGGATCCGTCGCGTCGGGTCGTCGCGCACCGCCGACCACCACCGGGCGTGCTCCTCGGCGGTGATTTCGTGGCTGGTCTTGCTGACCTGACGGTTGGTTTCCTGATTACGCCAGGACAACATCAGATGAACGTCGCCCGTCGTCGCTTCGCGTAGCACGTGCTCCCGCTTTCCTGTCTGAAAACAACCGGTCCCGGCACCTTACCCGGGCCCACCGGGCAAGCAGTTATCCATTCGTTGGGTTGTAGACTCCGGCGCATGAACGAATTGAGTCGCGCGCAGATCCGCGACCTCATGGCGCAGGTCCTCAAGAACCAGGACAAGGAGTTGCCCGCCGACGACGCGGCGCAGCTGCGGGAGATCGGTTTCCGCTCGCTGGACTTCTCCGAGCTGGCCCTGCGCGTGGAGGACGAGACGGGGGAGGAGCTCAACTTCGACGCTCCCGGCCTGCGTCGCATCGCCACCGTCGGCGACGTCCTCGATTTCCTCGTCGAGCTCCAGCAGCAGTGACCGTCGCGACGCCCCACCCGGCCACGGCGGGCCCCGAACCGGCCGGCGTCGACAACCGGCTCGTCGTGGGCGGCGCCCCGCTCACCTGGCGGACGCTGCCGTCGCCGGAGCTGCCCGATCCCGCGGTGGTGCTGGCGGGCTCCGCCCGGCACGCGCTCGCCGCCGCGCGGCAGCACGCCGTGCACGGCACCGAGTTGCTGCTCAGCACCGCGAGCCGGGTGGACGCGACGATGCGCGCGGAACTGGGCGAGGCCGGGTTCACCGTGACGCTCCTCGACGACGACGGCGCGCACCTCAGCGCGCCCGACCGACCGCGCGCCGCCGAACCCGGCCGGCTGTGGCTGCTGACGTCCGGCTCGACGGGCCGTCCCAAGCGGGTCGGGCACACCCTCGACACGTTGACCACCGTGCGGGCCGACCAGCCGGAGCGGACCTGGCTGTGCCCCTACGCCCCCGGCACGTACGCCTGGTGGCAGGTGGTGACCCTGTCGCTGACCCAGCCGGGTCAGCACCTGGTGGTGGTCGAGCCGGACGAGTTGGACGACTGGCCGGTGGTCGCCGCCGCGCACGGGGTCGACGCCGCGTCCGGCACGCCGACGTTCTGGCGGCGTACCCTCTACCGGGACGCCGCCGCGCTGGCCCGGGTGCCGCTGCGGCAGATCACCCTCGGTGGTGAGCCGGTGGACCAGGCGATCCTGGACCAGCTACGCGACGTCTTTCCCGCCGCGCGCATCTCCTGGATCTACGCGTCCTCGGAGGTGGGCGCGTCCATCGTGGTGCACGACGGGCGGGCCGGATTCCCCGTCGAGTGGCTGGACCGGCCGGCTCCGGGGCGACCCACCCTCTCCGTACGCGACGACGAGCTGGTCGTCACCTCCCCGTACCACGGGGTCGGACTGTCCGGCCCGGTCCGCACCGGGGACCGGGTGCAGGTGGTCGACGGGCGGGTGCTGATCACGGGCCGGTTGGACTCCGACGAGATCAACGTGGGTGGGAGCAAGGTCTCCGCCGGGGTGGTCCGGGGCGTACTGACCCAGCATCCCGGCGTGGCGTGGGCCCGCGTCACCGGCCGCCGCGCCCCGGTGCTCGGCCGGATGGTCGTCGCCGATGTGGTCCTCGCACCCGCCGAGCACGCCGACGCCCCGCTGCCCGACGAGGCCGCGCTGGTCCGCTGGTGCGCCGACCGGCTGGCCGAGCACGCCGTGCCCCGTCGGATCCGTGTGCTGACCGAGATTCCCGTCAAGGAGACCCTGAAGAGCGATGTCTGACCCCGCCGACACCAAGCTCGTACCCCCCAGCTCCGTGGTCCTCGTCTCCGGCGGTTCCCGAGGGCTGGGCCTGGCCATCGTCACCGACCTGCTCGACGCGGGCGTACGGGTGGCCGCGTTCGCCCGTACCGTCACCCCGGAGTTGGAGAAGCTCGCCGCCGAGCACCCCGACCGGGTGCACGTCGGTTCGGTCGACGTGACCGATCTGCGTGCCGCGCAGGGCTTCGTCCGAGCGGTGGAGCAGCGTCTCGGCCCGATCGACGGCATCGTCAACAACGCCGCCGTCGGGCAGGACTCCCTGCACGTGCACACCGCCACCGACGACATCGCCCGGATCATCGAGACCAACCTGACCGCGCCGTTGCAACTGACCCGGCTGGTGATCCGTCGGATGCTCGCCAAGGGGTTGCGCGGCCGGGTCGTCAACATCACCTCGATCTGCGCGCAGCGCGGCTTCCCCGGCCTGGTCGCGTACTCGGCCACCAAGGGCGGCATGGACGCCGCCACCCGCTCGCTCGCCCGGGAGCTTGGCGGCCGGATGCTGGTCAACGCGGTCGCGCCCGGCTTCTTCGCCTCGGAGATGTCCGCCGTGCTCGGCCCGACGCAGCTGGACCAGATCGTGCGCCGTACCCCGACCGGCCACCTGACCGAGCCGGAAGAGGTCGTACCGGTGGTGCGGATGCTGCTGCGCGAGCACACCAACATCAACGGCCAGGTCATCGTGGTGGACGGTGCCGCCTCCATCTGATCTCCGGCCGGCGGCGTCCGGGCTGGTCGACGCCGGCCCGGACGCCCCGCCACCGTTGCCCGGCGCGGTACGCCCGGTGCCGGGACTGCTCGCCGCCGCCGAACGGCACCTGCGGATCGGAACGCCCGCCGAGTTGGCCGCGGCGACGACCCGCAGTCACCTCGACGACGGACGCTGCGTCGGCTGGTACGGCCCGCCGGTGCCGGGTTGGCGAGTGGCCGTCGACGCCGAGCGTGCCGATGCCCCGGTGCCCCCGGCGCTGGCCCGGCGCTTCGGCGCTGGTGACTTCTGGGCCCGGTGGACCCGGGCGGAGTGTTGCTGCAAGTTGGTCGAGGTGCCGATCGCGACCTGGTGGCGCCGGCACGGGCTGACCACTCCGGCGGGCGGCGCCATCCTCTGGCGCACCCTGCGGGTCGCCGGCCTGGTGGTCACCGTCGGCTTCGCTCCCGGGCCGATCGGCCGCGCCTGACGGGTGGGGCACGCTTGGTGTCGGCGTTGCCTGTAGAACCGCCCCACGAATGGGGCGGCACCGATGGCACGCCGCCCCATTTCCGGGCAGCTCGACAGGGGGGCGCACCGGGCACTGCCAACCGGCTCGCCGGTGCCGCCGGCCCGCGCGACTCAGCCGCAGAGCGATGAGCCGACCCGGGCCGGCGACACGGCGGTCAGATCAGGTCCCAGCTCAGCGGGGTGCCGCGGGGGACGTCGGTGGTGAAGGCGCGGCCCAGCACCTTGTCGATCTCGACCGGGGCCAGGCCACCGGCCGGGCGGATCGACCGGACGTTCCGCGCCGTCACCGGGTCGCCGGCCCGGACGTCCTCGACCACGAACAGCGATCGGCGGAACCGCAGCCCCTCCCGCTCCGCGGGCGTCGGGCCGATCGCGGTGCCGCCCAGCGCCGCGTAGGCGCGGCCCGACTCCTCGACGAGCGCCGTCAGCTCGGCCGGGTTCAGCGAGAAGTCCGAGTCCACGCCGCCGTCGGCCCGGTCGAGGGTCACGTGCTTCTCGATGAAGCAGGCGCCGAGAGCCACCGAGGCGACCGCCACGCCGATGCCGGGCGTGTGGTCGGAGAGCCCCACCGGCACGTCGAACGCGCCGGCCAGCACGGGCAGTCGGCGCAGGTTGCTGTCGGCGGGCGGCGCCGGGTAGGACGCGGTGCAGGCCAGCAGGACGATGCCCGCCGCGCCACCGTCACGGGCGGTCCGCACGGCGGCGTCGATCTCGGCCACCGTCGCCATCCCGGTCGAGATCACCATCGGCTTGCCGGTGCTGGCCACCAACCGGATCAGCGGCAGGTCCACCAGCTCCGACGACGCGATCTTGTACGCCGGCGCGTCCAGCGACTCCAGCAGTTCCACGGCGGTCGCGTCGAACGGTGACGAGAAGACCGTCAGCCCACGCTCGCGGGCCCGGGCGAAGATCGGGGCGTGCCACTCGTACGGGGTGTGTGCCCGTTCGTAGAGGCGGTACAGGTTCTCCCCGCCCCACAGCTCGTGGCCGCCGGAGATGCGGAACGCCGGGGTGTCGACGTCGATCGTGATCGTGTCCGGCCGGTACGTCTGCAACTTGAGCGCGTGCGCGCCGCTCTCGGCGACCGCGTCCACGATGGACAGCGCCCGGTCCAGGTCGCCGTTGTGGTTACCGGACATCTCGGCGACCACGAAGGGTCGCTCCCCGGCACCGACCGCGTGCGGTCCGATCTTGATTGTCGCCGTCATTCCGACCTCTGTTCCCTACGCCCGCACCGACGTGCGGTGGTGCTGTCGTCGTCCCCCGACGGGCGGACGACCTGAAATGGCCCGATGCCGGCTCCCGGCGTGCGGTGCGCCCCGGCGGGTCACGGCAGGCGGCCGCCGGCCAGCGCGTCCGAGCGTTCCGGTCGGCCGGCGGTGTGCGCGCCGCCCGCCCCGTCCGCCGACACCGCCGGTCGGGAGGGGTCGTCGGCCGACGCCGAGTCGGCGCCACCGGCCGGCCGGGGCCGTCGCCACCGGCCCGTGACCCGGTGCGCCTGCCGCAGGGCCGAGTACGCCAACCAGTCACCGCGCCCCACCAGGCGGTGCTTGAGCCCGTTGGCGCCCGCCGGCATCGGGTAGCCCCCGGCGGGCAGGTACCGGCGGTAGTGCTCGGCGACCCGGTGGAAGAAGGCGCGTCGCAGGTGCGGATGCAGCCGGTCGTCGTTGCCGACCACCACCAGGTAGTGGCTGATCATCAGCTCGAACAGCTCGGCGCGCAGGCCCTCGTCCGGGTGCCGGCGGGCGACCCAGTCCATCAGCCGCTCGTACTGCCCGAACGCGTCGAAGTGCCGGCCGCTGCGGGTGGAGGTGATCGCGCCCTGCCGACCCTGCCGGTACAGGTAGCAGACCCGGTCCAGCACCGAGATCTTCTCCGCGCCGATCAGCAGCGGGTGGCTGAACGGGATGTCCTCGTACCAGCCCGGGAAGAAGCGCAGCTCCAACTCGTCCAGGAAGGCCCGGCGTACCACCTTGTTCCACGCGGTGTGCTGCACCCGCAGCAGTTGCGGCTGGTCGGCCAGGCGGGCCACGCCCGGCACCCCGCGCAGCAGGTGGCTGCTGGCGTCGACCTCCCGCCGGCCGTCCTCGTGCACCCGCAGGTGGTCCAGCATCAGCACGTCGGGCTGGTGTTCACGCAGCCGGTCCAGCACCGCCGCGAGCGTGCCCGGCGGCAGCCAGTCGTCGCTGTCGACGAACCAGACGTACCGGCCGGTCGCCACGTCGAGGCCCGCGTTGCGGGCCAGGCCCAGACCCACGTTCTTTTCCAGGTGTACGACGCGCACGCCGTCGCGCCCGGCGGCGTAGGACCGCAGCATCGCGCCGCAGCCGTCCGGGGAGGCGTCGTTCACGGCGATCAGCTCGACCGCCTCCGACTCGCCCACTGGGATGTCCGCCCGAATCGACTCGAGGCACTGGTACAGGTAAGCCTCTACGCCGTAGACGGGCACGACGATGCTCAGCAGCGGCGCGTGCGTCGGCTCATTGACCACGTCGCCACCTTTGACGACGCGGATGGCCGGCCCCGGAACCACGCGTGGCCGCCGATGGTGGAATCCCTGAACACCCGCGAAGCGGGAGGTTAACAACGGCCGCCCGGTTCACCCCTGAGTGACCCGGTAAGGTGCCTCGGTGCGGTCCTGCCGGGCCGTCGCGGGCGTCGCCGTCGCGCCGTCCGACGCCGCGGGCCGAGGAGGAGGCGTACGTGCTGGTGACCCTGCGAAGCGTCGGGACCCCGGCATGACGAGCACCACCGACGCGCCGGCCGCGCCGCCCGCACCCGCCCGGCTTCCGTCGCTGACCGGGCTGCGGTGGATCGCCGCGCTGCTGGTCTTCGGGTTCCACGCCGGGACGATGCGGATCATCGCCGAGCCCGACTACAAGGCCGTCGTCGACGCCCTCTTCACGCTCGGCCTGTCCGGGGTGCAGTTCTTCTTCATCCTCAGCGGCTTCGTGCTGGTCTGGTCGGCCCGCCCGGGAGGCTCGCGGCTGACCTTCTGGCGTCGACGGGTCGCGAAGATCTACCCGAACCACGTGGTGCTGTGGGCCGCCGCGCTGCTGGTCGCCTGGTGGTTCGCCGATCCCGTCCTGCCGGCCGTCGCCGTGGAGAACCTGCTGCTGTTGCAGGCATGGGACCCCCGGCTCGGCTGGTTCTACAGCGTCAACACCGTGAGCTGGTCGCTGTCCTGCGAGTTCTTCTTCTACCTCTGCCTGCCGCTGGCGCTGCCCCTGCTGCGCCGGGCGCGACCCGCCGTGCTCTGGGCCCTCGTCGTCGCGCTGCCGCTGCTGATCCTCGCGCTCTGGCCGGCCCAGCACCTGGTGCCGGAGGCGAGCCGCTGGTGGTTCACCCAGATCTTCCCGCCGGTGCGGTCCCTGGAGTTCTGGCTGGGCGCGGTGGCGGCCGAGCTGATGCTCCGGGGCCTGTGGCGCGGGCCGGGACTGACCGCCGCCACCGCGATCTTCGTGGGCACCTGGGTGGCCGCCGCCCAGTGGATCCGCGCCGAGTTGTGGACCACCCTGCTCGCCGTCGCGTACCTGTTGGTCATCACCGCCGCCGCCGACGCCGACGTGCGGGACCGGCGCTCACCGTGGCGCTCGCGCCCACTGGTCTGGCTCGGTGAGGTCTCCTTCGCCTTCTACCTGGTGCACGTTCTGGTGATGACGAGCGTGCTCCGGCTCAGCGGCGACTGGGGGACCGGCTTCCGGGGGTGGAGGGGCCCGGCGGCGGTGCTCGGATTCCTGCTCGTGAACCTGGTGCTCGCCGGGTTGCTGCACCGCTGGGTCGAGACCCCGATGATGCGCCGGCTCGCGCCACGTCGCCCGGGCCGTCCGCCGCTCGTTCCCCGCCAGCGCACTCCGGAGGCCGGCGGTGGTGACGCCGACGTGCCGGGCGGCCCCGCCCGTCCAGCCGCGCAAGATCGCGCTCGATCCTCGTTGTAGTGGTCTCGTCAGCCGACTGAGGCCACTACATCAATGATCGAGCACGATCTTGGCGGGCACGGTGGCACCTACCAGCGCTGACTCCCGCCACCTTGTCCACCCTGGTCGGCCGGGGTCGGCGCGGCGCGGGTCGACACGCCCCTCGCCGATGCGTCCCGGCAGGCCACGACGGTAGCGTGGGGGACGTGCACCCGGTCGCGCTCACCTGTCCCCTGTGGTGGGTGGCGCGCTGGGCGACACGGGTGCTGACCAGCCTCGCCGTGCTCGCTCTCGCCCTCGGCGCGGCTCCGGCGTCGGCTGCTCCGGCGTCGGCCGCTCCGGCGTCGGCTGCTCCGGCCTCGCCGTCCACCATCGGGTCGTTCGCCCTCGCGGAGCCGCTCGCACCGTCAACCGCGGCCCTCACCACAGTCCTCGCCGACCGCGCCGTCACCGGCCGGGGCGCTCCCGAGAGGGCCGCCGAGGACCCCGCCGCGAAGGTCCGCGCCGACGCCCCGTCGGCGCGGTCGGTCGACCCGCAGCCCGCCCTGCACCGTGGTCCGGACGCGCTGCCCCGCCCACCGGCGGGCGTGACCTCGGCGTGCACGGGATCGGAGCGGCCACTCCAAGCCGCCGGCTCGGCCAGCCGGGCCTCCCGCGCGCCGCCCGCCTAGCGAGTCGGTCACCCGGGGCGGCACGCCGTCCCGCGAGCGCCGGATTATGGCGCGCCGAGCCCTCCACCACCGGCAGCGTCGCCAGGCCGAGCGCCCCCGTCACCGCACCTGACGACACACCGCCCGCACCCGCCCGTGCGGCATTTAATCGCTGACGTGCTCATGCCGAGGTGCCGACCATGGAAACCGTCGTCTTCTATGAATTCCTGACCGAGGTGCCCCAGGCCGCCGCCATCTGGTCGGCCCTGTTCCTGCTGGCGCTGACGGTCCTCGCCGTCCTGGTGGCCCGCCCGGAGCGGGACTCGCCCGGGGCCGACCCCACGCCGCCGGCACCCACCGCCCGCGAGACGGCCGCCGCCGAGATCGCCGACCTGCGGCGATACGCCGAGGAGGTGGCCGTGGCCGCGCTCCGGGCGGCGCGTACCGCCCGACGCCGCCGCGCTGACTGGCTGGCCGCTCAGGACGAGGCGCAGCGGGCCTGGACGGCGTACGACGCGGCGGACACCGCGGCCCGCCGGGTCGCCACCGCCGGGGCGCTGCCGACACCTCGTACCCCGCACACCCCCGCCGAGTACGCGGCCCGGGAGCGCTATCTGCACCGTGCCGCCATGGCGGCACACTGGCGGGGGGAGTTGACCATGGCTCAGCTCGGCGACGTGTTCGGGCGCCGGCGCGGCTGGAACCCCCGCCGGCACCCGGTCGAGCAGGAGGTGCTGCTCATCCGGGCGATCCGTGACGCGAGGCTGGCCGAGCACCGGACGGCCGTCGAGCGGGAGCGGTCGGCCTGGCGGGACGCGGAGATGGCCGCGGAGTCGGCGCGCGCCCTCGCCGAGGAGGCGTACGCGGCGGCGCTCCGGTCGCGGCCGACCCCGGTGCCGTCACGGCGCACGGCGTCCCGGGCGTCGCGTACGGCTGTCGTGGCGCGCTGGCGTCCCGCCCGGGCCGGTTGAGCCCGATCCGTTATGTGAGGCGGGTCACCGGCCGGGGAAATCGGGCGACGGGCATCATCGGCGGCCATTGCGCCCGCGATTGTGGCGGCGTTACCGGCGGCCTGTCCGGTTGTGGACCGCAGGTGCCGGCGGAACCGGTTGTGCCATCGAGTCACGTCAGCGGCAAAACGCGCAGAAATTGCGGGGCCAAGCCATGTTTACGCAGGTCGGCACGGCTTGGCAGAGTGCGTGGCGACCAGTACTGTCGTCCCGTCCGGTGCGGTAACCGATCGCAGGAGGCGACGCCGCGCCGACCCGCTCAATCGTGATCAACGAACCGGGGACCCACAGAAAGTCCGGGGTGAATCCGCGAGCCACGGCCCGCGGTAGGGCGATCTTCCCGCCCGAATCCGTCAGCTAACCCGGTAGGCGGTGACGGAAGGAGTTCCATCCTCGTGCAGCACCCCTCGACCCCCTCTTTGTTCCTTCGCCTCCACGGCGACGCGGTGTCCCCGCTCACCCACCTCGTGACGGTGAGCTGACCCCCGGGTCACCGCCCTTCCCGCCCGGCCGCGCCGGGCGCTCCCCTGAGCGGCTCATCATCCGCGGGCCACCGCCCGCGCGCTGACGCCTGCCCGAATGCCGGTCGAGCCCGGTGTGCCGCTCTCCCTGTGAACCGTGGAGGACCTCGTGAAGCACACCCTGCAACGCCAGCTCCGTCGCCTCGCGACCGAGCGTCCGTACCAGATCGTCGCCGCTTCCGCCGCGGCTCTCGCGATCGCCACCGCCACCGGCGCCCTGGTCGCCGGCGCCGACGACGCCCCCGCCGGCCAGCGCACCCCGACCACGGTCGCCGAGATGCGCAGTGACACCGTCGCCTCCCGTGGCGAACTCCGGTCCGCGGCCCCGTCGGCGAGCGCCGCGCCGAGCACCGCCGCCCCGGCCACCAGCGCCGCGTCCCCCGCCGCGAAGGCCACGAGCAACCCGGACCTGACCCGGAAGCCGACGCCGCCCAAGCCGCCGGCCACGAAGGTCCTCGACTACGACTACGAGGCGCAGAACACCTACTACAACTGCGGCCCGGCGGCCACCCGCAACGCGCTCAGCGCCACCGGCATCGACCGTACGCAGGAGGAGCTCGGCGCCGAGCTGGGCACCACCGAGATGGGCACCAACTCGGCCGAGGACACCACCCGGGTGCTCAACGCCGAGGTGAAGGGCTCCCCGTACCGCACCCGGATGTTCGCCGGCACGCCCAGCTCCGCCCAGATCGACCGCCTGCAGGCGGACGTCGTCAAGGCCATCACCGACGGTCGCGGCGTCGTGGCCAACGTCGTCGGCGACGCCACCGACACCAACGGCGGCTGGCACTCCTACGGCGGCGGGCACTACATCGCCGTCGTCGGCTACAAGGACAACGGCCGTACCGTGCGGATCGCCGACTCGGCGAACGCCGCCGACCCGGCCTACTGGGTCACCACGATCGACCTGGCCAACTGGATCGCCACCCGGGGTTACTCCGCCTGACCGAGGCGCGACATCCCACGACGCCACGGGCGCCGTCTCCCACGAGGGGCCGGCGCCCGTGGCGTTCCCCGTGTCGACGCGCGACGCCGGTGAGCGGCTCTCGTACCGGGGCGCGAACCGTGGGAGACTGCGGCCGTGGTGGATGAACCGGGTGGTCACGCCGGCCGTGAGCCGATCCTGTTGCTGCTGCACGGCATGGGGGCGACGGGTGACGTGTGGCTGCCCTGGGCGCCCCTTCTGGAGCAACACTGGCCCGGTCGGTGGCTGGCGCCCGATCTCGCCGGTCACGGCTGGTCGGCGCCGCTGTCGTCGTACTCCTTCGAGGGTTTCGCCCAGCGGGTCGCGCAGGGCCTGGCCTCCGACGACCGCATCGTCGTGCTCGGCCACTCGCTCGGTGGCGTGGTCGGCCTGGCGCTGGCGGCCCGCGCCGCCGGGCTGCCGGTGGACGCGGTGGTGGGGCTGGGCATCAAGGCCGTGTGGTCACCCGCCGAGCTGGCCCGTGCCGCGGAACTGGCCGCCCGGCCGGTGGGCTGGTTCACCAGCCGCACCGAGGCTGCCCGTCGGTACCTGAAGGTCGCCGGCCTCACCGGTCTGGTCCTCCCGGACCATCCGATGGTCGACGCCGGTCTGCGTCAGGTAGACGGTCGGTGGCGGCTCGCGATGGACAATGCCGCGTTCGCCGTCGGTGCGCCCGACCTGGCCGCGCTGCTCGCGTCCACCGACGTGCCGGTGGTGCTGGCCCGCGGTGAGCACGACCCGATGGTCACGGACGCGCAGCTCAAGGAGTACGGCGTACCGGTCGCCACGTTGCCCGGCCTCGGGCACAACGCGCATCTGGAGGATCCCGCTGCCGTGCTGGAGCTGCTGGACCCGTACCGCTGATCGGTCAGGCAGGTTCGGGCACCGGTAGTTCCCGGGCCGACGTCAGCTCCCGGCGGGCGGCGGCCAGGAACCCCTCGGCGTACGACTCGGCGGGGAAGTCGCCCAGGTAGCGGCGGCGGGTGACCCAGCGCGCGTCGGCCAGCGGGTCGGTGTCCAGCAGGGCCGTGAGTACGGCGTCCACGTTGGACATGTCGCGCCGCAGCACGTAGCCGGACCCGGCCAGCGGGAAACGTTCGGCGAACCGGTCGCCCTCGTCGCCCATGTCGGTGAGCGCGTACGGCTTCCCGGAGTAGAGGTAGTCGGAGATTACGCCGGAGACGTCGGAGATCAGCGCGTCCGAGCGGTTGACGCACTCGGTCAGGCTCAGCTCCCGGGCCGCCGCGCCGAACACGTGCTGCCGGCCGGTGCGGGCACGGTCGGCGGTCAACAGTTCGGTGAGCCGGCCCAGCTGGCGCGCCGACGCGGGGTTCTGCGTCGTGTACGGGTGCGCCCGCAGGATCACCGTCGCGCCGCGATCCAGCAGCCGCCGCAGCAGCTGCTCGGCCACCGGCAGCGAGCAGTAGTCGGCGTCGGCGTGGTGCCCGGTCCAGGTCGGGGTGTAGAGCACCGTCGGGTGCGCGAGGCCCCGCGTCGGCTCCTGCCGTACCTCGATCGACTCGACCTGGGGGCGGCCCACCACGACGAACTTCTCCGCCGGGATCCGCACCCCGGCGCGGGCGTACCTGTCGATCGCGGCCGGCCCGGCCACGAAGATCCGGTCGAAGATGCCCGAGACCGGGTTGGCGCTGGGCGCCTTGTCGCTGTCGCCGTGGTGCAGTTGGACGTGGGTGAGCTGGGTGAACCGGATGCAGTGACTGTTCTTCGCCCCGTGGTTGACGTAGAAGGCCACCCGCAGGCTCGGCACCAGCGCCTCGTCCATCGCGCGCAGGGTGGGGCAGTAGACCACCGGCGCGTCGGTGGCCGCGGCGATCGGCGCGAGGAACTCCGGCTCACGGACCAGCACCAGGAAGGGCCGGCCGATCCGTTCGAGGTACGGCAGCCACATCGTGACCTGGTACTCGGAGCCGGGCGGCGCGGAGAAGTAGAGCAGGAACTCCGGCTCGTGCCGGCGCAGCGCGCGGGCGACCTGCCCACCGCCGGCGGTCGGACGGAACCGTCGCCGGGCCAGGTCGAGCGCGACCGCCCCGGCGCCGGCGGCCACCAGCAGGCTGGCGGCGAGTGCCACGGCGGCCGGCAGGGTCAGCGCGGCGGCGAGCGCCACCACCGCGAGCAGCCCCAGCAGGGCGACGCCGAGTCGCTCGGCGATCAGCGGGGTCCAGGCGCGTACCGGCAGGTTGGCCGCCCGGATCTCCAGGTTGCCCGCGGTCCGCAACGGCCCCACCAGCAGCACCAGCCCCAGCAGGACCAGCGCCGTCGCGGCAAGCGCCGGGTCGAACCCGTCGTCGAGCCGACGGGAGTAGCCGACCAGGACCGCCGCGGCGATCAGGGCGGTCTCGGCCACCAGGTCGGCGCCCGGTCGGATCCGCTGCTCGGCGGCCGCCGCCAGCAACGCGGCGACGGCCAGCGCGAGGCCCCACCCCGTAGCGCCGGTGAGGGCCAGCACGACGAAGGCCAGCACGGCGAGCCCGGTGCTCAGGCACCGGGCGGCCACCTTACGAACCAGGTCACCACGCATGTCGCTCCGTTCGCCGCCCTCGGTGTCGCGGTGCCGTCGGCGTCAGTTCGTGGCTGCCGCGGCCGGCGTCTCGGACCGGTCCGGGACGGCCTGCGTCGGCACGGACGGGCCGTCACCGGGCGCCCGGCGTACGTCGATGACCTGACCGGTCAGGTCGGAGATCAACACGTCGAGCGAGGACTGGGCGACGGCCTCCGCGGCCAGCAGGGTGTTCTCCGGCTCCTCGCCGAAGGCCCGCGTGCGCATCGGGGTGGCCGTCCGCTCCGGGTTGATGCAGTTGACCCGTACGCCGACGTCGGCCCACTCGTCGGCGAGCGCCTGGGTCAGGTTGACCAGGGCGGCCTTGGTGGACGAGTAGAGGGCGTAGCGGGCCCGACCCCGGGTGTACGAGCTGGAGGTGTAGAGCAGGAGCTGACCCTTGGTCTGCTGCAGGTACGGAAGGGCCTGCCGGGCGATGGTCACCGGGCCGACGAAGTTGACCTGCAACACGCGGTCCATCGTCTCCTCGTCCATCTCGGCCAGGGCGCCCCGCTCCAGGATTCCGGCGGTGACGACCACGTGGTCGATCCGGCCGGTGGCCTCGAAGGCGGTCGTCAGCGCGGCCTCGACGTCCTCGGCGCGCTCGACGTGGGTGCCGGTGGTGGAGCGGCTGAACGGGAAGACCTGCGCGCCGTAGCGCCGTGCCAGCTCGGTCAGCTCGTGGCCGATCCCGTAGCTGCCGCCGAACACCACGATCGTCCGGCCGGTCAGCTCCTCGGTGTAGCTGCGGTGGTCGGTCAGCCGGGGCGCCTGCGCCGCCGCGAGCTGGAAGAGCTTGTCCGCCAGGTGCACGTCGACCGGGTGGGTGACCTTGATGTTCTCGTCCGAGCCGTCGATCACCTTGATCGGCGTGCCCGGCAGGTACCGCAGCACCACGCCGCAGTCGTCGGTGGCGGCGAAGTCGGGGTCGTCCTCGGCGATCCGGTACGCCTCGCGGATCGTGGGGGAGCGGAACGCCTGCGGGGTCTGTCCCCGGCGCAGCCGGGAGCGCACCGGGATGTCGGTGATGCAGTCGTTCTCGTCCACCTGGATGATCGTGTCGGCGGAGGGGATGGCCACGTCGACGGCGTCGTAGGTCCACAGCGCGTTCACGCACTCGCGGACGATCCGGCCGCTGAGCAGCGGGCGGACGGCGTCGTGGAAGAGGATGTTGCAGTCGGCCGGGCCGACGGCGTCGAGCGCGATCCGGGTGGTCGCGTTGCGGGTGTCGCCGCCCTCGATCACCTTGGTGACCTTGCGCAGGCCGGCCTTCTCGACGATCTGCCGGGCATCCTCGACGTGACCGCTCGCCATCAACACGATGATCTCGTCGATCTCCGGGGCGGCCTCGAAGACCGTCAGCGTGTGCTCGATGATCGGCTTACCGGCGATCTTGAGGAGCTGCTTGGGGATGCCGAGGCCCAGCCGGGTCCCGGTGCCGCCGGCCAGCACCACGGCCACTGTCCGCGAGGGCCGCCACGGTGCGGGGGTCTCCGTTGCGGCGTCCGGGCCAGTGGTCTGGTCCTGCGTCATTGCCGGATCCTCACTCTCAGGGTTGCGTTAACGGAAAGTTCCGCCCGAGCGGCGACGGAATGAACCTTAACGCGCGGACCGCGCCGCCCCAACGCGGGCGACGCGGTCCTGGTTGCCGTGTCGATGCCGGGGGTTGGCCGGCACTCTACTTGCTGTTCGCCCACGCCTCGTACGCGCGGATGACCTCGTCGGTGGGGCCGTCCATCCGGATGAGGCCCGATTCCAGCCAGATCGTCCGTTCGCAGGTGTCGCGCACGGAGGAGAGCTGGTGGCTGACCAGGAAGACCGTGCCGGCGCCCTCGCGCAGTTCGCGGACGCGCTGCTCGCTGCGCTTGCGGAAGCCCTTGTCGCCGGTGGCGAGCGCCTCGTCGATGAGCAGCACGTCGTGCTTCTTGGCGGCGGCGATGGAGAACCGCAGCCGGGCCGCCATGCCCGAGGAGTACGTGCGCATCGGCAGGCTCGCGAAGTCGCCCCGCTCGTTGATGCCGGAGAAGTCGATGATCCCCGCGGCCTGCTTGGCGACCTCGTCGGGATGCATGCCCATCGCGAGGCACCCCAGCACGACGTTGCGCTCACCGGAGAGGTCGTTGAGCAGCGCCGCGTTCACCCCGAGCAGCGACGGCTGCCCCTGGGTGTGGATCGCGCCCCGGTTGACCGGCAGCAGGCCGGCGATGGCCCGCAGGATGGTGGACTTGCCCGAGCCGTTGCTGCCGATCAGCCCGATCGCCTCGCCCCGGTACGCGGTGAACGACACGCCCTTGACGGCGTGCACCTCCCGCACGTTCGGCGCGTTGGTGCGCTTGACCAGCCGGCGCAGCGCCGCCACGGGCGTGGTGCCACCGGTGGCGCCCTGGTGGACCCGGTAGATGATGTGCGCGTCGTCCACCACCACGGTGGGGATCCGCTCGGGCGTCAGCACCGGCAGGGAGACGGTCGCCTCGTCGGCGGCCCGCAGGGAATCAACCACGGCCGTACTCCTGTTCGCCGCGCCAGAAGTAGATGTAGCCACCGATGCCGGCCACCAGCGCCCAGCCGGCCGCGACCAGCCAGAGCTGGGTCAGCGACTCGTTGAGCAGTGGCGGCCGCTCGAGCAGCGCGTACCGGGCCAGCTCGATGTAGACCAGCAGCGGGTTGAACTGGACCAGCGTCGTCGCCCAGCCGGGCAGCCGCTCGAAGAGGCTGACGCTGTAGAGGACGCCGGAGCCGTACATCCAGGTACGCATGACGAACGGCATGACCTGCTTGAGGTCGCTCGCCTTGGAACCCAGCCGGGCGACCAGCAGCACCACGCCCGCGTTGAAGACCGCCTGCAACAGCAGCGCCGGCACCAGCAGCAACCAGTCCCAGGTGATCGACTCACCGGTGACCAGCACGATGCCGACCAGCACCACCATCGACGCCAGCAGCTGCTGGAACTGGGTCACGGTGGTGGACAGCGGCAGGCTGGCCCGGGGGAAGTGCAGCGCCCGGATCAGCCCGAGGTTGCTGCTAATCGACTGGGTGCCGGCCAGGACCGCGCTCTGGGTGAAGTTGAAGATGAACAACCCGGTGGTCAGGTACGCGATGAAGTTCGGGATGCTGTTCTGTGCCAGCACCACCCCGAAGATCAGGTAGTAGACCGCGGCGTTGGTCAGCGGGGTGAGCACCTGCCAGAGCTGGCCCAGCTTGGCGTTGCTGTAGGACGCGACCAGCTTGGCGTTGGCGTACGCGGCGATGAAGTGCCGGTAGGCCCAGAGTCGGCGGCTGTACTCGACGAGGGTGGGTCGCTCACCGGCGACCCGTAGCCCGTGCCGAGCGGCCAGCTGCGCCTGGGTCAGGCCCGTGTCAGGGTCGACCAGCGCGGTGGTGGCCATGGAAATGGCACTCCGATCTTTCGTGCAGACGGGTTGCTCGCGACGATGGAATCCTAGTGGGAGATGTGCGCGGGACGCCGCCTCGTCGCTGCGTGGACAGTAGTCCGAAACACGTCGGGACGCAACCGTACCGTCGTTGCGCTACTCTAGCGGGCGTGACCTGCGAGAAGAGTCCTCGGTGACGACCGAGAAGAGGCGCGTACCGGCCGGCGCGGCGGTGCTGCGCGACGAGATCACCACGGCCATCCGGCGCGCCCTCATGCAGGAGCTGGCGGCGGTCGGCTACGGCCGGCTCTCCATCGAGGCGGTGGCGCGACGGGCCGGCGTCAGCAAGACGGCCGTCTACCGCCGATGGAACTCGAAGCTCGACCTGGTGGTGGAGATCGTCGCCGCCGCCGCGCACGGCAAGCTGCCGGTGCTGGACACCGGCACCCTGCGCGGCGACCTCGCGCTGCTGTTCCAGGCCGTCGCGCACGCGCTGCGCCACCCCCTGGCGTCGCAGATCATCCCCGACCTGCTGGCCGAGGCGGCCCGCAACCCGGCCATCGACGAGACTCTGCGACAGGTGCTGCGCGCCCGCCAGCAGGAGATCGGCGGTCGCCTGATCGCCCGCGCCGTGCAGCGTGGCGAACTGCCCGCCGACACCGATCCGGACGCCGCCGTGGACCTGATCGTCGGCCCGCTCTACTGGCGGCTCGCCATCGCCCGGCAGCCGCTCACCGACAGCTACCTGGACAACCTGGTCGAGTCCGTGGCCGCCGGACTCGGCGCGACGGGCGTCGTCCCCCTGCCGCGGGCGACGCCGGTGTCCGGCTGACCGGCCCCGCGACACCAGCCACGACGGGGACCTGGGCGCCCGTCCGCCTCCGCTAGGCTGCCCCCTTGACACCCGGCCGTCACCGAGCCGACGTCCACTTTTCGCCCCCACATCCGCCGCCGGACGACAAGGAAGCCCCGTGACGAAAGTCGAAGACGCTGTCGTGGCACCAGCGCCAACCGACCGCAAGACAACCGGTGGTACGGGTACTCGGGTGGAGGGCGCCAGCCGGCCCGGACGCGATCGCGGCCTGATCAGCCGGCTCAACGCCGCGGTGGCCGCCACACCCGTCGTGTTCACCGACGCCGCGGTGGTCGGGTTCGCCATCTGGACGCTGCTCTACCACCTCAACCTCGGCCTCGACCTGCGTCCCTCGGTCATCTTCCTCGCCTGGATCGTGCTGCTGCCGGTCGCCGCGTACGTGGCGTGGCGGTTCCGCCGGCGGGACGCGGTGACGCCGCGCGACGACGACGAGACGGCGGCCGCCCCGGTCGAGGCGCCAAGCGTCGACCGCGCCTCCCTGCTGCGTCGCTACGCCCTGCCGGTCGGCACCGCGCTCGCCGCGGCGTTGTTCGCCGCCGTCGGCACGGGGACGCTGAGTTGGTGGCTGGCCGCCGTGCTCGGCCTGGTCTCGGTCGTGTCGGCCTGGCTGGCCCTGGGCGGCCGTGGTGCCCCGGCCACCGCCGGCCCGGTGCCGGCGGCCAGCCAGACCCGGACCACGCCGGCGCAGGCGTACGTCGTCCTCGCCGTCGCACTGGCCGCCGCGTACTTCGCCACCCTCATCGGTCGGGTGTCGCTCGACGACGTCTTCTACGTCGGCAAGTCCGTCTGGGTGGCCGAGCGTGACCAGATCCCGTTCCGCGACTTCCTGTTCACCGAAGGCGTCCTGCCGGGCGGCTCGGCGAACCCGCCGCTGCCGTCCTTCGAGGTGTTCATCGGGGCGCTGGCCCGGTTCCTGCACATCCACGCGGCGTCCGCGACCTGGTACCTGCTGCTGCCGGTACTGGCCGTCTTCGCGGTCCTCGCGCTCTGGCGACTCGTGCACCGCTGGGCGCCACGGCGACCGCTTGTCGTGTTCGGCGTGGCGGTGTCCTACATCCTTCTCGTCGCGTACTACGCCGACGCCCTGAACACGTACCACCTGCCCCGGCTGACCCAGGGCAAGAGCGTCTTCGTGCACGCCCTGATCCCCCTGGCGTGGGTGTACCTCACCGACTACCTGGAGCACCGGTCGCGCCGTGCGCTGGTACTGCTCACGCTGCTCTCGGTGGCCAGCGTCGGCTACACCACCACCGCGGTCATCCTGCTGCCCCTGCTCGCGGCGGCGGCCGGCGTGGTGCTGGTCGCCACCAGGCGCGTCCGCGACGCCGTGCTGTGCTTCGCGGCCGCCTCGCTCTATCCACTGCTGTCCGGGGTGCTCGTCCAGGTCCTGCGCGGCGGTGTCGATGAGACCATCGCGACGTACACCCCGTTGCTGCCGCTGCGGACCATCTACGAGTTGACGCTGTGGCTCGGCCTGCTCGGCGTCATCGGTGGGCTGGCGGTGTGGTGGTCGCCGCTGCTGCTGCGTCGTGGGGCGCCGCAGCAGCTCGCCGCCGGCGCCGCGTTGGCGGTGACCGTCCTGATGGTGCCCGGCCTGTTGAAGCTCGGCGGTGACCTGAGCGGGCTGACGGCGGTGCTGTGGCGCGTCCCGTGGATCCTGCCCGTCCCAGCGCTCGTCGGTGTCCTGGCGGTCATCCGCCTGCCGGGCCTCGCGCGGGTGAACCGGGTGCTGGCCTTCGCGCTGCCGGTCCTGCTGGTCGTCGCCTTCTGGACGCAGGGCAAGCCGATGTGGACCGACCACCTGGTGCAGACGAAGCCGACCTGGCGGATGCCGGAGACCCGCAAGAACGTCTCCTTCTGGATCGAGCGGCTGGACCGGCCCGAGGGGCTGGTGCTCGCCCCGTCGACCATCATGCGCGCGCTTCCGCAGGTCACCACCAAGGTCCGCGTGGTGCTGCCCCGGGACCTCTACCTCACCGACTACGGCTCGGAGACGGAGTTCTCCCAGGACCGACTGCTGCTGGCGAGGTTCGCCGACGGCGAGCCGGTCTCGATCTACGAGGTGGACGGCGCCCTGCATCGGGTCGGAGTCAGCGTGGTCTGTGTGTGGAAGACCAACACCACCGTCGCCGACGCCGCCCGCTATCTGGGGCTGGAGCGGTTCGCCTCACGCAAGTCCCCCGGCGGGATGTACTGCTACCGCACCACCTCCGGCGCGACGCCGACCACCGGCGGCTGAACTGATCCCACGGTCAGTAACGGCCCGGACGCTCTCCGCGTCCGGGCCGCCGTGCCGTGCTGGTGCGGGGGCGGGGCGCCGCCAGGTCAACCGGTGACGGACGCGGCGTCGGTGGGACGTGGTGTCCGCAATGGCGTCCGATACCCGGGTGATACCTCGCCGTCCCGCGACGTTAAGGTCGCAGTCACGTGTGAGCGGCCCGCTGCTGTGGATGCGGGTCGGTACGCGCGTGGCACACTGCAATCCAGGAGCTCGGACATCGAACGTGGCGTGTGTGGGCCGGACTGACCCGGTGGCGCGCGAGGCAGCGAACTCCACGTCGTCGCGCCCGCCAGTGTCGTCCGTCACCCGCCCCTCGGCGTCGCCGTCGAGGGCCCACCCGCCCAGCCGGTCACCACTCGAATAGGGAGCTGTACCTTTGTTCGGCACGTTAACGGGACGCATCGGCGTTGCGGCGCAGAGCGCGCTGCTGGTGCTGGCCTACCTGGTCATGCTCGTCGCGGGCGCCTTTGGTTGGGTCGGCCTGTTCGCCGTCGCCGGACTGGCGGCGGTGGTCGGCGAGTTCGCCGTCGCCCGCTGGTCTCCGCCGTCGCAGGTGCTGCTGGAGAAGGTCGGTCTGACCTGGGCCTACCGCCAGTTGACCCGTGATCTGTCGGCCGTGCTGCTGGTCGCCGCCGAGGTCGCGCTCGACGGCGTCGAACTGAGCCTCCTGCTGATCCTGCCGGCGGCGGTGTGGGTCGTCTCGGTCTTCGCGGGCGCGCTCTCCACCATGATCGATCGTCGTAACCCGCAGTCCGCCCTGGTCCGCAACATCGAGCTGGGCCCCCTGCGCTCGGCCCCTCGCCCGCCGGCCTGGGCCGCGGCGGTCGCGGGGGAGCGGATGCCCCTGCTCAACCTCCTGCTGATCCCGGCCGCGGTGGTCGCCGCCGTACGGCACGAGCCGACGCCGTACTTCGTCGCCGCCGCGGTGACGGTCGCGGCGACCGGGGTGGTGGGCGCGATCATCGCCGTCACGTGGCTGCGTGGCCGGGGCTCCGGCCAGGGTCCGCTGCTGCCGGCCGTGCAGCGCTGGCTCGACACGTACCGGCCCGAGGTGGCGCTCTACTTCGCCGGTCCCGCCAAGGACGTCTACCAGGCCAACATGTGGCTCGCTCCGGCCGAGGCGCTGAACCAGCGTGCCGTGGTGCTGATGCGTAGCCGGGAGGCGTTCGCCGAACTGGCCGACACCCGGCTGCCGGTGATCTGCGTACCGGCCGGGGTGGACTTCATGAACCTCGAACTCGGCAGCGTCCGCGCGGCCCTCTACGCCGCGAACGTCGGCGCGAACATCCACATGCTGCGCGAGCCCGGCATGAAGCACGTCTTCGTGGGGCACGGCGACAGCGACAAGCAGGCCAGCGTCAACCCCTACAGCAAGGTGTACGACGAGGTCTGGGTCGCCGGTCTCGCCGGCCGGGAGCGGTACGCCCGTGCCGGGGTGGGCGTGCTCGACGCGGACATCGTGGAGATCGGCCGGCCGCAGTTGGCCGGCGTGCACACCTTCGGGGCGGAGTCGGTGGACCGTCCGTTCACCGTCCTCTACGCGCCCACCTGGGAGGGTTGGCTCGACGACGACCCGTACCACACCTCGCTGGTGCTGATGGGTGAGCGGATCGTCAAGGGCCTGCTGGCGAACAACCCCGGGGTGCGTCTGATCTACAAGCCGCACCCGCTCACCGGGTCACGGTCCAAGGTGGCCAAGGCGGTGCACGAGCGGATCGTCGAGGCGATCCGGGCCGCCGGCGGCAACCCCCACGCCGCGTCCCTGGACGGCACCGGGCACCTCGTGGTGACCGGCCGTACGCCCGGGCTGTTCGACTGTTTCAACCAGACCGACCTGCTGATCAGCGACGTGTCCAGTGTGGTCTCGGACTTCGTGCAGAGTCAGCGGCCGTACGTGGTGGCCAACCCGGCCGGCCTGCCGGAGGACGAGTTCCGCCGGGAGTACCCGACCGCGCGGGCCGCGTACCTGCTCTCCGCCGACTGCGGTGAGCTGGAGAAGATCGTGGCGGTGACCCGGACCGGCGACGACCCGATGACCGAGGCGCGCCGCGAGCTGAAGACCTACCTGTTGGGGCCGGCGGAGGCCAACCCGATGGACCGGTTCGCCGAGGAGATCACCCGGCTCTGCCGCTGACCTGACACGTCCCGCGCCCGGCCCGACACCGTCGGACCGGGCGCGGTCGTGTCAGCGGCGAAGACCTGTGCCTCAGTCGAGCAGGGCGGCGACCGCGTCGGCGACCGGGGTGTCCGCCGGCAGTGCCCGGGCCGTCACCACCGCGCTCAGCGGCAGCGGCCCGTACAGGTGGGGGAAGAGCTGCCCGCCGCGCGACGGTTCCCAGCGCAGGGCGTCGGCCAGCCGGTCGGGGTCCACGCCCAGCAGGGTGAGGCCGGTGACGCCGGAGAAGTGCCGGCGAGCCGTCTCCACCACCTGGTCGGCGGCGGAGAGGTGGATGAAACCGTCCTGGCGGTCCAGGGCCGAGCCGGCGACGGCACCGGCGGCTTGGGCGTCGTCCCACTCGACGGTCGGCAACAGCTTGTAGATCACCTCCGCAGACTACGTCGCCCACGTTTCGGCCGTACCGCCGCCGACGTCGGCCACCTCCCGTCATGCTCAGGTGGACCGGCCGGAAAGGGATGGACGATGGCGAGCTACGACGACGACTGGACCGACACCCAGCGCGGGCTGTACGACGAGTGCTACCGGGCCGGCGGCGAGTGGGCCGAGGACCCGGACACCCCGTCCGACGACGTGCAGCACGTGATCAACCTGGCCGAGGCGGACGACGACGCCTTCGACGACGCCGAGATCGACTTTCCGCCCCTGGTCGACGCCGTCACCCAGGCCAGCGGCGTCAACGTCACAAGCGTTCCGGCACGGCACGACGATCCGGGTTTCCGGGGCTTCACCGACGGCGTGCGGGACGCGGTCGCCGACGACACGTTCGGTCTCTAGGGGAGCCGACCGGGAGGCGGCTCTCCCGCTCGCGGCGGGCTTCTGCCACCATTCGCAGGACGGCTGCGACGGATGGGGGCACGGTGCGGATCCTGCTGGTGGAGGACGACCGCCGGGTTGCCGCCGCGCTCTCCTCCGCCCTGACCCGTCGTGGTTACCAGGTCGAGCACGCCGCCACCGTCGCCGCGGCGCTCTCCGCCGCCCCCTGTGACCTGGTGCTGCTCGATCTGACCCTGCCCGACGGCGACGGCACCGAGGTGTGTCGGGAGCTGCGCCGGCGCAGCAGCCAGCTCGGCATCATCGCGGTGACCGCGCGGGGCGAGGAGCGTGACCGGGTCCTCGGGTTGCGCCTGGGCGCGGACGACTACGTGGTCAAACCGTTCTCGATGGTGGAGTTGCAGGCCCGGATCGAGGCGGTGCTGCGCCGGGCCGCGAACGCCGCCCCCGAGCGGCACCTGATCGAGGCGGGGGCGGTGCGCATCGACGTGGCCGCCCGAACGGTGACGGTGGCAGGGCGTGCGGTGACGCTGACCCGCAAGGAGTTCGACGTGCTGCTGTCGCTCGCCCGCCAGCCGGGGGTGGCGGTGCCCCGCGACCGGATCCTGCTGGACGCCTGGGGCACCACGTGGGGCGACCCGCACACCGTCGAGGTGCACGTCGGGTCGTTGCGCGGCAAGCTGGGTGACGCACGGCTGGTGGAGACCGTCCGCGGGGTCGGCTACCGGCTGCGCGATGCGTGAGGGGACGCCGTGCGCCGCCGACTGGTGATCAGTTACCTGCTGCTGATGGTGCTCGTCCTCGTCGCGCTGGAGAGCCCGCTCGCCGTCACCCTGGCCAGCCGGGAGACCGAGCGGGTACGCGCGGACCGGCTCGCCGACGCCACCCGCTTCGCGTCGCTGGCCGGTCCGGCGCTGCGCGGTGGGGAGCCCGGCCCGATCGGCGCGGAGCTGCGCAGCTACGACGAGCTGTACGGGATCGGCGCGGCGGTCGTCGACCGGGACCGGGGCATCGTCGTCGACTCGGCGAGCTGGCGGTCCACGGGTACCGCCACGGTCCTGGACCTCGCGCTGTCCGGGCAGCAGTCCAGCGCGCCCGAGTCGGTCTGGCCGTGGTCCGCCGGTCCGGTGGTGGTGGCGGTGCCCATCAACGACGGCGGTGAGGTCCTCGGCGCGGTGGTGATCGTGACGCCGGCCGGCGAGATCCGCCGCGCGGTGACCACCTGGTGGCTGCTGCTCACCCTGGCCGGCCTGCTCGTCGTGCTGGCCTGCGTGCTCACCGCGTTCGGGCTGGCCGGCTGGGTGCTGCGGCCGGTCACCGAGCTGGACGCGGTCACCCACGAGATCGCCGAGGGCGACCGGGGCGCCCGCGTGCAGCACCGACTCGGTCCGCCGGAGCTACGCCGCCTCGCGGCCAGCTTCAACCACATGGCCGACGTGGTCTCCGACGTGATGGACCGCCAGCGCGCGTTCGTCGCGCACGCCAGCCACCAGCTCCGTAATCCGCTCACGGCGCTGCGGCTGCGGGTGGAGGAGCTGGGTCCCAGCCTCACCGACGCGGACGGGCGCTCCGAGCACCGGCTGGCGTTGGAGGAGACCGACCGGTTGGCGCTGGTGCTCGACGCGCTGCTCACCCTGGCCCGGGCCGAACGCGAGGAGAACGAGCGGGTCACCGTGGACGCGGCGGCGGTGGCGGCCTCCCGGGTGGCCGCGTGGGCGCCGTTGGCCCGGCACCGGTCGGTCGCGCTGCGCCTGGCCACGAGCGACGCTCCGGCGTACGCGCGGACCGTGCCGACCGCCGTCGACCAGGCGCTGGACGCCCTGATCGACAACGCGGTGAAGTTCAGCGGGGCCGGCGGGGCGGTGACGGTGACCGTGGCCCGCCGCGACGACGGGGTCCTGTTGGAGGTGCGCGACACCGGCCCGGGTATGACCGAGAGTCAGCTCCGTCAGGCCACCGAGCGGTTCTGGCGGGCCCCGGACGCGCAGAACGTCGACGGCGCCGGGCTCGGCCTGACCATCGTCGCCGTGCTGGTGGACGCCTCCGACGGGCGGCTCACCATGCGTGCGGGCACACCTCGCGGGCTGGTCGCCGGCGTGTGGTTCCCGGCGGCCGAGCCGGTGGAAGGTTCGGTGGACGGCGACCCGGCCGCCGACCTGTGGCCCACCCCGGCGGGCTGACGGCCCGGCGACTCAGGGCTTGGCTGCCCGGTACCAGGCGGCGGCGCCCGGGTGCAGCGGCAGCGGGGCGGTGGCGATCGCCGAGCGCGGGCTCATCCGTCCCGCCGCCGGATGGGCCGCCCCCAGTTCGGCCCGACGTTCCATCAGCAGTCGGGTCACCTCCCGGACCAGCGGCTCCGGCAGGTTGGCCCGCACGATGAGATAGTTCGGGTCGGCGACCGTGGTCACCGGGTTCATCCCGTACACCGAGCGGGGGATGTCCCGGGAGACGTAGACCTGCCCGTAGCGGGCGCGCAGCGGCTCCGTCCACTCGCCCAGGTCGACGATCCGGGTGGCGCTGCGCCCGGCCAACTCCTCGATGCCCCGCACCGGCAGACCACCGGAGAAGAAGAACGCGTCGATGCGTCCCGAGCGCAGGGCGGTCACCGAGTCGTCCAGGCCGAGGCGTTCCCGGCGTACCGCGTCGCCGCCGAGCCGGGCCACGTCCAGCAGCCGGGTGGCGGTGATCTCGGTGCCGGAGCCGGCAGCGCCTACGGACACCCGCCGACCCCGTAGGTCGCCGACCGTGCGGACCGGACCGCCGTCGGTCGTGACCAGGTGCAGTTGGTCGTCGTACACCCGGGCCACCGCGTCCACCGACGGACTCCGCGTCGGGCTCGTGGGCAGCACGTCGGCCTGGGTGAAGCCCAGCTCGGCCGCGCCCGAGCTGACCAGGCGGACGTTCTCCGCCGAGGCCGCGGTGACCACCACGCTGGCCCGTACCTCGGGCAGTTCGCGGTTGAGGATCGTCGCGAGGGACTGCCCGAACGCGTAGTAGACGGCGGTGGGGCTGCCGGTCGCGATCCGGATCTCCACGGGCGCGCCCGGGTCGTCGCGGCAGCCGGCGACGGGCAGGGCCACGACCAGCGCCAGCGCCGCCGCCCACGCGCGACGTCGACCGGCCCGAGGAGACGAGGTACGACTCACGCGGTGCACTGTGCGCGCTCCGGCGGGCCCGCGCAAGCCCGCATCCGTCAGTACCGCTGGTAGATGCCCCCGGTCAGCAGGCCGGGCGTCGGTCCGGCGTCGCGTCACGCGCCGGCTCCATCGACGCGCTGCGCAGGATGCGTTCCCGGTCCGGCCCGTCGGCCACGCTCACCAGGAAACAGCCGGTGCCCGCGCGGAGTGCGGCCGGCACGTCGAGCACGGCGGCGCTGCGGATCAGCACGGCGGCCAACTCCCGGTCGGTGAGCCGCACACCGAGGATGTGCCGCCGCACGTGCCGCCCGCCGGCCAGCAGCGCCGACCGCCACGCCGCCGCCGCGAGCCGGGACATCCACCGGCGGCGGGCCGGCGACGCGCCCGGCACGGGACCGCCCAACAGCTCCCGACGTCCCTGCCACCAGCCGGCATCCATCATCCGTCCGTACGCGCCCCGGTGCTCCGGTGGCACCCAGAGCCGGTGCAGCTCGTAGCGGCGGCGCAGCCCGCCGACCGTCACCTCCTGGGTCACCGGGATGTCGAGGCGGGCGAGCAACTGGCGCATCCGCTGCGCGGCGTCCTCCCGGTTGAACTCGACCCCGGGCAGGTGCGACGGCAGCGCGGCGGTCGACCGGGCGCCCGTCGCAGGCGCGGTGCAGCGCAGCAGGCAGGCCGCCTCGAACGCGTCGCCCAGGGTCAGCCAGTCCAGCGGGGGTGGCGTCGCCGGCGGGCGGGGCCGGTCGAGCAGGGCGGGGTCGCGGACCAACTGAGGCTCCCTCGTCGGAGTCTGGGTTCCCCTACCGTGGCCCCTGCGCGGCCGTTACGGAACGTGTCCCGCCCAGCCTTGAGCAAATCTTGCGGCTCTCGCCCCGTCACAGGTCGGTGACCACCAGATCCACCTGCCGTACCCGCCCGGCGGCGGCCGGCTCCTCCACCACCGTGTGCTTCAGCTCCCGCAGGATGCCGACCCACTCCCGGGCGGTGCGCGGCTTGGCGCCGGCGACGAGCAGATCCCGGACCAGCCGCCCCTTCGTCGCCTTGTTGAAGTGGCTCACGACCGAGCGGACGGGCACGCCGTCGACCTCCCGCTCGTGCAGCACCCGCACGGTGACCGTCCGTTCGGCCAGCTCACCGCGCGGCGTCCAGGTGGCCGCGTACGCGCCGGAGCGCAGGTCCAGCACCGGGCCCCGACCGGCCGCGCCGGCCAGGACCGGCGTCAACTCCCCGCGCCAGTACGTCGACAGCGCCCCGACGTCGGGCAGGCGGACGCCGATCGGGCAGCGGTACGGCGGGATCCGGTCGGCGAGGCGTACCGCGCCCCACAGCCCGGAGCTGATGAGGATCGACCGGCGGGCCGCCCGCAGCGCCGCCGGTGGCAGCGTGGCCAGCTCCAACGCCTCGTACAGCACCCCGGTGTAGAGCCGCTCCGCCGGGGCGGTCGCGGCCTCCCGCAGCCGGGCGTTGCGACGCAGCTCGCCGCGCTGACCGTCACTGAGCCCGAGCGCGGCCAACGCCGCCTCCTCGTCGGGCCCCGCGCTGAGCGCCACGAGCGCGTCGAGCACCCGCTCGCGGGCCGGGTTCAGCTCCGGCAGCGAGAGCTTGTCCGGCGTCCACCGCCGTCCGGTGCCGGCGTCGGCCTTGCCCTCCGAGGGCGGCAGCAGGATGAGCATCGGGTCTCCTCGAACGGGTACGGCGACGGCCCGGCCAGCGTACGACCCGTCCTCAGCGCCAGGGCCGCACCGGGGTGTCGGGGTGGTACACGCGATAGCCACCCACCTCGCGTACCGGCGCGGCGTCGGACCGGTCGGCGAGCAGCCGGCGCAGCCGCCGGTCCATCGGCGAGTCGACCTCCACCACGTAACCCGGTCGGGCGGCCCGCCCGACCTGCCGCCAGTACGGCCGGTAGCGGTTCTGACCGGGGGACAGGTTGCCGTCGAGCACCCCGCAGACCACCGTCTCGTCCGTGTTGAAGATCAGCCGGTTGCAGGTCCAGTAGTCCCCGTACACCTCGCGGGGTCCGTCGGCGCGCAGCGCGGCGGCCAGCTCCCGGGCCTGGCGCTCCTCGGTCCGGGACGCGATCGTGCCGCCGGTCGCGAAGAGCACGGTGACCACGAGCGTCGTCGCGGCCAGGGCCGCCAGCACGGCGGTGGCCAGCGCGCCGGTCAGCCGGCCGAGCACGCCCACCGTGCCCCGCCAGCCGGCCAGGCCCGCCGCCCAGAGCGGCCAGAGCACCGCCGGCAGCGACAGTTGCAGCACCGACAGGTAGCGGGCGTTGTCCAGCGGGCTGGTCGCGGCGAGCGGGCTGCGGACGTACGACAGAAGGGTCAACGCCGCGCCGACGACCAGCGCGAGCTGCACGACCGGCCCGACCCGCGCGGCCCGTGGCGTGCCCGCGGCGCGGCCGCCGGAGGTCGTGCCCGCGGCCCGGCGGTACGCGAGGAGCGCGAGCACCGCGGCGGCCACCAGCAGCGCCGGGTAGAGCAGGCCGAACCACTGCTGCCAACGGCCGCAGCCGTCGACCGGGCAGAGCCCGTGCGCCAGCGGCACCCCCTCCAGCAGACCGCCCCGGATCCGGTCCGACCACGGCGGCAGCGGACCGGCCTTGGTGCTGACCTCCCGGAACACCGTCAGCGAGTCCTCACCCGGCCCGGCACGCAGGTTGTCGACGATCATCGGCGCGATCCCCACCACGAAACCCGCCACCAGCAGCAGCCCGGACCAGCCGAGCAGTTCCCGGCGCACCGCCCAGACCAGCGCCAACGCGGCGACCGCCAGGTACGGCAGGATCAGCCAGTCCGACCAGGCGGCCAGCCCGGCCAGTAGGCCGAACAACGCGACGGCCAGCCGACGGTGGCGCACCGACCCGGCGGCCAACCCCACGGCGATCAGCAGCATCAACAGCACCGCCGGTTTGACCTCCGGCCGGCCACCGACCACGGTGAGCTGGTCACGCACCACCCGCTCGGACCCCAACGCCAGCAGACCGACCACGAGGACGGCGAACCACGGCGTGTAGACCCGACGGGTGAGCCGGTACGCGAGGTAGAGGAAGATCGCGTACAGGGCGAGCATCGGCAGCCGCAGCACCGGCCAGCTCGGCCCGAACACGGCGAGCAGCGGCGCCGCCAGGTACGACTCCAGCATCCCCATGTAGTGCTGGCCGTAGAGGAAGACCGGGTGCTCCCGGCCCTGCCCGATGTGCAGGGCGGCCAGCCCGAAGGTCGCCTCGTCGCTGTTCGACACCGGCACGGTGTACAGCGTCAGGACCAGCCGGTAACCCACACCGACCAGCCCGAACAGCAGCGCCACGAGCGCCGGCCGGTCGAGTCGCGGACGCCACCGCCCGCGGTGCTGCTCTGGATGCGACACGACCACGCCCCCGTCGTCGTCCCGACCGGAGTGTTTCACGGACCGTGGGCCGGTCGGGCCGGTTCGGCCCAGTCCGAGCGGCTCGCGTGGCCGGGGTTCGGGCCGGCTCGCGTGCCCGAGGTTCGGGCCGGCTCGCGTGCCCGAGGTTCGGGCCGGCTCGCGTGGCCGTCCCCGGCGAGGTGTGGCAGGGTTGGCGGGTGCCACCCACACCCGCCGGCGAGCTGGCCGTGCCGAATCTGCACCGGGCCGCGCGGATCGAAGACGCCGTGCACCAGCTCGTGGAGCGTCGGCTGCGGCGTACCGGCTGGCGGATGAACATCGTCGCCTACACCGGCTACGGTCGTCCCGGCTGGGTACGCGTCATGTGCCGGGTGCTGCTCGGTCGCCCCGACACCCGGCAGCGGGGCCGGCTCGAGAAGGTTCGCGGCTGGCGCAGCTTCACCACCCTGCCCGCCAAGCACGTCACCGTGCAGATCGAGGCCGGCGGGGTGCGCCACGAGGCTCAGGCCGACCGCAGCGGCTTCGTCGACACGCTCGTCGAGGCCGACCTGCCACCCGGCTGGGGCACCGTACGGCTCAGCGTCCCCGACGCCGAGCCCGTCGACGCCCCCGTGCGCATCCTCGACCCGGACGTCAAGTTCGGCATCCTCTCCGACATCGACGACACGGTGATGGTCACGGCGCTGCCCCGACCGCTGCTCGCCGCGTGGAACACCTTCGTCCTCGACGAGCACGCCCGCGCCGCCGTACCCGGCATGGCGGTGCTCTACGAGCGACTGGTCACCGCGCACCCCGGCGCTCCGGTCTTCTACCTCTCCACCGGCGCGTGGAACGTCGCGCCGACGTTGACGCGGTTCCTGTCCCGGCACCTCTACCCGGCCGGGCCGCTGCTGCTCACCGACTGGGGTCCGACCGCCGACCGCTGGTTCCGCAGCGGCATGGAGCACAAGCGTTCCACCCTCGCGCGGCTCGCCAAGGAGTTCCCCGACGTGCGCTGGCTGCTGGTCGGCGACGACGGCCAGCACGACCAGGAGATCTACCGGGAGTTTGCCGCCGCGCACCCCGAGAACGTCGCCGGCGTGGCGATCCGCAGGCTGTCCCCGACGCAGTCGGTGCTGGCCGGTAGCCTGCCCGCGCCTGCCGGGCGGCCCTCGTCGGGGCCGGTGGGGCAGAAGTGGCTGTCCGCGCCCGACGGCGCCGGCCTGTGGCAGCTACTCCGCGACGCCGGCCTGGTCTGACGGCCCGCGGCTCTGCGGGAGGCGCTACGCGCTATCCATGATCGTGCTCGATCCAGGAAACAGGCCCCTCCATGTGCGAACGAGGCCACTACATCCAGGATCGAGCACGATCAAGCCGGGAATGACGGGGACGCTCAGTCGCGGCGGAGCCAGATGACGCCCAGTGGGGGCACCTGGAGGGCCGCCGACGCCACCAGTCCGTGCCACGGCACGTCCTCGGCGTGCACCTCGCCCAGGTTGCCCACCCCGGACCCGCCGTAGTGGTGCGCGTCGGTGTTGAGCACCTCGGTCCACGTACCGCCGGCCGGTAGCCCGATCCGGTAGTCGTGCAGCGGCTGGGCCGAGAAGTTCGCCACGCACACCAGCGTCGAGCCGTCCGGGGCGATCCGGACGAACGAGACAGTGTTGTTGGCGACGTCGTCGCCGGCGATCCAGCGGAACCCGGCCGGTTCGGTGTCCTGCGCCCAGAGTGCCGGGGTGGCCCGGTAGACGCGGTTGAGGTCACCGACGAGCCGCTGCACGCCGGCGCGGGCCGGGTCGTGCAGCAGGTACCAGTCGAGGCCGCGTTCCTCGCTCCACTCCCGGTCGTCGGCCAACTCGGAGCCCATGAACAGCAGCTGCTTGCCGGGGTGCGCCCACATGTACGCCAGCAGCGCCCGGACGTTCGCCAAGCGTTGCCAGGTGTCGCCGGGCATCTTGCCGGCCAGCGAGCCCTTGCCGTGCACGACCTCGTCGTGGCTGATCGGCAGCACGTAGTTCTCACTCCAGGCGTACGCCAGGGAGAACGTGAGCTGGTGGTGGTGGTGCTGGCGGTAGATGGGGTCCTTGGAGGTGTAGAGCAGGGTGTCGTGCATCCAGCCCATGTTCCACTTGAACCCGAAGCCCAGCCCGCCGTTGGCGGTGGGCCCGGTGACCCCCGGCCACGCGGTGGACTCCTCGGCGATCATCACGACCCCGGCGTGGTGCTTGTAGACCGTCGCGTTCACCTCCTGCATGAGCGCGATGGCCTCCAGGTTCTCCCGACCGCCGTACTGGTTGGGGGCCCACTGGCCCTCCTCGCGGGAGTAGTCCAGGTAGAGCATCGAGGCGACCGCGTCGACGCGCAGCCCGTCCACGTGGAACTGGTCGCACCAGTAGAGCGCGTTGGCGACCAGGAAGTTGCGCACCTCGCGGCGGCCGAAGTCGAAGACGTACGTGCCCCAGTCGGGGTGCTCGCCCCGGCGGGGGTCGGGGTGCTCGTACAGCGGGGTGCCGTCGAACCGCGCGAGGGCCCACTCGTCCTTGGGGAAGTGCGCGGGCACCCAGTCGAGGATCACGCCGACGCCGGCGGCGTGCAGGGCGTCGACGAGGTGGCGGAACTCGTCCGGGTCGCCGAAGCGGGACGTCGGCGCGTAGTAGCCGGTCACCTGGTAGCCCCAGGAACCGCCGAACGGGTGCTCCATCACGGGCAGGAACTCCACGTGCGTGAAGCCCAGCTCGGTGACGTACGCGGTGAGCTGGTCGGCCAGCTCCCGGTAGCCGAGGCCGGGCCGCCACGAGCCGAGGTGCACCTCGTACACGCTCATCGGCTGCTGGTGCGGCTGCCGCTCGGCCCGCCGGGCCAGCCAGTCGGCGTCGTTCCAGCGGTACGTCGAGTGGTACACCACCGATGCGGTGGCCGGCGGCACCTCCGCGTACGCGGCCAGGGGGTCGGCCTTGTCCCGCCACCGTCCGTCGGCGCCGAGTACCCGGTACTTGTAGCGGGCGCCGACGCGGGCGTTGGGGACGAACAGCTCCCAGACGCCGCTGGAGCCGAGCGACCGCATCGGCCAGCCGTCGTCCGCGCCCCAGCCGGTGAAGTCGCCGACGACGCGCACGCCCTGGGCGTTGGGCGCCCACACGCTGAACGCCACGCCCTCGTCGAACACCCGCGCGCCGAGCGCGTCCCACAGCCGCTCGTGCCGACCCTCGCCGATGAGGTGCAGGTCCAGCTCGCCGACGGTGGGCGGATAGCGGTAGGGGTCGTCGTGCGTCGTGCCGTCGACCTCCACCCGGTAGTCGAGCACGGTGCCCTCGACCTGCGCCTCGAAGACGCCGTGGTCGTGCACCCGCTTCATGGGGTGCCGCTCGTCGCCGACGAGCAGTGTCACGTCACCCGCGCCCCGGCGCATCGTGCGAATCGTGGTCGACCCCTCGGCGGGGTGCGCCCCGAGCAGCGCGTGCGGGTCGTGCGTCACACCGGTGATCAGCTGGTCCATCGGTCGTCCTTCGGTGCGGAAGCGGTCGGCGCGGAGGCGGACGGGCGGGTGGCAGCCGGGCGGCGGCCGGCCGAGGACTGGGCGGCAGCCGCGCGGGCAGCCGCGCGGGACGCCAGGATGGCCGGCGTCACCGCCCCGCTGGCCGGGGTCACCGCGGTGGCTGGGACAGGCGGCGCGCTGGCTGGGATCACCGGCGCGGTGGCCGGGGGCACCGACGTGCTGGCCGGGGGCGGCGTCGTGCCGGCTGGATCCACGGGCGCGGTGGCCGGCGGCGACGGCTGGGTAGCCGAGGGCTCTCCGCCGCTGGCCGGGAGGGACGGCTCGGTGGCCGGGGTCACCGGGGCGGTGCCGCCGGACAGGTCGTCCGGAACGTCGGTGACGGTGAGGTGCGCCGGTTCGACGCCGGCCGGCTCGGGCACGGCGGGCGGCGTCGGGCGGCGGACGGTCAGCACGTGCGCCGGTTGCAGGTACGGGTCGAGCCGTACCGCGTTGCGCTGTCCCCAGTCGTAGCTGGCGCCGGTCAGTTCGTCGTACACGGTGAAGCGTTCGTGCCAGTCGAAGCCGAGCGCCGGCATGTCGAGGGTGGTGTTGCCCCACTGCACCTCGCGCGAGTCGAACGAGCAGACCACGATGACCGTGTTGCCGGTCTCCGGGTCGTGCTTCGACCAGCACAGCAGCGCCGGGTTGTCGATCTCGTGGAAGCGCAGGTTGCGGAGCTGGTGCAGGGCCGGGTTGTCGCGGCGTACCCGATTGAGGATGGTCAGGAACGGCGCCAGCGAGCGGCCCTGCGCCTCGGCGGTGGCCCAGTCGCGCGGGCGCAGCTCGTACTTCTCGTTGTCCAGGTACTCCTCCGCGCCCGGGCGGGCCACGTGCTCGAACAGCTCGTAGCCCGCGTACAGGCCCCAGGAGGGGGAGAGCAGCGCCGCCAGCACCGCCCGGATTTTGAACATCGGCGGACCGCCGTGCTGCAACGACTCGTGCAGGATGTCCGGCGTGTTCGGCCAGAAGTTCGGGCGCATGTAGTCGGCCGACGCGACCAGCTCCTCGCAGTACTCCCGCATCTGCGCGGCCGTCGTGCGCCAGGTGAAATAGGTGTACGACTGCGTGAAGCCGACCTTGCCGAGCCCGTGCATGATGGCCGGCCGGGTGAACGCCTCGGCGAGGAACAGCACGTCCTCGTCGACCTTCTTGACCTCGGCGATCAGCCAGTGCCAGAAGTCGAACGGCTTGGTGTGCGGGTTGTCCACCCGGAAGATCCTGATGCCCTCGCCCACCCAGTGCAGCACCACCCGCAGCACCTCGGCCCGGATGCCCTCGGGGTCGTTGTCGAAGTTGACCGGGTAGATGTCCTGGTACTTCTTCGGCGGGTTCTCCGCGTACGCGATGCTGCCGTCGGCCCGGGTGGTGAACCACTCCGGGTGCTCGGTGACCCACGGGTGATCCGGCGCGCACTGCAACGCCAGGTCCATCGCCACCTCCAGGCCCTGCGCCGCGGCCGCCTCGATGAAGGCCCGGAAGTCCGCCGGCGTACCCAGGTCGGGGTGGATCGTGTCGTGCCCGCCCTCGGCGGCGCCGATCGCCCACGGCGAGCCGACGTCGGTCGGCCCGGCGGTGAGCGCGTTGTTGCGGCCCTTGCGGTTGACCCGGCCGATCGGGTGGATCGGCGGCAGGTAGAGCACGTCGAAGCCCATCGCGGCGACGCCCGGCAGCCGCTCGGTCGCGGTGGCGAAGGTGCCGGAGCGGCCACCCGCGGCTCCTTCGGAGCGCGGGAAGAACTCGTACCAGGCCGAGAAGAGGGCCCGCTTGCGGTCAACCCAGATGGAGTACGCGTCACCGACCGTGACCAACTCCCGTACCGGGTGCTCCCAGAGCAGGTCGGCCAGGGCGAGCGCCGGCCCGACGCGCTGCGGCAGGGAGAGGTCGGTGTCGGCGAGGGCGCTGAGCGCGTCGGCGACGCTCGCGCGGTCCGCGGCCGGCACCAGGTCCCGGGCAGCGGCCAGCACCCGCGCGCCCTCGGCCAGGTCGTTGGCGAGGTCTTCCGGGCCCTGCCCGGCGGCGATCTTCTTGGTCACCGCGTTCTGCCACGTCAGGTACGGGTCC
This sequence comes from Micromonospora sp. RB23, assembly GCF_053585025.1. Lineage (NCBI taxonomy): Bacteria > Bacillati > Actinomycetota > Actinomycetes > Micromonosporales > Micromonosporaceae > Micromonospora > Micromonospora sp. RB23. The sequence goes on from NZ_CM132111.1 coordinate 2,435,279, forward strand.
TGGAAAGCCTCGACGGTGAAGGTCCACGCGCCGACGGCGTCCGGCGCGATGGTGGCGTGCCAACGGTCCTGGCCCGGCTCGCCGGGGCGCATCCGGGTGAACGGCCGTTCCTCGCCGTCCGGCCCGGCCCACACCACGTTGCAGCCCAGCGCGTCGTGCCCCTCCCGGTAGGCGCGCGCCGACACCGGAACCGGCTCGTCGACGACCGCCTTGGCCGGGTACCGCCCGCACGAGACGACGGGGGAGACGTCTTCGATCGGGAACCGTCCTGTCACCCCGCCAACCTACTGTGCGAGATCCGCTCGCGCGCGGCCAAGCGCCCGTCCGATGGGCACCCGACCCAAGATCCGCTGACCGGCCGCTCTCGCCTTGATCCACTCGCGTTAGGTGAAACCGCGGTATCAGTGCCCGTTCGATGCCGCGGTTTCCTGCAAGACGAGTGGATCAAGGCTGCAGGGCGTCACGCGAACGGGCCGGTGGGCGGCTCTGGAGCGCGGGCCGAGGTGCATCCGGGCGGCGGATGATCGTTGGCGCTTCAGCAGCACCGCGCTCGGCGTGTCCTACCGCCCAGCAGCCAACGATCATGAGAACGAAGCGCTGTGCGGCGTCACGTGGTCTCGCCGTCGTTGCCGAGTACGGAGCCGACAAGTGCGCTCAGTCCCTCGTGCCAGCGAGCTTCGGGCCAGTCGCGCAGGTGCTCGACCAGGTCGCTGCGGACGGCGGCGAGCAGTGCGTGGGCGAGGTAGTCCGCCGCCTGCGGGCCGCGCGCCTCCGTGACGAGGCCGGCGAGCAGGGCGTGCCAGTGGTCGTACGCCTCGTTGCGGTACGGGCTGCCGCCTCCGGCGCTCTCCAGCGCCAGCGTGAGCACCCGGTTGTCGAGCTTGAAGCGCAGCATGGCCCGCAGTAGTTCGACGGCCTGCTCCGCGGCCGGCCGGGTGGGTGACACCGCGAGCGCGTCCCGCAACCGCAGTCCCCGTTGCTCGTAAAGGGCGCGGATGAGCCCGATGCGGTCGCCGAAGCGCCGGAACAGGGTGCCCTTGCCGACGCCCGCCGCGGTGGCGATGTCGTCCATCGACACCTGATCGGGGTCGGCTGCGGCGTCGAAGAGACGCCCGGCGGCGGCGAGCACCGACTCCCTGTTGCGCTGCGCATCGGCCCGCACCGGACACCCCTCTCGCCAAACGGACTAGCGGTCCGTATAGTTGAAGCGGACCGGCGGTCCGTATCGTATCGCGACCGTGCCGGACGACGAAAGGACGATCATGCCGAACAACCCCACCGCGGTGTTCGATCGCGCCATGGAGCTGTTGCTCGCCAAGGACATGGCCGGGTTCATCGCGTTGTTCGCCGAGGACGCGGTGCTGGAACTCCCGTTCGCACCGCCCGGCCAGCCACGCCGCGTAGCCGGTCGCGCCGAGCTGCACGAATACCTGATCAACTACCCCGACCTGCTCGACGTCCGCGAGATCCGCGACCGGACCGTGCACGAGACCAGCGATCCAGAGGTCATCGTCGTCGAGTTCACCGCCTCCGGTCTCGTCGTCGCGACGGGCCGACCGTACGAGGTGAGCTACATCGCCGTCCTGACCATCCGGGACGGGCGGCTCGTGCGCTATCGCGACTACTGGGATCCGATCGCCGCCCAGGAACTGCTCGGTGGCGGCCTGGTGCGCTCATGATCCTGGTCATCGGTGGCACCGGAACCACCGGCCGCATCGTCGCCGCCACGCTCGCCGAGCGCGGTCACCCCACCCGGATCGCCAGCCGACGCCCCTCCCCGGGAGGATTCCGCTTCGACTGGTACGACCCGACCACTCACCCGGACGCGCTGGACGGCGTGCGCGCGATCTACGCCATCCCACCGGTCGGCGAAGTCGACCCGGCACCGATCATGCTGACCTTCCTTGACCGGGCGCGCAGCGCCGGTGTCCGCCGGGTGGTTCTGCTCAGTTCCTCGGCCATCGGGCCCGCCGAGCACGGGCTGGGTCTGGTGCACGCGCGGCTGGGTGAGCTGTTCCCGGAATGGGCGGTACTGCGGCCGTCCTGGTTCATGGAGAACTTCGTCGGTGAGCAGCCGCACGCCGTCAACGCTCGCGAGCAGGGCGAGATCGTCAGCGCCACCGGCGCCGCCCGGGTCGGCTTCGTCGATCCTGCCGACATCGCCGAAGTGGCGGTGCGGGCTCTCACGGACCCGACGCCGCACAACACCGACCACATCATCACCGGACCGGAGGCGCTGAGCTACGACGAGATCGCCGTCGTTCTCAGCGAGGTCGGTGGCCAGCCGGTCAAGCACCGTCCGGTCGACCCGGTGGAACTGGCCGCCCGCCACACCGCGAACGGCATACCGCCGGACTTCGCCCGCTTCCTCGCGAGCCTGGACACGGCCATCGCGGCAGGCGCGGAGGACCGGACGACGTCGACCGTCGCGGAGGTGACAGGTCGCGCGCCACGAACCTTCCGGGACTTCTGCCGGGACCGCCGGCGCGGCGACCGTCCTGGCTGACGCTCGGTCGGCGTCTTCAGAGCGGTTCGAGCTAACTGTTCGGCCTGCGGCGGGCGACGTCGTTGCTCAAGTCCCCTCCCGGGACGGCGGTCTGAGGTCGGCGGTGAGCAGGCGTTCGATCCGGGCGTACTCGGCGGTCATCTCCGGGGTGGCGAGGACGTCGTCGAGGTCGGCCGAGACCTGGAAGTCGACCTCCTCGACGGAGCGGATGGCCAGCTCGTAGATCTCCCCGCGCTGGTTCTCCTCCAGATAGGTGGTCCAGTGCTCCAGCGCGGTGAAGGCCGTCAGGAGGCCCTGATCCAGATCGCCGTCGGCGAGGATGCCCTCGTCGATCCGTACCAGCAACGCGCGCAACTCCGTCGCGTCGGCCGTCCGGACGTTCTCGCGGGCGCTGGCGAGCGCCGCCCACGCGTCCTCGGTCATCTCGTCGTCGACGGCGGTGCCGAGCAGTTCCTCCCGGGTCAGCCGGGTGACCGTGTCGAGACCGAAGGCGCGCAGGTCGTCCTCACCCGCCGCGACGACCAGCTGGAGGATCGCGGCTTCGAGTTCGTCGTACCGCATGACGTCAGCGCGCGCCGACGGAGTGGTAGACGTCCAGGGTCTGCCGCGCGATGGCGTCCCAGGAGAAGTGCTCCACCGCGCGCCGCCGGCCGGCCAGGCCGAACCGCTCCGTACGCGCCGGATCGGCGAGCAGCGCGTTGATCGCCGCCGCCAGGTCGGCCACGAACGCCTCCGGCTTCAGTGGCGTCCCCGACCCGTCGGTGGCCTGCTCGATCGGCACCAGCAGCCCGGTGTCGCCGTCGGCCACCACCTCCGGGATGCCGCCGGTGGCGGTCGCCACCACCGCCGTCTCGCAGGCCATCGCCTCCAGGTTGACGATGCCCATCGGCTCGTACACCGAGGGGCAGACGAAGACGGTGGCGTGGGTGAGCACCTGGATCACCTCGGGCTTGGGCAGCATCTCGGCCACCCAGACCACCCCGGAGCGGTTGGCCCGCAGCTCGGCGACCAGCTCCTCGACCTCGGCGGCGATCTCCGCCGTGTCCGGCGCGCCGGCCAGCAGCACGAGCTGGGTGTCCGCCGGCAGCTCGCGGGCGGCCCGCAGCAGGTACGGCAGTCCCTTCTGCCGGGTGATCCTTCCCACATAGACCACGCTGGGCAGCGCCGGGTCGATGCCGAGCCGGTCGAGCACGTCGGTGCCGGAGTCCGGGGCGTACTGCACGGTGTCGATGCCGTTGTAGACCACCCGGACCTTCGACGGGTCGATCTGCGGGTACGCGGTGAGCACGTCGCTGCGCATCCCACCACTGACCGCGATGATCGCGTCGGCCGACTCGTACGCCGTGCGCTCGATCCAGGACGAGAGCGCGTATCCGCCGCCGAGCTGCTCGGCCTTCCACGGCCGCAACGGCTCCAGGCTGTGCGCGGTCACCACGTGCGGCACCCCGTGCAGCAGCTTCGCGGTGTGCCCGGCCAGGTTCGCGTACCACGTGTGGCTGTGCACCACGTCGGTGCCGGCGGTGCCGGCGGCCATCTCCAGGTCCACACCCATCGTCCGCAGCGCGGCGTTCGCGCCGGTCAGGCCGGGCGGATCGGCGTACGCCGTGACGCCCGGCTCGGCGCGGGGGAGGCCGAAGCAGTGCACGCGGACGTCGGCGAGGCGACGCAGCTCCCGGGCCAGGTACTCGACGTGCACGCCCGCGCCGCCGTAGACCTCCGGCGGGTACTCACGGGTGAGCAGGTCGACGCGCAGCGGGGTGGGTTCCGTCATGACCCCGCACCCTAGTGCAGAAGACTCCCCGTACGAGTGGTGAAGTCCGACGCGGATGGATAGCGTCGGGGCATGGCTGCCAAGGTGCTCGCGATCGTCCTGGCGGGTGGGGAGGGCAAGCGCCTGATGCCACTCACCACGGACCGGGCCAAGCCGGCCGTCCCGTTCGGCGGGATGTACCGCATGGTCGACTTCGTCCTCTCCAACCTGGCCAACGCCGGCTATCTCAAGATCGTCGTGTTGACCCAGTACAAGTCCCACTCCCTCGACCGACACATCACCAAGACCTGGCGGATGTCCACGCTGCTCGGCAACTACGTCACCCCGGTGCCGGCGCAGCAGCGCCGCGGCCCGTGGTGGTTCGCCGGCTCGGCCGACGCCATCTACCAGAGCTTCAACCTCATCAACGACGAGCAGCCCGACTACGTGATCGTCTTCGGCGCCGACCACATCTACCGGATGGACCCGCGGCAGATGGTGGAGGACCACATCGCCTCCGGCGCCGCGGTCACCGTGGCCGGCATCCGGCAGCCGCTGTCGATGGCCGACCAGTTCGGCGTCATCGAGGTCGGCGAGGATGGTCGGAAGATCCGCGCGTTCCGCGAGAAGCCCACCGACGCGGTCGGCCTGCCGGACGCGCCGGACGAGATCTACGCCTCGATGGGCAACTACGTCTTCACGACGCGGGCCCTGTGCGAGGCGGTCGAGCGCGACGCGGCCGACAAGAGCAGCAAGCACGACATGGGCGGCAGCATCATCCCGATGCTCGTCGAGCGGGGCGAGGCGAACGTCTACGACTTCCGTGACAACGAGGTGCCGGGCAGCACCGACCGGGACCGGGGCTACTGGCGGGACGTGGGGACGCTCGACTCGTTCTACGACGCGCACATGGATCTGATCAACGTGCACCCCGTGTTCAACCTCTACAACTTCGACTGGCCGATCTACACGGAGCAGCCGCCGTGGCCGCCGGCGAAGTTCGTCCACCAGTGGGGTGAGCGGGTCGGCCGGGCGGTCGGCTCGATGGTCTCGCCCGGCGTGGTGATCTCCGGCTCGCTGGTGGAGAACTCGATCGTGTCGCCGAAGGTGCGGGTGCACTCCTGGGCGCACGTGGAGGGCTCGGTGCTGATGGAGGGCGTCGAGATCGGCCGGCACGCGGTGGTCCGACGGGCGATCCTGGACAAGAACGTGTTCGTCCCCGAGGGCGTCGAGATCGGCGTCGACCTGGAGAAGGACCGTCAGCGTTACACCGTCTCCGACAACGGCATCGTGGTCATCGGCAAGGGCCAGAAGGTCGAGCCGTGACCGACCCGCACTCTTCGAGGAGGATCCCGCAGTGACCCATCCCCGTGCCGGCCAGCCCGCCGAGCCCGCCGACCTCGTCGACGTGCCGCGCCTGGTGACCGCCTACTACGCCGAGCATCCGGACCCCGCGGACCCGGCGCAGCAGGTCTCCTTCGGCACCTCCGGTCACCGGGGCTCCAGCCTGCGCAACGCGTTCAACTCCGACCACATCCTCGCGGTCACCCAGGCGCTCTGCGACTACCGGCGGGAGCAGGGCCTCGACGGCCCGCTGTTCCTCGCCCGGGACACTCACGCGCTCTCCGCGCCGGCCGCCGTGGACGCGCTGGAGGTCCTCGCCGCCAACGGCGTCACCGTGCTGGTGGACAGCCGCGACGGCTACACCCCCACGCCGGCGTTGTCGCACGCGATCCTCACCCACAACCGGGGGCGCACCAGCGGGCTCGCCGACGGCATCGTCATCACCCCGTCACACAACCCGCCGGACGACGGCGGTTTCAAGTACAACCCGACCAACGGCGGGCCGGCCGACACCGACGTCACCCGGTGGATCCAGGACCGGGCCAACGCGATCCTCGCCGCCGGGCTCAAGGAGGTCCGCCGGATCACCTACGCGCGGGCCCGGGCCGCCGACACCACCGGGGAGTACGACTTCCTCGCCCACTACGTCGACGACCTGCCGGCGGCGATCGACATCGACGCCATCCGCGAGGCCGGAATCCGGATCGGCGCGGACCCGCTGGGCGGGGCGAGCGTGGCGTACTGGGGTGAGATCGCCGAGCGGCACCGGCTCGACCTGACCGTGGTCAACCCGACGGTGGACCCGACCTGGCGGTTCATGACCCTGGACGGGGACGGCAAGATCCGGATGGACTGCTCTTCGCCGAATGCGATGGCGTCGCTGATCGCCGCCCGGGCCGACTACCAGATCTCCACGGGCAACGACGCGGACGCCGACCGGCACGGCATCGTCACGCCCGACGGCGGGCTCATGAACCCCAACCACTTCCTGGCGGTGGCGATCGGGCACCTGTTCCGTACGCGTGCCGACTGGGGGCCGGACGCCGCCGTCGGCAAGACCCTGGTCTCCTCGTCCATGATCGATCGGGTGGCGGCCGACCTGGGTCGGCCGCTGCTGGAGGTGCCGGTCGGGTTCAAGTGGTTCGTGCCCGGTCTGCTGGACGGGGCGGTCGGCTTCGGCGGCGAGGAGAGCGCCGGGGCGTCGTTCCTGCGCCGCGACGGCTCGACGTGGACCACCGACAAGGACGGCATCCTGCTGTGCCTGCTGGCTTCCGAGATCCTGGCCACCACCGGGCGTAGCCCGAGCGAGCACTGGGCGGAGCTGGCCGAGCGCTTCGGCGCCCCCGCGTACGCCCGCGTCGACGCCCCGGCGACCCGTGAGCAGAAGGCGGTGCTCGCCAAGCTCTCCCCGGATCAGGTGACCGCCACCGAGTTGGCCGGCGAGCCGATCACCGCGACCCTGACCACCGCGCCCGGCAACAACGCCCCGATCGGTGGCCTCAAGGTGAGCACGGAGTCCGGCTGGTTCGCCGCCAGGCCCTCCGGCACGGAGGACGTCTACAAGATCTACGCCGAGTCCTTCCAGGGCCCCGACCACCTGAAGAAGATCCAGGAAGAAGCCAAAACCCTGGTGGACCAGGCCCTGACCCAGGCCTGACCCCCTCCGGCCGGGTTGATCAAGAGGTTTGCGTCATGCCGCCCGGCGTGTCGTGACGCAAACCTCTTGATCACAGCAGCAGGGCCGGTGCGCACCGCAGGGCCGGTGCGACGGGGATTCAGCAGGGTGGGGGGTCGGCGGGTGGGGGGAGTTCCTGGCTGCGACGGCGGAGTTCTTCGGGGAGTAGTTCGCGGAGTTGCTCGGGGAGGAACGGCAGGTCGAGCAGGGTCATCTTCAACTGGTTGCGCTCCTGGTAGCGCAGCGGGTCGAAGCGGACCACCAGGCCGGCGTCGCGGCGGTACGAGATGTCCACCGCCCCCTCCGTCGCCGCGTCGCGGAACACCAGACCGTCCATCTCCACGACGACCGGCGACGAGTTGGGCTGTAGCTCCAACCGGATCTTCTCGTCCGGGGAGAGCACCACGGCACGGGAGATGCCGGCCATCGGCGCCGCCGGCGTGATCACCACCGAGTCCGCCGCCGGGGAGATCAGCGGACCGCCGGCCGCGTAGCTGTACGCCGTCGAGCCGATCGGGGTGCTGACCACCACGGCGTCGCTGCGGTAGTAGCCGTACTGCTGGCCGTCGATGGCTAGCGTGACGCTGACGAAACCCCTGCCCGGCTGGCGGACCAACGCGATGTCGTTGAATGCCACGACGTCGTCACCGCACACGTCGCAGGCGAGACACGCGTGCGACTCGACGGTGAAGTCCTTGGACAGCAGCCGGCTCAGCGCGTCGGGCAACCCAGGCGGTTCGATCTCGACCAGAAACCCCAGACGACCCAGGTGTACGCCGAGCACCGGCTTCGGGTCGCGGACGGCGGAGCGCAGCGCACCCAGCATGGTGCCGTCACCGCCGATGCTGATCAACGCGTCGGCGCGGACGGCGACCTCGCCCTCCGGCAACGGTTCGACGCCGGACGGGACGCGGTGCCGGTCCTCCTCGCGCACGAACAGGGTCTTGTGGTGGCGGGTGGCCCACCGTTCGATGATTTCGACCACCTCGGTGACATCCCGAGTGGGGTGCAGCACAAGTCCCAGCCCCGACACCCGTCCAGCTCATCACATCGGTGCGGGGCGCACCCGGCGTACGCCGAAGGTGCGCCGGCGGCCCGTGGACCGCCGGCGCACCTCGCCGCCGTCAGTGGCGGGGTCGACCGGTGAGGTGGGTCAACGAGCGGGCGACCAGGTCATCGCGGGCCGCTGGGGCGAGGCCCTCCAACCCGAAGCCCAGGTACACCGTGTCCCCGGTGACCACCACCGAGCCCTCCTCGAACGCCTGCTGGCTGCGCGACCAGTCGGTGGCGTTGCCACCGGACCCGGCCGGCGGGCCGGCCACCGTCCAGCCGCCCAGGTCGGCCGACTCGAACGAGGTCTCCGCCACGGTCGCGGAGTCGACAACCACCCGGGCGTCGTCCAGGAAGACGCCCAGGCCCTGGGTGCCCCAGTCCGAGGCGTACGTGATCGACACCTCGACCTGCTTGCCGGCGTACGCGGTCAGGTCGACCACGAACTCCTTCCACCCGCTCGATGTCCCGGTCGCCGCGTTCCAGCTTCCGGTGCTCCCGGTGGGGGAGCAGCCCGCGCCCTGGTAGTGGGCGAGGAACGGGTGCAACTCGCCCCAACCCGAGGCGCAGCTGTCCCCGGTGACCGTGCCGGTCTTGCCGTTGACGTCCGGCAGTGTCGTCCAGTTGTCGCTGCCCACCTCGTGCGCCTCGACGAAGAGGAAGTCCCAGTTCTGCTCGATCTCGTACGAGGTGAAGAAGCGCAGCTCTCCGCTGGTCGCCCCGCCGAGGTCCACCGTGCGGGTGAGCCGCTTGTACGACTCGTCGGCCTGCCCGCTGTACAGGTACCACTCACCCGTACGCGGGTCGAACGGCGCGCCACCCGGTCGGGTCCAGCCCACCGGCGCGGAGCTGGCGAACTGCGGGAACTCGTCCGGCGGCAGGAAACTCGACGTGGTCAGGAACGACGCGGTGTGCCCCTGGTTCGCCGCCGAACCGGCCGCGTTGAGCTGCCCGTTGAAGCCGGCGAACGCGCCGTCGCGGCCGGCGACCGGGAACGGCTCTCCCTCCGGCGCGGTACCGCCGTCGCTGACGTACGTGTGCGCCCCCAACCAGTACTGCTGGAAGTCGTTCAGCAGCGGCAGGCAGGTGAGGTCGTCGGCGTTGGTGCACTCCGGCGGCGCGTCCGGGTGGTAGACGTACGAACCATTGGCGCCCTGGGCGAACAGCGCGTACTGGCCGCTGACCAGGAGCTTGCCACCCTCGTTCAGGTAGTCCCGGACGGCCAGTTCGGTGTCCAGCGCCGCCTTGGCCGCGGTGCCGGCAACCTGGCCGGGCGAGCGCATGATCACGTCGTCGCCGGTCTCCCACACCACCGCCTTGTAGTGCGACAGCACACCCAGCGGGTGTGGCGCCTTGCGTCCCATCGCGTCGAAGTCGTACACGTCGCTGCTGCGCCCGGCGGCGCGCAACGACGCCGCGATCTCGTCGGCGTACTTCGCGGAGGTGCCGGTCTGTGCCGGGCTGAGGCCGGTGACGTCCTCCATCGCGAGGACCAGCACGTCGCCGCCGATGTCGCGGTGCACCTGGTAGGTGAAGTGTTGGCTGGCGACGACTCCCACACGCGGTTTGTTGCCGGTGAACCAGACCTCCACCCGGTCGCCCGGCTTCGTGCCGCCGACCGACCCGCGTAGCTCCGCGTAGTAGTCGTCGTGAGTGTCGCCGTACCGCTCGCCGCCGCGCCACTCGCGGACCGCGACGGTCTTCGGTCGCCCGCCGTTGACCGTGTAGTGCATCTTCACGTTCTTCAGCGCCCGCCTGGTGACGGCGGCGACCTGCTGGGTGCGCCCGTACGAGGTGTCGAAGGCGTCCACCACGAAGTCCGGGGTGCTCCGGCCGACCACCGACACCGGCTCGTCCGGGTCCGCCGCCGACTTGGCGACGGCAAGCGCGAAGGGCAGGTTCTTGCTCACCTCACCAGCGATCAACGTCTCGTCGTCGGGGAAGATGAAGCCACTGACGCAGTCCTCCGGGCGCCACTCGTCGTCGGGGTCGACGGCCGAGGCGGCCTCACACGTGGACATCTCGGGGGTGAAGCCCAGCGTCCCGTACCGGACGGTGGCGTGGCTGTCGGTGTCACCGTTGGTGGTGTACAGCTCGGCGGAGATGTCCGGGTCGTAACCGGGCACCGCCGGGTGCGCGTCGTCCCCGACCATCGCCTTGTAGATCTCGTCGTCCGGGCTGGGGGTGCTCACCTGCCAGCCGATGCCGTAGAGCAGCAGCTCGGCCGCGGAGTGGTAGTTGACGAAGAACTCGAACCCGACCCGCTTGAAGAGCTGGTCCAGGGCCTTGGTCTCCGGCTCCGAGTTGGGGCCCGGGCCCCGGTACGTCTCGCTGTTCGGCTCCGGTGACGAGCCCTCGTTGTCGTACCTCCACTTGTAGCTGAAGTTGCGGTTGAGGTCCACGCCGTCGCCGGAGGTGATCTGCCCGTCGCCGTTGTTGTCCCGCAGGTTCTTCCGCCACAGGCGGTTGCCGGGGGTGAAGGTGAAGTCGTAGCCGTCCGGGTTGGCCACCGGCAGGAACCACAGCTCGGTCGTGTCCAGGAGTCTGGTGATCTCCCGGTCGGTGCCGTAGCTGTCGAGAACATGGTGCATCAGTCGACGGGTCATCTCCGGCGTGATCCACTCACGGGCGTGCTGCGCACCGGCGTAGAGCACGGCGGGCCGTTTCCCGTCCGCGACGGTCCGCGCGTTCCTGGTGACCTTCACGGCGACGATCGGCTGGCCCTTTTGGGTGCGGCCGATCGTCTCCACCTTGGTCAGCTTGGGATAACGGGCCGCTGTGGCGTTCAACTCGTCGCGCAGACCGCCCGGCTCCCCATAGGGCCGGAACGCCGTCCAGCCCGCCGCCGCCTGCTCCCGCAGCGCCTGTGACGCGTCCTTGCCGCGCACCTTCTTCACCGACAACGGGACGCCCTGGTCGGTCAGCCGCTTCGCCTGCCGGCGACTGAGCACCGTCTCGACGGTCGTCTTGCCGGTCGAGTCGGTCTTCGCGTCGTGGCCCAGGTCGACCCCCGCCGCGCGTAGCTGGTCCCGCTGTTTCGCGTCGACCGTGCCGACGTAGACCTCCAGGCCGTCGCGGGCGCCCGGGTCGGACGGTGGCTTCGCGCTTGCCGGCGGGGTTAGTGCCAGTGCGCCGAGCAAGGTGACCACGCTGGCGATCGCCAGTCGTCTCGGTCTCATCGCGCCTCCTTGGGTGAAGGACCTGTAGGCGCGAGCTTTCGGTGCGGCGTGATCGATGTCAATCGGTCGATGGGCGGGTCGTTGCTGTCCGTGTCGATGTCGGAGCCAGCGGTGACAGGTGGCGGGTCAGGTGGGGAGGCTCCGTCAGCCTGCGCCGGGGCCGACGCGGAGAGTGCGCCGGCCCCGGTTGTGACGGCGTCAGCGTGCCAGCGGAATCCCGGTGCGCCGGTCGGCGAGCGGACCGGGCAGGATGCCGCAGAGCCGGGCGAGCTGGGCGGTGACCTTGTCGGGCTCGTCGAACGGGTCCAGTCCACGCACCTCGAAGGGGTCCAGGACCGGTACCGTCACGTGCGAGATCAGCGGGTGCAGCGGCCGGCGGTCCGCCTCCCCCTGGCCGAACAGGTCCTCGTGCAGCTTCTCCCCGGGTCGTAGCCCGGTGTAGACGATCGGGACCGGGCTTGCCGCCTGCTCCACCATGCGCCGGGCGAGATCGTCGATCCGTACCGGTTCGCCCATGTCGAGGACCAGGGCCTCCCCGTCGCGCCCGATGGCCGCCGCCTGGAGGACCAGGTGTACCGCCTCCTGCACCGTCATCAGGTACCGGGTCACGTGCGGGTCGGTGACGGTCAGGGGCTGTCTCGCCTCGATCTGCCGCTGGAAGGCGGTCACCACGGATCCCCGGCTGCTCAGGACGTTGCCGAACCGGACGCTCAGGAAGGTGCCCGGGTAGGTGGCTGCGGCGTGCGCGGTCAGCATCTCGGTGATGCGCTTCGAGTAGCCGAGCACGCTTATCGGGTCGGCGGCCTTGTCGGTGGAGATGTTGACGAAGCGGGTGACATCCCGGCAGGCGTCCAGGACGGTGAGCGTCCCCCAGACGTTGGTCTTGACCGCCTCGCCCGGGTGGCGTTCCAGCAGGGGCAGATGCTTCAGCGCGGCCGCGTGGAAGACGATCTCGGGGCGGCGCTCACGCATGATGCGGCGTACACCTTCGTCGTCCCGTAGGTCGGCGAGAATGAGTTCGGGGCCGTCCAGCAGCGCGCGCCCGGTGAGCGACATCTGGAGGCTGTGCAGGGCCGACTCGTCCCGGTCCAGCATCATCAGCTCACCGGGGTTGGCGCGCATGATCTGCCGGCACAGTTCCGATCCGATCGAACCCCCGGCACCGGTGACCAGAACACGTCGACCGGTGAGCCCGTTGTCGTCCAGCGCCAGGTCGCCGACCACCTGGCGTCGGCCGAGCAGGTCACTGATCTGGACGTCCCGTACGTCGCTGACGGTGATCCGGTGATCCACCAACTCCCGGACCGGCGGCAGCACCTTGAACGCCGCTCCCGTGCGCAGGGTCGCCTCCCGTACCTCCCGGATCAGCATGGCGTCGGCGTTGGCCACGGCGAAGATGACGGTGGTGGCGCCGGTGCGGTCGATCACGTCAACGAGGTGCTGCCGGCCACCCAGCACCGGGACACCTGCGATGCGCAGGTCGTGTTTGCCCGGGTCGTCGTCGAGCGCGCCGACGGGAAGGTAGCGGCCCTTCGGGTCGCTGAGCATCGCGCGTACCAGCCCCTGCCCGGCCTCGCCGAAACCGAAGAGGAGCACCGGGGTGGCCGAGCGGGCATCGGGTCGCATCGCGCGGTCGCGCCGGTGGCGGTGCAGGAGACGGCAGCTGAGCATCAGCAGCAGCGCCAGTGCGGCACCGATCACGGGGGTGCTGGCCGGCACTGGGCGTTCGCCCATCGCGAGGAGGGCGACGAGGACGATCGCGGCCGTGGTGGCGGTGGTGCCGGCGAGTCCACGGACTTCCTCGACGGTGCCGAGAGGCTGACGACCGGAACGAATACGACGCAGTGCGCTGACCCCGACATGCAGCACGGCGGCACCGCCACCGAGCAGTACCGCATTGACCGCTTGGTCGACGGTGAGGGCCATCTCGTACCTCGCCCAGCCCGCGACCGTGAACCCGCCGACCCAGCCGAGGGCGTCGGCGGCGAGGAAGATGGCGGTCCGACGGCGGCTCACCCTGGCGCGGCCGGTGGCTGTTGACGCCGTTGGCTGAACCCGTTGTATATCCGGCGGCATCTACGACTCCCTGTCCTGTCCGTGGCCGAAGATGACCCAGGGCAGGTCAGGGGGCCACAGACGTCCGCTACCTGCTTAGCGGAATATGCGGCGCGGAATCCTGTTTTCACGTTTCTATGACCGGTTGTCTGATTTTTGGTCGGGAAGTCCGACGGGCCTACGCGCGAGGCCGCGTCCGCAAGGGCGTTTCGCCCGGTCGGTTGGCTCGTTGGGTCAGGAGCGACCATCCGTATCCCGAAGGGGGCCCGCGCGCAATGACCTGGCCCGGGGCTGCCCTCTCCCCCGGCGGGGCGACCGGTGCGACCGAGGCGCGGATGGATCAGCCAACCGGGGCCGGGGCGTCGGGCGCCCACCGGGACCTCGTTGGTCGGTTGCTCCGCTGCTATCCGGTGACCGTCGTCGTGCTCGCCCCGTACGCGCTGCTGATCCTGCCGATGGCGGTCTTCTACCGGAATCCGGAGACCGGTTTCATCGTCTCGCTGGTCGGGCTCGCGTTGCTGGGCAGCGTCGCCGTGGAAACGATGGCCCGCCTGTTCGGCCGTCCCGACCCGCGCTGGCGCGACGGCTTCCGGCGTGCCCACGCCCGCTATCCGTGGCTGTATCCGATCGCCGTCGTGGTCACGCTCACCAGCGTCGCCGCGAACGTGCTCGCGGCGCACCTCGGTCGGGGCACCATCGTCAACCAGATCTCCGGCGATCTGTCCGACGGACCGCTCGCCCTGGTGAGCACGCTCTTCTCCGGGTGGACGGCTCTGGGCTTCGCGTTACTGGTGGCCAGCCATCTGAGCGGTCGGCTGTCGCGGACGAAGCTGTACTGCTGGTTGGCCGTCCTCATCGGCGCGGAAATCTACGTCGCAGCACTGACGGCTGTCACTGCTCCGCTTGTCGCGCTGGTGTTCTTCATGGCGGCCACCGGGGCGCTCTGCGGCATTTTCCGGCTGCGTCACCTGGTGCTCTGCGCGGTGGTGCTCTTCCTCGCGTGGCCGGCGGTGTACGAGCAGCGCAACAGCATCCGGGCGGAACACGGCGTCGCGGTGGACACCAAGGTCACCGCGACGGACCGGCTGCGGGTGGACAGCCAGCTCAGTGCGGTGGCGGGCTTCGACGTCCCTGTCGACCTGGGCCAGCCCGGGGCCACCGACTACCTGCGGTACGGGCTGGTGCCCCGGGTGCTCGATCCGGACCGTCCGGCGATCTCCACCGGGCAGCGGATCAACCAGTACATCGGCGGTGGCCCGACGTCCGCCTACACCTTCCTGCTGCTGGGCAACATCTGGTTCTTCGACGGTCCGGCCGGCGTGGTCGCCGTGCACGCCTTCTGGGCCGCGGTGGCGGCGGTGCTGCTGCGCTGGCGGGGCGCACCCGGCCCGATCCGGCTGAGCCTCTTCTGCCTGGTGCTCTTCGACCCGCTGCTCTGGTCCAACACCTACCCGGACTCCACGATCAGCTTCCTGCAACACGTGGTGGCGGCGATCCCGGTCTTCGTCCTCCTGGCGCTCAGCCGCCGATCCCTGCACGGGTCCCGCAAGCGCCCGGAGCCCGGTCGAACACCCGCGATACCGGGCGCGCGCCGGTGACCGTACGGGTGGGCCGGCACGCGGTCGGCCGCACCGACGCCCGAGAGGGTCCACGGACCGGACGTCGGGCGCTGCTCGCGCTCGTCGTCGGCGGGCTCTCCAGCGGCGGCAACCTGCTGTTGGCGATCACCGTGACCCGACTGGAGTCGGTCGGAGGGCTGGGTCAGTTCGCCCTGGCGTTCTCGTTCTACATCGTCGGCTCCGGGCTGGTACGGAGCACCGTGACCGACACCGTGCTGGCCACCGGCGTCGGGGTCGCGTCGGCCTCCGGGCGGGCGATCCTGCTCGGCCTCGTCGGTGGCACCCTCGTCTGCGCGGCCGGCGTGGCGTACGGCTCGCCCTACCTGCTGTTCGCGGGCCTCGCCCTGCCCGGCCTGGTCCTCTACGACTACACCAAGGCGGTCGCCGTCGGCATCGGCGCTCCCTCGGCGGCGATGGCCCAGGAGAGCACGTGGGCCGCGCTCACCGGGTGTGCCGTGCTGGCCGGCCTGTTCCGGATGATCGACCCGCCATACGTCTTCGCCCTGTGGGGCCTCGGCGGCGCGCTGATCGGCCTGGTCGTCGCGGCCCGGCGCCGGTACGCGCTGGTGCCCGGCTGGCGCGTCGGCCGAGCCGAGACCCGCGTCGCGGTGGGGTTCGGTACGCAGTTCCTGCTGACCAACGGGTCCGCGCAGCTGGCGCTGACCGCGGTGGCGCTCGTCGCCGGCACGGCGGTGGTCGGTGCGTTGAGCGCCGGGCGCACGCTGCTGGGGCCGGTCAACCTGGTGCTGTCGACGGCGGCCACGCTGGTCCTGCCGCAGTTGGCCCGCACCCGCGCCGAGTCCCGCACGGTGCGGACCCGGGCGGCTGTCCGGCTGGCACTGCTGGTGGCCGCCGCCATCGGGCCGTTGACAGTCGCGGTCGCCCTGCTGCCGGACGCGGTCGGCAAGGAGCTGCTCGGCTCCAATTGGAGCGTCGCCCGG
Organism: Micromonospora sp. RB23; assembly: GCF_053585025.1. Classification (NCBI taxonomy): domain Bacteria; kingdom Bacillati; phylum Actinomycetota; class Actinomycetes; order Micromonosporales; family Micromonosporaceae; genus Micromonospora; species Micromonospora sp. RB23. The sequence continues at coordinate 2,451,398 of NZ_CM132111.1, forward strand.
AGCCTGCTGGTGTTGCTCGCGCTGGAGAGCCTGCTCGCCGTGCCGGCCACGATCGGCTTCGCCGGGCTGCGGATCGAGCGGGCGAGCCGGCGGGCGATCGTCCTCGGCATCCTGCTCGGCGGGCTGCGCGTGCCGGCGGTCGTCGCCGGGGCGGTTCTGTTCGGCGCGCCCGGTGCGGCCGGCGCGCTGGTCCTGTTGGCCCTGGCCAGCGCGGTCGCCTGGGGCGGCAGCTACCTTCTGCTGCTGGCCGACCGCACGACCGACCGTCCACCGGCGGTCCAACCGGTCCAACCGGTCTGACCGGTCTGACCGCCGGACCCGCGCCGAACCGGTCGGCGCGGGTCCGGCGGCGGGTCAGGCGATGGTCGCCAGGGCGGCGCGGACGCGCTCCACCACGGCCTTGACCGCCGGCTCACTCAGATCGGCGTACGTGGGCAGATTGATGCCGCGCCGACTCAGGTCCTCGGTCACCGGACAGTCCGCGCCCGGATCGTGATGCGCCGGCAGGTCAGGGATCGGCACGAAGAACGGGCGGGTCTCCACGCCGAGCCGGGTGAGCGCACGGGCCAGCGCATCCCGGGACGTGGCGTCCCCCTCGTCCCCGACGAGGAAGGCCGCCATCCAGGGCGCGCGACGGACTCCGGTGGCCACCGGCTGCGCCGACAGCATCGGCTCGTCGGCCAACTGCTCCTCGTAACCGGCGATGACCCGGTCCCGCAGAGCGATGATCTCGTCCGCGCGCTCCAGTTGGGCGCAGAGCACCGCGGCGCACAGGTTCGTCATCCGGTAGTTGTAGCCGAGCACCGGGAAGTAGTACCGACGTTGCGGATCCATGCCCTGGTTACGGAGGAGACGCATCCGCTCGGCGAGGGCCGCGTCGGAGGTGGTCACGCAGCCGCCCTCGCCGGACGTGAGCACCTTGTTGCCGAAGAACGAGAAGGTCGTGACGTCGGCGAGTGAGCCGGTGGGCCGCCCGTCGAGGGTGGCGCCGAACGACTCCGCCGCATCGGCGACCAGGAGCAGACCGTGCTGGTCACAGAGTTGCCGCAGGGCGGTGTAGTCGGCCGGATGTCCGTACAGGTCGACGGCGACGACCGCCCGGGTACGCGGGCCGATCGCGGCGCGTACCGCCGCCGGGTCGACGCACCAGCTTCCCGGCAGGACGTCCACACAGACGGCACGCGCACCGCAGTACGCGACGGCGTTGGCCGTCGCCACGTACGTCAGCGCGGGGACGACCACCTCGTCCCCCCGCCCGATGCCTGCCGCCGCCAGGACCAGGTGCAACGCGACCGTGCCGTTGCTGGTCGTCAGCGCGGTGCCGGCGGCGCAGCGACTGGCGAACCGTTCCTCGAAGTCACGCAGGTACGGACCCTGCGAGGAGATCCACCCGCTCCGCAGCGCGTCCACGACGTACCGCTCCTCCAACGTGGAGAGGCTCGGTCGGGCCACCGGATAGGTGTCGTCCCCGATGCTCATGGCCCGTCACCTCCGCTCGGCACGGCGTCGTTCGCCGCCGTGACGAAGGGGGAGCGTGGCACCGGGCCCGATCCACCCCGGGCCGCCCAGTCGAGGACGTCCAGGTAGTCGCGGCCGGTGGCCGCCCACGTGCGACTGGCCAGTCGGTCGTTCGCCCGCCGGGAGGCCGCGGCATAGCGCTCCCGGTCGTCGAGGAGGTGCCGGACCGCGTCGGCCAGGGACCGCGGATCCCGCGCCCGGAAGACCGCCGCCTCGGCGCGGTTGAACTCCAACTGGTCGCGCAGCGGCTCGACGTCGGCGCAGGCGACCGGGAGACCCCAGGTGAACGCCTCCAGCATCGCGCCGCTGGCCGCCTCCCAGAGCGAGGGTACGACCACCGCGTCCGCCCTGGCGTAGATGGCGTTCAGCTCGTCGAGGCTGACGAAGCCGGGGAAGGAGACCCGGCCGCGCAGGTCGGCCTGGGCGGCGCGGGCGAGCAGCCGGCTCGCCTCGGGCTCGACCAGCGGCCCCGGGCAGATCAGGTGGCAGTCGGGCAGCAGCGCCATCGCCTCCAGCAGCGTGGCGTGGTTCTTGTGCTCCGCGGTGGACGACGGGTAGACCAGCAGCCCCGGTTCGGGCTGCGTGTGTGCGCGTTCCGGCGCCGGCTGGAACGCCGGGGTCGGGATGAGCACGGTCCGCTCCGCGGCCTCCGGGAAGAGACGCAGGGTTTCCCGGTACGGATGGGGCCAGGTGACCACGATCGCCGCCGCGCGGGCCACGTTCTCCCGGACGACCGCCGCGAAGCCGGGGGCGTGGAACTCGGTCCGCAGGTGGCGTGTGTCGTGCAGGACGACGACCGACGGGCCCGATCCCATCGGGGCGGAGTGGAACGGGTACAGGGTGACGTCGGTGTCGGCGTGCCGTACGACGGACCGTTGCCGGACCGCGTTGACCGCCGTGCGGACCGTGCGGGAGTTGCGCACCACCGTCGGTGTCCACCTGCGCAGCAGTTGGCCGGTGGGGTTGTCGGAGCGCAGCGGCTGGGTAACCTCGGTCCAGCCGATGCCCGCGGCGGGCACCTGTTCCCGCCACTGGTCCAGCGTGCCCCGCAGGACGTTCACCCGCAGCTCGCAGGAGTCGTCGGCGGCCATGCCGGTCAACAGGCCGTAGGTGAAGGCTTCCAGCCCTGCGGCGTGACCGGGACGGATGGGTGCGGCGTCGACCGCGACCCTCACCGGTCCACCCGGATCAGTCGCCCCATCCGCTCGTCCTCGAGCAGCTGCCGGTCGGCGTCGACCATGATCCGGACCAGGTCGCTGAAGAGTGTCTTCGGGGCCCATCCCAGGGTGCGTCGGGCCTTCGAGTAGTCGCCGACGAGGGCATCGACCTCCGCCGGGCGGAAGTAGGCGGGGTCCAAATCCACGTACCGCTGCCAGTCCAACCCGACCCGGTCGAACGCGGCCTCCACGAATTCGCGCACCGTGTGGCCCTCACCGGTGGCGACCACGTAGTCGTCCGGGGTGTCCCGCTGGAGCGCGAGCCACATCGCCTCGACGTACTCCGGTGCGTAGCCCCAGTCCCGAACGGCGTCCAGGTTGCCCAGGTAGAGCTTGTCCTGGATACCGGCCTCGATCCTGGCCACCGCACGGGTGATCTTGCGGGTCACGAAGTTCTCACCCCGGCGTGGGCTCTCGTGGTTGAACAGGATGCCGTTGGCGCAGAACATGTTCCAGGACTCGCGGTAGTTCACCGCCGACCAGTAGGCGTACACCTTGGCGCAGGCGTACGGGCTGCGCGGGTGGAACGGGGTCTCCTCGCGTTGCGGGGGTGGGGTCGAGCCGAACATCTCCGACGAGGACGCCTGGTAGAAACGGCAGCCGACGTCGGCCGAGCGGGCAGCCTCCATCAGGCGCAGCGCCCCGAGGCCGGTGACGTCCGCCGTGTACGTGGGGATGTCGAAGGACACCCGGACGTGGCTCTGGGCGCCCAGGTTGTAGATCTCGTGGGGGCGGATGTCCCGGATCAGCGCCGTGAGCGAGGCCGGGTCGGAGAGGTCGCTGTAGTGGAGGAAGAGGCGGGCTTCGCCGCTGCGCGGATGAACGTCCACGTGGTCGATCCGCTCGGTGTTGAAAGAGGACGATCGCCGTTTGATGCCGTGCACCGTGTATCCCTTGTTGAGCAGGAACTCCGACAGGTAACTGCCGTCCTGCCCGGTGATGCCGGATATGAGCGCCGTTCGTGACATGAACTCCCTCTCCTGCTGGGCCAATTTCCCCCGCGGTTCCTTATATCGCTCTCGGCGTCGGCGTCTCTCCGGTTTCATGTAACTGGCGGAATTTATTCTTCCCGACCAACCGCCCAGCTCAATTGAGAGAAGGATCAGTCACGTATCGAGCGTTCGATCGTTGGGTGAATCGATCCTGTGGCACGAGCGAGGAGTGCGGATGGCCGGCGACCCCACCCCCGCGGCGGACGCCCGGGAACGCTTGGCGCCGACCAACGCAAACAAATTCCACGTCCTTGTCACCGCCGGCTATTTCGCTCCCGGTTGGCGGGCCGGAGGGCCTGTCCGGTCCATTGGCGAAGTGCTCGCTCTGGCCAGCGACGACATCGAGACGTCGATGCTGACCCGCGACCGCGACCTCGGATGCCGCGACCCCTATCCGGGGCTCTCCGGGCGGTGGGCCCGGGTCGGCCGGACGAACGTCTTCTATCTCGGTGTGCGTCGGCCGGAGCACTGGCGGTCGCTCTGGCGGTCCCTGCGCGCCCACCGCTTCGACCTGCTGTACGTCAACAGCGTCTGGTCGACCTTCTCCATCCTGCCCATGGCCGCAGCCCGGCTCGGGCTGCTGCGGGTGGGCCGCATCCTGGTCGCCCCCCGAGGTGAGTTCGGCGCGGCCGCGCTCCGGGTGCACCGACTCCGTAAGCGGATCTTCCTGGCCGGCTGGCGGTGGATGCTTCTCGACCGTCGGGTGCTGTGGCACGCCACCACGCCGGTCGAGGCCAACGACATCCAGCGGGTGCTGCCCCGGGCGCGGATCGGTGTCGTCGCGGTCAGTCGAGGCCCCGAGCCGCAGACGGAGCCGGTCGAGATGCTCTCGTCCCACCACGCGCGGCTGGTCTTCATCGGGCGGATCTCGCCCATGAAGAACCTCGACCTGGTGCTTGCCGCGCTCGCCTTCGTGCCGGTGCCGGTGCGGCTGGACATCTACGGCCCGGTGGAGGACCCGGCTTACTGGCGACGGTGCCGGGAGCGCCTGGCCGAGCTGCCCGACTCGGTCGTCGTCAGCTACCGGGGCGAGCTGCCGCCCGAGCAGGTCCGCCCGACCTTCTCCCGCTACGACGCCTTCGTCATGCCGACCCGCGGGGAGAACTACGGCAACGCCATCGCCGAAAGCCTCTCCGCATGTTGCCCGGTGGTCTGCTCCGACCGGACACCGTGGACGGACGTGCTGCGCGACGGCGGCGGACTGGTCCTGACCGAGCTGACCGCGGCCGCGCTGGGGGCCCTCGTCACGCGGGTGGCGACCGCCACCCCGGAGCAGCGGCACGCGGCCCGGATCGAGGCGGGCGCCGCCTATCGCCGGTGGCGGGCGGACAGGGCGCCGATAAGCGTTCTCGACCAGGCCCGGCGGGTGATCCACGACCCGGCGCATCGGGAGCCCTGTCCACTGCCCGCCCAGCGGGCCGAATCCGTCCAACTGCCACCAGGAGGCGTGAAGTGACCCGCGTGATGACCGTCGTCGGTACCAGGCCGGAGATCATCCGGCTGGCCCGGGTGATCGACGCGCTCGACCGGACCGTGGACCACACCCTGGTGCATACCGGCCAGAACTGGGATCCCTCCCTCTCCGACGTCTTCTTCAGCGAGTTGGGGGTCCGCGCGCCGGATCTCTTCCTGCGGGCCGACACCCGGTCCCTCGGCAGCCTCCTGGGTGCCGTCCTGGTCGGTACGGAGAGAGCGATCACCGAGCTGCGCCCGGACGCCCTGCTGGTGCTCGGCGACACCAACAGTGCGATCTCCGCGTTGATGGCCCGGCGGATGAACGTGCCGGTGTACCACATGGAGGCCGGCAACCGCTGCTTCGACCTGAACGTGCCGGAGGAGACCAACCGGTGCATGGTCGACCACATCGCCGACTTCAACCTGGTCTACTCGGAGCACGCCCGACGCAACCTGCTCGCCGAAGGGCTGCACCCGCGTCGCATCCTGCACACCGGCTCACCCATGCGTGAGGTGCTCGACCACTACCGGCGGCAGATCGAGGGGTCCACCGTGCTGGCCCAACTCGAACTCGAACCGGGCGGCTACTTCGTCGTCAGCGCGCACCGGCAGGAGAACGTCGACCACCCGGACCGGCTCCGTCGACTGCTGGAGTGCCTGCGGGCGGTCCGCGACGAGTGGCGGCTGCCGCTGCTGGTCTCGACACATCCGCGTACCCGCAAACGGCTGGAGGCGCTCGCCGGCGACGGTCTGCACCTCGACGGTGTGGCGTTCCACGAGCCGTTCGGCTTCTTCGACTACGTGACCCTGCAACGCAACGCCCGATGCACCCTCTCGGACAGCGGTACTGTCAGCGAGGAGGCCGCGATTCTCGGATTCCCGGCGGTGACCCTGCGCGAGTCCATCGAACGGCCGGAGGCGCTGGACAGCGGGGCGATCGTGATGACCGGCCTGGAGCCGGACGGGGTCGTCGAGGCCATCCGGGTGGTGGTGGCGCAGGTGGCCGAGGGCTCGGTCGCCTGCCCGCTCGACTACCAGGTCCCCGACACGTCACGCCGGGTCGTCGACTTCATCCTTTCGACCGTGCGCCGCCATCACGACTGGGCGGGCATCCGCCGCTGATCGCTGCACCGGTCGGGCCGGCACACCCGTCACGACGACGCCCGGCGGTACGTCGCGGGTCACGCAGGCGCCGGCGCCGACGGTGGCGTCCCGGCCCACGGTCAGCTTCGGCAGGATCGCGGCGGTGGTGCCCACCAGTACGCCGTCCTCCAGCCGGCAGTACCCGGAAACCGCGGCGAGCGGATTGACCGAGACGTAGTCGCCGAGCACGGTGTCGTGCCCGACCGTGCAGTTCTGGTTGAGGTGCACGTGCCGCCCCAACAGCACGTTCGTGGTGACCCGGGCGCCACCGGCGGCGAACAGCCCCTGCTGGTGGACGCAGTCGGGGCCGATCTCCGCGGCCGGATGCACCACCGTGGCCGCCGGCAGGCCGTACCGGGAGATGGTCTGGTCCGTCTCGCGGCGTAGGCGGGGGTGCCCGACGCCGAGCACCACGTGGGTGGTGGCCGGTTGGGCGGCCAGCCAACGGGTCGGACCGAGGAAGGCGACGCCGAGGCGGTGTACCGACTCCACATTGCTCTCGGTGGGGTAGTCGTCGACGAAGCCCAGCACCCGCCAGGGTGCCGTAGCTACCGCAAAAGTATTCAAAAGCCGAATTACCCCATATACCTCTCGACCCATCCCGCCGGTGCCTACGATCACTACGTCGGTCGTCACCGCGGCTCTCCCTCGGCTACGGAGAAACGCCTGCCGCTCTCCGTCATCTGAACCGGTTACCGGTGCCGATGGTGACGGGTGAGCGGCGGCGCCCTGGTCGATCCTCGCGCGTACCAGTGCGCAGACGTGCCCGCACCGACGCCGGGACAGGATTTCGGAAGGTGAGTCCAAGGTGAACGAGCTGGCAATGACGCGTCCGCCCGACAGCACCGGAACGCCGAGGGGCGCGGCGCGATCCACGACCACGACGGTCTACCGGGTGCTCGCCACCGCCCGCGTGTTCGAGCCGGGCTTTCGTGGCGGCGGGCCGATCCGCTCTCTGCGGTTCATCCTCGACACCCTGCCGGACGACCTCGACGTCACCCTGGTCACCGGGGATCGGGACCTCTGCTCGTCCACACCGTACCCGGGCCTGTCCGGGCGGTTGGTGCGCCGCGACGACCGCTGCGCCATCTTCTATCTCGGCGCGTTCGCGCTGCGGCACTGGGTCCGACTGGCGCGGCACGTCAGGTCCCGCCCACTCGACCTGATCTACGTCAACAGCCTCTGGTCGCTCTTCTCGGTGCTGCCGATCCTGGCGGTGGCGCTGCGACTGGTGCGGGTCCGCTCGATCATGCTGGCCCCGCGCGGTGAGCTCTCACCCGGCGCGCTCGCCATCAAGGCACGCAAGAAGCGGCTCTTCCTCGCGGTCTGGACCCCACTGCTGCGCCGGCTCGACGTGCGGTGGCAGGCCTGCAGCCGGCTGGAGGAGGACCAGATCCGCGCGAACATGCCATGGGCGCAGATCATGGTGAACGGCAACGAGTGCCCGATCCCGGAACAGCCGACACCCCGAGCCGTCGCCCACGACGGGCCGCTGCGGCTGGTGTTCGTCGGCCGGATCTCCCCGATGAAGAACCTGACCCGGGCGTTGGAGGCGGTCGCCGCCGCCACGCGCCCGCTGGAGTTCGACATCTACGGTCCGCGGGAGGACGAGCAGTACTGGGCGTGCTGCCGACGACTCATCGACGCGATGCCCGACCATGTGCGGGTCCGTTACCTCGGGGAACTGGCGGCGGACGAGGTGATGGCGACCTTCAGCCGGTACGACGCGTTCCTCTTTCCGACACGTGGCGAGAATTACGGGCACGTCATCCTGGAGAGCCTCGCATCCGGCTGCCCGGTGGTCTGCTCCGACGCGACGCCGTTCAGCGACCTGATCGCGGCCGGCGGGGGAGCGGTGGTCCGGCCGGCGTCGGCGGCCGGCCTGAGCGAGACCATCGATCGGCTCGCCGACCGGTCCGCCGCGGAGCGCGCCGAGGCGAAGGAGACCGCCGCCCGGCGATACCGACTCTGGCGACAGGAGCTCCGGGAACCCAACGTGCTGGACCACGCCCGACAGTTCTGCGGCTGATCCGCCCGACGGCGCCCCCGCGCGGCTGATCTGCCCGAGCGCGCCCCCGCGCGGCTGATCCGTCCGGCCGCGCCCGCGTCACCCGGGCTGGAGCTGGTTCGTTGCAGTGAGGGGTCCGCGTGGGCGGGTCCGTCGTCCGCCACCCCGGCAGGCTCCGATGAGCGAGGACAGCAGGTGCCCAGTCGCGTTCGCACGATGGTCCGACGAGTCTCGGACCACCTGGCCGCCACCCGCAATCCCGAGGCCTTCGCGCGGTCCCTCGGTGTGAAGCTGAACGGTCGGGTCAGGTTCTACGGGATCAGCCGGGCGATGTTCGGCTCGGAGCCGTGGCTGATCACCATCGGAGACAACGTCTACATCACCTCCGAGGTGCAGTTCGTCACCCACGACGGCGGCACGCTGATCCTGCGCAAGGACCACCCCGACCTGGACTGGACCGCCCCGATCACGATCGGCGACGACGTCTACATCGGTATGCGGTCGATGATCCTGGCCGGTGTCACCATCGGAAACCGGTGCGTCATCGGGGCGGGCTCGATCGTCACGCGCGACATCCCCGACAACACGGTGGCGGCCGGTGTCCCGGCGCGACCGCTGCGGACCACCGACGAGTACCTCGAACGGTTGCAGGCCAAGTCGCTGGGCATCGGGCACCTGCCCGTCCCGGAGAAGCACGAGGCGATGAAGAAGATCTACGGGGTGACCACGGTCTGAGTCCCGCCGGCCCGCTCAGGCACGCCGGTACGCGACCCGCGGTGGCGGCAGTTGGTGCACTCCGGCGATCGTGATCGCCCCCAGGGCGCCGATCGTCCCGGTCACCTCGTAACCGAACCGGTCGCCGGTCATCGCCGCCGAACTGGTGCCGAGATTGAGGCCGGTGGCGACACCGGTGCTGCTGGCGCGCAACGTGGGCGGGGTGACGCCGCTGGTCTGCCACACGTGCCCGTACCAGTGCCAGCCGGCGGGCAGCACCACGGGGACACTCAACACCGACTCCCTGACCCCGACGGACGTGACGGCGACGCTGCCGAAGTCGGCGATCGGGCCGAGCGCGGCGGGCCGACCGGTGGTCGGATCGTGGGCGTACACGCCGTGGCGCAGCACCCCCGAGCCCGCGGCGGTCACCTCGACGCACACCCGGTCGACCGGGGTGGGCTCCGCCAGGTACACCGGATGCAGCAGGAGCGACTGATAGGTGCCGGCGTAGGTGACGTCCTGGGTCGGTCCGGCGAGGGCCAGGAAGTAGCTGCCGCGCGGGCAGGTCACCCCCGGCAGTGGCCCCACCTGCGCCGGGCCGGCCTCCGCGCGCCACATGCCGTACCCGGTGGGGACCGCCATGCTGTACGGGATCCCGGCGACGGCGACCCGGTCCGGCACGGTGAGGTTCGTCGGGCCGGCCGGGACCAGCAGTCGGTGGAACAGCTGCGGCGCGGCCATCTGAGCCTGGGCGACCGCCTCGACCCGTTCGATCAGCACGAAGTCGTTGGCGGAGTCCGACACGACGATCTCGGTGGCCGCCGAGGGTGGCGCCAGGTAGCGCCGATAGGCGGTACCGGTCACGGATTCGCCAGCCTCCAGTGTGCGACCCCAGACCAACTGCGGGTAGTTCTTCTTCAGGCTGGAGGTGATGAACCAACTCTTGGCCGTGGTGTACCGGGCCCGGATCTCGGGCACGCCGTCGGCGACCGGCAAAAGCCCCACGGCGATGCCCCACTGCTGGACCTGGCCGCTGTTGACCACCCACTGGGTCATGCTGCTCGCCGGCATGAGCCGGTCCGTGAGGGTCGCCGGAGTGAAGTCGGTGAGGGCCGCGAGCGTGTCGATGTTGGCCCACACCGACCAGTTCAGGCCGCCGGCCGTGCCCACGTTCGGCATGAACTGCCGGCGGGTGCCGCCGGCCACCGGGGTCAGCGGACCGCACTGGGTCACCCCGGCGTTCAGGGTGAAGCGCTCCAGCGCAGCCACCGTCTGCCCGACCAGCAGGCCACCCGGGGACCAGCGGTAGACGTTCGAGATGCGGCACAGGGAGGGAATCCGCGACATGATCGTGGCGATGGGTGTGCCGACGTTCGCCCGGGCGGTGTCGATCATCCCCTGGTAGGACGGGATCACGTAGGACTCCCGGATGGTCAGCTCCTGCCCCGTGAACCGGCCGTCCGGCACCGGTCGTCCGTCGAGTTCGACGGTCACCGTGTGGGAGTGTGTGGCCGGGCGGATCTGCACGTCGGGGGTCAGACCGGTGATCGGCACGGTGGCCGTGTGGGTCGCCCCGGAGAGGTGGGTGAGCGGCGCGGCCGGCTTGACCCGGGCGCCCTGCGCGATGCCGTCGACGAGCGTGTACGGGTTGCCGAACAGCAGACTGTCCGCGTTGGTGATGGCCAGCAGGGTGAAGGTGCGGGTTCCGTCGGTCCACTGCGAGCCCACGTCGACTGTCGTCTTGCCGTGGTTGGTGACAACGATCTGGTTGCCGACGTTGTAGCCGTGGTTGCCGCCGACGTACGACCAGCCGGTGTTGATCGGGCAGTTGTCGTCGGAGGTGTCGTGGATCTTCGTACCGACGGCGGACATCACCGGCCACACCTGGGCGTCGGTCGCGGTCGAGGGCACCAGGGTGACCTGGGGCAGACCCGAGTGCCACATGCCGACCATCGCCTCGGCGTACGCCAGGTTGGCCGGCATCACCAGGTCCCGCGTGCTGTCGAAGCGCGACCTGACGGACATCAGGGCGTTCGACCGGTAGACGATCAACTCGGACATGGTCGGCACCTCCGCCGCGGACGCATTGACGATGAACTCACTGTGCGCCGCGGAAACGAGGGTGACCATTTTCGGTCAGCACCCGGACAGGGTGAATTTTCCGCCGTCGCCGTCACGCGGTCCGTGTTCACTCGATGAACAGGTGATTTGCCGTAAACGGGGGTTTTCATGCGCATTCTGATCACCGGCGGAGCCGGTTTCATCGGGTCAAATCTGGCCCGCGCCGCGATGGTCGAGCCCACCATCGGCAGGGTGACCGTCCTCGACGACCTCTCGGTCGGGCTGCGGACCAACCTCGACGGTCTGGACATCGAGCTGATCGAGGGCTCGATCCTGGACCCGGCCGCCCTGGACGCCGCGATGACGGGCCGCGACGCGGTGGTCCACCTGGCCGCGTTGCCCAGCGTTCCCCGCTCGCTGAGTGACCCGCTGGCCTCTCACCACGCGAACGCCACCGGCACCCTCATGGTGTTGGAGGCGGCGCGACGACACCGGGTCGCGCACGTCGTCGTCGCCTCCTCCTCGTCGGTGTACGGCATGAACCCGGCCCTGCCCAAGACCGAGCTGACCTGGACCCGCCCGATGAGCCCGTACGCGGCCAGCAAGCTCGCCACCGAGGCGTACGCCCTGGCCCACCAGGCGTCGTTCGGGCTGCCGACAGTGGCTTTCCGCTTCTTCAACGTGTTCGGCCCGGGGCAGCGGCACGACCACGCGTACGCGGCCGTCATCCCCCGCTTCGTGCACGCCGCCCTCCGCGACGAACCCGCGGTGGTGCACGGCGACGGAACGCAGTCGCGCGATTTCACCTACGTGGGTACGGTCTGCGACGTCATCCTGGACGCTGTCCGCCGACGGGTACACCACCCGCATCCGGTGAACCTCGCCTTTGGCGCGCGGGCCAGCCTCTTGCAGGTTCTCGACGAGCTCGAGTGGTTGTGCGGCCGACCGATCGTCCGCGAGTACGCGCCGCCACGCACCGGCGATGTCGCGCACTCCCTCGCCGACAACGCCGCGCTGCGTCATCTCTTCCCGAACGTCGCACCTGTCGCCCGTGCGGAGGGCCTGCGGGCGACGGTCGAGTGGATGGCCGGTCGGTTGGACGCCGAGCGCGCCGTAGCCGCCGCACCTCGGTGACCCGGGCAGCGAGTCGGGCCGTACCGGAGCCGCTGGCCCGTGTGCCGGCCGCCGCGCCACCGACCGGAATCACGCTCGCGCCCGGCGCGCGGCCGCCGGCGGCGTCGAAGGACCGGGACCGCTCCGTCACGGTGGGCATCGCCGCCGCGATGGTGGCGAAAGGCATCGGCCTGGCCGCCCCGCTGGTCATCACCCCGGCCTGCTTCCGATTCCTCGGCGACCAACGGTACGGCCTCTGGATGGCGGTCACCGCCCTCACCGGGATGGCCTGGTTCGCCGATCTGGGACTGGGCAACGGGCTGCTCACCCGGCTCAGTCACCTGGCCGACGACCCCCGGCAACAGGCCCGGGAGGTTTCCAGCGCGTTCGCCACCCTCGGTGTGGTCGCGGTGGCGCTGCTCGCGGGTCTCGTGCTTGTCGTACCCGTGGTGCCCTGGGCCGCGCTGTTCGACGTCACTGACCCAGGTGTCGCCGCGGAGGCGCCCGCCCTGGTCCTGCTCTGCTTCGGCGCCTTCGCGGTCAACATTCCGCTCTCGCTGGTCCAGCGGACCCAGTACGCCCGTGGCCAGGTGGTGCAGAGCAACATCTGGCAGGCGGCAGGCGCACTCACGGGCATGGCTGCCGTGCTCGGCGCCATCGCCGCCGGGTGGCGACCACTGGCGGTCATCGCCTGCGCGGTGCTGGCCGTGCCGGTGACCAACCTGCTCAACTGCGTGACGTACTTCTGGTTGCAGGATCGCGGACGGCGGCCGGGCCCGAAGCTCGTGCACCGGGCCACAGCGGTCGGCCTGCTTCGGTTGGGTCTGCGGTTCTTCGCGCTGACCACGATGTCGGCGATCGCGCTGAACGTGGACAGCCCGCTCGTCGCGAACGTCCTCGGGGCCACCACGGCGGCGCACTACGCGGTGGTGGGGAAGCTGTTCGGTGTCCTCTCGATCTTCGTCGGGCTGGTCGGTATGACTGTCTGGCCGGTCAACGGCGCGGCGCTGGCGCGGGGCGAGGTGGCCTGGGTGCGTCGCAACACGCGCCGCATGGTGCTGCTCTACGGGGCGATCGTGGGGGCGGTCGGGGTCCTGCTGGTCGCCTACGGCCACCGGCTGATCGACCTGTGGGTGGGCGGCATCGATCGCACCGAGATCCCGCTCGCGGTTCTGGTCGGGCTGGCGATCTGGTCCCTTCTGATCGCCGTCACCTCGCCGCTGATCCTGGTGCAGAACAGCATCGGGTTGCTTCGGCCGCAGTTCGTCGGCTGGGCCACGTTCCTGCTCCTGGCGACCGCGCTCAAGGTCTGGGCGCTGCGGCGGTTCGGGCTCGCCGGCCTGCCGGTGGCGGCCTGTGTCGCGTACGTGCTCACCATGTGGCCTGCCGTGTTCGTGGGGTACCGGCGGGCGGTCACCGGGGGAGCGTCGACGTGACCGGGGAGTGCCGGGTGCTGCGGGTCGTCGGCGAGCTGAACTTCGGCGGTACCGAGATGCGTACCGCCGAACTGCTGCCCCGGCTCTGGGCCGCCGGCGTCCAGGTGCACCTCGCGACGCTCAGCGACCGCGTCGGGCCCGGCCCGCTGGCCGGCGTTGTCAGCAGGCACGGCGGCACGGTCACCCCGATCCCGCTCGATCTCCGCTTCGCCGCCCGGTTCCTCGGACTGCTGCGGCGGCTACGCCCGGACGTGGTGCACGTCGACTGCGCCAACTTCTCCGGGGTGCTGCTCGCGCTCGCCGCCCTCTGCGGTGTGCCCGTCCGCGTCGCCCACTTCCGGGGTGATGACAACCAGCACCGCGATCTGCGCCGACGTGTCTACCGCTGGGCCTTCAGGCGGCTGCTGCGGGTCTTCGCCACCGACATCCTCGGCGTCTCGCCCAGCTCGCTCGCCGTCGCCTACGACCCGCGCTGGCATCACGATCTCCGCTGCCGGGTGGTGCTCAACGGACTTGACCTCGACCGGCTGCACCGCCCCAGTCAGGACGACCTACGCGAGCTGATCGGCGCGGGCCCGGCCGACCTGGTCTGCGTCAGCGTCGGCCGGGCTTCGCCGGAGAAGCGGCGCTGGCTCCTGCCGCCGATCCTCGCCGAGTTGCAGGCACGGGGAGTGCGGGCCCACGCGGTCCTCATCGGACCGGGGGACGACGTCGACGACGAGCGCGTCCGGGCGGCGGCGGCCGCCGTCGGTCTCGCCGAGCGGGTGCACCTGTTGGGCCCGCGCGACGACGTGGGCGGGCTGTTGAGCCAGGCCGACGTGGTCGTCCACCCGTCCTGCCTGGAAGGGCTGCCCGGGGGCGTGCTGGAGCCTGTCGCCCTGGGCATCGGCACGGTCGCCGCCGACCTGCCGGGGGTGCGCTTCATCAACGAGCATCTGTCCGGCGTGACGATCGTCGACACCGAGGCCACGCCGAGGCAGTGGGCGGGCGCGGTGTGCGTGGCGGCGACGTACACCGAGCAGACCTCGGCCTCGACGGCAGCGGAACAATTCGCGCGCAGCGTCTTCGCCATCGACACGGCGGTCACCACCCACCTGGCGATCTACCGCCGGTGGGTGTCGAGCCGTCCGCACCGTCCGGCGCGGCCCGGGCCGCCCGCCTTCTCGACACGGGGAGAGAGATGAACGATCAGACAACGGTGCTCGGCCGGCAACCGCAACCGGAGGCGGGGTCGACCGCCCGGGCTGCCCGGCCGCGTCCACTGCTGGTGGGCGCGTACGCGTTTCCGTACGGGGACGCCACCTCGAACCGTCTGCTGCAACTCGCCCGTTGCGCCGCGCCCGAGGGTGCGCGCACGCTCGTTGTCAACGACTGGCCGTGCGAGGTGGCCTTTCCGGCCGGGCAGCTCGGCGCGGCCGGCATCGACCTGGTCACCCTGCGGATCCGGGGTCGGCACCACCTCACCCGCGCGTCGGCCCGGCTGGCCCGGCCGCTGCGGGTCCTGCGGGCCGTCCGCCGGGCCCGTGTGGGTCGCGGTGACGTGAGCGTCGTGCTGTTGCCGATGGCCCTGCTGACCCTCGGCAACTGGGCGACCCTGCGCCTCGTGCTGCGCTGCCCGGTGGTGGTGGACGCCAGCGAGCGCCACGACCGACGGCAGTTCCGCCGCGGGTGGCTCACCCCGTACTTCGTCCGGCATCGCTGGTCGACGTTCCTGGCGACCCGGCTCGTGGATCGGGCCACGGCGGTCTCCACCACGCTGGCCGACTACCTGACGGGCCACGGCCTGGACGTGCTGGTGGTGCCGCCGCAGGTGGACTGCGACGAGTTCCGGGCGCCGCAACCACCCCCGATCAGTGCCGGGCTGCGCCTGCTCTACGCCGGCACACCCGGGCGCAAGGACATGCTCGACGTGATCCTGCGGGGGCTCAGCCGGCTCACTCCGGAACAGCAGCGGCGGGTCAGCCTCACTATCGCCGGGGTGAGCGCGCGGGACGCCGCCGCCCACTCCGATCTGGACGTGACGGTGCTGGACGCCGTCTCGGCCGATGTGCGGTTCCTCGGCCGCGTTCCGCGCGAGACCGTGCTGACCCTCCTGTCGGAGTCGCACTTCTCGATGCTGGTCCGCCCCACCGGCGGGTACGCGGCCAACGGTTTTCCGTCCAAGGTTCCCGAGAGCCTCGCCGCCGGGTGCCCGGTGCTGCTCAACCACACGAGTGACCTGGCCACCTACGTCCACGACGGGATCGAGGGTCTGGTGCTCGACGGCAACGGCCCGGACGACGTCCGGGTGGCCATCGAGCGGGCGTTGCGGTTGCGCGACGAGGAGTGGGCGGCGATGAGCGGAGCTGCCCGTTCCCGGGCCCGAGAGTCGTTCGACCACCGTGCCTGGCGTGACCGCGTCAGCGCCTTCGTGACGGCGGGCCGGGGCGCCTGAGGCGACGCCCGCCGGCCGAACGCACGCGCCAGGGCATCCCGGGGGCTGCCATCAGCGCGGCCGGCGGCACTCAGCGCAGCAGGACGACGGGTCGGCGCGGCGTGCCGTCGTCGACCATGCCGGACCGCTGCCGGCGCGCCTCAGCGTGGGGCAGGTTGGCGCGAGCGGCCGCCCGGTCGGCGGGAGCCCGATCCTTCGGCAGGTGCAGCAGCGCGGCGGCGACCACGGTCCAGAACACGTACGGATAGGTCTGGCCCGTGCCGAACATGGCCGACTCGGTGACCTGGATCAGCAGGCCGGTGACGACGAGCCAGACCAGCCCCGCGTCGGCCCGCCGCACCGGGGCCCGCACCACGACCCGTCCGGCGGCCACCAGCAGCACCACCAGCGGTGGCACCGCGGCGAGCCCCAACTCCAGCAGCAGTTGGAGGTAGCTGTTGTGCACCACGCTGACGCCGGCGGTCCCGAAGAACTCGTCGGCGCTGGCCAACTCGAACAGGTGATTCCGCGACGCGTACCCGAAGCCCAGCGTGGGGCGGTTCTGCCACCACAGGTCGATGGTCGTCTGCCACATCTGGGTCCGCCCGTTGGACAGGTCGCCGCCGGTCGGGTCGGTGAAGCGCATGACGAACTGGCGCATCCAGGGTGCGGCGAAGATGGTGGGCAGCAGGTTGAGCAGGTGTGCCACCAGCAGCAGGGCGGTCGCCCCCGCGACCAGCTGGACCACCCGGCCGAGCCCGTGGCGCATCAGGATCCAGAGCGCGCCGACGAGCACGGCGATCAGCGCGGTCCGCGACTGGGACAACAGGAGGCTGATGGCGGCCGGCGCCATGCCGAGGAGCGTGACGGGCCGCCGGGACTGCCGGTGGACGGCCCAGCCCAGCGGAATCGTCAGGGCGCAGACGATGCCGAGCATGTTCGGGTTGTTGTAGAGGCCCTGGAACCGGGCGACGCTCGAGGTCGCCGCGACGAGCGTGCCGTCGACGAACCCGATGCCGAGACTGACCACGATGGACGCGGTGAGGACCAGGTAGACCACGCGCAGGTCGGCCATCATGACCGCCCGATCGGGCCATCGACGCCGGACGAGTACGTGCACCAGAGCGGCCAGTAGCAGCAGCGCGACGCCCCGCTGGAGGGTCTCCATCGGCACCACCGACCAGGCGAAGCTCACCGTGGCGAGACCCGCCATCGCCCAGAGCGCGCCGACGAACACGCCGGTCCAGGCATCGCTGCGTGCCGGCGTCCGGACCGGGAGGCAGAGGCCCCAGAGGACCAGGCCGCTGACCGCCGCGTACCGAGGATAGAAGCTGGCCTCGACGAGCGCCGGCACGTTGGACGAGGCGCACACCAGTAGCCCCATCGTCAGGGTCAGCATCCACCGCCAGCCGTCGACCCGCCGGCTGAAGGCGAGCAGCAGCACCAGCGCGACCAACCCGGTCGCTACGAGCGGGGCGGTGACGGCGGCGATGGTGGTGACCACCACCAGACACGTCGCGACGACGAGCAGGCCCAGTTGGCCCATCCGGTTTCCCACGTGATGTCCTTTGAAGTCCGGCCGCAGGCGTTGCCCGCGGTCGTTGGGTGGACCGCTCTCAGCGGGGCAGGTCCTGTAGGCCCGGTTGGGCCGTTTCGGCAGCCCAGCGGGCCCTGGCGGCGTGCATCGCCCGGATCATGTCCGGCCAGTGCGGCGGCCGGTACCCGGTGGCCTCGGCGAGGGCGTCCGCGTTCATCGACCGGTCGCAGGTGAACTCGTCGTCCGGGACGAGGTCACCGGGCCACCCGTACACCTCGGCGATCAAGCGGAGCAGGTCGTACTTGGAGATCGGCTCGGCGGCGACGTGGTAGAGCCCGGCCAGCTCCGTCCGGGGCAGGATCACCGTCCGGAGCAGTCGGGCGAACTCGACAGTCGTCACGCCGCTGTAGATGGCCCTCGTGAAACCTCGTACCTGGCCCCGCTGGGAGAGGAACCAGTCCACGAGTGAGCGGTTCGTGACCAGCTCGTGCCCGATGATCGAGGTGCGGAGGGTGAGCGCGGAGACCCCGCGCGCCTCACCCAGCAGCTTCGACCGGCCGTACAGGTCTGGTGGGTCCGGCAGGTCGTCCTCGACGTAGCCGCCCCGCCGGCCGGAGAAGACACAGTCGGTGCTGACGTGGATCAGGCGACTGCCGAGGCGCCCGCAGGCATCGGCGAGCAGATGGGGAAAGAGCGCGTTGAGGGTGACCGTCTGCACCGCGTCCTGCACGTCCGGCCGTTGCTTGATCACACCCACGCAGTTGACGACGACGTCCGGCCGCAGCTCCTCGACGATCCGCCGGACCTCGTCGAAGCGGGTCGCGTCGACGGCCGGGGTGATCCGGTCGAGCAGACGCGGGGGGTACCATCCCGCGCGGTCCTGGATGCTCCGGGCGACGCCGTGCACGTCGAGATCCGCGTCGTCGCTCAGCTCCCGCAGGACAGCGTGGCCGAGCATGCCGGTGACGCCGACGACGAGGACCCGTCGCGTCCGGCGCGGCTCGTCCTCGCCGGGGCCGCTGCGTCGGCGGGGGACGAACTCCGGTCGCCGGCCACCGGTGCCGGTGTTCATGCCGTTACGACCGCCGCCGCGGCCTCGACCTGCGCCCGTACCTCGGGCAGCGTCAGCAGCAGCGCTTCGATCTCCGGTACGGACAGCCGCCGGGCGTTGTGCGAGTGGAAGTCGGCCATGTTGCCGCTCTCGACGTCGCCCTCCTCGAAGTAGAGGGAGTAGTTGAGGTCACGACTGTCCACCGGCACCCGGAGGAACTCGCCGAGGTCCTCGACGTGGGCGAGTTCCTCGCGGCTGGCCAGGGTCTCGTACAGCTTCTCCCCGTGCCGGATGCCGAGCACGTTGAACTTCGCCGGGACGCGGAACAGGTTGCACAGTGCGGTGGCCAGATCGCCGATGGTGCAGGCGTCGGCCTTGCGGATGAAGACGTCGCCGGGCTGGCCGTACCGGAAGGCGTGCTCCACCAGGTCGACCGACTGCGGCAGGGACATCAGGAACCGGGTCATCGACGGCTCGGTGACCGTCGGCAGACCACCGCGCAGGATCTGGTCGATGAACAGCGGGATCACCGATCCGCGTGAGTACATGACGTTGCCGTAGCGCACGCAGCAAACCCGGGTACGCGCCTGGGGATTGTTGCGGGAGTGCGCCTGGGCGACCTTCTCCATGAGCGCCTTGGTCATGCCCATCGCGTTTACCGGATAGACGGCCTTGTCGGTGCTCAACAGCACCAGCGCCTCGACGCCGACGCGTTCGCAGGCGTCCACCACGTTCGCGCTGCCGAGCACATTGGTGCGGACCGCCTCCAGTGGGAAGAACTCGCACGAGGGGACCTGCTTCAGAGCTGCGGCGTGAAAGACGAATTCCATTCCCCGCGCGGCCTTGAGCACACTGTCGTAGTCGCGGACGTCACCGACGTAGTACCGGACCCGGTCGTCGCCGAGGCGGTGCCGCATCGCGTCCTGCTTCGACTCGTCACGGCTGAGCACGCGCACCTCGGCGGCCCCGGCGTCGAGCAGTCGGGAGACCATCGTCTGACCGAAGGATCCCGTGCCACCGGTGATCAGGAATCGCCGGTCCGAAAGCGAGGAAACCACATCTTCTCCTGCCTGTTTCCCGAGGGCCGACCTCGAGATTCGGATTCTCGTCGAACGCGACCCTACGCGCGGATAAGTGGCACCGTGACCTCTTCCGCTAAACGGAATTGGAGTCGCGTTCGACCGTCCCCGGCGGCCGTCGGCGAATATGCGAACAAGGCTCGGCGTTGCCGAAATATCCGTTCGGCCCGCGTTGTCGGCGCGCCGAAGTCGTTAGCGCTAAAGACGGAGTTGGCCTTCCGGAAAGGTGGTATGCGTACTCCATGCCAAAAGTTGCTCTCCACGCGGCGCACCCGACCTCCGGTGCCTCCGACCTGACGACCGGTCGGGAAACACGTCGGGAAGGCACTGCGACACGGCGACCCTATGATCGTTGGAAGCGCCTTCTCGACGTACTCGGCGCTCTTCTGGTTCTGGTTCTCGGCGCTCCCGTGCTGGCGCTGGTGGCCCTCGTGGTGCTCGTGGCGCACGGGCGGCCGGTGCTGTTCCGGCAGACCCGCCCGGGGCTGCACGGCGAGCTGTTCGAGGTGGTCAAGTTCCGGACCATGCGCCACCCCGATCCGGATCGAGGGCTGGTGAGCGACGCGGATCGGCTGACCCGGGTGGGCCGCTGGCTGCGGGCCAGCAGCCTCGACGAGCTGCCGGAGTTCTGGAACGTGCTGCGCGGCGAGATGAGTGTGGTCGGTCCCCGCCCGCACCTCGTGCGCTACCTCAGCCTCTACAACGCGGAACAGGCCCGACGGCACGACGTGCGACCGGGCATCACCGGGCTGGCCCAGGTGCGTGGCCGCAACGCGCTGGACTGGGACGCGAAGTTCACCTACGACGTCGAGTACGTCGACCGCCGCTCCTTCCTGCTGGACCTGCGGATCGTCCTGGCCACGATCCGGGTGGTGCTCAGCCGCCAGGGCATCTCCGCGCCGGGCGCGGCCACCTGGCACGAGTTCACCGGCAACCCACCCGCGCAGGCGACCGTCGACCACGACTCCGCCCACCGGCGATGAACCGGGTCCTGCTCCTGGGGGCCGGCGGATTCCTCGGCCGGCACATCCGGACGGCGCTGGCCGCCCACGCCACCGTCCGGTCGATCACCCGCGCCGAGTGTGACCTGGTCCGGGTCGAGCTGCGCGACCTGACCGCGCTCATCGCCCGGGAGCGACCGGACACGGTGGTGACGGCGGCCGGACGGATCGTCGGCTCCGGCCACGACTTCGTGCAGGCGCACGTGGTGGCGACCGCGAAGCTGATCGAAGCGGTGGCCGCCGCCGCCCCCGGAGCCCGCCTGATCCGGATCGGTTCGGCCGCCGAGTACGGCACCGTGCCGCACGGCCTCGCCGTCAGTGAGGAGTACCAGGGCACACCCGTCAGCGAGTACGGGCTCAGCCACCTGGCCGCCACGCGGTTGGCGGAGCTGGCCGGCGGGGCGGGCCGACTCGACACGATGGTGCTGCGCATCTTCAACCCGGTCGGGCCCGGGATGCCGGCGGGCAACGTGCTCACTCGGGTGACCGCGATGGTGCGGTCGGCGGTCGCCACCGGAACGCAGGACATCGCCGTGGGCCTGCACGACACGTACCGGGACTTCGTCGACGTCCGGGACGTCGCCTCGGCGGTCCTCGCCGCGGCGAGCTGCCGCCCGGGGCCCGCCCGGGTCTTCAACGTGGGCAGCGGTAGGGCGGTGGCGACGCGCGATGTCGTCCGGCTGCTGGCGGAGGTGTCCGGCTTCACCGGTGACATCCGGGACGGCAGCTTCGCGCCGGACGCCGATCGCTCAGCCGCCGTGCCGTGGATGTGCGCCGACATCGAGCGCGCGAACCGGGTGCTCGGGTGGACGCCCGCACACGACCTCGGTGATTCGCTGGCAACGCTGTGGCAGGCCGACGGCGACCAGCCTGCCCGTCCCGTCGCCGGCTCGGCAGCGAGGTGAAGCCCATGCGGATCGGCATGCTCAGCCAGTGGTTCGACCCGGAGCCGGGCGCCGCCGCGCTCCCCGGGATGCTCGCTCGGGCTCTCGTCCGCCGAGGACACGAGGTCCAGGTCCTGACCGGATTCCCCAACTACCCGACCGGCGAGTTGACGCCCGGCTACCGGATGACCCGTCGGCTCGACGAGGTCGACGGGACGACGCGGATCCGTCGGGTGGCCCTCTATCCCAGCCATGACCGCTCCGCGCTGCGCCGGCTGGCGAACTACGGTTCCTTCGCCACCTCGGCGCTGGTGTCCGGCACGTCGGCGCTGCGCGGCGTGGACGCCCTCTGGGTCGGTAACTCGCCGATCAGCGTCGCCCTGCCGATGTGGTTCACCAGGTACGTCCAGCGGGTGCCGGTGCTGCTGCACGTGCTGGACCTGTGGCCCGACAGCGCGGTGGCCAGCGGCTTTCTCGGCACCGACCGGGTGTCCCGGATGATCGAGCGGGGAATGAGCAGCTGGTGCGGTGGGATGTACCGCAGCGCCGGCCGGATCGCGTACGTCTCGCCCAGCGCCGCCGACCTGCTCGCCGGCCGAGGCGTACCCCGGGAGAAGCTCGTCCACATTCCGGTGTGGGCCGACGAGACGCCGCGGACGGGCGTCGCGGACCTGCGCGCCGAGCTCGGGCTCCGGGACGACCAGGTGGTGCTGGTGTACGCCGGCACGCTCGGGGAGGCGCAGGGGCTCGACTCGCTCGTCGACGCCTGCGCCAGGGTCAACGATCCGCGACTGGTCTGCCTGATCGCCGGCTCCGGCACCACGGAGGAGCGGCTGCGCCGTCGGGCCGAGGACCTGAACGCGTCACACGTGCGGTTCCTCGGGCGGCTGCCCCGGGAGCGGATGCCGGCGTTGATGGCCACCGGTGACGCGCACTACGTGAGCCTGCGACCCGGCGGCATGTCGGCGTACACGATGCCCAGCAAGGTGCAGGCCACCCTCGCTGCCGGGCGGGCTCTGCTGGTCGCCGCGCAGGGGGACGCCGCCGCGGTCGCGCACGACAGCGGCGCGGGCATCACCGCCCGGCCCGGTGACCCCGACTCGATCGCCGACGCTCTACGGGAACTCTGCGACCTGGGCCGGGAGAAGCTCGAGCTGCTCGGTCAGGCCGGCCGGGCGCACTACGAGCGGGTCTTCTCCGTGGCCGCCGGCGCCGAACGGGTCGAGCAGGCGCTCTGCGAGGCGGTGGAGAGCCACCGACGGCGCTGACCCGGTGCGGCTCGTTTCCGAGTGGGCGGCTCGTCCAGACTGGTGGCGCGCGGCCACCGCCCGAGTGGGGTGAGTCGATCGCGGTCCTCGTCCAGGCCGAGGCTCCCGTTGTCGCCCCGGCCTTGTGCAGCTCCCGGCCTCGACGGGGCGAGCTGTAGAGTCGCGCCGGCCGGTCGGCGAGGGAAGCACCGGCCGGACCGGCGAGGGGATGGCGCGTGCTGCACCTGAGGGTGATCACCCCGGAGAGCAGGTCGACGGAGGTCGTCGACCTGCTCTCCGCAGAGGCGGGAGTGACTCACATCGCCGTGCTGCCGGGCGCCGCCCGGCAACCGCAGGGTGATCTCATCCTCTGCGACGTGGTGCGGGAGAGCGCGGACCGCGTGCTGCGGGAGTTGCGGCGGATCGGCGTGGACACCAGCGGCGGCATCGCGGCCGAGGACATCGAGCTGACCATCTCCGCGGCGGCCGACCGGGCGGCGGACCGGGCGCCGGGCAGCGGCGCGGACGCGGTGGTCTGGGACGAGATCGCCGCGAAGACCGGCGAGCAGACGGAACTGTCCGGCACGTACCTCGTACTGATCGTGGTGGCCACCATGATCGCCGGCATCGGGGTGCTGCTGGACCAGCCGATTCTCATCGTCGGGGCGATGGTCGTCGGTCCGGAGTTCGGCCCCCTCGCCGCGCTGTGCGTGGCGTTGCTGCGCCGCCGGCTCGGGGTGATCGGCCGCTCGGTGCAGGCCCTCGTGGTCGGCTTCGTGGCGGCCATGGTGGCGACCGTGCTGAGCACCTGGGCGCTGACCGCAGCCGGCCTGGTCAGCCGGGAGATGCTGCTCGCCGAACGCCCGCTCACCGACTTCATCTGGCGGCCGGACGCGCTGTCCTGGGTGGTCGGTCTCCTCGCCGGCGTGGCCGGGATGCTCTCGTTGACGTCGAAGAAGTCCGGCAGCCTGGTCGGGGTGCTGATCTCGGTGACGACGATCCCGGCCGCAGCGAACGTGGCGGTAGCCGCCGCCTACGGCGTATGGGACGAAGCGGGCGGCTCGGCGCTCCAACTGGTGATCAACCTGGGTGCGATCGTCCTGGCCGGCCTGCTCACCCTCGTGGTGCAGCAGGCCTGGTGGTGGGGTCTGGCTCGCCGGTCCCGTCGTCCAGCAGCCGGGTGAGCAGCGTCCGCAACGGGATCGACTCGCCGTCGCGTCCACCGGCCCCGACGACCAACGGCGCCGGGCTGGGTTCCGGGTCGGCGCCGAACAGCCGGGCCCGCAGACCTCCGGGCACGGTCAGCAGGTGGAACCGGCCGGCCACGTCCACCGCCCGGGTCTCGGCCCGGTCGACGTACCAGCCGGTCAGCCTGGTCCGGTAGCGCCCGCGGCCGTCGTAACCCCGGGCGACCAGCCGGGTGGTGCGCAGCCCCCGGCGGGTCGCCTCGGCCACGAACCACGCCACCAGCCTCGCCGCCTCGGCCTGCTCGGCGGCCCGCCGCCGCGCGTCCGCGTCGGCATGCGCGCGCACCGCCTGCTGCTGCTGTTCCCGCCACGTCCGGCCGTCCGGCTCACTCACGACGCCGACGGTACGCGACGGAGTTCAGTAAGGCAGCGCCTTGATCGCCGCTCTAGCCCCACCCCACCCCACCCACCCCACCCCACCCCACCCCACCCCGCCGGCTCGGGGTTGTCGATCATGGAGTTGTGGTGCCTGGCTTGGCGTTATGCGGGCGGTTTGTCACCCACCACAACTCCATGATCGACGGGGCGGCGCGGGGTTGACGTGCTGAGCGGGTCAGGCCAGGCCGGCGCGGCGCAGGGCTTCGGCCATCGCGTCGTTGGCCGGTGCGCCCTGCCGCTGCTGGCCGCCACGACCACCCTGGCCGCCGCGACCGGCCTGGCCTTCGCGACCACCCTGGCCGCCGCCACGACCACCCTGGCCGCCACGACCGGCCTGGACTTCGCGGCCACCCTGCCCGCCACCACGGCTGTCCTGACCGCCGCGACCCTGCTGTCCGCCGCCGCGACCGGCCTGGCCTTCGCGACCGCCCTGCCCGCTGCCGCGACCACCCTGCGGCCCGCGCTGCGCCGGGCCACCGCGCCCCTCCTGGCTCGTCCGACCACCACCGGCGGCCGGAGCCTCGTCGTCCAGGCGCAGGGTCAGCGAGATCCGCTTGCGGGGTACGTCCACGTCGAGCACCCGGACCTTGACCACGTCACCGGATTTCACCACCTCGCGGGGGTCCTTCACGAACGTCCGGGACATGGCCGACACGTGTACCAGGCCGTCCTGGTGCACGCCGACGTCGACGAACGCGCCGAACGCCGCCACGTTGGTGACCACGCCCTCCAGCACCATGCCCGGCGTCAGGTCGCTGATCTTCTCCACGCCCTCGACGAAGGTGGCGGTGCGGAACTCCGGCCGGGGGTCGCGGCCGGGCTTCTCCAGCTCGGCGAGGATGTCGGTGACGGTGGGCAGGCCGAACCGGTCGTCGACGAAGTCGGTGGCGCGCAGCCCGCGCAGGATGGCGCTCCTGCCGATCACCGCGCGCAGGTCCTGCCCGGTGCTGGCGAGGATGCGCCGCACCACCGGGTACGCCTCGGGGTGCACGCTGGACGAGTCCAGCGGGTCGTCCCCGCCGGGGATGCGCAGGAAGCCGGCGCACTGCTCGAACGCCTTGGGCCCGAGGCGGGCCACCTTCTTCAGCTCGGTACGCGACCGGAACGGCCCGTTGGCGTCCCGGTGCAGCACGATGTTCTCGGCCAGCCCGGCGCCGATCCCGGAGACCCGGGTCAGCAGCGGCGCGGACGCGGTGTTGACGTCCACCCCGACCGCGTTGACGCAGTCCTCCACGACGGCGTCCAGCGACCGGGACAGCTTCACCTCGGACAGGTCGTGCTGGTACTGGCCGACGCCGATCGACCGCGGGTCGATCTTGACCAGCTCGGCGAGCGGGTCCTGGAGGCGGCGGGCGATGGAGACCGCGCCGCGCAGCGAGACGTCCATGCCCGGCAGTTCCTGCGAGGCGTACGCGGAGGCGGAGTAGACCGACGCGCCCGCCTCGGAGACCATCACCTTGGTCAGGTTGAGCTGCGGGTGCCGCTTGATCAGGTCGCCGGCCAGCTTGTCGGTCTCCCGCGAGGCGGTGCCGTTGCCGATCGCGATCAGCTCCACCCCGTGCGCGCCGGCCAGCCGGGCGAGCGTCTCCACCGAGGCGTCCCACTGCCGGCGTGGCTCGTGCGGATAGATGGTGTCGGTGGCGAGCACCTTGCCGGTGGCGTCCACCACGGCCACCTTCACCCCGGTCCGCAGACCCGGGTCCAGACCCATCGTCGGCCGGGTGCCGGCCGGTGCCGCGAGCAGCAGGTCGCGCAGGTTGGTGGCGAAGACCCGTACGGCCTCCTCCTCGGCGGCCTGCCACAGCCGCATCCGCAGGTCCGCGCCGAGGTGGATGAGGATCCGGGTACGCCACGCCCAGCGGACCGTGTCGGCCAGCCAGCGGTCGGCCGGGCGGCCGGCGTCGGACACCCCGAACCGGCCGGCGATCATCGCCTCGTACCGGGTGGGACCGGTCGGGACGGCGTCGGACTCGCCGGCCTCGTCCGGCTCCATGGTCAGGTCGAGCACGCCCTCCTTCTCGCCCCGGAACATCGCCAGGATGCGGTGCGAGGGAAGCTTCGGGTACGGCTCGGAGAAGTCGAAGTAGTCGGCGAACTTCGCGCCGGCCGTCTCCTGACCCTCGCGTACCCGGGAGGCCAGGCGGCCCCGCGACCACATCTGCTCGCGCAGCGTGCCGATCAGGTCGGCGTCCTCGGCGAAGGTCTCGATGAGGATCGCCCGCGCGCCCTCCAGCGCGGCGGCGGCGTCGGCGACGCCCTTCTCCGCGTCGACGTACCCGGCGGCCGTGGCCCGGGGATCCTGGTCGGGGTCGGCCAGCAGCGTCTCGGCCAGCGGCGCGAGGCCGGCCTCGCGTGCGATCTGCGCCCGGGTCCGCCGCTTCGGCTTGTACGGCAGGTAGATGTCCTCCAGCCGCGACTTCGAGTCGGCGGCCATGATCTGCGCTTCCAGGGCCTCGTCCAGCTTGCCCTGGCCGCGGATCGACTCCAGCACGGCCGCCCGGCGCTCGTCCAGCTCCCGCAGGTACCGCAGCCGCTCCTCCAGGGTGCGCAGCTGGGTGTCGTCGAGCAGGCCGGTGGCCTCCTTGCGGTAACGGGCGATGAACGGCACGGTGGCGCCGCCGTCGAGCAGCTCCACGGCCGCCCGCACCTGACGCTCGGCCACGCCGAGCTCGTCGGCGATCCGCTGATGAACAGACTGGGTCACGATCTCGATCCGCCTTCGACTCGATCCGCCTTCACAGAGCGGCTACCGCCTGCATTCTGCCCGGCCGCCCCGGGCACCGTCGCCGCGCCCGGCCGGGTCGCGCCGTCCCAGCCCGGCGCCCGCGCCGGCCCGATCCGTCGACCGGTCCCTCCGGGCCTGCGCTAGCGTGGCGATCATGGAATCACCTGCGGAGCCGCGCGCCCGGCGGCTCTTCGGCGGCAGCGCCCGCGCCCTCGGCGACCTCACGGCCAACCCGTTCCGTGCCGATCGGGACCGGATCGTCGGCTCGCCCTTCTTCGCCCGCCTCGGCGGGGTCACCCAGGTGATCAGCCCGGTCGGCTCCGGACTGCTGGTGCACAACCGGCTCACGCACAGCCTCAAGGTCGCCCAGGTGGCCCGGGCCATCGCCGAGCGGTTGACGGCCGACGACCGGTGGCGGGATCTGCTGGACAAGCTCGGCGGCTGCGACCCCGACGTGGTGGAGGCCGCCGCGCTCGCCCACGACCTCGGCCACCCGCCGTTCGGCCACCTGGGCGAGCGGGTGCTCGACCGGCTGGCCCGCCAGCGCCTCGGCCTCGCCGACGGCTTCGAGGGCAACGCGCAGTCGTACCGGATCGTCACGAGCACCGAGATCCGGGGCGCCGCCACCACCGGGTTGGACCTGACCGCCGCTGTCCGCGCGGCGATGCTGAAGTACCCGTGGACGCGGCTGGACTACCCCGACCCCCACCCGCGCCTGCTGGACCCGCCGCCGCGTGGCGCCACCCCGCCACCCGACGACCCGGAGAGCGGCTCGTTGAAGTTCGGGGCGTACCGGACCGAGCTGGACGACCTGCGGCAGGCTCGGGAGCCCTTCGTCGGCCGCATCCCGGACTGGCAGCAGACCGTCGAGGCGTCCGTCATGGACACCGCCGACGACATCGCGTACGCCATCCACGACGTGGAGGACTTCTACCGCGTCGGGGTGCTCCAGCAGGGTGCGGTGTCCGCCGAGCTGATGGCCTGGCAGCGCGAGAGCGGGCACTTCCGGGCGATCACCGACGCGGCGCTGGCCACCTCGGCCCGACGACCCGGTGCGGCCATCGAGCGGCTGCGCCGGCAACTGCACCGCAAGGACGCCTGGGTCGCCGACGACGACGCGTTCGCCGCCGCCGTCGAACACGTCCGCGAGGAGCTGGTGGACGGGCTGCTCGCGATGCCGTTCGACGGCTCGATCGAGGCGGAGCAGTACGTGGCGCGGTTCTCCGCCCGCTGGTCCACCCGCTTCGTCGAGGCCATCACCGTGACCGACCAGCCGTCGGTGCGCTCCGGGTACGTGCTGCTCGGCTGCGCGCAGTGGCACGAGGTGCAGGTGCTCAAGTTCGTCCACCACCGGTTCGTGCTGGCCCGTCCCGACCTGGCCCTGCACCAGCGTGGTCAGGCCCGGCTGCTGGGCACCCTGGTGGAGGCGCTGTGGGAGTGGCTGCTCGACCCGGAGGAGGAGTCCCGCCTGCCCCGCCGCCTGCACGACCTGGTCGAGCTGGCCGAGGCGGAGTTGCACCCGCGTACGCCGCACCGGATCGGGCGCGCCCGGGGACGCGCCATCGTGGACTTCGTCGCGCAGCTCACCGACGGTCAGGCGGTCGCCATGCTGGACGCGCTCTCCGGTCGCTCTGGCGCGCTCTGGACCGACGCCTTCGTGCTCTGACCCCGTACGGCGTCCGGCGCGGCTCAGGCGACGGACTGCCACCATCCGTCGACGGCGGGCGGGTCGTCGACCACCACCCGCTCGCCGGGGCGGGGCACGGCGAGTCGCACGTCGCGGGCCTTCGCCTCGGCCCACAGCCGGTTCACCGGCTCGGACCAGTCGTGCAGGGCCAGGTTGAACGTCGCCCAGTGCACCGGGATGAACAGCCCGCCGCGCAGGTCGAGGTGGGCGTCGACCGCCTCCTCGGGGAACATGTGGATCGTCGGCCAGGCCCGGTCGTACGCGCCGATCTGCATCAGCGTCACGTCGAACGGACCGTGTTCGGCGCCGATCGCCGCGTACCCGGAGAAGTAGCCGGAGTCACCGGTGTAGAAGACCTTGCGCCGTGCCCCGGCGACCACCCAGGAGCTCCACAGCGTGCCGTCGCGGCGCAACCCGCGACCGGAGAAGTGCTGCGCGGCGGTGGCGGTGATCTCCAACCCGTCGACCCGGTGCGACTCGGACCAGTCCAGCTCGATGATCCGCTCGGCGGGCACCCCCCAACGGTCCAGGTGCGCGCCGACGCCCAGCGGCACCACGAACGGTGCCGACTGCCCGGCGACCAGCGCCCGCACGGTCGGCATGTCCAGGTGGTCGTAGTGGTCGTGGGAGATCAGGATGGCGTCGATCGGCGGTAGCTCGTCCAGGCGTACCGGCGGCTCGTGCAGGCGACGCGGGCCGACCACGCCGGACGGCGAGCAGCGGTCACTCCACACCGGGTCCAGCAGGACGCGCCGGCCCTCGATCTCGATCAGCGCCGAGGCGTGGCCGTACCAGACGATGTTCAGCTCGTCGGCGGTGTCGGCGGCCGGCGACGCGTCGGGCCGCAGTAGCGGCACGGGCGCGGTGGGGCGGCGCTTCTGCTTGCCGAAGATCAGTTCCCGGACCAGGTTACGACCCGGTTCGGCGGCGACCATCGTGCGGACGTCGGCCTGGTTGTGGAACGTGCCGTCGCGGAACTGCGGCGAGCGGGCCGCCCGCTCGGCCCGGGCGCCGGCGAGCCGGCCGCCCAGCGCCGCCGGCACGTCCCGTGCCACCCAGGCCAGGCCGGCCAGCGCGGCCAGTCCCGCCGTCGCCCGCATCCGTCGCCCGAGCGACCCCTGCCCGTCCGTACGTCCCGCTGGCGTCATCGCCGTCCCTCCGCCGTGTCCCGCACTACACGGTAGTTCCCCCGCGCGGCTCCCGCCCCGGCGGTGGCCCGCACCGGGCCGGTCGTCCCGCGACGACCGGCCCGGCAGTGGAGTCAGCCGCCGTTGCTGGGCCGCTGGGCGGTCGTCCGGTACGCGGTGCCCGCGCCACCGAGCCGGTCCACCGCGGCGAGGAACTTCGGACCCATGGCGGCCCGCGCCCGCACCGCCGGATGGGTCGCGCCGAAGTTGTCCGGGTCGGCCTGCCCGTCGGCGAAGAGCGCGTAGGTGAGCACCGCCGCGCCGGCCCGGTCGAAGATCACCCCGGCCTCGTGGCGGGCGTCGGCGAACCAGCCGGCCTTGGTGGCGATGCGGGCCCGCTCGTCGGAGGACATGGTGCGACGGATGCCGTCGGTGAAGGCCACGGGGGAGCGCAGCAGCCCGAGCAGGTGCGCCGTCGAGGCCGGCGAGAGCAGCGTGCCGGCGACCAGGGCCCGCAGCAGGTCGTGGGTTTCCCGCGGGGTGCTCGTGCCGAGGAAGAACCGGTTCGGGTTGGCCACCGGCTCGACCTGGGTGTTCGGGAAGCCCTTGGCGACCAGGATCGCGTTGATCTCGGCGGCCGGGGCGACCAGCCCGCACAGCCGTACCGCCGTGTCGTCCGAGACGGTCAGCAGGTTCGCCAGCACGTGCCCCAGCGTCACGCTGCTCGGGTACGCGCCGTCCAGGCTGAAGATGCCGTCACCACCCGGCACCACGATCGCCGCGGCCACCTCGACCCGCTGGTCCAGCGTCAGCAGTCCACGGTCGACCTTGTCCAACACGGCCGTCGCGACCGCGATCTTGTTGACGCTGTACGCCTCGATCCGCCGGTCGGCCTCGGCCGCCACCGCGACCACCGGCGCGCCCGCCGGGTCGGCCACGCTGACGTACGCCTGCCAGTTGCCGCCGGCTTCGCCGCTGTGACGGCCGAAGACGGCGGCGACCCGCCGGGCCGCCTGCGCGGGGGTGGTCGGTGTCGCCTCGGCGGCGCTGGCGGGGGTGGCCGCGGCGAGCACCGTGCCGGCGGTGGCCACCGTACCCAGTCCGAGGGCGGTCCTTCGGTTCAGTCGGATGGTCAATCGTCTCTCCCGTCGTGGGGCGCCGGAGCGCCTGCCGGCTGCCCACGCTAGGCGAGTTGATCTCTTCATGTTGCCCCCGGAAAAGGTTCCGAACAGTCCCGAACAGTGTCACCCGGGCCGTCGGCGCAGCGCGGCGCCGATCGCGCCGGTCGCCGCGACGCGGAGCTGCGCGGCCGGCCCGGACACCGCCCGGGCGAGCTGCCGCAGGTCGGGCAGGTGACCGCCGCGGACCGCCTCGCCGGCCGGGTTCGGCGCGAAGACCGAGCCGTCGTGCGCCGCGACCGTCCGCCCACTGAGGCCCGCGAGCCGCATCAACGGGCCGACGAGGACGTCGTAGACGCCGGGCAGCGCCGTGAACCCCGCCCGCAGCAGCACGTTCAGCCGCCCCACCGACACCTCCCGGCGCGGATGGTCCACGCAGTCGACGATGGCCCGGGCCACCCGCTGCGGCCCGGCGACCGGCGGCGGAGGGCGGCCGACGCGACCCAGATAGTTGGCTGCCTGCTGGTAGACGGGTGTGTCGACACTGCCCGGGTTGACCAGGCACAGCCGGATCCCCGGGCTGTCCCGCAGCTCCTGCTGGATCGTCCGGGCCAGCCCCTGCAAACCCCACTTGCTGGCCACGTACGCGCTCATGTAGGGGGCGGTGATGTGCCCGAGCACCGAACCGGTGAGGATCAGCGTGCCGGCGCCGGTGGCCC
The DNA here is from genome assembly GCF_053585025.1 of Micromonospora sp. RB23. Lineage (NCBI taxonomy): Bacteria > Bacillati > Actinomycetota > Actinomycetes > Micromonosporales > Micromonosporaceae > Micromonospora > Micromonospora sp. RB23. The sequence goes on from NZ_CM132111.1 coordinate 2,483,271, forward strand.
GGAAGTGCCGCAACGCCACCCGGGCCGCGCCGGCGGCGGCCAGCAGATCCGTGCGCACCACCTGGTCGAACACCCGCTCCGGCACCTCGTCGAAACGTCCGTAGGCCATCACCGCCGCGGTGTGCACCCAGACGTCGATGCGACCGAACCGCTCGATCGCCGCCCGCGCCAACGCGTCCAGCGCGCCCGCCTCGGTCACGTCGGTCGCCACGGTCAGGACCTCGACGTCCGCGCACTCCTCGCGTACCTCGGCGAGGGTCTGCGGCGCGCGGGCCGCGAGGACCAGGCGGTCGCCGCGCTCGGCGAACGCCCGGGCGGTCGCCCGGCCGATCCCGCTGGTCGCGCCGGCGACCACCACCACCCGGCCCGGGGAGTCGTCGCTCACGGTGTGAGGACCACCTTGATGCAGCCGTCCTCCTTCTTCTGGAACATGTCGTACGCGCGCGGCGCGTCGCTCAGCGGCAGCCGGTGGGTACGCAGATCCTCCACGCCCAGCGGGTCGTCGTCGCCGGAGAGCAGCGGCATGATCTCGTCGACCCAGCGGCGCACGTGGCACTGCCCCATGCGCAGTTGGATGCCCCGGTCGAACATCTCCATCATCGGCATCGGGTCGGCCTCGCCGCCGTAGACGCCGGAGAGCGAGACGGTGCCGCCGCGCCGGACCGCCTTGAGGGCGGCGTGTAGGACGCTCAACCGGTCGACGCCGGCCCGGTCGGTCATCGTCTGGGCGAGCTTGTCGGGCAGCAGTCCGACGGCCGCGTGGGCGAGCTTGCCGACCGGCGAGCCGTGCGCCTCCATGCCGACGGCGTCGATGACGGCGTCCGGACCGCGCCCGTCGACCAGGTCGATCAGCGCGCCCGGCACGTCGGACAACTCACGTACGTCGAGCACCTCGATGCCGTGCCGGCGAGCCAGCTCCAGCCGTTCGGGCACCAGGTCCAGCCCGATCACCCGCCCGGCGCCGAGGTGGCGGCCGATGCGGGCGCAGAACTGGCCGACCGGGCCCAGCCCGAAGACGGCCAGGGTGCCGCCGGGCGGGGTGTCGGCGTACTTCACCGCCTGCCAGGCGGTGGGCAGAATGTCGGAGAGGTAGAGGTACCGCTCGTCCGCGCCGGTCGGCGGGATCTTGATCGGCCCGAAGTGGGCCTGCGGAACGCGCAGGTACTCGGCCTGGCCGCCGGGCACCGACCCGTAGAGGGACGTGTAGCCGAACAGTGCCGCGCCCTTGCCCTCGCTCGTCACCTGGGTGGTCTCGCACTGGGCGTAGAGCTGACGTCGGCACATCCAGCAGTCGCCGCAGGAGATGTTGAACGGCACCACCACCCGGTCGCCGGGCTTCAGGCCGGTCACCTCCGACCCGACCTCCTCGACGATCCCCATCGGCTCGTGTCCGAGGACGTCCCCGGGCTTCAGGTACGGCCCCAGCACCTCGTACAGGTGCAGATCCGACCCGCAGATAGCCGTCGATGTGATCTTGATGATCGCGTCGGTCGGCTGCTCGATCCGGGGATCGGGCACCTCCTCGACCCGTACGTCCCGCTTGCCGTGCCAGGTCAACGCCTTCATGTCCGGTTGCCCTCCCTCGGTCCTGCCTGTCTGCTACCCGGGCAGGGGGAGTTGAACCGGCGCTCCGGCCTTGTCGGTGGTCGCCCCCCAGCCCTCAGCCCTGCCGCCTTGATCGACTCGGATTCCAGGAAGTCGGGGTGTGGCGGGCGCCTGGACAGGCCGATTTCCTGTATGCCGAGTTCCGCCGATGTAGCGGTATCCGAGCGCTCGGACACCGCCACATCGGCGATATGGAGTCGTTCTTGCGCCCCGCCCCAGCCCCAGGCCGGGACGCGACGGGACGGCCGTTCCGTTCGTTGGGCGCCCTCAACGGCCTGACCGCCGCGCCCGGCGAAAGGGGGCGCGGCGGTCAGGGTTCGTCTGGGCGGTCAGGACGGCGGGCTCAGGAGCCCGGGGTGTTGCCGCCCTTCGTGGTGGCCGACAGGTAGTCGCGGTTGAGGCGGCCGATGGTGTTCAGCGGGATGCCCTTCGGGCAGGCCACCGTGCACTCGCCGGCGTTGGTGCAGCCGCCGAAGCCGGCCTCGTCGTGCGCGTCGACCATGCCGATCACCCGGGTGTAGCGCTCCGGCTGGCCCTGCGGCAGCAGCGAGAGTTGGGTGAGCTTGGCGGCGGTGAAGAGCATGCCCGAGCCGTTCGGGCAGGCCGCCACGCAGGCGCCGCAGCCGATGCAGGCGGCCGACTCGAAGGCGGCGTCCGCGTTGGCCTTGGCGACCGGGGTGGAGTGCGCCTCGGGGGCGCTGCCGGTCGGCGCGGTGATGTAGCCACCGGCGGCGATGATCTTGTCGAAGGCGCCTCTGTTGACCACCAGGTCCTTGATGACCGGGAAGGCGCTGGCCCGCCACGGCTCGATGTCGATCGTCTCGCCGTCGGAGAACTGCCGCATGTGTAGCTGGCACGCCGTGGTGCCGCGCTGCGGCCCGTGCGCGTCGCCGTTGATCATCAGGCCGCACATGCCGCAGATGCCCTCGCGGCAGTCGTGGTCGAACGCCACCGGGTCCTCGCCGGCGAGGATCAGCCGCTCGTTGAGCACGTCGAGCATCTCCAGGAACGACATGTCCGGGGACACGTCGTCGACCGGGTAGGTCACCATCCGACCCTTGTCCTCAGGGCCCTTCTGGCGCCAGATGCGCAGGGTCAGGTTCACTTGTAGCTCCGCTGCGTGGGGTGGACGTATTCGAACTTCAGGTCTTCCTTGTGCAGCACCGAGGGTTCACCGGTGGCGGTGAACTCCCAGGCCGCCACGTACGCGAACTTCTCGTCGTCGCGCTGCGCCTCCCCGTCCGGGGTCTGGTGCTCGGCCCGGAAGTGACCGCCGCAGGACTCCTCGCGGTGCAGGGCGTCGATGCACATCAGCTCGGCCAGCTCGAAGAAGTCGGCCACCCGGCCGGCCTTCTCCAGCGACTGGTTCAGCTCCTCGCCCGTGCCGGACACCTTGACCCGCTGCCAGAACTGCTCGCGCAGGTCGCGGATCTCACCGATCGCCTTGCGCAGCCCGGCCTCGGAGCGCTCCATGCCGCAGTGCTCCCACATGATCTGGCCCAGCTCCCGGTGGAACGAGTCCACGGTCCGGTCGCCGTCGACCGCCAGCAGCCGCTGGATGCGGTCCTCGACGTCGGTACGCGCCTCGACCGCCGCCGGGTGGCTGGCGTCGACCTTCTCGAGCGGGCCCGAGGCCAGGTAGTTGGCGATGGTGGTGGGCAGCACGAAGTAGCCGTCGGCGAGGCCCTGCATCAGCGCCGAGGCGCCGAGCCGGTTCGCGCCGTGGTCGGAGAAGTTCGCCTCACCGATCACGAACAGCCCCGGGATGCTGGACTGGAGGTCGTAGTCGACCCAGAGCCCGCCCATCGTGTAGTGCACGGCGGGGTAGATCCGCATCGGCACCTCGTACGGGTCCTCGCCGGTGATCCGCTCGTACATCTCGAAGAGGTTGCCGTACTTGGCCTCGATGGCCTTGCGCCCCAGGCGGTCGATGGCGTCGGCGAAGTCGAGGTAGACGCCGAGCTTGGTCGGCCCGACGCCGCGGCCCTCGTCGCAGACGTTCTTCGCGGCACGGGAGGCGATGTCGCGGGGGACCAGGTTGCCGAAGGACGGGTAGATCCGCTCCAGGTAGTAGTCCCGCTCGTCCTCCGGAATGTCCTTCGGGCTGCGGTCGTCGCCCTTGTTCTTCGGCACCCACACCCGGCCGTCGTTGCGCAGCGACTCGCTCATCAGGGTCAGCTTCGACTGGTGGTCGCCGGAGACCGGGATGCAGGTCGGGTGGATCTGCGTGTAGCAGGGGTTGGCGAAGTACGCGCCCTTGCGGTGCGCCCGCCAGGTGGCGGTGACGTTGCAGCCCTTGGCGTTCGTGGAGAGGTAGAAGACGTTGCCGTACCCGCCGGAGGCGAGCACCACCGCGTCGGCCATCTCGGTGCTGATCTCGCCGGTGACCAGGTCCCGGACGACGATGCCCCGGGCCTTGCCGTCGACGAGAACCAGCTCCAGCATCTCGTGCCGGGCGTTCATCTCCACGTTGCCGAGGCCGATCTGCCGTTCGAGGGCCTGGTACGCGCCGAGCAGCAGCTGCTGGCCCGTCTGGCCCCGGGCGTAGAAGGTGCGCTGCACCTGCGCGCCGCCGAACGAGCGGGTGTCCAGCAGGCCGCCGTACTCGCGGGCGAACGGCACGCCCTGGGCGACGCACTGGTCGATGATGTTGACCGACACCTCGGCCAGGCGGTGCACGTTCGACTCCCGGGAGCGGAAGTCGCCGCCCTTGACGGTGTCGTAGAACAGCCGGTGCACGGAGTCGCCGTCGTTGCGGTAGTTCTTCGCGGCGTTGATGCCGCCCTGCGCGGCGATCGAGTGGGCCCGGCGCGGGCTGTCCTGGTAGCAGTAGGACTTGACGTGGTAGCCCTGCTCGGCCAGCGTCGCGGCGGCCGATCCGCCGGCCAGGCCGGTACCGACCACGATCACCGTCATCTTGCGGCGGTTGGCCGGGTTGACCAGCTTGGCCTCGAAGCGCCGGGTCTCCCAGCGCTTGTCGATCGGGCCGGTGGGCGCCTTCGTGTCGGCGATCGGGTCGCCCTCGGTGAAGAGTTCCATGTCAGGACACCAATCCGGTGAGTACGGCGAACGGGACCACCAGGTATCCGGCGCACAGCACGACGGCGAAGACCAGAGCGGCGGCGCGCGCCCGGCGTTCGCCCCGGGGCGTCTGCTGCCCGAGGCTGCGGAACGCGCTGAAGGCGCCGTGGCGCAGGTGGAAGCCGAGCGTGACGATCGCCAGGGTGTAGAAGAGGGTGACGTACCAGCGTTCCGGGGCGAAGTCGGCGACGACGTTGCCGTACGGCTTGCTCTCGTTGCCGACCGGGTTGAACGTGCCGGTGGTCAGGTCCAGCAGGTGGTAGATCACGAACAGCAGGATGATCACGCCACCCCAGCGCATGGTGCGGGCCGCGTAGCTGCCGCGGACCTTCTTGCGGTGGGCGTACTTCACCGGACGGGCGGCGCGGGCGCGCAGCGCCAGCACGGTGGCGGCCCAGATGTGGGCGACGACGGCCACCACGAGGACGGTGCGCAGGATCCACAGGAACCAGACACCGGGCAGCAGTGGCTTGCCGATGTCGCGCAACCAGTGCGCGTAGTGGTCGAACGAGGTCTCCCCCGTGAACACCTTCAGGTTCCCGAGCATGTGCGCGATCAGGAACAGCACCAGCAGGATGCCCGTCACCGCCATGACGGCCTTGAGGCCGACGTTCGAGCGGATGGGCGACCGAGTTTTCGTCATTACCACGTGACCGACGCTAGGAGCACTTTGATCAGTCGTCCAATGCATCGAACTCGCAGCGTTGATAGCCATAAGCTATGTAGATGCAGCTCCATCAGCTCCGGTACTTCGTCGCGGTGGCCGAAGTACGACATTTCACCCAAGCCGCCGACATCGTCGGCATAACCCAGCCCTCGTTGAGTAAGCAAATTCACGCCCTCGAGACCGACCTCGGCGCCCCGCTGTTCGAGCGGGTAAGGGGCAACATCGCCCTCACGGCGGCCGGGGAGGTGCTCCTGCCGTTGGCGACCCGGATCCTCGCCGACGTGGAGACCGCGACTCGGGAGGTGCAGGAGCTGGTCGGCCTGCGCCGAGGGCGCGTACGACTCGGCGCGACCCCGAGCCTGGCCACCTCGCTCGCCCCGCCGGTGCTGCGCCGCTTCCGCGACGCGCACCCCACCGTCGACCTTCGCGTCGAGGAGGGTGGGTCCCAGGATCTCGTCCGTGACCTGCTGCGTGGGGACCTGGACCTGGCGCTGATCATCATGCCGTCGCAGGGCGCCGATCCGGGCCTGCGTGTCGACCCGATCCTGCGCGAGAGCCTGGTGGTGGCCTCGGTGGGCGAGGTGCCGACCGCCTCGGCGACGGGCGAGCTGCGCATCACCGACCTGCGCGACCAACCGATGGTGATGTTCCGGGAGGGCTACGACCTGCGTGACGCCACCATCCAGGCATGTCGGGAGGCGGGCTTCGAGCCCACGTTCGCGGTGGACGGCGGCGAGATGGACGCGGTCCTCAGCTTCGTCGAGGCGGGGCTCGGCATCGCGCTGGTGCCGGGGATCGTGCTGGCCCGCCGATCCGGGGTGCGCAGCACGCCGCTGTCATCCCCCGGGGTGACACGGACCATCGCGGTGGCCCGTCGGCGTGACGTGGTGCCGACGCACGCCGGGCGTGAGCTGCGCCGGATCCTGCTCGACTACGTCCAGTCCGCGATCGAGCGCGGTGAGCTGCCGCCCGGCGTCGAGCCGTTGACCTGACCCTTCCGGGGCCGCCGCCCCGAAGAGACCGCCGGCGGTCAGACCGACGGGCTCAGCGGCCCTCGGCGTCGTCCATCGCGCGGTAGATCCGCTGCTCCGAGACGGGGTACGGGGTGCCCAGCGCCTGGGCGAAGACGTTCACCCGCAACTCCTCGATCATCCAGCGGATCTGCCGAACAGCCGCCTCCTGCCGACGCGCGGGCGCCACGGTGGCGAGCAGGTCGTCGTACTCCTTCTGCACTACGGCGATCCGGTCCTGCTGCTGGCGGTCGCGCTGCGGGTTGCCGCCGAGCCGGTCCAGCCGGCGTTCGATGGCGGTGAGGTAGCGCAGCAGGTCGGGCAGGCGCGCGTACCCGGTCTCGGTGATGAAACCGGCGTGCACCAGCCCGGCGAGCTGCTTGCGGATGTCGGCCAGCGCCGCCACCACGGCCAGGTTGCGCGTCGCGCCGAGCCGCTGCTCGACCGCGTACGCGGCGGCGAGCACCTTGCGGGCCCGGTCCATCACCTCGACGACGGTGTCGACCAGGTCGGCGCGGACCTTCTCGCGCAGCGCGGCGAAGCCCTCGGCGTCCCAGGCCGGCCCACCGGCGGCGTCGATCAGCCGGTCGATGGCCGCGCCGGCCGCGTCCTCGATCAGCTCCTGCACGCCGCCGTGCGGGTTGCGGCTCAACGCCAGCTTCGCCTCGTTGCTCAACCGACCCTGGAGGAACCGGGCCGGGGACGGCACGGTGAGCCGCAGCAGCCGGCGGGTGCCGGCCCAGTGCGCGGCCTCCGCCTCGGCGGGGGAGTCGAACACCTTCACCCCGACCGTCGCGCCCTCGTCGACCAGGGCCGGGTACGCGGTCACCGCGTAACCGGCACGGACCTGCTCGATGGTCCGTGGCAGCGTGCCGATGCTCCACTCGCGCAGGCCGGTCCGGGCGACCTCCGGCGCGGCGGCCGCCACGACCTGGCGTACCTCCTGGCGCAGTTGACGTTGCAGGGCCGGCAGGTCCTTGCCCTCGGCGACCGGCTTCTCGTCGTCGCCCAGGATGCGGAAGGTCACCCGCAGGTGGGCGGGCAGCTTGGCCGGCTCCCAGGCGTCGCGGGGCACGGTCACCCCGGTCATCCGCCGCAGCTCACGGGTGAGCGCGTCCAGCAGCGACGTCTCGCCGGGGGTGATCGCGGCGAGCGCGGCCCGCGCGTAGTCCGGCACCGGCACGAAGTTGCGCCGGATCGCCTTGGGCAGCGAGCGGATCAGCGCGATCACCGTCTCCTCGCGCAGCCCCGGCACCTGCCAGTCGAAGCTCTCCGCCGGCACCTGGTTGAGCAGCGGCAGCGGGATGTCCACCGTGACGCCGTCGGTCGCCGTACCCGGCTCGAACCGGTACGTCAGCGGCAGCGTCACCCCCTGGGTCTGCCACTCGTCCGGGTAGTCGCTCTCGTCGACACCTCCCCGGCCGTCGTTGATGAGCAGGTCGCGGGTGAAGGTCAGCAGGTCGGGACGCTCGTGGCGGGTCTTCTTCCACCAGGTGTCGAAGTGCCGGCCGGAGACCACGTCGGCGGGGATCCGCTGGTCGTAGAAACCGAAGATGGTCTCGTCGTCGACCAGGATGTCCCGACGTCGGGCCCGGCTCTCCAGCTCCTCGATCTCGCCCAGCAGCCGCTTGTTGTCGGCCCAGAACCGGTGGTGGGTCTGCCAGTCGCCCTCGACGAGGGCGTGCCGGATGAACAGCTCCCGGCTCAACGTCGGGTCGATCCGCCCGAAGTTGACCTTCCGCGACGCGACCAGCGGCATGCCGTACAGGGTGACCTTCTCGTAGGCCATCACCGCGGCCTGTTTCTTCTCCCAGTGCGGCTCGCTGTAGCTGCGCTTGACCAGGTGCTGGGCGAGGGGCTCGACCCACTCCGGCTCGACCCGCCCGGCGATGCGCCCCCACAGCCGGGACGTCTCCACCAGCTCGGCCGCCATCACCCAGCGCGGCGGCTTCTTGAACAGCGCCGAGCCGGGGAACAGCGCGAACTTGGCGCCCCGCGCCCCCAGGTACTCGTGTTTCTGGGCGTCCTTGAGGCCGACGTGCGACAGCAGGCCGGGCAGCAGCGACTGGTGCACCTTCGGGGTGTCGATCTCCTCCGGCAGGTCCGCGCCGCCCCGGCGGCCCGCGCCCCGGCCGGCGTCCGCCTCGGCCGAGGCGTCCCGCGCCGGCCGCCCGCCGCGCCGCTCGTTCTCGGCCGGGGTACGCAGCACCTGGCGCAACTGGCTGACGATGTCCTGCCACTCGCGGATCCGCAGGTAGTTCAGGTACTCCGCCTTGCACATCCGGCGGAACGCGCTGGAGGACAGCTCGCGCTGCTGCTCACGCAGGTACCGCCACAGGTTCAGGTACGCGACGAAGTCCGACTCGGAGTCGGCGAACCGGGCGTGTGCCTGGTCGGCCTGGGCCTGCTTCTCCGCCGGGCGCTCGCGCGGGTCCTGGATGGAGAGCGCCGCGGCGATCACCAGGATCTCGGTGGCACAGCCGTTGCGTTCGCCCTCGACCACCATCCGGGCCAGCCGCGGGTCGACCGGTAGCTGGGCCAGCCGGCGGCCCAGCGCGGTGAGCCGCTTCGCCGGGTCGGCCTCGGTCGGGTCGAGCGCGCCCAGCTCGTGCAGCAGGTTGACGCCGTCGGTGATGTTGCGCTTGTCCGGCGGGTCGATGAACGGGAACGCGGCCAGGTCGCCCAGCCCGATCGCGGTCATCTGGAGGATGACCGACGCCAGGTTGGTGCGCAGGATCTCCGGGTCGGTGAACTCGGGGCGGGACAGGAAATCCTGCTCGTCGTAGAGGCGGATGCAGATTCCGTCCGACGTACGACCGCAGCGGCCCTTGCGCTGGTTGGCCGACGCCTGCGACACCGGCTCGATCGGCAGCCGCTGCACCTTCAGCCGGCTGGAGTAGCGGGAGATGCGGGCGGTGCCCGGGTCCACCACGTACTTGATCCCGGGCACGGTCAGCGAGGTCTCCGCGACGTTGGTGGCGAGCACCACCCGCCGCGAGCTGTGCGCGGCGAAGACCCGGTGCTGCTCGGCGGCGGAGAGCCGCGCGTACAACGGCAGGATCTCGGTGCCCAGCAGCGACCGCTTCTTCTGCACCAGCTTGCCCAGCGCGTCGGCGGTGTCGCGGATCTCCCGTTCGCCGCTGAGGAAGACCAGGATGTCGCCCGGACCCTCGGCGGCCAGCTCCTCGACGGCGTCGCCGATCGCCTGGATCTGGTCGCGGACGTTCTCCTCGTCGGCGTCGCCGTCCTCGTCGCCCTCGGCGATTTCGACCAGCGGTCGGTAGCGGACCTCGACCGGGTACGTACGACCGGAGACCTCGACGACCGGCGCCGGAGTGCCCTGGGCGTCGGCGAAGTGCGCGGCGAAGCGGTCGGTCTCGATGGTCGCCGAGGTGATGATCACCTTGAGGTCGGGCCGGCGGGGCAGCAGCTCGCGCAGGTAGCCGAGGATGAAGTCGATGTTCAGGCTGCGCTCGTGCGCCTCGTCGATGATCAGCGTGTCGTACTGGCGCAGCATCCGGTCGGTCTGCAACTCGGCCAGCAGGATGCCGTCGGTCATCAGCTTCACCAGGCTGCGCTCGCTGACCTGGTCGGTGAAGCGCACCTTGTAGCCGACCACGTCGCCCAGCTCGGTGCCCAGCTCGTCGGCGATCCGGTCGGCCACCGTCCGGGCGGCCAGCCGGCGGGGCTGGGTGTGCCCGATCAGGCCGTTGATGCCACGCCCCAGCTCCAGACAGATCTTCGGTAGCTGGGTCGTCTTGCCGGAGCCGGTCTCGCCGGCCACGATCACCACCTGGTGATCGCGGATGGCGGCGGCGATGTCGTCCTTGCGCTCGCTGACCGGCAGCCCCGCCGGGTACGTGATCACCGGCACCGCGGCCCGTCGGGCGGCCAGCCGCTGCTCGGCCCGGGCCAGCTCGGCGGTGATCTCGTTCAGGGCCGCTTCCCGGCGCTGCGGGTCGCGCAGCTTGCGGGCGCCGTCCAGTCGTCGCTGGAGCCGGCGCTGGTCGCGGAACATCAGGGGACTGAGGCGGCGGTGCAGGTCGCGGACGGGATCGGTCGCGGCGGAGGAGGTTGGATTCTGCATGTCGTGCCCAAGGATAGGCAGCCCGGCGGCGGACCGCCCCTGGGTTACCGCGCGCGGGTGCTTCGGCCCGTGGACGGCGGTCTACAGTTGCGCCCGACGTCGAGCGCTGGGGGGCCGGGATGGAGCTGCGGGACACCGATCGGGCGTTGGTGCAGGCCGCCACGGCGGTCGCCAAACTGCGGTGCCGCAGCAGCCACCACGCCGGCGCGTCGGCCGCCCGTACCGCCGACGGGCGGGTGTTCTCCGGCGTCGACGTCCGGCATGACAGCGGCGACACCTGCGCGGAGCTGGTCGTGATCGGCACCGCCGCCACGCAGGGCGTGACCGAGCTGGAGACGATCGTCTCGGTCGCCGACCGGGGTCGTACGGTCGTCGGGCCCTGCGACAGGTGCCGGGCGGTGTTGACGACCTACTTCCCGGCGCTGCGGGTCATCGTGGGCGAGCCGGACGACCTGCGGGTGCTGCCGATCGCGGACCTGCCCGGCTGATCCCGTCAGTCCCCCGCCGCCGCCTCCAGCACCGACGCGGGGATCGGCACGCTCTCGTACCGCACGTTGCCCTCGGGCACCATCCAACTCGCCACCCGCGCGACGAGCAGGCCCGCGCGGACGGCCGGGTCGTCGGCGTAGAGCCCGCGTACCTCGTCCGGGGCGATGGAGAAGACGACGAAGCCGCGCATCCGGTGGTCGTCGGCATCCAGGAGCGGGCCGGCCGCGAGCACCAGCCCCTGCTCCACGAGCCCTGCCTGGTGTGCCAGATGGGCGGCGTGTAGGCGGTCGATCGCCTCCGGTGGCAGGTCCGGCGGATCCGACGGTCGGGTCAGGAGGACGACCGTGTGCTGGTCGAATCGCATGTCCCACACCCTATGGCGCTCGGTGTCCCTCTTACGGGTGTTATCTGCCTTCCGCACCACTTGCACCCGTCCGCGAAACTCATTCTCTTATCGAGGTCGGATATCGAATGGGGGTGCGGCATGGTCAGCAGACGACAGGTGCTCGTGGCCGGTGCCGCCGGGGGCGCCGCGGTTCTGGTCCCGGCGGGCTCGACGGCCGCGGGCCGCGCGCTCGCCGCGGCGACGATGCTGCGCGCCGCCGACATCCCGAAGTACGTCGCGCCGCTGCGGATCCCCCCGGCCATGCCGCGGGTGGCGAACGATCCGGAGCGGGACACGTACGTCATCGGGGTGCGGCAGTTCCGCCAGCAGATCCTGCCGCGGTCCTGGCCGCGTACGACGGTGTGGGGTTACGGCTCCACCGCCCACCCCGGCAGTTTCGGCTACCCGGCGCACAGCATCGTCGCGCGGGTGAACCGCCCGGTACGGGTGACCTGGGTCAACGAACTCGTCGACCACCGGGGCGACTACCTGCCGCACCTGCTGCCCGTCGACCCGACTCTGCACTGGGCCAACCCGGCCGGTGGCCGCAAGGGCCGGGACGGGCACGGCCGCTCGGACGGCAGCCGCCGTGGCTACCGGGGACCGGTGCCCCAGGTGGTCCACCTGCACGGCGGGCACAGCACGCAGGAGAGCGACGGGCACGCCGAGGCGTGGTACCTGCCGGTGGCCCGGGACCTGCCGGCCGAGGTCGCCGTGACGGGAAGCGCCTACCGCGAGTTCCGGTCCCGCTTCGCCGAGGGGTCCGGCCTGCGCTGGGCGGCGGGTTCGGCCACCTTCGAGTACGCCAACGACCAGCGGCCCTGCACCCTCTGGTACCACGACCACACGCTGGGTCTCACCCGCGAGAACGTCTACGCCGGCCCGGCGGGCTTCTACCTGCTGGGCGGCGACGACCTGCCCGACGAGGTGCTGCCCGGCCCGACGCCCGGCCACGACGATCCGCCGGACACCGACTACCACGACATCCCGCTGCTCATCCAGGACCGCACTTTCGACGCCGACGGCGAGCTGGTCTATCCCGGGGGCCACCACGACGGTTCGGCGTGGACGTCGGCGTTCTCCGGCACCACGATCGTGGTCAACGGCCGCACCTGGCCCAGCCTCACGGTGCAGCGCCGGCGCTACCGCTTCCGGTTGCTCAACGGGTGCAACAGCCGCTTCCTGATGCTCAGCGTCGCCGCCCACGCCACCGCGCGGCCGGCCCGTCCGGCGCTGCCGGTCTGGCAGATCGGCAGCGACAGCGGCTTCCTGCCCGAGCCGGTGCCGCACGACCGCCTCACCCTCGGCCCCGCCCAGCGGGCCGACGTGATCGTCGACTTCACCGGCGTGCCCGCCGGCACCGAGCTGTTCCTCGTCAACGAGGGGCCTGAGTGGGCGTACCGGGGCGGCCGACCCGGGGTGGACTTTCCGCCGTCCGACCCGCGGACCACCGGGCAGGTGTTGCGGTTCGTCGTCACCGAGGCCACCGGCGCGGACGCCAGCGTGCCGCCGGAGCACCTGCAACTGCCGGCCCACCCCCGACTCGGCGCGCCGGAGCGGGTCCGGCGGCTGTCGCTCAACGAGCGGATGTCCGGCGGGTCGATGGTGATGCTGCTCGGCACGCTCGACGAGCGCGGCCGGGGTCTGCCGATGCGCTGGAGCGATCCGGCCACCGAACAGCCCCTCGTCGGTGCGACCGAGGTGTGGGAGGTGCGCAACTTCACCCGCAACGTCCACCCCGTCCACCTGCACCAGGCCCAGTTCGAACTGCTGGGCCGTGGACGGTCGGGCCGGTCGGAGCCGGGCCCGGGGGAGCGGGGATGGATGGACACCGTGCTCGCGTACCCGTGGGAGGTGACCCGGATCAAGGCCCGCTTCGACCTGCCGGGCCGCTACTCCTGGCACTGCCACCTGCTCGAGCACGAGGACAACGAGATGATGCGGCCCCTGAACGTGCTGCCGCGCGGCTCCGCGGCGGCCGGGGACGGCAGCTCGGCGGGCGTGCCGAACGTCGCCACGGCAGCATCGACCGACGCCAGTTAGGTCACTTTCCGCAGGTCGGCTAAGGTTAGGCGAACCTAAGCTCGAACGTGCAGGAGTCTCGTGACCACCCTCGTCGCCCGGCCGACGCCGGCCCGCAGCCGGTCCGGTGCCCGTACCGGCCGACGGGTCGCCGTCACCGTCGGGGCCGCGCTGGTGCTGGTGCTCGCCGTCCTGGCCAGCCTCGCGTTGGGCAGCCGGCAACTCGGAGTCGGCGCGGTCTGGCACGCCCTCGTCGCGCCGGACGGCAGCGACGCGAGCACCATCGTCCGGGAACTGCGCATGCCACGTACCGCGCTCGGCCTCGCCGTCGGGCTCGCGCTCGCCGTGGCCGGCGTGCTGTTCCAGGCGCTCACCCGCAACCCGCTCGCCGAGCCGCGCATCCTCGGCATCAGCGCCGGCGCCTCGTTCGGCGTGGTGCTCGCCATCTCCGTCTTCGGCATCGGCACGCTCGCCGGGTACGTCTGGTTCGGCATCGCCGGCGCGCTCGCCGCCGGCCTGCTGGTCTTCGCCATCGCCAGCCGGGCCCGCGAGGGCGCGAGCCCGGTCACCCTCGCGCTGGTCGGCGCGGCGCTCGACGCCAGTCTCGCCTCCGGGGTGTACGCGCTGCTCAGCATCGACGCCCGCACCTTCGAGGAGTACCGGTTCTGGGTGGTGGGCGGACTCGCCGGGCGGGACCTCGGCGTCACCGCCCAGGTGCTGCCGTTCGTCCTCGTCGGGCTGCTGCTCGCCGCGCTGGTGGCCCGGGGCCTGGACGCGCTGGCCCTCGGCGACGACGTGGCCCGCGGCCTGGGCCACCGCATCGGCCTGGTCCGCCTCGGCGGTGGGGTGGCCGCCGTGCTGCTCACCGGCGCCGCGGTTGCCGCCGCCGGCCCGGTCGCCTTCGTCGGGCTGGCCGTGCCGCACCTCGCCCGCGCCCTGGTCGGCGCGGACCACCGCTGGACCCTCGCCGTCTCCGCCCTGCTCGGGCCCGCGCTGCTGCTCGGGGCCGACGTCGTCGGTCGACTCGTCGCCCCGCCCGGCGAGATACCCGCCGGCATCGTCACCGCCCTGATCGGCGCGCCGCTGCTGGCCGTCCTGGTCCGCCGTGCCCGGGTGGTGACCGCGTGACCGCCGGCCGTCCCGCTGACCCGGCCGCTGGTCCGCCGCGCGCCGCCGATGCGTCCGACGCCGCTGGTTCTGCCCGCGCCGCCGACGCGTCCGACGCCGCTGGTTCTGCCCGCGCCGCCGACGCGTCCGGCGCGGCTGGGCTCGCAGCCGTGACCGGGCTGCCCGGTGCGCCGGGCGGCGGCACGTCCCGGCTGCCCGGGCGGTCGCTGCTGCGGGTCGGCCCGGTCAGCCTGCTGATCCGCCGCCGCGCGACGCTGGTTGCCGTCGTGCTGACCGTGCTACTCCTGCTGGCCGTCGTGCTCAGCCTGTCGCTGGGCACCCCGTACGTCGCCCCGGCGGACGTGCTGCGGGCGCTCTCCGGCGCCGGGACCCCGTACGACCTCGTGGTTCTTGATCTTCGCCTGCCCCGGGTCGTGCTGGCGGCGGCGGCCGGCGCGGCCTTCGGCGTGGCCGGCACCCTGATCCAGAGCGTGGCCCGCAACCCGCTCGCGAGCCCGGACGTCATCGGCATCACCCAGGGTGCCGGCCTCGCCGCGACCGTGGCGTTGACCAGCGGTGCGGCGGCGGTGCTGGTGGCACCCAGCGCGCTGGTCGGCGGTCTGCTGGCGGCGCTGCTGCTGTTCGCCCTCGGCGCGCGGCACGGGCTGGCCGCGCAACGGTTCGTCCTCGCCGGCGTGGCGGTCGCGTTCGCCTTCCGGGCGCTGACCGAGGTGGTCATGCTCACCGCCGACCCGATCGACGGCCTGCGGGCGCAGATCTGGCTGATCGGCACCCTCGCCGGCAAGGGATGGACCGAGGCGGCCTGGATCGTCGGCACACTCGCGGTGCTGCTCCCGGTGCTGGCGTGGGCCGGCTGGGCCCTGAACAGCACCGCCCTCGACGACGACACCGCGCGCGGTGTCGGGCTGCGCCCGGTGGCCCGCCGGATCGGACTCGCCGGCACCGGCGTGCTCGTCGCCGCGATGGTCACCGCCCAGGTCGGCGCCGTCGACTTCGTGGCGCTCGTCGCACCGCAACTGGCCCGCCGGCTGGTCCGCGCCGAACGGCCTCCGCTCGTCTGCGCCGCGCTGCTCGGCGCGCTGCTGCTGGTCCTCGCCGACCTGGCCGGACGCCGACTGTTCGCGCCCACCCAACTGCCGGCGGGCGTGCTGACCGCCGCGATCGGCGGCCCGTACCTGATCTTCCTGCTGCTTCGTGGACGGCGACGGTCGTCGTGACGCCTCAAAGGAGTGGTGTGATGCTCTCCACCCGCGACCTGGTCGTCGGCTACGACGAGCGGACCGTGCTCGACGGTCTCACCCTGGACCTGCCCACCGACGCGTTCACCGTGATCGTCGGGCCCAACGCGTGCGGCAAGTCCACCCTGCTGCGCACGATGGCCCGGCTGCTCACCCCACGGCACGGCGCCGTCCTGCTGGACGGCACCGCCATCCGCGACCTGCCCACCCGCGACGTGGCCCGTCGGCTCGGCGTACTGCCGCAGAGCCCGCTGGTGCCCGAGGGCGTCACCGTGGCCGACCTGGTCGGGCGCGGCCGGCAGCCGTACCAGCGGTGGTGGCGGCAGTGGTCGCCGTCCGACGCGGCGGCGGTCGACGAGGCGATGACCCTGGCCGACGTGGCCGACCTCGCCGACCGGCCGGTCGACAGCCTCTCCGGTGGCCAGCGGCAACGGGTGTGGATCGCCATGACGCTCGCCCAGGACACCGAGGCGCTGCTGCTGGACGAGCCGACCACCTTCCTCGACCTGGCCCACCAGGTGGAGGTGCTGGACCTGCTGCACCGGCTCCGCACCGAGCGTGGCCGCACCGTGGTCGCCGTCCTGCACGACCTCAACCAGGCCGCCCGCTACGCCGACCACCTGGTCGCGATGCGCGCCGGCGCGGTGGTGGCCGCCGGTCCGCCCCGGGAGATCCTCACCGCCGACCTGGTCCGGGACGTCTTCGGACTGGCCTGCGTCGTCGTGCCCTGCCCGGTGACCGGCGCCCCCCTGGTGGTCCCGGCGCACACCGGCGGCCCGGCGCTTCCCGCCGCCGGGTCCGCTGCCGTTGCCGGACCTGCCGCCGTTGCCGGGCCTGCTGGCGCTGGCGGGTCTGCTGGCGCTGGCGGTCCTGCTGCCGTTGCCGGGCCTGCTGCCGTTGCCGGGCCTGCCGCCACTGGCGGGCCTGCCGCCACTGGCGGGCCTGCTGTCGTTGCCGGGCCTGCTGTCGTTGCCGGGCCTGCCGCCACTGGCGGGCCTGCCGCCGCTGCCGGCTCGGCTGGCGACCCCTATTCGTCGACGGCGTCCGTACCGGACGCCCGATCCGCCGACGGCGACGCGGCCACCCCGGTCGCCGGCACGTACCCCTCGAAAGGACACTGATGCGTCGTCTCGTCGCCGCTCTCGCCGCGGCCGTCGCCCTCGGGGCCGGCCTCACCGCCTGCGGTGAGAGCGACCCGGTCGCCGGCTCCGCCACCGGGGAGACCCGGGAGATCACCCACGCCATGGGCACCACCAAGGTCCCGGCCGAACCCAAGCGCGTGGTCGTGCTCGACACCGACAAGATCGACACGGCGCTCTCGCTGGGCATCACGCCCGTCGGGGCCGCCACCGCGGGCGAGGCCAAGAGCTGGCCCACGTACTTCGGCGCGGACAAGCTCGCCGGCATCAAGGAGGTCGGGGTGCTCACCGAGCCCGACCTGGAGGCGATCAACGCCCTCAAGCCGGACCTCATCCTCGGCAGCAAGTTCCGCCAGGAGAAGTTCTACGACGAGTTGGCCGCCATCGCGCCGACCGTGTTCACCGACAAGGTGGGCATCACCTGGAAGGACAACTTCCTCCTCGACGGCAAGGCGCTCGGCCGCGAGCAGCAGGCCAAGGACCTCCTCGGCGCGTACGAGAAGCGGGCCAAGGACTTCGGCGCCACCCTCGGCGACCCCGCCGCCCGCAAGGTGTCCATCGTGCGGTTCATCCCGGGCAACATCAGGGTCTACGGCCCGGACTCCTTCTCCGGCATCGTCGTCGGCGACACCGGCCTGGGTCGCCCCGAGCGGCAGATGCTCGCCAACAAGGAGGACAAGCGCTTCGACCTGGTCAGCGCCGAGCGCATCAACGAGGTCGACGGCGATGTCATCTTCGTGACCGCGTACGGCGACAAGGCCGCCGCCGAGCAGGCCAAGGTGGCCGGCGGCACCCTCTGGAAGGGCCTCGGCGCGGTCAAGGCCGGCAAGGCGTACCCGGTCTCCGACGAGGTCTGGATGACCGGCATCGGCGTCGGCGCCGCCAACAAGATCCTCGACGACCTGGCCAAGTACCTCCCCACCACCTGACCCCGCCCGCTCCGCCCCCGGGTTGCGGCTGCCGATTCTCATGATCGTGCTCGATCCATGAAGTAGTGGTCTCCCGACTAGAGGGAGGCCACTACTTCCATGTTCGGGCACGATCATGGGAGCTGGCGGCGCGGGCGCGGGTGCCTAGAGCGGCTTTGACTTCGGCGAGGAAGCCGTCGAAGTCGTCCCGGAGCCGTTTGGCCGTCACGTGCAGCACGATCCAGTCGCCGCCGAGCAGGCGGTTGAGCCGCTGGCGATCTTTCTGGAACTGCGCGGGATCGTCGTGCCAGAGTCCGTCGTACTCCACCGCGACCCTGAACTGTGGCCAGGCGAGGTCGAGTCGGGCGATGAACCTTCCCGGTTCGGCCACGACCCACTGCGTCTCCGGCCGGGGCAGGCCGGCGAGCACCAGCCGAACCCGCGTACGGGACTCCTGCGGTGACTCTGCGCCCGCGTCCGCCAGGTCGACCGCGCGCAGCAAGGACCGCCAGCCACGGCGACCGGCCCGGTTCAACGCGTACTCGCGTAGGGCGGACACGGTGGTCAGCCGGCGGGTCAGCATGGCGTCGATGATGACCACAGCCTCCACGATGTCGAGCCAACGGGCCACGTCCCAGCAGGTCCGCGCTGGGCTGGTCACCGTTATCCCGGCCCGGTCCAGCGTGTCTCCGGAGTCGATGTGTCCCTGGTGGACGCGAATGCCGGTGGCCGGGCCGATCCGAGAGTCGACGGGCACCAGGACATCGACTGGGTCGTTCACGCTCGTGCTCGGGCAGCCGTACAGACCCGCTGCGGCCCGCCCGGCGATGGCCGCGCCCGGCGGCACCAGCCACCGTCCGACGGCGGCGCATCTGATGGTGTGCGTGACGGTGAGCTGGGCATCGGCATAGACGTCGCGGAAGAGCGGTCGCCATGCGGAACTGCGGAGGTCGTTGCGGGTGAGCAGCCCGCGTGACACGGCATTGGAACCACGGAAGACCCGACCCCGCAACTGCGGCGGCCGACGAGGAGCTTTCGGCATGGTCTAAGGCTGCTCGAACGCGGTAACCGCCCGCTGCCCCTGTGGATAACCGCCGCCGTCACACCGCCTGCGGGACGAACCCCGTCGGCCATGATCGCGCTCGAACATGGATGTAGTGGCGTCCCTGGACGGGGAGACCACTACATCCTGGATCGAGCGCGATCATGGCGGGCAAGCGCGGGCGGACAGCGCGGTTGGCGGGGTGCGGGTGGGGAGTGGGTTAGGCGGCGGTGGACCAGATGGCGCGGAAGGCGGCGGCTTCGCCGGCCAGCCAGCGTTCGATCTGTTCGGGCTTGGCGTCGGCGGGCATGCGGTGGGCCTGACCGCGCCGGACGTCGACCAGGACGGGCTCGGCGTGCGGGAGGACCGCGTCCATGTGGCGGGCCATCAGGTGCAGGGTGGCGAGCACCGACTCCTCGCTCGGCGGCGCCTCGTCGAAGTGCAGTCGGACCGCGTCGGCGCGGCCGTCGGCGTGGCGTACGCCGAAATGGGGGTTGATCTTGACGGGTAGGTCGCCGAGCATGGCCAGGGCGTCGCGGGTCTGGGCCAGGTCGAGGGTTGCCGGATCGCCGAGGGAGTGCAGCCAGGCTGTCGCGCCGGGCACCAGCGCCTGGTAGAGCGGGCGCCAGCGCGGCTTGACGACGTCGACCACCCCGGACAGGTGCGTGCCGCCGGTGTGGAAGGCGATGTCGGCCTTGAGTGCCTTGACGAACTGACCGTGCGGGTTGAAGCCGGAGCGGCTGGCGCGCTGCTTGCGCAGGCCGCCCACGAACGTGGCCTTCGTGGGGCCGGTGCGGTCGACGTAGCGGGTGAAGCCCAGCAGGGTGGCGTAGGGCGTCAGAGGCGTGGAGGTGGGCGCGGTCACGGGCGTCCTCCCAGTCGTAATCCTGCAGGTCAGGATCTCTATTAGTACATACATTCTAATCGACAGGTCTGACATTGCCCACCCGCGTTCGGGGTGTGACGCCCCTTTGTGCGGCCGAGTTTTCCGCAGCCTCGGATGTTGACAATTGCCAGATTTGTAACACTTGTGGCGTTAGTGTGCCTTGTGGTTCTTGGGCAGCTCGCCTGATCACTGCGGGCGACGAGGTGACGAGGCGGACCGTCCCGTCCGACAGTGTCGCGCCCGCTCGGAACGACTACCTGGACCTGTTGCGGGTGGCGGCCCTGGTCCGCGTCGTCCTCTTCCACGTGACCGGTTGGGCCTGGCTGAGCCTGCTGGTGCCGGCGATGGGTCTGATGTTCGGCATCGCCGGCTCGTTGATCGCGGCTTCTCTCGATCGCGACGGCCCCCGGGCCGTGGGCCGGCGGCTGCGCCGGTTGCTGCTGCCGTTCTGGGGTGTTCGGCGTGATCACGCTGGTCGTGCTCGCCGTCGGGTGGCGGCCGCAGGGCGTGGGCGAATGGGTGGGACTGGTCTGGTGGATCCTGCCCCTGCGGGTGCCTCCCGCGGGCGGACCGTCCTGGGCCTGGGCCTTCCACATCGGGCTCTGGTACATCGTCACGTACCTCTGGCTGGTGCTGTTGTCCCCGGTCCTGCTGCGGGTGTTCCGTCGCTGGCCGTGGCCGAGCATCGGGGTCGCCACCGCCCTGCCGGTCGGCTTGCACCTCGCCGGGGTGCACACCGCGTACTTCGTCGCCGCCTACCTGTCCTGTTGGCTGCTGGGCTTCGCCCACCACGATCGGCTGCTGTGCCGCGTCCCGTGGCGCTGGTACGGCGGCCTCGTCGCGGGTCTGGCCCTCGCCGGCGGGACGTGGGTCGTGAGCGCCATGGTGGCTGGCAGGATCGGCGACCTCAACCACGTCGCGGGCGGCACCACGCTGTGGTCAATGGCCTTCGTCGCCGTGCTCCTGAGAGTGCGGCCCCGACTCGTCCGTCGGACATCACTGAGCGGCGTGCTGCGGGTCGTGAACGCGCGGGCGGTCACCATCTATCTCTGGCACATTCCCGCCAGCCTCGGGATATTCGTGCTGCCCGCGCCCGTGCTGCCGTACACCTCGGTCGCCTCGATCGCGCTGCGGCTGGCCGGGGTGTGCCTCCTGACCGCCGGTGCGGTACTACTGTTCGGCTGGATCGAGGACGTGGCCGCGCGCCGTCCCGTGACTCTGCTCGGTCCCCGAGCACCCGGTGGCGGACGATACCGCCACCGGGCGCGGCACCTCAGAGTTGACCGACGTCGGTGACCCGTACGACCGCCGCGCCGACCTCGTCCGAGGCGACGAGGTCGACCTCGGCGCTGATGCCCCAGTCGTGGTCGCCGTCCGGGTCGTCGAAGATCTGCCGGACGGTCCACCGCTCGCGGCCCTGCTCGATCATGAGCAGCGCCGGCCCTCGGGCGTCCGGCCCCACCCCGATCGAGTCGTACGCCTCGAAGTACGGCGCCAACGCATCGGCCCACGCGTCGTAGTCCCAGCCGTCGGCGGCGTCCAGTTCGGCGAGCAGGTCCCAGCGGCGTAGCGCGGCCAACTCGACCCGGCGGAACAGCGCGTTGCGCACCAGCACCCGGAACGCCCGCGCGTTGCGGGTCACCGCCGGCGGCCGGTCGCTCAGGGAGGCGTGCGCCTGGGCCACCTCGGCCACGTCGGACGGGTTGCGCAGCCGTTCCCACTCGTCGATCAGGCTGGAGTCGACCTGGCGGACCAGCTCGCCCAGCCACTCGATGAGGTCGATCAGCTCCTCGGTCTTGGCGTCCTCGGGCACGGTCTGGCGCAGCGTCTTGTACGCGTCGGCCAGGTAGCGCAGGACCAGGCCCTCCGAGCGGGTCAGCCCGTAGAACTGCACGTACTCGGTGAAGGTCATGGCCCGCTCGTACATGTCGCGGACGACGGCCTTGGGGGAGAGCTGGTGGTCGGCGACCCAGGGGTGGCCCTGCCGGTACATCTCGTACGCGGCCTCCAGCAGCTCGGCGAGCGGCTTCGGGTGGGTCACCTCGTCGAGCAGTTCCAGGCGGGCCTCGTACTCGATGCCCTCGGCCTTCATCGCGGCGACCGCCTCGCCGCGCGCCTTGAACTGCTGCGCGGACAGGATCTGCCGAGGGTCGTCGAGGATCGACTCGATGACGCTCAGCACGTCCAGGGCGTACGACGGGGACTCGGCGTCGAGCAGCTCGATGGCGGCCAGCGCGAGGGGCGAGAGTGGCTGGTTGAGCGCGAAGTCGAGCTGGAGGTCGACGGTGAGGCGCACCCGCCGGCCGGTCTCGTCCGGCTCGGGCAGCTCCTCGACGACCCCACCGGCCCGCAGAGCCCGGTAGATGGCGATGGCCCGACGGATGTGCCGGCGCTGCGCGGCGGGCTCCTCGTGGTTGTCGGTGAGCAGGTGCCGCATCGCCGTGAACGCGTCACCGGGTCGACCGATGACGTTGAGCAGCATCGAGTGGCTGACCTGGAAGCTGGACGTCAGCGGCTCCGGCTCGGCCTCCACGAGGCGGTCGAAGGTGGGCTGCCCCCAGCCGATCGAACCCTCCGGCGGCTTCTTGCGGACGACCTTGCGCCGCTTCTTCGGGTCGTCGCCGGCCTTGGCGAGCGCCTTCTCGTTGTCGATGACGTGTTCGGGGGCCTGCACCACGACCCGGCCGATGGTGTCGTACCCGGCCCGGCCGGCCCGCCCGGCGATCTGGTGGAACTCGCGGGCCTTGAGCAGCCGGGTACGGACCCCGTCGTACTTGCTCAGGCCGGTGAACAGCACCGTGCGGATCGGGACGTTGATGCCGACGCCGAGGGTGTCGGTGCCGCAGATGACCTTGAGTAGGCCGGCCTGGGCCAGGGTCTCGACCAGGCGGCGGTACTTGGGCAGCATGCCGGCGTGGTGTACGCCGATGCCGTGCCGGACCAGCCGGGACAGCGTCTTGCCGAAGCCGGAGGTGAACCGGAAGCCGCCGATCGCCTGCGCGATCATGTCCTTCTCGGCGCGCGTGCAGACGTTGACGCTCATCAGCGCCTGGGCACGTTCCAGCGCGGCGGCCTGGGTGAAGTGCACGACGTACACCGGGGCCTGCTTGGTCTCCAGCAGTTCCTCGAGCGTCTCGTGCAGCGGCGTCATCGCGTACGAGAAGATGAGCGGGACCGGCCGCTCGGCCGAGCGCACGACGGCGGTCGGCCGCCCGGTACGCCGGGTCAGGTCGTCGACGAAGCGGGTGGTGTCCCCCAGGGTGGCGGACATCAGGACGAACTGCGCCTGCGGCAGCTCGATGATCGGCACCTGCCACGCCCAGCCCCGGTCGGGTTCGGCGTAGAAGTGGAACTCGTCCATGATCACCTGGCCGACGTCGGCCCGGTCGCCCTCGCGCAGCGCCAGGTTGGCCAGGATCTCCGCGGTGCAGCAGATGATCGGGGCGTCGGCGTTGACGCTGGCGTCGCCGGTGAGCATGCCGACGTTCTCGGCGCCGAAGACCTCGCAGAGAGCGAAGAACTTCTCCGACACCAACGCCTTGATGGGCGCGGTGTAGAACGTCGTCCGGTTGTCGGCCAGGGCCGCGAAGTGCGCCGCGATCGCCACCAGGCTCTTACCCGAACCGGTGGGAGTGTTCATGATCAGATTGGCGCCGGAGACGATCTCGATGACCGCCTCCTCCTGGTGGGGGTAGAGGTCGAGGCCGCGCTCCTTCGCCCAGCCGGCGAACGCGTCGAAGAGGGTGTCGGGGTCGGCGCTTCTCGGCAGCGCGGCGGTGAGCGTCATAGCGTGTCCATGGTGCCTGGATCATGCCCTCCGGCGCCAACCGGCTCGCATTTCAGCGCCCGCGGAAGATCAGTCAGCGCCGCCGGAAAATCAGGTCGGCGACCGGACGGCCCGCGGTGATCGCCCTCCGCTCGAACTTCGTCACCGGGCGGTGCGCCGGACGCGGCGCGAATCCGCCGTACGTGTCGGTCAGCTCCGGGTCCGCGTCCAGGGTTTCCCGCATCGCCTCGGCGTACTCGGCCCAGTCCGTCGCGCAGTGCAGCACGCCGCCGGGGGCCAGCCGGGACCGCAGCAGCGCCACGTGCGCCGGCTGGATGATCCGCCGCTTGTGGTGCCGGGCCTTCGGCCACGGGTCGGGAAAGAACACGTGTACGGCGGCGAGGGCACCCTCTGGCAGGCCGCTGACCAGCTCCAACGCGTCACCCCGCGCCACCCGCACATTCCCCAGGTCAGCGCGGTCCACCAGGTCGAGCAGGTTCGCGATTCCCGGCGTGTGCACCTCGACCGCCAGATAATCTCGGTCCGGGTCGGCGGCAGCCATCACGGCCGTGCTGTCACCCATGCCCGAGCCGATCTCCAGCACCACCGGGGCGCGGCGGCCGAAGACGGCGGCCAGGTCGACGGGCTCGCCCGTCACGTCCAGGCCGTAGGAGGACCACAGCCGGTCCAACGCGTCGGTCTGCCGACCGCTCATCCGTCCCCGACGGGGGTGGAAGGTGCGGATCGTCCTGGCCGTGGGCGGGACGGCGGCGGGGTCAGGGTCGGTGATGGTCACAGCGACCCGAGCGTACGCGACGTCGTCGGCGGATCGGATGTGATGTGCGACCGGGAATGAGAGGATCCGTTTGGTACGGCAGGCCGGGCGGTCCGCTGCCCGGCGCGGTCCGACGGCGTCGAGAGGGGGCATCGTGCGAGTGACCCGCGGCGGCGCGCTCCTGTCGATGGCGACCATGCTCGCCATCCCCCTGCTGGCCGCCGCTCCCGCGCTCGCCGCCCCTGCGGGTCTGCCGGCGGCCCTCGCCATTGCGCCCGGCGGGCCGTCCGACGCCCTGTCGACCGCCTCCGACTGGCCGTTCGATCCTCTGTCGGCCGTCGCCGCACCCGCCCAGCCGCTCGACGTCCTGCCGGCTGCCGCTGCCGCACCGGCTGTGCTCGACGCCCTGCCGGTCGGCGCGCCCGCGCCGCAGCCCGGAGGCGTGCCGGGTGGCGCGCCACAGCCCACCCCCGTGGTGGACGTCTTCGTCGAGGTGAGCC
This sequence comes from Micromonospora sp. RB23, assembly GCF_053585025.1. NCBI lineage: Bacteria > Bacillati > Actinomycetota > Actinomycetes > Micromonosporales > Micromonosporaceae > Micromonospora > Micromonospora sp. RB23. The sequence continues at coordinate 2,507,999 of NZ_CM132111.1, forward strand.
CCAGCACGGTGCAGCCCGGGTACCTGGTCGGCATCCGGGCCAGTTGCCACGACAACTCGATCGGCGCCACCGTCGTCTCGGACGCGTTCGGCGCCGTCGGCGTACAACCGCAGCGCGGCGTGCTCACCGCCGCGCCGATGGTGCGTGAGCGCACCCGCCCCGGCAACTACCGGGTCAAGCTGGAGTGCCCCGACGGCGAGACGGCGTCGACCATGTTGCAGGTGGTCAAGAAGATGCCCTCCCCGCACCCCAGCCGAGGTCCGGCGACCGGCTTCGGTGGCACCGCCGGGGGAATGACCGGCAGGCTGCTGCTGCCCGGCGGCGCCGCCTTCACGATCGCCGGCCTGGTCCTCGCCGTGGTGGCCCTGCGCCGGCCCCGTGCCGTCGCGCGCGGCTGAGCCCGCCATGGAGATCTTCCGCCCCACACCGCCGCCGGCCGGATCCCGTCCGCCCACGGGTTCGCGCCCGCCCGCCGGCGCGTGGCTGCCCGGTGATGCCCGCCCACCCGGCGATGCCCAGCGACCCGCCGTCGCACAACCGTCCGGCGATGCGCGGCAGTCCGCTGCTGCCCAGCAGGCCGGCAATTCGCGCCCATCCGTCGGCGCGAAGCCCTCGCCGACGCCCCGCGCGTCGCGGGTCCCTGCCGAGCGGCCGGCGGTGGCCGCCCGTCCGCCGACCGCCGTCGCTCCCCGGCGCAGCCGTCCGACGGGGCGCAGCCCCTGGTCGGTGCCGCTGGCCGTGGTGCTGGTGCTGGTGGGCGTCTTCGCCACCGGCGCGGGACTGGGCCGCTCGATCGGCCCGCTCGACCTGGCCCCTGCCGGCGGCGACCGTCCGGCGCGCAGCGAGACGGTCGGGTTGTCGGCGAGCCGACCGGTGCGCCTCACCGTCCCGGCGATCAGGGTCTCCGCGCCGGTGGCGCCGGTCGGGCAGGCGTCGGACGGCACGATCGCCGTACCGCCGTTGGAGAAACACAACGAGACCGGTTGGTACGACCGCGGGCCGACGCCCGGCGAGCCCGGCCCAGCCGTCATCGTGGGGCACGTGGACACCAAGAGCGGGCCGTCGGTCTTCTACGACCTGGGCAAGCTGAAGCCCGGTGACCTGATCGAAGTCGCCCGGGCGGACCGCTCGACGGTGGTGTTCAAGGTCGACACCGTCGAGCGCTTCCCGAAGGACCAGTTGCCCGCCGAACGCATCTACGGCCACGACGGCCCGGCCGGGCTCCGGCTCATCACCTGCGGCGGCCAGTTCATCGGCGGTCGCACCGGCTACGAGGACAACGTGATCGCGTTCGCGACCCTTCAGTCGTCCCGCAAGCCCTGACCCGGGGTTGATCCACACGAGATCGGCGATGTCGGGGTGTCCCGGCGGCCCGGATACCCCCGCTTCCCCGAACCCGAGTCGATCACTCGCCCCGACTCAGCGCAGGAAGTCCAGGAGGTGGCGCACCGTCTCGTCGGGGGCCTCCTCCGGGATGAAGTGCCCGGCCGGCACGGGCGCGCCGCGTACGTCGTCGGCCCACTGCCGCCAGATTGCTACCGGATCGTCGTAGAGGGTGGCGACCTGGCCGTGTTGGCTCCAGAGAAACAGCAGCGGACAGGCGATCTTGCGGCTTCCACGGTCCGCCTGGTCCTGGTCGTAGTCCAGCGTCGCCGCCGCCCGGAACTCCTCGCATATCGCGTGCACGGTGTCGGGGCGGGTGAACTGCTCGACGTAGGCCGCCCGTACCTCCGGCGGGAATGAGTCCTTCACCTCCGGCCAGCTCTGGAGCATGTAGTCGACGAGCACCTCGGGCGCCGCGGCGATGAACCGCTCGGGCACCGGCTCCGGCGCGGCCAGGAACGACCACACCCAGTAGGACAGGCTGAAGGCCCGGTCGGCGCGGTCGTACACGTCCCCGACGGGCACGACGTCCATGACGGCCAACCGGGTGACGACGTCCGGCGCGTCGAGCGCGAGACGGTACGCGCACCGGGCGCCGCGATCGTGGCCGACCAGGTGGAACCGGTCGTACCCGAGGCTCCGCATGACCTCGATCTGGTCGCGGGCGATGGCGCGCATGCCGTACGGCTCGTGGTCGGGGCTGCTCGGCGGTGCGCCGCTGCCTCCCCAGCCCCGTAGGTCGGTGGCGACGACGGTGAAGTGCTCGGCGAGCCGGGGCGCGACCTTGTGCCACATGAGGTGCGTCTCGGGGATGCCGTGCAGCAGTAGGACGGGAGGCCCGTCCCCGCCGCGCCGTCCGTGGATCGTCGCGCCGGTGGTGACGATGTCGAACTCTTCGAACCCGTCGAACATGGCCGGAATCCCCCGAATCCCTGGGCTGCTGATGCCGAGATCGTGTAGGGCAGGGCAATGGTGTTGGATGGCCGGACAGCCGCGATCCGGCCGGCGCGCTATGACGGACGCTATCAAGACCAACGGCCTCCGTCGGGGGTTCACTCGGGCGAAGCATCCTGGCTGAGATGACGGCGCGGCACGATGGCGAAGTCGTCGAAAGGTGATGGTTGGTGGGCATCCTTGGTGACTTTGCGCGGCTCGATCCTGAGACGTTGGCCCGGCTCCGCAGGACTCCGATCAAGGCCTACCACCAGCTCATTGCCTTTCCCGATGCGAGCAGGCTGGACTTGGGCACGATGTGGACGCGACTGTCTGCCCTGATGGACGCTGCGCACTTCCCGATCAACCCCATCGCGGCCGGATCGCCCTATCCCGATGAGCGCACCGCCTGGGGCGCGGAGGGAGACTCTCGATGCTTGACGGCCGAAGAGGTTGCTCGGGCTGCTCGGCACCTGAGTCAGACTCCGTTCGACATCCTCAAACCTCACCTGCGGCAGGTGCTTGAGGCAAAGGCGGGGAGTTTGGTCGACCTTGATCCCGATTCGCCTCGCTACCTGGAGCCGCTATCTCCGGAGGAGGTTGAGCAGGTGCGTGTGTCGGACGAGAGGTTGCGGGACATTCAGCTCGTCCTTGCGGACCGCTATGAGGCTCTGGTCGCCTTCTTCGAGACTGCCGCTGAGAGCGGCCAGTGCACCGTCTTTTGGGCTGCCTGAACCAAAGGAGCAGATTACTGTCAAGCTGCTCTCGGTGCCCACACGACCCGGGACCTCTCTGATCGGTGACCTCGGCGGGCTGATCCGACTAGCGTCGGAAGTTCAGCCCTGCGGAGGTCAGGGCTTTTCGTCCTCGCGGACGTAGACGCCTCGACCGGGTACGCCCACCACCAAGCCCTGAAATTCCAAAACCCTAATGCCCTTCTGAACCGTCGTTACCGCAATGCTGTAGAGCTTCGAAAGCTCCGCATAAGACGGCAGCTTTGAGCCTGGCGGGTACTCACCGCTTCTGATGCGGGAGGCCAAGTCTTCGGCCATCTGACGGTAGCCGCCGGTCGGTATCGGCATGTCGGGGTTCCTTCGGTTCGGGCAACCCCATTCGATCATGATCACGAAACAGCCTCAACGCCAACGTTCCCCTGGGCGTCTAGGACGTCTAAGGTGTCTAGGTAGGTGCGCAGAGCACCCGCAGTCCACTCAGAGGCGACCAAAGGGAGTCGGATCCGTGGCGGACCAGAGGAGACGTGGACCGAAGCGACAAATCCCACGACCACGTCGCACGCCAAGGGGCATTGCTAAAAACGAGCCATACATCGACGGCGCCATGCGGACGGGTCTCCTACCACCGTGCTGGAGCAACGGCAGGTCGAACGGAGGCCATGGTGCCGATCGATGAGCCGGTCTCCAGGGCGACCGAGTTGTTCACGGTGCAGCGGATACTCGACGCGCACTGGACTCGGGCGCTCGACCAGCCGTGGCGGGTGGGCGGGTGCCTGGAGTGCCAGGGTCGCAACGACTGTCCGCAGCTCGACTGGGCAATCGAGCTGACCGCGGAAGTCGTCTCAGTCATGTTTCAGAAGCGGTGACTGTCGGACCGCGGGGAGGGCGGGCCCTTGACGCGCTCCCCGCGAGCCGCGCGGGTTCCGGTCAAGGCCGTGCTCGAACAAGGATGTAGTGGCCTCGCGCTGCGGGGAGGGAACTACATCCAGGATCGAGCACGATCAAGGTGCTGGCCGGTGCTTCGGCGCGGCTTCGTCTGTGTCGGAAAGGCCGGCGAGGGCTGGTCAGGGCTGGGGGACGTGCAGGGCCACCTCGAATTCCAGCAGGCTCGCGCCGCTGGAAACGGGCGGGCGGGGCTTGTCGCCCTCGGTGGTGGCGTGGGCCTGGCGCGACGGGCCGGATGCCCACGCCTGGTACGCCTCCTCACTCTCCCACCTCGTGTAGACGAAGTAGCGGGTCTCGCCGGCCACCGGGCGGAGCAGTTCGAAGCCGAGGAAGCCGGGGGAGCCTTCCACCGCGCCCGCCCGCGCCGCGAACCGCTTCTCCAACTCGGGGCCGGCCCCGGGCGGGACCTCGATTGCGTTGATCTTCACGACTGCCATCTGTCCACCCTAGCCAGCGCCGACGCCCTGCGGCCCGAGCGCCGGAGGTCAGAACGCCTCGACCGCGGGGACCAGGTCCGCGTCGACCACGATCGGCGCGTGGTCGGAGGGGCCCTTGCCCTTGCGGGCTTCCCGGTCGACGTACGCCGAGCGGACCGCCCGGCTGAACGGCGCGGAGGCGTACACCAGGTCGATCCGCATGCCCTTGTTCTGGTGGAACATCCCGGCGCGGTAGTCCCAGTACGTGAAGGGGTGCGGCCCCTTCATCGGCGTCGGCACCACGTCGTTGAGCCCGAGGTCGCGCAGCGCGGCGAGGGCGGCCCGTTCGGCCGGCGTGACGTGCGTGGAGTGGGTGAACACCGCCGGGTCCCAGACGTCGGCGTCGGTCGGGGCGACGTTGAAGTCACCGCAGACGGCCAGCGGCAGGCCGCCGGCCAGCTCCGCCTCCAACGCGTCGTGCAGCGCGGCGAACCAGGCGAGCTTGTACGTGTAGTGCGGGTCGTCGGGCGTGCGCCCGTTGGGGACGTACACCGACCAGACCCGCACCCCGTCGCAGGTGGCGGAGATGGCCCGGGCCTCCGGGTCGGGAAAGCCCGGCTCGTCCGCGAAGCCGACGCGGACGTCGCCGAGGCCGACCCGGGACAGGATCGCGACCCCGTTCCAGCGGCCGTCGCTGTGGCTGGCGACCGTGTAGCCCAGCTCGCCCACCTCGGCGACCGGGAACGCGCCGTCCGGGCACTTCGTCTCCTGAAGGCAGACGACGTCTGGCCCGGTGCCGGCCAGCCACTCCAGCAGCCGGGGGAGCCGGGCCTTCACCGAGTTCACGTTCCAGGTCGCCAGGCGCATACGTCCACCCTGCCGTATCCGCCGCCGCGACGCCGCCTCAGCCACGTGCCGTGTCGCCACCTGGCCGCCGGAAAGGGCGGCCCGGTCAGCTTCCGGGAGTGTCGCCGGGACGGGTCTGCTCGGCCAGGAACCGTTCCAGCTCCGCGCCGAGCTCGTCGGCGGTGGGCAGTGGCCCGGCGTCCGGGGCGAGCAGGCTCCGCTCGCCGCGACCTCGGGCGAACGCGTCGTACTGCTCCTCCAGGGCCTGGACCAGCGCGGCGGCGTCCTCGGTCTGGGCGACCTGCCGGTCGATCTCCACGCGGACCACCTCGGCGGCCGAGCGTAGGCCGTCGCCGGGCAGCAGCAGCCCGGTGCTGCGGGAGACGGCGCTCAGCAGCACCTCGGCGGCGGCCGGGTACTCGGTCTGCGCCACGTAGTGCGGCACGTGGGCGGCGAAGCCGAGGGCGTCGCGGCCCTGCTCGCCGAGGCGGAACTCCAGCAGGTGGCCGACGCTGCCGGGCACCTGGACCCGTTGCAGCCACGGCTCGTACCCGCTGATCAGCTCGGGGCGGGTGGCGTGGGCGGTCACACCGGTCGGCCGGGTGTGCGGAACCGCCATCGGGATCGAGTTGAGCCCGACGGTGAGTCGTACGTCGAGCCGGGCGGCGAGCCCCGCGACGGCGGCGGTGAACCGTTCCCACTGAAGGTCCGGCTCGGGGCCGGTGAGCAGCAGGAACGGCGTCTCGTCGTCGTCGTGCAGAAGGTGCAGCTCCAGTTTCGGCGCGTCGAAGCTCTCCCAGTGGTCCTCGTTGAAGGTCATCACCGGCCGCCGCGAGCGGTAGTCGAAGAGCTGGTCCACGTCGAAGGTGGCGATCGGCCGTCCTTCGAGCGAGGTGAGCAGTTGCTCGCGGGCCAGCCGGCTGGCGTTGCCGGCGTCCACGAACCCGGTGAGGGCCTGAATCAGGACCGGCTGCCCGAGGTCGGGCAAATCGTCGGTGAGCTGGTAGAGCTCGTGTGGGTCGAGCACCGGTGCGGACCTCCCTGGAATGTGCTTGTTCGGGTGCCGTCGCGAGGGACAGCATCCGGTTCGGGCAACGTACCCGCCATCCTGGCGCATTCCTGCGTCGGGCGATCCGTCGCCCGCCCGGTGGGCACGATCGGACGAACCACCCGATTACGTCAATCGGCCGATGGGTGGTTCGGCCCAAAGGCCGAGTTTGTCGATCATGTCGGGTCTCGCGGACCGATGTCCCTCCCTGTCAAGGGTCCTGTCGGCCTGGGCCCCGCGCCGCTTTTCTCCGGTACGCGAGGTTCGTTCCTCGGGCGGGTCGACAGGTGCCGCTCGTCCACCGGCAGGACCCGATTCTGTGGTGATGACCACGTGATCACCGTGCGTGATCGGGGTTTCGGTCTGCCTAGCCTCGGCTGATGCGTGACGACGGCACCCTCGACGACCCGTACGCCCCGATCAGCCGCACTGCCGAAACGGAGGAAGGCACCTCAGCCGAACGGACAACCGCCGCGAGTCGGCTCCGGGCGTACGCCCGCGATCTGAGCGGTCGACGTCGCGCCCAGGTGGCGCTCGCCACCGGCGTGGTCTGCTGTCTCGGTCTGGGCGCCGCCGTGCAGGTTCGGAGCGACGCCGGCGTCCAGTCGCGCGAGAAGACCTCGGGTGTCGAGCTGGCGGAGCGCGTCGAGCAGCAGGCCGCGTCCCGCTCGCTCGACCGCTCGGCGGTCCCGTCCGCCACCCCGTCGGCGTCCGCCACCCCCGCCGACCCGGACGCCACCCCCCGTGCGCGCAAGGTCGTCCCGGCCAAGCCGACCCGTCCGGCGCCGGTCGCCGGCCTGGACGAGGACCAGATGAAGAACGCCGAGGCGATCGTCCGTACCGGCCGCAAGATGGGCGTCCCGCGCCGTGGCCTGGTCATCGCGGTGGCGACCGCCATGCAGGAGAGCAACCTCTACAACGTCGCCAGCGGCGTCCTGCCGGAGTCGCAGGACTACCCGCACCAGGGCGTCGGGTGGGACCACGACTCGGTCGGGCTGTTCCAGCAGCGTTCCAGCAGCGGCTGGGGCCCGATCGGCCGGTTGATGGACCCGGAGTTCGCGACCCGACAGTTCCTCACGGCGCTCGAACAGGTTCCCGGCTGGCAGCAGATGCGCCTCACCGACGCCGCGCAGGCGGTGCAGGTCTCCGCGTACCCGGAGCACTACCAGCAGCACGAATGGCGGGCCACCCGGGTCGTCGACGCCCTCTCGCCGAGCGGGCGGTAGCCTACCGACCACTATGGACGGTGAGGGTTGAGCCTGTCGCGTCCCGGGTACATCCGTTGCGGGTTCGGGGTACACATGACTGAGGGATCACCGACAGGAGGACGTTATGTCTCTGATGCAGCGGATCAGCACATTCCTGAGATCGCCCAAGGGTCAGCAGCTGGTGGACCGGGGTCGGCGCGAGCTGGCCAAGCCGGAGAACCAGCAGAAGCTCAAGGGGTTGGCCACCCGCCTGTCCAACCGCCGTCGCTGACCGCGCCACCGGCCGTCCTGCCCGTACCCACCCCTGGGGAGACCCGGTGACCGACACCCCGCCCGCCGGCGGTCAACCCGACGCGCCCACCCCCGAGCCGTCGACCGCGCCAGCGGCCACGCCCGAAGGTCCGCCAGCGCGGCTGTGGGACCGGATGCGTGACGATCCGCAGTACGCCCCGGAGCACCTCGCGCTGGAGGCGGTGCGCCGGCTCGGGCCGGAGGCCGCGCAGTGGGCCGCTCGGGCCCGCCACGACCACCCCGGCGTCTCGTCCGAGGTCCTCGCCGACCAGGCGGTCCGCAAGTTCGTCAACCTGGCCCGCCTGTCCGGGGCGGTTTCCGGCGCGGCCGGGCTGCCCGGCGCGGTCCTCGACGTCGGCGTGCTGGCCTGGACCCAGGCGCGGATGGTCCTGCACGTCGCCGCCGCGTACGACGTCGACCCGCTGCACAGCGACCGGGCCACCGACCTGCTCGTGCTCCAACGGGTGCACAAGGTCGCCGAGAGCGCCCGCCTGGCGCTCGGGGTGGCCGCCGGCCGGGAACGCGCCGACGCGCTCTTCGGCCTGGGTGGTCAGCGTCCGCTGGGCCGGGTGATGTTGCAGCTCGGCGTCCGGCTGGCCCAGATGGCCGGTGTGCGGGCGGCCAAGCGACTCGTCGCCAAGATCGTCCCGGGTGCGTCGATCGTGCTCGGCACCTGGGCCAACTCGTCCGCCACGAAGGACCTGGCCGAGCGCTCCCGGGCGCTCTACGGTCGCCGGGGCACCGCAGTTCCGGAGCCCCGCCAGCCGTGATCCGTCCCCCGCGGGGTGGGTTCAGTCGGCCAGCCCGGAAGCGCGCCAGGTCACCTCGGCCAGCCGCTCCTGGCCGCTGGCGTTGGGGTGGAACCAGTCCAGCGGGTTGAGCAGGTCCAGGGTGAAGCGGACCCGGTGCGCCGCGCCGCCGTCGTGCCGGCAGCGCGAGCCGTACGCCCGGCAGGCCGCCACCAACTGCACGTTGTACGCGTCGATCCGTTCCCGGACCGCGGCCCGCCGGGCCTTGTCGGCGGGCGCGTCCGACGTCGCGTTGGCAAGGAGCGCCGGGCAGATGCCCCGCTTCCACGCGCGCGTCGCCCGCCCGTCGTCGTGCCCGACTTCCCACAGCCGGTACAGGTCGGGGATGCTCACCACCAGCACCCGGGCCTTCGGCCGGCCGTTGCGCAGCGCCCGCAGGCCCCGGTCGACGTCGGCACGGAAGTCGGTCACCGGTGTCATCGCGTCCACCCCGCCACGGCAGATGTCGTTGGCGCCGATCAGCACGGTCACGTAGTCGGCGCGGTCGCGTACCGCTGCCTGGGCCTGGCCTTCGAGGGCGTCGGCGCGGGCGCCGGGTCGTGCGTGGTTGTACGCCCGCCCGCGGATCGCCGAGTTCTGGTCGAGCAGCCGCCGGTAGTGGCTGTGCACCCGCAGGCCGTCCCCGGTGGACCAGGAGTTGCGCTCACAGGAGGTGAGGACCAGGCAGGAGGCGAAGCCGGTGCTGATCGAGTCGCCGAGCGCGGCGATGCCGCCGGGACCTCCGGACGACGGCGTGCTCTTCGTGGGGCGCGGTGCCGCCGACGTGCCACCCTCGCAGGCCAGCGCCACCAGCGCGGCGAGGCAGGCCAGGGCGGCGATCCAGCGTCGAGGCATGACATCCCCTGTCTCGCAGCGCAGAGCGACAGCGCGGTAACTCTATGCGCTGGACCTGGTCGGGCGGGAAGTCGCTGTCGGGTATGCGGCGAAGGGCCCCCGAACCTGTGGTTGAGGTGCTATAAGCGCCGCCGCGCGAGGAGTCGTGCGCCACCGGTTAACACCCCCGATCGCGGGTAGATCGTGGGGTATGACGAGATCGCAGCCCCGGCGCGCCCGTGGCACGGTCGGCCACGCGTACAGCGCCCTCAACCTCCGGCTCACCCTCGCCAGCTTCGGGCTGGTGATCATGGTGATCTTCGCGGTGCTGGCGTTCTGGGCCGGGATCGCCTGGCTCGGCGTGCTCTGCGCGATCCTCGCGGTGGTCGCCGTGGTCGATCTGGTCGTGATCCAACGCCGCCGCGCCGCCCGCCGCCGCGAGGAGCCGGGCGTACGACACTCGCTGTTCGAGTGACAGGAGAAGCGACATGCCGCACATCGCCACCACCAACCCCGCCACCGGTCAGGTGCTCAAGACCTACGAGGCGATGTCCACCGAACAGCTCGACGCCGCCATCGAGCGCACCGACCTCGCGTACCGGCAACTGCGGGCCACCACCGTCGACGAGCGCGCCCGGTGGATGAACGCCGCCGCCGACCTGCTCGACGCCGAGCGCGACGAGATCGCCCGGGTCATGACCACGGAGATGGGCAAGACGTACGCCGCCGCCCAGGCCGAGGTGACCAAGTGCGCCACGGCCGCCCGCTTCTACGCCGACAAGGCCCCGGCGTTCCTCGCCGACGAGCCGGCGGACGCCGCCGCCGTGAAGGCGACCCGGGCGTTCATCCGCTACCAGCCGATCGGCGTGGTGCTCGCGGTGATGCCGTGGAACTTCCCGCTCTGGCAGGTGATGCGCTTCGCCGCCCCGGCGCTGATGGCCGGCAACACCGGCCTGCTCAAGCACGCCTCGAACGTGCCGCAGACCGCGCTGCTGCTGGAGGACGTGTTCCGCCGCGCCGGCTTCCCGGAGGGCGCCTTCACCACCCTGCTGGTCGGTTCCGACGCCGTCGAGCGCATCCTCGCCGACCCCCGGGTACGCGCCGCGACGCTCACCGGCAGCGAGGCGGCCGGACGGTCGATCGCGCAGATCGCCGGGCGGGAGCTGAAGAAGACGGTGCTGGAGCTGGGCGGCAGCGACCCGTTCGTGGTGATGCCCTCGGCGGACCTGGACCGCGCCGCCGAGGTGGCCACCACCGCCCGCTGCCAGAACAACGGCCAATCCTGTATCGCCGCCAAGCGATTCATCGTGCACACCGACGTCTTCGACGCGTTCGCCGAGAAGTTCGCCGCGAACATGGCCGCGCTGCGCGTCGGCGACCCCATGGACGCGGACACCGACGTGGGGCCGTTGGCCAGCGAGCACGGCCGCGAGGAGGTGCACGCCCAGGTGCGCGACGCGGTGGAGAACGGCGCGACGGTGCTCTGCGGCGGTGAGCTGCCCACCGGCGACGGATGGTTCTATCCGCCGACCGTCGTCACCGACCTGACGCCGCAGATGCGGATGTGGTCCGAGGAGGTGTTCGGGCCGGTCGCCGGCCTGTACCGGGTGTCGTCCTACGACGAGGCGATCGAGGTGGCCAACGGCACGAGCTTCGGGCTCGGGTCGAACGCCTGGACCAGGGACGCGGCCGAGCAGGAGCGCTTCGCCACCGACCTGGACGCGGGCAACGTCTTCGTCAACGGCATGACCACCTCGTACCCGGAGCTGCCCTTCGGCGGCGTGAAGAACTCCGGCTACGGGCGGGAACTGTCCGAGCTGGGCATGCGGGAGTTCTGCAACACCAAGACGGTGTGGGTGGGCGAGGGGGCGGCGTCGGCCGGCGCGGGCGCGCACGCCGAGTAGCACGCATCACCGGACGTCGTCGTGGGTAGGAGGTGCGCCCATGACGACGTTCGGGTTCCACGCCTCCCACGAGCAGATCAACCCCCGCGCCCTGCTGGAAGCGGTGGTGCACGCCGAGCGGGCCGGCTTCGACGCCGCCATGTGCTCCGACCACTTCTCCCCGTGGAGCGAGCGGCAGGGCGAGTCCGGCTTCGCCTGGTCCTGGCTGGGCGCCGCGCTACAGGCCACCGGCATGCCGTTCGGCGTCGTCAACGCGCCCGGCCAGCGGTACCACCCGGCGATCATCGCGCAGGCGATCGGCACGCTCGGCGTGATGTACCCGGGCCGTTTCTGGGCCGCCCTGGGCACGGGCGAGGCCAGCAACGAGCACATCACCGGCGACGCGTGGCCGCGCAAGGACGTCCGCTCCGCCCGGCTGCGGGAGTGCGTGGACGTGATCCGGGCGCTGCTGGCCGGTGAGGAGGTCAGCCACGACGGCCTGGTACGGGTGGACCGGGCCCGGCTGTGGACCCGCCCCGAGGAGCCGCCCGCGCTGGTCGGAGCCACCGTCAGCGTAGCCACCGCCCGCTGGTGCGCCGAGTGGGCCGACGGCCTGATCACCGTGAACGCGCCCGTGGAGCACCTGCGCGCGATGATCGACGCGTACCGGGACGCCGGTGGCCGTGGACCGCTGCACCTTCAGGTGCACGTCTCCTGGGCGCCCGAGCAGGCGCAGGCCGAGGCGATCGCGTACGACCAGTGGCGCAGCAACGTCTTCGCCCCGCCGGTCTGCTGGGACCTGGAGACCGTGGAGCACTTCGACGTGGTCTCGGCCGACGTGCCGCCCGAGCGGGTCGCCCAGGTGGTGAACGTCTCGGCCGACCTGGGCCGGCACGTCGGCTGGTTGGAGGAGTACGTGGCGCTCGGCTTCGACCAGATCGCCCTGCACCACGTCGGGCAGGAGCAGCGCGGCTTCATCGACGCGTTCGGCGCGGAGGTGCTGCCGAAGCTGCGTCCAGCCGGCTGATCGGAGTCCGCCTCGGCTCGGCCGCCCTCATGAAGCAGGCCCTAGGCTCGTACCCCATGGAAAGCCTGTTTCCGGTCGTCGTCTTCCTGGCGATCGCCACCCTGGGCGCGGCGCTGGCCCGCCGGCTCGGCCTGCTCGCGCCGATCCTGCTTGTCGTACTCGGATTGGCCCTGTCCTTCGTTCCGGGCTTCCCGCAGATCCACCTCGAGCCGGAGCTGGTGCTGATCGGCATTCTGCCGCCGTTGCTGTACGTCGCGGCACTGGAGACGTCGGTGCCGGCGTTCAAGAACAACATCCGGCCTATCCTGCTGCTCGCGGTGGGTCTGGTGCTGTTCACGGCGTTCGCGGTGGGCGTCGTGCTGCACCTGCTGCTGCCGCAGGTCCCGTTCGCGATCTGCCTGGCCCTCGGCGCGGTGGTCGCGCCGCCGGACGCGGTGGCCGCCACCGCGGTCGCCCGCCGCGTCGGCCTGCCCCGCCGGGTGGTGACCATCCTGGAGGGGGAGAGCCTCGTCAACGACGCCACCGCGCTGGTGCTGCTGCGGGTCGCGACGATGGCCACCATCGGCTCGACGGTCGGTACGACGGACGTGGCCGTCGAGGTGCTGCGCGCGACCGGCGGCGGCATCCTGATCGGCGCGCTCGGCGCGGTGGTCTTCGGCTTCCTGCACCGGCGGATCAGCGACCCGCTGCTGGACAACGCGCTGTCGTTGATCATCCCGTTCGCGGTGGTGTTCACCGCCGAACACCTGCACGCCTCCGGCGTGGTCGCCGTGGTCGTCACCGGGCTGGCCCTCGGCCACAAGCTGCCGCTGTTGCTGTCGGCGGCATCCCGGTTGCAGACCGGGGCGTTCTGGCGGCTCGTGCGGTTCCTGCTCGAAGGGCTGGTCTTCCTCCTGGTCGGGCTGCAACTGCGCGAGGTGCTGGGCGACCTCGACGAGCCGGCCGGCTCCCTCGTCCTGATCACCGTCGCGGTGCTGGCCACCGTCTTCCTGACCCGCTTCGTCTGGCTCTTCCCGGCCACCTACCTGGCCCGTCTGGTTCCCCGGATCCGCCGCCGGGACGCGGCCCCCTCCCCGAAGTTTCCGATCATCATCGGCTGGGCCGGCATGCGGGGCGTGGTGACGCTCGCCGCCGCCCTGGCCCTGCCGCTGACGCTGGCCGAGGACGAGCCGTACCCGCGGGCCCTGTTCATCTGGCTGGCCTTCGCGGTGATCGTGGTCACGCTGGTCGGCCAGGGCGCCACCCTCCCGCTGGTCGCCCGCCGCCTGAACCTGCCCCAGGACGACCCGGTGCAGGACGCGTTGTCCGCCGCTGGTGTGCAGCAGCAGGCCAGCAGGGCCGCGCGGGAACGGCTTGAGGAACTGGCCGACAGCGCTCCGGCGCCCGTGGTGGACCGGCTGCGCCGGGTACTCGAGGATCGCACCAACATGGCCTGGGAACGGCTCGGCGGCGACGAGCGGGAAACCCCTTCACAGGCGTACGGTCGGCTGCGACAAGAAATGATCGACGCCGAGCGGGACGTCTTCCGAGTTGCCCGGGACTCCGGTCGCATCCCTGAGGAGGTGCTGGTGCGGGCCTACCGTGACCTGGACCTGGAAGAGTCGCTGCTGCGGCAGGAGGTGGAACAGTGAGCTGTCAGCATCTGACCGAGGCCGGCACCGCCGAGCCCCGTACCCCCGACGAGTGCGCGGACTGCGTCGCCATCGGCAACACCTACTGGGTGCACCTGCGTACCTGCCTGAGCTGCGGCCAGGTCGGCTGCTGTGACTCGTCGCCGAACCAGCACGCGAGCAAGCACTTTGCGTCCACCGGTCACCCGGTGATCCGCTCGGCGCAGCCGGGCGAGGCGTGGCGCTGGTGCTACGTCGACGAGGAGATCGGCTGACGTTCAGCCGAGCCGGCGCACGAGCAACTGCCCCGGCCACGGCTCACGCCCCGGCCGGACCACGGTGAACGGTTCGGTCGGGGTGAAGCCGCAGCCCTCGTAGAACCGGACGAGCGCCCGGTCGTCGCCGCCGTAGCAGTCCACCCGCAGCAGCCCCAGCCCTCGCGCCCGGGCCAGTTCGGCGGCGTGCTCCAGCAGCCGGGCCCCGATCCCCAGCCCGGCGTACGCCCGGTCGGTGACCAGCAGCCGAACGTACAGCTCCGGCTCGGTGGCCGGGGGCACCTGCTCGGTGGCGGCACCCACCACCAGCGCGCCGACCGGACGGTCACCCAGCATCGCCACATGCAGGTCGCCACTCGCGGCCCAGGCGTCGGCGCGCGAGATCTGGCCGGGATCGGTGGACGGCGGCCGGGTGCCCCACTGGCCGGTCCGCCCGCGCTCGACCAGCCAGGCGGTGGCGCTGTCGAGCAGCCGCAGCACCTCCGGGGCGTCGTCGGGACCGCCGGGGCGGACGGTGATGCTCGACTGATCGGTCATGCCCGGCATCCTGCTACATCCGACGGGTGGTCAGCGCCCGGCGGGTCAGTGCCGGGGTGCCCAGACCCGCCGCGGCGAACAGCCCGGCGACGGCCAGCCAGCCAGGCGCCCCGCCGTCGATGATGAGCAGGGTCAGCAGGGCCGGGGCGACCGCCCGGGCCAGCCCGGCAAGCATGCCGTCCGCCCCCTGGTACGCGCCGAGGTCGTCCGTCGGAGCGAGGTTGTAGGCCAGCCCGGCTCCCGCAGCGGCGTGCCACAGGTCTCCGGCGGTGTAGACGGCGGTGGCGACCAGGAGAAGCAGGACCGCCGCTGTGGTCGGCAGGGCAACCGTGATGGCGTAGAGCAGCATCGCGGTTGCCAGTATCAGGCCGGCGCGGCGCATCGCCGCCGCCGCCGGGACGGCGGTGTCCGCCCCCCGGCTCAGCCGCACCGCCAACAGGACGGTCAGCAGCGTGTTGGTCAGCAGCACCGCCGACACGACCGGCGGTGGCGCTCCGACCACGGTCACCGCCCACAACGGCACCACCAGTGTGAGGACGGTCTGGTGCAGGGCGAGGACCGCCGACGAGCCGCTCACCACGAGGAACCGGCCGTCGCGCAGCGGTCCTCGGCGGCGTAGGGCAGCGCCCGTCGAGGCACGCGGCGTCGGCGGGTACGCCGGCAGCCGCAGCAGCAGCGCCGCCGACACGAGATAGGTGGCCGCGTTGCCGACCACCAACAGCTGGTACGCCCGGTGCGTGTCCGCGGCCAACGCGAATCCGGCCAGCCCGGCCCCGGTCGCGATGCCCAGGTTCGCCACGGCGCGCAGCGTGGCGAAGGCGTGCACCCGCCGCTGTGGACCCGCGACGGCCGCGACCAACGCTGCGCGAACCGCGAGGTTGCCCGAGACCAACAGCAGTTCGAGCACCGCGACGACCAGGAAGACCGGAAACGAGTCGACCAGCAGGTACGCCGCCCCCACCACCGCCTGGAGGGCCTGCAGGGCAGCTCGCAACGTACGCGGATCGTGCCGATCGGCCAGGGCGCCGAGCGGCACGCTGGCGGTCAGTCCCACCAGGCCGGCGACGCTGAGCCCCGTACCCACCTGAACGGCGGACAGCCCCACGTCCCGGGTGAGATAGAGAGCCGCCCCGGTCAGCCACAGGCCCGCACCGACCGAGTTCGCCAGGGTGGCGAGGGAGAGGGTGCGCAGTCGCCCCGGCGGAGGCAGCGGCGAGACGCCCCGCATCAGCGCGAGACGAACGCGGCGGCGGCGGAAGCGGCACCCCGGTCGCTGGCGCTGGCTGAGTCATTGGCGTTGGCGCTGGCGCTGGCGCTGGCTGAGTCGTTGGCGTTGGCCAGCTTGTTGTTGGTCGCCTGGTCGCTCGTGGTGACCGACTTGCTGTCACTGGCCGGTTCGCTGGTGGTGGCGTGGTTGTGCTCGGTGGTCCGCTCGAACGTGTCGCCGTTGACCGTCATGGTCGCGACGTTATGCAGGCTGGGCGGAGTCGGCGGTCCCGAATGACGCGAGGCCGGTCACACCACGACCCGAAGGCTTTGGCTCGTTGCGACTGCCGGGCTGGGAACCGGGCACGTCCACCGGTGGTACTGGTTGCGGCTGGCGGGCTGGGAGCCCGTCACGTCCGCCGGTGGTAGTGGTTGCGGCGGGGGAGTTGCTCGGGGTCGAGCCAGGCGGGCGGGACGAATTCGGGGTGGCCGTCGCCGCCCAGGCGGACCGTCCACTCGCCGCGGTGCACGTGCCGATGATGGTGACCGCAGAGGAGCACCGAGTTGGTCAGGCTGGTGTGGCCGCCGTCGGCCCAGTGCCGGATGTGGTGGGCGTCGCACCAGCGGGGTGGGCGGTCGCAGCCGGGGAAGGCGCAGCCTCGGTCGCGCAGGACCAGGGCGCGGCGCAGCGGCCCGGTGACGAGTCGGCGTTGCCGGCCGACGTCGAGCGGCTGACCGTTGCCGCCGAGCACGGCGGGAAGGATCGCCGCGTCGCAGGCCAGCCGACGTACAGTCTCCGGGGTGAGCTGTGGGCCGGTGTCGAGGGTGCCGGTATCGAGTTGCCGGGCCAGCGCGTCGAAGCTGGTGGTCACGACGATCTGGGCGGGCTCACCGCCGTGGTCGGGCAGCTCACCGGTGCGGAGCGCGAGCCGGCAGAGGTCGGCGAGCGCGTCGTGCCGACGTTGGCCGGGGCAGCGTGGATCGTCCGGACCGGACGGTGCGGTCAGCGGGTCGAGGGCGGCCCGCAGCAGACCGGCCGCCTCGGCGTTCAGGTGACCGGAAAGCCGCAGTCGACCGTCGTGTAGCTCGGAGAGCGTGAGATGACGGTCGCGGTCGGCCCGGCGGGCCTCGGCCTCCAGCGCCGCCCGGGCGGCGGCCTCGGCAAGCTCGGGGGCCACGTGGTCGAGGATCCGGGTGCCCAGCTTGCGCAGCAGCCTCGGCTCGAACTGCCCGGCCCACCCGACGAGGACGCCGACCGCCTTGTCGGCTGCCTCGGCGCCGGCGGCCGTGTGCACCGTCTGGAGGTCTCGCCGATGACCCGCGCCTGCTCGACACTGATGTCACCGTCCGCCAGCGCGGCGCGCACACCGGGCGCTCCGGCGTCGAGCGCGCTGGCGAGATCGACCAGGCGGCGGGCGGCGGAACCGTCGAGCCGCAGCCGGCCCCGCAACCAGAGCGCCGTCGACGACGCGCCCTGCGCCCGGGCCGTGCCCCGGCCGTCCACCTCACGCACCAGCGCCAACTGCAGGGCCGCCAGGCGTTGCGCGAGCCGGTGCGCGGCGTCGAGGGCCGCGACAAGATCGTGCTCGGGAAGAGCCCACACCGGCGCGGCGAGGCAGTCGGCAACCACCGAGTCCGCCCGCACCAAGCTCTCCAACATGGACCGACCTTAGAACAGGTGTACGACAATCTCGGGCCGGTCGAGCCTCGATGCTGCCTCCTATGATCGGCGGCATCACATGGGACGGGGGACAGGTTGATCAATGCGGTGTTCTTCGATGTCGGCGGGGTGATCCTCGACGAGTCCCGCGAGTTCGCGGCCTGGGCGGACTGGCTCGGCGTGCCACGGCACACGTTGTCGGCGGTCTTCGGCGCGGTGGTCGCCCGGGGACTGGACTACCGGGAGACGTTCCGCACCTTCCGGCCCGACTTCGATCTTGAGGCCGAACTCGCCGCCCGAGCCGCCGCCGGTCAGCCGGAGACGTTCGGCGCGGAGGATCTCTACCCGGACGCGCGTGGGTGTCTGACCGCCCTGCGGAACCAGGGTCTGCTGGTGGGCCTGGCCGGTAACCAGCCGGCCCACGCCGAGTCGACCCTGCGCTCTCTCGACCTCGACGTGGACGTGATCGGCACGTCGCACTCCTGGGGCGTGGCGAAGCCCGCGCCGGCCTTCTTCGACCGGGTCGTGGCCGAGGGCGGCGGCGACCCGGCGTCGATCCTGTACGTCGGGGACCGGCCCGACAACGACGCCCGTCCGGCCCAGGAGGCCGGGATGAAGACGTGCCTGATCCGGCGCTCGCCGTGGGGGCACATCCTCGACATGCCGGGCGTGGCCGACCGGTGCCTGTTCCGCGTCGACTCGCTGCACGAGCTGCCGGCCCTGATCGCCGCACACAACAGCCGAGCCGAGTAGCCGCACGCAAGGGCCGAGCCGCACGCAAGGGTGGGGCCGCAGGCAATGGCGGAGCCGAACGCAAGGGCGGAGCGGATCAGCCGAGAACGACAGCTCCGGGCGCGGTCGTAGGGTTTCGCTGTGACCGTCCAGAGGATGCCGGCCGCGGAGGTTCCCGTCTCTGTCGAACTGGTGCGCGGTCTGCTCGACCAGCAGCATCCCGATCTGGCGGACCTGCCGGTCGAGATCCTGGCCAACGGCTGGGACAACCTCGTGTGTCGGCTCGGTGCGGAGTTGCTGGTCCGGTTGCCGCGGCGCGCCATAGCCGCCGAGCTCATCGCGCACGAGCAGCGTTGGCTGCCGGAGCTGGCCAGTGGCCTGCCGTTGCCGGTGCCAGCGCCGGTGCGTCTCGGGCAGCCGTCGGGCCAGTACCCCTGGTCGTGGAGTGTCGTGCCGTTCTTCCCGGGCCGGATCGTGGCGCTGTCGGCGCCCGACGACCCGTCGTCGGCAGCGGCGACGCTCGGCGGTTTCCTGGACGCGCTGCACCTACCGGCTCCTGCGGAGGCCCCCGTCAACCCGGTGCGCGGGATTGCACTGCCCGGGCGCGCCGCCGGGGTCCTGAACGGGCTCGCGCACCTCGATCCGGCCGATCGTGTCGCCGCACTCGGGATCTGGGAGGTGGCCGTCGCCGCACCCACGTGGAACGGCCCGCCGCTGTGGCTGCACGGGGACCTGCATCCCGCCAACATTCTCGTCGACCGGGGTCGGATCAGCGCCGTGATCGACTTTGGTGACATCACCTCGGGCGATCCCGCGACCGATCTGTCCGTGGCCTGGATGCTGTTCACGGCCGAGCAGCGCGCTGCTCTTCGGCGGGCGTACGGCCGGGCGGACGACGCGACCTGGGAGAGGGCACGCGGGTGGGCGCTCGCCCTGTCCCTGGTGTTCCTGACGCACTCGGAGGACAACCCCCTGATGCGTGGCATCGGCGAGCGTGCCTTGCGCCTGGTGCTGGATTCGTCGTAGCGGACGGGTGGTCCTGGTGGCCGCCCACGGGGGAAGGGCGGCCACCAGGGGTCGCGGTCAGGACAGCGCGCAGGCGTTCCCGTTGACGGTGACCAGCCCCGGACTGGGGTTGGCGCCGCCGTTGGTGGTCGCGTTGAAGCCGAACGTCACCGTGCCGCCAGGAGCGATCTTGGCGTTGTACGACTCGTTCTTCGCCGTGACCGTCGCGCCGGACTGGGTGACCTTCGCCAGCCAGGCTTCCCGGACGCGCTGGTCGCCGGTGAACGCGAACCGGGCGGTCCAGCCGTTGACGGCCGTGGACCCGGTGTTGCGGATGGTCAACTGCGCGGTGAACCCGGTGCCGCCCTGCCAGGCGCCGTAGTTGGCGTAGTTCACCGAGCAGGTGACGGCCGGTACCGCGCCGGAGTCACCCTGGTCGGCCAGGAACGAGGAGATCCAGGCCAGCGCCGAGTTCCAGTTGATCGCCACCTCGTTCGTGGAGTACGAGTTGATGTCGTCGACGTAGCAGAACATCGGCTTGCAGCCGGCGAGCAACTGCGCCACGAACGGGTCCTGCAACGCCGCGTTCGCCCCACCGGCGAGGGATCCGGCGGGCGGGTGGGGCAGGTTGGCGTCGAGCTGGTGACCGAAGATCCGGCTGTGCTGGTTCTGCGCGGCGTGCTCGCCCCAGCCGGTGACGTAGGAGATGTTCAGTGCGTTGCGGCCCAGGATGTAGTCCATCGCCTGCACGGCGCCGTCGCGGTAACGGGCGTCGCGGGTCAGGTCGAAGGCGGTGGCCAGGACGATCGCGTTGTTGATGATGCTGCTGTTCGCGCCCCAGAAGTAGCTGTCGGCGTCCCCGGGCATCGGCAGCCCGTACGCCTGGCGGCGCAGCTCGGCGAGGTACGCGTCGGCGGCGGCGGTGACCGAGGCCCGGACCCGGGTCAGGTCGGCGGCGGGCAGCCCGTTCGGCACGGTGGCCAGGTCGAGGCGGCCCAGCGCGGCGACGCTCTGCCAGCCGAAGCCGCGCGGCTCGAACACGTTGCCGGTGTGGTGCGGCGACGCGGTCAGGTCGGTCAGGTAGGTCTGCGCCCCGGTGGTGAGGTACAGCTCGACCGCCGCCCAGTAGAACTCGTCGGTGACGTTCGAGTCGTCGTACGCGCCGCCGCCGGTGCCGTCGGTGGGGCTGGCGTACACCGCGGGGTGTGCCTTCGCGGCGGCGTAGGCCGTCTTCGCGGCCGTGCCGCAGCGGGTCGCGAACGCCGCGTCGTACGGCGCGAAGAGTCGCGCGCACTGGGCGGCGGTCGCGGCCATGTTGAGGGTGGCCGCGGTCGACGGCGGGTGCAGCTCGCGCGGCTGCGGGTCGTCCTGCGGGGCGAGCGGCAGGCCGGTCCAGTTCTTGTCGTGGATCTTGTGGTGGACCATGCCGGCGAGCGGCTTGCCGGCCGGCACCTGCATGCGCAGCAGGAACTCCAGCTCCCAGCGGGCCTCGTCCAGGATGTCCGGGACGCCGTTGCCGCGCTCGGGCACCCGCAGGGTGCTGTCGGCCAGCCCGTCGCCGCCGTTGGCGGTGGCCGCCGTCTTGGTCCGCTCGAAGGTGTTCAGGAGCTGGTAGGTGGCGATGCCGCCGTTGACCACGTACTTGCCGTGGTCGCCGGCGTCGTACCAGCCGCCGCGCACGTCCAGCGAGTAGTCGCAGACGCCCGGCTGGCAGGGCACGCTGGTGTCGCCCTGGTTGGGCGCGACGCCGAGGTGACCGGCCGGGCGGGCGTACTCGTCGCCGATCAGGTCACCGTCGATGGCGATGCCGCTGCGCTGGGCGTAGAAGAACTGGAGCGAGTCGGAGCGCAGTTGCTTGTAGAGGGTGCCGGAGATGTCGAACGGGTGGCTGGTCTCGCCGTCGACGGTGAGCGTCAGCCCCGCGCCCGGGGTGCGGTAGCTGGAGAAGTCGACGGTCTGCACGTTCTGCCCGGAGGCGTCGTCCACGCCACGCGTCGTGGTGGTGCCGCTGGCCACGACCGCGCCGGACGCCGAGCGGAGCTGCCAGGGCAGCGGCGTGGTCGCCTCGGTGACCACCGTGGCGTTCTTCGGGCCGCCCGGCAGGTAACCGACCTGGTTGACGCGGACGCGGGGCCCGGTGTCCGGCTCGTACGGCGCGGGGGGCTCGCCGCCGCGCAGCGACACGTCGTCGAGGCAGATGGTCTGCGCCTGCGCGCTGCCACCCACCTGGAAGATGAGCTGGGCGTTCTGGTTGTCGTCCGGAACGGTGAAGGTCGACTCGACGCGCTGGACGGTGCCGGTGGCGGCGGCGTCCACGGCCGCGTACGTGGTGTACGGAGCGCTGCCGAGCTGGAGCACGGCCTTGACGGCGGTGCCGGGCGTGGCGGTGATGTCGAAGCCGAGCGTGTACTCGGCGCCGGCGGTCAGCGGCACGCCGTCCTGGCCGATGCCGGCGTCCCACGGGTTGGCGAGTCCGCCGGGGACGGCGGCGCAGAGCTGGCCGTCGGTGACCCCGAGTGAGTCGGTGCCGTAGGAGAACCACGGGCTCACGCCCGCGCTGAAGTCCCCGTTGTCGATCTGCTCGGGGGCGTCCGGGGGAGGCGCGGCATGGGCCGCTCCGGCGCCCGCGCCGGTGAGGGCCAGGGCGGTCGCCGCAGCCAGGAGGAGGCGACGTTTGGATGGCGTCACGGGGTAGTCCTTCCGGGACGGGAGGTGAGGCAGGTGGCGGTGGCGACCTGGGAGCGCTCCCAGGTCGAAGCTCGATGTTTCCAGTGGTGGTTCGTCCTGTCAATTGATCCGACTGGATGGGATCTGCCGTCCGACAAGGGCCGAGGCGCGCGACGGGGGCGGGACGTGAGACGTGAGATTGGCCGCGCCACGCGCCGTCGTCCTGATCTCCTAGAGACAACTGCGCCCTTCGCCTGGCAGGCTGCCTCCCATGACCCTGAAGCTGCGTTCCGTGGGAACGAGCGACCGTGGGCTGATCCGCAGCGGAAACCAGGACGCCCTGCACGCCGGCACCTGGCTCGTCGCCGTCGCCGACGGCATGGGCGGAATGGCCGCCGGTGACCTCGCCAGCTCGCTCACCATCGACGCGGTCGCCCCGCTGGACGTGGAGACACCCGAGGACGCCCTGGTGGCCGCCCTCCAGGACGGCATCGCGCTGGCCACCGCCCGCATCCGGCAGGCCGTCGTCGACGACCCCGAGCGCCAGGGCATGGGCACCACGTTGACCGCCCTGCTCTTCGCCCGTACGGGTAGCTGCCTGGCCCTCGCCCACGTCGGCGACTCGCGGGCCTACCTGTTCCGCGAGGGCGTGCTCAAGCAGATCACCCGGGACGACACCTTCGTGCAGATGCTCGTCGACCAGGGTGTGATCACCCCGGACCAGGCCAGCAGCCACCCGCGCCGGGCCGTCGTCACCCAGGCGTTGCAGGGCGAGGACGTCTCCCCGTCGTACGCGACGATGGTGCCCCGCGCCGGCGACCGGTGGCTGCTGTGCAGCGACGGCCTCTCCAACGTCGTCCGCCCGGACACCCTGGCCGAGGTGCTCGCCGCCTATCCCGACCAGTCCGCCTGCGCCGGCAAGCTGATCGACCTGGCGCTGCACGCGGGCGCTCCGGACAACGTCACCGTCGTGGTCGCCGACGTCGTCGAGGAATGACCCCTGGTCAGCGTCGGCGCGGGGCCGCCCGGCGGGTCGGCGTCGCCGTGTCCGGGTCCTCGGGCCACGGATGGCGCGGATAGCGACCGCGCAGCTCGGCGCGGACCTGCGGGTAGCCGGTACGCCAGAACGACGCGAGGTCCGCGGTGACCGCCACCGGCCGGCCGGCGGGGGAGAGCAGGTGCAGCAGCACCGGCACCCGGCCACCGGCGATGCGCGGGGCCGCCGGCCAGCCGAACGTCTCCTGGAGCTTGACCGCGAGCACCGGCGCGGCCGGGTCGGCGTAGTCCACCCGGACGCGGGAGCCGCTGGGCACCTCGATGCGCTCGGGTGCCAGCTCGTCCAGGCGCGCGGCCTGCGCCCAGGGCAGCAGCCGGCGCAGCGCCGAGGTCACGTCGACCCGGTTCAGGTCGGCACGCCGCCGGGCGGCGGCCAGCTCCGGCCCCAGCCACGTCGGCAGGGCGGCGAGCAGCGCCTCGTCGTCGACGTCCGGCCACTCGGCGTCGAGGTGCAGCCGGCAGAACGCCATCCGCTCGCGCAGCCCCCGCGCCGCCGGGGTCCACGGCAGCAGTCCCAACCCCTCCTGACGCAGGCCGGTCAGCAGCGCCGCCGCCACCTCCGCCCGGTCGGGACGGTCCAGCCGCCGCGCCACCAGCTCGATCGCGCCGAGCCGGGTCACCTCCCGGGCCACCACGTCCCCGTCGGACCAGCCCACCTCCCGGCGCGTGGACAGCAGCGGACCCGCCGCCTCCCGGGCGGTCGTCTCGTCCAGGGGCGTGGCGCGACGGATCCGCGCCGAGGGCGCGCCGGGGCGGCGGTCCGCGACCGCCACCGCGAGCCAGTCGGCACCGGCCAGCTCCGACCCGGCCGCCAGCTCCGCGGCGGTCCCGCCCGTCATGAGGTACGACGACCCGCCCGGCCGCCGCACCCGGGCCAACCGCTCGGGGTACGCCAGACCGACGACCAGCCCGGCGGCGAGATCGTCGGTCAGCCGGTCGCGGTCAGCGGGCGCGCCGGATTGAGGGGGCCCTGCGGTGCCGGCCCGTGCTGCGGAGCCGGTCTTCGCTGCGGTGCCGGCCCATGCTGCGGTGCCGGCCCATGCTGCGGTGCCGGCCCGTGCTGCGGTGCCGGGCGCGGCGGTTGCCTGGGCACGCCCGGGACCGGCGCGCTTCTCGTCGGGCGAGGCGGCGGGCAGTGCGGCGCGCAGGCGGCGTACCTCGGCACGCCAGCGGGCGGTGGCACCCGCGTCGACGCCGGCGCGGAGCCGACGCCAGCCGGCCACCAGGTCGTCGCCCGGGCCGGCGGCGCTGTCCTCGGCGAGCAGGGCGACCACCTCGGCCGCGCGGTCGACGCCGACCCGGTCGGCGGCGTCGAGCAGCGCCCGGGCCAGCCGTGGGTGCGCCCCGGCGGAGGCGATCGCTCGCCCCCGCCCGGTGATCCGACCCGTCGCGTCGACCGCGCCCAGCGTCTCGAGGGTGTCCCGGGCGACGGTCATCGCGGCGGCCGGTGGGGCGTCGGGCAGCGCCAGACCGACGCCGTCCGGGCTGCCCCAGGCGGCCAGCTCCAACGCGAACCCGGTCAGGTCGGCGGTGGCGATCTCCGGCTCCGGCCGGGCGGGCAGCCGCTCGTGGGTGGCCTCCGACCAGCAGCGGTAGACGTGCCCCGGCGCCTCGCGGCCGGCCCGGCCGGCCCGCTGGGTGGCGGCGGCCCGGGAGACCGCCACGGTGACCAACGCGCCCAGTCCACGGGCCAGGTCGATGCGGGGCACCCGGGACAGCCCGGCGTCCACCACCGTCCGTACGCCCGGCACGGTCAGGCTGGTCTCGGCCAGCGCGGTGGAGAGCACCACGCGACGACGGTCGTCGGTCCGGGGGCGCAGGGCCGCATCCTGCTCGGCCCCGCGCTGCCGGCCGTGCAGGGGCAACAGCGCGACGGTGTCCCGCAGGTCGGCGAGCCGGCCGGTGACCGCCGCGATCTCACCTGCGCCGGGCAGGAAGACCAGCACGTCGCCGTCCTGCTCGTGCAGCGCCCGCCGGACGGTGGCGGCCACGTGGTCGAGCAGGGCGCGGTCGACCGGACCGGCCCCGGGCGGCGCGACGGGCCGGGGCGGCGGCGTCCAGATCCGCCGCACCGGGTGCAGCGCCGACTCGGCCCGGACCACGGGGGCCGGGGCGGTCCCGCCGAGCAGCGCGGCGAAGCGGTCGGTGTCCGGCGTGGCGGACATGGCGAGGAGCCGCAGGTCGGGCCGGAGCGTGGCCCGGGCCTCCACCGTGAAGGCCAACGCCAGGTCGGCGTCGAGCTGCCGCTCGTGGCACTCGTCGAGCAGCACCGCGCCGGTGCCGGGCAGCTCCGGGTCGTGGTGCAGGCGGCGGACCAGCAGGCCGGTGGTGACCACCTCGATCCGGGTGGCCGGGGAGACCCGCCGCTCGCCGCGTACGGCGTAACCGACCCGGTCGCCGACGCGCTCGCCGAGCAGGTCTGCCATCCGCCGGGCCGCGGCGCGCGCCGCCACCCGGCGGGGCTGGGCGATCACCACCCGGCCGTCGACCCGGTCGGCCACCGCCAGCGGTGCGAGGGTCGTCTTGCCGGTGCCCGGCGGCGCGACCAGGACTGCGGCGCCGGCCGCGTCGAGCGCGGTGAGCAGCGCCGGCAAGGTCGGGCGGACCGGCAGGTCCAGGGTCACGTCGGAGAGCACGGCCCAGTCTTGCACCGGTCCGCGGCAGGCTCGATGTGCCGGCCCCGGGTCGCGTCGGCGGGATGGAGCGGATGCGAACGGCCGGACCGCCGCCCCGAAGGGAAGCGATCCGGCCGGTGTTCACACGATCGAGGACCGGGGCGACGCTGACCCGTCCTCGATCGTGAAGTCCCTAGTAGGTGCCGTCGAGCTGGCCCCGCAGCTTGGTCAGGGCCCGAGCGAGCAGCCGGGAGACGTGCATCTGCGAGACGCCGATCTGGTCGGCGATCTGCGACTGGGTCAGGTTGCCGTAGAACCGCAGGGTCAGGATCTTCTGCTCCCGCTCGTCGAGCGTGGCGAGCGCCGGGCCGAGGGCGACCCGCAGCTCGGCCAGCTCGAACTCGTTGTCCTCGCCGCCGAGCATGTCGCCCAGCTCGGTGGCCCGGTCGCCGTCGCCGGTCGGGGTGGACAGCGACACCGCGTTGTACGCGCGGGCGCCTTCCAGGCCCTCCAGGACCTCTTCCTCGGTGAGCTTGAGGTGGGCGGCGATGTCGGCGACCGTCGGCGAGCGGCCGAGGGTCTGCAGCAGCGAGCTGTTGGCGTCGGAGATGGCGAGCCGCAGCTCCTGGAGACGGCGCGGTACGCGGATGTCCCAGGTGCGGTCGCGGAAGTGGCGCTTCAGCTCGCCGATGATGGTGGGGATCGCGTAACCGGCGAAGTCGACGCCGCGCGACGGGTCGAACTTGTCGATGGCCTTGATCAGGCCGACGGCGGCGGTCTGCGCCAGGTCGTCGGTCGGCTCGCCCCGCCCGCTGTAACGGTGGGCGAGGTGGTTGGCCAGCGGCAGCCAGGCCTCGATCGCGCGGTCGCGCAGCGCGGCGCGGGACGGGTGGTTGGCGGGCAGCGCTGCCATGGCGTTGAGCACATCGGCGGCGCTGTCGCTGAGCGCCCGCGGGTCAAGCTTGGTGGTGCTCTTCTGCTCGACTGCTGTGGTGCTCGCCTGCTCGGTGATCGTTGGCGCGGTCATGGTGGTCCTCCCTGCACCTCGTCCGCGGACAAAAAGAAAGTGGCGCTTAGGTTTAGCTTCAGTTGGGCCGTTCGGGAGTCACCTTAACCTGATCGGCTCCCGGAAAGCTAGCCGAAAGGTTGATGTACTTAAGGTGTGTCACGTAACAAAACGCCCAAAAGTGGCGGCGAGCGCGCAGCTGGTGAGGTCTCTTACCCGTTTCGAGGGCGAATCTTGCGGCACCCGGTCATCCCCGTGCGGCCGACCGGTCGGTCCGGGAGCCTCCACCGACCGGTCAACATGAAATCCGACAACCGGGCAGGTGTGTCGCCTATCCGTCGTTGTCCCGCCGGCGGGACCGGCCGTAGCGTCGCGGAGTAGACACCCGGTTCGGAGGCACCATGCTCGATCCAACCGCTCCCCAGCTCGTCGTGAACAGCCAAACCCTGTACTTCAGCTGGTTGCCAGCGGACCCCGACGCGGTCGCCGCCCTGGTCCCCACCGGGCTGCGTCCCCGTGCCGACCGACAGGTGTTCCTCAACCAGTACGTCGTCGAGGACGAGACGCAGACCTCCGGCTTCGGTGCGTACTCGTTGACGTACCTCGGCATCTCACTGGTCGGCGTGGACGCGCCCGGCGGCCTGAGCCCCGGTGGCTGGTGGACCCACTACGTGGCCTCCAGCCGGGTCGTCCGCGAGTACGCCACCGCGCGTGGCGCTCCCGCGCAGGCCGGACGGACCACCATCGGCGTGAACGGCGACGAGCTGCTCTCCGAGACCGAGGTGGACGGGGAGCCGCTGATCCGCGCCCGGTGCCGGGTGGGGCAGACCGGGCACGTGATCAGCAGCGGGCACCACCGCTACTTCACCCGCCGTGACGGCCAACTGCTCAGTTCGGTCTACCCGTACGTGGCCGAGCCCGTGACGCCGTTCGAGATCGAGTCGGTGGAGTTCCTGCAACCCCGGCATCCGATGTACGCGCTGCGTCCCGCCAACCCGCTGATCATCGGGTTCGGCTACTTCTCACCGCGCTCGTCGTTCGCGTACCCGGGAGGGCTGACCGTGCACCCGGGCGCGGCCGGCCTGCCCGAGCCGGCCCGGCCGGCTCACCAGGTGCCGGCCAGCCTCGCGCGCAGCGGCCTGCCGTCGGGGTCGTAGACGAGCCGGTACACCGGCAGCGCCCAGGCACGCGTGAACCAGGGCAGCCGCTCGGGGCGGTGTGGGCGCAGCCGGCCGGGTGGACGGTCGCCGACCTGGCCGCCGTCGTACCACTCTTGCAGTTTGTCGGCCGCGGCCGTGATGGCCGCGACCGCGTCGGCCGGGTCGAGCAGATCGGCGTCGTCGGCGCCGTCCGGGTCACGGTCCAGGTGCTCGCGCCAGAGCCGCAGCCGCAGGTCCCGGGCGTAGGCCCGGGCACCGTCGCCGAGGCCCGCCGGGTCGGTGGGCGTCCGCTCGTCGCGCGTCTCATCGAGTACGGCACACGACAGCTCGCTGTCGTGGGTCCAGGAGCGGCGGTTGAAGTTGTCGCTGCCGACGCTGGCCCAGACGTCGTCGACCACGCAGACCTTCGCGTGTACGTACACCGGGGTGCCGGCGTGGTTCTCCACGTCGAACACGTGCACCCGATCCGGGGCGGCGCGTTCGCACAGCGACAGCGCCTGCTCGCGGCCGACCATGTTGGGTGGCAGGGCGAGCCGGCCGTCCACGTCCGGGTGCCGGGGCACCACGGCCACCAGGTGCAGCTCCGGGTTCTCCCGCAGCGCCTGGGCGAACAGGTTCGCGACCTCCGTCGACCAGAGGTACTGGTCCTCCAGGTAGATGAGGCGGCGGGCCCGCTGTACCGCCTTGGTGTAGCCCCGGGCCACGGTCCGCTCGCCGTCCGGGGCGAAGGAGTAGCGCGGCCGAACGGCGGGGTAGGTGCGCAGCACCTGAATCTGGTGCGGCCCACACTCGGGCGGGTCGGCGGGCTGCTCGGGCAGCGGGTCCGGCCGCAGGTCCGCGCCACGCAGCCGGTCCCGCGCGTACGCCATCGGGTTCTCCGAGTCCAGCGGCATCGGGTCGGTCCAGCGCTCCCGGAACAGGGTGTCCAGCGCGCCGACCACCGGCCCGCGCACCGCGAGCTGCACGTCGTGCCAGGGCGGGTTCGGGCCGTACCGGGAGGACATCTGCACCGGCTGGGGGTCGCCCCCGTGCGCGGCGTCGTCGCGGCGGCTGTGGCACAGGTCGATGCCACCGGCGAAGGCGACGTCCCGCTCCGGGGCGTTCGGGTGCCGCAGCACCACCAGCTTCTGGTGGTGCGAGCCGCCCCGGCGCACCCGCTGGTCGAGCAGCACCTCGCCGCCGGCCGCCGAGACCGTCTCGCTGAGGTTGCGGTTCTCCGCCTCGCTGTACGCCAGCACGTCCAGGTGTGAGCGCCAGATCAGGCCCTTGACCACCACACCACGCTGGGCGGCCTGCGCGAAGAGCTGGGCCACGGTGGGGCCGTCCGGGCGCAGCCGCTGGTCCGGATCACCCCGCCAGTCGGTGAAGAAGAGGTGGTCACCGGCGGTCAACGCCTCCACCTCCTCGACCAACCGGTCGAAGTACGCCGCCCCGTGAATCAACGGCTCGGCGAGGTTTCCCCTGGTCCAAACGGGTAACCCAGACACCGGGTTGGCGCGTTCCTGCGCAGTGAGGAACCAGTCCTGTAACGGCACGTCCAGCCCCCCGGAGGTCGACAACGTCCTCACGGTAGGACCCCCGACGCGGGTCCGCATGCCAGGCCGCCCGACCGGTGACCTGGATGACGCCACGCGAGCAGCGACAACAGCCGAGGAGGCCACACCATGCCCCGCGAAACGACGAACCCCGTGAACGAGTACCGCGAGCCGGCGGTGGAGAGCGAACGGGGGGCGCTGGTAGCGGTGTTGCTGATGGTGATTCTTGGTGTCGCGGGGATTTTCGCGGTCTCCTAAGGCGACGGCTGGCCCCGACGCGTTGATCGTCTCGAGATCGCCGATGTGGGGGCATCCCGTCGCGCGGAAGCCCCCACATCGCCGACCTGGAGTGGGTCGCCCACGCGATCGGCCCGACCTGTCCCCGCCCGCGGCTGCCCGCTGGCGCGAACGGGCGCCGACGCCTGTCTCGGTGGTCGACCGGGGTGACGGTCGCAAGCATTGGAACCACCGCCTACGGATGACAGGCAGGCTGCCTTCCTGGAGCCTTCACAAACACCAGAAGTACTAGAGGTCGATTCCCGGAGCCGCCAGCGCTCCGCCGAAGGCTGCAGAACTCGATCTGCTGAATTTGGCTCGATGGGAATCTGGAAACCGTGCTGTCCGGCCACAGCAGTTGGGTCGTCTGTTCATTCTCCTCCAAAATCCAGCCAACGCCCTCGGCGTATCCTTCAATCTGAACCCTGACGGCGGGGAGCCAAATACCCTGACGCGGGTCTCCTATGAGTGGAGCGGCTATAACGGCGCACATCGCGTAGGCAATCGCGACTGCGCCAACGTGCCGTACGAGCCAGGATCTCACAAGGTTCAACTGCCATGGCCCCACCTGGGGAAGTGGCACCTGAGCGAATTCCTGAATAAGGCGTGAGAACGCAATCACGAAAAATACGATCGCGAGGCCGATCTGTACGAGGATGTCCCAGGTATTCGCGGGGGTCAGTAGGAAGCTGATCCCGACCAACGGGAGAAGCGTCAAGCCCGTCCGCCGCCTGCCCTCGATCGTCGCCGGATCGTCCGACAGGCCGTACTGATAAACCAAGTACGTCCCCGGGAGGGCTACCAGCAATAGTGGGACAATCGACAGGTACACGGAGAGCAGCACGGCGGGAATGTTCAGTGTCGAAAGAAGGGCGCTCAGAGTCGCATCGTTCCCGTTGGCAACCAGCAAGACCTTTGCTCCGGCCATCAAGATTGGGACTCCGGCAAGAAGGGGTCCTAGCACCTGCACGAGAAACTCGTGTGGTGGGGTATCAGGCTCTGCGCTGGTCGGTCGACGGACTCTACTGATCGGCATGCTTCTTGACCGGGGGCGGCGCGCCATGCGCCTATTCTCCTTGGAGCGTCAACCCATGACCCGGACGTGGGCCAGGTCGACCTTCCGTAGAGGATTGCGGTCAGTCGCTGGTAGGAGACTGCTGGTTCGCAGACCCGATAAGTTCGACTATGGGGATCAGTAGTGCTTGAGGCGCCCGACGAAGGAACGCAAGGCCGGCGCGCAACGGCGGGTAATGCCCTCGGCGCGGGGATCTTCTCAAGCGCCAGGTGCAGGGTGCTCCGTGATGACTGTGGTGATGTTGTCGAGCATCTGAAAGATGCGGTGGTCGGCTGGCCGAGACGGTGACCAGCGTGGATCTAGGTATCGCAGTGCAGGTCTGCCGGCTCGATGATCGGCTTGCGGAAGGGTCCCCATCCCACGAAACGGTCGTACAGGGCGCGCGGGCTCGGACCGTCGTGGGGGTTCAGGTGGTACAGGTCCCGCATCGCCTCGTACAGGAGCCCGGCCAGGTAGATCGACAGGCTCGGCATCTTGTGCTCGTACTCGGCCTTCAGCATGAGCCGCGCGGTCGCGCACGGCCACGGCAGGCCGTCGGCGCGGCAGGCCCAGTGGGGGCGTAGCGGTGTGTGCGGTGGGGCCTGGCCGTGCCGGCGCGGACGGTCCGCGACCGGCCCGCGCTCGGGGCCGGAGATCTGCGCGGAGATCACGCCCGACTCCCGTTCGTTCGCTGTGCCCGGATCAGGTGGCCCACCATGGGGACGGTCTCGCTGCGCCAGAACGTGAAGCGCACGGTGCCTCCTTCGCGCTGTCGTCGTGGGAAGGGGCCGCCCCCGTGAGTGCTCGCCGGACAGGGGCGGCCCCGGTACGAACGCGTCCGCCGGGTCTCGGGTGGTCCCTGCCGGCCGCGCCGTCTGGTGCCACCTTGCCGCCTGTTGCCTAACGAATACACAGCGTTGCACTATCTCCTGTGGACGCCCGGGACGTACCGAGGAGTTATCGGATGAACCACGCAGTCATCGAGGCCATGTCGGCGGCTGGCGAGACAGCGGACAGCCTTGCAGCTCAGATTGGTGTCGACCCCAAGACCGCAGCCAAATGGGCCAACCCGGGGCGCATTCCGCAGACTCGGCATCGGGCCAAGGTTGCGGCATTGCTCAGGCGTGAGGAGGCGGACCTTTGGCCGGACGTTCTGAAACGTCGCGAACCTTCCTGGTTCCGTCTCTGGGCGGACCTTGAGCGCGAAGCCCTGTCGCTGCGCAGCTACCAGCTCGCATGGGTGCCCGGCCTGCTGCAGACCGAGGCGTACGCCCGCGCCACGCTGGCGGGAGAAGATCTGACCCCCGCCGAGGTCGACGACCTGGTCTCGGCTCGCATCGGCCGACAGGCGATCCTGCGACGAGATCGGCCACCACTGCTCATCGCGGTCGTCGACGAGGCCGTGTTTCGGCGCACCTCCGGTGGCAATCGGGCCTTGATGGCCGAGCAGTTGAACCGACTTGTCGAATGGTCGGCAATGCCAGCAGTTCAGCTCTACGCCGTGCCGACCTCGGCCGGCATGTATCCGGGCCTCGGCGGCCCGTTCACCATCGCCGACATGCCGGACGGTGGGCGGGTGGCGCACGTGGACAGCCAGGCGGCCGCGCAGATCGTCGATCAGACTCCGGACATTGTTACGCTCGAACGACGATGGGAGCGTGTTCGCGGCGAGGCCCTATCGCGAGCGCAAACCCTGGACCTCATCAGGGAAGCGGCAGCATCATGGACATGAGCGGCGCACGGTGGCGCAAGAGCACCAAGAGCGGCAACAACGGCGGCGACTGCGTCGAGGTCGCCGACAATCTCCCCGGTGTCGTCCTTGTTCGCGACACGAAGGACCGTGACGGCGGGACGCTGGCCTTCGGGCCGGCGCAGTGGCAGGGCTTCATCGACATGGCGAAGGCCCACGAGACGGCCTGACCTGTCCTACGCGAAAGGCCCCCGGAACGAACCGGGGGCCTTTCGCATGGTCAGGGTCAGGGACGCTGGCGCTTGCCGTCGGTGTGCGGGATGCGCTCGGTGGGGATGACGCCGAGTCGGCCGGCCTTGAAGTCCTCGAACGCCTGGAGCAGCTCGTCGCGGGTGTTCATGACGAACGGGCCGTACTGCGCCACCGGCTCCCGGATGGGCTGACCGCCCATGATGTAGAGGTCGAGCGCCGGGGTGTTGCTGTCCTGGGTGGCGTTCGCGCTGAAGCGCAGGGCGTTGCCGGGACCGTGCACCGCGAGCTGGCCGGTGTGGACCGGTCGGCGCTCGGCGCCGACGGTGCCGCGCCCGCCGAGCACGTACACCAGGGCGTTGAAGTTGGGGTTCCAGGGCAGGTCGACCTGCGCGCCGGGCTGGACGGTGACGTGGCTGATGGTGATCGGCGTGAACGTGGAGCCCGGCCCCTTGTGCCCGGCGATCTCACCGGCGATGACCCGGATGAGCGCGCCGCCGTCCTCGGTGGTGAGCAGCGCCGACTCCCGGCCCCGGATGTCCTGGTACTGGGGCGGGTTCATCTTGGCCTTGCGGGGCAGGTTGACCCAGAGCTGCGTGCCGTGGAAGAGGCCACCGCTCGTCACCAGGTGCTCCGGCGGCGCCTCGATGTGCAGCAAGCCGCTGCCGGCCGTCATCCACTGGGTGTCGCCGTCGGTGATGGTGCCACCGCCGCCCTGCGAGTCCTGGTGGTCGAAGACGCCGTCGATGATGTACGTGACGGTCTCGAAGCCGCGGTGCGGATGCCACGGGGTGCCCTTCGGCTCACCCGGCGCGTAATCGACCTCGCCCATCTGGTCGAGGTGGATGAACGGGTCCAGGTCGGTCGTCGACACCCCGGCGAAGGCCCGGCGGACCGGGAAACCCTCACCCTCGAAGCCGCTGGGCGCGGTGGTCACCTTGCGGACCTTGCGGATCGTGGTGGCCTTGTGGAGCTTGGGCAGTCGGGGCAGGACGAGGACGTTGTCAACGGTGATCGCGGGCATCGCGGGGCTCCTTAGCGTGAGGCGTGGGTGTTCGACGTGGTCCCGGCCGCCCGCAGGCGGCGGCCGAGCCGGTCGAAGATCCGGGTGAGGCAGGCGACCTCGGCGTCGTCGAGGTCGTCCATCAGATGGGTACGCACCGACGCCAGGTGGTGGGGTGCGGCCTCGGTCAGGGTGAGCAGTCCGGCGGCGGTGAGCACGGCTTCGCTGCCGCGCCGATCGTCCGGGCAGGGCTCCTTGCTGACCAGGCCGCGCCGCTGCATCGAGGAGATCTGGTACGTGAGGCGGCTGGGGGAGAAGACCAGGCGGCCGGCCAGCTCGCCCATCCGCAGTCGTTGCCCCGGTGCTTCGGAGAGCAGGACCAGCACGTGGTAGTCGGCGAAGCTGAGGTCGCTGTCGGCCCGCAGGTCGTCTTCCATCTGGGTGAACAGTCGCTGGCTGGCCTCGATGTAGGCGCGCCAGGCGGCCGCTCGGGTGCTGTCCAGGCTCTCTGTCACGACCACGACGATAGCACTAGTTAAAAATTTAACTAGTGGCGTTGCGGGTTGTCTGCGTCACTTCTGTCCGGTTGCCGGGTTGCTTCGTACAGCTTTGAAGAAGACTGTGGGTAATCGGGCGGCGGGACCGACGCGACGTGTGCCAGACTCCGGCCTCGTGGAACACGTGGAGTTCACCGCCGACGACCTGCTGCTGCGCCCCTGGAGGGACGCGGACGCCCCGGCGGTGCTCGACGCCCTGCGCGACCCGGCCATCGCCCAGTGGAACCCGCAGGGCGACGGCCCGATCGACGACCAGGTGGCCCTGCTCTGGGTGCGTCGCCGGGCCGACTGGTCGGCCGGTGACCACGCCTCGCTGGCGGTGGCCGATGCCGGCGACGGGGAACTGCTCGGCTCGGTGTCGCTGCACCACATCCGCCACAGCGACGCCTCGATCGGTTACTGGACGATGCCGGCGGCGCGCGGGCGCGGTGTCGCGACGCGGGCCGTGGCCCGGCTCACCGCGTGGGCGTTCGACGACCTCCGGCTGCACCGGATCGAGCTGTGCCACGCCGTCGCCAACCCGGCGTCCTGCCGGGTCGCCGACCGCGCCGGCTACCCCGCCGAGGGGACGTTGCGCGAGTCGTACCGGTACGGCGACGGCCGCCGCTACGACGAGCACCTGCACGCCCGCCTGTCCACCGACCGCTGAGACTTGCCGGCCAGCCCGGTCTACGACCCGTCCCGGCCCTGCCAGGTCGTCACGCAGACCTCGTTGCCCTCGATGTCGGCGAGAATCCAGAAGGCAGGGGCGCGGGACGCGGACACGAGTCGGCCACCGGCCGCCAGCGCGGCCTCGATCCGCCGGGGTGCCTCGTCGTGTGGGACGCAGACATCGAAGTGGATGCGATTCCGTTCCGTGCGTGGCCGATCCATCTGCTGGAACCACATCGCCGGACCCTGCCCCACTGGGTCGACGATCGGATCCTCGGGACCGTCGGCTCCCGCCTCGTCCGCGTAGCCCAGGACGGCCTTCCAGAACGGCCGCACCGCCGCGATGTCGAGCGCGTCGACAGCGATCTCCACGAGCTGGACCGACCGCGGCGCCCCCGTACCGATCTCGGGCTCCGTCCGGAGCCCGCCGCTGCACACGGTCGCGGAGATCCGATGCGCGAGGTCGATGTCGCGGGCGGTGAGCGCCGCCTGATCCATCGACTGGAGGGTCAGGACGACCCGTTCCGGACGCAGATCAGCGCGCAGGTGCCCATCCGCGTCGGCACCGCACTCCGCGACCACGCGCCCCACCACCTCGACCGCCTCGGCCAACGAGCCGACGGGAACCGACGTGCGGAGCGCGCCCAGCAAATACCGCCATCCCTGGTCGCTGATCGCGTCCGAGGCCGCCCGCCGGCTCAGCACCTGCTCCATATAGGCATCCTTCCATGCGGTGACGATGCCGGTTGTCCGGAGGTGCGGGCCCAGGTGGGACCTCCTCTGGTTCGGCGCTGTCGAGCTGCCCCGGAAATGGGGCAGGCTGCGTCCACCGCGCTGTGCGAGTCGACGGGCGGGCCCAGATCTGGGGCAGCTCGACAGGGCCCATACCCACATAGGGCACCGGTACGAGCATCGTTTACGCCAGCGCGGCCGGTAAATTGCCCCCATCGCCGATAGTGGAATTCTCGATATTCTGGCGACGGGCGTTGAGGATCGTATGGGGGATATGGGGTGAACGAGGAAGAGGCTCAGAAAAGTACTTCACCTGACAGTTCAGATGATGTCCCCGACGAAGTCACGTCGCCCCCGGCCACAGGAGGCAGCGAAGGCCGGCAACCCCGCTCTCCGTCGCGGCCGTGGGAGGCCGTGGCCGCAGTCTCTGCCGCTGCCGGGGTGATCGTGGCGCTCGCCGTCGGCCTGCCGAGTGTTCTGTCGGACAAGTCCGCCGAGTCCGATCGCCCCCCGACCTCCGTGTCCCCGCCGTCGGCCCCGGCGCAGGCGCCGTCGCCCAGCCCTGCGCCGCCTGTCACGATCCTCACGCCAACGTCAACAGATGGCGCCACCGTGGAGTGTGTGAAAGACGCCTGCGCCATCGAGGTGCGCGGCAGGACGCGCGCTGCGACTGGACTGCATTCCTATGTGCTGATCGCGCGCGAATGCTGCCCCGGGGACGCGCCGCGGTATTACGTCCAGTGGGATTCCACGAAAGAGGTCCCCGGTGGGGACTGGGTCGCTCTGGCCTACGTGCAAAAGCCGCCCATCAACGCTACGTTCCAGATCAAGGCGATTCTCACCACCTCCGTCATACGGGCGACGCCCGGAGCCGACGACCTCATCGTCTGGTCCGACGACATGGCGGAGGCCGTCGGACTCGTCGCGGAGACGCCGACGGTCACCGTGAAAGTCGCGGACGTCGTCCAGGCGACCGCGTTCTGCGACTGCTCATAGCGGGACGCCAGTTACTCGGTGACCCGGCGCAGGAACGCGGCCAGGTGGCCGGTGGTGCGGTCGATCTTCTCGGCCAGCGTGATGGTCTCGTCGATTCGCCGTCCGGCCTCCTTCTTGCCCCGCACGTAGAGCGAGCAGGCCAGGTCGGAGCAGACGTACGCGCCCACGGAGTTGCCCTGTCGGCCCTCACGGCCGGCCTTGCGGGCGGTCATCAACG
Organism: Micromonospora sp. RB23; assembly: GCF_053585025.1. Lineage (NCBI taxonomy): Bacteria > Bacillati > Actinomycetota > Actinomycetes > Micromonosporales > Micromonosporaceae > Micromonospora > Micromonospora sp. RB23. The sequence continues at coordinate 2,544,824 of NZ_CM132111.1, forward strand.
AGACGCCGTCGCCGGTGTGGGTGGTCAGGCAGAGGGAGCACATGCTGCGCCGTACCCGTCCGGTCTGCTGCGGTGCCACCCGCAGCGCGACCCCGACGGGACCGTCGTCGGTCTCGGCGACCAGGTACGCCCGCTGCGGCGCGGCGGGATCCCGCCAGCCGAGGAAGTCGAGGTCGTCCCAGGGGTACGTGTCCAGATCTCCCGGTACGGCCATCCGCTTCGCCTCGCCCTGCGTGACGTTGACGAAGGAGGCGCGGATGGCGGATTCGGTGATGGCTAGCATAGGTAGTAGCCTAGCTCTCTTAGGCAAGCGATTAACAAGGCTAGGTTGAGGGGTGTGGCGGGTGGCACGTGCCGGAGTGACGGTCGAGCGACTGACCCGGGTGGCGGCCGACCTGGCCGACGAGGTGGGCATCGAGAACGTGACCGTCGCCGCCCTCGCGCGGCACTTCGGCGTGAAGGACGCGAGCCTCTACTTCCACATCAAGAACGCCCACGACCTGCGTGTCCGCATCGCCCTCCTGGCGCTCGCCGAGCTGGCCGACCAGGTCGCCGACGCGCTGGCCGGCCGGGCCGGCAAGGACGCGTTGGTCGCCTTCGCCAACGCCTACCGGAACTACGCGACACGGCACCCGGGCCGGTACGCGGCCATGCAGATCGACCTCGACCCGGAGACGGCCGCCGCGAGCGCCGGAATTCGGCACTCGGAGATGACCCGGGCCATCCTGCGCGGCTACCGGCTCGCCGAGCCCGACCAGACCGACGCCATCCGGATGATGCACAGCACGTTCCACGGCTTCGTGAGCCTGGAGCGGACCGGCAGCTTCCGCCACACGCCGCGCCCGACGGACGACTCGTGGGCCCGTACCCTCGACGCTCTTGATGCTCTGCTGCGCAACTGGCCGCAGCGGTGACGGCCGGGCGAGCATGGCGCTGCATGCTCACCCGGCCGCCAATCACCGCGGCTCCGGCCCACGTCAGGTCATCGGCCGGCCTCGGCGGCGAGCGGCCGTCGCTGTGCGGTCCGCTGTCGGAGCAGGACGAACCCGAGCCCCGCCAGGAACCAGGCGGCGAGCACCGCGAGCGGCACCAACGTGTGCGAGCCGCCGAAGTAGCCGAAGTTGTTCACCGCGCGAACGGCCGCGCCCGGCGGGAGCTTCGCCGAGATTGCCTGCGCCCAGCTCGGCAGCAGGTCGATGCCGATCGTCGCACCGCTCGTCGCGTTGCCGATGGTGGTGAGGGTGAGCACGGCGAGCGCGATGCCGATCGGCCCGAGCCAGGCGCCGAGGGCCTTCGTGGTGAAGGCGCTGGCCGCCGACAGCAGGATGAGCGACAGGGCGAGCAGGGGGAACGGCGCCGTCAGTGAGCCGTACACCGGGCCGGCGACGGTGGCCGCGACCACGCCGATCACGACCGCGAAGCCGCCCATCGCGTAGAGCCGGTGGCGCAGGCGCACCTTCGCGGTGGCAGCGGTGAGCCCCTGCGCGAGGACGAACGACGAGAGGGTGACCCCGAAGACCACGTAGAAGGCGGAGAGTCCACGGCTGTCGTAGCTGGCCAGCGGCACGATGTCGTTCTCCTGGACGGTCATGCCCGCGTGCCTGCCGAGACCGGCGACGAGTTGCCGCGCGGCGCCGCTCTCGCTGAAGCCGCTCGCGCCGGCGTAGTCGAGCCGCAGGCTGTCGGGGGAGGCCGCACTGAGGACCGCGACGGCGTCGCCGTCGTGGACCAGGGCGGCACCGGCGTCGACGCTGGTGACAGGTGTGACGGCGACGGCATCGCCGAAACCGGCGTGGGCGGCGGTGGCGAGTTGGTCGCCGACCACCGCGATCGGCAGGCGGCTCGGCGCGGGATCACGTTGCAGCCCGACGTAGACGGCGATGAACGCCGTACCGATGATCAGGCCGGTGATCACCAGCGACAGCCAGGCTCGTCGCTGGGTGGCGACCGGCGTTTCCTGCTCGGTGGGTGGATCGGTTGGCGACGTCATGGGTGCTTCCTCGGGTAGTGTGGTTTGAATGTCCAACCAGATGAACCGTAGCACCCCTGGTTTGAATTCCAAACCAGCGCGGGACACTCTCGCGGTGGCGCTCGACGCGGTCAACGACAGGTGGTCGCTGCACATCGTGCGGGCGCTCGCCTTCGGCGCGTCGCGGTACACCGAGATCCTGCGAGCGGTCGGCGCACCACGGGACGTCCTCGCCGCCCGGCTGCGGAAACTGGCCGAAACCGGCATCCTGCGGGCCCGTACCTCCGAGGACGGCAAGGTCGCCGGGTACGAACTCACCCAGAAGGGCCGGGACCTCGGTCAGGTCATCCTCGTGCTCAAGCGCTGGGGCGACACCTACAGCGATGCCGACGTGCCCCAGGTCGACTTCATCCACGACGTCTGCGGCGAGGTGTTCGTCGCCGAAGTCCGTTGCCAGGCGTGCGGCCGGCCCCTGAAGTCCGGCGAGCTGTCCCTCGACAAGGAGTCCCCGGCATGCTGACCGACCTCGAGTTGGCCGACTGGCGGGAGCGGGTGGCCCGGCTGTACCTGTCCGACGTCGACCTGGCCGGCTTCCGCGCCGGCCGCGACGACCTCTTCGCCACCCATCCGCAGAGCCCCATCCCGCCCGACGAACGGCCCGCGTTCCGGGGCGTGCGCTACTTTCCGCCCAACCCGGAGGCGGTGGTCGAAGCGCCGCTACGGCCGGCCAGCGGTGAGTTGAGCACCGACACCGGCGGCCCGGACGGAGTGGTCAACTACCGGCGGGTGGCGGTGGCCGAGACGTCATGGGGGCCGCTGACGCTGTGGTGGATCGAGGCGTACGGGGGCGGACTGTTCGTGCCGCTGCGCGACGGCACCTGCGGACGGGACACCTACGGCGGGGGCCGCTACCTCACCGACACGGTGAAGGGCACCTTCGGCCGGGGCGTCGAACTGCTCCCCGGTGACCGGGTCCGGCTGGACGCCAACTACCTCTACAACCCGAGCTGCGCGTACGACGACCGCTGGGCCTGCCCCCTCGCGCCGCCGGAGAACCGCGTCGACGTCCCGTTACGCGCCGGCGAGCTGGCGTACCACGACTGACGGCCGCCCCGGCCAACTGCCGGGGCGGCCGCTCGTGCCGAGGGCTCAGCGGGTGTTCGTCGGGCGGGAGCCGGGCATCTGCATGCGGCCCAGGAGCTGCCTCGCCTGGTCGGCTAGCTGCGCGTCGACCGTCACAGCGTACTGGCCCGCGCGCAGCGAACTGGCCGAGGTGAAGTCGCGCTGCCCGCCGGTCATGGCGTGCGCTACCGCCCCGAACACGGCACCCCAGATCGCGCCGATGACCAGCCCGACCAGGATCACCGCCAGCCAGTTGCCGACGGTGAAGATGCCGAACAGCAGGCCGATGAAGAGCCCGAACCAGGCGCCGGTGCCGGCGCCGAGCAGGGCCGCGCGGCCCGTCGTCATCCGTCCGAGCACCGTCTCGACAAGCGTCAGGTTCGTGCCGACGATGGCGCTGTGCTCCACCGGGAAGCGGTTGTCCGCCAGATAGTCGACCACCTTCTGCGCGGACGGATAGTCCGGATACGAGCCGATCGTCACGGTGGGCGGGCCACCTTCCGGCCCGTGCCCGTCCGCGCCGGGTGTCGACGGGCGGCCTGCCGGGCCGGCCGGAAGCACGTCACCACTGGATGCGCCGGGCCGCCAGGCGGCGGTCGGCTCCGGGGCTGAGGTCATGAGTATCCTCCCTCGTCAGCCACCGGGTTTCCCGCCAGTGCCGAGCGGTAACGCCGGGCCGGCAGGTGGGTACCGCGGCTTCGGGAGGCATGCGCGGGGACGGCCCGGGTAGGCAGCCGGGTGCAGACCGCAAAGATCAGCGACCACGGCTTCCTCGCGGACGGCCGCAGCGCGGCTCTGGTGGACCACACGGGGTCGGTGAACTGGTGGTGCCCGGGTCGGTTCGACGCCCCGTCGGTATTCGCGCGGCTGCTCGGCGAGGACGCCGGGCACTGGTCCATACGGCCGGAGACCGACGACTTCACCGTCGAACGCCGCTACCTCGACGACACCCTGGTGCTGCGGACCGTGTTTCGTACCGCCCAGGGCGAGGTGGAGTTGACCGACGCGCTGGCCCTGGAGCCCGGCGCGCGCGAGCACGACATCGGTTACCGCTCGCCGCAGGTGCTGGTCCGCAGCGTGCGGGGCCTCTCCGGCGAGGTGCCGATGCGGGTGCACTACCGACCCCGATTCGAGTACGGCCGCACCACGCCGTTCCTCGTCGAGCGGGACGGCGCCCTGGAGGCGGTCGGTGGGGCCAGCCGACTCGCCCTCGTCGGCAGCGTGCCGCTGACCTGCGGTGAGGGCGAGGCCGCGGCGACGTTCACCGTCCGCGCCGGCACGACCAACAACTTCACCCTCGGGTACGCCCCGACCTACGATTCGCCCCGCCCGCAGGTGCCCGACGCCGACCGGACCATCGCCGACACCGCCCAGGGGTGGCGCTCCTGGGTCCGCAAGCACGAGTACCACGGGATCTACGCCGAGCACGTGCGGCGCAGCGCGCTGATCGTGCAGGGCATGACGTACCGGCCCAGCGGCGCGGTGGTCGCCGCCGTGACGACGTCGCTGCCGGAGCAACTCGGCGGGGACCGGAACTACGACTACCGCTACGTCTGGGTGCGCGACTTCAGCCTGACCCTGCGGGCCCTGTGGCGGACGGCGTGCTTCGACGAGGTGCAGCGGCAGTTCACCTGGATGGGGCGGGCCATGGGCCGGATCGACGAGGAGCCGGTGCCCATCATGTACGGGGTGCTGGGGGAGCGGGACCTCACCGAACACCGCCTCGACCAGCTCGCCGGCTACCGCGACAGCCCGCCCGTGATGATCGGTAACGACGCGTGGCGGCAGCGCCAGACCGACATCTTCGGTGAGGCGCTGGACGCGGCCTGGCTGATGCGCGACCGGCTGGAGCCGCTGGAGCCGGACGTCTACCACCTGCTGCGGTCCCTCGCCGACAAGGCGGCCCGGGACTGGGCGCTGCCGGACGCCGGGATGTGGGAGGAACGCGGAGTCGAACGTCACCACGTCTCCTCGAAGGTGCACTGCTGGTCGGCGCTGGACCGGGCGGTCCGCTTCGGCGCCCGGCTGGGGGAACCGCAGGACGTGGCCCGCTGGGCGGCCGCCCGCGACGAGGTGCGCGCCCAGGTGCTGGAACGGGGCTGGAACGAGCGCGTCGGCGCGTACACCGGTAGTTACGGATCCGACCAGCTGGACGCGTCGGTGCTGGTGATGCCCCTGGTGGGGTTCCTGCCGGCCGACGACGAGCGGATGCGCTCGACGATCCGTGCCGTCGAGGCCAAGCTGTCCCACGACGGCCTGCTGCGACGCTGGGACGGCGACCCGGCGGGCTTCCTCATCTGCTCGTTCTGGCTGGTCTGCTGCCTGGCGCTGGCCGGGGAACGGGACCGGGCGCACGAGTTGTTCGAGACGCTGCTCGCGCGGCTCAACGACCTGGGACTGTTCGCCGAGCAGATCGATCCGCTGACCGGGGAGCAGTTGGGCAACTTTCCGCAGGCGTTCTCGCACATCGGCCTGATCAACGCTGTCGGTGTGCTCTCCGACGTCGAGGAGAACCCGGCGCTGCGTCACCGCGGCATGCCGCCCGCCTTCTTCACCCCGGCGTCGCGCTGAGCACGCCGCCCGCGCCCGGGGGATGATGCCGGCATGAGGCTGGTGCTCACGGCGGACACGCATCTCCCCAAGCGGGCCCGGGACCTCCCGGAGCAGTTGTGGACGGCTGTCGAGGCGGCGGACGTCGTGCTGCACGCCGGCGACTGGGTCGACGAGTCGCTGCTCGACGCGATGACCGCCCGCGCGCGGCGGCTCGTCGGCGTGTACGGCAACAACGACGGGCCGGAGCTGCGCGCCCGGCTACCCGAGGTGGCCCGCGTCGACCTCGACGGGCTACGGGTCGCCGTGGTGCACGAGACGGGCCCGCGCACCGGCCGCGAACAGCGGTGCGCGGCCCGCTTCCCCGACGTCGACCTGCTGGTCTTCGGGCACTCGCACATCCCCTGGGACACCGTGGCCCCCAACGGGCTGCGCCTGCTCAACCCCGGGTCGCCCACCGACCGTCGATCCCAGCCGTACGCCACCTACCTGGAGGCCGAGACGACCCGGGGTAACCTCGCGTCCGTGCGCCTGCACACCCTGCCGAGGCGCTGAGCGCGGACCTACTGGCCGCGACCCGTCTCGGCCTGGAGCTCGTCGATCGCCTTCGAGGCCTCGGCCTTGGTCAGGTCGTCCGGGAGCGTCGCGTCCGCCTCCCGGGCGAGCGTGGCCAGGTACGACTCCTGGGCCGCCGTGGGTGGCTCGTCGCCGGTGACCCACTCGTCCGGGTCCTTGATCGCGCCGCGCGGGTCGGCCTGGTCGTTGCTACGGTCCGTCATCCTCATCACCCTTTCTTCGAACAGGTGTGCCAGTACCCCGATCGCCGCCGGTTCATGCCCCTACGATCACCTGATGAGCGTGAACTCCTCGGGCGTACTGGTGATCGGGGCGGGCATCGCCGGGGTGGCGTGCGCCGTGGAGCTGACCCGCGCCGGAGTGCCCGTGCAGGTCCGCGAACGGGGGCACGTCAGCGGCGGCCGGATGGCCAGCAAACGCTTCGACGGCCGGCCCGCCGACATCGGCGCCGCGTACTTCACCGCCAGCGACCCGGACTTCGCCGCCGTCGTCGACGGGTGGCGTGCCGCCGGTCTGGTCCGCGAGTGGACCGACACCTTCTGGGCGTACGACACCAACGGGCGGCACGAGGTCCCCGGGCCGCTGCGGTACGCCGCCCCACGGGGGCTGCGGTCGCTCGTCGAACACCTCGCCCGGCCGGTGCCGGTGACCGTCGACCGGTTGGTGCTCGCCGTGGAACCCGGGCCGACGGTCGACGGCGAGGCGTACGAGGCTGTCGCCCTGGCGATGCCGGGACCGCAGGCGGCTCTGCTGCTCGATCCGGCGCTGGTCGACGCCACCCGGGTCGTCCAGGCGCAGACCTGGTCGCCGACCCTCTCGGCGGTGCTGCGCTTCGCGTCCCGGAGCTGGCCGACCTTCCGGGGCGCGTTCGTCAACGACCATCCGGTGCTCAGCCTGGTCTGCGACGACGGCGACCGGCGCGGCGACGACGCGCCGGTGCTGGTCGCGCACACCGTGCCGGAGTTCGCCGCCGGGCACCTGGCCCAACCCTCCGCCGCCGGTCCGGCGATCGAGCAGGCCGTACGGGACCTGCTCGGGCTGCCGGACGAGGCCGCCGACGTGCACGTGCACCGCTGGACGTACGCCAAGCCGACCGGCGAACCCACCGACGTCACCCACCACCTCGACGCGGACGGGATCGGCCTGGCCGGCGACGCGTTCGGCACACCCCGCGTGCAGAGCGCCTGGCGCTCCGGCCGGGACCTCGGTCGCGCGCTTGCCGCCCGACTCGGCTGCTGAGGGATCCTGGCGCGCCTTTCAGTGCCCGGCGGCGGCCACCGGCTGGGCCTCCCGCTCGGACGGGTCCGCGGTCCGCTCACCCTCACGGTCCAGCAACTGCATCACCGGGGTCGCCGCGACGCCGTGCACCACCACGGACACGAGCACCACCAGCCCCACCGTGGCCCACAGCAGCTCCGCCTGTGGGAAGTCCGCCTTCGTGGTGGCGTACGCCAGGTAGTAGAACGAGCCCACGCCGCGGATGCCGAACAGCGAGATCACCCAGTGCTCCGCCGGACGGCCGGGGGCGCCACGCAGCGACAACCAGCCGACCGCAGGCCGGATCAGGAAGACCAGCGCCAGCCCGACAGACGCCGCCGGCCAGGTCAGCGGCGCGAGCAGGCCGCCCACGATCGCGCCCCCGAGCAGCAGCAACAACACCAGGGTGAGCAACCGTTCCACCTGCTCGGCGAAGTCGTGCAGCACCGAGTGGAACTCGTGGGTCCGCTCGGCGGCCCGGATGGCCCGCGCGGCCACGAACACCGCGAGGAAGCCGTACCCGCCGGCCACCTCCACCAGCCCGTACGCCAGGAACGTGGCCGCGAGGGCCAGGAAACCCTCGGCGTGCCGGGCCAGCCGCAACTCGCTGGGCGCCCGGAAGAACAGCTTGCCGAGCAGCCAGCCGATGAGCAGACCGCCGCCCACCCCGACGCCGACCTTCCACAGCACGTCGACGGTGAACCACTCGGCCAGCCACGCGCGGGGCGCGAGGCTGGTCGAGGCGATGGCGATGGCCGCGTAGACGAACGGGAACGCCAGCCCGTCGTTGAGGCCCGCCTCCGAGGTCAGGGCGAAGCGGACCTCGTCCTCGGAGTCCTCCACATCGGTCGGCTCGCCGACCTGCACGTCGGCGGCGAGCACCGGGTCGGTCGGGGCCAGCGCGGCGGCCAGCAGCAGCGCCGCGGCGGGCACCAGGCCGGCCCACCACCAGCCGAGCAGCGCCACCGCCGCGATGCACACCGGCATCGCGATGGCCAGCAGTCGCCAGGTGGAGGACCACCGGGTCCAGCTCAGCGGCCGGTCGATCTTCAACCCGGCGCCCATCAGGGCGACGATCACCCCTATCTCGGTCAGGTGGGTGGCCAGCTCGGGATGGGCCAGCGGGTCCGGTGTGGGCAGTCCGATCGGGAGGACGAAGACCAGCATGCCGAGAGCGAGGAACGCGATCGGCATGGACAGCGGGCGGCGTTCCAACACCCTCGGCAGGATGCCCGCGAGCAGTGCGCCCACGCCCACCAACGCGAACGCCACGTCTACCGGCTCCACGAACACACCACCCTCTCGCCGCACCCGCACGGTGCGGGCAGGTGGCCACAGACCATGCCCCGCGAGACTGGTGGCTATGCGTGCCGACCCGGACGAACCGGAGTGGGTTTCACCTCGGGCGGGTCAGGGGGGAGTCCTCCAGCTCGGCCAGCAGCGCGGCCGGGTCGTCGTACACCGCCACCGCGCCGGCGCCGGCGAGTTCGCCGCGGCTCGTGCCGCCGCAGGTCAACCCGACGCACGGGATGTCGAGCTTGCCGGCCGCCGCGACATCCCACACCGAGTCGCCGACGAAGACGACCCGCTCGGCGGCCAGCCCCGACTGCTCAAGCGCTGCTTCGAGAATGTCCGGCGCGGGCTTGCTCTCCTTCGCGTCGGCCGACGAGGTGACGGTGTCCACCACGTCGTCCGCGTTCAGCGCCCGGCGCAGCGCGCCGACCTCGTGTTCGGCGGCGGAGGTGGCGAGCACCACCCGCAGCCCCCGCTCGGCGCAGGCGCGCAGCAGGTCCGCCGCCCGGGGCAGGGGCGTCAGCCGTTCCCAGTACTCGGTGTAGAGGGTGTCGTGCGCCTCGCGCAGCTTCGGATCGTCGTCGCGGTCCCGCTCTGGACCGAGCAGGTGATCCAGCAGCTTGTCCGAGCCCATGCCGATCGAGCGGTGCACGGTCGCCATCGGCACCGGCCGGTCGACCTGGCGCAGCGCCTCCCACCAGCTCACCGTGTGCAGGTACGTGGTGTCGACAAGGGTTCCGTCGACGTCGAAGAGCACCCCTTGGGGTTGTTCGTTGGCCATGGCCGCACTCCTACCCCTTCGGCGATCGGCTGACTCGCCCCGGTGCCTGGTGGGTACGACTCAGTGTGGCTCGGTCGGTGGGACGAGGATCTCGAACCAGACCGTCGAGCCGCGGACGGAAGGGTCGGTGCCCCAGGCGTCGCTCAGCTCCTCGATGAGACCCAGTCCGCGTCCGCGACTGCTCAACGTGTCGGTACGCGCCCGGGTCACGGTGCCCCGGGTGCCGGAATCGGCGACCGAGACCAGCAGGCGCTCCGGGCTGAGGTCGATCTCCACCCGGGCGGCCGTACCGGCGTGCAGCAACGCGTTGGTCGTCAGCTCGCTGGTGCACAGCACCGCCGCGCCGATCACCGACTCGGGCACCTGCCACTCGGTGAGCTGACCGGTCATCCAGTGCCGGACCCGGCTCGGCGCGGTCGGCTCCGCCGGCACCTCCATCGCCGCCGACCGGCTCGGCTTGAGGGCGTGCTCGACCGCCAGCACCGCCACGTCGTCCTCGGTGCCCCCGGACACCGCCGCGGTCGCCACCGCACAGAGGGCGCGGGGGTCGCTGGTCCCGGCCTTGGCCACGGCGTCGCCGAGGGTGTCCATTCCGATGCTCAGGCTCTGCCTGCGCCGCTCCACCACCCCGTCGCTGAACAGCAGGAGGGTGTCGCCGGGCGGGAACGCGACGGTGACGGTGGCAGGTCGCCCGCCCAGCCCGAGCGGGGGAGCGGCCGGCACCGGTACGTACTCCGCGTGGGTGCGGCCGTCGGGTGCGCACCGGCGGATCAGGGGAGCGGGATGACCGGCGCTGGCCAGGGTCAGTTCCCGCCGTTCGGCGTCGATGACGCCGAACGCCACGGTGACGAACAGCTCGTGACTGCCGGCCTCCGTGCCGAGGCTGGTCACCAAGCGGTCCAGACCGGTCAGCACCGCGTCCGGGGCCGGATCGGCCAGGGCCAGGGCGCGCAGGGCCGCCCGCACCTGCCCCATCCGCGCTGCGGCCTGGACGTCGTGCCCGGCGACGTCGCCCAGGACCACGCCGAGCGCGCCGGTGGGCAGCAGGAACGCGTCGTAGAAGTCGCCGCCGGCGGCGTTGCCGTCCACTCCCGGGTCGTAGCGGGCCGCGATCCGCAGCCGGGGCAGGTCGGGCAGATGCTCGGGCAGCATGCTGCGTTGCAGCAACTGGGCGGTGCCGTGCTGGGTCTCGAACCGCCGCGCCCGCTCGGCGGCCTGGCCGATCAGCTCCGCCGCGGCGGCCAGCAGCGCCCGTTCGGCGGCCGACCAGGTGTGCGCGCCCTGGTAGCCGACCGTCAGCCCGCCGCGGACCACCGACGTGCCCAGCGGGAGCGTGGCCATCGAGCGGATCTTCTGGTCGTGCCGGTCCACGGCGGTGTCGCGCAGCGGCTGACCGTCGCGGACGAACAGGGCCTGGCCCGACCGGGCCGCCAGCGCGACCGGGCCCTCCCAGTCGGCCGGCGCCCGCCGCCACAGCGGAGGCAGCCGCTCGTCGGCCTCGTCCATCAACTCGCCGCGGACCCGACGCACCATCCGCCAGCCGCCGCCACCCTCGTCGACCACGAACGCCACCCGGTCGGCGTCGAACATTCCGATGGTGTGGCGCAGCGCGACCCGGGCCACGTCGTCCAGGGTGAGGGTGCCGGCGAGCGCGGCGGCCACCTCGCTGAGACTCTGCAACTGCTCGGTGACGTGAGTGGTTTCGGCGGCCACGGTCAGGATTCCGACGATCTGACCGGCGCTGTCGCGTACGGGCGAGTGACTGCGGGTGAAGACCACCTGCTCGACACCGCCACTCTCCCCGAGCAGGGGAAGCGTGGACTCCTTCTCCAGGAACGGCACACCCTGCCGGTAGGCGCGCTCGATCGCGTCACCGAAGCCGGGCACCTCCCACACCTCGGCGTGGACCTCGGCGGCCGGTCGACCAAGAGCGGCCGGGTGCCTGCTGCCCAGCAACTCGGCGTAGCCGTCGTTGTAGAGCAGGACCAGGTCGTCGCCGTACGCCAGCGCCATCGGCATCGGCGAGGCGAGGATCAGCCCGACCACCGCCCGGACCGCCGCGTCCCACCCCTCGCGCGGGCCGAGCGCGGTGGCGGACCAGTCGTGGGCGAGCACGGCCGCCGCGCCGGGCCCGGTGGATGCGCCGGGTACCGGAATTGCTGGCGTGGGGACTCGCCCGACCGTTCCTGGCATGTTCGCAGCCTAGCCGGCCGTGGCTCAGCCGCATCCGATCATGTGCGCGGGTCGCCGACAGCCCTCGCGTGGTTGCCGTTCGGGCAGGTCAGGGCCCCTGTTTGTCGACTTGTCGGAAAAATGGCAGCGAGCCGCCCGGACTGCCGCACCGGTGGCCGGGTATGCGCCCGGCGCAGTCCACGCGACAGGAGGGACATCATGCTGAAAACCCTCGCGGTGCGGCAGGCCGACATCGGCGACGCCATCGCCGACACCTGGAGGTCGGTGCTGCTCTTCATCCCGAAGGCAGTGGCCTTCATCGTCATCCTCGTGGTCGGCTGGCTAATCGCCAGAGCGGTCCTCAAGATCGTGGATGCGGTGCTGGAACGGGTGCGCTTCGACGAGGCCGTCGAACGCGGAGGCATCAAACGGGCACTCGAGAGAACGAAGTACGACGCCAGCGACATCCTGGCCAGGTTGGCGTACTACGCCGTCCTGCTGTTCACCCTGCAGTTCGCCTTCGGCGTCTGGGGGCCCAACGCGATCAGTGACCTGATCAGCGGCGTGGTGTCCTGGCTGCCGCGCGCGTTCATCGCGATCGTCATCGTGGTGATCGCGGCCGCCATCGCCAACGCCGTCCGGGATCTGGTCACCGGGGCGCTGGGCGGACTCTCGTACGGCAAGGTCCTGGCGGACCTGACGGCGATCTTCATCATCGCGCTCGGCGTGATCGCCGCGCTGAACCAGGTGGGCATCGCCACCACGGTCACCACTCCGGTGCTGATCGCCGTCCTCGCCACGGTCGCCGGCATCCTGATCGTCGGCGTCGGCGGTGGCCTGGTCAAGCCGATGCAGAACCGCTGGGACGGCTGGCTGGACCGGGCCGCCCGGGAAGCCCAGGCGGTGCAGGAGCACCGGCGGGCAACCTCGGCCGGGCGGGGCGACATGGAGCGGCAGATGGCCGACCGTGGCGGCGACCGGACCCAGGCCATGCCCCGGGTCGACGAACAGTCGACGATGTCCGGTGGGCGTGGCACGTACCAGTCCGGTGCGTCCGACCAGACCCAGCAGTACCGCCCGTAACGCGGCGGGACCGCGTCAGGAAAGGGCGTCCACGCAAAGCGTGTGGGCGCCCTTTCGCGCGCTCTAGGAACGGTCGAGCGAGCGGGCCAGCGCGCAGACGGCGACCAGCCGGGCCAGCGGCCACTCCGGCGCGCTCCAGTCCACCGGCCCCCGCGGCGGGGTCCACCCGTGCTCCAGCGCGGCGGCGCGTACCCCCTCGGCGTAGCCGGCGAGCGTCGCTGCGGTCAACGGCCGCCGGTCCCCGTCCAGGCTGTCGCGTACGGCGGCAGCGTGCTGGTCGACAAGCGCCAGGAGCCCGGGACGCGCGGCGGCGGCGGCGAGACCGGCGGTGCCCACGGAGACGGTGAGGGCGGCCAGGGTGGACCGCGCCGACTCGACGGCGGTCGGAGAGGCGACCCGGTTGAACGGCACACGCATGGTGACCGAGGCTAACCGACCGGTGATCGTCCGGCCTCGGCCGCTCGGCGCTTGTGGGTTGTGCCACCGGACGAGTCTTGGCTGGCCGCGAGGGTTGATCCGGCACAGACGGGGCACCAGGTACCCGACCACGCAGGACGGCACAGAGCACGGGAGCACCGATGGGACAGCGGGCGGACGGGCCGGACGAGCAGCACCGGCGGCCGGCCGGGGTGAGCGACGAGACGGTGGCCGCGCTGGGCAAGCTCGGCGAGGCGCTGGAGTGCGTCGAACGGGCCCGCGGGCACCTGTACTCGCTGCACCAGCTCATCGGGCACGCCGACCTTATGCTCGACGACGCGATCGAGAAGTTCCGTGTCGCCGGGCACCACCGGATCGCCGAGCGGATCGACACCGAGCTGCTGGGCCGTAACGTGATCGCCGGCCGGTGGACGTTCCAGATCGTCGAGGACTTCGACGACGGCTACCACGCGCTGTTCCGGGAGCTGGACAAACAGGCCCGCGACGAATTGGTGGGCGGGCGGCGGCACCTCTACGAGGCCGAGATGAAGGAGCGCCGCCGCACCCGGGGCCGGCCGGGGCACGAGGCCCGACCGGCCGGCGAGGGCTAGTTACTCGCCGGTGGCGTTGGCGGGCCGGCGACGGGCGGCGTCGTCGGCGATGATCACGGTGGCCACCATCAGCGCGACGCAGACGCTGAACAGCCACGAGTCGTCGGAGACGAGCCGGGCCGACACGGGCGCCTGCAGCGCGGCGAGCAGGAAGCCGAGCCAGGCGAGGCGGCGCTGACGCGTGGAGAGGATTCCGGAGCCTTGATGCATCCCGAAATTCTTACGCGAACGAGCCCGTTTGCCGTCCCCCGATCGGCCGATTCTGACTGAGCTGTCCGCTTTCTCGACCGTCCGGACATCACTTCTTGTCGTGGCGGGCAAGCGGCATTCGACGACGGTAGGGTGCGCTGCGGCAGGATGCTCTCCCATGTCCACCTCGCCCCCGCCGCCCCGCGCCGCGCTGCTCCTGCTGGCCTACCTCGCGTTCGTCAGCCTCGGCCTGCCGGACGGCCTGCTCGGCGTCGGCTGGCCGTCGATCCGCGCGGACTTCGGCGTACCGACCGAGGCCGTCGGGTTGCTGCTCACCGCGGGCACCGTCGGCTACCTCACCTCCAGCGTGCTGGCCGGGTTCACGCTGGCCCGCGTCGGCGTGGGCGCGCTGCTCGCCGGAAGCACCCTGCTGGCCAGCCTGGCGCTGACCGGGTACGCCCTGAGCCCCGGGCTGGCCGCGATCGTGGGCTGCGCGCTGCTGCTCGGACTGGGCTCCGGCGCCGTCGACTCCGGGCTCAACGCGTACGCCGCCGGCGCGTTCGGTCCGCGGCACATGAACTGGCTGCACGCCTTCTTCGGCCTGGGCGTGGCGATCGGTCCACTGATCATGACGGCCGCGCTGAGCGCCGGACTGGCCTGGCGGTGGGGGTACGGCATCGTGGCCGCCGCGCAACTCGCCCTCGCCACGGCGTTCGCGCTCACCGTACGCGCGTGGCGACGCCGCGACTCCGCCCCGGGCGCGGGGACGCAGGACACCGCGTCGCCGGTCCGGGTGCCGATCCTCGCCACGCTGCGGCTACCGGTGGTCTGGTCGGGGACGCTGGCCTTCGTGCTGTACGTCGCCATCGAGGTCTCCACCGGGCTGTGGGCGTTCCTGCTGCTCAGCGAGGGTCGCGGCCTGCGCGCCGCGGTGGCGGGCGGCTGCGTCTCGGCGTACTGGGGGAGTCTCTTCGTCGGCCGGGTGGTGCAGGGGGTGGTCGCGGAGCGGCTCGGGCCCCGGTTGGTGTTGCGGGTGAGCCTGGCCGGCATGGCCGCCGGCGCGGCGCTGATCGCCGTCCCCGGCTCGGCCCTGCTGGCGGTACTCGGCCTGGTCGTGGTCGGTTTCGCCGCCGCGCCGGTGTTCCCGCTGCTCACGCTCACCACGGCCGAACGGGTCGGCGCGGCGCACGCGGACCGGGCCATCGGATTGCAGATCGGCGCCGCCGGTCTGGGCGCGGCGCTCGTCCCGGCGGGCCTGGGCGTGCTGATCAGCGACGTCTCGGTGGAGGTGCTCGGCCCGGTCCTGGTGGTGCTCGCGCTGGCGCTGATCGTGCTCTACGAGCTGGGCGCCCGCCGGCCGTCGGGGGACGCCGGGCGGACCGGGCCGCCCGGCGTGGATCAGCCGTTGTCCGGTCCGGTACGGCCGGTCGTCGACGGGCGGTAGGCGCGCTCGGGATCGGTCGGCTCCCGCCCTCCGGCCTCACCACCACGGTCGGCCGCCGCCGGGCCGTGCCCGAAGGCGGCCTCCTCGCCGGCGTCGTTACCGGTCACGTCGTCGGCCTGCCCGTCGATGCTGGAACCCGCCACGGCGCGCTCCAACTCCTCCAGCGGCAGCCGCTCCTCGTCACGCCACACCCTGTCGTCCGTCATGACATCAGCGGTACCCGGGCCCGATGATCGCAAACGGGGTGCCGGACCCCCCGGGACACGACGATGGCCGCCGGCGAACCGGCGGCCATCAACGAACGCGTACGCCCGATCACGGCTGGGGGCGGTCCACCGAGCCACGCCAGGCGCCGGTCTCCTGACCCCGCCGCTCGATGAACGTCTTGAACCGCTCCAGGTCGCCCTTGGCCCGCCTATCCACGATGCCGAGCTTGTCGCCGGCCTGCTCGACCACGCCGTGCGGCTCGAACTCGAGCTGGAGGGTGACCCGGGTCTTGCTCTCGTCCAGGCGGTGGAAGGTCACCACACCGGCCTGCTGGGTGCCGCCGGTCGAACGCCACGCGACCCGCTCGTCGGGGAGCTGCTCGGTGATCTCGGCGTCGAACTCACGCTTCACGCCCGCGATGTCCACGGTCCAGTGGGTCATCGTCTCGGAGAGCTGCCGGACCTCCTGCACGCCCTCCATGAACTGGGGGAACTCCTCGAACTGCGTCCACTGGTCGTACGCGGTGCGCACGGGTACGGAAACCTCGACGTGTTCGGTAACGCCACTCATCGGTCAATCCTCCTTCGGCCGCTGTCTGTCGGATCGGGGGACGATCACTACCAGCGGGTTGTCTCGTTCTTGTGGCCGAGCGCGGCCCACACCTCGGAGACCGTCTGGTACTCGGTGCCCTCGGGCAGCCGTTCCAGCGCCGCCACGATGTCGTCGGGCGCCTCGTTCTCCCGCGCGCTGGCGATGAGCACCAGCCGGTCGCCGGGCAGCGCGCTCATCGAGATGAACCGGCCGAGCCGGCTGCGCTGCTCCACGTCGGTGGAACTCATCCCCTGCGGGGTGCCGGTGCGCAGGTCGCCCGCCGGGGCCGTGGTGGTCTCCGGCTGGTCCTCGCCGGCCGGCTCCGGAATCCGGGCCTCGTCGACCCGTGAGCCGCCGGTGCCGGGCCCCTGCACGAGGCCGCTGACCTCCTGGCTCATCTGCTCGTCGATCCTCGGTCCGTGCTTGCTGTTGCCACGCTCCATGTCTTCTGCGCTACCCGGCACCCCGCCAGGTAAACCGGCACCGGGCCACGAACCGGCCCCCGGGCCGGACATCCGGCCCGTTTCAGTCCTCGGCCGCCCGACGCGGCGGGAGCACCGGGTCGCCCGGGTCCTCCTCGCCCGCCTGCAACTGCCGGCCGCGCTGCACCTCGGCGTTGATCTGCACGCCGAGCATCAGGGCGGAGTTGGACAGGTAGAGCCAGACCAGGAACGCGATGGCCGCGCCCAGGCTGCCGTACGTCGTCTTGTAGGTGGCGAAGTTCGCGACGTAGAAGCCGAAGCCGAAGGACACCACCGCCCAGGAGACCAGGGCCACCGCGCCACCGGGGGTGAGCCAGCGGAAGCGGGGTTGGCGCACGTTCGGGGCGATCCAGAACAGCAGGGACAGCAGCACCATCATCACCAGGGCGAGCACCGGCCACTTCGCGACGCTCCACACCGTACGCGCCAGACCACCAGCGTTGATCAGGTCGCCGACCGCGTCGGTGACCGGGCCGCTGACGATCAGCGCGAGGGCGACCACCGCGAGCAGCACCAGCGTCACCGCGGCCAGCCCGATCTGCAACGGCCGCAGCTTCCAGACCGGCCGGCCCTCGGTCACCCCGTAGATGGCGTTCGAGGCGCGGGTGAACGCGCCGATGAAGCCCGACGCGGACCACAGCGCACCGAGCAGACCGAAGCTCAGCAGCACCTTGGCATTGCTCTGCTCGACCACCACCGAGCGGATCACCCCGACCACGCCGCCGTCGTCGTCGGCCACCACCGACCCGGCGCCCACCTGCCTGGCCAGGTCGACAACCGTGTCGAGGGTCCGCTCGCCCGACGAGACCAGTCCGACAAGCGCCACCACCACGATGGCGGACGGAAAAAGCGCCAGCACCCCGTAGTAGGTGAGCGCGGCGGCCCAGTCCGAGCAGTTGTCGTTCACGAAGTTCTGCACGCTGCGAACCAGCACCCCGCGCCACGTACGCCAGCTCAACTGCCGCATCCGGCGGGGGAGTCGCGTTCCGGCGAACGTCGTACCGGGGTCCGTGGTCGTCATGCCCGCTCCCTGTGCCCCGGCCGCCGGATGACCGGTCGTCCGGTCTGGCCTGGACCGGCCGGTACCCAGGGCGGGAAATCGACAAACCCGCTCGGCGGCCCGCCGACGCCACCAGGGTTTGCCGCCGCGCTCGCAGGGAACGGACACAGTGACTCTGTCGATGCTTCAGGAGGACGAGATGCCCGCGCGCGAGGACATGCCCAGCACGCTGCGACGCTCCTCGGACAAGGCGCAGCGCACCTGGGAGAAGACACACGACTCGGCGGTGGAGACCTACGGCGAGGGCGAGCGGTCGCACCGCACCGCCTTCGCCGCGGTGAAGCACCAGTTCGAGAAGGTGGGCGACCACTGGGAGCCCAAGGGTCGTAAGGGCCCGAGCGACAGCCAGGCCGCCGGCGGCGGTCCGGAGCGGCGAGCTCCCACCGCCGGTGGCGTGGACGCCAACGCCAGCAAGGACCACCTGATGTCGGTGGCCCGCAAGCTGGACGTACCGGGCCGGTCGAGCATGACCAAGTCGGAGCTGGTCACGGCCATCGAGAAGGCCAACGACCGGGCGACCCGCAAGGCTCGCGGAGACTGACCCACACGCAGCGTGGCACGGGGCGGACGTGCCACCCCTGCGTCCGCCCCGGGCCGCTCACCATCGGCCCGCTCACCACTGGCCACCGCCGGGCGCCTCGATGTGGACCGCCTTGGTGGCCGTGAACTCGTCCAGCAGCTCCGGACCGTAGCCGAAGCCCTGACCGCTGGCCCGACGCGGATGCGCGGCCCCGCCCGGCGCCCCGCCGAACACCGCGTTGACCTTCACGGTGCCCACCGGCAACTCCCGCCAGGCCCGTTGCGCGTGACTCATCGACCCGGTCAACACCGTGGCCGCCAGCCCGTACGGGGAGTCCGCCGCGCAGGTCAACGCCTCGTCGAACGAGTCCACCACCACCACCGGGGCGACCGGCCCGAACGTCTCCTCGCGCACCAGCGCCATGTCGTGCCGGCAGTCGGCCACCACCGTGGCCGGGTAGTACGCGCCCGGCCCGTCCGGCAGTTCCCCGCCGGTGCGTACCCGCGCGCCGGCCGCCACGGCCGCCGTCACCTGTCCGTGCACGTGGTCGCGGTGCCGCCGGTCCACAAGGGGGCCCAACTCGGTGTCCGGGTCGCGCCCCGGCCCGACCCGCAACGCCTCGGCCCTGCGCACCAGAGCCGCCACGAAATCGTCTGCGAGGTCACGGTGCACGTAGATCCGCTCCACCGCGACGCAGATCTGCCCGGCGTTGGCGAACGCGCCGAGCGCGGCCTGGTGCGCCGCCCACTCGGGATCGACACCCGCGTCGACGACGAGCGGGTCGCTGCCACCGTTCTCCAGCAGCACCTTCGCGCCGGTGGCGGCAGCGGCGGCGGCGATCTTCCGCCCGGTGGCGGTGGAGCCGACGTGCGCGATCACGTCCACGTCCTGCGCGGCCAACGCCGCCCCGACCTCCGGGCCGCCGGTGAGCAGCGACAGCACGCCGGCCGGCAGCGCCTCGTCCAGGGCCCGGGCCAGCAGCCAGCCCGTCGCGGGCGTCCGCTCGCTCGGCTTGTAGAGCACCACGTTGCCGGTGACCAGGGCCGCGCCGAGCAGCCCGCACGACACCGCCACCGGGTCGTTCCAGGGGGTGATCGCGGCGACCACACCGCGCGGCTGCGGGGTCATGAAGTCCACCGCGTCGGTCGCGCCGTGCAGCGTCCGTCCGCCGCGCAGCGGCGCGAGCTCCGCGTACTGTCGCAGCGTGCCGATACCCGCCTCGACGCCGCCACGGGCGTCCGCGAGTGGTTTGCCCATCTCCGCGGTGACCGCCGCCGCCAAATCGTCGGTGACCGCGGCGACCGCGTCCGCGGCCCGGTGCAGCGCCGCCGCCCGCTCGGCCGGCGCGGTCGCGGCCCACTCACCGGCCGCCTCGCGCGCCGCCTGGGCCGCCTTGCCGACCTCGTCGGCAGTCGCGACCGGCGCCGAGGTGACGCGCTCGCCGTCCGCCGGATCACACACGACCAGCTCGCCGCCGGACCCGCCCGCTCCCCACACACCGCCCACCAGCTGCGCAACCGTGTACATGCGGCGCTGGATGCCCGAGCCCGGGCGAGGCAAACGCGTTTCGCCCGGTTGCGCGCCGGGTAGGCGGATCGGGTGACTACCACCGGCGCGGAGAGCGCGGACGCCGTCGTCATCGGCGCCGGACACAACGGCCTGGTCGCGGCGAACCTGTTGGCCGACGCCGGGTGGGACGTGGTCGTGCTGGAAGCGACCGCCGTGCCCGGCGGCGCCGTCCAGTCGGCCGAGGTGACCGCGCCCGGCTACCTGAGCGACCTCTACAGCTCGTTCTACCCCCTCGGGTACGCCTCACCGGTGCTCGACGGACTCGACCTGAGCCGCCACGGACTGTCCTGGCGGCACGCCCCGGACGTGCTGGCACACCTGCTGCCCGACGGCCGGGCCGCGGTGATCAACCGGGACCCGGACGCCACGGCCGCCTCGTTGGAACAGTTCGCCCCCGGGGACGGGAAGCGTTGGCTGAACGCGTACACGGACTGGCTCGACGTGGCCGAGCCGATGCTGACCACCATCACCACGCCGTTCCCGCCCGTGCGCGGCGGACTGGGCCTGCTGCGCCGGCTGCGGGTCGCGGGGGCGCTGCGGCTGGCCCGCCGGCTCGTGGTGCCGGTCCGCAAGCTGGGGGACGAGCTGTTCGACGGAGAGGGTGGCCCGGTCCTGCTCGCCGGATGCGCCCTGCACACCGACCTGTCGCCCGAGGAGGCCGGCTCCGGCGTGTACGGCTGGCTGCTGGCCATGCTCGGCCAGCAGGTCGGCTGGCCGGTGCCCGACGGCGGGGCGCGGCGGATCACCGACGCGCTGGTGGACCGCCTGGCCGAACGCGGTGGCCGCATCCTGTACGGCGCACGCGTCGACCGCGTGCTCACCGCGCGAGGTCGGGCGATGGGCGTCCGCACCGAGGGCGGCACGCTGTGGCGGGCCCGGCGCGCGGTCCTCGCCGACGTGCCGGCGCCGGCGCTCTACCTCGACCTCGTCGGTGCGGCGGTGCTGCCGCCACGGCTGGTCGAGGACCTGGCGCACTTCCGGTGGGACGGCTCGACGCTGAAGGTGGACTGGGCGCTCTCCGCCGGTGTCCCGTGGACCAACCGGGCGATCGCCGGAGCCGGCACGGTGCACCTGGGCGCGGACCTCGACGGGCTGACCCGCTACGCCGGCGAGCTGGCCCGGGGTGAGCTGCCCCGCGACCCGTTCCTGCTGGTCGGGCAGATGTCCGTGGCCGATCCCAGCCACTCGCCGCCGGGCACCGAGTCGCTCTGGTCGTACACCCACCTGCCGTTCCGGCGGAACTGGCGGGCCGAGGACATCGCCGAACACGTGCGGCGCATGGAGGACGTGCTCGAAGCGGCAGCCCCGGGCTTCCGGCAGCTCATCGTGGGCCGGCACGTGGCCGGGCCCGCCGACCTGGAGAAGGGCGACCCGAGCCTGGTCGGAGGCGCGCTGGGCGGCGGCACGGCCGCCGCGTACCAACAGTTGTTCCTGCGCCCGATTCCCGGCCTGGGCCGCGCGGACACCCCGGTGGACCGGCTCTTCCTGGCGAGTTCGTCGGCGCACCCGGGCGGTGGGGTGCACGGCGCGCCGGGCGCGAACGCGGCCCGCGCCGCCCTGGCCCGGGACCGCGCCCTCACCGGCGCCGCCTACGCCGCGGCCATCGCCACGGCCCACAAGACCATCTACCCCCCGGACTGAACCGTCGACCAGGAGGTTCGCGCCGCGAACCTCCTGGTCGACCAGTTGGGGGGTCAGGAAGTGATGTTGCGGTGCTTGCTGCGCAGGCGGAACGGCATCAGCGCGCTCTCGACCTTGGTCGCGGTGGTCATCTTGGAGACGCCGTCACGCCGCTCCTCGAAGCGGATCGGGACCTCCAGGATCGTGTGCCCCAGCTTGGTGGCCAGGTAGTGCATCTCCACCTGGAAGCTGTAGCCGTTGGACTGCACCCGGTGCAGGCCGATGTCCTTGAGCGCGTCGGCCCGCCAGATCTTGAAGCCGGCGGTCAGGTCACGGATGCGCACCCGCAGCAGCGTGTGCACGTACAGGTTCGCCCAGCCGCTGAGCGCCCGGCGGTACAGCGGCCAGTTCTCGTCCAGCTCGCCGCCCGGCACGTACCGGGAACCGATCACGACGCCCGCCTGGGTGGACAGCAGCGCGCCCAGCATCCCCGGCAGCGCCTCCGGCGGGTGCGACAGGTCGGCGTCCATCTGCGCCACGAACTCGGCCCCGCCCTCGATCGCCCGGGTCATCCCGTCGACGTACGCCCGACCCAGGCCCTCCTTGCCGGCCCGGTGCATCACCTCGATCCGCTCCGGGTACTCGATGGCCAGCTTGTCGGCCACCTCGCCGGTGCCGTCGGGGGAGTTGTCGTCGGCGACGAGGATGCGCAGTCCCGGCAGCGGCAGCGCGAGCAGCCGCTCGACAAGCGCCGGCAGGTTGCCCGCCTCGTTGTAGGTGGGCACGACGACTGTCAGGTGTACGTCTCGCCACGGCGACGGCAGCTGGACGGGCTCGATCATGTCGGACATCCTCGGTTTGCGGACACGGCTACCCCAGAGGGTAGCCAGTTGCCCGACCCGGATGGAAAAGGCTCCCCTCGGGTCGGGTCGCCCGCAGGTGAGGGCGCGCTCAGCGCATGCGGCGGGCCACCGCGGTGAGGGCCACCGCGACACCGGCGAGGGCGAGACCGGACAGCGCCGGCTTGTGGGTGCCCACCCACAGCGCCGCCGAGTGCCGCCGCGCCTGGTCGCCGAAGATGCCCGCCGCGCCCCGGTCCCGGTCCGCGTCGCCGGGATGGTCCAGGTTGTCCCGCCAGGTGGAGGGGGCGATCTCTTCGCCGGTCTGCTGGCTGTCGTACCCGTCGCGGGCCAGCTTGCGGTCCAGCAGGCCGGGGATCAGGATGTCGCCGAGCCGGGCCTGCCACGTCGGGCCGCCCACGTTCAGCTCCCGGGTGCCACGATCGGCGGCCCAGACGATGGCCCGCGCCGCCACCTCCGGCGCGAAGATCGGTGGCACCGGCTGCGGATGCCGCGGCAGCCGGGTACGCACCCAGGAGAACTGCGGCGTGTTCACGGCGGGAAGCTGCACCATCGACAGTCGTACGCCCGGACAGTCGTGCAGCAGCTCGGCCCGCAGCGAGTCGTTGAAACCCTGCACGGCGTGCTTGCTCGCGCAGTACGCCGACTGCAACGGAATCCCCCGGTAGGCCAGCGCGGAGCCCACCTGCACGATCGTGCCCCGGCCGTGCGCCCGCATGTGCCGCAGCGCCGCGAGGGTGCCGTGCACCGTGCCCAGGTACGTCACCTCGGTGACCCGACGGAACTCGTCGGCCGGGATCTCCCAGGCCGGCGCGAACACCGAGACCATGGCGTTGTTGATCCAGACGTCGATGCCGTCGAAGTGGTGCACGACGTCGTCGGCGGCCTGCTGCACCGCGCCCGCGTCGGCCACGTCGACCTGGTACACCCGCACGTCGGCGGCGCCCAGCGACCGGCACTCCCGCTCGGCGGCGGCCAGTCCCGCCGCGCCCCGCGCCAGCAGCGCCAGCCGGGCGCCCCGGGCCGCGTACGCGCAGGCCACCGCGCGGCCCACCCCGGCGCTCGCGCCGGTCACCACCACGGTCTGCGTCACTGGGGGCCCTTCTGTCGGGTGGCGATGTCGGAGAGGCGGGCCAGCGTCTCCCGGTTGCGCAGGTGCAGCACGAGGTCGTTGGCCTTGTTCCGGACCCAGCGCAGCGGACCGGCCGCGAAGTCCTCACCGATCCGGACGCGGGTGGCGCCCCCGTCGACCGCCTCCAGGGTGAACGCCACGATCGCCTCCCCGGCCGGCCACAGGCCGGCGCGCAGCACCAGCCGGTGCGGCGGCTCGCAGACCAGCACCGTCGAGGCGTCCTGCAACGAGAACGGCCACGGGCCGGCCCGGTGGTGCAGTTGGCTGCCCACCCGCGGCCAGGCGTCGTCCACGTCGCGCACGTGCGCCGTCCCGACCACCCAGTCGCTGTACGTCCACCCGTCGGCCAGCACGTCGAACACCTGCTGCGGGGGAGCGTCGATCACTTTCTCCACTATCGCCACTGAACTCCCATACCCCCGCCGCGACGGGGGCTAACGGTCCGGCGGGTTAGCTTCTTCGGGGCGGCGGGTAAGGCCGACCGGGGCACCGCCGGCGGCGTTGGCCCACGGCGCCGACGACGACGTTTACTCCTACGGGCGCCGGGAACCCGCCGGCTGTGCGACAGGACCAGGAGGATCCGTATCAGCGCAGGTCAGCCCGGGTGTACGCCGGTGCTGGCCGGGTTGGTCGCGGGTCTGCCGGGCCCCGCGGGGGCGTCCTGTACGACGCGGTCCTGCTCGACCGCGACGGCACCCTGATCGAGGACGTTCCGTACAACGGAGACCCGGAGAAGGTGCGTCCGCTCCCGGGGGTACGCGCGGCGCTGGACCGACTGCGTGCCGCCGGGCTGCGCCTCGCGGTGGTGACCAACCAGTCCGGCCTGGCCCGGGGTTACTTCGACGAGGAGCAGATGCGGGCGGTGCACGCCCGCGTCGAGGAGCTGTTGGGCGGCTTCGACGCCTGGCTGGTCTGCCCGCACGACGACGTCGACGGCTGCGACTGCCGCAAGCCGGCGCCCGGCCTGGTGCACGCGGCCGCCCGGGAGGTGGGGACGCGCGCGTCGCGGTGTGTGCTGGTGGGCGACATCGGCCGTGACGTGGGCGCGGCGCTGGCCGCCGGCGCGGCCGGGGTGCTGGTGCCCACGCCGGTGACCCGCCCGGAGGAGATCGCCGCCGCCGGCTGGGTGGCGGCGGACCTGCCGTCGGCGGTGGACGAGATCCTGCGCCGACAACGGGCGGTGCGGCCGGCGCGGACCGCCGGGCCCGTGGGCACCGCGCTGGTGGTGCGCTCGGACTCGGCCGGGGACGTGCTGGTCACCGGGCCGGCGATCCGGGCCGTCGCGGCCGGCGCGCAACGGGTGGTGCTGCTCTGCGGCCCTCGTGGACGTGCCGCCGCCGAGCTGCTGCCGGGCGTCGACGAGGTCATCGAGCACCCGCTGCCGTGGATCGATCCCGCGCCGACACCCGTCGACCCGGACGACATGCGACGGCTGACCGCCCGCCTCGCCGCCGTCGGCGCGGACGAGGCGGTGGTGTTCACCTCGTTCCACCAGTCCGCCCTGCCGCTGGCGTTGCTGCTGCGCATGGCCGGGATCACCCGGATCGCCGCGATCAGCGACGACTACCCGGGCGCGTTGGTGGACATCCGCCACCGGGTGCCGGTCGGTGTCCCCGAACCCGAGCGGGCGCTCTCCCTCGCCGCTGCGGCCGGCCACCGGTTGCCGGACGGCGACGAACCCGTGCTCCGGCTCCGCGACGACGCCGTGGCGGCCCGCCCGGCCGCTGTCGGTGACCCCGGCTACGTGGTGCTGCATCCCGGCTCGGCCGCGTCGAGCCGGGCCTGCCCGACCGAGCTGGCCGCCCGCATCGCCGGGGCGCTCACCGCGGCCGGGCATCGTGTGCTGGTCACCGGCGGGCCCGACGAGCGGACGGTCACCGCCCGGGTCGCGGCGGCGGGCGGCACCGACCTGGGCGGTACGACCGACCTGGCCGGGCTGGCCGCGCTCGTCAGTGACGCCGCCGCCGTGGTGGTGGGCAACACCGGGCCCGCGCATCTGGCCGCCGCGGCCGGCGTACCGGTGGTGAGCCTGTTCGCGCCGACCGTCCCCTTCGGGCAGTGGGGTCCCTACCGCGTGCCCACCGTCCGGCTCGGCGACGCGAGCGCGCCCTGCCGCGATACCCGGGCGGCGAGCTGTCCGGTCCCCGGACACCCGTGCCTGAGCGACGTCGACCCGGCCGAGGTGGTCGACGCGGTGCGGACGCTGACCGCCAGCGGTGGTGGCGTCCGATGAACATCCTGCTCTGGCACGTGCACGGCTCCTGGACGACGTCCTTCGTGCACGGCAGTCACCGCTACCTGGTCCCCACCACGCCCGACCGTGGTCCGTACGGTCTCGGCCGGGCGCGCACGTACCCGTGGCCGGACAGCGCCGTCGAGGTGGCCCCGGACGACCTGCCGGACACCGACGTCGACGTGGTGGTCCTGCAACGCCCCGAGGAGATCGACCTGGCCGAGCAGTGGCTGGGCCGGCGTCCGGGTCGCGACGTGCCCGCCATCTACGTGGAGCACAACACGCCCAAGGGCGACGTTCCCCACACGCGGCACCCGATGGCCGACCGTGACGACCTGCTCGTCGCCCATGTCACCGGGTTCAACCAGATCTTCTGGGACACCGGCGCGACCCGCACCAGCGTCGTCGACCACGGCATCGTCGCGCCGGCCGTGTCGTACACGGGTGAACTGGACCGGCTCGCCGTCGTGATCAACGAGCCGGTGCGGCGGGGACGGGTCACCGGCACCGATCTGCTGCCGCAGTTCGCCGAGATCGCGCCCCTGGACGTGTTCGGCATGGGCGTCGCGGGCCTCGCCGACCACCTCGGACTCCCCGCCGACCGGCTCACCAGCCACGACGACGTCCCTCAGGACCGGATGCACGCCGAGCTGGCTCGCCGCCGGGCGTACCTGCACCTGTGCCGCTGGACCAGCCTGGGGCTCAGCCTCATCGAGGCGATGGCGATCGGCATGCCGGTCGTCGCGCTGGCCACCACCGAGGCGGTCACCGCCGTGCCGCCGGAGGCGGGGGCCCTCGCCACCCGGATGGACGTCCTGCTTGACGCCGCCCGCCGGTTCATCGCCGAGCCGGCGGCCGCACGTCAGGCCGGCGTGGCGGCTCAGGCCGCCGCGCGCGACAGGTACGGCCTCGACCGTTTCCTCGCTGACTGGGACCGGCTG
Organism: Micromonospora sp. RB23; assembly: GCF_053585025.1. Taxonomy (NCBI): domain Bacteria; kingdom Bacillati; phylum Actinomycetota; class Actinomycetes; order Micromonosporales; family Micromonosporaceae; genus Micromonospora; species Micromonospora sp. RB23. Next base: position 2,571,503 of record NZ_CM132111.1, read on the forward strand.
CTGGAGGAGGAAGTATGCGGATCGCGATGATCTCGGAGCACGCCAGCCCGCTCGCCATCCTCGGAGGGGAGGACGCCGGCGGCCAGAACACGCACGTGGCCGAGTTGTCCGCCGCGCTCGTCGCCGCCGGGCACGACGTGCGGGTCTACACCCGCCGCGACGCCCTCGACCTGCCGGTGACCGTCCGCGCCCCGGACGGGTACGACGTGGTGCACGTGCCGGCCGGTCCGGCCGAACCGGTCGCGAAGGACGCGCTGCTGCCGCACATGCGCGAGTTCAGCAGGTGGCTCGTCGAGCGGTGGCGGGGCGGGGACTGGACGCCCGAGGTGATCCACGCGCACTTCTGGATGAGCGGCCTGGCCGCGTTGACCGCCGGACGGCAGACCGGCGTGCCGGTGGTGCAGACGTACCACGCGTTGGGCACGGTCAAGCGCCGCCACCAGGGCGTGCAGGACACCAGCCCGGCCCGGCGCATCGCCTACGAGCGGGAGTTGGGCCGCTCGGTGGACCGGGTGGTCGCCCAGTGCCGCGACGAGGTCGGCGAGCTGGTGCGGATGGGGGTACCCCGGTCACGGATGACGGTCGTGCCCTCCGGCGTCAACCTCGCCTCGTTCGCCCCGCTCGGGCCCGCCGCCGACCGGGAGCCGGGTCGCGCCCGCATCCTCACCGTGGGCCGGCTGGTCGAGCGCAAGGGCTTCCAGACGGTCGTCCGCGCGATGGCGTTGGTGCCCGACGCGGAGTGCGTCGTGGTCGGCGGCCCGCCCGAGGGGCTGCTGGAGACCGACCCGTACGCCCGGCGGCTGCGGGCCCTCGCCGAGTCGTGCGGGGTCGCCGACCGGGTGCACCTGGTCGGCGCGGTGCCCCGCGAGGAGATGGGCCGCTGGTACCGGTCGGCGGACCTGCTGGTCGCCGCCCCCTGGTACGAGCCGTTCGGCCTGACGCCGTTGGAGGCGATGGCGTGCGGCGTGCCCGTCGTCGGCACCGCCGTGGGCGGTATCCGCGACACCGTCGTCGACGGCACGACGGGTGACCTCGTGCCGGCCCGCGACCCCAGCGCCCTCGCCGCCGCGATCCGGGGACTGCTCGACGACCGGATCCGCCGCTTCCGGTACGCCACGGCGGCCCGCGAGCGGGCCCGGTCGCGCTACTCGTGGCAGGCCACCGCCGAACGCCTCGCCGAGCTGTACAACGAGGTCGCCGCCGTACGCCGGCCGACCCGGGTGGTGGCCTGATGCCGGCGGTCAGCCCGCTCGATACGCACCTGACCAACCTCGCCGCCGCGCTGGACCCGTACCGCCGGTGTGAGCCGCAGTTGGCGCGCTGGGGCGCGCACCTGGCGCACCGGCTGGCCGGCGGCGGACGACTGCTCGTCGCGGGCAACGGCGGCAGCGCCGCCGAGGCCCAGCACCTCACCGCCGAGCTGGTCGGCAAGCTGCACGACGACCGCCAGCCCCTGTCGGCGATCGCCCTGCACGCCGAGACCAGCGCGGTGACCGCCATCGCCAACGACTACGGCTACGCCGACGTCTACGCCCGCCAGGTCCGCGCCCACGGCCGACCCGGCGACGTGCTGCTGCTGCTCAGCACCAGCGGCGTCAGCGGCAACCTGCTCGCCGCCGCGCACGCCGCGCGCGACGCCGGGCTCACCACCTGGGCGCTCACCGGCCCCGCGCCCAACCCCCTCGCGGACGCCTGCGACGAGGTGCTCGCCGTGCCGTCGGCCGACACCCAGGTGGTCCAGGAGCTGCATCTCGTCACCAGCCACCTGATCTGCGAATACCTCGAGAAGGAGCTGCCCACGGCGCTGGCCGCCACCGAGCCGGCGTCGCCCGGTCGACCCGCGTCCGAGCCGGTGCGCACGGGGGTCGAGGTGGTGCTCGACGGCCCGACCGCACCGCAGATCGCGTGAGCATGAGGAGGCAAGCGTGAGGGGACCCGTGGTGGTCGTCGGGGACACCCTGCTCGACCGGGACGTGGAAGGGGTGGTGAACCGCCTCTGCCCGGACTCGCCGGTGCCGGTGCTCGACGAGACCTCGGCCGTCGACCGGCCCGGCGGCGCCGGCCTCGCGGCCGTCTTCGCCGCCGCGCAGGGCGCCGACGTCGTGCTGGTCACCGCGCTCGCCGACGACGCCGGAGGCGCACGGCTCAGCGTGCTGCTCGCCGCCGCCGGCGTGCAGGTGTACCCGCTGGACCTCGCCGGCGCGACGCCGGAGAAGGTCCGGCTGCGGGCCCGGGGGCGGGTGCTGCTGCGCCACGACCGGGGCGGCCCCTCCGGTGCACCCGGCCAGCCCTCCGACGAGGTGCTGCGGGTGCTCGCCGGCGCGTCGGCGGTGCTGGTCAGCGACTACGGCCGGGGCGTCGCCCGGCAGCCCGCGCTGCGCGCCGCGCTGGCCGCCACCCGCGCGCCGGTCGTCTGGGACCCGCACCCGCGCGGGCCGGCGGCGGTACCCGGCGTGCACCTGGCCACCCCGAACGAGTCGGAGGTCCGCGAACTGGTCCCGACGCTGCCCGGCGCGTCCCGGATCGCCACCGCCTCCCAGGGCGCGCAGGGGCTGCGTCGCCGGTGGCGGGCGGGCGCGGTCGCGGTGACGTTGGGCGGGGACGGCGCGTTGCTCTGCCACGCCGGTTCGACGCCGCTGGTGGTCCCCACGTCGGGCAGCGCCGAGGGCGACACCTGCGGGGCGGGCGACCGGTTCGCCGCCGCCGCCAGCCTCGCGCTGGCCCGGGGCGCGCTCGTCTCCGAGGCGGTGCAGGCGGCCGTCGCCGAGGCTTCCGCGTACGTGGCGGGTGGGGGAGTTGCCACGGCTCTGCCACCCCCGTCCGACGTGGTGCGCGTGCGCGGTGCCCGCCAGTCCGGCGTCGGCGCCGAGCGGGTGGGCGTCGCGGCGGTCGCCGCGCTCCTTGCCGAGGTACGGGACGCCGGTGGCACGGTGGTGGCCACCGGCGGCTGCTTCGACCTGTTGCACGCCGGGCACCTGGCGACCCTGCAGGCCGCCCGGCAACTCGGCGACTGTCTGATCGTCTGCGTGAACTCCGACGCCAGCGTCGCCGGGTTGAAGGGACCGCAGCGGCCGGTGCTGCCCGAGGGCGACCGCGCCCGGTTGCTGGCCGCCCTGAACTGCGTCGACGCCGTTCTCGTCTTCGACGAGCCGACGCCCGAGGCGGTGCTGTCCTGGGTACGCCCGGACGTCTGGGTCAAGGGCGGCGACTACGCGAGCGGCGTCGGCGACGCCACCACGCTGCCCGAGGCGGAGGTGCTGCGCCGGTGGGGCGGGAACACGGTGGTGGTGCCGTACCTGGACGGCCGCTCCACCAGCGACCTCATCGCGCGTTCCGCCGCCGGGCCGGCCCTCGGCGCGGACGGCGGGCCACCACAGCCGGTCGGCGTCGCCGTGCCGGTAACGACGACAAGGGAGCGGACCCGATGACCGCCACGCGGCCCGACGCCGGACCCGCCGTCCTGGTCACCGGGGGTTCCAGCGGCCTCGGCGCGGCGGTGGTCGCTGCGGTGGCCGCCTCCGGTGGCCGTCCCCTCGTGCTGGACCGGCAGCCGCCGGCCGACGGGGTGGACTGGACCGAGTGCGACCTCGCCGACACCCGCGCCGCCGAGGCGGCCACCCGGCACCTCGCCGAGCAGGCCGGTGGCCTGGACGCCGTGGTCACGGCCGCCGGGATGGACGTGCCCGGCCGACTCGCCGACCTGCCGGGGGAGACGTGGGACCGGATCGTCGCGGTGGACCTGCTGGCCACGGCCGCGGTGATCCGGGCCGCGCTGCCGTTCCTGCAGACCTCCGCCGGGCGCATCGTCACGGTCGCCTCGACGCTGGGCGTCAAGGCGGTCAGCGACGCCACCGCTTACTGCGCGGCGAAGTTCGGCGTCGTCGGCTTCACCCGTGCGCTGGCAGCCGAGCTGGCGGGCCAGGTCGGGGTCACCCTGCTCATCCCCGGCGGCATGCGCACCGCGTTCTTCGACGAACGCGATCCGCAGTACAAGCCGGGCCCGGACGCCATCCTCAACGACCCCGCCGACACGGCCGCCGCGATCATGTTCGCGCTCCAACAGCCGCCCGGCTGCGCGGTGCGGGAGATGGTGGTGTGCGCCGAGCAGGAGACGTCGTACCCGTGATCCTCGTGCTGCGCGCCCTCGGCGTCGGCGACCTGGTCACCGCGGTGCCCGCGCTGCGGGCGCTGCGGGCCGCGTACCCGGACCGGAAGCTGGCCCTCGCCGCGCCCGCCGGCCTGGCCCCGCTGGTCGACCTGGTCGGCGTCGTCGACGAGCTGGTGGACACCACCGGGCTGGACGGGCCGCTGCGGCCGGGCCGCGCCCCGCAGGTCGCGGTGAACCTGCACGGGCGGGGGCCACAGTCACACCGCCTGCTGGCCGCGGCCCGTCCCGAACGGCTCGTCGCCTTCGCCAACGCCGACGCCGGGTTCGCCGACGGCCCGCGCTGGCGCGACGACGAACACGAGGTGGACCGCTGGTGCCGGCTGCTGTCCTGGTACGACATCCCGACCGACCGCGGTGACCTGGGCCTGCGCCGGCCCGAGGTGGCCGGCCTGCCGGTCGGCGCGACCCTGCTGCACCCGGGCAGCAACGTCCCCGCCAAGCGGTGGCCGGCCGATCGGTTCGCGGCGCTCGCCCGGGCGTTGCGCGAGCGGGGGCACCGGGTGCTGGTCACCGGCTCCGCCGACGAACGCGCCCTGGCCGAGCGGGTGGCCGGGGCCGGCGGTCTGCCGCCGGCCGCCGTGCTGGCGGGCCGGACCGACCTCGGCGCGCTCGCCGCGCTGGTCGCCGATGCCCGGCTGGTGGTCAGCGGTGACACCGGCGTGGCACACCTGGCCACCGCGTACGGGACCCCGTCGGTGGTGCTCTTCGGTCCGGTGCCCCCGGCGGCGTGGGGACCGCCGCCGGACCGGCCCCGACACCGCGCACTCTGGGTCGGCGAGGTGGATTGGCGCAGGTGGGACGGGGTAGGAAGCCACCCGACATTGACGGCTCTGCCTCTCGACGAGGTGCTCGCCGCCGTGGACGAGGTGGAGAGGGCGGTGCGGGTGTCTGGTGCGGTTGCGGCGTAGCGATCCGGGTCGGCCCGGTTACGGGCGACGCCGGCGCGGCAAGGGCTGGACCTTCCACGATCCGAGCGGTGGTGTCGTGCGCGATCCGGCCACCCTGGCGCGGCTGAGGGAGCTGGTGATCCCTCCGGCCTGGCAGGACGTGTGGATCGCGCCGCACGAGAACGGCCACATCCAGGCGATCGGCATCGACGCGGCGGGGCGCAGGCAGTACCTCTACCACCCGGTGTGGCGCGAGAAGCAGGACGCGGCGAAGTTCGACCACATGCTGGAGGTGGCCCGACGGCTGCCGACGCTGCGCGAGCGGGTCGGGCAGGACCTCGTCGGGCGGGGGTTGGGTCGGGACCGGGTGCTGGCCACCGTGGCCCGCCTGCTCGACATGGGCATGTTCCGCGTCGGCAGTGACCAGTACGCGGCCGGTGACGACCCGACGTTCGGGGTCTCCACGCTGCGGCCGGAGCACGCGCGACGCCGGGGCGACTGCGTGGTCTTCGAGTTCCCCGCCAAGGGCGGCATCGAGCAGGTACGCCGGATCGACGACCCACAGTTGTGCGAGGTGCTGGTGAACCTGCGTCGGCGTCGCCGCCGGGCGGACCGACTGTTCGGCTACTGGGACGGTCGCGAGTGGCGGGACGTCCGCAGCGACGAGGTCAACGGCTACCTGCGCGACGCCAGTGGCGGTGAGATGACCGCCAAGGACTTCCGCACGTGGCACGCCACGGTGCGCGCGGCGGCCGAGTTGGCCGCCGCCGATCCGGCCCGCTCGGTCACCGCCCGGCGCAGGGCGGTGGCCGCGGTGATGCGCGCGGTGGCGGAACTGCTGGGCAACACCCCGACCGTGGCGCGCACGTCCTACGTGGACCCGAGGGTCGTCGACCTCTACCACGACGGGGTGGTGGTGCCGGTCGACCCGAACGCGCCGCGCGAGGAGGTCGAGCGGGTCGTGTTGGAGTTGCTGGAGAAGGCCTGACCGGCCCCGCCGACGATCCTGGGGGGAAGCGACGGGGCCGGAGCCTCGGCCGGGGGCGACACCGGGCGGCCGCCCGCCGCGCGCCACGGCGGGCGCCTCGCCACGGCCCCCGTTCGCGGTCAGCGCGGGCCCGGGTTACGCGGGGCCGCCTGTACCGCGTCGACAGTCAGTCTGCCTCCGCCGAGTTGACTCTGGACGCCAGGTCGTTGACGTCCCGTGCCGTAACCGGTTCGCCGCCGTCGCGGCACGCCTGCGGGCTCATCCCGTACGCCGCCCGAAAGGCCCGGCTGAAGTGGGCCTTGTCCGCGAACCCCCAGCGCGCTCCGATGACCTGTACGGGTCTGCTCCGCAGCGTGGGGTCGGACAGGTCACGCCGGCACCGGGCCAGCCGGAGGTCGCGGATGTACGACGCGACGCTGGTGTTCTCGGCCTCGAACAGGCGGTGCAGCGTGCGGAGCGAGATGTGGTGGGCGTCCGCGACGGTCTGCGGGGCCAGCGTGGCGTCGCCCAGGTGGCGGTGGACGTACGCCTGCACCTGGGTGAGCAGCGCCCGACGGCGGACCTCGGTCGGCACGGCGTCCTCGGCGACCAGGTTCCGGCCGAGCAGGGTGGTGGCCAGGTCGAGCCCCACCGTGCCGAGCCGGCCGGCGTCGGCGGCGTGGTACTGCTCGGGGTGCCCGGTCACCTGGATCAGGAACTGCGCCAGCAGCGCCCCGAGACCCTCGCTGCCGGACATCCGCCCGCCGTAGAGGGCGGCCATCCGCTTCGGCGGCAGTGGAAGCGCGGAGTGCGGGATCACCGTGGTGATCGAGGTGGCCCGGGTCCGTCCCGGCTCGCTCGCGTGGTGGCAGACGTCGTGCGGGCGCGAGGCGTCGTAGAAGGTGAACTCGCCGGCCAGGATCTCGCTGCGTCGACCGTCCTGGCTGGACGTGCCGACCCCGCTGGTGGTGAAGGCGAGGATGTACAGCTCCGGGTCCGACTCTCGGATCAGCTTGCGGGTGCAGTCGAGTGAGGGGTACTGGTATCGGGCCAGCTGGATCGCGCCGAGGTCGGTGAATTCGGCCCGGGCGGCGAAGTCGTCGGAGTGCGGGGACTCGACCCGCAACGGCACGGACGTGCGCGCTACCAGGTCCAGCCACATCCCGAACCGCTCGGCGGGCGGCAGGACGGTGGTGTCGATGGTGTTCCGCAACAGCATCCGCGCCCCTCACCCCGTCCGGCGGGCGATCAGGGCCTCGACGCCGTCGAGGATCCGGTCCAGGCCGAACGTGAACTCGTCGTCCGGTTCATCGTCCTGGTCGAGGACGCCGGCGTCGAGCACCCGTGTGAGGGCCGGGAAGCGGATCGGGTCGATCAGTCGCGCCAGCATCGCGCCGTACGCCGGCATCAGCTCGCCGGGCTCGACGCCTGCGGCGCGGCTGCCCTCGGCGATCTGGTTGGTGAGCATCGCCTCGTTGCGCACGTAGCCGGTGACCAGTAGGAGGATGGACATCTTCGCGCTCTCGGGCAGCGGGGTGCCGTCGAGGCAAGCCAGCCCGTCCTCCATCCAGTCGAGCTGCTGGGGTGTCATCGGCGGCCCGGCGATCGGGATGTGCAGTAGCCAGGGACGTCGTCGCAGCGCGTCGTGTTCGGCCCAGGCCCAGCGGGTCAGCTTGGCGCGCCAGTCGTCCTCCGGCGCTCCCGGGCCGGGGGAGGGGCCGTATCCGGCGTCCACCATGAGGGTCAGCAGGTCGTCCTTCGAGCCCACGTGGCGGTAGAGGGCCATGGTGGCGGCGCCCAGCTCCTTGGCCACCCGGCCCATCGAGACGGCGGCCAGCCCGTCTGCGTCGGCGACCCGGACGGCCGCATCGACGATGCCGGACACGGTGAGGCCCGGCCGGGGGCCCTTCGGTGGCCGCTCCCGCAGCCCCCAGGCGCTCTCGATGGCCGGCGGGAGTGCCGGGCCGCTGTCGTCTTTCGTCTCCGCCACATTTCCTCCTTGCCCCGCCATCCTAGTTCTGCGTATGGTCTACGCATTAAAGCGTACGACATACGCAGAAGGAGTCTCCATGACAGCGACGACCGCACCGGCGCCCCGAGCGGGCCGGCGGGAATGGATCGGATTCGCGGTGCTGATGCTGCCGCTGCTCCTCGTCTCGATGGACGTGTCGGTGCTCTACTTCGCCGTCCCGTTCATCAGCGAGGAGCTGCGGCCCAGCGCCACCCAACAACTCTGGATCTTCGACATCTACGGCTTCGTGCTGGCCGGGCTGCTGATCACCATGGGCGCACTGGGCGACCGGATCGGCCGACGTCGGCTCCTGCTGCTGGGCGCCACCGCGTTCGGGGCGGCGTCCCTGCTGGCCGCTTACGCCGACAGCGCCGCCACCCTGATCGCCGCGCGCGCCGTGCTCGGCGTCGGCGGGGCCACCCTGATGCCGTCCACGCTCGCCCTGGTGCGCAACATGTTCCACGACGCGAAGCAGCGGGGAGCCGCCATCGGCATCTGGACCGCCACGCTCACCGGCGGCATCGCCATCGGACCGGTGCTCAGCGGCGTCCTGCTGGAGCACTTCTGGTGGGGCTCCATCTTCCTGATCAACATTCCGGCGATGCTGCTCCTGCTCCTGCTCGCCCCGGTCCTGGTGCCCGAGTTCCGCAACCCCGTACGCGGACGGTTCGACCTGGTCAGCGCGGTGCTGTCGCTCGGCACGCTGCTGCCGGTGATCTACGGCATCAAGGAGATGGCCCGCGACGGCGTCAGCGCGGCGCGGGTGCTGGCGGTCGTCGCCGGCCTGCTGGTCGGGGCGCTCTTCCTGCACCGGCAGCGGACCCGGACGTACCCGATGATCGACCTGGCGCTGTTCCGCCGCCACGGCTTCGCGGGGTCGCTGGCGGTCAACCTGCTCGCGATGTTCGCCCTGGTGGGGTTCGCCATCTTCACCACCCAGCACCTCCAGTTGGTGCTCGGGATGAGTCCGCTGCGGGCGGCCCTGTGGAGCCTGGTGCCGTCGCTCGCGGTCGGCGGCGTCGCCCCGGCCGCCGCCGCGCTCGCCCAGCGTGTCGAGCGGGCGTGCCTGATCGGCACCGGCTTCGTGATCGCCGTCGTCGGTTTCGCGGTGCTGACCCGGGTCACGCCCGACACGTCACTCTGGGTGCTGCTCGTCGGAGCGAGCGTGTACGCGGGCGGCCTGGTGATGGTGATGTCGCTCGTCACCGAGCTGGTGCTGGGCGCGGCGCCCCCGGAGCAGGCCGGTGTCGCCTCCGCGCTGACCGAGTCCAGCAGCGAGCTGGGCGGTGCGCTGGGAATGGCCATCCTGGGCAGTGTGGGGGCCGGGATCTACCGCCGCGAGATCCTCGACGAGCTGCCGGCCGGACTGCCGACGGGTGCCCGGGACGCGGCCGGCGAGACCCTGGGCGGCGCGCTCGCCGTGACCCGGGGACTACCGGCCCAGGTCGGTGACGCGGTGCTGCACGCGGCCCGGTTCGCCTTCACCGACGGGCTGCACCTCGCCGCCATCGCCGCCATGGTGGCGATGGCGCTCGGCGCGGTGACCGCGCTGCTGACGCTGCGCGGCGTCCGGCCGGCCGACCCCGCGGCGCTGGCCGCCGAGCCGACCGAACCGTCGCCGTCGCACGCCGCTGCGGTCAGTCGTTGAGCACGTGGGCGAGTCGGTCGCGGAACCGCCGCTCGGAGTCGCTGACCGACTCGCCGCCGAGGCCCAGCAGACCGCCGCTGGACGCGGCGCCCACCACCTGGTCGGCGATGGTCACCAGCCAGTGCTTGTACGCGCCGGCCTCGCCCTCGTCGACCCGGGCGGCCAGCAGCACCGCCGCCTCACGGGCCCGCACCAGCACGTCGTCGATGTACGCCTGCGGGTCGGCGGGCGCGATGACCGGCAGTTCCTCGCCGGCCTCGGGGTCGCCGACCCGGGTCACGATCTCACCGGCCACGGCGGCGACCAGCGGGTTGGCCGACTCCCGGCCCGCCCCGATGGATTCCAAACCGGCCGCGTTCTCCGCCATCGTCCGGCGGGTGCCGTCGGACTCGGCGGCGCTCGCCGCGGTCAGCACCGACTGCGGCAGGCCGACCAGCAGCCCCCACTCCTCGTCGGAGAAACCGAAACCGGTGTACGCCGGCTGCTCGATCACGGCAATGCCCCTTCCGCCCTGCTCTGTGTGGTCAATCGGTGCTGCTTTGTCGATCCACCGGGCCCGTGCGGTGCCCGGGTCAGGCTAGTCCAGGGTCAGCAGGCCCTGCTCGGACACCACGCGCACCGACAGCGTCTTGTAGCCGACCTCGTCGAAGAGGACCGTCATCTTGTCGTCCTCGTAGCTGAGCACCAGGCCACGTCCCCACTCGCCGTGACGCACCTGACTGTGCACCGGGAACGGCCCGACCGCGCCCTCGTCGGCGACGCTGGTGCCCCGGTGGCAGTTGTCGCAGTGCGCGCAGACCTCGGTCATCTGCTCGCCGAAGTAGGCCAGCAGGGTCTGTCCGCGGCAGGCGGTGGTCTCGGCGAACGCCCGCATCATGTCGGTACGCGAACGCGTCACCGTCTGCTGCCGTTCCGCCTCGGCCAGGGCCGCCGCCGCCGCGTCGGCGGGTGCGGGGGAGTAGCGCGGGGCTCCGATGCGCTGACGGGCGCGGGGTTCGGCAGCCCCTACCTGCTCCAGCAGCGACAGGTACTGGCCCAGCTTGCGTGGCCCCAGGCCGGTGGTCTCCCGCAGCTCGGTCTTGGTGGCCGGCTTGCGGCGCAGCAGCGCGGCCAGGTCCCGCAACTCGTTCTCGTCCGGCAGGCCGCCGCTGAAGAACCGTTGCAGGCCCACGTCCTCGGCCCGCCAGAGCAGCAGCACCCGGGCCGGTTGCCCGTCCCGCCCGGCACGGCCGATCTCCTGGAAGTAGCTGTCCGGCGAGTCGGGCAACGCCGTGTGCACCACCCAGGCGATGTTCGGCTTGTCGATGCCCATGCCGAACGCCGAGGTGGCCACCATGATGGGCACCTGGTCGGCGAGGAACGCCTCGTGCAGGTCGTTGCGCGCGCCGGCCGGCATCCCACCGTGGTAGAACTGCGCCGGGAATCCCGCCTTGGTCAACTTCTCGGCCAACTCCTCGGCCGAGCGGCGGGTCGGCACGTAGATGATTCCGGGCCGCTCGTCGTCGCGCAGCAGGGCGATCAACCGCCGCCACCGGTAGTCCTCGTCGGGGCAGTGCGCCACCTCCAGGAAGAGGTTGGGCCGGTCCAGCCCGGAGACCACCACCTCCGGTTCGCGCAGCCGCAGCCGGGCGATGATGTCGTCACGTACGGGCGGGGAGGCGGTGGCGGTCAGCGCGACCACCGGCGGTCGGCCGATGCCCTCGATGAGGTGGCCCAGCGCCAGGTAGTCGGGACGGAAGTCGTGCCCCCAGGCGGAGATGCAGTGCGCCTCGTCGATCGCCACCAGCGCCGGCTTCAGCGCGGCGACCTCGGCCATCCGGTCGGGGTTGCTCAACTGCTCCGGCGTGATGAACAGGAACTCCGCCCGCCCGGCCCGGATCTCGGCGATCGCCTCGGCCTGCTGTGTGGCCGACTCGTTCGAGCTGATCCGTACCGCTCGCAGCTCGGGACGTTGCCGCTCGTTGAGCGCGGCGATCTGGTCCTGCTGGAGCGCCAGCAGCGGGGAGATCACCACGGTCGGGCCGGGGATCAGGCTGGCCGGGATCTGGTAGATCGCCGACTTGCCGGCGCCGGTGGGCAACACCACCAGGGCGTCGTGTCGCTTCATCACCGCGCGCATGGCGGCGAGCTGGTTGGGCCGCAACGCTTTCCAGCCGAAAAGGCTCTTCGCCGCGCGGCGCAACGTCATCGAGTGCGTGGACAGTTTCATCGAGGGCCGGAGGTACCCGAGCCCATGACCACCGAAACACCTTCGGACAATCATGGGCTCGGGGTGCGTTCCGTCTCACCGTAGGCGGGGCAGGACCTCGCTCTGGTAGAGGTCGAACAGCCCCTGGAAGTGCGGGCCGGTGTTGGCCACGTACAGCTCGTCGAAACCGGCCTTGGCGTACTTGTCGATCATCTCCAGGTGCGCGTCGGCGCTGTTGCCGCAGACGAACGCCTCCCGCACCATGTCCTGCGTGACCAGCTCGGAGGCCTGCTCGAAGTGGCGGGGCGAAGGCAGCACCTGCGACAGCTCGCCCGGCACGCCCGCGTTGGGCCAGCGCTCGTACGCGATCCGCGCGCCCTCGGTCTCGCTGGCCGCGAACGCCGCCTTGAACCCGGCCTGGCACGGCTTGTCGCCGCCGCCGTTCTCCCGGAAGCGCCGGACCAGCTCGCCGTCGGGCATGGTGCTCACGTAGCCGTCGCCGATGCGGGCGGCCAGGTCGACGGCCTTCGGCCCGAACCCGGAGAGGTAGACCGACGGCGGGGTGTCCGGCAGCGTGTAGACCCGGGCGTTCTCCACCGTGTAGTGCGTGCCCCGGTGGTTGACGAAGTCGCCCCGCCACAGCTCGCGCATGACCTCGACGGCCTCCTCGAGCATCTCCAGCCGCACGTCGGCGGACGGCCAGGCGTCGCCGAAGATGTGCTCGTTGAGCGCCTCGCCGGTGCCGACGCCGAGCACGAACCGACCACCGTGCAGCACCGCGCTGGTCGCCGCCGCCTGGGCGATCACGGCCGGGTGGATCCGTACGGTCGGGCAGGTCACCGCCGTGGTCACCGGCAGCGAGCAGACCTGGCTGAGAGCGCCGATCATCGACCAGACGAAGGGACTCTGCCCCTGCGCGTCGACCCAGGGGTGGTAGTGGTCGGAGATCCACAGTGCCTCGAAGCCGGCCGCCTCGGCGCCGCGAGCCTGCGCCAGCAGCTCGGCCGGCGTGTACTCCTCACTGGACAGAAAGTACCCGATCTTCATGGCTTCCCCTTCGGCGCGCGGACCTGCTGACGGGCAGAGCCGTACCCCGGTCGCGGCGGGCCACACCGGTGGGTCGGTGACCGATCGATCAGCGTCGGCCGAACATCGCCCGGATCGCGGCGAGCAGCAGCAGGGCGCCCACCACCAGGCCGAGCAGGCGTACGCCGGGGATGTCGGCCGGGCTCGTGGCGTCGGCCAGCAGGGCGGTGTCCATGCCCTGACTCTTCCCGGGAACGGTCCCGCCCGGCAACTGTAAGGTTTATTGACTATTGAATCGCTCGGTGTGACCATGGCAGCACCGCCTGCCCAGGGCGGTGCGCCGAGGGCGCGCGAGAGATGGGGTACGGGGCCGCATGAGCGAGCGCAACCAGCGGGTCGGCGTCACCGCGCCGACGAGGAACGTCGACCGTTCCGAGGCGACGGCGTGACCGCGCCGGCCGGGCACCTTCCGACGTTGGCCGCAGCCGTCCTGCAACCCGGATTCGTCGGCACCACGCCGCCGCCCTGGGTGTGCCGCTGGCTCGGCGAAGGGCTCGGCTCGGTGGTGCTGTTCGCCCGCAACGTCGTCGACACCGCCCAGGTGGCGGCGCTGACCGCGACGCTGCGCGCCGAGCGGCCGGACGTCATCGTGGCGATCGACGAGGAGGCCGGCGACGTCACCCGGATCGAGTCCGCCCGGGGCAGCTCCCGACCGGGCAACTACGCCCTCGGCGCGGTCGACGACCCGGAGCTGACCGAGGCCGTCGCCCGCGATCTCGGCGTGGAGCTGGCGGCCGCCGGTGTGACCCTCGACTACGCGCCCGACGCCGACGTCAACTCCAACCCGGCCAACCCGGTGATCGGCGTCCGTTCGTTCGGGGCCGACCCGGAACTCGTCGCGCGGCACACCGCCGCCTGGATCCGCGGCCTCCAGGGCGGTGGCGTGGCCGCCTGCGCGAAACACTTCCCCGGGCACGGCGACACCCGCGTCGACTCCCACCACGACCTGCCGCGCATCACCGCCGACCGGGCCCGCCTCGACGCCTGCGAGCTGGCCCCGTTCCGTGCCGCCGTGGCGGCCGGCGCGCAGGCGGTCATGACCGGCCACCTGCTGGTGCCCGCGCTCGACGCCGACCTGCCGGCCACGCTGAGCCAGCGCATCCTGGGTGGCCTGCTCCGCGACGAGCTGGGCTTCTCCGGCGTGGTCGTGACCGACGCGGTGGAGATGCGCGCGGTCGCCGACCGGTACGGCTTCGCCGGCGCCGCCGTGCGGGCGCTCGCCGCCGGGGCCGACGCCATCTGCGTCGGCGGCGAGCGGGCCGACGAGGAGGCCGCCCGGGAACTGCGTGACGCCATCGTGGCCGCCGTCGTCTCCGGCGAGCTGCCCGAGGAACGCCTCGCCGAGGCCGCCAAGCGCGTCGGTCAGCTCGCCGCCTGGACGGTGGCCGCCCGCGCCGCCCGCCCCAGCGCCGCCCACCGGGCCACCGACGTCGGACTGGTCGCCGCCCGACGGGCCGTACGGGTCACCACCGGCCCGGACGCGCCGGTCGCACTGCCCCTGACCCGCGCCGCCCACGTGGTCGAGTTCGAGCCGCCGCGCAACATCGCCATCGGGGCGGAGACCCCGTGGGGCATCGGTGGCCCGCTGGACGAGCTGCTGCCCGGCACGACGACGGTCCGCCACGCCGAGCACGACGTGCCCGCCGATCCGGGAGCCGACGCCGGTGAGCGTCCGCTGGTGCTGGTTGTCCGAGACCTGCACCGGCACGACTGGATGCGCGCGGCGGTACGGCGGACGCTCGCCGCCCGGCCGGACGCGGTCGTGGTCGAACTGGGCGTGCCCGAGCTGGTCGTCGGCGCGGTGCACCTGGCCACCCACGGCGCCACCCGGGCCAGCGGGCGGGCCGCCGCCGAGGTGCTGACCGGCCGGACCGGCTGACGCTACGGCAGATCGGCCACCAGGTCGGCGTACTCGGGGTGCTTGTCGATGAACGCCGCCACGAACGGGCACTGCGGCACCACGCGGCCGCCCCGGGCGCGCACCTGGTCGAGGGTGGCGCGGATCAACGCGCCACCGACACCCTTGCCCTGGAAGCTCGGGTCCACCTGGGTGTGCGTGAAGACCAGCACCTCCTCGCCACGCGGCACGTACGCGGTGAAGCCGGCCAACGCGTCGTCGACCAGGATCTCGAACCGGTTCTTGGCGGGATTGTCCTCGACGAGGGTGTTCACGGGGCCATTGTCCCCGCTCCGGCGGCCACCACGTCGAGTTCGGCGAGCAAACGGTCCACCTCGTCCACCGTGTTGTAGTGGTAGATGCTGGCCCGCACCGCGCCACCGCTGTCGCGCAGACCCATCGTCCGGAAGTACTCGTAGGCGTAGTAGTCGCCGGACGAGAGGCAGAACCCGGCGTCGCCCAGGGCCCGCTGGGTCTCCAGCGGCGTCAGCCCGGCGACCCGGAAGGAGACCGTCGGGCAGCGCCGGGCCGGCGAGCCGTAGACGGTGACGGCGGGCCGCTCGGCGAGACCGGCGAGCAGCCGCTCCAGCAGCGCCTCCTCGTGGGCCTGCGCGGCGGCCAGCCCCGCCCGCAACCCCGCCCGGCGGTCACCGGTCGCGGCCGGGTCCAGAGCGGCGAGGTGCTCCACGGCGGCCGTCACGCCGGCCAGCAGCGGAAAGCTCGGGGTGCCGTACTCGAAACGGTCCGGCACCGCGTCGGAGGACGGCACCAGCTTCGCCGGGCGCAGCGCCGCCCACCGGCTCGGATCGGCGACCATCGCGGCCAGGTGCGGTCCGGACCACTTGTACGCGCTGGTGACCAGCACGTCCGCGCCGAGCGACGCCAGGTCGGTCGGCCCGTGCGGCACCGAGTGCACGCCGTCCACGCAGACCAGCGCCCCGACCGCGTGTGCGATCTTGGCGATTGCCGGGACGTCCGGCACGGTGCCGATGGCGTTGCTGCCGGCGGTCACCGCGACCAGCCGGGTGCGCTCGCCCACCAGGTCGGCGTACTGGCCGGTGGGCAGCTCACCGGTGTGCCGGTCCACCTCGGCCCAGCGCACCGTCGCGCCGGCCGCCTCGGCGGCCTGCACCCACGGGCGCACGTTGGCGTCGTGGTCGAGCCGGGACACCACCACCTCGTCGCCGGGCCGCCAGGTCGCGCCGAGGGTACGGGCCAGGGTGTACGTGAGCGCGGTCGCGCTCGGCCCGAGCACCACCCCGTCCGGCTCGGCGCCGAGCAGGTCGGCGACCGCCGCGCGGGCCTGCGCCACCATCTCCAGCGAGCGACGACCCGGCGTGAAGGCGGCGCTGCGGTTGCCGACGGCCGCGCGCATGGCGTCGGTGACCGCGTCGATCACACCGGCCGCGGTCTGCGTGCCTCCGGCGCCGTCGAAGTGGACGAAGCCCTCGGTCAGGGCGGGATAGGCGGCCCGGGTGCGGGCGATGTCGAAGGCCATGCCCGGACCCTAGCCGGGACGCCTGCCACGCTCGCCCCCGCCCGGTCGTCGCGGACGTCTCGTACCCTTGGCGGGGTGACGAACCGACGCACCACCATCGGACTGCCCCCCGTCCGCCGTGCCGCCGGCCTGGTCGCCGCCGTGGCGCTCGGCCTCGCCGTGCTCGCCGGCTGCAGCTCCCAGGGCGCCTCCACCGACTGCGGCCTGGACGCCTGCACGGTCACCTTCGAGCGGGGTGTCGAGGCGAGCGCCACCATCCTGGGCGTCGAGGCCAAGCTGGTCGGCGCCGAGGGCGACCAGGTGACCGTCGAGGTCGCCGGCGAGCAGCTCACCCTCACCACCGGTCAGCAGGCCACCGAAGCGGGTGGCTTCGCGGTGACCGTCGACAGCGTCACCGACCAGCAGGTCAAGATCCGCGTTTCCCGGAACCCGGGCAACTGACCTGCCCCGGGCGGCGGTGGCCGACGTTTGGAAATCCTCCGTTTCGGAGATTGTGACGCCATGTCACTCACCCGTAGCGCCGAAGCCACCGCCTCCCGTACGGCGGACAACCGGTGGCTGGAACTTCTCGCCCGGGCCGGCTTCATCGGCTACGGCATCGTCCACCTCCTCTTCGCCTGGTTGGCGTTGCAGATCGCGTTCGGCACGTCGTCCGACGACGGCGACCAGTCCGGCGCGCTGCGTACCCTCTCCGCACAGCCCCTCGGCAAGTTCCTCGTCATCGCCGTCGCGGTCGGCCTGCTCGCCATGGCGATCTGGCAGGGCCTCGAAGCGGCGGGCGGGCACCGCGCCGAGCGCGGCAAGGAGCGGACCATGGAGCGGCTGGCCTCGGCCGGCCGGACCGTCGTCTACCTCTACTTCGCCTGGACCGCCTTCAAGGTGTTCTCCGAGGCCGGGTCGAACAGCGCCGACAGCCAGGAGGCGCTGAGCGGCAAGCTGATGACCTCCACCGGTGGCCGCTGGCTGGTCGGCCTGGCCGGGCTGGTGGTCGCGGCGATCGGCATCGGCCTGGTCATCTACGGCATCCGCAAGACGTTCGAGAAGCACCTCAAGACCGGCGAGATGAGCCCGAAGACCCGCCAGTTGGCCCGCCGCCTCGGCATCGCCGGGTATGTCGCCAAGGGTGTCGCGTACGGCATCGCCGGCCTGCTGGTCATCGTCGCCGCGGTGAAGTACGACCCGGAGAAGGCCCGCGGTCTGGACGCCGCCCTGCACACGCTGCGCGAGCAGTCGTACGGCTCGCTCCTGCTGACCCTGGTCGCCCTCGGCATCGCCGCCTTCGGCGTCTACTGCTTCCTCCAGTCCCGGTACCGCAAGGTCTGAACTGGTCGATACCGAGGACGTCGGGCACTATTGGGCTTTTGCCCGAAGTCCCGCCGCTCGGTCGAAGGGAAGCGCCCCACTCGTGCAGAGTTATCTCGAAACGACCGTCGCCGCGCTCGCCGCGGCGGCGGTCGCCCTCTTCCTCGTCGAGGTCGTCCACCGGCTCACCCGGCGGTTCGGCCGCCGGTCCCTGTTGTTGACCGAGCTGACCGACCACGCGCACCGCCCGTTCCAGGTCGCCGCCACGGTCCTCGCGGTGCAGTTCGCCGTCCGCTTCACCACCGGGTACGCCGTCGGCGAGAGCTGGCGGCGTCTCCTGCTGCACCTGCTGGTGCTCTGCGTGATCGCCAGCACGGCCTGGCTGGTGGCGGCGCTGCTGATCGTCGTCGAGGACACCGCGCTCGCCCGGTTCCGGGTCGACGTGCCCAACAACCGGCACGCCCGGCGGGTGCGTACCCAGGTGGTGATGCTGCGTCGGCTGACCATCGCGGTGATCGTCATCCTGACCGTCGGCGTGATGCTGATGACGTTCCCGAGCGTGCGAGGCATCGGCGCCGGCGTGCTGACCTCCGCCGGTGTCGTCGGCGTGGTGGCCGCGCTGGCCGCCCAGAGCCTGCTCGGCAACGTCTTCGCCGGGCTGCAACTCGCCTTCAGCGACGCGGTCCGCCTCGACGACGTGGTGGTCGTCGAGGGGGAGTGGGGTCGGATCGAGGAGCTGACCCTCAGCTACGTGGTGGTCCAGATCTGGGACGACCGGCGGCTGATCCTGCCCACCTCGTACTTCACCAGCAAGCCGTTCCAGAACTGGACCCGCACGGAGGCGGCCGTGCTCGGAACCGCCGAGTTCGACGTCGACTGGGCCGTACCGGTGCAGATCATGCGGGAGGAGCTGCGCCGGCTGGTCGAGGGCACCGAGCTGTGGGACGGCCGGGTCTGCGTCCTCCAGGTCACCGATGCCACCGGCGGGATGGTGCGGCTGCGCGCGCTGGTCAGCGCCGCCGACGCGGGCAGCCTGTGGGACCTGCGCGCCCTCGTCCGCGAGCACCTGGTCGGCTGGATCCGGGACAACCGGCCCACGGCGATGCCCCGGGTCCGCACCGAGCTGGGTGACGCCAACAGCAACCTGTCCTGGCAGTGGGTGCAGCCGAGGCGGCCGGTGCGCCGCCCCTCCGACACGGAGGCGCCGGACGACGCCCGCGTCTTCGGTGGCAGCGACGACGGCGACGCCCGCAGCGAGGCTTTCGTAGGCCCCGAAGAGTCCCGCGCCTGACCCAGTTCCACCCCCTCACCCACCCCCACCCGGGGACCACCCCGTTGATCATGAAGTTGTTGCCACGACACGCCGGAGTGAGTGGCGACAACTTCATGATCAACGCAAATGGGAGGGGTGGGGGGTGGGGTCTGGGAGGTTTGGTTGGGGTTGCGCGGGGGATGTGCTGCCGGACGTCTCTGCCGTGATCGGGGTTGATCCACGCCAGCCTGTCGGCGCGGCATCCGGACAACGGCGACAGGTCGCCGCACCTCGAGTTTTAGGATTGACGGGCGACGACTCCGGGCATACAGCGCGGTGATGAGGAAAGGAGGACAGCATGGCTGACGTGGCGAATGCCCGCACATCCCGTAATGGGAGCGAGCCCTCCACCGCCGAGCTGGTGCAGCGGGCCACCGAACAGGTATCCCGTCTGGTGCGGGACGAACTGGCGCTGGCCCGGGCGGAGTTGACCCAGAAGGGCAAGCACGCCGGTATCGGGATCGGCCTGTTCGGCGGCGGCGGGGCGCTGGCGTTCTACGGCCTGGGCGCGCTCGTCGTCACGGCCATCCTGCTGCTGGATCTGGTGCTGCCCGCCTGGGCCGCCGCGTTGATCGTGGCGGTGGCGCTCTTCCTGGTGGCCGGCATCCTCGCGCTGGTGGGCAAGAAGCAGGTCAGCCGTGCGGTTCCGCCGGTGCCGGCGGCGACGGTCCGCAGCCTTCGGGCCGACGTGGACACCGTGGCCGCTGCCGTGAAGGACAGGGGACGGGCATGACGGGCAACGGGACGGGTGACACCGAGGCCCTGCGCGAGGAGATCCGCCGTACCCGGGTGGAGCTGGGCGAGACCATGGAGGCGTTGGCCGCGAAGGCGGACGTCAAGGCCCGCCTGAAGGAGTCCGCCGAGCAGGCGAAGGAGCGGATGCGCGAGCAGGCGGCGCAGACCGTGGCCCGGGTCCGCGGGCAGGCCGCGCGCGGCGCCGGAATGGCACGCGCCCAGGCGTACGACAAGGGCGGCCTGGTCCGCGAGAAGAGCGAGCTGGTTCGACGCAACCCGGTGCCGTGGGCGGCGATCGCCGCCAGCGCGGTGGCCACCGTGGTGGTGCTGATGATCGTGCGGGGGAGGCGTAGGTGAGCAGGAGCATCGGCAAGGTCGCGTACCGGCCGGTCGGCGTGTTGTTGGGTATCGCCGCGGGCACGGTGGCCGGCGCGATCTTCCGACAGGTCTGGAAGGTCACGGCGGGCGACGGCGAGGCGCCGAACGCCACCGACGAGGACCGTGGTTGGGGCGAGATCCTGGCCGCCGCGGCGTTGCAGGGGGCCATCTTCGCGGTGGTCCGTGCCGCCGTGGACCGGGGCGGGGCGGTCGGCGTCCGTCGGATGACGGGCCACTGGCCGGACTGAGCAGGACATCGATGTCAGGCCCCCTTCCCCATCGACGGGAGGGGGGCCTTTCGCACGACCGGACACGCCGCCCAGCGATCTCGGGCATCCGTCAGGTCACATGTCGGAGAAATTCGTCGGACAGGTCGTGCAGACTTTTTGCGTACGTGATTTGCTGTTCCACGCTGTTGCGAGATGGCGTGGGTTGAGAGAAGTCTCCTTCGCGGGGGCCGCCTCAGACGCCGCTGCTCGAAAACGGCCAATCGGCCGCACGGCGTGCACGG
The DNA here is from genome assembly GCF_053585025.1 of Micromonospora sp. RB23. NCBI lineage: Bacteria > Bacillati > Actinomycetota > Actinomycetes > Micromonosporales > Micromonosporaceae > Micromonospora > Micromonospora sp. RB23. Next base: position 2,592,091 of record NZ_CM132111.1, read on the forward strand.
CCGCCAGTTTTAGAAGGAGATACACATGGCGCAGGGAACCGTGAAGTGGTTCAACGCTGACAAGGGCTTCGGCTTCATCACCGTCGACGGCGGGGGTGCTGACGTGTTCGTCCACTTCTCGGCCATCCAGACCAGCGGCTACCGCACGCTGGAGGAGAACCAGCGGGTGGAGTTCGAGATCGCTCAGGGTCAGAAGGGCCCGCAGGCCGAGCAGGTCCGTCCCCTCTGACGCATCTGACCGGCCCCCGCCGGTCAGTGGGACGGCCCGGTCCGGGCTTGTTGACGTGAAGCCCCGTATCCCGCACCCGGGATGCGGGGCTTTCCACGTCCACCACTTCGAGCCGGCGTCCAGCCCTCAGAGCCGGCGTCGCGAACGCAGCCCCAGCCAGAGCACCACCAGCCCGGCGACGGCCACGATCGGACCGACCACCACCCAGAGCGTCTCGTCGGTCATCACGCTGCCGCTGACGTAACCGAGGCCCTGGACCGTCCACACAGCACCGATCACCACGGCCAGCAGGCCGAGGCTGAGTGTCAGCCAACCCCTCATCGCGCGCCCTCCTCGCCTCCTCCGGCGGCACGCCGCCCCGGGCGTCCAGCATCGCCGGTCCGACGGCGCGACGCGAACACCCGGGATCGGCGGCTCACCACCGGTCGTGAACCTGCGGGCGGATCAGCTCGTCGTAGACCTCGCGTACACCGGTCAGTTGGGCGGCCGTGAGCGGCGGCAGGTCGGCCGCGGCGGCGTTGCGCCGGGCCTGCTCGGCGTCCCGGGCGCCGGGGATGACGACGGTGACGCCGGCCTGGTCCAGCACCCACCGCAGCGCGAACTGGGCCATGGTGCGGTCGGCGTCGACCAGGGGCGCGAGCCGGCGTACGGCGGCGAGCCCCTGCGTGTAGTCGACCCCGGAGAACGTCTCGCCCACGTCGAACGCCTCGCCGTGCCGGTTGTAGTTGCGGTGGTCGTCGGCGGGGAACTCGGTGTGTTCGTCGTAGCGGCCGGACAGCAGCCCGCTGGCCAGCGGCACCCGGGCGATGATGCCGACGCCGGCCTGCGCGGCCGCCGGCAGCACCTGCTCCAGCGGCTTGTGCCGGACGGCGTTGAGGATGATCTGGACGCTGGCCACGCCGGGCCGCGCGATGGCGGTCAGCGCCTGGTCGCAGGTCTCCACGCTGACGCCGTAGCCGGCGATGGCCTTGGAGGCGACGAGCGTGTCCAGGGCGTCGAAGACGGCGTCGTCGGCGAAGACGGCGCTCGGCGGGCAGTGCAGCTGGACCAGGTCCAGGGTGTCCACCCCGAGGTTGGCCCGGGACCGGTCGGTCCACTGCCGGAAGTTGGCCAGGGTGTACGCCTCCGGCCGCTGCTCGACGCGCCGGCCCATCTTGGTGGCGACGGTCAGGCCGGCGTCCGGCCGGGAGCGCAGGAAGCGGCCGATCAGCTGCTCGCTGCGGCCGTCGCCGTACACGTCGGCGGTGTCCAGGAAGGTGACCCCGGCGTCCACGGCCGCGCTGAGCACCGCCATGGCGTCGGTCTCGCTGACCGTTCCCCAGTCGGCGCCGAGCTGCCAGGCGCCGAGGCCGACGACTCCGACGGTGCGGCCGAGCCGCGTGAAGCTGCGCTGTTCCATGCCCCGAGCCTAGTGATCGGGTTGCCGGGCTGCCACGCGAGTCGTACCGTCAACAAGACGGACGTACGGTTTGGAGGCGGCGATGTGGGATCCGACGACGTACCTACGCTATTCCGACGAGCGCTCCCGACCCTTCCACGACCTGCTCAACCGGGTCCCCGCCGTCCGGCCGCGGACGGTTGTCGACCTCGGCTGCGGTCCCGGCCACCTCACCGCCACCCTGGCCGAACGCTGGCCGGACGCCCGGATCATCGGCCTCGACTCCGCGCCCGAGATGATCGACCGTGCGCGGACCCTGCCGACCTCCGTCGAGTTCGCCGTCGCCGACCTGCGCGACTGGCGTCCGACCGGCGACGAGGACGTGGTGGTGACCAGCGCGGCGTTGCAGTGGGTGCCCGGCCACCAGGAGCTGCTGCGTCGCTGGGCCGTCGAGCTGCCCGCCGGCGCCTGGCTCGCCGTGCAGGTCCCCGGCAACTTCGACGCCCCGTCGCACCGGGCGCTGCGCGAGGTCGCCGGTCACCCGGCCTGGCGGGCCGAGCTGGCCCCGCTCCAGCGTGCCGACCCCGTCGACGATCCGGCCGACTACGCCGAACTGCTGACCGCCGCCGGCTGCGCGGTGGACGCCTGGGACACTACCTACGTGCACCTGCTGCCGGCCGATCCCGCCGCCGACCACCCGGTGCTGGCCTGGATGGAGGGCACCGCGCTGCGGCCAGTCCGGGCCGCGCTGGACGCCGCCGGCTGGTCGGCCTTCCGGGCCGAGCTGGGGGTACGCCTCAACGCCGCCTACCCGGTCCGGCACGGTCAGGTGTCCTTCCCGTTCCGCCGCGTCTTCGTCGTCGCCCGCACCGGCGGCGCCCCCGCACAGGAGAACCCGTGACCGATCTGACCACCTTCATCGCCGGTCTGCCCAAGGTGGAGCTGCACGTGCACCACGTCGGCTCCGCCTCGCCCCGGATCGTCTCCGAGCTGGCCGCCCGCCACGAGGGGCGTACCCCCGTCCCGAGCGACCCGGACGCGCTCACCAGCTACTTCGAGTTCCGCGACTTCGCGCACTTCATCGAGGTCTACCTGAGCGTCGTCGACCTCATCCGGGACCCGGAGGACGTCTGGCTCCTCACCCACGAGGTGGCCCGGGAACTGGCCCGCCAGCAGGTCCGGTACGCGGAGCTGACCATCACCCCGTACTCGCACGTCCGACGGGGAATTCCCGCGCCGGCGTTCTGCGAGGCGATCGAGGACGCCCGTAAGCGCGCCGCCGCCGACTTCGGCCTCGACCTGCGCTGGTGCTTCGACATCCCGGGCGAGGCCGGCCTGCCGGCCGCCGAGGAGACGCTGCGCATCGCCCTCGACGAGCGCCCCGACGGACTCATCAGCTTCGGTCTCGGCGGTCCGGAGATCGGCGTACCCCGGCCGCAGTTCCGGCCCTTCTTCGACCAGGCCCGCGCCGCCGGGCTGCGCTCGGCGCCGCACGCCGGCGAGACCACCGGCCCGCAGACCGTCTGGGACGCCCTGCGCGAGCTGGGCGCCGAGCGGATCGGGCACGGCATCTCGGCCGCGCAGGACCCGGAGCTGCTCACCTACCTCGCCGAGCGGCAGATCGGGATGGAGATCTGCCCGACGTCGAACGTGCGGACCCGGGCCGTCGCGAGCCTCGACGAGCACCCGCTGCCCCGACTGGTCGAGGCCGGGCTGCTGGTCACCATCAACTCCGATGATCCGCCGATGTTCGGCACCACCCTCAACGACGAGTACGCGGTGGCGGCCCGACTGCTCGGGGCTGGCCCCGGGGAACTGGCCGCGCTGGCCCGCAACGCGGTGACCGCGTCCTTCCTCGACCCGGCCGGCAAGCAGCGGATCATCGAGGAGATCGACGCGTACGTCGCCAGCGCCGGCTGAGACACCAGGTGAGCGGGGCGCGCGGCGGGAGCGTGGGTGTGGGGGGACCTGAGACTCCCGCCGCGCGCACGGCTCCACCGGCCGGTGGGCGCGCGGGGCGCTGGCCGGTGGAACTGGTGGGTTCGTGCTCTGATCCTGTCAGCCCGCGGGCGCCTGACCGCCGTCGTTAATTCCGATCTAAGGAAGACTTGTGCCGCCGCACAGCCCAGGCCCGCCCGGCCGATCGGAGCGCCCCCGGCATCCGATCGGCCCGAGGGTCCTCGGCCGTCGGTCGACAGTGCTCGGTCGTCCGTCGACCGTGCTCAGTCGTCGTCGGTGGGACGTTGGCGGGGCCAGCGACGGCCGCTGCTCTTCTGCTCCCGGGCATCGCGCGCCATCCGGCCCACCAGGCCGAACCGGCTGACCTGCCGGGGCGTCGCGTCCGGGTCGGCGAGCAGCATCACCACGCTCGCGCCACCCAACCGGGCCCGGTCGATACTGACCGAGCCGTTCGCCTGCAACGCCACCCGCTTGGCGATGTCCAGGCCGAGCCCCGTCGAGCCCTGGTCGCTCGCACCCCGTCGCAGCGCCCGGTCCGGGTTGGCGATCCCCGGGCCGGCGTCGTCGATCCGGATCGCCACGTACCCGTCGCGGCGCGACACGGCCACCTCGAACGCCGTGCCCTGCGGGGTATAGCGGAAGACGTTGCCGATCACCGCGTCCAGCGCGGCGGCCAGCTCGGCCCGCGGCACCGGCGCGGGGATGCGCAGTTGTGCGCCGGTCACCCGGTGGGGCCGGTTCTGGTCACCGGCCAGCGCCGCCCAGAACACCATCCGGTCCCGGACCACCTCGCTGACGTCGCACATGGCCGGGCCGGCCTCGTGCGCCACCGCCTTGCGGGTCGTCTTGATCAGTACGTCGATCTCGCCCTCAAGGGTGACGATCGCCTGCCGGATACGCCGGATACCGCGCAACCGGTCCAGCTCCGCCGGGCTGAACGAGCCCACGCTGGTGTCGTCGGACTCCAGCGCCTCCGCGTCGAGCCGGAGCACGGTCAACGGCGTCCGCAGCCGGTGCGACAGGTCGGCCACCAGCTCCCGCTCGTCGGTGCGGGCCGCGTCCAGCCGGTCGGCCATCCGGTTGAAGGCGTACCCGGCCTCCGCCAGCTCGCGGGGGCCGGTCGGCTCCACGCGTACGCTCAGTTCGCCGTCACCGACGGACAGGGCCGCCTTGACCAGCCCCTGGGTGGCGTCCACCGCCCGGGCGGCCACCCGGTCGACCACCAGCACCGCCGCGCCGACCATCGCCGCGCCCACCGCGAACAGCAGCAACCAGGTGCCACCGGCGCCCTCACCCAACGTCGAGTCCGGCACGAACACCTCGACCACCGCCGTCCGGTCACCGAGGACCACCGGATCGAGCCGGACCACCCCGCCGTCGACGTCGGTGACCAGCGAACGCCGGTCCGCGCGGGCCCGATCCAGGTCGGCGCCACCGGCGCGGCCCGTGGACTCGTCCAGCCCCAGCCCGTACACCACCGGCCGGACGGCGGCGTCGTCGCCGCTCGCCACGACGGCCCGTTCGACGACCGCCTTGTCCGTGCTCACCGCCAACGCGCCGGTCACCAGCGCGCTGCGTCGGGCCGCGTCGGCGATCGCCTCCTCCCGCGTCTGCCCGCGCAGGCTCAACCCGAGCGGGATCAGGAAGGCGAGCGCGACGAGGCTGCACATGCCGGCCGTGAGCAGGGCCAGCGCCGTCCTCAGTCCGGTGCCACCAGCCGGAACCCGACCCCCCGCACGGTGCGCAGGTAGCGCGGCTTCGCCGCGGACTCGCCCATCTTTCGGCGGAGCCAGTACAGGTGTACGTCGATGGTCTGATCCTCGCCGACCGATGGCTGCCGCCATACCTCCTCCAAGAGTTCCCGGCGGGACACTACCCGCCCAGGTCGTGCGGCGAGATACGCCAGCAGGTCGAATTCCTTGCGGGTCAGCGCCAACGGCTCCCCGTCGAGATGGGCGCTGCGCTCACCGACGTCCACCCGCAGGCCGCCGACAGTGTGCACCGCCGGCTGCACCGTCCGGCTGGCCCGTCCGGCGCGCCGCAGCACCGTGGTGATGCGGGCGTCCAGGTGCGCGCCCGTGAACGGCTTGACCATGTAGTCGTCGGCGCCGGCGCGCAGCAGCTTGACCACCGACTGCTCGTCGTCGCGCGCGGTGGCGATGATGATCGGGATGTCGGTGATGCCGCGCAGCATCCGCAGCGCGTCCGAGCCGTCCAGATCGGGCAGGCCCAGATCCAACACCACGAGGTCGGGTGTCTCCGCGGCGACCCGTCGCAGCGCGTCCAGGGCGGTACCCACGGCGTGCACGGCGTGCCCCCGGTCAGCGAGGGACCGCAGCATCGCGCCGCGTACGACGTGATCGTCTTCGACCAGGAGCACGGAGGCCACGACAAGACGGTACTTGGCCTGGCAAGTTGATCGCGTTGCGACGTACCTGGGAAGCGGGCAAGCTGGTACGACGATGTCGTTCACCCTGTTCGCCGACGCTCGCCTGGCGCTCGCCCGGGACAGCCTCGCCGGCCTCTCCACCGGCGACGCGCTCGGCGAGCGGTACGCCCCGGCGGCCACGGCCGTCGTTCCCGATGACGTGCCCGGCGCGTGGCCGGACCCGTCGGGCGCGACCGATCCCGGGGCGGGCATCCTGCCACCGGCGCCCTGGGCCTGGACCGACGACACCGAGATGGCCTGCTCGGTCGTCGCCGAGCTGGCCGCGTCGGGCGCCATCGACCGGGATCGGCTGGCGCTGGCGTTCGCCGAGCGTTGCGACGCGCGGCGCGGCTACGGCGCGGGCGCGATGCTGATCCTGCGGCTGATCCGCACCGGCACGCCGTGGCCGGTGGCCGCCGCGTTGGCCTTCGACGGCCAGGGTTCCTGCGGCAACGGGGCGGCCATGCGGGTCGGCCCGCTGGGCGCGTACTTCGCCGACTCCACCGCCCGCGCGGCGGCGCAGGCCCGCGCCTCGGCCGAGGTGACCCACGCGCACCCCGAGGGGATCGCCGGCGCGGTCGCCGTGGCGGTGGCCGCCGCGCTCGCCGCCCGGGCCCGTCTGGACGGCCACCGACCGGTCCCGGCCCGGCTCCTCGCCGGGGTCGCCGCCGCGGTCGACGCGGGCACCGAGGTGCACCGAGGCGTACACCGCGGCATCGGCCTGCTCGGCCGCCCGCTGCCCCGCGTGGCGGCCGCGCTCGGCAACGGCGCCCGAGTGACCGCCCAGGACACCGTCGCGTTCACGCTCTGGGTCGCCGCCACCCACCTCGACGACTACCCGGCGGCGATCCGGACCTGCGTACGCGCCGGCGGTGACGTGGACACCACGGCCGCCATCGCGGGGGCGGTGGTGGCGGCGTACACCGGGGTCGGCACGCCGGGCGGTGTTCCCGACGCGTGGCTGGCCGCCCGCGAGCCGCTACCCGCCTGGCTGCCCTGACGACCCGGCGTGCCCGGACCGCCGACCATGCCCGGCCGTGCGCGCCGTGCCGTGCCCGGCCGTGCGCGCCGTGCCGAGACCGGCCGTGCCCGCCGTGCCGTGCCCGGCCGTGCGCGCCGTGCCGAGACCGGCTTGATCCACTCCGCATCGCCGATATCGGGCTAACCCGGGCGCAGGATAGGCCGATATCGGCGATCTCGTGTCGATCATGGGACTAGGTCGGGTTCGGCCAGCGTTCGCTCAGCTGGCGCGAGCCGGAGCGCCGACCGGGACCGCCTCCGCCGTCGTGTCGGGCTGTGCCGCCGCGCCGACCGCCGCCGTCTCGTCGGCCCGTACGACCACGTCGACCGCCGGCGTCTCGTCGGCCCGTGCGACCACGTCGACCGTCGTCGTGTCGGTGGGTGCCGCCGGATCGACCGGCTCGCCCGTGATCTCGGCCAGGGCCGAGTCCTCGGCCGGGTCGCGTCGACGCCACCGGCTGACCAGCCAGCCGATCGCCGCGCCGCCACCGAGGCCGGCCAGCAGGCCGGCGGCGAGCATCGCGTCCGCGTTGCCGGACTCCTCGCCGGAGCCGGCCGACGCGCGCGCCGCCGTGCCACCGCCGCCGGAAGCGCCGTCTGCGGCACCGTTCGCCGCGCCCGCCGCCGGCGCGCCATGGCCGCCGTGCACGGCCGGTCCGGCGGCGCCCGGGGCAGCCGGCAGCAGCGTCAGCACCGGCGCGCGGTGGTCGCCGCTCGCGTCCGCCCACCGCACGACGGTCCCGTCGGCGTACGTCTGGACGACCTCGAACGTGAGCCGCTCGGCCTGCGGCAGCGGACCCATGGACAGCGCCAGCCGGGCCGGGCCGCCCGCGCCCCCGCCGACGCGGACCCACGTCACCGCCGTGGTCACGGTGCTCACACCCGAGGAGTGGATGCCGGCCACCGGCTTGTCCAGGGTCTTGGAGTCGATCCGGGGCGCCCAGCCGTCGACCGACATCGGGTAGACCTCGGCCACCGGCGCGTCGGCCGGCAACCGGATCTCGATCTGCCTGGTCTTCGTGCCGGCCCGCTCCTCGGGCACGCTGAACTCCAGCCGTACGGCGTCGCCCTGCCGTGCCTCGGTCGGGGTGGTCGTCACGTCCGCGGCCTGCGCCGCCGCAGCGGGCCAGAGCAGCAGCCCGGCCGCGGTCAACGCGGTCACCGCCGCGATCCGCCGCGGACGGCCACCGCCGTGCGTGCTCGCCATTTCGTGCCCCCATCCGTCTCGGCGCGACCGGCACCGGTTTCCGGCCACACCACCTAGTTCGGATTCGGGACGCGAAAGGTTCAACGTGAGCCGTCCGGAAGGCGCCGACGGCGCGACCGATAGCATCGGCAGGGGCCGACTGTCGGCACCATGTCGTACCGCTTGGAGGAGTCACCGTGTCCGCACCCCGTACCCCCGCCGTGGCCGACCCCGTCGTCGTCGCCGCCGGGACGACGGCGGCCGACGCGGTGGCCGCGGCCGGACTGCCCGCGAACGGCCCCAAGGCGATCGTCGTGGTCCGCGACCCGCAGGGTCAGCTCCGTGACCTGGACTGGTCGCCCGCCGAGGAGACCGTGGTCGAGCCGGTCAGCCTGGACTCGCCGGACGGGCTCAACGTGCTGCGGCACTCCACCGCGCACGTCCTCGCCCAGGCCGTGCAGGACGTCTTCCCCGAGGCGAAGCTGGGCATCGGCCCGCCGATCGAGAACGGTTTCTACTACGACTTCGACGTCGACAAGCCGTTCCAGCCGGACGATCTCGCCAAGCTCGAGAAGCGCATGCAGGAGATCATCAAGTCCGGGCAGCGGTTCCGTCGCCGCCGCTTCGGCAGCCTGGACGAGGCGCGCGCCGAGCTGGCCGACGAGCCGTTCAAGCTGGAGTTGATCGAGGTCAAGGGCGAGGGCCTGGACACCGACGAGGTGATGGAGGTCGGCGGCGGCGAGCTGACCATCTACGACAACCTCGACGCCAAGGAGGACAAGGTCTGCTGGTCGGACCTGTGCCGGGGCCCGCACCTGCCGACCACCCGCCTGATCGGCGCGTTCAAGCTGATGCGCTCGGCCGCCGCCTACTGGCGCGGGTCGGAGAAGAACCCCCAGCTCCAGCGGGTGTACGGCACCGCGTGGCCGACCCGGGACGAGCTGAAGGCGTACCTGAAGCTCTTGGAGGAGGCCGCCCGGCGCGACCACCGCAAGCTGGGCGCGGACCTCGACCTGTTCAGCTTCCCCGACGAGATCGGCTCGGGCCTCGCGGTCTTCCACCCCAAGGGCGGCATCATCCGCCGGGAGATGGAGCACTACTCGCGGCGGCGGCACGAGGAGGCGGGGTACGAGTTCGTCAACACCCCGCACATCACCAAGGCGCAGTTGTTCCACACCTCGGGGCACCTGCCGTACTACGCGGACACCATGTTCCCGCCCATGCAGCTGGAGGGCGCGGACTACTACCTCAAGGCGATGAACTGCCCGATGCACAACCTGATCTTCAGGTCGCGCGGGCGGTCGTACCGGGAGCTGCCGCTGCGGATGTTCGAGTTCGGCACGGTCTACCGGTACGAGAAGTCCGGTGTCGTGCACGGCCTGACCCGGGTCCGGGGCCTCACCCAGGACGACTCGCACATCTACTGCACCCGCGAGCAGATGGCCGGTGAGCTGTCCACGCTGCTGAGCTTCGTGCTCGACCTGCTGCGTGACTACGGCCTGGACGACTTCTACCTGGAGCTGTCGACCCGCGACGACTCGCCCAAGTTCATCGGCGCGGACGAGGACTGGGAGGAGGCCACCGAGGCGCTGCGCACCGCCGCCGCGACCTCGGGCCTCGAGCTGGTGCCCGACCCGGGCGGCGCGGCGTTCTACGGGCCGAAGATCTCCGTGCAGGCCCGCGACGCGATCGGCCGGACCTGGCAGATGTCCACCATCCAGGTCGACTTCAACCAGCCGGAGCGCTTCGGGCTGGAGTACCAGGCCGCCGACGGCAGCCGTCAGCGTCCCGTGATGATCCACCGGGCGCTGTTCGGGTCGATCGAGCGGTTCTTCGGGGTGCTCACCGAGCACTACGCGGGCGCGTTCCCGGCCTGGCTGGCGCCCGTGCAGGTGGTCGGCATCCCGATCCGCGAGGACCACACCGACTACCTGCACGGTTTCGTGGCCGCGCTGCGCGCCGAGGGCATCCGCGCCCAGGTGGACGCGGGCGACGACCGGATGCAGAAGAAGATCCGTACGGCGCAGCAGCAGAAGATCCCGTTCATGGTGATCGCCGGCGACGACGACGTGGCCGCCGGCACGGTCTCGTTCCGCTACCGCGACGGCTCGCAGCGCAACGGTGTGCCGGTCGCCGAGGCGGTGACCCACGTCCTGGACGTGGTGACCTCCCGCACCAACATCGGCCCCTCCGCCGCCGCGGAGTAGCGCCTGCGCGCGGGTGCGTCGCCGCCCGCCCGCCGCCCGCCCACGGCCGCGCGCCGCCCGCGCGCCGCCCGTCGCCCGCCGCTTGATCGCGCTCGATCCACGATGTAGTGGCCTCCCCGCCGCGGGAGGCCACTACATCCATGTTCGAGCGCGATCTTCAGTCGCGAGGCGGGCTGCCCGTCGTCAGATGCCGCAGTTCGGCGCCGACCAGCCGCCGACCGCCGCCACGTGGGTGTGGTCGTTGTGGTCCGGGTAGCCGGGTCCGAGGATCTGGGCGAAGCCGTGGTAGCGGGCCTGCTGGGCGAGCCGGCAGAACGACGGTGAGCCGACCAGGTCGACCGCGTCGCCGTACAGGTGCCGGCTGTTCGACGCCCCGCCGACCGCGCTGTTGCACGCGTAGCTGCGGAAACTGCTGCTGATCGCGATGGGCACGTCGCCGAGGGCGTGCCGCAGCGCCTGGAGCTTCCACATGGAGACGAGCGCGTTGGCGCGGGCGGTGCTCGCCGACACCGCGCCGCCGGACCAGGTGCTGTTGCAGTTGTTCAGCTCGGCGTAGCTGAAGTTGGCAGGTGTGCAGTCGTCGTCCTGGAGCGCGTAGAGCCGGTTGAAGGTGTTCGGGCCGGCGATCCCGTCCGCGCCCAGCCCGTACGCCTGCTGGAAGCGGATCACCGCCGACCGGGTGGCCGGACCGAAGGCGCCGTCGATGGTGAGCACGGCGGCGTAGCCGGGGTAGCCGGCGACGCGGATCTGAAGTTGCCGGACGTCCTCGCCGGACATCCCCTGGGACAGGGTGCGGCCCCAGGTGTAGCAGCCGTCGGCGTGCGCGGCGCTGGAGGTGAGGGTGACCCCGGTCACCGTGGTGACGGCGGCCAGCGCGAGCGCCGCCAGAACCCTGCCGAGCTGACGGATCATGAAGTTCTCCATCCATTGATCTAATAACATGAATGAATGGAAGTTTCATGGCTGAGTCTCGACTCCGTCAAGAAGTTGCAGAATCGAGTTTCCGGTCACGGGTGTCGCGGCCCGCCGGCCCGGCTCCGTAGGATCGGCTCGTGACAGGGGCGGAGCGACACACGGACAGCGGCGGCATGGCGGACGGCCTGGATCGGCTCTGGACGCCGCACCGGATGACCTACATCTCGGGTGAGGACCGCCCCGCCGAGGGCTACGAGAAGCCGACCGGCTGCCCGTTCTGTCTCGCTCCCGGACTGCCCGCCGAGGAGAGCCTCGTGGTGGCCCGCGGTGAGCACGTCTTCGTCGTGCTCAACCTCTACCCGTACAACCCCGGGCACCTGCTGGTCTGCCCGTACCGGCACGTCGCCGACTACACCGACCTCGACGAGGCGGAGACCGTCGAGCTGGCGTCCCACACCCAGACCGCGATGCGGGTGATCCGCAAGGTGAGCAACGCGCACGGCTTCAACTTGGGCATGAACCAGGGCGGCGTCGCCGGCGCCGGCATCGCCGCCCACCTGCACCAGCACGTGGTGCCGCGCTGGGGAGGCGACGCGAACTTCATGCCGGTGATCGGCCGCACCAAGGTGCTGCCGCAGCTCCTGCACGACACCCGCGACCTGCTCGCCCGCGCCTGGCCGTCGTGACCGTGCGGCCCGCCCGACGTCCGCGCCGGCCCGGCTAGTCGGCGCGCAGCAGCGGGATCAGCTCCGGCCAGCTCTGAACCCGGTGTACGAGCGGCAGCAGCGCGGCGTACGCGGCGACCTGCGCCGGGCGGGGCCGGAACAGGAAGCGGTGCGGCACCGAGTCGAGGTAACCCAGCACCTCCAGCTTGTCGTCCACGAAGTGGGTCAGGCCGAGCCGCCGGGCGATCGGCGCCTTGGCCGGACGGGTCCGGCAGAAATGCACCCGCTCCACCGGGATCCCGGTGCGTGTCGTGAAGTCGTGGTGGGCCAGCCAGTCCCGGGTCCGCCGCTCGGTGGACTCGCCGCACTTGGAGACCAGGTGCACCTCGTCGAACGCCGGCCCGATCGCCGCGAGCGCGTCGAACGCGCCGTCGACCATGGGCGTACGCAGGTAGTGCGCGCCGAAGAAGGAGGTGTCGGCGTCGTCGTCGGCCGGTTCGATGAGCACACCGCCGATGTCCACGCCCAGCCGTCGCATGGCGACGATCATGCCGTACACCGTCGGCCGGCGCGTACCGCGTTTCCACGTGGGTGGTTGCCACGCCCCGGCCCGCCGGAGGTGGCACGATCGGCCGATGGCAGTCACGACACGGATGTTGGGGCGCAGCGGCATCGAGGTCAGCGCCCTCGGCATGGGGTGCTGGGCGATCGCCGGTCCCTGGGCGGAGGGCAGTCAGCCGCTGGGCTGGGGAGCGGTCGACGACGACGAGTCGGTGCGGGCCGTACGCCGTGCGTTCGAGCTGGGCGTGACCCTCTTCGACACCGCCGACACGTACGGCGCGGGGCACGGCGAGCGGGTGCTGGGCCGGGCGCTCGCCGGCCACCGGGACGACGCCGTGATCGCCACCAAGTGGGGTTACACGTTCGACGAGGCGGCCCGGCAGGCCACCGGCGAGGACGCGTCACCGGCGTACCTGCGGCGGGCCGTCACCGCCTCGCTGCGCCGGCTGGGCACCGACCGGATCGACCTCTACCAGCTCCACCTGGCCGACCTGCCCGTGCACCGGGCGGAGGCGTTGTTCGCCGCCTGCGAGGATCTCGTCGCCGAGGGCCTGATCCGGGCGTACGGGTGGAGCACCGACCGCGTCGACCGGGCCGCCGCGCTCGGGCAGGCCGCCCCGGGCGCCGCCGCCGTGCAGCACGCCCTGTCGGTGCTGCGCGACGCCCCCGAGGTGCTCGCGGTCTGCGACAAGTACGACCTGGCCAGCATCAACCAGGGGCCCCTCGGGATGGGGCTGCTCACCGGCAAGTACACGGCCGCGTCCACGCTGCCCCGCGACGACGTACGCGGGTTGGCGCCGGGCTGGCTGGAGTGGTTCCGGGGTGGCCGCCCGGCGCCGGAGTGGCTGCGCAGGGTCGGCGCGGTCCGTGCCGCGCTGACCGCCGACGGTCGTACCCTCGCCCAGGGTGCGCTGGGCTGGATCTGGGCCCGCAGCGGACGTGCCATCCCGATCCCGGGTTGCCGGACCGTCGCGCAGGTCGAGGAGAACGCGGCGGCGCTGCGCCTGGGCCCGCTGCCGGCGGACCAGTTCGTCGAGGTGGAACGCCAACTGGCCGCATTGCGCGCGGCGGCCCTGCGCGACGCCGACCGCCCCCACTGGCCCCGACCCACCCACCCCCAAACCCACCCCTAACCCGACCCGGGGCTGCCTTTCTCGTAACCCGCCCTCACCCACCGCCCGTCGATCATGGAGTGATGGTGCCCGAAACGTGGGGATATGGAGGGGTTTGCCACCCACCACAACTTCATGATCGACGAGGCGGGGCCGGGCGGGGCGGGGCGGGGGCGGGGCGGGTGGGTGGGGAGGGGTGTGGGGTTAGGGGGTTTGTTCTTTGCGGGTTTGGTCGGCCAGGTGGGTCGGCATGGGGTCGTGGCGGACGAAGTGGCGGCGGAACGTGCCGGTGCCGGCGGTCATCGAGCGCAGCTCGACGGCGTAGCGCAGCAGTTCCAGGGCCGGCACCTCGGCGCGGACCAGGGTGCGACCGTCGGCGTCCGGGTCCGGCTCGGTGCCCAGTACCCGGCCACGCCGCCCCGACAGGTCGCCCAGCACGGCGCCCACCGAGCCGTCCGGCACCCGGATGGTCACCTCGTCGATGGGCTCCAGGAGTGCCGGCTGGCCGCGCTCGGCCGCGTCGCGCAGCGCCAGCGCTCCCGCGGTCTGGAAGGCCGCGTCGGAGGAGTCGACGCTGTGCGCCTTGCCGTCGACCAGGGTGACCCGCAGGTCGACCACCGGGTGGCCGGCGACCAGTCCGCGTTCCATCTGGGCGCGGACGCCCTTCTCCACCGACGGGATGTAGTTGTGCGGGACGGCGCCGCCGACGACCCGGTCGACGAACTCGAAGCCGGCGCCCCGGGGCAGTGGCTCGACCTCGATGTCGCAGACCGCGTACTGGCCGTGGCCGCCGGACTGCTTGACGTGCCGGCCGTGCCCCCGCGCGGGGGCGGTCAACGTCTCGCGCAGCGACACCCGCACCGGTTCGGTGTCCAGCTCGACGCCCCCGGCGCGCAGCCGGTCCAGCAGGACGTCGGCGTGCGCCTCACCCATGCACCAGAGCACCAGTTGGTGGGTCTCCGGGTTGCGGTCCAGCCGCAGGGTGGGGTCGCCGGCGACCAGCCGGGCGAGGTTGCGGGCGAGGGCGTCCTCGTCGGCGCGACTGCGGGCGACGATCGCCACCGGCAGCAGCGGCTCCGGCATCTCCCACGGCGCGATCAGCAGCGGGTCGTCCTTGGCCGACACCGTGTCGCCGGTCTCCGCGCTGGGCGACTTGGTGATCGCGCAGATGTCGCCGGCGACGCAGTGCGGCACCTCGCGCAGGGTGGCGCCCAGCGGGGTGTAGAGGTGTCCCACCCGCTCGTCGGCGTCGTGGTCGGGGTGCCCGCGCTCGGCCATACCGTGCCCGCAGATGTGCACCGTGTCGTCGGGACGCAGCGTGCCGGAGAAGACCCGGACCAGCGAGACCCGGCCGACGTGTCGGTCGACGGTGGTCTTGACGACCTCGGCCACCAGCGGGCCGTCCGGGTCGCAGCTCAGCGGCGGGCGGGGCGAGCCGTCCACGCCGGTGACCGCCGGCAGCTCGTGCTCCAGCGGTGACGGGAACGCCGCGGTCAGCACCTCCAGCAGCGCGTCCAGGCCGACGCCGGTCTCGGCGCAGACCGGCACCGCCGGATAGAAGTGGCCCCGGGCGACGGCCTTCTCCAGGTCGTCGACGAGCACGTCGGTGCCGATCTCCTCGCCGTCGAGGTAGCGGTCCATGAGGGTCTCGTCCTCGCTCTCGGCGATGATCCCCTCGATCAGCTCGTTGCGGGACTCGTCGATGGCCCGCTGGTGCTCCGGGTCCGGGTCGCGCACGTCGGCGGGCAGTCCGGCGGTGTAGTCGAACACCCGGCAGGTGATCAGCCCGAGCAGACCCTCGGTGGAGACGCCGTCGTCGCCGAGCATCGGCAGGTATAGGGGCATCACGTTGTCGCCGAAGACCCGCTGGCAGAGCGCGACCGTCTCGTCGAAGTCGGCGCGCGGCGCGTCGAGGCGGGTCACCGCGACGGCGCGTGGCATGTCGACCGCCGCGCACTCCTCCCACAGGGCCACCGTGGCCGCGTCCATGCCGCCGGCGGCGGAGACCACGAACAGCGCGGCGTCGGCGGCCCGCAGACCGGCGCGCAGCTCGCCGACGAAATCGGCGTACCCGGGCGTGTCCAGCAGGTTGACCTTGATGCCGTCGTGCAGCAGGGGCGCGCACGACAGGCTCACCGAGCGCTGCTGGCGTACGGCCGCGGGGTCGTGGTCGCCCACGGTCGTGCCGTCGACGACGCTGCCGGCCCGGCTGATCGTGCCGGTCGCGGCGAGCAGGGCCTCGACGAGCGTGGTCTTGCCCGCGCCGGAGTGCCCGACGAGTACCACGTTGCGAACCCGCGCGGGTTCGGTCACCACCGGCGTGCCGCCGGCGGCCCCCTTGTCCTGATGTTTCTGCGCCATGGGGCGCACCTCCCTCAGCCGGTGGTGGGTGGCGACCGCCGCGCGAGGAGAAAGCGGCCCGGGGCGAGTGCGCGGCGATATCCTCCGGTGGTCTGCTGCGATGTGGGAACTCAACGGGCGGACGGGTGAGCTGGCTCACCTCCCGGCTCGATCTCACACCCGTTGCCGGACACGCACAAGCCTGCCCCGGGCGGGTCGCCGGGACCGGCGTTATGGCCGGAGCTGCGCGGACCGTTATCGTGGGGACCGCCATGGCGAAGATCTTCCAAGTGTCGGCCCGCGCGGGGATGACCCGCGTCGTCGAGCCGATTGCCCGCGCCCTGCTGCGCGCGGGCGTCACTCCCAATGTCGTCACCGTCGCGGGCACCGTAGGTGTGCTCGTCGGCGCGCTCGGCTTCGGTGCCCGCGGCCATCTGGTCGCGGGCGCGTTGATCGTGACCGTGTTCGCGTTGACCGACCTGCTCGACGGGACGATGGCCCGGATGAGCGGCGGCTCCACCCGGTTCGGCGCGTTCCTCGACTCAAGCATGGACCGGGTCGCCGACAGCGCCGTGTTCGGCGCGGTGGCGTACTGGCTGGCCACCCGGAATGATCACTCCGGGGTCGCCGCCGCGCTGCTGTGCCTCGCCGCCGGTGGGCTCGTCTCGTACGTGAAGGCGCGCGCCGAAGGGCTGGGCATGACCTGCAACGTGGGCATCGCCGAGCGCACCGAGCGGCTGCTGATCGTCGGCGTCGGCGGGATCCTCACCGGCGTGGGCGTGAAGCCCGCGTTGGAGATCGCGCTCTGGCTGCTGGCCGCCATCTCGATCTTCACGGTGGGGCAGCGCATGGCGCACGTATACCGCCAGGCCCAGCAGCTCCAGCCGGACGGCCAGGCGTGAGCGCGACCGGCGGCCGGGCCGCGTGAACCTCACCGAGCTGGGCTACCTCGCTGGCTGGCGGCTGGTCCGCGCGCTTCCCCGGCCGCTGGCGGCGGCGGCGTTCGCGGCGGGCGCGGACCGCGCGCACCGCCGCGGCGGCGGGGGTACGGCTCGACTGCGCGCCAACCTGCGCCGGGTGGTCGGCCCGGAAATGCCCGAGGCCGAGCTGGACGATCTCGTGCGGCGGGGCATGCGCTCGTACGCCCGGTACTGGATGGAGGCGTTCCGCCTGCCGTCGTTGAGCCGGGAACAGATCCTGTCCGGCTTCCGGCTCGACGGCGCGGAGCTGCTGGCCGCCGACGTCGCCGCGGGCCGGGGCGCGGTGGTGGCGCTCCCGCACGCCGGCAACTGGGACGCGGCGGGCGCCTGGGTGGCGGCCACCGGCTGGCCGATCAGCACGGTCATGGAACGGCTCAAGCCGGAGGGCGTGTACAAGCGGTTCCTGGCGTTCCGCGGGAAGCTGGGCATGGAGATCCTGCCCACCCACGGCGGCCCGCGTCCGGCGTTCGACGTGCTGCTGGACCGGCTGCGCTCGGGCGCGGTCGTGCCGCTGCTGGCCGACCGGGACTTGTCGGCCCGCGGCGTCGAGGTGGACTTCTTCGGCGCGAAGACACGCATGCCCGCCGGGCCCGCGCTGCTCGCGATCCACACCGGGGCGCCGCTCTACGTGGCCTCGATGTGGTACGAGGAGGACGCGGCGTGCGCCTCGCTCTCCGGCCCGCTGCCGGTGCCCGGCCCGGAGGCGGGGCCGTTGGACGCGCGGGTCCGGTCGCTGACCCAGATGATCGCCGACGGTCTGGCGACGGGCATCGCCCGGCATCCGCAAGACTGGCACATGTTGCAGCGGATGTGGCTGGACCAGCGCGGCGCGGGCGGCACGGAGCTGTCGGCGCCGGCCTCGGGTCGGTCCTGAAGGGGGTGGACGCATGCGGATCGGTATCGTCTGCCCGTACTCCTTCGATGTGCCCGGCGGCGTGCAGAACCACGTCGTGGACCTCGCGGAGACGCTGATCGGCCTCGGCCACGAGGTCAGTGTGCTCGCCCCGGCCGACGAGGACGCCGACCTGCCGGAGTACGTGGTGTCCGCCGGTCGGGCGGTGCCGCTGCCGTACAACGGGTCGGTGGCCCGGATCGCGTTCGGCCCGGTCTCCACGGCCCGGGTGCGGCGTTGGCTCACCAACGGTGACTTCGACGTGCTGCACGTGCACGAGCCGCTGACGCTGAGCCTGTCGCTGCTGGCGGTGCTGTCGGCGCGCGGACCGGTGGTGGCCACCTTCCACACGGCGATGACCCGCTCGCGGGTCCTCGCTGCCGCGCAGGGCGTCCTGCAGATCGTGTTGGAGCGGATCACCGCCCGGATCGCGGTGAGCGCGCTGGCCCGCAAGGTGCAGGTCGAGCACATGGACGGCGGCGCGGTGGAGATCCCCAACGGGGTGGCGGTGGCGAAGTTCGCCGACGCCGAGCCGCTGCCGGACTGGCCGGGGGAGTGCGGGCCGGGTACCGGCGGCACGTTGGGTTTCCTGGGCCGGTTCACGGAGGCGCGCAAGGGCTTCCCGGTGCTGCGGGACGCCTTCGTGGCGTTGGCGGCGACCCGGCCTGGCCTGCGGCTGCTGGTCGCCGGCCCGGGTGATCCGGACGACCTGTACGACCAGTTCCCCGCCGAGTTGCGGGAACGGGTGACGTTCCTCGGTCTGGTCTCCGAGGCGGACAAGGCGCGGATGCTGCGCAGCGTGCACCTGTACGTGGCGCCGAACACCGGCGGCGAGTCGTTCGGCATGATCCTGACCGAGGCACTGGCCGCCGGCACCACGGTCGTGGCGAGCGACCTGGACGCGTTCCGCCGGGTGCTCGACGGTGGGCGGGCGGGGCGGTTGTTCCCGACCGGTGACGCGGTGGGGCTGCGCGACGCGCTGTCCGAGCTGCTCGACGATCCGGCGGCACGGACCACCCTGACCGCCTGCGGTGATCAGGTGGTGGCGAATTTCGACTGGCCCATGGTTGCGCGCCGTGTTCTGGAGGTATACGCAGCGGCGATCGAGGCGACCGACGGACGGGTCATCGACCAGGAGTGGGTGGGGCTGGGCTGAGCCGGAGTGACCGATGGTGCGCCTGGTGACGTTGGTGACCGGCGGCGGCGCGCGCAATGGAGGAGAAACGGAGCAGCACTACGATGCCGCACATGTGGTGGGTGGTGGCCGCGAGCGTGCTCGTGGGGGTGCTTGCGGCGTACCTCATCTGGACCGCCGGCCGGGTCGAGCGGCTCCAGGCCCGCGCGGAGCTGGCGGCGCGGGCCCTCGACGCCCACCTGCTGCGCCGGGCGGCGGCCGCCGCGGTGCTGGCGGAGCGGCGGTTCGGCGTCGAGCTGTACGCGGCGGCCCGGATCGCGCTCGACGCCCCTCCGGACGAGCGGGAAGCGGCGGAGAACGACCTGACCCGGCAGTTACGCACGGTGCGGTTGGACCCGGCCGACGCGGACTGCACGGCGGTCATCGCGGCGAGTCGGCGGCTCGCGCTGTCCCGGCAGGTGCACACCGACCTGGTCCGTGACGCCCGGTCGGCGCGCAGTCGTCCGCTGGTGCGCCTGTTGCGGATGGGGCGGGGCCGCGAGTGGCCGCGCTACTTCGACATCGACGATCCGACGCTCGTCGTGCCGGCGGACGTGCCGGCCGGCTGACCAGGTCGAAAGCGGTCCGGACGGACCGTGAGCCGGGCCACAGAGCAGGCCACCGGCCCTCCGATTGGCTGTCGGAGCGGCGTGGCGCCGTGCGTAGCATTTTCGCTGCCACCTCCCACCGCACGCCAAGGAGCGCCGACCCGTGTCCGACACCACCGCCTTGACCACCGGCACCGCCCCCGTCGTCGGCACGGCCCGCGTGAAGCGGGGCATGGCCGAGATGCTCAAGGGCGGCGTGATCATGGACGTTGTCAACGCCGAGCAGGCCAAGATCGCCGAGGACGCCGGCGCCGTCGCCGTGATGGCGTTGGAGCGGGTGCCCGCCGACATCCGCGCGCAGGGCGGGGTCTCCCGGATGAGCGACCCCGACATGATCGACGGCATCATCTCGGCGGTCTCGATCCCGGTGATGGCCAAGGCCCGCATCGGGCACTTCGTCGAGGCGCAGATCCTGCAGTCGTTGGGCGTGGACTACGTCGACGAGTCCGAGGTGCTGACCCCGGCCGACTACGCGAACCACATCGACAAGTGGGCGTTCACCGTGCCCTTCGTCTGCGGCGCGACCAACCTGGGCGAGGCGCTGCGCCGGATCACCGAGGGCGCGGCCATGATCCGCTCCAAGGGCGAGGCGGGCACCGGCGACGTCTCCAACGCCACCACCCACATGCGGAAGATCCGGCAGGAGATCCGCCGGCTGTCGTCGCTGCCGACCGACGAGCTGTACGTCGCGGCCAAGGAGCTGCAGGCCCCGTACGAGCTGGTCAAGGAGGTCGCCGAGAGCGGCAAGCTGCCGGTCGTGCTGTTCACCGCCGGTGGGATCGCCACCCCGGCCGACGCCGCGATGATGATGCAGCTCGGCGCGGAGGGCGTGTTCGTCGGCTCCGGCATCTTCAAGGCCGGCAACCCGGCGCAGCGGGCCGCCGCGATCGTCAAGGCCACCACCTTCCACGACGACCCGGACGTGCTGGCGAAGGTCTCCCGCGGTCTGGGCGAGGCGATGGTCGGCATCAACGTGGACGAGATCCCCCAGCCGCACCGCCTGGCCGAGCGCGGCTGGTGAGCGGGCGGTGCGGATGAGTCGGCCCACCATCGGCGTCCTCGCGTTGCAGGGTGACGTCCGCGAGCATGTGGCGGCGCTGACCGCGGCGGGCGCGGACGCCCGCCCGGTCCGCCGTCCGGGCGAGCTGGACGCGGTCGGGGCCCTGGTGCTCCCCGGCGGCGAGTCCACCACGATCAGCAAGCTCGTCGACATCTTCGAGATGCGCGAGCCGATCGAGAAGCGGATCGCCGGCGGCATGCCCGTCTACGGCTCCTGCGCCGGCATGATCATGCTGGCCACCGAG
This sequence comes from Micromonospora sp. RB23, assembly GCF_053585025.1. Classification (NCBI taxonomy): domain Bacteria; kingdom Bacillati; phylum Actinomycetota; class Actinomycetes; order Micromonosporales; family Micromonosporaceae; genus Micromonospora; species Micromonospora sp. RB23. The sequence continues at coordinate 2,613,049 of NZ_CM132111.1, forward strand.
GTGCTGGACGGCCGTGCCGACCAGCGGGGTTTCGCCGGCATCGACATGACGGTACGGCGCAACGCGTTCGGTCGGCAGGTCGACTCGTTCGAGGCGCCCGTGGAGATCACCGGCGTGGCGGGCGACCCTTTCCACGCGGTGTTCATCCGCGCGCCGTGGGTCGAGCGGGTCGGCCCGGGTGTCGAGGTGATCGGCACGGTGACCGGTGGGCCGGCCGCCGAGCGGATCGTGGCGGTCCGGCAGGGCAACCTGCTGGCCACCTCCTTCCACCCCGAGCTGACGGGCGACCTGCGCCTGCACGCGTACTTCGTCGAGCTGGCGCGTACCGTCTGAGCGACCCACGCCGCCGCGCGGGCATGGATCGGGCCTCCGGACCGTTGGTCTGAGCGGGCCCCGACGCCGCGCCGCCGCCCCGGGCGGGTCCCGGGTGTGACATGGCGGGGTGTGACCTCGGTAAGATTGCCGCGGTTCGGCAGGGCCGTCGCCCGGCGCGGCACTTCCCGCGGGGCAGACCGGCCGCCGGATCGCCGAATGCGGCGCGGAATCGGTGCGGCAGTCGACGCAGGCGTGCAATGACAGACGGAGGTAGAAGATGTCCGGCCACTCAAAGTGGGCGACGACCAAGCACAAGAAGGCCGTCATCGACGCCAAGCGCGGCAAGATGTTCGCCAAGCTGATCAAGAACGTCGAGGTGGCCGCGCGCACCGGCGGTGGCGACCCCTCCGGTAACCCGACGCTCTTCGACGCGATCCAGAAGGCGAAGAAGAGCTCGGTGCCGAACGACAACATCGACCGCGCCGTCAAGCGCGGCTCCGGCCTGGAAGCGGGCGGCGCCGACTGGCAGACGATCATGTATGAGGGGTACGGCCCGAACGGCGTGGCCATGCTCATCGAGTGCCTCACCGACAACCGCAACCGGGCGGCCACCGAGGTGCGCACCGCGCTGACCCGCAACGGCGGCTCGCTGGCCGACGCCGGCTCGGTGTCGTACATGTTCTCCCGCAAGGGCGTGGTGATCGTGCCCAAGGAGGGCACCAGCGAGGACGACGTGATGATGGCCGTCCTCGACGCCGGCGCCGAGGAGGTCAACGACCTCGGTGAGGCGTTCGAGGTGGTCTCCGAGCCGACCGACCTGATCCCGGTGCGGACGGCGTTGCAGGACGCCGGCATCGAGTACGAGTCGGCCGAGTCCTCCCTGATCCCCAGCATGAACGTTCCGCTGGACGAGGAGGGCGCTCGCAAGATCTTCAAGCTGATCGACGTCCTGGAGGACTGCGACGACGTGCAGAACGTCTACGCGAACTTCGACGTGTCCGACGAGACGCTAGCACAAATCGACGCGTAGGCTGCGGGGCCATGACCCCGACTGACCTGCTGCGCGGCGTGCGAGCCAGCCTGTACGTGCGACTGAGCAAAGCGTCCGACGATCGCAACCTCTCCAAGCAGGGGATGATTGATGATCTTCGGGCGCTTTGTGCTGCCCGGGGCTTTGCTGAGGTAGCGCTCCACGTCGATGACGGCAAGTCGGGTGCCATCCGCAACCGCCCGGAGTTCCGGGCGTGGCTGGCGGATGCTGTCGAGGGCCGTGCTGACGTCCTGGTGGCGTGGCACGTAGACCGGCTGAGCCGTGAAGGGCTCAACGTCGCCGCCATCATCCTTGACGTTGTCGAGGGCAAAGACCCCGAGACGGGGAAGGAAGTCCGTCCCCCGGTCCGGCTGATCGGTTACGACGATCGCCTTGACTCTGCGGACGGTGACGGCTTCCGGCTTAACTTCGTCATCAAGGCAGAGTTGGCGCGCGCGGAGCTGGCGCGAATGAAGGCGCGCAGTCAGGCCCGGGTTCGGCGGATGCGCAGAGAAAAGCGTTCGACTGGCGGTTTGACGCCGTACGGCTATCAGCGGGCGGCGCGGGGCGAGGTGGAACTAGAACATGATCCCGTGAGTGCGCCGATTATCCGGGACGTGATCCGCCGTGTTGTCGACGGGGTAAGCATCCTCAGCGCTTCTAGGGACCTCAATAAGCGGGGAGTGTTGTCTCCGAGGGATCACGCCGCTATGCGTGACACGGGCCAGCCCCGGAAGGACCGCGAGACTAAAGAGCCGTTGCCGCCGCAACTCTGGACCGATACGACTCTACGGCGGATGCTGACTAATCCGGTATTGCTTGGCTATCTCACCGACGAGAACCGGCGGGTTGTCAGGGACGATCAGGGTAAGCCTGTCCTGCGGGGTGAACCGCTGATTTCTAAAGAGGAGTGGGGCGCGCTGCAAGACGCGATCAACGGCAACAAGCGACCCAAAACCCGCACTGCCCCAGACGCTATGCTCTCTGGCGCTGTTTTCTGCCCGCTGTGCGGCGAAGTGTTGCATTTTCATTGGGCAGTCAAGGCTGAACGCAACCAAGAATATCGTTACTACCGCTGTTCAGGGCGGACCCGGAAGGGCAACGACTGCCGGGCCGGCGCTCCCCGCGCGGAACAGCTTGAGCGACTAGCCGGCGACGTGTTGCTGTCCGTGGTTGGGGACCTGGACGTCCTGCGGAAGGTGTTTGTGCCGGGCGACAACACGGCCGCTGAGTTGGCGGACGTTGAGGAACGGATGCGGGAGCTTCGGGCGGACCGGGTTGCCGGTCTGTACAAGGGGGAGCAGGGTACGGCGGATTTCCGGGAGATGTATTCCGCCCTTGAGAATCAGCGCGAACAGCTCTCCGCTCAGCCGTCCCGCCCGGAAAGGTGGGAGTACGTGCCCACCGGGCAGACATACCGGCAGGTCTGGGCATCGTCGGACACCGAGGGTCGGCGTTCTTTGCTCCATGCGTCGGGAATCCGGGCGGAAGCGATGAGGGCGGCCGGCCCGGTGTCCGTTGGCCTGTTCGATCGCCCGGCGGGTTACACCGCCGTTGCGGTGACTGTGGAGGACGGCGTACAACTCGGCCTCTACTTGCCGCCGGACCTGGCGGCGAGGGTGAGCGGCAACCCTGACGCTGCGCTGAGCATGCGTCAGCGCCCCCTTGTGACGGCCTGAGAGCCGCTGACAACCCCGACAGGCGTCAGCCTGTCGGGGTTTTTCGTGCCCTGGTGGCCCTGTTGGGTGCCGATAGGATGACCGCGTGGCCCATTGAGGGCCCGCCAATCTTGACGAACCACAAACCGTTTAAACGGCGGAGCTCCGCCGTGCCCAACTTTGGGGAGGTTGAATGACGCTGCCCGCGTTCCTGGACTTTGATAGCGCCGACATCCCCGGGGAGCTGTCCCCGGATGACGCGGCCTACATCAGGGCTGTCGACCATGAATCGGTGAACCGGATTGACTTCGGGGGTGGCGCGTCCTGGTGGGCAAGCCCGCATGAGCAGAGCAAGCAACGGGCGCGTGATCCTCAGTTCCCGTTGTGGCTGCGGGTGCGGTACGCGGCGGAAGGCTGGTCTAACCGCATCGGGCACGCGGAGATGAGCAAGGGACAGCTAGCGGGCATCCTCGGCTACGAGGATCGGTACTGCCGCGCCACGGTGTCGGCCGTGAGTCGTGCCGTGTCGCAGGCCATCGGTAAGGGCTTGCTCGATCCGTCTTCGGGGCCTTCATGTCTGGTGATGCCGTACGCGGATCATCAGCAGGCGGGCCGTGGGACGCGGTTCTGCCGAGAGCATCGGATCGTTCGGACCTAGCCAGCGTGCAGCTTGTCAACCTGGCTGGTTGAAACCTGTCAGCAGGATCGGTTAGCGATCCACGCTCAATGTCCGATTTCCTCTCTATCTCAGTGAGTACCCGTGGCGAGGAACGAGGCACGGGGGCGAACGGCCTTGACTAAACCCTGCCCTAGTCAATAGCTGTTAAGCCGTTGCTGTCTGCAACGGCAGTATTGACCACCAAGGAAACAAAGGATCGGCCGTCAGAGCCGATCCGTAGAAGGGAGGGGTTGTTATCAGTTCAAATACCTGCACCAGGTGCCGCAAGCTCATACCGCTTGGCAGCGGTAGTCGCTGCGGCGGCTGCAAGCCAAAGCGGCGGCACACGCTCTCAGCGCACCAGCGTGGCTACACCGCTGAGTATCAGCGGAACCGGGCCCTAGTCCTGGCGGCCGGGCCCGTCTGCTCACTGTGTCGACGTAGGCCAGCGAACACAGCGGATCACATCCTGCCGCTTAGCAAGGGCGGCACGAACGATCTTGCCAACCTCCGGCCCGCATGCGGGCCCTGTAACTACGGCCGGGGCAACCGGACGTAGCGGTTGCGTACATGGCGCACGCTGGCTCAGTGACCACGCGCCTACAGCGTCAGATCAGGGAGCGGCGTGCCGCCCGCACCGACACACCCAACGACACGCCCCGCGCGTTCGCCCGTGACGTGCTGATCAATGTGCTAGCCAACTTGCTTGCCGCTGGCGTGGTGTTCCTGGCAGCCGTGGCCGCTGGTTACGTCACGGCTAGCCGCGTATTCATTGTGATCGTTGCCCTCATCACCGTATCCACTGCTGCCGAGCTGCTGACGGTTGGCCTCGCGCTAGACAGACAGGGCAAGCCCGCCTCAACGCGCGAGAAGATCGCTCGCGCCCTATTTCATGCCGTGTTCTTAGTGTTCCTCCTACTGGTAACGATCTACGGGTTCCGCCACTACTGGTAGGGGTCTCGAAACTTTTCAGCCACCCTCTCGACGGACCCATTCTTTAGCTGGATTTTTGTGCGCGTGACTTCGTGACATGCCGAGGTCACGAATAGCCAGCATCCGTGGTGTGAGCTGCGGTGACGCGAAAACCGCCGTGACTTTCCCCGTGACACTTCGTGACATCCGCATGTCACGTTTCAGCTTGTAAGGAGGTTTGAGGTTGCACAACTTTAAGAAGTGCCGTAGTTGCGGCAGCCCTGTCAAGGGTAACCGTTTCTACTGTGACAAGACGGAATGTCAGCGGCGGGCCGCTGCGGATCGGAAGGCGCGTAGCCGTGCCGGGAAGATGCGGAAGGCTTCCAAGCCTGGCGGGTCCGTTGAGGTTGACGACCAGGACGACGGGCTGAGTTTAGAGGAAATGCTAGCGGAGGCGGACCGGCCATCGACGGGGTTTGGGCATGCGACGTTCGGCCCTCACATCGGCAACCACGGTTACCGGCTTGACGCCGTTTACACGTTTCTAGTTGAGCGTGAGGGATGGGCCCCGGGGCCTACCCCTCCGCCTAGTCCGTATTTCTTCCCTGAGTACTTGGCGCAGGGGTTTGAGCGGTGGCCTGAGCAGAAGCCGGGGGTAGGGGAATGAAGGATTACCGATGGTGTTCCGGGTGCCGAGTCGGGCACCCGCTAGACGCTGACTTCTGCCCGGATTGGTTGGAAGCTTTGCGCACCCGTGAAGCCATAGTCAACCAGCGCCGGCAGGAATGGAAGCGGGCCCGGAACCGGGGCCAGCGATACCGGAATTGTATTGCTTGCGGTCGCAAGTTTGATGCCGGGGTCACCCGTAAGCGGGGACGGCCGGTAGAGCTGTGTTCGGCAGCCTGCCAAGAGATGCGAGACAACGAGTTGCGCAAGCTGCGGCACGCTGGCATCTCTAGCCGTCCCAGACGGTCCACAAACGGCTTACGGACGCGGGGGGTGCTCCGGGCCACCCCTGAAGTTGAGGCGTTCCTACAGGCGTTCCCAGACGGCTACCACTACGAGGGTTACCCGAACGCCGCTTAAAGCGTAATAGGTGGAGTCAGAAACCGGATTGGGTGAGGGGTTCGGCCGGGCAACCGGCCGGGCCCCTCTTTTGTTTGGAGGGAGGACATGCGTGGATCAGTTCGTTACGGCATTCCGGGAGCTGGACGCTCCCGACCTTGAAGCCATGGCCGTTGAGTTTTATCGGCGCATGAACCGTTGCCTAGTCGACGGTAAGGACGGGTGGGCGAACGTTTACCGGCTTATCGCGGTGGCGGCTATTGATGCCCGATCCGAGAAGTGAGCAGAAGCCGCATCCGTTGGTGCGGCTGATTAAGGACCTTAAGCGAGATACGCGGGTGTGCTGGACAACCAGCAGCAGAGCGAACAACTGAATAGACATCTTCACAACAACTGAATACGCACGCAGACCTTTAGCCGTCCCGATTCCCGGGGCGGCTATTTTTGTTGATAGGAGAAGCTATTTTGTCCGCTCTTGACAATGTTGCGCTGACCGCTAAGCGTGCCGCGCTCGTTAGCAACCTGATTGAGATTGCCGACAACCCGACCCTTTCGGTTGAGTCGCGTAACGCTGCGATCGAAACTCTCAACCCGGCTGAGGCCGAGCAGCGCACCGAGGTTGAGCCTGCCGCTGTGGAGACCCGCGCATCCGTTCAGGCTGAGCAGCGTTCCGCCATTGCCGCTAACCCGGTTGGTGTGCCCGGTGGTGACCGCCAGGTGCGCGCGGGTGACCTGCTCGCCGCTGAGGTTCGGGCCCTGACTGGCGCGTCGGGTATGGGTGCTGTTTTCACCCCGGCTGAGAACGCTACGTTCGCGCTGGACTTCCTGCGCAAGCGGTCGGTTATCTTCCGCTCCGGCGTTAACGTCATCCGCACCACGGGTGACAGCATCGTCATTCCGCACATGACTGCGGATGGTTCGGCGGGTGCTATCGCTGAGGCTGGCGCGATTCCGCTGAGCGATCCGTCCGCTGAGGCTCTTACCGCGATTCCTCGGAAGTTTGCTCAGGGTACCCGGGTTCCGAATGAGGTTCTGGCGGATAGCAAGCCGGCGGCGCTTGAGCAGCTTTCTAAGTCTCTGCTCACCTCGGTTGGTCTGGCGTACGACCTTTCCGCGTTCGAGGGTAGTGGTACCGCCCCGAACGTTCGTGGCCTTAAGAACGTTGCCGGTATCGGCGCTGTTTCGATGGGTGCTAACGGTGCGGCTCTTACCAACCTTGACCCGATTGCGGACGCTCTCGGCACGCTGGCTGAGGCTAACGCCGATGACGAGTCGGCGGTAATTGTCATGGCTCCCCGTACCTGGCGGGCGATTCTCAAGCTGAAGGAGGGCACGGGTTCCGCTAAGTCGCTGATTCAGAACAGCGCGGGTAGCGCGTCCGATGGTGTCAGCAAGCGGCTTTTTGGCCGCCCTGTTTTCCTGTCGGGCAACCTGAGCATTACTGAGACTCAGGGCACTTCTAACCTCGCGTCCTCTGTTTACGTGTACGTGCCTTCCGAGGTGTACGCCGTGGTTCGTGAGGATGCGGTGTTTGACGTCAACCCGTACGTGTACGGCGCGACGGACGAGACGCTTGTTACCGCGAAGATGCGCGCTGATCTGCTGGTTCCGAACCCGGCCGCTGTGGTTCGTATCGCTGGCATTCTCTGATTGATTCCGATAGTGGCCCGACCCCGTTTTGGGGTCGGGCCCTTTCTTCGTATGGAGGTGACCTAATGGGCTTTTGGGATCGAATGACGGAACGTCGGGCGGCACCAGCACCCACTAGCGGGATCGCTGAGGCGTTCGCAACTCAGGGCCCGACGTGGGCCGGAACCAGCGTTACTCAGGATTCGGCGCTGACGCTGAGCGCCGTTTACACCAGCGTTTCCCTGATCGCTGACGCTGTTGCGAGTCTTCCCGTTGACGTTGTGCGGACTACTGGTGCAACCCGGAAGACGGCCACCGGGCCGGCTTGGCTGAGCAGCCCTAACCCGTTCGATACGCCGTTCGACTTCTGGCAAAAGGTGATGACAAGCCTGCTGATGGACGGCAACAGCTTTGTCCGGGTGATCCGCAGCAGTCAGGGGAAGGTGGTTGCGTTGATGCCGCTAGACCCTCGCACCGTGCGGGTTGAGCTTACGGAGGATCAGAGCAGCGTTCTTTACAAGGTGGGTGACGCAACCCTGTTCGACCGGGATGTTGTGCACGTCAAGGGGTTTGCTCAGGCAAACAGCCTGCGCGGTCTGTCTCCGCTTGAGTGTGCCCGGCAGACCATTGGTGCCGGGCTGGCTACGCAGGAATTCGGGGCGCGATTCTTCTCTCAGGGCACCACGTTGTCCGGGGTCGTTGAGCATCCCGGCAATCCCAAGCCCGCAGAGGTGGCCCTGATGGGCCGATTGCTCAAGAAGAGTCACACGGGCACGAAGAACAGTCACGCGATCGGTGTCCTTACGGGTGGTGCCAAGTGGACGTCGATTAGCGTCACGCCCGAGCAGGCGCAGTTTTTGGAGACGCAGCGTTTCAACCGGCTTGCTATTGCCGGCATCTTCCGGGTGCCCGCGTACATGCTTGATCCGACTACCGCTAGTTCGTGGGGTTCCGGTGTTGAGGAACAGCACAGTTGGTTTGTTCAGCAAACGCTGACCCCGTGGCTTATCCGCATAGAACAGGCATTCTCGGCTTTGCTGCCTAACGGGCAGTCGCTCCAATTCAACGTTAACGCCCGCCTGCGGGTCAAGACGTCAGAGCGTTACCAGGCTTACCGGACGGCCATCGAGGCCGGTTTCCTGTCCGTTGATGAGGTGCGGGCCCTTGAAGATCGTCAACCGCTGCCCCACGGCCAAGAGCAGCCTCACGACCAGTAGTAACGGTGCGTAGCGGATCGCCGGGGGGTACAGCGCTACGCAGGTCGGGTTGTGCAGACTCTGCACAGAGAACGGCGGAGGCCGGCTCATCCTTTCGGCCATCCGCGCCTGTGACTCTATAGGGTTCTCTACCCAAGCCTGTAGGGATTCCTATTGAAAGTCCTTAGGAATTCCTGAGCAATTCGGAGAGTAGTTTCGGCACAGCGCTAAGGTGCGCTTTGCAACTGTCCGCTTGAGATGCTTAATGTTATCCGCGAGGTGGCGTACAGTCACCGTCCGGGAGAGGGGAGGCGTTACGCCAGAGTGTGCAGATGGTGAAGGCGATTCGGGTGGGGTATTACGACCGGGTCACTGACCACAACGGACTACGACGGACTACGACGGACTACGACCGACTGCGACTGAGCAGGCCCGCCTTGGTGAATGCCCGGTGGCGGGTGCGAGAAAGTCCCGGGCGGGTGCGCGCGACTTGACCCGGGCTCCGGTTGCCTGTGCAATGAACCGCAGTGCTGAGCGACCCCTGATGCATCCGCTTCAGGAAGCAAGCAACGCCCGGGATTGCGCCCCGGGCGTTGCTGGTGGCTCACACGGATCAAGTAAGTCCTACTCACTTCTAAAACGTGTTTTTTGGGAGAGCCAACGTGACCGTAGCCCCAGACGAGGAAAGCGTCAACACAACGGACCGCGATCACCCGCGAAAGCACTGGTTGGAGCTTTTGCACGCGGTGCCGCCGATCTTGCAAGGGTTGGCCGCACTGGTGATCGCCACAGGCACCGTGTTGGCCCTCGTTCTCAAGTAGCGGCGGAGCGGGGCCCGGATGAAGTCGGGCCCCGCTCGCTTGCATCCTCGCGCGATGTCCAGGCCAAGAACCTGTCGAACAACTCCCCCGGGTCCGGGCCTGGCTCGGGATTGAGCTTCATCAGATCCGCGGTGGCATCAAACAGCATCCCCGCCATGTAGACCGACAGGTTTACCCGGTTGGCCCGGTACTCCACTCGCAGCAGCATCCGGGCAGATGGGCACGGCCAGGGGGCGGCGCACACGCGGCAGAGCCACGACGGCCGGCGCGGCAGGTGTTGGTGCACCGGGTGAAGGTTGCTCAACGGCTGGCGGTCATGGATGGGTGAGGCGTTCGGCGCGGTCATCCCCCGATCGTGCTGCCGCTGTTATCGATCGTCAACCCCGATCGCTGTTCCCGATCGTCGGGCTATCGGCAGTACCTACCGTCAACCCCGTGGAGTTCGTTGGGATCGGTGAGATACGGGACATGCTGGGTGGCGTGTCGCGCGCCAGGGCGTCCGTGATCGCATCCCGGCGAGACTTCCCCGCCCCATATCAGGTGCTCAAGATGGGCCAGATTTGGCGACGTACCGACGTTGACAAGTGGATCAAAGAGCATCGCCCAGAGTTGGCAGAGTGAGGGGCCCCGGTCATCCGGGGCCCCTCTGCTGTTCCGGTCAGTCGACTGGCACGACCTGGTGCCGCTCCCACGTCATGTAGACGCTGTCGCCCTCCTGCTCCACGTCGGTCATGTGTGCTTCCGCCGGAAGTTGGGCGGCTAGCTCCGTGAGGTCCGCCGGGGTTACCGGCATCTCAAGGATGGCGACGAGCTGGCCCGGGGTTTCTTCGGTGATCTTCAAGGGGTGTCTCCTAAGCGGCGTTCAGAACAGAGCGGAGGCGACGGGGGGTGATGCCGAGGGCGGCAGCCACCTTCTCACGGGTTGCATCAGGTTCCGCCAACATGGCGGCGGCTAGGCGGCGGGTTTCCGCCACCGGCCGACGCTTCCGCCGGGGCGTCGAAGGTTCCGGGTTGTCCGGCCCGCTGTGCGGGTCGCTGGGGCCCTCCGGGGTCACCTCCGGCCCCTCAGGTTGGGCGGCAGGTTCCGGGGCTTTCTGAGGCGTCACAACAGGTTGGGGAAGGTCCGCCGGAACATCGGCGGCACGACCGGACCGGGCGAGCACTTCCACGGTGAGCAACAGCGCAACAGCCGGCCACGCGGACACAACCCGGGACACGGCGTCAGGTTCCGCTACCAAGACGTTGGCCGCAAGGGAAGCGGCCACCCCAACTAGGAACGCCAACCACGCGGACCAACGGGAACGCCGTCCGTCATTGAGGGCCAGAGTGGCAACGAGGATCATGCCGTCAACGGACAGCGGGAGCAGGGCTGCCAGTAGCGGGCCCTGTCCGGCCCGGTGGGCTAGCTCCCGCATGTGATCGTAAGAGCCGACAGCGGCAATCACAGTGACCGCAACGGTTCCGGCCAGAGAGGCAACGCGACGGGCGTTCATCGGCCACCCGCCAAAGCCTCAGAGCGGCACGGGCCACAGTTGCCCCGAGGGCTGCCCCGGTGGACCGGGCAGGACTCACTACGGGCCACGGGGAGAGCGGCACCACGCCGCTCCGGGTAGCCGTACGGCTGCCGCTGTTGCGGGTTGTTGTTCTTGGCTCCGGGGAGGAATCGACGGAGCGCGCCAGCGCGACCCTTCAACTTCGTTTGATCTTCCCCAACTTCGGGCGACACGCTAGGGCTGTCACCCCCGGGCCCCCGGTTCGTCACCCCCTGGCGCTCACTGTCACCCCCGGACGGCTGTCCCGTCACCAGGCGGTAAACCCGGGTGGCGACGTTGGCGACCTGCCGGACGACCAGGCGGCCCAACTGAACCAGCTTCGCCAGCACCCGCTGAACGGTCCGGGTGGATACGCCCGCGTACTCAGCGATCGTCGCCACGGACGGCCAGGCGTCCCCGTCGCGGTTCGTGTGAGCGGCAATCGCCACCAGGACCAGGCGCTCATTCGGACGGAGGTCACGGGACGCCAGTAGAGCCACCTTCACGGCGGCAGCGCCACCGGCGGGCGCGTGGGTAGAGTCGTGCATGTCGGGGTTACCTCCCGGCCAGGGCCCCGGGTGGTTGGCAGACCGCGCCGGGGCCGTTTGTATGGGTGGCACCCCGGAAGGTGGGTTGTGAAACCGCATCTTCCGACGTCAGCGACGACGTGATGGCCGCCGTCGACGCCTGAGGCCCACCCCCGCACGTGATCGACTCGACTTCATGAAAAGCGGGGTGTCCGCACGCGGCGGACACCCCGCTTTCCGTGAACCGGAATCGATCAAATGCCCGCCCGGGCTTGAGCGACCTGACGTGTCAGCGCTCCCTTGCCCGCGACCTGACGACCGGCCGCAGCCCGGCGGGCCGTACGAAGATCGACCGTCGGGCGACCGCATCCAGTTTCGGCCCGACCTCGTAGCCGTCGAGCCAGACCCACCCGTCGTAGGTGGGCCAGTCGAGAACGCGGATGACACGAAACAGGATCGGCCGGCTGAACTGGATACTCGCCGCGCGGGTGACCTGGAACAGATCACCCGCCCGCACGGCCGTCTGACCTCCGATCGCGCCATGCCTTGAGATGATCACTCGCCTCGACCAGGCGGGGGCACGAGCCGTCCGGCGTGCACCTGGTGCAGACGTTGCGGTGGTGGAAGTCGATCACGTAGCTCGCCATCGTCACGAGAAACGGCGGTTCCGGCCGGGGCTCCTCACCCATCATGGCGACCACCTCTCTGGGGCGACGCGGCATCCTTCCCCTCCGACGAGGGCGGCGTGGTGAGCCGGTAGGCCCCTGTGCGATCCGGGAAGCTGCTCCGCTCCACCACGTCGATCGGCTCGTCTGGACGGTGAAACCACTTCCAACGGCACATCGCCTGCCTCCCGAGATCACTGCGATTACGGCATCTAGCAGGCACGATCCAGGATCGTCGAAGCCCTGTGCAACACTCCAAACGAGACGCTCATGCCGAGACGCATCTTTGTGTCAGCGATGCGCGCGGCGTCTCACGACACGTCGGATGACGGCTCGATATGAGACGAGGAGGCGGGGCTGATGACCGAGGTGGGATCGACCGTTCCGAGACGGGAGCTTGGTCGACTGCTGCGGCAGACAAGGGAGCAGGCTGGGATAGGACTCGAAGCCGCAGCCTCCGATCTTGAATGGTCACGGGCGAAGATGTATCGCATCGAGTCCGGTCAGACCCCCATGCGAGCGCTGGACGTCGAGCAGATGTGCCGGCTCTACGGTGCCTCCGACGACATGACCGAGGTCCTGGTGAGTCTTGCCAGGGAGTCCAAGAGCAAGGGCTGGTATCACGCCTATGGCGAGATCATCCCTCGATGGTTCGAGCTGTACGTCGGACTGGAGTCGGCAGCCTCTCGTATCCGGACTTACGAACACGCTCTGGTGCCTGGCCTATTGCAGACGCCGACCTACACAGCCGAAGTGATCCGCTGTCGCCCGGGCGTCTCCGATGACGAGGTCGCGAAGGTTGTGGGGCTCAGGACCGAGCGACAGCGTTTGCTCACACGCAAGCGGCCCGCCGCGCCTGCTCTTGAAGTAATCATCGAGGAGTCGGTGCTTCACAAACGTGTGTACGGCATGGTCGAGCAGATTGAGCGGCTGATCGCTGCCGGAGAATCGTCCGGGGTGTCCGTCCGGCTCCTTCCGCTTGCCGAAGGCCTGAGTCGAGCGGCGATCGCTGGCAGCTTCGTGATGCTGGACTTCCCGACCAGCGGAGCCAGGTCAGCCGAACCGACAACTGTCTACAAGGAGGGATTGTCGGGCGCGTTGTATCTCGACCGACTTGAGGAAGTCAAAGCGTACGGCGAGGTGTGGAATATGCTCACGGCCCGCGCGTTGAGCGCCGATGATTCGTGCAGGCTCATGCGAGAAATCAAGGAGAGGCACCATGACTGACCTGACTGGGGCGATGTGGCGCAAGAGCGCGAGGAGCAGCGACTCCGGCAACTGCGTGGAGGTTGCGGACAACCTTCCCGGTGTCGTGGCCGTCCGGGACAGCAAGGACGTCGAAGGGCCGGCCCTCACCTTCTCCCCGGTGGCTTGGGGCGCGTTCGTGACGCACACCAAGGCTGCCGAGTAGCGCCCAACGCGTGATCGACTCGAGGTCGTGGAAGTGGGGGTGTCCGATGCGCGTGGGCACCCCCACTTCCGTGAACCGGAGTCGATCAAGCGCCGAGCGCCGAGCGCCGAGCGCCGAGCGCCGAGCGCCGAGCGCCGAGCGCCGGGCGCCGGGCGGCGAACGCCCCGGCGCTGGCGTTACTTCGCGGGCGCCGGGCCGACCAGGAACACCTGGTCGGGCTGGCCCGTGCACGGCTCGGCGGCGGCCTCGGCCGGGACCTGGGCGGCGTCGTCGCGGATGCCCACGCACAGGTCACTGCCCGCCGGTCGCAGCCGGTACGCGTCCGGCGCCGAACCGGTCGGCTCGAAGCGGAACAGCTGGTACCACGAGTCGGTGTTGCACTGGTCCCACGGCTCGATGAGGTTCTGCCCGGGATTCTCCCGCCGCACCGTGAGGCAGCCGAGCCCGTTGACGGGGTGCTTCCACTTGACGAAGTACATGTCGTCGGCCACCGGCACCAGGTAGGTGTCCGGCGGGGTGGCGCCCACGCAGGGGCGCTGGACCGCCACCTCGGCCTTGTACCGGGCGCTGCGGTCGTGGCCCTCGCTGATGCAGAGGCTCGGGTAACTGGCGGGACGGATCTGGATCCGACCGCTGGCCGGCGACCGCTGGCCAGCGCCGGACGTCGTCCCGCCGGCCGAGGCGCTGCCGGTCGGTGACTGGCCGACGGCGGCGGTCTTCTCCGAGGTCCGACGTTCGTTGTCGTCCGGCCACCAGAACCAGGCGCCGATCCCGACGAGCAGGGTGCCCACGACGAGCAGCGCCAGCAGGGCGGGCCGACCCGACCAGCGCGGTCGTGCCTCGGCCGGGCGGTCGGTCGGCGTGTCGGATGACGCGTCCACCGGCGGCCCAGCGACGTCGTACGCGCCGGCGGCCAGCCTGTTCCGCGCGCGTAGCCACTCGTCGACCTGCTCACCCGCGCCGCAGGCGCGTACGAACGCCGCCAGCACCTCGGGGCGCGGCAGGGTGGACCGGCGCAGGACGTCGGCGGCGGTGCTGCGCGCCAGCACGTCGCCGGCCGCGGCGGCACGCTGTTCCAGTTGCCGGAACGTCAACCGGGATCGGTCCTTGAGTTGGCGCAGCAGGTCGATGAAATCAGCCGGGTCGGCCGCCTCATCCGGTCGAAGCTCCCCCGTGGTCACCGCCTGATTCTGCTGACCGCCAACGGCTTCGGGCAAGTCGTCGCGGCGTCTGTCCGAGGTGGCCGGACAAAACCCGGACAGGCACCCCTGAGCTGCGCGGACACCGCAACGCCCCGACCAGGGCATTGTCCACGGCGACCCGGCTATCTAGCGTTTTCGTCGATGGCCGTGGCGCTTCGCAGCGTGCGGGCCGCCGGGTGCGGACCGGGGACCGTCCGAACCCGACCACATCAACGACACGGGGGAGGTCCGATGATTGACGCTGTCCGGGATCCGGTGCCACCGGCTGCCACCGCGGGGGAGTACGTGGCGTCGCTTCGAGACGTGCGGAGACGCTCCGGCCTGACGTACCGGGAGATTTCCCGCCAGGCGTCGGCGGCGGGGCACTGGCTGCCGCCGAGCACCCTCGCCACCATGCTGGGGCGGAACACCCTGCCCCGGGAGCGGACCGTCGTGGCGCTGCTCGCCGCCTGCGGTACGGCCGCGCCGGAGATCGAGCGGTGGCTCGACCTGCGGCGCGACATCGAGGCCCACCTCAGCGAGCCGACGCGCCCCACCGGCCCACCGGCGGCGGGCGAGCCGACGTACCCCGCTCCGGTGTCCGTCGAGGCGACCGGTCCTCGCCGGTCCACCGGCCGACCGCGAGTGGTGAGCCGGTCGCTGCGTCGTCGGCTGCCACTGGGGGCGCTGGCGCTGGTGGGCGCGTTGACAGTGGGCGCGCTGCTGCCCGCCAACGACGCAATGACCCCCAGGTCCAGCGGCGTCGAGTCGGACGGCCCGTGTCCCCTCGTCCTGCGCCAGGGCATGTACGGCCCCTGCGTGCTGGATCTCCAGGAACGACTGGCGGCGGGCGGACTGCGCGTGCCCGTCGACGGGTGGTTCGGACCCGACACGACCAGTCGGGTGATCGCCTTCCAGGCGCTGCACAGCCTGGAGGTCAGCGGCACGGTGGATCGGCAGGTGCTCGACGCCCTCCAGGACAACCCGGTGTCGCCCGTCGCGTGGACGGAGAACCGGATCAGCAAGTACCTCCGGGCACGGTTTCCGGAGGACCCGTCCGAGGCGGTGCGGGTTGCCCGGTGTCTGTCCGGACTGGACCCGCTGCGGGTGGAGGTGACCGCCGACGGGTCACGGCGCTGGGGCCTGTTCCAGTTCAGCGACATGGAGCTGTCACGCCTCGGCGTCGACCGCCGGACCGCCCTGGATCCGGGTTGGAACATCGGGGCGGCGCGCGACATCTGGTCGCGCACCGGCGACTTCCGTCACTGGGGCTGCCCACCGGCACCGTGACGTTCCCTGGTCGCCGACTGGCGCGCCGATCCCCGCCCGGTCCGTGGACCGGGCGGGGAAGGACCCTTCACGCAGGCGTACGACTCACGGCCGGAGCCGGTTGGCCACGACGTACGCGCCGACGGAGTTGCCGGTGGCGATGCCGGCCTCCGCGTCGAACCGGTAGTGCACGCCCAGGTAGATCCGACTGAGCGCGTTCTCCCGGGCGGCCTCGTCGAAGCCGGTCATGCGTCGGACGACTCCCCGGGCGTGCGGATCATCGGTGGTGGCGTCGAAGGCGATGGCGTTGGTGCCGAAGAAGCCCTTCATCACCGCCGCCCAGGCGCCGGCGAAGGTGGCGTGCCCGGAGATGTACGCCGGGAAGGGCGGTGAGAACGAGACGCCGGCCTCGTCCTGCGACAGCGGCTGCCAGCCGTTACCGATGGCGCTCTCCGGCCGCCACAGGTCGATGGCGGTCAGGTACTTGGCGTCCCAGGCGGCGATGGCCGCGTCGGCGAGCGCCAGGGCGACGAGCCCGAAGAGACGGGCGTTGGCCAGGATGCCCAGCTTGCGCTGCTCAGACACGATCCGGGTGTGTGCGAAGAGCTGGCCCGGCGGCCGGTAGGTCACGGGCAGGTCGTTCGCCCAGAAGAAGGCGATCTGCGTCTGCTCCGCGGTGCGCAGCGACGACGTCCTGCCTCCGTAGTCCCGTACCTCCTGGACGTTGCTGCGGTACTCGTCCCGCCCGAGCAGGTCGGCGTAGCTGGCCGCGCCGGCCGGTGGGCCGGGCCGGAACTGGTCGCCCGCGCTCAGGGCGAACGGCGTGACGCGCCCCCAGTTCGGGCTGACCGCCGGTTTTCCGTCGGTCGGCCGCCACGAGCCGTCGACGCCCTCCGGGGCGTACCCAGCGGTGTTGGTGGAGCCGTCGTTGGCGCGGGCCTGGAGGTTCGCGGCGGCGGCCGCGGCCCCGACGGTCTCGCCGCGCGTGACCTCGGCGGCGTTCAGGCCGGAGGGCCGCCGCGAGCCGGCGACGACGTAGGCGGCGTCGAAGGCCGTGCGGCGGGACGGGTACAGGGCGACCAGCACGTCGAACGCCGCCCGGTCGATCGCCGCGTGCAGCGACGGCGCCACGACGTCGTCCATGGTGCCGGGGTAGGTGACCGGCACCCGCACCCGGTAGGGGTTGCCGACGCCGGTGACGGAGACGGCGGCGTCGTGCATCGCCGCGTGCAGGATGGCCGCGTGACGGGACAGGACGGTCGGTGGCAGATCCATTCCCTTGAAGGCGTTCAACAGCGTGTCGTTCCAGTGCAGGACCGGGTCGGTGGCCGGGTCGACGGCCAGCGGGGTGAGCGAGATGTTGTCCAGCCGGATCGTCGAGGCGGCGTGGCCGCCGAAGTGGAACAGCAGCACCGCCTTCGGGTCGCCGAACGGCGACGTGAAGTCGAAGGTGAAGCCCCGCGACGTGGAGGTGAGCGCCACAGTCTGGTCGAACGCCGAGGTGAAGGGCGTGTCCACCCGGGAGACCGAGACCCGCACGTCACGGCTGACGTCGGCGGAGGCGTCGAACTGCACGCGGTACGGCTGGCCCGCCGTCACCCCGAACTCGAAGTGTCCGACCAGGTCCTCCCACACCGGCTTGCCGACGGTGTTGCTCGTACGGATGCGCAACTGCCCCGCGTTGACCGTGGTGCTGGTCGAGGCGAGCCGGGTCCACCAGGGCGCGATGCTGCCGTTGTCGAACGTGCCGTTGAGGATCAGGTTGCCCGCCGCGGCGGAGGCCGGCGCGGACCGGACGACAGCGGTGAGCGTGCCGGCGAGGGCGACCGCCAGCACCACGCTGAGCAGTCGTCGGAGCCGTCGCGCGGGGCCGTGGCGCCGCGGGTCGATCGGTGGGGTCATGGAGAGCCTTTCCGGTTCGGGACGGGCGACGACCAGGTCGTTGCCGCGAGGATCGGCTCACCGTAGGAGTGTTCGCCCTGTTCAGAGCCACCGAACGGGCGTTCGGTCCGGTGCCGTACACGCGGCGGCCCGGCGCGGTGAGATCCGCGCCGGGCCGCCGTCTCCTGCGCTCAGCGCGTGCGACGGGTCTTCAGGGCGGTGTCGATCAGTTCCCACACCGCGACCCCGGCGGCGCTCAGCGCGATGATGACCGCGAGGATCTCCCGGTTGTCCGCGACCGCCAGCCAGTCGAGCCGTTCGCCGAGGGCCGGGTTGAGCAGCCGGTCGGAGAGCGCCAGCCACACCACCGGCACCGTGAACGCCAGGTTGAGCAGCGCCTTGGTCGCGAACAGCCGCCAGCTCCAGCGCCCGATCCGGTACTTGACGACCTCGAACACCACGTCGAGGACCAGCACGCCGATCAGCGCCGGCAGCCAGAACGACCAGAGGGCCGGATCGAGGATCGGGATGTTGTCGCCGTCGGTGTCGCGTACCCAGGACTGGAAGTGCTGGAACGGCAGGTAGGCGATGAACAGCACCAGCATCACCACCGATGCGACGGTGTCGACGAGTGAGACGTCGCGGTGCGTGGGGACGTCGGGCAGCTCGTCGACGGTCCAGACGGGCAGGTCGACGGTGGGTTGGGACCGCTCGATGAGGACGAAGGTCAGGGTGAGCCAGAAGCAGATGTGCACCGCCACGTGCAGGGCGACGACGAGACCCGGACCGATGGCGCCGAAGCCCTTGCCCTCGACGACCGCGACGACTGCGACGACCGTGCCGGCGAGCGCCGGGATGAAGCTGAGCAGCAGCTTCAACAGCCGCAGCCAGACCAGGTAGTAGGTGGGACCGAGGAGCTGGAGCCGGCGGTCGGCGTAGCGGGCTGCCAACCTGTCGGGGTTGCCCAGCTCGGTGAGCACCTCCCGCTCGGCGACCGCCGCGTCCGCGCCGCTCCCGGTCCGGTCCTCGATCATGTCCTCGATGGAGGCGCGCAACTCGGAGGCGATCTCGTCCCGGCGCGGCGCGGGCACCGAGCGCAGCGTGGCGGCGAGGTAGCGATCGGTCAGGGTGTTCATCGGTCCACTCCTTGGATGAGCCCGGTGATGGAGGTCTGTACGGCGGCGAGGTCGTCCAGGAGCCGGCTCAGCATCGACTCGCCCTCGTCGCTGGTCCGGTAGAACTTGCGCGGCCGGCTCTCCTCGGTGTTCCACTCGCTGGTCAGCAGGCCCTGGTCCTCCAGGCGGCGCAGCAGCGGGTAGAGCGTGTTGGCGTCCACCGGGAAGCCGTGGTCGGTGAGCCGTTGCAGCAGTGCGTAGCCGTAGTCCGGTCGCCGGAGCGCGACCAGGCTGGCCACCACGACGGTGCCTCGACGCAACTCCTGTAGATGCGTCCGTAGAACGTCCTCGCTAACCATGTGTCACACCATACTGTGTGCCACACGGTGTTGTCTAGCGCGACATCATCGTGTCCGCCAAACCCCGCCCCGGCCGCGCAGACGGGCGGGACGCCCGACGACACCGGACGCCCGGCCGGATCGGGTGCCCGGTGAACAGCTCCCCCCGAGACCCGATGTGAACCAGGTACGCCTCGGCATCCCCGCGTCGTGACGGATCAGCGACCCGCGCGGGCCGTGGATCGCCTCCAACTCGGCGAAGGGCATGCCGACCCTGGCCCCGGCGGGCGACTGCGGCGGCGCGGTGGCCGTACCGACCTCCACCAGTCGTCCGTCGCGGAAGGCCAGCAGGAGGACACCGGCCCAGGAGCCGGTCACGCCGGCGTTGACCACCGTGCCGCAGCCCGGCGCGGTCCTGGCCCGATGCCCTGGATCCGCAGCACCGCGCCGGTCGCGAAGCACAGCGATCGCAGTAGCTCGATCTCGGTCTCGGCGAGCGGCAGGTCGTGGCGGACCGCGCCCTGACCGGCCGGCGTCGCGGCGCTCGCCCTGACCGGCCGGCGTCGCGGCGCTCGGCGGGGGAGTCGTCCGGGGCGTACCCCTTGTCGTGCGAGGTGCGGGCGGGCGCCCGCTGGTCGGCGGCGGTGGACGGCGTCGCGGAGATCGCGGAGATCGCCGAGGGGTGTCGGCGTCGAACGGGTCGGGCCGGGCGGCTGGACGGGCAGCGGCGAGACGGCGTCGGCGCCGCAGGCGGCGACCCCCACGGTGGCCGCGAGGACGACGGCGAGCCGGCGGACCGACGCCGGGATCATCCGGCGCCCAGCCGTTGCCGGACCTGCCGCCGGGCCAGGTGCAACCGGGACGGTCCGTCCTCGTCCGGTCCGGCGCCCGACCCGGGCTACTCGAAGCGGGAGACGTCGCCGGCGCCCCGGCGCAGGATCTCCGGCTCCGGGCCGGACAGGTCGATCACCGTCGTCGGCTCCATGCCGCACTCGCCGGCGTCCAGCACCGCGTCGAGCTGGTGGTCGAGCCGTTCCTTGATCTCCCACCCCTGCGTCATCGGCTCGTCCTCGCCGGGCAGCGTCAGGGTGCTGGACACCAGTGGCTCGCCCAGCTCGGCGAGCAACGCCTGGGTCACCGTGTGCCGGGGCACCCGCACGCCGACCGTCCGCTTCTTCGGGTGCAGCATCCGGCGGGGCACCTCCCTGGTGGCCGGCAGGATGAACGTGTAGCTGCCCGGCGTGGACGCCTTCACCAGCCGGAACACCGCGTTGCTGATCTGGACGAACTGGCCGAGCTGCGCGAAGTCCCGGCAGACCAGGGTGAAGTGGTGCCGGTCGTCGAGGTGCCGGATCTGCCGGATCCGGTCCAACCCGTCCTGGTTACCGAGCTGGATGCCGAGCGCGTAGCAGGAGTCCGTCGGGTAGGCGACCAGGCCGCCACCCCGGACCAGGTCGGCAACCTGCCGGATCACGCGCGGCTGCGGATTCTCCGGGTGTACGTCGTAGTACCGGGCCATCTGCCGAGCCTAGGCCTGTCCGGTGCGAACAGGAGACGCGGGCCACGACCCTCGGCGCGGACGGTGGAGCCACCGAGATCACCTCGGTAGGGTAGGTGCCGGTCGGCTCCGACCACCTAGATCCACACCGCCGGGGGGCGCCACGCATGGCTGATTCGTTCGCGCATCTGCACGTGCACACCGAGTACTCGATGCTCGACGGAGCGGCCCGGTTGAAGGACCTGTTCGCCGAGGCCAACCGGCTGGGCATGCCGGCGGTGGCGATCACCGACCACGGCAACATGCACGGCGCGAACGACTTCTACAACCAGGCGATGGCCGCCGGGATCACCCCGATCCTGGGCGTCGAGGCGTACGTGGCGCCGGAGTCGCGCTATCACAAGGCACGGGTCAAGTGGGGTCGGCCGGAGCAGAAGAGCGACGACGTCTCGGGTAACGGCGCGATCACCCACAAGACCATGTGGGCGAAGAACGCGCAGGGCCTGAAGAACCTGTTCACCCTCAACTCGAGGGCGTCCATGGAGGGGCACTACGTCAAGTGGCCCCGGATGGACATGGAGCTGATCGCCGAGCACGCCGAGGGGATCATGGCCACGACGGGCTGCCCGTCGGGCGCGGTGCAGACCCGGCTGCGGCTGGGGCAGTTCGACGAGGCGCTCAAGGTCGCCGCGAGCTACCAGGACATCTTCGGCAAGGAGAACTACTTCCTGGAGATCATGGATCACGGCCTCTCCATCGAGAGCCGGGTCCGTGACGGCCTCACCGAGATCGCCCGCAAGCTGGACATCCCGCCGGTGGTCACCAACGACTCGCACTACACGCACGAGGCGCAGGCCACCGCTCACGACGTGCTGCTGTGCGTACAGACCGGCAGCAACATCGACGACCCCAACCGGTTCCGGTTCGAAGGCGGCGGCTACTTCGTCAAGAGCGCCGACCAGATGCGCGCGGTCGACTCGTCCGAGTTGTGGCAGCAGGGCTGCCGCAACACCCTGCTGGTCGCCGAGAAGGTCGACCCGAAGGGCATGTTCGAGTTCCACAACCTGATGCCACGATTCCCGGTGCCCGAGGGGGAGACCGAGGAGTCCTGGTTCCGTAAGGAGACCTTCGCCGGGTTGGCCCGCCGTTACCCGAACGGCATCCCGGAGGGGCACGTCGTCCAGGCCGAGTACGAGCTGGGCGTCATCAACCAGATGGGCTTCCCGTCGTACTTCCTCGTGGTCGCCGACTTCATCCAGTGGGCGAAGAACCAGGGCATCGCGGTGGGCCCGGGCCGTGGTTCGGCCGCCGGCTCGCTCGTCGCGTACGCGCTGGGCATCACCGACCTGGACCCGATCCCGCACGGCCTGATCTTCGAGCGGTTCCTCAACCCCGAGCGTGTCTCGATGCCGGATGTCGACATCGACTTCGACGAGCGCCGGCGCGGCGAGGTGATCAAGTACGTCACCGACAAGTGGGGTGAGGACAAGGTCGCCCAGATCGCCACCTTCGGCACGATCAAGGCGAAGGCGGCGATCAAGGACTCCGCGCGGGTCCTCGGCTTCCCGTACGCGGTCGGTGACCGCATCACCAAGGCCATGCCGCCGGCCGTGATGGGCAAGGACATCCCGCTCACCGGCATCTTCGATCCGAAGCACCCCCGCTACGCCGAGGCGGGCGAGATCCGCGGCCTGTACGACTCCGACCCGGACGTGCGCAAGGTGATCGACACGGCCAAGGGCATCGAGGGGCTGATCCGCCAGACCGGTGTGCACGCCGCCGGCGTCATCATGTCCGCCGAGCCGATCATCGAGCACATCCCGTTGATGCGCCGCGACGCCGACGGCGCGATCATCACGCAGTTCGACTACCCGACCTGCGAGTCGCTCGGGCTGCTGAAGATGGACTTCCTCGGCCTGCGCAACCTGACGATCATCGACGACGCGGTCAAGAACATCGAGCTGAACCACGGCCTCAAGCTCGACCTGCTGGGCCTTCCGCTGGACGACAAGGCCGCGTACGAGCTGCTGGCCCGCGGTGACACCCTGGGCGTGTTCCAGCTCGACGGCGGGCCGATGCGGTCGCTGCTGCGGCTGATGAAGCCGGACAACTTCGAGGACATCTCCGCCGTCCTGGCCCTGTACCGGCCGGGTCCGATGGGCGTCGACTCGCACACCAACTACGCGCTGCGCAAGAACGGCCTCCAGGAGATCACGCCGATCCACCCGGAGCTGGAGGAGCCGCTGCGGGAGATCCTCGCGCCCACGCACGGCCTGATCGTCTACCAGGAGCAGGTGCAGCGCGCCGCGCAGATCCTCGCCGGCTACACCCTCGGCCAGGCGGACCTGCTGCGCCGGGCGATGGGTAAGAAGAAGAAGGAGATCCTCGACAAGGAGTTCATCCCGTTCCGGGACGGCTGCCGCGAGCGCGGCTACTCCGACGAGGCGATCCAGGCCGTGTGGGACGTCCTGGTGCCGTTCGCCGGATACGCCTTCAACAAGGCGCACTCCGCCGCGTACGGCCTGGTCTCCTACTGGACGGCGTACCTCAAGGCGCACTACCCGGCCGAGTACATGGCCGGGCTGCTCACGTCCGTCGGCGACGACAAGGACAAGATGGCGCTGTACCTGTCCGAGTGCCGCCGGATGCGCATCCAGGTGCTGCCGCCGGACGTGAACACCTCGGCGGGCCCGTTCACCCCGGTCGGCAAGGACATCCGCTTCGGCCTGGCGGCGGTCCGCAACGTCGGCGCGAACGTGGTCGCCTCGATCATGCGGTGCCGCGAGGAGAAGGGCGAGTACGCCGACTTCTACGACTTCCTGTCCAAGGTGGACGCGGTGGTCTGCAACAAGAAGACCATCGAATCGCTGATCAAGGCGGGCGCGTTCGACTCCCTGGACCATCCCCGCAAGGGCCTGCTCGCGGTGCACGCCGACGCCATCGACGCGTACGCCGACGTCAAGCGCAAGGAGGCCGTCGGCCAGTACGACCTGTTCGGCGCCGGCTTCGGCGACGCCGACACCGGCAGCACGACGGTCATGCCGGTCATCGGCGACAGCGAGTGGGAGAAGCGCGACAAGCTGGCCTTCGAGCGGGAGATGCTCGGCCTGTACGTCTCCGACCACCCGCTGTTCGGCCTGGAACACATCCTGGGCGCGGCGGCCGACACCACCATCGCCTCCCTGGCCGAGGACGGCGCGGTGCCCGACGGGGCGGTCGTCACCCTCGCCGGCATCCTCTCCGGCGTGCAGCGGCGGGTCACCAAGCAGGGCCGGGCCTGGGCCTCGGCCACCCTGGAGGACCTGGCCGGTGGTGTGGAGACGCTGTTCTTCCCGAACACCTACGAGGTGATCGGCCAGTACATCGCCGAGGACGCCATCGTGGTGGTCAAGGGCCGGGTGGACCGCCGCGACGACACCCCGCGGATCATGGCGATGGACATGTCCATGCCGGACGTCAGCACCAGCGCCACCAACAAGCCGGTCACCCTCACCATCCCGGTGCACCGGTGCACGCCGCCGCTCGTGGAACGGCTCAAGGAGACCCTGGTGCTGCACCCCGGCGACACGGAGGTGCACGTCAAGCTGCTCAACGGCGGGCGCACCACCACCCTGCGGCTCGGCCCGTTCCGGGTGGCGGCGACGACCGCGCTGATGGGTGACCTCAAGAGCGTCCTCGGTCCGGCCAACGTGAGCTGAGCGGGGCCCCGGTCCGGCCGGCACGCGCCGGCCGGACCGTCGGGCTCAGCCCCGGTCGGGGGCGATCAGGGTCAGCCCTGGTCGGGGGCCGCGATCTCGCGAAGCTGGCCGTCGGCCAGCCGCAGCCACCGCTGCACGCCGATCTCGGCCAGGAACCGCTCGTCGTGGCTCACCACCACAAAAGCGCCCTGGTACGCGGACAGCGCGCTCTCCAGTTGGCCGACGCTGACCAGGTCCAGGTTGTTGGTCGGCTCGTCGAGCAGCAGCAGTTGCGGCGCCGGTTCCGCGCACAGCACACACGCCAGGGTGGCGCGCAGCCGCTCACCGCCGGAGAGCACCCCGACGGGCAGGTTGACCCGGTTACCCCGGAACAGGAACCGGGCCAGCAGATTCATCCGCCGTGCGTCCGGCAGGTTCGGCGCGTACGCGGCGAAGTTCTCCGCCACCGTACGGTCGAGGTCCAGCAGGTCGAGCCGCTGCGACAGGTACGCGATCCGCCCGTCGGCCCGCTTGATGTCGCCGCCGGCCGGTTCGAGGTCACCGTTGACGAGGCGCAGCAGGGTGGACTTGCCGACGCCGTTCGCCCCGGTGAGCGCGATCCGCTCCGGTCCCCGGATCACCAGGTCCGCGCCGTCGCCGCCGAACAGGTCCCGGTCGTCGAAGCGGGCCCGCATCCCCGTACCCGTGAAGACGGTGCGTCCGGCCGGGACGGTCGTGTCCGGCAGGTCCACGACGATCCGGTCCTCCTCGCGGACGGCCCGGCCGGCCTCGTCGAGCCGGGCCTTGGCCTGACCGAGGCGTGCGGAGTGCGTCTCCTGGGCCTTGCCCGCCGACTCCTGCGCGCTGCGCTTGAGCCCACCGGCGACGATCCGGGCCAGGCCGGCGTTCTTCAGGTTCCTGGAGGCGTTGCTGGCCCGCCGGTCGGCCCGCTCGCGGGCCTGCTGCATCTCCCGCTTCTCGCGCTTGACCTCCTGCTCGGCGTTGCGCAGGTTGCTCTCGGCCACCTCGCGCGCCGCCCGCACCGCCTCGGTGTAGGCGGTGAAGTTGCCCCCGTACCAGCGGATCTCGCCGCGTTCCAACTCGGCGATGCGGTCCATCCGGTCCAGCAGCTCCCGGTCGTGGCTGACCAGCAGCAGGCACCCGGTGAAGTCGGTGAGCACGTCGTACAGCTTGTGCCGGGCCGCCAGGTCCAGGTTGTTGGTCGGCTCGTCGAGCAGGAGCACGTCCGGGCGGCGCAGGAGCTGGGCGGCCAGACCGAGGGAGACCACCTGGCCGCCGCTGAGCGTGTGCAGCGGCCGGTCGAGCGACAGCTCGCCGAGGCCCAGCCGGTCCAGCTCGGAGCGGGTGCGCTCCTCGATGTCCCAGTCGTCGCCGATGGTGGCGAAGTGCGCCTCGCTGGCGTCGCCGGCCTCGATGGCGTGCAGCGCCGCGATCCGTTCGGCGACGCCGAGCACCTGGGACACGACCAGGTCACCGGCCAGCGGCAGGGTCTGCGGCAGGTACCCGAGCAGACCGTCGACGGTGACGCTTCCGCCGCTGGGCCGCAGCTCCCCGGCGATCAGCCGCAGCAGGGTGCTCTTGCCGGCGCCGTTGGGCGCGACCAGCCCGGTGCGACCGCCGGGGACGCTGAAGGACAGATCCGAGAAGACCGGGGTGTCGTCCGGCCAGGAGAAGGACAGGTTCGAGCAGACGATGAAAGCGTCAGACATGACGAGTGACCTCAGAGGGTGGGCTGGGCGTGCGTAAGCCGCCCGACGACGAACGGGACCGGTGGAACGACGACATGGCCATCTACGGGTCGCGCACACGCGCGCCGAACCGATGGCCGAACACGTCCGGTCTCACCCGGAGATGTCGTCGTCACCCGCCATGTCTGGTCTCCCTGGTCGTACCGCTGACCCAACGGACCGAGTCTAACAACGAATCTTCGGCCCGCCACCGGCTTCCCGGGTGGCCCCCGCACTGTCCCCGCTGTCCCCGCTGTCCCGGACCAAGCCCGGCTCTCGGCGTCGGTGACGGACCCGCGCTGAGCCGTCCGGAACGGCCGCCGAAGTTGAGGAGAGCGTTAAGTTTGTCAGCCGCGCGCCGCGTGTCGGTGGCCTTCGGTGTGCCGCCTCAGTGGCGCCCCGGGCGTGGCGGCGCACCGACGGTGGCCTGCGTCTGCGGGCGGTTCGCCTCCTCGACGCCCGGACCGTTCTCGGGCGTCAGAGGCGGGTGGGGTCAGCCTGCGCGCACCGGCGACCCGTGCGAAATCAAGACGGTGTCCAGTGGCGATCCATTGGCCGTTGTCACAGTGCTCGCCGCAGGTGAGACATGACAATCCACGTCATTGCCGCCTCTCCGGAGAAGGCACGTTTCCAGCAACCTTTCCCCCAGGGTTTGAGCAGCTTCGGAAGGTTCCATGACCCCCCATCATCGACCCGTTCACCGGTCCACGACATCGCGTCTCGGTCGTCGTTCCTTCGCCTCCCTCATCGGCCTCGCCTCGGTCGCGGCGGGCGGGGCCGTGATCGCATCCAACTCGGACCGACTACCGTTCTTCGGTGCGGACGGTCCACCGCCCAGCGACGCGGGGCCACGGACCGAGGCGGTGAGCCTGAACACCTCCGCCAACACGTCCGTCGAGCAGAGCTACATGGACGCCGAGTCGGCGACCGAGCTGCGCAAGGCCGCGGAGGCGAGCGCCTCGGACATCATCCTGTCCCGGCCCTCCGCCGCCGCCGCACAGGCGAAGGCGTCGGTGCCCGAGGGCTTCCCCAACGATCCGATCCTGCACCTGGCGAACCGGGCCACGTTCGGCGCGACGCCCGCCTTACTCGCCCGGATCAGGTCCATGGGCATCGACGCCTGGATCGACCAGCAGTTGAAGCCGGACTCGATCCCGTACACGACGGCCGAGGTGAAGATCAAGGAACTGCCCGGGATCCATCTCACCCTGGCCCAGGCCGCCGCCACGATCCACACGAACAAAGTGATGGACAGCCTCGCCGACGAGTACCTGTGGGCGACGACGGCGCGCATGATCTGGTCCGACCGGCAGTTGTTCGAGCGGGTCGTCGACTTCTGCACGGACCGGATCAACGTCCCCATGCACTTCGACTTCGGGTCGGTGAGCGCGCCGTACTTCGGACGGGACGTCATCCGCAAGCACGCGTTCGGCAAGTACGCCGACATGCTCGTCGCCGCGGTGCAGCACGCCGGCCTGGTCATCTACCTCAACCAGTCCCAGTCGCAGAAGGCCCGACCCAACGAGAACCTGGCTCGGGAACTCCTCGAACTGCACACCGTGGGGGCCGGCGGTGGCTACACGGAGGAGGACGTCCGCCAGGCAGCTCTGTTGCAGACCGGCCTGGGCGTCATCGGTGGAAAGGTGGTCACGGACGCCGGGCACTACACCTTCGCCTTCCGCCCCAACAACCACTACACCGGGCCCATCAAGATCATGGGCTTCAGCCACCCGAACGCGTCGGCCGACAAGGGCCTGGAGGTGATCAAGGCCTACGTGAACCACGTCGTGCGCCTGCCGGCCGCCGCCAAGAGCTTCGCCCGTGAGCTTGCCACGAAGTTCGTCTCGGACAAGCCGTCGGACGCCCTCGTCGACAAGCTGGCCAAGGTTTACCTGGACAACGACACCGCGATCGTCCCCGTCGTCCGGGCGATGTTCAGCTCGGTGGAGTTCTGGGCCTCACCGTTCGCGAAGATGCACCGACCGAGCGAGTATCTCGTCTCGATCTACCGGAAGCTGGGGGTGCAGCCGCAGACGGCGCCCGGCTACAAGCCGCCGAGCGCCCCCGCGCGGACGCCGTTCGCCGACGGGCTGCGGGGGATGGGCACCGTGCTGAACAACATGGGTCAGGTGCCCGTGCACCGCGGCACACCGGACGGCTGGTCCGATGTCGCCACCGCCTACCTCGGCATCTCCTGGATGTCCACGGCGTGGACCGAGATCGACTTCGTGTTGCGCGGAGGCCGCCCGGCACTGCGTTTCCCCACTGCGGCAAACCTGTTGCCGAGCCCGCAACCCACCACCGCGGGCGCCTGCGTCGACGCCCTGGCGCAACGACTGGTCGCCCAGAAGCCGACGAGCGCCCAGCGCGCCCTCCTGTTGTCCATCCCGGACGTCAGTGCCGACAGTCCGGCCAGCGCCACGGTCTTCCAGGGCGCGCTCGTCGATATCGCCAAAGCCCTGCTCGCCTCGCCGCAGAGTCTCCTTCGATGACGGGAAGCAACGTGTACTCCAACGGCCGTGGGCAGGCGAAGCTGCCCGACCCCGCAGAGGCGGCGCTGCGTGCCGCGTACGAGGTCACCGCCTCGAACAATGCCGCGATCCGCGACGACTTCCTCCGCCTGTCGGATGTGGAGGAGGCCCAGCAGGACGGGCGTGGCGTGACCCGACGCGCGGTGGTCGGCGGTGCCGTCGGGGCGGCAGCTGCCCTGGCGACCGCCGAGTTCGCGGTCACGAAGGCGGCGTACGCCGCAGCACCGACCGGATCAGGCAAGACCCTGATCAACATCTTCCTCGTCGGAGCGTGCGACGGGTTGGGGCTCCTCGCGCCAGGCGACGACCCGATCCTCAAGTCCGTCCGACCCAACCTGCTGCTGGACCGCACCGCCATCCCCCTCGAACGGGGGTTCGTGCTCAACAGCGCGTTCAGCCCGCTGAAGCCGCTGATCGACGCCGGTCGGGTGGCCTTCGTCCCGGCCGTGTCGGACAACAAGCTGCCGCGCAGCCACTTCCAGAGCATCGACATCTGCAGTCTGGGTGGGCTGCCCTCGGAGACGAAGGGCACCGGTTGGCTGGATCGGCTGCTGGACAACCTCGGACCGACCACCACGTTCCAGGCCGTCAACATCGGGGCGCAGACGTCCCGGACGCTCGTCGGCAACCACGTCCCCCTCTCCATCGCCAGTCTCAAGGCCCTCGGAGTACGCGGTGACGCCCGCTACCACGAGCGGACGTTGAAGGCCATCGAAGGGCTCTTCCACGGGCTCGCCCACCCGGCCGGTGACGTGATCGCCAACGGAATGCAGGCCATTCGGACCGCCGAGAAGCTGACCTCGACCGCGTACAAGCCCGCCAACGGAGCGGTGTACGGCGGCACGGTCGGTACGGGCCTGCAGTCCGTCGCCCAGTTGCTGCGTGGTGACGTCCCGGTGGAGGTGATCAACATGGCCTTCGGCGGATACGACACCCACGCCGCCGAGGGAGTCAACTCCGGCGGTCACCTGTACAACCTGCTCTCCGACCTCGCCAAGGGGCTGGCCGCCTTCTTCACCGACCTGGGCACGAAGGCACAGAACACCACCGTCATCGTCACGACCGAGTTCGGTCGCCGGGTCGCGCAGAACAACGACGGGACCGACCACGGGCACGGAGGCGTCGCGATCGTGGTCTCCGGTCGCAAGCTCGCCGGCAAGGTCATTGGCGGGTGGAAGGGGCTGACCGAACTCGACAACGGCGATGTGCCGGCGACGAACAACATGTTCGGCCTCTACGGCAAGGTCGCCCAGGGCGTCTTCGGCCTCACGGACTCGGCGGTCAAGAAGGTCTTCCCCAACAACCCGGCGGTCTCCTTCTCCATCTTCGCCTGATCGCCACTCTCGTCGTGCTGCCCGTGGTCGAGTCGGCCGCGGGCGGCACGGCGGCATCGGACCACACCGGTCGATGCCTCTCGACAGAAGAACGGATACGAATGCGCACTCGGATCAACCCGCGTCGCCTGGGGGCGGCCATGGTCACGGCGGCGCTGCTCGCCGTGGCTGTCGCCGTACCGGCAGCGGCGGCCGGCCCGTCGACAGTGGTCGGTGTGGCAAGTGGCCGCTGTCTGGACGTGGTCGGCAACCTCCAAACCGCCGGCACCGGCATCAACATCTACGACTGCAAGGGCTCGGCGAACCAGGCGTGGACGCTCACCTCCACCGGTGAGTTGCGGGTCTACAACGCGACGATGTGCCTGGACGTCGTCGCCCAGGACACGTCATCACCGGCGGCGGTGCAGATCTACGGCTGCACCGGTGGCGCGAACCAGCGGTGGCGGATCAACGCCGATGGGACCATCGTCGGTACCCAGTCCGGTCTGTGCCTGGATGCCGCCGGTACGGCCAACAGCTCCACCGTGAGCCTGTTGACCTGCACCGGGCAGGCCAACCAGCGGTGGACGACGGCGCTGGGCAGCACGGACACCCAGCCGCCCAGCACGCCGGGCAGTCCGCGGGTGAGCGGTCTGACCTGTAGCGCGGTGACGTTCGCCTGGAACGCCTCGACCGACAACGTCGCGGTGGCCTTCTACGACGTCTACCACGACGGTCAGCTGATCACCTCGGTGAGCGGCTCGACGTTGTCGACCAGCCTGGCGGTGGTCGGCGGGGCGACGTGGGGCCTGTACGTCAACGCCCGCGACGCCGCCGGAAACGTGTCGCAGGCCAGTTCCACCGTCTCGATCACCCCGCCGCCCTGTCAGGCGGACACCCAGGCGCCGACCGCGCCGCAGCAGCTCACCGGCACCGCCTCGGGTACGACGGTGACACTGAGCTGGGTCGCGTCCACGGACAACGTCGGTGTTCGGGCCTACGACGTCTACCGCGGTGGCGTGCTGGTCGGGACGGTCACGGGCACCCCGCCGGTGACCACCTTCATCGACAGCGGCCTGGCGGCGAGCACGGCCTACCAGTACTACGTGGTGGCTCGGGACGCGCAGGGCAACATCTCGTCGCGCAGCGGCACGACGACGGTGACCACCGGCGCCGCGTGCGCCAACCCGGTCTGCGGTGTACGACAGGTGACCACCGACACCGACATCCCCTGGGGGTTGGTGACGTTGCCCGACGGCAGCGTGCTCTACAGCCGCCGTGACGCGCAGGACATCGTGCAGCTCAACCCCACGACCGGCGTGAAGACGTCGGTGGGCACGGTGCCGAACGTGCAGAGCACCGACGGTGAGGGTGGCCTGCTGGGCCTGGCGATCTCGTCGAGCTTCGCCAGTGACCGGTGGCTGTACATCATGCACACGTCGCCGAGTGACAACCGGATCGTGCGGATCAAGCTGGAGAACGGTCGGTTGACCACGTCCGGTGAGCAGGTCCTGGTCAGTGGGATCCGGCGGAACAAGTACCACAACGGTGGCCGGTTGCGGTTCGGTCCGGACGGCAAGTTGTACGCCAGCACGGGGGATGCGCAGAACGGGGCGTACGCGCAGGATCGTGCCGCTCTGGAGGGCAAGGTCCTGCGGTTGAACCCGGATGGGACGGTGCCGTCGGACAACCCGTTCGGCAACTACGTGTGGAGTTACGGTCACCGCAATCCGCAGGGGTTGGCGTTCGACTCGCAGGGTCGGCTGTGGGAGCAGGAGTTCGGCAACTCGGTCATGGATGAGACGAACCTGATCACCAAGGGCGGGAACTACGGCTGGCCGGCGTGTGAGGGCACCAGTGGCACGTGTGGCACGGCGGGTTACATCGCGCCGGTGCGCACGTACCCGACGGCCGAGGGTTCCTGCTCGGGTATCGCGATCGTGCGTGACGCCCTCTACGTCGCCTGCGCCCGTGGTACGCGAATGTACCGGGGTGTGATCAGCGGCAGCAGCCTGACCAACGTGCAGACGTACTTCAGCGGCACCTACGGTCGGCTCCGCACGGTGGAGCCCGCCCCGGACGGCGGGTTGTGGCTGACCACCACGACCACCGGCGACAAGGACAGCATTCCGAACAACAGCAACGAACGCATCCTGCACGTCACGCTCGGCAACTGAACCGTTGTGCCCCCCGCCGACACGTCGGCGGGGGGCACACGGACATCCACCGGTGGACCCCGGCCCGCTCAGCGGGGGCGGTACTCGACCTCGGGGCGGCCGGGGGTGCCGTAACGGGGGGTGCGGACAGCCCGGTCGATCGTCACCAGGTACTCCAGGTAGCGGCGGGCGGTCACCCGGGAGATCCCGGTCGCCGCGCTCACCTCGGTCGCCGACAGCCCCACCCCCGGACCGGACCCGTCGGCCAGCGCGGCGCGTACCCGGGTGAGGGTCTGCGCGTCGAGCCCCTTGGGCAGGCTGTGCCCCGTCGCGCCGCGCAGCGTGGCGAACATCCGGTCCACGTCGTGCTGGGCGGCCACCTCGCCGTCGGCGAGCGCCTGGGCGCGGTAGTCGGCGTAGCGTTCCAGCTTGTCGCGGAACGCCGCGAACGTGAACGGCTTGAGCAGGTAGTGGGTCACCCCGAGGGACACGGCCGTGCGCACCACCGCGAGGTCCCGCGCCGACGTCACCGCGAGCACGTCGACGCTGCTGCCGGCCGCGCGCAGCGCCCGGCAGACGTCCAGGCCGTGCAGGTCGGGCAGCCGAAAATCCAGGAGTACGAGGTCCACGTCGCCGCCGTCGTTGGCGCGCAGGGCCGCCATCGCCGCCCGTGCCGTGTGCGCCACCCCGACCGTCGTGAACCCGGGCACCCGCTCGGTGTACGCGGCGTGCGCCTCGGCCAGCAGCGGTTCGTCCTCGACCACGAGCACCCGGATGTCGTTCATGACCGGATCTCCGGTAGTCGGACGGTGAACAGGCTGCCGCCCGCGTCCGAGCGGGTCACCTCGGCGCTCCCGCCGTGGCGGCGGACCACCTGCCCGATCAGCGCCAACCCGAGACCCCTTCCGGTGCTCTTGGTGGACCAGCCGCGCCGGAAGGCGTCCGCCACCCGCTCCTTCGCCAGCCCGGGTCCGCTGTCGGCGACCCGGACCACCAGTTCGTCGTCGACGGTGCCGACGAAGACCCGCACGGAGCGCGGCGGGGGCGTACCGGCGACCGCCTCCAGGGCGTTGTCGACGAGGTTGCCGACGACGGTGAGCAGGTCGCTGGTCGGCAGCGGGCTGTCGTCGAGGCGGCAGTCCGGCTCGATCACCAGGTCCACGCCGCGCTCGCCGGCCTGTGCGGACTTGCCCAGCAGCAGCGCGGCCAGGGCCGGCTCGGTGACCGCGTCGACCACCCGGTCGGTCAGCTGCTGGGCGAGGGCCAGGTCCCGGGTGCCGAGTCGGACGGCCTCGTCGGCGCGGCCCAGCTCCACAAGGGTGAGGACGGTGTGCAGCCGGTTGGCCGACTCGTGCGTCTGCGCCTGCAACGCCTGGGTGAGCGCGCGGACCGAGTCCAGCTCGCTGGCCAGGGTCCGTAGCTCGGTCTGGTCGCGCAGGGTCAGCACGGTGCCGAGCGCCGCCCCCTCGAAGCGGGCGGTCCGCTGGTTGGCCACCAACACGCGGTCACCGGCCAACAGGGGCTCGTCGAGGGCGTCGCGGCCGTCGGCGAGCAGTTCGGCCACCGCCGGTGGCAGGTCGACGTGGGCCACCGGCTGGTCGATGACCGGCTTGTCGGAGTCGATGTCCAGCAGTCGCCGGCCCTCGTCGTTGATCAACGCCAGCCGCCGGTCGGTGGTCAGCACGACGAGACCCTCGCGCACCGAGTGCAGGACGGCGTCGTAGTACTCGTACATCCGGGTCATCTGCGCCGGTCCCAGGCCGTGGGTCTGGCGCCGCAACCGGCGGCTGAGCAGCCACGAACCGGTCGCGGCGAGCGCGAGCGCCGGCGCCGCCACGCCGAGCAGCACGGGGAACTGGCGCAGCAGCTTGCGGTTGATCTCCCGGGTGGTGATGCCCACCGAGACCAGGCCGACGATGCGGTGCTGCCGGTCGTACACCGGGACGACCGCGCGCACCGACTCGCCGAGCGTCCCGACGTTGGTGGTGGTGAACGCGCGGCCCGCCAGGGCGGGCCCGATCTCGCCGACGAACGGCTCGCCGATCAGCTCCGATGTGGGGTGGGAGAAGCGGGTGCGGTCGGGGGCCATCACGACCACGAAGTCCGTGCCCGTGGCCTTGCGCGTCGACTCGGCGTACGGCTGGAGGGTGCGGGCGGGGTCGGCGGTCGTGAGGGCCGCGCGGACGTCGGGGGAGTTGGCCACGGTCTGCGCCACCGCGAGCACCTCCTCCTCGGCGGCCTGGCGGGAGTCGGCGCGGGCCAGCCAGACGGCGCCCGCCGCGCCGGCCAGCACGAGCAGCGTCACCACCACCGCCTGGAGGGCGAAGAGCTGTCCCGCGATGCTCCACTGCCGTCGGGTCACCTCCGGCACCTCCTCGGATTTCTCGCGGTGAGCGGTGACCAGAATGACCGCAAGGCTGTCAACCGGTGAGACGCGCTTCACATTGTCGACATGGACACCACCGCAACCACCACCACGGCGGAACCGTCGGCCCGCCGGGACCGTACCCGTTACCTGTACCTGGCCGTCATCGTGGCCGTGCTCGCCGGCATCGTGGTCGGCCTGGTCGCCCCCGATTTCGGCAAGGAACTCAAGCCCATCGGCACGGGCTTCGTCAACCTCATCAAGATGATGATCAGCCCGGTCATCTTCTGCACGATCGTGCTCGGCGTCGGCTCGGTCCGGCAGGCCGCGAAGGTCGGCAAGGTCGGCGGCCTGGCTCTCGGCTACTTCCTGACCATGTCGACCGTGGCGCTCGCCATCGGCCTGGTCGTCGGCAACCTCATCCACCCCGGCTCCGGGCTGGACCTGGGTCAGGACCTCGCGGGCGCCGGCAAGGCCGCCGCCGGAGACGAGACCGGCGGTACGACGGATTTCCTCCTCGGGATCATCCCGACGACCCTGTTCTCCGCGCTGACCGAGGGTGAGGTGCTCCAGACACTGCTGGTCGCGCTGCTCGTCGGCTTCGCCGTGCAGGCGCTGGGCCGCCGGGGTGAGCCCGTGCTCGGCGCGATCGCCGTCATCCAACGGGTGGTCTTCAAGGTCCTCGCCATGATCATGTGGCTGGCGCCGGTCGGCGCGTTCGGCGCGATGGCCGCCGTGGTCGGCGCGACCGGCGTGGACGCCCTCAAGAGCCTCGCCCAGATCATGCTGGGCTTCTACGCCACCTGTCTGATCTTCGTGCTGGTGGTCCTGGGCGCGCTGCTCTGGTTCATCGCCCGGATCTCGATCTTCTCGCTGCTGCGCTACCTGGGCCGGGAGTTCCTGCTGATCCTGTCGACGTCGTCGTCGGAGTCGGCGCTGCCCCGGCTGATCGCGAAGATGGAGCACTTCGGCGTCAGCAAGCCGGTCGTCGGCATCACCGTGCCGACCGGGTACTCGTTCAACCTCGACGGCACCGCCATCTACCTGACCATGGCGTCGCTGTTCATCGCCGACGCGCTGGGCAAGCCGCTGTCGATCGGCGAGCAGATCTCGCTGCTGCTGTTCATGATCATCGCGTCCAAGGGCGCGGCCGGCGTCACCGGCGCCGGGCTGGCCACGCTGGCCGGTGGACTCCAGTCGCACCGGCCGGACCTGGTCGACGGGGTCGGCCTGATCGTCGGCATCGACCGGTTCATGTCCGAGGCGCGGGCGCTGACCAACTTCGCCGGCAACGCGGTGGCGACGGTGCTGGTGGGCACCTGGACCGGCGAGTTCGACCGGGAGCGGGCGGCCGGGGTCCTGCGCGGCGACGACCCGTTCGACGAGGCGACCATGCTCGACGAGCACGACGACGAGGCGGCCGAGCGCCCCGACGAGCCGGCCAGGGTACCCGCCTGACCTTGATCCACCCTGGATCGGCGATGTGGGGGTGTCCATCGTGATCGATACCCCCACATCGCCGCACTCGTGTCGATCACTTCGGCGCGAAACTCGCCGCGGCGCGGAGGCGGCGTGGAGAATGGGATACCGGGGAGGGGCGCCGCGACGATCCCGGGGGAGCAGGCGTGCGCGGATCCAGCCTCCTGGGCCGACTGCGCCACCGTGACCCGAACGGCGCCGTGCTGCGGCGCGCGGCCCGGCTGACCCTCGTCGCGTCCGTCCTGTTCTACGCGTGCCGTTACGGCGCGGGCAGCCCCGTGCTCGCCACATACGCGCTGTTCGGCACGATCGCCGCCGGGGCGTTCGCGCAACTACCCGGCCCGGCCCCACAGCGGGCGCGGATCCTCGTCACCGCTCTGCCGGCGGTCTGGGCGCTGATCGCCGCCGGCACGCTGCTGGCCTGGAGCACGTGGGCGGCGGCCGGC
Source organism: Micromonospora sp. RB23 (assembly GCF_053585025.1). NCBI lineage: Bacteria > Bacillati > Actinomycetota > Actinomycetes > Micromonosporales > Micromonosporaceae > Micromonospora > Micromonospora sp. RB23. The sequence continues at coordinate 2,649,465 of NZ_CM132111.1, forward strand.
GGGATGCTGGTCATCGGGTTCGTCGTGGCGTTCGCCGGGGTCGGCAATCCGCGCCTGGTGGGTCTGGCCAGCGCGTTCCAACTCTTCTACATCCTGGCGTCCTTCCCGCCGTACCAGCCGGACAGCCTCCCGCAGCGCCTCGGCGGAGTCACCCTCGCGATCACACTGCTCGCCGCGGCCGAGGTGGTGCTCTGGCCCGATCCGGTACCCGTCCCCTACCGGCACCTGCTCGCCCGGGCGGCGGACGGCGTCGCGGCGTTCCTCGACGCCACCGCCGACGCGCTGACCGCCCCCGGCCACGAGGCTCCGGACGGGCGGCGCGAGCGGGCGTACGACCTGGTGGCCGTACTCGGGTTGGGCCGCAACCCGCCGGAGTCGTCACCCACGGCGGCCGGGGCGCGGGACCGGGCGTTGCGGATCTCCGCTGCGGCGCTGCGGGAGGCGCTCGCCACGGCGGACCGGCTCGCGGCGGACGTCCCGTCGTCGCCGATCCCGGACCTGGCGGCGGCGCGGCTGCTGCGCCCGTGCGCCGACGCGACCCGGGCGGCCGGTCGCACCCTGGTCTCCGGCGGCCCGGACGTGGATCCGCGGAACCTGGACGCCGCCATCGGCACGGCCGAGGCCGCGGTGGGATCGGGTCCGCCTGACGTACCCCGGATGTGCCGGGACGCGACCGCGCTGGCCATCGCGGACCAGGTGCGGATCTTCATCGTCGGCGTCCGCATCGCCGCCGGGGCGCCGCCCGTCGGCGTCGAGGCATACCCCCGGCTCTTCGAGTACGCGCGACACGGCGCGTGGACGCTGTACTGGCGACAGTTCCGCGCCCACCTGGCACCCCGCTCCGCGCACCTGCACAGCGCGCTGCGCCTGGCCGTGGCGCTGGCCGTCGCCCGGGTGGCAGCCGGGCTGCTGCACCTCAACCACGGTTTCTGGGTGCTCCTGGCGACACTCACCGTCCTGCGTACCTCGGCCGCCGACACCCGCACCGCGCTGCGACCCGCCGTGCTGGGCACCGTCGCCGGCGTCGTCGCCAGCGGCCTGCTGGTGCTCCTCGTCGAGGAACCGGTCGTGTATGCCGTCGCCCTGCCGGTCACGCTGATCCTGGCGTTCGGTGTCGGTCGTCTGCTCGGCCCGGTCTGGCAGCAGGCCCTGTTCACCCTGCTGCTGACCGTCGTCTTCAGTCAGCTCAGCCCGGAGGGTTGGCGGCTCGCCGAGGCGCGGCTGGTCGACGTCGGGCTCGGCGCGGTGATCGGGGTCCTCGCCGGGGTGGCCATGTGGCCGCGCGGCGCCGGCCACGACCTGCGGCACAACGCCGCCCGCTACCTGACTGTCAGCGGGATGGCGGTCGAGCGGACCGTCGAGGCGGTGCTCGGCGACACGCCGCCCCCTGAGGAGGACTTCGACGAGGTCCGCCGGAGGATGGTCCTGGTCGACTCGTCCTACTGTCAGTACCACGTCGAGCGCCACGACCGGCGGCCCGGACAGGTGAACTGGGACGCCGCCCTGAGCGCCGGACACCACGTGGTGCCCGGCGGGGAGTCGCTACTGCGCCGCAATCCGCCCGGCTGCCTGGCCGGCTGGCCGGCGGCGACGACCCTCCTGCGGGACACGGCCGGGCACCTGCGGTCGGCGTACGACGACCTGGCCGGCGAGGTGACGCACGGTCGGACGGCCGGACCGATGCCCGTACCGACCGACTGCGTCGACGAGCTGAACCGGCTTCGTCCGCTGCTCGGCGACGTCGACGCCGCGGCGGTGCGCCACCTGGTGGAGGTCGACAGGTGGCTCGCCGGGCTCGCCGACAGCCTCACCCGGATCCACCCCGGCGACGCACGGCGTCCGTGAACCCCGCGACCAAGCCCATCTGCCGGCGTGCCGCTCCGCTCCGCACCCGCCCCGGCAGCCGCGTCCGTGGCCCCAGCTCGGGTCAGCAGTCAGCAGCCGCCTGCCTACAGGCCGCCGATCGCCGATTGGTCGTGGCTCGCCGCCGGTGACCAGGCATAGCGTCGGTGGCATGGAGATCGAGCAGGCGCAGCAGTTGTGGAAGCCCGAGCACGGCTGGTTGAACACGGCCTCCTACGGGCTGCCTCCCGAGCCGGCCTGGACGGCCTTGCAGGACTCCCTGGCCCAGTGGCGTGTCGGCAGCACCTCCTGGGAGGGTTGGGGCGAGTCGGTGCAGCGGGCCCGTACCGCGTTCGCCGGCCTGATCGGGGTGCCCGACACCGACGTGGCCGTCGGGGCGACGGTCTCCCAGATGCTCGCGCCGGTGGCGGCGTCCCTGCCGGCCGGCGCCACCGTGGTCGTTCCGGAGATCGAGTTCACCTCGAACCTGTTCCCCTGGCTGGTGCAGGAGGAGAGGGGCGTGACCGTCCGCACCGTGCCGGCGGACCGGCTGGCCGACGCGGTCGACGCCGACACGGACGTGGTCGCGTTCAGCCTGGTGCAGTCGTCCGACGGCGCCGTCGCCGCGTACGACGAGATCGTGGCCGCCGCCCGCGCGCACGGCGCGCTGGTGGTGGTGGACGCGACCCAGGCGTGCGGGTGGCTGCCGTTCGACGGCAGCCGGGCCGACGTGGTGGCCGTGGGCGGCTACAAGTGGCTGATGAACCCGCGCGGCACCGCGTACGCCTATCTGGCCCCCGCGCTGCGGGAGCGGCTGCGTCCGGACGCGGCCGGCTGGTTCGCCGGCCAGGACCCGCACGCCTCCTACTACGGCCTGCCGTTGCGGCTGGCCGACGACGCCCGCCGGTTCGACATCTCGCCGGCCTGGTTCAGCTGGGTGGGCGCGGCCCCCGCCATGGAACTGGTCGCCGAGATCGGCGTGCCGGCGATCCAGGCGCACGACGTGGCGCTGGCCAACCGGTTCCTCACCGGCCTGGGCCGGCAGCCGGGGGACAGCGCCATCGTCGCCGTCGACGTGCCGGACGCCCAGCAGCGCCTCGCGGCGGCCGGCATCCGCGCGGCGGTCCGGGCCGGCCGGGTCCGCGCATCGTTCCACCTCTACTCGACCGAGGCGGACGTGGACGCCGCGCTGGAGGCGCTGGCGGGGTGACGCGGCTCAGGCCAGGTGACCGCCGATCTTCGTGTACCCGCGCAGCAGGTCCCGGGAGATGATGAGCCGCTGCATCTCGTCGGTGCCCTCGAAGATGCGGTAGAGCCGTACCTGCCGGTACCAGCGCTCGATGGGCAGCTCCCGGGTGTAGCCCATGCCGCCGTGGATCTGGAGCACCCGGTCGACGACCCGGTTGACCATCTGCGCGCCGTAGAGCTTGCCCATGGATGAGGCGTGTCGGGGATCGAGGCCCTGATCCACGGTCCACGCCGAGCGCAGGATCAGCCAGCGGGCCGCCTCCAGTTCGGTCTCCGAGTCGGCGATCATCCACTGGATGGCCTGGTTGGTGCCGATCTTCGCCCCGAACGTCTCCCGGGTGTTGGCGTACTCGATGGCCATCTGCAGGACCCGTTCGGCGATGCCGACGGCGTGCGACGGGATGGTGTAGCGGCCCTTGCCGATCCACTCCATGCCGAGGGCGAAGCCCTGCCCGATCTCGCCGAGGATGTTGCGGTGCGGCACGCGTACGCCGTCGAAGATCAGTGACGCGGGCCCGCCCTCGCCCATGGTCTGGATGAACTCCGAGCGCCAGCCCATGGCCCGGTCCACCAGGAAGGCGGTCGCTCCGCCGTTGCGGGCGCCCTTCTCCCGGTCGGTCACGGCGACGACGATGGCGAAGTCGGCGTCGTGACCGCCGGTGATGAAGGTCTTCTCGCCGTCGAGGATCCAGTCGTCGCCGTCGCGGCGGGCGGAGAGCCGGATGTTGGCGGCGTCCGAGCCGGCGCCCGGTTCGGTGATCGCGAAGCAGGACCGGCGTTCGCCCTCGATCGTCGGGATGAGGAACTCCCGCTTCTGCTCCTCGGTGGCGTGGAACAGGATGTTGTCGGCCTCGCCGCCGAAGCGGAACGGCACGAACGTGTGCCCCAGCTCGGTCCAGATTAGTGACTGGAGTACGGCCGGCAGGTTCATCCCGCCGTACTCCTCGGGGGTCGCGAGGCCCCAGAAGCCGAACTTGCGCGCCTTGAGTTGCAGCTCGCGGACCTCGGAGTGGTCCAGACTCGGCTGGTGCGCCCGCTCCCGGCGAAGCACCTCCGCCTCCAGCGGCATCACCTCGCGTTGGATGAACGACCGGGCGGTGTCCCGCACCGCCCGCTCCTCGTCGGTGAGCGAAAAGTCCACGATGGTCCTCCTGGCGTCGGCGCGGCCGGTCACCACTAAACTAGCGGTGTAAGTTTTGTTGCGTCCAGACCCCACCACCCAGAGCGAACGAGGAGCGCAGTGCCCCGACCCCGCCAGCCCCGGCTCACCCGGCAGCTGATCGTCGAGACAGCCACCGCGCTGATCGACGCCGAGGGCCTGCCCGCCTTCTCCACCCGCCGGCTCGCCGCCGCGTTGGGCGTCCAGGGGCCCTCGCTCTACAACCACTTCGCCACCAAGGACGAGATTCTCGACGCGGTCGCCGACGGGGTCACCGGCGCCGTGGACACCAGCGGATTCGCCAGCCGGGACTGGACGACCGCCCTGCGCGAGTGGGCCTGGTCGTACCGGCGGGCGCTCACCGCGCACCCGAACATCGTGCCGTACCTGGCGCAGGGCCCCGGGCGACGTCCGGCGGCCCTCGCGATGGCGGACGCCGTCTACGGCGGACTCGTCCGCGCCGGCTGGCCGCCGGCCCGCGCCACCCACATCGGCGCGGCGCTGCGCTACTTCGTCGCCGGGTCGGCGCTCGGCTCGTTCGCCCGCGGTTTCGTCGAGGACCCCGAGCTGTACGCCGCCCACTACCCGCACCTGCGCCAGGCGCACCGGCTCGCCGAACACCAGCAGAGCGTCGACGAGGGCGCCTTCGCCCTCGGCCTGGACGCGCTGCTGCACGGCCTGGCCGCCGAGTACGACCACGCCGTCCGCCCCCTCGGCGCGGTGGAGTCCGGCCGGTCCAGCGGGTAGCGTCCAAACTCCCAGCGCTAGTTTCATCGTCCGTCCGCCGCCGAGCCGCCCGTCGCCCACCCCCGAAGGGACGCCATGGATCTCGCCGCACCGCCGTCGCCCATTCCCGACATCCTGCGCCGCCGGCGTCACCTGCACATCGGCGGCGAGTGGACGCCTCCCGCCGGCACCGACGTGATCGACGTGGAGAACCCGAGCACCGGCGACGCCATCGGCCAGGTGCCCGCCGGCACGCCCGCCGATGTGGACGCCGCCGTCGCCGCCGCCCGCGCCGCCTTCGGAGGCTGGGCGGCCACCGCGCCCGCCGAACGCTCCGCGCACCTCGACCGGCTGCACGCCGCGCTCGCCGCCCGCGCCGACGACCTCGCCCGCACCATCGCCGTGGAGCAGGGCTCGCCGCTCAAGCTCGCCAGCCGCGTGCAGGTCGGACTCCCGCTGACGGTGCTGCGCGACCACGTCGCGCTCGCCGCCCGTCCACCCGTCGAGGAGAGCATCGGCAACTCCCTCGTCGTCCGCGAGCCGATCGGCGTGGTCGGCGCCATCACCCCGTGGAACTACCCCCTGCACCAGGTGATGGCCAAGGTGGCGTCCGCGCTCGCCGCCGGCTGCACGGTCGTGCTCAAGCCGAGCGAACTGACCCCGCTCACCGCGTACCTGCTCTTCGACGCGGTCACCGAGGCCGGCCTGCCGGCCGGTGTGCTCAACCTGGTCCCCGGCACCGGCGCGGTGGTGGGCGAGGCGCTCGCCGGGCACCCCGACGTCGACCTGGTGTCGTTCACCGGCAGCACCGCCACCGGCGCCCGGATCATGCGCCTCGCCGCCGACCGGATCGCCCGCGTCGCGCTGGAACTCGGCGGCAAGTCCGCCAACGTGATCTTGGGCGACGCCGACCTGGCGACCGCGGTCAAGGTGGGCGTGGGCAACGCCCTGCTCAACTCCGGGCAGACCTGCACGGCGTGGACCAGGATGCTGGTGCACCGCGACCGGTACGACGAGGCTCTCGACCTGGTCGCGACGGCGGTGGCCGGCTACCGCCTCGGCGACCCGTTCGACCCGGCCACCCGGCTCGGCCCGCTGGTCTCGGCCGCGCAGGCGCAGCGGGTACGCGGCCACGTCGACCGGGCGCTCGCCGACGGCGCGCGGCTGGTCGTCGGCGGCCCGGACGCCCCGATCCCGGCCCGCGGGCACTTCGTCGCCCCGACCGTCTTCGCCGACGTGCACCCGGACAGCGCGCTCGCCCAGGAGGAGGTCTTCGGCCCCGTCCTCGCGGTCATCCCCTTCGACGACACCGACGAGGCCGTCGCCATCGCCAACAACTCCCGCTACGGGCTGGCCGGCGCGGTCTGGTCCGCCGACACCGAGGCGGCGCTCGCGGTGGCGCGGCGGCTGCGCACCGGGGCCGTCGACATCAACGGCGCGCCGTTCAACCCCCTCGCTCCCTTCGGCGGCTACAAGCAGTCCGGCGTCGGCCGGGAGCTGGGCACGCACGGGCTCGCCGAGTTCTGCGAGGTAAAGGCGATCCAGCGATGACCGACGCCGAGCTGTCTGCGGCCCCGCCGGGCGGCGCCGCCGAGCCGGCGTCCGCGCCGGTCGTGGTCCGCGCGCTGGTCGCGCGCGGTCGGGGGGCCGAGCTGCGGGTCGAGCGGGTACGACTGCCCGCGCCCGGCCCCGGCGAGGTGCGGGTGACGATCCGGGCGGCCGGCGTCTGCCACTCCGACCTGTCCATGGTCAACGGCACCATCGCCGCACGGTTTCCGCTGGTCCTCGGGCACGAGGCGACCGGGGTGGTGGCCGAGGTCGGGCCGGGCAGCGGGCTGACGGCCGGCACCCCGGTGGTGCTCAACTGGGCACCCGCCTGCCGGTCCTGCTGGTGGTGCCGACGCGACGAGCCGTGGCTCTGCGCCGACACGACGGCCCCGACCGTGCCGCGAGGCGAGACCGAGGACGGGATACCGCTGCACCTGACGCTCGGCCTCGGCGCGCTCGCCGAGGCGGTGGTGGTGCCGGAGAGCGCCGTCGTACCGATCCCCACCGGCCTGCCGGTCGAGCAGGCCGCGCTGCTCGGCTGCGCGGTGCTCACCGGCCTCGGGGCGGTCCGGAACACCGCCCGGGTCGCGTCCGGCGAGTCGGTCGCCGTCGTCGGGCTGGGCGGGGTCGGGCTCGCCGTGCTCAGCGCGGCCCGCCGGGCCGGTGCCACGACGATCCTCGCCGTGGACGTGGCCGAGGCGAAGCGTGACCTGGCCCTGGCCGCCGGGGCCACCGACTTCCTGCTCTCCGACGACCGGCTCTCCAAGGAGGTACGGGCCCGCACCGAGGGTCGGGGCGTCGACCACGCCTTCGAGTGCGTGGGCCGTGCCGCCACCATCCGTGCTGCCTGGCGGCTGACCCGGCGCGGTGGCGCGGTCACCGTGGTCGGGATGGGGGCGAAGGACGACATGGTCAGCCTCGGCGCGCTCGACATCTTCCACTCCGCCCGTACGCTGCGCTCCTCGGTGTACGGCTCGTCCGACCCGGACCGCGAGGTGCCGGTGCTGGCCGCCGAACTGGCCGACGGCACCCTCGACCTGGGGGTCCTGGTGAGCGGCACGATGTCGCTGGACGAGGCGCCGGTCGCGTTCGAGAAGTTGGCGCGGGGAGAGGGCGCCCGCTGGGTCGTCACGCTGGACTGAGTCGTGGTGTGCTGACGATCTCGAGGCCAAGGAGGGGCACGGTGGGACGGAGCGCGATCATCTTCCACGGCACCGGTGGTAACCCGGACGTCGTCTGGTACCGCTGGTTGGCGCGGCGGTTGGAGACACGGGGGTACGCCGTGGAGGTGCCGCACCTGCCGGGCATCAACGTCGAGCCGATCGCGACGTTCCTGCCGACGGTGCTCGCCGGGCACCGCTTCGACGAGGACACGGTCCTGGTGGGCCACTCCGGCGGCGCGGCCCTGCTCCTGGCGCTCCTCGAACACGTCGACGTCACGGTCGCCCAGGCGATCCTGGTCGCCGGCTACTGCACGCGGCCGAACACGAGCGAGGAACCGGTCCTGCGGGAGCGCTACGACTGGGCCGCGATCCGGTCGCACGTGCGGGACATCTACTTCGTCAACTCCCGCGAGGATCCGTACGGCTGCGACGACCGGCAGGGGCGCGCGATGTTCGAGCGGCTCGGCGGCACCCAGATCGTGCGTGACGACGGGCATTTCGGCGACTACGACCAGCCGTACGAGCGGTTCGAGTTGCTGGACCGACTCATCCCCTGACGCTCGTCACATCCGCGCCCGCAGCACGTCGACCTCGCAGCCGGGCGCCGAGGGGTCGAAGCCGTGCTCGGTCAGCCAACGGATGACCACCAGGCTGCGCCACGACCACCAGGCGCGGATCACGTCGAGGTCGACGTCGGCGCCGTAGCCGGCGACGACGTCACCGAGATGCTCCTCGTGCCCGAGAGTCAGGATGGCGAGGTCGAACAGGGCGTCGCCCCGGCTCGCCTCGGACCAGTCGAGCACGCCGGTGACCGCGTCACCGTCGACGAACACGTGGTCCACCTGTAGGTCGCCGTGCGTGAACACAGGCGTCCACGGCCGGAGCGCCGCCTCGGCGACGCGACGGTTGTGGGTGACCAGGTCGGTGGGGAGAGCGCCGTTCGCGACGAGCCACGCGCACTCGCGGTCGAGCCGGGTGGCCAGCTCGTCGAGGCTCCGACCGGGCCAGGGCGGCAGCGGCGCGTCGTGCAGCGTCCGTACGGCAGCGCCGGCCGCTGCCCATGCCCTCGGCGACGCGGTCGACGGCGCGCCGAGGCGGCCGAGTGCCCGCCCGGGCAGGGCGGCGAGCGCGAGCACGGGCGGGTTGCGCCAGAGGATCCGTGGGGTCGGGAGGGGCGTCAGCGCCATCGCTTCGACCTCGACGTCGGCACGCTCCTGATCGGAGTCAATCTTGAGGAACACGTTCCCGGCGCGTACGGTCGCGCGCTCGGAGTGGGCGACGACGACCTCCACCTCGTGCACGCCGGCCATTGTCGCGTGATCACCGCCGACGCTCGACAGGTTTTTTCGTTCCGGCCGTTGCGTCGGGCGGTATACCTAGCAGTACTATGCATCGTACTTCTAGGGTTGGACGGGAGGTCCCGTGAAGGTCGCCAAGGACCTGGTCGCCGCGTCGGCGACGCCGATGGTGCTCGGCATCCTGGCCGAGGGCGAGAGCTACGGCTACGCCATCCTGCGGCGGATCAACGAGTTGTCCGGCGGTGAGCTGGACTGGACCGAAGGGCTGCTCTATCCGTTGCTGCACCGCCTCGAACGTCTCGCCTTCGTGGAGTCGAGCTGGCAGGCGGTCGCTGGCGAGCGCCGACGCAAGTACTACCGCATCACCGACCGGGGCCGGGCCGAGCTTGCCGAGCAACGCCGGCAGTGGGACACGGTCGTGGGCGCGCTCAAGGCGGTCTGGCACGATCGGGCGCCGCTGACGTCACGTCCGCTGGAGGGTCTCGCGTGACGGCGCACGAAGGCCCACAGGAGTTGGAGGCGCAGGTCACGCAGTGGCGTCAGTACGTGCTGCGCCGCGGGACGCTGAGCCCGGCCGACGCCGACGAGCTGGAGGACCACCTACGCGGCTCCGTCGACGCGCTCGGCGCGGCGGGCCTGAGCCCGGACGAGGCGTTCCTGGTCGCGGTCAAACGGATGGGGAGCCTCGACGAGCTGTCCCGGGAGTTCGCCCGGGAGCACTCGGAACGGCTCTGGAAGCAGCTCGTGCTGACCGGCGACTCCGGCGCGTCGGCCGCCGGCGCGCGGTCCCGGCGGGAGCTGTGGGTGATGCTCGGCGCGGCGGCCGGCGCGGTGGCGTCGGTCAAGGCGCCGGCGCTGTTCGGGTTGACCTTCGACGACGACGGCTCGTTCTACACCCGCAACTTCACCCTGTTCGCGCTGCCCTGGCTGGCGGCGTTCCTCGCCTGGCGGCGCAGAGCCCGACCGGCGGTGGTCGTGGCGCTGGTCGCGTTGTTCGCGCTGGGCGCGGTGGCCGCCAACGTCTACCCTCTGGCCGGCGACTCGCAGTCCCTCGTCGTCAGCAGCGTCCACCTGCCGATCGCGCTCTGGCTCGTGGTCGGTCTGGCCTACGTCGCCGACGACTGGCGAGCCACCCGTCGACGGATGGACTTCATCCGGTTCACCGGCGAGTGGTTCATCTACCTCGTGCTGATGGCTCTCGGTGGCGGGGTGCTCGCCGCGTTCCTGTTCAACACCTTCCAGGCCATCGGGATCGTGCCGGAGGCGTTCGTCTCGCAGTGGCTCCTGCCCTGTGGCGCCGCGGCTGCGGTGGTGGTGGCCGGCTGGCTGGTCGAGGCCAAGCAGAGTGTCGTCGAGAACATCGCGCCGGTCCTCACGCGACTGTTCACCCCGCTGTTCACGGCCGCGCTGCTCGCTTTCCTGGTGGCCGTCGTCTGGACCAGCCACGGCATCGACGTCGAGCGCGAGGCGCTGATCCTGTTCGACCTGCTGCTGGTCGTGGTGCTCGGGCTGCTGCTCTACTCGCTGTCGGCCCGCGACCCGCTGGCGCCGCCCGGCGCGTTCGACAAGCTCCAGCTCGCGCTCGTGCTCAGCGCGCTGGCCATCGACGTGCTGGTGCTGTTCGAGATCACCGGTCGCATCACCGACGACTACGGCGGTACGCCCAACCGGGCGGCGGCGCTCGGCGAGAACGTGGTCCTGCTGGTCAACCTCGCGTGGTCGGCCTGGCTCCTGCTGAGCTTCGTCCGCCGGCGTACGCCATTCGCGGCCCTCGAACGCTGGCAGACCGGGTACCTGCCCGTGTACGCGGCCTGGGCGTGGATCGTGGTCCTCGTCTTCCCGCCGCTGTTCAGCTACGCCTAGGTGTTCTGTCCGGAGAGGTTGGGGACGCGGCTGGCGGGTGGATGGCCGCCGAGTGCGGTGTGGCTGCGGTGATTGTTGTAGGCGTGTAGCCAGCTGGGCAAGGCGGCGCGTCGCGCGGCTTCTGAGGAGTAGGGCTTGGCGTAGGCCCATTCCTCGGTCAGGGTGCGGTGGAAGCGTTCGACCTTGCCGTTGGTCTGTGGCCGGTAGGGGCGGGTCTTTTTGACCGTGATGCCTGCGGTGGTGAGGGTGTCGCGCCAGAGGTGGGATTTGTAGGCGGAGCCGTTGTCGGTGAGCACGCGTCGGACGGTGATGCCGCAGCTGGAGAACCAGGCGTGGGCGCGGTGCCAGAACGCGACTGCGGTCTCGCGGGTTTCGTCGGTAAGGATCTCGGTGTAGGCCAGTCGGGAGTGGTCGTCGATGGCGGTGTGGAGGTAGCTATAGCCGATGACGGGTGCCCACCGGTGGTTGCGGGTGATGCCGGCGGTGGCGGCGCGGTTGCGTTTGCCCTGCTGGCGTCCTCGGGTGCGCCAGCCACCGCCGTCGGGGATGTTGCCGAGCTTTTTCACATCGACGTGGACCAGGTCCCCGGGCGCGGCGTGCTCGTAGCGGCGGATCGGCCGGCCGGTGGACCGGTCCAGGTGCGCCAGCCGGGCCACTGCGGCCCGGCGCAGCACGGCGTGGCACGTCGAGGCCGCCAATCCGAGCCGGCCGGCGATCCGCGCGGGACCCCACCGCCGTGTCGCCCGCAGGTGCAGCACTTTGCGTTCGATCGGCGCCGGCGTGCGTCGCGGTGAGCGGTGCGGGCGACTGGACCGGTCGGCCATTCCCGCGGGCCCTTCACACCGGTAGCGATCGGCCCACCGCTTCGCTGTGTTCGGACTGACCTGGAACCGGTCGGCGGCACGACGCAGCGGCCATCCGTCGTCCACGACACAGCGAGCCAGACGCAGCCTGCCGGTCTCCGAGAGCGGGGCATTACGGTGGGGCACGAGGACCTCCCTGAATGGGTGCGGCTGTCTGGTAGCTCCACACCTACTCGGGAGGTCCTCACCTTTTCAAGATCCCAGACGTGTCACCAACGTCCGTGGACAGAACACCTAGGGCGTGTGTCGAAGTCCTCGGTCGAGCCGAGGCGGAGTCCAGGCGGCGGTCCGGCAAGGCGGAGATGGGTTCGGATACCGGTGTTGTATCCGGACCCATCTCCAACGCCGCCGGCCGTCGGCTGGGCCCGCCGCAGGCCGGCCAGGGGCTTTGACACACGCCCTAGACGCGGTCGCCGGCCCACCCGCCTCGGTGTGGGCCGGCGACGGGGTCACTTGCCGGTGACGATGCCGGGGTTGATGCACAGGCCCGGGTTGGCGCCGTTCTTCTCGGCGATCTCCAGGCACCGGGTCACCTTGTCGACCTTCGCGTTGGTCTCGGTGATCTGCTTCGAGATCTCGGCGTTCTTGCGGTCCTGCTCCAGGTTGCGGGTCTGCGCCAGCTTGTCCTGGAACGCCTTGATGTTGCCCTCGGTCTTGTCGTCGTGGTTGACCCGGGTGATGGTCACCGACAGGATGTCGACGTCCGTGGCGAGGCGGCTCTCCGCGCTGGTCTTGATGTTCGCCGCGAACGGCTTGAGGTCGACGTTCAGGTCGCCGGTCCGCGCGTCGATCTTCTCCAGCGGGTTGTAGGCGGCGAACGCGTCGTTGACGGCGCTGTCGAGCTGCACGCCGACCCGCTGCCCCCGGAAGCTGTCGAAGTCCCCCTTGTAGTCCATGAACTGCTTGGGGGCGTTCTCCGGTTTGACCTGCCACTCGACGAGCACCTCGACGCAGGCGTCGGCGAGCGTGCCGGTGCGGACGCGGACGCAGTTGTTTCCGCCGATGTGGTCGTACTTCTGCCGGCCCGCGTCCCACTCGCCGACCTTCTGCCAGGGGGCCACCCACTTCAGGCCCGAGCCGGTCACCTCGCCGGTGGGCTTGCCGAAGCTGGTGACGATGCCGACCGAGCGGATCGGCACCGAGTGGGCGCTGGAGGCGAGGCCGACCACCGCGCTGAGGGTGAGGAACCCGACCGCGGCGAGGGCGGCAACCCGCTTCAGCGAGCGGGCGGGGGCGACGAGCGCGGCGACGGCGCTGACGACCAGGGCGACGGCGAGGACGATCGCCATGGTGAAGCCGACGGGCATGGGGTGGGAGCCTTCCGCTGAGCTGTGTGGATCTTCAACCTAGGAGGTCCGGTCAAGTCGGTCAGCGTGGGCCGGCTGCGGATCCTCGCCGGTAAATTCGCGCCGGGCGCATCCGCCGCGCCCGGTCGCGGCGAACCCTGGGTAGAGAACACCTACCCGGGGGTACGTCTGTGCTGACCGATCCGATGCCGGCCGACGCCGTCCAGACCGCGCTCAAGCGGGTCTCGCTGGCAGCCGAGGACCTGGACGGTAACCGTGTCGCCGCGCTGATGCTGGAGCTGGCGGCCGAGTGGGGCGTCCCGGCGCTCTGGGAGCAGGTCTGCCAGCCGCTGCTGGCCGGCCTCTCGGGGCGCGACGCCGCCGAGATCGCCGTGGAACACGCCCTGTCCGAGGGCGTACGTGTGGGGCTGGACGTGTACCGCCGGGAACCCGGGCGGTCCCTGCCCACCGGCGGGGTGTTGCTGGCCGGCGCCGAGCAGGAGACGCACTCGCTCGGCCTGCACGCCCTCGCCGCGGCCCTGCGGGAGCGGGGGCAGGGCTGCCTGCACCTGGGGCCCGCGCTGCCGTGGTCCGCGCTGACCAGCGCCGTGTACCGCGCGCGTCCGTACACCGTCGTGGTCTGGTCGCAGACGCCGGTCACCGGCCGCGCGTACCGTCTGGTGCGTTTCGCCCGCGAATTTCCCCGCCTGCGGGTCTACGGCGCCGGACCGGGGTGGATCGAGCCGCTCGCCGCGCCCGCGCTCCACCTGGGCGCGCTGCCGGCCGCCGTGGCCACCTGTCTGGCCGCGCCGGAGCCGGGGGAGTGGCGGCGCTGCGAGACGTGACGCGCACCACTTGCGATACGAAACAGTTCCGTATCGTTAATGGCGGCCCGTAGTCTGGTCGCCGTTACGAGTCTGGCCCGTATCGTATTGCGGAACGGGTGCAACCGGGGGGAGAACCGGGCATGGAGCTGCACGACAACACAGGACACCCGAGGAGGTGGGCGATCCTGGGGGTGCTGGTGATCAGCCTCCTCGTCGTCGTCCTCGACAACACGATCCTCAACGTCGCCCTACGCACCCTGGCCGACCCGGTGCACGGCCTCGGCGCCAGCCAGGGCGAGCTGGAATGGGCCATCAACTCCTACACGCTGGTCTTCGCCGGCCTGCTGTTCACCTTCGGGGTGCTCGGCGACCGCGCCGGCCGCAAGCGCTTCCTCATGATCGGGCTGGCGCTGTTCGGCCTGGCGTCGCTGCTCTCCGCGTACGCGGACAGCCCCGCGCAGCTCATCGCGGCCCGCGCCCTGATGGGGGTCGGCGGCGCGGCCATCATGCCGGTGACGCTCTCGATCATCTCGAACGTCTTCGACCCGCGCGAGCGCGGCCGGGCCATCGGCGTCTGGGCCGGCGCGGTCGGCCTCGCCGTGGCGATCGGCCCGATCCTCGGCGGCACGCTGCTGGAGCACTTCTGGTGGGGTTCGGTCTTCCTGATCAACGTCCCGGTGGTCGCCGCCGGCGTGATCCTGGTGGCGCTGCTCGTCCCCGAGTCGCGTGACCCCCGCCCCGGCCGCGTCGACCTGCTCGGCGTCCTGCTCTCCGTGGTCGGCCTGGTCGCCCTCTCGTACGGCATCATCGACGGTGGCGAGCACGGCTTCGACCGTCCGGTCGCCTGGGGCTCGATCGTGGTGGGCCTGGCCGTGCTGGCCTGGTTCGTGCGGCACGAACTCCGCTCCGACCACCCGTCGCTCGACGTCCGGCTGTTCAAGGTGCCGCGCTTCGCGGCGCCGGTGGCCATCGTCGGCCTGGTGTTCTTCGCCGCGATGGGCGTGATGTTCTTCAGCTCGTTCTACCTGCAGCTGGTCCGCGACTACAGCCCGCTGCAGACCGGCCTGCTCTTCCTGCCCTTCGCCGGCGCCCAGCTGATCTTCGCGCCGCGCAGCGCAGCGATGGTCCGCCGCTACGGCGGCCGGGCGGTCGCCGCCGTCGGGCTGGGACTGACCGTGGTGGCGCTCGCCGCGTTCGCCTTCATCGGCGCGTCCACCCCGATCTGGATCGTGCTCGTCGTGTTCTTCATCCAGGGCGTCGGGATGGCCAACATCATGCCGCCGGCCACCGAGTCCATCATGTCGGCACTGCCCCGCGAGAAGGCCGGCGTGGGCTCCGCGGTCAGCAACACCGTCCGCCAGGTGGCCGGCGCGCTCGGCGTGGCGGTCCTCGGTTCGGTGCTCAGCGCGGTCTACCGCAGCGATGTGGGCGACGCGCTGACCGGCCTGCCCGCGCAGGCCCAGGACGCGGCCAACGAGTCCATCTCCGGTGCGTACGCCGCGGCCGGGCGACTCGGCCCGGCGGCCCCGACGCTGATCTCGGCCGCCAACGACGCCTTCGTCACCGCCATGCACTGGGCGGCGGCGCTGTCCGCGATCGTCGCGGCGCTCGGCATGGTGGTGGTGCTGCGGTGGATGCCGGGCCGCGACGCCCTGCCGCCGGCGTCGGCGGCGCCCGCCACCGAGCCCGAGTTGGCCGGGACGGCTTAGGTTCGAGGACAATGTCCGACATGACCTCCACCGCCGATGCCCCGCGGTCGCCCGGGCGACCGCGGAGCCTCCGCGCCGACGAGGCGATCGTCGAGGCCACCCTCGACCTGCTCGCCGAGGGCAGCACCATCGAAGCGCTCTCGATCGAGGCGATCGCCACCCGCGCCGGCGTCGGCAAGGCCACCATCTACCGCCGCTGGGCCGGCAAGGACGCGCTGCTGATCGACGCGCTGCGCCGGCTCAAGGGCATCATGCCGCAGCCGGCCGGCCACTCCGTCCGCGACGACCTGCTCGTGCTGGTCGGCGCGGTCGGGCAGAACGTCGACGCCCGGGCGGCGAAGATCATGCCGTGCCTGGTGCCGGCGGTGAACCGCAGTCCGGACCAGTTCCAGCTCTACCAGAACATCATCGAGCCCCGGCGGCAGCTCATGCGCGAGGTGCTGCGGCGCGGCATCGACGAGGGGCTGCTTCGGCCCGACATCGACGTCGAGGTCACCATGGCGCTGCTCACCGGGCCGATGCTGATCCAACGCGTACTCCAGTGGAATCCGGAGCTGGATGACCGCGAGCTGCCCGCGCAGGTCGTCGACGCCGTTCTGGAGGGCATCCGCGCCCGCTGAGCCGACCGTGCCCCGGTGGACCGAGCCGACCGATCGTCGGGTCAGCCCGCCGGGGCGCGCAGCCGGTGCAGGCGCAGCGCCAACTGCACCTCCAGCGCCCGCTCGGGGCGCTGCCAGTCCGCGCCGAGCAACTGCCCGACCCGCTCCAGCCGCTGCGTCACCGTGTTGACGTGCACGTGCAGTTGCTCGGCGGCCCGGGCCAGGCTGCCACCCACCCCGAAGTACGCCTCCAGCGTCTTCACCAGCGCCGTCCCGCGCCGGGCGTCGTAGTCGACGACCGGACCGACCGTGGCGGTCAGGAACCCCGCCACGTCCTTGTCGCCCCGGTCGCCCACCGTGCCCAGCAGCAGCCCGACGAAGCCCAGCTCGGCGGTGCTCGCCCCCTGACCGGCACGGCCCAGCGCGCCGAGGGCGGTGAGGCAGCGGTCCGCCTCGTGGAACGTCCCCGCCAACGCCGACGGCCCGGTCGACGGACCGCTCGCCCCGGCGGTCACCGGCCGGCCGGTCACCCGCGACAGGTCCCGCGCCACCGCGCGTGCGCTGCCGCCGGCGTCCTGGCCCGGCAGCATCAGAACCACCCGACCGTCGCGCGCCGCCGCCAGGCCGCCCCGGGCCGATGCGTACGTGGTGGCCCAGGAGAGCACCCGCTGCCGCGCCGAGCCGGTCGCCGCTATCGCGTCGTCGCCCACCGCCACCAGCACGTGCGGCGCGTCCAGGTCCACCCCGAGGCGACGGGCCCGGCTGCGCAGCGCGTCCGTGTCGCGCAGCGGCCGGGCGATCAGGTCGTCCAGCAACTCGCCCCGGACACGACCCTCCGCCTCGGCCACCGTCCGGCGGAACAGCAGCAGCAGGGCTGTCACCAGCGCCGCCCGCTCCAGAATGCGCTGGTCCGCGTCGACCAACTCGTCGTTGGGACGCAGCACCAGGGCGCCCAGGTTCTCCGCGCCGGCGACCACCGCCGCGTACCACAGTGGACCTCGACGGACGCTGCGCCCCTCGGTCCGGGACGCGGCCACCGCCTCGACGATGTCCGACCGCTCCGGCTCGTCGATCTCGCCGACCCGGGCGAGCAGGCGACCCTCGGCGTCCAACGCCAGCAGTGCCCCGCCCAGCACGTCGGTCACCGCCGCCGCCACGTCCTCGACGCCACCGCCGCGCAGCACCAGCGCCGTCATCCGGTCGTGCGCCGCCGCCGCCCGCTCCACCGAGCTGCTGTGCGCCCGGATGGTGGTGTTCGCCGCCGACAACTCGGCCAGCGCGGAACGGGTCTCGGCCAGCAGCCGGGCCGTGTCGATCGCCACCGCGGCGTGCGCCGCCAGGGAGACCAGCAACGCCACCTCCTCCCGGGCGAACGGCCGGGCCGAGCGGTTGGCGGCGTAGAGCACGCCGATCGAGGTGGAGCCGAGCCGCAGCGGCACCCCGAGGATCGCCACCAGACCCTCCTCGCCCACGCCGGCGTCGATCTCACCGGTGTGGTGGAAGCGCGCGTCCTCGCCGTAGTTCGCGGTGACGTACGGCGCGCCGGACTGGGCCACCAGACCACCGAGGCCGGCCCCCATCGGCAGCCGCAACCGCTGGAAGCGGGCCGAGACCGACCCGTCGGTCACCCGCATGTACGTGTCGCCACGCTCGTCGTCGTTGAGCGTCATGTACGCCACGTCGGCGCCGAGCAGGTTGCGCGCCCGGTGCACGATCGCGCGCAGCACGTCGTCGAGGTCACGCAGCCCGGCCAGGTCGCTGACCGTGTCGTACAGGCCGGACAGCTCGGTCTCCCGGCGACGACGGCGCTCCAGCAGCGCGCGGACCCGCAACGCCACCGTCTTGGCCTGCTCCAACTCGGCCAGGCGCTCCGGCGGCACACCCGCGGCGCGCGCGGCCACCAGCGGGCCCTCGAACTCCACCGCGGCGGCCTCGCGGGCGAGCAGTTCGAGGAACTCCACCGGCGACGACATGGTCGACATTGTGCGCGGACCCACTAGTTGGCCGTCCAGCCCCCGTCGAGCGCGATCGACGCGCCCGTGATGAAGGCCGCCGGCGGCGAGCAGAGGTACGCCAGCAACTCGGCCACCTCCTCCGGTTCGATCAGCCGTTTGACGGCCGCCCGCGCCAGCATGATCTTCTCGACGACCTCGGTCTCCTCGATGCCGTGACTGGCCGCCTGGTCGGCGATCTGGCTCTCCACCAGGGCGGTCCGCACGTACGCGGGGTTGATGCAGTTGGCTGTCACCCCGTGCGCGGCGCCCTCCAGCGCCACCACCTTCGAGAGCCCCTCAAGGGCGTGCTTCGCCGAGACGTACGCCGCCTTGTACGGCGAGGCGCGCAGGCCGTGCACCGACGAGATGTTGACGATCCGACCCCATCCCCGGGCGTACATGTGCGGCAGCGCCCGGCGGATCAGCAGGAACGGCGCCTCCACCATCACCCGCTGGATGTACTCGAAACGCTCGACGGGGAAGTCCTGCACCGGCGCCACATGCTGGAGACCCGCGTTGTTGACCACGATGTCGACATCCACGTCGAGCGAGTCCACGGCCGCCGAGTCGGCCAGGTCCACGCCCTCGGCGCGTCCGCCGGCCTGGGCGGCCACGGCCTTGGCCGCCTCCAGGTTGCGGTCCACCACGAGCACCTTCGCGCCGGCCGCGCCGAGGCGCAGGGCGCACGCCCGCCCGATGCCGCTGCCGCCGCCCGTGACCAGGGCGGTCCGACCGGCGAGGTCGACCTGTACGACGTGGGGGACCGCCACGGGTTCTGCCGTCATGGCGCATGAAGTTACGAGCTGTGTCTCCCCCGGCACATGGGCCGGAGCCACATACTCCCGGCCAAAGCTGTGTGCCCACGCCGCCCATCCTGCCCACGCTGCCCGCTCTGGCTGCCGTGTCCGCTCTGGCTGCCGTGTCCGCTCTGGCTGCCGTGCCCGCTCTGGCTGCCGTGCCCGCCGGCAGCCGCCGGCCATCCCGCGCCACTTCGTCACTCGGCTGCTTGCTGCTCACGTGGCGTCGCTGCCCCTCCCCCCATAAGCCTGCAAGATCGTGCTACTTCCTGGATGTAGTGGTCTCGCCCATCGGGGAGGCCACAACATCCAGGATCGAGCGTGATCTTGAGTTGCGCGAGGCGTCCAGCGCCCGCGTCCCGCCCCACCGCGTCTCCGGCCCCGTCCCGCAGCGCCTTCCCGCCCACCTCGCGTCCCGCCTCCGCCCATCGCCCGGGTCGGCGTCTCGCGTCTCGCCTCTGCCGTCTGGCGTCTCGCGTCTCGCGTCTGGCGTCTCGCGTCTGGCGTCTCGCGTCCAAGATCGTCACAACTTCACCGATGGTGCTGCTTGCCGCCCGCTGGAGGCAGCAACATCCCCGAAGTTGTGAGGATCTTGAGCAGAGCCCCCACCGGGTTGCGTCGATCTTGCACTTTCTGTGGGGACTTACTATCTCGAGCCGCACATTTCGCCGTCCGAAAGTGCAAGATCGCCGGGGCGTGGGGCGTGGGGCGTGGGGCGTGGGGCGTGGGGCGTGGGGCGTGGGGCGTGGGGCGTGGGGCGTGGGGCGTGGGGCGTGGGGCGTGGGGCGTGGGGCGTGGGGCGTGGGGCGTGGGGCGTGGGGCGTGGCGCGTGGCGCGTGGGGGCCTGGGGGCCTGGGGGCCTGGGGTGTGCGGTGTAAGGCGTGTCCCGTGGGGGTGGTGGGAAGGGCGGGGGTTAGGGTGTCGAACACACGTACTGGGGGAGGGGGCCGCGTGCGGGTGCTGGGGGTCGACCCGGGGTTGACGCGCTGTGGGGTGGGCGTCGTCGAGGGCGTGCCCGGCCGGCCGTGCACGCTGGTCGCCTACTACGTGGTTTACACCGATCCGGCCGACGACCTCGCGTTGCGGCTGTTGCACCTGGACCGGTCGCTGACCGAGTTGGTGGCCAAACACGAGCCGGAGAGTGTCGCCGTCGAGCGGGTGTTCAGTCAGCACAACGTCCGTACGGTGATGGGCACCGCCCAGGCCAGCGGCATCGCGGTGCTGGCCGGGGCGCGGGCCGGGTTGCCGGTGCAGACGTACACGCCGAGCGAGGTGAAGGCGGCGGTGACCGGTTCCGGTCAGGCTGACAAGGCGCAGATGACCGCCATGGTGACCCGGCTGTTGCGGTTGGCCGAGCCGCCGAAACCGGCGGACGCCGCCGACGCGCTCGCCCTGGCCATCTGCCACGTGTGGCGCGGGGGCACCCGCTCCAAGCTGGCCGCCGCGGCCGACCGGGCACGACGAGGAGGAGCACGATGATCGCCAGCGTGCGCGGCACGGTGACCGCGACGGGTCCGGATCTGGCCGTGATCGAGGTCGGCGGCGTCGGCCTTGCCGTGCACTGCGCTCCCGGGACGCTCGCCGAGCTGCGGGTGGGGCAACCGGCGCGGCTGGCGACCAGCCTGGTGGTCCGGGAGGACTCGCTGACGCTGTACGGGTTCGCCGACGATGACGCCAGGGCGCTGTTCGAGTTGTTGCAGACCGCCAGCGGCGTCGGCCCGCGGCTGGCCCAGGCCGTGCTGGCCGTGCACACGCCGGACGCGGTGCGCAAGGCCATCGCCAACGCCGACACCGCCGCGTTGACCCGGGTGCCCGGGATCGGCAAGAAGGGCGCCGAGCGCCTGGTGTTGGAGCTGCGCGACCGTATCGGGCCGGTGTCGATCGGCGCCGACGGCGCCGGTGGCGTGACCGGTGGCGCGTGGCCCGACCAGGTCCGGCAGGCGCTTGTCGGTCTGGGCTGGACGGCCGGGCAGGCGGACCAGGCGGTGGCCGCGGTGGCGGAGACCATCGACGGGCCCACTCCGCCCGTGCCGGTCCTGCTCAAGCAGGCCATCCGGCTGCTGGGCCGGACCCGATGAGCGAGACCGACGGGCTCGTCTCGGCGTACGTCACCGATGCCGAGCGGGACGCGGAGGCGACCGTACGGCCCCGACGGCTGGCGGAGTTCATCGCCCAGGACCGGGTGCGCGACCAGCTCGACCTGCTGTTGCAGGGCGCGATGCGGCGGGGGTCGCCGCCGGACCACATCCTGCTCTCCGGGCCACCCGGGCTGGGCAAGACGAGCCTCGCCAACATCGTCGCCGCCGAGCTGGGCGCGGGCATCCGGGTGACCAGCGGCCCGGCGATCGAACGCTCGGGTGACCTGGCGGCGATCCTGACCAGCCTCGCCGAGGGCGACGTCCTCTTCATCGACGAGATCCACCGGATCGCCCGGCCGGCCGAGGAACTGCTCTACAGCGCGATGGAGGACTTCCGGGTCGACGTGGTGGTCGGCAAGGGGCCGGGTGCGACCGCGATCCCGCTGGACGTCGAGCCGTTCACCCTGGTCGGCGCGACCACCCGCTCGGGTCTGCTGACCGGGCCCATGCGGGACCGGTTCGGCTTCGTCGCGCACCTCGACTTCTACGCCCCGGCGGACCTGGAGACGCTGCTGCACCGGTCGGCGCGCATCCTCGGGGTGCCGATCACCGCGGACGGCGCGGCCGAGATCGCCGGCCGCTCCCGGGGCACGCCCCGGATCGCCAACCGGCTGTTGCGCCGGGTCCGCGACTACGCGGAGGTCCGCGCCGACGGTGTGGTCACCCTCGGCACCGCCCGCAAGGCTTTGACGGTGTACGACGTCGACGCGCTGGGCCTGGACCGGCTGGACCGCGCGGTGCTGACCGCCCTGGTGGACTCGTTCCGGGGTGGTCCGGTCGGGCTGTCCACCCTCGCCGTCGCGGTGGGGGAGCAGCCGGACACGGTCGAGGAGGTCTGTGAGCCGTTCCTGGTGCGTGCCGGCCTGCTGGCGCGTACGCCCCGGGGGCGGGTGGCCACCGAGGCCGCCTGGCTGCATCTGGGGCGTACTCCACCGAATGGTACATTTGGGGCGGATGTCCCGCCAGCACCCGATCTGTTCTCCGTGGATACCGATCAGCCGTAATGTGAACGTGATCTGTGCCGCATTCGGTGTTCTCAGGTGCAGGGATTAGACTTCGCCGCGGTCTGTACAGGATGTGAGAATCCGCCTCCGCTCCGGCACTCCCCGTGCCGCCAGGAGGCCAATGGGAAGGCAGTAACCGTGCAATACCTTGCAGCGGGTGGTGGAGCCGGTGGCTTCACGCCGATCCTGATGATCGTCCTGCTCTTCGGCGTCATGTACTTCATGATGATCCGTCCCCAGCAGAAGCGTCGCCGCGATGCCGAGGCCATGCAGTCCGCGCTCGGCCCGGGCGACGAGGTCGTCACCATCGGCGGGCTCTACGGCACGGTCACCGGCGTCGAGGACGACGCCGTCCTGCTCGAGATCGCCCCGGGCGTCCAGACCCGCTACGCCCGGCCGGCCATCGCCCGCGTGGTGACCCGCGCGGAGCTGCCGAGCGAGCCGGTCACCGAAGACGCGGACACCGTCAAGGAGTGACCGTCCCGCAGGGGATCGACGGTTCCGGCGGTACGACCGGCCGGCCGGCTCCCCGGGACGCCGCGCCCGACGGGGCAGCGGACGTGACGTGAAAACTGGATAGTTGGGTCGACGCCGGGCGTCGGCACGTTCCCGTGGCCGTCGGCGTCCCCGTGCCGGCGTGTCCGGCCACTGTGTCGGCACCCCGTCGGCACAGGTCAAACCGTTGGCCGGGACCCCCGGCCCGACACTCGCCGCCGCCGCGCGCAGCGGCGCGACCGTACAGGGAGACAGGACAACCGTGGCACCACCTCAGGGACAGATGCGCCCCGGCCGGCAACTCGCCGTGCTCGGGCTCATCTTCGTCGTCCTCTACCTTCTGGTGTTCTTCGCGGGCGGTGCCAGCGGCAGCTTCAAGGACCGGCTGGAGCCACGGCTCGGCCTGGACCTGATCGGCGGCACCCGGGTCACGCTGGAGGCGACCAACTCCGTCGACGGCAAGCCCCCGACGGCGGAGAACCTCGAGGAGGCCCGCCAGATCATCGAGAGCCGGGTCAACGCGTTCGGCGTGGCCGAGGCCGAGGTGGTCACCGAGGGCAACCGGAACATCGTCATCTCCCTGCCCGGCGAGAACCGGGACCTCACCGACGTGGGCAGCGCCGCCGAGCTGCGCTTCCGTAAGGTGCTCAAGGCCGCTGACGGCAGCGGGACGGCCGCCGCGCCGCCGGCCGCCACTCCGGCCCCGGGCACCGCGACGCCGTCCGGCGCCCCCTCGGGCAGCGCCGCGCCGAAGGTGACCCCGTCGGCGAGCGGCGAAGCGAAGGTGAGCCCGTCGGCCAGCGGTGGGCAGGGCGGGATGGCGCCCGCGCCGACCGCCAGCGCCACGCCGACCCCGTCGGCCTCGGCGAGTGCCGCGCCGTCGGCGAGCGCCAGCGCAGAGCCGGTGCCGGCGAGCATCGAGGAGCAGCGCAAGGCCGTCGAGCAGAAGGTCGGGGCCGCCGCCTGGCAGGCCGCGAGCGGGCTCCAGGCCCCCGCCGACCTGAGCGCCGACCCGTCGCTCGGCGACAAGCTCAAGCCGTTCAGCACGCTGAGCCCGCAAGAGGTGGCCGTGCTGCCGGCGCAGATGCAGTTCAACGTGCCGACGATCGGTTGCGCGCAGCTCGACAAGCGCCCGCCGGCGTCGATCTCCGACCCGAAGCAGCAGGTTGTCTCCTGCGAGGACGGCGCGTCGAAGTACCTGCTCGACCAGGCGAAGGTGCTGGGCACCGACGTGGACGACGCCGACGCGGTGCTCGACCAGACCAACGCCTGGGTGGTCAGCCTCGACTTCACCGGCGACGGCCAGGGCAAGTGGACGGCGCTCACCCGCGAGGCGTTCGGCAACGAGGGTCAGGCCTGTGACGCCACCGCGCTGGGCCAGGACGGCAAGTGCCGGGTCGCCGTGGTGCTGGACAACGAGATCGTGTCCTCGCCGGAGATCCAGGGCGTGCTGACCGGCAACTCGCAGATCACCGGTCAGTTCACCCAGAAGGACGCCAGCACCCTCGCCGGCCAGCTCCGGTACGGCGCGCTGCCGGTGACCTTCGAGCAGCAGGAGGCGCAGAACGTCACCGCCACCCTGGGCGCCAGCCACCTGCGGGCCGGTCTGCTCGCGGCCGGCATCGGCATGCTGCTGGTCATCATCTACGCGTTCTTCTACTACCGGCTGCTCGGCTCGGTCATCTTCCTGAGCCTCATCCTCTCCGCGCTGCTGGTCTTCGGCGCGCTGGTGGTGCTCGGCCGGCAGATCGGGTTCACGCTCACCCTCGCCGGCATCGCCGGCATGATCGTCTCGCTCGGTGTGGCGGCGGACTCGTTCGTCATCTACTTCGAACGACTCAAGGACGAGATCAGGGAGGGCCGTAGCCCTCGCAGCGCGGTGCCCCGCGCCTGGATCCGGGCCCGTCGAACCATCATCTCGGCCAACGCGATCACGTTGCTCTCCGCGGTGGTGCTCTACGTGGTCTCGGTCGGCACGGTCAAGGGCTTCGCGTTCGCGCTCGGTCTGGCCACGGTGCTGGACCTGGTCGTGGTCTTCCTCTTCCGGCACCCGATCATGACGATGTTCGCCCGGACCCGGGCGTTCCTGTCCC
Organism: Micromonospora sp. RB23; assembly: GCF_053585025.1. Taxonomy (NCBI): domain Bacteria; kingdom Bacillati; phylum Actinomycetota; class Actinomycetes; order Micromonosporales; family Micromonosporaceae; genus Micromonospora; species Micromonospora sp. RB23. The sequence goes on from NZ_CM132111.1 coordinate 2,674,117, forward strand.
CGCGGGTCAGCGGCCTGGGCCGGGCGCTTCCGGCCCGCAGCCAGCAGACTCAGCCCCGCAACCCGCGCGCCAAGGAGGCCTGAGATGGCTCAAAACGGTTTGGCGAGCCGCCTCTACAACGGCGAGGCCGGTCTCAACATCGTCGGTCGCCGCAAGCTGTGGTTCGGCGTCGCCGGTGTCCTGATCCTGGTCGCGATCCTCAGTTTCGCGCTCCGCGGTTTCAGCCTCGGCATCGAGTTCGCCGGCGGTAACTCGTTCCAGGTGCCGGCCAGTGTCGGCACCCTGGACGACGCCGAGCGCGAGGTCAACTCGGCCCTCGCGACCGAGAACACCGGCGTCGAGGTGGCCACCACCCAGAAGGTCGGCGGCCCGGGCGGCGACTCGTACGAGCTGCGGACGCCGCAGCTCACCGTCGAGCAGGCCAACGCGGTCAAGGCCCAGATCGCCGAAGACCTCAACATCAACGCCAACGAGATCAGCAGCAACCAGGTCAGCGAGGCGTGGGGCAGCCAGGTGACCGAGCGCGCGGTGCTCGGCCTGGTCATCTTCATCGCGCTGGTGATGGTCTACCTGATCCTGCGCTTCGAGTGGCGGATGGCGGTCGCCGCCGTCTCGTCGCTGTTCATGAACCTGATCCTGACCGCCGGCATCTACTCGCTTGTCGGCTTCGAGGTCACCCCGTCGACGATCATCGGCTTCCTCACGATCCTGGGCTTCGCGCTCTACGACGTGGTGGTGGTCTTCGACAAGGTGCAGGAGAACACGCGGGGCATCACCGCCAACAACAACATGACGTACGGCGAGGCGGCCAACCTGGCCGTCAACCAGAGCCTCATGCGGTCGCTGAACACCTCCGTGGTGGCGCTGCTGCCCGTCGGTGGTCTGCTCTTCATCGGCGCCGGCCTGCTCGGCGCTGGCACCCTGAAGGACCTCGGCCTGGTGCTGTTCGTCGGTATGGCGGTGGCGTTCCTGACCTCCATCCTGGTGGCGACGCCGCTGCTGGCGCTGCTGAAGAACTACGACCCGCGCATCCAGGCGCACAACAAGCGGGTGCAGGCCCGCAGGGGCGCGTCGGGCCGTGGTGAGACCACCGGCAAGGTCGCCCCGACCCCGGTCGACGGCGACGCGGCCGACGTGATCGACCCGGACTCCGCGGCGCTTGCCGGCGCGGCCCCCAAGGTGGGTTCGCGACCGGCGGGCAAGCGGCCGACCGGCGCGCGGGGCGGTCGGCCCGGCGGTGGCGGTAACCGGCCCGGTGGCGCCAAGCGTCGCTGACCGGCCCCGGCGCTCACTGGGCTCGAGGCTGAGCGCCAAGCGTCGCTGACCGGCCCGGCGCTCACCGGGCCCGAGGCTGAGCGCCAAGGGTCGCTGACCGGCCCGGCGTCCACCGGGCCCGAGGCTGAGAGCCAAGCGTCGCTGACCAGCCCCGGGGCTGACCCGGGAGGAAACGCCCGGACGGCGTCCGGCATGCTGTGCGAGCAGCACGCCGGACGCCGTCGTCGTTGGAAGGGAACGCAACAGCCGTGACGGAGACCCACAGCATCGCCCCGCGCGGGGACAGCGGCCCGGAGGCCGCCCGACTGGTTGCCAGCCGGGTGCTGGACGTGCCGGACTTCCCCAAGCCCGGTGTCCTGTTCAAGGACCTGATGCCGCTGTTCGCCGACGGGAAGGCGTTCCGTGAGGTCGTCGACGGGATCGTCGCGTACCACGGGCGGGACGCGTTCGACGTCGTGGTCGGCATCGAGGCGCGGGGGTTCGTCGTCGCGGCGGCCGTCGCGTACGCGGCCGGGGTGGGTGTCGTGCCGGTGCGCAAGGCCGGCAAGCTGCCCCGCCCGGCGCACTCGGTCTCGTACGCCCTCGAGTACGGCGAGGCCACCCTCGAGGTGCACGAGGACGCCTTCACCGCCGGCCACCGGGTGCTCGTCGTCGACGACGTGTTGGCCACCGGGGGTACGGCCGAGGCGACGTTGGACCTGGTCGAGCGTGCCGGCGGTACGGTGACGGGCTTCACCGTACTGTTGGAGCTTGGTTTTCTGGGCGCGCGGGAGCGACTGGCGCCTCGTCCGGTCCATGCCCTGCTGACCGTTTGATTCCTTTTTCGCCGGGGTCGTGACGTCCTGCGTCGGGGCGTGCGCGCGTTCCGGGATGGCCGGGCGCGGCGGCGGGCCGGACCGCGGCCCGCCTCGAGCCGGCCGCCCGGGCGTCGACCGTCCGGCGGAGCGGCAGGGGACCGTCCGTGCGGGTAGCATTGCCCATTGCTGACGCCGGCGGTACTCCCTCCGGCGACGCGAGACCAGGCCGGCCGACACACGGCCGGCGTGTTTCCGGCGAGCGGTGAGGAGGCCGGTGTCCCACGATGTCGTCCCTCCGGCGGAGGGCACGGTGCACCCCACAGGCGACGCTGACGGCTCGGTGACCGACCGGAACGGCGACGCGCCGGCCCGGGTGACGGGCACCGACAACGGCTCCGGCAGGGCTCCTGCCGACGGTGTGACGGCTCCGACCGGTGTCACGGCGAGCGCCGTCGAGGCGTCGCCCGGCGCGGACGGGGTCGTGGTTCCGTTCCCCACCGACGCCGGTGTCGACCCGTCGCCGAGTGGTGGCTTCGGGCTCTCCAGCGCCCCCACCGGCCGGCGGGTGCGCGCCCGCCTGGCCCGCTTCAACGCGCCCTGGCAGACCTCGCAGGTCAGCGAGGTGCTGGAGCCGCTCATCGCCAGCCACCGGGAGAACCATCCGAAGGCCGACGCGCGGCTGCTCCAGCGTGCCTTCGACACGGCCGCGCGGTGGCACTCCGGGCAGTACCGCAAGTCCGGCGACCCCTACATCACGCACCCCCTCGCCGTCGCGACCATCCTGGGCAACCTGGGGATGGACACCACCACGCTGGTCGCCGCGCTGCTGCACGACACGATCGAGGACACCGAGTACACCCTCGACGCGATGCGCGCCGACTTCGGCGGCGAGGTCGCCCTGCTGGTCGACGGCGTCACCAAGCTGGACAAGGTCAAGCTGGGCGACGCGGCCAAGGCCGAGACGATCCGCAAGATGGTCGTGGCGATGGCCAAGGACCCGCGGGTGCTGGTGATCAAGCTGGCCGACCGGCTGCACAACATGCGTACGCTCTCCTTCCTGCCGGCGCCCAAGCGCGAGCAGAAGGCCAAGGAGACCCTGGAGATCCTCGCGCCGTTGGCTCACCGCCTCGGTATGAACACGATCAAGTGGGAGCTCGAGGACCTGGCCTTCGGCACCCTGTTCCCGAAGCGGTTCGAGGAGATCAACCGGCTCATCGGTGAGCACCAGCCGCAGCGTGAGTCGCTGCTGCGGCAGGTCACCCAGAAGGTCGGCACCGACCTGAAGGCCGCCAAGATCAAGGCGGAGACGACCGGCCGGCCGAAGCACCTCTACTCGATCTACCAGAAGATGATCGTGCGGGGCCGCGACTTCAACGACATCTACGACCTGGTGGGTGTGCGGATCCTGGTCGACACGGTGCGGGACTGCTACGCGGCGCTGGGGGTCATCCACGCCAACTGGCAGCCGGTGCCGGGGCGGTTCAAGGACTACATCGCGATGCCCAAGTTCAACATGTACCAGTCGTTGCACACGACGGTCATCGGGCCCACCGGCAAGCCGGTGGAGATGCAGATCCGCACGTACGCGATGCACCGCACCGCCGAGTTCGGCATCGCCGCGCACTGGAAGTACAAGGAGCACAAGGGCACCCAGGTTGTCGGCCCGCCGGCGCACATCGACGAGATGACCTGGCTGCGGCAACTGCTGGACTGGCAGCGTGAGGCGGCCGACCCGAGCGAGTTCCTGGACGCGCTGCGCTTCGACCTGTCCAGCCAGGAGGTGTACGTCTTCACCCCCAAGGGTGACGTCATCCCGCTGCCGACCGGGTCGACGCCGGTGGACTTCGCGTACGCGGTGCACACCGAGGTCGGGCACAAGTGCATCGGCGCGCGGGTCAACGGCAAGCTGGTGCCGCTGGAGTCGACGCTGTCCAACGGCGACGTGATCGAGATCTTCACGTCGAAGTCCGAGACGGCCGGCCCCACGCAGGACTGGCTGGGTTTCGTCAAGAGCCCGCGCGCCCGCACCAAGATCCGCCAGTACTTCAACAAGGAGCGGCGCGAGGAGGCGATCGAGGCCGGCAAGGACGCGATCGTCAAGGCGATGCGCAAGCAGGGCATGCCGTTGCAGCGGATGCTCACCTCGGACGCGCTGATGTCGATCGCCCGGGACCTGCACCTCGCCGACGTCGCCTCGCTCTACGCGGCGGTCGGCGACAGCCAGGTCTCCGCGCAGTCGGTGGTGCAGAAGCTGATGGCCGCGTACGGCGGCGAGGAGGGCGCGGCGGAGGACATCGCCGAGACCGCCGTCGCCACCCGGCCGCCGCGCAGCAGGCAGAGCAGCGCCGACCCGGGTGTCGTGGTCCGGGGCGTCAGCGACGTCTGGATCAAGCTGGCGCGCTGCTGCACCCCGGTCCCACCGGACTCGGTGTTCGGCTTCGTCACCCGCTCCGGCGGGGTGAGCGTGCACCGGGACGACTGCGCCAACGCGGAGGACCTGCGGGCGCAGGCCGAGCGCGTGGTCGAGGTGAGCTGGAAGCTGACGTCCGCGTCCACGTTCCTGGTGGCGATCCAGGTCGAGGCGTTGGACCGGCACAAGCTGCTCGCCGACGTCACCCGGGTGCTCTCCGACGAGCGGGTCAACATCCTGTCCGCGACCGTCACCACCACCCGCGACCGGGTGGCCGTGAGCCGGTTCAGCTTCGAGATGGCCGACCCGAAGCACCTGGGCCACCTGCTGGCCACCGTCCGCAAGGTCGACGGCGTGTTCGACGCGTACCGGGTCACCTCCGGCGCCTGACGCGTCGTACCCCGGAAACGAGAGCGCCCGCCGGCTCAGCCGGCGGGCGCTTCGTCGTCCTTGCGGGCGTCAGCCCTGGGGCGGGCTCATCGTGAGGGTCTTGATGACGACCTCCTTCTTCGGGTGGCCGCCGCCGGCCTGCTGGGCGAACGCCCCGTCGTCGCCGGCCTTGGCCACGTCCTTGACGATGTCCATGCCGCCGGTGACGGTGCCCAGCACGGTGTACGCCGGGTCGAGCGGCGAGTCGCCGTACACGATGAAGAACTGGCTGCCGGTGCTGCCGGGCTGACCGGAGTTGGCCATCGCGATGACACCCTCCGGGTACGGCGGGCGCTTGTCGGTGGGCAGGTTCTCCTCGGGCAGCCGGAAGCTCGGGCCACCCGTGCCGTCGGTGTCCCGCCAGCCCTTGCCGGTGGCGCTCGGGTCACCGCACTGGAGCACCTTGATGCCCTCGGTCACCAGGCGGTGGCACTTGGTGTTGTCGAAGAACTTCTTCTCGGCGAGGAGGCTGAACGCGCCCGCGGTGCACGGCACCTTCGACCGGTCGACGTTGGCCGTGATCGGGCCCAGGTTGGTGTCGATCGTCATGGTCTGCACACCGTTGGCGGACTGCTGGTTGCTCGGCACCCCGACGTCCTTGGTCTGCGGGGACCGCTGGTCGGCCGGAATGGCGTTGTAGACGCACTCGGACGCCCCGGGCGCCGACGCGGCGTTCTTGTCCTTGTCGTCGTCGCCGCCGAGGGTCGTGGCCAGCCAGACGGTGCCGGCGACCACGAGCACCAGCGCGGCGGCGGCGCCGACGATCGCCTGCGTCTGGCGGCGCTTGCGGGCCTTGGCCGAGCGCTCGGCCATCTCCTTCTCGAGTCGGGCGCGTGCCGCCGCGCGCTGCCGCTCTCTGGTGGACGTCACGCCTGGATCCTCCTGGCTGTCTGCTGCGGGGTGCCGCTTAAGGTGGGTGGGGCGACCGGTCAGCCGGCGCTCGGGCTGCTGGCCGGGGCGCCGGACGGCGGCGGTGCCGCGCCGGTGACCGGCTCGCCGACCGTGAGGCTCTGGATCACCACGTCGGTCTTGGGCTTGACCTTCGCCCCGGTCCCATTGTCCACGGTCGGCTGGGCGCCGATCTTCTCCACCACGTCCAGCCCGCCGGTGACCTTGCCGATCACCGGGTACTTCGGGTCGGCGGTGGTGAAGTCCTTGAAGAAGATCAGGAACTGGCTGCCGTTGGTGCCCGGCGGGTTGGAGATCATCGCGACGGTGCCCTTGGGGTACGTCGGCGGCGTGCCGGGCGCGGGGCTGGCCGAGGGCGACGGGGCGGTCGGCACGTCCTCGTCGTAGAACGAGTAGGTGGGGCCGCCCAGGCCGGTGCCGCTGGGGTCACCGCAGCGCAGCGCGCCGTCGGCGGTGATCTCGTGGCACTTGGTGTTGTCGTAGAACGACCGACTCGCCAGGTGGGCGATGCTCGCGGCGGCGCACGGCGAGCTGGTCAGGTTCAGCTCGGCGGTGATCGGCGCGCCCTGGTTGGTGGTGACGGTCATCGGTCGGGTGCCCTCGGTGGGCAGGCCCTTGGTCTCCGGCGTACCGACGTCCTTGAGGTTGGTGTTCGCCGTGGCGTCCTGCGGCGTCCAGAGGCAGGTGTCCTCGGCCGCCGTGTTCTGCTTCGGGTCGGAGTCGAACGCCCCGAGCGCCCACGCCGAGCCGGCCACGATCACCGCGAGGACCAGGAAGGCGCCGACACCGGCCTGGATCTGCCGACGACGCCGTGTGGCGGCCGCCCGGCGTGCCATCTGCCGGTCGAGCTTGGCCCGCGCCAGTTTGCGCTGCCGGTCCCTGCTGGAAGCCACAGGTGCTCCCCTTTCTTCGCCTGATCGTCACCGGCGGCCGGCTCTCCCGGCCCGTCCGGGCGTCGCGTGTGCCGCGCCACACGCCCGCCAGAGTGTACGGCTAGTGACTGGGAATGTGGTGTACGAGGTCCACCCCGTTCCGAGCAGCGCTTATCGGGGGTTGTCACTGTGCCGCCCGGGGCGCGTGGGACCGACGCGGCAAACTCGCTCGGCCCGCCCGATAGGCTGCTGGGCAGGACGACAGCTCGACGGAGAGGACAGCGACCGTGCTCGTGGTCGGCTTTCCCGCGGACGCCTTCGGCACCAACTGCTACGTGGTCGCCACCGCGCCGGGGGAGCAGTGCGTGGTGGTGGACCCCGGCATCGGGGTGCTCGACCAGCTCGACGCGCTGCTCGCCGAGCACCGCCTGCATCCGGCCGCGGTGCTGCTCACCCACGGCCACCTGGACCACACGTTCTCGGTGGCGCCGGTCTGCGACGCTCGCGGGATCACCGCGTACGTGCACCCCGGCGACCGGGAGATGCTCGCCGACCCGGCCAAGGGCCTCTCGGCCGACCTGACGTCGCTCTTCGGCGGCCGGCTGAGCTACAGCGAGCCGGAGGACGTGGCCGAGCTGACCGACGGCGCCACCCTCACGCTCGCCGGCCTGGAGATCGCCGTCGACCACGCCCCGGGCCATACCGGCGGGTCGGTGCTGTTCCGGCTGCCCGGCGCCGGGTCGAGCTGGGAGGCGGACGAGATCTGCCTCTCCGGCGACGTCCTGTTCGCCGGCTCGATCGGCCGTACCGACCTGCCGGGCGGCAGCATGCCGGCCATGCTCACCAGCCTGCGCGACAAGATCCTTCCGCTGGCCGACGACACCGTCGTGCTGCCCGGCCACGGCCCGAGCACCACCATCGGCCGCGAGCGCGCCAGCAACCCGTACCTCGTCGAGGTTGCCGGCACGTCGCCGGCCGCGCCCACCCGGGGCCTCTAGCTCTCCCCGTCCGCGCCGCGCGCGGACCCACGACACCACCGCGCCGCGGGCGCGGAACCGCAAGGAGTACGCGATGAGCAAGCCCACGCCCATCTCCGGGTTCCCGGAGTGGACCCCCGGCCAGCGGATGATCGAGCAGTTCGTGCTCGACAAGATCCGCGGCACCTTCGAGCTGTACGGGTTCGCCCCGCTGGAGACCCGCGCCGTGGAGCCGCTGGACCAGCTCCTGCGCAAGGGGGAGACCTCCAAGGAGGTCTACGTGATCCGGCGGCTGCACGCCGACGCCGAGAGCGCCGGCGGTGACGACCAGCTCGGCCTGCACTTCGACCTGACCGTGCCGTTCGCCCGGTACGTGCTGGAGAACGCCGGCAAGCTCGCCTTCCCGTTCCGCCGCTACCAGATCCAGAAGGTGTGGCGGGGGGAGCGACCGCAGGAGGGCCGCTACCGGGAGTTCGTCCAGGCCGACATCGACATCGTCGACCGGGACACCCTGGCCCCGCACCACGAGGCGGAGATGCCGCTGGTCATCGGGGACGCGCTGCGCGCCCTGCCCATCCCGCCGGTGACCATCCAGGTCAACAACCGCAAGATCTGGGAGGGCTTCTTCCGGGGCATCGGGGTGACCGACCCGGAGGCGGCGCTGCGGACCGTCGACAAGCTCGACAAGATCGGCCCGGCGAAGGTCGCCGAGCTGCTCGCCGAGACCGCCGGGGCGAGCGAGGCGCAGGCCAAGGCGTGCCTCGCGTTGGCCGAGATCTCCGCGCCGGACGCCTCGTTCGCCGACGCGGTACGCGCGCTCGGGGTCACCGACCCACTGTTGGACGAGGGCGTCGACGAGCTGGTCCGGGTGGTCCAGACCGCCGCCGACCACTCGCCCGGCCTCTGCGTGGCCGACCTGCGCATCGCGCGTGGCCTGGACTACTACACGGGCACGGTCTACGAGACCCAGCTGCGCGGCTACGAGCGGTTCGGGTCGATCTGCTCCGGCGGCCGGTACGACAACCTGGCCACCGCGGGCGCCACCTCGTACCCGGGGGTGGGCATCTCGATCGGGGTGACCCGGCTGCTGGGGCTGCTCTTCGGCGCGGGGGAGCTGTCCGTCTCCCGTTCGGTGCCCACCTGTGTCCTGGTGGCGCTCGCCGACGAGGAGCACCGCGCGGTGAGCGACGGGATCGCGGCGGCGCTGCGTCGGCGGGGGATCGCCACCGAGGTGTCGCCGAGCGCGGCCAAGTTCGGCAAGCAGATCCGTTACGCCGAGCGGCGGGGCATCCCGTACGTCTGGTTCCCGGGGGCCGACGGCGCGGCGGACGAGGTGAAGGACATCCGGTCCGGCGAGCAGGTCATGGCCGACGCGCAGGCATGGACGCCGCCTGCGGGCGACCTCCGGCCGGCGGTGAACTGAGGGCTTCCACTGGCGCGAACGGTCGCGGGGACCTACGGTAGCGTAAGTTACGCCACCGTAGGGAGTTCTTCGTGACCGTGAGCACCACACTCAGCCAGACCGCCCTGCTCATCGAGTTGGAGCCGGTAGTCGCGCGCAACCTGGACCGCCATCTCTCGCTGGCGAAGGAGTGGTTCCCGCACGAGTACGTGCCATGGAGCGAGGGTCGTACGTTCGACGGGCCGCTCGGTGGTGAGGCGTGGTCGCCCACCGACTCGACGATTCCGGATGTGGCGCGCACCGCGCTGATCGTGAACCTGCTGACCGAGGACAACCTGCCCTCGTACCACCACGAGATCGCCACCCTGTTCGGCCGTGACGGCGCCTGGGGCACCTGGGTGCACCGGTGGACCGCCGAGGAGGGCCGGCACGGTGTCGCGATTCGCGACTACCTGACCGTGAGCCGGGCCGTCGACCCGGTGGCGTTGGAGCGGGCCCGGATGACGCACATGTCGGAGGGCTACGCCAACGCCCACGGCGACGAGGTGCTGCACTCGCTGGCGTACGTCTCGTTCCAGGAGCTGGCCACCCGGATCTCGCACCGCAACACCGGCAAGGCCACCGGTGACCCGGTCTGCGAGGCGCTGCTGGCTCGGGTCGCCGCCGACGAGAACCTGCACATGGTCTTCTACCGGAACCTGCTCGCCGCCGCGTTCGAGCTGGCCCCGAGCCAGGCCATGCGGGCCGTCGCCGACGTGGTCGCCGACTTCCAGATGCCCGGCAACGGCATCGAGGGCTTCGCCCGCAAGTCGGTGGCGATCGCCCTCGCCGGCATCTACGACCTGCGCCAGCACCGCGACGAGGTGTTGCAGCCGGTCCTGCGCCAGTGGGACGTCTTCAACGTGACCGGCCTGAACGCCGACGGCGAGGCCGCCCGCGAACAACTCGCCATCCAGCTGGACGACCTGGAACGTGCGGCCTCCCGCTTCGAGGAGAAGCGCGAAGCCCGAGCCTCCCGCCTAGCCCTCCGCTAAAACCCACCCCACCCGCCGGCCCCGTTGATCATGAAGTTATTGCTTCAACACGCCGCTCCGGCGGGCAATAACTTCATGATCGACGCGGTGACGGGTGGGGTTAGGGAAGGGGGAGGAGGAGGCAGGTGCTGGTGGCGTGGGCTACCAGGCGACCTGCCGCGTCCGTGAGGCGGGCTTCGGCCAGGGCGGTGCGGCGTCCGCGTTGCAGGACCGTGCCCACGCAGCTCAGCGTGCCGCTCGCGACGGTGACCGGCCGGAGGAACTTCACGTTCAGGTCCAGCGAGGTGTAGCCGACCCCGGCGGGCAGCGTGGTGTGTACGGCGCACGCGGCGGCGGTGTCCAGCAGTGTCGAGAGAACGCCGCCGTGCACGGTGCCCAGCGGGTTGTAGTGGAACTCCTGCGGGGTCAGCTCGACGACGACACGACCCTCGTCGGCCTCCATGCGGGCCATGTCGAGCAGGTGCATCACCGGGGGCGCGGCCAGTTCCCCCGCGATCATCGCGCGGAGCATGTCGAGGCCGCTGCGCTGACCGACCTGCGCGGCGTTGGCGGCCGGGTCCGACCAGGTGAAGGTACGGCTGCGCGCCGGCTCCTGAGTCTGTGTCATGGACGCAGCGTGGCAGGATGTTGCTGAGTCTGTCAACGAGACCTAGCCTGGTCGGATGACGCCCGCGGCACTGGACTGGTCGGTGGAGAACTGCACCATCGCGCGCGCCATGGAGATCCTCGGCGAGCGGTGGACCATGGTGGTGCTGCGCGAGGTGTTCAGCGGCGTACGACGTTTCGACGACATGCGGGTCCGCACCGGCATCCCGAGGCAGGTTCTCACCAACCGGCTGGCCCTGCTGGTCTCCAGGGGTGTCCTGCGTCGTGAGCCGTACCGGGAGCCCGGCAGTCGGCTGCGCCACGAGTACCGGCTGACGGAGATGGGCCTCGCCCTCTGGCCGGTGCTGGTCGCCGTGCTCGGCTGGGGCGACAGGTACCTGGCCGACGCCGAGGGCGCGCCGTTGCGCGTGGAGCACCGTGACTGCGGCGCCGAGGTGCGCGCCGAGCTGCGCTGCGCCGACGGGCACGCCGTGCGGGACCCGCGTGACGTGCTGCCCCGCCCGGGGCCCGGCGCGCGCCGCCGCATCCCCTGACGCCGCCTTCCGCCCGTCCGCCCACGGGCGTCCGCCGCTCGTGGTGGCCGGCGCTCGTAACTGCCGGCGCCTGTGGTGCCCAGCGCTCGTGGTGGTCCGGCGCGCACCCGTCCGTGCGTTGTGGCGTCAACCGCCTCCGTTGCCCGACGCTGTCCGAAAGAGATCCGGCGGCCGTCGGGGTGTGACGGCAGATGTCCGCGACTGTGTCGGTGGTGTTGCGGCGATGTCATCGATGGCGGTCGACGAATTCGGGCGAAACCAGATCTTGTTAATGATCTTAAGTATGTGAATACTTCAGTTCACTCGGCCGGTTTTCGCAGATCGGCCGGGTTGCCCTCGGGTCAGCCACCCCCGGCCAGACCCATCTCCCCCGCCCAGGAGGTTTGTTACATGCGACCCACGAGGTCCTCCTTCCGCGTTGCGGCGACCGTTGCCGTGAGCGGAACCCTGGTCGTCGGCTCGCTCATCGGCGCACCCGCCCAGGCCGCCCCCGCCGCCTCGCCCGACGCCGGCGCGGCCCTCGCCGCCCAGCTCGGTGACCGCTCCGCCGGCTCGTACATCGACGCCAGCGGCAAAACCGTCGTCACGGTGACCGACGCCGCCGCCGCGAGCGCCGTCAGCAAGGCCGGAGCGAGCGTCAAGTACGTCACCCGCGGCGCCGCCGAGCTCAACCGGGCGACCGCCGAGCTGGAGCGCTCGGCGAAGATCCCGGGCACCGCCTGGTGGAGTGACCCGATCACCAACCAGGTGGTCGTCTCCGTCGACAGCACCGTCACCGGCGCCAAGCTGGAGCGGGTCAAGGCCGCCGCCGCGCGCGCCAACGGCGCGGTACGCGTCGAGGCCGAGGCCGGCGTGCTCAGCACCCGGATCTCCGGTGGCCAGGCCATCTACACCGGCGGCTACCGCTGCTCGCTCGGCTTCAACGTGCGCAGCGGCAGCACCTACTACTTCCTGACCGCCGGGCACTGCACCAACCTCGGCACCAACTGGTACTCGAACTCCAGCCAGACGACCCTGCTGGGGACCCGTACCGGCACCAGCTTCCCGGGCAACGACTACGGCATCGTGCGGCACAGCAACTCCGCGAACGCCGCCGGTAACGTCTACCTCTACAACGGCAGCTACCGGGACATCACCGGCTCCGGCAACGCGTCTGTCGGCCAGTCGGTGCAGCGCTCCGGCAGCACCACCGGTCTGCGCAGCGGCACGGTGTCCGCGACCAACGCCACGGTGAACTACGCCGAGGGCTCCGTCTCCGGCCTGATCCGCACCAACGTCTGCGCCGAGGGTGGCGACAGTGGCGGCTCGCTCTTCTCCGGCGGCACCGCGCTCGGCCTCACCTCCGGCGGCAGCGGCAACTGCAGCAGCGGCGGGACGACCTACTTCCAGCCGGTCACCGAGGCCCTGAGCCGTTACGGCGTCAGCGTCTTCTGATCGACGTACCGCACGCGGGTCGCCGGGGCACTCCGGCGGCCCGCGTCGCGCGTACGGGTCCGCTCACGCGAGCCGGTCGGGCCCGTCGGTCGGCAGCAGGGGATCCGGGGGTACGACACCGGTCGCCGGCAGGGCCGGTCCGAGCGGTGTGGCCCCGGCGGCGGCCCACTCGAGGTGCGCCCGGCGGGCCGACAGCACCGCCAGCAGCGGCCAGAGCGACACGCCCACCGCCGTCACCCGTTCGGCCAGGCCGGTGCGGGATCCGCTGGTCACCTCGAACGCGAACCAGCCGAACAGGGCGAGCAGCACGAGCGTCGCGCTCAACGCCACGCCGCGCCGGAACGCCCAGGGCGGTTGCGACGCCCGTGGGTGCGCGGTGTCCGGGCCGCGCGGTAGCCGAAGCGCCGTCCCGGCCGGCCAGAGCGCCAGCGCCAGGACGGCGACGGTCGCCGCGATGCCGTGGCTGAGTGAGCCGCCGACCGTCGGCCGGGGAAAGGCGACGAGCGCGATGGTCGCCACGCCGCCGACGGCGAGCAGGAAGCGGCTGGGCAGCCCAGCGGCGTGCAGCACGGCGGCGATCGCCAGGTAACAGCAGCCGAGCAGCACCAGGGCAGTGATCATGATCCAGGCGTCGGTGGCGTCGTGCCCGGCCAGTTCGCTGATGGTGTCCCGAACCGGGTCGTACCCGGCGGGTTGCCGGGCGCCGGCGACCGTCCAGCCGCCCACCAGCAGCACCGGCGCGGCGACCGCCGTGGCGACGCCCCAGTTCGGTACGGCGCGCATCTGGCCACGGTAACCGGCGTGCGGGGCCCGAAGAGCCGGGTTCGCCGGCTCGCCCACCAGCGAATCGTGCCGGCCTGACGGGTGCCCCGGAGCGCAGCGGGTCAGCCCTGACAGAATGCGGGTGAAGGACTGTTCCACGATGAGGAGTTGCCAGCCGTGATCCGTACCCACAATGCCGGAAGCCTGCGCGCCGCGGACGCCGGTTCGACGGTGACGCTCGCCGGGTGGGTGGCCCGCCGGCGCGACCACGGCGGTGTCATCTTCGTCGACCTGCGCGACGGCTCCGGCGTCGTGCAGGTGGTGTTCCGCGAGGAGGACGCGCACGCGCTGCGCAACGAGTTCTGCGTGAAGGTCACCGGCGAGGTGACCCGCCGCCCCGAGGGCAACGAGAACCCCGACCTGCCGACCGGCGAGGTCGAGGTGACCGCCGCCGCGCTGGAGGTGCTCTCCGAGGCCGCGCCGCTGCCGCTCCCGGTGGACGACCAGGTCGAGGCCGGTGACGACATCCGGCTCAAGTACCGCTACCTGGACCTGCGCCGCAGTGGCCCGGCGAACGCGCTGCGGCTGCGCTCGCGCGCCAGTCAGCTCGCCCGGGGTGTGCTGCACGAGCGGGACTTCCTGGAGATCGAGACGCCGACGCTGACCCGGTCGACCCCGGAGGGCGCCCGCGACTTCCTGGTGCCGGTGCGGTTGCAGCCCGGCAGCTGGTACGCGCTGCCGCAGTCGCCGCAGCTGTTCAAGCAGCTGCTGATGGTCGGCGGCATGGAGCGGTACTACCAGATCGCCCGCTGCTACCGGGACGAGGACTTCCGCGCCGACCGGCAGCCCGAGTTCACGCAGCTCGACATCGAGATGTCCTTCGTCACCGAGGACGACGTGATCGACCTCGGTGAGGCGATCGTGTCGGCGCTGTGGAAGGACCTGGCCGGGCACGAGATCACCCGACCGATCCCGCGGATCACCTGGCACGACGCCATGGCCCGGTACGGCTCGGACAAGCCGGACCTGCGCTACGGCGTCGAGCTGACCGAGCTGACCGACTACCTGCGCGGCACCGAGTTCCGGGTGTTCGCCGGCGCGATCGACGCGGGTGGCTACGTCGGCGCGGTGGTGATGCCCGGTGGCGCTGCCCAGACCCGCAAGGAGCTGGACGGCTGGCAGGACTGGGCCAAGGCGCGCGGCGCGCGGGGCCTGGCGTACGTGGTGCTGGACGCCGAGACCGGCGAGGCGCGCGGCCCGGTGGCGAAGAACCTCTCCGCCGAGCACCTCGGTGGGCTCGCCGACGCGGTCGGCGCGAAGCCGGGCGACGCGGTCTTCTTCGCGGCGAGCACCAACACCCGCGAGGCGCAGGAGCTGCTCGGCGCGGCGCGTATCGAGATCGCCAAGCGCTCCGGCCTGATCGACGAGAGCGCCTGGGCGTTCTGCTGGGTGGTCGACGCGCCGATGTTCGAGAAGACCGACGAGGGTGGCTGGACGGCCGTGCACCACCCGTTCACCTCCCCGAACTCCGAGTGGGTGGACCGGTTCGAGGAGGCGCCGGACCGCGCCCTGGCGTACGCGTACGACATCGTCTGCAACGGCAACGAGATCGGCGGCGGCTCGATCCGTATCCACCGGGGCGACGTGCAGCAGCGGGTCTTCGACCTGCTGGGCATCACCCCCGAGGAGGCGCAGGACAAGTTCGGCTTCCTGCTGGAGGCGTTCAAGTACGGCGCTCCGCCGCACGGCGGTATCGCGTTCGGCTGGGACCGGGTCTGCATGCTGCTGGCCGGCGCGGACTCCATCCGCGAGGTCATCGCGTTCCCGAAGACCCGGGGCGGCTTCGATCCGCTGACCGGGGCGCCGACGCCGATCACCGGCCAGCAGCGCGCCGAGGCCGGCATCGACGCCAAGCCCAAGCCGGCGGCCACCGCCCACACCGGCACGGCCGGCCCGGCCGCCCCGGTAGCCGACCCGGTCTGACCCACCCCCCTTCTTTGATTGATCAAGAGGTTCGCGTCATCATCGCCCCGCGAGATGACGCGAACCTCTTGATCAACGGGGGAGTGGATGGGGATGCGGGTACTTGTCGTCGGGGGTAGTGGATTTCTCGGGCGGGAGGTCTGTCGCCGGGGGGTACGCGCGGGGCTTTCGGTCGTCGGCACGTTTTACCGCGGTGACGTCGGTGTTCCGGGGGTTGCCGGGCGGCGGTTGGACGTGACCGACCGGGCCGCCGTGCGCGCGCTGGTCACCGAGGTGCGGCCGGACGCCGTGGTCGCCACCCCCTATCGGTACGACGACTGGACCGTCACCGCCGACGGCGCCGCCCACGTGGCCCTCGCCGCCGCCGAGGTGGGCGCCCGGCTGGTGCACCTGTCCAGCGACGCGCTGCACGGCGGCCGGCCCCAGCCGTACGCCGACGACGACCCGCCCAGCCCGGTGAACGCGTACGGGGCCGCGAAGGCGGCGGCCGAGACCGCCGTACGCGCGATCGACCCGGGCGCGGCGCTGGTGCGTACGTCGCTGATCCTCGGGGAGGGCAGCAAGCAGATCCAGCTCTGCCGCGACGCCCTCGCCGGCCGGGCCGTCCTGTTCACCGACGAGGTCCGCTGCCCGGTCGACGTCACCGATCTGGCCGACGCCGTGCTGGAGCTGACCCGCTCGTCGTACGCCGGGCTGCTCAACGTGGCCGGCACGGACGCCGTCAGCCGGGCCGAGCTGGGTCTGCTGGTCGCCGAGCGGTTCGGGCTGGACGCGACGGGGCTGAAGACCACCACGGCAGCCGCCGTCGGCGTGGTGCGCCCCGGCGACGTACGCCTGGACTCCACCCAAGCGGCCGGCCTCCTGCGGACGAGGCTGCGCGGGGTGCGGGAACTCCTGGGCTGACGCCTGCACACTTCCTGTGCACAATACTTGTGCACAGGAAGTGTGCAGAGATAGTGTGCAGTCATGGTGAATGACGAAGGGACAGCGCAGCCGACGCCGCGGGAGGTGCGGATCGACAAGCGGCAGGTCCGCGTGCTCGCGCACCCGCTGCGGATGCGACTGATCGGTGCCCTGCGGGTGAACGGGCCCGCCACCGCCACCACCCTCGCCGAGCTGCTCGGCACCAACACCGGCGCGACCAGCTACCACCTGCGCCAACTCGCCGAGGTCGGGCTGGTCACCGAGGATCCCGACCGGGGCAGCGGACGGCAGCGCTGGTGGCAGGCCGCGCACGACGTCACGAGCTGGGACCCGAGCGACTTCGACGACGACCCCGACGCCCGCGCCGCGATCGAGTGGATCCAGGGCGACCAGGTGCGTCTTCTCGTCGAACACGCCGACCGCTGGTTCGCCACCCAGCACGAGTGGTCCGCCGCCTGGCGGGACGCCTTCGGCATGGGCGACATCTTCATGACCGTCCCGCCCGAGCGGCTGGAGGCGCTCAAGGCGGAGGTGTGGCAGGTGCTGGAGCGGTACCACCGGGAGGCCGAGTCGGTCGACCCAGCCGAGCCCGCCGACCCGCAGGCCCGCCCGGTGCAGGTCTTTCTGGCCGCTTATCCGCTGCTGGACGGTCCCCGATGAGCGCGAGGAGTGAGCCGGGTTTGCGAGCCCCGCAGTCGCGAAGTGAGGTGGCGTCGTGAGCGCGAGGAGTGAGCCGGGTTTGCGAGCCCCGCGGTCGCGAATGGAAATGGCGTCGTGAGCGCGCTGACCGTACGCCAGGTCCGGCGTCGCTACCTCACGCTGTACGGCCTGCGCTGGCTGCCCACGGGCCTGATGATCCCGGTGATGATCCTCCTGATGCAGGAACGCGGCCTGTCGCTGCCGCAGATCGGCCTGGTCGGCACCGCGCAGGGGCTGCTGGTGCTCGCGCTGGAGCTGCCCACCGGTGGGTTCGCCGACGCCCTCGGTCGCCGACCCGTCCTGCTCGCCGCCGGCGTGCTCAACCTCCTCTCCCTGTCCCTGTTTGCGGTGGCCGACTCGTTCTGGATGTTCTTCCTGGTCTGGGCCCTACAAGGGATCTACCGGGCCCTGGACAGCGGCCCCCTGGAGTCCTGGTACGTCGACGCCACGCTGGCCGTCGACCCGCAGGCCGAGTACGAGAAGGGCCTCGGGTACGCCGGCACCGTCGTCGGCGTCGCCATCGGCGGCGGGGCCCTGCTCAGCGGTGGCCTCGTCGCGCTCGGTCCGCTCGGGCCGGTCAGCGCGCTCACCGTGCCCGTGCTGGCCGCGCTCGTCGCGCAGGCGGTGGCGCTCGGCGCGTTGCTGGTCCTGCTGGTCGAGGAGCGCCCGGCCACCGGTCTGGCGGCGGTGCGCGCGTCGGTGACGCAGGCGCCCCACATGATCGGCCAGGCGGTCGGCCTGCTGCGCCGATCCCGGGTGCTGCTCGCCCTGGTGGCGGTGGAGCTGTTCTGGGGCTTCGGCATGATCACCTTCGAGTCGCTGCTGCCGGTCCGGCTCGCCGAGGTGGTCGGCGACCCGGAACGCGCCGCCGCGCTGCTCGGACCGGCCAGCTCCGCCGCCTGGATCGCCAACGCGGCCGGCGCGGCACTGACCCCGCTGCTGCTGCGCTGGCCCGGGGCGGCGCCGGGTGCGGCCCTGCTGCGCATCCTGCAAGGGGCGACCGTCGTCGGGATGGGGCTGCTCGCCGGCCCGGTCGGGGTGCTCGTCGCGTACCTGGCCTGCTACGCCGTGCACGGCGCGTCGAACCCGCTGCACAGCGGACTGCTGCACCGCCAGGTCGACGGCCCGTACCGGACCAGCGTGCTCTCGCTGAACTCGATGATGGGGCAGCCGTCCGCCGCGCTCGGCGGGGTGGTGCTGACCGCCCTCGCGGCCGCCACCAGTGTGGGTACGGCGATGGTGGTCGGTGCGGTCGTGCTGGCCGTCGCCGCCCCGCTGTACCTGCCAGCCTGGCGGGCCGACCGACGGGCCGCGGTGGCGGGGCCGGCTGGTGCGGTGGTGGCGGGGGATCCGGCCGGTGCGGCGGCGGCAGGCCCGGCCGAATCCGGGGCCATCGTGGACCGGCCCCGGCAGCGCGGTAGGAGCGCGGACCCCGACGGCCCCGCTGGCCTCGACGGCCCCGCCGGCGCCGGTGCGGACCCGACGGGCCGTGGCGCGGACCCGACGGGCCGTGGCGCGGACCCGACGGGCCGTGGTGCGGACCCGACGGGCCGTGGTGCGGACCCGACGGGCCGTGGCGCGGATCCGACCACGGTCGCCGAGCCGGTCGAGCGGCGTTAGCGCTCGGTACCGAGGCGGATCCCGGTGCGGGACAGGGTGCTGGTGAAGCCGAGGCGACGGTAGAGCCGCACCGCCCCGACGTTGTCCGGGTAGACACCGAGCGCGACGGTGTCGTGCCGGGACAGCAGCGCCCGGGTCATCCCGGCGGTCAGCGCCGCACCCAGCCCCCGACCCCGCTGGTCGGGGGCGACGGTCAGGCCAGCCAGGAAGCCGACGTCCCCGCGGCTGCGGTCCGCGCCGCAGGCCACCACCCGGTCGCCGGACCGGATGCCGTACCAGTCGACGACCGTCGGGTCGCCCGGCCGGGTGGTGGTGGTCGGAAACGCCTCGTCGACGAGCGCGTCCAGCGCCGGGCGGTCGGCGTCGGTCAGCCGGACGACCCGCTCCTCGTCCGGCTGCGGCGGGGGAGCCGCGGTGGTCCAGTGGAAGTCCCAGTCGACGTGCTGCGCCACCGCCACCCGGCCGACCGCCAGGGCGGGGTCGAACCGGGGCAGGTGCAGCCGGTTCTCCGGCCGTAGCAGTCCCTCGGCGACCAGGGCGGCGCAGAGGTCCAGTACCGGGCCGACAGGGCCCACGGCGTCGGCGCCGAAGCCGCGCTCGGGCGGCAGCAACCACAGCACGGCACCGCCGTGTTGCCAGCCACGCGCCGGGATGCCCGGCGAGAGCGAGTGCCGGACGAACGGGTGCCCGCCGGCGGCGGCCAGGATCGTGGCCCGGTCGTGCAGCGCCTGGTCCTCGATGATCATGGGACCAGCCTAGGAGCCGACGTGAGGCCGACCGCGCCGGCCCAGCGATGCGCCCCACACCCCACACCCCACACCCCACGCCGCCCCACACCCCACGCCGCCCCGCGGCACGCCCAAGATCGTCACAACGTCGGGGATGTTGCTGCTTCATCCGCACCGGAGACAGCAATATCGCCGACGTTGCGCGGATCTTGGCGGCCAGCGGCCGGGGCGAGGGCTCTCCGCCCCTGCAAGATCGCGCACGATCCTGGATGTAGTGGTCTCGTCGACGTGTCGACACCACTACATCCAGGATCGTGCGCGATCTTGCAGGGTGGTCCCGCCGGGGTTGTGCCGCCGGCGGGCGGCTTACTACGCAGCCGATCCACGGTGGAGATTGGCGGGTCGACCGATTGGGTACATCACGCGCCGACCTACTGGGAACCCCCACCGGAGGACCGACATGCTCGCCATTCTCGCGGCCATCGTCTTTGGCTTCGCCCTGCTGATCGACCTGTTCGACACCAACTTCGGCGCGCCCGACCTGTTCAACTGGAACACCCTTGTGCTCATCGGCCTCTTCCTGCTCGCGCTCTACCTGGGCGGCGTCGGCAGCGGGCCGCGTGGCAGCGGCGGCGGTCGCTGGTACCGGGGTCGTCGCCCCGGTCGTGGCTGACCGAGACCGATCAGCGGTGGCCCGGCCCGTAGCGCGATTCCGGCGTCTCGGGTCGGGCCCGGTACTGTCTTCGTGATGGAGTCCGACGCTCTCTTCTCCCTCGGTGCCACCACCGGGCCGCGTGCCGCGCCCGAGGGCCCCGCCGGTGTAGACGGCTTCACTCCGGTAGCGGACGATTCGCCCCTGCCTGTCCGCATGCGACCCGCGAGCCTGGACGAGCTGATCGGGCAGGACCACCTGCTCGCCCCCGGCGCGCCGCTGCGGCAACTGGTCTCCGGCGGCGCCCCGATGTCCGTCATTCTCTGGGGGCCGCCCGGCAGCGGCAAGACGACCATCGCGCACCTGGTGGCCGGCGCGACCGACCGTCGTTTCGTCGCCATGTCAGCGCTGTCCGCCGGCGTCAAGGACGTCCGCGCGGTGATCGAGACGGCCCGTCGGCAGCGCCGTTCGGGCGGCCCGCAGACGGTGCTGTTCATCGACGAGGTGCACCGGTTCAGCAAGACGCAGCAGGATTCGCTGCTCGCCGCCGTCGAGGACCGTACGGTCACGTTGCTCGCGGCGACGACCGAGAACCCGTACTTCTCGGTCATCTCGCCCCTACTCTCGCGGTGCGTGCTGCTCACCCTGCAACCGCTCGACGACGACGCCGTACGCGGCCTGCTGCGTCGGGCGGTAGCCGACGAGCGTGGTCTGGGCGGCGCGCTCACCCTGGCCAGCGACGCCGAGGACCACCTCGTCCGGCTCGCCGCCGGTGACGTCCGCAAGGCGCTGACCGCGTTGGAGGCGGCGGCCGCCTCCGCCACGGCCCTCGGCACCGGGCGCATCGACCTGTCCACCGCCGAGCAGGCCGTCGACGTGGCCGCGGTGCGGTACGACCGCGACGGCGACGCCCACTACGACGTGGTCAGCGCCTTCATCAAGAGCATGCGCGGCTCGGATGTCGACGCCGCGGTGCACTGGCTGGCACGGATGCTGGTCGCCGGGGAGGACGCCCGGTTCATCGCCCGTCGGCTGGTCATCTTCGCCAGCGAGGACGTCGGCATGGCCGACCCGACCGCACTGAGCGTGGCCACCGCCGCCGCGCACGCGGTGGAGTACGTCGGCCTGCCCGAGGCGCAGCTCAACCTGGCCCAGGCCGTGATCCACCTGGCCACCGCGCCGAAGTCGAACTCGGCCACCACCGCGATCGGGGCCGCCATCGCCGACGTGCGGGCCGGGCGGGGTGGGCCGGTGCCCCGCGGTCTGCGCGACGCGCACTATGCCGGCGCCCGCGGGCTGGGCCACGGCACCGGGTACCGCTACCCGCACGACGACCAGCGCGGCGTGGTCACCCAGCAGTACGTCCCCGACGACCTGGTCGGTGTCGACTACTACCAGCCCGGCCCGCACGGGGCGGAACGGTCCGTGGCGACGCGGCTGCCGCTGCTGCGCCGGATCGTACGCGGGCTGCCGGTCCCACCGGTCCGCCCGGAAACGCCGGCCGCCCCGGCGACCGTGACCGCCGGACCGCCCGCGGCAGCCGCGTCGGCCGTCGGGGAACCGGTAACGCCGCAGCCCGCGACGGCGCTTGCTGGTCGGAACGGCCGGGCGGTCGCGGGTGTGGACGGTGCCGGCACGACGCAGGACGGCGGCACGAACGCCGCAGGAGAGGGTCAACAGTGAGATCGCGTGGTGCGGACCGCTCCGACGAGGGCCCGGACGAGCGGCGTGATCCCCGCGCCAAGGGCCGCCGGTGGGGTCGAGGCCGAGCCGAGGCCGAGCCGGAGGAGCCGGTAGCCGGCGAGGAGTTCGGCTGGATCGACGACCTGCGCTCGGCCAAGCAGCAACGGGGCGAGCTGGGCCCGGACGGGGCTCCGGTCGAGCCGGTGCCCCCGCGTGCCGGCATGCCGACGCCCCCGGACGCGCCACCCGGCCCGCGCCGGCCGGACACCGAGGCCGCCGGGGCGCGTCGGGGTGTCGACGGACCCTGGCCCGGCGAGGCGCCCCCGCCCGGTCGTCGTCCGGACGCCCGCCCGCCCGCTGACCGGGCGCCTGTCGAGCGCCCGCGTGAGCCCGGGCCGGCCGGCGTTCCCGGCCAGCCGCCGCCGCGCGGCACCCAGCCGGTTCCCGGCGTCGACCCGCGCGCCGCCGCAGGACCCCGCACGCCGCCGGTTGTCCGTCCGGGCGGCGTCGACCCGGCCGACCCCGCCGGCCCCCGACCGCGGGGCGGCGTTCCCACCGGCCCCGCGCGAGCACGTCCGACAGTGGGGCCGTCCGGCCCGCCCCCGGCTGCACCGGCCGTGGGCGCTCCGACCGGTCCCCGTCTCGAGGCTCCCGCGCCGGCCGGCCGGGCGGAGGCCACTCCGCCGCTGCGCCGGCCCGACGCCGTGCCGCCGGGCCGGCGACCCGCGTCCGAGCCGGGCGCCGCCGGACGGCCGCCCAGCGGCGACGGCCCGCCGCCCGGACGGCGTACGCCCGACCCGACGCGACCCGCCGCCGGTGGCGCCGCGCGTTTCGACGGACCCGTGCCCGGTGCCGCCGCGCAGGTCGCCGAGGGCCTGCGACCCGATCCCGCGATCGCCGAGGACCCGCGTACGGCCCGGCGTCGTCCCGGGCCGGTCGACCCGGGAGCTCCGGAGCCACCCCGCCCCGCCGGGGGCCGGCGTCGTGCCGCCGAAGCGGACGAGCCGGCGGTGCCCCGCTCGGGCAACGCCCCGCCGCTGCCCGACGCGTCGCCCAGCGGCGCTGTCCCCACCGGCGGGACGGCCACCGACGGCACCGGTCGCCGTCGGGCGGTCCCCGACGAGCAGGACCGACGCATGGCGACCGGCGGTGAGCCGCAGCCGGAACGCCGGGACCGCCCGGAGCGGCCGGCGGACTGGCTGCGTCAGGCCGGTCGGCTGCCGCACACCGACCCGGGCCTGCCGGTGGTCAACCGTCGAGGACCCGACGGGCAGCCCGCGGAGCGGTCCGCCGCCCGCCGTGTCGGCCCGCCGCCCGCAGGTGACCTGAACGATCGCTCCGGTGGTCCACTCGCCGTACCCGATCCGGCCGCGGAGCGCCCCACCGGTCGGCGGGCCGCCGGGCCGCCCGCCGACCCCGGCGCGGAGGCTCCCACCGGCCGCCGGGCCGCCCATGCCCCGGAGACCACCGGCGAGCACCCGAGCGGTTCCGTGCCGCAGTCGCCGCTTCCGGGGGAGCGCCGGGTAGGCCGTCGGAGTGCTCCGGGTACCGCCCCGGATCCGATCAACCGTCGACGCCGCCCGTCGGCCGAGCCGGCTGCCGAGGGGCGGCCCGGCCCGGGGGGCGAGCGCGGTGACGACCCGTACGCCGGTCCGCCCGGCGGGGGACGACCCGCGCCCGGCGCGCCCGTGCGGGGCGCCCGCTCTGGCGCGGCCGGTGGCCGGGCCCGGCTCGCGCCCGGCGACGCGCCGGTCTCCGGCGCCGGCCGCCGTGGGCCCGACGGTCCACCCCGATCCGGGGTCGCCCGCCCCGACGGTCCGGCCCGCGCGGCGGTGCCACCGGTCGCCGGCCCCGACGGTCCACCCGGAACACGCCTGGACGGCCCGCCCCGGTCCCGCCCCGAGGGTCCGGGCCGGGCGGCGGTACCGCCGGGCGCCGACGGTCCCGCTCGCGCGGCGACGCCGCCGGGCGTCGGTCCGGACGCCACGGCCCGCGCCGCTGCCCCACCCGGCGTCGATCCGCAGGCTGCGGCTCGTGCGGTGGTACGACCTGGCGTCGGTCCGGACGCTCCGACCCGACCTGGTACGGCCCGGCCCCGCCCGGACGGTCCGGCCCGTGCGGCGGTCCCACCGGGCGTCGGCCCGGACGGTCCGCCCCGTCCGGACGGTCCGGCGCGCGCCGCCGTCCGCCCACCGGGCGTCGCCCAGCCACCCGGCGGCGACGTCCGGACGGGCGCCGAGCAGGTCGGCCCCGCCGCGCCCGTGGCCGCGCGTGCCGCCGCCCCGCGTCCGGCGGACCGCGCCGCGGGTCGGGCGCTGCCGCCGCCCCGCGAGGGCGGCCGTCCCGAGCCGAGCGGTGTCGCCCCCGTGCCGCCGCCCGGTCGTACCGGCGAACCGGTGGCCCGTGCCGCCGTCGCGCCACCGGGCGGGGCGGGTCCGGCGGACCGGCCGCCCGCCGAACCGATGGAGGAGCCGCCGCTGCGCGCGGCCGGCCAGGATGTCCCCGACGACGAGGACGCCGCCCCGGGCGCCCGCTCCGAGCAACACCGGCAGTCGCGCGAGCGACGCCGGCTGCGGGTCGCCGTCCTGGCACTGGTCAGCATCGTGCTGCTCGGCGCGGTGCCACTCTTCTTCGGCCTCCGCACGCTCAGCAGGGACCCGGTCTTCGACAACCTGGACCAGCTCGACGTGCCCGGGTGGGCCGCGACGAAGACGGTCGACGACGTCAGCGGCAGCCGCTGGTGCCTGCTCGACTGCCGGCTGCGCGAGCGCACCGTCACCTCCGAGAAGTCGCCGGAGGAGACGGCGAAGGTCTACGAGGAGGCGCTGCGCAACGACGGTTGGCGGCCGTGGAAGGTGAGCCGCTGCCCCGAGCAGGAGACGAAGGGCAGCTACACCTGCTGGCGTCAGGACGAGTTGACCCTCGATCTGTGGGTGCGCGCGCCGGCCTGCGTACCGCCGCCGGTCGACGGGGAGCCGGCGATCGTGCCGTCCCCCGAGCCGTCGGCCGCAGCGGGGGAGTGCGCCGGCTCGTTGGTGTCGGTGAAGGTGCGCAACGCGATCGACGACGAGCGAACCAGGCCGCAGCCCAGCACCGATCCGTCACTGACCGGCGAGGATCCGTTCCCGACGGTCAGCGGGGATCCGCTGGGCGACGTGACACCCTCACCGTCCTGAGCCGCTCTCCATCACGGACGGTAGGGTCTGGGGCTGGCGGGCCCGACCGCGCCCGCCGGCCGGCGACGGCCCGGTGGTTCGGTGGGCGCCACGGTTGTGCGTTCCGGGGACGTCGGGTCCGGCGGAAATCTGCTTGAGGAGGACACGCGTGGGCGACATTCTGGCGGTCGCGGCGCTGATCGCGGCGAGCGCGTTCGCGGTGCTGGTGCTCATCCTGACGCTGCCGATCCTGCGGCTGCGGCACACGGTGGACGCCACCACCCGGATGATCAACGACCTCAACGACCGGACGGCACCGCTGCTCGGCGACGTCAACACCACGGTGAAGAACGTCAATGTGGCGCTGGAGCAGGTGCAGACCTCGCTCGACGGTGTGAACCTCCAGCTGGCGAAGGTCGACACGATGACCAGCCACGCCCAGAACGTCACCGCCAACATCGCGAACCTGGCGACGGTGGTCTCCGCGGCGGCCGCGAACCCGCTCGTCAAGGTGGCCGCCTTCGGCTACAGCGTGCGCAGGGCCGCCGCGAGCCGCCGGCACGCCGAGACCGAGCGCGAGGTGCGCGACACCATCAAGCAGCAGCGGCGGGCCGCCCGGCGCGGCAACCGCTGACCGTCCCCGCCACAGGAGGTAGCACGACATGAGGCGTCTGTTCTGGCTCGGCATCGGCGTGGCCGTGGGCGTGGTGGTGGTCCGCAGGGCGACCCGGACCGCCCAGGCGTACACCCCGGCCGGCATCGCCAGCTCGTTGTCGGAATCCGCTGGCAGCCTGGTGGAGTCGGTGCGTAGCTTCGTGGAGGACGTGCGGGTCGGGATGGCCGAGCGCGAGCAGGAGATCCACCAGGCGTTCGTCCAGGGCGAGGCGTTCGACGACCAGTTCGCCGAGCTGCGGGAGTCCCCGCGGATCGGCGATCGAGAGATTTTTCCGGAGGAACACCAGCGATGAAGACGGCGGAGATCAAGCGGCGGTACCTCGCGCACTTCGAGGCGAACGGCCATGCCGTGGTGCCGTCCGCTCCGCTGCCCGCCATCAGCGACCCGAACCTGCTGTTCGTCAACGCCGGCATGGTGCAGTTCGTGCCCTACTTCCTGGGCCAGCAGACCCCGCCCTACCAGCGGGCCGTCAGCGTGCAGAAGTGCATCCGCACCCCGGACATCGACGAGGTCGGCAAGACCAGCCGGCACGGCACGTTCTTCCAGATGAACGGCAACTTCTCCTTCGGCGACTACTTCAAGGCCGGCGCGATTCCGCTGGCCTGGGAGCTGTCCACGAAGCCGGTCGCCGAGGGCGGTTACGGGCTGGACCCGGAGCGGATCTGGCCGACGATCTACCTCGACGACGACGAGGCGTTCGAGATCTGGCGGTCGGTGGGCGTGCCGGCCGAGCGGATCGTGCGTCGGGGCAA
This sequence comes from Micromonospora sp. RB23, assembly GCF_053585025.1. Classification (NCBI taxonomy): domain Bacteria; kingdom Bacillati; phylum Actinomycetota; class Actinomycetes; order Micromonosporales; family Micromonosporaceae; genus Micromonospora; species Micromonospora sp. RB23. The sequence goes on from NZ_CM132111.1 coordinate 2,700,429, forward strand.
GGCGGACAACTTCTGGTCCATGGGCATCCCCGGGCCGTGCGGTCCGTCGTCGGAGCTGTTCTACGACCGGGGTCCGGAGTACGGCGCCGAGGGCGGTCCGGCGGTCGACGAGGACCGGTACATGGAGTACTGGAACCTCGTGTTCATGCAGTTCGAGCGGGGTCCTGGCACCAACAAGGAGGACTACCCGATCCTGGGTGAGCTGCCGGCGAAGAACATCGACACCGGCATGGGCCTGGAGCGGATGGCCTCGATCCTGCAGGGCGTCGACAACCTGTACGAGATCGACGAGGTACGGCCCATCCTGGCGCGGGCGGCCGAGTTGACCGGCAAGCGCTACGGCGCGCACTCCGGGCACGTGGCGAGCGAGTCGCACCCGGACGACGTGCGGCTGCGGGTGGTCGCGGATCACGTGCGGACCGCGCTGATGCTGATCGGCGACGGCGTGACGCCGAGCAACGAGGGCCGTGGGTACGTGCTGCGGCGGATCATGCGGCGGGCGATCCGGTCGATCCGGCTGCTGGGCTGGCAGGACCGGGCGCTGCCCGAGCTGCTGCCCGTCGCGCGGGACTGCATGGCGCCCTCGTACCCGGATCTGGCGACCGACTTCGACCGCATCGCGCAGTACGCGTACGCGGAGGAGGAGGCGTTCCTGTCGACGTTGCGTGCCGGGACGACGATCCTGGACACGGCGATCGCCGAGACCCGCTCCTCGGGTGGCACGTCGCTGTCCGGGGCGAAGGCGTTCCAGCTGCACGACACGTACGGCTTCCCGATCGACCTGACCCTGGAGATCGCGGCCGAGCAGGGTCTGAAGGTCGACGACGAGGGTTTCCGCCGGTTGATGGCCGACCAGCGGACCCGGGCGAAGGCGGACGCGCAGGCGCGCAAGACCGGGCACACCGACGTGTCGGCGTACCGGTCGGTGCTCGACGAGGGTGGTCCGGTGACGTTCACCGGCTACAGCGAGGTGGCGCGCGAGTCGCGGGTGCGGGCGCTGTTGGGCTCGGACGGTCCGCGCGCGGCGGCGACCGAGGGTGAGACCGTCGAGTTGGTGCTCGACACGACGCCGTTCTACGCCGAGGGCGGCGGTCAGCAGCCCGACCACGGGATCATCACCGTCGGCGACGGTCAGGTTGAGGTGCTCGACGTGCAGCAGCCGGTGCCGGGCCTGATCGTGCACCGGGCCCGCGTCATCCGGGGCGAGGTGCACCCGGGCGACACCGGCTACGCCGAGATCGACACGACCCGGCGGCGGGCGATCTCCCGGTCGCACACGGCCACCCACCTGGTGCACCAGACCATGCGTAACTTCCTCGGTGAGTCGGCCACCCAGGCGGGTTCGTTGAATGCGCCGGGCCGGCTGCGGTTCGACTTCAACACCCCGACGGGTGTGTCGCCGACCGTTCTGCGGGACGTGGAGCAGCAGGTCAACGAGGTGTTGCTGGCCGACCTGGAGGTGCACGCCTTCATCACCTCGCTGGACGAGGCGCGGCGGATCGGCGCGATGGCGCTCTTCGGCGAGAAGTACGGCGAGGAGGTGCGGGTCGTCGAGGTGGGCGACTACGCCCGGGAGCTGTGCGGCGGCACGCATGTGGCCCGCTCGGCGCAGCTCGGCCTCGTGAAGATCCTCTCCGAGTCGTCGATCGGTTCCGGCGTACGCCGGGTCGAGGCGCTGGTCGGCATGGACGCCTTCGGCTTCCTGGCCCGTGAGCACCTGCTGGTGTCCCGGCTGGCCGAGCTGTACCGGGTGCCCAACGACCAGGTCGCCGACCGGGTCGAGCAGACGGTCACCCAGCTGCGGGACGCGGAGAAGGAGCTGGAGAAGCTGCGCGCCCAGCTGGTGCTGGGCGGGGCGGGCGCGCTCGCCGCGCAGGCCAAGGACGTGCGCGGGGTGGCGTACGTCGGGACGGAGGCGCCGGAGGGCGCGGCCGGCAACGACGTACGGACCCTCGCCCAGGAGATCCGCGGCAAGATCGACCCGGCGCGGCCGGCGGTGGTCGCCGTGGCGGCCCGGTCGAACGGCAAGGTGTCGCTGGTGGTGGCGGTCAACGCGGCGGCCCGCAGTCGGGGCCTGGCGGCCTCGGACCTGGTGAAGGCGGCGTTCTCCGGGCGGGGTGGGGGTAGCCCCGACCTGGCCCAGGGTGGCGGCCTGCCCGCGACCGAGGCACCGAACCTGCTGCTCACCGTCGAGAAGGCGATCACCGAGGCGTGATGGACGGACAGTGTCGACCAGGGCGGACCGAATGGTCCGCCCTGGTTCGTCGACAGCCCACGGGTGACCCACGGTGACCGGGTTCACACGGGGAGTTCGCCTCGGTGTGGACGTCGGTCAGGTGCGCGTCGGGGTGTCCCGCTCGGATCCGCACGGGGTGCTGGCCACGCCGCTGGTGACCCTCGCCCGCGATCTCACGGCCGCGCCGGAGGCGGTGCCGAGCGACATTGCCCAGCTCGCGGCGTTGGTGGCCGAGCACGAGGCCGTCGAGGTGGTCGTCGGACTGCCGGTCAACCTTGCCGGTAAGCATGGTCCGGCGGCGGTCAGCGTGAAGGCGTACGTTGACCGGTTGGTCAATGTGATAGCGCCGGTTCCGGTAACGCTCACTGACGAGAGGATGTCGACCGTGGTCGCTTCTCGTAGGCTTGCCGAACGTGGCGTTCGTGGCAAGCGTCAACGTGCGGTTGTCGACCAGGCGGCCGCGGTGGAGATCCTGCAGAGCTGGCTGGACGCACAGCGGAGGCGGACGTAATGATCGACGATCTGGACCTTGGGTTCGACGAGCCGGAGCGAGGTGAGAAGGGGCGGCACCGGCGCAGCTTCCGCAAGGGCAAGAAGGGCTCGGGCGGTGGCCGGGGCAAGACGTTCTTTGCGCTGCTGATGGCCCTGGTCCTGCTGGGCGGCATCGGCGGCGGCGCGTACTACGGGTTCGACCGGATCCAGAACTACTTCGTCACGCCCGACTACGACGGCGCCGGGTCCGGTGAGATCACCGTCGAGATCAAGAATGGCGCTCTGCTGGCCGACATGGCCGACGCCCTGGTCGCGGCCGATGTGGTCAAGAGTCAGAAGGCGTTCATCGAGGCGGCCGAGGCCAACTCGCGCAGCAAGAACATCCAGCCGGGCACGTACAAGCTCCGCAAGCAGATGAGCGGCGCGAGCGCCGTGACGGCCATGCTCGACCTGAAGAACAAGATCGTCAACGGGATCACCATTCCCGAGGGTCGCACCAGCAAGAACATCTACAAGCTGCTCTCCGACAAGACCAAGATCCCGGTCAAGGAGTTCGAGGCCGCCGCCAAGGACCCGGAGGCGCTCGGCGTCCCGGACTGGTGGTTCAAGCGCGACGACGGCAAGAAGATCGTCAAGTCCGTCGAGGGCTTCCTCTACCCCGACACGTACGAGATCCCGCCGAAGGCCACCGCCGAGAGCATCCTCAAGCTGATGGTCGACAACTTCCTCTCGGTGACCGGGGAGATGAAGTTCGCCGACCGGGTGCAGAAGGAGCGCAAGGTCAGCCCGTACGAGGCGCTGATCGTGGCGTCGCTGGCCCAGGCCGAGGCCGGGAACAAGGACGACCTCGGCAAGGTCGCCCGGGTGGCCTACAACCGGGCGTACGGCGAGTTCCCGTGCAACTGCCTGGAGATGGACGTCACGGTCAACTACTACCTGGAGTCGATCGGCAAGCCGACCAAGTCGTCCAAGCAGATGACGGCGGCCGAGCTGGACGACCCGAAGAACCCGTACAACCGCAAGCTGCAGGGCATGATCCCCACTCCGATCAACAACCCCGGTAAGCAGGCCCTGGAAGGGGCGATGGACACGCCGGTGGGCAAGTGGCTGTACTTCGTGGCGATCGACAAGCAGGGCCACTCCGCCTTCGCCGAGACGTACGAGCAGCACCAGCGCAACGAGGCCCGGGCCCGGGAGGCCGGCATCATCTGAGCGCTCCACGTCGACGAAAGGCTCCCTCTGCCGCGACCGGGATCGCGGAGAGGGAGCCTTTTCGGTGCGGGTGGTGCCGTCGTCAGTGGCTGGTGCCGGTCCAGGAACCGGTGCGCGGGTTCAGGAAGGTCCACACGCCGTTGCTGTTCTGCTTGCGCAGGGCGAAGGTGCGGTTGTAGCCGTAGTAGAAGTACCCGGTCTGGGTGCTCGTGTCGTAGCCGGTGTTCCGGTTGACCGCGCCGTACGCCTTGCCCCAGGTCTGCGGCCCGACCGACCCGTCGACGCCGATGTTCATCACGTCCTGCCAGGTTCTGGTCTTGGCGGCGGTGTTGGAGCCGAACTCCCCGTCGATGAAGCTGGTGCCGACGGTGCCGCTCAGGTCGTCGGCCCAGATGATGGCCTGCCAGAGTCGCACGATGTTGCCGGTCCGTACGCACGAGCTGGAGTTGCAGAGCTGGTGGTTGTCGGACCAGCTACCGGCCGCGCTGTCCGCCCGTGCGGGGGACCCGGCCAGCAGGGTGATGCTGAGGGACGCGGCGAACGCGATGAGGACGCGCAGAATCCGTTTGTTCATGGTTCCCCCCTGTTTATGATCGATCGTCCTACTCCAAAATGCTTCCACCGATGTCGATGGAACGTCAAGCGAATACCATCGCCGCCACCGGTGACGACTGGTGCGGCGGTCGGCGCGGTCGGTAGGGTCGGGACGACGTGTACGAAGGGGCGGACATGACGCGGACCGGGGCGGCCCGTCGGGCCGCGGTGCTGGGCAAACCCATCGCGCACTCGCTCTCCCCGGTGATCCACAACGCCGGCTACGTCGCCGCCGGGCTGACCGGGTGGTCGTACACCCGGATCGAGTGCGCGGCCGCGGAGCTGCCGGACCTGGTCGCCGGCCTGGGCCCGGAGTGGGCCGGGCTGTCGGTGACGATGCCGGGCAAGGAGGCGGCGCTCGCCGTGGCGGACGCCGCGTCGCCGGTCGCCGTCGCCGTCGGCGCGGCCAACACGTTGGTACGACGTGACGACGGCTCCTGGTACGCGGACAACACCGACGTCGGCGGCATGGTCCACGTGCTCACCGAGGCCGGGGTGGTGCCCGGCGCGACGATGACGGTGCTCGGCGCGGGCGGAACGGCCCGTGCCGCGCTCGCCGCCGCCGCGCAGCTCGCCTGTGCCACGGTGACGGTGGTGGCCCGACGGGCCGAGGCGGTCGACGAGCTGCGCCCGGTGGCGGGGGCGCTGGGCGTCGCGCTGACCGCCGGCGCCTGGGCCGACGCGCCCCGGCACCTCGCCGACGCCGACGTGGTCGTCTCCACGGTGCCGAAGGGCGTCGCCGACCCGTTCGCCGCCGCCGCGACCTGGCGAGCGGGCGCGGTGTTCTTCGACGCGCTCTACGACCCGTGGCCGACGCCGCTGGCCGACTCGGCCGGCGCAGCCGGGCTGCGGGTCGTGTCTGGTCTGGACCTGTTGCTCGCGCAGGCGGTAGGGCAGTTCGAGCAGTTCACCGGGACCGTCGCGCCGATCGCGGCGATGCGGGACGCGCTGGTAGCGGCCCGCAGCTGATTACGCACGCAAAGGGCCCAGCGAGCGTCACCATTCGCTTACCACTTGTCAAGGTGCAGGCTGCTCTTTGACGGGCTGCGGTTTGACAACCTGCGCCATGGCTGCACTGCACGGATGCCGAAGCACCTTTACGGACGAGGCGTAGCCGCCCGAGCGCCCGATTGACGGCTTTGGTTGTTCCGCGGGGCTTCCGCTGGCAATCTCTTCGTGACTCCCTTCCGCCGGAGGTCTTGATGTCGGTCCTGGTGCTTCTCGCCATCGGTGCCCTCAGCGTCCTGGCGCTGGTCGCCGCGCTCGGGTACGGCTCACTCGGCTGGCCCTTTGTGGCCGTCATGGCGGTGTCGGCCGCTGTCGTGGTCGTTCAGGTGTGGAGGAAGGGCCGCTCCGGTGTGGCGCTGCCGCATGACGGCGGCAGACAACATCTGCTGCTCGGCGGCTTGGTCACCGCGCTGTGGCTGGTGGGAGTGGTCCTGTACCGCACCTTCGACCTGTCGGTGCCACGGTACGCACTGGCGCTGCTCCTCGTCCCGTGCGTGAGTCTCCTGGCCGCCGGCCTCCTGCAACGCCGCGGCTGACGTCCCGGGTGGAGGGTTCGCGCGCTGTTCGCCGAAACGGCAGGCGAGCGAGTGGACACGGGGTCAACTACGATCACGAGGACTGGCTGGCCGAGGCTCCGCCGGGCCAGGCGCCGTGCAAAGTCCAGAGGAGACGCCACGAGATGCGGCAGAGCGAGGGTCCCTACAGCAAGGGAACGATGCGCGCACTCGCTGCGTCGACCGCCGTGCTCAGCTTGCTTCTCCTCGGGTGGGGCATCCTCGAGGCCGCCACGGGAGGCAGGAACGGGGTTCGGATGATCGTCATCGGTGCCATCTGCGCCGCCGTCGCCGCGATCGGAATCCCGCTCGGCATCCGGCGCGGCCGGCTCTGAGCGAGATGAGCGGGATGATCTCGCGAAGGGTCCTGCTGCTCGTCATCGTCATCATCCTGGTGCTGGTGTTACCGATCGGCCTCGTTCTGCTGACCGACCAGTCGTACGCGACAGGCGTGCTGATCGCGGTCGGCGCGGGCGTCGGAGCGCTCCTCGCCGGGCGGGGCCGGGAGATGATCGAACCCCCGGCGTGACCTGGGCTGATTCGCTGAAGAGGCGCGGCGGAGACCTCGTCTCGCGTGGATCCTTAGCTGACGGTTAAGACGCGCTTACGGAAAACTGTCCTACCGACGACGTGCCCTGGTCATCGATACGCTGCTCACGGTTATCGCACCAGACACAGGGAGTTCTCCTTGACCAGGCACGGACTACACCGCATCACCCGGTTCCGCAACGGCCCCCGGCGCAAGGCGATCGCCGTCGGCGTCGTCGGCGGATCGGTGGTGGCCGGCATCGTGGCAACCATGATGCCCCTGTTGGCCAGCGACGACCTGTCGATCCGCGCGGTGGCGGACACCACCGCGACGATGGTCTCGCAGGACGGCGACAACTCCACCAAGGGGACCCTGGCGACCTGCGCGGCGCGCTGCGACGGCAACCCGCGCGGCGGCCGGGAGGCGGTTGTCGAGTTCGCGGTGACCACCCTTCCCGCCGCCGCCGTCAACGTCCGGGCGACGCTGCGCATGCACGCGTGGCAGCAGTTGGGCGCGACGGTGACCGCGCACGCCTCGTCGGTGAGCGCCCGCGAGGCGCGACCGACCCCGGCGAAGGTGGGCACGGTGTTGGACACCGTGGCCGGTGTGGCCAAGGGCGTCAACGAGTGGGACGTCTCCAAGCTGGTCACCGGAAACGGCACCTGGACGGTGTCGCTGGCCCAGACCGGCTTGGAGACACGCGTCTACTGGGCGTCGATCGAGAACCGCAACACGGATCTGCGGCCCAGCCTGGTGATCAAATACGACCTGGGTAGCGGACCGACATCGCCGCCGACCACCCGACCGGCGCCGACGCCCACGATCGCGCCGACCACGACCGCGCCCCGGCCGACGCCGACGGTCGCGCCGACCCGTACCCCGACCCCGACCCAGAGCCCGACCCTCCCGTCCGGCAAGTGCGGCCAGGTGTCCGACACGCTCGTGCCCTCCTGCGGCGCCTGGTGGGGGATGTACTCACCCGCCAACGCCGGCAGCGGCTGGGACCACGGCAAGGCGATCACTGACGTGGAGGCCCAGGTCGGGCGCAAGTTCGACATCGTGCACCGCTACCACGACTTCTCCAACGCCGGCAGCAACGGGGCGTTCCCCGACGCGTACGAGCAGGAGCAGATGCGCCAGGGCCGGCTGATGTTCTTCGCCTGGGAGTCGCGCGACTTCTCCGCCGGTACGACGCTGAAGTGGTCCGACGTGTACAGCGGCCGGCAGGACGCCACCATCGACGCGGTCGCCGGTCGCATCCGGGCCGCGAAGGTGCCGGTGTTCATGGGCTTCGACCACGAGCCCGAGGACGAGCCGGGCAAGGGCAGCGACGCCGACTTCGTCCGGGCCTGGAAGTACGTGTACGAGCGGTTCGCCAAGGCGGGAGCGGACAACGCCGTCTGGGTGTGGACGATGATGGGCTGGTCCGGGCACTACTCGCGGTACGCCGGTCTCTACCCCGGCGACCGGTACGTCGACTGGGTCGCCTACGACCCGTACAACTTCCACGTCTGCAACGGCAGCACCGTGTGGAAGAGCCCGAGCACGACGATCGGCGGCTTCTACGACTGGCTCGACGAGAACGGCATCGGCGCGGGCAAACCACGGATGCTCGCCGAGTTCGGCACGAACTTCGACGCGAAGGACCCGGGCGCGAAGCAGCGCTGGTTCCAGGAGTTCCCGGCGGCCCTGAAGGCGCACCCGAAGATCAAGGCCGCGATCTACTTCAATTCGCCGGGCATGACGACCCGTACGGCGACCTGTGACATGACGATGAACCACGACGCCTCCGCCGTGACCGGGTTCAGCCAGGCCGGCAAGGACGCGTACCTGCGGCAGCCCACCGGAGGGAGCCGCTGACACGTGTGACGACACTGTGAACACAGCCGCCGTTCATCGGAGATCTACCAGCTGATCTTCCGGCGTTCTGTCGGCTAGCAGATTCACGCACCGCCCAATCGGCGGATGCGCCTACCAGGCTGGGCGAGGCACGCTACCTCGGGTTCTCATCCATCTTGGAGGCGTAGCGTGCCCACACTCTCGCACTCATGGCGTTTGTCAGGACGACGTCGTACCCGGGCGGGGGTGATCGCGCTGGCGGTCTTCGCCGCGGTGCTCAGCGCACCCACGACCTCCTCGGCGGCGGTGGTGCCGGTCCCCGGAACCGCGACCCTGGTGTCGGCGAATCCCGCCGACATCACCCCGCACGCCCGCGACGGTGAGACCCGCGCCTTCGCGCAGGTCGGCAACACCGTCTTCGTCGGTGGCAGCTTCACCCAGCTCCGGCAGACCGCGACGTCCGCGTGGGTCACGCAGCGCTACCTCTTCGCGTACGACCGCACCACGGGCGTGATGTCCACCAGCTTCCTGCCGGTGCTCGACGGCGCGGTCAACACGCTGCTGGCGGGGCCGGGCGGCACGCTGATCGTCGGCGGCGCCTTCAAGAACGTCAACGGGGTCTCCCGTAAGAACCTCGTCGCGTTGAACCCGAGCACCGGCGCGATCGTCGACAGCTGGGTGGGCCGCTCCGACGGCGGCACCGTCCGGGATCTGGCGCTGTCGGGCAACTGGCTCTACGTGGCCGGCGCGTTCAACTGGCTCAACGGCACCGCGCACTCGGGTCTCGGCCGGCTGAACGCGACCACCGGGGCGATCGACCCGACCTTCTCCATCGACGCCACCGTCGGACGGCACAGCACCACCTCGTACGTGTGGACCATCGACGTCGCTCCGGACGGCAACACCCTGGCCGTCGGCGGCAATTTCACGCTCCTCAACGACCTGCCGCGCAACCAGATCGCGCTCGTCGACGTGTCCGGCACTCCGGCCCTCCTGGACTGGAGCAGCGAGAAGTACGTCGCGCCGTGCGCCGCCCCGACGACCTTCGTGCACTACGTGCAGGACATCAAGTTCGGCGAGGACGGCACCTGGTTCGTGGTCGGCAGCAACGGCGGCGCCGGCTGGCCGAGCGCGTACTGCGACGCGTTGGTCCGGTTCGAGACCGCAGCCCGGGGGACCGGCCAGCTGGGCACCTGGGTCGACTTCACCGGCAACGACACCATCACCTCGGTCGAGGTGGCCGACAACGTCATCTACCTGGGCGGGCACTTCCGCTGGCTGAACAACCCGAACGCCAGCGACAACGCCGGCCCGGGCGCGATCGACCGGCTCGGTATCGGCGCGGTCACCCCGGCCACGGGTCTGCCGGTGAACTGGAACCCACGGCGCAGCGGCAGCGCCTCGATGCCGTCCGGCACCACCGCCTGGGGTTCGGCGGTGCCGGTGCTCTGGCGCGGCTCCGACGGTCTCTACTTCGGCCACAACTCGGACGGCATGGGCGAGGAGTACCACGGGCGGCTGGGCATGTTCCCGCTCGCCGGCGGTCGCACCTTCACGGCGAAGAACCCGCCGAGTGGCAGCAGCGGCAACCTCTACCTGGGCACCGGCGCGGGTGAGGTGTCGAAGGTGCCGTTCGACGGCGTGACGCTGGGTACGCCCACCACCGTCAGCCAGCCGGCCTACACCGCGTCCGGCGCGACCTGGCGGGTGGACGACCGGATCTACTGGTCGCACACGGTGGCGGGTACGCCCACCGGCAGCCGGATCGACGTCTCGCTGTTCAACGGCGGTGCGATCGGCTCGTCGTGGGAGGCGTCCGGCTACAACGACTGGTTCAACCCGGCGAACCTCACCGGCGCCTTCTACCTCGACGGTCGGCTCTACTACACCCGTACCGGCGCCAACAGCCTCTACTACCGCTACTTCGAGATCGACGGCAACTACCTCGGCGCGACCGAGTTCGCGCTGCCGACGAGCGGTGTCACCTGGTCGAGCGTGCGTGGCATGGCCTGGGTGGACGGTCGGATCGTCTACGGTGCGACGGACGGCGGGTTGCGCAGTGTCCCGTTCGATCCGACGGCCGCGCCGACCGCGGTGGTCAACGGCACCGCGACAACGCTCATCGCTGCGGCGACGCCCGAGTTGTCGTGGTCTATCCCCTCGATGTTCTTCTCCGTACAGTGACGGTCAACCAAACGTAACGGAGGATCGGTAGATTGTTCACGTCGGGTCGGCGGCGGTACCACCGCCGCCGGCCCCGCGATGTGGGGAGGGGTCGTTGGTCGGCGGCGCTGGATTCCGCGCGAAACGCGTGGTCCACCTGGTCTTCGCGCTCAAACGCGCCTGGTACGGATTGCGGTACCGGCGGCTGACCCTCGGACGGGGCGTGCAGATCCGCGGCCGGATCCGGCTGCGTCGGGGCGTACGGGTCACCATCGGCGACCGCACCCGCATCAACAAGCTGGTCCGCTTCGCCGGTCCCGGCGAGGTACGCGTCGGCGCCGACTGTCTGCTCAACGCCACCTGGGTCGGCACCTGGACGTCGGTGACGATCGGGGACAGGTGCCTGTTGTCCGACTGCGAGCTGCTCGACAACGACTTCCACAACCTGCCGCCCGACCAACGGCACGCGCCACCGGGCCCGGCCACCCGCGCGCCGATCGTCCTCGAGGAGAACGTCTGGGTCGGCGCGCACGCACTGGTGCTCAAGGGGGTCCGTATCGGTCGGGACAGCGTCGTGGGCGCGGCCTCGGTGGTGCGCGCCGACGTGCCACCGGGCGTCGTCGTCGTGGGCAATCCTCAACAGACGGTGAAGAAGTTCCATGACTGATCCGACGCCCGCCCCCTGGCCACCCGACTCGTCGAGCGCCGCCCGCGTGGTGACGCTCCCCGACCTGCTGCGGGTGCCGATGCACCGGCTGCGGCTGGTGGTCGCGGTCGCCCTGGCCGGTCTGCTCGCCGCCCTCGGCTACGTGTTGCTGGTTCCGGCGGCGGTGACCGCCCACGCGGTCGTGGCGGTCCGACCCGTGGTCACCGACGCCTTCACACCCAGCGGCGCGGGCGCCGACCGCGCCGTCAACATGAACGTGGAGAGCGGCCTCGCCACCGGCACGGAGGTGGTCCAGCGGCTCGCCGACGCCGTCGGTGGCGAACCGCGCGACATCCGCAACGCCCTCGAGGTCGAGGTGCCCACCGGCGGGCAGATCCTGCGCTTCACGTACCAGACGCACGACGCGCAGCGGGCGGTGCAGGGCGCCAACCTCGCCGCGCGGGCCTACCTCGATGTGCGACGCACGATGTACGAGCAGCAGCGCGCCGAGATGTTGCGCTCCTACGACGCGAGCATCGCCAAGGTCGTCGCCCAGCAGGCAGCGGTGCAGAAGCGCGCGAGCAGCGCCAAGGGCACCGCCGCCGGTGACGCCGCGTTGGCCGAGCTGTCCGGCATCAACAACCAGCTCACCCAGCTCAACGCGGCCCGTACCGAGATCGCCGCGGTCGACGTCAACCCGGGCTGGGTCACCCAGACCGCCGAGCGGGCGCTGGTGTCCTCCGCCGGGCACCGGCCGCTCTACCTGGTCGCCGGCCTGCTCGGCGGCGCGCTGATCGGCGTGGTGCTGGCGTACGCGTGGGAGTCGGCGGACCGGCGCGTCCGCTCGGTCACCGACGGCCGGGAAGCCACCGGCCTGCCGCTGCTCGGCACGGTGCGCCGGCCGCCGTTCAGGGGTAGTCCACGGGCGGTCGACGCGGACATCCGCTACGTGGCGATGGCGGTCGCCGAGCGGGTCCTCCAACCGGCCCGGGTCGCGCTGGTCACCTCCCGCGAGGACGCCACGGCACTCACCGCCGGGCTGGCCGTGGCGCTGGCCGCCGACGGCCGGGAGGTCTTCGTCGCCGACGACAGTGGCCGTGTCGAGCGCCTGCGTGCCGCCGTCCTGGCCGACCGTGGGCGGCTACCCGTCGACCCGTCCCGACCGCTGGTGCCCAAGCCGCGTCCAGCCGGCACGCCTGCGGCGGGCGGTGCTCCCACCGAGGCGCCGGTGGCTCGACGACCCTCGCCGCACCCGCCCGGCAGCCGCCCGTCCACCGACCCGGACGCCACGCTCACCCTGCCCCGGGTGTCGTCCGCCCGGACCGACAACGGCCGGCCGGCGTCGGCGGACGAGGTGACCGTCGGGGTGGGCAGCGTCCGCTTCGGCACCTGGCGGCAGGGCGCCGACCACGGCCTGGTGCTGTTCAACGCGCCACCGGCCGAGTCCGACGAGCGCGGCGTCGCGGTCGCCCGGCAGGGCAGCGCGGTGGTGGTCATCGAACGGGACCGCACCCGCCAGAGCGACCTGCGTCGGCTCGTGGAGCGGCTGCGCGCCGCCGGGGTCACCCCGCTGGGCTTCGTCCTCACCCGCAACGGCCGGGCCTGACCGGTGTCGGTCACCCGCGCACCGGCGACCGAGCCGCCACCCGGCCACACACCGGCCGCCATCGCGCCTCCGCCGCCGACACCGCCGCCCGCCCGGCTGCCGCTCTGGCCGCTGGCGTTGATGTTCGGCTTCGTGCCGCTCTGGTGGGCGCTCGGCGCGTTCTACCTGGGCTGGTCGTTGCTGGGCGCGCTGCTGCTGGCGGTGCTGCTCACCCGGGGTCGGGTGCCGCTGCCCCCGCTGGCCGGCATCTGGCTGTTGTTCCTGGCGATCGTGGTCGTCAGCGCCACCCAACTGTCCTCACCGGCCTCGCTGCTGACGTTCGCCCTGCGCCTGGCCTTCTACCTGACCGCGCTGGTGGTCGGCGTCTACGTCTACGCCGCCGCCCGGGAACGCGCCGACCTGGTGGCGGTGCTCACCCCGCTCTGCGCGTTCTGGTTCGCGTTGGTGGTGCTGGGCTGGCTCGGGGTGCTCGTGCCCCGGTTCGCGCTGGCCACCCCGATGGAGGTGCTGCTGCCCGCCGGCGTCGCCCGGACCCCGTTCATCCAGGACATGGTGCACCTGACCACCGCGGAGTACAGCCCCCGCTCGCTCAACCCGATCTACCGGCCCGCGGCGCCGTTCGCGTACACCAACAACTACGGCAGCGCGTACGCGATGACCCTGCCCTGCGTGGTGGCGTACACCATGTTGCGCCGTCGCGGGCTGCTGCGGTGGGCGCTGCTGGCGTCGTTGCCGCTGTCGCTGGCCCCCGCGTTCCTCACCCTGAACCGTGCGATGTTCCTGAGTCTCGGCGCGGGGCTCGCGGTGCTCGGGGTGCGAGCCAGCCTGCGGGGCAACGTCCGCGTCGCCGCGTCCATCGTCGGCGTGGTCGTGACCGGGGGCGTGGCCACGCTCTTCATCCCGATCACCGAGTTGATCAACAATCGGGTCGACTCCAGCGACACCAACACCGACCGGTTGTCGCTCTACACGGAGGTGATCCGCCGCGTGCAGGACTCCCCGTGGCTGGGGTACGGCGCTCCGGTGAACGTGGACACGGTCTCCGCGGACGCGCCGATCGGCACGCAGGGGCAACTGTGGATGGTGCTGTTCAGTCACGGCGTACCGGCGCTGATCTGCTTCCTGGGGTGGTTCGTGGCCGCCGCGGTGGTCTGCGCGCGGGCGACGTCGGCGGCCGGTCAGTGGCTGGCGGTGGTGCCGGTGGTGTGCCTCGTGCAGGTCCCGTTCTACGGCATGGCCAACCAGAACCTGGCGGTCGCGTTCTTCGCGGTCGGCTTCGCCATGGCACTCACCGAAGCCGAACGCGCGCCCCGCCCGTACCGGTGGCATCCGCCGCTCGCCTCCACCACGGCGGTGCCGGCATGACCGCCGCCACCCGACCGCCGGCCGACGCCGGCCGGGACGGCCCGCAGCGCGCGGCCCCGGACACCGACGCGGTCGAGACGCGCCGTAGCGCCCGCAGCGGGGTGGCCGGTCTGCTCGGCGCGGCCGTCAGCGGCCTGTTCGGGTTCGTGCTCGCCGTGGTGATCACCCGAGGGTACGGAACGGCCGGCGCGGGCGCGTTCTTCGCCGCGATCGGCGTGGTCACCGTGGCCACCGCGGTCTGCACGCTCGGCGCGGAGACCGGCCTCATGTGGGCGGTGCCCCGGCGACGTCTCGGCGTCCGGGGGGACGCGGCCCGGGTGCTCCCGGTGGCGTTGATCCCACCGCTGCTGGCCGGGCTCGTCGTCGCCGGCGTGGGAGCGCTGAGCGCCGACGCCCTCGCCCCCCGTCTGCTGCGCGGCTCGGGCGACGACGGCCACGGGTTGTTGACGTTGACGTTCGCCGCCGTGCCGGTGGTGGTGGCGATGACCCTGCTGCTCGCCGCGTTGCGCTGCGTACGACCGATCCGCGCGTACGTCGGCGTCCAGTTCCTCCTGCTGCCGGTGGCCCGCCCGGCGCTGGTCGGCGCCGCCGCGTTGGCGAGCGGTGGGCTGCTCGCCGGCATGACCGGCTGGCTGGTGCCGGCGGCGCTGGCGCTGCTGGTCTGCCTGGTGCTGGTGGCCGGACCGCTCGGGTTGGGTCGCGGCGCGGCGCTGCGACCGGCCCGGTCCGACTGGTCGACGTTCTGGCGCTTCGCGTTGCCCCGGGCCGCGTCGGCGGCCATCGACGCGGGCAGCATGTGGGTGGGCGTGCTGCTGACGTCGGTGCTGGCCGGCCCGGCCGACGCGGGCGTGTTCGGCGCGGTCGGCCGCTACGTGCTGGCCGGTCAGCTCGCCATGCAGGGCCTGCGGGTAGCGGTGTCGCCGCAGTTGTCCCGTCTGCTCGGGCGTGGTGAACGGGCCGCCGCGGCGGCCGTGCACCGGCAGTTGACCATCTGGGGGCTGGTGCTGTCCTGGCCGGTGTACCTGCTGCTGGCGGTGTTCGCGCTCGCGTTCCTCCAGTTGTTCGGCCGGGAGTTCACCGCCGGCGTGCCGGCGATGACGGTGCTCGCGCTGGCGATGCTGGTCAACACCGGCGTGGGCAACGTGCAGAGCCTGCTGCTGATGGGCGGACGCAGCGGCCTGCACCTGCTCTCCACCCTGGCCGGGCTCACCGTGACCGTCTCGCTCGGACTCTGGCTGATCCCCGGTCACGGCGCGACGGGCGCCGCGCTGGCGTGGGCCGCCGGCATCGCCACCGAGAACCTCACCGCCGCCGGCTTCGCCCGGTCGGTGGTCGGCGAACCGCTCGTCGACACCGCGACGCTGCGCGCGGCGGCGACCACCGTCGGCGGGGTGGGCGTCGCGGCGGCGGTCGGGGTGCTGGCCGCGGGGCGCGGCCTACCCGGCCTGACGGTGGCGCTCGCCGTGCTGGTGGCCGGCTGCGTCGGCTTGTTGACGTTGCCCCGGGTGCGCGCCGGCATCCGGGTGACCATGAGGCAGATCCGTGGGTCCGACGAGGCGGCCGCGGCCGCCGGGCCGGCCCCGGCATCGACGAAAGGTAGGTGAGGGCCGTCGTGGCGTCCATCCGTGACCGGGTCAAGCAGTTGGTGCCGACCCAGGTGACCACCCGGGTGAAGGAGTCCCTGGTCGACTACGGGGTGCGCACCAGTGATCGGCGGCCCCTGCCGGACTTCCTGATCATCGGCACCAAACGGGGCGGCACCACCTCGCTGTGGAACTACCTCATCCAGCATCCGCTGGTACCGCGGCTCTTTCCCGCCTGGAACACCAAGTCGGCCCACTACTTCGAGGAGCACTGGGGCCGCGGCGAGGCGTGGTACCGCTCGCACTTCCCGACCGAACGGCAGCGCGAGGCGCTGGCGAAGCGGCACGGCGGGCCGGTCCGCGTCGGTGAGGCCGCGCCGCTGTACATGTTCCATCCGCTCGCCGCGCAGCGGGTCGCCGCGCTCATGCCGACCGTGAAGCTGATCGTGCTGCTGCGCGACCCGGTCGAGCGGGCGTACTCGCACTGGAAGGAGCGTCGTACGCACGGCATCGAGCCGCTGGACTTCGCGGACGCGCTGGCCGCCGAGCCGGAGCGTACGGCGGGGGAGCGCGAGCGGCTCATCGCCGAGCCGGAGGCGTTCAGCGAGGCGTACGACTGGTACACGTACCGGGCGCGCGGGCGTTACCTGGAGCACCTCGAGCCGTGGCTGGACCGCTTCGACCGCGCCCAGATCCTCTTCCTGCCCAGCGAGGACCTGTACCGCGACTCCCGCGCCACCTACCGTCGCACCCTCGACTTTCTCGGGCTGCCCCCGTACGACCTGCCGAACTTCAAGGTCTACAACGACCGGCGCTCGGCGCCGCTGGAGCCGGCGGTCCGCGCGGAGCTGACCGAGTACTACCGCCCGTACAACGACGCGCTGCGTGAGCGGCTCGGGTTGGACCTCGACTGGGCGGACCGGGCGGCGTGACGACGGGGGTCACCCCTGCCACCGACCCCCGCTCACGGGTGGACGGCCTGGGCTGGGTGAGTCGCGCGGTCTTCCCGGACGAGCGGGTCCACCTGACGCTGGGCGGCGCGGTACCGGCCGGGCAGCGGGCGGTGGCCCGGTACGCCGTGGTGCCGTCGGTGGCGCGGGCGCGGTTCCTCGTGCCGCTGGGCGCGCCCCGGGCCGGCGCGGCATCGCTGCTGGCCTACAACGCGCTGCGGCCGCCGAAGGTGCGGGCGCTCAGGGCGGTGCTCGGCGGGCTGGCCCGGTTCGGCGGGGCGGGTCTGGCGCCGTTTCCGACGCTGACCGTGTCGGTGCCGGCGGGGGCGCCCGTGGCCGACCTGGTGCTGACCGAGCGGCTCGCCGCCGCGCTGGGCGGCACGCCGCTGCTGGCCGCGTGCGGCGTCCGTCCGCCGGACCCGAACGTCAAGCCCACGCTGCAACTGTTCACCGTCGACGGTCGTCCCCGCGGCTACGCGAAGATCGGCTGGAACGACGCCACCCGTGCCCTGGTCACCGCCGAGGCGGCCGCGCTGCGGGCGTTGCGCGCGGTGACCGGTGTGCCCGAGCATCCGACGCCGCCCGGGCTGCTCACCGAGACGGCGTGGGCCGGCCAGGCCGTCGCGGTGATCGAACCGCTGCCGCCGGACGTACGCGGAGTGCCGGTCGACGACCCGCCGCGGATCGCGGCGTTGCTCGCGGTCGCCCGCCGGGGCGGCGCGCCCGGGGCGCCCCGGGCGCTGGCCTCGTCGACGTTCCTGGCACGACTGTCCGCCCAGGCGGAGCGCGCCACCGCCACCGGCCCGGCCGGTGCGCGGGCGGTGACGGCGGTCGCCGCGCTGGTGCGCCGGCACGGCGACACGACCGTCGAGTTCGGTCACTGGCACGGCGACTGGGTGCCGTGGAATCTGGGCACGCACGACGGCCGCCTGGTCGCCTGGGACTGGGAGCACAGTGGCCCGGACGTGCCGGTCGGCTTCGACCTGGCCCACGACGCGTTCCAGCGGTCGCTGGTGCTGCGCGGCGAGCCGGCCCAGGCGGCCGCCGCCGCCGTCGACGCGTGCCTGGGGCGACACGGTGGGCGGCTCGGCCTCGACGCGGCGCGGTGCGCTCTGGTGGCCGACGCGTACCTGTTGGAGATGTGGCTGCGGACGTGGCGGCTCGCGGACGCCGGGGCCGGGTGGAACCCGGCGCTGCATCCCGCACTGTTGGACGTCATCGAGAAACGACATAGCGAGTGAACAGGAGAATTCCCGACGCCGGGGAGGCGTCGCAGAGTTACCGAATAATGGCAGGTCGTGACGGTGGTCGATGGGCTGAGGGCTCGACAGTGAGCCTGAGCACGCCGGGGGGAGATCGTCGCCTCGTCCGGTCGCGCTATTCAACGACCGGAAAACCTGTGATCTGCTGCTGCCTTGCGTGAATCGGAATTCCAAGCGGACTTGTGGGGAGTCGCGTGGACACGAACAACGACGACGAATCGCCGGTGCTGCTGCTGGTGGGATCCAGCGGCGGTCACCTGGCCCAACTTCTCGCCCTGCGGCCCTGGTACGAACGGTGGCGGCGCTGCTGGGTCACCTTCGACACCCCGGAGGCGGTGTCGCTGCTGACCGGTGAGGACCTGGTGCCGGCGCACCACCCGACCACCCGGAACGTGCCGAACCTGCTGCGCAACGCGCGGCTGGCCTGGCGGGTCCTGCGCGGTCGGCGGGTCGCCGCCGTGGTCACCACCGGCGCCGGTGTGGCCGTGCCGTTCGTGGTGCTGGCCCGCCTGCGTCGCATCCCGACGGTCTACATCGAGGTGTACGACCGGATCGACACCGCGACGTTGACGGCCCGGCTCTGCCGCCCGTTCCTGTCCGCGATGCTCGTGCAGTGGGACGAGCAGCGCCGGCAGTACCCGGAGGCCACCGTCGTCGGGACGCTCCTGTGAGCGGGGAGACGGGCACCGCCCGTCGTGCCCAGTCGCCCCGGCCCGACGTCGCCGCCGAGGCGTCCCGGCTGCCGCGTCAGCGCGACACGACATCCGTGGAGCGGCCCTGGTTGCTCGTCGCGGTCGGCACCGACAAGCATCCCTTCGACCGGCTCGTGGACTGGCTGGCGCAGTGGCACGCGCAGGCCGGCCCGGTCGGGCTGACCGTGCAGCACGGGCACACCGCCGCGCCCGCCCTGCCCGGCGCGGTGCCCTTCCTCGGGCACGAGGCCCTGCAACAGGCGATGGCCGACGCCGACCTGGTGGTGTGCCACGGTGGCCCGGCGACGATCCTGGAGGCCCGCCGGCACGGTCACCTGCCCATCGTGGTGCCCCGGGACCCGTCGCGCGGCGAGCACGTCGACGACCACCAGCAGCTCTTCGCTCGTCGCCTCGGCGCGGCCGGGCTGGTCGTGCTCTGCGAGACCCGCGAGGAACTGCACGACGCGCTCGCCGCCGGGCAGGCCGACCCGTCCCGGTACGCGGTCCAGGCCGACCCGGCCGCCCACGAGGCCCGCCGCGCGGCCGTCGCCCGGGTCGGGCAGATCGTGGACGACCTGGTGGCCCGTTCGAACCGGCGCCGACCCCGCTGGCGGACCTGGCCGCGCACCGGCCAGCCGACGAAGGAGACCCGATGACCCGGCAGCCGAGCGTCAGCGTCGTGGTGCCCACCCGGGACCGCCCCGAGCTGCTGCGCGCCGCCCTCGCCGCGATCCTCGCCCAGGAGTACCCGGGCACGATCGAGGCCGTCGTCGTGTTCGACCAGTCCACGCCGGACGGGTCGCTGACCGCCCTGGGCGGGCCGGACCGGACGGTCCGGGTGATCGCCAACGGGCGCGCGCCCGGGCTGGCCGGCGCGCGCAACAGCGGCACCCTCGCCGCCGAGGGTGACCTGATCGCGTTCTGCGACGACGACGACGAATGGTTGCCCGGCAAGCTGGCCGCCCAGGTCGAGGCGTTGGCCGCCGACCCGGGGGCCGAGTTCGTCTGCTGCGGCATCCGGGTCAGTTACGACGGGCACACCGTCGACCGGGTGCTCGACAAGGACCGGATCACCCTGGACGACCTCCTGCGGGACCGGCTGACGGAGCTGCACCCCTCCACCTTCCTGATCCGGGCGACCGCGCTGCGCGACGGCTTCGGCCTGGTCGACGAGGAGATCCCGGGCAGCTACGCGGAGGACTACGAGTTCCTGCTGCGCGCCGCCCGCAGCGCGCCGCTGATCAACCTGCGGACGCCGTCGGTGCTGGTGCGCTGGCACAAGCGGTCGTACTT
Organism: Micromonospora sp. RB23; assembly: GCF_053585025.1. Classification (NCBI taxonomy): domain Bacteria; kingdom Bacillati; phylum Actinomycetota; class Actinomycetes; order Micromonosporales; family Micromonosporaceae; genus Micromonospora; species Micromonospora sp. RB23. The sequence goes on from NZ_CM132111.1 coordinate 2,720,453, forward strand.
CGCGCAGCGCTGGGACACCATCTCCGAGGCGTTGCAGTGGCTGCTGCGCCGCTACCCGGAGTTCGCCGGGCAACCCGCCGGCGAGGCCCGCGTCACCGGGCAGATCGCGTTCGCGCGGGCCGCCTCCGGCGACCGGCGGGGCGCGCTGCGCTGGGCCCGGCACACCCTGCGCCGCAATCCTCGCGAGCCGCGCGCCTACCTCGCGCTCGCGGTGGCCGGTCGGGTCGTCCGGGCCGACTCGGTGCTGCGCACCCTGCACAAGCGCGGTCGGGGCATCTGAGCGGTGCTATCCGGGTCACCGATGGCCTGTCCGTAGGGCGGGACGCGGCGGGCAGCGCGACGCGCCCGTCGCGCCCCGTGACAGACTGACCGCTGTGTTGCGCTGGTTGACTGCAGGTGAATCGCACGGTCCCGCCCTCGTCGCGTTGCTGGAGGGGGTGCCGGCCGGCATCGAGGTGAGCACCACCGAGATCGCGGGCGAGTTGGCGCGCCGCCGGCTGGGCTACGGCCGCGGCGCCCGGATGTCGTTCGAGCAGGACGAGGTCGAGGTGATCGGCGGGCTGCGGCACGGCGTGACGCTGGGCAGCCCGGTGGCGATCCGGGTCGGCAACTCCGAGTGGCCCAAGTGGCGCACGGTGATGGCCGCCGACCCCGTCGACCCCGACGAGCTGGCCCGGCAGGCCCGCAACGCCCCGCTGACCCGCCCCCGACCGGGCCACGCCGACCTGGCCGGCATGCAGAAGTACGGCCACCACGATGCGCGGCCGATCCTGGAACGCGCCAGTGCCCGGGAGACCGCCGCCCGGGTGGCCGTCGGCACGGTCGCCAAGGCGCTGATCCGGCAGGCCCTCGGCATCGAGATCGTCTCGCACGTGGTCGAGTTGGGTCCGGTGGCCGCGAAGCCCGGGCTGCGTCCGACGCCGCAGGACGCCGACCGCATCGACGCCGACCCGCTGCGCTGCCTCGATCCGGAGGCCAGCGCCCTGATGGTCGCCGAGGTCGATGCCGCGAAGAAGGCCGCCGACACCCTGGGCGGCGTGGTGGAGGTGCTGGCGTACGGGGTGCCGCCGGGCCTGGGCAGTCACGTGCAGTGGGATCGCAAGCTCGACGCCCGACTGGCTACCGCGCTGATGTCCATCCAGGCGATCAAGGGTGTGGAGATCGGTGACGGGTGGCAGCAGGCCCGCTCCCGCGGCTCGGAGGCGCACGACGAGATCATCCCGTCGGCCACCGGGGTCCGGCGCGTCACCGACCGGGCCGGAGGGCTGGAGGGCGGCATCACCACCGGCGAGCCGCTACGGGTCCGTGCCGCCATGAAGCCGATCTCGTCGCTCAACCGGGCGCTGGCCACCGTGGACGTCGTCACCGGTGAGCCGGCGACCGCCATCAACCAGCGCTCCGACGTGTGCGCGGTGCCCGCCGCCGCGGTCGTCGCCGAGGCGATGGTGGCGCTCGTGCTGGCCGAGGCGGCCACCGAGAAGTTCGGCGGCGACTCGGTCGCCGAGATCCGCCGCAACGTGACCGGCTACCTCGACGCGCTGGTCATCCGCTGATGGCGCCGGTCGTCGTCCTGGTCGGGGTGCCCGGATGCGGCAAGACCACCGTGGGGCAGGCGCTCGCGAACTCCCTCGGCGTGGAGTTCCGGGACACCGACGCCGACATCGAACAGATGGCCGGCAAGACCATTCCGGAGATCTTCATCGACGAGGGTGAGGAGCACTTCCGGGCCCTGGAACGGGCCGCCGTGGCGGCGGCCCTCGCCGCCGGCACCGGCGTGCTCGCCCTCGGCGGCGGCGCCGTGTTGGCCGAGGAGACCCGGGCCGCCCTGGTGGGACACCGGGTCGTCCACCTGTCGGTGGAACTGCCCGACGCGGTGAAGCGCGTGGGGCTCGGCGCGGGCCGGCCGCTGCTGGCGATCAACCCGCGAGCCACCCTCAAGCACCTCATGGACCAGCGCAAGCCGCTGTACGCCGAGGTGGCGACCGACACGGTGGTCACCGACGGCCGCACCCCGGCACAGGTAGTCGCCGAGGTAGCCGCCCTCCTCCCAGGCTGACCCCCCACCCTCCGCGCGATCTTGCAGTTGCTGCGCCGACGTACCGGGGCATTCCCGGTATCTCGACAACCACAACCGCAAGATCGGCGCGGTGTCAGGCTCGGGCGACCAGGTCGAGGACGTCGGCCAGCGCCTTCGGCTCGCTGAGCATCGGCCAGTGCCCGGTGGGTAGCTCGTACAACGGGCCGTCGGCCAGGCCGGTGAAGAACGGGTGCCGCTGGGCGATCATCTGCTCCACCACGCTCAGCGGGAAGGTGCTGGCTACCAGGGCGGTGGGCACCGACCGGCCGCCGGTACGCCGTACCGGGTCGGTGGCCGTGCGCAGCGGCTGCCCGGTGGTGCGGGCGCGCAGCAGCGCCAGCGTCGGCTCGTCCAGGCCGGCCAGGTTCGTCGGGTCGGCCGCCGGATCCCAGGCCGGCGGCGGCAGCAGGTCACCGTCGCCGATCACAGCGCGCAGCCGTTGCTGTTCCTCCGTCGGCACGGTGTCGAACTGTGCGGTGCCGTCCGGCAACGGTCCGCTCTCCACGTAGATCACCCGGGCGATCCGGTCCGGGATCCGGTCCGCCGCCTGGGCCACCGGCATGCCGCCGCCGGAGTGCCCCACCAGCAGGACGTCGTGCAGGTCTTCGACCTCGATCAGCCGGACGATGTCGGTGGTGTGCGTCTCCAGGCTCACCTGCGGCCCGGCCAGGTGGGCACGCTCGGCCACGCCGGTGAGCGTCATCGGGTACACCTCGTGGCCCTGGGCACGCAGGGTCGCGGTCACGTCCCGCCACGCCCATGCGCCCAACCAGAATCCCGGTACCAGGACAAACGTCGCCATTGATCGCTCCTTCTCTCGGTTACCGACCGACCGTACGATCGAATCCGGACACAATCCGCCCGGTTTGAAGGAGTGGCCCGTGTCGCATCCCGCCGGCCGGGTGCTCGCCCTGCTCGAACTGCTCCAGGCCCGGCACCGGGCCACGGCCGGCGACCTCGCCGCCCGGCTCGGTGTGGACGAGCGGACCGTGCGCCGGTACGCGGCCACCCTGGTCGAGCTGGGCATCCCGGTGACCGCCGACCGGGGCCGTCACGGCGGCTACCGCCTGCACCCCGGCTTCAAGCTGCCACCGCTGATGCTCACCGACGACGAGGCGGTCGCCGTGCTGCTCGGTCTGGTCGTCGCCGAACGGGTCGGTCTCGCCACCGAGCAGCCGGCCACGGCCACCGCGCTGGCGAAGATCCGCCGGGTGCTGCCGCTGGCGCTCGCCGACCGGCTGACCGCCGTACAGGAGCACCTCGGCTTCACCCTGCGCCGAGGAGAACCGGAGCCACGACCCGCGTCGGGCACCCTGCTCGCCCTGGCCGAGGCCGCCCGGCATCGGCGACGGGTCGCCCTGGACTACCGCTCCTGGCGCGGCGAGCGGTCGCACCGGGAACTCGACCCGTACGGCCTGGTCTTCCACGCCGGCCGCTGGTACGTCACAGGCCACGACCACCGGCGCGGCGAGGTCCGCACCTTCCGGCTGGACCGGGTCGGCGCCGTCACCCCCGGCGCGGCGACGTTCACGGTGCCGGACGGCTTCGACCCGGTGGCCCGGGTCACCCGGTCGCTGGCCGGTGTGCCGTACACCCACGAGGTCGAGGTTGTGGTGGAGACCGATCTGGTCACCGCCCGCCGCCGCGTCCCGCCCAGCGTGGCGGAGCTGACCGCCACCGCCGACGGCGTGCTGCTGCGGGCGCGCGCCGAGAGCCTGCCCGGCATGGCCGCGCTGCTCGCCGGCCTGGGCTGCCCGTTCACCGTGCGACACCCGGACGCGCTGCGCGCCGCCGTGGCCGAGCACGCCCGTCTGCTCGCCGACTGGGCGGCGCGGCCAGCAGGTGGACAGCCGCCCGCGCCACGCCGTCCGCTCGACTAGGCTGCCGGCGATGGACGAGGTGACCCGGATTCCGGTCGGCGGCGAACGACCGTACGACGTGCTGGTCGGACGCGACCTGCTGGGCGCGCTGCCGGGGCTGCTGCCCGGCGCGACCCGGGCGGCGGTGCTGCACACGCCCCCGCTCAAGGCCCTGGCCGACGCGATCGGTGAGCGGCTGCGCGCGGCGGGCGTCGACCCGCTGCCGATCGAGGTGCCCGACGCGGAGTCGGGCAAGCAGATCGACGTGGCGGCCGCCTGCTGGGACCGCCTCGGCGCGGCCGGTTTCACCCGTACCGACGCGGTGGTCGGTGTCGGCGGCGGCGCGGTGACCGACCTGGCCGGCTTCGTCGCGGCCTGCTGGCTGCGCGGGGTGCGCTGGGTGCCGGTCGCCACCTCCCTGCTGGGCATGGTGGACGCGGCCGTCGGCGGCAAGACCGGGATCAACACCGCCGCCGGCAAGAACCTGGTGGGCGCGTTCCACCCGCCGGTCGGTGTGCTCGCCGATCTGGCCACCCTCGACAGCCTGCCCGCCGTCGACCTCGCGGCCGGGTTGGCCGAGGTGGTCAAGTGCGGGTTCATCGCCGACCCGGTGATCCTGGATCTCGTCGAGCGTGACCCGGCGGCGGCCACCGACCCGCGCGGGCCGGTGACCCGGGAGCTGATCGAGCGGGCCATCCGGGTCAAGGCCGACGTGGTCGCCGGCGACCTGCGCGAGTCGGGCGTCCGGGAGGTGCTCAACTACGGCCACACGCTGGCGCACGCCATCGAGCAGAACGAGGGCTACCGCTGGCGGCACGGCCACGCCGTCGCGGTCGGCCTGGTGTACGCCGCCACGCTGGCCCGGCTCGCCGGCCGGCTGGACGCCCCGACCGCCGACCGGCACCGGAGCACGCTGACGGCGCTCGGCCTGCCGGTGAGCTACGCCGCCGAGGCCTGGCCGCGGCTGCTGGCCACGATGCGTGTCGACAAGAAGGCCCGGGGGGCCCGGTTGCGGTTCGTGGTGCTGGACGGCCTGGCCCGCCCGGCGATGCTGGAGGGCCCGGACGACGCCCTGCTCGAGGCCGCCTACCGTGAGCTGGCCCCGTGAGCGTGAGGAGTGAGCCGGTTTTGCGAGCCCCGCAGTCGCGAACGAAAGCAAGCGCCGCATGAGGGTGTACGTGCTGAACGGGCCGAACCTGGGTCGGCTGGGCACCCGGGAGCCCGACGTGTACGGCGCGACCACCTACGCCGACCTGGTGGCGCTGTGCGAGACCACGGGTCGGGAGTTGGGGCTCGACGTCACGGTCCGGCAGACCGACGCCGAGCACGAGCTGCTCGGCTGGCTGCACGACGCCGCCGACGAGGAGGCCGCCGTGGTGCTCAACCCGGCCGCCTGGTCGCATTACTCCTACGCGGTGCGCGACGCCTGCGCGATGTTGCGCGGACCGCTGGTGGAGGTGCACATCTCCAACATCCATAGCCGTGAGGAATTCCGGCACCATTCGGTGATCTCCGCGGTGGCGACCGGGGTGATCTGCGGTCTCGGCATCGACGGCTATCGTCTCGCGCTGCACCATTTGGCGGTCCGCTGAAGCGCCGCCGGAAGCGGCGGGCGGGCGATTCGACGCAGCTAGTAGACTCGTGAAGTCTGTCCGCCAATTGATGATCAAGGCAGGAAATGGCCTCCACCAACGACCTCAAAAACGGCCTGGTACTCAACCTGGACGGCGAGCTCTGGTCCGTCGTCGAGTTCCAGCACGTCAAGCCCGGTAAGGGTGGTGCGTTCGTCCGCACCACGCTGAAGAACGTGCTGTCCGGGAAGGTGGTCGACAAGACCTTCAACGCGGGCACCAAGGTCGAGACCGCGACCGTGGACAAGCGCACGATGCAGTACCTGTACGCCGACGGCGAGGACTACGTCTTCATGGATCTGGAGACCTTCGACCAGATCACCGTGCCCGGCGGCACCGTCGGGGAGGCAGCCAACTACCTGCTGCCCGAGGCGGAGGCGACCGTCGCCACCCACGAGGACGTGCCGCTCTACATCGAGCTGCCCACCAGCGTCGTGCTCGAGGTCACCTACACCGAGCCGGGTCTGCAGGGTGACCGTTCGACCGGTGGCACCAAGCCGGCGACCGTCGAGACCGGGGCCACCGTGCCGGTTCCGTTGTTCATCACCACCGGTGAGAAGATCAAGGTCGACACCCGCGACGGCCGTTACCTCGGCCGCGCCTGATGGCTGAGGGTCCCAAGCAGCAGATGCCGGCGCGCCGCAAGGCGCGTAAGCGGGCGCTGGACGTCCTGTACGAGGCCGATCTGCGGGATCGGCCGCCCGTCGAGGTCCTGGCCGGTTACCTCCAGCGCATCGAACAGCCCCGCCCGGAGCACCTGGGCTACACCGTGGGGCTGGTCGAGGGGGTCGCCGAGCACCTGGACCGGATCGACGAGCTGATCGCCAGCTACGCCGAGGGCTGGACCCTCGACCGGATGCCGGTGGTCGACCGCAACCTGTCCCGGATCGCCGTGTACGAACTGCTCTACGTCGACGAGATCGACGACGCGGTGGCGATCAGTGAGGCGGTCGAGCTGGCCCGACAGATGTCGACCGACGATTCGCCGCGGTTCCTCAACGGTGTGCTCGGCCGCATCGCCGAGTACGCCACCCGCTGAGCCGACGCGCGCACCGAACGAGAAGGGCCCGTGCCGGACGGCACGGGCCCTTCTCGTCGAACGGTAGATCAGGTGAAGCGACAGCTCAGGAGGCGAAGAACGCCCGGGGGTCGGCCACCAGCACGCCGTGCTCGGTGAGCCGCTCGATCAGACCCGACGGTGAGGCGTCGTAGACGATCGCGAGCGCCCGGAGGTCGTCGGCGCGGATGGAGAGCACCCGGCCGTTGTAGTCACCGCGCTGCTGTTGGATCGCGCGGGCGTAGCGGGCGACGTAGGCCAGGTCCTCGGATGCCTCGTCGTACAGGCGCTCGAGGTCCAGGACGATCTTGCTGGTGGGCTCGTGCCGGACACCGCTGCCGTCAGGCAGCAGCTCCGAGACGGGGACACGGTAGAACTCGGCCAGCTCGGCCAGACGGGACACCGTCACGGCCCGGTCGCCACGCTCGTACGAGCCGACCACCACGGCCTTCCACCGCCCGTTCGACTTCTCCTCCACACCCTGCAGGGAGAGGCCCTGCTGCTGGCGGATGGAGCGCAGGCGGGCGCCCAGAGATTTGGCGTATTCAGAGGGCATTCGGACACTCCCAGTGCTGCTCGGGGTTCTCCCGTCGATCGCTACGGAGCGTGACGGTACGGGGAATGGGACACCTGGTCAAGTGGTCGTGACCTTACCGTTGGGGAGCGTCGAGGGGGTCAGCGGTCTTTCGTGGATCTGATCCGGTGGTCAGCGGCCGCCGTCGGTCGGTGCGGTGACCACTGGTAACGTGGCGTGAAGCCCCGGCCGGGGCGGCTCGCGCTGCCCGGCCGGAGGTGCCCGACATCCTTTAACGACCCGTCCCGTGAGGCGGGGAAGGAGGTCCGCCGTGGCGTCCCCACCGGCTGCCCGTCCGTCACCACCGCGACAACCCTCGGTGAAGGTGATCCTCGCCAGCGCCGACGTGCAGCGGGTGGTCGACCGCATCGCCCACCAGATCCTGGAGAAGACCCAGGGCGCGGCCGACACCGTGCTGCTCGGGATTCCCACCCGGGGCGCCCCCCTCGCGCGGCGGCTCGCCGCCCGGATCAGCACCTTCGAGGACGTCGTCGTCCCGGTCGGTGTGCTCGACATCACTCTCTACCGCGACGACCTGCGCCGCCACGCCACCCGCGCGATCGGCCCCACCCAGGTGCCCAGCGGCGGCATCGACGGCAAGAGGGTGATCCTCGTCGACGACGTGCTCTTCTCCGGCCGCACCGTGCGGGCCGCGCTCGACGCGCTCAACGACGTCGGCCGCCCGGCATCCGTGCAACTCGCCGTGCTCGTCGACCGCGGCCACCGTGAGTTGCCGATCCGCGCCGACTACGTCGGCAAGAACATCCCCACCGCGTTCGCCGAGAGCGTCCGGGTGACGCTCGCCGAGACCGACGGAACCGACGAGGTCAAGCTCTACGGGGGCGCTCACTCATGATCAGGCACCTGCTCTCCGGCGCGGACCTGGACGCCGACACCGCCACCGAGATCCTGGACACCGCCGCCGAGATGGCCACCGTCGCCGGCCGGGAGATCAAGAAGCTGCCCGCGTTGCGCGGACGGACGGTGGTGAACCTCTTCTACGAGGACTCCACCCGGACCCGGATCTCGTTCGAGGCGGCGGCGAAGCGACTCAGCGCCGATGTGATCAACTTTTCCGCCAAGGGGTCCAGCGTCGCCAAGGGCGAGAGCCTGAAGGACACGGCGCTGACCCTGCAGGCCATGGGCGCCGACGCGGTCGTCGTACGGCATCCCGCCTCCGGCGCCCCGCACCGGCTGGCCAACTGGGTGGACGGGTCGGTCGTGAACGCGGGCGACGGCACCCACGAGCACCCGACCCAGGCGCTGCTCGACGCGTACACGATGCGGGCCCGGCTGGGCCGGCTCGCCGGCCTGTCGGTCGCGGTGGTCGGGGACGTGCTGCACTCCCGGGTGGCCCGCTCGAACGTGCTGCTGCTGTCGACCCTCGGCGCGAAGGTCACCCTGGTCGGCCCGCCGACGCTCATCCCCGTCGACATCGCCGCGGCGCTCGCCCCCGGTACCGATGTGTCGTACGACCTCGACTCGGTGCTGCCGAACGTGGACGTGGTGATGATGCTGCGCGTGCAGCGGGAACGGATGCGGGACTCCTACTTCCCCTCCGCCCGCGAGTACGCCCGCCGCTACGGGCTGGACGGTCCCCGGATGCGCCGCCTGCCCGAGCACGCGATCGTCATGCACCCCGGCCCGATGAACCGGGGGATGGAGATCACCCCCGAGGTCGCCGACTCACCCCGCTCCACCATCGTCGAACAGGTCACCAACGGGGTCTCCGTCCGGATGGCCGTCCTGTACCTGCTGCTCGGAGGGAACAACCGGTGACCGCGTACCTCATCACCAGCGTGAGCATCGTCGGGGCCGCGCCGACCGACCTGCTGATCCGCGACGGCGTCGTCGCCGAGGTGGGTCCGGGGCTGTCCGCGCCGGACGCCACCGTCATCGACGGAACCGGCCTCGTGGCCCTGCCCGGCCTGGTCGACCTGCACACCCACCTGCGCGAGCCGGGCCGGGAGGACGCCGAGACGGTCGAGTCCGGGTCGCGGGCGGCGGCGCTGGGCGGCTACACGGCGGTCTGCGCGATGGCCAACACGTCGCCGGTCGCGGACACCGCCGGCGTGGTCGAGCAGGTGTGGCGGCTCGGCCGGGAGGCCGGGATGGTCGACGTGCAGCCGATCGGGGCGGTCACCGTCGGGCTGGCCGGCGAGCGCCTCGCCGAGCTGGGGGCGATGGCGGACTCCGCGGCCCGGGTCCGGATCTTCTCCGACGACGGGCACTGCGTCGCCGACCCGCTGCTGATGCGTCGGGCCCTGGAGTACGTCAAGGCGTTCGACGGGATCATCGCCCAGCACGCCGAGGAGCCCCGCCTCACCGAGGGCGCCCAGATGCACGAGGGTGAGGTCTCCACCCGGCTCGGGCTGATCGGCTGGCCGGCGGTCGCCGAGGAGGCGATCATCGCCCGGGACGTGCTGCTCGCCGAGCACGTGGGCAGCCGACTGCACGTCTGCCACGTCTCCACCGCCGGCAGCGTCGAGGTGCTGCGCCAGGCCAAGGCCCGCGGGGTACGCGTCACCGCCGAGGTCACCCCGCACCACCTGCTGCTCACCGACGAGGTCGTGAGCGGGAGGAGTGAGCTTGCGAGCCCCGCACTCGCGAACAACTGGAGCCCCGCCGGAGTGTACGACCCGGTCTTCAAGGTGAACCCGCCGCTGCGCACCGCCACCGACGTCGCCGCGCTGCGCGCCGCACTCGCCGACGGCGTGATCGACATCATCGCCACCGACCACGCCCCGCACGCCGTGGAGGACAAGGAGTGCGAGTGGGCGTACGCCCGGCCGGGCATGCTCGGCCTGGAGACGGCGCTGTCCATCGCGCTGGACGTGCTCGGTCCCGAGTGGGACCTGATCGCCGAACGGATGTCCCGCGTCCCCGCCCGGATCGCGGGGCTGACCGGGCACGGCGTCGACCCCGCCCCGGGCGCCCCGGCCACCCTGACCCTGGTCGACCCGGCCGCCCGCCGCACCATCGAGCCGGCGGAGCTGGCCAGCCGCAGTCGCAACACCCCGTACGCCCGCATGACGCTGCCGGGTCGCATCGTGGCGACCTTCCTGCGCGGCGAGCCGACGGTCCTGGACGGAAAGGCCATCAAATGAGTAAGCGCAGGCCCGCGATCCTCGTGCTCGAGGATGGGCGCACGTTCCCCGGCGAGGCGTACGGCAGCGTCGGGGAGACCTTCGGCGAGGCGGTCTTCACCACCGGCATGACCGGTTACCAGGAGACGCTGACCGACCCGTCCTACCACCGTCAGGTGGTCGTGCAGACCGCCCCGCACATCGGCAACACCGGCGTCAACGGCGAGGACGACGAGTCCGGCCGGATCTGGGTGGCCGGGTACGTGGTCCGCGACCCGGCCCGGATCGGCTCGAACTGGCGGGCCACCGGCGGTCTCGAGGACCGCCTCGCCACCGAGGGCGTGGTGGGCATCAGCGGGGTGGACACCCGGGCGCTGACCCGGCACCTGCGCGAGCGGGGCGCCATGCGGGTGGGCATCTCCAGCGTCGAGAAGGACCCGCAGAGCTTGCTGGCCCGGGTCCGCCAGTCGCCGCAGATGGTCGGCGCGGACCTGTCCGCCGAGGTGACCACCTCCGAGCCGTACGTCGTCGACGCGGTCGGCGAGCACCGGTTTACGGTGGCCGCGCTCGACCTGGGCATCAAGCGCAACGTGCCGCGCCGGCTCGCCGCGCGCGGGGTGACCACCCACGTGCTGCCGGCCTCGTCGAGCATCGAGGACCTGCTCGCCACCGGCGCCGACGCGATCTTCCTGTCGCCCGGTCCGGGCGACCCGGCCACGGCCGACGGTCCGGTGGCGGTGGCCCGGGAGGCGCTGCGGCGGCAGGTGCCGCTGTTCGGCATCTGCTTCGGCAGCCAGATCCTCGGTCGGGCGCTCGGCTTCGGCACGTACAAGCTGGGCTACGGCCACCGGGGGATCAACCAGCCGGTGCTCGACCGGGCCACCGGCAAGGTCGAGGTGACCAGCCACAACCATGGCTTCGCCGTCGAGGTGCCGGGCGCCGGCGCCGTGGTCCCGGACCAGGTGATCGACACCGCCTTCGGTGGCGTACGCGTCTCGCACGTCTGCCTCAACGACAACGTGGTCGAGGGGCTGCGGGCCGTGGATGTGCCCGCCTTCACCGTCCAGTACCACCCGGAGGCGGCAGCCGGCCCGCACGACGCCGACTACCTCTTCGACCGTTTCGCCGAGCTCATCGAGGGCGGTAAGAATGCCTAAGCGGACCGATCTCAAGCACATCCTCGTCATCGGCTCCGGGCCGATCGTCATCGGGCAGGCCTGCGAGTTCGACTACTCCGGTACCCAGGCGTGCCGGGTGCTGCGCAGCGAGGGGATCCGGGTCAGCCTGGTCAACTCCAACCCGGCGACGATCATGACGGACCCCGAGTTCGCCGACGCGACCTACGTCGAGCCGATCACCCCGGAGTTCGTCGAGCTGGTCATCGCCAAGGAGCGCCCGGACGCGATCCTGCCGACCCTCGGCGGGCAGACCGCGCTGAACACCGCCGTCGCCCTGCACTCCAACGGTGTCCTGGAGAAGTACGGCGTCGAGCTGATCGGCGCGAACATCGACGCCATCAACCGGGGTGAGGACCGCCAGCTCTTCAAGGAGATCGTCGCGAAGGCCGGCGTACGCCTCGGCGTCGAGGACCCGGCCGGGCTGGTGCCCCGCTCCCGGGTGTGCCACTCGATGGACGAGGTCGAGGCGACCGTCGCCGAGCTGGGCCTGCCGGTGGTGATCCGCCCGTCGTTCACCATGGGCGGCCTGGGCTCGGGCATGGCGCACACGCCGGAGGACCTGGCCCGCATCGCGGGCGACGGCCTGGCGGCCAGCCCGGTGCACGAGGTGCTCATCGAGGAGAGCGTGCTCGGCTGGAAGGAGTACGAGCTCGAGCTGATGCGCGACCGGCACGACAACGTCGTGGTGGTCTGCTCCATCGAGAACCTCGATCCGATGGGCGTGCACACCGGCGACAGCGTCACCGTGGCCCCGGCCATGACGCTCACCGACCGGGAGTACCAGCACCTTCGTGACCTGGGCATCGCCGTGCTGCGCGAGGTCGGCGTGGACACCGGCGGCTGCAACATCCAGTTCGCGGTCAACCCGGTCGACGGCCGGATCGTCGTGATCGAGATGAACCCCCGGGTGTCGCGTTCCTCGGCGCTGGCCTCGAAGGCGACCGGCTTCCCGATCGCGAAGATCGCCGCGAAGCTGGCCATCGGTTACACGCTCGACGAGATCCCCAACGACATCACGTTGAAGACCCCTGCGGCTTTCGAGCCGACCCTGGACTACGTGGTGGTGAAGATCCCCCGGTTCGCGTTCGAGAAGTTCCCCGGCGCGGACCCGGAGCTGACCACCACCATGAAGTCGGTGGGCGAGGCGATGAGTCTCGGGCGCAACTTCACCGAGGCGCTGAACAAGGCGATGCGCTCGATGGAAACGAAGGCGGTCGGGTTCTGGACCACCCCCGACCCGGCGGACGTCACCCTGGCGGACACCCTCGCCGCGCTGCGGATCCCACACGACGGCCGGCTCTACACGGTGGAGCGGGCGCTGCGTCTCGGCGCGTCGATCAGCGAGGTGAGCGAGGCGTCCGGCGGCATCGACCCCTGGTTCCTGGACCAGATCGCCGCGTTGATCGAGCTGCGGACCGAGATCGTCGACGCGCCGGTGCTCGACGCCGAGCTGCTGCGCCGCGCCAAGCGGGCCGGCCTGTCCGACCGGCAGCTCGCGGCGCTGCGTCCGGAGCTGGCGGCCGAGGACGGCGTACGCGCCCTGCGGCACCGCCTGGACATCCGCCCGGTCTACAAGACCGTCGACACGTGCGCGGCCGAGTTCGAGGCCAGCACGCCGTACCACTACTCGTCGTACGACTTCGAGACCGAGGTCGTGCCGTCGGACCGGCCGAAGGTGCTGATCCTGGGCTCCGGCCCGAACCGGATCGGGCAGGGCATCGAGTTCGACTACTCGTGCGTGCACGCGGTGCAGGCGTTGCGGGCGGCCGGTTACGAGACCGTGATGGTCAACTGCAACCCGGAGACGGTCTCGACCGACTACGACACGGCCGACCGGCTCTACTTCGAGCCGCTGACCTTCGAGGACGTCCTGGAGGCCTGGCACGCGGAGGACTCCTCGGGCCGGGCGGCCGGCGGTCCGGGTGTGGTCGGCGTGGTCGTGCAGCTCGGCGGGCAGACCCCGCTGGGCCTGGCGCAGCGGCTCAAGGACGCGGGCGTGCCGGTGGTCGGCACGTCGCCGGAGTCGATCCACCTGGCCGAGGAGCGGGGCGCGTTCGGCGCCGTCCTGGCCCGCGCCGGACTGCGCGCGCCGGCGCACGGCATGGCCACCTCGTTCGAGGAGGCCAAGACGATCGCCGACGAGATCGGCTACCCCGTGCTGGTCCGTCCGTCCTACGTGCTCGGTGGGCGCGGCATGGAGATCGTGTACGACGACCCGACGCTGCGCGACTACATCGGCCGGGCCACCGACATCTCCGGCGACCACCCCGTGCTGGTGGACCGGTTCCTCGACGACGCCATCGAGATCGACGTGGACGCCCTGTGCGACGCCGACGGCGAGGTCTACATCGGCGGCGTGATGGAGCACATCGAAGAGGCCGGGATCCACTCCGGAGACTCGTCCTGCGCGTTGCCGCCGATCACCCTCGCGGGCCCGCACCTGGCCGAGGTTCGCCGCTACACCGAGGCCATCGCCCGGGGTGTCGGCGTCCGCGGCCTGCTCAATGTGCAGTACGCGCTCAAGGACGACGTGCTCTACGTGCTGGAGGCCAACCCGCGCGCGTCGCGGACGGTCCCGTTCGTCTCGAAGGCGACGGCGGTGCCGCTGGCCAAGGCGGCGGCCCGGATCGCGTTGGGCGCGACCATCGCCGAACTGCGCGCCGAGGGTCTGCTCCCGACGACGGGGGACGGTGGGACGATGCCCGCCGACGCGCCGATCGCGGTCAAGGAGGCGGTGCTGCCGTTCAAGCGCTTCCGTACCCGGGCGGGCAAGGGGATCGACTCGCTGCTGGGCCCGGAGATGAAGTCGACGGGCGAGGTGATGGGCATCGACACCAACTTCGGGCACGCCTTCGCCAAGAGCCAGTCGGCCGCGTACGGGTCGTTGCCGACCGCCGGGAAGATCTTCGTGTCGGTGGCGAACCGGGACAAGCGCGGCATGATCTTCCCGATCAAGCGGCTGGCCGACCTGGGCTTCGAGATCGTGGCGACCGCCGGTACCGCCGAGGTGCTGCGCCGGCACGGCATCGCCTGCGAGCAGATCCGCAAGCACTACCAGGCCGGTGAGGGCGACGACGCCGTGTCGCTGATCCTCGGCGGCGACGTCGCGCTGGTGATCAACACGCCGCAGGGCTCGGGCGCGAGCGCCCGCTCCGACGGTTACGAGATCCGCAGCGCCGCCGTCACCGCCGACATCCCCTGCATCACCACGGTTCCCGGCGCCGCCGCGGCCGTGATGGGGATCGAGGCACGTATCCGGGGCGACATGCGGGTGCGCCCGCTACAGGATCTGCACGCCACCCTGCGGGCGGCCCAGTGACCCTGTTCGAGCGGGTCGTACGGCCCGGGTTGTTCCGGCTCGGGGGCGGGGACGCCGAGACGGCGCACGAGTGGACGCTGCGGCGGTTGGCCGCCCTGTCGCGGCGTCCCGCCGTCCTGGCCGCGCTGCGGGCCCGGTACGCCGTCGACGCGCCGCGCACGGTCTTCGGTGTGCGGTTTCCCAACCCGGTCGGGCTGGCCGCCGGCATGGACAAGGACGGCGCGGCGCTGCCGGCCTGGCCGGCGCTCGGCTTCGGGTTCGTGGAGGTCGGCACGGTCACCGCGCACGCCCAGCCGGGCAATCCACGGCCCCGGTTGTTCCGGCTGCCGGCCAGCGAGGCGGTGGTCAACCGGATGGGCTTCAACAACGCCGGCGCCGACGCGTTGGCCGGCCGGCTGGCGACGTTGCCCCGTCCGCTCGGGGTGCCGTTGGGCATCTCGCTGGGCAAGTCCAAGGTGACCCCGCTCGACGAGGCGGTCGAGGACTACCTCGCCTCGTACCGGGCGCTGCGCGGGCACGGCGACTACTTCGCGGTGAACGTGTCGTCGCCGAACACACCGGGTCTGCGGTCGTTGCAGGACCGGGCCCACCTGGATGCGCTGCTCGGCGCGCTGGTGGGGGAGAAGCCGGTGCTGGTCAAGATCGCGCCAGATCTGACCGAGGCGGCGATCGCCGAACTGTTGGAGGTCTGCCTGGCCCGGGGCGCCGCCGGGGTGATCGCCACCAACACCACCCTGTCCCGGGACGGGCTGGCCCCGGTGGACACCGAGCGTGGCGCCGAGGCCGGTGGTCTGTCCGGCCGGCCGCTGACCGGCCGCGCCCGCGACGTGGTGGCCTTCGTGCACCGCGAGACCGGCGGTCGGCTGCCCGTCATCGGGGTCGGCGGTGTGCTCGACCCGGACGACGCCACCCGGATGTTCGACGCCGGCGCCGCCCTGGTGCAGCTCTACTCGGGCTTCATCTACCGGGGTCCGGCCCTGGTCCGGGCCGCGGCCCGCGCGAGCGGCACGGCGGTGACACCGGATCCGGTCGCCGGCCGGTGACCGCCCCCGGCCCGGTGCCCGCCCTCCCGTGCGGGGTCGGGCCGGGGCCGGCGGAGCCGTTTCACCCGGCCGCGCGACGTCCGTCGCCCGGCGGGCTTCAGGCACATGAGGAGTACGCGTGACACCCGAGGAGATCCTGGCCGTCGACCGGGCGCACGTCTGGCATCCGTACGCCGCGCTGCCGCCGGCGAACGCGCCGTTCGTGGTCCGTAGCGCCGAGGGGGTACGGCTGAGCCTGGCCGACGGCCGGGAGTTGGTGGACGGGATGTCGTCCTGGTGGGCGGCGGTGCACGGCTACCGGCACCCGGTGCTGGACGCGGCCGTGACCGACCAGCTCGGGCGGATGAGCCACGTGATGTTCGGCGGACTCACCCACGAGCCCGCCGTACGGCTGGCGCGCACCCTGGTCGAGCTGGCGCCGGAGGGGCTGGAGCACGTGTTCCTGGCCGACTCCGGGTCGGTCAGCGTCGAGGTGGCCGTGAAGATGTGCCTGCAGTACCAGCGGGCGGTCGGCCGGCCGGAACGGCGTCGGCTGGCCACCTGGCGGGGCGGGTACCACGGCGACACGTTCCATCCGATGAGCGTCTGCGACCCCGAGGGCGGGATGCACCACCTCTGGGGCGACGTGCTGCCCCGGCAGGTCTTCGCCCCGGTGCCGCCGGGCGGGTTCGGCGATCCGCCCGACGAGGCGTACGTGGCGGCGTTGGTGGACGCCGTCGAGCGGCACGCCCACGAACTCGCCGCGGTCATCGTGGAACCGGTGGTGCAGGGCGCGGGTGGGATGCGCTTCCACCATCCCGGTTACCTGCGGGTGCTGCGCGAGGTGACCCGCGCGCACGGGGTGCTGCTGATCTTCGACGAGATCGCGACCGGCTTCGGCCGCACCGGCACGATGTTCGCCGCCGAGCACGCCGGGGTGTCCCCGGACGTGATGTGCGTGGGCAAGGCGCTCACCGGCGGCTACCTGACCCTGGCCGCCGCGCTGTGCACCGCGGAGATCGCGCGCGGGATCTCCGCCGACGGCGTCTTGGCGCACGGTCCGACGTTCATGGGCAATCCGCTGGCCTGCGCGGTCGCCAACGCCTCCATCGGGCTGCTGCGGGCCGGCGACTGGGCGGCGCAGGTGTCCCGGATCGGCGCGGGCCTACGCGCCGGCCTGGAGCCGCTGCGGGCCGCGCCGGGCGTGGCCGACGTGCGGGTGCTCGGAGCGATCGGCGTGGTCCAACTCGACCACGACGTCGACCTCGGCGCGGCAACGACGGCCGCCGCCGACCGTGGCGTCTGGCTGCGGCCCTTCCGCGACCTGATCTACACGATGCCGCCGTACGTCACCGACGACGCCGACCTGGCCCGGATCGCGGCCGGGGTGGCGGCTGCCGTGGCGGCGGGCTGAGCGGGAACCGACAAGCATCCCGGGCGGCGGTCGCCACCCGGAGGAGAAGAGGGGAAGTACGCCGATGGAGAGCTTCGGCACCCGGCTGCACCGGGCCGTCACCGAGCGCGGACCGCTCTGCGTGGGCATCGACCCGCATCCCGGCCTGCTGGCCCGGTGGGGCCTCGCGGACGACCTCGACGGTCTGGACCGGTTCGCCCGAACCGTGGTGGATGCGCTCGGTGACCGGGTTGCGGTTGTCAAGCCTCAGTCGGCCTTTTTCGAGCGGTTCGGATCCCGCGGTGTGGCGATTCTTGAGTCAACTATCCGACAGTTACGGGAAGCCGGATCGCTCGTTCTGCTCGACGTCAAGCGCGGCGACATCGGCTCAACGGTCAGCGCGTACGCCTCCGCGTACCTGGATCCATCCAGCCCGCTGTATGTCGACGCGCTCACGGCCAGTCCCTACCTGGGAGTAGGTTCGCTGGCCCCGATGTTCGAGTTGGCCGCGCAACACGGCGGCGGGGTCTTCGTGCTGGCCCTCACCTCGAACCCCGAGGGCGCGGCCGTGCAGCGGGCCCGTACGTCCGACGGACGCACCGTGGCGCAGACCGTGATCGACGAGATTTCCCAGCTCAACAGGGGTGCGGACCCTCTCGGCAGCTTCGGTCTGGTGGTCGGCGCCACCATCGGTGACACCGGTCATGACCTCTCCACCGTGGGGGGTCCGCTGCTCGCTCCGGGGCTCGGCGCGCAGGGTGCGGGTGCCGCCGATCTGCGTACCGTCTTCGGCTCCAGCCTCGCCGCGGTGCTCCCGTCGTACTCCCGCGAGGTCCTGTCGGCAGGACCGGACGCCGCGGCCCTGCGGGCCGCCGCGGACCGGGTGCGGGACGAGTGCCGGGCTGTTCTGGCTGCCCGATGACTGACTGACGGCTCGGTCACTTTGCGATGATCTTCGCGCGCCCACGTTGCCGAAAGCTCCGTTGACCGCTAGTTTTCCCCGCGCTGGGAACCATGGACCCCTTGGTTCACAGCGACACCACGTTTCACAGATGCGGCGGTGCGCCCCGCCCGCCGCGATAGGGACCTGAGGAGAACTGGTGCCGCTCCCGTCACTGACCCCCGAACAGCGCGCTGCCGCGCTCGAGAAGGCTGCGGAGATCCGCAAGGCCCGTGCCGAGCTGAAGGAGCAGCTCAAGCAGGGCAAGACCACCCTTGGTGCCGTCCTCGAGCGCGCCGAGAGCGACGACGTCGTCGGCAAGCTCAAGGTTTCGGCCGTCCTGCAGGCGATGCCGGGCATCGGCAAGATCCGGGCTACCCAGATCATGGAGAAGCTCAAGATCGCCGACAGCCGTCGTCTGCGCGGCCTCGGCGAGCAGCAGCGCAAGGCACTGCTTGGAGAGTTCGCCGCCAACTGAACCTGGCAGCGTGTAGAAACAAGCAGTGAGCACGGATGACGAGGCGCGCCCGGCGGCTCGGCTCACTGTCCTGGCTGGACCTTCGGGTTCCGGCAGGGAGAGTGTCGTCGAGCTCGTCCGGGCGCGTTTCCCGTCCGTGTGGATCCCGGTGCCGGCAACGACCAGGCCGCGCCGGGAGCCGGAGGAGGACGGAGACCGCCGGGTCTTTCTCGCCCCGGCCGAGTTCGAACGCCGGCTTGCCGCCGGGGAGCTGCTGGAGTGGTCCCGGATCGGCGCGTACCTACGGGGGACCCTGCACCCGCCGCTGCGCGCCCGGCTCGACGCCGGGCAGCAGGTCCTGCTTCCGCTCGACGTGACCGGGGCCCGGCTGGTGCGGGCACGACTGCCCGACGCGCGTCTCGTGCTGTTGCTCCCGCCCGGACGTCGCCTCGACGCCGACGTGGCGGCCGCCTTCGCGGACACCCTCACGCACGACCTCACCGATCGGGTGGTCGACGAGCTGGTAGGCTTACTCGGTTCAACTTATCCGGATCCGGCCTGGTCGCGCCCGCGCGGCTGACAGCCGGCCGCCGTCGGGACTCAGCACCGCGTCCGCGCGGTTCGAAAGACGCAGAGGTTAATTCGTGGGATCCATCGCCAACCCCGAAGGCATCACCAACCCGCCGATCGACGAGCTCCTCGAGAAGACGACGTCGAAGTACGCGCTGGTCATCTTCGCCGCCAAGCGTGCGCGCCAGGTCAACGCCTACTACAGCCAGCTCGGTGAGGGCCTGCTGGAGTACGTCGGCCCGCTCGTCGAGACCACCCCGCAGGAGAAGCCCCTCTCCATCGCCATGCGCGAGATCAACGGCGGCCTGCTCACCGCCGAGCCGACCGACCAGCCGTAGGCCCGTCACCGTCGATGTCCGCCTCGATCGTTCTGGGGGTCGGCGGCGGCATCGCCGCCTACAAGGCGTGTGAGCTGCTGCGACTCTTCACCGAGTCGGGCCACCGGGTCCGTGTCGTGCCGACCGCGTCGGCGCTGAGATTCGTCGGCGCGCCGACCTGGGCGGCGCTCTCCGGCCAGCCGGTCGCCGACGACGTCTGGTCCGACGTGCACGAGGTGCCGCACGTCCGCCTCGGCAAGCAGGCCGACCTGGTGGTGGTCGCGCCGACCACGACCGACCTGCTCGCCAAGGCCGCCCAGGGGCTCGCCGACGACCTGCTGACCAACACGTTGCTGACCGCTCGCTGCCCGGTGGTCCTGGCCCCGGCCATGCACACCGAGATGTGGGAACACCCGGCCACCGTCGCCAACGTCGCCACGCTGCGTTCTCGGGGCGTCCGGGTCATCGAGCCCGCCGTCGGACGGCTCACCGGGGCCGACACCGGCAAGGGTCGGCTGCCCGACCCGGCGGAGATCTTCGCGGTCGCCCGCCAGGTCCTCGCCCGGGGCGCCTCCGCCCCGGCGGACCTGACCGGTCGCCGGCTGGTGGTCACGGCCGGGGGCACCCGCGAGCCGCTGGACCCGGTCCGCTTCCTCGGTAACCGCTCCTCGGGCAAGCAGGGTTACGCCTTCGCCCGTTCGGCGGTCGCCCGGGGCGCCCGGGTCACGCTGATCGCGGCCAACGTCGCGCTCGCCGACCCCGCCGGGGTCGACCTGGTCCGGGTCGGCACGACCGCCGAGCTGCGCGAGGCGACTCTGAAGGCCGCCGCCGACGCCGACGCGGTCGTGATGGCGGCGGCTCCGGCCGATTTCCGACCGGCGGCGTACGCGCCTGGCAAAATCAAGAAGTCGGACGACGGTGTCGCTCCCACCATCGAGCTCGTCACGAATCCGGACATCGCGGCGGAGCTCGGCCAGCGCAAGCGACCGGAGCAGGTGCTGGTGGTGTTCGCCGCCGAGACCGGCGACGCGGAGGCCAACGGCCGGGCGAAGCTGGCCCGGAAGCGGGCCGACCTCATCGTCATCAACGAGGTAGGTCCGGACCGGGTCTTCGGCGCCGACACCAACACGGTGACGGTCATCGGCGCGGACGGCTCGGTGAGCCATCTGCCGGAGCAGTCCAAGGAGGCGGTGGCCGACACCGTGTGGGACCTCGTCGTGGCGCGGCTGGCCAACCGCTCCTGACGGGTGGAACAGGGCGCGACCGATCCCGACACCGGCCGCAGCGGTGACTAGACTGCCGCGGAACGACCTCACACGCTTAGGAGTGCCGTGACACGCCGCCTCTTCACGTCCGAATCGGTCACGGAAGGCCACCCGGACAAGATCGCCGACCAGATCAGCGACGGCATCCTCGATGCGCTGCTCGCCGAGGACCCGCACAGCCGGGTCGCGGTCGAGACCATGATCACCACCGGCCAGGTGCACATCGCCGGCGAGGTCACCACCAAGGCGTACGCCGACATCCCGACGATCGTCCGCCGGACCATCCTCGACATCGGCTACGACTCGTCGAAGAAGGGTTTCGACGGCGCCTCCTGCGGGGTCAGCGTCTCGATCGGCGCGCAGTCCGAGGACATCGCGCAGGGCGTCGACAACGCCTTCGAGCTGCGTACCGGCGCGTCGGAGAGCGCGTTGGACGCGCAGGGCGCCGGCGACCAGGGCATGATGTTCGGCTTCGCCTGCTCGGAGACGCCGGAGCTGATGCCACTGCCGATCGCCCTGGCCCACCGGCTGGCGCGTCGGCTCGCCGCGGTCCGCAAGGACGGCACCATCCCGTACCTGCGCCCGGACGGCAAGACCCAGGTCACCATCGAGTACGAGGGGCTGCGCCCGGTCCGGCTGAACACCGTCGTGGTGTCCAGCCAGCACGCCGCGGACATCTCGCTGGAGTCGCTGCTGACCCCCGACGTTCGTGACTCCGTCATCGCGCCCGAGCTGGAGAGTCTCGGTCTGGACACCGACGGGTACCGCCTGCTGGTCAACCCGACCGGCCGGTTCGAGATCGGCGGCCCGATGGGCGACGCCGGCCTCACCGGTCGCAAGATCATCGTCGACACCTACGGCGGGTACGCCCGGCACGGCGGCGGCGCCTTCTCCGGCAAGGATCCGTCCAAGGTGGACCGCTCGGCCGCGTACGCGATGCGCTGGGTGGCCAAGAACGTGGTCGCCGCCGGCCTCGCCGAGCGGTGCGAGGCGCAGGTCGCCTACGCCATCGGCAAGGCGCACCCGGTGAGCCTCTTCATCGAGACGTTCGGCACCGAGACCGTGCCGGTCGCCTCGATCGAGAGCGCCGTCTCCGAGGTGTTCGACCTGCGCCCGGCCGCGATCATCCGGGACCTCAACCTGCTCCGCCCCATCTACCAGCAGACCGCCGCGTACGGCCACTTCGGCCGGGAGCTGCCGGATCTGACCTGGGAGAGCACCGACCGGGCCGCCGACCTCAAGTCGGCCGCAGGAGCCTGACCGCCACCAGGCGTAGCGACCGGCGACCCGCACCGGGGTCGCCGGTCGCGCGCGTCTGCGTGGACGTGCCGCTGGCGCACCTGGACCGCCCGTTCGACTACCTCGTGCCGGCCGAGCTGGACGAGGTGGCGGTGCCCGGCACCCGGGTCAAGGTGCGCTTCGCGGGACAGTTGGTCGACGGCTGGCTGCTGGCGCGGGCGGACGACTCCGGGCACACCGGCCGGCTCGCCTACCTGGAGAAGGTCGTCTCGTCCGAGCCGGTGCTGACGCCCGAGGTCGCCGGCCTGGCCCGCGCGGTCGCCGACCGGTACGCGGGCAACCTCGCCGACGTCCTCCGGCTCGCCGTGCCACCCCGGCACGCCCGCGTCGAGAAGGAACCCCACGACGAGGAGTCCACGCCGGCGACCGTGCCGGGGGAGACCGTCGATCCGAGGGGATGGCGGGACTATCCGGCCGGGCCGGCTCTGCTGCGGGCGCTCACCGACGGCCGGCCGGCCCGTGCGGTCTGGTCGGCGCTGCCCGGCGAGGACTGGGCCGCCCGCTACGCGGACGCCGTTGCGGCCACCGTCGCCGGTGGGCGCGGGGCCGTGGTCGTGGTGCCCGACGCCCGTGATCTCGACCGCCTCGACGCGGCGCTGACGGACGTGTTGGGCCCGGGGCGGCACGTCACCCTCTCGGCCGCGCTCGGGCCGGCCCGGCGCTACCGGGCGTTCCTCACCGCCCGCCGCGGGCAGGTGCCGGTGGTCATCGGCACCCGGGCGGCGATGTTCGCCCCGGTGCGCCGGCTCGGTCTCGTCGCCGTCTGGGACGACGGGGACGACCTGCACTCCGAACCCCGCGCGCCGTACCCGCACGCGCGGGACGTGTTGCTCACCAGGGCGCAGCTCACTGACGCCGCCGCGCTGGTCGGCGGGTACGCGCGTACGGCCGAGGCGCAGTTGCTACTGGAGACCGGCTGGGCCCGCGAGGTGGTCGCCGACCGGGCGACGGTGCGGGCGCGGATACCGGCCATCGCGCCGACCGGCGACGACCCGCAGCTCGCCCGCGATCCCGGTGCGGCCACCGCCCGGCTGCCCAGCCTGGCCTGGACGGCCGCCCGTGACGCGCTCCGCGGCGATCTGCCGGTGCTCGTGCAGGTGCCCCGCCGTGGCTACCTGCCCTCGGTCTCCTGCGCCGACTGCCGCACCCCGGCCCGCTGCGCGCACTGCGCCGGGCCGCTCGCGCTGCCGTCCGCCGGTGGCACCCCCGTCTGCCGGTGGTGCGCCCGGGTCGCCGCCGCGTACGCCTGTCCCCAGTGCGGCGGGCGGCGGCTGCGGGCGGCGGTGACCGGCGCCCGGCGTACCGCCGAGGAGCTGGGCCGGGCGTTTCCCGACGTGCCGGTGCGGACCTCGGGACGTGAGGAGGTCCTGACCGACGTGCCCGGCACGGCTGCCCTGGTCGTTGCCACGCCCGGTGCCGAACCGGTCGCGGCGGGCGGCTACGGCGCGGTGCTGCTGCTCGACTCGTGGGCCCTGCTGACCCGGGCCGACCTGCGCGCCGGTGAGGAGGCGCTGCGCCGCTGGCTGGCCGCGGCTGCCCTGGCCCGCCCGGCGCCGGCCGGCCGCGTGGTGGTCGTCGCCGACGGCGCGCTCGCCCCGGTGCAGGCGCTGCTGCGCTGGGACGCCGCCTGGTTCGCCGACCGGGAGCTGGCCGAGCGCCGCGAGCTGGGCTTCCCGCCGGCCGTACGGATGGCGAGTGTCACCGGCCCGGCGGAGGCGGTTGCCGACCTGCTCGCCGCCGCGCAACTCCCCGCCGACGCCGAGGTGCTCGGGCCGGTGCCGGCCGACGAGGGGCGCGAGCGGATGCTCCTGCGGGTGCCCCGCGCACGGGCCGCCGCGCTCGCCGAGGCCCTGCACTCGGCCGCCGGACTGCGTGCCGCCCGCAAGGCCGCCGACCCGGTTCGTCTCCAGGTCGATCCGCTGAGCCTGTTCTGACCGTTTTCCGGGTGGTGGCGGGCCGACGCGGCGGCCGCTGCCCGCACACCGCGTCCGGCGGTGCGCTGGCGGCGAGGTGGTAGCATCGCCCGTCATGCTCGGGCGATGTCGATGATGTCAGGAAGCCGGTTATCAGGGGTGGACCAGTCGTGACCGTTCGACAATCTATCGTCTTCAACGGCGACCTCGGCAGCGGTAAGAGCACCGTGTCGGTGGAGATCGCCAAGCGGCTCGGGATGCGCCGGGTCAGCGTGGGTGACCTCTACCGGGAGATGGCGCAGCAGCGGCAGATGACCGCCCTGCAACTCAACCTGCACGCCGAGCTGGACCAGGCCGTCGACGGGTACGTCGACCAGCTCCAGCGCGACATCGCCGCCTCCGGCGAGCACCTGATCATGGATTCGCGGCTGGCCTGGCACTTCTTCACCGACGCGCTCAAGGTGCACATGATCACCGAGCCGGGTGAGGCGGCCCGCCGGGTGCTGGCCCGCCCGTCCGGCCCGGCGGAGAGCTACACCTCGCACGACGAGGCCAAGGCGAAGCTCCGCGAGCGCAGCGCCAGCGAGCGCAACCGGTTCATCCTTCGCTACGGGGTGGACAAGGCGCGGCTGCGCAACTACGACCTGATCTGTGACACCACCCGGGCCTCCGCCGCCGAGGTGGTCGAGCACATCATCGCCGCGTACGAGGGCACGCTCGGCGCCGACGTGCTGCGCGACGGTCCGCCGCTGCTGCTGTTGGACCCGGCCCGGATCTACCCGACCGAGGACATCGCCACCCTGCGCGGGCTCTGGGACAGCGAGTTCGTCGGCGACGTGGCCGAGGCCGGCGACGAGTCGTTGGAGCCGCTGAAGATCGGCTTCTCCGGGGAGTACTTCTTCGTCGTCGACGGGCACCGTCGGCTCAGCGCGGCCCTGCAGAACGGTTTCACCCTGGTCCCGGCCCAGTTGGTCGCGGAGGTCGACGAGCCGGTGGTCGGCGGGATGAGCGCCGTGGACTACTTCGCCGCGCAGGTACGGCCCGACCTGGTCTACGACTGGGAGGCGGCCCACAAGATCCACCTGCCGTTGCCGGAGCCGTCGTTGCTCGGCGGCGACGCCGTGCTCGCCGCGGACACGGGCGTCGGCGCCTAGGCGGAGCCCCAGCGCGGCACCGGGCCGGCGCGCGGGATGCGCACCGGCCCGGCTGTCGGGTTGGACGATGGTCGTGCGGAGGCGTCAGCCCAGGACGACTCCGGAGGCGCCGACGCCGGCCATGCCGGAGAAGATGTCCTCGTAGTAGAACCGCCAGGCACACACCCGCCCGGTCGGAACGTAGCCGGTACACGCCGTCGAGGTGTTGGTGTCGTCGATGGCGGTGTTGGTGCCGGTCGCCCAGACCTGGAGGGTGTTCGCCGGGTTCACGATCTCCACGGGTCCGCCGCTGTCGCCCTGGCCGACGGCGTTGGTGTGGGCGGTGTTCTCGGCCTGCACCTGACCGCAGACCGTGCCGAAGTTGCGCACGTTGATGCACAGGTTGCGGGCCTTCACCTGGATCGAGCACCGGGTGCCGGAGTACGCGCCGGAACTGCACACCCAGTTGCCGACCTGGCTGGCCTGCGCGCCGATCACCTGGTTGCTGAACTCGCTGACCACCGCGCCGGCCGCGTCCGTGCTGTTGTTGAAGACCCGGCCGCCCCCGGAGCCCGCGATGAGCAGCGTGTCGCTGCTGACGTTGCGGCTGATGACGGTGCCGATGGTCTGCCCGGTCGGGTCGGCCGCGACGACGTTGAGGTTGGCGCAGTGCGCGGCGGAGAGCACCCGAGTCACCCCGCCCGCCCAGACGCCGAAGCCGGTCGAGCAGCCGCCACCGGTGGAGGTGTTGCGCCACGCGGCGCCACCCCACCAGGGCGGCGAGTCGTCCCACCGGGTGGCGGGAGCGGCGGCGACGCCGGTCTGGACGGTGACCGGCACGCCGGCGAGGGCCGTCGCGCCGAGCAGTCCGCTCTGCGTACCCACGAGCAGGCCGGCGCCGTCGGCGCGCGGCCCGACCGTCGTGATCTTGTCACCGGCCGAGGCGCGCAGCTTGTCGGCCGCGGCCATCAGCTCCCGCTGCGAGTACGCGGCGGGCAGCACCGTCGTCGCGACGGTGGCCCGGGCGTTGGCCACCAGGCGGGCCGGCGGCTCGCCCTTCCAGTAGACCTGGAGGTGCCGCGTGGTGGGATCGGCGACGATCCCGGCGAAGCCGGAGTTCGCGCTGCGCTGCGCGGCGTTGGTGATCTGGGCGGCGGCGGTGTTCATCCGCTCCTGCAACGTCAACAGCTCGGACCAGGAGGCGAAGCCGCCCGGCACCGCGGTGCTGTCGACGAACGATCCGGTGGTGGCGGCCTTGCCCTTCGGCGCGGCGGTGGCCGACGTGGCGGTCACGCCCGTGACGAGCAGCGTGAGGCCGAAGGCGGCCACGGCGACGCGACGCAGCATCGACGTGGACCGTCGGGCATTCGGGTGTGGACGGATCATCTGTACCCCTTCCCCAGGGTTCGTGGTGCGGGCCGGGCCCGCTCCAGGACGGTGGCACGGGACGTCCGTTCCGGACGGCGATCCTGGACGGGATTGGACACGGTCGGACACCGGCGGACGCCGAAAGGTCCGATGTGAACTGTCAGACATCGGCGGTCTCCTATCTCACTGACGGTGGCCGCAACTAGCCTGCCCGTGTCGGCATCCGGGGCGGCCGGGTGACCGGGAGGGGGGTGGGGGCCGCATGTCCGACCAGTGGGTTCCTCCTGGCGTTCGATCCAGGTCGCAGGAGTCGCCCGAGGCGTGCGAGGTGGCGCGCCGCGCCGTCGCCGCGCAGACCCTGCAGGACCTGGCCGGGCTGCTCCGCCAACTGCGCCGTCGCGAGGCGCGGCAGCAGGGCGAGACCCGGCTGACATACCGCCAGCTGGCGGCGAAGACCGGCTGGTCACGAGGCATCATCGGGGAGTACTTCGCCGGCAACGTGCTGCCGCCGCCGGAACGGTTCGACGCCCTCATCCGATTGCTCGGGGCGAGCCCCACCGAGCAGGGCGTGCTGGCCACCGCGCGGGACCGGATCGAGGAGCGACGCCGCCGCCCGACCGGTGACCACGCGACCGACGTACGGCCGGGCGCCGGAGCGGCGCGCACCCGCGGCGGCGGCACACGGGCCACCGCCGGGTCGAACCGCCTGCCCGTACCCCGCCAACTGCCCCCGGCACTGCCCGGATTCGTCGGACGTGCCGCCCAGCTCGCCCAACTCGACGCCGCCTGTGCCGGTCCGGACGCCTCCGACGACGACGGCATGGCGCCCGCCCGGGTGGTGACGCTGTCCGGTACGGCCGGGGTCGGCAAGACCACCCTGGCGGTGCACTGGGCGCATCGGGTCGCCGATCGCTTCCCGGACGGTCAGCTCTACGTCGACCTGCGGGGCTTCGACTCCACCGGAACGGTGGTGACGGCTGTCGAGGCGATCCGGGGCTTCCTCGAAGCCCTCGAGGTGCCGCCCGAACGAATCCCCACGCACCTGAGCGCGCAGGTGGGTCTGTACCGCAGCCTGCTCGCCGGCCGTCGGATGCTGGTGCTGCTGGACAACGCCCGCGACGCCGAGCAGGTCCGGCCGCTGCTGGCCGGCAGCCCGACCTGCCTGGTCCTGGTCACCAGCCGCAACCGCCTGGCCGGTCTGATCGCCGCCGAGGGCGCCCGGCCGCTGGGCGTGGAGCTGCTCAGCGCCGCCGAGGCGTGGCAGCTGCTGGCCCGCCGACTCGGCGCGGACCGGCTGGCCCTCGAACCACGGGCCGTGGACGAGATCATCGAGCGGTGCGCGCGGTTGCCGCTGGCGCTGGCGGTGCTCGCCGCGCGGGGCGCGGCGAACCCCGCGTTCCCCCTGGCCAGTCTCGCCGCCGAGCTGCGCAGGGCACCCCGCCCGCTGGAGTCGTTCGACGCCGGTGACGCCGGCACCGACGTCCAGGCCGTCTTCTCCTGGTCCTACCAGAGCCTCACACCTCCGGCCGCACGGCTGTTCCGGCTGTTCGGCTGCCACCCGGGTCCGGACATCGGCGTGGCGGCGGCGGCCAGCCTCGCCGGGCTGCCCCGGGACCAGGCGCCCCGGCTGCTCGCGGAGCTGGCCCACGCGCACCTCGTCACCGAGCACGCGCCCGGGCGGTTCGGCGCGCACGACCTGCTCCGGGCGTACGCCGCGCAGCAGGCCGAACGATTCGAGCCGGAGCCGGCCCGGCGGGCCGCGATCCGGCGCGGACTGGACCACTACCTGCACACCGCCCACGCGGCCGCCCTGCTGCTGCAACCGGGCCGGGATCCGGTCACGCTGGCCCCCGCCCCACCCGACGTGGCGCCCGAGGAGATCACCGACCACGGTCAGGCGCTCGCCTGGTTCACCACCGAGTACCCGGTGCTCCTGGCGGCGGTCGCGCACGCCAAGCACATCGGGTTCGACGGCCACGCCTGGCAGTTGGCGTGGACGCTTGTGGACTTCCTGCAACGCCGGGGGCGATGGCCGGACCTCGCCGACGCCCAGCGGACCGCCCTGGCCGGGGCCCGCCGGGCGGGAGACCGGCTCGGGCAGGCGAACGCCCACCGCGACCTCGCCCGGGTGCTGTCCCGGCTGGGCCGGATCGACGAGGCGGCGACCAACTACCGGCAGGCCCTGGCGATCTTCGGGGCGTTGGGCGACCACACCGGGCAGGCGCGTACCCACCGGGCGTTCGGCGCGATGCTCGACGGCCTCGGCCGGCACGCCGAGGCGTTGGAGCACGGGCAGCGGGCGCTGGCGCTGTACCGTGACGCCGGTCACCTCGCCGGGGAGGCGAGCGCCCGCAACGCGGTGGGCTGGGCGCACGCCCAGCTCGGCCAGTACGCCCCGGCGCTCACGCACTGCGGGCAGGCGCTGACGTTGCTGCGCCGCACCGGTGACCGGCACGGCGAGGCGAACACCTGGGACAGCCTCGGCTTCATCCACGCCCGCCTCGGTGAGCACGCCGAGGCGATCCGCTGTTACGGGCGTGCGCTGCGGCTCTACCGGCGGATCAGCGACCGTTACGACGAGGCGGACACCCTGTCCCGGCTCGGCGAGAGCAGGCAGGCGGCGGGGGACACCGTCGGCGCGGCGCGGACCTGGCGGCGTGCCCTGCGCATCCTCGACGACCTCGGCCATCCCGACGCCGAGCGGGTCCGTGCCCTGCTGGCCCGGGCCGCGCCCACGGAGGCCGGGTCCGTGACGCCGGGCACACCGGCGGTGGCCGATCGAGGTACGCCGGCCGGCGCGCTGCCGGGTACTCCGTAGACTGGTACGGCACCGCCCGCCCTACGAAGGAGCCGTCCCGCGTGACCGTCCAGCCCATCCGTCTGTTTGGGGATCCGGTGCTGCGCACGCCGGCCGATCCGGTGGTCGATTTCGACGCCGAGCTACGTCGGCTCGTCGCCGACCTCACCGACACGATGCGGGAGCAGAACGGCGCCGGTCTGGCCGCGCCGCAGCTCGGCGTGAGCCTGCGGGTGTTCACCTTCGACGTCGACGACGTGCTCGGGCACCTGATCAACCCCGTGCTGGAGTTCCCCGACGAGGAGGAGCAGGACGGCCCGGAGGGCTGCCTGTCGATCCCCGGGCTCTACTTCGACACCAAGCGCCGGCAGAACGTCGTCGCCAAGGGCTTCAGCTCGTTCGGCGACCCGATGCAGATCGTCGGCAGCGGTCTGATGGCGCGCTGCGTGCAGCACGAGACCGACCACCTCGACGGGGTGCTCTTCCTGGACCGACTGGACGCGCAGGGGCGCAAGGAGGCCATGAAGGCGATCCGCCAGGCCGAGTGGTACGACGGTTCGGCCCCGCCCACGGTCAAGCTGAGCCCGCACATCAGCGACCCCTTCGGTCTGGGGCGGTGACCCGGATGCGTGTGATCTTCGCCGGTACGCCGGCCGTGGCCGTCCCCGCCCTCGCCGCCGTCGCGGCGTCCCGACACGAGCTGGTCGCCGTGGTCACCCGACCCGACGCGCCCGCCGGCCGGGGGAGGGGCCTGTCCCGCTCCCCGGTGGGCGCGTGGGCCGACGAGCACGGCGTGGAGGTGCTCACGCCGGCCCGACCCCGCGACCCGGAGTTCCTCGACCGGCTGCGCGCGCTCTCCCCGGACTGCGTGCCGGTGGTGGCCTACGGCGCGCTGGTGCCGCCGTCCGCGCTGGAGATCCCCCGGCACGGTTGGATCAACCTGCACTTCTCGCTGCTGCCGGCCTGGCGTGGGGCCGCGCCCGTGCAGCACGCGGTGCTGCACGGCGACGAGCTGACCGGGGCCAGCGTCTTCCAGCTGGAGCAGGGCCTGGACACCGGGCCGGTCTACGGCACGCTGACCGACGAGATCCGCCCCGCCGACACCTCCGGCGACCTGCTGGAACGCCTCGCCGACAGCGGCGCGGGGCTGCTCGTGGCGGTCCTCGACGCGATCGCCGACGGCACCGCCCGCGCCGAGCCGCAGCCGGCCGACGGGGTGTCCCTGGCGCCCAAGCTGACCGTGGAGGACGCCCGGGTCCGCTGGGGCGACCCGGCCTTCGCGGTGGACCGGCGCATCCGCGCCTGCACGCCGGCGCCCGGCGCGTGGACGACCTTCCGCGACGAGCGGGTGAAGCTCGGTCCGGTGGTTCCGGTGGCCGACGACCCGAACCTGAAACCGGGGGAGTTGCTGGTGGAGAAGACCCGGGTGCTGGCCGGTACGGCCACCGGGCCGGTGCGCCTCGGCGAGGTCCGCGCCGCGGGCAAGCGTGCCATGGCGGCCACCGACTGGGCGCGCGGCGCCCGCGTGAGCGCCGGCGAGGCCCTCGCGTGACGGCCCCGGAGGGAACCCGTCCGTTCCGGGGCGGTCCGTCGACCGGCCGTGGTGGCGACCGGCGGCCGGCCCGGCCTCCGCTCGACCGGCCGCGACGCGCGGCGTACGAGGCGGTGGCCGCCGTGCACCGCGACGACGCCTTCGCCAACCTGGTGCTGCCCACCATCCTGCGCGAGGAGGGGTTGTACGGCCGCGACGCCGCCTTCGCCACCGAGCTGACCTACGGCACGCTGCGCCACCTGGGCACGCTGGACGCGATCCTCAGCGACGCGGCCGGCCGGGACGTGGCCCGGATCGACCCGCCGGCACGCGACGCGTTGCGGATCGGGGCGTACCAGCTGCTGCACACGCGGGTGCCCGCGCACGCGGCCGTGTCGTCGACCGTGGACCTGGTCCGCTCGGTCGCGCCGGGCGCCGCCGGGTTCGCCAACGCGGTGCTGCGCGAGGTGTCGACCCGGGACATCGACGCGTGGGTGGTCAAGCTCGCCCCGCCGATCGAGACCGACCCGGTCGGGCACCTGGCGCTGGCGTACAGCCACCCGCAGTGGATCGTGCGGGCTTTCTCCGAGGCGCTCGGCGGTGACCTGGGCGAGACGGCACGACTCCTCATCGAGGACAACGAGCGTCCCCCGGTGCACCTGTGCGCCCGGCCCGGGTTGATCGACCCGATCGAGCTGGCCGACGCGGTCGGCGGGGCGCCCGGCGCCTTCTCCCCGTACGCCGTCTATCTGCCTGGCGGCGCGCCCGGCGACGTGCCGGCGGTGGCCGACGGCCGCGCCCACGTCCAGGACGAGGGCTCCCAACTGGTGGCCGCCGCGCTCGCCGACGCGCCGCTGGACGGCCCGGACGGGCGCTGGTTGGACCTCTGCGCCGGCCCCGGCGGCAAGGCCGGGCTGCTCGGCGCGCTGGCCGCGCAGCGGGGCGCCCGCCTGACCGCCGTGGAGGTGGCCGAGCACCGGGCCCGCCTGGTGTCCCTGGCGACCCGCGATCTTCCGGTGACCGTGCTGACGATGGACGGCCGTGAGGTCGGCGGCGACCCGAAGCTGCCGGAGGGCCACTTCGACCGGGTGCTGGTGGACGCGCCGTGCACCGGGTTGGGCTCGCTGCGTCGGCGGCCCGAGTCGCGCTGGCGGCGGCAGCCGTCGGACCTGCCGCCGCTGACCCGGCTGCAACGCGAGCTGCTGGGGGCCGCGCTGCGGGCGGTCCGGCCGGGCGGGTTGGTCGCCTACGTGACCTGCTCGCCGCACACCGTGGAGACGCACGTGACGGTCACCGAGGCGGCCCGCCGCAGCGGTGTGGCGGTGGACTTCGTCGACGCCCGACCGTTGCTGCCGGCCGGCATGCCCGGTCTGGGTGACGGTCCCACCGTGCAACTCTGGCCGCACCGGCACGGCACCGACGCGATGTTCCTCGCCGTCCTGCGCAAGGGCTGACCGCTGTCGGGCGCACGGGCTGAACACGACACCGCACCCGGCCGATCCGGCCGGGTGCGGTCGTCACAGGTCGGGGTCAGGTGACCGGGAGGCCCTTGGTGCCGGCGTTGCGCATCGAGCGGGTCAGGTTCCGGTCGCTGATCCACAGGAAGCACTGCACCCCACGGTTGCCGTTCTTCCACTCCTGCTCGTACGGCTGGTAGTAGATCGTTCCGGCGCGGAAGTCGAGCTTGGAGTCGTCCGGCACCTTGGCGTACTTGGCGGTGACCGACTGGCACGCCCGGTGGGTGCGCTTGGTGGTGCGGTTGAACTCCGCGTAGCTGATGTCCGGGGCCTGCCAGATGCCGACGAACTCGGCGTGGTGCTTCGCCGTGCAGGACACCGGCGTCATCGCCTCGATGTCGTC
The DNA here is from genome assembly GCF_053585025.1 of Micromonospora sp. RB23. NCBI lineage: Bacteria > Bacillati > Actinomycetota > Actinomycetes > Micromonosporales > Micromonosporaceae > Micromonospora > Micromonospora sp. RB23. The sequence goes on from NZ_CM132111.1 coordinate 2,753,099, forward strand.
CTTGACCAGCTTCGGGTTGAAGCAGCGGTAGGCCAGCGGGGCCGCGCCGGTCAGCGCACCCCGCAGGCTGCCGGTGCGCAGGTCGACGGCGGTGTCGTCGATGCTGGCGATCTCGGTGACGTCGCAGCGGTACCAGCGGGCGCCGCCGGCCCACGCGGGCGCCGACGGCAGCACGACGGTCAGTCCGAGGCGTCCGGAGCGCCAGTCGCCGCCGACCGCCTTGGTGACCTCCTTCTCGCAGCCGGCCTGCGCGGCCCGCATGCCCTCGGAGCCGGGGGGCGGCGTGGTGCCGCGCTGGGCGCCGGGACCGGTGAGGGTGCCGACGTGGATGGTCTCCACCCGGTGCGCCTCGCTGCACTCCATCGGGTTGTAGCCGCTGAGGAAGCCGACCTGCTGGGAGGAGTGGTGGCAGACTCCCGCGGCGGGGACGAACTGCTGCGCCGCCACGGGCGCCGGCCAGTCGTCGGTGAGGTTCCGGTCCACTCCGGCGGGCGTGCCACAGCCGGTGAGGATCAGGGCCACCACCGCGCCTCCGGCAATCGCCGTCAACCACCGTCGCATCTTCGACCTCCCGCCGCCGGTGACCTCCGGTCGACCCCCAGCCGGCCGGTAGCGCCCCGGCGCAGCAGCATACGGCACCGTAGCTCAGATCGCGGGTAGTCCCTCGGGGCCGGCGCCGCGCATCGAACGGGTGAGTTTGCGGTCGTCGCTCCACAGGAAACACCGCACCCCGCGATCACCCTCCTCCCACTCCCGTTGCGACGGTGGGTAGTAGATGGAGCCGGCCCGGTACGGCAATTCACTGTTGTTGGGCACGGCCACGTACGCGGCGATCAGCGCCATGCAGCGTCGGTGCGCCTGCTCGCCCGCGCGGGCGAAGGCCGCCCAGGTCATGTCCTTCTCCTCGTAGACGCCGACGAACTCGGCGCGGTGCGGCTCGGTGCAGAGCACCGGGGCCATGTAGTTGAGGTTGTCGCCGATCAGCTTGGGGTCGAAGCAACGGTGGGTCAGCGGGCTGTCGCCGATCAACGCGCCACGCAGGCTGCCGACGCGGTTCACCGGGCGGGTGTTGTCGATGCTGTCGGTCTCGCTGAGGTCGCAGCGGAACCAGCGCGCGCCGCCGGTCCACGCCGGCGCCGAGGGCAGCGAGAGCGTCAGGGTGAGCCGGGCTGTGTGCCAGTCGCCGCCGAGCACGTCCCGGGCCCGCTGGTCACACTCGGCGCGGGCCGCGCGCAGGGCGGTCGAACCCGGGCCCGGCCGGGTGCCGGCCCGCGCGGCCGCGCCGGTGAACGTGCCGACGTGGATCGCCTCGGCGAGGTGGCTGCGGGCGCAGTCCACGGTCTCGTACGTGCTGGCCTGCACGACCGAGGTGATCCGGGGCAGGCAGGTGTCGGTGGCCGGGGTGAACGGTCGGGGCACCCGCAGGTCCGGCCAGTCGTCGGTGAGATCACCGTCGGCGCCTCGTGCCGGCGCGCAGCCGGACAGCAGCATCGTCGTGACGCCGACCAGCGCCAGCGCTGCAAGCCACCGTCGCATCGTCCGCCCTCCCGGGAGCTGGCGACCGGTCGCCGCGCCCCGCGGCGCGACCCCGGCGGGCGTGCAGCCTACGGCACCGTCCCGCTTGGAGTGTCGTCGCGTTTGGGTCGATCGGCCAGCCACTGATGTCTGTTCGTCCGGAATCGATGGCCCGGACCGGCTCATTCTGCACTACTGGTCACTGCTGGATCACAGCGTGTCGGAGTTGGTGCCGTGCTGCGGGCGGCGGGTGACCGCGTTCGTACACTGGCCCCGTGACCGTACCGCCGCCAATCGTCGCGCCGAGCATCCTGGCCGCCGATTTCGCTCGCCTCGCCGAAGAGGTCCGTGCCGTCGAGGACGCCGCGGACTGGTTGCACGTGGACGTGATGGACAACCATTTCGTACCCAACCTGACCATCGGGCTGCCCGTGGTGCAGAGCCTGCGGGCCGCCACCACGATGCCGTTCGACGTGCACCTGATGATCGACGACCCGCGTCGGTGGGCGCCCGGGTACGCCGACGCCGGGGCATACAACGTCACCTTCCACGCCGAGGCGGCCGACGACCCGGTTGCCCTGGCCAAGGACCTGCGCTCGGCCGGCGCGAAGGCCGGACTGGCCATCGACCGGGACACCCCGATCGAGCCGTACCTGGACCTGCTGCCCAGCTTCGACACCCTGTTGATCATGACGATCAAGGCGGGCTTCGGCGGGCAGCGGTTCATCCCGCAGCTGTTGGACAAGGTTCGCGCCGCCCGCCGGCACGTCAACGCCGGGCACCTGGAGCTGCGCATCGAGGTGGACGGCGGGATCGCCGCCGACACCATCGAGCAGGCGGCGGCAGCCGGCGCCGACGCGTTCGTGGCCGGCACCGCCGTCTACGGCGCCGCCGACCCGGCGGAGGCGGTACGGCACCTGCGGGCGTTGGCGGAACGCGCGGCGCCCGAGGCCTGAGATGGAGCCCGAGGCCGACCGCAAGGACGTCATCCTCGTCGTCGACGACGACGAGGACATCGCCCGGTTCGTCGAGTTCAACCTGCGGCTGCACGGCTTCGAGGTGATCCACGCCAGCGACGGTCAGGAGGCGCTGGAGGTCATCGAGCGGCAGCGGCCGGACCTGGCAGTGGTCGACCTCATGATGCCCCGGATCGACGGCCTGGAGCTGACCCGGCGGCTGCGCGCCGACCCGATGACCTCCGCCCTGCCGGTGATCATGTTGACGGCCAAGGGGATGACCGTGGACAAGGTCCACGGCCTCAGCGCGGGCGCGGACGACTACCTGGTCAAACCGTTCGACACCGCCGAGCTGGTGGCCCGGGTCTCCTCGACGCTGCGCCGCAACAAGGAGTTCCGGGAGGTCTCCCCGCTCACCGGACTGCCCGGCAACAGCCGCATCCGGCGGGAGATCAGCGACCGGGTCCGGCAGGGGGTGGACTACGCCGTCGGCTACATCGACATCGACCGGTTCAAGAGCGTCAACGACCGGTACGGCTTCGTCCGGGGCGACGACTTCATCTCCGCGTTGGCCCGCAGCCTGCACCGTGCCGTGGTGGCGGTGGGTCTGCCGCCGGCCTTCCTCGGCCACGTCGGCGGCGACGACTTCGTGATCGTCTGCGCGCCCGACCAGGTCCGCCCGCTCACCTCCGGGGCCGTGATCGACTTCGAGAAGTCCGCCGACACCCTCTACGACGCGACCGACCGTGAGCGCGGCTTCGTCGAGCTGAAGGACCGGCGCGGCAACATCCGCCGGGCGGCCCTGGTCACGCTCTCGATCGGCGTCTCGCTGTCCGACGCCGGCAAGCGGTTCACCGACCCGCTCGAGGCGATCGCGGTGGCCTCGGAGATGAAGACGGTCGCCAAGAGCCAACCGGGGTCGTACGTCGCCGTGGACCGGCGGCGCGGTGTCACCTGACGCGTGATCCCGCTGTGAAGTAGCTCGCCTGAATAACGACACGCCGGGTTCGGCGTGTAAGACTGCGAAGTACCCACCACGCGCTGGCGGGACTCGGTGAAATTCCGAACCGGCGGTGATCCACGGTCCACCCGTGGTCAGCCCGCGACCCGGACGGCTCTGCCGCCCGGTGGACCTGGTGAAAATCCGGGGCCGACGGTTGGGTGCGGCTCGTCCGCGCCCAGACAGTCCGGATGGGAGACAGCGCGCGGGACGGACGGGTCGAGCCGGCCGCTGGCGTCAGCGTGCCGTGCCGCCCTCCCGGGACGGCTGTGCCGTACCCGGAATCCGCCGCCGCCTGCCCGCGGTCCATACCGCCTCCCTGACCGCCCGCGCGATGAGGCGAGTGAGAGGGCAGGACAGGGCGATGGCCAGCGTCTCCGTCGACGAGGCGATGCGGCGTGCGATCGAGCTGGCGGCGCGCGGGCTGGGCACCACCAGCCCCAACCCGGTGGTCGGGTGCGTGCTGCTCGACGCGGACGGCCAGGTCGTGGGTGAGGGATTCCACGCCTACGCGGGCGGACCGCACGCCGAGATCGTCGCGCTGGCCCAGGCCGGCCGGCGCGCCAAGGGCGGCACCGCGGTCGTCACACTGGAACCCTGCGACCACACCGGCCGCACCGGCCCCTGCAGCACCGCGCTGGTCCAGGCCGGCGTGGGCCGGGTGGTCATCGCCGTACCGGACCCGAACCCGGTGGCCACCGGCGGCGCCGCCACGCTGCGCTCCGCCGGGGTCCAGGTGGACCTGGGGGTACGCGGGGAGGAGGCCGAGGCCGGGAACGTCGCCTGGCTGACCTCGATGCGCCGGGGCTGGCCGTACGTCATCTGGAAGTACGCCGCCACCCTCGACGGCCGGTCGGCCGCCGAGGACGGCACCAGCATGTGGATCACCTCGGAGGCGGCCCGGATCGACGTGCACGCGCTGCGCGGCACGGTCGACGCGGTCATCGCCGGGGTGGGCACCGTGCTCGCCGACGATCCGCGTCTGACCGCCCGCAACCTGCGCGACGGCAGCCTGGCCATCCGGCAGCCGCTGCGGGTCGTGGTGGACAGCTCGGGGCGTACCCCGGTGGACGCCCGGGTCCGCGACGGCGCCGCGCGGACGTGGATCGCGACCGCCGCCGAGGTCGGCGCCGACCCGGACGGCCGGGTGGACCTGGCGGCGCTGCTCGCGGCGCTGCACCAGCGCGGCGTCCGCGCGGTGCTGCTGGAGGGCGGGCCCCGGCTGGCCGGCGCGTTCCTGGCCGCCGGCCTGGTGGACAAGATCGTCGGGTACGTCGCGCCGCGGCTGCTCGGCGCCGGCCCCGCCGCCCTGGTCGACGCGGGAGTGACGACCATCGCTGAGGCCATCGATCTGGAACTCGTCGACGTTACGCAGGTCGGTCCGGATCTCCGGATCACCGCTTTGCCCCGAAAGAGGGAGGGCTGACATGTTCACCGGCATTGTCGAGGAATTGGGCGAGATCGTGCGCGTCACGGCCACGGCGGGCGATTCCGCGCTGATCGCCGTGCGTGGCCCGCTGGTCACCTCCGACGCCCGCCACGGTGATTCCATCGCCGTGAACGGTGTCTGCCTGACCGTCGTGGACGCCACCGACGGTGTCTTCACCGCCGACGTCATGGGCGAGACCCTGCGCCGCTCCGCGCTGGGCGCGCTGCGCCCAGGCGACCCGGTCAACCTGGAACGGGCCGCCGCGCTGGGCAGCCGCCTCGGGGGGCACCTCGTGCAGGGCCACGTCGACGGCGTCGGCGAGCTGCTCTCCCGCGAGCCGGCCGAGCAGTGGGAGACCGTACGGTTCCGTCTCCCCGCCGACCTCTCGCGCTACGTGGTGGAGAAGGGCTCGATCACCATCGACGGCGTGTCGCTGACCGTGGCAGCCGTCGACGTCGACGAGTTCGCCGTCGGGCTGATCCCGACCACCCTCAAACTCACCACCCTCGGCGCGAAGAGCGTCGGCGACCCGGTCAACCTCGAGGTCGACGTGGTGGCCAAGTACGTCGAGCGGCTGCTGGGCAGTCGGCTCGCCGAGACCGGCGAGGTGGCCTGATGGGCGCCCTCGGCTGGCTCCTCGACGCCCAGGTGCAGGTGGGCGGCTCGGCGGTACTGGTCCGGGAGATCGTCGGCAACGCGTTCGGCCTGATCTCGGCGCTGCTCGGGCTGCGCCGGCTGGTCTGGGCCTGGCCGGTCGGCATGATCGGAAACGCGCTGCTGTTCACCGTCTTCCTCGGCGGGGTGTTCGCCACCCCGCAGGCCCACGACCTCTACGGGCAGGCCGGTCGGCAGGTCTTCTTCTTCGCGGTGAGCGTCTACGGGTGGTGGCGCTGGCAGCGCAACCGTCGGGCCGATTCCCAGCACGCCGCGGTGCTGCCGCGCTGGGCCACCGGGCGGGAACGGCTCGCCATGCTGCTGGCCGCCGTCGTCGGCACCGCCGCGGCGTACCCGCTGCTCAAGGCGCTGGGCTCCTGGGGTCCCCTGCCGGACGCCTGGATCCTCACCGGCAGTCTGCTCGCCACCTACGGCATGGCCCGCGGCTGGGTCGAGTTCTGGCTGGTGTGGATCGCGGTGGACGCGGTCGGCGTGCCGCTGCTGCTGCGCGGCGGGTTCTACCCGTCGGCGGCCATGTACCTGATCTACGGCGCCCTCTGCGCCTGGGGCTTCGCCGCCTGGTGGCACACGTCGCGCGTCACCCGTCCGGCCGCCACGCTCCCGCCCACCTACACGGAGGCCGTCGCATGAGCGAGCACAGCGAGCGAATCATCAGGTCAAGCGCCATGGTGCCTCATGACGCCACTGCTCACAGTCCGACCCCCGGCCGAGGCCGCGTGGCCCTCCCGGTCCAGACCGACCCGGCCGGGGCTCGGACCGTTCGGCGAAGCGGAGTGGTGGCATGAGCAGCTTCGCCGATATCGAGCAGGCGATCGCCGAGATCGCGGCCGGACGGCCGGTCGTCGTGGTCGACGACGCCGACCGGGAGAACGAGGGCGACCTGATCTTCGCGGCCGAGCTGGCCACACCGGAGCTGATGGCGTTCATGGTGCGCTACACCTCCGGGTACGTCTGTGTGGCGTTGACCGAGAGCGAGGCCGACCGCCTCGACCTGCCGCCGATGCACCACACCAACCAGGACCGGCGCGGCACCGCGTACACGGTGACGGTGGACGCCCGGGAGGGCGTCAGCACCGGCATCTCCGCCGCCGACCGCGCGCACACCAGCCGGTTGCTCGCGGGGGCGGCGACCGACCCGACCGACCTCGCCCGGCCCGGGCACATCGTGCCGTTGCGCGCCCGCGAGGGCGGGGTGCTGCGCCGCCCCGGGCACACCGAGGCGGCGATCGACCTGACCCGGTTGGCCGGGCTGCGCCCGGCCGGCGTGCTCTGCGAGCTGATCAACGACGACGGCACCATGATGCGGCTGCCCGACCTGGAGAAGTTCGCCGCCGAGCACGGCCTCATGCTGGTCACCATCGCCGACCTGATCGCCCACCGGCGGCACACCGAGAAGCAGGTCGAGCTGGTCGCCGACGCCCGGATGCCCACCCGGCACGGCGTGTTCCGGGCGCTGGGCTACCGCGCCGAACACGACCCGGCCGAACACGTCGCGATGGTGATGGGCGACCTCGGCGACGGCCAGGACGTGCTGGTGCGGGTGCACTCCGAATGCCTCACCGGTGACGTGTTCGGCTCACTGCGCTGCGACTGCGGGCCGCAGTTGGACGCCGCCCTGGCCCGGGTCGCCCGTGAGGGCCGGGGGGTGGTGCTCTACGTGCGCGGGCACGAGGGGCGCGGCATCGGGCTGCTGCACAAGCTCCAGGCGTACCAGTTGCAGGACCTGGGCCGCGACACCGTCGACGCCAACCTCGACCTGGGCCTGCCGGCCGACGCCCGCGACTACGGCACGGGCGCGCAGATCCTCTACGACCTGGGCGTGCGCTCGATGCGGCTGCTCACCAACAATCCGGCCAAGCGGGCCGGGCTGGAGGGCTACGGGCTCACCATCACCGGCCGGGAGAGCCTGCCGGCCGGCGCGCACCCGGAGAACCTGCGCTACCTGCGCACCAAGCGGGACCGGATGGGTCACCTGCTGGACGAGCTGGACGAGGTGTCCGAGGCGCCGCTGGGGCGTCCCGTCGCCAACGACGAGATCGGAGCATGACGATGGCGGGATTCGGTGAGCCGGGAGTCGACGCGGTGGACGCCGCCGGGCTGACCGTCGGCGTGGTGGCCGCGCGGTGGCACGGTGACCTGACCGACCACATGCTGGAGCGCGCGGTGGCCGCCGCCGAGGCGTGCGGGGCGCGATCCGTGGTCGCCCGCGTCGCCGGCTCGGTCGAGCTGCCCGTCGTCGCGCAGGCCCTCGCCCGCCGCTGCGACGTGGTGGTCGCCCTCGGCGTGGTCGTGCGCGGCGCGACCGCCCACTTCGACTACGTGTGCCGGTCGGTCACCGACGGTCTGACCCGGGTGGCGCTGGACGAGGGCAAGCCGGTCGCGCACGGTGTGCTCACCGTGGAGACCATCGAGCAGGCCCGGGACCGGGCCGGCCTGCCCGGCTCGGCGGAGGACAAGGGCTGGGCGGCGACCGTCGCGGCGCTCGACGCGGCGCTGGCCGTGCGTGCCGTCGCCGCCGGCAACGCCCAGCGGGTCGGTTTCGGCGGCTGACCCGCTCGGCCCGTCCCCGGTGGCGGCCGGGCACCCGGTGGCGCCCGGACCCACGGCGGCGGCCGTCCGGTCTCAGAGCCGGCCGGCCTCGATGATCCGGCGCAGGAACTGCCGGGTCCGTGGCTGCGTCGGCTCGCCGAGCACCTGCTCCGGCGGCCCGCTCTCGACGACGCGCCCCGCGTCGAGGAAGCACACCTCGTCGGCGACCTCCCGCGCGAAGCCCATCTCGTGGGTGGCCAGCACCATGGTCATCCCGTCGGCCTTCAGGTCCCGGATCATCGTCAGCACCTCGCCGACGAGTTCCGGGTCCAACGCCGAGGTGACCTCGTCGAGCAGCATCAGCCGGGGCGAGTTCGCCAGCGCCCGGACGATCGCCACCCGCTGCTGCTGCCCGCCGGAGAGCCCGTCCGGGTAGGCGTGCGCCTTCGCGCCCAGCCCCACCCGGTCGAGCAGGTCGCGGGCCTGGGCCTCGGCCTCGGCACGGGCCCGCCGGTGTACGCGCCGGGGCGCGAGGGTGATGTTGTCCAGCACGCTCAGGTGCGGAAACAGGTTGTACGCCTGGAACACCATCCCGATCCGCCGGCGTACCCGGTCGGCGTCGACCCGGGGGTCGGAGATGTCCTCCCCGTCCAGCTCGATCGTGCCGTCGTCGATGTCCTCCAGCAGGTTCACGCACCGCAGCAACGTGGACTTGCCCGACCCGGACGCCCCGATCAGCGCCACCACCCGGTGCTCGGCGACCGTCAGGTCGAGCCCGTCCAGCACGACGTGGCCGGCGAACTCCTTGCGCAGCCCCCGGCAGCGCAGCAGCGTCATGGTCAGCCTCCCGACTGGCGGCGGGCCGAGCGCAGCGTCACCCAGTCGGTGACCGCGATCAGCGGGATCGCGAGCAGCACGAACAGCACGCCCGCCACGATGTACGGCGTGTAGTTGAACGTCTGGGCGGTGGCGATCTGGGCGGCCCGGACCGCGTCGATCGGACCGGCGAGCGAGACCAGCCCGACATCCTTCTGCAGGGCCACCACGTCGTTGAGCAGCGGTGGCGCCACCCGCCGGACGGCCTGCGGCAGCACCACGTGCCGCATCGTCTGCCGGTAGGTCAGGCCCAGCGAACGGGCCGCGGCGAGTTGGCTGGGGTGCACCGACTCGATGCCGGCCCGGAACACCTCGGCGAGGTAGCCACCGTAGGTGAGCACCAGCGCGAGCCCGCCCAGCACCAGCACCGACGGCATGCCGCGCAGCCGCAGCCCGGGCACGCCCAGGGTGAGCAGGTAGAGCACGATGATCAGCGGTAGGCCGCGGAACGTGTACGTGTAGCCGGCGGCAAGCGCGCGGACCGGGAAGAAGATCGGGCCGCGCAGCGTCCGCAGCACGGCGATCACCAGCCCGAGCAGCAGGGCCCCGGCCGCGCAGCAGACCAGCAGCCGTACGTTGAGCCAGAGCCCGTCCAGCACGGCCGGCACCGCGTCGGCGGCGATCCCCGGGTCCAGGAACGACTGCCGTACCCGGTCCCAGCCCGGCGCGCCGGTCACCGCGACGACCAGCAGGGTGCCGAGCGCCGCCGTGGAGGAGGCCGCGACGAGCACGCTGTAGACGGTCTGTCGACGCCGGTACGCCGCTCGCCGCACCTGCGCCGCCGAGGGGGTGTGCTCCGGTGGCGCTACGGACGGGGTGGTTTCCCGCGGCGTCACGTCAGCTCGGTCGCGCCCGCCACCTGCGCGAGCCACTTCTGCTCCAACTGCTTCAGCGTGCCGGCCTCGCTGAGCTGACCGACCGCGCCACTCACACAGCGGGTCAGCGGCGAATTCTTGTCCAGCAGCAGCCCGAACACCTCCGGCACGCCGACCTGCGGCACCTGACCGACGATCACCGCGTCGGTGATCTCCGCGCCGGTGATGTAGAAGGCCGTCGGCAGGTCCACGACGAGACCGTCGATCTGCCCGTTCTGCAGGGCCTTCTTGGCGTCGTCGTTGCTGTTGTAGACCTGCGGCTTCGCGGTCGGCTTGATGACGTCGGTGATCGCCTGGTAGCTGGTCGTGCCGACCTGGGCGCCGAGCTTGGCGCCCTTCAGGTCGGCCATGGTCCTCTTGCCGGCGATCTTCGACGACTTGAGCGCGATGACGGTCTGCCGCACCAGGTAGTACGGCGCGGAGAAGTCCACCGCCTGCTTGCGCTCGTCGGTGACCGAGAACTGGTTGATGTCGAAGTCGAAGGTCTTCGCCCCGGGCGCGATCGCGGTGTCGAACTTCACCCGCGTCCAGGTGACGTCACCCCGGGCGTAGCCCAGCTTCTCGGCCACCGCGTACGCGACGGCGGCCTCGAAACCCTCGCCGTTCTCCGGCTTGTCCTGCCGGAACCACGGCTCGTAGGCCGGCTGGTCGGTGGCGATGGTGAGCTTGCCCGGCGTACGGGTGGGCAGGTTGTCCTTGGCGCAGGACGGCGCGGCGGTGACGGTGGGCGTCGGTTCGTCCTGTGGCGCGCAAGCGGCGACGGCGCCGACGACGGCGCCGACGAGGGTGAGCGCGAGCAGACGTGAGCGGCTGGCCATGGCGGACAGCGTAAAGCTCCACGGCCATCGATCGAAGATCTTCCCACCGCGGCGACAGGGAATTGTCCGCCTGCTGGGTTCGGCCCGACCCGGACGTCCGGTGGCGGCCCGGCGGCTGGAAGAATCGTTCCCCGTGAAGACGTTCGAGGAGTTGTTCGCCGAGCTGCAGGCCAAGGCCGCCGCCGGCACCCCGGGCTCGGGCACCGTCGCCGCTCTGGACAAGGGCGTGCACTTCATCGGCAAGAAGGTCGTCGAGGAGGCGGCCGAGTCGTGGATGGCCGCCGAGCACGAGGGGCCCCAGCGCACCGCCGAGGAGATCTCCCAACTGCTCTACCAGGTTCAGGTGCTGATGCTCGCCAGCGGTCTCGAGCTGAAGGACGTCTACCGACATCTGTGAGTGCGCCCCGTCGTTGATCAGATTCGATCGAAGGAGCACTCCGTCATGCTGCGTGTCGCCATCCCCAACAAGGGCACCCTGGCCGAGCCGGCCGCCCAGATGCTGCGCGAGGCGGGCTACCGCCAGCGCACCGACCCCAAGGACCTCGTCTGCCGGGACGAGGCCAACGACGTCGAATTCTTCTACCTGCGTCCCAAGGACATCGCCACCTACGTCGGCTCCGGTGATCTCGACCTCGGCATCACCGGCCGCGATCTGCTGATCGACTCGGCCGCGCCCGCCGAGGAGGTCGTCGACCTCGCCTTCGGCCGGGCCACCTTCCGGTTCGCGGCCCGCCCCGACGACATCGCCTCCGTGCAGGAGCTGGGTGGGCACCGGATCGCCACCGCGTACCCGGGGCTGGTCGAGCGGCACCTCGACGAGGCGGGCGTCAAGGCCGAGGTGATCCGTCTCGACGGCGCCGTGGAGAACGCCGTACGCCTCGGGGTCGCCGACGTGATCGCGGACGTCGTGGAGACCGGCGCGACGCTGCGTCAGGCGGGCCTCGTGGTGTTCGGCGAGCCGCTGCTGCTCTCGTCGGCGGTGCTGGTACGCCGTGCCGGCGCGCCGGCCCACGCGCAAGCCGAGCAGTTGCTGCGCCGCCTGCACGGCGTGCTGGTGGCCCGCCGTTACGTGATGCTCGCCTACGACGTGCCGGCCGGTCTGCTGGACCGGGCCAGCGGGTTGACCCCCGGCATCGAGTCGCCCACCGTGTCGCCGCTGCACCGCGAGGGTTGGGTGGCCGTGCAGGCCATGGTGCTCAGCGACGACGTGCACCGGATCATGGACGAGCTGTACGACCTGGGCGCCCGCGCCATCCTGGTCACCAACATCCACGCCTGCCGCCTCTGACGGCTGGTTGATCCACCCGACATCGCGAAAGTGGGGGTGTCCGGCCGCGCGGGTCACCCCCACTTCGCCGACCTCGGGTGGATCACCGCTGTCCTGCGCCGGCGCGGTGCAGGAGGTCCGCCCGGCGCCCGGCGCGACGCCGTCCGGCGTCCCGCGTCCGGCTTCCCGGAGGCAAGATCGCGCTCGATCCAGGATGTAGTGGCGTCAACCCGCCACCGATACCACTACATCGTGGATCGAGCACGATCTTGCGGCGGCGGGTGGCAGCTCGGCGGGTGGTGCGCCGGTGGGGCGGACGTGAGTGGCAGACTGGGGGAGTGAGTGACACCGAGCTGGTCCGCCTGAAGCCCCGCCGCATCCGGGTGGTGTGCTGGTCGGCGGCGATCGTGCTGGTGGTGGTGTTCGCCCTGGTCGCCACCTCGCTGAGCGGGCCGACCGGCGACGGGTACGGCAGCTTCCAACGCGGCGACCAGATCGCCATGATCGGCCTGGGTGTCTTCGGCGCGCTGGGCTTCCTGTTGTTCACCCGACCGCGCATCGAGGCGGACGGGCGGGGCATCCGGGTGCGCAACGTCATCAGCTCGTACGAGCTGCCCTGGGAGGTCGTCCGGGGCATTCGCTTCGACCGTGGCGCGCCGTGGGCCAGCTTGGAGCTGCACGACGACGACCTGCTGCCGTTGATCGCCCTCCAGGCAGCCGACAAGGAGCGGGCCGTCGACGGCGTGCGCGCCCTGCGCCGGCTGTTCGAGGCCCACCAGTCCCGCCTCGCCGAACGCGCCGTCGGCAACTAAGCCCCGCCCCGAGGCGGCCCCGCCCCGAGGCAGCAACTTCCCGGAAACGGCTGCCTCCTGGGTGCCCGGATGCCGCAACTTCCGGGAAACTGCGCGGATCGTGAGGGCCCGCCGAGCGGCAACGCGGCCACCAACGCGGCCCGCGCCAACCGCCGCCGCCCATGGGCCGAGGCCACCGGCGCAATGCCAGGTGGTGTCCGGTTTGGGGGTGGGCGGTGCGGCGGTGTACTGTTGTCGAGTCGACCAGGCTGTCTCCGCGTGCGAGCAGGCAGCCTTGAAAGCGGAGCGCCTGCTCCCACCCGAGTCGCCGCCACGGTGGCCGGGTCCGGTCACCGGTTCCGGGCATGTCCCGGTCCCGGATGCGCGATCCTGTGATCGTGCCGACCGGTCGAGCGGGCCCTGGCATGCGCCGGGGCCTTCTGTTTTCCAGGTCGGTTCCCATCCGGGAGCCGCAGGGGTCGGCACCTGAGCAGAAACGACTCGAGGAGGCCCCATCAGCGTCGAACCACGCGTGAACGAGCAGATCCGGGCACGTGAGGTCCGACTGGTCGGCCCAGAGGGTGAGCAGGTGGGCATCGTCCCGCTGGAGCGCGCCCTTCAGCTGGCCGCGGACGTCGATCTGGACCTGGTCGAGGTTGCGCCGATGGCGCGCCCGCCGGTGTGCAAGCTCATGGACTTCGGCAAGTTCAAGTACGAGAGCGCACTGAAGGCGCGCGAAGCGCGGCGTAACCAGCAGCAGACCGTCATCAAGGAAATGAAGCTTCGGCCGAAGATCGACCCGCACGACTACGAGACCAAGAAGGGTCACGTGGTGCGGTTCCTCAAGGCGGGCGACAAGGTCAAGGTGACGATCATGTTCCGCGGTCGCGAGCAGAGCCGCCCGGAGCTGGGTTACCGGCTCCTGCGTCGGCTCGAATCCGAGATCACGGACCTGGGATACGTCGAGGCCGCTCCCAAGCAGGACGGCCGAAACATGATCATGGTTCTCGCTCCGCACCGGGCCGTGAAGGCCTCCGCGGTCGCCGCCACGGCGTCGCGCGGTGGTCCTCGGGACCGGGTCGGGGACGAGTCCGCCGCTCCGGCAGCCGATGAGACCGCGGCGGTCGGCGAGACCGCAGCAGCCGGCGACACCGGCACCGCCGCCACCAGCGGCGAGTAACAGGGGAGAAGACGTTCCACATGCCGAAGATGAAGAGCCACACGGGTATGGGTAAGCGGGTCCGGTTGACCGGCAAGGGCAAGGTCGTTGCCCAGCAGGCTGGCCTGCGCCACAACCTGGAGAAGAAGCCCTCCACCCAGACCCGCCGGCTGACCGGCACGGTCGTGCTGGCCAAGGCCGACGTCAAGCGCATCAAGAAGCTGCTCGGCCGCTGACGCGCGCCACCTTTACGTAAGAAGGAGTTGAGATGGCACGCGTCAAGCGGGCTGTGAATGCCCAGAAGAAGCGTCGTACCCTGCTGGAGACCGCGAGTGGTTACCGCGGCCAGCGCTCCCGGCTGTACCGCAAGGCCAAGGAGCAGGTGCTGCACTCGATGCAGTACGCCTACCGGGACCGTCGCGACCGCAAGGGCGACTTCCGGCAGCTGTGGATCCAGCGGATCAACGCGGGCGCCCGGGCCAACGGGATGACCTACAACCGCCTGATCCAGGGCCTGCGTCTGGCCGGCATCGAGGTCGACCGCAAGATCCTGGCCGACATGGCCGTCAACGACGCCGCGTCGTTCGCGGCGATCGTCGAGCTGGCCCGGGCCGCGGTCGCGGCCGAGGGCACCGGCGGCGCGGCGGCTCAGGCCGCCTGATCCCCACGCACCAGAACGAGGCGTCTCCCGCGTCGGCACCGCCGTCCGGGGGGCGCCTCGATCGTGCCCGAGGAGCGCACACCATGGCCTTCACCCCGCGTACCCCCAGGGTTGTCGCCGCCCGCCGCCTGCAACGCCGCCGGGACCGCGACGCGGCCGGCCGGTTCCTGGCCGAGGGCCCGCAGGCGGTCCGCGAGGCCCTGGCGCGGCCGGGAGTGGTCACCGAGCTTTTTGGTACGGCCACCGCGCTGGACCGGTACCCGGAACTGGCCGCCACGGCGGCCCGGGCCGACGTGCCGGTCTCCGAGGTGACCGACGACGCGCTCGCGGCGCTGGCCGAGACGGTCGCCCCGCAGGGGCTGGTCGCCGTCTGCCGGCACCTGGACGTGCCGCTGGAGCGGGCCCTCGCGGGTGCTCCCCGGCTGGTGGCGGTGCTCGCCGAGATCCGCGACCCGGGTAACGCCGGCACCGTGCTGCGTACCGCCGACGCGGCCGGCGCGGGAGCGGTGGTCTTCGCCGGCGACGCCGTCGACCCGTACAACGGCAAGTGTGTCCGCGCCTCGGCCGGCAGCCTGTTCCACGTCGACGTGGTCCGCGCGCCCGACCCGGTCGAGGTGGTCGCCGCGCTGCGGGCCGCCGGGATGTCGATCTTCGCCACCACCGGGTACGGCGACAGCGACCTCGACGACCTGACCGACTACGGCCGACTCGTCGGGCCCACCGCCTGGCTGTTCGGTTCCGAGGCGCACGGGCTGCCCGAGGAGTTGACGGCCGCGGCCGACGCGCGGGTGCGGGTGCCGCTGTACGGGCGCGCCGAGAGCCTCAACCTGGCTGCCGCCGCGGCCGTCTGCCTGTACGCTTCAGCGAGAGCACAGCGCTGAGGGTGACCCTCGGCGCGACTGACAGCAGGGGAGAGCGTCCGTCCATGAACGCGCCACGGCGTTCGTTTAGCCAGCCCGCCGGTGTCGGCGGGCGGCGGGCCTGACCTGCTCCCTGCGCAACTCCTACCGGCGGGCTGCGGCACAGCCGCGCGTCCGTAGACTCGCTTCGCCGCCCCGATGACGGGCTGGCGCCGCCGTGAGGGAGTGCCCGTACGCCATGAGCTACCGCAACGATCCGTACGACCCGAAGCAGGTCGCCCTGCTCGACCCGGCCGCCCTGGCCGAGGCCGTCGCCGACGCCACGAAGGCGTTCGACGCCGCCGCCGACCCGGACGCGCTGACCGCGCTGCGCCCCGCACACCTCGGTGACCGCTCTCCGGTCTCCCTGGCGCGCCGGGAGATCGGCGCGTTGCCGCCGGCCGCGAAGTCCGACGCCGGCAAGCGGGTCAACGAGGCCCGCCGGGCGATCGAGTCCGCGTACGCCGAGCGCGCCGAGGTGGTGGAGCGCGAGCAGGCGGCGCGGGTGCTCGTCGAGGAGCGGGTGGACGTCACCCTGCCGTACGCCCGGCGCCCCCGCGGGGCCCGGCACCCGCTCAGCACGCTGATGGAGTCGATCAGCGACCTGTTCGTCGGGATGGGTTACGAGGTGGCCGAGGGCCCCGAGGTCGACCTGGAGTGGGTCAACTTCGACGCGTTGAACATCCCCGCCGACCACCCGGCGCGCGGTCTGATGGACACGTTCCACATCGCGCCGGAGGGCTCCGGGCTCGTTCTCCGAACGCACACGTCGACGGTGCAGACGCGCACCATGCTCAGCCGCAAGCCGCCGATCTACGTGATCGTGCCCGGCCGCGTCTACCGCACCGACGAGATCGACGCCACCCACAGCCCGGTGTTCCACCAGGCCGAGGGCCTGGTCGTCGACAAGGGCATCACGATGGCGCACCTGCGGGGCACGCTCGACCACTTCGCGCGGGCGATGTTCGGCCCCGGGGCGAAGACCCGGTGGCGGCCGCACTACTTCCCGTTCACGGAGCCGTCGGCGGAGTTCGACGTGTGGTTCCCGGAGCACCGCGACGGTCCGCAGTGGGTCGAGTGGGGTGGCTGCGGGATGGTCAACCCCCGGGTGCTGCGCGCCTGCGGGGTCGACCCGGAGGTCTACTCCGGCTTCGCCTTCGGCATGGGCATCGACCGGACCCTGATGGTCCGGCACGGGGTCAGCGACATCCGCCATCTCTTCGAGGGCGACGTGCGGTTCAGCCGCGCGCTCGGGACCGGGGCGTAGGGCGATGCGGGTACGAGACACGGGAACGGTGGTCTGAAGTCATGCGAGTTTCTGTCAGTTGGCTGCGGGAGTACGTCGACCTCCCCGCCGATCTGCCCACCGGCGACCTCGAGCAGGCTCTGGTCGACCTCGGCATCGAGGTCGAATCCGTGCAGGACCTGCGCGCGAGCGTCACCGGTCAGCTCGTCGTCGGCGAGGTGCGCGAGATCGAGGAGCTGACCGGCTTCAAGAAGCCCATCCGGTTCTGCCGCGTGGACGTGGGCGACGCCAACGGCACCGGCGAGCCGCAGGAGATCGTCTGCGGGGCGCGCAACTTCGCCGTCGGTGACCGGGTCGTGGTGATCCTGCCCGGCGGCGTGCTGCCCGGTGGGTTCGCGATCGGCGCCCGCAAGACGTACGGGCACAACTCGGCCGGCATGATCTGCTCCGCCAAGGAGTTGGGCCTGGGTGACGACCATTCGGGCATCATCGTGCTGCCGCCCGAGGTGGCCGCCAAGCCGGGCGACGACGCGCGGCCCGTCGTGGGCCTCGACGACGTCGTGTTCGAGCTGGAGATCACCCCCGACCGGGGATACGCGCTGAGCCTGCGCGGCCTGGCCCGTGAGCTGTCGCACGCGTTCGACGTGCCGCTGCACGACCCGGCCCTGGTACCCGCCCCGAGCGGCACGCCGACCCCGGCGTACCCGGTGGAGGTCCGCGACACGGTCGGGTGCGACCGGTACACCGCCCGCCTGGTCCGCGGCGTCGACCCGAACGCGCCCACACCGTCCTGGATGGCTCAGCGCCTCGTCACCGCCGGCATCCGCAGCATCTCGCTGCCCGTCGACATCACCAACTACGTGATGCTGGAACTGGGCCAGCCGATGCACGCGTTCGACGCCGACCGGATCGCCGGGCCGCTGGTGGTCCGCCGCGCCGAGGCGGGGGAGAAGCTGACCACCCTGGACGGGGTCAACCGTGTGCTCACCCCCGACGACATGGTCATCTGCGACGACACCGGACCGATCTCCCTCGCCGCGGTGATGGGTGGCGAGACCAGCGAGGTCGTCACCGGCGGCACCACGAACGTGCTCTTCGAGGCCGCCCACTGGGACCCCGCCATGGTCGGGCGCACGGCCCGCCGGCACAAGCTGTTCAGCGAGGCCGCGAAGCGCTGGGAGCGGGGCGTCGACCCGGCCGTGGCGTTGGTCGCGCTGGACCGTGCCGTTCGGCTGCTCACCGAGCACGGCGGCGGCACCCCGAGCGCGGAGATCCTGGACATCGACCACGTCCGTCCGCGTACCCCCATCACCCTGCCGGCGGACCTGCCGACGCGGCGGATCGGCGTCGAGTACCCGCCGGCGCGGGTGGTCGCCCTGCTGGAGCAGGTCGGCTGCACCGTCGCGCAGGGTTCCGATCGACTGTCCGAGGACCCGGGCGCGGTCGGCACGGCCAGCGGCGCCGGGACGACGCTGAGCGTCACCCCGCCGACCTGGCGGCCCGACCTGACCGACCCGGCCGACCTGGTCGAGGAGGTCGTCCGCCTCGACGGGTACGACCGGGTGCCGTCGGTGCTGCCGAGCGCACCGCCCGGGAGTGGCCTGACCCCGCGCCAGCGTCGCCGGCGGGCTGTCGCGTACTCGCTGGCCGAGCGCGGGTACGTGGAGGTGCTCGCGCACCCGTTCGTGTCGCCGGAGCTGGCCGACCAGCTCGGTCTGCCGGCCGACGACCCGCGCCGGCCCGCGGTGCGGCTCGCCAACCCGCTGTCCGAGGAGGAGCCGCTGCTGCGGACCACGCTGCTCGGCCCGCTGCTCGGCGTCCTCAAGCGCAACATCGGCCGAGGGCAGCGCGACCTCGCCCTCTACGAGATCGGCGCGGTCTTCCACCCGCGTGCCGACGCCGGCAGCCCGCCGGCGATGGGCGTGGACCGGCGACCCACCGACGAGGAGTTCGCGGCCGCCGACGCGGTCGTGCCGGCCCAGCCGGTGCACGTCGCAGCGGTGCTCGCCGGTGACGTGGACCCGGCCGGCTGGTGGGGCGGGGGCCGCCCGGCCGGCTGGGCGGACGCCATCGAGGCGGCCCGGGACGTGCTGGCCGCCGCCGGCGTCCCCGACGAGCGCGTCGAGGTGCGCGCCGCCGAGCACGCGCCGTGGCACCCGGGTCGCTGCGCCGAGGTGCGGGTCGACGACACCGTCGTCGGGTACGCCGGTGAGCTGCACCCGGCGGCGGTGGCGGCGTTGGAGCTGCCCCGCCGCACCTGCGCCATGGAGTTGGACCTGGACGTGCTGCCGCCGGTGCCGGTGACGCCCGCGCCGACGGTGTCCGGGTTCCCGCCGGCGCTGATCGACGTGGCGCTGGTGCTCGACGAGTCCGTCCCGGCCGAGCAGGTTCGCCGGGCGCTGGAGGCGGGCGCCGGCGAGCTGCTGGAGGACGTACGGCTGTTCGACGTGTACTCCGGCGCGCAGCTCGGCGAGGGTCGACGGTCGCTGGCGTACAAGCTGACGTTCCGTGCGCCGGACCGGACGCTGACCGTCGAGGAGGCGCTGGCCGCCCGGGACGCCGCGGTCGCCGTCGCGGCCGAGCGCTTCGGCGCGACCCTGCGCGGCGCCTGAGCATGCCGCTGGTGGGATGGCTCGCGGTGGCCGCCGTGCTCACGGTGGCCACCGTCGGCCTGCTCTGGGCCCGCCGGCATCTGCTGCTGGTCGCGGTCGTGGGGCGCAGCATGGAGCCGACGTTGCGCTCCGGTGACCGGGTGCTGGCCCGGCGGGTGCCGTTGGCCCGGATCCGGCCCGGCGACGTGGTCGTGGTGGTGGCCCCGGCCGAGATGACCGCCGGGCGGCCCACCCGCCCGGATGCGGCTGGCACGCCCGGGTTGCTGATCAAACGGGCGTACGCCGTGCCCGGCGATCCGGTGCCGGTGGACCGGGTGCCGCTGCTGCGCCGAGGCGGCGAGCAGGTCGTCCCGCCCGGCCGGCTGGTGGTGCTCGGGGACAACCCGTCGCAGAGCTACGACTCCCGCGAGTGCGGCTACATCTCCGAGCCGGACGTGCTCGGCGTGACGGTCCGACCGCGACCTCGCGCGGACTGACCGCCGACGCGGAAACGCGGGAACGGCGTGCCACCCGGCCCGGGCCGGATGGCACGCCGTCAGCGCCTCAGCAGAGAGCGCTCATCGTGCTCGCGCCCGCGCTGCAGTAGTAGCCGCAGCTACCGCAGGTCGTCTTGCAGGCGCCGTTCGTGCTGCAGCGCTTGAAGTAGCACGTCCCGCAGAGCGCGCAGTACGGGTCCGGCGGACAGCCGGCGGCCGCCGTCACCTTCGGGACGAACACCCCCAGCATCCGCTCGCCCAGGGTCTCCAGTCGACGGAACATCCGTTCACCTCCTCCCGAGATCGAGTTGTGGGTCGGGACGCTACGGCGGGCCGGTACACCGCTCGTACAGCCGCGCATGACGTCGACATGCCTCGATGTATTTGCGATGTATCCACCGCTCCTAGCGTGGGCCCTCCGGCAAGGAGGTGATGCACCGATGCGAGCCCTGGAACTGACCGCGCGACTGCTGCTGGCCCTCGTGTTCCTCGCCGCGGTCGTCGGCAAGCTACGGACCCGGGCGGGATTCGCCGAGTTCGTCGGTTCGGTCGGCCAGTTCGGCGTACCGACGCGCTGGACCGGGCCGGTCGCCCGACTCGCGGTCGCCGTCGAGGCCGCCGTGGTGCTGCTGGTCGCCGTCGCCCGTACCGCGCCGCTCGGGCTGCTGCTCGCCGCCGGGCTGCTCGGTGTGCTGACCGCCGCGATCGTCTCGGCGCTGCGCCGGGACGCCCGCCCGGCCTGCCGCTGCTTCGGCGCCGCCGACACGCCGATCGGCGCCCGGCACGTGACGCGCAACGTCCTCCTCTTCGCGGTGGCGCTGCTCGGCCTGCTCGGCTGGGCTACCGCCACCGGGCCGCCGCCGTCGGCGCCGACCGTGCTGCTCGCCGTCGGCGTCGCGGTTCCGCTCGCCGCCGTGGTGGTCCGCCTCGACGACCTGGTCGCCCTCTTCGCCTCCACGCCCTCGCGGCCGTCCCGCCCGGTCGGACGGCGCTGACACCGGTTCACCTCTCCGCATCCCCCGAAGGAGTCCCCATGGCGCTGTTGACCGTCGCCGTCGTACTCGTCGCCGCCCTCGGCCTGCTCAACCTGGTCCTGATGCTCGGCGTGATCCGGCGGCTGCGCGAACACTCCGACCTGCTCAGCGACCAGCAGGGCCAGCCGCCGGCGGTCATGCTGGAGGTGGGCTCGATCCCCGGCGACTTCGTGTCGACCACAGTGGACGGTCGGGTGTTCTCGCGCGCCGAACTGCCCCCGATGACCCTGGTGGCGTTCCTCTCGCCGAGCTGTGAACACTGCGAGGAGCAGCTGCCCGTGCTGGTGGACCGGGCGCGGACGATGCCCGGCGGCGCGGAGCACGTCTGGATCGTCGTCGTCGGCAAGGGCCCGGAGACCCAGCCGTATGCCGAGCAGTTCGCGGGCCTGGCAACCGTCTTCGTCGAACCCGGCACCGGCGCGCTTCCGCTGGCCTTCGGCGTCAAGGGGTTCCCCGCGTTCGGCCTGCTCGACGAGCGCGGGATCGTCGCGTCGACGGCGTTCGGCATCGCCCGGTTGGATCTGCCGGTGGCCCGGTGAGCGGGCCGCGGCTGGTACCGCGAAGGGCCGCCCGGCACGCCCGGGCGGCCCTTGGCCTGACCTGGCGTGCCGCTCCGGTGGGCACGGCGGCGGACCTGGTGTTCGCGGTCCTGGCCGGGGTGACCCCGGTGCTGGTGGCCGGGCTGACCAAACTGCTGCTGGACCGGCTCACCGGCGCGGACACGACCGGTGTACTGCTGACCGCCCTCGGTGCCGGCCTGGCGGTGGCCGCCGCGCTCGGCGCGGTCCTGCCGCACCTGCGCACCTACGTGGCGGCCGAGCGGACCCGCGCGGTGTCACGGCTGGTGCGCCGCCGGCTGTACGACGCGGTGCAGCGCCTCGTCGGGCTCGTCCGGCTCGAGGATCCGGAGTTCCAGGACCGGTTGCAGGCCGCCCAGCAGACCGGCCACATCGGGCCCACACAGTTGACCGGCAACCTGTTCGGGGCGGTGCAGAGCGTGCTGGCGGTGGCCGGCTTCCTCGGCGTCCTGCTCGTGCTCAATCCCCTGATCGGGGCGCTGGTGCTGCTGGCGGCGCTGCCCACCCTGTGGATGCAGCTACGGCTCAACCGCGCCCGCGCGGCGATGGTCCTCCGGTTGGAGCACTTTCAGCGACGGGACCTGTTCTTCGCCCAGTTGCTGGTGGGCGTGCCGGCGGCGAAGGAGGTACGGCTGTTCGGTCTGGGCCGGTTCTTCGGCGACCGGATGCTCGACGAGTTGCACGGCATGCACCGGGTGGAGCAGCGGCTCGACCGCCGGGAGGTACGCGCCCAGGCGGTGCTCGGCCTGCTCGGCGCCACGGTGGCCGGCGTCGGGGTGATCTACGCGATCTCGATGGCCGGCGCGGGCCGGCTGACCCCCGGCGACGTCGTGATCTACCTGGCCGCCCTCCCGGGCGTGCAGGGTGCCCTGGGTGGCCTGGTCGGGCAACTCGGCGCGATCCACCAGGCGCTGCTGCTGTTCGACCACTACGACGAGGTGGCGCACGTCGAGCCGGACCTGCCGGTGCCGGCCAGTCCGCGTCCGGTGCCACCGCTGAGCGAGGGCATCGAGCTGCGCGACGTGTGGTTCCGCTACTCGCCGGAGCACCCGTGGGTGCTGCGCGGCGTGAACCTGCACCTGCCGGCCGGCAGCACCACCGCGCTGGTCGGCCTCAACGGCGCTGGCAAGAGCACCCTGGTCAAGCTCCTCTGCCGGTTCTACGACCCGGAGCGCGGCAGCATCCGGTGGGACGGGGTCGACCTGCGTGACCTCGACCCTGCGGCGCTGCGCGAACGGTTGGGGGCGGTGTTCCAGGACTTCATGCCGTACGACCTCAGCGCCGCGGAGAACATCGCCCTCGGCGATCTGAGCGCGCGCGACGACCCGGAGCGGCTGCGCGCCGCCGCCCGGCACGCCGGCATCGATGACGCGCTGGCCGCGCTGCCCCGGGGCTACGACACCCTGCTGACCCGGATCTTCTTCGACGGCACGGACCGGGACGGCCCGCAGGCGGGGGTGGTGCTCTCCGGCGGGCAGTGGCAGCGGGTCGCGCTGGCGCGGGGATTCCTGCGTGCCGACCGGGACCTGCTCATCCTCGACGAGCCCAGCTCGGGCCTGGACGCCGAGGCCGAGCACGACCTCAACCAGCGGCTGCGCGAGTTGCGACGGGGCCGGACGAGTCTGCTCATCTCGCACCGACTCAACGCCGTACGTGACGCGGACGCCATCGTGGTGCTCTCCGACGGCCAGGTCGTCGAGCGCGGTGACCACGACCGGCTGCTGGCCGCCGGTGGTGGGTACGCCCGACTCTTCACACTTCAGGCCCAGGGCTACCGCCAGGACGCGCCGGCCCCGGTCTGACCGTTACGGTCCACCCCCGCCTCGTCGGCGGCGAGTTCGGCGGCGTAGAGCCGGACGAGGTCGCCGATGTGGAAACGGCCCGGTCCGGCCGGTTCGGCGAGTTGCGCGGCGACCAGCCGATCCAGCGCCCGTGCGGCGTCCTCCGGCGCCGCTCCGGTCAGCGCGGCGGTCAGCTCCGCGGTGACCGGCCCCGGGTGGGCGCGGCCGAGCCGGCGGAAGATCGGCGCCGCCGAACCGAGCCGCCGGTAGCTCGCGCCGAGCCGTGGCCCCAGCCCGGTCTCGGCGAGGCGGTACCGCTCGTCGCCCAGCAGTCGCGCCAACCGGCTCAACGACCAGTGCGGCCCCTCGCTGAGCCGGCCGGACGCGGTACGCAGCGCGAGCGGCAGCCGCTCGCAGAGGCTGACCACCGCCGACGCCGCCTCCGGCTCGTCGTCCACCGGGCGGTCGCCGGCGGTGGCGCGCAGCAACGCCAACGCGTCCGCCGCGGGCAGCGGGTCGAGCCGCAGCGCCGGCGCCTCACCGCTGGTGATCGGCGTACGACTGGTCACCAGCAGGGCGCATCCGCCGCGTACCGGGAGTAGACCGTCGACCTGCACGGCGTCGGTGGCGTTGTCGAGCACGAGCAGCACCCGGCGGTCGAACAGCAGAGACCGGACGCGGGCCCGGGCCTCCGCGATACCTGACGGCTCCGGCTCGTCCCTGCCCGGGCGCAGTGCCCGCAGGACGCGCGTGGCCACCTGCAACGGCGGTGGTGGTGTGCCGGCGACCGACCCGCCGAGGTCGAGGTGGAGCTGGCCGTCGGGAAAGGCGTCCAGCGCTTCCGCGGCCGCGCGCAGGGCCAGGGCCGACTTGCCGGTGCCGGCCATACCGAAGACCGCGACGGTGACCGGCTGCCGCCGGGCATCGCCCAGGGCGTCGCGCAGTCGGGCCAGTTCGGCGCGCCGGCCGACGAACGGGGCCGTGGGGCAGGGCAGCTCGTGCGGCACGCGCTGGTCGGCGGGACGGTCGCCGGCGTCCGAGCGCTCTCGCGCGTCCACGCGCTCACGGGGGTGCGGCGCGACGCGCCGCCGGGGCGGGACCGCTGGCCGGGGCGCGTGCCGGCGGACCTCCCGGTACAGCTCGGTCAGCTCCGGTCCGGGCGCGACGCCCAACTCCCCGTCGAGACTCCGGCACGCCGCCCGGTAGGTCTGCACCGCGCCTGCCTGGTCGCCGGCGCGGTGCAGGGCGGTCATCAGCAGAACCCACGCCGGCTCACGCAGCGGGTGCTCGGTGACGTGGTCGCGCAGCAGGCTCAGCAGCGCCGGCGTGCCCGGGTCGCCCAGGTCCAGCCGACAGGCGGCGTACGTCTCCCGGGCGGTGGCCCGCCGCTCGCGCAGCCGGTCGAACGCGGCCGAGGTGGCCGGCCCGTACGCCAGGGTCGGGTCGGTCGACGACCACAGCGCCAGCGCACGGCCCAGCAGGGTGGCGGCCAGCTCAGGGTCCCCGCCGACGCGGGCGGCGTGTCCCTCGGTGGCCAGCCGTTCGAACTCGGCGGCGTCCAGCTCACCCCGCTCGACCCGCAGCAGGTAACCGCCGTGTTCGGCGGGCAGCCGGGCGGCGTGACCGGGGGAGTCCAACAGATGGCGTAGCTGGCTGGCGTGGCTGCGCAGGTTCGCCAGGGCCGAGGCCGGCGGGCATCTGCCCCACAGCTCCTCGCGTAGTCGTTCGACAGGCACCGCCACGCCGGCGTTCAGCAGGAGGGTGACCAGCAGGGCGGCGGGCCGACCGGCCGGCACCCGTTGGGCCTGCCCGTCGCGGTGTACGCGGACCGGACCGAGGATCTCGAAAGACAGCCCCACCGGCGCCTCCGTCAGGTGCCCCCACGCGGACCGGACAACCGGCCCACCACCGTCGGAGAATGATGCTAGTCGATTGAGTGGTCACTCAGTCGATTCGTTTTGGGGAGCCTTCCGTGTCCGTCGCTCGCCGTCGTGGCCCAGACGGGTCAGTCGTCGCTCGGGCCCAGGTCACCGAGCTTGCGCAGGCCCGGCAGATCGCGGACCGTGATCCGCCGGTAGTCGGTGTCGACCAACCCGTCCAACCGCAGCTCTCGAAGCACCTTCTGGATGGACGTCTCGGAGGCGCCGCAGATGGGGGCCCTCTGGGCCGAGCGTCACCCTCGCTCATCACCATGCAGTAGGCTGTATTAACTTGCAGGAAACAATCGCCCTTGCTAGTCTCCTCTGCATAGTCATGCGGAGGTAAGTATGGGGATTCGAGTCGCGGTCGCCGGAGCGAGCGGGTACGCCGGCGGTGAGCTTCTGCGTCTGGTCGCCGGGCACCCGGAGTTCGACCTGGTCGCCGCCACCGCGCACCGCCAGGCCGGGCACCGCGTCGACGTGGTGCATCCGCAGCTCACCGGGCTCGACCTGGTGCTCGGCGAGACCGACCCGTCGACCCTCGCCGACGCCGACCTGGTCTTCCTGGCGCTGCCGCACGGCGAGTCGGCGGCCCTCGCGGCCCAACTCCCGCCCGAGGTACGCGTCGTCGACCTGGGCGCCGACCACCGGCTCGCCGACCCGTACGCCTGGGCGCAGTACTACGGCGGCACACACGCCGGCCAGTGGACGTACGGCCTGCCCGAGCTGCCCGGCCAGCGGGAGCTGATCGCCGGCTCCACCCGGGTCGCCAACACCGGCTGCTACGCCGCCGCGATCACCCTCGCGCTCGCGCCGCTGATCGCCGACGGGGCGGCCAGCCCCGCCGACGTGGTCGTGGTCGCCGCCTCGGGCACGTCCGGCGCGGGCCGGGCGGCCAAGCCGCACCTGCTGGCGAGCGAGGTGATGGGCGACCTGTCGCCGTACCGGGTCGGCACCCACCAGCACGTGCCCGAGATCAAGCAGGCGTCCGGGGCGACCGGCCTGTCGCTCACCCCGGTCCTCGCGCCGATGCCACGCGGCATCCTCGCCACGGTCACCGCCGTGCCGGCCCGCGGCGTCGACCCGCAGCAGGTGCTGGCGCAGGCGTACGCCGACGCGCCGTTCGTGCACGTGCTGCCGGAGGGGCGCTGGCCGCACACGGCCGCCACGCTGGGCTCCAACTCGTGTCATCTGCAGGCGACCGTCGACGTCGACTCCGGTCGGCTGATCGTGCTCAGCGCCCTGGACAACCTGGGCAAGGGCGCCGCCGGACAGGCCGTGCAGAACGCCAACCTGATGCTCGGACTGCCGGAGACGACGGGTCTGTCGATCTGGGGAGTCACCCCGTGAGTGTCACCACCCCTCGGGGGTTCCGGGCGGCCGGAGTGACCGCCGGACTGAAGGCCAGCGGTGGCGCGGACGTCGCGCTGGTGGTCAACGACGGCCCGGACGCCGGTGTCGCCGGTGTCTTCACCACCAACCGGGTCAAGGCCGCGCCCGTGCTCTGGAGCCAGCAGGTCGTGCAGGGCGGTGTGGTCCGCGCGGTGGTGCTCAACTCCGGTGGCGCGAACGCCTGCACCGGCCCGGCCGGCTTCCAGGACACGCACGCCACGGCCGAGCACACCGCCGCGGCGCTGAGCGCGGTCAGCCCGCGCCTGCTCCTCGGCGCCGGCGAGGTGGCGGTCTGCTCCACCGGGCTGATCGGTGAGCGGTTGCCCATGGAGAAGCTGCTGCCGGGCGTCCGTACGGCGATCCGGGAGCTGTCGCGCGACGGCGGCCCGGCCGCCGCCGAGGCCATCATGACGACGGACACCCGGCCCAAGACGACGGTGGCGCGGGGCAGCGGCTGGACGGTCGGCGGGATGGCCAAGGGCGCGGGGATGCTCGCGCCGGGCATGGCCACCATGCTCTGCGTGCTCACCACCGACGCGGTGGCGGGGCCGGCGGCGCTGGACGAGGCGCTGCGCGCGGCGACCAGGGTCACGTTCGACCGGGTCGACTCCGACGGCTGCATGTCCACCAATGACACGGTGCTGCTGCTCTCCAGCGGCGCGAGCGGCATCGAGCCCACCCCGGCCGAGCTGGTCGCCGCGGTCACGACGGCCTGTCACGATCTGGCGCAGCAGCTCATCGCCGACGCGGAGGGCGCCACCAAGCAGGTCGCCATCGACGTCGCGGGGGCGGCGAGCGAGGACGACGCGGTGGAGGTGGGTCGCTCGGTGGCCCGCAACAACCTGGTCAAGACGGCGCTGTTCGGCAACGACCCGAACTGGGGCCGGATCCTGGCCGCCGTCGGCACCACGTCCGCCGCGTTCGAGCCGGACGAGGTGGACGTGGCCGTCAACGGGGTGTGGGTGTGCCGGGGAGGGTCCGCCGCCGAGGACCGTTCGAAGGTCGACCTCACCGGACGGGACGTGACGATCCGGATCGACCTGCACGCGGGCGATTCGACGGCCACGATCTGGACCAACGACCTGTCCCACGCGTACGTGCACGAGAACTCGGCCTACTCAACATGAGCGCGAGGAACGCAGCGCAGCGGAGTACCGCAGTCGCGAACGAAAGGCCGGCAGGGTGAGCGCGAGGAACGCAGCGCAGCGGAGTACCGCAGTCGCGAAGGAAAGGCCGGCCCCGTGAATCTCAGTAGTGATCTCACCCGTGCCCAGGTGAAGGCGGAGACGCTGATCGAGGCGCTGCCCTGGCTGGCGCGTTTCTCCGGCTCCACCGTCGTGGTCAAGTACGGCGGCAACGCCATGACCGAGCCGGAGCTGCAACGGGCGTTCGCGGCCGACATGGTGTTCCTGCGCTACGCCGGTCTGAAGCCCGTCGTGGTGCACGGCGGCGGCCCGCAGATCTCGGCCATGCTGGGCCGGCTCGGTATCGCGAGCGAGTTCCGCGGCGGCCTGCGGGTGACGACCGCCGAGGCGATGGACGTGGTCCGGATGGTGCTCGTCGGGCAGGTCGGCCGGGAGCTGGTCGGGCTGATCAACTCCCACGGCCCGTACGCCGTCGGCCTCTCCGGCGAGGACGCGCGGCTGTTCACGGCGGTGCGCCGCCCGGCGTACGTGGACGGGGAGCCGGTCGACGTGGGCCAGGTCGGCGACGTCGAGTCGGTGGACACCTCGGCGGTCACCGACCTGATCGACGCGGGTCGGATCCCGGTGATCTCGACGGTCGCGCCGGACGCCGACGGTGTCCTGCACAACCTCAACGCGGATACCGCCGCCGCCGCGCTCGCCGTCGCCCTACGGGCCCGCAAGCTGGTCGTCCTCACCGACGTGGCCGGCCTGTACGCCGACTGGCCGGACACCGCCAGCCTGGTCTCGGAGATCACCGCGGACGACCTGGCGAAGCTGCTGCCCCGCCTGGAGTCGGGGATGGTGCCGAAGATGGAGGCCTGCCTGCGGGCCGTGCGCGGGGGCGTGCCCGCCGCGCACGTGGTCGACGGCCGGGTGGCGCACTCCACGTTGCTCGAGGTGTTCACGTCGGAAGGGTTCGGAACGATGGTGGTGCCGCAGAACGGGACGGTCGGGGCATGAGCAGCCTGGTGCAACGGTGGACGCAGTCCATGATGGACAATTACGGCACGCCGCCGCTGGCGCTGGTCTCCGGCGCTGGCGCCGTGGTGGTCGACGAGGCGGGCCGCGAGTACGTGGACCTGGTCGGCGGGATCGCGGTGAACGCCCTCGGTCACGCCCATCCGGCGGTGGTGGCCGCCGTGTCGAAGCAGGTGGCCACGCTGGGGCACGTCTCCAACCTCTTCGTCGCCGAGCCGCCGGTGGCTCTCGCGGAGCTGCTGCTGGCGCTCGCCGGCAGCCGACCCGGCCGGGTCTTCTTCGCCAACTCCGGCGCGGAGGCGAACGAGGCCGCCTTCAAGCTGTCCCGGCGCACCGGGCGCACTCATGTGGTCGCCACCAACGGCGGTTTCCACGGTCGCACCATGGGCGCCCTGGCCCTGACCGGTCAGCCCGCCAAGGCGGACCCGTTCCGGCCGTTGCCCGGCGAGGTGACCCACGTCGACTACGGCGACGTGAGCGCTCTGGAGGCGGCGGTCACCGACGCCACCGCCATGGTGATCCTGGAGCCTCTGCAGGGTGAGAACGGCGTGGTCGTACCGCCGACCGGCTACCTGACGGCGGCTCGGCGGATCACCGCCCGGCACGGGGCGCTGCTGGTGCTCGACGAGGTGCAGACCGGCATCGGCCGGACCGGGCACTGGTTCGCCCACCAGGCCGAGGGCGTGGAGCCCGACGTGGTGACCCTGGCCAAGGGTCTGGGTGGCGGGCTGCCGCTGGGCGCGACGCTCGCCTTCGGCCGGGCCGCCGACCTGCTCACGCCCGGCTCGCACGGTACGACCTTCGGCGGCAACCCGGTGAGCTGCGCCGCCGCGCTCGCCGTGGTGGCGACCATCGCCAACGAAGGACTGCTCGACCACGTCAAGCGCGTCGGGGAACGGTTGCGTCGCGGCATCGAGGCGTTGGACCACCCGCTCGTCGCGGGCGTACGCGGGGCCGGTCTGCTGCTCGGCGTGGTGCTCGCCGCGCCGGTGGCGACGGTCCTGGCCGAGGCGCTGCGGGAGGCCGGCTTCCTGACCAATCCGGTGCAGCCGGGCGTACTCCGGCTCGCCCCGCCGTTGATCCTCAGCACCGAGCAGGTCGACGCGTTCCTGGCCGCGCTTCCGGCGGCTCTCGACGCGGCGGCCCCGGCGGCTGGTACGAGCGCCCCCGCGAGGACCGTATCCTCCACCCAGCCCACCACGACGAGGACGATCGCATGATCCGGCACTTCCTGCGCGACGACGACCTGACGCCCGCCGAGCAGTCGAGCGTGCTCGACCTGGCGGCCCGGATGAAGACCGACCGGTTCGGCCACCAGCCGCTGGCCGGCCCCCGTTCGGTGGCGGTGCTCTTCGACAAGCAGAGCCTGCGGACCCGGATCTCGTTCGACGCCGGCATCGCCGAGCTGGGCGGGCATCCGCTGGTCGTGGACACCCAGGTCACCCACTTCGGCCGGGGCGAGACGCTCGCCGACGCGGGTAGGGTGCTGTCCCGCTACGTCGCGGCCATCGTTCTCCGTACCCACGGCGACGACCGGATCGCCGAGGTCGCCAGCGGCGCGACCGTTCCGGTGGTCAACGCGCTCACCGACGGGTTCCACCCCTGCCAACTGCTGGCCGACCTGCTGACCATCCGGGAGCGGTGCGGCGGCACGTCCGGCCGGACCCTGACCTACGTGGGCGACGGCGCGAACAACATGGCGCAGTCGTACCTGCTGGCCGGGGTGACGGCCGGGATGCACGTGCGGATCGCCGGTCCGGCCGGGTTCGCCCCGGCCGAGGCCGTCGTGCGGCGGGCCACCGAGATCGCCGCCGGCACCGGCGGATCGGTACGGGTGCTGACCGACCCGGCGCAGGCGGTCCGTGACGCCGACGTGGTGGCGACCGACACCTGGACCTCGATGGGTCAGGAGACCGACGGGCTGGACCGGGTCACCCCGTTCCTGCCGTACCAGGTCAACAAGGAGCTGCTCGACCACGCCGCGCCGGACGTGATCGTGCTGCACTGCCTGCCCGCCCACCGGGGCGAGGAGATCACCGACGAGGTGCTCGACGGTCCGCAGAGCGCGGTGTTCGACCAGGCGGAGAACCGGCTGCACGCCCAGAAGGCGCTGCTGACGTTCCTGCTGACAACGACGGGGGAGCAGCGATGACCGCACCGTTGACCCGCGCCGCCCGGCACGCCCGGATCGTCGAGCTGATCCGGGACCGGCCCGTACGGTCGCAGACCGAACTGGCCGACCTGCTCGCCGCCGACGGCGTCGGGGTCACCCAGGCGACCCTGTCGCGCGACCTGGAGGAGCTGGGCGCGGTCAAGGTACGTGGCGGCGACGGCCCGGCCGTCTATCTGATCCCGGAGGACGGCAACCGGCCGCTGCGCGACGCCGAGGCCGCGCCGGCCCGGCTGGTACGGCTGCTGCGCGAACTGCTCAACGGGGTGGACGCCAGCGGCAACATCGCGGTGCTGCGTACCCCGCCGGGCGCGGCCCAGTACCTGGCCAGCGCGTTGGACCGGGCGGGCCTGCCCGAGGTCGTCGGCACCATCGCCGGCGACGACACCATTCTCGTCGTGGCCCGTGAGGCCGTCGGTGGGGCTGCGCTCGGTGACAAGCTCGCCGGCTGGGCCCGCCGGGACGACAGCGTCGAAGGGAACAGCGCACCATGACCGCGCACGTGTGGGGCACGCCGAGCCGGACGGCTGCGGTCCGCGACGCCCGGATGGGGGGCTGACGAGCATGGGGACCACAATGGGCGACGTGGACGACAAGAGCCTCACCGAGAACAGCGCCGGCACCAACCGGACGAGCCTGTGGGGTGGCCGGTTCGCCGGCGGCCCCGCCGAGGCGCTCGCCCGACTGTCGGTGAGCGTGCAGTTCGACTGGCGTCTGGCCCCGTACGACATCGCGGGTTCCCGGGCCCACGCCCGGGTCCTGGCCGGCGCCGGCCTGCTCGACCCGGAGGAGCTGGGCCGCATCCTGGCGGCCCTGGACGACCTGGAGGCGGCCTGCGCGTCGGGGGCGTTCCGGCCCACCGTCGACGACGAGGACGTGCACACCGCCCTGGAGCGGGGGCTCCTGGAGCGCCTGGGCAGCCTCGGCGGCAAGCTGCGCGCCGGCCGGTCCCGCAACGACCAGGTCGCCACCGACCTGCGGCTCTACCTGCGTGATCACGCGCGGGGCGTGGCCAGCCGCGTCGTCGAGCTGGCCGAGGCGCTCGTCGAGCAGGCCGAGCGGCACGTCGAGACCGCCGCGCCCGGCATGACGCACCTCCAGCACGCCCAGCCGGTCACCTTCGGGCACTGGTTGCTGGCGCACGTGCAGCCGCTGCTGCGCGACCTGGAGCGGCTGCGCGACTGGGACCACCGGACGGCCATCAGCCCGCTCGGCGCGGGCGCGCTCGCCGGGTCGGGGCTTCCGCTGGACCCGGTGGCGGTCGCCAAGGAGCTGGGTTTCCGGACGTCGTTCGCCAACTCGATGGACGCGGTCGCCGACCGGGACTTCGTGGCCGAGTTCCTCTTCACCACCGCGCTGATCGGGGTGCACCTGTCCCGCCTCGGCGAGGAGGTGGTGCTGTGGACGTCGCACGAGTTCGGCTGGGTGGAGCTGGACGACGCGTTCGCCACCGGCTCGTCGATCATGCCGCAGAAGAAGAACGCGGACATCGCGGAGCTGGCCCGGGGCAAGTCCGGTCGGCTGGTGGGCGGCCTGATGACGGTGCTGACCATGCTCAAGGGTCTGCCCATGACGTACGACCGGGACATGCAGGAGGACAAGGAGCCCGCGTTCGACGCCGTCGACACGCTGGAGCTGCTGCTCCCGGCCCTGGCCGGGATGATCTCCACGATGACCGTCCGGGTGGACCGGCTCGTCGCCGCCGCCCCGGTGGGCTTCTCCCTCGCCACCGAGGTCGCCGACTGGCTGGTCCGGCGCAACGTGCCGTTCCGTGACGCGCACGAGATCACCGGCCGGTTGGTGGCGCTCTGCGCGGCCCGCGAGTGCGAGCTGGAGGACGTCTCCGACGCCGACCTGGCCGCCGTCAGCGAGCACCTCGACCCGTCCGTGCGGGACGTGCTCTCGGTGCGTTCGGCCCTCGCGGCCCGGACCACCCCCGGCTCGACCGGCCCCGGCCCGGTCGCCGACCAGCTCGCCGCCGCGGCGGACCGGTTGGCCGGCTGGCGGGAGTGGGCCACCGAGCGGGTCGTACCCCGCTGACGCCAGACGTGTGGCGTCGGCGCGTGCCGCCGGCGCCACGGTGGTTCAGGCCGTCGGGCGCTCCCGCTTCGGGAGCTTGGCCACCACCATGTCGTACGACGAGTCGACCGCCTCGGTCAGCTCGTCGGCGTCGATCCCGGCGTCGAGGCGCAGCGTGTTCCAGCCGGACCGGCCGATGTACGGCATCGGTCGCGCGTCGTCGGGGTGGCGGTGCAGCCACTCGTCGGCGATCTCGCGGTTCGCGCCGCACTTGACGCCGACGGTGGGCTCGGCGTCCCCGTTGCCGAGAAACGCGAAGATCCGGCTGCCCACCTTCACCACCTCGTCGTCCTCCCACGGCCGGTCGAGCCACGCTCCCGGCTTGGCCAGGCAGTACGACAACATCTCCGCGCGTTCCACAAGCGTCTCCTCGTCGGGATCAGGTGGTCTGCTCGGTGGAGCGGGCGGCGACCCGTTCGTAGCGTTGGCGGGCTGCCTGCGCGCTGCCCAGCCCCAGCCCGTACGCGATGGACTGCCAGGTCAGGCCCCGGTCGCGGGCGAGGGTGAGCAGTCCCGCCTCCAGGGCGTCCAGTTCGGCGCGCACGTGTGGGAGCAGGGTCAGCGCGGCGGTCAGGTCGGCCGTGTCGACCGGCTCCTCGGTGGGCTCCCGCTCCGCGCCGCCGGCCGCGAGGGCGGTGACCAGGGCGACCGCCTCCCACGGGTCCAGCACGTACGGGTGGGCCCAGCGCCCGCGCCGCGCGTCGGAGCCGGCGTGCCGCTCGCTGATCCGTTGCAGCGCCTCGTAGGTGCGGTGGGCGCGGGCCCGACCCGGGTCGGGCGCCGTGAAGAGGTCCGGGGTCGTCATGTTCCGAGCACACCCCATCAACGCGCTGTTGTCAACACAATGTTCAAAGTCCGACGGGGTGGGTACCGTTCGGTCCATGGATCTCGTGCCGGACGACCGCGCCGCCGACACCGGTCTGGCGGAGCTGGCTGACCTGCTCGCCGGTCCGCTGCTCCCGGCCGCGCGCGGCCTGCTGGGCTGCCGCCTGACCGCCGGCGGCGTCACCGTCCGGATCACCGAGGTCGAGGCGTACGCGGGCACGGCCGGTGACCCCGCCTCCCACGCCCACCGGGGGCGCACGCCCCGCAACGCGGTGATGTTCGGTCCCGCCGGGCACGCCTACGTGTACTTCACCTACGGAATGCACTGGTGCATGAACGTGGTCACCGGTGACGAGGGGGAGGCCGCCGCCGTGCTCCTGCGCGCCGGCGCGGTCGTCGACGGGCTGGACACGGCATTCGAGCGGCGGCCCGCCGTGCGGCGCGAGGTGGACCTGGCCCGTGGGCCGGCCCGGCTCTGCGCCACGCTCGGCATCGACCGCGCGGCGTACGGCGCGTACCTGCTCGCCGACGGCCCGGTCCGATTGCGACCGCCGGTCGAGCCGGTGCCGCACGAGGCGGTGGTCGCGGGGCCGCGGGTCGGCGTGACGGGCGCGCACGATCTGCCCTGGCGGTTCTGGCTCGACGGCGATCCGACGGTCAGCGCGTACCGGCGGCACGTACCCCGCGTCCGGCGCTGAGGGAGCCGTCCGGCGTGTGGGCGCCGGAGTCTGTCGGGGGGTGTGGCCATAATCACCCCACCTGCTCACCGACGCTTCGGAGGACGTCCATGGCAACGCTGCTCGCGATCGGTACGGCGAAGGGCCTCTTCCTCGCCACCAGCGCCGACGACCGACGCAGTTGGGAGATCACCGGTCCGCACTTTCCGATGACCGGTGTCTATTCGGTGGCGGTGGACACCCGCCGTCCGACCCCGCGGCTGTTCGCCGGGTTGACCAGCTCGCACTTCGGCCCGAGTGTCGCCACCAGCGACGACCTCGGCGCTACCTGGGACGAGCCCGACCGGGCGCCGGTCGCGTTCCCGGCCGACACCGACGTCTCCCTCGGGCGGGTCTGGCAGCTGATGCCGGCCGGTCCCGACGAGCCGGACGTCATCTGGGCCGGCACCGAGCCCTCGGCGTTGTTCAAGTCCACCGACGGCGGCCGCAGCTTCGAGCTGGTCCGTTCCCTCTGGGACCACCCGCACCGCCCCCGGTGGGGCGCCGGGTTCGGCGGTCAGGCCGTGCACACCGTGCTGCCCCACCCGCGTGACCCGGCTCGACTGCTGGTCGCCATGTCCACCGGCGGGGTCTACCGCTCGGAGGACGCCGGGGCGAGTTGGACGCCGGGCAACACCGGCATCCGCGCCTACTTCATGCCCGACGAGTGGCCGGAGTTCGGCCAGTGCGTGCACAAGGTCGCCCGGGACGCCGACAATCCCGAGCGGCTGTACGCGCAGAACCACCACGGCGTCTACCGTTCCGATGACGACGGCCGCACCTGGTCCTCGATCGCCGACGGGCTGCCCAGCGACTTCGGCTTCCCGATGGTGGCTCACCCCGGGCGCGGCGGCACGGTGTGGACCTTCCCGCTGGTGGCCGACAGCGAGCGGTTTCCGGCTGACCACCGCTGCCGGGTGTTCCGTTCCGTCGACGCCGGCGGCAAGTGGGAGGCGCAGTCGGTGGGGCTGCCCGAGGGGCCGTTCTATCCGGCGGTGCTGCGCGACGCGATGTGCGCCGATGACGCGACCCCGGGTGGGGTCTACTTCGGCACCCGCTCCGGCTCGGTATTCGCCAGCCGCGACGAGGGCGACTCCTGGTCGTCGGTCGCCGTGCACCTGCCCGACGTGCTCTGCGTCCGCGCCGCGGAGATCTGAGCGTGGTCACCGTGCTGCTGCCCGGCCCGTTGCGCGGCGAGGCCGGGGGTGCGAGTCGGCTGAACGTCACCGCCGCCGGGACGCTGCGGGCGGTCCTGGACGAGGTGGCCGTCGCGCATCCCCGGCTGGCTCGGCGCATCCGCGACGAGCGCGGCGAGCTGCGCCGCTATGTGAACGTCTTCGTCGACGGGGAGGACTGCCGGCATTCCGGTGGCCTGGCCACGACGGTCGTGGACGGCGCGGAGGTGCAGGTGTTGCCTTCTGTGGCGGGCGGCTGAGCGAGCTGTCGACCCGATTGTCGGGTTGCTCGAGGGTGACCGGTGCCACTGCCGGGCACGTCGCCGACGGAATAGTTGACTCGTCAAATAAGTTGTGAGCTGCGTCCGGGTACCACGACGGCATCCCGGTTGACACGCGAGGAGCTGGTCATGCAGTTCGGAGTCTTCACCGTCGGTGACGTCACGGTCGATCCGACCACCGGTCGGGAGCCGACCGAGCATGAGCGGATCAAGGCGATGGTCGCCATCGCGCTCAAGGCCGAAGAGGTCGGGCTCGACGTCTTCGCTGCCGGTGAGCACCACAACCCGCCGTTCGTCCCGTCGTCCCCGACCACCATGCTCGGTCACATCGCGGCCCGCACCGAGCGGCTGCTGCTGTCCACCGCGACCACGCTGATCACCACCAACGACCCGGTGAAGATCGCCGAGGACTACGCGATGCTCCAGCACCTGTCCGACGGTCGCGTGGACCTGATGATGGGCCGCGGCAACACCGGCCCGGTGTACCCGTGGTTCGGCAAGGACATCCGCGCCGGCATCCCCCTGGCCATCGAGAACTACGACCTGCTGCACCGGCTGTGGCGCGAGGACGTGGTCGACTGGAAGGGCCGCTACCGCACGCCGTTGCAGTCCTTCACCTCGACGCCGCGCCCGCTCGACGGGGTGCCGCCGTTCGTCTGGCACGGCTCGATCCGCAGCCCCGAGATCGCCGAGCAGGCCGCGTACTACGGCGACGGGTTCTTCGCCAACCACATCTTCTGGCCCAAGGAGCACACCCAGCGGATGGTCGGCCTCTACCGCGAGCGGTACGCCCACTACGGCCACGGCTCCGCCGACCAGGCCATCGTCGGCCTCGGCGGTCAGGTGTTCATGCGCCGCAACTCGCAGGACGCCGTCCGGGAGTTCCGGCCGTACTTCGACAATGCCCCGGTCTACGGGCACGGGCCGTCGCTGGAGGAGTTCACCCGCGAGACCCCGCTGACCGTCGGCAGCCCGCAGCAGGTCATCGACCGCACGCTCGGCTTCCGCGAGTACGTCGGCGACTACCAGCGGCAGCTCTTCCTTGTCGACCACGCCGGCCTGCCGCTCAAGACGGTGCTGGAGCAGCTCGACCTGCTCGGCGAGGAGGTCGTGCCGGTGCTGCGCAAGGAGTTCGCGGCCCTGCGTCCGGTGCACGTCCCGGAGGCGCCCACGCACGCCTCCCTCGTCGCCGCGGCCGGTGGCGCGAAGGACAGCACCGTGCACGCCGTCGACGACGTCACGGGCAAGGCGCCGGAGGGGGCGACCCGATGACCCGCCGTACGCTGGCCGTGGTGTCGGCGGGGCTGAGTCAGCCGTCGTCCACCCGGCTGCTCGCCGACCAGCTCGCCGGGGCGACCCGCGACGAGCTGGTCCGGCGGGGCCACGACGCGGAGTTGCGCGCGATCGACCTGCGCGAGTACGCCCACGACGTGGTCAACAACATGCTCACCGGGTTCCCGCCGGCCGCGCTGCGCGAGGCTATCGACGCGGTGACCGGGGCGGACGGCATCATCGCCGTTACCCCGATCTTCAGCGCCTCGTACAACGGGTTGTTCAAGTCGTTCTTCGACGTCCTCGACGCGGGTTCGCTGGTCGACCGGCCGGTGCTCATCGCCGCCACCGGTGGCACCGCCCGGCACTCCCTCGCGCTGGAGCACGCGGTCCGACCGATGTTCAGCTACCTGCGGGCGGTGGTGGTCCCCACGGCGGTCTTCGCCGCACCGGAGGACTGGTCCGACGGCACCGCTGACGGCGCGTTGCGAGGTCGGATCCGCCGCGCCGCCGGGGAGCTGGCCGACCAGGTCGAACGCCGGCCGCCCACCAGCGGCCCGACGGACCCGTTCGCCCTCACCACCGACTTCCTCCAGATGCTCGGCCGAGGTGGCGACAACCCGGTCAGCTGACCGGGTGGGCCACCAGCACCGGGCAGTGCGCGTGCTGGACGGCGGCCTGACTGACCGAGCCGAGCAGCAGCCCGGCGAATCCGGCCCGACCCCGGGTGCCGACGACCAGCAGCGACGCCGCGCCGCTGGCCTCGACGAGCCCCTGGGCCGGGCTGGACGCCCGGACCGGGTGCTCCCGTACCACCAGGTCGGGATGTTCGGCCCGGACGACGGCGGACGCGTCGGCCAGCAACCGCACCGCCTCGGCCTGCCCGGCGGCCTGCGCCTCCTCGATCTCGTCCGGCACCGACCGGTCGCCGCCCGGCGGGCCGACGTGCGCCAACACCAACGGCACGTCGCGCAACGTCGCCTCGACGGCCCCGTAACCGACGGCGAGCTGGGACGACTCGGATCCGTCCACGCCGACGACGACCGGCCCGTCCACGTCGATCGGCCGTCCCTCGGGACGGACCACCAGCACCGGGCAGTGCGCGTGCGCGGCGACCTGCGCGCCCACCGAGCCGAGCAGCAGACCGGTGAACCCGCCCAACCCGCGGCTGCCCACCACGACCAGCTCCGCCCGGCGGGACTCCTCGACCATCGTCGCGCCGGGCCCGCCGGCGATCTGGCGTACCTCGACGGCGAGGCCGGGGAACCGCTCGGTGAGATCGGCCGCCACGCCCTCGACCATCTTCTGCGCCTCCGCGGACGGCGCCGGCATCGTCAGGTCGTACGGGTTCAGCGACGCGTGCAGGTAGCCGTGCACCACCAGCAGCGACCGGGACCGCAGCTGGGCGGCGCGGGCCGCGTGCTCCGCGGCGACGAGACTGGACGGCGAGCCGTCCACACCCACCACAACCTGTCGGTTCATCAGCTCCCCTGACTCGTCCCCCACTCCCGCGTCGATCTTGCAGTTGCTGTCGACGAAATGCCGGGTTGACGTACTTGTGCAACGACAGGAAGTGCAAGATCGGCGCGGGGGAGGGGTGGGGGTTAGGTTTGGTGGATGACCTCTGAGGTGCGACTGCGCCCCGTTCGTGAGGACGATCTCGTGGAGTTCTTCCTGCACCAGCAGGATCCCGAGGCGAACCGGATGGCGGCGTTCGGCCCCGCCGACCCGACGGATCACCGCGAGTTCGCCCGGCACTGGGCGCGGGTGCTGACCAACCCGGCGAACCGGGTCCGCACCGTCGAGGCCGACGGCGAGGTGGTCGGCTACGTGAGCGCCTTCCCGGTCGACG
Organism: Micromonospora sp. RB23; assembly: GCF_053585025.1. Classification (NCBI taxonomy): domain Bacteria; kingdom Bacillati; phylum Actinomycetota; class Actinomycetes; order Micromonosporales; family Micromonosporaceae; genus Micromonospora; species Micromonospora sp. RB23. Next base: position 2,792,122 of record NZ_CM132111.1, read on the forward strand.
ACCAGACCGAGGTCAGCTACTGGATCGACCCGGCCCGCTGGGGCCGGGGCCACGCCACCGCGGCCCTGGCCGCCCTGCTGCGCGAGCTGCCCCGGCCGGTGCACGCACGAGCCGCGAAGGACAACGCCGCCTCCCTCGCGGTGCTCCGCAAGTGCGGGTTCGTCGTCATCGGCGAGGACTCCGGGTACGCCAACGGGCGCGGCACGGAGGTCGAGGAGTGGCTGCTGGAGCTGCCCGCCGACACCTCTGACCTGGGCTGGCACTAGTCTCGCGGGGTGAACTGGTTGGATCTGGTCGGCTGGGCCGGCTCCGCGGTACTGGTCTGGTCGCTGCTGCAGTCGCGCATTCTGCGGCTGCGCGCCCTGAACCTCGTCGGCTGTGCCGTGCTGATCGGCTACAACGCCGCCATCGAGGTGTGGCCCATGGTCGGGCTCAACATCGTCCTCGCGTTGATCAACATCTGGTACCTGCGGGGAATGCTCGCCACCCGCCACGACGAGCAGACCTACCAGGTGGTGCAGGTCGGGGTCGACGACCAGTTCCTCGCCCACACGCTGCGGGTGCACGGGCCGGACATCGCCCGCTTCAACCCCGACTTCCACTGGGACCCGGCCAGCGCCGACCGCTCGGCCTTCCTCGTGGTCACCGCCGACGAGGTGGTGGGGGTGGTGCTGTCGCACGCCGAGGCACGCGGGGTCGCCCAGATCGACCTGGACTACGTGACCCCGAAGTTCCGGGACTTCACCCCCGGCGAGTTCGTCTACCGGCGCAGCCGCCTCTTCACCGAACGCGGCTTTCACCGGGTCGTCAGCCCGCCCGGCATGGTCGCCCCCTACTACCACCGGCTCGGGTTCCGCCCCGAGGGCGACTCGTACGTCCTCGACCTACCCGCGTCACCGGCCGTCGGATCGGCGTAGCGTCACCCGGGCAGGATTCGGCCGCGACCGCACGGGGCACAGAAGCGCGTACGCCGGGCGGGCTCGCCGACCGGCGGGCGCCGTGCGTACGGCCGGCGTCACCATCGCAGAGGGAGCGAACCGGGCGTGCAGAGCTACGGGAGCCAACTGGCCCTGGTCGGGATCCTGATCGTGATCAACGCGCTCTTCGCCGGCAGCGAGATGGCGTTGGTGTCACTGCGGGACAGCCAGATCCAGCGCCTCGAACGCACCAGCCGGGCCGGAGGGGTCCTGGCCCGACTCGCCAAGGACCCGAACCGCTTCCTCGCCACCATCCAGATCGGCATCACCCTCGCCGGTTTCCTGGCCTCCGCCGCTGCGGCGGTCTCCCTCGCCAAGCCCCTCGTCCCGCTGCTCGGCGTGTTCGGCAGCGCCGCCGACACGGTGGCGATCGTGGTGGTCACCCTCGCCCTGACCTTCGTCACCCTGGTCTTCGGCGAGCTGGCCCCCAAGCGGATCGCCATGCAGTCCGCCGAGCGGTGGGCGCTGCTGGTGGCCCGCCCGCTCGACGTGCTCGCCAGCCTCACCCGCCCCGCCGTCTGGGCCCTCGGCGCCACCAGCGACCTTGTCGTCCGCCTGGTCGGGCTCAACCCGAAGCACGAGCCTGAGGAGATCGGCCCGGACGAGCTGCGCGAGATCGTCGCCGGCAACCACGGCTTCACCAAGGAACAGCGCACGATCATCGCCGGCGCGGTGGAGATCGCCGACCGGCGGTTGCGGGCTGTGCTCGTACCCCGGTTGCAGGTCTTCACGCTCGACAGCGGGACCACCGCGGAGGCCGCGCGGCTCGTGCTGGCCGCGACCGGGCATTCCCGGGCGCCCGTGGTGCGCCACGGCGGCCTGGACGACACCGCCGGCGTGATCCACCTGCGTGACCTGGTCGGCGTGCCCGACGATCGGCCGATCGACGAGATCGCCCGCCCACCGATGCTGCTGCCCGACTCGCTGCCGGTGGTGGACGCGCTGCGCCAGTTCAAGGCCGAGCGCCAGCACATCGCCCTCGTCGTGGACGAACGCGGCGCGGTCGACGGGATCGTGACGTTGGAGGACATCCTGGAGGAGATCGTCGGAGAGATCTACGACGAGACCGACCGGGACGGCTACACGGTCCGGCGCGAGCCGGACGGCGCGATGGTGCTGCCCGGCACCTTCCCCGTGCACGACCTCCCGGACATCGGCGTCGAACTGCCCTCGCGCCCGGCCGGCGACTACACCACCGTCGCCGGGCTGGTGCTGGCCCGCCTCGGGCACATCCCGACCGTCGCCGGGGAGGACGTCACCCTCGACGGCTGGGTGCTCACGGTGGCCGACATCGACCACCGGGCCATCACGGAGGTACGCCTGCGGCAGGTTCCCGCCGCCGACGAGGCGGCCGACGGCGGTGACGCCGCCGACGAGGCCGCCGAGCCCGTGCTGGACGAGGCCCGGAGCTGACCGAGCCCGCCGATCAGTCGCGCGAGAGGTTCTGCAACCGGACCTGACCGCGCGCGACCAGGCGCTCCCTGGCGTCGGCGATCTCCACCTGCCAGAGCTGCTGGCTACGGCCCCGGTGCACCGGGGTGCCGACCGCCCGCAGCTCACCGTCGGACACGGCCCGCAGGAAGTCGGTCTGGTTCGACACCCCGACCACCGTGCCCCGGCCGGCCAGCCAGAGCGAACCGCCGACGCTGCCCGCCGTCTCCACGACCGAGCAGTACACCCCACCGTGCTGGATACCGAACGGCTGGTGCAGTTCCGGACGGACCTGCCAGCTGATGACGACGCGGTCGGGGGTCGCCTCCTCGAATTTCAGGCCGAGTAGGTTGACGAAACCACCCGTCAGATCCGGCATATCCACGGCAGAGCCCTCCTGGGAACAGTGGGGCGCAAGCGTAACCGGGCGCGTTGCCCCAAACCCGGTACGGGTCGATGCCGGCGATGGGGGAGAATCGGTGACCGTGACCGACAGCAACCCCCCGCCGACCGGGCGGGACTCCCTGACCGACGACCTGCTCTGGCGTGGCCTCATCCAGGACTCGACCGGCCTCGACGAGCTGCGCGAGCTGCTCGACGGCGGGACGGCCACCACCTATTACGTGGGCTTCGACCCCACCGCGCAGAGCCTGCACGTCGGCTCGCTCATGCAGGTCACCACGGCCCGGCGGCTGCAACTCGCGGGTCATCGCCCCCTGCTGCTGGTGGGCGGGGCGACCGGGCAGATCGGTGACCCGAAGGAGAGCGCCGAGCGGACGCTCAACCCGCCCGAGGTGATCGCTGGCTGGGTCGAGCGAATCCGTGAGCAGCTCGCGCCCTTCGTCTCGTACACCGGCGCGAACGCGGCCCAGCTCGTCAACAACCTGGACTGGACCGGCGAGATGTCCGTGGTCGAGTTCCTGCGCGACGTGGGCAAGCACTTCCCCGTGAACAAGATGCTCGCGCGGGAGGTGGTGCGGGCGCGGCTGGAGACCGGCATCAGCTTCACCGAGTTCAGCTACCAGCTGTTGCAGGCCAACGACTTCTTCGAGCTGCACCGGCGGCATGACTGCCAGCTCCAGTTCGGTGGCTCCGACCAGTGGGGCAACATCACGGCGGGCGTCGACTACGTGCGGCGGCGCGGCGCGGGGCCGGTGCAGGCGTTCACCACGCCGCTGGTCACCAAGGCCGACGGTACGAAGTTCGGCAAGACCGAGGGCGGGGCGGTCTGGCTCGACCCCACGCTGACGAGTCCGTACGCGTTCTACCAGTTCTGGCTCAACGTGGACGACCGTGAGGTCGACCGCTACCTGCGGTACTTCAGCTTCCGTACACGCGAGGAGCTGGAGGAGCTGGCAAAGGAGACGGCCGAACGGCCGGCGGCCCGGCTGGCCCAGCGGGCGTTGGCCGAGGAGTTGACCACGCTCGTGCACGGCGCCGAGGAGACCCGGCAGGCGGTTGCCGCCAGCCAGGCGCTGTTCGGACGGGGTTCCCTCGACGACCTGGCCCCGGAGACGCTGCGCGCAGCGCTCACCGAGGCGGGCCTGGTGCGGCTCTCCGGCGAACTGCCGGACGTGGCGGGCCTGCTGCGGGACTCCGGGCTCGTCAACGGCCTCAAGGAGGCCCGGCGGGTCATCGCGGAGGGCGGCGCCTACGTGAACAACACGAGAGTGACCGAGGTGGACGCCACGGTGTCGACCGGCGACCTGCTGCACGGTCGGTACCTGGTGCTGCGCCGGGGCAAGCGGTCGTTCGCCGGCGTTGAGCTGGGCGAATAGTCGATCGTCGACGATGTGACGGGGGACGCGTCCGGCGGATTTGACGATCATCCGGCCGGACGCGTAACTTTCTCTCTGCCAGCGCGGAACGGACGAAACAGGCGAAAGCCTGAAGCGGCCGGAGCGCGGTGACGGCCTCGGGGTCGGGCGGGTTCGCCGCCAGATCGCCGACCGGGTGGTGCCCACGGAAACGCCGCGAGGCGGATTTGGTGCGGCGGAACCGACCGGGTAAGGTAGTCAGCCGGCAGGGAAACGGGCGAGCAAGCGGGCAACCGCTGCGGCCGGCCTGCCACTCCATGATGAGAGCGGCGCGAGCCGGTCGAGCCATGGTGCCCGCAACGCGGTGGAAAGCACGACGAACCGGGAAACACCGGTTTGACACGGCGGAAACCAGCGGGTAACGTAGTAAAAGTGCCTGGCGCTGAAAGCGCCGGACACGCGAACGAAAAGCCCCAAGTTGGGGTCCCAGAGATGGGGCTTCGGGTTGGTGTGTGGTTGTTCTTTGAGAACTCAACAGGGTGCTTGTAAAGCCAGTGCCAATTATGATTTATACCCCGGACTGGCAGCCTGCTTTTGGTGGGTTGTTGGTTGGGATTCCTTTGGCAACATTTGTTTGTTGTCAGGGTTTGCTGTTCAACTAATTTTTTGTTGGAGAGTTTGATCCTGGCTCAGGACGAACGCTGGCGGCGTGCTTAACACATGCAAGTCGAGCGGAAAGGCCCTTCGGGGTACTCGAGCGGCGAACGGGTGAGTAACACGTGAGCAACCTGCCCCAAGCTTTGGGATAACCCTCGGAAACGGGGGCTAATACCGAATATTACTGCTGGTCGCATGGCTGGTGGTGGAAAGTTTTTCGGCTTGGGATGGGCTCGCGGCCTATCAGCTTGTTGGTGGGGTGATGGCCTACCAAGGCGACGACGGGTAGCCGGCCTGAGAGGGCGACCGGCCACACTGGGACTGAGACACGGCCCAGACTCCTACGGGAGGCAGCAGTGGGGAATATTGCACAATGGGCGGAAGCCTGATGCAGCGACGCCGCGTGAGGGATGACGGCCTTCGGGTTGTAAACCTCTTTCAGCAGGGACGAAGCGAGAGTGACGGTACCTGCAGAAGAAGCACCGGCCAACTACGTGCCAGCAGCCGCGGTAAGACGTAGGGTGCGAGCGTTGTCCGGATTTATTGGGCGTAAAGAGCTCGTAGGCGGCTTGTCGCGTCGACCGTGAAAACTTGGGGCTCAACCCCAAGCCTGCGGTCGATACGGGCAGGCTAGAGTTCGGTAGGGGAGACTGGAATTCCTGGTGTAGCGGTGAAATGCGCAGATATCAGGAGGAACACCGGTGGCGAAGGCGGGTCTCTGGGCCGATACTGACGCTGAGGAGCGAAAGCGTGGGGAGCGAACAGGATTAGATACCCTGGTAGTCCACGCTGTAAACGTTGGGCGCTAGGTGTGGGGGGCCTCTCCGGTTCCCTGTGCCGCAGCTAACGCATTAAGCGCCCCGCCTGGGGAGTACGGCCGCAAGGCTAAAACTCAAAGGAATTGACGGGGGCCCGCACAAGCGGCGGAGCATGCGGATTAATTCGATGCAACGCGAAGAACCTTACCTGGGTTTGACATGGCCGCAAAACCTCCAGAGATGGGGGGTCCTTCGGGGGCGGTCACAGGTGGTGCATGGCTGTCGTCAGCTCGTGTCGTGAGATGTTGGGTTAAGTCCCGCAACGAGCGCAACCCTCGTTCGATGTTGCCAGCGCGTTATGGCGGGGACTCATCGAAGACTGCCGGGGTCAACTCGGAGGAAGGTGGGGATGACGTCAAGTCATCATGCCCCTTATGTCCAGGGCTTCACGCATGCTACAATGGCCGGTACAATGGGCTGCGATACCGTGAGGTGGAGCGAATCCCAAAAAGCCGGTCTCAGTTCGGATCGGGGTCTGCAACTCGACCCCGTGAAGTCGGAGTCGCTAGTAATCGCAGATCAGCAACGCTGCGGTGAATACGTTCCCGGGCCTTGTACACACCGCCCGTCACGTCACGAAAGTCGGCAACACCCGAAGCCGGTGGCCCAACCCTTGTGGAGGGAGCCGTCGAAGGTGGGGCTGGCGATTGGGACGAAGTCGTAACAAGGTAGCCGTACCGGAAGGTGCGGCTGGATCACCTCCTTTCTAAGGAGCACCTTCCACCGAAAGGTGGTAAGGAGCCCGCGGTCCGCGAATGTCGGGTCGGGGTGCTCAGATGGCGGAGACACTGGCAAGTTTGTCCTTGGCAACGGCTGGGATCACCTAGTACAGCCACCCTCACCGGTGGTGGGAACGGATGGGTTCTGGTGCGGCTGAGGAGGGATGTAAGCACCCTGTTGGGTCCTGAAAGAACAACCGATGGTTGTCTTTCAGAGACTGGTCCAGCCCTGTGGGGTTGGGAGTCTGCCAGGCATGGCCTGGCCTCGCATACCGTTGGTCCGAGAGGGCTGGGTTTGGTGTGGGGCGTATCGGGTTGTGGGTTGGTTGTTTGTTGAGAATTGCACAGTGGACGCGAGCATCTTTGTGGTCAAGTTGTCAAGGGCGAACGGTGAATGCCTTGGCACCAGGAGCCGATGAAGGACGTGGGAGGCCGCGATAGGCCTGGGGGAGCTGTCAACCAAGCTGTGATCCCAGGGTGTCCGAATGGGGAAACCTGGCACCAGTCATGTGGTGTCACCCACACCTGAACACATAGGGTGTGTGGAGGGAACGCGGGGAAGTGAAACATCTCAGTACCCGTAGGAAGAGAAAACAAATAGTGATTCCGTGAGTAGTGGCGAGCGAAAGCGGATTGAGGCTAAACCGGCTGCGTGTGATACCTGTCAGGGGTTGCGTGGTCGGGGTTGTGGGACCCTGCTCAACAGGCTGACATCTGTTGGAGAAGTTACAAAGTCAGTGGCTAGTCGAACAGTCTGGAATGGCTGACCGTAGACGGTGAGAGTCCGGTAGGTGAAAGTTGCTGACCTTCTGTGGGTGTTCCCGAGTAGCGGCGGACCCCTGAAATCTGCCGTGAATCTGCCAGGACCACCTGGTAAGCCTAAATACTTCCTGGTGACCGATAGCGGACGAGTACCGTGAGGGAATGGTGAAAAGTACCCCGGGAGGGGAGTGAAATAGTACCTGAAACCGTTCGCCTACAATCCGTCGGAGCCTTGCGGGGTGACGGCGTGCCTTTTGAAGAATGAGCCTGCGAGTTAGTGGCATGTGGCGAGGTTAACCCGTGTGGGGGAGCCGTAGCGAAAGCGAGTCTGAATAGGGCGCCTTTAGTCGCATGCTCTAGACCCGAAGCGGAGTGATCTAGCCATGGGCAGGCTGAAGCGCGGGTAAGACCGCGTGGAGGGCCGAACCCACCAACGTTGAAAAGTTGGGGGATGACCTGTGGTTAGGGGTGAAAGGCCAATCAAACTCCGTGATAGCTGGTTCTCCCCGAAATGCATTTAGGTGCAGCGTCGCGTGTTTCTTGCCGGAGGTAGAGCACTGGATGGTCTAGGGGGCCCACAAGCTTACCGAAATCAGCCAAACTCCGAATGCCGGTAAGTGAGAGCGCGGCAGTGAGACTGCGGGGGATAAGCTTCGTAGTCGAGAGGGAAACAGCCCAGATCACCAGCTAAGGCCCCTAAGCGTGTGCTAAGTGGAAAAGGATGTGGGGTCGCATAGACAACCAGGAGGTTGGCTTAGAAGCAGCCACCCTTTAAAGAGTGCGTAATAGCTCACTGGTCAAGTGGTTCCGCGCCGACAATGTAGCGGGGCTCAAGCACACCGCCGAAGCTGTGGCATTCACATTTTAACCACGCAACGCCTTGATGTGTTGTGCAGGTGTGTGGATGGGTAGGGGAGCGTCGTGCCGGGGGTGAAGCAGCGGGGTGACCCAGTTGTGGACGCGGCACGAGTGAGAATGCAGGCATGAGTAGCGAAAGAAGGGTGAGAAACCCTTCCGCCGGATGACCAAGGGTTCCAGGGCCAGGCTAATCCGCCCTGGGTGAGTCGGGACCTAAGGCGAGGCCGAGAGGCGTAGTCGATGGACAACGGGTTGATATTCCCGTACCCGCGAAAGAGCGTCCCTGATGAACCTCGTTGTGCTAACCACCCAATCCATCCTATGTCTTCGGACTGCGGGTGGGGAGCGTGGGAACCTGGCGGGTAGTAGTCAAGCGATGGGGTGACGCAGGAAGGTAGCTGAGCCCGGCCGGTGGTTGTGCCGGGGTAAGCGTGTAGGCCGTGCCATAGGCAAATCCGTGGCGCATGAAGGCTGAGACGTGATGCCGAGCCGATTCAGGTGAAGTCAGTGATCCTATGCTGCCGAGAAAAGCCTCTAGCGAGTTCTTAGCGGCCCGTACCCCAAACCGACACAGGTGGTCAGGTAGAGAATACCGAGGCGATCGGGCGAACTGTGGTTAAGGAACTCGGCAAATTGCCCCCGTAACTTAGGGAGAAGGGGGGCCGGAGACGTGAAGCCCCGCGCGGGTGGAGCGTTGTATGGCCGCAGAGAGCAGGGGGAAGCGACTGTTTACTAAAAACACAGGTCCATGCGAAGAAGTAATTCGATGTATATGGACTGACGCCTGCCCGGTGCTGGAACGTTAAGGGGACCTGTTAGCTCTTTCGGGGGCGAAGCGGAGAACTTAAGCGCCAGTAAACGGCGGTGGTAACTATAACCATCCTAAGGTAGCGAAATTCCTTGTCGGGTAAGTTCCGACCTGCACGAATGGCGTAACGACTTCCCCACTGTCTCAACCACAGGCCCGGCGAAATTGCAGTACGAGTAAAGATGCTCGTTACGCGCGGCAGGACGGAAAGACCCCGGGACCTTTACTATAGCTTGACATTGGTACTTGAGTTAGCTTGTGTAGGATAGGTGGGAGCCGGTGAAGTCCATACGCCAGTATGGGTGGAGGCAATCTTGAAATACCACTCTGGTTGATTTGGGTATCTAACTTCGGACCGTTATCCGGTTCAGGGACAGTGTCTGGTGGGTAGTTTAACTGGGGCGGTTGCCTCCTAAAGGGTAACGGAGGCGCCCAAAGGTTCCCTCAGCCTGGTTGGCAATCAGGTGTTGAGTGCAAGTACACAAGGGAGCTTGACTGTGAGACTGACAGGTCGAGCAGGGACGAAAGTCGGGACTAGTGATCCGGCACTTGCGAGTGGAAGCGGTGTCGCTCAACGGATAAAAGGTACCCCGGGGATAACAGGCTGATCTTCCCCAAGAGTCCATATCGACGGGATGGTTTGGCACCTCGATGTCGGCTCGTCGCATCCTGGGGCTGTAGCAGGTCCCAAGGGTTGGGCTGTTCGCCCATTAAAGCGGTACGCGAGCTGGGTTTAGAACGTCGTGAGACAGTTCGGTCCCTATCCGCCGTGCGCGTAGGATACTTGAGAAGGGCTGTCCCTAGTACGAGAGGACCGGGACGGACGAACCTCTGGTGTGCCAGTTGTCCCGCCAGGGGCACGGCTGGTTAGCTACGTTCGGAAGGGATAACCGCTGAAAGCATCTAAGCGGGAAGCCTGCTTCAAGATGAGGTATCCCACCCACTTTGTGGGGTAAGGCCCCCAGCTAGACGACTGGGTTGATAGGCCGGAAATGTAAGCCCGGTAACGGGTTCAGTTGACCGGTACTAATAGGCCGAGGACTTGACTACTAAGCTGCTACGCGTCCACTGTGCAACTCTGAACAAACACCACCCGTGAACGTGCCGGGGATTGGTTGATATGTTCATAGAGTTACGGCGGTCATGGCGGAGGGGAAACGCCCGGTTACATTCCGAACCCGGAAGCTAAGCCCTCCAGCGCCGATGGTACTGCACTCGTGAGGGTGTGGGAGAGTAGGACACCGCCGGACAATCTTTCAGTCGAGGGCCGCCCCATCAGGGTCGGCCCTCGACTGCGTAGCGCCATTGGTGGCGCAATCAGGAAGGATGTACCTGTGAGCTCAGGACCGCAGGGCGGAGACCGTCCCCGTCGCTCCGAGGACCGCACCGACGGCCCGGGTGGACGCGACCGTGGAGCGCGCCGCGACGACCGGCCCCCGTACCGGGGAGACCGTGACAACGCCGGCGGTGCCCGGGGCGGCTACACCGGCGGTCGCGATGACGCGGCCCGCGGTGGCGACCGCCGTGAGGGCGGTTTCCGTGGTGGCGACCGTGACGGTGGCTTCCGTGGCGGTGACCGTGGTCGTTCCGGTCCGTCCCGCGAGGGCGGCTTCCGCGGTGGTGACCGCCGCGAGGGTGGCTACCAGGGTGGCGGTGACCGTGGTCGTTCCGGTCCGTCCCGTGAGGGTGGTTTCCGCGGCGGTGACCGCGAGGGTGGTTTCCGTGGTGGCGACCGTCGTGAGGGTGGCTACCAGGGTGGCGGTGACCGTGGTCGTTCCGGTCCGGCCCGCGAGGGCGGTTTCCGCGGCGGCGACCGCGAGGGCGGCTTCCGCGGCGGCGACCGGCGCGAGGGTGGCTCCCGCGACGCCGCGCGTTCGAGTGGGCCGCGCGAGGGCGGTTTCCGTGGTGGTGACCGTCGTGAGGGTGGTTACCAGGGTGGCGGTGACCGTGGTCGTTCCGGTCCGTCCCGTGAGGGTGGTTTCCGTGGTGGTGACCGCGAGGGCGGCTTCCGTGGTGGCGACCGCGAGGGTGGTTTCCGTGGTGGTGACCGTCGTGAGGGTGGTTACCAGGGCGGTGGTGACCGTGGTCGTTCCGGTCCGTCCCGCGAGGGTGGTTTCCGCGGCGGCGACCGCGAGGGCGGCTTCCGTGGTGGCGAGCGTCGTGAGGGTGGCTTCCGGGGCGGCGACCGCGAGGGTGGTTTCCGTGGTGGTGACCGCCGTGAGGGTGGTTACCAGGGCGGTGGTGACCGTGGTCGTTCCGGTCCGTCCCGTGAGGGTGGTTTCCGTGGTGGTGACCGCGAGGGCGGCTTCCGTGGTGGCGACCGTCGTGAGGGTGGCTTCCGGGGCGGCGACCGCGAGGGTGGTTTCCGTGGTGGCGACCGCGAGGGCGGTTTCCGGGGTGGCGACCGCGAGGGCGGTTTCCGTGGTGGTGACCGTCGTGAGGGTGGTTACCAGGGCGGTGGTGACCGTGGTCGTTCCGGTCCGTCCCGCGAGGGTGGCTTCCGGGGCGGCGAGCGCCGCGAGGGTGGCTTCCGCAGCGGCGACCGCGAGGGTGGTTTCCGCGGCGGTGACCGCCGTGAGGGTGGCTTCCGTGGTGGCGACCGTCGTGAGGGTGGTTACCAGGGCGGTGGTGACCGTGGTCGTTCCGGTCCGGCCCGCGAGGGCGGCTTCCGGGGCGGCGACCGTGACTCCGGTGGCTTCCGCGGCGGCGAGCGTGGCGCCTCGCGTCCGGGCGCGCCGCGCGAGGGTGGTTTCCGTGGTGGCGACCGCGAGGGTGGTTTCCGCGGTGGCGACCGTCGTGAGGGCGGATACCGCGGTGGAGACCGTGACCGCGGATACCGGACCGACGAGCGGCCGCGTCGCGAGGACGACCACCGCCGCGACGAGCGTGGCGTGGGCCCGGAGGCGTCCGAGGGTGGGCGCGGTAGTGCCCCGGCACTGCCGGACGACATCGTCGCGACCGACCTCGACAAGGACGTCCGTGCCGAGCTGCTCTCGCTGAACAAGCCGGTCGCCGAGACCGTGGCCCGGCATCTGGTCGCCACCGGTCAGCTGATCGACGATGACCCGGCCGAGGCGTTGGCCCACGCGCTGGCCGCGCGGCGGCTGGCGTCGCGGATCTCCGCTGTCCGTGAGGCGGTCGGCCTGGCCGCGTACCACGCGGGGGAGTGGCAGACCGCGATCGCCGAGCTGCGGACGTACCACCGGATGACCGGTTTGCAGAGTCACCTTGCAGTGCTCGCCGACTGTGAGCGCGCGCTCGGCCGGCCGGAGCGGGCGATCGACCTGTACCGGGGCGCCGACCAGGAGAAGCTGGACCAGGCCGTCGCGATCGAGCTGCTGATCGTCGCCGCCGGAGCACGGGGTGACCTCGGCCAGAAGGACGCGGCTGTCGCGATGCTCCAGGTGCCCGACCTCACCAGCGAGACGACGGTGCCGTGGACTGCGCGACTGCGGTACGCGTACGCGGACGCGCTGCTCGCGGTGGACCGGCGCGATGAGGCCCGCGAGTGGTTCTCCCGCGCCGCCGACGTGGACACCGAGGGCGAGACCGACGCCGCTGAGCGGTTGCTGGAACTCGACGGCGTCCTCATCGAGGGCGACGACGAGGACGAGACCGAGGAGATCGCCACCGGCCCGGGCACGCCGGGCGCCGTACCGGTTCAGCCGGACACGGACCTGACCGCGGGCGACGACGAGAACGTCGACGACGAGGACGACTTCGACGACGACGCTGAGGACGACGAGGACGACTTCGACGACGCTGATGACGACGGCGACGAGGACTTCGACGACGTCGAGGAGGACGGCGTCACCGGCCGGTTGGCGCAGGACGCCGACCGGGTAAACGCCGAGGACGTCGACGGTGATGACGAGGATGTCGACGTCCGCAGCCCTCTGAAGGACGACGTCTCCCCGGCGCTGACCACGCCCGCCGACGACGGTGGCCGTGTGGCGAACGGCGACGAAGCCGCCCCCACCCGGGGTGACGAGCCGGAGTCGACGCAGCGGTGAGCGCGGACGCCGGGAAGCGGCTGATCGACGGGTACAGCCTGGTCGTCTTCGACCTGGACGGTGTGATCTACCTGATCGACCGGCCGATTCCCGGCGCCGTCGAGGCGGTGGCCCGGCTGCACGCCGAGGGGCGGACGGTCGCGTACGCCACCAACAACGCCTCACGCCGCTCCAGCGATGTCGCCGACCTGCTGACCGGGATGGGTGTGCCGGCGCGGCCGGAGGAGGTTCTCACCTCCGCCGCGGCGGCTGCCGAGCTGTTGCGCGACCGGCTGCCGGCTGGCGCGCCGGTGCTCGTGGTGGGCGCGGACGCGTTGCGCGCCGAGCTGCGCGCGGTCGGGCTGACCCCGGTCAGTCGTGCCGACGAGAAGCCGGCCGCGGTGGTGCAGGGCTACGGCCCGCAGGTCGGCTGGGCCGAGTTGGCCGAGGCGTCGGTGGCGGTGCGTGCCGGCGCGCTCTGGGTCGCCACCAACACCGACCGGACGCTGCCCAGCGCCCGTGGCCCGCTGCCGGGCAACGGGTCACTGGTCGCGGTGCTGCGTACCGCGTTGGAGCGGGATCCGGACCTGGTGGTCGGCAAGCCGGAGTCCGCGCTGTTCGAGACGGCCGCCCGACGCGGTGACGGCGGGAAGGCACTTGTCGTTGGCGATCGACTGGACACCGACATCGAGGGCGCCCGCCGCGCGGGGCTGGACAGCCTGCTCGTCCTGACCGGTGTCAGCGACGTACCCGAGCTGCTCGCGGCCGAGCCACGACGGCGGCCCACGTACGTCGCGCGGGACCTGGCCGGGCTCTTCGACCCGGCGGCGGCGGTGCGGGTCCCGGGCCCGACGGACGCCGGCGGGTGGTCCGTCACGGACCGTGACGGCACGCTGGAGCTGGCCGGCGCGGGCCGCGCGTTGGACGCGCTGGCAGCCCTGTGCGCGGCGGCCTGGGCGGCCCCGGCGGTGCCGGCGATCCGCCCGGCGGGCCCGGACGCGGCTGCCGCCCTGAAGAGCTTCGGGCTGGCCACCGACGCGTGAGGCCGCCACCCGGGCGGGAGGCAGACCGCCGACGCGTGCGGCTGGCCGCCGCGCGGAGCGGTCCGCACGGCGTGCGGCCGGCGACCGCCACGGCGGGCCGGTCGAGCGCGAACCTCTAGAGGAGCTTGCGCAGCTTCATCAGGTCGAACGGGTTGGCCTTGATCGACACCCGGCGGGACGTGACCGCCTTGGTGACGTCCAGATCGCCGCGGACCAGGGCGAGCAGGTCGTCGCTGGACGTGCTCAAGGCGATCTTGGCCTTCGGGTCGTCGCCGTCGGTCAGCTCGACCAGGCGGCCACCGCTGATCCGTCCGTGAAAGGCCGTGTCGAGGTCGGTGATGCGGCAGGCCAGGGTGCGCTCCAGGTCGATACGCTCACGGACCGTCTCGGCGTTGCGGTCCAACCGGGCGGCCAGCTCCTGCAACGCCTGCCGGCACTCGTCCACGCTGGCCACATGTCCCCCTCGCCGATCGCCACGCCGTCCCCGGCACCGTACCGCACGGGACAGTCCGGGGTGCCCGGTAGCGTGACACCTGCAGACCCCGCCCGATGGAAGGACCAAGGCATGCAGGACGCGTGGCGCGCCTACCTCGAACTGGCCCTGGGCCTGGCGGAGGCGCCCCGGAAGAAGGCACAGGACGCGGTCCGTCGTGTCGTCGGCACGGGCGGGGCCACCGCCGCGCAGTTGCAGGCGCTCGGCGAGGAGTTGGTCAGCACCAGCGCCGCCAACCGGGAGGCGTTGACCAAGCTGGTCCGCTTCGAGGTCGACCGGGCCCTCGGCGCGGTCGGTCTGGCGACCGCCGACGAGGTGGCCGAGCTGACCCGGCGGGTCCGCGACCTGGAACGTCAACTGCGCGAGGCGCGGGCCGTCGAGTCATCTGCCGCGACGACGGCCAGCGGTCCGTCCGCCGCCACGCCGCAGCCCGACCCGACCCGCGCGGCGCCACCCGGTGACCCCCTGGTGCCGTCCGACGGCCCCGCCGGAGCACCGGTCGCCCAGGAGGCCGCGCCGCCGGTCGTCACGAAGGCCCCCGCGCCCGTCGCCAAGAAGGCGATCGCGAAGAAGGCCGTCGCGAAGAAGGCCATCGCCCGCAAGCCTCCCGCGACGATCAGCAGGACCGGCGACGAGACGCCGACGCCCGTCAGCCAGGACGACACCCCGACCCCGGCGGTCATGCCGGCCAAGAAGGCCGTCCGCAAGCGCCGCCCGGACGGTGAGTCGTGAGCGACGTCCCGCGTCCCGGCCCGCCCGGGGGCTTCCGGCCCGGCCCGCCGCCGGCCGGCTCGTTCGCGGCCCGCCCTGGCCCGCCGCCCGGCGTCCGCCCAGGCCCGCCGCCCGACCTGGCGGCCGGCGCCGACGACGCGGCGAGCCACCCGGCGGTCGAGGCGGCCGTGCGCGCCATGGACAACGCGGCGGCGCTCGCCCCGGCCGACCAGATCGCGCAGTACGAGGCGGCCTACGAGACGCTGCGCGAAACCCTCGCCACCATCGACCAGACCTGAACAGGGCGACCCCGCCCGACAGACCGGAGAAACACCCATGGCACGTCGCAACCGGCTGGACGCCGAACTCGTCCGTCGCGGGCTGGCCCGCTCGCGTGAGCAGGCCGCCGCGCTGGTCGAGGCCGGCCGGGTCCAACTGCGCGGAGTGCCCGCGCGCAAGGCCGCCGCGATGGTCGACCCCGCCGACCCGCTGCTGGTCACCGGCGACGACCCGACCGAGGAGTACGTCTCCCGGGGCGGACACAAGCTCGCGGGCGCCCTCGCCGCGTTCGGCGGGCTGCACGTCGCCGGGCGGCGCTGCCTGGACGCCGGCGCCTCGACCGGGGGCTTCACCGACGTGCTGCTGCGCGCCGACGCCGCCGAGGTGGTGGCCGTGGACGTCGGCTACGGGCAGCTCGCCTGGTCCCTGCGGACCGACGAGCGCGTCCGGGTCCTGGAACGCACAAACGTCCGTACCCTCGTCGCGGACGCGATCGGCGGGCCGGTCGACCTGACGGTGGCCGACCTGTCGTTCATCTCGTTGCGGTTGGTGCTGCCGGCGTTGGCCGGCTGCACCCGGGAGGACGGCGACCTGGCGCTGATGGTGAAGCCGCAGTTCGAAGTGGGCAAGGAACGGGTCGGGGCCGGCGGTGTGGTCCGCGACCCGGCGCTGCGCGCCGAGGCGGTGCTCGACGTGGCAGCCGCGGCGGCCCAGCTCGGCCTCGGCCTGGCGGACGTGGCGGCCAGTCCGCTGCCGGGGCCCAGCGGCAACGTCGAGTTCTTCGTATGGTTGCGCCGGGGCGCGCCGGCGGCCGACCCGCAGCGGGTACGGGCCGTGGTGGACGCCGGACCGGACGGCCCGACGACGGCCGGCGACGTGCCGGGCGTGGCGGCGGAGGAGGTCGCAGGGTGAACGCGTACAGCGAGCGGCACACGACGGCATGCGGGCGTGCCGGGGCGTGGCCATCGGGGCGTGCGGTCGCGGACGGGCGGCCCGTCCGATGAGCCGCACGGCGCTGCTGGTGACCCACACCGGTCGTCGGCGCAGCACCGAGCACGCCCGGTCGGTCGCCGCCGACCTCATCGCCGCGGGATTCGAGGTGCGGGTCGTCGCCGACGAGGCCGATGATCTCGACCTGCCCGGCGTGGTGCCGGTCGGCGGCCCGGAGGCCGCCGAGGGCGCCGAGATCGTCTTCGCGTTGGGCGGGGACGGGACGTTCCTGCGGGCGGCCGAGCTGGCCCGTCCGGCGAAGGCGCCGCTGCTCGGCATCAACCTCGGCAAGGTCGGCTTCCTCGCCGAGGCGGAGATCGACGACCTGGACACCGCGGTCCGCGACGTCGTCGAGCGCAACTACACCGTGCACGAGCGGCTCACGCTCGACGTCACGGCCGAGTTCGACGGCGGGCCGACCATCGAGTCGTGGGCGCTCAACGAGATCAGCGTCGAGAAGGGCGAACGGGCGCAGATGCTCGAACTCCTCGTCGACGTGGACGGCCGGCCGCTGTCCCGCTACGGCTGCGACGGCGTGGTCTGCGCCACCCCCACCGGCTCCACCGCGTACGCGTTCTCCGGCGGGGGCCCCGTCGTCTGGCCGGAGGTCGAAGCGCTGCTGCTGGTGCCGATCAGCGCGCACGCGCTGTTCAGCCGTCCACTGGTCACGGCACCCACCTCGACGTTCGTCATCACCGTCGACCCGTTCACGACCCTGGCCGTGCTCGCCTGCGACGGCCGGCGGGTGTACGACCTGCCGCCGGGCGCTCGGGTGACCGTGCGCCGCGGTGCCCTGCCGGTGCGCATCGTGCGGCTGCGTGCCCGCCCGTTCACCGACCGGCTGGTCGCCAAGTTCGGCCTGCCGGTGCACGGCTGGCGGGGCAGCCGCCGGTGACGGTGGCGCACACCGTCGGTGTCCGGCGGTTGTCCACCTGACGACATGTCGCCGCTGCGGCGGCGAGAGGCTAGTGACCTGGTTGTGCGCTGCGTCGCAGACTCCCATCGGTCCTCATCCACGGATGTCGGGCCCGAAGGAGTGAAGGAGCGCATCGCATGCACTGGTCCCCCCGCTGGCTCAACGCCGGCGCGGTCGGCGCGTTGGTGGTCGGCCTCGCCGCGCCGGCGTCCGCCGAGCCGCCCGTCCGGCCCACCGGCCCGAGCCTGGGCGCAGCCGCCCCGGCCGTCGCGCCCGTCCGCATCACCCTCATCACCGGTGACCAGGTCGAACTGTCGCCGGCCGCGCCGGGCCGGGTCGCCGCCACCGTACGCCCCGGACCCGGGCGGGAGCGGATCATCTTCCAGACCCTCGAGGTCGACGGCGGGCTGCGGGTCGTGCCCAGCGACGCGGCGCCCTACATCTCCGGCGGCCTCCTCGACGCCAACCTGTTCGACGTGCAGGAGTTGGCCGCCGACGGCTACGGCGACGCCGCGCAGGGCGCGCTGCCGCTGATCGTGCGCTACCAGGAGCCGTCCGCCGGTCGGGTCCGGCCGCTCGGCGGCGTCACCGACGCCCGGCCCCTGCCGAGCATCAACGGCGCCGCGGTACGGGTCGGCAAGGCCGAGCTGGGTGACCTGTGGACCACGCTCGCCAGCACGCCGACGACCCGGACCACGACCCCTCGGCTGGGCGGCGGTGTCGCCCACGTCTGGCTGGACGGTCGGGTGCGCCCGACGTTGGAGCACAGCGTCCCGCAGATCGGCGCTCCGGCGGCCTGGGCGGCCGGCCGCGACGGCAGCGGCGTGACGGTGGCCGTGCTCGACACCGGTGTCGACGCCACCCACCCCGACCTGGCCGGGCGGATCGCCGAGGAGCGGGACTTCTCCGGCAGCGGCAGCGCCCGTGACGGCCACGGCCACGGCACCCACGTCGCCGCCACCATCGCGGGCAGCGGAGCGGCGTCGGCGGGGCTGCGCAAGGGCGTCGCGCCGGGCGCGCGGCTGCTGGTCGGCAAGGTGCTCGACGACGGCGGCTCCGGCTACGACTCGGCGATCATCGCCGGCATGGAGTGGGCCGCCCACTCCGGCGCGAAGGTCATCAGCATGAGCCTCGGCGGCGGCCCGACCGACGGCACCGACCCGATGAGCCAGGCGGTGAACGACCTGACCGCCGAGACGGGCGCGCTGTTCGTGATCGCCGCCGGCAACTCGGGCCAGGCGCGGAGCGTCAACGCGCCGGGCGCGGCCGCGGCGGCGCTGACCGTCGGCGCGGTCGACCGTGACGACAACCTGGCGGACTTCTCCAGCCGGGGACCGCGCGTCGGGGACAACGGCATCAAGCCCGAGATCACCGCGCCGGGCGTGGGCATCGTCGCCGCGCGGGCCGCCGGCACCACCATGGGTACGCCGGTCGGCGACGACTACACGGCGGCGTCCGGGACGTCCATGGCCACCCCGCACGTGGCGGGCGCGGCCGCGATCCTCGCTCAGGACCACCCGGACTGGAAGGCCGGCGCGCTCAAGGACGCGCTGGTCAGCACCACGAAGGCGAACCCGGAGCTGACCGTCTTCGAGCAGGGCGGTGGTCGGGTCGACGTGGCGCGGGCGCTCACGCAACGGGTGTACGCGTCGGCCACCGCCGACTTCGGCCGGGTCACCAGCGGCGGACCGGTGGCGGAGCGCGGTGTGACGTACACCAATGGCACGTCCGTCGCGCGGACCCTGCGCCTGGCCCTGGAGCTGCGCAACCTGGACAGCGGCGCGGCCGAGACCGACGGCGTCGCCGTCGGCTCGGGCGAGGTGACCGTGCCGGCCGGCGGCAGCGTGACCGTGCCGCTGCGCGCCGACCCGGCGAAGCTGGCCCGGGGTCCGCACGGAGGATGGCTGGTGGCGACCGGCGCGGACGGCGTCGCCGTGCGCACGCCGGTCGGCCTGACCGTCAGCGGACCGCTGCACGACCTCACGATCAAGGTGCTGGGCCGGCAGGGTCAGCCGACCCTCTCGCCCGCCCTGACCCTCTTCGGTGAGCAGCCCGAGTCGGACTACTGGGGCTGGTGGCCGGGCGAGGGCACCCTACGGGTCGAGGAGGGCACCTATCTGCTGACCGCGCTGGTCGAGCACGGCGCGCCCCTGGACGAGCAGTTGACGCAGACCGTCGAACCCGAGCTGACCGTCGACCGGGACCTGACGGTCGTGCTCGACGCCCGCACGGGCACGCCGGTACGCGTCGAGACGCCGAAGCCCAGCGAGCAGCGGGCCACGCTCAGCTTCTACGTGCACCGGGTGCTCGGCAACGGACGCCAGATCGACCACGGTGTCATGGCGTACAGCACTGTCCAGCAGGTCAACGTCACGCCGACCCGACCGGTGCGCCAGGGCGAGTTCGAGTTCGCCTCCCGCTGGCAGCTCGTCGCGCCCATGGTGGACGCCCGGATCAGCGGTGTGTCCGGACCGTCGGACATCAACCTGCTGGGCTCGTCCCCGGCGCCGACCGGGCGACGGAAGCTGCCGCTGGTCTGGGCGGGCGCCGGAACACCCGCCGAGCTGACCCGGGTGCGGGGCGCGGCCGCGCTGCTCACCACCGATGAGAACCGCAGCGAGGAGGAGCAGGTGGCCGCGGCGGCTGCGGCCGGCGCGGCGGCGGTGCTGATCGTCCGCCCCGAGGACCAGAGCGCCTGGACGGTCTGGCGCCCCGACGGGGAGCGGCTACCCGTCCCGGCGATGGTCGTGGCGTACGACGACGGGCAGCGACTGATCGCGGCGGCGCGCCGGGGTCGTGCCACGCTGGACCTCACGCTGACCGTGGACAGCCCCTACCTGTACGACGTCTGGCAGGTGTCGAAGGGGCGGGTGCCGGAGCGCGTCGTGCACACCGTCACCGCGGCAAACACCGCCGAGGTGACCGCGCGGTACGGCGACACCGGCGCGGGTTGGGCCACCGAGGAGCGGTTCGGGTGGCGTCCGTGGCAGGAGTACGCCTGGAACGACGACCAGCGGCTGGTCCACAACGGCACCACGCGGCAGGAGTTCGTCAGCGCCGGGGACAACTGGTGGCAGCACCGGGTGCTGCACAAGCAGATGTTCATGCAGTGGGGGCAGTTGACCGGCGGCCTCGCCCAGGAGCCCCGGCGGTACGCCGCCGACGACCGGGAGACCGAGTCCTGGCACGCCCCGGTGGTGCGTCCGGCCGTGCCGGCCAGCGGAGCGCCGGTGCCGACGCGGACGGGCGACGTCCTCGACGTGCGGGTGCCCGAGTTCGTCGACGCCGACGGGCACTACACCGTGGCGGGCAACAGCGAGGAGTCGGACGACGTCGAGGCCCGCCTCAGCCGCGACGGGCGGCAGATCGCCGACCTGTCCGACGGCTGGGCGCCGGTGCCGACCACGGCGGAGGCGGCCCGTTACCGCCTCGACGTGACGACCCGCCGGGCCTCGGACGGGTGGCGCTACGCCACCCGGACGGACACGGCGTGGCAGTTCACCTCGGCCCGCCCGGCGGGTGACGCGGCGACGCCACTGTCGCTGCTGCAGGTGGACTACCGGGTGCCGGCCGACCTGTCCGGCACCGTGCCCGGCAACCGCCCGCACCAGGTGGGGCTGACCCTGCGTCAGCCGGTCGGGGCGCCCGCGCCGAAGGGGACCGGCGTGACCGTGCAGGTCTCCTTCGACGAGGGCGTCACCTGGCGGTCCGTACCGACCCACGGGTCGGGCGTGCGCTACACGGCGATGGTGCCGGCCGGACGCGGAACGGTGTCGCTGCGGGTGCACGCCGCCGACCGGGCCGGGAACACCGTCGACCAGACGGTGCTGCGGGCGTACGGGCTGCGCTGACCGCCGGACCGGCCGGGCCCACCGTCACCGCGACGGTGAGCCCGGCCGCGTCCGTCGACGCGCGACGGCCGCAGCGCCAGGTCAGAGCCAGCCGCGCCGGGCGACCTGGAACGCGAGCCCCGGCCGGGTGTCGACACCGGCGGCCTCCATCAGGTCGGCGAGGCGGCGCTGCACCGTCCGGCGGCTCACCCCGAGTTGGGAGGCGATGGACTTGTCCGGTACGCCGGCGACGAACAGCGACAGCAGCCGGGCCTCGTCGGCGTCGGGCCGGTAGCCGTCGGCCGGACGGTCGTCGCCGGTGTCGCGGCGCTGCTCGGTCGCCGCGCCGGGGAGCGGATCGTCGAGTCGCAGCCGGGTGGCGACCCGCCAGTGACTATCGAAGAGGGCGATCAGCGCGTCGAGCAGCTGGCTGCGGCCGATCACCGCGGCGCTCGGCTCGCCGCCGTACCGGTCGGGCACCAGCGGGCAGATGGCGGTACGCGCGTCCACGATGGCCAGTCGGACGGGTAGCCGGTCCAGCACCCGGGCCTGCTCACCGGCGGCGACGCCCTTGGCCAGGTCGGTCAGGGCGCCGGGTTCCAACAGCAGGTCCCGCTCGTAGATGGCGCGGTAGCTCACCCCGCGGGCGAGGGCGTCGAACTCCTCGACGTTCTCCGGGCCGGCCATCGCGAGGGGGTTGGCGCGGCAGAACCACAGCACCTCCTCGCGGGCGGAGTTCTGCAGGTCGCGCAGTCGGTCGCGGAGCGTCCGACCGCCGCGGATCACCTCGACCAGGTGGTCGACGTGGTGGCGGCGCAGGCCGGCGCGGTACTCCTCGGCCAGTTGGGTGACCCGGCGACGGGCGGCCTCCAGGTCCTCCTGCCGGCGCAGCAGCGTCGCGCCGAGGGCGACGTCCGGCGCGGTCGGGCGCAGCGGGCCGTCCGGATCGTTCTCGGTGGGCTGCACGAGACCCTTGGCCCGCAACGCCTCGACCTGCTCGACGACGCGCGCCCGGGGCCAACCGAGCCGGCGGACCAGTTCGTCGACGCGGGCCGTGGTGAGCTGGAGCAGGCAGCGGTAGAGCTCCTCCTCGGCGGGAGTCAGGCCGATCACGTCCAACACGGGGCAAGACTGTACGTCGGCGAGGTCACGGCCGCACCGGGGCCCGGTCGTGGGGCCCGTCGGCTGGTCAACTGTCGGCCCTCGCGTCTACTGTCGGGTGCTGTGCTGGAAGAGCTGCGCATCACCGGACTCGGCGTCATCGAGGACACCACGCTGCCGTTGACCGGCGGCATGAACGTCATCACCGGCGAGACCGGTGCCGGCAAGACGATGGTGGTCACCGGCCTCGGCCTGCTCTTCGGCGGCCGGGCCGACGCCGGGCGGGTGCGTGCCCAGCCGGGCCGGGCCGTGGTCGAGGGGCGGCTGCGCCTCTCCGGGCGCGTCGCCGACTCGGTGCACGCCCGGATCGGCGACGCCGGTGGCGAGCCCGACGAGGACGGCTCGCTGCTCCTGAGCCGTACGGTGACGGTGGAGGGCCGCTCGCGGGCCCACCTGGGCGGCCGGAGCATGCCCGTGTCGATGCTCGGCGAGGTCGGCGAGCAGGCGGTGGCCGTGCACGGTCAGTCCGACCAGCTGCGCCTGCTGCGTCCGGCCGAGCAGCGGGCCGCCCTGGACCGGTTCGCCGGGCCGGCGCACGAGAAGCTGCTCGACGCGCTGCGCGAGGCGTACACCGGTTGGCGGCGGGTCGTCGACGACCTGGCCGACCGGCGGCGCAACGCCCGCGAGCGCAACCAGGAGGCCGACCTGCTGCGGCTCGGCCTCGACGAGATCACCCGCGTCGACCCGCAGCCCGGCGAGGACGACGAGCTGAAGACCGAGGCGCAGCGGCTGGAGCACGCCGAGGGTCTGCGCACGGCCGCGCAGCTGGCCCAGCAGTGCGTGGCGGGTGGAGCGGACGCGGCCGACGAGACGCCGGACGCGGCGTCGCTGCTCGGCACGGCCCGGCGCACCCTGGAGGCGCAGGCCGGCACCGATCCCGCGCTGGGTGAGCTGGCGGCCCGGCTGGAGGAGGCGGCCACCCTCGTCACCGACGTGTCGGCGGAGCTGTCGGCGTACCTGGCGACGCTGGACGCGGACCCGGCCCGGTTGCAGCACGTCTACGAGCGGCGGGCCGCGTTGCGCACGTTGACCCGCAAGTACGCCGACGACGTCGACGGTGTCGTCGCCTGGGCCGAGCGGGCCCGCACCCGACTGTCCGACCTGGACACGTCCGACGACCTGCTCGACGAGCTGGACCGGGAGGGGCAGCGGCTGGCCACGGAGGTGGCCGATCTGGCCGGCCGGGTGTCGGTGTCCCGGCAGGAGGCGGCGGTCCGCTTCGCCGACCAGGTCACCGTCGAGTTGGCGGGTCTGGCGATGCCGCACGCGCGGATCGAGGTGGCGGTGCTGCCCCGACCGGCGGGCCGGGCCGAGCCGTCGTTGACGGTCAACGGCGTCGAGGTGGGCGTCGCGGCCGACGGTGGTGACGAGGTGGAGTTGCGCCTGCTGGCCCACCCGGGCGCGCCGTCGTTGCCGTTGCAGCGCGGCGCCTCCGGCGGTGAGCTGTCCCGGGTGATGCTCGCCATCGAGGTGGTCTTCGCCGGGTCCGGCGGCCCGCCCACGCTCGTCTTCGACGAGGTCGACGCGGGTGTCGGCGGCCAGGCTGCCGTGGAGATCGGTCGGCGGCTGGCCCGGCTGGCCCGCAGTCACCAGGTGTTGGTCGTCACGCACCTGCCGCAGGTGGCCGCGTTCGCCGACCGGCACCTCGTGGTGGCGAAGGACACCGGCGGCGCGGTGACCACCAGCGGCGTACGGGTCGTGGAGGACACCGAACGCGCCCGCGAGCTGGCCCGGATGCTCGCCGGTTTGCCCGATTCGGATCTGGGTATCGCACACGCCGAGGAGCTTCTGGCGGTCGCGGCGAAGGAAAGGCGGTTGTGACGCCGCGTATTGTGGGCGCAAGCACACCGGCTCGCGTCGGCGTGTGCTTCCCTGGGTAGGCGGCCCTGCTCAGGCATGTCGCGACAGAAAAGCCTGCCTCACATGCCAGGATGGTCACGATGCGTCTACCCACGTTGCGCCGGAACCGGAATGCCGAACCGGGCAGAGTCCTCGGCACCGCGCGCCTTGATCGCCGAACGAAACGCCTGGTCGGCCGGCTTCGTCCCGGTGACATCGCGGTCATCGACCACGTCGACCTGGACCGGGTGGCGGCCGACTCGTTGGTCGCTGTCGGTGTCGCCGCGGTCCTCAACGCCAAGCCGTCGGTCTCCGGCCGCTACCCCAACCTCGGGCCGGAGGTGTTGATCGCCGCCGGTATTCCGCTCCTGGACGATCTCGGCGAGGGCGTCTTCGAGCGCATCCGCGAGGGCGACCAGGTCCGCATCGAGGGCAACACCGTCTTCGCGGGCGAGGAGCCGGTGGCGCACGGCACACTGCAGGACGCCGAGTCGGTCGCCAAGGCGATGGCCGACGCCCGGGAGGGGCTGTCGGTGCAGTTGGAGGCGTTCGCCGCCAACACGATGGACTACCTGCGCCAGGAACGCGACCTGCTGCTCGACGGCGTCGGCGTGCCGGACATCCAGACCCAGATCCAGGGCCGGCACTGCCTAATCGTGGTGCGCGGCTACGACTACAAGGCCGACCTGGACGTGCTGCGCCCGTACATCCGGGAGTTCAAGCCGGTGCTGATCGGCGTGGACGGTGGCGCGGACGCGCTGGTCGAGGCCGGGTACACGCCCGACATGATCATAGGGGACATGGATTCGGTCACCGACGACGTGCTGCGCTGCGGCGCCGAGGTGATCGTGCACGCCTACCCGGACGGGCGGGCGCCCGGCCTCCCCCGGGTCAACGGGCTCGGCGTCCCCGCCATCACGTTTCCGGCGGCGGCGACCAGCGAGGACCTGGCGATGCTGCTGGCCGACGAGAAGGGCGCCTCCCTCCTGGTCGCGGTCGGCACCCACGCCACCCTCGTCGAGTTCCTCGACAAGGGGCGCGGCGGGATGGCCTCGACGTTCCTGACCCGGCTGAAGGTCGGCGGCAAGCTGGTCGACGCCAAGGGCGTGAGTCGGCTCTACCGGCAGAGCATCTCCGGTTCGTCGTTGCTGCTGCTGGTGCTCTCGGCGATCGCGGCGATGGCCTCCGCGGTGGCGGTCTCCACCGTCGGGAAGGCGTACCTGGGCGTGGTCGCCGAGTGGTGGGACAATTTCGTGTTCCAGCTGTACCGGCTCTTCTAGTTCCCGACCGATCAAGAGGCTGCAAGCGTGATCAACTTCCGCTACCACGTGGTGTCCCTCACCGCGGTCTTCCTGGCCCTGGCGATCGGCCTGGTGGTCGGCACCGCCGCCCTCAACGGCCCGGTCGCCGACTCGCTCAAACAGCAGGTCACCGGGCTGCGCAAGGACAACCAGCAGTGGCGTCAGCAGGTCGCCAACATGGAGAAGCAGCTCGGTCTGGAAGAGGAGTTCGCCGAGGAGATGTCGCAGGTGGTCCTGCCGGGCACCCTCAGCGGCCGCCGGGTGGTGGTGCTCAGCCTGCCGAACGGGCGTGACCACACCGAGGGTGTGCTCAAGAAGCTCCAGCTCGCCGGTGCCACCATCACCGGCCGGGTGGACCTGCAGGACAAGTTCCTCAACCCGGACAACAACTCCAACCTGCTGGAGTTGGCCGTCACCGCCGCCCGGCCCACCGCGCAGACCACGGGCCTGCCGGGCAACGGGCACGGTGTGGAGACCTCCAGCGCGCTCCTGGCCAGCGTCCTGCTGGACCGGGCCCAGGGCACCGCGCCGGTCAGCGACGCCGACCGGCGGGCGGTGCTCGCCGCGTACAACAACGCCGGCTACCTGACCACCGACAACAACAAGGTCACCGGCCCGGCGGAGGCGGTCGTCGTGGTCAGCGGCCAGCCGTACGTCGACAAGGACTCCGAGAAGCGGGACGAGTCGGTCGTCAAGATCGCCGAACAGTTCGACCGGACCGGGGCGATCGTGGTGGGCGGCAACGGCTCCGCCGGCGGCAACGTGGTGTCCGTGGTCCGCGGCGACCCGGTGCTGTCGCAGACCATCTCGACCGTCGACAACGCCAACACCGTCCAGGGCCAACTGGTCACCAGCCTGGCCCTGGTGCAGCAGCTCACCGAGAAGAAGGCCGGCCAGTACGGCGTCGGCGACAACGCCGCGTCCCTGCTGCCTAGACTGCCCCAGTGAGCGAACGACGTACCGCCGTGTCCGTAATCGACGAGGTGCCGGCATGAGCACGCTGGGACGGCTGCTGGTCGCCGCCGCCGGAGCGGCCGCCGCCCGGTACGCGCTGCGCGAGGTGCGGACCGCCCCGATCGGGCCGGCGCTTGAGCGCACCAACTTCCGGGGTCGGACGGTGACCCTCGCCGCCGGGCCGGCGCTCGCGGCCGGGGCGACCGCCGCGGGCGCGTTCGGCGCGACGAGCGCCGCCTCGGGTGGCGCGGCCCTCGTCGCCGGCCTCGGCGCAGGGTCTGTCGGGCTCTACGACGACGTGGTCGGGGCGCGACCGGAGCAGAAGGCGGCCAAGGGCTTCGCGGGGCACCTCGCGGCGCTGCGCGAGGGGCGGGTCACCGCCGGGCTCGTCAAGGTGGTCGGGGTGGGCGCGGCCGGCCTGGGCGCCGCCGCGCTGCTCGCCGCCGACCCCCGCGTCGCCGCGCACCCGCGCCGGCAGCGCCAGGGCGCGTTCGGGCGGAGCGTCGACGTGCTGCTCGGCGCCGGTGTGATCGCCGGCACCGCCAACCTGCTCAACCTGCTCGACCTGCGACCCGGCCGGGCCATCAAGTCCGGGCTGCTGCTGAGCGTGCCGCTGACCGGCGGCCCGCACGGCGGGATCGCCGCCGGCGCCGCTGGCGCCGCTGCCGGCCTGCTCGGCGACGACCTGTCCGAGGACGTCATGGTCGGCGACAGCGGCGCGAACGCCCTCGGGGCGCTGCTCGGTGTGGCGCTCGCCGCCCGCACCGGCCCGCTCGGCCGCGCCGGCCTGCTCGCCGTGCTGGCCGGGCTCACCGCCGCCAGCGAGAAGGTCAGCTTCACGGCGGTGATCCAACGGACCCCGGGTCTGCGGGAGCTCGACGCGCTGGGCCGGCGCACCGATTGACGTGACCAGACCGGCCCCCCTCGCCGGCGCCGGCCGGGTGGCCGGGGCAGCCGCGCTCATCGCCGTCCTCACCGTGTTCAGCCGGCTCGCCGGCTTCGGCCGGACCGCCGTGTTCACCTGGAGCCTCGCCCCGACCGACCTCGGCGGCGTCTACGTGGTCGCCAACGCGGTGCCGAACTTCATCTTCGAGATCGTCGCCGGTGGCGCGCTGGCCAGCCTCGTCGTACCGCTGCTGGCCGGTGCGGTCGAGGCCGGTGACCGTACGACGGTCGCCCGTACCACCGGCGCGCTGCTGACCTGGACGCTGGCCCTGCTGGTGCCGCTCGCCCTGCTCGTGGCGCTGTTCGCCGGCCCGGTGGTCGAGTCGCTGGGGCACCATCTCACCGACGCCCAGCAGCGCAGCGGCGTACGGATGCTGCGGGTCTTCGCGCCGCAGCTACCGCTGTACGGGGTCGGCATCGTGCTCACCGGGGTGCTCCAGGCGCACCGCCGTTTCGCCTGGCCGGTGCTCGCTCCGCTGCTGTCCAGCCTCACCGTGATCGTGGTCTACCTGGGGTTCACGGCCACCCAGGGCCGCTACGCCACGGTCGCCGGGGTGAGCCCCGGCGGCGAGGTGCTGCTCTCCGCCGGCACGACACTGGGTGTGGTGGTGCTGTCGCTGTCGCTGCTCGTCCCGGTCCGCCGGCTGCGCCTGGGGGCGCGGCCCGGGTTCGGGTTCCCCACCGACGTGCGGGGCCGGGTCGGCGCCCTGGCGGTGGCGGGCGCGGTCACCGTCACCACGCAGCAGATCGCCCTGATCGTCAGCCTCAACCAGGTGACGGCGGGCGCGCGCAGCAATCCCGGCGTCTACAACCTGGCGCAGACCGTCTACCTGCTGCCGTGGGCGGTGCTGGCGGTGCCGCTGGCCGTGGCGGCCTATCCGACCCTCGCGGCGGCACGCTCGGTCGGCGACGAGGACGCCTACCGGGCGACCCTGGCGCCGGCCGTGCGCGGGGTGCTGCTGTTCAGCTGCCTCGGCGCGGCGGCGCTGGTCGGGACCGCGGGGCCGATCGGGCACTTCTTCTTTCCCGCGTCCACCGCGTCCACCGCCGCCGCCGCGATCATCGGGTACGCCCCGGGCCTGATCGGCTACGGCCTGTTCGCGATCCTCACCCGGGCGCTCTACGCGCGCGGGCAGACCCGGGCGGCGACGGTCGCGACCGCCGTCGGCTTCCTCACGGTGCCGGTCGCGGTGCTGGCGCTCGGCCGGATCCTGCCGTTGACCGACCGGGTGCTCGCCGTGACGTCCGCGAACTCGGTGGGCATGGTGGTGCTCGGGGTGCTGCTGGTCGTCGCCGTGGCGCGGGCCGCCGGTGCGGCCGCGCTGGCCGGCGCGGCGCGCGCCGGGGTGGCCGGCATCCTCGCCGGGCTGCTCGCCGCGCTCGCCGGGCTGGGCCTGAGCCGCTGGCTCGACAGGCTGGACAGCGGCACCCCGACGACGGCGGTGGCGCTCGGTCAGGGCATGCTGTCCGGGGTTCTGGTCGGTGTCGTGTTCCTCGTCGTGGTCTGGTTCGTCGACCGGCGGGACGTACGGCCGCTACTGACCGGGGTGGTCCGCCGCCTGCGGCGGGGCCAGCGGGGCCGGGCCGGCACGTCCACGCCGGGCGCGGTGCCCCCGGAGCGGGGCGGCGACGGGAAGGAGACGGCGGTTCGGTGAGCGTTGTCAACACCAACCGGCGGTGGCCGGCATGACGGAGACCAACGGCTGGTCGGGTGCCGTGGCGCTGGTGCTGGCATCCAGCACCGGCGGGGTCGGCCAGCACGTTCGTTCGGTGGCGCGCGGGCTCGTCGCGTCCGGGGCGACGGTGGTGGTCTGCGGGCCGTCGGCGACGCAGGAGCAGTTCGACTTCACCGGTGTCGGCGCGCGTTTCGAACCGGTGGAGATCCCCGCCAGCCCGACCCCGGCCGACGCGCGCGCGGTGCTCGCCCTGCGGCGGGTGCTCGCCACCACCCGTGTCGACGTGGTGCACGCGCACGGCCTGCGCGCCGGTCTCGTCGCCGTACTCGCCCGACCGACCGCCCCGCTCGTGGTGACCTGGCACAACGCGGTCCTCGCGGGTGGATTGCGCGGCGGGGTGTCGCGGCTCGTCGAGCGGGTGGTCGCCCGAGGGGCGCGGGTGGCGCTCGGGGCGTCCGCCGACCTGGTCGGGCGGGCCGCCGCGCTGGGCGCCGCCGACGCGCGGCTCGCGCCGGTCGCCGCCCCGGCGTTGCCCGCGCCGCGTCGGCGTCGCGCCGCCGTCCGCGCCGAGTTCGGCGTCGGAGCGGAGCAGCCGCTGATCCTCTCGGTGGGGCGGCTGCACCCGCAGAAGCGCTACGACGTGCTGGTCGACGCGGCGTCCCGCTGGCGGACGCGTACCCCACCGCCGGTCGTGGTGATCGCGGGCAGCGGCCCGGCGTATCTGGCGTTGGCCGCCCGGATCTCGGCGGCCCGTGCTCCGGTGACCCTGCTGGGGCACCGTACCGATGTGGCCGACCTGCTCGCGGGCGCCGACCTCGCGGTGGTCACCAGCGAGTGGGAGGCGCGGCAGTTGTTCGCCCAGGAGGCGATGCGGGCCGGCGTGCCCTTGGTGACGACGGCGGTGGGGGGCCTTCCGGAGCTGGTCGGTGACGCCGCCGCGTTGGTTCCCTCGGTCGACGTGGACGCGGTCGACGCGGCGGTGCGCGCGCTGCTGGACGACCCGGCGGCCCGGGCCGAACTGGGTCGCCGCGGCGCCGAACGCGCGGCGACGTGGCCCATCGAGGCGGACACGGTGGCCGTGCTGACGGCCCTCTACGCCGAACTGGCCGCCCATCCGGCGGCGCCCGGCTCCGACGCCCCCCTGACGGGACACCGGTGATGGCGCGTCGGCTGGCCCCGGCCCTGTTGACGGTGCTCGTGGTCGCGTTGGGCGTCGCCGCGCTGGCCGTCCGACCGCCGCAGGGCACGCCGCAGCGCACCGCCGATTTCGTGGTGCTCGCCGGTGTCGCGGGGCTGCGCTGGGAGGACGTCGATCAGCAGAGCACGCCGACGCTGTGGCGGATGGCCCAGGAGGGCTCGATCGGCTCGCTGTCGGTGCGGTCCGCGCACCGGCCCACCTGCCCGGTGGACGGCTGGCTGACGCTCGGCGCGGGTAGTTTCGCCGGATGGAACGGCGCCCGCCCGGACGGCGGTTGCCCGCCGGCCTCGGTGGCGGTGGAGCAGCCGGATGGGATCGGCGCGAACCTCCCCGACCAGGAGAGCGTGGTCCAGTACAACCAGCAGCGGCTGCCATGGGGCACCCTGCCCGGGTCGCTGTCGGAGTCGGTGCGCTGCTCGGTCGCCGTGGGGCCGGGCGCCGCCGTGGCCGCCGCACGGCCGTTCGGCCGGGTCGACAGGTACGCGGCAGGTCTGCCGGCCGACCCGCGTCGGCTGCTCGGCTCGTGCGTCCTGAGCATCGTCGACCTCGGCACCATCGAGGGCACCGACCCGGCGGCGCGCGCCGAGGAGGCGCGGGCCGCCGACGCCCAACTGGCCCGGGTCCTGGCGGCCCGCCCGCCGCGGTCGCTGGTGCTGGTCGCCGGCATCTCCGACACCGAGCGGCCGTCGCGGCTGCACGTGGCGATCGCCGACGGGCCGGGGTGGGATCGGGGCTGGCTCACCTCGGCCAGCACCGGCCGTGACGGTTACCTCCAGCTCGTCGACCTCGCGCCGACGGCGTTGGCCGCGCTGGGCCGGCCGATGCCGGAGCGGCTGTTTCTCGGCCGACCGGCGGTCAGCACCGGCGGTCGACCGGCGGACCTGACGGAGGCGATCAACGCCCCGGCGGACGCCGACCGGGAGGCGGCCGCCCAGCGGACCGTCTCCGGCGGGTTCTTCACCCTGCTCGCCGGGGTGCAGGTGCTGCTGGCCCTGGCCGTGCTGCCGTTGCTGCGGCGCGCGCGACCGCACGCCGGTCCGGCCGGCCCGACCCCGATCCCCGCCCGGGTCGTGGCGGTGGTCGAGCTGCTGCTGGTCGCGGCGGCGTTGACCGTCCCGGCCGCGTTGCTGGCCGACGCCGTCCCCTGGTGGCGGGGCGGCCACCCCGGGTGGATCTTCGCCGGGGTCACCGCGCTGCTGGTCGCGGGGGGCACGGCCGCGGTCCGGTTCGCTCCCGGGTACGGCAGGACCCTCGGCCCGTTCGGCGCGGTGGCCGGCCTCACGAGCCTGGTCGTCGGCGTGGACGTGCTGACCGGGGCCCGCCTCCAGCTCAACGGCGTGGTCGGCTACTCGGCGTTGCAGGGTGGCCGCTACGCCGGGTTGAGCACGGTCGCGCTGGGGGTTTTCCTCGCCGGTGCGCTGGTGACCGGCGGGTGGCTCGCCCAGCGGGTGCACCGTCGTTGGCGGCCCGCCGTGATGGTCGCCGTGGGTGGCCTCGCCGTGGTGGTGGTCGGCAGCCCGTACCTGGGCGCCGACCCGGTCGGCGCGATCGCGCTGACCGCCGGCCTGAGCGTGGCGGCGGCGATCAGCGCCGGCGGCTGGCTGACCATCAGTCGACTGGCGTGGGCCACCATGGCCGCTCTGGCGGTCGGTATCGGCTTCGCCGTGGTGGACCTGCGCCGGCCGGCGGCCGAACGGGGGAGCCTCGGCCGGTTCCTGTCCGCGGTGGGCGACGGCACCGGCGGGTTCACGGTGCACCGGTCCAGCACCGCGAACTTCGAGACGTTGGTGAACAGCCCGTTGACGGTGCTGGCGCTCGCCGGCGGGCTGCTGGTGTGGTTCGCCCTTCTCCAGCCGTGGGGTGGGCTGATGCGGCTGTTCGGCATCTACCCGGCGGTGCGGGCGGCGCTGGGCGGCACGGCGGTCGCGGCGGTGCTGGGCGGTGTGCTCGACGGCGCGGCACTGGACGTGGCCGGCGCGGCGGCCGCCCTGGTGGTGCCGATGGCCGCGCTGACGTCGCTGCGGGTCCTCGGGCACGCCGCCGACCGGACCCGTCCCGGCACGGGCCGCGCCCGGGAGAACGAGGCTGACGACGACTCGGGTCCCGGGGGCGACGGGCCGGCCGGTGGGGGAGACGGTCCGACCGGCGGCGGTGGTCCGCTCGGAGCGGGGCACCCCCGGCCGATCGGCGGTGCGCCCGCCGCGGCGCCCCGTACGGTCGTCGTGCGGCCGGACACGGATGCGTCCCCGGGCTCGCCGGTGGCCGACGGCTCCGGACGGTCGGAGGGTCCCACGGCGGGCGGCGGGGCCACCGCTCCGGCGCAGCGGCGTCCGGTGGAGCCGCCGGTGCCATCGAGCGAGGTTGCCGCCACCTGACCGCCGGGCGTCGCCGAGGTGGACCGTTCCGGCTCCGGGCGGGGTGCGGCCTGCGAGTACCCGTCGCGGAGGTGTTACCGTGGAATCCCGTGGATCGCGTGATCACTTTGCTGATCGAGCACGGCGGTCTGCATGACCGCGACAGACGACACGGGAGCAGGCCTTGGCCCCATCAGCACGGACGACCAGGCACATTTTCGTCACCGGGGGCGTCGCCTCCTCGCTGGGTAAGGGCCTCACCGCCTCCAGCCTCGGCAACCTGTTGACCGCGCGCGGCCTGCGCGTGGTGATGCAGAAGCTCGACCCCTACCTGAACGTCGACCCGGGGACGATGAACCCGTTCCAGCACGGCGAGGTCTTCGTCACCGAGGACGGCGCCGAAACCGACCTCGACGTCGGGCACTACGAGCGTTTCCTCGACCGGGCGCTGTCCGGCAAGGCGAACGTCACCACCGGGCAGATCTACTCGGACGTGATCGCCAAGGAGCGGCGCGGCGAGTACCTGGGCGACACCGTCCAGGTCATCCCGCACATCACCAACGAGATCAAGTCGCGGATCCTGGCGATGGCGGACCCGGACGAGGACGGCGTCCTGCCCGACGTGGTCATCACCGAGGTCGGCGGCACGGTGGGCGACATCGAGTCGCTGCCGTTCCTGGAGGCGATCCGTCAGGTCCGTCACGACCTGGGCCGGGACAACTGCTTCTACCTGCACGTCTCGCTGGTGCCGTACCTGGCGCCGTCGGGCGAGCTGAAGACCAAGCCGACCCAGCACTCGGTGGCGCAGCTGCGCAACATCGGCATCCAGCCGGACGCCATCGTGCTGCGCTGCGACCGGGAGATCCCGGAGAAGCTCAAGGAGAAGCTGTCGCTCTACTGCGACGTCGACCGCGAGGCGGTCGTCGCCGCCCCGGACGCCCCGAGCATCTACGACATCCCGAAGGTGCTGCACCGCGAGGGGCTCGACGCGTACGTGGTGCGCCGGCTCGGGCTCTCGTTCCGGGACGTGGACTGGGCGAGCTGGGACGACCTGCTGGAGCGGGTGCACCGTCCCCGGCACACGGTGACGGTCGCCGTGGTCGGCAAGTACGTCGACCTGCCCGACGCGTACCTGTCGGTGAGCGAGGCGATCCGGGCGGCCGGTTTCGGTAACCGGTCCCGGGTGCAGATCAAGTGGGTGCCCAGCGACGAGTGCGTCACCCCGGCGGGCGCGGCGGCGGCCCTGGCCGGCGTGGACGGCATCCTCATCCCGGGCGGGTTCGGCGTCCGCGGCATCGAGGGCAAGATCGGCACGGCCCGGTACGCCCGGGAGAACGGCATCCCCCTGCTCGGCCTCTGCCTCGGCCTGCAGTGCATGACGATCGACGTGGCCCGGCACCTGGCCGGCCTGGACGGCGCCAACTCGCTGGAGTTCGACGAGCAGGCCGCGCACCCGGTCATCGCCACGATGGCCGACCAGGAGGACATCGTCGCCGGCAAGGGTGACCTGGGCGGCACCATGCGGCTCGGGGCGTACCCGGCGACGTTGACCGAGGGCTCGATCGTCGCCGAGGCGTACGGCAGCACCGACATCAGTGAGCGGCACCGGCACCGTTACGAGGTCAACAACGCCTACCGGGACGCGCTGACCAAGGCGGGCCTGCACATTTCCGGCACCTCGCCGGACGGCCGGCTGGTCGAGTTCATCGAGCTGGACCGCGACCTGCACCCGTTCTTCGTGGCCACGCAGGCGCACCCGGAGCTCAAGAGCCGCCCGACCCGTCCGCACCCGCTGTTCGCGTCGTTCGTCAAGGCCGCCGTGGCGTACTCGCAGGCCGACCAGTTGCCGGTCGACATCGAGGCCGCCGCGGAGGCCCCGTCGGCCCGCAACGCCGCCCGCAACGGCGCCGCCACCAAGGCGTCGGCGTGAGCGAGCGGAGCGAGCGAACCAGCAGGCTCAGCAGCGAGGCGTCGGCGTGAGCGAGCACCGGTACGAGGTCCGCTCCCGCGAGGAGCGGTACCGCGGCCGGATCTTCGACGTGGTCACCGAGGAGGTGACCATGCCGGGCGGCGGCACCGGGCGGCGTGACCTCGTGCGGCACGTCGGGGCGGTGGCCGTGGTGGCTCTCGACGACGCCGGTCAGGTGGTGCTGATCCGCCAGTACCGGCACCCGGTGGGCCGGCACCTGTGGGAGCTGCCGGCCGGACTGATGGACGTCTCCGGCGAGGAGTTGCCGGCCGCCGCGCTGCGGGAGCTGGCCGAGGAGGCGGACCTGACCGCCGGGCGGGTCGACGTGCTGGTCGACCTGCACAGCTCGCCGGGCTTCACCAACGAGATCGTCCGGGTGTTCCTGGCCCGCGACCTCGCCGACGTGCCGGCCGACGAGCGGCACGAGCGCCACGACGAGGAGGCCGACCTCCAGGTAGTCCGTGTCGACCTGGACGAGGCGGTCGGCATGGTCCTGGCCGGCGAGATCACCAACGCCTCCGCGGTGGCCGGCCTGCTCGCGGCGGCGCGCGGCCGGGACACCGGCTTCGCGGCGCTGCGCCGGGCGGATGCGCCACTGCCGCGCTGAGCGCCGCCGCCGGTCCAGCCGATCATCGAGTACGCGCCAGAGGGGCCCCGCCATCGGCGGGGCCCCTCTGTATGTCCCAGCGGAAGGTCAGTCCCGCAGCGGGCGACCCTGCGCGTCCGTGCCGCCGTTGACGAGGATCAGGATGCCGTCGATGAGGCCCCAGAGGCCGCCGGCGCCACAGGTCACGAGGCTCACCACGAGCTGGAGCACGGCGATCTTGGTGTGTCCGGTGTAGAACCGACCGGCCCCGAAGGTGCCGAGCAGGATGCCGAGGATGCCCGCGACGACCTTGCTCTTGTCGGAGTAACCCGGGGCGTACCCGGGCTGGTATTCAGGAGTGGTCATGGGCGGACACAATAGTGATCCACTCACCCGCTGTCCGTACCGCCGTCCGGCAGATGGGACGATAATGGGCGAACACTGTCCTGACGGCTGAGGTGACGTCCACCGCCTGCCCGGTCCGTGCCCTGACAATCCGTCAGGTCACCCGGGCACCGGATGCCACTGTGCTGGCTCGGTGCGGCACCGGACGCGCCTAGACTGCCGCCGGCGGGACCGGTGGACCGCGGCGGCAATGGGGCCGTCGTGGCACCGAGCAGTCGGGGGATCGCAGCCCCGAAGAGAGGTGTCTGCATCGTGAAGGTCGGAATCCCACGCGAGGTCAAGAACCACGAGTACCGCGTGGCGATCACGCCGGCGGGCGTCAACGAGTTCACCCGCAGCGGTCACCAGGTCTTCGTCGAGTCCGGCGCCGGTGTCGGCTCCAGCATCACCGACGAGGAGTTCGCCGCCGCCGGCGCGAAGATCCTCGGCACCGCCGACGAGGTGTGGGACACCGCCGAGCTGGTGCTCAAGGTCAAGGAGCCGATCGCCGAGGAGTACCACCGCATGCGCGAGGGGCAGGTGCTCTTCACCTACCTGCACCTGGCCGCCTCCAAGGAGTGCACGGACGCGCTTGTCGACCGGAAGGTCACCGGCATCGCGTACGAGACGGTGGAGCTGCCCGATAAGTCGCTGCCGCTGCTCGCGCCGATGTCCGAGGTGGCGGGCCGGCTCGCTCCCCAGGTGGGCGCGTTCTACATGATGCGGACCGGCGGCGGTCGGGGTGTGCTGCCCGGCGGCGTCTCCGGCGTGTACGCGGCGAAGACCGTCGTCATCGGCGCCGGCGTCTCCGGCATGAACGCCGCCGCCATCGCCCTGGGCCTGCAGTCCGAGGTGCTGCTGCTGGACAAGAACGTGGCCCGCCTGCGCCAGGCCGACGCCATCTACCGGGGGCACCTGCAGACCGTCGCCTCCAACGCGTACGAGATCGAGCGGGCCGTCCTCGACGCCGACCTGGTCATCGGCGCGGTGCTGGTGCCCGGCGCGAAGGCCCCGACGCTCATCTCCAACGAGCTGGTCTCGCGGATGAAGCCGGGCAGCGTGCTCGTCGACATCGCCATCGACCAGGGCGGCTGCTTCGAGGACTCGCGCCCCACCACGCACGCCGACCCGGTCTACAAGGTGCACGAGTCGATCTTCTACTGCGTGGCGAACATGCCCGGCGCGGTGCCGAACACCAGCACCTACGCGCTGACCAACGTCACCCTGCCGTACGCCCTCGAACTGGCCAACCAGGGCTGGCGCGACGCCCTGCGCAACGACCCGGCGCTGGCGCTGGGTCTCAACACCCACGACGGCCAGGTCACCTACGGCCCGGTCGCCGAGGCGCACGGCATGCCCGTGCTCCCGCTGGCCGAGGTGCTGGGCTGACCGACCCCGCGCTGAGCAGGGCCGGTGCGGGCGTCGAACCCGCACCGGCCCTGCGCCGTGCCGTCCGCGGCTACCTCGACCACCTCACCGTCGAGCGCGGCCTGTCCGCGAACACCCTCGCCTCGTACCGCCGTGATCTGGACCGTTACCTCACCACCCTGGCCGACGCCGGTGTCGGCGACCTCGCGTCGGTCGCCCCCGGCGTCGTGGAGTCACACCTGGCCCGACTGCGCGCGGGCGACGACGACCATCCGCCCCTGGCCGTGTCGTCGGCCGCCCGCGCCGCCAGCGCGGTCCGCGGCCTGCACCGGTTCGCCCTGCGGGAGGGGCTGGCCGGCGCCGACCCGAGCCGCGACGTCCGCCCGCCCACCCCGCCGCGCCGGCTGCCCCGCGCGCTGGGAGTCGACGACGTGGTCCGGCTGCTGGAGACCGCCGGCCCGGTCACCGCGACCGGTGAGGGCGCGTCGCTCGCGCTGCGCGACCGGGCACTGCTGGAGTTCCTCTACGGCACCGGAGCGCGCATCTCCGAGGCGGTCGGCGCGGCGATCGACGACCTGGACGTCGACGAGGGCACCGCGCTGCTGCGCGGCAAGGGCGGCCGGATGCGCCTCGTCCCGATCGGCGGGTACGCCGTCGACGCCGTCCGCGCCTACCTGGTCCGGGCCCGCCCGGCGCTGGCCGCCGCCGGCCGGGGGACCCCGGCGGTGTTCCTCAACGCCCGGGGTGGCGCCCTGTCGCGTCAGGGCGCCTGGATCATCCTGCGGCACGCCGCCGCCCGCGCCGGCCTGCCGGTCGAGGGACCGTCGGCGGTGTCGCCGCACACCCTGCGCCACTCGTACGCGACACACCTGCTCGACGGTGGCGCCGACGTGCGGGTCGTGCAGGAACTGCTCGGTCACGCCTCGGTGACCACCACCCAGGTCTACACCCTCGTCACCGTCGAACGGTTGCGCGAGGTGTACGCCACCGCCCACCCGCGCGCCCGCGACTGACAGCTCCGGTGGGTGTCCGTCCCGACACGCCGGGCCGGTGCCGAACGCCCTGCTGGTCGGTGGCGTACAGTCGGCATCGGCGCGGACCTCCTGGGGCGACACGACCGGGGTGCGCAGCGGCGCCGCGAAGGACGTCGGACGGCTCCGACGCCGGGTGGGTCGTCGGGAGGGGGCAACGAGGACATGGCTGGCAACGGTGACCGTGCCGAGACGTGGACGTCGGAGCTCCGCGAGCAGCAGGCCGCGCTCGGCAACGATCTGGGTCCGGCCGACCCGGCCGCCTACACCATGCGCAAGCCGATCCCCGAGCCGATGCCCACCGATCGGCACGGTCCGGCGCGCATCATCGCGATGGCCAACCAGAAGGGTGGCGTCGGTAAGACGACCACCACCATCAACCTGGGCGCGGCCCTCGCCGAGTACGGTCGCAAGGTCCTGCTCGTCGACTTCGACCCGCAGGGCGCGCTCTCGGTGGGCCTGGGGGTCAACCCGCACAACCTCGACCTGTCCGTCTACAACCTGCTCATGCAGGACGACGTGACCGCCGAGGACGTCCTCATCAAGACCGACGTCGCGGGCCTGCACCTGCTGCCGGCCAACATCGACCTCTCCGCCGCCGAGATCCAGCTCGTCAACGAGGTCGCCCGGGAGATGGCCCTGGCCCGGGTGCTGCGCTCGGTCCGCAAGGAGTACGACTACATCCTGATCGACTGCCAGCCGTCACTCGGCCTGCTGGCGATCAACGCGTTGACCGTCGCGCACGGCGTGCTCATCCCGCTCGAGTGCGAGTTCTTCAGCCTGCGCGGTGTGGCCCTGCTGCTGGACACGATCGACAAGGTGCGCGAACGGCTCAACTTCGACCTGGAACTCGAAGGCATCCTCGCCACCATGTACGACAGCCGCACCACCCACTGCCGCCAGGTGCTCCAGCGGGTGGTCGAGGCGTTCGGCGACAAGGTTTACCAGACGGTCATCACCAAGACGGTGAAGTTCCCCGAGTCCACCGTGGCCGGTGCCCCGATCACGACGATGGACCCGGCCTCCTCCGGGGCGCGTAACTACCGTCAGCTGGCCCGCGAGGTGATCGCC
Organism: Micromonospora sp. RB23; assembly: GCF_053585025.1. Lineage (NCBI taxonomy): Bacteria > Bacillati > Actinomycetota > Actinomycetes > Micromonosporales > Micromonosporaceae > Micromonospora > Micromonospora sp. RB23. The sequence goes on from NZ_CM132111.1 coordinate 2,831,000, forward strand.
GCCCAGTCGGAGCGGTAGCCGGAAGTCCCGGTGCCCGTCTCGTGGACTACGGTCGTGCGGTGACCGCGCCACCCCTCGACCCGCCCGACACCGCCGATCCGGCAGTGGTCGACGGTGTGCAGCCGACCGGCTTCACGGTGCGACTGGCCAACTTCACCGGCCCCTTCGACCTGCTGCTGCAGCTCATCGGCAAACACAAGCTCGACGTCACCGAGGTGGCCCTGCACACGGTCACCGACGAGTTCATCGCCTACATCCGGGCCATGGGCGACGACTGGGACCTGGACGAGGCCAGCGAGTTCCTACTCATCGCCGCGACCCTGCTCGACCTCAAGGCCGCCCGGCTGCTGCCCGCCGCCGACGTCGAGGACGAGGAGGACCTCGCCCTGCTGGAGGCCCGGGACCTGCTGTTCGCCCGGCTTCTGCAGTACAAGGCGTACAAGGAGGCGGCGGCGCACATCGCCGAGCTGGAGGCCGTCGGTGGCCGCCGCTATCCCCGCGCGGTGAGCCTGGAACCCCGCTACGCCGAGGCGCTGCCCGACCTGGTGCTCGGCATCGGCCCGCAGCGGCTGCTGAAGCTGGCCGTGAAGGCGATGACCCCGAAGGTGTCGCCGGAGGTGTCCATCGCCCACGTGCACATGGTCCGGGTCAGTGTCCGGGAACACGCGGCGATCCTCACCGACCGGCTCCGCCGCGCCGGCACGGCCACGTTCTCGCTGCTCTGCGCGGACTGCGAGGCCACCCTGGAGGTGGTGGCGCGGTTCCTGGCGCTGCTGGAGCTGTACCGGGAGGGTCTGGTGGCCTTCGTGCAGGAGCAGGCCCTGGAGGAGCTGACCGTGCGCTGGACCGGGCCCGCCGACGGCGAGACCGAACTGCACGTCGACGAGTACGCCGGCACCGCCGCCGAGCCCGACCCGCCTGCCGGACCGGAGGCGGCGGAGGCGGAGTCGTCCGGGCCGGAGGCGGCGGGGCCGGAGACCGCGGGGGAGGCCGGCGGTGCCACCGGGACGCGAGCGACAGAGGGTGAGCGGGATGACTGACGAGGAACGCCGGGACTCGCTGGCCGACCAGGCTGCCGCCTGGGTTCCGCCGTGGGATCGCCCCCGTCCAACGGCACCGACCACCCCCGAGGCCACCTCGGTGCCCGCCGAGCAACCGGAAGCCGACGAGCCCGTTGAGCCGCCTGCGGGAACCGAGCCCGCCGAGCCCGCCGAGCCCGCCGAGACGGCTCTGACGGCCCCGGTCGCGGAGTCGGTCGAGCCCGGCGAGTCGGCCCCGACGGCCGACATTTCCGAGGCCGCCGGGCCGGCTGAGCAGCCGGCGACCGAGCCGGCGGTGGACGCCATCCCCGCCGAGCCTGTGCCGGGCGGGCCCACGGAGCCGGCTGTCGCGGCTGCGGCGGGGAGTCGGGACGTACCCCCGCGGCAGGCGGCCGGGCGGCGGCGGGCGACCGTCGTGCCGGAGCCCGCGCCCGAGCTGCCCGACGCCGAGCTACGCGGCGCGCTGGAGGCGATCCTCCTGGTGGTGGACGAACCGGTCAGCGAGCTGGTTCTGGCCCAGGTGCTGGAGCAGCCGGCCGAGCGGATCGGGCCGATGCTCGACGAGATCGCCGCCGGCTACACGGCCGCCGGGAACGGCTTCGAGCTGCGTCGGGCCGCCGGCGGTTGGCGGTTGTACACCCGGCCGGAATACGCTACGTACGTCGAGCGGTTCGTCCTGGACGGGCAGTCCGTGCGGCTGACCCAGGCGGCTCTGGAGACCCTGGCCGTCATCGCGTACAAGCAGCCGGTGACCCGGTCGCGGATCTCGGCCATCCGGGGTGTCAACTGCGACGGCGTCATCCGTACGCTTGTCACTCGCGGTCTCGTCGAGGAGTGCGGCACCGAATCGGACAGCGGGGCGTTCCTGTACCGGACCACCACGCTGTTCCTGGAGAAGCTCGGGCTGAACACCGTCCACGAGTTGCCACCCCTCGCACCCTTCCTGCCCGACGACGTAGAAGAGCTTGCTGATGCGACCCGATAACCGTTCCCCCAAGTCCGACGCCCCCGTCTACGAGGGCGCGGAACGCCTGCAGAAGGTGCTCGCCGCCGCCGGCGTGGGTTCCCGGCGTGCCTGCGAGGACCTGATCTTCCGGCGCCGGGTCACCGTGGACGGGCGGGTCGCCAAGCTCGGCGACAAGGTCGACCCGGCCAACGCCGTGATCCACGTCGACGGAGAGCGCCTCCAGGTCGACACCCGCCTCGTCTACGTGGCGATGAACAAGCCGCGCGGTGTGGTCACCACCATGGCGGACGACAAGGGCCGCACCGAGCTGGCCGACTTCATCGGCAGGCGGCTGGACCAGCGCGTCTACCACGTCGGGCGGCTTGACGCGGACAGCGAGGGCCTGCTGCTGCTCACCAACGACGGCACCCTCGCGCACAAGCTCATGCACCCCTCGTACGAGGTGCTGAAGACGTACCTGGCCGAGGTTGTCGGGCCGATCCCGCGCAACCTGAGCAAGCGGCTCCTCGCGGGCGTCGAGCTGGAGGACGGGCCGGTCAAGGTCGACTCGTTCAAGGTGGTGGGCACCCTGGGCAAGAGCGCCCAGGTGGAGCTGAGCCTGCACGAAGGGCGCAAGCACATCGTCCGGCGGTTGATGGACGAGGTCGGGCACCCGGTCACCCGTCTGGTGCGTACCTCCATCGGTCCGGTCCGGTTGGGTGACCTGCGCACCGGGCGTCTGCGGCGCCTGACCAACGCGGAGGTAGCCGCCCTGTTCCGCGCGGTGGGTGACTGACCCCCGGGCTTGCGGGTACGGCTGCCGGTAGGCTCCGCAGCGGCCGGGAAGCGGCCGCCGGAGGGTGGCGTGGGTCGCCTCGGGCGGTGGCGCGCGTGGGTTCGCCACGGGCCCCGGGCATGATGGATGACGATGGACAACCGCTTGCGGCGTCAGAGCACCGGGCGATCCGCGAGGTACGGGCTGAGGAGGACACGGTGGAGGAAAACGTACGGGCCGAGCGATGTGTGGTCGCTGTGGACGGGCCGTCCGGTTCGGGTAAGTCCACCGTGTCGCGGCGGCTCGCCGCCGGCATCGGTGCGCGCTACCTGGACACCGGCGCGATGTACCGGGCGATCACGTGGGCCGTGCTGCGCTCCGGCGTGGACCTGACCGACGCCGCGTCGGTGGCCAAGGTCGCCGGTGAGGCGGACCTGCGCGTCGGCACCGACCCCCAGGGGTACGGCGTGACCGTCGACGGCGTGAGCGTGGACGCGGACATCCGTGGGCCCGAGGTGACCCAGGCGGTCTCCGCCGTCGCCGCCGTGCCGGCCGTCCGTGAGCTGCTGGTCGCCCGGCAGCGCGAGATGATCGTCAACGCGGGCCGGATGGTGGTCGAGGGCCGGGACATCGGCTCGGTCGTCGCGCCGGACGCCGACCTGAAGGTCTTCCTGACCGCCTCCGAGGCGGCCCGCGCCGCCCGGCGAAGCGCCGAGGACGCGTCCGACGTCACGGCCACCGCCGCCGACCTGGCCCGCCGTGACCGGCTCGACTCGACCCGCAAGGTCAACCCGCTGGCCCAGGCGCCGGACGCCGTCGTGCTGGACACCACCGAGCTGGGCATCGACGAGGTCGTGGCCCGGCTGCGTGACCTGCTCACCGATCGGGGAGTGGCATGAGCGCCGATTCGGCCGGGTGGGTCGAGTTGCGGGAGCCTGACCTCGTCGTCGAGGAGCCGACCGGCCCGCAGCCGGTGGTCGCCGTCGTCGGCCGCCCCAACGTGGGCAAGTCGACACTCGTCAACCGGATCATCGGCCGCCGGCAGGCGGTCGTCGAGGACATTCCCGGCGTGACCCGGGACCGCGTGCCGTACGACGCGCAGTGGAACGGCCGGTCGTTCACCGTGGTGGACACCGGCGGTTGGGAACCGGACGCGAAGGACCGTGCGGCGGCCATCGCCGCGCAGGCCGAGACGGCGGTGCTCACCGCCGACGTGGTCCTTTTCGTGGTCGACGCGATGGTCGGCTCCACCGACGTGGACGAGGCCGCGGTGAAGATGCTGCGCCGCAGCGCCAAGCCGGTCATCCTGGTGGCCAACAAGGCCGACAACAACTCCATCGAGATGGAGGCCGTGTCGCTGTGGTCGCTCGGCCTCGGCGAACCGTTCCCGGTGTCCGCGCTGCACGGGCGCGGCTCCGGTGACCTGCTGGACGCCATCCTCGCGGCGCTGCCGGAAGCCCCGCCGATCGTCGAGAACCGGCCGCGCGGGCCGCGCCGGGTGGCGTTGGTCGGCCGACCGAACGTGGGCAAGTCGAGCCTGCTCAACCGGTTCTCCGGCGAGGACCGGGCCGTCGTCGACTCGGTCGCCGGCACCACAGTGGACCCGGTGGACAGCCTGGTCGAGATCGGCGGCCAGACCTGGCAGCTCGTGGACACCGCCGGTCTGCGCAAGCGGGTCGGCAAGGCCAGCGGCACCGAGTACTACGCCAGTCTGCGCACCGCCGGCGCGATCGAGGCCGCCGAGGTGGCCGTCGTGCTCCTGGACGCCAGCGAGCCGATCAGCGAGCAGGACCAGCGGATCCTCACGATGGTGACCGAGGCCGGCCGCGCGCTGGTCATCGCGTTCAACAAGTGGGACCTGGTCGACGCCGACCGCCGGTACTACCTGGACAAGGAGATCGACCGGGAGTTGCGCCGCATCCCCTGGGCGATCCGGCTGAACCTGTCGGCCATGACCGGCCGCGCGGTCGACAAGCTGGCCCCGGCCCTCAACAAGGCCCTGGCGAGCTGGGAACTCCGCGTACCGACCGCGCACCTCAACCAGTGGCTCACCGCGCTCGTACAGGCCACCCCGCACCCGGTGCGCGGTGGACGGGCGCCCCGCATCCTGTTCGCCACGCAGGCCGGAGTGGCGCCGCCGCGGTTCGTGCTCTTCACCACGGGCCCGCTCGACGCCGGATACCAGCGGTTCGTCGAGCGCAAGCTCCGCGAGGAGTTCGGGTACGAGGGCAGCCCCATCGAGATCTCCGTACGGCCCCGCAAGAAGCTCGGCCCCGGAGGCCGGGGCAAGGCGCACGGCTGACCTTTTTGAAGGCGTGGGCCAGGTTCTCTCCTGGCCCACCCTCCTAGGACGCTTTAGGGGTTGTGGGGTGGTTCGCTGCTCCTGCGACGCGGGTGGGGCCTGTGCGGACGGGGCAGGAGTGCTGCGCTAAGCTGTACCGGCTGTCGCAGGGGGAACTCTGCGGGGGCGGGACGTGGCGCAGCTTGGTAGCGCACTTGACTGGGGGTCAAGGGGTCGTCGGTTCGAATCCGGCCGTCCCGACAGCGTGAGGGTTTCCGCAGGTCAGTGGCTTGCGGAAACCCTCAGTCTATTTTTGTGTCTCGATGTAGTGGCGTGTGAGGCGCTGCCGGAACCCTTAACTCGGGTGGTTCTGCAAGCCGATCTTGGTTGCCTCCGCTGTGGACCGCCTGGTAGGCGTACTGGATCGGCATCGTTGTGATCGCTGCTGGACCTTTTGACCGCAGGCGATTTTGGACAAAAAGGGCATGATTTCCTGCGCTCCTATCGGCTCTTCTGGTGATGGGGAGCTGTGCCGGCAGCTGGCGCCCGGCTAGGATGCGGCGATCCGGGCGCTTGGGCCGGGAGCACGGCGGCGCGGGGCGGAATCGCCCATGCCACCGAAGGATTGTGTCTGGACGGACCGGCGGCCCAGCCGCCGCACCACGTTGCGCGGTGCCGGCGCGGGCAGCAAGGCTGGTCGCGCGGGTCGAACCGCAGGCGCTGCTCGCCGAGCTGGCGCTGAAGCAAAATGATCTGGTGTCGCAGGGCGAGGATCTCGATGTCCTTGGTCCAGTCGCTCGTCGTCGTTGGCAGGCGGGGTGCCGCGAAGATGTTCGCCATCCCGAGATGCATCAATCGCAGCAGCGACCACCATCGGCATCGCGGGTGACGGGAGGGTTCCGGGCCCAGAGCAGGCACGACGAGCCCGCTGGAAAACTCGGCCATTAGCCGCAGACAGGGGCTATCGGCCGTTGGATGCCGTCTTCACCAAGACGCCGCTCAGTGAGGCGAGGCGGCGAAGGGTGGCGGTGCGGAACCGAGACAAGCCTGGCAACGCTGTTGATCCGTTGCCACCCTTCGCGATCGTCGGCGATACATTCTGTGCATGCGTGACCACGGGGAATTCGGACTCGTTGCTCATCTCCCAGAAGACGAGTGGCGCCGAGTGCAGGGAACCGGGATCCCCGTACGCTTCGAACCCCGCGACGTGCTCCTGCGCCAGGGCGATACCACCCAGCACGTCCACGTGGTCCTCGCCGGCTGCGTCAAAATCGTACGGTCGGAGATTGACGGCAGCCGCGCAATCCTGACGCTGCGAGCCGCTGGCGATGTCGTCGGCGACCTGGCCGCCGTAGACCTGCAACCTCGGTCAGCCACGGTCACTGCCCTCACCAATACGGTCACCCGCCTGCTGACTGGCCCGCAGTTTCGGCGTTTCCTGACCCGACCCGCGTTCGCTGCGGGCTTCGCCGCCTACACGGTGGGTCGGCTGCGCACCTCGGACGCCCAGCGTGTGGCGCTAGCGGTGCTGCCTGTGCGGGAACGGCTGGCTCGGGCGCTGATCCAGCTCGATAACGAGAGCCGGCGTGCCGACGGGCAGCCCCAGATCCGGCTGTCCCAGGCGGAACTCGCGGAACTGGTTGGCACCTCGCGTAACGCGGTCGTTGCCGAGCTCACCGCCCTGCGCGAGGCAGGCATCGTCGCTACCAGGCGGCGGGAGATCACCATCGTGGATCCGGCAGCGCTGAGCTGTCGGTCACAGGGTTTCCGCCCAGAACTGGGCAGAGAACCGCGTGTACCCGGCTGAAGCTGAGGGGGTCCCCGTTCTCGAGGAAGGACTCCTGTGGAACACATTCCGTTCGCACGTTCGATCGATCTGCCACCGTACCGGGCGATTCTGGCAGTGGACGCCAAGGGCTTTACCGCCGAACCAGGCAGCGCCCAAGAGGCGATCAGCAAGAATCTGCTCGACCTTGTGGGTGACGCCCTGACCCGCGCCGGGCTCGGGGCAGAGTGGGATCGTCCGGCGTTCCTCGGCCCTACCGGTGATGGCTTCGCCGTCGGGCTCCCGCCGCGTGTCCTGCCCTACCTGGTGGACCCGTTCCCGCGCCTACTGCAGGAACGCCTGGCGGAACACAACCGACAGGCCCATGATCGCCTTCAGCTGAGGGTCAGCCTGCACGTCGGGCCGCTACCGGCCGACCCGGAAAATCCGAATTGGACCGGCAACGGTGACTCACGCAACGACACGCACCGCCTGCTCGACTCCGTGCCGGTGAAGGCGGTGCTCGCCGCAGCCAGTCCGCGCGTAACGTTCGTGGCCTGCATCTTTTCCGATCGAGTTTTCGAGGATGTCATAGCCGCTGGGTACGCCGAGATGGAACCCGACCGCTGCCTCCCGGTAACGGCGACGGTCGACGGCAAGGCGTTTAGCCGACAGGCGTGGCTCTACATCCCGGAGGTCTCCGGGAGCCTCCTCGGCGTGATGCCGGCCGAACCGCTGGCCGCGCCGCCGTCGAGGCCGATGGCAGGGAAGCGCCCAGGGCCTCGGATCTCCGGGCCGAGGGTGAAGCGGAACGATGGTCAGGTCGCCACCACGGTCGAGAGCATGACGCAGCACCGGGGCGGTGAGTGATGACTACCGACTCGATTCAGCCGATGGATCCGGACATCGACGAGTCCTACGCCGACGACCTCGACGACGGCCCCTACATCGAAGAGAACAGCGGTCAGGCGGCTTCGCGCGTCGAGGGCGATATGGTGCAGAACGTCCACAACTGGCTCGGACGCTACAAGGCCGCCCGGGAGCTGTCCGACGCCTTCGTTCAGGAGGCGATTAGGACCTTCGTAGAGCGCTTTTACGGCCCGGGCGGACTGCCCAGGGAAGCTGCCGCCGGAATCCTGCGGGAGCGGCGCCACGTTCTGCTGGTGGCCGAACCCGGCACCGGTCGGCGGACCGCCGCGGTCGGGCTGCTCGGCGGCGTTCCCTCGCCCCGGCGGGAGATCCCGACCGACGACGATCAGCAGCGGCTCCTGCCCGTCGACGAGGTGCCTTGGTCGTCGTACGGCCCATCCGCCTACCTGCTCACGGTGCCGCCCGGAAGCCGCAACGGCCGCTTGCGTGAGCTTCTCATCGCCTACCGAGAGGCGGTAGAAAAGGGGGACTCTTACCTCGTCGTTTTGGTCGACCGCAAGAGCCTCGAAAGGCCCGAGGACGTTCCGGGCTTCACCGTCCTCACGGTCACCGCTCCTGAACGCGAGAAACTGCTGAGCCAACTCCTGGACGACCAGCGAGCCCGCCTGGACGTGGACACACTGCTCAGGACTCCGCCGATACCGGCGATGCTAGAGGGTGCCACTCCGGCCCAGATCGCGAGGCTGTCCCACAGGATCAGGGCCGCGGTCGGGAATCCCCAGGAGCCGCTGGCCGAGATCGCCGGCAAGTCGGTCCAGGCCTACCAGAACTGGGACGAAGAACTGGCCACCTGGTTCGAAGACAACGTCGATGCGCGGACCAGGCTCTTCCTCATTGCCCTTGCCTTCCTACAGGGGGGACAGGCCACCAACGTCCTTCACGCCATGGAGAAACTCGCCGAGAAGCTGTCAGAACCAGCGAACGTGCGCGGCGGCATCGGCGCCCCGGGGATCCGCCAGCTCGCCAAGAACGTCAACGCCCGGATCGACGAGGAGCACCGGATCGTCTTCACCTTGCCGTCCTACGACGTCGCGATCCTGCGGTATGTACATGGCGACCAGTCCAAGGCCTTCCGTACGCGCCTCTGGAGCTGGGCGTCCGACCTGCCGATGCGCCGTGGAGGATCCCCGAACGTCCGTGTCGCCGGGCAGGTGGCCTCAGCCATGCTCGCCGTGACCCTGGCGCTTCCCGGGGCGGACGCGCCCGAAGTGCGTACCTTGACCGAGCGGTGGTGGGGGTACCAGACACTGCGACCGCTGGTTGTCGACCTTATGACGGCGGTTGCGATGAGCCCTGAGGCCGGGGCGGCGATGCGCAGTCGGCTCAATCAGTGGGCCGTCCAGTCGGGAAGCGTGACGCTGCTCTGCGCGATCGCCGCTGTGTGCGGCGGCGAGTTGGCAGACGCGTATCCGCAGGCGGTGTTGACCCGCCTGAATAATCTGGCCGGACGGGGGATCGATGCTGTCACCGACGGGGTCGTGGATGCGGTGCGGTCGCTGTGGGACCGGCCGCTGCACCGGCAGGCGACGTTGCGCCGGGTCATCGACTGGACGGCCGCGCAGGACCGGAGGCACGACGCGGGGCTGCGCGCCCTGGCGGCGATTTCCGAAACTCGGGACCGGGCCGGCTTCCTCCTCGCCGAGCTGGCTAGCGACGCGGAGCTGCAAGCTGGGTTGGTACAAGCCTTCACGCTTCTGTTCACCGGCGAAGGGCCGCAGGGCGAGTTCCGTGAGGCGCTCTTCCGCTGGCTAGACGCGGCGGTCGAGGGTCCCGCCTACGAGGACCTCATCACCGGTCTGATGGTCCGCGCTGGCGGGTTCGGCCAGGGTGCCAGTAGCCGCTTCGCCCGCATGTCCGACCTGCTCTACCACTGGCAGCCACTCGCCCGCGACGCCGAGGCGCCGGCCGCCCGCGAAGCGCGTGATCGGCTCAACGAGCGGCTCCACCGAGCGAACCCACTGGTCGCCCCATGAGCGAGAACTGGCTTGACCGCCTGTTGGGCCTCTGGCTGAGGCCCGAGGATCCCGTACAGCCGGTTACCTTCTCCGCCGAGCTGCCCAGCTGCCATCCACACGTAGCGTTCGACGCGACCTTTCAGGTCTCATGGCAGAGAAACGATCAGGCCGCCCTTTGGGCGGTGCGGCAGAAGATCACGGAGTGGGCCGGTCAGGTGACCGCCAAATACAGCGTCACCCAGGCCGGCAACGCAGAGATCGAGATCAACACCCGGAAGGTCAACGGCGTCCGCGTCAAGCTGACGGTTACTCGGCAAGCCCGTATCGCAGCGGAAGCCATCCTGGAGATCGACCGGCAAGCCGCCCTCGAACGGCTGAAGCAGCAGGCCGAGCTCGAGCGGATACGGTACCTGCGGGAAAGGGTCTACTCTCGTCCCGACGTCGCCCGCAGCTATTGGCTCTACCACCACCCTGACCAGCCAGACGAGCTACTCACCATCAACTTCGAGAAGATCGCTGAGAAGTTCGGGGATGTCGGCGAGTCCCGGTTTCTGGTGATTGCCAAGCTGATCGGTGACTTTCTTGGGCGGCTTGAGGACGGCGACCGCCGATATCTGCTCGGGCAGCTGGGGCAGCTCTTCTCCTCGTATGACCGGCCCGATCTGGCGGAACGACTGGAAGCCTCATGAGGGAGGCGGAACGAGCCACGCTGCAGGAGGCGAATGAGATGATCCGCTTCGCCGATGTGAAGGCGGCCGCCGTCCTGGCTGCCGCCGGGATCCTGGCCGGGCAACTACCGTCGGCTCACGGCTCTTGGGCCAAAGGCGCACTGCTCGTCGCCAGCGTCAGTGTCATGCTTAGCGCGTTGCTGGCGCTCTACACGCTGGCGCCGCGACGGCAGGTAACCACCGCATGGTCGCTGCACTACTACGACCACGTCGTTCGTCGGTACGGCGACGACCGGGAAGCCTTCATCGACGCCTGGGTAAAGGCGGCAGCCGACGAGGACGCGTTCGAACGGGCGGTCGTCGGGCAAATCTGGGCCGCGAACATGGTGGCCCATCGAAAGTTCACCCGGATTACCTGGTCCATCCGCGCGCTAGTGGTTGGCGTCGTGGCCGTCGTGGCCGTAGCTATCACGTAAGACGTTTTTCTGTTCAGCGAGCCGGTCTCATCGACGACCTGCGTCGGATAGCCACGCAGGTCGTCCCGGACAGCGTCCGTGTGCCAGTTCGCCCGCATTCAGCATGCGTTGCATCCGGTCCGGGGGAGTGGTGCGACGACTCCTTTACTCGGCTGGTTTACACTTCACGCGACCTGGACAAGCGTGCGTGAGCATGCCGCTGGGCCACCGGACTACTTGGGGTCAAGGGGTCGTCGGTTCGAATCCGGCCGTCCCGACCGATTGACCTGGGGGGATGAAGATCCTTCCGGGTTGCGGCGGTAACATCCGGTAACGGATGATCTTTGTTGACGGAAACGGCGTGGGTGGTTGGCCGTCGACGTGCCCGCTGCGCAACGCTCTGACCTGCCGCTTCATCTGCGTCCTGGATGGAGCGGCAGTTTGCTCTTGATTGCGCGTTAAGTGGTGCCTACGGCGCCGCCTGTCCCGTGGTCGCCGACAGGACATCGCTGTGGTTGCCACCTGGGGATGAGGCAGCCAGGAAAGGGTCGCTGAGGAGCCAAGAGCGCCGTCGCCGTGGCCGTCTCTGAGGTGCAGTCGAATGAGGTTAACCAGGTACCTCGGGGCATGTCGCGCGGCCTGCACGTTCAAGGGGAGGGCGCGCAGGTATCCACCGGCATGTTGGTGGTACCGCTCCCGGGTCAGCTGAGCTGGCCGCAGTCGGAGGCGATCAGCGCTGCCCGGTTTTAGACGGCAGACGCAGCCCCCGGGATCTCACCGCCGTCGCCGGCGGTTGCCGAGCGCTCAACTCGTCTACCTGTGCTCATCACTGCCCCTTGAGAGATGACGACGGATAGCCGCACGCAATTCTTGTACGCCGTTTCCGTTGGGTGCCATATGTGCTGCCCACGGTCGACCTGGATGAAGCTCATCCCAGGGCGATCGCCGTGCCATGCGAGCTTTGCCTGGCTCGTGGAAGCCGAAGCCCTCTAGGACGGTGTTCCACACGGGCTGGTGGTCGCCCACCAGTAGACGTACCGCTCCGGGAACGAACATCTCCTCCACGGGTAGGTACCTGACGTGAAAGTCAACGAGGCGCAACTTGTCACATCGCTCGATCGTCCTTCGGTGTTGTAGCAATCTGCGTCTGAACCCGCTGCCCGCAGGCAACCCGGAGGAGTTCTGACGCGGCACTGAGGGACGAGTCGATCCTACGAAGAGGGGCGTTGAGCACCCCGGCGCGGATACAGGCTGGTAAAGCTCGTACGAGCCGGTGTAGTAGATCGCGTAGATCCCGTCCCCCTTCGTCAGGGGCTGACGGGTAAGCGGGATGGCAGGCGATGCCTCCCGTGCCCACTGCACACTGCGCTCGAGGTTCTCTCGCCGCAGCGGGTTGTGCTGATCGGGCTCGCGCAATCAACAACCATCCCTCGACGTCGGGCGTCTCGGCACGCAGGCGACTTGTTAGACGATGAGTTGCCAATCAGCTACTAATCGTTGACCATGGATGGAGGTGGCTGACCCAGGGCGAAGCTGGCAAGGGCGGACTCATGGTCACGTACATGCCCATCCTCAAAGGCCGAGAAGGCGAGTTCAAAGCGATCGAGCACCTGCCCGCTGCCCTGGTGCGGCACATATTGCCGATCTTTGAGGTGGCCCCGACCGCTAACGGCCCGATCAAGGATGCCTACCGATTCGCCAACCAGGTTCGCGAGTCAGTACCTGCCGAACTGACGATCGCGGTTGATGTTCGGCATCTCACCGATCCAACCGAGGGCATGCGTCGGCCAATGCGCGACATCGCCGACGACCTCGCCGCCTGGGGGATCCCGATGCTGCCAGTCCTCCACCTGTACGACACCGAGGCGCGGTTGGCTGACGTGCGACACGCGGCCGACGTCCATAGCGGCCACACGATTCTCCGGCTGGGCAGCGACACCCGCGACCCCGACGACGGGAAAGCCGGGGAGGCGTTGGATCGCCTTCGGAATGAATTCAGCCTGATCACCGAGCATTGCCATGTGGTCCTTGACGCGTCCGAGGTGCGATCCGAACGCGACTTGACCAGAGTCGAACCGGTCGTCCGCAAATGGGTGTCCTGGGCTCGGCGCTACTCTTGGCGTTCGGTAACGGTCGCCGCCGGCGCGATGCCGCAAGGCATCTCCCACCTTCAGATCCATACACCAACAGCCCTACGGCGGTGGGACCTGCAGCTGTGGCACCGCGTGCAGGACCTCGGCATCCAGTACGCGGACTACGGTATCGCGCATCCAGGGATGGCCGGAGCGAAGTGGCGACCTATGCCCAGTCTCCGCTACAGCGACGATGAGGTGTGGTGGATCTACCGTCGGCCCCAAGGCGCGATCGACAGGCATGCGATGTACGACCTGTGCAAAGAACTAGTTGGCTCCGACCATTGGCCTATACAAGGACGACACTTCTCCTGGGGAGATCACCAGATCGCCACGCGGGCGGAGGGCGTCGGCGGGCCTGGTAACGCCGCAAGCTGGCGAGCCTGGACAACCTCGCACCACCTCGCGCAGGTCATGGATCAACTCGGCAGATCCGGTTACAGGGACCTGCGCTTCAACCCCTGACCTAGCAGCAACGGTGCCCCTCCTGGCCTGCTCTGCAGACGAGGTACGGCAGCGACGACGGCCACCTCAACCCCGGGGCCAACTGATCGGCGTTGAGGTTGGCAGAGTCTTCGCTGGATTCCAGTGCGCCTCGCACGAGGACGCGGAATCATTTGGACGGCCTGCACGGCCGAACCCTGAACGCCGGGCGTGGCCAACAAAGCGGCGGACTGCAGGGAGTCGCCGGCTGCTACTTGCACCGACATTCTTGCGTTACTCCGCGTGCGCAGAGTGCATCTGCCCATTGTGGGACGGCGAAGTGACCCGCGTCGAGGTGCAGGTACGGGCCAACGCGCGGTGGCGTCCCGTTCCTCGACGGCCTGCGCCAGTAGCAACTAAAGAATCTCTTCGGACGATTCGGCCCGTCCGCCGAGGGACTGGACGGCGATCGCGCGTACCGCGGGGTCGGATGAATCGGCGAGGTCGCGGAGTATGTCGATGAGGTCGGGGTCGGCGCTGAAGTGGGCGACTAACGCCCGTACTGCGGCCTGCCGGACTGCCGTGGAGAGCACTGCCCGTGCCTGGACGAGCAGTTGGTCCCGACAGTAGCGGCGGCTGCGGCTCGTGGTGTCCAGCTGGCCAGCCGCCTCGGCCAGCCCGGCGACCAGGGTGACGCCAGCCTGCCGGTCGCGGCCCCGCCCGAGTTCCCTGACCAGCAGCTCCTCCAGATGCTCCTGTGGGGAAGACAGCACAACGGCGGCCCGGGTGGCGAACGTGGAGCCGGAGCGCCAACTGGTCCGTACCCCGCTCCGCCGATACCAGTGCAGAAATGTATCCTTGCTGGGCCACTGCGGCCCGAGCGCTCGGATCGAAGACAGCAGTTCCTGCTCGGTGAGATCGACCAGGTTCGGGTCGTCGGCGGAGATGCCGTGCTCGATGAGCCGCACGACCTGGCGCAGGACCGCGTCGCCCGCGCCGGCCAGTTCGGCGGGCTGCGGCGCCTCGGCCACGCACTGCGCCGCCAGCACCAGGTTCCACGGCGGCCCGGTCAGGTTCAGGGGCGGCCACGGTGGAGTGACCTCGGTGGCGAGCAGGGTGACCAGCTCGTTGGCGGCCGGGGCGGGCAGGGCGCTGGCGACCAGTCGAAGCACCTCCCGCCACGACGGATCGGCCCAGTTCTCGCGAAACAGCGAACGTAGGTGATCGAGGCCCCAGGTGGTCGGATCATGCTCGTATCTGTCCACGATCTCTTCGGCGCAGAAGAACTCCAGGAACGCGCGGTGCACGAACCCGAACAGTCGTAGCCCGTAGCGTTCCAGGATGAAGCTTCGCTGCCGCAATTTGTCGATCATCGAATAAGCCATGGCGAGCGCCCGCTCATTCTCGAAACCGTAGAACGCGACGAGGTTGTCGCGGAAGATGCGCGCCAGTTCGTCGGACTCGATGTAGTTCCCGGCGGGACCCGACTCGCGGAACTGCATCCAATACGCCAGGTGACGCAGCAGTCGACGCTTCGCCTGCAGGTCCAGTGACGGCACGTCGCCGTGGCTCTCGCGCAGTTGCTTGGTCACGTCCCACTCGGAGATCAGCACGTCGGTCACGTGCGCGTAGAGCCGGCGTCGGTTGCGCGGCAGCGGATGACCCCGGCCGACGATCGCCATGAGCATCAGCAACAGGGGGTTGCCGGCGATCTCGCGCATCGCCCGGGAACTGCCCACCACGTCGAGGATCTGCCGCCGCTGCCGGTCGGCCTCCGCGGCCGGCGTGGGCATCACGTAGCGGTACCAGTTGTCGAGGAACCTCGCGATCTGCTCGTCGTCGAGATCCTCCAGGGTGAAGTGGTCGAAGCCGGCGTTGGCGAAGGTGTGCCGCGGGTAGCCGGCCGTCCGCGAGGTGACCACCGTCCGGACCCCCGCGTATTCGTCGGCGAACGTGGCGATCTGCGCGGCCACCTCTTCCCGCTGCGCCGGGTCGAACACCTCGTCCAGGCCGTCGAACAGGAACAGCGCCTGGCCTCCCTGGCGCAGATACGCCACCAGCATCTCCTGGTCGATCCCGAGCAGCCCCTGCTGGTGGCGGTGGCCGACGTAGTCCAGCAGGCCGTCGCACCGGCCGTCGCTCAGGTGCACGGCGTAGGAGCGCAGCTCGATCAGGACCGGTAGGTACCCGTCCAGTGCCGCCAGTCGAGGCTCGGCGCAGGCGCCGGCCAGCGCCAGCGCGACGTACCGGGCGGCAGCCGACTTGCCGGAGCCGGGGTCGCCGAGCAGCACCGTGGTTCGCCGGCCCGGGTCGCACACCACGTCGAACAGCGCTTGCGGGTCCTTGGCCGCATATTCTTCCCAGAGCCGTCCCACTTTGTCCGGGTCCACCCCGGCGGGCAGCCCACTAGCATCGCCGTCGGATGTGGAGCTGGCCAAGCGCCACCAGGCGAGGGGCATCTCCGGCCGGGCGTCCTCACGCACCCGTGGTTCTACGAACACCTGTGGCAGTCCAAGGGTGAGGTAGCCGCTGGTGGGTCGCGGTGAGACGCCGTCCAACGGCACCGCCTGGTACCTCACCGCCAACTGCTTGTAGTACTGGTTGCGGACGACCGTCGGCAGGTGGGAGTCCGGGTCGGCGGGCTCCCGGGCCGGGGATCGATGCCTGCGGACGTCGATCAGGGCCGCGGCCACCTTGGCGGTGAGGTCGTCCACGCCGGAGAAAAAGGCGCACAGGTGTCGTTCCTTGAGCTCCCGGCGCAGAGCGACGATCTGCTGCCAGTCGGCGTCCCGGTCGATCATGTCGACCGGCCAGGGCGTGTCCTCGGCGAGCAGGAAGATCAGGCAAGGCTTGCCGGCGGCAAGTGCCTCCCGGTACTCGAGTTCGGTGATGGACGATTCCTGGCCCGGCGGGCGGTACCCGTACCGCCAGGCAAAAAGCCCGATGTAGAGGTCGCTGCGACGTACGTCCGCGAGGCAGCGTTCCAGCGGCGGCCGGATGTCGGCGCCGTACGCCTCCATGGCCACGTCGTCGATCTCCAAACGGCGAGCGATGGTGTGCACGGCAGCCCGGTATTCCAGCAAGTCCTTTTGAGTAGCGGAAATGTAGACCCTGATCGACGACCCGGCCCAGCCGTGCACGTCGGCCAGCGCGCCGGTCACCTTGGCCGCGAAGTCGTCCTTGAACGCAGCCGAGCCCTGCGGGGCAGACGGGAAGATCTTAACCGTGACCGCCTCCCCGGAACGAACCACGATCGGCCCGGCGGCGCCCTGCTGGCGGCAATCTCCGACCGCCCGGGGAATTCCGGCCCCTTCGCTCTCCACCAACTTGTTCCAGCTCAGCACATGTGCTAGCCAGAAGTTGCGCTGCCGCGACTCGCCGCGAAGCTCGCTGAGCAGGCATTGCTCGCCGTCGGCCAGCTCGGCTCCGGTCCAGGGTCCAGGGCTGGTCACCTCGATTCGGTCGGAAAAAACCCGGACGTGTACGCACATCTCGCGCTGCTGGTAGTCGCGGTGGGCGAGCGCGTTTGCGATAACCTCGCGGACGGCAATCATCGGGTAGCGGTAGACCGGCTCGGTGACGGCAGCGCCCGCGGTTGGCACCTCGCCGAGTCGAGCGAGTTCAGCGACGAAGTCACGGGCCTGTTTGATCTGCTCGGGAATCGTCCCTCCCAAGGTGCGCTTGTCCATCGGCGCGTCCTTGCCGGGACCGTGGTAGTGGGTGCACTGCACAGTGGCGGTGGGCACCACTGCGGTCGGATCCTCGCCGAACAGCAGCGCACCGGCCCGAGTCAGCCGACCCTCGCGCATCAGAAGGGCAGCCCGCATGAAGTCGGCCGCCGACCCGCGACGCGGCACCAGGCGGCCCACATCCTTGCGCATGGCTGCTCGGAATCGGCTAACCCGCCGCGGGCTGAGGACGGTGGCGGTGGTCGTACCATCCAGGAAAGGGTGATCCGGGTCCTCGGGGGGCGTCGAAAGCCGCTCGGCTTCGTTCCGCTCGTCAGGCATGTCGGCGGCGACTGACACGGGCCGTCGGGCGATCGGCACGTTGGCGAACCCGTCAAAGCGGTGCCGAGGCTCCGACGAGCCGCGCAGGGCGACCTGCAGGTACTCATACAGATCAGCGAGATCTACCATACCGTCGCCGTCCTTATCGTCGGCGCCGTGCAACAGTCCGTCGACCAGTGCGTTGGTGAACGGGCTCGGCAGGCCTTCATCATCGGCGTCAGCAGCCGTCTCTGATGCGGCGGTGGCGGTGAGCACGAACCGGCCCTTACCGGCCAGCAGCCGCTCGACGGCGACCGACCCCTTGAACGCACCGCTGTGGCAGCAGTCCAAGACGATCACCTTCGCTCGGGCCAACGAATCGCCGATGATGTCGTTGAGCGTGTCGTTGGAGACCGCTGTACCGGGCAACAGGCTGGCCGTTGTGTCCCGGGCGCAGAGATAGAGCTTCTGGTTACGGTTGCGGCCGTGCCCGCTGAAGTAGAAGAGCAGCACGTCGTCCGGCTCGGCGTCGCTGAAGAACCGGTTGGCGGCCTCCGCGATCTCGGCGCGTGAAGCGTCAAAGAGGATCGTTACGTGCTCTGAGGCGAACATGCCCATCTCGCCGTCGGTCAATGCGGCGCTGAGCAGCCGCGCGTCGATGCGCGGGCCGTGCAGGGCGTGCAGCTTAGGGTCGGCCTCGTACAGGGAGTTGCACACGAGAAGTGCCCGATACATCGGCGGCTCCTGGCCCACGTTCCTGCGGTGAGTGCCTTACCCTACGGCTATCGGCCGACCACAGTCGCATGTCTGGAGGTCCCTTTATGCCACCCGTCCGGATCGTGCTGCTCCCCGGCCTCTCCACACTTACACCCGATGACGATCCGCTGCAGTCGGCGACCGCCGAACTGGTCATGGATCTGCGCGAGGTGGACGGCCTGCGGACCACCGAGGAGGGCATTCCGGTGGTCGGCCGCAAGGGTCAATGGACGGAACTGGTGATCGCGCTCGGCGGACCGAGCGTGGTGGCTGGGGCGGTGACCGCGATGCGGATGTGGCTCAGCCGGGACCGGCGCCGGTCGCTCACGCTCACAGCGTGGCGCGCCGGCGAGGATCCGCTGCGGATCGAGATCAGCGGTGACAATGTTGCGGAGAGGACGGTGCACGAGGCGGTCCAACGGCTGCTCCTCGCGACGGGCCCTGCCCTCGGCGTCTCGCCGGAAGACGGTCCGAACGCAGGCTCTGACCGGTCGGTGCCTCCGGCGATCACACCCTGACTGCGGGATCAGAACCCTGCTGAGGTGAACACTCAACAGGGTCTTACTGCAGGCGCTTGCATCTCTGCCCGAGAATGGGAAGGAAGGCGGCGGCGCCGTGGAGGGTGGACGAGACGGAACCCGCCGAAGTGGTGTCACCTCCCCCCGTTACCCCCCGAAAACTCTCGCCAGCGGTCGACAATCAGTAACACGTAGCGATCAACGCCTGATCATGTCAGTGCAGCTCAGTGTCTAGTGACAGTCAATGACAGGGTCGGGATGGCTGCGGACGGTAACAAGGGATCGTCGGTTCGAATCCGGCCGTCCCGACAGGGATTCGGCAGGTCGAAGGCCAGATCCACTTTGGTAAGTCGAGGCCTTTTGCCGTTTCGTTCCACAACTTCTCAGGCGCGCGCGTACTGCTGATTTTTCGGGCGCTCGAGTCACCCGAACAGCCCTGATTCAAGGCGCTTGGCCGTCCCCTTGGCCTGCTGTCGGGGTGGACGTAGACCCGCTTGGCGAGCGGGCCGCCGTCGGCGTGGCCGGCCAGGGCGCAAGGACGACGTCGGGCGCTCCGGCGCTGGCGAGGCAGGTCAGGCAGGCGTGCCGCGCGTCGTACGGTCGGATCTTGCGGACTCCGACCTTAGCTATCAGCTCGTAGATTCGGTGGCGGAGCCAGTTGGTGCGCTGTGGCTGGACGAGTTCGTTGACAAGACGTAGCCGCTAGCCGTTACCGGTCTGCAGGCGTTTCTGCCTCTGCAGGATGTGGAACGCCTTGAGCACCCTCGTTACGTCGCGGGCATCGGCAGACCGCGTTTGCCAGCCGCTGACTTGCTCTTCGAGAGGCGCAGCACCACTCGTCGTCAGGGGTGCCGACTCACCCCGCGCTTGAGGATTGGTGGGTGGGACTGATGCTGCATCGGGTGCCGCAGCGGCGGGATCGAGAGCAGCCCCGGCGGGACGGCAGTAAAGCTTCCCGCCGGTTCGTGCTGACTCCCGAATCTGCGGCAGTTCGTCGGAGCTGGCCGACCGGGACCATGCTGGATGGCCTGACCAGGGCCACTGTCGATAGGTCCAAGATGCCCGATCCCGGACCCTCATTTGTTAACAGATCCCGGCGCACCGTCGAGTGCACACTCGACGGCTTCTGAATTGGGCTTTAGCTTCGCCTCGTGAACGACTTTGCGAGAGCGGTTTCTCAGGCAGACGTGGCCAGGTTCGCGGGAGTCACGAGGGCTGCCGTCACCCAATGGCGCCGGCACGACGACTTCCCACCGCCGGTGAGCGGTAGCGGCGACCGGTTCCATCTTGGCGAGGTGATCGGTTGGCTCGATGGGCGGGACGTTCCCGCAAACCGTCTGGTGCCGGGCGAGGGTGTCAGGGTCACCTATGGTGATCGTGTCAGGCAGCGCCTACGTCCCGCCCCGCGCGCTGACACGGACCCGGTCCTGCAATCACTGCGCGCATTGGCTTCCGATGTCTGCGGTGGCGCGCCCCGGACCGATTTCCTTTACCTGCTGCTCTGCCTGGCGTTCCTGCGTCTGAATGACCAGGATCGCTGGGTGCAGGTGACCCGGCATCTCCCCGCTGCCGGTGATGCGGCAACAGCCCGCAAGCTGCTGCGGTTCGTGGTGGCGACAGTCGACGCGTCCCTCGGTCACCCGGATCTGCTCAGTAGCTCGGATGCCCCGCCGACGCGGCTGCGGCCCCGCACCTTCGAGCCGGTGCGCAGGGTGGTCGTGCTTAGTGCCCACCTCGATCCTGGCGCATACCACCAGCTTCTAGCCGAATATGTGCGGGAGACGCGCACTCGCGACGGCGTCATATCTACCCCGACAAGCGTCGCCCGCACCATGGTCGCACTGCTGACCGGCCGCACCGTCCGGGGCGAAGTAACGGTCTACGACCCCTTCGCTCGCTTCGGTGAGCTGTTGACCGAGTTCAGGCGGACCGCCGCTGGCGAGGCTGTCGTGCAGGTGTATGCCGAGCACCCACACCCGGCCGACCTGCGCCTTGCCGGCATGTCGCTGGCGGCGACGGGCGCAACCCCCGAACTGGCCGTGACGTCCTCGCCGCCATCGGGTGGGGCGAACGTCCTGCTGACCAACCCGCCGTTCGACAAGAAGGAACAGCCCACCTGGTTGCGACGATGCATCGCCGCACTCGCCGACGACGGTCGTGCCGCTGTGCTCATGCCCTACGGCGCCGGGTACGCCGCTGGTGCCCGGGCGTACGACACCCGCCGTGAACTCATCGAACAGGGTGCTGTGCACGCTGTTGTGGCGTTACCGGCACGGATGTTTCCAGGGAGCTCGATCGGCGTCTGCGTCTGGCTGCTGGGAAAGCCGACAGGCCGCGCCGCGCCGGTACACATGGTGGACGCGCGCCATCTAGGCCGGCCGTCCGGCCCTCAGGCGAAGGGTGTGCACGTCCTTGACGCGGCGGACATCGCGACGATAGCGGCGACGCTCACGGCGGCCGAGCCTCAATCCGCCTTCAGCGTCGTGGTCGCGCCAGACGAGGTCCGGGCCCACGGATACTCGCTGAACCCGCCGGAATACCAGGACCGTACGCTCGCGCGACCCTCTGCGGATGCCGCGCGCGCGGAGCTGGACGCGCTGACCGTCGCTCTCGATCTGCCCTCCTACACGACGGGCACCGATGAGGGTTGGCCCGAGCATCGTCTGCGCGACCTCTGCGAGATCCGCAGCGGCGTGCCGCCACGCCCGATCAAGCGGGCGATGTCCCAGGCGCACACCGCACGGGAGGCAGTGCCCGTCGTCCACCCGCGGCATTTGCGGGACGGCCTCATCGAGGCGGGCGACGCCCCTGACGCAGACCTCGACACCGTTGAACAGCAGCACCGGCTACAGGCCGGCGACGTGCTCTACGTCCGGACCGGAGCAATGGGACAGACGGCACTCGTGCGTCCCAGCGAATCCGGCTGGTTGCCCCACACCAACCTGCTCCGGCTGCGCGTTACCAAACCGGCCGAGCTGGATCCCGCCTACCTGCTGGCGTACCTGTCGCAGGCAGCCGTGCAAGCCCTCATCCGCGACCGATCAGTCCGGTCGCTCACCACCTCACTGAGCACCACGACACTCGGCGACCTGGTGATGCCGCTACCTCCGGTCGCCGATCAGCGGCAGATCCTCAACGCACTTCAACTGGTCGACGACGAGATCTCCATGATCGAGCGACGACTCGCCGCTGCCCGTGCCACCCGGACAGCCTTTACCCGGCACCTCGCCGACGGCACCGTCCTTCTGAACGGGGAGGAACCCTCTTGAGCAGCTCCAGCAGCACCCACCTGTGGATCCTCGTGGTGGGACTGTCGTCACTCGTCGTAGCGCTCCTCACCGCGATGCTCAAGACAAGCACCGGCTCCTCAGCGGCCGAGGCCACCATGGCCGCCGGAGCTGCTTTCGCGACCGCATTCGGTTTGGGTCTTGGCATCCTCGGGGCCCTGTGAGGCAAGACCTCGCAGGACGCCCAGCTGAGCTACATCGGTATGAAGAGCATGGAGCTCATCCGGCTGATGATTCAGCCGGCGAGGATCCGGGCGACGGCGGTGCTCAGCACGCGTACGCCGCGGGTCGAGCCCGGCTCCAGCCCGGTCAGGTCGCGCACCCGGGTCAGCCGGTAGTCGAGCGTGCGCGGGTGGATGCACAGCGCGGCCGCGGTGTCGAGCCGGTTCATGTCGTGCTGGTAGTAGGCGTCCAGCGTGGCGACCAGGTCGGGACCGGCGTCGAGTTGCGCCCCCACCACCTGCAGCCACTTCCCGACCTCCGCCAGCCGGGCGGCTCCCAGCTCGGCGAAGACGTCGGTGACGGTGTAAGCGTGGCGCGGCACGGCCCGCACCGGTGCGACCTCGCTAACCTGCCGAGCCAGCGCCACGGCGTCGCCGAACGCGCGCACCCGCCCAGGCGCGGTGCCGGCCGCGCACGGCCGGCCGGTCATCGAGGCCACGTCGCGGGCCAGCGCGAGCCCGCGCTCGGCCGCCGGCTGCCGGCCGCCCGGCGAGCTGGGGATCAGCGCGACCACCTCGTGCGGCTCCGGCCAGCTCAGCGGCATCCAGTGCGTCTTCAGCAGCGCGCCGGCGAACTCGTCCCGCGCCGCCTGGTCCGGCCCGGGCGACCCGCCGGCCACCCGGACCACCGTCGCGACGACGTCATCGGGGACCGGCATGTGCAGGCCGCGCGCCAGGTCGGTCGCGCTGTCGTCGCCGGCCAGCAGCATCACCGTCAGCAGCCGCACCTGGGCAGCGGTCGCCAGCGTGCGCCGCTGCCCCTCGATCCAGCCCCGGGTGTACGCGCCCTGGGCGGCTAGTCCCGCGGGAGCCAGCCAGGCGAGCGTGTGCATCGTCGCGGCGATGTCGTTCGGGCCGGCCGCCTCGTACACCTCACGCAGCGTCAGCCGGGTGTGCACGAGCAGCACCTGCCGCTGCGCGGTCAGGGTAAGTCCCTTCTCGCCGCGCTGGCAGCCCATCGCGGCCATCAGGTCCAGATCCTGCACGTGGAACGGCGCGCTGTCCGCCGCGAGGTCGACCGTGCGCTGACGGAGGAAGACCGCGAAATCGAGCATCTCCGACCGCACCTGCGGCATGGCCGCGAGGTTGCGGTATTCCAGCAACTCCTCCTGGTAGGCGTCCACCGCCCGGCGGGCGTTGTCGGCCACTCGCTGCCGCCAGAGGCTGAACAGACCGCCCATGCCGGTCGACGGTAATCGATGCGTTCCGGTCACGCCGCCCGGTTGACGCGGACCGGACAGCCTTGCGGACATTCGCAAGAACCGGGGTACGCCGGCGACCCGGTTCTCGCCCTGTCACGAAGACCCGGCCACCGGCACCCTGGAACGCTTCGCCATGGACGTCGGACGACGGCCCGGCTAGGTCGGGCGCGACCAGGTATGCGCCCCGGCATCCGCAGATCGCACAGCACTCGAAAGGTGGTTCTGGTTGTGACATGGCGTAGTCGACCCTCCGCCGGAGCACGATCCGGCATTCTCCGCGCATCCAGTCTGCTGTTGGCCGCGACGGCGATGCTCGCCGCGGTCATGGCCGCACCGTCCGCGGCGGTCGCGGCACCCGCGCCGAGCGGCGACGCGACTGTCGCCGCCATCGCAGCCGAGCGGGCATCGGCGAGCCCCGCCGGCACGTTGAGCGTCACGACATCGACGGCGACCGCCGCCTCACCGGCGAAGGGCAGCGGTTTCTCGGTGATGTCGGGCTCCTGCCCGTACGCCGGGCAGTACATCGACCCGTGGCTGATCGTGTTCCAGGGCTGCACCCTGACCGGCCAGCCGACGACTGCGGTCAGCGCCCGGTGCTCCAACGGGGCCACCCTGGGCCCCGTGCACGTGCCGCCCGGCGTCTACGACATTTATGTCGACTGCTACCCGGCGTTCTTCAGCTCGCTCACGTTCGTCTGATCGGCCCACCCGGCACGGATCCCGTTGCTGGATCCGTGCCGACGGTGCCGGTTCGGGCAACGCCCGCAACGGGACCTGGCCGTCGACGTGCCTGCCGCACAACGCTCTGACCTGTCGCTTCGTCTGCGTCCTGGATGGAGCGGCAGGCCTGCTCTTGATTGCGTGTCAAGTGGCGCTTACGTCGCTGCCGCCTGTCCCGTGGTGGCTCGCAGGACGTCGCTGTACTGACGCCATCGGCGTCCGGTGGGAGGGACGATGACAACACAGCCGCGTACCTGGGTGATCGAGGCCGACGGTTCGACGGAAGTGCTGCCTGAACGCCACTGGCCATACCCTGGATAGTGCGCGGGCGTTGCCGGGGTCGGCGAGGCGCGTCACGGTGCCGGGTGGGGCGCTGAGGCCGGCGCGCGCTTGGCCCGCTGGATCTGCGCGTAGACGTGGGTCCGCAGCTCCGTGAACCGGGGCAGCGCCCGGGTGGTGAGCTGGTCGCGTTCCCGCGGGAGGTCGATCACGAGGTCTTCCTGGACCCGGGTCGGCGAGTGGGACAGGACGAGCACGCGCTGGCCCAGATACACGGACTCGTCGATGTCGTGCGTCACGAAGACGGTGGAGATTCCGCGGTTCAGGTGCAGGTCGCGTACGAGGTCCTCCAGGTCCGCGCGGGTCTGCGCGTCCACCGCCGCGAACGGCTCATCCATGATCAGCACTTCGGGCCGGTAGGCGATGGCGCGCGCGATGGCCACCCGTTGCTGCATCCCGCCGGAGAGCTGCCACGGATGGCTGCGTGCCGACTGCGGCAGTCCGACCGCGTCGAGGGCGTCGGCGACCCTCCGGTCGCGTTCGGCGCGGGAGAGCTTCTGGTGTCGAAGCGGTAGCTCCACATTGCCCCGGACCGTCAGCCAGGGATAGAGGCTGCGGCCGTACTCCTGGAACACCACTGCCATCGCCGGGCTCGGGCCCGTCACCGGAGATCCGTCCATCTCGACGAGGCCGCTGGTGGGCCGGAGCAGTCCGGCGAGGCATTTCAGGAGGGTGGTCTTACCGCAGCCGGAGGGGCCGACGACGCACAGCAGTTCGCCGGGCATCATGGTGAAGCTGAGGTCTCCGATCGCCTCGACCTCGCCCCGGCCGGAGGCGTAGACCTTGCGCAGGTGTTCGACCCGCAGCAGCGGACGCGCGTCAGGCACGGGTGGCCTCCCTCATTCCGTGGTACCAGCGCAGGACGCGGCGTTCGACGACGCCGAAGGCCACGGCGAGGAGGACGCCGATGAGGCCGAGCAGGAGGATGCCGCTCCACATCTCGGCGATGAGGTAGTTCCGCTGAAAGTAGGCGATCCGG
The DNA here is from genome assembly GCF_053585025.1 of Micromonospora sp. RB23. Taxonomy (NCBI): domain Bacteria; kingdom Bacillati; phylum Actinomycetota; class Actinomycetes; order Micromonosporales; family Micromonosporaceae; genus Micromonospora; species Micromonospora sp. RB23. The sequence goes on from NZ_CM132111.1 coordinate 2,856,381, forward strand.
TAGCCGAGGCCGGCCGAGGACGCGAACATCTCCGAGATGACCATGAGGATCAGGGCCACCGAGAGCGCCTGTCGTACGCCGGTCATGATGCGCGGACTCGCCGCCGGGAGGATCAGCAGCCACACCCGTTCCCACCGGGAGATCCGGTACGAGTCGGCGGTCTCCAGCAGCACGCTGTCGGTCGCCCGGACGCCCTCGATCGTGTTCAGCAGGATCGGCCAGATCGCACCGGAGGTGATGACGACGACCTTCATGGTGTCGGTGATGCCGAGCAGGAGCATCGCGACCGGAATCAGCACCGGTGGCGGGATCGCGCGGAAGAACTCCAGCAGCGGTTCGAGGATCTCGCGGAGCGGGCGGAACCGGCCGATGAGGACGCCGGCGGCGACGCCGAGCACGATCGACGCGAACAGGCCGGCCAGCAGCCGGTACACGCTCGGCAGCACGTCGTCGACGAACGCCGGGCCGATCCAGGTCTGCCGGAACGCGTCGAGGAGCGGGCCCGGGCCGACGAGGAACCGGTTGGCCGACCGGGTGGACCAGACGGCCCAGAGCCCCACGGCCAGGACGGGAAGCCCGGCCGCGTACAGGACGGCCTCGGCGACCCGGACGCCGGGGTCGCGAGGGGCGGTCCTGCCCGCACCGAGGGTGGTCATCGGGTTGCCTCGTCCGCGAGCACCGACTGGTGCCAGGCCAACGAGCGGCGTTCGGCGAAGCGGAACACGACGTTCACCAGTACGCCGAGGAGCCCGGTGACCACGACGAGGCTGTACAGGCCGACGGCGTCCCCGGTGGAGCGCGACAGTTCGATCATGCGTCCGAGGCCGGGGTTGCCGATCACCATCTCCGCGGTGACGGCCAGGATGAGCGCGACCGTCGCGGCGAGGCGCAGGCCGGTCATCAGGTACGGCAGAGCGGTCGGAAGGATGAGGTACCGCAGCCGCTCGTAGCGGGTGAGGCCGAAGCTCCGCGCGGTGTCCCGGGCGACCGTGTCGACGTCGGCGACGCCGTAGATCACCTGCACGAACACCTGCCAGAACGCCGCGTAGACGATGATGACGAGTGCGGCGCGCATCTGCAGGCCGAACATCAGCACGGCGAGGGGGATCAGCGCGACCGACGGCACCGGCCGCAGGAACTCGACTGTCGTGTGCGTGGCGCGACGCAGGAACGGCACCAGCCCGACCACCGTCCCCAGCGCGACCGCGGCGAGCGTCGCCACCGTCAGGCCGATCGCCCACGACGTCATGGTGAGCCGGAGCCGCCGCCAGAACGCCAGGTCGCGGACCTCGTGGGACAGCCGTCCGAACACGTCGGTGGCGTACGGCAGGTCGTGCCGGTCGACGAGCCCCAGAGCCGGGAGCAGTTGCCAGACGGCGAGGAACCCCAGCAGGCCGACGGCGCCCAGCAGGATCTTGCGCATCGGTCGGCTACTGCTGCTGGACGAGCCGGTCGAAGTTGGGCTGCCGGTCGAGTACGCGGTACTTCTGAGCGAGCGTTGCCAGTTGCTCCAGGCCGGTCCGGTCGATGTCCCACCCGAACGCCGGGAGCCGTACCGAGTCCGCCACCGGCTCCGGCAGTTCGAGGTTGTCCTTGATGGCCTGCCGCAGGCCGGCCTGGTTGGCCGGATCGTTGGCCCAGGTGAGCGTCTTTTTCATCGCCGACGAGAAGTCCGCCACCAGCGTGGCGTCGGAGTCCTTCAGCTTGCTCGACGTGATCGTGGTCAGGGTGGTGAGTCCGGGAACGGTGGCCTGGTACGGAGCGAGCACGAGAACGTCACCGCGCTTACGCATCTGGGTGATGAACGGCTCGGTCACCCAGGCGGCGTCGATGTTGCCGGCGGCGAGCTGGGCCGGTGCGTCCGGGAAGGCCACCTCGACGAACTTGACCTTGGTGGGATCGCCGCCGTCCTTCTCGACCGCTGCCATGATCGTGACGTCGCCGGCGGCGCCCAGGCTGTTCACCGACACCTTGCGCCCGGCGAGCTGGGCCGGCCGGGTGATACCGGACTTCGCGGACGCCAGCACGGCGTTGATGTCGTCGCCGTCGGCGTAGGACGACGCGTAGTTCCCGATGATCACCACGCCGAGGTTCTGCAGATCGGCGCGGAACGGGCCGAACGGCTGGCCGATGGCGAAGTCGATGTCGCCGTTGATCATGGCCGGGATGGCCTGCGCGCCGCCCTGTGCGGGCACCACCTCCACGTCGAGCCCCTGCTCCCGGAAGATGCCCGCCTTGATGCCGCCCCACAGCGCGGCGGTCTCGCTGATCGGCAGCGCCGCCACACGGACCTTCCGCAGGTCGCCGCTCGCCCCGGGGGACGGATCGGTGGCATCGGAATCCGTGCAGCCGGTCAGGGCGATCACGACGCCGGCGAGGACAGCGAGGGCAGTGACCTTTTTCATGGACGGGCCCTTCCGTGCGCGGCGCCTGTGCAGCCTGAGGAGTGGGGTCGACGGAGTGCCGAAAGCATCCGACGGCGTCGATCAGCGTCATGCAGGAGCGATTGATTGTCAAGAATTCCAAAGGACGAATCGCGTAGCGGTGCGAGTGGTCCGATGGCGATGAGAAACGTCTTGACGATCGACGATTTTGTGACCAAACTGTGCGGTTGGTGGCGCGGGGCGGAGAGGGCGACGACGTGGCGATCGTGATCGTGGGCGCTGGTATCGGTGGCCTCACCACCGCGCTCAGCCTGCACCGGGCCGGCTTCCGGGAGGTCACCGTCTACGAGCGCGCCGCCGCGCTGCGCCCACTCGGCGTCGGAATCAATCTACTCCCGCACGCCGTCCGTGAGCTGACCGAATTGGGCCTCGGGGAACGCATGGAAAGGCTGGGTGCCACACCCGGCACGCTCGCCTACTACAACCGCTACGGTCAGCAGATCTGGAGCGAGCCACGCGGACGGGACGCCGGATATCGCTGGCCGCAGCTTTCTGTGCACCGCGGCCGGTTCCAGATGGAACTGCTCGCCGTGGTGCGGGAACGGCTGGGCGCCGACGCGGTGCGCACCGGGCACCGGCTCGTCGGCGTCCGCGACGGCGTCGCGCACTTCGAGACGGCGGCGGGGGAGGTGAGCGTCGCTGGCGACCTGATCGTCGGAGCGGACGGCATCCACTCCGCGCTGCGCCGCCACCATCGGCCCGGCGAGGGGGCGCCACTGTGGAACGGGCTGACACTGTGGCGGGGGACGGCACGGGCACCCAAATTCCTGGACGGGCGAACCATGATCATGGCCGGGGACGCGGAACAGAAGTTCGTGGCGTACCCGATCGGCGCCGGCCTCATCAACGTCGTCGCCGAGCGGCGCGGGCCCGGTTTCGCCGGGCCCAACGCGGACTGGAACCGGACCGTCGACCCCGCGCCGGTCGTCTCGCTCTTCGCGGACTGGCGCTTCGCCTGGCTCGACGTGCCGGAACTGCTGGCCGCCGCCGACGAGATCCTCGAATACCCCATGGTGGACCGCGATCCGATCGACACGTGGACCCACGGCAACACCACGCTGCTCGGCGACGCGGCCCACCCGATGTATCCGAACGGTTCCAACGGGGCGTCGCAGGCGATCCTGGACGCACGTACCCTCGCCTTCCACCTCGCCACCGCGCCGACGGTCCGGGCGGCGCTCGACGCCTACGAGGCGGACCGGCGGCCCGCGACCACCGCGCTCGTGCTGAGCAACCGGCGGCAGGGTCCGGAACAGGTCATGGTGCTCGCCCACGAGCGCGCGCCGGACGGGTTCACGCACATCCACGACGTCATCCCGCCGGACGAACTCGCCGCCATCGCCACCGGCTACAAGAAGGCGGCCGGTTTCCTACCCGCCGACCTCAACGAACGGGCCTCCCTGACGCCGACGGCCTTCCCGGGCGTCCAGCCGTGACCGGCCCGGAACCGACCGAACTGGACGCGGCGCGACTGGCATCGGTGATCTCACCGCTGCGCCGCACGCTGCTCGCCGCAGCCCGGGCCGCCGAGCACCTGCCGGAGATCCCGGACGCGCAGATCGAGATCGTGCGTGCCCTGCCCCGGGGCACCGTGGCCGGCCCCGGTGAGCTGGCCGAGCGGCTGCGCCTGAGCCGATCCACGGTCAGCAACCTGCTCACCGCGATGGAGGGCAAGGGTCTCGTCGAGCGTCGCCCCCGCCCCGGCAACCACCGCCATGTCGACGTCCTCGCCACGGCGAAGGCGCTCGACCTGTTCGAGCGCTTCGACCTCGCGAGCGGAGACCTGGTCGCCCGCGCCGCGGCGACCCTGCCGGCGGCGGACCGCGCGGCCCTCGCCGCCGCGGTGCCCGCGCTGGAACGCCTCCGCGACGCCCTCGCGCACGGCAAGGACATTCCATGAGTACGCGCCGAGCCGCCGGTCGGGACGCCGTGACTGCCCCGCCGGTTCCCGGCCTGGAGGCCGCGTTCGAGGTGGAGGTGCGGCTGGGCGTACTGGAGGACCACGGGATGACCCGTGCCGGTCACCGTCGCGTGGTGCCTGTTGTCGGCGGCCGGGTCACCGGTCTCTTCGAGGCCGACATCCTGCCCGGCGGCGCCGACTGGCAGGTGGTTCGCCCCGACGGCACGATCGAGATCGACACGCGCTACTCGGCGCGTACCGCCGACGGCGGTCACGTCTACCTGCGTACGTTCGGCGTCCGCAGCGGCCGCGCGGAGGTCCTCAAGGCGTTGCTGCGCGGCGACGCCGTCGAGGCGTCCGAGTACTACTTCCGCCTGGGCGTACGACTGGAGACGTCGGTTCCCGCGCTGGCTGTCCTGGAGCAGTCCGTCTTCGTGGCGTCGGCGATCCGCGAGGCCGACCGGGTGCGCTACACCGCCTACCGCGTCACGTAGCTGTTCCTGCCCAGGGCCGCGACAGGGCGGATGGCTGCCTCATCGTTCGCTCTGGACCAAGGAGCCGTGCGACGGCGGTGCGGCCTGCCGGCGGGGGCCTTCGGCCGTCTTCGCGTAGCCGCAGCGTCACATGCTGTCGTCCCGAAGGCGGTAAGCGGCGGCGAGGTTGTTCCGTGACTTCAGGGTGTCCGGGTGCTCGGCTCCCAGCACCCGCTCACGTGCGGCCAGGGTCGCCTCGTACAGCGGGATCGCCTCATCGAACCGCCCCGTCGCGTTGTAGGCGGCGGCGAGGTTGTTCCGTGCCGTCAGCGTGTTCGGGTGCTCGTTGCCCAGCACCCGTTCGTACGCGGCCAGGGTCGCCTCGTACAGCGGGATCGCCTCGTCCAACCGCCCCGCGGTGTCGTAGACGGCGGCGAGGTTGTTCCGCGACATCAGGGTGTCCGGGTGCTCGGCTCCCAGCACCCGCTCGCGCGCGGCCAGCGTCGCCTCGCACAACTGGATCGCCTCGTCCAACCGCCCCGCTGCGTCGTAGGCGGCGGCGAGGTTGTTCCGTGCGGTCAGCGTGTTCGGGTGCTCGTTGCCCAGCACCCGTTCGTACGCGGCCACGGTCGCCTCGTACAGCGGGATCGCCTCACCCGTCCGCCCCGCCGCCTGATAGGCGTAGGCCAGGTTGTTCCGCGACATCAGGGTGTCCGGGTGCTCGGCTCCCAGCACCCGCTCGCGCGCGGCCAGCGTCGCCTCGTACAGGGGGATCGCCTCATCCGACCGCCCCGCCGCGTCGTAGACGGCGGCGAGGTTGTTCCGTGCGGTCAGCGTGCTCGGGTGCTCGCTGCCCAGGACCCGTTCGTACGCGGCGACGGTCGCCTCGTACACCGGGATCGCCTCCTCGGATCGCCCCGTCGCGTTGTAGGCGGCGGCGAGGTTGTTCCGCGACAACAGGGTGTTCGGGTGCTCGTCGCCCAGCACTCGTTCGTATGCGGCCAGCGTCGCCTCGTACAGCGGGATCGCCTCACCCATCCGCCCCGCCGCGTTGTAGGCGAGGGCGAGGTTGTTCCGCGACCCCAGGGTGTCCGGGTGCTCGTCGCCCAGCACCCGCTCGCGCGCGGCCAGGGTCGCCTCGTACAGCGGGATCGCCTCGTCCAACCGCCCCGTCGCGTTGTAGGCTCCGGCGAGGTTGTTCCGTGCGGTCAGCGTGCTCGGGTGCTCGCTGCCCAGGACCCGTTCGTACGCGGCCACGGTCGCCTCGTACAGCGGGATCGCCTCACCTGAGCGCCCCGCCGCGTCGTAGGCGTGGGCGAGGTTGTTCCGCGACAACAGGGTGTTCGGGTGCTCGTCGCCCAGCACCCGCTCCCGCGCGGCCAGGGTCGCCTCGTACAGCGGGATCGCCTCATCCATCCGCCCCGCCGCGTTGTAGGCGGCGGCTAGGTTGTTCCGCGACAACAGGGTGTCCGGGTGCTCGTCGCCCAGCACCCGCTCACGCACGGCCAGCGTCGCCTCGAACAGCGGGATCGCCTCACCCAGTCGCGCCGCCGCCCTGTAGGCGTAGGCCAGGTTGTTCCGCGACACCAGCGTGTTCGGGTGCTCGACACCCAGTCTTGCGACGGCAGCGGCGTAGACGTCTTCGCCCTGGTCGATAGCCGCCGGGTACGAACCTTGAGCGGTGTAGTGGTACGTCAAACCATTGTTGACACCGACTACGTGGGCACTCAGACCGTCGCTCATCTCGGCGATCACACCGAGCGCTTCTCTCGCATGGGGGGCGAGCACCTGCCACCCCTTCCAGTCGGCAGGCTCAGCCGGATGCAACCCTGCGCTCGCGGCCACCACCAGACCGGCCGCCGCCGCTATCAGCGACGATCGCTGCCCCTCGCGGGCGGCTCGCCATCGGCACACCTCGACCACCAGCGGATGCACCAGCAGCCCATCGCCCGAACCGTCCCCCTCGGCCGGCGCCCCGTCGAGAAGGCCCACCGCGTGCAGGCCCGCCAACCCGGCCGCCATCTCCGCGCGCCCCTCGTCCCCGTCGGGAAGCAGTCCTGCTTCCGACAACACCGAGGGGTTCAGCATCGCCATCGGCACCATCGCGCCCGGTCTCAGGAACGACAACACGCGCAACAGGGCGCGCGCCCTGACGCGGCCCTGGCGCTCCAGGGCATCCAATGAGATCTCCCACGTCGACATGATGAGCCGACGCGGATCCTGTGCCCCCCACCCGGGCGCCCCCTCATCCACCACGCTCAGCGAGCGATCCGTCAACAGGCGCAGGTAGCCGTCGAGCCCCACCGCGGCCATGCCCGAACCCAGGTACGACCCCGCCAGGTGTACTGCCAACGGCAGCCGGCCCAACCGATTCGCCACCGCCGTCGCCACCTCGAGCAGCTCCGGCTCGTCCGCACGGCCTATCCGGTCGAGCAGCATCAACGCCGCCGCGTGCTGATCCAACTCGCCAAGCGGAAACCATCCCGCCCGATGCCCCCACACCGCCCGATCAGTCACGCGGGTGGTCACCAGAACGACACCGGTACCGGCGGACCTCAACCAACCGCTACCGCCCGCCACACTCGTACCACCCGGGGCCAACACCTCAGGCGCGTCGGCATTGTCAATGACCAACAACCACCTGCCGGGCAGTCGGTTCAGGCGACCCCACACCACCCCCGCCAGCGCCAGATCCGAATCGGCGTCCTTCACCTCCTGCGCCGAGGCTCCCGCTTCTCGCGCCACGGCCGACATGCCGGCCACCAGTGTCGCCCCGTCCACGGCCGACACCCACCACACCCGCCAGCCGGACGCCTGAGCCTCTCGCGCCGCCGTCAACGCCACGGTGGTCTTCCCGCAACCACCCATCCCCGCCACGACCCGAACCTGCGGCGAATAGACAGTAGGCGATGCCACGAGGTCACTGACCACACCGTCGCGTCCCCGGACGGCGACCGGCAGTTCCCCCAGGGGTGCACCCACCACACCGGAACCCCTAGGTAGGCCGTCGTCCTCTGGGGCCGGCGAAACATCGCCATCGGAATCGGCCACAAGTGAAGAGCCGGCGCTACGAGGATCGCGCTCGCGTTGCACCGACACCGCCATGACGCTCAACATCGCGAGTACCACCGTCAGGACCAACACCGACGGGAACGGGTAGTCCTGGATCACGTGCAGACCCCACGGCCACCGTCGCTCGTCACTGCTCGCCGCGTTGACCGCCAACGCCACCACCGTGGTCACGATCGCCACCAGGACCAGCACCAGAACGAACAACAGGGCCACAAACCACCGCGACCACGGCTGACCCCGAAAGCTCACCGTCACTCCCCGGCACGATCACATCACCAAAAGCTGAACGCCCATTGAACCGCATCATCCCAAGGACGGCCCATCCGCCAGCAGACCCGGCGAAACCCGCCCAACGGCCGACCACCACAAGCCAGACGTTGTCGCGCCGCATCGCGGCTCGCCGCTGGCTGCCGGAGTGCATGCCCGGAGAGCCGGCGACACGGCTCACCACCCTCAGGTCCAAGAAACCGGGGACGGTACGCCGCTCAGCGTCCAGGCGGGGACCACGCAGCATGCGCGATGGCAGCCGGGGGCCCACCTGTCGGCCCGGCATGGGACGCTCAAGTTCCGCGACCAACGGGCCACCCCGTGTGGCCCCCGGACACCTACCCCCGCAGCCGCACGATCCGTGGCGTGACAGCACGGCAGCCCCAACCTCACACCCCTTGTGCCCGGAGGAACGTAGACCATGGACCACGCATCTCAGCTCATCCAGGAGCGGAGTGCCCCGCCGGCCACGCTGGTGATCTTCGGTGCCTCCGGTGATCTGACCCGGCGTAAGCTGCTGCCCGCAGTGGAGAGCCTGGCCCGGCACGAGCGGCTCCCGGATCAGTTCGCGCTCGTCGGTGTCGCGCGCACGTCGATGACCGACGAGCAGTTCGCCGAGAGCGCCCTCGGCGACCGCACCCTCGCCAGCAAACGCCAACTCCAGGGCGGCGTGCGGTACGTGGCCGGTGGCTACGACGACCCGGAGACCTACAAACGGCTCGTGGAGACCCTCGACGAGCTCGACGCACAGCGGGGCACGTCCGGCAACCGGCTCTTCTACCTGTCCACCCCGGCCGGGGCCTTCGAGCCGGTGATCAACGGACTGGCCCGAGTCGGGCTCAACCAGCCGCGCGAAGGCTCATTCTCCCGCCTGGTCATCGAGAAGCCGTACGGGCGCGACCTGGGCACGGCCCGCGAACTCGACGGCGTCGTGCACAGCGCCTTCGACGAGCACCAGGTCTTTCGTATCGATCATTACCTGGGCAAGGACACCGTCCAGAACGTGCTGGCACTGCGCTTCGCGAACTCGATCTTCCAGCCCATCTGGGATCGTTCCTGGGTCGACCACGTGCAGATCACCGTCGCCGAGACCCTCGGCGTCGGCAGCCGCGGCGGCTTCTACGAGGACGCCGGCGCGATGCGGGACATCGTGCAGAACCACGTGCTCCAGGTCCTCGCGCTGGCACTGATGGAGCCGCCGGCCTCGTTCGAGGCCGAGGGCCTGCGCAACGAGAAGGTGAAGCTGCTGCAGGCGATCCGCCTCCCCACCGACCGGGACATCGCCGAGTCCGCGGTCCGGGGGCAGTACACCCGGGGCGGCACCCGCGAGGAGTTGATGGCCGGCTACCGCGAGGAGGTCGGCGTCGATCCCCTGTCGCGGACCGAGACCTACGCGGCCATGCGGCTCAACGTGGACAACTGGCGCTGGGCCGGGGTGCCGTTCTACGTACGCACCGGCAAGCGTCTGCCGGCCCGGCTGACCGAGGTGGCACTACAGTTCCAGCGACCGCCGCACCTGCCGATCCCGACCGACCAGCTCACCGGCCTCGATGCTGACGCGCTGATCCTGCGGATCCAGCCCAACGAGGGCATCTCGCTGCGCTTCGGCGCCAAGGTTCCGGGCCACTCGTTCCGGGTCCGTACGGCCACCATGGAGTTCTCCTACGACCAGACGTTCGTCGAGGAGTCCCCGGAGGCGTACGAGCGCCTGCTGCTGGACGCGCTGATCGGTGACGCGTCGCTGTTCATCCGCAGCGACGAGGTGCAGCAGTGCTGGCGGATCGTCGACCCGATCGTCGACAACTGGGCGAAGGACAACTCGCCGATTCCCACCTACGAGGCCGCCTCCTGGGGCCCGACCGACGCCGACCGGCTCATCGGCCGGGACGGCCGCACGTGGCGCAACTCCACGTGACCGCGCCACAAGGAGGATGACCGCGCCGCTGCCCGATCGATCGCTCGGTCCCACGTCGACGGGCGGCGCGGTCTTTTCCACACATCACCTTTCACGCAGTCCAATGAATAATGCTCAGCTATTTCTCGGGCTATTCATTTCACCTCGGAAACCGTTGCCGCGTCGTCATTCCGACATTCTCCCTGAACGCTCTTATCATCGGCGCCCACGGCCCCCTACCGTGGATTCATGCACACCAGAACTGTCCCGCGCCCGTGCGCGCCGGCACTCGTCCTCCCGACTGCCCAAACGGCTTCTGAGCGAGTAGCGGCATGACGGAATCGCCAGCCCTTGACGAGGCGCTGGTGACCGAGACCGCCCGGGTCATGCTGGATCGGGTCGCCATTGTTGAACCCGAGCAGGTCGCCGCGGAGCGCCGAGTTTTCGACGTCCTGCGGACGGCATATTTCGCCAACCCCGCGCGGGCGCTTGCCGGTGACGACGGTGGCGGTCAGTTGAGCTTCGGGCCGCCGGGTGTCGAGGAACTTCTGACTCCGGTGCTCATGGCCGCCTCTGCGGAGGTGATCCGGTATCTGGCCGATCGTGGTGTCGTCCTGACGCGGGCGGGCGTGCGCCGGGCGCTGGGCAGGCCCGCCGACACCGCGGCGGTCACCGACGATCCGGTCGACACGCTGCCATCGGTGGCACCGCTGACGCCGGAGCAGTGGCGGGAGGTACGCGGGGTCGTGACGCGCGCTCTCGTCCAGCACGGTCGGATATCCCCGCACCGCGCCGCGCTGATCGCGGCGGCGATCGTCGGCGACGGAACCACCGGCCAGGAGCCGGCATGAGCGCCGATACGACGGTGAGTCCCGACGATGGACCTGCGATCGTCGCCGGTAACCCGGCACCACCGTCGCGCCAACACCGGTGGTGGAAGGCCCGAACCGACATACGCTTCGCGACCCTTATGATGGCGGTGCTCGCGTCCAGCGTGGTGGCCCTGACGACCGTGTTCCTGTCGCTGCCCGCGACGGAACGGCTCAACGACGACCAGGTGGACCCGTGCCTGCACGGCATCGCCGCGAGAGTCGCGAGCCTGCCTACCCAGTACGACCAGGCGACCACCGGCACGTACCTGATGCAGCAGTGTCTCCGACCGTTCTTCGCGGCGCAGGCGACGACGGTCGGCATCGGGCTGGCCGGCCAGATCGGTCTGGCGGGTCTGCTGTACGCCCTGCATCCATGGTGGCTGACCCGGCGGCGCCGGCTGGTGCCCCTCCCCGCCGACCGCAACGCCGACGTGCTTGCCGACCTGGCGATGCTCGTGCGGCAGGCCGGCCTGCGGCGCCAACCGACGTGGCTGCTCGCCCCCTATGCCGCAACGCACGGAGGTCAGGCGTTCGGGCTTCCCCGACGCCGACGGGTGGCTCTGGACGTCGGGCTCCTGGTGCGCTTCGACACCGATCGACCAGGTTTCCGCGCGGTGATCCGTCACGAACTCGCTCACCTGCGTAACAGAGACGTGGACCAGGCATACCTGACGATCGCCATCTGGTGGTCGTTCGCGCTCCTGGCGCTGGCGCCGTTCGTGCTCCTCTCCTTGTTTCCCGACCTGCTGCGGCGGCCGTTTCCTGCCCCCCTGCTGCAGATCGGCGACGACCCCGGCCGGTTGACGCACCGCCTGGTCACCGTGCTGGCTCTGGCCGCCGTGGTGTACCTGGCCCGCAACGCCATCCTGCGGGCTCGGGAGACCCACGCCGACGTGGTGGCCGCGGAGTCCGACAGCGACGGGGCGCTGCCGAGAGTCGTGGCGGCTCTGCCGTGGCCGCGGAACCCGGGGCGGCGCCCGGTGGCGCTGCTCTCGTGGGGCGGTCGGTCCCGCTACGGCACGCACCCGAGTCCCGCCGAGCGGGCCAGGACGCTCACGGATACGGGCCGGCTGACCCGGCTGGGCGGGTGGGAGATGGCCGGTATCGGGCTGACCGCGGGCCTCGCGCTGCGCGGCGTCAGCCTGCTCGGCGGCAACCTGCTGGGCTCGCGCTTCTTTGCCATGACGCTGGTCGCGTTGCCAGTCACCACGATGCTGACAGCCATCCTCACGACGGCTGTCAGCCGGCACCCGGCAGCGACCCGCCGACGGATGCTCCTGCTACCGGCGGCACTGAGTGCCGGGGTGGCTGCCAGTGGACCACTGTCCATGGGGGCGATAGAGACCAGCGTCACCGGTGTCGTCGACGAAGGAGTCGGTCTCGGTGCCTTCGTGGTGAGCACCGTGCTGCTACTGATCGGCCTCACACTCACCGCGGCCTGGGTGTGGTCCGTCCAATATGGGCAGCGCGGTCGGCTGGGCGTCCGGGGGAAGCGCGCCATCGTGATGACCGCGATCGCCGTGAGCGCCCCACTGTTCGCCCTGTGGTACTGGATGTCCTTCACCGGCGGCATCATGGTGAGCTTTCGGCCCGGTCCGCCGGATCCGGGTTGGCAGATCGGCTGGTACGCCGCACTCGCCGACTGGACCGGCCGGACGTTCATGTTCCGGACCCAGGTGATGCAAACTCCGATCACCTCCGCCGGCATGGTGCTCCTGTGGGCCGTCCCCGCGGTCGTCCTGCGCTGGTGGCGTCGCGACGAACGTCCCACCGGCCTGCGCCGCGCTCTCCTGGTCGGGGTGGGCGCCGGATTAGCCGTGGCCGCCGTCGGTGTGGCCCTGCCGTTCGCCGCGCGTGCCGCACTCCCTGCCGAGATCCTGCATGCCCCGGCGAATCTGGAGTGGGACGCGAACCCGGGTTTTGTGCAGGTGTACCACAACGTCTACACCGCCCTCGCGGTACTGGGTCAAGCCGTGGCAGCCGGTTTCGTCGCGGCGGGCCGCACCCGCCTGCGACCCGTGTTCGTCCCGGTGGCGGTCTGTACCACCGCGGTCCTGGCCACCCTGGGGCTCTACGTCAGCCGGGCGGTGTCGTCCTGTGTCGGGCTGACCGGCGTCCAGCAGACCACTCTCGCGCAGCCGTGTGACGGCCGGCTCCTGCTGCTCGACCACTACGTCGGTTTCCACTTCCACAGCATCATCAGTTGGGGCGCCATCGCAGCGGTACTCGCAGCCCTGGTCGGCGCTGCGGCGAGAGCCCTTCTCCACGTTCGAGCGGGCACCACTCGGGAAGCGGTGGTGACCAGACACCCGGGCCGGCCGACGATCGCCGCACTCGGCATCCTGGCCCTGCTCGGGATGAGCGCTGCCGCCGCCGAGGCCCCCAGTCATTACCAGCATTGGAAGCCGAACCCTCCACTGGAGGTCCCCGACCCCGGCCCACCCGTCATCGATTCCTGCGTGATCGGTGCCTGGCGGGAAGTCGTCAACGAGACAGACCTGGCTCCATTCGGCTCGATGCGCTACCGGTTCACCGGCGCCGGCGCCACCCAGACCTTCCACGCTGACGGCACCGTGATCCTCGACCACGGCACGGGCGTCACCTATGCGGCAACCGTCGACGGTCGTCGCGTTGCGCTGACCCTGACGGGCCAGACCACCGCCCGCTACCAGATCCGTGACGGCACGATCGCCTACTACGACGCCTCGTCCAACGGCACGCGGGCCTGGAGCATCGACGGTGCCGCCCAGGGACCGGAATCACCCGAATCCTCGGTGTCGCTGTCACCCGACAGGTACGACTGTGCCGGCGATACCCTCGTCCAATCCTCAGTCCACGACGACGACAGCTACCGCATCGAACTCCGTCGGGCCGTCGACTAGGGCTACCGAAACGTCCACCTAGTGCCCGCGTCGGCAAGCGAGGACCTCAAGCTCAAGTGGCCAGTCGCAGCCAGGTCAGCACGGCCAGGACACGCTTGTTGGTGGTGGCCCGGCCCTCGCCGGGCAGGCTGATGCCGAGCTTGTCGAAGATGCGGCCCGAGTGGTCCTCGATGGTGCGCTCGGTGAGCGAGAGCCGCTCCGCGATGCCGACGTTCGAATAGCCCTCGGCCATGAGCTTCAGCACCTCGGTCTCCTGGCGGGTCAGCGAGTCCAGCGCGCTGTCGCGCCGGGCCGGCCGCAGCAGGCGGCTCGCGACCGAGCGGCCGAGCACGGGCTCGCCGTCGACCAGCCGGGACAGTTGTGGGCCCAGCGAGACGATGTCGACCTCGTCCTTGCGCAGGTAGCCGATGCCGGTCTCGAAGTCGCGGAGCAACTGGATCGCCTGCGTGGTCGCCGTCTGCGCGGACAGCATGAGGATCGCCGTGTCGGGGCAGTCCCTCTTCACCGTACGGGCGACCTCGATCCCCTCCTCCTCGGAATCCTCGGAGAGCCGCACGTCGATGATTGCCACGTCGATCCGGTGGCCCCGCACACCGATGACCAGTTCGCTCCCCGTCGCCGCTTCGACGAGCACCTCGTGACCGCTGTCGCGCAGGCACCGGGCGACCGCCGTACGGAAGATGGCGTGGTCGTCGGCGATGGCGATTCTCATGACGCTGCTCCGATCAACGGGATCGTGACGGTGAGCCGGGTGCCCTCTCCGGCGCGGCTGGTCAGCTCGAGGCGGCCGCGCAACGCCCGTACCCGATCCTCGACACCGTGCAGGCCGCCGCCGAGCGTCACCGTGGCACCGCCCCGGCCGTCGTCCTCGACCTCGCCGACGATCGCGTCGTCGGAGGCAGCGACCCGGACCTGCACCGACTCGGCCCTGGCATGCTTCATGACGTTCGTGAGGGCCTCGCTGAGGATGTAGTACATCGCCAGTTCGATACGCGGGGGGAAGCGGCGGGTGGGCACGTCGAGCTTGATCCGCCGGCCGAATCCCTCGGCGGCCTCCTCGAGCGCCCCGGCCAGCCCGTCGTGGGCCAGTGAGGTGGGATGCAGTCCGCGGCTGATCGACCGGACCTGCTCGATCACGGCGACGACACGGTCGTTGCACTCAGCCAGCCGGTCGAGGGTGGCACCCGGCGGCACCAGCCCGAGCAGCCCGATCAATTGCAGGCGCAGGGCGGCGAGCTCCTGCTGCACCCCGTCGTGCAGGTCGCGCGCGAGCTCCTTGCGTCCGTCGTCCTCGGCGGCCATCAGCCGGTCCTGGATGTTCCGCATCTCCTCGGCATGCACGAGCTGCATCTGCACGGCCTGCAACGCCGACGACGAGGCGTGCAGAGCGGTCCGCAGGGCCGGGTCGTGCTCGGCCTCGGCGGCGCTCAGCACGCAGACCGCCAGCGGATCCCCGGTCGGCGTCAGGATCTTCACGCCCGACACCGACTGCCGCAGGCGCCCCGCCGTGTCGACGTAAGCGGCCGCGCCGGGGATCCAGTACTGGATTTCGAGCGCCGGGTCGTGCAGCACCACCCGCAGCGCCGACTGCACCGAGTCGGGGGTCGCATGACCGATCAGGGTGACGAGCCGGGCGGCGACCCTGTTCTCCTGCCAGGCTGCGCGCAGCGCACCGGCGAACAGGGTCAGCGGCAGGACGATCGCGGTCGTGCCCTGGGCGCCGCGCGACGACATGATCGCGTCGACCGAGCTGCCCGTACCCATGATCGGGTATTGGACGACGGCGGCGGTCACCGCGAAGACACCGCTGACCACGATCATGGCCGTGCTGTTGCGCGGGGCCGGCCTTCTCTGCTGCAGGACGAGCACCAACACGAAGGTGAGGGCGAGGACCACGTACAGGATGGCGCCTGCCTCGGTAACCGCCGACCCGACCCGCTGCGGCACGTCGAGGTTGAACCACAGCACGTCCGGCGCGTAACCCAGGCGCTCGGGCGGGACGGTCAGGCAGATCGCGGTCTGGGACAGGACCAGGAGGACGAAGGCCTCGATCACCCAGGCTCGCTCGTACCAGCGGTCGAAGCGCGGGCGGCCGTGCAGCAGGATCCCGGTGCCGAGCGTGAAGAAGAAGAACGACTGCGTGTACTCCCCGATGAGCGGGTAGACGCCGGTGTTCCGGGCGAGTACCCAGCCGACCGCGAAGAGCACCGCGGCAGCCAGGAGCAGCAATCCGGTACGCGGGCTGCCTCCGCGCTGGGCCAGCAACAGACCTGCGCCGGCGAGCAGGCCGGAGAGGACCACCGCGAGGGCGGCCGGGATCGGATGGTTCACCCAGTAGGGCCAGGCGACCGGCAGCGGGATCAGGCCGACGCCGACGGCGATCAACACCGGGAGCGCGGCCGGCGGCAGCGTCCGGGGAGGACGCTCGTGAAGGTACACCGGATGCACCTCCGCATCGTGCTCGGCGTTCGGCGGCAGCGGGAACCGGGCGTCCCCGGGGCGGTCCCGTGGAAAACCACGTCCATCCACCGTGCCCACCGGGCGTGCCGGCGGAAACCCCCGATCGGGCGACCCGCGTATCCACTATCGACAATCCTTGTTACCCACATGGTCCATGGCCGGTCCTCGAATCATCATGGATTGCACGTTCGAATGGAGAGGATCGACATGAAGAACAGGACCCGATCAACCATTCTCCTGTCGGCGTTCGTGGCTGTGATCATGCTCGGTAGCGCCGCTTACGCCGCTTATTCCTGGACGCGCCGGACGGCGGTGGACGTGCGGACGGCGCCGGTGATCGAGCCCAGCGTGAAGATCAGCGGTGCGGTGCGCGGGCTGCTGCCCGGCGGGAGTGCCATGGTCGTCGCCGTCATCGGCAACGGAAACGACTTCCCGGTACAGGTCACCAGCATCAAGGGTGGCAACACGGCGACCGGTGGCGGATGCCCCGAGTGGGCCGTCCGGGTCGTCGAGCCCGACACAAAGATTGTTGTGCGGGGCCGGTCGACCAAGAAGGTCCCCGTGCGGATCCGGATGGAGGAGTGGGCCGACGAGAAATGCGCCGGCCAGCAATTCTCCCTGGAGATCCTCACCACCATCTCGCCAGCGTAGGAGGGGACCGTCGTGGAAATCGCCGCCTGCGTCGCCGGGCTTCTTGTCGCCGCCCTGTTGAGCTGGCTCATCAACCAGCTGACGAGTTTCAGAGATCGAAACATGTTCTTTCGAATGCTGGTCGTGCTGGGGGTCGTCGTCCTCTGTGTCGCGTCCGCTCTGATCATCCAATGGCAGACGGCGCTCGGCGAGGTCGACAAGCCGGTCGCGGCGATCACGTCGCCGGTGGACGGAGCACACATCGACCGTCCCCAGGTGGTCGACGTCGAAGTCCGCCGAGGGCTGCCGAAGGGACACACGCTGTGGCTGGCCTACCAGAACGAGCTGGGCGGTCCGGTCGTCGTCCAGGCGGCGAGATGCCACATCATCCGGACCAGCGCCGACTGCGGTCCGCTCTACGTTGGCCACGACGAGCGTGACCGCGCCGCCTTCAAGGTGTTCCTGGTCGTGGCGGACACCCAGGCGACCGCGGAGTTGGCAGGCGACGGCAGCGCGGCCCAGCGTGAAGAAGGGATCAACGTGCTGCGGCCCGCCCTGCCCGACGGCACGGAGCGAGTGAGCATCACGCGGAACCTGGTTCTGAAGGACTGAGCAGGGCCGAGAGGGTGGCCAGGACCGGGTCCTGGCCGCCCTCGCCGCGTACCGGATCAGAGCTGGTCGGCGCGGTCCCGAAGCTGCGGGGCGGCCTTCGGGTGCAGATCGCCCGGGAGATGCTGGCCCGGGCGGCCGCGCTACTGCAGGAACTCGGCGTGTGGATGCTCCGGCGATACCGGGCAGACGTAGAGCTGCAGGTTGAACCCGGCGACAGACACCTGGCTCGGTCGCGCCGGGTCCGGGTAGACGTCACGTGAGCCGTCGTCTCTGTCCTCGTAGGGGATCCAGCTGTGGTTGCTGTCGTCCCACTCGGTCGAGGCGATCGTCAGCAGCGGCTCGAGCGGTGTTCCGCAGCTCTGGCAGGGCAGCGGACGAGGGTCGGTGAAGCTCCACGGCGCCCAACCGCCAACCTTCCAGCCCGGCGCGACCGACAACTCGTACTGGTAGAACGCCGACTCTGCCTGGTCGTACGCGCTTCCTGGGGCTGCGCCGGCCTTCTGTCGAGCGCTCCACTGCTCCACCTGCTCCCGCAGGTCCGGCTCCAGCTCCAGCGGGGCGGGATATTCCGTCACCTGCTCAGGATGGATGAGGCACGGTTGCGGCACGTAATCCTCATGTTGGACCGCAACGGGTTGCGGGGGATCGGCGACCACGTCGGTGAGCCGGGCCGAGGAGCGCCAGAACAGCGCCGTCCGGGGTATCTGCTGCTCGGGGTGGTCGAACGGGCACCACAGCACCTGCACCATGTCGGCGTGCTCGGGCACACGTAGCTGGGGCACGTCGCGAAGATGGAGCTGGGCGACGGGCAGCAACGCCACGGGCTCCTCGGGCCACGGGCGGCCACGATCAATACGGTCCACGACCTCCTGCTCCTGCGGTGTGAACAGCGTGCCACTGGCAGGACGGTTGTTCGCAGCCGTCATGATCTGCCGCAGCAGTCCCACATCCTGCACCGTGGTCGCCGGTCGGCCGTCCGGCTGGTGCGGACCGTCGCAGAACGGCCACGGCTCGGTGGCCGGCCACAGCAGCGGCCCGCCGACCGAGCTTTCGCGAACCGACGGTGCGCCGGGACGCGGGTGCAGGCGTGTCGTCGTGCGTGCCAGCGGCGCCAGCTGCGGGAACACCACCGCGATGTCCGCCGGCCGAGGCGGGGTGCCGCGGGGGGCGTCGGTTGCCGGGCCGGGACCGTCAGTTTCCAAGGTTGACCACCGCTCCGTTGACCGTCCGATTGTTCGGCACGATACTGCCGCTGAAGAGGGGTTGCGTCGTGCCGTCGGCCCTCTGGACGGTAGCGCTCATGGTGACCGACGCCGGGATGGTACTGGTGGCGTCGCGGTACTGCGCTGTCACCTCGTAGTACACCGCCTCGCCGGCGTTCAACCGTCCCACCGCTGTCTGGGCGGTCTGCTCATATGTGCGCATGCTGGGCGTGCCGGTGTTCATCCCCACCTGCCAGCAGGGGACCAGGTTGGCCGCGATGCCCTTGCCGCCGAGGACGTTGGCGATGAGGTGGCACCGGGCGAGGCTGCCGCCGCCGTTTCTGGTGGCGAACAACTGGGCGTCCTGCCAGCCAGTGATGTCTCCCTGGGCGGCGGTCCCCTTCGCGGCGGGCCTGGTGATGCAGGCGGTCGCCTGGCTGGCCCGAGCACCGGGACCGCCCGGGGGAGTGGTGGTCTTGTTGCGGTGGGCCACCGGTTGTGTGGTGTTCACGATCCACCCGCCACCGCTGCCCTGCGCGCCCGGCGGAAGGGAACTCAGGCATGTGCTTCTGCTGGGCGACGGGGAGGCGGTAGCCGGTGCGGGTGACGCGCTCGGCGTGGGCGTCGGCTGCGGCCGGGTGCGGGCATCGTCGAGCCACTCCTGCAGCTCGTCGAGGATCCGTTGGACCTGCACGCGGGTCACCGCACGCGCCAGCACCTGAGCCTGCGCCGCGTAGACGTGCGCGCCGCGCTGAGTGCGCGCCCGCAGGTACCAGCTGGTCCAGGCGGAAGACACGTTGGTGCAGCTCAGCTGGCCGGTGGCGTTGACCGGCAGGGTGCCTGCGGTGGTGCAGCCGCCGACTGGTCTGCCATCACCGGTCATCGTGACGGTCATGGTGGCGCTGGCGGACTTGGGCGTCTGCAGGTCCCTGCCCACGAAGCGGCTGCTGATGGTGACGGTGATCCGGCAGGCGCCGGGACCGCATCCGGTGAAGCGGGCGCTGCCCTTGGCGGTGAACTGGTAGGACAGGTCGAACGAACTCTCCAGCTCCTTGGCGTTTCTGGTCAGGTCGCGGAACAGGGCATCCACCTCGGGTTGCCCCATGTCGGTCACGCGGATCCGTCCGGGCAAGGTCGGCGCCGCAGGTGCGATCCGGCGCCAGTTGACCTGTCGCGAACCGCCACTGTCGGCCCCGGCGGTGACGGTGTGCGCGGCGCCTCGCAGCTTTGGCATGCCGGGCGGTGACGGCAGGTCCGGCACCGACGGCAGACTCGGTAGATCAGGGGCTGAGGGAGCACCGGACCTGGTCGGGAAGGCCGGCAGGCTCGGCAGGGACGGGAGTGACCCACCTCCTTCCTTGGACACGATCTGCACCAGCCGATGCGGACGCTGCGTGCTCACGAAGATCTCGGCCTGAGCGGTGGTGGCCTTCCAGGTCGTCACCCCGTCCACCGGTGTTGTCTCAGCTGAACGCGGGAAAGTGGTGCCGTCGGCGCGGAGGCGTTCGTCGACGGCGTCGGCGAGCGACCCGGGCGTGAGAGGCTGCTGCGCGGCGAGGCCGGCTGCGGCTCCTCCGGTGAGCCACTTACCGGTCAACAGACTCGACTGCGCGCCGTCGGTGCCAGGGACCGCGAAGCCGTCGGGGAAGCGGACATAGGCCCTGCCGCCGATGCTCAAACTCTGCAGGTTGATGCTGCCGAGGGCGATCGTGCTCAGAGACTGGCCGGCGCTGGTCGCGCGTGTGGTGACCGCCATCCCCATCAGATCCGAGGTGTACTGCAGCGCGGGTGCCTGCCGCATCGCTTCTACGGCCGCGGTGAAAGCGTCCTTGGTGCTTACCTCGATCTTCTTGTCTCCGCCGGTACAACCGGTGAGCGCTAACAGGGCCACCGAGATGCCGCACAGAAGGGCCTGCCGCCGCCCGCTCATGATGTCCTCCCCGTTGGACCGACTGAGCCGCGAAACGCCAACGGTAGAGAAAGACTCCCGTGAGCGCTGTCCAGTACCTGACGGCCTCTCACGAAAGAGGCGGTGCGGTGACGCCTCCGCGGTGGACGGTCACCGCGCACTCCACAATCCCCTGCTCAACGCTTCCTGACAGCTTCCTGACACTCGATCCGTAGGTTGTCGCGCATGACGACACCAGAACGCCGCTGGCTGGGCGAGGGCCGACGTGCCCCGATCATGCTGACGTCGGCCATGCTTGTCCTCGGAACCGCTGTCTTAGTACCGAGCGCGGCCGCCGCCGCGCCTGTCTTCTCGACGGTCGCCACGGCGACGAGCGTGGCCACACATGAGCAGGCGACAACCGTCGCCGAGCGACAGACGGTCCTCGACTACTGGACGTCGGAGCGGCTCGCGGCGCTGAACGAGCCCCTGTCCGGCAAGCCTCCGACGAGTGGACCCGACGGCGCTCCCTGGACCCGGTCCAACGCCGTGGTGGCGACGGTCGGCCGGCTGTTCTTCACGAGCCAGGGCGAGGACTCGAGTTGCACGGCGACCGTTGTCGACAGCGCCAACCGGAGCACGGTGGTGACGGCGGGGCACTGCGTGCACAGCACCGATCTCCTCGGCGAGAACGGCGAGTGGGCGACACACGTGATGTTCGTACCGGGCTACCGGGAGGGTCGGGCACCCTACGGCAGGTTCGTCGGACGCATCGCGGTCGTCGACTCGGCCTGGACGCGGAACAACGGCCAGGACCCGAGATTCGACTCGTACGACCAGGCCTTCGTGGTCCTCAACAGGAACGAGCAGGGCCGGCGGGTGCAGGACGCGGTCGGGGCCGCGCAGAGCGTCGGCTTCGACCTGCCGGGCGGGCAGCTCGTCTTCCAGTTCGGCTACCCACGCGCCGCCTCGGACCCGGCCAAGGAGGGCCTCGCGGAGTACACCGGTCGTCGGCTCGCCTACTGCACGGGCCAGGCATGGGAGCATCCCGGTACCGCCGACTGGCCCACTCCCAAGGGCCAGTGGGGCGCCGCCTGTGTGATGGGCGGTGGCTCCAGCGGCGGCCCGCGCATGGCGAGATTCGATCCCCAGTCCGGCCGAGGAACCGTCGTGGGCGTCAACACCTGGGCCGACTACTTCGACGCCGCGCACAAGCCGTGCGAGTTCGATCACGAGGGATGTACCCGTCATCTGGTCGGCCCGCAGTTCACCTCGGTGATCACCAAGCCGCTGTACGACCGTGCCCAGCGGGCTCAGGCCGACGCCTGAATCTCCCGGCTGTGCTGAGTCCGGGCAGGTCGATCGTCGAGACGGATCGACCTGCCCGGCGGCGGGCCGAACGGCCGAGCCGGTCAGCCCGTGCCGAGACGGGGACGGGGGCTAGATGGCCGATTGGTCAGCCGATGCCGTCGACGATCGCGCCGAACTGATGGGCGAGCCGGAGGGCGCGGACGTTGTGCGGCGCGATGTGGGCCTGCTGAACACGGTGTCCGTGCGCGGCGGCCAGTCCGACCAGCCACCGGGCGACCGCCGTGCCGACGCCGACCTCCTGCCAGTGGTCGGCTACCAGAATCGCGACCTCCGGCGGCGCGGACCTCTGCCAGAGGAGATGGGCGAGGGCCACCAGGCGGTTCCGGTCAGGTGTCGAGACCAGGATGGTGTAGCCGTTGTCCGGATGGGTCAGGTGCCGCCACTCAGCCGCCCGGATCCGGTTCCTGCCGGCGTGGTAGCGGTCCGCCCGGCTCGCGGCGGAGCAGTCCCGCAGGTGGAATTGATTGACGAGGTCGAGATCGTCCGTCGTGGCGCGACGTATGCGCAGCCGGTGACCTGCCGAGGTGATCACCTCGGCTGCCTGCCGTACTGCTCCAGAACACTCATTCACCAGAAATCTCATTCACCAGAAACGCGGATACCGTCGGGCCGAGGTGGGAGCCTCCACGTACCGAGATGCTCGTGGCACACGACAAGTTCGGTGCTGACGCGATGATCCGGATCACCTCCGGTGTCGAAACCGCTGATGGCCGCGTCAGGAATCCTCGTACTCTTAAGGTTCTTTGAAGTTCTTCCGCGTAGCTTGATGCTCGGCAAACCGGCTCACTAACCTCATCCCGTCCGGATCACCCTCAGCTTCACGATCCGGGCGAAACATCCCCTGAGGAAAGTAGCCACCGTCATGAGGCTCTCCCGCCGTACCCTGCTCGGCTCCGCGATGGCCGGCACCGCGGCTGCCGTCACCGGCGTCTCGCTCGACGCTCTCGCGGCCAGTCCGGCCGCCGCCGCGGTCAGCCCGCCCGGCGACGTGGTCGGAAAGATCACCGTCGGCTACCAGGGATGGTTCACCGGGGCCGGCGACGGCAGCCCGTTGTCGGGCTGGTGGCACTACGGGCAGGACTGGCAGAAGACCCCCTCGCCGGTCAACGAGGCGCTCAAGTCCTGGCCGGACGTGCGCGACTACGACCGGGTGTACAAGACCGGGTACCAGAACCTGGGCAACGGGCAGCCGGCGTCGCTGTTCTCGTCCTACGACCAGCAGACCGTGGACACCCACTTCCGCTGGATGGCCGAGAACGGGCTGGACACCGCCGCGCTGCAACGCTTCAACCCGGTCGGCGGGGAGGGCCCGATCCGCGACGCCGTCACGATCAAGGTCCGCAACGCGGCCGAGGAATTCGGCCGCAAGTTCTACATCATGTACGACGTCAGCGGCTGGACGGACATGCAGCAGCAGATCAAGGACGACTGGACGAGCAAGATGAAGGCGTACACGGCCTCCCCGGCGTACGCGAGGCAGAACGGCAAGCCCGTCGTCGGCATCTGGGGATTCGGCTTCAACGACGCCAACCACCCGTGGAGCGCGCCGGTCTGCCTGGACGTCATCAACTGGTTCAAGGCGCAGGGCGTGTACGTGATGGGTGGGACGCCGACGCACTGGCGCAACGGCGACAGCAACGGCGACTCCCGGCCCGGCTTCTCCGACGTCTACCACGCGTACGACATGATCTCGCCGTGGATGGTGGGCCGGATCGGCGACGCGGCCGGGTCGGACTGGTTCTACACCAACGTGACGCTTCCCGACGTGCAGGACTGCGTGGCGCACGGCATCGACTACCAACCGTGCGTGCTGCCCGGTGACCTGCAGGAGCGCCAGCGTGCGCACGGCGACTTCATGTGGCGGCAGTTCTACAACGTGATCAGGGCCGGCGCGCCGGCGATCTACATCTCGATGTTCGACGAGTACAACGAGGGCAACCAGATCGCCAAGACGGCCGAGACCGCCGCGTTCGTCCCGGTCGGCTCGAAGTTCCTGGCGTTGGACGAGGACGGCACGAAGTGTTCGGCGGACTACTACCTGCGGCTCAGCGGTGACGGTGGCCGGATGCTCAAGGGCCAGATCGCGTTGACCGCCACCCGGCCGACCGCGCCGGTGCTCGGCTCCACGCCGACCCCGCCCGCCGCCGTCGGCATCCGGTCCCGGGCCAACGGCCGTTTCGTCGGGGGATCGCCGTTGGTCGCCTCGCTGACCTCGGCGTCGGAGACGTTCACCGTCGTCGACGCCGGCGGCGGTCTGGTGGCCCTTCGATCCAGCAGGACCGGCAAGTACGTCTGCGCGGAGCAGGCCGGCGCGGCGGCGCTGGTGGCCGACCGGGACGCGATCGGCGGCTGGGAGACGTTCACCCGGGTGGCGAACGCGGACGGCAGCGTCAGCTTCCGCAGCGGCGCGAACGGCATGTACGTGTGCGCCCAGGACGCCGGCGCCGGGGCGCTGATCGCGAACCGGACGGCTATCGGCCCCTGGGAGTCCTTCGACCTCGTCTAAGGGCCGCCCTGGCCTGCGACGGAACGGTTGTCGCAGGCCAGGGCCATCGTGCCCGGTGGTTCGTCAGGCTGGCACGTGCCCCGCCGTCCAGCACGTCGAGTGGCTGTGGCAGGCGACGTAGGCGGCGAGCGCGTCGTGCAGCGCGGCCAGGCGGGTCGCCGAGAGGCTGGCGGCGATGTTGTCGAGCTGGTGGGGGTCGGCGGTCCGGTTGTAGTACTCCCGCTCGCCGTTGGAGTACTCGACGTAGGTGTAGGTCGCTGTCCGCAGCGCCTCGTAGGTGCTCGGGCTGCCGTTGCGCCGGTCCTGGGCGTCGGGGTCGTCGGCCGCCTGGTTGGGGCCGTGGTGCTCGACCAGCGCCCCGGTACGCCAGTTCGGCGTCGACTCACCCTGCGTGAGGGGGAGCAGGCTGCGCCCGTCGACGTGCGTGCCGACGTCGGCGCCACCGATGCGTTGGAAGGTCGGCGCCAGGTCGACGTTCTGCACGATCTCGGCACGCTGGGAACCGGGCACGACACCGGGCCCGGCGACGACGAGCGGGACCCGCACGTCGGTGTCGAAGGCGGTCTGCTTACCGCCGGTCAACCGGTACTCGCCCATGTGGAAGCCGTTGTCCGAGCTGAACACGACGTATGTGTTGTCGGCGATGCCGCTGCTGGTGAGCTGGGCCCGCAGGTTGCCGATCAGCCGGTCGACGGCCTGCACGGACTGGGCGCGTTTGCGGAAGTTCGTGTCCAGGGTGCTCCTCTCCTGCGCGGTCAGCGGCCCGTTGCCGGCCAGCCAGGACGGCGGGTTGGTGGGCAGCCGGTCGTAGGCCGCGGTGCGCGGGGCGGTGAGTCCGGGGAAGTCGTCGAGGTCCTGGTTGGCCGGGGTGAACGGGCTGTGCGGGGCGAAGGTGGAGACTTCCAGCAGGAACGGCGTGTCGGCCGCCGCCGCCCGTTGGATGAAGTCCTTGCCCTTTCGGGACAGCACGTTGGTCAGGTAGTCGGCGGGTTGGCTGCCGTAGTGGACGACGGTGTGGTTCTCGTTCAGGTCGTAGTTGTACTCGGGGTACCCGTTGCCCGCCACGTACCACTCCGACCAACCCGGTGGGACGTACGGCTGCGACCCGCCCTGCGTGTCCGCCGGTAGGTAGCCGTTGAGATACTTGCCCATGAACCCGGTCCGGTAGCCCCTGCCCTGCAACACGGTCGCGAAGGTCCGGCTCTCGTTGCCCCGGCCCTTGAAGACGGCGAACCCACCGTCGGCGCCACCGTTGGTGAAGACGCCGGTGTCGTGCGGGAACTGGCCGGTCAGGATCGACGAGCGGGACGGGCAGCACAGCGAGTCGGTCACCGTGTAGTTGGTGAAGGTGACCCCCTCATCCTGGAGTTGCCGCACCTGCGGCAGGTACGGCACGAGGTTCCACGCGAGATCGTCGACGAGCACGAAGATGATGTTGGGGGCGGTGGGTGCCGGGGCCGGCTCCGCGCCGCGTGCCGGTGTCCATGCGGCGAGCAGGGCGAGCGCGGTCACGAGGGTGGCGGCGACGAGACGTCGATGGGTGATGACCATGCCGTCAAGCCTCGTCAAAATTTGTCAGCATCTATTCAACAGGTGGTGATGATCCGATCAACACCGTGCCGTGTCCGCCGGCAGGTGCGGACGAGCTGCACGTCAGCGTCCTCGGCTACGCGCTCGAGGGCGGCAGGACGGCCGAGGCGGACGGCAGCCGCCGGAACCTGTGGCTCGGCGGCGCGGACCTGGACGACTACGGCGAGGGCGCCTACTACCTGCACCTGCACCAGCCCTGCGGGTTCGCCGCGAGAGCCGGTTCTGGTGGAAGTTCCTCGTCGGTGCGGGAAGGATGCTCCTGTGCCACGGAACGAGCAGCCCGCTACGGAGATGCAGGCATGGCGTCCGAAACTGCCCGGCGTCACCGAGGTGCTCCATGCCCACCTCACCGATCATGCCTATCCCATGCACGCTCATGACACCTGGACGCTACTCATCGTCGACGACGGCGCGGTGCGCTATGACCTGCACCGGCACGAGCGCTGCGCGTTCGGTGAGCTGGTGACCCTTCTGCCTCCGCACGTTCCGCACAACGGTCGCTCGGCCAGCCCGGACGGCTTTCGGAAACGCGTGATCTATCTTGACGCGAGTCATCTGTCGGCCGACCTCGCCGGTCGATCGGTCGGCATTTCCAGCTTTCCTGATCCGTGGCTGCGTGGCGCCATATCGGCGCTGCACGGCGCATTTCTGCAACCCGGTGACGAATTGCGGGCGGAAACGCTGCTGACTCTGCTCACCGACAGCGTGCGCGCCCGCCTGGGGGAGCGGATCGTCCTGCCGGACGCCGATCCGAGGGCCGCCTACCTGCTTCGCGATCTGCTCGAGCAGCACGTTGCCGACGGGGTCTCGCTGTACGAGGCGGGTCGGCTGCTGCACTTCGACCCCTCGTACCTGGTCCGGGCGTTCGGCCGCGAGTTCAGCATGTCGCCGCACCGCTACCTGACCTCGCGCCGGGTCGACGAGGCGCGACGCCTGATCCTGGACGGGCACCCCCTGGACCGGGTCGCCACGAGCAGCGGCTTCTACGACCAGCCCCACCTGGCCCGCCACTTCAAGCGGATCCTCGGCGTCAGCCCGGGCGCCTTCGCCCGGACAGTCCGGCCGGGCGGGCAACACCCGGGCGCGTGACCCCGCCTGCCCGGGCGCGGCCGCGGACGTCACCCGTGCCGCCCTGCGTCCCGTGCGGAGCCGACGACGGCACACGCTGCCGCCGGGGCGATGTCAACTTCGTACAAGACCGCGGATGGTCCCGCGTCACATGATCGGTCCATGCAACCTGAACCAGCACCCGTACGCTTCGACACGAAGATCGCCGTGCTGCTCCGCGACGATGTGCTGCCCTGGCAGCGCCTGAACATCACGGCGTTCCTGGTCAGTGGGATGGGTACCGCGTTGCCCGAGGTGATCGGCGAGCCGTACGAGGACGCCGGCGGCGTGCAGTACCTGCCCATGTTCCGCCAGCCCGTCCTGGTCTTTCAGGGCGACAAGGAACTGCTGCGGCTGGCGCACCAGCGTGCCCTCAGCCGGGGGCTGCCCCTGTCGGTGTTCACCGCCGAACTGTTCGCCACCGGCAACGACCGGGACAACCGGTCCGCCGTGCGGGCCGTACCCACCGAGAAGCTCGACCTCGTCGGGCTGGCGGTCTACGGCCCGCGCAACGCGGTGGACAAGGTGCTCAAAGGCGCCGACATGCACCGCTGACCGCTGATCGGCGGTAAGGGATCCTCATGCGCACCGGGTCCGAACGGCCGGACGCTCCGACCGGCGGCCTGATGTCGGAGCACAGAGCCACCCTCGTCGTGTTGGGCGGACTGGCGTCTGCGGTCAGGGCGCTAGATGATCCGGCGTCGTACCCGCCACACCACCACACCGATCAGGACCGCCGCGACCGCGACGAACAGGGCCGCCTCGATGAGCTGGAACGTCCAGAACCGGTCGGCCGGGTGGTAGACGCCGAACTGCTGGATGCCCCGCGCGTGCAGGAACTGGTTGAGGTTGGTGCCGGCCCGGTCGGCGGCGGCCTCCAGCTCGTGGTACTCGGTCGCGCTCAGCCTGTGCCCGGTCGCGTCCGCGTAGCCGCGTTCGATCGTCCAGTCGGCGATCCGGTGCCCCGCCTGGTCCCTCGCGCCGCCCACGGGCACCGGCTCCATGCTGGTCAGTGGCGTGGCGTACGCGGGACGGGCCGCCAGCGCCACCCCCATCCGGGCGGCGAGGAACGCCCCGAACGCGACGCCGAACGCCGGCAGGCTGCGCCGCAGGATCGCCCCGGCGGCGGTGGCGACGCCGAACGCGAACAGCGCGTACGCCACCGGTACAAGTCCCTCCAGGTCGAAGGCGTCGTACTGGAACCGCCCCTCCCACGCGTCGAACGGCTGACGGAACCAGGTGAGCACCGCGGTGAACATCCCGGTGAGGGCGACGGTGACGCCGGCCAGCGCCACGAGCTTGGTCGCCAGCCAGCGCATCCGTGGCACGGCCTGTGTCCAGGCGAGCTGCCAGGTGCCGTCCTCCAGTTCACGCGCGAGCAGCGGCGCGCCGAGGAACGCGCCGATGACGACGGGGACCAGATAGAAGGCCGCCAGGAGGTTCTCGACGTACCCGTACCCCTCGTCGAGCTGGCGGAAGGACGCGGCGCAGGCCTCGTTGGTGCCGGCGTCTCCCGCGCACCGGGCGGGACCGTCGGGGAACAGGTCGTGGGCCTGGGTCCCGAGCACGAGCAGGGCGATGGCGAACATGCCGACGAGCAGACCCAGGACGCAGACCTCGGTCCGGTGCTGGCGCCAGATCAACCACGTCATGCCGCCACCTCCGAGGTGACCGGGGCGGTCGGCGGGGACGGCCGGCGCAGGTACGCCAGCACCAGGTCCTCCAACGCGACCGGCTGGGCCTGCCATCCGGGCGCGGCCGGTATCCCGCCGTCGCGTACCAGCAGGGTCGTGTGCCGGTCGCTGTGGACGGCCTCGACGACGGTGCCGGCCCGGTCGAGGTCGGTGGCCGTGCGCGGGCCGACGAGCAGCCGATGCTCGGCGAGGAGGGTGTCGATGTCACCGGTGAGCGTGACCCGGCCCTGGTTGAGCACGACCAGGTGGTCGCAGACGCGCTCCAGCTCGTGCACGACGTGGGAGGAGAACAGGACGGTCACTCCGCCCTCGGCCACCGCGCCCATGAGGACCTGGAGGAACTCGTGCCGGGCCAGCGGGTCGAGGCTGGCCACCGGCTCGTCGAGGACGAGCAGCTCCGGACGCTTCGCCAGGGCCAGCGCCAACGCCACCTGGGCCTGCTGCCCGCCGGAGAGCGTGCCCGCCCGGCGGTCGAGCGGGATGCCCAGCTTCGCCAGCCGGCGCTCGGCCAGCCCCTGGTCGAACCGCAGGTTGCAGGCCCGGCCGAAACGGAGCATCTCGGCGACGGTGAAGCGCTTGTACAGCGGGTGGTCCTGGGCCAGGAACCCGACCCGGGACAGTGTCTGCGGGGTGCTGGCGGTGACGTCGTGGCCGAGGACCTCCACCGTGCCGGCGCTCGGCGCCAGCAATCCGACGGCCAGGCGCAGCAGCGTGGTCTTGCCCGCGCCGTTCGGCCCCACCAGGGCGATCACGCCGCCCGCCGGCAGGGCCAGGGTGCAGTCGCGCAGCGCCCAGCCCTTCCGGTACCGCTTGCCCACACCGTCGGTGCGCAGGGCGAACCCGGTCGCTGTCACGCCACGTCCTCGTTCCTCGTCTGCTGGTGCACGGACGTGAAGAGTGCGTCGACCGCCTGCTCGTCGAGGCCGGCCGCGTAGGCGCGGCGCAGCCAGGTCGCCAGGCCGCGGCGCAGCGACGTGTACGTCGATGCCGACATCGCGGCCGACTGCTGTGCGTTGACGAACGTGCCCTGCCCGGGCCGGCCGGTGACCAGGTTCTCCTGCTCCATCTGCCGGTACGCCTTGGCGACGGTGTTCGGATTGATCGCCAGGTCCTCGACCACCTCGCGGATGAGCGGGAGGCGGTCACCGGGTTGGAGAAAGCCCAGCAGCACCGCCTGGCGGACCTGCTGGACGAGTTGCAGGTACGGCGGCACACCGGAGTGGGTGTCGAGCCGGAAGACGAACACGGTAGCCCCTTACTGCTTTACTAGGACCATAGTAAAGCAGCGTTCGGGGCGCGCTGCCGCCGGGTCGATGTGCTGGTGGGCGGTATACCTCAGAGGTATCAATATGCCTCTGAGGTATACCGCTGAGAACCGCACCCGCCCCACGGCGGTGACCGAGGGCCACCGCCGGCCGCCGGCCGGACTCCGCCTCGGCTCGACCGCTCCTGGGCAACAGACCCTAGAGGCGTTCGGCCGGGCCGTTGCCTGCCACGGCGGGGGCGAGCACGGATTCGCACCACTGACGGAAGGTCGTCCCGACGCCTCCGGCACGGGCGGGCGGGTAGACGCCCTTGGTCTGCGCCTCGGCCATCTCGATCAGGCCGTCGACGACCGCCGGGCTCGCTCCGGACGACGCGTACCGGGCGCGGTGGTCGTCGAGGGTGGCCTGCTGGTAGGTGACCGGCCGGCCCAGGGTCGCGGAGATGATCTGCGCCATCTCGCGCGGGGTGTGGTCGACGGGTTCGCGCACCGGCACGTCCTCCTGGCCGGTCCAGGTGGTGTCGCTGAGCAGGCCGGCGGCCGCGCGGGCGATGTCGCTGGTGGCCACCGCCGCGAGCGGCGCGTCGGGGTCGACGGTGAGCACGAACGTCCCCTGGCTTCTGATCAGGTCGACCTGGTGCAGCAGGTTCTCCATGAAGAACGCCGCCTGTAGCGAACGGTAGGCGGCGCCGCTGGACTCCAGCGTGTCGTCCATCGCCCAGGCCGCCGAGAGCAGCCCGGCCGGGCCGTCGAATCCCCGGCCCAGCGAGGAGACGGCCACGACACGGGGTACGCCGTTGGCACGCACCGCCTCCGCGATGGGGCGCGCGAAGCCGAGGTAGTGCTCGGTGACGTCCGGGGCGCCGAAGTTCGGTGGCACGAGCACGAAGAGCGCCGTGGCGCCGGTCAGCGCGGTGGTGAGCACAGCGGGGTCGGCGTGGGAGCCGACGACCACGTCGGTGTGCTCGCGCAGGGTCGCGGGCAGGCGGTACGGGTCGCGGGCGATCAGGCGCAGCGGCGCGCCGGAGGCGCGCAGGGACTCGGCGACGGCGGCGCCGATCGTGCCCGTGGGAGTCGTGATGACGATCATGCTCCCATCGTGGCGCGGGGGATCGCGGGCCAGAAGGACCAGTTCGGGCGGCATTATTATCCTCAGGGTATGAATCCCGTGGAGTCCCGGCCGCTGCGCTACTTCGTGGCCGTCGCCGAGGAGCTCAACTTCACCCGGGCCGCCGAGCGGCTCGGCATCGCGTCACCGGCCCTGTCGCGGGCGATCTCCGGGCTCGAGGCGGACCTCGGTGTCCGTCTTCTCGACCGCACCACCCGCAGCGTCGCCCTCACCGAGGCGGGCGCGGCGCTCCTCGCCGACGCGCGGGCGGCGCTCGTCGCGCTCGACGCCGCCACCCGGCGCGCCCGACGGGCCGCGGGTGTGCCCGGAGGCAGGCTGGTGGTCGCGGTGAAGGCAGACGTCGAGGGTGGCCTGCTCGAGGATGTGCTCGCGGCGTACCAGGCCGAGCACGCCGCCGTACCGATCGAGGTCCTGTTCACCGGCTGGCGCGAGCAGCCGGCCCTGCTGCGCGCGGGCGAGGCCGACGTGGCGATCGTCATCGAGCCGTTCGACGCCGATGGCCTGGACGTCGAGCCGCTGCTGCGCGAGCCGCAGGCGCTGGCGCTACCGGCCGGACACCCGCTCGCCGGACGGCCCCGGCTCCGGATGGCCGACATCGAGACCGGGCATCAGCAGGTTGTTCCCGGCGCGCACGTCTACGTACGACGCGGCGAGCAGGCGCCGCCGTTCGGGGACATGGTGCAGATGCTGCGTCAGATCGAACTCGGCCGGATGCTCGCGCTGCTCCCGGTCTCGCTCGCCGAGCGCAACTCCCGACCGCAGCTCACCTGGCGGCCGGTTGACGACGCGCCGGAGGCCGCGTTCTCGGTGGCGTGGCCGCAGAACTCGCGCTCGCTCGCGGTCGCCGCGTTCGTCCGGATCGCCACCGCGATCGCGGCCCGCCGCAGCCGGCTGGCGGGCGCTGCCGAGACCGCCTGACGGCGCTCGGGCGTCGCGCACCGGTCGGGTCAACCATCCGTGACGCCCCGCCGCGCCGTTAGCGGCGGCGACGGGCGTCGGCCTCGGCGTCGAGCAGGCTGTTGAGGGTCAGCGCCGTGTTGATCAGCGACAGGTGGCTGAAGGCCTGGGGGTAGTTGCCGATCTGCTCACCCGTCGCGGCGATCTCCTCGGCGTAGAGGCCGAGGTGGTTGCTGAAGGTGAACATCTTCTCGAACGTGAGTCGGGCGTCGTCGAGGCGGCCGGAGCGGGCCAGCGCCTCGACGTACCAGAAGGTGCACATGTTGAAGGTGCCCTCGTGGCCCGGGAGGCCGTCGGGGGAGTGGACCGGGTCGTACCGGTGGACGAGGCTGTCGGAGACGAGTTCGCGTTCGATCGCGTTCAGGGTGGACAGCCACAGCGGGTCGCTCGGGGTGACGAAACCGACCGCCGGCATGGCCAGCAGCGCGGCGTCGAGCACGTTCTCGTCGTACGCCTGCACGAAACTGCCGCGTTCCGGGTGGTAACCGCGGGCCATGACCTGGTTGTAGATGCGGTTGCGCTGTTCGGTCCAACAGGTCAGGTCGCCGGGGCGGCCGGTGCGGTTGGCCAGGCGGATGGCCCGGTCCAGCGCCACCCAGGACATCACCCGTCCGAACGTGTAGTTCCGGGGGTGGTGCCGGCTCTCCCAGATGCCGGCGTCGCGCTGGTCCCAGTTGTGGCAGAGCCAGTCGACCAGCCGGACGGTGCTCTTCCACACCTGGTGTGAGACACGGATGCCCTGTTCGTCGGCGAGGTGCATGGCGTAGAGCGCCTCGCCGTGGATGTCGAGCTGGAGCTGGTCGGCGGCGCCGTTGCCGATGCGCACGGGCCGGGAACCGCGGTAGCCCTCCAGGTGGTCGAGCACCTCCTCGTGCAGGTCGGAGGAGCCGTCCACCCGGTACATGATCTTCAGTGGGTCCTGGTGGTCGCTGGCCGTGCGGATGCGCTCGTCCAGCCAGTCCATGTAGCGGCTGACCTCCTCGGTGAAGCCGAGGCCGAGCAACGCGTGCACCGAGAACGACGTGTCGCGTACCCAGGTGTAGCGGTAGTCCCAGTTGCGGCTGCCACCCACCAGCTCGGGCAGCGCGGCGGTGGGCGCGGCGATCATCGCGCCGGTCGGCGCGTACGTCATGAGTTTCAGCGTGATGGCGGAGCGCTCGACCATCTCCCGCCAGCGGCCGGTGTAGCTGGAGCGTTCCAGCCAGCGTCGCCAGTAGTCCCGCGTCCACTCGAACATGCCCTGGATCTCCTCCGGCGGGAAGATCCGTGGCTCGGTGTCGCCCGTCTCCAGGACCACGCCGCCGGCGTCGCCCTCGTTGAGGGTCCCGTACGCGACGAGGTCGCCACCCTCGATGCGGACGTCGCCGTGTTCCGAGATCAGCCGTCGTACCGGGTCGACCGGGTGGAACGTCAGGGTCGTCGACGGGCTGCGGAAGACGTAGCCGTTGCGGTGGCGCTCGATCTGGTGCTCTTCCCGGGCGAAGTCGAAACGTGGCCGGCACTCCACCCGGAAGCGCATGCTGCCGCGGACCATGGTGACGATGCGGACCAGCCGGTGCGCGTCGGTGGCCCGCTCACCGGTGACCGGCATGAAGTCCATGACCTCGGCCACCCCGTCGGCGCTGATGAACCGGGTGATCAGGATGGGTGTGCCGGGGAGGTAGAGCTGCTTGGTGACGTACCGCACGTCGTGCGGCGAGATCCGGAAGTAGCCGCCCTTGTCCTTGTCCAGCAGCGCGGCGAAGATGCTCGGCGAGTCGAAGCGCGGCGCGCAGAACCAGTCGACGGTGCCGTCACATGTCACCAGCGCGGCGGTCTGCAGGTCGCCGATGAGTCCGTGATCTTCGATCGCCGGATAGCTGTCCACGTTTCTCCCCGGTTCGGCCGCGTCCTGCGCATCGAACTTAAGGGGAGAAATTGTCGAATAAGGTGAGATTCGGGCTCAACCACCCTGCCGCGTGCCAGGTGGCCCACCCCCCGGGCGGGCCGCTCGTTGGTGCGACGAGGGCGGACGGAGGGGAACGATGTCGGCGACACGCGGGGCGGACCTCCTGCGCCCTCCCGACAGCGCGGGCCGCGCCACCTTCCTGGAACTCTTCTTCGACCTGGCCTTCGTGGTGGCCCTCACGCGGGTCTCGCAGCGCTTCGCCGAGTTGGACGGCGACACCGGAGGGGCGCTCGTCAGTGGTCTCGGCCGCACCCTGCTGCTGTTCCTGGCGCTCTGGCTGATCTGGTCGCACACCACCTGGATCACCAGCCGCTACGAGCCGGAGCGATGGGTCATCCAGGCCGTCGTGGTCGGCACGATGTTCGCCGGCCTGGTCATGGCGGTGACGCTGCCACGGGCCATGGAGGAGCGGGCCCTGCCGTTCGTGGTCGCGTACCTGCTGGTGATGGTGGTGCGGCCGATGGTGATCGCGGCCGCGCTGCGGGGCCATCCGAGACGGCTGGTCGCGTTCCGGCTCTCCGCGTGGGCTGTGCTGAGCGCGCCGATCTGGCTGGTCGGCGCGCTCGGCCCGGAGCGACTGCGCCTGCCGCTGTGGGCCGTCGCCGTCGGCGTCGACTACCTCGCCTGGATTCTGGGATGGCCGTTGCCGCGGCTGGGGGCCGCCGCGGTGGCGCGCTGGCGGATCGCGGGTACGCACCTCGCGGACCGCTACCAGCAGATGTTCCTCATCGCGCTCGGCGAGTCGATCCTGGTGATCGGCGTGGTCTTCAGCGGCCGGGACTACTCCGCGGGGCGAGCGGCCGCCTTCACGGTCGCCTTCGTCACCAGCGCGCTGATCTGGCGGATCTATTTCCACCGCGCCGGTCTGCTGCTGACCGAGGCGCTGGCTCGGGCGGGTCAGCCCGCTCGCCTGGGTAGGACGTCGGAGCGGACGCACCTGCTCATCGTTCTCAGCGTGCTCCTCACCTCGGTCGGTTACGAACTGGTGATCGACGACCCGTTCGGTGCGCCACGGCCGACGTGGCTGCTGTTCGTGGTGGGTGGGCCGGCGCTCTTCCTCGTCGCGCGGTTGCGGTTGGAGTACGAAGTGTTCGGCCGGATCTCCCGATCGCGGACGATCGGATTCGTGGTCCTGCTGCTGGTCACGCCGGCGTTGACCCGGTGGCCGCCGATGGTCGGCCTGTGTGCGGCGGCCGGGGCGCTGGCCCTGGTCGCGGTCCTCGACGCGCTGGGCAGTCGGCGGTCCGCGCCGCAGGTCCTCCGTCCGTCGGCCGGACGGGAGTCGCCCGAGGGGGACGACTTCGAGGCGTGACGGTGCGCCGCAGCGGGCCTGCGGCCGTCACCCCCGCGCGGGACCTGTCGGGGGCGTCCCGGCGGTCCCGCGGGTCTGCGGCGCGCAGGCGGGCGGTCACGCCGACCGCCCGCCCTGGTGTCCTCAGCTCAAACCGAAGGTCACGTCGTCGACGTCGAAGGTCGTGACGCCGTTGCCGGCCGTCTCGCTGCTCAGGAAGCTCACCGTCGCGGTGCGTTCGACCGCCGCCGTCCCGCTCGACATGCTGTACTGCCGCCACTGGGCCCCGCCGTCGAAGGCCAGCGAGAACCTCGTCTTCGGAGGGATGCCGGTGACCGCCAGCCCGACGTTCAGGTAGTCGCCGCGGGTGGTTTCCGTGGTGCTGGTGCGGACCCAGAAGCGGACCGTCAGGTCGCAGTCGGCCGGTACGGTGACGGTCGTGCGCAGCAGGTCGCTACGCGTCACATCCAACCCGGCGAACGTGGCGTACGCGCGACCGGTGTGTGCGGGTCGGGTCTCGTCGCCGAGCACGACCATGCGGGGGCCGGCGGTCCAGCCGGTGGCGCCGCGCTCGAACGACGGGTTCGGGTGAACCTGCCCGGCGCAGGGCGCGGCGGGTGCCGGTGGTACGTCGGATGCGCCCCGTGCGGCGGACGCGCCGCCCGTGACCAGGAGCAGCAGGGCTGCGGCGGTGGTGGCGAGTGCCTTCATCGGTCCTCCTCAGATCATAGAAGGTTGCCGATATCTGACCATGCGTGACGGGGGCCGCCACGTCAAGCCGTTCCCGCCCCGGCGCTCGCTGCGCCAACCAGCCGCAGGTCAGTGCGGGCCGAGCTGGCTGATCTCGTACCCCTGGGGGTAGGTCCTGGCTCTGATGCCGTCGGCGAACAGCGGCGTGGTCCGCGGCGCGCCGAACAACCGCTGCCACCGCGCGCGCGTCCGCAACGCGAGGCGCAGCCCGGCCCGGACCGGCCACGGCGGCGCGTCGACCAGTGTCGCGCGGCGCAGCGGTTCGTCGTACATGGCGCTGACCAGCGCGTTTCCCAGCGGCGCGAGCGTGCGGGGGAGGCGGGCGAGCATCAGCATGCGGGTGGCCCGCTCAATGGCCGCCGCGTCGTCGTTGGGCAGCAGGTGGGCGGCGTCGTGCTCGTCGAACCAGGTCTCGAAATCCTCGAACGACCCGGGGATGTCCGTGATGCCCATCCGTCGGCCCAGCTCCCGGTAGAACAGGTACGTGGCCTGCCGCTCGTGGCAGCAGGGCTGACGCCAGCCGTAGGCGCGCAGCCACCGGATCGGGATCACGACGAGGCAGCCCAGGACGTAGCGGAAGTCGTCGTTGCCGATGTCGTACGGGCGGTGGATCTGGTTGACACGCCGCAGGGCGTCACGGCCCCGAGGCTGGTCGAAGCCGTTGAGGACCATCTCGTACATCAGCAGGCCGGTGTCGTCGATGCGCTTCTGGGTGCGCTCGGTCAGCTCGCCGGTGGCGGTGTGCACTGCGGCGATGGCCGGGACGGAGAACGATCGGTTGAACGCCAGGTTGAGGCCCAGCTTCATGTCCCAGGGGAACTCGTAGCGGAGCATCGTCTGGTAGATGTCCAGGTAGTCGCGTTGCGGGTCCAGCGTGCGGATCCGCCGCAGATTGTCGTAGCGGCCCCTCATCGACGCGCGTCTCCCGCCGTCTGCTGCCCGGTGGCGGCGGCGAGCGTCCGGGCCACCACGGGTGATCGGGCGTAGGCGTCGGTGACGAGCGTCAGCCACGCCACCTCGCCGGCGTAGCCACCGTCCGGCCGGTGCAGCTCGTCGGCGGGCTGCGGGGCCGCGGCCACCCGGCCGGCCCGATGCCGCCGCAGCGCGCAGGCCAGGTGCGCGGCCTCGATCGCCGCCTGCCGCTCGGTGGCGCCGAGACCGGCCCCTTCGGCGAACCGTTCGGCCAGCGCCGTCACCCCCATGTCGGTGTACGGGCGCAGCGCCAAACGGACGTCGCGGATCTCGGCGACCCGGCGGGTGAGCGCGTAGTCGGTGTCGCGCAGGGCCGCGAACCGGCGGCGCAGGGTGGGGTCGAGTTCCAGCTCGGGGAGGGCCGCTACGAGGTCCCGCCAGAGCGGTTCGAGTCGCCGGTAGGACTGGAAGTCCTCCCACCGCTGGCCGAACTTGAGCGTGGGGCCCCACGCCGGCATGGTGAGGCCGATCGTGATGAGCAACGCGCCGATGGTCACCAGCACCGCCGCGATCTGCCGCTCGCCGGTCGGCCGGTAGCCGGCCCAGTAGGCGACGAGGTAGACGATCTTGTTGGTGCTGTAGAGCAGCGCGAAGGCGGCGCCCACGGCGGTGATGCGCAGGCCGCGGCGCAACCAGGGGCGCCCGCAGATCTTCGCGAAGCCCCAGCAGAGGCGGGTGATGTCGAAGCAGTAGGCGAAGAACCCGAGCAGCAGGAAGATCAGCAGGTAGGCGGTGACGACGGGGTCGGTCGCGTACTCGACGGTCAGGCGCACCGGCTCGTCGTACGTGAGGGTGACGGCGAACAGGCCCAGCATGACGAGGAACGCGCACGCGGTGACCCAGACCCAGCGGCGGGCGCGGACGGCGGCCGTCGCCGGGGGCAGCGCGAAGTGCAGCAGCATGATCTCGGCGTTCGCCGAGATGGTCAGGGCGCCCGCGTGCGCCATGATCTTGGCGAGGTTGGGCAGGCCCGACGCGTCGTCGATCGCGACGGCGACGGGCGGGATGGCGACCGTGATTCCGGCGGCGAACGCACCGAGGCCCGCGCAGATCGCCCGGCGGGCCCGGCTCGGATGACGGCGTTGCAGCCGCACCATGTAGGCGAACGCCACCCAACCGGACGCCGCGCAGACGGCGTAGAGGACGGTGTCCATTCCGGTCACCAGTGGGGGTGTTCGAGGGAGTGCCGCAACCGGCCGTACACCTCGGCGTCCTGGCCGTCGACCGGCGCCTCGTCCGCGTCGCCGCGCCCGCTGCGGACCCGCCGCAGCAGCAGCGATCCGATCATCTCAGCCTCGCGTTCCTCGGTCGCGGCGTAGTTGCTGCGGCCGAGACTGCGCCGCACGAGTTGTGGGTCGAGGTCGGGCAGCAGCAGCCGGGACGCGTCCGCGTCCAGCACCTCGGTGGCCTGGTGGCCGGCGAGCAGGTGACCCAACTCGTGACCGATGATCAGCAGCTGGTGCAGGGGTGAGGTGTCCTGCTCGTAGAAGATCGCGTCGAAGTCGTTCGTCGGCACGCACATGCCGCACACCGTCTGCGCCGGCAGTTTGATCGGCACCAGGTGGATGGGCCGGCCACGCCGCTCGCCGAGGGCGTCGCACAGCTTCCGGATGTCGAAGGGCTGCGGAATCTCCAGCTCGGCGACGATGCGCGCGCAGCGTCGGCGTAGGCGATGCGACGTCACGTCGGTGTTCTCCCACTCGTCGGTGTGTTCCCACCGCAGGATCTGCACGGCCATCGGCTACCGGCGATCGTCGGACGCGGCCGTGTCGGTGCCCTCTGCCACGGCCCGAAGCCGGGCCACCATCTGTTCGACGAGCCGCGTGTCGGTCGCCGAGAGGCCGTTGTCGGCGAGCACCTGCCGCAGCGCCACCCGCTTGACGTCCATCCGCCGTAGCTCGCTGAGCAGCGTGATCTGGTCCTGGATCCGTCGTGCCGCCGCGTCGTCCACGAAGTAGCCCGAGTTGACACCGAAGGCGGTGGCCAGGGCGCGTACGTGCGAGGTGCGCGGATCGCTCGCCACGCCTCGACGCAGTTCGCCGATGTAGGCGGCGCTGATCGTCACGCCCGTCTCGGCCGCCGCTTCGTTGATCTTGTCGGCGATCTCCCGGTTGGTGTACCTGCGACCGGGCTCGTCGGAGTCGCCGAGTTCGTCGGCAGTGGGACGGATCTTGTCGAACAGGTACTCCAGCCGTGCTGCCAACGTGTCGAGGGGCGGCAACTCCCGCTCCGCGCGCCGAACGTCCACCATGCTCTTCACCCTCCGGCGACCTGAACGACAGTGTCGCAGATATGCCCCGTCACGAAACAGCCGTTGACACGCGCACGGAACGTGAGCGTAAGCTCGCTCCTGTTTGGAGCAACATGTGTTGAGCCGGAAGCCGATCCGCTCAACGCTTGTTGCGCGACGGGTCCGATCGGGCCGAACGTGGGGGGCGAGCGGGGAGGAATCCGCTCCGCGAGGAGCACAACGGGGGATTCCTCCCACGGCCATCCCGACGGGCGGCAGACGCGTACGCAGACGGGCCACGGCCCTGCGGCGCTCGCACAGCCGGCCGGAGTCCGTCAGTACGGGTAGCCCGGGACGTTGAGCCGGACGCTGTACAGGCCGGAGTCGTTCCGTGGACCCGACGTCACGAACAGGGTCTGCCGGTCGGCGCCGCCGAAGGCGACGTTCGTCGTCCCGGTGAAGCCGGACCGGATCGTGCCCAACTGGACGCCCGCGGGGGAGTAGACGTGGACGAGGGAGTCACCGCCGGAGGTCCAGTACACGTTGCCGGCGCAGTCGATCGTGCCGCCGTCCGGGCCGCCGATGTAGTTCACGAAGACGCTGCGCGCGCCGGTGCTGCCGTCGGGCTGGACGGCGTACTTGTAGATCTTGTTTTCGGAGTAGGCGCCCACGTACAGCGTGCTCCCGTCCGGCGACAGCGAGATGCCGTTGGGCTGACGCAGTTGGTCGTCCACCAGCGACACCTGTCCGTTCCCGACGCGGAAGACGCTGGTCCGTCCGTTCATCTGGTCTGGACGGTTGCCGCGCTGGAAGTTGGGGTCGGTGAAGTAGACGACGCCGTCCGAGCGGACCGCGACGTCGTTGGGCGAGTTGAACGCCCGACCCTGGTAGTTCGGCGCGACGGTGCTGCGGGTCCGGTCGCTCAACCGGTACGCGGACACGTTGCGCTGGTCGTGGGTGGCCGCCACGAGTTGCTGGCCGTCCGCGCTGAGCGCGATGCCGTTGCTGCCGGCGTTCGAGATGAACGTGTCGAAGGTCGACGGCGGCGTGAACCTGCGGATCGTGGACGGCTGCACGTTGTACGGCCCGGTGCCGGCGGCCATGTCGGAGAAGAGCAGGTAGCCGCCGTCGGCGACCCAGACCGGCCCTTCGAGGAACGAGAACCCGCCCTGGATGCGGGGCGCCGTCACGGAACTGGACGGCAGCGGCGAGCCGTAGCTGGCCCCCGTCGGGCAGGCGCCGGGCGGCGTGCCGGGCGGGCCGGCGAGCGTGGCGTACGCCCCTGTCGGGGCGGCCGCCGACGCTCGGGCGGCGGCGGGGACGGGTGCCGCGCTGACGGCGAGGCAGAGCCCGGCCAGGATGGCGATGGTGGGACGCCGGTTCATCGGGTGCTCCAATCGGCGTCGACAGGTCGCGGGGACCGGCCGACGGTGTCGGGGGCTATTCCAGGTGGAAGGTGGCGGAGCTGCGCTCGGCGCTCGAACTGACCGCCTCCAGGTAGAGCAGGCCGTCGCGGTGGCGTACGTAGCGGCCCGGGTAGTTCTGGGACTCCAGCGAGATCCCGGCGCTGTCCGCCAACCCGGG
This sequence comes from Micromonospora sp. RB23, assembly GCF_053585025.1. Classification (NCBI taxonomy): domain Bacteria; kingdom Bacillati; phylum Actinomycetota; class Actinomycetes; order Micromonosporales; family Micromonosporaceae; genus Micromonospora; species Micromonospora sp. RB23. The sequence continues at coordinate 2,897,370 of NZ_CM132111.1, forward strand.
CCGGCGCTGGAAACTCGCGTCGCTGGCGAAGATCGACGACCCGTCGTTGGGCGCGATGGACAGGGCGAAACCGTAGTGACGCAGGTAGTAGCCCGGGTAGTTGGTCGACTCCAACGACACGCTCCCGCCGCCGGCCAGGCCGTTGACGATGCGGAACTGGGAGTCGGCCAGGTTGGTTACGTTCGGCTCGACCCGCGCCCGGTAGTCGTAGTGCCGGACGTAGCTGGTCGTCAGGTCGTGCGACCGCAGCCGGACCGGGGTGGCGCCGTCGGGTACGGGGATGCCGAAGTTCGGGGTGCCGTCGGCGTTCCAGTACAGCTTCTGGAGGCGGGTCCGCCGGTTCGGGTCGTTGAGCGGGTCGCCGCTGATGTCGCGGTAGTTCCGGTCGTGGTAGACCAGGATGTCGCTCTGCCCGTCCTCCGAGACGGTGAACGAGTTGTGGCCGGGGCCGTACTGGCCGGTGGCCGCGCTGGTGGCGAAGACCGGGTTGGGGCTCTTGCTCCAGGAGGCCGCGTCGAGCAGGTTCGCGGTGGCCGAGGCGCTGAGCATCCCGAGGCAGTAGTTGGCGTCGGTGGCGCTGGCCGAGTAGGTCAGGAAGAGCCGCCCGTTGCGCTGGATCACCGCCGGTCCCTCGGCGACCCGGTAGCCGCGCGTCTCCCAGGCGTACGTCGGTACGACGAGCCGGGTCACGGTGCCCGTGATCTGCCAGGGGTTGGCGCCCATACGGGCGAGGTAGACGTTCGAGTTGGTGGAGATGCCCGGCTCCTGCTGCGCCCAGGTCAGGTAGCGCACCCCGTTGGCCACGAAGGTCGAGGCGTCCAGGCTGAAGGTGTCCCAGGGCGTGGTGATCCGGCCGCGTTCGGTCCATCCTCCGGTGAGCGGGTTCGCGTTGGCGTTCTCCAGCACGTACATCCGGATGCGCCACACGTCGTCGGTGCGGCCGGCGGCGAAGTAGACGTACCAGCGGTTGTTGATGAAGTGGATCTCCGGGGCCCAGATGTGGGCGCCCATCTCCCCGCTGGTGTGCCGGCTCCAGATCGTGGTCTCCGCCGCCGTCGCCAGCCCTTGCAGGGTGGTCGCGCGGCGCAGGACGATCCGGTCGTACTGCGGCACGGTCGCGGTCAGGTAGTAGTAGCCGTCGGTGTGCCGGAAGATGTGTGGGTCCGCCCGCTGGTTGACCAGCGGGTTGCTGTAGTTGACGGCGGGTGCGGCCTGCGCGGGCCCCGCCACCGGCAGACCGGCCGACACGGCGACCACCACCAGCAGCGCGGCCAGGACCGAGCGGCGGCGACGCGTGACGCCGGCACCTTTGGCCCTCTGGTCAGGTGGCAGCGGCATCTGTCCTCCGTGAGCTGTATGCGCGGCGCTGGTCGACGCTGCTGCATCGGCCAACCCGCGGCCCTCCGGGGGACACCCTCGGGGCAGGATGTGTGACGGGAGTGTTGCGCCCCGGTAACGGGCTCAGTGTTGGCGCTAACATCGACGAGTGTCAAGGTCTTCCGGTAGTTCGCGGGCGCGGTTTGGTCGAACCCCCGCGTGCGGGTCGTGTGACGCGACCGGCCGGAACGGATGTTTCACCGTCGCACGGCGGGTACTCAGGCGCACCGGCGCGGCCGGCCTGGTAACACCGTCACCGAGGGAGCGCCTGTCATGCCCGATCCGCAACCCACCGTCGTCCTGGTGCACGGCGCGTTCGCCGAGTCGTCGAGCTGGAACGGCGTGATCGAGCGGTTGGGCGACGCGTACAACGTCGTGGCCGCCGCGAACCCGCTGCGTGGTGTCGCGGGCGACGCGGCGTACCTGCGGGACGTGGTGCGGGGGATCGGCGGCCCGGTCGTCCTCGTCGGCCACTCGTACGGCGGCATGGTGATCACGCAGGCCGCCGCGGGCGACACGTCCGTGCGCGCCCTCGTGTACGTCAACGCGTTGTGCCCGGACACGGGTGAGTCCGCGATGTCGCTGAACGCGAAGTTCCCGGGCAGCACGCTCGCGGAGACGCTCGTGCAGTACCCGCTGTCGACCGGTGGCAACGACGTGGCGATCGGTCAGGACGCCTACCACGCCCAGTTCTGCGCCGACGCGTCGGACGACCTCGCCGCGCTGATGGCCCGCACCCAACGGCCGATCACCGAGCAGGCACTGAGTGACGGGCTCACCGGAGAACCCGCCTGGCGGTCCCTGCCGAGCTGGTTCGTGTTCGGTGACGCCGACAGGAACATCCCGGTCGCCGTACACCGCTTCATGGCCGAGCGGGCCGCGCCGCGCGGCCAGCGCGAGGTCGCCGGCGGGTCACACGCGATGGCGGCGGCCCCGCAGGCCGCGAGCGAGATCGCCGAGACGATCATCGAGGCGGTCCGGGCCACCTGACGTCCGTACGCCGAGGGCTCGACCGCAGCGGCTGATCACGCGCGGCCGGTCGACTCCCGGTACGCCGCGGCTATCCCGGCCAGGCCGCGTCCCAGCTCCGGGCCGCGTACCCCGGCGTACCCGACCACCAGCGCCGGCGGTCGGTCGTCGGGCCGTAGGGCGTAGAAGCTGCCACCGCGGACCAGCACCGACCGCCGCCGGGCCGCGTGCACCACCGCCTCCTCCGCGTACCGCGCCGGCAGCAGCAGGTACGCCTGGAGCCCGCCGTTCGCGCCGAGGAGGGTGACGTCGGGCAACTGCTCGGCGACGAAGTCCCGGACGGTCTGCCGGCGCTTCTGCACGTCCGCACCGAGGCGGCGCAGGTGCCGGTCGAAGGCGCCGGTGTCGATCAGCCGGGCGAAGGCGAGCTGTTCCAGGCCGGAGCAGCCGATGTCCCAGCTGGCCCGGATCCGCTCGACCGGGGCGGTCAGGTCGGCGGGGGTGGCCAGCCAGCCGAGGCGCACCGCCGGCGTGAGAACCTTGCTGGCGCTGCCGGCGTAGACCACCCGGTCGGGCGCGAGGCTCTGCACCGCGGGCATCCGCTGCGCGGGGGCGACGAGGGCGGCGTCGAAGTCGTCCTCGATGACGTACCCGTCGACTCTTGCGGCCCAGGCCACGAGCTGTGCCCGGCGTCGCGCGGTGAGCGTGACCCCGGTGGGGAACTGGCTGGCCGGGGTGACCAGCACGGCACGGACACCACTCGCGTCCAGCGCGTCCACCCGGATGCCGTCACTGTCCACGGGGATGCCCACCGGACGCAGGCCGGCCTCGGCGACGAACTCCCACTCGCCCGGATGCCCGGGGTCCTCCACTCCGAGCGTGTCGTGGCCACGGTCGCGCAGTACGCGGCAGAGGAGCGCGAGCCCCTGCGCGAAGCCGGACGTGACCATGAGGCGCTCGGGTCGGGTCCGCACACCGCGCACCCGGCCCAGGTAGCCGGCGAGGGTGTGCCGCACGACCGGCAGGCCGGACGGCGGGGCGTAGCCCAGCTCGCGACGGCCGGCCGAGGTGACCACCGCGCTGACCGCCCGGATCCAGTCCTGGCGCGGGAAGGTGGAGTCGTGCGGGCTGCCGGTGCGCAGGTCGCAGACCGCCGGCTCGGGCGCGTGGTCGTCCGGGGTGAGCGCCGAGGCGACGTCGGTCCGTGCCGCCGCCGCCACGGAGGTGCCCGAGCCGTGGTGGGAGACGAGGTACCCCTCGGCGCAGAGTTGTTCGTACGCCTCGACGACCACACTGCGGGACACCCCGAGGTCGGCGGCGAGCTGCCGGCTCGACGGAACGCGGGTGCCGGGGCGCAGTGCCCCCTCCTCGATCTGCGTACGGAATGCGTTACGGAGCTGCACTGCCAGCGTTCCACGCGACTGCCCATCTATTGACAGGCTTAGATTTAGGGACAAGTGGTCCGCTCCGCGACCGTCGAAGTGGTATGGACAGCGTGATCCGTGCCTGTGGAAAGTGTTGGTCGGGTGCGCAACCGCCCGGTGGCCGGCGAATCAGGGCGTACGTTCCGAGCGTGTCCAATGCGGACGTCCCGTCGCCGGCACCGGGGTGGTCGTGCGAAGTCCTTTCGCCTGGGGGAAGGGTCCGACCTGCCGTGTCGTCGGCAGGGCCAGCGCCAACGGTGGTGCGGAATCGGGCTGTTCAGAGGGGGTTCCGCAAGTGTCCCTATTGTCAACCGAACGTGCCACGTGGTCGATCGGAGCACATTCGTCGGCCAGTACACGTACACCATTGATGCACTCAATTCCGGTGGAAGTGACATCTATCACACTGCCGTCGATCGATCCGTTGTCGCTCTACACGGCACTCGCCGAGAGTGTTTCCCACGACGATCTGTATCTGTTCGAAAGTCTGGACGGTCCTGTTCGGGACCGATATGCCGCCGCCGTCGGCTGGGGCCTTCTCGCCGAGGTGCGACTCATCGCCGACCGCCTCGAGCTGACCGCCGACGGCGTGCTGGGCGACGCCCTGGCCGCCGTCCTCACCGCCGTCCTGGGCGACCCGGGCCGACGACGCGCCACGTCGCGGGTCTGGCCGGTCGCCGGCCCGACCGAGGTGTGGGCCGCCGTCCGGGCGGCGCAGCGGGCGTTCGCCGTGCGCACGACCGTCCCCACCGACACCTTCGCCTTCGGTTTCCTCACCACCCTGGCGTACGAGGCCGCGCGGGACATGGACGAGCTCGGGACCGACCGGGTGGTCGACGACATTCCCCGCTGCACGCTCGCGCTGTTCCGGCACACCGTCTGGTGGGATCTGCGGGCCGGCACGGTCCGACGGCTCGACGCCAGCGGCCCGCACCTGCCGCCGGCCGACGCCGACCGACTGCCGGACCTGCCCGCGCGAGGAGTCGACGCCGTCCCGCACGTGCCGGCCGCCCCGCCGCCCCGCTCGATCCGGGACACCGTCGACGAGGAGACGTTCGCCGCCCGGGTGAAGCAGTGCCTGCGCCACATCGAGGTCGGGGACAGCTACCAGATCCAGATCGGCCACCGGATCGACGTGGAGACGACCCTCACGCCGTTGCAGGTCTACCGGCGACTGCGCCACCGCAACCCGTCGCCGTACATGTACCTCACCCCGTGGGCCGGCCGAACGGTCATCGGGGCGAGCCCGGAGCTGTTCCTGCGCATCGAGGACGGCCGGCTCTCGATGCGTCCGATCGCCGGAACGGCCCCCCGCGCCGCCGACCCCGAGGCCGACCGGCGGCGGGTGGTCGAGCTGGCGACGAGCGAGAAGGAGAAGGCCGAGCACGTCATGCTCGTCGACCTGTGCCGCAACGACATCGGCCGGGTCTGCCTGCCGGGGACGCTCAGTGTCGACAGCATGTTCGACGTCGAGCCGTTCGCGTACGTGCACCACCTGGTCTCGACCGTCTCGGGCCAGCTCGCCGACGAGGCCGACGTGTGGGCGGCGATCTGCGCCACCTTCCCGGCCGGCACCATGACCGGCGCGCCGAAGCTGCGGGCCATGGAGATCATCGACGGTCTGGAGGACGAGCCCCGGGGTGTCTACGCCGGCGCCGTCGGGCTGGTCGACGTGCGCGGGTACGCGGTGCTCGCCCTCTGCATCCGCACCGCCGTGCACGACGGCCGGCACTACCGGACCCAGGCGTCCGCCGGGGTCGTGGCCGACTCCACACCGGGCGACGAGTGGCGCGAGACGCTCGCCAAGATGAACGCCACCTACTGGGCCCTGACCGGTGGGGAGCTGCTGCCGTGAAGGTCCTGCTCGTGGACGCGTACGACAGCTTCACCCACATCATCGACCAGTACCTGCGGACCCTCGGCGCGCGGACCGTCGTGGTCCGGTCCCGGGCGGCGACCAGCGAGCAGCTCGTCGCGCTGCGGCCCGACGCGGTGGTACTCGGCCCCGGCCCCGGCCACCCCGCCGAGTCCGGGCACGTGGAGCTGGTGCACGTTTTCGCCGGCCGGGTTCCGCTGCTCGGGGTCTGCCTCGGCCACCAGGCGATCGGCCTCGCGTACGGCGCGACGGTCGCGGTCGCCCGGCACCTGATGCACGGCAAGACCAGCGTGGTCACCCACGACGGACAGGGCATCTTCGCGGGCGCGCCCGCCCCGCTCACCGTCACCCGCTACCACTCGCTGATCGTCGCGGAGCCGGTGCCCCCGGCCCTGCGGGTCACCGCCCGGTCGTCCGACGACGGCTACGTGATGGGGGTACGACACCACACGCTCGCGGTGCAGGGGGTGCAGTTCCACCCGGAGAGCGTGCTCACCGAGGCCGGCCTGCGGCTGTTCGACAACTTCCTGCGTGACGCGTCGGGGCCCGCGGAACGGCCACCCGGATTGGCCTCACCGGATCACCCCGGATTGGCCACAACCGGTGGTCGTCCCACTGCGTACGGTCGGGCGGACAATCGGACCCGAACCTCACGAGGATCACGATGACCCAGCTCAGCGACGGTGCGGCCACGCTCACCGTCCGCATCGACGACCGGGTGCTGACCGCGGTGCCGGACTACGTGCTCGGCGTGCTCGCACTGCCGCTGGTCCAGGTCGTACCGGCGCCTCCCGCCGTCTCGGCGCTGCTGACCGCCGCCGAGGACGCGTTGCACGCCGTGGGCCTGGACAAGGCCGGCGTGGCCGAGCTGCCGGGCATCGCGGCCTGGCGCGAGGCGTACCGGGCGGTGGGGGTGAACCCGAACCGGTTCCCCTGCGCAGCCGAGTCGATCAGTCGACGGGTGGCCAAGGGTGACCGGCTGCCCCGGATCAACGCCCTGGTCGACCTCTGCAACGCCGTCTCACTCGGCGCGGCGCTGCCGGTGGCCTCGTGCGCGGTCGACGGCCTCACCGAACTCGTGGTGCGGCCGGCCGACGGCACCGAGACGTACCTGCCACTGGGCGTTCCCGACGCGCCGGAGCGGCCCGAGCCGGGGGAGGTCGTCTACGCCGACGCCGACGGGCGGGCCCACTCGCGGCGCTGGAACTGGCGGCAGGGCCACCTGGTCCGCACCGACCTCGGCCCGCACGCGCTGCTGCTCACCGTCGAGTCGGCCCACCCGGGTGGACGGGCGGAGGTGGTGGACGCGTTGGCCCGCCTCGGTGGCGTCCTCGACCAGATGTCCGCCGGCGCACGGCAGGATGCGGTGCTCGACCGGGAGGCGACAAGCGCTGTCCTGCGGACCGCCGGACCGCTGAGCCCGGCGGGCAGCAACGGTCGGAGCCGTCCGTGAACGGCGCGATCCTGGTGATCTACCGCCCGGCGGCCGGTCGGTACGCGGCCCAGTTCCGTGCCGTGGTCGCCGCCGCCGCCGAGCGGGGCGTGGCGACCGTCGCGCTGCTGCCGACCGGGCAGCCGTCCGCCGACACCGCCGGTCTGCCCTGCTACCACGCCGACCTCGACGACCTCCCGGCCGTCCGCGCGGCCGTCGCGACGATCGTCGCCGAGCACCCGGTACGGCGCATCTTCCCGCTCTTCGAGGGCGACGTGTTGACCGCCGCGCTCTGCCGGCGGGACCACGGCATTGAGGGGCTCGACCCGGAGGGGGCGCTGACCTTCCGGGACAAGAACGTCATGCACCGCCGGGCCACCGAGCTGGGTGTGCCGGTGGCGCGCTCGTGCCGTCCCGAGACGGTCGGGGCGGTCGCCGAGTTCGCCGCCGAGGTGGGCTGGCCGGTGGTCGTCAAGCCGTACGCCGGCTGGGCCTGCGGCGACACCCACCGGGTGGACTCCGCCGAGGATCTGGCCCGGGTGTGGCCGCTGATCGCCGACGACCGGCACGACTACCGGGTGGAGGAGTACGTCCGGGGGGCCGAGTACCACGTCGACTCGCTGTTGCGCGACGGCGAGGTGGTCTTCGAGCAACTCTCCCGCTACACGTACTCGGTCCTGGAGTTCCGCGACGAGCCCGGCGGCACGGTCTCCCGCAAACACGACCTGAGCGACGCCGAGCGGCGCATCCTGGCCGCCAGTGCCACCGTGCTGCGCGGCTTCGGAATGCGGACCGGCGTGGCGCACGTCGAGTTCTTCCTCCGCGACGACGGCGAGGTGATCTTCGGCGAGGCGGCCGCCCGGGCCGGCGGCGGTTCCATCGTCCCCGCCATCGAGGTCGGGCGGGGGATCAACCTGGCCGGGGAGTGGTGCCGCCTCGAACTGGACCCCGAGCACGTGCCGGCGACCACGCTCGGGCCGGAGATCGGCACCGAGTACCTGTGCTCCGACCGGTACGGGCGGATCACCGCGATCACCTCGGCACCGGAGTTGCGGGCGCTCGACGCGGTACGCGACGCGGACGTGTGGAAGCACGTCGGTGACGTGCTCGCCGCGCCGACCGCCTCGAACGACGTGCTCGGCTGGTACGTCTGCGAGGGGCGGGACTTCGACGACGTCCGCGCCCGGTTCAAAGTCATCCGCGACTCGTTCGAGGTGCGCACCGAACCGGTGGGGGAGTCGTGATGTGGCTGAGCCGGTTCCGGGCCCTGCCGCGCCCGCTGCGGATGCTGGTCTACGCGTCCTTCATCAACCGGGCCGGCATGTTCGTCTTTCCCCTGCTCGCCGTCTACCTGGTGCAGAGCCGGCACCTGAGCACCGGCGAGGCGGGCGTGCTGATCTCCGCGGGCAGCACCGGCCTGCTCGCCGGCAGCCTGCTCAGCGGACCGGTCTGCGCCCGCGCCGGCCGACGCGCCGCGCTGGTGTCGAGTCTGGTGCTCAACGCGGCCGGCTACCTGGGCCTCGCGCTTGTCGACGGTCCCACCTGGACGTACGCGGTGCTGCTATTCGTCGCGCTGGTCGGGATGGGCATGTTCTCCCCGGCGGCGAACACGCTGATCGCCGACCTGACCGAGCCGGGTGAGCGGCCGTTCGCGTACACGGTCAGCTATCTCGCCAACAACCTCGGCATGGGTGTCGGCCCGCTGCTCGGCGGGTTCGCGGCGGCCCTGTCGTACGAGCTGATGTTCGCCGGGAACATCCTGCTCGGTCTGCTCGCCGCGGCCACCATCTGGCTGTTCGTACCCGCCGACACCCGCCGTGCCACGACGGCCGCGCCCGTCGTCACCACCCGGTGGGGCGGGCTGCGGCGGGACGTCGACGTGGCGCTGCTGGTGCTGGTCTCGTTCTGCTACGTCGCGCCGCTGATCGGCCTGGAGTACACGCTGCCCCTCGCGGTCACCACGGTGCTGCACTCGTCGGTGGCGGCGGTCGGCGCGGTCTACACCATCAACAGCGTCGTCGTGGTCAGCGCCAGCCTGCTGATCGAGAAGCGGATCAAGGCGTACTCCACCCGGGTCCTGCTGATCGTGGCCGGCCTGCTCTGGTCGGCCGGCATGGCCGTCCTGGTGTTCGCCTTCTCCCTGCCCGCCGTCCTGCTCTCCACGGTGGTCTGGACCCTCGGGGAGATCATCGCCTCGGTGGTGGTACCCACCTACATCGCCGACCACGTGCAGGAGCGGCGGGTCAGCAGCTTCATGGCCCTGAACGCGTTCGTGCTCAGCTCGGCACGGCTGGTCGTGCCGATGGGCCTCGGCTTCGTGTGGCAGACCCAGGGGCACCGACCCGTCCTCCTGATCCTCCTGTTGACCCCGGTGGTCGGTGTGGTCGCGTTCGCGGCGCTGCGAATCCGACCGGCCGTCCGGCCCGTGCCGGCGCCCGCCGAACCGGCCACCGCCAGTCCCTGACACCCACCCACCCCTCATCGGAAGGCGCCATGACCACGTCGAAGTTCGTGCTGCCCGAGAGCGACATCCCGACGACCTGGTACAACGTGGTTCCCGACCTGCCCAAGGGGCTGCCCCCGATGCTGCACCCCGGCACCCGGGAACCTCTCACCCCGGCGGACCTCGAACCGCTCTTCGCCACCGGCATGATCGAGCAGGAGTTCAGCACCGAACGGGATGTGGACATCCCCGGGCCGGTGCTGGACATCTACCGCCAGTGGCGGCCCAGCCCGCTCGTACGCGCCCACCGTCTGGAGAAGGCCCTCGACACTCCGGCCCGGATCTACTTCAAGTACGAGGGGGTCAGCCCGTCCGGCAGCCACAAGCCGAACACGGCCGTACCGCAGGCGTACTACAGCAAGCTCGACGGCGTACGGCGGCTGACCACGGAGACCGGCGCCGGCCAGTGGGGCAGCTCGCTGTCGATGGCGTGCACGTACTTCGGCCTCGACTGCGAGGTCTTCATGGTCCGGGTCAGCTACGACCAGAAGCCGTACCGGCGCGGGCTGATGGAGACGTTCGGCGCGTCGGTGACGGCGAGCCCGAGCGACCGCACCGAGGCGGGCCGGGCCGCGCTCGCCGCCGACCCCGACTCCACCGGCAGCCTCGGCCTGGCCATCTCCGAGGCGGTGGAGGCGGCGATGGTCAGCGGTGGCGCCGCCAAGTACGCCCTCGGCTCGGTGCTCAACCTGGTGCTGATGCACCAGACGATCATCGGCCAGGAGGCGCAGCTCCAACTCGCCCTGGCCGACGACTACCCGGACGTCGTGGTCGGCGCGGCCGGCGGTGGCTCCAACTTCGCCGGGCTGGCCCTGCCGTTCCTGCGCCGCCAACTCGGCGGCGGCCCGGCCGTGCGGTTCATCGCGGTCGAACCGTCCTCCTGCCCGTCGCTGACCCAGGGCACCTACGACTACGACTTCGGGGACACCGCCGGCCTCACCCCGCTGACCAAGATGCACACCCTGGGCCACGACTTCCGCCCACCGGCCATCCACGCCGGTGGACTGCGCTACCACGGCATGGCGCCGATCATCAGCGCGCTGCGGGACCTCGATCTCATCGAGGCGCGTGCCGTGCCGCAGACCGCGTGCTTCGAGGCGGGCGTGCTGTTCGCCCGCAGCGAGGGGATCGTGCCGGCGCCGGAGTCCACCCACGCCGTCCGGGTGGCCGTGGACGAGGCGCTGCGCTGCCGGGAGACGGGTGAGTCGGAGGCGATCGTCTTCTCCCTCTCGGGCCACGGCCACTTCGACATGCAGGCCTACATCGACTACTTCGCCGGGAAGCTGACGGACTGACCTCGCTGGGGGCGGGCGCCGCCGTGGCGCCCGCCCCCGCGCCGAGCACCCGGGGGTGCCAATGCACAGCGAAGCAGCGACCATCCTCGCCATCAACGGTTCGGAGCGGGCCGGTGGCAACACCGACCACGCCATCGCGCACGCGGGCCGGCTGATCGCCGAACGCGGTGCGACCCTGCGCACCATCGTGCTCCGGGAACACCGCATCTCGCCGTGCAGCCCGTGCGGCGACTGCAACAGCCGTACCCTGCCCTGCCGCGTGGACGACGACGTCCCCGCCCTGGTGGAGCAGATGGCCGCCGCCGACGGACTCATCTACGCGGCCCCGGTGCACGGCTTCGGCCTCGCCCACCTCATGCAGGTCTTCATCGAGCGGGCCGGCGTCGGCTACCTGCGGTTCAACAGGCCGCTCGCCGACAAGGTCGGCGGCATCATCGTCACCGGGCGCCGGTACAGCGATTCTTCGGTGCACAACCAGATCGTCAACAACCTGCTGCTCAACAGGATGATCCTGGTGGGCAGCGGCTTCCCCGTCCTGCTGCGCAACACCACCGGCAGCCCCGGCCTGACCGACGCCGAGGGCGTCGACGCGCTCGAGCGGATGGTGCACCGGATGCTCGACATGGTGCAACTGCTCAAGCGGCACCAGCGGGTCGACGGTGGTCCGGTCCTGCCGCGCCGGGACCGCAACGAACGCGTCCCGCGGCCCCGCCGCGCCGAATCCGTCCAGAGCAAAGGAGATATCGAGAATGTCCACTGAGCAGGTCGCCGCACCGGTCGGCATCGACTTTCCCGCCACCGAGTGGGAGAGGTGGGACAAGCCCGGCGCCGAGGGCAGGGTCAAGATGACGTACGTGGGCGGTCAGCGTCTGCGTCTGTTGGAGCTGCCGCCCGGCTTCGACGAGCATCACTGGTGCCTGCGGGGGCACACCGGCTACGTGCTCCAGGGCGAGTTCACCATCCACTTCCGGGACCGGTCGGTGCCGTGCCGCCCCGGGATGGGTTTCGTCATCCCCGACGACGAGGAGCACCGGTCCCAGGGCAGCGACGCCGAACCCACGGTCGTCTTCGTGGTCGACGAGGTTCCGCAGCCGTGAGCGACCAGCAGCACGTCGCGTCGCCGGCCGGGTCGGCGTCGGCCGGCGACGCCGACGGAACGGCCCGGATCGCCGAGCTGCGGGTCGCCATCGACGGGCTCGACCGGCAGATCATCGCCCTGCTGGCCGAGCGCACCCGGGTGGTGCGGGAGCTGACCGTGTACAAGACGGACGAGGAGACCGTCCGCTCACCCGAGCGGGTACGGCAGGTCCTGGACCGCATACACGGCCTGGCGGTGGGGCACGGCATGCCGCCCGAGGTGGCCGTCGGCACGTACCGCGCCCTCATCGAGGAGCTGACCCTGATGCAGCTCGACATGCTGGCGGCCCGCCGCGCCGCGGCGCAGGCGGACACCAGATGAGCCACCGCCCGCCCGTCGACCTGCGGCACGCCCTGGCCAGCCTCGACCCGCTCCCCGGCGAGCTGGTGCGGGTCGCCACCGAACTGCCCGCCCGCTACGGCGTGTCCGCCCACTACGCCCGGTGGGCGGGCGCGCCGGCCGCCCCGCCCACCGGCGCCGGCCCGGCCGTGCTCTTCGACCGGGTACGCCCCGACGACGGTCCCACCCGGGCGGTGCTGATGGGCCTCTACGGCACCCGCCGACGTGCCGCCGGCCTGCTCGGCTGCACGCCCGCCGAACTGCCGCACCGGCTGCTCGACGCGGTGGCGGCCCCCCGCCCGGCGGTGTCCGCCGCCGCGTCCCGCTGGCCGCGCGAGGCGCTGCCGCTGGACCTGACGGCGCTGCCGGTGCCGGTCCTCACCGACGAGGACGCCGGCCCCTACCTGACCCTCGGCGCGGTGCTCGCCACCGATCCGGACACCGGGGTCCGCAACCTGTCCGTGCACCGCATGTGCGTACAGGGGCCCGACACGCTGACCATCTGGATGGTGCCGGGGCGCGACCTGGAACTGGCGTACCAGGCTGCCCTGCGCCGGGGTCGCGCGCTGCCGGTGGCGATCCACCTCGGCCTCAGCCCGGCGGTGCTGTTGTCGTCCTGCTGCCCGACCTCGCTGGTCCCGGCCGACCTCGACGAGCTGGCGGTGGCCGGCGCGCTCGCCGGCCAGCCGGTGGAGCTGCTGCCCTGCGCCACGGTGGACGCCGAGTTCATCGCGCACGCCGAGTACGTCGTCGAGGGCGAGCTGCTGGCCGACCACGCGCCGGAGAGCGCGCACGGCACGGTGGCGACGCCGGAGTTCCTCGGCTACCAGGGCCGGGCGCATCCCTCGCTGCCGCTGATCCGGGCCACGGCGATCACCGCCCGGGAGAGCCCGATCCTGCAGGCGGTCTCCGGGCCCGGGCACGAGCAGTCGATCCTGCTCGGCTTCGGGATGGAGGCCGCCGTGCTGGACGTGCTGCGGCGGCGGGGGACACCCGCGCTCGCGGCGCACTGCCACACCGCCGGCGGCGGTCAGCTCATGGTGGTGCTCCAGTGGCCGGCGAAGCGCGGGCCGGACGACGACGTCGCGGTGCGCGCCGCCGCCGAGGCGGTGCTGGAGCAGTTCCGGATGGCCAAGCTGGTGCTGTGCGTGGGGGAGGACGTCGACATCGAGTCCGACCAGGACCTGTGGTGGGCCATGGTCACCCGCTTCCAGGCCGACCAGGACCTCGTCGTGCTGCCCGACCGGGAGGGCTTCCCCCTCGACCCCAGCCAGCACACCGGCTACTCCCCGTCGCTCTCGGCCGACGGGCGCACGGCCAAGGCGGTGTTCGACTGCACCGTCCCGTACGCCCAGAGCGTCCGGTTCCGCCGCCCCCGCTTCACCGAGCCGTCACGTCCCGCACCGCGGCGGCCAGCAGCGCCACTCCCTCGGTGATCCGGGCGGTGGGCAACGCCGCGTACCCGATCAGGAAGGTCGGCTCGGTCGGCGGTCGGGTGACGAAGTAGCCCGAGGCGGGGTAGACCCGTACGCCCCGCACGGCGGCGGCGCGCACGATCTCGGCCTCGTCGACGTCGGGCGCGCCGCCCAGGGTCACGAGCACGTGCAGGCCGGCCGCCGTGCCGGAGATCCGCACTCCCGCGCCGAAGTGCTCGTACAGCGACTCCAACAGGCGGGCGCGTCGCTGCCGGTAGAGGCGGTCCATCCGGCCGATGTGCCGGGCGTACGCGCCGGAGGAGATGAACTCGGCCAGCGCCTCCTGGGTGACCGTCGGGGTCAGCCGGTCGGTGATCCACTTGATGCCCAGGAACGACCGGACGAGGTGCGGCGGCAGCACCGCGTATCCGATGCGCAGCGAGGGGAAGAGGGTCTTGCTGAAGCTGCCCACGTAGACCACGTCCGCGTCCTGCGGGTCGGCGGCCAGCGACGCAAGCCGCTCCTCGGCGAAGGTGAACTCGTTGTGGTAGTCGTCCTCCAGCACCGTCGCGGCGTGGTCGCGGGCCCACCGCAGCAATGCCCGTCGTCGCCGGTCGGACATGATGAACCCGGTCGGGAACTGGTGCGACGGAGTGACGTAGACGAGGCGTACCCGGGCCGGGTCGAGGCCGTGCGCGCGGACCCGGCAGTCGATCTCCTCGACCCGCAGGCCCTCCTCGTCGACCGGCACCGGCACCACGGCGGCCCGCGAGTAGCCGAAGATCTGCCGCAGCACGGTGTGGCTCGGATCCTCGATGACCACCACGTCGTCCGGGCCGACGAGGAGCCGGACCAGGATGTCCATGGCCTGGGTCGCGCCGCTGGTCACGACCGTGTTCTCGCGCCGGGCGTCCAACGCCCGGCTGCGTCGCAGCAGCGCGGTGACCTGGGTACGCAGCGACGGGGAACCCTCGGCCGGACCGTAACCGAGCGCCACCGCGTCGGCCCGGCTGACCGCGTCGGCGAGCGACTGCCGCCACCGGGTCACCGGGAAGCTGGCCAGTGCCGGGGTGCCGTGCCGGAAGTCGTAGGTGCCGTCCGGCCGGTGCATCGGCGCCGGTTCCCAGGGCTTCCAGAGGGGACTGCCGGCGTCGGTGGGCAGTGGGGGCTCGGGTCGCAGGTGCGCGCGGGCGGCGCGGGGGGCGGGTGCCGGTGTGCCGCCCGGGGCCGCGCTGACCCGCGTGCCGGAACCACGCCGTGACGTGAGCACCCCGTTGGCCCGCAGCAGCTCGTACGCGCGGGTCACCACCGTCCGGGAGACTCTGAGCTGGTGTGCCAGCTCACGGCTGGGCGGCACCGCGTCACCGGGCCGCAGCCGGCCGGCGCGTACGGATGAGCTGATCTGGTCGCAGAGCTGCTGCTGCAACGGCACCGGACTGGCACGGTCCAGCGTGACGAGGAGCTGGTCCGAACTCACCTGGGCATGCTCCCCGCTCGAGGTCAGGCTGCCCGGGAGGATCGCCTGCGCGCGGGACGGTCGGTCTGCACGAATGTCGACAGTCGGCCCTGAACCAGCCGACCGAGCACGTCCAGGAAGATCGCGCGGTCGCGCGACGGAACCGTGGCGAGGATGTCGCTCTGCAATGCCGCGACGATCTGCCGCGCCCCGGCGACCAGCCGCTCGCCGTCAGGCGTGACGGTGACGATGCGGGCGCGCCGGTCGGTCGTCGATGTGCGACGGTCGACCAGGCCGGCACGTTCCAGCTCGTCGAGGGTGACGACCATCGTCGTCTTGTCGATGCCGCACATCTCGCCGAGCTGGCTCTGGGTGAACTCGCCGGTGAGTCCGCGATCGAGCACGCAGTAGGCACGCGTCGAGATGCCGAGGCCGGAGAGGGCGGCGGCGTGCTCCTGAGCCAGCGCGTGGGTGGCCCAGGACATGAGGAACATCAGGTCTGGTGGCGTGGCATCGGGCCCGGAGGTTCCGGTGGTCATGGCGGCAGCCTACCAACTGGTTCGTGATTCGAACTATCTCGTAGCGGAGCATCGCCGCTCGCGAACAAGTTAAGAACGAGATAGTAAAGAACGGAACCTTCTGATACGGTTCGATCTCGACAGTGCGTCCCCTCCACCAAGGAGTCACCTCTGATGTCTGCGGAAGCCTCTGTTCCCCGTGCCGGTGCCAGCGCCGCACGGGTGCGTGACCGGGCCATCGCCGTCGCGGTCGCCGTGCTCGCCGCCGTGGCCGTGTGGTCGATCGCGAGCCTCGCCGGCGCGCAGCTCACCGTCGACCAGGGCGCCGGCCCGCGGGATGTCACGGTGCTCGCCGTCGTCCTGAACTCCGCGATCGCGGCGCTGCTCGGCTGGGGCCTGCTCGCGGTGCTCGAGCGCTTCCGGGCGCGTGCCACGTCGATCTGGACGGGGATCGCCCTCGCCGTCCTCGTGCTGTCGCTCGTGCCGGCATCCCTGGTCGACGCCTCGGCCGGCACCAGAGTGGCCCTCCTCCTGATGCACTTGGTGGTGGGCGCGGTCGTGATCGTGGGCTTCCGCGGGAGCGCGCGGCACGCCTGACGGCGGGTTGCCCCAACCGCTGCCGATCGCCCGTCCTGCTCCCACGGGGGGAGCAGGACGGGCGGTTCCTCAACTGCGCGTACGGCTCAACGCCAGGCCACCGAGGCCCAGCGCGGCCAACCCCACCACCAGGGCCACGTACGCCCCGCCCCGACCGTTGCCGGTGCCGATCCCGCCGTCGGAGGTCGCCACCACCAGCGCGCCGAGGCTCACGCCGAGCAGTCCGGACGCCAGGGCCACGGTCGCGCCCAGCATCCCGCTGCCGGTGCCGACGCGGCTGCTCGGGCGGGCCAGGGCCACCGCGCCGACGATCACCCCCGCCAGCGCCAGCAGGCCGCCCACGCTCGCGCCGAGCCGGCCGGCGCTCATGGTGGTGACGCTGGCCGCCAACGGCCGTTCAGGGGCGGCGATCCCCTCGATCAGGGCGGACGCGGCGGCGGTGAGCACCGACATGTGCTTCTCCTTCTCGTACGTCGTGGTGTGTCGTTCGATCGTGTCGCCGCGCCGGCCGCCGGTCGTCCGGCAACCGGAGGCTCTTTGCCCTGCCGCGGCGGGCGCAGGCGGCTGCCGCGTACGGCGCGCACGCCGCACGACTACCACGGACGCGGTAGTTCCCGGTCGTCCGCGCGCAGGAGTCGCCCGGGGCGCCGCCCGGGCTAGGGTGCGCGCATGAGCACAGAGCGTGCCGTCGTACGGGACTGGGTGATCGCCATCGGGGTGGCGGCGGTGTTGCTGGTCGCCGGTCGGTCCGCGGACGCCGCCACGATCGACGCCGACCTGCTGGGTTATCCGTTGCTGGCCGCGAGTGGTCTGGCGTTGGCGGCCCGTCGCCGTGCTCCCGTCGCCGTCCTGGCCGTCACCGGACTGTGTGCCGTGGGCTACCAGGCGGCCGGTTTCGACGTGCCGGCCGTCGCCTTCCTGTTCGCCGTGTACTACGGCGTACGGGCCGGCCACCGGGTCGTCACGATCGTCGCCGCCGTGCTGATGCTCGTCGCGTTGCCGCTCACGGCGCTCGCCCCACCGCAGGGTCTGCCGCTGGGCGACGCGCTCGCACGGGCCCGGGGCGCGCTGGAGGTGGCGTGGCTGATCGCCGCCGGCGCGGCGGGGGAGGCGTTGCGACAGGCCGAGCGGCGGGCCGACGAGGCCGAACGCACCCGGGAGGAGACCGCGCGCCGCCGTGCTGACGAGGAACGGCTGCACATCGCGCGGGAGCTGCACGACTCGCTGACCCACCAGATCTCGATCATCAAGGTGCAGGCCGAGGTGGCCGTCCACCTGGCCCGCCGGCGCGGCGAGGAGGTGCCGGAGACGTTGCTCGCCATCCGGGAGGCCGGCCGCGAGGCCAGCCGTGAGTTGCGCGCGACCCTGGAGGCGCTGCGGGACGACGACCGGAGTCCGCCGCGCGGCCTCGACCACCTGCCGGAGCTGGTGCAGCGGGCCCGGATGGCCGGGCTGGACGCGACGTTGACGGTGCGGGGGCGACGACCGGCCGTGCCGGTGGCCGTGGACCGGACCGCCTACCGGATCGTCCAGGAATCCCTCACCAACGTCGCCCGGCACGCCGCCGCGGCCAGCGCGGCGGTCCGGGTCGACTACCGTCCGGACGCCCTCGCGATCCGCGTCGACGACGACGGGTCCGTCACGTCGGACGCCGTCCCGACGCCCGGGGTCGGGCTCCTCGGCATGCGCGAGCGGGTCACCGCCCTGGGTGGACGCCTGCACGCCGCGCCCCGCGACGAGGGCGGCTTCACCGTCCAGGCCGAACTCCCGGTGGGACCGCCGGCGTGATCCGCGTCCTGCTGGTCGACGACCAGGCGCTGCTGCGCAGCGGCTTCCGCGCGCTCCTGGACATCGAGGACGACATCGAGGTGGTGGCCGAGGCCGCCGACGGGCGGGAGGGTGTGGCCCTCGCCCGGCGTCATCTGCCCGACATCGCCCTCATCGACATCCAGATGCCCGTGCTGGACGGCATCGAGGCGACCCGGCTCATCGCCGCCGATCCGGCTCTGGCCGGAGTGCACGTCGTCATCCTGACCAATTACGGCCTCGACGAACACGTGTTCCACGCCCTGCGCGCCGGCGCCGCCGGGTTCCTCGTCAAGGACATCGAGCCGGAGGACTTCCTGCACGCCGTACGTGTCGCCGCGCGGGGGGACGCGCTGCTCGCGCCGTCGATCACCCGCCGCCTCATCGACCGGTACGTCGCCGAGCCGCGCCACCTGCGCGCCCCGACCGGCCTCGCGGAGTTGACCAGCCGGGAACGCGAGGCCGTTGCCCTGGTCGCCCAGGGGCTGTCGAACGACGAGGTCGCGGCGCGGATGGTGATCAGCCCGCTCACCGCCAAGACCCACGTCAACCGGGCCATGGCCAAACTCGGAGTCCGTGACCGCGCGCAACTCGTCGTCGTCGCGTACGAGTCGGGCCTGGTGGCGCCGCGGCAGCAGCACTGAGGTCGACGGGCCGTCGGACCAGGGGACGGCGTGCGGGCTCGCCACGCGGCGCCCCGGTCGACCCGTGCCATGATTGCGCCCATGGGTAAGCAGCAGCACGTCGGCGGGACCGACCGGGACAGCGGGTCGGGCACCACGGCCGACCGTCCGACCGGTGGTGGGGCGGACGAGCGGCTCGCCCTCGCACACGACCCCACAACGCCACAGATGACCCTCATCGACCTGGCGTCCGATGCGTCGGTCGCGGTGCGCAAGGCGGTCGCGGCGCGGCCGGACGCGCCCGCGCAGGCCCTGCGGTCACTGACCCGCGACCATGATCGTCACGTCCGGGAAGCCGTGGCGCGCAATCCGGCGACCTCGGTGGGCAATCTCCTGCGCCTGGTCAAGGACGCGGACCGGTGGGTCCGCTGGGCCGTCGCCGGCAACCCGGCCTGCGACGAGTCGGTCCGCCGGGTGATGGTCGCCGCACCTGACAAGGAGCTCCGGGGTCTGCTCGCCGAGACCCGCGAGTTGGAACCCGAGCTGGCCGCCCGGCTGGTCGACGACGTCTCACCCGAGGTGCGGGAACGCCTCGCCACGCACACCCAGGACCCCGACGTCATCGTCGCCCTGCTGGCCGACCGTACCGTCCGCGTCCGCAAGGGGCTGGCCCGCAACCCGCGGACCACCGCCGCGCAGCGCAGCGCCCTGGCCGGGGACCCGGCGGTCGACGTACGGGCCGCGCTGGTCCGCGCGCTGGAGCTGGACGAGGCGGACCTGGCGACGCTTGTCGACGACCGTTCGGTGCAGGTCCGGCTGGCGATGGCCACGTCCGAGATCATCCCGGCGCACGTCCGGCAGACGCTCGAAGGCGATCCCGACGAGATGGTGGCCACCGCGGCTCGCGACTTCCGCCCCGGGGCCGGCAGCTCACCGGTGGTGCGGGCTCCCCGCATCGGTGCCCGGCGTTCCGGCACCGGTCCGGGTCGGCCGGGTCGCGCCGCCCGCTGAGGTTGCCGCGCCGCGCGGCGCTCGTCCGGTCGGGCTACCGGCGGGACGCGCCGACGCGCGGCGGGGAGGGCCTGCGGGCGCGGGAACCGGTCCCGGACGGCGACGCCACCTCGACCGGGAGGTCGCGGCCGGCGAGTCGGCGAAGATGGTCACGGATCTGGCGTTTGTCCGCGGCAGACACGGACTCGTCGAGCAACCGTCGGCGGATGGTGCCCATGTCCGCCTCGACCTCCGCCAGCACCCGCGGCGTCACGGCCGCGTTCGGCATCGCGAGCGGCCGGATCGCGGCGGCGATGGAGAGGTCGAGGGTGGCGCAGAGGCTCCGGACCTTCGCCAGCTCGGGGTAGCGCTGCCAGTCTCCGGCGAGCCAGCGGAACAGGGTCGAGCGGCTCACCCCGGTGTGGTGCGCGATGTCGCCGACGGTCCAGCCGTGTTCCTCGCGGGCGTCGTCGACGGCTTGGCGGACGAACTGTGCGAAGGCCATCTGAGGTGTCGTGGGGTAGGTGTCCATCCGCAGGTCTGCCCTCCCCTCCGGGGTCGGATCTGCTCACCGTTGGGTGACGGCGGTACCACTGATCGTCCATCAGCTTCTGCGGTGGCGCAGCGGTGTCCGGAGCGATGGCCTACTCGTTCGGGGTGGCTCGGCTACTCAAATGTCGATCGTCGTGGCGGGGACGTACGCCCCGGGACCGACCCGACCGTCCCCTTCCCGACCGCCTGTGACGTTCACGGACTGTGATGGTCGCCGCAGCGCTGCGGCTACCACGCGTGACCTGAGTTACCGTTCCTCGAATCAGGTACCGTCCCCTGTCACATCGATTTCGTACAACCTGGCTGCCCGTCCGCGGGAGAGCCGAACCGGAGGGACACACTCGTGAGGGTCCGTAGCGCAGTCCGTCAGGCCGGCCTCGTCGTGGCGATCGCCGCTCTGGCGGTGACCGCGGGATGTGCCAAGAAGGACGACAGCGAGGTCCAGGCCAGCGGGGTCAAGCTGGTCGAGGGCGGCAAGCTGACCGTCTGCACCCACCTGCCGTACCCGCCGTTCCAGTCCAAGGACGCCAGCGGCAAGGTGACCGGGTTCGACGTCGACGTGATGGACCTCGTGGCCAAGGAGCTGGGCGTCGAGCAGACGATCATCGACACGCCGTTCGAGGGCATCAAGTCCGGCCAGGACCTGAACACCGGCAAGTGCGACGCGGCCGCCGCCGGCATGACCATCACCGCCGAGCGGCAGAAGGTGATGGACTTCTCCGACCCGTACTTCGACGCGACGCAGGCGATGCTGATCAAGACCGGGAAGCCGTACAAGTCGCTCGACGACCTGCGGGGCAAGAAGCTCGGCGTGCAGGCGGCCACCACCGGCCGCGACTACGCCCGCAAGTTCGAGAAGGAGAAGGGCCTGCAGCTCGTCGAGTTCGAGGACCTCGCCGCCCTGCAACAGGCCGTGGCGAACGGCCAGGTCGAGGCCGCCGTCAACGACCTGCCGGTGTGGTCCGAGTACCTCCGCAAGAACCCGGGCGGGTTCGCGGTGACCGCCGAGTTCGACACGGGCGAGCAGTACGGGTTCTCGGTGAAGAAGGACGGCAACCCGGAGCTGCTCAAGAAGATCAACGAGACGCTGGCCAAGGCCAAGCAGGACGGCTCGTACGACACGATCTACGCCAAGTGGATCGGCAAGCGGCCGAACGCCTGATCGACGCCCAGGAGGGCAGGGCGCGCGAAACGCGCGCCCTGCCCGTCAGCACACTCCGGGAAGGCAACGAGCCAACGTGAAGCTGCGCCGCCGCCAGCGGGAACGACTGTCCCTCGGTATCCAGTACCTGGTCTTCGTCGCGATCATCGCCACGGTGCTCCTCGCCGCGGACTGGGGCCGACTGGCCGACGCGTTCTTCCGCGTCGACATCATCGAGTCGATGTTCCCCACGATCATCACCGTGGCGCTGCGCAACACGATCCTCTACACGCTGGGCGCGTTCGCCTTCGGCCTCGTGTTCGGCACCGTCCTCGCGCTCATGCGACTGTCCCGGGTCGCGCCGTACCGCTGGCTGGCGACCGCGTACATCGAGTTGTTCCGGGGTCTGCCGGCGCTGCTGGTGCTCTTCCTCGTCGGGTACGGCATTCCCATCGCCTTCCCGGAGCGGGAGATCCCCGGCGGGGTGTTCGGCTCGATCGCGATCGGCCTCGGGTTGACCGCCGCGGCGTACATGGCCGAGACCATCCGCGCCGGCATCCAGGCAGTGCCGAAGGGGCAGATGGAGGCCGCCCGTACCCTCGGCATGTCGCATTTCACCGCGATGCGCACGATCGTCATCCCGCAGGCGTTCCGGATCGTCATCCCGCCGCTGACGAACGAGCTCATCCTGCTCACCAAGGACTCCTCGCTGGCGTACGTGCTGGGCGTGACGGCACAGACCATCGAGGTCACCAAGTTCGGCCGGGACATGCTCAACGACCGGGTGAACGCCACCCCGCTGCTGGTGGCCGGCCTCGCCTACCTGGTCATCACCCTGCCGCTGTCCCAGGTGGTACGCCGCCTCGAACTCCGCTACGCCAAGGCCCGGTGACCCGCATGACGACCAGCCCCTCCCGTCCCGCCGTAGAGATCCGGGACCTGCACAAGTCCTTCGGGCCGATCGAGGTGCTCAAGGGCATCGACTTCGAGGTGGGCCAGGGCGAGGTCGTCTGCGTGATCGGGCCGTCCGGGTCCGGCAAGTCGACCCTGCTGCGCTGTGTCGACCTGCTGGAGGAACCGACCGTCGGCACGATCTGGGTGAACGGCGTCGAGATGACCGACCCGGACGTGGAGATCGACGCGGTCCGCCGGGGCATCGGCATGGTGTTCCAGTCGTTCAACCTGTTCCCGCACCTGACCGTGCTGCGCAACCTCACCGTCGCGCAGCGCAAGGTGCTGCGGCGCTCTCGCGCCGAGGCCGAGCGGATCGCGCGGGCCAACCTGGAGCGGGTCGGTCTCACCGACAAGGCCGACGCGTTTCCCGCGCAGCTCTCCGGCGGGCAGCAGCAGCGCGTCGCGATCGCCCGGTCGCTGTCGATGGACCCGAAGCTGATGCTCTTCGACGAGCCGACCTCGGCGCTCGACCCGGAGTTGGTCGGTGACGTGCTGACCGTCATGCGGGGGCTCGCCGAGGACGGCATGACGATGATGGTGGTCACCCACGAGATGGCGTTCGCCCGGGACGTCGCCGACCGGGTCGTGTTCATGGACGGCGGCGTCGTCGTCGAGCAGGGGCCGCCGCACGAGGTGCTGGGCGCGCCGAAGCACGAGCGGACCCGTGCGTTCCTCTCCCGCGTCCTCGACCCGACGCACGCGCGACTCGGTCAGCCCGAGCAGTCGCCCGCGCCGGTGGAGACCCCCGGCCTGCCGGCCGACGACCGCCACGGTCTCTGACACCTCTGACACCACCGGCTCCGGCCGATCGACGGCCCTCGTGATGTCGCGGTAATCTTCCTGCAATCAGACCCTGTACTTTCGTCGATGGATTACATAAGTTGGGTTCATCCATCGAAAGTTCTGAGTCTTCCGAGCGAAGTCCGCGACGATCCTCACCCCAGTCGTGCTGCCGCCTTGTGCTCGGCGGTCGATGCACCCTGCGCTCGTCGCGTCTTCGCCCGGTCGGGAACGGAGACCCATGGACGATCACGCCGTTGGCTCCCACCGCCACCTGTCCCGCCGATCACTGATCGCCACCGGGGCGCTCGCAGCCGGAGCGTTGGGCGCGTCCGCCCCCACGCTCGGGGGCGCGTTCGGAGGCAGCCCAGCGCAGGCCGCCGCCGGAGTGACCAGGAAGGTCACCATCTACGCCGAGCAGTTGCCCGGCGGACTGTACGGCTACGGCCTGGCACCCGGCCAGGCCACCGTGCCCGGGCCGGTGCTGGAGATCTACGAGGGTGACACCCTGGAGATCACCCTGGTCAACACCACCGACCAGCGACTGTCCATCCACCCGCACGGGGTGGACTACAGCACCGACTCGGACGGCAGTCCGTTCAACGACTCCTTCAACGATCCCGGCGAGACACGCACGTACGTGTGGCGCTCGCACGAGATGGTCGCCGCGTCGGGTCGCCGGTACATGCCGGGCAGCGCCGGCTACTGGCACTACCACGACCACGCCATGGGCACCGACCACGGCACCGCCGGCGTCGCCAAGGGACTGTACGGCGCGCTGATCGTCCGACGTCGCGGCGACATTCTGCCGGAGAAGCAGTTCACGGTCGTGTTCCACGACATGACGATCAACAACCGGATGGCCCCGAACACACCCATGTTCGAGGCGAACCTGGGCCAGCGGGTGGAGTGGCTCGCCATCGGGCACGGCAACCTGTTCCACACCTTCCACCTGCACGCGCACCGCTGGGCGGACAACCGCACCGGGATGCTCGAAGGACCGGCCGACCCGAGCCTGGTCGTCGACAACAAGGACCTCAACCCGGGCAGCTCGTTCGGGTTCCAGGTGCTGGCCGGGGAGGGCGTCGGGCCCGGCGCGTGGATGTACCACTGCCACGTGCAGAACCACTCCGACGGCGGCATGGCCGGGATCTTCCTGGTGCGCAACGCCGACGGCAGCATGCCCCCCGGCGCCGAGGAGGCGATCCACCGGTTCCAGGGCCATACCCACACGCACGGAAGCTGACCGAAAGGTGGGGACGGGGATGAGAAGAGACGTACGACGAGCCCTCGCCGCGATAGCGGCCTTTGCCACGCTGATCCCGGCCACGACCACGGCATCGGCGGCGGCAGCCGCGCCCCGAGCGGTGACCGAGGCGCCGGCGCGGACGCAGCAGAACAGCACCGCCGTGCTCGTGTTCCACGGCCCGGTGGCCCAGCAGCAGGACCCGGTGGCGCGCGCGGTGGACACCATCCGACAGCTTGCGGCCAGTCATGACATCGATGTCATGGCCACCACGGACCCGGGTGTGTTCACTCCGACCACGCTGTCCGCGTACCAGAGCGTGGTGTTCCTCTCCGCGACGGGCGCGGCGCTCAACCGCGACCAGGAGTCGGCGCTCCAGGCGTACATGAAGGCCGGCGGCGGTTTCGTCGGCATCGCCGACGCCGCCCGCGCCCAGGTCGACTCGACCTGGTTCACCGGCCTGATCGGCGCCCGCCCGGCCGGCGCGATCCCGGTGGCCGAGCCGGTGGCCCGGGTGACCGCCATCGGCGAGAACCCGCCCAGCGAGACCAAGGAGAAGCTGACCGACGGCGACGCCAACACGAAGTGGCTGGTCCGCACGCCCACGGCCTGGGTGACGTACGAGCTGGCCGCGCCGAAGCGGATCACCGGCTACGCGTTGACGTCGGCCAACGACTTCGTCGGGCGGGACCCGAAGGACTGGACCCTGCAGGGCTCCACGGACGGCCAGAACTGGTCCGACCTGGACACGCGCACCAACCAGACCTTCGCCGAACGGTTCCAGACCCGGCGGTTCGACATCGCCACCCCGCAGGAGTTCAGCCGCTACCGGCTGAACATCACCGCCAACAGCGGCGAGCCGCTGATCCAGCTCGCCGACCTGCGTCTGTTCACCGGGACGGCCACCGCGCCGCCGCCGACCCCGGTGAACCGGGCGGTGGTCGACATCCTGGACCGCAAACACCCGGCTACGGCGTCGCTGCCGCTGACCCTCACCCGGTCGGACCGCTGGGACAACTGGGAGACGAACCCGATCGGCGCGGTGCACACCCTCGCCCAGGTCGAGGAACGGCACTACGACCCGGGCCCGGGCGCCAACGGCCCGTTCCACCCGGTGTCCTGGTGCCGGGACTACGACGGTGGGCGGTCGTTCTACACCGGCATGGGCCACACCGAGGGCAGCTACGGCGAGGAGGCGTTCCGCGCCCACCTGACCGGCGCGCTGAACTGGACCACCGGGCGCGTACGCGGCGACTGCCAGGCGACGATCGCCGCGAACTACAAGATCGAGCGGCTGACCGCAGCGAACCAGACCGGGCAGCTCGACCAGATCGGCGAGCCGCACGGGCTGACCATCGCGCCCGACGGCACGGTCTTCTACGTCGGCAAGGCGGCGTGCCCGAGCGGCCCGATCGCCGACTGGAACGACCCGAACGTCGGCCTGGGCTGCGGCACCATCCACTCCTACGACCCGCGCAGCAAACAGGTCAAACTGCTGACCACCCTGCGGGTGATGGGCAACCGGGGCAGCGGCTCGGAGTTGGTGAAGAACGAGGAGGGTCTGCTCGGCATCGTCCCGGACCCCACGTTCGCCGAGAACGGCTGGCTCTACGTCTACTGGATGCCGCACGAGTCGATCGACCGGGTGAAACGGGTCGGGCAGCGCACCATCTCCCGCTTCACGTACGACCGGGCGACCCAGACGATCGACCAGGGCACCCGCAAGGACCTGTTGCAGTTCCCGGTGCAGATCCACAGCTGCTGCCACGCCGGTGGCGGCATGGCGTTCGACGCCAAGGGCAACCTGTACGTCGGCTCCGGCGACAACAACTCCTCCGAGGGGTCGCAGGGCTACTCCGGCAACAACTGGACCGAGGAGTACCAGGGGATCTCGTTCCAGGACGCCCGCCGTACGTCGGGTAACACCAACGACCTCGCCGGCAAGATCATCCGGATCCACCCGGAGGCGGACGGCACGTACACCATCCCCGAGGGCAACCTGTTCCCGCCGGGCACCGAGAAGACCCGGCCGGAGATCTACGTGATGGGCGTGCGCAACATCGCCCGCCTCCAGATCGACCCGGTGCACCAGTGGCTGACCGCAGGCTGGGTCGGCCCGGACGCCTCGTCGCCCAGCCCCACCCTCGGCCCGGCGAAGTACGAGACGGCCACCATCATCACCTCGGCCGGGAACCAGGGCTGGCCGTACTGCATGGGCAACCGGCAGCCGTACCGGGACCGCAGCAACACCGACGCCAGCGTGCTGACCGGCTGGTACGACTGCGACAACCTGAAGAACACCTCGCCGCGCAACACCGGCCTGGTGGACATCCCCGCCGCCCGGGACAACATGATCTGGTACTCGCCGGACGGCGGCGGCCCGGTCTTCCCGAAGCGGACCGACGGCAGCGGCCTCCCGACCTACGTCGCGGCCGACGCCACCTACACCCAGCCGTACCTGCGCGGCGGCGGGCAGGCCATCATGTCCGGCCCCACCTACCACCGCAGCCTCGTCGACACCGACAGCGGCGTCGCGTGGCCGGAACACTGGGACGGCAAGTGGCTCATCGGCGACCAGTCGAATCCGGTCAACCGGGTCGCGGTCACCGTCGACGAGGCCGGCGTGCCGCAGGCGGCCCCGCCGGTGTACGCCGAGTCGCTGCGGGCCATCATCCCCAGCGGCAACGGCGACAACCGCCTGCAGAGCTGGATGGACGCCAAGTTCGGCCCGGACGGCGCGCTCTACCTGCTCGACTACGGAGGCGGCTTCTTCAGCCTGAACCCCAACCAGAAGCTGATCCGGGTCACCTACACCGGTGGCGCCCCCACCCCGGCGCCCGCCGCGACCTCGGTGGCCGTGCAGAACAAGCCGCTGACGATCGCCTTCACCGGCTCGAAGTCCGGCGGCGTGAGCCACCGGTGGGAGTTCGGCGACGGCGCCACGTCGACCGAGGTGGACCCCCGACACACGTACGCCAAGGTCGGCACCTACACCGCGAAGCTCACCGTCACGTACGCCGACGGCGAGACGGCGACCGTGCGGACCACCGTCACGGTCGGGTGCGCGGTGCCGGACGCCCGGGCGACGGTGTGGCTCGGCGACACCGACACCGGTGTGCCCAGTCGGACGGTCGGGCAGGGCTGCACGATCAACGACCTGATCGACGACGAGAGCACCTGGCCGGACCACAACGCCTTCGTTCGGCACGTCACCGCGGTGACGCGCGGGTTGCAGGACGACGGCCTGCTCAACGCCCGCGAGGCGGGCACGCTCACCCGCCTGGCCGCCGCGTCCGACATCGGCCGGGACGGTCGCACCGGGTACGAGCCCCTGTACGACGGCACCGCCGAGTCGCTGCGCGGCTGGGAGCAGGCGCCGACGGGCTCGTTCAGCATCCAGCCGGACGGGGCGCTGCGCTCCAGCGGCGGTCTCGGCATGCTCTGGCACACCAGGGAGTTGGGCGACTTCTCGCTGAAGGTGCAGTTCAAGGACATCGCACCGGGCACCAACCGGGCCAACACCGGTGTCTTCATCCGCTTCCCGGACCTGCGGGTCCCGCTGGAGCAGCGGCCACCGGGCAGCTGCGGCACCATCGGGTCGGCCCGGACCTCGACCGCCTGGATGGCGATCTACTGCGGACACGAGATCCAGATCTACGACGGTGAGAGCGGCGAGCCGCAGAAGACCGGCTCGGTCTACAACTTCGACCCGGTGCCGCTCGCCCAGGCCGGCGTCACCCCGAAGAACGTGTGGAACGACTACGAAATCCGGGTGGTCGGGCAGCACTACACGATGATCCGCAACGGCGTGGTGATCAACGAGTTCGACAACACGCCGGGCAAGCAGTCCTCCCGGGCCGGCGATCCGCCGACCGACCTGCGGCAGTTCCTGCGCGGCTTCATCGGACTGCAGAACCACGGCGACAACGACCTGACCGAGTTCCGCAACATCCGCGTGCGCGAGCTCTAGGAGAGACGATGATCCGACGACTCACGGCCGCGTTGGCGGCGGTCCTGCTCACGGTCGCGCCGTTGGCCGCGCCACCCGCCTCCGCCGCACCACGTGCCGCCGCGGACCAGGTGCTGACCTGGACCGCCGACGACAACACCACCCGCTACAAGTCCGTGCCCACCACCGCGGTGGCCGGCGCGACGACGATCGTCTGGGAGAACAGCGCGGCCACCGGCAACACCACCGGGATGCCGCACACGTTGACCTTCGACACGTCCACCGAGGGCTACAACCACGACGTCACCATCAACATCCTGGCCAGTCCGTTCGACGCCAACAACGGCCGCCACGAGGCGACCGTCACGCTGACCCCGGGCCGGTACCGCTACTTCTGTGCCATCCCCGGCCACAGCCAGATGGTCGGCGAGCTGGTCGTCACCGACGGCGGGGGAGGGGGCGACACCACGCCCCCGACCGTCACCGCGGCCGTGTCCGGTGACCGCGACGGCGACGGCAACTACGTCGGCGCGGCGACGGTGACCGTCACGGCCACCGACGCGGACTCCGGCGTGGACACCGTCGAGTACCAGGTCGACGACACCAGCTTCCAGCCGTACACCCAGCCGGTGCGGGTCACCGCGGTCGGCGACCACGCGGTGCAGTTCCGCGCCACCGACCAGGCCGGCAACACCAGTGCCGTCGGCTCGGTGTCGTTCCGGGTCGTCGAGCCGACCGAGGAGGACACCACCGCGCCGGTGGTCACGGCCGCGCTGACCGGCGACCGCGACGGCGACGGCAACTACATCGGTACGGTCACCGCCACGCTGACCGCCACCGACGCCGGGTCGGGGGTCGCCACCATCGAGTACGCCCTCGACGGGGCCGCCTTCACGGCGTACACGAGCCCGGTCGTGGTGACCGCCACCGGGATGCACATGCTGCACTACCGGGCCACCGACGTCGCCGGCAACACCTCGGCCGAGCAGATGGCCCACTTCACCGTCGTCGCGCCGCCGGCCGAGGACACCACCCCGCCCACCGTCACGGCGACGGTGGCCGGCGACCGGAACGACGACGGCGCGTACGTCGGCGGCGCGACCGTGACCGTCACGGCCACCGACGCCGACTCGGGCGTGGCGAGGACCGAGTACGCCCTCGACAGCGGCGCGTGGACCGCGTACACCACCCCGGTCGTCGTCCGCGCCGTCGGGGCGCACACCCTGCGCTACCGGGCGACGGACACCGCCGGTAACACCGCCGCCGAGCAGTCGGCGACGTTCACGGTGGTGGCCGACGGCACCGACGCCTGCCCCGCCTCCGACACGCGGGACACGGTGGTCATCGACGGCGTCGACACTGCCGTGGCGAACGTCGACACCGGGAACGGCTGCACCATCAACGACCTGATCGACGAACGCGCCGACTACCCCGGCCACGCCGACTTCGTCCGGCACGTCGAGGCGGTCACCACCGCGCTGGTGACCGCCGGAACGCTCACCAAGCGCCAGCAGGGCGCCATCGTCCGGGCTGCGGCCCGATCGGACGTCGGCGCATGAGCCCCCGCATCTCATTCAGAGGGAGAACCACGATGCCCGGACGTACCGCCGCCAAGCTGGCCACCGTGAGTGCCGTCATCGCCGCCACGGTGCTGGCCGTGGCACCGACCGCCCACGCCGACCTGGTCACCCACTGCATCGGCACCGGTGGTGCGGTGACGGTGCCCAACGACCTGCTCGTCCCGGCCGGTGAGTCCTGCGCGCTGACCGGCACGACGATCACCGGCAACGTCACCGTCGCCGCCGGCGCCAACCTGGTGGTCACCGGTGGCCGGGTCAGCGGCGAGGTACGGATCGCCGCCGACGGTTACCTCGACGCCACCGAGACGACCGTCGACGGTCAGGTCGTGCTGGCCGCCGGAGGCTACGGCGTCTATCTGTCCGACGCCTCGACCGGCGCGCTGACCGTCCGGCCGAAGGGTTCGGCGACCATCGACAGCTTCCTGTTCGCCGAGGCGTCCACGATCGGCGGGAACGTCACCGTCGGCGCCGGTGAGGTACGGCTCGACGGGGGCACCCAGGTGACGCGCAACGTCAGCAGCACCGGCACGTACTACACCGACGTGCACGACTCGTTCGTCGACGGCACCCTGTCGGTGCTCAACAGCGCCACCGGCAGCGTCGTGTGCGGCAGCGCCGTCCGGGGCAGGGCCACCTTCGCCGGCAACCTCGGCGGCGTGCAGCTCGGCCCGAACGGCGCGCTGGACAGTTGCGCCTCCGGCGGCTACTGGGGCGCGGATGTCAGCGTCACCAACACCACCGGTGGCGTCACCGTCGACGACAACATCATCAACGGCCAGTTGACTGTGACGGGCAACGACCCGGCCGCGCAGGTGGCGGCGAACAACCGCATCCGAGGCGGCGTGACGGGCGACCAGGCCGCGCCGAGCGGCAACCGGGCGGCCCGGATGACCGCCCCGGACCGGGAGGACGCGGGCGACGAGCGGGCCGAGGTCCGTCGTACCTCGGCAGTGCAGGAGGCCACCGAGGCGGGCGCCGCGAAGCTCTGACCCCCGCCCCCAACCTCGTCGATCATGGAGTTGTGGTGCCCGAGGTGGGGGACGACGTCTGGTTCGTCCCCCACCACAACTCCATGATCGACACGAACGAGGGCTAGAAGTTGCCGGCCGAGTTGCACTTCACGTTCTGGTCCAGGCAGTTGCGGACCCTTGCGGCCAGCGCCTCGTCCTTCCAGGCGTTGAAGAAGTCCGCGTGCATCGAGAACGAGGTGCCGGACGCGAGGGTGATCCCATCCGTGTTCGCGCTCAACGGGTACGAGATCACGAAGGACACCGACGGGACGGGCACCGGGTGGCTCTTCGGGCAGGCTCCCGTGTGGTCTCCGTTGGCCATGTGCGCCTTGTGGTCGGGGCTGTCCAGGTGCCTGCCGTCCCAGCAGTCCGGGAAGGTGATCTGCCGGACGACGTGCGCGGTCTTGGCGCAGACCGGGAAGGTCCTGTCGGCGCTGCGGCCGATCTCGCCGCCGATGCCGGCGCACCAGAAGTGGTTGCCCTGCTTGTCCGGGGTGTCCACCTGGTTCCTGGCATTACCGGTGATCATCCGCAGGCCGAACGGGAAGGGCTGGGTCCTGCTCGGGTCCTTCAGTCGGGAACCGTAGTAGACGGTCACCTCGGTCGGGTCGACGACCTTGCCGTTCTGGTACATGGTCGGCACCCAGTAGGCGGACTGGTCGTCCGGCGAGTTGCAGGTGGTCGCCTTCGACGCCCGGAGCGACTCCGCCGTCGAGTTGGCATCGGTCGACCTGTTGCCCCAGAACGTGTGGTTGTGCGAGCCGCCCGCCAGCTTGGGCAGGACGATCGGGTCGTCACCGTTGTGGTGGCTGACCGTGCAGCCGACGTTGAACTCCGGAACCTTCACCGGGTTGCCGGTCACCGGCTTCGGCTTGCGCGCGAAGAACGCCCTCGTCGCGGCGGCCTGCGCGGCGGCGTCGACGGTGATCCAGCCACCCGACACGGTGGGTGGGACGGCGCTCGTGGACGAGGTGCCCGGCTTGACCGGTGCGGCCGGGCTGGTCGAGGTGCCCGGGGCGCTCGGCGTGGTCGCCGCGTCGCCCGGCGCGGCGGGCGTCGGCGTCCCGGGGTCGGACGATCCGGTGCCGGTGTCGCCGGACGGACCGGACGCGCCGGGCGTGGCCGGAGACTCCTTGCATCCGGCGGTGAACGCCAGGCAGACCACCAGCAGGGCGGTCAGGACATGGCGGTGTCGAGGGGTGGGTCGCAGATACGTCAACGGGGATGCACCTTTCTTCCGAGAAGAAAGAGTACGAGTCGACCCCGTGCGCCTATCCGCCTGCGCCGATTAAATATGCCTTAAATATCGCTCCGGGATCACCCTGTCACCTCTGCGCGACGGTCGATCCTGTCGATCGGATATCGATTGCTCGAAAAAGCGTAATCGGCGACTCCGTCGGCGGTCTGTCCCTGCTGCCGGGCCGGTGAGGGGTGAGCCTGCCGTCGATGTGGCGCCCACGCAACCTGTTCCGCCGTGTGTGGGAAATCACCGTACCGGTCCGAAATCCGGACAGCGGAGGTGTCGTCAACCGTACCGTCGCGGTTTCCGGGATCACCAGTTGTCGGTAAGACGGAATCAAGCGGTCGTACACCGGGCCCTTCCTAATCTTTGGACGGTGGGTGGGTCGACTGTCACCAGAGTGCGTCTGTCGGGACATGCGTCGCCACCACGCCGTCACCAACAATTACGGAGTAGTTGAAACACGCTATGCCCGCGACCAGGAAAACCAGAGCCGCGCCACGTCGCCCCGATCAGGCGTGGTCCCGCGGTCTTGAGCCGTCCGGCTTCGACGATTTCGCCGCGGCCGCGTACGAGAAGCTGTTCGGGTCTTTCGCGGTCGACACCGACGGAACGGTCGCGGTGGCGGAACTCGTCGACCGCCTGCGCGCCGCAGGCATCTCCGAGGCGGATCCGCGCCTGGTCGAGGTGCGGTCCGCCACCGGTGGCGACGGTCCGGCCCGCATCGACATATCCCGTTTCATCGCGTGGTGCAGGGCGGGTGGCGGTGTGATCGAGAGGTCGCTGCGCGGAGACCTCGTCATTCCGGACTTCGCCGCGTTGCAGACGGAGATCTTCTCGATCTACGAGGGCCTCCGGGGTGTCGCCGAGGGGCAGGTCGCCGACTACATCCCGCAGCTCGGCCGCGTCGATCCGGAGAATTTCGGGATCGCGTTGTGCACGACCGACGGCCAGCGCTTCGCCGTGGGGGACGCGGAGACCCCGTTCTGCGTCCAGTCGGTCTGCAAGCCGATCAACTACTGTCTTGCGCTGGAGCAGCACGGCGCCGAAGAGGTCCACCGGCACGTGGGGCGGGAACCCAGCGGTCGCGGGTTCAACGAGCTGACATTGAACAACGAGGGCCTTCCGCACAACCCGATGATCAATTCTGGGGCGATCATGTGCTGCTCGCTGCTGCGCCCGAGATGGGAGATGGCCGACCGGTTCGACCACGTCGCCGAGACCTGGCGCAGACTGGCCGGCGGCGGAACGGTCGGCTTCAACAATGCCGTCTATCTCTCGGAACGGCGTACGGCGGATCGGAACTTCGCTCTCGGGTACTTCATGCGCGAGCACCGGGCCTTTCCGGACGGCACCGACCTCACCGAGACGTTGGAGTTCTACTTCCAGTGCTGTTCCATCGAGGTCGACGCGCGGTCCCTGTCGGTCGTTGCCGCCTCACTCGCCAACGGCGGTGTCAACCCCCTCACCCGGGAGCGGATCTTCTCCGCTGACACCGCGCGCAAGTGTCTCTCGCTGATGTCGTCGTGCGGGATGTACGACTATTCGGGGGAGTTCGCCTTCACCATCGGTCTGCCGGCGAAGAGCGGTGTCTCCGGCGGACTCATGATCGTGGTGCCGGGCGTGATGGGCATCTGCGTCTGGTCGCCCCGCCTCGACGCGCTCGGCAACTCCGTCCGGGGAGTCGCGTTCTGCAAGGAACTCATCAACCGGTTCAACTTCCACGTCTACGACTCGTTGGCCGCCGGGGAGGACTCCGGCAAACGCGACCCGCGACGCGGTCGGAACGAGGACGAGGTGGCGTCGACCACGCGATTGCTGTGGGCCGCCAGTCACGGCGATCTGGCGTACGTCCGGCTCGCGCTGGCGGCGGGGAAGGATCCGAACTCCGCCGACTACGACCGGCGGACGGCGCTGCACCTGGCCGCCTCGGACGGGAACCTCGACGTGGTCCAGTACCTCCTGGATCGTGGGGCCGATCCGACTCTGCGCGACCGCTGGGGAGGCACCGCGCTCTCCGATGCTCAACGCGGAGCACACGACAACGTTGTCGCGCTGCTCATGTCGACGCTTGGCGAGGGCCAGGCGTCGGCCACCCTCGTGCGCACCGACGCGCCGCTCGCGGCGGTCTGAACCGTCCGTCGCACCGATCACACGATTTCGTGGGCCATCCGGCCCGATCACAGGAGAAAGAGACCCATGGCGTACAAGGCTGAATACATCTGGATCGACGGCACCGCGCCGACCGCGAAGCTCCGGTCGAAGACGAAGATCATCGAGGACGGCGTCACGCCCGGCACGTGGGGCTTCGACGGCTCCAGCACCAACCAGGCCGAGGGCAGCAGCTCCGACCGCGTCCTCGAGCCGGTCGCCATCTACGCCGACCCGATCCGGGGCGGCGCGCACCTGCTGGTGCTGTGCGAGGTGTTCAACACCGACGGCACCCCGCACGAGTCCAACACGCGGGCGCTGCTGCGCCCGGTGGCCGAGCGGTTCGCCGCCCAGGAGTCGCTGTTCGGGATCGAGCAGGAGTACACGTTCTTCAAGGGCTCCCGCCCGCTGGGCTTCCCGGACGGCGGCTACCCGGCTCCGCAGGGTGGCTACTACTGCGGGGTGGGCGCGGACGAGATCTACGGCCGCGCCGTCGTCGAGAAGCACCTGGACAACTGCCTCGCCGCGGGCCTTTCCCTCTCCGGCATCAACGCCGAGGTCATGCCCGGCCAGTGGGAGTTCCAGGTCGGCCCGCTGTCCCCGCTGGAGGTCGCCGACCAGCTGTGGATCGCCCGCTGGCTCCTGCACCGCACGGCCGAGGACTTCGGCATCTCCGCGACCCTGGAGCCGAAGCCCGCGCGGGGTGACTGGAACGGCGCCGGTGCCCACACCAACTTCTCGACGCGCGCCATGCGCGAGAACTACCCGGCGATCATCGAGGCCTGCGAGGCCCTCGGCCGGGGCGACAAGCCCGCGGAGCACATCCGCAACTACGGCGCCGGCGTCGAGGCCCGCCTGACCGGCGCGCACGAGACGGCGCCCTGGAACGAGTACAGCTACGGCGTCTCCGACCGCGGTGCCTCCGTCCGCATCCCGTGGCAGGTGGAGATTGACAAGAAGGGCTACATCGAGGACCGCCGGCCCAACGCCAATGTCGACCCGTACACCGTCACCCGCCTCATCGTCGACACCTGCTGCGGCGCGCTGGAGGCCGCCGACCTCGTCTGAGGCACGCGACCCACGGTCGCGACGACATTCACGACACGCCGCAGTGCTGCGGCAGCTACCACGACATGGAGTGCATCTCGATGCCAGACGGCTTCGACGCGGGGGATACCGCATTCGTTCTGATCAGCGCCGCGCTGGTCATGCTGATGACCCCGGGCCTGGCGTTCTTCTACGGCGGCATGGTTCGCGTGAAGAGCGTTCTCAACATGCTGCTGATGAGTTTCATCAGCCTGGGCATCGTCAGCGTGCTCTGGGTGGCCTACGGGTACTCGCTCGCCTTCGGCGACGACGTGGGTGGACGCGGACTCGTCGGTGGCCTGAGCAACGTGGGCATGAGCGGAATCTCCGACACCACGTTGACGGGCAGCATTCCGGTGCTCGCCTTCGCGGTCTTTCAGATGATGTTCGCCGTCATCACGCCGGCGCTCATCAGCGGGGCGATCGCTGACCGTGCCAAGTTCGGCGCGTGGATGCTGTTCGTCGCGCTCTGGGTGACCGTGGTGTATTTCCCGGTGGCCCACTGGGTGTGGCAGGCCGACGGTTGGATCTTCAAGCTCGGCGTGAAGGACTTCGCCGGAGGCACGGCGGTCCACATCAACGCCGGCATGGCCGCCCTCGGCGCGCTCCTCGTCCTCGGCAACCGGGTCGGCTTCCGGCGCGAGTCGATGCGGGCGCACAGCCTGCCGCTCGTGATGCTCGGCTCGGGCCTGCTGTGGTTCGGGTGGTTCGGGTTCAACGCCGGATCCGCCCTCGCCGCCAACGGCACCGCCAGCGTCGCCTTCATGAACACCCAGGTGGCGGCCGGCGCCGGCATGGTCGGATGGCTGGTCTGGGAGCGCGTACGCAAGGGTGGCTTCACCTCCCTGGGCGCCGCGTCGGGCGCGGTCGCCGGCCTGGTTGCCATCACCCCCGCCTGCGCGGTCGTGAACGCCTGGGGTGCGATCGCCATCGGCGTCATCGCCGGTGTCGTCTGCGCCTGGGCCGTCGGCCTCAAGGACCGCTTCGGCTACGACGACTCGCTGGACGTCGTGGCGGTTCACGCGGTCGGTGGTTTCGTCGGCACGCTGCTGATCGGAGTGTTCGACAGCACCGACGGCCTCGTCGCCGGCGCCGGTGCCGGGCAACTGGGGAAGCAGGCGGTCGGCGCCGTCGCCGTCGCCGCGTACTCGGTGGCGCTGACCTGGCTGCTCGTCAAGATCATTGATGTGACGATCGGCTTCCGGGTGCCGCGATCGGACGAGGTCACCGGCATCGACCGAATCCTGCACGCGGAGAGCGCCTACGACTTCGACGCGAGCAGGGGGCAGGCCGACCCTGCCGGCTCGACCGGCGACCGGGCGCAGGACAGGACCGCCCAGCACCCGGTCATGGACGTCGTCAACGGTCCGTACGCCCGCTGACCGACTGCGACGACCACGACGCCGTGGTCCGGACCGGGAGGGTGCGCCATCCTCCCGGTCCGCTGGCGTACGGGCCCACGCCCCGGCCGGCGTAACGTCGGGTGGCGGCGGACGAGATGCCCGGCAGGGTCGTCCTGGCAGCGGTCGCGCGTACCCCGCTAGAATCTGACGCTGACGTGAGAGGTAGGTGCTGTCCGCGTCGCGAAGCCGGGGGAGGGGTCGTGCGGATCGGAGAACTCGCCGCCACCACGGGCGTGTCGGTGCGCGCCCTGCGCTACTACGAGGAGCAGTCGCTGCTGGTCGCCGAGCGCAGCGGTGGCGGCCAGCGTCACTACGACGAAAGTGCGGTCGACCGGGTCCAGCTCATCCAGACGCTGTACGCCGCGGGTCTGTCCAGCCGGACGATCCTGGATCTGCTGCCCTGTGTCGACGCGCAGGTCAACACCCCGCAGTCCCGTGCCCTGCTGAACGCCGAACGCGACCGCATCACCCACCAGATCGGCCAGCTCGTCCAGGTTCGGGATCGACTCGACGCCGTGATCAGCGCCAGCGAGGACCCGGCCGGCGGCTGTGGCTACGCGGACGAGACCCCGCGGTAGTCGCTCGTGGGTCGCTGCTGTCGCAGGACCGTGGGTGGGGCGCCGGCGTTCAGATCGGGGATGCCGTAGAGCTGGTCGAGGACCTGTATCGCGGCCCCGGCGGCGATCACGTCCGCGCCGAGGCTGGAGAGGGTCACGGTCGGGACCAGCCAGTCCGCGCGCCGCACGTCGGTACGGACGGCCTGCTCCACGGCGGCGCGGTAGTGCTCCGCGTGACGCAGCAGGTCCGCCCCGGCGAGGACCACGTGGGCGAGGTCGAGGGTCTGGAGCAGGTTGACGACGCCGATCGCCAGGACGCGGGCGGCGCGCCTGACGTCCCCCTCCTCGGCGGCACGCAGGTGGACGACCTCCAGACAGCCGTGGCGCCCGCAGACGCAGGCGGGCCCGTCCAGGTCGACGACCGTGTGCCCGAACTCGCCGGCGTTGGTGTGCGCGCCCCGGTGGGCAGCGCCGCCCAGCCAGAAACCGCCCCCGATGCCGGATTCGACCATGATGAGCGCGGCGTCGCCGAACGTCGCGCCGTGCCGCCACGCCTCGGCGGTGATCCCGGCCGTCACGTCCTTGTCCAGGTGTACCGGCAGGCGGAGGCGCGCCTCGGCCAGGTCGCGCAGCGGCACATCGTGCCAGTGCCGCAGGCCGTGCGCGTCCCGGACCATCCCGTTGGCGTGGTCGAGCGGGCCGATCATGCCCAGGCCCACGCCCGTCAGCCGGTCCCGCGGCGCGATGTCCCCGGTGATCGTCCCGATGCCGGCGTCCAGGGCGTCGAGGAGTTGCTCCGGGGTGAAGTCGGCAGGCAGCGGGCTGACCGTCGAGTGGCGTACGGCGCCGGCCAGGTCGACCAGGACCAGTCGCAGCGTGCGGCGGGCGACGTGCGCGCCGATCGCGTACCGGCTGTCGGGGACCAGTTCGTAGACGACCGCGGGTTTGCCGATGCCCGGGCGGCGGACGCCGGCGGGACGGATCAGCCCGTCGGCGGTCAGCCGCGCGATGACCTTCGAGACGGCCTGCGGGGTCAGGCCGGTGGCGGTGACGACCGTCGACCGTTCGAACGTGCGCGCCGTACGACCGACGGCCAGCACCTGCGCCTGGTTGTAGCCGCGCAGGAACGTCACGTCCGCTGTGGTACGCGTCATCTCGCCACTCTATTACGCAACGCTGTTGCTAAATTCGCCCGGTGAACGCACTGAGCAGAGGCCAGCGCCTCGCGGCGCTCGTCGCCCTGGCGCTGGGCGGCGTGGCGGTCGGCCTGACGGAGTTCGTGGCGATGGGCCTGCTGCCCGAGATGGCACGCGACCTGCTCGCGCAGGACTACGCCCGCTCCTCCTCGGATGCCGTCGCCCGGGCCGGCTGGATGATCACGGCGTACGCGCTGGGCGTCGTCGTGGGCGCCCCACTGATCGCCGCGCTCAGCGCGCGCCTGCCCCGCCGCAGGCTCGTGCTCGGGCTGCTCGTCCTCTTCGCCGCCGGCACGGTCGCCTCGGCGACCGCCCCGAACTTCGAGCTGGTGCTTGTCGCGCGGTTCGTCGCCGCGCTGCCGCACGGCGCGTACTTCGGCGCGGCCGGCCTGCTCGCCGCGACCCTGATGGGCCCCGGCAACGAGGCCCGGGGCTTCGCCACCGTGCTCGGTGGCCTGACCGTGAGCAACGTGGTGGGCGTACCGCTGATCACCCGGCTCGGGCAGACGGTCGGCTGGCGTACGGCGTACCTGGTCATCGCCGGTGTCTTCCTGCTCACGCTGCTGGCCGTGCTGGCGGTCGTGCCGGAGGTGGCCGCCGCGGCGGACGGCTCGCCGGCCGCCGAGCTGCGGGCGCTGCGGACCTCGCAGGTCTGGCTGGTCGCGGCCACCGGGGCGATCGGCTTCGCCGGCTTCTTCGCGGTCGACTCGTACATCGCGCCGGTCACCACCGACGTCGCCGGCCTCCCCGCCGCGACCGTGCCCTGGGTGCTGGTCGCGGTGGGCCTGGGCATGACCGTCGGCAACGCCCTGGGCGGCTGGCTCGCCGACCGGGACCTGCGTCGCAGCATGATGATCGGCTTTATGGCGATGATCGCCAGCATCGGCGTCTTCAGTCTCGTCGCGTCGAACCGGGTGGGTCTGTTCGTGGGCGCGTTCCTGGTCGGCGCGACGAGTCTCTACCTCGGTCCGGTCCTCCAGGCACGCCTCATCACGGTCGCCCCCGGCGCCCAGTTGATGGGCGCGGCGGTCAACCAGTCCGCCATGAACATCGCGAACAGCCTGGGCGCGGCCCTGGGCAGCGTCGGCATCGCCGCCGGGCTGGGCTACCTCGCGCCGGCCCGGGTGGGACTGGTCCTGGCGGTCGTCGGGCTGGGCATCGGAATCGTCAGCTACGCCGGGCGTCGACGGGACCGGGAGCCGGCCGCCGTCGCGGGCTGACCACCGTCGGTGTCGGTCAGGCGACCGACGAGGCGAGGAGGTCGCCGACGACGGCGCGTACCGGGTCGGGGTTCGACCAGGAGGCGGCCAGGCCAACCCCGAGCAGGGTACGACGGGCGACGGGCATGCCGGGAATGCTGACAGACCCCAACTGCGTGCGCCGGGCTCACTCAGCCGTACGCTGGCCTCGTCCAGCGTTCTGGCCGGTTTCCGACACCCGTGCGGGCCGTACGGGCGACCGTCGTCGCCTGTGCAACGATCGTCGGGCATCCTGTCGAACGGCCGGCGCCGCCGGTCTGCCCGTGCGGCAGACCCGGGGGAGGGTGCCCTGCCTCGTACTCCTTTGGAGAGCACCATGTCCCTCTCCCCGGTTCGGGTCTTCGCCGCGTTGAACGCGGTGCGGCCTCCCGAGCAGCCAACCCCGGTCCTGGGCAAGGCGGTGGTGGTCGGCGGCAGCGTCGCCGGCCTGCTGGCCGCCCGGGTCCTGTCCGACCACGCCGAGAGCGTGATCCTCATCGACCGGGACGACCCGCAGGTCAGCGGCGCACGGCCCGGCGTGCCCCAGGGCACCCAACTGCACGCGCTGCTGCCCGGCGGCCTGCACCAGTTGGAGCAGTTGTTTCCCGGGTTCCGCCAGCAGGCGTTGGCCCACGGCGCGGTCGAGGCGCCCCCCGCCACCCGGCGCAGTTACCTCGACGGTCGCCGCAAGGTGGTCGTCCCCGACGACGACGACAGCCTGGCCGGGAGCCGGCCGCTGCTGGAGGGGCTGATCCGCCGGCAGGTGCTCCGACTGCCCAACGTCAAGACGGTCACGGCCCGCGCCACCGGGCTCGTGATCGAGGGCGACGCGGTCACCGGCGTGCGCTGTGAGGTCAACGGGGTGGCCGGCGTCGAGGGCGGCGACCTGGTGGTCGATGCCATGGGCCGGTCCAGCCGGCTCTCCGACTGGCTGGAGCAGGCCGGCTGGGAGCGGCCCGCCACCCGTCGGATGCCCGTGCACCTCAACTACGCCACCGCGCTGTTCCGACGGCCGGAGCAGACCCCGCAGGCGCGCGTCGTCATGGCCCTGCACACCCCACGGACCATGACGGACGTCGCCGGCGCCGCCTTCTTCGCCATCGAGGACGGCCGCTGGATGGCGATGATGGCCGGCTACGGCGACGACCGGCCCGGACGCACCGCGCAGGACTTCGTCCGGCGGCTGCGCGAGCAGTTCCCACCCGAGTTCGGCGAGGTCGCCGACCAGGAGATGCTCGGTGACGTCCAGACCTACCACCACGCCGACAGCCGGCGACGGGACTTCCACGCGCTGCGGCGTTTCCCGGCCCGGCTCGTCAGCGTCGGCGACGCCGTCGCGTCGTTCAACCCGGTCTACGGGCAGGGGATGACGGCGGCGGCCCTGCACGCGGCCTGCCTGTCGGCGTACCTGCGCTCCGGCCCGGACCTGAACGCCCCCGCCCGGCACTTCCTCGACCTGCAGAAGGTCGTGGTCGACGCCGCGTGGTCGACGTCGACCTCCGCCGACCTGGCGCTGCCGCACGTGAACGGGCCCTACCCGCGCGGCTACCGGGTCACGAGCTGGGTGAGTCGGCAGATCCTCACGGCGACGGTCACGGACGTGGCGATCGCCCGCCGCTTCAACGAGGTCGTGTCCATGCGCGAGCACCCGCTGTCACTGGCCACCCCCGGCGTGATCCTGGGCGCGGTGCGCGCCAACCGGCGGGCGGGCTGACGGACGCGCCCCGCCGCCCGTCAGACGCCTGACGGGCGGCGGGAGGCGCCGACTACTGCGCGGCCCCGCGCAGGATCTCGACGACGAAGCGGTGGTCGTCGAGCTGCGGAAGCCCCGAGACGCCCATCCAGCCCACCACGCCGGTGCCGCGCACGCGCAGCGGCAGCGCCCCGCCGGCGGCGGCGTAGCGGGCGGCCGGCAGGCCGTACCGCTCGGTCAGCGTCACGTTCTTGTCCCGGCAGAGTCGGGCCACGTAGAGCGACGAATGCTCGAACCGCATCACCACGCGTCCCTTGCGGCGCAGCCAGGCGTCGTTGTCCTGCGTCGAGCCGGGCAGGCCACAGTGGAACAGCTGACGCCCGGCCCGCCACACGCCCACCGCGACCGGCAGCGCCCGCTCGCGTGCGGCGGCCACGGCGCGCATCCCCAGCTCGTACGCGTCGGTCTCGGACAGGCCGGCGCGTTCCAGCTCCGTCTCCTCGCGCAGCAGCTCGTCCAGGGTCGGCCAGGAATCGTGGTCGGATGGCATGGGTGTCTCCTCGTCGTTTACCAGGCGCACGGCGCGTAGTCCTTCAGGAAGCAGCCGTACAGGTCCTCGCCCTGCTCGCCGCGCACGATCGGGTCGTACACCCGGGCCGCGCCGTCGACCAGGTCGAGCGGGGCATGGAACCCCTCGTCGGCCAGCCGCATCTTCGTCGGGTGCGGCCGCTCGTCGGTGATCCAACCCGTGTCGACGCTGGTCATCAGGATGCCGTCGGTCAGCATCTCCTGGGCGCTGGTGCGGGTCAGCATGTTCAACGCGGCCTTGGCCATGTTGGTGTGCGGGTGTCCGGGACCCTTGTAGCCGCGACCGAACTGACCCTCCATGGCCGAGACGTTCACCACGTACTTGCGGCGGGCCGGCGCGGCGGCCATCGCCGGACGCAGCCGGCTGACCAGCACGAACGGCGCGGTCACGTTGCACAACTGCACTTCCAGCAGCTCGACCGGGTCGACCTCCTGCACCCGCTGCACCCAGCTGTTGACCGGGTCGAGGTCCGGCACGAGACCGCCGGCGTCGATGGCGGTGGACGCCGCGATCCGCTCCGGCGAGGCGGAACCGCTTGTCAACGCCAGTGCGGTGAGTGCGTGCGGCGTGAGGGCGGGCGGCTCCGACCCGTTGGTGAGGCTCCCGGCCGAGCCAGTCGGTTTGGCGAACGTGATCAGCTCCGGCAGCGGACCCTCCGGCAGGGCCGCGGCCTCCGCGGCGACCAGCTGGGCGTACGCCCCGCGGGAGCGGCGCACGGTCTGCGCCGCGTTGTTGATCAGGATGTCGAGGGGGCCCTGGCTGCTGACCGAGTCGGCGAGGGCGATCACCTGCGCCGGGTCGCGCAGGTCGATGCCGACGATCCGCAGCCGGTGCAGCCAGTCCGCGCTGTCCGGCATCGCGGCGAACCGGCGGACCGCGTCGTGCGGGAACCGCGTGGTCACCGTCGTGTGGGCGCCGTCGCGCAACAGCCGCAGCGCGATGTACATGCCGATCTTCGCCCGCCCGCCGGTGAGCAGCGCGCGCCGGCCGGTCAGGTCGGTACGGGCGTCGCGGCGTTCCCGGTTCAGCGCGGCGCAGGACGGGCAGAGCTGGTGGTAGAAGGCGTCCACCTCGCGGTAGCGCTGCTTGC
The DNA here is from genome assembly GCF_053585025.1 of Micromonospora sp. RB23. NCBI lineage: Bacteria > Bacillati > Actinomycetota > Actinomycetes > Micromonosporales > Micromonosporaceae > Micromonospora > Micromonospora sp. RB23. Next base: position 2,940,583 of record NZ_CM132111.1, read on the forward strand.
AGATGTAGCAGCCGCGCGGGTTGTGCAGGAATCCCGCCGTCGCGCCGGCGGTGGGCGAGGCAAGGGGGATGCCCTGGGTCTCGTCGTCGATCCGGCCCGGGGCGCCGGTGGCCGTGGCCTCCGTCACCGCCCGGTCGGCGGCCAGGATGGCGTCGCGCCGCTCCTCACGCCGCCGCTGCTTGATCACCTTGTAGAGCCTCGCGGTGGCCCGCTGCACCCGCACCACGTCGGGGTGGTCGGGCGGAAGGGCCTCCAACGCCTCGAAGACGCTCAGGCAGGTCTCCAGCCGGCTCCGGTCGATACCGTCCTGAGCGTTGTCGGGAATGTTGTCCACCGTCATGCGTCGTTGTCTCGTCCCGTTTCCTGTGCCGGATTTCCCCGGCCCACCCCAAGTCCGACCCGAAACTGTACGCACCACTGCGTCGAGGACGCACCCCACGCCGTCGGGCACCCCACGGCGCGTGGCAGCCGTGGGGGATGCTGGTGCCGTGCAGATCACGATCCTCGGCCCCCTCGCCGTCGACGGCCGGCCGGTCCGGGGCGAGCGGCTGGCCGCGGTGCTCCGCGCGCTCGTCGACGCGCGTGGCCGGGCGGTCTCCACCAGCCTGCTCGTGGAAGCGGTGTGGGACGGCGCCCCGCCGGACGACGCGACCGGCGCCGTGCAGGCGCTCGTGTCCCGCGTCCGCCGCCTCGGGCTGCCCGTGGTGGCCGTGCCGGGGGGATACCGCCTGCCCGCCGAGGAGGCCACCGTCGACGCGGTCGAGGCACGGGCGCTCGTCGAGGGCGGTCGGGTCGCCCTGCGCGGCGGTGACGCGCGCGCGGCCCGCGACGCGGCCGATCGGGCCCGTGCCCTGTTCCCCGAGGTCCCGGAGCTCGCCGGCGCGGACGACGCGCGCCTGTTCGCCGACGTCGCCGCGCTTCGAGCCGAGGCGGCGCTCGCCGGCGCGGGGCCGTACGACGAGACCGACCTGCGCCGGCTGGCCGCGCGGACGCCCCCGGACGAGGTGTCCGCCGCCCTGCTCGTGCGGGTGCTCGCCGCCCAGGGGCGGGAGGCGGAGGCGCTGGAGGTGGTCGAACGTCTCCGCGACGACCTGGCCGACCGCTACGGCACCGACCCGTCCCCGGTGGTCGCACAGGTCCACCTGGCGCTGCTGCGCGGGGAACTCGCCGCGCCGGCCGTCGTCGCGCCACCCCGCCCGCCGGCCCGGGTCGTCCTGCCCGCCGCGTGGCGTCGGCCGATGACCGCCCTGGTGGGCCGCGAGCGGGACGTCGAGGCCCTGGACGCGGCGCTCGACGAGTCGGCCCTGGTGACGATCGTGGCGACCGGCGGCGCGGGCAAGACCCGCCTCGCGGCCGAGGTGACGCGGCGCGCCGCGGCGTCCGGACGGGCGGTACGGGTGGTCGAACTGGCCGGTCTGCGCTCGCCCGACGAGGTCCTGCCCACGGTGCTCGCGGCGCTCGGCGGCGGGGACACCTCGTCCACGGGCGGCAACCTGGGCCTCGAACGCCGGGTGCTCAGCCCCGAGGAGCGCCTGCGCGCCGTCGCGCCGGACCTCGACGGCCTGGTCGTGCTGGACAACTGCGAGCACGTCCTCGACGCGGTCGCCACCGTCGTCGCCGACCTGCTCGCGGTGACCTCCCCGGAGGTCATGGTGCTCGCGACCAGTCGGGCCCCGCTGGGCCTGGCCGGCGAACGGGTCCACCGACTGACCGCACTGCCCGACCCCGACGCGCTCGGGCTGGTCGAATCCCGGGCACGGGCCGGCGGCGCGGTGCCGACCTGGGACACCGTCCGGGTTCTGGCGCTGTGCAACCGGCTCGACAACCTGCCGCTGGCCCTCGAACTGGCCGCCGCGCGTCTGCGGCACATGCCGATCGACGACGTGCTCGCCGGGCTGACCGACCGATTCGCACTGCTCGACGACGCGCTGCGGGGCCTGCCGGAACGCCACGCGAGCCTGTGGGCGATGGTCGACTGGAGCCGTGAACTGCTCGCCCCCGACGACCAGGCGCTGCTGGAACGGGTCGCGGTCATCCCCGCGCCGTTCACCGCGGACCTCGCCGCCGCTGTCGCGCGGACCCCGGACGTACGGCGGGGTCTGGCGAGGCTCGTCGAACAGTCGCTGCTGACCCTGGTGGAGGGGGACGGGCCTCCGCGCTACCGGATGTTGGAGACCGTGCGCGAGTACGGGGAGGCCCGGCTGGACGCGGCCGGCGACCGGGACGCGGCGATGGCCGGCCTGCTCGACTGGGCCCGGCGCGAGGCGGCGACGATCGCCGGCCGGTTCATCGGGCCGGGCCAGGTCGAGGCGCTCGACCGCTGCGCCGCCGAGCAGGACAACCTGGTGGCGGGCATGCGGTGGGCGCTCGCGGCGGACGACGAGCCGGCCGCCGTCGACGTGGCCACCGCGCTGCTGCACCTCTGGACGGTGCGCGGCCTGCACCTCGAAGTCCTGGCCTGGGCACGCCTACTGCTGCACGCGGACGACCCGCGGCGGCGCGGACGGTCGGCGATCGTCGGTGGCCGGGCCAGCGGCCGACCGCTGCCCGACGGTGACCGGCTCGCCTGGACGTGCCTGCTGATCGGCGTGAACGCCGGCATCAGCGCCGACCTGCGGCCGGCCGTGCTCGCCCGGCGGGCCCTGCGCACCCTCCTGGGCGAACGGCCCGCCGAGGTCTCCCCGAGGATGACCGCGCTCGCGTCGGCGTTGCCCGGCTTCGACGCGTCCGACGTTGCGGAGAGCCTGAAGAGCGCGGACGAACTGGTCGCCCACCCGGACCCGTACGTGCAGGGGCTCGGGCTGTTCGCGCGCGCGGCGGTACGGGAGAACGGCGGCCTGCCGGAGTCGTCGATCGAGGACGCCGAGCAGGCGTACCACCGCTTCGAGGTCGCCGGTGACCACTGGGGCATGGCGATGGCGGCGGGCGCCGTGGGGCAGTTCCTGCTGCCCGGACGGGAGGAACGTTCGGCCGAGTGGCTGACGCGCAGCGTCCGGCACATGGAGATGGTCGGTGCCCAGCAGGACGCGCGGTCGGTGCGGGTACGCCTCGAGGTGCACCTCGCCCTGACCGGTGACGAGGAGGCGGAGCGGCGCCTGGCGGAGATGGTCGGCTCGGGTCAGGCCGAGCAGGTGGACGTCGCGCAGGCGCTGCTCGGTCTGGCCCAGGTCGCCTGGCGGCGCGAGCGGTACGACGAGGCGCTCGCCCGCGCCGACGAGGTGAGCCGTACCCTCGTGGACTGGACCGGACCGCCGCCGCAGCCGCGGGTGATGCTGCGGACCGCGGCTGCGGTGCTCTACCTGCGGGTGGCCCACGCCCGGGGGGACACCGGCGGCGAGGCCGACGCCCGCGCCGCGTCGCTGCTGGCTTCCGCCCGCGAGGACGCGCTCACGTCGCGGGACCTGCCGGTGATCGGCGCGTGGGCGTCGGGCGGGGCGGAACTCGCCGCCCACCGGGGTGACGTGGAGACCGCCCGTGAACTGGCCGCGATCGGTCGGCGGATCGGCACCCACATGGAGATGTTCCTGCCGGCCGGGGAGGGCGAACGGCTCAACGCCGCTCTCGGGGACGAGAGTCGGCGTGAGCCGTTGCTGGCCGCGTGGCGCGAGCGCCCCGTCGCCGTCGCGGTCGCCCGCATCCGCGAGCTGATGGACGATCTGCTCTAGCTAGACCTTCCTGCGGTAGGCGCGCAGGGCCATCGGCATGAACACCGCCACGAAGCCCGCGCACCAGGCGAGGGTCCACCACACGTGCCCGTCGAGCGGGGTGCCGAGGAACAGTCCGCGGACCGAGGCCACCAGGTGGGTCATCGGGTTGACCTTCACGAAGGCCTGCATCCAGCCGGGCAGGGTGTCGGTGCCCACGAACACGTTCGACCCGAAGCTCAGCGGCATGATGAGCGCGAACATCAGGCCCTGCACCGCGCCCGGGGTGCGCACCTTCATCGACACCCAGACCGGCAGCCAGCTCAGGCAGAGCGCGAACAGCACCGCGAGCACGCAGCCGGCGATGGCCCGGAACGGGTCGGTGTCGATCCGGAAACCCATCAGGTAGCCGATCGCGAGGGTCGAGACCGTGACGATCACGTACCGGACGACGTCGCCGAGGACCGCGCCGACCAGCGGTGCGGAGCGGGGGACCGGCAGTGACCGGAACCGGTCGAAGATGCCCTTGGCGATGTCGGTGTTGAGGTTCACGCCGATCGCGATCGCCCCGGTAGCGATGGTCTGCGCCAGGATGCCGGGCAGCAGGAACTGCAGGTAGTCATGGGTGGAGCCGGCGACCGCGCCGCCGAAGATGTAGACGAAGATGACCAGGAACAGCACCGGTTGCAGCGTGACGTCGATCAGCGCCTCGGGCGTACGCCAGGTCTTGATGAGGCTGCGCTTGGCGAGCGCCAGCGAGTGCCGCACGAGCGGGAACGGTCGTGGGCTCACCGGTGCCGTCGACAGCGCCGGGCCGGTGGTGGGTGGTGCGCCCAACAGGGTGCTCATGCCGCTACCTCCGTACGGGAAGTGGTGTCGTCCTCGGATGCCGTACGCCCGGTGAGGGTGAAGAACACCTCGTCGAGGCTCGGCAGGTGCAGGGAGAGTTCGGTGACGGCGATGTCGGCGGCGGCCAGACGCGCGACGCTCTCGGTCAACGCTCTGTCGTCGGTGACCGGCACGGCGAGGACGCCCTTGCGGATCTCGTCGGCCTGCCCGCCCGAGCCGACCTCGGTCAGGATCGCGGCGGTCCGGGGAAGCTGCGCCGGATCGGACGGCCGGACCTCGAGGGTCTGCCCGCCGACGATCCGCTTGAGCCCGTCGGGCGTGTCGTGCGCGATGACCCGGCCGTGGTCGATCACGGTGATCGCGTCGGCCAGCGCGTCGGCCTCCTCCAGGTACTGCGTGGTGAGCAGCACCGTCGAGCCGTTGGTCACCAGCGACCGGACCACGTCCCACATGTCCTCGCGCTTGGCCGGGTCCAGCCCGGTCGTCGGCTCGTCCAGGAAGATCACCTCCGGCGAGCCGACGAGGCTGGCGGCCAGGTCGAGCCGCCGCCGCATGCCCCCGGAGTACGTCTTGGCGGGCCGGTTGGCGGCCTCGGTCAGGTCGAACCAGTCGAGCAGTTCGGCGGCCCGCCGCCGGGCGCCGGCGCGACCGAGGTCCAGCAGCGTGCCGAACAGCTCCAGGTTCTGCCGTCCGGTCAGGTCCTCGTCGACCGAGGCGTACTGGCCGGTGAGGCCGATCCGCTGCCGGACCCGTCCGGCGTCGCGGACGACGTCGAAGCCGCCGATGCGGGCGCTTCCGGCGTCCGGGGTCAGCAGGGTGGAGAGGATGCGGACGGCGGTGGTCTTGCCGGCGCCGTTGGGGCCGAGCACCCCGAGCACCGTTCCCCGGGGTACGGCGAGGTCGACGCCCTGCAGCGCCCTCGTCTTCCCGAAGGTCTTGACGAGGCCCTCGGCCTCGATCACCAGATCGCTTGTCATGCCGACCAGCGTGCGCCGAGCGCCTGACACGGCTCCGACACGCCGCTGACAGCCCCGCCGACGGGGGCTGACACGGTGCCGGCGCGAGGGGCGGCCGTGGGCGTGGGGGCCGCGATATGCTGGCGGCGGCAGAGCGCCTGCCCGCGCCCGACGTGGCGGCCCACGCCCGACCACGTGCCCGGGGCCAAGAGTCGCCGACTCCGCGCGGTCGTGTCGACTCTCGGCGTGCCTGTCACGCCGTTCGCTCCGTGGAGCGCGTGGGGCTGCACCGGAGGCGTCATGTCCGATCACCCGTCCCGCCGTACCCCCGTCGCGGGCCGCGCCCGCAGGCGCGCCATCCGGGAGCAGGCCGCTCGCGGCGGCGTCGCCTACTCGGTGGCTGCCCGGCAACTCGCCTCGGCCGGTCTGAAGCCCGGCGAAACCCTCGCCACGTACGGCCGGACGATCTATCCGACCGGCGCCGATCCGCACCGTCAGGCCCTCGTCGACCACCGCGAACGGCGTTCGTTCGGCGAGCGGGTGGCAGACACGCGCCGCGCGGCGACCCTGCCGGAGGGCCGCGCCGCGCACCTCGTCGACCGTTTCCCGCCCAGCCGTGGGCCGGCCGGCTCCGGCGTCGGTCCGCTTTACCACGGCGACGGTCGGCAGGAGCTGCTCGCCATGCTGTACCTCGTGGTCGCGGCCGAGTCGCCGGGGTTGCTGCCCGAGGTGGGGGACGTCGCCTGGATCGCGGAGCTGGGCGAGGAGACGGCGGTCGACACGGCCTGCGCCGATGCCGACCGTGAGGCCCGCCGGCTGCTCGACCGGACGCCGACGCGGCTCTGGCCGGCGATCGAGGAGGCGTTGGCCGTCGTCAAGGCCGGCGTCGACGGGCAGCTCCGGCACGCGGCGGAACGCCAGGCCGCGCTGCTGCGCACCATGATGACGCCGCGCCTGGGGTACGGGCACGAGCCGTACGTGCCGGGACTGCCGACCGCCGGCGTAGGGCAGATCCTGGACGCGCTGCTCGTCGTGGCTGACGACGGGCATGCTCCGGGCACCCGGGTACGACGTGTCGCGGGGGCGGACGACGCGCGACTGGCCACGATCGTCGGGGCGCGGTGGGGGTCGGCAGGGCCACCGGTGGGCTACGTCGTCTGGCCCGACGGCGCGACGGCGTCCGTGTCCGTCCCGGCCGACGACCTGGTGGTGCTGGCCGGGCAGGAGTCCGTTCCGCGCTGAGCCGACGGGTCGACGGTCCGGAATCCGGGGGTTGGTGCGGTCGCCGGCCGCTGCCATAATGAGCGTGGCGCCCGTCGATGTCCGTGGGCCCGGGGGAAGCCCTCCGCAAGGCGCGGATGGTGGGGGTCGAAACCCGGAGGCCGCGATGGACCTTGTCCTCGACGCTACCGCCCTCTCCAGCCTGGTCGACCTGCTCGGCGCGGTGCTGCAACTGGCCGCCGCGGTGGTCAGCCTCGTGGCGGTCGCCAGCGCTCGCGGGCGTCGCCGGCGGCGGGACCGCGACGTGTAGCGATCCATAACCCCCGGGGTACGACCCAGAGGGGATGACCCGCCGCATCCGTGTCTATCAATACGATGGCCGCTATCGATCAGGTGCGCTCACGAGGCGTGCCGTACCGAAGCGGAGGAATGCATGGTTCGCTGGCGTACCCTCACCGGCCTGGTGGCCGCCGCGCTGGCCGCGGCCAGCCTCACCCTCGCGGCGCCCGCCGCGGCCGACAGCCCCGTCACGCCGAACGTGGTCGGCGGCACCCGCGCCGCGCAGGGCGAGTTCCCGTTCATGGTGCGGCTCTCGATGGGCTGCGGCGGGGCCCTCTACAGCTCCCGGCTCGTGCTCACCGCCGCGCACTGCGTCGGCGCGACCGGCGCCAACACCAGCATCACCGCGACGCTCGGGGTCGTCGACCTCCAGTCGTCCAGCCGGATCACCGTCCGGTCGAACTACGTCTACCGGGCGCCCGGCTACAACGGCAACGGCAAGGACTGGGCGCTGATCCGGTTGGCCACCCCCGTCACCGGGCTGAGCACGTTGAAGATCGCCACCACGACCGCGTACGACAACGGCACCTTCACCGTGGCCGGCTGGGGCGCGGCGCGCGAGGGTGGGGCGCAGCAGCGGTACCTGCTCAAGGCGACCGTCCCGTTCGTCAGCGACTCCACCTGCAACGCCAACTACGGCGGCGACCTCATCCCCGCCGAGGAGATCTGCGCCGGCTACGCCAGCGGCGGCACCGACACCTGTCAGGGCGACTCGGGCGGCCCGATGTTCCGCCGTGACGCCACCAACGCCTGGATCCAGGTCGGCATCGTCAGCTGGGGCAACGGCTGCGCCCGGCCCAACTACCCGGGCGTCTACACCCAGGTGAGCTACTTCGCCTCCTCGATCGCCTCGGCAGCGGCGAGCCTCGGCGGCTGACCGTGCGCCATCTCGGGCGGCCCGGACGTCGGCGGTCCGGGCCGCCCGCCCGTGCCGAGCGCCTCGCACGCGGCGCTCCGACCGGCTCACCGCGGCGGTGGCAGTGGGCCAGTCGACAGAATCGGCGGGCCGCGCGTCCCGCCTCGTACGGGGTGGCCATGATGGGTCCGTGCAGATCCTGTCCATCCAGTCGTCGGTCGCCTACGGCCACGTCGGCAACTCCGCCGCCGTCTTCCCCCTCCAACGTCTCGGGCACGAGGTGTGGCCGGTGCTGACCGTCCACTTCTCCAACCACACCGGGTACGGCGCGTGGCGCGGCCCGATGCTGGCGGCCGCCGACGTGGCCGAGGTCATCGCGGGAATCGCCGACCGGGGCGTTCTCGGCAGTGCCGACGCGGTCCTGTCCGGCTACCAGGGCGACCCGGCGGTGGGCGCCGTGATCCTGGACGCCGTGGCCCGGGTGAAGGCCGCCAACCCGGCCGCCGTCTACTGCTGCGACCCGGTGATGGGCGACGTCGGGCGGGGGATGTTCGTCCGACCCGGCATCCCGGAGTACCTGCGCGACACCGTCGTGCCGCGCGCCGACATCATCACGCCGAACCACTTCGAGCTGGACTTCCTCGCCGGCCGTACGACCACCACGCTCGCCCAGGTGCTGGAGGCGGTCGACGTCGTCCGCGCCACCGGGCCGAGGCACGCCCTGGTGACCAGCGTGCTGCACGACGACGTGGCGGCGGGCTCGCTCGATGTGGTGGCGGTGTCCGACGAGGGCGCCTGGGCGGTGACCACCCCGCTGCTGCCGATCAACCCGAACGGCGGCGGCGACGTCACCGCGGCGCTGTACCTGGCGCACCTGTCGACCACCGGCTCACCGGCCACCGCGCTGGAGCGCACCGTCTCCTCCGTCTTCACCGTCCTCGAAGCGACCCTGGCGGCGGGCACCCGGGAGATCCAACTGGTTGCGGCGCAGGACGCGATCGCCGAGCCGCCGGCCCGGTTCACGGCCCGCCGACTGCGCTGACGACGCTCCGGCGGGCACGGTCCGGACGACGCGCGTCGCGCCGGCCGCGCCCGCCGCTCAGCGCAGCGCGTCGTCGCGCAGCACGGCGTGCGCGCCGACGGTCTGGTTGACGATCTGGGTCACCCGTACGTCGACGAGAACGCTGGCCAGCGCCGCCGCGTCCGGTCGGCTGAGGCCGTGCAGCCGCTGCAGCAGGGTCAGCATCTCCTCCAGGGCGCGGAACGTCGCCTCGTCGAGGGACGCTCCCAGGCCCAGCGTCAGCCAGGCGTCGGCGGTACGGGCGACCGGGCCGTTGACCGGGAAGTCGTCGCGGACGTCGAAGGTCAGCGTCACCTCGTCCATCGGGCACTCGATCGCCGTGCCGCCGACCTCGCCGTCGCCCTGCGCGGCGTGCCCGTCCCCGACCGAGAACAGCCCTCCGTCGACCGGGATCGGCAGCAGCAGCGTGCTGCCGGCGGTCAGGTCCTTGCAGTCCAGATTGCCGCCGCACTCGCGCGGCGGGGTGGTGGAATGCCGCCCCGGCTCCGCCGGCGGCATGCCGAGTACCCCCATGAAGGGACGCAGCGCCACCGTGTGGCCGTGCTGGTTACGGCCGGTCATCGCCACCGGGTCCAGCTCCCAGGCGTGCACCACCTGCGTCGACTCGACGCCGTAGCGCTCGTTGAAGCCGCTCGGCCACCCGCCGGCGACCGTCGTGCCCCAGGTGCCCGGGACGATCGCGTCGACGCGTACCTCGAGGGTCTGGCCGGCGCGGGCGCCGCGGACCGCGACCGGCCCGACGAGCGCGTGGCCGTCCCCGGTCCGGTGCTGCGGGGCCCGGGGGCGGTCCCGGTTCGCGCCGCCGGGATACGGGCCGGCCGACCACCAGCAGTCCAGTGTGCGGTAGGTGACCGTGTCGCCGGGGTCGATGGTGAGCACCGGCGCGAGGTCGGGGGAGAAGTGGCCGTGCAGGGTCTCGTCGCCCGGTGCGAGGGTGTGTCGCATTCGGGCAGGCTACGTGCCGGCGCGGCACGCCGCGACCCGCCGGGACGGGTGTGCGGCCGGTCCGGGACCGGCCGCACAACGCGGGGCTCGGGTCAGTCGACGGTCGGCGTCGCCGTGCGGGCCGCCTCCGCCAGCGCGGCGGCGGCACCGGCGTACGGGTTGTAGCTGTAGGTACGCGCCAAGCCGGCCGGGACGGTGAAGTACTCGACCGACAGCTTCGCCGGGTCGCTGGCCAGCTCGCCACGGGCGGGTACGTCGTTGCCGTCGTCCCAGCCCCACGGCGCGTTCGCGGAGTTCGCCGAGCAGCTCCAGGTGCCGACGCCGCAGTCCCCGGAGGTGTCGCCGGCGAACGTGCCCAGGCTGGCGAAGAGGTTCGCGTTGGTCCGCTGCGCCCACAGGCCGCCGGCGGCGAAGATGTCGACGAGCTGGTAACGGACGTTACGGTCGTCGCCGCTCTCCGGCGTCTCGGCGGCGGTGGACGGGTAGTAGACCAGGCCGTCGCCGTTGATGGCGTACTGCGGGTACGCCTTCAGGCCGTGACCCTGCGCCTCCTGCGCGGTGACCGGGTGCGGGAAGGAGTCGTGCGGCGAGGACTGGAACTGCAGGGTGCCGTCGACGCTCTCCCGGCCGCTGGTCCAGGTGCTGCCGCTCGGGGTGTACGAGTAGAAGTCGCTGTGCGCGACGGTGACCGCTCCGCGCAGGACGCCGTACGGGGAGCCGTCGCGCTCGATCGCGAAGAGGACGCCCTCGCCGTCGTTCTCGTGCTCGGTCTCGAAGAACGGGTGGTCGGTCCAGTCCCGGGGGTGGAAGAACAGGTACGTGATGTACCAGTGCGTGCTCGTCTCCACGACGGAGTAGTACGCGTGCGCGGCGAGCGACGTGCCGGACGTGCCGGCCCGGTCCCAGTTGTTGCGTCCGTTCAGGTCGCCGTCGAAGTCCACGGCGGTGATGTAGTCGCTCCGGCCGCCCAGGGCGTGCGTACCGGTGGCGTCGACGTCCTGGTAGTGGATGGGCGCCCAGCGCAGGGCCAGCTCGGCCCGGCTGACCGCGGCGGTGGCGGGTTGCGGCATCGTGAGCGGGGTGAGCGTCAGTGCCACCACGGTGGCCGCCGCCGCCAGTGCCCTCGTCACCCGCCGGTTCGTGCTGCTCGTGTCGCGCATGTTGTCTCCCACGTCGAATTGACGGACCACTATGGATGATCGTCGATCCGGGGGCCCGGTGCGTGTCCGCGCGGCGACGAGGAGGCGGCGGGCGTCCGACGGGCTCGCGACACCCCGCTTGTATCGACATCCGTCGAATGCCATGCTGTGGTTCGGCCGCGCTCGGGAGCCGGCGCGGTCGACGTCGTTCCGGAGTCGGGAACGCGCGAGGTGGTCCACCACCCGCGCCCGGGCAGTTCCCGTCAGCGGCCGCATGCCGATCGCCGTCGGGCGGCCGCCGCGCAGGTCCGGACCCGTACGGTCGGCCGCTCACCCGCAGCCGCGACGGCGACGGCTTCTCGGAGGTACGGATGCGTCGCATCTTCCTGGCTCTCACAACCATCGCCCTGACCACCGCCACGACCGGCTGGGCCGCGACGACCGGCGTCGCCCAGGCGGCGCCGGCGCCCACGGCGTCGGTCACGGCAGCGCCGACACCCACGCCGGTCTGCCCGCCGGCACTGCCCATCGGCGGTCGGGTGTCCGCGGCCACCACCACCAGCCTGACCATCGCCTACTTCATCGCGATGAGCCCGCCGTGCGGCTACCGGCCGCCGATCACCGTCGGACTCTTCGCCAGCCGCGACGACGCCTTCGCGTGGCGGAACCCGGTGGCCGAGTTGGTCTCCGCCGAGCGCGACGGCACCGTCACCTTCGACCGGCTGACGCCCGACACCGAGTACTGGTTCGGGTTCCGCGACTCCGACGGCCGGTGGGAGCCGTACTACGGTGGATCCGCCCGGACCGCGCCGCTGGCGTCCTGCCGGGCGACCGCCACCGTCGACTCCCGCTGGGGCACCGGGTTCGTCGCCACCGTGACGGTCCGCAACGTCGGCACGGAGCCCTTGAACCAGTGGCGCGTCTCGTGGCGCTGGGCCGGCGACGAGCGCATCCAGGCGGTGTGGGGAGGTGTCGTCGACCCGTCCGGCGCCGACGTGGTGGTGCGCAACGCACCGTACAACGGGACGCTGGCGCCGGACGGGGTGACGACGTTCGGTCTGCTCGCGACGGCCAGCGCGCCGCCGGCCGGGCTGACGCTGACCTGCACGCGCTGAACCGGCCGACGTACCCGGGGGTCGGCGTCGCTCAGGGCTTGCGGGCCACCGCGCCGTAGGCGTCGATACCCCGGGCGTCGGCCTCGTCCGGCCGCCACAGTGGGATCGGGACGAGACCGGGCTCCACCATCGTCAGCCCGGAGAAGCAGCCGGCGAGGTCCTCCGGGCTGCGCAGGATGTACGGGACGCCGCCGTTCTCGGCCAGCCGCTGCGCGCCGGAGACCACCTGCGGGCTGGTGTTGGTGCCGTCCCAGAGCACCAGGTGACTGCCGGATGCCGTCGCGCCCATCGTCCGCCCGACGATCGAACGCACCACCTCCAGGTCCGGCTCGTACCCCAGCACGCCCATGAACATGACGGCGATCGGCTGGTCGAAGTCGAGCGTCCGCGCGGCCTCGGCGAGGATGGTCTCCGGGTCGTGGTAGTCCGCCGGCACGTACGTCGTGACGCCCTGGACGGTCGTGCTGGCCAGCAGCGCTCGGGCGTGCACGAGGACCATCGGGTCGTTGTCGACGTAGACGATCCGCGCGTCGGGCGTGATGCCCTGGGCGACCGCGTGGGTGTTCTGCATGGTCGGCAGGCCGGTGCCGATGTCCAGGAACTGCCGGATGCCCGCCTCGGCGGCCAGGTACCGCACCGCCCGGACGAGGAAGCGGCGGGACTGCTGCGCCATCAGGACGATCTCCGGGTAGACCTCGGCGACCGCGTCGCCGGCCGCCCGATCGGACTGGAAGTTGTCCTTGCCGCCCATCCAGTAGTTCCAGATCCGTGCCGCGTGCGGCACGTCGGGCTGAAGCGTCGCGGTGAGTTCGGCATCCGGGCCGGCCATGCCAGGCTCCTATCGGGGGGTCCGTCGGGGTGAACCGGATTGTCCACTATCGACGGCGCCGGCCCCGACCGGGTCGCCCATTGTGCGGGCGGGCGACCCGGTGACGTGTCACGGCGCGTCGACGACCTCCCGGCCGAGCGGCCAGAAGGCGGCCGGGACCAGCTTGAAGTTGGCGATGCCGAAGGGGATCCCGATGATCGTCACGCAGAGCGCGATGCCGGCGAGGATGTGGGACAGCGCGAGCCACCAGCCGGCCAGCACCACCCAGAGCACGTTCGCCAACCCGGAGCCGACGCCCGCGCCCGGCTTGGGCACCAGGGTGCGACCGAAGGGCCACAGCGAGTAGACGGCGAGGCGCAGCGCGGCGACGCCGAACGGGATGGTGACGACCAGCAGGAAGCAGATCAGCGCGGCGAAGCCGTAGCCGATCGCCAGCACGAGGCCACCACCGAAGACGAGCCACAGGACGTTCAGGAGGAAGCGAATCACCCTTCCAGCATGAGCGACGCCCGCCACCGGGTCTGGGCCGCCTGCCGGGCTTCAGTTCGACAGCCCGCCGCAGGCGACCCCGTCGATCGTGCACGCCGTCGGCGTCGCGCCGACCGCCGCGCCGTTGACCCGGAAGGTCACCCGCGTCGAGGCGCTGCCCGGCACCTGCCCCGCGCTGCCGTCCGGCACGAACGTCCACACCGCGCCGTCCTGGGTGGCCCGCGCGCCCTCGACCGCGCTGACCCGCAGCGACTCCCGGGGCAGCGTGATGGCCAGCGTCCACCGCGTCGCCGGCACCGGCCCCGGATTGTTGATCGTCACGGTCGCGCCGTAGCTGAGCAACGCCTTGTCCTCGATGGCGAAGTCGGCGGCGAGGGCGGCCGGGGTCGGCGACGCCGACGAGGGGGTCACGTTCGGCGCGCTCGGCGACGGCGCGGCGGGCGGTGGCACGGCGCTGACCGACGGCGAACCCGCACTGGTCGGGCTGGTGGCGGCCGGATGCGCCTGCCCCCGGGGCGTACCGGGACCGGGTGTGCCCAACTGGTCCACCGACGGCGGCGCGTCGAGGGTCACCGGCGCGAGCTGCTCCGGGGTACGCACCACGCTGACGATCGAGACCACCGTCGCCACCACCACCCCGAGCGCCGCGAGTACGGCGACCCAGGCGGCCCGCGACACGTCGGCCTGGCCGGTGACCACCCGCCGTACGGCTGCGGCGGCGGCCACGATCCGGTCCAGCAGAATGATCGCCACAGTACGCCGTGGCTGCGGCGGTGTTGCCGGCACTGCCTCTCTCCCCTTCACTTCGTCACCGGACGCCCGCCCGCGACCGCTGGGTCGCGGTGGCACCCGAGGTGGTCACAGGGCGCGCAGCCCGACGAGTATCGACTCGAGCAGCTCCTGCGACGGCAGCTCCGACAGCGACGGCGGTTCGTGCGTCTCGACCAACCCCGCCCCCAGCAGGTCACCGAGGAGGACCCGGACGGTGCCCAGGGGCAGATCCAGCTCGGCGCTGACCTCAGCAACCGACACTGGATGGTGACACAGCTCGACGATCCGCGCCTGTTCGGGGAAGAGCGACGTGGGCGATGTCGCTGACCGCCGTGCGACGACCAGCGAGATGAGGTCGAACCGGCCTCGCTCGGGCGTCGTACGCCCACCGGTCATCGTGTACGGACGGGCGACCGGGCCGGCGTCGTCGTCGTACCACGCCTCGTCAGCGGAGCCGGCGCTGGGCACCAGAATCTCCGCTCCTCGCTGCGGAGGCGGCCTCCAGGCGGATCGGCAGGTGCCGTTCGGCCTGCCCGACGAAGAGCGCGACCTCGTACGCCATGTCGCCCACCTCGATCTCGTCGCCGGAGATCCGTACGGTCAGGATGGTCCCGTTCGAGATGGTGGCGACGAACAGGAACGCCCGCGACATCTGCACCACGATCTGGCGCAGCCGGCCCGCGTCGCAGGTCCGGGTAGCGGCCAGTCCCAGCGCCAACAGGCCGGCGACCACACCGGAGATCTGTTCGGCCAGCTTCGCCTCCACCTGCCGGGAACCGCCGAGCGGGAGTCCGTCGGGGGAGAGCACCACGGCGAACTCCGCACCGTGTACCCGGTCGACCAGGCGGTCCAGCGCGCCGGTCAGGCTGTCCTCGGTGACCACTGCGTGCGTCATCGATGTCTCCTCGTTGTTCTCGTGACCGGCAGCTCGACGGTGTCGGGGCCGGCGTTGCCGGGGGCGGGCAGGGGCGGCCCGGATTGGCGGATCCGGATCGGCAGCCCGTCCGCGCCCGCCCGGCCGGCGTCGGCCTCGCCGGGCGGGTGGGGTCCGCCCGGCGTGGGCCGGTGCGCGGGCCCGGGGGCCGCCGTGACCGGTGCGCCTCCGGGCACGGTCACCAGTTCCGCCGGCAGGTGCACGATGGCCGCCGTCCCGCCGCGCCGGCTGGGCCGCAGGGTGACCCCCGCGCCGCACCGGGCGGCCAGCAGGGCGACCGCGTACAGCCCCTGCGCGTCGGTCGGCGGGTCGCTCGGCGGGCTGGCGAGCAGGCGGTTCGCCTCGTCGAGCGCGGTGGCGTCAAAGCCGCGACCGTCGTCGACCACCACGATCGCGCAGCCGTGCGGCCGGTGCTCGCCCGTCACCCGGACCGTGGTGTCGGTGGCCGAGAAGGTCAGGGCGTTCTCGATCAGCTCGGCGAGCAGGTGCACGACGTCCGTGACGGCGGGGCCGGCGAGCGACCACGGCCAGTGTGGGGCCACCAGCACCCGGTGGTATTCCGGCACCTCGGCGACCGCCCCGCGCGCCACGTCGAGCAGGGGGACCGGGCGTCGCCAACGCCGGGCGGGCGTCGCACCGGCCAGCGTGATCACCTTCTCCACGTTGCGGCGGACGCGGGTGGTGAGATGGTCGAGCTGGAACAGCTCGTCGGCCTCCGAGGCGTCGTTCTCCCGCCGCTGCATCGCGTCCAGCAGGTCGAGCTGGTCGCGCAGCAGGACCTGGTTGCGTCGGGTGATACCCAGGAACAGCTCTGCGGTGCGGTCCGGCGCCGGTCCGCCGTCCCGCTGATCGCCGCCGTTCCCGGCGACGAGCGGCTGGGGGTCGACGGGTGCCGCCGCCGGCGGTTCCCAGAGCCGGCCGGCGTCCGCGGGGGTCCGCTCCGCGGGCGCGCGTCGCAAGCTGGCGGCCCAGCCCAGCAGCACCGCCAGTACGGCGATCAGCCCGAGACCCACCACCACGCCGGTCCGCCCGACGACCACCGCCGCACCGGGTGTGGCCCGTTCGACGCTCGCGCGGGCGGTGGTCGTCACCAGCTCGTGCAGCGCCCCGAGGGCCGGGTCCACCGCCGCGCGCCAGTCCTGCACGCTGACCGCGCGCAGCGCGTCGGCCCGGTCGGTGCGCAGCAGCGTGTCCTCCACCGCGAGCAGGCCCGCGAACGCGGGGCCGGTCAGGAGCCGCTGGTGCTCGCCCTGGCCGCCGGCCGGCAGCCCGGCCGTCGCCTCGGCCCTGGCGTATCGCTGGACGGCCACCAGCTCGACCAGCCGGCGGCGCTCCTCGATGCTCAGTCGACCGCTCACGACGGCCGCCGTGACCAGGGTGTCCTCCCGGGCCAGCAACTCACGGGCACGGGCCAGGGCGATCACCGCGCGGGTGTCGACCGCCAGCCTGCTCTCGTACGCGCCCCACTCCGGTCCGTACACGTCGAAGGCGGCGTCGACGAGCTGGTCGTACCCGTCGACCGCTCCCGCCTGGTCGAGCTGGCCGTCGTCCACCCGGGACCGGATCGCCCCCAGCCCGTTGAGCCGCCGGATCAGGGTGTCGGCCCGGTCGCGGACCGCGCCCGCGCTGAGCAGGCGCAGGTCGCGTCCGTCCCCGAACGTCCGGACCTCCGCCCCCGCCCGGTCGGTCGCCGCCCGCGCCCCGGCCAACGTCGCCCGCGCGTTCGCGGCGCCGGCAAGCGTCTCGGCGGTCGCCCGGCGCTCGGTCTGCAGGCTCAGGACCAGTCGGTCGATGGGCTGACCCAGGGTGTCGGCCAGGGCCCGTACCCGCAGCAGGTCGACGGCGTCCTGGCCGGTCAGATACGCCGCGTACGACCACAGCGTGAGCAGCACCGCCGCCGCCGCGAGGAGCCGGACCCCGGGTCGCCGTGCCCGGGTCACGCGACGCCCCGTCCGGTGTGCCGGCTCATCGGGCCGACCGCTGCGGCCACGGCTGTCCGGCGGCGTCGCTGGCCCGGTCGGCGACCATGGTCCGCAGCAACGCCAGCAGCTCCGCCCGGTTGGCGCAGTGCAGCCGGTTGCGCATGCGCGCCACGTGGTGCTCCACGGTCTTGGCCGAGATGAAGAGCCGGTCACCGATCTCCCGGTAGGTCAACCCGGCCAGCACCAGCTCGGCCACCTCGTACTCGCGGTCGCTCAGCCCCTGTTGGTTGGGGCCGGCGGCGGCGACCGGCGTGGCGGTCGCGCCGTCGCTCGGACGCTGCCCGGCGGTCGCGCCGGCCGGCCGGCCCTGCAGCACCCGGGCGCACTCGAGCAGGGTGGTCATCGCCCGCCGGTCCGACGTGCGGATCGCGGCCTGCCCGGCGAGGCGGGCGCCGTCCCAGCACAGTCCGGTGTCGTGCAGGCCCCGGGCGGCGGCCTCGACCCGTGCCGGGTCGACCACGCCCCGCAGCACCTCGACCCAGCTCTCGGCGGCAGCGGCGACCACTCCGGCGTAGCGGCTGTGCGCGGCGGCGGCCAGCAGGGCGGCGACATGCTCGTCGGCCGCCGTGGGCTCCCCGGTCAGGATGGCGGCGTGCAGTCCGCTCCAGTGCAGCGGGACGCTCCACAGGGTCGGTGTGCCGAGTCGGTCGAGCAGCGCGCCGCCCTCCCGCAGGTAGGGCGCCAACCGGGCCACGTCACCGAGCCGCGCGCCGGCGATGGCCAGTTCGCCCAGCGGCAGCAGCGTGAACAGGTCGACCCCGTGCCGGACCACCGCCTCCAGCGCCTGGCCCCACCCGTTCTTGAGCGCGCCGAGGTCGCTGGTGCGCCGGGCGATGCCCATCCGCAGCGCGGCGGCGAAGAGCAGGTCGCGGGACTCCAACGGGCGGTCGTCGGCGGTGACCGTGGCGAGGCGTTCAGCCGCCGCCAGCGTCTGACCCCGGACCATGAGAATCCAGGCCTGCAGCAGCCGGTGCCGGCGGGCCATCAGCGGGCCGCCGACACCGCCGGCCTGCGCGCGGTGCAGGACCCGCTCGGCGATGTCCAGCTCGCCGCAGTGCACGGCGGTCAGCGCGGCCAGCGCGGCCGGACCGTCCGGCAGGAGGGCCGCCCGACCGTCCGGCTCGAGCAGTGCGGCGGACTGCACGAGCGCGGAGAGCGCCGCGCTCGGCGTGCCGGTGACGCTCTCGCGTACCCCGTCCGCCATCAGCCGGGCGGCGCTGGCGTGCAGTGTGGGCGGCGCGCCGCCGGGCTCGTCCGCGGGCGGCGCGGCGGCGGTCAGGTCGCCGATGGCGAGCCCGCCCACGGAGGCGAACGCCACCGACGAGGCGGTGCCGGACCAACGGTACAGCTCGACGCTGCGGCCGGTGTGGCCCCGGTGCGCCAGCGCGGTCGCGGCCACCGCGGCCGCCTCGGCGCGGACCTCCGGGTCGGCCGTGGTCAGCAGCCGGTCGGCCAGGCGCAGCGCGTCGTCGAGGTTGCCGGCGAGCGCGGCGGCGAGAGCCTGCCGGGCGCCGGTCGGGTACCCGGCCGCGGTGGCGGCGGCGAACAGGTCGGCGGCGAAGGCCGGCTCGCCGGCGAGCGCCTCCTGCGCTGCCGCCGCGAGCGTCGGGGCCGGACAGTCGCCCAGGACGCCCGCCGCGAGCAGCGAGCGGACCAGCGGCAACACCGGGCCGCCCCGGGCGAGCTGCAACTCGGTGAGACGACGCCAGACGGCGCTGCGCTCGGTGGCCGGGCTGAGCGTGGTGACGGCCCGGCGGACCAGCGGGGTGAGCCGGCCGTCCGCGCCGATCAGGCCGGCCGCCCGGGTCGTGGCGATCAGCTCGTCGACCGCCTCCGGCTCCTGGTCCAGGAGCGGGCCGAGCATGGCCACCGGCAGCGGTACGCCGGCCGCGACCGCGAGCAACAGCCGTCGTACGGGGGCGGGCTGGATCTCCAGCTCCGGCGCGAATTCGAGGACGACGGACCGGGGCGGCTCCGCCGGGACGGTGGTCAGGCTCGCCGCCGCGCGCAGCCCGCGGGTCAGCCGCTCCACGTCGCGGGGGACGCCACCGGTCTGCGTGTGCACGAAGTCGACGAGTTCGGCTCGCTGGGCCAACTCGGGGACGCCGGCGACGCAGGCTGCCGTCTGCTCCCGGGTGAACGGCCCGAGCAGCACGGCCTGCCCGTCGCGGCGCAGCGTGTCGACCAGCTCGGTGAGGGCCGCGGAGCGGGGCCAGGGGCGGTGGGCGACGACGAGCCGGTGCCGGCGGGTCGCGACCAGGCGCAGCAGTACGCCGATGCGCTCGTCGTCGAGCAGGTGCGCGTCGTCGACCAGGATCAAATCGTCCGGGTCGACGGGCTCGCCGGGGCCGGGAGCGCCCGTCCGCACGGTGACGCCGGCCCGTTGCTGGATGCGCGTCAGCTCGGCGAGCAGGGCGGTCTTGCCGTGCCCGGCGGGGCCGGCCAGGCCGACGGTGAACGGCGCGACCGGATCGTCGGCGACCCGGTCCAGCAGGGCCCTGGGCGCGCGGCCCAGCACCAGTCGCGAGTCGACGAGGTCTTTCATGATCATTGTGGTCATCCTTCGCGTCCCCGGCTGAGCGTCAGTGCCAGGCGGGACGCCTTCGGCAGGTCGAGGGGCAGGATCCGGACCGGCGGTCGGGGTGGCGGGTCGCCCGGATCGGTGGCGTGGTCCCGGGGTCGCCGCAGAGCCGGGATGTTCGCCCGGTCGCCCCCGGCGGGCGGCGCCGGATCACGGACCGGGGCCGGGGGCCGGGGGCGCGGCCGGGGGGACACCACCTGGCAGGCGGCGCTCGCCGCCCCGGTGGCGGCGGTGAGCTGCGCGTCCGGCTCCACCTCGACCGGCACACCGAGCGCCGTGCCGATCAGCTCGGTGACCAGCGGGATGCGGGTCGAGCCGCCGGCCAGCAGGACTCCGTCGAGCTGCGTCGGCGTCAGGCCGGCGCCGTGCACGGTGCGCAGCAGGAGGTCCACGGTGGCCTGCACCGTGGGGCGGATCATCGCCTCGAACTGCGCGCGGGTCACCGGTATCCGCGTCGGACCGGTCGGCAGGCTCAACACCACGTCGGCCGCCGGCTCGACGGTCAGCGCCCGCTTGACCCGGTCACACTCGGCTGGCAGGCCACGTAGGGCGGCGTGGTGGTCCCGCCGCCCGATGGCGGCCAGTTCCCGGGACAGCACGGTACGGACGTGGCTGGCCAGCAGCTCGTCGAAGTCGGCCCCGCCGATCGGGTCGAGACCCTGCGGTGTGCCGAAGCTCTCGTAGGTGCCGCGGGGGGTGAGCCGCACGAGGGCCGCCTCGAAGCTGGCGCCGCCCAACGCGTAGACGGCCGCCGTGGTGCCCGCGAAGCCACGTGCCGCGTGACTCTCCGCGACCGTGACCGTGCGGGGGAGCAGTGTGACCGTGCGCAGTCCGAAGTCGACGAGCGCGCGGCGCAGCAGCTCCCGCCGGTACGGTCGCCAGCTCGCCGGGTGGCTGAGCACGACCGCCTCCGCCGGGCCGCCCTCCGCGGCGTGCACCTGCTCCACCACCCAGGCCGCCAACTCCGCCGTGAGGGTCTGTGGCGCGCACGCCTCGCCGCCGAGCAGCAGGGGCACGTCGTCGCCGATACGGCGGACGAAGTCCCTGGTGGTACGACTGCCGTCGTCGGTGGCGGGCCCGCCGATGTGCAACGCGCCGTCCTCGGCCAGGTGCAGCACCGACGGTACGAGCGGCGAGCCGCCGTTCAGTGGGACAGCCTCCGGACGCGTCCAGGTCCGGCCGTCCCGCCGAGCGACGGCGGCGGCGGTGTTGGTGCTTCCGATGTCTATCCCCAGGACGTACGGCATCCGTCTCTTCTCTTTCCGCGACTGGCCGGCTGATGGCGATGGCGTCGGCGCTGTCCGGCGACCCACCCCCGGCGAAACCCGCGGGCCCCTACGTTCGTACCAGAGATCACTGCGTGGTCGGCACCCTAATCTGACCGGGACGGTTTCCCCCAGTCCCCCTAACGGGGGAGCCCACGAAGGCCCCTAACGCGGGGTGATCGATTGCGGGCGCAGCCCCGATGTCCGGTACCGCCCCCCGCCCATAGCGTTCCTCTCGACGAACGACGCAATCCGAGGAGAACCGGCACATGGACTCGCAACAGACCCTCCACGACTTCGTGCTCGACCTGCTGACCAACCCCGACGCGCGGTCGGCCTTCGACCTCGACCCGGAGGGCGCGCTGAACGCGGCGGGGCTCAGCGACATCACCGCCGCCGACGTGCAGGACGTGGTGCCGCTCGTGGTCGACTACGCGCCGGGCGCGGGCCTCGCGCCGCTGGCTCCGGTGGTCGGGCAGCTCGGCTTCGACCCGCTGGTCACCGACGCCACCGACGTGGTCGGCCAGCTCCAGAGCGTGGCGCAGCAGATCAGCGTCACCAGCTCGCCGTCCGGTGTGGACGTCAAGGCCGGTGTGCTCGGCGCCATCGCCGTCGACCCGTCGACCGTCGCCGCCGGTGTGAGCGTGCTCCCGGGTATCGGGGTGGGCGTCGGTCCGAGTGGCCTCGACACCGACCTGACCGGTGTGGCCGACGTCGCGCACACGCTCGACGCGGACGTGGTGCAGCCGGTCGACGGCATCGTCGACCCGGTGCTCGGCGGCGCGACCGGCACGGTCGGGGACCCGACGAGTGTGCTCGGCGTCACCGACCCGGTGCTCGGCGGCGACCTGCTCGGCGGCGACGTGACCGGGGGCGTCCTCTCCGGCGTGCACGGCCAGGTCGACGGCATCGTCGGCTCCCTCGGTGTCGACGACACCCTGGGCGGCCTGGGCCTCGGTCACGGAGCGGTCGGCGGCGTGGTTCCGCCGGTGGACGTTCCGTCCGTGGTGGGCGGTGTCACGCACCACGTGGACAGCCTCGTTCCCGGTGTCACCGGCACGGTCGGTGACGTGACCGGTGGTCTCACCGACGGTGTGACCGGCGACTCGCACGACGGGGGGCCCGCCTCGTCCGACCACGGGTTGCTGGGCATCACCGGCGGTCTGCTCTGACGGGAAGTTCCGTCGGGAGCGGGAGGCCGGGCCGCGTCGAGCGGCCCGGCCTCTCCCGGGTTTTCGTCCGTCACCTCTTGCTAATTGAGCCGAAATCCGCACACTTGGTGCGGTGATGGCGGGGATCTGGCTGGACGTACTGGACGAGATCGCCCGGACGTGCACGACACACGGGCGCGGCGATCTGCTTCAGACGGTCCGGCAGAAGCGGGCCCAACTGCTCGACCCGACGTTGCGGGTCCTGGTGGTCGGTGAGCCGAACCAGGGCAAGAGTCAGCTCATCAACGCGATCATCAACGCGCCGGCCTGCCCGGTCGGTGACGGTCGTACCACCGTCCTGCCGACCGTGGTGCGGCACGCCGAGGCGGCCTGCGCCACGATGGTCCAGGCGTCGGCGCCGCCGCCCGGGCGGCCCGCGGGAGCGCCTGCGGCGACGCTCGCCGAACGGACCCCCCTGGCGCTCGACCAGGTCGCGGCCGGGGTGTCCGGCGCCGTCGGGCGTCGGCCGGGAGGCGGTCCGGCGTACGTCGAGGTCGGCCTGCCCCGGGCGCTGCTCGCCGCCGGACTGGTGCTGGTGGACACTCCGGGCACCGACCAGGTCGCCGCGCTCGGCGCGGCCGCTGAGGTGGCTGCCTCCGCCCGCGCGGATGCCGTGCTGCTGGTCTCCGACTCCACGCGGGAACTGTCGGTGGCCGAGCTGAACATGCTGCTGCACGTCATGCGCTCGCAACCGAACGTGGTCGTGGTGCAGAGCAAGACGGACCTTGTGGCGGACTGGCGGACGGTCGCCGAGCGCAACCGGCAACACCTCGCCGAGGCCGGCGTCCCGGCGCAGCTGATCCCGGTGTCGGCGACGCTGCGGCTGCGCGCGGCGGCGGCCGACGACCGTGTTCTCAACGCCGAGTCCGGCTTTCCGGCGCTGATCGCCCGTCTGCAACGGGATCTGAGTGGCAAGGCCGACCATCTGGCGCGGGCGTCGGTGCAGGCGGTGGCCCGTACGGTGGTGGAGCAACTGGCCGCGCCGCTGCGCGCCGAGTTGGCGACGCAGGAGGCCGAGGAGCAGTCCGGGCCGATCTCGCGGCTGCACGCGGCCCAACGGGAGGTCGACGAGCTGCGTCGCTGCTCGACCCGCTGGCAGAACACCCTCACCGACGAGATGGCCGACCTGCTCTCCGACATCGAGTACGACCTGCGGGACCGGACGCGTCAGATTCTGCGTGCGGTGGACGAGGCGTTCGATGAGGCCGACCCGCTCGTCGCCTGGGACACCTTCGACGAGTGGTTGTCGCGGAGCCTCGTCGAGGCCGCGGAGGCCAACCACGAGTGGCTCGTCCAGCGCTGTGACTGGATCGCCCGCCGGGTGGCCGCCCACTTCAACCGGTACGGCTACGACGTGCTGCCGCCCTGGTCGATGACGATGCCGGAGGATCTCGGCTCTCGGCTGCCGGACCTGGAACGGCCGAGGATCGACCGCTTCACGACGGGTCAGAAGCTGTTCACCGGCATGAAGGGCTCGTACGGCGGCATGCTGATGTTCGGCCTCGCGACCACCCTGGCCGGGATGCCGATGATCAACCCGGTCTCGGTCGGCATCGGCGCCCTGTTCGGCGGCAAGAGCATCCGCGATGAGAGCAAGCAGCTGCTGCGTCGCCGGCAGGCGACCGTGAAGACGGCCATCCAGCGGCATGTCGACGAGTTCTTCGTCCGGATGGTCCGGGACTGCCGCGACGCCACCCGGCAGGTGCAACGCATGCTGCGCGACCACTTCACGGGTCTGACCGAGGAGTTGCAGGAGGCGATCGTGCAGTCGTTCCGCAGCGCGAAGCAGGAGGCGGACACCGACGTCGCCGTGCGCGAGCAGCGGCAGCGGGAGATCCGGTCGAAGATGACCCGCCTCGCCGCGCTGTACGAGCAGTCCCAGCAGCTGACCGCCACCCGGTCGACGCCGGTGCTCTTGGAGCCCGGGGCATGACGGTCGGGGTGCGGTTGGACGAGGCGGCCTGGGGGCTGTTGCAGCAGGCGCTGGAGGTCTACCAGCACGACGCGCGGGCGGTGGGGCGGCTGCGACACCAGATCGCGCGGCTGGAGCAGCCGCTGCGGATCGCGGTCGCCGGCCCGTGGCGTGCGGGCAAGTCGACGGTGCTCAACGCGCTGATGGGGGAGGAGGTCGCGCCGGTCGAGGGCGCCGACGGCGCGTTCACCTGGTACGAGGACGGCGCGTCGCCGGGCGCCACGGCTTACCCGGTGGGTCAGCCTCCGCAGGAGCTGACGGTGGTCAAGTCGGCGACCGGCATGCGGGTGGATCTCGGTTGGCGCGCCGGCAAGGTACGCGACATCGTGGTGCGGTGGCCGACACGGGCGCTGCGGCAGGTGACGCTGATCGACACCCCGGCGCTCACCAGCGTCGACGAGCAGGGGCACGCGCCGGTGCTGGATCGCGTGCTGGCCGACGCGGACGCGGTGTTGTTCCTGACCCGGGACGGCCGCGACAGCGATCTGCGGGTGCTGGAGTCCGCTCGGGACAGCGTGGTCGGGCAGGCCGCCCCGGTCAACGTGCTCATGGTGTTGTCCCGGGCGGACGAGGTCGGCGGTGGCCGGATCGACGGTCTGCTCACCGCCCGACAGCTGGCCCGCCGGCACCACCGCGATCCCCGCGTGGGCGCGTTGGCCGTCAACGTGGTGGCGTGCAGTGGAGCTGTCGGTCTCGCGGGTCGGCTGCTCAGCGAGTCCGACTTCGCCGCGCTGGCGACGCTGGCCGGGGTGCCCCGCGCCGAGTTGGAGCCCCACCTGCTCTCCGCCGACCGCTTCGTCCGTGGCGAACTGCCGGTGCGTCTCGACCCCGAGGTGCGCGCGGGCCTGCTGGACCGGTTCGGCCTCTTCGGTATCCGACTGGCGACGACCCTGGTGCGCGGTGGGTTCGACACCCGGGTGACGATGTCGGCCGAGCTGATCCGGCGCAGTGGGCTCACCGAGCTGCGTGAGTCGATGACCCGCTGTTTCGTCGATCGGCGCGACGCGCTCAAGGCGCGCTCGGCGCTGGTCGCGGTGGAGTCCCTGGTACGGGCCGAACCGGTCCGGGGCAGCGACGAGTTGGTCGGCGCCATCGAGCAGATCCTGGCGGGAGCACACGAGTTCCGTGAGTTACGCCTGCTGGTGGCCCTGCGCAACGCCCGTCTCGGTTTCGACGCCGAGTTGGCCGCCGAGGCACAGCGCCTGGTCGGCGGCGATGGCGTCTCCCTGGCCGCCCGGCTGGGTGTCGAGCACGAGGCGACCGCCCATCGGCTCTGGGAGACCGCCGCGGACGCCCAGTGGCGGTGGCGGGACCGGGCCGAGGATCCGCTGCTCCCGCTGACCCAGCGGCGTGGTGCGGAGGTGGTGGTGCGGAGCTGCGAGGGGATGCTGGCCGAGCTGGCCGCGGGGGGTCGCTGAGCGGCCGGGAGTCCACCCGGGACGCGTTTCGCGCCGGTCAACCCATTGACAGGGCCGTGGTCTCCCGGCAGCATCTGCCCAACATCCACGGATCTGCCCTCGGTTGTCAGGCACGCCCGATGACAACGATGTCAGAGCCGGAACATCGTCCACTGCCACCGTCCCCTCCACCCAGACACTCGACGTCCTCGACCGGACCGAGTCGAAAGGTCCCGCCCCCATGCCGTATCTCCCCCGTACGCGCGCCGTCTCCCTGCGGATAGCCGTCGCGACAACCGCCGTCCTGCTTCCCCTGGGGATGGTCGTCGCCGCGCCGCTGGCCAACGCCGCGCCCAGCGCCCCGCCACCGGGCGCCTTCCGTTCCTCGTTCGAATCGGCCGACCCGCAGCCCGCCACGAGCACCGTCGAGGTCGACCGCTCGGGTCGGCCCGTGCAGGGCAACCTCAGCGGGTCGAGCAACGCGAACCTGCCCGGCAGCCTGCTCGGTCAGGTCGAGGCCGCCACCGCGAGCGCCCAGAACCCGCCGAACGAGATCGCGGCGAACCTCGCCGACGGGAACCCGTCGACCAAGTGGCTGGCGTTCGAACCGACCGCCTGGGTGACCTACCAGCTTGCGGAGCCCGCCGTCGTCAAGCGGTACGCGCTGACCTCGGCGGACGACGAGCCGGGCCGCGACCCCCGCGACTTCACCCTCCAGGGGTCCACCGACGGCAGCACCTGGGTCGACCTGGACCGCCAGACGACGCAGCGGTTCGCCAAGCGGTTCGCCACCAACAGGTACGGCGTCGCCAACACGACGGCCTACGGCTGGTACCGGCTGGCGATCTCCGCGAACTCCGGCGACTCCCTGACCCAGCTCGCCAGCTGGGACATCAGCGACGGCTCGGACGTCCGCCCGCCGGCCACGCCCATGGTCACCGAGATCGGGCCCGGGCCGGTCGGCGGCTACACGACGAAGCCGGGCGTCGGCTTCACCGGGCTGGCCGCGCTGCGCTACCACGGTGGCGCCCAGACCGCTGGCCGCTCGTACGCGACGAACAAGCTGTACGACGTCGACATCCCGGTCGGGCCGAACACCCGCCTGTCGTACCGGATCTTCCCCGAGTTCACCGGGCAGGACGCCCGCTACCCGTCCACCTACGCCTCGGTCGACCTGCGCTTCACCGACGGCAGCTACCTCAGTGGACGCTCGGCCGTCGACCAGCACGGCTACCCGCTGACGCCCGCCGGCCAGGGCGCCTCGAAGGTGCTCTTCGCCGACCAGTGGAACGCGGTGAGCGCCGACATCGGCGCCGTCGCGCGCGGCAAGACGATCGACCGCATCCTGCTCGCGTACGACGACCCGCAGGCCACCGACGAGACCCTGTTCCAGGGATGGCTCGACGACGTCGAGCTGACTCCGAACCCGGTGACGATCGACGGCTCCCGGCTGACGAACTACGTCGACACCCGCCGTGGCACCAACTCCACCGGCGGGTTCTCGCGCGGCAACAACCTGCCGATCACCGCCGTACCCAACGGCTTCAACTTCTTCACCCCGGTGACCGACGCGACATCGGACTCCTGGGAGTACGACTACCACCGCGCCAACAACGCCGCCAACCTGCCCACGTTGCAGGGCCTCGCGATCTCCCACGAGCCCAGCCCGTGGATGGGTGACCGCAACCAGATGTCGGTGATGCCGGTGGCCGGCGACGGCCCCCTCACCGGGCCACCCGCCAGCCGGGCGCTGGCCTTCCGCCACGACGACGAGACGGCACGGCCGGACCTGTACCGGGTCGCGCTGCAGAACGGCCTGGTCGCCGAGATGACGCCGACCGACCACGCCGGCATCATGCGGTTCACCTTCGGACCGGGACCGTCCACCGGCAGTCTCGTCTTCGCCAAGGGCACCTTCGCCATCGGAACCGACGGCGCGTTCACCGGCTGGGTCGACAACGGAAGCGGCCTCTCGGCCGGGCGCAGCCGCATGTTCGTGTCCGGCACGTTCGACCGCGCGCCGACGGCGGCCACCGCGACGTCCGCGACCTTCGACGTCTCCGCGAACCGTCAGGTGACGATGCGGATCGCGACCTCGTTCCTCTCCGTCGACCAGGCCCGTCGCAACCTCGACCTGGAGGCGACCGGCCGGAGCTTCGACGAGGTCCGCGAGGCCGCCACCGCCGCCTGGAAGGACCGGCTCGGCCGGGTCGAGCTGCGGGGCGCGACCGAAACCCAGCTCGTCACCATGTACTCGAACCTGTACCGGCTGAACCTCTACCCCAACTCGCAGTCGGAGAACACCGGCACCGCCGCCGCCCCGCACTGGCAGTACGCCAGCCCGGTGTCCGCGCCGACCGGCACGTCGACCGCCACCCGCACCGGCGCGAAGATCGTCGACGGGCAGATCTACGTCAACAACGGCTTCTGGGACACGTACCGCACCGTGTGGCCCGCGTATTCGCTGCTCTACCCGGACGTCGCCGCGAAGATTTCGGACGGGTTCGTCCAGCACTACCGCGACGGCGGCTGGATCGCCCGCTGGTCGTCGCCCGGCTACGCCGACCTGATGACCGGCACCAGCGCGAACGTGGCCCTGGCGCAGGCGTACCTCACCGGGGTCAAGCTGCCCGACCCGCTCGCGGCGTACGACGCGGCCGTCAAGGACGCGACCGTCGCGTCCGGACGTGGCGCGGTCGGCCGCAAGGGCATCGAGACGTCGTTGTTCCTCGGCTACACGCCGACCTCCACGGGCGAGTCGGTGTCGTGGGCGCTGGAGGGCTACATCAACGACTACGGCATCGGCAACATGGCCGCCGCGCTGGCCAAGGACCCGGCCACGCCGAAGTCGCGGCGCGAACAGCTCAAGGAGGAGTCCCGCTACTTCCTGGAGCGGGCCCGCAACTACGTCCACCTCTTCGACTCGAAGACGAAGCTCTTCCAGGGCCGCGACGCGGCCGGGACGTTCCTCGCCGGTGACCCGCTGGACTGGGGTGGCGTCTACACCGAGACCAACGGCTGGAACTTCGCGTTCACCGCGCAGCAGGACCCCCAGGGTCTGATCAACCTGTACGGCGGGCAGAAGGCGTTGCGCGACAAGCTCGACACCTTCTTCGCCACCCCGGAGAACGCCGACCGCCCCGGCGGCTACGGCGGCGTCATCCACGAGATGATCGAGGCCCGCGCGGTGCGGCTGGGTCAGCTCGGCATGAGCAACCAGCCGTCGCACCACATCCCGTACCTGTACGACGTCGCCGGCGCTCCGGCGAAGACGCAGGCGGTGGTACGCGAGATCCTGCGGCGTCTCTACGTGGGCAGCGAGATCGGCCAGGGTTACCTGGGCGACGAGGACAACGGCGAGATGTCGGCCTGGTACGTCCTCAGCTCGCTGGGCGTCTACCCGTTGCAGGCGGGCTCGACCCACTGGGCGATCGGCTCGCCGCAGTTCACCCGGATGACCGTCCACCGCCCGAGCGGCGACATCGTGGTCAACGCGCCGAACAACAACGACCGCAACGTGTACGTGCAGAGCGTGAAGGTCAACGGCAAGAAGCAACGGGAGGTCTCCGTCGACGTGTCCGCGCTCGCCAGGGGCGGCACGATCGACTTCCAGATGGGTCCGAACCCGTCGTCGTGGGGCACCGGCCGGGACGCGACGCCGCCGTCGTTGACGAAGGGCGACGCCGTACCGCAGCCGTTGCAGGACGTCACCGGGCCGGGCCTCGGCACCGCCACGGTCAACGGCGGTCAGGCCGCGTCGACGCTGTTCGACGACTCGTCCACCACCCAGCTGACGGCGTCGTCGGGCACGCCGCAGATCGGCTGGGCGACCCGTGGCGGCCGGCAGAAGCCGACCTACTACACGATCACCTCCGGCGCCGCCGCGGGTGACCCGGCGGACTGGCGGTTGCAGGGCTCCACCGACGGGCTCACCTGGAGCACGCTGGACGCGCGGGCGGGCGAGGTGTTCCGCTGGCGCAACCAGACCCGGCCGTTCCGGATCGACAAGCCCGGTCGGTACTCCCAGTTCCGCCTCGTCGTGACGAAGACCGTGGGCGCCGCGCAGCCGACCCTCGCCGAGATCGAGCTGCTCGCCGGGGGCGACCTCGACCTGAGCGGCGGTGACATCACGGTGACCGCCACCGACGGCGTGCACGCCCGCTCCGGCGCACCCGCCACGATGGCCCTGGCCACGGTCACCGGCGGCAGCGCCGACGACTACCGCGCCACGATCGACTGGGGCGACGGCTCACCGGCCACCGAGGGCACCCTGACCCTGAGCTCCCGGGAGGTCTACCGCGTCAGCGGCGAGCACACCTACGCCACGCCCGGTTACCACCAGGCGAGCGTCACGGTGACCGACGGCGCCGGTCAGGGCTCGGTGACGGTCGGCGTCGACGTCGCGTACGCGGCGAAGTCCAGCCTCACCGCGGCGTTCGACACCGTGTGTGTCGGCGACGAGGGCACCCTCGCGGCGGACTGCGACGCGAAGTCGTGGGCGTACTCGCGGGCCGCGCTGGCGGGGGCCGGCGTGACCCAGGGGCAGCGGCACCAGGTGCCGGGCACCGAGCTGGGCTTCACCCTGCCTCAGGTCCCGGCCGGGCAGCCGGACAACGCCACCGGCAACGGCGCGACGATCGCCCTGCGCCTGCCGGCCGACGCCCGGAGCATCTCGTTCATCGGCGCCGGTACGCAGGGCAACCAGAGCACCACCGGCACGGCGACCTTCAGCGACGGCAGCACCGCCAGCGTCCCGATCCAGTTCAGTGACTGGACGCTGGGCGGCAACGCCAACGGAACGCCGTCGTACGGCAACATCGTGGTCGCGAAGTCCGCGTACCGGCTCAGTGGCACGAGCCGGGACGGCGCCCAGCCGTTCCTGTTTGCCACCACGCCGTACCAGATCCCGGCGGGCAAGACGCTGGTCTCGGTGACCCTGCCGACGCAGACCGGCGACCCCCGTTCGGCGGGCCGGATCCACGTGTTCGCGGTCGCCGACGACGGCACTCCGGCCGCCGCGCTGGTGACCGCCGCCCCGGGCGACCAGAGCGTCGACGCCGGGCAGGTCCTCACGGCGAACCTCGGATCGGTGACCGGCGGTGTCCCCGACACCACCGGCTACCGCGCCCGCGTCCAGTGGGGTGACGGCACGGTTCCGGACGACGCCACGGTCGGCGCGGACGGCGCGCTGAGCGGCCGGCACACCTACGCCGGTGCGGGCACCTACACGGTGCGCGTCACCGCGTGGGACACGCTGTCCAGCAGCACCGCCACCTTCACCGTGACCGTCCGTGGGGGCGGGGCGGCCACCACCCTCGCGGTGTCCGGCGCGCAGTCGGTCGCCGCTGGCGACGCGGTCACGGTCGTCGGCAGCGGGTTCGCCGCCGGCGAGCGGGTGACGGTGGGCCTCGCGGCCGGCACGACCCGCGAGGTGACGGTCTCGGCGTCCACGACCGGCGCGGTCCGCGCGACCGTCACGACCGCCGGGGACACCCCGCCGGGGCGGTACGCCGTCCGCGCCACCGGCGCGTCCTCCGGCACGCCGGCCACGGCAACCGTGCAGGTGACCGTGGGCTCGACGGAACCGGCCTACCAGCCGCGCCTGTCGTTGCCCACGCCCTCCGCGCCGCGCGGCACGTCGATCACCATCGACGGCGCCGGCTTCGCGCCGAACGAGACGATCGCGGTCAGCCTCGGCGACGGCCGTCAGGTCGGCACGGTGCGCGCGAACGGTGACGGCATCGTCGCCGGTGGGACCGTCGGCGTCCCGGATTCGATGGAGCCCGGAGTCACCAGCGTGACGTTGTCCGGGTCCCGCTCGAAGGCGACGGTGTCCCGACCGTTCACGGTCACCGGCACGAGGTAGGCCGGGAGTTCACCAGTCGGGCGGGCCGTGCTCCACGGCCCGCCCGACACCCGTTCCGGGTCCACCCGATGTCGGCCCCGGGACGCGGGTCGCGCGACCGCCCGACCTCGCTGCCCCGGATCTGGGGCAGCTCGACAGGGGCCGGGGTGGACCCTCGTCACCCCTTCGCCCATGCCGGCGACGCGTCCAGACGGAGCTGCCAGTGCGCGCCGTGGCCGGTGAGCCGGACGACCGCCAACGGCGCGACGTCGAACTGCCGGTACGTCGCCAACGGCAGACCCAGGGCGTGCACGAGCGCGACCCGGATCACGAGCGGGTGGGTGACGGCCGTGACGCGTCGGCCGTCCCCGCGCTGCGCGTCCAGCCACCGACCGACGCGCTGACGCACCGCGACGACCGATTCACCGCCGTGCGGCGCGGCGTCCGGCGTGGACAGCCACTCGCGCAGCGCGTCGGGCCGCTCCGCCGCGATCTCCGCGAGGGGCCGGCCGGTCCAGTCGCCGTAGTCGCAGTCGGCCAGGGCCGCCTCGACGGTGGGCGCGAGGCCGAGGACCTCGGCGGTCTCGACGGCCGCCGCAGCGGGGCTGGACAGGCACGCCACGGTGTCGCCTGCCCGTCGGCCGGCGTCAGCGGGGGACCGGACGAGGGCGGCGCGTCGGCCGCCCTCGTCCAGGCTGTCGTTGCCGCCGAACCGGGCCTGTCGCAGGCCAGCGGTGTGACCGTGGGCAACGAGCCGCAGGCGGGTGACGCTCACCCGGCCAGTCGTGCGTCGGCGACCACGCGCTGGCGGTGCATCAGGGCGGCGAAGAGCAGGCCGATCCCGGTCCACAGCACCGTCTGGGTGCCGAGCGAGGCGAGCCGGAAGCTCCACAGCAGCGTCGCCGGGAAGTCACCGGGGACCTCCTGGAACGATGGCAGCACCACGTACGACACGACGGTGACCAGCAGAAAACCGCCGACCGCGGCGCTGGCCCGCAGCCACACCGGCGCCTGCTCGCCCACCGACCGGTAGCCCAGCGAACCGGACCAGACCGCGGCCAGGCCGAGCACCACCATCAGCAGGTAGGTGACGGTGCGCTGGTCGATGGTGGACGGATCGCCGACGGCCGGGGGATTCGGCGGGTACTTGAGGAACGGCACGATCACCGCGCCGAGCAGCGCGCCACCGGCGAGCAGCAGCCCGGACCTCCCGTCGTCGACGGTCCGCCGCCGACGACCCAGCAGGACGTACGCGCTGGCCAGCAGCCCGCCCATCGCGGCCCCGAACAGGCCGGTGGCCAGGAACAGGCCGCCGCGTTGGCCGTTCCGGCTGACCAGGGCGTCCTCGTCGTGCTGGTGCCCGTCGGCGGTGGCCTCGTCGTGCTGGTGCCCGTCCGTGGCGGGCTCGGCCTGCGTGGCCGCCTCCTCGATGGCGATGGCGGCCTCGACGTGCGGTTCGCCGACGACGTAGGCGAACGTCCCGGCGAGCAGGCCGGCGACCAGGCCGGCGAGCAGCCCGCGCAGCAGGACCGTGACGAACGTGGGTGCGGCGCCGGCGCCGCTCAGTGGCACGGGACGCCCAGCAGGTGCCGGCCGTCGTGCATCAATTCGTGCAGGTACATCCCGCTGCGCGAGACCGCCCCCTGGTCGAAGGCGACGAGGTAGGTCAGCAGGGCGAGCGCGGCGACGGTTGCCAGCACCGTCCACAGAAGACGGGTCGGGACAGCGGGGTGCGCCAGCGGCTGGCTGGACGTGGAGCTGGACATGCGTAGACGAACCTCCTCGGGGATGACGCGTCCCCATCGCAAGGCTGCGGACGACCGAGCGTCCTGGCTCGCGACCCCCAGGCTGGGGGCCGCTCACAGTGGCGCGACCGCGCCGGATTCTCACCGGCTTCCCTCGCGTCGCCGCAGATAGTGGGTCGACCGTATCGGTGCCGATTCGGTCGGTCAAGCCGATGACGACTGCCGGTGCGGCACCGCCCGCCGTTCGGTCCACCGCCGATCGACGAGGGCCGTCACCGCGGGCCGCGACACGCCCGAGCCCGACATGTGGGGTGTGACAAACGCGCTCGCCCCTATATATGGTGTCGACCGCAGCTGGTTCGGCCGCTCACCACGAGTGGTCGAGGCAAGAGGGAACCCGGTGGAAATCCGGGACTGCCCCGCAGCGGTGAGTGGGAACGACCGCCGTCATCGGCACTGGGCCACCGGCCTGGGAAGCGACGGCCAGTAGGTGACCGGGCATGCCCGGGTGTGCCCGCGAGTCCGAAGACCTGCCAGCGCGCCGCGTACCCGAACCCGGGCGCGCGGTGGTCCGAGGCCGCGTGGGACGGCCGACGCCAGTCGACCCACGCCGTGCGGGCGGTGGGTCCGACGGTGTCGGTCTCGTCGTGTCCGAGGGCCCCTGGAGGTCTCCGAACTCGCGAGGAGCAAGTGGTGACAGTCACCGAGGTGGTCCCGGTCAGCGGTGCGGCCCCCCGCCCGATCGCCGTGCGGGTGCGTACGGGCGACGGCGGCGTCGAGGCCGTGGACGTGCACAGGCTCGTCCGGGCGGTCGAGCGGTGGGCCGACGACCTGCCCGACGTCGACCCGCTTCGGGTGGCGACCCGCACGATCAGCGGCCTGTACGACGGCGCGACGACGGCCGAGCTGGCCGCGCTGACCATCCAGACCGCGGCCGAGATGATCGGGGCGGAGCCGCAGTACTCGCGCCTCGCCGCCCGGCTACTGGCCACCCATGTGGACCGGGAGGTGCGCCGGCAGGGCATCGACTCGTTCAGCGCGGCGATCCGGACCGGTCACGCCGAGGGCCTGATCGGTGACGACACCGCCGCGTTCGTCGCCGCGCACTCCCGCGTGCTCGACGACGCCGTCGACACCGACGGCGACCGTCGGTTCGAGTACTTCGGCCTGCGCACCGTCTACGACAGGTATCTGCTGCGCCACCCGACGAGCCGCCTCGTGCTGGAAACCCCGCAGTACTGGCTGCTGCGGGTGGCCTGCGGCCTGTCCCGTACGCCGGACGAGGCGGTCGACTTCTACCGGCTGATGTCCAGCCTCGCCTATCTGCCCAGCTCGCCGACCCTGTTCAACTCCGGCACGCGGCACACGCAGATGTCCTCGTGCTACCTCGTGGACTCGCCGCGCGACGAGCTGGACTCGATCTACGCGCGCTACGCGCAGGTCGCCAGTCTGTCCAAGTTCGCCGGTGGCATCGGCATCGCGTACTCCCGGGTCCGGTCCCGGGGCGCGCTGATCCGCGGCACGAACGGGCAGTCCAACGGCATCGTGCCGTGGCTGCGCACGCTGGACGCGAGCGTCGCGGCGGTCAACCAGGGCGGCCGGCGCAAGGGCGCGGCCTGCGTGTACCTAGAGCCGTGGCACCCGGACATCGAGGAGTTCCTCCAGCTGCGGGACAACACCGGCGAGGACGCCCGGCGTACGCACAACCTCAACCTCGCCAACTGGATTCCGGACGAGTTCATGCGCCGGGTCGAGGCGGACGAGATGTGGTCCCTGTTCGACCCCGACGAGGTGCCCGAGCTGCCGGACCTGTGGGGCGAGCGGTTCGACGCCGCGTACCGGGCCGCCGAGGCGCAGGGCCGCTACGTGCGGCAGCTGCCGGCCCGCGAGCTGTACGGGAAGATGATGCGGACCCTGGCCCAGACCGGCAACGGCTGGATGACCTTCAAGGACGCGGCCAACCGGCTGTGCAACCAGACGGCCGAGCCGGGCAACGTGGTGCACCTCTCCAACCTCTGCACCGAGATCATCGAGGTGTCCAGCGACGACGAGACCGCCGTGTGCAACCTCGGCTCGGTGAACGTCGCCGCCCACCTGACCGGGGACGGCATCGACTGGGAACGGCTGCGCGCGACGGTCCGGACGGCGGTGACGTTCCTCGACCGGGTCATCGACATCAACTACTACCCGACCCCGCAGGCGGCGGCGAGCAACCCCCGTTGGCGGCCGGTCGGGCTCGGGCTGATGGGGTTGCAGGACGTGTTCTTCGCGCTGCGGCTGCCGTTCGACGCGCCGGCCGCGCGGGAGCTGTCCACGCGGATCAGCGAGGAGCTGTACCTGACCGCGCTGGAGACCTCCGCCGACCTGGCGCGCCGGTTCGGCGCACACCCGGCGTTCGCGCAGACCCGGGCCGCGCGGGGGGAGCTGCAACCCGACCTGTGGGGCATCGAGGGTACGCAGACCGCGCGCTGGACCGCGCTGCGCCAGCAGGTGCGGGAGTACGGGCTGCGTAACTCGCTGCTGGTGGCGGTCGCGCCCACCGCGACGATCGCCTCGATCGCCGGCTGCTACGAGTGCGTCGAGCCGCAGGTGTCCAACCTGTTCAAGCGTGAGACGCTGTCGGGGGAGTTCCTCCAGGTCAACACCGCTCTCGTACGCGAGTTGAAGGCCCGGGGCCTGTGGACCGAGCGGATCCGTTCGGCGATCAAGCGGGCCGAGGGGTCGGTGCAGTCGGTCGCGGAGCTGCCGGCCGACGTGCGGGAGCTGTTCCGCACCGCGTGGGAGCTTCCGCAGCGTGCGCTGATCGACCTGGCCGCCGCCCGCGCGCCGTTCATCGACCAGTCCCAGTCGTTGAACCTGTTCCTGGCCTCGCCCACCATCGGCAAGCTCTCCTCGATGTACCTGTACGCCTGGAAGTCCGGGCTGAAGACCACCTACTACCTGCGGTCCCGGCCGGCCACCCGCATCCAGCAGGCCACCGTCAGCGCGGTGACGCCCGTCGCTGCCGTCGCTGCCGTCGCTGCCGTCGCTGTCGACGCGGAGGCGCTGGCCTGCTCGCTGGAGAACCCGGAGTCCTGCGAGGCGTGCCAGTGACCGTCGCCGAGACCACTACCGACAGCACCACCGACGCGAGGACCACGCACATGCTGCTCGACCCCGGGATGGACCTGACGCTCCGTCCGATGCGTTACCCGCACTTCTTCGACCGGTTCCGCGACGCCATCCGCAACACGTGGACGGTCGAGGAGGTGGACCTGCACGCCGACCTGGCGGACCTGGACCGGCTGTCGCCGGCCGAGCGGCACCTGGTCAGCCGCCTCGTGGCGTTCTTCGCCACCGGCGACACGATCGTCGCGAACAACCTCGTGCTCAACCTGTACCAGCACGTCAACAGCCCCGAAGGTCGGCTCTACCTGTCCCGGCAACTGTTCGAGGAGGCCGTGCACGTCCAGTTCTACCTGAACCTGCTCGACACGTACGTGCCCGACGAGACCGAACGGTTCGAGGCCTTCGCCGCCATCGAGAACATCCCCTCGATCCGTCGCAAGGCCGAGTTCTGCTTCCGGTGGATCGATTCGCTGCACGATCTGCGGGAGTTGCGTACCCGCGCGGACCGGCGGACGTTCCTGCTCAACCTGATCTGCTTCGCCGCCTGCATCGAGGGGTTGTTCTTCTACGGCGCGTTCGCGTACGTGTACTTCCTGCGCTCGCGGGGCCTGCTGCACGGTCTGGCGTCCGGCACCAACTGGGTGTTCCGCGACGAGTCCATGCACATGGCGTTCGCGTTCGACGTCGTCGACACCGTCCGGGCCGAGGAGCCCGACCTGTTCGACGACGACCTGGCCGACCAGGTGCGCCGGATGCTCACCGAGGCGGTGGAGTGCGAGGTCCAGTTCGCCGAGGACCTGGTGGGTCAGGGCGTGCCCGGTCTCACCCTGGCGGACATGCGCCAGTATCTCCAGCACGTCGCCGACCGCCGTCTCGTCCAGCTCGGGATCGCGCCACACTACGGCTCGGCCAACCCGTTCGCGTTCATGGAGTTGCAGGACGTGCAGGAGCTGTCCAACTTCTTCGAGCGGCGGGTGTCGGCGTACCAGGTCGGGGTGACCGGCGCGGTCGCCTTCGACGACGACTTCTAGAACCCCCACCCCACCCCCGGTCCCGCCCCGTCGATCATGAAGTCGTTGCGCCCCTATCGGCGTGTCGGGGGCATTAACTTCATGATCGACGTCGGCGGCGGACGGGGTGGGGATGGGGTGGGGGTGTTCTTGGGGGTGGGGACGGAGGTCAGGCGGGGGCGCAGGTGGGAGTGGTAGCGGGCGGGCTGGTCGAGGTGATGGAGCTGAGGTAGCCCGCGGTGGTCGAGGTTCCCGGCGCGAGCTGGCCGTTGTAGCTGGCGTTCGCGACGCTCACCTGGCTACCCGACTGGGTGAGGGTGCCGTTCCAGACCTGGGACACGGTCTGACCGCTGGCGAGCGTCCAGGTGACCCGCCAGCCGTTGAGCGCCGACGATCCGGAGTTGGCGACCGTCAGCCGTCCCTCGAAACCGCCCTGCCAGGTGTTCACCACGGTGTTGGTGACCGCGCAGGACGTCCCGGCCGGGCTCGTCGGCGTCGGCGTGGGAGTGGTCGTGGGCGTCGGGATGGGCGTGGGCGTCGGGTCCGCGGTCGGGCTCGGCGTCGGGGTCGGCGTCGGCGTGGTGCCGTTGGCCTGGAACTGCCACCAGTTCAGGTTGAACAGGGTGCCGCTGCCGCCGGTGAACCGCAGGTACAGGTCCTGGGTGCCGGTGGCGCCGGAGACCGGGCAGGAGACGGTCTGCCAGGTCTGCCATCCGCCGGTGCCGGGGACCGCGCAGCTGCCCACCCGGGTGCCGGTGGGACCGCCGAGACGCAGCTCGATGGTGCCGCCGGACGTCGCCGAGGCGACCCGCGCGGAGAAGGACGCGGCGCCCGTACCGAAGCCGACGCCCTTGACCTTGATGTAGTCCCCGTTCTCGATCCATCCGACGTTCATTCCGCCCTCGCTGGCGGCCTCGGTCTCGATGCCGGAGCCCCAGGCGATGGTCTCGGCCTCCTGCCGCACGTACGGGTTCAGCGTGCCGATCTGCGGCGCGCCCGTCGTGGTCATGTTGATCGTCGGGATCGTGCCGTTGGTGTTGTAGGTGAACTTCTCCACGGCGACCGAGCGGGTGTAACCGCCACCTCCGGGTAGCGCCCCGTTGTGGTAGAAGAAGTACGAGCCGCCGTTGAAGTCGATGACTCCGGGGTGGTTGGTGAAGCTCGCGCCCTGGCGGGGCATGACCGTGCCGCGGTAGGTCCACGGGCCGGTCGGGCCGGTGGCGGTCGAGTAACCGATGAACTCGGAGCAGCACTCCGCCGCGAACACGTTGTAGTAGATGCCGTTGCGCTTGTAGACCCAGGGGCCCTCCTCGTAGAGGGTGGGCCGGCTCGCGTTGCCCGACCGGGTGCCGAACCCGGCGGTGGTGAGCGGGATCTTGGTGGCGCTGCCGCTGTACGAGATCATGTCGGCGTTCAGTCGGACGTACCAGAGGTTCGGGTTGCCCCAGTACAGGTACGCCTGGCCGTCGTCGTCGACGAAGACGGTGGGGTCGATCTCGCCGTTGCCCACCAGCGGGCGGCCGATGGCGTCCCGGAACGGCCCGGTGGGGCTGTCGGCCACCGCGACGCCGATGGCCATCGAGTTGGTGGCCCGGGCGGTGACCGGTACGTACCAGTAGAACTTGCCGTTGCGGGCCACGACCTGACCTGCCCACGCGTTGGCGCTCGCCCAGCTGAAGGTGGAGACGCTCAGCGGCGAGCCGTGGTCGGTCCAGTTGACCATGTCGGCCGACGACCACACCCGCCAGTCCTTCATGGTGAAGTACGTGGAGCCGTCCTCGTCGTGGCCGGTGTAGAGGTAGACCCGTCCGTTGTGGACCAGCGGCGCCGGGTCGGCCGTGTAGATGTGCTGGACGATGGGGTTGTCCGCGCGGGCGGCCGTGGCCGGCATCAGCGTCGAGACGAGCAGCAGGCTCGCGAGCCAGGCGAGGCCGCGCCGGAGCCGGCTCGTGGTCCGCGGTGGCGGTGTGGGGCGCATCGGTACCTCCAGGGTGGGTCACGACGGGCGGGGCGGCCCGCCGCGTGCGCTGGCGGCGTGTCGCGGGGTCGTCGCGGGTCGCTCGGGGTGGGGCTGCGGCGGTGCCGCGAGCACGGCAGGAGAGGGTCGCGTGTCCACCCGTGGCGCCCGCGCGCGTCGGCCCGCCGTTGTCGACGGCGGTGTTCAACGTCCCTGCGGGAGGCCCGGTCACCCACCAGTGGGCGTTGGTCATGCACTGCTCCATCGATCTCGGCGGATCGAGTGGAGCGGTGAAGCGTGCCCTTCGCCTCTGCGGCCCGAGGGTAGTCTGTTATCGCTAACATTCTCAAGCGATGGATGGACCTGGATTTCGCGACGGCATCACGGACGGGTCGGCGCAGGGCCGTACGCAGGGGTCGACAGGCTGGTCAGCGCTGTAGTCGAGTCGGGCTTCCCGGTCCGCTGCGACGCACGAGCCACGCCTCCGTGATGTGCGTGAACATCGCCTGTGCCGCGCCCTCGGGGTCGTGGGCGGC
The DNA here is from genome assembly GCF_053585025.1 of Micromonospora sp. RB23. Classification (NCBI taxonomy): domain Bacteria; kingdom Bacillati; phylum Actinomycetota; class Actinomycetes; order Micromonosporales; family Micromonosporaceae; genus Micromonospora; species Micromonospora sp. RB23. The sequence continues at coordinate 2,980,360 of NZ_CM132111.1, forward strand.
GATGCGTTCGTAGATGCGTCGGTGTCCCTGGTTCGACGCCACGCACATGGCCCGCTCGGGCTGGCCCATGTACCGGGCGGTGTTGACGACCTGGCTCTCCAGGGACCTGACGACACCCCGGGCGATGCGGTTCCCGGACGCCTGCATGACCGTGTCGTGGAAGGCGCGGTCGTGCTCCTGGTAGGTGACGTGGTCGTCGACCAGCTCGTCCATGCGGTCCACCAGGGCGCGTAGCCGGTCGATCGTCGCCTCGTCGGCGAGGCGGGCGGCCACGTTGGCCATGTCGGACTCCAGCACCCGGCGGGTGACCACCAGGTCGTCCAGGATCGCCAGGGTGTCGTCCTCGGCGATGGTCGCCGCGAGGACGAGTTCGTCGAGCATGTCCCATGACGAGGGCGGGGTGACGAGCGTTCCGCTGCCCTGGCGGACCTGCACGAGCCCCTTCTCCTGGAGGATCTTCACCGCTTCCCGGATGACGGTCCGGCTCACCGAGAAGGTCTCGCAGAGCACCGGCTCGGGGGGCAGTGGCGTGCCGGAGGGGTGTGCTCCCTGGACGATACGGGTCACCAACTCGGCCGTGATCGCCTGTGCCAGATTCGTCGGGCGACGCGTCCAGGTCGGCGTCGCCGCGCCGTTGACGGCCGACCGGTTCGATGTCGTCACGTTTACCTCCGCGTAGCCGCGGGAGCGGGCCCACGAGTCCGCCCCAGTGTACGGGCAACCGTTGACGTCAGACGTCATACGAGTTACGTTCTCGTCAATCTTGCATCGACGGCCGTTCCCAGGCCACTCCCCATATGAAGGTGAGCAACGATGAAGCAACGAGCAGTGTGGTCCGCGGTCCTCGTTGCAGGGCTGGCCCTGACAGGCTGTGGAAGCGCGACAGGTTCGGGTTCATCGTCCGGAGGCTCGGACAAGAAGCTGGTGGTCTGGGACTGGAAGTCCGGCGAGGCCAGCTCCGCCCAGTACGTGGAGAAGGCCAAGGCCGACTTCGCCAAGAAGCACAAGGACGTCGAGGTCGAGTTCGTCGCCCAGCCGTTCGACCAGTACTACACGTTGCTCGGCGCGGCCATCCAGTCGGGCAAGGGACCGGACGTGATCCTGTTCAACGGTGGCGGCCAGATCCGCGACCGGGTGGACTCGCTCCAGCCGCTGGACGAGTACGTGGGCGAGGACCGGCAGCGGCTGGCCGGCTGGGAGGCGTTCGCCAAGGGTGGCAAGACCTACGCCGCGCCGGTGACGCTCCAGGGTCATCCGATCTACTACAACAAGACGCTCTACGAGAAGGCCGGCCTCGACCCGGCGAAGCCCGCCACGACCTGGCAGGAGTTCGTCGCCAACTGCGGTGTCATCACCAAGCAGACCGGCGCCAAGTGCTTCTCCGTCGGCAACAAGGAGGGCTACGGCATCCAGTTCTTCCTGTCGGCCATGGCCTCGGGCGTCCTGACTCCACAGGAGTACGACAACTGGATCGCCGGCAAGCGCGACTGGAACTCGCCGAACGTCAAGCGGCTCTTCGAGCTGTGGAAGGAGACCGGTGCCGCGAAGCTGAACAACGACGGGGCCAACTCCACCGCCCTGTTCAACGACGCGTTCGCCGTCTTCCAGTCCGGCAAGGCCGCCCACATGATCGGCCTCATGTCGGACATCGGGCACTGGAAGGACTTCAACGAGTTCATCACGCCCGAGAAGCTGGGTGTGATGATGGCCCCGACGGTGACCAGCGGCGTGACCCCCAGCCTGCCGTACGACGGTGGCATCGGTTACGCGGTCGCCAAGTGGACCAAGGACCCGAAGGTGGCCGCCGACCTGGTGCGTTCGTTGACCTCCACCGACGCGCTGAAGGCGTTCTACGCCAACGCGGGCGCGATCACCGCGGACACCACCATCGACGTGTCCGCGGGTGGTCCGGCCGTCACCACGATCGTCGGCGCGCTCAAGACCGGCAAGCCGGCGGTGCACGTGGCGCTCTCCTCGAAGTCGCTCGATCTGATGGGCCGCCTCTCGCAGCAGTTGCTCAGCGGCTCGATCAGCGTGGACGAGGTCGTGAAGCAGATGGCCGCCTCGGACACGGCGGGCTGATCCCGTGACGATCGGCAACTCGCTCCCGTCGGTCCGCTCGGCTTCGGCCGGGCGGGCCGGCGGGGTGCCGCCCTCCGCGCCGCCGCGCGACCGCGCCGTCTCCCGGCGCGCCGCGGGCGGCCGTCGCGCCGAACAACTGGCGCCCTTCGTGCTGGTCGCCCCGGCCGTCCTGATCCTCGTGCTGCTGCGGCTGTACCCGTTGGCGCTGGGCGTCAACTTCTCGTTCACCGGCGACGGCGAGCGTGACGGGGCGATGGTCGGCTTCGACAACTACGTGGAGCTGCTGCACGACCCGCTGTTCCAGCAGGCGCTGCGCAACGTGGGCCTGCTGGTCCTGCTCCTGCCGGTGGCGGTGGCCATCCCGGGTCTGCTCGCCACGTTCATCTACCTGCGCGTGCCCGGGCACCGGTTCTACCGCAGCGTCTACTTCTTCCCGGCGGTGCTGTCCCCGGTCATCGTCGGCGCGATCTTCAACCTGCTGCTCTCGTTTGACGGTCCTGTCAACGTTGTCCTCTCCACGGTCGGCCTCGGGCCGGTGGACTGGCTCGGTGATCCCGACGTCGCCATGTTCGCGGTCGTGGGCGTCCACGTGTGGGCGACCTTCGGGATGGCTCTGGTGGTGTTCCTCGCGGGCTTCGCGACCCTGGACGCCGCCCTGCTGGACGCCGCGCGGGTGGACGGCGCGTCCCTGGCCCAGGTGATCTGGCATGTGATCATCCCCAGCCTGTCCCGCACCATCCAGTTCGTCTTCGTGACCACGATGATCGGGATGCTCACCTCCATGTTCGGCCTGCTCTACGTCATGACCAGCGGTGGTCCGGAGGGCTCGACGTACCTGCCCGAGTACTACATCTGGATCCAGCAGGGTCGGATGAACCGCCCGGCGCTCGCGTCGGCGGCGTCCACCGTCCTGTTCGTCATCATGCTCGTGGTCGGGCTCGTGCAGCTCAAGCTGCTCCGACGCGCGGGAAGGGAGGACTGATGTCCCGCGTCCGACTCGGTAGATGGTTGCTCGTGATCCCGATGGGGCTGCTCGCGGTCGCGACGATCTACCCCCTGCTGTTCACGGCGAACGTGGCCATGAAGACCCGCCGGGAGTACATCCTCGACCGCTTCACGCTGGCGGACTCGCTGCGCTTCGAGAACATCGCCACGGCGTGGACCAGCGTCGGCATGGGCCGGTACACCGTCAACTCGGTCATCGTCGTGGGCTGCTCGGTGTTCCTGCTGCTGCTGTTCGGGTCGATGGCCGGCTTCGCGCTGAGCCAACTGCGTTTCCGGGGCTCGACGGCGCTGTTCATCGGCTGCCTCGCGGCGCTCTTCATCCCCTTCCAGGTGATCATGGTGCCGCTGGCCCGGGTCATGGCGGACAGTGGTCTCGTCGACACGTACCCGGGGCTGATCCTGGCGTACGTCGCGCAGTTCCTGCCCTTCACGGTCTTTCTGATGACCAGCTACTACCGCACCATTCCGACGGAGATCGTCGACGCGGCCCGGATCGACGGCAACACCGTGTACGGCGTCTACCGGCGGATCATGCTGCCGCTGGGCGCTCCGGCGCTGCTGTCCGTGGGCATCCTCAACACGCTGTTCTGCTGGAACGACGTGCTCATCTCGCTGCTGCTGATGCCGTCGGCCGACCACCGGACCCTCATGGTCGGGGTGACCTCGCTGCGGGGGCAGTACTCCGAGGACATTCCCACCTTCGCCTCCGGGGTGCTCATCGCGGCGATCCCGGTCCTGGCGGTCTACCTGTTCCTTCAGCGCCAGATCGCCGACGGCGTCGCCGCTGGTTCCACGAAAGGCTGACATGCGCATCACCGGGTATCGAACCCTGACGACGGTTCAGGAGTGGGGCCGACCCGTCGGCGACGCCAACGGCGTGTTCCCCGACGGCGTCACCACGCTGCCGATCACGATCGTCGAGACCGACGAGGGGATCGACGGCATCGGTCTGGGGCCGCACGTGGAGATCGACAAGATCTTCCCGGCTATCGAAGGGGAGGATCCCCGCGCGGTGTCCACGCTGTACGACCGGATGCTGCGGCAGACGTTCAAGGCCGGCCACGCGGGCCTGGTGTTCGGGACGATCGGCGCGCTGGACACCGCGCTGTGGGACATCAAGGCGAAGATGGCCGGCGAGCCGCTCTGGCGGCTGCTCGGCGGGCGGGACCGGCGCGTTCCGGCGTACGCGTCGGGTCTCGACATCGGGCTGACCGACGACGAGCTGGTCGCCGAGTACGAGGTCTACGCCGGGTACGGCCTGCGGGCCGCCAAGCTCAAGGGCGGCCTCGACATCGACCGGGACCGGCAACGGCTCGGCCTGGTCCGGGAGGTGCTGGCCGAGGCGGGGCACGGTCGACGGCCGGGTCTGATGCTCGACGTCAACGAGGCGTGGTCCCGCAAGCAGGCCGTCCGGCACGTGGCCGAGTTGGAACGTACCCTCGATCTGATCTGGATCGAGGAGCCGGTCCGCCGCTGGGACGCCGAGGGTCTGGCCGCCGTGGGTCGGGGCGTGCGGGCCTCGATCGCCACCGGCGAGAACCTCACCGGGCTGGAGCAGTACCGTCCGCTGATCGCGGCCGGCGCGGTCGACATCGTGCAGACGGCCGCCGTCTGGGGGGTCACCCACTTCCTGCGGGTGGCGGCCCTGGCGCACGCGCACGACCTGCCGGTCAGCCCCATCGGCAACATCCCGGTGGGGCTCCTGCACGCCGCGACCTCGGTGCCCAACCACCTGGTCAGCGAGTTGCAGGATCTCCGGCCACCGGCGGGCATCGGCCTCGACCTGCACGTCGAGGACGGCGCGTTCGTCCTGGGCGAGGCACCCGGCCTCGGCGTCCGGGTGGACGAGGCGGCGATCGCGGCCGCCGGACACCGCCCGGGCACCCCGACCGCCGACAGCCCGAACGTCCGCCCGGAGCGGGCGGGCAAGCGTCTGCTGTCGGTGGCCGAGCAGCCCGTCGCCGCCGTGCCGGCCGGGGTCGAGGCCCTGCTCGTCGACGCCGTCACGTCCCCGAACGACGTGGCGCCGCTGCGGCACTGAGCCGGTACGGGCCGTCACCGCACTGGACCGCAATTGGTCGGATGATTAACGTGTCCGTGGCGGCGACACCGCGCCCGCGAGTCCGGCCGCCCTGTCCCACGCACCGTACGTACCCACCACGTCGAGACGGAGCAGCAGTGAAGGCAGTTGTCTACAAGGGAGCACGCGACCTCGGTATCGAGGACCGCGCACCGGAACCGCCAGGGCCCGGCCAGGTACGGATCGCGGTGGCGTACACCGGGATCTGCGGCACGGACCTGCACATCTTCCACGGCGACATGGACGCCCGGGTGGGCGCGTCGGCGGTCCTGGGGCACGAGATGTCCGGGCACGTCGCCGCGGTCGGCGACGGCGTGACCGACCTGCGGGTCGGGCAGCCCGTCACCGTGATGCCGACCCGCGCCTGCGGGCGGTGCCCGGCGTGCCGTCGTGGCCACTCGCACATCTGTCACGCGATGGACTTCCTCGGCATCGACTCGCCCGGCGCCATGCAGTCGTCCTGGACGGTGCCGGCCGATCTGGTGCTGCCGCTCCCCGACGACCTGCCGTTGGACCGGGCGGCGCTCGTCGAGCCGGTCGCCGTTGCGGTGCACGACGTCGGCCGGGCCGAGGTGGCGTCCGGTGAGCACGTTGTCGTCGTCGGCGGGGGTCCGGTGGGCGTCCTCATCGCGGCCGTCGCCCGCGAGCGTGGGGCCCAGGTCCTGCTCGTCGAACCGGACGGGTTCCGGCGTGGGGTCGCGTCGGGTATCGGCATCGAGGCCGTGGACCCGGGGCCGACCGACGTCGTGGCGCTGGTCAACGACCGGACCGGCGGCGCGGGCGCGGACGTCGCGTTCGAGGTGTCCGGTTCCGCCGCCGGCGTCGGCACGGCGGTGGACGTGCTGACCACCCGGGGTCGGCTGGTGATGGTGGCGATCCACCCGCAGCCACGTCCGGTGAACCTGCACCGCTTCTTCTGGCGGGAGCTGGAGTTGCTGGGCGCGCGCCTGTACCGGCGCGAGGACGTCGTCGAGGCGATCCGTCTGGTGGCGGCGGGTGTCATCCCGGCCCAGGAGTTGATCTCCCGGGTCCTCCCGGTGGCCGGCGTCACGGACGCGTTCACGGCTCTGGAGTCCGGCGGAGGTGTCATGAAGGTGCTGCTCGACTGGCGGGAGGAGGAGCGATGAGCGTCCTGTTCGACCTGACCGGGCGTACCGCCCTGGTGACCGGTGCCCGGCGGGGGATCGGTCTCGCGATGGCCGAGGCCCTGGCGTCGGCCGGCGCGGATGTCATCGGGGTGTCGGCGCAGTTGGAGCCGGAGGGCAGTGAGGTCCAGCGGCGTGTCGAGGCGGCCGGTCGCCGGTTCACCGGCATCCGGACGGACCTGGGTGACCGGGCCGCGGTGTACCGGCTGGCCGAGGAGGCCGAGGCGGTGGCGCCGGTGGACATCCTGGTGAACAACGGCGGCACGATCGCCCGGGCGCCGGCGGTGGAGCACCCCGACGAGATGTGGGACCGGGTGGTGCAGGTGAACCTGTCCAGCCAGTTCGTGCTGACCCGGGAGATCGGCCGGCGGATGGTCGACCGGGGCCGGGGCAAGGTCATTTTCACCGCCTCCCTGCTGAGCTTCCAGGGCGGCATCAACGTCGCGAGCTACACCGCGGCCAAGTCGGGCCTCGCCGGGCTGACCAAGGCCCTCTCCAACGAGTGGGCCGGCCACGGGGTGAACGTCAACGCCATCGCGCCCGGGTACATCGCCACCGACAACACCCAGGCGCTCCGCGACGACCCCGTGCGCAACGACGCCATCCTGGGCCGGATACCGGCCGGCCGGTGGGGACGGGCCGACGACCTGGCCGGCGCCACCGTGTTCCTGGCCGCCGCCGCGTCGGACTACGTGCACGGCGCCGTCCTGCCCGTCGACGGCGGATGGATGGGCCGATGACCGCGCCCACGTCCACCGGGCGTCCCGGCATCGTCGACGCGCACCACCACCTCTGGGTCCGTGCCCGGCACCCGCAACCGTGGATCGACCCGGACACGATGGCGGCGATCGACAACGACTTCACCCCCGCGGATCTCGCCCCGGCGGCGCGGGCCGCCGGGGTCACCGAGACCGTCGTCGTGCAGTCCATCGCCTCCGTCGCGGAGACGGAACACCTGCTGGGCATCGCGGCCGACGATCCTCTCATCGGTGGCGTCGTCGGCTGGGTCAACCTCACCGTCGAGGACATCGACGAGCGACTGGACCGGCTGCGCGCCGCCCGTGGAGGGGAGCGGCTGGTCGCCATCCGCCACCTGGTCCAGTCCGAGCCCGACCCGGCGTACCTCGACCGGCGCGACGTCCGGCGGGGCATCGCCGCTGTCGGCGCCGCCGGTCTCGCCTACGACCTGCTGGTCCGCGACCACCAACTGCCGGCGGCCACCCGGCTCGTCCGGGACCTGCCCGAGGTGACGTTCGTCCTGGACCACCTCGCCAAGCCGTCGCTCGGCAGGGGAGACCTGGGGGACTGGCCCGCCAACCTGCGGGCGCTCGCCGCCGAGCCGAACGTCACCGCGAAGCTCTCCGGCCTGGTCACCGAGGTGGACGGCCCCTCCTGGTCGGCGGACGACCTGCGCCCGGCCGTCGACCACGCGCTCGACGCGTTCGGACCGCACCGGCTCATGTTCGGCTCCGACTGGCCGGTGTGCCTGCTCGCCAGCTCCTACACCCGGTGGGTCGGCGTCCTCGCCGACCTGCTGGAACCACTGGGCGACGGGGAGCAGGCGTCGATCTGGCGGGAGACCGCCGTCCGCGCGTACGGGTTGGGGGAGCCGTGACGGGCCGGGAGCTGCCCCGGCGGCCGGAGGTACGCCTGACCACGCTGGGCTTCGGCGCGGCGCAGGGTGGCAACCTGTACCGGGCGACGTCGGACGACGAGTTCGCCGCGGCCGTCGACGCCGCCTGGGATGCCGGAATCCGGTATTTCGACACCGCGCCGCACTACGGTCTCGGCCTGTCCGAGCGGCGGCTGGGGGCGGCGCTGCGGTCCCGGCCCCGCGACGGGTACGTGGTGTCGACGAAGGTCGGGCGGCTGCTCGTACCGTCGCCGGAGAGGGCGCGGGACCGCGACCCGGAGGGATTCGACGTGCCGGCCGACCACCGGCGGGTCTGGGATTTCAGCCGCGATGGCGTGCTCCGGTCGTTGGAGGCCAGCCTGGAGCGCACCGGCCTGGACCGCGTCGACGTCGTCTATCTGCACGACCCGGACGAGCACTGGGAGCAGGCGGCGTCCGAGGCGGTGCCCGCCCTGGTCGAGCTGCGCGACCAGGGGGTCGTCGGCGCGATCGGGGCCGGCATGAACCAGTCGGCGATGCTGGCCCGGTTCGTGCGGGAGACCGACATCGACGTGGTCATGTGCGCCGGTCGGTACACCCTCCTCGAACAGGGCGCGCTCGACGACCTGCTGCCGGCCGCGCAGGCCGCGGGGGTCGGCGTGGTGATCGCGGGGGTCTACAACTCGGGTCTGCTGGCCCGCGACCAGCCACCCGCCGACGCGACCTACAACTACCAGCAGGCGCCGCCCGAGGTGATCGAGCGGGCCCGGCGGATCGCGGCGGTCTGTCAGGAGTACGGCGTCACGCTGCCCCAGGCGGCGCTGGCGTTCGTCCGCCGGCACCCGGTCGTGGTCTCGACGGTGGTCGGCCTGCGCGACGAGCCGCAGGTGACCGAGACGCTGCGCCGCTTCGACGCGGCCGTCCCGGAGCAGCTCTGGGCGGCGCTGCGCGACGCCGGACTGCTGCGCTGACGGTACCGCGCCGACAAGCCGAAGCGCCGGCCACCCGTCGTCAGGAGCGGGTGGCCGGCGCTTCGTTGTGCGCTACACCTGGGTGAACCGCCACTGCTGGTTGGCGGCGCTGTGGCAGCCCCACTGCAGCAGTCGGGCCCCGTCGGCGGTCGAGGCGCCGTTGACGTCCAGGCAGAGCCCGCTCAGCGCGCTCTTGACCGTGTAGATCCCGGTCGTGCCGGTCGACGTCACGGTGAACTTCTGTTGGTTGGAGTTGTTGCAGGTGGTGTGTTGCAGGAACGCGCCCTGCGCGGTCGAGCCCCCGACGACGTCGAGGCACTTACCGCTGTGCACCGCCTTGAGGTAGACGGCGCCGCCGCCGGCGTCCACCGCCTGCCACTTCTGGTTGTTGCCCCCGGTGGCCGCCCACTGCACGACCTGGGCACCGTCGGCGGTGGAGACACCGCTGACGTCCATCAGCTTGCCACTGTGCTGGGCCGTCAGCGTCCAGGTCTTCCCGGCCACGCCGGTACCGGGGTCGCTGCCGGGCACTCCCACGCCGTTGCCGCCGAAGGTGAACGCGTCGAGGTCGAACCAGTTGGACGAGCTGCCCTTGAACACCATGTAGAGCGTGTGCGTCCCGGACAGGGCCGCGACGCTCGTCGCCGCCGTGGACTGGTAGTTGTCCCAGCCGCCGGTGCTGGGCACCGACGTCGTCGCCAGCAGTGTGCCGGTCGGCGAGTCGGCCCGCAGCTCGATGGAACCCCCACCGCTGGGCGACGACAGCCGGTAGCTGACCGTGCTGATGCCCGACAGGCTCATCGGGTTGAACGCCACCCAGTCGTTGTTGGAGATGTCGCCGACGCGCTTACCGCTCTCCGCGGCGCTCTGGTCGACGACCCGGACGCCGGACTGGCTGCTGAAGTACTCGGCCTGCTTGTGCTTCGGTTGCAGGATCGCCTGCGCGTAGCCGGTCAGCGGCGAGCCGCCACCCGAGCCACCGTTGTCGGTGTAGCGGGCGTTGAGCACGTAGTACAGGTTCGCGCCCTCGGGGTGCCCACCGAGCAGGTCGGTGGAGATGGTCCCCGAACAGCCCGGGTACTCGGTGGTCTCGTGGGCGTGGTCGTCGTGGCCGAGCGCCGGGTTGACGAACACCTTGGTGCAGTCGATGGCCGCGCCGCCGGGGTCGGAGACACTGACCGTGTACGAGACCTTGTCGCCGAAGTTCAGCATGCCTCCGTTCGGGGGCACGTTGATGGTGACCACCGGCGCGGTGTTGCCGACGGTGATCTGTACGTTGGCGAAGCCGGTCTTGCCGGTGTTGTCGGTGACCTTCAGCTGCGCGGTGTAGTCGCCGTTGGTCGTGTAGGTGTGTGTCGGGTTGGCTGCCGTGGAGGTACCACCGTCACCGAAGGTCCACTGGTAGCTGAGGGTGTTGCCGGGGTCCGGGTCGGTCGTGCCGGCGCTGCTGAACTGGACGGTCAGCGGGGCGCTGCCGCTGGTCGGCGTGCCGACGGCCTTCGCGATCGGTGACCGGCCGCCCTGGATGTAGTCGATCCGGTACAGCCCGGAGTCGTTGTTGCCGCCGCCGAAGTTCGAGCCCCACTCCAGCAGGTACAGCGAGCCGTCCGGGCCGAACTCCATGTCCATCGGCTTGTTGAAGTTGCCGCCGGGCAGGAACGGGTTCGTCCGGGTGACCGCCGTCGAGGAGTCGAAGTGGACCTCCTTGACGTAGTTGCGGGCCCACTCGTAGAAGAAGTGCACGCCGTCGTAGTACGGCGGGAACTTCGTCGCCGACGGGTTGTTCGCGTTGTACCGGTACACCGGGCCGCCCATCGGGGCCGATCCGCCGGAGCCCAGCTCGGGGAAGGTCGTCGAGGCCGGGTAGCCGTACCAGATGTTCGGCGAGACGACCGGCTTGAGGTTGACCAGGCCGGTGTTGTTCGGCGAGTTGTTGACCGGCGCGCTGCAGTTGAACTTCGCCCCGACCACACCCGTGTCCGGGTTGAACGGCGCGTACGGCTGGTTGTTGCCGTGGCAGAACGGCCAGCCGTAGTTACCCGCGGACTTGATCACGTTCAGCTCGACGAGACCCTCCGGGCCACGGTTGGTGGTCGGTGGGTTGCGGTCCGGGCCGTAGTCGGCCAGGTAGACCCAGCCGGTGGCGGGGTCGATCGAGAAGCGGAACGGGTTGCGGAAGCCCATGGCGTACACCTCGGGCTTGGTCTGCGCGGTGCCCTGGGGGTAGAGGTTGCCCGTCGGGATGGTGTACCCGCCGGTGGCCGAGGGCTTGATGCGCAGCAGCTTGCCGCGTAGGTCGTTGGTGTTGCCGGCGGAGCGGGCGGCGTCCAGGTTGGACTTGCCCGAGCGCCAGTCCAGCGGGGCGTAGCCCTGCCAGTTGGGGTCGAGGTTGGGCGGCGTGTCGTCGCCCGTACCGATGTACAGGTTGCCGTCCGGACCGAACTCGATGTAGCCGCCGGTGTGCCCGGGCTCCGCGAAGGTCCGGTCCCGATAGGCGGGGATGTCGATGATCCGGGCCTCGGTGGAGAGGTTGAGCGTGTCACCGGAGAGCGTGTAGCGGGACACCCGGTTGACGTCGGTCGAGCTGCTGGCCGGTGAGTGGTACAGGTAGACGTACCCGTTGCTGGCGAACGACGGGTCTATCGCGACGCCGGTGAGGCCGTCCTCGCCGCCGGTGTAGACGCTCAGCGTGGCGGCGGTGACGGTGCTGTTGGTGCTCGGCTTGAAGATCTTCACCTGGCCGCCGCGCTGGACGTAGAGCACCCGCCCGTCGGGCAGTACGGCCAGCGCCATCGGGTCGGCGGTGTTGTCGTCCAGGGTGCGCTTCTCGAAGTTGCCCCAGACGGTGCCGCCACAGTCCCCGGGCACGTTGCCGGCGGCCCACTTGACGCCGCCGATGACGTGGTTGCGGAAGTTCGTCTCGCTGTACGACTCGCTGGCGTGGCCCATCGCGGTGGCCCACACCCGTCCGCCGCCGGTGTTGCGGCACCACGAAATCGGGTGGTCCGGGCCCATCGCCCGTGAGCCCGGGTTGTACGTCCGCTCGTCGGCGGTCACCAGGACGTGCACGTTGCCGCGCGGGTTGGAGTCGAAGTTGTACCACTCCTCGCTGCGGCTCCAACGGTCCGGCAGGCCGACCGTCGACGGGTGCTGCTTGTCGGCGACGATGGCGGTGCCGGCGAGCACTCCGGGGGAGTGCTCGGGCATGTGGGCGCCCCCGTTCATCATCTGGTCCCACCACGGGTACTCGGACTCGATACCCATGTCGGTGGCGTTGTGCACGCCGACGATGCCCTTGCCGCTGGCGAGGTAGCCCTCGATGGCCTGGCGCTGGGAGGCCGAGGTCCAGACCATGCCGGAGGTCTGGAACATGATGACGACGTCGAAGGTGGCGAGGTTCGCGGGCGTGAAGACACTCGAGTCCTCGGTCGCCACCAGCTCGAAGTTGTTCGCGGCGGCCTGCTGCTGGAACATCGAGATGCCGGCGGGGATCGAGTCGTGCCGGTAGCCGGCGGTCTTGGTGAACAACAGGGCGCGGAACGCCGGTGCGGCGGATGCTGGCGGGGCCAGGCCGAGGGCCACCAACAGGCCGACGATCAATCCGATGATCATTGTGGGGCGACGCATGCCGTCTCCTAGGTCTGGGCGGGCAACTGGCGATTGCGAGCACGGACCGACAGCGCGTCAGGTCGTGCCTGGGCGCGCGGGGGTCACGAGTGTGCTGGTCGCGGTCGTCGTGCCGTCCGCCGAAACGGCATTCAGCCCCGCTGGATGTCACACAGCGTGATGTGGGCTGTGATCTCGTCCGTGGTCTGCGAGGTCAGGATGAGCTATCTATCGAAGGCTGTCAATGCAACGCCGAGCGTCTGATGTTACCCCCCGGTAGGGGTGGTCGGGCCTGACTCGTCCGAGACGACACTCGCGCCGATCGAGTGCCGGGCCTGGCAGTCACCGCAGATCGAGGATTGCGGACCCGCATCCAAACATCTATCTTCATACGTGTGATGTTTCCTCGATGTCAAGGGAATGTTTGCACCATAAAAACGCAAGTTCTGCAGCAGCCTGCAAAAGTGCGTCGCTCAGGGCGTCGGACGGCCTACCGGCCGTTGTGCCGACCCCGTCTTTGACTACTATCTGTAAGGGCTATCGGGATGTCAGATCCACCACCGGCACCGCTGCTGGCCCTGCGGGGCATCGGTAAGTCCTTCCTCGGCGTACGCGTCCTCAGTGATGTCGACCTCGACGTCGCCCCCGGTGAGGTGCACGCCGTCGTGGGCGAGAACGGCGCGGGCAAGTCGACGCTCATGAAGATCGTCTCGGGCGGGTACGCCCCGGACGAGGGCACCATCGAGTTCGCCGGTCAACCCCGCGCGTTCCACGGCCCCCGCGACGCGCAGCGCGCCGGCGTCGGCATCATCCACCAGGAGTTCAACCTGCTCCCCGAGCGCACCGTCGCGGAGAACGTCTACCTGGGCCACGAACCGGTCCGGCGCGGGCTGGTCGACCGCCGCGCGATGCTCGACCGCACCCGCGAACTCCTCACCTCGATCGGGGAGACCGCCCTGGCGGCCGACGCCCGGGTCGGGCGCCTCGGCGTCGCCCAGCAGCAGGTCGTCGAGATCGCCAAGGCGCTCGCCCTGGACGCACGACTGCTCATCATGGACGAGCCGACCGCGGCGCTGGCGGACCAGGAGGTCGAACTGCTCTACGGGCTGGTACGCCGGCTCCAGGAACGCGGGATCGGTCTGCTGTACGTCTCGCACCGACTCACCGAGGTCTTCGACCTGTCCAGCCGGATCACGGTCCTCAAGGACGGTCGCCGGGTGACCACCGTGGACACCGAGCGGACGACCGCCGACGAACTGGTCCGGCACATGGTTGGCCGCGAGCTGTCCAGCTACTACCCGGACCGGGCCGGCCCCGACGACCGCGGGCCGGTACGGCTCACCGTCCGCGGCGGGGGGAACCGCAAGCTGCGTGGAGTGGACCTCGAGTTGCGCGCCGGCGAGGTGCTCGGCGTCGGCGGCCTACAGGGTTCCGGACGATCCGCGCTCGCCCGCGCGCTCTTCGGCGTGGCGCCGTTCACGACCGGCGACGTCCAGTTGGACGGCGAGCCGGTGCGGCTGCGCTCACCGCGGGCCGCGATGCGGGCCGGCATCGCCTACGTCACCGAGGACCGCAAGGGCGAAGGCATCCTGGCGCGGCAGTCGGTGCTCGACAACGCGCTGCTGGCCAGCCGCGTCCTCGCGGCGCGCTCCGGCCGCACCGCCCGCACCGCACGGGTACGCGAGCTGCTCGCCGCCGTGGAGGTGCGCGCCGCCGGTGACGATCAGGAGATCCGTTTCCTCTCCGGCGGCAACCAGCAGAAGGTGGTGCTGGCCCGTTGGCTCGCGCTGAGCCCCCGCATCCTGATCTTCGACGAGCCGACCCGGGGCATCGACGTGGGCGCGAAGTCCGCCATCCACGACCTGGTCCGCCGTCTCGCCAGCGACGGTGCGGCGGTCCTGATGATCTCTTCGGAGCTTCCCGAGCTGCTCGGAATGAGCGACCGGATCGTCGTCCTGCGCGACGGCCGGATCGCGGGCGAGCTGCCCGCCGGCGCGACCGAGGAGGACGTCGTGGCCCTGGCCGTCGGCACCGTCCGCGAGGCTGTCTCGTGAGCGCGAGGAGTGAGCCGGGTTTGCGAGCCCCGCAGTCGCGAACGGAAGGTGGCCCCGCGTGAGCGCGAGGAGTGAGCCGGGTTTGCGAGCCCCGCAGTCGCGAACGGAAGGTGGCCCCGCGTGAGCGCGAGGAGTGAGCCGGGTTTGCGAGCCCCGCAGTCGCGAACGGAAGGTGGCTCAGCATGACCGCCCTGTCGCTGCGTCCGGCACGTCGCGCCGTGCCGGGCGTGTACGTGGCGCTTGTCCTCACCCTCGTGGTCGGCTGGCTCATCGTCATGCTCGACGGCGGTCAGCTCTTCAACCAGTCGACGACGGTGAGCCTGCTGCACGTCGCCGCCGGCCTCGGGCTCGTCGCCGTCGGGCAGACCCTGGTCATCCTCGGCGGCTCGCTCGACCTCTCCGTGGCGTACGTGATCAGCCTCAGCACCCTGGTGGCGGCCGAGGCGATGAACGGCAGCGACGGCGCGCTGCTCCCGGCGATCGGCCTCGCGCTCGCGGTCAGCGCCGCCGTCGGGCTGCTCAACGGGCTGCTCGTCACCAAACTGCGCATCAACGCGTTCATCGCGACCCTCGGCGTCGGGCTGCTGCTCAAGGGCTACCTCGACAACGGCTACGACGGTCCGGCCGGCGAGAGCGCCCCCGCTCTCGTCCGGACCCTCGGCTACCAGCGGGTCGGTCCGGTGCCGGTGTCCTTCCTGCTCCTGCTCGCCGTGACCGCGGCGGCCTGGTTTGCGCTCTCGCGTACCCGGTTCGGCCACCACCTGGTCGCCGTCGGCGGCGATCCGGAGGTGGCCCGCCTCTCCGGCGTCCGCAACGACCGGGTCCTCGTCACGGCCCACGTGCTGTGCTCCCTCTGTGCCGGGTTGGCCGGCGTCTACCTGGTCAGCCGGCTCGGCTCCGGCGCCCCGCGGGTGGGCACCGAAGGGCTCTACGACCTGGAGTCGATCGCCGCGGTGGTCCTCGGCGGCACGGCCCTCGCGGGCGGGCGCGGGGGCGTCCTCGGAACGATCGGCGGCGTGCTGCTGCTCGCCAGCATCGACGCGGTCTTCAACCAGCTCGAGGTCGACGCGTTCTTCAAGCAGGTGATCCGTGGCGTGATCATCATCGCCGCGGTCGCCGTCTACGCCCGACGGGCCATGCGAAAGGCGGAGTCCTGACCATGCGGGTCGCCGAGCGTCGTCCGCTCACCCTCCGGATCCGCCCCGACGGAATCGCGCCCATCGCCGCGCTCCTGGCGGTGCTGCTGATCATCATCGCGTTCGTCCAACCCGACTTCCTCGCCCCCGGGTCGCTGATGTCGTTCCTGGGCCGCTCCGCGCCGATCATCCTGCTCGCCGCCGGTCAGTACTTCGTGATCGTCAGCGGGGAGTTCGACCTCTCGGTGGGCTCCCTGGTCACGGCGCAGGTCGTCGTCGCCGCCCGCCTCATCGACAGCGACCCGTCGCGCACCTGGCCGGTGGTCGCGTTGCTGCTCGTCGGCGGCGCGTTCGTCGGGCTGGTCAACGGTCTGGTCACCACGGTGCTGCGGGTGCCGTCCTTCATCACCACCCTCGGCATGTTCCTGATCCTCGTCGGCGCCGTCTACCTGTGGTCCGACGGCGCACCGAAGGGCGGCCTCTCGGAGGAGTTCCGCCGGTTCGGTCGGCGGGCCATCGAGGACGTGCCGCTGCTCGGCCGCATACCGTACGCGCTGCTCGTGCTGGTGGTCGTCGCCGTGATCGCCGTGGTGCTGACGCGCTCGGACTTCGGCCGCACGCTCGTCGCCGTCGGGGACAATCCGCGCACCGCCGAGTTGAGCGGCGTACGCGTCGGTCTCACCAAGACCATCGCGTTCGTGCTCAGCGGTGTCGCGGCGGCGGTCGCGGCGATCCTGCTCGGCGGGTACAGCGGTGTGTCGTTCCAGGCCGGCGTCGGCCTGGAGTTCGCCGCGATCACCGCCGTCGTGCTCGGCGGGGTCGCCCTCGGCGGCGGTCGGGGCTCGGTCGTCGGGGCGATGCTCGGCGCGCTGACCCTCGAGACGCTCTTCGCGTTGATGAACTTCACCGGCGTGTCCGGTGCCCTCAGATCGACCGTCCAGGGCGTGATCATCCTGCTCGCGGTGGCGGTCTCGGCTTCGCGTTCCTCCTCCTCAAGATAAAGGTGATTCGATGAGAAGATCCATGATCGCCCTGGCCGCGGTGGGCGTGCTGGCGGTGGCCGCCGGGTGCGCCACGGACGAGCCGACCGCGTCCCCGTCCGGCAGCGCGTCCGCCGCACCCGGGTCGGGCACCGGCGAGCAGTCCAAGTTCTTCGTGCAGGCCGACTACGACAACGAGTTGGCGTTGCTCGACGCCGCCCCGACGGGCCCGGCCGACAAGCCGTGGGAGCAGGTGCTCAACCCGAAGATGGTGGACACCGCGAAGTTCAAGAAGGCCGGTCCGCACAAGATCTGCTTCTCGAACGCGGCGCTGAACAACCCGTGGCGGCAGGTCGGGTTCAAGACCATGCAGGCCGAGGTGGAGGCGCAGCGTTCCCGCATCAGCGAGTTCGTGCACGTCGACGCCGAGGGCAAGGACCAGAAGCAGATCGCCGACATCAACGATCTGCTCGGCAAGAGCTGCGACGCGCTCATCGTGTCGCCGAACACCACCGCCACGCTCACCCCGGCCGTCGAGGCCGCCTGCAAGGCCGGCCTGCCGGTGGTCGTCTTCGACCGGGGCGTCAACACCACCTGCCCCGTGACGTTCATCAACCCGGTGGGTGGCTACGGCTTCGGGCACGTCGGCGCGGAGTTCGTCAGCCAGAAGATGAAGCCCGGCGGCAAGCTGCTGGCACTGCGTATCCTGCCCGGCGTCGACGTGCTGGAGACCCGCTGGTCAGCCGCGAAGATCGCGCTGGACAAGGCGAAGGTCGACGTCGTCGGCGTGGAGTTCACCGACGGCGACCCCGCCAAGACCAAGAAGATCGTGAACGACTACATCCAGCGGTACGGCACGATCGACGGGGTCTGGATGGACGCCGGAGCGGTCGCCGTGGCGGCGGTCGAGGCGTTCCAGGACGCCGGCAAGCCCGTACCGCCGATGAACGGCGAGGACCAGCTCGACTTCCTGAAGCTCTGGAAGGACAAGCAGCTCACCGCCATCGCGCCGACCTACCCGACGTACCAGTGGCGGACGCCGATCATCGCGGCGCTGAGCATCCTCGACGGCACCCAGGTCTCCAACCCGTGGAAGCTGCCGCAGCCCACGATCACCCAGGACAACCTGGACCAGTACCTCGACGCGAGCATGCCGCCCCTGCACTACGCGATGTGCGGCTGCCGCGACCTGCCCGGCTACCCCCAGCGCTGGAAGTAGGTTGCGGTGTACGCCATTGGCGTCAACCCCTGGGTGTGGGCCTCGCCGGTCGACGACGAGGCCCTCGCCCGGCTGATCCCGCGGATCGCCTCGTTCGGATTCGACGCGGTCGAACTGCCGATCGAGCAGCCCGGCGACTGGGATCCCGTCCGCACGCGGGACCTGCTGGCCGAGCACGGCCTCGCCGCGGCCGGGGTCTGCGCGGTCACCCCGCCCGGGAGGGACCTGGTGGACGCCACGCCGGCCGTCGTCGAGTCGACCGTCGCGTACCTCATGGGGTGTGTGGCGAGCGCGGCGACGGTCGGCGCGCCCTGCGTCGGCGGGCCGGTGTACGCGGCCGTCGGGCGTACCTGGCGGATGTCGGCGGCGGCCCGCGCGGCCTGCTACGCCGACTTTCGGCAGGCGCTCGCGCCGGTCGCCGACTCAGCCGGCGAGTGCGGCGTGAGCATCGGTGTCGAGGCGTTGAACCGCTACGAGACGAGCGTGGTCAACACCATCGAGCAGACGATCGAGGCGATCGACGGCCTACCCGCGAGCGTCGGCATCATGATCGATACGTATCACATGAACATCGAGGAGGCCGACCCCTACGCCGCCCTCGCGCTCGCCGGCCCGCACATCAAGCACGTCCAGGTCAGCGGCACCGACCGGGGCGCGCCCGGCGCGGACCACTTCGACTGGCCCCGCTTCTTCTCCGTCCTGCGGGGCACCGGCTACCGGGGCGCGGTCTGCATCGAGTCGTTCACGGCCGAGAACGAGACCATCGCCACCGCGGCGTCGATCTGGCGGCCCCTGGCCCCCTCCCAGGACCGCCTCGCCGTCGACGGCCTGCGCAACCTCCGGAAGGTCGTCGCCTGACCGGGCGTCGGCAGGCCCACGTTGTTAGCGCTAACCACCACCACTCCCCACCACTCGAGGAGACCGTCCCGTGTCCGTCCCATCCATCACCATGGCGCGCAGGCTCCTCGCCGGCGCCGCCACGGCGGCACTGACCGCACTGGTCGCCGTCACCGCCTCGGCCACACCGGCCGCCGCGGCGACCACCACCCTCTACGCGTCCCCGTCCGGCAGCGGCAGCACCTGCTCCGCCAGCCAGCCGTGCTCCCTGGCCGGCGCCCAGGCGGCGGTACGGACGCTCAACAGCTCCATGTCCGGCGACATCGTCGTGGAACTCGCCGACGGCGTGTACCGGCTCACCTCGCCGCTGCGGCTGACCGCCGCCGACTCCGGCACAGGCGGCTACCAGGTGATCTGGCGGGCGGCCGCCTCGGCCCGTCCGACGATCAGCGGAGCGCGGGCGGTCACCGGGTGGTCGCTCGTCGACTCCACGAAGAACATCTGGCGGGCCAGCGTCCCCGCCGGGCTGGACAGCCGGCAGCTCTACGTCAACGGCGCCATCGCCACCCGGGCGCGTACCGCCGTCAACCGCGCCGACTTCACCTTCACCACCAGCGGCATGCGGTTCAGCAACAGCGCACTGAGCTACCTGAACAACGTCGGTAACCAGAACCGGGTCGAGGTGGAGAGCGTCGGCTCGTTCACCGACCGGTACTCGCCCGTGCAGAGCATCAGCGGGAACTTCCTGACGATGCAGCAGCCGGCCTGGAACAACAACACGTTCGGCTTCGACACGCTGTCCCGCCCGCACCGGGCCGGCCCGTTCTACCTGGCCAACGCGTACGAGTTCCTGGATTCGCCGGGGGAGTGGTACCTCAACCCGGGCAGCGGGCAGCTGAACTACATCCCGCTCTCCGGACAGAACATGAACAGCGTGAGCGTGGAATTGCCGCAGCTCCAGTCCCTGGTCAACGTGGGTGGCACGTACGACGCGCCCGCGCACCACATCTCGTTCAGCGGCATCACCTTCACCGGTACGAGTTGGCTCGGCCCGAGCAGCAGCAACGGCTTCGCCGACCAGCAGACCGGCGCGCACATCGTCGGCAGCTGGGCGCGCCCGTCCGACGCGTTGACCTCCTGCCAGGAGGGCTGCCCGCTGTTCGAGGCCACCCGGCCGAGCTGGGCCCAGATGCCCGCGGCCGTGCAGGTGTCGGCGGCCAACACCATCGCCTTCAGCGATTCCCAGTTCGTCAACCTCGGTCAGACGGCCATCGGCATCGGCAACGACGCCAACGCCCACGCGAGCGGTGTCGGCCTGGGCGCCAGCAACATCACGGTCACCCGCTCCGAGATCGCCCGCAACTCGGCCGGCGGCATCGTGGTCGGCGGTGTGCGCGCCGACGCCCACCACCCCGGCGACCAGCGGATGGTCAACCGGAACGTCACCATCAGCAACAACCGGGTGCACGACCTGGGCGTGGAGTACCGGGGCGTGGTGTCGATCCTGACCACCTACGTCAGCACCTCGCTGGTCTCGCACAACGAGGTCTACAACATGCCGTACACCGGGCTGTCGGTCGGCTACGGCTGGGGCGCCAACGACGCCGGTGGCAGCCAGCACTACGCCAACCGGGGCCTGTACAACTACCAGCCGCGCTACTCCACGGCGACGACCGCGTCGAACAACCAGGTCATCGGCAACTACGTGCACGACGTGATGCAGCAGATGACCGACGGCGGGTGCATCTACACGCTCTCGGCGAACCCGGGCGGGACCATCAACCAGAACTACTGCCTGCGGACCAACGGTTGGTTCGGGCTCTACTTCGACGAGGGCTCGCGCTACTACACCGCCCGCAACAACGTGTTCTCCTCCACCGGCACCTGGGCCACCGCGAACTACTACTACGCGGAGAACATGGGCAACTTCACCGTCACCAACAACTGGTCGACAAACGGCAGCACCAACGTGACGAACGGCGACCGGGGCAACGTGGTCAACAGCAACGTGACGGTCTCCAACGGGAACTGGCCGTCGGGCGCGCAGTCCGTGATCGCGGCGGCCGGCGTCCAGAGCGGCGGCAGCACCGATCCGCAGAGCGTGCAGATCGTGGGCGTCCAGTCGGGCCGCTGCGCCGAGATCGGCGGGTCGGTCACGACCAACGGCACGCAGGCCCAGCTCTGGGACTGCATCAGCGGGGCCGCGAACCAGCGGTGGACGGTGACCGCCAGCCGGCAGCTGATGGTGTACGGCAACAAGTGTCTGGACGCGTCCGGCGCGGGCACCGCCAACGGCACCAAGGTGGTGATCTGGGACTGCAACGGCCAGGCCAACCAGCAGTGGAACGTCAACGCCAACGGCACCGTCACCGGCGTGCAGTCGGGCCTGTGCCTGGACGCGAACGGCGCCGCAACGGCGAACGGTACGAAGCTCATCCTCTGGTCGTGCAACGGCGGCACGAACCAGCAGTGGCAGTTGCGCAGCTGAATCACGGCTCGCCCCGGCCGCACTGTCGGCCGGGGCTTCCCGGCGGGCGACGGCGAGAACGCGGCCGGTCGGGAGCGGTTGGTCCCCGTCGGTCACCCGAGACCGACGGGGGCCGGCGCCCGCCCCGTCGACCGACAGGCAGGGCCCGGCCGGCGCCCACCGGCAAGACGTCGAGACATAGAACCAGTTGAATTCAACGAAACGGCTCCGTAATATGACCGGCGTCTGCTGTTAACGCTAACAGTGGTCGTGCTCATGACGTGCCCGCCTCATCCGGGCGGCCGTCCCCCGTGGACGGCACTATCGAAAGGACGCTCCCGTATGAAGCGAATCGTCCGAGCCCGCCACTGGGGGCGGGCCGCGGCGGCCGGGCTCCTCGTGGCCGCGGCCCTCGTGGGCCTGCGGGCCCCCGGGGCCCAGGCGCTGGAGAACGGCGTCGCCCGGACACCCCCGATGGGGTGGAACAGCTGGAACACCTTCGGTTGCAACATCAACGAGGGGCTGATCCGGCAGACCGCCGACGCGATGGTCAGCAATGGAATGCGCGATCTCGGCTACCAGTACGTCGTGGTCGACGACTGCTGGTTCAACCCGAACCGCGACAGCGCCGGCAACCTCCAGGGCGACCCGACCCGCTTTCCCAGCGGGATGAAGGCGCTCGGCGACTACCTGCACGCCCGAAATCTGAAGTTCGGCCTCTACCAGGTGCCGGTGGACAAGACCTGCGCCCAGTACTTCAACAGCTACCCCGGCGCGACCGGCAGCCAGGGTCACGAGGCGCAGGACGCCCGCCAGTTCGCCGCCTGGGGCGTCGACTTCCTCAAGTACGACTGGTGCTCCCCGAACGGCAGCATCAACGACCAGGTCACCACGTTCGCCAAGATGCGGGACGCGCTGGCCGCGACCGGCCGGCCGATCGTCTACAGCATCAACTCCAACAGCATCCACGCCAAGACCGGCCCGCAGCGCAACTGGGGCGACGTGGCGAACATGTGGCGTACCACCGAGGACATCACCAACGCGTGGGACACCGGGCAGACCAACGGCTACCCGATGGGCATCCAGAACATCATCAACGTGACGGTGCCGCTGGCCTCGTACGCCCGACCCGGTGGATTCAACGACCCGGACATGATGGAGGTCGGCCGGGGCGGCATGAACGACACCGAGATGCGCAGCCACTTCGCGATGTGGGCCATCATGGCGTCGCCGTTGATCGCCGGCAACGACGTCCGCAACATGAACGCGGCCACGCAGACGATCCTCAAGAACGCCAACTTGATCGCCATCAACCAGGACGCCCTCGGGTTGCAGGCGAGCCAGGTGTCGTTCGACGGCACCCGCCGCGTGCTCGCCAAGCGGCTGGCCAACGGTGACGTCGCCGTCGCCCTGTTCAACCAGGGCGGGTCGGCCACGACGATCTCCACCACGGCCGCCGCCGTCGGCAAGTCCGGCAGCTCCTTCACCCTGCTGGACGCCTGGAACAACACCACCAGCACGAGCACCGGCAGCATCTCCGCCAGCGTTCCGGCGCACGGGACGGTGGTGTACCGGGTCAGTGGCGGCGACACCAGCACGCCGCCGCCGACCACGCCGCCGCCGACCACCACGCCGCCGCCGACCACCTCCTTCGCGCTGGCGAGCGTTGCCTCCGGCCGCTGCCTGGACGTCCCGCAGAGCAACACCACCAACGGCACCCAGCCGGTGATCTGGGACTGCAACGGGGCCGCCAACCAGCGGTGGACGGCCAACGGGCAGACCCTCCAGGCGCTCGGCAAGTGCCTGGACGCGCCCACCAACGCCACCGCCGGCAGCAAGGCCCAGATCTGGGACTGCAACGGCGGCGCCAACCAACGGTGGACGTTCAACTCGAACGGCACGATCAGCGGGGCGTCGTCGGGCCTCTGTCTCGACGTCAACAACAACGCGACCGCCAACGGCACCACGGTGCTCCTCTGGACCTGCACCGGTGCCTCCAACCAACGCTGGACCCGGCGCTAGCCACACCGCGCTGACAGCTCGACAGGTCCGGTCCGGGGCGGCACGGCCCCGGACCGGACCTGTCGTCGTCCGGCCCGTCGAGCCGGGCACGGGCGTGTACCGGCGGTCAGTTGGCCGCGTCCGCGTCGGTCTCCGTCGGATGCAGGGTCAGCCCGGTCGACGGGTGGTAGCGCACCGGCACGGGGTCGCTGAGCGCGCCCACGAACACCCCGTCGACGTGGTCGAGGAAGCCGATGAGCGACCAACCACCGGCCGGTTCCGGGACGAGCCGTGGCGCGTACAGGTGCGGGTGGGTGACCGGTCGGGCGCCGGCGATGTCCCACGGCCCGCGTACGCTCGGCCCGGTCGCCGCCCAGATGCGGTGGTCGTCGCGCCGGGCGCCGGCGGTCGCGTCGGCGCTGAACAGCAGCAGGGGCTGCCCGTCGACGACCGCGACCTGCGGCACCTCCAGGTGGCCGAACCCGGCGGGCGTCGACAGCGGCGGCCGGACGGTCCAGGTGAGCAGGTCGGGCGAGGTGGCGTGGCCGACGACGCCGCGCGCGTCCGCCGTTCCCGTGGCGGCTCGCGCCGTGACGAGCATGTGCCAGCCGTCGCCGTCCGGGTCGGGGAACACCCAGGGGTCACGCCACGCCTGCTCGTACCACAGGTCGCTGTCGAGCAGCTCGTACCACGTCGGGTCGGCCCGTACGACCGGCTCGTCGCCGTGTCGGTGCCAGGTGGTCAGGTCGTCGGAGACGGCCAGGCCGATCCGTTGGACGAGCCCGTCCTCGGCCCGGGAGACACCCGTGTAGTAGAGGTACCACCGCCCGTCCGGGCCGCGCACCGTGCACCCCGTCCAGGTCGCCAGGTCGTCCCAGGCCGGCTCGTCGGCGGGGACCACGGCGTCGGCGACCAGACGCCAGGCGCGCAGGTCGGTCGAGACGGCGTGACCGATGCTGGCGCGGCGGTGCCGGCGGTGCGGATCGTGCAGGGCGCGGGAGGCGCGCAGGAAGAACGCGTGCCAGAGGCCGTCGTCGTCGCGGGCGTACCAGCTGTCCCACACCCAGTGGTCGGCGAGCTGAAGCATGCCCGCGAACCTAGCACTAAACCGGTTTAGCGCCCGCCCGGGTCAGTGCGCCGGCGGTGCGATCGACCGGCGTCGGCGCAGCGGCATCGCGACGAGCGACGGTTCGGCGGGGCCGCCGTCCAGGAGCAGTTCGACCGCGCGCCGCCCCATCTGCTCGTGCGGTAGCGCGGTGGTCGCCAGGCTGGGGCGTAGCCAGGCGGCGATCGGGTCGTCGTCGAACGAGATCACCGAGATGTCGTCCGGGACGTTCAGGCCCGCCTCGCCGAGCGCCTGGTAGGCGCCGAACGCCAGCCGGTCGTTCATGCAGATGATCGCGCTGGGTCGCTGGGGACGGTTCAGCAGAGCGCGCGTGGCGGCGTAGCCGTGCTCGGGCAGCCACTCGGTGCAGAAGGACTCCGCGAGGAGGGTGACGCCCGCGTCGCCCAGCGCCCGCTGGATGCCGCGCAGGCGGGCCCGGGCGGCGAGGGAGATCTCGGGATCGCCCTCCTTGAGGCGGTTGCGGCCGATAAGCGCGATGGCGTCGCGGTGACCGTACTCGAGCAGGGCGGTGGCGACGGCGCGGCCGGCCCGGTCGTCGTCGGGAAGCACGCAGGGCAGGCTGTCGGAGCTGGTGGCGTTGAGCAGCACCACCGGGCCGCCGAGGATGGCCGGAGGCACCGTGAGCCGCCGGGTGGCCATGGCCGCGTAGATCACCCCGTCGACCTGCCGGTCGAGCATGGCCTCGATGGCGTACTGCTCGAAGGTGGCGTCGCCCTGCGTCTCGGTGATGAGCAGCACGTGGTCGCGTTCGCGGGCGGCGTCGAGAGCGCCGCGGATGAGGCCGCCGGCGAAGCGGGTGGTGGCGACGATGTCGGAGACGAACGCGATGGTCGCGGTCTTGCGGGTACGCAGGCTGCGCGCCGCGAGGTTGGGCCGGTAACCCAACTCCTCGGCGGCCGCGAACACGCGCTGGTGTGCCTCGGCCGAGAGTCGCGTGCCCTCCCTGCCGTTGAGCACCATCGACGCGGCGGTCTTGGACAGCCCGGCCCGCCGCGCGACGTCGGCCAGGGTTGCTCTGTTGCGGCCCATCAGTCCTCCGAATCAGGCGCGGCGCCACGGGCTCCGCTCCTGCCCATCATGATGCGTCGGCGCCCGGGGTCCGGCCCCGGTCGGGTCGGGCGCGGGTGTGAACCCGATGTTTCCGGACCGTTGCCAGGTTGTCCTTGACAGCCCTCCGTGTCACGCGCATGCTCTGCTAAATCAGTTTAGCGGCCGCTTTTGGCGCGTCGGCAGACGCCGCCGGTCGCCGGGCTGAGTCGGTACGCGAGCGCGGCGGCGCGAGGTGGTCACGGCGTACGTGTCGTGGTCGCCCGCCCGTCGCGAAGGTCCCGGTGGAGCCGTCGCGCGGCCGTGGGTCGTGGGACGCGCGGAGGAACATAGGAGTCATGACATGGCACAAACGCTGACGACAATCCCGCGACGCGGCGCGCTGGTCCTCGCGCCGCTGCTGGTGCTCGGGCTCGCCGCCACGGCGTGCAGCGCGCCCGGAGCCGACCGGTCGTCGACCGCCGGGCCCGACGCCGCCGTCAAGACGGACCTGGGCACCGAGCCGGTCACCCTTGAGATGTACGCGGAGACCGGCTTCCCGCTGGCCAAGGCCCTGGCCGACGAGTTCTCCAAGCAGCACCCGAACGTCACGTTCACCATCCGCGAGGACCAGTTCACGGTCATCGTGGAGAACGCGCCGCGCGTGATGGCCTCGGACAACGCGCCCGACATCATCCGGCTCCCCACGATGGTCGACCTCGTCAAGGACGACCTGCTCAAGAACCTCGACCCGTATGTCACCGCGTACGGCTGGGACAAGTTCCCCGCCTCGCAGCTCGTGCAGTTGCGCGTCGGCGACGGGACGCGGGGCGTCGGATCGCTCTACGGCATGGGGCTCGGCTACAGCGTCACCGGCGTCTTCTACAACAAGAAGCTGGCCGCCCAGGTCGGCATGACCCAGCCGCCGGCCACGGTCGCGGAGTTCGAGCAGCTGCTGGCGAAGGCGAAGACCAGCGGGGTCCAGCCGATCATGCAGTTCAACAAGAACACGGCGGGCATCAACTTCCCGCACCAGGCGTTGCAGAACCAGTTCGGCGACCCGGCCCAGGTCGCCGACTGGATCTTCCAGAAGCCGGGGGCCACCTTCGACACGCCGGCCGCGCTGAAGGCCACCCAGACCATTCAGAAGTGGGCGCAGGCCGGCTACTTCACCAAGGACGCCAACGCCCTGGACTACGCGGGCATGGTCGGGCAGTTCCAGAAGGGCAACGGCCTGTTCATGTTCAACGGCGACTGGGAGTCGGCGAACCTGGACAAGGCGATGCCCGGCAACGTGGGCTTCTTCCTGTTCCCTGGCGAGGCCGCCGGCGCCAAGCACGTCGCGATGTCCGCTCCCAACACCTTCGGCGTCTCCGCCAAGGCCAAGAATCCGGACGCCGCCGCGTTCTTCCTGAACTGGGTCCACACCAACGCCAAGGCGCGGGAGATCGCCGTGACGGTGGGCGGCTCCAGCCCGGGCGGCCCGAGCGACCTTCCGGTACCGGCCGCCGCCCCGAACACCGTGCTGGCCGAGACCCTCAAGGCGGCGCAGCAGCTCGGGGCCGAGAACGGCGCGGTCGACTTCACCGCGAACGCGACCGGCGGCATCTTCGCCGCCGCGATCACGCCCGAGATGCAGAAGCTGATCGCCGGCCAGCAGACGCCCGAGGGGTACGTCAAGGCGGTCCAGGCCGAGTACGAGAAGGAACTGTCCCGATGACGTCTGCCCTCGGCAGCGCACCTCCCGGGCGGGACGGCCAGGCGTCGTCCGTGGGTCGTCCCGCCCGTCCCGCGTCCACGCGGGCCCACCGAGGCCGGTGGGCCCGCGCGGCCGGAACCGGCTGGTTGTACGTCCTGCCCGCCTTCGTGATGTACGCGGTCTTCGTCCTGCGGCCCCTCGCCCTGACCGTCCAGTACTCGCTCTATGACTGGAACGGGATCGGGGTCGCCCGCTGGGCGGGCCTGGACAACTACGTCACGGTCTTCACCGACAGCGACCTACTGAAGATCATCTCCAACGCGATCATTCTGATCGTCTTCTTCAGCCTCATCCCGGTCGCGCTCGGGCTGCTGGTGGCGAGCCTGGTCCGGCGGATCACCACCGGCGCGTTCGGCACCGTGGTCCGGACGATCCTGTTCCTGCCCCAGGTCATTCCCCTGGTGGCGGCCGGCATCGCCTGGAGTTGGCTGCTCTCCACCAACGGGCTTGTCAACCAGGTGCTGCGCGCCGTCGGGCTGGGCGGCCTGGCCCGCGCGTGGCTGGGCGACTTCGACACGGCGCTGCCCGCCGTCGGGGTGATCGGAGCGTGGGTCCTGCTCGGCCTCTGCACGATCCTGCTGGTGACCGGCATGAGCAAGATCGACCCGGCGCTCTACGAGGCCGCCCGCCTGGACGGCGCGGGGCCGGTCCGCGAATTCCTCGCGGTGACCCTGCCCAGCCTCCGCCAGGAGATCGGGGTCTGCCTCACGGTGACGATCATCGCCGCGCTGGCCAGTTTCGACATCGTCTACATCTCCACCAGCGGCGGACCGGGACTGCAGACCACCGTCCCCGGTCTGGAGATCTACCGGCTCGCCTTCTCGCAGCGTCAGGTGGGATTGGCGTCGGCGCTCGCCGTCGTCCTGATGCTCCTGGTGCTGGCGTTCGTGCTGCCGATCCAGCGACTGACCCGGGGGGAGAAGCCGTGAACCTGAGCCGACGTGAGCAGCTGACCGGTCGCATCTTCCTGATCGCCCTGATCCTCGTCACCCTGCTGCCGTTCGTCAGCATGCTCTCGGCCGCCCTGCAACCGCGCGGCACCGTGCCCGACGGCCTGGCCTGGCCGTCGGACCCGCAGTGGGGGAACTTCGCCGACGCGTTCACCGCCGCCAACATGGGTGCCCTGCTGCGCTCCAGCCTGCTCATCGTGGCCGGCGTCGTACCGGTGTCCGTGCTCATCGCCACCATGGCCGGTTTCGGGCTGGGCCAGTTGCGGGTGCCCGGCGGCCGGCTCGTCTTCGGGCTGCTGCTGCTCGGCCTCACGCTGCCCTTCGAGGCCGTCGTCACCCCGCTCTACTACCAGATGCAGGACCTCGGCCTGCTCAACACCCGGTGGGCCATCATCCTGCCGCTGATCGGCCTATACATGCCGTTCGCGGTGTTCTGGATGCGCGCCCACTTCACCAACGTGCCGGTCGAGCTGTCCGAGGCCGCCCGGGTGGACGGCAGCAGCACCTGGCAGATGTTCTGGCGGGTCCAGGTGCCGCTGGCCCGCCCGGCCATCGCCTCGCTGACGATCCTGATGTTCCTCTGGACATGGAACCAGTTCCTGCTCGCGATCGTCCTCGTCGACGACGCCACCAAACGCACGATGGCCGGAGCGCTCGGCGCGTTCCAGGGCCAGTGGGGCACCGACCTCGTGCTGCTGTGCGCTGGTTCGCTGCTGATCCTCACACCTACCCTCATCGTGTTCCTGATCTTCCAGCGACAGTTCATCAAGGCCCTGATCCAGGGCTCACTGAAGGGATAGGCAGTGGCCACGCAGCCGCAGGTCCACGGCGACGTCGACGAGCGCTACGGGCGCGTCGCCGACGCGTTCCGCGACAACTTCACCTCCCGCGGCGAGGTCGGCGCCGCGGTCACCCTCTACGTACGGGGCCGCAAGGTCGTCGACCTGTACGGCGGGCTCGCCGACGCCCGCACCGGACGGCCCTGGGCGGCGCACACGCCGGTCGTCGTCTTCTCCTGCACCAAGGGGATCCTGGCGATCTGCGCGTACCTGCTCGCGCAGGAGGGACGCCTCGACCTCGACGCGCCCGTGACGCGTTACTGGCCGGAGTTCGGCCAGCACGGCAAGGCCGACATCCCCGTGCGGTGGCTGCTCACGCACCAGGCCGGCCTGCCGGCGCTGGACCGGCCGCTGACCCTCGACGAGGTGCTCGCGTGGGACCCGGTCATCGCGGCCATCGAGGCGCAGACCCCACTGTGGCAGCCGGGTACGGCGCACAGCTACCACTCGATGACCTACGGATGGCTCGTCGGCGAGGTCATCCACCGCGTCACCGGCCAGCTCCCCGGCGCGTACTTCCGCGACACCGTCGCCCGTCCGCTGGGACTGCGCACCTGGCTCGGGCTACCCGCCGTCGAGCGCGACAGCGTCGCCTGGGACCTGGCTCCGCCGCCGGACGCCGACCCCTTCGTCGATCCGGTCGCCGAGCGGGGGATCACCATGGGCGGGGCGTTCGCCTTCCCCGCCGACGCCGACGGTCTGGTCAGCTTCAACGATCCGGCCATCCAGGCGGCCGGCATCCCGGGCGCGGGCGCGGTGAGCACCGCCGAGGGCCTCGCGCGCCTCTACGCGGCCTGCGTGTCCGACGTGGGCGGCGGGCCCCTGCTGACCGGCGCGTCGGTCGACGACGCGGTCGTCGTCCGTTCGCGGGGCCAGCAACGGCACGGCCCGCCCGACACCGGCCAGCGCTGGGGCACCGGCTTCCTGCTGCACTCCGAGCCGGCCCGGCCGCTGCTGGGGGAGCGCAGCTTCGGACACGACGGCGCCGGCGGCAATCTCGCCTTCGCCGACGCGTACCACGAGGTGGGGTTCGGCTACGTGGTCAACCAGATGTACGGCGCGGGCGACGAGCGTGCCAACCGGCTCACCGCCGCCGTCCGCTCCTGCCTCGACGCCTGAGGCGGGCACCCCCGGGGCGCGCGGTCGTCCGCGACGCCCCGGGGGTGCCCAGGGGGTGAGCTGAGAGGGGACGGGTCAGCTCGCGGTGCAGGTCGGAGTGGCGGACGGACCAGCGCCGGTGCCCTGGAAACCGAACTCGGTGCTGCCGCCCGCGCCGATCTGGCCGTTGTACTCGACGTTGCGGAAGTCCACCGCACCCGAGGAGCCGCTGGCCTGCGCGCTCCACGTGTTGGTCACGGCGGCGCCCGAGGGCAGCGTGATCCGGACCGACCAGCCCCGTACGGCCGTCGAGCCAGCGTTGACCTTGACCGTGGCGACGAAGCCACCGTTCCAGGAGTTCAGCGACACCGAGGCGGTGCAACCGCTACCGGTGGGCGGAGGGGTGGTCGGCGGCGGCGTCGTGGGCGGAGGGGTGGTCGGCGGAGGAGTGGTGGGCGGCGGGGTGGTGGGCGGCGGCGTGGTCGGGGTGCCGGTGCCCGCGTTGAGGGCGTTCAGGACGGAGGTGTACGCCGCCTTCTTGTTGCCCGAACGGTCGAACAGCAGCGGGTTGTCGTTACTGCGCCACGAGTCGCTGTCCCGTACGCCCCACACCGTGATGCCGGTGCAGCGGGGGATGGCCATGCAGGCCCGGGTCACCTGGGCGTAGGCGTTGGCCTGGTTGGAGCCCTGGGCGATGTCCAGCTCGGTGATCTGGACGTCGACGCCGAGGTCGGCGAAGCGCTGCAGGTTGGCCTGGTAGTCACCCGGCACCGTGGTGCCGAGGTGGGACTGGAAGCCGACGCAGTCGATCGGCACGCCGCGGGACTTGAAGTCGCGGACCATGTTGTAGATGCCGGTGGACTTCGCGTTGACGCCGTCGGTGTTGTAGTCGTTGTAGCAGAGCTTGGCGCCCGGGTCGGCGGCGCGGGCGGCGCGGAACGCGGCCTCGATCCAGTCGTTGCCGGTGCGTTGCAGGTTCGAGTCGCGTCGGCCGCCGCTGCCGCCGTCGGCGAACGCCTCGTTCACCACGTCCCAGGCGTAGATCTTGCCGCGGTAGTGGGTGGCGACCTGGGTGACGTGGTTGATGGCGGCGTTGCGCAGCGCGGTGCCGGACATGCTCTGCGCCCAACCCGGCTGCTGCTGGTACCACAGCAGGGTGTGGCCGCGGACGATCATGCCGTGCGACTGGGCGTGGGCGACGATCTGGTCCCCGCCGCTGTAGTTGAACCGGCCCTGCTGGGGCTCGGTGGCGTCCCACTTCATCTCGTTCTCGGGAGTGAGCTGGTTGAACTCCCGGTTCACGATGCCAGCGAACTGGCTGTCGGACAGCTTGAAGGCGGGTACCGCGGCGCCGTAGTAGCGGCCCTTCTCGGCCGCCGAGGCACCCAGCGTGGTGCCGGCGTTGGCGGCCGAGGTCACCGCCACCGTCGCGGCGATCGCCGCGAGGGTGGCCGCGAGCGGCACCAGCACCCGACGGCCCCGGAGCGGGGGTCGCGGTGCGCGTTCGTCGGGGATCTTGTCCATGGTCCTGCCTTTCGACAAATGGTGGCGGCGGAGTCGAGGTCGGGCTGCCCGGGGATCCCTACGGGGCGGGATTCGGCGGTGCCCGGGACGGTCCGGCGGGTCGACATCGGCGATGCCTGCGGGGCGGACGTCACGAAGGGGCGACCGCGTGCGCGGACGCGGAGACACGGCGTACGCCGGACAGGTGTGGCTCGGACAGGTCAGCGGCCGTCGACCGGGTCAGGGGACCCGATGCCCTTCGAGGTGCCGATGATTCCGAACGGAGGGACGTGCCCTCGACTCCTTGGCGGAACATAGCATGTTATCGATAACATGCTCAAGGCGAGTGGCGACCGGGCAGCGAGCCTCTTCGATGACGACGTCCGTGCCGTCCAGGTCGGACGTTACCGCTAACAGCGCGTCCGGACGCGACGCTCGCCAGCACCCGGTCGCAGGCAACACGTTTTTGGTCCGACGTATCGTTCCCGAGACGCGCATAACGATGCCACAACATGGCGGTAAGACCTTGGCAACACGAGTGTGACCATGGCAAGGTAACGCCTGATCACAGGAAACATCTGATCTATCGTGCAAGCGCTGCGGGTGTTACCCCGTGCGTGACTTCCTGGGGAGGTCCGGTTGCGAAGGACAGCGTCGATCGCCGGCGGGGGCGCGCGCCGACAAGAGAACACAGTGGACGAGAGCCGGGCCGGGCGATGAGTGCCGCCGAGGCGACCGGACAGGCCCGGGGCGGGGCGCTCAACGACTGGCTGCGCGAGCGCATCTCCCACGCGCTGTCCGAGTTCACCGCCGCGACCGCGCTCATCGTCCTGTTCATCGCGCTGAGCTTCGCCAGTCCCTACTTCCTGACCGCGGACAACCTGTTCAATATCGGCGCGCAGACCGCGGTGATCGCCATCATCGCCGCCGCGCAGACGATGGTCATCATCACCAAGGGCATCGACCTGTCGGTCGGCTCGGTCGCCGCGCTCGCCGGTGTGGCGGGCGCGATGGTCGTACGGGATCTGGGTTTTCCGCTCCTCGCGGCGACGGCGGTCGCGATCGGCGTCGGCGCCCTGGCGGGACTGCTGAACGGCCTGCTGGTCACCGTCGCCCGGATACCCCCGTTCATCGCGACGCTGGGCACGATGTCGGTCGGCCGAGGACTGGTCTTCATCATCACCGGCGCGGTCGGCGTCTACGGGCTGCCCAAGTCGTTCCAGCTCCTCGGCAACGGGGAGATCATCGGCATACCGTTCGCCGTCGTGATCACCGCCGTGGTCGCCGTAGGGGTCGCCTTCCTGCTCTCGCAGACCCGGTTCGGGCAGTACACCTACGCGATGGGCTCCAACCTGGAGGCGGCCCGCCGTTCCGGCATCGCGGTGGGCCGTCACCTGACCTACGTGTACGTCCTGGCGGGCGTCCTGGTCGGTCTCGGCGGCATGATCGCCGCCTCCCGGGTCAACTCCGGCCAGCCGAACTACGGCATCTCCCTGGAACTCGACGTCATCGCCGCCGCGGTCATCGGCGGCGCCAGCCTGTTCGGCGGGCAGGGCCGGATCGTCGGGACCATCATCGGCGCCTTCCTCATCGCCCTGGTCCGCAACGGCGCCGTCCTGCTCGACATCAGCATCCACTACCAGCAGGTGATCGTCGGCCTGATCATCTGGGCTGCCGTCTACTTCGACCAGTACCGCCGTCGGCGGCTGGAGTCACGGGGCTGACCTGCCGTTCCCTGAGCCCACCAGAGGAAGGACGAACACCATGGCACACACCACCACCAGCCGACGTCCACGAGGTCGCCTCCTGCGCGCGCAGGCCATCCTCGCCGCCGCCGCGGCGACCGCTCTGCTCAGCGCCTGCGGCGGAGTCGAGGTCCGCGACGGAGGCGACGGCGCGACGAAGGACGCGTCCGGGCCGCTGAAACTCGCCGTCGTGCCCAAGGCCGTCGGCGCCGACTACTGGAACACCGTGAAGGCGGGCGCCGAGTGCGCCGCGCAGCGCGCCGGCAACGTCACCGTCCAGTGGGACGGGGTGACCACCGAAACCGACGTCGAGGGTCAGGTCAACCTGATCCAGAACTTCGTCACCAAGAAGGTCGACGGGATCGTCTACGCGGCCACCGACTCGCGCGCGTTGGCGCCGGCGACCGACCAGGCGATCGGCGCGAACATCCCGGTCGCGATGATCGACTCGGGCACCAGCCCGCAGCCGTCGAGCGTGCCGCTCTTCGCCACCGACAACAAGGCATCGGCCGTCGAGGCGGCGAAGCTGCTCGCCACCGAGCTGGGCCCCGGCAACCACGACGTGGCGCTTGTGGAGTTCCAGCCCGGCTCGCAGACCAACACCGAACGGGTCGACGGCTTCAAGGAGGGTCTGAAGCAGTTCCCCAACCTCAAGCTGGTCGGTCAGCAGCCGAGCCGCAGTGACGTCAACGAGGCACGGCGGGTCACGGAGAACATCCTCACCGCGAACCCGAACCTGGCCGGCATCTTCGCGGCCAACGAGCCGAGCGTGCTCGGCGCGGCGCAGGCCATCCAGGCGGCGGGCAAGTCCGGCAAGGTGGTCATCATCGGCTGGGACGCCGCCCCCGACGAGATCGCCGGGCTGCGCAACGGCCAGATCTCGGCGTTGGTCGTGCAGAACCCCTTCAAGATGGGCTACTTCGGCGTCGACAAGATGGTCAAGCACCTGCGGGACAAGGCGCCGCTGGCGTCGGCGGACACCGGCGTCACCTTCGTCACCAAGAAGAACATCGACTCGACGGAGATCAAGGCGGTCCTCGAGCCGAGCTGCGCCAACCCTCCGGTGCAGTGATGGCGACGACCTCCGCGCCGACGGCCGACAGCGACCAGCAGCGGTCTCCCGAGGAGTCGCCGGTTCTCGAAGCCCGCGGGATCGTGAAGCGGTTCGGCCACGTCGAGGCGCTGCGCGGCGCCGACTTCACCGTCCACCGGGGCGAGGTCGTCGCGCTCATCGGCGACAACGGCGCAGGCAAGAGCACGCTGGTCAAGACGCTGTCCGGTGTGCACCCGCCCGACGAGGGTGAGATCCGGGTCGGTGGCCGCCCGGTCCACTTCGCGACTCCGGTGGACGCCCGGCGCGCGGGGGTGGAGACCGTCTACCAGGATCTCGCGGTCGCCGACGACCTCAGCGTCGCCGCCAACCTCTACCTCGGTCGGGAGATCCTGCGTACCGGGCTGCTCGGCCGGCTGGGGCTGCTGGACAAGCGGGCCATGCGGCAGGGCGCCGCAGCGGCCCTCGACGAGCTGGGCGTACGGATCCCCCGGGTCACCACGCCGATCGCCATGCTGTCCGGCGGGCAGCGGCAGTGCGTCGCCGTGGCCCGGGCGATCATCTGGGCGACGAACGTGGTCATCCTCGACGAGCCCACCGCCGCGCTCGGCGTCGTGCAGACCGAGCGGGTGCTCGACGTGGTCCGTCGGGCCCGCGAGGCGGGCATGTCGGTGGTGCTGGTGAGCCACAACATGCCGCAGGTGCTCGAGATCGCCGACCGGGTGGAGGTGCTGCGCCTCGGCAGGCGGGCGGCTCGGCTGCGCGCCGACGAGGTCACCACCGACGATCTGGTCGCGGCGATGACCGGAAGCATGAGCGCGGAGCGGGACTAGGGCCTGGCGGTGACGGGGGTCGCCCGCCCGTGACCACGCGCGGCGGACCGGCAACGGTCCGACCGACGAGCGGTCACGGG
Source organism: Micromonospora sp. RB23 (assembly GCF_053585025.1). Classification (NCBI taxonomy): domain Bacteria; kingdom Bacillati; phylum Actinomycetota; class Actinomycetes; order Micromonosporales; family Micromonosporaceae; genus Micromonospora; species Micromonospora sp. RB23. The sequence continues at coordinate 3,015,565 of NZ_CM132111.1, forward strand.
CGGGCGATCAGCGTGCGGACGCCCTCAGCCCTCGTCGGGCAGGCCCTGGAGCGATTCCTCCACACCGATGAGGTGGTTGGCCATCCGGGTGCGGGCCCGCTCCGGGTCGCGCGCCCGGAGGGCCTTCAGGATCGCCACGTGCTCGTCGTGGGTACGCCGGTCCGCGCCCTCCTCGTGCAGGCTCCGCCAGAGCCGCCCGCGAAGGGTGCGCCCCGCGAACGCCTCGATCAGGCCGATGAGCACCGGGTTGTCGGCGTGCGCGGCGATGATCCGGTGGAACGCGATGTCGATTTCCATGATGCGCTCGTGGTCCTGCGGCGAGCGGCCGGCGATCCGGGCCGCCTCGTCGAGCAGTTCACCGGCCTGGGCCAGGGCCTCGTCGGTGATCCTGGTCGCGGCCAACCTGGCGGCCTCGCACTCGAGCAGGCGGCGGACGGTGTGGATGTGCCGCCCGTCGCCCTGCCCCTGGAAGTCGACCACGAAGCCCATCGGCGCCAGCAGTTGTGGCGCGTCGAGGTTCGTGACGTACGTGCCGTCGCCCTGGCGGATGTTGACGATGCCGAGGATCGACAGCGCCGACATCCCCTCGCGCAGCGATCCCCGCGAGACGCCGAGGGACTCGGCGAGGTCCTTCTCGATGGGCAGGCGGTCCCCGGGTTTGAACGTCCCTTCCAGGATCATCCGTTTGATGCCGTTCACCACCTCGTCGGTGCGGGACATGACACCTCCTAGCGGCCGGCGGGGGTGGCCGCTCCACCCGCGATCACGTACGGCTCCGGAGATGACACGGTAGCCGTCTCGGTCGAGGCCCAGTAGCGACCGTCCGGGAACCGGTACCGTTCGATCGACTCGGGGTGCATGCGGGTGGAGTAGCCGGGCGTGTCGGGCAGGACGTACCCGCTGCCCCACCCGGTGTCCCGGATGACACACGGATCGGTGAAGTGCTCGTGCAGGTGGTCGACGAACTCGGTGACGCGGCCGGTGAGATCCCCCGAGACCGCGACGTAGTCGAGCACCGACACGTGCTGGACCATCTCGCAGAGCCCGACGCCGCCGGCGTGCGGGCACACCGGAACGCCGAACTTCGCCGCGAGCAGCAGCACCGCGACGATCTCGTTGATGCTGGCCAGCCGGCCGGTGTCCAACTGGCAGAAGTCGATGGCCTCGGCCTGGAACAACTGCTTGAACATCACCCGGTTGTGGCAGTGCTCGCCGGTGGCGACGCCGACCGGAGCAACCGCGCGGCGTACGGCCGCGTGGCCGAGGATGTCGTCCGGACTCGTCGGCTCTTCGATCCACAGTGGCGCGAAACGGGCCAGCGCGTTGACCCACTCGATGGCCTGGTCGACGTCCCACACCTGGTTGGCGTCGAGCATCAGGTTGCGGTCCGGACCGAGGATCTCGCGGGCGATGGTGCACCGGCGGATGTCGTCGTCGAGATCGGCGCCCACCTTGAGCTTGACGTAGCCGTAGCCGGAGTCGACGGCCTCCTGGCACAGCCGGCGCAGCTTGTCGTCGCCGTACCCGAGCCAGCCCGCCGAGGTGGTGTAGGCCGGGTAACCGGTACGCCCCAGCTCGGCCAGGCGGTCGGCCTTGGTGCTCTGCTGGGCCCGCAGGATGGCCAGCGCCTCGTCCCGGGTCAGCGCGTCGGACAGGTAGCGCAGGTCCGCGATGTCCACGAGTTGCTCGGGGGACATGTCGGTGAGCAGCCGCCACAGCGGCTTGTCGGCCAGTCGCGCCACCAGGTCCCAGGCGGCGTTCAGCACGGCCGCAAGGGACAGGTGGACGACGCCCTTCTCCGGGCCGAGCCAGCGCAGTTGGGTGTCGGACGTGAGCATGCGGTAGACCGCGCCCATGTCGGCCGCCATCGTGGCGACGTCCAGGCCCACCAGGCGGTGGGCCTGGTGGGCCGCCGCCGCCACGACGATGTCGTTGCCCCGACCGATGGTGAAGGTGAGGCCGTGACCGGCCAGCGGCACGCCGGCGCCGTCGACGCCGTCGGTGTGCAGGATGACGTAGGCCGCCGAGTAGTCGCCGTCCTTGTTCATGGCGTCGGACCCGTCAGCGGTCAGCGAGGTGGGAAAGCGGACGTCCTCGACGGTGACGCCAGTGATCTGCGGCATGCGCTCCTCGCCCGGCTCGGCTAAAGATCAGATGATCATTCGGAGTATACGGAGGGCGGTTTGGATGCGTCAACGACGCCAATGGGTCCGTACGCATAGACATCCAACGTTTCATTGTCCACTCCGTGGTGGACGGCGGTGGTGGCTCACGACGGCTCACGCCGCTGCGGTCCGGTTGCGGTAAGGGAACCTGCGAGTTGCGGGGAAGGTTCGACGTTCGAATTTCCGGCTGGTCGAGCCGACGTGACGGGCCGCCACCATCGAATCGATACATCACATCTTTCGGTGGGCGGGCGCAGCACGTGCGGGACGCCGGTGAGCACGGCGGGAAGCCGGTGCCCCCGCACGGTACAACTGTCTGATAGGACAGACCCACGACACCGTCGAGGGACGTGCGCGACGTACCAGATCGGAGCCCGACCCGTGGCCGAGACGACCCTGCGACCGATGAGTCCCGGCGACGCCGACCGCGTCCTGGCGATCTACCAGCTCGGCCTCGACGGCGGGGACGCCAGCTTCGAGGTCACCGCGCCGACCTGGGCGGAGTTCGACGCCAGCCGGCTCGCCGCGCACCGGTTCGTGGCGGTCGCCGACGGCCTCGTCCTCGGCTGGGTCGCCGCCACGCCCACGTCGCGCCGCCCGGTCTACGCCGGCGTCGTCGAGCACTCCGTCTACGTCGACCCGGCGGCTCAGGGGCGCGGGGTCGGCCGGCTGCTGCTCGACGCGCTGATCACCTCGACCGAGGACGCCGGCATCTGGACGATCCAGTCCGGCATCTTCCCCGAGAACACCGCCAGCCTGGCCCTGCACCGCCGGGCCGGGTTCCGTGCCATCGGCGTACGCGAGCGGATCGGCCGCCACCACGACCGCTGGCGTGACGTCGTGCTGTTGGAACGCCGCAGCCCCACCGTCGACTGACCGGGAGCCGTCGACGCGGCCGGCCGCGGCCGACCCCGCGACGTCCGCCGGCAACCGGGTCCGCGGCCGCCACCACCGTCACCGCCGGCTGGCGCAGGCGACGCAGGTACGCGCCGACGGGCGGGCGGCGAGCCGTTCGGCCGGGATGGGGCCGGAGCACCGTTCACAGGTGCCGTAACTGCCCGCGGCGACCCGGATCAGGGCCTCGTCCAGTTCGGCGCGGCGTCGACGGGCCGCGTCCAGGACGGCGCTGAGTTGTGCGCGTTCGAAGGCGATCGTGCTGCCCTCGGGGTCGTGTTCGTCGTCGGCGTTCGACGACCGGGACGCCTCGAACAGGCTCCGCAGGTCGCCCTCCAGCGCGGCGATCTCGACGGTGGTCTCGTCGCGTCGCCGGAGAAGGTCCGCGCGGACCGCGGCGGGATCGGTGTCCATGGCGGTTCCACGCTACGCGTGCGGACGGGCGCGGGTCACCGTTCGGAGCGGGCCTGGACGCGGTGCGGCCGGCCGTGCGGCTCCTCCCGGTCGATCCTCAACTCCCGCTCCAACTCGCCGATGACCGCGCGCAGGTCGTCCAGTCGCTGGGTGAGCGCGATGCGGTCCACCTCGTCGGGTATGCCGTCACCGTCCTCGTCGTAGCCGGGGGCCAGGCGCTCGGTCATCTCCAGCCGACGGGCCTCCTCCATGGAGTTCACGATGACCGCGATGAGGATGTTGAGCAGCAGGTTGACGGTGATCACCACGTAGCTGACGTAGTAGAGCAGCGTCCACGGCGAGATGGCCAGACCCTGCTCGATCAGGTCCGGCAGCGTCTCCAGCGACAGCAGCACGAACAGCGTCAGCAACGACCGGCCGATGTCCCCGTACTCGTCGGGATACCGGTCGCCGAAGATCAGCCAGCCGGCCATCCCGTACACGTAGAGCGTCACCACGGCCAACGCGAGGAAGCCGGTGACGCCCGGCAGGCTGCGCCACAACGCGGCGACGATGGTCCGCAGGCCCGGCGAGAACCGCACCAGCCGGACCATCCGGGCGACCCGCACCACGCGCAGCAGCGCGGCGTCGCCGTGCAGGCCCGGAACGAAGATGGCGGCGATCACGACGAAGTCGAAGACGTTCCAACCATGCCGGAAGAAGTCCTGTGGACGCCGGCCGTACGCGGCCAACCGGATGCCGATCTCGATGGTGAAGACGGCGCGGAAGAACAGCTCCAGCCCGTGCAGCGCGCCGGGCGCCGGGAACAGCCCCTCGTACGTCTCCAGACCGAGCACGATCCCGTTGGCGAGGATGACGACGACGATGCCGACCTCGAAGGGCCGCGAGCGGGCGAGCCGTGCGCAGGCCTCGGCCACGGTGGGTGGGCGACCGTCGGGGCGTGACCGGTCGTCCCGCTGGGCGGGAGCGGACGTTCCGCTCACCGGGCGGCCGATCGGTCGGTGTGTGCCGAGGTCGCCGCGCGGGCCCACATCCGGTCGTCGTGGCGGCGCGGAAGCATGGCGACCACCCTAGTGCGTAAGGAGCGCCGGCCACGCGGCGCCTGAGCGGCCAGCCCTGTGACCTCTTCTAGAGTGACGGGGTGACCGACGCAGCGGGGAGGTCCGGCGACCGCGCGGCCAGCCGGCAGCCGATCTGGGCCCGACCCGAACGGGGAACCCGTGGCCCCGCGCCGACGCACAGCCGGGAGGCGATCGTCGCGGCGGCGATCGCCCTGGCCGACGCCGAAGGGCTCGCCGCGGTGTCGATGCGCGCCGTCGCGGGCGCGCTCGGCACCGGCGCCGGTTCGCTCTACCGGTATTTGTCGTCCCGCGACGACCTGCTCGATCTCATGACCGACCGCGTGGTGGGGGAGTTGCGGCCGTACCCGCCGGAGCAGGACGACTGGCCGGACGAGATGCTGCTGGTGGCCCGCCAGCAGTTGGCCCTGTTCCGCGCCCACCCGTGGCTGGTGGACGTGATCCAACGGCCGTCGGGCGTCGGCCCCGAGAGCCTGGCCTGGTTCGACAACTGCATCCGGATCTTGGAACCCGTGCGCTGCGCCGTCACCGCGAAATTCGAGGCGATCGCCGTGCTGACCGGTGTGGTGAGCCTGTTCGCCCGCAGCGAGGCCGCGGCCGGGTCACCGAGCTTCGCGGGCGTCGATCTCGGGGCGTACCCCCATCTCGTCGCGGCCCTCGGTCGGGTCGGGCCGCCGACGCCACCGACGGACCTCTTCGAGCGGGCGCTGCGCAGCCTGCTGACCGGCCTGCTGACGCCGTCGTCCGCCGGTTGACCGGGCGGGCGACGGAGGGCGTGCCCCCGTCGCCCGCCGACGCGACGAAGCCGGACCGCGATCGGTCAGGCGCGCGCGGCGCGGACGGCGTCGCGCAGTCCCGTCGTGGGCCGACCGATCAACCGGCTGAGGTCGTCGCTGTCGGTGGCCAGTTCGCCGATGGCGATCGAGTGGTCGAGAGCGGCCACGAATCCGGCGGTGCCGGCGTCGAGCCCGACGTTCTGGAGTGCGGAGGCCAGTTCGGCGGCCGACATGTCGCGGTGCACGACGGTGGTGCCGGTGACCTCGGTGACGGCGTCGGCCAGCTCGTCGAAGGTGAACGCGGTGCCGCCCAACTCGTAGACGGCGTTGCCGTCCTCGTTCCGGGTCAGCGCCGCCGCCGCGGCGGCCGCGTAGTCGGTCCGGGGCGCGGCGGAGACCTTGCTGCCGCCGGTCGCGCCGAGGATGGTGCCGCTCGCCAGGTACTGCGGAAGCTGGTCGGTGTAGTTCTCGGTGTACCAGCCGTTGCGCAGCACCGTGTACGGCAGGCCCGACGCGGCCAGCACCTCCTCGGTGGCCTTGTGTTCGGGAGCGAGCGGGTTCGTGGTCGTGTCGGCCTTCAGGATGCTGGTGTAGACCAGGCGCTCGACCCCGGCGAGCCGGGCGGCGTCGATGACGGCGGTGTGCTGGGGGACCCGTTGCCCGGGGGTGTCCCCGGAGATGAGCAGCAGGCGGCGTACGCCGGCCACGGCGCCGGGCAGCGTCGAGGGGTCGTCGTAGTCGGCCTGCCGGATCTCGACGCCGCGCGCGGCCAGGTCGGCGGCCTTCTGCGGGCTGCGGACGACGGCGGCGATCTCGGCGGCGGGCACACCGGCGTCGAGCAGGTGCTCGATCACCAGACGGCCGAGGCGGCCGGTGGCGCCGGTGACGGCATAGGTGGGCATGGGGACCTCCGATAAGCGGTGACTACTCGTAAGCACTTACGAATCTACAGCACAAGTCGTTGAGTAAGTATCGGGTAGGCTGGTGACGTGAACGACGTGCCGGCCCGGGACCCGGCGGGGCCTACCCAGGAATTCGTGAGCGATGTCTTCGCGCGCAGCTGCACCTCCCGTGCCGCCTTCGAGGACGTCACGTCGAAGTGGGCCTCGCTCGCTCTGCTCGCGCTCGGCGAGGGCAGCTACCGGTTCAACGCCCTCCGGCGGCGCATCGAGGGGGTCAGCGAACGGATGCTCTCGCAGACCCTGCAGACCCTGGAACGCGACGGGATGCTCACCCGCGAGGTGCTCACCGCGATCCCGCCGCGCGTCGAATACACGCTCACCCCACTCGGCGCCCGCGTCGCCGAGCAGCTCCGCGGCCTCGCCGACCTGCTGGAAGCCTCGGTGCCCGAGGTACGGGCAGCCCGCGAGCGCGAGCGGCCCTGAGCGCCCGACGGGCTCCGCCTAGTTCGTGTCCTGGGCGCAGATCGTCGTCATCTCGGCGAGGTAGCTCGCGAGTGTGGGCAGGCCGGCCCCGGCGCGGCGGCGTTCGACGCCCGGCTCGTCCCTGATCGGGGTCGCGGGGACGGGACCGTCCGGCCCGCAGCGGATCTGTGTCCCGTACACCTGGGGCTCGCCCTTGCCCACCGCCACCCGGTCCTCGAGGTAGGCGAGGTTGCCCGGCGACGCCTGGCGGGCGGCGACGGCCGCGCGCAGCAGGTCCACCGCCTCCTGTTGGAAGGCGGGGTCCAGGTCGGAGTGCTGGACGATGGCCCAGGCGGCGTTGCCGCCGTCCTCGCCCACGAGAGCGAAGGTCGGCCAGCCATGGGCACGGATGATCTCCTTCAGGCGGGTGGTGCGCGCCTGGTCGGACTCGGTTTGTGGGGTGCCCTCGCGGTCGGCCTGGTCGCGCTCCAGCATCGCGATCAACTCGTCGTGCAGCGCCTTGTCGAAGGCGGCGGGGGAGACGGACGCCGGCGGGGTGTCGCCGGTCGGGTCGCCGGCGGGCCCGGGCGGGGCGGTGCACGCGGCGAGGAGCAGCAGGCCCGCCAGCGGCAGACCCGCCACCGGTGGGGCCATCCTCGCCCGGAGCGGCACGGCATCGATTGTCGTCGGTCCGACGACGTGTCACAAGGCATCCGCCACGTCAGGCGTGGAGCGTCGCGCGGGGCGGCACCCCGTAGCTGGCGTGGTACCGGGCGGTGAACCTGCTGTGGCTGACGAACCCCCAGCGGCTGGCGATGGCCGAGACGGTCTCCCGTCGCGGATCGGCCCGGATCAGGTCGTGGTGCGCCCGGTCGAGTCGGATCCGGCGCAGGTACGCCATCGGAGTGGTGCCGAGGTGCCGGCGGAACGCGAGCTGCACCGCGCGCAGGGACACCGCGGCGGCGTTGGCGATGTCGGCGGCGCTGATGTCCCGGTCGGCGTTCTCCTCCATGAAGGCGACGGCGCGACGCACGGTCGCGGTGGTGGCGTCGTGGCGGTCTCCAGCGGTGTCGTCGGTGAACGCCGTGTTGGGGAAGATCGCGAGCGCCGCCGCGGCGAGCATGCGGGCGGCGTTGCCGATCACCAGCGGCTGGGCGCTGGTGATCGGGTTGTTCAGGACGACGTCGTTCACGTACCTGGTGGTCAGCCGCCACTGCCGGGCGAGGGCCGCGTCGACGGGGCCCAGGTCGGTGAACCGGATCGGGCCGGGCCGCCGGGCCGGAGCGGCGGTCGCCACCTGGGTGAGCACCCCGAGGTCCAGGACGCAGAGCTCCACCTCACCCGGCTCCCAGCGCAGGGCGAACGGCTCACCCGGTCGGTTGGTGAGGAACACGTCACCGGGTCCCATGCGGTGGGCCAGCCCCTGGCAGGTGCGGTTGATCCGGGCGCTGCGGGTACGACAGACGACCAGCCCGTCGATGTCGTCCACCTCGATGTCGAGATGGGCGCTCTGGCCGGTCGTGGCGAGGGCGAACGGCCCGGCGTCGACGCGCCGGTGGACGAGGTGGTAGCCCGTCTCGCCGGCGCGGATGCGCAGGTCAGGGGTGTAGGTGCTGGCCAGGAAGCGGTGGATGGCCTCGGGGTCGTGACTGTCGAATCCTCGGGTCTGCACTGGTGACGTCATCCGCTGACTCCGTCCGGGGAAGAGACCACCGGGTGGAGACCAGTGCCGGCGGTGTGTCGGGACGTGGCTGGGCGTACGCGCTGGTTATCGCTGCGCGATGCCGACCGGGTTCGGCGGTGGTGGCGTCCGGAGTGCCGTGCGAAGAATCCCGCTAGATCAGATATCCATTCATGGGAATTCCACCATACGGTAGCCGGTCACGCATCGCCGTCAATCCGCGATATTGCCGAGTCGGCTTCGCTTTCCGGCTATCGCGTGCGGCGATCCTGCGCCGGCTGTCCTAGTCCTCCCGCTGGCGGCAGCGAAATCTTGTTCATGATCTCCCGGGCGTCCCCGGCGTCCGGACCACAGCCGGAGATCCGGCCGACAGGCGGGGGTGAGTCGTTGGACAGTATCGATCCGGACCGCGTCGTACGACTGGCGGTGGCCGAGGCGTTGGCGCGGGTGGCGGACGAGGACAGCCTGGGACTGGGCGAGGGTGACGCGCTGATGGGCCTCGGCGTCGCGCTGCGGGAGGTGCTGCGCCGCGCGCTCGACGACCGCGTCCCGCTGACCACGCCCGAGTTCGTCGACCTGTGCCGCGACCTGCGGCTCAACCGCGACTCGTTCGACCTGCTGGGGCACTACCTGCTCACGGCGTTGCTGGCCCACCACGTCGGGCCGGACGCCCTGGTGCGCGTCGGGGCGCTCCTGGGCACCGTCCGGCGCTACCTGCCGTCCGCCCGGCCGCCCGCGCACCGCAACAAGGGCCCCGAACCCCGGCGCCGCGACGTCCGCGCGGACAACAGCGTCGTGGGCCGCTACCGGCGCGCCAAGCTACCCGAGCACCTGCCCAGCCCGCCGAGCTGGACCTGTACCGGGTGCGGCCGGGAGTGGCCCTGCGCGACCAAGCAGAGCCAACTGCTCGCAGAGTTCGGCGGCGCGCGCGCCTCCCTCGCCGTCTACCTCGGCTCGTGCCTCGTCGCCGCCGCCCAGGACCTGCCGACGCTGCCCCTGCCCAGCGCACGACATCGATTCCTGGGCTGGCTACCCCGCGCACGAATCTGACGACGACACGTCGCCGTGGGCGCTGGGCACAGAGGCATCGATGCGATGGAATATCGGCAACGCGTCGTACCGGGGAGGACACCGATGCCGATCGCCCGAACCCGCGCACGGAGCGCCGCCGCCCTGACCGGCCTGCTGTTCGCGGCGCTCACCGCCGCTCCCGCCACCGCCGACCCGACCGACCGCCACCGTCCGACCCCACCCCACGTCGTCGGCGCCGGTACGGTGCCCGCCTACTCCTACGCCGGGGCGATCCGGGAGAGCGTCTGGGTCGAGACCCGGACCGACAGTGACGGCGACGGCGTACGCGACCGGGTCGCGGTGGACGTCGTCCGGCCGCGGGAGGCCGCCGTCGCGGGGGTCCGCGTACCGGTCATCATGGAGGCGTCGCCCTACTACCTCTGTTGCGGCCGGGGCAACGAGGGCGAGCTCAAGGCGTACGACGCGTCCGGCGTGATCGCCAAGGTGCCCCTGTTCTACGACAACTACTTCGTCCCGCGCGGGTACGCCTTCGCCGCCGTGGACCTCGCCGGCACCGCGCGCTCGACCGGCTGCGGGGACGTCGGCGGTCCGGTGGAGGTGGGCAGCGCCAGGGCGGTGGTGGACTGGCTCAACGGCCGGGCGCGCGCGTACACGGCCGACGGGCGGCCGGTCGACGCCGGCTGGAGCACCGGCCGGGTCGGCATGATCGGCAAGTCGTGGGACGGCTCCGTCGCCAACGGGGTCGCCGCCACGGGCGTGCCGGGCCTGGCCACCATCGTGCCGGTCTCGGCCATCTCAAGCTGGTACGACTACATGCGCTACCAGGGGACGCTGGTGTCGACCGACTATCCCGGCTGGCTCCACTCGGACGTCAGCAGCCGGCCCGAGCAGGCCTGCGCGACCATGCTCGCCCGGTTGCGGGCGGACAGCGCCGAGCAGACCGGCGACTACAACGGGTTCTGGGCGCAGCGCGACTACCGACCGTCAGCCGACCGGGTACGGGCCAGCGTCTTCGTGGCGCACGGTCTCAACGATCTGAACGTCACCACGAACCAGTTCGCCCGCTGGTGGCAGGAGTTGGCGGAGCGTGGCGTACCCCGCAAGCTGTGGCTCTCCCAGGCCGGCCACCAGGATCCGTTCGACGTGCGACGCGCCGAGTGGGTGGCGACCCTGCACCGCTGGTTCGACTACTGGTTGCAGGGGTTGCCGAACGGGGTGATGGACGAACCACGGGTCGACCTGGAGACCGCCCCCGGCAGGTGGACGACGCAGCGCGACTGGCCGGCGCCCGGCGCGCGGGACGTGCGGGTTCCCCTCGGGCTCGGCGACGGTGTGAGCGGCACCCTCGGCGGCCGTGGCGCACGGCCGGGCCAGGAGCGGGCGTACGTCGACGAGTCGCTGACCGAGGACGAGGTGGTCGCCGAGCCGAGCAGCGCGACCGCCGGCCGGCTGGTCTTCCTCTCCGGCCCGTTGGACGCCGCGCTGCGGATCTCCGGGAGCGCGTCGGTGCGACTGCGCGTCCGGGTGGACCGGCCGACCACCGAGCTGAGCGCCCGCCTCGTCGACTACGGCACCGCCGAGCGGAGCTGGTTCGGGGCGGTGCGGACGTTGGACACCGAGTCCTGCTGGGGCGCGTCCACGCAGGCCGACGACGCCTGCTACCACGACACCGAGGAGATCAGCGAGGTCTCCGACCACGCGGTGCTGGCCCGGGGCTGGCTCGACGCCGCGCACCACCGCTCGCTGCGGTTCACCACGCCGCTGCGGCCGGACCGGTGGTACACGGTGACCGTGCCGCTGAACGCGTACGACGCGGTGGTGCCGGCCGGGCACGTCCTCGGCCTGGTGCTCGGTCAGAGCGACCCGGAGTTCACGATGGCCGACGACCGGGACGCGACCGTCCGCGTCGACCTCGGGCGCAGCGAACTGGTCCTTCCGGTCGCCGGTCGGGCCGTGTTGCCCGCCGTCGACGTCGCGCCGACGGTGGTCACGGCACCCGCCACGCCGTCGACCGCCGGGTCGGCGCGGGTGCAGCGGCAGCGGCAGCGGCCCTGATCCTGCCGCTTCGCTGTCGTGCCGTCACCCGCCGCCGCGTCCGCCGCGCCTTTCAACGGGCGCGGCCAGGGAGTTCACCGGGTACCCGCCCGCTGTAGGGCGGGCGTTCACCGACCTCTCCGAGGCTCCTTGATCGAAAGAGCATTCGCTTGATCGAGGAGAGGCTCTGACGTGAGAGACAAGCAAGCCGAAGAGGTCGAGCGCGCGCAGTTGTCGCGGCGCAAGCTGGTCAAGTACGCGGGCGTCGGCGCGACGCTGGCCGCCGCGAGCCCGCTGGTGGGCAGCGGCGCGGCGTGGGCCGACGAGGAGCGCCGGCCCGGCGACGACACGGGTGACCGGGGCGGCGTCAAGAACCGGTCGTGGCGCGCGGGTGACCACCACGTCCACTCCGAGTACAGCGGCGAGTTCGACACCACGAAGTCGCCGATCGTCTTCCACAAGGGCGCGGACGCGGTCTACCCGATCGTCACCAACGCCATCATGGCCAAGAACTTCGGCCTGACCTGGGCGATGTGCACCGACCACGGTGGACCGACCCACTCGAAGGTCAACATCGAGCAGGCGTACCCCGACCTGCTGCGCTCCCGCAAGCTCGTCCCCGAGGTGCTCCAGTTCTGGGGCATGGAGTTCGACGCGCCCTCGCTGGACCACCACACGCTGATGATCCCGCGCCACGACGACGAGGCGAAGCAGCTCTTCGAGCTGGAGAGCCGCTTCGCCAAGTACGACGCGTTCCCCACCGACCCGGCCCGCGACACCGAGGCCAAGATGGTGGAGTTCCTCAAGGTCGCCCGGGGGATGCCGCACAAGCCGCTGGTGATCGCCCACCACGCGTCCCGATCGGCGACCGGCCTCGGCGTCTACGGCCAGGACACCCCGCGCGAGTTCCGCAACGGCAACAACGCCGCGCCCGACGTCTACATCGGCTTCGAGGGCGCGCCCGGACACCAGGCCGGTCCGCTCAACGGCGGCAAGCGCGGCGGGTACGGCAACCACCCCACCTACGGCGGCTTCGACCAGATGACCGCGCGGGTCGGTGGGCTCTGGGACTCGCTCCTCGGCGAGGGCCGGCGCTGGTGGATCACCGCGACGTCCGACTCGCACGTGCACTGGACGCGCGGCGGCTCGGACTTCTGGCCGGGGGAGTACAGCAAGACCTACGTGTACGCCCGCCAGGACTACGGCGACATCATGGACGGCCTGCGTAACGGCCGGATCTGGGTGACCACCGGCGACCTGATCCGCACCCTGGACGTGACCGCCACGTCGCAGGGCAAAACGGCCGAGGTCGGCGAGACCATCACGGTCAACCGACGCAGCCGCACCGATGTCGAGATCGAGATCCGGTTCCGCCCGCTGGACGGCGTCAACGGCAACGGTGACCGCCCCGAGGTCCGCCGCGTCGACCTGATCGTCGGGCAGATCACCGGGCCGAGCGCCAACCTCGACGCCGACACCAACCCCACCACGAAGGTGGTGGCCCGGTTCGGCCCGCGTGACTGGCGTCGCCAGGGTCACGACTACGTCATCCGGCACACCCTGCGCAACGTCGAGGCCGACACGTACGCCCGCGTGCGCGGCACCAGCACCGACGAGGCCGAGCCCCTCGCGGACGGGCTGGAGAGCCCGTGGGACGACCTCTGGTTCTACTCGAACCCGGTGTTCGTGCACGTCCGCTGATCCCGCCAACCGGCCCTGTTGATCAAGAGGTTCGCGTCAGGATTCCGGCCTCCGGTGACGCGAACCTCTTGATCAACGCCGGTCGGCGGGTGGGGTGGGGTGGAGGTCGGTCACCGCCTCGCAGAGGTCGCGGAGGGGGTCTAGTGCCTGGGTTGAGCAGGCGACTCGTTGCAGCAGAGTTCGCAGGGTTGCCGACTCTTGCGGGGCGAGCGACCCCAGCAGGTGCGTCTCCACTCGTCGTAGCGCCTCGCGGCGCTGCTCCCAGGCCGCCCGTCCGGCGTCGGTGACGTCCACCAGTCGGCTGCGCCGGTCGGACGGGTCGGCCCGCCGGGCCACGAACCCGGGGCGTTCGAGGTCGTCGATCAGGTACGTCAGCACCGTGCGGTCGATCCCCAACTCCTCGGCGATCGCGCCCTGATTGCGGCCCGGACCGGTGACCGAGGCGGTGAGCACCTGGTAACCGCGCGGGCCGCCGGGAAAATCGGTCAGCACGTGCTCGGCCGCCCGGACGTAGCCGCGGAAGACGATCCCCAGCATCCAGCCCAGATCGTCGTCGAGCGGATCGGGCCGGTCCGGCCGGTGGGTGGCACCCGTCATACCCCGACGATAGCCGAAGTCACAGACCTTGTTGGCAGCAGATGTTCTGTCTGACATAAGGTTGAGGTGACGACGCATCGCGCGACGCGGCGCGTACGACAGGAGGCTCGCACATGAGCGACTACGGCCACGACCTGGTCTTCGGCTCGTTCACCACGCCCGGCAACGACGATCCCGACCGCACCGTCGGGCTGGCCGTCCTGGCCGAGCAGGTCGGCTTGGACCTGGTCACCTTCCAGGACCACCCGTACCAGCCACGGTTCCTGGACACCTGGACGCTGCTGACCTTCGTCGCCGCCCGGACCGACCGGGTGCACCTGTCGGCGAACGTCACCAACCTGCCGCTGCGCCCGCCGGCCGTGCTCGCCCGCAGCGTCGCCAGCCTCGACCTGCTCAGCGGCGGCCGAGTCGCGCTGGGCCTCGGCGCGGGCGCGTTCTGGGACGCCATCGAGGCGATGGGCGGCCGCCGGCTGACCCCCGGGCAGGGCGTACGGGCGCTGGAGGAGGGCATCGACGTCCTCCGGCAGATGTGGGACGCCCAGGCACGCGGGGGTGTGCGGGTCGACGGCGAGTTCCACCGGGTGGTCGGCGCGAAGCGTGGCCCGGCCCCCGCCCACGCGGTGCCGATCTGGCTCGGGGCGTACAAGCCGCGCATGCTCGCGCTCACCGGTCGTCGGGCCGACGGGTGGCTGCCCTCGCTGGGCTACCTCGAACCCGGTGACCTGGCCCGGGGCAACACGATCATCGACGACGCCGCCCAGGAGGCCGGCCGCTCACCCGCCGACGTCCGCCGACTGCTCAACATCTCCGGCACCTTCGCCACGGTGGGGCGTGGCCCGCTGCACGGGCCGGCCGAACAGTGGGCGCGGGAGCTGGCCGAACTGGCGTTGGGCGAGGGGATCGGCACGTTCATCCTGGCCAGCGACGACCCCGACGACCTGCGCCGGTTCGCCGGGGAGGTGGCCCCCGCCGTGCGCGAACTGGTCGCGGTCGAGCGTGACCGGGGCGCCGCGTCGGTGCGTACCCCCGCCGAGGTCCTCGCGGACACGCAGCCGGCGGCGGTCGTCGCGCCCGCCGCGCCGCGGGCCCGGGCGCGGGTGAGCGCCGGCGCCTTCGCGGTGGTGCCGACGCCCGACGACGGCCGCCGGCTCAGCGACCGGCAGGTCTGGGACGAGGCGGCCCGCCCCACCGGGCCGACGCCCGATCCCACCCGCACCTACACCGCCCACGAGCAGGCCACCGGCCAGCACCTGGTGCAGGTGCACGACGGGCTGCGCGCCGAGCTGGCGCAGATCCACGACCTGATCGAGCAGGTCGCGGCGGGCGAGATCGACGCCGGCGCGGCGCGGTCGCAGATCAACACGATGACCATGCGGCAGAACCGGTGGACGTTGGGCGCGTACTGCGAGTCCTACTGCCGCATCGTCACCACCCACCACACCATCGAGGACCAGGCGCTCTTTCCGCGACTGCGGCAGGCCGACCCGCGGCTGCGCTCGGTCGTCGACCGGCTGGAGCAGGAGCACCACGTCATCCACGAGGTGTTGGAGGGCGTCGACAAGGCGCTGGTGGCGTACGTCGGCGCGCCGGACGGGCTGGCCGAGCTGCGCGCCGCGGTGAACCTGCTGACCGACGCCCTGCTGTCGCACCTGAGCTACGAGGAGCGGGAGCTGGTCGAGCCGCTGGCCCGCCTGGGGGTGAGCTGACCGGGTTGCCCCGAGAGATCTGAGAGACTACTTTCGAAACATGTCTCTCAAGAATCCGTACGGGGATTTCGAGATCACCGAGCCGCAGGCCCTGCGGGCGTTGGCGCACCCCGTCCGCCTGGCCATCCTCGACCGGCTCCAGCGACACGGCCCGTCCACGGCCACCGGCCTGTCTCCGCACGTTGGCGCCACGCCGTCGGTGGTGAGCTGGCACCTGCGCCACCTCGCGACGTTCGGCCTGGTCGCCGACGCCGACGGGAGCACCAGCAAGCGGGAACGCTGGTGGCAGGCGACCGCCCGTGGGTTCCGCTTCAACCTGCCCGACGACGCCGAGGGGCAGGCCGCGGCGCGACAGCTCCGCGGCGAGATGTTCGCCCGGTACGCCGAGACGCCCCAGCAGTGGCTGTTGCAGGAGGAGCCCCGACTCGACGACACCTGGCGCGCGTTGGCCGGGGTGGCCGACACCTCATTCATCGCCACTCCCGACGAGATGCGCCAGCTGGAGGAGGCCATCGAGGAACTGCTCGCCCCGTACGTGCGGCGCAAGGACGACGACACGCCCCCGGCCGGCGCGCAGGTCGTACGGATGCTGCGCTACCTGCTGCCCGAGACCGCCGACGATCCGTCCGCGTCATGACCGCCGTCGACGCCCCGGCCGCACCGGCCCCGCACCGCGACCGACGCTTCCGTACCTTCTGGATCGGTCAGACGATCTCCGCGTTCGGCGACCGGATCAGCGAGCTGGCCCTGCCCCTGATCGCCGTCGCCCTACTCGCCGCGACGCCCGTGCAGGTGAGCGTCCTCACCGCGCTGATCTGGCTGCCCAACCTGCTGGGCCTGTTCCTCGGCGCGTGGGTGGACCGGCGCACCCACAAACGCCGACTCCTGATCATCGCGGACCTGATCCGCGCGGCCGTGCTGCTCAGCCTCCCGGTGGCGTACCTGTCGGACACGATCACCCTCACCCACCTGTACCTGGTGGCACTGCTCACCGGCGTCGGAGCGGTGCTGTTCGCCCTGGGGCAGCAGGCGTTCTTCGTCGCCCTGGTGCCGCGATCCGCCTACGTGGACGCGAACAGCAAACTCAGTGTCAGTCGCTCCCTCTCGTTCATCGTCGGCCCGGCCGCCGGTGGTGGGCTCGTCCAGGCGCTCGGCGCGCCGGTGGCGATCCTCGTCGACGCGGTGTCCTTCCTCGTCTCCGCCCTGCTGCTGCGCCGCATCCCGGTCACCGAGCCTCCGCCACCGCCACGGCAGACGTCCACGCTCGGTATGGTCCGCGAGGGCATGGCCCTGGTGCTGCGCCACCCGGTGCTGCGCGCCGCGCTCGGCTGCACCAGCACCGTCAACTTCTTCACGTTCATCGCCTCGGCGCTGCTGGTGCTCTACGCCAATCGTGAACTCGGCCTCTCGGCCGGTGCGATCGGCGTCGCGTTCGGCGTCGGCGCGCTCGGCGGCCTGGCCGGCGCGGCCCTGGCGCCCCGCGTCTCGCGAGCAATCGGGCTCGGCCGCACGGCGATGATCGGCGCGGTGGTGTTCCCCGCCCCGCTCGCGCTGACCGCGCTGATCGACGGCCCGACCTGGGCGAAGGTGGCCATGCTGGCGGCCATCGAGCTGGTGTCCAGCGTCGGGGTGATGCTGATGGACGTCAACCTCAACGCCCTGCTCGCCGCCGTCACACCGGACGACGCGCGCGGCCGCCGAGCCGGCGCGTACAGCGCCGTCAACTACGGCATCCGGCCCCTGGGCGCTCTGGTCGGCGGCGCGCTCGGCACCACCCTGGGCCTGCGGCCGACCCTGGTCGTCGCCGGGGTGGGCGGCGTGCTCGCCGTGCTGTGGCTGCTCGCGTCCCCCGTGCGCCACATCAGGAGCCTCGAGACCGTCACGCCGTGACCGAACCGGCCTGGCCGTTGCCCTTGTCCCGCTCCTGACCGGAGGCACCCACCTCCCGAAGCCTGATGCCGGTGGGTCATCTTGATGACTCACCGGCATCACGCTCATCGCACCGACAGCCCCCGAGCCGATCTCGACGGCGCGCCGGCACCGGCCGCCGGTCAGCTCGCCTCCGCCGCGAGCAGCGCGGCCAGCTCGACGGGCTGGGAGAACATCGGCCAGTGACCGGTGGCCATCGTGACGAGCCGCCAGCGCTCGCTGCCGAGCAACGCCGCCACGACGTCGTTGGGCTCGGGCCCGTCGAGCAGGCACTTGACGTACGTCGCCGGCAGCTCGCCCAGGGAACGGGTCAGCACGGCCGGCTCGGTCAGCGTGCGCCCCGGATGCGTCGTGGCGCCCTTGACCAGCCGCGCGATCTGCTCGTCGGTGAGACCCTGACCGTCGAACTCGGCCGGGGCCAGCGGCGGCCAGTCACCGCCGTTGGCGGCGAGCACGGAATCGAACGCCGCCTGACCCTGCCACCAGCCGGAGGCGAACGACCCGCCGTCGACCGGCACCTCCGAGTCGAGGAAGACCACCCGGGACAACCGGTCGCCGATCCGCTCGGCGGCCTGCCCCACCGGGATGCCCGAGTAGCTGTGCCCGACCAGCACCACGTCGCGCAGGTCGCGGCGCTCGACCTCGTCGATGACGTCCTGCACGTGGGTCTGCTGGCCGGCCGGCACGCCCTGCCGCTCGGCGAGACCGGAGAGCGTCAGGGGGAAGGTCCGGTGCCCGGCCGCCCGCAGGTGCGGCACCACCTCGTCCCACGCCCAGGACCCCAGCCACGCTCCTGCCACCAACACCAGATCAGCCATGGCCGGACCCTACTGCGGCACTATGACAGGCTCGCGCGTCACGACCAGGTCCGGGCCTGGGCGTCGAACACCTCGGCCGGACTCTCGACCGGCAGGACGCAGAGCAGGTGCCCGCCGGGGGCCCGCAGGATGCGGCACTCCATCCACCGCGTCACCTCGACGGCGCCCAAACCGACCAGCCGCGCGGTCTCGGCCGCCACGTCGTCGGTCTCGATGTCGAGGTGGTAGCGCGGCGCGTCGTCGACGGCCTGGACGGCGGTGACCAGGCCGGGCAGCGCCTCGTGCAGGCCCACGAACTGCGGCTCGTCCGGGTGGGTCCGGGTGCCGACGCCGAGCGCCGCCGACCAGAACTCCGCAGCCCGCGCGGCCTCCGCCTCGGGCGCGTCGATGAGCAACGCGTACACACGGCTTCGATGCATGCGAGGCAGGATATCGAGTACGCCCACTGTCCGCCCGCCGCGCGCGACTGCTTCAAGCGTGGTCGGACGCGGGCGGGCCGGCGTCGACCGGCATCCGGTAGATGTGCACCGGGTACGCGACGGCCGGGTGCCCGCCGTTGAACCCCGCCGTCAGGTGCAGTTGGGCCGCCGGCAGCCAGAGTTGCCCCGCGGTGTCCAGCCACATCGCGTCCACCCAGTTCAGGCGTGGGTCCGCGACGAGCGTACGGACGCTGCGGTCCAGCCCCAGGGCGAGGATGCGGCGGTGCTCGACGTCGCTGACGTAGATGGTGCCGCGCGCGTCGATGGCCGTGCCGCCGGTGCTCGGAGTGTCCCACCACGGCTCGACCCGCCGGGCCAGCTCCTCCGCGGACAGCGTCGGGTCGTCCAGCCAGCGGGTGCCGATCCGGGACATCCCACCCGAGGCCGGCTGGTAGTACAGCCACCGCCCGTCCGGCGACACCTCCAACTGGTCGGCGTGCAGGCGCACCTCGGCGCCGCCGGGATCCCGTAGCGCCCGGCCGTCGGCGACCACCGGCCCGCCCACCATGCTCGGGTGCCCGTCCAGCACCCGTCGACACCCACCCGAGTCGAGATCCACGACGATGAGACCGGGCGCGCCGGCGTCGGTGACGTACGCCGTGCGGTCGTGGAACCGGACGTCGTCGACGTAGCTGTGCGGACGCACCGCGCCGTCGAGGTGGTAGACCCGGTCCACCCGGTCGCCGTCCACGTCGACGACGATCAGCCGCGCCCCACCGGGCACCTGGTCGCCGCCGAGCTGCGGCGCGCCCGAATCGACGATCCACAGGTGACCATCCGGGCCGGCACGCAGCGCGTTGACGTGCACGAACGTCCCGTCGGGCGGTCGGTTCGGCGCGTTCCACGCGGCGTCCGGGTACGGGTTGCGACGGCCGTCCGGCAGCGCCTCCACCACCTGCACACCCGGCCCGTCCGCCGACGGGTAGCTCAGGAAGATCCGCCCCCGCAGCGTGGTCACGCCCGTGCACACCCGCTCCTCGGCGAGCACCGGTGTCAACCGGGGGTCCTCCTCGGTTGCCCGCATGGACATGGGTCCGCTCCTCGCGCCACGGGCGACGTCGCCGTAGCCGTCGATGGTCCGCCGTTGGCGCGGTATCCCCGTGCCGGCCCCGGCGAAACTCCGGCCTCGCCGGGTGCCCTCAACCGGGCCGGGCGACAAGCGCGGCGAGCCGCTTGGGGGCCTGCACGCAGTAGCTCTCGGTGAGCAGCTCACCGACCTCGTCCCAGTCGGTGTCCGCGTCCAGGACCATGCCCACCACGTTCGGGCTCCAGTCCGGCTTGTAGAAGGGGTGGCCGACGCTCAGGAGACCGGCGATCTCGTCGAGCGGCGATCGGAAGACCAACAGGCAGGCGGGACGGCCGAGCGTGGCGGCGCGCGTGGGCGCCGCCTGACGGTCCGGGTCGACGGTGAGCACGTGGGCGAACGTGCGGCGGCGGATCCGCCAACGCGTGCCCACCCAGGCCGGCTCCTCGTACGTTTCCGGAAATCCGCCGCAGACCGGGCGAAGCCTGTCGAGGACCTCGGGGTCGACGTCTCCGGGTGCGCTCACGGCAGGGACGCTAGCTGGCGGGTACGACAACGACGCCCGCACGAGGGGCGGCGGTGGTGCGCTCCCGGCGCATCGGTCAGGATGGGTCGGGGCCGACGCCGGCCACCCCCCGACCCGACACCCCCCCAGCCCCGCCGAGGAGTTTCGTGCCCTCCACCCTGCTGTCCCGCCGTGACCTGGACTTCCTGCTGCACGACTGGCTGCGGGTGTCGCACCTCGTCGAGCGTTCCCGCTACGCCGAGCACTCCCGGGAGACCTTCGACGACGCCCTGGACCTCGCCGAGCGGGTGGCAACCGACCAGTTCGCCCCGCACAACCGGGCCGCCGACCTCGCTGAGCCGACGGTCGAGGGGGGCCGGGTGCGGACGATCCCGCAGATCGAGGCGGCGTTGCGGAGTTTCGCCGAATCGGGCCTGCTCATTGCGGCGATGGACGACTCGGTCGGTGGTCTGCAACTGCCGCACGCCGTCGCCGCCGCCTGCTTCGCCTGGTTCCAGGCGGCCAACGTGGCCACCTCCGCGTACCCGCTGCTGACCCTCGGCAACGCCAACCTGCTGCTGGCACACGGCAGCGCCGAGCAGGTCGACACGTACGTCCGGCCGATGCTCCAGGGGCGGTTCTTCGGCACCATGTGCCTGTCCGAGCCGCACGCTGGCAGCTCACTGGCTGACATCACCACCCGGGCCGAGCCACAGCCGGACGGCACGTACCGGCTGTTCGGCACCAAGATGTGGATCTCCGGGGGTGACCACGAACTCGCCGAGAACATCGTCCACCTGGTGTTGGCGCGGATCCCCGGCGGCCCGCCCGGGGTGAAGGGCATCTCGCTGTTCGTCGTACCCAAGGTGCTGGTCGGCCCGGACGGCTCGCTGGGCGAGCGCAACGACGTGGCGCTGGTCGGGCTCAACCACAAGATGGGCTTTCGGGGCACCACCAACGCGTTGCTCAGCTTCGGCGACGGCGGACACACCCCCGGCGGTCGGTCCGGCGCGGTGGGCCACCTGGTCGGCGCCCCCCACCAGGGGCTGGCCCAGATGTTCCACATGATGAACGAGGCCCGCATCGGCGTCGGGGCCGGCGCCACCGCGCTGGGCTACACCGGCTACCTCAAGAGCCTGGCGTACGCCCGCGAACGGCCGCAGGGCCGACCGATCGGCGCTAAGGACCCGGCGACGCCGCAGGTGCCGATCATCGACCATCCCGACGTACGACGGATGCTGCTGGCGCAGAAGAGCTACGTGGAGGGGGCCCTCGCCCTGGTGCTCTACTGCGCCCGGCTGCTCGACGAGGAGAAGACCGCACCGGCCGCCGCCGACCGGGAACGGGCGCACCTGCTGCTGGACGTGCTCACCCCGATCGCCAAGAGCTGGCCGTCGCAGTGGTGTCTGGCGGCCAACGATCTGGCCATCCAGGTCCTCGGCGGCGCCGGCTACACGCGCGACCACGACGTGGAGCAGCACTACCGCGACAACCGGCTCAACCCGATCCACGAGGGCACCCACGGGATCCAGGCGCTGGATCTGTTGGGGCGCAAGATGACCATGCACGACGGCGCGGGCCTGCTCCTGCTGACCGAGACGATGACGGACACCGTCGCGCGGGCGCGGCTGGCCGGCGGCGCGGCCGCCGAACTGGCCGACCGGCTGGCCACGGCGGTGCGACGGGTCACCACCGTCACGCGGCGGCTGTGGGCGGGCGGCGACCCGCTGCTCGCGCTGGCCAACGCCAGCGTCTACCTCGAAGCGGTCGGGCACGTGGTGATCGCCTGGATGTGGCTCGAACAGGTGCTGGCGCTGCCGCCCGCCGAGAGCGGCGACTCGTTCCACGCCGGGAAGCGGCAGGCCGCCCGCTACTTCCTCACTGTCGAACTGTCCCGTACGGGACCCCAGTTCGACCTGCTGGACAGCCTCGACCGCACCGCGCTCGACATGCGCGCGGACTGGTTCTGACCGTCACCGTCGGCGGGCCTGGTGGTTCATCGCCTGTCGTCCCTTGACCACGCCCAGGATGATCACGATCACCAGCGCGATCAGACCGATGATGATCAGCCAGCGGACCGCTTCGAGAACCAGCCCGAGCAGAATCAGCACGCCGGCGACCACGCCGACGACCCAGAGCAGGGCACGCATCCGAACCTCCAGTGACCGCGGCCGCAACGCGAGATGCGTCGACCCGGGGTGACCTTCCCGCCCCCGCGAACCCCAAACACGCCGTCCCGAGGCCACCCCTGCGCGATCTTGCACTTTCTGTGCCCGCACAAGGGACTTCAGCCCACGGATCGCCAACAGAACCTGCAAGATCGGCGGGGGCGGGGCGCGGCGGGGCGGGGGCGGCGCGGGGGGAGAGGGCTCAGCGGCGGGCTACGTAGACGGTGTTTGCGGACTGGCCGCCGGTCAGCGGGTTGGCGAAGGGCACGACGTGCGCCTGTGCGGTCGTGAACACCTCCGCGAGCCCTGCGGTGAACCCGTCGTCCGGTGGGTCGTCCGACCAGAGCGCGAAGACGCCCTCCGGACGGAGCAGCGCGGCGAGCCGCCGGAGGCCGTCCGGCGTGTAGAACGGCGCGTGGCTCGGGTGCAGGACGTTACGTGGCGAGTGGTCGACGTCGAGGAGGACCGCGTCGAAGCGTCGTCCGGGCGTCTCGGTGTCGAAACCCTCGTCGCCCGCCACGGCGGCGAAGAAGTCGGCTCGCACGAACCGGGTCCGCGGGTCCTCGGCCAGCCCGGCCGCGAAGGGCAGCAGCCCCCGTCGGTGCCAGTCGATGACGTCCTCGATGGCCTCCACCACCAGCAGTGCCCGTACCCGTGGGTCGGCCAGCGCGGTGCACGCCGTGTAGCCCAGCCCGAGACCGCCGACCACCACGTCGAGCGTGTCGCCGGTCAGTTCGGCGAGGCCCAGTCGGGCCAGCTCGATCTCCGCGACGGGGAAGAGGCTGGACATCAGGTACTCGTCGTCGAGCTTGACCTCGTACACCTCGACCTGGAGCGCCGGATCGCGACGCCGCCGCAGGCTGATCGCGCCGATCGGTGTCTCCCGCCAGGCCAGTTCCTCGAAACGCGCGCCCACGGTACCCTCTCGCCGCCGGATTCGTCCCCGAATGGTACCGGCCGGTTCGCGTCCCGCCACGCAGGGTCCACGGGACATCGACGCAGCGCATATCCTGTGCGCGGTCGAACCAGCGGAAGGGACCCCATGCCGTCGCGGCAGGATCAGCTGCACTCCTACCAGTTCAGCGTCCAGCGGGCGGTCGCCGCGCTGGTGATGCGGGAGACCGATCCGGCCCAGTCCCCGTTTCGGCGGCTGGCGGGCGCGGGTCTGGCCAGCGTCCTCGTCGCGGTGATCGCGCTCGGAGGCTCGGCGCTCTACGGCCTGTTCGCCGGGGGCGGCACGGGCTGGCGGGACCCGGGCGCGGTGATCGTGGAGAAGGAGTCCGGCGCCCGGTTCGTGTACCGGGAGCAGAGGCTGCACCCGGTGCTCAACTACGCCTCGGCGCTGCTGATCGTCGGCGCGGACCGGGCGAAGACCGTGCTGGTCTCCCGGCGCTCGATCGACGGTGTGCCGCGCGGCCTGCCACTGGGCATCGCCGACGCACCGGACTCGTTGCCCGCGCCGGGTCGTCTCGCGAGGTCGGCCTGGACGGTCTGCTCGACGACGACCGGCGCGGACACCCGTTCGGCGCTGCTCATCGGCGTCGACCCCGACGGCGGTCGACCACTCGGCGACGACGCGCTGCTGCTGCGCCACCCGGACGGCGGCCTGCATCTCGTGTGGCACCAGCGCCGCTACCTGATCCGCGATCCCAACCGGGTGCTGGCCGCGCTGGCGACCACCCGGACGCGGGCGGTGCCCGTCGCCCCCGCCCTGCTGAACGCCCTGCCCGCCGGCGTCGACCTGGCCCCGCCGGCGCTGCCCGGCGAGGGGCGGCCCTCCGCCCGGGTGCCCGGCGCCACCATCGGACAGGTCTACCTGGTGCGCAACTCCGGCGGCGGCCGGCAGTACGCGGTGGCGCTCGACGACGGGCTGGCCGGGATCACCGAGTTGCAGGCCGGTCTGCTGTTGGCCCGCACCGGGCAGGGGGAGTCGGAGCCGATGACGTTGGGCCGGTTCGCCGCGCTGCCCACCATGCCCGATCTCGCCCCGAGCGGCCCGACCGCTCCGCCGCCCGCCCCGCCCCGGCTCGCCGCGGTGGACGACACGGCGGTCTGCACCCGGGTCGGTGACGACGGCGCGGGCGAGGTGCGCTGGGGCGTACGCCTGCCGGACCTGGCGGCCGTTCCGCGGACCGCGCCGTCCGGCGGCGCGGCGCTGGCCGACCACGTGGTGGTGCAGCCCGGGGGAGGCGCGGTGGTCGAGGCCGCCGCGGCGCCCGGCGCGTCCGGAGGCGCGGTGGCCGTGGTCACCGACCTGGGCCGGCGGTACGTGCTGGCCGACCGCGAGGTGCTGCCGATGCTCGGGTACCGCGACGTGCGACCGGTACGGCTGCCCGCCGCCCTGGTCAGTCTCGTGCCGGCGGGCGCGACCCTCGACCCGGCCGCGGCGCGGGCCGTCGCCGCACCGTCCTGACGCCGCGCGGGTCGCCGCCGCCCTTGTCCTGACTCCGCTCGGGCGTCAGGTTGCCGGACGGCGCAGGATGCTGACCGCGAAGGGCGCGTCGTCGCGCCACGGGCGCAGGTCCCAGGTGGCGAAGCGGTGTTCCAGGCGCAGCCCGGCGGCGACGGCGTCGGCGTCGAACGCGGTCAGCGGGTAGCCGCGTTCGGTGCCGAAGCCCACCGCCAGGACGCCGTCCGGGCGCAGGTGCCCGGCGAGGCGGCGCAACACCTCCGGCTCGGTGCCGACGGCGACGAACGCGAGCACGTTGCCGGCGAGCACGGCGGCGTCGAACGGCTCCTGCTCTCCCAGCGCCGGCAGGTCCAGGTCGGCCAGGTCGGCGACCAGCCAGCGCGGGCCGGGATGGTCGGCGCGGGCGGCCTCCACGAGGACCGGGTCGGCATCCACTCCGACGACGGTGTGCCCCCGCTGCGCCAGGGCCGCGCCCACCCGGCCGGTGCCGCTGCCGGCGTCGAGGATCCGCGACCCGGGCTCGACGAGCGTGTCGACCAGTCGCGCCTCGCCGGCCAGGTCGGCGCCCTCGGCGGCGAGTTTGCGGAACCTGTCGACGTACCACTGCGAGTGCTCCGGGCCGGTGTCGGTCGCCCAGCGGGTCGGGTTGGCCATACGGCCACGGTAACCGGGCCGGACGGGACCGGGCCGGCGGGTACGCCGATCGGTGGCGGCTCGGCGACGCCGAGGTCGGCGTGTCGAACCGCCGGGCCGCCACCGATCGCGCGGCAGGCTCAGCCCTTCTCCGCGCCGCTGGTCAGGCCCTCGGTCAGCAGCCGCTCGCTGGCGAAGAAGAGGATGACGATGGGCAGGGTGAGGACGACCGACCCGGCCATCAGCACCGTCTTGGGCACCTCCACGCCGTCGGAGAGCAGCGACAACCCGAGCGACACCGTCCACCGGTCGGGTTTGTCGACGAGGAACAGCAGCGCGAACAGGAACTCGTTCCAGGCGATCATGAAGTCGTAGAGCGCGACCGCCATGATCGACGGCGCGGCGAGGGGCAGGCTGACCCGGCGGATGATGCCGAGCCGGCCGGCCCCGTCGATCGCGGCCGACTCCTCCAGGCTGACCGGGATGGTCTCGAAGTAGTTCTTCAGCATGTAGACCGACACCGGCAGCGTCTGCGAGACGTAGACCAGCACCAGCCCGAACAGCGAACCGCGCAGCCCGGCGAGGCTGAACACCACGAACAGCGGGATCGCGATGACGATCGACGGGAACAGGTAGACCGCCAGGAACAGGAAGTCGACCTGCCGCCGGCCGAAGAACCGCAATCGGGCCACCGCGTACGCGCCGGGGATCGCGACGAGGAGCGTGAGCACGGTCGCCGAGATCGCCACCAGAGCGCTGTTGCGGATGAAGGTCAGGAATCCCTGGCCGCCGTCGGCGGTGGCCTTGAGGACCTCGGCGTACGTGGCGACGGTCAGCTCGCCGAAGCCGACGCCGAGCGAGCCCGGGTCGAGCAGCAGCCGCTCGATGGGGCGTACCGAGAGCAACAGCATGTAGTAGAAGGGGAACACGGTGACCACCAGGAACGCGGCGATCACCAGGCGGCGCAGCCAGCGCAGGCTCACCGTCTCGACCATGTCCCGGTCCATCAGCCGACCCTCCGTCCGAAGAAGCGCAGGTAGATCAGCACGAACACGATGAGCACCACGGCCAGCACCACCGCCTGCGCGGCGGCGGCCCCGACGTCGGTACGGGCGGTGAGGAACTCGTAGACCCGGACGCTGACCACCTCGGTGCCGGCGGCCCCGCCGGTGAGCAGGTAGACGTCGTCGAACTTGTTGAACGTCATGATGAAGCGCAGCACGCCCAGCAGGGCGACCACCGGCAGGAGTTGCGGCAGCAGGATGTGCCGGAACCGCTGCGTGGGCGTGGCTCCGTCGACGCGGGCGGCCTCTTCCAGTTCGCCGGGCACCGCTTGGAGCCGGGCCAGCAGGAACAGGAAGGCGAACGGGAAGTACCGCCACGCCTCGAACGCGATGACCGTGGCCAGCGCGGTCGACTCCTGGGTGAGGAACGGCACCGGCGCGTCCCAGCCCAGCAGGCGCTGACCCCAGTGGTTGACGATGCCGAGTTGCGGGTCGAGCATCACCTGCCAGACGAAGGTGACCGCGACCACCGGCGCCACGTACGGCAGCAGCATGGACGCCCGTACCAGGGTGCGACCGCGGAACGGGCGGCGGACGACGAGCGCGGCGACCAGGCCGAGCAGGATCGACCCGGCGGTGCCGCCGACGCTGTACAGCAGGGTGACCCACAGTGTGTCGGCGAAGCCGGGGGTGTGCAGCACCCGGTCGATGTTGTCCAGGGTGAGGTCGCCGAACAGGCCGGTCTTGCGCAGGGTGGCGAGCCGGACCCGCTGGAAGGCGAGCACGACGGTCCAGATGATCGGGATGCCGATGACGGCGATGGTGACGAGCAGGGTCGGCGCGACAAGCGCCAGTCCCGCGCGGGATTCTCGGCGGCGGAGCGTCAGCGGTCGGCGGCGGGTCCGCGCCGGCCGTTCCGTCGTCTCCGGGGGCGCGGTGGTGGTCAATTGACGCCCGCCTTGATCGCCTCGACGTCCTTCTTCGCCCGCCCGGCGGCGCCTGCCGCGTCGGACTTGCCGGTCACCAGGTCGCCAAGCGCCTTGGGCACCGGAAGCTCGCCGAGCATCGCGCCGACCAGCTTGCCCTGGCCCTGGCTGAGACCCCAGCGGCCGAACGTGTCCGGGCTGCGCCGCAGGGTGGCGAGCACGTCGTCGCCGTACACGTCGGTGAGGGGTTTCTTGGCGTCCACGCCGGCCGGGCTGGTGGTCCAGGCGGTCAGGAACGCCTCCGGCTCGGCCGCGGTGCCCTTGCGCACCGGGAACCGGCCCTCGGGGGACATGCCGAACCAGCGCGGGTAGCCGTCGCCGAGCATGTACTCCACGAAGGACTTGGCCGGGTCGGTCACCGCGCCGTCCAGCACGGCCCACGAGCTGATCTCGCCGTACTGCGCGGGTTCGCTGGCGTTGGGGCCCTTGATCGCGGTGACGAACCCGCTGTTCTTGGCGAGGAACGCCGGGTCGGCCTGGCACTGCGGGCAGGTGGGCCTGGCGTCGTTGCGCAGCCCGGCCAGCTCGTCGAGGATGAACGGCGACCAGATCACCATGGCCGCCTTGCCCGCGAAGTAGGTGGCCCGGGTGGTGTCCACGTCCTGCGCGCCCTTCACGGAGCTGGTGCGGATCAGGTCGCCGTAGAAGCGGAACGCCTCGACGCACTGCGGAGAGTCGAGGGTGACGGCGCCGGAGTCGTCGGTGAGCTGGCATCCGTTGGCCAGGGCCAGGTGCTCGAAGGTCTGCTGGGTGAAGACGTCGCTCGCCGAGGTCGCCGCGGTGATGCCGGCGACGCCGCCGGTGTTCAGCTTCGCCGCCGCGGTGGCGATGCGCTCGTACGTGTCGGGGGCAGGCAGGCCGGCGGCGTCGAACAGATCCTTGCGGTAGACGAGCAGTTGCCCCCACCCGTCGCTGGGCACGGAGAGCTGCTTGCCGTCGTCGGAGGTGAGTTCCAGCGCCCGGGGGGAGAACGTCTGCCGGCCCAGCGTGTCGACGACCTCCGCGTTCGCCGAGGCGTGCAGCAGCTCGTTTGCCGCGAGCGTACGGATGCCGGCCAGGGAGACCGATCCGACCACGTCGGGCAGCTCGCCGGCGGCGGCGTTTGCGGCGATCAACGAGGGGAACTGGTCCTCGTTGACGGTCACGAGGTCGACCTGGATCCCGGTCTTGGCGGTGAAGTCGGCGATGATCGCCTTGGTGGCGGTGACGCGGTCGGCGACGTCCTCCAGGCTCCACACGGTGATCTTCTTGCTGTTGCTGTCGGATCCGTCGTCTCCGCAGGCCAGCAGGGTGGACGTGGCCAGTGCCAGGATCAGGGTGGTGGCGAGTATCCGCCTCGGAGGTGCTGACATCGGTGGCACTCCTCTCGAAGGGTACAAGACGGATTCAACACCTTCGATTGATCAATAGCAAGACATATGGCTATTTTTTGGCTATCCTGGAACCCAGTGCTACCGGGATGTGACACATGGGCAACTGGGTGGTCTCCCTCGCCGGGCCTCGACAGATCAGTCTCGAGCCCTGCCCGCCAGATCCGCTCGGCCCCGGCCAGGTCCGAGTCCGCACCTGCTACTCGGGCATCTCCGCCGGCACCGAGCTGACCCTCTACCGGGGCAGCAATCCGCGGCTCCGCAAGGACTGGGACGACACCGCGCGCATGTTCGTCCCCCGCCAGGCCCCCGTGCCGTACCCGTTGGTCGGCTTCGGCTACGAGGAGGTCGGCGAGGTCGTCGAGGTGGCCGCCGAGGTCGCCGACCGGCATCCGGGCCAGCTCGTGTGGGGCATCTGGGGGCACCGCGCCGAGGCCGTGCTCCCCGCCGACGCGGTCCGTCCCCTGCCCGTCGGGCTGGACCC
This sequence comes from Micromonospora sp. RB23, assembly GCF_053585025.1. NCBI lineage: Bacteria > Bacillati > Actinomycetota > Actinomycetes > Micromonosporales > Micromonosporaceae > Micromonospora > Micromonospora sp. RB23. Next base: position 3,044,818 of record NZ_CM132111.1, read on the forward strand.
GCTCGCCGCGGTCTTCGCCCGGCCCGGCGCCATCGCGCTGACCGCCGTGCTCGCCGGTGACCTGCACCTGGGCGACTGGGTCGGTGTCTTCGGGCAGGGCGTCATCGGGCTGCTCGCCACCCGCCTCGCGGCCCTGTCGGGCACCCGGGTGGTGGCCGTCGACCGGGTGCCCGGCAGGCTGGCCCACGCCAGCCGTTACGGCGCGCGGTCCACCGTGGACGCCGACGTCCGGTCCGCCGCCACCGTGCTGCGCGAGGCCACCGGCGGCCGGGGCGCGGACGTCTGCCTGGAGCTGTCCGGGGCGTACCCGGCGCTGCACGAGGCGATCCGCTCCACCGCGCACGCCGGCCGGGTCGTGGCCGCCGGCTTCTACCAGGGCCAGGCCGACGGGCTCGGCCTCGGCGAGGAGTTCCACCACAACCGCATCCAGTTGGTGGCCGCCCAGGTCTCCGGTCCCACCCCCGCGCCGGGCATGGCCGGCCGGTGGACCGGGGATCGGGTGGCGCAGACCTTCATGGAGCTGGTGGCCGACCGCAGCGTCGACCCGCTGCCACTGGTCAGCCACATCGTCGACGCCAGCGCGGTCGCCGACGCCCTCGCGCTGCTCGACAGCGGCGCCGATGACGTCCTCCAAGTGGTGTTGAGGTTCTAGATGACCACCATCGCGCTCGCCTGCCAGGAACAACTCCTGCCGGGCACCAACCTGATCCAGAAGTACGCCCTCGCCACCGCGCTCGGCTACCAGGGCATCGAGCTGCGCGGACGCGGTGACCTCGCGTTCGCCCGTCGCCTGCCCGAGCTGCGCCGGGCCCGCGCCGCCGGCGTGGTGATGCCCACCGTCTGCGTCGAGATGACCCACTTCATCGGCGACTTCGACCCCGCCCGGTCCGCCGACGCCGTCCGCAATCTGCGCTCCCAGCTCTCGGTCATCGCCGAACTGGGCGGCATCGGGGTGCTGACCCCCGCCGCGTGGGGGATGTTCTCCCGGCGGCTGCCGCCCTTCGAGCCGCCACGCCCGCCGGCCGGCGACCGGCAGGTGCTCCTGGACGCGCTCGGCACCCTCGGCGAACACGCCCGGGCCGAGGGGGTCACCCTCTTCCTCGAACCCCTCAACCGGTACGAGGACCACATGGTCAACCGGCTCGACGAGGCGGTCGCCCTCTGCGCCGCCCTCGCGCTGCCCTCGGTCCGGGTGGTCGCCGACACCTTCCACATGAACATCGAGGAGGACGACCCGCACCGGGCGCTGCGCGCCGCCGCGCCGTACCTCGGACACGTGCAGGTCAGCGACTCCAACCGGTACCAGCCCGGCGCCGGGCACCTGGACTGGCCGGGCCTCGTGCGGACCCTGTTGGAGCTGGACTACCGGGGCTGGCTGTCCCTGGAGTGCCGGCTGCGCGGCGACCCCGTCCGCGCTCTCGGCGAGGCCGTCACGGTGCTGCGGCACGCGTTGCCCCGGCGGGCCGCCGCATGACCGCCGGCGCCGTCCCGGCCCGCATCGGTGGTACGGCCGAGCCGGCCGGGCTGAGCCGGTTGGCCGTCGCCACACTCGACGCGAACTGGGAACACGACCACACGGTGCCGTCGCGCACGCTCTATCCGCACCAGTGGAGCTGGGACTCTGCGTTCATCGCGATCGGGCTGGCCCACGTGCGGCCCGGGCGGGCCTGGCGGGAGCTGGCGAGTCTGTTCCGGGCGCAGTGGGCCGACGGGCGGGTGCCGCACATCGTGTTCAACCCGGCGCTGCGGGTCGGCGGGTACTTTCCCGGCCCGGAGCTGTGGCGCTCGGCCGACGTGCAGGGCGCCCCGGGCGTCGACACCTCCGGGCTCGTCCAGCCGCCGGTGCACGCGCTCGCCGCGCTCCTGGCCTACCGGCGCGCGCCCGATGAGAACGGCCTGGCCGCGCTGCGGCGGCTCTACCCGGCACTGGTGGCCCAGCAGCGTTACCTCGCCGAGCGGCGGGACGTGGCCGGTGACGGGCTGGTGTGCGTCGTACACCCGTGGGAGTCCGGTCTGGACAACAGCCCCGCCTGGGACGAGCCGATGGCCGGGGTCCACGCCGAGGCGGCCGTCATGCGCGCGTACCGTCGGCACGACACCGCGCACGCCGACGCCGCGCACCGCCCCACGGACCTGGACTACGCGCGCTACCTGGCGATCGTCGCGACCTACCGGGACCACGGCTACGCCGATCGCGACCTGGCCGACGACCATCCGTTCCTGGTGGAGTGCCCGCTGTTCAACGCGGCGTTCGGGTCCGCCGAGCACGCGCTGGCCGACATCGCCACGCTGACCGGCTTCGACCCGGGCCCGCACCGGGCCCGCGCGGACCGCGTCACCGAGGCGTTGGTACGACGGCTGTACGACCCGGACACCGGCACGTTCCAGCCCCGCGACCTGCGCACCGACCGGCTCGTCGGCGCGCGTACCGTGCTCGGGCTCGCGCCGTTGCTCCTGCCCAACCTGCCTGCCCGGCAGGTCGACGCGCTCGTCGCCGAGGCGACGTCGCCGCGGTTCGGGGTGGCCCGGCGGATGGACCGGCCGCTGCCCAGCCACGACCGCACCGCGCCCGACTTCGAACCGTTGCGCTACTGGCGGGGACCGAGTTGGTTGAACATCGGCTGGCTGGTACGGCGCGGCCTGACCACTCACGGGCACCCGGAGTTGGCCGCCGGCCTGCGCCGTTCGATGATCGACCTGGTGGCCGGCGCGGGCTGCCACGAGTACTTCCACCCCGACACGGGGGCCGGGCTGGGCTCACCGGCGTTCGGGTGGACCGCCGCGCTGCTGCTCGACCTGCTCGCCGCGTGACACTTCCCGGCCGGCGTCGGGTGGTAACGTGCCCGGTCCCAACGGGGCGGGAGGCGACGTGCGCGAGATCGACAAGGTGGCCTGGATCCTGATCGAGGACGGGCGGGTGCTGAGCACCCGGTCGCAGGGCAAGGACGTGTGGTACCTGCCCGGCGGCAAGCGGGAGCCGGGGGAGAGCGACCTGGAGACCCTGCGCCGGGAGATCGATGAGGAGTTGAGCGTCGAGGTGGACGTGCACGGGGCGACGCGCCTGGGCACGTTCACCGCGCAGGCGCACGGGCACGCCGTCGGCGTCGCGGTGCGGATGACCTGCTACCGGGCCGGTTACCGGGGACGGCTGCGGCCGGCCAGCGAGATCGCCGAGATGGCCTGGCTCGGGTACGCCGACCGGCACCGCACCTCCCCGGTCGACCAGCTCATCTTCGACCACCTGCTGGCCGCGGATCTGCTGCGCTGACCAGATTCCGGCGCTGTTTGTCGCCGTCGAGCGCGGGTAACCGCCCCGGCGTGACCGACAGCGCGGGCGGCGACGGGTTTCCGCAGTTCATCGACGCGGTGTCCCGGCGCTCCGGCCTACCGACCGCGCAGGCCGCCGCCCTCGCCCGCGCGGTGCTGACCACGATGGCGGAACGCGTCACCGGCGGCGTGCCCGACCCCGCCGGCCACCTTCCCGACCAGGTCGACGGCTACCTGTACGACTTCGCGCCGGACGCCCACCCGACCGACCCGACCACCGGCGGTGGCGGGCTCGACACCGGTGTCAGCCCCGACGTCGGCGGACCTGTGACGCCGCCGCCCGTGGACGCGGGACCGGTGGACTTCCTGAGCCGGGTCAGCCGGCGTGCCGGAGTGGACGCGGCGACCGCACGGATCGGCACGGGCGCGGTCTTCGCGACCCTGCGCGAGGCGGTGACCGTACGGGAGTTCCACGAGATGGTGGCCCGGCTGCCCCGCGACGAGGGCCCGTCCGATCTCGCGTGATCCACACCAGATCGGGGACGTGGGTGGATCCCGGCGCGCCGAAGCCGCCACATCGCCGACCTGGAGTGGATCAGTGCCTCACTCGTCCGCGCCGGGCTCCTCGGGCTCGGTGACCCAGGCGGAGAAGACCGGAACCCCGTGCCACGGCCCGGTGGTCCCGTCCGCCCTGCTGTCGGTGGCGACGGCCACCACCGCGTACGGGTGGCCGAAGCGCAGTTCGGCAGTGCGGGCGACTCCCTCCGGCGGCAGGCTGACCGTGCCGAACATGCCGGTCACCGCCGCCGCCTCGAACCCGTACCGGCCGTACCGGGCCATCGCCACCTGCCCCGCCTCGAAGCCCTGAACGGGTTGGTCGAGTGCCCGGGCCAGTGTCGCGGCCGCGGCCTCGAAGCCCAGCGTCCCGGCGGTGAGATCGTGCTCGCTGCGCGCCGACCAGCAGGGTAGTACCGCCTGGTGCCGCTCCTCGCGGCCGTCGCGGGCGCGGGTCCGTACCCGCTCCTCGCGCAGTGTCCACAGCGGGGTCTCGCCGAGCGGCAGGTCGAACAGAGAGCGTCGACCCGCCGGTTGCGCGCCGTCGGCCGCGCCGGCGCTGAGACGGTACGCGGTGGCGAGCACATCGGCCGCCGGCACGTGCGGCGCGGCGGCCACCGAGAGGACCACCAGCCCCGCGCCGTCGGTCGCCTGGGCCCGGGCGGCGTGCACGATCACGTCGCCGACCTCCTCGGTCGTGACGATGGCGCCCAGGTGCCCGTGGTCCGGGCTGCGCAACGCCTGGCGAAGGTCGCCCGCCCAGGCGCTGCCGGCGCCGAACGCCCGCGCGTCGGTGACGTCGAACGGCTCGGCCCACGAGATCCGGGTGGCCAGCGCGCTGGCCAGGGCGAACACCACGTCCGGGCCGACCTTCAGGGGGAACGTCTCGATCAGGCCGTCAGTGTGCTCGCGCGCCCAGGCGTCCAACCCGGCCTGGTCGGGGAGCGCGCCCACCTCGGTCCTCGCGGGGAGGGTGGCCCGCCATCCGGCCGGCTCGCCGACTCCTCGACCCGTCCGGAGCCACAGCGCGGTGGCGGACGCGACCAGGGGGTGCGGCGCGTCCAGCAGGACACGGGCCGCCTCCGCGGCGCTGACCAGGTCGGTGCCCAGCGCCGCCACCAGATCTTTGGCCGTTCCGTCCCCGCCGGTCGCGGAGTCTGAGCCGGCCGGGACGTCTGAGCCGGCGGCCGTGTCCTGGCCGGTCGCCGCGCCCGCGCCGGTCACCGGGCCGGCTTCGGTCGTCGCGGCGCTGAGGGCGAGCAGGAGCCAGGCCCCGAGCGGGCTGGCGACGTGGTGCCGGTCGCCGATGGTGGCGTGCAGCCGCTCGGCGTACGCGGACAGCGGGCCGTGCAGGTCGGTCGTCATGCCTCTACTCTGCCCGGCGCGATCCGGTCCGGCATCCGCACCGATCCCGCTCACGACCACAGCTCGAACGGCTCGTCGATCCGCTCGCCGGCCAGGAACGGCGTGATCAGCCGGGGGAGTTGACCGGGATAGAAGCGTTCCGCGCTTGTCACCACGTCGGTCAGCGGCCACCAGCGGAAGCCGAAGTAGTCCTCCCGCTCGTAGTCGAGCCGGTCCGTCTCGTCCACGTCCGGGCCGGGGCCGGCCAGTCGTACGGCGACGATCACCTCGTCCTGGACGTGACGCGACTGGCGGTGCACGAAGCTGGCCCGTCGCCGCCAGGTCGGTGCGCCCACCTGGTCGGCGGTGACGACGATGCCGGTCTCCTCGCGCAACTCCCGTACGGCGGTCTCGCGGTATGTCTCGCCCGCGTCCATGCCGCCGCCGGGCAGCTCCCACCAGGTGCCGAGCCGAGGGTGGTCGGGGTCGCGGGTGTGGAACAGCAGCACCCGGTCGTCGGCGTCGCGGACCACCACGCGCACCGCGCGGCGCTCGAGGATCGGCAGGTCGTCGGGCAGTTGGTCCATCGGCTCAGTCTGCCGCAGTGCGCCGGCTCCGGGGGTCCGCGCGCGGGCCGGTAGGCTGCCCGCCGTGGCTGGTCTGTTGAGGAACGTGGCGCAACGCATCTCCCGGGTGGGCGCGGCAATTCCGTCGCCCCGGCGTACCGGGCCGTCTCCGGCGCGGGTGGCCCGCCCCCGCCAGGTGAGCGCGTTGCAGCGGCGCGAGCTGAGCTACGCGCCGGAGGTCGACGGCCAGGCCGACCCGGGTGAGATCGTCTGGACGTGGGTGCCGTACGAGGACGACCCCCGCCAGGGCAAGGACCGCCCGGTGCTGGTGGTCGGGCGGCACAGCCGGACGCTGTTCGGGCTGATGCTGTCCAGTCAGAGCGAGCGTGACGGGCAGCGGCACTGGTTCGCGCTCGGCCCCGGCGAGTGGGACCGGGACAAGCGGCCGAGCTGGGTCCGGCTGGACCGTGTGCTGACCATGCGCGAGGACAGCATCCGCCGCGAGGGCGCCGTGCTGGACCGGCCCCGGTTCGACCGGGTCGGGCAGGCGCTGCGTGCCGGGTACGGCTGGCGCTGACCGTACCCCCTCGGTGGCGGGCCGGACGACCGGTCAGGCCGGCTCGCGGCTCGGACCGACGGCGGCGCCCTGCGCCTCCGGCGGCGGGTACGGCTGGTCGGCGAGCAGCCGGGCCAGATGGGCGGTGTTGAGGGCCAGGGCTTTGGTGGTACGACCGGTGGTGTCCGGTTTGGGGCCGGCGTCGCGGTAGTCCACCTTGTGCAGGGCCTCGCCGACCCAGTAGGTCGCGCCGGCCGCGGCGACGGTGAAGCCCACCTCGTTGAGCGCCCCCTGCACCTCGGCGATGGTGTGGTGCGCGCCGTCCTCGTTGCCGACGACCGCGACGCCGGCCACCTTGCCGTAGGTGAGCAGCCGCCCCTCGTCGTCGGTCTCGGACAGCTCGGCGTCGAGACGTTCGAGGACCATCTTGGTGACGCTCGCGGGTTGGCCGAGCCAGATGGGTGTGGCGATGATGAGGATGCGGGCGGCGAGCAGCTTCGCGCGGATGGCGGGCCAACCGTCGCCGTCGCCCTCGTCGGTCGACACCCCGAAGCGCACGTTGTGGTCGACCACCCGGACGATCTCGCCGTCCACGCCCTGACGGGCCAGTTCGGCCAGTACCTCCCGGCCCAGTTGGTCGGAGCTGGAGGGGGCGGGTGACGGCTTGAGGGTGCAGTTGAGTACGAGCGCACGGATGCTCGGCACAAGCGTTTCCTCTCGTCAAACCAGGGTCTTTTCCCACCGCCTACCCGAACACCACACCGAATCACGTCCCCCACCCCCCAAATCAGGGACGCGTGATCAAGAGGTTTGCGTCAGAATCCGGGCCGACAGTGACGCGAACTTCTTGATCACCGCCGAAAAGGGGCGGGGTGGGGGGTGTGGGGTGGACGTGGTGGGGTGGGTTTGGGCCGAGTTCGGGATTCGGCTGTCCACTGTGGATGAGGTGGTGCACGGGGCTGACCTGCGGGCTCGGCTCTGGCGGGGTGCGACGGACGACGGCGCGCGCTATGCCGTCAAGGTCAGCGGTGGTGGTACGCCGGCCGGCCTGATCGTGACCGCGTACCTGGCAGAGCGGGGCGTGCCCGGTGTCGCGGCGCCGGTCCGCACCCGTGACGGACGTCTGTACGCCGAGCGGAACGGACACCGCCTGTCCGTGGTCCCGTGGGTCTCCGACCTGCGGGCGCTGGACGGCCCGATGAGCGAGGCGCACTGGCGTGCCTACGGCGAACTGCTGGCGGCGGTGCACGCGGTCCCGGTGACCGGTGAACTGGAACGGCTGCTGCCGGGCGGCGGTGACGCGTACCCCACGATCGTGGCCGCGACCCGGGACGTGGCCGGACGCCTCCGCGACCGGGCCGACTCCGGCGATCCGCTGGTCGCCGAACTGGCCGCCGTCTGGTCGGCGAACGCCGAGCGGGTGTCCACGGTGCTCGGTGGGGTCGAACGACTCGCCGCCGACCGGTCGGGGCCGGCGGTGGTCTGCCACGGCGATCCCCACCTCGGCAACCTGCTGCTCGGCCCGGACGGTCAGGTCTGGTTGATCGACTGGGACGACGCCGTGCTTGCGCCGCGCGAGTGTGACCTGATGTTCGTGGTGGGTGGGGTGCTCGCCTTCGCGCCGATCACTGCCGAACAGGAGAAGGCCGTGCTCGCCGGGTACGGCGTCGTCGACATCGACGCGGTGCGGCTGGCCTGGTTCCTCGCGGTACGCGCGCTCGACGACCTCAGCGACTGGACCCGCCAGGCGTGGGATCCGACCGCGAGCCTCGACGATCGGGCGACGGCCGCCCGGATCGTCCATGGGCTCGTGTCGCCCGTCGGCCTGGTGACCCTCGCCGACACCGCGCTGCGCGACGTGGCGGAACGGCGCTGAGTGGCCGGCAAAGCTGAGCGGCGGCAACGCTGAGCGGCCGGTAAAGCTGAGCGGTCCGCAAAGCTGAGCGGCCCGGAAACGCGAAACGGCAGGGAGATCGTGCTCCCTGCCACTTCTAACATATAGCGCACCCGGGGTCTTGCGGCAAGACCCGGGTGGTGCCGCAGAATCTCCACCCGAAGCCCAAACGTGGCAAATTCGGGGGATCTCGTGATCGATGTGATCATTGCCGGCGGTGGACCGACCGGCCTCATGCTCGCCGCTGAGTTGCGGCTGCACGACGTACGCGTCGTCGTGCTGGAGAGAGACGTCGAGCCGACCCGCTTCGTCCGTTCCCTCGGTCTGCACGCCCGCAGCATCGAGATCATGGACCAGCGCGGTCTGCTGGAGCGCTTCCTCGCCCTGGGTACGCGGCATCCGCTCGGCGGCTACTTCGCGGCGATCCCCAAGCCGCCGCCGAGCGGCCTTGACAGCGCCCACGCGTACGTCCTCGGCATCCCGCAGACCATGACGGACCGCCTGTTGGCGGAGCACGCCGTCGAGGTCGGCGTCGAGGTCCGGCGCGGCAGCGAGGTGGTCGGACTGAGCCAGGACGACGACGGCGTGACGGTGGAGCTGGCCGACGGGACGCGGTTGCGCGCGCGCTTCGTCGTCGGCTGCGACGGCGGCCGGAGCACGGTCCGCCGGCTGCTCGGCGTCGGCTTCCCCGGTGAACCCAGCCGGGTCGACTCGCTGCTGGGCGAGATGGAGGTGGGCGTACCTGCGCAGACGGTCGCCGACGTGGTGACCGAAGTGCGCAGGACGCACCTCCGCTTCGGCCTCGGGCCACTCGGAGACGGCGTGTACCGGGTCCTCGTGCCGGCCGAGGGCGTTGCCGAGGACCGCTCGGTCCCGCCGACCATCGAGGAGTTCCGGCAGCAACTGCGGGTGTACGCGGGCACCGACTTCGGCGTGCACTCGCCGCGTTGGCTCTCCCGTTTCGGCGACGCCACCCGGTTGGCCGAGCGTTACCGGGTCGGCCGGGTGCTGCTGGCCGGCGACGCCGCCCATATCCACCCACCGACCGGCGGGCAGGGCCTCAACCTCGGTATCCAGGATGCCGTCAACCTCGGTTGGAAACTGGCCGCCGAGGTCAACGGCTGGGCGCCGGACGGGCTGCTGGACAGCTACCACGCCGAGCGGCACCCGGTTGCCGCCGACGTCCTCGTCAACACCCGCGCGCAGATGCTCCTGCTGTCGCCGGACCCGGGACCCCAGGCGGTGCGCCATCTGTTGTCGGAGTTGTTGGACTTCGAGGACGTGAACCGGTACCTGATCGAGAAGGTGACCGGGATCGGCGTCCGGTACGACTTCGGCGCGGGCCACGACCTGCTCGGTCGGCACCTGCGGGACGTGCCGCTGACCCGGGGACGGCTCTACGAACTGCTGCGAACCGGTCGCGGGCTGCTGCTCGACGCGACCGGTCGCCTCTCGGCCGCCGGATGGGCGGACCGGGTCGACCACGTCGTCGACGTCGCTGACGGGCTCGACGTACCCGGTGTGCTGCTGCGTCCGGACGGCCACGTGGCGTGGGTCGGTGACGACCAGGCCGACCTGGTAGGCCATCTGCGCCGGTGGTTCGGCGCGAGCGCCACCTGAGCCGCTACTCCGCGAAGAGGACGCTGTCGACGAGTTGGCGCGGCGCCCGCGGGCCGGAGAGGCTCTTCGCCTGGTACATGGCCGCGTCGGCGCGGCTGAGCGCGTCGGTGAGCTGGGCCGGGCCGGTCACCGGGGCCAGCCCCACCGACGCGGTGACCCGGACGCTGCACCCGCTCAGGCGGATCGGCGCGGCGACGGTCTCGCTGAGGCGTCGGGTGGCGTGCTCGATCCAGCGTCGGTCGACGGTCGGGCTGGCGAGCAGACCCGCGAACTCGTCGCCGCCGAGGCGGGCGACGAGGTTGTCGCCCGCGAACCCGGCCAGTCGTTCCGCGACGCTGATCAGCACCTGGTCGCCGGCGGCGTGCCCGTACCGGTCGTTGATCTGCTTGAAGTCGTCGAGGTCGAGCACGATGGCGATCAGCGGCTGGCCGTCGGCGTTGGTGAGCAGGGCGGCCGCGAGACGGTAGAAGGCGCGGCGATTGGGCAGCCCGGTGAGCGGGTCGTGGCTGGCGGCGTGCCGTTCGGCGGCCAGTTCGGCCTGGAGGTGCTCGATCTCGGCCTCGGCCCGCACGGCGCGGCGCCGCAGTTGCCATGAGGAGAGCAGGGCCCCGGCGGCACAGATGCCGGAGGCGACGCTCATCGGATCGGGCAGGAGACCTCCCATCGCCGCGACCGCCTCCAGCCTTGGGTCTGCGCGGCGCGGTGCCGCGTCGGGGCCAGTTTTCCCTGGTCGTCACCCCGCTCGGGGTAACGCAAAGTGAACGGATAAGCACCGATCACGTGCGTTATCATGCTCGCCATCCGGTGCAGATGCAATAGCAGATGCACGTGCAGAACGGCCCGACCTCGATACCGCACCCTCGCCGCGTCACCGCTCCTCCCACGGGCACCGGCGGGCTCGTGAGCAGAAAGACGCCTCTCATGCAGCAGCCACCCAATGGCGTTCCGATCCCTCAGTTGCCCCCTCTGAGCTGGCAGAAGAGTCGCCGCAGCAACCCGAGCGGCAACTGTGTCGAACTCGCCGAACTGCCCGGGGGCGCCGGCATCGCGCTCCGCAACTCGCGTCATCCGGAGGGGCCGGCGCTCATCTACACAGTGGACGAGATCGCCGCCTTCGTGCTCGGCGCCCGGGACGGGGACTTCGATCATCTGATCAACTGACCGGCCGCACGGGACGGTCCCAGCGATGGGACTGAATCGCCGGTCCGGAGGAGTTCACCTCACTGTCGGTCCATGGCATGCTTACACGTCGGTCGGGCTCGGTGCCCGGCCGCGTCGTCGGTATCCGGAGGTCCGCACGTGACGATGGTCCCCGCCGAGGGCGGCCCGACAACCGGGCCGACCGTGCTGCGCATGCTGCTCGGCGCCCAGCTACGTCGGCTGCGGGAGTCCAGCGGGGTGACCCGGGAGGGCGCCGGGTGGGAGATCCGCTCCTCGGAGTCGAAGATCAGCCGGATGGAGTTGGGCCGGGTCGGCTTCAAGGAACGGGACGTCTCCGACCTGCTCACCCTGTACGGCGTCAGCGACGAGGGGGAGCGCGCGGCGCTGCTCAAGCTCGCGCGGGACGCGAACAGTCCCGGTTGGTGGCACCGTTACGGCGATGTGCTGCCGAGTTGGTTCCAGTCGTACCTGGGCCTGGAGGCGGCGGCGGCGCTGATCCGCAGCTACGAGGTGCAGTTCGTCCCCGGCCTGTTGCAGACCAGGGAGTACGCCCGGGCGGTGGTGCTGCTCGGGCACGGCGGCGCCGGCGTCGCCGAGATCGACCGCCGGGTGGATCTGCGGATGCAGCGCCAGCAACTGCTCCTCCGGGACAAGCCACCGCTGCTCTGGGCCGTGGTGGACGAGGCCGCGTTGCGCCGGCCGATCGGCGGTGCCGAGGTGATGCGGGACCAGCTCACCGCGCTCATCGAGGCGACCAAGTCGCCCACCGTCCGACTTCAGGTCATCCCCTTCGCCGCAGGTGGTCACGCGGCGGCCGGTGGCGCCTTCACCATCCTGCGCTTCGGTGACCAGGAGCTGCCCGACATCGTCTACATCGAACAGTTGACCAGCGCCCTGTACCTGGACAAGCGCGACGACCTCGACTACTACGCCGTGGCCATGGAACGTCTCTGCGTCGAGGCGGAGCCGCCGGAGCGTACGCCGGAGATCCTGGGCCGGTTGCTGGAAGAGGTCTACCCGCAGTAGCGGTGCCCTGCTCGGGGCCCGTGCGGGTTCGTTCGTATTGACCGCTGCCGACGTGCCGGGCTAGTCTCTGTATCGATCCAGTCTGAATCGATACAGAGGGGCGTCGAGTGAAGCCGACACTGCAAGCCGTGGCGGACGCCGTCGGTGTCTCCCGCAGCACCGTGTCCAATGCCTACAGTCGCCCCGACCAGCTCTCCTCCGCCCTGCGTGAGCGGATCCTCGACGCCGCCCGCCAGCTCGGCTACCCGGGCCCCAACCCGACCGCCCGCTCCCTGCGCCGTGGCTTCGTCGGCTCGATCGGGGTGCTGTTCACCTCACAGTTGTCGTACGCCTTCACCGACCCCTTCGCCGTCCGCTTCCTCGCCGGGGTGGGCGCCGCGACCGAGCGACACGGCACCAGCATGCTGCTCGTACCCCTGCCGCAGGCGCAGGCCGATGCCCGGCGGGCCGTGGAGAACGCCGCCGTCGACGGCTTCTGCGTGTACTGCGTGGCCGACGAGGAGTGGGCGCTGGACGTCATCCGGGCGCGCGGCCTGCCATACGTCAGCACTGCCGTACGCGACGACGCCGCCGCCGACGAGCGGTTCGTCGGCATCGACGAGCGGGCCGCCGCGCGCGGCGCCGCCGCACACGTGGCCGGTCTCGGTCACCGCCGCGTCGCCCTGCTCGTGGACTCCGTCCTGCCCGACGCGCCCGCCGGCCCGGTGACCCTGTCCGGGTTCGACCGGGCCCCGCATCCGACGACCCGCGGCCGGCTCGCCGGCTTCGCCGACGCGTTCGCCGAGGTCGGCGTCGCCTGGTCGGAGCTGACACTGCTCAACGCTCCCGGCAACAGTGGGCACGCCGCGGCGGCCGCCGTCGCCGGGCTGTTCGATCGGCCCGAGCCGCCCACCGCCGTGCTGGCCGGCTCCGACGTGCTCGCCCTCGGCGTGCTCGACGCCCTGGCCCGGCGACCGGGCGGCAAGCACCCACCGGTCTCGGTGACCGGGTTCGACGACGTCCCCGAGGCGGCGGCGGCCGGCCTCACCACCGTCCGGCAGCCGGCGCAGGAGAAGGGCCGGATCGCCGCCGAACTGCTGCTCGATCCGCCCGCGGACGCTGCCGCCGGCCACGTGCTCCTGCCCACCGAACTCGTCGTCCGGACGTCCACCGGACCTCTCACCTGAGGAGTTGACCATGGAATTCCCCACCGGATACGTCACCGCCCTCGACGCCATGAACCGGCACGTCAACTCGGCCCGACCGGACGCCCCGGTCCAGGCCGAGCGCGCCCGCCGGCCGCTGTTCGCCCCGACCCGGCAGGTGACCGCCGTCGCCCTGCGCCGGCTCGCCGACCGGATCCAGCCCCGACCGGTGCCCCGCTGCTCCTGATCGCCACCCCATTCCGGCACTCCGGGGACGAACAGTGCCGGTCCGGGCACGCAGGGTGGTCGAAGGGGCGCTCGCCGGGCAGACTGGTCTGGCCATGTCACCCTTCACGCCCACCCTCCGCCTCCACGACCGCTACGTCCTGCACGAGCGGATCGGGCTCGGCGGCATGTCCGAGGTGTGGCGGGCCGACGACGAGGTGCTCGGCCGGCCGGTGGCGATCAAGGTGCTCGCCGGCCAGCTCGCCGCCGACCCGCAGCTTCGGGCCACCATCCAGCGCGAGGCCCGCGCGGCCGCCCGGCTGACCCACCCGCACGTCACCCAGGTGTACGACTACGCCGAGGCGACCCTGGCCGGTGGCGTCGTCGTCCCGTACCTGGTGATGGAGCTGGTCGAGGGCCACAACCTGGCCGACCGGCTGCGCTCCGGCCCGCTGCCCTGGCCGGAGGCCGTGCGGGTGGCCGGGCACATCGCCGCCGCGCTGGCCGCCGCGCACCGCATCGGGGTGGTGCACCGCGACGTGAAGCCCGGCAACGTCATGCTCACCGACACCGGCGCCAAGGTGCTCGACTTCGGCATCGCCGCGCTCGGTGGGCTCGACAGCCAGTCCGGCGAGCCGGTGATGGGCACACCCGCGTACTTCGCCCCGGAGCGCCTCGCCGCCGGTCCACCGGACCCGGCCAGCGACGTGTACGCCCTCGGGGCGCTGCTCTACCGCATGCTCACCGGCGAGGCGCCCCTGCCCGTACAGAGCTGGGAGGACGCCATCGAGGTACACCGGCGCGGCACACCGGTGCCGCCGCTGCGTGTGCCCGGCCTACCCGCCGACATCGCCGAGCTGACCCTCGCCTGCCTCGCCGCCGACCCGGCCCGGCGGCCCAGCGCCGCACAGCTCGCCCGCCGGTTCGGTGCCGGCCAGCCGGTCGAGCCACCCACCGAGCTGCTCCGGATCGTCCCGGCGGCCCACCCGCCCACCCTGATCGACCGCTCGGCCGTCCGGCCCGCGGCGGTCGTGTCCGCGCCGGTCCGACGCCGTTCGCGCCGGCCCCTGGCGCTCGCCCTCGCGGCCGGGCTCGCCGTGCTGGTCGGCCTCGGCGCGCTGCTCACCCAGGGTCTCGGCGCACCCGACACGTCCGGCCCCGGGCCGGTGGCCGCTCCGACGTCGCCCTCCACCACGGCACCCCCACCTCGCACCCAGTCACCGAAGCCGGCGACGTCGGCGTCCCCGTCGCCCCGCCCCAGCAGCGCCGCGCCGTCGACCGTGGGGCAGCAGGTGCCGGTCAGCTTCCGCCAGGTCAGCGATGAGTTCGCGCAGGTGCTCGCCGTGGCGGTGGCCCGCGGCGACGTCGACCGCCGAACCGCCGAGGACCTGCGCGACGACCTCGCCGACGTGAACCGACGGACCCGGGACCGCGAGCGGCGCATCGCCGACCTGCGGGACACCATCTCCGAACTGGTGGACCGTGGTCGGCTGCCCCGGCAGACCGCCGTCCAGCTCGACGCGCTGCTGGCCCAGACCCGTGAGCTACCCGTGGATCGCGCCAACGACTGAGTAGTCTCACCGGCATGACGACGGCGCAGACGCACCACCTCGCCCTACCCGGCGTTGACCTGGTCTACGACGTCCGCGGTCCACTGCCTCCGGCCGGCGGGCGTCGCGTGTTGCTCATGATCGGCCAGCCGATGACGGCGGAGGGCTTCGATGCGCTCGCCCCGCACTTCACGGACCGGACCGTCGTCACGTACGACCCGCGCGGCCTCGGCCGCAGCACCCGCAGCGACGGCCGCTCCGACCACACACCTCAGCAACAGGCCGCCGATCTGCACCTGCTCCTCGAAGCCCTCGCCGCCGGTCCGGTGGACGTGTTCGCCAGCAGCGGCGGCGCGGTGACCGCGCTCGAACTCGTCGCGACCCACCCCGCCGACGTCCGCACGCTGGTGGCGCACGAGCCGCCGATCAACGCGGTTCTTCCCGACGCCGCGGCAGCCGAGCGCGCTCGGAACGCCTTCAACGAGGCGTACCAGGCGAAGGGCCCCGGGGCCGGCATGGCCGCGTTCATCGCGATGACGTCGTGGCAGGGTGAGTTCACCGACGCCTACTTCGCCCAGCCCGCGCCCGACCCCGCCATGTTCGGCCTGTCGACCGAGGACGACGGCAGCCGCGACGACCCGCTGCTGTCGACGAACTCGTGGGCGATCACCGACTACCGCCCCGACGCGGGCGTTCTCACCGCGGCGTCGACCCGGATCGTGATCGCGGTCGGCGCGGAGTCGACGGGCACCTACACCGCGCGTACGGCCCACGGCACGGCGGCGCTGCTCGGCCGGGAGGCCGTGGTGTTCCCGAGTCACCACGGCGGCTTCCTCGGTGGCGAGCACGGGTACGCGGGCAAGCCCGCGGAGTTCGCCGCGCGGCTACGCGAGGTCCTGGACGCCGACTGACGCCGCCGTCCGTCCGGACGGCTGATCCATCCGCGAAGGTCGCTGGCATGATGGGCCGATGCGAACACGGCTGATCTTCGTGCGTCACGGTGAGTCGGTCCACCAGGTCGACGGGATCGTGGGCGGCCCGCACGGGTGCCGCGGACTCACGTCGCTCGGCCACGACCAGGCACACCGGCTGGCCCAGCGACTCGTCGACGACTACGCCGTCGAGGGGCCGGTGGCGGTGTACTCGTCCGTGCTGCGCCGCGCCGTCGAGACCGCGCAGCCCATCGCCGCGACGTTCGGCGTCCGGCCCCTGGCCGACTGCGGCCTCTGCACGTGGCACACCCCGCCGTACGCCGACGGGCTGCCGGTCGCGCGCTTCCGCACCGAGCACGCGGTGCCCGGCGGGGGAGTGTTCCGCCCGTTCGAGGACGGCAACGAGAGCTGGGCCGAACTGGTCGTCCGCGTCAGCCGCGCCGTCATGGAGATCGCGCACCGGCACCGGGGCGGCACCGTGGTGCTGGTCGGCCACAGCGAGACCGTGGAGGGCGCCTTCCACGCGCTCGCCGCTCAGCCCATCTTCCGGGCGTTCGACCTGGAGGTGCCCCCGGCGTCGATCAGCGAGTGGGTCACCGACCACGACACCGGCGGCTGGCCGCCGGCCCGTTGGACCCTGCGCCGCTTCGGGGACACCGCCGAAACGGGCCCTAGCGCTGCTCGCTGAGGATCTGCTCGCGCAGGATTTCCGCGTGCCCGCAGTGCTGCGCCAGCTCCCGCAGGACGTGCAGGTACACCCAGCGCAGTGGCAGCGGCCCACGCCGGTTGCCGCGCACCACGTCGTCCAGACCCAGCGACGCCGTCGCGCGGCGCGACGCCTCGCACGCCTCGCGGTGAGCCTGCTGAACGGTGGCGATGGTGTCGCCGTCGTCGAGGATGAACGACTCGTCCGGCGTCGCCGGGATACCGATCTCGGCACGCGACCGACACGTGATCGCCTCGTCGAACCAGACCTTCTCCACGAAGGCCGCGTGCTTCACCAGACCCAGCAGTGTCGTCCGCGACGGCACCAGCGAGCGTCGTGCCTGCTCCTCGGTCAGCCCGTCCAGGGCCTCGTTGAGCGCGCGGCGATGCTCGTCGATGAAGGTCTCGACCTGCGCCTGAGCTGGCTGGTCGACGACGTCGTCGGCGAAGGCCGGCGGAAAGATGGTCATGGACCGAAGCATGTCAAGAGCCTTGCCCGGGAGCAACCACGGCACGCCTCACCCGCCGAACGAGACGAGCGCGCCGCGTTCGTCGAACACGGCCGTACCCGCCCAGGCGATCTCCCACCGGTTGCCCTCCGGGTCGGCGATGTACGCCGAGCGGCCACCCCACGAACGGTCGGTGGGCGCCGCCACGACCGTCGCCCCCGCCGCGACGGCCGCCGCGAAGGCCGCGTCGACCTCCGCACGCTGATCGACGTTGCAGGCCAGCGTCACGCCGGACCAGCCACCGGCCGGATCGGGGACATCCGGTGCCGCCTCGGCCGCCAACTCGGGCAGCGGGTAGAGGGCGAGCAGAACGCCACCGAGCAGGAACGCCGACCAGCCGTCGTCGCTGGCGGGCAGCTCCGGCCAGCCCAGGGACCGGTAGAAGGATCGCAGCCGGCCCGGGTCGCGGGCGCCCAGTGTGACCACGGACAGTCGAGGAGGGATCGCGCTCATCGCCCGATCCTGCCGCACGGGTACGACAGGACATGGCGACGTCCTCAGTGGATTGACGTTGCCGCCCACTCGCCCGGCGTCGTGCCGACCCGGACTGCCACGTCACCCCGCGACGTCCAGATGGCCGAGCGGCCGGCAGCCTCCGTGTAGCCGCCGCCGGTCGACCCGGCGAAGCTCGCCACCGCCACCCAGACCCCGTGCGTCGCGACGATCCGGCGCGCCCGCTCGTCCGGCACGGCGGCGTCCCGGGCCGACTCCAGCACGCCCGCCGCGTACACGTCGATCCCCAGCGCCGCCGTCGCCTCCGCGTGCGCGGCGACGCCGGTGTCCTTGCAGACGGCCAGACCGATCCGCCACCCGTCCACATCGAGCACACCCGGTGTGCCGCCCGGCCGGTACCGCTGCGGCTCCACGCCGCCGAGCCACATCTTCCGGTACGCCACCCGCACCCCGTCGCCGGACACCGCCAGCACCCCGATGTGGTCACCGACCACCGGCGCGCCGGCCAGCGCCAGCGTGCCCGCCTCGGCGCACGCGTCGACAAGTGGCGTCAGCCTCGGGTCGTCCACCGGCACGATCGGCCCCCGCAACTCGTACCCCGTCAGGGACAGCTCCGGGAAGACCACCACCCGGGCGCGCGCCGCGCGGACCGCGTCGGCGTGCGCCCGCGCGTTCTCCGCGACATCCAGGGGTACGCACGGCGGCTGCGCCACCGCGAGCCGTAGAGGGGTGCGGCTTTCCGCACCCCCGCCGGTGGGGGCGACCCGCGGCGTCGGATGGTCCGCCTCATGGTCGATTCTCAGGATCGGTTCGTAGCGTGGGGACATGATTCGAACGTCGCACGCCGTCCTCGCCACCGGAACCCCCGCCGCCGCGGCCGAACCGCCGCAGGGCGGGATCGTCGGCTACGTCAGTGATCTGGTGGAGCGACTCGGCGGGCCGGGCGCGGGTCTGGCGGTGGCGCTGGAGAACCTGTTTCCGCCGATCCCCAGCGAGGTCATCCTGCCGTTGGCCGGCTTCGTGGCCGCGCAGGGTCGGATCAGCCTGGCCGGCGCGATCTTCTGGACCACCCTGGGTTCGGTGCTGGGCGCGCTGGCGCTCTACCTGATCGGCGCCTCCCTCGGTCGCGACCGGATGCGCGCCATCGTCGCCCGACTGCCCCTGGTGAAGCTCAGCGACGTGGACCGGACCGAGGCGTGGTTCCTGCGGCACGGCGTGAAGGCGGTGTTCTTCGGCCGGATGATCCCGATCTTCCGGAGCCTGATCTCCATTCCGGCCGGGGTGGAGCGGATGCCGGTGCGGACCTTCCTGCTCTACACGACGATGGGCAGCCTGATCTGGAACACGACCTTCGTGCTCGCCGGCTACCTGCTCGGCGACAACTGGCACCTCGTCGAGGGCTACGTCGGCACACTCCAGAACGTCGTGATCGTCGCGTGCGTCGCGGCTGTCGCCTGGTTCGTCGGCTCGCGGGTGCGCCGCGCCCGCCGCGGCGAGCCCGACTCGGAAGCAACCGGCGACGCGTCCGGAGTTCCGGCGTCGGGTGTGCCCGATCCCAGTGGCCGGGGCACCCTCTACCGCAGCGGGTCATCGGGGTCGTGATCGACTCGAGTTCGCCGATGTCGCGGTATTGATCGGTCCCGGATACCCCGAGTTCGGCGATCCCGAGTCGATCACCCCGCCCGATCGCCTCGCCTGGGCGGTATGTCCGGTTTGGGGTATTGTGTGGTGACCGGCTGCACCCGCCGGCCGGAATCCTGGCGGTCCCGAGGCCGTTGCACACCCCGACGATCGCAGGACCACCGGGCCACCCGCCTGCGGGAATGGCCCCGGCCACCGGGTCGTTACACCCGGACCGGGCGCCACGAGCCCCCCGCTCGCAGGCCGCCCCCCAATCTTTGCAAGCGCCCGGACGAGGTGCTGACACCCGCGCCGCTGTTTCCCTGTGGTGAGGCGGGTGTTTCCTACCCCCGAAGGAGCTACCCCCATGAACACGATCTTCCGTAAGAGCATGCTGTCCGTTGCCGGTCTCGCCTTCGCCGGCGGTGTCTTCGCCGGCCCGGTGGCGCACGTCGCCGCCCCGCACACGGACACCCGGCCGGTGGCCGTGGTGCAGGCCGACAAGCCCGACACCAGCAAGCTGATCCCGCACGGCACCCAGGGCGAGCAGTCGCACATCGACCTGAACGACGAGCAGATCGGCAACGCCAAGGCCATCATCGCGGCCACGAAGAAGGCCGGCCTGCCCGAGCGTGCGGCGGTCATCTCGATCGCCACGAGCCTGCAGGAGTCGAAGCTGGAGAACCTGGGCCACCTCGGCGACATGAACGACCATGACTCGCTGGGTCTGTTCCAGCAGCGCCCGTCGAGCGGTTGGGGCACGCCGGAGCAGATCACCGACCCGGAGTACTCCACGACGGCGTTCCTCAAGGGCCTGCGCCAGGTTGACGGTTGGCAGGACATGCCGCTGACCGACGCCGCGCAGACCGTGCAGGTCTCCGCGTACCCGGACGCGTACGCGCAGTGGGAGCAGCAGGCCGCCGACCTGGTCGCCCAGTACTGGAACAGCTGACCCACCGCACGAACCGACCGATGGCCGGCACCCCGGGGTGCCGGCCATCGGCATCTCCACCCGCCGGGCTCGAAAGACCTCGCCCGAGCGGGAACACCGGGAGGCGTCGGCTGGTTGTGAACCAGTGTCGGTGTGACTCAGTGTCCCCGGGCCTCACCTACATAGCCCTCGCGGAATACCGTTCGGCTGGAGCCGCGTCGCGCCACTCGCCGAGAGGCGACCTGCACACCGACACCAGCGCCGCCCCCGACCACGGTCGGGGGCGGCGTTTTCTGTGTCCACCGGGCACGACGCCCCGACCACTGTCGCGGCACAATGTGGCGATGGATGCCGCGCAGACCTGGTCCGAGGAGCCCGGTGTGCTCGTACTGCCCAGCGGGGCGCGGGTACGCGGCCGTCGCGTCGCCGCGACCGCCTCGCCGGCCGACTTCGCGCTGCTGTTGGCGCCCGGCCCGGAACCGGCCTGGGCACACCGACGGATCAGGTGGCCCGACTTCTGGGTGCCGGTCGACCGGGCGGACGCGCTCGACGCGTTACGCGAGGCGCTGCGCCGGGCGCACGACGGCGAACGCGTCGAGGTGGCCTGCCGGGGCGGGATCGGCCGCACCGGCACGGCGCTGGCCGCGCTGGCGATCCTCGACGGCCTGCCGGCCGAGCGGGCGGTGTCCTGGGTCCGGGCGGGCTACCACCCGAAGGCGGTCGAGACGCCGTGGCAGCGGCGCTGGCTGCGCCGTGTCGCCTGACCACGGCACCGCCAAGCGCCCCGGACGACACCTGGCCAACCGCGCGCCGGGCGGCACCGCCAACCGCCCCCGCCGGGCGATCTTGTTGACTAGGGTCGGGCACATGAGAGCTGCGTTGCTGGCGGTCACGGCGTCCGCCGTCCTGCTCGCTCCCGCACCGGCTGTCGGCACGGCGTCCGCGGCCACGCGTACCGCTGCCGCCGCGCCGGCCGTGCGGTGTCCCCGGGCGCCGGCGCCGGCGGTGTCCCGGCCGCCGCGCCCGTCGCCCCCGCCCGCGGTGCCCGAGGATCGGGTGGTCGGCGGCGTCGGACTGGCCACCAGCGGCCTGGTCGTGCCCGCCGGGGTGGACGCGCCTCCGGCGATCACGGCCACATCCTGGCTGGTCGCCGACCTCGACTCCGGTCAGGTGCTCGGCGGCTGCGGCCCGCACGAGTACGGCACCCCGGCCAGCGTCCAGAAGCTGCTGCTGGCGGCCACGATGATGCCCCGACTCGACCCCGCCCAGACGGTGACCGTCACCGCGGCGGACATGAACATCGAGCCCGGCTCGTCCGCCGTCGGCCTGGTCGAGGGTGGCCGCTACACGATCGAGACGATCTGGTTGGGGCTGCTGCTGAACTCCGGCAACGAGGCGGCCAACGCGCTGGCCCGCCTCGGCGGCGGCCCGGACGGCGCGGCCGGGGGAGTGCGCGCCATGAACGAGCAGGCGCACCACCTGGGCGCGCTCCAGACGCATGCCGTCACCCCGTCCGGCCTGGACGGCAAGGGCCAGTTCACCAGCGCGTACGACCTGGCGCTGATCGCCCGGGCCTGCTTCGCGCAGCCGACGTTCCGCCGGTACGCGCTCACCGACCTGGCGACGATTCCCGCGCAGCCGGCGCAGCGGACGAAGGGCTTCCAGATCCAGAACGAGAACCAGCTCATCTACCGGTACCCCGGCGCGTTGGGCGGCAAGACGGGCTTCACCGACCTGGCGCGGCACACGTACGTCGGCGCGGCGCAACGCGACGGTCGCCGGCTGGTGGTGACGTTGCTGGGCGCCGAGCCGACGCCGATGCGGGGCTGGGAGCAGGGCGCGGCCCTGTTGGACTGGGGTTTCTCGCTGCCCCGCGACGCCGGCGTCGGTCGCCTGGTCGCGCCGGGCGAGCTGACCGCCACGCCGTCGGCGACCCTGCCCGCGCTCGCCGCGCCCGGTCCGGCCCGGCCGGCGGCGGCCAGCGGTCCGGCGCACACGGGTTTCGGGTGGCTCTGGTCGGTGGCCGCGCTCAGCGGCGCGGGGGTGCTGGCGCTGCTCGGTGGGCTGCTGTGGCACCGTCGCCGCCGGTTGTCCTGACGGTCGGCAACCGGCCGCAGCGATCGACAACCGGCTCCGGCCTTCATAGACTCCGGTCTTTCTGGCAGCGCGAGTCCCAGGAGGATCCCTGTGTCGAGTGAACGCGAAACGCCCTCCGGCGCGGCGGCACCCCGCCCGTCAGTGCGTGCGCTGACCCGCCTCGCGGGCGTGACGGCGATCGCCGCGACGCTGGTCGTCGGCGCTTCGGCCACCGCGGTGGCCGCGCCGGGCGCGACCGTCGACGCGTCCGGCGTCGCCAGCGTGGCGCACGCAGCGGCGCCGCCCGCCGATGGCCGACCGCCGCGCACCACGCACGGCCCGTGCGCGTACACCGAGACGCCCGACGAGCCGGCCGCTCGACCCGTGCCGCTGCCACCCGATCCGCGCCGCACCCCGGACCGGGGCAGCGTCCGCGTGACGCTCTCCACCAACCTGGGTCCGATCGGGTTGACCCTGGACCGGGCGGCCGCGCCGTGCACGGTGCAGAGCTTCCTGCACCTGGTCGGTAAGCGGTTCTACGACCGCACCCCGTGTCACCGGCTCACCGCGTACCCCACGCTGAGCGTGTTGCAGTGCGGCGACCCGTCCGGCACCGGCGAGGGCGGACCGGGCTACCGGTACCGCGATGAACTGCCCACCGACCTGCCGCCCGCGCCCACCGACCCGACCGGCGTACGCCGGCTCTACGCGCGGGGCGTGCTGGCGATGGCCAACGCCGGGCCGGACACCAACGGCAGTCAGTTCTTCCTGGTGTACGCCGACTCGGCGCTACGGCCCAACTACACGATCTTCGGCACCGTCGACGCGGCCGGGCTGGACACGCTCGACCGGATCGCCGCCGGGGGCATCGCGCCGACGGCCGAGGATCCCGCGCCGGTCGACGGTGCGCCCGCGCTGCCGGTGACCATCTGCCGGGCCGTCCGCGCACACCACCACTGATCCGTTGGGCGCGGTGGGCGGCGAGGGCCGCTCACCGCGCGCCGGAATTTCCGGGAGTCCGACCGGTACCGGCGGAACCAGGTATCCGACCCGGTTCGGACCGTCGGAACGACGAGGGTCAGCCGGTCGGCGGGGCGGTGGTGCTGTCCCGGACGACCAGTTCGGTGGCGAGTTCCACCCGGGGCGAGTCGATGCCCTCACCCTGGGCCAGTCGCAGGACCGTCCGCGCCGCGAGCCGGCCCATCTCCACCAGGGGCTGTCGGACGGTGGTCAGCGGCGGTGAGGCCCACCGGGCCTCCGGCAGGTCGTCGAAACCCACCACGCTGACGTCGTCGGGGACCCGCAGCCCGCGGCGGCGGATGGCCTCGTAGACACCGAACGCCATCTGGTCGCTGGCCGCGAAGATGCCGGTCGGCGGATCGGCCAGGTCGAGCAGCGCCGTGCCGCCCGCGAAGCCGGAGGCGTGGTAGAAGTCGCCCGGGTAGATCAGCGCGTCGTCCACCGGCACTCCGGCGGCCTCCAGCCCGGCCCGGTAGCCGTCGAGTCGGGCCCGGCTGCACAGCAGATGCGTCGGCCCGGCCACGAACCCGATCCGGCGGTGGCCGACCGCCAGCAGGTGCTCGGTCGCGGCGAGCCCGCCGGCCCAGTTGGTGGCGCCGATGGTCGGCACGTCCATGGCCGGCACGCCGGCCGGGTCGACGACCACCACCGGCACGTTGAGGCGGCGCAGTTGGGCGTGCAGCGGTGGGCTCAGGTGCGACGTCACGAAGATGACCCCGTCGGTGGCGCGGGTGCGCAGGTTCTGCAACCACTGCCGGGCCGCGGTGGGCTGCCGGTGGATCGCGGAGACGACCGTGCCGACGCCGGCGCCGTGCCCGACGTCCTCCACACCCCGGATGATTTCCACGGCCCACGGGCTGTCCAGGTCGTTGAAGACCAGGTCGACGAGGCCCGCGCGGCGGACGCTGCGGCTGCTGCGGCGTCGGTAGCCGTGGTGGCGCAACAACTCCTCGACGCGTTCGCGGGTGTCGGGGGCCACATCGGACCGGCCGTTGAGCACCCGTGACACGGTCGGCACCGAGACGCCGGCCTCCCGTGCGATCGCGGTGATGGTCACCCTGCGTCCGTCGTCCGCGTCCACCCGTGTCTCCTTCACCGCTCCGGGAGCGGCGACCGCATGCGTCGCCCGTCCCGTGTCCCGGAACGGCACGCCCGCTCCTCGGGCCATCTTGCCTCACCGAGGGGGGTTGACGACACGCCAGGTCGGTCATAGCGTTCGGCAGAGTTGCGGAAATGTTCCGGTAATTTGTCGGATGCGTCTCGGCTTACCGTCCCGCGCGACAGACAAGGACGCCATGTACACGGACCTGCCCGAGGAGCAGCTACGCGAGTACCGCGGCGTGGTGCGCGAGCCCGCCGATTTCGACGACTTCTGGGCGCACACTCTGGCCCAGTCGCGCGACGCCGCGTGGCCGGTCCGGCTGGAGCCCGTGGTGACCGGCCTGACCGCCATCGACGTGTACGACGTGACGTTCCCCGGCTTCGCCGGCCAGCCCGTCCGGGCCTGGCTCCGGGTGCCCCAGGGCACCGGCACCGCATTGCCGACCGTCGTGCAGTACGTGGGCTACGGCGGCGGGCGCGGGCACCCGCTGGAGAACCTGCTCTGGGCGACCGCCGGGTTCACCCATCTTCAGATGGACACCCGGGGGCAGGGCTCGGGCTGGAGCCGGGGCGACACCGCGGACCTGGGCGCGACAGGCGCGCAGGCGCCCGGCGTGGCGACACGGGGCATCGCCGACCCGCGCACGTACTACTACCGACGACTGATCACCGACGCGGTACGGGCCGTGGACGCCGCCCGTACCCTGCCCATGGTCGACCCGACCCGGCTGGCGGTGCTCGGGCACAGCCAGGGCGGCGCCATGGCGCTCGCGGCCGGCGCGTTGGCGCCCGGTGTGCGGGCGGTGGTGGCCCTCGTGCCGTTCCTGTGCGACATCCCGCGCGCCGTGGTGGTCACCGACACCCACCCGTACCGGGAGATCCGCGACTACCTGGCGATCCACCGTGACGCCGAGGAGCGGACGTTGACGACTTTGTCGTACGTCGACGGCGTCAACTTCGCGCGGCGCTGCCGTCGGCCCACCCGGTACTCGGTGGCGTTGATGGACGACATCGTGCCGCCCTCGGGCGTGTACGCCGCCTACAACTCCCACGCGGGGCCGACGGAGCTGTCGGTGTGGCGCTACAACGGCCACGAGGCCGGGGGCATCGACGACGACGAGGCGGCCCTGCGCTTCCTCGCCGCGCACCTGGTCGAGGCGACGCCGGCCGCGGCCCAGCCGGTTCCGCTGACGCCCGGCGCGTGAGCGGGCCCGCCGGACCGGGCCCGGGACTCCGGGACTCCTCGCCGATCCGGCGCCCGGCACCGACCGCCTTTGGTAGACATGACCTGTGCGCAGGTCAGGGCCGGTGGGCGGCGTCGCCGTGCTCGCGCTCGTCGCGGCGCTCGGCGGCTGCTCCGAGCCGCCACGCCCCACGCCGACGGTCGGCACCCCCGCCTCGGCGAGCCCAGCACCGGCGACCGACAGCCCGACCTCCCGACCGGGTGCGACTCCGCCGGGCGCGGGCGGGTTGCCGGGCTTCGTGGTGCTGACCGACCTCGACCCGCGCATCCACGCCGACATCCGCTACGCCACGGCGCACAACTTCGTGGGCCGGCCGATCGCCGGCTACCGCGAGCCGCTGTGCCTGCTCACCCGGCAGGCGGCCGAGGCGCTGCGCCGGGTCCAGGACGCCGCGCTCGCCGGGGGTCACAGCCTCAAGGTGTACGACTGCTACCGCCCGCAGCCGGCGGTGGACGACTTCGTCGCCTGGTCGAAGCGTCCGGGCGAGCAGCAGACCAGGGCCGAGTTCTACCCCGACGTGGCGAAGGACCGGCTCTTCGCCGACGGCTACATCGGCGCGCCGACCGCGCACAGTCGGGGCAGCACGCTGGACCTGACGCTCGTCGACGAGCCGCCCGCCGCCCAACCCGCGTACGTGCCCGGGCAGCGGCTGCTCCCGTGTACCGCGCCGGTCGGGCGACGCTTCGCCGACAACAGCGTCGACATGGGCACCGGGTTCGACTGCTTCGATGGCCGGGCGCACACCGACGACCCGCGGATCACCGGCACGGCGCGGGACAACCGGCGCTTGCTGCGACGGCTGATGACCGACGCCGGGTTCGTGAACTACGACCGGGAGTGGTGGCACTACGGTCTCCGCGACGATCCGCACCCGCGGACGTACTTCGCCGCGCCGGTGGCCCGCTCCTCGCTCGGCTGAACGTGCCGGCCGTCAGGTCCAGTAGAGGACGCGGCAGGCGGGGACCCGGCCGGCCAACTCGTCGGTGAACCAGCGTCGCAGCTCGGCCATCGTGTCCCTGGGGTAGACGTACTTCACCGCGCCGAACCTGCCGTGCTTGCGGGTGCGCGCCTGGACGTCCATCTCCAACCGCGTCCGCGGATACCAACCCAGCAGCACCTCTCTGCTGCCGGGGGTGAACCGGTGGGTGATCAGCTCGGCGGTGAGGTCCAGCTCCGGTACCCCGTCGACCGCCGCGCGGACCTTCTCGAGCAGGTCGCCGTACGCGTCGCGCCAGTCGGGCAGCGCGATGATGGGCGCGATGGTCAGCCCGACGGGATATCCGTCGAGCGCGAGCCGGCGCAGGGCGGCGAGCCGGTCCGGCACCCGGGCGGTGCCGCCCTCGAACCGCTGGCTGACCGGGGCGCAGTTGACGCTGAACCGGACCCGGGTACGGCCGTGGTGGGGCAGGCCGACGAAGCTGTCCACGTCGGCGTACTTGGTGGTCCAGCGCAACTGCACGGGGGCGTCCCAGTCGGCGAAGTGCCGCACCGCCCGTTGCCAACTGCCGGTCAGGTGCTCCAGCGCGAGGGGGTCGGTGTAGCAGGAGGCCTCGAACGTGGTGCCCTCGTCGGCGCGACGCGCGTCGCGGCTGGTCACCGTGCCGCGCCCGGCGTACGGGCTCAGCCCGGCGAGGATGTCGTCGAGGTCCGCGTACACCCGGGTCACCGGCGGGCCGGAGAGCGAGCCGGCGAGGTAGCAGTACTGGCAGTGCGCGGGGCACCCCTCGGCGAGGTCGACGCGCCAGTCGGCGCTGGGCGCGATGGGTTGCAGCTTGCGCCGTGACGGCGGGCTCACCACAATCGCCAGGGTCCCCTTGGCCCGGGCGTACGTCTCGCGGTCGGTCTGCCCGCGTACTCCGCTGAGCCGGTTCGACCTCAGGCGTTCCACCTCGATGCCGAGCGCCTGCACCCGGTCGACGATCCGCTGCCCGTGCGGGTGGTCCAGAGCGGCGGGGGTGGCCACCACCCGATTCGGGGTCCACCGGCGGGCGGGTCGCGTCGCCGGGGCGAGGCCGGCCAGGTCGCGGGTCGGCACCCACTCGCCGCTGGCGTCGTGCGGGGCGGCGGGCACGTCCACGGCCAGCGGCGTGTCGACGTCGATGGCGTCCGGGCTGGTCATCGGGCCGGAGTACCCGTTGCCGCAGGAATCCCACCCGATCATCGGCACGGCGATTGACGCCACACATCCGGAACGCATAATCTTTCGTCTATCTGTAAACCTTGTGAACAGATTCACATCGACGCGGCGGCGCGCGTCCCGACCGAAGGGACGATCAGGGTGATCGCAGAACTCTCCTCTCGTACCAGAAGGATCCTGTCCGTGTTCGTCGCCCTCGTCGTGGCCGTGAGCGCCGGCGTCGGCCTCGGCGTCGCGCGCAGCGCGCAGGCCGCGCCGACGTTCAAGGTCCTGGCCTTCTACAACGGCACCTGGGACGACGCGCACATCGACTTCGTCAAGGACGCGCGCGCCTGGTTCCCGCAGGCCGCCGCCCAGTACGGCTTCTCCTGGGAGGCCACCAACAACTGGAGCCTGCTGAACACGGCCAACCTGGCCCAGTACAAGGTCGTCATGTTCCTGGACGACGCCCCGCCGACCGCCCAGCGCGCGGCGTTCCAGCAGTACATGCAGAACGGCGGGGCGTGGATGGGCTTCCACGTCAGCGCCTGGACCGACAACCCGTCGAGCTGGAGCTGGTACTACAACACGTTCCTCGGCTCGGGCTCGTTCCGGACCAACACCTGGCTGCCGACCCGGGTCACCATGCGCGTCGACAACCGCACCCACGCGGCCACCCGGAACCTGCCGGCGACGTTCTCGTCGTCGTTCAGCGAGTGGTACTCGTGGAGCAACGACCTGCGGCAGAACTCCAACATCGACATCCTGGCCTCGGTCGACCCGTCGAGCTTCCCGGTCGGCACCGACCCCAACCAGTCCTGGTACAGCGGTTACTACCCGCTGGTGTGGAGCAACCGGCAGTACAAGATGATCTACGCCAACTTCGGGCACAACAAGATGGACTACGGCACCAAGACCGGCCTGTCGTCCACCTTCGACAGCGCGCAGCAGAACAAACTGCTGATCGACGGGCTGCACTGGCTCGCCGGCGTCGGCACGTCGCCGACCCCGACCCCGACGCCGACCCCGACCGGCAGCGCCGGCCCGATCTCGCCGACCGCCTGGCACACCGTGGTCAACCGGGGCAGCGGCAAGTGCGTGGACGCGCGGGCCGCCGGCACCGCGAACGGCACCGCCATCCAGCAGTACGCCTGCAACAGCAGCGCCGCCCAGCAGTACCAGTTCGTCCCGACCAGCGACGGCTACCTGCGGGTCAACAACCGGAACAACAGCGCGCAGGTGCTCGACGTGACCGACCGGTCGACCGCCGACTCGGCCCCGATCCAGCTCTGGTCCTACAGCGGTGGCACCAACCAGCAGTGGCGCGCGGAGTCCGAGGGCGGCGGCTACTACCGCCTGGTCAACCGCAGCAGCGGCAAGTGCCTCGACGTGCCGGGGGCGTCCACGGCGGACAGCGTCCAGCTCGTCCAGTACACCTGCAACGGCACCGCGGCGCAGTCCTTCCGGCTGGTGTCCGTGTCGTAGGTCCGCCATAGCCTGCCGGCCATGGCGATTCCCGATCTGGTGCCGATCGCGCACGAGCCCGACTACCGCACCAGCACCATCGGCCATTACGACAAGGGTCAGTTCTTCGGCTCCGTCACCGCCACCCTTGGGGACGGTGCCGGAGCCGAAGACGACTGGTACCGCCACAAGCGGTGGTACGCGGTGCTGCACCGCTTCGACGCCGACGGCGCGCACACCGACTCGGACATCTGGTTCGCCGGCACCAGCGAGCACGAGGACACCTCCATCGACCGGGCCGAGGCGCGCCTCACCGAGTGGCTGGACGCGCTGCCCGGTCGCGTCTTCGCCGACATCGCCATCCGGCTGTTCCAGGTCGAGGTCGACGGGCACGTGTTCGGGCTCGTCGACTGGTCCGAGGAGTACGACGGTGACGACCACGCCGAGTTCCTCCCCGACGACCTCGGGTTCGACCCGCCGTGGGACGGCTGCTACGACACCTGATCCGCACGATCCGCCGGGCAGCGGCGATATCCATTGCGGACGTGCCGCCATCGCCCTACTGTCACCCGTGCAAGGCCGAGAGCAACCACGAGGGGAGTACGCCGTGTCGCGACGCGTCCGCACCGACGCCGCCCGGCGTGTGCTTCCTACCGGCGGTTATCTATCTACCCCCTCCACGACCATCACCGGTAACCCCTTGCGGGGCACCGGGCCGGGGTGGCGCGCCTGACGCCGACGCTGACGCGTCCGCCGGCCGCCCCTCCCCACCGGGAGCGGGCGGCCTTCTCGTATGCCCGTACCGCCGTCGGAGCGCCGTCGGCCAGCGCATGATCGATATCGGTCACCCGCATGACAGAAGGAGACCATCATGGGATTCACCCCGCTCGCCGGCACCCGCGCGCCGGTCCGGGTCTGGACCGACCCGTACGCGATCGAGCCGCAGGCCGCGAAGCAACTGCGGAACATCGGCGCGCTGCCCTGGGTGCAGGGTGTCGCCGTCATGCCCGACGTGCACTTCGGCAAGGGCGCCACGGTCGGCTCGGTGATCGCCATGCGGCAGGCCGTCTCGCCGGCGGCCGTCGGCGTCGACATCGGCTGCGGCATGTCGGCGGTGCGCACCTCGCTGACCGCCGCCGACCTGCCGGACGACCTGGGCGGGCTGCGGAACGCGATCGAGGCCACCATCCCGGTCGGCTTCGCGCAGCGGACCGAGGCGGTCAACACGCGTCGGGTCCGTGGGCTGGAGCAGGCCGGCTGGGACGACTTCTGGGGCCGCTTCGCCGGCCTGGACCGTCGGGTGGCGCAGCTCGAGACCCGCGCCCAGCGGCAGCTCGGGACGCTCGGCGGCGGCAACCACTTCATCGAGGTCTGCCTCGAGCAGGGCGGCGACGACGAGGGTCGGGTCTGGCTGATGCTGCACTCCGGGTCCCGCAACATCGGCAAGGAGCTGGCCGAGCGGCACATCGGCGTGGCCCGGCGTCTGCCGCACAACGCCGACCTGCCCGACCGGGACCTGGCCGTGTTCCTCGCCGGCACGCCGGAGATGGACGCGTACCGGCGGGATCTGTGGTGGGCGCAGGAGTACGCGCGGCGCAACCGGGCCGTCATGCTGGCCCTGCTCTGCAACGTGGTGCGCGAGCAGTTCCCGCAGGTCGGCTACGACGAGCCCATCTCGTGCCACCACAACTACGTGTCCGAGGAGAGCTACGACGGCGTGGACGTGCTGGTCACCCGCAAGGGCGCGATCCGGGCCGGCCGGGGTGACCTGGGCATCATCCCGGGGTCGATGGGGACCGGGTCGTACATCGTGCGGGGCCGCGGTAACCCGGACGCGTACTGCTCGGCGTCGCACGGGGCCGGGCGGCGGATGTCGCGGGCGCAGGCGAAGCGGACGTTCAGCACCGCCGACCTGGCCGCGCAGACCGAGGGCGTGGAGTGCCGCAAGGACGCCGGGGTGGTCGACGAGATCCCCGGCGCGTACAAGGACATCACCGAGGTGATGGCCCAGCAGGACGACCTGGTGGAGGTGGTCGCGCACCTCAAGCAGGTCGTCTGCGTCAAGGGCTGACGAGGGTACGCGCGGGCCGGGAGCACCGGCCCGCGCGACGTCCTCAGTAGCCGACGAAGACCCGGCGCAGGTCGTCCAGGGTCACCGGCCCGCTGACCTGCACCCCGTCCGGGGTGTAGCGCGGACCGAGCCGGCCGACCACCAGCCGCAGCCACGCCTCGGCCGGCAGGGACAGCTCGCCGTCGGGCTGCTCCGGCGCGTCGGTCAGCGCGATCTGCTCGCCCAGCCGCAGTCCGAACGTCCGCTCGGGGTCCCGCAGCCGTACCAGCAGGGTGCCCTCGCGTCCGGCCAGCTCCTTGGGGCGGCTGGTCCAGCTCAACATGCCGCCGAGCTGGTCGAGGAGCAGCGGCACCGCCTCCGGCGTCACCGCCGCGAACGGGTTGAACGCCACCTCGGCATCCCACTGGTGCAGGGCGAACTCGCTGAGCCGGAACCGGGCGGCGGTGGCGACGTCGACCGGGTCGGGCAGGAAGCCGAGGTTGATCCGCAGCGACTCGCGGGTCTCGGCGTCCAGCGCCTCGTACGCCTCAACGAGACGCTTGTTGGACTCCAGGAAGCCGGCGGCGTGGTCCTCGGGGGACATGGCGTCCCAGCGCTGCCACACGCCGCGGTTGAAGTCGCCGTCCGGCGTGGGCGTGCCCTCCCGGGCGGCGGTCAGGGTCGCGAGGCCGATCTCGGCGCCGCTGCCGAGGTGGCTGAGCACCTGGGAGACCTGCCATTCGCTGGCCCCCGAGGGCTGGCGGAGGTCGTCCTCCTTGAGGTCGCGTACGAGCGCGGCGAGCTCCTCGTGGCCCGCCCGTAGCGCGTGGATGATCTGGTCGGCCGGCGTGGACATGTATCTCCTCAACGGATCTTCGACGATGGTCGGGACGCTACCCGACGCCGTGTGCCGGCCGGCCGCACCCGGTGTGCGGCGGCCGGCTCACGGGGCCTCGGTCCAGGTGACCTCAGCCCATGTGGACGGCGTTGCCGGCCGGGATGTCCTCCTTGCGCACCTTCACCAGGACCAGGGTGACCAGTCCGGCGAGCACGATCAGGACCGCGCCCCAGGCGAAGGCGACCCGGTAGCCGTGCACCAACGCCTCGACCTGGGTGACCGGGTTGGGCGCCCGACCGACCAGGTACGCGGTGACCGCGCTGGTGTAGAAGGTGTTCAGCAGCGCGGTGCCGAGCGAGCCGCCGACCTGCTGGGTGGCGTTGAGCGTCGCGCTGGCCGCGCCGGCGTCGTGCTCCGGCACCCCGACCAGGGCGAGGCTGGACAGCGGCACGAAGGTGAAGCCGAGCCCCAGGCCCAGGATGACCTGGGCGGGCAGCAGGTGGGTGAGGAACGGGGTGTCCACGTCGATCTGGGTCAGTACCACCATGCCCAGGGCCGCGAGCACCGCGCCGGCGACCATCAGCGGCTTGGCGCCCAGTCGCGGCATGAGCTGGCTGGCGCCACCCGCGGCGATCAGCACCCCGGCCGTGACCGGCAACGAGGCCAGGCCCGCCTCCAGGGGCTTGTACTGCAGGACCACCTGGAAGTAGAAGGTCAGGAAGAGGAACGCCCCGAACAACCCCGCGCCGATCAGCGTCGAGGTGAGGTACGCCCCGCCCCGGTTGCGGTCCAGGATGATCCGCAGCGGCAGCAGCGGGTGGTTGGTGCGCAGCTCGATCACCACGAAGGCAGCCAGCAGCACCACACCGGCGGCGATGAAGCCGAGCGTGGCCGTGGCGTCCCAGCCGTCCTCGGCGGCCTTGGTGAAGCCGTAGACGAGGGAGACCAAACCGGCGGTGACGACGACCGCGCCGGGCACGTCGTAGCGGGTGTTGCCGTGGGCCCGGCTCTCCGGCACGAGCGGGAGGGCGAAGGCGATCGCGATGGCGGCGACCGGGATGTTGACCAGCAGGCACCAGCGCCAGTCGGCGTACTCGGTCAGCACTCCGCCGAGCAGCAACCCGACGGCGGAGCCGCCGCCGGCGATCGCGCCGTACACGGCGAACGCCTTGGCGCGCTCGGTGGCCTCGGTGAACAGCACCGTGAGCAGCGCCAGCGCGGCCGGCGCGAGCAGCGCGCCGAACGCGCCCTGCAACGCGCGGGCGGCGAAGAGCATCCCACCGGTGGTGGCCAGACCGCCCAGCGCGGAGGCCAACGCGAAACCGGTCATGCCGACCAGGAAGGTGCGCTTGCGCCCCCAGTAGTCGGCGATCCGGCCGCCGAGCAGGAGCAGACCGCCGAAGGCCAACGTGTAGGCGGTGATCACCCACTGCCGGTTCGCGTCGGTGATGCCCAGGTCGGCCTGGGCCTGGGGGAGCGCGATGTTCACGATGGTGGCGTCGAGGACGACCATCAGCTGCGAGACCGCGATGACCGCCAGGGCGATCCAGCGCCGCGGGTGCGGCGCGCCTGTCGACGTCCCGGCGCCGGGTGCGCCGGGGGCGGTCGAGGTGGTTCCGGGCATGGTGAAGCCTTCCGTGGTGCGGATGTTGATGGATCAGGCCTGGGACGGGCGGTCGTGCCGGTAGCGGAGAACCGGGATCAGCACCTGGTCGACGACCTGGGTGAGGAACGCGTCGTCGGCGGGCAGGCCGTGCGCGACCAGCCGGGACATGAGGAGCGCGGGCGCCAGATCGTGGAACAGGTCCCGTTCGCCGGCCTCCGGGGGGATCTCCCCACGGGCGGCGGCGCGGACCAGGACGGCGGTGCTGGCCACCCGCCCGGCGGGCAGCACCTGGTGGCGTACGAGACGTTCCAACTCCGGGCTGGTCCGCATGGCGAAGGTCAGCGCCTGCATCAGGTCGCAGTCGGCGACGCAGATGGCCGCGGTGGCCCGGAGCAGCTCGATCAGGTCACCCCGCAGCGAGCCGGTGTCCGGTGGGTTGAGCACGCCGACCTGGCGGTCGCTCAGGGCGGCGACGACCAGTTCGGCCTTGCCGTCCCACCGCCGGTAGATGGTGGCCTTGCTCACGTGCGCGCGGGCGGCGACGGCGTCGATGGTCATCCGGTCGTAGCCGACCTCCCGGAGCAGGTCGATCACTACGGTGAACAGGTCGGTTGCCGAGCAGCGCGCTGCCCGGGCAGCCGGCACCCCGACGCCCGTGCTCACCTGCTGACCGTCCAGCATCCGAACCCCCCGTGAAACGATGTCGTACTGACCCTAGTTCGCTCGGGGCCGTTGTTGCAGGGTTTTATGAGGTGCGTCGCATCGGACGAGCGAAACGGCCGCGTTTCCCGCTCAGCTGCCGTGCGGCGCGAGGAGCACCGGCACGGCCACCGTGTTGGTCCGAGTCCCGTCGCGGGCCGACACCTCGTACACCTCGACCGTCCCGCGCTGCTGCCTGGTCGTACGCCAGGTGACCACCACCCGGTAGGCGCCCCGGCAGCCGCTGCCGCAGCTCGCCGTGCCGAAGGCGGCGGCCACCTGGCGGCCGGCGTCGTCCAGCACCCGGACGCTCACCGTGGCCTCGAACACGTCCGCCGTGCCGCTGACGGTGAGCGGGGCGGTGACCCGCTCGCCGACGCTCGGCCCGCTGACCACGATCGGCGCGAGCAGACCCGGATAGTCGGCCCGGCCGACCGGAGCGCCGCCGGCAAAACGGACCCGCCGGACGGTGGGGAACTGGGTGAGCGTCCACACCACCTGCGCCTCGCGCAGCCGCCGGCGGTCCGCCGGGTCGTCGGCGGACGGGACGGGACCGAGTGTCGCCACCCCGTCGGCGATCCGGGTGACCTCGACGCCGGCCGCCAGCAGGGTCACCATCCCGGTGGCGGCCTCCGCCGGCGTCGGACCGGCGGACAGCTCGTCCAGGGCGAGCCGGGACGTCGCGACGGTGGCCGGTCGGGTGCGCCGGGTGGGCACGAGCCGCCCGGAGCGGACGTACCACAGCTCGATCGTCACCGTGTCCGGCCGGCGGGTGCCGTTGACCGGCGGCGTCGGCGGACGCGGCGGGGTGGTGGCCGACGGCGTCGGCGGAGCCGGAGCGGCCGACGGGGTCGCGGTCGGCGCTCCCGTCGGCGGGGCGGTGGTGGGCGGCGGCGCGGTCGGCGCCGCGCCCAGGACGCCGGAGCGGGGGGTGCCGCAGCCGGCGACGGCGAGTACGGCGACGAGCGCCGTGATGACCGCCGCGCGCCACCGGTCACGGCAGTTCATCCCGCGCCCCCTCCCGCGTGCCCCCGTCGGGGTGGGCCGCCGGCTCCGGCACGTCGGCGGGCAGCTCCAGACGGAACCGCGTGCCGACGCCCGGCTCGCTGTGCACGCTCAGCGCCCCGCCCACCACGGCCGCGTGTTCCCGGGCGATCGCCAGACCGAGGCCGCTGCCCGAGGCCGAACGCGCGGAGTCGACCTTGTGGAACCGGTCGAACACGAGCGGCAGGTGCGCGACCGGGATGCCGGGCCCCTGGTCGGACACCTCGACGGCGACGATCCGGTCCGCCGCGGTCACCCTCGCGGAGATCTCGCCGCCGCCGTGCTCGACCGCGTTGGCGATCAGGTTGGCGAGGACACGCTCCAGGTGGCGGGGATCCGTGTGCAGCACGACGGGATCGCCGGTGACGAGCACCCGGTCCGACCAGCCGCGCGCCGCGACGATCGCCCGTAGCAGTGCCAGCGCGTCCACCGGTTCGACGCTCGGGCGTTCCCGCCCGGCGTCCAGCCGTGAGATCTCCAGCAGGTCCTCGACCAGGCGGCGCAGCCGGACCACGTCCCCCACCAGCAGTCGTGCGGCCGGCCGGGCGTCGTCGGGCAGCCGGTCCAGCTGCTCGCGCAGCAGCGAGGCCGCCGCCACCAGGGCGGTCACCGGGGTACGCAGTTCGTGCGCGACGTCGGCCGTGAACCGCCGCTCCCGGGCCTGTGCGGCCGACAGGGCGGCGATCTTCGCTTCCAGAGCCTCGGCCATCTCATTGAACGACGCCGCCCAGGCGCTGAACTCGTCCCGCCCGCGCACCGGCAGACGGGTGGCGAGCAGCCCTTCGGTGAGCGCCCGGGCGGCGCGGCTGGCCCGGCCCACCGGCTCCAGGGTGCGGCGGGCCAGGAGGTTGCCCACCGCGGCGGCGACCACGACGACGGTCACCCAGCCGGCCAGCAGCGCCGCGTACACCTGGTTCAGGCCGGCCGCGATGTCGTCCTCCACGGTGATCACGTACAGCTCCGCGGTGGAACCGGGGATACGCCCGCCCACCACCAGCAGTCGGGGGCGCTGCGCCGACGTCGAGCGTTGGAACGCGAGCTGCCCGTCCGCGACCGACGCCCGCAGACGGCCGCCCAGGGCGGGGGCGTACCCGGGGTGGGAGGGATGGACGTCGCCGTCGACGAGGACGACGTGCCGACCGCTGCCCTCGAAGCTGTTGAGCAGCTCGGCGTCGTGCTGCTCGGTCAACGGCAGGAACTGTCCGGCGAGCACGAGCTGGTAGCGGGCGTCGGCGGTGGCCTGGCGCAGCGACGCGTCCCACCAGGACTGCCGCAGCAGCAGCCCGGTCCCGCCGGCGAGCAGACCGGCGGACACCCCGGCGACCAGCACGAAGGCGATCGTCAGTCGGCGACGCAGCCGGCCGGGCGTCACCGCGCGTACGGCCATCGCCGACCTCCCGTCAGTCGCCGGACAGCTTGTAGCCCGCGCCGCGTACCGTGCGGATGCGCCGTGGGTGCGCCGGATCGTCCTCGACCTTCGCGCGCAACCGCTGCACGGCCACGTCGACGAGCCGTGAGTCACCGAGGAAGCGGTGGTTCCAGACCAGGTCCAGCAGCAGTTCCCGGGTGAAGACCTGGCCGGGGCGTCGGGCCAGCTCCAGCAGGAGCCGGAACTCGGTGGCGGTCAGCTCCACCACCCGGCCGTTCCGGCGTACCACGAAAGCACCCGGGTCGATCTCCAGGTCGCCGACGGCGATGTCGCGCGACGGCGTCGGCGCGCTCGCCCGCCGCAGCACCGAGCGGACCCGGGCCACCAGCTCCGGCAGGTCGAACGGTTTGCGCAGGTAGTCATCCGCGCCGCACTCCAGGCCGACCACCACGTCGAGCGTGTCGGTGCGGGCGGTCAGCATGAGGATCGGCACCTGGCTCGTCCGCCGGATCTCCCGGCACACCTCCAGACCGTCCAGTCCGGGCAGCATGACGTCGAGCACGATCAGGTCGACCGGGTGGGCGCGCCAGGTCACGAGCGCCGCTCGTCCGTCGCTGGCGGTGTCGACCCGGAAACCGGCGCGGCGCAGGCCGATGGCGGTGACCTCCCGGATGGAGACGTCGTCCTCGACCACCAGTACGCGGCCCTCCATCAGTCGAGGGTAGACCCGTGACCACTGTGCGTGACCCTGGCGGAACGGTCGTCATCGGCGGCCGGTCGGGTCCCCGTCCCGGCACCGTCCACGAGCTACGGTCAGGTGCCTCCGGGCACCCCCCTCACACGAAAGGGCACGACGTGCAACGTCATGGCTGCGTGATTCGACTCCGCCCCGAGCAGCGGGAGACCTACCTGCGGTTACACGCCGCCGTCTGGCCGAGCGTCGAGCAGACGCTGCGCGAGGCGAACTTCCGCAACTACACCATCTTCCTCCACGACGACCTGCTCTTCGGCTACTACGAGTACGTCGGCGACGACTACGAGGCCGACCTTCGGCTGATCGCCGCGGACCCCGAGACCCAGGAGTGGTGGAAGCTGACCGACCCGTGCCAGGAGTCGCTGGCCGAGCCCGGCTCGGGGGACTGGTGGGCCCCGATGCGCGAGGTCTGGCACCTGGCCGACGAGGCCCCGCAGGGCTCCGGAGGGTAACCGCCGCACGGTCGGCGCCGGCCGGCTCCCGCCTCGATCTGGGCGGGAGCCGGCCGCATCCGGGTCAGTCCGCGATCTTGATGATCGTCTTTCCCGCGGTGCGCTGGCGCCGGGCGAACGCCGAGGCCGTCTCGTCGAGCGGCCGCACAGCGCCCACGATGGGCCTGAGCCGTCCGGTGCGGACGCGTTCGGCGAGATCGACCAGCCGGGCACGGTCCGGTTCGACGACGAAGAAGACGGCTCGCCCGTCACTGGGCTGGACGGCGGGCGGCGCGGTGATGGTCACGACGGTGCCGCCGGGGCGGAGCAGATCGGTCGACCGGCGCAGGATGTCGCCACCGATGACGTCGAGCACCACGTCCACCTCGCCGACCTGTCGCAGGTCGTCGGCGTCCAGGTCGACGAAGGCCTGCACGCCGAGGGAGAGCGCGACGTCCCGGTCGGCGGCGCGACCGGTGCCGATCACACGGGCGCCCACCTCCCGCGCGAGTTGGACGGCGATCGAGCCGACACCTCCGGCGGCGCCGTGCACCAGGACGCTCTGGCCGCTCGTGAGATGGCCGTGGTCGAACAACCCCTGCCAGGCGGTCAGTCCGGAGATCGGTAGCGCCGCGGCCACCGTGTGATCGACGTCGGCCGGCAGCGGGGCGAGGTTCCGCGCCTCCACCGCCGTGTACTCGGCGAGGGATCCGTCGCGGGCCCAGTCGGTCAGGCCGAACACCCGCTGACCCACCGAGAGGCCGGTGGTGCCGTAGCCCAGCTCGGCCACGACACCCGAGAGCTCGTGGCCGGGGATGGTGGGCGTCCGGTCACGCCCCGCGCGGTCGGTCCACGTCGTCGGCCAGTCGAGCTCCCCGGGTGTGAAACCGGCGGCGTGGACGCGCACGATGACGTCGTTCTCCGCGGCGTGGGGGTACGGCATGTCGGTCAGGCTGAGCCCCTGCACGCCGGCGTCACGGTCGCGTACGGTGATGGCTTTCATAGTCGTGGCCTTTCAGCTCGGCCAGGGTGAGCCGACGATGCGCTCGACCGTCGTCACGCGCTGGAAGCCGGGAACGAAGTGTTCGAGATAGTCGGAGTTGACGGTGCCGATCGTGGTCTCGGGCCGATTCTTCAACCCCTCGACGGTGGTGCGCAGGAATTCGTTCTTGAAATCCCCGCGCGGATGGACGGCGAGGATTTCGGTCAACTGGTCGGTGTCCAGCCCGTCCAGACCGAGGCCGAGAACGTCGGTCAGCACACCGAGGTAGGTCGTCGCGACCTCGGGGCCCATCCGGTCGGGAATACCCGGCGTGGTGTGCAGGGCGATCGCCGTCCAGACGGTCTCGGCGGCGGCCGTGGAGAATCCCCGTTCCAGCAGGAACCTGCGCGCGTGGTCGGCGCCGTCGACCTCGAAGCGCTGCTGGAGGTCCGAGAACGGCGTGACGAGCCCGGCGTCGTGGAACATGGCCGCCAGGTAGAGCAGTTCCGGGTCCGGTTCGACGCCCAGCCGTCGGGCGTGGATCAGACCGAAGAGGAAAACCCGCCGTGAGTGGTGGTAAATGAGCGGCCCGGTCGTCTCCTGGATGTGCCGGGTCGCCTCGGCGACCGCCGTTGTCCGCGGAATGTCGAATCCCGCGATGACCTCTGCCATTTCCCTTTGCGCCTTCCGGACGAGGTGAGCCGAATGCTGACGACCCCATCGTGCCCACCGGTCGTCGTGGCCCGCCGCCTCCGTCGAGCCAGGAACCACTCATATCCGGACAGGGGTCGGCCGCCACACAGAGTGATGGGGACCTCGGTCGTTCCCGCCGGCGGCGTGCTACCAATGCATCGTGTCCACGCCGCCCGTCCGCCACCCCGGTAATCGTCGACACCCGCCGTGCCCGGCTCCGCGCGGCGCGCAGGGCCGGCGACCGTGAACGGCGGCACGCACCGCGTCGCGATCTTCGTGTACGACGGGGTGACGCTGCTGGACGTCGCGGGTCCGGCCGAGGTGTTCAAGGAGGCGAACCGTTTCGGCGCCGCCTACCGGATCGTTCTGCTCTCGCCGACCGGGGCGGACGTCACGTCGAGCCTCGGCGTCCGGATGGCGGTCGACGGCGCGGCGACCGCCGCGACGCCCGGCTTCGACACGCTGCTGGTGGCCGGCTCCGACCGGTATCCCCGCGCCCGCGTCCCCGTCGACCTGGCGGACGCCGCCCGCGTGCCGGCCGCCACGGCCGGACGGATCGCGTCGATCTGCACCGGAGCGTTCGTCCTCGCCGCCGCCGGCCTCCTCGACGGCAAGCGCGCCACCACCCACTGGCAGGTCGCGCACGAGCTGGCCGCCTGGTGTCCCACCTGCCGCGTCGAACCCGACGCGATCTATGTGCGCGACGGCGCGACCTACACCTCGGCCGGCGTGACCGCCGGCATCGACCTGGCGCTCGCTCTCGTCGAGGAGGACCACGGGCCCGACCTGGCGCGCGACGTGGCCCGCGCCCTGGTGGTGTACATGCAGCGCGCCGGCGGTCAGTCCCAGTTCTCCGCGCCGTTGCAGGGGCCCCCGCCCCGGTCGCCGGCCCTGCGCAGGATCGCCGACGTCGTCACGGCGAACCCCCGCGCCGACCACTCGCTCACCGAACTCGCGAAACACCTCAACGTGAGCACCCGGCAGCTCACCCGGCTGTTCCACGACGAGCTGTCCACAACACCGGCCCGCTACGTGGAGAACATCCGATTCGACCTGGCCCGGGCGCTGCTGGACCAGAACCACACCGCGACGCAGGCAGCGACGCTCGCCGGATTCCCCAGCTACGAGAGCATGCGGCGGGTCTTCGCCCGGAAGCTGTCGATCAGCCCCGCCGCGTACCAACGGCGGTTCCGTACGACCCGCCGCGCCCAGGCGGACGAGGATCCACCACGACCCTGAGTCACGCCCGCCCGGGTCCGGCGACGGTTACCACTCGTGGGCGACGTCGAGCACGATCCGGCTGTGGGCACCCGGACCGGCCAGCACGACGGCGCGGAACGGCAACCGGGCCCGTACGCCGACGGCGAAGGTGGTGTAGCCCTCGAAGCTGCCGCCGAAGACCACGTCCCGCAGCGTCGGGTAGCGCAGCAGGTTCGCGACGTGCGCGCCGACGGGGTAGGGCAGCGTGCCGACGTGGTCGGCGTCGTACGCCGGGGCCCGCAGGGAGACCCGCAGCAGCGCGCCTCCGGCGGTGTACGGC
This sequence comes from Micromonospora sp. RB23, assembly GCF_053585025.1. Classification (NCBI taxonomy): domain Bacteria; kingdom Bacillati; phylum Actinomycetota; class Actinomycetes; order Micromonosporales; family Micromonosporaceae; genus Micromonospora; species Micromonospora sp. RB23. The sequence goes on from NZ_CM132111.1 coordinate 3,085,883, forward strand.
GACAGCGCGAGCCCTTCGCCCTCGGTCCAGGTCTCGCCGTAGCCGACCGTGTACCCGTCGACGGGGCCGGCGAACTCGAACACCACCCGGTCGTAGCAGTCGTGCCGGCCCGTCCGGACGTCGACCAGGGGGGCGTCGCTCAGCGCGCCGGCCGACTTATCCCCGCTGCCCCAGGTGATTCCGCAGTACGCCGCCCCGGTCGCGGCGCGCGCCGAGGTGGTGCCCGCCGTGCTGTTGGTGCCCGCCGTGCTGCTGCCCGCCGTGGCGAGCACTCCGGCGAGGACGACCGCCGTCGCGGTCAACGCGCTCCTGATCCTCATCGTGGTTCTCCGTTCGGTGTCCCGGGGTCACGTCGCGGCAGCCCTGCCGATGACCCTCCGCCGCCACCGTCGTCCCGCCCCGACACGGGCACCTCGCCGCGGCGTAACCGCTGGGTAACAACGCTCGGCCGGCACGACGTCAGCCGCGCCGTGGCGCGGCACCCACGGCGTCCCACACTGCGGTACGGTGCCTGGCATCGGCACATCGGAGGTGGATGGATGCCTGCCGTCGTCGTCCTCGCGTTGACCCTCGCGCTCGCGCCCGCGCCCACGCCGTCCGTCTCCGCCAGTCCAGGTCCGCTCGGCGAACTGGTCGGTGGCGTCGGCCGGATGGTCGGCGACCTGCTGGGTGGCGGCGGTACGCCCACCCCGACCGCGACTCCGAGCGGCACCCGCGCCCCGACCTCCGGGCCGAGCCGACCACCCACGGCCGGGCCGTCCAGCCCGTCGACGCCCGGCGCGACCCCCGCGCCCGCCGCGTCGTCGACCGGTGGCCGGGCGACGGTGAAGCCCGACCGCCCCGGCGGGGGCGCGGGCACCACGGACAGCGATCCGGCCGTGCCCCAGCGCGGCGGCGACACCCCGGCGCCGGACGTCGCGCCGTCGCTCGCCGACCCCGTCCGCAGTGGCTGGCCACCGGTGTCCTACCTGCTGGTGGCGGTGGTCCTGGTCGGGCTGGCGGCGCTGCTGCTGCGCCGCCGGGGCAGCGCCGGTCACTCCGCCGTTCCCGCGCCGACTCCCGACCCGCCGCCGTCTTCCGGCCCCGACCCGGATCCCGACCCCGGGCCGGAGAATGTCCGCCGCCTGCCGACCAGCCTCAACGCCGTCTACGAGTTGGGTCGGCTGGACGAACGACTCGAGCAGGAGCGCCGCCGCCGACCCTGACCGGCGGTCTCAGTGCTTCGGGTACGCGCCGTCGCGTCGGGGGATCGCGTCGTCGTACGCCCCGGACGGGCCGTGGTAGCGGACCGTGCCGTTCGGGTACGGCCAGGCGTTGGCGCGGCAACCGTGCAGACCCAACGTCTGCTGCTGCATCACCGGCGCCGGCTTGCCCGATCCCGGGCAGCGTTCGTGGCCGAACCCGAGCCGGTGCCCCACCTCGTGGTTGACCATGTACTGGCGGTAGGTGTTCAGGCTCGCGCCGTAGTCCGGCACGCCCGACACCCAGCGCGCCACGTTGAGCACCACCTTGGCCCCGTTGCGGCAGGACGTGTAGCCGTCCGGCACGTCCTGGCAGAGGGTGTCGCGGGTGCCGGGGGTCGCCAGGTAGATGGTGAAGTCGGCCGCGTCGTCGAGGCCCACCCGCCGCAGCCGCCAGTTCCCACCTGCCGTCCAGCCGCGGGGGTCGTTCAACGTCGCCGAGATCGCGGTGGCGATGTCACCCGCCGCGAGTCCACTGATGTCGCGTTCCACGGCGACCCGGTAGCGCAGCAGGGTGCCGCTCTGCGCGCCGCCGTGCGTCGTCTCGGCCGCGGCCATCGTCCAGCGGCTACCGCCGGTGGCGGGATAGCTGACCGGGTGGCTGGGCGTGCTGCGGGTGCCGAGGATGCCGACGCCGGTCGGCCGGTGCGAGGCAGCCGCCTGGTCACCGGTTCGCGATCCGGTGGCGGGGTCTCCGGCCGCTGGCCCCGTGCATCCGGTGAGCAGCGCCACCGCCAGCAGTGACGCCGCCGATGCCAGATGCCACCGGCGGGTACCCTTCGTCGACATGTCTCTCCCCTCGCGCGTCGCCTGGCGGCGCCACACAGGAGAAGACGGGTGATGGCGGCGAAAAGTTGAGGTGATCCGGATCTCAACCTTTCGGCGGCCGTATCCGTCTGAGGTGATGTGGCACGGGGGAGGGTTCGCGGTGGCGCGGGGTGACGCGGAGTTCGTCGAGTTCGCGCGGGCGGCGTCCGCGCGACTGGTGCACGCCGCGTTCCTGATGACCGGCGACCACCACCAGGCCGAGGACGCCGCGCAGACCGCGTTGGTCCGCACGTACGCGTCGTGGTCGCGGATCCACGACGACGACGCCTACGGGTACGCGCGTCGCACGTTGGTCAACCACCTGGTCGACCGGTGGCGACGGCCGATGCGGGAGTACCCGACCGACGAGGTGCCGGAGCAGCGACGTGGTGACGTGGCCGACGACGTGGCCACCCGGCGCTGGTTGGTCGCCATCCTCAGCGCGCTGAGCCCTCGGGAGCGGGCCATCGTCGTGCTGCGGTACTACTTCGACCTGCCGGAGGCGCAGGTGGCCCGAGAACTCGCCGTGTCCGTGGGCACCGTCAAGAGCACCAGTTCGCGGGCCCTGCAGAAGTTGCGCACCGCCGCGCCGCGCACCGCCGACGAGGGGGCGCGCCGATGAGCGAGCTGGATCGGCTCCGCGAGGCCATGCGGGCGACCGAACGCCCCGACGCCGTGCTCGACCTGGCCCGGGTCATGCGTGACGGGCGGCGGTTGCGTACCCGCCGGAAGGTGACCGGAGCGGCGGCGGCGACGCTCGCGGCCGGGCTGGTCGCCGTGACCGCGGTGACGGTCGACCCGGGCGGGTCGCGCGAGCCCGCGTTGACCGACCCCGCGTCCCCGGTCGCCGTGGCCTCGTCCCCGGCCGGTGTCGCGCCGACGTCGAACGAGCCGACGCCACCGCCGGCGAATCCTCGTGGCGTGCCGGATCCGAAGCCCCTGGGCCAGGTGGTCGACTCCGGAACAGTGCACGGCACCGACCGGCGGGTCTACTTCTTCGTCGCGGTGACGATTCCGGGCGCACCCAAGGTGACCATCGGCTTGGCCGCCGGTCGCCGCGCGCCGGACGGCACGGTGCGCACGGACATCCTGGTCAACGACGTCGACGGCACCGACCGCAGCCCGGGTTTCCACCAGATCGGCTACGACGAGAGCGAGTCGGTCTTCGCGGTGCCCACCTTCGGCTACTTCGTCGGCCCGGCGGCGCGGATCATCGGCACCGTCGACGGTCGGCAGGTCGACGCCACGGTGCGGCGGTGGAGTCTGGACAAGCAGGTCGTGATCTTCTGGTTCGATCCGACCACGCTCGCTCCCGGCAAGCGGCTGGACGGCATCGTCGCCCACGACGGCGCCGGTCGCCGGCTCTGATCCCCGGGACAGCGGTGACACATGCCATTGCGCGACGGGGAAACCGCTCAGTACCGCTGCGACCTGTTCCCGGCCACCCGGTACGCCTCGATCCGGTCGCGCGCCCAACTCAGCGCCGGGCACCCGTCCGGCCGGCAGCGCCCGCACGATCCGTTCGTCCGGTGCCGCCTGATGACGTGCCGGGCCGCCAGCGGCACCCATACCGACCGGGGTAGCTCCCGCTCGATCATCGGCGGGTACCGGTCATCCCGTACCGGGCAGCGCGATTGCCAGTCATCCGCTGGCGCTTGACCTCCCCGATGGCCCACGCGAGCATCCCGCACGCGCCGTCACCGCACTGCGCACACCGCCCCGTCTCCCGGTGCGGGCTGGCCGGTTCCGCGTGTTGGTTGATCACGCGCATGGCTGTCCACAGCAGCAGCGCGGGCGTTACGGGTCCGTCGTCCATCGGCACGGCTCCACCTCCGAGAAATGGGCAGGTCCGGGCACCGATCCCCGATCAGGTACCCGGACCGCTCACCGAAAGGGACCAACCGGTTGCCGTCCGCACGGTCCCTATAGTGACCGTGCCCTGTCGTACACGATAGTGTCAAGTCTGACAGCTGTCATATATGACACTGACGGGTCCGCATAGCGTCCGGTCCATGGTCCGCAGGCTGTACGGCAGTGCCGAACTACAGGAACGCCTCCAGGTGTCCCGCGCCCGCGTCGTGCAGATCACCGGCCGGCCAGACTTCCCAGAGCCGTTCGATCGCCTGGCCGGGGGAGCGGTGTGGTTGGTGGAAGACGTGGAAGCGTGGATCACCGAGCACCGACCCCACCAGGCACGGGACGCGGACCCGGACGCACGCTGAGACGGCCCGGACCCTGCCAGGTCCGGGCCGTCCGCTTGCGACCGTTCACCGCTTGGCGATCTTCTCCAGCGCCTCGGAGATGTACCGCGCGTGTGCGCCAATTCCGATGTAATCCTGATCCTTCAGTGCGCCTTCCACACCGCTGACGGCCTCGCGGAGATCGCTCAACTCCTGCGCCACGGCCAAGGCGGCGTACGCGGCGCCGTACCGGCGGAGATCGTTGGAGTCCAGCTTGACCCCTAACTCGTCGTCCCGCTTCTCTGCGCTGCGCAGGTAGTCCGCCGCCGTCGTCTTGTAGTCCTCGCGCTTCGCCACGTCGCGTCCCTCCGGGTACTTGGCATGTCCCGCGATCCTGACCGGCCGTGCCGGTGCCGGCGGCGGCTCTGTCCGCTGGACGACAGAACGGGCGCGGCCAATCGACCGCGCCCGTTCCCTGTGACCGCTCAGGCAGGCTGAGACGCGCTCTCCCGCGCCACCTTGGCGGCGCCGCTCCAGCCCGGCCAACGCCTCTGCGGCGCTCTGGCGGGTCTGCCGGGCCGCCTCCACGGCGCTCGTGACCGGGATGGGCGTCCCAGCGGTGAACAGCCGGCCAGCGCTCGGAGACTTCACCGTCTGGCGGATCCGGTCGATCTCGGCCAGGTTGGTAACCGCCGCGTCCAGTTCGGCCAGGACGAGATCCAGCCGCGCCAGCCCGGCGGCGGCCTGGCCGTGCAGGTAGCTCAACCACTCCGCCCGGCGCTGCTCGATCCTGGCGGCGGACCTGGCCGACCGCGTCCCGAGTGCCGTCCGCCGTGATCTGTGCGGCCTCCACCTGTTCCTGTCGCTCGCGGATCGTCTGGGTCACGGCAGCGGCGTCGAGCGGGGTGCCTGCGGCGGCAGCGTCAGCCGCGAGCCGGCGCGTATCGGTGCCGGCGCTTTCCGCGTCTCGCTTGGCGTCTCGCGCGGCCCGGTCCAACTCAGCGGAGCGAGCGGCCAGCGCGGACAGTCGCTCCAGGTCGGCCCGAGTGTCCGGGTGCACGTGCCGATCGGGGATGGACATCCCGGCCACGGCCACCTGCTCGCCTTCCCACGCCGCCGGAGCGTCCGTGCCCGGCTCGGCCGGCTGGAGCGCACCCGGTGCGGTCGGGAACGCCACGGTGAGCGCGTGCAACTCCGCCCACTGGCCAGCCTTGCCCAACGCTCGCGCACGCGCCTCGCCTTCGGCATTGTTGCACGGGCACTCCGCGGCGTTGGCCTCCGTCGCTACCGGTGCTTCGTCGGGCACCCGGCCGTGCCCGTACAGCACCACGGCGCCCTTGCGGCCGATCCTGTGCACGGTGGGCGCGGTGGTGGTGACGCCGTGCACGAGACGCTGGACGACTCCGGGAAGCACGCGCAGCCCGGCGGCACGTCGCCTGCCTGCTCGGCGTAGACCATCATCGCGGCGAGGATCTGGTCAGCGCCTGCGGCGTGGCTCTCGCCCGTGTCGACCACCCACACGCCCAACTCCGGGGCGTAGCGCACGCGGTTATCACTCGGGTAGATCACAGATCATCTCCGTTCAGGAACGCCCACGCCCCAGCGGCTAGGGCGGCAGTGCAGTCGGGGCAGGTGCCACGTCGGCGCGACGGGCGGGGGAGCGGTGACGGGCCAACCTCGCCCTCCTCGGCCGCCAGCCGCTCGGTGGCGATCGGCTCGGCCAGGGCGTGGCGCTCGGGCGGCAGCGGCTTGCGGTGGATGCGGCAGCGGCCGAGCGAGCCAGTGCCGGTCACGTCGGGACGCGCGAGCGGACTCACTGCACGGCTGCTTGTTCGATCTGCACGACCAGCGCGGACGGCAGGCGCAGCCCGTAGAGATGGACCCGCTCGCGCCCCAGGGTGAGCAGGAGATTGAGTACCCGCACCGTGTCCTGCGTCAACAGTTCGGGGGAGTCGAGCAGGGTGTTGCAGCGCCGCATCCACCTATTGGTGCGCGTCTCAGACTGCCGCCGGAGCGTGTCCGCTTCCTGCCCTGGGATGCGCGCGAGTGCGGCCCGGACGCGTCGGGCGGCGGTTGCGCGACCCACCTCCAAGCGCTCCGCGATGGTGTCGATCGAGTGCCCGGCGTTGGACAGCTCTAGAGCCTGTGACTCCTGCTTATGGCGCTGTCCGGCAGTCATTCTCGGCATGTCTCATTGTGGCAAGGTTTGTATCACGATAGGCATACAATAGTGACCATTATGGTGCGGCTTTCCGGCTGGTCGCCCCGATGCTCGACACGTACCTGAACACACTGTGGACGGATCGTGGGCTGCCGGGGGCGCGGGCGCGGGGGCGGGCGGCACGGTCAGCCGGTCCGCCGCAAAGTCCTCGGCTTCTACCATCCGTCGGTCTACTGCGTCGAAAGTTCCGAGTACCGAATTGCAGTCTTAGCAGAGCAGGCCGCAGCATCGCGCGGGTGCTGTGGCAGTGGTCCACCACCAAGCGAAGGGCCTGCGCCAAGGGCTGCGCCTGTCCGTGCACAACGGCAGCGCGGAGGTTCCAGAAACACATGCGCGGAGGCGGCCGGGAAAACCGCCGGTCCATCAGACAGCGCCTGCATGCTTATCCACGTGGGCGTGTTGATGCGCGTCTGGGCAGGTAAATGGTGGAGGGAAGTGCCGTCATGATCATCGGGGTGCGATGAGTCCGGGCGAGAGCGCGGCGCTCTCAGGGGGATGGGCTTCCCCGCGAAGGCGCAGCAGATCTGGCGCTGTTCGCTGTGCGCCAGTCGCAGCGAACAGCAGTCCTCCGGGTGATGTCCCGATTGCTGGATACAGTGTGGCAACAGGTGGCGCTGCCAACCCCACAAGGGGGCAGTGGTCACCAACTGCTCGGAGCGCCGGTCCGAACACCGGACTCCTGGCGCGGACGGTGGAGCCGCGCAGATCACGCCAGTACAGTCCTCCACTAGAGACAAGACCCGCAGAAACACGTCAAGGCGGGTGCCCGGGGGTGCCAGCCCCCGGGTCCGCCTTGACGGGTCACGTCTCACCACATGTCCCTAGCCGGACCAGTAGAAAGAAGGCAGTGACCCTTGAATTCCGCATCTACCGTACCTACGGCATCTACCAATCACCAGCACAACGCGACGAGTAGCACTGAGAAGGTGCTGATCGCCGCCCTCGTGGTGGTCGTGATCCCGTCCATCGGGGCCCTGCTCTGGATCGCACTGAGCAGCGCCGAGGAGATGGGCAACGTCGCCCCGGCGGTGGTCCCCGCGATCAGTGCGATCACGCTCGCCACGATCAGTGCGATCACGCTGGTGCTGCGCAAGCGGCCTCCCCGGAGCCGGCGCTAGCGCGAGCGAGGTCGGGCGCAAAAATGCCCTTGCGCCCGACCTCGCCGACTCCGCAAGTTCATCGCCTAGGGCTGCATCTTCCGCTTGAACTATTCATCGGCACGGGTGGACAGCCGGACGGTCCGGACAACTCCGGGCGGTGGACAACGACGGACAGGCGGACAGGCTGGACAACCCCGGGGACGTGGCCATATAGGAGCGCTGGACAACCCCGGGGACTCGTGGTGCGCGCCCGGACGGCGGACACGTGGAGCACGCCGAGGGCGGACACTTCGACACCGGTTAGGACCGCTCCGGCCAGCCTGGGGCGGCGACCTAGGTCAGAGCGCCGATCGGCGTTGACCAGGGAAACACCGCGCCCCGACCTAGGTCGGACCTGCCTGCGAGCCGCTAGAACGTCTGCGAACTGGGATTTCGCGCGGTCTGCGGCAACCCCGACGCGTGGACACGCGAACAGCGGCGGACACGCGGACAGCGGCCCGGACAACCTCGGTGTTGTCCTGGCCGTCCGTTTGTCCGGGCTGTCCGCGTGTCCGGACAGGAGATCCTTAACCCGCCTTGCTTGCGTCATGACACACGCCGAGCCGGTCGCCCGGTCTCAGGCCAGCCGGCGTTCGATGGTCACGGTCGTTCCCTCGCCGGTGGAGACGAGCCGTACGTCGCCGTAGGCGTTCATCAGCAGCGCGCCGCGCCCCCGGTCCATGGCCGGTCGACGGTCCCGCCAGGTGCCGAAGTCGCGTACCGAGATCCGGACCAGCGCGTCGCCCACCTGGAGTCGGACCCGCACCTCCGGGCGGCTGGGCCGTTGCGCGTGCTCGACGGCGTTGTTCATCGCCTCCGAGGCGGCGAGCAGCAGATCCTCCACCACGTCCGCGTCGACGTCCAGGCCGTCCAACGCCAGCCGGACGTCCTGGCGCATGGTGGCCGCCGAGGTGGGCACCGACGCGTACGTCCACTGCTCGTCCAGTCGGTCGCCGAGACCGTCGTCGGTCGTGGTGACCGCCGACGCGCCGGCCGAGTCGGCGGCGCGGTCCACCCGTGGCCCGCTCTGCGCCGGATCGACCTCGACCGGGGTGTGCCGGGCTTCCGCCGGCGTGGGCCGGGCCTCGACCGGCGTGGACGCGGCGGGCCGCGTCGCTGTCGGGGCCCTGTCGGCGGCGGGCTCGCCGTCGGCGTCCGGCGCGGCGGGGTCGCCGTCGGACGCGCCGGTGCGAGCGCGGCGGATGGCGGTCCGGACCCGGGCGATCAGCTCGGCGGCGGCGAACGGCTTCACCAGGTAGTCGTCGGCGCCCAGGCTGAGACCTGCCACGCTGGCCTCCTCGCCCGCCCGCGCGGAGAGCACGAGCACCGGCAGCGACCGGGTCGCGGGGTCCGCGCGCAGCCGGCGGACCAGGTCGAAGCCGTCCAGCACGGGCATCATCACGTCGGTGAGCACCAGGTCCGGTGGCTCGAGGTGGATCGCGTCGAGGGCCTGCCGGCCGTCGGTGACCGACCGCACCCGCCAGCCCTGCGCGGCGAGCAGTCGGCTCAGGTACGCGCGCATGTCGCTGTTGTCGTCGGCCAGCAGGATCCGTGCGCCGGCCAGCTCGTCGGCGGCCGGACCCGGGGCCGGGGCGGGTTCGGCGACGTCTCCGGCCGGGTCGGCCAGCCAGCCCGTCGCCTCCTGGACGGCGGCGCGTGCCGCGTCGCCCAGCCCTTCGGAGGACCGGCCGGTCACCGTGCGTCGTGCCGCCGACCACGGCAGGGCCACGGTGAACGTGGTGCCGGCGCCCACCCGGCTGGTCACCCGGACCTCGCCGCCCTCCAACCGGGTCAGCTCGTGGACCAGGGCCAGGCCGATGCCGGTGCCCTCGTGGCTGCGCGACCGCGCGCCCTGCACCCGGTGGAAGCGCTCGAAGAGCTTCGGCAGGTCCGCCTCGGCGATCCCGATGCCGGTGTCGGCGACGGTCAGGCGTACCTCGTCGTCGTCGGCGTCCACGGCGACGCGGATGCGACCGATGAACGTGTACTTGAGGGCGTTGGACAGCAGGTTGGTGACGATGCGTTCCCAGTTGACCGGGTCGACGGAGACCGGGCCGGGCAGCGGCGGGCAGTCGACGTCCAGACTCAGCCCGGCGCGCTCGACGGCGGCGCGGAACACGCTGGCCAGCTCGGCGGTGAGCGCGGGCAGGTCGACCTCGTGGGCGTCGCTGCGAGCCCGGCCGGCCTCCAGGCTGGAGAAGGTGAGCAGGCTGTTGACCAGGGTCAACAGGCGGGTCGCATTACGCCAGGCGGTCTCGACCCGCTCCCGCTGCGGGGGCGCCAGCGGCGCGGCGGTGTCGGCGAGGGCGTCGGCGAGCGGTCCGAGCATGAGGGTCAACGGGGTACGGAACTCGTGGCTGACGTTGGTGAAGAAGGTGGTCTTCACCCGGTCCAGTTCGGCCAGCGTCTCGGCCCGGCGTCGCTCCCGCTCGTACTCCTGGGCGTTGCGCACCGCCGTGGACACCTGCTGCGTCAGCAGTTCGTAGAAGGAGCGGTACGCCTCGTCCAGCTTCCGGTTGGGGCTGACGCCGACCAGCAGGACGCCGAGCGGCTGGTCCGCGGTGGCCGAGGGGAGCGGCAGGGCCAGCGCGGCGCGGGCGGGGTCGCCCCACGGGCCGGCAGCCAGCGACAGCCGCTCGGCCAGGCCGGTCACGTCGGTGGGCCGGCCCGACGCCGCCTCCGGCAGCGACCAGGCGCGGGCCGTCGGCCCCGGGTCGGCCAGGTCGACGACGGTCGGCAGCGCCCCGGTGACGGTGGCGTGGCGCGGGTCGCCGCCCGTGCAGGCGACCCGTCGCAGGGCCGCGCCGTCGCGCAGGTAGATCGCGGCGAACGGCACGTCCAGAGGGTGGCCGCCGATCGCGTCGATCAGCCGCGCGCAGGTCGCGTCCACGTCGACGGTGCGCCCGTCGCCGCCCAGGGACAGGTCCCGCAGCAGCCGCAGTCGCCGTTCGCCGACGACCTGTTCGGTGACCTCGCTGCACACCGTCAGCACGCCCACGGTGCGGCCGTCGTCGTCGCGGGCCGGGGCGTGCGAGACGCTGAAGTAGGCCTCCTCGCGGTAGCCGGCGCGCTCCAGCAGGAGTTGCAGGGCGGGCACCCAACTGGCGACCCCGGTCGCCATGGCCTGCTCGATCAGGGGAGCGAGGACGTCCCAGCCCTCGGCCAGGGTCACCCGCACGTCGTCGCCGAGCGCGCCGGGGTGCTTGTCACCGATCAGCGCCGAGTACGCGTCGTTGTAGAGCTGGGAGAGGCGGTCGCCCCAGAGCAGCAGCATGGGGTAGCGGGAGGAGAGCACCATCCGTACGGCGGAGCGCAGGCTCTGCGGCCAGTCGGACACCGCGCCGAGCGGCGTGTCGGCCCAGTCCAGCTCCGCCATCAGGCGTCCGGTGTCCCCGCCGTCGTCGAACAGGTCGCTGCGGGGTCGTGTCACGCTCGACCCGGCCTCATCGCTAGCCCCCCGTTCCGGGCCCGACGACCCCTGCTGGTGTTACCTACCCATCCTGGCACCTCTACTCACCTGTGCTGACGCCGGTACCCATTGTCGAACCGGTGGGGGTTCGGGACGAACGACTGATGCCGGTGACATAGATCTCTGTAAGTGTCTCGGTATCTCTCCAACCCCCGAGGAGCCCCCATGAGAGGCAGAACGCTGAGCGCGGGAATCGCGCTCGCCGTGTTCACCGGGATGACGGTGACGCTGGCCGCCCAGCCGGCGACCGCGTCACCCTCCGCCGCGACGACAGCGGCCCGGCCGATCGCCGCGTCCGCCGCCGTCCTGGCGGCGCCGGACATCTCCGTCAGCAACGTCCAGGCGCACCTGACCCAGTTCAACTCCATCGCCAGCAGCAACGGCGGCAACCGGCGGGCCGGCTCGGCCGGCTACACCGCCTCGCTGAGCTACGTCAAGGGCAAGCTCCAGGCGGCCGGCTACACGGTCAGCGAGCAGTACTGCTCAAGCTGCACGTACCCCTCGAACAACCTCATCGCCGAGTGGCCCGGCGGCCCGGCCGACCAGGTGGTCATGTTCGGCGCCCACCTGGACGGCGTCTCGGCCGGCCCGGGCATCAACGACAACGGGTCCGGCTCGGCCACCCTGCTGGAGAACGCCCTGGTCCTCGCCGCCCAGAACCCGACCATGACGAAGAAGGTCCGGTTCGCCTGGTGGACCGACGAGGAGCAGGGGCTCAACGGCTCCCGCTTCTACGTCAACTCGCTGAACTCGACCCAGCGCGGCTACATCAAGGGCTACTACAACTTCGACATGGTCGGCTCCACCAACGGCGGCTACTTCATCAACCGGGTCAGCTCGACCACGGCGGCGCCGCTCAAGGCGTACTGGGACTCCCTCGGGCTGCAACCGGAGGAGAACGTCGAGGGGCAGGGCCGCTCCGACGACTACTACTTCCAGCAGGCCGGCATCCCCACCTCCGGGTACGCGGCGGGCGCGAGCGCGCGCAAGACCAGCACCCAGGCGGCCAAGTGGGGCGGCACGGCCAACGCCGCGTACGACGCGTGCTACCACCGGTCCTGCGACACCACCGCCAACGTCAGCGCCACCGTGCTGAACCGGTCCGCCGACGGCGTCGCGTACGCGCTGTGGCAGCTCGCCGTGGGCGGCGGCACCCCGACCAACGACTTCTCGGTCGCGGTCAGCCCCACCTCGCTGAGCGTCGCCCGGGGCGCCAGCGCCAGCGCCACGGTCAGCACCGCGACCACCTCCGGCTCGGCGCAGACGGTCAGCCTCACCGCCTCCGGCGCGCCCAGCGGGGTGAGCGTGGTCTTCAGCCCGTCGTCGGTGACCTCCGGCGGCTCGGCCACGGTGACGCTGACCGCGTCGTCCAGCGCCGCCACGGGCACCGTCACCGTCACGGTCACCGGCACCGGGTCGGTCACCCGGACGGCAAGCCTCACGCTCACCGTGACCGGCACCGGGGGCTGTGCCGGCGGGCAGGTGGTCGGCAACGGGGGCTTCGAGAGCGGCAGCACGCCGTGGACCGCCTCCTCCGGCGTGATCACCAATTCCAGCGGCCAGGCGGCCCGGACCGGGTCGTACAAGGCGTGGCTCGACGGGTACGGCAGCACCCACACCGACACCCTGTCCCAGTCGGTGACCGTGCCGGCCGGTTGTGCCAGCTACACGCTGTCGTTCTGGCTGCACGTCGACACCGCCGAGACGACCTCCTCGACGGCGTACGACAAGCTCACCGTGCAGGTGGGCTCGACCACCCTGGCGACGTACTCGAACCTGAACGCCGCCTCCGGATACACCCAGCGCACGTTCAACGTGGCCGGGTTCGCCGGGCAGACCGTCACCCTGAAGTTCACCGGCACCGAGGACTCGTCGTTGCAGACCAGCTTCGTGATCGACGACGTGACGCTCCAGGCCAGCTGAGGGCGTCGGGTGGGGGCGTGCTGTCGGGCGTCCCCACCCGGCATCTGGTCATACCCGTCTATCTCTGGTAGAAATCCTTCAAGGCCGGCCCCTGATTCGCAGAATTCCGCCTCACGCGACCGGGAGTGCCATGTCATCCACTCGATCCACCCTGCGCCGCCGCGTGCTCACGCTGATCGTGGCCACCCTGGCGACGGTCTGCGCCACCTTCGGTCTGGCCGCTCCGGCCTTCGCCATCAGCCACTCCAGCGCCACGTCGCAGCTGCGCGCCGCCGGCATCTCCTGGACCTCCAGCGGCAACTGCAGCGACCGCAACGTGTCCACCTGCACCTCGTTCGAGGGGGTCCGGCAGGCCACCATCGACGGCATCATCACCTTCAAGCGGGCCAGTGGCTGCGCGGTCACCATCACCGCGGGCACCGAGGTCGGGCACGCCGGGGGCACGTACAGCCACTGGAACGGCTACAAGCTCGACATCGCCCTGAGCACGTGCATCCAGAACTACATCTCCGCGAACTACGCCTACGTCGGCTACATCTCCGGTTTCGGATACCAGTACCGGGCGCCGTCGGGCAACCTCTACACCAAGGAGGGTAGCCACTGGGACATCCTCTTCTACACCTGCGGCGGCTGCTGACCGCGGTTGTGGCGGGGTGCGCGGCGGGAGCTGACCGCGTACCCGAAAGGGGTCGGCCGCCGCCGGTGCTTCCCGGCGGCGGCCCGTCGCGTCCCCGGTCGGGAAACGGTCAGGGGAGCTGCGGGTAGAGCGCGGCGACGCCGCCGGCGAGCCCGGCCTGCACCTGCCGGCTGACGTCGTCGGTGACGATCTCGTACGCGTCGGCCTCGATGCCGTCGACGCCGGCCCGGGCGATCGCCGCCGGGTCCGACTTGGCGCCGGTGATGGTCGAGGCCATGTCGGTGTCCATGTAGCCGACGTGCAGCCCGGCGACCCGGACGCCCCGCTCGGCGAGCCGGAGGCGCAGCGCGTTGGTCATCGCCCACTCGGCCGACTTCGCGGCGCCGTACGCCCCGTGCAGGGGGTAGTTCACCCAGGACAGCACGGAGAGCACGTTGAGGATCGTGCCGCCGCCGTTGCCGGCGATGACGGGGGCGAAGGACCGGATCATCGACAGGGTGCCGAGGTAGTGGGTCTCCAACTCCAGCCGGATCAGGTCCAGGTCGCCGTCGAGGAGGTCCACCCGGCTGTCGATGCCGGCGTTGTTGACCAGCAGGTTCACGTCGCCGGCCCGCTTCGCGGCGGCGGCGACCGACGCGGGGTCGGTGATGTCCAGCCGGACCGGGGTCACGCCGGGCAGGTCGACGCTGTCCGGGTTGCGCGCGCCGGCGTAGACGGTCGCCCCGCGCGAGGCGAGTTCGGCGGCCACGTGTCGACCGAAGCCCCGGTTGGCGCCGGTGACGAGGGCGGTGCTTCCAGCGATCTTCATGGGACTGCTCCAGGGTTCGTGGCGGGCCTTGTCGACAGGAACGCTATCCGGCTGACTTCTGTCAAGCAAAGTCAGCTAGGTCACGCGACCAGCGGGTGGGAATCGGGAATACGACCCGGAGGCGCACACACCCCCGCCCGTGACGACTCGTATCCTTTGCGCGAACCTCCGCACGAGCCGAGAAGGGAGACGGTGTGAGCAACCAGGCCGAGACGTTGGAGTTCCAGGCCGAGGCGCGTCAGCTCCTGCAGCTGGTCGTCCACTCGATCTACTCGAACAAGGACGTCTTCCTGCGGGAACTCATCTCGAACGCGTCCGACGCCCTGGACAAGCTGCGGCTGGCGACGCTCGTCGACAAGGATCTCGTCGCCGACACCGACGACCTGCACGTCGCCATCGAGGTCGACCGGGACGCCCGCACGCTGACCGTGCGGGACAACGGCATCGGGATGACCCGTGACGAGGTGGTCCGGCTGATCGGCACGATCGCCAAGTCCGGCACCGCCGAGCTGCTGCGCCAGCTACGCGAATCCGCCGACGCCCGCGCCTCGCAGGAGCTGATCGGGCAGTTCGGCGTCGGCTTCTACGCCGCGTTCATGGTCGCCGACCGGGTCACCCTGCTGACCCGCAAGGCCGGTGAGACCGGCGGCACCCGCTGGGAGTCCAGCGGCGAAGGCACCTACTCGATCGAGTCCGTCGACGAGGCGCCGGCGGGCACCGCGGTGACCCTGCACCTCAAGCCGGCCGACACCGAGGACAACCTGCACGACTACACCGCCGAGTGGACGATCCGCGAGATCGTCAAGCGCTACTCCGACTTCATCGCGTGGCCGATCCGGATGACCGTCGAGCGCCCGGGCGCCGAGGGCGAGGCGGCCACCAGCGAGGTGCAGACCCTCAACTCGATGAAGGCGCTGTGGGCGCGTCCCCGCGACGAGGTCGACGCCGCCGAGTACAACGAGTTCTACAAGCACGTCAGCCACGACTGGGCCGACCCTCTCGAGGTCGTGCACATGAAGGGCGAGGGCACCTTCGAGTACGAGGCGCTGCTGTTCCTGCCCAGCCACGCCCCGCTGGACATGTTCTCCCCGCAGGGTCGCCGCGGCGTGCAGCTCTACGTCAAGCGCGTGTTCATCATGGACGACTGCGAGGCGCTGGTCCCCACCTACCTGCGCTTCGTCAAGGGCGTCGTCGACGCGCACGACCTGTCGCTGAACATCTCCCGGGAGATCCTCCAGCAGGACCGGCAGATCCAGATCGTCCGCCGCCGCCTGGTCAAGAAGGTCCTCGCCACCGTCAAGGACCTCAAGGCCAACCACGCCGAGCGCTACCGCACCTTCTGGACCGAGTTCGGCGCGGTGGTCAAGGAAGGGCTGATCGACGACGCCGACAACCGCGACACCCTGCTGGAGATCCTGTCGGTCGCCTCCACCCACGACGCGGCGGAGCCCACCGACCTGGCCGGCTACGTCTCGCGGATGAAGGACGGCCAGACCGACATCTGGTACGCCACCGGCGACTCCCGGACCACCATCGAGAACTCCCCGCACCTGGAGGCGTTCCGGGCCAAGGGCCACGAGGTGCTGCTGCTCACCGACCCGGTCGACGAGGTGTGGGTCGAGCGGGTCGGCGAGTACGACGGCCGTCCGCTGCGCTCGATCGCCAAGGGCCAGGTCGACCTGGACACCGACGAGGAGAAGCAGCAGGCCGAGGCCGAGCGCGAGCAGCAGCGGCAGGAGTTCGCCGCGCTCGTCGAGTGGTTGGGCACCACCCTTGCCGACAGTGTCCGGGAGGTCCGCCTGTCGTCGCGGCTGACCACCTCACCGGCCTGTGTGGTGGGTGACGCGCACGACCTCACGCCGACGCTGGAGAAGATGTACCGGGCGATGGGGCACGAGGTCCCCTCGACCAAGCGGATCCTGGAGATCAATCCTGGTCACCCGCTCGTCGCCGGGCTGCGCAAGGCCCACGAGCAGGGCGACTCCGGCCCGGCCCTGACCGAGACCGCCGAACTGCTGTACGGGCTGGCAGTCCTCGCCGAGGGCGGCGAGCTGGCGGACCCGGCCCGGTTCACCCGTACGCTCGCCGACCGGCTGGCGCGCACCCTGTAGTCGCTCGCGGCCGGCGGGCGCCGATTGACTGATGGCCCGCCGGCCGCTGCCGGACGCGAACGCCGCCTGATCGGAAACGGTCCACCATGGTCGGTGCACAGGTGCACGTCGTCCGCAACCGCTGGGGAAGGCGCGCCGCGTGAGCCGGTGAACAACTTCACAAGCGGTGGGCGACTGTCACCCACCGTGCCTACCGTCGGTCGGGTCCGCCACCGTGGACGCCGCGACCGGCAACGCCAAATCCTGCCCCCGGTCGTCGGAAACAGAACCCGGGCAGGAGCGGGGGACCCAACGTTCCTCGGTGCATGTCACCTCGGGGTGAAGCCGCCACCGCGCGGCCGGGCTCCTCGGCCCGAACCCGACAGCTCACCTCGCCGGCGTGGAGGAAAGTTCCATGACGTCTGCGTACACCCCCCGTCATCGACGGGTCACCACCCGCCGCGTCGCCGTCGGCACCCTGGCCGTCGGCGCGGTCACCGGCGCCGTCGCCCTCTTCGGACCGGCGGCCCCGGCCCAGGCCGGCGTCAACTGGGACGCGATCGCCCAGTGCGAGTCCGGCGGCAACTGGAAGATCAACACTGGGAACGGCTACTACGGCGGGTTGCAGTTCTCCCAGGGCACCTGGGCCGGCTACGGCGGCAAGAAGTACGCCGCCCGCGCCGACCTCGCCAGCCGTGGCGAGCAGATCGCGATCGCCGAGAAGGTGCTCGACGGGCAGGGCATCGGCGCGTGGCCGACCTGCGGCCGCAAGGGCGGCTCGTCGGGCGGCTCCTCGACGAAGTCCACCGCGAAGCCCTCGACGAAGTCGTCGACCGGCTCGTCGAAGTCCACCGCCGGCAAGGAGCGGTCGTCGCGGGGTGACCAACCGGCGACCCGTAATCACGAGCGGACCGCGCCGGTGGCCAGCGGTGACACGTACGTGGTCACGGCGGGGGACACCCTGTCGGAGATCGCCGAGCGGCACCCCCGCAGCGGCGGCTGGCAGGCCCTGTACGAGCGCAACCGTCAGCTGATCGGCGCGGACCCGGGCCTGATCTTCCCGGGGCAGCGCCTCGCGCTCTGACGTACGACAGACGAACGCTCGGCCGGGTCACCGGCCGAGCGTTCGTTCGTCTGGCGCTGTCCTCGCGGAACGCGTCACGCCGCGGAGGCGGCCGTCCTCGCCTCGCGGCGGGCCATCACGTCGCCGTTCCAGCCCCGGCGCGGCGTCGGCGCGACCGCCTCGGCCGGCCAGCCGGTGGCGGCCCCGTGGCCGTCGACGGCCCTCTCGGCCGCGTCGGGGACGCCGCGGGCCAGTCGCAACGACTGCTCGGCGGTCGTACGCGCCGTGCACGGCCAGGACTGGCCGGCGCACTGGAGATTGCGGCAGTGACCCTCGTCGTCAGGCTCGTGCGCGTCGAGCACGTCGACCGCGAGCTGCCAGAGCAGCGGGTCGGTCACGTCGTGCGGGCGTTCGGCACGACGGCTCGGTCGGTTGCTGGTCTCGTCGGACATGGGCCCCCCTCGTCAGGCTTTCCACCCCAAGATTTCACCCATGTGCGATCGGCTAAACCGCCGACCTGCTGTGATGTGTCTCCGGTCGCACCAGCCGGTGACTTCTAGTCCGGCAATAGCGGCATCTCGACCCCGGGGGCGCGGCCCAGGAGCACCGCCCGGGTGAGCGCCGTCGAGCCGAAGCGGTCACGGACCGCGTCCACCGCAGCGTCCAGGTCGGCCCCGGTGTCGGCCTGGAACGGCAGCTCCGGCTGCACCGGGTTGTCGTCCAGGTTGCCCACCGAGACGCCGAGCAGGGTGACGCCGCGCCGGTCGATCTCCGGCAGGGCGGCCCGCAGCAGCGTCCGCGCGGCGGCGAGCAGCAAAGTGGTGTCCGCGGTCGCCTTGCGCACGGTGTGCGAGCGGGTGGCGCGGGTGTAGTCGCCGAAGCGGAGTCGCAGCACCACGGTGCGTCCGGACCGCCCGGCCGCCCGCATCCGCCGGGTGACCCGGTCGACCAGGCCCGCCAGGATGGCGTCCAGCTCCGCTGGCGCATGCGGGCTGCGACCCAACGCGTGCTGCGCGCCCATCGAGCCCCGGCGGCGGCCCACCTGCACCGCCCGGGGGTCGCGGTTGTGGGCGAGGGCGTGCAGGTGTCGGCCGGCGCCCGCCCCGAGCAGGGACACCAGCGCGGCCTCGCCGAGCCGGGCCACGTCCGCGACGGTACGGATCCGGCGATCCCGCAGCTTCGCGGCGGTGACCGGCCCGACGCCCCAGAGCCGTTCCACCGGCAGGGGATGCAGGAACGCCATCTCGGCTTCGGGGGCGACGACCAGCAGCCCGTCCGGCTTGGCCACCCCGCTGGCCACCTTCGCCAGGAACTTCGTCCGGGCCACGCCCACCGTAATCGGCAGACCGACCCGGTCACGGACCTCCCGACGCAGCCGCTGGGCGACGTCCGCCGGTGTGCCGACCAGCCGGCGCAGCCCGCCCACGTCGAGGAACGCCTCGTCGATGGAGAGCCCTTCGACCAGCGGCGTGGTCTGCCGGAAGATCTCGAACACCGCCCGGCTGGCCTGCGTGTACGCCGACATCCGGGGCGGCACCACGATCGCGTCCGGGCAGAGCCGTCGTGCCTGGTGACCGCCCATGGCGCTGCGGACACCCCGCGCCTTCGCCTCGTAGCTGGCGGCCAGCACCACGCCGCCGCCGACGATCACCGGCCGTCCGCGCAGGCGCGGGTCGTCACGCTGCTCGACCGACGCGTAGAAGGCGTCCAGGTCGGCGTGCAGGATGTGGGCGCCGTGCGACACGTACACATGTTCGCATGGCGGTCGGTCGGCACGGCAGTGAGCTGGGAGAACGCGCGCTCAGTCGAGGCAGAACTCGTTGCCCTCCGGGTCTGCCATGACGATGTGGCCGGCGCCGAGCGGGGGAGCGGGCTCGTGTCGGGCGAGCCGCGTGGCGCCCCGGGAGACGAGCCGGTCGGCCTCGGCCTCCAGGGCCGCCATCCGGTCGTCACCCGTCAGCCCGGGCGCGGCACGCACATCGAGGTGGACGCGATTCTTGGCCTGCTTGCCCTCCGGCACCCGCTGGAAGAACAGGCGCGGCCCCGCCCCCGCCGAGTCGACCACCGCCGACGCGTCATTGCGGCGCTCCGGCGGCACGCCCATCGCGTCCAACGCTGCCTCCCACGAGTCGAAGCCGCCGGGCGGGCCCTGCAACTCGTAACCGAGGGTGTCGGCCCAGAACGCCGACAGTGCGGCCGGGTCGGCGGCGTCGAACGTTATCTGCACCTCACGCGCCATGGCAGTCACCTCATTTTCGGTCTGGTCGGTCATGGCGCCATCCTCTCGCGACGGACCGACAGGATCGGTCACAGGTCGTCGAACGGGCGGGCGTAGCGGAACTCGCCGCGGATCGAGGCGTGCCACGCGGTCAGCGTGCGGGCCATGAAGTACTGCGGGCCCCACGGCTGCGGCGGGGTGACGCCCAACTCGACGGCGGGCCGGAACCCGAAACGCGGGTAGTACTCCGGGTGCCCGAGCAGCACCACGAGGGGCTCGTCGCGGGCGTCCGCGGCGCCCAGGACGGCGTGCATCAGGGCGCTGCCGACACCGCGCCGCTGCCATTCGGGCAGCACGCCGAGCGGCCCGAGGCCCAACGCCACCGGCGCGCCCGCCACGCGGGCGCGGGTGGCCACGACGTGCCCCACCACCAGGCCGTCCGGAGCTGTCGCCACCAGGGAGTACGCGGGCAGCCACCCGTCGTCCGCGCGCAGCGCGTCGACCAGCGTGGCCTCGATCGGCACGCGATCGTCGCGGCCCTGCTCGGAGCCGTGATCGCGGCCCTGGTCGGGGCCGTGATCGCGATCGTGATCGGAGCCGTGGTCACCGCCGTCAGGGCCGTGGTCGGTGGTGGCGAAGGCGGCGGCGTGCACGGCCCGGATGGCGTCGATGTCAGCGGAGGTCTCGCGTCTGATCAGCACCGCGCCACCATAAGCGCGGTAGTTCACGGCTTCCACGAGTTATCGCGCGGTTCCGACGGCCCCCCGGGGGCCCGGGCCGGGCTCGCCGCGAGAAGGGCGATGCCTGTGGGTCATCAGGATGACGCAGAGGCATCGCGCTTGGCGCGGCGTTGGGTGTTGGCGTGACGGGGGTGCCTCGGGTCGGGCTCGCCGCGGGAAGGGTGATGCCTGTGGGTCATCAAGATGACGCACAGGCATCACGCTCATTGGGGCCTGGGCCTGGGCCTGGGCCTGGGCCTGGGCGTCTGGGGGTGGGCCTGGGCCTGGCGTCTGGGGGTGGGCTTGGGGCTGGCGTCTGGCGTCTGGGGCTGGGCCGTGGGGCGGACTGATCCGGCGACCCGGGGAGTCGGCCCGGACCGACGAGGGCTGGCGGTGGGGTCAGCCGACGGCGGTGGGCGACGGCGGGGCGCTGCCGCCCTGGGGCGCCTCCGGGGTCATCAGCCGGATGATCTCCTTCTGGTCGGCCGGGGAGGGCAGGCCCCAGTGCGGCCGGTAGCCGTACACCTCGTGCAGTGGGGTGGAGCCGGTGCGGCCGTCCAGGATCTCCACGGCGTCCGTGCCGATCAGGCCGGGGTGTTCGACGCCGCACGCCTCGGCGACCTTGGTCAGGTCCCGGCGCAGTGTCGCCAGGTAGTTGGCCGCCCGAACCGACTTGAGCGTCGGATCGAGGCCCCGCGCCAGCCACGCGTTCTGTGTCGCCACCCCCGTCGGGCAGGTGTCGGTGTGGCACTTCTGCGCCTGGATGCAGCCGATCGACAGCATCGCCTCCCGGCCCACGTTGACCATGTCGCAGCCGAGCGCGAACGCCACCACGGCGTTGTCCGGCAGGCCGAGCTTGCCGCTGCCGACGAAGACCACCCGCTCGTGCAGGTCGTGCTCCGCGAAGACCTTGTAGACCCGGGAGAAGCCCTGCTGGAACGGCAGCGACACCGAGTCGGTGAAGATCAGCGGCGCGGCGCCGGTGCCGCCCTCGCCGCCGTCGACCGTCACGAAGTCGACGCCCCGGCCCGTGTCGCGCATCAGCCCGGCCAGCTCCTGCCAGAAACTCAGGTCGCCGACCGCCGACTTGATGCCGACCGGCAGGCCGGTCTCGGCGGCCAGCAGTTCCACCCAGTCCAGCAGGCTGTCGCAGTCGGAGAACTCGGCGTGCCGCGACGGGCTCACGCAGTCCTGCCCGGCCGGGATGCCCCGCGTCGCGGCGATCTCGGCGGACACCTTCGCCCCGGGGAGGAGGCCACCGAGGCTCGGCTTAGCGCCCTGGCTCAGCTTGATCTCCAAGGCGCGCACGGGTGCGCCGGCGACCAGGTCCTTGAGCCGGTCGAGACTGAACCGGCCGTGTTCGTCGCGGCAGCCAAAGTACGCCGTGCCGAGTTGGAAGACCAGCTCGCCGCCGTTGCGGTGGTACGGCGACAGGCCACCCTCGCCGGTGTTCTGGAGACAGCCGGCGAGGGCGGCGCCCTTGTTCAACGCGGTGATGGCGTTGCCCGAGAGGGAGCCGAAGCTCATTCCGGAGATGTTGACCACCGACTCTGGCCGGAAGGCACGCGCCCGACCCCGGGCCCCGCCGAGCACCTTGGCGCACGGCAGTCGTACGTCGTGCCCGGCCGTCGGCGAGGACGGCGGCACGGCCCGGCCGAACGTGCGGTGCTTGATGATCGGGTACCCGGGCGTGAACTCGATGTCGTTGTCCGTACCGAAGCCGAAGTAGTTGTTCTCCTGCTTGGCCGACGCGTAGACCCAGCGGCGCTGGTCCCGGGTGAACGGGCGCTCCTCGTTGTTGCCGGCCACGATGTACTGCCGCAGCTCCGGCCCGATCGCCTCCAGCAGGTACCGGGCCCGGCCGAGCACCGGGAAGTTGCGCAGCAGCGCGTGGTCGCGCTGGATCAGGTCACGCGCGGCGAGCGCCGCGACAGCGGCGGCGACGGCGGGTACGGCTCGACGGGCCCAGGTCATGCCCGGGAGTCTTTCCGCCCGCGCGCCGGCTCAAACCGACCGTGCTGCGTACCCGCTGGTGGTGGGCCTGGCGGCGGCGCGGGCCGGACCCGCGCCGCCGCCGGTCGGGCTCAGCTGTGTCGGTACGACTGGCGGACCGATCCACCGACCAGGACGCACCACGTGCTCGTGCTGAGCTTGCCGTTGCGGGGCAGGCCGTGCAGCGCCTGCAGGTCCTGCACCGCGGCCCGGGTGGCGTGGTCGTACGCCCCGGTGACGGTGACCGCGTACCCCTTGGTGGCCAGCATTTCCTGGACGGCCGTGACCGGAGCGCCGACGGCGTGCTGGTCCAGTTCCGGCGCCAGGGTCTCCCAGGTGGGCATGGTCAGCGTGGCGTCCACGTCCACGGCGAGGCCGTTGCGGGCCTGCCAGTCCTGCACGGCGGCCACGGTCGCGGCGTCGAACGTGCCGCTGACCGTCACGGCGTAGCCCCGGAAGGCCAGCAGGTGCTGCACGACCCGGACCGACGGCGAGTTGACGAAGCGCCACAGGTCGGGCCAGCGGCGGGCCGGGACGTCACCGAGCGTGGTGCCCAGGGCGGCGTGCACCCGCCGGCGCAGCTCCGGGAACTGCCGGTAGAAGGCGGCGCCCGGGCACTCGGTGGTGCGGAAGTCCCAGTGGCCGAAGATGTCGTACGCGTGCAGACCGTACTGCCGGCAGATCGCCACGCACAGCTTGACCAGCGAGTCGGTCAGCGCCTCCGGCGGGGTCTCCGTGACGTACGTGCCTTCGTTCTCGATGCCGATGGCCCGGCCGTTCTCACCCGGGCAGTGCGCCGCGATCATCTGGCGGTCGCCGGCTTCGAGACGTTCCAGGCTGCCCCGGCGGCCCTCCAGCACGTAGCCGCCCCGGCTTACCGTGAAGTGCTGACCGGTGTCCGACCAGCCGTTGCCGTCCATGTGCAGGTCCTGGCAGTCGTGGGCCAGCTTGACCGCCTGCTCGCGGGAGTAGTCGGTGACGTTCGGGAACGCCATGTGGTGCACGATGATCTTGTTGGTGGCGATGGCGCTGACCGACAGCGGGTCCGCCGGTGGGCGGGCGCCCCACTCGTCGCAGCTGATGATCCAGTCCAGGTCCGTGCCGGGGGCGGCCTGCGCCGCGCCCGAGAAGGCGAGTTCGCTTCCGACGACGGCGACCGTGGCCGCGCCGAGACCGGCGCGCAGCAGTGTCCGCCGGTCCATTTCGGAACGTTCGACGTGCATGACATCTCCTCCTGCGGCCGACGGCGGGGGGATGAAAAGTAGCTCCAGTGGCCGCACGCACCACGGAGAATATTGCCAGAGTGGGCCGCGCGCCAGGGCCAGTCGCGTTTCCGTGTCCGCTGGTGGGGGTAGGTCGGGGCGGACTGTCCGCGCTGCCCCTTAAGGAATGACCATATGAGTGACAACGTCAGCGACGCGGTGGGCGACGCCCTCCGCTCGGTGATGCTCTTCCTGCCCAAGGCCGTCGCCTTCGTGGCGATCCTGGTGGCCGGATGGCTCATCGCCAAGGCCGTGTTGAAGATCGTGGAGAAGGTCCTCGAACGGGTGGGCTTCGACCGCGCCGTCGAGCGCGGCGGCATCCGTCGGGCCCTCAACCGTTCCCGGTACGACGCCAGCGACATCGTCGCGAAGCTCGTGTACTACGCGGTGCTGCTGCTCACCCTCCAGCTCGCCTTCGGCATCTGGGGGCCCAACCCGATCTCCGACCTCATCACCGCCGTGGTCGCGTGGTTGCCGCGCGCCTTCGTGGCGATCGTCATCGTCGTGGTCGCCGCGGCCATCGCCAACGCCGTCAAGGACATCATCGGCGGCGCGCTCGGTGGGCTGTCGTACGGCCGGGCGCTGGCCGGAATCACCTCGGTGTTCATCCTCGGCCTGGGCGTCATCGCCGCGCTGAACCAGATCGGCGTGGCCACCGCGGTCACCACCCCGGTGCTGATCGCCGTACTGGCCACCGTCGGCGGCATCCTCGTGGTCGGAGTCGGTGGCGGCCTCATCCGTCCGATGCAGAGCCGCTGGGAGTCGTGGCTGACCCGCGCCGAGCAGGAGTCGCACCTGATCGCCACGCACGCCCGCGCCTACCGGGCCTCCCGTGCCGAGGCCGAAGCCGAGGCCGCCCGTGTCGAGGCCGCCCGCGTCGAGGCCGAAGCGGCCCGCTCGACCGCCGCCCGCGCCGACGCGGACCGCACGTCGACCGTCGGCCGCCCCTTCGAGGCGGAGAGCACGTCGGGGACCACCCTCCCGTCGGATTCGGATGTCACGCAGGTGACGCCCCGACCCTCCGACCCCGACGCCACGCAGATCGTGACCCGCCCGTCGGAGGCGGACGTCACGCAGGTGACCCCTCGTCAGTCCGACCCCGAGGTCACGCAGGTCGTGCCCCGCCCGTCGGAGGCGGACGTCACGCAGGTGACCCCTCGTCAGTCCGACCCCGAGGTCACGCAGGTGGTCACCCGGCCGTCGGACGCGGACACCACGCAGGTGGTCAACCGCTCGTCCGACGCGGACGCCACGCAGGTGCGGGCGTCGACCGACGACACGACGCAGGTGGTGGGTCCCGGCCGGGACGCCGACACGACCCAGGTGATCAGTGGCGGCGCGGTCCCCGGGCAGCGCACCAGCGACGAGAGCGAGACCACGACGGTCATCCCGCCGGTGGACCCCGACCGGCGCTGAACCGGGCGGGCCGAGCGACGGGCCAGCGGGGCGGGATCCATCGGAATCCCGCCCCGCTTCTCGTCCCGCCGAGCGTCGAAAGCGCTGGCCGACGCCGGGACGCCGGTCTACCATCGCCGACATGACCTGGCGACATTGATCCAGCGCCGCAGGCCGCACCCGTGGGCCGCCACGGGCACCGCACGTCCGGTGTCCGCCGTCCACTCCCACGGGAAAGGCCCCCATGATCCATCTCGCCTCACGCGTGCCCGACCCGGCGGTGCGCCGCCTCTCGGCGACCCTCTACGGGTACGCGTTCCTCAGCGACCTCGTCCTGCTCTATCCGCTGTACGTGGTGCTCTTCGCCGACACCGGCCTGTCGGTGGGGCAGGTATCGTCGTTGTTCGTTCTCTGGTCGGCCGCCGGAATCCTGTTCGAGGTGCCGTCCGGCGCGTGGGCCGACGTGGTGTCCCGACGGCTGCTGCTGTGCCTCGCCCCGCTGGTGACCGCCGCCGGGTTCGCGCTCTGGGTGCTGCTCCCGTCGTATCCGGCCTTCGCGGTCGGGTTCCTGCTCTGGGGCGCCGGCGGGGCGTTGGTCTCCGGTGCGCTGGAGGCGCTGGTCTGGACCGAGTTGGCCCGCCTCGACGCCAGCGACCGGTACGCCCGCGTGCTCGGCCGCGCGCGCACGGCGGGTGTGCTCGGCGTGGTGGTCACCGGAGTGCTCGCCGGCCCGGTGTTCGCCGCCGGCGGCTACCCGGCGGTCGGCGCGGGCAGCGTGCTCGCCTGCCTGCTCGCCGCGACGGTCGCCACCCGGTTCCCCGAGCACCGCCGGCCGCCGGACCCGCCGCCGGTCGTGGCGTCCGGCCCGGACGACCACGACGACGAGCTGACCTGGTCCGAGACGCTGCGGGCCGGGGTGCGGCAGGTCCGTACGCGGCCACCCGTACGAGCCGCCGTGCTGCTGGTCGCCGTGGTGGCCGCCGACTGGGGAGCGCTCGACGAGTACACGCCGCTGCTGGCCCTGGACACCGGCGCCGGCGCGCAGGCGGTACCGCTGCTGCTCCTGCTGCTGTGGGCCGGCGTGACCGTCGGCGGGCTGCTCGCCCCGGCGGGGGAACGGCTCGGCCGTCGCGGCTACGCCGCGCTGCTGGGACTGGTCGCCGTCGCGCTGGCCGGGGGAGCACTCGTCCGGCGTCCGGCCGGTTTCGTGCTGCTCGCGGTGGCGTTCGGCGCGGCGCAACTGGCGACCGTCCTGGCCGACGCCCGCCTCCAGGCGAGGATCACCGGCGGCAGTCGCGCCACCGTCACCTCGCTGGCCGGGATGCTCACCGACGTGCTGATCATCGGGACGTACGCGGGGTACGGGCTGGTCGCCACGGCGGCCGGCAACGCGGTCGCGTTCGCGGTGGCGGCCGGGGCGTACCCGTTGGTGGCGCTGGCGCTGCTGATCCGCCGCCGGCGCCCCGCGACCGTGCGCGGCGACGTCGCCGCGGCCGGCGCGCGCGGCCCGGGCTGAGGGCGCGGCCCGGGCGAGTCGGCGGACCATCCGGTACGCACCCGTCCGGGCGGGCTCCTCCGTTACGACTGGTCGCCGTCGACGTAGACCCAGCGGCCGTCCTCGCGGACGAAGCGGCTGCGCTCGGTCAACGTGCCCGGTCGACCGGCCGCGCGGTAGTGGGCGTGGAACGTCACGGTGCCGGTGGCGTCGAGCAGGCCGCCGCGCTCGGTCTCGACGATCTCCAGCCGGATCCACCGCTGCGCCGGGTCCAGGTCCAGCCGCTCCGGCCGGGTGGAGGAGTGCCAACTGCGCAGCAGGTAGTCGGTGTCGCCCAGCGCGAACGCGCTGAACCGCGAGCGCATCAACGCCTCGGCCGTCGACGCCGGGGCGGCGCCGCCGTGCGCGGGGGAGCAGCAGTCGGCGTACGCCCGACCGGTACCGCACGGGCAGAGGCCGCCGGTTGTCGCGTTCGCCCGCCGGCCCCGTCCCGCTTTGCCCACCGGACCATCCTGCCGCACCAGCGGGCGGTCCCGGTGACCGGCCGCCCGGTCGTCGGCGGGGCACTGATGGTTGACCATCGTCCCTAGACTCCCGGGCATGACGCGTTCCCCGGCGGTGTCGCTCGCTCCGAACATCTGGCGCATCCCCACCGTGGGGCGCTCGGCCGTCAACTCGTACGCGTTCGTCGACGACGACGGCAGCGTCACGCTCGTCGACTGCGGGCTGGCCAAGGCGCCCGCCCGGATCGTGGCCGGGCTGGCCGCGATGGGCAGGACGCCGGCGGACGTCACCCGCATCGTGCTGACCCACGCGCATCCCGACCACGCCGGCGGGGCGGCCGAGATGTCCCGCCGTACCGGCGCGCCGGTCGCCGCGCACGCCGCCGACGTCCCGTACGCCGAGGGCGGCCACAATCCGCCCGTGGACCCGGCGGTGACCGGCGGCCGGTTCTTCACCCGGATGGCCGGTGGCCGTTTTCCGGCCGTACGGGTGGCCCAAGCGCTCGCCGACGGCGACGTCCTCGACGTCGGCGGTGGCCTGCGGGTCGTGCACACTCCCGGGCACTCACCCGGTCACGTGTCGCTGCTGCACGAGCCGACCCGACTGCTGATCACCGGCGACGCGCTGTTCAACGTGCTCGGCGTGCGCTGGGCCCCGAAGCTGCTGTGCAGCGACTACCGCATGACGCGGCAGACCGCCCACGTGTTCGGGGAACTGGAGTACGACATCGCGGCGTTCACCCACGGCCCGGAGCTGACCGACCGTCCCCGCGAGCGGATCCGCGCCTTCCTGACCCGTCGCGGCTGACGGCCCGGCGCGCTGCGCTCACAGCCAGCCCGAGCGGCGGAAGAGGCGGTACAGGGCGAGTGCGGCCACCGCCATCAGGGCCAGCGCGCCCGCGTACCCGTAGCGCCAGGCCAGCTCGGGCATGTGGTCGAAGTTCATGCCGTAGATGCCGGCGATGCCGGTCTGGGTCGCGGCGATCGCGGCCCACGCCGCGATCTTGCGCATGTCGTTGTTCTGCTCGACGGCGAGCTGCGCCAGGCGGGACTGGACGATCGAGGTGAGCAGGTCGTCGTACGCGGCCACCCGGTCCACGGCCCGGCCCAGCCGGCCGTCGACGTCCACGAACCAGCGGTGCAGGGCGCGCGGCGGTCCGTCGCCGGTCGGGTCGAGCAGCGTCCGCAGGGGAGTCTGGAGCGGGAGCACGGCCCGCTTGAACTCCACCACCTCCCGCTTGAGCTGGTAGATGTGCTGGATGTCGGCCGATCGGTCGCGGGCGAAGACCGCCTCCTCCACGCGTTCCAGGTCGTGCTCCACGTGCCCGGCCACTTCCAGGTACGTGTCGACCATCCGGGAGCAGACCGCGTACGCCACCGCCCAGGGCCCGGCGGCCAGCAGCGCCGGTCGGCGTTCGATGTCGGCGCGGACGTCGCGCAGCGCCCCGGCCGCGCCGTGCCGCACGGTCACGGCGAACCGGTCACCGAGCAGCACCATCACGTCACCGGTGTCGATCACCTCGGACGTGTCGGTCAGCTCGGCGTGCTCCACGTACCCGGCGGTGCGCAGCACCAGCAGGGTGACCGGCCCGTGCCGCTGCACCGTGGGCCGGTGCCCGTCGGCGAGCGCTTGTTCGACGGTCAGCTCGTCCAGACCGAAGGTGCGGCCCACCGCGGCGAGCACGGCCGGCCCCGGCTCGTGCAACCCGAGCCACACGAAGGAGTCGCGGCCACGTCGGGCGCTCGCGTACGCGTCGTCGTAGTGCGGCCGGCCCGGCTCGCGGCGACCCTTGACGTACACGGCGCAGTCGACGACGGCGTCCGGATTGGACCGCCGGGGCGCGGGAGCGGCACCGCCGTCGCGGCCGAGTAGTCGACGGGCCAGGGCGCGTACGCCCCGACCAGCCCGGTCCCGTACCGCTCGCTGATCCACGACGCGCCCCCTCCCGCGCACCGTCGCGGCCACGGTGCTCGCAGGGCATGGTGCCACCGGATTCTGCCCAGCGGCGTCCCGCCCCCGACAACGGGGTGGGTTGCGCGTGCCGCGACGGACAGGCTAGGGATCGGCTCAGGCGGTGCGGGTGGCGAAGACGACGATGTTGTCCACGTAGTTGCCGGTCGCGTCGTCGAAACGGCCGCCGCAGGTGATCAGGCGTAGCCCGGCGACGTCCGCCGGGCCGTAGACCAGGCCGCTGGGGAAGCGGTCCTTGGGGTACGCGTGGACGCCGTCCACGGTGAACGTGGCGACCCGCGCGTCGGCCCGGGTGACCTGGATCTGCTGGCCGGCGCGCAGCCGACCGAGGTCGAAGAAGACCGCCGGTCCGGTGGGGGAGTCGACGTGTCCCACCAGGACGGCGTTGCCGGTCTCGCCGGGGCTCACCCCGTGCCGGTACCAGCCGGCGAGGGTCGGCTTGTCCAGAGGCGGTACCTCCAGCACCCCGGCGGCGTCCGCGCCGACGGGGACGATGTCGGCGCGTACACCGATGGTGGGAATCTGCACCCGGACGGGCGCGGCGCGGGCCAGCGGCGCCAGGTCCGGCGCGGGCCGGGAGTGTGTCGGCGCGTCGGCCGACGGCCCGGGGGGACGGGTCGGCCCGGCGGTGAGGCCGACGGTGATCAGCCCCAGCCCGGACACGCCGAGCAGGGCGACCACCGCCGCCAGAGCCCGCTGCCGCCACCACACGTGGGCACCTCCGTCAGGGCTCGTCGGGGTGCCCGCACCGGTCGTACCGGCACGGGCACCCGTCCTCAAGGGATGAAGCGGTCGCCGGTCAGGCGACGGTGGACACCGGTCGGCGTCGGCGTACCAGCAGCACCGCGCCGGCGGCGGCGGTGCCGAGCAGGGTGCCTCCGGCGGCGAGCGCGCCCGCGTCGCGTCCGTTCCGGCTGTCGCCGCCCGAGCCGGCCGGGGCGCCGCCGATCGGCGTGACGGTGAAGGTGGCGCTACCCGCCGAGCTGCCGTCGCCGCAGGTCGCGGCCACCGTGTACGAGCCCAGCGTGAACCCGGCGGTGAACAGTTCGGCGCTGAGCCCGCCACCCGCGGCGGCCGTGGTGGATCGGACGTTCTCGTCGCGGTTGGGTCCGGTGACCCGGAAGATGACGTCGCCCGACTTCGGGTTGCAGGTCGTCGCGGTGAGCACGACGGTTCCTCCGACCGGGGTGGTGGCCGGTGACACGACGGTGTCGGCCAGTGCGGCGCCCGGCAGCAGGAGCGTGCCGAGACCCACGCCGAGCGCCGTCGAGCAGAGTGCTGTTGAGACCTTCATACGCGTCTTCCCTCACTTTTCGTCCGCTGACTGCGTGGGACGTCGTTCGGGTGGCCAACTCCGTGACTAGCACCGGTGTGCCCAACACTAGGTGGGTTGGGACCCCGATCAGGTGAAAATGAGAAACCTTCGTTGCCGTCACGTGTCCACCCGAAGGCGGGTCCTGGTGCGGGCCGACAGGGTTGCGCCGATCTTGCACCTTCGGTCGCCGACAGGTGTGCCATGCCTGTATGTCGCCACAGCAACTGCAAGATCGCGGTGCGGAGGGTGCCGTTGCGCGCCGGTGTGGCAGCGTGGTGCGGGTGAGCCACCTCGACGTTGATCTCGCGCTGCTCGGTGGCGGGGGCGCTGCCTCGCTGCTGCTCGCCGCGCTCGACCGGCACGGCGTCCGGGACCTGCGGATCGCCGTCGTCGACCCGGTCCGCCGGCGCGGCCAGGACCGCACCTGGGCGTTCTGGGGCGACCCGGACAGCGACCTCGACCCGCTGCTCAGCGCGAGCTGGCACCAGGTCGAGGTGGTCACGCCCGCGCGGCGTCGCGTCCTGGACCTGACCCCGCTGCGGTACGCCATGCTGCGCTCCGGCCCGGTCTACGACCGGGCTGCCGAGGCCGAACGCCGGCTGGCCGCCACCCGTGTCATCGCCCCGGCCGGGACGGTCTCCGACGACGGCGACCGGGTGGTCGTCCGCTGCGGCGACGGGTCTGTTGTGCGGGCCCGCTGGGTGCTCGACTCCCGCCCCCGCCCGCCGGCACGTGCCGGCCGGACGACCTGGTGGCAGCACTTCCGTGGCTGGTGGCTGGAGGCCGACCGGTCGGTGTTCGACCCGCGGCGGGCGGTCCTCATGGACTTCCGTACCCCGCAGCCGGCCCGGGGCGTCTCCTTCGGGTACGTGCTGCCGGTCAGCGACCGGTACGCCCTCGTCGAGTACACCGAGTTCTCGCCCGACCTGCTCACCGACGCCGGGTACGACACAGCTCTGGCCGGCTACCGCGACCTGCTCGGGCTCGACCCGGGCGGGCTGCGGGTCCGCGAGGTCGAGAACGGGGTGATCCCGATGACCGACGCGCCGTTCCCGGCCCGGCCCTCGCCCCGCGTCGTACGCCTCGGCACGGCCGGTGGCGCGACCCGCCCCTCCACCGGGTTCACCTTCTCCGCGATGTACCGGCAGGCCGACCAGATCGCCCGCGCGCTCACCGCCGGCCGGCCACCGGTTCCGCAGCCCGCGTACCCGGCCCGGCACCGCTGGATGGACGCGGTGGCGCTGCGCGCGCTGGACACCGGTGGCGTCGGCGGCCCCGACTTCTTCGACCGGCTCTTCGACCGCAACCCCGCCGAGCGGGTCCTACGGTTCCTCGACGGCGTCACCACCCCGGCCGAGGAGGTTGCGATCATGAACTCGACCCGGCTCGGGCCGATGATCGCCGCCACCGTCGGCGACGCCGCGCACCGCGTCCGCGACCGGCTCCGCCCCGCCCGTCCCGCTCCGGCCATCCCGGCCGCCGTGGTCGGCGGCCCGCCCCGGCCCCCGGCCGACCCCGAGAGCTGAGCCAGCCCTGGTCAGCGCCGGGCCGACACCGCGTCGCGGATCAGCACCCGCAGGTCCTCCATCGGGTCGCCGTCACCGGCCCCCAGCAGGGTCTTCGTCGCCGCGACCGTCAGTCCCAGCTCCGGGTACGCGAAGGCGAGGCTGCCGCCGCTGCCGGCCGCGCCGAACGAGCCGTCGTCGTCGACCGCGTACCCGAGACCCCACGTCGTCTCCTGCCCGAACACCCACTCCGGCCCCGGCGGCCCGTCCGGCGTCGTCGCCTCCCGCAGCCGAGCCGCCGAGATGAGCCGTACGCCGTCCACCTCGCCGATCAGCGCGGCGAGCATCCGCGCCGCCCCGCGAGCGGTCATGGTGCCGGTGGCCGGCACCTCGGCGGTGAGAACGTCGGCCCGGCTGCCGACCTGCGCGCCCGGTCGGACGCCAACCGGGGCGACCCGGTCGAAGTTCGGCAGGTTGGCGCTCGCGTAGTCGAACAGCGCCGACAGGTTGCGGTCCTCGACCCGGGCCAGCCGGTCCAGCTCGGCGGCCGGCACGGCGAGGTACAGCTCGTCGGCCACCCCGAGGGGACCGGCCACGTCCTCGGCGAGCACCTGCGAGACACGCCTGCCGGTGACCCGACGGACGACCTCACCCACCAGCCAACCGAAGGTCCACGCGTGGTACGCCTTCACCGCGCCGGGCGCGGCGATCGGCTCGGCGTCGGCGACGATCGCGCACATGCGGTCCCAGTCGGCGAAGTCCTCCGGCGTCACGTCCGCCGGCAGGGCGGGCACACCTGCCGTGTGGGTGAGCGCGTGCCGCAGGGTGACCCGCTCCTTGCCGTTCTTGCCGAACTCCGGCCACACGTCGGCGATCCGCAGGTCGTAGTCCAGTTCGCCGCGCTCGGCCAGCACGTGCACCACGGTCGCGGTGAGGGCCTTGCCGGTGGACACGCTCCAGATTGGCGTGTCACCGCCGAGCGCCCGGCCGGTGGCCCGGTCGGCGCTCCCGGCGTGCACCTCCAGGATCGGCTCGCCGTCGAGGTACGCGGCGACCTGCACCCCGGATTCCCGTCCGCTGGCGATCAGCTCGTCGATCGTGCGCCGTACGTCGGCCCGCAGGCCGTCCCAGTTCCCGTCCACGACGGTCGACTCTGACAGACCGGACCCGCCCGGGCGCGCGATTTTCCCCCTTACCGGCTGAGGAGGCGGTCACGCAGCCGGTCGGTCAACGCCTCGTCCACCCCGAGCCGGTCGGTGGCGTAGCCGACCACCGACCCGTACGCGGCGGTCAGGTCGGCCAGGAAGTGCCGGATGATGGCCTCGGGAGCGCGACCGTACCCGGGCCAGAGCAGCTCGCGGTCGGGGTTGAGGGCGTGCCAGTCGGCGATGAGGCGCTCGGTGGCCAGCTCGGTGCGCGCGAAGTCGGCGGCGATCTGGTCCTCGTCGACGCCGAGCAGGGCCAGCAGCAGCGCGGCCAGCAGGCCGGTGCGGTCCTTGCCGGACGCGCAGTGGAAGACCAGCGGAGCGTCGGCGGCCGCGACGACCTCCAACGCCTGCCGCAGCTCGGTCACGCCGTCCTCGGCCACCTCGACGTACCGATCGGCGAGGTAACGCCACGGGTCGAGCTGCGGGTCGATCGTCGCCTGGTCGTAGGTGCGGTGCTCGATGCTGAGGTTGTGCCAGGCGAGGCCGTCTGCCTGCGGTGCCCGACCCCGTGCGGCGATCTCCCACGGATACCGCAGGTCGATCACCGTGCCGACACCGAGGGCGTGGAACCGCTCCAGGTCGGCGCCCGCCAGCTTGCCGAGGGAGTCCGAGCGGTACAGCAGCCGCCAGCGGACCGTACGCCCGTCGCCGGTGCGGTAACCACCGAGGTCGCGGAAGTTGTGCAGACGGTCGAACGCGACGTGCCGGTCCATCCGGCAGACCCTAGCGCCTCCGGTCTCGGCGTGGCGGCCCCCGACGGGTCGTCACGTGGTCGTCGCCCGGTAGGTTGCCTGCCATGGCGGAGGGCAGAGGCGTGCAGATCTGGACCGACGGGGCGTGCAGTGGCAACCCCGGCCCGGGCGGATGGGGGGCGCTGCTGCGCTACGGCGACCACGAGCGCGAGCTGTGCGGCGGCGAGGCCACGCCGACGACCAACAACCGGATGGAGCTGATGGCGGCCATCCAGGCGTTGGAGAGCCTGAACCGACCGGTCACCGTCGAATTGCACACCGACAGCACGTACGTGCGCAACGGCATCACCAGTTGGCTGGCGTCGTGGAAGCGCAACGGCTGGCGTACCGCCGCCAAGCAGCCGGTGAAGAACGCCGACCTGTGGCAGCGGTTGGAGGCCGCCTGCGAGCGCCACGAGGTCACCTGGCTGTGGGTCAAGGGGCACAACGGTCACCCGGAGAACGAGCGCGCGGACGGCCTGGCCAACAAGGGCATGACCGAGGCGCGCGCCGCGCTGTCGACCCGCTAGGGTCGGCGGGTCGCGTCGGGGTGCCCCGGCATGCTCGACCCGCCGCCGCTGCTCCCGGACGATCCACCGGCGACACCGGAGTTGTCGCCCTCGGTCACGATGTCCGGCCGTTCGTCCGTGTCGGCCGGGGCAGGGACCTCGGTGTCCGTCTCGACCTGCACCAACGGCACCTGGCCGTTCTCGTCTTCGCTGTGCTGCGGGTCGCCCGGCAGCTCACCGTCGCGTTTTCGGTAGCCCACGCCGTGCCTCCCGTCGCTGCCGGTCCGCGTCGGCGGTGGCTACCCGGCGTCGTCACCTGCGAAACCTCGTCCGGCGGCAGCCGCCGGTTGGACGGCCGGGGTCGCCTGCGGCGCGGCAGGCGCAGGGCCTATGCGTACCTGAGGTCCCGATCGATTCCGAACCAGCCGGCGGTCCGGGAGGTGCCCGCGTACCTCGTACCCTCGTCAGCGCCGCCGCCCCCGACGGCCCGGAGCGGGGGCGCGCACCGGTGTGAGCGCGAGCGCCGTCCAGTGCGCCGGCCGGGTCAGCGTCGCCGGCAGGCCCGTGCGAACGTCACCGCGCGCGGCGTCGAGCTGCGCCTGGTGCAAGAAGAGCGTCGTCCGCAGGTCCGCGCCGCGCAGGTCGGCCCCGCGCAGGTCCGCGCCCGTGACATCGGCCAGGGCGAGGTCGACGCCGCGCAGGTCGGCGCCGATCAGCAGCGCGCCGCGCAGGTTGGCACGGCGCAGGTCCGTCCGGCGCAGGTCGACGCCGAGGAGGTGGGCGCCCCGGCGGTCGACGCCCCCGGGAGCGCGCGCCGCGTCGCTGGCGCGCGACAGCAGCGGGTTGACCCGGGCTCGCTGCGCATCGACGTCCACGGCGCGCAGGCGACTCGGATCGCCCTCGGTGAGCCCGACGATCTCGGCGCGGGCGCGGTCCAGCTCGGCGCGCAGCCCGGCCGACGGGGTGAGCGACAGCGCCCCGGTGAGGTACCAGAGCAGTTCGTGCAGCGGACGCAGCACCCGGAACGCCTCGGCCATCGCCGGCAGGGTCTCCGGAGCGTCCCGCCAGTCCCGCCCACCGAAGGTGACCTGCGCGACCTGTTGTCCGGCGCCGAAGCAGTCGAAGACGGTGCAGCCCGCGAATCCGCGCTCCCGCAGCTCGGTGTGGATGCCGCAGCGGTGGTCCGGGCGCAGGTTCGGGCAGGGTCGCCCGGCCGGCTTGTCGATGGCGAAGTCGGCCGACGCGGCGAAGGCCGGCACCACGCAGCACAACCCGAAGCAGCGCGCGCAGTCGGCGGCGAGGCGCGCCGACCCGGACGGCGGCGCGGGGTGCGTCGACACGGAAACGGTCCTCCTGGCGATTCGGGGCGACGACCCCCATTGTCGCGGGGGTCGCGGCCCCGCAGCCGCCGGGGTCACCGTCCGTGCGCGTCGCTGGCCGCCGCGGAGCGAGGATCGGGGGTACGCGGACCGCCCGGCGGCACCAGCCGGCGGATCTCCCGTTGCGCGTCGCCGTACTTCTGGTCGAAGTGCCTGCGCACGGTGGCGGCCGGCGTGGGGTCCCCATCGACCGGTTCCGCCAGCGCGAACACTGCCGGCGCGCCACCCGGCGTACGCGGTGGCAGCACCGCCCGGACGGTGAGCGGCCCGGTGACCCGAAACCCGGCGCAGTCGACGTAGTGCTGCCCGTCCACGCTCACGTAGGGCACCCGCATCTCGATGACGTCGGAGTCGTCGTGGCGCAGCGTGACGGCGACGGACCAGTACCGCTCCAGGTTGACGGTCGCCTGCTCGTGCTCCCACAGCTCCTCGAAACGGGCGTGCACGAACCCACCCCACGGGCTGTCCATGTCGACCTCGAGCTGCGGCACGTTGAACGACAGCTTCCCGATCGGGAAGAACGAGATCAGCGCCCGGCTGTCCCACTGGTAGAGCTGGATCGACGGGGACGCGTCGTACAGCCGCACCTGCAACCGGCGCCGCAACCGGTCGTCCAGGGTTTCCTGGAACAGCGCCAGGTGACGCAGGTTGGTGCGGATCTGACGCGGCACGTCCACCCGCTGCCGCTCCAACTCCTCCGAGCGCTGCTGGGCGGCCGTGCAGTCCGGGTCGAGCAGGAGCAACTGCACCTGCGCGCCGTTCGCGAGGGCCGTCCGCAGCGCCCGCAACGTCTGCTCCCGGTGCGTGTCCTCCAGCAGGATCGTCCAGGTGTCCAGGATGCGCACCCGGCGTGCGCAGCGGTGCAGCCGGTTCACGAACGCGTGCTGGTCGAAGCTCAGGTGCTCCTGTACCCGCGCCCGGCGGGCCTCCTCGAACAACGGGTCGAAGATGACGTACGAGATCGCGGCGAGGACCACGCTGGAGCCGATGTTGAGTAGCAGGTCGCTGAGGAAGCCGCTGCTGCGCCAGGCGGCCAGCAGCATCACGACCGCGATGCCGAGCAGCGCCCCACCGACGACGAAGGCGCGTCGCTGTCGGCCGCCACCCTCGCCCCGACCCGCCCACTGGGGCATCCGGTCCCCTTCCATCGTCGCCCACCGAGATGCGGAGGATACGTGCCGGCTTTGCCGCTCGCTGTCCCGATCGTGACCGACGGTTTCGTCGGCCGGGCCCGCCGTACCACTCGTAGGGTGACGGTATCGGAGTCGGGCGAGCGCGGAGGGTGACGGTGTGGACGACGCGGAACGCGAGAAGGCGCTGTTGAGCGTCCTCAACACCGAGCACTACGCCCTACAGACGTCCCGGGCCGGCACGATCGACGAGGCCACCGGCCGTGCCACCATCTTCCTGTCCGTGCTGTCGGCGGCCCTGATCGGCCTCGGCTTCGCCGCCGGCAACGACAGCGTGGTGCGGCCCTACCTGGGCGCGGTGCTGCCGATCCTGGTGATCATCGGGGTGCTGACCTTCCTGCGGTTGGTGGAGACCACCGTGGAGAACTCGCTGGACATGAAGCGGATCCAGCGCATCCGCGCCTACTACCACCACCGTCTCGCCAGCGAGCACGACTTCTTCGCCGACGCGGTGGCGTCCGAGGACAGCGCGGAGGCGGCCCGGCAGCTGGTGGGCATCCGGCCGGGGCGTTGGGAGTTCCTGCTCACCACGGCCGCGCTCGTGGGCGCGGTCAATGCCGCACTTGTCGGTTCGGCCGTCGTCCTGGTGCTCGGCATGGTCGGGGGGTGGCACTGGCTGATGGTCGTCGCCGGGGTGGCCGTCGCGCTCGCGGCGTTCGGGGCCCAGTTCCTCTACATCGTCCGCATGTCGAGGGGACGCAGGACTAGATCCGACGCCAGTCGTCGCTGGTGAGCGCGTTGGCCTGCGGGCCCATCAGCAGCATGCCGCCGTCCACCGGCCAGGACGCCCCGGTGACGTAGCTGGCGGCGGGCGAGGCCAGCAGCGCGACCACGGCCGCGACCTCCCGCGCGTCACCCGGGCGCCCCACCG
This sequence comes from Micromonospora sp. RB23, assembly GCF_053585025.1. Classification (NCBI taxonomy): domain Bacteria; kingdom Bacillati; phylum Actinomycetota; class Actinomycetes; order Micromonosporales; family Micromonosporaceae; genus Micromonospora; species Micromonospora sp. RB23. The sequence goes on from NZ_CM132111.1 coordinate 3,123,725, forward strand.
GTACGCCGGGCCGCGACTGGGTGAACGGGTCGACGTCCTCCTGCCCGGTCATCGGTGTGGCGATCTCGCCGGGAGCGACGGCGTTGACGGTGATGCCGTCGGCGGCCAACTCCTGGGCCATCACCCGGGTCAGCAACCCCAGGCCGCCCTTCGCCGCGCAGTAGGCGGCCGAACCGACCCGGGGCGCGTGCTCGTGCACGCTGGTGATGTTGACGATCCGCCCGCCAAGGCCGGCGGCCCGCATCCGTCGCGCGGCCCGCTGCGCGCACAAGAACGGAGCGTCGAGGTCCACCGCCAGCACCTCGCGCCACTGCTCCCAGCCGGTGTCGACGAACGGCGTCGAGCCGCCGGTGCCGGCGTTGTTGACCAGCACCCCGATGCCGCCCAACCGGTCGGCCAGCTCGTCGATCACCGCGGTCGCGTCCGGCAGGCGGGTGAAGTCGGCCTCGGCGACCTCGCACCGTCGCCCGGTCGCGCGGACCTCGGTCGCCGTCCGCTCGGCGCCGTCGGGGTCGCCGTACCAGGTGATGCCGATGTCGAAGCCGGCCTCGGCCAGGGCGACCGCGCTGGCCTTGCCGATGCCGGAGTCCGCGCCGGTGACGACGGCGATCCGGGGGTACGTGTCGTATCGCTGAGGCATGCACGGGCAGTACCCCGGCCGGGCGCGACGTACCGTGACCGGATGCGGATCACCCGGTTCACGCACTCCTGCGTCCGCGTCGAGCACGACGGCGCGGTGCTGGTCATCGACCCGGGCACCTGGAGCGAACCGCGCGCGCTGGTCGGCGCGGACGCCGTCCTGGTCACCCACGAACACACCGACCACGTGGACGTGCTGCGGCTGGCCGGGCTCGGCGTGCCGGTGTACGCCCCCGAGGGCGCCCGGCTGCCCGACCTCGCCCCGCTACCGGTCAACCGGGTACGCCCGGGTGAGCGCTTCACCGCCGCCGGCATCACGGTCAGCGCGCACGGCGGCCGGCACGCCGTGATCCACGAGGGCCAGCCCGACTGTCCCAACCTCGGCTACCTGGTCGGCGACGGGCTCTACCACCCGGGCGACTCGGTGCACGTGCCGGACGAGCCGGTGCGCACCCTGCTCGTGCCCGCCCAGGGGTCGTGGCTCCGCCTCGACGAGGCGATCCGGTTCGCGCGCGCGGTGGGCGCCGAGGCCGCGTACCCCGTCCACGACGCGCAGCTCAACGATCGTGGCCTGGCCAGCGTCGCCGGCTGGTTCGCCGAGACCATCCCCGGCTACCGTCACCTCGCCCCGGGCGACACCGCCTGAGCGACGTGGCCGTCGCGCGCAGGACATGTTGCGCTGCTCTGTGGCATCCGTCGTCTCAAGCCGCCTGCGAGGCCAGCCTGCGCAGGGCCCGCACGGCAGGTGATCCGGGGTCGGCGGTCATCAGGACGACTTCCTGGTCATCGTCGGGCACAAGCAGGACGTCGCAGTTCAACCGCAGCGCGCCGGCCTCCGGGTGGTCCAGGGTCTTGGTGCGATGCCCGGGAGCGTGGACCGGACGCGCCTCCCAGATCTGCCGGAACTCCGCACTGCCGGCGTGCAGCTCGGCCAGCAGCGCGGCCAGCTGCGGGTCATGCGGGTAGCGGTCCGCGGCGCGGCGCAGCCGCGCCACCACGATGTGCCCGAATTCCTCGGCGCTGGAGCTCTCGTACATCCGCCCCTGGCCCAGGAAGCGGCGTCGGGCCAGGTTCGTCGTCCCGCCGTCGAGGTCGCCGCCGAGCAGTGCCCGGGCCAGGGGGTTCCAGGTGACGACGTTGTACGTCGCGTCAGTGACGATGGCGCCGGTCTCCGGCAGCCGCTCCAGCATCCGGGCCACGTGCGGGCGCACCCGCCGCGGGGCGCTGACGCCAGGCGGCGCGCTCGAACCGGCCAGGCGGAACAGATGGCTGCGCTCGGCGGGCGTGAGCCGCAGCGCGCGGGCCAGCGCGTCCAGGATCCGGGCCGACGGCCGCGGCCCCCGGGCCTGCTCCAGCCGCGTGTAGTAGTCGACCGACATGTGGGCGAGTTCCGCCACCTCTTCGCGGCGCAGCCCCGGCGTGCGGCGGTCGGTGCCCGTCACCGCCAGCCCGATCTCGCGCGGACGCAGGGCCGCCCGGCGGTCCCGCAGGAAGTGCGCCAGTTCCTGCCGCGCCATGTCGCCTCCTTGACTGCCTGGTACAGGCTGTCCCTGCCAGGGCGCCCATGACCAGGCAAGACTGGTTGCATGAATGAACGCACAGCTCTGGTCACCGGCGCCAACAAGGGCATCGGCAAGGATATCGCCCGGCTGCTCGCGGCCGAGGGTCTCACCGTGTACGTGGGCTCCCGTGACGCCGGGCGTGGGCAGCGGGCCGTCGAGGAGATCGGAGCCGGGGCCCGTCTGCTGGTCCTGGACGTGACAGATCCTGACGCCGTCGCACAGGCCGCGGCTCAGGTGGACCGCCTGGACGTGCTGGTCAACAACGCCGGCATCTCGCCGTCACTCGCTCCGCCGGCCGACACCGGCGTTGCGGAGTTCCGGCGCACCTACGAGACCAACGTGTTCGGGGTGGTGACAGTGACCAATGCCTTCCTGCCCGCCCTGCGCCGGTCCCCGAGTCCGCGCATCGTCAACATCTCCAGTGGCACCGCGTCGCTGACCTGGAGCACCACCCCCAACCCCCAGTTCACCCCGGGAAGCGGCGGCGCCGCCGCGTACCGGTCGTCCAAGGCCGCTCTCAACGCCCTCACCGTCCTCTACGCCCAGACGCTGGCCGAGGACCGCTTCAAGGTCAACGCGCTCGCCCCCGGCCTGCGGGCCACTGATCTCAACCCCCGGGCCGCCGCTGCCGGCGGTGACCCGGCCGAGGCCGCGCAGGGTGCCCTCCGTCTGGCCCTGCTGCCGGAGGACGGCCCCACCGGTGGCTTCTTCTCCTGGGACGGAACGCCCGTGCCCTGGTGAGTCATTGGCGGGCGCGTTGCCGTGACCGTCGGGGTGGTCGGCGCACACAACGACATCGACAAGCATGTCGGTCCTGCTCATGTCGGGTGTGGCCCACGTCACGGTAGCTTCGGCGCGCGTCGACGCCCCGCCGGCGCTGCCGAGGAGAGCGTCCATGACCACACCGCGCAGAGCCGCCACCGCCCTGACCGCCGTCCTGCTGCTGATCCTGGCCGTCGCGGCCCCCGCCCAGGCCGCCACCCCGTCCACCAAGCCACCGGTCTCCGGGTCGCTGGGCACCTACAACGTCTCCGGGGTGTACGTCGCCGGGGTCTCCTCCGGTGGCTACATGGCCACCCAACTGCACGTCGCCTACTCGTCCCGGATCCGGGGCGCGGCCGTCTTCGCCGCCGGCCCCTACTACTGCTCCCAGAACACCGTCGCCCAGGCGCTCTACGGCTGCGGCGACAACATCTACCCGACGAACGTGCCGGCACTGGAGACGTACACGCGTACCTGGGCGTCGTACGGCTGGGTCGACCCGGTCGGCAACCTCTCGGGTGATCCGGTGTACGTGTTCCACGGCAACAACGACACCGCCGTGAAGAAGTCCGTCACCGACGACCTCGTCCGGTACTACCAGCGGTTCGGGGCCAACGTGCAGTACGACAGCGGCTCCGCCGCCGGTCACTCGTGGGTCACCCCGTACGGCACGCTGGGCTGTACGGCGACCGCGTCGCCCTACCTCAACGACTGCGGCACCGACCCGCAGAACGCGCTGCTGCGCGAACTGCTCGGCGGGGTCAACGCGCCGAACACGGGAGCGCTGGGCGGGACGCTCGTCCGCTTCGACCAGAACACGTTCGCGGTCAACGGGTGGGCCAACGGGCTGAGCATGGACGCCAACGGCTACGCGTACGTCCCGTCGGCGTGCGCGGCCGGCCAGTCGTGCCGACTGCTGGTCGCCCTGCACGGCTGTGTGCAGGGGGCCGGGTCGGTGGGGACGGCCTTCGTCGACCGGGCCAACCTCAACCAGTACGCCGACACCAACAACCTGATCGTGCTCTACCCCCAGGGGGGCACCGCCCTGAGCAACCCGAACGGCTGTTGGGACTGGTGGGGTTACCTCGGCGCGACGAACTTCCCGATCAAGGGCGGTGCCCAGCTCGAGACGATCATGAACATGGTCCGCCGCCTGGACGGCTGATGGCGGTGGCCCCTCAGCCCAGGAACAGCTGGAGCAGGACGACCACGGCGAGCAGCGCCGGTCCCCGGGAACCCTGCCGCAGCAGGTCGACCGGGACCATCCCGAACGGGGTGTTGACCGTCGCGCCGCCATAGTCGAGCGGCGGACGGGTGCCCGCCCGGAAGGCGGCGGCCACCACCCCGAGCGCCAGCGTCGGCGCGAGCCAGGCCGGGCCGGCGTCGACGTCGGGCAGGCTCGGCAGGGTCAGCAGCCACCACAGGCCCGCGCCGACCGCCGGCACCGCCACGTGGATACCGCGCAGGAGGGCGTCGCTGCCACCGAGCGCCCGGCGCAGCCCGGCCGACCGGCTGACCGCGCGCAGCCCACCGGTGAGCCGGTTGACGGCGAGGTAGGCGAACACCACCTGCGCCGCCCCGGCCAGGCCGGGCAGGGCGAGCGCGGCCGCGTACTGGACACCGACGAGCCCCGCCCAGATCAGCAGGGCGCTGGGGTGCCGGCGCAGCCGTCGGACGTCCGCCTGGAGCAACGCCCACCAGCCCGGACCGGGCAGGAACCGGCTGCTGCGGACCCGACCGACGCGCCGCCAACGACGGCTCTCCACCAGGCCGGACAGCAGGCTCGGGTCGAGCAGGATCGTGGCCGTGGCGGCGGCGTTGGCGAACTGCGCGCCGGTGGTCAGGGTGGCCCGGTCGACGCGCGGCAGCGCGCGTACCGCCAGCACCGTGGCGACGACCGCGAGCGGCGCCGCGACGGCGACCAGGGCGATCGTCGGCGTCGACGACGGCCGGGGCAGTCCCTCGCCGAGGCGGCCGGTGAGCACCACGACGGCGGTGATGACGGCGGCGGCCACCATCGGGACCGCGCCGGCCAGGGCCGGCCACCGCCGTCCCGCACGACTGCTCTGGGCGACGACGCTGAGCGCCAGCGCCGCGGTGCCCCATCCCGCGCCGGCAGCGGCCGCCCAGCCCAGGGCCGCCGGCTCGCCGACCCCGCCGAGCGCCGCCACGGCCACCCCGAGCGCGGCCGTGCCGGCCGCGGCGCCCGCCAGCAGTACCGCGAGGCGCGGCGCCAGCCAGGCCCGCCGATCGATTGGCGCGCTGGTCACCCAGCTCTGCGTGGCCGGGGTGACCAGCAGCGGGCCGAACGCCCGCAGGCCGCGCCAGACGAGCCCGGTGCCGGCGAGCAGCGCGGCGAGGGCCAGCCACCACCGCACGCCCGGCTCGGCCTGGCCCACCGTGGGGGAGTCCAGCACGTCGCGGCTGGCGCTGATCGCGAACCAGCCGTACATGCCCACGAACAGCACCATGACGTACGCGCTGCCCAGCACATCGCCGAGCGAATGGTCGTGGTGGCGGCGACGGGCGCGACGCAGGTGCCCACGGACCTGCCGGGCGGTGGGCAGCCCGGCGGGCGCCTCGGCGATCGTGGTCGGCGCGGCCGTCACCGGCCGATCTCGATCCGCTCGTCCACGACCGCGTCGATCAGCTCCGGGTCGTGCGAGGCCATCAGCACGGTGGTGCCCGCGTCGCGTTCGCGCCGCAGCCGGTCGGCGAGCCACTGCCGTCCGGCGACGTCGAGGCGCTGCTCCGGCTCGTCGAGGATCAGCACCCGGCGCGGCCGGACGAAGCAGGACGCCAGCGCGAGCCGGCGGCGCTGCCCGCTGGACAGGGTGACCGGGAGTTGATCACGGGCCGGTTCCAGGCCCAGTTCGGTGAGCACCTCCTCGACCGGCTCGGCGCTGCCCCCGTGGGCGTACGCGACCAACTCCAGATGCTCGACCACGGACAGGTCCGGGAAGAAGTCGATGTCGTCCAGGGCGGCGGCCACCAGCGAGCGCACCTGCGGGTCGGTCTCGTCGGCCCGGTAACCGTGCACCCGCACCTCACCCGCGTCCGGCCGGTCGGCGCCCACCACGCAGCGCAGCAGGGTGGTCTTGCCGCTGCCGTTGGGGCCCAGCACCACCGCGACCCGGCCCGGCGGCAGCGTGAAGGTCACGTCGTCGAGCACGACCAGGTTGCCGAAGTTGCGGCTGAGTCCCCGCACCGAGAGAGCGTCCACGGTCACACACTCTCCCAGACCCACGCCAGCGGCCACGACGAGCGATCGACATCACGCCGGCCCGGCGGGACACACCGCTCAGGTGGTGGCCGGCGGCGCGCCGACGTCGTGTACCAGGCGTTCGTCGGCGGCGGCCAACGCCCGGTCGTCGCCGACCTCCTCGGCCACCGTCGCCGCGTCCGCCCACAGCCGCCGCGCGTCGGCCCGGTCGCCCAGCGCGGCGGCGGCGTCGCCCAGGTAGAGCAGGGTACGCCCCAGTCCGGCCGTGGGCCGGACGTCCTCGCGCAGCCGTCGGCTCTCGGCCAGCAGCTCGTACGCCGTCCGCGCCTGCCCCGGCGCGCTGGTCAGCAGGGTCGCGCCGGCGTTCAGCAGCGCCGCGGCGCGGCTGGTCGGGTCGTTGACCGACTCGTACTCGCGCAGGGCGGCCCGCCACGCCTGCGCCGCGTCCAGGTGCTCGCCGAGGCTGGCGTGCACCAGCACCAGGTTGGTCAGCGCGGCGGCGTAACCGCGCGCGTCACCCACCGACCGGAACGTGTTCGCCGCCCGCACCAGATGGTGGTGCGCGGCGTCCAGCTCGCCCCGGGCCAACTGCGCCGCGCCGAGGCCCAGCTGGGTGAGGGCGTGCCCGGCCCGGTCCGCGGACGATCGGTGCCGGCGGGACAGCTCCAGGTGCTCCACCGCGTCGTCGAGCTGCCCCAGGTCGAGCAGGGCCAGGCCGAGGTTCATCCGGGCCTGGGCGGTGCCCCGCCGGCCGCGTTCGGCCACCGCGAGGGTGAGCGCCGCCGCCGCACCCTGCGGGTCGTGCCGACGTCGGCGCAGCACCCCCAGCTCGTTGTGCGCCCAGCCGGCGATCTCCGGTCGGTCGTCGGCCGTCGGGGTGGCCAGCACCGTGCGGCACACCTGCTCCCACTCGTCGAGCCGTTCGACGTGTGCGAGCCACCCGCACAGCGCCACGGCCAACCGGAACCACCACCGGCGTACCCGTCGGGGCAGTGTCTCGGCCGCCCCGGCGGGCACCCGCACGACCGCGAGCAGCAACTCCTGGTGCAGGTCGAACCAGCCGTACGGGTCGTCGTCCAGCGGCAGCGACCACTCCCGGTCCGGCGGGGAGCCCAGCACGGCCAGGTTGGCCGCGTGCCGCTCCGCCCGGCGGGCCAGGTGCCGGGTGAGCCGGGCCTGCGCGGCGACCCGGGAACGGGCCGGATCGGCGTCGCGCAGGTGCAGCCGGGCGCTGGCGGCGAGCAGCGGACGGACCTCGTACCGGTCGCCGGGCGCGCCGACCACGAACGCGGCGGCGGCCAACTGGTCCAGCAGCGCCGTGATCCGCTCGGGGTGCCGGCGGGCCAGCGCGGCGATTGTCGGTCGGTCCACCGGGGCGGGCGCCAGGGACATCAGCCGGTACAGCCGCCGCGCCTCGCGGGTCAACGCCCGGTAGGCGGTGTCCCGTTCGGTGACGAGTTGGGCCGCTGGCGAGACGGCGACCCGCTGGTGCGGCGGGGTGCGTACCGCCCGACGCAGCGCGTCCAGGACGTCGGCGTGCCGCCAGCCGTGCTGGGCCGTGCGGTAGCCGAGCGCGCGGACGGTGCGCGGCTGCCGGCCGCACAGGTCGACGATCTCGCGCACCGCCGGGTCGGTACGCGGGTCGGAGCGGCGGACCCGGGCGGCCGGGGCGGCGCCCCCGGCGGCGGCGAACAGCTCGACCGCCTCGTCCGGGCCGGGCTCGGCGATCCAGTGCTCGACCACTCCGTTCAACCCGCTGAGCGCGGGACCGCCCGCCAGCAGCAGCCGACAGGTGCGCGCGGTCGGCGGTAGCAGTGCGCGGACCTGCTCGGGCCGGTCGACGTTGTCCAGCACCAGCAGGATCTTGCGTCCGTCGATCTTGCGGCGGATCGCGGCGGCCGCGGTCGCGAGGGCGTCCGCCCGACCGGACACCGGTGGCGTGCTGCCCAGGACCCCCGCCAACGCGGTGAGCACCTGCCGGGGGGACCGGGGTCGACCGCCCCGGCGCAGGTCGAAGTGGTACTGCCCGTCCGGGAACTCCGCCCGGCACAGGTTCGCCGCCTGGATCGCGCAGGCGGACGTGCCCACCGCCCGCCGGCCCAGGACCGCCACCGCGTGCTCGCGGGCGAGCAGGTCCAGCACCGCCCGCACGTGCTCGTCGCGGCCGGTGAACCCCGCCGTGTACGGCAGGGTCGGCACATCCTCGACCGGCGTGCTGACCACCTCGGTGGGCTCCGGACCGGTCTGCCGCCCGGTCCGGCGCTGATGCGCGTACACGCCGAAGCCGATCGCGCCGACGAGCCCGATCACGATGCTCGCCGGACCGAGCAGCTCGGCGGCTGGACCGAGCGCGCTGCTCACCAGCTCGGAGAGCAGGTTGATGCCCACGTTGCCGAGTACGCCGCCGAGCAGCGAGACGACGGCGGCGAGCACCGGCCACCTCGGCCCTCGACCCGGCGCGCCGCCGGGGCGGGTCACCGTACGCCCCCGGAGACCAGGCCGGCGACGAGTTGCCGCCGGGCGAGCACCATGAGCGCCACCGGCAGCAACGACGCGAGCACCGACCCGGCGGCCAGGACCCCGCTGTTGGACACGAAGCCGCGGCTCTGCCCGGCCAGGAACAACCCGAGCGGAGTGGCCTCCGGGCCGCTGAACAGCAGGCCCACCGCCAGGTCGTTCCAGACCTGGACGAACTCCAGCACGGAGACGGCGACCACGGCGGGCAGGTTGTGCCGGGCCAGTCGACGTAGCGTGCCCCACCAGCGTCGACCGCCCAGCCGGGCGCCCCGCACCTGCTCGGCCGGCAGGTCGGCGAACGCGTTACGCAACACCAGCACCGCGAACGGCACCCCCAGCGCCACGTGCACCAGCGCCAACCCACGGGCGGTGCCGGAGGAGAGCACGAGGCCGAGCACCTCGTTGACCGGCCCGGCGATCACCTGCACCGGGACGACGGTGGCGGCCATCAGCAGCAGACCGGTCGCCTGCGCGGCAGGCCCGGTCAGCCACGCCAGCGGGTACGCGGCCAGCAGCGCGACGACGAGAACCGTGGCGGTGACGACGGTCGCCAGCAGCAGGGTGAAGCCCAGTGCCCGCCACAGCTCGTCGCCGCCGAGCAGTGCCTCGTAGGAGCCCGCGCCGGGCGGGGCCGACCACCAGCCCTGCGCGGCCGCGTCGACCTGCCCGTGTGCGGAGGTCGCCAGCAGCACCACGAGCGGGAAGAGCCAGGCCACCGCGGCGGCGGCGGCGAGCACCCGGAACAGCCGGCGTGGCGGCAGCACCGGCGCCGGGTCGGGCGTCGCCTCGACCCGCGGCGGCGGCCACGCCTGGCGGACGAAGAACGCCGCCACCAGCACTCCGGCGGCCACCGCCGCCAACCAGACGACGCCGAGCGCGGCGCCCTGCCCGGTGGTGGTGCCGCCCGAGGTCTGCCAGACGCGCAGGGCGAGCACCGCCGCGTCGTCGCGGACCGACCCGGGTGTCATCACCAGGATCAGGTCGAAGGTGCGGCTCGTGCCGAGCGCCACCAGGGCGAAGACCACGGCGACGGTACGCAGCAACAGCGGTCGCCACTGCGCGTCCCACAGGACGTGTCGCCGGCCGCCGCCGTAGGCGCGTACCGCGTCGGCCAGGCTCGGCGGTACGCGGTCCAGCGCGGCCCGGAAGACCAGCACGGCCAGTCCCACCCACGCCCAGACGAACGCGGACATCAACGCCACCGTCACCAGGCCCGGCCCGAGCAGTTGCGGGGCGTCCTCGGTGGATCGGCCGGTCACCCGCGCCGCGAGCAGGGTCACCAGGCCGCGGGTCGGGTCGGGGTCGTACATGAGCCGGAAGGTCACCCCGGTGACGACCAGCGGCAACGCCACCGGCACCAGCAGGATCAGGCGGACCAGGCCACCCTCCTGCGAGCGGCGCGACACGACGGCGAACAGGTAGCCCAGCGCCGTCACCACGGCCGGCACCAGCACCGCCCACAGCACCGTACGGCCGACCACCGCGCCGGTGTGCGGCGCGTCGAGGGCGGCCCGGAAGTGCTGCGCGCCGACCCAGCGACCGTCGGTGGTGACGCTGGCGTGCAGCGTGCGCAGCACCGGCCACAGCACCAGCGCGCCGAGCAGCAGCGCGGCCGGCAGCAGCAGCGCGGAGGTCGCACCGGCCGCCGGGTAGGCGCGGCCCCGGCGCGGCGGGCCCACGTCGTCGAGCACCGCCAGCTCGCCGAGCACCCGGGTCTCGCTCACCGCTCACCGCCCGCGTCGCGGGCCGCCGCGGCGAGCTGCCCGGTGGCGTCGTCGATCGCCCGACGGGCCGGCACGCCGCCGGTGACGTCGGCGAAGAAGTCCTGCATGATGCGCCAGATGCCGACGCCGTCGGAGCCGGTGAACGCCCCCGGCAACTGGTCGGAGAGGTCGAAGTGCAGGGTGTCCGGCCCGCGCATCTCGCGGGCCAGTTGCCGGCGGACCGGGTCGGCGTACTCGGTCAGCGCGATGGTGGTGTTCGGCGACAGGTAGCCGCCGGCCCGCAGCCAGGGGCCGAACGAGTCGGCCCGGGTGAGCCATTCGACCAGCTCCAGGCCGCCCCGGTCGTGGTCGAACGCCACCGCGACGTCGCCGCCGACGATCAGCGCGCCGCTGCCCGCCCCGGCGCTCGGAAAGCGGAAGGTGACCGGCTCCTCGGTGCCGCTGCGGAACCGGCCCACCACCTCGGCGGTGAAGTCGGCCTCGAAGACCATCACCGCCCGACGGGAGCGCACCACCTGGATGACTGACTCCTCGTACTGGGTGAGCAGGGCACGCCGGCCGCCGCCGGGGAACGCGCCGTCGATGCTCCACAGCTCGGCGAGCCGGTCCAGGGTGTCGCGTACCGCCCGGCCCTGCCAGTCGCCCTCGGACGCGGCGAGGGCGTCGTACGCGGTGGGTGCGAGGTCGGCCAGCACGTTCTCGAACCAGTCGGTGAGAACCCAACCGTCCGCCGCGCCGATGGCCAGGGGCGCCGGACCGCCGTCGCGGGCGAGCGCGCCGAGGCGGCGGGTCAGCGCGACCAGTTCGTCCCAGCTCGTCGGCGGCTCGGGCAACATCGAGGGCAGATGCCACACCAGGGACTTGTGCGCCGCCTTGACCCAGAGGCCGTAGCGCTGCCCCTTCGCCATCAGCAGGTCGCCGAGGCCGATCGGCACCGCGTACTCGGTCGACGGGCGCACCGGGCGCAGCCAGCCCCGCGCCGCGTACTCGGTGACCAGGCCGGGACGCGACAGGATCGCCACGTCCGGCGAGGTGCCGGCGAGGTGTCGGGCGCGCAGGAACGCGTCGATGTCGTTGCCGGCGCTGACCACCCGCACCGGATCGGGGTACGCGTCCACGACCTCGCGGAAGCGGTCCAGCTCGCTGCCGCTCCAGACCACGGCCACCTGCACCGAGCGGGCGCGGGGGGCGCACCCGGCCGCGGTCGCCGCCGCGCCGGCCGCGGTGGCGCGCAGCAGCGTACGGCGGGTGAGGCCGCCGCCCGGCGTCACCGGGGCACCTCGTCGGGCTCGGTGACCAGGTCGTGCCGCGTCGGGATCTCGGCCAGGGTGGACGGATCGGCGGTGCAGACGAGCGTGGCCACCCCCGGCGCGGAGAGCGGGGCGAGTCGGGGCAGCAGGTCGCCGAGGCGGCTGCCGCCGGCCGGGTCGACGGGTAGGTCGACGACGAGCACCTCGGGCAGGCAGACGGCGGCCCGGGCCAGCGCCACCCGGAACCGCTGCGCGTCGGAGAGCACGTGCGGTAGCAGGTCGAGCGTCGGCGCCAACTCCAGCCGCTCCACCACCGTCGTCGTCCAGTCCTCGGCCATCTCGTGCACCCGCTCGCGTTTGCGCTGGCCGTACTCGATGTTGCGGCGCACGGTGAGCTGCGGCAGCAGCGCGCCGCCCGCCGGCACGTAGCCGATCTGCCGGCGCGACGGTGGCAGGGCGGTGACGTCCCGCTCGCCCACCATGATCCGACCGGTGACCGGGGCGGCCAGGCCGGCCAGCACCCGGGCCACGGCCGTGCCGATCCGGGGCGGAGCGACCAGCGCGGCCGTCTCGCCGGCCGCGACGTCGAGGGTGGCCGGCCCGGTGCCGGGGACGGCGACCAGCGCGCGTAGTCGTAACGTTGCCCTCACCTCCGGTGACCGCTGGTGACCGTCCCAGGGTGGCACACGTGGCCGACAGTCGATGTCCCGCAGATCTTCCACTGTGGATGCGGCGGCGCCTACCGGGGGGCGTAGAGGGCAGCCAGACCGGCGGCCGTGGCGGCCAGGAGTTCGCGCAGCGCGACCGGGCTCAGCACCTCCACCTCGGCGCCGAGGCGCAGCAGGTCGCCGTGGGCGTGGGTCAACGACTCGATCGGCAGCACGGCGGTCACCCATCCCCGGGCGTCGGCGACACCGGCGCTGGCGTCCACGGCGGCCACCACCGGATCACTGCCGATCTCCCGCAGCCGCTCCCGGCCGGCGGGGGACAGTCGTACGGTCGCCTCGTCCTGGTGCAGTTGGGCGCGGAACCGCACCACGTGCTCCCGCCACCAGGCCGGCAGGTCGAAGTCGGCCGGCCGGTCGAACTCCTCGGCCAGCGGGGTCAACGCGAGGATCTGGTTGATCCGGTAGGTCGCCGGCTCGGACCGGCCGGGTTGGGTGGCCACCACGTACCACCGGCCGCCCTTGAGCACCAGGCCGTACGGCTCCAGCACCCGGGTCGCCTCACCCCGCCAACCGCGGTAGCGCACCCGCACGCGCTGCTGCCGCCAGACGGCCTCGGCCGTACGGGCCAGCTCGGGGGAGGCGTCGCCGTCCGCGTACCAGCCGGGTGTGTCCAGGTGGAAGCGCTGCTGAAGCTGGGCGGCCCGGTCACGCAACGGCGTCGGCAGCGCCTCGTGCAGCTTGAGTCGCAGCGCCGCCACCACGTCGCCGTAGCCCAACTCGTCGGCGGGGCCGGGCAGCCCGGCCAGGAAGAGCCGCTCGGCCTCCTCGGCGGTCAGGCCGGTCAGCCGGGTCCGCCAGCCGTCGACGAGCTGGTAACCGCCGGCGTGCCCGGCCTCGGAGTAGAGCGGTATGCCGGCGGCGTGCAGCGACTCCACGTCGCGGTAGATGGTGCGCGGGGAGACGGACAGCCGCTCGGCGAGCTGCGCGGCGGTCAGCCGGCCGTGCGACTGGAGCAGCAGCAGGACGGAAATAAGTCGACTGGCCCGCACTTCACTGACACTAGCTGTCAGTGAAGGGGCCCTACCGTCCCGGCATGCGATTCGACGACAAGGACCTCCGGACGCCGCCGCCGATCGTGGTGGACGGCCGGCATCTCAAGCGCTATCACGTCGACCAGCCGCAGCGGCCGATCGAGCCCGCGGTGGAGAAGGCCGCCTACGACCTGCTGCCGACGCTGCTGGCCGACGTCCCGCGCGACGGCACCCCGGCCGCCGGGTGGGTGGTGCTGCACCGGGGCGCGGACACGGGCGCCTACCTGCTGGTGTACACCTGGGTGTGGGACAACGCGGTGGAGATCCGCGTCGCGGCGGCCGGACAGCCCGCGCTGGACTGCCCCGACCTGGACCCGGAACACTTCGTGACGCTGCGCCGCCAAGCGATCGGCTGCGTCTGGGAGCTGGCGGTGCTGGAGCACGAGCGGGCCGCCTGGGTGCGCCACGTGCTCACGCCCGCAAGCTCCGATCTGGCCGGCTATCTGCGCGACTCGCGAGCGGAAGGGCCGGTGGGCCGCTGATGGGCGACTTCGACTTCTACGTGGGCACCTGGAACGTGGTCAACCGGCGGCTGCGCGAACGGCTGACCGGCTGCGACGAGTGGGACGAGTTCCCCGGCGTCTCGGTCGCGCGCAGCTTCTTCGGCGGCGGCGGCAACTTCGACGAGATCACCTTTCCCACCAGGGGTTTCTCCGGTGCCACGATCAGAATCTTCGACCCGGCGAGCGAGCAGTGGTCGATCTACTGGATGAACAGCGGTTTCGGTCAGCTTGAGCAGCCGCCGGTGGTCGGTCGCTTCGTCGACGGGGTGGGTCGCTTCTACGCCGACGACCAGCACGAGGGGCGCCCGGTCCGGTGCCGGTTCATCTGGTCGGGGATCACCGCGACGACGGCCCGTTGGGAGCAGGCGTTCTCGGTCGACGGCGAACGCAGCTGGGAGACGAACTGGATCATGGAATCGACGCGAGCGTCCGTGGACTAGCCTGCCGGTCGTGCGCAGATGGCGGCGGGTGGATCCGTGGGGTTTCTGGCAGGCGTTCACCGGGTTCATGGTGGTGGTCGGATCGGTAGTGGGCGTGGCAGTGCTGGCCGGCGTCGTGATGGCGCTGCTGCGCGGTGACCTCGACCCGCTCGACGACGTGGGCGTGCTCACCGTGTTCCCCTTCGTCGGGTTGTGGTTGACGGGGGTCACCCGCCTGTACCTGACCGGGATCTACGTCAACGACGAGGGCGTACGACTGCGGCACGTGTTCCGCACGCGGACGTTCCGATGGTCGGAGGTGACCGGGTTCGAGGCGCGTCCCGCGCTGTTTCTCGGCGGGCCCACCGTGCGCGATGCGTGCTGGGTGCGTACGAGAAGCGGGGCATTCGAGTCGGCGGTGCAGCGGCGTTCCCGGGTGACGGGTTGGCGCAAGGACGTCGGGCCGGTGCTCTCCTCGGACGACTTCGAAGGGATGCTCGCTCGGCTCGACGCCGAGCGAACTTCCCGCCGCCACGGCCCGCAGGTGGTCGGCACCAGTTAACGGCCGTTAGGCCCCGGTGTTAGGGTCCGAACACCGCCCCGGATGGAGGAAGCGATGCCCTCCGACCACGTCGACGTGCTCATCATCGGCGCCGGCCTGTCCGGCGTCGGCGCGGCCTGCCACCTGCGCCGCGACTGCCCCGACAAGACGTACGCGGTGCTGGAGGCGCGGGACGCCGTCGGTGGCACCTGGGACCTGTTCCGCTACCCGGGCGTCCGGTCCGACTCGGACATGTTCACCCTCGGCTACTCGTTCCGGCCGTGGACCGACGCGCGGTCCATCGCCGACGGCGCGAGCATCCTCGAGTACGTGCGCGAGACGGCCCGGGAGTACGACGTGCCGCGGCACATCCGCTTCTCCCACCGGGTGACGCGCGCCGAGTGGGACAGCGCCGCCGCCCGCTGGACGGTCTACGCCGAGCGCACCGACACCGCCGAGACGGTGGTGCTGACCTGCTCGTTCCTGTTCGCCTGCACGGGCTACTACCGGTACGACGAGGGCTACACGCCCGCCCTGCCGGGCGTCGACTCGTACACCGGGCGGTTGGTGCACCCGCAGCACTGGCCCGACGACCTCGATCACACCGGCAAGCGGGTGGTGGTGATCGGCAGCGGCGCGACCGCCGTGACGGTGGTGCCGGCCCTGGCGCGGCGGGCCGCCCACGTGACGATGCTGCAACGCTCACCGACGTACGTCATCGCCCTGGCCTCGCGCGACCGGCTCGCCGACGCCCTGCGGCGTCGGCTGCCGGCGGGCGTCGCGTACCCGGTGGTGCGGTGGAAGAACGTGCTGCTGTCCACGGCCACCTTCCAGCTCAGCCGACGCGCGCCGGGGCTGGTGCGACGGCTGCTGCGCCGGGCCGCGACGCGCCTCCTGCCGGTCGGCTACGACGTCGACCGGCACTTCTCGCCCCGCTACGACCCGTGGGACCAGCGGCTGTGCGTGGTGCCCGACGGTGACCTCTTCAGCGCCGTGTCGGAGGGTCAGGCGTCGGTGGTGACCGACACCATCGACACGTTCACCGCCGACGGCATCCGGTTGGCCTCCGGCGACGAGGTGCGCGCCGACATCGTGGTCACCGCGACGGGGCTCAACCTGCTCGCCCTGGGCGGCCTGACGCTGCGCGTCGACGGCGTCGACGTCGACCTGTCCGACACCGTCGCCTACAAGGGCATGATGCTCTCCGGGGTGCCGAACTTCGCGTTGACCATCGGCTACACCAACGCGTCGTGGACGCTCAAGGCCGACCTGGTCGCCGGCTACGTCTGCCGGCTGCTGCGCCACCTGGACCGCACCGGCCAGCAGGTCGTGACCCCGCTGCCGCCGCCCGGTGACGAGCGGGTGCCGCTGATCGACCTGCGCTCCTCGTACGTGCTGCGCGGTGTCGACGCGCTGCCCCGGCAGGGCGCGCGGACGCCGTGGCGGCTGCACCAGAACTACGTCCGCGACGTGTTGCTGATGCGGCACGGCCGGCTCGCCGACGAGGGTGTGCGGTTCTCCCGCCGCGCCCGCGAGGGAAGGAGCACCGATCATGCGGAGGTTTGAGTTCGCCGGCGCGACGGCCGTGGTGACCGGCGCGGCCAGCGGCATCGGGGCGGCGTTGGCGCACGGCCTGGCGAACCGGGGCGCTGACCTGGTGCTCCTGGACCGCGACGCCGAGCGGCTGGACGCGGTCGTCGCCGCCATCGCCGTCGCGCACCCGGACCGGCGCGTGCACACGTACCGGGTGGACCTCGCCGACGCGGCGGCCACCGCCCGGGTGGCGGCCGAGATCGGCCAGCGTCATCCGCGCGTACGACTGCTGGTGAACAACGCCGGTGTCGGCCTCGGCGGCCGGTTCGACCAGGTGACGTTCGACGAGTTCAGCTGGGTCATCGAGATCAACTTCCGGGCGGTGGCGCAGTTGACGCACGCGCTGCTGCCCGCGCTCAAGGCCGAGCCGGGCGCGCACCTGGTCAACATCTCCAGCCTGTTCGGGCTGATCGCGCCGGCCGGGCAGGTCGCGTACGCGGCGAGCAAGTTCGCCGTCCGGGGTCTCACCGAGGCGCTGCGGCACGAACTTGTCGACGACGGCATCGGCGTGACGTCGGTGCACCCGGGCGGGATCCGGACCCGGATCACCGAGAACGCCCGCGTCGGCAGCGGCGTGTCGATCGAGGAGTACACCGCCGGCCGGGCGCAGTTCGAGAAGCTGCTCACGATCGCCCCGGAGCGGGCCGCCGGGGTGATCCTGCGGGGTGTCGAGCGGCGCCGGGGCCGGGTCCTCATCGGCTGGTCGGCGAAGGTGCCCGACCTGCTGGCCCGGATCATGCCGGCGTCGTACCACCGGGTGCTGGTGCTCGGCCTGAACCGTGGCGTGGCGCGGCCCGCGCCGACCCCGCCGCCGGTCGCGGACCCCACCTGATCAGGGCGGGCTGCCGCCGCGCTTCTCCTCCTGGGCCAGCACCGCCTCGCGGTGCGCGGGCTCGTCGCGGCGGGCCAGCTCGGCGGCGAGGCGCGGGTCGGCGACCAACCGCTCCCGGTTGCGGTGCAGGAAGCTCTCGAAACCCCCCGTGTACGGGCAGGCCAGCTCGCCGAGCGCCCGCTCCGGCGCGTAGCGGCAGCCGGCGCAGTAGTCGCTGATCTCGTCGATGTCGGTGCCGTCCACCGCGTACGGGCGGGTGTCCACCCTGGCCAGGTCGGCGTACTGGCTCATGCCGATCACGGTCGCGTTCATCACCCAGTCGGTGCCGTCGACGAAGCAGCGCTGGAACCAGTCGGCCACCTCGGCGGGACGCCAACCGCGCTGCAACGCGTAGTTACCCAGCACCAGCAGCCGGGGACTCTGGTGGGTCCACGCCCGGTCGCGGACGGCGGTGAGCACGTCGGCCAGGCAGCGCGCCTCCACCGCGTCGGCGTCCAGGTCGGCGAACCACTGGGGCATCGGCTCGGTCGCGGCCAGCCAGTTCGCGCCCCGGAACTGCGGTTCGTGGTACCAGTACAACTGCCAGAGGAACTCCCGCCAACCGAGCAGCCCGCGGATGAACGGCTCCACCGCCGTACGCGGCGCGAGGCCGGACCGCCACGCCTGCTCGGCGGCGCGCACGGCCGGTTCGGGGTGCAGCAGCCCAAGGTTGAACGACGACGAGAGCGTGGAGTGCGCGAACAGCGGGTCGTCGGCGCTCATCACGTCGGCGTAGCGGCCGAACCCGGGCAGCCGGTACGCGAGGAAGTGCGCCAGCCGGGCCTGCGCCTCGTCGTGCGTGGCCGGGTATCGCCGGGGGCCGTCCCGACCGACGAAGCGCACCCCGTCGGCCTCCCAGGCGTCGAGATCGCGGCGGACCTGCGCGTCGATGTCGTCCTCGACGATGGGCGGTGGTGGCGGCGGCGAGGCGGGCACGGCGGGGGCCTCGCCGCGCGGGCGGCGCGGCGTCGGGGCGGTGGCGGCCACCCGGGCCGGCCCGGTCAGCACGTCGTGCCGGCGACGGGCCTGCCGGTAGTAGTCGGCCATCCGCAGCGGGCCGCGCCGGGTGCGGTCCGCCCAGGCCGCGAAGTCGGACTGGCTGGTGATGAAGCCACGCGGCGGGAGCACGGTCAGGCCGGGCACCGAACGGGCGAACTCCAGCGCCGCGCGGGAGTGCGGGTGGCACACCTCCACGGGCTCGGCGACCTGCGCCAGCGCCTCGCGGAAGGTGTCAGTACGCAGCAGCAGCGCACGGTCGCCCAGCTCGGCGGCGCGGTGGCGCAGGGCGGAGAGGATCAGGTGCGCCTTCTGCCGATGCATCGGGCGGCGGCGGAACAGTTCCCGGATCTCCACCAGGAGGACCGGTTGATCGGGGTCGTCGAGGAAATGTGGCCCGAGTTGGTCGGCCAGCAACCATCGGCGGCGTAACATCCCGCAATTCTGCCCATTTTCGGGCCGTCCCGCGCGCCGCCAGGCCGGATGATCGATGTCTGATCCAGATCGATGTCAGGCCGCGCGGCTCGTGGCGGTCCCGGCGTCCCGTCCCCGCAGCACCACCGTCACGGCCACGAGGGCGACCAGCAGCACCGCGAGCACCGGCACCGGGGCCGGCCCGAGCGGCACGAGCAGCGCCACCCCGGCGACGACCGGATAGGCGACCACCACCGCGCCGTGCTGCTGGCGGCGGACGTGCAGCACCCAGACGGCCAGCAGGAAGACGGCTATCGGTACAGCCACCGCGTACGCGGCGGTCGTCCCGGAGACGTGCGCGAGGTGCCGCTCGTGGTCCACCACCACGGGCAGGCCGGCGCCGACCGCGGCGATCGCGGCGAAGATGAAGTAGTGGCCGTAGCCCCAGACCAGGGAGTACGGCAGCCGGTCCGGCGCCTCGACCGGGCGGTCGAAGTAGAGCCACCAGAGCGCGTACACGATGACCGCGCCGGCCGCCGCGAGCGCCCAGAGACCGTGCTCGCCCGCGTCCAACCCGGTCTGGATCGCCACCGAGATCGCCAGCACCGCCTCGCCGAGCACGATCAGCGTGAACAACCCGTACCGCTCGCCGATGTGCCCGGGGTGCCACGGCGTCATCCCGGGGCGTTCGGCCACCGCCGGGACCAGCAGGTCGGCGAGCGCCAGCAGCACGAACGTGGCGATGCCCCAACCGTCGGGCAGTACGAGCCGTAGCAGCCAGCCGAGCTGCACGACCGTCACGCCGATCGCGTAGCGGCGCGCCGCGGCCCGGTGCCCCGGGTCACCGGCCGCGGCTCGGCTCCACTGCACGACGGCGGCCAGCCGCATGACCACGTACCCGTAGGTGATGACGGTGAAGTCGCCCTCCGCGAAGGCGCGCGGCACCCCGGCCGCCAGGATCAACGCACCGGTGATCTGCACGAGCGTGGTGATCCGGTAGACGTCGTCGTCGGTGTCGTACGCCGAGGCGAACCAGGTGAAGTTCATCCACGACCACCAGATCGCGAAGAACACCATCAGGTAGCTCCGCAGCGCGTGGCCGAGGTGCCCCTCGCCGACGTCGTGGTGCAGGGCGGACGCCGCCTGCGCCACGGCCACCACGAAACACAGGTCGAAGAAGAGTTCCAGCGGGGTGGCCGCGCGGTGGGGCTCGTCGCGACGCCGGGGCCGCATGGGCCGGTAGAACGGCCGCACCGAACGACTGTGGGTCACCGCAGCTCCTCAGGCCGACCGTCGTGGTCGGGCACACGATAGCGGGTGCCGGCGGCGCGGTTCGGCACGCTCAGCCGTGGCGGCGACCGTGGGTCAGCCCCTCCAGCACCAGCGTCAGGCCGGCGCCGACCAGCCAGACGTCCTTGGCCAGCCCGGCGCCCTGCTGGGTCGGACGGATGCCGCCGGGCCGGCGCATCCCCGGCGTCTTCAGGTAGAGCTGCACCAGGCCCGCGCCGAACGCGGTCAGGCCGAGCCCCACCAGCGGCGTCGGCACGAACGGCGCGAGCAGCGCCGCCCCCAGGGCGATCTCCGAGTACGACAGGAGCTTGGCGAACCGCGGTGGGTCCAGTTGACCGAGCTGCGGCAGCGCCGCCACCGCCATCCCGTGCATGGCCTGGGCGGCCTCACCCTCAAGGTTGCGCTTGCCGAGGCCCGAGTCGAGGAAGTACGCGCCGATGCTGGCCCGCAGCGGCAGGTGCGCGAGTTTCATGATCACTCCCGGTGGCCGTGGTCCGAATCGTGGCCCGCGTACCCGGCGTGACCCGCGATAACCCGCCACCCGACCGACTGGGCCGGTCGTGGTGATCGCGGTAGGTTCGCCCGGGGGCCCACCGCCGAGCCCGCTTCACCGCCCGGAGCCGGGTCCCGCCACCGACCACCACCAGGAGGCGCAGTGAGCCAGGAAGTCCGGGGAGTCATCTCCCGCAGCAAGGGCGCACCGGTCGAGGTCACCACCATCGTGGTGCCCGACCCCGGTCCCGGTGAGGCGATCGTCCGGATCCAGTCCTGCGGCGTCTGCCACACCGACCTGCACTACCGCGAGGGCGGCATCAACGACGACTATCCGTTCCTGCTCGGCCACGAGGCGGCGGGGATCGTGGAGCAGGTGGGGGAGGGCGTCACCGACGTGGCCCCGGGCGACTTCGTGGTGCTCAACTGGCGGGCGGTCTGCGGCGACTGCCGGGCCTGCCGTCGCGGCCGGCCCTGGTACTGCTTCAACACCCACAACGCCACCCGGCGGATGACCCTCACCGACGGCACGGAACTCGCCCCGGCGCTCGGCATCGGCGCGTTCGCCGAGAAGACGCTTGTGCACGCCGGGCAGTGCACGAAGGTGGACCCGGCGGCGCGTCCGGCCGCGGTGGGCCTGCTCGGCTGCGGTGTGATGGCCGGCCTGGGCGCGGCGATGAACACCGGCAACGTGACCCGCGGCGACTCGGTCGCGGTCATCGGCTGCGGTGGCGTCGGGGACGCGGCGGTGGCCGGCGCGGCCCTCGCCGGCGCCACGACGATCGTGGCCGTGGACACCGACAGCCGCAAGCTGGACTGGGCCAGGAAGTTCGGCGCGACGCACACCGTGAACGCCTCCGACACCGACCCGGTCGAGGCGATCCGCGCCGCCACCGGCGGTTTCGGCGCGGACGTGGTCATCGACGCGGTGGGCCGGCCGGAGACCTGGAAGCAGGCGTTCTACGCACGCGATCTGGCCGGCACGGTCGTGCTGGTCGGCGTACCGACCCCGCAGATGCGGATCGAGCTGCCCCTGCTGGACGTCTTCGGTCGCGGCGGCGCGCTCAAGTCCAGTTGGTACGGCGACTGTCTGCCCAGCCGGGACTTCCCGATGCTGACCGAGCTGTACCTACAGGGCCGTCTCGACCTGGACGCCTTCGTCACCGAGGAGATCGCCCTCGACCAGGTCGAGAACGCGTTCGAGCGGATGCACCACGGCGACGTGCTGCGTTCGGTGGTGGTGTTCTGATGACCGTACGCGTCGACCACGCCGTCACCGCCGGCACGTTCTCGCTCGACGGGCAGACGTTCGAGGTGGACAACAACGTGTGGGTGGTCGGTGACGACGACGAGTGCGTCATTCTCGACGCGCCGCACGACGTGGCCGCGATCCTCGCGCTGGTGGACGGTCGCCGGGTGCGGGCCATCCTCGCCACGCACGCCCACGACGACCACGTACGGGCGGCGCCCGAACTGGCCGAGGCCACCGGAGCGCCGATCCTGCTGCACGCCGACGACCGGGTGCTCTGGGATCTGGTGCACCCCCACCTGCCGCCGCACGGTGAGCTGCACGACGGGCAGAGCGTCGAGGTGGCCGGCACCGCCCTGCGGGTGCTGCACACCCCCGGACACAGTCCCGGCGCGTGCAGCTTCCACGCCCCGGACCTGGGCGCGGTGTTCACCGGTGACACCCTGTTCCAGGGCGGGCCGGGCGCGACCGGGCGGTCGTACAGCGACTTCGGAACCATCGTCGAGTCGATCCGTACCCGGCTGTTGACCCTGCCACCGGACACGGTCGTGCACACCGGCCACGGCGACGACACCACGATCGGCGCGGAGGCCCCGCACCTGCCGGAGTGGCTGGCCCGGGGGCACTGACCGCGCGTGCCGGCGGACGCGTCAGCGTTCGCCGGCCGCGCCCAGCACCGGTTTGACGTCCAGCACCGGGGTGCCGTCCAGGGCCTCCAGGTCGGCGACTTCGACGCGCAGCCCGTCCACCGCCAGCACCCGTACCCGGTGCAGCCCGATCGGGTTGGGCCGGTGCGGGGAGCGGGTGCTGAACACGCCGGTCACCGGGCGGGTCTCGGCACCGCGCGGACGCACCGCCAGCACGTCGCGCCGGGCCCGGTCCAACCAGGTCAGGACCAGCAGTTCCGCGCCGACGTCCAGGTCGAGCAGGGCGGGTTCGACGTCCGGCTCGAACACCAGCCAGGCCGGTGGCGAGCCCTCGTCGCCCTGGCGTGGCGCGCTCGCCGCGTCGGTCAGCGGCGAGGCGACCCGGCCGACCGGGCGCAGCAGGTACTCCTCGACCATTGTTGCTCCCTTCGGGACAGTGCCAGCGTAGGGCCTGTTTCATGAGGGCGGTCGAGCCGAGGCGGAGTCCGGGCGGCGATCCGGCAAGGCGCGGTCGCGTCCGGTTACCGGTGTTGTATCCGGACGCGACCGCAACGCCGCCGGTCGTCGTCCGGGCCCGCCGCAGGCCGGCCAGTCCTCATGAAACAGGCCCTGGGGGTTACGATCCGCCGCATGGTCGCCGAGCATCCCGTACCCGTCGTCCGTCAGCTTCGCCTCGTGGTGGAGGCGGCCGACCACGAGGCCGCCGTGGCGTTCTTCCGGGACGCCCTCGGCCTGCCCGTGGAGGCCGAGTTCACCAGCGACGGGGACGCGCGGGTGGTCATCCTGGACGCCGGCCGGGCCACCCTGGAGATCGCCAACCCGGCGCAGAAGCGCCTCATCGACGAGGTCGAGGTGGGCCGTCAGGTGGCCCCGCGTATGCGGGTGGCCTTCGAGGTGGACGACGCCGCCGCGACCACGGCCCGGCTGGTCGCCTCCGGTGCGACCGAGGTCGCGCCGCCGACGCTGACGCCGTGGCAGTCCCTCAACGCGCGCCTCGACGCCCCCGCCGACCTGCACATCACCGTCTTCCAGGAGCTGGGCACGGAGCCGGACACGCCGTGACGGCGACGTCCGAGCGGGGTGGGGCGCGTGCCGGAGCCCGTGCGCCGGCGCAGGTGGCTGCCCTCGCGTACGTGCGGGCGTCGGCGATGGCCGAGCGTCCCGCGGCGCTCGCCACGATCGCCCGGCACCTCGCCGACGCCGACGTCGGCAACCCGCCGGAGCGGTTGCTCGCCGCCGTCGAGCGCGCTCGGATCACCGTCAACTTCCACCCGGATCGGCTGTGCGGCGACGGGCGCGCCGTCGCGACGGCCCTGTACGAGGACGGGGTGTACCGCAGCCAGTTCGTCACGGGAATCTCCAACGGCGGGCTCACCGCGTACCCCGGCGGCGACCGCGACCGCTGGGAGCGGCGGATGTTCGGCGGCGCGTACCAACAGGCCGGGGTGACCCCGGCGGACCGCCCGATCTACGGCGGGTTGAACCTGCTCGACCACGCGGACGGCGCCTGCCCCCGCTTCGGGTCCTGTCACCTGCGGCTGCGTCCGGCGGTGCTGGCGCGGGCGACCTACTGCCTCGGTGACAGCCACCTCGGGCCGAGCGTGCGGGGAACGGCCGACGCCTTCGAGGCGGTCCTCGCCGGCCTCCTGGCCCAGGCCGCCCGCACCGGGGTGTGCCTCGGCCGCGCCGAAACGGACGTCGCCACCCTGACGCGGACACTCCTGGACGCGCCGCGCACGCCCGCGTCGGTCGGTCGTGCGCTCGACGACTACGTGGAGGCCCAGGTCCACGGCACCCTCGACCTCGCGACCGACGTCGAGGAGTTGGTGGTGGACCCGTCCTTCGCCGGCACGGCGACCGGCGCGACGCTGGAGTCCGTCGCGCGGCGGTACGGTTTCCCGCTGCGGTGGCACCCCGGCTTCGTGCTGCCGGTCGGCGAGGTCGACCCCGAGTTCCGGGGTCCCGCGATTCCGGTGCTCGCGGCACGCCTGCACCGGGAGTTCGGCCAACCGGACGTGCCGGTGGACGCGGCGTTGATCGGCCGGGGCGCCGTGTCGGTCGTGACCGAGCCGCAGCGGTGGGCCGACCGGGGGCCGGTGGCCGACACCCTCCAGCACCTCAAGCAGCTCTGGCACGTGCTCGTCCGGTTCGGTGTGGCCCATCCGGGCTGACCCGTCCGCGTCGATCGTCCGGTTCCGCCCATCCGTCGCTCGGGTCGGTCGGCCATCCGAATTCCCGGGAGTGACCGGGACCCCAGCTCGGCGTGACTCCGGCATATCCGGAATGACCGACTCGTCAACCCGGTTGTGTCCCCCGTACCGCCGGAGCCCAAACCCCTTCTTCCGCGGTCACTCCCGAGGGGCGTTCACCCCGGAGCGCTCCGCACGATCGAAAGGAACCATCGTGAAGCCCGACTTCACTCGATGGCTCCCCGCCATCGCCAAGGACCCGTACCGCAAGACCGCGCTCAGCGTGGTGGGTGTGGCCGCCCTCGGCGGTCTGGCGCTCGCGCCGACCGCGACCGGCGCCCCGGTCACCTCCGGGCCGCACCAGGGCGCCGTCGCCGCCATCGACCTCGCCACCGGCAAGGCCGCCACCGCCGCCCAGCACCAGGAGCAGCCCGTCGAATCCGGGCTCACCACCGGCTCCGCCACCGGCAAGCCGCCGGCCGGCAAGCCGAGTCGCGACGAGCTGATCCCGCACGGCATCGAGGGCGCGCAGTCCCGCATCCCGCTCGACAAGGCGCAGCTCGACAACGCCCGGGCGATCGTCGACGCGGCCAAGAAGACCGGCGTCGGCGACCGTGGCGCGGTGATCGGTGTCGCCACCTCGTTGCAGGAGTCGAAGCTCTACAACCTCGGCCACCTCGGCGCGTACAACGACCACGACTCGCAGGGCCTGTTCCAGCAGCGTCCGTCGTCCGGTTGGGGTTCGCCCGAGCAGATCACCGACCCGGAGTACGCCGCCACGGCGTTCTTCGACGCGCTCAAGAACGTCGGCGGCTGGCAGGACCTGCCGCTGACCACCGCCGCGCAGACCGTGCAGGTCTCCGCCTTCCCGTACGCGTACGCGCAGTGGGAGGAGCAGGCGGCGGACATCGTCCAGCAGCTCTGGTGACCGCACCCTGACCACACCGGCCGGCTCCCGTTCCGGGGGCCGGCCGGTGTCGTCTCGTCAGCAGGGGGCGTAGAGGCGGCGGGTGCCGACCCCGGCGGCGTACGCCCCCCGGTCGCTGAACCGGCAGCCGTAGTCGGGTCGGGCCACCACCGCCGGATCGGCCACGGTGTCGCCGGCCGGGCGCTTGCCGGTGCGTACCCAGGACACCAGGTCGTCCCAGGCGGCGCCGGCCTCGGCCGGGCTGAACTCGCAGTGCTGCGCGGCCCGGATGGCCCGCTGCACCACCAGCCGGCCGCGACCGTGCCGTGCCACGTCGGTGGCGTACGCCTGCTCCATGCTGAACGGTACGAACAGGTCACCGAGGTCGTGCAGGCTGACCACCGGCGCGCTGGGACGGCCGGCGATGCGCGGCACCTCCGTCAACGTCGGCAAGAGCCGTTGCAGGACGTTCTCCGGCGCGACCCGCTGCACGGTCGAGTTCAGGTCGACCGGACTGTTCGGGCTGTAGCGGGTGAGCAGGTTCGTGGCCAGCTGCCCCGGCCGCTGGGCGGGGGAGTCGCCGCCGTCGGTCACCATGATCGAGAAGAGGAAGTCCTTCCACACCGCGAAGGCCGCCTCCGCGCCGGGACGCGGCCCGCCCGAGCGGTTCACCGTCACGGCCCGCAACTGTTTGCCCCGCTCGTTCGTCGTGTCCGGGCCGGTCGGCGTGAGCCCCGCCAGCCCCAGCGTCGCCTGGATGCGCGGCACCGCGTTGGTCAGGTAGTCGGCCGGCGTGGGATAGGCCGGCACCCCGGCGAGCGCCTGCGCGACCAGGTTGTAGTCCAGGTAGAAGTCGAGCAGCGTCTGGTCGCCGAGCACACCGCACATGGGCAGGGCGCCGTCGTAGTAGCCGGGATACTGCTCCAGCGAGCGGCCGATGACGTACCCGCCCATCGACACCCCGGCGAGATACGTGCGGTGCGGCCGGCGCACCGTCCGGGCGAAGTGGTCCGCGAGGTCCTTCGTGCCCAGCACTCCGGAGCGGATGTCGAAGCCGTTTCGGTCGTACGACGACGACGCCCACGCGTACCCCTGGGTCAGCATCCGCTGGCGCAGGTCGAAGGCCGGCGGCTCGGGTGAGAGCACCGTGCCCTGACCCCGGTAGCCGTGCGCCCACACCACCAGGTCGCCGTTCCACCGGGCGGGAACCTCGATGATGTACGCGGCGTGCCGGTGCGCGCCCTGACGTACCGTCGTCGGCTTGCCCGCCACCGTCAGCGGCGTCAACGGCGGGTTCTGGAAGGTGTAACCGGGCAGCGGCTGGTCGCCGTCGGAGCCAGCCGCCGCGGCAGCGGTGGGCGCGGGGCCGATCAGCCCGACGGCCAGGGTCAGTGTCGCGGTGGCGGCGACCAGGCGGCGCAGGGTGCGAACGGGTACGGACAGCATCGATGCTCCCCATCGGACGGATGTCGCCTGCGGGGCGACCAGGCGGGACGGTTGCCTACCGGCCGGTAGCGCCCTGAACCTAGGACCGCCGTCGACCGGAGTCAATGGCTACGCTGACCGAGCGGTCAGACTCCGGCTGCCCCGATGATGCGAGCTGGGTCTCGACGGTGAGTGGCGGTGGTCGGCCGGTCCGGTCCGTTGCGGTTGACTGTCGTCGTGGACGACTCGATCTGGGCGGCGGCCCGGGCCGCGCGAAGCTGGCTGGACACCGCGAACGGCACCGGAGAGACCGAACTGACCTGCCGCATCCTCAAGCTGACCGAGGAGGCGGGCGAGGCGTCCGCCGCCTGGATCGGCCTGCTCGGGCAGAATCCGCGCAAGGGTGTCACCCACACGCGCGAGGACGTGGCGGCCGAGTTGGCCGACGTGGTGTTCACCGCGTTGGTGGCGATCGAGAGCCTGGGACTCGACGCGCAGACCGTCCTGGAGTCGTGCGCGGACAAGGTCCGGTCCCGCCTGGAGGCATGAGCCGCCAGCGCCGCCGCCCGTGGTCGTGCGGTTCGCGTCGTGCGGCTCGCGTCGTGCGGTGCGCGTCGTGCGGTTCTGCGTCGTGATCGACACGAGGTCCCCGATATCGGGGTATCGACCGGTCCCGGATACCCCGACATCGGCGATCTGGAGTCGATCACCCCCGCGTGATCGCCTCGACTGAGCGCTATGTCCGGTTGTGGGGTGTCTGTGGTGACCGGCTGCACCCGCCGGCCGGAATCGTGGCGGGCCGGGGGTCGTTACACACCCCGACGATCGCAGGACCACCGGGCCACCCCGCCTGCGGGAATGACCCCGGACCGCAGGTCGTCACACCCGGACCCGGCACCCACGAGCCGCCCCGCCCCGCGGGAATGGCCCCGGCCGCCGGGTCGTTACACACGGACCGGCCGCCACGAGCCCCCCGCTCGCAGGCCGCCGCGCCCCCCGGGAATGACCCCGGCCCCCCGGTCGACACACCCGGCGCCGCAAGCCCCTCCGGCTCGCAGGCCGCCGCCCCCCTCTTCACGTCTTTGCACAGCGCCCGGACGAGGTGCTGACACCCCGCACGTCACCGATCCCCCGAACTGGTGGCGCGGGTGTTTCCTACCCCCGAAGGAGCAACCCTGATGACCACGATCTTCCGCAAGAGCATGCTGTCCGTTGCTGGTCTCGCGTTCGCCGGTGGCGTCTTCGCCGGCCCGATCGCCGCCCACGCCGCCACCCCGGCCGTGGACACCAAGCCCACCACCGCCGCAGCGGTGCAGACGGCCGCGCCCAAGCCCCAGGGCGACCAGTCCCACATCACCCTCAACGACGAGCAGACCGCCAACGCCAAGGCCATCATCGCCGCCACCAAGAAGGCCGGCCTGCCCGAGCGCGCCGCGGTCATCTCCATCGCCACCAGCCTGCAGGAGTCCAAGCTGCAGAACCTGGGTCACCTCGGCGACGCCAACGACCACGACTCCCTGGGTCTGTTCCAGCAGCGCCCGACCTCGGGTTGGGGCACGCCGGAGCAGATCACCAACCCGGAGTACTCCACCACCGCGTTCCTCAAGGGCCTCAAGCAGGTTGACGGCTGGCAGGACATGCCGCTGACCGACGCCGCGCAGACCGTGCAGGTCTCCGCCTACCCGGATGCCTACGCGCAGTGGGAGCAGCAGGCCACCGACCTCGTCGGCCAGCACTGGAACAGCTGACACACCGAACAGCCAAGAACGACCGATGGCCGGCACCCGACAACGGGCGCCGGCCATCGCCGTCTTTTCAGACGGCTGCCACTTCCCGCTGGTGGCTGACCCTCGGCATCACGCTTATCGGCATGGTGTCGGGTGATGGCCTCGGGCGGGTCCACCGCCAGAGGGGTGATGCCTGTGGGTCATCAAGATGACGCAGAGGCATCACGCTCGTTGGGGCGGTGTCGGATGGCGGCGTGGGGTGGCCTCGGACGGGTCCACCGCCGGCGGCGTGATGCCCGCGAGTCATCAAGATGGCGGACGCTGTCCAGGATTTCGCGAGGCAACGTAGCGCAGTGGCCCTGTCGCCGCCCGGTGATCCGATCGACGGTCGCGTCCGTACCCTCCGGCGGGGACCGGCGGAGGGACAGGGCATGGCCGCGGTGGGTGACGGCAACGAACCTCGAGGCGAGCATCGAAGCGAGCATCACGCGACACGGCGACCTGCGCGGACGGCGGCGGCGGCTCGGACGGCTGCGGCGCACCTGCCGGCCGACAACCCGGCGACGAGCCAACCGGAGCCCGGTCCGGCCAGCCGGGACCGGACGACGAGCACAGCGGAACCGCCGCAGGCCGCAGGGTCAAAGCCGAGCCGGGCCGTCGAGCAGCGGTCAGGGCAGGCCGCGGAGCCGGGGCCACCGGAAGTGGGCCGCTGGTCCGTGGGTGCCCGCCTGCTGCTGACGGCCGCTGCCGTCGTGCTGGTGCTCGGGGCCATGGCGGTCGCGGTGGTCGTCAGCGACCCGTACCGCCTCGGTCAGACCCAGAGCGACACCGGCGCACACGACACGAGGCAGGACGCCGCGGCGGCCTCCGACCAGACGATGACCGCCCCGCTGGCGGACCGACAGACGGCCACCTTCGTGCTCGCCGACGGGTTGACGTCGTTCGACCTGCGGGTGACGGATCTGGGTGACGACCTCTACCGGGTCAGCAGTCCGTCCGGCACGGGGGTGGCGGCGCGGCCGGTGCTCGACGGCGGAACCGTCCGGCTCGGCCTGGTGGCCGCCGGCCCGTCCGAGGGCCGTGCCGTACGGGTGTTGCTCAGCGATCGGGTCGTCTGGCGTCTGCGACTGGAGGGCGGGGTGAGCGACCAGGTGCTGGACCTGACGCGGGCACGTCTCCTGGGGGTGGACCTCGCCGGCGGCTCCGCTCGCACCGATCTCATCCTGCCGCCGGTGGATCGCGGCGCGTTGACGGTGCGGTTGACCGGCGGGACCAGCCGGCTGTCCATCCGGGTGCCGGGCGCGCCGCCGGTGCGGGTGCGGGCGAGCGCCGGCGCCGGCTCGGTGGTGGTCCGGGACGAGCGGTGGAACGGGGTCGCCGCCGGGGCGCTGCTGAGTACGCCGGGATGGGACCGCTCGCCCAACCGGGTCTTCCTGGACCTGGTCGCGGGCGTCGACGCGGTGACGGTGACCGAGGTTCGGTGAGGGCGCCAGCCGCGTTGAGGTGGCGGTCACCCCGAGCCGGAAGCGCCACTGGCGGGGGAGCGCGCGAGCGTACAGTCGGGCGGTGGAGCGTACCGAATCGATGCTGGCGCAGACCCGACCTCCCGGCGTGGCCGACGTCGATCCCGGCAGCGTGCTGCTGCCGGGCCACGACGTGCCGCTGGGGCGGTTCACGACGGTGCGGCGTCTGCTGCCGCAGCGGCCCCGACGGATGGTCGGCGCGTGGTGCTTCGTGGACCATTTCGGCCCGGACGACGTGGCGCAGCGGCCCGGCATGGAGGTGCCGCCGCACCCGCACACGGGCCTGCAGACAGTGACCTGGCTGCTGGACGGCGAGATCATCCATCGGGACAGCCTCGGCAACGTCCAGGCGATCCGACCGGGCCAGTTGAACGTGATGACCTCCGGGCACGGTATCGCCCACTCGGAGCGGTCGCCGGCCACGCACCCGCCGGTGATGCACGGTGTGCAGCTGTGGGTGGCGCTGCCGGACCCGGCGCGGGCCGGCGCGGCCGACTTCGCCCACCACGCCGACCTGCCGCGCTGGCGCGACGGCGAGGTCGACGCGACGCTGCTGGTCGGTGAGTTCGCCGGAGAGCGGTCGCCGGCGGTGGTGCACACCCCGCTGGTGGGCGTGCAGCTCGAGCTGGGCGGGTCGGCGCCGACGACGCTCCCGTTGCGGCCCGACTTCGAGTACGCGCTGATGGCGATGTCCGGCGCGGCCGAGGCCGCCGGGGTGGGTTTCGAGCCGGGGGCGCTGCTGTACCTGGGCACGGGTCGGCGTGAGCTGACGGTGCGCGGCGGCGCGGGGGCGCGGCTGTTGCTGCTGGGCGGTACGCCGTTCGAGGAGCCGTTGGTCATGTGGTGGAACTTCGTGGGCCGCTCACACGAGGAGATCGCCACGGCCCGGGAGGACTGGATGGCCGGGCGGCGTTTCGGGGTGGTGGCCGACGACGCGGCGTCACCGCTGCCGGCGCCCGCCCTGCCCACGACCCGGCTCAAGGCCCGCGACCGCAACGGCGGCCTGCGGTGACCGGCCGACCGTGACGTGCGTTGGCCCACAGTTCAGCAAAAACTGACCGTACGGAGGATGGTCTGCCGTATGGTTGTACCCGGCAGTGCTGACCGCTCGGTTCGGGCGGGCATCCACCGCCTGGTGACCGCGACCGGTTCGGACGTGGTTCACCGCCTGGACAGGTTTGCGTGGCGCCCCCGGTCGCGGTTCGTGGCCAAGGGGCGCCCGCCTGTCCCGGCGAGGCGTCCGCCAGCTCCGGCAAGACCGTCGAGCACCGGCCCGCGCCCACACACTCAGCGTGCCAGCCCCGCCAGCAGGTTCACCGTGACGGCGATGACGAACGCTCCGAACAGGTACGACACCATCGAGTGCCGCAGCACCGTCCGGCGCATCTCGTTGCTGGTCAGGTTGGTGTCGGAGACCTGGAACGTCGTGCCGACGGTGAACGCCACGTAGGCGAAGTCCGAGTAGCGGGGCGGTTCGCTCTGGTTGAAGTTCACCCCGCCGTCCGGGCCCGTGTAGTAGATCCGCGCGTACCGGGCGGCGAAGACGGTGTGGACGACCAGCCAGGACAGGACCACGCTGAGGACGCCCAGCCCGCTGTACAGGTCGCGGCGCGCTCCGGGCGGAGCGGCGTGCGCGCTGGCGAGGACCAGTCCGACGGCCAGCAGGCTGGCGAGGCAGGCGATCAGCAGCACCACGTCCCGGGTGGGCCGGTTGGGGTCCTCGTGTACGGCGAGTTGGGCGGTGCGGGCGGCGTCCATCGGCCAGAGCTTGCGCCACACCAGCACCAGCCAGCTCAGCGCGGCGACGTCCCAGCCGGCCAGGGGAGCGAGCGCCGGTGACAGGGTGAGCGCGAAGACGCCGCCCACGATGATGCCGACCACCGCCACGATCACCAGTTGCGTCGCCGCGGGGATGCCCCCGTCCGGCGGGCGGGACAGCGGTCCGGTGCCGGTCATCCGCGACGCCGGCCCGCCGCGCGGGGCGCCCCCATCACGGGGTCAGATGCCGCGCAGGTGCTGCGACACG
Organism: Micromonospora sp. RB23; assembly: GCF_053585025.1. NCBI lineage: Bacteria > Bacillati > Actinomycetota > Actinomycetes > Micromonosporales > Micromonosporaceae > Micromonospora > Micromonospora sp. RB23. The sequence goes on from NZ_CM132111.1 coordinate 3,155,973, forward strand.
CGGTTGTGCTTCTTGTCCCGGGCCTGCGTGGCCCGCTGCGCCGTCGGGTGTTGCGCGGGACCCACCTCGGGGGCGGCCTCGATGCCGGCCGAGCGGGCCACCTCGGTGCCGTTGGCATAGTCGACCGGCGGAAGGGCGCGCAGCGCCTTGAGCACGTCCGGCGGGGCGCCCTCGCGTTCGGCTTCGCGGACCACGTCGTCCTTCTCGGCCGGGTAGTCCAGGCTCGACAGGTACTGCAGGACGTCCGCGTAGCTCGCCATGTCTTCGGGCTCCCTCGGGGCATGGATTGGTCACGACGGGCGGCGGTTACCCGTCCGTCGCCCGGTCACGCCCGGGTCGGTGAGGGAAATCCGGCGTCGTTTCCACGACGGCGCCGCGGGTACCCGCAGGCGCCGCAGACAGAGCCCGAGGGAGTACGCGATGAACTACGACACCTTCGTCGACCAGGTTTCCCAGCGCACCCGCACCTCGTCGGAGCAGGCGGTCGAGGTGACCCGGGCCGTGCTGGAGACGTTCGCCGAGCGGCTGACCGGCGGGGAGGTGCTGGACCTGGCCGCGCAGTTGCCGCAGCCGCTGCAACTGGTGCTCAAGCCGAGTCCGAGCACCGAGCAGGCGGACCGGTTCGGGGCGGCCGAGTTCGTGGCGCGGGTGGCGTTGCGGGCGCGGGTCGAGGAGCCGGCGGCGCGGGACGCCGTGCGGGCGGTGTTCACCACCCTGCGGGAGGCGATCACGGGCGGGGAGTTCGACGACGTGGCGACGCAGTTGCCGCGCGACTACCGGGACCTCGTGGAGCAGGCGATGGCACCGGGGGCCACGCTGCGCCGCGCCTGACGGTGGCGCAAAACGGGCCCGCACAGCGGTTGGCCAGGGCAACCATCGACGTCCGGCTTGGCGTGTCGATTCGGCCTGGCCTAACCTTGTCGTGCGAGGGGAGTACTTCCCACGAACCATTCCGGTCAGTACGGCACGCCCGGCGTGCCTCGGGTGGTTGCCCATCGAACGATGGGTGAAGGAGACCTCGAACATGACACGGTGTTCGAGGAGACCCCATGACCGAATTGTCCCCCTTGGCCGCGGCGAGTGACCTGACGTCGGTCGGCACGCCCACCCTCTGGGCGCTGACGATCGCAGGCGTGGTGCTCCTGCTCGTGCTGGACTTCCTGGTGACGCGCAAGCCGCACGAGGTGTCCATGCGCGAGGCGATCGGCTGGTCGACCTTCTACATCGCCCTGCCGCTGGCCTTCGGCGGCTGGCTGTGGGCCCGCTACGGCTCCCAGCAGGGCGTGGAGTACCTGACCGGTTACCTCGTCGAGAAGTCCCTCTCGGTCGACAACCTCTTCGTCTTCATGCTGCTGCTGGCCGCGTTCGCGGTGCCGGCCGTCCTCGCCCAGCGGGTGCTGCTCTACGGCATCGCCGGCGCCCTGGTGCTGCGGGCGGTCTTCATCGCCCTCGGCGCGGCGGCGTTGCAGACCCTCGACTTCGCGTTCCTGCTCTTCGCGATCATCCTCATCGCCACCGCGGTGAAGCTGCTGCGCGACGCCCTCTCCGGGCACGAGCAGGAGGTCGACATCAACAAGATGCGCTCGGTGAAGCTGCTGCGCAAGGTCATGCCGGTGGTCGACGACTACCACGGCACCCGGATGACCGTGCGGGAGGGCGCGCGGCGGGCGCTCACCCCGTTCGCCCTGGTGGTGGTCGCGGTGCTGGCCACCGACGTGGTCTTCGCCGTCGACTCGGTGCCGGCGGTCTACGGCATCACCGAGGACCCGTACCTGGTCTTCGCCACCAACGCGTTCGCCCTGCTCGGCCTGCGGGCGCTCTACTTCGTCCTGCACGCGGCGCTGAGCCGCCTGGTGCACCTCAGCTACGGCCTGGCGATCATCCTGGCGTTCATCGGGCTCAAGCTGGGTCTGCACTGGGCGCACGGCATCTGGGAGAGCGTCCCGCAGATCCCCACCCTGGCCTCGCTCGGCGTGATCATCGGTGTGCTGGTGGTGGTCACCCTGACCAGCCTGCGGGCCACCCGGGGCGGCACGCCCGCCGAGCGCGAGGTCGTCACCGAACGGCACTGACCGCGCCGCGCCGGGCCCACGAGGGGGTACGCGGGAAAGCTCCCGCCCCGGCCGGCCCGGGTGGTACGACTGTGCAATGGGAATCGTGTCACCGGGCTTTCAGGGTCGCCCCCGATCACAGGAGCCGGCCCTGCCGCCCGGTCAGTACCTGACCGAGGACTTCCCGGTGCTCTCGGCCGGCCCGACACCCCGGGTCTCCCTGGACACGTGGGAGTTCGTCATCGCGGCCGAGAACGGCGCCGAGTACCGGTGGTCGTGGCAGGAGTTGATGGCGCTTCCGCAGGAGACGCCGACCGTCGACATCCACTGCGTCACCCACTGGTCCAAGCTCGGCACCACGTGGACGGGCGTCTCCCTGGACACCCTGCTCGAGGGTGTGGACACCGGCGCGCACTTCGCGCTCGCGCACTCGTACGGCGGGTACACCACCAACCTGCCCCTGGACGACCTGCGCGGCGGTCGGGCCTGGGTGGCGCACACCTTCGACGGCGCGCCACTGCCGGCCGAGCACGGCGGTCCCGCCCGGCTGCTGGTGCCGCACCTGTACTTCTGGAAGTCCGCCAAGTGGGTGCGCGGTATCCGGCTCAAGACGATGGACGAGCCGGGTTTCTGGGAGACCGCCGGTTACCACGATTACGGCGACCCGTGGCGTGAGCAGCGGTACCAGGGTGACTGAGCGGGCCGTGGCGACGGGCACCCCGGCCCGCGCGCCGATCAGGTGGCAGGTGGCCCGGCTGGTGGAGCGCCGGGTGGAGACGCCGTCCGCGCAGACGCTGGTCCTGGAGGTGCCCGACTGGCCGGGGCACCTGCCGGGCCAGCACGTCGACGTGCGGCTGACCGCGCCGGACGGCTACCAGGCCGCCCGGTCGTACTCGATCGCCGGGCCGGTCATGGACGGACCCGGCGGCCCTCGGATCGAGGTGACGGTCCAGCGGGTCCACGACGGCGAGGTGTCCCCGTACCTGATCGATGTCTTCGGCGCCGGCGACCCGGTGGAGATCCGCGGACCGCTCGGTGGCTGGTTCATCTGGCGTCCGGAGCAGACAGAGCCGGTGCAGCTCGTGGCCGGCGGTTCGGGGATCGTGCCGCTGATGGCGATGATCCGGGCGCGGCGGGAGGTCGGCAGCAAGGTGCCGTTCCGGCTGATCTACTCGGTGCGGACGCCGCAGGACGTGATCTACGCCGACGAGCTGCGCCGCCGGGGCCGCGACGACTTCGGCCTCGACGTGGCGTACGTCTACACGCGCGAGGCCCCCGACGGGTGGCGTGGCGAGCCGCACCGGCTCGGCCTGGCCGACGTCAACACGCACGGGTGGCCGCCGGACCTGCAACCGCTCACGTACGTCTGCGGTCCGACCGGGTTCGTGGAGGCCGTCGCCGACCTGCTGGTCGGGCTGGGCCACCCGTCGCGACGGATCAGGACCGAACGCTTCGGCCCCACCGGCTGAGCCCGTCCGCCGCTTACCGTCTCGTCGAGGAGATCCGATGACCAACATGTCCTACCTGGACGGCAACATGCTCGACGGCCCGCTGCGCGAGCTGTTCGCCGTCGACCTGAGCACCGCGATGGGCCGCTGCGAGAACTGCGGCATGACTGGCTCGATGGCGAGCCTGCACGTCTACTCGCACGCCCCGGGTCTGGTCGGCCGCTGCCCGTCCTGCGAGTCGGTGATGGTGCGGCTGGTGCGCGGGCCGGACCGGGCCTGGCTGGACATGCGCGGCGTCACCTACCTCCAGGTCCCGATGCCGATGGAGCAGGCGCTGCCCGAGCCGCTGTGACCGGACCCGGTGCGCCCGGCTCGTTCATGAATTCCGACAACTTTTCACAATCTTAAATATCCGAATCTTTCATTGTTTGACCCCGCGTGGGTGCGATCGGATGGCCGGCAACTGTTAATTCAGTTTCCTATTAGCCCTCCGACCCCCGAGGAGCCCCCATGCGTTGGCGATCGATACTCCTGACGGCGGTGGTCACCCTCGCCGCGGCGGCGGTGACGGTCGACGTGCCCGTGAGCGCGCAGGCAGCCCCGGCCACCTTCACCCACCCCGGCGTGCTGGTCAGCCGTCCGCAGCTCGACTTCGTCAAGGCCAAGGTGCAGGCCGGCGAGCAGCCGTGGCGCGACGCCTACAACCAGATGATGGGCAGCCGGTACGCCTCGCTGTCCCGGGTGCCCGCCCCACGCGCCACCGTCGAGTGCGGCCCGACGTCCAACCCGAACTACGGCTGCACCGACGAGCGTGAGGACGCCATCGCCGCGTACACCGACGCGCTGGCCTGGTACATCACCGGCAACTCGGCGTACGCGCAGAAGTCGATCGCCCTGATGGACGCCTGGTCCGCCACGATCCAGCGGCACACCAACTCCAACGCCCCCTTGCAGACCGGCTGGGCCGGCTCGGTGTGGCCGCGCGCCGCGGAGATCATCCGCTACACGTACGGCAACTGGCCCAACCAGGCGCGGTTCGCGACGATGCTGCGCAACGTCTACCTGCCCGTGGTCATCGCCGGCGACTCCCGCACCAGCAACTGGGACCTGACCCTCGCCGAGGCGGCCATCGGCATCTCCATCTTCCTGGAGGACCGCACCTCGTACGACCGCGCGCTCGCCCGGTTCCGGGCCGCGGCCGCCGCGTCCATCTACATCGCCGCGGACGGGGTCCGGCCCCTGTACCCGCCGGCCACCAGCGTCGACACGCCCGCCGAACTCGTCTCCCGCTGGCACGGCCAGGCCACCTACACCGACGGCCACGCGCAGGAGACCTGCCGCGACTGGGTCCACACCGGCTACAGCATCTCCGCCATCTCGCACGTCGCCGAGACCACCCGCATCCAGGGCGGCGACCTCTACCCGGAGCTCCAGGACCGGCTGCGCCACGCGCTCGGCTTCCACACCAAGTTCGAGAACGGCACCGCCGTCCCGTCGAGTGTGTGCGGTGGCTCGGTCGTCCTCGGCCTCGGCCCGATCACCGAGGTCGGCTTCAACGCGCTGCACAACCGGATGGGCATCGGCATGGCCAACACCCAGAGTTACACCGAGCGCAAGCGTCCCCAGGGCACGAACAACCTCTTCGTGGCCTGGGAGACCCTGACCCACGCCAACAACCCGGCGTAGGCCCGCCGCCCTGTCCGTGATCGACTCCGTTTCGCCGATGTGGGGGTGTCCGAGCGCCCTGGACGCCCCCACATCGGCGATCTCGTGTGGATCAGGGTGCGCCTCGTCTTGGGGTCACGCGGCAGACTGGCCGGGTGGGCATCGATCGTTGGCGAGACGTTCCGGCGCGGGTTCGGCTGGTCGTGTCCGTGGCCGTGCTGGTCTTCGCGTACGGCGGTGTCGTGCACGTACTCCAGCTGTTCGTCCCCGGTCTTCGGCCGCAGCTCGCGCTGCCCGGCTGGCTCGCGGTCTACTTCGCGTCCCTGACCCTGTGGGATCCCTTGGCCGCGCTGCTGCTGGCGAACCGCCGCCGAGCGGGGCTCGCGCTGGGCTGCGCGGTGCTGGTGACCGACGCCGCCGCCAACGGGTACGCCAACTACGTGCTCGACCCCGCCGGTGGCGTCACCCCGGGCCGGATCGGGCAGGCCGTCATCACCGTTCTCGCCCTCGCGCTCGTCGCGCTCACCCCGTGGCTGGCCCGCTGGTTCGTTCGCTGTGCAGGCCACCGTCCGCCTGGTCCAGACCGATGAGGACGCGATCCGGCGGCCAACGCCCGCCCGAGAAGCTGGGGCGGCCACTAGGGCTCGAGGGTGGCGGGCATGTTGAAGGCGGCGACGTGACGGGCGCCGATGAAGGCGTTGCTCTCTACGATCTTTCCGTTCTCGATCCGGAGTACGTCGACGACCAACGCCTCGTAGTGCGGGCTTCCGGGCCGGCGGAGATAGTTGATCAGTGCCGGGCGTCCGTTGGCCGAGGTGGGGAACGTACGCCAGTCGAGCGGTCGGGCAAGGAACTCCGCGGCCGCGTCGATCCCGACGACCGGCGGCTCGGGTGGCATCGTGATCCGCACGTCCTCGGCGAGTAGTGCCCGGATCGTCTCCGGGTCCTTCGCGTTGGCGTAGCGGCGCAGGATCTCTTCGTCCTCACTGGTGAGCTGCGGGCGGCGCCAGTCCTTCGGGTCGGACGGAGCGCGCCCCCGGAGGGTGTGGCGGGCTCGCTGGAGCAGGCTGTTGACGGCAGCCACGGCGGTGTCGAGCGCGGCGGCGATCTCCTGCGGCGTCCAGCCGTGGACATCGCGTAGCACGAAGGCCGCCCGCTGCCGCGGCGGCAGGTACATGAGCGCTGCGATCACGGCCAGCTCGACGGTCTCCCGGGCGGCGAGACCGGTTTGCGGATCGTCGGCCAGCAGGGCGTCGGGATAAGGACCGAGATCGGTGGACCACTCGAGCGGGTCACCGTACGGCACCGTCCGGTTACCGGCCGCCTTGCGGCTGTCGAGGAAGACGTTCGTGGCGATCCGGTAGAACCAGGTGCGCGCCGACGCCCGACCCTCGAAGCGGTCGCGAGCCCGCCAGGCACGAAGGAAGGTCTCCTGCACCAGGTCATCCGCGTCGGTGACGTTCCCGGCGAGGCGGTAGCAGTGGACGTGTAGCTCGCGCCGGTGCTGGTCGAAGGCGCGCTGCAGCCAGACCGACTGCTCGTCGGGCGAGTCGGACATGCGATCTCCCCGGGGCTGAATGGTCCTCACCACCGTACTGACGACCGCGGACCCATCCGTCATCGGTCACCGATGACGATCGCCGACTCGCTCGTCTGTACCTGCGACCGACCCTCACTCCACGAAGGAGACAGCCATGACGGCAACCCCCACGTCCAGCGCGGCCGCGCCCCCGGTCGTCGACCGGGAGACCTGGCTGCGCGAGCGCGACGAACTGCTGGTCCGGGAGAAGGCCCATACCCGCGAAGGAGACGCGATCGCAGCCGCTCGTCGTCAGCTGCCGATGACCTTGATGCCAACGGTGACGGTACGGGGCCCTGGCGGGGACACCCCGCTGGTGGAGGTGTTCGAGGGCCGCCGGATGCTCATCGCCTACTTCCACATGTGGCACGACGGCAAGCCGTACGAGCACCAGTGTGAGGGGTGCACCTTCTCGACCTGTCACATGCAGATGCTGGACTACCTGCACGCTCGGGACGTCACCTACGCCGTGTTCTGCCAGGGTCCCTACGACGAAAGTGCCCCGTTCGCGGAGTTCATGGGCTACAGGTTCCCCTGGTATTCGGCGAAAGACTCCGACCCGGCTCTGGCCGACGGTCGTGGCTTCGGGTTCATCGCGTGCTACCTGCGCGAGGGCGACAAGGTCTACGAGACCTACTGGACCACCGGGCGGGGCGTAGAAGCGTTGATGACCACCTACCATGCCCTGGACCTCACGGTGTACGGCCGGCAGGAGAACTGGGAGAACTCGCCTGAGGGCTGGCCGCGGATTACCGGGCACCCGTGGCGTCTCAACGGCCGCCCCACCGCGCAATGGTCACGTCCCGGCGTCGCACCGCGATGACATCCTGATGATCGAGGTGATCATGCTCGGTTCGGCCGCGGTGTCGGCCTGCTGCTGCGTCGTACCGCGGGCGGGCGCGTCCCGCAGAGCCCGGATGCTCGCGGGTGCGATGGTGGCTGTCATGGTCGCGGTGACCCTCGACGCCGCACCGGTTGTGCAGTACGCGGGCACGCTGCTGCTCCTGGTCTTGGCGGTGGCAATCGTCGTCGGCGGTCCGACCGAGCGCGGCCCGGAGGTGGAGTGGCACCGTATGGCCGGAGATGCTCCGTTGGGAGCACCTGGCCATGGGGGCAAGCCTCACGGCCATGATCTTCTTCATGAACTAGTGCCTTGACGACGAAGGTTCGCGGTGTTGGAGTCAGGCTGCGCTGCGTGTCAACCAACACCGTGAACGTTCGTGGTCACGGCACTAGGCGTGCTGCTATGGCGCTCTCCGGTCGGCCTCGGCGACGACGGCGAGTACGGCGTCCACCACAGCCTCGGGCTGCTCTTTGTGGATGTAGTGGCCGCTGTCGGGCACCGCGTGGTGGACGCCACGTGGGAAGTGCGCGGCCGTCCGGTCGGCCAGCTCGCGGGAGCGCTGGAGCAGAGCGGCCGGCTTGCCCCGCGTCGACGTCAGGATTCGCATCGGCACGTCGGGCACCGCCGCCGCCGCACGGGCGGCACGGACCTCCCGGGCGCAGGTGTTGGCGAGGCGGTTCTCCGCACGGATGGTCGCGACCTGGCCGTACGTGCCATAGCTGGCCAGGTACGCCGCGGTCACCAGCTCCTGGGTACGGGGGTCGTCGGTACAGCGCCGCCCGAGTTCGCGGCCCATGTTCACGGCGATCCGGTTGAAGAGCCCGATCGCCTTGAGCAGCGGAAGGGCGTTGAGGACGAGGTTCGACGACACCCGCAGAGCCAACGGCACCTCGGTCGTGGTGTCCTCGTGGAACGGGTCGACGAGAACCAGGCCTCGGGTCCGGTCAGGCCGGGCGAGCGCCGCCAGTTCCGCGAGCAGTCCGCCCCAACTGTGCCCGACCAGCACGGCAGGCCCGACGTGATCGAGGAGTGCCACGAGGTCGCGTACCTGGGAGTCCAGGGTCAGTCGCGCGACGGGGTCGCTGGCGCCCAGGCCGGCGCGGTCGTAGGCGACGACGCGCGTCCTCTCGGCCAGCGCCGGCAGGATGACGGCCCAGTCCAGTCCCACCTCGCCGGCTCCGGACGCCAGGATGACGGCGGGTTCCGCGCGGCCGGTCTCCACCCACCCCAGTCGCCGACCGGACTCGCGGCTCAGGTGGTGACGGGCGACAGCACCCGGCACCAGGCGCGACAGAGCGGTGACGACCGGATCCTGCGTCCCCGTGTCCACCAGACCTCCCCGTCGCCGTCCCATTGGCCGACGTCCGGCTCTGGACAGTACAAAGCCGTCACAACGTCGGCGGTCCTCAGGAGGCCCCCGTGGTTCAGTCCGGCGCGATGAATGGGCGGCGGTACGGGGTCCAGCCGACGAACCGCGCGAACATGGCGTGCGGTGCGGGCGCCTCGTCGGGATTGAGCCGGTAGAGGTCCCGGATCGCCTCGTGCAGTTGCCCGCACAGGTAGATCGACAGGCCGATCAGGTCGTGTTCGTGTTCGGCCTTGAGCACCAGCCGGGCGGTGGGGCAGGGCCACGGGCCGCCACAGGCACGGCAGCACCACATCGGACGCAGCGGCGTGTGCGGCGGTGTGCCGGTCGGCACGGGCGGTGAGGTCACCATGGATCAGGCTCCTTCGCAGGTGGGGGAGGGGCCGCCGCGGTACGGGGGTTCGCGGCGGCCCCTCGTTCGGTTCCGCCCGTCGGTCGGCCGGGCCGGGCGGTTCCGCTACGTGACAGTCTGCTCACCGGGCCGCTACTGTCGGAAGGCGCGCGAGTCCCACCAGCGCCGATGTACGTGTCCGACGCCCCCGGTGTGCAGACGTGTGCAGTGGATCGTTTGCCCATGCTGGAGCTGTTCGCCGGCGAGCTGCGTCGGCTGCGGACGGTCGCCGGTCTGTCCCAGGAGGCGCTGAGCGAACGGATCAACTACTCGGCGTCGCTCGTCGCGGCCGTCGAGCAGTGCCGGCGTCCGCCCCGGCTGGAGTTCACCGAGCGCAGCGACCGCGTGCTGGACGCCGACGGCCTGTTGCTGCGCATCCGCGAGACGATGATCCGCGAGTCGGTGATGCCGTGGTTCCGCGAGTGGGTGACGATCGAGCAGGAGGCGACGGCGCTGCGCTCGTTCCAGCCGTTGGTGCTGCCGGGGCTGCTGCAAACCGAGGGCTATGCGCGGGCGCTCTATGGCGGCGCGAGTCAGCTGGCCGATCATCAGCTGGACCAGCCTGTCGCTGCCCGGCTCCAGCGGCAGGAGATCCTGACCCGTGAGCAGCCACCACTCTTCGTCGCGGTGCTCGACTACACGGTGCTGGAACGGCCCGTGGGCGGGCCGGCCGTGATGCGCGAGCAACTACAGCACCTGCTCGACGTTGGCCGGCGGCCACGGGTGCACCTGCACCTCGTGCCGCGCGAGGTGGGCGCGTATCCCGGGCTGAACGGCGCCTTCGTGATCGCCACCCCGGCTGACGGGGACGACGTGGCCTACCTGGACAATCCTCTAAAGGGGACGGTGATCGAGCGCCCTGCGGACGTACTATCGCTGCGACAGTCGTGGGAATCGGTACGGGCCGAGGCGATGCCGCACGGGCAGACCCTCAACGTGATCTCGGAGGCGGCAGCGGCATGGACCTGACCGGCGCGATCTGGCGCAAGAGCACCCGCAGCAGCGGCAATCAGGGCGACTGTGTCGAGGTCGCGGCCAACCTGCCGGGCGTGGTGGGCGTTCGCGACAGCAAGGACCCGAGCGGCCCGGCGCTGGTCGTCACCCCGGCGGCCTGGCGGGCCTTCGTCACCTTCGTCACGCGCCACTGACCGGGCCGGCGAGCGCCGCCCGGATCAGCCTCTCGACCAGCCGTGGCGTGACCGGGTCCAAAGCGAACACCTCGGCCACCCGCTCGGGATCCGTGGTGATGATCGGTCCGTAGTTGAGCCACGGATCGTCGAAGGCGACCCGCTCCTCCAGCCGGACGTCCTGGCCGCCGTCGACGTTCCACACCCGGACCACGACGTGGCCCGGATCGGCCTGGCTGGCCGTCCACCGGTAGTCGACGTCGTCGACACGAATCGTCCGCTTGCGAGTCCTGGCCACGGTGCGACGTTAGGACCCGGGCGGGCACGGCGGTAGCGGGATTCGCGCCGACGAGGGCTCCGTCGAATACTCGGATGCGGAAAGGCGTGCTCATCCTTAGGCTTCCGCTCCACGGCGGCCCGCGCCCATTCGGATCGGAGATGAGCAGACCGATGACCTCTCACCTGTTCGCGATCAGCTTCGACGCGCTCGAACCTCTGCGTCTGGCGCGGTTCTGGTCCGGGATCCTCGGCTGGGAGATCGTCGACGATCCGCGCGAGGGCGTGGGGCTCGTACCCACTGACGACACCGGTTTCCGACTCCGCTTCGCGCCGACCGAGCAGCCGAAGACCGTCCAGAACCTCATGCACTTCGACCTGACGAGCACGTCGCCGCAGGATCAGGAGCTGACGGTCTCCAGGGCGATCGAGCTGGGTGGACGGCACATCGACATCGGCCAGGGGCCGGACGTCGACCACGTGGTGCTGGCCGACCCGGAGGGCAACGAGTTCGACGTCATTGCGCCGGGCAACAATTTCCTCGCTGGCTGCGGGTTCGTCGGCGCGCTGGCCTGCGACGGTTCGCCGGAAGTCGGGTACTTCTGGGCCGAGGCGCTCGGTTGGCCGCTGGTCTGGGATCAGGACCAGGAGACTGCGATCCAGTCGCCGCGCGGCGGCACGAAGATCACCTGGGGTGGGCCGCCCTACATGTCGCGCGAGGGCGAGGGCCGGGTGCGCCTCGACCTCGCGCCACCCGCCGACGGTGATCAGCAGGCGGAGGTGGACCGTCTGCTCGCCCTCGGCGCGACCCGGGTCGGCACCGACCCGGCCGGTCGAGTCGTGTTGGCCGATCCCGACGGTAACGACTTCTCCGTGCTGACACCCCGCTAGCCGGTTGGACAACCGCCCCGCCGGTCCGTCAGAGTGGTCCGCCGTGAGATACCTGCGCAGCGGTGGTCCCGCCGCGATCCGACGCCCCCGGCCGACCGACGTCGACGAGTTCGTGGCGGCCGTGCGACGGAGTCGGGACCTGCACCATCCGTGGTTGGCCGCGCCGGAGACCGCCGAGGAGTACGACCGTTACCTCGCCCGGATCCGCCGCCGCGACAGCGCCGGCTACCTCATCTGCGACCGGGCCAGCGGAGAGATCGCCGGCTACGTGAACATCAGCGGCATCGTGCTCGGCGCGCTGCGCGGCGGGTACCTGGGGTACGCGGCGTTCGAGCCGTACAGCGGCACCGGGCACGCCTCGGCGGGCATCGCGTTGGTCATCGACCACGCGTTCACCAGCGTCGGACTGCACCGGCTGGAGGCGAACATCCAGCCGGGCAACGAGCCGTCCCGTCGGGTCGCCCGCAAGCTCGGCTTCCGCCTCGAGGGGTTCTCCCCGGACTACCTGTTCATCGACGGCGCGTGGCGCGACCACGAACGCTGGGCCATAACAGCCCCCACCCCACCTCCCGCGTGATCATGAAGTTAGCGTCACGACACGCCGAGGCGGTTGACGCTAACTTCATGATCAACGCGGTGCAGCTGGGGCGGGGCGGGGGAGAGGGGCGGTTTAGGCGCCGGGGCGGGGGAAGGCTACCGGGCTGCGGAGGCCGGCGCGGTTGACGGCGCGGATGCCGAAGAAGACGTTGTCCTTGGACAGGTCGATGCTGACCTCCGTCACGTCACCGACCCCGATCACCCGCTGCCACTCGGCGGCCGTGGTCTCGCGCCACACCACCTCGTAGCCGGCCAGGTCCGGCTCGTCGCCGCGCTGCCAGCGCAGCGTCGTGTTGTTGGTCAGGTCGGTGGTCACGATGATGGCGCCCTTGGGCGTACCGGGGGCCTGGGCCAGGGACCACAGCGCCGCGCCGTTCACCCTCGCCACCCGGGCGATGTACCCGAAGTCGCAGAACTCCGGCAGGTCACCGTACTGCTTGCCGTCCTGCACGCGGACGTCCTGGTGCTGGTGGGCGAAGTCCTCGTTCGGCTCGGTGAACCGGGCCGCCGGCCAGCCCTCGCGCAGGAACGAGATGTGGTCGCTGCCGCGCAGGTAGCGGTCCCGCCGGTAGATCACCCGTACCCGCATGCCGGTCGCGTCGTTGTCCGCCACGTCCCGGACGAACCGGGCGAGCTGGCGCGACGGCGAGTCGTTCTCGCCGCCGACGGACTGGCGGGTGGTGGCCTCCGCGGGCGTCTCCGCGGTCGGCACGCCCTCGGCGAACAGCCGCACCGAGTACGGGTCGCGGGCGCCGTCGTCGGCGGTGCTGCTGCCCACGATGTCGTCGCTGAACATGCCCTGCACGTCCGCGCCGGCCGCCTTGAGCTGCGCGGCCAGGTACGCCGAGCCGTACAGGCCCTGCTCCTCGGCGGCCACCGCGGCGAACACGATGGTGGCGGCCGTCGGCCGGGTGGCCATCAGTCGGGCCAGTTCCAGCACCACGGCCACACCCGAGGCGTCGTCGTCCGCTCCGGGGGCGTCGCTGACGGCGTCCATCACGTCGGTGACCCGGGAGTCGTAGTGACCCGTGACCACGTACGTGCGGTCCGGCGACGTTTCGCCGCGCAGGGTGGCCACTACGTTGGTGATCCGGGTGGCGGTGGGGATCCGCGACGCGGGCTGCTGGACGTACGACTGGAGTTCGACGGTCATCCGGCCGCCGGAGGTGGCCGCGTACTCCTGCAAGCGGGCGTGGATCCAGTCCCGGGCGGCGCCGATGCCCCGCTCGGGGTCGTCCTGGCTGGAGAGGGTGTGCCGGGTGCCGAACGCGGCGAGCCGGCGCACGATCGCCTCGATCCGGCGTGGGTCGACCTGGCGCAGCAGTTCGCGCAGCTCACGGTCGGGCCGCTGCGGGTGGGCGGCGCGCCCGGGGCCGGCGGGGCCGGCGTCAGCGGCGGCGGGCGTGGCCAGGGCCGGCAACGCGACGGTGGCGGCGGTCGCCGCGGTGGCGGCCGAGGCGGACAGGAAGGTGCGGCGGGTGGGCCTCGTGGGCGATCCGCCGATGTCGTCTGATCCCATTGGGGCATCCTGCCCATCGATGGTGGTGTCTGTCCATATCGTTCGAGGTGGATGGGTGGCGGAGCCGTCGCCGGAACCGACGTTTGTCCTGGGCTGCGACGGGAAACGGCCGGCAATGACGAAACCTCGTGTGGTGATCGTGGGGGCCGGGTTCGCCGGTTACCACGCGGCGAAGACGTTGAGCCGGATCGCCCGGGACCGGGCCGAGATCGTGGTGCTGAACTCCACCGACTACTTCCTGTACCTGCCGCTCCTGCCCGAGGTGGCCGCCGGGGTGGTCGAACCCTCGCGCATCGCGGTGCCGCTGACCGGCACCCTCAAGGGCGTCCGGGTGGTGATCGGGGAGGCGGACCACGTCGACCTGCAGAACCGCTGGGTCGGCTTCACCCAGCCCGAGGGGGAGAAGAACCGCCTGGCGTACGACCGGCTGGTCCTCGCCGTCGGCAGCGTCAACAAGCTGCTGCCCATCCCGGGCGTCACCGAGTACGCGCACGGCTTCCGCGGCCTGCCCGAGGCCGTGTACCTGCACGACCACATCGTCCGTCAGGTGGAGCTGGCCGAGCAGGCGGAGGACCCGGCGGAGCAGCAGGCCCGCTCGACCTTCGTGGTGGTCGGAGCGGGGTACACCGGCACCGAGGTCGCCGCGCACGGCCAACTGTTCACCGACGCCCTGCACGCGCAGCGACCCCGGCTGACCGTCCGGCCCCGCTGGATGCTGCTCGACGTCGCCCCCCGCGTGCTGCCGGAGCTGGACAAGAGGATGTCCGACACCTCGCACAAGGTGCTCGACAAACGCGGCGTGGACGTGCGGATGGGCACGTCGGTGGCCGAGGCGACCTGCGACGGGGTCAAGCTCACCGACGGCGAGTACGTCCCGACGTGCACGCTGGTGTGGTGCGTGGGCGTACGCCCCGACCCGTTCGTCAACGAGCTGGGCCTGCGTACCGAGCGCGGCCGGCTGGTCACCGACGAGTACCTGAACGTCCCCGGCTATCCGGAGGTCTTCGCCTGCGGTGACGCGGCCGCCGTGCCCGACCTGGTCAACCCGGGGCAGATCTGCGGCATGACGGCCCAGCACGCGGAGCGGCAGGGCAAGCGGGTGGCGCACAACATCGCCGCCTCGTACGGGTTCGGCAAGCGCCGGCCGTACAAGCACCACGACCTGGGCTGGGTGGTCGATCTGGGTGGCAAGGACGCCGCCGCGAACCCGTTGCACGTCAACCTCGGCGGGCTGCTGGCCAAGGCGGTCACCCGGGCGTACCACCTGATGGCGATGCCGGGTAACCGCACCCGCGTGGGAGCCGACTGGGCGCTCGACGCCGCGCTCACCCGCTCGGCCGTGCAGTTGGGGCTGGTTCCGGCGAACGCGGTGCCGCTGGAGAGCACCTCACCCGAGGTCGCGGCGCGGGGCCGCTGAGCGAGGAGGGTCCGCCCGGGCCACGGGGCGGGGCGGGTCGGCTCTGCGCGGACCGTACTCGCGCAGCAGGATCTGCGCGATACCGGCGGCGGGGATGGCCAGCAGCGCGCCGAGCAGCCCGGCCAGCTCCGCCGCGAGCAACACGCTCAGCAGCACGGTCAACGGGTTGAGCCGCACCGCACGGGCCAGGATGAGGGGCTGGAGCAGGTGGTTCTCGACCTGCTGGTAGACGACGAAGAAGACGAGCACGACGATCCCGGCGGTGGGGGAGCGCAGGAACCCCGCCCCGGTGGCGATCACCGCGCCGATCGTCGCGCCGACCAGCGGCACCAGGTCGGCCACCGCGACCAGCAGCGCGATCACCGCGGCGAACGGCACACCGGTGACGGTCAACACCAGGAAGGTCAGCGCGCCGCAGATCACGCTGATCACCAGGTTGCCGGTGAGGTAGCCGGTGACGGTCCGGGACACCTCCCGGCCGACGCGGCGCAGCCGCTCGCCCTGGCCGTCCCCGGCCACCGCGAGGACGCCGCGGGTGATCCGCGGCGATTCCAACACCATGAGGTACGCCAGCACGACGACCGTGACCAGCCCCGCGACCCCCTCGACCACGCCGCGCAGCACCCCGACGGCGGGTTGCCGCAGCCGGGCCCCGGCGTCGCGCAGCTCGTCCGCGTGCGCGCTGGCGTAGCGCCGTACCCCGGTGCGTTCCAGGAACCCACCCAGCGGGCCGCGACCGGCGCGCGCGTCGCGCAGCAGCTCGGGCCCCCGCTCGGCGAACCGGCCCAGCTCGTCCAGCAGCGGCACCAGGATCACCGCCGCGAGGACCGCCAGCACGACGAACGCGGCGACGAAGACGAGCAGCGTGGCGAGCGCCCGGTGACGCACGAGGTGGCGTTGCAGCCGGTCCACGGCCGGTTTGAGCGCGACCGCGAAGAAGGCGGCCACCACCGCCCAGACGAGCACCCGACGGGTCGCGTACACGAAGGCCAGCGTGAGCGCGGTGGCCAGCACCAGCGCGATCACGACCAGGGTACGGCGGGCGGTGGCCCGATCGTCGGCGTTGCTCACCCGCCGGGCCTTCCCCGCGCAGACCGTGCGAAACCCGGCATCCCGGCCGGTTGGTCCTACCTCAGCCGTCGGTGTCGAGAAGTGGGTGGGCGCCGGCCACGAACGTGTCGAGGGCGGCGGCGTGCAGCAGCCCACCCGCGATCGGGTCGCGCAGCGTGGCCACGGCGAGCCGACCGACCGGCAGCCCGCCCGGGCGGTGCGTCGCGGCGAGCACCAGGTTGCCGTAGCGCCGGCCACGCAACATCCGGCGGTCGCCGAACACGCAGACGTCCCCGAAGACCGCGCGCAGCGTCGCCACCTGCACCCGGGTGCCGACCAGCGGTGGCAGGTCCGTCACGTTGACCAGGTAGAGCCCGTCGGGCCGCAGGACCCGGGCCACCTCGGCGGCGAACTCCACGGTGCGCACGTGCCGGGGCATCCGGGCGGCCCGGTAGATGTCGGCGATCACCAGGTCGTACGCGCCCGTCTCGGCGGCGGTGACCGCCTCCCGGGCGTCGGCGACCTCCACCCGCACCTCGGGTGGCGGCGGTGGCAGCTCCCGCGCCACCAGGTCGACCACGGCCCGGTCCCGTTCGACGACCCGCTGCCGCGAGC
Organism: Micromonospora sp. RB23; assembly: GCF_053585025.1. Taxonomy (NCBI): domain Bacteria; kingdom Bacillati; phylum Actinomycetota; class Actinomycetes; order Micromonosporales; family Micromonosporaceae; genus Micromonospora; species Micromonospora sp. RB23. The sequence continues at coordinate 3,172,809 of NZ_CM132111.1, forward strand.
CGGGCCGGGTGGCGGCCAGCCAGCGGGGCAGCGTCAACGCGCCGCCGCCGAGGTGCAGCACGCTCAGGGGTACGCCCGCCGGCGCCGCCAGCTCCACGGCCGACGCGATCCGGCGGACGTACTCGAAGTGCAGGTGCCGCGGATCCTCGACGTCCACGTAGGACTGTTCGACGCCCGCGGAGAGCAGCGTCCGTCCGGTCCGGCGGACCGGATCGGCGACCAGCTCCAACCGGTCGGCGGCACGGTTCATGACGGCACGCTAACCGAGCGCCCGGCGGGCCGGCGGCGCGGGAGCACCCGCGTCCGCCGGCCCGCGTACGCCACGACGGCGGTCAGCCGCCGGCCATCCCGGCGCCGACCTCGTCGATCGCGTCGTCGATCGAGTGGGCGAGGTCCACGTCCAGCGCGGTCACCCCGTCCGCCTGGTTGGTGCGGACGGTCAGCACGGCCGCCGTGTCGCCCGGACGCCCGATGCTCGGTCCGCGCCCGTTCTCCTGACGCAGCCGGTCGAGTCGGGCGAGTACCCGGTCGAGGTTGTCCGACGGCAGCGCGACTACGCGGTACAGGGCGGACGTGTCGCCGGCCCAGTACGGCAGGTCGTCCAGCGCCGCCTGGACCTGCTCCTCGTCCAGGGTGGGCGTGGTGGTGGAGGCTCCCACGATGCCGCCGCCGGCCGCCGGCGGGTTCAGCAGCTCCCGCAGGCCGTCCGGGACGTGCAGGGACTCGATCAGGTCACCGTCCTGCTCGGCGAGCGCGGCGATCGTCGCCTCCGCCTGGTAGCGGGCCTGCTCCGGCGTACGTCCGCTGATCCGGCCGACCTCGGCCAGGAAGCCGGGTAGGTCCTGATGCCGCTCGATGCCGTCCACGGGCACGACGTCGTGCAGCGAGTTGGGCACGGCGGCGAGCAGTCGTTGCCGCGCCGCCGCGTCGAGCGCGAAGGCCAGCACGAGCACGGTGGCCTCGGCGCCCACCTTCGCCGTCGGGAAGTCGACCCCGGACCGGCGTTGGACGTCCTCGACCAGATCCCGGTACCCCACGCTCGTCACGCCGGCCGCGCCGCCGGGCGGCGGCTGCGGTCGCGGATTGTCCGGGGTACCCCTCGACGGCGGCGCCGGTCCACCACGCGTGGTGTCCGACTTGTGCCGTCCGGCCGGCGGTGGGCCGGCCCGTTTGCCCTGGTCCAGGCTGGTGAGCTGCTTGGAGGCACTCAGGCTCGCGCCGTACTCGCTGGGCTGGCCGCCCTGCTCGCGGGCCTGCCGGGCCATCGCCCGGCGGCGCTGGTTGTCGCCCTCCATCTGCTTGCGCATGGTGTCGCCCCTTCCGCTGGGGATCGATCCTGCGCCGGTCGCGTTCCCGCCGTCCCGGGAGCCGAAACGGACGCTGCCGGCCGAGTAGGGCTGAGCGTCGGCCGGGCTTCATCCGCCCGGGGTGAGGGGTGCTCACCCGCGCGGGCCGCATGATCGGGGCAGGACCGCAGTTCTTCCGAGGTACGCGGAAGGAAGGTCGTCATGAAACGGATCGTCGAGATCGTTCCCGCACGACCCGGCTGGTACGCCCGCTGGCAGCTCACGCCGAACGCCACCCGGTGTTACCCGGTGAGCCTGTGGGCGCTGGTGGAGGAGGCCGACGGTACCGGCCGGGAAGTGGTCGGAATGGACTGCATCGGCCAGTGGCCGGGTGCGGACGACAACGAGGCGGGTGGGGAGTTCGTCCGCTACCTGTACCAGACGCCCGACTCGGGGGAACCCGACGACATCGAACCTCCGTCGACCGTCGAGCTGCGCGACGGCGGCCCCCGACTCCAGCCGATGACCGCGCCCTAGGCATTTCTCCGGCCCCCGGCCCCAGGTCCCAGGGTCGGGGGCCACCCCCTGCGCGCGGGTGGTGGCCGGGCGGGCCCGTCAGCCGGTGGCGCGCAGCTCGTCGCCGTCGTCGACGGCGTCCTGCACGGCCAGCAGCTCGGTGAGGCCGGTGCGGTCCAGCAGTTGCTGCACCTGCGGGCTGACCCCGGTGAGGCGGATCGCCCCGACGCCCCGGCGCACGATCAGCAGGGCGCTGAGCCCGGACGAGTCGCAGAGGCCGACACCGCTCAGGTCGATCGTCACCCGCTGCTCGCCGCTCAGGTCCGCCGCCGCGGCCACCAGCTCGGGCGCGGTGTCGTAGTCGAGTTCGCCGGTCAGCCGCAGCCGGACGTGGCCGGCGTCGGGCCGGCTCACCTCAATGGTCAACAGCTGGTGCGGCATTGCACCATGTTCCCAGTCCTCGCGCGGAACGCAAACCCCGGGGCCGCCGGATCACGCCGTGGCGGCGGACACTTCGGCGTCGGGGTCGACCTCCGGCCGGGTCGACGACGGCGGCCGACCGATGAGCGTCGCCACCCCCGTGATGTCCAGGATCGCCGCCAGGAAGCGGGGGACCGAGCGCAGCCGCACCGCCGCGCCGACCTCCTGACCCTCGCGCCAGGCGTGCACGATCACGGCCAGACCGGTGCTGTCGATGAAGGCCAGGTCGGCGAAGTCCAGCACGATCGCGTGCGGCGCGTCGGCCAGGATCCGGTCGACCTCGGCCCGCAGGGGGGCCGCTGTCGCGTAGGCCAGCTCCCCGCCGACACGGATCACGGGCGTGTCGGGGTCGGACCGATCGACGGACGTGGTGAGCGGCTTCGCGTCGGGTCTGCGCCCTTCCGACAGCACGATCACGTCCTTTCGCCTGCCGTTTCTCTGGCCGTGCGAAGGGATCGTAACAACCGCCGACCGGGTCCGCTCGCTACGCGAACCAGGGCCCGGACCTGCCGTCAGGTGCCGGTCGGGGCGTACCGGCGTAGGGTGGGAGACGAGGACACGTTCGGGTGGACGACAAGGAGTGAGGCTCAGCTGGTGACTGCTTCCGACGTCAGGGACTGGGACCCGGGCGACGGACGGATCTCCACGCCGAGTACCACACGGGCCCCGGCGTGGTCCGCCGACGCACCGTCCTGGCCTGCGCCCGCGTTGCCGCCGCTGGCCCCCGACCGTGACCAGGCCACGCCGGACTGGTCCGAGGTGGTCGAGCACTTCCGCGAGGGCCTGGTGGTCTGTGACGCGGACGGTGTTGTCCGGCACGTGAGCCCGGTGGCCGAGCGGCTGCTGCCCGAGGTCGTACCCGGCGAACCGCTGGCCGCCTCCGGTGTGCCGGGGTTGGGCGAGGGCGCACCGGGAAGCTTCACCCACCACGACCGTCGGCTCACCGCCCGTCAGGTGCCGCTGTCCGCCGGCCGTTGCTGCTGGTACGTGGAGGACGTCACCGAGAGCGTCAGCCGTGCCGACGCGTTGCTCGCCGAGCGGGCCCGGTCGGCCTTCCTGGCCGTGGTGGGCGACAAGCTGGGCAACCCTCTGCACCCCGACCGGGCCGCCGCCGCCGTCGTCCGGCTCGCCGTGCCGACCCTGGCCGAGGTGGCGGTGCTGGTCCTCGCGCCCCGGGCGGGGCGGGCCCGGTGGTGGCGGGCCAGCCGTGTCGACGACGAGGCCCCGATGGTCGACAGCGGGGTCCTGACCGGCGGCACCCTTCCTCCGGCCATTGCCGACGGGCTGACCGGCGTCGAGCCGCACACCGTCGACTGGCTGGTGGAGCAGGCGGTCGACGCCGGCTGGCTGCCCGGCCTCACGGGTGTCGACAGCACCGCCCGGGTCGTCCCGCTGCCCGGCCGCGACACCCCCGCCGGAGTGCTGCTGGTCGCCCGGCGCTCCAGCCGCTGGTACGACGAGGACGACGTCGAGTTGATCCGGGCGTTCGCGGCCCGGGCCGGCGCGGCGCTGACCACCGCCCAGCTCTACCGCGACCAGGCGGAGGTGGCCGACACCCTGCAGGCCAGCCTGCTGCCGGTCGAGCCGACCGAGACCGCGGGCGTGCAGTGGGGCACCGCGTACCGTCCGGCGCAGGCCGGACTGCGCATCGGCGGCGACTTCTACGGCTCACACCGGCTCGCCGACGGCGGATCCGTCTTCTTCCTCGGTGACGTCTCCGGCAAGGGCGTCGAGGCCGCCGTGTTCACCGGCCAGCTCCGGCAGTGCCTACAGGCGCTGCACCGGGTGGAGTCCCACCCGGGGCGGCTGTTGCGGCTGCTCAACGACGCCCTGCTCGAGACGACCCAGGCGCACGGCCAGGGCCGCTTCGCGACCATCGTGCTGGGCGTCGCCCGTCCGCAGCGCGACGGCGGCGTGACCCTCACGATGGCCGGGGGCGGACACCTGCCGCCGCTGGTGCTGCGGACTTCGGGTGAGGTCGAGACCGTGCCGCTGCGTGGCATGCTGATCGGCGTGGTGCCCGACCCGCGGGTCGGCGAGGTGACCGTACGACTGGCGCCGGGCGAGACCTGCCTGCTCTACAGCGACGGCGTCACCGAGGCCCGTGGGGGTCGTCGCGGCGACGAGCAGTTCGGCGCGGAGCGGCTGGTGACGGCCGTGACGGGTTGCCAGCGGATGCCGGCGCCGGCCCTGGCCGAGCGCGTCGAGCAGGTCACCTGTGACTGGCTGGGGCACGGCGACCACGACGACATCGCGGTCCTGGCGCTGCGCGCGGTCAGCCCCGGCGGTCGCGGCGCGCGGCACCTGCACGCCGTTCCCACGCCGACGGCCGCCGACGAGCAGAGGACGAGCCCCGCGTGACCGCCCCCGCCGCGACGACGGACCCGACCGACGCCTACCCCGGCTACCTGGCCTGCCTCGCCGACGCCGACGAGTACGCCGCGATCGACGTGGCGATCGACCTGCTGGAGGCGGGCGTGTCGCCGGAGCGGGTGCTGCTCGACCTGGTCGCGCCGGCGCAGGCCGAGGTGGGTGAGCGGTGGGCCCGCAACGAGTGGAGCGTCGCCCAGGAGCACGCGGCCACGCACATCAGCGAGCGGGTGGTGGCCGCCGTGGCGGCACACGCCAACCCGCGGCCGACCGGCGGACGTGTGGTGGTGGCCTGCATGGACGGCGAGTGGCACGCCCTGCCGCCCCGGCTGGTCGCGGAGGTGCTGCGGCTCCGCGGTTGGCAGGTGACCTTCCTGGGCGCCAGCGTGCCGGCGGCCCACCTCGTGTCGTACCTGCTCCGGCACGATGCGCAGGCGGTCGCGCTTGCCTGCGCGTTGCCAATGCGGCTGCCGCACGCCCACCGGATGATCGAGGCGTGCCGGCGTTCGGACGTGCCGGTCGTGGTCGGTGGGCGGGGCTTCGGCGCGGACGGCCGGTGGGCGGCCCGCCTCGGCGCGGCCTGGGCGCCGAACGCGCCGGCGGCGGCCGAGCTGATCGCCGACGAGCGGGCGCTGCGGCGGGTGCCGGCGGCGCAACTCGCGCACCTGGCCGACGACGAGTACGCGAGTCTGGTCCGCCGCCGTGGCGAGCTGATCGACAGCGCGCTGACGGACCTGCGGGAGAAGGTGCCGGCGACGAGTGGGTACACGGCCGCCCAGCTCGACTCGACGGTGAGCGACCTGGGTCACATCCTGGACTCGTTGGCCGCCGCGCTGTACGTCGACGACGCCTCGCTGTTCACCGAGTTCGTCGACTGGCTCGCGGAGATCCTCACGAGCCGCCGGGTGCCGGCCGGCGCCGTCGCCCTGACCCTGGAGCACTTCGCCACCGAGTTGCGGGACTACCCCCGGGCAGCGCGCGCACTGGCGCTGGGGCGCGCCGGGCTGACCGCCGCGTCCCGTACCGCCGGCTGACCAGCTCGGTCGGTCGATCACCACGGGCTGCGGACCTGTCGTACCCCCCTGCGTATACTTGCCGCACTGCAAACGTCCCACCCGTCGGTGGAGCGAGCGAGGGGGAGACGGTGACGTTCAGTGTCAGCGACGCCGAGCGCGACGGTGGTGTCGCCTGCCTGCGGCTCGCCGGTGAGCTGGACCTGAGCACCGCCGACGAGTTGGCCGCCGCCATCGACCGGCTCAGCGCCGCCGGTGAGCGCCGGGTGCTGCTCGACCTCACCGAGCTGACCTTCTGCGACTCCACCGGCATGGCCGTGTTCGTCCGGGGCGACAACCAGGCCACCGCCGACGGGGGCTGGCTGCGGATCACCGGCGCCAGCGGGCGGGTCGAGCGCGTGTTGCGGATCACCGGTCTGGCTGAGGTGCTCCGCTACGTTCCGGACGCGGCCGACCCGGCGTCCCACGGCGCCCCCTGATGGGCTAGATTTCCCCGCCAGCATGGTGACCGTCCGGTTTCCATTCTCCGCCGACCCGAGGCAGGTAGTGATGGGCGACAGCCCGCAGCCGGTACGCATCCTGGTGGTCGACGACGATCCCGGCGACGTGCTGATGATCGAGGAGGCGTTGGCCGACTCCGACGTCGAGAAGATCATCGACGTGGTGAGCGACGGCGAGGAGGCGATGGAGTTCCTCCGGGCCGAGGGTCGCCACTTGCAGGCCCGTCGACCGGACGTGATCCTGCTCGACCTCAACATGCCGCGCATGGACGGGCGTCAGGTGCTCGGGGCGGTCAAGCAGGACGAGGATCTGCGGACCATTCCGATCGTGGTGCTGACCACCTCGAACGCGGACACCGACATCGTCGGCAGCTACACGTTGCAGGCCAACGCGTACGTGACCAAGCCGATCGACCTGGACGACTTCAACGACGTGGTGCGCCGCATCGACGAGTTCTTCGGCCGCGTGGTCGTGCTGCCCAAGCGCCCCTGATCCGCCTGTCCCGCGCATGCTGAACAATTTCCCCGAACCGCCCCGGTAGGTGTCGTCGCGCCCGAGGATCCAGGTGGGGACGTAACAGCGGCTGCCTGGGGGCGACAGTATGAGGTTTTCCGTCGTGAGGACCGGCTACGACCAGCGACAGGTGGATTCCTGCCTGGACGAGTTGGGGATCAGGTTGTCCCGGCTCGCGGCACGGGCGGAGGGCGCGGCCGGGGCGACCCGGGAATGGGACGAGATCCGCCAGGAGGCGACCTGGCTCAGCGGGCTGCTCCAACGGCTGGACCTGGGCGACGCCGCCACCACCCGCCGGGCCGGCGACGAGGTGCGTCAGGAGGCGGACGAGATCCTGGCGCAGGCCCGCCGCGCGCTGGACGACGCCCGCGAGGAGGCGCGTCGGGTCCGGGAGCAGGCGTACGCGGATGCCGTGCAGGCCCGACGTGACTTCGAGGAGGCGCTGCACGCGCGCCGACGCCGCGAGGGCCTGGTGGACGAGATTCTCACCGGCGTGACCGTCGATCCGGTGCCGGCCGACACGCCCACGGCGGCGGCCGGCACGGGCGTACCCGCGACCCGGGTGGCGGCCGGCGGCCGGGACAGCGGCGCGCAGCCCCCCAGCGGGCGTACGGCCCGCTGAGCCGGCGTCAGGCCAAAAGCGCCGCCGCCACGGTGCTGGCGCGCTCCTCGTGCGGGGCGTACGCGTCGGGGTACGCCGAGACCTGCACGGCCTGGGCCGCGGCGGTGAGGCTCATGTCCTGCCAGCCGGGGATCTCGGCGAGGGCGGTGTAGAAGGCCCGCGCGGCGTACGACGGGCGCATCAGCTCGGCGACCGTGCCCCAGCCGCTGCTGGGCCGCTGCTGGAACAGCCCGACCGAGTCGTGGTCGGAGCCGCTGCCCTGGTGCGGGTACTCGCTCGACTCCGGCAGCACGTCGCTGGCGAGGTTGTAGAGGTTGCTCTCCTGCATCGCGGTCGCGAGCGCCACCACCAGGGCGCGGCGCGGCATCTTCAGCTCCCTGCCGACGTCCACGATGATCTTGGCGTTGTCCATCTGCTGCTGGTCGAGCCCGGCGACCGGGCGCGGCCGGCGGGGCTTGACCGGCTTCTTGGGCGCCTTGCGGGTGACGGTGGGCCGGGGGGTGGGCGAGGCCGTCGGGGTGGGGAGGACCCGGGCCGGGGCGGCGTCGCGGTCCAGCGACCGGCTGGCGCGCTCGTCGGCGATGGCGGCACGGTCCGCCAGTGCGTCGGCTATCGGCCGTACGGGCTGTGGGGTTTCCTGCCCGTCGCGGGCGGCGGCGAACGCGCCCAGGCCGAGGCAGCAGGTGACGCCGGTGGCCAGGGCGACCCGGACCGGGGTGGAGCCGAGCAGGGTGCGGCGCGGCGGGTCGGGGGCCCGGTGACGGCCGATCGTCCGTTCGGTTGATGCGGCGTCCCCCGTGCGGGCGGTCGGGGGCGCGTCGGTCAGCTTCTGGGCGGAGGGGTCGTCGGGATGCACCCGCCGAGGCTAGATAGTCGTCCGCCCGCTGCCATCGGCCCCAAGAGTGGCATGCGCCACAATTTGCCCGAATCTACGATGTGGTATCGGTCGAAGGCCAGTTATACCGGCATAACCTCGCCGATCAGGCGAGACGGGTATTCCCGATTCGCCCGGTCAACTCGGTCACGGCGACATGTCGGTCCGTCGATCCGGTCCGCGCGCGGGCCATCCTCCGATCGGACGATGGCCGCATCCCCCAAAATCGGGCCCTCAGTGCCGGCCGTTCTCCGCCGGGGTGACCGTCAGCCGGTGTCGCGTGTTGTCGCTGCTGGAGAAGGGCCAGAGCCGATCGGCGTACTCGACCAGGTCGGCCAACTGCGCCCGGCTCAGCCCGGCGGAGGAGATCGAGGCGTGCACGTCGGCCCGGTACCGGCCGTCGTCGTCGCGCCCCAGCTTCGCCTCGGCGCGCACCTGGACCGTGTGCGCCTCGTCGGTGATCTCCCCGGCCGCCTCCACCGCCGCGTGGTGCAGGCAGGAGGCGAAGGCCGCCGCCAACAACTGCTCCGGTCTCAGGCCGGTGCAGTGCGCCGCCAGCGGCGACGCGAGCGGCGTGGAGAGCCCGCCGTCATCGGTTCGGACGTGGCCACCCTCGGCGGTGGCGGTGGCCTCATGCAGCCAGGAACTCGGACTCGGCATCGCGTTCCTCCCGTCGCTCACCCGCCCGGCTACCCGGCCCGGGGCGGGTGAAACGCCGTGTCAGGTCCCGTCGACGACCGACAGCGCCTCGGTGGGCTGCGCCGCCGCCCGCTCGGTCCACGGCGACGGCGTCGCCGACGGTGGCCGCTGCGTGGGGATCACCATCGGCACGTACACGCGGGCGTCCACGACCTCGGCGAGCAGCAGCGCCGCGACCAGGCTGGTCGGACGCTGGGCCGGATCGTCGGCCAGGCAGGAGCGGCACAACTCGGACACCTCGGGCGGGAGCCCGTCGATCTCCGGCAGCGGCTCGGGTGGCCGGGACCGACGCGCCGCCAGCAGCTCGGCCGGGGTCTGGGCCCGGTACGGGAGCCGGCCGGTGAGGCAGTAGTAGAGCAGAACGCCGAGGGCGTACATGTCGGCGGCCGGGGTGGCGGCGACGCCGTCGAGCTGTTCGGGCGCCAGGTACGCCGGGGTGCCGAGCAGCATGCCGTCGGGCATCGGGTCCGCCGCGCCGGTCGGGGTGGCGATGCCGAAGTCGAGGACCTTCACCCCCGCCGGGGTGAGGATGACGTTGGCCGGTTTGACGTCGCGGTGCACGATGCCGCTCGCGTGCGCGGCGGACAGAGCGGCGGCGACCTCCGCGCAGACCCGAACCGAGATGCGCCAGTCCAGTGGACCCGTCCGCAGGTGCACGGCCAGCGTCTCGCCCTCGGCCAGCTCCATGACGATGTAGGGGACCGGACGGCCGGGAAGCGTCGACGAGGTGCCGAAGTCGTGCACGCTCGCGACGTTCGGGTGCACCAGCCGGGCCGCCGAGCGTGCCTCCGTGCGGATCTGGTCCACCGTGTCGTGGTGGCCGTCCGGGCCGGGCGCGATCAGCTTCACGGCGACCGGGCGGTCCAGCACCCGGTCGTGGGCCCGCCACACCTCGGACATCCCACCGACGCCGATACGCTGTTCGAGCTGGTAACGCCCGTCCAGCGTCCGCATCGACAACTCCTCGTCCTCGTCCCGCCCGACGGCGGGGCCCGGAAATGGCGGTACCCGGGGGTCGAGCTGGGCAAACCGCGCCGGCCGCCGATCACGCCGTACCTCGGCGTGCGCCGCCACCGCGTGCGGTAGCTTGCGAGCCAGAGCCGTACGCACCGAGCGTGCCGGCATCGTCACGCAAGGGAGCCGCGATGGGCGAGGTCACCGTGCGCTTCGTCGGCGGTCCCGCGGACGGCCTGGTCCGCGCGGTACCGGCCGGGCCGGACGGCGCACCTCCGCAGCGGTGGATCATGCGGCATCCGGGCGGCACCGGCCCGACGCAGCCAGGCCCCGACCACCTCTACGAACGCGACCAGCCCGACGGTCACGGCGGATGGAGCATGCGCTTCGTACGGACCGACGCGTACGGGGTGTCCGAGTGACCACGGTCGGAGGCTGAGCGGTGGCCCGGCGGCCCGGCCGCACAGCTGGCACACAGGCGGGGCAGAGGCGGGACACAGCGGACCCGTCCACGATGGGGGGCATGGTCATCCAGGGGCAGACCGTGCCGGGCCGGATCGAGTTGCGCCGCCCGGACGGCGAACCGGTCCGTGTGCTGGTGGTGGACGACGAGGCGACGCTGACCGACCTGCTCTCGATGGCGCTGCGCTACGAGGGTTGGCAGGTGCGCAGCGCCGGCAACGGCATGGCGGCGTTGAGCGCCGCGCGGCAGTTCCAACCGGACGCCGTCGTCCTCGACGTCATGCTGCCCGACCTCGACGGCTTCCAGGTGCTGCGTCGGCTGCGCGAACACGCCCCGACCGTGCCGGTGCTCTTCCTGACCGCCCGGGACGCCGTCGAGGAGCGCATCGCCGGGCTGACCGTGGGCGGCGACGACTACGTGACCAAGCCGTTCAGCCTGGAGGAGGTGATCGCCCGGCTCCGCGCGCTGCTGCGCCGCTCGGGCTTCGCGGTCGCCGCCCACGAGGAGGCGCTGCTGACCGTCGGTGACCTCAGCCTCGACGAGGACAGTCACGAGGTCCGCCGCGCCGGCCAGCTCGTCACGTTGACCGCGACCGAGTTCGAGCTGCTGCGGTACCTGATGCGGAACCCGCGCCGGGTGCTCAGCAAGGCGCAGATCCTCGACCGGGTGTGGAACTACGACTTCGGCGGCCAGGCCAACGTGGTGGAGCTGTACATCTCGTACCTGCGCAAGAAGATCGACGCCGGGCGACCGCCGATGATTCACACGCTGCGCGGCGCGGGCTATGTCCTCAAACCCGCGGACTAGGGCGTTAGCCCGTCTGCGGCGCTGGTGGGCCGGCCGACCGCTGCGGACCCGGCTGGTGTTCGCCCTGGTCGCGCTGTTCGCCCTGGTCAGCGTCGCGCTCGGCGGGCTCACCACGCTCGCCCTGCGGCACGTCCTGGTCGCCCAGGTCGACACCCAGCTGACGATGGGGGACCGGCCGCGCGACCTGCCGCCCTGGTTCCGCCAGGGCGGTGGCGACCCCGGGCGGCCCGCTCCACGGCCGGGTGTTCCCGCGCCGTCCCCGCCCGAGCCTCCGCGCGGCTTCCCGCCGGGCTCGCTCGCCGTCCGCCGCGCCGACGGCGTCACCACGGCGACGCGGAGCACCGCGAGCGGCAGCCTCGCCGACGTGCCCGCCGCCGACGCCGCACGGCTGGTCGCGCTTCCCGCCGACGGCCGGCCCCGCACGGTCGCCCTCGACGAGGGGGACGTCCGGGCGGTGGCCCGGCAACTGCCCAACGGGGTCGTGGTCGCGGTGGCCATCCCGCTCAACGGCGTGCAGGACACCGTCTGGGCGCTGGTCGCCGCGCAGGCCGGGGTCGCCGGCCTCGGCCTGCTCCTGGCCGGCGGCGCGGGCGCGCTGATCGTGCGGGCCACGCTGCGACCGCTGACCCGGGTGGCCGCGACCGCCACCCGGGTCACCGAGCTGCCGCTGGACCGGGGCGAGGTCGCGCTCGCCGTCCGGGTGCCGGCCGCCGATACCGACCCGCGGACCGAGGTCGGCCAGGTCGGCGGGGCGTTGAACCGGATGCTGGGCCACGTCGCCGACGCGCTGGCCGCGCGGCAGGCCAGCGAGACCCGGGTACGCCAGTTCGTGGCCGACGCCAGCCACGAGCTGCGCACCCCGCTCGCGGCGATCCGCGGGTACGCCGAGGTGGCACGGCGGGGCCGCGACCAGGTCCCCGCCGACGTGGCGCACGCCCTGCGCCGCGTCGAGTCCGAGAGCGCCCGGATGACCAGCCTCGTCGACGACCTGCTGCTGCTGGCCCGACTCGACGCCGGCCGCCCGCTCGCGGCGGACCCGGTCGACCTGTCCGCCCTCGTGGTGGACGCGGTCAGCGACGCGCACGTCGCCGGCCCTGAGCACCACTGGCGGCTCGACCTGCCCGAGGTGGTCATCCGGGTGCCCGGCGACGCCGCCCGCCTGCACCAGGTGGTGGCGAACCTGTTGGCCAACGCCCGCGTGCACACCCCACCCGGTACGACGGTCAGCACCACCCTCGCCGTCGGGGCCGGCGTCGCCGTGCTCACCGTCGCCGACGACGGGCCCGGCGTGCCGCCGGAACTGCGGCCGGAGATGTTCGAGCGGTTCGCCCGCGGCGACAGCTCCCGGTCCCGGGCGCACGGCAGCACCGGCCTCGGTCTGGCGATCGTGGCGGCCGTCGTGGAGGCGCACCACGGAACGGTCGGTGTCGACAGCCGTCCGGGCCGTACGGTGTTCACCGTTCGCCTGCCGGATCCCACAGCTGACGCATAGGCGACGCACGGGGTCCCGCCAGCCCGGCCGCCGAGGCTGGCGGCATGGACCGAACAGACACCCTGTCGACGACGCCCGCCGAACCGGTCGGGCCGCCCCACCCGAGCACGCGCCCCGAGGAACACCCGCCTCCGGCGACCTGGACCCGGCCCGCGCTGCTGGCCCTGCTCCTGGGCACCGGCCTGCTCTATCTGTGGGGCCTCGGCGCCTCCGGCTGGGCCAACTCGTTCTACGCGGCCGCCGCGCAGGCCGGCTCGGTGAGCTGGAAGGCGTTCTTCTACGGCTCGTCCGACGCGGCCAACTCGATCACCGTGGACAAGACGCCCGCCTCGCTCTGGCTGATGGCCATGTCGGTGCGGATCTTCGGGTTGAACAGCTGGGCGATGCTCGTCCCGCAGGCGCTGTGCGGGGTCGCCTCCGTCGGCGTGCTGTACGCGAGTGTGAAGCGCTGGTACGGGCCGGTCGCCGGCCTGATCGCCGGTGTGGTCCTTGCCCTCACCCCGGTGGCGACGCTCATGTTCCGCTTCAACAACCCCGACGCGCTGCTCGTGCTGTTGCTGGTCGGCGGCGCGTACGCCACCGTCCGCGCGTTGGAGACGGCCAGCACCCGATGGATCGTGCTGGTCGGCGCGCTGGTCGGCTTCGGCTTCCTGACCAAGATGCTCCAGGCCTTCCTGCTGGTGCCGGTGTTCGCCGGCGTCTACCTGCTGGCCGCCCCGACCGGGCTGTGGCGGCGGGTGTGGCAACTCCTGCTGGCCGGCCTCGCGGTGGTGGTGTCCGCCGGCTGGTGGGTGGCCGTCGTCGAACTCGTCCCGGCCGGCGCGCGTCCGTACGTCGGCGGCTCGCAGGGCAACAGCATCCTGGAGCTGACCCTCGGCTACAACGGTCTCGGCCGGATCACCGGCGACGAGGTGGGCAGCGTCGGCGGCGGCGCCGGACGGATGGGCGGTGGCGGTGGGCCGTTCTCGGGGCGGACGGGCCTGCTGCGGATGTTCGACGGCGAGGTCGGTGGTCAGATCTCCTGGCTGCTGCCGGCCGCGTTGATCCTGCTGGTCGCGGGCCTGCTGGTGGCCGGTCGGGCCGCGCGTACCGACCGCGTCCGGGCCGGTCTGCTGCTGTGGGGTGGTTGGCTGCTGGTCACCGGTCTGATCTTCAGCTTCATGTCCGGGATCTTCCACGCCTACTACACCGTGGCCCTCGCGCCGGCCGTCGGCGCGCTGGTCGGCGTCGGCGTCACCCTGCTCTGGCGGCAGCGCGGCCGGCAGGGCTGGCGTCCGCTGGCCGCCACGGCCACGCTCGCCGGCACCCTCGCGGTCACCGTGTGGTGGGCGTGGACGCTGCTCGGGCGCAGCCCCGACTGGTACCCGTGGCTGCGGACGGCGGTCCTGGTCGCCGGTCTGCTCGGCGCGGCCCTGCTCCTGCTGGCCGTCCGACTGCCCCGGTGGCTGGGGGCCGTGGCGCTGGGCGTCGGCGCGGCGGCGGCCCTCGCGGGGCCGGCGGCGTACGCGGCACAGACCGCCGGGACTCCGCACACGGGCTCGATCCCGAGCGCCGGCCCGGCGGTGGCGGGCGGATTCGGCCGTGGTGGCTTCCCCGGCGGACGACCGCCGGGTGGCATGGGGTTCCCCGGCCGTGGGCAGTTCCCCGGCGACGGCCGCAACGGCGCGTCGGTGCCGGGCGGTGAGAGCGGCAACGGCAACCAGGACGGTGGGCGGTTCCCGGGCCTTCCGGGCGGAGGGCAGGTGCCCGGTGCTCCCGGTGGCGGGCAGGCGCCGGGCTTCCCGGGTGGCGTCCCCGGTGGCGGTCAACTGCCCGGCTTCGCCGGTGGTGGCCGGGAGGCCGGCGGCGGGATGGGCGGTCTGCTCGACGCCCGTGAGCCCAGCGCCGCGCTGCGTGAGCTGCTGGAGCGCGACAGCGAGCACTACACCTGGGTGGCGGCGACCATCGGCTCGAACAACGCCTCCGGCTACCAGTTGGCCACCGGCGCACCGGTGATGCCGATCGGCGGGTTCAACGGCAGCGACCCGTCACCGACCCTCGCCCAGTTCCAGCGCTACGTGGCCGACGGAAAGATCCACTACTTCGTGGGTGGCGGTGGCTTCCGGGCCAACGGAGGCAGCTCGGCCTCGCAGGAGATCTCGACCTGGGTCGCGGAGACGTTCACCGCGCAGACCGTCGACGGGGTCACCCTCTACGACCTGAGCACCGGCGCGGACGCGTCGTGACCGCGCTCAGCGGCCCGCGTCCCGCCGTCCAGACCCGGTCCACCACCACCGGGGCGGTGCTGGACGTGGTGATCCCCGTCTACAACGAGGAGATCGACCTCGCGCCGTGCGTCCGCCGGCTGCACGCGCACCTCACCGAGCACTTCCCGTACCCGTTCCGGATCACCATCGCCGACAACGCCAGCGTCGACGACACCCTGGCGGTCGCCGACGGACTCCGCCGTGAGCTGCCGGGCGTCGAGGTGCTGCACCTGGACGCCAAGGGTCGGGGCAGGGCCCTGTCCGCCGCGTGGTCGGCCTCGTCCGCGCCGGTGCTGGCGTACATGGACGTGGACCTCTCGACCGACCTGGCGGCGCTGTTCCCCCTGGTCGCACCCCTCATCTCCGGCCACTCGGACCTCGCGATCGGCACCCGGCTGGCGCGTACGTCCCGGGTGGTGCGTGGCACCAAGCGGGAGGTGGTCTCGCGCGCCTACAACCTGCTGCTGCGCGGCGCGTTGGCGGCGCGGTTCTCCGACGCGCAGTGCGGCTTCAAGGCGATCCGCGCGGACGTGGCCGCCGGGCTGCTACCGCACGTGCGGGACACCGGCTGGTTCTTCGACACCGAGTTGCTGGTGCTGGCCCAGCGGGCCGGGCTGCGTATCCACGAGGTCCCGGTCGACTGGGTCGACGACCCCGACAGCCGCGTCGACATCGTCGCCACCGCCCTGGCCGACCTGCGGGGGATGGGTCGCCTCGGGCGGTCCCTGGTGACCGGCGCGCTGCCCCTGGCCGAGCTGCGCGCGCAACTCGGTCGGGCGCCGCTGGTCGCGCCGCCGGCGCAGCTGCCGGTCGGACTGCCCCGGCAGCTGGTCCGGTTCGCCGCCGTCGGGGTGGCCAGCACGTTGGCGTACCTGCTGCTCTTCGTGGCCACCCGTGGTGCCCTCGGCGCCCAGCCGGCGAACCTGCTGGCGCTGTTTCTGACGGCGGTGGCGAACACGGCCGCGAACCGGCGGCTGACGTTCGGCATCACCGGCAGCCGGCATGCCGGTCGGCACCACGCGCAGGGGCTGCTGGCGTTCGGCCTCGGCCTGGCGCTGACCAGCGGGGCGCTGGCGGTGCTGCACGCGGTCGTCGCCGTACCCGCCCGAGGAGTGGAACTGGCCGTGCTGGTGGCCGCGAACCTGGTGGCCACCGTGCTGCGCTTCGTGCTGCTGCGCCTGGGCATGCACCACGGGCGTCGCTAGGGCGGCCGATCAGCCGGTCAGGATCTGCGCGAGGACCTCGACGACGCGTCGGGCGTGCCGCCCGTCGGGGTCCTCGTCGGCGTTCAGGTCGGTCACGCTCATCCCGAGCAGCCGATCGGCGCGGGCCAGGGGAGTGACCAGGGCGACCAGGTCGGGCCAGCGCAGCCCGTCCGGTTCCGGGTACGTCACCGCCGGCAGGTCCCGGGGGTCCACCACGTCCAGGTCGAGGTGCAGCCAGGCCGGCGCGTCGCCGTCGGCGGCCAGGCGCGCGCCGACCGCCCCGGCCCCGGAGCGCAGCAGGTCGGCGGCGGGTACCTGGCGGATCGCGGGGTCGATGCGGGCCGCCTCGACGCGACTGTCGTCGTCGGTGGCCGGTCGGTGGCCGAGCAGGTGCACCCGGGCGGGGTCGAGGAGCGCGTCGTCGACGCCGATCGCGCCGGCCGGGCCGTGTCCGGTGACCACCGAGAGATCCATGTCGGCGGCCTCGCCGGTCGGTGACGTCGCGCCGTCCAGGAAGTCGGGATGGGCGTCGACGAACCACAGCTCGGTCGTGCGGGGAAGCGCGCGGCAGATGCCGGGCAGGATCGCGCAGTCACCCCCGAGCACCAGCGGTCGGTGACCGTCCGCGATGAGCCCGCCGATCCGCGCGCTGATGGCGGCGTTGGCCCGGACCAGGCCGGCGGGGTCGATCACCCCGCTCGCCGGCTCCCGGTGCGGGTCCCGCAACCGGGCCTCGTCGATCTGCCCGTCGTCGTCGGCGGCCAGGGCGTCGAGCAGGCCGGCCCGGCGCAGGGCGGCCGGCGCCCGCTCCTCGCCGCGCCGGGCGCCGGAGGAGTCCAGTGGCGCGTCCACGACCATCCAGCGCACGCTTCGCAGCCTACCGACGCGGGCCGCTTCCTGTGGTCGGCCTGGGAGTCCTCGCATGTGGCCGCGACGGCGCGGACGAGCAGCGTACGGTGTTGGACAAGTCCGGCTTTTCGGTTCAAAAGCCTCACGGCTGTAGTCCCGGGACGCCGGTGTCGAGACGGGCGAGGGGAAGGAGCGGTCGGTGATCCATCTGGCCTACCTGGACGCGGGATCGGGCAGCCTGATCGTGCAGGCCGTCGTCGGCGGGGTGGCCGGCGCCGCGGTCGCCGCCAAGCTGTACTGGCGGCGGCTTGTCGACCGGTTCCGCCGGCAACCCACCGACCAGCGGTAGCGGTCACGACGACGATGACGACCTCACCCACCGGGGTACGCCCCGAGCCCGCCTCCTTCCGCGACCCCGCCAACCGGGTCTTCCACGTCGGTGACGAGGTGCTGCGCGGGCTCGACGCCCAGGCCGCCGAGCACTGGCGCACCCTCGCGGCCAGCCCGTTCTTCCCCGCGCTCGTCTCGGCCGGCAAGATCTGCGCCACCGAGGACGCCCCGGCCACGCTGGCGCCCGCCGGGACCGGCTGGGCGGCGGTGCTGCGCCACGAGCGCATCCCGTTCGTCTCCCACCCGTACGAGTGGTCCTTCTCCATGCTCCGCGACGCCGCGCTGCTGCACCTGGAGATCCTGCGGACCGCCCTCGCCGACGGCTTCACCACCAAGGACGGCTCCGCCTACAACCTCCAGTGGCGTGGGGCGAAGCCGGTCTTCATCGACATCGGCTCCTTCGCGCCGGTCCGCGACGGCGAACCGTGGGCCGGCTACCGGCAGTTCTGCCAGACCGTCCTGTACCCGCTGCTGCTCACCGCGCACCTGGGCGTGGACTTCCAGCCGTGGCTGCGCGCCCAGGTCGACGGCATCGAGGCCGAGCAGTTGCGTCCGCTCTTCGGCGGAACCCGCCGGCTGCGCCCCGGCGTCCTCACCCACCTGCACCTGCACGCCGCCATGCAGCAGCGCAACGCCGCCGCCAGCACCACCGACGTCCGGGCGCAGCTCCGCGCCGCCGGCTACTCACGCCAGTTGCAGGCGGCCACCGTACGCGGCATCGAGAAGCTGGTCCGCCGCCTGGCGCACCGCCCGGCGGGCAGTCACTGGTCGGACTACCAGCGCACCTGCGGGTACTCGGCCCGCGACCGGGTCGCCAAGGAACAGTTCGTGGTCGCCGCCGTGGCCGCCGCCGGCCGCCCGCGGCTGGTGCTCGACCTGGGCGCGAACGACGGCCGGTACTCCCGACTGGCCGCCGGGCACGCCGACTACGTGGTCGCCGTCGAGCAGGACCCGGCCGTGGTCGACGAGCTGTACCGGGCGCTGCGCGCCGAGGGGCAGCGCCGGATCCTGCCGCTGGTCGTCGACCTGGCCGACCCGTCCCCCGGCGGCGGCTGGCGCGGCGTCGAGCGGGCCGGCTTCGCGCAGCGGGCGTCCGCGGACGTCGTGCTCGCCCTGGCCCTCGTGCACCACCTGGCGATCGGCCGTAACGTGCCGCTGCCGGAGGTCGTCGACTGGCTGGCCGGGCTGACCGCGTCCGGCGGGACCGTGGTGGTGGAGTTCGTCCATCCGGACGACCCGATGGCCGCCCGCCTGCTGGCCAACAAGCCCGACGGCCTCTTCCCGGACTACCGGCGGGACACCTTCGAACGGCTCCTCGCCGCCCGGGGCCGGATCACCGAACGGCTGGAACTGCCCTCGGGCAGCCGAACGCTCTACCGGGCGGTGATGGGTGGCTGACCCGCCCGTCGAGTCCCCGGCGCCGCCTCCGTCGGCCCCGCCCGCGGCCGCCGACGGACGGTGGGACCGGGGTTGGCGCGGCGAGCTGGGGCGACTGCTGGAGGTCGTCGCGCTGGTCGGGCTGGTCGTCACCCAGCCGCTGCTGGACGTGCTCGGGCGCAGCCCCGACTTCTTCCTCTTCCACCGCGCCGACACCGGGCAGATCCTGCTCCTGGTCGCGCTGGTGGCGCTCGTACCGACCCTGCCCGTGGCGGCGCTCGGCGCGCTCAGTCGACTGGCTGGCCGGACGGCCCGCGCGCTCACCCACACCGCGCTGGTCGGCCTGCTGGTCGCCGCCCTCGCCGTGCAGGTGGGCCGGCACGCGACGACGCTTCGGGGCGTACCCCTGCTGGTCCTTGCCGGTCTGGCCGGTGTGGCCGGCGCGGCGGCGCACCGGCGGTGGCGGGCCCCGGGCCGTGCGCTGCGACTGGCCGCCGCCGGGCCGGTGGCGTTCGTGGCGCTGTTCCTGTTCGTGTCGCCCACCTCGGCGGTCGTGCTGCCCCGTGGCGACGGCGGCGCGGCCGGCACCGCCCAGGGCGGGGCCGTGCACCCGCCGGTGGTCATGCTGGTCCTCGACGAGTTGCCGCTGGTCAGCCTGCTCGGCGGCGACGGCCGGATCGACGCGGCACGGTTCCCGCACTTCGCCGAGTTGGCGGAGGGTTCGACCTGGTACCGCAACGCCACCGGGGTGAGCGGCTGGACGCCCTACGCGTTGCCGGCGATGCTCACCGGTCGCTACCCGGCGCGGTCGGTCGCGCCGCACTACTCGCAGTACCCGGACAACCTCTTCACCGC
Source organism: Micromonospora sp. RB23 (assembly GCF_053585025.1). Taxonomy (NCBI): domain Bacteria; kingdom Bacillati; phylum Actinomycetota; class Actinomycetes; order Micromonosporales; family Micromonosporaceae; genus Micromonospora; species Micromonospora sp. RB23. Next base: position 3,192,321 of record NZ_CM132111.1, read on the forward strand.
CTTCGGCGGCCTGTACGACGTCCAGGCCGAGGAGAGCATCACCCGGCTCTGCCCGCCCAGCCGCTGTGAGCAGCCGGTCGCCCCGGAACAGGGCCTCGGCGTGCTGGTGAAGGAGACCGGCAAGCTGCTCGGCCGGATCGCCGGGCCGACGGAGAGCGCGGTCGACCCGGAGGACTCGTACCGGGAACGGACGAGGGCCGAGGCCGGCCTCGACGCCGCCGAGCCGGTGCCGGCCGACCCCAAGTTCCGCTGGGACAGCCTCGACGACAACCAGCCCGCCCGGTTCACCAGCTTCCTCGCCGGGCTGAAGCCGCGGTCCCGACCCACCCTGCACTTCCTGCACCTGCTGATGCCGCACTCCCCGTGGGCGTACCTGCCGTCCGGCGCGCGGTACGACGCCCCCGAGGACCTGCCCAACGACGGCGCCGGCTGGATCGACCTGGCCCGTCAGCGCCACCTCGCCCAACTCGGCTACACCGACCGGCTGATCGGCGAGACGCTGCGCACGCTGCGCGCCAGCGGCCTCTACGACCAGGCCCTCGTGGTCGTCACCGCCGACCACGGGGTGAGTTTCCGACCCGGCGCGCAGGGCCGGGGGATGGACGCCATCAAGGCCGCCGCCGGCGAGGTCGCCTGGGTGCCCATGTTCGTCAAGGAACCACGGCAGCAGACGGGCCGGGTGGACGACCGCAACTGGGAACACGTCGACCTGCTGCCCACCGTCGCCGACGAGGCCGGCATCCGCCTGCCCTGGCGGATGGACGGCCGCTCCGCCCGGCAGGCCCCGCGCGCCGACGGCACCAAACACTTCTACGACACCCCGGGCCAGGCGGTCACCTTCCCCGGCGGGGTACCCACCCCACCGCCGCTGCCGACGCCGGACCGGCTGATCGGCACCGAGGTGCGCGCCGGCCCCAGCGGCGGCAGCGCCCGCGTCGCCGACCTGGCCGCGTTCCGGGCCACCGACCCGGACACCGGCACCCTCCCGGCGCTCGTCTGGGGTGACGTGCCCGACGCCATACCGGACGGCACGCTGCTGGCCGTCGCCGTCAACGGACGGATCGGCGCGGTGGTGCCGGTGGTGCCGGCCGACCCGGGCGGACGTCGCTTCGCCGCGCTGCTCACCGACGACCGACTGTTCCGCGCCGGCACCAATCAGCTCGACGTCTACCAGGTCACGCCCACGGGTACGCTTCGCCGCCTGACGCTGTCCTGAGCTGGCTGTCCACCGGACTGCTGCGAACTGGTGGTTTGCGGCTTTCGTGGGCTTCCCGCCTGCCGGGATTGCGGGTTTCCCGGCCTGCTGGTCGGGAATCGGGTGACGCATACCTCACCGCCGAACCACGGCGGGCAGTGTCCCCCGAGCCGCAATTACGGTAGAAGCGAAGGCAATTCAACGTAGATCTGCCGGCGAAGCGAGGAACCACATGACGGAAGTCAAGCTCGACCACCCCGGCGGGCAGCTGTCGATGCCGGTGCATTCCGCGGTCGAGGGCCCCGCTGGCATCGGGGTGAGCAAGCTGTTGAAGGAAACCGGGATGACGACGTACGACCCCGGTTTCGTCAACACCGCGGCTGCCTCATCCGCGATCACCTACATCGACGGCGACGCGGGGATCCTGCGTTACCGGGGGTACCCGATCGAGCAGCTGGCCGAGAAGTCCTCCTTCCTGGAGGTCTCGTACCTGCTCATCTACGGTGAGCTGCCCACCGAGCAGCAGCTGACCGAGTTCACCGAGTGGATCCGGCGGCACTCGCTGCTGCACGAGGAGATGCGTCGCTTCTTCGACGGCTTCCCCCGGGACGCCCACCCGATGGCGGTGCTGTCGTCCGCCGTGAGCGCGCTGTCGACCTTCTACCAGGACAGCCTGGACCCGTTCGACTCCGAGCACGTGGAGATCTCCACGGTCCGGCTCATGGCGAAGGTCCCCACCATCGCCTCGTACGCGTACAAGAAGTCCATCGGGCAGCCGCTGCTCTACCCGGACAACTCCCTCGGGTACGTGGACAACCTGCTGCGCATGACGTTCGGCGTGCCGGCGGAGCCGTACGAGGTCGACCCGGTCATGTCGAAGGTGCTGGACATGCTCTTCGTCCTGCACGCCGACCACGAGCAGAACTGCTCCACGTCGACGGTCCGGCTGGTCGGCTCCAGCAACGCCAACCTGTTCGCCTCCGTCTCGGCGGGCGTGAACGCGCTGTTCGGCCCGCTGCACGGCGGCGCGAACCAGGCGGTGCTGGAGATGCTCCAGCAGATCCACGCCGGTGACGGCGACGTCCGGTCCTTCGTCCGCAAGGTCAAGGACAAGCAGGACGGCGTCAAGCTGATGGGCTTCGGCCACCGGGTCTACAAGAACTACGACCCGCGGGCGGCGATCGTCAAGAAGGCCGCGCAGGACGTGCTGGGTCGCATGGCCAAGCCGGACCCGCTGCTGGACATCGCCATGGAGCTGGAGGAGATTGCGCTCGCCGACGACTTCTTCGTCTCCCGTCGGCTGTACCCGAACGTGGACTTCTACACCGGCCTGATCTACAAGGCCATGGGCTTCCCCACCAAGATGTTCACGGTGCTGTTCGCGCTCGGCCGGCTCCCCGGCTGGATCGCCCAGTGGCGCGAGATGATCAACGACCCGGAGACCAAGATCGGCCGTCCGCGGCAGGTCTACGTCGGTGCCGCCGAGCGGGACTACGTCCCCTTCAACGAGCGCTGACCTCCGCTCCGCGCACAACCCGCACGAGCACGACCGCAGGCCGTCGACCCCGATCCGGGTCGGCGGCCTGCGCCATGTGCGGTCGGCCTTGAACCGCTCCGCTTCGCCGATATCGCGGTATCCGGCGCATTGGGACCCCCCGATATCGGCGAAGCCTTGTGGAGCAAAGGGCGAACTGGGGCTCAGAAGGCGGAGATGTCGCGGGCTCGTTCGCTGCGGCTGAGCGCGCCGATCAGCGCGGACTGACCGTGCCGGCGGACGGCCAGCCGGACCAGCAGGTCGCGTACGGGGTCGAAGACCTCGTCCGGGAAGACCGGCGTGGACACGCCGACGCTCACCGCCAGGTCGTCGGAGTGCACGACGATCTCCAGCTGGCGGGTGAGGAGGAAGTCGGCGCGGCGCAGGGACCAGCCCTGCCACGGGATCGGCACCACGTCGAGGGCGCCTGCCCGGGACAGCAGGTCGCGCACCTGCGCGACCGCCTCGCCGGAGCGGGCGTGCAGGTCGTCCGGTCCGCGGCGCGCGTCGGCCTCGTCCGGGCCCTCGGCGACCGCGTCCTCGTCCGGCGTGCCCTCGGTGACCCAGGCGGCCCGTTCGTAGTGGGCGTCGGCCGAGTCGAGCGTGGGCAGGTCGGCGGGGGACGGCAGCAGCTCCGCCGCACGGATCGCCTGCCGCCCGAGGTGGCAGGCCAGACCGCCCACGGACAGGTGCGGCAGCGCGCTCGGCCGTGACCACTGCGCGGAGACCTCGGGGTGCCGGATCAGGTCCAGCGCGATTGAGGCGGCGACCGGGAAGGCCGAATCCAGGGAGTCGACAGGGCGAGACATCCGCACATTCTGGCAGCCCCGCCTGCCCACCGCCGCCCGGCGACGTCCGGCCGCCCGGGTGATCCACTCGCCTTGCAGGAAGTCGGGGTGTCCCAGGCACGAGGACACCCCGACTTCAGGGAAACCGAGTCGATCAAGAGCCAAGCGCGGGCGACCGCCTCAGCGGAGGCCGGCGGCGGCGAGCAGGTTGCCCTCGGGCAGCGCCGGAAGGGCCCGGCCCTGGGACATGCGCTGTTCGGCGCGCTCGGTCGTGAACGCCGCGTCGGTGGCGATGGCGGCGCCGTAGCTGGCGGCGGTGCGCTGGGCGATAGCGGACCAGCCGTACTGGTCGGTGACCATCCGGCGGGCGCGGCGGGCCATGGCGCGCGCCCGTTCGCGGTCGGACAGCAGCGCGTCGACGGCGTCGGCGAGGCTGTCCGGGTCGTGCGGGCGGAACGTCATCCCGGTCGCTCCCGGCTCGACGATCTCGGCGAGACCACCGGTGGCGGCGACGGCCAGGGGCGCTCCGGCGGCGGCGCCTTCGAGCGCGACCATGCCGAACGGCTCGTAGATGCTCGGCACGGCGAAGCAGTCGGACGCGGCCATCAGCGCCGGCAGGTCGGTGCCGCCGAGGAAGCCCGGCATGGTGACCATGCCGCCGAGGCCGCGGCGGTGCACCTCGGCCTCCAGTTCGGCACGGTACGGGCCGTCGCCGGCGATGACCGCGCGCAGCCCGGGGTGGCGCTCGCGCAGTCGGGGGAGGGCGGCGACGAGGTGCTGGACGCCCTTCTCGTACACCAGCCGGCCGGCGAAGGTGACCAGCGGGCCGTCCCCGGCGAAGCGGGCGCGGGCCGCGGCCACGTCGCGTGCCGGCACCTTCCAGCGGTACGACTCGACACCGTTGGCGACCACATCGACCCGCCCGGCCGGCACGCCGAACAGGGCGTTGACCTCGTCACGCATGTAGCCGGAGCAGACGATGACCCGGTTGGACTCGCCGCTGAGCCACTGCTCGACGCCGTGGATGGTGCGGTTCATCTCCTCGGGCAGCCAGCCCTGGTGCCGTCCGGCCTCGGTGGCGTGGATGGTGCTGACCAGCGGGATGTCCAGGTGGTCGCGCAACGTCATCGCGGTGTGGGCGACGAGCCAGTCATGGGCGTGGATGACGTCGTAGGCGCCGGCCTGGGTGGCGCGCAGGGCGGTGCGGGTGAGGGTGTGGTTGAAGGCCATGGTCCAGGCGAGCAGGGAGCCGGTGGCCAGGGGGAACGTCACCGGGTCTTCGGGGGCGCGCAGGATGCGGACGCCGTCGGCGTACTCCTCCAGGGGTGCGCCTTCGGCGTGGCGGGTGACGACGGTGACCTCGTGGCCGGCGGCGGCCAGGGCAACGGACAGGGCGTGGACGTGGCGGCCGAGGCCGCCGACGAGCACCGGCGGGTACTCCCACGACAACATGAGGATGCGACGGGTCTGCGGCGGCACACCGGGACCGCGCTGCGCCGGCACGGCGGAGCCGGGCTGCGCGGACGGACCGGGCGGGGTCGAAGGCTGGGGCCGGGAGGTCACGGTGGGTCGGTGGGTCCGGTCCTTGGTGGCAGCGAGCTGCTCATCGACCCGCAGGGTCGTCACATCTGTCTCCGTCCAGGCATGGTGGGGCGCGCCGGCGTCAGTGGCGGCGGAGAGGGTGGAAAAAGGGCGGCCGAGGGCCAGAGAGCACACGCAGGCGCGTGTCCCCCGACAAGCAAAGGCCATCGGACGCCGGTTCGCATCTCGAAATCGGCCATGGTGACGGAAGACACCTGAGGGTGTAGCGCACATCAGACGGGTGGATTCCGGTCACCGCCTGAAAGGATGGATTGGCGCGCCCGGAGCGGGGGCACTACCCGCTTGCGCGCGGGCGGCTCAGCCGGCGCGCACATCACCATGGCTTGAGGGAGCGACATGCAGGTCTGGCCGGGCGAGCGGTATCCCCTGGGCGCCACCTACGACGGGATGGGCACCAACTTCGCCATCTTCTCCGAGGTGGCCGAGCGGGTCGAGCTGTGCCTGTTCGACGAGTGGGACACCGGCGCGGAGCGCCGCGTGGAGCTGCGCGAGGTCGACGCGTACGTCTGGCACGCGTACCTGCCGGGCATCGAGCCGGGGCAGCGCTACGGCTACCGGGTGCACGGGCCGTACGACCCGGCGAACGGGTTGCGCTGCAATCCGCACAAGCTGCTGCTCGACCCGTACGCCAAGGCGATCGACGGTGACGTCACGTGGGACCCGGCGGTGTACGACTACGAGCTGGGCGACCCGGAGACCAAGAACGAGACCGACTCGGCGCCGTTCATGCCGAAGTCGGTGGTGGTCAACCCGTACTTCGACTGGGGCAACGACAAGCCGCCGCGCACCCCGTACCACCACTCGGTGATCTACGAGGCGCACGTGCGCGGGCTGACGATGCGGCACCCGGACATCCCGGAGGAGCTGCGCGGCACGTACGCGGGGATCGCCTCACCGCCGATGATCGAGCACCTCACCCGGCTCGGGGTGACGGCGATCGAGTTGATGCCGGTGCACCAGTTCGTGCACGACCACCGGCTGCACGATCTGGGCCTGCGCAACTACTGGGGTTACAACACGATCGGTTTCTTCGCCCCGCACCACGGCTACTCGGCGCTGGGTCGCCTGGGGCAGCAGGTGCAGGAGTTCCGGGGCATGGTCAAGGCGCTGCACGCGGCGGGCATCGAGGTCATCCTCGACGTGGTGTACAACCACACCGCCGAGGGCAACCACCTCGGGCCGACGTTGAGCTTCAAGGGCGTGGACGCGCCGAGCTACTACCGGCTCAGCGAGGAGGACCGGCGCTACTTCGTCGACTACACGGGCACCGGCAACAGCCTGAACGTGCGCAGCCCGCACTCGCTGCAATTGATCATGGATTCGTTGCGCTACTGGGTGACCGAGATGCACGTCGACGGGTTCCGCTTCGACCTGGCGGCCACCCTGGCCCGCGAGTTCTACGAGGTGGACCGGCTCTCCACGTTCTTCGAGGTGGTGCAGCAGGACCCGGTGGTCAGCCAGGTGAAGCTGATCGCCGAGCCGTGGGACGTCGGCCCGGGCGGCTACCAGGTGGGCAACTTCCCGCCGCTGTGGACGGAGTGGAACGGCAAGTACCGGGACACCGTGCGGGACTTCTGGCGCGGCGAGCCGGCGACCCTGGCCGAGTTCGCGTCGCGGATCTCCGGCTCGGCCGACCTGTACCAGGACGACGGCCGCCGTCCGTTCCACAGCATCAACTTCGTGACCGTGCACGACGGGTTCACGCTCAACGACCTGGTGTCGTACAACGACAAGCACAACGAGGCCAACGGCGAGGACAACCGGGACGGCGAGAGCCACAACCGGTCGTGGAACTGCGGCGTGGAGGGTGACACCGACGACGAGGCGGTGCTCGCCCTGCGGGCCAAGCAGCGGCGCAACTTCCTGGCCACCATGATGCTGTCGCAGGGCGTGCCGATGATCGGCCACGGCGACGAGTTGGGGCGTACCCAGCACGGCAACAACAACGCGTACTGCCAGGACAGCGAGCTGGCCTGGATCGACTGGGACAACGCCGACGAGCAGCTGCTGGACTTCGTGCGCACGCTCACCGACTTCCGCAAGCGCCACCAGGTGTTCCGCCGCCGCCGGTTCTTCACCGGCCTGCCGGTCGGCGGGCGGGGCACCGACGAGCCGCTGCCCGACCTGGCCTGGCACACCCCCGACGGGCGGGAGATGACCGGCGAGGACTGGGGCAACGACTTCGGCCGGTCGGTGGCGCTGTTCGTCAACGGCGAGGGCATCCGCGAGCGCGGCCAGTACGGCCAGAGGCACCACGACGCCTCGTTCCTGCTGTGCTTCAACGCCCACGACGCGCCGCTGGACTTCACGATGCCCGGCAGCGAGTACGGGCAGAAGTGGGAACGGGTCATCAGCACGGCCGAACCCGACCCGGACGACGCCACGGTGATCAGCGCGGGCGGCACCATCCGGGTGCCGGACCGGTCCCTCGTCGTGTTGGAGAGGATGATCTGACATGCCGGCCACCCCTCCGAAGGCCACCTACCGCGTCCAGGTCCGCCCCGGCTTCGACCTGGACGCCACCGCCGCGATCCTCGACTACCTGCACGACCTCGGCGTCAGTCACCTCTACACCGCACCGCTGCTGGCCGCCACGCCCGGCTCGCAGCACGGCTACGACGTGGTCGACCACCGGACCGTCAACCCGGAGCTGGGCGGGGAGGCTGCCCGGCAGCGGCTGGTGCGCGCCCTGCGCGACAAGCAGCTCGGCCTGGTCGTCGACATCGTGCCGAACCACGCCGGGGTCGCCGTGCCGCCGGCCAACCCGGCCTGGTGGGACGTGCTGCGCCGGGGGCGCGACTCGTCGTACGCCGACTGGTTCGACATCGACTGGGACCGGGGCCGGCTGCTGCTGCCGGTCCTGGCCGACGACCCGGCCGCCCTGGACGACCTGAAGGTCGTCGACGGGGAGCTGCGCTACCACGAGCACCGCTTCCCGATCGCCGACGGCACGGGCGACGGCAGCGCCCGCGAGGTGCACGACCGGCAGCGCTACGAGCTGGTCTCCTGGCGGCGCGGGGACGCCGAGCTGACGTACCGCCGGTTCTTCGCCATCGCGGGCCTCGCGGGCCTGCGGGTGGAGGACCCGGCGGTGTTCGCGGCCGTGCACGAGCTGATCCTGCGCTGGGCCGCGGACGGCGAGGTCGACGGCATCCGCGTGGACCACCCGGACGGCCTGCGCGACCCGGCCGGCTATTTCGCGCGGCTGCGCGAGGCCGCGCCGGACGCCTGGCTCGTGGTGGAGAAGATCCTGGAGTACGGCGAGGAGCTGCCGGACTGGCCAGTGGACGGCACCACCGGGTACGACGCTCTCGCCGCCGTGAACGGGCTCTTCGTCGACCCCGACGCCGAGGGCGACTTCACGGTGCTGGACACCCGGCTGACCGGCCAGCGCACCTCCTGGGAGGACCTGACCCACTCCACCAAGCTGGCCGCCGCCACCCAACTGCTCTCCGCCGAGCTGACCCGGCTCGCCGCGCTCGCCCCCGAGGTGCCGACCGAGCAGGCCCGCGAGGCGCTCGCCGAGCTGGCCGCGGCGTTCCCGGTCTACCGGGGCTACCCGCCGCAGGGCGCGCGGCACCTCGCCGCCGCCCGCTCCGAGGCCGGTCGCCGCCGGCCCGACCTGACCGGCGCCCTGGACGCGATCACCCGCCGGCTGCGCGACCCCGACGACGAGCTGGGCATGCGGTTCCCGCAGCTCACCGGCGCGGTGATGGCCAAGGGCGTCGAGGACACCGCCTTCTACCGGTGGACGCGGTTCGTGGCCCTCAACGAAGTGGGCGGCAGCCCCGCCCACTTCGGGGTGCCGCCGGCGGAGTTCCACCGCTTCGCCGCCGCCCAACAGGTCCGCTGGCCGGACAGCATGACCTCCCTCTCCACCCACGACACGAAGCGTGGCGAGGACGTGCGCGCCCGCCTCGCCGTGCTCAGCGAGCTGCCGGCTCAGTGGGCGCAGCAGGTCAGGACCTGGATGGAGTACGCGCCGCTGCCCGACCCGGCGTTCGCCCACCTGCTCTGGCAGACGGCCGTCGGCGCGTGGCCGATCGAGCGGGAGCGGCTGCACGCGTACGCCGAGAAGGCCGCCCGGGAGGCCGCGGCCTCGACCAGTTGGGCGGACCCCGACCCGGGTTTCGAGCAGGCCATGCACGCGGTCATCGACCGCATGTACGACGACCCGGCCCTGCACGACGAGCTGACCGAACTCGCCGCCGCGATCACCCCGGCCGGCTGGTGCAACTCGCTCGGGCAGAAGCTGATCCAGCTCACCATGCCGGGCGTCCCGGACACGTACCAGGGCACCGAGCTGTGGGACAACTCCCTGGTCGACCCGGACAATCGCCGGCCGGTCGACTTCGACGTACGCCGGGAGATGCTGGCGCGGCTCGACGGCGGCTGGCGTCCCCCGGTCGACACCGACGGAGCGGCGAAGCTGCTCGTCGTGTCGCGGACGCTGCGCCTGCGGCGGGCGCACCCGGAGCTGTTCACCACCTACCGGCCGGTGCCGGCGCACGGCCCGGTCGGACGACACGTGGTGGCCTTCGACCGGGGTGGCGTGATCGCCGTGGCGACCCGACTGCCGCTCGGCCTGGCGCGCGCCGGTGGCTGGTGCGACACAGCCCTGTCGCTTGGCGTTAACGAAGTGAAGGACCTGTTCACCGGCCGGGTCTACAGTGGCGGGGAGGTCCCGTTGGACAATCTCCTCGCGGACTACCCCGTTGCTCTGCTGGCTCCTCCCACCGCTGCCGAGGAGGCCTCGTCATGACCGAATTCTCCGTCTGGGCGCCGGACGCCAGCCGGGTGCGCCTGCGCCTGGCCGGCGACACCGACCACGACATGCGCGCCACCGCCGACGGCTGGTGGACGGTCGAGGTGCCCGACGCCGGCCTCGACTACTCCTTTCTGCTGAACGACGACGACACACCCCTGCCCGACCCCCGCTCCCCGTGGCAACCTGCGGGTGTGCACGGGCCGAGCCGCCGCTACGACCACAGCGCCTTCGCGTGGTCCGATGGCGCGTGGACGGGTCGGCAGCTGCCCGGCAGCGTCCTGTACGAGCTGCACATCGGCACCTTCACCCCGGAGGGCACCTTCGACGCGGCCATCGACCGCCTCGACCACCTGGTCGACCTCGGTGTCGACCTGGTCGAACTGCTCCCGGTCAACGCCTTCAACGGCGAACACAACTGGGGGTACGACGGAGTCTGCTGGTACGCCCCGCACGAGCCCTACGGCGGCCCGGACGGCCTGAAACGGTTCGTCGACGCGGCCCACTCCAAGGGGTTGGGGGTGATCCTCGACGTCGTCTACAACCATTTCGGGCCCTCCGGGGCCTACGCGCCGCGGTTCGGCCCGTACCTGGCCGAGCAGAGCAACAGTTGGGGCCGCTCGATCAACCTGGACGGCCCGCATTCGGACGAGGTACGCCGCTACATCATCGACAGCGTGCTCATGTGGCTGCGCGACTACCACGTCGACGGCCTGCGGCTCGACGCGGTGCACGCGCTGCCGGACTCGCGGGCTGTGCCGATCTTGGAGGAGCTGGCGGTTTCCGTCGAGTCGCTGTCGACGCATCTGGGCCGGCCGCTCTCGCTGATCGCCGAGTCCGACCTCAACGACCCGCGGCTGATCACGCCTCGGGAGGCGGGCGGGTTCGGCCTGCACGCCCAGTGGAACGACGACGCCCACCACGCCCTGCACACGTTGCTGACGGGGGAGCGGCAGGGCTACTACGGAGACTTCGGCTCCCTGGAGACCCTGTCGGACGTCCTCACCAACGGGTTCTTCCACGCGGGCACCTGGTCCAGCTTCCGCAACCGCCACCACGGGCGGCCCCTGGACTCGCGGGTCCCCGGTCATCGGCTGGTGGCCTATCTGCAGAACCACGACCAGATCGGTAACCGGGCCACCGGGGACCGGATCTCGGCTTCGCTGTCGTCCGCCCTCGTGCGGGTCGGGGCCATGCTGCTGCTGACGGCGCCGTTCACGCCGATGTTGTTCATGGGGGAGGAGTGGGCGGCGTCGACGCCGTGGCAGTTCTTCACGTCGCATCCTGAGCCGGAGTTGGCTTCGGCGGTGCGCACCGGGCGGCGGCGGGAGTTCGCCTCACACGGGTGGCCCGAAGGGGACGTGCCCGACCCGCAGGACCCGCAGACGTTCGTACGGTCGCGGTTGGACTGGGCGGAGCTGGACAAGCCTGAGCATGCGTCGATGCTGGCGTTCTACCAGCGGTTGATCTCGCTGCGGCGGTCGGTGGCGGACCTGTCTGACCCTCGGATGCACGCGGTGTCCGTGCAGCATGGGGACCAGTTCCTGTTGATGCGGCGGGGGGACACGTTGGTCGTGGCGAACTTCGCTGGGCGGGGGCAGGGAGTGTCGCTGCCTGGGGTGGCTCGGCGGGTGCTGCTGGCTACGGGTGAGGGGGTCACCGTTATGCGGGACCGGATCGAGCTTCCTGCGGAGACAGCGGCGATCGTGGCGCTCTAACCGGGGCATGAAGGCCAGGGGTGGCGAGGTGAGTTTTTAGAATTAAGGTGACGAACCATACGCGGTCTGGGGCTACCGTATGGGGCGTTTGGGCTGCGGGTGAGCTGACCATCTTCTTTGTACTAAATCAATGCGCTCTGCGGCGCAGGCCGAGGCGCGGCGACCGGCTACTGCTGGGCTACCGTCCCGGCGGCGGGCTTCGGCGGTAAGGCGTCAAGTCAGACGGCCCTCAAACGGTCATTTCCTGCGCCTCACCCCTGGAGCGCTGAGTTGAGCCGGCGACGGGCCCCGAATGGCCCTGGCAGGACCCACGCCGCCTCTACCCCGTTCTATGCGATCCGTGAGGATGCGAAGGCTGACAGGCGCCCGGAGGCCTATCGATTGCTGAACTGCGGCAAGCGGTCGCTGAGATTTACTGGCTCGGAGGCGGTAGGGGCAGGCAAGGAGTTGCCGCTGACGGGCGGGCCAAACAACCTCAGCAGGGACTCTTCAAACGGCTTTGGTGCGTAGGTTACTGGGTAGCTGCCATCCTGCCAATCGCCGACCTAGGTAAGCGTGGGCAACAGCTCGACGGTGAATGGTTTGCCGCTCACCGGTCAGTAGGCGACGGCAGCAGCGAAAGAGGCGATGTAGGTACAGGCCAAAGCAGCTGGCACCACCTGCTCCAAATGAGTCAGTGATAGGTAGCTCTTCCAGTTCGCTCCCTCCTCCAGTAACTCCCATTCCAGGCGGAACGGAGCGGCCGGAAGCCTCTCCTCCATCTGTGCAATAACTGCGAACTTCGCGGCGCTGAGTTGGCGATAGGACCTCACCAGCCAGTGCCAAGCGGCGCACTGCACTAGAAGCGCAACCAGTGCGGGCAGAAGCCACCAAGTCGAGGTGAGTGGTTGCTTTTGCGAAAAGATGCCGAAGGCGGCAAGTGCCGTCGTGTTAAGTCCTAGAAAGAATGTGTTGGCTAAACTTCGTCGAGAACTCAAGTGATCAGCCATCTCCACGACCATTTTATACTGTTCGAACACTATGTCGCAGTGAGCTTCATTCGCAGATCTTCCCACCTTCGGCCGGTCGCCGTCGTTCCACAGCCCGCTCTGGAAACCCGAGGAACTGTCGGACCTCGGTGTCATCGTTTGGTCCATGGAAACAACTCTCCAATCGTCAAGCGTGATAAAGGCGTCCACAGCTACCTCGGGCCGTCTGCTGGCGGGAGGCCACGACGTGATCTTGGCCGAAGCTCGCAAGGACTTCGCCCCCGAGGCGACATGCCGACAGGAGGCTTCAGGTTACGGACGTCGGCTCATAGACTCGCGACCGACGGACCTAACTGCGACGACGCGACGTCGACCTGAGGTCAGGGGGGTCAATGTGCCTGAGGACGGGCCTGTGGGTAGCGAGCAGACAGAACCGGAAGCGGTGACCGACGAGTCAGCACAGCCACGCTCCAAGGCAGGTCAAGGGAATGTGTTTCGTCCCTATCCGCGCCGCTCTCTCGAACAAGCTCTTCGCATTCCGAACGCCATCAAGGACTATAACGCCGGCAATCCATGGGAGCCCAGCGAGATTGCCGCCGCGCTCAATCTTGGGCCCAAGTCCGGCAACTACTACTACTTAACAAATGCCTCTCGCGACTTCGGTCTAACCGATGGTAATCGGGATTCGTCGGCAATCAAACTGACGGATCTGGGTAGGCGCGTGGTATATCCGGAAAATCAGGACGAGGAGCGTCGTGCGCTCCTAGATGCGTTCCTAGGCGTCAGCGTATTTCGACGGCTTGTCGAGTACTATAAAGGCAGCAAGTTGCCCGAAGAGCGGTTTTTGTCCAACGTGCTGCAAAACACGTTGAAAATCGATCCTCGAATCCACGAGGAATTTATCGAGCTATTCCAAAAAAATTGTAGATACGTGGGCGTTGGCGAGGAATTCGACATATCCTCCTCATCAAAGATGCCTAGGCCTATAGATGCTCCGCCGAAACTCGTCACCTTAGACTCGCCTGTTGGTGAACCTACCCCCGAACTCACCTGCTTCGTTGCGATGCCGTTTACCGAGCGACACGAGGATCATCCCTCGGGCTATTTCGCGGAGGTGCTGGAGAACCTCTTCACGCCAGCTTTGCAAGACGCCGGGTTTAAGGTTAAGACTGCTATACAGTATGGTTCGGACTTGATTCATCACACTCTTCTGAACGAGTTGATAGATGCTGACCTCGTCCTGGCGGACCTGTCGGAGCACAATCCAAACGTGCTGTTCGAACTCGGCATCCGCATGGCAGTAAACAAGCCTGTCGTTCTGGTGCGGTCACGTGGAACCGGGCCAATCTTTGATGTAGACAACGCGCTTCGCGTGTGGGATTACAACTCCACGTTATGGAAGAGTGCTGTCGAGAAGGACGTTCCGCGGCTTACCGAACATATCATCGGCGCATGGCACAATAGGGAGACGAGTGCGTCCTACATGGATATCCTACGCAATAAGAGATGAAGCTTATTTGGTCGCCCACGTGCAGGTGGCGATGGCCGTGGCACTTTCCGCTTCACCGCTTAAGGAGGCGCTTGGTAGGCGTCCCCTCATCGACCCTGTCGGTCCCAACAAGGTCGGTGTTGCCGGCGACGTAGGCGAGCGGACCCTCAGCGGCGGCGCGGATGTTGACGCGAGAGGCGGGAGAAAGCACTCCAAATCGGAGCGTGGCATGGATCGGCGTCATGATCAGGGCATCAGGCATCCAGCTTGACCAATGTCCGCCCGGATCCATAGTTGCCGCTTGAGGCGAGGCGGAACTTCGGTCAGGGCTGCGACCTCGTGGGCGACGGGCGAGTCGACCTGTGCGCTGGACTATGTTCACGACGTTTCCCAGGCAGCGTACCAGCTGCATCACCCTTGAGTGGAGGCGACCGAGCCGCCAGCAAGGTACACCGGAGCGCGTCGGTGACGGGCGCGTACGGCCGCATGAACTCGTGTGGCGACGTTTTCGGGAAGGCGCCGCTTGGCCTCTTGGCCCGGGAAGAACTTGATGTCCTCCAACTCGGGTCCCGGCAGATCAATGCCGTCGAGGCTGACGATGGACCCGCAGTCGAAAGTAAAACTGACGATCGCACGAGGACGTTGTCCGGCGGGCGGTGCCCAGTCGACTACGAGTAGAGGTCCCACCGTCAGCGCGATGCCCAACTCTTCTCGGATCTCGCGGGCACAGGCATCATGCGGGTACTCGCCATCGTCCACATAGCCTCCGGGGAAGGCCCAGTGGTCGCGGTACGTGGGTTTTACGAGCAGCACGTTACCGGCCGCGTCGGTGATAAAAGCGGCAGCGGCAGCGTAAAAGGAAGCCAGGTTCGCGTACCACGTGGCGGGCTCCGTCCAGGTCACCTCGCTGACGCTAGCGGACATGCCTATGTGCGCTCTCGCTCTACATCGCTGCGGGCGTGGCAGTCAGAGCATGCAGGACTTCGTTGACCTGGGGCGATGACTGCGGACGGAGACTGCTAGCGAGTTCGTGGAGACGCTGGCGAAGGCGCACCGACTGGACGCTCGCCACATCCTGCACCAGCGTCCGGCTCCATTCACACGCCGCATCGGTCTCACCAGCACGTGCATGAATCAAGGCGACGAGGGCAGTGTGCAGGGCGCGGGTTCGGGTGTTCTGGCTGCCGAGGCTAAGCGCGTCAGGCGCATGCCGTAGGGCCTGCGGGTACAGACGCAGGTCGCCCAGGCATCTCAGCGCGGCCCCGGCAAGGTGGGCCGAGGTGAAGTAGCCGACCCAGCGTGGGCCAGAATCACCGCCGGTCCGGCCGAGAAAGCGCTCAGCCTTGTTGAGGGCGAGTTGGCAGGCACGCCGCTCACCTGCCTGTCCGTATGCAGTGGCGGCGGTGGCGTGTAGCCGCGCGAGGACGGTGGCGGGCGCGCGGCCAGCCCCGTCAATGGCAGCTTCGGCGAGCCGAGCAGCCTCCCGAGCGCGACCCAGAAACACGGCCTGGGTGGCAAGGTTCGCGAGGAGGTGAGCGCCGTAGAGGCGGTCGTCACCGGCCTTCGCAAGCCGAAGACCGACGGTTACGTGATGTTGCGCCATGGCGTGTTCACCCGCGTCGTATGACATGAAGGCGAGTTGGCCGGCGAGCACCGCCGCCGCACGCAGGAGTTCGCGCCCCACTGCGTCGGTGTAGGTGCCGCGCAACATCGGCCCGACCTGCCGTACAAGCAGGTCGGCCATGACTGCACGGGTATGCGGAGAGCCGCTGCCGTGACGTCGGTCCAGGTCGGTGAAGTGGTCCGCCAGCGCGTACAGCGATTGGACATCCGTGGAGGTGACCTGTTGACGGCCGTGTCGGCTTACCACCTGGTCGGGCAGGTCGTACCGCCAGCCGAGCGCCGCCTGTAGAGCTTTGCCGCTGTCGAAGGTGCCGTCTACCTGCCGGTTGAGGTGCTTGGCGAGCGTCATCCAGATTTGCTCCGCGGCGTCTACCGCCGCATCTACGGAAGCGGGGTAGACGCAAGTTTCGGCGCTGTCGGCAACGCCGAATCCCAGCTCCGACGGGAAGACAGCACGCCCGAGTTTGCGGGCGAGTGTTTCGGCCATGGCTGCCTGGACGTGTTCGCCAGGCCGGCGGCCGCGCAGCCACCAGTAGACGCTGGCCGCGTCGTACCGCCAGGCACCCTGCTCGCGGCCGGTGTGATTGAGCTGGCGTGCGAATGCGGCGTGCGCGTTCCCATAACCAGCGGCAGTCAGCAGCCCGTCGAACGCCGCATTCGTCACCGGTCGCGCCATGTTCCGCCTCCAGCCATCACGCAACTACCAACAGTGATGAGCCTATGGGTATCCGCCCTCCGATGGGGACCCGCACAACCCCGCGCAAGCCACGCCCTGACCAGCGCAACCGAGCACATCGCTCGCCATCTGGCCCGTCAGTCGGTAGCCCGCTTGCCTGGTTGCAGGGCGTTCCCGGGCGGCGGCAAAGGCTCAACGTCCCGCCCTGGTTGACGGAGGTGGAGATGAGCAGCGATAGGCAACCGAGCAAGGGTGAACAGGCTGAGGCGGCCGAGCGGGAGGCTGCCAAGCAGCGGATTTTGGCTCAGGCCGAGGCGGAACGCGTACCCGTGGATGACACGACCCGTGCGGTCCCGGACCGGCGGTGGCGGCGTGAGCAGCGATGACCTCCCCATCGGGCGACGGGTCGCCGGTTGGCGGGTGCGGCGGTCGATGACGCAACAGATGCTGGCCGATCGCCTGCGCAGGTCGAAGAGCTGGGTCGACAAGATCGAGCGCGGCGTCCGTCCCCTGGACCGGTACTCGGTCATCCAGGAGCTGTCCCGCGTCCTGCGGGTCGACCCGGAGGTGCTGCTCGGCCAGCCGCCCAGCGCCCCGAGCAGCGCCCCAGCCGGCGTGGACGACATCCGGGCCGCGCTCGCCCGCTACGACAGTCCGCAGGCTCCACCGCAGACCGATGAGCTGAGGCGGCAGGTCGGGCACGCCTGGTTGTCGTACCAGCACGCGCACTACCCGGAGCTGCTGCGCGTGGTGCCGGGCCTGCTCGACGCCGCTCAGGGCGCGCGGTCGCCGGAGGTGCTGGTGCAGGCGTACCGGATCACCGCGCTGCTGCTGGTCAAGCTCGGCGAGGCCGACCTCGCCTGGCTGGCCGCCGACCGAGCGATGGGCGCTGCCGCCGACAACCCCCACCTCGCCGCGACGGCGGCAATCGCGGTCGCCCAGGCGCTCCGCGCGTCGGGCCGCGACCGCCTGGCCCTGACCGCGACGCTCGCCGCCGCGAACCGCATCGGGCCGCAGCGGTCGGCGGGGGAGTGGGCCGTGGGCGGCACGCTGCTGGTCCAGGCCGCGCTCGCCGCCGCCGCTTGCGGCGAGCACCGCCGCGCCGACGAGCTGACCGACCGGGCCGCGGGCGTCGCCACGAACCTTCGGGGGTACGACGATCAGCACCGCACCAGCTTCGGGCCGATCGTCGTCGACCTGGCGCGAGTGTTGCTGGCGGCGCAGCGGGGTGCCGCCGACGAGGCGGTACGACGGCATTCGACTGTGGTGCGGCGGGAGGCGTGGCGGCGGCTGCCGGCCGAGTACCGGGGCGCGTACCTGATCGATGCCGCGCGGGCGTACCTACAGATGGGTGACCTGCGCGGGGCGGCACGCGCCCTGGTGGACGCGGACAGCGTTGCGCCGGCTGAGGTTCGGGGACGGCCTCTGGCGCGTACCCTCATCGCCGATTGTGCCCGAGCGCGGCCGGCGCCGGCCGGCGTGGCGCGACTGGCGACGCTGGTCGGCCTCACCCGCTGAATCGGTACGCCCCGCCGAGCTGATCGGCCTCAAGATCCGCGCAACATCAGGGAAACTGCTGTCTCCCGCGCGTCCGAGGCAGCAGTTTCGGTGAAGTAGTGCGGGTGCTCAATCGGGAGGCGCCTCGGGCGCTTGATGTGGTGGTCTTGTCGTAGCGGGCCCCTACGGTGTGCCGATGACGCGATTCGTGCAGCAGCCCGACTACGAGGGTGCGGAGTTCATCGACCTGTCAATGGCCGGCGCAACCTTCCGCGAGGTGGATCTCAGCCGCGCCCGGATGCGTGGCGTGCTGCTGTTGGACGCCGACATCGACGGGGCGATCGACGGCCTGCGCGTCAACGGGGTGGAGGTCATGCCATTGATCGAGGCCGAGCTGGATCGCCTGTACCCCGAACGGCTTCGACTGCAGCCAACCACACCCGAGACGATGCGCGATGCGGTGGATGTCATCGAGGAGCTGTGGCAAGCGACGCTGCGACGCGCAAGCGTGCTGCCTGAGGAAGCCGTCCACAGATCAGTGAACGGCGAATGGTCGCTCGCCCAGACCCTGCGCCACACGATCTTCGTCATGGACGCCTGGTATGGCCACGCGGCGGCCCTTCGCCCGAACCCGTTCCATCCGATCGGCGTACCCGCATCGTTCACCACCAACGGCACCGAGTTCGGCATCGACGAGTCGGCCGCGCCCACCCTCGGCGAAATCCTCGCCGTGCGCGCCGAGCGGATCGCCGATCTGCGCGCATATCTGGCGCAGGTCACGCAGGAGGAACTGGACCGCGTACGGGGGCCGAACACCGCGATCGGCTGCCCGCCGCCCGCCGAACGTACGGCGGTCAAGTGCCTGCACGTCATCTTCAGCGACCAGTGGGCGCACGTGCAGTTCGCCAACCGCGACCTGGCCATCCTGGAACAGGAGTATGCGTGATGCTCCGGGCTCGGAGACGATATGGAGCCGGCGCCGGCTGGCGTGGCGCGCCCGGCGTCGCTGGTCGGCCTCACCCGTTGAGAACCTGCGGCGACGAAATCACCCAGGATCGATAGTCTGCTCTCGACACCGGGGGAGGTGCGCGCAGTGGGCAGGTGGTTCAACCGCAGCCGTAAACGCGACGACGAGCCACCGCGCGAACCGGAGTCGACCCGCCCGGTCATCGAGATCACCGTCACCCATGACGGCCGCTCGACCACCCAGACGATCGGCGGCCCGACCGCCTTCGGCTTGCAGTACCACGCCTTCCACGAGCAGTACGGCGGGTCCGACCCGCGGACGTTGGAGGCGGGGTACCGCTATGCCCAGGAGTTGATGCGGCACCACGACATCGGCGATGCCGTGGCCGTCTACCAGGAGGTCGTCGGGTTGCGCAGCTCGGCGCTGGGTCCGGAGCATCCGGACACCCTGCGCAGCAAGCACAGCCTGGCCTTCGCGCTCTGGCAGCTCGGCTCGCACGCCGAGGCGGAACTGGTGCAACGGGACGTCTACGAGGCGCGCCGCCGGGTGCTCGGCGACGACGACGCCGAGACGTTGCGCAGCGGCAACAACCTCGGCTGGTTGCTGATCGAGCTGCGTCGGATGGACGAGGCCGAGCCGCTGCTGCGGCGGGTCGCCGACGGTATGGCGCGGACGCTGGGCAGGGACGACGCGGACACCCTGGCCTGCCAGATGAAACTGGCCGGCCTGCAACACCTGCGGGGCGACAGCCGGCAGGCCGAGCGGGCCCTACGGGACGTGGTCCGGCGGATGACCAGGACGTTGGGGCCCACCAGTCCGGTGACGCTCCAGGCGCGCAGCAACCTGCTGGTCGTCCTGCTCGACTCCGGCCGGGCGGCCGAGGCGGTCGACCCGGCCCGGGCGCTCGCCGACGACGCGGGGCGCGCGCTCAGCACCACCGACGGGGTGTCTCTGCATGCCCGGCACTCCCTGGCCAGAGCGCTCACCGGGGCGGGGCGGCGGCCCGAGGCGATCCGGTTGCTGGCCGACACGCTGCCGGACAGTGAACGGGGCCGGGGCGTGGACCATCCCGGGACCCTGGAGATGCGGACGCTCTTCGCCGAACTGCTCATCGAGGCGGGTGACCGACGGGCGGGCAGTGCGGCGCGCGCCGCGCTGGCCGGGTGCGAACGCGTGCACGGCCCGGGTCACCCCGACACGGAGAGGGCCCGGACGCTGGTCCGGCGCACCCGCTGATCTCAACGGCGGTCAGCCGCCGGTGTGGATGTGCGCCGCCCACAGCGTCGGCGCCAGCGGGTAGCGGTCCCGCAGCCCGCGCACGGCCGAGTGCAGCGCGTACGCCGCCGACCCCGTCGCGTCGCCGTGCTCGTAGAAGGCCGTGGTCAGGGCGAGGGAGACCGCGTCGTCGACCTCCCACAGGGTGCCGATGACGTGCCGGAACCCGGCGAGCTGGAAGGCGCCGGTGATGTGCAGCGCCTCGTCGACGAGGGTCGGCGGGGCCTGGGCGGTCGCGCAGGCCGACAGGAAGGCGAACTCCGCGTCCAGGTCGAGTCGGGACACGTCGGCCACGGTGAGCGGGCTGTCCTGGTGGTCGTGCACGAGCAGCCGGCCCTGCGCCGGGTCCTGCGGGTCGGCCACCGCGTGGCAGGCGAAGTGCGCGTAGGCCGAGTCGGCCAACCGGTCCAGGACCTGCTGCCGGGTGGCCTCCGCGTCCAGCCCGGTCCACGCTCCGGGCAGCGCCCGCGCCGCCGACGCGGCCTCGCGTTCGGCGCTGGGCAGCGCCCCCGGGCCGCCGGGAGTGTTGCGCATCGCCACCACACAGGACCGGGCGTCGGGCCGGGACTGGCGCGCCCCGGTGCGTTTGCGGGCGAGCGCGGTCACGGTCGGGGTGTAGGAGGAGACCACCCGGTCGAGGGCGGACCCGGCGGCGCCGGCCTGCGCGGCGTGCAGGGGAAAGAACGCGAGCGGACCGACCGGACACCACCAGACACGCGGCAACTCGCCGCCCGCCCCGGGCGCGTCGATCCGGGCCAGCACCGGCCCGACGAGGGCAGACCACAACCATTCGAGTACGCCGCTGAGCACCGACTGGGCGCGCAGGCGGCTCCGCGCGTCCGCCGCCGGATCGGACGCCGTGGTGGTGGCCTCCTGGAGCAGTCGCAGCTGCGTCATGGCCTCGGTCAGCGACAGTTCCGGCAGCGGGAGCACCGTCACGCGGTGCCGGTGCAGGATCAGCGCGTCACAACGCAACTCGCTCGCGATCGGCACGATCACCGTCCCGTCGACCTGGTCGAGCAGTTGCCGGGCGCTGGGTGGGCGCAGGAAGTCGCCCAGGCCGGGCAACTCCCGGATCGTCGTCAGCAGCACGTTCCACTCGGTCTCCCGGTCCCGGCCGAAGGTGGTCGGCCGGGACGACTCGGGGGCGGGCGCTTCGAAGTCCCGGCGCATCCGCTGGAAGTCGGTGGCCAGACGCCCGTCGGCCCGTTGGAGGGCCGCCCACTCGCCATCCGCCGTCAACCGTTGGTGCAGCAACAGGCCCCGGCCACGCTCCAGCAGCTCCAAGGCCCGCTCCGGCTGCCCCGCGCCGATCGCGCAGGAGGCGGCAGTCGCCGCCAGCCCGGCCGTCGAGCCGAGGTCGGCGTACTGGTCGTGCCGGGTACGCCCCCGGGAGGCCAACCGGGGCAGCAACGTGATGGCCTCGTCGAAGGCGTCCGTCGCCTCCTCCCACCGCCCCAGCGCGGTGAGCGTGTAGGCCGCCTTGTCGAAGGCCTGGATCCGGACCGGCACGGCGCCGGACTCGATGCGGCCGGCGGCGAGCGCCCGTTCGGCGGCCTCGGTCAGGAGAGCGGGTTTGCCGGTACGCAGGTAGGTCGCCCGCAACGCCTGGGCGATGGACAAGCCGGTCTCGACACGCTGCGGATGGCGCGGGGGTAGCGAGTCCAGCGCCTTGCGCAGCAGGACGAGCGACTCCTCCAGGTAGGCGGGCTCCCCGGTGGCGTCGTAGAGCAACCGCAGGCTGTAGCCCAACTGGTCCAGGTACAACGCGTGGTTGGCGTCGCCGTGTACGGACAGCGCGAGCGCCCGGCGCAGCAGCCCTATCGCCATCTCCAGGGCGGAGACGTCGCCCGTCAGCTGGTGCGTCTTCATGCCGACGGTGGAGAGGCTGGCGAGCGCCATCCGATGGTGCGGATGCCGCTCTCCGACGGTGCTCAGCGCGCCGGCGAACTCCTCCCAGGCCTGGCCGAGCAGCTCGGCACGACCGGTGCGGTCGACAAGGGTCAGCAGCGTCTGCCCGAGCAGGAAACGCGCGTCGACGCTCTGCGGGGTGTGGTCCCGCAGCACCGCGACGGCCCGTTCGACATCAGCGGTGTGGGTGGTCCCGGCGGCCCTGGCGAGCAGGCACCGGGCTCGCAGCATGACGATCTGGTCCTGGTTGGGCCCGGTGGTGTCCACCGACGACAGCAGGTCCAGCGCCTCGTCGACGTAGTCCTCCACACCGGTGAGCTGGTAGGCGCGTAACAGCGCCTCGGCGTGGATGCCCCGCAACGCGGGTCGGTGCTCCTCACTGATCCAGTTCTCGGCCATCTTGGCGATGGCCGTGAGCCGGTAGAGCGTGTCCACCGAGCCGTCGAAGTCGTGCCGGACCCGATAGACCTGGCACTTCTTGAGCATCAGCACCGCGCTGTTGCCCAGGTCCGCCGAGGCGTCCTCCGCGAACTGCAGATACTGCTCGGCGACGTCCAGGAGCTGCGGCTCGCTCTCGATCCGGGCCCTGGCCAGCAGCACATCGGTGTACGTGACCAGCGCGAGGACACCGTGCGTCGTACCCAACTCGTCGGCCAGAAAGGAGTCGGCCATCGCGCGGATCGCGGCCTCCAGCACGACGGTGGCCTCGATGAGGTCCTGCCGCGCCCGGTCCGCGTGGTACCGGTCGAGCAGCGCGGCCCCCAGCTCCACCTGCGCCTCGGCCCAGCGTCGGTCGCCGCGCCGCTGGCCGGCCGCGACACGACGCCAGTCGTTCACGGCGTCCCTTTTGTAGCGACCCACCGGCGTACCTCCCCGTCGCGGTTGCTCCCCAGCCTGCCAGCCGTGCGCCACATCGACGGGAGATAATCAGCCGATGAGTCAATCGGTGCCGGACAGGCGACTCGACGACGACCGGGCGGCTCGACTGGCCCGGGTCTGCGCGGACATCGCGCAGGTGGGCGACCTGCTCGGGCCGGAGCCGGCCCGGGCCCTGACGCGGCTGCGGGATCGGTCGCTGTCCGACCAGAGCGTGGACGCGGTGCTCGCCGAGGTGACCGAGTTGATGCGCGTCGGTGGCCTGGTCGGTGGTGACACCACCGTCCGGAGCGATCGCTACCTGCCGTTGGCCGGCATCCACGGCCGCCGCCCGGAAGTGGTCCAGGTGTGCCCCGCCGACCTGTGCGACCGGGTCGAGATCCCCCGGCCGGACGCGGGCCCGTCGCCGCACTGCGCCGTGTTCGACTGCCCACTGCCGACGTTCCGGATGGACCGGTGAACGCGCTCATCGCCTCGCTCGGCGGAAAGCTGGCAGAGCGGTGGCTCGCCGGACTGGCGCTGCCCGGTGTGGTGTTCGTGGCGATGGTCGCCGCGGCGGTGCGACTCGGCCACGCCCACTGGTGGGACCTGCGGCTGCTGCGGCAGGAGGTGGATCGTCTCGCCCTCGGACCACCGGCCCGGGGCACCGGGTCCGCGCTGCTGATCGTCCTCGGTGTCGTGCTGGGCGGTGTCGTCGCCGCGATGGCCGCGCAGGGCCTGGAACGCCTGGTCGTGGCCCTGTGGACCCAGCGCTGGGGTCGGGTCGGCGATGCCGTGATCCGCCGGCGGCGGCGTCGGTGGAACGCGGCCATGGACCGCTACGAGAACGCCCTGCGGGACAAGGCACGCCGGTTGCGGTCTGCCGACGACGACGGCGGACCGCTACCGGACACCCAGGCGCTCGCCCGCGCCTGCGACCGTATCGCGTTGACCGAGCCGGTCCGCCCGACCTGGATCGGTGACCGGATGCAGGCCACGGCGGTACGGGTGGGGGCCTGCTACGGCCTGGACCTGGCCGCCGCCTGGCCCCGGCTGTGGTTGCTGCTGCCCGAGGAGACCAGGGGACCGCTCGCCCTCGCGCAGGCCGACTTCGCCGCCGCCGCCCGACGGGTGGGCTGGGGGCTGCTGTATCTGGCGCTCGGCCTGCTGTGGTGGCCCGCGGCGATCGTCGGCCTCGGCCTGTGCATTGCGGGCTGGCGACAGGGCCGTGACACGGTGTCCCTGCTGGCCGACCTGGTGGAGGCGGTGGTCGACCTGCACGTACGCACCCTCGGCGCGGCGCTGGGACATCCGACCGACGGCGCCTTCGGCACGGCCGACGGAGAGGCCGTGACCCGCCTGCTTCGCAAGGACCGTCGGGGAAGCGCGGCATGAAGATGTCGACGTACCGCCGGCGTCGACGACGGCCTCGAGGATCTGCCGGGCGGCCTCCTGAGTTCCGGTGCGAGGAGGTACGCTCTCGACAGTAGCAAGAAAAACGAGGGGTCACTCTTTATGCCCAGGGTCAGCCAAGCCCATCTCGACTCGCGCCGCCAGCAGATCGTGGCTGCCGCCCGCGCCCGGTTCGCCAGCCACGGCTTCGCCCACACGTCGATGGCCGACATCGTCGCCGAGTCGGGGCTCTCCAACGGAGCCATCTACCGGTACTTCACGAGCAAGGACGAGATCGTCGTCGCGGTCTGCGAGCAGGGGACCGACGCGCTGCCGAGGGCGCTCACCGCCGAGGCGGTGGGGGGTTTCCTGGAGCATGTGCGTACCCAGGCCCGGGAGTCCCACCATGCCCGGTTGGTCGCCCAGATCTATGCCGAGGCGGCGGTGTCGCCCCTGCTCGCGGCCGTGGTGCAACGACAGCTCGCCGCCATGCGGGCCGCGATAGCCGAGCTGGTGCCCGACCGCCAGCGCCCGCGAGCGGGACACATCGCCGAAGCGTTCGTGGCCCTGTCCGTCAGCTACAGCCTGCAACTGGCGGTCCGCGGCGACGTGGACCCCGCGCCCTACTCCGCAGGGCTGATGGCGATCATCAACGACTAGCCGGGCCCGGTGCGACCGATCGCTGCCGGCCCGCGAGCGCTCGTCCAGGCCCCGGACGGCGACGGGCGGGGCGGTGGCAGCCGCGCGGAGAAGGGTCGAGCGTAAAGAGAGCGAACCGTCGTTTTAGCTGATAGAGTCGATCAGTGTTCCGCACTGTGGAGGAGCCATGCCGGTAGCTCACATCGCCGCGATCAACCTGGAGTGCTCCGACCCCGCCGATCTGGCCCGCTTCTGGGCCGCCATGCTCGATGGTGAGGTCGCGGTCCAGACACCGGACTTCTGCGCGGTCAAGGCAGGTCCGCTGTTCCTCGGCGCCGTACGCGTCGACGACTACCGGCAACCGAACTGGCCCTCGGGCGAGCGGTCGCAGCAGATCCACTTCGACCTGGCCGTCGACGACCCCGCCAGCCTCGACGACGCCGAGGCGCGCGCGATCGAACTCGGAGCCGTCAAAGAAGAGCAGCAGTTCGCGCCGGACCGTTTCCGCGTCCTGCGCGACCCGGCCGGCCATCCCTTCTGCCTACGCGGGTGACGCGACCGGCTTACGCCGGACGACCTGGTTATGCCCACCGTGCGCATTCGGCGACGAGGCGTGAATCGGTGCGCACCCAGACCTCACCTCCGGCGGCGTCGGCTCGTTCGAGGCCGAGGAATTCGATCAGCGGGAGCAGGGTGGCCCGCTCGGCGCGGTCGTCGTCGGCGTCCTTCGAGTCGAAGAAGATGTAGTACTGGTCGCTCGGGTCGACGTAGCCGGAATCCGCCCAGATCCGGGCTACCTCGTCGAGCGCCGCAGCCTCCGTCGTGATCCTGGCGGCCTGGGCGGCACCGCGGGTCTCCGGTGACGCGTCGAGGTCGGCGAGGTCGGGGAACCACTGGCCGAAGTGGTCGAGGCCGCGATAGCCGTTCTCGAAGAACAGCATCGCGCTCGGAAGGTAGCGGTTGGCCCGGTCGACCAGCAGGTGCGCCGACCGGGGCGGGTCGGCGTCCTCGAACCGGGAGATCACCCCCGGGCGGGGCATGAGCACGAGGCTCTGCCGCGCCGGCTCGTCCCTGATCGTGTACGTGTCGGACTCGCGACGCCGGAAGAACGCCGAGAACGCCTCGTAGGCCTCCTGCGGGTCGCCCACCGAGACGTCCTGCGCGGTGCCGTCACCGGCGGTGAACACGAACTGCTTCGGTCCGGGGTGGTACGGGCGGGCCATGAACGTCCTTCGGTCACGGGTGGAAGGCCCGTCAGCCTATCGGGGCGGGGTTTCCGCGAACGTGAGATTCGGGCATGTATGACGGCACTGCGGGAAGGGGAGCGACAGCGATGTTGGTAACCGGTTATCTCGGCGCGGTGCTCATCGGCGCCCTCGTCGGCCTGCTCGGCCGGCTCATCCTGCCGGGGCGGCAACGGATCGGCATCTTCGCCACGTTCGTTCTCGGCGTCGGCTCGGCGGTGCTGGGCACCGTGGTCGCCAGGGCACTGCACGTCGACGACGACGCCGGCGTGAAGGTGTGGGTGCTGCGCTGGGACTGGATCGTGCTCGCGATCCAGGTCGGCCTCGCGATCGTCGCCGTGGCGCTGGCGAACATGCTGACCTTCACCCGGCTCGCCGGCGGTGACGACACCCCTCGTCGGCGGACCCGGCGCACCAAGGCCAAGCGCGAATCCTGATCGCCGGCGTTGTCGCGGTGCGGCTGACAGGGCCCGGCTCTCTGATCAGCGTGCCCGGCCAAGCTGATCTCCGCCCAAGATCCGCGCAACATCAGGGATGTTGCTGTCTCCCGTGTTGCCGAGGCGGCAGTATCAGGGAAGTTGCGCGGATCTTGGCGGACGGGCGGGCGCGTAGCGGCGGACGCGGCGGAGGGACCACCCGGGCGAGTGGTCCCTCCGCTGATCGCTGGTCAGTGGCTAGACTTCAGGTTGGCAAATCACCTGTGCTCTGCTGCGGCGGGCGCAGCCTCGGGAGGGTGTTGCAGCACCCTCTCGAGGGGCCGTCCCGTCGGACGGCGGCTACTCGCAGAAGACCCGCACGGTGGCATCGGGGGAGTCCACCTCCACGGTCACGTCGTCGAGGTGCTCCACGAGCGCCTCCAACTGCTCGGGCTTGAGCTGCGTCAGGTCGATCGGCACGCCCGAGTCGCTGAGCGAGGCGTTGGCCTTGACCAGGGCCTGCGGCGGCACCAGCGCCGCCAGCCGTACGCCGGCCCGCAGCAGTTGCAGCGGCACCCGCACGTTGACCCGCGACGGCTCGCCGTTGTCGGTGGCGTCCACCACCACCCGCAGGTACTTCACCTTGCCCTTCGGCCGGGCGTCGGGGCCTGCCAACGCCGGTGCCGCGTCCCGTTCGAGGGCGGCGATGAGCTGCTCCGCCTCCTCGGCCGTGATCTTGCCGGCGGCCAGCATGTCGAGGATGTCCTTGCGTTGTTCGGTCATGCGAACCTCTCCTATCGGATGGCCACGAGCACGGCCGAGCGGCCCTGCTCGATGTCGAAGCGGGCACCGGGCAGCGCGGAGACAACGCGCCAGCCGGCACCGAGCGCCCGCATCACACGGATGCGGAACACGAGGCAGGCCACGATCGCCGCGAGGACGACCAGGACCAGAATCGGAAGGAGTACGAGCGCCACGGGGAGCACCGGAACCCAGAGACGGACGGGTCGGCGGGCCGAGCGATCGACCCTGACGGTCACCAGCTGGGGCATCATGAGCGGCCGTCCAGCTCGGCCAGCGCCTGCTGTGCGGTGATCTCGCCGCGGCGCAACCGGTCGATGATGTCAGCCCGGGACGGCGCGGGATCGGTCTCGACGAAGTCGAGCATCTGCGTGATCCGGTTGAGCCGCGACTTGATCGTCGGATAGCTCACGCCGAAGATGCGTTCCATCTCCTTGATCGAACCGTGGCAGCGCACGAACGCCGTGACGAAGACCTGGTCCTCGACGTTGAGCTGCGCCAGTTGCGGTAGCTCGAACGAGCCCTCGATCGCGACGCCGTTGCTGGCGAGGCGCACTCGCTCGACGACGAACGGCTGCCCTCGCGTCAGGCTGGTCAGTTCCTGCCAGTCCATCGCCTGCTCTGTCATACCTAAAGTTCTAGCTTAATAATCCTCAACTTCCAAGACTCAGAACTTAATTTTCTTGATTCTGGGTGGAAGGGGCTTGTGGTGCTGCGTACCCGAGGAGGAACAGCGTCGTGGCGTCCACG
Source organism: Micromonospora sp. RB23 (assembly GCF_053585025.1). NCBI lineage: Bacteria > Bacillati > Actinomycetota > Actinomycetes > Micromonosporales > Micromonosporaceae > Micromonospora > Micromonospora sp. RB23. The sequence continues at coordinate 3,220,426 of NZ_CM132111.1, forward strand.
ACGTCGTCGAAGCGCCCACCGGCGCCGGGGTAGTGGAATCCGTGTGAGGCGTCCTCGTACTCGAGGAGGGCGCACTCGTTGCCGGCGCGCGTCATCGCGTCGCGGAAGCACCGCGCGGAGTCGATCGGCTCGACCTCGTCGCGGGTGCCGTGGTGGATCTGCGTCGGCGGACTGCCCGGCCGGACCCACTCGATCAGCGAATACTCGATCAGCCTGCCCGCGTCGAGGCCAACCTGCCGTTCCAGGCGGCGCTGCGCGTCCGGCGCGAGGACGCCCAGGTCGAGTCCCGCCGGATTGAGGGCCACCACGGCCGCGACCCCGGGCTCCGGTGCCGTGCGGGACGGCGTCAGGGCCGCCAGCATCGCCAGGTGAGCGCCGGCCGAGCTGCCGCCCGAGGCCAGGTGCCCCGCTTCGAGCCCGCGCGACGCAGCCAGCCGGCCGAACCGCGCGACCGCGCGCCGCACGTCGGTGAGGCAGTCGTCGATGCCGGTCGCGCCCTGGTCGAGCAGCCGGTACCCGGCCGACACCGCGAAAATTCCCCGCGACGCCAGTGCCCGGCAGTGTGGCGCGAGCCCGTCGGGCGATCCGCCGCGCAGGGCGCCGCCGTGGAACAGGACGATGCCGGCGCGCGGCGGCGTGCCGTCGTCCGGCTCGAAGACCAGCAGGGGTAGCTCACTGCCATCGTCGGCCCGATACGAGGTCGAGGACGTACGACAGGTCCCCGGCATGGCGGCATCCGATCTCGGCCGCATGCCCTAGGCGTCCGCGATGGCCTTGAGCGCCGTGTCGAGAGCCTGGTCGGCCGGTACGGGTACGTCGGGGACCACGCCGACGCCCTCCCAGTTGGTCCCGGTGACGCTGTTGATCGTCCGGGCGGTCGGGACGGTCACCAGGATGTGCTCGGTGACCGCGTGGCGAGCCGTCGGGTGCGCGCCGCCCCGGGTCGTCTCACCGACGACGACGGCTCGACCGTGCGCCTGGAGGGTGTACGCGACGTCCTCGCCCCAGGGAGAACGTCGACGCGCTGGTGAGCACGAAGACCGGACGGTCCACGTAGCGCGGCGCGGGAAGGTGCGCGGCGGTCCAGAACTGGCGGGTGGCGCCGGTGGAACGCTCGTAGAAGTCGTTGAGGTGCACCTGGTCGTCGCGGAAGAAGTAGCTGCACCACATCGCGGCTCCCTCCGGCGCTCCGCCGGAACACGCGCGCAGGTCCAGGATGAGCGCCGTGCTGAGGGCGACCAGTTGCATGGCCGCGCCGATCACGTCGGCCCCCGCGTCGGCGTACGCGATGCGCCGCACGTCGATGAGCCCGACCTTCCCGTCCAGCTGCTCGACCCGGCGGATGCCCTGGTTCTCCGCCCGCAGCAGCGCGAGGAACGCCGCCTTCCCGCCGTCCTCGTCCGCCGGATCCAGCGACTGCGGCTGGTCCGACCACAGCAGCCGCAGATGCTTGTCGGGGCACACCTGTTGAAGGTGGGCGGTCACCGTCTCGCAGAGCGCCTGCCCGTCCAGGTCGTCGTACTCGCCCGCCGCGAGACGACGCCGGATCGCGGAATCGATGTCCGCGACCTTCGCAGGAAAGACGTACCCTGCCTCGATCCGGTCCAGGGCCTGTCCGATGATCTCTTCGTTTGACAGCATGGCGGGCCACGATAGACCGTACGAGGCGTCAGGACCATTGAATATCGCGCGCTCAGCCGCGGAAGTGCGGGCGGTCGGAGTCAGGGGCGCGGCAGGATGCCCACGAGCTGCGTGATGATCGCGATGCGCAGGGCTGTCCGCGGGTCGATGTGGTAGACCGCGAGCGCGGGCTCGGACTCGTAGACGGCGAGCAGGCTCGGCGGCGGCGTGCTGTAGGCGGAGAACGCGCCGGCCACCAGGAGGACCTGAAGACAGAACAGGTCGGCGCGGTCACCGATCTCGGGCAGGTGCCGCCGCAGCAGGTCGGCCATCACCGCGAGATTGGCCAGCGAGGCCCGCTTGTGCCGGCGGGCCGCCTCGACCGAGACGTTGTGTTCGAGCACCCCGCCCTGCGCGCCGAAGAGATCGCAGAGCACCGTCTGGGCGGCGAGCGATCGACTGAGCACATCGGCCACCTGCTCGGCCCGCTCCGACGTGGACCGGCTGGGGTCGACGCCCTGGACCAACTCCTGCTCCAGCTCGGCCAGCCAGGTCGTCGTCCGGTCGTCGAGGAGGTCGAGCAGCACCGCCTCGCGGGACTCGAAGTACCGCAGCACCGCCGTCTTGGCCAGGCCGACCCGCCGGCTCAGCTCGTTGAGGGTCACGTCGGCCACCGGCATCTCGTCGAGCATCGCCGAGGTCGTCTCCAGGATCGCCTGGCGACGGACCGCGCGCTGCTCCTCGCTGCGCGCCCGCTGGAAGGTCATGACGTCAACCCTAACTTAGGTACCGGCGGTCTCTTGACAGCGTACCGGCGGTACATTAGCGTTTCCCGCATAACTTACCGGCGGTACCTTGGGAGCCTGAGATGAAGTGGACCGAGCAGCAGATTCCGCGCCAGGACGGCCGGGTGGCCGTGGTCACCGGCGCCAACACCGGCCTGGGCTTCGAAACCGCCCGGCTCCTCGCCGAGCGCGGGGCCTCGGTCGTGCTGGCCGTGCGCGACACCGAGAAGGGCAAGCGCGCCGCCGCCCGGATGAGCGGCGACGTCTCCGTACAGGAACTGGATCTGACCTCGCTGGAGTCGGTGCGCGCCGCCGCGGCCGGGCTGCGCGCCACCCACCCGCGGATCGACCTGCTCATCAACAACGCCGGCGTGATGTACACGCCGAAGCAGACCACCCGCGACGGCTTCGAGATGCAGTTCGGCACCAACCACCTGGGCCACTTCGCGCTCACCGGCCTACTGCTGGATCTGCTGCTGCCGGTGCCCGGCTCCCGGGTGGTCACGGTCAGCAGCGTCGGCCACCGCATCCGCGCCGCCATTCACTTTGACGACCTGCACTGGGAGCGGTCGTACAGCCGGGTCGGCGCGTACGGCCAGTCGAAGCTCGCCAACCTGATGTTCACCTACGAGTTGCAGCGCCGGCTCGCCCCGCGCGGCACCACCGTCGCGGTGGCCGCGCACCCCGGCGTCTCCGACACCGAACTGGTCCGCAACTCCCCGACGCTCGTCCGCGCGCCCATCACCGCGCTCGCTCCGGTGCTCACCCAACCCGCTGCGGCGGGCGCGCTGCCCACCCTGCGCGCCGCCACCGACCCGTCCGTTCTCGGTGGGCAGTACTACGGCCCCGACGGCCTGGGCGAGGTGCGCGGCCACCCGAAGCTGGTCACGTCCAGCCCCGAGTCCTACGACCTGGCCGTGCAGCAACGCCTCTGGGACGTCTCGGAGGAGCTGACCGGCGTACGGTTCCCGATCGGCCGGGCAGCCGCCGAGGTCTGACCGTGCCGCGTCAGCGTGCCGCGACGCTCCTTCCTCGGCCGATCTGCCAGGAGGCGGCGGGCCAGGCCGTGACGAAACCGGCGATCAATCCGATCTGGCCGGCGAACCAGAACGTAGGGCTGTCGAGCCGCAGCGGTGGCTCCGGGAAGACCATGTGGTGCGCCAGCGTCAGCCACGCGAACAGCGCCACCTCGAACGCGGTGATGGTCACCAGCTCCACCTTCACGACGGTCGCCAGCGCGCGCCAGACCTGCGTGAGGCGGCGACGAGGACTTTCGAAGAGTCGGAAGAGAACAGCGATCGTCACCGCCATCAGGTAGTCGCCCGCGTAGTCGATCCACAGCGCGGTCCGGGGCAGGTCGAATCCGTACAGGGCGACCTCGGCGACGACGAAACCGAGAGCGCAGTGCGCGCCGCAGCGGGACACCTGGGTCACGATGGTGCCGCGGTGGGGCCGTTCCCTCGGCGGTGGAGGCGCGAGCGCCTCGGGCCTACCCCAGTTCCAGTAGAGGTGGACGGCCACCGGGCCGACGTACAGGACGGTCACCAGCCAGACGATCTCCATGACCCTGGCCGGCTGACGGTGCCCGTAGACGTAGGTGTCGACGAGGACGATCACGAAGCTGACCACACCGACCGCGAGCGAGAGCCAGGAGAGCGTCGAGAGCCAGGCCGGCTGCATCCTCGCCCCCCTTTTTCCAACCGACGCCTCGGCGCGTCGCGGCCGAACGTGGAGGGGGTCAACTGACTGCCGACGGCAGCCCACAGTCTCCCATCTCGCACCCGCCCGTACCGGTGGATCGGACGTTCGTCGCGCGGGCCGCGCCCCCGGGCACGGGGACCCGGCTCCCTCTGCGTGGGGATCCGCCGGGCCCGCCGGCAGCGCAGCGTGGAACCGGAGGAAACCACCGCATCGATACGGAGTGACGACCGTGAACCAGAGCCTGGAAGCAACGCAGCCACCGCCGCCGTGGGCACGCCGAGCCGGTCATGTGGCGTGGATCGCGCCCGTGCTGGGCTTCATCCCGCTACACGTCCCCTGGATCCTCGGCATCCCGCTGTTCGCACACGCCGAACCGTTCGAGGAGTGGTACCACGGTCGCGGGCCCGGCGTCGGAGACCACCCCGTCGACGGGTTCCTGGGCCTGCCGGCCGGCGCGTTCTACCTCGGCCTGCTGTGCGTCCTCGCCGGGCTCGGGGGAGTGCTGGCGCTCGGCCTGATCAGCGACTGGGGACGTACGTTTCCCCGGTGGGTGCCGTGGCTGCGTGGCCACCGGGTGCCGCCATGGGTGCCGCTCACGCCGACGGTGTTGGGGTCCGCCCTGCTGATCGGCTACGCGGCGACCCTGCCCTGGCAGTTCGCCGCCGACCTCTCCGATCCCGGCACGCAGGACATCTTCACCCCGACGGGTGTCCTGATCGGCCTTCCGCTGCTCCTGGTCTGGGCGGTCGCGTTGCCGTTGGCCGGGTGGTCCTACTACCGGCGTACACGGTCGCCGCGTTGACGGTGCCGCCGCGTGCCGCCCGGCGGGCGTCGTCAGGTGGCGAAGTCGACGTCGGCGAGCGGTGCGCGGCGGTGCGCGGCGAGGCGTTCGGCCTGCGCGGTGATGGCGTCGCGCATGCTGGTCGACAGGTTGTGCCAGGGCTGGACGGCGACAGTGAACGTCCGGCCGGACTTGCGGGGACGCCACGTGCCGACGATCTCGCCGTCGACCAGGACCGCACCGGGGCGACCCAGCACCGGCCACAACTCCTTCGCGTGGGCGGCGTCCGGTGCCAGCGTCGCCCGGTCCTTCGCCTGGAGGAACAGGTCGAACGGGCCGAGCAGGCGGGTCGTGCTGATCTCGGCCGACCGCAACGCCTGCTCGTCGGCGGCCAGCAGCCAGCGGGTCTCGCCGTCGACCGTCACCTCGACAACGTCGTCGGGCCAGCGGGCCTTCACGTCCTTGACCGGGGCGTCGAGATAGTCGGCCACCTGCTTCGGAGTGGCCGGGCCGAGCAGACGAAGGTACGCGCGGACGAGGTCGAACCGGACACCCGGAGCGGACGCCCTGCGGAAGCCGGTGATGCGCCGCAGAACCGGAGGTGACGTGTCGAGCTGCAACTCCAGCCCGGCCCGCGCGGCGGCGAGCCGGAACGGCATCTCGTAGAGGTGCGTGGCGTCGCACGGCCGGCAGAACCGCAGGTACGGCTCGGGCAGCATGGTGGCCAGACGGCCGGAGACGTCGCCCTTGACCGTCGGCGTGGTGACGATCGAGCGCATGCCGGCGGCCACCGCGTCGAGGGCGGCGAGGTTGCCGATGCCCGCGGCCTTCAACGGCTTCGCGGCGTCGTAGATGCGCTTGCCCGCGTCGGCGTCGGAGAACGGCTCGACCGCCGCCACCACCTGCCCGACGTCGGCCCGGCGGTAGAGGTGTGGAGCGCCCCGCACCGTCCAGAGCAGGACCACGTCGGCGTCGGACAGGGCGGTCACATCGACGCCACGGACGGCGAGGGCCCAGCGGGCGCCGTCCGGGCCGGTGTTCTGCACGCCGATGTCCAGGACGGCGGTGTCGGCCAGCGTGCCCTCGTCCCGGTCGAGCTGCTGGGCCCGGACCCGGAAGTTCATCACCTGGCGACGATCGACCATGACTGCACCCTAGTTGCGAGCGGTCAGTTCGCGGTGAACGGCCGCGCGGGGGGCGGTCGACGCCGAGAAACTAGAGTCGGTGGCGCATGGACGACCCGGAGCGCGGTTCCTCTACCTGAGCTGGGGCACGGTGACCGATGACGGGTTCGTGATGTCCGGCGGGCGAAGCTGATGTTCACCGACATCCCGACCACCCTGCTGCGCGCCGCCCACGAGGGCGGTGGGTTGCTGGTGAGCAGGCTGGGGCTGACGGACGCGGCCGGCCCCGGCCGCCCGTACGAGACGGACGACCGGGGAGAGATGGCGTCAGGCGACCAGCGAGACCCGACCGTTGTCCAGGTCGTAGCGGGCGCCCACGACCCGCAGAGCGCCCTGGCGCACCTTCTCGGCGATGATCGGGCTGCGGGCTGAGAGCGCCCGCACCTGGGCGGCGATGTTGGCCCGAACCCCGTTCTCCACCGGGTCGCCGGGCTGGTTCAGCACCGGCTCGACCACCGGGCGCAGGCTGTCGACGATGGTGCCGATGTGTCCGGGAGCGGTGCCCCCGCTGCGGATGGTGTCGATGGTGGCCGTGATCGCGCCGCAGCGTTCGTGCCCGAGGACGACGATCAGCAGGCTGCCGAACTCCTCCACGGCGAACTCCACGCTGCCCAGCAGCAGGTCGTCGACGATGTTGCCGGCCACCCGGTTGTCGAACAGGTCACCGAGCCCCTGGTCGAACAGCACCTCGGGCGCGACCCGGGAGTCCGCGCAACCGACCGTGATGGCGAACGGGTGCTGGCCGGCGGCGAGGCGGTGCAGGTCGTCCAGGCTCTGGTGCGGGTGCCGGCCGTGACCGCTGGTGAAGCGGTGGTTGCCGGTGAGCAGTCGACGCAGCGCCTCGGCCGGCGTACCGACCGGATCGTCGGCGGGCGGCGCGGCGGCGCTGGCCGCGGACGGGCCCGCGACGGCCGCGCCGAGCGCGACGGCCGTCGCGCCACCGGCGGCCAGCAGGGAACGGCGAGACACATGAGTACGACCCACGACGGTCCTCCCGGGTGTGTGGCGAATCGCCTCCTTCCTACCATGATCCGTCCACAGTGGTAACTCGACGTTTCGGCGTCGACCGATCGCCGGTGGCCGCGAGGTGGGTGGGTGGTGCATGGTCCCTTTGGAGCTGATGTCACAGACGAATCAGCGGCATGCCGGCGCCCCACGCTGATCTGGGCGAGACGAAGGTCGAGGCCGACCCCTTCGGTTCGCGAGCCGTGCCGGCCGTGGCGCTCGGCCGCCCGTGCCGACCGTGGCCTCCGCTGCCCGTGCCGACCATGGCGCTCCGCCCGCCCGTGCTGGCCGTGGCGTGGCCGGCGATGTCGTAAACGAGTCAGCTCCAAAGGGCGCGAGCAGGACGTGGGCCACCGGCCTGTCGCCCGCTGGGTGAGCGGCGAGGACCCCACGCATCCGCACCTGCGTCCCTGGTCTGTGGTGGTCCGTGAGGCCGCCGACGCCCCGGCCACCACGCATCGGCGAGGCAGCCGGGGCTGAGGCAGGACGGGCCAGGGCTCAGCGCTCCGTGCTGTCGAGGGCGGCGACCTCGCGTACCGCCTGTGCGACGGCCGTGAAGTCCTTCTTGAGGATCGCGCCGTGGTTGCTGGCCACCTTCGCGTGGATGCGGATGTGCGGGTTGCGGGCCGTCACCTCGTCAAGGCTGGCGCGGATGCGCTCCTGCTCGTCACCCTTGCTGCCGAAGGACGTTCCCGACGCGACCACGTACCGCACGGGGACGGCGATGCCGTCGAGCACCGGGCCCAGCTCGCGCTCCCGGGACAGCCGGCCCAGCTCGATGTTGCTCTCCGCCTGCTGGGCGGCGGACATCCGCGGCATCAGGCCGGTCGGGCGCAGCAGCGGCGCGATGAAGCGCATGCGCCGGAACAGCTTGCGGATGCGCTGCTCCATGGCGTCGTCCAGCCAGTCGTGCGGGAACGCGCCGTCGACCAGGACCGCGCCGATGGTGCGATCGGGGTTGCGGCTCGCCCAGTGCGCGGCGACGACAGCCCCGTACGACCAGCCGACGAGCACCGCCCGCTGGACGCCTCGAGCGGCGAGGACCGCGTCGACGTCCCGGACGGCCGCCTCGAACGAGTAGTCCGCCGAGCGCCCCGACTTTCTGCCGCGGGCCCGCTCGTCGTAGGTGATGTGCCGCCATCGGGTGCCCAGGTCGGCCAGGACGTGCCGCCAGTAGCCCTGGGTGGCGAACTGGCCGTTGAGGAAGACCACCGGGACACCTGTGCCGCCGCTGTCGGTGACGGCCAGGGCGGTGTCGTCGACCGGCACCATGCCGGTCCACGGCGAACTGGTCGAGGAGGGGTTGTTGGTCGTCATTGTCGTACTCCTTCAAGGGGTTGGGGTTCAGAGGCTGCGGGCGGTGATGTCGCCGTGCGCGGTGGTGGCGTGGATGTCGAGGTCGGCGCTGCCGTGGTTGACCAGGGCGTTGCTGATGCGCCCGTGGCCGGTGCCGGCGTCCAGGGCGGCCGAGACGCCGCCGGCGGCGGCGACCGAGATGTCACCGGACTGGGTACGCAGCACGAGCCGGCCGCGCGTTGCCTGCGCGATGCGGATGTCGCCCCGCGTGGTGCTGATCTCGGCGGGGCCGTTGAGCCGACCGACCTCGACGGTGCCGTCGACGGCGGTGAGGCGCATGCTCGCCGCCTCGTCGACCTTGATGTGGCGGTACGCGCCGTCCACGGTGACGTCACCGAGGCGTCCGACGCCGCGCAGCTCGGCGCTGGCGGCCCTGACCTCGACGCGCGAGTCGGCGGGCAGTTGAACGGTGACCTCCACCGAGCCGGTGGCGCCCAGGAGCTGGTTGGCGGGGGACGCGGTCGTGACCCGCAGGACGCCGTCGGCGTACACGATGGTGGTCTGCTCGGCGGCCCGGGTGTCGCGGCCGCGGCCGGCGTCGGCGGGCCGGACCTCGACGGTGGTGTCGGCGCGGTCGGCGGCGATGACCTGGACGCGTCCGGCCGGGATGTCCAGGACGGCGGCGATGGGGGCGGGGGTGGCGAAGCTCTGCACGTTGTTCTCCGGTGCTCGTTGCTGCTTTCTGATATCGGAAACGCTACGTTGCTTTCCATTCAGTGGCAACAACCTTGTTGCGTATAAAGCAAGTAATAGCAGCTCAAACAACCGTAAACGTTGCAACCGCTCTGTAGATAAAGCAACGCGCGGCCTCGCCGCCATTGCAATAGGCTGACGGTGAACGCTATGGTGGCAGTGCCATCGAGGACGACCACCGAGGAGATTCCCGTGCCGGGAGGCAGGCTCACCCAGCAGGACCGTCAGCAGATCGCGTCGGGACTGGCCGACAGCCTCTCGTACGCCGAGATCGCCCGACGCCTCGACCGTCCGACCTCGACCGTCACCCGCGAGGTGCTGCGCAACGGCGGCCCGAACGCCTACCGGGCCGACCTCGCCCACCGTGCCACCGAACGCCGCGCCCGCCGCCGCGTGCCCGCCGCCTCCCGGACCGGCGAGTCGATCGCGCAGCCGCACGGTCGCGACGTCGAGGCCGTCGCCGAGTACGAAGACTCGTTCACCACCGTCCTCATGGCATCCGGCCTGAACAAGATGGGGGCCCGGGTGCTGACCTGCCTGTTCACCACCGACACGGGCAGCCTCACCGCGGCGGACCTGGCCCAGCGCCTACACGTCAGCCCGGCGTCCATCTCCAAGGCCATCAGCTTCCTGGAGGGTCAGAGTCTCGTGCGCCGGGAGCGCGACGAGCGCCGCCGCGACCGCTACGTCGTCGACACCGAACTCTTCTACCAGGCGACGATCGCCAGCGCCCGGGCGAACGACCAACTCTCCGCGACGGCACGCCAGGGCGTCGCCGTCCTCGGCCCGCACACCCCCGCCGCCGCCCGCCTGGAGAACGTCGCCCGCTTCCTCGACTTCATGAGCGAGAGCATCACCCGCGCCGCCGAGCAGGCCCGCGACGTCCTGCACGCACGCTAGTTCCGGTCCGGGCGGTGGCGGGCGTACGCGTCGACGCGTCCCCAGCGCCCGGGGATGTCCAGCAGCGCGATCCGGTCGAAGGCGGACGGCAGCGCGGGGTTCACGGCCAGGTGGTCCTCGTGCGGGTCGAGGCCGAGCATCGTGCGCAGCAGCAGCATCGGCGCCCCGCTGGACCACGCCTGGGGGCTGCCGGCGGTGGGATACCGGACCGGGTACCGGGTGGTGCTGCGGTCGAAGCCGCCGAACGCCTCCGGCAGGCGGCCCTGGAAGTAGGTCGCGGCCGACAGGATGCCCTCGGCGATACGACCCGCCTCGCTGAGGAACCCGTAACGGCGCAGGCCCCACGCGATGAACGAGTTGTCGAACGGCCAGACGGTGCCGTTGTGGTAGCCGAGCGGGTTGTAGCGGCTCTGCCCGGCGGCGAAGGTCCGCACACCCCAGCCGGAGAAGAGCGCCGGACCCATCAGGTGCTCGACCACCCGCGCGGCCCGGTCGGGCGCCACGATGCCACTCCACAGCAGGTGCCCGTTGTTCGAGGAGAGGCTGTCCACGGGAGTGCCGTCGTGGTCGAGGGCGAGGGCGTAGTAGCCGCGGTCCTCAAGCCAGAAGTCCCGGTTGAAGCGCTCGTACAGCGCCGCCGCCTCCCGTTCCAGCCGCTCGGCATAGGCGGGATCGCCCCAGAACGTACGCGCCAGCCGCGCCCCCCGGAGCTTGGCGTCGTAGGCGTACCCCTGGACCTCACACGTCGCCCTCGGGAACCCGGGCAGCCGGCCGTCGGCGTAGGAGATGCTGTCCCAGGAGTCCTTCCAACACTGGTTGTCCAGGCCGGTGGCCCGGTTGCGGCGCTGGTACCAGACGTAGCCGGTCGACGTCAGGTCCGCGTACTCGTCGACCCAGGCCAGGGCCGCGCGAGCCTCCTGCTCCAACTCCATCACCAACGCGGTGTCGCCGCTCCAGCGCTCGTACTCGTCGAGCAGCACCACGAACAGGGGCGACGCGTCGACGGTCCCGTAGTACGGGGAGTGGGGCTGCTCCTCGAACGCGGCCGACTCCCCGTAGCGCAGCTCGTGCAGGATGCGGCCGGGGTCCTCCTCCAGGACGTCGTCGGAGCGGGCGCCCTGGAGCGAGGCGAGGATCCGCAGCGTCGGCGGGGCCAGCGACGGCGTGACGGCCAGCGTCTGGAGGCAGGTCAACAGGCTGTCGCGGCCGAACAGGGTCATGAACCAGGGAAGTCCCGCCGCGGGTACGGCAGCGCCGCTGAGCGACAGCGGCGCGAAGCGCAGCGCAGCGAGGTCCACCAGGCTGCGGTGGTACACCTGTTGGAGGGTGGCGCTCTCGGTGTCCAACGTCGGCGCCTGCGCCACCCACTCGCGCACGCTGTCCGGCAGCGTCGACTCGTGCGGGCGTAGGGCGCGCAGGGCGGTGCGCAGGTCGACGCCGTCCGGTCGCAGCGCCCGCATGACCACCTGCAACCGGGTGTCCCACTGCTCTCCGGGCCGCAGCCGCACCGCGTACCGCAGGCCGCGCGCGTCGATCGTGGCCGACTCGCTCGTCGACACCACGACCTCACGCCGGTACGTCCCGCGTCGATAACCGACCCGCAACTCGTTCGGCTCGACGTCGGTGTAGTAGCTGCCCGCCTTGTCCTGGATGTCGAACTTGATCTCGAAGATGTCGGCGAAGTCGGCCTCGACCTCCAGCCGTACGTCGAGGTCGACCACTCCCTGGCCGTAGTTGAAGATCGTCAGCGTCTCGGTCAGGTCCGGGCCGATGCGTCGTCGCCGGATCGCGGACACGTCCGCCTCCACGTAGTCGACGGCCCCGCCCGGCACCACGAAGAACGTGACCTCGTAGTACTGGCTGTCGTCCACCGACAGGGCGGCCAGCCGCTCGCCGTTCAGGGTGAGCACCCAGCGGGACAGATAGCGCGTGTCGTTGGCGAACAGCCCCACCGGGGTTGCGGGGGACGACTCCACGTCCCCACTGGCGTCCGACACGATGAAAGTGTTGCCGTCGATGCAGGACACCGTGCCCGGGATGTCCCTCACGGCGCGCTGGTCGCCGTCGGCTGGTCGGCTCCCGCGTCACCCTCTCCCGCACGGGGAAACAGCCGCCCGATACGCAGCGCCAGGGAGAGGTCGCCGTCGACCAGGATCTCGCCGCGCTCGATCGCCGCCAACCCGTTCACCTCGCCGCGCGCCATCGACTCCGCCACCTGTGCCGACACCTTGATGACGGTGCTGGCGGCGTCCCCGCTCTGCGACACCTGTAGTTTGCCGTGGTCGATGACCAGGAGCCACTGCTCCAGGTCGTCCCCGTCGGAGATGTCGAAGCGCACACTTCCACACACCTTGCTGAACCGTGGATCCTGGCACGCGGCGGCCAGCCGCTCGAAGAAGTCGCTGGTCGCCGTCATCCCACCTCCCGGCTCCGGCAAAGAGCGGACGACGGCTACCCGCTGCGAAGCGTTCCTAACGCTCCGACCGGATGCTGACTGAAGGTGATGGGCGGACTGCGGTTCCGGGGTTCTGCCCGAACCGGGCGCAGAGCCCACAACGACCGCATACCGTCACCAGGACGGACACCGCTGCCCGCCGCGGCGACGCCAACCGGAAGGGACCGGCTCATGGACCGGGTCGACAACATGCTCCTGCCAGAGTTGGACGGCCCGGTGCCGACCGCGGCGACGCGGGCGCTGGGTCTGCTGAGCCTGGCCCTGGGCGTGGGCGCACTGGCCGCGCCCCGGACCCTGGCCCGCGTGACCGGCGTCGACGACTCACCTGCCGCGCAGGCGGTGATCCCCGCCGTCGGAACGCGGGAGATGATCCACGCCGTCGGTCTGCTCGCCGGCCGCCGCCCGGCCGGCTGGGCGTGGACCCGGGTCGCTGGAGACGCCCTCGACCTCACCCTGCTGGGCCGGGCGATGGCCGACCGGCGGGGTGAGCGACGCCGCCGCCTGGCCCTGACCACGGCCGCGATCGCCGGTATCACGGCACTGGACGTCGCCGCCGCGATCGTCGCCGGGCGTGCCCATCGGGCGCGGGCGCGAATGATCCGCATGGAGATCGCGGTGACGGTCAACCGCTCACCCGCCGAGGCGTACCGGTTCTGGCGCGACATGGAGAACCTGCCCCGGTTCATGGCGCACCTGGAGTCGGTACGCGCCGACGACCTGCGCATCTCGCACTGGGTCGCCCGTGGACCGGCCGGCCGCCGCGTCGAGTGGGACGCCGAGATCATCGACGACCAGCCGAACAGGTCGATCACCTGGCGGTCACTGCCCGGCAGCCGCGTGGCCAACGCCGGTCGGGTCGCGTTCGTACCCGCTCCGGGCGATCGTGGCACCGAGGTCCGGGTGCAACTGCGCTACGCGCCACCGGCGGGCGCGCTCGGCCGGGCCGTGGCGAAACTCTTCGGCGAGGAGCCCGAGCAGCAGGTCCGCGACGACCTGCGCCGGTTCAAGCAGGTGCTGGAGACCGGCGAGGTGGTCCGCTCCGAGGGCAGCCCGACCGGCATCTCCGTACGCCAGCAGGCCATGCAGCGGCCGGCGCAGCCGCTGCCGGCGTCCCGTCACTGACCGAATCCCCGAAGGGACGAACCAATGAAGGCCACCGCCTGGATGGGCACCGACACCGTCAAGGTGATCGACGTGCCCGATCCGACGATCATGAACGCCCGGGACGCCGTCGTGCGGGTCAGCACCACCGCGATCTGCGGCTCCGACCTGCACCTCTACCACGGCTACATCCCCGCGATGCGCAAGGGCGACATCCTCGGCCACGAGTTCATGGGGGAGGTGGTGGAGGTCGGTCCGCAGGTGCGGAACCTCAAGCCCGGCGACCGGGTGGTGGTGCCGTTCCCGATCGCCTGCGGGCACTGCTCCTCCTGTCAGCGCGGCCTCTACTCGGTGTGCGAGAACTCCAACCCGAACGCCGGCATCGCCGAGAAGGTCATGGGCCACTCGCCGGCCGGCATCTTCGGCTACTCCCACCTCCTCGGCGGGTACGCGGGCGGCCAGGCCGAGTACGCGCGGGTGCCGTTCGCCGACGTCGGCCCGCTCAAGGTGCCCGACGAGATCCCCGACGACCAGGCCGTCATGCTCGCCGACGTCTTCCCGACCGGCTACATGGGCGCCGAGATGTGCGACATCAAACCCGGACAGGTCATCGCGGTCTGGGGCGCGGGACCGGTGGGGCTGCTCGCCGCGGCCAGCGCCCGACTGCTCGGCGCGGAACGGGTGATTGTCATCGACCGGTTCCCGTACCGGCTGCGGCTCGCCGCCGAGCACGCCGACGCCGAGACGATCAACTACGAGGACGTCGACGTGCTGGACGCCCTCAACGAGATGACCGCCGGCCGGGGCCCCGACGCGTGCATCGACGCGGTCGGCCTGGAGGGACACCACGGCAACCCCGCCATGTACGCGTACGACCGGGCCAAGCAGGCCACGCGGACCGAGACGGAACGGCCGTTCGCGTTGCGGGAGGCGATCCTGGCCTGCCGGTCCGGGGGAGTGGTGTCGGTCGTCGGCGCGTACGGCGGCTTCGTCGACAAGTTCCCGATGGGCGCTTTCATGAACCGGTCACTGATCATGCGGACCGGCCAGTGCCACGTGCAGCGGTACACGCGCCCACTGTTGGAGCGCATCCAGCGCGGCGAGATCGACCCGAGCTTCATCGTCAGCCACCGCATGCCGCTGCGCGACGCCCCCAAGGGCTACCGGATCTTCCAGAAGAAACAGGAAAACTGCACAAAGGTGCTCCTCAAGGTCTGACCCGGCCCCCTTCCTCGCCGATCTTGCACTTTCTGCGGCGACACAAGGGGCTAAACACCCCCAGGTCGACAACCGAAACCGCAAGATCGGCGCGACAGAGCGGGGCGCGTTTGTGGTCGGGGGGCTCGGGAACGCCGTCCGTTCGTCCGGCCTACGCGTCTGTTCAGGAGGCGCAGGAGACGGGAGGAAGCGGATCATGGATTACGAGCAGATGATCGCCACCGTACGACAGCGCGGGGGTCTCGGTGAGAACGAGGCCGTGCGGTCCGTGCAGGCCGTCCTGTCGGTGCTCGGCGAACGACTCGCCGGACAGGAGGCCGACAACCTCGCGGCGCAGCTGCCGGACCGACTGAACGCCTCCGTCACCCGTAACCCGCAGGGCCGGCGATGGGACGTCGGCGACTTCCTGAAGCACGTGGGCGACCGGGAGCAGGTCGCGAACGCGGACCAGGTACGCGAGCACGCCCGCGTCGTGCTGAGCACCGTCGCCGAGGCGCTCGACGACGACGACCGTAACGACCTGCTGGCCCAGCTGCCCGGCGGCATCACCGACCTGTTCGGCGTGCCCACCCCACGCGGCTGAGCGTCGAGGCGCACGACCACCGGGTCAGCGGGCGCGGACCCCGGCTTCCACGGTCAGGGTCCCCGCCCCGGCGTCGACCACGAAGGACAGGCGATGGTCAGGGGATGGGCCACTCGTGCACCGGCCGGTTGCTGTGCATCAGCTCCACGTAGTGCCGCACCACCTCGCGCAGCGCCTCCGGCCGGTCCAGGTGATCGGTGGACTCCAACCGGTGCAGCGTCGCCACCTGCCAGGTCGCGCCGTTGCGGCTGGTCAGGCAACGCTGCTCGATGACGCCCAGCAGGCGGTCCCGCTCGGCCGGGTCGAGGCCCCACCGGTCCAGACCGTGGTGCGCCATCGGCAGCAGCCGGCGCAGCACCAGCTCGGTGACCGGCAGGTAGCCGAGGCCGGGCCAGAAGACCTGCGCGTCGATGCCGTGCCGGGCGCAACTGGTGAAGTTCTCCTCGGCGGCGCTGAACGACATCTGCGACCACAATGGCCGGTCCGACTCGGCCAGGGCGCGGACCAGTCCGAAGTAGAACGCGCCGTTGGCGATGGTGTCCAGCACGGTCGGCCCGGCCGGCAGCACCCGGTTCTCCACGCGCAGGTGCGGCCGGCCGCGCGACACGTCGTACACCGGGCGGTTCCAGCGGTAGATGGTCCCGTTGTGCAGCCGCAGCTCGGCGAGGTTGGGCACCTCACCGGCCGCCAGGGTCTGCGCCGGGTCCTGCGGGTCGCACACCGGCAGCAACGCCGGGAAGTAGCGGACGTTCTCCTCGAACAGGTCGAAGACGCTGGTGATCCACCGTTCGCCGAACCAGACTCTGGGGCGTACCCCTTGGGCTTTTATCTCTTCCGGCCTGGTGTCGGTGGCCTGCTGGAACAGCGGGATGCGGGTCTCGCGCCACAGCTCCCGACCGAACAGCAGCGGCGCGTTCGCGCCGAGCGCCACCTGGATGCCGGCGACCACCTGGGCGGCGTTCCAGTAGTCGGCGAACTGCGCCGGGCTGACCTGGAGGTGGAACTGGGTGCTGGTGCAGGCCGCCTCGGGGGTGATCGTGTCGGCGGTGACCGCCAGGCGCTCCACGCCGGAGATGGCGATCGGCAGGTCCTCGCCGCGGGCCGCGAAGATCTGCTCGTTGAGCAGCTTGTAGCGCGGGTTGGCCGAGAGCGTCTCGGCGGTGAGGTGCTCGGGACGCAACGTCGGCAGGATGCCGATCATGACCATGTGCGCGCCGACCGTCCGCGCCTTCTGCTCGGCGGCGTTGAGGCTGGCCCGCACGTGCTCCTCGAAGTCGGCGGTGCCGGTGCCCGTCAGCCGGCGCGGCGGCACGTTGATCTCGATGTTGAACTGGCCCAGCTCCGTCTGGAAACTCGGGTCCTCGATCGCCGCCAACACGTCGGCGTTGCGCATGGCCGGATTCGACGCCTCGTCCACGAGGTTCAGCTCGATCTCCAGCCCCGTCATCGGCCGGTCGATGTCGAACCGCGACTCCCGCAGCATCTCGGCGAAGACATCCAGGCAGTTCCGCACCTTTTCGCGGTAGCGGGCCCGATCCTCCCGACTGAAGGTCCGTACGCCGACGTCTTCGCCCATGGTCACCGCCCTGTCACCGCTGGTTCCCCCTAACCTCGCACGCGGCCGTGCGAGCGGGGAAGACCCGAGGGTTCTTTCCTACCCAGTGGTGGGCCCCGTGACCCCTGTCGCACGCTGTGTGGTCGACGGGACCGCGAACGGCCGGCGCCGTTAGCATTACCGCCCGAGAGGTGGTGGCGTCCGGATGCGCGAGAAGGTGACCCGGCTGTTCGTCGCGGCGGCGATCGCCGAGGCCTGCTCCTGGCTGGCCCTGCTGGCCGGGATGGCCGTCAAGTACGGTCCACCCGGCAACGAGCTGGGCGTCAAGATCTTCGGCCCGATTCATGGCGGCCTGTTCATCGCGTACGGGTTGCTGGTGCTCGCGGTGGCGCGGCTGCGCCGCTGGCGCCTGTCGGTGACCGTCGTGGCGCTGGCGTGCGCGGTGCCGCCGTTCGCCACCCTGATCTTCGAACGCTGGGCCCACCGCCGGGGCATGCTCGGCAGCGTGGACCAGCCGACCCGCGAGCCCACGCCGGTCGGCTGACCCGCCGCCGCCGAGCGTTCAGGTCAGCGCGGAACAGGCCACCACGCCGGCCAGCAGCAGAGCGCCGATGACCGCCTGCAACAGCAGCGGCGGCCCCAGGTGTGACCACAGCGTCGCCGTACGCGGGGTGAGCAACTGCCCGGTGGTCAGGTTGACGATCCGCTCGATGCGGGGCGGCAGCTCCGGGTCGCGCTGCGGACGGAGCGTGAGCTGCACCTGGTCGGCCGGGTGCAGGGCGCTCTGCGGCAGGTGCCCGTGCAACTCGACCTCGCAGAGCTGACCGGCCGTGTTGCGCAGGCGTACCGGGGTGACCAGGTACGCC
This sequence comes from Micromonospora sp. RB23, assembly GCF_053585025.1. Classification (NCBI taxonomy): domain Bacteria; kingdom Bacillati; phylum Actinomycetota; class Actinomycetes; order Micromonosporales; family Micromonosporaceae; genus Micromonospora; species Micromonospora sp. RB23. Next base: position 3,238,229 of record NZ_CM132111.1, read on the forward strand.
GGGCCCTGCTTCAGCTCCTTCCAGCGCCGGCGGGCGCCCCCGCCGCCGAAGGAGAACAGCGTGCGCAGCAGCAGGGCCGGCAGCCGGGCGAACGCCGCCGCGGCGAGCACCGCCACCAGCACCGGCTGACCGACGCGTATCTCGCGGGTGTAGCCGTCGAGCAGGCGGACCAGCCGTCCGGTGACGATCCGCTCCGTCGGGTGCACGATCCGTCGGGTATCGAGTCCGCTGTCCATCTCCACCACCGAGAGTCCGCTTGTGTTCACTGATCGTATCGACGTCCCCGGTTGAACGACGTGAATGAAACCTGGTCACGGGCTCACGCCCGCGAGGTGACATCCCGGGCCACCCGGGTAAGCGGGGGGCCGAGCTGGAAAGGGGTCGAGCATGCAGCTGTCCTTCCTGCGCCCGCTCTACGACCGACCCGGGCCGTGGTGCTCGGTGTACCTGGACGCCTCCGCGGACACGGAGGACGCCCACCCGGCGCTGGACCTGCGCTGGCGCGCTCTGGAACGCCGCCTGGCCGAACAGGGGGCGGACGAGGCGAGCATCGCCGCGCTGGACCGGGTGGTCCGGGGTCACGACCCGATGGTCGGGGACTACGGCCTGGCGGTCTTCGCCAGCCACGGTCGGGTGGCGCTCTCCGAGTACCTGTCCGCGCCGCCGTTGCGCGACCTGGCGAGTTTCGGACCGTTGCCGCACGTCATGCCGCTGCTCGCCGCGCGCGGCGAGCAGGTGGCGTGGGTCCGGGTGGTGGCCGACCGGACCGGGGGCGACGCCGTCGCGGTCAGCGCGGGCGGGGTACCCCGACGGGCGCACGTCGCCGGCCGGGACAGCTTCCCGCTGCGTCGGGTCCAGCCCGGCGGCTGGTCGCAGTCGCGCTACCAGCGGGCCGCCATGGAGGCGTGGCACCAGAACGCCGGCGACGTCACCGCCGCGACCGTGGAGCTGGCCGACCGGGTCGGCGCGGACGTCGTGGTGGTGGCCGGTGACGTCCGGGCCACCGGGATGATCGCCGCGCAGATGCCGCCGCGCTGGCAGGACCTGGTCGTCCGTACGGACGCCGGCTCCCGGGCCGGCGGCGCGGACCAGACGCTGCTGGACGACCTCACGGTGCAGACCATCGCCGAGGTCGCCGACCAGCGGATCACCGCCGCGCTGGACAAGTTCGGCGTGCAGGAGGACGTCGGCGCCGGCCTCGACGCGGTCGTCTCGGCCCTGCAACGCAACCAGGTCGACACAATGATCATCGTCGACGACCCGTCGGCCAACGGCGAGCTGTGGATCGGTCCGGAGCCCACCGAGATCGCCGTCGACCCGGCCCAGCTGAGCGCGATGTCGGTCGACGACCCGCAGCGGGTACGCGCCGACGCGGCGCTGGTCCGGGCGTTGGTCGGCACCGACGCGGCGTTGACGGTGCTCGGCGCGGACGAGGCGCCCCAGCTCACCGACGGCGTCGGGGCGGTGCTGCGCTACGTCGACGAAGGCACACCGGGGCGCGGCAATGGCTGAGCGGCGCGTCGCGGACCTGGTGGTCGAGCGGTTGCGGGCCTGGCGGGTCCCGCGCGCCTTCGGCTACCCCGGCGCGGCGATCGCCTCGCTGATCGAGGCGCTGGAACGGTCCGGGGGAGACCCGGCGTTCATCCCGGCCCGGCACGAGGAGACCGCCTCGTTCATGGCCACCGGGCACGCCAAGTTCACCGGGGGCATCGGGGTCTGCCTCGCCACCCAGGGGCCGAGCGCGGTGCAACTGCTCAACGGCCTCTACGACGCCAAGCTCGACAGCAAGCCCGTCGTGGCGATCGTCGGTGAGGACATCACCGGGCCGCTCGGCGGCGCGCACCAGCAGATCGGGCTGAGCCGACTGTTCGGCGACGTGTGCAACCAGTTCGTCCAGTACGGCCGCAGCCCCGAATCCGTACCCGCGCTGCTGGACCGGGCGTTCCGTACCGCCGCGGCGACGCGCAGCCCGACGTGCGTGGTGCTGCCGCGGTACCTCCAGGAGGCCCTGGTGCCCGACCTGGGGACGCACGCGGCGGGCGTCATCACGGCGACCCCCGGTGAGCCGCTGGCCCGGGTGCTGCCGCACGAGGTGGACCTCGACGCCGCCGCGCAGGTGCTCGGCAACGGCCAGCGCACCGCGATCCTGGTGGGTCAGGGCGCCCGGGGCGCCGCCGCCGAGATCGTCGAGCTGGCCGACCGTCTCGGCGCCGGGGTGGCGACGTCGCTGTTGGGCAAGCCGATCCTGGACGAGCGTCTGCCGTTTCACGCCGGGGTGCTCGGGGAGGTCGGCACACCGGCGGCGGCCGAGCTGATGGGCGGCTGCGACACGCTGCTGCTGGTCGGCACGAACGACCCGTGGACCGACTACTTCCCGATGCCCGACCAGGCCCGCACGGTGCAGATCGACATCGACGGCACCCGCATCGGCAGCCGCTACCCGGCCGACGTGCCGCTGGTCGGCGACGCCACCGAGACGCTGCGGGCACTGCTGGAACGGGTACCTGCCCGGCCGCACCAACAGTGGCGCGCGACGGTGGAGAGCACCGTCGACCGCTGGCGCGCGACCGCCGCCGACCGGGCCGCCGCGCCGGCCGAACCGATCAACCCGCAGCTCGTGCTCCAGGAACTCTCCACGCGGGTTCCGCGCGCCGGGTCGGTCGCGGTCGACGTCGGCTCGGTCCTCTACTGGTACGCCCGGCACCTCGTCCTGCCGCCCGGGGTGAACGCGCAGCTGTGCGGCACGCTCGGCTCGATGGGCTGCGCCCTGCCGTACGCGGTGGCCGCCAAGCTCGCCGCGCCGGACTCGCCGGTGGTCGCGCTGCTCGGCGACGGCGCCATGCAGCTCAACGGTCTCGCCGAGCTGATCACCGTCTCGCACCACTGGCAGAACTGGGCCGACCCACGGTTGGTGGTGCTCGTGCTCAACAACCGCGACCACAACGGCATGGGCGGTGGACGGGAGCCGTCGGCCGACCCGATGCGCCGCCGCCCCGACGTCCCGTACGCGGGTTGGGCCCGGCTGCTCGGGCTGCACGGCGTCCGGGTGGACCGTCCGGAGCTGGTCGGCGCGGCCTGGGACGAGGCGCTCGCCGCGGACCGGCCCTGCGTCCTGGAGGCCGTCGTCGACCCGGCGGTCTCGCTGGCGCCCCCGGAGCCGGCCTTCGCCGACCTGCGTGGCCTGTACGACGAGGGGGAACCGGCCCGGCGCGTCCGGGAGCAGGTGGAGCAGGCCGTGGCCGTCGAGGATCTCGTTTAGGCCCATTGCGCCAGGGCATCAGTAGCGGCCCGACGACCCTGGAGGTCCCATGCTGGAGCCCGCCGACCGCCGTTATGGTCCCGCGCACCTGCCGCAGCCGCGCGGCCCGCTGTCGGCGGCGGTGACCGACGCGTTGCGCCGCGCGCCGTACGACCTGCCGGCGGACCTCGGCGTCGACCTCGATCCGGCGGACCCGCTGACCGACGAGGACCTGCAACTGACCCTGTTCCTCTGCTACGAGCTGCACTACCGGGGCTGGCTGGGCGTGGACGAGAGCTGGGAGTGGCAGCCCACTCTGCTGGCTCTGCGGGCCCGCGTCGAACGCCCCTTCGAGGCGGCGCTGCGCCGCCTGGCCGGCGTCCCGTCGGTGCCGGCGGGCGGCGTCGCCGCCGGGCTGGCCGAGCTGGTCGCGGCCGACGACGGGCCGTCGCTGGCCGCCGCGCTGCAACGACGTGCCGACCTCGCCCAGTTCCGCGAGTTCGTCGTGCACCGCTCGGTCTACCACCTGCGGGAGGCGGACCCGCACAGCTGGGCGTTGCCGCGCCTCGGCGGTCCCGCCAAGGCCGCGCTGGTGGAGATCCAGACCGACGAGTACGGCAACGGCCGGCTGGACCGGATGCACGCCGAGCTGTTCCGGCGCACCCTCGACCGGCTCGGTCTGGACACCGGCTACGGCGCCCACCTGGACGTGGTTCCCGCCGTGACCCTGGCGACCAACAACCTGATGTCCCTGTTCGGCCTGCACCGCCGGCTGCGCGGGGCGCTGCTCGGGCACCTGGCGGCCTTCGAGATGACCTCGTCCCTGCCGAACCGCCGCTACGGCAACGGACTGCGCCGCCTCGGCCTGGACGAGGTGGCCACCCGCTTCTACGACGAGCACGTGGAGGCGGACGCGGTGCACGAGCAGATCGCCGCGCACGACCTGTGCGGGGGCCTGGTTCGGACCGAGCCGGCGCTCGCCCCGGACGTGCTCCTCGGCGCGGCGGCGGCGCTCGCGGTGGACCGGCTCTTCGCGGCGCACGTGCTGGACAGTTGGGCGGCCGGCCGCAGCTCCCTGCGCGCACCCGCCCCGCCGTCCCCGCCGCCGACCGTCCCGCTCGTCGGGTCGACCCCGGTGACCCCCACGGTGCCGGTCGTTCCGCTGGCGCCGAGGGCGCTCGTCTGACCCGTTCACCCCTCCCGGGTGGTGCCCGCCCGGAAGTTGACCGCCTTGTGGGTGCCGTCGCAGAACGGCTTGAGCGCCGACTTGCCGCAGCGGCACAGCGCCACCGTGCCCCGGCGGGCGTCGATCCGCTCGCCGTCCGGGGTCACCAGCGCGAAGTCGCCGCGCACGAGCAGTGGACCGTCCTCGTACGGGGTGATCGTGGCGGCGGCGGGCTCGCTGGTGTCGTCGGTGCGCATGGGCCCCGATGTGCCCGCCCCAGCCCGGGTGAAACCTGCGCGGCCGATCGCCGGTGATGACCGGCGCAACCCGCTGACCAGCGGATTGGGGCCGCCGCGTGGCCGATGCCCCGTTTGAACCGCATCGGGACGGGAAGCCGGGCCGCGTGGTGAGCGAACGAGGCAAGGTGGGGCCGGTGCACAAGGTGCACAAGGGGCTCACGGCCGATGGCGCCGGTTTGGCCGGCGACCGGGTCGTGGCCCAGGGCAGCGCGGCCCGGGTGCTGGTCGCCGCCACCGCCCGGGCGCTGCGCGGCGCGGACTGCGCCGACCTCGGGCACACCGGACCGACCTCGCGGTTCCCGACGGCGCCCGAGCCGGTACGCCGGGCCGCGGCGACCCGGGCCGCCGGGCGGGTCGCCCTCACCGTCGACCAGGTCGGCGAGGTGGACGCGGCCCGGGTGGCGCGCTGGTTCGTCGACCAGTACCCGCGCCACAGCTACCCGGGGGTGCTCATCGGGTCGCCGCACGGCGCGGCCGCCCATCTCGCGGTCGCGCTCGGCGTGCCGTGGCTGCCCGCCGGCTTCGAGATGACCGCGCACTGGAGCGACGGGGCCGTGGACCGTCCCCGGGAGGCGCTGGCGCACGGGGGCGCGCTCGCCGAACGGCTGCTCGGCGGCAACCCCGACGTGCACCTGCGTCAGGTTCACTGCCCGGCCAGCCGGGGCACCCTGACCGGCGTCACCGTGTCGCTGGCCGCCCGGTGGCGGTCGCTGCCGGACGCGTACGCGCAGTTCCTGACCGACCGGCTGAGCGCCGACGCCCCGGTGCTGCTGGTGCGGGACGCGCGCACGTGGCCGGTGCTGGATGGCGGGGCCGGGCACAGCTTCCAGGTCGGCTGCCCGGCGAGCGGGCTGGACCCCGTGGACTTCCACCCCGACAGTCACGCCCTGCGGCAGGTCCTGCGCGCGGTGGGCGGGGACGCCACCCGGTGGGCGCCGCCGGAGGTGTCGGTGCCGTCGGGCGACGCCGAGCACGGGATGGACGCCGGATTCGAGCAGTCGGCACGGGACTTCGCGACCCGTTCCGGGCGCCCGCTGCACCGGGTGCTGGTGCCCCGCCCGGGAGCGCTGAGCGCCGCGGTGGCCGACCTCTACCGGCGGTGGTTGCGGGCCGCCGGCAAGACCGGTGACCGGTTGGTGGTGGAATGCGGGCGGCTGCTCGATCCGTGGCAGGTGGTGCGGGCGGGGCTGGTGCCGTACTGGTGCGAGAACGCCACCCGCCGCAGCGTGGACGAGGCCGAGTGGTGGCTGGCGGGCAGCGAGACGTTCAGTTCGGTGGACGTCCTGCCCGAGCCGCCCGGCATGCGCTCGCCCGCCCTGGCCGGCCTCCCGCAGTGGTTGGCGGTCGCGGGCTTCGGCCGGCGGCGCAGGGCGCTGGACCGGACCTCCGCGCGGGGCTATCCGGTGACGTCCGTGCCGACGCGCCGGGCCACCGAGGTCATGCGCGCCCAGCCGTACGACCTGCCCGTCCCGCCTCCGCTGGGGGTCGCCGAGGCACTGTCGGTGCTCCGTGACACCGGCGGCCACCAGGGGTTGCTCGTCTCCTGAAGGGGAGGACGCCGAAACTTCCTCGCGAACCCGGGGTCCCGTGATTGAGTACCTACGGAGCGGGAACATCGCTGGCTGCGACGACCTGATCGCGCTGCGTAGAGATGTTGTCGCCCGCTGGCATCCCAGTCACTGACCCACTTTCCGGCCCGGTGCGTGGCTCGACCACGCGCACGACCGGTTTCCCGATCCGGGCGGGGGACCTTCCTGAGGGAGGCGCGGATGTTCGGACAGACGAGCACGACCACGACCACACCACCACCGACCGAGCGCGGTCTGGAGGACCTCGACGCGGCGGCGCTGGCGTACGCGGCCCGGATCGAAGGGCTGCCGCCGGAGCGGCGGCAGGAGGCGCGGGACGACCTGGTCCGCTTCGCGCTGCCGTTCGCCGGGCGGCTGGCCCGCCGTTACCGGGGGCGGGGAGAACCGCTGGAGGACCTGGAGCAGGTGGCCCGCCTGGGACTGGTCAACGCCGTCGACAGGTACGACCCGGAACGGGGATCGTTCACGGCGTACGCGGCGATCACCATCGTGGGTGAGATCAAGCGCCACTTCCGGGACCGCACCTGGGGCGTGCACGTGCCCCGGCGGCTGCGCGACCTGATCCTCGAGGTGGGGCAGGCCACCGCGGCGCTGACCAGCGAGTTGTCCCGCGCGCCGTCGGTGGCCGAGCTGTCGGCCCGGCTGGAGACGCCGGAGGAGGAGATCCTCGCGGCGCTGGAGTCGGCGGCCGGCTACAGCCCGGCGTCGCTGAACGCGCCGGTCGGCGGGGAGAGTTCCGCGGAGTTCGGCGACCTGGTCGGCGAGTCGGACAACGCCCTCGAATCGGTCGACGACCGGGTGACGGTGAGCGGCCTGCTGCACCGGCTGCCCTGGCGCGAGCGCCGCATCCTCGCCATGCGTTTCTACGGAAACCAGACCCAGGCGGAGATCGCCGCCCGGTTCGGCATCTCCCAGATGCACGTGTCCCGACTGCTGTCGCGGGCGCTGACCTGGCTGCGGCAGGCCATGCTCGCGGACGCGCCGCCGCCCTGGCAGAACGGCGCCGCCGAGCCAGACCCGGGCAAGACCCGCATCTCGGTACGGCAGAACGGCGACAGGGTGGTCGTCGAGGTCGGCGGCGAGGTCGACCGCGACGGCGCGGACCAACTGCGCCGGGCGATGCTGGAGGCCGTCACCGGCCAGCCGAGCGAGGTCGTCGTCGACCTGGTGGGCGCGGGCGGATTCGACGCCGGCGCGATCGCCGCGCTCGTGGCGGGTCGGGAGGCCGCGGAACGTACCGGCGTGCCGTTGCGGCTCACCCGGGTACAGCCGGCGGTGCGCCGCTCGCTCACCGCCGCCGGGCTGCCGCCAGCCCGGGACTGATCCGCCGACGACAGCCAGGGGCCCGACACCGGACAGGTGTCGGGCCCCTTGCCGCGCGCGTACCGACTCTCAGCGGTCCTTGTCCTCGCCGTCGCTGTGCGGGTGCCGCCAGCGTTCGTGCGGCTTCGGCGCGTCCTGCGCGTCCTGCGGCGCGTCGCTCTGCTCGAAGCTCGGCCGGCGTACGCCCTCGGGGTCGGGCACGTCCACCGGGCGCGCGCCGGACTCGGGCGCCGGGTGGTAGCGGGCCGCCTCCGGGGCGCCGTGCGCGCCCTCGGGGGCGGGCGACTCCGGCACGTGGTGCTCCAGGTGGATCTCGTCGCCGAACTGCTGCGGCGGCTTGGTCGTGCGCTGTGGCAGGTCCCGTCCCAGGTCGGCGACGAGCGGGCCGTACTTCAGGTCGAACGCCGGACGCTCGGAGCGGATCCGGGGCATTTTGTCGAAGTTGCGCAGCGGGGGCGGGCAGCTGGTCGCCCACTCCAGGGAGTTGCCGAAGCCCCACGGGTCGTCCACGGTGACCACCGCCCCGTACCGCCAGGACTTCCAGGCGTTGTAGATGAAGAAGAGCGTGGACAGGCCGAGGATGAACGCGAAGATGCTGGAGATGGTGTTCAGCGTGGTGAAGCCGTCGGTGGGCAGGTAGTCGGCGTACCGGCGGGGCATGCCCTCGGCGCCCAGCCAGTGGTGCACCAGGAAGGTGCCGTGGAAGCCGATGAACATCGTCCAGAAGTGCGCCTTGCCGAGTCGCTCGTCGAGCAGCCGCCCGGTCATCTTCGGCCACCAGAAGTAGTAGCCGCCGAAGAGCGCGAAGACCACCGTGCCGAACACGACGTAGTGGAAGTGCGCCACCACGAAGTAGCTGTCGTGGGTGTGGAAGTCCGCCGGCGGGCTGGCCAGCAGCACCCCGGTGAGGCCGCCGAGAAGGAAGGTGACCAGGAAGCCGATGGCGAACAGCATCGGCGTCTCGAAGGTGAGCTGTCCCTTCCACATGGTGCCGATCCAGTTGAAGAACTTCACTCCGGTGGGCACCGCGATCAGGTAGCTCAGGATGCTGAAGAACGGCAACAGGACCTGCCCGGTGGCGAACATGTGGTGCGCCCACACCGTCATGGACAGCACGGTGATCGCGATGGTCGCCAGCACCAGGCCGGTGTAACCGAAGATCGGCTTGCGGGAGAACACCGGAATGATCTCGGTGATGATGCCGAAGAACGGCAGCGCGATGATGTACACCTCGGGGTGCCCGAAGAACCAGAACAGGTGCTGCCAGAGCATCGGCCCACCGGTGGCCGGGTCGTACACGTGCGCGTTGATCAGGCGGTCGGCCGAGAGGGCCAGCAGCGCGGCGGCCAGCAGCGGGAAGACGAGGATCACCAGCACGCTGGTGAACAGCATGTTCCAGGTGAAGATCGGCATTCGGAACATGGTCATGCCGGGCGCGCGCAGGGTGAGGATCGTGGTGATCAGGTTGACCGCGCCGAGGATGGTGCCCAGGCCGGAGACGACCAGGCCGAGCACCCACATGTTCGCGCCCACGCCGGGGCTGTGGTCGACGTCGCTCAGCGGGTTGTACGCGGTCCAGCCGAAGTCCGCCGAGCCCCCCGGCGTGACGAAACCGCCGATCACCATGAGGCCGCCGAACAGGTACAGCCAGTACGCCAGCGCGTTGAGTCGGGGGAACGACACGTCCGGCGCGCCGATCTGGATCGGCACGATGAAGTTGGCGAACCCGAAGGCGGCGGGCGTGGCGAACAGCAGCAGCATCACCGCGCCGTGCGACGTGAAGAGCTGGTTGTACTGCTCGGAGGAGAGGAACTGCAGGCCCGGCCGGGCCAGCTCGGCGCGCATCACCATCGCCTGCAGCCCCGCCACCAGGAAGAACCCGAAGGAGGTCAGCAGGTACAGCACACCGATCTGCTTGTGGTCGGTGGTGGCGAGGAACTTGATCAGGGAGTTCCCGGGGACCGGCGTCCGCAGCGCCCCGGGGAAGCCCCCGAAGCGGGCCGGTGCCAGGATCGCCGGGCCCCGATCGCGAACGGGCTCCGTGGTTACCCGCTTGGGCATGGCTGCTCACCCCGTCGTGACGGCAGAAAGGACGGGCGTGCCTACCCGACCCTTGCACCATGTAACCAGGCTTAAGCGGTAATTTCGGTCAGATCGCCGGTACCGGTCGGAGTGCCCTGCGGTCTCAGGACGCCGGCACCATCGCCCAAACGGCCTTGCCCTGACCCGCCGGCACGCTGCCCCACCGCTGCGCCATCTCGCGGACCAGCAGCAGCCCTCGGCCACCCTCGGCCCGCAGGTCCAGGCCAGCGGGTTGGGCCACCGCCGGGCTGCCGTCCACCACGGCCAGGTGCAGGTACGGCCGACGCAGCGTCACGGTCACCTGCATGGGGGTGCCGACGTGCCGGACCACGTTGCCGACCAGCTCGGTCAGCACGAGCGCGGCCGGGCCGGCCGCATCGGGCAGGTTCCACCGGGCACACGCGTCGCCGACCAGCTCCCGTGCTCGCCGGCAGGCCTCCGCCACCGGTTCGAACCGGGCCCGGATCCGCAGCGCGCCCTGCTCGCCGGCCACCCGCGTCGCCTCGGCGCAGTCCTGCGAGACCGGAACCACCCGGCACGTCGTCGATTCGGCCAGCCACCGGGCGGCGGCCGGCGGCGGGGCGCAGAGCACGACCGGCACGGCCGGCCACTCCTCGGCACGCCGGGCCGTCGCCGCGAAGACCGACAGCGCCAGCCGGTCCCGTACGGTCACCCGGGCGAGGTCGACCACCAGCGCCTCGGGCTGGGCGGCCAACGCGCCGTCCAGAGCCTGGTGCACCGATCGCATGGTGCCCAGATCCAGGGCGCCACTGAGCTGGACGACCGCCACGGGTGCGGTGTCGCGCACCTCGCAGGTGATCCGGCTGGCCATCGGGGCGCCCTCGATTCGCTGGTCGGTCGGGATCTGCCCACTACCCGGGGTTCCGCGTCACCAAACCGGACCGATCGGTCAGGGCGACGCGGGTCACTCCGGCCCGGTCACCGGCGCGTCCGCGCCGTCAGCAGACCCAGCGCGATCAGACCGAGGCCCAGGCCCAGGTGCAGCCAACCGTCGGCGGTGTTGACCGGCAGGACGTTCGCGCCGGTGTCGTGGTCCACCGCCAGCCCGTACAGCCAGAGCACCAGGTAGATCGCCCCGCCGCCGACCAGGAAGGTCCGCGCGCCACCCACCGACCGCGCCAGCGCCAGGCCGGCCACCCCGAACAGCAGGTGTACGAGGTTGTGCAGCACCGACACCTGGAAGACGCCGAACAGGAACGCGCCCGAGGTGTGCCCGGCGAAGCGCAGGTTCTCCGTACCGCTGGTGATCCCCGGTACGAACCCGAGCACACCGACCAGCAGGAACAGCACGGACGCGGCGCTCGCCGCGCGGCGTACCGGCGGCTTGCCCTCGGCCGGGTTGGCCCGGGCCCGGGAGTGCGCCATCGGTCCGACCATCACCGGCTCCCTCGCTCCGCGGCAGGCGTGCGGGGTGCGCCTACCCGCCGCCGCCAGGGGCAAACGCGCCGGCGGCGACGGCGGCTCAGACCGGTTGCAGGCGGGACGCGGTCGACAGCTCGCGGACCCGCTGGTACAGCTCGACGTAGCGCTGGGCCATCACCGCGGGCGTGAACCGCTGGGCGGCGACCCGGCGGCACTCCTGCGGGTCGAGCAGCTCCGCGGCCAGCACCAGATCGGCCAGCTCGTCCTCCTCGGTGGTGAGCAGACCGGTGCGTCCGTGCTCGATCAACTCGGGCAGGCAGCCCCGGGCGGTGGCCACCACGGGCGTACCCAGGGCCAGCGATTCGACCACGGCCGTGCCGCCCGGCTCCTCCCAGCGCAGCGGGAACAGCGACGCGCGGGCGCTGGCCAGCAGGTCGTCGCGCTCCTGCCCGGCCACGGTGCCGATCCAGCGGACGAGGTCGCCGTCGACGTGCGGCGCGACCTCGTCGAGGAAGAACCGTACGTCCGGGTTCTGCCGGGCCTCGTCGCCGGCCGCGACCAGATCCGCCGGGCGGTGGTACGGGCCCACGGGACCGGCCAGCACCAGCGGTACGCCGATCCGCTGCGCGAGCCGCGCGCCCACGTCCTGCCCCTTGCCGGGGTTGATCCGGCCCAGGATGAGCAGGTGCTCGCCCTTGGGCGGGCCGGGGCGACGGTCGGCGTCCACGGCCAGCGGCGTGGACAGGTGCACGTGACCCACCGAGTGCTCCCGCAGCGCCAGTGGCGCGCGGGCCACCTGCGACGCCGAGACGCCGTTGACCCGGACCCGGTCGCCGCCGTTTAGATTCCCGTAGAGCGCGGGGTGCTTGGCCAGGTCCCAGTGCAGGGTGTGCAGCACCGGCGGCCCGGACGGCCCCATCGCGGTGAGCGTGGCCAGCCCGACCGCCTCCACGTGGTCGTGCACGAGGTCGATGTCGTCGCGGGAGTGCAGCTCGCGGACCACCCCGGCCAGGTGCGCCTGCGCGATGCCACAGACCTGGTTGTACGGCCGTTGCAGCGCGCCGAACTGCCCGTCGGGGAAGACCGACACCTTCTCGTCCACCGGCAGCGCGCTGGACTCCACCGAGGCGAGCACCACGCGCACGCCGAGCCGCCGCAGCTCCGGCACCAGGGTCGCGATCACGTTCTCGATGCCCCCGTAACCGGGCGGCGGCACCGACAGCCACGGGCCGGCGTTCATCAGCACGGTGAGGCTCATCGGCGGTCCTTCCGTACTCCGGCGGCGAACTGCCGAGCCGGGGCGCTCACGCGGCGGCCACCCGTCGGCGGGGGACCCGGTGGCGCAGCTCGGCCAGCGGCGGGCGCTCCTCGATGGACACGTCGCTGACCACGATCTCCCGGTCCAGGTTCGGCAGGGTGTCGGAGCCGCCCCGGCGGAACTGGGTCAGCAGCGCCTCCGGCACCAGGCCGGGGGTCGCCCAGCCCCGTCGTTGCAGCCGCGACCACGCGGTCAGCATGATCTGCGCGGACATCCGACCCAGCGCCGCCGTGTCCTGGTGACGGTGCTTACGCTCGCCCAGATCGACCTGCGCCAGCGCGTCCAGACCGACCAGGTCCAGCAGGTCGATCATCATGGCGGTCTCCACGCCGTACCCGGAGACGAACGGCACCCGGGCCAGCACGTCGCGGCGGCCGGCGTACTCACCGGCGAGCGGCTGCACGAAACCGGCCAGTTCCGGCCAGAAGAGGTTGAGCAGCGGCCGGGCCATCAACTCGGTCACCCGCCCACCGCCGTCCTGTTCCACGGTGGCGGCCCCCACGAGCGGGCGGTGGTAGAAGCCCTTCACGAAGTCCACCGACGGGTCGGTGAGCAGCGGCCCGAGCAGGCCGGTGACGAAGTGCGGGCGGAACTCCCGCAGGTCGGCGTCGACGAACGCCACCACGTCGCCCTCGGCGGCGGCGAGCCCCGCCCAGAGCGCGTCGCCCTTGCCGGTGAGACGGGGCAGGCCCCGGGTCATCGCGTCCTGACTGACCACCTCCGCGCCGGCGGCGCGGGCCACCTGCGCGGTGCGGTCGGTCGACCGTGAATCCACCACGATCAGCTCGTCGACGAGGGCGACCCGGTCCATCAGGTGCTCCCGGATGGTCGACACGATCGCGCCGACGGTCGCCTCCTCGTTGCGTGCCGGCAGCACCACGCTGACCCGGCACGCGCCCTTGGCGCGAAGCAGCCGGCGTACCGGCCAGTCCGCGGCCGATGTGGTCCGGTACGTGGCCCAGGCCTCCACCACCGGTGACACGGTCGTATCCCGCACGGGCACCCCTCCATTCGTGCGTGGAACAAGCAGGGCTGTAGTTCCCACTCGGCACCACGCGCTAACCGTTCCCAGGGCAACAGCTTGATCACGACGTGGCATCGGCGCGTTCCCGGGGGATGAACGTTTGATTGCGCGCACCTCAGGGGACTGCTCCCGGCGGATCCGAAACGTTCTCGAAAGAGGTTGTCGAATGGTCAGATGCCGAGTTGGCCTGGTCGGTGCCGGTGGGGTGGCGCAGCGTCACGCGCGCGTGCTCTCCGGATTCGACGACGTCGAGATCGTCGGGGTCACCGACGTGGTTCCGGAGGCGGCGTCCACGCTGGCCGTACGGCACGACGCGCGGACCTTCACCGACGTGGCCGAGCTGCTGGCCGCCGGCCCCGACGCGGTGTACGTCTGCGTGCCGCCCTTCGCGCACGGCCCCGCCGAGGAGGCGGTGATCGACGCCGGGGTGCCGATGTTCGTGGAGAAGCCCGTCGCCGTCGACCTGGGCACCGCCGAGCGCATCGCCGACCTCGTCACCCGGCGGGGACTGCGCACCGCCGTCGGGCACCACTGGCGCTACCTGAGCGTGCTCGACACGGCCCGTGAGCTGCTCGCCGACCGTCCGGTGCGGATGGTCAGCGGCGCCTGGCTGGACAAGGTCCCGCCGGTCGCCTGGTGGTCGCGGCGCGACCGCTCCGGCGGCCCGGTCGTCGAGCAGGCCGCCCACGTGCTGGACCTGATCCGGGTGCTGGCCGGCGAGGTCACCGAGGTCACCGCGTACGGCGACGGCACGCCGCCGCCCGTCGACGGGGCCGACATCGACTCGGTGACCACCGCCACCCTGCGCTTCGCCAGCGGCGCGGTCGGCACGCTCAGCGCGGCCTGCGTGCTGGGCTGGAAGCACCGCGCCGGCCTGGAGATCCTCGCCGACGGACTGGCCCTGTCGCTGAACGAGGAGGGTCTGTCGATCCGTGACGCCGACGGCGAGCGGCACGTCCCGGCCGATCCGGAGGCCGCCCGGGTGGCGGTGGACCGCGCGTTCGTCGACGCGGTCCGCGGTGTCGGCGACGACGTGCGCGTCCCGTACGCCGAGGCGCTGAACACCCAGCGGCTGGCTCTCGCGGTCGCCGACTCGGCCCGTGGTGGCCGGACGGTGCGGCTCACCACGCCCGCCGAGACGGTCGTGCCGACGACCGGGGTGACCGTCGATGCGTGACCGGGTGGTCGCGGTCACCGCCCCCGGGCGGGTGGAACTCGTCGAGCAGGAGGCCGCGGAGCTGCGGCCCGGCACCTTCCGCGTCGAGACGCTGTTCAGCGGCGTCTCCGCCGGCACCGAGCTGAGCTACGTCAAGGGCACCAACCCTTACCTCAACGTCACCTGGAACGCCGACCTCGGGCTCTTCCAACCCGGCGCGGCCAGCACCCCGTACCCGGTGACCCGGCTCGGCTACATGCAGGTGGGCAGGGTGGTGGAGAGCGCGACCCCGGCGGTCGCCGTCGGCGCGGTCGGCGCAATGACCTACGGGCACCGCACCGGCTGGCTGGCCGACCCGGTCGCCGAACGGTTCGTTCCGCTGCCCGACGACCTGGACCCGCTGCTCGGCGTCTATGTCGCGCACATGGGCCCCATCTGCGCCAACGGTCTGCTGCACGCCGCCGCCGACCTGCACGGCACGCACGTCCGCTCGCTCGGCGACGGGGTACGCGGCCGGCGGGTCGCGGTGGTCGGCGCCGGAGTGGTGGGTCTGCTGACCGCCCTGCTGGCCCGCCGGCACGGCGCCGCGTCGGTGGTGGTGCTCGACCCGACCCCGCAGCGACGTCAGGTCGCCGACGGGCTCGGCCTGGAGTCGCTCGACCCGGAGGCGGACGACCCGGCCGTGGTGCTGAAGACCCGGTGGGCGCACGTCGCCGGCGACCGGGGCGCCGACGTGGTGTTCCAGTGCCGGGGGCAGGCGTGGGCGTTGCACCTCGCGCTGCGGTTGCTGCGCCCGCAGGGCACCGTGATCGACCTGGCCTTCTACCAGGGCGGCGCGGACGCGGTCCGGCTCGGCGAGGAGTTCCACCACAACGGTCTGGCGTTGCGGTGCGCGCAGATCGGGCGGGTGCCGCGCGGGCTCGCGCCCACCTGGGACCGTGAGCGGCTCTCCGCCGAGACCGTCGACCTGCTGCGGACGTACGGGGACGTCATCCGCAAGCACCTGGTCTCGGCGGTGGTGCCGTTCGACGAGGCGCCCACCCTGCTCACCGACCTCGCCGAGCGCCGCCGCCAGGAACTCCAGGTGGTCCTGGCCGTGTGAGGCGCCGTCGGGGGGTGAGGGGGCCGGCTACCGTTCGCCCCATGAGCACCTCGACGGACACGCCGGTCGACAGCCGCCCGGTCGGTTTTCGCGCACTGCTGCCGTACCTGCGTGAGCATCGGGGCACCCTCGTCGTGGTGGGCGTGTTGTCGCTGGCCGGTTCGGCGGCGTCGCTGGCCCAGCCGCTGCTCACCCGGTCGGTGCTGGACCGGATCGGCCGCGAGCACCCGGTCTCGTTGCTGGTGGCGGTGCTGGTGGGGCTCGTGGTGCTCGGCGCGGCGATCGGCGGGCTGCGTGACTACCTGCTGCAACGCACCGCCGAAGGACTGGTGCTGGGCACCCGCCGGCGACTGGCGGCCCACCTGCTGCGGCTGCCCATCGCCGAGTACGACCAGCGGCGCACCGGCGACCTGCTCTCCCGGGTGGGTTCGGACACCACCCTGCTGCGGGCGGTGGTCACCTCCGGGCTGTTCGAGACCGTCACCGGGGCGGTGATGGTGGTCGGGGCGGGCACCGCGATGGTGCTGCTCGACCCGCTGCTGTTCGGCGTCACCCTGCTCGGCGTGGGTCTCGGACTGGGCTTCGCGGCGACCTTCGCCCGGCGGGTCCGGGCGTTGGCGCGCGCCGCACAGGAGCGGGTCGGCGAGATGACCTCGGCGGTGGAGCGGGCCATCTCGGCGGCCCGGACCATCCGGGCCAGCCGGGCCGAGGCGCGGGAGGCGGACACCGTCGCCGGCAGCGCCCGCGAGGCGTACGCGGCGGGGCTGCGGGTGGCCCGGGTGCAGGCGCTGATCGGTCCGATCGGCTCGGTCACCGTGCAGGGGGCGTTCCTGCTCGTGCTCGGCATCGGCGGGGCGCGGGTCGCCGCCGGGGCGATCTCCGTCGGCGACCTGGTCGCCTTCGTCATGTACCTGTTCCTCCTGGCGTTGCCGCTGGGCCAGGTGCTGCGCGCGTACACCCAGTTGCAGTCCGGTCTGGGCGCGTTGCAGCGGATCGAGGAGATCCTGACCGTGCCGGCGGAGGGCGCGGCGGACCGACCGACGACCGCGACCGCGACGGCGACGCCGCGCCAGCCCGCCTCCATGATCGAGTTCGACCGGGTCGGGTTCGGCTACCCGGGCGGCGCGTCCGTGCTGCACGACGTCAGCTTCGCGGTGCCGGCCGGCACCCGTACCGCCCTGGTCGGCCCGTCGGGCGCCGGCAAGTCGACGCTGCTGGCCCTGGTCGAGCGCTTCTACGAGGTGAGCGCCGGCGCGGTCCGGGTCGACGGCGTCGACGTCCGGGAACTGCCCCGCGACGCGCTGCGGGCCCGGCTCGGCTACGTGGAGCAGGAGGCGCCCGTGCTCGCCGGCACGCTGCGCGACAACCTGCTGATCACCGCCCCCGACGCGACGGACGACCGGCTGCGCGAGGTCCTGGACGAGGTCAACCTCACCCACCTGGTCCAGCGCACCCCGCAGGGCCTCGACGTGCAGGTGGGGGAGGGTGGGGTGCTGCTCTCCGGGGGTGAGCGGCAGCGGCTGGCCATCGGGCGGGCCCTGCTGGCCGGCCCGCCGGTGCTGCTGCTCGACGAGCCCACCAGCAACCTGGACGCGCGCAACGAGGCCGCCCTGCGCCGCGCCATCGACGCGGTGGCCGTCCGCCGTACGCTGCTGATCGTGGCGCACCGACTCGCCACCGTGGTGGACGCCGACCAGATCGTCGTCCTCGACGGCGGCCGGGTGGTGGCCGTGGGCACCCACGCCGAACTGACCGCCACCGACCCCCTCTACCGGGAGTTGGCCACCCACCAACTGCTGGTCGCCTGACCGGGCCCAACTTGCCGGCCGGCCGGGCCGCCCGTGCCGGCCGGAATCGCGTACCGTTGCCGCTCATGGGTGTGTCGCAACGGTTCAAGAGCAAATTCCGGCGTTTCCTCCAGCGCCCGGGATCAACCGTGGATCTTGCTCCGCTGGAGAAGCTGCTGCCGGCGATCGCGGCGCGCGAGGACGACCTCGCCGCGCTGGACGACGCCGAGTTGACCGAGGCCGCCGGCGCCGCCACCGGCTACGAGGAGATCTGCGCGGTCGGCCGCGAGGCCGCCCGCCGGGGCCTCGACCAGCGGCCGTACGACGTGCAGCTGCTCGGCGCGATGGCGCTGCTCTCCGGCAAGGTCGCCGAGATGGCCACCGGTGAGGGCAAGACGCTGACCGCCACCATCGCCGCGTACGGGCACGTCCGGCTCGGCAACGGGCCGGTGCACGTGCTCACCGTCAACGACTACCTGGCCCGCCGTGACGCCCAGTGGATGGAGCCCGTCTACACGCTGCTGGGCCTGACCGTCGGCTGGGTCAACGAGGCGTCCACGCCGCAGGAGCGGCGCGACGCGTACTCCTGCGACGTCACCTACATCTCGGTCAGCGAGGCGGGCTTCGACTACCTCCGCGACCAGCTCGTCACCGACGTCGAGGACCGCGTGCAGCCGGTGCTGACCACGGCGATCATCGACGAGGCTGACTCGATCATGATCGACGAGGCCCGGGTGCCGATGGTGCTCGCCGGTGCGGTGCCGGGCGAGCAGGACCCGGTGCACGCCGCCGCCGCGCTGGTGCGCGGCCTGCGCAAGGGTCGGCACTACACGATCGCCGAGGACGGGCGCAGCGTGGCGTTCACCTCCGCCGGCCTGGCCGCCGTCGAGGCCAAGCTCGGCATCGACCTGTACGACGAGGAGCACGTCGAGCAGCTCTCCGCGGTCCACGTGGCGCTGCACGCCCAGACCCTGCTGCACCGTGACGTGGACTACATCGTCCGGGACGGCTCGGTCGAGCTGATCGACGAGATGCGTGGCCGGGTGGCCCAGCGCCGCCGCTGGCCCGACGGGCTCCAAGCGGCCGTCGAGGCCAAGGAGGGGCTGGACGCCACCGCCGAGGGTGAGGTGCTGGGCACCATCGCGGTGCAGGCGTTCATCGCGCTCTACCCGAAGGTGTGCGGCATGACCGCCACCGCGGTGCTGGTCGGCGACCAACTGCGGGAGTTCTTCGACCTCGAGGTCGCGGTGATCCCGCCGAACACGCCATGCATCCGTGAGGACGAGCCGGACCGGATCTACGCCACCCGCGCCGAGAAGGACGAGGCGCTGATCGACGAGATCCGCCGCTGCCACGACGCCGGGCGGCCGGTGCTCGTCGGCACCCTGGACGTCAAGGAGTCCGAGGCGCTGGCCGCCGGACTCAACGCGGCCGGTGTGTCCTGCGTGGTGCTGAACGCCAAGAACGACGACGAGGAAGCGGCGATCATCGCCGAGGCCGGCGCGTACGGCGCGGTGACGGTGTCCACCCAGATGGCCGGTCGAGGCGTCGACATCCGGCTGGGCGGCAGCGACCAGGCCGACCGCGACCGGGTGGCCGAGCTGGGCGGTCTGTACGTGATCGGCAGCGGCCGGCACGACAGCCGCCGCGTCGACGACCAGCTGCGCGGTCGCGCCGGCCGCCAGGGCGACCCGGGCGGCTCGGTCTTCTTCGTCAGCCTGGAGGACGACCTGGTCGTGCGGCACGCCGCCGACGCGGTGCCCCCGTCGCCGCGGATGAACGCGGACGGTCTGGTCACCGACGAGCAGGTCGACTACGCGATCGAGCACGCCCAGCGGGTCGCCGAGGGCGTCAACCACGAGATCCACCGCAACACCTGGCGCTACAGCGTGGTGATCGAGCAGCAGCGCATCGCCCTGGCCGCCCGCCGCGAGCGCCTGCTGACCAGCGACGTGGCCGCCCTGATGCTGCTGGACAAGGAGCCCGAGAAGGCCGGCGAGATGGACGAGGACCTGCTCGCCCGGGCGGCCCGCTCGATCGCGCTCTTCCACCTGGACCGGCTCTGGGCCGAGCACCTGGCCGAGCTGTCCGAGGTCCGTGAGGGCGTACACCTGCGGGCGTTGGGGCGGCTCGACCCGCTGGACGAGTTCCACCGGGCGGCGGTGCCGGCGTTCAACAACCTCGTCCCGGAGATCGAGGCGCGCACCATCGCCACGTTCAACGAGACCGAATTCGATGAGGATTGGGAGCCCGAGGACGGCACCCTGGTCCGGCCGACCGCCACCTGGACGTACCTGGTGCACGACAACCCGTTCGGCTCCGAGCTCGACCGGCTGATCGCCTCGATCGGGCGGCGGCTCAGCGGCGCGTCGCGCTGACCTGGCTCGCGGGGCCTCTGCCGTACCTCCGGGTAGGGCAGAGGCCCTTCCTCGCGCCGTTTCGATCCCGGTTTGCGAGGGTAGTAGGGCGGGTCGGTCAAGGCGGAAGAGAGCAGACGATGGCACACGTGACGACGACGTCCGGACGCGCGCGAGGGCATACGAGGGCAGTGCGACGGTGAACCTGGACACGCGGGAACCGGTGGTCGAACGACTCGGCGTGCTGGAGACGGCCGCACTGCTGCGGGAGCTGACCGCCGGCCTGATCGGCCTGACCGATTTCGATGAGGCGCTGCTGGCGCTGGTTCGCGTCACCCGTGACGCGGTGGCCGGGGTCCGCTGGTGCGGGTTCACCGCGCTGCGCGCCGGTGAGCCGGCCGGTGTGGCCGCCTCCGACGACCAGATGGCCGGCCTCGACGACCTGCGCCACGGACCGGACTCGCCGGCGATGGACGCGATCCGTCGCCGCGAGATGATCCTCGCGGTCGACCTGAGCGGCGAGTCACGATGGCCGGACTGGACGCCCCGCGCCCGCGACCTTGGTGTCCGTGGCGTGATCTCCGCGCCGGTGGACATCGACGACCAGGTGATCGGTGCGATCAACCTCTACGCCGCCGCGCCGGACGTGCTCACCCCGCAGCACCAACTCACCGCGATGCTGCTCGCCGAACACGCCGGTCTGCTGCTGGCCGCCGTCCGGGACCGGGGCCGTCAGCAGGCGCTCGCCGGCGAGCGCGACTCCTCGCTCCTGCACGAGGGCGTGGTGGGCCAGGCGATCGGGGTGATCATGACGCAGCGGGGGTGCCCGGCCGCCGAGGCCCTGGACGTGCTGCGTGCCGCCGCCTCGTCGCTGGACATACCGCTGCGCGAGGTGGCCGAACGCCTCGTACGGACGGTCTCCCGTCCCCGCGAGAGCTGACCGTCGACCGGCGCGGGCGGATGCCCGTTCTCCCGGTCGGCGGCGAGTCGGGCGGCGTCGTTTCACCCGACGGGGGCTCGGGTAGCAGTCTGGTACTGGTGGACTGCGCCTGACCCTGGGGAGGACCGATGCAGAGCCGGCTGCGGGTGCAGGGGCACCCCATCCAACCGATGTTGGTGACGTTCCCACTCGGGCTCTTCGTCAGCGCCACGGTCTTCGACCTCACCGACGTGCTCGGCGGGCCGGTCTTCCTCGGCGAGGTGGGCTACTGGACCGGCGTCGCCGCGCTCTTCGCCGCCGCGATGACGGCGATCGCGGGCATGGTCGACCTCTGGGACGTGCCGGTCGACGGGACCCGCCGTACCGCCATCGCCTTCAACCTGGTGAACGCGGCCATGGCGGGACTGTTTCTGATCACCAGCCTGGTCCGCGCCCACTCGCCGGATCGGGGCGCGACGGCCGCGATCCTGTTCACCGAGCTGGTGGCGCTGGCCGCCGGCGGGGTCGGCGTGTACCTGGGCGCGCGACTCATGCGCCAGTTCGACGGCGGTCGCGTCGAGACCGGCAGCCTGGACGCTCTCGCCGGTGGCACGGTCGAGGTCGTCCGGCCCCGCCCCTGACCGGGTCCCGCAGCCGGCCGGCGGTGACCGGCGCACGGGGAAGCCGCGTCGCGTCGCCGCCCGTCCCCGGGTGGCGTTGATCGACTCGGCTTCCTGGATATCGGAGCGTCGGGGGCTCGGTGACCGGGCGGACCTCAGGAACCCGAGTCGATCGACGCCGTGAAAATGAATTGCCGCCGGGGCGGCGGGCCCGCGAGGCTCGCCGCCATGACCGATGCGCGCGACGTCGAGGAACTGATCGCGGAGGCCGCCGCCGCGCCCGTCGACGGCTGGGGGTTCGGGTGGCTGGCCGGCCGGGCCACCGAGGAGCGTCCACCCTGGGGGTACGCCCGGCTGGTCGGCGAGCGGATGGCTCGCGCCCACGCGGCCTTGGACGTGGACACCGGCGGCGGCGAGGTCCTCGCCGAGACGCCGTACCCGCCGAAGGTGCTGGCGGCCACCGAGGCGTGGCCACCGAACGTCCCCGTGGCACGGCGGAACCTGCGCCCGCTCGGCGCGACCGTGGTGGCCGTCGCGCCGGACTCGGCGCTGCCGTTCCGGGACGACGCCTTCGACCTGGTGGTCAGCCGGCATCCGGTACGCACCGACTGGGTGGAGACGGCCCGGGTGCTGCGCCCCGGCGGGACGTACCTGTCGCAGCAGATCGGGCCGGGCACCATGCGGGAGCTGAGCGAGGCGATCCTCGGCCCGCTGCCACCGCCGGACAGTCGGCACCCCGAGGACGCGGTCGCATCCGCCGAGGCGGCGGGCCTGCGGGTGGTCGACCTACGCCGGGCCACCCTGCGCGCGACGTTCCACGACATCGGCGCGGTGGTCTGGTTCCTGCGCAAGGTGGTCTGGACCGTGCCCGGCTTCACGGTGGACCGTCACCGCCCCGCGCTGCTAGCCCTGCACCGCCGCATCGCCGAGCAAGGCCCCTTCATAGCCCAAGCCCAACGCTTCCTGATCGAAGCAACCCACCCCTAACCACCCCGCCCCCCATGCCCTTCCTGCGCCGATCTTGCACTTCCTGTTGGCGTTATGTCCCATCGGCACCCTTAGTCGCCACAGAAACTGCAAGATCGACGCGAGAGGGGGGCGGGGTGGGAGAGTGCGGGCGGCGGCATCACCTGGGACTGCGCCTCTCCGCCCCCGCCCCCGGCCCCGCCCCCGGCCGGCCCCGCCCCCGCCCCCGGCCCCGCCCCCGGCCGGCCCCGGCCCCGCCCCCGGCCTCGGCCCCGGCCCCGGCGATCATGGACTTGTGGTGGGCGTTATGCACCCGCTCACACCCTTCGTTCCCACCACAACTCCATGATCGGCGGGGCGGGGCGGGGCGGGGCAAGGCGGGGCGAGGGCGGGCGAGGGCGAGGGCGGGGCGGCGGGGCGGGGCGAGGGTGGGGCGGGTGGGGTTGGGGTTAGTGGGGGTGGGTTTTGTGGTGGGTGGCCAGGATGTCGGCGCCGAAGTCGCTGGCGGGGCGGCGTAGCACGGTGTGCGCGTGGTTGCCGTCGTCGCTGGTGTTGTCGTACTCGATCAGCAGGTCGTCGCCTTGCACCCGGTAGTAGTGGCGCTGCCCGGGGCGGGTCGGGCCGGCCCAGGCGAAGTGCAGCGGGCCGCCGGCGAATCGGGCGGCCTCGCGGACGGCCAGTTCGGGCGGCAGCCGGTCCAGATAGAGCGCGACGACCTGGTCGAGCAGCGCCCGGCCGGTGGGGCCCAGCCGGTCGGCCGGCACGCCGAGGGGTTCGAGTGGCCCGTCGACGCGGGGGCGGGTGGCGCTGATGATGTCCGCCGGCGCCTCGTCGGCGATGATCGCGGCGGCCCGGCCGGCGGGGCCGAGGGCGTCCAGCAGGGCGCGGCCCAGATCCTCCTCGACACCGAGTGGTCGGGAGACGGCACGTCCGGCGTAGCGCACCGCGGCCGGGTTGGCGCCGAAGAAGACCGGCGCGGGGGAGACCTGGTCGTCCACCACGGTCATGGTCACCGACAGGTGGTGCCCTTCGAGCCGCCACGCCCAGCGGTCGTCGCGCGCCGGGTCGCCGAACACGGCGATCCAGTAGTCGCCGCTGTGCCGCCCGCGACGCCACCCCTCGGCCCGGTCCAGGACCTCCTCCAGGGCGATGATCGCCATCGCCTGGGCGTACGCCGACGGGCTGAGCGCGGTGGCCAGCAGCCGGTGCGCGGTCTTGCGCCCGGCGACGTCCAGCCCGGCGAGGCAGACGCCGGGACGCGGGCGTGGCCGGTACTCCAGCCAGCGCCGGGCCGGCTCGTCGTCGAACGGGTACACGGCCTCGACGCGGGTCGCGGGGTCGAGCGCGGTCAGCAGCGCGCTCGCGGCGGCACGCATCTGTTCGGGCAGAGGATCTTCCACCGCCCCTGTATACCGTCAGCCGGCCTGTAGCAGCCGCACCATCTCCGGCAGGTCGAAGAACTGCGCGGTTTCCAGGGCGGAAGGATTGCCGTACGCCGGGTCGGCGCCGGCGGCGAGGAGCGCGCGGACCGCGTCGGCGCTGCTGCGAAAGACGGCGGCGGCCAGGGCGCTCTGACCCCGGTCGTTGGTACGCGTGTGGTCCGCGCCCCGGGCCAGCAGCGCGGCCACCGTGTCGGGGTGGGAGTGGTAGGCGGCCAGGATCAGCAGGGTGTCGCCCTTGTCGTTGGTCAGGTTGACCGGCAGCCCGGCGTCGACCTGGGCGGCCAGTTCCTCGGTGGCGCCCGCGCGGGCCAGGTCGAACATCCGGTGCGCGAACGCCAGGGTCTCGGCGTCGAGGTCGTCGGTCACCGGTCCAGGTTAGGCCCTGATAGGTTGCTCGGCCGGCACGTGGGGGAGGGCCCGATGGATGAGACGGTCTACGTGGGCAACGCGGGTGTCGACGGCGTCGGCAACGGCGGCTGGCTGCTCGGGCACTTCGCGCCGCCCGGCGAGATCCGGCACAGCACCGACGTCGAGGTGAAGTGGGGCGTGCATCCGCCCGGCGAGGCCCGTTCGCGGTGGGCGACGGGTGAGCGCCGCACCACCCTGCTGGTGCTCGTCGACGGATGCTTCCGGGTGGAGTTGCCGGACCGGACGGTCCGGTTGGCCGCGCCCGGCGACTACGTGGTGTGGGCGCGGGGGGTGGACCACTCCTGGTACGCCGAGCGGGCCTCGG
The DNA here is from genome assembly GCF_053585025.1 of Micromonospora sp. RB23. NCBI lineage: Bacteria > Bacillati > Actinomycetota > Actinomycetes > Micromonosporales > Micromonosporaceae > Micromonospora > Micromonospora sp. RB23. The sequence continues at coordinate 3,262,732 of NZ_CM132111.1, forward strand.
TGGTGCTCACGGTGCGGTGGCCGTCGCTGCCGGGTTACCGGGTGGAGCCGCCGATCCTGCGGTGAAGGACCACTACCGCTCGGGTCCCGGCATGTGGAATTACCTACTAAACCTATAGGCTTTGCCGGCTAGAGTACGGGTGCACCCCACGCGCCGAGCCGCAAGGAACCACCGATGACCCACGATCACCCGGCCACCGACCTGCTCGCCGTCGCCGCCCGCTGGGCCGACCCCGCCGACTGGCCGGTCACGTTGCGCTTCGATCCCACCGAGCGCTGGTACGCCCGACTCGCCACCGCCGACGACCACGAGGTGTGGGCGCTGAGCTGGCTGCCCGGCCAGGGCACCGACCTGCACGACCACGGCGGCTCGGCCGGCGCGTTCCGGGTGGTGGCCGGCGCCCTCACCGAGGAGACGGTCAGCCGGGGACTGCTGCTGCCCCGCGTGCTGCCCGCCGGCGCCGGCCGTCGTTTCGGCGCTCACCACGTCCACCAGGTCAGCAACCGCGGCGCGGACCCGGCGGTCAGCGTGCACGTCTACCGGCCGGCGCTGCGCCGGATGACCCGCTACGACCTGCTCGACGGGCGGCTGCGCGCCGCCGAGGTCGCCGAGGCCGGCCGGTCCTGGTGAATCGTCCCAACCCTCGTTCCCGGAAGGAATCGATAATGCAGGTCACCGCCGCGCACTGTCCGGCACCCGTGCCACCGCCGGGCTCCCGGGGCATCGACGAGATCCTGGCGGCCGCGCGTGCCCGGCTCGACCGGCTGGACCCGGAGCGGGCGCATCTGGCGTACCGGGCCGGGGCCCTGTTGGTCGACATCCGGCCAGCCGCCCAGCGCGCCGCGCACGGCGTCGTGCCCGGCGCGCTCACGGTCGAGCGCAACGTGCTGGAGTGGCGCTTCGACCCACGCTGCCCGGCCCGGCTGCCCGAGGCCGTCGACTACGACGTGCCGGTGGTGATCCTCTGCCAGGAGGGCTACACCTCGTCACTGGCCGCCGCCGCGTTGCAGGACATCGGCCTGCACCGGGCGACCGACGTCGACGGCGGGTTCGCCGCCTGGCGCATCGCCGGCCTGCCGGCGCTCGGCCCGACCCCCCTGCACCGCGTCACCCCCCTCGCGCCCCCGGTCACCGCCGGCTGGGCGCGCCGCTGACCCCCACGCCGCACCGGGCGTGGCGGGCGTACCGCCATCTCAGGAGGCACGATGTCCGTCGTCGCGATCCCCACCCGTCCCTACTCGCCGGGCCACCCGGGACGGGCCGCCGGCCGCCCGCGCACCGGACCCACCCTGACCATCACCCTCGACCTGGCCCCCGGGCCGATGAGCCCCCGGCTGGCCCGGCTGGTGCAGTTGCTCGGCGAGCTGGCCGACGCCGGAGAGGGTCGGCTGGAACCCGCCGCCGACGTGCCGCCGCCGCGACCGCTCGCACGGCCCGGCGCCGTCGAACCGCCCGCGGTGGTCGACGCCGCCGACGTGCGCATCCTGGCCGGATCGCGGACCGTCCGCCAGGGCGACCGGGTGGTCGCCCTCACCCGCATCGAGTACGACCTGCTGCTCTTTCTCGCCGAGCGTCCGCACCGGGTCTTCACCCGCCTGCAGTTGCTGTCGAACGTCTGGGGCTACGAGCACGCGGTGGCCCGGACCGTGGACGTGCACGTCCGGCGGCTGCGCGCCAAGCTCGCCGGAGCGGAGGTGATCACCACCGTCTACGGGGTGGGTTACCGGCTGGGCGACGAGGCGCGGATCAGCGTGGACCATACCCGCTGAGCGGGTCGGGGAGGCGGCGGCATCCGCATGGTGAACAGGACGGGGACCCCCGTAACCGGGCATCCGGGGGGCTCTGCTGTAATCATCTGGCTTCGTACGCAGAGCGAGCGTCTGGCTCCGATGCGTTCGTCAATTGTCACATTCATGCAACGCAGCCGCCTCTTGACCCTCGCCCGGGCGCCGGGAAGCATCGATGAAGCGGCGTCCCGGGCCGTGGGGAGATACCCGGACCAGCCCAAGGAGGACCATGTCGGTCAGCCCCGCCTCGTCGCGCGCCGGATGGCATACGTCCCAACCTGCGGTGCCCGGTCGACCTCCCGGCGGTCAACGCCGCCCGGCGAACACCGCCGCGCCCGAGCTCACCGTGACGCTGTCCATCCCGTTGACCTGCGAGGAGTCGCTGACGCCGCCGGCCCGACGGCTGCTCGAAGCCGCTCGTGAGCTGCTCGAACGTGGCGAGGGCGTGATCACCAGCTCCGTTCCGGCCGAGCGCCGCTCCGACGGTGTGCCGGCCAACCGGTCACCCGTGCGGGCCCGCACCCCGACGATCCCCTCCCTGCACATCCTCGCGTCGTCCCGGTCGGTGCTGCGCGACGACGAGCCGCTGCCCCTGACCCGGCTGGAGTTCGACCTGCTGCTGCACCTGGTCGCCCATCCCCGCCGCGTCTTCACCCGGCTGCAACTGCTCAACGCCGTGTGGGGCTACGAGCACGCCGGGGTGCGCACCGTCGACGTGCACGTGCGTCGACTGCGCGGCAAGGTCGGCGTCGACGTCCCCCTGGTCACCACCGTCTACGGCGTGGGCTACCGACTGGCCGACGACGCGCGGGTCACCGTCGACCGCACCGGCTGACCGCCACCGCCGCCCGCTGATCCCATGCCGGGCAGGATGGACCGGTGCGCATCCGTCCCATCTCGCCCGACCTGCTCGTCGCGGAACTGACCTGTCGCCTCGCCGACGCCTCGGCCACCGTCGAGCCGGCCCGGCTGCGTGTCGCCGTCGACGGTGCTCCCGCCGCCGGTCCGGACGAACTGGCCGGCGCGCTTGTCGACCCGCTGCGCGCCCGGGGTCGCCCGGTCCTGCACGTACGCGCCACCGACTTTTTGCGGCCCGCGTCGCTGCGCTTCGAACTTGGCCGCACCAACCCGGACGCCTACTACGAGGGCTGGCTCGACGAGGCCGGCCTGCGCCGCGAGGTGCTCGACCCGGCCGGCCCCGGAGGCGACGGGCGGCTGCTGCCGTCGCTGTGGGACCCGGTCGCCGACCGGGCCAGCCGCGCCGCGTACCTCGATCTGCCGCCGGGCGGCGTGGTGCTGGTCAGCGGCGCGCTCCTGCTCGGCGGCGCGTTGCCGTTCGACGTGACCGTCCACCTTCAGGTGTCCACGGCGGCGCTGCGCCGCCGCACCGAACCCGCCCAGGGGTGGACCCTGCCGGCCTTCGACCGCTACGCCGACGAGGTGGTTCCCGCCAGCTTCGCCGATGTGGTCGTACGGGCCGACGACCCCCGCCATCCCGCGCTCGTCGAGGCCACCGGCGAGGGCTGAAATTGCCGGTTTGGGTGCCGCGGTCGGCGGGTACTCGCCCGGCTCACAGAGCGCGGGTGATCGCCCGCGTACCGCATGCGACCGCTACCGGGGCTCCACGCCGCCGGACCCGGTTCACGTGAACCACAGGCCAGGAAAGGCAGGCAGCGATGCTCGTCCACGACACGGTCGACACCGGCCGCTCCCAGACGGAGATCGACCAGATCCGGCAGTCCCTGCAGGCGCGCTACGACGAGTTGACGGCCGAGTACGACCAGGCCGTCCTGCAGAGCCAGGTGCTGCGTCTGGTGGAGGTCGGCGACACCGCCGGCGACGACCAGGCCGACAGCGGCACCAAGACTGCCGAGCGGGACACCGCACAGTCCCTCCTGCGGACGATCCTCGACCGCCGCGCCCAGTACGAGCACGCCCTGGGCCGCCTCGCCGAGGGCACGTACGGCTGGTGCGAGGGCTGCAAGGCGGCGATCCCGGTCGAGCGGCTGGAGATCTTCCCGGCCGCCACCACCTGTGTCACCTGCAAGCAGACCCGCGAACGGCGGGCGGCCTGAGCGAGAAGCAGCGGTTGCCGGTCGGTCCACGACACGATGGACTTCACCCATGGGTGACATCCTGGTGGGCACCGCGTCCTGGACCGACCGCACACTGCTCGACTCGGGCTGGTACCCGCAGACCGCGGACAACCCCGAGAAGCGCCTCGCGTACTACGCCCGCCAGTTCCCACTGGTCGAGGTGGACGCGACCTACTACTCGCCGCCCGCCGAGTCGACCGCACGGCTCTGGGTCGACCGCACGCCGGCCGGGTTCACGTTCAACATCAAGGCGTTCAGCCTGTTGACCGGCCACCCGACCCGGGTCGGCGCGCTCTACAAGGACCTGCGACCGGAGACGGACAAGAAGAACGTCTACCCGGACGACCTGCCCGCGCAGGCGTACGAGGAGGTGTGGACGCGCTTCCTGTCCGCGCTGGATCCCCTCGTCGAGGCGGGCAAGCTGGGCGCGCTGCTGTTCCAGTTTCCGCCCTGGTTCACGATCAAGCGGGCCAACAAGCAGTACCTGCTGGAGGTGGCGAAGCGTTGCGCACCGCTGCGCCCGGTCTACGAGTTTCGACACGCGTCCTGGTTCGACGGCGACAACGCCGACGAGACGCTGTCCTTCCTGCGCGAGCACGACCTGTCGTACGTCTGCGTGGACATGCCGCAGGGTCACCGCTCCTCGGTGCCCCCGGTGCTGGCCGCCACCGGCGACCTGGCCGTGATGCGTTTTCACGGTCACAGTGACAAGTGGACCAGCAAGGACATCCACGAGAAGTTCGGCTACCACTACTCCAAGCGGGAGCTCAAGGATTGGGCGCCCAAGCTGCGCGAGCTGGCCGACTCCGCCGGCCAGACCCACGTCCTCATGAACAACTGCTACCGCGACTTCGCGCAGACGAACGCCACGACCCTGGCCGGGCTCCTCGACGCCGGCTGACCCCGCGCGGCCGTCTCACCCGATCCGGGTGGGGCCGGCTCACCCGCTCGCCCGGCAGGGTGGAACACGGTGGGTACGGCCGCCCGACGGCCGGAGACGACACGGAGGTGACGGGGGATGACGGTTCGACTGGTGACGGATAGACGGCGCGGGGCCGTCCTGCACGTGGTCGGCACGGCGGACAACGCCCGACGCGCCCCGCAGGGCAGCCCGGTACGTGCCCGGCGCGGTCCGGTGGGACCACCGCGACGCACCGACGAGCGACGCTGGGAGGCCACGGAACGGGGGTCGACCGATGCCTGATTCGATGATCTCCGCCTTCGAGAGTTCGCTGGACAAGACCAACCTGATCCTCAAGGACATCGAGGACGCCTACGGGTGGCCGAAGGAGCGGCGCAACCAGTCGTACGCGGCGCTGCGCACGGTGCTGCACCTGCTGCGGGACCGGTTGGCGGTCAACGAGAGCGTCGAGTTCGCCCAGCAGTTGCCCGTGCTGGTCCGGGGGATCTACTTCGACGGCTGGAACCCGTCCGACGTGCCGATCAAGCTCAACCGCGACGACTTCCTCTACGAGGTCCGCCAGGGCTTCCCGTACGACGCCGAGGGCGGCGCGGAGCGGGTGACGCAGGTGGTGCTCGACACCCTGCGTCGGCACGTCACCCAGGGCGAGTGGCAGGACGTGAAGGACACGATGCCCAAGGACCTCGCCATGATGCTGCCCTGAGACCGGGCCTATCGAGCGGCGCTGTCCGGCGGGGACGGCACCCGGGACACCGGGTGGCCGGCCCCGTGGGCCAGCGCCGCGAACGCGACGGCGTCGGTGACCGCCGCGCCGCCGGGGTCGTTGTTGAAGTAGACGTACGTCGGCTCGTCCGCGTAGAACGCGTCGGTGAGCCGGCGGACCCACGAGCCGAGCGCGGTGCGTCCGTAGCGCGGCCACGGCCGGGCCCGCCCCTCGTGCAGCCGCAGGTAGCCGAAGTCAGTGGTCCGCCAGCGCGGCGCCACCGGCCGACCGAGGCGATCCGCCCAGACCAGCGCCGCCCGCCGCCGTTCCAGGACGGCCCGGGTGGCGTCGGTCCACCACGAGGGATGCCGGGGCTCGACCGCCACCCGTACCTCCTGCGGGAACAACCGCAGCGTCGCGTCGAGCGCGTCGACGTCCGCCCGCAGGTTCGGCGGCAGTTGCAGCAGCACCGGGCCGAGTCGGTCGCCGAGAGCGGTGGCCCGGCCGAGGAAGCGCGCCACCGGCTCGGCCGGCTCCCGCAGACGCTTGATGTGGGTGAGGTAGCGGCTCATCTTCACCGCCACGCAGAAGTCCGCCGGGGTCCGTTCCCGCCACGCCGCGAACGTCTCGCGCTCCGGCAGCCGGTAGAACGCGTTGTTGACCTCGACGGTGGCGAAGCCCGACGCGAAGTGCTCCAACCAGAGGCGCTGTGGCAGTCCCTGCGGGTAGAAGCGGCCGCGCCAGTCCCGGTACTGCCAGCCGGACGTGCCCACCAGGATCACCGTCCCATCCTGGCACTCTCCGCCGCCGCCCGCGAACCGACCGTGTCGTCCCGGTTCGGCGTCTACGGTGTGGGTTAGAGAAGATCGCGCGTGGGGTACCACCCGCAGCACGACGGACCCCGGCGTATGACGGGGCGGCACACCCGAGGGAGTACCGATGGCACTCAACGACGACGACATGCAGACCACGGGCGGCGGCGGCCTGGAGGGCCCGGCCGACGGCGGTGCGACCCCGGGTCACCAGGACGGTGGCGCGGACGGTGGCGCGGAGGGTCCGGCCGACGGCGGCGCGACGCCGGGTCACCAGGACGGTGGCGCCGATGGTGGCGCGGAGGGTCCGGCCGACGGTGGCGCGACGCCGGGTCACCAGGACGGTGGCGCGGACGGTGGCGCGGAGGGTCCGGCCGACGGCGGTGCGACCCCGGGTCACCAGGACGGTGGCGCCGACGGCAGCGCCCGGTAGCGGCACGTCATGACGTACCTCGACCCGCCGGGCGGCCACGGCCGCCCGGCGGTTCCGTCCGTGGCCCCCGACGGTGTGCCGGCCACGGCGGCCGCCGCGCTGGCGCGTTGCGTCTCGGTCGAGCCGGCCAAGTTCGCCGCCGCGCACTGGGGCCACACTCCGTTGCTGTCCCGCGCCGCCGAGCTGCCCGACCCCGCCGGCTTCACCGACCTGTTCAGCCCGGACGACGCCGACGAGCTGCTCAGCCGGCGCGGTCTGCGTACCCCTTTCCTGCGCGTCGCCAAGGACGGCCAGCTCGTGCCGGCGGCCCGCTGGACCGGCGGCGGCGGCGCCGGCGCCGAGATCGGCGACCAGGTGCTCGACGAGCGGATTCTGGAGCAGTACGCCGGCGGAGCCACGCTGGTGGTGCAGGGCCTGCACCGGATCTGGCCGCCGCTGGTGGACTTCGCCCGCGACCTGGGTCTCGCGTTGCGCCAGCCGTTGCAGGTCAACGCCTACCTCACGCCGGCGGGCAGCCAGGGCTTCGCCACCCACTACGACACCCACGACGTGTTCGTGCTCCAGGTGGACGGTCGCAAGCACTGGCGGATCCACCCGCCGGTGCTGCCCGACCCGCTGGAGAAGCAGCCCTGGGGAGGCCGCGCCGACGAGGTCGGCGCCACCGCGCAGGGCCCCGCCGCGCTGGACGTGGTGCTCGCGCCCGGTGACGCCCTCTACCTGCCGCGCGGGTGGCTGCACAGCGCCCAGGCGCAGGAGGCCAGCTCGCTGCACCTGACCGTGGGCATCCGCGCCCTGACCCGCTACGCGCTCGTCGAGGAACTGCTCGCGCTGGCCGCCGAGGACCAGCGGCTGCGGGCCAGCCTGCCGTTCGGCACCGACGTCGCCGATCCGGACGCCATCGAGCCGGAGCTGACCGAGACGGTGGAGGCGCTGCGCGACTGGCTGCTGCGGGCCGACCCGGGCGCGGTCGCCGCCCGGCTGCGCCAGCGCGCCTGGCCGGCGGCCCGCCCGGCGCCGATCCGTCCGCTCGCCCAGGCCGGCGCGCTGGACGCGCTGGACGCCGACTCCCGGCTCGTCCTGCGGCCGGGCCTGCGGTGGCAGCTCGCGCCGCACGGGGACGGCCAGGTGGCGCTCCGGGTGTTCGACCGCACGATCACGCTGCCCGCCGACTGTGAGCCGGCGACCCGCGCGCTGCTCAGCGGCGTCGCCACGCGGGTCGGTGACCTGCCGGGCCTGCCCGACGACGCCGACCGGGTCACCCTGGCCCGCCGCCTCCTGCGCGAGGCCGTCCTCGTGCCGGCCTGACCCTTTCCCAGGCGGTTGATCAAGAGGTTCGCGTCACCACACGCCGGTCCGATGACGCGAACCTCTTGATCAACCGGAGAAAGAGGGGCCGGCGGCGAGCAGCAGGATCGTGGTGACCAGGCCGGCGCCGAGCACCACCATGATCGGGCGGGGGCCGAGCATCGCGTGCCGGCGGTCGGCGAGCGCCCGCGCCGGCGCGAGCCCCATCAACGGCCCGAGCAGCGTCACCACCAGCGCCAGCACCGGCATCCCGACGGCCAGGTCGCCGCCGTACCCGACGCCGAGCGCCCGCGCGGCGACGCCCAGCGCGTACCCGAGCACCGCGCCGCCCACCCCGCACAGCGCCAGCAACGGGTTGACCGAGCCCGGCAGCTCGCCCGGCTGCCCGGCCCGGTTGAGCAGGTCACGAACCCGGCCGAGAAGCAACGCCGGGTCGCCGGGCGCACCGCCGTTGGCCGGCACGGGCGGTCCGCCGATGCGGCGGGCGCCCAGCCGGGCGCGGGCCTGCTGCCACAGGTGCGCCACCTCGGCGTCTACCCGTTCCTGCTCCTCGCGGGCGTCGACCAGTTCCTGCTCGGCACGTCGCACCTCGGCGACGGCCTCGTCGACCGCGCGCTCGGCCGCCGCGCACTGCCGCTCGTACCAGGTGTGCGCCTCGGCGCGCTGTTCGCGCACCCGCGCGGTCAGTTCGGCGAGCCGTCGGAGCTGCGCCGTGTACGTCTCGCTGGCCACCGGTTCGTTCACCGCGACGGTCCGTAGGGGATGATCACGTGACCGGTGCGGTGCACGGCCCGGTCGAAGAAGAGCCCGCGCCACGGGCGGGGATACCAGTCCGGGCCGCCGGTGCCCGGATAGAGCGACGCGCCCAGCTCGCCGCCGTGCGCGTCCAACGCCACCCAGGCCCCGATCTGGTCGGTGCGGGCGGCCGGACCACCCAGGTCCGCGCGCATCCGTGCCACCCCCCGCCACCAGGCCAGCACGTGGGTACGCCGCTCCGGACCGTCGTGCAGGATCCGACGGAGCTGCTCCAGGCCGGTACGCCGGCCCGTCCGCGCCGCGAGGGCCCCGGCCGCCGCGTCGACCGCGAACAGCAGCAGGTAGTGCGGGCTGCCCGCGCCGGACAACCCGTCGGCCGTCTCGGTCATCAACTCGCCGACGGTCTCCTCGTCGTACCAGGCGGCGTCGTCGGCCAGGTCGTCGTAGAGCGCGCGGGCGATGCCGTCGGCGTCCGCGTCGAGGCAGGCGATGGAGAAGCGGGCGGTGCCCGGCGGGTGCTGGCGGGCCAGCGACCGGGCCGCCGCGTCCAGTACCGCGCACGCCTCGTCCACCCGGGTGCCGAGCACCGCCAGGTTGCGCCCGGGCGCGCGGGGCAGCCGCAGCGCCGCCGAACGCGCCTGTACGTCGATGATCTCGCCGAGCAGGGCCACCGGGTTACGCGGCGCGCGGCCGTCCGCCGGGGCTTCGAGAGCCGCGAAGTCGGGAGCATCGTTCAGCCGGGGGATCGCGTCACCGTCGAAGAGCCGGGCCGGGGCCGCGTCGGGTGGACGCATCCGCCACAGGCGGTGTTGCAGCCCGCTCCACGTCTCCCAGTCGCTGGCGGCCGGGATGCGGGCGACCTCGTTGCCCTCGACCAGGCCCGACTCGGCGTTGACCACCGCGTGCCAGCGCGGCAGTGACTGCGCCGCGTCGTTGCGTTCGGCGAGGATCCGCAGCGCCTTGGGCAGCGCGATCCGCAGGGCGAACTGGGCCACCAGCGCGGGACGCCCCCACAGCGCCTCGATGCCCCGTACGTCCTGGGAGGCGAGCACCAGGTGGATGCCCTGTGAGCGGCCGCGGCGGGCCAGGTCCTCCAACAGGTCGGCGGCTTCCCGGGCCACCACGTCACGGCCGGCCAGCAGCATCTGGAACTCGTCGACCACCGCGACGATCCGCGGCCAGTGCCCGGTCGGGTCCACCGCGCGCAGCTCGGCGAGCTTGGTGACCTCGTGCTTCTTGGCCGCGTCGGCGCGCCGGCGCAACTCCTCGGCGAGGAAGCGCAGCAGCGCCAGCCCGAACTCCCGGTCGGTGTTGACGTTGATCCCGACCAGGCGCATGTGCGGCAGCCAGCTCGGGTCACGCCGGCCCTGCGCGAACCGGGCGAAGGATACGCCCTCCTTGAAGTCCAGCAGATAGAACTCCAGCTCGGCGGGGGAGTAGCGGGCCGCGAGCGCGCCGATCCACGCGAAGATCAGGTTCGTCTTGCCGGTGCCGGACGGGCCGCCGATGAGGGCGTGCGGCGGATAGTCGGCGAGCGTCAGGCGTACCGGCCGACCCTGCGGTCCCTCGCCGATCGGCACGGTCAGGCCGTCCGCCGAGTTCTCCCGCCACATCAGCTCCGGTGGCGGCAACAGGTCGCCGAACGGCGTCGGCGGCGGGCCGGCGTTCACCTGGGCGGCTATCTCGCGGCAGGTCTCGGTGACCAGCGTCGCCGGCGGCGGTGGGTCCAGCCGCACCGACAGGCCCGACGGGCCGCCGATGCGGGCGCCCGACGCGTCCGCCACCACCCGGGTCACCGTCGGATCGTCGGGCAGCGCCACGCCACGGACCACCAGGTGCACCCCGCAGGCCGCGCCGGCCCGGACCACCCGGTCGAGCTGTCCGCGCTCGTGCCGGTTCAGCTCGTCGCCGCCGAGCAGCACCGCCACCCGCCACGGCTCGGGGCGACGACCGGTCGCCGAGGCCAGCTCCCGCAGGGACCCGTACTCGCCGGCCAGCACCGTCTCGTTGATCCGCCGGATCTGTTCGACCAGGTCGTCCAGGAGCGGACCCAGTCCGCCGGGGCCGACGAAGGTGAGCAGCCCCGCCGTGCCCAGCGGCGCGAACCCGGCCAGGCCGCCGCCGAGGTGCTCCGGGTCGTACCCGATGAGTCGTACGCCACCGGGGTCGGCGCGGCCGACGGCCCGCAGCAGCAGCGCGGACACCACGGCGTCGCAGCCGGCGCGGTCGTCTCCGGACAGGTGGACGTGCCCGGCGTCGAGCAGCGGCACCAGCGCGGGCACCGGGTCGACGTCGTCGAGCCGGACCGTGCCGACCCGCAGCGCGCCGGGCGGTTCGGACCGGCGCAGGGGTGTGGGCGTCCAGCCCGGCCAGTCGGCGCCGGCGCAGCCGGGCGCTTCCCGGCGGGCGGCGTCGGCGGCGTGGCGGGCAAGCTCCGCGATGCGGGTGGCGTGCCGGGCGTCGATCTCGGCGAGGCGACGGTCGCGCTGGCCGCCCACCCGCTCCGGGACGGCGGCGGCGGCCCGGCGGACCCGGGCGAGCCGCTCGCGTCCGGCGCTCAGGTCGGCCTGCGCCGTGGACAGTCGGGTGCGGGTGGCGCCCAGCGCCTCGGCGAGGGAGTCCCGGACCCGGGCGGCGAGCTGCCCGCGCCGGTCAGCCATCGGAGCCCCGGCGTGCCGGCGCGTCCCGCCACGGGCTGCCCGTGCGGGGCGACACGACCCCACCCGACGCCTGTCCCCCCGCCGCGCCGGAACGCGGCGGACCGGCGGCGCGTCGATCGCTCGGGAGTGGGCTCGCGCCGCCGTCGTGTGAACCGCCGGCGCGCTTGTCGTCGCGGCGTGGACTCGTGTTCGCGCCGCCGGTGGTCGGCTCGGCGGCGGCCCGAGGGGTTCCCGTGGGTAGGTCCCGGCCCAGCCGGGCGAGCAGCAGCCCGGCCGTCACTCCGGCGGCCACCGCGGAGTCGGCGGCGTGCGGCGGCTCCCCGGACGACCGTGGCGGTGGCATCCGGCACACCCGGGTCAGCAGCGTCTCCAACACCGGCGGCGGCAACCCGGGCAGCAGATCCCGTACCCGGCCGTCCAGCTCACCGCGCAGACGGCCGAGGTCCGTGGCGCGGGGCGGGTGCCCCAGCAGCTCACCGGCCAGCTCGCGCAGCAACGGTGGCGCGAGCGCCGCCATGCCGAGGCCCACGTCGGCCGAGGCGCGGCGCAGCTCGGTCCGCAGCCGGTCACGGTCGCCGGCGCGGACGCCGCGCACGACCCGGCGCAGCAACTCCTGCGAGTCGCGCAGCGCTTCGTCGGGCTCGTCCGCGTCGGCGTCGCGCCCGCCGGTCAGCTCCGCCACCCGTACGGACCACCAGCGACGCATCCGTACCTGCTCGGGCCGCTCCGGCGGCACGGTGGTCGGACCGTCCGACGGCGCCTCGTCGTGCCGCTGGTCGCGCTGCTGCGGCCGGGGCGGCGGAGCGCCGTCGGCGGCCAACCCGATCGCGGCCAGATACGCGGACAGTTGCTCCTGCGCCACCCGTAGCGCGTAGTTGGCGCTCTCGGCGTGCTCGGTGGCGGCGGACAGTTCGGGCACCCCCATCGGGTTGGCCGATTCCTGCCGGACCCAGCGCAGCCGCTCGGCGGCCAGGCCGAACTTCTCCAGGGCCTGACCGAGCAGGCCCACCGGGAACTCCTCGCTGGCCGCCCGGACCTGGCCGCCGATGTCCTCGATGATGGACACGTCGGCCTACAGCGTGGAGACGTAGAGCTGGGCCTGCTCGACAGCGACCAGTGTCGCGGCGAGACACTCCTCCAGCTCCTGGCTGGCCTGTGTCAGCGACGCCTGGGCCGCCTCGACCGTCTCGTGGCCGCTGCCCTCCAACGCGCCGGCCAGGGTCTGTTGTGCCTCGGCCAGCTTCTCACCCGCCGCCTGGACGGCTGTCTGCCCGTCACCGATCTGTTGGAGGGCGACATCGATGGCAGCCTTCAGCTCGGCGACGCTCGCCACGGCGGAACCTCCTGGGGGCGGGGAGATCTCCATTAGAGCCTATCGGCGTCCCCGGGAGAACATCCGCCCTGGCGGTGTTGATGCCCGCCTGACCGTTAACCCCCGTGAAGTGCCGGGAGTCCGTTCTGTGGGAGTCCCAGTGCGAGAACCTTTCAGTTATCGCGGAGCCAGCGGGGGCCGTACACCTCGGCGCCCAGGGCCGTGACCCGCTCGCGCAGTTCCCGGTCGGCGGTGACCACCAGCCGGCGACGCTGCGGTGCGGCCTGCACCAGCTCGACCACCGTGTCGTCACCCGAGCCGGGGGCGGAGACCACGCGCACCTCGTCGATGCCGGGCACGTCCCGCGCCGCGCCCTCGACCACGAGCACCACGTCGACCGGTGCCGTCAACCGGGCGGGCAGCCCCTCGGCGGCCACCGGCGCGAGGGCGTCCCGCAACCGGGCGGCGGCCCCGGCCCGGTCCCGCCACCACCCGTTGGGCCGGGAGCCCACCACGTTGGCGCCGTCCACGATCAGCAGCGGGTTCTCCGTCATGCCGCCAGCCTGCCACCACCCGGCCGAACCGGCCGGACGCCACTCCACAGCGAGGTGCGCCACCGCCTGCGGCGTTTGTCGGGCCGGGTGCCGGGTAGCCCCTGCCGACCGTGCCGCGCCCGACTGCGGAGGAGAGACATGATGGGACCCGGTGATCTCGGCTCCGACCCGTGGGACGAATTCCTGGCCCGGTACTTCGGCCGGGGTGAGGGAGGACGCCGACCGCCGCACCGGGTCGACATCACCCGACTGATGACCGCCGACGCGCGGGAGATGCTGGCCGACGCGGCCCGTCGCGCCGCACAACGGCAGAGCAACGACCTGGACACCGACCACCTGCTCTGGGCCGCGCTGCAACGCGAACCCCTGCGCGACCTGGTCCGTCGGGCCGGCGCCGACCCGGACACCCTGCTCAACGCGCTCGGCGGCAAGGGCGACGGCGCGCCGCGCGGCGAGGTGCCGCCCAACCTGTCGCTCACCCCGGCGGCCAAGCGGGCGCTGCTCGACGCCCACCAGCTGTCCCGGGCGATGGGCGCGAACTACATCGGCCCCGAGCACATCCTGATGGCCCTGCCGCTCAACCCGGAGTCGCCGGCCGGGCGGATGCTGGCCGCCGGCCGGATCCAGCCGGAGTCGTTGCAGGCCGCCAACGCCGAGCGCGGCCCGATGAACGGACCGAAGCCGGACCGGGGTACGCCCACCCTCGACCAGTACGGCCAGGACCTCACCGACCTGGCCCGCAACGACCAGATCGACCCGGTGATCGGACGGGCCGACGAGATCGAACAGGCCGTGGAGATCCTGTCCCGGCGGACCAAGAACAACCCGGTGCTCATCGGTGAGGCCGGTGTCGGCAAGACCGCCATCGTCGAAGGGTTGGCCGAGCGGATCTGCGACGGGGACGTCCCGCAGACCCTGCTCGGCAAGCGGGTCGTCCAACTCGACCTCGCCGGCCTGGTCGCCGGCACCCGCTACCGGGGTGACTTCGAGGAGCGCCTCAAGAAGGTGATCGACGAGATCCGGGCGCACCGCGACGAGCTGATCATCTTCCTGGACGAGATCCACACCCTGGTCGGCGCGGGTGGCGCCGGCAGCGAGGGCGGGATGGACGCGTCCAACATGCTCAAGCCCGCCCTGGCGCGGGGCGAGCTGCGGGTGATCGGCGCGACCACGCTCGACGAGTACCGCAAGAGCATCGAGAAGGACGCGGCTCTGGCCCGGCGTTTCCAGCCCGTGCTGGTGCCGGAGCCGAGCATCGACGACACGATCGCGATCCTGCGCGGACTGCGGGACCGGTACGAGGCGCACCACCAGGTGCGCTTCACCGACGAGGCGCTGGTCACCGCCGCCGAGCTGTCCGACCGGTACGTCACCGACCGGTTCCTGCCGGACAAGGCCATCGACCTGATCGACCAGGCCGGCGCGCGCGTGCGGCTGCGCACCCGTACGCCGGCGTCCGACGTGCGCGAGCTGGAACAGGAGCTCGACGACGTACGCCGCGACAAGGAGCAGGCCGTCACCGACGAGCAGTACGAGCGGGCGTCGGCGCTGCGCGACCGGATCGCCGAGCTGGAGGGGGAGATCCGGCGCGCCAACGGCGAGGACGGGATGTCGTCCTCGCAGGTGCCCGAGGTGGGTCCACAGGAGATCGCCGAGGTGGTCTCCCGGGCCACCGGTATCCCGGTCAGTCAGCTCACCGAGGAGGAACGCGACCGGCTGTTGCGGCTGGAGGGTCACCTGCACGAGAAGGTGGTCGGCCAGGACGACGCGGTCACCGCGGTGGCCGAGGCGGTGCGCCGTTCCCGCGCGGGGCTGGCGGACCCGGACCGCCCGATGGGCAGCTTCCTGTTCCTCGGCCCCACCGGAGTCGGCAAGACCGAGCTGGCCCGGGCCCTGGCCGAGGCGCTGTTCGGCGAGGCGGACCGCATGGTGCGGGTGGACATGAGCGAGTTCCAGGAGCGGCACACGGTCAGCCGGCTGGTCGGCGCCCCACCCGGGTACGTCGGCTACGAGGAGGCCGGCCAGCTCACCGAGGCGGTGCGCCGCCGCCCGTACGCGGTGGTGCTGCTCGACGAGATCGAGAAGGCGCACCCGGACGTGTTCAACATCCTGCTCCAGGTGCTCGACGACGGGCGGCTCACCGACAGCCAGGGCCGTACGGTGAACTTCAAGAACACCGTCCTGATCATGACGAGCAATCTCGGCTCCGAACTGATCACGGGGACGCAGCGTGCCGTCGGGTTCGGCACCGGCGCGCCCGGCAGCGAGCAGGAGAACGACGAGCTGCGCGAGCGGCTGATGCGCCGCCTCCAGGAGAACTTCCGGCCGGAGTTCCTCAACCGCATCGACGAGATCATCATCTTCCGTCGGTTGGAGGCCGAGCAGTTGCGCGACATCACCGCGCTGCTGCTGGAGGACACCCGCCGCCGGATGCACGCCCAGGACATCCAGGTGGAGGTCACCACCGCCGGCGTGGACTGGCTCGCCGAGCACGGCTACCAACCGGAGTTCGGCGCCCGTCCGCTGCGCCGGGTGATCCAGCGCGAGGTCGACAACCACCTGTCCCGGATGCTGCTGGAATCGGCGATCTCACCCGGGCAGAAGGTCGTCGTGGACGCCCGCGACGGGCAACTCACCTTCGACGTGACCGCGGGCGAGCGGGGGTACACCGCCGCCACGACAACACACCCGCGATGAGCGGGCCGGCGGGACGCGACGACCACGAGGACCGCGACGAGCCGCACGAGCACGCGGAGGCCGCGAAACCCCGGGACGAGGACGACCACCCCGACCCGATCCTGGCGCCCCCGACCGCGAACCCACGCCGGACGCGGGTGCCCGCCGAGGGCCTGCATCCCAAGACCGACCAGGACGACCCGGAGACGCGAGAGGAGACGTGATGGTACGCGACACGCGGCTCGACCCCGAGGTGGAAGTGCTCTGGGAGGACTTCCACGCCGAGGTCAACGTCCCGTCGGAGCAACTGCGCACCTGGCTGTTGACCCGGGGCTCGGGGGAGGAGTCGTTCAGTCCGAACCCGGACCTGGACCTGCCCCAGCCGGGGCGGGAGATCCTCAAGGTGCTCAACAAGCGCAAGGTCGACCTCACGCCGGAGGACATCGAGGTGATGCGGGAGGCGGTCGAGCGGATCCGCGGGCTGATGGACGCCAAGCCCCGGCGCGGCAACGCCGACGACGAGTGGCGGCACTCGCTGCTCGACCTCGGCCACGATCCGCTCGTGGAGCGCTGAGCACGGCCGTACGCGACGGCGCCGACCCGGTACCGGGACGGCGCCGTCGTAGTGCCTACTGACCCTGGTCGGACTCCAGGCTGCCGATGGTCAGCCCCGCCGCGTCGGCGGCGGCGTCCCGCTCGCCCCGGGTCTGGTCCTCGCGGGTGAGCAGGTTGGCGTACTCGGTGACGTCGGCCGGGTCGGGCACCTCCGGGAGCCGGCGCAGGAACGCCTCCACCTGACGGACGGCGGCGGTGTGGGCGGCGGCGGCCTGGCGAAGCAGTTCGCGGTCGTCGGCGGGCGGGTAGAGATCGGTCATGTCCGCCAGATACCCCGGCAGCGGCGGTTCGCACCGCCGGTGACCGCCGCGTCGCCGGTGGTCTTCGTCTCGCCGCTGGCGGGGTCACCGGCCGGCGATGCCGTCCAGGAGGGTGGTCAGGTTGTGGTCGAAGGTCTCGTCGGCGTCGAGGTGCGCGCCGTCGACGACGAGGCGGGCGACGGTCGGATAGCGGCCCGTGTCGAGCATGCGCGTCAGGTAGGGGCCGAGGCTGGCCTGCCAGGCGCTCAACTCGGTGCCGGTGGAACGGGCGGTGCGGCGCTCGGTGACCTCCCGCCGTAGCGCCCCGACGATGAAGGCGTTGAGGGCGCCCAGGGCCCGCTGGAGGTCGTCGATGCCGCGTACGTCGGGGGCCCGGCTGAGCGCCGCGGCGGTCGACTCGCCCACGGCGAGCGCGTGCGGCCCCAGCTGGGGCCGCCCGCCGAGCAGGTCGGAGAACCACTCGTGGGCGAGGGCGGCGGCGCGGGTCCGTCGCACGATGGCCAGCACCGTGTCGCGCCACCCGGACTGCGGGCCGGTCGCGGCGATCTCGGCGTAGACCGCGTCGACCATCAGGTCGAGCAGCTCTGACCGGTTGGCGACGTAGTCGTAGAGCCGCATCGGGCCGACGCCGAGTTCCTTGGCGAGCCGGCGGATCGACAGGCCGTCGAGGCCGTGCGCGTCGGCGAGCCGGATCGCCGTCTCGGCGATCTTCGCGCGGGTCAGCGGCACCGGCGTCGCCCGCGGGCGGGGCTCCGGCCGTTCCCACACGGGCACCACTTCGCTACCGTACGGTGTATCCACGCAATACAGTGTACGGTAAGGGGCATGACGATGCGACTGGCGATCGTGGGCGGCGGCCTCGGAGGGCTGACGTTGGCGCGGATCCTGCACCTGCACGGCATCGAGGCGGTGGTCCACGAACGCGAGGCGGACCGGTCCGCGCGCTCGCAGGGCGGCATGCTCGACCTGCACCCGGAGTCCGGGCAGCGCGCCCTCACCGAGGCGGGCCTCGGCGCGGTGTTCCGGTCCTCGGCGCGGCCCGAGGGCGAGGAGCACCGCATCCTCGATCCGGCCGGACGTACCCTCGTGCACCACACGCCGCGCCCCGGCTCGTTCGACGGACGCCCGGAGATCGACCGCACCGTCCTGCGTGCCCTGCTGCTCGACGCGCTCCCGCCCGACGCGGTCGCCTGGGGGCATCGCCTCGTCGCGGCGACGCCGCGGCCCGCCGGGGGTTTCCTGCTGACCTTCGACGGCGGTGACCGGGCCGAGTGCGACATCCTCGTCGGCGCGGACGGCGCCCGCTCGGTCGTTCGACCGCTGCTGATCGACGCGCCCCTGTCGTACGTCTCCACCCACGTGGATCTGACCATCGGCGACGCCGACCGGCGCCACCCGGATCTCGCCGACATGGTCGGCCCGGGCAACCTGTGGTGCGTCGGCGTCAACCAGATCCTCGCCGCGCAGCGCCTCGGCGACGGCAGCATCCGGGTCGGCATCTCCCTGCGCGCGCCGGACCGTGACCTGGACGCCTACCGCAGCAAGGACGCTCTGCGTGCGCTCTTCGACGGTTGGGACGCGCGCCTGGTCGCCCTCCTCGACGCCGGCGACGACGCGCCGACGCCACGCCGGGTCGAGGCGATGCCGGTCGACGCCCGCTGGGTCCACCAGCCGGGAGTCACCCTCCTCGGCGACGCCGCGCACCTCATGCCGCCGGTCGGTGAGGGCGCCAACCAGGCCATGCTGGACGCCGCCGAACTCGCCCGCGAACTCGTCGCCAACCCGACCGACCCGGACGCGGCGATCCAGGCGTACGAGGAGGCGATGTTCGCCAGGATCCAGCCGATCGCCGAGATGTGCGCACGGGTCCAAGCGATGATGCTGTCGCCGACGGCGGCGGACGACCTCGTCCGCTTCTTCACCCGGCGGCCCGCCGAGCCCGTCGGGCAGTAGGCCCTCACACCCCGCTGGGCTGCCGGACGCCGAAGGCCGGGTTGCGCACCAGCCAGTCCAGGTAGGTGGGGTGCGACGCCAGCGAGTCGGTGTACGCCGCCTTCGCCGTCGCCAGCAGCAGTTCCGCGTCGCGGGCGGCGGGCGAGTCCGGGTGCCACCCCAGCAGCAGCCGCCAGCGCAGGGGGACACCGGCCAACCGTCGGGTGACCAGACCGGCCACCGGCCGGAACGTCGCCTGGCACAGGGCCACCGCCACGCCCGCGTCCACCAGGTCGACGCAGCCACGGATGTCGGTCTCGTACACCTTGCGCGGGGTGAAGCCGGCGCGGGCGCAGGCGGCGGCGAAACAGTCGCCGAAGCAGCCGTCGCCGGGCGCCGCCACCCACTGCTCGTGGCGCAGGTCGCCCAGGCGCACCTCGTCCCGGTCGGCCAGCGGGTGGCTCGCCGGCAGCAGGACCAGCACCGGGTCGACGGCCACCTCCCGCCACCGCAACCCGAACTCGGCCGACGGCGTGGCGTCCCCGCAGACGCCGGTGAGGGCGAAGTCCAACCGTCCGCCGGCCACCAACTGCGCCAGCTCGTCCACGGACCACGAGGCGTACGTGGTGATCTGGGCCGGGGGCTCCTCGGCGGCCAGCCGGTGCACCAGCCGGCCCAGGATCGGGCTGTTCACCCCACCCAGCCGGTAGCACCGCGACACCTCCGCCGCGCCGGCCAACCGTGCCGCCTCGTCCTGGAGGCCCTTCATGGCCGGCAGCAGCACCCGGGCCCGGGCGAGCACCAGCTCACCGAGCGCGGTGGGCCGGGCGCCGCGCCGATCCCGGTCGAACAGCGGCCCGCCCAGCGTCCGTTCGATCCGTTGGAGCTGGGCGGTCAACGCCGGCTGGGCGAGCCCGAGCGCCGACGCCGCCTTGGTCACACTCCCTGTCTCCGCGATCGCGCAGACCACCCGCAGGTGTCGCAGCTCCAGGTTCATACGGTGACGGTAGGACCACGCCGGAGCCTGCGGAAGGGGCCAAGTGGATCGGTGACATTGAATGCATTACGTGGTGCGGCGCGCGGCTTCAGTCGCGCGGCGGCTCCGGCAGGTCCTTGAGGTACGTCGGCCGCCGCGTCACCGCGTCGATCACCTTGTCCACCACGC
Source organism: Micromonospora sp. RB23 (assembly GCF_053585025.1). Taxonomy (NCBI): domain Bacteria; kingdom Bacillati; phylum Actinomycetota; class Actinomycetes; order Micromonosporales; family Micromonosporaceae; genus Micromonospora; species Micromonospora sp. RB23. Next base: position 3,282,720 of record NZ_CM132111.1, read on the forward strand.
CCACCGCCGGCTCGACGATCCGGTTCCAGGGCGGCGTGGCCGGGGTGCCCGGGTGCGGCCGGGTCGGTGCGGCCTCCTCGGCGATCTCCAACCGGTTGCCCAGCCGGATCAGCTCCTCCGGGGTCGCCACCGCACGCAGCTCGGCGACCAGCGCCCCCACGCCGTCGACGTGCCGACGGACCCGCTCGGCGACCTCGGTCACGGTCTCGTCGTTCAGCCCCTTCAGGGAGGCCAGCAGCGCCGCGTCCGCGTCGATCTCCGCGTCCACCCGGCCGGCCTCGGCCGGCAGCGCCGCCCGTACCGCCGGCAGCAGGTACTGCTCCTCGGCGGAGATGTGCCGCGACAGCGCGGCGGTGAGCACCGCCAGCGCCTCCTGCGGCGTCGCGTCGGGGCCGGTCAACTGGTCCACGAGGGTCAGCAACTGCCGGTGCTCGCGGTCCACGATGTCGGCGACGCTGCGGCCACCGGGCCGGTAGCCCTGCTCGGGTGCGGGCGCGGGCGGCAACGGGGGTAGGGGAACGGCGGACATGATGCCCTCCTCGACTGGCGGGCGGAAGCTCCGGCAGGGGATGTGCGGTCGTGGGCGGCGGTACCCGAACGCGCCCGTCACGAAACCGTCGCCCGATTCGTCGGCCTGGATGCCCGGCCGCGTCTCGTCGGTGCGCCGGCCCGCCGGTAACTCCGGGCTGGTATGAAGGGGCGATGACGAGCGACGCCGCCTCCGCCCGACCGGACCCCACCGCGGAGGTCGTGGACCTCTGCCGCGACCTGCTGCGCATCGACACCACCAACACCGGTGACAACGACACCAGCGTCGGCGAACGCCGCGCGGCCGAGTACGTGGCGGAGAAGCTCGCCGAGGTGGGCGTCGAGTCGGTCCTGCACGAGTCCGCGCCCGGCCGGGCGAACGTCGTCGCCCGCATCCCCGGCGCCGACCCGAGCCGGGAAGCCCTGCTCGTGCACGGCCACCTGGACGTGGTGCCCGCCGACGCCGGCGAGTGGTCGGTGCACCCGTTCTCCGGCGAGCAGCGCGACGGCTACCTGTGGGGCCGCGGCGCCATCGACATGAAGGACTTCGACGCGATGGTGCTCGCCGTGGTGCGGCACTGGCAGCGCACCGGCGTCCGGCCCCCGCGCGACATCGTGCTCGCGTACACCGCCGACGAGGAGGCGGGTAGCGACTACGGAGCGCGCTTCCTGGTCGAGAACCACCGTGACCTCTTCGACGGCTGCACCGAGGCGATCGGCGAGGTCGGCGGGTTCTCCTACTCGGTCAACGACAGCCAGCGCCTCTACCTGATCGAGACCGCCGAGAAGGGTATCGACTGGCTGCGGCTGCACGCCAAGGGTCGCCCCGGGCACGGGTCGATGGTGCACGACGACAACGCCGTCACCGCCCTCGCCGAGGCCGTGGCCCGCATCGGTCAGCACCGCTTCCCGGTGGTGGTCACCGACACCGTACGGGCGTTCCTGACCGAGGTCTCCGACCTGCTCGGCATCGAGTTGGACCCGGACGACCCGGAGGTCGCCATCGCCAAGCTCGGCCCGATCGCCAACATCATCGGGGCGACCATCCGCAACACGGCCAACCCGACCCGGCTCGCCGCCGGGTACAAGGACAACGTCATCCCGGGCCGTGCCACCGCCACCATCGACTGCCGCAGCCTTCCCGGCCAGTCCGAGATGCTCGAGCGGCAGTTGCGCGAGCTGGTCGGCCCGGACATCGACATCGAGTACGTCCAGCGGCAGCCCGCGTTGGAGACCACCTTCGACGGCGACCTCGTCGAGGCCATGTCGGCGGCGCTGCGCGCCGAGGACCCGGGCGCGCGTCCGGTGCCGTACATGCTCTCCGGCGGCACCGACGCGAAGGCGTTCTCGACGCTCGGCATCCGCTGCTTCGGGTTCGCGCCGCTGCGGCTGCCCGCCGACCTGAACTTCTCCGCGCTGTTCCATGGCATCGACGAGCGCGTTCCGGTCGACGGACTACAGTTCGGCGTGCGGGTTCTCGACCGGTTCCTCCGCACCTGTTAGCAGTGTCCGCGTTACCTCCCCATCGTGAAGGGACTGCCCCACATGACCGACCAGCACGGTGAGCTGGACGCCGCACTCGAGCGGGTGATCGAAGCGGCCCGCCACCACCTGGCCGCCGTACGCGCCGCGCAGGGCCGCGTCGACGACGACGACGTCTGGCAGGCGTACGTGGCGTTGAACAACGCCTCCTTCGCCTACGACGAGCAGCTCCTCGACGCCTTCGGTGAGGTCACGCCATGGGACGTCGACTCGATCGACCCGGACGAGGCCGACGAGCGCTTCGGCGGGGAGAGCGTCGAGGCCAGCGACCCGCACCCCCGCGTGATCTCGGTGCGGCAACGCCGCGACTACCGGGTGCCGAGCATCTCCGCGCTGCTGCGGGCGGCCGAGGCGGCCCGTCGTGAGGGCACCCCGGAGGACGACGAGCCGGCTCCGGTGGAGGGCGTCGGCGAGGCGGTGCTGGAGCTGCTGCAGAGCGGCGACGGCTCGCTCGGCGCGCTGGACGTCCCGGAGCTGGAACCGCTCGACGGGGTGGTGATGGTCAGCGAGGTGGGCACCCCGGTCGACCTGGAGTCGTTCGACGACGACGACGCGGTCGGCCCGTTCCAGCCGGCCGGTGACGACCGGCTCGTCGGTCGGCTCGACGAGCACCCGTTCCTGGAGCTGGACGACGACGACCACGACCACGCCGGGCACCAGCACTAGGGCCGTACGACGCCCGGGACCCGACCGAGTGCGGTTCGGGCCCCGGGCGTTCCGTCGCGCTGTCCCGGCCGGGTGCCTGTCAGTACGACAGGCCCGGCTGCGGCTGGTTGACCCGCCGACGGCGCAGCATGACCTGCCGCGTGCCGTCACGGAACAGCCGTACCCGGGCCAACTCCCATCCGGAGAACTCCGCCTGGATCGCCAACTGCGCCGCGGCGGTCAACCGGTCGACGTTCGGCGGCAGCCGCAGCGGCGCGTACTCGTAGTCCATGCCGTCCATGCTGCCCAGCCCGGCGGCCGTTTGCCACCCCCTGGCGGGTGACCAACGCCGCTGCCGCGCGTGGTTCGTGCCGTCCTGGCCGTCGGCGGGCGCTTCCCGCCGTCCGGACCAGCTCGGGTCACCCGTCGCGCTCGGGGTAGCCGACCGGCACCGAGGAGACGTCCTCCAGCGCGGTGGTGATCTCCTCGGGCAGCGTGATGCGCTCGACCTGCAAGGCGCCGAGCAGTTGGCCCACGGTGCGGGCGCCCAGGATCGGCGCGGTCACCCCGGGCCGGTCCCGGATCCACGCCAGCGCGACCTCCAGCGGCGACACGCCCAGGCCGCCGGCCGCGGTCGCCACCGCCTCCACGATGCTGGAGCAGCGCGGCTCCAGGTAGGTGGAGACGAACCGTTCGAAGTGCGGGGAGGCGGCCCGGGAGTCCGCCGGCCGCCCGTGCCGGTACTTGCCGGTGAGCACCCCTCGACCCAGCGGCGACCAGGGCAGCACGCCGAGGCCCAGGGCGTCAGCGGCCGGCAGCACCTCGCGCTCCACGCCCCGCTCCAGCAGTGAGTACTCCACCTGGGCGGCGACCACCGGCGCCCGACCCGGCCAGGCCGTCTGCCACGCGGCGGCCCGCGCGGTCTGCCAACCGGAGAAGTTCGACACCCCCACGTAACGGACCTTCCCGCTGGCCACCGCGTGGTCCAGTGCCGCGAGGGTCTCCTCCAGGGGGGTGTCCGGGTCGTACCCGTGCACCTGGAACAGGTCGACGTGGTCGGTGCCGAGCCGTCGCAGCGACGCCTCCAGGGTGCGCAGCAGGTGGCCCCGGGAGCCGTCGCGCCGCCGGGCGCTGCCCGGCCGCAACCCCGCCTTCGTGGCGATCAGCAGCTCGTCGCGGGGGACGAGGGCGCCCAGCAGTGACCCGATCACCGACTCGGCGTCGCCGTCGCCGTACACGTCGGCGGTGTCGATCAGGTTGCCGCCGGCGTCGAGGAAACTCTTCAGCTGGGCGGCCGCATCGTCGGCGTCGGTGTCCCGGCCCCAGGTCATGGTGCCGAGCGCGAGCCGCGAAACCGCCAGCCCGCTTCGGCCGAGCGGTCGCTGTTGCATGGGTGAACCTTATTTCGAACCCGCCGCCACCGATATCCTCGCTCCCGTCATCTCTGCCGGTTCTGCCGGTTCCGCCGCCGCGAGGCACCGCGACGGACGGGGGATCATTGGCGGAGAGCCGGTGATCGGGTCCGTTTTCGGCATTGCGTAACCTGGTGCGACCTGTGCCACGGATGGGGGAGGACCAGTGCGACTCGGGCTCAGCCTCGGATACCAGACAGCGTGGAGTACGCCCGCCGACCACCTGGCGCTGGCCCAGGAGGCGGACCGCCTCGGCTACTCGGTGGTGTGGGCGGCGGAGGCGTACGGCTCCGACTCGCCCAGCATGCTCGCCTGGATGGCCGGCCAGACGCAACGGATCGACGTGGGCGCGGCGGTCATGCAGATCCCTGCCCGCACGCCGGCGGCCACCGCGATGACCGCCGCCACCATCGACGCCCTCTCCGGTGGCCGGTTCCGCCTCGGCCTCGGCGTCTCCGGCCCGCAGGTGTCCGAGGGCTGGCACGGCGTGCGGTTCGCCAAGCCTCTCGGCCGCACCCGCGAGTTCGTCGACATCGTCAAGCTGGCCATCGCCCGCAAGGAGGTGGCGTACGACGGCGAGCACTACACGCTGCCGCTGCCCGACGGCCCCGGCAAGGCGCTGCGGTTGAGCTTCCACCCGCCCCGCGAGCACATCCCGATCTACCTGGCCGCCGTCGGCCCGAAGAACCTGGAGCTGGCGGGCGAGATCGCCGACGGCTGGCTCGCCGTGTTCTACGCGCCGGAGTTCGCCGACGAGCACCTCGCCGCCGTCTCCGCCGGTCGGGCCAAGGCCGGCAAGGAACTGGCCGGCTTCGACGTGGTGCCGTCCGTGCCGGTCGTCGTCGGCGACGACGTCGCCTCCTGCGCCGAGCTGGTCCGCTGGTACGCCGCGCTCTACGTGGGCGGGATGGGCAGCCGGCAGCAGAACTTCTACAACCAGCTCGCCACCCGGATGGGCTACGGCGACGCCGCCCGCGAGGTCCAGGACCTGTACCTGGCCAAGCGTCAGCGCGACGCCGCCGCCGCCGTACCCATGGAGTTCATCGACCGTACGTCGCTGCTCGGCCCGAAGGAGCGCATCGCGGAGCGGATGCGCGAGTACGCCGCCTCCGGCGTCACCACGCTGTCGGTGAGCCTGTTCGTGGCCGACCGGGACAGCGGTGTGCAGACCCTGCGGACCGTCGCCGAGGCTCTCGAGCTCTCGGGAGTCGGCGAGTGACCTGGGTTGAGGCCATCGTCCTGGGCATCGTCCAGGGGCTGACCGAGTTCCTGCCGGTCAGCTCGTCGGGGCATCTGCGGATCACCTCGGCGATCTTCTTCGACCGCGACGCCGGGGCGTCGTTCACCGCGGTCACCCAGCTCGGCACCGAAGCCGCCGTGCTGATCTACTTCGCGAAGGACATCTGGCGGATCACCCGTACCTGGCTGGTCGGCATCCGGGACACGTCGGTGCGCTCCAGCCTCGACTACCGGATGGGCTGGTACGTGATCGTCGGCTCGATCCCCATCGGGCTGTTCGGGTTCCTCTTCAAGGACCAGATCAAGACGGCCGGGCGCAACCTCTGGGTGGTGTCCACCACGCTGATCGTGTTCGCGTTCGTGCTGGCGTTCGCCGAGTACTGGGGTCGGCAGACCCGCACGCTGGAGAACTTCCGGATGAAGGACGGCATCGTGATGGGCTTCGCCCAGGCGATGGCGCTGGTTCCGGGCGTGTCCCGCTCCGGGGGCACCCTCACCGCCGGTCTGCTGCTCAACCTCACCCGGGAGGCGGCGGCGCGGTACTCGTTCCTGCTGGCCATCCCGGCGGTGGTGATGTCCGGCGTGTTCAGCCTCGGGGACGTCTTCGAACCGTCCGCCCCGGGCACGTCCGCGCCCTCGGTCGCCCAGATGATCGTGGCCACCGCCATCGCGTTCGGCATCGGGTACGCGGCCATCGCCTGGCTGCTGCGGTACGTCGCCCACCACACCCTGTACGTCTTCGTCCTGTACCGGGTCGCGTTGGGCACCCTGGTCCTGGCCCTGCTGCTGACCGGCACGATCAGCGCCACCTGACGCCTCTGCGCAGACGGCGATGGCCGGCGCCCGTTGTCGGGTGCCGGCCATCGGTCGTTGTTGGCTGTTCGGTGTGTCAGCTGTTCCAGTGCTGGGCGACGAGGTCGGTGGCCTGCTGCTCCCACTGCGCGTACGCGTCGGGGTAGGCGGAGACCTGGACGGTCTGCGCGGCGTCGGTCAGGGGCATGTCCTGCCAGCCGTCAACCTGGCGCAGGCCCTTGAGGAACGCGGTGGTGGAGTACTCGGGGTTGGTGATCTGCTCCGGCGTGCCCCAGCCGGAGGTGGGGCGCTGCTGGAACAGACCCAGGGAGTCGTGGTCGTTGGCGTCGCCGAGGTGACCCAGGTTCTCCAGCTTGGACTCCTGCAGGCTCGTCGCGATCGAGATGACCGCGGCCCGCTCCGGCAGGCCGGCCTTCTTCGTGGCCGCGATGATGGCCTTGGCGTTGGCGGTCTGCTCACCGTTGAGGGTGATGTGCGACTGGTCGCCCTGCGGCTTGGGCGCGGCGGTCTGCACCGCTGCGGCGGTGGTGGGCTTGGTGTCCACGGCCGGGGTGGCGGCGTGGGCGGCGATCGGGCCGGCGAACACGCCACCGGCGAACGCGAGACCAGCAACGGACAGCATGCTCTTGCGGAAGATCGTGTTCATGGGGTTGCTCCTTCGGGGGTAGGAAACACCCACACGCCACCTGTTGCGGGGGGCGGTGAACATGGGGTGTCAGCACCTCGTCCGGGCGCTGTGCAAAGACGTGAAGAGGGGGCGGCGGCCTGCGAGCCGGGGGGCTTGCGGCGCCGGGTCGGGGTGTAACGACCGGGGGGCCGGGGTCATTCCCCGGGGGGCTTGGCGGCCTGCGAGCGGGGGGCTCGTGGCGGCCGGTCCGTGTGTAACGAACCGGCGGCCGGGGCCATTCCCGCAGGGGCGGGCGGCTCGTCGGTGCCGGGTCCGGGTGTGACGACCTGCGGTTCGGGGTCATTCCCACAGGCGGGGTGGCCCGGTGGTCCTGCGATCGTCAGGGTGTGTAACGACCCCCGGCCCGCCACGATTCCGGCCGGCGGGTGCAGCCGGTCACCACAGACACCCCACAAACGGACATAGCGCTCAATCGAGGCGATCGCGCGGGGTGATCGACTCCGGATCGCCGAACTCGGGGTATCCGGGACCGGTCGACAGCCCCAGATCGGCGACCTCGTGTCGATCAAGAGCCCGATTGGGGCGGCGTGGCCGGAGCCCGTGGCGCTCGGGGCGTACCGGTGAGGCCCTAGGGTGATCGTGTGGCGACCCTTCTGCTTCTGCGACACGGCCGTACCACCGCGAACGCCGACGGCGGCCTGGCCGGCCGGCAGCCGGTCGAGCTGGACGACACCGGGCGCGCCCAGGCCACCGCCGTCGGCGAACGGTTGCGGACGGTGCCGCTGGCAGCGGTCGTCACCAGTCCGCTGATCCGCTGCCGGCAGACCCTGGAACTGGCATTGCCCCAGGTCACGCCCGTGGTGGAGGAGGGGCTGATCGAGTGCGACTACGGCAGCTGGGAGGGGCAGCCGCTGAAGAAGCTCGCCAAGGAGCCCCTCTGGCCGGTGGTCCAGCAGCACCCCAGCGCGGCGGTCTTCCCGCAGGGCGAGGCGATGGCGGCGATGGCGGCCCGCGCGGTGGCGGCCGTACGCGACTGGGACGCCCGGGTGACCGCCGAGCACGGGTCCGAGGCGGTCTGGCTGGCGTGCAGCCACGGCGATGTGATCAAGGCCATCGTGGCGGACGCCCTCGGCGTACACCTGGATGCCTTTCAGCGGATCGTGGCCGACCCGGCGTCGGTGACCGCGATCCGCTTCACGCCGCTGCGGCCCTTCCTGGTCCGGCTCAACGACACGGGCGGTGACCTCGCCGCGCTGGTCCCGCCGCCGCGTAAGCGGCGTCGGCGGACCGCGCGGGCGGCCGACTCGGACGCCGCCGTGGGCGGCGGGGCGGGCGCGACGAGGTGAGTACGCCGTGACCCCACCACCGACGACCACGACGCCCGGGGCCGCCACGCCCGGGTGTGGCCGCCGCTACACCGGGCGCGTTGCCCCTGCGGCGATTCGGGTCGGTGGGGTGCGCGATGCCGTGGTGGGCCGGATAGGGTCGTGGGTATGACCCACCAGGTGCACGCCTTCGAACCGCCGGAGCGGTTCGTCGCCGGGACTGTCGGGCCGCCGGGGGAGCGCACGTTCTTCCTGCAGGCCCGCGGCGGCGGCAGGCTGGTCAGCGTCGCGCTGGAGAAGGTCCAGGTGTCCCTGCTCGCCGAGAAGCTGGAGGAGTTGCTCACCGAGGCGCAGCGCCGCTTCGGGGTGGAACTGCCCGAGCTCGCGCCGGTGGTCGGCGACAACGAGCCGTTGGACACCCCTGTCGACGAGGAGTTCCGGGTCGGGACGCTCGGGCTGGCCTTCGACGTCGACTCCGCGACCGTGGTGATCGAGGCGATCGCCGCCGGCGAGGTGGAGCCCGAGGTCGAGCTGGGCGACGAGGACGACGAGGACGACGACGAGGACGAGGAGCCGGACGAGGATCTGGACCGGCTGCGCGTACGGCTCACCCCGCAGGCCACCCGCCAGTTCATCGAACGGGCCCGGCGCGTGGTCAACGCGGGCCGACCGCCGTGCCCGCTGTGCGGCCAGCCGTTGGATCCCGCCGGGCACCTCTGCCCGCGGCACAACGGTTACCACCGGTGACCTTGTCCGGCCTCCAGCCTCTGCGCGACGGTGACGCCGCGCTGCGGCTGCTCCGCGACGGCGTCCTCGACCTGGAGGGTCGGCTGGTCGACGCGTCGAACACCACCCTGCGGGGCATCCTGACCCTCGACGGCGTCACGGCCCGGTGCGTCTACAAGCCGGTACGCGGGGAGCGCCCCCTGTGGGACTTCCCGGACGGCACCCTCGCCGGCCGGGAGGTGTCGGCGTACCTGGTGTCCCACGCCACCGGATGGGACCTGGTGCCGCCGACCGTGCTGCGGGACGGTCCGTTCGGTCCCGGTTCCTGCCAACTCTGGATCGACGAGCCGGAGGACGCGGAGCCGCTGGTCGGGTTCGTGCCGGCCGAGGAGGTGCCGCCGCGCTGGTTCCCGGTCGCGGCGGCCCGGGACGAGGACGGCGCCGCGTACGCCCTCGCGCACGCCGACGATCCACGGCTGGCCCGCCTCGCCGTGCTCGACGCGGTGATCAACAACGCGGATCGCAAGGGCGGGCACGTGCTCGTCGGCGCCGATGACCGGATCTACGGCGTGGATCACGGGGTGAGTTTCCACGTCGAGGACAAGCTGCGTACGGTGCTCTGGGGTTGGGCCGGCAAGCAGGTGCCGCCGGACGCCATGGAGATGCTCGACGGCCTCGCCGCGCAGGTCGCCGGGGCGCTCGGCGAGGAGTTGGCCGACCACCTGACGATCAGCGAGATCGCCGAACTGGCCGCCCGCGTTGAGAGGTTGCGGGAGACCGGCCGCTTCCCGCAGCCGCCGGAGGACTGGCCCGCCATACCCTGGCCACCCATGTGAACCCGCTGTCATCTTGATCACCCGTGGGGCGTCCCGGTGTCCCCTGAGGGCTGGTTAGGCTGAGGCCATGGAGTCTTGGGCGGGACACGAGGTGCCACGGCTGCCGGGTCGGGGCGAGCCGTTGGCGTTGTACGACTCGGCGCGGCAGGGTGTCCACCCCAGCGACCCGGCCGACGCGGCGAGCATGTACGTCTGCGGCATCACCCCGTACGACGCCACCCACCTCGGTCACGCCGCCACCATGATCACGTTCGACCTGGTGCAGCGGATGTGGCGTGACGCCGGCCGTCCGGTGCGGTACGTGCAGAACGTCACCGACATCGACGATCCCCTGCTCGAGCGGGCCGCCCGTGACGGCGAGGACTGGGTGGTCCTGGCGATGCGCGAGACCGCGCTGTTCCGCGAGGATATGGAGGCGCTGCGGATCATCCCGCCGGAGCGTTACGTGGGGGCGGTCGAGTCGATCCCGGACATCGCCGACAAGGTCGAGGTACTGGTCAAGGACGGCGCGGCCTACCGGCTCGACGACGGCACCGGCGACGTCTACTTCGACATCTCCGCCACCGGCCGGTTCGGCTACGAGTCGAACCTGACCCGCGAGCAGATGCTGGAGATCTTCCCCGAGCGCGGCGGTGACCCCGACCGGGCCGGCAAGCGCGACCCCCTCGACCCGCTGCTGTGGCGCGGGGCGCGTGAGGGCGAGCCGTCCTGGCCGGGCGGGGAGCTGGGCCCGGGCCGGCCGGGCTGGCACATCGAGTGCGCCGTCATCGCGCTGAACCTGCTCGGCGACCGCATCGACGTGCAGGGCGGCGGCAACGACTTGCTGTTCCCGCACCACGAGGCGTCCGCCGCGCACGCCGAACGACTCACCGGGCAGGCGCCGTTCGCCGCGCACTACGTCCACGCCGGGATGATCGGTCTGGACGGCGAGAAAATGTCCAAGTCCCGCGGCAACCTGGTCTTCGTCTCCCGCCTGCGCGCCGACAAGGTCGACCCGATGGCGATCCGGCTCGCGTTGATCTCCGGCCACTACCGCAGCGACCGCACCTGGACCAACGACCTGCTCACGGCCGCGCAGGAGCGCCTGGACCGCTGGCGGCGGGCCGCCGCCGCGCCCGCCGGGCCGTCCGGGGCCGAACTACTGGCGGGGGTACGCGCCAGACTGGCCGACGACCTCGACACCCCCGGTGCCCTGGCGGTGGCCGATCGCTGGGCCGACGCAGCCCTGTCCGGCGCCACGGACGACCCCGAGGCCCCGGCCCTCTTCGCGAAAACGGTAGACGCCCTCCTCGGCATCCGCCTCTAACAGCCCCGCGCGCCCCCCGGCCGACCCTGCCCCGCCCGGCCTTCTCGCGCCCGCCGCCTCGCCGGCCCCCCCCCGCACGTCGCCCGCCCACGTCAACGCCCGCCCGCGCCCGCCCGCCCGCGCCCGCGCGCCCGCCCGCCCGCCCGCGTCGATCATGAAGTTGTGGTGGCCGCGATGCGGTGTAGTGCCCGTTATGCGAGGCACCACAACTCCATGATCGACGCCAGTACCTCGCCCCTGGCGCGCCGATCTTGCACTTTCTGACGTAACGAAAGTTGCCAATCCGGGCAAAGGGGCGACACAAAGTGCAAGATCGGCGGGGGCGGGGGCGGGGGGATCAGCCCAGGATCAGGCCTGGGTCTGGATCGGGGTCGGGAGTTGGGGCGGGGATCCGGTACTCCTCGGTGAGGGTGGTCATCGGGCCGGGCCAGGTCGCCTGGGCGACCTCGATGGGCTTGCGGTGACTGTCGTACGCGATGTGCAGCAGGTGCAGCACCGGTGTGTCGGGCCGGATCTGGAGGGTCTCGGCCTCTTCGCGGCTGGGCTGGCGGGCGCTGATCGTGTCGGTGGCCGACACGTACCGGCGGCCGGTCACCTCCTCGGCCTCCTGGTAGAGCGGCCGGCCGAACGCCTCGGCGCGCTCGAGCGAGGTGCCCGTGGTGTCGGCCGGCAGGAACCAGGACGCGCCCACCTCGACGGGGGAGTCGTCGGTGCGGACGAGGTGGCGACGGCAGAGCAGGTGGGTGCCGTCGGAGACGCCGAACGCGTCGGCGACCTCGGCGGGTGCGGGGGAGAGGCCGACGGAGACGAGCTGCTGGCGGTACCGGGCGGCGAGGTCGGTGTGGTAGCCGCGGAACCCGCCGTACCGGCCCCGGGAGAGGCGGTTCAGTCGACGCCGGGTGCCCCGGACGTACGTACCGGAGCCGGGTTTGGTGATCAGGATGCCCTCGACCCGGAGCTGGTCGACGGCGCGTTGCACGGTCTGCTTCGCGACGCCGAACATCTCGGCGATGGCCGGGATGGACGGCAGCCGTTCGCCGGGGCCCCAGTCGCCGCGGCGGACCTGGGCTTTGAGCTGCGCGGCGATCTGCCGGTGGGGGAACTCGGCGGCGCCGGGATTGATCTGCACACCCGCCTCCTTGATCACATCTAGGTTCCTAGGATGCCCCAGCGGGTGTGACGGCGCTACCCCGGACACGCCAAAACCCGCCCCGAACATGAAGACGGACCCCCGGACCAGAGAAGGTCCGAGGGCCCGTACGGGAAGAGCGGTTACCAGGAGCCGGCGGTGGGGCCGGCCGAGCCGCCCCGACGTCGGAGGTACTTCTCGAACTCCTGGGCGATCTCGTCACCGGTCAACGGGGTGATGCCCTCGTCGCCGACGCGTTCCTCCAGCTCGCGAACGTATTCGCCCAGCTCGGCGTCCTGCTCGGCGGCGCTGCGTACCCGCTGCTCCCACTCGGCGGACTCCTCGGCCAGGTCGGCCATCGGCACCGGCAGGTCGACGACCTCCTCGACCCGGTGCAGCAGGGCGAGGGTGGCCTTGGGGCAGGGCGGATTGTTGGCGTAGTGCGGCACGTGCACCCAGAACGACACGGCGTCGACCTCGGCGCGGGCGCAGGCGTCGTGCAGCACGCCGACGATGCCGGTCGGACCGTCGTAGCGGGTGGGCGTGAGCTGGTAGCGCTCCGCGGCCTGCGCGTCGGAGGCGCTGCCGCTGATCGGCAACGGCCGGGTGTACGGCACGTCGGCCAGCAACGCGCCGAGCAGCACGACCCGTTCCACCTCCAGGCTGTGGCAGATCTCCAGCACCTGCTCGCAGAACGTCCGCCAGCGCATGCTCGGCTCGATGCCCCGGATCAGCACCACGTCGCGATCGGTGCCCTCGGGGCTCGCCACCATGAACCGGGTCGTCGGCCACTCCACCCGGCGGGTCTCCCCGTCGGCCATGGTGATGGTGGGCCGGCTGACCTGGAAGTCGTAGAAGTCCTCCGGGTCCAGCTCGGTGATCTGCCGGGCGTTCCAGACCTGTTCCAGGTGCTCGACCGCGGCGGTGGACGCGTCGGCAGCGTCGTTCCAGCCCTCGAACGCGGCGATGGCCACGGGGGATCGCAGGACCGGCAGTCCGTCGAACTCGGTCACGCCGTCACCTCACCCTGCTCGTCGCGGCCGGCACCGGGACCGCGCCCGGTTGTCGGACCGTGGTGCACGATGGCGTCCCTGTTCTCCTTCACGTCCGCCAGCCTACGTGTCGGGCAGGGATGCGGCCCGTCGGCCGCGCCGGTCCGCCCGCTCCACGACCGGGCATACGGCGGCGAACCGGACAGCGTGATCCGGCTGACACAATATGGGATCGGGCGCGGAGGGCGCTCGGGTTCGCCGGGGACCGCACTAACCTGAACGGGTGCGGACTTCGTTGCTGGATGTGCTGACCGACCGGATCCTCATCGCCGACGGGGCGATGGGCACCATGTTGCAGGCCGCCGACCTCACGCTTGACGACTTCGACGGCCTCGAGGGGTGCAACGAGATCCTCAACGTCACCCGTCCCGACGTGGTGCGCGGCGTGCACGACGCCTACCTGGCCGCCGGCGCGGACTGCGTGGAGACCAACACGTTCGGCGCCAACCTGGCGAACCTCGGCGAGTACGACATCCCGCACCGCATCCGCGAGCTGGCCGAGGCGGGCGCGCGGATCGCCCGGGAGGCCGCCGACGCGGCGAGCACGCCGGAGCGGCCCCGATTCGTGCTCGGCTCGATGGGGCCGGGCACCAAGCTGCCCACCCTCGGGCACGCCGACTACGCGACCCTGCGCGACGCGTACCAGGAGAACGCCGCCGGCTTGATCGCCGGCGGCGCGGACGCGCTGATCATCGAGACCTGCCAGGACCTGTTGCAGGTCAAGGCGGCCGTGGTCGGGTCGAAGCGGGCGATGGTCGAGCTGGGCCAGCAGGTGCCGATCATCTGCCAGGTGTCCGTCGAGACCACCGGCACGATGCTGGTGGGCAGCGAGATCGGCGCGGCCCTCGCGGCCATCGAGCCGCTCGGGGTCGACCTGATCGGGCTGAACTGCTCGACCGGCCCGGCCGAGATGAGCGAGCACCTGCGCTACCTGTCGCAGCACTCCCGGATCCCGCTGTCGGTGATGCCGAACGCGGGCCTGCCGGTGTTGACGGCCGACGGGGCGTACTTCCCGCTGACTCCCGTGGAGCTGGCCGAGGCCCTGGAACGGTTCGTCACCGAGTACGGCGTGGGGCTCGTCGGCGGCTGCTGCGGCACCACCCCGGAGCACATCCGCGTGTTGTCCGAGCGGCTGCACGGCGTCACGGCGCCCGGGCGCGAACCCCGGCACGAGGCGGGCGTGTCGTCGGTCTACCACCCGGTGCCGTTCGCGCAGGACGCCTCGGTGCTGATGGTGGGGGAGCGGACCAACGCCAACGGCTCCAAGGCGTTCCGGGATGCCATGCTCGCCGCCGACTGGCGGGCCTGCGTCGAGATCGCCCGCAGCCAGGCCCGCGACGGCTCGCACCTGCTCGACCTGTGTGTGGACTACGTCGGACGGGACGGCACGCGTGACATGCGCGAGCTGGCCGGCCGGTTCGCCACCGCCTCGACGCTGCCGATCATGCTGGACTCCACCGAGCCGGCCGTCGTCGAGGCCGGCCTGGAGATGCTCGGCGGGCGGTGCGTGGTCAACTCGGTCAACTTCGAGGACGGCGACGGCCCCGACTCCCGGTACGCGCGGGTCATGCCCGTCGTACGCGAGCACGGCGCGGCGGTCGTGGCGCTGCTCATCGACGAGGAGGGGCAGGCGCGGACGAAGGAGTGGAAGGTCCGGGTCGCCACCCGGCTGATCGACGACCTGACCGGCCGGTGGGGGATGGACCGCGCCGACATCCTGATCGACGCGCTGACCTTCCCGATCGCCACCGGTCAGGAGGAGACCCGCCGCGACGGCCTCGAGACGATCGAGGCGATCCGGGAGATCGCCGACCGCTACCCGGGGGTCAACTTCACCCTGGGCATCTCGAACATCTCCTTCGGCCTCAACCCCGCCGCCCGGCAGGTGCTCAACTCGGTGTTCCTGCACGAGTGCGTGCAGGCCGGCCTGACCTCGGCGATCGTGCACGCCAGCAAGATCCTGCCGATGTCGAAGATCCCCGAGGAGCAGCGCGAGGTCGCGCTCGACCTGGTCTACGACCGGCGGCGCGACGGGTACGACCCGGTGCAGCGCTTCCTGGAACTCTTCGAGGGCGTCGACGTGACCAGCGCCCGCGCCACCCGCGCGCAGGAGTTGGCGGCGCTACCGCTGGACGAGCGGCTCAAGCGGCGCATCATCGACGGCGAGCGCAACGGCCTGGAGGCCGACCTGGACGAGGCGATGGCCGGTGGCCGGGCCCCGTTGTCGATCATCAACGACATCCTGCTGGACGGCATGAAGGTCGTCGGTGAGCTGTTCGGCTCCGGGCAGATGCAGCTCCCGTTCGTCCTGCAGTCCGCCGAGGTGATGAAGACCGCCGTGGCGTACCTGGAACCCCACATGGAGACCAGCGAGGACGGCGGCAAGGGTCGCATCGTGCTGGCCACCGTGCGTGGCGACGTGCACGACATCGGCAAGAACCTGGTCGACATCATCCTGTCCAACAACGGCTACGAGGTCGTCAACATCGGCATCAAGCAGCCGATCAACGCGATCCTCGACGCCGCCGAGCAGCACCGCGCCGACGCGATCGGCATGTCCGGGCTGCTGGTCAAGAGCACGGTCATCATGAAGGAAAATCTGGCCGAGATGGCCACGCGCGGGGTCGCCGAACGCTGGCCCGTCCTGCTCGGTGGGGCGGCGCTGACCCGGTCGTACGTCGAGGACGACCTGCGCTCGACGTACCCCGGGCAGGTGCACTACGCCCGTGACGCCTTCGAGGGACTGTCCCTCATGGACCGTGTGATGACCGCCAAGCGCGGCGGCGCCCCGGTCGTCGACCCGGAGCGCGAAGCCGCCCTCGCCACCCGGCGGGCCCGCCGCGAGCGGCAGCGCGCGGTGGTCACCGAGTCGCTGCCGGAGCTGCACGACTCCTCGGTCCGCTCCAATGTGGCCCTCGACGTGGAGGTGCCCACCCCACCGTTCTTCGGCACGCGCGTGGTCAAGGGCGTGCCGATGGCCGACTACGCGGCGCTGCTCGACGAGCGGGCCACGTTCCGTGGGCAGTGGGGCCTCAACGGCGCCCGCGGCGGCAACGGCCCCTCCTACGACGAACTGGTCGAGACCGAAGGCCGGCCGCGTCTGCGGTACTGGCTCGACCGGCTGATCGCCGACCAGGTCCTCGAGGCAGCCGTGGTGTACGGCTACTTCCCCGCGTACTCGGAAGGAAATGACCTGGTGGTGCTCGACGAGAACGGGCACGCGGAGCGCGCCCGGTTCTCGTTCCCCCGCCAGCGCCAGGAGCGACGGCTCTGCCTCGCGGACTTCTTCCGGCCCAAGGGCGACCAGCTCGATGTGGTCGCGCTGCAACTGGTCACGGTCGGGCAACCCGTCAGCGAGTACGCCGCGAAGCTGTTCGCCCGCAACGAGTACCGCGACTACCTGGAGGTGCACGGCCTGTCGGTGCAGCTCACCGAGGCTCTCGCCGAGTACTGGCACCGGCGCGTGCGCGCCGAGCTGACCCTGCCCGACGGACGTCCGCTGGGCCACGACGACCCGACGGACCTGGCGGGCATCCTGCGCAACGACTACCGGGGCTGCCGGTACGCGTTCGGCTACCCGGCCTGCCCCGACCTGGAGGACCGGGCGAAGATCGTGGACCTGTTGGGCGCGGATCGGATCGGCGTCGAGTTGTCGGAGGAGTTCCAGCTCATGCCCGAGCAGGCCACCGACGCCATCGTGGTCCACCACCCGGAGGCGAGCTACTTCAACGCCAAGTGACGGGCGCAGGTGCCCTGACCTGCGCCTGAGGTTGCCGGGAAGGCCGCTGAACCATGATCATGCCGTCTCCAGGCCGTCAACGGCATCCGGGCCGTCCGCAGCTGATTGGTCCTCACCGAAGGCTGCATCGATGACGCGGCGCGTACGGTCCTCGCTGGTCGGCAGAAGGTGCGTATAGATCCGCAGGGTGAATCCGGGGTCGGCGTGACCGAGGTACATCGACAGGGCCTTGATGCTCTCTCCGGCGTCCAGAAGCACCGAGGCGTAGGTGTGTCGCAGAACGTGCATGCCGTTGTGGCGGTCGTCGGGAACGCCTGTGGCACGGACTGCGCGCTTCCAGACGCCGGGGTTGAACTTCGAACGGCTGAGCGGCAGGCCGTCAGCAGTCGTCAGGTAGAGCATGACTGTCATGGGGTCGCCAGTGGGGGAGCTCCATGGCAAGGTGACCTCTACGGGCGGGTACTGCTGGGCGTGGTCGCCCAGGCGGCGAGCTACGGAGGCTGGGAGGGGAACCTCCCGCGTCTTGCCGCCCTTGGGCGGGGCGAAGATGAGGACGCCGCGCACGAGCTTGATCTGACGGACGACTCGCAAGATTGGCCGGGTCGCGTCCAGGTCTTCAGGGCTTGCGCCGAAAATCTCTCCTTGCCGCAGTCCGCAACCTGCGCCCAAGTCGACGGTGACTCGGTAGCGGTCCGGCAGTTTCGCGCGGAACGCGGTGAGCCGGTCGACTGACCACGGCTGGACCTTGGTGGGGACATGCCGGGGCCGTTGGATGCTCTTGGCGGCAAACGGATTGCTGACGATCTTCTTGTCGTCTACAGCGGCGTTCAGAATCATCGATACGTCGCTGAACAGAACGCGGCGGTAACCGGCGGACAGTCCCTTCTCCTGCATCCCACGCGCCCATGCTCGGATCGTCGCCGGCTGGATCGACGCGATCGGCCTGTGCCCGAGCACCGGATGCACGTGCAGCCGGAGTTCGTACTCAATCCGGTCGCGAGTCAGTAGGTCAGTAGTCGCGGCGGCAAGCCATTCGTCGGCGCACTGCTTGAAGGTCGTCCGGCCGGCGTCGGGGTCGATGTAGGTGCCCTTGAGGATGTCGGCCTGGACGTTGGCAAGGAACGCCTGCGCTTCGCGCTTCTTCTTGTCGGGGAACGAGTGCGACTTCTCCTTGCCGTCCGGAGCGAGGTACCGGACGCGATAGCGCATCCCCTGTCCGCACTCCGGCCTTGGCTCCTGCCGGGACTTGCCGTCCGGGCCGACAACCGTCTTGTACCAGCGGTCAACGATGTGAGCCATCTCAGGCCGCCTTGGACTGGTCGGCGAACCACGCCCGTACCACGTCAGGGTCGTAGCGCAATGCCGACCAACGCGGCCGGCGGGTGGGCCGATGCGGCGCTTGCGCCAGGTGTAGAGAGTCTGGACCGGGACGCCGAGGTAGGCGGACACGTCTTCGACGGTCCAAAGATTGAGCGGTTGCGCGGTGGTCATGTCGTCTCCCGTAGTCGAGGGGTCAGGCAGCAGCCGGCACGGTGCCGGCGGGGGTGGTGCTGAGTTCGTGGGCGAGTTCTTCGCGGCCGGTGGCTCGTCGTTCGCGCGCCATGGCGGCGGCGGTGTTGGCCAGGAGTGCGTCTCCGGTGGTGTGCCAGCCGACGCCGGCGAAGGTGAGGGTGCCGACGATGAGCGTCGTGTCGTCTTCGTCGAGGTGGTCGACGGTCCGGGGGGTGCCGAGCTGCTCGTCGGCCTGGTGCTCGTGTTCGTGGCGTCGGTAGGTGACGCGGGTGTCGCGTAGGAGTTGGAAGGTCACCGAGTAGCGGCGGGCTTTGGTGAGGAAGTGGCCGCCGTAGCCGAGCATGTGCGCCCAGCGGCGTAGCCGGGCGTATGGATTGGTGGCCTGTGGTCTGCTGGCCGGTTGGGCGTCAAGGACGGCATGACGGCGGGCGATGCAGACGGGACAGGCGGGGTAGCGGGTGTGGGTGCCGCAGTCGGGGCACTCCCAGCGGTCGACGAAGCCGGGCCGTGGCCGGTGGTCCCGGGGCCGCTCAGAGAAGGGGACGGGTCTGCCGGTGGGCCGGCCGATGCGCCAGCAGGCGTCGATGAGGCGGGCGGTGTGGTCGCCGTCAGGGTCGGCATAGTCGCCGATCGAATCGGCGGTCAGGCGGGTGGAGGTGTGCCCGGTGGCCTCGGTGCTCTTGGTGGCGTACTTAGCAAGGTAACCCGCGACCATCCCATCGGTGACTTCGCCTGTGCCATCGGTGGCGATGGGTTCCAGGTCGACCTGCTCGCCCCAGGTGATCGGCCAGCCCTCAGGCCGGTCCGGGTGGGTAGGGGTGTGGAAGGCCACGTGTTGGGCGGCATACCGGAGCGCGTCGACCAGCTCGTCGACACCGAACCCGGCGGGTGGGGGTACGACGGCGTCGGGGTCCTGGCCGTCGACGCCGTCGAGGCGGGCGATGGCGTGGAAGTGCACCGCTCCGCGTGCTTGGAGTTCGGCGACCTTCCCGGGTGAGAGCCGGACCGGCGGAACCTTGCGGATGTTGCCGGAGGCGGTGACGACATCGACGCGGGGAATGCCGCGACGGCGGGCGAGTTTGGCGAGATGGCGTTCCGCGGCTTGCTTGGTGCGGTGCCACAGTTCGCCCGAGAAGATGTTCCAGACGACCTGGTGGTCGTGGTCGTAGCAGTCCAGGCACAGGGGCTGCCCGAGCGCGGTGTCTGTGGCTTCGTGGCGTGCCCAGCACACGGCGGGACGCCCGTGCTCGCATAGGCCGGCGTCGCGGCGGGCGTGACAGGGTTCGGCACGGCAGTCGCAGCGGCGGCGGTTGCGGCAGGTGTGGCGCTTGACCACCCGTGCGTGGACGGTCCCGAACGATGGTGCGGTGAACGTGGCGAACACGGCGGGGTGCGAGGCAACCGAGTCGGGGATGCCTTTGCCGCCGATGAGGCCGGCGCGTAGGAGTTGGAACGCGTCGCGTTGGTAGGTCTGCGCGCACGAGGGGCAGACCCTTGACCGGCGGTTGCCGCAGGCGGTGTAGATCGCGGCGTCGGGCATGGCGTCGGTGTGCCGCTGCTCCAAGACACGGCCTGTCGACGAGTCGACGGTGTAGAGGCTGCCGGCGAGGCGGATGGGTCGGGTGCAGCCGGCGGCGGCGCGCACGTGTTCCAGCCACCCGAAGTAGTCCGGGCCGGTGGCGCGTTGGAAGGCGGAGCCTTCGGCGGTGTAGTCGTAGACGGGGATGGTGTCGGCGTTCGAGCCCACACCCCGGGCCAGAGCGGTCCGGGGTGTGAGGTCCAGCGTCGAGGCCATCAGCCGCCAACCTCGTCGAGGTAGCGGGTGGTGATGGTGCGTTCGGTGACGATGACTCGGCAGGCGCCGCATTGGCGCTTGGCCGGTTCGTGCCTGCGGCACGGAATCAGGGCGGTGGTGTCGCCACAGTGGATGGTGACCGGTGTCCGGCAGGGTCCGCCGGGGATGACGTCGATGAGGGTTCGGCGGGTGTCGAACGGGTGGGCGTCGGGGTGGGCGGGGCAGGTGTGGGTGACCTGCTCGATGTCGACGAGGTGGATGCTCATCGGGCAACGCCGTTGATGGTGGCCAGGAGTTGTCCGGCAACGGCCGGGGTGAGGTCGAGGCGGTCGACCAGCTCGGCGGTGGTGATGGGTCGGCCGGTGGCCTGTTCGTGCTGCATCGCGGCGAAGCGGGCGGTGGGCAGCAGGTGGGCGGGGACGTCGACCGGCTCGGCGGCCGACACGGTGACGTGCTCCGGCTTAGGTGCCGGGGTGATGGCGGCCGGGGGTGCCGGCTCGGTGGTGACCTGCTCGGCTACCTGGACGCGGATCGGCTCGACCGGCGCAGCGGTCGGCGGGATGTGCTCCGAGGTGGTTGCGGGGGCGAGGACGAGTTTGACCAGGGCCATGAACGCCAGCGCGGGAACAGCCGAGAGGAGCCATCCGGATGGGCCGGGTTTGGCGACTGCGAGTTGCGCGGCGAGGGAGAGGCCGGCGGAGCCGATGAGCAGCAGCATCGGGTAGGTGATCGACGCGCCGAGGCGTTGGCGGCGACGGATGGTCAGCAGGGCGGCGATGGGGACCAGTTCGGAGATGACGGCGTTGGCCCATCCGAACCACTCGCCCGTGCCGGTGGGGGAGTTGGCGAGGGTCCAGTCTTTGACGTGGGTGAAGGAGGCGGCTCCGGCGAAGCCGGCGACGGTGAGCAGGATGAGGACCAGGGCGACGCCCTCCAGGCGAGGACCGGCGGTCGGAGTCTTGGCAGACATCAGTGGCCTCCGTGGCAGTCGAGGCAGCAGCCGTAGCGGCGGGGGATGTAGTAGGGCTTCACCTGGCCGCAGACACCGCAGGTGCGGCGGGCGAGCAGGGCTTTGGCGATGGCCTCCCGCTGCGCGGGGGTGGCGGTGCGCTTGGTTTTGGCGAGGTCGGTGCGGTAGAGGTAGGCGACTCGCCGGTTAGAGCGGTGCCGCCAATAGATTTGCGCGACCGGGTCATGTCCTCCGGGTCGGAGGCCGGCGGCGCGCAGTTGCCGCAGGGTGGCCAGGCCGGTAGGTGCGCAGTGGTAGGGGAAGGTGGGGAACCCGTAGCGGGTGCCGAGCGGGTCGTAGAACTCGACCCGGATACCGGTCCGCTCAGCCAGGTTGTCCAGGTCGACACGGCGGAGGTCGGTCATGGCTTGTCACCGCCCCAGCGCTGTTGAGCGGCTTGGCGAGAGATGCCGAGGCGGGAGCCGATCTCGGCCCAGGAGTAGCCGAACGCACGCAGCCCGATCACGGCTTCTCCGATGGCATCGTCGATGACGCTGGACAGGGCGATGAGGTCGCGCAGGGCTTCGACGTCGCCGGTGGCGACGCGGCGGCCGTGGGCGCGGATGATGCGCCGAGCGAACGAGGCGAAGGCGTCGTTCTCGACGACATCCCGGCGCTTCTGTCGGGGGATGGAAGGCGTCAAGGGCTTCTTGACGGTGTTCATGCGTTCTCACCTCCACCAGTGCGGAGGGAGTCCCAATCGCTGGCGGCAGCCTCAAGGGCGGTGATGACCTGCTCGGCGGTGCGCGCCGGGTCGTCGTTCCACGAGTAGGGGGAGGTGTGCTCGTCGAGGAGGTAGCCGTCCTCGTCGATGAAGAAGACCGGGGCGGTGGTGTCGAGGTAGTCGACGAACACGCCCAGGGCGGCGAGATAGTCGGCCAGGGCGTCGGGATCGAGTTGGGAGAAGTGCTCGACGCGGTGTCCGGCGCAGGCGATGCCGATAGCTCCGGCGGCGCAGGCCGGCGGGGTGAGGGTGTCGGGGTTCTTGGCGTAGTAGGTGCCCTGGTGCCAGCCGTGCCGGCGCAGGTAGAGGGCAGCCATCCGCAGCAGATCGGCCGGACCGACCTCGACGGTGATGGGTGGGTTGTGGGTAGCCTTCATGGCAACCACGTCCTTTCGCGGGTTGTTGGTTGGTGGTCGGCAGGACCGGTAGTTGCTGCCAGGCGAAGTCCCGGTCCTGTCGGCCGATCAGTGGGTGCGTAGCCGCAGGTAGCGGCGGTGGCGGGTGTCGTCGCCGCCCATTGGGGTCGGCGAGGACACGTAGACGAGTCGGCCGGACATGCCGGCGACGCGGATCATGGCGGCGATGTCCTCAGGACGGCCGATGACCCATAGCTCGGTGAACTGGGCGGCCCGCTGGTTGTTGGCTTTGGCGTAGGCGCGTTCGCGGGTGGTCATGCCGCCATCCCCCACTCGGTGGCGTTGACCGTCGGGGTGCTGGTGCCGTTGGTGGGGCGGCGGGTCCAGGCGGCGTAGTCGGCGATGTTGTAGATGTCGGTGTCGGTGAGGTAGGCCGCCTTGATGCGGCGGGGAACGCCGCCTTCGGCCAGGAGGTACGCCGCGCCCTGGTTGATGGGGCTGATGTCGGAGGCGGTGTAGCCCTGCTCGGCCCAGCCCTGTCCGAGGATGATGTTCGAGCTGTTCAGGCTGGTGCACCGGAACGCGGCCCGGTAGCCGAACAGGTCCCGCAGGCTGGCGGGGATGATGTCCCACGACGGGCGCTGGGTAGCGGCGACGACGGGCATGCCGCAGGCGCGGCCGAGGGAGACGAGCCCTCGCAGGAGAGTGGAGAACTCCTCCTGCTGTGCCTTGGTGCCGAGCACCGTGGAGAACATGGCGAGTTCGTCGATGATGGTGACGATGACGGACATGCCGTCGCCCTCGGCGAGCTTGCGGCGCCGGTTGGCCAGGAGCCAGGCGTAGCGGTTGGTGGCCACGACCAGGAGGCGGCGCAGGACGTCGATGCCCTGGTCGATGTCGGGGCCGATGAACGCGTCAGCGAGGTCGCGCCAGGGGCCGAGTTCGACGAGTTTGGCGTCGAAGAGCACGAGGCGGGTGCTGTCGGCTAGGGCGGCGTGGCCGCAGATGTTGTTGATGAGGCCGGACTTACCGCCGCCGGGTTCGCCTGCGGTGAGCAGGTTGCGATAGACGACGTCCAGGTAGACGGGCTGGCCGAACTCGTCGATCCCGATGAAGATCGGGTCGAACATCGACAGGCCAGGACCCACCGGCACCGCCTCAGCAGTGGTGGGAATCGTGGTGGTCATGACGTGCCCCTTCTGGGCGTTGTGGGCGCGAGGAGCCACACGAACGAGCCGCCATGGCTCCTCGCGTCCGGGAATGGGTGAAGGTCAGATCCAGTCGGAGGTGTCGTCGTCCTCGACGGACGACGCGGACGAAGCCGCGGGCTTGCTGCCGTTAGCAGTCGTGGTGGCGGCCGGCTTCTTGCCGGCGGGCTTGCCCTGGGCCGGGAGGGTGACCGTCGGCACGTCGACGTCCGGCAGGTCCAGGGCGGTGGGCACCGTCAGCGGCGATGCCGAGACGGGTGCGGTCGGGTCGATGACGTCGACCAGCGGGGAGCCGACGTGGGCGGTCAGCACCTCACGACGTTTGATGTCGAACCGCAGGTAGGCGGCGTTGTTCTCCGAAGCGCGCTCGACGAGCACGGTGGAGGCGTGACAGGTGACGGCGATCTTGTCGAGGCGGCCTTCCAGGTCCTTCTCGGAGAGGCCGGGGCGCAGGTAGACCCAGACGCGTTCGCCGACCGGGGTGGGCTTGGCCCACAGGATCAGCGGCAGGCTGCCGGACTGGTTGGCGATGATGAACTGCGCGAAACACACCCGCAGCCGATGCCGCACCACCAGGCACCAGGTCCAGGCGATGACCTGACGGCGAACCGGGCGGATAGCGGCGGGAACGCCGACGACCAGGGCGACCACGAGCAGAGTCACCAGGGTCGGGGTGTGGTTGGCGAGCTGCACCCAGAAGGTGAGCAGCGAGACGGCGAGCAGGGTTTCCGGGGTCCACCACCACAGCAGCCGGATCACCGGCCAGATCCGAACGAGCACCCACACGAGGCCGCCGGTCGGGACGCCGATCAGCGCGCCGACGAACACGGCGAGGATCGGGTGAATGGAGGAAGCGGCCACCACGGCCGCCAGGAGGCCGACGATGACCGCCGTGAGGATGAACGCCATGCGGGCGTTTCGGGCTGAGGATCGGTGGACTTTGGCCTCGATGACCGTCACCGTTCCGGTTGACCTGCCGGCGAACCGGCGGGGGCTAGACTTGGACATGACACGTCCTCCCAAGCGATTGGGGTGGATGGGTTGGAAGGCGTGGGGTCGGCAGGTTGCGAGCCAGTACCGGCCCCACGCTTGTAATTTCCTAGTAGCTGCTGAAGCGCTTGGCCTGGATGCGGCGGCCGGGGAAGTCCTTCGAGAGTTCCCGCTTGGCCCAACTGGCATCGGTGCTACACACGAGGTAGCTGAACGAGGTGCCTTCCGCGATCACTTCGAGACAGGCCGCGTTGACGCAGGCAGGGTGCTGACACAACATGTGCATGATCGGTCTCCTCTGCTAGAGGCAGGCGATGAGTAGCGCGGACGCCCAGAGGCAGGCCGCGTGTAGGGACTGGTCGGCCAGGTACATCCCGCAGATCGGGGTCTGACGGTCGGCGAAGTCGCCGCTTCCCGTGTGAGTGAGCAGCCAGCGCACCGGCCACCGCCGGTCAAAAAACGCGTGCGAGATCGCGGAGAAGCCGAGCCCGACGATCAGCCCGAGGGTGGTGACGGGCAGGTCCAGGGCGGCGATGGTGATGGCGAGCATGACCACCACCACGAGGTGATAGGCCATCACGTGGCCCAACAGGTGACGCCAGCCGTCCCAACCGGGTGCGGCTTTGTGTGCGGCCTGCTTGTCGGACTGGCCGAGGACGTGATCGGCCACCTGGTGGCCGGCGTAGAGAGTCGCCGCGACAACGGCGAACACGATGGCGGAAACGAGCATGAGACAACCACTCCCTATGACGAGGGCAGACAGGTTGGATGGCAGACGGGGTCGGCAGGTATGCGAGCCAGTACCGACCCCGTGCCTTGAGGGTTGTGACCACCTGACGTGGTCACCGGCCGGAAACGTGCGAGCCAGAACCGCTTCCGGACGAACCGTTGATGGATCAGCGGACCATTAGGCCGCTTCGAGCGTCAGACACCAGAAGCTCACGCAGTGCGGTGAGCGAGGGACCTACTTCGCCGCCGAGTTACCAGCCTTCGGCTTCAGCGTGATCGCACGGAACGCGACGCCGTTGCGCCCGTTGGTTGCCCACGGAATGGCCTCCAACTGCTCGACAGCGACGAGCTGTCCCACCGTCACGCCCGGCTTCTCACCCGCCGTGGTGATGGTGATGATCTCGCCGCCAGTCTCGTCGAGCACGAAGACCTGGGTCGACCACATGAGCCGGCCAGTGTTCTTCTCCGACCGCTGATTGCCGTTCTGGTCGTTCTTCGGCTCCGGGTCCTTCGTCACCTGAACCTGCTTGCTCTGGGTGTCCACGTACAACTTCACGAGATACCTCCGAGGGTTGTCGAGCGCGTCCCCTATGGACGACTGCTCGGTGCTGAACCCAAGGTATGGCCAGGTTGTGGGTCGAACCCGGAATAACTTTCCGGGGGTTGAGGGCCGTCGACATGAGACACTGGATGCATGCGAGGCATCGGTCAGGATCTAACGGTTGGCGAGCGGATTGCTTGGTATCGCCGTCGACGGGGCATGTCGCAAGAAGTGCTGGCGGGCATCGTCGGGCGCACTGTCGACTGGCTGAGCAAGGTCGAGAACAACCGAATTGATCTCGATCGGTTGTCCGTCATCCGCTCTGTAGCGGGTGCGCTGGACGTAAGCATTGGCGATCTCGTCGGAGAGCCAACCCTCCTTGATTGGAGTGCCGACAGCGGGACCAAGACCGTCTCCGCTCTGCGGGATGCTCTCCTGAACTATCGGCAGCTCTCGCCGTTCGTTCCAGGTCCTCTCGCGGAGGCACCAGGCGTAGCCCAACTGCGTACGGAAGTCACCCAGGTGTGGGACGCGTACCAAGCCTCTCGATACGGATACGTCGTCGCGCGATTGCCGCAGACGCTCGCCGCCGGACAAGCCGCGACCCAAACTCACGAGGGCGAGGACCAGGAGCAGTTGTTCGGACTTCTGGCGCTCACCTACCAAGCGACCGCAGTCCTGCTCACCAAGCTCGGGGAAGCGGACCTCGCATGGATTGCTGCCGAGAGAGGGTTCACGGCGGCCCAACGATGCGGCGATGTGGTTGTCATCGGGTCGCTTTTCCGCTCAGTTACCCATACCCTGCTCTCGACGGGCCGCTTCCGTGAAGCCAAGCAGCTTACCGTTGATGCGGCGGCATACATGCAGCCTGGCTTGGCCGGAGCGACGCCGGAGTACCTGTCGGTATACGGCACCCTGTTCCTGGCCGGTTCTGTGGCCGCAGCACGCGACGAGGACCGTACCGCCGTCCGATCCTTCCTCAGCGAGGCGGACGAGACTGCGCGGCGACTAGGCCACGACGCGAACCACCTCTGGACCGCATTCGGACCAACCAACGTGGCTATCCACCGCGTGACAACCGCCATGGACTTGGATGACGTACAGGTTGCGATCGACCTCGGTCCGCGTATCGACACGACCGGCCTTCCTGTCGAACGGCAGGCGCGGCATGCGCTCGAAACGGCGCGGGCACTGACTGCCTGGAACAGAACAGATGAGGCTATGGCGGTAGTGTTGTCTGCTGAGCAGCAGGCGCCCGAGCAGATTCGCCACCACGCGATCAGCAGGCAGCTCGTGCAGAACTGGATGCGCCGCGGTCGAGGCCGACCCAGCTACCAACTCGCCAGCCTGGCGCAGCGCGTGCACGTCACGGCTTAGATCCGTAGAGTCCGAGGATGTGACCAGCCAAGCCAGCAACGCGCGTCCGCAAGCTACTCCCAAGGTGGCGGCGGGCGCGCTTTTCGTTGATGAGCAGGAGCGCATCATGCTCGTCAGGCCGACGTACAAGGCGCACTGGGATATCCCAGGCGGGTACGTCGAGCAGGGCGAGAGCCCTCTACAGGCCTGTGCGAGAGAGGTCTACGAGGAACTGGGCCTCAGAGTCACGATCGGTGCTCTTCTTACGGTCGACTGGGCTCCGAGGCCAGACGAGGGCGACAAGATGCTCTTCGTCTTCGACGGCGGCATTCTCACGTCTGACCAGCTTGCGGCCGTTGCCTTCCGCGACGGCGAGATCGCAGAGTGGGCATTCGTGGAAGACCACCAGCTAGACGAGCTGACCATCCCCAGACTCGCCCGACGGCTTCGGGCCAGTGCACAAGCCCGGAAGCAGTCTCGCGCGTCCTACCTTGAAGTGGGCGACGTCCCCGCCACGCTCTGAGACACACATCCACGTCACCGGAGCGCTGCACCCATCGCGCGTTCTGGCGATGGAACCTTCGGCCGGGCTGCCGGCGAAGTGGTTCAAAGTTTCTGTACGTCTTCAAGGCGGCCCTGAACGGGCCGCACGCGCCGCCGCCTGGGCGCGCGGCCTGCACTTCGCTGTCGCTCCGTTCCGACCGCGCAAGACGCCCGGCGGCTGGCGCGGACAGCGGGGAGCCCGGCGGACCACCGCAGAACGACAGGCCGGTGGCCGTCGAGGGGGTTGGGCCGGCAGCCGACCGGGCCGCGCGGCCAGAGCCGGCGCGGCGTAGGGCAGGGCACGCCGGCCGCGTCGGCGAGCTGGCGGTGGTCGCGGGGTAGGGGTTACTGCGCCTCCGGCGGGGGCGCTCCGGCTCCAGGATGGCAGGGGGCTGCGTCGGCGCGTCGCGGTCCGTGAGTAGTTGCGGTAGGCCATCCCGCCTGCCCTCGACCCGGGCGAGCCGAGCAGACCACCGCCCGACCCGCCAGCGTCCGAACGGGTGTCAAGGCCGTCTTGACGTGGCGGGCCGGTCGGCGGCCCGCTCCCCAGAGGGGCGGGCCGAGGGCAGACGGGATGGGAGCTCTGGGGCGCCAGCGGAAGAAAGATCTACGCGAGAAAGTATGTATTTGACATCCTCAAGGAGCTTTTTGCTCAGGGCGCTACTTGCAGTAAACGTTTCACTCGCAGTCCTGGCTGCGGTTTTAAACAGCCCAGACGCTGCCGCTCTGGTTGCTTTATCCGACCGAGCCAGGGCGAGCGTCACGCGAAACAATTGCCAGCGGTCCCATTCAACCTCGTAGGACACGGTCAAAGCATCCTCCCGAGAGGCAAGGTAGGGCGGTGAACTCTCGACAGAATGTAGTAGTCCCAGGATGCTAAGTCGGTCCCTGGCCGGCCATGCCAGTGCGCAGTCTTCGGCCAACTTCTGGGATGCCCCCACCGCGCGTTCCTCCAGCTTGGTGTATTGGCAGATATCCCAAATAAGTAGCTGACTAGTGTTCGAATCGATGCAAGAGCCCACGTTGTCGAGGATATGTTCGAATAAACGAAGTGCAGCTGGATGGTCGCAGAGGTGAAGACTGTATAGTCGAAAAGCGATTAGACGGAACTGAGATGACTCTGTTCGTATGCGACCGTGCAGTATGTCGACAACATCATCCGGAGTAAGCCCAGGAATGTCACAAATCGGCCGCCGTGTGGCGAGTTTGAGAAAGTTGGCAGCCGTTAACGGCGACTGGTCGGCAAGCCAGGCCCGTATTTCAGGCTGCACCTCGGTCAAGACCTCTGCCGCCAAGCTCGGCGGTAAGGATCTCAGGACGTGAATTAGGGTGGAGAAGCTGATTTCGCTGCGCTTCACGCGACGCTTGAGTGAGGTGAGCAGCGGTTGGCGATGCACCGGGTCTGCTAGAAGTCCGGGGAAAGCCTTTGGGTCGGCATCCCGCACTGCGGCAAGATAGGTGCTGAACTTGGCGGGGCTCCTGCTCAGGTAATACGCCAGAGCCTCTCCATCCCGGGGCAAGCAAGCACGGAGTAGGCGGGCGTGATTTTTTAAGCCAAGCCCCGTTACTGCGGCGGCGAGCTCCAAAACATTCCGCGCTCGTCCGCGCCCAGCTGTAGCAACTACCTCTGCGAAGTTCCCAGAAATGGCTAATGTCGCGGCCGTTCGGCCCGTCTCCGAGCCCCGCGCTTTTCTTATAAGCTTCAACAATGACCGGGCCGTTCCAATTCGAATGCTCTGCGCCATTGCTGCCTGATACTTCTCTACATCTTGGTCGTCGACGCGAAGTAGAAATCCGATTCGGTTGCTAGCAGTGTTAAGGCTGGCGGCCTCAACATTGGCATCCCACCGGGCATCATCGTCAACCACATGATCGGTCGAGGAAATCGGCGAAGCGGGATGCGGGAAGAGCCAACCGCTGTAGCAGACGAGCAACGTTAGCGCTATTGTTCCCTCATTCTCGCCCGGGCTCCTAATCCAAGCTGAACCATGAGATGACCAGTTGCGAATCTGTTTGGCGGCGAAGATGCTGCCAGAAATTCCTAGTTTAGCCTCGTTCGTAAAAATCCCGTCTGTCATCGCCATCTCAATCAAGCGATGCAGCATGGCACGGTTAACCGCCTCGATCTGGCGACCACCAAGAATCAGTCGCTGCTTGAGATGCGCCTCGATAAGCTGACCGCAGAGGGCGCTTGTCGATCGCCAAGCATTGGCACTTGCGACTACTCTCAACTCTGCCCAGATCTCGTCAATGTTCTGCTTCTCCCATTGGGAGAATTGGGCTTGCGGGGGAGTCGGGTTCCAGGTTGCTAGGAGGTTCTCACGCGGTGCGGATAGCCCGTCGGCGCTCGGATCGATGCTCATCGGCTGCGGTTCCTCCCCGAGTGCACGCGGTGGTGCGAACGATAACTGGTCAGGATATCGACCAAGTCAAGCGACTAGCTAGGGCGGTATCAGGCAACCGTGCCGACTCCGAGCGGATCGACCAAGCCCAGGCCATGCGCCGTCACCAGGACTTGGGAGGACGATCGTGGACGAGGCCAAGGCCCACCATGGGTGACGGGCACCGTATGGCGGGCTTGGGGCACACACGGGGCACAAGACAGCGTGAGACGTTGGCAACCAACCCCCAATGACGTGAGGTCAGAAGAAGGTACGGCCAGCGCTGTCGGGCACGTAGGCGCAGATCACAGAAGGCCCCTTCTTAGTTCGGCTTCAACGTCTGGGACTCCTCACAATTCAGGCCCAGACGAGGCCGGTTTACTGGCAGTCGCCCCCTCGCTGGATGTCCGCCACGCCCGCAGCTTGCGCCAGAAGTGCCACGGCCGGTCCAGCCAGTCCAGTACCGCGTCCTTGGCGGCAGCCAACTTATCTGGCTCTGCGCCCAACACGATCCAGCCAACTTCGTCGTCACCTGAATGCTCCACGGCTCTCCAGTGATCCACGGCCGCCTTCCGAAGACGCTTGACCAGTCGCCATGGCACTCCGGCGGTGCGGAGCGCGACCTGAAGGCGACCCAAGTAGACCTGTAGGTCTAACCAGTTGTTCTCACCGCCCTTGGCCCATACAGGCCGATCCAGCTCCGCGAGCTGCTCAGCAGCAGTCCGACGTGAGTCGCTGCGCCTGCCGAATCGCCGATAGACCAGCGCCAACAAGTAGCGTGATCACTGGAAGAAGCCGGTCCCATAGAGCAGTGTCAAGCACGGTGCGGAACATACCCGAGAATCAGGCGCCCTTGGGTCTGCTGCTCGGCTACCAGGGACCGACGCCGGGCGATGGCCGAGGCGGGGTGACGCCGATGGATCCCCACTGGACAGAGCGCACGGAACTTGTAAGCGAGGAGTCCGGACCTCGCCGCTAGGGCAGTCGAAGGCCAAGATCATGCCGTTTTCAGGCCGTCTGAGGTCAACCCGCAGCACCCAATGATGACCATCTCTGCCAAGCGTAGCGGCAGGTCAGGGGCCAAGTCGTCCGCTTTGATCGGCTACGCCCACGCTCTTGATCAATACAACGCCAAGTGACGGCCGCAGGGGCGCTGACCTGCGAACATGGTCGTCACGACGACGAGCGCGTCACCAATCAGCCTGAGTGACCAACTGGGGGACGATCACGGCGTACACCGCTGGACGTTGGCGGACAATGGTGCACGCCGACGCCTGCTTAGGGCGTGCGTTGAGGCAGGTTGACGGATCCTGATCGTTGCCTGGGCGGGCAAGGAGTCACCTGGGGGCGCACAAGGTGTCCCGTCGACGCCGCGGATGCTCCTTGTGGTCAGTACAGCGGGCGGAAGTCCGGGCCACTGGCAGTTGTGACCAGCTCCCAGCCGAAGGCTTCCAATGTGATGTCTGTCCGGGCGGCGCGCGCGAGAGGATCGCCTCTGCCAGCCGGTCCTGCTTCCCCGGGATCCTCTCCAGGTTGGGCTTCACCGGGCCAGGATGGCAGAACCCGATCAGTCCGACTACCCCGACGTTGGGTCTGCTCCACAACGTCGGTGAGCATCTGCCGCCGGTGCACTCGTCGCTCCCACATCCTCGATGACGCAGGGAGACCTTGTCAGCGATGTCGACAGCAGCGCTGACAGCAACCGGTGCTGCGGGCGAAGCCAGCCAGTAAGGGCCGACGCCGGACGACCACGTCGCTTGGTTGAATCCGTGGGTCCTCGCTCAAGGCGTGGTGGCTCCGGATGACCACGCCCGCACGATGGAGAGGGTGGCAGCCCGTTCGAGCCGGGCCGAGTCCGGGGAGCCCCGCCGGTCCGCGGGGCTCCCGCGCCCTCCCACACCGTTTCCGGCGACAGCCCTGACAGCAATGCTGATTGCAACCGGCCAGGTTGAGGGCAGTGGCCGGCGGCCGAGGGCGAACCACCGCCCAAGGTCGCGTACGTGATGGATGTTGCCGGACGGAGCAACGAACGTTGCCCACCGGCCATGCGGTTACCCGGCGGGTCGGAAAGAATGAGGGTCATGCTTGAGGCCTTCGTCGCCGAGCCGCCGTGCGCGGTGTGTGGGCGACCGGTAGCTCACGTCGAACTCGTCGCGCCTGCCTCGCAGCCGGTGAACTGGCAGAGCTGGCCTACTCCGAAGCGCGACGCCTACACCACTGCGCGTGAGCGTCACGGCGGCGAGCCATGGTGGCTGCTGTTCTCCGGGATCGTGGCGGGCAACGGGACCGGGCGGCCGGTGGACCTGGCCGAGGCGCACCGCATCGTCGGCGCCTTCACCCAGCCGTACCGGTACGCCGCCGTCAGGACGGCCGGCTTCTACGATGATGCCGGATTCTGCGGGCAGTGCGACGTCCCGTACTGCTTCCACCACTGGAAGGTGTCCGGTACCGGCTACGGACGTTGCCCTCGGGGGCATGGCAAGAGCCTTGACCCGCACTGGTGACCCGACGACGACCTGTAAGGCCCGAGGAGCCTCCGGCCGACCGGTGGGCATGGTGTTCCGCACGCAAACAGCGTGGTGGCGCTCGGTGCGTCCCGAGCCGACCGGGACGGGGCGACGCCGCACAGCCGGGCGAAAGCCGCTTCGGAGTGCAAGCGGTGAGGGTTGTCGCCGGCGGTGACGAGGAGTTGCCCAGCGGTGTCGACGTCGATCAGCCACAAGCGACAGCGACGCCGGCAGGCACAGTATCGGCCAGGGCGGTCGCCGACTAAGCGGTGCGGGAACGCCGGGGGGATGCTCAATGGCCAATGACCGGACGGGCATCCTTCACGGGCATGACCTTCGATTGACATGATCGTTAGGGACGGTTGCGGTCCACCCCTTGACGAAAGGCGGCCGCTCATGCCCATCGCGCCCTCTGTCACGTCCATCTCCCGTACCGTGCGCCGAGCTGCCGCTCTCTCGGCCGCCGCCCTTGCGGGGACCTGCCTGACCGTCGTGAACGGGCAACCGGCCTTGGCCACGCCTCCCGGCATCCCCTCGAAAGCGACGGCACAGTCGCAGCTCAGCGCCCTGACTGTGGCGTCCCAAGGATCGACCAGCGGCTACTCCCGTGACCTGTTCCCGCACTGGATCACGATCAGCGGTAGCTGCAACACCCGTGAGCAGGTCCTCAAGCGCGACGGGACCTCCGTCGTCGTCGACAGCTCCTGCGCCGCCACCTCGGGCCAGTGGTACAGCCCCTACGACGGAGCAACCTGGACGGCGGCCTCCGACGTCGACATCGACCACGTCGTGCCGCTGGCCGAAGCGTGGCGCTCCGGCGCCAACTCCTGGACGACCAGCCGCCGGCAGAGCTTCGCCAACGACCTCACCCACCCGCAACTGATCGCGGTCACGGACAACGTCAACCAGGCCAAGGGCGACCAGGACCCCTCCACCTGGCAGCCGCCCCTGTCCTCGTACCGGTGCACCTACAGCAAGATGTGGATCACCGTGAAGTACAACTGGGGCCTCACTCTGCAGTCCTCGGAGAAGTCCGCGCTACAGAGCATGCTCAACACCTGCGCTTCCTGAACGGCGCGTGGCACCCGGCCGGCAGTCACGACGGGGCTGGCCAGCCGGGTGCCACGCGGCCGCGCCGGCCCGAACATCAAGCCACTGCGGGAGCAGAGCGGCATGTTCCTCCAACAACGGGGTGTTCGAACGCATCCGCGCGTAGCGCGAAGCGGCGAGGTCGTCAGTCGTCGTCCGCATCCGCTGAGGGTGCAAGTCCGCATCGACGTCGCAGCCCCATCTCGGACGACGAACCAGCCTCGCCGGATCGCGCCGTCAGCGGTCGGCCCGGCGTCGCCGACCCGCCGGGTCGCCGTCGTGCCGCCCACCTGCTCAACCGCC
The DNA here is from genome assembly GCF_053585025.1 of Micromonospora sp. RB23. NCBI lineage: Bacteria > Bacillati > Actinomycetota > Actinomycetes > Micromonosporales > Micromonosporaceae > Micromonospora > Micromonospora sp. RB23. The sequence goes on from NZ_CM132111.1 coordinate 3,316,683, forward strand.
TGAGGTACAGCAGGCTGTACACGAAGATGCCCGCTGGCTTCATCGATCATGGCCGTCGGGCGACCTAGCGTTTCCGGTGTCAGCGATAAGCGCACACCGAGAGGCTTAGTGATGATCGACATGGTCGCGGTCCGGGTCGAAGGAGTCAGCCGGACCTACGCCACCGCCGGAGAGCCGGTTGTGGCGCTCGCCGGTGTTGACGCGAGCTTCGCCCGCGGCACGTTCACGGCGGTCATGGGTCCGTCCGGTTCCGGCAAGAGCACACTCCTGCAGACCGCCGCCGGTCTCGACCGGCCGACCTCGGGCCGCGTCTGGATCGGCGACACCGAGCTGTCCACGCTCTCCGAGACCAGGCTGACCGAGCTGCGGCGGGATCGCATCGGGTTCGTCTTCCAGGCCTTCAACCTGGTTGGCGCGCTCACCGTCGACGAGAACATCGCGTTGCCGTCGAGGCTTTCGGGCAGGCGGCCCGATCCGCGCTGGTTGGCGGAGGTGATCGAGCGCGTCGGGTTGGCCGACCGCCGGTCGCGCCGGCCGTCCCAGCTCTCCGGTGGCCAGCAGCAACGGGTCGCGATTGCCCGGGCGCTGTCGGTCCGGCCCGACGTGATCTTCGCCGACGAGCCGACCGGCGCGCTCGACACCGAGTCGGCCGCCGACGTTCTGGCCCTGCTGCGCTCGGCGGTCGACGACTTTGGCCAGACCGTGGTGATGGTGACCCACGACCCGGTCGCCGCCGCCTACGCCGACCGCGTGCTCGTGCTGGCTGACGGTCGCATCGTCCGCGACATGCCGCCCCTGGGCGCCGAGAAGATCGCCGAGGTGCTGGCCACGGCTCGCATGACGGGAGCCGTCCGATGACCGGTCTCGCGGTGCGTCTGCTCCGGCAGCGCCCCGCCTCCGCCGTCGCCACTCTGGTGGCCCTGGCCGGTGGCGTGATGATCCTGATGACCCTGGCGGTCTTCGTGCAGTCCGCCCTGGTGTTCCGTCCCGCACCGGAGCAGTTCGCGGCGGCCGACGTGGTGGTCGCCCACCGGGAGCTGACCGTGACCACGAAGGAGTTCGGCGACACCACCACCACACGGGTACCGCTGGCCGAGGGCACCGTCCCGGTCGGGCTGGCCGACGAGATCCGCGCGGTCCCCGGCGTCACCGATGTGCGGTTGGTGGGCGCCGAGGGCGGCGTCGCGTCGGCCGTCGAGGTGCAGGCCCCCACGGACGCGTACGGGGCGATCGACCGGTTAGCCCGGCAGGCCGGCGTCGAGTCGTACACCGGGATGGACCGCGGCTGGGCCGAGCAGTCGGATTCGCTCGAGGCCCGCTCGTTCCTGCTCGAAGCCGGCTCGGCGTTCGGCGGCTACGTGGTCCTGCTGATCGTCGTCGTCGCGGCCGGCACGATCGGCCTGTCGGTCCGGCATCGTCGCCGGGACCTGGCACTGCTGCGGGCGGTGGCCGCCACCCCACGCCAGGCGCGCCTGCTGGTCGTGGCCGAGGCGGCCGTCGTGGCTCTGACGTCCGCCGTGCTCGGTGTGCCCGCCGGCCTCTGGTCCACCCACTGGGTGCACCATCAACTGGTCAGCCGGGGCTTCCTGCCCGCGGACTTCCCGATCGTCAACGCGGGGCTCGCCGCTTCGGCCGCCGTCGCGGTGACCGTCCTGGTGGCGGCCACCGGGGCCTGGTTCGCGTCGCGTCGCGTCGCCCGCATCCGCCCGGCCGAGGCGCTCGGCGAGGCCGCGGTCGAACCGGCTCGGAGCGCCCGGATCCGGCTCGTCTCCGGTCTGGTCACGATGGTCGGCGGCGTGGCCGCACTGTTCTTCGCGGCCGGGCTGTCCGGCACGACCGCGCTGGCCACGGCGGTCGGCATGCTCTACCTCCTCGTGCTCGCGGTCGCGCTGCTCGCGCCCTGGATCAACGGGTTCGCCGCCCGACTGATGTCGCCGGTGTTGCGAACGGTGTGGCGGGCGCCGGGCGAGTTGGCGGCGGCCAACCTGCGGGCCAACGCACGCGGGATGTCGGTCGTGCTGAGCGCGCTCGTGCTGGCGATCGGCTTCGGCGGTTCGGTCTGGTTTCTCCAGGACAACCTGCAGCGGCAGACCGTCACGCAGAGCCGCGACGGCATGCTGGCCGACCGGGTGCTGACCGGGCCTCGGGGCATCTCGTCGACGGAGGTGGCCCAGGTACGCCGGATCCCGGGAGTCGAGGCGGCGACCGGCGTCCGGAACACCTCGGTGGTGGTCAGGGTCCTCGACGGCGCTGAGACGGTTGCGGCCCGGGCGGTCGACCCGAGCGGGCTCACGTCGACGATCGACGTGAAGGTGCGTGAGGGAAGTCTGGCCGGGCTGGCCGACGGGACCATCGCCGCCTCGGCTCTGCAGGCGTCGTCCTCCGGCTGGAAGGTCGGCGAGACGGCCGAGATCTGGCTCGCCGACGGCACACCAATCCACCCTCGTCTGGTGGCGATCTACGACCGTGGACTCGGCTTCGGCGACGTGCTGCTGCCACAGGAACGCGGTGTCTACGACGAGATGCTCGTGCGTGCCACCGGCGACGTCGACCAACGGCTGGCCGCGTTCGGAAAGGTGACCGACGCCGGCACCCTGACCGGCCAGTTGAGCCGCGACCTGGCCATCTCGGCCTGGCTCAACAAGCTGCTCATCACCGTGCTGGTCGGCTACTCGGCCCTGGCCGCCGGCAACACCATGGTCATGGCCGCGCTGGCCCGCGGCCGCGAACTCGCGGTGCTGCGCCTGGCCGGTGTGACCCGCCGGCAGGTGCGGCGGATGGTCGACGCCGAACAGGTGGGCCTGATCGGTACGGCGCTGACGCTCGGGGTGGCGATCGCAGGGATGACGCTCGTCGCGGTCGTCCACGCGCTCACCGGCACGCTGATCCCGTACGTCCCACCGCTGGGCTGGGTCGCTGTGTTGGGCGGCGCGACCGCGCTGGCCCTGGTAACCACGATTCTGCCGATTCGGCGGTTGCTGCGGATCCCACCGGTCCGCGCGGCGGGTACCAGCGAATAACGCGGCCTGAGGCGGCAGCGGACCTCAAGCATGGTTGAGTTCCCGGTCTCGGCGTCATGCGACGACTCATCCATGCAATCAAGGGTGTTCTACCGGTGCGCAGGCAGGCGGAGTGGAACCGCGCTGCACGTGTAACGGCGACGGCTGACCCGACTGTCCCCCGCTGGCTCGTTTCCTGCTGCTCGCCCCAGAGCTGTCCGGCTGAGAGCAGCATCGTTGCCTTCGTCTGCGCGGCTCGATCAGCCGAGCTGAGGTGGTGTAGCCGTGGCCTCCCAGGTGGTCAGGCAGAACGGGTGGCCCGCCGGGTCGGCGTAGACATAACACTGTTCGCTGTTGGGCTGGAAGTCGTACTTTGTTGCTCCGGCAGCGAGCACGCGGGCCTCGGCGGCGTCTCGGTCCACGACCATGAAGTCGAGATGCATCATGATCGACGAGGCGGGGTCGGGCCAGGTGGGTGGCGTGTATCCGGGCACAGTCTGGAAGTTGATCCGCCCGGCCGGGCTCAGCACGCATGCCCAGCCGTCCCCTGCGTGTGTCAGGGTTCCGCCGGTGATGCTGGCGTAGAACTCCGCCAAGGCGACGGCGTCCGGGCAGTCCAGGGTGACCGCGCTGAGCCTGATCTCGTCGGACATGTCGCCTCCTGTGGCCCGTGCCGCCGGTTGCGAGGCGCGCCCGCACTGATACGACGACCAGCACGACGGCGCGCTCGACAGATTGAACGACGTAACCTGACGCACACGTTTGGTCGAGCACGCTGATCTAGCCGCGACGCGCATTCTCGGCTGACGCATGGCGGAAGACTGTCGCACCTTACCCGACGGAGGACAGGCCGGACTGCCGGCAAGGACGCTCCTGCTTCTGTCAAGACGTGGCGGGCCGGGCGGCGGCCCGCTCCCCGGGAGGGCGGGTCGGCGGCAAACGGGATGGCGGCAGCGTCGTCAGCGGTGCTCGCCGAAGACCGCCGCGGCCACCTGGTAGCTGTCGAACGCCCGGGCCGCCCCGGCGTACGCCTCCAGGTGGATGAAGAGCTCGACGATCTCCTCCTTCGTCACGCCGGACGTCAGCGCGATGCGCAACTGCCCCCGCAGCGGCTCGTGGGTGCCCAGCGCCGCCGCGACGGCCACCGAGATCAGGCAGCGGCTCCGCAGGTCCAGGCCCGGTCGCGGCCACGAGTCGCCGAAGGTGTGCTCGGTCGCCAGCCGTCGGAAGTCCTGACCGACCGCGGGTTCCCCGTCGGCCAGCGGCAGGGTCAACGGTTGGCCGAGGAGGCGCTCCGCGGTGTCGAGGGCCTGCTGGTATCGGGGATCGTCGGGCATGCGTTGCCACCTCCGCACGTGTCAGCCGATCGACTGCCGTTCGGACCAGCATCGCGCCTACCCCGGCGTTCGGTCGGCCGTTCCGGGAAACCGGTGGTCGGCACGCATCGGATGCGATCAACGAGTTCTGGCAGGTCGTCGACGTGATCCTGGAGCGGGACGACCTCGTGCGCCGCCACGTGTACGGGCCGGTCGCGCCGAACGGTGCGCGGCCCGGCAGTAGCCGCAGCGTCTGTGGTCAGGAGTTCGCGCTGACCCACGGGTCGCCGTCGGCCGAGGGACGGCCGACGAGCTGGGCGACCATGGTGTCGGCGTCCTCGAAGGACTCGACTGTGTGGAAGCCTTCGCCCGCGTACAGCTTCGCGGCGAAGTTGGCCCGCTCCACGCTCAACGACACCGCCCGGAGGCCGCGATCGCGTGCGACGGGCAGAACCGCGCGCAGGAGCGCCCGGCCCACGCCGCGATTGCGCCACGAGTCCACCACGCCGAGGGTCAGCTCGGGCACGTCGTCACTCACGTACCCGTAGCCGGGGTCGGCGGCGGTCAGCTGTCGGCACCAGGCCGCGCCGAGGGGCTGATCAGCCGGGTCGACGGCGACGACCCCGAAGTCGCCCGGTCGCATCCAGCCGGCGACGTAGTGGGCCAGCTCGGGCTTCGTCAGGATCTCCTCGCGTGACAAGTTGCGCTCGGGCAGCCAGTTGACGGCCTGCACGAGCATGTCGAGCAGGAAACCGTCGTCAGTCGAGGTGGCGGTACGGATGCTGAACGTCGTCACCGCCGCAGCCTCCCATGCGAGATCGAGGGGAAAGGCCCGGGGCAGCGCCCTGTGGGCACCGGGTCTACCGTCACGGGCATGATCGTGCGTACGCGCTGGTCGATGCCCCATTCACCCGAGGTGTTGTGGCCGGCGCTGTGCGACTCCCGGTTGGAGCCGCAGCCCCGGTGCCCGGTCTTCTATCTGGGTACGCCCCGGCCGACGACGTGCCGCCTGCCCGAGGGCCCCGGTGAGGTGGGCGCCGCTCGGCAGTGCGTGTCGGAGCAGGGTGTGGTGCGGCAACGCATCACGACGTGGGAGCCGCCGGTCCGGTTGGCGTTCCACATGGAGTCGACGGACCTGGGCTTCCATCGCTTCGTCGATCAGCTCGGGGATGTGTTCGAGTTGGCCGCTACGGAGCGCGGCACGCAGGTGACCCGGACGACGACGGTGACGGTTCGCGGATTCGGTCGGGTGGTCCTCTGTCCGGCCCTGTGGGTCGGGTTGAAGTCGGTACACCGCTTCGTGTTCCGCAACTGGCAGAAGATGCAGTTGTCGCCGCCAGCGACGGTGTGATGGGTCAGCGCGAGGCGCGGCCGCGTCGCTTCTGATCGGGAACGACGCGCGTCAGGCGCGGAACGCTCTGATGGCGAGCGCGGCGAATCGTCGCGACGCGGCGACCCGGGCGTCCGTGGAGGTGGCGTGCAGGCCGCCGTTGGCCATCAGGATGAGGATGAGGTCGTCCAGGACGAAGTCGGGTCGCAGGTGGCCGGTGTTCTTGGCCCGGAGGGTGAGGTCGGCGAGTGCGGCGAGGGCCGCCCGGCGCTTCGCCGCGAGATCCACGGCATGCGGAAACGCCGCGGTGAACGCCGTGGTGTAGCCGCGGTCGCGGGCGTGCAGCTCGCAGAGCTTCTCGATCACCAGGCACAGGCCACGCCACGGATCGGGGTCGGCGAGCCCTTCGTCGATGATCACCCGGCAGGCGTCCATCTGCTCGGCGAATGCCTCGGTGGCCAACGCCTCCTTGGTGGGGAAGCGTCGGTAGAGGGTGGCGGGGCCCACGCCGGCCCTGCGGGCTATCTCGCGCATCGGCACGTCCATGCCGTCGGTGGCGAACATCGCCCGGGCGGCTTCGAGGATCCGCTCGCGGTTGTCCCGCGCGTCCGACCGCAGGTTTCGAGTCAACTGCTCGGTCACGGCTCTCATTTTAGCTAAACGGACGCCGGCGTCCACTACCGTTCGCGCTGACCACAGGCGGTCCGGCTCGAGAAGAGGCACACGTGAAGGCAGTCATGATCAGAGAGTTCGGTGATCCTCGGGGCTTGGCGGTGATCGACATCCCCGACCCGGTTCCGGCTGCGGGGCAGGTGATGATCACCGTCGAGGCGGTCGGTGTGGCGGGCGTCGACGTCATGATCCGAAGCGGCGCCCTCGCCGCGTACGGCTTCCGCGAGGGTCACATCCTCGGCGGCGAGGTGGCGGGAACGGTGGCCGCGGTGGGCGCGGGTGTCGACACGGCGTGGATCGGGCGGCGCGTGTGGGCGTTCACCGGCACCGGCGGTGGGTACGCCGAGCGCGCGGTCGCCCCGATCTCGGAGGTGCTGCCCGTCCCCGCCGGTCTCTCCGTCGTCGATGCCGTGACGCTCGGCAGCTCCGGGGTCGTGGCCCACTTCGGTCTCGCCCACGCGCACTTCTCGCAGGGGGAGAGCGTCCTGGTACGCGGCGCGGCCGGCAGCATCGGGATCATGACGGTGCAACTCGCAGCCCGCCAGGGCGCCGGCGCCGTCGCGGTCACCACCTCGTCGCCGGAGCGTGGGCGTCGGCTGCGTGGCCTTGGCGCAACCCACGTGCTCGACCGGGCCGGAGCGGGCGGTCCGGACGGGCCCCGCGGCTATGACGTGATCATCGACGTTGTCGCCGGCGACAGCATGCCCTCGTTCTTCGACCGGCTCAATCCCAACGGACGCCTCGTGCTCGTCGGCGCGGTCGGGGGCCAGCCGCCGGCGGACTTCGGGGCGACGCTGATGACCGCCTTCCAGAAGTCGATGTCGTTCGCCACCTTCAGCGCCGCGACGGTGCCCGAAGCCGCTCGCCAGGCCGTGCGGCGCGACCAGTTCGCCGCGGTGACCCGTGGCGAACTGGTCGCGGTGGTGCACGAGGTGCTGCCCCTGGAGCAGGCGGCGACCGCCCACCAGAAGATGGCCGCCGGCCAGGTCTTCGGGCGGATCGTCCTCACCCCGTAGCGGGGACGGGCTGCGACGACCCGCACGGGGCCGCCCGGCGCGGGTCTCAGGCGAGCAGGGTGCCGCCGTCGACGGTGATCACCGTGCCGGTGGCGTATGTCGACCGCAGGAGGTAGACGAACGCCTCGGCGACCTCCTCGGGCTCGCCCACCCGGCCGAGCGGCAGTGACGCGCTGAGCTGGGCGTACATCTGCTCCCGGGTGTCGTCGGGCAGTGTGTCCCACAGCGGTGAGCGGATGACGCCGGCGGAGACGGCGTTGACCCGCACCGGTGCCAGTTCGACGGCGAGCGAGCGGACCAGCGCGTCGATCGCCCCGGTGATGCCGGCGACCACCGACCAGCCCGCGTTCGGCCGGTGATTGGCGGTGCCGGTGGTGAGGGTGATCGACCCGCCCGGCCGCAGGTGCGGAAGCGCCGCGTGGACGGCGGCCAGCGAACCGAAGTAGCGCAGGTTGAACGCGGCACGGGCGGCGGCGAGGTCGAGGGCGTCGACGGACATCAGCGCCAGTGGTTCGCCGGCGGTGTAGACGAGGTGGTCGAACGGGCCGAGTCCCTGGAACAGGCGCGTCACGTCGTCCTGGTTGGCGAGGTCGGCGACGTACCCCTGGGTGCCGGCCGGAAGGGCGGCGAGGGCGCGGTCCACGCTGCTCCGGGTGCGGGAGGCGACCACGACCTGGGCGCCCTCCCGGGCGGCCCGGGCGGCGGTCGCGAGCCCGATTCCCGACGTTCCGCCGAGGACGACGACGCGCTGGTCGGTGAGGGTCATGATGGTCCTTCCGGATGACGTTCGGCTGACGCTCACCACGGTGCGTCGGAGGCGGCACTGACGTCCAAGACCTCTTTGAGCTGCTGTGATACCCGACGGGTATGGTGGCTTGTGGGGACACCTGCGGCCCGACTGGAGGATCGGATGGACGTCGATCTGCGCAAGCTCCGCTACTTCGTCGCCGTCGCCGAGGAACTGCACTTCGGCCGGGCCGCCGCGCGGCTGCACATCGCCCAGCCGGTCCTGTCGCGGCAGATCCGGGCGTTCGAGCGCGAACTCCGCGCCGAGCTGTTCGTTCGGGATCGCCGCTCCACCGTGTTGACCGAGGCCGGTCGTCAACTGTTGGCCGACGCCGGTCCGCTCCTGGCCTCGGCCGAGGCCCTTGGTCGGCGGGTGCAGCGGGTGGCGCACGGCCGGCAGACGTTCACCATCGCGTTCATGCCGGGCATCATCGTCACGGCCGAGGCCCGTGCCATTGCGCAGGTGCACCCCGAGGTGTCCGTCGGTGTCGTCCGCACCTCTCGGCACGACCAGGCCGAGGTGCTCCGCGAGGGGCGCGCCGACGTCGGCTACGTGCGCCTTCCGGTCGACCAGCGGGGCCTGCGCCTCCGCCCGCTGTTCACCGAACCTCGGGTCGTGGTGCTGCCCGGCGCACATCGTCTGGCGGGCAAGGAGTCGGTCGCCCTCGCCGAGCTGGCCGAGGAGCGCCTTCTCCAGGATCCGGACACGGTGCCGGAGTGGCGGGACCTGCCGAACCGTCCGACGGACCCGGGGCCCCGCCCCCGGCCGGTGCTGACCTCCGTCGAGGAGAAGCTGGAGCACGTCGCCGCGGAGGCCGGCGTGGTTATCCTGCCGCTGTCGATCGCGAGGTTCTACACCAGGCCGGACGTCGTCCACGTGCCCGTCGACGACCTCGGTCACAACCAGGTGTGCCTGGCCTGGGCCGAGAACAACCGGTCACCGCTGGTGCGGGAGTTCGTCGACATCGCCGTGGGGCGGGCCGACGACGTCGGCCCCGGCGATCGCACCTAGAGCAGGGGGAACCAGCATGGCGATCCGGCGGATGGACAACGTCCTCATCGTTGTCGAGGACCTCGACGCGGTCATCGCGTTCTTCGTCGAACTCGGCATGGAGCTGGAGGGCAGGGGACCGGTCGAGGGGCGCTGGGTGGAGCGCGTCATCGGCGTCGACGACGTGCGGCAGGAGGTCGCGATGCTGCGGACCCCGGACGGTCACGGCAAGGTGGAGCTGGCGATGTTCCACGCGCCCAGGGCAATCCGCCACGAGCCGCGGGACGCGCCGGCGAACACCCTCGGCATTCGCCGAATCATGTTCGCCGTGGACGACGTCGGAGACACGATCGCCCGGCTGCGTGGCCACGGGGCGGAAGTGGCCGGGGAGGTGCAGCGGTACGAGGACATCTTCCTGCTCTGCTACGTCCGCGGCCCCGAGGGCATCGTCGTCGGGCTGGCCGAGGAGCTGCGCTGAATGCAGTGAGTGGCCGCCGCAGTCGGTCGGGCGTCGACAATGTCAGGGATGTCGTGGCCTCACACCCCACGGAGACCACAACATCCCTGATGTTGTGCTGATCTTGGGACCAGCACCCCCGAGCGCGTACCAGTGCGGGCCTGCTCCGCCGCGCGGCGGAGCAGGCCCGCACACCGTGCGTCAGGCCGTTGCCACCCCGAAGAGGTGGATGACACCGCCCTCGACGGTGGTGGGCAGCGTCAGGCTCGCGAGCCGCTTGCCCGGCTGCAGGTCGATCGGGGCCGTCGCGAAGACGTACGTCGCCACCGGCTCGACCCCCGTACCCATCTTGTCGCGGTACGTGGTGTGCACCGCCGTGGCGTTGCCGAACGACGGCTGGTCGCCACCGCCGCCCAGCGTCCAGTCGCTGAAGCCGATCGTCGCCTGCTGCGTCGTGCCGTCGGTGTACGTGAGGGTCACGGTGCCGTTGGTGGGACCGAACGCGGCGCTGCCCAGCAGACTCAGCTTCGTGTCGCCGTCGGCCGCCGGGACGCTGAGCACCTGACCGCCGCCGCCGACCAGGATGTTGTCCGGGTCGCCCGGGGCCACGTTCGGCCAGGTGAAGTCGAACCCGTCGACCGACACGGTGGAGCCCGGCCGTACCCCGGCGGCTTCGAGGGCCTTGGCGGAGTAGCTCCAGCCTCCGGTGTCGAAGTTGGCCTGCGGATCGGTGTCGTCGGCCGAGATGCCGTTGTTGTTGAGGTTCCACAGCACGCTGTCCCGCACAGCCACCGTCACGGGGATCGTCACGGTGGGCAACGCCGTACCGGAGGTGGTGGCAGCGGTCACCGTCACGGCGTAGGCGCCGGGCTTGAGGCCGGCCGGCGCGGTGACGGTGAGCGCCGTGCTGCCCGACCCGTCGCCGGTCAGCGTGAACTCACCCTGCGCGGGGGTGACGGTCAGCCCGGCGGGCGCGCTGACCTTCCAGCGCGCGGCGGTGGGAGCCTCGGTCAACGCCTGGATCTTGTACGTCGTCGCCGCGGTGCTGCCCGGCTCCACCTTCAGCGTCTGCGGGCTCGCGCCGGTCAGGTACGGCCGCCGGCCGTCGCCGTACGAGGGCGGGGCGTCGGCGGGGGAGCTACCCCACGTCGTGTTCGGCTTGTCGCCGAGCACGACGTCGACGGTGCCGCCCTTGTTGACGAGGGTGTCGGGGACCCAGCTGCGGGTCGACTTCCTGCCGTTGACCTTGACCGACTGGATGTACTTCTGCCGGGCCGAGGCGGCCGGGGCGTTGACCGTGATCCGGCGACCGTGACCGGCGTCGATCACCGCGCGCGGGAAGAGCGGCGCGGTGAGCACGAGATCCGCCCGGCTCGGGTTCTGGGGGTACATGCCCAGCGCGGAGAAGACGTACCACGACGACATGGTGCCGGCGTCGTCGTTGCCCGGGATGCCGCCGGGGGTGTTTCCCCAGAGCTGGTCCATCACCGCGCGGACGGTCTCCTGGGTCTTGTAGGGGGCGCCGAAGTAGTTGTAGAGGTACGGCGCGTTCATGTCCGGTTCGTTGGTGGGGTCGTACCGGGTGAGGTCGCGGGCCGAGAAGTCGAAGGTGCCGCCCGGGGTGCGGAAGAAGGCGTCGAGCCGCTGCTCGGCCAGCGTGTTGCCGCCCATGGCACGGGCCAGGCCGGCGACGTCGGAGTAGACCATCCAGGTGTAGCGGGCACTGCTGCCCTCGACGAACCCGCTCTCGGTCGCCGGGGTGAAGGAGCGCTCCGCCCAGGTGCCGTCGGCCTTGCGGGAGCGCGGGTAGCCGCCCTGCTCGGTGGCGGTCAGGTCGAAGACGTTGCTCCAGGTGCCCGACCGCTCGCGGAAGGCCCGCTGATTCGCCCGGTCGCCGACCTGCCCGGCGAGTTCGGCGAGCGCTGCGTCGGCGACGGCGTCCTCCATCGTCTCGGCCGCGCCACCCCAGCAGGAGCAGCCGTCGGCGGGGACGTAGCCCAGCTCCAGGTACTTGTCGAGGGCGGGACGCTGACCGACGCACGCCACGTTGCAGCCGGCGCTGTCGGAGTCGTTGGCGTTCGGCACCGTCGCCGCGGTGATCAGCGAGCGGAGGGCGCCCTTGACGTCGAAGTCCCGCCCGCCGAAGGCGTGGATGCCGGCGACCGCGGGGGCCGACGGGTCGCCGGACATGACGCTCGTCTTGCCGTGCTGGAGCAGCCAGCGGTCCCACTCGCCGCCACGCTGGGTGGCGTAGTTGAACAGCGACTGCGCATAGTCGCTGCCCGCCTTCGGGTTGACCAGCGTCATCAGCTGCACCTGGGCGCGGTACTGGTCCCAGCCGGAGAAGGTGCCGTACTGCGCGTCCTGGCCCTTGCTGAGCCGGTGCGGCGTGCCGTCGGCGCCGAGGTAGCGGTCGTCCACGTCACTGGTGAGGGTGGGTTCGAGCATGGAGTGGTACAGCGCCGTGTAGAAGGTGCTCAGCTGGTCGCCGGTTCCGCCACCGACCTTGATCTTGCCCAACTCGCGCTGCCAGGCCGCCGTGGCCTCCGACCGGACCGCGTCGAAGCTCTTCTTCTGCGGGTTCTCCGTCCGCAGGTTGGCCTCGGCGTTCTCCAGGCTCACGTAGGAGATGGCGACCTTCACACCGACGGCCGTGGTGCCCTTGGCGAAGGTGACGTAGGCGCCGGATCCCTTGCCGGCTACGGGGTTGCCCGCGTCGAGGCCGGTGCCGCCGGACGCCGTCGTCGCGTCCGGCGTCACGACGGCGTCCTGCCACGTGCCGACCCGGGCGAACGGCTGGTCGAAGTGGGCGGTGAAGTGCAGCGTGTACAGGGACTTGCGGTTGTTGTCGCTGTGCGGGCCGCAGAAGTTGCCCGCGGTGACCGAGCCGGTGACGGACCGGGTCGTGGCGTCCACCTTCACGGTGGCGTCGGTGCTGCCGGTCTCCGAGTTCGAGGTGCGGAACAGCATGCTGGCGGGCTGGTCGGCCGGGAAGCCGAACCGGCCCGAGCCGGTGCGGGGGGTGGTGGTCAGCTCGGCCGACGCGCCACTGTCGAGGCCCACCCGGTAGTACCCGGCTCGCGCGGTCTCGTTCTGGTGGGAGAAGCCGCTCGCGTACGTCGCGTCGGAGGTGTCGACGGATGGCGAGGAGTTGACGTCGCCCACGAACGGCATGATCGGAATGTCGCCCGCGCCTCCGTTGCAGCCGACCCCGTTGAGGTGGGTGAGGCTGAAGCCGCGGATCCGGGTCGCGCCGTACTCGTAGCCGCCGGGCGCGGGGGTGGAGGTCTGCCGACCGGTACTGGTCTGCGGGCTCCAGGCGAGCATGCCGAAGGGGCGGACCGCTCCGGGGTAGGTGTTGCCGAGGTTCGTCGACCCGATCAGCGGGTTGACGTACCCGGCGGGATCGGTGACCAGGTGGACAGGCGCGGCGGCCGCGGCGGGTGTGCCCGCGGAGACCGCCGCCAGCGCCGCCACGGCCACGGCGGTGGCGGCGGCGAGGGTTCGGCGTTTGGCGCTGTACGCCAGGCGCGCCGTTGTGTCTGACACAGTGTTGGCCCTTCGGTTGGCACCGTTTGCATGAAGCTCGGCGGGGCGACCCGTCATGCTTCCTCCGTCTATGTCGGAGCCGCACCCGGCACTGACAACGTTGTCTAGTCCACCGAGGATGGTTCCCCTCCGTCGGTAGGACTGTCAAGATCCCCGATCAGGGATGGCGGGACGCGTCGCCCGGTCAGACGTGCGGGCCGATGGGTGGCCAGCTGCCTTCGTTACGCTGCCGGCATGTTCCGTGCGGCCCGGCCCGACGACTTCGCGCAGATCATCCGCCTCTACCGACAGCTGAACCCGGACGATCCGGTGGTGGACGACGGCACCGACCTGGCGGCCTTCGCGCAGATCCTCCGCTCACCAGGGCTGCGGCTGTTCGTCCTGGAACTGGACGGGATCGTCGTCGCCACCACGTACCTCAACGTGATCCCCAACCTCAGCCGGTCGGCGTCACCGTATGCGGTGATCGAGAACGTCGTCGTCGAGGAATCGCGGCGAGGTACCGGTCTGGGTCGGCAGATCATGGCCGGCACGCTCCAGGCCGCCTGGGACGCGGGCTGCTACAAGGCGATGCTGATGACGGGGTCGCGAAACCCGGCGACGCACGCCTTCTACCGTGCCTGCGGGTTCTCGGCCGACGTCAAGACGGCGTACCTCGCGCGTCCGCCCGGCTAACCAGGGAAGGTCTCGCGCAGCGCGGCGTCCAGCGCACGGCCGGTCGTCGGCTCGATGAACAGGTCGGCGAGCAGGAGATCGGCGAGGAAGGTGGGATTGATCCCGGACTCCTTGCGACCGAGTGCCTGCGCCGCGCCGCCCAGCCGCAGCGCCGTCCGCGCCGCGCCGGCCGGCAGTCGGCCGACCCGGCGGGGTCGGCCGACCGCCTCGGCGATGCGCGCGAGCATGTCGTGCCAGGTGAGGTTCTCGTCGGCGACCGGGATGTCCGCGCCGCTGGCCCCCTCGAGGGCGTCGGCCGCGACCTCGGCCACGCTGCGCGCCGACGCCGCGGCGCTTCCGCCGGTCGGCGCCACCAGAGGGGTACGAGAGCGCGCCCACCGGTCCAGCGGACCGGCCCAGTTCGGCAGCCGGTCGCCGGCCCGGCCGAAGACGAAGGGCAGTTCGAGGACGGCGACCGGTAGGCCCGGGCCGGCGGCGGCGCGTCCCTGGAGGGCCTGCTCCAGCCGGCAGCGGATGTACGTGTGCCGCTCACCGAGCCGCCACTGCGGATGGAGCCGGTCGAAGTACGTGTAGTACGAGCCCATGACCACCCCACGGGTGAGGCCCTCGTCGCGGGCGGCGGTGAACAGGCGTACCACCGGGTCGACGTTCTCGCGTCGGAACTGCGGATAGATCGGCTTCGGCAACGGGCGCTGCTCGTCGGTCCGGGTGGCGTACACGACGCCGTCGTGACCGGCGAGCACCGACCGCAGCTCGTCGATCGAGGCGGACCCCACGTCGAGCAGGTGGTCGACGCCCGGCTGGGCGGTACGCGCCACCGAGGTCGTGGCGTGGCCGCGCTCGCGCAGCACCTCCACGACGTGCGCGCCGATCAGGCCACTGCCACCCACCACGAGAATTCGCACGCTGAATCGTCCACTGTGTGGCGGGGTGCGTGTCAAGTACGGTGCCGCAGCGGATGCGACGACGGCATGCTGCGGCCAGAATGGCGTCCGGAGGTGATCGTGGATGGTCGACCAGGAGAGCGTTCCCCGGCTGACGTCGGTGGTGCTCGACGGCACCGACGCACGGGAGTTGGCGGAGTTCTACCGGCAGCTCATGGGCTTCGTCTACCGGCCCGGCGACGAGCCACCGACGGACGGCCGTCCCGACGAGCGCGGTCGTGACTGGTTGGTGTTGCGGTCCCCGGCCGGTGGCCCGCAGATCGCGGTCCAGCAGGTCGACAGTCTGCCCGAGACGACGTGGCCGAAGAACGACGTGCCACAGCAGCTGCACCTGGACCTGACCGTGGAGTCCGTCGACGAACTGCTGGTCCAGCACGAGCGGGTGCTGCGCCTCGGCGGCCGGCTGCGCTACGACCGGATCGAGGACCCCGAGGAGCCGTTGCGCGTGTACGCCGATCCGGCCGGCCACCCGTTCTGCATCATGGTGGGATAGTGGCGTCCGTGTCCGTGCGTGGCGGACGCGCACACGATCGTCGAGAACGGGGTCGAGGATGCCGGAACCGCGCGCCTTCTGGCTGGACGAGCAGTTCGACCGTGAGCACGGCACCGACGGCCACGGCCGGTACGAGGCCGAGGTGCTCCGCCGGATCGACGACTTCGCCGAGACCTGGGGGGACTTCGCGCCGGTCGCGTTCGCCGCGACGGCCTGGCGGGTGGCCAGCGAGCTGTCACCCGGCTTCGTCCGGTGGCACCGGCGGATCATCTCGGCGACCTGCGAACGCAGCCCGTGGGACGGCAGCATGGTCTGCGCGGTCACCGTGGCCTCCCGCTGGCCCGCGGAGCTGACCTGGAGCAAGCAGTGGCAGCGGGACCGCGGATGGCAGGACTGGCCGCGGCTGTTCGGCCAGTTCACCACCCCCACCGAGCAGGACCGGACGCGCCGTCCCCATCTTCGCGCGCTGCTCCAGGTGGAGGCGCCGCTGCCGCTCGACGGCCTGCCGCCGACACCCGACGGACCGGACGACGACGTTCCCGCTGCGGCGCGGCGGGCGGTCGTGGTGCTGGCCCGGGAACTCAACGACCTGCTGGCGCCGGTGATCGGGCAACTGGACAGCGGAGTCCCCGCCGACTCCTGACGGCGGGGACTCCTAGGGCGTGTGTCAAAGCCCCTGGCCGGCCTACGGCGGGCCCAGAAGACGGCCGGCGGCGTTGGAGATGGGCCCGGATACAACACCGGTATCCGAGCCCATCTCCGCCTTGCCGGACCGCCGCCTGGACTCCGCCTCGGCTCGACCGAGGACTTCGACACACGCCCTTGTCGACGCGGCGCGTCGGCGGTCGATGGTGCGGTGGGCCCGGCCCGGTCACCGAACGGGCCGGGCCCACCACGTGTCAGCCGGTGGTCAGGTAGAACTTCTCCCAGGCCCCGGCGGACGTGCGGTTGGCGATCAGAGACCCGGCCCCGGAGTTCTCCGCGCACACGAACTGGTTGTTGATCGTGGCACGCAGACTGACCGTCCCGTCCGAGTTGTTGACGAGCTGGAAGGTCTGCGCCGCCCCGATCGACGTGCCGGTGGCGACCAACGGTGCGGTGGTGCTCGTGGCCGAGACGTAGAGCCCGTTGGAGCGCGACTTCAGGGCGATGTTGCCGTTGCCGGCGTCCACCCGGTCGAACTGCTCGGTGCTGCCGACGCTGGCCTTGTTGGCGATCAGCGCGGTGGTGCCGACCGCCGACACGTACTGGTTGTTGATCTGCGCCCGCAGCGTGGTCACCGGCGTGCTGCCACCGGTGCCGGTGGTGAAGGTGAACGCGTCCACGTCGAACAGGTAGCCCGACCCGCCCTTGAACACCAGGTACAGGGTGGTCGACGCGGTGGGCGGGTTACTGATCGTGCCGGACACCTCGGTGAAGGTCTCCCAGTTGCCGGTCACCGGCACCGTGACGGTGCCCAGCAGGGTGCCGGTTGCCGACCCGGCCCGCACCTCGATCGTGCCGCCGGCCCCGGCCGACGACGCCCGCACGGTGATGCGGTTCGCACCGGTCAGGTTGTACGGCTGGTACGAGATCCAGTCGTTGTTCTCGATGAACCCGGCGGTGCGGCCACCCTCGGCGCTGGTGTGGTCGGTGGCCTGGACACCCGACTGGGCGCCGAAGTGCTCACCCTGGCGGTGCTTCGGTTGCAGCGTCCGGATGCTGTGCGTGGTCAGCCCGCCGTTGTCGGTGTAGGCGGCGTCGAAGACCCCGTAGATGTTGGCCGCGGAGTCGTGCTCGCCGTCGGTCGGCACGGTGATCGAGCCGCTGCACCCGTTCTTCGAGGTGATCTGGTGGGCGTGACTGTCGTGGCCCAGCGCGTACGTCAGGCTCACCTTGGAACAGTCGATGGTGCCGTCCTGCGGGTCGCTCACGCTGATCTGGTACGAGATGGTGTCGCCGAAGTTGAACAGTTGCCCGTCTGCGGGCGACGTCAGCGTCACCGTCGGTGCCGTGTTGCCGACGGTGATGACCAGGCTCGCCGTACCGGACAGGCCGGTCGGGTCGGTGACCTTCAACGTCGGGGAGTACGTGCCGTTCGTGGTGTACGTCTTGGTGGGGTTCGCCGCCGTCGACGTGGTGCCGTCACCGAACGTCCACAGGTAGCTCAGCGCCCCGCCCTCGGGGTCGGAGCTGCCCGCCGAGGAGAAGTTCACCGTCAACGGGTTGGCCCCGGAGGTCGGGTTCGCCGAGGCGACCGCGATGGGGTTGCGGTTGCCGCCGCCGATGTACTCGATCCGGAACAGCGCCTGGTTGTTCGAGCCCGTGCCGTAGTCCAGCACGTACAGCGCGCCGTCCGGGCCGAAGGCCATGTCCATGACCTGCGTGCCGGACCACGGGAAGCTGGAGATCTCCCCCCGGGAACCGTCGGCGTTGATGGCGATGGGCTTGATCCAGCGGCGACCGTACTCACCGGCGAAGAACAGGCCGTTCAGCGACTGCGGGAACTTGACGCTGGAGTTGAGCGACGCGTCGTACCGGTACACCGGCCCGGCCATCGGCGACTCGGAGCCGCTGCCGAACTCCGACGGCGAGCCGGAGTCGCCCGCGTACTTGATCCAGGCCGGCTTCGCCGCAGGCAGCGTGGTGAGACCCGTGTTGCGGAACGAGTTGTTGGTCGGCCCACCCGAGCAGTTGTACTTCGACTGCGACGGCCCGGACGGGAAGGTGTATTCGTTGTATGTTTCGTTGCTGGTGTTGCTGCCGGTGCAGTACGGCCAGCCGTAGTTGCCCGGCGCCGTGATCCGGTTGAACTCGACCTGACCCTGCGGGCCCCGGCTGGAGTTGGTGCTTCCCGCGTCCGGGCCGTAGTCGCCGACGTAGACGACGCCGGTCGCCTTGTCCACGCTCATCCGGAAGGGGTTGCGCATACCCATCGCGTAGATCTCGGGACGGGTGTTGGCCGTGCCGGGCGCGAACAGGTTGCCCGACGGGATGGTGTACGTCCCGTCCGCCTGCGGCGTGATCCGCAGCACCTTGCCCCGCAGGTCGTTGGTGTTGCCCGCCGAGCGCTGGGCGTCGAACTGCGGGTTGCGGTTGGTCCGCTCGTCCAGCGGCGCGTAGCCCGACGACTCGAACGGGTTGGTGTCGTCGCCGGTGGTCAGGTACAGGTTGCCGGCGGCGTCGAAGTCCAGGTCACCGCCGACGTGGCAGCACTGCCCACGGTCGTTGGCGACCTGAAGCACGATCTTCTCGCTGCTCAGGTTGAGCGTGTCGTCGCTGTTCAGGGTGAACCGGGACAGCCGCAGGTGCCCCTTCCACCGGTCCCAGTCGGACTGCGTGCCGGTGGTGGGCGCGTCACCCGACGGGGTGCTCAGCGTGGGCGAGTAGTACAGGTAGATCCACCGGTTGGTGGCGAAGCCGGGATCGACGGCGACGCCCTGCAAACCCTCCTCGTCGTGCGTGTAGACGGACAGGGTGCCGGAGACCTTGGTGTTGCCGGCGACGTCGGTCACCCGCAGGACGCCGTTGCGGGCGGTGTGCAGCACCGAGCGGTTGGGCAGGACGGCCAGGGACATGGCCTCGCCCAGCTCGGCGGAGCCGGTGGCGAGTTTGATCTGCTGATAGTCACTGGCGGGGATCACCACCGCCTGCGCGGCGGGGGAGTTTGCGGCCACGGCCAGGGTCACACTCGCGACGGTGGTGACCGCCGCGACGAGTGCCCGGGACCAGCGCCGGGATTTCGAAAGCATGATCGTCCTTCCTCGACGACCAGGGCCGGGGCGTGCTGGGGCGCACCACGACCAGGTGTGGGTGGCGGGGTGTGGGTCGTGGTGCGGTCAGTTGGTGGTGACGAGGTCGAACTTCTCCCACTGACCGATGGAGGTCCGGTTGGCGATCAGCGGGGAGGAGCCACCGTTGTCGGCGGCCACGTACCGGCTGTTCACCGTGGCCCGCAGGCTCACCGTGCCGTCGGAGTTGCGGATCAGCTGGAACGTCTCCCACGCGCCGGCGCTGGCCCGGTTGGCGATCAGCGCGGACGCCCCGGCGTTCTCCGCCGCGACGAACTGCCCGTTGCTCTTGGCCTTCAACGCGACGTTGCCGTTGGCCAGGTTCACCAGTTCGAACCGCTCGCTAGTGCTCACCGAGGTCTTGTTGGCGATCAGCGGGGTGCTGGCGTTGGGCGCGCTGACGTACTGGTTGTTGGCGCGGGCCCGCAGGGTGGAACCGGCGACGGCGGGCGGCGGGGTGGTCGGCGGGGCCGTGGTCGGCGGCGCGGTCGTCGGCGGGGGAGTGGTCGGCGGGGCCGTCGTCGGCGGAGCGGTGGTCGGCGGCGGGGTGGTCGGGTTCGTCCCCGGCGAGCAGTTGGCGCTCACCGAACCCGCGGCGACCTGGAGGCCACCGAGCAGCATCCGGGTGAAGTTCGGGTCGGTGTACGACGCCTCGGTGTGCCCGAGGCCCGTGTACCAGGCCCGTCCGCCGCCGTACGCCTTGCACCAGGTGATCGGGTGGTCGCCGTTCATGTTGCCGCCGCTGTAGGACGACTCGTCGAGGCTGGCGAGGACCCGCGCGCTGGACCGGGGGTTGGTGCGGTAGTTGTACCACTCGTCGGAGCGGACCCAGGTGGCGCCGAGGTGCGCGGTCGACGGGTTGGTCCGGTCCTCGATCTTCACGGTCGCGGTCTGGATCGCCGGGTGCGAGTCGAACCATGCCCCGACCAACTGCCCGTAGAACGGCCAGCTGTACTCGGTGTCCGCGGCGGCGTGCACGCCGACGTAGCCGCCGCCGGCGGCGATGTACTGCTCGAAGGCCGTCTGCTGGCTGGAGTTGAGCACGTCGCCGGTCGTCGACATGAAGACCACCGCCTGGTACTGGGCCAGGTTGGAGGTGGTGAACTGGTTGGCGTCCTCGGTGGCGGTCACGCTGAAGCCGTTGGCAGCGCCGAGCTGCTGGATGGCCGCGATGCCGTTGGGAATGGACGAGTGCCGGAAGCCGGCGGTCTTGCTGAACACCAGGACCTTGGTCAGTGGCGCGGCCGAGGCCGTGGTCGGCAGTGCGACCAGGCCGGCCATCAACACGGCCAAGCCGGTGACGAGTGCCAACAGGCGGGGACGGGAACGCATGGTGATGCTCCTTAGCTGAGCGTCAACCCCGGAGGGTGCGCGAAGGCACGCCCGGGGCCATGGTGGCGGTGGTGCGGAAGCCGGGCCGCCGATGCTCGGCTAGGTGCGGGGTGATGGTGCCGTGCTGCGGTACACGAGCCAGCCGACGGCTCCGACCGGCCAGTGTGGACGGACGGATGGTATCGACTGGTGTCGTTGAGGCAGTAAACCTCCGATGTCTGCGCCCGTCAACCCCACCCACTCCGGCCTGCGGCGCGCCGAGGCGCGGTCGGCATGGTCGTCGGGACGGACATGGGGGAACTGCCGACGCAACTCGGGGCGTACGGCAGGATCGGGCTGGTGGACGCGGACCTGTCACCGCCGTGGCGGCCGCCGACCCGCCACGAGGTCGCGGCGGCGGCCGGTCGCGGCCTGGTGGATGTGATCGGCCCTGGCCTGCGGGTGTTGTTCTGCGGGTTCAACCCCGGGCTCTACTCGGCGGCGGTGGGGGAGCACTTCGCCCGGCGGGGCAGCCGCTTCTGGCCGGCCCTGCACGGTGCGGGATTCACCGACCGGGAACTGCGCCCGTGGGAGCGCGCCGAGCTGCTGCGGCAGGGGCTGGGCATCACCAGCCTCAGCAACCGGGCCACGGCACGGGCCGACGAGCTGACCGCCGCCGAGTTGGTCGCCGGGGTCACCGGCCTGGCGGTCAAGGCCGAGCGGCACCGGCCCCGGTGGGTGGCGGTGCTCGGGGTGACCGCGTACCGGATCGCGTTCGTCCGGCCGAAGGCCGCGCTGGGCCCGCAGCCGGAGCGGCTGGGCCCGGCCCGGGTGTGGGTGCTGCCCAACCCCAGCGGCCTGAACGCCCACTTCCCACTTCCGGCGTTGACCGCCGAGTTCGCCCGACTGCGGCGGGAGGTCGACCCTCAGGCCTTTTCGGCCAGCGCCTCGTAGTACGGCCGCATGGCCGGGTGGTACTCGTCGAACTCCGGTCGGGGCGTGCCGTCCCGCGAGGCGACCAGCATGTCGAGGTAGTACTCCCAGCCGGCGCCCACCTCGGCGACGCCGTCGAGGCTGGTGAGGCGCTGGGTGAAGCGCAGCTCGGTCACGCCGTCGGTCTCGGTCAGCGCGAACCCCAGCAGCCAGTCGCCGTGGTCGTCGACCATCGAGACGGCCAGGCGGCGAGGCGCTTCGCACTCCTCGACGCGTACGTCGCACCAGGGCTGCTGCTCCTCGTACGCCATCTGGACCCGGATGGTGTTGCCGGGCCGGGCGTCGCCCTCCCACGGGCCGAACCAGCGGGCCGTGCGCTCCGAGTCGGTGAGGCTCGCCCACACGTCCGCCGCCGGGGCGCGGAAGGTGCGGGTGAGGACGAGGTCGTGGCCGGTGGCGGTGCGGAAGAGGCGGCCGGCGGGGGTACGGGTCATGCGGTGTGCTCCGTTCGATGGGTGGCCGGGCCGCGGGCGCGGCGTTCCCGGCGGGTTCGATAGACCTCGGTCTCCAACGCGTCGAGGCGCTGCTCCCACTTCTCGGGCGCGACGAGTCCGCCGAGCCAGTCGACGAGCGGGGCGAGCGGGCCGGGATCGAGCCGGTAGATCCTCGTGCGGCCGACCAGCTCGTCGCGGACCAGCCCGCTCTCGCGCAGGACCCGCAGGTGGCGGCTGACCGCCGGCCGGCTGATGGCGAACCGTTGGGCGATCTCGCCCGCGGCCAGTGGCGCGTCGCGCAGCATGCTGAGGATGCGCCGCCGTACCGGGTCCGCGATCGCGGTGGCCACCTCGTCCACGCCGGGAAGCGTAACCTATGGGTTACGGATTACGTGACGCGGGTGCGTCGATGGTGGGCACATGATCACGTGACCTGGCACTCTTGACGACATGCCAGCCCAGCTTCGATCCCGCCTGCTCGATTGGACCGTCGCCGTACCCGTGCTCGCGGTGCTGGTGTTGTTCGTGACCTGGGGGCGAGAACTCCCCGGCCCCGTCGTCGTGGTGGTCGCCGCGCTGCTGGGCGGCGCGGTCCTCGCGGCCGTGCACCACGCCGAGGTGGTCGCCCACCGGGTGGGGGAGCCGTACGGGTCGTTGGTGCTCGCCGTCGCGGTAACCGTCATCGAGGTGGCCCTCATCGTCACCCTGATGATCAGCGGTCCGGAGAAGACCCAGTCGCTCGCCCGCGACACCGTCTTCGCCGCCGTCATGATCACGTGTAACGGCATCCTCGGCCTGTCCCTGCTGCTCGGTGCGCTGCGCCGCCGGGTGGCCGTGTTCAACCCAGAGGGCACCGGTGGGGCCCTGGCGACCGTGATCACCCTGGCCACGCTGAGTCTGGTCATCCCGGCCTTCACCACGGCCCGCCCCGGCCCGGAGTTCAGCCCGGCCCAGCTCACCTTCGCCGCCGTCGCCTCGCTCGCGCTGTACGGGCTGTTCGTGCTGGTGCAGACCGGTCGGCACCGCGACTACTTCCTGCCGGTCGACACGCAGGGCCGGGTGATCGACGCGGAGGAACACGCCAAGCCACCCACCAACCGGGCCGCGCTGCTCAGCCTCGTGCTGCTGCTGGTGGCGCTGGTCGCGGTGGTCGGCGACGCCAAGACCGTCTCGCCGACGATCGAGGCCGGTGTGGCGGCCGCCAACCTGCCGCACGCGTTCGTCGGTGTGATCATCGCGCTGCTGGTGCTGCTGCCGGAGACCCTCGCCGCCGCCCGGGCGGCCCGCCGCGACCGCGTACAGATCAGCCTCAATCTCGCCCTCGGCTCCGCGATGGCCAGCATCGGTCTGACCATTCCGGTCATCGCCGTCGCCTCCATCTGGCTGGACGGCCCGCTGCTGCTCGGCCTCGGCGGCACCCAGCTCGCGCTGCTGGCCCTCACCGCCGTGACGGCGGTGCTGACCGTCGTGCCCGGCCGGGCCAACGTGTTGCAGGGCGGCGTCCACCTGGTGCTGCTGGCCGCGTTCGTCTTCCTGGCCGCCAGTCCCTGAGGTGCCGGCTCGGCGAGGCCCACGCCCGCGTGGCCCGCTCAGCCTGGCGGTCGCGTCGTCCGCTCAGCCGGTGGTGGCGTCGTCCGCCAGGGCGTCCGCGCGGGCGTTGAGGTAGCGCTGCTGCGCCAGGTTCGTCGAGCGTGCCGCCGCCATCCGGTACGCCTCGCGCGCCGGAGCCCGCTCGCCGGTCAGCTCCCACAGGTGGGCGCGGGCGGCCGGCAGCCGCGGATCGTCGGCCAACCGGGCGTCGCCGTCCAGGTCGGCGAGCAGCGTCAGGCCGGCCGACGCGCCCCGGCTCATCGCCACCGCCACGACGTGGTTGAGCGCCACCACCGGGTTGTCGGTGAGGCCGAGCAGCACCTCGTACAGGGCGGTGATCTGCGCCCAGTCGGTGGCCGCCGCGCTCGGCGCCTCGTCGTGCACCGCCGCGATGGCCGCCTGGAGCTGGTACGGCCCGACGGGCCCGCGCGGCAGCGCCTCGCCGACCAGCGCGACGCCCTCGGCGATCTGCTCGGCCCGCCACCTGCCCCGGTCCTGCTCGGCCATCGGCACCAGCTCGCCGTGCGGGCCGGTCCGCGCGGGCGCGCGGGCGTCGGTGAGCAGCATCAACGCGAGCAGCCCGGTGACCTCGGGATCGTCGGGCAACAGCCGGCGCACCAGCCGCGTCAGCCGGATCGCCTCGGCGGCCAGGTCGGCGCGCAGCAGTCCCGGCCCGGCGGTACGGGCGTACCCCTCGGTGAAGATCAGGTAGAGGACGTGCAGCACGGCGGCGACCCGATCGGCGCGCTCCGCTGCCGTCGGGGGCGCGAACCGGAGACCGCTGTCGCGGATCCGCTGCTTTCCCCGGCTGATCCGACGGGTCATGGTCGACTCCGGCACCAGGAACGCGCGGGCCACCTCGGCCGTGCTCAACCCGCCCACCGCGCGCAGCGTCAGCGCGATCTGCGACGCCGGGGTGAGCGCCGGATGGCAGCACAGGAACAGCAGGACGAGCGTGTCGTCGACGTCCCGGGGTCGGTCGGCGGCCGGCGCGAGCCACTGCTCCGGCAACGTCCACCGCGCCGCCGTCGCCTCCCGCCGTGCCCGCGCCTGCTCGCGCCGCAGCAGGTCGGTGAGTCGCCGGGACGCGACGGTGATCAGCCACGCCCGGGGGCTGTCCGGTACGCCGTCGCGTGGCCAGGTGTCCGCCGCGGCGATCAGCGCCTCCTGCACCGCGTCCTCGGCCGTGTCGAAGTGCCCGAAACGGCGTACGAGCGCGCCGAGGACCTGCGGCGCCAACTCGCGCAGCAGGTCCTCGGCGGGTGTCTCGGGCACGTGGTCAGCCGGCCAGGTCCTCGACGCCGTCCAGCACCGGCCGCACGTCCACGTACGCCCCGGGGTTGTCCGGATCGACCAGGCCGGTGGCGATCTCGGTGGCCCGGTCGAAGCTGGCGCACTCCACGATCGTGTAACCCGCCAGGACCTCCTGCGTCTCCGCGTACGGGCCGTCGGTGACCACGGCCGCCCGGTCGCACCTGCACGCGGCGGGCGTGCACCGGCTCGCTGAGGCCGCGTGCGTCGACGAGTTCCCCGGACTCGGCGAGCGCCTGGTGGAACGTCTCCATGTGCTTGTGCATGGCCGCCACCTGCTCGGCCGACATGGCCGGTCGGCCGGAGGGCCGCCCCGACAGCGCGTCGTAGTCCTGCTGCGACCCGTAAAGCATGATCATGTATTTCATGGTGGCCTTCCTGTTCCCGGTGCCGCCCCGGCACCGCTCACCAGAAACGTCGAACCCAACCCCGCCCACCGGACACCCCCGCCGGCCCCGCCGGCCCCGCCTCACCCCGTTGATCATGAAGTTATCGCCATCGATGTCGGCGTGTCGGCGCGACAACTTCATGATCAACGGGGCTGGGTGGGTGGGGGTTACTGGCCGTAGGACAGGCGGAGGCGGTTGTTGACCAGGTAGTTGAGGCGGTGGCGGAGGTAGCCGAGGGTGCTTTCGCCGGGCAGGTCCGGGTCGGGCGTGGTCAGTGTCCAGCGCAGCGCGCAGTCACGACCGGGGAGCCCTTTCGAGATGTCGAAACGGATCTCGTCCAGCGGCCGGTGCGGCCACAGCGACGACCACACCAGCAGCACCGGCGCGTAACCCGCCACCACCCGTGGCGGCACCTCGTCGTCGCGTAACTCCAGCCAGGGGCGACGTCCGACCTCGTACGGGTCACGGAGCGAGCGCCACACGACATGCGCCGGCGCCGGCTGGCTGCGTCGACGGCTCCCCAGCACGTGCACGTAGCCCCCCTTCCCGGACCGGGCCGGCCCACCCCGGACCATTCTGGCGGCCCGCCCCCACCCACGGGAACCGTCGCGTTCCCCTCCCGCGCCCGCCCAAATCCGTCGATCAAGAGGTTGGCGTCACGACCCGCCGGACGGACTGACGCCAACCTCTTGATCACCGGCACGGGCGGGCGGGAGGGGGAGGGGGTGCGGGTCGGGGCGTGAACCGACTGGACCGGGCGTGCGTGAATCCGGGGGCGGGCGTGGTGGTCGTACCGTCGGGGTATGGCGTGGTGCGAGCGCCGAGGTCTGGGGAGGCACAGTGGGGGCATGGTCGGGACGCGTCGCGCGGGGACCCCTGGCGGGCCTGGTGGTCGTCGCGCTGGTGTCGCTCGCCTGCGCGGGCGGTGGGCTGGCCGAACCGGAGGGCGAACGTCCGGGTGCGAACCCGCCGGCCGCCTCGGCTGATCCGAACACCACACGGGCGGACAGCACCACCAGCGTGGCCGAGTTCAAACAGGACGTCGCCGACGCGCAGGCGGTCGCGGAGCGCTACTGGGCGGCCCAGTTCAAGGCGTCCGGGCAACGCTTCACGCCCATCCGGCGGGTCACCCCGTACCAGCGGGCCGGCGAGGTCTCCTGCGGCGGTCAGCCGTTGCCGCGCAACAACGCGGTCTACTGCTCGCAGGGCGACTTCATCGCGTACGACGTCGCCTGGTCGGTGGCGGCCTTCCGCGAGGTGGGCGACGCGTTCGTGTTCTACCTGCTCGGTCACGAGTACGCCCACGGCATCCAGGTGCGCCTGGGCATCAACTACAGCTTCACCATCCAGCAGGAGTTGCAGGCCGACTGCATGGCCGGGGCGTACCTCGGCGACTCGGTGCGCGCCGGCGACCTCACCCTCGCCGAGGGCGACCTGGACGAGTTCCGGGAGGGAGTCGCCGCGGTCGGTGACGACCCGGACCAGCCGTGGTTCGCCGAGGGCGCGCACGGCACCGCCGAGCAGCGCACCGACATGTTCTTCCGGGGGTACGAACGCTCGCTGAAGGAGTGCGACCTGAGCTGAGCGGGGTTGCCCCGGTCACCCTCGAAGCCGTTGCCGCCGCCGGCGGCGGCAACGGCTGGCAGGATCGCCGGTGTCGGTCATGACCCCTGGAGGATCCGCTGAGCAGCCAACACCTCGCCGCCGTGCTCTTCGACATGGACGGCACCCTGGTCGACAGCGAGAAGCTGTGGGACGTCGCGTTGCAGGAACTGGCCCGCGAGTACGGCGGGGAGCTGTCCGTCGACGCCCGCCGCTCGATCATCGGCACCGCCATGGCCGAGTCGATGCGCATCCTGCACGACGACCTGGGCCAGCCCGAGCGCGATCCGGAGATCAGCGCGGCGTGGATCAACGCGCGGATCCTGGAGCTGTTCCGGACCGGTCTGCCCTGGCGGCCGGGCGCCTTCGAGCTGCTGCACGCGGTGCGCGCGGCGGGGATCCCCACCGCGCTGGTCACCTCCAGTCCTCGGGCGCTTGTCGAGATCGCCCTGGACACCCTCGGCCGGGACAACTTCGACGTGGTGGTCGCCGGTGACGAGGTGGTCGCGGCCAAACCGCACCCGGAGCCGTACCTGACCGCCGCACGGCGTCTCGGCGCGCCGATCGAACGGTGTGTGGCGATCGAGGACTCGCCGACCGGGGTGGCCAGCGCGCACGCCTCCGGCGCGGCCGTGCTGGCCGTACCCGCCGAGGTGCCGTTGCCTCCGATCGAGGGCGTACACCAGGTGGCAAGCCTGGCCGGCGTGGACCTGGCGGCGCTGGCGGCGCTGCTGGCCGACCGGGCCGCGGCCTGAACGAGCGAGGGGGCCCCGCCGTGCGGGACCCCCTCGTGCTCCTACCTGGCGTCAGTCGTGGGCGATCGCGCCCAGGACGTTGATCCGGGCCGCCCGCACGGCGGGGAGCACCGCGGCCACGATCCCGATGATCGCGGCGAGACCGAGGAAGACGATCATCTGCCCCCAGGGCAGGTTCAGTTCGGTGATGCCCTCGTCCTTGAGCGCCTCGACCACCGCGGCGCCGAGGCCGGTGCCGACCGCCAAGCCCAGCAGCGCGCCGAACACGGAGATCACCACCGCCTCGACCGTGATCATGCCCATCGTCTGGCCGCGGCGCAGGCCGATCGCCCGCAGCAGGCCCAGTTCCCTCGTGCGCTCCAACACCGACAGCGCCAGGGTGTTGATGATGCCGAGCCCGGCGATGATGATGGCCAGCGCCAACAGGATCTTGATCATCGTGAGCAGCCCGTCGAGCGAACTCGTCTGCTGCTTGATGAACGCGTCCCGGTCGGCCACCGACACCTCGGGGCTGTCCGCGAGCAGCGTCTCCACCCGCGGTTGCACGTCGGCCACCCGAGCCCCCGGCGCGAGCTGGATGAAGCCCTGGATGGGCTGCGGGATCGCGAAGTCCTTCGCCGCCGTCGCCGGCAACGTCACCGGGTTGGTCAACTGCGACGACTCGTAGATGCCGCTGACCGTGTACGTGCGGGCTTCCCCACGGGTGAGCTGCACGTTCACCGTCGAGCCGACCGACCAGCCACGGGACGTGGCGGTGTCCGAGCTGACGAGCATCTGCGTCGGCGAGAGCCGGTCGATGTCACCGGCGGTGGCCTTCGCGCCGAAGATCTGCCGCAGTGACGCGATGTCGCTGCTCGCCGCCACCCACGTGCTCTTGCCGTCGACGCGCGCCATGTCGCCGTACTCGCCGTCGACCATCCGCACGCCGGGCAGCGCCTTCGCCTGGTCCAGCACGCTCGGGTCGAAGCTCGGTGGACGGGGGCCGCCCTGCTGACCGGAGATCACCAGCTCGGCCTTGATGGTGTCCTGGGCGAGGGCGCTGAGGCTGCTCTTGGCCGAGTCGAGGATCACCGTGATGCCGGTGACCAGCGCGATGCCGACCATCAGCGCGGCGGCCGTGATGGCGGTCCGACGCGGGTTGCGCCCGGAGTTGAGCCGGCCCAGCTTGCCGGGCACCGACCAGGAGAAGATCGCCCCGAGCAGGTTCACCACCGGCCGGCTGATCAGTGGAGTCAGCAGCGCCACACCGATGAAGGCGAACAGCACGCCGCCCAGGATGGTCCACAGCGTCTGGCCGCCCGCGTTGCCGCTGAGCCCCAGGAACAGCAGCACCGCGCCGATGCCGGTGACCACCGACCCGGCGACGGTGACCTTGGTCAACGGCCGGTCCGGCGTGGCCACGTCCTGCATGGCGGCGATCGGCGGGATCCGGGCCGCCCGCAGCGCCGGCAGCAGCGCCGCCACCACGGTGATGACCAGGCCGACGCCGAACGACCCGATCACGGCGGCCGCCGGCACGCCGATCCCGGCCAGGGTCAGGCCGCCGGCCAGCTTGCCGAACAGGAACGCCAGCAGCGCGCCCACCCCGATGCCGGCGGCCAGGCCGAGCACCGACGCGAGCAGACCGACCGCGATGGCCTCCAGCACCACCGAGCCGATGATCTGCCGGCCACTCGCCCCGATGGCGCGCATCAGCGCCAGCTCCCGGGTGCGCTGCGCCACGATGATCGAGAAGGTGTTGAGGATGAGGAACGTGGCGACCAGCAGCGCCACCGCGGCGAAGCCCAGCAGGATCTTGTTGAAGAACGACAGGCCCTCCTTCAGGCTGGCCGCGGCGTCCTCGGCCAGCTGCTTGCCGGTCTTGACGTCGTAGTCCGCGCCCAGGGCGCCGGCCACGTCGTCGCGCAGCGCCTCGTCCGACACCCCACCCGCGGCGGTCGCCGTGATGCTGCTGAACACCCCGGGCTCGCCCAGCATCAGCCGCTGCGCCACCGGCGTGGTGAAGAAGACCTCGTTGACGCCGCCGATCGAGTCCCGGTCACCGCTGTAACCGGCGATGCCGACAAGGGTGAAGTCCCGCTTCTTCGACTCGAACGCGGTCAGCACGCCGACCTTCTCGCCGACGCGCACCTTCGCGGTCGTGGCCAGCGACTTGTTGATGACGATCTCGTCGTCGGCCTGCGGGGCGCGTCCCTCGCGCAGTTGCAGCAGGTCGCTCTCGCCGACCCAGTTCTCGCCGAGCTGCGGCGGACCGAACGAGGTGACCACCTTGCCGTTGCTGCCGATGACCCGCGCGCCGTCGGCGTTGACGACACCGGTCGCCGAGGCCACCCCCGGCACCTGTTTGACCCGGTCCACCACGGCGGCGGGCAGCGGAGCGGCGGTCTGCTCACCCTCCAGCTCACTGACCTCGACCTTGGGCTTCGCCGCGACGTTCACGTCGATCTCGGAGAAGCCGTCGGCGAACACCGAGTCGAAACTGCGACCCAGCGTGTCGGTCAGCACGAACGCGCCGGAGACGAACATGACCCCGAGCACCACCGCCAGAGCGGACAGGATCAGCCGGACCTTGCGGGCCAGCAGACTCTTGAGTGTCGCCCGGAACATCAGTTGCCCACCTCGGCCGGAGTGTCCAACTTCTTCATGGTGTCCAGCACCGTCTCGGCGGTCGGCTCGATCAGCTCCGACACGATCTGGCCGTCGGCCAGGAAGACCACCCGGTCGGCGTACGCGGCGGCGGTCGGGTCGTGGGTGACCATCACGATGGTCTGACCGTGCTCACGCACCGAGTCGCGCAGGAAGCCGAGCACCTCGGCGCCGGAGCGCGAGTCCAGGTTGCCGGTCGGCTCGTCCGCGAAGATCACGTCGGGACGGGCGACCAGCGCCCGCGCGCACGCCACCCGCTGCTGCTGACCACCGGAGAGCTGCGCCGGCCGGTGGTCCAGCCGATCCTGCAGGCCCACCGTCTTGATCACCGTGTCGTACCAGGCCGGGTCCGGCTTGCGCCCGGCGATCGACATGGGCAGCAGGATGTTCTCCTTCGCGGTGAGCGTCGGCAGCAGGTTGAACTGCTGGAAGATGAAGCCCACCTTGTCCCGGCGCAGCTTCGTCAGCCCCGAGTCGCCCAGCCCGGTGACCGTCGTCTCACCGATCGACACCGTCCCCCGGGTCACCGAGTCCAGACCGGCGAGGCAGTGCATCAGCGTGGACTTGCCGGAACCCGACGGCCCCATGATCGCGGTGAAGCGGCCACGTTCGAACTCCGCGCTGACCCCCCGCAGGGCGATGACCTGAGCCTCGCCGCTGCCGTACACCTTCCACACGTCGTTCGCCCGGGCCGCGGCCTGCGCCTGCTGGCCTACCGTCGCGGTCACGTCATCTACCTCTTCCGTCTGTCCGAATTCCACGCCGCCCCCCGATGGTCCGGCGCGACCGTTCAATCATCGGCGCTGCACGCGCCCGTCCCGTCCGCCCCTGGGGGGACGTGCAGCGGATTTCCCGCTGCGGGTGCACCCCCATGCCGCATCAGGGTTGCCCCTGACCCGACCGCCGGTCGACCGGTTCTGCACACTTCCCCCTCACGTCACAGGAGGGTCAACCGCGCGACGCCGTCTCCGGTCACGGTAGGTGACGACGGCAACCGGGCCGTCCCTCCACGGAGGGATATTCGGGTACGCCGGGTGAGGTACCCGCCGCGCGGCGGCTACGCCCGTGGGCGGACCAGACCCGACTCGTACGCCAGCACGACCGCCTGCACCCGGTCGCGCAGCCGCAGCTTGGTCAGCAGGTGCCCGACGTGGGTCTTGACGGTGGTCTCGCTGACCGACAGGACCGCCGCGATCTCGGCGTTGGACAACCCCCGGGCCACCTGCACCAGCACCTCACGCTCCCGGTCGGTGAGCGCGTTGAGCGCCGCCGACGGCGTCGCCGCCGGGTCGGGCAACAGATCGGCGAAGCGGTCCAGCAGTCGCCGCAGGATCCGTGGCGCGACCACCGCGTCCCCGCCCGCCACCGTGCGGATCGCCGCGATCAGATCCTCGGCGGGTACGTCCTTGGCCAGGAATCCGCTCGCGCCCGCCCGCAGCGCCCCCACCACGTACTCGTCGAGGTCGAACGTGGTCAGCACCAGCACCCGTACCGGCAGGCGGGAGTCGACGATGGCCCGGGTCGCCGCCACCCCGTCCATGCGGGGCATCCGGATGTCCATCAGCACGACGTCGGGCAGGAGCCGTCGGGACAGCTCCACCGCCTCCACGCCGTCACCGGCCTCCGCCACCACGTCCAGGTCGCCCTCGGCGCCCAGCACCATCCGAAAGCCCGTACGCAGCAGCGGCTGGTCGTCGGCGAGCAGGATCCGTACCGGCCTGGCCGGGGCCACCCGATCGCTCATGTCGTCTCCCGTTCCGCGTCCACCGGCCTGTGCGTCGCGGACCACGGTAGAGGCAGCCCGGGCACCCTGTCCCGACCCGGACAGCACCGCTCCGGTCGGGCGGTGCCGGGGCCTGGCCCTCCGGACGCCGTCGATCTTGCACTTTCTGCTGGGATAAGTGGTGCGGATCCGATGAAGTCGACATCCGAAACTGCAAGATCGCCGGGCCGGGCCGGGCCGGGCCTCGCCGGGGCGGGGCGGGCCGGGCCGGGGCGGGGCGGGCCTCGCCGGGGCGGGGCGGGCCGGGGCGGGCGGGTTACTCGTCGGCGCCGGGGGGTGTGGGGGTGCTGCGGGCGTCGCGGAGGGGGTCGGTGTTCGCCGCCGCCACCGGGAACGGGGGTGGGGTGCCGCCGAACGTGGGGCACAGCGCCTGATGGCTGCACCAGTCGCACAGCTTGCTCGGCCGCGGCCGGAAGTCCTGTCGGGCGGTGGCCTGCTCGATGGCCCGCCACAGCGCCACCACGGTGCGCTCGAAGCGGACCAGCTCGTCGGCGTCGGGCGTGTAGTCCAAGACCTCGGCGTCGCGCAGGTAGAGCAGGCGCAGCACCCGGGGCACCACCCCACGGGTACGCCACAGCACCAGCGCGTAGAACTTCAGTTGGAACAGCGCCCGCGCCTCGAACGCCTCCCGGGGCGCGCCGCCGGTCTTGTAGTCGACCACCCGCAGCGCGCCGTCCGGAGCCACGTCGAGCCGGTCGAGGTAGCCCCGGATCAGCAGCTCCTCGTCGACGACCGCCGAGATCAGGCTCTCGCGTTCGGCCGGCTCCAGGCGCGTCGGATCCTCCACGGCGAAGTAGCCCTCCAGCAGCCCCGCCGCGGAGCGCAGGAACTCCACCGGCCCGGCCGGCTCGGCGTCGTCGAAGATCGCGGCCAGCTCCGGCTGCTCGGTGACCAGCCGGTCCCACTGCGGGGCCACCAGGTCACCGGCCGCGGCCGGGGTGCGGCTGGACGCCGGCAGGTCGAACAGCCGCTCCAGCACCGCGTGCACCAGCGTGCCCCGGGCCTGCTCGATGGTCGTCCGCTCGGGCAGCCGGTCGATGCTGCGGAACCGGTAGAGCAGCGGGCAGGTCTTGAAATCCGCCGCCCGCGACGGCGACAGCGAGGCCCGCACCGTCGGCGGCGTCTGCGCCGGGGGAGAGGACTGGGGGGTGGTGACCGTTTCCGCCGTCATGTGCGCAAAGGTTAGGGCACCGGTGTGACACCGCCCGCCGGCCGCCCCGCACGGGGCCGGTCCGTAGCATCGGTGCGATGGAGCAGACATCCCGGCCACCGCGTCGGTCCGACCGGCGACCCGGTCTGAGCGTGGGCCGGGTGTTCGGGGTACCCCTGCACCTCAACGCGTCGATGCTCCTGCTCGCCGTGCTGGTCGCCGTGCTCTACGCCGAGTTCGCCCGCCGACAACTGGACCTGCCGCAGCTCAGCGGCTACCTGATCGGCTTCGGGTTCGTGGTGTCCCTGCTCGGCTCGGTACTGCTGCACGAGCTGGGCCACGCGCTCACCGCCCGCCGCTACGGCATCGGTGTGCGCGGAATCACGCTCGAACTGCTCGGCGGGTACACCGAGATGGAGCGGGACGCTCCGACGCCCCGGATCGACCTGCTGGTCTCGCTGGCCGGCCCGGCGGTCTCCGCGGTGCTCGGGGCCCTCGCGGTCGCCGCCACCCTCGCCCTGCCGCCCGGCACCGTCGGCCACCAACTCGCCTTCCAGCTCGCGCTGAGCAACGTCATCGTCGCGGTGTTCAACATCCTGCCCGGGCTGCCGCTGGACGGCGGCCGGGCGCTGCGCGCCGCCGTGTGGGGCCTCACCCGCGACCGGCACCGCGGCACCGAGGTCGCCGGCTGGGCCGGCCGGGTCGTCGCCGTCGGCACCGCCGCGCTGGTCGGGCTGCTCACCGCCACCCGCCACCTGGCGCCGGTGGCGCTGCCACTGATGCTGCTGGTCGCCATCACCCTCTGGCGCGGCGCCGGGCAGTCGATCCGCGCCGCGCGGGTCAGCCGGCGGTTCCCGCTCATCGACCTGGCCCAACTGGCGCGGCCGGTCTGGCCGGTGACCACCGGCACGCCGCTGGCCGAGGCCCAGCGCCGCCGCGCCGAGGGCGGGCAGCCCGCCGCCGCGCTGCTGGTCACCGACTCCACCGGCCACCCGGTGGCGTTGGTCGACCCGGCCGCCGCCGCGGCCGTACCCGCCGAGCGTCGCCCCTGGCAGGCGGTGGACTCCGTCGCCCGGCCGCTGACCGCGCTCCCCACCCTGCCGCTCGGGCTCGACGGCGAACGGGTGATGGAGGCCGTGCAGACCCACCCGGGCGCGCAGTACGTGGTGACGTCAGGCGAAGATGTCGTCGGCATTCTGCACATCGGGGACCTGGCACAGCTCCTCGAACCCAACCGGAAGATGACACCGTGACCGCAACTCCCTCCACCGTCGGAGCCGACGCCGCCCCCCGGACTCTGACACCCGTGCACCGAGGCCCGTTCCGGCCCGGCGACCGGGTGCAGCTGACCGATCCCAAGGGGCGGATGCACACCGTCACGCTGGAGCACGGCAAGGAGTTCCACACCCACCGCGGCATCCTGGCGCACGACACGCTGATCGGACTGCCCGACGGCAGCGTGGTGACCACCTCCGGCGGCGGCACCGCGTTCCTGGCGCTGCGCCCGCTGCTGTCGGACTATGTGCTCTCCATGCCGCGCGGCGCCCAGGTGATCTACCCGAAGGACTCGGCGCAGATCGTCGCGATGGGTGACATCTTCCCCGGCGCGAAGGTTCTCGAGGCCGGCGCCGGCTCCGGCGCGCTGAGCTGCTCCCTGCTGCGGGCCGTCGGCACCGAGGGCGAGCTGCACTCGTTCGAGCTGCGCGACGACTTCGCCCAGATCGCCAAGCGCAACGTCGAGGCGTTCTTCAACGGGCCGCACCCGTCCTGGCACCTGCACGTCGGCGACGTCGCGCAGTGCCAGGAGACCGGCTTCGACCGGATCATCCTGGACATGCTCACGCCCTGGGAGACCCTCGACATGGTCGAGCGGGCACTGGTGCCCGGCGGCGTGTTCATCGGCTACGTCGCCACCACCCCGCAGCTCTCCGAACTGGTCGAGGCGCTGCGCGAGCGCGGCGGCTGGACCGAGCCGCGCGCCTGGGAGTCGCTGGTGCGCGACTGGCACGCCGAGGGCCTCGCCGTCCGCCCCGACCACCGGATGATCGCGCACACGGCGTTCCTGGTCTCGGCGCGCAAGCTCGCCCCGGGCGTCACCGCGCCGCCGCGCCGCCGCAAACCCAGCAAGGGCACCGAGGCGTACGCCCAGCGTCGCGAGGACCTGCGCGCCGCCGAGGCGGCCCGCCAGGCCGCCGCCGCGCAGGCCGCCGGCGCGCAGCCCGACGCGACGGGGGAGATGGACAGGCCGTGACCATCGGTGAGGGGGGAGGGGCGGCCCGATGAGCCGACCGGGCTACGGCGGCGGCGACCTACCCGCCGTGTTTCCGGACTGGTCGCCCTACCAGGATCTGGAGTCCGCGGCGCGCGCCTACCTGCGGGACCCGGACGTCGCTCTGGAAGCGCTCGGCGGGGTGCTCCGTGGCGCCTCGGTGCTCGGCTTCACCCTGGAACGCTTCGTCAACGAGGTCAACGGCGTGTGGCAGGAGGTCGTCGTCTGCGACGGCAGCCGGCTGATCCTCTGGCACGGCGAGGACGTGCCGCCGGGGGAGGGGCCGCCGGGTTCGATGACGTCGTCACTGCGGGTCGTGCCGGTCTCCACGGTCACCGAGGTGGGCTGTCGACGCCGGCTCAACCGCTTGGAGAACGGCGAGATCCGGGTCGACAGCATCGACGTCTACCTGCTGCTCACCTCGCTGGACGAGGCGCCGCCGAGCGAGGAGATGGCCGGTACGCCCCGGCACGACGCGCTGCGGTTCGGTAAGACCCTCGACGACGGAGGGGCCGGGCAGATCGCCCGGCTGGAGGAGTTCGCGCGGCTGGTCGCCTCGGTGGTCGGCCGCCCGATGCTCTGAGGCGTACCCCGTTTCGGGTCGGCGCCGCGCGAAGCGGGCGGCGCCGGCTCAGCCGTCCTCGGCGTCCGGGCCGGCGACCTCGACGCCGTCGCCACGCACCACGTGGATGCAGTCGCCCGGGCACTCCTTCGCGGAGTCGATCACTTCGAGTCGCAGGTGCTCGGGCACGTCGACCCGGCTGCCCGGCGCCATCCGCAGCTCACCGTCGGCGCCCTTGACGTACGCCAGGCCGTCGATGTCGAACTCGAACACCTCCGGCGCGTACTGCACGCAGAGCCCATCGCCCGTGCAGAGATCCTGGTCCACCCAGACCTGCAGCTGGTCGGTCGCGACCTCGGCCACCGGTGCACCCCCCATGTTCTCCCGTACCAGCCTCCGACGGTACCCGAACGCCGTTACCGGCCCCGCAGACCACCCCTTGGCGATCAAGGTTCAGTGACGAGGGTGTTGCGTGGGACCGAATCGGGCTCATAGCGGCTAGTGTTAGCTCAGAACGTTCAAGCCCCCCGGGGAGGTGGGACGTGGCAGCACGCAGCGACGACGCGGACTCGCGCGCCGCACGGTGGGAGAAGGAAGCCCACGATCTCTCCACGCAGGTCGCGTTCCTTCAGGAGGAACTCGCCCTGGTGCGGCGTAAGTTGACCGAAAGCCCCCGACACGTCCGGCAGCTCGAAGAGCGGCTGGCGGCCACCCAGGCGCAGTTGGCGCGGCTGACCGAGAACAACGACCGGCTGGTGAGCACCCTCAAGGAGGCTCGCACGCAGATCGTCACGCTCAAGGAGGAGATCGACCGGCTCGCACAACCGCCGAGTGGCTACGGAGTCTTCCTGGCCAAGCACGACGACGGCACGGTGGACGTCTTCACCGGCGGACGCAAACTGCGCGTCGCCGTCTCGCCCTCACTGGACGTGGCCGAGCTGCGTCGCGGCCAGGAGGTCCTGCTCAACGACGCGCTCAACATCGTCGACGCGTTCGGGTACGAGCGGGTCGGCGAGGTGGTGATGCTCAAGGAGATCCTGGAGGGACCGAACGGCGCGCCGGGCGACCGGGCGCTGGTGGTCTCCCACTCCGACGAGGAGCGCATCGTGCACCTCGCCGAGACGCTGATCGGCTCGGCGATCCGTGCCGGCGACTCGCTCATGATCGAGCCCCGCTCGGCGTACGCGTACGAGCGGATCCCGAAGAGCGAGGTCGAGGAGCTGGTCCTGGAGGAGGTGCCGGACGTCGACTACTCCGACATCGGTGGCCTCCAGTCCCAGATCGAGCAGATCCGCGACGCGGTGGAGCTGCCGTTCCTGCACGCGGACCTGTTCCGCGAGCACCAGCTCCGTCCGCCCAAGGGCATCCTGCTCTACGGGCCGCCCGGCTGCGGCAAGACGCTGATCGCCAAGGCGGTGGCCAACTCCCTGGCCAAGAAGATCGCCGAGCGGCAGGGCAAGGAGAAGCACACCAGCTTCTTCCTCAACATCAAGGGCCCGGAGCTGCTCAACAAGTACGTCGGCGAGACCGAGCGACACATCCGGCTGATCTTCCAGCGGGCTCGGGAGAAGGCCGGCGAGGGCACCCCGGTGATCGTGTTCTTCGACGAGATGGACTCGATCTTCCGGACCCGTGGCTCCGGTGTCTCGTCCGACGTGGAGAACACCATCGTCCCGCAGCTCCTCAGCGAGATCGACGGCGTGGAGGGACTGGAGAACGTCATCGTCATCGGCGCCTCCAACCGGGAAGACATGATCGACCCGGCGATCCTGCGCCCGGGCCGGCTCGACGTGAAGATCAAGATCGAGCGGCCGGACGCCGAGGCGGCCAAGGACATCTTCTCGAAGTACATCCTCTCCGGGCTGCCACTGCACCCGGACGACCTCGCCGAACACGGCGCCGACGCGCAGGCCACGGTGGCCGCGATGATCGACGCCGTCGTCCTGCGGATGTACTCGGAGACCGAGGAGAACCGCTTCCTCGAGGTCACCTACGCCAACGGTGACAAGGAAGTCCTCTACTTCAAGGACTTCAACTCCGGCGCGATGATCCAGAACATCGTCGACCGGGCCAAGAAGATGGCCATCAAGGAGTTCCTCACCTCCGGTCGTAAGGGGCTGCGCCTGCAGCACCTGCTCGACTCCTGCGTCGACGAGTTCCGGGAGAACGAGGACCTGCCCAACACCACCAACCCCGACGACTGGGCGCGCATCTCCGGCAAGAAGGGCGAGCGGATCGTCTACATCCGTACGCTCGTCTCCGGCGGCAAGGGCGCCGAGGCCGGCCGGTCCATCGAGACCGCCAGCAACACCGGCCAGTACCTGTAACGACGCCGACATCGGGGCCCGGGACGCGACGCGTCCCGGGCCCCGACCATCGCGCCGACCTGCCCACACACACCCACCCGACCCGGTACGCGGTGGCGCTTCCGCAGCGACGCGTCGACCGCCAGCCGACCAGATATCCGGACCTGCGCGGCCGGGTCACCACCGTGGGCGGGCGGGTGCGCGCCACGACACCCGTGACCCGCCCACACCGGCGCGCCCCTCGCGGAGAACAGTCGGACTACGCTCGACGTGACGGGGACCGGTCGGGCGAGCGAAGCGGGTAGGTCGATGAGCGTAAGACGGATCATGGGCACCGAGGTCGAGTACGGCATCTCCGTTCCCGGCCAGGCCGGAGCCAACCCGATGGTCACCTCGTCCCAGGTGGTCAACGCCTACGGCGCGCGGCCCGAACTCAACCGGGGTGGTCGCGCCCGTTGGGACTACGAGGAGGAGTCGCCGCTGCGCGACGCCCGCGGCTTCACCTACTCCGGAGCCGCCTACGACCCCGCCGAGGCCCTCGCCGACGAGGACCTGGGCCTGGCCAACGTGATACTCACCAACGGCGCACGCCTCTACGTGGACCACGCGCACCCCGAATACTCCACCCCCGAGGTCACCACCCCCCGCGACGTGGTGCGCTGGGACAAGGCCGGCGAGCGGGTGATGGCCGAGGCATCCCGCCGGGCCGCCACCATTCCCGGCAGCCAGCCCATCCACCTCTACAAGAACAACACCGACAACAAGGGCGCGAGCTACGGCGCGCACGAGAACTACCTGATGCGCCGGCAGACCCCGTTCGCCGACATCGTGGCGTACCTGACACCCTTCTTCGTGACCCGCCAGATCGTCTGCGGCGCCGGCCGCGTCGGCATCGGGCAGGACGGCGGCCAGAGCGGCTTCCAGATCTCCCAACGTGCGGACTTCTTCGAGGTCGAGGTCGGCCTCGAGACCACCCTCAAGCGACCGATCATCAACACCCGCGACGAGCCGCACGCCGACGCCGACAAGTACCGCCGGCTGCACGTCATCATCGGCGACGCCAACCTCTCGGAAATCTCCACCTACCTCAAGGTCGGCACCACGGCACTCATCCTCACCATGATCGAGGAGAAGGCGCTCGGCGCCGACCTTGGCATCGCCGACCCGGTCAGCGAACTGCGCGCGGTCAGCCACGACCCCACCCTCACGCACCTCATGCGGCTGCGTGACGGCCGCCGGCTGACCGCTCTGGACGTGCAGTGGGCGTACCTCGAACGGGTGCGCTCCTTTGTCGACGACCGTTACGGCGCCGACGTCGACGAGCAGACCGTCGACGTGCTGGACCGGTGGGAGGGCGTACTGGACCGCCTCGGCCGCGACCCGATGCTCTGCGTGGACGAGTTGGACTGGGTGGCCAAGCTGCGGCTGCTGGAGGGCTACCGGGAGCGGGAGAAGCTCGGCTGGGGCTCCCACAAGCTCCAGCTCGTCGACCTGCAGTATTCCGACGTACGTCCGGAGAAGGGCCTCTACAACCGGCTCGTCTCCCGCGGGGCGATGAAGACGCTGCTCACCGACGAGGAGACCCGCAGCGCCATGACCGAGCCCCCCGAGGACACCCGGGCCTACTTCCGGGGCCGCTGCCTCGCGCAGTACGCCTCGGAGGTCGTCGCCGCGAGCTGGGACTCGGTCATCTTCGACGTGGGCCGCGAGTCGCTGGTCCGGGTGCCGATGATGGAGCCGGAGCGGGGCACCCGGGCCCACGTCGGGGCCCTGTTCGACCGCTGCGCCAGCGCCAAGGATCTGCTGGAGACGCTGACCGGCGGCTGAACGCGACAACCGAATGCCCGCTGTGCGCCGCAAGCCGGCGCGCGGCGGGCTTTTCGTCGCCCCAGCGAGGTAAGTTCATCGCAGACGATCGTGGAGGAGGCAGCAATGGCCACTCATGACAGCGGCGGCCAGTCGCAGTCCGGCAAGTCCCGCCAGGGCGAGGAGATCGAGGACGTCACCACCGAGGCGAACCCCGAGGTGGCCGAGCGGCACGCCGAGATCACCGAGGACGTCGACGACCTGCTCGACGAGATCGACTCCGTCCTGGAAGAGAACGCAGAAGAGTTCGTGAGGGGGTATGTACAGAAAGGAGGTGAATGATACTACATGTCCGATTTGCCGGACGGTGTCGAGAAGGTGTGCCCGCAGTGCAAGAGAGCGCTGGCCAGCACGGAGTTCCACCGTGACCGGCGACGGAAGGACGGACTGGCCTTCTACTGCAAGATCTGCGCGGCCGCACGGTCGGAGGCAAGTCGGCGCAAGCGCGGTATCGCCCCGCAGCGGAAGTCACCCACGCCTGTCGGTGAAGGCCTCAAATGGTGTCCAGACTGTGAGCAGATCAAGCCCCTGAACGACTTTCCAACCACCTCGACCAAGGCCAGTGGTCGACACAGCTACTGCAAGCCCTGCCACAACGCCCGCGGCAAAGAGACGGCGCAACGACTCTACGGCGGCACACGCGAGTACCACCTACGGCGGCGCTACGGCATTGGGGAGAAGGACTTTCAGGAGCTTCTGGCCGAGCAGGGCGGGGTCTGCGC
This sequence comes from Micromonospora sp. RB23, assembly GCF_053585025.1. Lineage (NCBI taxonomy): Bacteria > Bacillati > Actinomycetota > Actinomycetes > Micromonosporales > Micromonosporaceae > Micromonospora > Micromonospora sp. RB23. The sequence goes on from NZ_CM132111.1 coordinate 3,357,370, forward strand.
GATCTGTGGCGGCGCGGACCCGCAACATCTGGACCACGATCATCGCACCGGGTGGGTGCGCGGGATACTCTGCTTCAACTGCAACGGTGGTCTTGGCCAGTTCCGTGACAGTCCTACGAGGCTGGCCAGGGCGATCACGTACCTGAGAGGAACCACGTGGCAGCGGGCTTTGATCCATCCGGGCGTCTACCAGATGTGTTCACCAACGCGGGGACGTCCTCCTTCACCACGTTTCTGAGCCGGGTGGCGCCCGAGATGCTGCCCGGTCGTCGGCCGCTGCCGCCGGGCATGGCCGCCGACCTGGCGCCGCACGCGACCACCATCGTGGCCATCTCGGCCGCCGGGGGCGTCGTGATGGCCGGTGACCGGCGGGCCACCATGGGCAATCTGATCGCCCAGCGCGACATCGAGAAGGTGCACCCCGCCGACGCGTACTCGCTGGTCGGCATCGCGGGCACCGCGGGCATCGGTATCGAGCTGATGCGTCTGTTCCAGGTGGAGCTTGAGCACTACGAGAAGATCGAGGGCGCGATGCTCTCGCTCGACGGCAAGGCCAACCGGCTGGCATCGATGATCCGGGGCAACCTGGGCGCGGCCATGCAGGGCCTCGCCGTGGTCCCGCTGTTCGCGGGCTTCGACCTGGCCGCGAGTGACCCGGCGCGCGCCGGGCGGATCTTCAGCTTCGACGTGACCGGTGGCCCGTACGAGGAGACCGGGTACGACGCCATCGGCTCCGGCTCGCTCTTCGCCAAGTCGGCGCTCAAGAAGCGTTTCCGGACCGGCCTGTCTCTCGAGGACGCGACCCGGCTCGCGGTCGAGGCGCTCTACGACGCGGCCGACGACGACACCGCGACCGGCGGACCGGACCTGACCCGCCGGATCTACCCGGTGGTGATGACCGCTACCGCCGAGGGCACCCGCCGGTTGACCGACACCGAGACGGCGGCGATCGCCGAGGGTGTGGTCGCCGGTCGGATGGAGAACCCGGGCGGATGAGCGCCGTTCACCCCCACCAGTCAGCAGTCGTCAGCACAGCGCCGTAAGGAGAACCGCCGCCGTGGCCATGCAGTTCTACGCCTCGCCCGAACAGATCATGCGCGACCGCTCCGAGCTGGCCCGCAAGGGCATCGCCCGGGGTCGCAGCGCGGTGGTCCTGAGCTACGCCGGCGGGGTGCTCTTCGTCGCGGAGAACCTCTCCAGCGCCCTGCACAAGGTCAGTGAGATCTACGACCGGATCGGCTTCGCCGCGGTCGGCCGGTACAACGAGTTCGAGAACCTGCGCCGCGCGGGTGTGCGGATGGCCGACCTGAACGGCCTCAGCTACGACCGGCGTGACGTGACCGGGCGGGCCCTGGCCAACGCGTTCGCGCAGACGCTCGGGGCGATCTTCACCGAGCAGTCGAAGCCCTTCGAGGTGGAGATCTGTGTGGCGGAGGTCGGGTCCACCCCGGACGACGACGAGCTGTACCGGCTCACGTACGACGGGTCGGTCAACGACGAGCCGGGCCGGATGGCGATGGGTGGCCAGGCCGAGGCGATCACCGGTGTGTTGAAGTCGCAGCACCGGGCGGACATGTCCCTCGGGGAGGCGGTCCGGGTGGCGGTGCAGGCGTTGAGCACCGCCGGCGGTGAGGGTGGCGCGGCCCGTACGATCGCCGCGAACCAGCTCGAGGTGGCGGTGCTGGACCGTCAGCGGGTGGGGCGTACGTTCCGCCGGATCACGGGGGCGGCGTTGACGGCGCTGCTCGACGGTGATGTCGCGGCGGCGGAGGAGCCGGCTGAGGCGGGTGGGCCGGACACGCCGGCGCAGCCGACCACGGAGGCGCACAAGCCGACGACGTCGGCGGGCTCGGCTGACCTGGAGGACAAGCCGGCGGACGGCAAGTAGCACCTGACGTGTGGCGGCGGGCGGCCCGAGAATGGGCCGCCCGCCCCGTGCGTTCGCCACCGCGAGAACGCCGACCCCCCCGCGCTGCCCCGCTCAAGGCTCGCCGATCTTGCACTTGCGGTTGCCGTGATGCACCTTCTGTGGGCATTGGTCACGACAGAAGATGCAAGATCGACGCGGTCCGGCCGCGGGTGCCGGCCACGGGCGTGATCTCCGACGGCAGGTTCGGCAGCGACGTTACGCGGGCTCGTTCTTGAGGGCGGGTCCGAGGAGGAGCCCGCCGTCGACGATGTGCTCGGCGCCGGTGATGAAGGCGGCGTCGGGCGAGGCGAGGAACAGCAGCGTCGCGGTGATGTCGGCGGGCTGTCCGAGCCGGGGGACGGCGAACGGCTCGGGGGTGTAGAAGTCGGCGATCGGGGCGTCCGCGCCGGCTGCTGGTTCGGTGATGAACGCGGTGGCGACGACGCCGGGGAGGATGGTGTTGACGCGGATGTTGTCGCGACCGAGTTCGAGGGCGGCGGTCTGGGTGAGGCCGCGGACGGCCCACTTGCTGGCGACGTAGGGCGCGTAGAAGGCGGTGCCGCCGGTGCCCATGGTGGAGGCGATGTTGACGATGCTTCCGCCGCCCGCTCGCCGTAGCGCCGGTGCGGCGGCCTTGATGCCGAGGAAGGTGCCGGTGAGGTTGATGTCGAGGATACGGCTCCAGGTGGCCTGGTCGGTGGACTCGATGAGGGCCGGCGGGTTCTGCACCCCGGCGTTGTTGACCAGGATGGTGAGCGCGCCGAAAGCTTCCTCGGTCGCCGCGACGGCGTCGGCCCAGGACTTCTCGTCGGAGACGTCGAGGCGTACGAAAAGCGCTCGGTCGCCCAGTTCGGCGGCGAGGGCCGCGCCGCGCTCGGCGTCGATGGCCCCGATGACGACGTTGGCGCCCTCGGCGTGGAAGGCGCGTACGTGGCTGGCGCCCTGCCCGCCGGTGCCGCCGGTGACGAGAACAGTGTGAGCGGTGAAGCGGGACATGCGGTCCTCCGTCAGCGAGCAGTGGTGAGTCAGGCGACTCACCTTGGCGACGGTACGTCGTCGGTGGGTGGTGAGTCAACCCACTCACCTCGCTATGATGACCGCATGACGACCTATCACCAGCGGGTGGCTCAGCAGAAGCGCGCGCTGATCGTGCGGGCCGCCACGCAGCTGTTCCTCGAGCTGGGCTACGACCGGGCGTCGCTGGCGCGCATCGCCGAGGAGGCCGGGGTGTCGAAGGCGACCTTGTTCAAGCAGTTCCCGACGAAGGCGGCACTGTTCGACGCCATCGTCATCGACTCCTGGGCCGCTGAGGATGACGCCGAGGTGCCGTCGGTGGGTGACCTGAGAGCCGGCCTGACCGTGCTCGGCCGGCACTACGCCGCGCTGTTGGGCCGGCCGGGGATGGTGGATCTGTTCCGCATCGTCATCGCCGAGTTGCCCCGCTTTCCGGAGCTGGCCAAGGCACACTTCGCGGAGGGCAAGCTGCCGTACTTCGAGACGGTTCGGGCCTACCTCGTGGCGGAGCGCGACGCGGGGACGGCGGACATCGCGGACCCGCAGATGGCCACCACGCAGTTCCTCGGGATGATCTCCAACTACCTGTTCTGGCCGAGCCTGCTGGTCCCGGGATGGACGGTGACCCCGGAGCGCGTGCGCGTGGTGGTGGAGGACGCCGTTCGCACCATGGTGGCGCGTTACGGCCGGCACGCGAATCTGGACTCGACGGCATGAGAGATCTTGGAAGGAATCGGCCCCTCAGGGACGATTCCTTCCAAGATCACTACGTCGGTGCCGCCGTGGACAGCGCGGTTGGACCGGGTGGATCAGGGAGTGCCGGTCACCCCGGGCGCGACCGCCTCGCGGGCGGTGGTGGTGTGCACGGGCGCCGGGCCGCTGGTGCGGGCGCGGAGCAGGGCGGCCATGGTGGCGGCGACCACGACGGACCCGATGGCGTAGCCGAGTTCGACCCGCAGCGCGGTGGCGACCGGGGCGAGCGTGGCGGCGACCAGCGCGGCCACGCCGACGGCCCAGGCGACCGCCTGCGCCCGGTGCCGGTCCAGGGCCAGCAGCGCCTGGCCGAGGACCATCGCCCAGAGGTAGGCGAGGGTGGCCGCGGCGAGCCAGGCGAAGTCACCGTGGCCGAGGACGTCGGGCGCGTCGAAGAGGGTCTGCACCAGCCACGGGCCGAGTAGGACGGCGAGCACGGCGCCGGTGAGGCCGAGCGCGGTGACGATGCCCAGGGCTCGGCGCAGGAGACTGTTGAAGGCCGCGCGGTCACCGGTGGCGGCGGAGGTGGCGAGGCCGGGCAGCAGGGACGCCTGGAGCGACGCGAAGACGAACAGCGGGATCCGGACCAGCACCAGCGCGGAGAGCAGCGCGCCGGCGGTGGCCACGTCGGACGGGTCCAGCACCTTGACGTTGATCACGCCGATGTTGACGACGACCTGGGAGAGCAGGCTGGACGCGATGAGCAGGCCGAGGCCACGCAGGAACGCGGCCCAGGCGACGGGTACGCCGCCGCCGACGGCCCGCAGCACCGGTGCGGCGGTGACGGCCACGCCGATCAGCGGCGCGGCGATCAGCACCGCGCCGAACCAGATGGGGGAGGTGACGCCGGTCAGGCCGAGCAGGGCGACGAGGGCGATGCGCAGGCCGCCGTCGACGCCGAGTTGGGTGCCGTACCGGGGGAACAGTTGCAGGCCGGAGAGCACACCGCGGGTGGTGTGCGCGACGGCGAGCGCGGCGAGCGACCCGATCAGGACGGCGACCATGCGGTTGTCGCCGGCGAAGAGCCGGTCGGCGAGCGGGGCCCAGGCGACGATGATCAGCGCGACGACCGCGACGAGGAGGCCGAGGGCCAGGGCGGCCCCCCGGGCCAGTACGGGCCCGGGGGTGAGGCCCTGGCTGTGCCGGCCGGCGACGAGCCGGGCGACCTCCTGTTCGACGGGCATGAACAGGCCGATGCCGAGGGTGAAGACGATCGTCCAGAGCGCCGCGAGCGACGAGTAGTCGGCCTCGGTGAGGCTGTGCCCGGCGACGGCCAGGTGAACGTAGGAGGCGAGCCCCAGCAGGGCCAGGCCGGCGCCGACGGCGACGGTGCCCGGTGGGACCAGACTCAGCAGCCGCCGGATCACCGGCGAATGAGCGCCAACGTGAGGACGGCGAAGGCCCGACCGAGGTAGATCATGGCCTTGGCCGGGGAGTGGCTGGGGGTGCCGGCCATCCGCTTGCGCATCGCCACCGGCACCTGGCGGATGGTGTAGCCCCGCCGGGCGGTGTGCACGAGCGTCTCGACCGTGTCACCCAGGTATTCCACCGGATACCAGGTGGCGAACATCTCGATCACGCGGCGATTGGCGGCGCGGAAACCGGACGTGGTGTCGGTGAGCTTCGTGCGGGCGACGCGGGAGAGGACGCCGGAGAGCATGACCATGGCCCAGCGGCGGGGGCCGCGGACGTTGTAGTCGCCCTCGCCGGCGAACCGGGCGCCGATCACCAGGTCGGTCTCGTCGAGCAGGTCGACGAGCTTCGGCACGTAGCGGGGGTCGTGCTGGCCGTCCGCGTCGATCTGGATGGCCACGTCGTAGTCGTGATCGCGGGCGTACCGGTACCCCACCCGCATGGCGCCGCCGACACCGAGGTTGTACGGGAGCTTCGCCACCCGGGCGCCGGCGGCGGAGGCGACGGCGGCGGTGCGGTCGGTGGAGCCGTCGTCGACCACGAGCACGTCGACGCCCGGCAGTTCGCCGCGGACCTCGCCGACGACGTCGGCGATCGAGCCGGACTCGTTGAGCGCCGGGATGATGATCAGGACCCGCTTGCCGTTAACCATCGCTGGACACCAGTTCGTCTCGGGCCGCCCGGTCCGCGTCGATCTCGGCGCGGAGCAGAGCGAAGTCTTCTGCCAGGGTGCGGGTCTCTTCCTCCAGGGCGCTGACCTCCCAGCTGAGGTGTACGCACACCAGCAGCAGGAAGACGATGCCGAGGAAGAGCACCAGGCTGACACCGGAGGCGACGCCGAGGAGTTCGGCGACGTTGTCGAGCAGCCGGGGGAACAGGGACAACGGGATCACGATGATCAGCACGGCGAGCCAGAGCATGCCGTACTTCTCGCGCAGCTGACGACGGCGCAGCAGCTCGACGATGGTGCCGAGCAGAATCAGGCCGGTCAAGCCGGTGACGAGGGTGAGCTTCATGCGACCTTCCACGGGGCGGGTGGAGCGGGGGAGTGGAACGCGTCAACCAGGGTGGAGTGCCAGTCCGGAAGTGGCGGCAGACCCGCGGCCGCCCAGCGGTTGTGCCCTAGCACACTGTACGCCGGACGGGGAGCGGGACGAGGATACCGGTCGCTGGTGGTGGGTCGGATCCGGTCCGGGTCCAGACCGGCCACCGTGAACGCGGCGCGGGCCAGCCCGTACCAGGTGGTATCGCCGGCGCAGGTGCCGTGGTAAACGCCGGGAGCAGCGTGACCGGCCAGGGCGGCGTCGGCGAGCGCGACCATCCGCTCGGCGAGCCGGTACGACCAGGTGGGTTGCCCGCGCTGGTCGTCGACCACGTCGAGGTGTTCGTGCTGGTCGGCGAGCCGCAGCATGGTGGCCACGAAGTTCGGCCCGTGCGCCCCGTACAGCCAGGCGGTGCGGACCACGTACCCGGTGTCAGGCAGCAGCCGCGCGACGGCCTGTTCGCCGACCAGCTTGCTCCGGCCGTACGCGTTGACGGGCGCGGTGGGCGCGTCCTCCGGGTAGGGGGAGTCGGCGTCGCCGGCGAGGACGTAGTCGGTGGAGACCTGGATCAACCGGGTGCCGCTGGTGGCGCACGCCGCGGCGAGGTTCGCCACGCCGTGGCCGTTGACGGCGGTGGCCGCCGCCTCGTTGGCTTCCGCGCCGTCGACGTTGGTCCACGCGGCGGCGTTGATCACGACGTCGTGTCCGGCGACGGCGTGGCGGACCGCAGTGGGGTCGGTGACGTCCAGGTCGGCACGGGCGGCGGCGGTGACCTTCAGGTCGGGCCGGGTCTCCAGGACGGTGACCAGGTCCCGGCCGAGCATCCCCCCGGCGCCGGTGACGAGTAGTCGGGTCATGCGGTGGGGGCCGACTTCAGCGGCTCCCACCAGGCCCGGTTCTCCTGGTACCAGCGCACGGTGTCGGCGAGGCCGTCGTCGAGGGTGATGCTGGGCTGGTAGCCCAGCTCTTCGCTGATCTTGCTGATGTCGAGGGAGTACCGGCGGTCGTGGCCCTTGCGGTCGGTGACCGGGACGACCCGGTCCCAGTCAGCGCCGCAGGCGTCCAGCAGCCGACCGGTCAGCTCCTTGTTGGTCAGCTCGGTGCCGCCGCCGATGTTGTAGACCTCGCCGGCGCGACCCTTCTGCTGGACCAGCGCGATGCCCCGGCAGTGGTCGTGCACGTGCAGCCAGTCGCGGATGTTGCCGCCGTCGCCGTACAGCGGAACCGTCCCGCCGTCGAGCAGGTTGGTCACGAACAGCGGGATGACCTTCTCCGGGAACTGGTACGGACCGTAGTTGTTGGAGCAGCGGGTGACGACCACGTCCATGCCGTGGGTGCGGTGGTAGGCCAGCGCGAGCAGGTCGGAGCCGGCCTTGGACGCCGAGTACGGGGAGTTCGGGGCGAGGGGCCAGGTCTCCGTCCAGGAGCCCTCGTCGATCGAGCCGTACACCTCGTCGGTGGAGACGTGCACGAACCGGACGCTGCCGTGCCGCAGCGCCGCGTCGAGCAGGGTCTGCGTGCCGAGCACGTTGGTGGTGACGAACGGCGCGGCGCCGGCGATCGAGCGGTCGACGTGCGACTCGGCGGCGAAGTGCACGATCACGTCGTGGTCGGCGACGACCTCGTCGACCACGACTGGGTCGCAGATGTCACCCTGCACGAACCGCAGGCGAGGGTCGTCGCGGACCGGGTCGAGGTTGGCCCGGTTGCCCGAGTAGGTCAACTTGTCGAGCACGGTCACGACCGCCGGTTCGAGCGGGGGCACGCCCTCGGCACTGCCCAGGGGTTTGCCCAGCAGCAGTCGAACGTACTCCGACCCGATGAATCCGGCTCCGCCGGTGACGAGGATCCTCACGGGTCCGAAAGTGTACGCGACGTTCGTCGGCGGACGTGGGACGCGACCCCCACGCACGTTCCGTAGCCGTGCCGGTAGGCTTCGCCGGTGCGTGGAATCCTACTCGCCGGCGGCACCGGTTCCCGGCTCTGGCCGATCACCCGGGCAGTGTCCAAGCAGCTGATGCCGGTCTTCGACAAACCGATGATCTACTACCCGCTCTCCACACTGGTGATGTCCGGGGTCCGGGAGATCCTGGTGATCACGACACCGGAGGACCAGGACCAGTTCCGTCGGCTGCTCGGCGACGGCAGCCAGTTCGGGTTGCGGCTGGAATATGTCAGCCAGGAGCGCCCGGAGGGCATCGCGCAGGCGTTCATTCTTGGTGCGGACTTCATCGGTGACGAGTCGGTGGCGTTGATCCTCGGCGACAACATCTTCCACGGCGTGGGGCTGGGCCGGCAGCTCGCCGACCACGGTGACCCCGTCGGCGGCCGGGTCTTCGCGTACCAGGTGGCCAATCCGCAGGAGTACGGCGTGGTCGACTTCGACGCCGACGGCCGGGTGCTCTCGATCGAGGAGAAGCCGGCCCTGCCGAAGTCCCGCTACGCGGTGCCCGGCCTGTACTTCTACGACAATCGGGTGGTCGACATCGCCCGCAAGCTCACCCCGAGCGCTCGTGGCGAGCTGGAGATCACCGCCGTCAACGAGGTGTACCGGGAGACCGGCGAGCTGTCGGTGACGGTGCTCGATCGCGGCACCGCGTGGCTGGACACCGGCACCTTCACCTCGATGATGCAGGCCGCCGAGTTCGTCCGGGTGGTCGAGGAGCGGCAGGGCCTCAAGATCGGCTGCATCGAGGAGGTGGCCTGGCGGGCCGGCCTCATCGACGATGACCAGTTGCGCGCGCTGGCCGCGCCGCTGACCAAGAGCGGGTACGGCGACTACCTGCTCGGCCTGCTGGACGGCAACGGGGTGTCCTGGTGAAGCTGCGCGAGCTGAGCATCGAGGGCGCCTGGGAGATCACCCCCCAGCAGCACGGCGACCCGCGCGGCATGTTCATGGAGTGGTACCGCTTCGACAAGCTCGCCGAGGTGGTGGGGCATCCGCTGCGCCTGGCCCAGGCCAACCTGTCGGTCTCCGCGCGCGGCGTGGTGCGCGGCATCCACTTCGCCGACGTGCCGCCCGGGCAGGCCAAGTACGTGACCTGCGTGCGCGGAGCGGTCCTCGACGTGATCGTCGACCTGCGGGTGGGCTCGCCGACGTTCGGCCGCTGGGAGGGCGTCCGGCTGGACGACACCGACCGGCGGGCCGTCTACCTCAGCGAGGGGCTGGGGCACGGATTCTGCGCGCTGACCGACGACGCGACGCTCACCTACCTGTGCTCGGCCACGTACAACCCGACCGGCGAGCACGCGGTGCACCCGCTCGATGAGGACCTGGGCATCGAGTGGCCCGCCGACACCCCGCTGCTGTCCGCCCGCGACGACGCCGCGCCGACCCTCGCGCAGGCCCGCGGGAGCGGCCTGCTGCCGGAGTACGACGCCTGCCGGCGGTTCGTGACGAGCCTCGGACCGGACGGAATGTCGCACTCAGCCGGTATGTGACCACCCCTCGGGCACGACCTGTGGTGTGACAGTGACGAACCGGGCCTCCGGGCGGCTAATGTCTCATCATGGAGCGGCGAATCTTCGGCCTCGAGACCGAGTACGGCGTCACCTGCACCTATCGCGGGCAGCGGAGGCTGTCCCCGGACGAGGTCGCCCGGTATCTGTTCCGGCGCGTCGTGTCCTGGGGTCGGTCGAGCAACGTGTTCCTGCGCAACGGGGCCCGTCTCTACCTGGACGTCGGGTCGCACCCGGAGTACGCGACACCGGAGTGCGACTCGGTGACCGACCTGGTGGCCCACGACCGGGCCGGCGAGCGGATCCTGGAGGGGCTGCTCGTCGACGCGGAGAAGCGGCTGCACGACGAGGGCATCGCGGGTGAGATCTACCTGTTCAAGAACAACACCGACTCGGCCGGCAACTCGTACGGCTGCCACGAGAACTACCTGGTCTCCCGGCACGGGGAGTTCGGTCGGCTCGCCGACGTGCTCATCCCGTTCCTGGTGACCCGGCAGTTGATCTGCGGGGCCGGCAAGGTGTTGCAGACACCGCGCGGCGCGGTCTACTGCCTCTCGCAGCGGGCCGAGCACATCTGGGAGGGCGTCTCGTCGGCGACCACCCGCAGTCGCCCGATCATCAACACCCGGGACGAGCCGCACGCCGACGCCGAGCGCTACCGGCGCCTGCACGTGATCGTCGGCGACTCGAACATGAACGAGGTCACCACTCTGCTCAAGGTCGGCACGGCCGACATCGTGCTGCGGATGATCGAGGCCGGCGTGGTCATGCGGGACCTGTCGCTGGAGAACCCGATCCGGGCGATCCGCGAGGTGTCGCACGACATCACCGGCCGCCGCAAGGTGCGCCTGGCCTCCGGCAAGGAGGTCAGCGCGCTGGACATCCAGCAGGAGTACCTGGCCAAGGCCACCGAGTTCGTCGAGCGCCGCGGCGGCGACCAGGCCGCCAAGCGGGTGGTCGAGCTGTGGGGCCGGGTGCTGCACGCGGTGGAGAGCGGGGACCTGGAGCCGGTCTCGCGCGAGATCGACTGGGTGAGCAAGCTGCGGCTGATCGAGCGGTACCAGCGCAAGCACGACCTGCCGCTGTCGCACCCCCGGGTGGCGCAGATGGACCTGGCGTACCACGACGTGCGCCGTGGCCGTGGCCTCTACGGGCTGTTGGAGCGCCGCGGCGAGGTGGACCGGGTCGCCACCGACCCGGAGATCTTCGAGGCCAAGGAGACCCCGCCGCAGACCACCCGGGCGCGCCTGCGCGGCGAGTTCATCCGGCACGCCCAGGAGAAGCGGCGCGACTTCACCGTCGACTGGGTGCACCTGAAGCTCAACGACCAGGCGCAGCGCACCGTGCTCTGCAAGGACCCGTTCCGGGCGTACGACGAGCGGGTGGAGCGGCTGATCGCCAGCATGTGACGGGTCCGCCGGCCCCGACGGTGGTGTACGCCGACGGGGCCGGCGCGACCGGTAGGCTGAGCGCGCCATGACGACTTCTGGACCATCCGAACCCTCCGACCGCGGCGCCGAGCGGCAGAACTGGGTCGAGCGCCGGCGGGAGAAGATCCGCGCCGAGATCGAGCGCAACCGGCGCGGTGAGTACACCGTGCCGACCTGGGTGCTGGCCGTGGCGTTGGTGCTCATCGTGGGCGGTTGGCTCGCCCTGATCTTCCTCTCCTGAACCGCGTCCAGCCGGTCCGGTCAGCGTGCCGGGCTCACCCCGTTCGCCGCCCGCCCGCCCGACGTCGTACGTCGGTCACGAGCCGAGGTAGTCGCGGAACACGTTCGTGGAGCAGTGGATCTCGCCTTCGCCGACGTGCGCGGAGGTGAGATCGTCCGCGTAGCTGACCTGGTAACCCACCTTCGCCAGCGCCTGGGTGGCGGCGGTCTCGAACACGTCGTGGCCGCCGAGCAGAGGACCGTACGGTTTGGGCGCGACGTACCGGTTGCCGTTGACCACCAGCCCGTTGATCAGGTTGGGGGTCTCGCCGACGGCGTACCGCATGGCGTTGAGAGCGACGATCGCCTCGTCCCTCTCCGGTCCGTCGTCCATGCCGTCGATCGCGCTCTGTGCCAGCGCCCAGTCGAGGCTGCGGGCGGTGAACAGGACCGGGATCCGGACGATCCTCGACGCCGGCAGTCCCAGCGTGGTGATGTTCTGCTCGATCCGCCGGGCGGCGATGCGGTTGGTGTCGACGAACTGGTCGTCGGCGCGGAACTCGGCGACGGTGCGCTGGTCGATGCGCTCGTCGTAGGGCCACTCCAACGTCGGCAGGTTGCCGTGCAGCTTCTCCTTCTGCGGCACACCGGCCAGCATCGTGAGGCCGGCGGCCGGATCGGCGACGATCGCCTTCCACCCGTCGGCGACGGGCAGGAACTGGATGAACTCGTCGACGTGCCCGACGGTGAGCCAGCCGGTGTCCACCGTGACCACGTCCTGCGCGCCCTGCGCCCGGAAGAACGTCATGACCTGCGCCGAGGGCGTGCCACCCACCACGATCGTCCCGTTCGGGTGCCCCGGCGTTGGCGGCATGGTCTCCAGGTTGCCCATCGAGTCGTACGTGTTGTCGTCGTTGCTGTCGGCCTGCGGCACGTCGGCGATGTGCACCACCGCCACGTCGCGTCCCCGCAGCTGGGTGTAGGCGACGCGGGCGGCCTGCCGGTGCCGGTCGTTCACCGAGGGCACGAGCACCCGCATGCCGTGCCCGTCGACCTTCTGGTACGCCGGTTCGAACAGGTCCTGCGTCCAGCCGTCGTCGGGGGTGGCCAGGGTGGTCAGCGGCGCCACCTTGGCGACCTCGGCATGCCAGCCGAGAGTGTCCTCGTCATCGGACTCGGCGGCGAACACACGTTGCAGTCGTTGCGTGTTGAGCTGGGTGAGCACGGGTGCGGCCCGCAGCCGTACCACCCGGGTGGTGGCTTCGCCCGCGACGGTGACGGTCAGGGTGACCACCGCCGTGCCGTCCCAGTCGGCCCGGTCCCGCACGACGTCGGTGCCCTCCAGGCCCAGGTCGACGCCGCGGCGCAGCTCGGCGAGCGTCAGGACGTCCGCCACCTCCCAGCCGGCCCGCTTCACGAACAGTCGCACCCGGCCGCTCGTCGTCACCCTCGCGGTGGCGGTGGCCGGCGCGTTCGACCAGGGCGTCACCCGCAACCGGAACAGGTCCCGCTCGTCCGCGGCACCGTTCACCACCGTGTCGGCGGCGTCGTTGCACGCGGCCAACTGCCGGTCGGCGAGGTTCTGCTCCCACCGGTGCGACCGCCGCAGGGCCAGGAAGTCCTTCTCGGCCTGCTCCTGGTCCGGTAGTTCGGCGAGGGCATCCTTCTCGTCGCTGAAACGCTGCTCGTTGGCCTCCTCGCGGGCCACCGCCTCGTTCGTGATCCGCTGGGCCGCCGACCGGCAGGCGTTCGCGTCGTCGTCGATGTTGGCCAGGAACATCCCGCCCGGAGTGACCTCCTGGAGCTGGGCGCCGATGCTGTCCGCGGCCGAGGCCGGAACGGGCGCGACGGTCAGGGCGACGGCGGTCATGCCGGCCACCGCCCACGTGGTGGATCGATTCATGGGCGTGGACGCTAACGACGACTTGTCAGGAACCGGTCAGACTCCGGTTGGGAACTGTTCGTGGATCGCCTCGCCCACCCGGGCGGTCCGGGACACGGGCCGGTGTGGTCGGCTCTCCGCCCAACCGTCGTGCCGGCGTCCGCCGGTGACCCACCGGGGCCACGGATGGCCCGGCCGGGTCGCGCCGCCGGGTATCCGATGGCCGTCGCCGACGTGGGTGGTCCGCCCGCATCGGGTGCCGGCGCGGGCCGTCCGTCCGTACCGCGTGCCCCCGCGGTTCCGGCCGGCCCTGCCGGTGCGGGCGACTCCGCCCGCCCGACCCGCCGGCGGCACCAGGACGCGACGACGCGGGAGGCGATCATGAACGACCCGACGGTGCCCCAACCCGAACGCGGCGGTGGGGGCTGGGTGGATCCCGGGCCACGCGATGTGGTCCGCGACCGGCAGAACCCCGACCTGTTGACCCCGCCGAGCACGGACGCGGGCACGCTGCCCAACCTGCGGTTCTCCTTCTCGGACGCGCACACCCGTGTGCAGCGCGGCGGATGGACCCGGGAGGTGACCGTACGGGAGTTGCCCATCGCCACCGAGCTCAGTGGCGTGGACATGGCGCTGGAACCGGGCGGGTACCGGGAGATGCACTGGCACAAGCAGTCCGAGTGGGCGTACGTGTCGCGCGGCAGCGCCCGGATCAGCGCGGTCGACCAGGAGGGCCGCAACTTCCTCGACGACGTACGCGCCGGCGACCTGTGGTTCTTTCCCCAGGGGGTGCCGCACCACATCCAGGCCCTCGACGAGGGCGTCGAGTTCCTGCTGGTCTTCGACGACGGCGCGTTCACCGAGAACGGCACGTTCCTGATCAGCGACTTCTTCGCGCACACCCCGAAGGAGGTGCTGGCCAAGAACTTCGGGTGGCGGCTCGATCAGCTCGACTCGATCCCCGAGCGGGAGAAGTACATCTTCGCCGGGCAGGTGCCGCCGCCGCTGGACCAGGACCGGGTCGTCAGCCCGACCGGGGACGTGCCCCGCAGCCTCAGCCACCGGCTGCTCGCGCAGAAGCCGCAGCGGTTCCCGGGCGGGCAGGTCCGCATCGCCGACGTCACCCAGTTCGCCGCGGCCACCACGATCTGCGCCGCGCTGGTCGAGGTGGACCCGGGCGGGATGCGGGAGCTGCACTGGCACCCCACCGACGACGAGTGGCAGTACTACCTGTCCGGCCACGGTCGGATGGGCGTGTTCGCCAGCTCCGGTGTGGCCGGCACCTTCGACATGCGCTCGGGGGACGTGGGGTACGTGCCGTTCGCGTACGGCCACTACATCGAGAACCTCGGCACCGAGCCGCTGGTGTTCCTGGAGATGTTCCGCAAGCCCCGGTTCGAGTCCGTCTCGCTGACCCAGTGGATGGCGAACACCCCGCCCGAGGTCAGCGCCGACACCCTCAACCTGCCCCGCGAACTCATCGAGGCCCTACCCCGAGACCAACGCCCGGTAATCCGCTGACCCACCCGCCCTGACCGCTCCCGGTGATCAAGAGGTCGGCGTCAACAACCCGCCGGATTCTGACGCGAACCTCTTGATCAGCGAGATTAGGGGAGGGGGAGGTGGGTGGTGGCTTGGCGGCCGGCTGCTGCCGCGGCCAGGAAGTAGGCGTGGTCGGCGTCGAGGGGGCGGCCCATGGTGGACAGGGGGATCGGGCTGGCGCGTAGCGCGGCGTCGAGGCCGGTGGTGGGCACGCGCACGATCCGGTGCCGGGCCGCCAGCGGGGCCAGGGCCGCGTCGACCTCGGCCGCCAGGTCCGGGTCCAGGCCGTCGGGAACCACCAGCTCCGCCGGGGCGAGCGCCACCCGGCCGTACGCGGTGAGGCTGTGGTGCGACACGCCGTTGTGTCGGGGACGGGGGTCGGCGTCGGAGATGCGCAGCGAGCCGACCGGCCGCCCGCCGAGCGTGGCGATCGCGTTGACCGCCTCACCGACGGCGACACCGGAGAAGCCCCACCGGGTGCCGGTGCCCAGGTTGCCGGGGCCCTGCGCCACGATGCTCACGTCGGCGCGCAGCACGTGCCGGGCGGCGAGCAGACCGCCGTGCAGCGTGGTGGCCTCCAGGTCGCCGCCGAACGCCTGCCCGACGGTGATCGTCCCGGCCAGCTCGTCGCGCAGCCCGGCGAGGGTGCGGGAGAACCAGGCCGGCAACGCCCCGCCGTCGGTGAACAGGTACGCCACCCGCGCCTGCGGGGCGTCGGCCCGGATGCCGGCCAGGATCGCCGGCAGCGCCGAGTGCAGGTCGGCGGTGACCACCGGCATGCCGCCCAGGTCGTCGGCGTCGGCCAGCACGGCGCGGTGCGGGGACGCCTCCTCGTCGACGCCGAGCAGGATCGGCTGCAACGGGGTGTAGCGGGCCTTGACGAGGTGCCCGGCGTCGCGGGTGTCGACGGCCTCCGGCGGGTCCGGGGGCAGCCGGTCCGGCACGGCCACCACGAGGGCGTACCCGCCGGTGCCCAACCCCATCAGCAGCGCGCCGGCGTTGAGCAGCACCCGGTCGCCGGGCTCGGGCGTACCGACCAGCTCGGGATAGGCGAGTGCCCGCATGCGCGTGCCGTCGGGCAGGTCGACGTCGAGTTCCACCGCCCCGGTCCACCGCCGTCGCAGCCCCGCCACCGTCCCCGTACGCCATCGCACCATGACGGGCACGCTAGCCGCGCGGGCGCGGCGGACCGCGACCGGGTGCGGCGCCGCCGCGATGATCAGGTGGGCTGGTCGCCGGGCGGCGCGGCCTGGGTGTGTCGGGCGTTGCCGGTGACGCCCGGCTGCGAGCGGGTGGGGTCGAGGAAGACGAACCGGATCTCCGGGTACCGCTCGGTGAGCCGCCGCTCGGCCTCGTCGGCGGTGGCCTCGATCTGCGCGCCGGTGGCCTCGTCGCGGAAGTCGACCTTCGCGGCGACGAGGATGTCGTCCGGGCCGAGCTGCATGGTCAGGAGGGTGTCGATGCGCTCCACCTCGGGCAGGCCGGCCAACTCCTGCTCGATCTCGCGCCGCAGCCGCTCCGGGACGGCCCGGCCGACCAGCAGCGACAGGTTGTTGCCGGCGAGGATTCCGGCGACCGCCAGCAGCAGGAGCCCGATGAGGATGGACGCGACGCCGTCCCACACCTCGTCGCCGGTGGCGTGCGACAGGCCGACGCCGAGCGCGGCGAGCAGCAGGCCGATCAGGGCCGCGCTGTCCTCCAGGAAGACGGCCTTGACGGTGGTGTCGGCGGTGAGCCGCAGGAACCGTCGCGGCGTGGTCTGCCAGCGCTCGGACTCGCGGCGGACCTGTCGAACGGCCCGCGCCAGCGAGATCGACTCGATGACGAACGACACCGCCAGCACGATGTACGAGACGAGGTAGTCGCCGCTGTGCTCGTGCACGAGGATCGTGGTGACGCCGTGGGTGACGGCGAAACCGGCGCCGGCCACGAAGGTGAACATGGCGGCGAAGAACGCCCAGACGTAGCTCTCCTTGCCGTACCCGAAGGGGTGCCGTTTGTCGGCCGGCCGGGCCCCTCGGCGCAGCGCCTGGAACAGCAGCACCTCGGTGGTGGTGTCGGCGACCGAG
This sequence comes from Micromonospora sp. RB23, assembly GCF_053585025.1. Classification (NCBI taxonomy): domain Bacteria; kingdom Bacillati; phylum Actinomycetota; class Actinomycetes; order Micromonosporales; family Micromonosporaceae; genus Micromonospora; species Micromonospora sp. RB23. The sequence goes on from NZ_CM132111.1 coordinate 3,374,103, forward strand.
TGCGCCGCCTCGGACAGCATCGCGGCCGACCCGGAGATCAGACCGGCGACCAGCTTGGCGACCGCGATGGCGAGGTTGGCCACGCCCGCGACGACCACGGTGCCGACGCTCTCGCTCTCGGTCTTCATCCCGCCCTGCGACATGAGGGCAACCCTATGGCCGCGAGCGGCGGCCCGCCCGGGGAGGACCCGATCCGAACAAGTGTGCGGCACGCCCGCGTGGGTGCACGGTGCGGGCGCGGCGGCTGCTAGCGTCTACCGCGTGTCGCGGACCCGCACCGAACGCCTGGTCAACCTGGTGATCTGCCTGCTGTCCACGCGACGGTTCCTGACCGCCGCGCAGATCGCCGCGACCGTGCCCGGCTACGAGCACGATCCGGACGACGCGCGCGACCACGAGGCGTTCCAGCGCAAGTTCGAGCGGGACAAGGCCGAGCTGCGCGAGTTGGGCGTCCCACTGGAGACCGGCACGGCCAGCGTCTTCGACGCCGAGCCCGGCTACCGCATCGCCCACCGCGAGTACGCGCTGCCCGACATCCCCCTCGAACCGGACGAGGCCGCCGCCGTCGGGATCGCCGCCCGCCTGTGGCAGCACGCCGGGCTGGCCGCCGCCGCGTCCTCCGGGCTGGCCAAGCTGCGCGCCGCCGGGGTGGACGTCGACCCGCAGGCCACCCTCGGCATGGAGCCGATGGTCACCGTCGACCCGGCGTTCGCGCCGCTGACCGCCGCCGCCCGGGACCGCCGGGAGGTGGGGTTCGACTACCGGGTACCGGACCGGGACGCGCCCAGCCGTCGCCGGCTGCAACCGTGGGGCGTGGTCTGCTGGCGCGGTCGGTGGTACGTGGTCGGCCACGACCTGGACCGGGACGCCACCCGCTGCTTCCGCCTCTCCCGGGTCGTCGGCGCCGTCCGGGTGACCGGCGCGCCCGGCGCGTACCAGCCGCCGGCCGGGGAAGACCTGATCAGTCACGTGGCCCGCTGGTCCGGCCCGGTGGAGCGCACCGGCCGGGCGACCGTGCTGGCCGCGCCGGGCCGGGCCGCCGGCCTGCGTCGCTGGGCGGTCGAGGTGACCGCCGGGCCGGACGGGGACCGGCTGGTCCTGCCGTACGCCGAGCCGGACGGTCTGGCCGGCCACCTCGTCGGGTACGGGCCGGACGTACGCGTGCTCGACCCGCCCGAGGTCCGCGAGGCGGTCATCCAGCGGCTCAAGGAGATCGCGGTCCGCCACGACGAGCTGGCGGTCTCCGGGGGTGCCCGGTGACCCGCCCGGCCGCCCGTGGCGGTTCCCGAACCTCCGCCGACCGGCTGGCGCGCCTGCTCAACCTCGTGCCCTACCTGCTGGCCCGACCCGGCATCGAGGTCGCCGAGGCGGCCGGTGACCTGGGCGTCACCGAGCGGCAGCTCCGGGAGGACCTGGAGCTGCTGTGGGTGTGCGGGCTGCCCGGTTACGGCCCCGGTGACCTGATCGACATGGCGTTCGACGGCGACCGGGTGACCATCACCTACGACGCCGGCATCGACCGGCCGTTGCGCCTCACCCCCGACGAGGCCCTCGCGCTCGTGGTGGCGCTGCGGATGCTCGCCGAGACCCCCGGCGTCGCCAACCGGGACGCCATCGAACGGGCCCTGGCCAAGATCGAGGACGCCGCCGGCGACCTGGTGGGCGCGCCGGTCGCGGTCCGGCTGCCCGGGGACACCCGGCAGGTCGAGGCGCTGCGCGCCGCCGTGGAGGGCGGCAGGGCGCTGCGGATCACCTACTACACGGCGGCCCGGGACGAGACCACCGAGCGGGTGGTCGACCCGCTGCGGATGCTGATGGTCGGCGGCCGGGCGTACGTGGAGGCGTGGTGCCGCCGCGCCGAGGCGGTGCGGCTGTTCCGCGCCGACCGGATCGACGCGATCACCGAACTGGACGAGCCGGCGGCCGTTCCGCCGCAGGCCGTCCCGCACGACCGCACCGAGGGGGTCTTCCGGCCGTCACCCGACCTGCCGCTGATCACCCTGCGGATCGGGCGGGGCGAGCGGTGGATCACCGAGTACTACCCGTGCGAGCGGGTCGAGGCCGGCGACGGCGACCAGTGGCTCGTCTCGCTGCGCGTGACCGACCTGGGGTGGGCGCGACGGTTCGTGCTCGGCCTCGGCCCGGACGTCACCGTGGTCGCCCCGGCCGAACTGGCCGAGCAGGTCCGGGCGACCGCGTCCGCCGCGCTCGACGCGTACGCGGTGCCCGCGCCCGTGACGCGACTGCCCGACGGCGAACGGGCGTCCGCGACACCCGGCGCGCCGTCGGGCGACCCGGCGGTGGCCGGCCGCACCCAGTAGGCTGGCCGGCGTGCTGATGTGGATCGTGCTCGCGCTGGTGCTGCTCCCACTCGTGGCGCTCGCGCTGGCCGTACGCCCGGTGCTGGCCCGGCTGCCGAAGCTGCGCCGCGCCGCCGTGGCGCTCGAACGCCGGGCCGGTGAGGCGGAGGCGCTGCGGGAGACCGCGGAGGCGTTGCAGCAGCGCGCCGAGGGCGTCCAACGCCAACTCGACACCGCCCAGCAACGCCTTGAGCTGATCAAGGCCAAGCGCGGCTGACCGGGTGGTCGGCCCGCGTGGTTGACGGATCATCGCGCGTTGGTCAAGACTTCACCGGCCGGGCCGGACCACCACCACCCGGTGGGTGGCATCCGCCCGATCCGCACGTACGATGGGCTGCGTACCACCCCCGGACACAGAGCGACTGGAGCTTCTCATGGGTGCCCTCAAGCCGTGGCACATCGCCGTTCTCGTGGTTGTGCTGATCCTGCTCTTCGGTGCGAAGCGGCTCCCCGACGCGGCCCGCTCGCTGGGTCGCTCGCTGCGGATCATCAAGGCCGAGACCAAGAGCCTGCAGGACGACGACCGCGACCTGGCCGAGAAGGCCGACGCGCAGGCCGGCTACCAGCCGCTGCCGCCGCACGCCGGGCAGCAGGCGCCCTACGCCGCGCAGCCGCAGCAGCCGCCGTACCAGCAGGCGCCGGCGCAGCAGCCGGTCGTCGACCCGGTGCACCGCGTCCGCGACAACTGACCGAAGGGCCTTCGCACCGTGGCCTTCGCCCTGCGTAAGCGCGGCCCGAGCACGTTCGAGCGGGCCGCCGACGGCTCGATGACGCTCATCGAGCACGTCCGTGAGCTGCGTAACCGTCTCTTCCGCGCCTCGCTGGCGATCATGATCGGCTTCGGCTTCGGTATCTGGCTGGCCGAGCCGGTCCGGGTGCTGCTGTCGAAGCCGTACTGCGATCTGCCCGGGTCGGTCGACCCGGAGACCGGCAAGTGCCTGTTCGTCCAGCTCGGTCCGGCGGACGTCTTTCTGCTGAACCTGAAGATCGGCCTGTGGGTGGGCCTGATCATCGCGGCGCCGATCTGGCTCTACCAGCTCTGGGCGTTCATCGCGCCCGGGCTGCACCGGCACGAGCGGCGCTACGCGTACGCGTTCACGGCCCTGGCGGCGCCCCTCTTCGCCGCCGGCGCGGTGCTGGCGTTCTTCGTCACCGCCAAGGGCCTCGAGTTCCTGATGAACGTGTCCGGCGACGACATCTCGACGACGCTGGAAGTCACCCGCTACATCTCTTTCGTCACCAACCTGATCCTGCTGTTCGGGGTGGCGTTCGAGTTCCCGCTGATCGTGCTGATGCTCAACTTCGTCGGCCTGGCCAGCGCGAAGCGGCTGCTGAGCTGGTGGCGGGTGGCGATCTTCGTGTTCTTCGCGTTCTCCGCCGTGGTCACCCCCACCCCCGACCCGTTCGGGATGACCGCCCTGGCGGTCTGCCTCTCCGCGCTCTACTTCGGCGCGGTGGGCGTCGCGTTCATCAACGACAGGCGGCGGGGTCGTGGCAAGGAGGTCTACGCCGGTCTCGACGACGACGAGGTCTCGCCGCTGGAGTTCGACACGGACCCGGTCGTGGCCGGGCAGCGGGTCGACGCGACAGCGCCGATCGGTGCTCCGGAGCCGATCGCGAAGCCGGCGCCGATCGAACGCCGCTACGACGACATGACCTGACGGCCCCGCGCCGCCGACGTCCGCCGACGCCGTCCCCACCGAGTGGGGGCGGCGTCGCCGTGTCCGCCGTCGACCGAATCGAGCCGCCCGGTGGGCTGGGAGCGCTACCTCCGCACGATGAACATCAGATGTACGACGAGTACGGTGCTGGCCGTGACCGTGAAAGAGTTTCGGCCCGGACCGGTGGAGGGTGCCGCGTCGACCGCTGGCCCGGTGGCCGTGCTCGCCAACCCGACTGCCGGCCGGGGACGGCGTCGAGCCCTGCTGCCCCGACTGCTGGACGGGCTGTCCGCCGCCGGCCGGCCGGTGACGGTGCTGTCGGCGACCACTCCGGACGAGGCGGAGTTGGCCTGTCGGACGGCGGTCGCCGAGGGCGCGGGCGCGCTGGTCGCCATCGGCGGTGACGGCACGGTGCACCGGGCGTTGCAGGCCGTGGCCGGCACCGAGATCCCGTTCGGGCCGGTGCCCGCCGGCACCGGCAACGACTTCGCGATCGACACCGGCTTTCCCGCCGATCCCGTCGCCGCGGTGGAGGTGATCGTCGAGGCGCTGCGTGCCGGCCGGAGCCGCGAGGTCGACCTGGCCCGGATGACGGGCGTCGACGGCGCGGAACGCTGGTACGGGGCCGTCCTCGCGGCGGGCTTCGACGCGATCGTCAACGAGCGGGCCAACCGGATGCGGTGGCCGCGCGGCCCTCGCCGGTACGACCTGGCGATCCTCGTCGAGATGGCCCGCCTGAAGCCCCGGCGCTACACGATGCGCCTCGACGGGGTGCTCCACGAGATGGACTCGGTGCTCGTGGCGGTGGGCAACTGCCCGTCGTACGGCGGTGGGATGCGGATCTGCCCCGACGCCGACCCGACCGACGGGCTGCTGGACGTGGTGGTGGCCGGCCGGGCGGACCGGCGCACGATGATCCGGGTCAAGCCGCACATCTACCGGGGCACCCACGTCGAGCACCCGATCGTGAGCAGCTACCGGGCCCGGACGGTGGAGTTGGCCGCCGACGGGATCGTCACGTACGCCGACGGGGAACGCTCGCTCGGACTGCCGGTGACGATCACCGCGGTGCCGGGGGCCCTGCGACTGCTGCGCTGACCCGTACCGCGCCGATGCTGGCGGCGATGACCAGCACGATGGCGACGCATTCCGGCACGGTCAACGCCTGTCGCAGCACCAGCCAACCAGCGAGGGTGGCGACGGCCGGGCCGAGACTCATCAGCACCGCGAAGGTCGACGTGGGCATCCGGCGCAGCGCGAGCAGTTCCAGGGTGTACGGCAGGCCGGAGGCGAGCACCGCGAGGGCCGCGCCCAGCGCCAGCACCTCCGGGTCGAGCAGGACGGCTCCGCCGTCGGCGATGCCCAGGGGCAGGGTGACCAGCGCGGCGAGGGTGAGCGCGAGGGCCAGTCCGTCCGCGCCGGGGAACCGGCCGCCGACCCGGGCGCTGAGCACGATGTACGCGGCCCACATCGCGCCCGCGCCGAACGCGAAGGCCACCCCGGCCGGGTTGAGCCGGTCGAAGCCGCCCTGTCCGAGCAGCGCCACCCCGGCCAGCGCGAGCCCGGCCCAGCACCAGCTCGCCAGCCTGCGGGCGGTGAAGACCGACAGCGCGAGGGGGCCGAGCACCTCCAGGGTCACCGTCGGGCCGAGCGGGATGCGTTCGATGGCCTGGTAGAACAGCGAGTTCATGCCGGCCAGGGCCAGCCCGAACGCGCCGGCCGCCAGCCAGGCCGAGCGGTCGTGCCCGCGCAGTCGGGGCCGGCACACGACGAGCAGCAGCACCGCCGAGATCGTCAGCCGCAGGGTGACCGCGCCCGCCACCCCGGTACGCGGGAAGAGCAGCGCGGCCAGCGCGGAGCCGAACTGCACCGAGAGCGCCCCGCCGAGCACCAGCCCCACGGCGACGACACCACCGCGGCGCTGCGGGGGCGCGTCGGTCGGTGTCGACGCAGGCAGGAGGGTGTCCGTCACGGCCCTGACGCTAGGCGGTCGACTCCGGGGCCGCGCGGGCGGCCTCCACGCCGATCAGGACGGCAGGGCCAGGTCCAGGACCGCGCCCAGCCCGTTCTCCCGGCCGGGATCGGCTGCCGGCAGCACCAGCACCGCGCAGCCGGCGGCCACCGCGCCCGCGTCGGCCGGGCTGTCGCCCACCATCAGCGTCTGCTCGGGGTCGACGCCGAGCATCCCGCAGGCGCGCCAGAAGATCGCCGGGTCGGGCTTGCAGCGCCCCACCTCGTACGACAGGACGAACGCGTCGACGAGGTCGGTCAACCCCCACGCGTCGAAGTGCGGGCGCAGGTCGAAACCGATGTTGCTGACCACCGCGACCCGAACCCCGGCGTCGCGCAGCGCGGCCAGCGTGGGGGCCGTGTCCGGGTAGGGCACCCAGCCCTCGGCGACGAGCAGCCGCTCGTAGAGCGCGTCGGCGAAGCCCTCGATGCCGGCGTCCACGGTCTCGGCAAGCCCGGTGTACGCGCCCCGGTGGGCGTGCGGGTAGAGATCCCGGTCGGCCCACAGCTCGGCCAGTCGGGGCGGCACCCGGGCCGGTAGCGGCCCGCCCGCGCGGCCGGCGGTCAGCAGGCGGTCGGCCAGCGAGGTGGCGCGGACCCGGTCCAGGGTGACCCCGCACGCCGCCGCGGCCTCCTGCACCCACTGCCGAGGCTCCTCCACCTGGGCGAGGGTGCCGTGGAAGTCGAAGAGCACCGCCTTCACGGGCCGCCGGGACGTCCGGCGGGCGGTGGCGTCGGTGGCGCTGACCGGCGACGTGGTCTGGGGCGGTTCGACATGGTCCGGCACGCCGTGCACCCTACCGACCCCGGCGGACAGCCCCGCCGGACGGCCTTGTGGGGTGCACTGTGCCGGCACGCACTAATCTTGGTGCCATGTCGAGTCCCGCCGAGCGGTACGCAGCGGCGCGCCGCCGGGCCGCGCAGGCCTCACAGTTTCCGGCGCTTGACGAGTTCGCCCTTGACCTGGGGTTCGACCTCGACGACTTCCAGCGCGAGGCGTGTCAGTCGTTGGAGCGGGGCAGCGGTGTTCTGGTGTGCGCCCCGACCGGCGCCGGCAAGACCGTGGTCGGCGAGTTCGCCGTACACCTGGCTCTGCGGGGGCGGCCCGACGAGCCGGCGGCGGCGGGCGGCGCGACGCCGCCGACGACCCGGCGCAAGTGCTTCTACACCACGCCGATCAAGGCGCTGTCGAACCAGAAGTACCACGACCTCGTCGACCGGTACGGCGCCGAGCAGGTCGGCCTGCTGACCGGCGACAACGCGATCAACGGCGACGCGCCCGTGGTGGTGATGACCACCGAGGTGCTGCGCAACATGCTCTACGCGGGCTCCAGCACCCTGCAGGGGCTCGCCTACGTGGTGATGGACGAGGTGCACTACCTCGCCGACCGGTTCCGTGGCGGCGTGTGGGAAGAGGTGATCATCCACCTGCCGGAGTCGGTCACCCTGGTCTCGTTGTCGGCGACCGTGTCGAACGCCGAGGAGTTCGCCGACTGGCTGGTCACCGTGCGCGGCGAGACCGCCGTGGTGGTCAGCGAGCACCGGCCGGTGCCGCTGTGGCAGCACATGCTGGTCGGCAAGCGGATGTTCGACCTGTTCCACGACGCCGACGCCGCCCGCAAGCACGACGTGCACCCGGAGCTGCTGCGCTACACGCGCGACACGATGCGTCGCCTGGAGCTGGGGGAGGGGCGCAGCGCCGGGCCGGGCGCCGGACGCCGTGGTCCCCGCTGGCGTGGCCCGATCCGCCCGGACATCGTGGACCGGCTGGACCGCGAGGGTCTGCTGCCGGCCATCCTGTTCATCTTCAGCCGCGCGGGCTGCGCCGCCGCCGTGCAGCAGTGCCTGGCCGCCGGACTGCGGCTCACCTCCCCCGAGGAACGCGCCGAGATCCGCCGGGTGGTGGAGTCCCGGGTCACCGCCATCCCCGGTGAGGACCTGACGGTGCTGGGCTACTGGGAGTGGCTCGACGGCCTGGAACGCGGCCTCGCCGCACACCACGCCGGCATGCTGCCGGTGTTCAAGGAGGTCGTCGAGGAGCTGTTCGTCCGGGGCCTGGTCAAGGCGGTCTTCGCCACCGAGACCCTCGCGCTGGGCATCAACATGCCGGCGCGCTGCGTGGTGCTGGAACGCCTGGTCAAGTACAACGGCGAGGCGCACGTCGACCTGACCCCGGGGGAGTACACCCAGCTCACCGGCCGCGCCGGCCGGCGCGGCATCGACGTCGAGGGGCACGCGGTGGTGGTGTGGTCCCCGGAGACCGACCCGCGCCACGTGGCCGGGCTCGCCTCCACCCGCACCTATCCGCTGCGGTCCAGCTTCCGGCCGTCGTACAACATGGCGGTGAACCTGGTCGGCTCGGTCGGCGCGGAGCCCGCCCGGGCGCTGCTGGAGTCCTCATTCGCCCAGTTCCAGGCCGACCGGTCGGTGGTCGGCCTGGCGCGGCAGGTGCAGCGCAACACCGAGACCATCGAGGCGTACGGCGCGGAGGCCGCCTGCCACCACGGCGACTTCGACGAGTACTTCGCGTTGCGGGTGGCGATCGCCGACCGGGAGAAGGCCATCGCCCGGCAGGGGCAGACCCAGCGCAAGGCCGCGGCCGTGGCGTCGCTGGAGCGGCTGCGCATCGGCGACGTGATCCGCGTGCCCTCGGGCCGGCGGGCGGGTCTGGCCGTCGTGCTGGACCCGGCGACCGGCGGGTTCGGCGAACCCCGTCCGCTGGTGCTCACCCAGGACCGCTGGGCGGGACGGGTCAGTCCGGGCGACTTCACCACGCCGGCCGAGGTGCTGGCCCGCATCCGGGTGCCCAAGCACTTCAACCACCGCTCGCCGGCGGCCCGGCGGGATCTCGCCGCCGAGGTCAGCGGCACCGGCCTGGACCGGCACGGCGGTCGCCGCGGTGGCCGTTCCCGGCAGACGCCGGGCGAGGACCACCGACTCAGCCAGCTCCGCACCGAGCTGCGTAACCACCCCTGTCACGCCTGCCCGGAGCGGGAGGAGCACGCCCGCTGGGCGGAGCGCCGCCGACGTCTCGAACGGGACACCGACGAGCTGCGCCAGCGGGTGTCCGGTCGTACCGGGTCGCTCGCGCGGACGTTCGACCGGATCGTCGCGCTGCTGACCGACCGTGGTTACCTCGCCCGCGACGGCGCGGTCACCGACGCCGGCCGGATGCTCGGCCGGATCTGGACCGAGGCGGACCTGCTGGTCGCCGAGTGCCTGCGCCGACGGGTGTGGGACGGGCTCTCCCCGGCCGAGCTGGCCGCCGCGGTGTCCGTGGTGGTCTTCGAGGCGCGCCGCGACGTCGACGAGCGGGCGTCGCTGCCGCGCGGCCCGGTCTCCGACGCCGTGGACGAGACGCTGAAGCTGTGGGGCGAGATCGAGGCCGACGAGGCCGCCCGCGGGCTGACCGCGACCCGCGAGCCGGATCTGGGCTTCGCCTGGCCGGTCTACCGGTGGGCGCGGGGCGAGGCCCTCGCGAAGGTGCTCGGCAGCGGGCACGAGATCGACGGCGAGATGCCGGCCGGCGACTTCGTCCGGTGGGCGCGGCAGGTGGTCGACCTTCTTGGTCAGCTTTCCGACTCCGGTGGCGCGTCGCCGGAGCTGCGTTCGACGGCCCGGCAGGCGATAGCGGCCATCAATCGGGGAGTGCTGGCGTACCACACCTCCGCCTGAGGATCACTTTCGGTCAGCCATGCCGGTGAATCGACGCATCGGACGGTCACCGTGACGGCACCCCGCGAATAGCCCCGAAGGGCTATTGCGCCTGCTCGGAGCACCCCTGATCATTGCCGGGCGCGGTACGTACGCGCCGGTAACGAATGGGGGAGAGGCACCGCCGTGGCGGACATCAATCACTTTGAGTACGGGTGGATCACGCCCGCGCTGAGCTACGCGCTGTCGGTGCTCGGGTCGGTCCTCGGGCTCGTCTGCGCCGGGCGCATCCGCACGGCCCGCACCGCCGGACAGCGCGCCTGGTGGGGCCTGTTGGCCGCGTGGGCCCTCGGCGGCACCGCCATCTGGGCGATGCACTTCATGGCCATGCTCGGCTTCGCCGTCGACGGCACCCGCATCCGGTACGACGTGCCCCTCACCGCCGCCAGCACCGCCATCGCGGTGGTCGCGGTCGGCATCGGCCTGGCCATCGTCGGCACCGGCCGGCTGAACCCGGTACGCCTCGTCGCCGGCGGCGTGTTCACCGGTGCCGGCGTCGCCGCCATGCACTACACCGGCATGGCGGCGATGCGCCTCAACGGCAGCCTCGGCTACGACACGACCCGTGTCGTCCTGTCGGTGGTCATCGCGGTCGTCGCCGCGACGGTCGCCCTGTGGCTCGCGATGACCGTCCGGGGCGGCCTGGCGATCTTCGCCTCCGCGCTGGTCATGGGCATCGCCGTGAACGGCATGCACTTCACCGGCATGAGTGCTCTCTCGGTGCACCTGCACGAACGCTCGGGCGGGGTGACCGGTGCCGGTGTGAGCGCGTTGCTGGTGCCGATCGTCGTGGCGGTGATCTTCGGGGTGGTCGGGTTGCTCTACGCCCTGCTCGCCGCTCCCACCGACGACGACCGGGCCGCCGCCGCGTACCTGGACGCACGCCGGGCCCAGGAGCCCACGCCGGCCGCGCCGGTGACCGCTCCCGACCCGGTCGGGCTGCGCGCCCGCCCCAGCCTCGGGCGGCCGGGCACCCCGTTCCCGTCCCGCCGGGACACCCCGCAGCGCTGAGGCGCAGGGCGCGACAATCGCGTCCCAGTCCGCTGACCGAGGTGGTCCCGCCGTGCGGGCGGCGAGGCGTGCCGGTGTTGAATGCGGGGGTGTCCGCCACCCCCGCACGCCAGCCCGGACACAGAGGAGGGTGAGATGAACTTCCAACGCCTCGGCCCGAGCGGCCAGGAGATCCCGGTGGTCCAGCGTGACGGTACGACCTTCGACCTGCGGCCACTCACCGCCGACCTGGACGGGGAGTTCTGGGCGTCGGACGGGATCACGCGGACGCGCGGCGCGCTCGAGAAGGGCGAGCTGACCGAGCTGCCCGGGGCCGCGTCGCTGCGGGTGGGCGCCCCGGTGACGCGTCCGGCCAAGATTGTCTGCATCGGACTCAACTACCGCGACCACGCCCAGGAGACCGGCGCGGCGCTGCCCGCCGAGCCGGTGGTCTTCATGAAGGACCCGATGACGATCGTCGGGGCGTACGACGACGTGCTCGTCCCGCGCGGCTCGACCAAGACCGACTGGGAGGTCGAACTCGCGGTCGTCGTCGGGAGGACCATCCGGTACGCCGAGTCCCCGCAGGAGGCCCTGCGCCACGTCGCCGGGTACGCGGTGTCGCACGACGTCTCCGAGCGCGCCTTCCAGCTGGAGCGCGGCGGCCAGTGGGACAAGGGCAAGAGCTGCGAGACGTTCAACCCGCTGGGCCCGAGTCTCGTGCCGGCCGACGAGGTCGACGACCCGCAGTCGCTCGCGCTGCGCCTGTGGGTCAACGGGGTGCTCCGCCAGGACGGGTCCACCGCCAACATGATCTTCCCGGTGGCGCACGTGCTCTGGTACCTCAGCCAGTTCATGGTCCTGTACCCCGGCGACGTCATCAACACGGGCACGCCGGCCGGGGTGGCGCTCGGTCTCCCCGACCACCCCTACCTGCGCCCGGGTGACGTGGTGGAGTTGGAGGTCACCGGCCTGGGCCGCGCGCGCCAGACGTTGGCGGCGGCATGACCGCGGAGTTCGCCGGGCTGGCCGCGATCGTCACGGGCGGCGCGTCCGGCATCGGTCGCGCCACGGCCGTGGAGCTGAGCGCCCGGGGCGCCCGGGTGGCCGTCCTCGACCTCGACCCGAGCGGGCTCGACGACGGCATCGTCGGCATCACCGCCGACGTGTCGAGTCGGCTGTCGGTGGACGCGGCGGTCGCCGAGGCCGCCGCCGTGCTCGGCGGCCTCGACGTGGTGGTCAACAACGCCGGCATCGGCGCGACCGGAACCGTCGCCGACCAGGGCGACGACGAGTGGCACCGCGTGCTCGACGTCAACGTGGTCGGCATGGCGCGGGTCGTCACCGCCGCCCTGCCCTGGCTGCGCCGCTCCGAGCACGCCTCGGTCGTCAACCTCTCGTCCATCGCGGCCCTCAACGGACTGCCCGGCCGCGCGCTCTACTCGGCCAGCAAGGGCGCGGTCCTGTCGCTGACCCTCGCCATGGCCACCGACCACGTCCGCGAGGGCATCCGGTTCAACTGCGTCTGCCCCGGCACCGCCGACACGCCATGGGTCGGGCGATTGCTCGCGCAGGCGGACGACCCGGCCGCCGAACGGGCGGCGCTACAGGCCCGCCAACCCATCGGACGACTGGTCACCCCGCAGGAGGTCGCCAACGCGATCCTCTACCTCGCGTCGCCCCGTTCGGCGTCGACCACCGGTACGGTGTTGGACGTCGACGGCGGTGTCACCCACCTGCGGGTCCGGCCGTGACGACGGGCGGGGGTGTGCCGTGCGGATCGCGCTCTTCGTGACCTGCCTGGCCGACACCATGTTCCCGCAGGCCGCCACGGCGACCGTACGGCTGCTGGAACGACTCGGCCACGAGGTCGTCTTCCCGACCGAGCAGACCTGCTGCGGGCAGATGCACGTCAACACCGGCTACCGGCGCGAGGCCGTGCCGCTGGTACGACGGCACGTGCGGACCTTCGACAGGTACGACGTGATCGTCGCGCCGTCGGGCTCCTGCGTCGGCTCGGTGCGCCACCAGCACGCGATGGTGGCCCGGCGCGCGGGCGACGAGGGTCTGGCCAGCCGGGCCGAGTCGGTGGCCGAGCGGACGTACGAGTTGTCGGAACTGCTCGTCGACGTGCTCGGGGTGACCGACGTGGGCGCGTACTACCCGCACCGGGTCACCTACCATCCGACCTGTCACTCGCTGCGGATGCTGCGGGTGGCCGACCGGCCGCGACAGTTGCTGCGCGAGGTGCGTGGTCTCGACCTGGTCGAGTTGCCGGCGGCGGAGCAGTGCTGCGGCTTCGGCGGCACGTTCGCCGTGAAGAACCCGGAGACGTCCACGGCGATGCTGGCGGACAAGATGCGCCACGTGCTGGACACCGGCGCCGACGTCTGCGCGGCCGGCGACGTGTCCTGCCTCATGCACATCGGCGGCGGACTGTCCCGGCTGCGCACCGGGGTGCGTACCGTGCACCTCGCCGAGATCCTGGCCTCGACGGAGACCCGCGCCGGATCGGCGGCCCGGTCGTGACCCGCCGGACGTTCCTCGGCATGCCGGCGACCGCGCCGCCCGGCGTGGGGCACCTGCGCGGCGACGAGCCGTTCCCGGCCGCCGCGCGGCGCAGCCTGGCCGACCCGCAACTGCGGCGCAACCTGCGGTACGCGACGACCACGATCCGCACCAAGTCCGGAGCGGTGATCGCCGAGCAGGCGGACTGGGAGCAGTTGCGCACGGCGGGCGCGGCCATCAAGGCCGACACCCTGCACCGCCTGCCCGAGCTGCTCGAACAGCTCGAGGCAAAGGTCGTCGAGGCCGGCGGTGTGGTGCACTGGGCGGCGGACGCCGTCGAGGCCAACCGCATCGTCACCGACCTCGTCACGGCGACCGGCGCGGACCGCGTCATCAAGGTCAAGTCGATGGCGACCCAGGAGATCGGCCTCAACGAGGCCCTCGACGCCGCCGGGATCACCGCCGTCGAGACCGACCTGGCCGAGCTGATCGTGCAACTCGGCGACGACCGGCCGAGCCACATCCTGGTACCCGCGATCCACCGCAACAGGGCCGAGATCCGCGAGATCTTCCTGCGCGAGATGCCCGGCGTCGACCCCACGCTCACCGACGACCCGACGGCCCTGGCCGCCGCCGCACGCCGGTTCCTGCGCCAGACCTTCCTGACTACGCCGGTGGCGATCTCCGGCGCGAACTTCGCCGTCGCCGAGACCGGCACCCTCGCCGTGGTGGAGTCCGAGGGGAACGGCCGGATGTGCCTCACCCTGCCGCAGACCCTCATCACCGTCATGGGCGTGGAGAAGGTGGTGCCCACCTGGCGTGACCTGGAGGTCTTCCTCCAACTCCTGCCGCGGGCGTCGACCGGGGAGCGGATGAACCCGTACACCTCGATGTGGACGGGCGTGACCCCGGGCGACGGGCCGCAGACGTTCCACCTGATCCTGTTGGACAACGGGCGCAGCGCGGTGCTCGTCGACGAGGTGGGGCGGCAGGCGCTGCGGTGCATCCGCTGCTCGGCGTGCCTCAACGTGTGCCCGGTGTACGAGCGCACCGGCGGCCACGCGTACGGGTCGGTGTATCCCGGTCCGATCGGGGCGGTGCTGTCGCCGCAGCTCACCGGCATCGAGGACAACGCGTCCCTGCCGTACGCGTCGACGCTCTGCGGCGCCTGCTACGACGCGTGCCCCGTGAAAATCAACATCCCGGAGCTGCTGGTGCACCTGCGCGCCGAGGCCGTCGAGGCGCGGCAGCGACCCACCGTCGAGTCGATCGCGATGGCGGCAGCCGCGTACACGATGGACCGACCCCGGCTGTACGCGGCCGGGCAGGGCGCGGCCCGGCTGAGCCGGTTCGCCGGCCGGCGCGGTCGGGGCCTGCCCCCGCCACTGAACGGCTGGACCGCCAGCCGTGACCTGCCCGAGCCGCCGGCGCAGACCTTCCGTGAGTGGTGGGACGCGCGGTGACCTCCCGCGACCTCGTCCTCGGCCGACTGCGCGCCGCGCTCGCCGGCGGCGGTCCCGCCGATCCGGTGCCGGTGCCGCGCGACTACCGCCGGGCCGCCGACGCGGATCTCGACCAGTTGGCGCAGCGGCTGACCGACTACCGGGCGCACGTGCACCGGGTCACCGAGGCAGGCGTCGCCGACGCGATCGCCGACATCCTGCCGGCGGGCGGCACGGTCGTCGTACCCCCGGGTCTGGCACCGGCCTGGCTGCCGCCGACGGTGACCGCGTTGCCCGACGACGGCCTCGACCACGCGCGGATCGGCGCGGCCGACGGCGTCGTCACCGCCGCCGCCGTCGCCATCGCCCAGACCGGCACCGTCGTCCTCGACGGCTCACCCGACCAGGGACGTCGCGTCCTCAGCCTCCTGCCGGACCTGCACGTCTGCGTGGTCCGCGCCGACCAGGTCGTGGCGACCGTCCCCGAGGCCATCGCGCGACTGACGCCGCAGCGCCCGCTGACCTGGATCAGCGGGCCGTCGGCCACCAGCGACATCGAGCTGATCCGTGTCGAGGGCGTGCACGGCCCACGCCGCCTGCACATCCTCCTGCTGCCCTGACGCAGCGCTCGGCGCCACCTCGCTTTTCCCGATGACCCGCCAAGGACGCCCCCGGGTAGGCATCGTTGGAGGGATCAGTAACGACGACTGCGAGGGAGCGCCATGCGCGCGGTAGTGCTCAGCGAATTCGGCGGCCCGCTCGTGGTGCGGGAGGTCGACACGCCGACCCTCGGCGCGGGGCAGGTGCTCGTGCGGGTCACGGCCAGTGGTGTCAACCCCCTGGACACCAAGATCCGTGAAGGGAAGGCCCCGCACGCCCGGAACCATCCGCCCGTCATCCTCGGCCTGGACCTGGCCGGGGTCGTGGCGGAGGTCGGCCCCGGCGTCGTGGGCTTCGCCGAGGGCGACGAGGTGTACGGGCTCACCGGCGGAGTCGGTGACATCCAGGGGTCGCTCGCCGAGTACGCGGCCGTCGACGCCCGGCTGCTGGCCCGTACGGCCGAGTCGCTGAGCCTGCGCGAGGCGGCGGCACTGCCGCTGGCCGTCATCACGAGTTGGGAGGCGCTGGTGCACCGGGCACAGGTGCGGGCGGGCCAGCGGGTGCTGGTGCACGGCGGCGCCGGCGGCGTCGGGCAGGCCGCGATCCAGATCGCCCGCGCCCGGGGCGCGGCGGTCTTCGCCACCGGTTCACCCCGGAACCTGGAGACCATCGCCCGACTCGGGGCGACTCCGATCGACTACAACACCACCGAGGTCGAGGACTACGTGGCCGCGCACACCGGCGGCGAGGGCTTCGACGTCGTCTTCGACACCGTCGGCGGGGCCACCCTGGACAAGTCCTTCACCGCCGTACGCACCTACACCGGCCGCGTCGTGAGCGCGCTCGGCTGGGGTACGCACAGCCTGGCGCCGCTGTCGTTCCGGGGCGCCAGCTACTCCGGCGTCTTCACCCTGTTGCCACTGTTGACCGGTCAGGGACGCGACGCGCACGGCGAGATCCTGCGCGAGGCCAGCGCCCTCGCCGACGCGGGAGCGCTGCGCCCGATCGTCGATCCCCGACGGTTCACGCTGGACACCGTCGCGGACGCCCACGCCGTCGTGGAGGCCGGCACCAGCACCGGCAAGATCGTCATCGACCTGCCCTGACCAGGCCCAGCTGGCCGGGTACCTGCTGAGATGGACGCCCGAGGCACCGGGGCTGGCTCTTCTGACGGGGTTAGCCAGCCTCGGCCACGTAGACACCCTTACCGGGATGTCCCTCGACCAACCCGCGGTCTTTGAGGATTGTCATGACGCGGTTGATCGTGGAGATGTGCACGCCGTACTGCTCGGCCAGCTCGCGTGTGGACGGGAGCTTCTCGCCCGGCGCAAGCGCTCCGGACTTGATCTTCTCGGCGATCTCGTTGGCTATGCGCCGGTAGTCCACTCGCTCGGTCGGCATGGGTCGATCTCCGTGGGTCCCCTGGTTTCGGCGCTCTAATTCGATCACGGGAGGACCTGTTCCAACAAGTTTCATGATCTGCCAATAATCCTGGCCTAACCTACTCCTACAAGTTGGAATAAGTTGGCTTCTGGGTCGGGTTCCCTGGTTTCGGCAAACTCCTGGGTCCCGGCCGCACGCCCACCTGAGGGGCACAACGCCCTCCGGTGGGACCCCACAGATCGTTGGGAAGGTGCTCACCGTGCCAATCGACGAACCGGTGTCCAGGGCGACCGAGCTGTTCATGGCAAAGCGGGTACTCGACGCGCATTGGACCTCGACACCCGGCCGGCCATGGCGGGTAGGTGGTTGCTTGGAGTGCAGAGGTCGCGACGACTGTCCACAGCTTGATTGGGCGATCGCGCTGACAGCAGAGATGGCAGCCGTCATGTTCCAGAAGCGTTGATCTTTATCAGCCCGCGGGTCGGAGTTGGCTCAGCACGGTGGGGTCGGTGATGCGGTCGTCGGCGGCCAGCATGATCGCCTTGGACAGGATCGTGGCGAGCATGGGGTCGTCGTCGAACGGCAGGTGCAGGCGGCCGGTCTGGCTGCGCGCGGCGACGATGCACAGGTACCTGTCGTCGGGTTCCATCATGATGTTGCCCGACCCGAGGTGGATGCGGTACGCGCGCAGGTTGCCCCGCACCCGCAGGTACCGCTCCGCGAGGTCCACTCGGTCGGCGATGGCCATCCGGGGCAGCAGCCGGGCGAGCGCGTCCCGGCGTACCTGTGCGGACGGGGTCAGCTCCGCCACCGCCGTGCGGTGCCAGTAGGCGGAGAACCGGTCCTCGCCACGGTCGGCCCACTGCGGGTCGGTGGCGATCGAGGTGACGCCGACGAACAGGTCCACGTCGCGCATGGCCTCGCTGAACACCAGCGGTGGCACGTCGATGATCGGCGCGGGCCGCCACGTCGTGCCGTCCAGCCGGGCGAAGCGCACCTGATCGGTCGCGCAGTACTCGACGTCGTGGCGACGCTCCTCCGGGTCGTCGACGAGTTCGTGGTGGAAGGACGCCCGCCACGCGCCACCGCCGAAGACCTTGGTGGCCTCGCTGTCGTACCCGCCGTCCCAGGTGCCGAGGTAGCCCGCCTGCCAGCCGCGGGCGCGCATCAGGGCGTTGGCCTGCCGGTAGCGCAGGACGTGCGCGGCGAACCGGTTGGAGTAGGTCTCCGTCTTCTCCTCCGCCGGCGTGCGCAGGTAGACCTCCCGGAACGCCTGCTTGAACGGCTGCGTCAGGCCGGCGTCGAGCAGATGTCCGCGCCAGGTGAGCACCTCGGCCGTGCTCGCGCGGGCGGGGTGCCACAACCGGACCGTCCCGTGGTCGAGAGCGTGGCCGTCCCGGTCGACGAGCGCCCACGCGCCGCCGTCCCGCCGGGGCAGACCGGCCGTCCAGCGCCGGCCGTCGGTGCTCGTCTCCCAGAGCAGCCGCCGCCCGTACGTCGCCGTGACCGGGTGGTCGAGCAGGCGCGACGACCAGTCCGGGTACGACCAGACGCGCTCCTCCGACAGCAGCCCCTCCACCCGCTGCCGTTCGCTGGCCAACGTCGCGCCGATCCGCTTGACCAGGCCCCGCAACTCGGCGAGATCGTCCCCGTGGGACTGCTTCACCTGGGCCGGAACGCCCTTGCGGGTGACCCCGTCGCGGGCGAAGACGAGGCGCGCCCGCTCGCCCACGATCTCGACCGTCGCCTCGTACGGACCGACCGCCCTGCGCAGCCGTCCGTCCGGGCCGAGACCGTGGTCGTCGACGGCCAGCTCCATGACCTCGCTGAGCGACCACCCGCGCCGGGCCCCGAGCTGGGTCAGCGCGGTCTGTACCCGGCTGCGCACGGCCTTGTTGCGGACCGTCACCGCGAGGCGGGCCAGCGTGCGCAGCGGCACGTCACCGTCGCGGTCCGCCAGGAGTCGTACCGCCGCGATCGCCGTCCGCGGGGCGTACGGGAATCCGGCGGCCTCGCGTGGCGCGGACGCCGCGCCGGTGGTGGCCCGGGCCAACAGCTCCGTCGCCCGCTCGTCGCGCTCGCGGGACAGCGCCCACACCAGCCCGCGCAGGAGACGGTCCGTGTCGTCGTGGACGCCGCGCCCGTGGGTGGTGAACGCGTCGAGGAGCCGACGGACGACCTGCCGGCCGCCGTACGCGGCCACGAGCAGTTCGTCGAGGCGGCGCAGCCACTTCGCGGTCGCCGCCGGCTTGTCCAGCGCGGCACAGTGCTCCAGCAGCTCCGGCACGCCGGGCGCGGCGAGGTCGGCGCCCAGATCGGCGCGGACGGCGGGGCCGAAGGTGTCCCCGTGGTGCAGCAGCCACGACGGCAGCCGGCTGCCGGTGGCGCGGTCGATAGCCTGGCCGAGCAGCGTGACGACGCGCCGTCGGGACGCCGCCGCGACGAAGTGGTCGTCCACCAGCTCACTGCTCAGGGCGGACAGCGCTTGCACCAGGTCGGCCAGTTCGGCAGCCGTCAGGCGCGCCGCGATCAGGGCGGGCAGCTCCAGGTGGGCGCCGTTGTCGAAGCAGTAGCCCTCGGCGGCGACGTGCAGGCACCAGAGCAGGTCCGCGCGCGTGAAGAGGACATCGTCGGTGGCGAGAGCACGCACCACGTCGTTCAGTGCGGTCGGGATCGACGCGGACGCCGATTCCCGGTGCATGGCCAGGGCAGCGCGGCGGCGCTCCTCGGCCGACCACGATGTCACTGTGGACCACTCGGGGACGTTCGTCACCGAGGACCCCCAGTGGTAGGTGCTGGCGATGCGCAGCACCGTGCGGATTCGTTCGTCGGCCTCGGCGAGGCCGGTCTCCACCTGCCGCCGGTCGGCGTCGCTGAGGCGGGGGAGCAGCGCCGTCCAGTCACCCATGTCAGCCACCCACCAGCGCGACGAGCCGGACGAACGCCACGTCGGGGTCGGTCCGCAGGTCGATCTCCTCGTCCAGGTCGTCGACCTGGTGGTCACCGACCAGCAGCAGGAAACCGTTGTGCGAGAACGCGGCACAGGCCCGATCCGCCTGCGCCTCCCAGTCGAGCCGTCGGCCCGGAGCGACCCGGTAGCCGTTCAGCGTGGCCTCCGTGTCGGTCGGCTGTACCAGGCCCCGGAAGTGCCGCGGCTGCGCGGCGTTGAACCGCGCCACCTCCTCGCGGACCCGCAGCCGCACCAGCTCCCGCGCGGAGATGCGCTCCGGCAGGCCCGTCAACGGCCAACTGTCGACGGCTCTGCCGGTCGCCGTCTCGTCCCGAACCATCACCGTGACCATGCGCTGCGCTCCTCGCCCTCAGGTGAGCGGCAGCATGGCACGACCGTCCGACGAAAACCGGTGCCCCAGGGGCCTGCCAGCCGCTGGTGACGACGACGAGGACTGACGGTCGTCGTCAGCGTCGCGTGCCGTCGACGACGAGGGTGGCCAGTAGGGCGGGGTGGTCGGTCGCCCCGCCCATGCCCACCGACCGTGTACAGCAAATCGTGACGTCGGCACTGGTCAGGACGTGCTGCACCGCGCCGTCGCCGACGCGTCGGTAACCGGGCGGAGGGCAGGACCGTACGTCCGGGTCGTCGCGGAGTCGGAGGTTGAGATCGCCGCTCAGCACGGTGGGGGCGTAGCCGGTGCGGCGACGAATGGCCGGCAGGATCACGTCGAGCAGGTCGCCGCACTGGGCGAGCGCGACGGCGTGGCTGGTGGCCGCCAGGTGGGTGGTGCAGGCGGTGAGCGCGCCGTCGACGCGCACGCAGAGCCAGGGTCGCTCCTCGGGGTCCGCGAGGTCCTGCGTCGGATGGATTCCACTGTGCACGGCGTACCGGCTGCCCGCCGCCGGCAGCCGGGTCAGCAGACCGATGCCGTACGCCTGGCCGTTGCGGCACAGCGTGTCGGCGCCGCTGGGCCGGTCGCCGGCGCTCTGAAAGGCCGACACGACCTCGGCGCCGCCGTGGGCCTCGGCGAACACCGCCGCGAGCGTGGGCACGTCGTCCTGACAGATCTCGTTGAGGGTGACCAGGTCGGGGCGCTCGGCCCGGACCAGCTCGGCGGCTCCGGTCACCGAGCGGCCGGTGTAGCAGCCGGCGCGTCCGCTGTTGCACAGGTTCATCTGCGCCACGATCAGCGTCGTGGGCGCGGGTGACGCGGGCACGGGTCCGGCGGGCAGCCCGGCGACGGCGACCAGGCAGGCGACGGCGAGAGACCGACGGATCGCACGGTACGTGCCGAGGGGTCTGCCTCGACGGCGGCTGGTGTCGCCGGGCGGCTCTGTGGACATGCGGGCTCCGGCCGGGCGGCGACGATCGTCGCCGAGGTGCCCGCGATCCTACTGCCGGCCGTCCCGGGGAAGGAGCCCTGTGGCGGATCAATGATCGGGTGACCGACCTGACCGGGTCGCGCTGACACGGGCCGTGCGGGGAGGGTGGACCCCGCACGGCCCGCGGCTACCTCAGCGGTGCGGCCGAGGCGCGACCCGTGGCAGGACGTACGGCGGACCAGCGAAGATCAGGTCCGACTTCAACTCCTGGTACGCCCGCTTGGGCTGGTAGTTCTCGTCGTAGATCGTGGCCAGACCCTCCGGCGGGTCGTTGAACCAGTCCGGCACCCACGAGTACTTGTCGCTGAACCCCCAGACGGTGTACGACAGGCAGTCGCGTACGGCGAGACACGCCTTCATCAGCACGCTGAAGTTGGCGGCCGACGCCTGCAACCGGGGATTGATCTCCTCGGAGTTGCCGGCCTGGACGCCCTCGGTCATCTGGCTACGGACGTCGACCTCGGTGAACGCGGTAGCCAGACCGAGCGCGGAGAACCGCTTGAGGGCGGCGGTCACCTGGAGCGTGTCGAAGTTGCCGTACTGGGTGCCCAGGTGGCCCTGTGAGCCGACGCCGTCGATCGGGACGCCCTTGGCGCGCAGCCCCTTGGCCATGTCGTAGACGAACTGCGTCTTGTCGTCGGCCGGGTTGCCCGAGCCGAACGCCTCGATGTTGTAGTCGTTGTAGAACAGCAGCGCCTTCGGGTCGGCGGCGCGCGCCCAGCGGAACGCGTCGGCGATGTAGTCCGGGCCGAGGTTCTGCGCCCAGAAGCCCTTGTAGTGCAGCGTCGACGGGGTGTCCCAGGGGTCGCTGACCGCCTCGTTGACGACGTCCCACTGCCAGATCTTGCCCTTGTAGCGGCTCACGACGGTGGTGATGTGCTTGCGCAGCAGCTCGCGCAGTTCCTGCTTGCTGATGGTGCCGTCGGCGACGCCGCTGGTCAGCCAGGCGGGCAGTTGGTTGTGCCAGACCAGCACGTGACCCCGTACGCTCTGACGGTTGCGCTGGGCGAACTGGATGAGCTGGTCGGCGGCCGTCCAGTCGTAGGTGCCCCGGGTGGGCTCCAGGCTCTCCCACTTCATCGCGTTCTCAGCGGTGACCGAGGAGAACTCCGAGGCGGCGAGCTGGCGGTAGCGCGGGTCGTTGGCGTCGTTGAGCGCGTCCGCGTTGACCGCGGTGCCGATCTTCAGACCGTGGCGCTGGCCGAGGGCCGCGAGCGTCTGGGCGGTCGGGTCGTACGGCCGGCTCGCGGTGGCCGGAAGCGCGTTCAACGCCGCAGCGGTCGCGACGGCGACGACACCGGCGCTGATCCACCGTCTTGGCTTCATCTGCCTACCTCTCGATGATGATCGACAAGTGTCGATCTTTGAAGGAAGGGTGCGGCCCGGGACGAAAGGGCGCAGTGGGTGGGGTGTCGCTTCGAAGGACCGGAAACTCGTCCGAAACATTATGGCCGTCGATGGGCCTCGTCAACTCTGAAAACTTCCGGAAAAGAGTCCGGTGAGCTGCGCGACTGTGGAAAGTCATCGGATGAAAGTTTCGCCGCTGCGCGGCGTGGCCGCCCGATCAACGGCAGTGGGGGTGGCACCGACCTCGATGGGTCGGTGCCACCCCCAGGATGCGGGTCGGCGACGAATCAGGCGTTCAGCCGCGCCTCGATCGCCTCGATGACGCGCGGACGCAGCTCCGCGGCGCGGATCACGGCGTCCACCGAGCCGACCTCGACGGCCCGCTGGATGTTGTGCACCCGGTCGAACTCCGTGGCCACCTCGCCGAGCTTCTCCGCCCGCACCGAGGACCGCAGCTCGTCGAGCTCGGCCGTCAACGCGGCACGCTCGGTGCCGGACGCGGCGGCGACGCGGGCCTCCAGGGCGCGTACCCGCTCGTCGGCGGCCGTACGGGCGTTGACGTCGGCGGAGAACACCACCGCGGCGGCGGGAGCGCCACCGAGCACCGAGGCGAACGAGCCTTCCAACGCGAGCACCGTCATGCTCGGGTTCAGCGCCTTCGAGAACACCACGAACGCGCCACCGTGGTACCGCGAGATCACGCAGAACACGATCGGACCACGGAAGTTGACGATCGCCCGGCCGATCTCCGCGCCGTACTCCAGTTGCAGCTTGCGCATCGACTCGGGCGAGCCGTCGAAGCCCGACAGGTTGGCCAGCACGACCAGCGGCCGGTTGCCGCTGGTCGCGTTGATGGCCCGCGCGGCCTTCTTCGACGAGCGGGGGAACAAGGTTCCCGCCGTGTAGGTGTCCGGCCCGTCGGTGGGCGGGAACCCCCGACGCGGCACCGACCGCGACTCGATGCCGAGCAGGCACACCGGGATGCCGCCGAGGTGGGCGTCCTGCACGACCGCCGTGTCGGCGTCGGCCATGCCCGCCCACCGCTCCAGCACCGGACGGTCCTGGTCGGCGAGGGCCCGCAGCACCGTCCGGATGTCGAACGGCTTCTTGCGGTCCGGGTTGGCCTCGGCGGAGAAGATCTCACCGACCGTGCGGAAGGGGCTGCCCGCCACGTCGTGCGGGAACGGGGAGATGTCCCGGTCCACGGGGTCGGTGGTGGTCACCCGACGCGGGGCGTCCTCGCCGGGCGCGACGTACGTGTGGTCGTAGTGGGCCATCAGCACGTCCCGCGCGGCGTTCAGGTTCGGCGCCCAGTACTGCGCCTGGCCGTTCGGGCCCATCACCCGGTCGTACCCGCCGATGCCGAAGTTGTCCTCGGCGGAGACGCCGCCGGAGAAGTCCAACGACTGCTTACCGGTGAGCACCATCGCCGAGTCCGGGGTCATCACCAGGACGCCCTTGGTGTGCATGAGCATCGTGGCCTCGGCGTTCCAGTACGGCTGCGCGCCGACGTTGATGCCCGCGACCACGATGTTGATCTCACCGCCGGCCTGGGTGAACTCGACGATGCGCTTGAGCGCCGCCGCCACCCAGTCCATGTTCTCCGTACCCGAGGTCATCGAGATCCGGGCCCCGGCGGACAGCGCCCACCACTCCACCGGCACCCGCATCCGCTCCGCCAGGTCCAGCGCGGCGATCACCCGCCGGCACTCCGGCTCGGACAGCGCGCCCAACGACTTCGTCGGGTCGCCGAGCAGCACCACCCGGGTCACGCCCTGCGGGTGCCGCTCGGTGGGCGCGGTGACGACGCCCGCGACGATCGCGGCGCGGTTGCGCCCCCTCGGCCGGTCCACCGGCACCAGCACGTGCGCGTCGTCCAGGTCGTGCTCGACGAAGTCACCGAGCCGACCGGTCAGCTCGTACGGGTACACCGTGTTGCGGCTGCTCGCCCGCAGCACCTTCAGCCGGTACTCGTCGAGCGGCTCGACGGGCTCTGCGGGCGGCTCGCCCACGGTCAGCTCCGCGCCGCCCTGGGCGTCGAACGAGATCCGTACGGCGATCTTGCTCAGCTCGCCGGTGCGGCGGTCGCGCTGCCGCGCGATGAACAGGATCTCCTCCAGGCCGGCGCCCACCGTCGTCGGACGCACCCGCCCGGCGATCATCTCCATCTCCTCGCGGGTCAGCTCGCTCGGCGGCCACACGTAGACGACGATCCGGTTGGTGGTGAAGCGCGTCTTCGACGGCCGGCGCGACTGGGCCCGACGGATCGAGTCGAGGCAGGCCGCCACCGCGTCCTCGGCGGTGGGCAGCGCCACCAGCCGGCCGTCCTGCTCGCGCAGCTCGGTCAGGTCGCGCACCTGGGCGAACGCCACCAGGCGCTCGTCGGCCGGGTTCTCCCGGGCCACGCACTGGAAGAGGTAGACCTCCTCGTCCGACGACGGCAGCCGGGTCAGGTCGAACTTGTGCAGCCGCTCCAACTGCATCCGCTGCGCGATGTACGGGTGCAGGCCGCGGATCAGCCGGTCCTCGACCATCCCGGCGTCCGACGGGCGGAAGGTGAAGTGGTGGTGCATGACCGCCCCGCCCCGACCCGCGACGGTGGCGGTGAGCCGACGGACCTGCGCCGGCAACGGGTGGGCGGTGAGCACGTCGCGCAGCGCGGCGGCCATCGCGTCGAAGTCCTCCGGCTGGTTCTCCCAGCCGAGGTAGATGTCGGCGTCGACCGAGTCCTCGGCGCCGGCCAGCTCGGCGAGCCCGCGCAGCGCGTCGCCCAGACCGTCGAAGCGTACGGCCGCGGAGACCACTGTGGAGTCCGCCCGCTCGGCGACCACGAAGGAGCAGTCGGCGACCTCGCGGGTCCGTACCCGGTTGAGCGCCTTGTTGCCGTAGTAGCGGCGGGTGAGCACCTCCAACATGACCGTGTTGTCGAGGTGGTGCCGCACGAGGCGCTGGCCGAGCAGCCGGACCAGTGGCTCGGTGCTGCGGACCATCTCGGCGACGCGCTCCGCGCGGTCGGGCGAGTCCGGGTGGGCGTCCAGGTGGCGCAGGTGGGCCCGCACCTGCGCGTAGACGCGGGCGCGGTTGCGGCGCAGCAGCGGCTGCGCGAACCAGGCGAACACCACGCCCCGGGCCAGGTCGGCGATGGCGGGGAAGCGGACCTGCGTCGCGGCCACCAGCCGTTCCAACGCCAGACCGGCGGGCTCCCGCAGCGACTCGTCCGGCGGGGTCTCGCGCAGCCACTCGCGCAGCAGCGACGCCACGACGGTGGCGTCGACGGACGCGCGCTGCTGGGCCAGGAAGATCCGGAACACGGCGGCTTCCAGGCCGGGGGAGCGCTCCAGGTCGGTGACGCCGTAGTGGCCGAGCGCCTTGGCGAGCTTGGCCTGGAAGGCGTCCGGCAACCCGGCCCGCTCCACGTCGAGGCTCTGCAGGTAGGTGTGCAGGTACTCCCGGTCACTGCGCGCGTGGGCGCCGCCGTCCTCGCCGGTCGGCCGGTTGCGGCTCAGCTCGGCCAGATCGGCGAACACGTCGACGAGGTCCACCTCGGCGGCGAGCGGCCGGTGCCCGTCCTCGGCCGCCAACCGGCGTACGACGAGGTAGTCGTCGAGGACCCGACGGTCGTCGTGCGGGTCGACGTCGAAGCCGAGCAGCAGGCCGCGCAGGTCCTCCTGACCGCGCCGGCTGCGCTCGTACGCCGACAGGCCGGCGTCGGCGGCCGGCAGGTCCAGCTCGACGGTGGGGCCGCTCGGAGCGGCCACGGCGTCGGCAGCATCGTCGGCGACCGGCTCCAGCCGCAGCAGCGGCGCACCGGCCTCCACCTGGCTGCCCACCGAGACGGCGCACTCCTTGAGCCGGGCCTTGAACGGCGCGCGCAGCACCGTCTCCATCTTCATGGCCTCCAGCACCAGCACCGGCGCGCCCGCCTCGACCTCGGCGCCCACCTCCAGCGGAGTGGCGACCACCAGCGCGGGCATGGGGGAGCGCAGGACGCCGCCCTCGTCGCGACTGACCCGGTGCGTGACGCCGTCCACCTCCACGAGGTGGGTCGGGCCGTGGGTGCCCGTCAGCAGGCGGTACCGGACGCCGTTGACGGCGATCTGGCCGGTGTGCCGGTCGAAGCGGTCCAGCTCGACGTCGGCGGTGCGGACGTCGCCGCCCACCTCGATTCCCACGCGGAACCGGTGGGCGCCGATCCGCGCCACCCGCAGCCGGTAGGTGACGCCCCGCAGCTTGAGGTCCAGGGGTCGGCCGCTGGCGTGCTGCACCTGCGGACGCCCACCGGCGGCCGTCGACAGCAGCCGCTGCCGCTCGGCGCGCTCCTCCTCCTCGTACGACTCGATCGCGGCGGCGGCCAGGGCGACCGCGGAGTGCCGGTGCGTGACGAGCCGGCCCTCGCCCCGGACCCGGTCGATCCAGCCGGTG
Organism: Micromonospora sp. RB23; assembly: GCF_053585025.1. Lineage (NCBI taxonomy): Bacteria > Bacillati > Actinomycetota > Actinomycetes > Micromonosporales > Micromonosporaceae > Micromonospora > Micromonospora sp. RB23. The sequence continues at coordinate 3,400,875 of NZ_CM132111.1, forward strand.
TCGGCGCTGGCGTCGATGACCTCCGGCTGGTCGAGCAGGTCGAGCACGAAGCTCTTGTTCGTCGCGCCACCGTCGATGATCACGGTGGTGTCGGCCATCGCCCGCCGCAGCTTGCCCAGTGCCTCGTCCCGGTCCCGCCCGTACGCGATGACCTTCGCGATCATCGAGTCGAAGTCCGCCGGGATGGTGTCGCCCTCGCTGACGCCGGTGTCCACCCGGATGCCCGGCCCGGCGGGCAGGTCGAGCCGTGCGATACGCCCGGGCGACGGCGCGAAGTCGCGGTCGGGGTCCTCGGCGTTCAGTCGGGCCTCGATGGCGTGCCCGCGCTCGGCCGGCGGCTCACCCACGAGCCGGCCGCCCGACGCGACGTGCAGCTGCGCCTTGACCAGGTCGAATCCGGTGGTCAGCTCGGTGATCGGGTGCTCGACCTGAAGGCGGGTGTTGACCTCCAGGAACGCGAACAGCCGGTCGCCGGGGTGGTAGAGGAACTCGACGGTCGCCGCGCCCCGGTAGCCGACCGCCACCGCGAGCCGCTCCGCCGACGTCTTCAGCTCGGCGGCCTGCGCCTTGTCGAGCACCGGCGAGGCCGACTCCTCGATGACCTTCTGGTTGCGCCGCTGCACCGAGCAGTCCCGCACGCCCAGCGCCCACGCGGTGCCCTGACCGTCGGCGATCACCTGGACCTCGACGTGCCGGGCGCCGGTGACCAGGCGCTCCAGGAACACGATGCCGCTGCCGAACGCCCGCGCCGCCTCCTGGCTGGTGCGCTCGTACGCGTCGGCGAGTTCGGCGTCGTTCGTGACCACGCGGATGCCGCGCCCGCCGCCGCCGGCCGTCGCCTTGAGCATCAGCGGGTAGCCGATCTCGGCCGCCGCCGCCGTCGCGGCCTCCAGGCTCTCGACGGCGCCGCGGCTCCACGGCGCGACCGGCACGCCGACCTCCTCGGCGATCAGCTTCGCGCCGATCTTGTCGCCGAGCTGGCGCATGGCCTCCGGGCTCGGCCCGACGAAGGTCACCCCGATCTTCTCGCACAGCTCCGCGAAGGCCGGATCCTCGGCGACGAAGCCCCAGCCGACCCACGCCGCGTCGGCGCCGGTCTCGGTCAGGGCGCGCTCCAGCGTCGCGAGGTTCAGGTACGGGCGGGCCGACGCCGGACCGAGGTCGTAGGCGATGTCGGCCTCGCGGACGAAGGTGGCCGTGCGGTCGACGTCGGTGTGGAGGGCGACCGTCTCGATCCGGCTGCCCGTCTCCGCTGCCAGCTCCCGGACCGCGTGGATGAGCCGCATGGCGGCCTCACCACGGTTGACGATGGCGACACGGTTGAACACCCGACTGACCCCTTTGGTAGACCATGATGTACGTGCCGAGACACGACGGCTCCCGGCAGTGATCACTTTTCCGGGTCGGAGCGGACGGCGCCATGGTGCAACGGCCCAACCAACCGCCGCTGATTTGTAGAGACCCCACAAAACTTTTTGGCTGTCAGTCGGCGGGTGCCGGATAGATGTCCCCTCTTCGCGATGAACGCCCCGACATCACCTTCGGCCCTTTTCACCCCGTTACTGCCACCCTGGGCGCCGGTCGCGCCGTCGCCGAGGGTGGCAGCCGTGGTGTCGACGCCGAAGCCGAACGCGCGGGGCGTCGCGTCCAACCCGCACAGCGAACGGCCCGCGCCCTGCACGGGCGCGGGCCGGACGGGGCGTTCGTCCTACTTGGACGGCTCGGGCAGCTTGCAGTCGACCTTGGGGTTGGCCCCGATGTAGTTCAGCGGTCCCGCCACGATCGTGACCAGGATCGTGCCCGCCTCGGCGCAGTTGGTGTCGTCGCCGCTGTAGTAGCCGCGCTGGCCGGCGGCGACCGCGCCGATCACCAGCCAGATAACGACGATGACTCCGAGTATCGAGGTGCCGCGCATCGCTGCCTCCTGAAGGAATTGTGGTGGAGCTGAGGTGCAGGCGTTGTACCCAATCGGGTCGCGCCGCTAACGGTGGGCGCGTCGTACCCCCGGCGCATCATCCGTCCGGCCGATGCCGGCATCGGCCGCCCGAACGACGTCTCCCCGCGTGGCTATCGGATCGCCGACCGACCCGGCCGCCGCGCGGGGCATCGGACGTAGAACTGCCTCACGGCCCGCCGAGGAGGACCCATGGACGTCCCGACACCGTCGCTCTACATCGACCGCCCCCAGGACGTCGCGGTCGCTGCCCGCGCGCTCGCCAAAGGCGCTGTCGTCGCGGTGGCGTTCGCCAACGTCTACGCCCTCGTCGCCCGCCCGGACCCGGCCACCGTACGGCGGGTCAACCTGGCCAAGGGTCGGGCCGTCGACCAGGTCGGCAGCATCACCACCGCGATCGGGCGTATCCCGGGGATGTTCGACTGGTCCCGCATCTCGCCGCGGCTGCCGGTCGGCCGGGTACGGGCCCTCATGGACGCCCTCTACGGGGCCGGGCCGTTCGGCTTCCGGGGTCCGGCCGCCGACCGGTTGCCCGAGCACCTCACGCAGGTCGACGGCGGACTGCGTACGGCCCAGGTCATCGCCCCCGGCCTCACCTGCCCGTCCAACACGTTCTTCGAGCAGGCGCTCGTCGAGACCGGCACCGACCACCTCTACATCACGTCGGCGAACCGGTCCCGGCACCACACCGGGGCCGCCGACGAGCCGGCCCACTGGAAGGCCCGCGCGCTCGCCGCCGACTTCGCCCACCTGCGCGACCTGGTGGTGCTCGCCCACCCGGACGAGGCCGTGGCCCGCGCCGCCTACCCGGGCTACCTGACCACCTCGGTGACCCTGCTCTCGTTCCACGCGCCGGTCGGCGAGCTGGAGGAGCCGCCGGTCCTGACCGTCGACCGGCACGGCTCGCTGCACGTCGACGACGTACGCCGGGCCGCCGTGCCGCTGGGCCTTCAGGTCCGCCTCGGCGCGACCGCCGCGCGGCGGCTACAGGCCCGGGGGTACGCGGGCGCGCTGGTGTGACCGGCCGGGTCAGTGCGGCGGCGCGGGGGACTCCGGCGGTTTGCCGCGGCTGCGGCGGTGGTCCGCGTAGGCGACCCCGGCCAGCACCAGCAGCGCCCCTGACGAGGCGACCAGCGGTGGCAGGTACATCGCCGCGGGCGCGATCGTCAGCAGCGCGAGAAGCCCACCGGGGCGTGACGGCGACACCCGACTGAACACCTCGTACTCGAACGAGGACCGGCCGAGCAGGAACAGCGCCGGGCCACCGAGGATCACCGCCACCCAGGCCGGCGGCGTATGACCCGGGTGGTCGTGCAGCACCAGGTCGAACCCGGCGGCCGTGGTCACCACCCCGGCGATCATCAGCAGGTGGGTGTACGGGGCGGTGAACAGGAACTTGCCCGGCGCGCCGGACATCTTGATGGCCGTCGGCAGCAGTTGGCCCGACTTGTGGACGTAGATCCGCCAGAGCAGCAGGGTGGTCGCGAACGCCACGGCGAACGACGCGATGTTCTGCGCCTCGGTGTGGTTGAGGTTGAACATCGTGCCGATGGTCAGGATGGCGTCGCCGAGCGCGATGATGAAGAACTGCTGGTACCGCTCGGAGAGGTGCTCGGCTGTGACGTTGCGCTGCCGCTCCGGCACCACACCGAGCCCCGGCACCGGGTACGCGAGCCGGAAGCCCGTGTAGTCGATGGCCAGCGCGACGGCCCAGCACGCCAGCCGGGCGTCACCGGCGACGAACCCGCCGATGATCCAGGGGATCGCCGACACGGCGAACCAGGTGAAGATGCGCAGCGCCCGGCGCTGGGTCTGCGGTTGGCGACGGACGGCCGGCATCAGGAACAGGCCGCGCCCCAGGTGGATGGCGACGTACGTGCCGGCGAAGACGAGACCGCGTGCGCCGAACGCCTCCGGGATCGCGGTGGTCATCAGCAGCGCGCCGAACATGACGGCGGAGATCAGCAGCTTGATCTCGGTCCGTTCCGGATCGTACAGGTCGGTGACGAGGGTGGTGATCGCCCACGTCCACCAGACGGCGGCCAACAGGATCAACGCCTGCCCGGCGCTGTGCCAGTCGAGCTGGTTGACCATGCCGCGCGAGATGAGCGCGAGCGCGACCACGTACACCAGGTCGAAGAAGAGTTCGAGCAGCGTCACCCGGCGGGGTGAATCCGGGTCGCGCACCGGTGGTCGCGTCCTACCCGGCCCGGGCTCCGGCGCGGAGAACTGCACGCTCGCTCCTGCGGTGCCGGTCGACTCGGCGGACCGTCCGGCCCACCTCGACCGACGCTAGCCAGCGGCCGACCCCGTCATCTCCGGATTCGTCCCCCGTCCCCCGACCGGGCGGTCGGCTCGCCGCGCGGGAACACGGCCGGCGTCCCCGCCTCCGCCGGGCGGGTCGGAACGGGCGAACCCCCGGCCGTCCGCGCGGACGACCGGGGGTTCACGGTGGTGCGTCAGCCCTGGTCGCCGCCGGGCAGGACGGCGCTCGCCTCGTCGCCGGCGCCGGCCAGCACCCGAGCCTGCTGGGGCCAGGTGGCCAGCGCGGGCGCGGCGCGCAGACCGGCGGTCCGGATCAGGTCGCGCAGCGCCGGCTCGTCCAGCTCGCCGAGCTGGCGGTAGGTGCGCACTCCGGCCGCCTGCAACGCGGCCGCCATCTTCGGACCCACCCCCTGGATCCGGCGGAAGTCGTCCGCCGTGGCCGCCGGGATCGGCGGGGCGTCGGTCGCGCGGACCGGCGGCGTGGCCCGCTCCGGCTCGGCCTCGTCGACGTCCGCCGTCGGCACGGCCGCCACGACCGCCGGGGTCGTGTCGGCCGGCGTCATCCCGGTGTACGCGCTGTCGGCGGGAACGGTGTCGTCCGACGTGGTCTCGGCCGGCGTGGTGTCGTCCGACGTGGTCTCGGCCGGCGTGGTGTCGGCCGGCGTGGTGTCGGCCGGCGTGGTCGCGGTTGCGGTGGTGCCGGCCGCGATCGGGTCGGCGTCGACCGGCTCGTCCGGCGTGGTGTCGACCGGTGTGGTGTCGATCGGCATGGTGCCGGCCGCTGCCGTGTCGGTCGGCTCTGCCATGGTGAGCTCGGACGACGGGGTGTCGGTGCTGTCGTCCAGCGGCTGGCGCGGGGCGACGACCGTCGCGGGGGCGGGCTGCTCGTCGACCGTGCCCGGCTCGTCGATCGCGTCGGTCCGCTCGGCGGCCGGAACGGGCGGCGGGGCTTCGGTGAGGGCCATGTCGCCGGGGTCGACGTCGTCCGGCGCGGAATCGTCCGGCGTGGTCACGGAGGCCGGCGCGGTCACGGTCGCGGGCGCGCTGACCGTGTCCACCGGGGTCGGCTCGTCGGCGACCGCCACGGGAGCGGGATCGATGGTCGCCGCCGGCCGGGCCTCGTCGGTCGTGGCCGGTGCCTCCGGGCTGGTGATGTCGGCCAGCCCCGCGACGGGATCACCGTCCACGATGGGCCGGGTGGTGGCCCCCGCGCCCTGCCGGCCGCGCAGCAACCATCCGGCGGCCAGGCCCAGCAGCACGGCCACGACCACTATCAGCGAGTGTCCGATAGACCACTCCACGGCGAACCTCCCTCTCACCTCGTCGAGAAAGTCACGAAAAAAACTCGCCGCAGCTTCGCACACGCGATCGGACGGCGACAGACAGGACCGGCGGTACGGCGCGCGCCGCCGACCACCACCTCGCGGGGTGCCTGACGGGTGACGCAGCGTCGCGCCGACACGTCCGCCGAGCGGAGCCGTCGTCGCGCCACGCCCGGCGTCGGCACCGCGACCGGTGCCCGCCGGGGACGACGCGACCCGGGTACGACGCTCCTACGTCGTACCCGGGTCAGTGGTGCCGCGGTCAGTCCTGGTCGCCCTCGTAGGTGTGGAAGTCGTCGACGAAACGGCGTCGCAGTGGAGGCACCCGGCTGGTCACTCCGAAGTAGCCTCGCGCGCCGAGCAACGCGAGACGGCCCACCACCGGCCGGTACATCCGGTCCTCGCCGCTGGTGCCGCTGCGGTGGAGCGATTCGGCGACCCGCGCGAAGCCGTACGGCACCATGGCGGCCTCGTAGTCCGCCACGGCCTGCACGAGCGTCTTGTCCCCGGCGGCGGCGCCGGTGAGGTGCTGGCAGAGCAGGCGGGCATCGCGCAGCGCCGTGTTCGCCCCCACCCCGCGTCCGGGCGTCATCGTGTGGATGGCGTCCCCGAGCAGGGTGACGGTGCTGCTCTTCCAGGGTGGCGTCGGCTCGGACGTGCTCACCCTGATCGGCAGGACACTGCCCGGATCGCTGATCCGCAACAGCTCCCGCAGGTCCGGGTGCCAGTTGGGGGTCAGGTCCAGCGCGACCCGCTTCAGGTCCTCGCCACGGCGTTGCAGGACGTCGGCCGGGAACCGGCGGGCCGTGCTCCAGATGATGAGGTTGATGTAGTCGGCGCTGGTGTGCTCCGACAGGCCGGACCAGGCCCGCAGCAGGGCGGCGTCGTCGTCGCCGACGCCGGGCTTGATCGTCCCGTCGGCGTCCCACTTGAACTCCATCACGTGCAGCACGCCCATCGTGCCGCCGGCGCCGAAGATCAGCGAGATGCCCCTGCCGACGCGCTCGGGCACGAGAGCGCGGGCCTGCGGGGTCAGCGGGATGCGCGTGGCGATGTTGATGGTTCCGGCGTCGCGGATGACCGCGTGCGGCAGGTACTGGCGGCGTACCGCCGAGTGCGTGCCGTCCGCCGCCACCAGCAGGTCGCCGGTGGCGCTGGTGCCGTCGGCGAAGTACGCGGTCACCGTGCCGTGGTCGCGCTGCTCGTACCGGACGAAGGTCTTGTCGAAGTGCACCACGTCGGCGAGGCCGGTCAGCAGCACCTGGCGCAGCACCATCCGGGCCACCGAGTGTTCGGTGCGCACGGGATCGACGGCCGGCCGCAGCTCGAACGACGCGGTCTCGCGCAGCCGCTGCGTGACGACGTTGAAGTAGCTCGGCGGGCGGGCGCAGGTGGCCAGGAACGTGGCGAACAACTGCGGTGGCAGGCAGTCGCGCAGCGCCCGGCTGCCGGTGGGACCGATGCCCACGCGGTAACCGAGCAGCCCTTCGCCGCTGTGCCGGTGCCGCTCGTAGACGGCGACGCTGATGCCGGCGCGGCGCAGCCCGTGCGCAAGGCACAGGCCGCCGGTGCCGGCACCGATGATCAGGACGTGCGGTCCGGTGGTGGACATGTCAGCCGGCCGGGTGAGGCGCCGCCGCGTCGGCCGCGTCCCAGCGGTAGAAGCACTCGGCGATGGCGTCCTTCGGGGAGCGCCAGGTCGACAGGTACGGCGAGGTGTGCGCGGCGAGCCGTTCGTTGACCTGCTGGAACAGCGGGTGGTTACGGGCGGCGGCGAGAGCGCCCGGATTCACGTCCGAGGTCTCGATGAGGTGCACGAACACGTCGTGCAGTCCGTACAGGGACCGGTGCGTGACGCCGGTCAGGCCGGGCAGCTCGGTGGCGTCGGACTCGGCGAAGATCTGGGCGACCCGCCCCTCCGCGCCCGGGATGATCCGGCTGACGATCAGTAGACGACTCATGGGACCCCTTCCGCCGGTGGCCGATCCCGACCCGCGGGCCGGTGGTCACGTGCTCGATGCGGTCACCGTGCCGCAGGCTGTGTCACGTCACCGTCACGTGCGCCGCCCGGCCGGTGACGGCCGTGCGGCGGCGCCCCGGCCGACGACTGCGGACGGGTGGCCGCCCGGATCGGGGCGAGCGTGTCGTCGAGCAGGGCGCTCATCGCCGGGCTGGGTTCCAGACGCAGCTCGCGGCGCAGCAGGTCGCGGTACACGTAGAAGGCGTGCACGGCCTCGAAGGCGTTGCCCTCGGCGAGGTGGATCCGCACCACCAGCCGGTGCGGCGTCTCGCGCAGCGGCTCGGCGGCCATCGCCTCCAACGCGGCCTCCAGCGCCTCGCCGTGCCGGCCGGCGGCGAGGTGCTGGGCGGACACCTGCTCCAGCATGTGCAGGCGCAGTTGCCGCAGCCGTTCCCGGTCCAGCAGCACCCAGTCGTCGTACCAGCCGGGGAGCAGGTCGTGCCGGCCGGCGGCGAGCGCTCCGGCAGTGGTCCGCGGATCGTCGCCGTTGCGGACGCGGGCGGCCGTCCCGACGAGGTCGTCCACGTCGAGGCGTACGGCCGGGGCGAGCCGGACCGTGTCGCCGGCCACGATCATGGGGCAGCACGGGTCCTGCCGTAGCCGCCACAGCGCGGTCCGCAGCGACGACAACGCCCGCTCCTCGGACACGTCGGGCCAGAGCAGCCCGGCGAGCTGGCTGCGGGTCGCGCCGGGGCGCAGCCCGATCAGCGCGATCACGCGTTGCAGCCCCCGTGGCACCACGATGTGCGCGGTGGCGTGCAGGAGGCGGAAGCCGCCGAGCAGGTGCAGCGCGAGGTCGCCCTCGCCGGGGCCTCCGGCGGTCGGCACGGACGGATCAGCGGCCACGGCGGCACCCCCTGCGGAACGCTCGTCCCGACTGTCTGCTGTGTCCCGGATCGGCTGCCCGCGTCGCCACCGTCGGCTCCGTCGATGGAACCCGACCACGGCTGTCCAGGCGCGGCACCACCCGCCGGAGCCGCCGGGCTGACCACCGTGAAGATTATCAATTACGGTCACGATGAGTCAACGTCCACGTTGGCGCTATCTCACCCATGAAATCGGTTCTGAACTGCTAAAACATCGATCCGTCGCGGCGCTTTGCACAAGGGACGCATAGCTCATACACAGATTGCGTCAACGCAGCGTCACCATTGGGCGTCGCCGGCCGTTCCCTCACGGTGACGCCGCCGTGACGACGACTGCCGCATCGTGGCGACAGTCGTCCAGCGTGTCCCGGGGCTCATCCGGCCGACCCGGACGCCGTGGGGGGAGGCCCAGCCATGGACCGATCGTTGATCATCGCGAAGGTCGTACCGACCGCCCAGGAGCAGGTCGCCGAAATCTTCGCCGAGTCGGACGCGACCGAGCTGCCGCACCTGGTCGGCGTCCGGCACCGCGCGCTGTACCGGCTGCACGACCTCTATGTGCACCTGCTGGAGACCGAGCATCCGGCGCAGCCGGCGGTGGAGGCCGCCCGGGGTCACCCCGAGTTCGTCCGGGTCAGCGACCGGCTCCGGCCGTACGTCTCGCCGTACCTGCCGACCTGGCGCTCCCCGCGCGACGCGATGGCGCGCTGCTTCTACCGGTACGACGCCCCGGACGCCGGAGGGCGCTCGTGACCGCCGCCGCGGGGCAGGAGGAGCAACTCTGGTCCCGCTGCGCCGGCTGCGCGAGCCTGCTCTACCGCAAGCGGCTGCGCCGCAACCTGGACGTCTGCCCCGAGTGCGGTGAGCACTCCCGGCTCGGCGCGCCGGAACGGCTGCGGCAGCTCGTCGACCCGGGCTCCCTGCGCCTGCTGCCCGACCGACTGCCCGAGGCGGACCCGCTGAACTTCGTCGACGTGCTGCCGTACCCGCACCGGCTCACCGCCGCCCGGGCCGCCACCGGCCTGCCCGAGGCTGTTCTCTGTGGCGTCGCCACCATCGGTGGGCACCCGGCCGCCCTGGCGGTGATGGACTTCCGCTTCCTCGGCGGCAGTCTCGGCGCGGCGGTGGGCGAGCTGATCACCCGCACCGCCGAGCGGGCGCTCGACGACCGGGTGCCGCTCATCCTGGTCACCGCGTCCGGCGGCGCGCGGATGCAGGAGGGCGCCCTGTCGCTGATGCAGATGGCCACGGTCAGCCAGGCGATCGCCGCGCTGCGCGAGGCGGGCCTGCTCACGGTCAGCGTGCTCACCGACCCGACCTACGGTGGCGTGGCGGCCTCCTTCGCCACCAACACCGACCTGGTGCTCGCCGAGAGCGGGGCCCGGATGGGGTTCGCCGGTCCGCGGGTGATCCGTCAGGTCACCGGTCGGGCCCTGCCGGAGGGGTTCCAGACCGCCGACTTCCTGCTGCGCCACGGGCAGGTCGACATGGTGGTGCAGCGTCGGTCGTTGCGCGGTCGGCTGGCGGCGCTGCTGGCCGCGGCCCGCGCCGGACGGCCGGCGCGGGCGCCCGTACCCCGGCAGGAGCCGGCGCGGCGTCACGAGCGCCTGGACGGCGCGGTCCCACCGGCGGCGGACGGCGGGCAGCGATCGCCGGTCGACGACGGCGCGCAGCCGGCGGCACGTGACGCGTGGGACACCGTGCGCACTGCGCGCCATCCGGGCCGACCCACCACCCTGGACTACCTGGACTCGGTCTTCGACGGGTTCGTCGAGCTGCACGGCGACCGGCTCGGCGGGGACTGTCCCGCCATCGTGGGCGGGATCGCCCGGTTGGCCGGACGGCACGTGGTGGTGGTCGGCCACCAGAAGGGACACACCACCGCCGACCTGGTCGCCCGCAACTTCGGCATGGCCAGCCCGGCCGGGCACCGCAAGGCGCTGCGACTGATGCGTCTCGCCGCACGACTCGGCCTGCCGGTGGTCACCCTCGTCGACACACCCGGCGCCGACCCGGGGATCAGCGCCGAGGAGCAGGGGCAGGCGGCGGCCATCGCGGAGAACATCCTCACCCTCACCGTGCTGCCCACTCCCGTCGTCACGGTGATCACCGGTGAGGGCGGCAGCGGCGGCGCGCTGGCCCTCGGCGTCGCCGACCGGGTGCTGATGCTCCAACACGCCGTCTACTCGGTGATCAGCCCGGAGGGCTGCGCCGCCATCCTCTGGCCGGACCGCTCCGCTGCCCCGAAGGCGGCCCGCGCGATGCGGCTGACCGCGCCCGACCTGTGTCGTCTCGGCGTCGTCGACGAGATCGTCCCCGAGCCGGCGACGGCCGCCCACGACGACCCGGCCGAGACCGCCCGGCGGCTGCGGGCCGCCCTGCTGGCCAACCTGCTGCCGCTGCTGGACGTGCCGCCCGCGATGCTGGTCCGCCTGCGACGGCAGCGCTTTCGGCGGTTCGGCGCCGCCCGCGTCGGCGCCCAGGCGGGTGCCCGATGACGGCCGGCGCCACGGTGTCCACCGCCGACGGTCCGAACGGCCGGGCGGACGTCGACGGGCGCCTCCCGGAGGACGGGCCCCCGGGGCCCGACACGGACGGCGAGGAGGTGTTGGCCGGACTCCGTCGACAGGCGCGGCACCTGCTCGCCGAGCTGGCCGGGCCGGTACGCCGGATCCGGCTGCGCAGCGGGGCGACCGTGCTCGAGATCGAGTGGCATCCGGACGAGGCGGCCGGCGGGTCGGACGTACCCCCGGCTCTGCCGTCGGCCGCCCCCACGCCGCCGCCGGCCGCGGCCGTGCCCGGCCCGCCGGCCGCGCTGATCCGCCCCCCGATTCCCGGGCGCGCCGCGATCCGGGCGCCGATCGTCGGCACGTTCTACCGCGCGTCGGAGCCGGGCGCGCGGCCGTTCGTCGCGGTCGGCGACCTGGTCCGCGCAGGCCAGCCGGTGGCGATCGTGGAGGCCATGAAGTTGATGAACGAGGTGAGCGCCGACCGGGCCGGCCGCGTCGTCGCGATCCTCGTCGAGGACGGTCAGCCGGTGGAGTACGACCAGCCGCTGGTCGAACTGGATCCGGCCTGACGGCGGGGGTGCCCATGTTCGAGACCGTGCTGATCGCCAACCGGGGCGAGATCGCCCTGCGGGTGCTGCGGGCCTGCCGGGAACTCGGCATCCGCACGGCGGTCGTCTACTCCGCCGCCGACGCGGACTCCGCGGCCGTGCGCCTCGCCGACCAGGCCGTCCGGATCGGACCCGCGTCCAGCCGGCGCAGCTACCTCAACGCCGCCGCCATCGTGGAGGCCGCCCGCCAGGTGGGTGCGCAGGCCGTGCACCCCGGATACGGGTTCCTCTCCGAGGACGCCGACTTCGCCGAGATCTGCGCGGACAACGGCCTGACGTTCATCGGCCCGCCGCCGGCGGTGATGGCGGCGCTGGCCGACAAGTCCTCGGCCCGGGCCCTGATGAGTCGGGCCGGACTGCCGCTGCCGGCGGGCAGCGTCGCGCCGGTGGCGACCGCCGCGGCGGCGGCCGAGGTCGCCGACGCCGTCGGCTACCCGGTGATCGTCAAGGCCGCCGCCGGGGGCGGCGGGCGCGGGATGACCGTGGTGCGTCGTCCCGCCGAGCTGGCCCGGGCCTACGCGCGGACGCGGGCCGCCGCGCAGGCCGCCTTCGGCGACGACCGGGTGTACGTCGAGCGCTATCTCACCGAGGCCCGGCACGTGGAGGTGCAGGTGCTCTGCGACGCCCACGGCAACGGCGTGCACCTGGGCACCCGCGACTGCTCGGTGCAGCGCCGCCACCAGAAACTCGTCGAGGAGGCCCCCGCCCCCGCGCTGTCCGCCGCGACGCTCGACGCCATCGCCGAGACCGCGCTGCGGGGTGCGCTGGAGGTCGGCTTCGTCGGCGCCGGCACGCTGGAGTTCCTGGTCGACGCCGAGGAACACTTCCACTTCCTCGAGATCAACTGTCGGATCCAGGTGGAGCACCCCGTCACCGAGATGGTCACCGGGATCGACCTGGTGCACGAGCAACTGCACATCGCGGCCGGCGTGCCGCTGCGGTGGCGGCAGGAGGAGATACGCCTGCGCGGCGTCTCCGTGGAGTGCCGCGTGAACACCGAGGACCCGTCGCGCGGCTTCGCCCCCACGCCCGGACGGCTGGAGCGGTTCACCCCGCCGGGCGGCCCGTTCACCCGGGTGGACACCCACGCCCGCGCCGGCTACCTGGTCGGCCCCTGGTACGACTCCCTGCTGGCCAAGGTCGTGGTCTGGGCGCCGGACCGGGAGTCGGCGCTCAACCGGCTGGAACGCGCCCTGGACGAGTTCGACATCGCCGGCCCGGGTGTGCACACCACCATCCCGTTCGTCCGGCGGGTGCTCGACGACGCCGGGTTCCGCAAGGGCCGGTACACCACCGGCCTCGTCGACCGCCTGCTCGCCGCGCCCGCGTCGCGGCCGGCGGCCACCCCCACACCCCGCGCCGCGCCCGTCGCGGAGCCCGACGTAACCCACAGGAGGACCCGATGACCGTCACCCATGGTCGCCCGATCACCGCCGAGATCACCGACATCCTGGTGGCGCACTGCGGCCTGGACGCCGAGACCGCGGCCCGCGCGCCCGCCGCGTCGCTGGAGGAACTGGGCATGGACTCGCTCGCCCTGCTGGAACTCTCCGCGGTCGTCGCCGACCGGTGGCAGGTCAGCATCGGCGAGGAGGCCGGGCAGCTCAGCATCGCGGCGGTGGCCGACCTGGTCGCCCGCCGTGCCGACCCACCCGGTCACACCGAGAACACCGTGGTCATCGACGCGCCGCTCGCGCTGGTGTGGGACGTCACCAACGACGTGGCGAACTGGACCGAGCTGTTCACCGAGTACGCCGTGGTGGAGATCCTGCACCGCGACGGGCACACCGTACGGTTCCGGCTCACGATGTACCCGGACGAGAACGGGGTGGCGTGGAGCTGGGTCAGCGAACGCACCGCCGACCCGGTGAGCCGCCAGGTGCGGGCGCACCGGGTGGAGACCGGGCCGTTCGAGTACATGCGGATCCACTGGCGCTACACCGAGGAGGCCGGTGGCACCCGGATGACCTGGACGCAGGACTTCGCCATGAAGCCGACCGCGCCCGTCGACAACGCCGCGATGACCGAGCGGATCAACACCAACAGCGTCATCCAACTCGCGGTCATCAAGGACCGGGTGGAGCGGATCGCCCGCGAACGCGCCGGCCAGGACGGCCCGGTTCCGGCGCAGGCCGGTCCCGTCGACGGCGACGCCCCGGCCCAGGCCGGCTCCGTCTCGCGGGAGGCCGGCGATGAGTGACCTGGACACCCGACTGATCGCGGCCTCGGACGTACCGGCCGACCGGCGACGCGGCGGCGAGCTGCGGGTGCTGTTGGGCCCCCGCACCGTCGGCAGCACCTCCGGCTTCCTCGGGGTGGCGACGCTCGCGCCGGGGGAGCGGATCGCCGAGCACTACCACCCCTACAGCGAGGAGTTCCTGTACGTGTCTCGCGGCGCGATCACGGTCGACCTGGACGACCAGCCCACCGAGGTGGCCGTCGGCGAGGCGCTGTTCGTACCGGTCAACGTGCGGCACCGGTTGCGCAACACCGGCACGGAGCCGGCCGAGGTGGTCTTCCACCTGGGTCCGCTCGCCCCGCGCCCGGAGTTGGGGCACGTCGACACCGAACTCGTCGAACAGCGGGGTGGATCATGACCCGTCGGACCGTGGTCACCGGTGTGGGCGTCGTCGCTCCCGGCGGCGCCAGCCGGGACCGGTTCTGGAAGACCATCACCGAGGGGCGTACGGCCACGCGGCGGATCAGCTTCTTCGACCCGTCGCCGTTCCGCTCGCAGATCGCCGCCGAGTGTGACTTCGACCCGGTCGCCGCCGGGCTCACCGACGCCGAGCGGCGACGCGCCGACCGGTACGTGCAGTTCGCGCTCGCCTGCTCCACCGAGGCCATCGCCGACGCCGGCCTGGTGCTCGACGACGCCGAGCGGGACCGCGCCGGGGTGGTGCTCGGCACCGCGGTGGGCGGCACGATGGCCCTGGAAGAGGAGTACGTGCGGGTCAGCGACCACGGTCGACGGTGGCTGGTCGACGCGGCGCTCGGCGGCCCGTACCTCTACCAGGCGCTGGTGCCCAGCAGCCTGGCCGCGGACGTGGCCTGCCGGCACGGCCTGCACGGCCCGGCGCAGGTCGTCTCCACCGGCTGCACGTCCGGCATCGACGCCATCGGCTACGCCCACCAGATGATCGTGGACGGCGAGGCGGACATCGTCCTGGCCGGCGCGGCCGACTCGCCCATCTCACCGGTCACCGTCGCCTCGTTCGACGCGATCAAGGCGACCAGCCCCGACAACGACGATCCGGCGCACGCCTCGCGCCCGTTCGACGCCGACCGGCACGGGTTCGTGCTGGCCGAGGGCGCGGCCGTACTCGTGCTCGAGGAGGCCGAGCACGCCCGACGGCGCGGCGCCCACGTCTACTGCGAGGTCGCCGGCTACGCCAGCCGCAGCAACGGCTACCACATGACCGGGCTGCGCCCCGACGGGCTGGAGATGGGCCTCGCCGTCAGCGACGCGCTGCGGCAGGGCCGGATCATCCCCGAGCAGGTCTCCTACATCAGCGCGCACGGCTCGGGCACCCGGCAAAACGACCGGCACGAGACCGCCGCGTTCAAGCGGGCGTTGGGCCAGGCCGCGTACCGGGTGCCGATCAGCTCCATCAAGTCGATGGTCGGGCACTCGCTCGGCGCGATCGGGTCGATCGAGATGGCCGCCTGCGCCCTCGCGATCGAGTTCGGTGTGGTGCCGCCGACGGCCAACTGGAGCACCCGCGACCCGGAGTGCGACCTGGACTACGTGCCCAACGAGGCGCGGGAGGTCCCGGTGAACGTGGCCCTGTCGGTGGGCAGCGGGTTCGGCGGCTTCCAGTCGGCGATGGTGTTCCGCCGGCTCCCGGCGGCGGCGTGAGCACCGCCCGGGCGGTCGTCACTGGCATCGGTGTGGTCGCGCCCAGCGGCGTCGGCGTGGACGCGCACTGGCGTACCGTGCTGGCCGGCACTCGCCGCACCGGACCGATCACGCTCTTCGACCCGGCGGGCTATCCCACCCGCCTCGGCGGCGAGGTGCCCGACTTCGCGGCCGGGTCGTACGCCGAGAGTCGGCAACTGGTGCAGACCGACAGGTGGACACACCTCGGCTTCGCCGCCACCCGCCTCGCGCTGGCCGACGCCGGGCTCCCCGAGCGGGCGCCCGACCCGTACGGCTACGCGGTGACCCTGGCCAGCTCGTCCGGGGGCAACCTGTTCGGCCAGCGGGAGCTGCAACGGCTGTGGGGCGGGGCGTCGCGCACCGTCGGCGCGTACCAGTCGATCGCCTGGTTCTACGCCGCGAGCGTCGGGCAGCTCTCCATCCACCACCAGTTCAAGGGGCCGAGCGGGGTCCTGGTCGCGGAGGCGGCCGGCGGGCTGGACAGCCTCGCGCACGCCGCCCGCGCGGTGCGCCGGGGCACGCCCGTGGTGATCGCCGGGGCGACCGAGTGTCCACTGAGCCCGTACGCCCTGGCCTGCCAGTTGCGCTCCGGGCTGCTCAGCGACGTCGCCGACCCGGAGCGGGCGTACCGGCCGTTCGACGCGACGGCCAGCGGCTACCTGCCGGCCGAGGGCGGCGCGGTGTTCGTGGTGGAGGAGCTGGGACACGCGGTGGCCCGGGGGGCCCGGATCTACGGCGAGGTCAGCGGCTGGGGGGCCACCCACGACGCCGCGCACACCACGGCCGACAGCGCGGGCGACCCGACCCAGTACGCGCGGGCGATGCGGCTGGCCCTGGACCGCGCCGGTGTCACCGCGGCCGGAATCGACGTGGTGCTGCCCGACGCACTCGGGGTGCCCCGCTACGACCGCAGCGAGGCCGCGGCGTTGCGCGCCGTGTTCGCCGACCGGCCGCCCCCGGTCACCACCCAGAAGCCGCTGACCGGCCGGGCACACCAGGGCGGCTCGGCGCTGGACGTGGCCACCGCCCTGCTCGCGTTCGCGCACGACACGCTGCCCGCCTCGGCCGGCCCCGACGAGGTCGCCGACGGGTGCGAGCTGGACTTCCTGCGCGAGCACCGCCGGCCGCGTAACCGCCTCGCGCTGGTCTGCGCGCGGGGCTTCGACGGATTCAACAGCGCGCTGGTCCTGCGGGGCGCCGCGCCGACGGAAGGAGAGACGCCGTGAGTGAACAGCGGGCCCGAGTGGTCTTCCTGGTCCGGGTGCCGACGCCGCGCACGGAGGCGTTCCTGGCCGCGTACGAACAGGTCCGGCACCTGGTCGCCGACGGCGTGCCGGGGCACCTGGTGGACCAGGTGTGCCGCTCGTCGACCGACCCGGAGCAGTGGCTGATCACCAGCGAGTGGGCGAGCCTCGCCGACTTCGAGAACTGGGAGCGCACCGAGGAGCACCGCGACCTGGTGCGCCCGATGCGGGAGTGCTTCACCGACGCCCGTTCGCTGCGCTTCCACATCCACGCCCAGACCCCGGAAGGGGCACGTCTCGCGGCCGCCGGAGGGCTTTGAGCCGCACCGGATCGCCGACGTGGGGGTGCCCGGACGCGCGGACACCCCCACGTCGGCGAATTGGAGTCGATCAGCGCGTAGGCTCCCAGGGTCATGAAGGTACTGATCTCCGTCGACATGGAGGGCGTCTCCGGGATCGTGCACCCCACCGAGACGAATCCCGATCGGTACGACTACGAGCGCGGTCGGACCCTGATGACCGCCGAGGCGAACGCGGTTGTCGCCGGCGTTCTCGATGCCGCGCCTGACGCCGTGGTGTGGGTCGCCGACGCGCACGGGTCGTTCCGCAACATCCTGCCGGAGGACCTCGACCGCCGGGCTCACCTCGTGCGCGGCAAGCCCCGCCCGCTGGGCATGCTGGCCGGGCTGGACGAGCACACGGATGCCGTCATGTTCATCGGTTACCACGCTCGGGCCGGTGCCGGTCCGGCCGTGTTGGCCCACACGATGAGTGACGCGATCCTCGACGTACGCGTCGTGGGGCGGTCGCTGGGCGAGATCGGTCTCAACGCCGCGATGGCGGGACATGTGCAGGCGCCGGTGGTTCTGCTCAGCGGGGACGACGCCGCCTGCGCCGAGTTCGGTGAGCTGGTGCCCTCGGCGGTCACGGTCGCCGTCAAGCAGACCCTGGGCCAGGCCGCCGCCGTGGCCCTGCACCCGCGGGAGGCGCGCGAGCGGCTGCGTCGCGCTGCCGCCGATGCCATCACCCGACGCGCCTCGATTCCCCCGTGGACGATGACCGGGCCGTTGGACGTCGAGGTCGACCTGTACGGCCCCTACATGGTCGACCTCGCCGTCCTGGTGCCGGGTGTGGCCCGGGTCGGCGGCGGCCGGACGGTCGCCTTCCGTGCCGCCGACGCCGCCGAGGCGTACCGGCTCGTCCAGCTGCTCGTCCAACTCGCCAGCATCAAACCGGGCTGACGCGGGAAGCGCCCGACATCGGCCACGGAGACTCAGTCGAGTGGCCAACTCGTCAGTTTCAGCGGATTGAGCATCAGCCACACGTTCGTGACACGTCCGGCGCTGACGTCAAAGGTGGCCATCCCATATCGACGCTCCCCATCCCTCAGAATGTATCCGAGACCGTCGGCCGTGTCTCGTCGCTCAAAACGGAGGGCGGGTTGCTTGCGCATCACTCCCATGAGCCACCGCGCTACATGGTCCGAACCGCGGACGGCCTGACGGGCGGCATTGACGAATCCGCCGCCATCCACCCGCAGTTCGACATCTGGGGCCAATACGCGCAACAGTTCTTCGATGTTCCCTCCAACCGTTGCGTCGCGGAATGCCCGAACAACGTCATCATGCTGTCGCGGAGAAACGTGCGTTCGCCTTCCCCCTCGAACGTGCTGACGTGCGGACGTCGCCAATTGCCGTACGGCACCCGGTGAGCGGCCCACCACACCAGCAATCTCGCCGAACGGCACGCCGAACACATCATGCAGTACGAACGTCACTCGCTCCGCTGGGGTCATGGATTCGAGGACCGTGAGCAAAGCCATGCTGACGGTTTCATCGAGGGAAACGTGATCGAGCGGATCGGCGGCGATATGACGGGAGCTCGTTGGCCCCTTCGCCGCATCCGCAAAAAGGTCAGATGGAACCGGCTCCGGTAGCCACTGTCCGACGTACGTCTCCCGTCGTGCCCGCGCGGAGCCCAGCATGTCGAGTGAGATTCGGCTCGCAACTCGCATCAACCACGCAGCGGGTGTGGCAATCGCTTCTCGTTCCTCGGCATCGAGGCGGTACCACCTGACATACGTCTCCTGCACGACATCTTCAGCGTCGGCCAGGGTACCCATCATGCGAAACGCCAGCGACATCAAGTGGCGTCGTTCGGCGGCGACGGAATCGAAAGCCTGCGATTCATCGCGCTCGGCTCCTCCAGCCCTTGCGGATTCGACAGGAAGATCCTCGGACATCAGGCGCCCTTTTCAGACGATGGGGATCCCTGAAATGGGGTACCGCACAGTGCCCACCCGGTGAGCGCCACGTGGAACCAGGGCATCAGGTGCCCCTTCCGCGTCCACGGTCACAACCTCGCGGTCGTCTCCGCGATTAGCCAGCGTGGCTCGGAAGAGGTCATCGTGGTAGAAGCGGTCGGGCCCGGCGATCTCGACCTCGCTTCCCGGCTCCAATGTCGTGGCAGCCTCGGCGAGCAGCTCGATGACCTCGTCCAGCTCGACGGGCTGGATGAACGACCGGGGAGCGACGACCTTGCCGTCCACCGTGTGCTGGTCAATGAGGACGGGAATGTAGCTCTGGAACTGAGTGGCTCGGATGATGGTTGCGGGAATCGAGCCGGATCGTGCGGCCTTCTCCTGGGCTACCTTGCCGAGGTAGTACCCGACCTCAGACGCGTCTCCCTGTCCGACGCCGACGATGGAGAGCAGGACGTGACGACGCACACCTGCCCGCTTGCCCTCCGCGTCCAGATTGTTGATCGATCCCTCGAAGAACGAAATTGCCCCCTCCGCGTCAAATCGGGGGGTGTTCAGGACGTTCACGATGGTGTCGACCCCGACGAGGGCCTCGGCGAGCCCTTGGCCAGAGATCACGTCGATCCCGTCATCGAGTCCTCCCGAGACCACCTCGACGCCTCTGGCCTCCAGCTTGTCGGCAAGGGGGGAGCCGACACGGCCGCGCCCACCAGCGATGAAAACCTTCACTTTGCACTCCGTTCCGGGCCACCGGTCGCCGCCCTCACCAATATGACGACGCAGGCCACGTATATGTCAGGCTTTGCGGCGAGTTTTCTCCCGGAGCCCTCAGCCATGGCGACCGGCGGACAAACCGGGGTGGGCCTCACCGGTGAATGCGGGCCGCGGGAAGGGCGATGGCGCCCGCCTTGGACG
Organism: Micromonospora sp. RB23; assembly: GCF_053585025.1. Taxonomy (NCBI): domain Bacteria; kingdom Bacillati; phylum Actinomycetota; class Actinomycetes; order Micromonosporales; family Micromonosporaceae; genus Micromonospora; species Micromonospora sp. RB23. Next base: position 3,420,719 of record NZ_CM132111.1, read on the forward strand.
GTGCGGCTCCGCGGCCGCCGGCGTGGCCCGGCGGGCCGACCTCACCGGCCTGACCCGTCCGTGATCGACTCGGGATCCCGAAAACGGCGGTATCCGACCGACTGGGATGCCCCGGCTTGCAGGAAGCCGAGTCGATCATGACTTGGAGCGGTATGCGGCAATCGGTCCGGGCGCTCAACTTGATCTAGCCATTTGCATCTAGCGATGCCCAGCGCGGCTGTCGTAGGGTTCCGGCAGCACCTCGAAAGATGCCAGAAATTGGCTCCTATGCCCTACTTTGCGCTGCGCGTCGAATGGTGGGGGCAATGCATCATTTCGCCGAAAACCTTACGGTAGATGACCCTGGCTGGGTGGACGAAGTCCTGTTCGCCGGCCGTCCGACCGATGTTTGTCTCCGCCTGCCGGAACCGATCGACCGGGCCACCCTGCACCGGTTGGTGACCGCCGCGCAGGACCGGCTGACCGCCGCCGGACTGCGTTCCGGTGGCGCCGCCGCGCTGCGATTGCCACCGTCGCTGGCGTACGTCGTCAACCTGCTCGCCACCTGGCGGGCGGGCGCGCAGGCCATCCTGCTCGACCACCGGCTGACCGACCACGAGGTGGACCGGGCGCTGACCCGGCTCACCCCGCAGGTGGTCGTCGCGCCGCTGCGGACCGGCGGCGGCGCGTTGAAGGTGTTCGTCGACGTCACCGAGAGCGTCACCCGGTACGCCGACCGCCCGGCGGTCAGCGGCCATGCCGTCATCCAGCTCAGCTCCGGCTCCACCGGCCCGTCCAAGGTGATCGGCCGTACCGCCGCCGACCTGGTCGCCGAGGTGCGCCGCTACACCCGGATCGACGGCGTGGCGCTGCCCGGCGAGCGGATCATCCTGCTGCCCTCCATGGTGCACGTCCTCGGCCTGGTCGGGGGCCTGCTCTACGGGCTGCACGCCGGCGTGGAGCTGGTGCCGCCGCAGCGGCTCAGCGGCGACGCCGTGCTGGCCGCGATCGCCGCCGGGACCACGCCGGCCACGGTGCTGGGCGTGCCGTTCCACATTGGTCTGCTCGCCTCCAGCCGGCCGACCGGCGCGCTTCCGCAGTTCCGGCGGATGACCACCGGCGGCGAGCTGGTCCCGGCCGCGGTGGTCCGGGCGTTCACCGACCGGTACGGGGTGCCGCTGGGCAACATGTACGGCATGACCGAGGTCGGGGTCATCGGCACCGACCTGCACGGCGCGCACCGCCCCTCGATCGCCCCCGCCCCCGGCATCGAGGTCCGCGAGTACGGCGGTGAGCTGTGGGTGTCCTGCCCGGCGTCGCCGTACGTCGGGCTGAGCGACCCCACCCGCTGGGCCGACGGCTGGCTGCACACCCGCGACGCCGGCGCCGTCGACTCGGAAACGGGCCTGGTCACCGTGCGCGGCCGCCTCGACTCGCAGGTCTCCGTGGGCGGGATGAAGGTCGATCTCACCGAGGTGGAGGCGACCGTCGGCGAGCTGCCCGGCGTGGCTGCCGCCGTGGTGGTGTGGGACGACGGCATCACCGCCTACGTCCAGCCCGACGGCCCGCTGTCCGAGGAGGTCCTGGACAAGCTCCTCGTCGAACGGTTGGCCGGTTACAAACGTCCCCGGGTGCTGCGCCTGCTCGACGCGTTGCCCCGCACCACCACCGGCAAGCTGGTCCGCTCGACGGACGCGCTGCGCTCGGCGGTGACATCGTGACCGGCCCGCTGCGTCACCTCGACGTCGACACGTACCCCGAGCGCCAGGGCCTCGCTGCCCACCACCCCGAGCGTCGCCGCAGCCGCGCGCGGCAACCGTACGGCGGGACCCGGCCGACCGCCGGTGTCCCGACCGACCCAGACCTACGCGGTGTCCCGATCGGACACCGTGACGTGGCATTCGCAGAGAGGGTATCCATGAGAGCCGAGGTCCGCGCCTTCGTCGTCGAGCAGCTCGTCGACATGAACTACGACGTCGAGGGGCTCGACGACGACACCACGCTCGGCCCGTCCGGCGTCGACCTGGAATCGCTGGCCCTGTCCGATCTGGCCGTCCGTGTCGAGGACCACTTCGGTCTGACGTTCGCCGACGACGAGTCGGAGAAGCTGGCGCTGATGACGGTCGGGGAATTCACCACGATGGTCGCCGACCGCGTCGCCGAGGCGAAGCGCGACGACGCCTGATGTCCGGTCAGCCCGACCTGGGGCGAGCTGACCTGCTGACGATGCTCGCCGAACTCACCGCGAAACCCGCCGACGAGGTCCCGGACCGGGTCGGCTCGATGGAACTGGCCTGGCTCGTGCACCTCGTCGAGCAGCGCTACGAGCGTCAGCTCGACCTCACCGACGACGACCTGGCCGGCATCCGTACCGTCGACGACGCCCTGGCGGTCCTGCGGGCGTCGTTGACCGCCCCCGCAGATGGCTGAGCCGCCCGTCATTCAGCTCACCGGTGTGCACGCGGTCAGCGCCCTGGGGCGGGGCGCGGAGGCGCAGCTCACCTCCGCGCCGGCCTTCGGTCCGGTCCGCCGCTTCGACACCGGCGCCCGCCGCGTCACCGTGGCGGCAACCCTGCCCGAGGTCGGCACTCTCGCCGACGAGCTGGCCGACGCGATCGACGCGGCCTGCCGGGCGGCCGGCCTGGACCGCGCCCACCGCCTGGAGTGCGCGCTGCTGCTCGCCGTGCACGGCGGGCCGGCCACCGGCGTGGAGCCGGTCCCGTCCGCGCTCGTCGGCCAGCTCGCCGCCCGGTGCGGGCTGTCCGGTCACACCCGGGTCTACACCAGCGCCTGCGTGTCGGCGAGTACGGCGGTCGCCGACGCCGCCACCCTGATCAGCCGGGGTGAGCTGGCCCGGGTGGTGGTGGCCGCCGGTTATCTCGTCGAGCCGGACCAGTTCGCGCTCTTCGACGCGGGCCGCGCCCTCGCCGACGACGGCGCGGTACGCCCGTTCAGCGCCGGCCGTCGTGGGCTGCTGCTCGGTGACGGCGTGGCCGCCGTGGTGGTGGAGTCCCGCGCCGAGACGCGGCGGGGCGCGGACCCGGTGGCGACGGTCGAGGGCTGGGGACGCGCCGGGGACGGGTACCACCCGTGCCAGCCGGACCCGACCGGCGCGGGCCTGGCCCGCGCGGCCGGCGCCGCGCTGCGCCGGGCCGGGCTGCCGCCGCAGGCGATCGGGTACGTCAACGCCAACGCCACCGGCACCGCGCAGAGCGACGCCGCCGAGGCGGCGGCGCTGCTGCGAGCCTTCGACGGGTACGCCACCGAGGTGCCGGTCAGCTCCACGAAGGGGTTGCACGGGCACGCGCTGGAGGCGTCCGGGCTGCTCGAACTGGTGGTCACGGCGACGGCGCTGCGGGCCGGCGAGTTGCCGGTCAACGCCGGTTGGCAGGCCCCCGACGAGGCATGCCCGCTCAACGTCGTCACGGCGCCGCCGCGTCGCACGAGGCTGACCCACGCCCTGACCCTCAACGCCGCCTTCGGCGGAGCCAACACCGCACTCCTGGTCGGCGTCCCATGACCACCCCACCCACGCCCACCCCCACGCGATCTTGCACTTTCTGTGGTGACGAATCCGGCGAAGAACGCGAATCCACAACAGAAACCGCAAGATCGCGGAAGGCAGGGGTGGGGGAGGCAGGGGTGCGGGAGGTTGCGCGGGCTTGTTGGCCCGAGCCTGGGGACGGGGTCGTGCCGGGGGTGCCGGGGTTCGTGCACTCGGCATTCGCCCCGACGGTGGTGGCGGTCGCCGAGCGGTGCCTGCGGCGGCGGTACGGGACCCAGCCGGTGCCGGAGAAGGTGCGCACGGCGATCGTGCTGGTCAGCGCCAGCGGCGACCGGGCCAGCGCCGACCACGTACGCGCGACGGTCGAGGCCGGCGGCCGGGTCGGGCCGCTGTTCTTCTACCAGTCCGTGCCCAACAGCGTCGCCGGGCACCTCGCGGCCCGCTGGGGGCTGCGCGGCCCGGTGGTCTGCCTCAGCCCGACCGGCGACCCGTACGCCGAGGGCACCGCGCAGGCGGCCCTGCTGCGCGACGACGGCGACGCCGACGAGGTGTTGCTGATCCTGATCGAACAGTCGCCCGACCTGTCCGCCGAGGCGGTCGCGGTGCTGCTGGGGGAGGAGCACGACCATGAGGAAACCGGGACTGCGCGGCCGGTTGGCCGCCGACACGGAGCTGGGCGCGGGCAACATGCTGGCCCGCGTGCTGGCGCACGGCGCCGATCCGGACGGGCCGGCGCTGACCTTCGACACCGCCGTCGACGGGCATCCCGCCGAGGCGCCACTGACGCTGGGCCAGCTCGACGAGCGGGTCGCCGCCCGCGCGGCGTGGCTGCACGAGCAGGGGGTACGACCCCGCGACCCGGTGGCCGTCTGGGCCACCGCCGCCGCCGACATGGTGCTCAGCTTCCTGGCGCTGGCGCGGCTCGGCGCGATCCCGGCGCTGATGAACGGCAAGCTCCGCCCGGAGATCGCCGCCGAGTACATCCGTCGGCTGCGCGGCGTCGGTGTGCTCGCCGACGACGCGCACACCGCGCTGCTGGCCGGACACGAGCTGGGCGTACCGGTGTTGGGCACGCCCGCGCGGGCGGGCACGGGCGACCCGGTGGCGGCCCCGCCGCACTACCGGCACCACCCGGACGACCCGATCGTGATCACCCACACCTCCGGGACGACCGGGGTGCCCAAGGCGGTGCTGCACTCCCATGCCAGCCTCTTCGCCGCCACCCGGCACCTGCTGAGCATGCCGCAGGCGCAGGGCACCAGCCGGATCCTCAACGCGCTGCCCGCACCGCACACCGCGACCGTGCTGATGGTCAACCAGGCGTTGGGCAACCGCGCGGAGATGTTCCTCCTCTCCGAGCAGGGTGGCGAGCGGGTGCTCGACGCGATCCAACGCTGGCGTCCCGACGGGGTGTTCGGCTTCTCGGTCACCTGGGCCGAACTGGCCCGGTTCGACCTGTCCGCGTACGACCTGGACTCGGTGCGGCTGTGGTTCAACACCGGTGACTGCTCGCACGAGCCGCACATCCGCCGCCTCGTCGCGGTCGGTTGGCACGACACCGTCACCCGCGACGGGGTGGCGCGGGTGCCCGGCTCGCTGTTCATCGACGGGTTGGGCTCCAGCGAGATGGGGCACTCGATGTTCCACATCACCCACCGCGCCGACACCGACCGGTACGGCCGCTGTATCGGCCGGCCGTACCAGTTCACCAGGGTCGCGGTGCTGGACGCCGACGGCGAGCCGGTGCCGGTCGGCGAGGTGGGTTTCCTGGGCATCGACTCGCCGTCGCTGTTCCGGGGCTACTGGAACGACTCGGCCACCACCTACCGGTTCCGCCAGCGCGGCTGGTACCTCACGGGCGACCTGGTGCGCGCCGACGCCGAGGGCCGGTACTACCACCTGGACCGTGCGGTCGACTCGGTCGACGCCGGGGACGGGCGGCGGTTCTTCACCGCCCTGTCGGAGGAGCGGATCCTCGCCACCTGCCCGGACGTCACCGACTGCACGGTCGTGATCGTCGCCGAGGCCGGGCGGGTGGTGACCGACGTGCTGCTGGAGTTGGCCGCCGGCGCGGACGAGGCCGAGGACCGTACCGAACGGGTCCGCGCCGCCCTCGGCGCGGACGTCGGCGCCACGCTGCGCCGGGTCGTGCCGGTACGCGCCGACGACATCCCGGTCACCGTGACCGGCAAGGTCCGCAAGGTGGCCCTGCGGGAGCGTTACCTCACCGAGGCCGCGTCGTGAGCGGGCGGGCCGGAGCACCGTCGTGACGGCGCTGATCACCGGGATGGGCCTGTTCACCCCGGTCGGGCGGGGCGTCGAGGAGACGTTCGATGCGTTGACGTCCGGCCGGTCCGGGCTGACCCGCCCACCCGAGGGGCATCCGGCGGCGGGTTCACTGGACGTCGCCGGTCTGCTGCCCGACATCGACCCGCGCAGCGTCCTGCCCGGGCCGGAGAGCCGGGTGCTGGACCGGACCGTGGTCCTCGCGCTGCTCACCGCCGCCGACGCGCTCGCCGACGCCGGCATCGAGGTGGGCCGCGACGTCGACCCCGCAAGGATCGGCGTGATCGTCGGCGGTGTCGGCGGGATGGCCACCCTGGAGTCGCAGGTGCTGGCCCGGGCCGCGCGGGGGCGATCGGCGGTCAGCCCGTACCTGCTCACCGGCATCCTGCCGAACATGCCGGCGGCCCGGATCGCCATCGCCTACGGCATGCGCGGTTACAGCTCGTCGGTCGGCACGGCCTGCGCCTCCGGGGCTCAGGCGGTCGCCGACGCGGTCCGGCTGATCCGCTGCGGGGAGGCCGACGTGGTGGTCTGCGGAGCCAGCGAGGCGCCGCTCTTCCCGACCTTCACCGACACGTTCGGCAACGCCCGGGCGCTGGCCCGCGGCGGCGGCGACCCCACCCGGGCGAGCCGGCCGTTCGACACCTCCCGCAGCGGGTTCGTGCTGGCCGAGGGCGCGGCGCTGCTGGTCCTCGAACACGCCGAGCACGCCGCCGCGCGCGGTGCCCGGGGGTACGCCGAGGTGGCCGGTTACGGCGCGACCACCGACGCGTACCACCCGACCGCCCCGCGTCCGGACGGCGCGGGCGCGGCGGCGTGCATCCGGGGCGCGCTGCGCAGCTCGGGGGTGCCCGCGGCGGCGGTCGGCTACGTCAACGCCCACGGCACCGGCACGAAGCTCGGCGACATCGCGGAGACCACGGCCCTGGCGGACGTCTTCGGTGACGGTGGCGTGCCGGTCAGCTCGACCAAGGCGCTCACCGGTCACCTGCTCGGCGCGTCCGGGGTGTTGGAGACGGCGGCGACCGCGCTGGCGCTCGGTCGAGGGCTGCTGCCACCGACGTACCACCTCGACGACCTGGACCCGGCCTGCCCGGGCGACCACATCCGGGGGGCGCCCCGCCGGGCCGACGCGGAGTACGCGCTGACCAACTCGTTCGGGTTCGGCGGCCAGAACGTGAGCCTGGTGCTCGCGCGGGTCGCCGAGCCGAGGAGGTGAGCGACGCGCATCCCGGGCGGGGGGCGTCCGGACGGCACAACGGACGAAGCATCAGAAGGGCACCCAGGGACATGGACATCCGTGGTATCGACCACATCGAACTCTACGTAGGCGACGCCCGGCAGGCGGCGTTCTGGTTCAGTACCGCCGTCGGTTTCCAGCTCTGCGGGCAGGGGGGCCCGGAGACGGGGCTGACCGGGCAGCGCTCGGTGCTGCTGCGCCACGGCGACATCCGACTGCTGCTCACCTCCGGGCTGGACGTCGACCACCCGGCGGCCCGCTACGTGCACCGCCACGGCGACGGCATCGCTGTCGTCGCCGTCGAGGTCGACGACGTCGTGGCCGCGTACGCCGAGCTGCTGGCGCGGGGTGCGACGGGCGTGACGCCACCGACCACCCTGACCGGCGCGGACGCCGAGGTGGTGACCGCCGAGGTGGAGGGCTTCGCCGACGTGCGGCACCGCCTGGTGCAGCGTCGGGGGAGTCGGAGCGAGTTCCTGCCCGGGGTGATCACGCCGACGCCGTCGGCGAACGAGGAGGAACCCGTCCTCGCCGAGGTCGACCACCTGGCGGTGTGCGTGCCGCCGGGGGAACTCGACGGGACCGTCCGGCACTTCGAGGAGCTGTTCGGCTTCGCGCAGATCTTCGAGGAGCACGTCGAGGTCGCCGGGCAGGGGATGAACTCGAAGGTGGTGCAGAGCCCGTCCGGCGGCGTCACGGTGGTGCTGCTGGAGCCGGACCGGACCCGCCGGCCGGGGCAGATCGACGCGTTCCTCGACCAGCACTCCGGTGGGGGAGTGCAGCACCTGGGGCTGCGGACTGACGACATCGTGGCGGCCGTGGAGTCCCTCGGGCGGCGCGGGGTGCGTTTCGCCGGGACCCCCGGCGCCTACTACGACACCCTGGAGGCGCGGGTGGGTCGGGTGGACGCGCCGCTGCACCGGCTGCGCGAGCTGGGGGTGCTCGTCGACTCCGACCACGGTGGACAGTTGTTGCAGATCTTCGCCGAGTCGATGCACGTGCGCCGCACGCTGTTCCTGGAGCTGATCGAGCGGCGGGGCGCGAGCGGCTTCGGCAGCGGCAACATCAAGGCGCTCTACGAGGCCAAGGAACGGGAACTGGCCGCGCAGGGGGTGGGGGCGTGAGCGCGCTGACCGTCACGGAACAGGCGTTGCTGCCCTCGGACGAGGACGTGCGGCACTACGCCGAGCACGGCTGGTACCTGTCGAAGAAGATCTTCACCGACGACGAGGTGGACGCGCTCGCCGACGCGGCGCGGCGCTACTACGACGGCGAGCGGGACCGCCGCCTGCCGGTACGCCCACCGAAGCTCGCCTACTGGGAGCCGTCGAACGGGCCGGTGCAGCGGCACAACGACTACGTCCACCACGAACACGACGGCCTCGGCGCGATCCTGCGCAAGCCGCTGGTCGGCGCGGTGGCCGCCCGGCTGGCGCAGGCCGACGAGATCCGCGTCTTCCAGTCCACCCTGATCCTCAAGCCGCCGATCGAGGGCGAGCCGAGCAACATCGTGCCCTGGCACTTCGACAAGCACTACTGGGCGTCCTCGTCGTCGGAGAAGATGCTCACCGCATTCATCCCCTTTCACGACTGCGGCCCGGAGATGGGCACCATCACGATGGTGGACGGCTCGCACCTGTGGAAGGAGATCGGCGCGGACGACACCGTCGTGCGGCACTTCGCCGACCGGGACCGCGGCCAGCTCGAGGAGATGCTGGCCGAGAACGCCGCGTACAACGGCGCGGAGATCCGCAAGATCCCGATGGTGATCCCCAAGGGACACGTGAGCTTCCACCACTGCCGCACCTACCACGGCAGCGGCCCCAACGTCAGCGGTCGCCCCCGACAGGCGATCTCACTGCACCTTCAGGACGGCGACAACGCCTGGCGGGAGTATCCCCTCTCGGACGGCACCCTCGCCGCCTACAACCACGACGTGCTGGTCCGCCGCACCCACGAGGGGCGGCCGGACTACGCGGACCCCGACTACTGCCCGGTCATCTGGCGCGACCGCGCCCAGCAGGGAGGCTGACAATGTCACGGTACGACTGGGGTAGGACGCACCCGGGCATCGAGCGGCTGGAAGAGGCGGTGACCGAGCGGCGCGACGCCGTGGTCAAGCACCCGCTCTACGCCAACCTGGACACCCACGAGGCGCTCGTCACCTTCATGGAGCACCACGTCTTCGCGGTCTGGGACTTCATGTCCCTGCTGAAGTCGTTGCAGCGGCAGCTCACCTGCGTCACCGTGCCGTGGATCCCGACCGGACCGACCGGCAGCCGCCGGCTCATCAACGACATCGTGATGGTCGAGGAGAGCGACGAGCTGGGCGAGGGCTACATCAGCCACTTCGAGCTGTACGTGCGGGGCATGGCCGAGGCCGGCGCGGACACCACCGCCGTGAACGCCCTCGTCGACCTGCTGCGCGCCGGTCGTCCGGTGACCGACGCGCTCGCCGAGGCGGGGGCGCCGGCCGCGTCCGCCCGGTTCGCCGCGACCACCTGGCACATCATCGAGTCGACCCCGGTGCACTGCCAGGCGGCGGCGTTCGCGTTCGGCCGCGAGGACCTGATCCCCGACATGTTCACCCAGGTCGTCGCCGTCAACGAGCGCAGCAACCGGCTGCACACGTTCGTCGACTACCTGGAACGGCACATCGAGGTCGACGGCGAGCAGCACACCCCGATGGCCATGCAGATGCTCGCCGACCTGTGCGGCGACGACGACGCCAAGTGGCAGGAGTGCGCCGACACGGTCAACACCGCCCTCGCCGCCCGCGCCCGGCTCTGGGACGACATCCTCGCCGCCGTCAAGGGCTCCGCGTGAGCGACGCCGAGAAGGTCCGGCTCTACCGCACGGTCCGGCTGATCCGCCGGTTCGAGGAGCGGGCGGTGGAGCTGGTCCACGGTGGGCAGATCGTCGGCGGCATCCACCCGTACCTCGGTCAGGAGGGGATCGCCGCCGGCGTCTGCGCCGCGCTGGGCGTCGACGACGTGCTCGCCGGCACGCACCGCGGGCACGGGCACGTCCTGGCCCGAGGCGCGGACCCGGCGCGGATGCTCGCCGAGCTGTGCGGCCGGATCACGGGGCTCAACGCCGGCCGGGGCGGCTCGATGCACGCCGCCGACCTGAGCATCGGCGTGCTCGGCGCGAACGCGATCGTCGGCGCGTCCGGGGCGATCATCACCGGGGCGGTCTGGGCCCGCCGTCGCCAGGGCCGCGACACGATCGGGGTGAGCTTCTTCGGCGACGGCGCGGTCAACGAAGGGATGCTGCTGGAGGCGTTCAACCTGGCCGCGCTCTGGCGGGTACCCGTGCTGTTCGTCTGCGAGAACAACGGCTACGCCACCACCATGCCGGTCGCCGGCGCGGTCGCCGGCAGCATCGCCGGCCGCGCCGCCGCCTTCGGCATCCCGGCGGTCGACGTCGACGGCCAGGACCCCGAGACGGTACGCGCCGCCGCCTGCGCCGCCGCCGCGCGCATGCGCGCCGGCGGCGGCCCCGAGCTGATCGAGGCCCGTACCTACCGCTTCGACGCCCACCACACCTTCGAGCACGGGGTACGCCTCGACTACCGCACGCCCGACGAGGTGTCCCGGGGGCGGTCCCGGGACCCGGTGGACATCCAGGGCTCCCGGCTCACCGACACCGACCGGGACGCCGTGGACGCCGAGGTCGAGGCGACCCTCGACGCGGCGGTCGACTTCGCTCTGGCCAGCGCGGAACCCGAGCCCGCCGACGCGCTCGCGTACCTGTATGCCAGCGGCCTGACCGCCCGCACCGGAGGTGGTTGAGGTGCCCCGACTGTCGTACCGCCGGGCGTTGACCCGGGCTCTCGCCGACGAGCTGGCCCGCGACGAGACGGTGTTCCTGCTCGGCGAGGACGTCCAGGTCGGCGCGTCGCTGGTGACCACCGGGCTCGCCAAGCGGTTCGGGACCGACCGGGTCCGCGACACACCGCTGTCCGAGCAGGCGTTCACCAGCTTCGCCACCGGGGCGGCGCTGGCCGGGCTCCGACCGGTGATCGAGTTCCAGATCCCGTCGCTGCTGTTCCTCGTCTTCGAGCAGATCGTCAACCACGCGCACAAGTTCCCGCTGATGACCGGCGGGCAGTGCGCCGTGCCGGTCACCTACCTGGTACCCGGCTCCGGGTCGCGTACCGGGTGGGCCGGGCAGCACTCGGACCACCCGTACAGCCTCTTCGCCCACGTCGGCGTGGTCACCGTCGTGCCGGCCACCCCGGCCGACGCGTACGGGCTGCTGGTCAGCGCGATCCGGCACGACGACCCGGTGGTCGTGTTCGCGCCGGCCGGCGCGATGGACGTCCGGGACGACGTCGCCGAGCTGGAACCGGTGCCGCTGGGTCGGGGCCGGGTGCACCGCCGCGGCGACGACGTCACGGTGGTCGCGGTCGGGCACCTCGTGCACGACGCGCTCGCCGTCGCCGAGGAGGTGGCCGGCGAGGTGTCGGTGGAGGTCTTCGACCCGCGCACCCTGTACCCGTTCGACATCGACGGCCTCACCGAGTCGGTGGCGCGTACCGGCCGTCTCGTCGTCCTCGACGACGCCAACCGCTCCTGCGGCGTCGCCGCCGAGATCATCGCCTCGGTCGTGGAGCGGGTACGGCTGCTCGCCCCTCCGCGCCGGGTGACCCGGCCCGACGGCGCGGTGCTGCCGTTCGCCCCCGCCCTGGACCGGGCCGTGCAGCCCGGCCGGGAGCAGCTCACCACCGCCATCCACCTGACCATGAAGGACGGCTCATGATCGACCCGAACTATCCCTGGCCGTCGGCCGACGGGGCGTGGACCGACCTGCCCGAGCCGGCCCGCCGGGCCATGGTGGCCACCGGCGCCGCCGCCTGGGAACGCGTCTTCCACGGCCGGGCCACCTACAACAAGCAGTGGCGGCTGGCCCGCCCCCCGGTGCTGGCCGCCGACACCTGGCGGGAGCTGAACGACGTCTGCGACCGGCTGGCCCAGCTCATCCTCGACGCCTGCCGCCGCCGGGTGGACACCGCCGGCGAGCTACGTCGGCTGCTCGGCGTCCCGGCGGGGGAGACCCGCCTGTTGGACGAGTCGGAGCCCCTGACCGAGGCGCTGCTGGCCGCGTACCGACCCGATGTGATCTTCACCGACGGCGTGCCGAAGTTCGTCGAGTACAACATCGACAGCAGCCTCGGGGGAGGGTTCGACGCCGACACCGTCATCCAACGTTTCGCGCAGCTCTACACCGAGCACGGGCTCCTCGACGGTCTGCCGGTACGGGCCGCGCCGTCACTGCTGGACCAGCGGTTCGTGGCGATCCGCGACGAACTCGGCCTGCCCGAGGGCGCCCGGTTGGCCCTGCTGATGGACTTCGACGCCGACTACCCGGGCCTGGACGACCCGGAGACGTTCATCCGGATCCTCAGCCCGCTCGCCGTCCGGGCCCGCGACTTCGGCATCGACCTGGTCATCGCGCCCCTGTCCACGGCCACCCTGGACACCGACAAGCGTCTCGTCGTGGACGGCGCGCCGGTCGACGCGCTGTTCCGGCTGTTCGTGCCGAACCGGGTCACGCCGACCGCCGGTCTGGACGCGGTGGCCGGCGCCCTGGCCGCCGGCACGCTGCCGATGTACGTGTCGACGGCGGCCTGGCTGCTCGGCAACAAGACGACCTTCGCCTGGCTGTGGGAGGACGTCGACACCCTGCCCGCCGACGACCGGACGCTGATCCGCCGGCACGTGCCGTACACGGTGCCGTTGACCGTCGCGGTGCTCGACCGGGCGATCGCCGAGCAGACCTCGCTGGTGGCCAAGCCGGCCGACGGCTCAGCCGGGCACGGCGTGCTGATCGGCCCCGAGCTGAGCCCGTCGGACTGGACCGAGGGCCTGCGCGCTGCCGTCGACCGGGGCGGGGCGATCCTGCAGCAGTACCTGCCGGCCGACCGGGTGCCGATGGACTTCGTGCAGATCGAGACCGGCGAGACGGTCACGGCCGACGTCCCGTACTCGCTGGCCCCGTACCTGTTCGGCCGAACGGCCTCCGGCGGCCTGGCGCGGGTCGGCTATCCCGGTGGCGACGGCATCCTCAACCTGGCCCACGGCGTCCTCCTGACGGGAATCCTCCTGCACGACTGACCCGCACTGGCCCGAGCGCGCGGGGTTCCGGCCGGAACCCCGCGCGCTCGTATGCTCAGACGTCCGGGAGGCGCCACGACTGGCCGCTGCACGGGGCCATCGTGCCGACGTAGGCGGGGGTCTCGACGCGGTCGAAGGCGGTGGCCAGGCAGTTGCCGGAACCGGGGTTCTTGAACGTGCCGTTGGGCAGGGCGATCCAGTCCTGGTTCTTCGCGCCGGTGCAAGTGCCGATCGACACGGGGGTGATGCGGCGGGGGTCCGTCGACGGCGTGCCGGCCGTGAGGCAGCCGGTCGCGCCTCGCAGCGTGGTCCCGCTCTGCGTCCACGCCCGGTCGGAGCTGCCGCAGGCCCCGAGTGGAACGCTTGAGTGCACGCCGGGACCGTCGTAGTTCACCAGACACAACCCCAGTGCCTCGGCCTGGAGCGGACCGTAGGCGCCGCCGCCGTTGCCCCGCTGCACCCAGTAGTGGTCCTCGAAGGTGCCGCAGGTGTCCATGCGGACGTCCGTTGGGGTGGCCGAGGGCGACGCGATGCAGAGGCCGGAGCCGGCGTTCTTCAACTGGCTGCGCAGCGAGCCGGTGGTGATCTGCCACTGCTGGGTGATGCCGGTGTCGCAGGTGTAGATCTTCACGTCGCCGAGTCGGGGCGTCTCACCGTAGAGGCACTTGCCGGTCTTGGCGTTGCGCAGGTGGAACGTGCCGGACCCGTTCGGCACCATGGTCCACTGCTGCTCCGGAGCGCTCGCCGAGCAGGTGGTGGTGGCGACCGGGCTCTGGTTGGTGCTCGCGGCCGTCACCAGGCAGTTGCCGCTGAACCCGTTGGTGATGGGCAACGCCAGGCCCTCGGACCAGTCGGGTGCGGCGTCGATGCTGCCCCGGACCCAACCGGCCTGGTTGTCCAGGCGGGAGTCGACGGCGGTGCGACGCGTCTCGGTCTCCCCGAAGCAACCGCCCTGGAGTGACCTGTCGTGTACGGCGACCACCTCCACCGAGCTGCCGACGCGGCGGACGGACGGGCCGCCGGCGTCGCCACGGCACAGGGTGGCCCCGGTGGCAGCGCCGTCGAGGTCGACACTGCCGGCGCCCACCGAGGTGACCGTGAAGGTGCCACCGTGCAGCTGATCCGGGACCCACTGGCTGGCGGTGCGGCCGTAGCCGAGCGCCTGCAACTGCTCGTCGATGGTGGGGGCGGAGCCGATCCGGGCCGGCGCGTGCGTGGTGACCGGCTGGTCGAGCCGCAGCAGCGCGAGGTTGTCGGTTGGGTGCGGCACCACGCTGACGGCCGTGCGTACCTGGCCCGCCGTGCTCGTCATGTCGACCCGACCGACGGTGACGGTGGTGGCCTGGGCCGGTGGGCCGGCGGCCGGTCGCTGCGCGGTGTCGCTCAGACAGGTCGCGGCGGTGATGACCCAGTGCGGATCGAGCAGCGTCCCGGTGCAGGAGCGCACGCCGACGCCGAAGTCCACCTTGGCGATGAACGGGTAACTGTTGTCCGTGACGGCCTGACCGCCGCCGACCGCCTGCGCGGGCACGGATCCGGCCACCGCCAGCGCAAGCGTGCCGATAACGATTGTCAGGGCGCGGGCTCGCCGCATGCGTCTCTCCGATCTGAGTCGACCGCCGCCGACACGGCTGCGATCGGCTCCCCCGTGGCCGGCGGGCCGCGGGGCCCGCCGGTTGCTCGTGCTCGTCGCGACCACTCGGCACGCCGGGTTGATCTCGACCGATGTCACTATAGGAGGATCGCTGGCCGGGCGTTGTCCCCGGCGAGGGGCGCGCGCACCGGGCGCTTGCGGGGGAGGTGACGCCCGAGCGCGGCACGGACGTATCCGCCGCGCCGTTTCGACGGCAGCTCAGGTGGGGCCTGGGCCCCCGCGTCGCTGGGCGTTCAGGTGGACGTGCAGGCGACGGAGCGTCACCGCGGTCGCGATGGCGTCACTGCGGGCGCTGCCGTGCCGCCCGTCGCTGCTGTACAGGCTCGGGTCCCGACCGGCCGGATGATCGGTCAGGGCCACGTGCAGGGTCCCGAGTCGGTCCGCCAGGGCGGCGGTGTGCGACGAGAGTCGGCGCATCCGCTCGCCCAGGCCGGCGCGCAGGGCCTCCGGGACGGCGGGGCTGTGGGAGACGTCGAACATGCCCACCGTGATGACATCCGCGCCGGCCCGCTGCAGGGCGACGATCATGGCGACCAGGTGCTCGTCGACCGCGTCCGGGTCGTACCGGGAGCGGAAGGCGTCGTTGCCCCCGCAGACGACCAGCGCCAGGTCTGGGTCGAACGCCAGCGCCGGGGCCAGTTGGGTCGCGCGGACCTCGTGGGCACGCAGCCCGCTGCGGCCGAGGTTGAGGTACGCCAGGCCGGGTCGGACGGCTGCCAGCTCGGCCGCGATCCGATCAGCCCACTGCTGGTCCGGGTAGCCGTCGACGGGCTCGCAACTGCCCTCGGCGACACTGTCGCCGAGCACGACGAACCGGCGCCACCGGTGTTCGCGCAGCAGGGTGGCGCTCTCGCCCTCGCGCAGGCAGTGCGGGTCAATCGACTCGGTCATCGATGCCATCCTCGGCAGACTAATCGAGTGACCTGGTCGTGGACAGGGCCGCGCCGCCCCGTCCGTGGCACGGATCAGCCGGTCAGTCCCACCTCGGCCAGGTACACGCAGGTCCGCTCCTCGTGTGAGGAGTAGTAGCTGACCCACAGGCGATCGTCGTGCCACACCAGACCGGGGTAGCTGGTGTCGCCGCCCGACGGCAGCGTGACCAGTTCGGTCAGCGCGCCGCGCTCGGGGTCGACCGCGCAGATCGCCGTCCGCACGTCGCCGTCGAGCAGGCGTACCCCGGCGACCAGCCGCCCGTCGGGCAGCCGCCGCAACGCGGGGCCGCCGACCCGTACGCCCAGGTCGGTCCACGTCCACTCGCGGTACGGCGGGTGCGCCCGTCCGAGCTGGGCGGTGGCGCCGTCGCCGTCGCGGCGCAGCAGGCAGTGCGCGGTGCCGTCCGGGGCGAACGTCAACCCGGACTCGTTCGGGTAGCCGCCCTCGAACAACGTCGGCACCCACGGCCGCAGGTCGAGCCCGTCGACACTGCGGTAGAGCCGGGCGAACCGGGGCCCCCGGGTGGCGTAGCCGACGCCGTACATGGCGTCGTCGTGCCAGGCGGCCTGCCACACCCAGACGCCCGGCTCACCGACCGGTGCCGGGTCACTCCAGGCGTGGCCGTCGTCGGAGAGCCAGGACACCGTCGTGAACGTCCCGGTCCGGGCTGCGGCCAGCATTTGCAGCCGCCCGTCGGGCCGCGTCACGAAGCGCGGGTCACGCAGGTCGACGCCGGCCGCCCGGACGACCGCCGCGGACCTCCACGCCTGCCCGTCCGTCGAGGTCAACACCCGGATCACGCCGTCGTCGGAGAGGTGGCTGTCGGCCTCGCGGAAGGCACAGAACCACGTCCCGGCGTGTCGGACGAGGTCGGTGAACGCGCTGTGCGGCGCGCTGTCGCCGATGCGGCGTACGGCGACGACCTCGGCTCTCGTGCGGCGGGTGGGTGACGACGTCATGCGCGACGGGCCTCCTGACGCTGGTGGGCGGGGCGTCCCGCGACGGACGACGGTAGCCGCCGCCGTCGACGCCCGGACGGCCGTGCGGCGAACGGCTGACGAACGATCGCGTGTCGGAAAGGCGTCGGTCGCGGCGGCGTCGGCGCGCTGGGCCGCATGTCGGTGGCCGCGGCCGGTCACGATGACGGTGGGTGGTACGCGGCGGTCGGGAGGTGGCAGCGTGCTCGCATCGCTTTTGCAACAACTGGCCAGCAAACTCGTCGAGGAGATCCTCAAGAGGGTCGTCGAGTGGCTCGCGCCGAAGGCGCTGGGGTCGGTGCCGCACGCCGCCTCGCCGAACTGCCCGCGCTGCGGCGGATACGGGGTGGCCCGCTGGGCGCCCGGCGGGGTGTGGCCGCTCTTCGTTCCGTCGCTGCTCACCTTCACCTGGGGCTTCGCCGGTCTGCTGCTCGGCGTGCCGGTGCTGCTGGTGACGGTGGTCGGCGCGGTGGTGTCCGGCGCGTTGATGCCGGCCCTGGTGGTCCTGCTGGGACTGCCGGTCCTCGCCACCGTGCTGCTCCTGGGCGCGTTCGGGCTGGCCCACTACCACAGCTACCCGCCGAAGCGGTGCCACCGCTGCCACGGGAGCTGGCCGCGGCGGACGCGCGAGGAGTACCTGCGCTCGGCCCAGCCGGTGTTCGCCTGCGCGTGCGGTCAACGGCTGCGGGTGCCCCGGGCCGCCGGGTCGCGGCTGCGCTGCCCGCGTTGCCACACTGAACACGCGACCCCGGCGGCGGCCGGCCGCTGACGGCTCAGCGGCGCTCGTCGAGCAGTTCCCCGATCACGCGCCGGGAACCGGCGGGGTCGGGACCGTCGAGGGTGATCAGCGCCTTCCACAGGGCCCAGCCGCGCCCCCGCGCCCAGGTGCCCGCGTCGACGTCGAGCGCGTCCCGGAACGCGGCCCGGCTGGCGCCGTGCAGGAGGGTCCAGGCGATCACCGTGTCGCAGGCGGGATCGCCGACACCGCAGCAACCGAAGTCGATGACCGCCGCGAGCCGGCCGTCGCGCACCAGCAGGTTGGCGTACGCGACGTCGCCGTGGAACCACACCGGCGGCCCTACCCAGGTGGCCTCGAGAGCGTCCTGCCACACGGCGGTGACCGCGGCGACGTCGAGCCGGTCACGGTGTGTCTCGATCGCCGCCCGGGTCTCGGCGTCGTAGGTGGACAGCGGCCCGCCCCGCCAGGCGCTGTGCGGGCCGGCCGCGGGGCCGCCGGTGGCGTCGACGGCCCGCAGGGCCCGCAGGAACGCCGCGAGGTCCGTCGCGAACCGGGTCAGGTCGTCGATCCGCTCGGCGCGCGCGGTGTGGCCGTCGATCCAGCGGTACACCGACCAGGGGTACGGGTAGCCCGCTCCCGGTCGACCCTGGGCCAGCGGCACGGGGATCTCCCAGGCGAGCCGCTCGCCGAGCACGGGCAGCCACCGCTGCTCCTTGGCCACCTGGAGCACGTACCCCTCGCCGCTGGGCAGCCGCACGGTCATCTCGTCGCCCAGGTGGAAGGTGCGGTTGTCCCAGCCGCCGACCTCGACGGGACGTACGGGCAGGTCGGCCCAGCGCGGGAACTGCTCGGCGACCAGGCGGCGCGCCAACGCGGCGTCGATCACCGGGGCGACCGGCTCGTCGGTGTGCGGTGCGGGTGCGCTCATCGGGTCGAGCCTGCGGGTGTCGGCCGCCGCCCGCAACCGGGTTTCGCGTCGCCGTGCCGGTCAGGTGGTGCCGACCGGGGTGGGGCGTGACGGTGTGGTCGTACGCGCCAGCAGGGGCAGCGCGGTGACCGACAGGCAGGCCGCCGCCATGAGCAGCAGCGCCGGGGTGAGGCCGAACGCGTCCACCGACCAGCCACCGAGCAGAGCGCCGACCGGCAGCCCGACGAAGGCCAGCGAACCGGCGATGCCGAGCACCCGGGTCTGCAGATCCGGTGGCACCCGTTCGTAGAGCGCCACCCCGAGCAGCGGGTTGACCGCCGCGATGCCGATCCCGGACAGGAAGGTCACCACGAGGACGACCGGCAGGTCGTCGCTGATCGCCAGGGCGACCAGCCGGGGTGTGCCGGCGACCGTCGCCCCGATCAGGAACGTCAGCCGGCCGGGCAGCCGGGGCCCGAGCGCGGTGAACGCCACATTGCCCAGCAGCGCGCCCGCCGAGAAAGCCGCCAGCACGAGGCCGAGCCCGCTCGGACCGTGCAGTTCCCGGGCGACCCAGAACGGTATGTAGACGGCCACGCTCGCGTTGGCCACCATGTTCAGCGCCGAGACGACCACCAGCATGCCCAGCAGCGGCCGGTCCCGACCGAGGTAGCCGAAGCCGTCCCGCAGCGCGCGCAGGTAGCCCACCGGCGCGGCGGGCGTCGCCGGGGCGGCCGGCGGGCGGACCAGGAGGCCGATGAGCAGCGCACAGATCGCGAAGCTGGCCGCGTCGATGAGGATCGCCTGGGTCACCCCGAACGCGGCGATCAGCAGACCGCCCACGGCGGCGCCGAACAGGGTCACCACCCGGCTCAACCCGTCGTACGCCGAGGTGAGGCGGATCAGGGGCACCCCGGCGGCCTCGGCGACCGGCCGGAACATGACGTGCTTGACCCGGTCTCCGATGCCGCGCAGCCCACCTGCCACCGCGACCAGCGCCACCAGGGGAGCGAAGCCCAGCCACGGGGTGAGCGCGACGACGACCATCGCCAGGGCGCTGCCCGCGTCGCAGAGGATCGACGTCCGGCGCAGGCCGATCCGGTCGGCCCAGGGCGTGCCGAGGGCACTGGACAGCAGGTACGGCAGGGTCTCGGCGAACGCGACCAGACCCATCTTGGTCGGGCTGCCGGTGGTGACCAGTACCAGCCAGGGAATGGTCACCACGGAGATGCGGGTGCCCAGGTTGGAGATCAGGTCGGCGCCGACCAGGACGAGCAACTGCCGACGGGGGGTCACGCCCCGACCGCCGCCGCCCGCCGCGCGGCGTAACCGGCGCGCAGTGCCCGCTTGTCCACCTTGACCGACCGGTTCACCGGTAACCGGTCGACGAACTCCACAGCGGTCGGCGCCCACATCTCGTTCAGCTCGGCGGTCACCAGATCGATCAGCTCCGCGGCGGTGACGGTCGCGCCCGGCGCGGGCACCACGTACGCGTACGGCGTCTCGCCGACCTCGTCGTCCGGTACGCCGATCACGGCGGCGGCCCGCACCTGCGGATGCCCGGCCAGCACGTCCTCGATGGGGCGGCAGAAGATGGCCCAGTTCCGTCGGTGCGTGACGATCATGTCGTGCGCCCGGTCGACCAGGTAGAGGTAGCCGTCCTCGTCGAGGTGGCCGATGTCGCGGGTGCGGACCCAGCCGTCGACGAGCGTCTGCGCGGTCAGCTCGGGCTGCCCGTGGTAGCCGGCGAAGCTCAGCCGGCTCCGCACCCACACCTCGCCGTCGTGGCCCGGCGGCAGCACGACGCCGTCGTCGTCGCGGATCTCGATCCGTACGTCGCCGTAGGGTCGCCCGCAGGAGCGCAGCCGCTCGGGGTGCTCCGGATCGTCGGTCAGCCCGGGCAGCGCGGTGATCACGACGGCCTCGCTGAGGCCGTACACGATGCGCAGCACCGGGCCGAACCGCGCGATGGCCTGGCGCAGCCGGGCGGGCGCGGCGGGCCCGGCGCCCACGTTGAACATGAACATGGCCGAGAAGTCCGCGCCCGCCAGCGCCGGATGGTCCAGCAGCTCGTAGAGCATCGGCGGGGTCACGAACGTGGAGTTGATCCGCTCCCGCTGCACGGTGGACACGAACGCCGTCGGGTCCCAGTCGTCGCGCAGGAACAGCACGCCGCCGGTGAACAGGTTGAACAGGGTGGTGATCTGGCCGCTGGCCAGCCACATGGGCGAGTGCGACAGGTGCCGCAGCAGCGGGAACCCGGCGGCGCGGAAATCGGCCGCGAGGGTGAGGATCTGGGCGTAGAAGCTCTCGGTGTGGTGCACCAGCTTCGGGGCGCCGGTGGTGCCGCTGGTCTGTAGGAACGACTCCGGCGCGGGAACCGTCGTCGGCAGCGCCACCGGCTCCGCCGTGTCCACGGTGAGGTCCGGGCCCGCGCCGCCGGGTCCCAGGCAGCACACCGGCACGCCGGGCAGCGCGGCGGCCAGCTCCGGGCCCAGGCTGGCCGGGTCGCGGGCGTCGTAGACCAGGGCGTCGGGTCGGGCCAGTCGGACGAACTCGTCGACCTCCCGGCGGGCGGTGACCGGAGCGACCCACATCGTCCGGCAGCCGAGCAGGTGCAGCGCGAGCTGGAGCAGCGGACCCTCCACGGCGTTCGCCATCGTCACCAGCACCGCCGACCCGGGTCGTACGCCGTGCCGGGTCAGCGTCGCGGCCATCGCGCGTACCCGTGTGGCGGCCTCCGTGTAGGTCAGGCGGCGACCACCGCCGACCAGCGCCTCCCGATCGCCGAACTCGGCGAACAGTCGCAGTGCCCTGTCCACATAGGTCGCGTGCCCGGGTCCGTCAGTCATCCGGCAAACCCCCATCGCAGGAAGGCGGCGGTCTCCGGGTCGGTTTCCCGGCGACGTCGCGGGCGGTGGGGCGCGTTCGGCGACCGCACCGCCGCCGCCTGCGAGCCTAGGCCGGCGCGGGCGCGGCGGGACCGGGCCGAAGGGCGAAACCGCAGGCCCGGTGGACATTTGATCGCGTCGATCAGTTGATTGACGCCCGTCATCGGCGGCGGCTAGGTTTCTGGACCATCGTCCAGCGGGAGTCGTCAGCGGACGGCCCTGGGCTGCCACACGATGGAGGTTCCATGTCGACCCCGAAGAGATGGCATGTCGTCACCGCCCTCGCGGCGTTACTGGTCACCGGAACACCCGCCGTCGTCGCCACCGCCGGCGGATCCTCCACCATCGCCGGCCGGCCGGACCGGGGCGAGTGGGCGGGCAGTTGGGCCGCGGCGGTCACCCGGGGCAACTCGGTCGGCCTGACCAACACGGGCCTGAACGACCAGAGCGTCCGGATGGTCGTGCACGTCTCGGTGGGCGGCCCGGCGGTGCGCGTACGGCTCAGCAACCTCTACGGCGAGCAGGCGGTCCGGGTGGGGCGCGCCACCGTCGCCCGACCGAACACCACGACCGTCGACGACGTCTCCGACATCGACCCGGCCTCGCTGCGCCCGCTGACCTTCACCGGCGCGGCCTCGGCCACCATGAACCGGGGCGCCGAGCTGCTGAGCGATCCGCTGACCTTCGCCGTCGCGGACGACAGCGACCTGGTGATCACCCTGCACTTCCCGACGCCGACCGGGCCGACCACCTTCCACGGGCAGTCCCAGCAGACGAACTTCATCGGCGCCGGTGACCTGACCGGGGCCGCCGACGGGACCGGTTTCACCATCCGGCCCAACTGCTGCTGGTTCTTCCTCTCCGGCGTCGACGTGCAGCGCAAGGGCACCCCCGGGGCGCTGGTCGTGCTCGGCGACTCCATCGGGGACGGCAACGGCAGCACGGTCAACGCCAACCGGCGCTGGCCCGACCTGCTCTCCGACCGGCTGCTCGCCGACCGGCCGGACCGGCGCACGCCGGGCGTGCTCAACCTGAGCCTGGCCGGCAACCGCCTCAACCACGAGGGCACCGAGCCGGGCGCCGGCGACTACCCGGGCTACTTCCAACTCGGCCCGAACGCGGCGGCCCGCCTCAACGAGGACGTCTTCGCCCAGACCGGGGTGCGGACCGTCGTCACCCACCTGGGCATCAACGACATCTGGATGTCCAACGACTCGGCGGACGCGATCATCGCCACCCTGCGGCAGATCAACCAGCAATTCCAGCAGCGCGGGCTGACCAGCCTGGTGGCCACGCTGACGCCGTACGAGGGGCACGGCGCGCCGGGTGTGTGGACGCCGGAGAAGGAGGCCACCCGGCAGGCCGTGAACGCGTACCTGCGCGGCAGCCGGGAGTTCGACGGGCTGCTCGACTTCGACCGGGTGCTGCGTGACCCGGCCAGGCCCAGCCAGTTGCTGCCCGCGTACGACTCGGGCGACCACATCCACCCGAACGACGCCGGCAACACGGCGATGGCCGACGCCGTGCCGTTACGGCTGCTCGGCCTGTGACACCGCCGGGGGCGGCGGGGTGACCCGCCGCCTCCGGAGCACCGACATCCTGGGGAGGAGTACGTCGTGACGGTGCAGGACCTGCTCACCGGCCTCTACAGCGAAGAGGGCCGCCAGAATCCGTACCCGTGGTACGCCCGCCTGCACCGGCTCGGGCCGGTCAGCGCGGTGCCGCCGCGCGCCGAGCACCGCACCGTGGCGGCGGTGGCGGTCGGCTACGACCTGATCGATGGGATGCTGCGCGATCCACGGTGGACCAAACAGCCGCCGCCCGGCTGGGAGGAGCACGAGATCCTGCGCACCTTCCAGACGTCGATGATGTTCATCAACCCGCCCGACCACACCCGGATGCGGCATGTCTTCTCGCGTACGTTCACCCCGCGCCGCCTCGGCGCCCTGGAGCCGGTGATCCTGCGCGTCGTCGACGACCTGCTGGACAAGATGGCCGACGCCGGTGACAGTGTCGTCGACTTCGTGGCCGACTTCGCGTACCCCATTCCCGCTCTGGTGATGGCCGAGTTCATCGGCATCCCGGCGGGGGAGTTGCCCTGGTACCGGGATCGGGTGGAGCGCATCGACGAGTTCCTGGATGTGGCCGGCAAGACCCCGCAGCGGTTGGCCGCCGCGAACGCCGCGGCGCAGGAGCTGCGGGCGTTCTACCGGGATCTGCTGGACCATCGGCGCCGTACGCCCGGCGAGGACCTGATCAGCGCCCTGGTCGAGGCGGTCGGATCGGGCGAGGTGGAGCTGACCGAGGAGGAGCTGATCAGCAACCTGATCGTGCTGTTCAACGCCAGCTTCGTCACCACCGTCTACATGTTCAGCAACGGCCTGCCGCTGCTGCTGGCCCACCCGGGGGCGGTCACCGCGCTGCCCACCGACGACGCCCTCGCCGCCGGGTGTGTCGACGAGGTGCTGCGCCTGCAGAGTCCGGTGCACTTCCTCGCCCGGGCCGCGCCGGAGGACACCGTGCTGGCCGGCGTGCCGGTCGCCGAGGGGGACAACGTCCTCATCATCATCGGGGCGGCCAACCGGGACCCGGCGCGGTTCCCCGACCCGGACGTCTTCGACCCGACGCGCGCCGGCCCGCCGTCGCTGGCCTTCGGGGTGGGCCTGCACTTCTGCCTCGGCGCGGCGGTGTCCCGGCTGGAGGGCCGCCTCGCGCTGCCCCGCCTGTTCGCCCGGTTCCCCCGGCTCGCGGTCACCGAGACCCCGACGTACAGCGGCAGCCTCTTCCTGCGCGGCATCGACAAGCTGCTGGTCAGCACCGGCGGATAGGAGATCGACATGGCCCTGCACCCGGAGGTGGCGGCCTACCGCGCCGCCCGCGCCGCGGCGGCCACGCCGCCGCTGTACACGCAGACACTCGCCGAGGCGCGCGCCGCGGACCTGGCCGCGATCCGCGCCGGCGGCGGCGCGGTCGAGCAGGTCGCCGAGGTACGCGACGAGCACATCCCCGGTCCGGGCGGTGACCTGCCCGTCCGGGTGTACCGGCCGGCGGGTTCCGGGCCGCTGCCCACCCTGCTGTACTTCTTCGGCGGCGGCTGGACGCTCGGCAGCATCGACACCGCCGACGGGATCTGCCGGCGACTGGCCAACGCGGTGCCCTGCCAGGTGGTGACCGTCGGCTACCGGCTCGCCCCGGAGCACCCCTTCCCGGCCGCGGTGCACGACTGCCACGCGGCGACCGTCTGGATCGCCGCGAACGCCGACCGGTTCGGTGTGGACCCCACGCGGCTGGCGGTGGGCGGCGACAGCGCGGGCGGGAACCTCGCCGCCGCGGTGACCCTGCTCTGCCGCGCGGACGGGCCCGCGCTGGCGGCGCAACTGCTCGTCTACCCGAACACCGACATCGGCGGGGAGCCGTCCGGCCCGGTCGGCGATGACCCGACCCTGTTCAACCGGCACTCGGTGGCCTGGTACCGGACGCACTACCTCGCCGAGGCGGAGCACGCGCGGGACCCGCTGGCATCGCCGCTGCGCGCCGACGACCTGTCCGGCCTGCCGCCGGCCCTGGTGGTCACCGCCGAGATGGACCCGTTGTGCGCCGAGGGGCAGCGCTACGCCGAGCGACTGAGCGCGGCCGGCGTGCCCGCCCGCGTCGACCACTACCCGGGGATGATCCACGGGTTCTTCGCCATGCCCGGCGTGTTCACCGACGGCCGGCGCGCGCAGGACAGCGCCGCCGCGTTCCTGCGGGACCGGTTCGGCCTGCCGTCGGACCGGGAGGCGACACCGGTCGAGTCGGAGGGCGCGGCGGTGTCCGGTGCGTGAGCCGGCGCTGGCCGACCGGCCGGTGACGTTCGCCGACTACGCGGAGCGGGCGCGCGCGGTGCTGGCCCCGGACGTGTGGGACTACGTCGCCGGCGGCGGCGCGGCCGAGGTGACGCTGGCCGCCAACCGGAGCGCGCTGGACCGGGTCGCCGTGCTGCCCCGGGTGCTGCGCGGCAGGGACGCGGTGGACACCGGCGCACGGCTGCTCGGTCAGCCGTACGCGCTGCCGGTCGGGGTGGCGCCGATGGCCTACCAGCGGCTCGTGCACCCGGACGGGGAGGCGGGCCTCGCGGCGGCGGCCGGCACGGCCGGCGTGCCGTTCGTGGCGAGCACCCTGAGCAGCACGCCGATCGAACAGATCACCGCGACCGGCGCCCCAACCTGGTTCCAGCTCTACTGGCTGCGCGAGCGGGCTCTGGTGCGCGACCTGCTGGACCGGATCGTGGCAGCGGGCTGCCGTGCCCTGGTCGTCACCGTGGACGTCCCGGTGCTCGGCCGGCGCCCCCGCGACCTGCGCAACGCGTTCCGCCTGCCGGCCGACGTGTTCGCCGCGAACCTGCCGTACGGCAGGGACACGCTCGCGCACACGGGCGCCCCCGGTGTCTCGGGGATCGCCGCGCACACCGACGCGTCGTTCGAGTCGGCCCTGCGCTGGGCGGACCTGGCCTGGCTGCGCGAGCACGTCGACCTGCCGCTGGTCGTCAAGGGGGTGCTGGACCCCCGCGACGCGGTCGAGGCGGTACGGATCGGGGCGGACGCGGTGGTGGTGTCGAACCACGGGGGACGGCAGTTGGACGGCGCCCCGGCCAGCGTCACCATGCTGCCGGAGGTCGTCGACGCGGTCGGGGACGGCTGCCAGGTGCTGCTGGACAGCGGCATCCGGAGCGGCACCGACGTGCTGCGGGCGCTGGCGCTGGGCGCGGCGGGCGTCCTGATCGGCCGCCCGCTGCTCTGGGCGCTGGCCGTCGGGGGCCGGCGCGGCGCGCAGGACGCGTTGGCGCTGCTCGCCGCCGAGGTGCGGGACGCGCTCACCCTCGCCGGCTGCGCCGACCCGACGGCGGCGGCCGGGCTGCGGACCCTCGGGACGGGCTGAGCCGGTGGACGTGACCGGACCGGCCGACCTCGGCGTCGCCGACCTGCACCCCGCGCTTGGCGACCCGGCGCTGACCTCGATGAACTTCCTCAACGAGGTGTCCGAACGGTATCCGGAGGCGGTGTCGCTCGCGGCCGGGCGCCCGTACGAGGAGTTCCTCGACGTCGCCGCGGTGCACCGGCACCTGGACACGTTCCACCGGCACCTCGTCGAGGAACGGGGACACTCGCCCGAGCAGGCGCGTCGGCTGTTGTTGCAGTACGGCCGGACCAAGGGCATCGTGCACCACCTCGTCGCCCGTAACCTCGCCCTCGACGAGGGGATCACGGTCGACCCGGAGGCCGTCGTGGTGACCGTCGGCTGTCAGGAGGCCATGTTCCTGGTGCTGCGGGCGTTGCGGGCCGGCCCGACGGACGTGCTGCTGGCGGTCGCGCCGACCTATGTCGGGCTGACCGGTGCGGCCCGGCTGGTGGACCTGCCGGTGTGGCCGGTCGCCGACGGACCGTCCGGAGTGGACCTCGCCGACCTGCGGGCGCAGGCGCGTCGGGCCCGTCAGGCGGGCCTGCGGCCCCGTGCCTGTTACGTGATGCCGGACTTCGCCAACCCGTCCGGGGTCAGCATCGACGTGGCCGACCGGCAGCGGCTGCTGGCGCTGGCCGCCGAGGAGGACCTGCTGTTGCTGGAGGACAACCCGTACGGGCTGTTCGCCGTCGCCGACGGGCCGCGCCCGCCCACCCTGAAGGCGCTGGACACCGGCCGGCGGGTGGTCTACCTCGGGTCGTTCGCCAAGACCGTGCTGCCCGGGGCGCGGGTCGGCTACGTGGTGGCCGACCAGCGGGTGGCCGGCCCGGACGGCCGCGTCGGGCCGCTGGCCGACCAGCTCGCCATGATCAAGAGCATGGTCACCGTGAACACCTCGCCGCTCGCGCAGGCGGTGATCGGTGGGCGGCTCCTGGAGCACGGGTGCAGCCTGGTGCCCGCGAACACCCGGGAGCGGGCCGCGTACGCCCGCAACCTGCGTCACCTGGTGGCCGGCCTGGCCCGGCGTTTCGCGGACCGGCCGGAGGTGCGCTGGACGGTGCCGGCCGGCGGGTTCTTCGTGGTGGTGACCGTGCCGTTCGTCGTCGACGACGCGTTGCTGGACCTCTCCGGGCGGGAGTACGGCGTGCTCTGGACGCCGATGGCGCACTTCTACGACGACACCGCGCCGGTGCGCGCGCTGCGGCTGTCGGTCAGCGCGGTGACGCCGGAGCAGATCGACGTGGGACTGGACCGACTCGCCGCCCTCGTCGGCGACGAGCTCCTGCGTGGACGGTCATAATGGGCCGCATGGTTGCCTGGGAGTACGCCCTGCTCGTTCGTCGCTATCAGGGACAGGGTCGCAATTTCACCGTCTCGTTCGTCTGGTACGGCCCGGACGGGTCCCGTAAGGACATCACCGCCTACGGCGACACGGCCATCGCGCACCTCAACCGGGCCGGCCGGGAGGGCTGGGAGCTGGTCTCAGCGGCCGAGGACGTCAACAACGTCCAGGGCAGCACCGAAGTCCACCGCTACCACCTCAAGCGCCCCCTGAACTAACCCCACCCCACCCGCCCCCCCCCCCCCGCCCGCCCCGTCCCCGCCCCCGTCCGCGTCGATCATGAAGTTGTGGTGGTGGACAAAGGTCGCCACCCGCCCTGAACCGGGCACCACGACTCCATGATCGACGCGGACTACTACGCGCGCGACCGTCAGGTCAGGTCGACGGCGGGGTAGAGCGGGTGGGGGGCCAGCAGGTCGGCGGCCTGGCGGGAGACCTTGTCGGCCAGGTCGGCGTCGAGCGTGTACTTCGCCTTGGACGGGGTGCCGTCGGCGTTGGCGCCGGCCGTGGTCTGGGTCAGCACGGTGTGGATCAGCTCCGCCGTCTGGTCCATCTCGGCGGCGCCCAGCCCGCGGGTGGTCAGCGCCGGGGTGCCGATCCGGATGCCGGACGTGTACCAGGCGCCGTTCGGGTCCTGCGGCACCGAGTTGCGGTTGGTGACGATGCCCGAGTCGAGCAGGGCCTGCTCCGCCTGCCGGCCGGTGAGCCCGTAGCCGGACACGTCGATCAACACCAGGTGGTTGTCGGTGCCGCCGGTGACGAGCGTCGCGCCCCGGCGCAGCAGCCCCTCGGCGAGGGCCTGCGCGTTGTCCACGATCCGCTGGGCGTAGTCGGCGAAGTCGGGGCGACGGGCCTCGGCCAGGGCGACGGCCTTGGCGGCCATCACGTGCGGCAGCGGACCGCCGAGCACCATCGGGCAGCCCCGGTCCACCTGGTCGGCCAACTCCGGCTGGCAGAGCACCATGCCGCCACGCGGGCCACGCAGCGACTTGTGGGTGGTGGTGGTGACGATGTGCGCGTGCGGCACCGGGTCGAAGTCGCCGGTGAAGACCTTGCCCGCCACCAGGCCGGCGAAGTGCGCCATGTCGACCATGAAGGTGGCGCCGACCGAGTCGGCGATCTCGCGCAGGATCCGGAAGTTCACCTTCCGGGGGTACGCCGAGTAGCCGCCCACCAGGATCAGCGGCTTGAACTCGCGGGCGGCCTCGGCCACCCGGTCGTAGTCGATCAGGCCGGTCGCCGGGTCGGTGCCGTAGCTGCGCTGGTCGAACATCTTGCCGGAGATGTTCGGCCGGAAACCGTGGGTGAGGTGACCGCCGGCGTCCAGCGACATGCCGAGCATCCGCTGGTTGCCCAGCTCGCGGCGCAGCGCGAACCAGTCCGCCTCGGTGAGGTCGTTGACCTGACGTACCTGCGCCTTCCTGAGGGCGGGGGACTCCACCCGGTCGGCGAGCACCGCCCAGAAGGCGACCAGGTTGGCGTCGATGCCCGAGTGCGGCTGCACGTACGCGTGCGCGGCCCCGAACAGTTCCCGGGCGTGCTCGGCGGCGAGCGCCTCGACGGTGTCGACGTTCTGGCAGCCGGCGTAGAAACGGCGGCCGACGGTGCCCTCGGCGTACTTGTCGCTGAACCAGTTGCCCATGGCCAGCAGGGTCGCCGGGGAGGCGTAGTTCTCGCTGGCGATGAGCTTGAGTGACTCCCGCTGGTCGGTCAGCTCGGCGCCGATGGCGTCGGCCACCCGCGGCTCGACAGCCCGGATCACCTCGAGGGCGCTCCGGAATGCGGTGGACTCGGCGTTGCGCGACATGCGACCTCCTACGAACGTGCGGAAGGCCCAGGCGCTCGGCAAACGTCCTCGTGACGGGGCCGCTCCCCGATGGTTCTCCATCCCAACGCGCCAGTAACGGCCCGCGCCGATCCTACCGGGCCGGCCGTGGCCGACCCGGCCGACCTCCCGACGCGAGCGCGTCGCGGTGGTTGAACCGTCCCCGCTCGGGCATGGGACCAGGGGGCCTCGCGCCGGCACGGGCGCGATGGTCCCGTCCACGAGAGGAGTCGACTCCCATGACCACACCGACCACCGGCCGGCCGTTCGCACTGGTGACCGGGGCGTCCAGCGGAATCGGGTACGAGCTGGCCGTGCGGTTCGCCGAGCACGGCTTCGACCTGGTCGTCGCCGCCGAGGACGACGGCATCGCCGCCGCGGCCGACAAGCTGCGCCGCGACGGTGGCGCCCAGATCCATCCGATACGCGTCGACCTGTCCACCGAGCAGGGGGTCGAGGAACTGGTGAGCGCCGTCGCCGCGACCGGACGCCCCCTGGACGCGCTGGCGCTCAACGCCGGCCGGGGCGCCGGCGGCGCGTTCGTCGGCGGCACCGACCTGCGCGACGAGCTGGAGATCGTCGACCTCAACGTGCGGTCGACGGTGCACCTGGCCAAGCGGATGCTGCCGGGCATGGTCGAGCGGGGCACGGGCCGGGTGCTGTTCACCTCGTCGATCGCCTCGACGATGCCGGGCCCCTTCCAGGCGGTCTACAACGCCTCGAAGTCGTTCGTGCAGTCCTTCGCGGAGGCGCTGCGCAACGAGCTGAAGGACACCGGCGTCACGGTGACCGCGCTGATGCCCGGGCCGACCGACACCGCCTTCTTCGAGCGGGCCGAGATGCAGGACACCCGGGTGGGTTCCGGCAAGAAGGACGACCCGGCCGAGGTCGCCGCGCAGGGCTTCGCGGCGATGATGAAGGGTGACCAGACCGTCACGGCGGGTTCGCTGCTCAACAAGGTGCAGACGGCCGCCGGGAAGATCATTCCGGACAAGCTCAAGTCCGAGCAGCACCGCCGGATGGCCGAGCCCGGCTCGGGCGACTGACCCCGGCACCGAAAGGGCCCGGCACGTGTGCCGGGCCCTTTCGGTGCGTACGTCTCGCCTCAGGCGGTCACCGCGTCGAGCGCCTTCTTGATCGCCTTCGGCTGGGTGGGGGTACGCGGCGCGTCCGCGCGCAACGCGATCATCTTCTCGCCGATCTCCTGGAGCTGCTTACGACCCAACGCCTCGCGGACCTTGGGGAACCACTCCTGCTCCTCCTCCTCCACGTGGTGCGTGACGTTCTCGATCAGCACCGTCGTCTTGGCGACGAAGCGCTCGTCCTTGGCGTCCATGCCGGCCAGCTCGGCGCAGAGCACGTCGGCCACGTGGTGCTCCTCGTACGACTCGAGGATGTCGTCCTCCAGGTCGGGCAGGAGCCGGCGGACCTCCGGATACATCACCTCGTTCTCCAGGTAGGTGTGCACCGTCAGGGCTTCCAGGATCTGGGTGACGAGCTTCTGCCGCTGGCTCGCCGGCCCCTCCTCGGCGTCCTGGAAGGCCTTGAACAGACGGCGCATCTCCTTGTGGTCCTCTTTGAGCAGGACGATGGCATCGGTCGACACCGGTGTGCCCCCTTGGTGGGTAAGTCGGCTGGTGTCGATCCGGTACCCCGAGCCCGAGCGGCGAAACAGGCGAACTCGGCTCACATCGCCTGGTCAGACGGTGGCGAGGGTGCGCGGGATCTCGTCGAGCAGTTCCCGGGCCAGGAAACCGATCCGGCCGTACCGGGGGATCAGCCGTTGGCCGCTCACGGCGTGCGCGAACGCCCCCCAGCAGGCGGCCTGCGCCGGGTCCGCGCCCCGGGACAGGAGCCCGGCCAGCAGGCCCGCGAGCACGTCGCCGCTGCCGGACGTGCCGAGGCCGGCGTCGCCGCTCTCCTCCCGCCATCCGCGCCCGTCCGGGGCGGCCACGTGCCCGTAGAGCGAGACCACCGCGTCGTACCGGTGCGCCAGCTCGGCGGCCTCGGCGCTCAGGTCGTCGCCCGGGTCGCGGCCGAGCAGGTGGCCGGCCTCGGTGACGTTGGGGGTGAGCACCACCGGGCGACCGGAGTCGACCAGCAGCTTCGGCTCGTGGCTCAGCGCGCCCAGCGCGTACGCGTCGAGGACCAGTGGGGTGCGCGGTCCGGCCGCCTCCAGGACGAGGTCGAGCAGCCGACCGGTCTCCTCGATACCGGACAAGCCCGGCCCCAGGGCCACGACGTCGGCCGCTGTCACCAACTCGCCGAGCTGCCCGGCCCGGTCGGCGGCGACCGCGCCGTCCGACGTCTCCGGCAGCCCTATCACCAGCGCCTCCGGCACCTGGATGCTCAGCGTGGCCGCGGTCGACTCGGCGAGGGCGAGTTGGAGCACCCCGGCCCCGGCGCGCAGCGCGGCCACCCCGGCGAGCAGGACCGCCCCGGGGGTGAAGCGCGAGCCGCCGATCACCAGCACGGTGCCGCGGCTCTCCTTGCCGCCGGCCGGCACCGGCAGCGCCCAGTCCCGCAGCAGCGCCGGCGTGATCACCTGCACCTCAGACCGGTTCGGCATGGATCTCGTCCTCCCTGGTCGCCTCGGCGCCCTGCCGGTGCAGGTGGCCGACCTCGTTGAAACCGCCCAGCCGCAGGATGCCCTGTTCGTCGGCGGACCAGTCGGTGATCGAGCAGTTGGCGATCACGTGTTCGCGGGTCAGCGCCATCAGCTCCTGCTCGGTCAACCCCTCGATGAGGTAGCGCAGCAGGAAAACCAGCGCGTCGTGGCCGAACAGCAGGACCCGCTGGCCCTCGTGGTCGCGGCGCAGGTCACCGAGGAGCGTCCGTAGGCGCAGCGCCACGTCGGTCCACGCCTCGCCGCCGGGCGGTCGGTAGTAGAACTTGCCCAGCCGGTCGCGGCGCTTCGCCTCGTCGGGAAACCGCTGGCGTACCCCGTGCCCGGTCAGGCCGTCCAGGATGCCCAGCTCCCGGTCACGCAGCCGCTCGTCGCGGCTCACCGGCACCCCGGTGCCGTGCAGCGCCAGCTCGGCCGTGGACACCGCCCGCAGGTACGGCGACACCACCGCGACGTCGGGTCGCCGGTCCTCGGGCAGACCCGCGAGCCAGCGGCCGGTCGCCCGCGCCTGCTCCTCGCCGGTGTCCGAGAGCGGTACGTCGGCGTCGCGGTGGCTCAGCGCGATCACGTCCGCGCCGGTCTGCTCGGCCCGGGTGGCCGCCACGTTCGCGGTGCTCTCCCCGTGCCGGATGATCCAGAGCGTCGACAGTTCCGCCATGCCGACCCCCTACCCGGGCGCGGCACGGGGTAACCGTCTCCGCGCCCGGGCCGGGCGTCGACTCAGCCGCGCCGTTGCAGCAGGGCCACGGTCATCCCGGTCACGTGGTCGACGCGGGCCACCTCGTACCGCTCGGTGAGCACGGCGGACTGCTTCTTCGGCAGGCTGGCCAGCGGCGTGTCGGTGACGGCCGGCAGCAGCACCCACAGTCGCGGCTCGTCGTGCAGACAACGGGCGGGGTTGGTGCAGGCCGAGTTGAAGAGTTCATTGCGTTGGACCGCGGAACGCTGCTCGAAGACGTTGCGCAGCTTCACGTCCTCGGGAAGGTAGTACCGAACCCCGCCCTCGGCCGCCCACCACCAGGCGCCACCGACCACCAGCCCGTCGCCGGGTTGGTAACCGGCCTCGACCACCCGCGCCGCCTCGGAGTACCCGAACGGCGCGAACGCCCGCTTCTGCGGATAGGTGTACCAGCTGTGCGAGTACTCGGCGCGCAGTGCGAGCTGGCCGGGCACGCTCAGGGCGGCGAGCACCACCAGACCCACCACGACCAGCGGGACGCGGCGCAACGCGGCGAGACCCGCGCCGGCGAGCACCGCCCAGGCCGGCAGGACGAAGAGCAGGTACTTCGAGAAGAAGTAGTTGATGTCGCCGGTGGAGGCCAGCAGGACCACCGGCAGCGGCACGGCGGCGATGAGCGCGAACATGACGGTCCGCGCGGCGTTGTCGCGGCGCAGGTGGGTCAGCACACCGACCACCGCCAGCGCGGTGACGGCGAAGGCCAGCAGCACCGAGCCGAGGACCTGTTCCCAGACCGTCCAGGGCGCGCTGTCCGGGATCCAGCTGATCTGCCGGCCCGCCTGCTTCATGCCGCGCAGGATCACCGGGGCGGCGATGCCCACACCGGCCAACGCGGCGAGTCCGAACCAGACCACCGACCACCAGCGACGCTCCCGCCAGCAGTGGATCAGCACGGCCAGACCGTGCCCGATCAGCAGGGTGAGCCCCACCACATTCACCAGGCCGATAACGGCTACGGCGAGCGTGTACGGCGCCCACCGCAGCCACCCCGGCCGCTCCAACGCCCGGAGCAGGAACAGCGTGGCCGCGGCGGCGGCGAGGACGACGAAGGCGTACGACCGGGTCTCCTGCCCGAAACGGGTGACCGTGGGCACGAGGGCGAAGGCGAACCCACCGGCGATCCCCGCTGTCTGGCCGAAGATCCGTCGCCCGGCCAGCGCCACGCACGCGGTGGCCAGGACCATGGCCAGCGCCGACGGCACCCGCAGGCTGGTCGGCCCGCTGCCGAAGACGGTTACCCAGCCGTGCATGAACAGGTAGTACGCGCCGTGCACGGCGTCGACGTTCTTCAGCATGCCCAGGATCTGGCTGGTGGAGCGGTTCGCCAGGTCGGCGCTGACCAACTCGTCCTGCCACATCTCCGGGCTGCCGAGTCGCCAGCCGACCGCGAGGGCCGCGAACGCCGTCGGCCAGAACCAGACACTGAGCGCCAGCCGGCGGGCGAACGGAAGCCGTCGGCGGGCCGGCTCGGTGGTCGGCGGGGGCGAGCCCACGTCGGTCTGCGCGGGGGGCGCGTCCGTGATGGCGGCACGGTCTGGCATCGGCGTCCAATCCGGGGGGCGTGCGGTGTGGGCGCGCCGATGATAGCCCTCGGCACTGAGGTCACGGAGCCGTCGCCCCGGTGCGCCAAGGCGGTGCCGCGACGGCCGGCGGCCCGCTTCGCCGGTGCTGGATTCGGACGCCGTGCCTGATAATGTGGCCCGCGCCCGTCGCGCACGTCCACCACGCACAGTAAGGCCCGGGGAACCGATGATTGTCGACATCATGTTGCCGTACTACGGGAGCGTGCCCCTCATGCAGGCGGCGGTGCGCAGCGTGCTGGCACAGACCGACCCGGGCTGGCGGCTGACCGTGGTCGACGACGGCACCGAGCCGGGCGTGCCGGAGTGGTTCGCGCAGATCACCGACGAGCGGGTGCGCTACCAGCGCAACGAGCGCAACCTCGGCATCACCGGCAACTTCCGCAAGTGCGTCGGCCTCGCCGAACACGAGTACCTGGTGATGATGGGCACCGACGACATCATGCACCCCAACTACGTGGCGACGGTGCGGTCGGTGATCGAGCAGTACCCGGGCGTCGGCATGGTGCAGCCGGGAGTCGAGATCATCGACGCCGACGGCACGGTGGTCAACACCATCGTCGACGAGGCCAAGCGGCGGCTCTACGCACCGCGCATCGAGTCCCGGGCGCTGATGGGTGGCGAGGATCTGGCGGCCAGCCTGCTGCGCGGCTGCTGGTTCTACTTCCCGTCGATCTGCTGGCGGACGGACGCGCTCAAGGCCGTCAACTTCCGCGAGGAGCTCCAGGTCATCCAGGACCTCGCGCTGGTGATCGATCTGATCCAGCGGGGCGAGCAGATGGCGATCGACACCACCCTGTGCTTCCAGTACCGGCGGCACGCGGTCAGCAAGTCTTCCGCCGACGCGATCACCGGCTCCCGGTTCGACGAGGCGCGGGCGTTCTTCGTCGACGTCGCCCGGCGGATGGACGAGCAGGGCTGGCCCCGGGCGGCGCGGGCGGCCCGCCGCTACATGTCGTCCCGGCTGCACGCCATCACGCTGCTGCCGACGGCGATCCTCGCCGGCCGAATGACCGGTGTGAAGAGCCTGTCGCGGCACGCGTTCGGGCCGGGCCGATGAGCGACCACGACCAGGCCGTCGCGGGCGGCGAGCCGCCCGCGACGTAGTCGGTCGGCGGTCCGCCTGGGCAGCGGCACGCCACGCTGGGCACCGGCCGGTAGCCCACGGGCCCGCCCTCAGGTCGTACCCTCGGGGCGTGGCCACGGCGGCGGAGGAGATCCGGGTGGGGGAGCGGCTGGTGCGCGTCTCCAGCCCCGACAAGCCGTACTTCCCGGAGCGTGGGCTGACCAAGCTCGACGTGGTCCGCTACTTCCTGGCGGTCGGCGACGGCATCCTGCGGGCGCTGCGCGACCGGCCGACCATGCTGGAACGCTGGCCGCGCGGTGTCTTCGAGGGCGCGACGATCGCGACCCGGCAGACCAACCGCGGTGACGCCTTCTACCAGAAGCGACTGCCGGCGGGCGCGCCCGAGTGGGTGCGCACCGCGCACATCACGTTCCCGAGCGGCCGGACCGCCGACGAGGTCGCGCCGAGCGAGCTGGCCGTGGTGATCTGGGCGGCCAACCTCGGCACCCTGCGCTTTCACCCGTGGCCGGTGTCCGCCGGCGACGTGGAGCGGCCCGACCAGTTACGCGTCGACCTCGACCCGCTGCCCGGCGTCGGCTTCGAGCAGGTGGTGCCGGTGGCCCGGGAGGTGCGGGCGTTCCTCGCCGAGCTGGGCATGACCGGCTACCCGAAGACGACCGGCGGGCGGGGCCTGCACATCTACCTGTCGATCGAGCCGCGGTGGAGTTTCGGCGAGTGCCGTCGGGCGGTGCTCGCGCTGGGGCGTGAGATGCAGCGTCGGCTGCCGGAGCTGGTCACCACCACCTGGTGGCGGGACCAGCGGGACCGGCCGGTCTTCGTCGACTACAACCAGATGTCCCGCGACCACACCATGGCGTCGGCGTATTCGATCCGGCCGACGCCTCGCGCGTTGGTGTCGGCGCCGTTGGACTGGGCGGAGCTGGACGACGCCCGTCCGGAGGACTTCGACGTGCTCACCGTGCCGGCCCGGTTCGCCGAGCGCGGCGACCCGCACGCCGGCCTGGACGGCGACCGGCACTCGCTGGAGCCGCTGCTGGAACTGGCCGACCGCGAGGGCCTGGAGGCGCCGCCCGAGCGGTGACCTACTGCCACGGGCTCTGCGTGCCCTCGAACTCCTCGAAGACCAGCCACGACCGCGTCGACAGCACCCCGGCGATGCGCTGCACCCGGTCGAGCACGACGTCCCGCAGGGCGGCGTTGTCCGGCGCCCGGACCAGGGCCAGCACGTCGTGCTCGCCGCTGAGCAGCGCGACGTGCTCGACGTAGCGCACCTGGGCCAGCTCGGCCGACACCTCCCGCCAGGTGTTCTGCTCGATCGTCAACGCCATGTACGCCGAGGTGCCCAGCCCGGCCGCCTCGGGCGCCACCTGGGCACGGAACCCCGTGATCACGCCGTCGCGGACCAGGCGCTCGACCCGGGCGTAGGCGTTGGTGCGCGAGATGTGGATCCGCTCGGCCAGGGTGCGCACCGACGTGCGCCCGTCGCGGACCAGCTCGTCCAGGATCCGCCGGTCGACCTCGTCCATGGCTCGGGCCGATCGTCCCGCTCCGGCGGCCCGGCCCACCCCGTCTTCGGTCTCCTGGCTCACCGATCTGCCTCCCGCATGCCAGACGTCCCGCCTTCTTCGTGGATCTTGAGTCAATCATCCGTCAGGCGGAAGCATAGGCTCACCACACGTCCCAGGAGGTCCCGCCGTGACGACCACACCCCAGGCGGTCCGCAGGGCATCCCCGCGCGCCCGTCGGACGGTCACCCCGCCCGACCCGGCGCGTCCGCTGCTGCCGGACGCCGAACCGGTCCGCCTGCTCGACCCGGCCGGCACGCCGCTGCCGGTCCGCACCGACTACCCGGAACCGCCCGTCGAGGCGCTGCGGGAGCTGTACCGCCGGATGGTGCTCGGCCGCCGGTTCGACACCCAGGCGACCGCGCTGACCAAGCAGGGCCGCCTCGCCGTCTACCCGTCGTCCCGGGGCCAGGAGGCGTGCCAGGTGGCCGCCACGCTCGCCGTCCGCGACACCGACTGGGTGTTCCCCACCTACCGCGAATCGATGGCGCTGGTTGCCCGAGGCATCGACCCCGTCGAGGTGCTCACCCTGCTGCGCGGCGACTGGCACTGCGGCTACGACCCGACCCAGGTGCACACCGCGCCGCAGTGCACCCCGCTCGCCACCCAGTGCGTGCACGCCGCCGGCCTCGCGCACGGTGAGGCGTACCAGGGACGCGACACCGTTGCGCTGGCCTTCATCGGCGACGGGGCGACCAGCGAGGGCGACTTCCACGAGGGCGTCAACTTCGCCGCCGTGTTCAAAGCCCCGGTCGTCTACTTCGTGCAGAACAACCGGTACGCCATCAGCGTGCCGCTGTCCCGGCAGACCGCCGCGCCGTCACTGGCGTACAAGGGCGTCGGCTACGGGGTGCCCAGTGAGCAGGTCGACGGCAACGATCCCGTGGCGGTGCTCGCCGTGCTGACCCGCGCGGTCGCGCACGCCCGCGCCGGCAACGGGCCGTTCCTGGTGGAGGCGCACACCTACCGGATGGAGCCGCACACCAACGCCGACGACGCCAGCCGCTACCGCGACGGCGCCGAGGTCGACGCCTGGCGCGACCGGGACCCGATCGCCCGCCTCGAGACGTACCTGCGCGCCCGTGCGGCGCTCGACGACGCGGCGGTCGCCGAGATCGCCGAGCAGGCCGAGGCGTACGCGGCCGACCTGCGGACCCGCATGAACAGCCAGCCCGCGGTCGACCCGCTGAGCCTGTTCGACCACGTCTACGCCGAGCCCACCCCGCAGCTCGTCGAGCAGCGCGAACTCATCCGCGCCGAGCTGGCCGCCGCGCACGACCAGGAGGGGGACGCCTGATGGCCACCACCATGGCGAAGGCCCTCAACACCGCCCTCGCCGACGCGCTCGCCGCCGACGAGAAGGTCGTCGTCTTCGGCGAGGACGTCGGGCAGCTCGGCGGCGTCTTCCGGATCACCGACGGCCTCCAGGCGCGCTTCGGCGAGAACCGCTGCTTCGACACGCCCTTGGCGGAGGCCGGCATCGTCGGCTTCGCCGTCGGCCTCGCGATGTCCGGGCTGCGGCCGGTCGTCGAGATGCAGTTCGACGCGTTCGCGTACCCGGCGTTCGAGCAGATCGCGTCGCACGTGGCGAAGCTGCGCAACCGCACCCGGGGCGCGCTCAGCGTGCCCATCGTCATCCGGGTGCCGTACGCGGGCGGGATCGGTGGGGTGGAACACCACTGCGACTCGTCCGAGGCGTACTACGCGCACACCCCGGGCCTGAAGGTCGTCACCCCGGCGACCGTCGACGACGCGTACTCCCTGCTGCGTGAGGCGATCGACGACCCCGACCCGGTGGTCTTCATGGAGCCCAAGAAGCTCTACTTCGCCAGCGCCGACGCGGCCCTGCCGACGCGGACCGAGCCGTTCGGCCGGGCCGTCGTGCGCCGGCCCGGCCGCGACGCCACGCTCGTCGCGTACGGGCCGGCCGTGCCGGTCGCCCTGGAGGCCGCCGAGGCCGCCCGCGAGGAGGGCTGGGACCTGGAGGTCGTGGACGTGCGCACGATCGTGCCGTTCGACGACGCCACCATCACCGCGTCGGTCCGGCGGACCGGCCGCTGCGTGGTGATCCAGGAGGCGCCCGGGTTCGCGGGCGTCGGCGCGGAGATCGCCGCCCGGGTGCAGGAGCGTTGCTTCCACGCGCTGCACGCCCCGGTGCTGCGGGTCGCCGGGCTGGATATCCCGTACCCGGCGCCGATGCTGGAGCACACCCACCTGCCCGGCGTCGACCGCGTCCTCGACGCGGTCGCCCGCCTCCAGTGGGACGACCAGCCGGACGCGCGTTGGGCGGCGGCATGACCACCGTCGAGCGGACACAGGTCTTCCTCCTGCCCGACCTGGGCGAAGGGCTGAGCGAGGCCGAGATCGTCGAGTGGCGGGTCGCCGTCGGTGACGTCGTCGAGGTGGACCAGAGCGTGGTCGAGGTGGAGACCGCCAAGGCCGTCGTCGACGTGCCCTGCCCGTACGCCGGACGGGTCGTGACCCTGCACGGCGCGGCCGGTGAGGTCCGCCCGGTCGGCCAACCGTTGATCACCATCGCGCCGCTGGACGGCGGCGACGAGCCCGCCGGGCACGCCACCTACCGCGAGGAGGAGCGGGCCGGCTCCGGCAACGTCCTGATCGGGTACGGGACGGGCCACGGCGGCGCCACCCGGCGTCGACGTCGGCCCCGGCTGGCCCTCGCCCCCGAGCCGGTCGACGCCGCTTCGCAGGATGCCGCCTCGGACGTCGCTGACCCGGCCGACGCCGGGCCGCAGGATGCCAGCCGGCTCGCGCCCGGCTCGGCCGGCGTTGCCCGGCCCGACGCGGGCACGGCGACCGGTACCGGTCCAGCGGTCCACGCTGCTCCGGTCGCCGGCGGCACGTCGTCGTCCGCCCTGGTCATCTCGCCGATCGTGCGCCGGCTGGCCCGCGAGCGCGGCGTCGACCTCGCCACCGTGCGGGGAACCGGGCCTGGCGGCGTGATCCGCCGCGCCGACGTGGAGGCCGCGCTCACCGCGCCCGCCGCCCGGCTCGCCGCCGTGCCGGACCCGCACGTCGCGCTGGCCCCGGCCGGGGACGGCGACGTGGTCGTCCCGCTCACCGGCATCCGCAAGGTCATCGCCGACAAGCTCTCCCGCAGCCGGCGGGAGATCCCCGAGGTGACCATCTGGGTCGACGTGGACGCCACCGGGCTGCTGGAGACCCGTGCCGCGATCAACGCGGCGACGCCCGACGCCCCGGTCAGCATCCTGGCCCTGCTGGCCCGGATCTGCCTCAGCGGCCTGCGCCGGTATCCGCAGCTCAACGCCCGCGTCGACACCGAGGGCCAGCGGATCATCCAGTCCGCCGGCGTGCACCTGGGCATCGCCGCGCAGACGGACCGGGGCCTGCTGGTGCCGGTGCTGCGCGACGCCCAGCGGCTCACCACCGCCGAACTGGCCGCCGCGCTGACGGAGACCACCGCCGCGGCACGGGCCGGTACGCTCGCGCCGGCCCGGCTCACCGGCGGCACCTTCACCCTCAACAACTACGGGGTGTTCGGCGTGGACGGCTCCACGCCGATCATCAACCACCCCGAGGCGGCACTGCTCGGAGTGGGGCGGATCGTGGACAAGCCGTGGGTGGTGGACGGGCAACTGGCCGTCCGCAAGGTCACCCAGTTGAGCCTCACGTTCGACCACCGGGTCTGCGACGGCGGGGTGGCCGGCGGCTTCCTGCGGCACGTCGCCGACTGCGTGGAGCGCCCGGCGCTGCTGATCGCCGCCGTCTGACGCGTACCCTCGGAGCCCCGACGTCGCCCGCGCGGCGTCGGGGCCGGCACGCGCCCCGGGGTTTCCCGGCGGTGTCACCGGGAAGTCGGCCCCGCCGGCACGCGCCGGACGCGTCGAAGGGAGCCGACAGGTGGGCGTGGCGAACGAGCTGCTACTCAACTCGATCCGGGTGCGGCGGCCCGCCGCGGCCGGCGCACCGCTCTACTGCGACGCCCGGGAGTACGGCCTGACCGGTGACGGCGCGACCAACGACCAGCCGGCGCTGGCCGCCCTCGTGGACCGACTCGGCGAGGGGTACGCTTCGGACGGCCGGGCCCGCGTCATTTACTGCCCGCCGGGCATCTACTCGATCCGCGACGCCGGAACGGTGTGGCGCAGCGGCGTCTCGCTGGTCGGCGCCGGCCCGGCGGCGACCCGGTTCATGCTCAGCAACGAGGGCAACCGCGCCGACCCGACCCCGCTGGCGTTCTGGACCACCGTGCAGCACGGCGCCGACCGGGACCGCCACATCGCCGACTGCACCTTCGCCGACTTCCAGATCGACGGCTCCGGCGTCGCGATGGCCGAGTACAACTACCTCGCCAAGGGCCTCGGCCTGCAGTACGTCGTGCGCGGCGTGTTCCGAAACCTCTACATCCACCACACCGCCGCCACCGGGCTGGGCTGCGACTTCCTGCAGGACTCGCTGATCGACGGCGTGGTCGTGGTCGGCTGCGGGCGGCTGGACAACGGCGAGCAGATCGGCGGCGCCGGGATCGGCGTGGGCATCGGCGGGTGGGGCCCGGTGGAGCGCCTGACCATCGCCAACTGCACCACCCTCGCCAACGGCACCAACGGCATCTTCCTCGAACTCCAGAAGGACTACTGGACGCCGCCGCGTGGCTACCGCATCGTCGGCTGCCACAGCCAGGGCAACCGGTTCGGCATCTCCGACTGGGGCGCCGACGGTCTCATCGTCTCCGCCTGCACGATGACCGGCAACCTGGAGGCCGGCTTCGACATCTCCGCCATGGGCACCGCCGCAGTGGCCGGGCGCGGCGGGCTGGTCGCCGACTGCGTCATCGACGGCAACATCCGCGACGGGGTCAGCATCGGCAACACCCCGGGCCCGTACAGCATCCGGGGCAACCGGATCAGTGGCAACGGGCAGCACGGCTACCACGCGCACGACCTCGGGCGGGGCTACCAGGGCGCGGTGCGGGACATGGTGATCGAGAGCAACGACTTCTGGGGCAACGGGCTGGACGCCATCCGGATCGACCACCAGATGACCGACGCGGTGCTGCTCAACAACCGGATCCGTAACAACGGCCGACAGTACGCGCAGGCCGCCAGCGGCAGCGGCGAGACCGTCCGTTACTCCGAACGGTCCGTGGTGGACCGGTCCGCGAACTGGCCGCACGACGGTCACCGCGGCAAGGTCCTGCGGGTGGGCCGGTCCGTGGCCATGGTCGCCGCGAACACCGGAGACGAACTCACCCTCGCCCCGGTACGTCCCGACGGCATCAGCGCGTGGAGCGGGGACATACCGCCTCCCGGCTGTGAGTACGAGCTGTCCGCCGCCCCCGAGCGGCGGGCCGGCATCACCATCGACGCGGCGTTCGACTCGGCGACCGTCCGCGGTAACCGGATCTGGGACAACCACGAGGACCGGACCCAGACCCACGGCCTGTGGATCACCGGGCGGGGAAGTTGCGTGGACTGCCGGGTCGAGGACAACGACCTGGCCGGGAACGCCGAGGACGGGATGTGCCTGGACACCCCGCCGGTGGGCGGACGGTGGCGCGACAACCACGTCGACGACAACGACTGGGGATGAACGCCGCGGCGGCGGCGACCGGAGTGAACCGGTCGCCGCCGCTGTCAGCGAGGGTTGGTGCTGGTGTTACGGGCTGTCAGCCGGCCAGGCCCGCCACCGGTGTCGGGTCCAGCACGACCGTCGCCGAGGCGGTCTGCGGCGGCACGCCGGGCTCCGTCGGCGCGTCCGTGTACTCCGCGACGAACACCGCGGTCAGGTTGTCCGCGCCGCTGTGCCCACCGTCGAGGAAGGTGGGGATGGTGCCGGAGCATCCGGTCGCCGTGGAGAGCGGGTGCCCGTGCTCATCGTGGCCGAGCACGTAGGTGACCTTCACCCGCGAGCAGTCCACCGGAAGGTCGTCGGTGACCTTCACCTCGTACGCGACCGTCTGCCCGAACTGGAAGGGCTGCCCGGCCACCGGGGCGACGAACTCGATGACCGGCGCGGTCGGCCCGACCACCAGCGGCAGGGTCGCCGAGGCCGAGCGTCCGGTGCGGTCGGTCACCTTCAGAGTCGGCGTGTACGAGCCGTTCTCCTGGAACGTCCACGACGGATTGGGATCGGTGCTGTCCACCGAACCGTCCGCGTCGAAGTCCCACGCGTAGCTCAGCTTGTCGCCGTCCGGGTCGGTGGTGCCGGCGCTGGAGAACGCCACGGTCAGCGGGGCCTGCCCGACGGTCGGGGTGCCGCTGATCTTCGGGATCGGCGTCCGGTTGCCCCGGACGAAGTCG
The DNA here is from genome assembly GCF_053585025.1 of Micromonospora sp. RB23. Classification (NCBI taxonomy): domain Bacteria; kingdom Bacillati; phylum Actinomycetota; class Actinomycetes; order Micromonosporales; family Micromonosporaceae; genus Micromonospora; species Micromonospora sp. RB23. The sequence goes on from NZ_CM132111.1 coordinate 3,463,932, forward strand.
ATCCGTGACAACTGCGCGTCCGGGTTCTCGGCGAAGTAGCCGTCGCCGTACTCCAGCACGTAGAGCGCGCCGTCCGGACCGAACTCCATGTCCATCGGGTTGTCCACCACCAGCGACGGCGCCACCGGACGGATGTCCTGCACGTCGCCGTCGGAGTCGAGGCGGAACTCCTTGATGTAGTCCCGGGTCCACTCGTAGAACAGCGGCACCCCGTCGTAGTAGGCCGGCCACCGGGTACGCGACGTGCTGGTTCCGTCGTAGTCGTACGCCGGGCCGCCCATCGGGGCGATGCCGCCGGTGCCCAGCTGCGGGAACTCGGCCGAGGCGGCCGCCGCGTACCAGACCTGCGGGGCCTCGACCGGCGGCAGCACGCGCTTGCCCGTGTTGTGCGGCGAGTCGTTGACCGGGCGCTTGCAGTTGAACTTCGGACCGGACACGCCGGTGGCGAAGTCGTAGTCGCGGTAGGCGATGGTCGGCGTCACACAGTACGGCCAGCCGTAGTTCGCCGGCTTGTCGACAACCATCCAACGGCCGTGCCCGGCCGGCCCGCGCTCCGGATTCGGCGTGGAGGCGTCGGGGGAGTAGTCGCCCACGTACACGTCGTCGGTGCGCCTGTCGACCGCGAAGCGGAACGCGTTGCGCAGCCCCATCGCGTAGATCTCCGGTCGCGTCTGCGCGGTACCCGGCTTGAACAGGTTGCCGGCCGGCACCGTGTACCCGCCGCCGGCCTTCACCTTGATCCGCAGGAGCTTGCCGCGCAGGTCGTTGGTGTTGGCCGCGGTACGCTGTGCGTCATACGCCGGGTTCCGGTCGGCCCGCTCGTCGATCGGGACGTAGCCGTCGGAGGCGAACGGGTTGGTGTCGTCACCCGTCGACAGGTACAGGTTGCCCTTGCTGTCGAAGTCGATCTGGCCGCCGACGTGGCAGCAGATCCCCCGGTCGGTCGGCACGTCGATGATCTGCTGCTCGCTGGCGAGGTTGAGCTTCATCCCCTCCAGCTTGAACCGGGACAGCCGCAGCGCGCCCTTGAACCGCTGCCAGTCCGCCGCGGTGCCGACCTCCGGCGCGTCCCCCTCGTTGACGTCCGGCGTGGCCGGGTCGTCCACCGGGGTGTCCATGGGCGGTGAGTAGTACAGGTACACCCACTTGTTCTGGGCGAAGTTCGGGTCGATCGCGATGCCCTGCAACCCCTCCTCGTCGTGCTGGTACACGTCGATGTCGGCGGCGAGGGTGTTGAGCCCGGTGCGCGGGTCGTGGATGCGTACCTCGCCGGTTCGGGAGGTGTGCAGCACCCGCAGGTCGGGCAGCACGGCGAGGCTCATCGGCTCGCCCGGGAAGTCGTTCAGCGTCACCTTCTGGAAGCTGCTGTCCGGTGGCGGGGCCGGCGCGGCGGTCGCCGCCGTCGTCGGCGCGACCAGGCCGGCGGTCACCAGCAGCAGGGCGGACGCGAATGCGGTCCTGTTCATAAGGTAGCCCTTCACGGTGCTCAGTACCGAAGTGCGGCGAGATAGTCGAAGCCGACCCGGGCGGTGTCGATGGCGTCGGCGGGCACCCGCGGCGAGGTGCCCGCGTCGTCGCGCTCCACGATGTACTCCTCGATGCCCGCCTCCCGCTCGTGGGCGAAGATGCGGCCGAAGTCGATGACACCGTCGCCGAGGTCGGCGAAGCCACCCTCGACGTCCAGGTCCTTGACGTGCACCTGACGGATCCGTCCCCGGTTCTCCCGGATCACGTCGACCGGGTCGTGCGCCCCACGCCAGGTCCAGTACAGGTCCAGCTCGAAGTGGACCAACCGGGGGTCGGTCTGCCCGGTGAGGATCTCGAAGCCGGTCGAGCCGTCGGTCAGCGGCACGAACTCCAGCTGGTGGTTGTGGTAGCCGAAGTCGAGGCCCGCCCGCTCGGCGAGCCGGCCAGCCTGGTTGAGGTCCCGGGCCAGGGCGCGGTAGATGGCCGGGTCGCGGTACGGGCGGCCCTCGGCGTCCCGCCCGAAGTACGGGTGGACGATCTTCTTGCAGCCCAGCGTGTTGGCGTCGGCGAGGGCGCGTTCCCAGGTGGCGGCGTCGAACGGCTGCGGGATACCGGTGTGCCCGGAGGTGGCCCGCAATCCTGCGGCGTCGAGGGCGGCCCGGAACTCCGCGGCCGTACGCCCGACGAAGCCGGCATGCTCCACCCGCCGGTAGCCGATGCGACGCAGGGCCGCGAGGGTGCCCGGCAGATCGGCGGCCAGCTGGTCGCGCAGCGTGTAGAGCTGGATGCTGATGCGGTCCACCGGCACCCGACGCCGACCGTGGGAGTGGCCAGCGGCGGCGGTGTCACCGGCGGGCGCCGCGCTGGCCGGACCGGCGAACATCCCGGCGGCGCCGACGGCGGCGGCGGTGACGGTCGCGGCGCGGAGCAGCCCGCGCCGGCTGACCGGCTCGGAGGTCACGGTCGACTCCGAGCGGTTGGCCTGGTGATCCATGGTGGTGGTTCCTTCCTGACGGATGGCGTGCCGTCGGCAGCGGTCAACCCGCCGCCCGCACCGGGACGCGACGAACCGGCCGGAGACGTGCTCCGGCGTGGACGGTGTGGACGACGCGTTATCCGCGGTCGGCGACCCTGTGGGCGGACCGCGGCCGAACCCCGGCAGGGGCGGCAGGCAGGCTGATCGACGAATGGGCAACCCTCTATCTGAAACGCGACCCTACCCTTGACCCTGGACAAAGGCAAAGCTCCCTCGCGATCAGCAGAAGTTTCGCTCCACCTGACAAAAGTCCGCCCAGCGGGTGCGCGACAGTCCCGCGCCGGCCGCGTGCGGCGCGTGTTCGTCCGGTCGGTGACCGTCGCGCCCCGGGCGTCGACCCATTCGCCGGCGCTGGAATCTATCCACTTTTTGTCCACTTGTCGCTCATACGATCGGTTGGCTGGATCGATCCCAGAGGCAAGGAGGACGACATGAAGATGCGAGCGGCCCGGATGTACGACTACCACGAACCGTGGCGACTGGAAGAGGTGCCGGTGCCGGACATCGGCGCCGACGAGGTTCTCGTCAAGGTCGCCGCGACGGGTATGTGCCGCAGCGACTACCAGCTCGCCCAGGGCTACTTCACCAAGGCCGCGCCGATGGAGTTCCCGGCCATCCCGGGGCACGAGATCGCGGGGCACGTGGCCGGAGTGGGCTCCGCCGTGCCGAGATCGGCCGGACTGTCCGACGGCGATCTGGTCGTGGTCAACCCCGGCTGGGGTGACGGCACCTGCCGGCAGTGCCACGAGGGCAACGAGCAGCTGTGCAGTGGGACCGGCTCGTGGCCCGGCTTCGGTCCGCCGGGCGGCTTCGCCGAGTACGTCGCGGTGCCGTACCGCCACCTGATCACGGTGGACCCCGGTGGTCAGAAGCCGGAGACGTTCGCGCCGCTGACCGACGCCGGCCTGACTCCGTACCGTGGGATCAAGAAGCTGGCGGCGGCCGGGAAGCTGGGTCCGGGCCGCACGGTGGTGGTGGCCGGCATCGGCGGGCTCGGCAGCTACGCCGTGCAGTACGCCAAACTGCTCGGCGCCGGCGCGACGGTGGTGGCCTTCTCCCGCACCGACGACAAGCTGACGGTGGCCCGGGAGAACGGTGCCGACCACACCGTCAACACCCGCGACAAGTCGGCCGAGCAGGTGCAGGACGAGATCGAGGCGGCGACCGGCCGCCGGACCGTCGACGCGATCCTCGACTGTGCCGGCGCCAAGGAGTCGATCGCCCTCGACTTCTCGATCCTCGAACCGGAGGGCGCGGTCGCCTCGGTCGGCCTGATGGGCACCACGGTGGAGGTGCCGCTGAACGTGATCGTCGGAACTGAGCTGTCCTACTTCGGATCATTCTGGGGTAACTACAACGACCTCACCGAGGTGCTCGCGCTCGGATCGGCCGGCAGGATCAAGCACACCATCACCCCGGTCAAACTCGACGACATCAACGAGAACCTGGAGGCGCTGGGCCGCGGAGACGTGGTCGGCCGCCAGGTCGTCGTCTTCGAGTAGGGGGTGACCTGATGCCGATCGCCACCATCAATCCGGCCACCGGGGAAACCCTGGAGACCTTCGAGGCGCACTCGCACGTGGAGGTGCGCCGGCGGATCGCCCAGGCCGCCGACGCGGCGGCCACCTTGCGGGGCACCAGCTTCACGCAGCGGGCGACCTGGATGAACGCCGCGGCCGACGCCCTCGAATCCGAACTCGAGGACGTGGCCAGGATGCTCACCCTCGAAATGGGCAAACCGCTGGCGCAGGCGGTCGCGGAGGCGCGCAAGTGCGTGCACGGCATGCGCTTCTATGCGGCAAACGCGGAGAAGTTCCTCGCCGCCGAGCCGCTGGACGACCCCGGCGCCGTGCACGCCAGCCAGGCCTGGACGGTCTGGCAGCCGCTCGGCGTGGTGCTCGCGGTGATGCCGTGGAACTTCCCGCTGTGGCAGGTGATGCGCTTCGCCGCGCCGGCGCTCATGGCCGGCAACGCCGGACTGCTCAAGCACGCCTCCAACGTGCCGCGGGCCGCGCTCTACCTCGACACGCTCTTCGAGAAGGGCGGCTTCCCGCCCGGCTCCTTCCGGACGCTGCTGATCTCCTCGGCCGACATCGAGCCGGTGATCACCGATCATCGGGTCCGGGCGGTCACCCTGACCGGTTCGGAGCCCGCCGGCCGGTCGGTCGCGTCGATCGCGGGCCAGAACATCAAGCGGACGGTGCTGGAGCTGGGTGGCTCCGACCCGTTCATCGTGATGCCGAGCGCCGACCTGGACGCGGCCTCGACGACCGCCGTGCGGGCCCGCGTGCAGAACAACGGTCAGTCGTGCGTGGCGGCCAAGCGCTTCATCGTGCACGACGACGTCTACGACGAGTTCGTCCGTCAGTTCGTGGCCAAGATGGGAAAGCTGGTCGTCGGCGATCCGATGGACGATGCCACCGATGTCGGTCCGCTGGCCACCGAGGCGGGGCGCGACGACCTCGCCGAACTGGTCGACGACGCGGTCGCCAAGGGCGCGGAGGTGCTCGTCGGTGGCGTCGTGCCGGCCGGGCCCGGCTGGTACTACCCGCCCACGGTGCTCGCCGGTCTCACCGACGACATGCGGATCGTCTCCGAGGAGGCATTCGGTCCGGTCGCGTCGGTCTACCGGGTGGCCGACCGGGCGGAAGCCGTCCGGGTCGCCAACCAGACCACGTTCGGCCTCAGCTCGGCCGTTTGGTCCGGCGACGCCGAGGAGCAGGCGTGGTTCGTTCACCACCTGGACGCCGGCATGGTCTTCCTGAACGGCATGACCGAATCCTTCCCCGAGCTGCCGTTCGGCGGTGTCAAGAACTCGGGGTACGGGCGGGAGCTCACCTATGCCGGCATCAGGGAGTTCTGCAATCTGAAGACGGTCTGGAAGGGCTGAGTGCCCGATGACGCGGAAGGAGTGGGTATGACCACGGTGCTGATGGTGTTGACCTCGCACGACCAGCTCGGTGACACCGGGCGCAAGACCGGCTTCTGGCTCGAGGAGCTGGCCGCGCCGTACTACCGGTTCCGCGACGCCGGTTGGGAGGTGACCCTCGCCTCGCCCAACGGCGGGCGGCCGCCGCTGGACCCGAAGAGCAACGAGCCGGACTTCCAGACCGAGCAGACCCGCCGCTTCGAGGCGGACGCCGATGCGGCGGGTCAGCTCGACTCGACGCTTCGGCTGGACTCGGTCTCCGCCGAGGACTTCGACGCCGTTTTCTATCCGGGCGGCCACGGCCCCCTGTGGGACCTTGCCGAGGACGAGAACTCGATCCGTCTGATCGAGCGGTTCGTCGCGGCGGGCAAGCCCACGGCCCTGGTGTGCCACGCCCCGGGGGCCCTGCGGCACTGCACGACGCCCGACGGTGTGCCCCTGGTTGCCGGACGGCGGGTCACCGGGTTCACCGACAGCGAGGAGGAGTACATGGGACTGACGAAGGTCGTGCCCTTCCTCGTCGAGGACGAACTGATCGCCAAGGGTGGTGAGTTCTCCAAGGCCGGCAACTTCGAGCCGTACGTGGTGACCGACGGGCTGCTGGTCACCGGCCAGAACCCGGCCTCCTCCGGTCCGGCCGCGGAGCAGTTGATCTCGCTGGTCGGCCGGGCGTAGTCCCGCCGGCCGGGGATCCACGGCGGGTTGCGGGCTTGCCAAGATCCGCACAACATCAGGGTTTGTGCTGCTTTCCGCGCGCCGGAGGCAGCACCATCCGGGAAGTTGTGCGGATCTTGGCCCGGCCCGGCCGAGGTCGGACCGGACGTTGCGGGTCGGCGGGCGTGTGGGCGGACGGAGTGCCCAGAGCCGGCATCCGTGCGCTTTCTCGGCAACCGGCTCAGTGGAGGAAAATGCGCCGATAAATGCGCTCGCGATTATCGCCGAATGCCCTGAATGCTCCTGTCGAGGCGGCCAGAATGGGACCGAGGGAAGCCGAAAACGGGGGGACTGAACATGACGTCTGGGCGGCGATTGACGCTGTTGGCGGTAACTGTCGCGGCCGTACCGCTCGTGCTGGGCGGGTGCACCATCGGCCGGGACTCCGCGGCCGGGCCGGCCAGGGCGCACGCCGCGCCGCCGGAACTCACCGTCACGCCGGGCGACAAGACCCGCGACGTCCCGGTCAGCGCCGAGGTCGGCACGGTGGTCAAGGGTGGGCGGGTCACGGCCGTCCGGCTCACCGACGACAAGGGCGCGCAGGTCAAGGCGGAACCGCGCGAGGACGGCTCGGGTTGGGTGCCGAGCGCGCCGCTGCAACCTCGGCGTACGTACACCGCGGAGGTGACGGCGACCGGCGACTCGGGCGCGACGACCACTCGGAGCACCACGTTCACCACGATGGCCACGTCCACGAAACCGCAGGTCACGAGCACGCTCTATTTCGTCGGCAACCGGACGTACGGTACTGCGATGCCGGTAACCGTCGCGTTCGACCCGGCAATTCCGAAAGAGGCCAGGGCGGATGTGCAGCGCCGGTTGTTCGTGAAGACGAATCCGCCGCAGCCGGGCACCTGGTCGTGGCTGGACGACGGTAGTCAGGTCTATTACCGGGCGCCTGACTTCTGGCGGCCGGGGACGACGATCAGCGTCCGGGCCGGCCTTCAGGGCCTGCCGATCGGCAAGAACCTGGTGGGGGACGCCGAGCGGACCGCGACGTCGAAGATCGGCAAGCAGGTCTCGTTGGAGATCGACAACGCCACCAAGCAGATGTCGGTGCTGCGTGACGGCAAGCTGGTACGCCGTATCCCGGTCAGCCTGGGCAAGCCGAGCACGCCGAGTTCGAGCGGCAAGATGGTGATCATGGAGAAGCACGAGCGGACCACCTTCGACACCCGGGGTGAGCCGAACGGTGGCTACGTGGTTGACGTCGACGACGCCCAGCGGCTGACCTGGGGCGGCGAGTTCATCCACTCGGCGCCCTGGTCCGAGGGCGAGCAGGGCTACACCAACACCTCGCACGGCTGCGCGAACGTCTCCGCCACCGCCGCGGACTGGCTGATGGGGGTGACCCAGGTCGGTGACCTGGTCACCGTCAAGGGCACCGAGGTCGAGTTGCAGCCCGGCAACGGTTGGACGGCGTGGAACGTGAGCTGGGACGAGTTCGTCAGGGGCAGCGCGCTGCCGGTGCCTCCGGGGCTCAAGCCCGCGCCGGCCGCCCCGGCGCACCCGGGCGCGGTCGCCGGTGGCTCACCGGCCCCGGCGCCGTCGGTGAGCGGGCGCTGACACATCCTCCGGGCCGGTCCACCCACGCGGTGGACCGGTCCGCTCGCGTTCGCGGTGGCGGGACCCCCGTCGTCGGGGCCGGCCGCCGCCCGGGGGCGTGGGGTGCGGGCCAGGCCCTTCACCCCAGGGGTACGCGGGCCACGCCCGACCCGGTGAGGCTGCCCAGCCAGAGTTGGTCGCCGTGCTGTCGTACCCCGGTGATCATCCAGTAGTGCCCGGCCGGGCCGTGCAGCGTACGACGGACCGTGCCCTCGCCGTCGACAAGCGCGACCAGCCCGTAGCGGCGTGGCTGCGGCTGCAGCGCGTCGGGCAGCAGCGCGGCGAGCTGGCGCAGCCGGGGGTGCGGCAGCAGCCGTTCGGCGCTGGGCACGCGAGGGCTGGGCAGGGCGATCCAGTACGTCCCGTCGCCCACCGCGGAGAGGTTGTCCGGATACGCGGGCAGGTCGGCGAGCACCCGCACCCCACCGCCCAGCTCGACGCGGAGCAGTCGGTGGGTGGTGGTCTCCACCAGCATCAGCGCCGACTCGTCGGGCGTCAGCGCGATGCCGTTCGGGAAGTACAGCCCCTCGGCCACGACCTCGGTACGCCCACTGCCCGGGTGGTGGGCCAGCACGCGCCCGTTGGGGCGGTGTTCCAGCAGGTCCCGTTTCCAGTGCGAGACCGGAAACCGGTCCGACGAGTCGGTGAAGTAGACGGTGCCGTCGCGGGCCACCGTCGCGTTGTTCGCCAGGTGCACGGGTGGCGCCGTCCCGGTCAGCTCGCGCACCGCCCCGTCCGGCGTGACCCGCAGCAACCCGCGGTACGCGTCGCAGACGACCAGGGCCTCGGAGGACGGGTCCAGCTCGATGCCGAGCGGCCGGCCGCCGGTCTCTGCCAGGAGTCGTCCCGGGGTGCCGGCCGGCGCGTCGACCGGCCACCACCAGAGGTTGCCGTCCTCGTCACCGCTGACGACCCGGCCGGTCGGGTCGACGAGCACGTCCTCGGGCCCGACGGCGCCCTCGGGAAGGGGCAGGAGGTCGACCTGGTCGAGGCGGCGATCGGTGGCCGCCCACACACCGCGAAGCGGAGGCGGGACGGTGGCCGGTTCGCGGACGGGCCGGATCAACCGTGGCGGCCGGGGTCGGGGGAGCACCATCGCCCCATTCTCCGACGCCGATGCGGGGCGTGGCGGGTGCGGCGCGCCACCTGGCCGTTCGGCCGACCCCCGAGGCCCCTGGCCTGCACCCTCAGGCGGATGGGGGCAACCCTGGGGGATGACCCTGGACGTACCCGGAATCACTCCCCGGACGGGCGAAACTGTCGGTGGTGGGGGCTAGATTTCAGGGCATGGAAGAGCGCAGCGACCGGATCGACGTGCAGGTCAGCGTGGGTGACCAGGTGGTCCAGGTGCGGGTGGCCGGTGAGGTCGACATCGCCACCGTGGCCGCGTTCCGGTCCGCGCTGTGGTCCGTGCCGGCGCGTCCGGTCGTCCAGCTCGAGCTGTCCGGGCTCCGGTTGCTGTCCGCCGCCGGGGTGCGGGCCCTGCTGGCCGCGCATCTGCGTGTCCGGGCGCGGGGCGGCGAGCTGGTCGTGGTCGATCCGACGCCGGTGGTGGCCCGCGTGTTGCGCGCCACCGGCCTGCACCGGGTGCTGCCGATCCTCGAGCCCGCCCGTGTGGTCGAGGCAGCCCGTCGTGGGACGCCCGCCGAGCTGGTCGCGCCCGTCCGCCGTCCGCCGGCCGCGCCGGGTGACCTGGTGCTGGCGGCCTGACCCGCTAGGGCGGGCCGACACGGGGTTCGGCAGAGGTCGCCCGACGGCGACGCAGACGCACGTGGGGGCCGCCCGGCGTCGAGCCGGACGACCCCGCAACATGTCGGTCAGCGCACGCCGAGCAGGTCGACGACGAAAATCAGCGTCTCGCCCGGCTTGATGACGCCGGCGGCGCCACGGTCGCCGTAGCCCAGGTGCGGCGGGATGGTGAGACGACGCCGGCCGCCGACGCGCATCCCGGCCACACCCTGGTCCCAGCCGGCGATGACCTGACCGCCGCCGAGCGGGAACTCGAACGCCTCGCCCCGGTTCCACGACGAGTCGAACTCGCCGCCCGTGGAGTGCGACACACCGACGTAGTGGACGCTCACCAACTGGCCGGGCTCGGCCTGCGGGCCGTCGCCGACAGTGATGTCCTCGATCACGAGGTCGGCCGGCGGCGCACCCTCGATCGGACCCACCTCGGGCTTGCCCGATCGGGCGCCTGCTGCCTGGTTCATGCGGGATCTCCTGCCGTGTCGCGGTGATGTCTCCGGTCACCGTCGATCCTGCCGGATCGCCGACGACCGATGGCGGCACACCCCGAACCCCGCCCGCACGACGGTGGCGGGCGTCACCCGGAGGTGACGCCCGCCGCGAGCGTCCTCACCGCAGCCAGGGCGCCCGCCGGACGATCGGCAGCCCCGCCCAGACCTTCCCGAGGCCCCAGGTGTCGCCGGCGTTGACCAGCGCCAGGACGGCGAGCACCGCGGCGTAGATCAGGTGGTCGTCCATGAAGAGGTTGTTCTCCGGGGGCAGGACGGCGGTCCACATGAGGACCAGCAGCAGCCCGCCGGTCACGGCCGCGACCCGCATGCCGACACCGAGCAGGAGCGCGACGCCGATCCCGGCGAGGCCGACCATGAAGAGCCAGTCCGCCCAGGCGGCGCCGGCGATGTTCGTGTAGAGGTCCTTGAACGGACCGGCGACCCCGAAGGTGAGGAAGCCCTTGGTGGGGCTGCCCCCGTTGATCCAGGCGTTCTTCGACCCGGTCTCGTGGCCGAGGCCGAACAGCTTGTCGAGGAAGGCCCAGAGGAAGATCCAGCCGAGCGCCATCCGGGTGGTCGCCAGGACGTACCGGGCGGCCTTCGCTCGGGTGGTCTCGGTCGCCGCAGCGGGGGTCCCGGCGGTGGTCCGGTCGATCGTCGCGGTCATGGTGTCCACGTCCCTTCTCAGCCTCGCACCGCGCTTCCCGGTGGCACCTCCAGTGGACGCCCTCGGCCGGTGGGGCGGCAGGGCCGACCGGACCACACCGGACCGGGACCTTGGACCCGTGACGGCGGGGCCCGGTGGCACCCGGCGGGGCGTCGACTTCGCCGGAGCGCCGACGGCGGGTGAGCCGCTCGCATAGGCTCGGGAGCGCCGGCCGGCGGGGGCAGCGGGGCGGTGCGCCGTGGTCGATGCGGGGGGCACCGGTGGCAGAGGCGACGGTCACGGTGCCGCTCTGGGCCTGGGCGGCGGCCGGTGGGTTGCTCGCCGTCCTGCTGACGATCGACGTGGTGGCGCACCGGGACAACCACGTCATCGAGCTGCGCGAGGCGTTGCTCTGGAGCGCCGTCTGGATCGGCGCGGGCCTGCTCTTCGGGTTGGTCGTCTGGTGGACCCTCGGCGGCGACCCGGCCATCGCGTACTTCTCCGGCTATCTGCTGGAAAAGGCGCTCTCGGTGGACAACGTCTTCGTCTTCGCCCTGCTCTTCGGCTATTTCCGGGTGCCGGCGGGCTACCAGCACAAGGTGCTGTTCTGGGGTGTCGTCGGCGCGCTCGCCTTTCGCCTGTTGTTCGTCGTCGCCGGGGCCGAGCTGCTGGCCCGGCTCGCCTGGGCCGGGTTCGTGCTCGGCGCGTTCCTGATCTGGACCGGCTGGCGGCTGGCCGTACGGGGGGAACCGGACATCGACCCCGACCGTGTCCTCGCCGTGCGGCTGTTCCGTCGGGTCGTGCCCACCGACGCCAGCTACCACGGCGACCGCTTCACCGCCCGGGTCGGCGGGCGTCGGGTGGCGACCCTGCTGCTGGTGGCGCTGGTCGCGATCGAGGCCACCGACGTGGTCTTCGCCGTCGACTCGGTGGCGGCGATCCTCGCCATCACCACCAACACGTTCCTCGTGTGGACGGCCGTCGCGTTCGCCGTCCTCGGACTGCGCAGCCTCTACTTCTGCCTCGCGGGCCTGCTGCGGCACTTCGGTCACCTGCGGTACGGGCTGGCGCTGCTGCTCGCGTTCGCCGGGGCGAAGCTGATCCTCGCCGAGACGCCGGTGGGCAAGCTGCCGGTCTGGCTGACGCTCGCCGTGGTGGTGCTGACCCTGGCGGTCTCCATCTCGTCGAGCGTCGTGACCGCCCGTCGGGCCGCCCACGTCGAACACTGACCCCGGCGGCGGCGAGCGACCGGATCACGGCCGCGTCGGCTCGATCTGCGCCGTCACGTCGAGGTGTGCGGGTTCGCAGCCGGCCGTCGTGGCGAACCTGCGGACGGCGGTCTGGACGTGCTCGCGGACCCGCGCGGCGGGGGCGTCGCCGGTCAGGTCCACCTGGACCCACACGTCGGGTCGCGGTGGCGTGCCGGTGAGCACGACCCGGGCGCGGCGTACCCCGGCCGTCCGGACCAGGTCGCGTTCCAGGGCGCGTACGAGCACCTCGGTGGCCAGCCGGGTGCGACCGGGACGGTTGCCGACGTGGCTCAGCATGCCTTCCAGGGGCCGGTCGGGTCGGCGTACCGTCCGGTGCAGCAGGCGCTGGCCGGCGACGGCGGTCAGCAGCCCGGCCACCGCGGCGGCCAGGGTGCTCCAAGGCGTCGCCAGCCGCCACGCGTCGACCAGGCCGCCGCCGAGTAGGACCGGGTCGGGGCCGCCGCTCGACAGCGCGCCGGCGCCGATCGCCAGCGCGGTCGCCCCGCCGGCCACCAGCAGCAGCGCGACGATCGTCCACAGTAGGCGGTGTGCGGCGTCGGTCATGCCGGCCCCCGGGCGGGCACCAGCCGGATCTCGACACGGTCGACGCGCGGACGGGCGAGCCGGCGCAGCTCCTGGCGTACGGCGAACTCGACCTCGGCGCGGGCCGCGGGGTCGCCGGTGGCGTGCAGCCGGGGCCGCCACCGGTCACCGTGGCGTCGGACGCGCACCCTCGTGCGGCGTACGCCCGGCACGGTGTCCACCGCCTCGGTCAGTCGACGTTCCACGCACCGCCGGCGCAGGTGCCAGCCGTCGCGTTCGTCGACCCGCAGCCGGACCGGCGTCCACCGGCGCAGTTGAGCGGCCAGGACGACGAGGCCCAGCAGGACGGCGGCGCCGGCCGCGACCCGAACGCCCGGATCGGCCCACCGGGTGCTGGTCAGCGTCTGGTGCCAGCCGGGGCGCAGCAGCGGCGGCGTCGGGACGTCGAGCGTCACCAGCAGTGCCTGGGCCGCCAGCAGGGCGCCGCCGGCCAGCAGGGCGATGCCCAGCAGGAGCGAGGCCACCCGGTTGACGGTCGCCGTGGTGAACTCTGCCCGCCTGGGCGGGGGGCGGGGAGCGGCCTCGTCCGCGTCGGGCACCACGAGGTCCCGCACCGTGATCGTCACCGCGACGACGGTGCGGCCGGTGTCGGCGTACACCCGGTCGGCGACCGCGCGCCGGAGCGCGTCGGCGACGGCGGGCACGCTGTGGCCGTACTCGGTGACGAGGTCGAGGTCGAGGCCCACGGTCCGGTCGTCCACGCGGACGGTGACCGGGCGGACGTCGCGGATGCCCCGCACCCGGCCGGCGGCGGCGACGGCGCTCCGACCGACCTGCGCCGCCGCGCCCGTGTCGCGGCGCGCTGGTTCGGCGCCAGGCGGCGTGCCACCGGCCGGTGTGCCACGGGTGGGGGTGGGCCGGTCGGGAAGCCGGTGGTGTCGTCCCGCCCGAGCCGTGGTCGGTCGACGGCGAATGGTCGGCTCGCCGGCCGGTCGCGGGTGCCGGGGTCGGCGCGGCTGCTCTCCCGCGCGTCGGCGCGGACGCGGCCCGTCCGCGGTGGGTGCGCCGAACCGCAGCTGTCGCGACATGCTCCGACCTCCCAGCCGATCCGCCTTCGGGCGACCTCGCTGGATACACCCCGGCAGGTCGACTGGAACGCGACGGCAGTGTGATACGGGTCACAGCAGGTTGGCGAGCGCCGGCGTTGCCCAGATCCCCCTACAACGTTGCAATGGCGGGGTCCGGGGCCCACCGAGCAGGGCCCCGCCCTTGACGTCTGGCGCCGGCCGGGGCGACGATCCCAGTGACGAATATCGATGACGGGGGTCGTTGATGAGGAATCGGGTCATCCCTCTGGCCGTGGCGGCGCTCGTCGCCGTCTCGGGTGCTCTCGCCGTGGTCCTCCCGGCCTCCGCCGCCAGCGGCTGCGCGGCGCAGCTCCAGACCCGCGTCCAGTATCCGTCGATGCTGCGCGGTGACCTCACCGTGCTGAGCGTCGGTCAGCCACTCGCGGAGTGGACCCTGCGCTTCTCGCTGCGCTATCCGACCGAGCAGATCAAGAATGTCGACGGCGTGCGCTGGGAACAGGACGGCGAGCAGGTGACGATCCGCAACCTGCCCGGTGTCACTCTGCCGGCCGACCAGCCGGTCTCCTTTACGTACCTCATGACCCACGGGGTCCGGTTCGACCCGCAGACCTTCACGCTCAACGGCGTCACCTGCACGAGCGTGCTGCCCAGGCCCACGCCGACGCCCCCGTCGAGCCCGCCACCGGCCTCGCCGAGCCCCACGCCGAGCGCGTCACCCAGCCCCACCCCCGACCCGAACCGTCCGTCCGTGCGGATCACGAAGCCCGAAGACGCTGACCACTTCTTCGCGCCGGCCACCATCACGGTGGAAGCCGTCGCCACGGCCGCGCCCGGTCGACAGATCACCCGCGTCGAATTCTTCGGCCTCGGCAACGGGCCGGACACCGTCTCGCTCGGCACCGACACGACCGCGCCGTACACCGCCCAGTGGCGTGACCTGCCAGCCGGCTCCTACATCGTGTACGCCCAGGTGTACGACGACCAGGGCGCGACGCGAAGCAGCGACGAGAGCAGCTCCGTACGCGTGCTGACACCGGGCGAGGAACGGCAGGCGCCGTACCTCAGCGTGGTGCGCGACCAGCTCTGGGGCATCTCCCCGGTCATCGACGCGGCGGCGCCCCGACACCTGACGCCACTCGTGCGCACCGGCGCGGAGGCCCGTTGCGTGCAGGGGCGCGGCATCTGGGACGGCCCGGTCGACGCCACCGCCGTGTCCAAGCTCGTCGCACGCGGCGTGCAGGCGGTGTACATCCCGCTCAACGAGGCGTGCTGGCTCGGCCTGTCGTATGTCGACCCTCGCTACGGCGGCGAGCCGTACCGGCAGCAGCTCGTGGCGTACGCGCAACGGTTGACGACCGCCGGCATCACGCCCATCCTCGCGCTCGCCTGGAGCCACGGCCGCTACACCGGGCCGGGGGCGACCTGCCGGGACGAACGTGCCGTCTGCGCCAAGCCGATGCCGGACGCCGCGTACGCCGTCGACTTCTGGGAGAGCGTCGGTCGGACCATCTTCAGCGAGACGGTGGTGTTCGACCTGTTCACGGCCCCGTACCCGGATCGGGCGATCGCCGACCCGGCCCTGGCCTGGACGTGCTGGCGGGAGGGCGAGGTGGCGTGCTCCGCGCTCGGCTATCCGACGGTCGGCATGCGGCAGTTGCTGACCGCGCTCCGACGGGGCGCCCCCGGTGTGCTGCTCGCCGGTGGCCTGGACGGCGGCAACGACCTGTCCCGGTGGGCCGCGTACCGGCCGGAGGATCCGTTCCACAACGTCGCGGCGGCCTGGCGGCCGGCGACGCCCGGGAACTGCCGCCCGCCAACTCTGCCGGGGACGCCCGTCGTCGTCACGACGCCCTGCCGCTAGCCGAACGGCAGCGGCGCTCCGGCTGCCGGGCGGGCCGCGCCACCGGGACGGGTGATCGACCGCCTAGACTCGGCGCGGTTCGACCGACCGGCGGATGGATCAGGCAGATGACGAGCAGCGACGACCGCGGCTGGCTGCGGGCGTTGCCCGCCGATGGTGGACGCGACGCGCTGTTCAGCCGCGCCGGCCACCGGGTGTACGGGACGCGTCGACTCAGCGAGCTGGTGCAGGGTCGCCCACCGGGTGTCACCGGCAGCCAGTGGGGCTCGGCCAGCCGGACGGCGTTCGATCTCGTGGTCAGCGCGCCCGACACGCACCGCCCGGTCGTCGCCGTGACGATCGGGCCGGTCCCGCTCCCCGGGTCGGCCGAGCAGCGCGCGGAGCGCCTCACGGACGCCGTGAGCGCGGCCGTCGGCCTGCCCGTGCTGCGTATCGGTTCGCCGACGCTGCGGGCCGCCGAGCACGGCCGGCGCCTGATCGAGTACGTGCTCGACGCGCGCGCCTACGCGGCGGGCGGCACCGGGGACGAGCCCGCGCCGGTGGGCTTCCGCGACATCATCGGGCGGCTGCCCGACGGGCGGACCGGCCCGGTGAACGACCTCGGCGCGTTGGCGCGGGCGGCGGCCGTCGAGGCGTACGTGGCGGGGCAGCTCGCCGACCCGATCGTGCGCGGGCTGCACGTGCGCTGGACCGAGGGGCCGGCACAGGGGTGGAGCTGGGTCCAGCCGCGCCTGGACAGCTGCCTCGTCGAACGGGTGTCGATCACCGCCCGGCGCTTCTCCTGCGGGGTCGACGAGGCCCGCCTGGCCGAGGACCTCGCGACCGTCGCGATCGGTGAGCGGCTGCGCGCCGCCCGCTCGGACGACACGGGTCTGCTCGCGCGCGTGGACCTCACCGCCGAGATCGCCGCGCTGAGCCGCCGTCGCGACGAGCTGGTCGGCGGTTTCGCCTTCGACCACCTCTGCGTGGACTGACCGGCGACTTTCCGCTGCTGAAGACCGCTCGGCTCCCGATCCGTCCGGGTGCCGAGCATTTTTCTGGGTGGTGGTTGAACCTTCCCCGTCGCCGTCCCGTACTCCTGCGCGAATGAAGAGGATCTCCCCAACCGCGTCGACCGGGCGCGGACGGCGGTGCGGAAAGGGCATCGTCGGCCATCGACACGTTACCGGGTAGGTCGCGGTGGCCGCCGCCATGGCGTGCCATCTCACATCCGTCGGTCCGCCGAGGGCAGGAATCCACTACCGGATCGAGAAGGAGAGCAATTCGATGCGCAGGTCCACTCGGGCGCGCCGGTCACCCGGCATCGCGCGGAGCAAGCGTCTGTTGGCGGTTGTCGGCACGCTGGTGGTCTTCGGTGGGGTAGTCGCCGTCACCCAGATTTCGTCGGCCCAGGACCGGCGGACGAACAAGCCTCGGCCCGCCGCCGGGCAATGCGTGGAACCGAGCCCGGGCTCGACCGCGCCGAGCGGCTCCTCGACCAGCCGTACGTGGCAGAACGGTCGGTGGGTGCGTAACCACTGGGGTGACGGTCAGGAGTCGGTCGCGGAGTGCGAGGACGGAAAGGACGGCACGGTCGGCACCGGCTCGGCCATCGCCTGTCCGGACGTGCTGTCGAAGCTGCCGCAGGTGCCGGAGCGGGCGCGCGCCGAGGTCGACCGTAACCTCGCGCAGTTGCAGAGCCAGATCGCCGAGGCCGACCGCCGGCTCGCCGCCGAGGGCAACAAGGGTCAGGCGTTCATCAACAACGCGATTCTGCGGCCGTTGGCCGACAAGCGTAAGGCGGTGCTGGACCGCATCACGACCGCCATCGACCGGGTCGGGCCCCGCCCGCAGGGTCTGGCGCAACTCGCTCAGTGCCAGGTGCAGCCGACCGGCAACAACAATGGTGGCACCAACAACGGTGGGAACACCGGCGGCGGTACCAACAACGGCGGGAACACCGGCGGCGGTACCAACAACGGTGGGAACACCGGCGGCAACAACAACGGTGGGAACAACGGCGGCAACGCTCCCGGCGCGGGCCTCGGCGTCCTGGCCAACAACTGTGACGAGAGCAGGTTGGAGCCGCACAACGGTTTCCAGCTCGGCAACCGCTGTGTCAGCACCGAGTTCGGTGAGGTCGGCGCCGCCGCCAACAACCCGTCGCTGCTGATCACCCAGTTCCCGCAGCAGGTCGGCCGCAATCAGCCCTTCACCCTGCGGGTCAGCACCAAGAATCTGGTGCGGGACCGCTTCCTGGCGGCCGGCCAGGGTGGTTACTACGTGGAGAGTTCGCTGCTCAACGCCCAGGGCCTGGTCCGGGGTCACTTCCACACCGCCTGCCGGATGCTGGACAGCCTGACCACGCCGCCCGAGCCGCAGGAGGTGCCGGCGTTCTTCGTCGCCACCGAGGACGGCCGCGGTGGCGCCCAGCCGGACGAGGTGACCATCCAGATCCCGGGTCTGCCGGAGTCGGGAACCGCGCAGTGCTCGGTCTGGGCCGGTGACGGCTCGCACCGTCTGCCCATGATGGAGCGGGCGAACCAGACCCCCGCGTTCGACTCGATCCGCGTCACCGTCAACTGACCGGTCGATCGGCGGCCGGCCACCCGGGCGGACAGCACCCGGGTGGCCGGCCGCGCACACAGCGACGGGGTCCCACCGAAGCGGTGGGACCCCGTCGCTGTGTGCGCGTGTCAGCGGTTCTTGTACGCCTCGACGACCTCGACCGGGATCCGGCCCCGCTCGGAAATCTTGTAGCCGTTCTTCACGGCCCATTCCCGGATCGCCCGGTTTTGTTCGCGGTCCATTCCGGCGCCGGTGGGTCGCCCCGGCCGCCGAACTGCCCGCTGGTTCTCCGCCGGGCCCCGACCGATCCGCCGACCCGCATTGATGTATGGGTCCAGCGCCTTGCGCAGGACACCCGCATTCTCGTCCGAGACGTCGATGGTGTAGGCGACGCCGTCGAGACTGAACTCGACCGTCCGATCGGCCTTCCCGCCGTCGAGGTCGTCGGTCAGCACCGTGATTACTTTTCTCGCCATTGCCGATTACTCCCTGTGTGTGGCGGGATGTGTCCAAAGTCTGACCTATAACAGGGGGAATCCGCAACAATATGCGTCCCATTCATTTCGGCGCGTCGCGATTGAGTGCGGCACAAACAGCGAACGGGCCGGAATCGCAGGTCCCGTGCGGTGTCAATCGCTGAGCAGACCGGCGTGGCCGGCTACTGCCGCCGCCTCCGCCCGGTTCGAGACCCGCAACTTGCGCAGCAGAGAGGCGGTCATTCGTTTCACCGTCCGTTCCGAGACGTGCAGTTCCTCGGCGATGTCGACGGTGCTGCGCCCGGTCGCGATCGCCCGCAGCAGGCGGCGTTCCTCGGCATCGAGGTCGACGGACGCCGCCCGGGCGGGTCCGAGCAGGGCGCGCAGCAGTTCCGCCGGTAGAACCGCCCAGCCGTCGAGGATGGCCAGCAGCGGCGGTAGCAGCTCCTCCGGTTCGCTGGTCTTCGGCAGGAACCCCTCCGCGCCCGCCCGTAGCGCCTCCAGGGCGGGCGCCGGGTCGGTCGAGCCGGACATGGCGACCACCCGTACGCGAGGCGTGGTCCGCCGGATGGCGGCCACCGCCCGGACGCCGCCAGGAGGCGGCATGTGCAGGTCGACGAGCGCGAGGTCGGGATGGCAACGACTGACCATGCCGGCCGCCGCCGCGGCGTCCCCGGTCGAGCCGACCACCTCGGCACGTCCGTCGGTCGTCACCGGAAGCAGCAGCTCCAGGCCACGGACGAACAGGGGGTGATCGTCCACGACGGCGAGTCTGAGGTTGGGGGCGTCCGACATGTCTGGGCCGTTCCCCAGCGGGTACCGATCATGCGGGTACGCACCGATCGGGGGGAGTCGGATGGATGCGCGCACGCCAGGGGTGGCAGGGCTTGTTGCGAGGATTGCGCCGCACCCGACCCGGCTCGGACCTCCCGGCGTCCCCGGCTGTCGACGCGGGCCTGCTGCTGCGGGTGTTGTGCCACGAGTTCCGTACCCCGGTCAGCGCCCTGACCTCGTTGACCCGGGCGCTGGCCGATGACCGCCGGCCGCTGACCGGCGCGGACCGGCGGGCGGTCAGCGCGCTGGCCCGTGACCAGGCCGTGCACCTGCAGGGGCTGCTGCGCGACGCGACGGCCGGCGCCGGCGTGCTGACGCCGGCGGCCCAACCGGAGTCGACCGTGCCCCTGGCGGGCCTCCTGCGCGAGGCCGCCGCGCTCGTGCCGGCGGACCGGCGCCGGGTCCGCGCCACCCGTCGGGCAGCCTCCTGGCCGGTGCCGGCCGGTCGCACCCGGCAGGTGCTGGTGAACCTCGTGGAGAACGCGCTGCGGCACGGGCCGGCCACCGGGCACGTCGGTCTGTATGCCGCGCTGCGCGGCCCCGGCCTGAGCATCGTGGTCACCGACGAGGGACGGGTGGACGAGGGGCTGCTGGTGGCGTTGCGCCGTCCAGCCCCCGTGGTCGGGATGTCCGGGCTCGGACTGTGGATCGTACGGCGACTGGTGGCGGCCGACGGGGGAGCGCTGCGGGCGCACCGTTTGCGCCCGCGGGGCGTGGCGCTGGAGGTGCTGCTGCCGGCGGTCCGCCCGCTGCGCTGACCCGCGCGGGACACCGTTGGCCCGGCCGGGTCAGGGGGATGGGAATCGTCCTTGGTGCCAGCATCCCGGTACCGAGGAGGTCGCATGTTCAGCCACGTGAAGGACCTGCAGTTCGAGGCGAAGCCGGACGCTCCGGACGCCGCGTTCGCCCGCCGTCTGCAGGAGGTGCTGGGCGGCAAGTGGGGCGAGATGACGGTCGCCAACCAGTACCTGTTCCAGGGCTGGAACTGCCGGTTGCCCGGCAAGTACAAGGACCTGCTGCTCGACGTCGGCACCGAGGAGGTCGGCCACGTCGAGATGATCGTCACGATGATCAGCCGGTTGCTGGACAACGCGCCGCTGGCGCTGTCGGAGGCCATCGCGGACAACCCCGGGGGCGGGGCGGTCTACGCCGGGTCGAACCCGGCGCACTTCATCCACGGCGGGGGCGGGGCGCTGCCCGTCGACGCCAGCGGGGTGCCCTGGAACGGCGCGTACGTCACCGCCAGCGGCAACCTCCTGGCCGACTTCCAGCTCAACGTCACCGCCGAGGCGCAGGGTCGCTTGCAGGTCGCCCGGCTGTTCAACATGACCGACGATCCCGGGGTCAAGCAGATGCTGCGCTTCCTGCTGGCCCGCGACACCATGCACCAGAACATGTGGCTGGCGGCCGTCGAGCAGCTCAAGGAGGACGGCCTGGAGGACATGCCGGTGCCGGACGCCTTCCCCGACTCGGAGGAGTTCACCGACGAGTTCGGCTACACCTACCTGGGCTTCTCCTCGGGCACCGACGCCGCGCAGGGGCGGTGGGCGTCCGGACCCGCGCCGGACGGCAAGGGCGAGTTCCGGTACGACGACAACCCGCGCGCGAACGCCCCGGAGCCGGTGCTGCCGCCCGGCGACCCGCGGCTCTACGGCACCAACCCGGGCCTGGCCGGCGGTGTCGTGAACACCGTCAAGAGCAAGCTCACCTGAGATTGTCCCGTCGGGCCGCCCGTACCGCACGGGCGGCCCGACGGGACCGCCCACCGGAGAAGACGAGGAGAAGCGCATGTCTGTTGTCGCGCCCGCCCGCGAGTCCGCGGTGGTCCCGCTGTCGCGTACCCGGGTGAAGTTGGTCGTCTGCACGGTGCTGACCGCGCTGGCCGTGGGGGTCGGGTTGCCCGCCCGGGTGGTCCTCGCGCTGGCGCTGACCAGCCTGGCCATCCCCGTCGCCGTGGCGCTGGCCGGGGGTGGTCGGGCGGTCCGGGAGCTGCTGCTGCCGGTCCGCCACCGGACGCCGGACAGTGGTCTGGGTCACACGCCGGAACAAGGGGAACGCTTTGTTACTTGAGTGAGACACGCTCAACTCAACGCGATAGCAGGTGTTCGATGGCAACTCTTCCGGTACTTCCCCTGACCGACGCCGTGCTCCTACCCGGCATGGTCATCCCGGTGACCCTCGACCCGACCACCCAGGCCGCCATCGACGCGGCGCGGGCAACCGGCGACCGCAAGCTGCTGGCCGTCCCGCGTATCGACGGCGAGTACGGCCCGGTCGGCGTCGTCGCCACCATCGAGAAGGTCGGCCGGCTCCCCGACGGTGAGCCCGCCGCCGTCGTGCGCGGCCTGTCCCGCGCGCGCATCGGCTCCGGCGTGCCCGGTCCCGGCGCCGCGCTCTGGGTCGAGGCGACCGAACTCGACGAACCCGCTCCCGCCGGCCGCGCCCGGGAACTCGCCCGCGAGTACCGCGCCCTGGTCACCTCCGTGCTCCAGCAGCGCGGGGCCTGGCAGGTCATCGACGCCGTGGAGCGGATGACCGACCTCTCCGAGCTGGCCGACTCGGCCGGCTACGCGCCCTGGTTGACGCTGGACCAGAAGACCGAACTGCTGGCCGCGCCGGACGTCACCGCCCGGCTGGAACTGCTGGTCGGCTGGGTGAAGGACTACCTGGCCGAGCAGGAGGTCACCGAACAGATCAACAGCGACGTCCGCGAGGGCCTGGAGAAGTCGCAGCGGGAGTTCCTACTGCGCCAGCAACTCGCCGCGATCCGCAAGGAACTCGGCGAGGAGGAGCCGGACGGCTCGGCCGACTACCGCTCCCGCCTGGAGAGCGCCGAACTGCCGGACAAGGTCCGCGAGGCGGCCCTGCGCGAGGTCGGCAAGCTCGAACGGGCCAGTGACGCCTCCCCGGAGGCGGGCTGGATCCGTACCTGGCTGGACACCGTGCTCGAGATGCCGTGGAGCACGCGTACCCAGGACAACACCGACCTGACCGCGGCCCGTGCGGTGCTCGACGCCGACCACGCCGGTCTGTCCGACGTGAAGGACCGCATCCTGGAGTACCTGGCCGTGCGCAACCGGCGGGCCGAGCGCAACCTCGGCGTGGTCGGCGGACGCGGCTCCGGCGCGGTCCTCGCCCTCGCCGGCCCTCCCGGGGTGGGCAAGACCAGCCTCGGCGAGTCCGTGGCGCGGGCGCTCGGGCGCAACTTCGTCCGGGTGTCGCTCGGCGGCGTCCGCGACGAGGCGGAGATCCGCGGTCACCGGCGCACCTATGTGGGCGCGCTGCCCGGCCGGATCGTCCGCGCGCTGCGCGAGGCCGGCTCGATGAACCCGGTCGTGCTCCTCGACGAGGTGGACAAGCTGGCCGCCGGCTACGCCGGTGACCCGGCCGCCGCCCTGCTGGAGGTGCTCGACCCGGCCCAGAACCACACCTTCCGGGACCACTACCTGGAGGTCGACCTGGACCTGTCCGACGTGCTCTTCCTCGCCACCGCCAACGTGGTGGAGTCCATCCCCGGTCCGCTGCTGGACCGGATGGAGCTGGTCATGCTGGACGGGTACACCGAGGACGAGAAGGTCTCCATCGCCCGCGACCACCTGCTGCCCCGGCAGCGGGAGCGGGCCGGGCTCACCGCCGACGAGGTGACCGTCGCCGACGAGGCGCTCGCGTTGATCGCGGGGGAGTACACCCGCGAGGCCGGTGTCCGGCAGCTCGAACGGGCCCTGGCCAAGATCCTGCGCAAGGTGACGGTGACGCTGGCGACCGACCCGTCGCCGGTACGCGTCGACACCGACAACCTCAGCGGCTATCTGGGGCGGCCGAAGTTCACCCCGGAGTCGGCCGAGCGTACGGCGGTTCCCGGTGTCGCCACCGGGCTCGCGGTGACCGGCGCCGGCGGCGACGTCCTCTTCATCGAGGCGACGAGCATGGAGGGCGAGCCAGGGCTGACCCTGACCGGCCAGCTCGGCGACGTGATGAAGGAGTCGGCGCACATCGCGCTGTCGTACCTGCGCTCCAACGGGCGTCGGCTCGGCATCGACCCGAACGCCCTGGCCGGACGGCGGATCCACGTCCACTTCCCGGCGGGCGCGGTGCCCAAGGACGGTCCGAGCGCCGGCATCACCATGGTCACGGCCCTGGCGTCGCTGGTCACCGGGCGGCCGGTCCGTCCCGAGTTCGGGATGACCGGTGAGGTGACGCTCTCCGGTCGGGTGCTGCCCATCGGTGGGGTGAAGCAGAAGCTGCTCGCCGCCCACCGGGCCGGCCTCACCGAGGTCATCATCCCGGCGCGCAACGAGCCGGACCTGGACGACCTGCCGACCGAGGTGCGCGAGGCGCTGACCGTGCACACCCTGGCCGACGTGGCCGACGTGCTCGCCCTGGCGCTGCGCCCGGCCGACGTCGAGGCGCTGGACGGACCGGCCCTCTTCGTCTCCTGACCCACCGGCCCGATGACCCCCGCCGTCCCCGTGACGGCGGGGGTCATCGATGTCCGTACTGTCTCGCGGTGACGCTCCTCAGCACCTCCGCCGCGAGGCGGTTCCCCCGGAGGTAACCCCGTGAACCTGCCGCTCTGGGTCATCCAGATCCTGCTCGCCGCCGTCTTCGCCGGCGCCGGCCTGGCCAAGCTGACCCAACCCAAGGACAAGCTGCGCGACATGATGCGGTGGGTCGACCCGGTCCCGCCGTCGCAGGTCAAGGCCCTCGGCGCGGTGGAGGTGGCGGCCGCCCTCGGGCTCGTCCTGCCCCCGCTCACCGGCATCGCCACCGTGCTCACGCCGCTCGCGGCCGTCGGGCTCGTCATCGTCATGACCGGCGGCATCCTCGTGCACCTGCGCGACAGGAAGAAGCGCGACACGGCCGCCGAGCGTCAGCGGGAGATCCAGGGCGCGATCACCTGCGCGGTGCTGCTCGTCCTCGCCGCCGTGGTGGCGTGGGGGCGCTTCGGCCCGTACGCCTTCTGAGGCCCCCGGTCGGTTCTTCAGGGGCCGGTCGGCGACCGCCGTGCCCGGCGGTCGCCGACGGCCCGGCTCAGCGCTCGTCGCGGCCGCGGTCGCGGCGCACGGTGGCCTTGCGGCCCTTGATCGTGCTCTGGCGCAGTCCGGAGATCACCTCGTCGGCGACGCCCTGCGGCACCTCGACCAGGGAGAACCGGTCGGCGATCTCGATCGAGCCGATGTCCCGACCCCGGATGCCCGTCTCGCCGGTGATGGCGCCGACCAGGTCCTGGGGGCGTACGCCCGCGCGCCGGCCCAGGCCGACGAAGACCTGGACGGTGTTGCCGCCGGCCGAGCGGGGCCGGCCCCCGCCGCGTCGGTCGCCGCCCCGGCCGCCGGACTCTCCTCGACCCTCGCGGGGAGCCCGGACCGGGACCTGCGGGATCTCCTCCTCGTCGGAGCCCGGCGACGTCACCTCGTGGGCCAGCTTCACGGCGGCGAGCGCGACCTCCATGAGGTCGAACTCGTCGGTCAGGGTCTCCACGATCACCCGGTACGGGTCGAGGTCGTCCTCCAGCAGGCTCTCCCGCAGCGCCGCCTGGGTCAGCTCCAGCCGGCGGGTACGCATGTCCGCCACGGTGGGGATCTTGTCGATGGCGATCCGCTGGCCGGTCACCCGCTCGATGGTCTTGAGCATCCGGTGTTCGCGCGGCTCGGCGAGGGTGATCGCCACGCCCTCGCGGCCGGCCCGACCCACCCGACCGATGCGGTGCACGTACGACTCCGGCGCCGACGGCACGTCGTAGTTGACGACGTGGGTGAGCTGTTCGACGTCCAGCCCACGGGCCGCCACATCGGTCGCGACCAGCAGATCCGCCGTGCCGGCGCGCAGCCGGCCCATCACCCGGTCCCGCTGCTCCTGGCTCATCCCGCCGTGCAGTGCCTCGGAGCGGTAGCCCCGGCCGTTCATCGTCTCGGTGAGCCGGTCCACCTCCTCGCGGCTGCGGCAGAACACGATCGCCGCCGTGGGGGACTCCACGTCCAGGACCCGGCCCAGCGCGGCCGGCTTGTGCGCGCGGGTCACGATGTACGCGCTCTGCCGGACCCGGGGCGTCTCGCCCGCGACCGGCTGTTCCCGGCCGATCTCGATCCGGACCGGCTCGGTCAGGTGCTGGCGGGCCATCCCGTCGATCCTCGACGGCATGGTGGCCGAGAAGAGCACCGTCTGACGCTCGGCGGGCGCGTGCTCCAGGATCGCCTCGATGTCCTCGGCGAAGCCCATGTCGAGCATCTCGTCGGCCTCGTCGAGCACCACGGTGGCCAGGCCGCCCAGGCGCAGGGTGCCCCGGGCGATGTGGTCCAGGGCCCGCCCCGGGGTGGCCACCACCACGTCGACGCCGCTGTCGAGCGCCCGCAACTGCCGACCGATCGGCTGCCCGCCGTAGATCGGCAGCACCCGTGCGCCCAGGTCCTTGCCGTAGCGGTGGAACGCCTCGGACACCTGCACCGCCAGCTCCCGGGTCGGCACCAGCACCAGCGCCACCGGGTCCCCGCCGTCGCGGTGGGCCGGCATCCGGTGCAGCAGCGGCAGCGCGAACGCCGCCGTCTTGCCGGTGCCGGTTGCCGCCTGACCCAGCAGATCCCGACCGTCGATCAGCGGTGGGATGGCCTCGGCCTGGATGGGGGTCGGCTCCTCATAGCCGAGGGCGGACAGCGCGCCCAGCAGTTCGGCGCGCAGCCCCAGGTCCGTGAACGCGGTCACGTCGGGGTCGCTGGCGGTCGGTGCGTCGTGCTGTGCAGGTGCGGAACTCATGTGCCAAGCCTTTCATCACCCCGTCGGGGCCGCTGCGCCGACCGGCACAACATGCGGGCGGGGCCGCACGATCTGGGCGGATCATGCGTCGGTGGTGAGGATCGCCAGGATCATGATGCCTCCCAGCAACGCGTCCAGGACCCCGCAGAACTCCGCGTAGCCGCGCGGCACCACCCGGCCGGTGCGGTGGCGCGCCATGTCCCAGCCGGCGTGCCCCAGCCACCCCAACGCCACCAGCCAGGCCGCCGTCCGTCCCCCGAGCACCACCGCGACCAGCGTCAGGGCGCCCCAGACGGCGAGGCCGACGAGTTGGGTGGCGAGCACACCCGGCCCGCGCAGCGTGCGCCGGAACAGGCCGATCAGCAGATAGCCGCCGGGCAGCACCAGCATCGTCCACGGGCTGAGCACGGTCGGATCGAGCCACATGTCCGCGGTCAACAGCAGCGCCAGCCCGGCCGGCCAGCGGCGGGCGAGAGCCACCACGGCGGGGTGTCGACGGATCACCGCCGGCGGCTCGTGCCGATGCCGTACCGCCACCAGCACCATCGCCGGCACCATCAGCAGGTGCCCGCCGAGCAGCAGACCGTCGGCATCGAGCAGGCCGGCCCGGTACGGCACGAACAGCAGCAGGAACGGGACGTACATCGCGGCGGCCATCTCGCCGACCCCACGCCAGTGGTGCGCCCGGTAGCGCATCCACACCGTCATCCCGATGGTCATGGTGGTGGCCATCAGAAGCGCGGCCACCTCCGGGCGGGCCAGCGCGCCGCTCGCGCCCAGAGCGGCACCGGCCAGCCCGAACAGTGGCCCGAGCAGGAGCATCCCGGCGATCATCGCCAGCGCCATCTCGCCGAGATGCCAGAGCAGGTGCCGCGTGCCGCCGGTCGGTCTCGGGTGGGCAGAGGTCGCGGGTGGCGACACCCGGCCCGGGGACGCCGTGTCCGAGGGTGCCGGCTGGTCGGTCGTCAGTGGCCCGGACGACGGTACGAGGGCGGTCGCGTCGGCGTACATCCGTGTCTTTTCCATGTCCTGACCCTGCCGGCGGCGCGGCGCAGGGGGCAGGCGCGTTCGTCAGCGGATATTCGTGCGTGACGCACGGTCCGACCGTGACAACTCGCACGGGTGGACCGGGCGGCGCGCGGTCCTAGGATCGACGCGTGTTGAGTGAGACGGGGACTCCCCGGGCGGACCGCCGGCTACGCCGGGCCCGTCAGGCGACACTACTGTCGCTCGTCACCGGGGTCTGGGCGAGTCTCCTGTTGCCCGTGGTCGGTCTGTTCCGTGAGCCCGAGCCGGTCCGCGCGGGGCTCGGCGCGGTCGGCGTACTGGTCTTCCTGATCGCCCAGACCGCCGTGCTGTACGCGGCCGTGACACCGTGGCTCGACCCGCGCTGGCGGTCCCGCTTCCAGCTGGCCCTGGTCGGGGCGGCGGTGCTGACCGTTCCGCTGGTGGGGCCGGTGGCGGCCGGCGCCTGGCCGACGTGGGCCTGGCTCGGGGCGGCGCTGATCGGTATGGCGCCGCTGCTCGTCCGGCCGTGGGCCGTGGTCGCGGTGGCAGCCGCCGTCCTGCTGGTGTCGGTGGCCGTCGCCGAGTGGACCGGCGGTTCCGTCGCGCGCCACCTGGCGGTGACCGGTGGGGTGGGAGTGGGCATCGCCGCCCTCAACGGCTTCCAGGTCTGGTTCTGGGACCTCCTGGTGGACGCGCGGCAGGGCCAGGCGGCCCAGGGCCGGCTGGCGGCCGCCGAGGAGCGGCTGCGCTTCGCCCGCGACGTGCACGACCTGCTGGGGCACAGCCTCACGGTGATCGCGCTGAAAGCCGAACTCGCCGCGCGGCTCGCGCCGGTCGACCCGGAGCGGGCCGGTCGGGAGGCCGCCGAGGTGCAGCGGCTCGCCG
The DNA here is from genome assembly GCF_053585025.1 of Micromonospora sp. RB23. Taxonomy (NCBI): domain Bacteria; kingdom Bacillati; phylum Actinomycetota; class Actinomycetes; order Micromonosporales; family Micromonosporaceae; genus Micromonospora; species Micromonospora sp. RB23. The sequence continues at coordinate 3,491,808 of NZ_CM132111.1, forward strand.
CGTCCGCGCTGACCGAGGTACGCGAGACCGTGCACGGCTACCGCGTCGTCGACCTCGGCGAGCAGGTTGCCGCCGTGGCGGAGGTGCTTCGGTCCTGCGGAGTGCGCTGCACGGTGCCGTCGTCCCCCCTGGACCTGCCGCAGCCGGCCGCGACGGAACTGGCGGCGGTGCTCCGCGAGGCGGGCACCAACGTGCTGCGGCACAGCCACGCCGAGTGGTGCCGAATCCACATCGACCTGGAGGGGAACGTGGCGAGGATGACGGTCACCAACGACGGAGCCAGCGGAAACGGCCCGGACGAGCACAGCCACGGGCTGCGCGGCCTGGCCGACCGGCTCGCCGCCGCCGGTGGCGATCTGCGGGTACGCCGCCAGGACGCGGTGTTCACCCTGGAGGCCACCGTGCCGGTGCCGTCGTGATCCGCGTCCTGCTGGCCGACGACGAGGACCTGATCCGGGCTGCGGTCGCCGCCCTGCTCGGCCTGGAGCCGGACATCGACGTGGTGGCCCACGCCGCCGACGGGCCGACGGCCGTCACCGCGACACTGGCGCACCGCCCGGACGTGGCCGTCGTGGACCTGGAGATGCCTGGCCTGGACGGCATCGCCGTCGCCGCCGAGTTGGCCCGCGTCCGTCCGGAGTGCGCGGTGGTCGTGTTGACCGGGCACGGCCGCCCGGGGCATCTCCGCCAGGCGTTGACCGCCGGCGCCCGGGGCTTCCTGCCCAAGGGCTCGCCCGGTGGCGCGCTCGCCGACGTGATCCGCCGGGTGCACGCCGGCGGCCGGTACGTCGACCCGTCCCTGGCCGCCGACGCGTTGACGCTGCCGGCGTGCCCGCTGACGCCCCGCGAACTGGAGACGCTGCGGCTGGCCGAGTTCGGGGCACCGGTCGCCGTGATCGCCCGCCGGGTGCACCTGTCCACCGGCACCGTGCGCAACCACCTCTCCGCCGCCGTGCAGAAGCTCGGCGCGGCCGACCGGGCCGAGGCGGTCCGCGCCGCCCGGGACAACGGCTGGCTCTGACCCGCCGTAGCGCCCGGGTGGTCGACGCGTTCGGGCTAGCGTGTCTGCGTGCGTACGGTGGAACTGGTCTGCTCGCCCGGGTTGGACGCCGCGATCCGGACGGCCTGGACGCGGCTGGCCGCCGCCGGATTGCCGAGCCTGGCCCGCAACATCCATCCGACGAACCGGCCCCACCTGACCCTGGCGGCCGTGGACGATTTCCCGTCCGGTGTCGAGCGGCAACTGGCCGACCTGTTCGGCGCGGCGCTGCCGCTGCCGGTCACGCTCGACCGGGTCGTCGTGCTGGACGGCAGCGCCCCGCTGGTCTGGCTCGTCCGGCCCACGCCGGCGTTGACGGCGCTGCACGCCGCCGTCTGGGACGTCCTCGACCGGGCCGACGGACACCGCCCCTGGCACGCCCCGGGAGCGTGGGTGCCGCACCTCAGCCTGGCGCTGCGGTTCCGCGACGCGGACCTGCGGATGGCCCGCGCCGTGACCGGTGGGCAGCGCCCGACCGGCGCGTTCGACGCGGCGCGCAGCTACAACGGCGAAGACCGCACGGTCACCACTCTGCGCTAGCGTCCCGTGCCCCCCCGATCGGTGGCTGCTGAGCGGTACGACACGCCGAGGGTCGTACTGCTGAACAGCCACCGATCGTGCAGGGCCTGGTGCCGGCGGACGGCGACTGACGGTCGCGCCGGCCTCCGATGGTCGTCGTGTCCGTTCGGGCTAAATCGGAGGATCGTTCGGTCTGCCCCCGGTCTTGGTGATTACGGTGTTTTCAGGGCGATTCACTCAGCGCCGTGACCGGAGAAGGGACCCCGTCATGCGAGTGCCCAGCCGTAGTCCGGGGCAGCAGCCCACGTCCCCCACCGCGCCGGCCCGCCGCCGGCCCTCCGGCACCGCCACCCGGCGACTTCCCAGCGCCGCGCCCGACCTCGTCGCCTACCGGGCGGCGGTGGCCGACCTCCTGGTCGAGGTGGGGGCCCTGGCCGACGCCACCAGCACCCGGGCGCGTCAGGTGCTCGTCGACGAGCGGCTGCGCGAACCGGCCCTGGCGGCCGTGCTCGACGCCACACCGCAGGGTCTGCTCGGCGCGCGCGAGACGCTGCTGCTGGAGATGGCCCGTTACCAGCCGAACGAGCGCACGTCGGCGCGCGATCTCACCGCGCTGGTCCGGATCTACCTGCTCTCCCGCATCGACGTGCTGTGGTGGCAGGACGCCCCCGTGTTCCACACCGACGACCAGGTCAACGGCAGCGCCGAACTCGTCGACCTGGAGTGGCTGCGCCGCCGGGACCTGCTGTGCTTCCGGTACCAGGAGCAACCCGCGACCGTGCTGGGCCGGGCCGCGCGCGGACTGCGCCGGCGGCTGCGCCCCGACGCGACCCCGCACACCGCCGGTCTGCTGTTCCGGCGCGCCCGCCGGGAGGTGGTCGCGCTCCTCAACGAACTGGGCCGGGAGTTCGCCGCCGCCGCGCCCGCGGGCACCCCGCCGCTCTGGGTGACGAGCCTGGTCCGCAGCACCGAGCACCAGTACCGGCTGCGCCGCCTGGGCTACGCGGCGATGCTGCCCAGCGGCCACTGCCTCGGCTACTCGGTCGACGTCGAGCTGGCCTGGTTCACGCGGTTCGGCGCGCGCGACGCTCTCGCGGAGCTGTTGCTGGCCCGTCAGGAGGCCGGCGACCTGAACGTGATCGACGAGGGGCAGGCCTGGCACCTGTGCCTCGCGCCCGCCGCCCGGCGTCGACTGCGGCGGGCCTACGAGGCCGAGATGGGGGTCTGAGACCGTGTGCGGCATCGCTCTGAGCCTCGGCCCCGAGGCCGACCCGGCGACGTTCCGGCGGATGCTCGCCGTCCTCGCCCCGCGCGGCGAGGTCACCGAGACCCGCTGTGAGACGGGACTGCTCGCCGGCACCCGCCGGCTCCGCGTCGTCGACCGCGACCGGGCCGTGCAGCCCTGGACGTCGACCGACGAGCGGTGGCTGCTCTGCTTCAACGGCGAGATCTTCAACCACCGGGAGCTGCGCGCGCAGCTCACCCGCCTCGGGCAGGTATTCCGCACCGACAGCGACACCGAGGTGCTGCTGGCGGCCTTTCAGCAGTGGGGCGAGGCGGCGGTGACGCGACTGCGCGGCGAGTACGCCTTCGCGGTCGTCGAACGCGCCACCGGCCGGGCGTACCTGGCCCGCGACCCGCTCGGGGTGAAACCGCTGTACTGGTCCCGACGGCCGGGCTGCCTGCACCTCGCCTCCGAGGTCAAGGCGCTCGTCGGACACCAGGCTCCGGTGAGCGAGGTGCCTCCCGGGCACCACGGCTGGGCGGAGGCGGACGGGCCCGTGCGGCTGCGCCCGTACGTCGACCTGCTCACCATCGGCGAGGGCCTGCCGGTCATCGACGACCCGGACGAGGCCACCCTGCTCGTCCGGGCCGCCCTGACCGACGCCATCCGGATGCGGGTGGAGACCGACCTGACCGTCGGCGTCGTCCTCTCCGGCGGGCTGGACAGCTCGTTGACGCTGCGGCAGGTACGCGACATCCACCCGGACTGCGTGGCGGTGACGGTCGGCGTGCCGGACAGCCCCGACGTGGCGTACGCCCGCCGGCTCGCCGCCGACCTCGACGTGCCGCACGTCGTGGTCGAGCTACGCCCGCGCGACATCCGGCTCGCCGACGTCCGCGAGGCCATCCGGATCTCGGAGCTGACCGAGTACGGCGACATCATCAACGCCGTCGTGTCGGTGCCGATCTTCCGGCGGCTGCGGGACCTGGGCGTGAAGGTGGTGCTCACCGGCGACGGCTCCGACGAGCTTTTCGGCGGGTATCCGATGTACCGCCAGGTCGACCCGGTCGCGTCCCGCCGGCTGTTCCTGCACCGGATCCGCAACCTGTTCCGCACTGAGTTGCAGCGGGTGGACCGGGCCGCCATGGGGCACGGGGTGGAGGCGCGGGTGCCGTTCCTGGACCTCAGCGTCGTGGAGTTGGCGATGCGCCTGCCCCTGAACCTGAAGGTGCGCGACGGCCAGGAGAAGTGGATCGTGCGGAGGGCGTTCGCCGACCTGCTGCCCGACTACGTGGTGCGGCGGCCGAAGCACCCCATGTCGTACTCCTCGGGGTTGCACGAGCGGGTACGGCTCTACAAGCCGCTGTTCGCCCGGATGCACCGCGCCTTCGGCTACGACCTGTTGGAGCCGGTCCGCCGCGACTTCGACACGGTGCTCAGCCGGTGCGGCAACGACCTGGACCGGGCCATCGCCGACGGGTTGAACCGGCCCGACTACACCGTCCTGGAACACGCCCGTGACCTGGTCGGCGCCGCGAGGTGGAACGCCGCGCCGATGGTCCGCCGGCTGGTCGGGCCACGCCCGTCCCGCCGCTCACCGGTGAGCTGATCCCCGCCCGACGCTTGACTCTGACACCGTGTCAGGGACCAGCGTGAGGGGATCATGTTCACCATTGGAGACTTCGCCCGACTGGGCCGCGTGTCGGTGCGGATGCTGCGCCACTACGACAGCATCGGTCTGCTGCGCCCGGCGACCGTCGATCCGCACACCGGCTACCGCTTCTACCGGGCCGCGCAGCTGCGCCGGCTCAACCGGGTGATCGCCCTGAAGGATCTGGGGCTCACCCTGGAGCAGGTGCGGGCGATCGTGGACGAGGCCGTCGACACCGCCGAGCTGCGCGGCATGCTGCGGCTGCGCCGCAGCGAGCTGGCCGCCCGGCTGGCCGCCGACACGGCCCGGCTCGCGGCGGTCGAGGCGAGGCTCCGGATGATCGAATCGGAGGGTCAGATGACCAGCCAGGACGTCGTACTCAAGAAAATCCCGCCGGTCCGCGTCGCGGAGCTGACCGCGGTCGCGCCCAGCTACCAGAGTCAGGACATCGGTCCGGTGATCCAGCCGCTCTACCCGGAGCTGTTCCGCCGGCTCGACGCCGCCGGAATCACCCCGAACGGGCCCGCCATCGCCTGGTACGAACCGGCCGACGACGAGGGCGAGGCCGTGGTGGTGCACGCCGGGGTGAGCGTCGCCGGTGGTGTCGCGGCGGTTCCCGACGTGACGGTGCGGGACCTGCCGGCGGTCGGGACGGCCGCGACGATCGTGCACCACGGCTCGATGGACGACGCCGACCGGAGCGTCCAGGCGCTCGCCCGGTGGATCGAGGACAACGGGTACCGCCCGGACGGGTTCGCCCGCGAGGTGTACCTGGAATATTGCCAGGAGGCCCCGGAACAGGGCGTCACCGAGCTTCAGCTCGCCGTCGGCCGCGCCTGACGGTCGCTCGCCTCCGCCCCGCCGGCTGGCGCTCGGGGCCGTCCCCAGCGCCAGGTCCGATCACCGCCAGCACCCGCACCGGCAACGGGGCAGGCTGGAAGGCATGACGACCACCGCCACCTTCATCGTCCACGCCGTGCCGGCCGCGGCGCTGGACCTCGTCCGTCGGACCGGGCGGGACGCCGCCGGCCATCGCGTCGAAGGACGCCTGGCCGGCGGCGGGGAGCCGCTGCGCTGTTGCCTGCGCGACGCCGAGGCGGGGGAGGAGGTGCTGCTCTTCGGCTACGCCCCGCCGATCGCCGCCGTCGCGTACCGGGAGATCGGGCCGGTCTTCGCGCACGCCGCCGCCTGCCCGGGCCCGGACCACGGCGGCGGCCACCCGCCGGGCTGGCGGGGACGCGCCCAGGTCCTGCGGGCGTACGACCGGCAGGGACGGATCTGCGGCGGTCGGCTGCACGACGGCACGGACCCGGAGGCGGTGATCACGGAGCTGTTCGCCGACCCGCAGGTGCACCAACTGCACAGCCGCAACGTGATCTACGGCTGCTTCATGTTCGTGGTGGAGCGGGCCGCCGGGTGACGGCGCTCAGCTGACCAGCAGCAGCGCGCCGACCGCCGCGAGCGTGCCGACGACGGCGAGCAGGCTGCTGGTCAGCACGAACCGCTTCACCGGCACCGTCACACCGGCCGCCCGGCAGCGTTCGAACCACAGCAGGGTGGCCAGCGACGCCCAGGGCGCGGCCAGCGGGCCGACGTTCGTGCCGATCAGCAGGGCGAGCAGGCGGGTGTGGTCGACGGTCGGCAGCACGGACTCGCCGGCCAGGTACGCCGGCAGGTTGTTGACCGCGTTCGCCAGCAGCGCCCCGGTGCCGCCGGCCCGCAGCGCGCCGACCGCCCCGCCGTCGGCGCCGACCAGGCCGCCGACGAGGTCGTCGAGTCCGTGCCGGCCCAGGGTCTGCACCACCAGGAACAGGCCGACGACGAAGAGCAGCAGCCGTACGGGCACCAGTTGGGCGCGCAGCGTCGCGGGAGAGCGGACCACGAAGCCGATCAGCACCAGGGCGAGGGCGACGGTGGAGGCGAGCCCGATCTCGACCCCGGCGAGGATGCCGGCGACGAAGAGAAGGCAGCCGGCGAGCGCGGTGCGGTGCAGCACCGGATCGGCCGGTACGTGCGGGGCCGGTGGGACGAAGCGTCCGCCGTCCGGTCGTTCCCGCCGCCACCAGGCGTACCAGAGCAGCGCCATGGTGACCGTCACGGCCGCGACCTGCGGCAGCGCCATGCGCTCGGCGTACGCCAGGGGGGTGAGGCCGACCCGGTCGGCGGCCAGCAGGTTCGTCAGGTTCGACACCGGCAGCAGCAGGCTGGCGGTGTTCGCCAGCCAGACCGTGGTGACCGCGAGCGGCCCGGCCGGGACGCGCAGGCTGCGGGCCAGGGCGAGCAGCACCGGGGTGAGCAGCACGGCGGTGGTGTCGAGGTTGAGCACCAGGGTGGTCACCGTGGCCAGGCCGCCGCAGAGCAGGAACAGCGCCGCCCAGCGGCCCCGGGAGGCGATGGCCAGCCGGCTGGCGAGCACGTCGAAGACGCCGGCGACGGCGGTCAGCTCGGCCAGCACGATCACGGTGCCGAGGAAGAGCAGCAGCGGCAGGATCCGGTGCAGGGTGGCCGTGGTCTCGGCGCGGGGCAGCAGCCCGGTCAGCGCGCAGACCGCGCCGGCCGCAGCGAGGACGACGGCCACCACGTCGAGCGGGTGGGGACGCCAGCGCGCGCTCGGTTCGGGCGGGGCCGGCGGGGCGCCGGCGGCAGACTTCACGGGTGACCACGTTGACACAGGGACCGGTCAGGCGCTCGTCAACCCCCGCCTGGGTGACCAGGCCCACCGGCCGGGTGGGGCTGACGCGGCCGGGCCCGGCCCCTCGGCGAGGGGCCGGGCCCGGGTCGGGCGTCCGTTGCTACCAGCTCAGGTAACCGGGCTGGGTCTGCACGTTCAGCTCCTTGAACCGGGTCAGGTTCGCCGACCAGGTCCGCCAGTCGTTCAGCTCCAGGACGTCCAGACCCTTCTGGATGTCGTTGGAGTAGATGTTGCCGTTGTAGTAGTACGTCGACCAGGCGCCGCCGGTCAGGGCCTGGGTGGTGGACAGCGGGCCACGCTCCCAGTAGGCGATCTCCTTGGGGTGGCGCGAGTCGGTGAAGTCCCAGACCGAGATGCCGCCCTGGTACCACGCCTGCACCATGATGTCCCGCCCGAGCACCGGGATCAGCGAGCCGTTGTGCGCCACGCAGTTCTCGGTGTCGCCGTTGGTCCGGGGGATCTTGTAGTAGCTGCGGAACTCCAGCTTCCGCGCCGCGCCACGGCCGGTGATGTCGTAGACGGCGTCCGCGCCCCGGTCGGGGCCGACGGTCTCGTTGCAGGTGGCCGCGCCGCCGCCGCCCAGCTCGTCGGTGAAGACGACCTTGGTGCCGGCGTTGTTGAAGGTGGCCGAGTGCCAGAACGCGAAGTTCACCGTGTCCCGGACCTGGGTGATCACCTTGGGCGCTTCGCGGTTCTTGATGTCGAGCAGGATGCCGTCACCCATGCAGGCGCCGGCGGCGATGTCCTTCGCCGGGTACGCGGTGATGTCGTGGCAACCGGTGGTCGCCGAGCCGGTCTCGCTGCCCGGGAAACCACCGTCCGGGAAGAGGTTCGGCGTCGAGATGACGGACGCCTCGGTCGGCTTCTTCACCGGCACCTTGATGATGGAGATGGAGTCGTGCGGCGGCTGGCAGTCGGGGAACTCGGCCCGCGGGCTGTACGACGAGACGTACAGGTAGACGTTCTTGCGGTCCTTGCCCGGCACCAGCGTGTGGGTGTGCGACCCGCAGGCGGTCTCGACGGACTTGATGTAGCGCGGGTTGGCCTTGTCGCTGATGTCGAAGACCTTGATGCCCTCCCACGACTCCTTCACCGACGCCGGCTGCGCGACGCTCGCACACGAGTCGTCGCTGCGCGACGAGTCGGTGGAGACGAACAGCAGGTTGCCGTAAACGGAGATGTCGTTCTGCGAGCCCGGGCAGTTCACCTGCGCGGTGATCGTGGGCGCGCTGGGCCGGGAGATGTCGTAGATGACGAACCCGTTGTAGTTGCCGGCGAAGGCGTACTTGCCCTGGAACGCCATGTCGCTGTTGAGCGCTGCCGTCGTGTCGAACGGCGCCTGCTTCGGGAGGTTGGCGATCTGCCGCAGGTTGGGGCTGCTGCGGATCTCGTCGACGCCCGGGATGTCGCTGGCGGCTGCGGCCGGTGGGGCTGCGGCCGGTGCGGCCTCCTGCGCGCTGCTCGGCGTCGCCAGAGCGACGCTGGTCAGCAGCAGGCCGGTCGCGGCCAGACTGATGATGCGGAGTTGTCGGAGCCGTGCGGTGGCCAACTTGATCATTGGCGGCGCCCTTCGAAAGGGGGGATGACGTTGTCGGTACCTTACCGAGCCTCGGAGATCATCGATGTGAGCTGGGTCACATATGCGTCGAGTCTTCAATGGATAGGATCGCTGCGACCTCGACCTCAGGGGAGTGTGGCATGACTGTCCGACGTGGTCGGTTACTCGCCGTCGTCATAGCGGCGGCCATCCTCACGGCAATGGTGGTGCTGGCCGTCCGCGCCGCAGGTGACCCCGGCCGGTCGGCCGCCGCACCCGCCTCGGCGTCACCCACGCCGACGGCGACCGGCCCGACCGGTCCACCACCGCCGCCGGTCCTCGTCCCCGGCCGCCCGGGGGAGCCGGCCGTCGCCCGGTCCGCGCACGAGCTGCGCGACGACAGTCCACCCCGCTACAACGGCCTGGACACCGTCTACGTCCAGATGATGATCCCGCACCACCAGCAGGCGCTGGAGATGAGCGCCCTCGCGGTGGACCACGCGGCCGACCCCCGGATCCGTGCGTACGCCGACCGGATCCGCGCCGGACAGGCCCCGGAGATCGCGGTACTGCGCGGGTGGCTCGCCACCCGCGGGCTACCCGAGACGGCGCCCGGGCACGACCACGCCGGCATGCGCGGCATGCAGTCCCCCGACGCGATGCGGCGACTGGCCGCGGCCCGGGGCGTCGAGTTCGACAGGCTCTTCATCACGATGATGACCGACCACCACCAGGGCGCGGTGACCATGGCCACCGACCTGCTGTCGGTCGGGGCCGACGCGACCCTCAACGAACTTGCCACCTCACTCGCCACCGAGCAGGCCATCGAGATCAACCGCCTGCGTGAGCTGACGCCGCCCTGACCGTCGACAACCCGTACGCTGGGTGACCGTGAGACGCACGCTGTTCGGCCGCCCACTGCGCGGCGTCGCCTTCGACGTGGCCGTCTCCGGCCTGGTGGCGTTCGTCGGTCTCGCCGCGGCCGTGTCCCAGCCCGGCGGTTGGGCCGCCAGCGGCGTCGGCCTCGCGATGGCGGTGGCGCTGCTGTTCCGCCGTACCCACCCGAGCGCGGTCACCGTCGCCGTGGCGGCGCTCGCCCTGGTCCAGGTGATCGCCCGGTGGGGGCCGCTCGCCTACGACGTCGCCGTCCTGATCGCGCTCTACAGCGTCGTCAAGTACGGCAGGCGCCTGCGCGACGGCGTGCTGGCCGGAGCGGTCGCCGCCGTGGGCGTGCTGCTCGCCGCCGCGCAGACCCCCGGCGTCGTCATGTGGTGGGTGACCGCCCTGTGGTACGCGCTGGTCACCGGCGCGGTCTGGCTCGTCGCGCTGAACGTGCGGACCCGCCGCCTCTACGTGCTGAGCCTGGAGGAGCGGGCCACCACCCTCGAACGCGAGCGGGAGGCCGAGTCCCGGGCCGCGGTCGCCGAGGAGCGCACCCGGATCGCCCGCGAGCTGCACGACGTGGTGGCGCACAGCATGGCCGTGATGATCGTCCAGGCGGACGGGGCCCGCTTCATGCTCGACCGCGACCCGAGCAGGCGCGCGCCGCCGTGAAGGTGGTCGCCGACACCGGCCGCTCCGCGCTGGAGGAGATGCGCCGGCTCGTCGGCGTCCTGCGCGACGCCGGCCCCGCCGGTGCGGACGTCGTGGCCGCCGACCCGGAGCACCGCCGGTTGGCCCTGGCCGAGCTGCCCGACCTGCTGGCCCGCTTCCGCGACGCCGGGCTGCGTGTCCGGGACGCCGTCACCGGCGAGCCACCGGCCCTGCCGCCGGGCCTCGAGCTGACCGTCTACCGCGTGGTGCAGGAGGCGCTGACCAACGCGCTCAAGCACGCCGGCGTCGGCGCCACCGTCGACGTCCGGATGACGTACGCCGCCGACGCCATCGAGGTCCGGGTCGTCGACGACGGTCGAGGCCGCCCGGTGGTCAGCCCGGCGCCGCCCGGCGGTCACGGTCTGCTCGGCATGCGCGAGCGCGTGACGGTGTACGACGGCAGCCTCACCGCGGGTCCCCGTCCGACCGGGGGCTGGCAGGTGCGGGTACGGCTCCCGCTACCGTCGGAGCCCTCAGCGGAGGTGATCGCGGCATGACGGTCCGGGTGGTGATCGTGGACGACCAGGCGCTGGTGCGCGCCGGGTTCAAGATGGTGCTGGACTCGCAGCCCGACCTGACGGTGGTCGGCGAGGCCATCGACGGCGCGGACGCCCTGCGTGTGCTGGCCCGCACCGAGGCGGACGTGGTGGTGATGGACATCCGGATGCCGACCATGGACGGGGTGGAGGCCACCCGCCGGATCTGCGCCGACCGGCCGGCGGGTCCGCCCCGGGTGCTGGTCCTGACCACCTTCGACACCGAGGCCGACGCGTTCGCCGCGCTGCGGGCCGGCGCGAGCGGTTTCCTGCTCAAGAACGTCCCGCCGGAGGAGCTGCTGGACGCCATCCGCGTGGTCGCGCGGGGCGACTCGGTGGTCGCCCCGTCGATCACGCGGCGACTGCTGGACCGCTTCGCCGGCCAGCTCGGCGTCGCCCCGACCGCCGACCCACGGCTGGCGCAGCTCACCGAGCGCGAGCGGGAAGTGCTGTTGTTGGTCGCGCAGGGACTGTCCAACGCCGAGATCGCCGTCAAGGCGCACGTGGCCGAGGCGACGGTGAAGACCCACGTCGGGCGGATCCTGGCCAAGCTGCACCTGCGCGACCGGGTGCAGGCGGTCGTGCTCGCGTACGAGAGCGGCCTGGTCACGCCCGGGCGCTGACCGGCCGTACGACCGCAGTCGTACGGCCGGCGGGTCCGTGCGCCACTTGGGGCGTACGCGGGTCGAGAGCACAGGTGGAGATCGATCCGAACGGACCGGCCATAGCGTCGGAGGGGTCCGATCCGCGCCGGCACCGGGAGCCCGCACATGATCCGCCTGACCCTCCGTACGCTGCGCGCCGAGGCGCTGCGCATGCTGCTGTCCACGCTCGCCGTCGTGCTCGGTGTCGCCTTCATCGCCGGCACGCTGATCGTCGTGGACGGGATGCGCGCGGGCGCGTACCAGCGGGCCGGCACCTTCGACCGGCACACCGACCTCGGCGTCTATCCGCACGGCCACCAGCCGCTCCCGGCGAGGCTGGTCGACGACGTCCGTACCGTCGACGGGGTGGCCGCCGCCGCCGGTGAGCTGCTCGGCGCCGGCGGACTCCTCGGCGCCGACGGGCGGCCGGTGCTCGGCTACGCCGTGCTCGCCGCCATCCCCACCGAGCCGGCCCTGCGCTCGTACGACGTGGTCTCCGGCCACCTGCCCGACCGCTCGGGCGAGGTGGTGCTCGACGCGTCGACCGTGGCGAAGGAGGGCTTCACCCTCGGCGCTGAAGTCCTCGTCGGCGGGACCGGCGGCGCGGCCCGCCCGTACACGCTGGTCGGCACGGTCGACGTGGCGGGCAGCGTCCGCGACGTCGGTGGGCCGTTCATCGGCCTGGTCGGCGCGGACGCCGTCGCGGTCACCGGCGGGCGTGGCTATGACCGGATCATGGTGGCGGCACGGCCGGGCGTCGCCCCGGCGGCGCTGGCCGAGCGGCTGCGCGCCGCCGTCGGGAGCGCCGACGTCGAGGTGAAGGGACGCCAGCAGATCCTCGACGAGGGCGTCGAGGACGCCGTCCGCAATCTGAACCAGTTTCTGATGCTGCTGCTCATCTTCGTCGGCGTCGCGGTGGTGGTGGCCGGCTTCGTCATCGCCAACACCTTCGCGATCGTGCTGGCGCAGCGCACCCGACGGACCGCGCTGCTGCGCCTGGTGGGCGCGACCCGGGGGCAGGTCTTCCGGGCCGCGCTCCTGGAGTCGGCGGTGCTCGGCCTCGTCGCCTCCGTCCTCGGCGTCCTGCTCGGGGTGGCCCTCGCCGGCGGACTCCGGCTGCTGATATCCCGACTGGACGTGCCGCTCTCCGGCGGGTTGACCGTCGCCGGCTCGACCGTGCTGACCAGCCTGCTGCTGGGTACCGGGCTCACCGTCGCGGCCGCCCTGCTGCCGGCCTGGCGGGGCACCAGGGTCGCCCCGGTGGCCGCGCTGACCGACGCCGCCGTGCAGCCCGCCCGGGGAGCGGGCCGGGTGCGACTGGCCCTCGGCGCGGTGGTGCTGGGCGCGGGAGTCGCGGCGCTCGCCGGAGCGGCCAGCGCCGGTCAGGTGCTCCTCGTGGCGGTGGGCGGTGTGTTGGCGTTCTTCGGCATCGTGCTGTTCGGCCCGCTGCTCGTCCCGGCGCTGGTCCGGCTGATCGGCTGGCCGGCCGGCCGGGTGTTCGGCACGACCGTCGGCCTGGCGGTCGCGAACGCGGTCCGCAATCCGCGTCGGATCGCCGCGACGGCGACCGCCCTGGTCATCGGGATCGGATTGGTGTCGGCGTTCGTGGTGGGGGCGCGCAGCACCAAGGACGGCATCGAACGCAGCGTCGACGCCGAGATCGGGACGGACTTCGTGGTCAGCGGTATCGGCCAGAATCTGCCCGCCGCGCTCGCCGGTGAGCTGGCCGCGCGCCCCGAGCTGGGCGTGGTGCACGAGCAGCGCAGCACCGTCACCGGCGACATCGAGGTCCGGGCCGCCCACCCGGCGCTGGTCGGCCGGACGTTGTCCGGCGTGGTGGCCGGCGACGTCGACCGACTCGGTCCCGGGCGGGTGCTGGTGCACCAGGAGCTGGCGCGGGCGCACGGCTGGCAGGTCGGTTCCGTCGTCACCATCGAGGGGCGGGCGTTCCGGGTGGCCGCAGTGGTCGCCGACGACACACCGGCCATGGTCGGGAGCGCGGCGGCCGAGGGACACGTCATCGAGCTGGACGACCGGGATTTCGCCGTGCTCTTTCCCCGCGAACGGGGTTTCCTGGCCGAGATCGACCCGGCCAGCGGCGTGAGCGCCGAGCGGGCCCGCGCCGCGATCGAGGCCGTGCTCGCCCGCTACCCGACGGCGAACCTCATGGACCAGGCCGCGTACAAGAAGATGCTCACCGGCACTGTGGACATGCTGTTGGCCTCCGTCACCGCGCTGCTCGGGCTGGCCGTCGTGATCGCCCTCGTCGGCGTGGCCAACACGCTGAGCCTGTCGGTGGTCGAGCGCACCCGGGAGAACGGGGTCCTGCGGGCGGTCGGCCTGACCCGCGGCCGGATGCGGGCCATGCTCGCGGTCGAGGCGATCCTCATGACGGTCGTGGGCGCGGTCCTCGGCATCGGGCTGGGCACCGGCGTCAGCGCCGCCGGGATGGCGCTGCTGGCCCGCCTCGGCGGGGACTTCCACGTGGTGCTGCCACTCGGTCAGCTCGGGTCGATCCTCGGCGTGGCGGTGCTGGCCGCTCTGCTCGCCTCGGTGCTCCCGGCCCGCCGGGCACTGTCGCGGCCCGTCGTCGAGGCGCTCGCCGACTAGCGACCTAGGGTGCCCGAAGCGACATCCGCCGGCCGGCCCCGCCGTCTTCCCCGGCGGCGGGACCGGCCAGCGGTGCCGGGCCTGTCCGCCCTACAGACGCTCGACCATCTCGCCGACGCACCGGTTGCGGGTGTCGAACACATAGCGGGCGTGCCGGACCACCAGGTCGTAGTCGAAGCAGTCGTGGTCGGTCACCACCACGACCGCGTCCGCGGCCCGCACCTCCCGCTCGGTGAGCCCGACGACGGTCACCCCGGCGGGAATCTGGTGGGCCTCCGCGTACGGCTCGACCGCGTGCACCTCGGCGCCGAGCGCCTGCAACCGGCGGGCCACGTCGACGGCGGGCGAGTCCCGCATGTCGCCGGTGTTCCGCTTGTACGCGAGCCCGAGCAGCAGCAGTCGGGCGCCGCTCACCGCCCGGCCGGAGCGGTTGAGCCCGGCCATGATCCGCTGCGCGACGTGCTCGGGCATCTCGTGGTTGATGTCGTTGGCCAGCTCGATGAACCGGAACTGCCGGCCGAGGCGTCGCTTGACCTGCCAGGACAGGTAGCACGGGTCGATCGGCAGGCAGTGCCCGCCGACGCCCGGGCCGGGCCGGAACGGCAGGAACCCGAACGGCTTGGTCTCGGCGGCGTCGATCGCCTGCCACACGTCGATGTCGAGGTGGTGCGAGAGCATCGTCAGCTCGTTGATCAGCGCGATGTTGACCTGGCGGAACGTGTTCTCGATCAACTTGGTCAGCTCGGCGACACGGGTGGTGTCGACGGCGACGGTGCGCTCCACGAGCCGCTGGTAGAACCCCTGCACCCGGTCCAGCGACGCCGCGTCGACCCCGGAGACCACCTTCGGGGTGTTCTCCAGTCGCCACGTCGGGTTGCCCGGGTCGATCCGCTCCGGGCTGTAGCCGAGGTGGAAGTCCCCTGGGCTGGTCAACCCGCTGGCCGACTCCAACAGCGGCCGAAGCAGTTCCTCGGTGGTGCCGGGGTAGGTGGTCGACTCCAGGATGACCGTGCAGCCCGGCCGGACGTACGGGCCGATGCCGATGCCGGCCTGCTCGACGAAGCTCAGGTCCGGGGTGCCGTCGCGCAACGGGGTGGGCACGGTGATGACGCAGACGTCGAAACCGTCGGCGTCGGTGTACTCGGTGCTGGGGCGGTACCGGCCGCTGCCCAGCGCACGGCCCAGCCGGTCGGCGGGGATGTCCTCGACGAACGACTCACCCGACGCGAGCCGCTTCACCCGGTCTGCGTCGACGTCCAGGCCGACGACATCCATGCCCGCCTCCACGGCGCGCATGGCCAGCGGCAGTCCGACGTACCCCTGGCCGATCACGACCAGCTTCTCAGCGCTCACCCGGGCTCCCGCAGACGGTGGAAATGACCTGCGGAGAGCCTAGAGCGGTTTTCGGCGACCTAAGTCCGTTTTGGGGATATCGGTGCTGGTGGGACGGCTGGTCAGCCGCCCACCGTGTCCCCGGAGCCGGTCGACGGGTCGGTGGAGGGGCTGGGTTCGGTCGCCGGCGAGTTGCTCGGCGACGCCGGGGTCTTCGGCGGATCGCTGGGCGGCGGCGCGGTGGTCGCGCTCGGCGTCGGCGACGGCGGCGTGGACGACTGGCTGGGCTGCACGCTCGGCGTGGCGCTGACTGACGCGGACGTGGTGGCGTCCGGCACGGTGGGCCGGTTCGGCCGGCCCGGGTCGTCGGTCATCTGCTCGTTCGCCGCCGGCAACTCCTCCTGCTGGGTCGGCCCCTGCGTCGGCCCCTGCGTGGGGACCTTGACGGCCGGATCGTTGCCGGTGTTGCGCGCCGCGCCCAGGGCCGCGCCGAGGCCGACCAGGGCGACCAGCATGGCCACCGCCGCGCCGACCAGCGGGCCACGGCGTCGCGGGCGTTCCGCGTCGGACGTGCCCGCCACCGCAGCGCCGACCGGCACGTCGGTGCGGGTGCCCGGACCGGCGTCGCGCAGCGGCACCGCCGAGGCCAGCGCCGTCGGCGGTTCGCCGCCGGTGACCGCGGTGCGGGCCGCCTCGGCCATCGCCGAGCCGCTCGTGAAGCGATCCAGTGGATCCTTCGCGAGAGCCCGCGACACCAGGGCGCGGACCGCCTCCGGGATGTCGTGTGGCAGCTCCGGGGGCTCGTCGTCGAGGTGCCGGACGGCGACCTGGAGGGGATTGTCACCGGTGAACGGCGGACCGCCGGTGAGGCAGCAGTACGCGACGGCCCCGAGCGCGTAGATGTCGGTGGCGCCGCTGACCGGCCGACCGGCGGCCTGCTCGGGCGCCATGTAGAGGGCGGTGCCGGGCACCGCGTTGGTGCTGGTGATGCTGGTCACGTTGGTGGAGCGGGCGACGCCGAAGTCGACCAGGACGACCGTGCCGTCCTCCTGCACCAGAAGGTTGCTCGGCTTGACGTCGCGGTGCACGATGCCGCCCCGGTGCGCCGCGCCCAGCGCGTGCCCCGCCTGGGCCACGATCGACATCGTCTCGGCCACGTCGAGGTGACCGGCGGCCTCGATCCGCTTGGACAGCGGTTCGCCCTCGACGAACTCCATGACCAGGTAGTCGGCCCGACTGCCGTCGGGCAGGTCGTCCTCGCCGCAGTCGTACACCTGCACGATGCCGGGGTGCCGCAGCGCGGCCATGATCCGCGCCTCGGCCCGGAAGCGAGCGATGAAGTCCGGGTCGGAGACCAGCGCCGGCAGCAGGACCTTGACCGCGACCTGTCGGCCGAGGACCAGGTCGGAGGCACGCCAGACGTCGCCCATGCCGCCCGTGGCGACACGTTCGTCCAGGCGGTACCGACCGCTGAGCACGACCTCCGATGACAACACAGCATTACCGTACCCAGAGTGGCGTCCAACGGCTCGCTGCGGTGGAGTCGCCGAGGGTTCGTACCCGTCGGTCCGCGGGGGCCGACCTCCGGCGGCCGGGTCGGTGTGTGACGCTCCGATGACACCACGTCACAAAAGCTGACACATTGCGGCGTACGCATGCCCGGTCCGTCGCGGAAGAGGATCGCCTGAGTCGGGGAGCGCCCTGCGGGCGTGGTCCGTTACGGCGGCACGCCGGTCGAACGGCTTGATAATTGTCACTCTTCCGTAATGCGATCCCAACTTGTCGCATCAGACGCCCCCTCCTACCGTTAGCCCGGCTCGGGCCGCCGACGGGCAGCGCGTCGGGTCGACGCGCCGGGTGTGGACACCTCGGAGGGCGCGGGCCCGAATCGGATTCGGCGGGGGGCGGTGCGGGTGCGGGAGCTGATGGGACCGCCGGATCGCCATGCCCGCACAACGCCGGCGCGTGTGGTGTCGATCCGTTCCCGGCAGCCCGCGAGCCGCCGGTGACCGCCGAACTGTCCGAAGCGGTCACCGCCGCGCAGTCCGGGGACGAGGACGCCTTCCGCTTCCTGTACCGCAGCCTCCAGCCGGGCCTGCTGCGCTACCTGACCGCCCTGGTCGGCGCGGACGCCGAGGACGTCGCCTCGGAGACCTGGTTGCAGATCTCCCGGGACCTGCCCACCTTCACCGGTGGCGAGTTCCGGGCGTGGACGGTCACCATCGCCCGCAACCGGGCCATGGACCACCTGCGGCGGATGCGGCGACGTCCGTCGCTGCCGGTGCCGGTGCAGGCGCTCACCGAGCTGGCCGGCGACGGCGACACCGCCGAGCGGGCCGACGAGACGATCAGCACCGAGGCGGCGCTGGCGCTGATCGCCACGCTGCCACCCCGCGAGGCCGAGGCCGTGTTGTTGCGGGCCGTGATCGGGCTCGACGCGGAGTCCGCCGGACGGGTGCTCGGCCGCCGGGCCGGAGCCGTCCGGACCGCCGCCCACCGAGGTCTGCGGCGACTCGCCACCCTGCTGGACCGGCAGGCCGTACCCACGCCGTCGGTCGACGGCGACGCCACCGCCCCGCTGCTCGCGCCCGACACGTCGAGCGCGCCGGCCGACGGCGGCCCACCGGCGGTCGGCGCCGAGGTGGTCCCGCCCCCTCGTCGCCGGATCGGGCGTTCCCGGCAGCAGACCTCACACGCCGAGCAGGCGGAGGGCTGACGTGATGAGATTCCGGATGAACCTGCACCGGTCGGACCGGCGTGCCGGCCGTGCCGAAACCGAACGGCTGCTCGACGCCGCCCGCATCGACGCCGCCTCCGCCCTCCCGCGGGACATCGCCGACCCGGGTGCGGCGAACGTCCGGCAGTCCGGAACTTCGCCGGACTCCGGGACCGAGCCGCTGGCCCGGCTGCTCGCCGCTGCCGCTGGCCCGGCCCGGCCGACGGAGATGGCGGGCGAGGAGGCTGCGCTGTCCGCGTTCCGGGCCGCCCGCGCCGTCCCGAAGCCCGCCGTGGCCCGACGACCACGCCGTCTGCGGCTCACGACCGGCGCGGTGGCGTGGATCGGCGCGCTGGCGGCCACGGCAACCGCTGGCGTCGCATTCGCCGCGGCCGGGTTCGAGACGGCACCGGAACCGCCGCCGCCGGCACCGGTTAGCGCGCCACCCACTGCCAGCGCGCACGCGACGACCGGGTCCGTCGCGCCGAGCGGGTCGACACCGCCCGGCCGCCCCTCGCTGTCCGGCTCGCCGTCGATCGGAGCGTCGCCGAACGGTCAGGTGCACGGTTTGTGCAAGGCGTGGCAGGCCAAGAAGCCCGAGCAGCGGGAGAAGGCACTGCGAACGCCGGCCTTCGAGCGGTTGGTGACGGCCGCCGGCGGGATCGGCGCGGTCGAGGAGTACTGCCAGCGGCTGGTGCCCGAGAAGAAGTCCCCACCGCCGCCGTCCCCGTCCCCATCGGCTCCGCCGTCGCCGTCGCCGCCGCCTGCGGAGCCGTCCGCCCGGGCGACGCCACCCGGTCAGGCCAAGGTCAAGCCCTCGCACCCGGCCGGCCCGGCCGGCGACTGAGCGTACGGACGGCGCGGTTCGTTCTGCCCTGCACCGGGAAACGCTTCTGTTAGACAGGGGTTGGCGGTCCCGTCGACGCTCGGACAGGGGAGTGTCGGTGGCCGGGACTACGGTGGCACCCGTGCTCCGGAGCCGGGGCACGGCGCACGCGGTCGTCGCACGACGAGGGAGGCTGCACCCATGGTGACGTCGCCGGAGCTGGACCAGAGCGAGATCCTGCGCGAGTCCGCCGCCGCGAATCGACACCTCGCGCGCATCTGCTTCAAGACCGGCCCTCCGACGTACACCGGCGTCGAACTGGAATGGACCGTGCACGACGCCGCCGACCCCGCCCGAGCAGTCGACCCGGCGCGGCTGCGGGCGGCGCTGGGGCGGCACAGCCCCGTCACGCTGGATCCGGCGAGCCCCGCCGAGCCGTTGCGACACGGCGGCACGGTGACCCTCGAACCGGGCGGCCAGCTGGAGATCTCCACCCCGCCGGGCACCTCGACCGGCGCGTTGATCCAGGCCACCGAGGCCGACATCGCCCAGGTCACGGGGCTGCTGGCCGCCGCCGGGCTGACCCTCGGGCGCAGCGGCATCGACCCGCACCGTCGGCCCCGCCCGGTGTTGGACACTCCCCGCTACCGCGCCATGCGCCGCGCGTTCGACCGGCGCGGCCCGGCCGGCCGGACGATGATGTACAGCACCGCCGGCCTCCAGGTGTGCCTCGACATCGGCGAGCCGGACCAGGTCGCCCCGCGCTGGGCGGCGGCGCACGCCGTCGGCCCACCGTTGCTCGCGGCGTTCGCCTCGGCCAGCCGGCACGCCGGGCGGCGCACCGGTTGGGCATCCGCGCGGATGGCCGCGTGGCTGGCCATCGATCCGGCGCGTACCCGCCCGGTGTGGGCGCCCGACCGCGCCGCCGACGATCCGACGGCCGCCTGGACGCGCTATGTGCTCGCCGCGCCGCTGCTGTGCCTGCGCCGGCCCGGCCAGGACTGGGCCCCGCCACCGGGTGTCACCTTCGCCGACTGGCTGGACGGCGCGCTGGCCCGCCCGCCCACCACCGACGACCTCGACTACCACGTCAGCACCCTCTTCCCGCCGGTGCGCCCGCGCGGCTACCTCGAACTGCGGTATCTGGACGCCCAGCCCGGACGGGACTGGCGGCTACCGCTGGCGGTGCTGAGTGCGCTGTTCGCCGACGCGGGCACCGTGGACGCGGCATACACGATCGGCGCCCCGGTGGCGCACCGCTGGTCGGCCGCCGCCCGGCGCGGCCTCGCCGACCCGGCGCTGGCCGCCGCCGCGGCCGCGCTGCTCGACCTGGCCCTGACCGCCCTGCCCCGCCTGGGGCTGCCGGCCGGCACCGACGACGACATCCACGAGGGTCTACGGCGGCGACTGGCCGCCATCCGCAGGGCCGACCGGTGAGCGCGAGGAGTGAGCCGGGTTTGCGAGCCCCGCAGTCGCGAACGAGAGGAACGACGGTGAGCGCGAGTACGACGGACCATGCCGAGGGTGAGCTGCTGCGGGGGCGGATCGCGGCCGAGTTGGCGCGTGCCCGTTCCCGCACGGCCCTGTTGACCGAGGCGGTCGACGATGCCGACCTGATGCGCCAGCACTCTCCGCTGATGTCGCCGTTGGTCTGGGATCTGGCGCACGTCGGCAACCAGGAGGAGCTGTGGCTGGTGCGCGACGTGGGCGGCCGTGAGCCGGTCCGCCGCGACATCGACGACCTGTACGACGCCTTCAAGCAGCCCCGCCGGGACCGCCCACGGCTGCCCCTGCTTCCGCCGGCGGAGGCGCGCGCCTACGTGGGCACGGTCCGCGACAAGGTGTACGACCTGCTCGACGCGGTGCGCTTCACCGACCGGCCGTTGGTCGCCGACGGTTTCGCGTTCGGCATGATCGTGCAGCACGAGCAGCAGCACGACGAGACGATGCTCGCGACCCACCAGTTGCGCGCGGGCGACGCGGTCCTGCACGCACCGCCGCCGCCCGAGCCGACCGTCCGGGTCGACGGCGAGGTGCTGGTGCCGGCCGGAGAGTTCACGATGGGCACCGACACCGATCCCTGGGCCCTGGACAACGAACGACCCGCGCACCAGGTCCACCTGCCCGCGTACGTCATCGACGCCGCGCCGGTCACCAACGGCGCGTACGAGGCGTTCATCGCCGACGGCGGCTACCTCGACCGGCGGTGGTGGAGCGCGCAGGGCTGGGAGCATCGGGTGCGTGAGCAACTCGTCGCGCCGCTGCACTGGCGTCGTGACGGCGACGGCTGGGCGTACCGGCGTTTCGGCCGGTGGGACCCGGTACGCCCCGACGAGCCGGTGGTGCACGTGTGTTTCCACGAGGCGCAGGCGTACGCGACGTGGGCCGGTAAGCGTCTGCCGACCGAGGCGGAGTGGGAGAAGGCCGCGCGGTGGGACCCGGCGACCGGGCGGTCCCGCCGCTACCCGTGGGGCGACGACGACCCGACCGGGGCGCACGCCAACCTCGACCAGCGTCACCTGCGGCCAGCGCCGGTGGGCGCGTACCCGGCCGGCGCCTCGCCGCTGGGTGTGCACCAGCTCATCGGGGACGTCTGGGAGTGGACGTCGAGCACGTTCACCGGTCATCCCGGCTTCGCCGCGTTCCCGTACCGCGAGTACTCCGAGGTGTTCTTCGGCGACGACCACCGGGTGCTGCGCGGGGGCTCGTTCGGCACGGACCGGTCGGCGTGCCGGGGGACGTTCCGCAACTGGGACTATCCGATCCGGCGGCAGATCTTCAGTGGTTTCCGCTGCGCCCGCGACGCCGGTCCGGACGAGTCGCCGCGGTGAGGCGCCCGACGCGACGCGGGGTGCGCTGATGTGCCGGCACCTGGTCTACCTCGGCCCGCCGGTGACGTTGGCCGCGTTGCTGTTCGAGCCGGCGTACGCGCTGGTCCGGCAGTCGTGGGCGCCGCGTGACATGCGCGGCGGCGGCACGATCAACGCCGACGGGTTCGGTGTCGGCTGGTATCCGGACGACGGCGTTCCGGTGCGCTACCGGCGTGCACAGCCGATCTGGAGCGACCCGACGATCGCCGAGCTGGCGGCGGTGACACGTGCCGGCGCGGTGCTCGCCGCGGTCCGTTCGGCCACCGTGGGGATGGCGGTGGTCGACGGGGCGGCCGCGCCCTTCGCGGAGGGCCGGTGGCTGTTCAGCCACAACGGCGTGATCCGGGGCTGGCCCGATTCGATGGTGCCGCTCGCCTCCGGCCTGCCGGTGCGTGACCTGTTGACCCTGGACGCGGCCACCGACTCGGCGTTGCTGTGGGCGCTGGTACGGCATCGGCTGCGCGCGGGCGACGACCCGGTGGAGGCCGTCGGGCGGACGGTTGTCGAGGTCGACGCCGCCGCCCCGGGGTCGCGGCTGAATCTGCTGCTCACCGACGGGCGACGGGCGGTGGCGACCGCGGTCGGTCACGCGCTGTCGGTGCGCGCGGGCGCGGACTCGGTGGTGGTGGCGTCCGAGCCGCACGACGACGACGCCGGGTGGCGTCCGGTGCCGCAGCAGCGCCTGGTCACCGCCACGGCGGACGAGGTGCGGGTGTGCGGACTGCCGGCCGGGTGAGCGTGGCCGGCCGGGCTTCGCGAGGTGTTTGACGATCACGAAAGAGGCGGGGGCGATGAGCGCGGAACCGTTGGAGATCTACCTTGAGCCGCAGGACCTGGAGCGTGGTCTGCGGGCGGACGTCCGGGCGGGGTTGACCGCCGAGGCGAAGTGGCTGCCGCCGAAGTGGTTCTACGACTCGCGGGGCAGCGAGGTGTTCGAGGAGATCACCCAGCTGCCCGAGTATTACCCGACCCGGGCCGAGCGGGCGGTGCTCGCCGCGCACGCCGACGACGTGGCGGCGCTGACCGGCGCGAAGACCCTGATCGAGCTGGGCTCGGGCTCGTCGGAGAAGACCCGGTTGCTGTTGGACGCGTTCACCCGCCGGGGAGGGCTGGGCACGTTCGTCCCGCTCGACGTCTCGGTCAGCGCCCTGCTCGGGTCGACCGCACAGATCGCCGCCGACTATCCGGGGCTGCGGGTCCGGGGGATCGTTGGCGACTTCACCCGCCAGCTCGACCGGCTGCCGACCGGCGGGCGACGGTTGGTGGTGTTCCTGGGCGGCACGATCGGCAACCTCCTGCCGGCCGAGCGGGCCGAGTTCCTGGCTGCGATGCGCGCCGCGCTGGAGGTCGGCGACTGGCTGCTGCTCGGCACCGACCTGGTGAAGGACCCGTCGGTGATCGTGCCCGCGTACGACGACGCGGCCGGGGTCACGGCCGAGTTCAACCGCAACGTGCTGTACGTGATCAACCGGGAGTTGGGGGCCGACTTCGACCCGGAGGCGTTCGCGCATGTCGCCCGCTGGGACCCGGACCGGGAGTGGATCGAGATGCGGCTGCGGGCGACCCGGGCGATGCGGGTTCACGTACTGGACCTCTCGGTGGTGTTCGACGCGGGGGAGGAGCTGCGGACGGAGGTGTCGGCGAAGTTCCGCCCGGAGGGGGTGGCCGCCGAACTGGGCGGGGCGGGTTTCGCGGCGGCGCACTTCTGGACGGACCCGGACGGACTCTTCGGGGTGACGCTGGCGCGGGCGCGGTGAGCCTCTTCACCCGCGACGTCCGGCTCGCCCGCTGATCGGTTAGGCTGATCCCGCGAAGGGGAGTAGCCCCCAATGTCGTGGTCGACATACTGGTGCGTTCCGCATCCGGCCACGCGGCCCCGGTCCCCGGGGCGGGCGAGACCTTCGACTCAGGCTGTAGCAGCCGGGTCGAGGGCGCCCCCGTACCTCCTCCCGGCGTGAACGGGAAGGATGTCATGGAGGGATTCCTCGCCGCGCTGGTCATCAGCTTCGGTGTCATCTTCGTCGCCGAGCTGGGAGACAAGTCCCAGTTGATGGCGTTGACCTTCGCCACGCGGTTCAAGCCACTTCCGGTGCTGATCGGCATCACCGTCGCCACGGCGGTGGTGCACCTGGCGTCGGTCGCCATCGGCTCGGGCCTCGGCGCTGTGCTGCCCACCGACTGGATCTCGCTGGTGGCCGGCGTGGCGTTCCTCGGCTTCGGCGCGTGGACCCTGCGCGGTGACAAGCTCACCGAGGAGGAGAAGCGCAAGGCCGAGAAGACCAGCAAGACGGCGATCGTGGCGGTCTCGGTGGCGTTCTTCCTGGCCGAGCTGGGCGACAAGACGATGCTCGCGACGATCACCCTGGCCACCAAGTACGGCTGGTTCGGCACCTGGCTCGGCTCCACGGTGGGCATGGTGGCCGCGGACGCGCTGGCCATCCTGGTCGGCCGGATGCTCGGCCGCCGGCTTCCGGAGAAGACCATCAGGTACGGCGCCGCGGTGCTCTTCGCCATCAGTGGCCTCTGGCTGATCCTGGAGGCCGTCAACGAGCTGACGTGAGCGCCGACTAGCCGCCCCGGTGGCGGGTAACGCCTGCGGGTGGAGCCGGCGGAGCTGCTGCGGCACGGCGACGAGGTGCTGGTCGCCGTGGTGGAGGTGGCCGGCGCGCTGGTGATCGTCGTGGGCGCTCTCTGGGCGGCGGTGCGGTTCGTGGTCGAGGGGCTGCGGCACCGCACCGCCGCTGTTTTCACCCCGATCCGCCTGTCGCTGGGCCGGTTCCTGACGCTCGGTCTGGAGTTCCAGCTCGCGGCCGACGTGTTGCGGACCGCGGTGTCACCGTCGTTCACCCAGATCGGTCAGTTGGCGGCCATCGCCACGATCCGGACGGCGCTGAACTACTTCCTGGGCCGGGAGATCCGGCAGGAGCAACGGCAGGTCGCCGACGGGCAGACACGGACGTGATCAGCGGCCTGGTCGAGGTGGTGACCGCACTGGCTCTGGTCGTCGGGGTCGTCACGGCGGTGTGCACGGGCGACGTGCGGGTCGCCGTACGCGTGTTGTTGGACCTTCTGACGGCGGCCGGGCTGCTGCGTCTCGCCGGGGATCCGGCGTGGGGCGGCCTTGCCTCCACCGCCGCGATCGTCGCGCTGCGGCAACTGCTCGCGGCGGCGCTGAGTTCCCCGCCGCCGTGGTCGCGGCGACAATCCCCGCCGCGCTGCGGGGACGACCATCACCGCTTACCGTGGGCGGTACCAGAGAAACAGGGAAAAGCGGGAGGATAACCACATGAGCCGGCATGACGAACCGAACGAGTACGGCTACGCCGGCGGCGCCACCGCTCCCGAGCCGCAGCCCGGCGGCAAGCCCGACGAGCAGGACCTCGCGGAGGAGGTGGCGGTGCCCGCCGACGATCTCACCGCCCCCACGACCGACGCCCTCGCCGACGAGACCGAGGAGCGGGCGCCGCACGACCGCCACCGCTGACCACGGCGCGTCGCGGGCCGGCCGGTCAGTCCTTGCCGGGCCGCTGGTAGACGTCCGGCACCCCGTCGCCGTCGGCGTCGAGACTCTCCTTCTCGGCCACCCGCCGGTACGCCGCGTTGCGGCGGGCGAGTACGGCGGCGGCGAGCGCCGCGGAGATCACCGACCCGGTGAGTACCGCCGCCTTGACCCGCTCGTCGGCGGTACTGCCCGCGCCGAACGCCAGGTCGCCGATGAGCAGTGAGACGGTGAACCCGACCCCGGCCAGCAGGGCGATGCCGAACAGGTCGGACCAGGTGATGTCCTCGTCCAGCTCGGCGCGGGTGAATCGGGCCAGCAGGTAGGTCGAACCGAAGATCCCGATGCTCTTGCCGAGCACCAGGCCGGCCACCACGGCGATCACCAGCGGGTCGGTCAGCAGGGCCCCGAGGTCGGTGCCTCGGAGTGTGACACCGGCCGCGAAGAGGGCGAAGACCGGTACGGCGAAGCCGGCCGACACGGGTCGCCACCGGTGTTCCAGGTGCGCGGCGAGCCCGCCCGCGCCGTCCGGCTCCGTCCGGTCGGCCGCCGCCGCCCCGCCAGGGGCGCGGTTCAGCACCGGCACGGTGAAGCCGAGCAGCACGCCGGCGACCGTGGCGTGCACTCCGGAGGCGTGCACCAGCGCCCAGGTGGCGGCCGCGAGCGGGATGAGCGCCCACCACCAGGTCCGGCCGCGCCGTACCAGCCAGGCGAACAGTCCGATCGGGGCGAGCGCGGCGAGCAGCGGCAGCGGGTGGAACTCGGCGGTGTAGAAGACCGCGATGATGGTGATCGCGAACAGGTCGTCGACCACGGCCAGGGTGAGCAGGAAGGCGCGCAGGCCCTGCGGCAGGTGTGAGCTGACGACCGCGAGGACGGCCAGCGCGAAGGCGATGTCGGTGGCGGTCGGAATGGCCCAGCCCCGCAGTCCCTCCCCGCCCGTGCCGAGGAGCACGGCCACGTAGATCAACGCGGGCAGCGCCATTCCACCCAGGGCGGCCACCACCGGCAGAGCCGCCCGTCGCGGGTCACGCAGCTCCCCGGCGACGAACTCACGTTTGAGTTCCAGGCCCACCACGAAGAAGAAGATGGCGAGCAGGCCGTCGGCGGCCCAGGTGGCGAGGCTCAGGTCGAGGTGCCAGCGCTCGCCGCCCGGCCAGGGCACCCAGGCGCCGAGCCGGACGTACGCCGCGCTCCACGGCGAGTTCGCCCAGATCAGCGCGATAACGGCGCCGAGCAGCAGCAGTGCGCCGCCGACCGTCTCGGTGCGCAGCACGTCGGCCAGGTGTCGGGCCTCCGGCCAGGACGACCGCGAGAAGAGTCGGTCGCGGTGGGGGGAGTGGCCGGTCATGAAGGGGCTCACCTCTGGTGTCGGGACGGCAGGGATCCAATCGCCGACCAGACTTCCCGGCACACCGCTGTCGACCCTATCCGGTGCGCGGCACGTCGTGATCGCGCGGGACACAACGCTGCGGTCGAGATCGGCGCGGGGAATCGGTCGCCGACTTTTCCGGGCGTCGCCGCTGCCGAATGGCCCTTTGTCGGGTTGGTCATGCGGGGCGGCACGCTAACTGACGCCGAAAATGCATAACTCCGGACATAAGACCTATGAGGGGCTTTAATGGTTTCACGAGTTGACAGACGACCTTGGGGGTTTTCGTGAAGTTCTTTGGCGTAACCGGACCCGTCCGGAGGCAAGCCTGATGGACCTGCTCCGCCAATTGCGTCACGTGCGTCGGCACTGGTGGGTCGTGCTGGTCACGATCATGGTGGCCCTGGGCGTCTCGGCGTTCCTGACCGTACGGGCCCAGCCCCGGTACGTCGCCTCGGTGACCTTCTTCGTCACCACCCCCAACCAGGGCGTCTCCGATGCCTACCAGGGCGGGCTGTTCCTCCAGCAGCGCGTCAAGTCGTACGCCGACCTGCTCAGCAGCGACCGCCTCGCACAGAGTGTCGCGGCCGAGACGCCGGTCGGGCTCACCGCGGACGAGGTGCAGCGCCGGGTGACCACCTCCACCGAGACGGGCACCGTCCTGCTGCGCGCCTCGATCACCGACACCGACCAGGCCCGTGCCCTGCGGGTGAGTGAGACCCTCGCCGCGAAGTTCGTCGAACTCGTCCAGAAGGTCGAGACGCCACCCGAGGGCAAGTCGCCCATCAAGATCGAGGTGGTCAGCGGCCCACGGGTCAGCGCGAGCCCCGTCTCGCCGAAGCCGGTGCGTAACCTCGTACTCGGCGGTCTGCTCGGCCTCGTCCTCGGCGTCGGTCTGGCGATCCTGCGCGGCGTCGCCGACGTCCGCCTGCGCGACGCCGCCGGCCTGCAACGCGCAACCGGGAGCCCGCTGCTCGGCGAGATCCCGTTCGAGGGCGCCGCCCGCACGTCCCCGCTGATCGTCGGCGACGCCGCGACGTCGGCCCGTGCCGAGGCGGTCCGCAAGCTGCGGACCAACCTGCGCTTCGTGGACGTGCACGAGCCGGCCCGGGTCATCGCCGTGACCAGCGCGTTGCAGGGCGAGGGCAAGACGACGATGTCGTGCAACCTGGCCATCGCGCTGGCCGAGGCGGGCTGGCGTGTGCTGCTGGTCGACGCCGACCTGCGCCGCCCGAAGGTCGACGACTACCTGGGCCTGGACGCCGGTGTCGGCCTCACCGACGTGTTGGTCGGCGACGTCCAGGTCGGCGACGTGGTGCAGCGCTGGGGCGACAAGTCCCTGCTGGTCCTGCCCAGTGGCTCCGCGCCGCCCAACCCGAGCGAGCTGCTCGGCTCCAAGGCGATGGCGGACCTGCTGCTCGCGTTGCGGGAGTCCGCGGACATCGTGATCATCGACACCGCGCCGCTGCTCGCGGTGACCGACGGCGTCGTGGTCGCCGTCCAGGCCGACGGCGCGCTGCTGGTGAGCCAGCAGGGTCGTACGTCGCGCACCCAGGTGGCCGCGGCGGCCCGCGCGCTGCACTCGGTCTCGGTGCGGCTGCTCGGCTGCGTGCTCAACATGGCGAAGGTGGCCAAGGCCGAGGCGTACCAGTACGAGGCCTACCGGGTTGTCGCCTCGACCGCCACGCCGTCGGTCCCGACCGACCGGGCCCCCGCCGCCCGGCACAGCGAGGGCGCCGGGGTCAACGGTGTCAGCGACCGTACCCAGGAACTCACCCGGCTGCCCCGATGAGCGCGGCGAGGGGTCGTAGCGAGCGTTCGATCTCCTCGGCGCAGCGACGGAAGTCGGCGACGGTACCGCCGATCGGGTCCCGAAGGTCGTCCGCGTCCGGGGCGGCGGGTTGCAGCCGCCCCCGGGCGCTGGCCGCGGCGGCGATGGCGGCCCCCAGCGGATCGTCGGTCGATCCGACGGGCGGCTCGGCCGCCGCCGCAAGCCGGCCGAACTGGCGCAGGGTGAACGTCCGGTGCAGCGCGCCGGGCGCGAGCGAGGTGCACACCGACCGCTGCCGCCGCGTCGCGGTCAGCACGAGCGTCGCATCGGTCAGCTGTTCGGCACGCAGCGTGCGGCTGCTGAACGCCGTCGCGTCGCCGCCCTCCTCGGTCACGACCTCCGCCGCGTACGGGTGCATGGACAACCCGTCCAGCGCGTCGGTGCCGGCGCTGGACACCAGCACGGGACGGTCGGCCAACAGCCGTCGGGCCAGGTACTCGGCCATCGGCGAGCGGCACAGGTTGGCGTGGCAGACGAACAGCACGCGGTCGGCCATCGGGAGCCCTCTCGTGGATGCGGACACGGGTCGGCACACCGCGAGGGTGATGCGTCGACGCCGCTGGGCGCGCGGGAAGGGGTTGCCAGCATCCTACGCGGGCCGCCCCGTCGGACGCGGTGCCGCGCCGGCCGAGTCCGAGCCGCGCCCACCGGCGGTGCCGCGGTGAAGATCGGCATCCTGTCGTACCACTTCCCGCCCGAGCCGGCGTTCATCCCCGGCAGCCTCGCCGAGGAGTTGGCCGCGCGCGGGCACGAGGTCCGCGTGCTCACCGGATTCCCCGACTACCCGGGCGGGCACGTCTATCCGGGGTGGCGGCAGCGGTGGCATCACGAGACGCACAGCGACCGGCTGTCGGTCCGCCGGGTGCCGCGGGTGTCCGGCGGAGCCACCACCACCGGGGCGCGGATGGCCAGCTACCTGTCGTTCGCCGGGAGCGCGTCGCTGGCGGCCCGCCGGTTCCTGGGTGGCGTGGACGCGCTCTACGTCTTCCAACTGCCCGCCACCACCTTCGCCACCGCCGCCGTCCTGCGGCTCCTCGCGAGGGTGCCGACCGTGCTGCACGTACAGGATGTCTGGGCTCGCGACGGCGTCGACGCGTCCGGCGGCGGCCGCTGGTTGGCGCGGATGGACGCCGCGATGACCCGCATCTACCGCTCGGCCGCGCGGGTCGCCGTGGCCGCGCCGTCGATGCGTGACCTGGTGGTCGCGGCCGGTGCCGACCCCGGCCGGGTCCGTCTGGTCCTCAACTGGACCGACGAGCGCATCTTCTACCCGGCGACGCCCGGCGCGGCGGCCCGGCAGATGGTCCGTCGGGATCGTCGGTGCGTGGTCATGCACGCCGGGACCATCGGACCCCGCCAGGGTCTGGAGACGGCGGTGCGGGCCGCGGCGGCACTGGACCGGACGATGGACCTGGTCCTGGTCGGCTCGGGCGCGGACGAGCGGCGGGTGCGGGGGCTCGCCGCCGACCTCAAGGCGGAGAACGTCCGCTTCCTGGAACGGCGGTCACCTGTCGACATGCCCGAGCTGTACGCCGCCGCCGACTACCAGTTGATCATGCTGCGTGACCTGCCCGAGCTGCGCGGCATGGTGCCGGGCAAGCTCCAGGCCGCGCTCTCGTGCGCCGCGCCGGTGGTGGCGTCGGCCGGCGGGGACACCGTCGAGCTGGTCGAACGCGCCCGCGCCGGGCTGTCCTGCCCTCCCGAGGACTGGGCCGCCCTGGCCGACCGGTTCTGGCTGGCCGCCACCATCCCGCCGCCCGCGCGCACCGAGATGGGTCGCCGGGGGCGGCAGACGTACCTGCGGGAAATGTCGCTGCCCGCCGGCGTGGACCGGATCGAACGGCTGCTGCACGAGGCCGCCGGCCGCGTCCCGCAGGAAGCGACGACGCCGCGAGGAAAACTCGCGTAAAGGACCAGAAATGCCATAACGGTACGAGAGTCCTCGTAACGTGCTAAGAACGTCAGGGAATTCGACAGACTGTCCGATTCCCAGATCGGGAGTGTGGTGTGACGGAGAGCGAACGACCGCGTCGACGACGAAGCCGGTCCCGGCGTCGCCGCCGCGCGCGACTGCGCCGGGCGCTGCTCGGCGCGCTCGTGGTCGGATCGCTGCTGCTGGCCGCCGGTGGCTGGATCGGCTTTCGCGGTTGGCAGGCGCGCGCTCATCTCCTCAACGCCGCCGGTCTCGCTCGGGAGCTGAGCGCCCAGGTCGTCGGCGGGGACACCGACCGTGCCCTGCGCACCCTCTCCGCCCTCCAGGAGCAGTCCGGTGCGGCCCGGGCCGCCACGTCCGACCCCAGCTGGAGGATCGGTCGGCACACCCCGGCGGCCGGTGACGACCTCGACGCGGTCCGGCTGATCGCCATCGCCATCGACGACCTGGCCCGGCAGGCGTTCCCCAGCCTGCTACACACGGACCTGACCAGCCTCGTGCCGGCCGGCGGCCGGTTGGACCTGGCCCGGCTCACGTCGGTCTCCGCCGAGCTGACCCGGGTGAACGACTCGGTGCAGGGCACCCGTCGGGACCTGGCCGCCGTGCCGGCCGACACGCTGGTCAGCCAGGTCCGCCAGGCGCTGACCGATCTCCGTGCCGAGATCGACCGGTTGGCCAGCCTCACCGCCGCGGCGGACCAGGGTGCTCGGCTGCTGCCGCCGCTACTCGGTGCCGGCGGCTCGCGGCGCTACCTGCTCGTCTCGCAGAACCTGGCCGAGCTGCGCGCGACCGGCGGCATGTTCGGCGCGTACGCGATGATCGAGGCCGAGAACGGGCGGGTCCGGATGGGCCAGCAGGGCAGCAGCGCCTCCCTCGGTCGATTCACGCCGGCGTTGAAGCTGCCCGCCGAGACCCGGGCGATCTGGACCGACCTGCCGGGCATCTATCCCGCCGACGTGAACCTGAGCCCGCACTTTCCGACCGCCGCCGCCCTGTACCGGGAGATGTACCGGCGCAAGACCGGTACCACCGTCGACGGTGTGCTCGCCGTGGATCCGGTGGTGCTGTCCTATCTGCTCAAGGCGACCGGTCCGGTGCTGGTGCCCGGCGGGGTGCCGCTGGCCAGCGAAAAGGCCGTGCAGACCCTGCTCAACGAGACCTACCAGCGGCTGGACACCACGCAGCAGGACGCCTACTTCGCGTCCTCGGCCGCTGCGGTGTTTGACGCCTTCTTCAAGAAGAATGTCAACCCTAGGGTGTTGTTGTCCGCATTTGACCGTGCTATCACGGAACGCCGGATATTGTTCTGGAGTGCCCACCCGGAGGAACAGCGGACGTTCGGCAACAGCCGGATGGCCGGGACGCTCCCGGAACAGGACACCGTGCCGACTGTCGGCGTGTTCCTCAACGACGGCAGCGGCGCGAAGCTCGGCTACTACCTGCGGCCGACGGCGAGCCTCACGGTCGGCGAATGCCGGCCCGACGGCCGCCGCGAGCTCCGACTGCGGGTGACTCTGCGCTCGACGGCGCCGAAGTCAGGGCTCAGCACGTCGATCCTTGGCCTCGGTCTGGCTGGCGATCCGTACACCGTGCGCACGCTGGTGTCGATCTACAGCCCGGCGGGCGGCTCCGTGCTCGACGCCCGGCTCGACGGGGCCGAGACGGCACTGGGCAGCGGCACCGAACGCCGCCGCCAGGTGGCGACGGCAAACGTCGACATCGGCCCCGGCGTCGAGAGGGCGCTGGAGGTCACCGTCCTGACGGCCAAGACCGGCGTCGGACAGGCCGAGCTGTGGCTGACCCCCACCGCCAGCCCTTGGACCACCCAAGTTCATTCCGCACGAAGCTGTGACCAGTAGGAGGGAACCAATCATGCGGCTATCCCGCATCATCATGGCGCTCACGGTCGGCCTGGCCGTGGTGGCCGTGCCGTCGGCAGCGGGGGCGGCACCGGCTCAGCCGACCCCCAGCGGCACGCCTCAACCGCCGCCGTACCCGCCGGCCGCCGCGTCCCTGACCGTCAACCGGCCGACGATCTTCCTGGGCGAGACGGTCCTGCTCACCGGCACCGGCTTCGGCCCCAATGAGACGGTCGACATCTCGGTGACGGTCACACCGCTGGCAGCCCCGGCCGCCGGCAACGCGCCGGCCCGCCGCAGCGACGGCACCACCGTGGCCATGGCGCCGGTGGCGTACCAGGCGAGCGCGCCGCTGAACTTCACGGCGTACACGAACGCCCAGGGGCGCTTCACCAAGAGCTACAAGCCGTCGGTGACCGGTCTGCTGACCTTCACGGCCACGGGCCGCGAGTCCGGCCGGACCGCGTCCACCGAGCTGCGGGTGCTGCACCGCAAGCAGCCGCTGCCCGTCACCGGTGACAGCATCGGTACGCCCATGAAGCTCGGCGGCGGCCTCGTCGGCGCCGGCGCGATCATGCTGCTGCTGACCCTGGCCTGGCGTCGCCGCCAGCGCTTCGGCGGAGCCGCGCACTGATCGGCACCACCCAACGGGGCAGTGCCCCGGATGTACCCCGAACTGGCGCCCGTCGGATCTCCCGACGGGCGCCAGTTCACGTCGTCGCGTCCGCCCGGTCCCGTACCGCCCCGTGCTCCCGTCATGATCGACGCGAGTTGGCGGAAATGGGGGTATCGACCGGTCCCGGACCAACATGATCGACACGACATCGCCGATCCGGGGGTATCGACCGGTCCCGGATACCCCGACATCGGCGATCTGGAGTCGATCACCCCCGCGTGATCGCCTCGATTGAGCGCTATGTCCGGTTGTGGGGTGTCTGTGGTGACCGGCGGCACCCGCCGGCCGGAATCGTGGCGGGCCGGGGGTCGTTACACACCCTGACGATCGCAGGACCACCGGGCCACCCCGCCTGCGGGAATGGCCCCGGCCATCGGGTCGTTACACACGCACCGGCCGCCGCGAGGAACCCACCCGCAGGCCGCAGGGAATGGCCCCGCCCGCCGGGTCGTTACACACGGACCGGCCGCCACGAGCCCCCCGCTCGCAGGCCGCCACGCCCCCCGGGAATGACCCCGGCCCCCCCGGGTCGTTACACCCGGATCCGGCGCCGCAAGCCCCTCCGGCTCGCCGGCCGCCGCCCCCTCTTCACGTCTTTGCACAGCGCCCGGACGAGGTGCTGACACCCCCATGTTCACCGACCCCCGCAACAGGTGGCGTGTGGGTGTTTCCTACCCCCGAAGGAGCAACCCCCATGAACACGATCTTCCGCAAGAGCATGCTGTCCGTTGCTGGTCTCGCGTTCGCCGGTGGCGTCTTCGCCGGCCCGATCGCCGCCCACGCCGCCACCCCGGCCGTGGACACCAAGCCCACCGCTGCCGCGGTGCAGACGGCCGCGCCCAAGCCGCAGGGCGACCAGTCCCACATCACCCTCAACGGTGAGCAGACCGCCAACGCCAAGGCCATCATCGCCGCCACCAAGAAGGCCGGCCTACCCGAGCGCGCCGCGGTCATCTCCATCGCGACGAGCCTGCAGGAGTCGAAGCTGGAGAACCTGGGTCACCTCGGCGACGCCAACGACCATGACTCGCTGGGTCTGTTCCAGCAGCGCCCCACCTCCGGCTGGGGCACCCCCGAGCAGATCACCAACCCCGAGTACTCCACCACCGCGTTCCTCAAGGGCCTGCGCCAGGTTGACGGCTGGCAGGACATGCCCCTGACCGACGCCGCGCAGACCGTCCAGGTCTCCGCCTACCCCGATGCCTACGCGCAGTGGGAGCAGCAGGCCACCGACCTCGTCGGCCAGCACTGGAACAGCTGACACACCGAACAGCCAACAACGACCGATGGCCGGCACCCGACAACGGGCGCCGGCCATCGCCGTCTCTCCGTCACCACTGACGGAAGCCGTGCGGGATCTGACGGCGGACGACCCTCAGCGGCGGTGGTTGCGGACGATGTCGATCAACGCCGCCACCAGGGCGAGAGCGATGATGCCCGTGGCGAGCAGCAGCGACTTCTCGAAGGCCGTCGTCCAGTCGCCATGACTGTCGGCCAGCGAGGAGAAGAACATCGAGCCGACCGCCGCGATGCCGGCGGCGGCGCCGATCCGCTGGCCGGTCTGGAGCATGCCCGCCCCGCTGCCCGCCTGGGGTACGGGCACCTGGGCGAGGGTGAGTGTCTGGTTGGGGGCGATGACCAGGCCGCTGCCGATGCCGGCGACGAGGAGCGGACCAGCGGTGACCCAGGGCGCAGGGGCATCCGGCGCGAGGTGCAGGGCGAGCACCGTGGCGGCCAACCCGATCACCACGCCGAGCAGGCCGATGGCGACCAGGGGCCGGCCGAACCGGTTGACGATGCGTCCTCCCAGAGCGGACGCGGCGGCGGACCCGAGCGCGAACGGCGTGATGGCGAGACCGGCGACGAGCGCGCTGTAGCCGAGGCCGTTCTGCAGGAACAGGGTGAAGATGAAGAAGATCGCGGTGAAGCCGCCGAAGTAGACGAGCGCGATGAGCGACCCGAGCGTGTACGACTGGAAGGTGAACAGGCGCAGGTCGAACAGCGGCTCGCGGTGTCGGGCGTACCACCGTTCCCACAGCCCGAAGGCGACCAGCACCGCCAGGCCGACGGGGATGAGCGCCCACTTCCACGGCGTACGCCACTGCTGCTCCTGGACGAGGGGCAGCAGGATCAGCACCACGCCGACGCCGAGCAGCAGCACACCGATCGGGTCGAGTCGCTTGCGGCCGGGTTGCCCGTCGGGTCGACCGGGCAGCAGCCGCCAGCCCAGGATCACCGCGACGATGCCCACCGGCACGTTGACGAAGAAGACCCACCGCCATCCGTGGTCCTCACCGCCGAGGGCGATGAGCAGTCCGCCGAGCAGTGGCCCGACGGCGGTGGAGATGCCGATTGTCGCGCCGAGCAATCCGAAGGGACGGGCCCGCTCCGGCCCCCGGAACAGCTGTTGGATCAGCCCGATCACCTGGGGGTTGACGATGCCGGCGGCGGCGCCCTGGAGCAGCCGGGCGGCGACCAGCCAGGTGGGTGAGGTCGCCAGACCGGCGAGCGCGCTGGTCAGGGTGAACAACGCGATTCCGAAGACGAACGCGTTACGCCTGCCGCGGAAGTCGCCGAAGCGGCCGGCCGGTACGAGCACCAGGCCGAAGGTGAGCGCGTACCCCGAGAGGACCCACTGCAGGTCGCTCGGCGAGGCGTGCAGCGAGCGGTCGATGGAGGGCACCGCGACGTTGACGATGCTCACGTCGAGCAGCGTCATGAACGCGGCGACCAGCCCGACGCCGACGGCCTGCCAGCGTCGGCGGTTCTCGGCCGCGTCGACCGGCTGCGGCTCGCGCGCCGCGTTCATCGTGGCCTCCGTTGACGGTCGATCATGCATTCCTGACCGCTACCCCGACCACCGGGGGCCAACCGTCGCGGGTCACGCCATCTGACGGGCGCAGAACCGGGGGCCGAAGTCGAGGCCGGCCATCGGCGAGTCCTCGCGGTGCAGCAGACCCTTCTCGGTGAGCTGGTGCAGCGGGGCGTGCACCTGTTCCTCGGTCAGCCCCGATCCTTCGGCGATCAGATCCGGATAGGGCACCTGGCCGCGTGCTTCGAGCGCGGTGACGGCCTCGTACACCCGCTGCTCGACCTCCGACAGCTCCATCCGCTGCATGATCTCCTCCTTCGACCACCCGCCGGACGCGGACGGTTGCGCCGCCTCGGTTACCCCCTGCCGCACCGAAGATGCCCACCCGTTCGGGCGGTGGAGGGCGAGCTGGCCCTACGCTGCAACGGTGATCGTCTGGGATCTGGTCGTTGTCGGAGCGGGCCCCGCCGGGCTCTCCGCGGCACACGCCGCTGCCCGCGCGGGCGTTCGTACCCTGGTTGTCGAGCGGGCCACGCACCCGCGCTACAAGACCTGCGGAGGCGGCCTCATCGGCACGTCCCTGGCCGCCGTGCGGGGACGGATCGACGTGCCGGCGCACGACCGGGTCGACCGGGTGACGTTCACCCGCGACGGCCGGCGGGAGTTCACCCGCCGCAACGGCAGCCCGGTGGTGACGATGGTGCGCCGGGAGGAGTTCGACGACCGCCTGCGCGCGGCGGCGGTCGCCGCCGGGGCGCAGGTGCGCGAGCAGGTCGCGGTCCGCGCCATCGAGCAGGATCCCGAGGGGGTACGCCTGCGACTGGCCGACGGTACGACCCTGGCGGCCCGCGCGGTGATCGGCGCGGACGGCTCCTCGGGGGTGACCGCCCGGCACGTGGGGGTGCGTTACCGCCAGGTGGATCTGGGGCTGGAGCTGGAGATACCGGTGCCGCCCGCCGAGCAGGAGCGGTGGCGCGGTCGACTGTTGCTGGACTGGGGGGCGATGCCGGGCTCGTACGCCTGGGTCTTCCCGAAGGGTGACCGGTTGACGGTCGGTGTGATCGCGGGCCGGGGCGCGGGGGAGGGGACGCGTGCCTACCTGCGGCAGTTCGTCGACCGGTTGGGTCTGACCGGGCTGCCGGCGGCGCACGATTCGGGTCACCTCACCCGGTGTCGCGAGGAGGACTCGCCGTTGCGCAACGGCCGGGTGCTGGTGGTGGGGGATGCGGCCGGGCTGTTGGAGCCGTGGAGCCGCGAGGGCATCAGCTTCGCCCTGCGTTCCGGCGAGATGGCCGGGGCGGCGGTCGCCGCCGGTGATCTGGCCGGGTACGAGCGGGCGGTAGGC
This sequence comes from Micromonospora sp. RB23, assembly GCF_053585025.1. NCBI lineage: Bacteria > Bacillati > Actinomycetota > Actinomycetes > Micromonosporales > Micromonosporaceae > Micromonospora > Micromonospora sp. RB23. The sequence continues at coordinate 3,528,925 of NZ_CM132111.1, forward strand.
GACCGCCTGACGTCGGAGATGCGGGCGGGGTTCCGCCTGCTCGACCTGTTCACCCGTCGCCCGGAGGTGTTCCACGGGCTGCTGGCGACCCCGCCGGGCTGGCGGATGTTCGTGCGCTTCTGTCAGGGGCGGGCGAGCTTCGACGACATGTTGCGCCGCCGACCGATCCGGGCGGCGCTCGCGGTGCTGGACCGCCTACCCACCCCAGACCGCCCGCCCGCCAACGCCCCGTCCTGACCCGCAGCCCGCGCCGATCTTGCAGTTTCTGCGGCGACAATCCACCCCAACCTGAACACTTCTCCCACCGTCAGCGCAAGATCGGCGCGAACTGTGGCGCTCGTCAGCCATACACCCAGGATCCTAGGACGCTCTACGGGGTGTGTCGGTGTCCACCTGAGAGCGACACGCTGTCAGCCAACGGACCGATGTGCCGGGCGCTCGCCGTTGGACAATGACGGGGAGGTAGGGGGGCGCCGATGGCCGAGCAACCGTTCACCGACGACGAGTACGCGTTCCTGCGCCACATCCGGTTCGGGGAACTGCCACCCGCCGTCCGTCCGGAGGATCAGGTCGCGCTGACCGAGACCGATCCCGGGCGGGACCGGCCGGAGAAGGCCGAGGACCCGGTCCGCTGGAACGTGCAGGGCTGAGAGAACACGGACGGGCCGCGGGTGTCGCCACCCACGGCCCGCCGTCGCGCCACGGTCAGAAGACCGGTACGCCCTCGCGGACGAGACGCCAGTTGGGCTGGAAGAAGTCGTCCGGGTTGATGGTCCCCTTGGCCTGTGCCCAGTCGATGAGCAGCTGGCGGATCTCCTGCTGCGCGTTGTAGACCTGGGTCTTCACAATGCCGGGGAAGTTGCCGCCGCCGCTGCGCCGGTAGTTGTTCACCGCGACCACGAACTGCGCGTCGTCCGCCACCGGGGTGTCGGTGCCGGGCAGTACCAGTCGGATGATGCGCTGACCGACCGGCTGGGAGATGTCGATGTCGTAGTCCAGGCCGGAGATCACGTCGTAGTTGTAGTCCGGCACGGCCGCGTCGCTGATCTGCTCCGGGTCGACCGGGGCGCCCGGCGCGACGGTGCGGAAGTACTTCGCCGAGTACTCCAGGTACGCGCGGACCTCCGCGCCGCTGAGCACGACGGCTTCGAGGGTGTTGTCGTACACGTAGAGGCCCGCCACGTCGCGGATCTTGACGTCCCCGGCGGGGAAGACGGCGGTACGGCTGAACGGCGCCGCGATCGACAGCACCGGCAGGTCCGCGTACGTGGTGCCGGCCAGGGCCGCGCCGACCACCTCGGTCTGTACGTGGTTGATGAAGTCGAGGATCGGGGTGTCCTTGTAGCGGGACTCCGCCGCCGACAACTCCACGGTGGACGTGGCGACCACCTGGTTGACGTACGCCACGGTCTTGGCGTGCTGGGCCCGTACGGCGGCGAGCACCTTCGGGTCCTCGACGACCGTGTTGGTGTTCAGCATGGTGGCGGCCTTCTTGGTGATCGTCCACCGGCCGCGCTCACGGGTGAGGGTGAAGTCCATGCGGGTGAGCCGCTGACCCCACTTCGACGGCTCGGAGAGCAGCACCTGCGTGCCGGTCCGCTCGTTGGTGACGAACCGCTCGACCACCTCGTTGTGGGCGTGCCCGAAGAGGATCGCGTCGATCCCCGGCACCTGCTGGGCGATCAGCGCCACCGGGTTCTCGTTGGGCAGCTCCGGGCCGTAGCTGGAAGTGCCGCTGTCGCCGCCGTGGGCGGAGATCAGGACGATGTCGGCGCCGCGGGCCCGCATGATCGGCACCCACTTCGCGGCGGTCGCGATCATGTCGTCGAAACGGAGCTTGCCCTCGACGTTGCCCCGGTCCCAGATGGCGACGCCCGGGTTGGTCAGGCCGAGGATGCCGACCCGCAGGGTCGGCGCGGCGAAGCCGAGGGAGACCTTCTTGATGACGTACGGCAGGAAGGCCGGCTTGCCGGTCTTGGCGTTGACCGCGTTCGCGGCGAGGGCCGGGAAGCCGAGCTGGCGGATCCACAGGTCCAGCAGCGGCAGGCCGTAGTTGAACTCGTGGTTGCCGAGGGTCACGGCGTCGTAGTCGATGACGTTCATCGCCCGCGCCATCGGGTGCTTCTCGCCGGTGGCCGTGATCGGCTCCTGCTTGGCGTAGTACGTCGCGAGGGGAGTGCCCTGGATGGTGTCGCCGGCGTCGAGCACCAGCGTCGCCTTGCCGCGCCGCTCGCGGCGGATCTGGTTGATCAGGGTGGCCAGCTTCGCGACGCCGACGTCGTTGTGCTTGCTGTCGTCGTACTCGGCGTCCCGGTAGTAGTTCCAGTTGTAGACGTTGCCGTGCGTGTCCGACGTGCCGAGCAGCGTGAGGTCCCAGGTGCGCGACCGGGCGGGGCCCGTGGCCTGGGCGGGCGCGGCGGCGATCAGCGGGGCGGTCGCCGCGGCGGCGGCGACCGCGAGCACCTGGCGACGCGACGGACCGGATCCAGAGGTCATGACGTGCCTTTCCATGGGGGTTGACGCGCCTCGTGAGCGCCTCGCGCACCATAACGACCGTCTGTCACTCCCGCCACGTGAGCCCCGGTTTCCGCAGGACGAGGTGGGGTAGGGCGGTACCGGAGGCACCAGCGCGAGGAGATCCGGTGAACGAGGACCAGCACACCCAGCAGGACCCGACCAGCCAGTACGGCCAGCAGTCGGGTCAGCCCGGCCAGCAGCAGTCGCCGCCGGGTTCGACGGCGGGGATGACGCCGAGGCCGGATCACGGTGAGGAGTCGTACCGGGGCAGCGGCAAGCTCGACGGCAAGCGGGCGTTGATCACGGGCGGTGACTCGGGGATCGGCCGGGCCGTGGCGCTCGCGTTCGCCCGGGAGGGCGCCGACGTGCTCATCGCGTACCTGGGTGAGGAGGAGGACGCCGATGCCCGCGAGACGGTCCGGCTCGTCGAGGAGGCCGGTCGGCGGGGCATCGCGGTACGCGGTGACATCCGCGACGAGGCGCACTGCCAGGACCTCGTCGACCGGACGGTGCGCGAGCTGGGCGGTATCGACGTCCTGGTGAACAACGCGGCGTACCAGATGTCGCAGGACAAGGGCATCCTCGGCATCAGCACCGAGCAGTTCGACCGGGTGCTCAAGACCAACCTGTACGCGATGTTCTGGCTCTGCAAGTTCGCCATCCCGCACCTGTCCGAGGGGTCGGCGATCATCAACACGGCGTCGATCCAGGCGTTCGACCCGTCGCCGCAGTTGCTCGACTACGCCACCACCAAGGCGGGGATCGCCAACTTCACCAAGGCGCTCGCGGCCGACCTGGCGGAGCAGGGCATCCGCGTCAACGCGGTGGCGCCCGGCCCGGTCTGGACGCCGCTGATCCCGGCCACCATGCCGAAGGAGAAGGTCGAACAGTTCGGCACGGACACCCCGGAGGGCCGGCCCGGGCAGCCGGCCGAGCTGGCCCCGGCGTACGTGTTCTTCGCCTCCCAGGAGTCCAGCTATGTCACGGGCGAGATCCTGGGGGTCACCGGCGGTCGACCGACCAAGTGACCGCGATGGCCGGGTGGTCGCCCGCGGCGATCACCCGGTCTCAGCGTGGCCAGTCGGCGAAGCGCCGGCGCACCCGTGCGACGTCGTCCGGGCCGAGGCCGTACCTGCCGAAACGCGTCTCGGACAGCCGGTCGAGGTAGCGCCCGGCGGCGCGGACGTCGTCCGGGTCGAGCGCGGGGTCGACCTGGCGGGCCAGTACCAGCAGTTGCGTCACGTCGTAGTGCTCGAGCGCCGCCGCGACGTCGATGAAGTCCCGGACCTCCCGCCGGTTGACCAGTGCGGCGATCTTGTTGGCGATGAGGTCGCGGACGTCCATCACCGGGCCGAGGTCCATCACCACCGGGCTCTGCTGCCGGTCGAGTCGGGCCAGGCTGAGTCGGATCTCCCGACCGTCGCGGCTCACCACGAAGTCCTTCATGTCCCGGCCGTACCCGTCGAACAGGTCGGCGAGTTCGCTGTCCGGGTCGGCGTCGGTGACGGTGAATCCGGCGCGTTCCAGCGCGGCGCGTACCCCGGCGGAGGCTGCGGCGGCGGCGCCCTCCACGTCGGCGAACAGGTCGACATCCTCGGTGGGCCGGGCCACCAGGCCGTGCGCGGCCCACGCCACCCCGCCGCCGAGCACGAACCGGTACGGCCCGGCGGCGGTCAACGCCACCCGGGCCACTTCCCGGTAGAAGTCGTGCAGGTGAGGTGCGATCACGCCGCGCGCAGGCCGCGGTGCCGGCTCTCCCAGGCCAGGCGGACGCCCCGGGGGAGGTTGAGCAGCCGCCACACCCGCCGCAGTGTGCGCCCGTTGATGAGGGTGCGCAGGTCGTCGGCGCTGGCCGTCTCGCGCAGCACGTTCTCGTACATCCAGAGCAGTTCGTCGGGGTCGCCGAGGTCGAAGGTGCGCTCGGCGTTCCACATCAACCGCACCGGCAGCTCGACGACGCCCCGCGTGGGACCGGCCAGCTCGGTGAGCGTTCGCGCCACGACAGCCGGGCGACCCGGGCGGGCCAGGAAGGCCACGCCGGTCGCGGGGGGCGAGACGGCCTGCATGGTGTCAGGGTAACGCCCGTCGGTGCGGGTGTCGCCGAGGAGCGTACGGACGCGTGGTCGGCGCGGGTGATGAGTTCTCGGGCCCGCGCCCGTCATAACTGTGACGGGACACGACGAGACGGGAGCATGACGTGACGGGTACGGACACGCGCAGCGAGGGCGCGGGCGCTCTGGCCGAGGTCGACGAGACCGCCTTCGCGGGGCTGGCGCAGCGGCACCGGCGGGAGTTGCACGTGCACTGCTACCGGATGCTCGGGTCGTTCGAGGACGCCGAGGACACCGTGCAGGAGACGTTCCTGCGGGCCTGGCGGCGGCGGGAGACGTTCGAGGGCCGGTCGACGGTGCGGGCCTGGCTGTACCGGATCGCCACCAACGCCTGCCTGGACCTGTTGGCCAGGTGCCGGCCGGAGCCGGCCCGGGGCGGTGAGGTGCGGTGGTTGCAGCCGTACCCGGACCGGCTGCTCGACGAGGTGCCGGCGGGCGACGCGGACGAGCCGGAGGCGGTGGCGGTCGCGCGGGAGACGATCGAGCTGGCGTACGTGGTGGCGGTCCAGCACCTCGCGCCGCGTCCCCGGGCCGTGTTGATCCTGCGGGACGTGCTCGGCTGGCCCGCGAAGGACGTCGCCGACCTGCTCGGCGACTCGGTCAACTCGGTGAACAGCGCCCTGCAACGGGCTCGGGCCGGCATGCGGGAGCACCTGCCGGCCGAGCGGCAGGACTGGACCGGCGGCGCGCAGGACGCCGGGACGCGCGAGCTGGTGCGGGACTTCACCGATGCGAGCGTGGCCACGGACATCGGCCGGCTCACCACGATGCTCCGCGAGGACGTGCGCTGTTCGATGCCGCCCACCCCGGGTCTGCACGTGGGCCGGGACGCGGTGGTGCACGACTGGATCGCGGACGGTTTCGACCGCATGACGGGCCTGCGGGGCGTCGCCACCTCGGTGAACCGGCAGCCTGCCGTCGCGTTCTACCACTGGCGGGAGGCCGAGGGCGCGTACCTGCCGTTGACCGTCGACGTCCTGCGCATCACCGGTGGAGCGATCACCGAGATCGTCATCTTCCACGCCGACCAGTTCCCGCGGCTCGGGCTGCCGGAGCGCCTCCCGGCGGGCGGTGTGCGATGAGCGTCTCGGCCCCGGCCCACCGCACCCACCGGCTCCTCGGCCTCGTCGGTGTGGGTCTGGCCGCCACCGTGGCGGCGATGGTGATCACCACTGTTGTCGCCGCGCTCGCCGAGAGGGTCGGTGTCGACTTCGAGGTCCCCGCGGGTGGCGAGGCGATCCCGTTGGCCGGTTTCGCGGTGGTGACCGGCGTCTTCTCGGTGGTGGGGGTCGTTCTCGCCGTCGTCCTCGGTCGGTGGAGCGCCCGTCCCGCCGACCGGTTCCTGTGGACGGCCGTGGCGCTGACCGCGATCTCGCTGGTCCCGCCCTTTGTCTGCGGGGCTGCTGTCGCCACCGTCGCCACCCTCGTCGTGCTGCACCTCGTCGCCGCGGCGGTGATGATCCCGGCCCTGGTGTGGGGCCTGGCCCGGTGGGACCGTTCCCTCGATTAGCGAAGACTCCTCATCTGACCTATGTTCGGGGGGTCACGCGCGAGGGGGTGTCGGGGATGGGTCTACGGACGTTCATCGAGGGTTGGCCGGTGTACCGCCAGCTCACCGGCACGGACCCGCTGGGGCGGGGCGCCGCCGCCAAGTCGGCGCGGTCGGCCGCTCTGACGGCGCGCACCGAGACGGCCGACTCTGTCGCGCGGTCGGTGTGCCCGTACTGCGCGGTGGGGTGTGGTCAGCGGGTCTTCGTCGCGGACGGTCGGGTCACGCAGATCGAGGGTGACCCGGACAGCCCGATCTCGCGGGGCCGGCTGTGTCCCAAGGGCGCGGCGAGCAAGAGCCTGGTGACGAGTCCACTGCGCCAGACCACCGTGCGCTACCGCCGGCCCTACTCCACCCAGTGGGAGGACCTGGACCTCGAGACGGCCCTCGACATGATCGCCGATCGGATCCTCGCGGCCCGCGAGCAGACCTGGGAGGACCGCGACGACGAGGGTCGGCCGCTGAACCGGACGTTGGGGATCTCCAGTCTGGGTGGGGCGACGCTGGACAACGAGGAGAACTACCTCATCAAGAAGTTGTTCACGGCGATGGGGGCGTTGCAGATCGAGAACCAGGCGCGTATTTGACACTCCGCCACCGTCCCCGGTCTGGGGGCCAGCTTCGGTCGTGGCGGTGCGACGGACTTCCAGCAGGACATCGCCAACGCTGACGTCATCGTCATCCAGGGCTCCAACATGGCCGAGGCGCACCCGGTCGGGTTCCAGTGGGTGATGGAGGCCAAGCGTCGCGGGGCGAAGGTGTTCCATGTGGACCCCCGCTTCACGCGGACCAGTGCGGTGGCCGACGCGTACCTGCCGATCCGGGCGGGGACGGATATCGCGCTGCTCGGCGGGGTGATCCGCTACATCCTCGACAACGAGCTGGACTTCCGTGAGTACGTCCTCGCCTACACCAACGCGGCGACGATCGTCAGCGACCAGTTCGGCGACACCGAGGACGGCGACGGGTTCTTCTCCGGCTTCGATCCCGAGACCGGCAGCTATGTGCAGGACAGCTGGCAGTACGAGGGGCACGAGGATTCCTCGGGCAGTGGGCACACCGCGAAGGAGCGGGACACGGCCGCCGGCCTGCGCCACGAGTCGCACGGCGCGCAGGTCGGCGGGCAGACGCAACGCGACGAGACGTTGCGGCATCCGCGCTGCGTCTACCAGATCCTCAAGCGCCACTACGCCCGCTACACCCCGGAGATGGTCGAGCGGGTCTGCGGCATCCCGCGGGAGAAGTTCCTCGAACTGGCCCGGGAGTGGACGGCGAACTCCGGTCGGGAACGCACCGGCATGCTCATCTACTCGGTGGGCTGGACGCAGCACAGCGTCGGCGTGCAGTACATCCGCGCCGGCGCGATCATCCAGCTCCTGTTGGGCAACATGGGTCGGCCCGGTGGCGGGGTCATGGCGCTGCGCGGGCACGCGAGCATCCAGGGCTCCACGGATATCCCGACCCTGTTCAACCTGCTGCCCGGCTACCTGCCCATGCCCCACCACGCCGACCACCCCACCTTCGACGAGTGGGTGGACAGCATCCGGCACCCCGGGCAGAAGGGCTTCTGGGGCAACGCCCGGTCGTTCGCCGCCAGCCTCCTGAAGGCGTACTGGGGGGACGCCGCGACGCCGGAGAACGACTTCGGCTACGGCTACCTGCCCCGCATGACCGGTGACCACGGCACGTACCAGCAGGTCCTCAACATGATCGACGGGAAGACGAAGGGGTACTTCCTGCTCGGGCAGAACCCGGCCGTCGGTTCCGCGCACGGCCGGGCGCAACGTCTGGGCATGGCGAACCTGGACTGGTTGGTCGTGCGGGACCTGTTCATGATCGAGAGCGCGACCTTCTGGAAGAACGGCCCCGAGGTGGCCACCGGCGAGATCGTGCCCGAGGAGTGCCGGACGGAGGTGTTCTTCCTCCCGGCCGCGTCGCACGTGGAGAAGGAGGGCACGTTCACGCAAACGCAGCGGTTGTTGCAGTGGCGGGAGAAGGCCGTCGAACCGCCAGGTGACGCCCGCTCCGAGCTGTGGTTCTTCTACCACCTCGGCCGCAAGCTCCGGGAGAAGCTGGCCGGCTCGCCGCTGCCGCGCGACCGGGCGCTGCTCGACCTCACCTGGGACTACCCCACGCACGGTCCGCACGCGGAGCCCAGCGCCGAGTCGGTCCTGCGCGAGATCAACGGGTACGACGTGACGACCGGCCAGCCGCTGTCCAGCTTCGCCGAGGCCCGCGACGACGGCTCCACGGCCGTCGGCTGCTGGATCTACACGGGCGTGTACGCCGACGGCGTCAACCAGGCCGCCCGCCGCAAGTCCCGCCACGAGCAGGACTGGGTGGCCGCCGAGTGGGGTTGGGCGTGGCCGGCGAACCGGCGCATCCTCTACAACCGCGCCTCCGCCGACCCGGACGGCAACCCGTGGAGCGAGCGCAAACGCTACGTCTGGTGGGACCCGGACAAGGGCGAGTGGACCGGCCACGACGTGCCGGACTTCGAGAAGACCAAACCGCCGTCGTACCGGCCGCCGGCCGGAGCGTCCGGTCCGGAGGGGATCGCCGGCGACGACCCGTTCGTCATGCAGGGTGACGGCAAGGGCTGGCTGTACGCGCCCAGTGGTGTCCTGGACGGGCCGATGCCCACCCACTACGAGCCGGTCGAGTCGCCGGTGCGCAACCCGCTCTACCGACAGCAGGCCAACCCGACGCGCAAGTCGTACGCGCACCCGGTGAACTCGGTGAACCCGAGCCCGCCGCAGGAGCACAGCCAGGTCTTCCCGTACGTGTTCACGGTCAGCCGGCTCACCGAGCACCACACCGCCGGCGGGATGAGCCGGACGGTACGCCCCCTCGCCGAGTTGCAGCCTGAGATGTTCGTCGAGGTGTCGCCGGAGTTGGCCGCCGAGACCGGGTTGGCGCACCTCGGGTGGGCGCACCTGGTCAGCGGCCGGGCGGTGATCGAGGCGAAGGTGCTGGTCACCGACCGGCTCACCCCGTTGCGGGTGGACGGGCGGGTCATCCACCAGGTGTGGCTGCCGTACCACTTCGGCTTCGAGGGTCTGGTCACCGGCGACTCGGCGAACGACCTGTTCGGCATCACCCTCGACCCCAACGTCCTGATCCAGGAGAGCAAGGTCGGCACGTGCGACGTACGGCCCGGCCGGCGTCCGAGGGGCCAGGACCTGCTGGATCTCGTCATGGACTACCGGCGGCGATCGGGGAACCTGAGCCACCGCTACCCACCGCTGGTCACGACGGACGTCGCCGACAGCAGCAGCGACCAGGAGGACTGAGCGATGCCGCATGCCAACGCCCTGTACGGGCCGCTCGATCCGGCGCCGGACGCGGGGTATGTGGACGCGCCGGAGCGGATGGGGTTCTTCACCGATACGAGTGTGTGTATCGGGTGCAAGGCGTGTGAGGTGGCGTGCAAGGAGTGGAACGGCGTCCCGGAGAGTGGTTTGGATCTGTTGGGGATGTCGTATGACAACACGGGGGCGTTGACGGCGAACTCGTGGCGGCACGTGGCGTTCGTCGAGCAGCCCCGCGGCACCGGCTGGGCGACGCCGGCGTTCGCCGGTTACCCGGACGGGCCGGCGGTCAGCCCGGCGACGGCGGCCGTCGGGGCGCGGACCGAGGCCGACACCGGCACGGATCCGGGTCTGCCACCGGGCTCGCCCGGCGCGGCGACCCGCATGTCGGGCGGCCCGGAGTTCCTGGGTATGCCGGGGGCGCAGCCGCCGGGGCGTGGTTCCGGTGTGGAGGGTCGGTCTGATTTTCGGTGGTTGATGATGTCGGATGTGTGTAAGCACTGCACGCATGCGGCTTGTTTGGATGTGTGTCCGACGGGGTCGTTGTTCCGGACGGAGTTCGGGACGGTGGTGGTGCAGGAGGACATCTGTAATGGGTGTGGGTACTGCATTTCGGCGTGTCCGTACGGGGTGATTGATCAGCGTAAGGGTGATGGTCGGGCGTGGAAGTGCACGCTGTGTTATGACCGTCTGGGTGTGGGGATGACGCCGGCGTGTGCGCAGGCGTGTCCGACGGAGTCGATCCAGTACGGGCCTCTGGAGGAGTTGCGGGAGCGGGCGGCGGCGCGGGTGGCGACGTTGCACGAGCGGGGTGTTCCGGAGGCCCGGTTGTACGGGCATGACCCGGGTGATGGTGTGGGTGGTGACGGGGCGTTCTTCCTGCTGCTGGACGAGCCGGAGGTGTACGGGTTGCCGCCGGATCCGGTGGTGACCACCCGGGACCTGCCGGCGATGTGGAAACGCGCCGGCATCGCCGCCCTGGCCATGGCGGCGGCCACCGTCGCCGCCTTCGTGGGGAGATCCTCGTGAGTCCGGAGCGCCTCCCGGTGGGCGACCGGTTCCGTCGGTTCCGCGACCGCCTCGCCACCGCGAACGTCGACCTGCCGGCCCAGAGGCAGGCGGACGCCCGCACCGACGTGTCCGTGCCGGCGAAAGCCCACGAGGATCAGGAGAACGCCGCGCGCCGCCCCCGGCGCGGCCGTCGCGGTGGCGGAGAGGAGCTGCGGGTCCCCGAGGCCGAGTTCACCTCCTACTACGGCCGGCCCATCCTCAAGGCCCCGGTCTGGAAGTGGGACATCGCCGCCTACCTGTTCACCGGCGGGTTGGCCGCAGGCTCGTCGCTGCTGGCCGCGGGAGGTCAACTCACCCGGCGGCCGGCGTTGCGCCGCGCGGGCCGCGTCACCGCGCTGGGCGCCGTCAGCGCCAGCGCGGTCTTCCTCATCCGAGACCTGGGCCGGCCGGAGCGGTTCCACCACATGCTGCGGGTCGTCAAACTGACCTCGCCCATGTCCGTGGGCACCTGGATCCTCAGCGCGTTCGGGCCGGCCGCCGGGGTGGCGGCGATCGCCGAGACCGCCGGTTGGCTGCCCCGGCGCGGACCGCTCGGGCTGGTCGGTCGGGCTCTGCCGCCGGTCGGGCACGCCGCCGGGCTGGTCGCCGCCGTCACCGCGCCCGCCCTGGCGACGTACACCGGGGTTCTGCTCGCCGACACGGCGGTGCCGTCGTGGCATGAGGCGTACCCCGAGCTGCCGGTCATCTTCGCGGGCAGCGCGCTGGCCAGCGGCGCGGGCGTCGGTCTGCTGGCCGCGCCGCCGTCGCAGGCGGGGCCGGCCCGCCGGATGGCGGTGGCCGGCGCGGCCCTGGAGTTGTACGGCGCGCACCGGGTGGAGACCCGTCTCGGGTTGCTCAGCGAGCCCTACCGGTCGGGACGGCCGGGTCGGCTGCTGCGCGCCGGCCGGCTGCTGACCACCGTCGGGGTGGCCGGTGCGCTGCTGGGTCGGCGCAGTCGCGCCGTCGGGGCGTTGTCCGGGGCCGCGTTGCTGAGCGCGTCGGTCGCCACGCGGTTCGGCATCTTCTACGGCGGTGTCGCGTCCGCCCGCGACCCCCGCTACACGGTCGTGCCGCAGCGCGAGCGGGTGAACGCCCGACGGACCGAGGCGGATCCGGCGACTGACTGAGCGGTCGCACCGTCGTTGTGATCGAATGTGCGACGGAGGCGTTCAGGCGGCTGGTGCCCCTCCCGGTCTTCAAAACCGGTGTGGTCCGGGACCCGGGCCAGGCGGGTTCGATTCCCGTCCGTCTCCGCCAACGGCGGCAGGAGTGACGTGATGCGTGACGGCAGCGAGGACCCGCGGCGGCGGGTGCCCCGCACCGACACCCTCCTGGCCGATCCGCGGCTGGCGGCGGCCATCGCGACCCTCGGCCGCGATCGGGTCAAGGCCGTCGTCGCGCAGGCGCAGAAGCGGGCCCGCAGCGGTGAGATCGCCCCCGACGAGGTCCGCGACGCCGCCGTCGCCGGCCTGCCCGCGCCCGGCCCCCGGGCGGTCCTCAACGCCACCGGCGTCGTGCTGCACACCAACCTGGGCCGGGCGGCGCTGTCGTCGGCCGCCGTCGCGGCGGTCGTCGCGGCCGCCGGGCACACCGACGTCGAGCTGGACCTCGACACCGGGCGGCGGGCCCGCCGTGGCCGCGACGCGCTCGACGCGCTCGCCGCCGCCGTACCCGACGCCGCCGCCGTGCACGTGGTCAACAACGGCGCCGCCGCGCTGGTTCTGGCGGCCACGGCGTTGGCCGCCGGCCGGGAGATCGTGGTCAGCCGGGGTGAGCTGGTCGAGATCGGGGACGGCTTCCGCCTGCCGGACCTGTTGGAGAGCACCGGCGCGCGGCTGCGCGAGGTGGGCACCACCAACCGCACGACGCTCGACGACTACGCCGCCGCCGTCGGCCCGCGGACCGGGTTCGTCCTGAAGGTGCACCCGTCGAACTTCCAGGTCACCGGCTTCACCTCGGCCGTGCCGGTGCGTCGCCTCGCCACCCTCGACGTGCCGGTGGTCGCCGACATCGGCTCCGGGCTCCTCACGGCGGATCCGCTGCTGCCCGACGAGCCCGACGCGGCCACCACCCTGCGCGCCGGCGCGGCCCTGGTCACGGCGAGCGGCGACAAACTGCTCGGCGGCCCGCAGGCCGGCCTGCTGCTCGGCGACGCCGCGCTCGTCGAACGGTTACGCCGTCATCCGCTGGCCCGGGCGCTGCGCGTGGACAAGCTCACCCTGGCGGCGTTGGCCGCCACCCTGCACCGTCCGGACACCCCGACGCGGGCCGCGCTGCACGCCGATCCGGGCGCCCTCCGCCGGCGGGTGGAGCTGTTGCGCGACCGGCTCGGCGCGGACGGACGCAAGGCCGAGGTCGTCCCGGCGGTCGCCGTGGTCGGTGGTGGCGGCGCCCCCGGCGTCGAGCTGGAGTCGTGGGCGCTGAGCCTGCCCGAGCGGTACGCGGTGTCGCTGCGCACCGGCGAGCAACCGGTGCTCGGCCGGGTGGTGCGGGGCCGCCTCCTGCTCGACCTGCGCTGCGTGCCCGTCGACGCCGACGATGCGGTCCTGGCGGCCGTGCTGCGCGTCCCCGGGGACGACTGAGCATGTTCGTCGTCGCCACCGCCGGGCACGTCGACCACGGCAAGTCGACGCTGGTCCGGGCGTTGACCGGGATGGAACCCGACCGGTGGGCCGAGGAACGCCGCCGGGGCATGACCATCGACCTGGGGTTCGCCTGGACGACGCTGCCGTCCGGCGGCACGATCGCGTTCGTCGACGTACCCGGGCACGAGCGGTTCGTGCCGAACATGCTCGCGGGTGTCGGCCCGGTGCCGGCCGCGCTGATCGTGGTCGCCGCCGACGAGGGGTGGATGCCGCAGTCCGCCGAGCACCTGGCCGCGCTCGACGCGCTCGGCGTCGCGTACGGCCTGCTGGTGGTGACCCGCGCCGATCTCGCCGACCCGGGGCCGGCGGCGCAGCGCGCCCGGGCCGAGATCGCGGCCAGCAGCCTCGGCGTGGTGGAGACGGTGGCGGTCAGCGGGTTGACCGGCGCCGGACTGCCGCAGTTGCGCGATGCGCTGGACCGGCTCGTCGCGCGGCTGCCCGAGCCCGTCGTGGACGCTCCGGTACGGCTCTGGGTGGACCGCAGCTTCACGGTGCGGGGCAGCGGCACCGTCGTCACCGGCACGCTGGGCGCCGGCCGGTTGCGGGTCGGCGACACCCTCGAGCTGGCCGGCGCCGACGAGCCGGTGCGGGTCCGCGGCCTGCACCGCCTGGGCGAGGCCCGACCGGAGGTGTCGGCCGTGGCCCGGGTCGCGGTCAACCTCCGGGGTACGCCCCGAGACCGGCTCGGCCGTGGCGACGCGCTGCTCACGCCGGGCCGTTTCCACCGCACCGACCTCATCGACGTCCGGCTGTCCGGTGACCCCGCCGCCGACCTGCCGGCCACCCTCACCCTGCACGTCGGGTCGGCGGCCGTGCCGGTACGGGTCCGGCCGCTCGGCGTGGACACCGTCCGGCTCCGGTTGGCCCGCCCGCTGCCGCTGCTGGTCGGCGACCGGGCGCTGCTGCGCGATCCCGGCCGTCACCACGTGGCCGGTGGCGTGCGGGTCCTCGACGTCGCGCCGCCGCCACTGTCCCGCCGGGGCGCGGCGGCCGCCCGCGCGGCGGTCCTCGCCGAGCTGGACGGCCGTCCCGACCTGGCCGGTGAGCTGCGTCGCCGTCGCCTGGTCCGGGTCGGCGCGCTGCGGCGCATGGGTGTGCCGGTGCAGGCCACACCGGTCGCCGGTGACTGGCTGGCCGACCCGGGGCACTGGCGGCGGCTGGGCGACCAGGTGACCGAGGAGGTCACCCGCTACGCGCGGGAGCACCCGTTGGAGCCGGGCATGCCGGTGGACGCGCTGCGGCAGCGTCTCGCCCTACCCGACCGGGCGCTGGTCGAGGCGCTGGTGCGTCCACCGCTGCGGGTGCACGCCGGTCGGATCGGCACGGCCGCCGTCGACACCCTGCCCGAGCCGGTGGCCCAGGCCGTACGGCGGGTCCGCGCCGAGTACGGCGACCGGCCGTTCCGCGCCCCGGAGGCGGACCGCCTCATCGAACTGGGCCTCGGGCCCCGGGAGATCGGTGCGGCGGTGCGCGCCGGCGCGCTGCTGCGGTTGGCCGACACCGTGGTGCTGCTGCCCGACGCGCTCGACGCGGCGGTCACCGTGCTGGCCGGCCTGCCCCAGCCGTTCACCCTGTCGGCGGCCCGGCAGGCGCTGGACACCACCCGACGGGTGGCGGTGCCGCTGCTGGAGCTGCTGGACCGGCGCGGCGCCACCCGCCGGCTGCCCGACGACGCGCGGGTCGTCGTCACCTGAACGCCAAGCCGCCCCCCGGGACGGCTTCGGTCACCTACGGTGACGCCATGGACCCTTCGGCGGTCTGGCGGGACCGGCAGCACCAGTGGCGGATCGAGGCGTACCGCGCCCCGGACCTGCGGTTCGCCATCTACGCGACGAACGGCCCCACCGAGTCGGTGCCGCTGTGGCTGTTCGGCATGACGGCGCTGGCCCGGTGGTTGATGACGCACTCCATCTCGCTTGACGACCTGGAGGTCGACTAAAGAGGCCCGGGAGTTGGGCGCGCTGCGGTTGAGTGACGGGAGGCGGTCGACGGGGGTGCGCGGTGGGCGGTCAACTGGGGCAGTTGGCGCTGGTGGCCGTCCTGGTGCTGGTCAACGCCGCGCTGTCGGGCAGCGAGATGGCCCTCGTCACGCTGCGCGAGGGGCAGTTGCGGCGGTTGGGTCGGCGCAGTCGGGCCGGCGAGCGGCTGGTACGACTCTCCCGCGACCCGAACCGCTACCTGGCCACCATCCAGCTCGGCATCACGCTGGCCGGGTTCCTCGCCTCGGCGGCGGCTGCCGTGTCGCTCGCCCAGCCGCTGGTCGGCCCGCTGGGTTTCCTCGGCGCGGCGGCCCGCCCGGCCGCGGTGCTGCTGGTGACGGTGGCCCTGACCTTCGTCACGCTGGTGGTCGGCGAGTTGGCGCCGAAGCGGCTGGCCATGCAGCGCGCCGAGCGGTGGGCGCTGCTCAGCGCCGGACCGCTGGACCTGCTCGCCCGGGTGTCCCGCCCGGCGGTGTGGCTGCTCAGCCTGGCGACCGACGTGGTGGTCCGCCTGGCCGGCGGCAACCCGCGGGCCAGCCGCGAGGAGACGACCGAGGAGGAGTTGCGGGAGATGCTGGCCAGCCAGCGGGGACTGTCGGCGCAGCAGCGGGAGATCCTGACCGGCGCGTTCGACATCGCCGGTCGGACGCTACGGGAGATCCTGGTGGCCCGGCGGGAGGTGACCACGCTGCCGGCCGACCTGCCCAGCGACGAGGGGGTGCGGCTGCTCGCCGCCGCCGGCCGGTCCCGTGCGCCGGTGACCGGCCCGGGTGGTCTCGACGAGGTGATTGGCGTGGTGCACATCCGCGACCTGGTCCGCGCCGAGGTCGGCACGGTGGGGGAGCGGGCCCGGCCGCCGCTGCTGCTGCCGGTCACGCTGCCGGTCGCCGACGCGCTGCGCACCCTCCGTCAGGAGCACCAGCAACTGGCCCTCGTCGTGGACGAGCACGGCGGCATCGACGGCATCGTGACGCTGGAGGACCTGCTGGCCGAGGTCGTCGGCGAGCTGTACGACGAGACCGACCGGGACGTGCGGGGTGTGGTCCGGGAGTCGGACGGGTCGCTGCTGGTGCCCGGTGACTTCCCCCTGCACGACCTGCCCGACGTGGGCGTGCGGCTGAGTTTCCCGCTGTCCCGGGAGTACACGACGGTGGCCGGGCTGGTGCTGTCCCGGTTGCGACACCTGCCGGGGTCTCCCGGGGAGACGGTGCGGTTGCCCGGGTTGACCATCGAGGTGGTGGAGGTGGCCGACCGGGCGGTGCGGCGGGTACGGCTGCGCGGCTTCGTCACCGAGCGCTGAGCAGGTAACCCCGAAGAGGGACAACACGCGCGAAACGGCACCGGACGGCTGCGGCACGCCTACGGTGCGATACGTGAAGGACCGAGGGTTGCGTACGTTCGTCACCGTCCTCGCCGGCCTCGCGGTGATCTACTTCGGCAGCACCGGCCGCAGCCCCGAGGAGGGCCGGGGCATCTCCGGCGGCGTCATCGTCCTGGCGCTGCTCGCCGCGCTGCTGGTGTGGCATCTGACCCGACCGGGGGACAAGACCGTCAAGTGAGCGGCTCAACCGGCGGCGACGCGGGCGACCTCCCCGGCGGACTCCTCACCGAGCGCCACCCGTACCAGCGCCGAGGCGAGGCGACCGAAATCCGGCTCGTCGACCAGGGAGGCCAGCCGGTCCGGTGAGCCCGGCAGGCCCAGCCGCTTCGCGCCGGCGAGAGCCCGACGGTCGGCGTACGGGCGCACGTCGGACCAGACCGTCTGCGCCTCACGCAGGTAGATGTCCGCGCCGGTGGGCCCGATGCCGGGGAACTCGGTGAGCCGGCGCCGCAGCCCGGCCGGGTCGCCCTGGGCGTCGCGGTGCAGCCGGCGCAGGTCGCCGTGCCACCGGTCCAGACACAGCCGGGCGCCGGTGCCCAGCATGGTGGCGGTGCGTTCGTCGTAGCGGCGGTAGTGACCACGGCCCAGCGCGTCGACCCGCTGCTGCCAACTCGCCGCCTCCATCGCCTGCGGCGTGCGGTAGCCGGCCGCGAACAGCTCCCGCGCGGCGTCGACCGCCACGCAGGCCCGGATGCGGGTGCTCAGCAGGGTGGCCAGCACCAGGAGCTGGTACAGCGGACCGGGACGATCGGAGAGCCGGATACCGGCCTCCTCGGCGTACGTGTCGCCCCGCCGGTCCAGCAGGACCCGCACAACCGCTCGATCGTCACCCACACCAGCGGGGTACCCGTCCCGCGCCCGGCTAGCCCTCCCGACGGCCGACGCGCGGAGCATGCCGTCGGGCCCGGCGGGTATGCGGCCGGTGGAGGCGGTCAATGCCGCCCGCCGTACCGGGAGGGAGACGCTCGTGGTCAACCCGCAGCAGGAGGAGTTCCGGCGTAACGCCAAGGGAGCGACCAGCCAGGACAGCAAGGGGCCCGGACCGTCGGGTCATCCGCTCAACCGCGGCTCGTCGGGCGGGGACGCCGGCCGGCCGGTCCCCAAGGGGCAGGTGTCGCCGTACGGCCCGGCGGGTGAGCCGGTCGCCGACGACGACAGCGACACCCGCTCCTAACGACCGTTACCTGACGGCCGTCGCAGCCTGTTCCAGGTGGCGGCGGCCGTCAACCCGTACGCCAGGTGCGGGATGATGTCGGAGATCCAGTCCGAGCGGCGCCAGGTGCGGGGATCGCTGATGCCCAGCGCCGTGATGGACCCGTCGGTCATCGCCATGACGCCCGCGCCCAGCACACCCGTGGCCATCGGCAACGGCTGCCGTCGGCCGCCCGCGTAGAGCCCGAACGCCATCCCGGCGGCGATGCCCAGCCCGTAACCGATCAGGGGCCCGAGCCCCGAGCGGCGGGTGGCCGCCCGGGGCTCCGGCCCCAGATCCACGTGCGCGAGGTGGGCCAGCTTGTCGACGGTCTGCTCCGGGGTGCTGCTCGCCGGCCGCGCCCGCAGCGCGATGTCGAGGTAGCCGACCACGTTCAGCGCGGTGCTGCCGACGGCGCCGGCGATCGCGCCGTCGGCCAGGTCGACGCCCCTCACTTCGGGTCGCCCGGTTCGCGTTCGCTCTTGGGACCGTAGGTGCGCTCACCGCGCACGACGCCCCGTTGGCCGCGATCCTCCTGCAGGATCCGGTTGGCGACCTGGTTGGCCTTGCCGTCGGGTACCCGGCGTCCGGAGTCGTCGATCGCGTTGCGCAGGCGCGCCCGCTGCTTGTCGTACGCGTTGCTGCCCGGCCGTGGTCCTGGCATCTGCTGCCTCCTTCGTCGCCGTTGGCGTACCGCGGCCGTCTACCCGTTGGGCGGCGGGCCAACCCCGGGGCGTCAGCGGGGGCCGCGGACCACGACGACCGGGCAGCGCGCGTGGTGCAGCACCGACTGACTCACCGACCCCAGCAGCAACCCGGTCACCTCGCCGCGCCCCTGCCCCCCGACGACCAGCAGTTGGGCGTCGGCGGACGCCTCGGCGAGCACGGCCCCGGCGCGTCCGCGCGTCGCCCGGCACGTCAGGCGCAACCCCGGATGACGTCCGGCCAGCCCGTCCAACCAGCCGTCGAGTAGCCGCTCCTGCTCCCCGTGCAACCGCGCCTCGTCGTACACCAGGGGTTGCATGTCGCCGGGACCGCTGCTGCCGGGGTGCCGGTAGGCGTGCACCGCGCGCAGCGGCACGCCGCGCGCCACCGCGGCCTCGGCGGCGACATCGGCGGCGAGCAGCGACGGCGGCGAGCCGTCCATCCCCACCACCACCGGCCCGTCCGGGCGTTGCTCGCCGCGCACGACCAGCACCGGACAGTCGGCGTACGCGCTGACCTGCACGGCCACCGAGCCGACGACGAGCGCGGAGAAGCCGCCCAGTCCCCGGTCGCCGAGCACGATGAGCGCGGCGGTGGGGGACTCGCCGACCAGCACCGCGGCGGCCTCGCCGTCGATGATCTCCCCGGAGACCGTCAGCCCGGGCGTGGTCGCCTCGGCCTCGGCCACCGCGGCGGCGACCAGCTCCTCTGCCCGCTGGCGCAGGCCGGCGCCCATCGGCGCGTCGGGGGCGGGCGCGACGGGCACCCGCAGCAGCGGCCAGATGAAGCCGTGCACCACCCGCAGCGGCCGGCGCCGGCGGACCGCCTCGGCGGCGGCCAGGCGCACGGCGCGCAGGGACGGCTGCGAGCCGTCCACGCCGACCACCACCGCCGCGCTGTTCGCCGAGTTCACCGCCCACCTCCCTGCCGGGCCAGTATCGCGGGCGTGGCGGCGCGGCGGAGCGATACCGCGGCTCGGGCCCCGGTCGGTACGCTGGCGACGACCTGAGGGAGGAGCGTCGTCGATGGGTGAACCGGACGAGCCGAGCACCGCTCGCATGATCGACTTTTGGCTCGGCGGGGAGCACCACTTCGACGTCGACGTGGCCGCGGCGACGGCCTTCGAGCAGGCGTACGGGCCGTGCGCGCCGGTCTTCGCGGAGCTGCGGGCGTTCCTCGGCCGGGCGGTCCGGGCGATCGTCGAGCAGGGCGTGGACGGGTTCCTGGTCTTCGGGGCGGGGGTACCCAGCAGGGGCAACGTCCACGAGGTCGCCCCGGAGGCCACGGTGCTCTACACCGACGTCGACCCGGTGACGATCCGGCTGGGTCAGCGGATCCTCGCCGGCAGCGATCGGGCGGGCTACGGCTACGGCGACGCCACCGACATCGGCACCATCGATCCGGCCCAGTTGCACCGCTTCGTCCCCGGGTGGGGGCGCCGACCGGTGGGTCTGGTCTTCCTCGGGCTCGCCGCGTTCCTCGACGACGGCACGCTGACCCGTACTCTCGACGAGCTGTACGCGGCGGCGGCGCCGGGCAGCCTGCTGGCCGTGGACTTCGACACCGAGGAGCTGGCCGCGCACCCGCGGGCGCTGGCGATGATGGGGCCGGCGTTCCGGATGCGACCTCCGGCGGCGTTCGCGCCGCTGCTGGGCCGGTGGACGCCGACGGCGGACGGAATCGTCCCGGTCAACCGGTGGCGGCCCGCCGGCGTGCCGGTCGACGTGCCGGACGCCTTCCACGGCGTCCTGGCGACACGGGGCGCCGACTGACCCGCGACGTCGGGTTGTCCGGACGCCTCCGTATGATGCTTGCCTTGTAGCAAGTTTCTGGAGGGACGGCCAAGCATGGTGGACGCGCCGGACGGGGTGTCGCGCGCGCTGCGCGAAGCCGCGCCCGACCAGTTGGCGGAGGCGGCGGACCGGGCGATCCGGGCGGCGTTGGGCGCGGTGCGCACCGACGTGTTCGTCGCCGACTACCGGATCAGTGGGCTCTGGCCCGTGCTGGATCCGGACCTGCCGGCGGCCGGGGCCCTGGCCCGGCACACCGTGGCGCAGCGTTGCTTCTCCAGCCAGCAGCCGGTGCGCGACGGTCTCGAGGACGGCGCCTGCCGGCTCTACCTGCCCCTGACGGTGTGGGGGGAGCGCCTCGGCGTGCTGCTGATCGAGTTGCCGACCGTGCCCGGCCCGGCGGTCACCGGCCGTGCCACCGACATCGCCGGTGACCTGGCGGTGGCGATGCGGGCCGCGGACCGGGAGACCGACCGGTACCGCCGGGCCCGTCGCCGGGAGCGGCTCAGCATGGCCGCCGAAATGCAGTGGGACCTGCTGCCGGGGCGCAGCGTGGCACACCGTTCCTTCCACCTGGCCGGGCAGCTGGAACCCGCGTACACCGTCGGTGGCGACCACTTCGACTGGTCGTTGGACGGTGAGCGGCTGACGTTGACGGTGCTCAACGGGGAGGGCAACGGCCTGGCCGCGTCCCTGCTGACGGCGGTCACCGTGAACGCCATGCGCAACGCCCGCCGCTCGGACGGCAGCCTCGTCGAGCAGGCGGAGCTTGCCTCGGACACGGTCTACTACCAGCACCGGGGCCGTCGACACGTGGCCACGTTGCTGCTGGAGCTGGACATCGTCACCGGGCGGGTACGGGCGGTCGACGCCGGTTCGCCGCACCTGCTGCGGATGCGCGGCGCGACCGTCGAGCCGATGACGCTGGACCAGCAGCTGCCGCTGGGCATGTTCGCCGAGACCCGCTACGAGCTACAGGAGTTCCAGCTCGCGCCCGGTGACCGGATCTTCGTGGTCAGCGACGGGGTGTGGGCGGCCGAGCCGGCCGGCCGGGAGCCGTACGGTCAGCGGATGATGGCGCGGTCGCTGCGCGCCACTCGGTTGCAGCCGGCGACCGAGGCGGTTGGTACGGTGATGCGCGAACTACACGCTTACCACGCGGATTCCGATTTGCGCGACGACGCTGTCGTCGTCTGCCTCGACTGGCATGGTCCGCGTGGGCGGGATGGCGGATGAGAGTCGCCGCCACCGTCCCGGGCGGGCACCAGCGCGACGACGGCAGGGGACATCGGGTGGAGCGACCGACGGATCTCGCCGCGGCGATCAACGCGGCCGCAGAGACGCTGATCGCCGTGCTCGACTCGGCGGCGTCGCGGCACCAGGTTCCACCGACGCAGTTGCGGGTGCTGATGCTGATCAGCGGTCGGCCGGAGACCAATGTCAACGGTCTGGCGGAGTTGCTGGACGTGGTGCCCTCCTCGGCGAGCAGGCTGTGCGACCGGTTGGAGGCGACCGGACTGTTGCGTCGCGTGGCGGATCCGCGCGACCGGCGGGAGGTGCGGTTGGTGCCGACGGCCGCCGCATTGACGCTGCTGCGGGAGTTGGCGGAGCGGCGGCAGCGCGCGGTGCAGGCCGTGCTGGACAGGAT
This sequence comes from Micromonospora sp. RB23, assembly GCF_053585025.1. Lineage (NCBI taxonomy): Bacteria > Bacillati > Actinomycetota > Actinomycetes > Micromonosporales > Micromonosporaceae > Micromonospora > Micromonospora sp. RB23. The sequence goes on from NZ_CM132111.1 coordinate 3,550,803, forward strand.
GCCGCCCCGCACGCAGCACGACCTGCTGGCGTCCCTGTTGGCGTTCGGCCGGGCGGCGACGCAGACGGTGCCGGAGCAGCAGACCGAGCAGACAGCGGTCCAGACGGCCTGACGTCTTCCACCAGTGTCCTAGGACGCTCTAGCGGTGGTGATCCACACCACAACGCCACAGCACGGCCACGACGCCGTGCGGCGACCGGGACGACGACGAGAGCCCGATATAGTGGCAGCGCACTTACCCGGCCCGCGATCACCACGATCGCGGGCCGTATCAGGGCAGAGGTCCCGTCCCGGGGCCGCAGGGGAGCCGGTGGTTGCCGGCCCGACAGCGCGTACGACCTCCGCCGCGCCCGATCTCGGCCTGGCGTCGGGGCGTGCCGTGAAGGAGGTTCGGTGTCGCGTCGGCCCGCTCAGGCAGAGCACCCGCGGGACACCGGTGACCAGGCGCCCGGCGACCAGGTGCTCACCCTGCCCAACCTGATCAGCTTCGGGCGGCTGCTGGGCGTACCCCTGTTCCTCTATCTCTTCCTGGTGGCCCGGGCGGACGTCGCGGCGGTGGTGGTGCTGGCCATCGGCGGCACCACCGACTGGGTCGACGGCTGGATCGCCCGCCGACTGCGGCAGGTGAGCCGGCTCGGTGAGTTGCTCGACCCCCTGGCCGACCGCCTCTACATCCTCGCCACCCTGCTCGCCTTCACCGCCCGGGAGGTGGTGCCGTGGCAGTTCACGGCGGCGCTGCTGGCCCGCGAGCTGCTGCTGCTCGGCTCGCTGACGGTGCTGCGCCGCTTCGGGTACGGGCCGCCGCCGGTGCACTACGTGGGCAAGACCGCCACATTCCTGCTGCTCGCGGCGTTCCCCGTGCTGCTGCTGGCCACCGAGTGGAGTGCGGCGGCGACGGCGACGGCCGCGATCGGCTGGGGCCTGGCCTGGTGGGGGCTGGTGCTCTACTGGGTGGCCGGCGCGATGTACGTGGTGCAGGCGTCGCGGCTGGTGCGCGCGGCGCGCAATCGGGGAGCAGCCGCGTGAGCGCGACGCCGCCGAAGCGGCCCCGCCCGGACCGGGTGTACGCGCCGGACTTCCTCACCGAGCTGTTCCGCAACCCCCTGGACCCGGGGTACGCGGACGCGGCGGCCGCCGCGCGTCGGCGGGGATCATCCCCGGACGCGCCGCGGAGCTGGGCGGCGCGGTCGGTCGGCCTGGTCGTGGTGGTGGTGCTGGGTTTCCTGTTCGCGGTGGCGTACCGCCAGACGATGGCGGACGAGCCGGGGCGCGCCCAGGCGCGCTCGGGGCTGGTGGCGCAGATCAAGGAGCGGGAGAGTCAGACCGACCGGTTGTCCGAGCGGGCGGACCAGCTCCGTGAGGAGGTCAGCCGGCAGCGGGACGCGGCGTTGAGCGGTTCGGCCGCGGCGCGTCTGCGGGACCTGGAGGCGAGCACCGGGCTGGGTCGGGTGCGGGGTGACGGTGTGGTGGTGCGCCTGGCGGACGCTCCGGGGAACGCGGACGCGGTGACCGGTGCGGGCGCGGGGCCGCCGCGGGTGCTGTACAGCGACCTGCAGGGTGTGGCGAACGCGTTGTGGAGCGCCGGCGCGGAGGCGATCGCGATCAACGGGCAGCGGTTGACGTCGACGTCGACGATCCGTTCGGCGGGTGAGGCGATCCTGGTGGATTTCCGGCCGGTGACGGGGCCGTACGAGGTGTCGGCGACGGGTCCGGGGTCGATGCGCCGCAAGTTCGAGGACAGTCGGAACGCGGCGCTGATGCGGGAGGTCGCGCAGAAGACCGGGTTGTCGTTCGGTGTGCGGGAGGCGGAGGACCTCACCCTGCCGGCGGCTCCGGAGCCGCAGCTACGCTACGCCAGGCCGTCGGTCAGTCCGAGCCCTTCGGGGTCGGGTGGCCGGTCCGGCAGTCCTGGGTCGTCGGGTTCGCCGGGGACCGCTAGTCCTTCCGGAGGTGGCGGATGATCGCGGTGCTGGCGTTGCTCGCCGGTGTGGTGCTCGGGGTGTGGCTTGATCCGACGGTGCCGGGGGCGTTGCAGCCGTACCTGCCGATCGCGGTGGTGGCCGCGTTGGACGCGGTGTTCGGTGGGGTGCGGGCGAAGTTGGACCGCATCTTCGACGACAAGCAGTTCGTGGTGTCGTTCATCTCGAACGTGCTGGTGGCGGGGCTGATCGTGTATCTGGGTGACCAGTTGGGCGTGGGTGGGCAGTTGTCCACCGGTGTGGTGGTCGTTCTGGGTGTGCGCATCTTCGGAAATGTGGCGGCGATCCGTCGGCACCTGTTCCGGGCGTAGGTTTGACAGCGATGAGCGACGAGCAGGCGGAGACGGGGACGGGCTGGCCGCAGCCGGCGGCGCCGGGACGGCCTGGTGGGCCGGCGGGTGAGCCGGATCCGCGGCCGGACGCGCCGGATCCGGACGAGTTGAGTCCGTTGGCGCCGCACGAGCCGGTACGGGAGTCGGAGCCGGCCGACGCGGAGCCCGAGGTGGCGCCGGTCGACGACGGTGCGACGGTGGATCTGCGCGCGGTGTCGCGGGCGGGGGAGCCGGCGGCGGTGTCGGACGAGCCCGAGGTGTCGTCGGCCGCGCCTGCGGTGGCGGGTCGGTCGCGGTGGAGCGCGGCCGGGGTGATGATCGCGGTGTTGTTGGCGTTGTTGGGCTTCACGCTGGTCGTGCAGTTGAAGACGACGTCGACGGATCCGACGTTGGGTGCGACGCGTCAGGAGGACCTGGTGCGGATCCTGTCGGACCTGGACGCGCGCGAGAGTCGCCTGCAGCAGGACATCCGGGCGTTGGAGGACAGTCAGCGGCAGTTGGCCTCGGGTGAGCAGGGTCGGCAGGCGGCGTTGGACGAGGCGACGCGTCGGGCGGACGAGCTGGGGATTCTGGCGGGTACGTTGCCGGCGGTGGGTCCGGGGTTGACCGTGCAGTTCACCAGTGGGGTGAAGCCGATCACGGCGAACCGGGTGTTGGACGCGGTGCAGGAGTTGCGGGGCGCGGGCGCGGAGGCGATGCAGATCTCCGGTGGTGACCGGGCGACGGTGCGGGTGATCGCGTCGACGTACTTCCTGGATGGGGAGAACGGGTCGTTGATGGTGGAGGGGCGTCGGTTGACGGGTCCCTACACGATTACGGTGATCGGTGATCCGGCGACGATGCGTACGGCGTTGAACATTCCTGGTGGGGTGGTGGCGTCGGTCCGGGGTGACGGCGGTAACGTGACCTTTGGGGAGCGTGAGGTTGCCGAGGTTTCGGCGCTGCACGCGCCGACCAAGTAGGAAACACGCCCGTCCGGTCTCCTGACCGGCGCGGCCGCTCCGGGCCCGGGTGGTCCGGGGCACGATGGATGAGGACGCGTCTGGTGATTCCCGAGGATCTGCGATACACCGCCGAGCATGAGTGGGTGGCGGGTGACGGTACCGGTTCGGTCCGGGTCGGCATCACGCACTTCGCGCAGGACGCGCTGGGTGACATCGTGTACGTGCAGTTGCCGGAGGCGGGTGCGGTCGTGGCGGCCGGTGACTCGTTGGGCGAGATCGAGTCGACCAAGAGTGTGTCGGAGATCTACGCGCCGGTCGCGGGTACGGTGGCGGCGCGTAACGAGGCGCTGGGTGACACTCCTGAGCTGATCAACACGGATCCGTACGGTGCGGGCTGGTTGGTGGAGATCACGCCGACTGATCCGACGGCGACGGACGGGTTGCTCACGGCGGGCGCGTACCAGAAGATCACCGAAGGCTGAGTGTGCTTGATCCGGCGTGCGGGTTGTCTGCGCGCGTCCGGTTGCCCTGCATTTCGGCGCTGGCTAGGCTCGCCCAGTCGACCGAGAAGAACCCATTAGTTGTGCGTTGCGGAATTGCCTTCCCGGGCACGGGGAGCCAGCCGCCGGGTGTGGGAGTGCCCGGCGGCCAGACCCGCCATTACCCGACGCCGACCGATCAGATCCGTGAGGTGGTCCCATGACGCGGCCAGACGACGAGTTCCCCCCGCTCGACGTCACTTCGACGCTCAATCTCGGCTCGCTCGACGAAGTGCTGGAGGGGCCGGACACCGATGTGGTGCCGAGCCGGATGTCCGGTTCGTTGCCGCCGGGTATGGCGCTGCTGGTGGTTCGTCGCGGCCCGAATGCGGGCGCCCGGTTCCTGTTGGACCATGATGTGACGACCAGTGGCCGGCATCCGGACAGTGACATCTTCCTCGATGACGTGACGGTGTCGCGTCGGCACGCCGAGTTCCACCGTGATGGTGGGACGTTCACGGTGCGGGACGTGGGTAGCCTGAATGGCACGTACGTGAATCGTGAGCGGGTCGAGGCGGCCACGTTGAGCAATGGTGACGAGGTTCAGATCGGTAAGTTCCGGGTGGTGTTCATCGCCGGTCCGCGCCCGGAGGAGGAGGCCGGCCGGGGGTGAACGAGCCTGCGGCCTCCACGCCACCCGGGGCGGCCCGGTCCCAGCCGCTGATGAGCATCGGTGAGGTGCTGGGTCAGTTGCGGGTGGATTTTCCGGACACCACGATTTCGAAGCTGCGGTTCCTCGAGGCCGAGGGGCTGGTCGAGCCGCAGCGGACGGCGGCGGGTTACCGGAAGTACAGCTGGGACGATGTGGCGCGGTTGCGGTTTGTGTTGACCGCGCAGCGGGACAGGTACCTGCCGTTGCGGGTGATCCGTGAGCAGTTGGCCGAGTGGGATTCGTCCGGTGAGCAGCCGGAGCGGTCGCGGCCGGCGTTGGTGGCGGTGGGGCCCGATGGTGCGGTTCCGGGTCGGGAGTCGGCCGAGTCGTCGCAGGTGCGGCTCGGCCGGGCTGAGTTGGTGGCCCGCAGTGGGATCGATGAGTCGACGCTTGTGGAGTTGGAGCGGCTCGGTGTGCTGGTGTCGGATCCGCCGGGGTGGTATGACGCGGATGCGTTGATCATCGCGTCGGCGGTGGCGGGTCTGGCGGCGTACGGGTTGGAGCCGCGGCATCTGCGGGGTTATCGGACTGCGGCCGATCGTGAGGTCGGGTTGTTCGCGCAGTTGGTGGCGCCGTTGGCGCGGCAGAGTGATCCGGCGGCGCGGGCGCGCGCTGCGGAGACGGCGCGGGAGTTGGTGGCGTTGTCGGAGCAGTTGCACGCGGCGTTGGTGCGGGTGGGTTTGCGGTCGACGTTGGGTCGGTGAGGTGCCCGGCAGGTGGCGGCGGAGCGGAAAGATCTCTTCGGGGAAGCGTGCCGTAGGCTTGCCGGGGTAACCCCTTTCTGGCGCGGGCGTGGTGCTGTAGCGCATGGGACGGCCGTGTTGCGGTCCGTGTACCGTGCAGGGAAGGGCGCGGTGCGTAGGTTGACGACGACACGGAGGCGGCGGTGCGCGAGCTGAGCGTGGTCGGAGTTCGGGTGGAGCTGCCCAGCAACCAGCCGATCGTCCTGCTCAGGGAGGTCGAGGGCGACCGCTATCTGCCGATCTGGATCGGCGCGGTCGAGGCCACGGCCATCGCTTATGAGCAGCAGGGGGTCAAGCCGGCCCGCCCGTTGACGCATGATCTTCTGCGGGACGTGTTGGCGGCGTTGCAGGCGCCGTTGCAGGCGGTGGAGATCACCGAGCTCAAGGAGAACGTGTTCTATGCCGATCTGTTGATCGGTGACGGGGTGCGGGTGTCGGCGCGTCCGAGCGATTCGATCGCGTTGGCGTTGCGGGTTGGTGCGCCGATTCGTTGTGCCGAGCAGGTCCTCAGCGAGGCGGGGATCGTTATCCCTGACGAGCAGGAGGATGAGGTGGAGAAGTTCCGCGAGTTCCTGGAGCAGGTGCGTCCGGAGGACTTCGCGGGCTGAGCGGTTCGGATGCCGGCTGGTGTCACGGTGGGTGACGCCGGCGTCTGGTCGGTGATCTTTCTCGGTGGCTGCGCGGCGTGTCGTGTCGGTTCCTCCGCGGTAACCCCTGAAGGTGGCGTTAGGGTTGCCGTGTCGAGGGGTGCGCGTCGGAGAAACGACGCGTCGCCGCACTGACGGGGAGGTTGTCCGGATGCACGAGCCGCAGGATCCCGATCCGGGTACACAGGTCCACGAGCCGGGTGCCTCGTCGCCGGGTGTGGCGACTGAGGGTGACGGCTCGGTGGGCTACCGAGGTGTGACGGCGTGCCACGCGGTGGGCATCAGTTATCGACAGTTGGATTACTGGGCTCGGACGACGTTGGTGGTGCCGAGCGTCCGGGACGCGTCGGGTTCGGGGACGCAGCGGTTGTATTCGTTCCGCGATCTGGTGGTGTTGAAGGTCGTGAAGCGGTTGTTGGATGCGGGGGTGTCCCTGCAGAACATCCGCAAGGCGATCGAGGCGTTGCGGTCGCGTGGTGTGGAGGATCTGGCGGGGATCACGCTGATCTCGGACGGGACGACGGTGTACGAGTGCCGTTCCCCGGAGGAGGTCGTCGACCTGTTGCAGGGTGGGCAGGGCGTGTTCGGGATCGCTATCGGTGGGGCTTTCAAGGAGATCCAGGGCTCGTTGTCGCATCTGCCGGCGGAGCCGGCGGTGAGCGGCCCGGCGGAGCCGGCGGCGTCCTCGTCGGATCCGGTGGGTGACGAGTTGGCGGCGCGGCGGGCGCGGCGGCGTGCGGGCTGAGTAGCGCTGCGCGTCTGTCGGTGCGCGGTCCGTTGGTGTGGGTGAAGTTTTTGGACGCACCTGTTTGGTGACTGTGGGTCAGGGCGGTCGACGTCGGGTGGTCGTTCCCCGGTCGATGAATCCACACTGGACACTGTCCGTGGTGTTCCGGTTGCCGTGGGTGGATTCTCGGGTGAACCGTGATGACGGTCTGTGTCCACCAGTTGTCGGGAATCGGATAGGGGGGCCCTGACCGGAGGTCGCGGGCACGCTATGGTCCGTCACGGTCCCCGCCGTGGTGCCCATGGCATGCGGGTGTCGCGTCGGTGGCCGTAGCCCCTGCGCGTCACCCCGCGCGCGACCTTTCACCCCGGAAGGAACGACCGTGACGGTTACGGAAGAGACCGCTGCCGCCTCGCACTACGACCGCATCGGCGGCGCGAGTTCGGTTAAGGCGGCCGTCGAGCTGTTCTACGACAAGGTCCTCGCCGATCCCGAGTTGGCGGGCTATTTCGCCACTGTGGACATGCCGACCCAGCGTCGGCACCTCGCGTTGATGTTGACGGTGGTGTTGGGCGGCCCGAACGAGTACGCGGGTCGTGGTCTGGCCGAGGCGCACCAGCCGTTGGGTATCCCGGCGGAGCACTACGCGAAGGTGGGCGTGCACCTGATCACGACGCTGACCGAGCTGGGTGTGCCCGCCGACGTCCTGGACCACGTGCGCGTGGTGTTGGGGCAGGTGCAGGACCAGGTGGTGTCCACCGGAGAGCGTCCGGGCGTCTGAGCGTGGACGCGGCCCGACTCAAGCAGAGTTGGTCCCTCGTCGCCGCGCACGGCGACGAGGTGCCGCTCTATTTCTATTCGACGTTGTTCCTGGCGCATCCCGAGACGCGGCAGATGTTCCCGACGAACATGGCGGGGCAGCGGGACCGTCTCGTCACCGCGTTGGGGCACATCGTGTCGCATGTGGACCAGGTCGATCGGCTGGTGGGTTTCCTGCAGGACCTCGGCGCGGATCACCGGAAGTTCGCGGTGCGCGCCGAGCACTACCCGGCGGTCGGTGAGGCGCTGCTGGCGACGTTGCAGCATTTCCTGGCCGAGCAGTGGACCGACGAGCTGGCTCAGGACTGGGCGGGCGCGTACGGGTTGGTCGCGCAGGTGATGACGGAGGCCGCGCAGGCCGCCGAGGCCGTGAACCCGCCGTGGTGGGTGGCGGAGATCGTGGCCCACGAGCGGCGGGCGTTCGATGTCGCGGTGTTGACGGTGCGTCCGCAGTACCTGTTGCCGTTCACCCCGGGGCAGTCGATCGGGGTGTCGCATCCGTCGGTGCGGTCGTGGCGGTACTACTCGCCCGCGAACGCGCCGCGCGCGGACGGCACGTTGGAGTTGCATGTGCGGGCGGCTCCGGGTGGCGCGGTGTCGTCGCGGTTGGTGTACGGCTCGGCGGTGGGTGACCGCGTCAATCTGGCCGCGCCGGTGGGGGAGCGGTTGGCGTTGTGGTCGGCGGGTTCCAGTGACCTGTTGTTGTTGACGTCGGGCACGGGTTGGGCGCCGATGAAGGCGTTGGTGGAGCAGATCGCCGCGGAGGGCTCCCGTCGCCGGGTGGACCTGTATGTGGGGGCGCGGTCGCGCAGCGAGTTCTACGACAGTGACGCGATCGACAAGATGGCGTCGTCGTTTCCGTGGTTGACGGTGACGTACGTGGTGGGCGCGGACGCGAACCGGCCGGGTGAGTTCGTGCACGCGGTGGACCGGGCGTTGGCCGATGGCGACTGGCGTTCGCGGCACGTGTACGTGTGCGGGTCGGACGAGATGGTGTCGCATTCGGCGCAGACGTTGGCGCGGGCGGGATACCACGAGGGTCAGGTGCATCACGAGGGTCTGGGCAAGCAGTGGTACGGCCCGGCGTGGCGTACGGCGGTCCAGCAGTCGAGTGCAGGGGGTGACCAATGAGCGCGAACCCGATCAGCCGGTACGACGGGATTCAGGTGTCCGGCGGTGTGCAGGTGCGGATGACCTCCGACCGGGTTCGGCGGTGGGAGTTCGGTACGGCGCCGTTCGCGCGGCGGGGCTACGACCACGCGGACGTGGATCGGTTCCGGGTGCAGGTCGCCGACGAGTTGGATCTGTTGGCGACGCAGATCGCGCATCTGCGGGCCGAGAACGAGCGGCTGACCGATCGGGTGGAGTTGCACCGGCACGGGGTGATCCCGAGCGCGGGGGCGGCGGCGAAGGTGCCGGCGGCCAAGGAGGTCAACCTGCTGTCGGCGGCGCAGCGGGAGGCCGAGCAGATCATCGCGCAGGCGCACGACTACGCGCGGCGGGTCGCGGAGTACGCCCGGGTGCAGTACGAGAGTTACATGCGGGCGGCGGCGGAGGAGGCGAAGCAGGAGGCTGAGCGTGCGGTGGCGGAGTACCGCAGTTCGGCCGGGTCGAGCTTCGACGATTCGGTGGCGACCCGGGAGGCGTTGCGGATCTTCGGCGAGATGATGGTGTCGCACATGCAGGCGGCGGCGCGGCATCTCGACGATGGCAGTGAGCAGTTGGTGCGCACGATGGACCGGATCGCGAAGGAGACGCCGGGGGCGCCCTTCGTGAGTGGTCCGGCGGGGCAGACGGCGTTGCCGCGTCACCACCAGCGCTGAGCGCCCGGGGTGGGGGCCCCAGGTGTGGGGCCTCACCCCGGTGGTGGTTCAGGTGGTGGCGGCGTGGACCGCGTCGGCGATCGGTGTGGGTCCGTCGACGAGTTCCAGGGTCGCGCCGGCGGTGCGGGGTTCGTCCAGGAGCGCGACGAGGACCAGGGCGACGTCGGCGCGGCTGATGGCCCCCCGGTCGGCGTGCGGGGTGAGGGTGACGTGGCCGGTGGGTTCGTCGTCGGTGAGGCGGCCGGGCCGCAGGATCGTCCACGCGAGGTCGCGGGCGCGCAGGTCGTCCTCGGCGGCGCGTTTGGCGCGCAGGTAGGCGGCCCACACGTCGTCGGTGCCGGCGGCGGGTGGCCGGTCCACGCCCATCGAGGAGACCAGCAGGTAGCGGTGGACGCCGGCGTGGGTGGCGGCGTCGGCGAGCAGCGCGGCGGCGCCCCGGTCGACGGTGTCCTTGCGGGCGGTGCCGCTGCCGGGGCCGGCGCCAGCGGCGAAGATGACCGCGTCGGCGTCGTGCAGATGCGCGGCGACCTCGTCGACGTCGGCGTGTTCCAGGTCGCAGACGACGGCGGTGGCGCCGGCGGCGCGCAGATCGTCGACCTGGTCGGGGTTGCGGATCAGGCCCACGGCGGTGTCGCCGCGCTCGGCGAGGCGCCGCTCCACCAGCAGGGCGATCTTGCCGTGGCCTCCGGCGATGACAACACGCATGTGCCCAACCTACCGGCGTCGTCGACCCGGTCGCGGTGTGGTTCGCCTCTGCCGGACAGTCGGGCGCGACGGTGGGCCGGGTGTCCCTCGCCCGCTTTGGAGCTGACTCGTCTGCGACATCGCCCGCCGTGCCGGCTGTGCCGCGGGCCACGGACCCCTGCGACATCGTCCGCCGTGCCGGCTGTGCCGCGGGCCACGGACCCCTGCGACATCGTCCGCCGTGCCGGCTGTGCCGCGGGCCGCGGGCCCTGCGACATCGTCCGCCGTACCGGTGTGCCGCGGGCCCTGCGACATCGTCCGCCGTACCGGTGTGCTGCGGGCCCTGCGACATCGTCCGCCGTACCGGTGTGCCGCGGGCCGCGGGCCGGGGGAGATCAGCAGGGGCACCGTGTTCCCCAGGTCAGTCGTGACCGTCTGATTCGTTGACGGCATCAGCTCCAAAGGATCCGTGCACCACCCTCGCCGCCGTTGGCACGGACAGCAGCACCGCCGCCGGCCGGTGTTCGGCATCGGGGGGTGCGCTGAGGCAGCATGGGAGGGTGACGACGAGTGTGCAGGAGTTGGCCTCGCTGGTGGCCGGTGGTCGGGTGGTCGTGCTCAGCGGGGCGGGCCTGTCCACCGAGTCGGGCATCCCGGACTATCGGGGGCCCAGCGGGGTGGCCCGCCGGCACACCCCGATGACGTTCCAGGCGTTCACCCGGGATCCCCTCGCACGGCGGCGGTACTGGGCGCGTAGCCACCTGGGGTGGCGGTTGATCGCCCGGGCGACGCCGAACGCGGGGCACCGGGCGGTGGCGCGGTTGCAGGACGCCGGCCTGGTCGACGCGGTGATCACGCAGAACGTGGACGGGTTGCACGGCGCGGCGGGCAGCGACCGGGTGGTGGAGCTGCACGGGCGCCTGGACGAGGTGACGTGCCTGGACTGCGGCAACCTGACTTCCCGTGAGGAGGTGGATCGGCGGCTGCGCGAGGCGAACCCGGACTTCGTGGCCCGGGTCGCCGCGATCAACCCGGACGGTGATGTTGATCTCCCGGACGAGCAGGTGGCGCGGTTCCGGCCGGTGGACTGCGGGATCTGCGGGACGGGGATGCTGAAACCGGACGTGGTGTTCTTCGGCGAGACGGTGCCGCCGCAGCGGGTGGCGCAATGTTTCGCGCTGGTGGAGCAGGCGCGGGCGGTGGTGGTGCTGGGCTCGTCGTTGACGGTCATGTCCGGTCGGCGGTTCGTGATCCGGGCGGCGAAAAGCGGCATCGCGGTGGCGATCGTCAACCAGGGGCCGACCCGGGGTGACGGGTACGCCACGGTGCGCGTCGACGCGCCGCTGGGCGAGGTGCTGCCGATCCTCGCCGACCGCGTCACCGGGGCGTCGACCGTGCCGGTGTGACAGCCGCCCCGGGGGTAGGACATCCGCCGGAAACACCGGCGCTGGTAGCGTTGACCATGCCGGTACCACCCACGTGGGAGAGACCGCCCGGAAGCTCAGGGCGGCGCCGAAGGGGCAAATCCTCCCCGGAACCTCTCAGGCAAAAGGACCTCGTGGGCAGGCACTGTGGAGCGCTCCTCTCCGGGGGTGTGACAGAGGGGGAGGCCGACCCGTCGACCTCGCCCGGGAGCGCCCCTGATGTCCGTAGAGCAGTTCGCCACCCGTCACATCGGCCCCGGCCCCGACGACGAGCGCCGCATGTTGGAGGTCGTCGGGCACGACTCCATCGACGAGCTGATGGACGCCGCGATCCCCGAGGTGATCCGCTGGCACGGCACCCTCGACCTGCCGCCGGCGGCCACCGAGGCCGAGGCCATCGCCGAGCTGCGGGCCCTGGCGGCCCGTAACACCGTCGCCGTGTCCATGATCGGCCTGGGCTACCACGGCACGCACACCCCGGCGGTGATCCGCCGCAACGTCCTGGAGGACCCGGCCTGGTACACGGCGTACACGCCGTACCAGCCGGAGATCAGCCAGGGGCGCCTGGAGGCGCTGCTGAACTTCCAGACCATGGTCACCGACCTGACCGGCCTGGCCACCGCGAACGCGTCGATGCTCGACGAGGGCACCGCCGCGGCGGAGGCCATGACCCTCGCGCGCCGCGCGTCCAAGAGCAAGAGCAGGGTGTACGTCGTCGACGCCGACGCCCTGCCGCAGACCATCGCGGTGATCACCAGCCGGGCGGTGCCGCTCGGTATCGACGTGCGGGTCGTCGACGTGGCGCGTGACGAGTTGCCGGCGGAGTTCTTCGGCCTGCACCTGCAGTACCCGGGGGCGTCCGGCGCGGTCCGTGACCATGCGGCCCTGGTGGAGGCGGCGCACGCCGCCGGCGCGCTGGCGACCGTCGCGGCGGATCTGCTGGCGTTGACGCTGCTGCGGGCGCCGGGGGAGATCGGCGCGGACATCGCCGCCGGCACGACCCAGCGGTTCGGCGTACCCATGGGCTTCGGTGGGCCGCACGCCGGCTACCTGGCGGTGCGCGCGGGCCTGGAGCGGATGCTGCCCGGGCGTCTCGTCGGGGTGTCCCGCGACGCGGACGGCAACCCGGCGTACCGGCTGGCGTTGCAGACCCGCGAGCAGCACATCCGGCGGGAGAAGGCGACCAGCAACATCTGCACCGCGCAGGTGCTGCTGGCCGTGATGGCCGGCATGTACGCCGTCTACCACGGGCCGGACGGGCTGCGGGACATCGCGACGCGTACCCACGCCATGGCGGCGCGGCTCGCGGCCGGACTGCGCGCCGGGGGCGTGGACGTCGCGGACGTCGCGTTCTTCGACACGGTCACCGCGACGGTGCCCGGCGGCGCGGCGCGGGTCGTCGCGGCCGCCGCCGAGCGGGGTGTGAACCTGCGCCTCGTCGACGCCGACCGGGTGGGGATGTCCTGCGACGAGACGACCACCGACGCGCACCTGCGGCAGGTGTGGGAGGCGTTCGGCGTTCCCGCGTTCGACGGCGACGCCGACGCGGCCCTGCCCGCCGACCTGGCCCGGACCTCGGACTTCCTGACCCACCCGGTGTTCCGCAGCCACCACTCCGAGACGGCCATGCTGCGCTACCTGCGGCGGCTCTCGGACTTCGACTACGCCCTGGACCGGGGCATGATCCCCCTGGGGTCGTGCACGATGAAGCTGAACGCGACCACCGAGATGGAACCGGTGAGCTGGGCGGAGTTCGCGCACATCCACCCGTTCGCGCCGGACGACCAGACCGTCGGGTACCGGGAGATGATCGGCCAGTTGGAGTCGTGGCTGGCCGAGGTGACCGGCTACGACGCGGTCAGCGTGCAGCCCAACGCCGGTTCGCAGGGCGAACTGGCCGGGCTGCTGGCGATCCGGTCGTACCACGCGTCGCGGGGTGAGACGCACCGCGACGTGTGCCTGATCCCGTCGTCGGCGCACGGCACCAACGCGGCGTCGGCGGTGATGGCCGGTATGCGGGTCGTCGTGGTGGCCTGCGACGACGACGGCAACGTCGACCTCGTCGACCTGGACGCGAAGATCGACAAGCACCGGGACGCGCTCGCCGCGATCATGGTGACGTACCCGTCGACGCACGGCGTGTACGAGACGGGCATCGCGTCGCTGTGCGCGAAGGTCCACGACGCCGGCGGTCAGGTGTACGTCGACGGGGCGAACCTCAACGCCCTCGTCGGGTTCGCCAAGCCGGGGCGGTTCGGCGCGGACGTGTCGCACCTGAACCTGCACAAGACGTTCTGCATCCCGCACGGCGGCGGCGGCCCCGGCGTCGGCCCGGTCGCGGTACGCGCGCACCTCGCGCCGTTCCTGCCCGGCGACCCCCTCGGCGCGCACGTCGACGCCACCCCGGCGATCTCGGCGGCGAAGTACGGGTCGGCGGGCATCCTGCCGATCCCGTGGGCGTACCTGCGGATGATGGGCGCCGAGGGGCTGACCCGGGCCACCGGTGTGGCGGTCCTCGCCGCGAACTACGTGGCGGCGCGGCTGCGCGAGCACTACCCGGTGCTGTACGCGGGCAACAAGGGCCTGGTCGCGCACGAGTGCATCCTGGACCTGCGGCCGTTGACGAAGGCGACCGGCGTGAGCGTGGACGACGTGGCGAAGCGGCTCATCGACTACGGCTTCCACGCGCCGACGATGTCGTTCCCCGTGGCCGGGACGCTGATGGTGGAGCCGACCGAGAGTGAGGACCTGGCCGAACTGGACCGGTTCTGCGACGCGATGATCGCCATCCGCGCCGAGATCGAGCAGGTCGGCTCGGGGCAGTGGCCGGCGGGGGACAACCCCCTGGCGAACGCGCCGCACACCGCGGCGATGGTCAGCGGCGACGAGTGGCCGCACCCGTACCCGCGGTCGGTGGGCGCGTACCCGGCGGGCGTGGACCGGGCCGGGAAGTACTGGCCTCCGGTACGGCGTATCGACGGCGCGTACGGCGACCGGAACCTGGTCTGCTCGTGCCCGTCGCCGGAGGCGTTCGAGGACTGACGACGGGCGCCGGGGCGGGCGGTATCAGACCGCCCCGGCAGCCGCTGCGACGTCGGCAGCGGCGCGGTGTGGTGACGCTGCGTGTTGTGGTCAGGCCACGAGGGCGTGGCGGGCGGGACCGCGGTGGGGTGCGATGCTACTGCCGTCGGGGAGCAGCTCGCCGGTGTCCTCGAAGACGATGACACCGTTGCAGAGCAGGCTCCAGCCCTGCTCAGGGAAGCAGGCGAGGACCCGGGCGGCTTCCCGGTCGGTGGCTTCAGCGGAGGGGCAGGTCGGTTGGTGCTGGCACATCGGGTTCTCCGGACTGTGGGGGCACTGTGTCATGGTTCACATGACCAGTGACGCACAGTACCAAGCGAAGGTGTCCAGCATCGAGCAGGTGTCGGCCTGGCGTACGGGAAATCCACTGAACGGATGAGGAAGATCGGACCATACGGCGTGGAAACGCTCCCACAGGTGCTGGTCGATGTGCCCGCAGCACCGCCCGGATGCCGCGACAGCCTCGTCGAACGAACCCGACTGCACTGGCGACGCGCCGACGGCGGCGACCCCGCCGTACTCGCCGAGGAATTCCTGACCGCACACGGCCTGGACCTGCGCGACCTGAACCGACCCGCGCCCACCCACCCCCGCGACCACGCCTGCGGCGCGGCGCTCTACCTGTCCGCCGCCGCCGGCGCCCTACTGGCCGGCGCCCCGCTCACCGCGCCCGAACCCGCGCCCACCCTGCCCGACCTCGCCGTCGTCATCTACGACCACGGACCCACCCGCGCCGCCCCCGCCGACACGGCCACCCCGTGGTGGCTCGGCCCGTGGACCGAGAGCTGGACACCCGCGCAGCACGCCGCCGCCGTCGACGCCGTCCGCGCCGCCATCGGCCGCGGCGACATCTACCAGACCAACCTCGTCGGCCACGCGAGCGCCCCCTACACCGGCGACCCGCTGCCCGCCCTGCGCCGCCTCGGCGCGCTCCCCGGCGCCCGCTACGGCGGCGTCCTCACCGGCGACACCTGGGCCATCGGCTGCGCCTCCCCGGAAACCCTCGTCGAGGTCCACAACGGGCACCTCATCACCCGACCCATCAAGGGCACCCGCCCCGCCACCGCCACCGGCCGCGCCGAACTGCTCACCAGCGCCAAAGAACGCGCCGAACACATCATGATCGTCGACCTGGAACGCAACGACCTCGCCCGGATCGCCCGCACCGGCACCGTCACCGTCGACGAACTGTTCGCCGTACGCCGCTGGTGCGACCTGTGGCAGGCCGAGTCCACCGTCCGCGCGCACGCCGCCGACGGCCTCGGCCTCGCCGACCTGCTGCGCGCCACCTGCCCCGGCGGCTCCGTCACCGGCGCGCCGAAACTCGCCGCCCTCACCCACATCGCCGCCGCCGAACCCGTCGGCCGCGGCGCCAGCATGGGCGCCCTCGGCTGGGTCGCCCCCGGCCGCATCGACCTCGGCCTGACCATCCGCACCGCCGCCGCCGACGGCGCAGCCCTGCACACCTGGGCCGGTGGCGGCATCACCTGGGACAGCGACCCCACCGCCGAAGTCGCCGAGGCCGCCGCGAAGACTGCGCCCGTACGCGCCACCCTGGCCGGACGCCGACACCACCACCGCCGGCGATAGGCTCACCCCCATGACCATGCGGCCCATCCGGATCATCGGCGACCCCGTCCTGCGCACCGAATGCGAGCCGGTCACCACCTTCGACGCCGAACTGCGCGCCCTGGTCACCGACCTGATGGACACCCTGCTCGGCGAGCCCGGCCGCGCCGGCGTCGCCGCACCGCAGATCGGCGTCGACGCCCAGGTCTTCGTCTACGACGCCGACGGCCACCGGGGCCACCTCATCAACCCCACCCTCGAACTGTCCGACGAGACCCAGGACGACGAGGAAGGCTGCCTGTCCATCCCCGGGCTGTACTTCCCGACCGTACGGGCCCTGCACGCCACCGCCACCGGCGTCGACCAGCACGGCGAACCACTGACCATCAGCGGCAGCGGATTCCTCGCCCGCGCCCTGCAACACGAGACCGACCACCTGCGGGGCACCCTCTACGTCGACACCCTGCGCGGCGACACCCGCCGCCGGGCCCTGCGCGAGATCCGCGCCGGCCGCTTCGACTCACCCAGCCGCCGCAGCTGACGCCCGGCCCCTCAGGCCACCCACTGGTCGTAACCCAGCTTCGCCACCAACGCCAACACCACCACCAGCAACACCACCCGCACGAACCCCGAACCGCGACGCAACGCCATCCGCGCACCCACCACCGCGCCGGCGATGTTGCACACCGCCATCGCCGCGCCCAACCACCACCACACGTGCCCGGTCACCGCGAACACCACCAACGCACCCAGGTTCGTACCCGCGTTGACGACCTTCGCCATCGCCGAGCCGTGCACGAAGTCCGCACCCACCAACGCCGTGAACGCCAACACCAGGAACGTGCCCGTACCCGGCCCGATCAACCCGTCGTACAGGGCGATCCCCACCCCGGCCACACCGATCGCCGCCGCGACCCGCACCCGCGTCCGCCGCGCCGGCACCGCCACCACCCCCAACCGGGGACGCAGCAGCACGAACACGGCCACCGCCACCAGAACCACCAACACCACCGGCCGGTACGCCGACGCCGGCACCGCCCCGGCCAACGCCGCACCCACCCCCGCGCTGAGCACCGCCACACCCGCGGCCGGCCCCGCCAAACGCCAGTCCACCTTCGTGCGCCGCGCGTACGTCGCCGCCGCCGTCGCCGTACCGAAGATCGCCGCCAACTTGTTCGTACCCAACGCGGTGGCCACCGGCACCCCCGGAGCCGCCACCAACAACGCCGGCAGCAGCAACAACCCGCCACCGCCGACCACGGCGTCCACCCACCCGGCCATCGCCGCGGCGGCCAGCAGGGTACTCAGCGATACAGCGTCCACGGGCCGCAATTCTGCCCACCCGACCCGTGCCCAGCGGCCCTCAAGTGGCACGACTCACCGCTCACCGGCCACGTCGACGCCGCAACCACACCCCCCACGCGCCGACCGCCACGAACACCAGCTTCGAACACAGCAACAGCTTCACCACACGGCAACCCTGCCACGGGCACGTAAGGTGCAGGAGTGCGCCTGGCCACCTTCAACCTGCTGCACGGACGATCCCTCACCGACGGCCTCGTCGACCCCGACCGACTCGCCGCCGCCGTACGCGCCCTCGACGCCGACGTCCTCGCCCTACAGGAGGTCGACCGCGACCAACGCCGCAGCGGCAACCTCGACCTCACCGCCATCGCCGCCCGCGCCCTCGACGCCCCACACCACCGCTTCGCCGCCGCCGTCGTCGGCACCCCCGGCGAACGGTTCCGCCCCCTGCGCCACGACGACGACGGCCACGGCGAACCCTGCTACGGCATCGGCCTCATCAGCCGCCACCCCGTGCGCAGCTGGCACATCACCCGACTCAAACCCGCCCCCGTACGCTCACCCGTCTACGTCCCCGGCCCCGGCGGCGGCCTCATCCTCCTCGACGACGAACCCCGCGTCGTCCTCGCCGCCCTCCTGGACACCCCCCACGGCCCACTCACCGTCGCCGCGACCCACCTGTCCTTCGTACCCGGCTGGAACGCCCGCCAACTCCGCCAGACCGTTCGCGCCCTGCGCGCCCTACCGGCCCCCCGCGTCCTGCTCGGCGACCTCAACCTCCCCGCCGGCCCGGCCCGCCTCGTGTCCCGCTGGCAGCCACTCGGCCGACGCCCCACCTACCCCGCCGGACAACCCCGCGTCCAACTCGACCACATCCTCGCCGACCGGCACGCCCTCGACGCGCTCCCACCCGTACGGGCCGTCACCACCCCGGCGTCCACCATCTCCGACCACCGACCCCTGCTCGTCGACCTCGGCTGACCCGCCGCGCGCCCTCAGCGCGGAGGGTCACCCTCCGTCGACACAAGAGCCGCCAACACCCGATGGGTACGACTCGCGCGGATCGCCTCCCGCTGCTGCCCGGCCGTCACCTCGATGTACGTCTGCGACGACGCCAACGACGCGTGCCCCAACAACCGCATGATCTCCGCCGCGCCCGCGCCGTCCTCCGCCAACCGGGTAGCGAACGTGTGCCGCAACGCGTGCAACCGCGCCCCCTTCGGCACCCGGTCCCCGATACCCGCCCGCCGATAACACGACTCGACCAGATACTGCAGACCACCACGACGCAACGGCTCACCCCGCCGATCCACCAGCAACGCCGAGTCCGGGCGTACCGACCGCGACCCGAAACGCCGCGCCCGACTGGCCAGATAGTCCAGCAGCACCCGGTCCAGATCAGCCTCGATCGGCACCACCCGGGGTCGCCCGCCCTTGCCCGCCACCTCCACACGCCGCTCACCCGGACGCCCACCCAGCGACCCCACCCGCAACGCCAGCAGCTCCGACAGACGCAACCCGGCGCACAACGCCACCGCCAACACCGCCACGTCCCGCTCCGGCCACGGGTCCCGCTGCCGCCCGCCCTCACGCGCCACCGCCGCCAGCAGCACCTCGGGCGTGTCCGCGCCGCGCAGCGGCTTCGGCTCGGGCAGGACGGCCCGCGGCCGATCGACCGCCGACATCGGGTTGCCCGCCACCACACCGTCGGTCACCAGGAAGGTGAAGAAGCTGTTCCAGGTGGACCAGGCGCGGTGCACCGACGCGGGGGCCCGGGGAGCGGCGAACCGGGCGAACGCCGCCCGCAGCACACGGGGGGACAGGTCGGTGATCGTCCGATCGTCGAGGGGCAGGGGAGTGGCGTCACCGTCGGCGACCAGGGCGGCGACGGCGTACAGATCACGCCGGTAGGCCGCCAGGGTGTGGGGGGAGGGCTTACGGGTGGCCCGGGCGGTCAGGAACTCCTCGATCAGCGCCTTGAGCGATTCGTCCTGTTTGTCATGCATAAGCCATATTATGCATGATTCTCGCGTTGCCCGACAGGGAGGGGAGAGGGGGAGAAGGATGTCGCGGCCTGCCGACCCGGCCGGGCCCCGCAACCAGCGACGGCGTTGACGCCTGGGGCGCGCCGTTCCGTCCGCCGAAGCGGCGCAACCCCGACGCTCCTCGGCCGCGAACTCGCCCATGATCGTGCTCGATCCAGGATCGAGTGGTCTGGGTACGCGGTGGAGGCCACTACTTCGTGGTTCGAGCACGATCATGACCGTTCAGGATCGCGGAGCTGGGTCGCCCGGCGCGGGAGGTCGGAGGCGGGCCCCCAGGAGGCTACTTTACATAATGTGCATTATCGAATGTCCGGACGGGACTCGGATATCGACAGTGTGGGCTACCGTGTCGTCGATCTACTGGGGAGATCCCCACCATCCATCCGGGAAAGAAGCACACGTGTCACTGTGGAAGAAGACCGCTGTCGTGTCGGTCTCGGCGCTCACCGCGCTCGCCGTGTCGGCCTGCGGCATGACCTCCGGCCCGTCCGACGCGCCGAAGCAGACCAGCGTCCTTGAGCTTCTCGCCAGCGACCTCAAGGGGTCCTTGCAGAAGACGATCGACGCCACCGACAAGAGCGACTCGGTGACGTTGACGATGACGGGAACCGCCGGCGGCCAGAAGATCTCCATGCAGGGTGTCCTGGACCTGGGTGACCCGGTCAAGGCCGAGGTGACCATGGCGGACCCGAGCGACGGCCCGACCACCGTCCGGTTGATCGGGACCGCGTTCTACGTCGAGGTACCGGCGAAGGACCGCGCCAGCATGGGCGGTAAGCGCTGGTTGAAGATGGACATGTCCAGCATCGGCCAGCAGGCCGGAATGGACTTCAGCAAGCGCTTCGAGGACATCGACCCGACCAAGCAGGTCAAGACGCTGCTCGCGTCCGAGGGTGTGACGGTCGTCGGTGAGGAGACCGTGAACGGGGCGCGGACGGTCCACTACGCCGTCACCACTCCCGTGGCCACGCAGTTGGCTCAGGTCGATGCCAAGCTGCGGGCCGGTGTCGAGAAGCAGTTCGCCGCGGCGGATGTCAACGAGGTCAAGATCGACCTCTGGGTCGACGAGCAGTACCGGCCGCGTCGTGCGGGTACGAACATGGGCACGATGGGTGACTTCATGGTCGACTACACCGACTACGGCCGGGCGGTCACCATCGAGACGCCGCCGGCGGCGGAGACCACCGACTTCGCCGAGATGATGCAGGACCTGAAGGGCCTGGGCGCCGACAACTGATCGGCGCGGTGTGGCTGCCCGGCCGGTGCGGAGACGCGCCGGCCGGGCAGCGTCGTTCCGGCCGCCTCTCCCCCAGCTCGGCTTGCCGACCTGATTGGTATCAGTGCGGTACGCCGGCAGGGAACTCCTCGATCCCCAGCACGCGCAGCAGCTCAAGCTTCTCCCGGGCCTCCGCGTCAGCCGGGGTGAGCACCAGCAGTTGCTGGCCCAGGTCGGGGGTGACGAGGGTTTCGCAGTCCATCGTGAGGCGGCCGACGCGCGGGTGCCGGAACGTCTTGCGGTCGGCCCGGCGCACCGCCACCTCGTGCTCGGCCCACAGTCGGCGGAAGTCGTCGCTCGCCGCCCGCAACCGCTCGATCAGGCCGGTCACCACGGGGTCGCCGGCCCGCCGGCCGGCCACGGCGCGCAGGTCGGCGACCTGCTGGCGGGCATGCCGCTGCCATTCGTCGGGGCCGTGGAGGTCGCGGATGGTCGGGTCGGTGAAGTGGCGGTACGCGACGTAGCGTCGATCGCCGGTCAGCCCGGTGGTGTGGTCGCCGCTGAGCAGGATCGACATGCGGTTCTGCGCCAGGATCTCGCCGAGGTCGGACAGGACCATGGCGGGGGTGTCGCCCAGCAGGTCGAGCATGCGGACCAGGCCGGTCCGGGCGAGGCGGGCGGTGCCGTCGGCGGGCGGCGGTTGGTGGCCGGCCAGGTGGAACAGGTGGTTTCGCTCGTCGTCGCTCAGGCGCAGGGCGCGGGCAAGGGCGCCGAGCAGCTGGGTCGACGGCTGGCTGCTGCGGCCCTGCTCGAGGCGGACGACGTAGTCGACGGACATGCCGGCGAGCATGGCGACCTCCTCGCGGCGCAGGCCGGCGGTGCGGCGGCGGGGGCCGTCGGTGATGCCGACCTCGGCGGGGCGGATGGCCTGGCGCCGGCGCCGCAGGAAGTCGGCGAGCTGCTCACGCTGCATGCGTCCATGCTGCCTCGGGGACTGGTCGCCGAGCCAGGGAGTGGCGCTCCCACGATAAGCGCTCCGCTGCCGGCGGGCCGGAATGCGGCGCAGGGTGGAGGCGAGATCGACCGCTGAGGGAGAGTTTCGATGCAGACACGCACTCTGGGCAACACGGGTCCCACGGTTTCGGCGGTGGGGCTGGGGGCGATGAGTATGTCGGGCGCGTACGGCCCGGCCGATCGTGAGGAGAGCATCGCCACCGTACGGGCGGCGTTGGACGCGGGGGTCACGCTTGTCGACACGGGTGACTTCTATGGGATGGGGCACAACGAGCTGCTGCTGTCGGAGGCGTTGCGGGGACGCGAGCGGGACAGCTATCTGCTGAGTGTGAAGTTCGGGCAGCAGGTGGGGCCGGGCATGCGGTTCGCCGGCCAGGACTCCCGCCCGGCTTCGGTGCGGAATTTCCTGAGCTACTCGCTGACCCGGCTCGGCGTCGACTACGTGGACATCTACCGGCCGGCCCGGTTGGACCGGTCGGTGCCGATCGAGGACACGATCGGCGCGATCAAGGAGCTGATCGACGCCGGTTACGTACGGTATGTGGGGCTTTCCGAGGTTGATGCGGAGACCGTTCGGCGGGCGCACGCCGTCCATCCGGTCGCTGATCTTCAGATCGAGTATTCGCTGCTGTCGCGGGCGGTCGAGGCCGAGGTGCTGCCCGCGCTGCGGGAGTTGGGCATCGGGCTGACCGCGTACGGGGTGCTGAGCCGTGGCCTGCTCTCGGGGAACTGGGTGCCGGGGCGGGCGGACGATGCGCGTAACCGCAGTCCTCGCTTCTTGGCCGAGAACGCGTCGCACAACCTCGCGCTGGTGGAGGCGTTGCGCCGGGTCGCCGACGCGAAGGGGTGCACGGTGGCGCAGTTGGCGATCGCGTGGGTGGCGGCGCAGGATTCGTCGATCGTTGCGCTGGTCGGTGCGCGTACCCGGGCGCGGCTGGCCGAGGCGTTGCCGGCGCTGGACGTGGAGCTGTCGGCCGGGGATCTCGAAGAGATCGAGGCGGCCGTGCCGAAGGGTGCCGCGCGGGGTGACCGTTACCCGACGGCGTTCATGTCGGGCCTCGGCGTCGGTAACTAGTGCCGCCTCGGCCGTGTGGTGTGGGTGATCGAGGCGGGGTGGCTGCCCGGCCGGCGCGGGGATGCGTCGGCCGGGCAGCGCGGTTCGGGCGGCCCTTGTCCCCCGGGCTCGGTCAGTCGAACTGGTCGGCCAGCTTGCGCAGCTTGTCGACGTACGCCGGCCAGTCGTAGTCGGGGATGCTGGTGCCGTCCTGCCGCCACCCGACCGCTCCGTCAAGCTGTTCGCGCATGATGTCGAGGTGACCGGCGTGCCGGCAGAGGTCACCGCTGACGTGCGCGATGATCCGGGCCAGTGTCACGTCCTGGCGGCCGGGTTGCCACCAGGACACCTGCCCCGGCGCGTCGAGCGGCAGTTGGTCGATCGTCTCGTCCGCGAACGCTGCGACACGGCGGTACAGGTCGATGAGGCCGTCCTTGGTCTCGTTCTCGTACGCGTACCAGTCCGCCTGGGGGTCGTCGTCGAACGCGTCGAGCGGGACCAGTTCCTCGGGTGTCGCGAACTCGCGGCCGAAGGTGGGACCGAAGTACGCGGCCTCGACGTTGAGGCAGTGTTTGATGACGCCCAGCATGTTGTTGCCGGTGGTGGTGCGGGGTGTTCGGGCCTCGCGTTCGCTGACGCCGTCGAGTTTCCAGATCAGGTCGTCGCGGTTCCTGCGGAGGTAGTAGTGCAGCGCGGCTTTGATGTCGCCCAGGTCAGCCATGGCGGTCATTGTCGCGTACCGGCCCCGGGCTGTCAGGTTCGGCGGAGCCAGTCCTGGGTGTGGGCGCGGAGCAGGGCTGGTTGTTCGAAGGGCAGGTAGTGCCCGGCCTGGTCGACGGTGGTGTAGGTGCCTCGGGGGTAGCGGCGCATGGCGTGGAACTGGTCGGCGAAGCCGACGATGCCGTCCTGGCGGCCGGTGAGCACGCTGACGGGCCTGTCGAAGGGGGTGTCGGTGGTCTCGTCGGGGAGCGCGTACCCGGGTCCTGTTCGCAGTTCCTGCTGGAAGGTGTCGTCGCCGGGGCCGCCGGTGTTCAGGGCGCGCAGGACGGTGGCGACGACGGTCGGGGTGCGGTGGCCCAGTGCGGTGTCGAGGTGTGGGCGCAGGTCGGTGGGGGCGTCGTCGAGCCAGCCGGTGGGTCCCGGGGGCGGGCGGTGCTCGGGCAGGGTGCGGCTGGCCGGTGCGATGGTGATGCCGGGGCAGACGAGGAGGAGGCCGCGGACGAGGTCGGGGCGTTGGCGGGCGATGCCGGCGGCGAGGTAGGCGCCGTAGGAGGCGCCGGCCAGCAGGGCCGGTCCGTCGATGTGGTGGTCCAGCCAGGCGCAGATGGTGGTGAGCAGCGCCTGGGAGGTGGGCCGGCAGGTGGGTGGGGTGTCGCCGTGGCCGGGCAGGTCCAGGTACGTCTCCCGTAGGCCGGTGTCGGCGAGGGCGGGGTGGAAGGCGGCGGCGGTGGTGGCGCGGGTCGTGCCGAACATCGGCAGGCACACCACGTCGGGGCCGGCGTGTGGTGAGCGGTCGGCTACCAGGGTCATTCCGGTCCTTCCGGGGGTGCACGGGCTGCTGTCGCATCATCTCCCGTTGTGGCGCATCGGCGTGCGGGGGTGGAGTGGCGGGGTTCGCGGACCGTAGGATGATCGAGAGCCGTCGATCAGGGTGGGTGTCGTGCGCGTCACAGCCTGAGCTGCGGTTTTTTGGCCGGGTATGCGCCGTCGTTGTCGCCGACCTCACGTGGGCCGCTCGCTGGGAATTCCTCCGGCGGGACGCGCCGTTGTCCGTTCGGAAGATCAGGTCCACATGATCGGATGGAAGTGTCATGCGCGTGCGCTCAGACGCGGTTGTGCTGTTCGGTGTGACAGGTGATCTTGTCTCGAAGAAGCTGTTTCCGGCGCTGTACGAGTTGACGCGGCGGGGGCGTCTCGACGTTCCGGTGATCGGGGTGGCCCGCTCCCCCTGGGATGACCAGCAGTTGGTGACGACCGCCCGTAAGTCCGTGGCGGAGGCCACGGACGAGGTGGATGACGCGACGTTCGACGCGTTGGCGGCCAACCTGTCGATGATTTCCGGGGACTACGCGGATCCGGCGACGTACGAGCGGCTGGCGGAGCGTCTGCGTGACGCGCAGCGGCCGATCTTCTACCTGGCGATTCCGCCGATGGTGTTCGGTTCGGTGGTGCGGGGGTTGGCGGCGGTCGGGTTGGCCGACCGTGGTCGGGTGATCGTGGAGAAGCCGTTCGGGCGTGACCTGGCGTCGTCGGAGGAGTTGGATCGGACGCTGGGGGCGGCCTTCGACGCGAGTCGGGTGTTCCGGATCGACCACTACCTCGGTAAGGAGGCGGTGGAGGGTTTGTACGCGTTCCGGTTCGCGAACCGGCTGTTCGAGCCGTTGTGGAACCGTGAGCACATCGACAACGTGCAGGTGACGCTCGCCGAGGGTTTCGGTACGCAGGGTCGGGCCGGTTTCTACGACACGGTGGGTGCGACGCGGGACGTGTTGCAGAACCACATTTTGCAGGTCGTGGCGTTGATCGCGATGGACGCGCCGGCGGGTGACGACGTGGACGCGTTCCGCGAGGCGGAGGCGGCGGTGCTGCGGCAGATCGTGCCGTTGTCGCCGGCCTCAACGGTGCGGGGGCAGTACGGGGGTTACCGCGACGAGCCGGGTGTCGCGCCGGATTCGAACACGGAGACGTTCGTGGCGACGCGGTTGACGGTGGATTCGCCCCGGTGGGCGGGTGTGCCGTTCTATCTGCGGACGGGTAAGTCGTTGCCGGGGACGGCGACGGAGGTGGTGGTCGAGTTCAAGCGGCCGCAGCGGTCGTTGATCCCTGCCGAGGGTGGGGCGGTGGCGCCGGCGAACCTGTTGCGGTTCCGGTTGGGTCGTGGGGACGGCATCACGATGTCGATCCAGGCGAAGAGTCCGGGCGCGGAGGTGGCGAGTCGGCCGGTTGACCTGTCGGTGGACTTCGGGGCGGCGTTGGGTCGCCGTCAGGAGGCGTACGAGCGGTTGCTCGACGACGCGATGGACGGGCAGCATCTGCGGTTCGCGCGGGCGGAGACGATTCGGCAGGAGTGGCGGATCGTGGAGCCGATCCTTGATCTGGCGGCGCCGGTGCGGTCGTACGACAGGGGTAGTTGGGGTCCGGCGGACGCGGAGGCGTTGGCGGGTGGCTGGCACGCGCCGGACCTGGGGTAGTCGCGGCGTGGGCTGAGTGACCGCTCAGCTCACGGGAGGGACCGTCCGGCGACGGTGAGGTTTGCTCCTCGGGTGTGGGGTGGGCACGTTGTGGCCACGTTTCGTCCGCCTCGGAGAGGAAGCAGCGCATGCTGTCCGCACTCGATCGTCGGCACACCGTCGCGCCACCGGGCTACAGCCGGTGGCTGATTCCCCCGGCGGCGTTGGCCATCCATCTCTGTATCGGCCAGGTCTACGCCACGAGCGTCTACAAGAATTCGTTGATCGCGCACTTCGACACGGGTCAGACGGCCATTGGGGTGATCTTCAGCATCGCGATCGTGATGCTGGGGTTGTCGGCCGCGGTGGCCGGGACGTGGGTGGAGGCGAACGGGCCGCGTAAGGCCATGTTCGTGTCGGCCTGCTTCTGGGCGGCGGGTTTCCTGGTGGGGTCGTTGGGCATCGCCACGAAGCAGTTGTGGCTGCTGTACCTGGGGTACGGCTTGCTCGGCGGCATCGGTCTGGGTATCGGCTACATCTCCCCCGTGTCCACGCTGATCAAGTGGTTCCCGGACCGGCCGGGTCTGGCGACCGGTTTGGCGATCATGGGGTTCGGTGGTGGGGCGATGGTGGCCTCTCCCCTGTCGCGGCAGTTGCTGTCGTTCTACGACCCCGGTTACGACCCGTCGAACGCGGGTTCGACGGCGTCGGGCAGCGCGTTGGTGTGGTTGTTCGTGACGCTGGGCCTGGGCTACTTCGTCATCATGATGTTCGGGGTGGCGAACGTGCGGGTGCCGGCCGAGGATTGGCGGCCGGCGGGCTTCGATCCCGCGTCGGTGGCGGCGAAGCCGCTGGTCACGAACGCGAACGTGTCGGCGGCGAACGCGGTGAAGACCCGGTCGTTCTGGCTGTTGTGGGTGGTGTTGTTCTGCAACGTGACGGCCGGTATCGGCATCCTGGAGCAGGCCAGCCCGATGATCCAGGACTTCTTCCGGGAGAACGGGACGTCGGCGGTGTCGGTGGCGGCGGCCGGCGGGTTCGTGGGTCTGCTGTCGTTGTTCAACATGGCGGGCCGGTTCGTGTGGTCGTCGACGTCGGACGTCATCGGCCGTAAGCCGATCTACCTGGTGTATCTCGGTGTGGGCATGGCGATGTACGCGCTGCTGGCCCTGTTCGGGCACACGGCGACGGCGTTGTTCGTGTTGTTCGCGTGCGTGATCCTGTCGTTCTACGGCGGCGGGTTCGCGACCGTGCCGGCGTACCTGCGGGACCTGTTCGGCACGTACCAGGTGGGGGCGATCCACGGTCGGTTGTTGACGGCCTGGTCGGCGGCGGGTGTCGCGGGTCCGTTGATCGTGAACGGGTTCCTCGACGCGCAGGGCAAGCCGGGCACGTTGACAGCGGCGGCGTACCGGCCGGCGCTGTTCACGATGGTGGGTGTCCTGGCGGTCGGGTTCGTGGCGAACCTGCTGGTGCGACCGGTGCCGCAGCGTTACCACGAGCCGGCGGAGCAGGACGTGGACGAGGTCACGGCGGCGCAGAGGAGCGGGACGCGATGAGTGACGACGGTCGGCAGGGGCAGCAGGCCCGGTTGTGGATTTCCTGGCTGGTGGTGGCGGTGCTGCTCGGCTACGGGGTCGTGCAGACGGTGATCACGGCGGCGAAGCTGTTCACGCACTGAGAGCGGTGGGCCGGGGCGCGTGACGTCCCGGCCCACGAACCGCCCGCGCTTACAGGGCGCCGGAGACCCGCAGCACGGCGCCGGCGGTGTAGGAGGCGTCCGGGCTGAGGAGCCAGGCGATGGCGGCGGCGATCTCGTCGGGTTCGCCGGCTCGGCCCAGCGGGATGCGACCGGCGGCGCTGTCCGCGCGGTCGGGTACGCCGGAGTCGGTGTGGATGTCGGTGCGTACGAGGCCGGGGGCGACGCCGTTGACGCGGATGCCGCGCGGGGCGAGTTCCTTGGCCAGGCCCACGGTGAGGGTGTCGGTGGCGGCCTTGACGGCGGCGTAGTGCACGTACTCCCCCGGGCTGCCGAGGGTCGCGGCGGCGGAGGAGACGTTGACGATGGCGCCGCCGTCGGTGAGGCGGCGGGCGGCCTGCTGGGCGCACAGGACGTACCCGATGAGGTTGACGTCGACGACGCGGCGCAGGTCGTCCACGCGCAGCTCGGTGAACGGGCCGATGAGGCTGGTGACGCCGGCGTTGTTGACCAGGCCCGTGAGGGGGCCGAGCTGCGCGGCGGCGTCGAACAGGGCGGTGACCTGGTCGGGGTCGGTGGTGTCGGCGCGTACGGCGATGGCCTGGACGCCGGCGGCGTGCAGGTCGGCCAGGACGGTCGCGGCGGCGGCGTCGTCGCGGCGGTAGCACAGGGCGATGTGGTGGCCGGCCGCGGCGAGGCGGCGGGCGGTGGCCGCGCCGATGCCGCGGCCACCGCCGGTGATGACGGTGACGGGTGCCATGGCGTCTCCACGGGTGTCGGTGGGGTTGCGCCGACGCTACCGCGACCGGCGTGAACGAGTCGTCGTAAGGAGGGTCACACGCGGCGGGCGGTGGTGCTGGTGGCGCACGAGGCGCCGCAGGGCTGATCGCTTACGCTCACCGCGCGGTCGGTCGGACAACGGAGGTGCGCGGTGGCGGGTGTGGGTGTCGGCGATGTCGTGGACGACTTCGAGCTGCCGGACGAGACGGGCACGCCGCGGCGGCTGTCGGAGTTCCTGGCGTCGGGGCCGGTGGTGCTGTTCTTCTATCCCGGGGCGATGACGCGTGGGTGCACGGCGGAGAGCTGCCACTTCCGGGACCTGGCGGCGGAGTTCACGGCTCTGGGCGCGTCGCGGGTGGGTATCAGCCGCGACGAGGTGGCCAAGCAGGCCGAGTTCTCGACGCTGCACGGGTTCGACTATCCGCTGCTGTCGGATGTGGACGGCACGGTCGCGCGGGCGTTCGGGGTGCGGCGGCGGGTGCCGCTGGAGGCGCTGAGCACGAAGCGGATGACGTTCGTGATCGGCACGGACCGGCGGGTCATCGAGGTGATCCACAGCGAGGTCAACATGAACGACCACGCCGATCGGGCGTTGCGGGCCCTCGGCGGTTAGGGCGTGTGTGAAAGTCCTCGGTCGAGCCGAGGCGGAGTCCAGCCAACGGCCGGGCCTGCCGCAGGCCGGCCAGGGGCTTTCACACACGCCCTGAGCCCCGTGCGGCGGGTGTCGGAGCCGACTGGTATCAAGACAGCAATCAAACAGGTGTACGGAAGAGGGTTGTGATGGATGCCGGCCAGGGTTTGTCCACTGACGAGGTGCAGAGCATCCGGGAGGCGTTGGCGGCCGGCCGTAAGCCGAGGGTGGTGTTCACCGCGTCGGCGGGGCAGATCGCCGGTCAGGTCGGCCAGGTGGTCGAGTTGACCGATCCGGACGCGTCCGACGAGTTCGTCGTGGTGCGCTTCGGCCGTGACGAGTTGCCGTTCTCCCCCGCCGACCTGGCGGTCGCGCCCAAGGGCGCGGGCCGTCGGGTGGCGGAGCCGAAACCGGAGCCGGAGCCGGAGGCGCCCGCGGTGGCGGCGCCGGAGTTCGTGTTGGACACGCCGCGGGTGCCCGCGCAGCGACAGGAGGAGCCGAAGGTGGAGCAGGCCGAGAAGCCGCCGGCGCGGCGGGCGGTCAAGGCCGCGAAGCCCAAGGGGCCCGCGGGCCTGACGGTGACGCTGGCGTACGCGGACGGCGAGTGGACGGTCGCCGCGCAGCAGGGCAGCAAGGCCCTCGCGAAGCCGTACGTGGTGAAGCCGGCCGAGGCGCTGAAGATGGTGGCGTTGGTGGACGTGCCGGGTGTGCAGGAGGCGGTGGAGCAGATCCTGGGCGCCGAGCGGGCCGAGGCGGAGCAGCAGGCGGAGAAGCTGCGTGCGGAGCTGGCCGAGATCGAGGCCCGGCTGGCGGAGCTGCGCGAGGCGAGCTGAGCGCTGCCTCCTGCCGGGGACGGCCGGGGCCGGCGTCATGTCGGGTCAGGAGCCGCCGTGATGGTCGAGCAGGCGGGTGAGCAGGCGGGTCAGCTGCTCGCGTTCGGCGCTGGACAGGGGCGCGAGCAGGTCGTCCTGCACGCGGGCGACGGTGTCGGTCATCCGGTGGGCCGTGTCGGCCCCGGCGTCGGTGAGGCTGATGACGTTGCGGCGGCGGTCGGCCGGGTCGGGGGCGCGCACCACCAGTCCCCGACCGGCCAGGTCGTTGACGGCGGCCACGACGTCGCTGCGGTCGATGCCGCAGCGACGTCCCAGGTCGGCCTGGCTGGCGGGTCCGCTCTCGGCCAGCGCGGCGAGCAGCCGGTAGTGGTAGCCGCGCAGGTCGTGCGCGGCGAAGCCGGCGCTGATGAGCCGGCCGGCGTGGGCGGCGGTCTGGCTGAGCAGCCAACTCGGGGTGGTACGCAGCCCGGCGGGTGACTGCGGGGCGGAGGCGTCCATGGCGGCAGCCTAACAGCAATCGTTGGTGTGACCCACAAAGCGTGCTACGTTGGCTCCACCAACGTTGGTCAAGCCAACGTTTCGAAGGAGGCATCGTGTCCACTCTCAACGGTCAGGTCATCGGTCAGGCCCACTTCGCCACCCGCGCCCTGCTCGACCTCGCCGTCGCGCCCCTGGGCGTCGACTTCGGCCAGGTCCTCACGCTCAACGCCCTCACCGCCGGCCCCGTCAGCCGAACCCCGCTCGTGCAGCGCCTCGCCAACGCCCGCAAGGTCGACGAGTCGACCGTGCACGAGGCGATCGCCGGCCTCGTCGACGCCGGCCTGGCGCGGCTCGACGACACCACCGACCCGCAGGTGCGGCTCACCGACGCCGGCCACGCCACGCAGGCCCGCGTCGCCGAGGCCGTCGGGGGTATCACCGCCCGGCTGTACGGGGACATCGCGCCCGCCGAGGCCGACGTCGCCGCCCGCGTCCTCGCGCTCGTCACCGAACGGGCCAACGACGAACTGGCCGACGGGACCGCTCAGAAGTAGTCGAGCAGCTGCGCCGGGCCGCCAGCGCCCAGCAGGTCCAGGGCGTCCGGCTCGACGCCCGCGGTGTGCAGCAGTCCGGCCTGGGCCACCGAACGGGCCCGCGCCGCCCCGGCATACAGCAGCGCGAAGCCACGCACGTCCAGCCGCAGGTCCGCGTCGCCGTTGAGTCGGGTCAGCTCGGCGGCGCCGTCGGCGACGGCCAACCGCCAGGTGCCGGTGTTCCACTCGGCGAGCCGGTCGGTGAGGTGGAAGTCGACGACGCCTCGGGTGTGGACGGGCCAACCACGCTCGCTCACCGCCCGTACGACGTCGACCGGCCGGTGCATCCACAGGTCCCGCTCGTGGTCGCGGGCGGCCTCCAGCGGCAGGACGGTGCTGACGGCGTCACCGTCGAGGGGGCACCACCGCAGGGTCGGCGCGACGCTCGCCCAGCTGCCGAGCACGCCGACGAGTTCCCGGGCCGCGTCGGCGGTGGTGGCCAGGGCCTCGTCGACGGTGAGGACCGAGTCCGCGCCGTAACCGCGGCCCCGCTCCCAGGTGGCGTAGCCGACCAGGTCGCCGTCGTCCTCGACGAGGGTGAGCCCGTCACCGGGGAGCTTCGCGTCGGCGTCGAAGAAGTCGAATATCTTTCCCCGGCGCGTCAACATGCCGTTGCGGTGGCGGGCCACCCGCTCGTACAGGTCGGCGACGGCGTCCAGGTCGGCGGGCGTGCCGGCCCGGACGGTCAGGTGCGACGCGGGCCGGTGCCGGGGCAGCGCGGCGGTGGCGAGGTGGACGGTGCGCAGCACGCCGCCGGTCTCCCAGCCGCAGGCGCGGTAGGGGGCGGCGATGGTCGGGTACAGGGCGCTGATCGCCGCGCCGCGCTCGTGGGCGCCGGCCAGCAGGGCGGTGAGCAGGGCGCGCGCCACGCCCCGTCCCCGTGCCTCGGGGGCGACCGCCACCCCGGCGACGTCGGCCGCGGCGACGGGCCGCCCGGACCACCACTGGTCGTGGTGCAGGTCGACGGCCTTGCCGACGAGCCGGCCGGTGTCGTCGAACGCGCCGTAGCGGGTCATGCCGGGCACCTCGACCCTGGTGCTGGGGGGACGCTCCTGGCTGGAGCCGAAGGCCAACCGGCCCAGCTCCCAGGCGTCGTCCAGGTCGTCGACGGTGAGTTCACGAACGCGCATCGGCACACCGTAGCGGCGCGCCCCGATGCCGACCAGCCGATATCCCCGGCCCGACGACCCCCGCCGATCATGGAGTTGTGGTGGATGACAAATCTCCCTCGACACGTACACGTCGGGCACCACAAGTCCATGATCGCCGGGGTTGGGCGGGGCGGGGGCGGGCCCGGGGCGGGGCGGGGGCGGGGGTGGGGTCAGTGTTGGGGGATGTTGGCTACGCCGATGCGCTTGCGGAACACCCAGTACGTCCACGCCTGGTAGGCCAGCACCACCGGAGTGAAGATCACCGCCACCCAGGTCATGATCTTCAGGGTGTACGGGGTGGAGGCCGCGTTGGTGGCCGTGAGCGTGCCCGCCGCGTCGAGGGTGGACGGCAGCACGTTCGGGAACAGCGCCGCGAACAGGGTCGCCACGGCCAGACCGATCGCCACGGCCGTACCCGTGAACGCCCAGCCCTCCCGGCGTACCCTGGCGGCTGCGAGGGCGCCGAGCAGCGCGAGGGCCGCGCCGACGGCGAGCACGACGGCGGCCGCGCTGGAGCGGATGCTCAACGTCCAGGCCAGGAAGCCCACCGCGAGCACGGCGGCCCCGACGCCCAGGCGCACCGCGAGGGCGCCCGCGCGCTCGCGGATGTCGCCGGTGGTCTTCAGGGCGAGGAACACCGCGCCGTGGGTCAGGAACAGCGCGAGGGTGGTCGCGCCACCGAGCAGGGCGTACGGGTTGAGCAGGTCGACCAGGCCGCCGACGTACTCGTGGTCGGCGTCCAGGGGCACGCCGCGCAGGATGTTGGCGAAGGCGACGCCCCACAGGATCGCCGGCAGCAGCGAGCCGATGACGATGGCGGCGTCCCAGCGGCGCTTCCAGGACGCCTCGGGGCGCTTGTGCCGGTACTCGAAGGCCACCCCGCGGGCGATCAGGGCCAGCAGGATGAGCAGCAGCGGCAGGTAGAAGCCGGAGAAGAGGGTGGCGTACCACTCGGGGAACGCGGCGAACATCGCCCCACCGGCGGTGATCAGCCATACCTCGTTGCCGTCCCAGACCGGGCCGATTGTGTTGATCAGGACGCGGCGTTCGCGGTCGTCGCGGCCGAGTACGGGCAGCAGCATGCCGACGCCGAAGTCGAAGCCCTCCAGGATGAAGTAGCCGGTGAACAGCACGGCGACGAGGAGAAACCAGATGGTGGTCAGGTCCACGGTGGGCTCCGGGGTCAGTAGGCGAAGGCGAGCGGGCGCTCGGCGTCGTCGGTGTCGTCGGCGGGGGGCTGTTCGCTGACGTCGGGCACGCCGGCCCGGGCGTAGCGCAGCAGGAGCTTGACCTCGATCACGGCGAGGGTGGCGTAGATCAGCGTGAACGCGGTGAACGAGGTCAGCACCTCGGTCAGCGAGACGCTGCGGGACACGCCGTTGCGGGTGAGCATCTCGCCGAAGACGATCCAGGGCTGGCGGCCCATCTCGGTGAAGATCCAGCCGAAGGAGTTGGCCAGCAGCGGCAGCACCGGCATGGCCAGGCCGGCGCGCAGCAGCCACCTGCTGCGCGGGGTACGGCCCTTGCGCTGGCTCCACAGGACCAGCAGGGCGATGGCCCCGGCCGCCAACCCGAAGCCGACCATGAAGCGGAAGCTCCAGTAGGTGACCGGGATGATCGGGGTGTAGCTGCCCGCGCCGTACTGGGTGGCGTACTGGGCCTGGAGGTCGTTGATGCCGTGCACGGTGCCGTTCGGGTCGCCGGTGCCCAGGTACGACAGCAGGTACGGGATCTTCAGGGCGAACACCTCGCGGCTGCCGTCGAGGCTGCCGATGGTGAGTACGGAGAACGAGGCGGGGCTCTCGGTGGTGTAGAGACCCTCGGCGGCGGCCATCTTCATGGGCTGCACGTCCGTCATGATCTTGCCCTGGATGTCGCCGGTGAACAGCACGGCGGCGGAGGCGACCAGGACGACCCAGGAGCCGAACTTCGTGGCGAAGCGGTACGCGCCGGCGTCGGCGGAGTCGCGGTTGCGGATGACGTGCCACAGGCCGACCGCCACGATCAGCGACCCGGCGACCAGGAACGAGCCGGCCAGGGTGTGCGGGAAGGTGATCAGGGCGACCTTGTTGGTGAGCACGGCCGGGAAGTCGGTCAGCTCGGCGCGTCCGCTGTCCGGGTTGATCCGGTAGCCGACGGGGTTCTGCATGAACGAGTTCGCGGCGAGGATGAAGTACGCGGACAGGTTCGTGCCGATGGCGGCGGCCCAGATGCTGGCCAGATGCGCGCGCTTGGGCAGCCGGTCCCAGCCGAAGATCCACAGGCCGATGAAGGTGGATTCGAGGAAGAACGCGACGAGCGCCTCGATGGCCAGGGGCGCGCCGAAGATGTCACCGACGAAGCGGGAGTAGTCGCTCCAGTTCATGCCGAACTGGAACTCCTGCACGATGCCCGTGACCACGCCCATGGCGAAGTTGATCAGGAACAGCTTGCCGTAGAACTTGGTGAGCTTGAGGTAGCGCTCGTTGCCGGTGCGGTGCCACATCGTCTGCAGGATCGCGACCAGCACGGACAGGCCGATGGTCAGCGGCACGAACAGGAAGTGGTAGACGGTCGTGACACCGAACTGCCACCGGGCGACGTCCAACGCGTCCACCTGAACCCCCAACTATGCGTACTACGAGACGTAGTAAATACTACTGCTCGTCGTAGAGAGAAGGGCAGGGCCGGGCGGCCCGAACCGGCCCGGGACCAATGACCCTGATCACCCCGGCCGCTCGCCCTCGCGGCCCCACCGCCTCGTGCGAGGATGGCGCGCTGATGGACACGACGACCTGGCAGCCACCACTGCTCTGGCGGGCCGCCCTCGTGCTGGCCCGCGCCCTGGTGAGTCCGCTCGCCCGCCTCGAGGTGACCGGCGACGTCCCCGCGCACCTGCGCCGGGGACCGCTCGTGCTGGCCGCCAACCACATCAGCCCCTTCGACCCCCTGGTCATGATCGCCGCCTGCCGGGAGCGGGGCATCGCCCCACGGATCATGGCGACCGCCGGACTGTTCCGCGCCCCCGTGCTCGGGGCCGCCATGCGCCACGTCGGGCACATCCGGGTCGACCGGGGCACCAGCGCCGTACACCAGGCCCTCGACGACGCGGCCGAGGCCGTCGCGGCCGGCTCGGTGATCCTCATCTACCCCGAGGGACGCATCGGCCTGGACCCCGGCATGTGGCCCGAGCGCGGCAAGACCGGCGTCGCCCGCCTCGCGCTGGCGTGCGGCGCTCCCGTCATCCCGGTCGCCCAGTGGGGCGCGCACGAGGTGCTGCCCTACCGGACGCCGAAGGGGATGCTGCGCGGCATCGCCCGCGCGCTGTGGCGCCGGCCGGTGATCCGGGTGCACTTCGGCGTACCCGTCGACCTCGGCGAGTCGGACGCCGCCCACCCCGGCGCGGCCCGCCGGGCCACCAACCGGATCGTCGACGCGCTCACCGACACCCTCGCCCCCCTACGCCCCGACGAACCCGACCGCCCCCACCACGTCGACCCCGGCCGCCCCACCGACACCACCCGAACCCACCGCCGCACCCCCTAACCCCACGCCCACGCCCACGCCCCCGCCCTCGCGATCTTGCACTTTCTGTCGCGACATACCGGGCGAGCCGGCCATAACGGCGACACAAACTGCAAGATCGGCGCGACCGGGGGGGCGACCGGGGGGTTTCCCCCGGGCAGGGGAGGCGGTTGGCTCGGCGTGGGGATCAGCGCGCTCGGGGCTGCGACGAGGCTGGAGACCGTCAAGCCATCGACGCGAGGGAGTTTTCCATGCTCTGGTACGCACGGGTCGGGACGGCAGCGGCGGCGACAGTCGCGCTCGTCGCCGCAGGGTCGACGACGGCGTGGGCGCAGTCCACCGCGCCGAACGGCACGTCGCCTCCGAGGCCGCTGGCGCTGGTCGCCGGGTCGGGGCATTTCGTGTACGACGAGCCGAACACGGTGGGGCACCGGATCTGGTTCGGCGTCGCGGCGGTCACGACCGCCGACGGTGCGACGCGTGGGGAGTTCCGCTACCGGCACGCGCTGCCGGACGGCACCGAGATCGCGCGGGGACGGGCCGACGTGACCTGCCTGCGTGTGCGGGGGAACGTCGCGGTGTTCACGGCGATCGTGCCCGACGGCGTCGACCCGGTCCGTAACCACGGCTACTACGTGAAGATCATCGACGGTGGTCGGCAGCCCGACGTGATCGTCGACGCCCAGGCCCAGAACGGGACCGCGCCGCCACCCACCGGCTGCCTCGATCCCGAGACGGAACTGCCACCGGAGGCGGGCGTACGCCCCCGGTACCCGATCCTCGCCGGCGGGTACGTGGTGCGCGGCGGGGCCGACCGGTAAGCCCCCTGGCGCTCCCGTCCCACGGGGGTGACGGGGGCGCCAGGGCCCCGCGCGCGGACGAATGTCGCCGACAGGCCACCTGCGCTCCACCGGTCGCGTGCATACTGCCTCGCGTGCTCAACCGATCCGCCTACCTCGACGCGCCCGCGCCGCTGGCGTTCGCCCACCGCGGCGGCGCCGCCGAGGGCGACGAGAACACCACCGCGGCGTTCGCCCGGGCCGTCGGACTCGGTTACCGGTACGTGGAGACCGACGTGCACGCCACCGCCGACGGCGTCCCGGTGATCTTCCACGACCCGACGCTCACGCGGGTCACCGGTGAGGCGGGGCGCATCGCCGACCTGAGCTGGGCCGACCTCGCCTCGGTACGCGTCGGCGGCGCTGCCGTCGTACCCCGGCTGGACGAGGTGCTGGACGCCTGGCCGCAGGTCCGCTTCAACATCGACGTGAAGGCCGACGGCGGCGTCGCGCCGACGGTCGCCACCCTGACCCGGGTGGGCGCGGCGGACCGGGTGCTGCTCGCCTCGTTCAGCGACGCCCGACTGACCCGGCTGCGGGCGCTCACCGGGGGACGCGTCGCCACCAGCCTCGGCATGCGGGGAGTCGCCCGGCTGCGCCTGGCCTCCCTGCACGGCCGGCCGCTGCGGCTGCCGCCGTCGGTGGTCGCCGCGCAGGTGCCGCCGCGCTACGGGCGGGTGCCGGTGGTGGACCGCCGGTTCGTCGACTACTGCCACCGGCTCGGCCTTCAGGTGCACGTCTGGACGATCGACGAACCGGACCAGATGCACGACTTACTGGATCGTGGCGTGGATGGCATCATGACCGATCACGTCGGCGTGCTGCGCGACGTCTACCGCAGTCGCGGCCACTGGACCGCGTGACCAGCACCGAAGGAACCCCTCGATGGCCGAGACCGTGACCCCCACGGTGACCGACACCCCGCCTCCGGCGAGCACCCCCCGCGAGCGCAGAGGCTGGTACATCTACGACTGGGCGAACTCCGCCTTCCAGTCCACGGTGATCACCGTGTTCCTCGGCCCGTTCCTGACCACCGTCGCCGAGACGGCCGCCGGCTGCGAGCTGGGCGCGGACACCTGCGACGGGTACGTGCACCCGCTGGGCATCCGGGTCGCGGCCGGCTCGTACTACCCGTACCTGATCTCGCTGTCGGTGTTCCTGACCGTGTTCGTGCTGCCCGTCATCGGGGCGATCGCCGACCGGTCGGCGCACAAGAAGCGCCTGCTCGGCGGGGCCGCGTTCACCGGCGCCGGGGCGACCATCGCGATGGCCTTCGTCACCGGCGACCGGTACCTGCTCGGCGGCGCGTTGTTCCTGGTCGCCAACATCTCCTTCGGCGCCGCGATCGTGGTCTACAACTCGTTCCTGCCGCAGCTCGGTGGTCCGGACGAGCGGGACGGCATCTCCAGTCGTGGCTGGGCGCTGGGCTACCTCGGCGGTGGCCTGTTGCTGGCGTTGAACCTGGCCGCGGTCTCCCTGCTGAGCGAGGACGACAACCCGCAGCGCACCCTCGACCTGGCCCGCTGGTCGATCGTCTCCGCCGGTGTGTGGTGGGCGGCGTTCACCCTGGTGCCGCTGCGGTGGCTGCGCGACCGTCCCAGCACGGCGGCCCCGCTGGCCGCACGCGGCAACGTGCTCACCGACGGGTTCCGGCAGCTCGGTCACACCCTGCGCGAGGTCAGGGCGTACCCGCTGACGTTGTTCTTCCTGCTCGCGTTCCTCGTCTTCAACGACGGCATCCAGACCGTCATCACGCTGGCGAGCCAGTACGGCACCGAGGAGCTGCGGCTGGAGCAGAGCACCCTGATCGTCACGATCCTGCTGGTGCAGTTCCTGGCCTTCGGCGGCGCGTTGCTCCTCGGCGCGCTGGCCCGGCGCATCGGCGCGCGCAAGACGGTGCTGATCAGTCTGGTGCTCTGGACCGGGGTGATCCTGGGCGTGTTCTGGCTGCCCCCCGAGGCGCCGCTGCCGTTCATGGCGCTCGGTGCCGGCATCGGCCTGGTCCTGGGTGGCAGTCAGGCGCTGAGCCGGTCCCTGTTCAGCCAGCTCATCCCCGCCGGCAAGGAGGGCGAGTACTACGGCTTCTACGAGATCAGCGACAAGGGCACGAGCTGGCTCGGTCCTCTCGCGTTCGGCATCGTGTTCCAACTCACCGCCTCCTACCGCGTGGGCCTGATCTCACTTGTCGGGTTCTTCGTGGTCGGTTTCGTGCTGCTGTTGGCGGTGCCGATGCGCCGGGCGATCATCGCGGTCGGCAACACGCCACCCCGGGTGCTCTGAGCACGTGCGACGCACCTGACCGATGGGGACCGGTCGATCGGCTAGGCTGCCCGACCGTGACCGACGACGCCGCTGCCACCCCCGTCTGCCTGGCCCACCCGTTCCCCGGCCAGCCGCACGCCCCCGCCGGCTGCGCGGCCGCGCGCGGGCTCGACGGGCGGCCGGTGCACGCCGCGGCGCTGAAGTTCTTCTGGGGGCCGATGGACTGCGGCAAGTCCACGATGGCGTTGCAGATGAACTACAACCACGCCCGGCAGGGTCGCCGAGGGCTCGTCACCACCCGCATCGACCGGTCGCTGGGCCCACAGGTCACCACCCGCATCGGCCTGGCCCACGAGGCCATCGAGGTCACCGACGATCTGGACCTGCGGGCGCTCGTACGCGGACGCTGGGCCGACGGCGTACGCGTCGACTACCTCATCTGCGACGAGGCGTGCTTCTACACCGTCGAGCACGTCGAGCAGATGGCCGAGCTGGTGGACAGCTACGACGTGGACGTGTTCGCGTTCGGCCTCGCCACCGATTTCCGGTCCTGCCTGTTCCCCGCCGCGCAGCGCCTGTTCGAGTTGGCCGACGAGGTGGCCCGCATCCAGGTCGAGGTGCTCTGCTGGTGCGGCCGGGAAGGGCTGCTGAACGCCCGGGTCGTCGACGGGCGGGTGGTCCGCGAGGGCGAGCAGGTCGTCATCGGCGACACCGTCGAGACCGCCGACGTGCGCTACCAGGTGCTCTGCCGCCGGCACTACCGCAGCGGCGACCTCGGACCCCGCGACTGAGACGCCCGCAGGCGATCCGCCATGACCACCGCGACGGTCACCGCCGTTGCCAGCGCCGCGCACGTCACCACCGTCGCGCCCAACCCCACGCAGGCCGGTATCAGGGCCAGCAGCACCACCACGGCGGTGATCCGGCTGGTCGGCAGCGCCCGCCACAGCACCGCCTTGTAGGCGGCGTGGCCGGCGAGGAACAGCGCCGGACCGCCCAGGGTGAACAGGGCGGTGACCGTGGTGGCCGTCTCCCCCGGGGCGTGCAGCAGCCGTTCGTCACCCGCCGAGGTGACGACGATCCCGGCGACAATCACCGGGTGCAGGTAGTTGAACGCGAGCCGGCTGAGCGCCCCCGTACGCGCGCCCGCGCGGGCGACGACCTCCGTGGCGGCCGGCGCCGACCTCGCGAAGTACACCCACCACAGCGCCACCGAGCCGGCGAACGCCACACCGAACGCGCCGAGGCGCACCCGGTCCACGTGTGCGGTGAGGGTGCTGCCGGTGACCAGGATCGACTCGCCGAGCGCGATGAGGACGAACGCCGCGCAGCGCTCCGCCAGGTGCCCACCCTCCACCATCCACCGCTCGGGGCGGCTGCGTTCCCGCCCCGGCAGCGGATAGCCGATCGACAGGCCCACCACCTCAAGCACGATCATCGCCGCCCACACCACCTCCCGGGCCGGGGGGTCGACCAGGCCGCCGACGACCACGAGCACCGACGTGGCGGCGATCCAGGGCAGCGACTTCTGGAACCCGTCGACCAGCCACGGATTGCCCTGCGCCGCCCACAACGCGAACGCGGTCCTGCCCACCTGCACGCTGACGTAGACCACCGCGAAAAGCAGACCCATCCCGGCGAACGCCTGCGGGATCGTCGCCGACAACAGCAGGCTGCCCAGCGTCACCCCGATCAGCATCGCCCGTACCGGGCCCTGGTCCGGTTCCAGCCAGTTGGTCACCCAGGTGGTGTAGACCCAGACGAACCAGACCAGCGCCAACAGCAGGGCGGTACGGGCGGCGCCACGCCAGTCGGGGTGCGCGATCAGGTAGTGCGACACCTGGGTGATCGTGAAGATGAAGACCAGGTCGAAGAACAACTCGGTCGAGGTGGTCGGCTCGACGCCCTGACGCCGGCGCAGAAGCCGGGGGTGCGCCAGATCGACGGCCGGTGGCTCAGAAGGGGTCACCGCACACCCGCCAGTCCCCGCCCTCGCGGACCACCGGCAGGCGGCGTTCCTCGCTGATGCCACCGTCGCGGGTCACCTTCACGGTCACCGTGCCGCGCGGACGCCCACCCTTGGTGGACACCGACACGTCGGTGATCTCGTAGTCGGTCACCATGGGCGGGGTCCGCACCCAACTGGTGAACCCGATCGCGCTCCACCGGGTCCGCGCGTCGGCGCACAGCCGCTCGTACGCCCGATCGCTGTCACCGAGGGCCACCTCGCTGAGGAACCCGTCGGCGGTCTCCCGGATCGGACCGGCGGCCTGCCGTACGGTCTGCAGGTTCCACGCACCCAGTCCGGCCACTCCGACGCAGCACAGCGCCATGCCGAACCCGGCGAAGGCCAGCCCGGCACGCATCGGGCGGCGCCGCCGGGCCGGTCGGCTCCACGACTGACCGGCACCCACGACTACCGACCGTAGAGAACGCCGTCGCGGTGAGGCAGGACAAGCCGGAAACTGGGTACGCCCGATGCTCTGTTCGCGGCGGCGACGCATCGTCTACCGTCGGCGCACACCCCCGTAGCGCCAGGGAGCCGATCGATGAGCCGCTTCGTGCAGCCGGTACCACCCCCCGCCGACCCGTACGCCGGTGACGCCCTGCTGCGGTCCTGGCTGGAGCGTCATCTCGGCGCGGCCGGGCACGCCGCCGCGAAGGGCCGCCTGGCCGACCTGGCCGCCGACGTCACCGGGCCGCTGCGCGCGGCGCACGCCGACGCCGAGGCGCACCCGCCGACGCTGCTCCGCTACGACCCGTGGGGCGCCCGGGTCGACCGCATCGAGGTGTCCGCCGGCTGGCAGGCGCAGCGGGCCGCCGCCGCCCGGCACGCGGTGGTGGCGCTGCCCTACCTGCCTGACGCGCGCGGCACGTGGGGCGCCGCCGCGCGGGTCGTGCAGCACGCGCTGCTGCACCTGTACGGGCCGGAGTCGGCCACGTTCTCCTGCCCGGTGGCGATGGCGGACGGCGCGGCAGCGCTGCTCAGCCTGCCCGACGTCGACGCGGGTGTCCGCGACGCGTGGCTGCCCCGGCTGACCTCCACCGACCCCGACACGGCGATCACCAGCGGGCAGTGGATGACCGAGTCGCAGGGCGGCTCCGATCTGGGCCGCTCCAGCACCATCGGCCGACCGGCCGCCGACGGTTCGTGGCGGCTGACCGGGGAGAAGTGGTTCTGCTCGGCCGCCGACGCGGCGATGGCGGTGGCGCTGGCCCGCCCCGAGGGCGCCGGGCGGGGCAGCCGGGTGCTCGCCCCGTTCCTCGTACCCCGCTACGCGGTCGACTCGCCCCTGGCCAGCGGCGCGGCGGCGGACGCACCCGCCCCGGGTGTCGTGGTGCACCGGCTCAAGGACAAGCTCGGCACCCGGGCGCTGCCGACCGCGGAGATCGGGTTGCGCGACGCGTACGCGGTGCCGCTGGGCGACCCGGCGGTGCCCGGCCTGGTCCGGGCCATGACCCTGGTCGTGGTGACCCGGGTGCACAATGCCGCCGCCGCTGCCGGCGGCATGCGCCGTGGGCTCGCCTACGCCCGCGCGTTCGCCGACGCTCGCCACGTCGCGGGCGGCCCGCTGGCGTCCTCGCCCCTGCACCGCGCCACGCTCGGCACCCTCGCGGTCGACGCGGCGGGCGCGTTCGCCCTCGCGGGACACGCGTTCGCGCTGCTCGGCCGGGTGGAGGTCGGCGCCGACCCGGAGGCCGTCGCCGAGCTGCGCATCGTCGCGCCGCTGGCCAAGCTCGCCACCGGCCGGCTCGCCGTCAGCTCCGCCAGCGAGTACGTGGAGAGCTTCGGCGGCGCCGGCTACGTGGAGGACACCGGCGTGCCCCGGCTGCTGCGCGACGCGCAGGTGCTGCCGATCTGGGAGGGCACCACCAACGTCCTGTCCCTGGACGTGCTGCGCGCGTTGACCCGGGAGGACGCCGGTACGCCGCTGCTGCGCCGGCTGACCGCCGCCGTCGACCTGGCCCGGCCGCTGTCGCCCGCGCTGGCCGACACCCTGTCCACGGTCGCCGGGCAGCTCCGCGACACCATCGTCGCGGTGACCGCCGACCCGGGCGCTGCGACCGTCATCGCGGGCGCCCGTGCCCTGGCGCTGCGTCTGGCGTACGCGCTGACCGCCGCGCTGCTCGTGGAGCACGCCGCCTGGGGTGACGAGCAGGCGGAGTTGGCGGCCCGGCTGTGGGCGCGGCGGTGGCTGCGGCACGAGGACATCGCCGAGGACGCCCACCACCACCTGGACCTGCTCTGCTGACCGGTCGACGGGGTTTGTCGGGGGTGCCGGGCAGACTGCGGGCATGACGACAACCGCTGACCTCGCGATGGTCAATCTGGACAGCTCCGACCCGGCCGGGCAAGCCGCCTTCTACCACCGGGTGTTGGGCTGGGAGATCACCCACAGCCAGGCCGAGTACGCGATGATCCGCAATGGTGGCGTGTCCATCGGGTTCGGCCTGGTCGAGGGCTACCAGCCGCCGGCCTGGCCCGACTCGGCCGGGCAGAAGCGCTACCACCTGGACCTCTACGTCGACGACCTGGCCGTGGCCGAGAAGGAGTTCGTCGCCGCGGGGGCGTCGAAGCCCGAGTTCCAGCCCGGCGACACGTGGGTGGTGCTCCTCGACCCGATCGGGCAGCCGTTCTGCCTCTGCCGCCGACCGCAGGGCTGAGGCGGCAGCGGGCCGCGCGCTGACGACCGCGACGGGCCGTTCGCGCCGCCGGGCTGACCGGCGGCGCTCAGCGCAGCGGGCCGCGGGCCACCGCGTCGCGCATCGCCGCCGGGTCGCCGACCGGGACGTACTCCAGCCACCAGGTCGCCCCGGCGGCGGCCA
This sequence comes from Micromonospora sp. RB23, assembly GCF_053585025.1. Taxonomy (NCBI): domain Bacteria; kingdom Bacillati; phylum Actinomycetota; class Actinomycetes; order Micromonosporales; family Micromonosporaceae; genus Micromonospora; species Micromonospora sp. RB23. Next base: position 3,594,169 of record NZ_CM132111.1, read on the forward strand.
GCTCACGGTGGTAGGCCCGTTCGGCGCGCTCGTCCGGCCGGCGACGCCGGCCGCCGATCGCCACGTCGAACGGCTGACCGTCGGCCCGCGTCCCCGGCAGCGCCTCGACCAGCTCGTGAACCTCGTCGGGCGTGAAGTCGGCCCAGCCGTCGGTGTCGGTCAGCTTGTAGGGCACGATGCCGTCGGAGCGGGCCGCGCGACGCCGCACCGCCCCGGCCTGGGTGCTGCCGCCGACCCAGACCGGCACCCGGGGCGACTGCACGGGCGGTGGACGCAGCGCCACCTTCTCGGCGCGGTAGTGGACGCCCCGGTGCTCGACCTGCTCGCCGCTGAGCAGGCCGGTCAGCAGGTCGAGGCCCTCGTCGAGCATCGCGGCGCGGACGGCCACCTCGGTCGGTTCGCCGAACGCGGCCAGGCCCCGGTCGCCGGGGTCGCCGACGCCGACGGCCACCGTGGCCCGGCCGGCGCTGAGGTGGTCGAGGGTCAGCACCTCGCGGGCCAGCTTCGCCGGACGGCGTCGGGGCAGCGCGGTGACGGTGGTGCCCAGGCGTATCCGTCCGGTGCGCCCGGCGATCGCCGTGAGCACCAACCACGGGTCGTAGGTGGACGGGTCGTCGCCGCGGTGGTGGATGAGGTAGTCCTCCACGAACACCCCGTCCCAGCCGGCGCGCTCGGCCAGCTCACCCAGCTCGACGAGGGTGGCGACGTCGAGGTCGTCGCCGCCGCAGGGGATCTCCAGACCGTGTCTCATCCGGCGACCCTCACACGGGGGTACGACGGTCAGCCGCGCCGACGCGACCGCGCGGCCCACACCGCGTACGCCGGATCGCGGTCGAGGTTGTGCCGGTCCCGGTCGTAGCGGCGGGTGGTGCGCGGGTCGGCGTGCCCCATGGCGTCCTGCACGTCTTCGAGGGGGACGCCCTCGGAGCGGGCGGTGGTGGCGAACGCGTGTCGCAGCGAGTGCGGGGACAGTCGCGCCCATGCCGGGATGCCGGCCGCCCGGGCGAGGCGGCGGACCATCCGGAAGACGGAGTGCCGGTCGAGTCGTGCGCCGGTGGCGGTGACCAGCAGCGGCCCGCTGAGCTGCGTCACCGGCACGCCGGCGGCGGCGGCCCGCTGGGCCAGGTACGCGTCCACCGCGTACGCGGTGCCCGGGGTGAGGGCGCGACGGCGCTGCTTGCCGCCCTTGCCGACGAAGCGGACGCTGCGGTGCCCACGTTCGGCGCCGAGGTCGGTCAGGTCCAACGAGACCAGTTCGCCGACCCGCAGGCCCAGGTCGGCCAGGAGCGCGATCGCGGCCCGGCTGCGCGCCGCCGTCGGACCGGTCTCGGCGTCGGCGGCGGTGAGCAGGGCGTCGACCTCTTCGGGGGTGAGTCCGATGGTGGCGGAGTGGTCCCGGTCGACGCGGGGCCGGTCCGCGCCGGAGACCGGATTGGCGGGTACGCCGCCGAGCTTGACGAGGAAGTCGTACCAGCTCGACAGGGCGGACAGCCGGCGTGCGACGGTCGCCGGGGTCAACGGCCGGCCGCTGCGTGCCACGAGTGTGGACTCCAGCGTGCGGGCGTACTCGTTGACGTGCAGGAACGTGGCCCGCAGCGGGTCCAGGTCGTGCTGGGCGCACCAGCCGAGGAAGGCGGCGACGTCGCGTCGGTAGGCGTCGCGGGTGTGCTCGGAGAGCCGACGGTTGCGCAGCCATGCCTCGGTGACGTCCATCGGCGCGCTCGGCAGGGCCGGTCGGGCGGTGGGACGGGTGAGCACGGGCGCGTCGGAGGACACCATGTGAAAAAGGTTCTCAGCAGCGGATGGGATTGCCACGCAGGCGCGCCGACGCGGTGACACCGCACGCCGACGGCCGGCGCCCTCGGTGTGGGCGCCGGCCGTCGAAGGCCGCGGTTCAGGCGTTGATCTGCCGTCGGCCGTTGCCGTTGGCGGTGATGGTGACCCGGCGGGGCTTGGCCCGCTCGGCGACGGGGATGCGCAGCGTCAGCACCCCGTGCTCGTAGCCCGCCTCCAGCTTGTCGGTGTCGAGGGTGTCGCCGAGGAACAGTCGCCGGGTGAAGGTGCCCATCGGGCGTTCGGCGGCGACCAGCTCGATACCGTCGCCGGCGGGTCGACGGCGCTCGGCACGAACGGTGAGGACGTTGCGCTCGACAGTGCAGTCGATGGTGTCGGGGTCGACGCCGGGCAGGTCGAACGCGGCGTAGAAGTAGTCTCCGTCGCGGTACGCGTCGAGCTGCATCGTCGCCGGACGGGCCGCCGTACCGAAGAACTGCTCGGCGAGCCGGTCCACCTCGCGGAACGGGTCGGTACGCATCAACATGGTCATGCCTCCTCGGTTCTCCTGGCCGAAGGTGATGGTTGAGTCGAGGTGACTCAACTTCCTCTTCTTATTTAGCGCCTTCCGAGCCGGCCGTCAACTCCTTCTCGAACCAGTGCTCCGCGTACGGGCCCTGCGAGTACGCGGGGATCTCGGCGTAGCCGTGCCGGGCGTACAGCGCACGGGCCTCGACCAGGTCGGCGCGGGTGTCCAGGCGGATCCGGTCCGCGCCAGCCGCCAGGGCGCGCGCCTCGACGGCGGCCAGCAGGGCGGCCCCTCCCCCCGTGCCGCGATGCGCGGGCCGGACGAACACCCGCGTCAGCTCGGCGAAATCGGGCCGCCACCGCAGCCCGGCACAGCCGGCCAGATCCGCGCCGCGGTGCGCGAGCAGGAGCACACCGGTCGGGTACGCCAGGTCGTCGCTGGGCATCTCGGCCAGCGCGGCGTCGACCTCGCCGGGTCGGGCCGGGCGGCGGTGGTAGCGCACCACCATCTCCGTCATGTACTCGCGCAACAGAAGTGTCGCGTCCGGATGGTCGGGACGGACGGCGTCGATCACCCACTGCGGCCGGACGGCCGTGGTCACGCGTGGTCCTCGGCGGTCCGCTGGTAGATGCCCTGCTCGCGGGTGAGCAACCGCTCGTCCACCAGGTAGCGGCGCAGGGTGGCGTGGTCCGACGCGCCGCCGGCGCACCACGGCTTGAGCGCGTCGTCGACGGCCCGCTCCGGATAGCGGGTGCCCGTCTCGAACGACCGTTGCGCGATGTGCGCCAGCAGCGCTCGCCGCCGTCCGCGCTGCGCCGGCATGCCGACCAGGACGTTCCCGCGCAGGAAGGTGCGCAGCACGGGATCGTCGGCCGACCCGGCGTCGTCGGTCGGGCGGCTGTCGCGCGCCGCCGCCCGCAGGAACGCCTCGTCGACCGCGAGCGCGCCGTCACCGCCGGTGATGAGGCCCGCGTCGGCGAGCCGGCGCAGCCCGGTGAGCACGACCCGCGCGGCCAAGCCGGAGCGCTGCACGACCTCGGGCACGCTTGTCGATCCCAACGCGACCGCCGCGAAGATCCGTCGCCGTCCGTCGTCGGCCAGGGCCCCGGCCAGAGCGTGCGCAGTCATGCCGGTCACCCTCGCATCGGGGTACGGGCGCCGCCAGGCAATTTCCGGGGTACGCCCCGCCGGGCCCGGCCGCCCAGCGGCGCGTACGCCGAAACGATCCACATGGTGTCAGTCCCGACGAGATCGACGAGTCCTTTGTCGGCTTGAGTCATCGGCACGCGGAATCGAGGAGAACGTACAGAAAGGTCGCGAGAACGTTCAGTGGCACCGCGAGAATGCTGCCCAGTAGGAAAAAGAGGATCTGCTCGCGGCGCAGCAATCGGCTGATATCCGCGGCGGTCGGCTGAACTGCGGCTTCCGGCGTCTGTCGTGCCTCTACTGCCTCGGCGCCGGTGACTGTCTGCTCGGTCGGCATTGGGGGCCCCCTTGACGTTGCGTCCTGGTGGGATGCTCACATGGCCGACAGCTGCCCCGAAAGCGCGCCCATTCGACGATGTGCGTCGATCCGAACCTTCTCGCCGAGGAGTGTGCGTGAGCCGCACATTGCGGCGCGAGTGGCCCGCTCTTTGTGCAGGCCGACCTACGATCAGTGCACTGGCGGAAGGTGTCGTTGATGAATGCGCATGAGCAGCGGACGGCGGTCAAGGCGGTGCTCGATGTCGCCCGGCAGCGAAACTGGCCGACCGGTCAGATCGTCGCCGAGCTCCACAGCCGGTGCGGGATCAGTCTGTTGCGGGCACACCGGCTCGCCTCCGGCAGAACGTTGAACGAGGTCGCGCGAGCGATCCAGCAATTGATCATCGCTGAAGGTGAGCCGGCGCCGATGCTGGGACATCACCGTGTGTCCCGGTGGGAGACCGGCGTGGAGCGGCCATCGCCGCGCTACATGGACGCACTCTGCCGCCTGTACAAGGCCCGGCCGGACCTGTTGGGCTTCGGCAGGGATTACCGAACGATGGTTCCGGAGAGCGAACCGGTCGGTCCAGAACGTGACCCGCAGCCCGCACTGGCTTCTGTACTACAGGCCGGTGTCACCGCGGCAGAGATGGTACGGCCTGGCACCAATGAGGAGAGTAGTGATCGTATGAAGCGGCGGGAGACCCTGCGGGCCTTGCTGGGTATCACGGGTGGCGGGTTGGCGGGTCCAGCATTGCGGGCGCTCGACCTGACTCGGGAACACATGTCAAACACGCTGCAGCACCGCAGCGTCACCGAGACGACCGTGGACTGGTGGGAGGAGCAGGCTGCTCTGCACGGCAACTCCTATCGCACCAAGCCGGCGATCCAGCTTCTCGGCAGCGCGATCTTGGACTTTGACGACGTTGAACAGCTTCTCGCCTACCGCCAGTCGTTGCAGAGTCAAATCCGGCTGACCACGGTCGCAGCGCAGCTGGCCGGGCTCATCGGCGTGCTCTGTGTCGACCTGGGCGAACCCGCGCAGGCGAGCCGCTGGTTCCAGGTGGGCAAACTGGCCGCCGAGGAAGTCCAGGACCGTGGTCTGCGGGCGTGGATCCGGACCCGGGAGGCTCTCCTTCTCCTTTACTACGCCGGGCCAGCTGACGCCGCGCGCGCCGCGCGATCGGCCCGGCACTTGGCGAGCGGACTTCCATCCGTCGCTGGTGCCATGGCGCCTGCTGTCGAGGCCCGTGCCTTGGCCATGATCGGCCGGGGCGCCGAGGCGCAGACGCTAATGGAACAGGCCAACCGGAATTTTGATCTCATCCCCCGGGACGTACGAAGCGGAGGGCTCTTCGGCTTTCCCGAGCGCAAGCTCCGCTTCTACGAAGGCAATGTGCTGGCCCGCGTCGGCTCGTTCGAGGCGACCGCGCGCTGCCACCAGCAGGCCCTGGCGCAGTATCCGTCACATGACGTCGTCGACCGGGCCCACATCGCGCTTGACGGTGCGGTGTCGCTGATACGTCGCGGCGAGCTGATTGAGGCGTGTAGGACAACGACGGGGACACTCCTGGACCTGCCGGTCGACACCGGCATCGGCGCGGTCGTCGCGGAGGCCGATGAGATCCGGTCACGCTGCGCCGGCATCGGACGAGACCATCGGGTACTGAGCGAGCTGGGCGAGGTGATCCGACTGCGCCGCGTGGGCTTGGCGGCGAACGCGGACACACCGGCCTAAGTAGGGCGACCGCGAGGACGTGACGGCGCTGGAGTGCGCATTGGCGAAAGCGTGACCGGCTGCGGCCGGGCTACGCGCTGACGCCGCCGACGCGTTCGGTACGCCCGTACCCCTGACCGTCGTCGGCCCGCGAACCGCAACCGGCCGAACCCGTCGGCGTGCGCTGACCAGGTTGGGTTGATCCGTCTCCGTCCGAGACGGCCGCCGCCAGCGCCGAAAGCAGCGACCGGGGTGGACGGTCAGCCGGTGGCGCGGGCCATGGCGACGAAGCCGCGCCAGGCGTCCGGGCCGAAGACCAGCGTCGCGCCGTCACGGTCCTTCGAGTCACGCACGAGCACCACGCCCGGAAGGTTGTCGGCGACCTCGACGCAGTTGCCGCCGTTGCCACCGCTTCTCGTGCTCGTGCGCCACCGCGCCCCGGTCATGTCCATGATCCCGCCGCTTCTCTGAGAAGGTCCAGGGAACGTCCCCGGGGCAGCGCCTCGCCGCGAATCCGCTCCCACCGCCGCTCCAGGCTAACAAGCTCCGAAGGCCGATCGAGGATCTGCGCCTGCGCGGCGCTGTCGACGTGCGCGAGGCGCGAGCCGTCAGGGAGATCGGCGATGGTGAACGGCCCGTCGAGCCCGGGGTAGCTGGGCGCGTCCGCCGGAACGATCTGGAGTTGGACGGTGTCCGTCTCGACGTAGCCGAGCAGGCGCGTGAGCTGCGCCGCCATCAGCGCCCGGTCGTCGCCGACCCGGCGGCGCAGCACCCCCTCGTCCAGCAGGGCGATGAGCAGTGGCCCCTCGGTGTCCCGCTCGATGATCGACTGCCGATTCATCCGCGCCTCGGTGAACTCGTCGACCGCGTCCGCCGTGAGGACCCCGCCGGCCAGGGTCGCCCGCGCGTAAGCCTCGGTCTGGAGCAGCCCCGGCACCCACGTCAACTCGAACGACCGCAGGGTCACCGCCTCGCGTTCGATGTCGACCCACGGTCGGAACCACACCGGCTCCCGACGACGCAGGGCGTCCGGCCACAGTGCCTCGGCGTCGCGGGCCAGCAGTTCGGCGACGGTCGCGCGGTGTCGGCTCTGGGGAACGTTGCCCGGGTTCGCCCAGCGGGCGACGGTTTTCGGGTGCACACCGATCCGGTCGGCGAGGCTCTCGGCCGTGTGGCCGGCCTCGGCGAGCGCGGCGACAAAGGCGTGGTTCATGCCGTTCCTCCGTGGGAGCAAATGGGCTGCGCCAAGGAGATTACGTAACGCTGTGTGGTTGTCCAGAGACTGCCGGCAAAGTGGGGTATCGACGGCGCGGCCGGCAGGGACCCGAACCCGGCGGACGCGTTCGCAGCGGGGTCCGCGTCCGCGACCGGACGCGGACCCCGCCTCCACCAAGCCGACCCGGGAGGTACCCGCATGCCCCACACCGAAGGATCGGCCAGAAAGCCGACGCACTCCCCGTTGCGCCCGTCGTGGCGGTGCCCGGTCTGCGGCATCCTCTGGCCGTGTTCCACCGCGAAGCTGCGCCTGCTCGGTCGGTACCGCGAGGACCGTCCGGGGCTGTTGACGCATCTGGCGGCGGTCCAGAAGGAGGCCGAGGCCGATCTCGCCGCGCTCAACCCCGACGTGGCGCTACCCGACCTGACCTCGCGTTTCGTCGACTGGGCGCAGCCCCGCTGAGCAGGTCGGTCCGTCGGTGCGCAGTCGTGCGTGCTGGTGCATGTCGTGCCAGCCGTCCGCGTGCCGCATCGACTGACGCGCCACACCCTCGACGCCGAAGCCGCCCCGCGTGGCGACCCGGCACGACGCCGCGTTGGCCGTCGAGTGGTTCAGCTCCAACCGGTGCAGGCCCGCCCGTGTGAAGCTCCACCGCGTCAGCGCCCCCAGCGCCTCGCTGGCGATGCCCCGACCACGCGCGGCGGGCAGCAACCAGTACGACACCTGCGCCGACGCGTCGGTCAGCGACACGTCCCGCAACCCGGTCTGACCGACCGGCCGGTCGTCATCCTCGACGATCGCCCAGCTCACCGCGTTCTCGGCCCGCCACCGGCCGGTCCACTGTGCCGTCCACGCCCTGGCCTCGGCGTCGTCGGCGAGCCGGAGCACGTGCCACCGCTGGATCGCCGGGCAGTCGAAGGCGGCGCGTACGGCCGGGGCGTCGTCGTCACGCCACGGCCGCAGCGCCAGCCCGGGGCGTACCTCAAGGTGGGGTTGCTCCTGGGCGGCGAGACTTCCGGCAGGCAGGGCGGGGGTGACGAGCAGCGGCATCGGCCCATTATCGGGCCGGCTGCCTCGCTCGCCTCCTGATGATCGCGCTCGATCCATGATGTAGTGGCCTCCCTTGAGCGAGGAGGCCACTACATCCATGTTCGAGCGCGATCATCGCCCGCCGCAGGAACTGCGGCCGGCCTCACTCCCCGGTCGGGCCGCCCGCCAGCTCGGTGACCACGTCGAGGTGGCCGAGGTGACGGGCGTACTCCTGCACCAGGTGGAACAGCACCCGCTCCAGCGACGCCGGGTCCGCGCCGTCCCAGCGCGGGCCCGGCGCACCGATCTCGGTCAGGTCGTGCGCGGCCACCACGGCGGACGTGTGCGCGCCCTGCGCCCGCAGCGCCGCGACAAGGTCGTCGCGGGTCTCGTCGGGAGCGACGTACCAGCGGTCGTCCCGACGGTCTCCCCATGGCTCGGCGACGTCCGAGCCTTCGAAGCCCCACTCGATCCAGCGCAGCTCGACGTGGCGCAGGTGGGTGAGCAGCTCCAGGGGGGTCCACCCGGACGGCAGCCGGCTGCCGCGCAGCTCCGACTCGTCCAACGCCGACACCTTGGCCACCACCGACTCGCGGAAGTAGTCCAGGTAGCGCAGGAAGACCTCGGTGCGGTCGCCCGCCGGCGCGGTCGGCTCGGGGAAGGGGATCATGACCCGCTCGGCAGGTCACGGCCGCGCTGACGGACCCCGGCCCCGCCGTACGGGTAGTCGCCCACCGGGGGCGCGCTCGCCTCGTCCAGCAGCCGCATCTGCTCGTCGCTCAGGACGAGGTCGGCGGCGGTCAGGTTGTCGTCGAGCTGCTCGGTGGTGCGCGCGCCGAGGATCACCGAGGTGACCGCCGGTCGGGCCGCCAGCCACGCCAGCGACACCGCCGACATGGACGCGCCGAGGTCCTGCGCGACCTGACCGACCGCGTCGAGCACCTGCCAGGTGCGCTCCTGTGCGTTACGACCGGCGTACGCCTCGACGCCGCGCTGCGGGTTCTCCCCGAGCCGGGTCGCGCCGGTGGGCGTGGTGTCACGCCGGTACTTGCCGGTCAGCCAGCCTCCGCCCAGCGGTGACCACGGCAGGATGCCGATGCCCTCGTTCTCGCAGACCGGCACCAGCTCGAACTCGATCTCCCGGGCCAGCAGGTTGTACTGCGGTTGCAGCGTCACGATCGGGGTGAGGTTGAGGTGCTGGGTGAGCAGCGCGGCCTTCTGCAACTGCCAGCCGGTGAAGTTGCTGACCCCCGCGTAGCGGATCTTGCCGGCGCGTACCGCGTCGTCGAAGAAGCGCAGCGTCTCGGGCAGCGGCGTCAGTGGGTCCCACGCGTGCGCCTGGTAGAGGTCGACGGCCTCGACGCCGAGCCGCCGCAGGCTCGCGTCCAGGGCGCGGGTGAGGTGCACCCGGGACAGGCCGGCGTCGTTCGCCCCGGGGCCCATCGGGAAGCGGCCCTTGGTGGCGATGACGAGGCGGTCCCGCACGTCGGGCCGGGCCCGCAGCCAGCGGCCGACGATCTCCTCGGAGATTCCCCTGGAGTAGACGTCGGCGGTGTCGAGGAAGGTGCCGCCGGCCTCGACGAACCGGTCGAGCTGCGCGAAGCTGCCCTCCTCGTCGGTCTCCGCGCCGAAGGTCATGGTGCCCAGACACAGGGTCGACACCACCGTGCCGGTGGCGCCCAGAGTGCGGTATCGCATGTCGTCCTCCCGGTCGATTCGCAAAGCTGATCTTCGCACCTGCTCAGAGCACCTGCACCCGGAGGCCGTGCGGGCACCCACGCGGCGTCGTGACGGGCGATGATGGACCGGTGAGCGAGCCCGCCACCGACACCGATCGACCGCGGACGCCGGTCCGGTCGTCCACACCGACCGAGCTGCCGCAGCCCGGTCCGCGTACGCGAGGGCCGTGGCTGGTGGCCGCCGTGACCAGCGCGACGCTTCTCCTGCTCGCCGGGCGGTACGGCTATCACCGCGACGAGCTGTACTTCCTGCTCTGCGGTCGGCACCTCGACTGGGGTTACGTCGATCAGGGTCCGCTGGTCCCGGCGCTGGCCCGCCTGCTCGACGAGATCGCGCCGGGCAACCTGGTGGTCCTGCGGACGCCGTCGGCGCTGCTGGCCGGGGGCGCGGTCCTGCTGGTCGCCGCCATCGCCCGGGAGCTGGGTGGTGGCCGGGGCGGGCAGATGTTCGCGGCGGTGCTGGGCGCGCTGTCCGGCATCGTGCTCGCCGGCGGTCACCTGCTCAGCACCACGACCGTCGACCTGCTGGTCTGGCTCGCCGTGACGTGGTGCGCGGTGCGGTTGCTGCGCACCGGCGACACCCGGTGGGCGCTCGTGCTGGGGCTGGTGCTCGGCGTGGGCATGCTCAACAAGCTGCTGCCGGCGCTGTTGGCCGTGGGCCTGCTCGCCGGGGTGGTGATCGCGGGGCCGCGTCGGCTGCTGCGCGACCGTCGGGTGCTCGCCGCAGCCGGCATCGCCCTGGTGCTGGCCGCGCCGAACCTGATCTGGCAGGCCGCGCACGGCTTCCCGCAGCTCGGCGTGGCCGCGTCCATCTCCGACGGGGACAGCTCCTACAGCGGCCGGCTCGACGCGTTCACCCTCCAGTTCCTCATCATCAGCCCGTACGCCGTACCGATCTGGATCGCCGGTCTCGTCGCGTTGCTGCGACGGCCGGCGTGGCGGCCGTACCGTGCGGTCGGTTGGGCCTGGGTTGTCGTGTTCGGCGTGGTGCTGGTGGCCGGCGGCAAGGGCTACTACGACGCTCCCCTGCTGTTGGTGCTCGTCGCGGCGGGCGCGGTGGTGACCGCCGCCTGGGCGTCGCGTGGCGCGGCGTGGCTGCGGCGGGCGGTGCTCGCGGTCGGCGCGGTGCCGTTCCTGCTGCCCAGCTTCGTGCTGCTGCTGCCGGTGCTGCCGGCCGACCGGCTGCCCGCGTTCGTGGTCGACGTCAACTACGACGCCGGGGAGACCATCGGTTGGCCGGCGTTCGCCGACTCGCTCGCCGCCGTCCACCGTGGCCTGCCGGAGTCGGACCGCGCGCGGACGGTCGTCCTCACCGGCAACTACGGCGAGGCCGGGGCGGTCGCGCGCTACGGACCGGCCCGAGGGCTGCCCCGGGCGTACTCCGGTCACAACAGCATGGTCGACTTCGGTCGGCCGCCCGCCGACGCGGACGTGGTGATCGCGGTCGGTTGGGAGCGCCCCGACGCGCTCAACGGTTGGTTCACGCGCTGCGAGCTGGCCGGGCGGGTGGACCAGCGGGTCGAGGTGGCCAACGACGAGAACGGCGGCCCGATCTACGTGTGCCGGGGGCTGCGACGTCCGTGGGCCGAGATCTGGGACACCGAGGTACGACGCACCGGCTGACCCTGGCTGCGCCGGCTGGGCCGGTCAGCCGGTGGGGTCGCCGGTGAGCCAGGCACGGACGGTGGCCAGGGCCTCGGGGCCGGAGTCGACGTCCACGTCGCGGGCGAGGTCGGCGATCGTGATGCCAGCGAGGGCGTCGCGCCACGCCGTCTCGGCGGCCCACATGGCGCGGGCGATCGGGCACGCGCCGGTGCACTCGCTGGGCGGGGTGGCCAGCGGGCCGCGCTGGCGGATCTCGGTGCACACGAAGGCGGGGCCCGGCCCGTCGACGGCGTGGACGACGTCCAGCACGCTGATCGTCTCGGGCGCCCGGGTCAGCGCGTAGCCGCCGGATTTGCCCTGCACCGAGTGGATGAGCCCCGCGCGGGCCAGCGACTGAAGCTGCTTGGCGAGGTAACTGCCGGAGACGTCGTGCAGCTCCGCGAGCCGGGCGGCCGGGACCGGCCTGCTGCTGGTGGTGAGCACGACGCAGCAGTGCAGCGCCCACTCGACCCCGCCGGACATCTTCATCGCCTCACCCTAGCCACCCCTGATACTCGGACCCTCGTTATCCGAGTATAGTTCTCGGACATAAGAGGTCCGAGTTTGGCGGCTCCGGCAAGGATGCCGCGACGAACGGGACAAAATCCCACAGGGAAGGTGGAACGGACATGAAGATCGCTGTGATGGGCGGGACGGGCCTGATCGGCTCCCAGGTCGTGCAGATCCTGCGCACCGCCGGGCACGACGCGTTCGGGCACTCGCAGTCGACCGGAGTCGACCTCCTCACCGGGCAGGGCCTGACCGAGGCGCTCACGGACGCCGAGGTCGTCGTCAACCTCACCAACTCGCCGACCTTCGACGAGGACTCCCCCGCCTTCTTCCAGACGACCATGGACAACCTCCTGGCCGCCGCCGAGCAGGCCGGCGTCGGACACGCGGTGGTCCTGTCGATCGTCGGCGTCGACCAGGTGCCCGACCTGGCCTACTACCGCGCGAAGGTCCTCCAGGAGGACATCCTCAAGGCCAGCGGGCTGCCCTACTCGATCGTCCGCGCCACCCAGTTCTTCGAGTTCATCGACGCCGTCATCTCCTGGACCGCCGACGAGTCCGGCGTACGCCTGCCGAGCACCCCCGTACAGCCGATGGCCGCGGCCGACGTCGCCCAGGCCGTCGCCGACGTGAGCGTGGGCGCGCCGCTTCAGGGCATCCGCAACGTCGCCGGCCCCGACGTGTTCGCACTCGACGAGCTGGGCCGGATCACCCTCGCCGCACACGGCGACCAGCGCACCGTCACCACCGACGACACCGCCGGCATGTTCGCGGCGGTCCCCGGTGACGTGCTCATCGGCAAGGAGGACGCCGTCCTCGCCCCCACCTCCTACCGGGAGTGGCTGGCGCGCTGACCTGCGGTGGGAGGCGGCGCGCGCACCCGGTCATCGGGTCTACGCTCGGGCCATGGTCACGGGCGGTCTGCTCCTGGCGGCCGGCGCGGGTCGCCGGCTCGGTCAACCCAAGGCCCTGCTGCCGTACCGGGGCCGCCTTCTCGTGGAGCACGCCGCCGAGATCCTCACCGCCGCCGGTTGCCAGCCGGTCGTGGTGGTGCTCGGCGCGCGGGCCGACGAGGTCCGCGCCCGTACCCGGCTGCCCGACGTGGTGGTCAACGCCGACTGGGCGTCGGGCATGGGCTCGTCGCTGCGGGCCGGGCTGGACGCCCTGACGTCCAGCCCGGCCGCCGCCGTCGTGGTCACCCTGGTCGACCAGCCCGACCTGACCCCCGAGGCGGTACGGCGCGTCGCCCGCGACGCCACCGCCAGCGCCCTTGTCATGGCGACCTATGCGGACGGTCGACGCGGACACCCGGTGCTGCTCGGGCGCGACCACTGGCCGGGCGTCGCCGAGGCGGCGACCGGCGACCGGGGCGCGCGCGACTACCTGCGCACCCACGGTCCGGCCGTGCGGCTGGTGGACTGCGCCGACGTCGCCGACGACACCGACGTGGACCTACCCGAGCAGGCAGCCGAACTGCCCCGGTAGAAGACCGTCGTAGGCTGCGCCCATGCTCTCCGGCGTTCACGGGCTGTCCCGCCACTTCACCCCCGACAGCCTGCGGGAGTACCTGCTCGCTCGTTCTGCCCGAGTCGAGACCGGTTGTCTCATCGTCACCGGCTACGGCTCTCGGCGTGGCGTCCACCAGAAGGTCGCCGGGCGCGCCTGGGCGCACATCGCCGCGTACGCCGTCTTCGTCGGCGGCTACGACCCCGACCTGGAGGTCGACCACGTCTGCGGCGTCGCCGACTGCATCGAACCCACCCACCTGCGCCAGGTGACGCGCGCGGAGATCTGTCGCTCGCGCGAACGCCACCCGCGCTGCCGCAACGGCCACGACCGGGAGATCGACCCGGCCACCGGCACGTACCGCCGGGTCTGCCGCGCCTGCAACCGGGACGCGCAGCGTCGGTGGCGACAGCGCCAGGCCGCCGAGGTGGCCGAGGCCCGGCAGGCGTACGGGCACAGCTAGGAACCCGTCCGAAGATTTGCGCGTCGGGGTTACAGCGTGCGGCGGCGGCGGATGCGTCTCTTCAGTGAGGAGCACTGACGGGAGCGAGCGTGTCGTTCGAGGATTTCGTGGCGGGGTACGGCCGGTCGTTGGTGCGCCTGGCGTTCGTCCTGAGCGGCGACCGGCAGGTGGCGGAGGATCTCGCCCAGACCGTGCTGGCCGACGCGTACCGGCACTGGAGGCGGGTGCGCGCGGCGGCAGACCCCGAGGCTTACGTACGCCGCATGCTGGTGAACGCGCACCTGAGCTGGCGTCGCCGGCGCTGGACGACGGAGCGGCCCGCCGACCTGCGCCAGGAGACCGGCGCCACGGTGAGCGATCCGGCCGAGGCGGTCGCGGCCCGGGACCAGATGCGGGTGCTGTTGAGCAGCCTCGCGCCGCGCGCTCGCACAGTGCTCGTCCTGCGGTACTACGCCGACCTGGATGACGCGGCGATCGCCGCCGCCATGGGGGTCACCGAGAGTTCGGTGCGGGCCACCGCCTCGCGTGCCCTGGCGAGCCTGCGCGGGCCCGCGGCCGTCGACGCACGAAGGGAGACCCGATGAACCAGTCGACCGAGCGCGAGCTGCGCGAGTTGTTCGCCGCCGATGCCGCCCACGCCCCCGACGAGCGGGCCGTGGCCGCAGCGGCGGTGCGCCAGGTCCACCGCAGGCGCCGGACCCTGCTGGTCGCGGGGGCCACGAGCGCGCTGATCGTCGCGACGGGCGTGTACGGCGTCAACCGGCCGGCCGCGACGCCGCAGGCACAGCCCTCGGTCACCTCCCCGGTCACACCTGCCGCTTCGACGTCGGCGGCCGACCTGCCGGCCGGGGTTGAGCCCGGAGATCCGCTCGCCTTCGGCGCGGCGCAGTGCGTCAAGCCGTACGCACCGGAGACGCTCGCCGAGCAGGCCTTCGCCTTCGACGGCACCGTTACCGGCATCGGACCGGCCCGCACCGGGCGCGGCGCGCATCCTCCCCTGGACCTGCGGTCGGTGACGTTCCAGGTCCATGCCTGGTTCAAGGGTGGCTCCGGCGGCACCGCCGTGGTGGACATGTCGCCACCCGACGGCGGGCCCGGGACGGGCGATCCCACGTCCGAGCACGGCCCCACCTATCAGGTCGGCACCCGGTTGCTCGTGTCCGGCATGCCCCGCTGGGGCGGCGCGGCGCTCGCCGACCCGATCGCGTGGGGCTGTGGCTTCACCCGGTACTACAGCCCCTCGCGGGCGACCGAATGGGCCACCGCGACCAAGTGAACGGTCACCGATCAGAACGGCACCCACTCGGTCGACATCGACGGCGAACTCGCCCAGCTGGCCGCCGACGGCTACCGCCCGGTGCGCCTGGACGGCCCGTCCGTAGTTTCCAGACCAAAAACAACGCTAAGCAGTTGATCTAGGGCTACACCAGGGACGGCTGTTCCGACGTGGTGAATCGGGCGGGGGCACTTCGCCGCTTTCCATGATCCCGGTACGTGGGATGCGAGGGTCAGCGTCGGTGCCGTCGGTGGTGCTCGTCGTTCTCGGCGGTGATGCGGGCGGAGGTCTCCTCGCCGAGCCGGACGTAGATGCCGAGGGTGGCCAGGTGTCGGTGGCGGGACTTGGCCTGCAACTCGGCGGCGCTACGTCCTTTGGCCGCGAGGTGGGTTAACCCGGAGTGGCGTAGTTGGTGGAGGGTGTGCCCGGTGCCGTGGGGGTCGTGAAGCTGGGTGGCCTGCTTGAACAGGTACTCGGCGCGCGGGTAGGACAGCCGGCCCCGGCCGGTGTCGGGGCAGATGTCGCTCAGGGCCGGCGCGCGGCTCCCTGCGGTTGGTGCGCGTCGGTCGGCTAGGAAGACCGGCCCGGCGGTACGGCCGGCCAGGAGCCGGGGTAGTAGGCGGGCGGTGGGGGTTTCCCAGTGCACGTAGGCGCGGTCGCCGCCTTTCTCGACGACCAGGGCGCGGCGAAACTCCATGTCCAGGTCGGCCACGTCCATGCCGAGGATCTCCTGGGCGCGGGCGCAGGTCTCGTAGAGCATCCGCCACAGCACCCGCTCGCGTAGCGGGTTTCGGTCGTCGGTGAACAGCCGCTCCAGGCGGGCTCGCGGGATGGCCTTGTCCCGGGTCCGGGTGACCTTGCGACGCTCCAGGCGGCGGCCGGGGTCGGTGGTCAGCCAGTCCTGGCGGCGGCAGTAGGCGCTGAACGAGGTCAGCGCGGACAGGTGCTTGTTCCAGGTGTTCGCGGCCCCCCGGTCCCAGCGGGCCATCGTCTGCTCGTACAGCTGCGGGGTGAGTGCGGCGACCGGCACCTGATCGCCGGCGCTCTCGCGTAGCCGGCGCAGGGTCTCGGTGTAGGTGGCGCGGGTGCCGGGGTCGTCGCGGAACCGTTCGAGGAACGCGTCGACGGCGACCACCAGCGTCGGCGGTCGTCGGGTGGTCGGCAGCGGGATCACGGACACCTCAGCGACCTCTTTCGCTCATGTGACACAGAATGTGGCCGAGTCGCCCTCACCGCGGTGACGGCGACTCGCAGGTGGAGATGGGTTGATCATCGGTCCTGTGACAGAGAATACGTAATTCTGTGTCACAGGGCAGTTAACGGCACCCCCACCTTCCGGCGTGCGCGACTCGGTGGTTGCATCGGAACGGCCCGAGAGCGTGGTGCTGCTCTCGGGCCGTTCCGATGCTCGGCGCTAGGCCGACCTGCGCTCTTACTGGTCTGCTCCGGTGACGACGCAGTACACGCTCGCTTGGTGGTATTCGGTGCCTGACGAATCCACCTGGCCGTCGACGTCCACGTCAACCTGATTGCGCCAGGAGATCAGGGCGCCTGTCGAATCGCAGGTTCGGCGCGCGGTCGACCGGTTGTTACTCTCCGACTTGGGCTTGAGCTGCGTCGAACCCGAACATGCCTTACGGCGCCATGTGCCGTCCGTGTAGTACTCGTAGAGGCAGTTGGTGACGTGAGCGGTGGCTCCTGTGCAGTCGCCCTTGTTCCACTGCCCGTGCCCAGAGGCGTCCGGAGATGACCAGTGAGGGTCGTCAGGCAGGGTGTCGGGAGTGCACCCGATCGCCGCCGTCGTGTTTCCGCCGTCGTGTTTCCTGTTCGCCGAGGGATCGATCTCTCGGCCGTTCTCGTCGACGTACCGCGCCTGGTCTGCGAGGCCCGCAGGTGCGAGGCCCGGGACGGCATCGGCGTAGGAGACAACACCGTCGACCCGGGCTTGCGCGGCTGCCGGTACGGCGAGACTGACACCCCCAACCGCCACAATCGTCGCGACCGCGACCCGCACGGTCCTTGTTGCGTACCGTTTCACTGTGCCTCCCCTGTGGTTGGTGGTTTACCGATAGGCAGGGAAACGGTCGGTGGGCATTGCCTGGACCACGTCGAGGCCGATGGTGTCCAGCAGCCTGTCGACGGCAGCCTGGTCAGCGCCTATCCCTGCCCAGTGGGGGTCGACGTCACTGGTGAAACACCACCGGCGATCGGCCGGCCAGACGAAGGCGGGGACCGGAGCGGAATCCCCGTCGAACGGTTCGGCGCGGCCCTCGATGTAGTCCGCGAGCCTGCCGGTGAAGAGAACGTACCGACGGTGCGGGACGGTCACCAGTGGGCCCTGCCGCTCGGCCGCCGAGAGGGCGCTTCCGGCTACGCCCTCCCAGACGCAGAAGAAGCACTGGTCAGGCGTTGCCGTGAATGGTGCGAGGACGTGCAGCGCGCGTCGCGCCTGCGGCGCCCACAATTCGCGGTCGGCCGGAACATCGGCGTCGGTCTCGCGCTGATCGGGCGATGTCGGATCTGGGATGTACCGCAAGCGGGCATACGCCTCGTAGTCAGCAGGCCCGAACGTGATCAGCTGCTCCGCCGGAGTCCGCGAACTCGCGAGCCAGGCCGCAGCGGCCGTGTCCGTCGAATGTCTCAGCACCATGTCTCTTGCGGCTTCCCGTCGTCGTTGACGTGTTCGTTCAACCGCCGCTCTCACGTTTCCGGAGCTGACGGTACCGTCCGTGCATGTCTGCCCACAATAGGTAACGACGGTGCCACTCGGTCCGCAATCCGGACTTGATTCAACGCAGTGAGATCCTGGCCGTGCCAGTGGTGGGGGTACATCCACGTCGGCGGGCAGCCTCTGGTTCTAGAACGAGACGCCGCGGGGTCCTGGCCGACGTCGGCCAGGACCCCGCGCGGCGAGGTCCGCCGACCCGTCGGCCGGCCGCCGTCGTGAACCTGCGGGCTGCGCCTGAGGGGACGACCGTCAGGCGCAGCCCGTGCTCAGCGGTTTGCCGCCGTGGCCCCGGCCAGCCGCAGCGGCCGATACCCGTCGGTGTCGAGCTGAGCGAGTTCGCCGTCGATGTCGACCGAGTGGGTGCCGTAGAAGTGGACGTTCTCGTGGTGGGTCGGCCAGATGTGCGCCAGGACCTCGTCGTCGACCTGGCGGTCGTCGCGGCGTAGCGCGCCGACGGCGAGGCCGTGGTACTCGGTGGACCAGCAGACGATCGCGTTGGTGGCCAGGGTCAGGCACCACATCTGCTCGGTCTGCTGCTCGTGGTGGCGGCGGCGCAGCGCTCCCTCGCCGGCGTACGCGAGTGAGCGGCGCAGGGCGTGCAGGTTCTCCCCCTTGTTGAGCTGCCGGGAGATCCGCCGCCGGTAGGTTTCGTCGGCGAGGTAGCGGGCGGCGTAGACGGTGCGGCGCAGCGCCCCGTACTCCTTGATCGCGCTGGTCAGCGCGTTCTGCTGCCGTTTCGAGGAGCACAGCTTCCCGACGGCGCGGCGGTGGCGTGGCCGCCCTGCACGCTCGCGGCGACGCGCAGCAGGTCGTCCCAGGTGCTCGTGATCAGGTCGGTGTTCAGTCGCCGGGTCAGCAGGCCGCCCGCGCGCGGGTAGCGGGTGAGGAAGTCGGCGTTCGGGCCGGTTCGGTAGAGGGTGATCTTCCCGAGGTCGCGGATGCGCGGCGAGAGCTGCTTGCCGACCAGGTCGAACAGCGCGAAGTTGGCCAGGGTCGCGCCGTGGGTGTCGGTGGCGTGCTCGAACACGGCCAGGTCGGTGGCGTTGCCCAACAGCCCGTCGAGCACGTAGTGCGACTCCGGCGCGGTCGCCACGATGACCTTCGTGTCAAAGGTCGAGTGCTGGTCAGAGACGTGGGTGTAGGTGGACACGCCCTGTCCCCGGGCGAAGTACCGCGACAGGTGCCGGGCGGTGATCGACTTGCCCTTGACCGGGAACCGCTGCCCGTCCGACGACGACAGGGTGCCCGACCCGAACGCCTGGGTCAGCGGAAGCCGGTGGTGATAGTTCACCACCGCGGCGTTGGCCGCCTCCAGGGTCTCGGGGCGGAAGTACCACTCGGCGGTCCACGCCAGGACGTCGTACGGCACGCCGCAGGACTCGGCCATCGCCGACAGGCCCATGTTCGTCGCCTCGGCGATGATCACGTACAGCAGGTTGCGTTTCAGCTCCGCCGGCCGACTCACCTTCCCGCCCGCGTGCACCAGGTGGTCGGTGAACCCGGTCCGCGCGTCGACCTCCACCAGCACCGACGCGATCGGCACCCTCGGCAGCATCCCGGCCAGCTCCGCGCGCACCGCGTCGGCCTCGGCGGGCACGTCCTCGGCGGTCAACGGCGGAATGATCAGCTCCCCATCGTCGGTGAGCCGCACCTCGCCCGGATTGCCCTTCGCCAACTGCGTCTCCAGATCCGCCAAGGCGGCGTGCAGCTCGTCGTCGGCCTGCGCGAGCGCGTCAGCGGCCTCGACCGGCTTGCCGACCAGGTGACAGAACTGCACCTTCTGCGGCGCCCACGCCGCCGGGGTGAGCAGGAACGACGCCGGATCGGCGTACCGCCGCGACCCGGGCACGAACACATCACCCGAGCGCAGCCCGTCCCGAAGGCCGACCAGCACGGCGATCTCCCAATAGCGGCGGTACGCGGTGACGTCACCGGCCTGCTCCGTCGCCACCAGGTAGCCGGCCCACTTCGTCGGGACGAACCCGACCGGAGCACCGGCCGGGACCTTGCGGGCACCGGTGGCGTACAGCTCGGTCAGCACGCTCACCGCCTGGAGCAACTGCTCGGTTCCGGGCCCGCCGGCGAACTGGACCGCCGCCAGCACCGCCGGGGCGAACTGCCGCAGGTACGACATCGACGCGTCCAACATGCTGAGCTGCCCATGATCACGCGGCAGCCGCTCGCGGCGCTCGGCCCACGCCGCCCGCATCCGGTCCATCCCGATCCGGGAGCGCAGCAGCGTGCCGATCTGCTCGTCGCCGACCGCCGTGTCGAGCACGATGGTCAGGATCTCGTCCAGCAGCGCCTGCCGGTTCTCCCCACCCTTCGCCCGCTCCGCGAGGGCCTCGGCGACCTTCTGCTTCGCCGCCGCCTCCCGACCGGAAATCGCCTGGTCGAACAGCATCAGCGTCTCATCCAGCACGTCGACCGCCGACTGTGCCAGCAGGGTCAGCAGGATCGGATACCGGCGCTCCGGCTCACGCCGCTGCAACGCCTGCCCCGTCAACCGCCGCCCGACCCCGGCCAGGAACCGGCGCCGCTCCGCCGGCAGCATCGACAGATCCAGGGTGTGCGCGTCCAACCGGCGCAGGTAGGTCAGCTTCTCCAGCTCCGCCTTCACCGCCGCAGGGCTCGACGACGTCGGCCCCACACCCAGCCACGCCAGCGGCGTCCGACCCAGGTACGCGTCCGGGACCAGCAGCAGGTCCAGCTCCGCGCACCGCCGGTCGGTGAGCAGGTGCCGCATTCGCGCCCACGTCTCACCCCGAGCGCGGGCCCTGGCCGCAGCTACCCGCCGCAGCAGCAGGATCACCCCCGGCCGCACCACCCGCGACGACAGCAGGTACTCACAGGCCAGCCGGAACAGCAGCTTCGGCGAGTCGTGCTCCATCGCCCGAGCGAACAGGAACTCGTCGAGGTCCTTCCACTCGGCGGTGTCCATCGACCGCCAGCCGGCGTAGCCGGCCACCTCCCGTAGATGACCCGTCCGGGTCTGTTCCCGCTCGCCGTACCCGCGCAGCTCACCCATCGCGATCCCGAGCCGCTGCGACAACCGGCCCACCACGGCGGCCGGGGCCGCCGCGACGTCATCGGGCACGAACCCGAGCCACGGCAGCGTGCACAACTGCACCGCCACACCCAACACGTTGCGGCCCGTGCGGAACTGGCGCACGAACGCCTCGTCCGCACCGGTCAACGTGAAGTACCGGATCAGCTCGGCCCGGTTGATCTCCGGGAACCCCCGAAGCCGCACCAGTTCCTCCGCCGAGAACACGTCCTGAGTCGCCACAACCCCACCACCCGAGCATCGACCGTCACCGAACGGGACGGCACGCTACGGGCCAGATCAGAGCTTGATCAACCCTCAGTTCTTAGCGTTGTTTTTGGTCTGGAAACTACGGACGGGCCTGGACACAACCGCTGACGCCCCCTGGCCACAGGTACCCCCAGGGGGTATGTTCGGCGGGGTTGAAGGAGGCGGACATGACACACGAGCATCACCACCACGCGGGCATGCCAACGCCGGTTGCGGCTCACGAGAACGAGGGGCATCCAGCAGCGGCGGCGAGTTGGGCAGTCGCCGCGCAGGCGACGCTGCACTGCTTGACAGGCTGCGCGATCGGCGAGGTGTTGGGCATGGTGCTCGGCACCGCGTTCGGGTTGCACAATGCCGCCACGGTCGTGCTGTCGATCGTCCTGGCGTTCGTGTTCGGGTACGGGCTGACGATGCGCGGTGTGTTGCGCGCCGGGGTCGGGTTCCGCGCGGCGCTGACGGTCGCCCTGGCCGCCGACACCGTGTCGATCGCCATCATGGAGCTGCTGGACAACGCGTTCATCGTCGGGGTGCCCGGGGCGATGGACGCCGGGCTGACGAGCGTGTTGTTCTGGGCGTCCCTCGCGGGTTCGCTGGTCGTGGCGTTTGTGCTGACCACCCCGGTGAACCAGTGGATGATCTCGCGAGGCAAGGGTCACGCCGTGGTGCACCAGTACCATCACGCCCACTGACGCGACCGGCCCGCGCGGCCGCCCCCCAGCTCGGGGTGCCGCCGCCGGCTGCTGTGTACAGGCGGCGGACATAGCCAGCGCTGAAGGCGGCGCCATGGTCGGCATGCTCTCCGTGCACCTATGGGCGACCCAGGACGGGCGAAGGACCGCCGGAACAACAGCCTGAGTGCTTACGCATCTTAACTGTCATTATGGTGCGTGCACGTTATGTCCTGTTTGTGGGCAAGAATTAACGGATTATCGTTACCGGTAATCCTTTAATAAGATGAGCTGCCACTGTGGCGCTGCTACCGCGCACCCGTTCAGGATGTCCGGCATGAGCGATCCCAGCGGGCACGTGGTCGACGAGCAGGAGGAGACCCTGCACGGGGGCAATATGGGAGGCGCGGTGCGTGTCGGTGCCACTGTGCGACGAGGTGCCGCCGCCTGGAGTCCGACGATCCAACGCCTCCTGCGGCATCTTCGCCGGCACGGCCTCTCCTGGGCACCGCAGCCGCTGGGCACCGACGAGCGGGGACGCGACAGCGTCTCGTACCTGCCGGGAGTCGTGCCTCAGTACCCGCTGCCCGACTGGGTCTGGAGCCAGGAGGTCCTGACCGACGCGGCTGTCTTCCTCGCGCAACTCCACCAGGCCAGCGCGAGCTTCGACACCGCCCACGAGGTGTGGCAGTCCCCGGTGCGGCAGCCGGCCGAGGTCATCTGCCACAACGACTTCGCGCCGTACAACATGGTCTTCACCGAGCGGCGCCTCACCGGAGTCATCGACTGGGACACCGCCTCGCCCGGTCCCCGGGTGTGGGACCTGGCCTATCTCGCCTATCGGCTGGTGCCGCTCGCGGATCCGGACAACGGCGACGCTCTCGACAGCCACCTCGACGAGCGGGCCCGTCGCCTGCGCATCCTCTGCGACGCGTACGGCTCGAAGCTGCGACCCGCGCACGTCCTTCAGGTCGCTGTCGATCGACTACGCGACCTCGCCGCCTTCACCGAGACCCGGGCCGATCAGGGACAGGAGAATATCCGCAGTCACGTCGGGCTCTACCAACGCGACGCGATGTGGATAATCGCGCACGTCGATGACCTGACCCGGGGCATCGCCTGAATAGGCGACGAGAACGACGGAGGGCTCATGGCGTTGCGATTCGAGCATCGTCCGACCGACACGCAGGGGCGCGTCGTCGACCGCGTGTGGCGCACCACCAGCGACGCCGAGCAGACGATGACGTCCGTGGCGCGTACGTGCTGCCACCTGATCGTCACGCGCACGGCCGGGCAGCTCCTCGTCACGCTGCGCGGGCCGGAGACCAGGGCGACCACGGCACCGGTCCCGCCGGACGCCGAGTTCCTCGGGATCCGGCTCACACTCGGCGCCGTCTTCCGGCCGCACCCCGCGACCTCGATCGTCGACAGCGACGTGTCCTTCCCGGTGACGCCCAGCGGCCGGGTGATCATCGGCGGCGAGGACTGGGAGACGCCGACGTACGAGAACGTCGAGCAGTTCGTCCGACGCCTGCGCGACGCCGGACTGGTGGTGCCGTCACGCCTGGCGGACGCGGAGGCCGACCCGCACCGGTCCACGCGCACCCACCAGCGGCGACACCGGACCGTCACCGGCCTGTCGCAGACCGCCGTGACCCAGATCGACCGCGCGAACGCCGCGGCCACCATGCTGCGCGACGGCCTCGACTGGCGCGCGGCCGTCGACGCGCTGGGCTACTTCGACCAGGCGCACCTGGCACACGCGCTGCGGCGCTTCGTCGGGCACACCGCGAGCGGGCTGGGAACGGACGCCGACCCGACGGTGTCGTTCCTGTACAAGCCCGACCCGACCCCCGGCAGCTAACCTCCGTCGGGCCGGCCGCCGGGGGCGACCGGCCCGATTCACACCTACGGAGGAGAACCGTGCTGCTCAGCGTCAACGTCTTCGTGAGCCTCGACGGCGTCATGCAGGGACCGGGTGCCCCGGACGAGGACCGCTCGGACGGCTTCGACCGGGGCGGATGGCTCGTCCCGCACATGTCCGCGCACACCAACGAGGTCGTCGAGGGCTGGTTCCGTACGGCCGACGCCTTCCTCTTCGGCCGCACGAGCTACGGCCTGCTCGGCGGGTACTGGCCGAAGGTCACCGCGCCCGACGACCTGATCGCCACCAAGCTGAACACCCTGCCGAAGTACGTCGTCAGCGAGACGCTGACGGACGAGGACGCCGACTGGAGCCCGACGACGGTGTTGCGCACCGGCATCATCGACGCGGTGCGCCAGCTCAAGGAAGGCCCGGGCGGGGAACTCCAGGTGCACGGCAGTTGGCAGCTCGTACAGACGCTGCACCAGGCCGGACTCGTCGACCTCTACCGGCTGCTGCAGTACCCCGTCGTCGTCGGCGGCGGGAAGCGGCTGTTCCCGGACGGGTCGACGCCCGCGACGTTCGCCGCGTCCGAGGACAGCGTCCGCGTGCTGCCCGGCGGCGTCATCTCGCTGACCCTGACGCCCACGGTCCTCGGCATCCTGTCGACGGGCGCGTACACGGTCAACGAGGGGCGCTCGGTGCCCGTTCTCGACTGACACCGGCGGCCTCACCCGGTGGGACCGCCAAACCAGCGGGCCAGATGGCCGTCCAGCTCCCGCTGGTCGTCGCCGATCCAGACGACGTGACCGTCGGGGCGTACCAGGACACCCGGAACGTCCAGGTCCGCGCTCGGGTCCACGAGGTGGTCGACCCGGTCGGACCAGCCACCGACGCTCAGTCGCCCGGTGCGGTCCAGCAGCAGGCCCCGGCCACGGTGCAGGAGCGCGTACAGGTTGCCGTGCCGCAGGTCGACGTCGCGTAGGCGGCGTCCGAGCAGGTCGGGGCCCTCGCCCACGTCGTAGCGGATCCCGATTCCGGTGATCTTCTCCAGGAGGTGACGGTTCACCTCGTCGAAGTCCATCAGTTCGGTGAGCAGGCGGCGTACGGCCAGCGCGCCCGGTTCGTCGGACAGCAGTTGCGTCTGGGCGCGCGTGTTGTCGAGCACGTCGGCGGCGACCGGGCGACGTTCGGCCTGGTAGGTGTCCAGCAGGGTTTCCGGGGCCCAGCCCCGCACCTGTGCGGCCAGCTTCCAGCCGAGGTTGACCGCGTCCTGGACGCCCAGGTTGAGGCCCTGACCGCCGATGGGCGGATGGATGTGGGCGGCGTCGCCGGCCAGCAGGACCCGACCCACCCGGTACCGCTCGGCGAGCCGGGTGGCGTCGCCGAAGCGGGACATCCAGCGCGGGGAGTGCACGCCGAAGTCGGTTCCGGCGACAGCTCGTAGCTGTCGTCGGAAGTCCTCGATGGTGGGCGGCACCGCGCGGTCGCTGACATCCGCCGCCGGGACGACGACGCTGTAGACGCCGACGCCTGCGGGTCGGACCCAAAATCGGTGCCGGGGGCCGCCGGCGGCTGCCGTCGCCGCGGCGATCTCCTCCGGTGACAGGTCCGCCTCCATCTCGCCCATCAACGTCTCGGTCCGCGCGGGTTCGCCCGGGAAGCCGACGCCGAGGAGTTTGCGCACCGTGCTGCGTGCGCCGTCGCAGCCGACGAGGTAGCGCGCGCGCACCTGCTCGCCGTCGGCCAGCTCGACGGTCACGCCCTCGTCGTCCTGCGCGAGACCGGTGACCGATCGTCCGCGCCGGATCTGCGCGCCCAGATCGGTCGCGTGCTCGGCGAGCAGACGTTCGATGACGGGCTGCCGTATGCCCAGCAGGTAGGCGTACGGGGAGTCCAGCCCGGTGGGGGCGGGCTTGTCGATGGCGGCGAAGAAGCCGGCGGCCGGACGTCGTCGTCCGTGCGCGAGCAGGCGGTCCAGGAGTCCGCGCATCGCCAGCACCTCGAGGCTGCGGATGTGCAGACCCACGATGCGCACGGCCGACGGAGGCTCGCTCTCCTTCTCGAGTACGAGGACCCGCACGTCGTGCAGGCGGAGTTCGGCGGCCAGCATCGCGCCGGTCGGCCCGCAGCCGACGATGATCACGTCGAACAGGTGCGGCGGACGATCCGCGTCGCGGCTCGGCGGCGACGTCGGAGAGGGGTCGAGATGAATGGAGGACACAGGAGCAGCCTTTCGGGAGTGCCTTGGGTGAAAGGCGCTCCCGGCGACACCTACGTCAGTCGCCCAACCGTGACGGCGAGGGGAGCACCCACTTCGAACCAGCGGTCATGGGTCTCACCTCCTCGGACGGTGTCGCGGTCGACTGCAAGGTACCGCCCGCGCGACAGCGCGTCCAGCTGTTTGCACCGCTCACCGCCGCATCGCCCGGCTCACTGAAAGCTCTGGACAGGTCGTTGGCCCACACGTCGTTTGACCCTCGAGCTGGTCGAGGCCCGAGCATCGGCGACATGAACGACCAGATGGCCCCCGACCCGACCATGACCCGCATCGTCGAGGCGGTGCAGCTCGGCCAGACCGGCCGCGCCGCCGAAGCCCGGGAACTGCTCACCGCGCTGTGGGACGAGATCGGCCCGACCGGTGACGCTCTGCACCGCTGCACCCTCGCCCACCACCTCGCCGACCTTCAGGACACCCTCAACGCGGAGCTGAGCTGGGACGAACGTGCTCTGGCCGCCGTGTCCGGGCTGACCGACGAGCGTGCCCGGCGGCACCTGCCCTCGCTTCAGGTACGGGCGTTCCTGCCGTCGCTGTACCTCAACCTCGCCGACTGTCACCGGCGACTGGGCAACGCCGGCGCGGCGCGGGAACACCTCGCCCGAGCCCGGGAGCACCTGGCCCAGCTACCGGACGACCCGTACGGCGAGATGATCCGCGCCTCCGTGCGTGACTTCGACGCGGACGACCAGACCGACCACCGACGGCGGTAGCGGCACCGGCTCACCGGTCCGGCGGTGTGTGCGCCGCCCGGTACGCCTGCGGTGAACGCCCGTAGCGGGCGCGAAAAAGGCGGCTGAAGTGGGCCTTGTCCGCGAAACCCCACCGGGCGCCGATGAGGTGGACCGGCTGTCGCGCGTGCAGTGGGTTGACCAGGTCCCGCCGGCACCGCTCCAGCCGTTTGGCCCGGATGAGCTCGGCGGGTGTCGTCGCCTCGCCCTGGAAAAGGCGATGCAGCGAACGCAGGGAGATGTGGTGGGCGGCGGCGACGTTCCGCGGGTTGAGGTCGGCGCTGCCGAGGTGGCGGTCGATGAAGTCGACGACGCGGGCGCGTAACGCGGCCTGCCGTGTCTCCGGCGACAGAACGCCCTCGACGTCGAGGTGCTGGGCGAGCGTGGCGGCGAGCAGGTCCAACGCCACCCCGCCCAGCATCTCGGCCTGGTTCGGCTCGTACTGCTCCGGGTGCGCCGCGATGGTGCGCAGATGGTGAGCCAGGAGCCCGGCGACGCCGAGACGTGACGACATCGGTGTGGCCAGCAGACGGCGCAGGCGGTCCGGCGGTAACGGCAGCGCCGCGTGCGGCATCTGCACGGTGATCGTCGTCGCGAGACCGGGACCGTCCGCCCAGTGGCGGGCGATGTGCGGACGCGCGGCGTCCAACATGGTGAGGTGGCTGTCGGCGACGAGGGTGGTCTCCGTGCGGTCCTGGACCAGGGTGCTGCGGCCCGTCAGCGGCAGCGCGAGCTGGTAGATGTCCGCCTCGGCACGGCGGACCAGCTTCGCGGGCCGGATGGAATCCAGCGACGGGTACCTCAGTGACGTCATCCGGACCTGGCCCAGATCGATGACCTGGGCGTACGCGACGAAGTTGTCCAGCCGGGCGCTGGTGATGTGCGCGGGCGCCGTCTCCTGGGCGACCAGGGCGTACCAGAACTCGAACCGGTCAGCCGGCGGCAGTACCGTCGTGTCCACCACCAGGTTGGGCAACATGGTGTTCGCCTCCCCCCGATCACGAGGATGAATTCTTGCACGCATCGACGTACCGATGTCCGTGGTGACCGGCGCCGACGTACGGGCGGCGGCCGGCGAGATGGTCCGTGTGCTGCGCCCGCACAGCGACCGTGACTGGTCGGTGCCCGCCGGCACGTTGACGTGGAGCTGCTGGACGACGGCCGCGCACGTCGCGCACGACCTGCTCGCGTACGCCGGCCAGGTCACGGGCCTGACGCCGGACAGCTACCTGCCGTACGACCTGCGGGTCTCCGCCACGGCGAGCCCGGCGCGGGTGCTCGACGTGGTGGGTGCCTGCGCCGGGCTGCTCGCGGTCGCCGTCGAGGCCGCCGCACCGACCGCGCGGGCCTGGCACTGGGGCCCCTGTGACCCGGCTGGGTTCGCCGCGATGGGGGTGGCCGAGACGGTGCTGCACACCCATGACGTCACCGCCGGCCTCGGCGTGCCGTGGCAGCCGCCGCACCATTTGAGCACGCTGGTGCTGCGGCGGCTCTTCCCGGAGGCGCCGTCCGGTGACGCGCCCGACGTGCTGCTGTGGATGACCGGCCGGGGTGAGCTGCCGGGTCGCGCGCGGCGTACCTCCTGGACGTGGCGCGCCGCGCTGGACTGAGCCCGTCGGCGGAGGTGCCGCGGTGGTCGAGGGACCGACGACCACCGCGGCACCGGCCAGCTCGGAACCGCGTCAGGTCCAGCTGATACCACGCTCGCGGACGCCACGCATGCGCTTCTCCTTTCCCCTTCAGGGCGGCCCCGTGCCCGCCCGACGACCTCAGCGTCGATGCCCGCCCACCTCGGCGGTAGGGCTTTCGGCGTTCGGACTCGTTCGGCTTTGTGCGACCCGGTCCCCGAACGACGCCGGACGGGTGGCGTGCCACCACAGTGGACCGAGGGCGAGGACGGCCACCGCCCCCGACAGTCCGCTGACCCCGACCACCGTGGTGGCCGGCCACCGGTCGGCGGCCAGACCCGCCAGCACCATCGCCGCCCCCTGTAGGCCACTCAGGCCGGTGACGGCGACCCCGAACGCGCGGCCCCGAAAGGCCGTCGGCACCGCCCGGCCGAACAGGGCGTTCAGCGGAACGGCGAAGGCGCTCGCGGCCCCGGCCAGCGCCAACAGCAGGAGCAGCACCCACAGCGGCGGAACCAGCCACGCCGCCGTCAGCACACCGGCGGACAGCGCGGCCAGAGGCAGGATCAGCCGCGGGCGGGCCGCCGGTGGGCAGAACCGGGTGAGGGCGACCCCACCGAGCGCCATGCCGGTCGGCGCGGCGGCCAGCAACACACCCACCGTGGCGGCGTTCCCGTCGTACTGCCGGGCCAGCGGCGCCGTCAGCCCCTCGGCGGCATAGGTGAACGCGCTGGCCGTCCAGAGGACGAGCACGTAGGCGCGCAACCGGGGGTCGGCGGCGAGCACCCGCAGGCCGCCCGTGCGACCGGTGCGGACCCGGCCCAGCGGCGGGCGGGACGTCGGGCGGGCCCGGACGCCGCGCGCGATCAGCAGGGCGGAGACGAGGAACGTGCCGGCGTCCACCAGCAGCGCGCCGCGCAACGACAGCAGCGCCACCAGGCTCCCGCCGACGGCGAATCCGACCACCTGCACGACCTGGGCGCAGATGTTGTCCACGCCGTTGGCCACCGCATAACGGTCGCCGTCGAGCACGTCGGGCAGCAGCGCCGCCCGTGCGGCCACGAACGGCGGCCGCATCAGGTTGACCGCGAAGAGCATCGCCACCAGGGCCGGCGCGGGCACGGCCGGCAGCGCCGCCACCGCAACGAGGGCCGCACGGACGAGGTCACACACGATCAGGACGCGCCGCCGGGGATACCGGTCGGCCAGGCCGGACAGCAGCGGGCCGCCGACGAGCCAGGCCAGGTAGGAGCTGGCGTACGCGGCGGCCGCCAGCGCCGCCGAGCCGGTTTCGCGGTAGACGAGGTACGCCACGGTGACGGCCGTGAGCTGGTCGCCCGCCAGGGACAGCAGGTACGCGACGAACAGGTGACGGTACTCGCGCACCGCGAACACCTCGGCGTACGTCGCGGCGCGCTCGCTCACGTGCCCCCGTATCCCGTGCCTGCCGTCAGCTCGTCCGGTGCCGACCGTATCGGCGGCGCGGGCAACGGGGGCGAAAGCGGGTGTGCGGGACCGTACGGACCTGTTCGGGGCGGCGGGGCGTCAGCGGCGGTGGCGCCAGCGCAGCCACCAACCCCGACGGGTTGGGGCGGGGACGGTGGCCGGTCCGGTGGCGGTGGCGGTCACGTCCGGACGGGCGCGTTCGGCACGCCAGCGAGCGACCACCTCGTCGGCGTTCACCGGCCGGACCGCCACCCGGGGGCCGTCGGGGTTGCGCAGCCAGGCCACGATCTGCGCGTTGAGCTGCCCCACGAAGGCCCGTACGGCCTGTTCGGTGGGCAGGTCGCGGACCTCGTCGGGGACCTGCTCGATGCGTCGACGCAGTTGCAGGGGGGTGGGCAGCAGCAGGTCGCTGGGCAGCTTCTCGCGCTCCAGGAAACTCTTGATCCACCACGCTTCGTCGTACGGCATCCCCCGCCCGGGGATCGGCTTGCCCATGCCGGGCAGGTTGTCGAACTCGCCGCGTTGCGCGGCGCCCCGGATCTGCGCCTCCACGGTCGCGTCCCACGCATCGGTCACCCTGCGGCACCTCCCCTGGCCCACCGTAACGCGCCGCCTCGGGCGACAGCGCGCTGCAACCGATCAGCGTCGCCGGGCCGCCGGCCATTCCCGCTCAGCCGGGGTCGCGGTGACGGCGGAGCATCCCCGCGGCCAGCGGCGCGGCGTCCAGGTCGCCGGCGGCGATCCGCGCCGCGAGGGTACGGCGTACCAGCCGGTCGGCCAGCGCGGGAGCGTGCCGGCCGACGGCCATCTCCAGCCGGCCGCGTCGGGTGGTCGCCACATCCCGGGGCGCCCGGCGGGCGGTGGCGGCGCGCAGGATCGCCGCGACGACACCCTCGACGGGCTCGGGGCGGGACACTCCGCGCAGCGACAGGCCCGCCTCGGCGGTGCTGTCGTGGATCGGTGAGGCGACCATGCTCGGGTAGACGACGCTCACGCCGACGTGGGTGCCCACCTCGTGGCGCAGCGCGTCGGCGTACGCGACGAGGGCGCGTTTGCTGACCCCGTACGCGGCGGCCAGGGGCAGCGGCAGCACCGCCATCCGGCTGGCCACGAAGATCACCCGCCCGCGCGCGTCGAGCAGGGCCGGCAAGGCGGCCGCGGTGGTGCGCCAGGCGGCCAGCAGGTTGACCTCCAACTGCTGGCGGACCACCTCGTCGGGCGGCAGCTCGGCCGGGGCCGGACCGCCCACCCCGGCGTTGTTGATCAGCAGGTCGAGCCCTCCGAGCCGGGTGACGGCCTCCCGCACGGCGGCGGGGACGGCGGCCGGGTCGGTCAGGTCGCAGCCGAGCACCGGCAGGTCGTCGTCCTCACCGGCGTGCAGGTCGAGTCCCACCACCCGGGCCCCGCCGGCGCGCAGCGCGACGCCGAGGTGCCGGCCGAAGGTGCCGCTCGCGCCGGTGACGAGGACCCGCCGTCCGGTCAGAGCCGTCACCGGCGTGCCCCGGTCTTCAGCTCCCGGGTCAGCTCGGCCAGGTACACGTCGAAGTCCACCCGCATCGCCGGTCGGCGGTGACCCCAGCGCGCCGTCGCCGCCCGCAGCTCGGCCCGGCAGGCGGCCCGCTGCCGAGCCGGGTCGGGCAGGGCGTAGCGGCCGGCGAGCTGCGCGGCGATCAACTTCGCCTGCGCCTCGACCAGCGGGAACGCCGAGCCGGTGGACTGCATGAGTCCGACGAACATCAGGCCGGGGGCCTCGGGGTGGAACACGTGCCGGTACAACGCCAGGGTGTCGGCGCCGCCGCCCAGCAGCTCGGCCGGCAGGAACCCGATCTCCACCCGGTAGCCGGTGCACCACACGATCAGGTCGACGTGCTCGGCGCGGCCGTCGGTGAACTGGACCCGGTCGCCGTCGAGGGCGGCGACACCGGGGCGGGCCTCGACGTCGCCGTGGGCGAGGCGGGACAGCAGGCCGTCCGAGAGCGTCGGATGGTCCTGCAGGAAGCCGTGCGTCGGCGCGGGCAGGCCGTAGCGGGCGGGGTTGCCGACGGCGGCGGCGAGCATGGTCTGGCTGATGCGTTGGCGCAGCCGCCACGGGAGCCGGCGGGCCAGCGCGCCGTTGAGGGTGTCCGAGGGGCGGCCCAGCAGGTGCTTGGGCACCACCCAGACCCCTCGGCGCAGCGACAACAGGGTCCGCTCGGCGGCGTACGAGGCGTCCACCGCGATGTCCATCGCCGAGTTGCCGCCGCCGACGACCAGGACGCGCCGGCCGGCCAACTGCTCGGGTCCACGGTAGTCGTGGCTGTGGATCTGCTCGGCGGTGCTGACGCCGGGGTACGGCGGTTCGGGCAGTCGTGGCACCCGATTGTGGCCGTTGGCGACGACCACGGCCTCCACGGTGACCTCGACCGGCCCGTCCGGCCCGCTGGCCGTGACCGTCCAGGTGCCGTCGGGTCGGCGGGTGACCTGGTTGACGGTGTGGTGCAGGCGGATGGCGTCGCGCAGCCCGAAGCGGTCGGCGTAGTCGGCCAGGTAGCCGGCGACCCGCATGTGGTCCGGGTAGTCGGGCCAGTCGGCGGGCATCGGGTGGTCGGCGAACTCGGTACGGCCACGGCTGGTGTTCAGGTGCAGCGTTCGGTACGCGGGCGAGTCGGGCGCCCCGTACACCCAGAGGCCGCCGACCTGGTCGGTGGCCTCGAAGCAGACCACGGGGACGGCGGCGTCGCGTAGTGCCTTGACGGCGGCGAGTCCGGCCGCTCCGGCGCCGATCACCGCAACCCTGGGTTCTGCCCGCATCGCCGCTCCCCCGCATAATCCAACGTCCGATGGATAATCGTCGGGCGGCGGCGGCCCGTCAACCCGTCGGTCCGTACAACGCGGTGAGGAAGCGGTGCACGAACGCCCGGAACTCACGGCGTTCCCGGGCCGCCGGGGCGCCCGCGGCCAACGCCACGACGTGTCCGTGCGTGGCCCAGACCAGGCTGCGTACGGTGATGTGCGGGGTCGGCTCGGCCAGCGCGCCGGCCGCCGCCGCGGCGGTCAGCAGGTCCGCCACCAGCCGGTAGAGCGGCTCGGCGTAGCGCCGGTCCAGTTCGGCGTGCCGCTGCGGCTCCAACCAGCGTCGCAGCCACAGCGCGGTGGTCTCCGGGTGGTCCTGGAGGAAGTCCACGAACACGTCGACCAGGTCGTGCAACGCCCGTCGGGCCGCGTGCGGGCCGGCGTCCAGGGCCGTACGGGCCCGCTCGGCGGCCTCGGTGAGCACCTGCCGCTCGACGGCGAAGACCCGCGCGAAACACGCCTCGTAGAGCGCCGCCTTCGTACCCGTGTGGTGGGCGACCGTGGCGACGTCGACCCCGGCGGCGGCGGCGACCTCCCGCAGCCCGACGGCGTCGAAGCCACGCTCGGCGAACAGCGCGGTCGCGGCGGTGAGCACCACCTCGCGGGTCGGTCTTCTCTCGTCGCGCCGGGGGCGACCCGGACGGCGTCGGGGCATGGTCATGGCCGCCATTCTGCCCCTAGAATCCAGCAACTGTTGGATTGCGGAGAGGATGCGGCGATGACCGGGCTCGACCGGCGGCCCGCGGCCGCCACCGACGCGACGCTGCCCCGCGGCCCGCTGGCCGGGTTCGCCGCCGGCTCGCTCGGCATGGGCGTCTGGGTGACCGTTCCCGGCCTGCTGCTGCTCTACTTCCTCACCGACGTGCTGGCCGTCGGGCCGTGGCTGGCCGGCCTGGCGCTGCTGCTGCCGAAGGTCGCCGACGTGCTGCTGCACCCCTGGGTCGGGCACCGCGCCGACGTCGAACAGGCCCGCCGGGGCGACCGACGACGGCTGCTGCTGCTCGGCTGCGCCCTGCCGGTCGCGTTCGCCGCGCTGTTCGCGGTGCCCGGCGGCCTGACCGGCGCGCCGGCCGCCGCCTGGGTGGCGGTGCTCTTCGTCGCCGGCAACCTGCTCTTCGCCGCCTACCAGGTTCCCTACCTGGCCACCCCCGCCGACCTGCGCATCGGCTACGACGAACGCACCCGGCTGATGGCGTTCCGGATGGTCGTGCTGACCCTCGGCATCCTGGCCTCCGGCCTGCTGGCCCCGCTGCTGACCGGCGGCGACACCGCGACCCGGGGCGGCTACCAGCGCATGGCCCTGGTCCTGGCCGTCGCGATGCTGGCCGCCATGCTCGTCGGCGTGGCCGGCATCGCCCGGCTGCGCGGCGTCGCGTCGGCAAGCACCGCGCCGAGCCACGGCGGCTGGCGAGCGCTGCGCACCGCCCTGCGCGACAAGCAGTTCCGCCCGCTGGTCGCCGCCTACCTGGCCATGTCCACCACCACCCACCTGGTCCTGGCCGGGGTGCCCTACTACGCGGAGTACGAGCTGCGCGCCCCCGCCCTGACCACGGTGCTGGTGGCCGCGTTCGTCGCCCCGGCGCTGCTGGTCACCCCCGCCTGGCTGGCGGTGGCCCGCCGGATCGGCAAGCAGCGGGCGCTGCTCGGCGCGCAGGGCGCGTTCGCGGCCGGGTCGCTGGTGCTGGCGGTGGGCCGCCCGGCCGGCCTGCCGGTGCTCGTCGGCGCGGTGGCGGTGCTCGGGGTGGCGTTCGCCGGCATGCAACTGCTGCCCTTCTCGATGCTGCCGGACGTCATCCGCGCGGCCCGGGACACCACCGGAGCCGGCACGTACACCGGGGTGTGGACGGCCACCGAGGCCACCGGCGCCGCCCTGGGCCCCTACGCGTACGCCCTCTGCCTGGCCGTGGGTGGTTTCGTGGCGTCGAGCGCCGGTGAGTCACCGGCGCAGCCCGACGCGGCGCTCGCGGCGGTCCGCTACGGCTTCGGGCTGCTGCCGGCGGCGGCGATGCTCGCCGCCCTGCTGCTGCAACGCCGCTACACCCTGGACGCGACGGCCCGGGCGGCGACCTGAGCGGCCGGCACTAGACTTCGCCCTCGATGGACGCCCCGCTCACCCCCACCGAAACCCGCCCCTGCGCCCACTGTGGACAGCCGGTTCCGCAGCGCGTCGGCGCGGGCCGGCCGTTCCGCTACTGCCGCGACAACGACGGCGCCTGCCAACGCGCCTCGCGCAACAGCCGGATGCGCCACCGCAACGCCCCCGGCCTGCCCGGACAGGTGGCCCGCACCTGGGAGGCGGTGGACCGCCTCGACCAGATCGTCGAGACGTTGACCGAGGCGCTGCACGCCGAGCTGTCCCCGGTGGGAGTGCAGCGGCAACTCGCGCAGGCCCGCGCGGAGGCCGCCACCGAGGTCGCGGCCGCGCAGACCGAACGCGACGAGGCCCGCGACGACGCCGAGACCGCGTCGGCCGACGCGGCGCGCGCCCGCGAGCAGGCCCGCACGGCCCGCGCCGAGGCCGACGACTCCACCCGACGTGCCGAGGCCGCCGTACACCGCGCCGACGCGGCCGACCAGCGCGCCCAGCGGGCAGAGGCCGCCCGCGACCAGGCCCGCCACGACGCCAGCGCCGCCGAGGCGCTGCGCGCCCAGGCCGAACGCGACCGCGACCAGGCCCGCGCCGAGGTACGCGACCTGCGGGCCGAGCGCGACACCGAACGGCAGCGCGCGGCCGACCTGACCGTCGAGCGGGACACGGCGCGCGCCGACGCCGAACGGGCCACGCGGGACGCCGCGGAGGCCGGCGAGCGGGCCGCACGGTGGCAGGCCGAGGCGCAGGACGTACGCCGCCAGATCGACCAGGCCCGCGCCGACGCCACGCGGACCCGCGCCGAGGCCGCGGACTCCGCCCGGGCCGGGGAGCAGGCCGAACGGGCCCGCGACCGTGCCCAGGCCGTCGCCGCCGAGGCCGACGACGCCCGGCAGGAGGCCGCCGAGACGGCCGCCCGGCTCCGCGCGCAGCTGACCGCCGCGACCGAGCAGCGCGACGCTCTCGCCGCCGAGCTGACCGCCGCCCGGCAGGCCGCGGCCGCCGCCGAGGGCCGGCTCACGGCCCTGACGGTACGGCTCGACGCCGCCGAGGCCGACCGGGACGTGGCCCAGCGACGGGTGGCGCAGCTCGGTGACCAGGTCAGCGACCTGGCGCTGGCCCTGGCCCGCCTGGGCACGGCCGCCCCCGCCGCCGCCGGCGCTTCCGACCCGGATGCGACGTCGCCGCAACCTTGACGGCCCCCGGGCGGTTAGGGCGTGTGTCAAAGTCCTCGGCTCGACCGGGGGCTTTGACACGCCCTAACATTCCCGGTGGCGGTCACGACACGCCACCGCCGTGGCGTCCCGGTCGTGGCCGGCTACCCTTGGTCCCGGCCCGCCCGTGGACGCCTCACGCCCTCGGGCGGGAATGGGGCGACGGGAACGCGCCGTTACACCCAGAAGACCAGCACCACGAACGAGGGGAAGTCGATCATGGGCGAGCGTATGCTGCGCGGAAGCCGCCTGGGCGCGGTCAGCTACGAATCCGACCGCAACACGGAGCTCGCGCCGCGTCAGACCCGCGAGTACCTGTGCGCCAAGGGCCACCAGTTCGAGGTGCCGTTCGCCGTCGACGCCGAGGTCCCGACGACCTGGGAGTGCAAGTTCGACGGCAGCGTCGCCCGACTCGTCGACGGCAGCGAGCCGGAGCAGAAGAAGGCCAAGCCGCCGCGTACCCACTGGGACATGCTGCTGGAACGGCGTTCGATCGCCGAGCTCGAGGACATCCTCGCCGAGCGGCTCCAGGAGGTTCGTACCCGCCGCGGCCGCGCCTGAGCCGCACCACCCGCACGACACGGCGCCCCCGGGATAAACCCCGGGGGCGCCGTCGTGTGCCTGTGTGGGCTCAGTGGCGGCCCGGCTCGACGATCTCACCCTCGATGGCCCGGCCACCGTCGACGACCACCGGCTGCTCCGGCTGCGGTCGTGGGGGCGGCTGCGGCGCGCCCTGACGCACCCGCACCGTACGCGGCCCGAACAGGTCACCGGCCACCATCGACGACACCCGCCGCTCGGCGACGCGCTGCACCCCGGCGCGGGCCAACCGGCGCACCGGCGGCACCATCAGCAACAACCCGACCAGACCGCTGACCAGCCCGGGTATCGCCAGCAACAGGGCGCCGGCCAACCCGACGAGCCCGTCGGTCACCTGCCGTCCCGGTGGCTGCCCGGCTTGCGCGGCCGTGCGGAACCCCCGCCAGGCGCGCATTCCCTCGCGGCGCAGCAGCACCAGCCCCAGCAGGGAGGCGGCGAACACCAGCAGCACCGCCGCGCCGAACCCCACCGCCCGGCCCACGACGACGAACACCGCCAGCTCCAGCACCACCGTGAGTAGCAGGGCCAGCGGCACGAACCTCAGTCCTCGGCGCATCTCACCTCATCGCCATCCCGCGGCACGACACGAACCGCCCATCCAGCATGACACGCCCGCGCTCACGGCCACCGCACCTGACCGGTGGGGGTGCCGTTGAGGCTGCGGCGTACGGCCTGCCGCCGGTCCTGCACACCCCACCTGGTGATCCGCCACAGCGCCTCGGCGACGATGCGCGGGCTCATCTTGCTGTCGCCGCGTTCCCGCTCGGCGAACGTGATGGGCACCTCCACGATCCGCACCCCGGCCCGGTGCGCCAGCCGCGACAGCTCAACCTGGAACGAGTACCCCTGCGAGGTCACCGACTCCAGGTCGATGGCGTCCAGGGCGCTGGTCCGGTACACCCGGTAGCCGCCGGTCGCGTCGGAGACGGGCATACCCAGCGCGAGGCGCGCGTACAGGTTGCCGCCGCGCGACAGCAGCAGCCGCCGCAGCGGCCAGTTCACCACCCGCGCGCCGCTGGTCCACCGCGACCCGATCACCACGTCGGCGTCGCGGGCGGCCTCCAGCAGCCCCGGCAGGTCCTCGGGTGCGTGGGAGCCGTCGGCGTCCATCTCCACCACCGCGTGGTAGCCGCGCTCGCGCGCCCACCCGAATCCGGCCAGGTACGCGGCCCCGAGCCCCTCCTTGCCCCTGCGGTGCAGCACCTGCACGTGCGGGTCGCCGTCGGCGAGGGCGTCGGCGATCGCGCCGGTGCCGTCGGGGCTGTTGTCGTCGGCGATGAGGATGCTCACGGTGGGGGCGGCCCGGCGGACCCGCCCCACGATCGCCGCGACGTTGTCGGCCTCGTTGTAGGTGGGGATCACCACGAGGACCCGACCCACGCCGGGCACCTCGTCCGGACGCCGGATCGTATCGGTCGCCTGGATCACGGTTCCTCCGCTCCCGCCGGCGTACCGGCTGCTGCTATCCGGGCAGGACGCGCTGGCGGCGGCGCAGCACACCCGCGCCGACCAGGGCGGCCACGGCCAGTCCGGCCAGGGCCAGCTCCGGCCACCAGCCGAGGCGGGTGGCGAGAGTGCGCCCGCTGTCGAGCCGTAGCTGCCGCACCACGACCTCCCGGGTGTTGAACCCGGTGGCATCGCTTACCCGCCCGTCGGGGGCGACGAACCCGGACACGCCGACCGTGGAGGCCATCAGCGCCGGGCGGCCGTGCTCGACGGCCCGCAGCCGCACCATGGCCAACTGTTGGCGGGCCTCCGCCTCGTTGAAGGTGGCGTTGTTGGTCTGCACCACCAGCAGTTGCGCGCCGCCGGTGACCGTGTCGCGCACCACCTCGTCGTAGGCGACCTCGAAGCAGATCACGTCGCCGAGCGTCGCCGGGCCGGCGCGTACCACGCCCGGGGTGCTGCCGGGTACGAAGTCACTGCGGATCAGGTCGACCTTGTCGCTCACCCTGCGCGCGATGTCCCGCAACGGCACATATTCGGCGAACGGCACGGGATGCCGTTTGGTGTAGAGCTGCGTCATGTCCGCACCGGTGTCGGGCCGCCACAGGATGCCCGCGTTGCGGACCTGCCCGGGGCCGGGCCCGAGCAGCACCGCGCCGACCAGGATGGGAGCGCGGATGGTGTCGGCGGCCTGCGCGATGCGGGCGCCGGCGGTCGGGTTACGCAGCGGGTCGATGTCGCTGGAGTTCTCCGGCCACACCACCAGGTCGGGTTGCCGCTGCGCGCCGGAGGCGACCCGCGCGGCCAACTCCAGGGTGGCGTCGACGTGGTTGTTGAGCACGGCCTGGCGCTGCGCGTTGAAGTCCAACCCGAGGCGCGGCACGTTGCCCTGCACGATGGCGACGGTCACTTCCCTGCCGCCGCCCGCGGCGGCGACGGGCACCAGCAGGCTCACCGCGCCCACGGCCACGACAACGGCGGTCGGCGCGGCCGCCGCCAGCCACCACTCGGGCCGGGCGTCGTGACGGGCCGCCCAGCCCCGCCAGACGGCGGCGACGAGCAGACCACCGACGAGGGCCACGGCGAAGGTGACCAGCGGCGCGCCGCCGAGGGCGGCCAGGCGCAACAGCGGCGAGTCGTCCTGGCTGAACGCGAGACGACCCCACGGGAAACCGCCGAACGGGGTCCGGTCGCGCAGCGCCTCCTGCCCCACCCACAGCAGCCCGGTCAGCGCCGGCCACTGCCAGGGGCCCCGGTCGGCCAGCGGGGACACCCAGGCGGTGCCGGCGCCGAGCAGCGCCAGGTATCCGGCCTGCAACAGCGACAGCAGCACCCACGGCAGGTAACCGGTGTGCAGGTTCGTCCAGGCCAGCATGGGCGCGAACAGCGCCACCCCGGTGAGGAAGCCCAGGCCGGCGCCGGCGCGCAACCGTCGTCGGTGTGCGGCGGCGGCCAGCAGGGCCACGCCGACGGGCGCGAGGGGCCACACCCCGTACGGCGGGAACGCCAGCAGCAGGGCCAACCCGGCGACCACGGCCATCGGCGCGGCCACGCGCAGCGGCACCGGCCGACCGGCGACGACCGGCGCACCGGTCACCGTGGGGACGTGGCTCTCGTCCCGGTCCAGGGTCGTCACCGCAGCTTCACCTCGATCACCCGCCGAAGGCTACCCGGCCGTGCCCCCGCTCCGCGATCTTGCACTTTCTGCGCAGACCAATGGGGGTATACCCACCCGGACCGGCGACAGCAACCGCAAGATCGGCGCGGAGGTGGGGAGCGACGTCGAGCGGACATGAAATCGGGGCGCGGCTTGCGCCGCGCCCCGATGCTCCCAGGCCCTTCCCGGCCGGTGGGGCGAGGATGGGGCACGCCGACCTTCGGACCGACCAGGCGGTTGACTGGCTGCCCCCGCCGGGCCGTTGTCTACTGGCCGTGCACCTCACCCTGCCCGTACACCGGTAATCGCGGCCGGTTCGCGCCGCCCCGCCGACCCCCGCCCGCTGGACCTGGCCGCCGCGACGATGACGCTGAAACATGTCGCTCGGCCAGCGGACGAAGGGACGAAGCGAACAACAGCCGCCTCCCGTGGTAGGACTCAAAGACGGTACGTGCTGCACCCCGTCCTCTGTCAACCCACCCCGGCCTGTCGTGTGTTGCGCCACGGCGTGTCGAATCGGTGTGTCTCACTGCGGGCACAGATGGTGGCGCAACAGCGCCTCGGCCGCGCTCCGGTGCTCCTCGGCGAGGAGCCCTCCGGCGGCCAGCACGTAGTCGACGTCCACGACCGCGCGGGCGGCGCGCGGCAACGCCCACCCGCCCGCGTGGTCGGCCAGGACCGCCGCCAGCACCCGCCCCGACGCGTCGGCGGGCGCGTGCCGCAGCACCCCACCGGAGCCCACCAGCAGCCGCACGTCCCGCAGGTCCCGCCCGGTCCGCTCGCCGGTGGCGACACCACGGGCGTGCCGGCGCAGCGCCACCGTCGCCGCCAGGGTGGCGATCCGCGCGTCCACGGCCCGCTCGACATCATCGGCGGCCAGGAACGCCGGGTCGGCCGCCCGCCGGGCTGCGGCGTCGGCGAGGTCGTCGGCGTCGGCGTCGGCGAGCAGCCGCTCCTCGACGGCGGCGCGCACGACGCCCGGGGCGCTCCACCGCATGCCGAGGTCACCCTCGACGGTGCGGGCACGCCACAGGCTGCCGGCGACCTCCCGGCCCGGCCCGGTGGCCCGCTCGTCGGGGGTGAGCACCGAGTACACGTCGGTGGTGGCCCCACCCACGTCGACGACGGCCAGGTCACCGCCGATGGTGTCGGCCAGCACCTCCACCCCGGTCAGGACCGCGTCGGGCGTGGCCGCCCGTACCAGCCGCGCGAAACGGGTGCCCCGGGACAGTCGTTTACCACCGATGACGTGCCGCAGGAACACCGCCCGGATCGCCGCCCGCGCCGACGCCGGCGCGAGGACCCCGATGCGCGGCAGCACGTTGTCCGCACCGCTCACCGGCACCCCGGCGTCCGCCAGCAGCGCGGTCAACTCGGCGCGGACGTCCGCGTTGCCGGCCAGGACGAGCGGTGTGCGCCAGCGGGCGCGGGCCAGCCTGGTCGCGTTGTGGCGGATCGTGTCGGCGTCGCCGCCGTCGGTGCCCCCCACCAGCAGCACCACGTCCGGGCGGGCCGCCCGCAACGCGACCAGGGCCGCCGCGTCGAGCCGCCCGGCGGCGGTGTGCACCACGTGCGCGCCGGCGGACAACCCGACCCGCCGGCCCGCCTGCGCGGTGACGAGGGCCTCGTAGCCGATGACGGCCAGCCGCAGCCCACCGCCGGCCGACGAGCAGACGTACCACGGCACGTCACGCAGCCCGAGCCCGGCGGTAGCCGCCGTGACCGCGGCGTCCAGGCCGCGCAGCACGTCACTGCCCACCGTGGTGGGCGCGGCCGCCGCGCCCACCAGGACACCGGCGGCCAGGTCCACCACGGCCGCCTTGGTGTACGTCGAGCCGACGTCCGCGCAGACCGCGAGGGTCATGAGTTTCCCTGTTCGCGACTGCGGGGCTCGCAACCCCGGCTCACTCCTCGCGGCTCACTGTGTCTGCCCTGTTCGCGACTGCGGGGCTCGCAACCCCGGCTCACTCCTCGCGGCTCACTGACGACGCGGGTACGACCACGGTGCCGGTCGCGGTCACCGCGACGATCGGCGGGTCGAGGACCTCGGCGGCGGACTCGGAGCGGTCCGGGCGGCCCCGGCACACCACCGCGCAGCTCAACTCCAGGGTGCGGCTGCGGCTGCCCACCCGGGACACCCGCGCCGTCACCTCGACCACGTCACCGGCGCGGATCGGCGCGGCGAACCGCACGTCGGCGTACCCGGCGAACAGGCCCTCGTCGCCGTCGGTGCGGATGCACACCTCGGTCGCGACGTCACCGAACAGTCCCAGCGCGTACGCGCCGTCGACGAGGTTCCCGGCGTAGTGGGCGTGCGCGTACGGCACGTACCGCCGGTGCGTCACCGTCAACCCGAGCCGTGCGTCGTCGGTCATGCGTCCGCCTTCCGTCGCGTGATCAGGGCGTGTACCAGGTAGCTGGCCACCTCGCCGGGCGTGGTGCCCCGACCGAAGATCCGGTCGACGCCCAGCTCGTCGGTCATCGTCTCGTCGAAGCGGGGACCGCCGACGATCAGCAGGGGCCGCCTGCCCGCCGGCATGGCCTCCCGGAACGCCGCCGACATCTCCCGCGTGTTGTGCAGGTGCGCGTCGCGTTGCGTGACGACCTGCGACACGAGCACCGCGTCGGCGCGTTCACGCCGGGCCGCCTCGACCAGCTCCGGGACGCTGACCTGCGCGCCCAGGTTGGTGACCTTCAGCTCCCGGTAGTACTCCAGGCCCTTCTCCCCCGCGATGCCCTTGACGTTGAGGATCGCGTCGATGCCCACGGTGTGCGCGTCGGTGCCGATGCACGCGCCGACCACGGACAGCTTGCGCCGCAGCCGCTGCTTGACCACCGTGTTGACGTCCTTGGCCGACAGCAGCGGGAAGTCCCGCTCCACCACCTGCACGGCACCCACGTCGACCAGGTGGTTGACCCGCCCGTACACGACGAAGAACGTGAACCCGTCGCCCATCGGTTTGGCGTGCACCACCATCGCCGGGTCGATGCCCATCTTGGTGGCCAACTGCACCGCCGCGCCCTCGGCCCGCTTGTCGTGCGGCACCGGCAGCGTGAACGACACCTGCACCATGCCGTCGCCGGTGGTGTCCCCGTACGGGCGCACGATCTGCCTACTCCCGCCACCGCTGTGCGGGCCGGTTCGCTCGCTCACGCCGCCTCCAGGATGTGCGTGGCCGGGTTGTAGTAGTCGGCCTCGTGCGCGGCGACACCGTCGAGGCCCTTGCCCCGGTCCGCAGGCCGCTTCATGATCCCGAAGGTGCCCTCGGCGATCGCGGTGAGCAGCGTCTGCTCCCCGATGCGCTCCAGCAGGTCCAGGGCCTCACCGAGCACCTGGTTGGCGCGGCGACGGATGAACCCCCCGGCCGCCGGAACGAAATCCTCGTGCAGCCCA
Organism: Micromonospora sp. RB23; assembly: GCF_053585025.1. Classification (NCBI taxonomy): domain Bacteria; kingdom Bacillati; phylum Actinomycetota; class Actinomycetes; order Micromonosporales; family Micromonosporaceae; genus Micromonospora; species Micromonospora sp. RB23. Next base: position 3,636,926 of record NZ_CM132111.1, read on the forward strand.
CCGGCCGCGCCGAGGACGTACCGCACGTTCTGCAGGGCGATGTCCCGGTCGGACAGCCACGGCGTCACCACCGCCTCGGTCATCATCCCCACCAGCAGGATGCCCTGACCGGTCAGCGTCCCGGCCAGGTTGAAGAACCCGTCGAGCAGGTTGCCCCGGAACACGTCACCGGTCATGTGCTTGGTCGGCGGCATCCACTTCAGCGGCGCGTCGGGGAACAACTCCCGCGCCAGCAGGGCGTGCGCCAACTCCAGGCGGAACGACTCCGGCACCTCCGGGTTGATCTCGAACGCGTGCCCCAGCCCCAACTGCCAGTCCGCCAGCCCCGCCTCGTGGGCGAAGAACTCGTTGAGCAACTGCGACACCGTCACCGTGTGCGCCTCGTCGACGGCGTCGGCGGTGGTCAGGTAGTTGTCCTCACCGGTGTTGATGATGATCCCCGCCCGGGCGTGGACCTGCCGGGAGAACCGCTGGTCGACGAATGTGCGCACCGGGTTGATGTCGCGGAACAGGATCCCGTACATCGAGTCGTTGAGCATCATGTCGAGGCGTTCCAGCCCGGCCAGGGTCGCCATCTCCGGCATGCACAACCCCGACGCGTAGTTCGTCAGCCGCACGTAGCGGCCCAACTCCTTCGACGACGCGTCCAACGCCGCCCGCATCAGTCGGAAGTTCTCCTGCGTGGCGTACGTGCCGGCGAACCCCTCGCGCGTCGCGCCCTCGGGCACGTAGTCCAGCAACGACTGGCCCGTCGACCGGATCACCGCGATGACGTCCGCGCCCGCCCGGGCCGCCGCCTGCGCCTGCGGGATGTCCTCGTAGATGTCGCCCGTGGCCACGATCAGGTAGATCCACGGCCGCTGCGCCGGGTCGCCGTGCCGCTTGACGAGGCGTTCCCGCTCGACGCGCCGCCGGTCGATACGCCGGATGCCCGCGCCCACCGCCTTGCGGGCCGCCGACCGGGCGGCCGTGGCCGCCCGGCCCGACGGCACGCCGAACCGCACCGACCCGGCGGCGGCCTTCTGGGCCAGCAACGTCACGTCGGCGCTGCCCTCGCGCACCAGCGCGTCGAACACCGGCGCCGCCACCCCGTGCCCCAGGCCGACGTCCGCGACGACCGCGTCGACGAGCCGGTTCACCCACGGAATGCCGTCCGGGTCGGCGCCCGTCACCCCGGCCAGGCGCAGCACCGCCCGCTCCACCGACACCGTCGTGTGGCTGCGCGCCAGGTCGACCACCGGCTGCCCGGCCCGACGCGCCAACTCCCGCGCCCGCGCCACCAACACCGGATCAAGATCAAGCTTCCCGGTCACGTCACACCGCTCATCTGCTCGCTCACGACGACCCTTCCTCATAGATGACCTCGCCGCGCAACACCAACCGCCGGCACACCGGCAGCGGCGTCGGGTCGTCCGGGCCGCGCAGGTCCGGATCCTCCGCCAGCAGCACCGGCAGGCCCCGCTCCGCACCGGCCGGCGTCGACCACACCGCGAACGTCGCCGGCGCGCCCAGCGCCAGGACACCCTCGACGTCCAGGTGCACCGCCCGCCACCCGCCGCGGGTGTGCGCCGCGAACGCGGCCCGCACACTCATCCGCTGCGCCGGATTGTGATGCGCCGCAGCCGCCCGCACCGACCCCCACGGGTCCAGCGGCGTCACCGGCGAATCCGACCCGAACGCCAACGCCACACCCACCGAGTGCATCGCGCCCATCGGGTTCGACTCCAACGACCGCGCGAGGCCCAGACGCGCCTCGTACATCCGGCCCGCGCCACCCCACAACCGGTCGAACGCCGGCTGCATGCTCGCCACGATCCCGTACTCCACGAACCGCGCGATCATCCGCCGGCTCATGATCTCGGCGTGCTCGACGCGGTGCCGGGCCGCCCGCAGCCGCTCCAACCCCAGCGTCGCCGCCGCCGCCGCGAACCCGTCCAGGACCGTGCCGATCGCCGCGTCACCGATCGCGTGGAACCCGCCCTGCAGGCCGTGCGCCGCGCAGTCCACGAGGTGATCACGCACCTGCTCGACCGTCAGGTAGCCGTGACCACACCCGTCGCCGTCGCCGTACGGCTGCGACACGTGCGCCGTGCGCGACCCCAACGCCCCGTCGGCGAACAGATCCCCGCCGGCGCCCACCGCACCCAACTCCCGGGCCCGCGCCGCGCCGCCCAACTCACCCCAGTACCCGTACACCTCCGGCAGCCCCGCGCCCGAGATCCCCAGCAGGCCCGTGAAGTCCTCCTCGTCGGAGATCTCCGGACCGCCGCACTCGTGCACCGCGGCGATACCCAGCGACGCCGCGTGCCCGAGCGCCACCCGCTGCGCCGCCACCCGCTGCGCCCGCGTCACCGACCCCTGCGCCGCCGCCCGCACCACGTGATGCGCGTCCCGCCGCAGCCAACCTGAGGAGTCGTAGCCGGGCGCGTCCACCACCTGCGGGCACGCGGCCAGCAGCGACGACGACACCAACGCCGAATGGATCGACGCCTGCGACAGATACACCCGGCGGCCACCGGCGGCCCGGTCCAACGCCGCCGCGTCCGGCAGCGTCGCATCCGACCAACCCGACTCGTCCCAGCCGTGCCCCAGCACCACCGCGTCCGCCGGCAGGCCCGCCGCGAAGGCCGCCACCGCGTCCAGCAACTGCGCCGCCGAGCGCACCCCGGACAACTCCAGCCCGGACAACGCCAACCCGGTGTCCGTGGCGTGCACGTGCGCGTCCACGAACGCCGGCGTCACCAGCGCCCCGCCCAGGTCCACCACCCGGTCCGCCGGCGGCGCGTCACCGTCGGTGCCCAACCAGGTGATCCGCCCACCGGACACCAGCAGCGCGGTCGCGCTCGGATTCGCCGGACAGTGCAACACGCCGCCGCGGTACAACGTCGAGGGGTTCGTCATGACCTCAGTCTGCCGCGATCCGCGCCGCGAAAAGCCGGCGCACCCCCGGCTCGGCACGCAGCAACCCCAACGCCAACTCCGCGTGCCCCGGCACGTACCCGTTGCCGACCAGCATCGTCACGTCCGCCGCCAGCCCCTCCGCGCCCAACGCCGCCGCCGAGAAGCTCGTCGCCATCGAGAAGAAGATCACCGTGCCGCCGTCCGCGGTCGCCAGGATCGCACCGTGCTCACAGCCCGGCACGTCCACGCAGACCACCGTCACGTCCGCCGGCGTACCCAACGCCGTCGTCACCGCCGTGGACAGACCCACCGGATCCCGCGCGTCGGCCACCGCCACCACCGACGCCAGCCCGGCCGCCGTCAGCGCGTCACGCTCCGCCGCCACCGGAACAACGCCGACGGTACGGGCGGCGCCCGCACGCCGCGCCGCGGCCAGGGACAGCGACCCACTCTTGCCCGCGCCACCGATCACGGCCACGCTCACCGGCGTCGGATCACCGGCACGCCGGCGGTCCTCGACGTGACGCGCCACCACCCGCGCCGTCAGCGCCGGCGCCCCGCACACGTCCAGCACCGCGAGGGACAGCTGCGGATCCTCGTCCTCCGGCAGCACCGCCGCGATCGACCGCGCGAACAGGATCGCCCACCCGTCACACGGCACCTGCTCGCTGCGCCCGTCCCAGCGGGCCAACCCGTCGGTGATCACCAGCGGCGTGAGCGTCAACGACACCAGCGTGGCGACCCGCTCACCGGCCTTGAGCCCCAGCGGGGAACGCCGACCCGCCTCCTCGACGACGCCGATCAACATCCCACCCGAGCCGGTCACCGGGTTCTGCATCTTGCCCCGCGTGGAAATGATCTCCAGCACCTCGGCGCGCACCGCGTCACCGTTCCCGCCGTGCTTCTCCGACAGCTGCCGGAAGCTCGCCGCGTCCAGGTTCAGGCGCTGCACCCGGATCCGCACCTCGTTCGGCGCTATCTCCCTCGACGCGTCCAGGCGCCACGCCGCCTGCGGCAGCACCCCCGCCGGTTGCACGACGCGGTGCAGACCCACCGGTGACGTCACGCCGACCTCCCCTGCCAAGCCGCTCGAAGCCCCGACCAGGGCTCGCGTAACGGGAAAACTTACGGCAGACTAATTTCTTTGCCGAATATTTTCCAGTAGCCTTCGAGCTTCGATGATCAGCCGCACCACCGAGGAGGGGCCGTGACCCAGACCATCCCCCAACCCCGTCACGCCCCGGTCGCCACACCGACCGCCGGGCAGCCGTACGAATACCACCGCCGCCCCCTCGTCGAACCCGACTGGACCCGCTTCCCCGGCTGGCGCCACGTCACCCGCGACCAGTGGGAAAGCGCCCAGTGGCAGCGGGTCAACTGCGTCAAGAACATCAAGCAGCTGCGCACCGTCCTCGGCGACCTCGTCGACGAGAGCTTCTACGCCGACCTGGAAGCCGACCAGAAGGCCCTGGCCACCATGTCCATGCTGGTGCCGCCACAAATGATCAACACGATGGTGCCGCACGAGCCGATGAGCACCGAGGCGCTGCTCGCCGACCCCATCCGCCGCTACATGATCCCCGTCGCCTCCGACCGGCGCACCGACTGGCCCTCACACCCCTACGCCAGCCGCGACAGCCTCCACGAGCACGACATGTGGGTCGCCGAAGGCCTCACCCACCGCTACCCCACCAAGGTCCTCGCCGAACTGCTCTCCACCTGCCCGCAGTACTGCGGGCACTGCACCCGCATGGACCTCGTCGGCAACTCCACCCCCGCCGTCGACAAGCTCAAACTCACCCTCAAGCCCGTCGACCGCTACGACGCCCACATCGCCTACCTCAAGACCCACCCCGGCGTACGCGACGTCGTCGTCTCCGGCGGCGACGTCGCCAACGTCCCCTGGCGCAACCTCGAGTCGTACCTCATGCGACTGCTCGACATCGAGACCGTCCGCGACATCCGCCTCGCCACCAAGGCCCTCATGGGCCTCCCCCAACACTGGCTCCAGCCCGACGTCGTCGAGGGCCTCGAACGGGTCGCCCGCACCGCCGCCCGCCGCGGCGTCAACCTCGCCATCCACACCCACGTCAACCACGCCCAGTCGCTCACCCCACTGGTCGCCAAGGCCGCCCAGACCGCCCTCGACGTCGGCGTCCGCGACGTCCGCAACCAGGGCGTCCTCATGCGCGGCGTCAACGCCACCACCCCGGAACTGCTCGACCTCTGCTTCGCCCTGCAAGGCGAAGCGGGCATCCTGCCGTACTACTTCTACATGTGCGACATGATCCCCAACGCCGAGCACTGGCGGGTCCCCGTCTGGCACGCCCAACAACTCCAGCACGACATCATGGGCTACCTGCCCGGGTACGCCACCCCGCGCATCGTCTGCGACGTCCCCTTCGTCGGCAAGCGCTGGGTCCACATGCTCACCGACTACGACCGTGAGCGCGGCATCTCCTACTGGACCAAGAACTACCGCACCTCCATCGAGTCCGCCGACCTGGAGGCGCTCAACAAGCGCTACGCCTACTACGACCCGATCGACACCCTGCCCGCCGACGGCCAGCAGTGGTGGACCGACCACCGCGACGACTGACCCACCCGAGGTGTTGGCCGCCCACTCAACCGGCGGCCAACACCTCCGACAACGGCGCCGGCGTCAACCCACGCTCGCGTAACCCGGCCAGGATGTGCGGCAACGCCTCGTCGGTCATCGCCGCGTTCGCCTCCGTCACATGCATGATCACCACCGAGCCCGGACGGACGTGGTCCAGCACCGCCCGCACCAGCGGCTTCCACGCCTTCGCGAACGGATCACCGCTGACCACGTCCCCGTCCACCACCGTCACACCCAACGGCGCGAGGGCGTCCAACGTCGCCGCGTCGTGGCACAACCCCGGAAAGCGGAAGTACCGGGTCTGCCGACCCCCGTACGGCGCGATCACCTCGAATGTCTTCGCCACATCGGCGGCCAGCTCGTCGACCGGCAGCCGGGGCAGGTCGTAACAGTTCGCCGTGAACGCCGCGTGCCCGTAGGTGTGGTTCGCCAACTCGAAGCGCGGATTACCGGCGATCCGCCGGGTCACCTCCGGGTACCGCTGCACCCACTTGCCGGTCAGGAAGAACGTCGCCGGCACCTGCTCCCGCTCCAGCAGGTCGAGGATCCGCAGGTTCGCGTACGACCGCACCCTGCCACTGCGCAGGTTGGCCAGCATCCCGTCGGTCATGTCCGCGTCGAACGTCAGCGCGACCCGGTTTCCGGCCCGCGGCCCGTGGTTGACCACCGGCGCTCGGACCCCCACCGTCGACGCCCCGGGAACGCTCGGCACCCCCGGTGTCGGAGTCCCCGTCGTCGGCGCGGCCGCCGTCGGACCCGTGGGCCGGGGAACCGCGGCCGTCGGGACACCTGTCGGTGTGGCGGCGCTGGTCACGGGCGCGGCCGGCGACACCGACGGCGCGGCGGAGGAGCCGACGAACACCGGCCGCTCCGGTGGCGGAACCCGCGACGCCGCACACCCGCCACCGCCAAGCGCGGCCACCAGAACCAGCAAGCCACACCAGAAGAAGCGAAGCCGAGCTCCCATCACGCGCCGCATCATCGCAGAAGCGAGCACGTCTCACCGCCCCGCCCAACGTGCGCCGATCTTGCACTTCCGGTCGCCGGAACAGGCGGAATACCCCTTATGCCACAACAGAAAGTGCAAGATCGACGCGCCAGGAGCCCTCCAGCCGTCGATCATGGACTTGTGGTGCCTTATTCGGGGTCTCGCGGGTGCTTTGTCCCCACCACGACTCCATGATCGACGGCGTGGAGGGGCGCGAGGGGCTACGGCGTGGGGGTGCGGGGGGCGTACATGATGACTGCCACGCCTAGTAGGCACAGTGCTGCGCCGATCAGGTCCCAGCGGTCCGGGCGGAAGCCGTCGACAAGCATCGCCCAGCCCAGCGAGCCCGCCACGAAGACCCCGCCGTACGCGGCAAGGATGCGACCGAAGTTCGCGTCCGGCTGGAACGTGGCCACGAAGCCGTAACAGCCCAGGGCGACCACCCCGGCGGCGATCCACCACAGGCCGCGCTGCTCACGCCAGCCCTGCCAGACGAGCCAGGCGCCCCCGATCTCGGCCAGGGCGGCCAGCGCGAACAACACCAGGGAACGAAGCACGGTCACGCCGCCGACCCTAACGGTCCGCGCGCGTGGGGTCCCCGAGGAGCATCTGCCCCGGGGACCCCACGACCGCTCAGGTCACTTGTTGAAAGCGTCCTTGATCTTGCTGCCGGCTTCCTTCATGTTCTGACCGGCCTGCTTGGCGCGCGCGTCGCCCTTCTGGCTCGCGCCGTCGCCACGCATCGACTCGTTGTCGGTCATGTCGCCGACCCGCTCCTTCGCGGCGCCGGCCATCTGCTCGACCTTGTTCTTCGCCTTTTCGGTGAAGCTCATCGCGCCTCCTCGGTCTGGCCGTTGTCGTTGCTCGCTTGCCCGGTCTCCGGGTGCCGAAACCGGCGGTGCCGGTCGGCACACCCGGTAAGGCATCCTAGGAAGATAGGTTGAGGGAGGGCGGCCCGGGCCACACCTCGACGGTGGTTAACTGGCCGCATGGGAGAGCTCCTGCTGATCCGGCACGGCGAGACCACCTGGAGCGCCAGCCTGCGGCACACCTCGTACACCGACCTGGAGCTGACCCCCGACGGCGAGCGACAGGCCCGCACCCTCGCGGCGTTCCTCGCCGGCCGGCGCTTCGCCACCGTGCTGGCCAGCCCCCGCTCCCGGGCGCTGCGCACCGCGCAGCTCGCCGGGCTCAGCGTCGACGCCGTCGACGAGAACCTCAGCGAGTGGAACTACGGCGAGTACGAGGGGCGTACCACCGTCGACATCCACGAGGACGACCCGCACTGGAACATCTGGACCGACGGCTGCCCCGGCGGGGAGTCACCCGCCCAGGTGGGCGAGCGTCTCGACCGCGTGCTGGCCCGCGTCACCCCGCTGCTCGACCGCGGCACCGTCGCCCTGGTCGGCCACGCGCACAGCCTGCGGGTGCTCGGCGCGCGTTGGATCGGGCTGCCCCCGTCGGCCGGAGGACGACTACGCCTGGACACCGCCACCGTCAGCGCGCTCGGTCACGAGCACGGCCGGCAGGTCATCCTGCGGTGGAACCAGCCGGCTCCTCCGGCGCCCGGGACCGCGACCGACCAGGCGCCCCGGCACTGATCTTCGGCGGGCGGTTCTCGTACGGCGTGGACAACACCACCGTCGTCCGGGTCGTCACGTTCGCCGAGGTACGGATCTCCTGCAACACCCGCTCCAGGTCCGTCGGGCTGGCCACCCGCACCAACAGCAGGTAGAAGTCCTCCCCCGCCACCGAGTAGCACGAGTCGATCTCGGGCAGGTGAGCCAGCCGCTCCGGCGCGTCGTCCGGCTGCGACGGGTCGAACGGCCGGATCGCCACGAACGCGGTCAACGGCAGGTCCAGCGCCTCGAAGGAGACCCGCGCCGCGTACCCCTTGACGACACCGCGTTGCTCCAGCCGGCGCACCCGCTGGTGCACGGCGGACACCGACAGCCCCACCCTCTCGGCCAGGTCGGTGTACGACAGACGGCCGTCGGCGGTGAGTGCGGCGACGATGGCGCGGTCGATCTCCTCCACGGCGAGCAACCTACCGGGAAATCGGCGCGACGGCGACGAGGAAGCCTGCGCTTGCGCCTCTCAGCTGTTCGCGAGCGCCCGGGAGATCACCAACCGCTGGATCTGGTTGGTGCCCTCCACGATCTGCAGCACCTTCGCCTCGCGCATGTACCGCTCCACCGGGTGGTCGGCCACGTAGCCGGCCCCGCCGAGCACCTGCACGGCGTCGGTGGTCACCCGCATCGCCACGTCGGTGGCGAACAGCTTCGCCTTCGCCGCCTCGATCGAGTACGGCCGTCCGGCGTCGCGCAGCCGCGCCGCCGCGAGCGTCAACGCGCGGGCGGCGGAGATCTGGGTGGCCGCGTCGGCGAGCAGGAAGCCCAGGCCCTGGAAGTCGATGATGGACCGGCCGAACTGCTGCCGCTCCCGCGCGTAGCCGACGGCGTAGTCCAGCGCCCCCTGGGCGAGCCCGACCGCGCAGGCCGCGATGCCGAGCCGGCCCGAGTCCAGCGCGGACATCGCGATGGTGAAACCCGCCCCCTCGCCGCCCACCAGCCGGTCGGCGGGCACCCGCGCCTCGTCGAAGACGATCTGCGCCACCGGTGAGGAGCGCAGCCCCATGGTCCGCTCCGCCGCCTGCGGCGCGATGCCGGCGGTGCCCGCGTCGGCCACCAGGCAGGAGATGCCCTTCGGGCCGGGACCGCCGGTGCGGCAGAAGACGTTGTAGAAGTCGGCGCTGTGCGCGTGGGTGATCCACGCCTTGGTGCCGGAGAGGACGTACACGTCGCCGTCGCGGACCGCCCGGGTGCTCAGCGACGCCGCGTCCGAGCCACCCTGCGGCTCGGAGAGGCAGTACGCGCCGAGCAGTTCGCCGCCGAGCATGTCCGGCAGCATCTTGCGCTGCTCGTCGGTGCCGAACGCGGCAACCGGGTAGCAGCTCAGGGTGTGCACGCTGACCGCCTCGGCGACCGCGAGCCAGCGGCTGGCCAGGATCTCCAACACCTGGAGGTACACCTCGTACGGCTGCGCCGCGCCGCCGTGCTCCTCGGCGTACGGCAGACCGAGCAGGCCGGCGCGGCCGATCGTCCGCAGCACCTCGCGGGGGAACTCGGCGCGTTCCTCGAAGCCGGCGGCCTTGGGCGCCAGCTCGCGGTCGGCCAGCTCGGTGGCGAGGTCCAGCAGGTCGTGGGCCTCGTCGGTGGGGAGGATCCGGTCGACAGTCATAGCGCGATGAGCTCCGTGGGGGTGGTGTTGAGCCGCTGCACGCCGTCCGTCGTGCAGACGACGATGTCCTCGATGCGGGCGCCGTGCCGGCCCGCCAGGTAGATGCCCGGTTCGATGGAGAACGCCATGCCGGCCTCCAGGGGCCGGTCGTTCCCGGCCACCAGGTAGGGCTCCTCGTGACCGTCCAGGCCGATGCCGTGTCCGGTGCGGTGCAGGAACGCGTCACCGTATCCGGCGGCCGTGATGGGCGCCCGGGCCGCCGCGTCGGCCGCCGCCGCGGTGATGCCGGGCCGGACCGCCGCCACCGCCGCGCGCTGGGCGGCGTGCAGCACCGCGTAGTAGTCCCCGAACTCGGCCGGCGCGGGCCCGCCCGCCACGTAGGTGCGGGTGCAGTCCGAGCGGTAGCCCGACGGCATCGTGCCGCCGATGTCGACCACCACCGGCTCGCCGACGCCGATCGGCCGGTCCGAGGTGCCGTGGTGCGGGCTCGCCCCGTTCGGGCCGGCGGCCACGATGACGAAGTCGACGCTGACGTGCCCGGCGGCGCGGATCGCCGCCGCGATGTCGGTGGCCACCTCGACCTCGGTGCGCCCGGGCCGCAGCCACTCGCCCATGCGCAGGTGCACCTCGTCGATCGCCGCGCCGGCCTGGGCGAGCGCCGCCACCTCCGCCGGGGACTTGCGGATCCGCAGCTCGCGCAGCACCTCCCCGGCGAGCCGCTGCGCGGCGTGGGGCAGCGCCGCGCGCAGGGCGAGGACCTGCTCGGCCCACATCCGGTCGGCCAGTCCGACCGCCGCCGCCGGGCCGTCGAGGGCGGCGACGACCAGGGGGTACGGATCGGAGCCGTCGGCGTGGTCGACGACGCGCAGACCGGCGGTGACCGCCGCCTCGGCGGCGGGACGTTCCAGTCGGGGCACCACGAGCGTGGGCTCGCCCTCGGCGGGCAGCACCAGGCAGGTCAGCCGCTCCCCCGCGTGGGCGTCGTAGCCGGTCAGGTAGCGCAGGTCGGAGCCGGGGGTGAGCAGCAGCGCGTCCAGGCCGGCGGCGGCGGTGGCGCGCTGCGCGGCGACCACCCGGTCCGGCGGGTACAGCTCGTCGGTTCCCACCCCGTCAGCTTAACGGTCGTTTGGGGACCACCAGAAGCCGCGTGGGGCTCACGACGGAAATCCACCGGCGTTGATTGACTCTGACAGTTAACACTCTTTAAGATTTGGCTGCCTCGAGGCCCACCCGTTCCTGCGTCCCCCGCACCTCCCGCCCACGAAACCCTGCGTGGGCGGGTGTCGTCCCCCGCCCACGGGAAGGCCCCCATGTCCTCACCACTGCGCCGCGCCCTCAGCGCCGGTCTGCTCGCCCTGGCCACCGCCGCCGCCACCGTCACCCTCGTACCCACCGCCGCGCAGGCCGTGGTGCTGCCCAACGGTTTCAAGAGCGTGGGCTACATGCCCTCGTGGGCCGGCAACGTCAACACGATCCAGTACAACAAGCTCACCCACATCAACTACGCCTTCGTGCTGCCCAACAACGACGGCAGCCTGCGCGCCCTGGACAACCCGAGCAAACTCTCCTCGCTGGTCTCCCAGGCGCACGCCAACAACGTCAAGGTGTCCATCGCCGTCGGCGGTTGGAACGACGGCAACGACTCGGCGTTCGAGGCCCTCGCGGCCAACTCCAGCAGCCGCACCGCGTTCGTCAACAACCTGGTCAACCTCGTCAACCAGTACAACCTCGACGGTGTCGACATGGACTGGGAGTACCCCGACCCGGGCGCCTCGGCGAACAACTACACCCAGGTCATGACCCAGCTCGGCAGCGCCATGCACAGCCGGGGCAAGCTGCTCACCGCAGCCGTCGTCTCCGAGGGGTACTACCTCGACGGCGTGCCGACCGCCGTGTTCAACCAGGTCGACTGGCTCAACATCATGGCGTACGACGGCGGCAGCCCGCACGCCAACTACGACTGGTCGATCAACAGCATCAACCTGTGGAAGAACCGCGGACTGCCGGCCAGCAAGGCCGTCCTCGGCATTCCCTTCTACAGCCGCCCCGGCTACTACACGTACTCGGCGCTCGTCGCCCTGGACCCGGCCAACGCCAACCGGGACTGCACCACCGCAGGCGGTGCGCAGCAGTGCTACAACGGCATCCCGACCGTCAAGCGCAAGACGCAGTGGGCCCTGGCCAACGCCGGCGGCGTGATGAACTGGGAGCTGTCGCAGGACACCACCGGCTCCACCTCCCTGGTCAGCGCCATGTACGACACCATCATGGGCGGCACCACCCCGCCGCCGTCGGGCCGTACCGGCCGGATCACCGGGCTCGGCGGCAAGTGCGTCGACGTGGCGGCCGCGAGCACCGCCAACGGCGCCGCCGTCCAGCTCTACACCTGCAACGGCACCGCCGCGCAGACCTGGACCGTGGCCACCGACGGCACGCTGCGCGCCCTCGGCAAGTGCGCCGACATCACCAGCGGCTCCACGGCCAACGGCGCGAAGGTGCAGATGTACGACTGCAACGGCAGCGGCGCGCAGGTGTGGCAGGCGCAGTCCAACGGCACGCTGCGCAACCCGCAGTCCAACAAGTGCCTCGACGTCACCGACAACACCTCGGCCGACGGCACCCGCCTGCAGATCTGGGAGTGCTTCGCCGGCGCCAACCAGCGCTGGACGCTCCCGGCCTGACCCGACCCGTACGCCCCGATCCCCGGTTGACGCCGCGCGTCAGCCGGGGATCGTCGCGTGGTGGCGGGCCAGGGCCAGCATCTCGTCGACCGAACCGGCCGGATCGGTGACCGGGAACTGCACCGCCCGCACCACCGACGTCGGATCCACCAACATCGTCAGTCGCTTGAACCGGGTCACCCCGCCGGCCCGGAAGGTGGGCAGCAGCAGACCGGCGGCGAGCCGGCCGTCCTGGTCGGACAGCAGCGGAAACGGCAACCCGGCGTACGCGGTGAAGTCGGCGAGCTGGTCCGGCCGTTGGGTGCTGACGCCGTACACGCGCACCCCCAGGTCCCGGAACCGCGGATGCCGGTCGGCGTAGGTGGTCGACTCCAGGGTGCAGCCCCGCGCGCCGGGAATGTCGGACCACCCCGGCGGATAGGCGTTCAGGCCCGGGGCGTACGCGCCGGGGAAGAGGTAGAGGACACTCCAGGCGTCCGGTGTGGCCACCGGGACCGGCCGTCCGTCCGGCCCGGGCAGGACGACATCGGGCAGTCGCCGCCCGACGAGCTGCTGCACCCGTCGCACCTCGGCGGAGGCGTCGTCGGCGGTCGCGGTCAGTTCCCCGTCACCCATCAGGTGCCTCGTTCCCCAGTCCTGTAGGGCGATCAGCACCGGCAGCAGTCCCTCGCCCCTCGCGGTGAGCAGGTAGTCGTGCCGTGGCGGGTGCGCGGAGTACGGGCGACGTTCCAGCACGCCGTGCTCCACCAGCGCGGCCAGGCGTTCGGTCAACGCCCGTCGACTGACGCCCAGCTCGCGCTGGAGCGCGTCGAAGCGGGTCGTGCCGCCGGCGACGTCGCGCACGATGAGGAACGTCCACCAGTCCCCCAGCACACCGAGCGCCTGCGCGATGCCGCAGTCCGCGTCGGCGAGATCTTCCCGTCGCACCGCTTCCTCCCTCCGTCCAGACCTGACTATAGTCAGTTCCAGTTTGGAACGCACTTCCGGACCGAACACATCCGGCGCGACGAACGGGGGCCGACGACATGCACGTCGACGAACGGGCCGGGGTGTTCTGGCGCTGGTGGACCGCCGGCACGACCAGCATGGTCGGGTCGGCGGTCGGCGCGGTGGCCCTGCCGCTGACCGCGCTCACCGTCCTGGACGCCTCCGCCTGGCAGATGGGCCTCATCGCCGCGGCCAGCTACGTCGCCTGGATCGTGATCGGCCTACCCGCCGGTGTGATCGTGCAGCGCCTTCCGCTGCGCGGCGCCCAGGTCGGTGCGGACGTGGCCCGGGCCCTCGCCGTCGCGTCGATCCCACTGGCCTGGTGGTGGGGGCAGCTCACCGTGACCCACCTGGTGGTCACCGCGCTCGTCGTCAGCTTCGCCAACGTGCTGTTCGACGTGGCCAACTCGACCTTCCTGCCCGGCATCGTCGAGCGCGAGCGGTTGCAGTCGCGCAACAGCCTCACCTCGGCCACCCACGCCGCGACCCTGCTCAGCGGCCCGTCCCTCGGTGGGCTCGCCGTCCAGGCGTTCGGCGCGGTGCCCACCCTGCTCGTCGACTCGGCCAGCTACCTCGTCTCGGCGGCGTTGCTGCGAACCCTGCCCGCGCGCCGCGTCGACGCGCCGGAGCACTGGCCGCCGGTCGGCGAGCTGATCCGCGAGGGCTGGCGCTACGCCGCGCACCATCCGGTCATCGGCCCGAGCATGTGGGCCGCGACGGCCATGAACTTCGTCTGCGGCGCGCAGTTCGCGCTGCACCCGCTCTACCTGGTCCGCGACCTGCACGCGCCGGCGGGCCTGGTCGGCGTCCTGCTCGCCGTCGAGGGTGTCGGCGCGCTGGTCGGCGCGGCCCTCACCACCAGGATCACCCTGCGGCTCGGCAGCGCCCGCGCGCTGGTCGCCGCCGGCTTCACGACGGTCCTCGGAGCGTTCCTGATTCCCGGGGGCACCGGTTGGCCCGCGTACGTCGCGTTCGCCGCCGGCAGCATCGTCTTCTCCCTCGGCACGGTCGTGCTCAGCGTGACCACCCGGACGTACCGGCAGATCGCCAGCCCACCCGAGCTGCTGTCCCGGGTGATGGCGACCGTGCGGTTCGTCTCCTGGGGCGCCATCCCGGTCGGTGGGCTGGTCGCCGGCGCGCTGGCCGGCCCGCTCGGCGCGCGCGCCACCCTGTTCGTCTTCGCGGCAACCCTGATCGGCGCGCCCCTGGTGCTGCTGCTCTCCCCCGTCCGGCACCTGCACGACCTCACCGACCACGACGAGAGCCGGCGTCCGGTCGTCACCACTGCTCGGTGAGCGCGTCCGACCACAGGCCGTCGGCCACCCGGCGGGCCCGGGTCGCGTCGCCGAGCACATCGACGCTGTGCACGTACTGGTCGACGGCACCCACCAGCGGCCGTCGTGGTACCGGCGGGCCAGCACCAGGCCGGGAAGGAACGCCACACCGGCGGTCTGCGCCCTCCCCCGGCCGGCGCGCACGGTGGTTTTCCAGGTAGGACCGGGGCGGGGGCCATAGCCTGGGATGGGGACGCCCGCAGGGGCGGCCCCGACCGGGAGGGCCGACGTGACATCGAACGACGCGAACCGGGCGGCGACCCGCCGTCGTCGGCAACTGTGGGCCGGAGTCCTCGCCCTCGTCGGCCTGGTCCTGCTCGTGATCGGCCTGACCGTGGCCGACGGCGTCGCCGCCTGGGTCGAGGTGGTGGTCGCAATCCTGCTGCTGGTGACCAGCTACATCGTGCAGCACCTCGCCCGACGCGACACCGTCTATCGGCGCTGACGCCGCCGGGCGGCCGGGCGTACCGCTGATCGTCGCAGGGCTGTGCCAGGCTGTCGGGCGTGGCACACCGATCCCCGATCCTGCTGATCGACGCACCCAGCCTCTACTTCCGGGCCTACTTCGGCATTCCGGAGTCCGCCGCGCGCGCCGAGGACGGCACGCCCGTCAACGCGGTACGCGGCTTCCTCGACATGCTCGCCACGCTCATCCGTGGTCGCGGCGCCGACCGGATGGTGTGCGCCCTCGACTACGACTGGCGGCCGGCGTGGCGGGTCGAGCTGCTGCCGTCGTACAAGGCGCACCGGGTGGCCCCGCAGGGCGGCGAGGTCGTCCCCGACACGCTCTCCCCCCAGGTGCCGATGATCCTCGAGGTCCTCGACGCGGTCGGCATCACCGCCGTCGGCGCGAAGGGCTACGAGGCCGACGACGTGCTCGGCACGCTGTCGGTGACCCAGCCCGGCCCGGTCGAGGTGGTCTCCGGCGACCGGGACCTGTTCCAGCTCATCGACGACTCCCGGGACGTACGCCTGCTCTACGTCGGGCGCGGCGTGGCCAAGCTCGACGACTGCGACGACGCGGCGGTGCGCGCCCGCTACGGCGTGCCGGCGGACCGGTACGCCGACTTCGCCGCCCTGCGTGGCGACCCGAGCGACGGGCTGCCCGGGGTGCCGGGTGTCGGCGAGAAGACCGCCGCGCGGCTGATCGAGCGGTACGGCAGCATCGACGGCATCCTCGCCGCCCTGGACGACTCCGACTCGTCCTTCGCGCCGGGTCTGCGCGCCAAGTTGGCGGGTGCCCGCGACTACCTGGCCGTCGCGCCGACGGTGGTCCGGGTAGCCCTGGACGTGGCCCTGCCGGAGCTGCCCACCGCGCTGCCGACGGCCCCCGTGGACCCGGAGCGGCTGCTCGACCTGGCCGGTCGGTGGAACCTGGCCGGGTCCGCCCGTCGACTCGTGGACGCCCTGGCCGCCCGCGTCGACGCCGCCTGAGGACCCGCGACCCGACGCGACGTCGAACCCGCGTGGCGGTCGTGGCCCGATGCCTGACGGATCTTTCCGGCACAATGCCCGGCCATGGACGTACGACAGGAGTTTCGGGGCGCAGCCCGGGAAAAGGGCATGCCGGCGGACGAGATCGAGCGCTGGGTGCGGCTGGCCCGACCACAGACGGAGCTGGTCCCGAAGGGCGACGGCCTGCCGCTGGCCGGTCGGTTCGGCGGTCTCGCGGCGCTGCCGCAGGGCGAGGATTGGCCGCCCGGGCAGTGTCTCGTGTTGACACTCGACCTCGCCGCGATCTCCCCGCACGGGCACGACCTCGACCTGCCGGCCGACGGGTCGCTGCTGTTCTTCGTCGAGCCGCGCTTCACGCCCACCGCCTGCCGGGTCGTCCACGTGCCGGCCGGCGCTGCGGTGACCGAGCGCCCCAACCCCGGGGTGCCGGTCTTCGATCCGGTCCCGCTGCACGCTCGTACCGGCTGGAGCCTTCCGGAGAACGAGCGCGAGGCGCCGTTCGACCTTCGCCTGGACGACGAGGTCGAGGAAACGATCGGCGAGGTGATGTGGTACCTCGAGGGCAACGACTATCAGTTCTCCCTCGGCGGTTACGGCGCCGCCAGCACCGGCGGCGCGGACAACCCCATCGTCGACGCCACCGAGCACACCGTGCTGGCCACCGTCTGGCTGGACGAGGGGCAGGTGGGTGACGCGTTCGGGGAGACGCTGATCGTCGTCAACTTCATGATCAAGCATGCGGACCTGGCCGAGCGCGCCTTCGACCGGATCTGGCTGATGACGGACTTCAACGGCTGACGCGGTCAGGGGCCCCGGCGGCGTGTGTGGCGGCGCGACGGTGTCGGGGCACCGCCCCTGGTGCTGTGACCACGACCGTTCGCGGTATTGGGTGACTTGCCGCCTAGCTAGGCTGGACGCATGACTCATGCGGCGGGACCGATCGAACCGTCCGGGGTGTGGGCCACAGCCGTGGGCGTGGCCCGGGTGCGGGCAATGGAGACGGCACGCGAGCAGCCGCTGTTCCGGGACCCGCTGGCGCTGGCCTTCGCCACGGCCGGCGGGAGAGGCCCCGGGACGCCGCCGCCCCCGCGCGCGGACGAGGCGGCGCGGCGACGCTGGCTCGGTGTGGCCTTCTCGATCGTCATCCGGACGAAGTTTCTGGACGACCTGCTGGATCGGGCGGTCGCGTCCGGCGTCCGGCAGGTCGTGCTGCTCGGGGCCGGGATGGACAGCAGGGCCTTCCGGATGGACTGGCCTGCGGGTACAAGGTTGTTCGAGGTCGACACGGCCGAACCGCTGGGCTTCAAGGCCGCGGTGCTGCGTCAGGAGCGTGCCGTTCCGCGCTGCGAGCGGATCACCGTCCCGGTCGACCTCCGCGAGGACTGGCCCGCCGCCCTGGCCGCGGCCGGGCACGATCCGGCGCAGCCGACGGTGTGGATCGCCGAGGGACTGCTGATTTATCTACCCGAGGACGCGGTGGAGTCGCTGCTCGAACGGGTCGGCGCGCTGTCCGCCGCAGGCAGCAGGATGGGCCTCACACTGGGCTCGCGCGGTGTGGTCGAACGCTTCCGCGGGGATGCCGTTTCGGGATCGGCAGCGTCGATGTGGGTTTGGGAGATGCCGGAGGACCCGGTCGGCTGGCTGGACGGCCTCGGCTGGGAGGCGGAGACCTTCACCCTGCGTGAGCGCGCCGAGGCCTACGGGCGTCCTGTGCGCACCCCGCCGCAGCAGGACGAGGGCGCGGGCGGGCTCGTCTCGGCGGTTCGCGCCGCGCCCTGACCACCGACCGTGAACGTTCGTGGTCACGGTCACTAGGCGCGCAGGTTCGCCGCCAGGTCGCCGATCGCGCCCATCGCGTACCGCTGCAGGCCCGGGCCGAACGTGATGCGGGTGGCGCCGTTGCGGGCCAGCTCGGCCACCGACTCCCGACTCGGCGCGGCGGCCATGTTGATGGGGCCGGTGATGCCCTCGCGCAGCGCCGGAAGCACCTCGAGGGGCGCCCGCAACGGGTACACGCAGTCGGCCCCGGCCGCCACGTAGAGCGTCGCGCGGGCGATCGCGTCGGCCGGGTCGCCCGTACCGAACAGGAACGTGTCGACGCGCGCGTTGATGACGAGCGCGTCGCCGGCCGCCGCGCGCACCTCGGCCAGCCAGTCCGCGTGCCGCTGTGGGTCCTTGAGCGTGGCGTGTCCCTCGGAGTCCTCCAGGTTGCAGCCGACGGCGCCGGCCTCCAGCAGCCGCTCGACCAGCTCGGCGGGGGCCAGCCCGTAGCCGTCCTCGACATCGGCGGACACCGGCACGGACACGGCCCGCACGATCCGCGCCACCGCGGCGAACATCTCGGCGGGCGGGGTCGAGCCGTCCTCGTAGCCGAGGGAGGCCGCGACTCCGGCGCTGGGCGTGGCGAGCGCGGCGAAGCCGGCGTCGGCGAAGACCCGGGCGCTGCCCGCGTCCCAGGCGTTCGGCAGGACGAGCGGGTCGCCGGCCGGGCGGTCGTGGTGCAGGGCGCGGAGAGCGGAGGCGGTCATCGTTCAGGTCTCCCGGGGGACGGACGTCAGGGGACGACGGTGCGGGCCGGACAGGCGACCCGTCCTGACCGTACCGCCATCGCACGGGCCGGGCCCGCCCCGCATGCGCCGAGCCGACACGCAACAAAAGGTTGCGCCTTGCCGTCGCGCCGTTGTACCGTGACGCAACCAAAGGTTGCGAAAGGGTGGTACGCATGGAGTACGGAGTCATCGAACGCGACATCGACGTCGACGCCTCACCCGAGGTCGTCTTCGAGGTGATCAGCCAGCCGGAGCACGTACGGGAGTGGTGGCCCGACGACGCCCGGTTCGAACCAGTCCCGGGCGCGCCCGGCGAGCTGGTGTGGCGCGACGCCGAGACCGGCGCGACGACGACCGTCGACCTGGCCGTCGTCGACGTGGACCCGCCGAAGCGGTTCTCCTTCCGGTGGTGCTTCACCGAGCCGGACCGTGGCGGCCAGTCGCTCCTGGTCACCTTCGACCTCGTTCCGACCGCCACGGGGACCCGTGTCCGCATGACGGAGACCGGGTTCCGCGAGATGGGCTGGGAGGTGGCCCTGCTGGAGAAGCAGTACCAGGACCACGTCAGCGGGTGGAACCACTACGTCCCGAACCTCGGCGCGTACGTCGCCCGGCTGGTCGCCACCTCATGAGCACGGCAGTCGACGACGCCCTCTGGTCGGCGATCGGCGATCCCATCCGGCGCAGCATGATCGACCTGCTGCTCACGGGCGGGCCCGGCACCGCCACGTCACTGAGCGAGCGACTTCCCGTCACCCGCCAGGCCGTCTCGAAGCACCTGGCCGTCCTGGACCGGGTGGGCCTGATCCACTCCGCTCCCGCCGGCCGGGAGCGGCACTACCAGGTCGACGAGGCGCAACTGGCCCGAGCGGTCGCCCAACTGACCGCTGTCGGCGCGACCTGGGACGCCCGACTCCGCCGGATCAGGCGGATCGCCGAGACGATCGAACGTCACCGCACCGACAACCAGGGAGAATGAGATGGTCGACATCTTGCACCGCGTCGGCGTGGTCGCCCCGCTCGACGACGTCTACCGCGCGGTGGCCACCCCGGAGGGACTCGCCGGCTGGTGGACGACCGACACGGTCGGCACGAGCGAGGTCGGCGGGCAGCTGGCCTTCCGGTTCGGCGACGTCGGTGGCTTCGACATGCGGGTTCTTGAGCTGGACCCCCGCGGCCACGTCCGCTGGCGGGTCACCGAGGGGCCCGAGGAATGGGTCGGCACCGAGGTCGACTGGCACCTCGACCAGCGCGGCGACCACACGATCGTGCTGTTCGCCCACGAGGGCTGGCGTGAGCCGGGCGAGTTCATGCACCACTGCAGCACCAAGTGGGCGACGTTCCTGATGAGTCTGAAGGAGCTGGTGGAGACCGGACGCGGCAGGCCCGCGCCGGACGACGTGCCGATCAGCGACTGGCACTGAGCGCGGCGTCACTTCACCTTGCGGGTGGACCGTACGACGATGTCCTCGTACTCGGGGTGCTTGACCAACCATTCCGCGAGGAACGGGCAGATCGGCACCACGCTGCGGCCCTTGGCGCGCGCGTCGTCCATGACGGCGCGCGCCAGGGTCGAGCCGACGCCCCGGCCCTCGTACGCCGGATCGACCTCGGTGTGGGTGTAGGCGATGATGGCGCCGGTCAGCTGGTAGGTGACGATGCCGGCGACTGCGCCCGTCTCGTCGCGCGCCTCGAACCGCTCCCGCGCGGGCACGTCTGTCACGGTGAACTGCACCGGATCATCCAAGCACAGCGCCCGTGGCGACCGGTCGTCGCCACGGGCGCGTGGGGGCAGATGGGCCCCGGAAGAAGGGGACGTCAGGGGCGTCGCCGGCCCAGCACGGCGGCGGCGCCGGCCACACCGATCGCGGCGAACACGACCTGCAGGAGCAGCTCGATCCAGTCGATGCCGGCGGTGTCGTCGACGCCGAGGGCGCCGGCGACGAGCGTGCCGAGGATCGCGGCGAGCACGCCGATCGCGAGGGTGAGCACGATCGAGATGTTCTGCTTGCCGGGAACCACGAGGCGACCGAGGGCGCCAATGACCAGGCCGATGATGATCGCGGTGAAGAAGCCCTGGATTTCCACGGGGGCCGTCCCTTCCGAATGTGTTGTCGTCAGCGACGTCTGGTTGCCCCAGGCCCGGCCCCGCCGAAACCGGTAATCGGCCCACCGGCTGATTTGTCACACAGTTGTCATATCCGGACCGGAGGCGGACACGCGCTGGTCCCGGCCGGAAGCGACCGGGACCAGCGGCGCGTCGATCGTCAGGAGGCGGCGATGCCCTCCATGCCGATGCCGTCGGTGAACTTCGGCAGGCCCTCGACGGTGGTGACGAGACGAAGGGAACCGTCGTCGTTCACCTCGTAGCCCTGCACGTTGCCGGCGGCGGCGTTCTGGACGTACAGGAAACCGTCGCTGGTGGTCATGTCGATCGCCCCGCCGCCGGTGTCGGCGGCAACGGCGTGGACGAGTTCGAGCTTGCCGTCGTCGTCGACCCGGTAGGCGCTGATCGTCGAGCTGCCGGCGTTCGCGACGTAGAAGTAGTCGCCGACCCGCTGGATCCAGCAGGGCGCCTGCTGGCCGTTCGGCACCGAGGGCCCGACCTGGTCGAGGGCGCCGTCCTCGTCGAGGTCGAACCGGCCGACCTCGTTGCTGCCCGACTCGGTCACCAGCACCGAGTCCTCGGTGTCGAAGGTGAAGCCGAACGGCGCGGACCCGGCGTCACTGATGACCGGGTGGCGGGACAGTTCGCCGTGGCGACCGATCTCGTAGCTGAACATGACGTTCGCCGCCTTGGTCGACACCAGGACGAACTCGCGCTCCGGATCGATCTTGATCTGCGCCGGTGCGGTCATGAACGCGGGCGGGTTGCCGTTGTGCAGGCCGAGCGACCGGTTGGCGCCGTGGATCGGCGACAGACGCCCCTTGTGCAGCTCGAAGCCCTGTACCGAGCCTTCGCCACCGGCGTTGAGCACGTAGACGAGGTTGTCGCGGACCGTGACGCTGACCGGGAGCAGACCTCCGGACCAGATCACCTGCCGCTTGTGCAGCCGGGTGCCGTCGACGTCGAAGACGGTGACGGTGTTGCTGCCGGCGTTCACGGCGAAGAGCAGCCCCCGGTGGTAGATCAGCGAACCCTGCGACGCCAGCGCGTCGACCGGCGCGCCGATCGTGAAGCCGCCGAGGCCGCCGGTCTCGTACTCCCCCGCCTTGCTGAGCTGGCCGTCCTCGTCCCGGTCGTACACCTTGATGGTGTTGCCCTCGGCCTTGTTGGTCTGGACGAAGACCGCGCCCTCGCTGCCCCGATGGTGTCCGCGTCCGCCGCGGTCGTCGTGGCCACCCGCCGGCCCGCCGTCCGCGAAGGCGGCACCGGGAAGTGTTCCGGCGCTGGTCAGACCCACCAGGAGGGCCGCCGCTAGCGCTACGCTGCGCTTCATCACTGATCTCCTTAGCCGCAACTCATGACGAATGAGAGTTTTTCTCTCATTGGCAAGCTATCGGAGGAAGATCCCGCTTAGCGGCTGGTTACCCGTAAGTGGCATCGCCGTGCCTAACGGCGGATTTGTGCTACCAGGGGCCGTGACCGCCTCGCTGGCCAGGCGTTGTCGGCGCGGTAACGGGAATCGCAGAGCGGCCAGCAGGTCTCGGGGAGGAGAGGTGATGACGAAACCCGCACCGGATCACCCGTCGACGGCGACCGACGGCGGTGTCGCCGTCGTCGAGTTGTTCACCTCCCAGGGCTGCAACAGCTGCCCGCCGGCCGAGGAGTTGCTGACCGAGATCGAGCGCGACGCCCGTACGCGCGGGGAGCCCGTCTTCGCCCTCGGCTTCCACGTCGACTACTGGGACGACCTGGGGTGGCCCGACCAGTTCGCGGACGCGGCACACACCGCGCGGCAGGAGGCGTACGCCCGCGCCTTCGGCTCCGGACGTCTCTACACCCCGCAGATGATCGTCAACGGGACCGTGGAGTTCGTCGGGTCCGACCGTGGCCGGGCGGCGAGCGCCATCGCGTCCGCCCTGGCGTCGGCCGCCGCCGCGCCCCTCACGCTGTCGGTCACACAGGTCGGTGGAGGCGGCACGCCGCTGGTCCTGGACTACCGGGTCGAACGGCCGCCGCAGCGCGCGGTGGTGAACGTGGCGATCGTGCAGCGCGGCCTGGACAGCGCGATCGCCCGTGGCGAGAACGCCGGTCGGACGTTGCGACAGGACAACGTCGTACGCGCCTTCGCGTCGGCACCGCTGCACGGCGAGCGGGGCCGGGTGGAGCTGGCCGTGCCGCCGGACCTCGACCCGGGCCGGGCCACGGTGATCGGTTACGTCCAGCGCGAGACCGACCGGGTGGTCGTGGGCGCGTCGGCCGTCGACCTGTCCGGCTGAGCCCTGTCGGTCCCGGTGCGTACTCTCGGCTGATGCGGATGGCGCGCGACATGCGGGGTCCCGGTGGCTGACGCCGAGGACGTCCGCCGCCTGGCCCTGGCCCTGCCCCACACGGTCGAGATCGACAGCGAGGGCTTCGACTTCCGGGTGGCCGACAAGGGTTTCGTGTGGTCCTATCCGGAGCGCACCCCGGGCCGGCCACGGGTGATCCGCCGCGACATCGCGGTGCTGTTCGTCGGGGACGAGGCCGAGAAGCAGGCCCTGCTGCTCGGCGAACCCGGCATCTTCTTCACCACGCCCGGCTACGACGGCCTGCCGCTGGTGCTGCTGCGCCTGGCGGCGGTCGACGTCGACCGGCTCACCGAGCTGGTGACCGACGCGTGGCGCATGCGCGCGCCGGAAGCGCTGCACGCCGAGCTGGACGAGGTCGGCTAGTCACCCCGCGATCAGTTCGCGACATCAGCACGCAACCGGAGCGACACATTGACGGGGATCTCGACAGTCGATTACCGTGCCGTCTGAGAGAGCGCTCTCTCGATCGACGTTTTCCACAATTCAGACGCAAGGCGCCGGGGCGGCACCGTCCGCGCCCGGACACGCGATGGAGGCACCATGAAACCTCCCGTCCCCCTCCGCCGATGGGCGCTGGCCGCCGCCACCGCCCTGGCCCTGGTCGTGGGTGGCCTCACGATCCCCGTCACCCGCGCCGCCGAGGCGGCTCCCGTCGGCGCCGGCAGCTACACCACCACCCCGGTCGGCGCGCTCCCCACCGGCTGCGGGCAGATGTCCAGCAACCCCCGGCAGTTCGCCACCGCCAACGCGCCCTCGGGCGCGGTGCCCACCAACGACTGGTGGTCCTCGCTGCTGTGGAAGCGCACCGACTGCGCCTTCAGCGAGCCGCTGCACGCCCACCCCACCTCGTACGACACGTTCACCGACGGTCTCGGCTTCTCGGCCAACTCCACGCCGGCCATCAGCGGCACCGCGACCGGTGTCGGCGAATACCACTACCCGTACGTGCAGGACATCCGCGTCGGCGTGGCCGGGCTCGCCGCGCCGCAGGTCAAGGTGGACGGCTGGACCGACTGGACGGTCAGCCCGTACTGGAGCGACGGAACCCGCACCCTGCGCGCGACCATCGGCCACGGCCTGCCGTTCGCCTACTTCCAGGCCAGCGGCGGCGACGCGGTGATCGGCACGTCCGGCACCCCCGAGGTGTGGTCCAACAGCGGAACCACCATCGGCTTCCGGGTCAACGGCCACGACTACGCGGCGTACGCCCCGAGCGGCGCGAGCTGGACCGTCAGCGGTGGGCGCGTCTCGTCCACCCTGGCCGGTCGCGGCTACTTCTCGGTGGCCCTGCTCCCCCCGACGAGCAGCGCCAGCGAGCGCGCCGACCTGGCCACCACCTACGGCCGGTACGCGCACGCCCACGTCACCGGCACCCGGGTCTCCTACTCCTACGACCCGTCGACAAACGGCCTCAGCACGACGTACGCCTTCACCACCACCGCCCGCGAGGGCAGCGCCACCCAGACCGTGGTCAGCCTCTACCCGCACCAGTGGAAGTCGCTGTCCGGCTCGACCCCGATCACGCCGACCTACCCGTCGGCGCGGGGCAGGATGAAGGTCCTCACCGGGATCAGCCAGTTCCGTACCGCCATGACGTTCCAGGGCGTCCTGCCGGAGTTGCCGGCCGTCGGTGACGGGAGCGGATCGGACCTGTCCACGCTGACGGGTCACCTGGCCGCCGCCCGGGGCAACCCGATGGACCAGCGTGGCACCGACACGTACTGGACCGGCAAGGGGCTCGGCCGGGCCGCCCGGATCGCCGAGATCGCCGACCTGGTCAACGACACCACGACCCGCGACAGCGCGCTGAACGCGATCCGCTCCACACTCACCGACTGGTTCACCGCCTCCACGGGCAAGACCAGCAAGCTCTTCTACTACGACGCCAACTGGGGGACTCTGATCGGCTACCCGGCGTCGTACGGCTCCGATCAGGAACTCAACGACCACCACTTCCACTACGGCTACTTCATCGCCGCCGCCGCGACGCTGGCCAAGTTCGACCCCTCGTGGGCCGCCAGCAGCCGGTACGGCGGCATGGTGGACCTGCTGATCCGCGACGCCAACAACTACCGCCGCGACGACACCCGCTTCCCGTACCTGCGTGACTTCGACATCTACGCGGGGCACGACTGGGCCTCCGGGCACGGCTCGTTCGGCTCCGGCAACAACCAGGAGTCCTCCTCGGAGGGGATGAACTTCGCCAACGCCCTCATCCAGTGGGGTCAGGTCACCGGCGACACCGCCGTCCGGGACGCCGGCATCTTCCTGTACACGACGCAGGCCGCCGCGATCCAGGAGTACTGGTTCGACGTCAGCGACCAGAACTTCCCCACCGCCTTCGGGCACTCCACCGTCGGCATGGTCTGGGGCGACGGTGGGGCGTACGCCACCTGGTTCAGCGGCGAGCCGGAGATGATCCAGGGCATCAACCTCCTGCCGGTCACCGGCGGGCACCTCTACCTGGGCAGCAACCCGGCGTACGTGCGCACCAACTACGCCGAGCTGGTGCGCAACAACGGCGGACCACCGACGGTGTGGCAGGACATCCTGTGGCAGTTCCAGGCCCTCGGCGACCCCGACGCGGCACTGGCCAACCTGCGCGCCAACCCGGGCTACACCCCGGAGGAGGGCGAGAGTCGGGCGCACACCTTCCACTGGATCCGTAACCTCGCGGCGCTGGGCACCGTCGACACGACGGTCAGCGCCAACCACCCGCTCAGCGCGGTCTTCTCCCGTAACGGCACGCGCACCTACGTGGCGTCGAACCCGACCGCGAACCCCATCACGGTCACGTTCTCCAACGGCACGAGACTCACCGTGGGGGCCGGACGGACGGCCACCACCGGCGCGTACACCTGGAGCGGCGGCAACGCCTCGGGTGGCGTACCGCCGACCAGCGCCCCGCCCACCACCGCCCCACCGACGACCGCGCCGCCGACGACCGCACCGCCCACCACGGCGCCGCCCACCACGCCGCCGCCCAGCTCGGGCTCGCCGACGCGGTACCTGCTCGCCGGTGGCGGGCTGGGCAACGCCGGCAGCGCGACCACCACCACGGTCGCGGCCGCCAACGGCAACCACGACGGTACGCCGACGAACGCCCAGGTCTTCACGGCGACCGGCCTCAACCTCGCCTATTCCGGGGGGCAGACCGCGTTCGACCTGTTCCTGGACGCCGGTACGGCGGTCGGCAACGGCACGCAGGTGCGGGTCTCCTACGACCTGACGGGCAACGGCAGTTGGGACCGGACGGAGACCTGGCGCTACTTCGCCACCGACCCGGTCCCCGGCTACGAGCACTACACCCAGAGCGCCGGCCTGGCCTCGGCCACCGGCACGTTGGGCACGTTGAGCAACGGCACGGTCCGGGTGGAGGTCTGGTCCGCCATCGGCAACAACCCCACCACCCTGGGCATCGGCAACCAGTCGGTGCTCCGCCTTCCGTACTCCTGATCCGTCCATCGGCGCCCGCCGCCGGCCGTGCCCCGGCCGACGGCGGGCGCGGTGGCGTCACCCGCGGCCCCGGGCGGTCGTTGCCGGAAACGGGGAACGCGTCCGCGCTCTCCGGTGGACGACGGGTGCCGTTTGCGCGGGCACGACGGATGGGCAAGCGTCCGGCTGCAAGGTGCAGCCGGCCAGGGCCGACACGGTTCTGCATTCGACAATTGCCATCGCCTATAAATAGATAGGAACCAATCTTGACTTGCGCATCGGAGCAGCGCACCGTGAGGAGCAGGCGGCGGATGCCACCATTGTCGGCCCGCCTCGCGCGACGGACGGAATGCGAGCGCCGCTGATTTCGTGCGGTGTGTCAGGAGGCATTCGATGCAGTTGAATCCGTACTCAGGCGCCTATCTCAGCGATCCGGGCCTCGCCTGGCGACGCATTCTCGACGATCCCGGCCGGGTGCTCTACGCCGAGGATCTGGGCCTGTGGTTGATCAGTCGGCACGCGGACGTCCGGCGCGCCCTGGCCGACGCCACGACGTTCGGCAACGCCCTGACCCTCGTCCCGGTCTACCAGGTCTGCCCGCAGGCGATGAGCGTCGTCACGCAGATCGACGCGCCGCCCACCACGGCCGCCGCCGACCCACCGGTGCACCCCCGCACCCGCCGCGCCCTACGGGCGACCTTCGCGAACACCACGGAGAGGGCCGAGGCCGAGTACGGCCGGATCGTCCGCCGCCGCGTCGAGGAGCTGGTGTCCCGGCTCGTCGCCCAGCAGGGCCGGCAGGTGGATCTCGTCAGCGCGTTCACCACCGAGCTTCCGCTGCTGGTGATCCTGGACATCCTCGGGGTTCCCGACGCCGACGTCGACCGGATCCGGCGGTGGGCGGACGGCCAGGTAGCCCTGATCTGGGGGCAACCGGACCCGGCCGAGCAGGTACGCCTGGCCCGGGGCCTGCTGGACTTCTGGCGCTACTGCCAGGATCTGGTGCGCCGACGGCTCGACAGTGGCGCGGCCGGCGACGACTTCATCAGCCGGGCCCTGGCCTACCGCGACGATGACGACGACGTGCTGACCGTGACGGAGGTGGCGAGCCTCGCCTTCAATCTCCTGGTGGCCGGGCACGAGACGACCGCCGGCCTGCTCGCCCACGCGCTCGACGCCGCGCTGTCCAGCCCGCACCGGTGGCGGACGCTCGTCGACGAGCCGCGATCCGTATCCGACTTCGTGACCGAGACCCTCCGCTTCGCGCCCGCGATCGACGGCTGGCTGCGGGTGACCCGTCGGGACGTCACCCTGGGCGAGGTCACCATCCCGGCGGGCGCACGCTGCCTGCTGATGATCGGGGCGGCCAACCGGGATCCCTCGGTGTTCGACCGGCCGGACCGGTTCGATCCGCACCGCACCGATGCCGGCGATCATTTGTCGTTCGGCCACGGGCCGCATTTCTGTATCGGCGCGGCACTGGCGCGACTGGAGGCCGGCGTCGCTCTCACCCACCTCGCCGCGACCATTCCCGGCCTGAGCCTGTCCCCCGACCAGCGCCGTTCGTTCAAACCGAATGTGTCGTTCCGAGCGCACCACGCTCTTCTCGCGACAATCGACATCCGTACGCCCGCCGACGCCCCGGAGGCGACTGCGGCCGCCCGCGCCAGGGTGCAGGCCGCCTGACGAGGCGGGCCACACCGGCACCGACCGGACGCCTCCCGCGTCCTATCGGTGCGACGCTGCCGTCGGGCGCGGACGAGCGGGCCGCGTGGATCTCTCGCGCATTGCGCGACAATTCATCGCGGCGCACGTCTTCACACCCATCGCGTCAAGGGTTAAGAATTGCCCCCTAAGAATGTCCAGCCCATCGGTCAGAATCGATCTGATACCCGCCGCTGATTCGCGGGTGCCACGAAGGTGAGCGCATGGAGCACACGCCACCGCCGAGCGCCGCGCACTCCGCGGCCAGCCAACAGTTCCGATGGGAGCTACGTACCTGCCGGGTCCGCCGGGGCCTGACCCAGCGGGCCCTGGCGGACCTGGTGCGGTTCAGCCGGGAGACGGTCGCGGCGGTGGAGTCGGGCCGCCGCTTCGGCAGCCAGGAGTTCGCGGTCCGCTGCGACGACGTGCTCGACACCGGCGGTCGGCTGGCGTCGCTGTGGCCGCAGGTCGCGGCCGAACAGTTGGCGGCCGACGGACGACGAGGCCCACGATCGTCGGACCGGGCGCTCCTCGACCCACCGGTGCCACGCCAGCGCGGTCGACGCGACGCGCGCGACCCGGGCGCCGTGGTGGACGCCATCGACGAGCTGCGCGAGTTGATCGGCCAGGTGCTCAGCAGCCAGCCCGGGGCGGACGACGCCGGGCCACGGCGCGGGTCCGAGCGCCTCGACGACCAGCGCTGAGCGCGCCCACCCGCGACCGGACGCGTCGCGCCACCGGCCGCTGACTCTGGGTACAGATGCTGGTACGGCCAGTTTGTACCACCGCGAGGTCTGGCCTCCGAGCGCGGGTTCCGGCCGAATGGGACTTGCATTCGGCAAGGTGCGTATAGACCGTCATCGACGAGTCGCGGGAGTCAATCTTGGCGTCGAGCACGAGGTCCCACGCGGCCCGACCCTACCCGACCCGCCAGCGCGGCTGGAAGATCGCCGGGCGGATGCGCCTCATCGTGGCGGCGCCACTTGTCGCCGTCATCGGATTCGCCGGCCTCGCGCTGACCGAGAGCGCCCGCCAGACGACCCGCGCCAGCGACCTGGAAGTGCTGGCACGGCTCGGCGCCGAGGCCGGTGACCTGGCGTACCGGCTGCAACGCGAACGAGCCGCAGCCGCCGACCTGCTCACCAACGCCGCCGGAGAGCAGCAGGACACCTTCGGCACCGAGATGGCCGCCACCGACGCCGCCGTCGCCCGCTACCGCCGCCAGCGCGACCGGGTGCCGCCCGACGCCAACGCCGCGCTCCTGCGCCGCGTCGACACCGCGCTCGACGGCCTGGCCCCGCTTCGCACCCAGGTCCGCACGGCCGAGCACGCCTCGGTGTCCGCGATGACGTTCAGCTACCGCATCGCGATCGCCGACCTGATCACCTTCCGGGACAACGTCTCGCACGGCGTCGTCAACGCGCGACTCGCCGACGGCATCCGCGCCTCGGCCGCGCTGTCGAAGACCGCCGAGGCGATCGGCCAGCAGCAGGTCGCCGTCCTGCGGGCCGTGGCGGCCGGCGAGCTGACCCCCGCCACCCAGCAGGACATCACCGCCGCCCGCACCAGCTACACGGAGTCCAGCCTGTCGTTCCTGGCCCTCGCCCCCGCCGAATGGAGCCTCTGGTGGGAGCAGGCCGGCACCGGCAAGGAGGCGCTCGCCCTGCAACGCATGCAGGACGAGGTGAACCGCGCCCAACCGGGGTCACCGCTGCGTCTGTCCACCGCCGACTGGATCACCACGACCCAGCAGCGCGCCGCCCGCCTGGCCGACCTGCGGGGACGCGTCGACGTGGCGGTGCTCGACGACGTGCGCGCCGCGTACGCCGACCAGCGCCGCCGGGCCGTGGCCGAGGCCGTCGGCGTACTGCTGGCGCTGGTGCTGACCGCCCTTGTCACCTGGGCCGTCGCCCGGCAGATCACCCGCCGGCTGCGACGCCTGCGCGACGCGGCCAACGCCGTCGCGTTCGAACAGCTCCCCGCCGTGGTGGCCCGCCTGCAACGTCCCGACAGCTCCAGCGTCGACCCCGACGAGCTGGCCCGCCAACAGTCCACGGCGGCCCTGGAGGCGTCCAGCGACGACGAGATCGGCGAACTCGGTCAGGCGTTCAGCGCCGTGCACCAGGCCGCCGTACGGACCGCCGCCGAGCAGGCCGTCATGCGCGCCAACACCGCCGACATCTTCATCCACCTCAGTCGACGCGAACAGCGGCTCGTCGACGCCGTGCTGGCACAGGTCGACCGGGTCGAGCGGGACGAGACCGACCCCGACCGCCTGCACCAGCTCTACGCCCTGGACAACCTGGCCACCCGGATGGGCCGGATCAACGCCAGCCTGCTCGTGCTGGGCGGCGTCGGCGTCGGCCGGGTACGCCAGCACGACGTCCCCCTGCAACAGGTGCTCCAGGCCGCCCAGTCCCAGATCGAGCACTACGCGCGGATCCGGCTCGGCATGGTCGACGGCGACGTCGCGGTGGCCGCCAAGTCCGTCGACGAGGTCGTGCACCTGCTCGCCGAACTCATGGACAACGCGACGGCGTACTCGCCGCCGGGCAGCGAGACCTGGGTGAGCGGACGCAGCCTCGGCGACCGGGTCATCGTCCAGATCAGCGACGAGGGCGTGGGCCTGCCGCCGCAGCGGTTGCAGCAACTCAACGAGCTGCTGGCGCAGCCACCCGCCATCGACGTCGCCGCCGTCCGGGCCATGGGCCTGGTCGTCGTGGGCCAGCTCGCCGCCCGCCTCGGCGCGAGCGTCCAACTCCGCCGTGGCCCCCGACGCGGCACCCTCGCCGAGGCGACGCTGCCCGCGGCCATGATCCGGTCGCTGCCGCCGGAGGAGTACCTGCTCGCGCCCGGCCGGCTGTCCCGCCGAGCCGCCCGCACGTCCACCGCCCCGCCCCCGTACCGACCGGGCCCGCAACCGACCGCCGGGCACGCCCCCGCCCCGCGCACACTGCCGGCGGCGCCCGTGTTCCATCCGACGTCCCGGGTGGACGCCGCCGACGCGCCGACCGAGGAGCTGCTCATCTTCGAACAGGTCAACCACTGGTTCCACACCGACGTCGTGGACGCCCCGAACGGCCGCCAGTGGTCCAGCCCCGCCGACGACGCGTGGCGTACCGCCGCCCAGGCGCAGACGCCCGAGGTGGCCACGACCACCACCGCCGGCCTGCCCAAGCGACAACCCCAGCGGCATCTGGTGCCCGGCGGCGTCACCCCGTCCGCCCCGCAGCAACGCTCCGAGTACCGCGACCCGGCCCAGGTCGCCACCGCGATGGCCGCGTACGCGCGCGGAGTGGCGGCCCGCCGGCGTACCCCGATCAACCTCGGCAACTCGTGACCGACAGGGAGAGCACGTGACCGACCACCAGGACCTCGGCTGGCTGCTGGACAGCTTCGCCGAGCGCGCGACCGAGGTCAGCCATGCGATCGCCATCTCCAGTGACGGCCTGATGGTGGCCGCCACCCGCGACCTGCCACCGGACCGGGCGGACCAGCTCGCCGCGACGGGCAGCGGCCTGGTCAGCCTGCTGCGGGGCGCGGCGGCCTTCTTCGACGCCGGGGCGGTGATCTCCAACGTCACCCAGCTCGAGGGCGGCTTCATGTTCTCGATGGCCTTCAACGACGGCGCGTCGCTGCTCGTGCTCGCCGCGCCGGAGTGCGACGTGGGCAAGGTCTCCTACGAGATGACGGAGCTGGCGAACCGGATCGGCGACGCGCTGACCCCGGCCGCCCGAGCGGCGCTCGCCCGCACCCGCTGACCCACCGACCGACCCCCTCCTTTCTTCCCCTGGAGACGACATGTCCCTCACCACCCCTGCGCGCAGTCGTGCCGTCGGCGCCACGCTGCTCGCACTCGTGCTCACCGTGAGCACGGCCTGCGCCGACGACGAACCGGGCACGACCGGCGGCGGGTCCATCAAGATCGGCCTCCTCGCGTCGCTGTCCGGCACGTACCAGTCCGTCGGCAAGGAGATCCGCGACGGCTTCGAGCTGTACCTGGACACCCACGACGGCAAGCTCGGTGGCCGGCAGGTCGACCTCGTCGTCGCCGACGAGGGCAACGGCGCCGCGACCGCCGTGCCGGCGGCGACCAAGCTGCTCAAGCAGGACCGCGTCGCCGCGCTCACCGGCATCGTCGGCGGCGGCTCGGTCGCCGGCGTCTACCCGCTGCTCCAGGAGACGAAGGTCCCGCTCGTCGGCTCCAACGGCCGGCCGGAGATCAAGGACGTCTCCCGGGTGTGGCACACCTCGTACCTCTCCGACGAGCCGGGCGCCGCGATCGCCCAGCACGTCAAGGACAACGTCAAGGGCGCGGTGTACGCCATCGGCCCGGACTACCAGGGCGGCTGGGACGAGCTGCGCGGCTTCACCGAGGCGTTCGCCAAGGCCGGCGGAACGCTCGCCAACCCCGACGGCAAGACCACCTTCACGCCGTTCCCGGCCACCACCAACTTCACGCCGTACTTCGCCCGGATCAAGGCCTCCGGCGCGCAGGCGGTCTACACCTTCTACGCCGGCAGCGCCGCCGTCGACTTCGTCAAGCAGTACGCGCAGTCCGAGATCAAGGACATCCCCCTGTACGCGGCCGGGTTCCTCACCGAGGGCGGCGTGCTCAACGCCCAGGGCGAGGCGGCCCGGGACATCTACTCCGTGCTCAACTACTCGCCCGACCTCGACAACGCCGAGAACCGGAACTTCGTCGCGGCGTGGAAGGCCAAGCACGACGGGTCGCCGACGACGTACGCCCTGGCGTCGTACGACGCGGCGGCGGTGCTCGACCGCGCCATCGGGGCCGCCGGCGACGACCCGACACCCGAGGCCATCAACGCGCAGATCGGCAAGCTCGGGCAGATCGCCAGCCCGCGCGGCGCGTGGCAGTTCTCCTCGGTGACACACTCGCCGGTGCAGAAGTGGTACCTGCGTCAGGTCCGCCAGGACGGCCGGGCGCTGTCCAACACCGTCGTGGGTGACCTCGCGACCGTCGGCCGGTGATCACGGTGGCGGCCGGCACGAACCGGATCGACCCGTACCTCATCCCGGCGCTCGACGGTGTCGCCTACGGGCTGCTCGTGTTCGTCGCCGCGGCGGGCCTGGTCTTCTGCTTCGGCGTCGCCAACATCCTCAACCTGGCACACGGCATGCTCTACGCGATCGGCGGCTACACCGCCGCGGCGGTGCTCGACGGTGGCTGGGCGAGTCTCGCGCTGGCGCTCGGGGTCGGTGTGCTGGCCGCCGCCACCGCCGGTGTGGTACTCGCCGGCCTACTCACGCCGGTCGCCACCGGCAACCACCTCACCCAGGCGCTACTGACCTTCGGGGTGGCGCTGGCCGGCGGCAGCCTCCTCGTCGCCGGCTTCGGCCCCGACGATCCGCAGGTACGGATCCCGGCCGCCCTGGACGGGTCGGTGGCGGTCGCCGGGCACCGCTACGCCGCGTACCGGCTGGTCTTCATCGTGGTGGCGGCGGCGCTGGCCGCCGGTCTCCACCTGGTCGTGCGGCGGACCCGGGCCGGGATGCTGGTCCGCGCGGCCGTGGACGACCCGGAGATGGTCGCCTGCCTGGGCGTCAGCCCGACACGCATCCGCGTCGGGGTGCTCGCCGCCGGTGGCGCGCTGGCCGGCGCGGCCGGGGTCCTCGGCGCGCCCATCATCGGCCCCGGCGCGGACACCGCCGACACGGTGCTGCTGCTGTCACTTGTCGTCGTCGTCCTCGGCGGCCTCGGGTCCATGGTGGGCACCCTGCTCGCGGCGCTCGCGGTCGGCGAGATCCAGACCCTGGGCGTGGCGCTGCTGCCGTCCGCCGCACCGTTCCTGCTGTTCGCCGCCATGGCCGCCGTGCTCGCCGTGCGGGCGCGGGGCCTGGCCCTGCGGTGGGCGGCGGCGTGAGGGACGGGCTGCTCCGCCGGGCACGTGCCGCCGTCGCGGCGCTCGTGCTCGCCGGCCTGGTCGTGGCCCCGTGGGTGGTCGACGACTACACCGCGGCGATCCTCGCCCGGACCCTCGCGCTGGGCCTGGTCGGGGTGAGCGTGGCGCTGCTCACCGGCGTCGCCGGCATGCCCACACTGGGCCAGACCGCCCCGTACGCCGCCGGCGCGTACGCCAGCGCGGTGCTCGGTAGCCAGGTCTCCGACGTCGGCGTGGTGCAGGTCGCCGTGGCGGCGCTGGCCGGGGCGACCCTCGCCGCGGTGACGCTGCCGC
Source organism: Micromonospora sp. RB23 (assembly GCF_053585025.1). Taxonomy (NCBI): domain Bacteria; kingdom Bacillati; phylum Actinomycetota; class Actinomycetes; order Micromonosporales; family Micromonosporaceae; genus Micromonospora; species Micromonospora sp. RB23. The sequence continues at coordinate 3,671,475 of NZ_CM132111.1, forward strand.
TGGTCGTGCCGGCCCGGGGCGTCATCGTCCTGATGATCACCCTGGCGATCGGCGAACTCGTGGTCACCGTCCTCGGACGCTGGCGGTCGGTGACCGGCGGCACCGACGGCCTGGCCGGGATCACGCCGGTCCGTCCGCTGTGGGGCCTGCCGGTGCTGGCCTCCGACCGGGCCCGCTACGTCTACACGCTCATCGTCGTGGTGGCGCTGGTCGGCGCGGTCCTGCTGCTGATGCGGACCCGGTTCGGGCTGGTGCTGCGCGCCGGCCGCGACGACGAGGCACGACTGCGGGCCAGCGGGCACCGGGTGCCGCTGCACCTGTCCGGCGCGCACGTCGCCGCCGGTGCGATCGCCGGCGCGGCCGGCTCCCTGCTCGTCGTCGCCCAGCAGTACATCTCCCCCGCCGACTTCGGCTTCGACACGTCCGCGATCCTGCTGCTCGGCGTCGTCATCGGCGGCACCGCGTCGGTCGGCGGCGCGCTGGTGGGCGCGGTCCTCGTCATCGCCGTACGCGACTGGTTGTTCGGGGTGCTGCCCGGTCACGCGCCGCTGGTGCTGGGCGTGCTGTTCGTGGCGACGGTCTACCTGCTGCCCACCGGCGTCACACGGGTTCGCCGACCGGGGTCGCGGCAACCCGTCCCCGCGCTGGACCGCCCGGCCCCGGCGGCCGCCCGCACACCGGAGCTGCGGGTATGACCTGCCTGCTCAGCGCCGAGAAGGTCACCGTGCGGTACGGCTCACTCGCCGCGCTGACCGACGTCGACCTGTGCGTGCACGACGGGCAGCGCCACGCCCTGATCGGGCCCAACGGGGCCGGCAAGACGACCCTGCTCAACGTGCTCGGCGCCACGACCCGCCCGCAGCACGGCACGGTGCGCTTCGCGGGGAGCGACGTCAGCCGGCTCGGACCGGCCGCACGGGCCCGCCGCGGCATCGACCGGACACACCAGCGGCCCGCCGTCTTCGCGACCCTCACCGTCAGCGCGAACATCGAGGTCGCCGCCCTGCCCCGGACGATCCGGCCACACCGCTGGTGGCCCGGTGGAACCCGGGCCGCCGCCCGGCGGCGCGCCACCGCACTGCTCGACCAGCTCGGACTGTCCGACCTCGCGACGGTACCCGCCGGTCAGCTCGCACACGGGCAGCGCCGGCAGGTGGAGATCGCGATGGCCCTCGCCGGCCGTCCCCGCCTGCTGCTGCTCGACGAACCGGCGGCCGGACTGTCCGCCACCGAGGTCGGCCGGCTCGCCGAGCTGCTGGCGGCGCTCCCCCGGCAGGTCGCCGTGCTGCTGGTCGAGCACCACCTGGACCTGGTGTACGCCCTCTGCGACACCGTCACCGTGCTGCGCGACGGCCGGAAGGTGGCCGCCGGCACACCGGACGAGATCCGCACCTCGCCGCTGGTGCGGCGGGCCTACGCCGACGGGGTGTCCTGATGCTGTACGTGGAGCGGCTCTGCGCCGGCTACGCCGGGGGGACCGTGCTGCACGACGTCGACCTACGGGTGCCGCCGGGCACCATCCAGGCCGTGGTGGGCCGCAACGGCGCCGGCAAGACCACCCTCGTACACACCATCGCCGGACTGGTACGCGCCTCCAGCGGGCGCGTCGAGATCGGCGGTGTCCACGTGGCCGGACGGCAACCCCACCGGGTCGCCCAGTCCGGCGTCGGCCTCGTACCGCAGGGTCGTCGGGTCTTCTCCCGGTTGACGGTGGCCGAGCACCTCGTCCTGGCGGCGGGGCCGTGGCGGGCGGCCACACCCGGCGGCGAGGGCTGGACGGTGGCCCGGATTCTCGAGCTGCTGCCGCGCCTGGCGGTACGGCTGCGACACCGCGGCTGCGAACTCTCCGGCGGCGAGCAGCAGATGCTGGCCATCGCCCGCGCGCTGCTCGGCCAACCACGTGTGCTGCTGCTCGACGAACCCTGTGAAGGGCTCGCGCCCGACCTGGCGGCGCGGGTCCGCGACCTCGTCGGTCACCTCGCCGCGAACGGGTTGACCGTGCTGCTCGTCGAGCAGCAACTCCGCCACGCGATCGAGATCGCCGACCGGGTGGCGGTGCTGGAGTACGGCCGGGTGGTCTACGACCGGCCGACCGCCGAGGCACGCCGGGACCCGGGCCGCCTGGAGGCGATGGTCGGCATCACCGCCACCCGCACACCCCCGGGCACCGGAGCGACCCCACGGCTCTGGGCCGACACCCCGTAGACACCCGGTCCGCCTGCCCCGGACCGACGACCCGCAGTCACCCACTCGGAGAGGCGGAAGACGAATGGCGACCCCGACCAGCGACAGCACGTACACCTTCGACAACGGCGCACCGGACGCGGTACCGCAGATGCGGGCGCTGGAGTCCTTCCTGGACCCGATCACGATGCGCCGCCTGGCCCGCCCGGTCCTGCGCCTCGGGTCGAGCTGCTGGGAGGTCGGGGCCGGTGGCGGCTCGATGGCCCGGCGGATCGCCCGCGCGGTCGGCGGGGACGGCCGCGTGCTGGCCACCGACATCGACCCCACGCACCTGGTGGCAGAGGGCAACCTGAGCGTGCGCCGGCACGACGTGCGGGCGGACCTCCCGCCCGGGGACGCGTTCGACCTGATCCATGCCCGCCTGGTGCTGCTGCACCTGCCCGAGCGCCGGCGGGTCCTGCGTACTCTCACCGGCGCGCTGGCCCCCGGCGGCTGGCTGGTCGTCGAGGAGTTCGACTGCACCACGCCGGTGCGGGTGCTGACCGCGCCCAGCGACGACGCGGCGAAGCTGTTCGCGCAGGTGATGGACACCATGATGGGGGTGCTCCAGGACCACGGCGCCGATCTGGGGTGGGCGCAGGACGTGCACACCGAGATGACCCTCGCCGGCCTGACCGACGTCGACACCGTCACCCACTCGCAGAGCTGGGCCGGCGGGTCGACCGGCACGTCGCTCTACGAGACGAACTCCCGCCAGTTGGAGCCGGACCTGCTGGCGGCGGGGCTGTCGCCGCAGCAGCTCACCGCCTTCCGTCGGCTCGTCCGCGATCCGGCGTTCGCGGTCATGAGTTATCACTTCGTCTCGACCCGAGGCCGCCGCCGTGCCCGAACCCACACCCCCTAAACCGTCCTAGGACACCACCCTCCCGTCCCGGCCGGCGTCGTCGATCATGAAGTTGGTGACCCGACACACCGGCCGGGCTGACCACAACTTCATGATCGACGGGGGGCCGGCGTGGGCGGCCGGGAAGCTTGTCAACGCCCAGGATGGCCGCGGGGCCCGTTACCCCCCGGTGCCGGGGAGGTAACGGGCCCCATCTGCTAGCTGGTCTACCCGAGACAGACGGCGACGGCCGTAAGGGTTTGAGCCGTGGTCCCCCGGTTGGAGCCGCGTACCGCCCAGCCGTTGCCCGACGCGAACGAGTCAGTGAGGAAGATGTCGAACGCGGATGTCTGTCCGCCTCCCCCGGTGATGATCGTGCCGGCGGGGCAGGTGGCGAAGGAAATATTGTTCGCACCCGCCGCCACTGTTACGGGAGTCCCTGTCGTCTGAGACAGCGCAGTCATCCCGGACGGCTTCTTACCCGCGGCGGGACTGGTGTCAGCCGCGTTCGCCCCACTCAGAGGAACGACCAGCAGAAGACCGCTGACCGATAGTGCCACTGCGCTGCTGATGAACAACTTCTTCTTCTGCACGCCTGGTTCTCCCATCGATTGCTGAACACGAGAGACATCCGACCGGACGGTCCGCAGCAGGCTACTAACAGCCAGTGATCGATTGCATCGATGAATGCAGATCTACGGATGGGCCAAAGTTCCACACATGACCCCGGCCGGAAACAAAGACGTGACCGGTCTCGACCTTCCACCCACTCACCGACGTGGGCACCGGGGCCGGATCCGCACCACTTCGGGCCGACCCAGGTGGCTGCCAAGGCCCGCAGCGCCGGCGAGAGGAAGACGGCCGGAGCTGCGTGCCCCGGGAACCCCGGTTTGAGCAAGCGGCCCCAGGTGAAGCGCTAAATCAACTGTTCACCGTTGTTCTTCGGTCTGGAAACTACGGGCGGGTCCATGGGGCTGGTTTGTCGGTCTTGCGGTCGGGAACCGACTGGCGTCAGGGCCGGGAGGAATCGGGGGCGTGCCAATGCAGATCGGCTACAAGCTGGCCTCGGAGGGTTTCGGGCCGCAGGAGATCATCCGGCAGGCAGTCCAGGCCGAGCAGGCCGGTTTCGACTTCGTCGAGATGAGCGACCACTACCACCCCTGGCTGGAGGCGCAGGGCCACTCATCCTTCACCTGGAGCGTGCTGGGCGCGATCGCGGCGCGCACCACCACGCTGCGCCTCGCCACCGGCGTCACCTGCCCGACGGTGCGCTACCACCCGGCGATCATCGCGCAGGCGGCGGCGACCATGGGGCTGATCTCCGACGGACGGTTCACCCTCGGCGTCGGGGCCGGTGAGCGGCTCAACGAACACGTCGTGGGGCAGGGTTTCCCCAGCGTACGGGGACGGCACGAGCGGCTGCGCGAGGCGTTGGAGATCATCCGCCTGCTCTGGCAGGGCGGCTACCAGTCGTACGAGGGTCGGCACCTGTGCCTGGAGGACGCCCGGGTCTTCGACCTGCCGGACACCCCACCCGTGATCGCCGTCGCGGCCAGCGGAGAGGCGTCGGCCCGGCTCGCCGCCGAACTGGGCGACGGACTGTTCGCCACCGACCCGGACGCCTCGATCATCGAGCACTACCGGCGCGCCGGCGGATCGGGCCCCCGCTACGCCGAGGTGCCGCTGGCCTGGGCCACCGACGAGCAGCAGGCCGTGCAGGCGGTGTTGCAGACCAGCCGGTGGCTGGTCACCGGCTGGAAGGTGATGAGCGAGTTGCCGAACCCGGTGAACTTCGACGCGGCGAGCGCGCACGTCGAGGAGAAGCACATCCGTGCGCTGTTCGCCGTCGGCCCCGACCCCGAGGCGCACCTGGCGAAGGTGCGGTCCTACGTCGACGCCGGATTCGACCACATCGTGCTACAGAACGCCGGTCCGGACCCCGACGGTTTCCTCAGCTTCTTCGCCACGGAACTGTCCGGCCGGCTGCGCGCGCCGGGGTGAGCGGCGCACCCCGCCCACGCACGAGCACGCCCGCCCGGACAGCCGGTCCGGGCGGGCGGTTGCGCTCAGGATGGATGACGAGGTCGGGACTCAGCGGAAGCAGTGCGCGATCGGTACGGCGCTGCCCTCGCAGTTGGTCGGCTCGTTCTCGACGACCACGCTCTCGTCGTCGATCTTGACCTGGGCGTGCTGGGCGAAGATGCCGCCCGGCTTCACCGTGGCCGCGTTGTGGGTGACCTTGCTCGTGTAGAGCGCCACCGCGCCCGCGGTGGCGAAGATGCCGCCGCCCTTGGAGGTCGCGCCGACCGCCTCGTTGCCGGTGACGTCGCTGCCGCGTACGAGCAGGTTGGACTTCTCGGTGTAGATGCCGCCCCCGATGCCGTGGGTGGTGTTGCCGGCGACCACGCTGTCGTCAAGGGGCAGCAGGCCCTTGACGGTCGAGATACCGCCGCCGTTGACGGTGGAGGTGTTGCCGCGGATGGTCATTTTGCGCATCACCAGCACCGCGTCGGAGTTGGCGGCGCCGCCGCCGACCTGCGCGGTGTTGTTCAGCAGTTCGGTGTCGAACACCTTCGTCCGGGCCGAGAAGCTGGCCAGGCCGCCGCCCTGCCCGGCGCTGTTCTGCGCGAAGCTGGTGCTCTCGACGTCGGCCGCGCCCCGATAGTTGCCGAGTCCGCCACCGTAGCCGTTGGCGCTGTTGTGGTGGAACTCCGAGCGCTTGAGCGTCAGCACACCGCCGTTGAGCAGGCCCCCGCCCTTGCCCGCGGCGCCGGAGGCGCTGTTGCCGATGAACGTGGAGTCGGTGACCACCATGTTGCCGTCGTTGAAGATCCCACCGCCGCCGCCCTCGGGGGACAGCGACGTGCTCTGGGTGACGGTGACCCGTTCCACCACGGCCGTCGCGCCGTGCACGACGTGCACGCTGCCGCCCTCGATGGCCGAGCGGCCGTTGTGCAGCTCGACGTCGCGCAGGGTCAGCTCGCCGCCGTCACGGACGGTGAAGAAGCGGAACGCCTCGGCCTGGGCGTCGCGGGCGATGGTCGCGCCGGCGCCGTCGATGGTGATGGGCTGGTAGATCACCGGCAGGCCGGCGGTGTCGTCGGCCGGGTTGTGCGGCGGAGCGTCGGCGTCGCCGGGGGTCTCCGCGGCGTCGGCCTGCTCCCGGGCGTCGCGGATGCCGCCGTCGTACTGGTCCGTCTCGTGGAACGCCTCGGTCAGCGTGTACCGGCACCGGGGCGCGAGCCGCAGCTCGCCGCCGCCCTCGGCGTTGGCCGCCACCAATGCGGCCACCAGCTTCGCCGCGTCGCACGGCACCTCGACCACGCCGCGCTTGCCGGTGCCCGGCGTCTGCGGCCGGGCCCGCTCGGCGTCGTCCCCGCCGCGCTCGGGGCTGGACCGGTCGCCGGAGCGCCGGTCGTCGCCGTCGGCGGCGGTCAACCTGCCCAGGACTCCGAGGGAGAGGTCACGGTCGGCGGCGGCCGCTACGCCGGCCACCCCGGCCGCGCCCACCACCAGGCTCCCCGCCAGGAGCCCGCCGGCTAAGAACCATCGGGACCGCCGTCGAGGTCGAGCTGGGCGGTCTCCTGGTCGGTACGTGGACATCCGGTGCCTGCCTTCCTGCGTACGTGCCGTGACCGCGTCCCATTCGGGCGCGGGGGGCCGGACGTGCCGCCGACCACCAGAAGTCACGATATGACCGCAATACGGACAGGAAGGTGTGAACGTGAATAGTGCTGCCATTCATCTTTTTCGGCATCAGACAGCGCGTGTCGTCACCCGCCGACGTGGATGCCGGGACGGCGCAGCGGGTCCGGCTCGGTACGTCGGATGATCTCCCGTACGACCGGCGGGGTGTCCCCCCGGCCGAGGATCAGGTAGCGCAGCAGGTGCGCGATCGGGCTGCCCTCGGACCACTCGAAGTGCGCGTGCGGACGTACCCCGGTCGCGTCACGCAGCGCCAGCAGGATCGCGGCGATCGCGTTCGGCGCGGCCGCGCTGCTGGCCCGCAGCACCCGGAAACCTCCCACCTCGACCCCGTGCACCCGCAGCACCTGGCTGAACCCCGACGGGTCCACCACGTCGATCTCCAGGAACAGCACGTCGGACGCGCCGGGCACCGGGTTCATGCCCCGCTGCGCCCGCTCCTTGAGCGTGTACTCCTTCAGTGACCCGCCCTGGCGCTTGTTCGCGATCAGGTGCAACTGCCCGTCGTGGGCCAGCGACTCGGTGATGAACCGTCGGGCCTGCTCGTCGAACTCGATCCGTTCGGCGCGCAGCTCGGTGGTGCGGGTGACCCGGGAGACCAGGGACACCGCGATGATGCCGAGGATGAACAGCGCCGAGATGGTGATGCCGTCCGGCTTCTCGATGACGTTCTCGACCAGGGCGTACACCAGCACGAGCGTCAGCACCGTGAAGCCGATGGCGCCGCCGCGCTGGCGGCTCCGGACCGCCGAGATGGCCACCGCCACCGCGCCGGACACCATCATCGCCAGGATGCCGGTGGCGTACGCGCCGGCCTGGGCGTTGACGTCGGCGCGGAAGGCGACCGTGATGGCGACGCTGACGACGGTGTAGACGATCACCACCGGTCGTACGGCGCGGGCCCACTCCGGGGCCATGCCGTACGAGGGCAGGTAGCGGGGCACGATGTTGATCAGCCCGGCCATCGCCGACGCGCCGGCGAACCAGAGGATGAGCACGCTGCTCAGGTCGTACACGGTGCCGAACGCCTCACCGAGATACGTGTGGGCCAGGTAGGCCAGCGCCCGCCCGTTCGCCGCCCCACCCGGCCGGAACTCGGCGGCCGGGACGAGCGCGGTGGTCACAAACGTCGTCGAGATGAGGTACACCGACATGATCAGGGCGGCGGTGGTGAGGAGCCGCCGGGTGTTACGGATGCGGGCGGCGAGCCGGGCCGGCCGGTCCGGTCCGTCGGCCGCCACCAGGGGCATCATGCTGACTCCGGTCTCGAAGCCGGACAACCCCAGCACCAGCAGCGGGAACGCCAACACGGCGGTGAGCAGCACGTCGGCGGGTCCGCCGCCGCTCGCCGTCAACGCTGCCGTCCAGTTGGACACGATGGCGGGGTCGCCGACGATCCGGACCACCGCGACCACCACGATCACCGCGTTGAGCACGAGGAACACGGCCACCAACGGGATGGCGACCACCACGGCCTCACGGAAACCGAGCAGGAACACCCCGCCGAGGACGAGCAGCAGCGCCACGGTGACCAGCACCGGCACCGCCGGGCCGTGCAGGGCGTCCGGCAGGTACGGGTTCTCCAGCAGGTGCACGGTGGCGTCGGCCGAGGACAGGGTGATCGTGATGATCCAGGAGGTGGCCACGAACCCGAGCAGCACGAGCACGAAGATCTTGCCCCGCCAGAACGGCAACAGTCGTTCCAGCATCGCCACCGAGCCCTGCCCGTGCGGGCTCTCCTGGGCCACCCGCCGGTACATGGGCAACATGCCGAACAGGGTCAGCGCGACGATCAGCAGGGTCGCCAGCGGAGACAGCGCGCCGGCGGCCACCGCCGCGATTCCCGGCAGGTACGACAGGGTGGAGAAGTAGTCCACGCCGGTCAGACACATCACCTGCCACCAGGCGTGCCTGCGGTTCTGCCCCTCGCTCGTCTCCGGGCCCGGCGGCTGCACCTGGTGTTCGAAGAGCCACCGCCGCAGCGGGCTGGCCGGCGGCGTCGAACGGGCCGGACTGTTCACCCGCTCCGGCACCACGACACCCTGCCGGCCGCCCGGGTGCGGCCGGGCCGGGTCGCGGGCCGCGCGCAGGGCCGGGTCCGGCCCGGTCGGCGCATGGCGTCGACCGCCCCAGCGTCGCGGTCTCGCCCGGTGCTCGTCAGCCATCGCCCGTCCCACCCTCGCAGGTCCTGATCCGACCGTAGGTGCCGGCGCACGGCCCGAGCAGCCGAACCGGGTAGGTATATGCGCTGCTCAGGGCAGGTCCGGTCCGGCGAGCAGCCGAGCCAGGGCCGCCGGGTCCGCCACCGTGACCGTGGCCGCCGGGTGCCGGGGCCAGCCCCCGGGCGCCAGAGCCGGCACCGGCACGCCGAACCGCACGCAGACCCCGCCGGCCGTGCTGCTGCCGAAACTCACGCCGCCGTCGACCAGCGACAGGTGCGGACCGATAACCCGCCACCACCGGTACGGCCCGCCGACCTCGGCGCCGAGCACGTTGTCCCGGCCGGTGCGCAGCCGCCACGGCCCGTACCGGATCGTCAGGTCCCGATCGTCGACGGCCACCCAGGCCGTCGCCGGCCGGACCCCCACCAGCGCCAGTGCGGGACGGAACGCCACGTCGAAGCGGAACGGAAACCGGGTCGGAGCGTCGGTCATCGGGCACCCGGTCGGGCCGAGGGCCGCGAGACCGGGCCGCCCGGGCGCAGCGGGCCGGGCCGCGCGGGACGAGGTCGGGCAGCGGGACGACGCCGGGCCAGGACGGTCATGGCGCGGGCGTACCCGGAACGGGCCGGCCGACACCCCCGGATTCGCCGCGCCCGCCGCTCCCCCGTCGCCGGCCGGCACCCCCCGGGCCGGCCGACGACGGCAGACGGTCGACACCCCCCGGAGCCGACCGGCTGACTCCCCGCCGCCGGCGGCACCGGCCGGCTGCGCGGGTAGGTGGAGCGGGCGGGGCGGTTGCGCCCCCGCGCTCCGCCGCCCCCACGGGCGGAGCGCGGGGACCCCCCGTCCCGGCTACTGCAGGAACGCCCCGAGGGGCGAGAGCAGCAACCGTCCGAGCGCAGCGGCGTTGTCGTCCAACCGCATACGCTCACACTCTCGGGCGTCCGGATCGTGCCGGCACCGCCAGATCTTCTGCGCGTTGCGCCAGGCGACATCGCGGGTGTACTCGACCAGTTCCCCCTGGTACCAGTCGTCGATGTCGCCGTTGAGCATGTCGATGAGCAGCTGCCACCGCTCCAGGTAGCCCCGTCGCAGACCGGGGATCTTGTCGGCGAAGATGTTGTTGATCTCGAGATAGTCGTGGTGCTGGTCGGTGCCGTCGACCGGCTCCGACTCCAGGTGGTCGAACGTCGTCACCAACGCGAACGGCAGGTCGAAGTTGATGTGCGCGTTCACACCGGCCGCCGCCGACGGCAGCGGGCGGGCGTCGGGCCCCCGCATCCGCGAGAACAGACACGACCACGCCTTCGGCGTGCCCGGGCTGGAGTCGGTCCAGAGCCGCAGGGCGTCGAAGTAGCGGGCCGCGAACTCGACATCCAGCCGGGACAGGAAGACCGGATCGACGAAACGGTCGTCGTACAGGCCGTCCAGCACGCTGCTGGTGATCGTCAGGTACAGCCTGTTGAAGTCGGCGAGCGGGCAGCTCGCCTCCAGCGGAGGCAACCGCACCAGCAGGTCCTGGAGCTTCGTGAGATGGTCGACCACCGCCGGCACGTCCGCCGGGTGATCGGCGAGCAGGTCGACGATGTCCCGGTGCACGGGCCCCCAGACCGGTTCGGTCATCTCTCCTCCATCATGGTCGGTGCGCCTCCGCGACGCCGTCGACGGGGCACAGCCTCTCAGCCGGCAACCGCCGCCGGGATCAGTAGAACGACGTATCCCCGGCGCACACGCGCGCCGGGGATACGTAGTGGTGTGGTCAGCCGCGCGCGTTGCGCAGGTGGATCGCGCTCGCCTGCACGCGGGTGCGGACCTGGAGTTTGTCGAAGATGTGCGACACGTGCACGCCGATGGTCCGCTCGCTGATGAACAGTCGCTGCCCGATCTCCCGGTTGGTCAACCCCTCCGCGACGAGCGCGAGCACCTCCCGCTCCCGCGCGGTGAGACTCGCCAACTCGTCGTCGACCGGCTCGACCGACCCGGCGGCGCGCGTACCGTCGGCGCCGTCCCGCTCCGCGAGAGACACCCGGGCACGCCCGGCCAACTCCCGGATCTCCGAGGTCAGCGGCACCGCGCCCAACCCCTGCGCGACCCGGTACGCCTCCCGGAGCAACTTGCCCGCGGTGGCCACCCGGCTCCGGCGGGCCAGCAGGGCCTCGGCCTGGCGCAGTCGGGAGTACGCCGCCGGGTAGGGATGGTTACGCCGGTCCCACTCCGCGACCGAGGCGGCCCACAGCTCCGGGTCACTGCCGTCGAGGCGGCTCACCTCGGCGGCGCACAACGCCAGGAAACCGTCCACCACCGACCGCACCGGTCGGGCCGCGGACGCGCTCTTGCGCGCCACCCGCTCGGCCACGTCCCGCAACCGGCGTACCGCCGTCGGGTCCACCTCGACGGTACGGCTGGCGTGCGCCTCCGCCTCGGCGCGCAACCCGTGCCAGACCAGCGCGGACAGGATCGTCACGTCGTCCGAGCGGCTCTCGGTGAGGCCACGCTGCACGGCCTGACGCGCCACGTCGTGGCGGCCCTCCCACATGGACAGGCCGGCGCGCAGCGTGAGCAGCGGGATGACGTGTCGGGCGCCGCCACCGGCCAGCACGGTCGCCACCGCGTCGAGATCCCGGTCGGCGGCGGCGATGTCGCCGTAGCCGACCGACAGCCGGCAGCGGGCGAGCAGCAGCTCGACGGCGTCCGCCCCGGACGGTCGGTGCCGCAGCGCGGCCGCCACCACCTTCTCCGCCTCGGCCCACTGCCCCACCCGGAACAACCCGTTGGTGGCGATGGCCAACAGCCGGGTCTCATAGGTACGCCCCAGGCCCAGCTCGGCCACCCGCTCGGCGCCCCGACGGGCCACCACCACACCCTCTTCGAGGATGTTCAGCGGCCCGGTCAACAGCTCCGCCAGGTGCAGATACGCGCACGCCACGTCCTCCGGCTGGCCGGAGGACTCGGCGGTCTCGAGGGCCTGCCGCACGACGGCCAGCCCGGCGTCCGGGTCCTCCAGGTACGCGTCGCTGAAACCGAGCGCCGAGCTGGCGAGCACCACCTCCGTAGTGGACCCCTCCACCTCGGCGGCCAACGCCAGCGCCTCCCGGGCACGCCGGCCCGCGTCGGCGTACCGGCCCAGGTGCAGCAGCAGCTCGGCGAGCCGCGCGGCGGCGGTGGCCCGGTCCCGTGGCGAGCAGTCGGCTGCCTTCAGCGCGCGCTCGTACTCCTCTTCGGCGAGGGCGGAGCGGCCCGCGGCGGCCAGGTATCGCGCCCGTCGGATGTGCAGCGCGCAGCTCGGCGCGCCACCCCGTACCTCGGCCAACTCCTCCAGCAACGCCAACGCGCGGGCGTGCTCCCCGCAGTGGTGGGCCGCCTCGGCCGCGTTGCCGAGCAGCTCCACCCGGTCCACCTTCGGCGAGCCGGAGTCGGCGGCGAGCTGCAACGCGGCCGTCCAGTGGCGGTGCGCCTCGGCGTAACCGTGCAGCCGCTCGGCCTCCTGCGCGGCGCCCACCGCGGCGGGCAACGCCCGGGCCGGCTCGCCGGCCAGCCGCCAGTGATGCGCCAGCCGGGCCTGGTGCAGCTCACCCGGCGCCGCGGTCAGCGCCTCGGCGTAGCGGCGGTGCAGCCCGGAGCGTTCGGCGGGCAGCAGCTCGTGCGCCAGCACCTCGGCGACGAGCCGGTGCCGTAGCCGGTAGCCGTCGTCGGCGCTGACCAGCAACCGGTGTGCGACCGCGGCCCGTGCTGCCTCGATCAACTCGCCGTCCGGCAGTCGCAGCACCTCGGCCAGCAGCCAGTGCTGCACGGGCTCCACGCCGGCGGCCACGGCGTGCACCACGGAGTGCGCGTGCTGCGGTAGCGCGTCGACCCGGTCGAGGAAGATCTCGCGCAGCGTCTCGGACAGCCCGTCCCGCCCGTCACGCAGGTCGCGTGCCAGCTCCTCGATGACGAACGGGTTGCCGCCGCTGCGCTGCCAGACCTGCTCGGCCGCCTCGACCGGCAGCGGACGGCCGACCACCGCGGCGGCGAGCTGCTCGGTGCCGGCCCGGTCCAGCGGGGACAGGTCGAGCACCCGGACCGTCCGTAGCCGGCGTAGCTCGGTGAGCACGCGGCGCAGCGGGTGCGCGCCCTGCAACGACTCGGCGCGTACCGCGGCCAGCACCGACAGTTGCAGGTCACCCAGACCGGCCAGCAGGTACAGCAGGAGCTGCCGGGTGCTGCGGTCGACCCATTGCAGGTCGTCGAGGATCAGCACCAGCGGTCGTCCCTCGGCGATCAGGTGCAGACCCCGGGAGACGCGTTCCAGCAGGGTGCCCGCGCCGTCCGGGCCGCCGGTCTCGTCGGCGAACACCTGCAACAGCCCACGTACGGCCGAGGAGGTGCGCGCCTGCGCGGCGGTCAGGTCGGCGTCGAAGCGCCGCAGCGCCTGGAGCAACGGGTGCAGCGGCGAGGCGTCGCCGATGTCCAGGCAACTGCCGGTCAACACCAGCGCGCCCGCCTCGCGCAGTCGGACGCCGACCTCGCCGAGGATCCGGGTCTTGCCCACACCGCTCTCGCCGGTCAGGAAGACGGCGGCCGTCTGTCCCTGCGCCACGTCACCGAGCAGCGCCGACCGAACCGTCTGCACCAGCTCGGCCCGGCCCACGAGCGGTGCGGTGTCCACATCGCTGGCCATGGCACGCAGCCTAATCACCCGCCCCCCGACCGTTCTACGGCCATCTGCCGCTTGTGGTACTCCTCGCGTCGACATTGCGACTAAAGGTTGCGGGTGGCCGACATACGTCGTTCTGCCGATCCCCCGTCAGCCCAGGAATGCCAATCTCCGAGGGTCGTCACCCCATCACCTGGGAAGGTCGGGTGCACCACCCATGATCACTATCGTCGCCGACACACAGCGGACCGACCGCCCACAGTGGCCCGTGCCCGAGGAACGACGGACGGTCAGCGTCCTCTTCGCCGACATCGTCGGCTCCACCGCGCTCGTCGACCAGCTCGACCCGGAGGACGTCCGTGCGCTGCAACGGGCCTACTTCGAGCGGGTCGCGGGTGTGCTGCGCCGCTGGCACGGCGTGGTCGAGAAGTACGTCGGCGACGCGGTGATGGCGCTGTTCGGGGCTCGGCACTCCGACGGCTTCGACGCGTACCGGGCGGTGCGGGCGGGGCTGGAGATCCAGGCGGCGCTGGACAGCCGGCCGATCCTCGGGGACATCACCCTTCGGGTGCGCGTCGGCATCGCCACCGGCGAGGTGGTGGTCGACCTGGGCGAGGCGGTCAGCGGCGGCCACGGTGTGGCCAGCGGCGCGGTGATCACTACCGCGGCCCGCCTACAGGGGTACGCGGCACCGGGCGGCGTCGCGTTGTGCGCGGTCACCGCCCGGGCCACCGCCGGCCTCATCGTCCAGCGTCAACTCGCGCCGATGCCGGTGGCCGGCCGGTTGGCGCCGATGCCCGTGTGGCACGCCAGCGGTCCCGCCCGGCCCGGCGCCGACCGGCACGACGGCCCGCTCATCGGGCGTCGCCGTGAACTGGCCGGCATCGGCGAACAGGTGAGCGCGGCACTGCGGGCGCGCGAACCACGCTGGATCTCCCTCGTCGGCCCGAGCGGCAGCGGCCGTAGCCGGTTACTGCACGAGCTGAGCCGAACGCTGCGGACGGTGGACGGGGTGCCGGTGCGCTGGTGCGTGGTGGGCTGCCCGCCGTACCCCGATCAGGTGCTCGCGCCGGTCGCCGACCTGGTCCGCGTCCTGGCCGGCGTCCGCCCCGGCGACGGCCCGGCGGCGGTCCGCGAACGCCTCACCGACGCTCTGACGCCGCTGTACCCGCCCGACCGCGTCGCTGAGGCGGTGCCGGCGCTGCACCGACTGCTGACCTCCCCGGACGCCTCGGCCGAGGCGTCGGCCGCCGCGGCGATCTGTCGTGACGCCCTGCTGCGGCTGGCCGCCCACCGGCCGCTGGTCGTGGCCGTGGACGATGTGGACCGTGCCGCGCCGGCCGTGAGTCGCTTCCTGCACGAGCTGTTCACCGCGGCCACGGCCCGTGGCGTGCCGCTGGCCGTGCTCACCGTGCACCAGCCGCAGTGGGCCGACACCCGGCCGGGCCCGGCCCGGCGGGTGCCGATCCGACCGTTGGCCGCCGTCCAGTCCGGTCGCCTGCTGCGCCACCTGCTGGCCCGCGCCGGGCAGCCGGTGGCCCTGGTCGACCGGCTGCTGCCGCTGGTCGGTGGCCGGCCCGGGCACGCCGCCGCGTACGTCGCAGCGACCGCGGCGGGAGCGGACCCGGCGACGCTGCCCGAGCCGGTACGTCGCAGCGGCGGAGCCGAACTGGACCGGCTCGGCGGTGACGGTCGCGCGGTGCTGATGGCCGCCGGCACCCTCACGGGCATGCTCTCCGGCCGGGTCCTCGACCGGGCACTCGGTTGGGCGCCGGGGCGGTCCGCTCCCCTGCTGCGCGCCCTCGTCCTGGCCGGCCTGCTGCGCGACGACCGCTCCCACGGCTACGCCTTCGTCGCGCCGGCGCTGCGTCAGGTCGCCGCCGAGCGCCTTCCCCACGCGATGCGCGCCGTGCTCACCCGGCGGGCCGCCGCAGCACCGGCATCCGACACCGTCGGTGGGCTCGGGGCGCTGCCCTCGCCCGGTGAGCGGCGGCCCGTGCCCGCGCTGGCGGGGCCTATTGCCGGTCGCACGCCAGCCCTCCGGCTGCTCCGCGCCGCCCCGGGGGCGCCCGCGCCCGCCGCGCCGACGCGTCCGGCCGACCGCGCGCCGGCCCGCCGCCGACCGCGGGCGGTCGCGGCGGACGACGTGCCCCCGGCCCGGATGAGCGCGCGCACGCCCGGCGGCCACACCCGGACGGCGATCCGCGCGAGCGGCGCACGGGCCGGATTCCGATTACCGGTGACGCCTCCGCCGGGCGACCTGGCCGCCTAGGGGGTGTTTCACGAGGGCGGTCGAGCCGAGGCGGAGTCCGGGCGGCGCTCCGCTGGCCGTCGTCGGGGCCGCCGCAGGCCGGCCAGTTCCTCCGAACGGACCCGGGCGGTGGCGGCTGACGTGCTACGGCACGGAGGCCGACGCCAACAGCGCGGCGGTGGGCAGGGCGAGCAGACCGTCGGCACCCCGATAGGCAGCGGTCAGCTCGTCGTAGGCGGCCCGGATCCGGGCGATCACGGCCGGCGGCTGGGCCTCCATCAACAGTCCGGGGCCGCTGATGCCGTTCGCCGGGCCGCTCCACCAGGCCTCGGGGTCGGTGCGGTGCACCCAGGTGACCGTCTCGCACCGCACGTCGTCGAGGCCGGCCGCGTCGAGCAGGTCCGCCAACCCCTGCACGGTACGGGGGAAGTTCCGGTCCGGTTCCACGGTCGGCGGGGGCGCGGCCGGCTCCACCCCGGCGGCGGCGAAAACCTCACTCCACAGCCGCTGTGCCCGCGGCGGTGGATGCGGCCACGTCGTCACGGCGATCCGACCCGCCGAGCGCACGACCCGCCGCAGTTCGGTGATCGCGGCGGCCGGGTCGCCCACGTGGTTGATCACGAAGTTCGCCACCGCCGCGTCGAACCGGCCGGCGTCGAACGGAAGGCGCGGCAGCGCCGCGAGGCGCACCTGCTCGACGTACGGGAGCCGACGGCGCGCCAGGTCCACCATGCTGGGCTCCGCGTCGACGGCCATCACGCGCGCGCCGCGCGCGCACGCCAACCCGGCGACGGTGCCCGGACCGGTGCCGACGTCGAGCAGCCGGGTGCCGACGCCCACGGTCGCGGCGTCCAACAGCGACGCGGCGGGATGCGCGCACAGCAACGCGAAACTGCCGTCGAACGCCGCCGCCCGTCCGGCCCAACGTCGCCGCTCGTGCTCGTCGAAGGCGGTGGTCGCCACAGCCGTACCCCCAGGGATCGTGACGGTGCCGCCACCGTAGCGGACGGTCGACGGTTCGGTGGGTACGACGGATCGTCCGACGCCGTTGACTAGAATTGGGGCAGTCATGCTGCTACGGGTGCTCGGACCGCTCGAGGTCGAGGTCGACACCGGCGGACCGACCGACCTCGGCGGCCCCCGTCAACGCGCCGTGCTCGCGCTGCTGCTGGCCGCCCGCGGCGAGGTCGTCTCCGTCGGCCGGATGATCGAGTTGCTGTGGCGGGGGGAACCGCCGCCACGGGCGATCGCCTCCCTCCAGGCGTACGTCTCGCACCTGCGCCGCGTGGTGGAGCCGACCCGCGAGCGCCGTGCGCCGGCGCAGGTCCTGGTCACCGTGCCACCCGGGTACGCGCTGCGGGTGCCCGCCGACGCCGTCGACGCCGGCCGGTTCGAGTCGCTGCTGTCCCAGGCCCGCGCGGTCGGCTCGGCCGACCCGGAGCGCGCACGTCGGCTGCTGCGCACCGGGCTCGACCTGTGGCGCGGGCCCGCGTACGCCGAATTCGTGGGTGAGCCGTGGGCGCAGCCGGAGGTGCTGCGGCTGGAGGAGCTGCGACTCGTCGCCCGGGAGCTGCTGGTCGACGTGACCATGCGCGGCGGCGACCCCGCCGAGGCGGTGCCGGAGGCGGAGCTGCTGACCCGCCAGGCGCCGCTGCGGGAGGAGGCGTGGCGGCTGCTGGCGCTCGCGTTGTGGCGTACCGGCCGGCAGGGGGACGCCCTCGCCGCGCTGCGGCGGGCCCGGGCGGCCCTGGTGGACCAGCTCGGCCTGGACCCCGGCCCGGCGCTGGCCGAGGTCGAGGCCGCGATCCTCGGCCAACGACTGGACCTGCTCCCGCCGGTGGCCGCGATGACGCCCGTCGACGCCGAGCGGCCGGAGGAGATGTTCGTCGGCCGGGAGGCCGAGCTGGCGGCTCTGGCACAGGCAGCCGCCGAGGCGCGGGCCCGTGGCCCGCGTGTCGCGCTGGTCAGCGGGGAGGCCGGCGCGGGCAAGACGCGTCTGCTCGGCCGGTTCGTGGACGACCTGACCGCTGCCGGCTGGCTGGTCGCCCTCGGCCGGTGCCCCGAGGTCGAGGGCGCCCCGCCGGCCTGGGCGTGGGTCGAGGCGCTACGGCACCTCGCGCTCCAGGCGCCGCCCGGTGCTCTCGCGCCGGCGCTCGCACCGCTGCTGGACGAGGGCGACGGGGAGGTCGGCGGGGACGTCACCGCCGGCCGGTTCCGGCTGCACCGCGCCGTCGCCGCCTGGTTGGACACGGCGGCCGCCGGCCGGCCGGTCGCCGTCGTGCTCGACGACCTGCACGCTGCGGACGCCGAGACGCTGCTGTTGTTGACCAGCGTGGCCGAGACGACCACGGGCGCCGTGCTGTTCGTCGCGGCGTTACGGCCCGCCGACAACGCCGAACGGCTCGCCGACACCATGGCCGTCCTGGCCCGCCGGTCGCCCCATCGGATCGCGCTGGGCGGTCTGACGACGCCCGAGGTCGAACGGCTGCTCGGCGCGCTGGCCCGGACCACCGTCGACCCGGGCACCGTCGCCGCGCTGGCCGAACGCACCGGCGGCAACCCCTTCTACGTCCGCGAATCGGCCCGGTTGCTCGCCGCGGAGGGCACCCTCGTCGCCACCTCCGACGTACCCGAGGGCGTACGGGACGTGCTGCGTCGGCGACTCGCCCACCTGCCGTCCGCGGCGGTGTCGGTGCTGCGCCTCACCGCGACCGTCGGACGGGAGGCGGATGTACGCACCCTCGTCGACGCATCCGGCACCGACGAGGGCACCGTCCTGGGCGGGCTGGAAGCCGGGCTCAGCGCCGGTCTGCTCACCGAGCCGGCGCCGGGACGGGTCCGCTTCGTCCACGGCCTCGTCTGCGACACCATCTACCGCGACCTGCCGCAGCTACGGCGCACCCGCCTGCACGCCCGGATCGCCGCCGTCACCCGCCGGCTGGACCCGCACGACTACCCGGCCCTGGCGTACCACTACTCGCGCGCCGCGTCGACCGACACCGCGCCGCTCGCCGTCGAGTACGCCGTCCGCGCCGCCGAGCTGGCCGAACGGCGGTACGCGTACGACACCGCCATCGAGCTGCTCGGCAACGCCGTCGACGCCGCCGCCTCGATGCCCGGGGACCGGGACGCCCTCCGGGTCGACCTGCTCGGGCGGCTGCTGCGCGCCCAGGCCCGGGCCGGCGCGGTGGCCGCCGCCCAGCAGACGCGGAAGCGGGCCGTCGACATCGCCATCGCGGCCGGCCGTGACGAGCTGCTCGTCGCGGCCTTCACCGCGTGGACCGTGCCGAGCCCCTGGCTGCGACACGAGTACGGCGCCGTGGACCATACGGCCGTCGAGCTGCTCACGCGCCTGTTGCGCACCGACCACCTGGACCCGGTCACCCGGTGCCGGCTGCTCGACGCGCTCGCCACCGAGCTGGACGGTGAGTCGGACCCGCGGGGCGTGGCGGCCGGCCGGGAGGCCCTGGCGATCGCCCGGCGGTTGGACGATCCCGAGCTGCGCGCCCTCGGGCTGGCCGCCCGCGCCCGCACGATGAACTACGAGTTGGAGGCTCCGCAGCGCCTGGCCTTGGCGTGGGAGCTGCGGGACCTCGCCGACGAGCACGCCCTGGTGACCTGGCGCTGGGTCGCCGAGCAGGTGGTCGGTCACTGCGCCGCCGCGCTCAACGATCCGGAGCAGTTGAACGCCAGCGTGGCCCGGCAGGGGCAGTTGGCCGAGACGTACCAGCTCAAGGAGGCACAGGTGCTCCACCTGTGCTCGCTGGCCGTGCTCGCCCACGTCGCCGGCGACTTCGAGACCGCGCGGCGGCACTACGACGAGGTCGCCGAGCAGATGCGGCGGCAGGGATCGCCGCACGCCGAGGCCTTCCACTACTTCGCCGTGGCGACCCTGCTGATCAGCCAGGGCCGCTTCGGCGAGCACGTGGAGGCGACCCGCCGGATGCGGCCGTTGCTGGGGCCGATCGTGGACGACCTGCTGGCGTTGGCGTTGATCGAGAACGGTCGGCTGGACGAGGCCCGGGCCATGCCGATCGGCGGGCACACCTACCGCCCCGACTACTTCCAGTCGTCCCTGCTGAGCGTACGGGCGATGGTCATCGTGGCCCTGGGTCGGCGGGACCTGGCGCAGCCGGTGATCGACGCGCTGCTCCCGTTCCGTGATCAACTGGCCGGGCTCTCCACCACGGCGGCCGTCGTACGGCCCGTCGCATTGACTCTCGGTGAACTGTTCCGCCTGACGGGTCGCGTCGAGGAGGCGGTCCGACACTTCGAACTGGCGGCCAGCCTGGCCCGGCGGTGGGGGTCGCCGCACTGGCTGTCGCGGGCGACGGCGGCGCTGGCCGACTGACTCCCACCTGCTCTCCAAGTGGGTTTCAAGTCGTTGTCAAGTGGCAGCGCCAATGATCGTCGTGTTGATCCACCGAACCCTTCGAAAGGGCACCGTGAACCAGATTCACCAGGAAGCGATGGCCGACGTCCGCGACATGTACATGGTGCACATCATGTTCCGTCGCGAGCTGGGCCTGCTCCCGCAGCTCGTCCGGGGCGTACAGCCGGGTGACGCGAAGCGCGCGGACGTCGTCGGCGCCCACGCCGCGCTCCTGTGCCAGCAGTTGCACCTGCACCACGAGGGTGAGGACCTGTTCCTCTGGCCGCTGCTCGCCGAGCGCGGTGGCGCGGAGGCGGCGGCCATCGTCCCCGCGATGCAGGCCCAGCACCACGCCATCGAGCAGGCCTACGAGGCGGTCGTCGCCCTGCTGCCCGCGTGGCGTCAGACCGGACAGAACGGCGCGGCGGTGGCCGACGCCGTGGAGCAGCTGCGTGCGGCGGCCGTCGAGCACATGGCCCTGGAGGAGGCCGAGATCCTGCCCTTGGCGCAGCGGTACGTCACCGCGGCCGAATGGGCGAAGCTCGGTGAGCACGGGCTGAACGACACCCCGAAGAAGGACCTGCCGCTGATCTTCGGGATGGGGATGTACGAGGGCGACCCCGCGGTGATCAAGGCGGTGCTCTCGCACGCCCCGCTGCCGGCGCGACTGCTCATGCCGATCGTCGCGCCCCGCCTCTACCGCACGTACGCCAAGCGCGTCCACGGCACGGCCACGCCCCCGCGCATCGGCGCGAACGCGAGCTGAAGGGTCGGCTGGCGCCATCGACAGCGCCGACGAGGGGGTGGCGCGGTCAGGCGTCGTCCAGGAAGGCCAGCACCCGGGGCCAGGCCGCCGTGGCGGCCTCCGGGGCGTACTCGGCCAGGGCCGGGTCGGTGAACAGGTGGCCCACGCCGGGGTAGCGGAACACCGTCAGGTCGGCGCCGGCGGCGGTCATCGTCCGCTGCCACTCGTCGACCTCGTCCGGCGCGTCGTACGGGTCCGGGTCGGCGACGTGCAACTGCACCCGCAACCCGGACCGGACCACGTCCGGCGCGCCGCCGGTGCCGTGCAGCAGGAGCAGGCCGGCGGCGTCGGGGCGTTCGGCGAGCAGCGCCCCGGCGACGCCCGCGCCCATCGAGAACCCGGCGAGGACCGTCTGCGGCGGCAGGCCGTCCAGCGCCGCGCGGGCCCGGTCGAGCACCACCTCGTGGCCGATCTTGTCGAGCAGGGCGAAGCCCTCCTCGACGGTGTCGGCGGCGGGGACGCCGTACAGGTCGGGGGTCGTGACCTGGTGCCCGGCGGCGCGCATCCGGTCGGCGGCGGAGCGGACCGCGGGTCGCAGCCCGTACACGGAGTGGAACAGCACGACGTGTCGCATCCGGTCATCCTGCCGCCGCCGGGCCGCCGGCCGGCGGGGACACGCGGGAGGGTGGGCTCAGACCAGGGCCGCCAGCCGGGCGACCAGGGCCGACGGCGGTGGCATCGCGGCGATCTCCTGGCTGACCTGCACGGCGGCGGTCCGCAGGGTCTCGTCGGCGAGCAGCCGGGTCAGCGTGCGCGCGGTGATGTCGGCGGGGCGTGACGCGAGACCGGCGCCCCGGCGGGCCACCAGCTCGGCGTTGTGCCGCCGGTCTCCCGGCCCTGTCGTGGCCAGTTGCGGCAGGCCGGCGGCGAGGGCGCCCAGCGCGCTGCCCGCGCCGCCGTGGTGGACCAGCGCCGCGCTCGCCGGCAACGCCTCGTCGAGCGGGATCCAGTCGACCACCCGGACGTTGGCCGGCAACGGACGGGCCGCCGTACGCCGGTCGGGTCGGACCAGCACGATCTCGGCGTCCACGTCGGGCGCGGCCGCGACCACGGCGGGCATCGGGCCCCGGTCACCGGGACCGGTGAGGGTGCTGCGGGTGACCAGGAGGCGGGGTCGCTCGCCCGGTTCGCGCAGCCAGGCCGGCAGTTCACCGCCGCCCACGTAGGAGGTGTGGCGCATCGGCCAGCCGTCCTGGGCCGCGACGCTGGGGGGCGCGACGGCGAGGGCGGCGGCCGGAGCGGGCAGCGCGGTCAGACCGTGTCGGCGCAGCGCCGCGTCGAGCCGGGCGACGGTGGCGGCGACTAGTTCGCGGCCGTCGAAGAGGCTGTTCTCCTGGAGTACGGCCGGCACGCCCAGCCGTGCGGCGGCCACCGCCCCGGCGACCGCGAACGGCTCGTGCAGCACCAGGTCCGGTCGCCATCGCGTGGCCAGGGCGACGACCGGATCGGTGAGCCGGTCGTTGAGCGCGCCGAAGAGCAGACCCGCGCCCCGGGTGTCCGCCGTGCCGGCCAGCTCGGCGCGGGCGATCAGCGGGTGGCGGGGGAAGACCCGCAGCGCGATCCGACCGAAGTCGAAGCCCGGCGCGACGTCGTGTACGAGCAGTCCGGCGCCGGCGGCTGCCAGCGCGCCGCCGCCGGTGGCCAGCAGCACGTCGTGGCCGGCGTCGCGCAGCGCGACCGCCAGCGGCACCAGCGGGAAGGCGTGACCGACAAGCGGGGCGGAGACCACCAGCACACGCATGCCGGCGATCCTATGTCGACAGGGGCGGTCCCGATGTCCCGCTGACCGGGTCGGTCAGCGGGCCCGGCGCTGGTCGACGATGCGGCGCATCTTGCCCATCGACCGCTCCACCGCGTCCGGGGCGAGCACGTCCACGGCCACGCTCACCCCGATCGTGTTCTTCACCAGCTCCACCAGCGCGACGCCCGCCCGCTCGGCGGCGTCGACGGCCACGTCGGCGCGCCGTTCGACCCGTACCGTGAGGGTGTCCAGCCGGCCCTGCCGGTCGAGGACACACTGGAAGTGCGGCGACAGGTGGGGCGTCCGCAGGATCAGTTCCTCGATCTGGGTGGGGAAGACGTTCACGCCCCGCACGATCATCATGTCGTCCGTCCGGCCGGTGATCTTCTCGATCCGGCGCATGGGGCGCGCGGTGCCGGGCAGCAGCCGGGTGAGGTCGCGGGTGCGGTAGCGCACGACCGGCATCGCCTGCTTGGTCAGCGAGGTGAGCACCAGCTCGCCCTTCTCGCCGTCGGGGAGCACCGCGCCGGTGACCGGATCGATGATCTCCGGATAGAAGTGGTCCTCCCAGAGGTGCAGCCCGTCCTTGGTTTCGACGCACTCGGTGGCCACGCCGGGGCCCATCACCTCGGAGAGGCCGTAGATGTCCAGCGCGTGGATGTCGAGGTGCTGCTCCATCTCGCGGCGCATGTCCTCGGTCCACGGCTCCGCGCCGAAGATCCCGACCCGCAGTGAGGTGGCGCGGGGGTCGACGCCCTGACGCCGCATCTCGTCGACGATGGCGAGCATGTAGCTGGGCGTCACCATGATGATCTCGGGCTCGAAGTCGCGGATCAGCATGACCTGCCGCTCGGTCATGCCACCGGAGACCGGGATGACCGTGCACCCCAACTCCTCGGCGCCGTAGTGGGCGCCGAGGCCACCGGTGAAGAGCCCGTAGCCGTACGCGACGTGCACGCGGTCGCCGGGACGGCCGCCGGAGGCGCGGATGGACCGGGCCATCAGCCGTGCCCAGGTGCGCAGGTCGTCGCGGGTGTAGCCGACCACGGTGGGTCGGCCGGTGGTGCCGGAGGAGGCGTGCAGCCGGGCCACCTGTTCCCGGGGTACGGCGAACATGCCGAACGGGTAGTTGTCGCGCAGCTCGGCCTTGCCGGTGAACGGGAAGCGGGCCAGGTCGGTGAGGTCACGGCAGTCGTCGGGGTGGGCGCCGACGGCGTCGAAGGCCCGGCGGTAGTGCGGCACGTTGTCGTACGCGTGCCGCAACGACCAGCGCAGTCGCTCCAGTTGCAGGGCGCGCAGCTCGTCGACGTCGGCGCGCTCGATCGGCTCCAGCTCCTCCGCTGACGGGGTGCGGTCCTGCATCGCGTGCCTCCTTCGTGCGGCGGTCCCGGTGCGGGCTGCGGGTACCGTACGCCCTCCGCCGTCAGGCTGACCCGGCGGTCAGCGGACGGTCGGTAGCCGGTGCGGGGCTTCGACCGGCGGCGCCAGCTCGGGGTCCGCGGGGCGAGGCGACGACGCCGGGTCGGGCAGTGGCCCGACCCGGCGTCACCTCGATCATCGCCCTGCCATCGTCTCGCAGTTGCAAAAGATGTGCAACAAGGTCTGGACAGCGCTCCGGAGTGGTAATTAGCCTGATCGACATGAGTCCTTACATCACCGATCCGTGGGCGTGGCAGGAGAGCTGGGACCGCCAGCAGGAGGCGTACCTGCCGGACCGGGAACACCGGTTCATCGCCATGCTGGACGCCGTCGACGCGGTCGTCGACGGCCGCGGGCCGCGCGTGCTCGACCTGGCGGGCGGCACCGGGACCATCTCGCTGCGCACGCTGGCCCGCTTTCCCGACGCCGAGGTGACCCTGGTGGACCTCGACCCGGTGCTGCTCGCCATCGCCCGTGCCACGCTGGGCGATCGCGCCACCATCGTCACCGCCGACCTCGGCGCCCCCGACTGGCGGACCGCGCTCCCCCATCGGGAGTACGACGCCGTCCTCACCGCGACCGCCCTGCACTGGCTGCCGGCCGACCGGCTCGGTCAGCTCTACGCCGAACTGCGCGACGCGCTGCGCCCGGGCGCCGTCCTCGTCAACGCGGACCACATGCCCGACGACGCGCTGCCGGAGCTGACCAAGCGACTCCTGGACCGGGCACGCGACCGGCGCGACGCCCGCTACGCCGCCGGCTCGGTGCTGTCCTGGTCGGACTGGTGGGCCCGGGCCGGCGTCGACCCCACCCTCGCGCCGCTGGTCGCCCAGCGGCAGACGATCTATCCGAGCGGGCACAGCCCCGAGTGGAACCCCCCGGTCTCCTGGCACCTGTCCGCCCTCAGGGCGGCCGGCTTCGCCGAGGTCGGCACCCTCTGGCGAGGCGGCGCGGACGCGGCCGTCGCGGCCGTACGCTGACGCCGCCGGGGCCGCCGACAGCGGTCGGGCGCGGGTGCCGCCGGCGGCGACAGTACGCTGAGAACCCGTGGCAGAGCCGCTGGACCCGCGCACCGACCCCGACGTCGACCTCCGGGTGCCCGCCGACCGGGGTGAGCTGACCGCGCGCCCCGCGACGGTCCTCGCCACCATCGCGGCGGGGGGCGTGCTCGGCGCGCTGGGCCGGGCCGGCCTGCAACACCTCGCTCCGCACGCGCCGACCGGCTTTGCCTGGGCGACCTTCGGTGTCAACATCACCGGCTGCCTGCTGATCGGTGTGCTGATGGCGGTGCTCGGGCACCTCGGTGGCGGGCACCCCCTCGCGCGCCCGTTCCTCGGGGTCGGGATCCTGGGCGGCTTCACGACGTTCTCGACCTACGCGGTCGACATCCAGCAGGCGCTCGTCGCGGGCGCCCCGGGCACCGCGCTGGCCTACCTGGCCGCGACGCTGCTCGGGGCGCTCGTCGCGGTCGCGCTGGGCGAGGCCGTCACCGCCCGGCTGCTGGGGGGCGAGGTGGCCCGATGACCGTCCTGCTCATCGCCGTGGGCGCGGCCGTCGGCGCTCCCCTGCGCTACCTCACCGACCGGGCCGTGCAGTCGCGGCACACCTCGGCGTTCCCCTGGGGGACCCTGACCGTCAACGTGGTCGGCTCGCTGCTGCTCGGTGCGCTCGTCGGCATACCGGTGGGTCCGGCGGTCAGCGCGCTCCTCGGCACCGGGTTCTGTGGGGCGCTGACCACCTACTCCACGTTCAGCTACGAGACGCTGCGACTGACCAGGGGCGGTCATCGGCTGCTCGCGCTGGCCAACGTGGTGGGCAGCGTCGCCGCGGGGCTCACCGCGGCCAGCGTCGGCTACACCCTGACCCACGCCCTGACCGGCTGACCCTTCTCCGCAGCAAAGGCCCCGGACCAGGGGGGCGACGGCGAACACCCTGAAGGTATATACGCGAGGTATACCCTCGGTGTAGTCTCCTCCGCATGAGCGTGCCACTGACCCTGCTCGGCCTCCTCGAACGAGAGCCCAGCCACGGCTATGACCTCAAGCGCGACTACGACGCCTTCTTCGGCCGGGGCAAGCCACTGCCGTTCGGCCAGGTCTACTCCACCCTCAGCCGCCTGGCCCGGGACGGAAAGGTCGTGATCAGCGACGTCGCGCCCGGCGCCGGCCCGGACCGCAAGCGCTACGTCATCACCGACCGGGGCGCGACCGAGGTCGAGCAGTGGCTGACCCAGCCCGTCGACCCGGAACCGCACCTGCAGACCGTGCTCTTCGCCAAGGTCGTGCTCGCGCTGATGACCGACCGTCCCGCCGACGAGTACCTCGACACCCAACGCCGCGCGCACCTGCGCCGGATGCGCGAGCTGACCGAGATCAAGCGCTCCGGCAACCTGGTCGACGCGCTGCTCGCCGACCACGGCCTGTACCACCTGGAGGCCGACCTCCGGTGGATCGAGATGACCGGCGCCCGACTGGACGCCCTGCGCAAGGAGGTACGGCCATGAGCGCCGTCATCGAAGCCCGCGACGTGACGTTCGCCTTCGGACAGACACCCGCCCTGCGCGGCGCCAGCATCGCCGTGGACGCCGGCGAGATCGTCGCCGTCATGGGTCCCAGCGGCTCGGGCAAGTCCACCCTGCTGCACTGTCTGGCCGGCATCCTGGTGCCCGACGCCGGCGAGATCCTCTTCGACGGCGTACGGATCGACACCCTGGCCGAGACCGCCCGCAGCAGCCTGCGCCGCGACCGCTTCGGCTTCGTCTTCCAGTTCGGCCAGCTCGTCCCCGAGCTGACCGCGGTCGAGAACGTGGCGCTGCCGCTGCTGCTCAGCGGTGTTCGCCGGACACCCGCGCTGACCAGGGCGAGTGCCTGGTTCGCACGCCTCGGCCTGGACGGGCTCCAGCAGCGGCGCTCGGGTGAGCTGTCCGGAGGGCAGGCGCAGCGCGTCGCCCTGGCCCGTGGCCTGGTCGCCGAGCCGCGGGTGCTCTTCGCCGACGAGCCGACCGGCGCGCTCGACTCCCTCACCGGCGAGCACGTCATGGACCTGCTCGTCGACGCGGCCCGGGAGCAGGGCACCACGGTCGTCCTGGTGACCCACGAACCCCGGATCGCCGCGTACGCCGACCACGAGGTCATGGTCCGCGACGGGCGCGTGAACGCGCCGGAACGGATCGCGTCGTGATCGGCTTCGCGCTGCGCCTCGCCGTGGCGGGCGGCCGGGAGGCGCTCATCCGCCTGCTCGTCATCGCCGCCGCCGTCGCGGTCGGAAGCGGTCTGCTGCTGGCCACCCTGGCCGGGGTCAACGCCACCAACTCCCAGCTCACCCGGTACGCGTCGATCTACCCGAGCGACGCCGGCGGCGGCGACGCCGACCCGCTCTGGTGGTCGACCCGGAGCGACTACTTCCAGGGCCGGCAGATCATCCGGATCGACGTGGCCGCCAGCGGGCCGAGCGCGCCCGCGCCGGTCGGCGTTCCGGGCACTCCCGGACCGGGCGAGTTCTACGCCTCCCCCGCGCTACGTGACCTGCTGGCCGCCCACCCGGCCGCCGAACTGGCGGAGCGGTACCCGGGGCGTGACCTCGGAGTGGTCGGCCCGGCCGGGCTGACCTCACCGGACACCCTCCTGGCCATCGTCGGCGGCACGCCCGAGAAGGTCTCCGCGCTGCCCAACGCGAGGCAGGTCCGCAGCCTCGGCGACACGCCCGCGCTCCCCGAGACCACGGTCAACCTCATCCTCGGGGTGGCCGCCGGCGGGCTGCTCTTCCCGGTGCTGATCTTCATCGGCACCGCCACCCGGCTCAGCGCCGCCCGCCGGGAGCAGCGCTTCGCCGCCATGCGCCTGGTCGGCGCGACACCCCGGCAGATCGCCACGGTCGCGGCCGTGGAGTCGGCCGTCGCGGCCGTCGCCGGCACCGCCGTCGGCTTCAGCCTGTTCCTCGCCTTCCGGGGCCCACTCGCCGGCATCCCGTTCACCGGCATGCCGTTCTTCCCCGACGACATGACGCTCGGGGTGTGGGACATCCTGGCGGTGGCGCTGGGCGTCCCGGCCGGCGCGGCGGTGGCGGCCCGGGTCTCGCTGCGCCGCGTGAGGATCTCGCCGCTGGGCGTCACCCGGCGGGTCACCCCACGGGCGCCGCGCGCGTACCGCCTGATCCCGGCCCTGGCCGGGGTGGCCGTGCTGGTGGCCGCCCTCGGCTACCGGCCCGCGACGTCGGACGGGCAGACGGCGGTGTTCCTGCCCGGTCTGCTGCTCATCATGGCCGGCCTGGTCGTCGCCGGCCCGTGGTTGACGATGGTCGGCGCACGGGCCATGGCCCGGTACGCCGACCGCCCGGCCACGCTCATCGCCGCCCGGCGGCTCGCGGACAACCCGAAGGCCGGCTTCCGGGCGATCAGCGGCATCATGCTCGCGCTGTTCGTCACCAGCGTCGCCGTCGGGGTGATCACCACGATCGTCGACGAACGCGGCCCGGCCCCGGTCGGCTCGATCGACGCCAGCACGGTGACCACCGTCTTCGACGAGAAGACGGCCACGGTGCCGGACACCCTCTTCGCCGATCTGCGGGCGATCAGCGGGGTGCGGTCAGCGACCGCGATCCGGGAGAACCCGCAGGTGACGGCCTCCGGGGAGGTCGGCGTGATCGCCTGCGCCGACCTGCCCAGCGCGTACGGCCGGTGCGCCGACGGCGCCACCGTCATCGAGGTGCCGTACGGCCTGAGCCGCTGGGAGGAGTCGGCGTCGTCCAAGACGGTCTGGCCCGCCGCGTCGCTCACCCTCGACGACCTCCCACGGCTACCGGTGGGGGCGATGGTCGTCGGCACGGACGGCTCCGCCGCCGCCGTCGAGCGGGTCCGCACCGTCCTGGAGGTCGCCTTCCCGACCTTCTGGGTGGGGCCGAACGTGCCCGGCGACTTCGAGTCGGACTTCGCCAACACCCTGCGCGGCTGGGAACAGTTGGCGAACGTCGTCATCATCGCCAGCCTCGCGCTCGGCGGGTGCAGCCTCGCGGTCAGCGTGATCGGCGGCCTGACCGAACGGCGGCGGCCGTTCAGCCTGCTGCGCCTCAGCGGCGCTCCGGTACGGGTGCTGCGCCGGGTCGTCGCGCTGGAGAGCGCCGTACCGATGCTCGCCGTCACCGCCGTCGCCATCGGGATGGGCCTGCTCGCCGCGCATCTCTTCCTGCGGGCACAGATGGGTTACACCCTCGTCGCGCCACCGCCGCGCTTCGCCGTGATCGTCGTCATCGGTCTGGCCGCCTGCCTCGGCGTCATCGCCTCGACCATGCCGCTGTTGGAGCGCGTCACCGGACCGGAGACGGCCCGCAGCGAGTGAACCTCAGGGCCCGGTGGCCACCGCGATCGCCCCATGCCCATGGTGGTGGTGATGGTGGTGGCCGACCGGGTCGTCGGGGTGGTCGTGCGGTTGCTGCGGGCGACCCACCTTGTCCGCGAAGCCGGGCATCAGCACCCGGTAGGCGCAGGTGTCGCAATTCATCCGGATGTCCCCGCCCAGCGCCTCGTCGTAGCGTTCGCGCACCAGGTCGGCGAGGGCGTCGCAGTCGCCGATCACGTCGGCGACGCGGACGTCCAGGTCCGGGTGGGCGGCGGCGAACTCGGCCGACTGGGTGACGATCCGGTCGGGCAGCACCCCGGCGAACAGGAAGTACGGCGCGACGACGATCCGCCGCGCGCCGAGCCGGCGCAGCCGTTCCAGCACCGCCGGCACGGACGGTTCGGCGAGGGAGATGAACCCCGGCTCGACGCCCGCGTACCCGCGCCCCTCCCAGAGCAGCCGGGCGACCTTGGCGACCTCGGCGTTGGCGTCCGGGTCGGTGGACCCCCGCCCGATGAGCGCCACCCACGTACCGGCCCGGTCGGCGGACGCCGACACGACGCCAGCCCCGCCGGCGGACGCCGACACGACGCCAGCCCCGCCGGCGGACGCCGGCGCGGTGTTCGCCAGCGCGGCGTCGATGCGCTCCTCGATGGCGGTGTGCAGCAACGGGTGCGGACCGAGGGGACGCCCGTAGCGGTACGTCAGCCCGGGGTGCCGCTGCTGCTCACGGGCCATCGCGGCGGGGATGTCGCCCTTGCCGTGCCCGGCGCCGGTGAGCACCAGCGGCAACGCGACGAGCTTCCGGTGCCCGCGCCCGACGAGCGCGCCGACCGCGTCGGTCAGCGGCGGACGGGACAGCTCGATGAAGCCGCCCTCCACGTCGCCGATGTCACCCCGACGGCGGACCCGCTCGACGAGCGCGGCGAACTGGTCGACCCCGGCCGCGCTGCGCGTGCCGTGCCCGACGATGACCAACCCGGTCATGACTTCTCCTCGGTGTAGAGCAGGGCGTTGAGGGCGGCGGCAGCGACCGCCGAACCGCCCTTCTCGCCCACGTTGGACACCCCGGGCAGGCCGCTGGCCCGCAGCGCCGCCTTCGACTCGGCGGCGCCCACGAAGCCGACCGGCAGGCCGACGACAAGTGCCGGTGCGGCGTCCAGGGTGAGTAGTTCGACGAGGGCGGTCGGCGCGCAGCCGACCACCCAGACCGCGCCGCGGCCGACCCGGTCCAGGGCGATCCGCACGGCCGCCGCCGAGCGCGTGATGCCGGCCGCGCGGCCCAGCTCGGCGGCGGCCGGCTCGGCGACCGGGCAGACCAGCTCCAGGCCCGCCCGGGTGATGCCGGCGGCGACCATCGCGACGTCCGTCACCACGGGTACGCCCGCGCGCAGCGCGGCCAGCCCCGATTCGAGGGCCGCCTCGTCGCAGACCAGGTCGTCGACGTACGTGAGGTCGGCGCTGGCGTGCACGACCCGCTCGGTGACCGCCCGGCTCAGCGGCGGCAGGTGCGACAGGTCGACGCGCTCACGCAGGATGCGGTACGACTCGACCTCGATGGGATGCACCATCCGGCTCATCGGGCTCCTTCCCAGGGCTCGGTCACGCGGATCGCGTCGACCGGGCAGATCTCCAGGCACTCCAGGCAGCCGGTGCAGAGGTCGGCGCGTACCGTGAGGCCGCCGGCGACCGGCCTGATCGCGTGGGTGGGGCAGGTGCGCAGGCACGCGCCGCAGCCCTGGCAGGCGTCGATCGTCACGAGCGCCACCGGTACCCCCGGGGTGTGACCATCCGCCCGGCGACCAGCCGGGTGTCGCTGTTGCCGACCACGACCACGCTGTACATGTCGACGATGGCCGGATCGAGCGTGGCCAGCGTCGCCAGGTGCACCCGCTCGCCGGGGCGGGTGGCGTTGCGCACCACACCGACCGGGGTGTCCGGCGGCCGGTGCGCGGCGAGGATGCCGAGCGCCTTGCCGAGTTGCCAGTCGCGGGCCCGGCTGCGCGGGTTGTAGAACAGCGTGACGAAGTCACCCTCGGCCGCGGCGGTCACCCGTCGCTCGATGACCTCCCACGGGGTGTGCAGATCGGACAGGCTGACATAGGCATGGTCGTGGCCGAGCGGCGCGCCGAGCAGCGCACCGGCGGCGAGGGCGGCGGTCACCCCGGGCACACCCACCACGTCGATGCGCTCGTCGGCGTACTCCAGGGCGGGGCTCGCCATCGCGTACACCCCGGCGTCGCCGGATCCGATGAGCGCGACCGCGCGGCCGGCGACGGCCTCGGCCACGGCGGCGCGGGCCCGCGCCTCCTCCGCGCCGAGCGCGCTGGCGAGCACCCGGGTGCCCGGCCGCAGCACGTCGCGGACCTGGTCGAGGTACTGGTCCAGGCCCACCACGACCGCCGCGCGGCGCAGCTCGGCCACCGCGCGGGGGGTGCGCAGGTCGGCCGCGCCCGGCCCGAGGCCG
This sequence comes from Micromonospora sp. RB23, assembly GCF_053585025.1. NCBI lineage: Bacteria > Bacillati > Actinomycetota > Actinomycetes > Micromonosporales > Micromonosporaceae > Micromonospora > Micromonospora sp. RB23. The sequence continues at coordinate 3,703,433 of NZ_CM132111.1, forward strand.
ACGACGGCGAGCCGGCCGCGCGGCGCGTGCCGCGCCACCGCCACGGTCGCCATCGCCGTCGCGGTCTTGCTCACCAGCAGCGTCGCGTCCGCGTCCCGGCCGTCCGCCCCGAGCAGGGCCGCGGCCTCCGCGACGCTCGGCGTGCCGACCGCGGCCCGGACCACCTCGCTGGGATGCGGCACGTCGACCGCCGCGAGGCGCGTCGCCGGCCAGGTCACCAGGGGTACGCCGAGCGTGTCGGCGGTGCTGCGGATGCCCGCCTCGTCGGCCTTGATGTCGGCGCTGGCCAGGCAGCGCAGGCTCGCCGGGTCGAGGCCGGCGTCGGCCAGCACCCGGTGCAGCAGCTCGGCCACCTCGGCGGCCGGTACGCCCCGACTCGCCCCGACACCGGCGACCAGCGACGGCGGTCGCAGCACGGCGGTCCGCGCGTCGGTCGGCACCACCCGATCGGTGACCAGCAGCCGGTAGTGACCCTCGGTCGCCTCCTCGCCGGCGGGACCTTCGACGGCCGCGCTCTCGACGGCCGCGCTCTCGACGGCCGCGCTCTCGACGGCCGCGCTCTCGACGGCCGCGCTCTCGACGGCCGCGCTCTCGACGGCCGCGCTCTCGACGGCCGTGCCTTCGACGGCCGGGGCCTCGGGGTGGCCGGCGGGGTCGGGCTGGACGACACGCACGTTCGGTGGGAGGGCGGGGAGCGGCCAGGCGGCGTCGGCGACCAGCTCGACCGGCTCGCCGTCCAGGATGGCGCGGGAGACCGCGGCGACCGCGCCCTGCACGGGCCAGCCGAGGGTGTCCAGCCCGGGCAACCCGACCGCGTCGGTGGCGGTGGTGACCACCGGTCGGGCGTCCAGCAGCGCGGCCACCCGCTCGGCGAGGTCGTTGCCGCCGCCGGCGTGACCGCCGAGCAGCGCCACCGCGTGCCGGGCCGCCTCGTCGACGATGACCACGGCCGGATCGGTGCGCTTGTCGCCGAGCAGCGGCGCGAGGATGCGTACCGCCGCTCCGGCGGCCAGGAACGCGACCACCGCGTCACAGTCCGCCCAGGCGGCGCGGAGCGCGTCGGCGACGCCGTCCCCCTCGACCAGCCGGGCGTGCGGCCAGGCGGCGGCCAGGGTGTCGGCGTGCCGGCGACCGGCGGCGGTGGCCGCCACCAGACCGATCCGGGCAGGGGTGTTGTCGTTCACGGGCGCTCCCCGGTGAGGACGACCACCGGGTTGGTGGCCGCGAGTCGGATCGAGCCGCCGGGCAGGTCGGCGAGGCGGGCGGCGGCGAGTTGGCTGCCCTCGACCGTGTAGCCGGCGGCGCGCAGCAGGTCCACCGCCGGCGCGACGCGGTCCAGGGCGGCCAGGGTGAGCACGATCCGCTCGGGGCGGCGGGCCACCACGGCGGCGAGGACGTCGACGCCGCCGCCGCCCACGAAGACCGCGTCCGGTTCGGGCAGCCCGGCCAGCGCCGCCGGGGCGTGCCCGACGACGAGCCGGACGTCGACGGCGTGCGTGGCGGCGTTGTCCCGGATCGTCGCGGCGGACCCCGTGTCCTGCTCGACGGCGAGCACGGCCGCGCCGAGCAGCGCGCACTCGATGCCGACCGAGCCGCTGCCCGCGCCGACGTCCCAGACCAGCCGGCCCAGCCGGGGACGCAGCCGCGCGACGACCAGGGCACGCACCTCCGACTTGGTGATCATGGAGTCGCGGTGGGCGTACCGGCTCTCCGCAAGCGCCCAACCGCCGACCGGCGCGGCGGCCGGCTGGTTGTCGACGCGCATCCCACCGACCGCGACAAGGTCGGGCCCAGCAGGCACGGGCACGGCGGGCTCGGGCACGGCGACGCTGAGCAGGACGTGCGGGTCGGGCCAGGTGCCGGCGGCGGCCTGCGCGGGAGTCATCTCCTGGACCCGTTCGGCATCGGTGCCGAGGTGTTCGGCGACCAGCAGGCGACGGGACCAGCCGACCAGGCCGGCGCCCAGTTCGGCGGCCCCGGCTCCCGGCGCGGTGAGGACCGCGACCAGCGGCAGGGCCCGGCAGGCGTTCAGCGCCGGCCGGAGGTCGCGCCCGTGCGCGGTGACCACGGCGGCGCCGTCCCAGGACAGTCCGGCCCGGGCGAAGGCGGCGGCCACACTGGACACCGCCGGCACCACCCGCAGCGGCAGCCCGGCGACGCCTAGCCGCCGGACGATCCCGAACAGGCCGGGATCGCCGCTGGCCAGCACGACGGCCGGCACCCCGGCGGCGACGGCGTCGGCCAGCCGGCGCAGGGCCGGGGCGAGCGGTCCGAGGACGATGGTGTCGACGCCGGGCGGTAGGGGCACCGCGGCCAGGTGCCGGGCCGCCCCGACGACCAGTCCCGCGCCGGCCAACGCGGGGGTGAGGGCGGGGTGCGGCGGGGCACCGGCGGCGTCGAGCCCGACCACTGTCACCAGCGCGCCCGGGGCCGTCGCGGGCGTGTCCGACGCCAGCGCGTCGGGGCCTGCCCCGAACGGTCGGCTCATCGCGGCCACCGGCCCGAGGACGCGACGACCCGCGCTCCGGCGAAGTCGACCATCGCCACGTCCACGGTGACCGTCGGCCCGGCGAAGCGGCGCAACACCGCCTGGACCCGCTGGCAGAGCAGGTCTCCGGCCACGCCGAGCAGACCGGCGGCCTCCCACAGCTCGTACGCGTGCCGCCCGGTGTTCGCCTCGGTCACGGCGGCGACGAGCGCCGGGTCACCGCCGGCGTCGGCGGTCACCGCGCCGAGCAGGGACAGGTCCACCTTGGAGCGGGTGTAGTGGGTCATGAGGATCCCGGCGGCGAGTTTGGCGAGCTTGCCGGCCATGCCGACGAACACCACCCCGGTCATCGCGTCCTCGACGGCGGCGGTGACGGCCGCGCCGGTGAAGTCGCCCACCTCGACGAAGCACACCTCGGGCAGGTCGGGCAGCAGCGTGCGGGCGGCCCGCTCGGTACGCCCACCGGTGCACAGCACCACGGTCCGCTCACCCTGGGCGGCCATGACGTGCACGGCCTGCACGACGCTGGCCCGCCAGGAGGCGGTGGAGAAGGGCCGGACGATCCCGGTGGTGCCGAGGATCGAGATGCCGCCGAGGATGCCGAGCCGCCGGTTGGTGGTCTTGCGGGCCATGATCTCGCCCCGGGGCACGCTGATGACCACGCGCACGCCGACCTCGGTGAGGTCGACGACCTCGGCCACCGCCTCGCCGATCATCCGGCGGGGCGTGTCGTTGATGGCCGGGCCGCCGACGGCGAGTCCGAGGCCGGGTTTGGTGACGGTGCCGACGCCGGCGCCGCCGGCCAACCGCAGCCCCGGGGCGTCGGTGAAGTCCACGGTGGCGGTCAGCTCGGCGCCGTGGGTGACGTCCGGGTCGTCGCCGGCGTCCTTCACGACCACCGCCTCGGCGCGTGCCGGTGGGGTGCCGGTCACCTCGCAGCGTTCGATCGGGAAGCGCACCCGTCGCCCGGCGGGCAGGCCGATCTCCACCTCCGGTTGGATCTCGCCGGTGACCAGGGCGGTGACCGCTGCCTTGGCCGCCGCGGTCGCGCACGCGCCGGTGGTCCAGCCGGTGCGGAGCGCGGTGGGCCGGACCTTCGCCGTGCGCGGCAGGTCCGGTTCGCGCAGCGGCGGCTCGGCGTACGTCATGGGGTTTCTGTTTCTCCGGCGCGGGCGCGGCGCAGTTCGGCGCGGGCGGCCGGTTCGGCACGGCGGAAGGTGTGGAAGTGCCCCGGGTGGTAGAGGTGTGAGCGGGTGCCGGTCGCGGCGAGGGCCGGACCGACCAGGAACAGCGTGTGTTTCCACAGCTTGTGCCGCTTGACCGTGGCCTCCAGCGTGCCGACCGTACAGCGGACGACCAGCTCGTCGGGCCAGGTGGCCTGGTACGCCACGACGGTCGGGGTGTCCGCCGGGTAGCCGCCGGCCAGCAGTTCGGCCTGCACCTGCCCGGAGCGGGCGGCGGACAGGAACAGCGCCATGGTGGTGCCGTGTCGGGCGAAGTCACGGACCCGCTCGCCGGGCGGCATGGGGGTCTTGCCGCCTTCGAGGCGGGTGAGGATCACCGACTGGGCCACCTCGGGCACGGTAAGCTCCCGCCCGATGATCGCCGCGACGGCGGTGAACGACGACACCCCGGGGACGATCTCGACGGCCAGGCCGAGCGCCCGGCACAGGTCCAGCTGCTCCTGCACCGCGCCCCAGAGAGCCGGGTCGCCGGAGTGGATGCGGGCCACGGTCAGCCCGCGTTCGGCGGCCCGCTCGTAGAGCGGCAGCACCCCCTCGATGGGCAGTTGCGACGAGTCGACGACCTCCGCGTCGGAGCGTGCGTGGTCGAGCACGTCGGCGTGCACCAGGCTGGCCGCCCAGATCACGATGTCCGCCGCGGCGATCACGCGGGCGGCCCGCAGGGTCAACAGATCCGCCGCGCCCGGGCCGGCGCCGACGAACCACACCTTGCCGTCGCTGGTCACAGCTTTCCTCCTCGGTAGGCACGCCGGGCGGGGACCAGCAGCGTGGACAGGTACGGCAGGTCGGGTCCGGCGTCGTCGACCGGGCCGATCCGCTCGCCGGGCAGGCCCAGGGCGCGCCCGAGCACCGCGTCGGGAAGGCGGTCCTGCCGGCGCAGCTCGGCCAGCAACTCGGGGTGCCGCCGCCAGCCCTTGTAGACGACAACGGTGCCCGGACCGGCGAGGGCGTCGGCGAACAGCGCCGGGTCGGCCGTGGCCGGCAGCAGCGTGAGCGGTTCGCGTCCCTCGACCAGCGGGACGCCGCTGCGCGCGGCCAGTTCCTGCATGGCGGTCACGCCGGGCACGGTGGCCACCCGCACGGCCGGGCGCAGGGCCCGCACGCTCTGCGCGAGGTAGCCGAAGGTGGAGTAGACGTTGGGGTCTCCGATGGTCGCGAAGGCGAGGGACAGCGCGCCCGCGTCGATCGCCTCGACGACCGTCCGGGCGGCGTCGTCCCAGGCCGCCGTGCGACGGGCGGTCACCCCACCCCGGTCGTCCAGGGCGAACGGCAGCCGACGCAGCCGGTCCGCCGGGACGTGTTCCCGCACGGTCGTCTCGGCCCGTCCGGCGTCCGCGCCGGGTCGGTCCGCCATCACGGGTACGAGGACCACGTCGGCCGCGCGCAGGACCCGCACCGCCTTGACGGTGAGCAGTTCCGGGTCGCCGGGGCCGACGCCGACGCCGGTCAGGGTGGCGGTCATCGGGCCGCCTCGACCAGCCGGCGGGCCGCCGCGGGGTGGCCGGCCCAGTGGGTGTGCAGGTAGGACGCGTGCACCCGACCGCTGACGAAGCCGTGCTCGGTGTCGTTCCAGCGCCACGCCGACGTCTCGCCGTGCCCGGGGTCGGTGGCGGTGCGGTGGAACTCGTGTCCGCGTACCGGCGCGCCGGCCCGGGCCACCGGGGAGTCGGTGACGGCCACCGCCTCGCGGTAGCCGAGGGTGAGCCGGCCGGTCATCCGGGCGGTCAGGTCCAGCCGGCCGCACATGGGTACGCCGTCCAGGGACCGCCCGAGGTAGAGCAGCCCGGCGCACTCGGCCACGATCGGCCCGTCGAAGTCGGCCAGCTCGGCGCGGAGCGTGGCGTTGCCGGCCAGTGCCTCCGCGTACGCCTCGGGGAAGCCACCGCCGATGACGACGGCGCGGGTGCCGGCGGGCAGCGACCGGTCGCGCAGCGGGTCGACGGTGACGACGTCCGCGCCGGCCGCGGTGAGCAGTTCGGCGGTCTCGGCGTACGAGAAGGTGAAGGCCGGACCCCCGGCGAGCGCGACCCGTGGCCGCCCGACGCCCGCCGGCCCGCCGACGGCCCGGACCGGGTCCCACGCCGGGACGGTCAGCGGACCGGCGGTGCGGGCCAGGTCGAGAACGGCGTCGAGGTCCACGGTGGCCTCGACCAGTTCGGCCAGGGCGCTGACGATGGCGAGGGATTCGGGAGCCCGTTCGGCGACCGGCACCAGCCCGAGGTGCCGGGCCGGCGCGGCGACCTCGGCGGCGCGGGTGACCGCCCCGAGCACGGGTACGCCCACCTCGGCGAGGGCATCGCGCAGCAGCGTCTCGTGCCGGGGCGAGCCGACCCGGTTGAGGATCACGCCGCCGATCCGCACGGCCGGGTCGAACGCGGCCATGCCGAGGGTCAGCGCGGCGGCCGAGCGGCCCTGCGCCGTGGTGTCGAGGACCAGCAGCACGGGCGCGTCGACGAGCCGGGCGACGTGTGCCGTGGAGGCGAAGTCGCGGCGACCCACCGCGCCGTCGTGCAGGCCCATGACGCCCTCGACCACGGCGATGTCGGCGGGCGTGGGGAGGCTCGCGCCGTGTCGCAACAGCCCGGCGACCCGTTCGGCCCCGACCAGGAACGGGTCCAGGTTGCGGCCGGGTCGCCCGGCGGCGAGGGCGTGGTAGCCGGGGTCGATGTAGTCCGGGCCGACCTTGTGCGGGCTGACCGTCAGGCCGCGCCGGCGCAGGGCGGCCAGCAGCCCGGTGGCGACCGTCGTCTTGCCGTGGCCGCTGGCCGGCGCGGCCACCACCACCCGGGGCAGCGCCCAGGGCGCGGCGCTCACCACTCGATGCCCTTCTGGCCCTTCTGGCCGGCGTCCATGGGGTGCTTGACCTTGGTCAGCTCGGCCACCAGGTCGGCGGCGGCGACCAGACGTGGGTCGGCGTCCCGACCGGTGATCACCACGTGCTGGAAACCGGGCCGGTCGGCCAGGGTGGCGACCACCTCGTCCACGTCCACCCAGCCCCACTTCATGGGGTAGGTGAACTCGTCCAGCACGTACAGCCCGTACCGCTCGGCAGCCAGGTCACGCTGGATCTGCCGCCACCCCTCCAGGGCGTCGGCGGCGTGGTCGGCCTCGCCGCCGCGCTGGATCCAGGACCAGCCCTCGCCCATCTTGTGCCAGGCCACCGGCGCGCCCTGCCCGGTACGCTCGTGCACCTCGCCGAGCGCGCGGAAGGCGTTCTCCTCCCCCACCCGCCACTTGGCGCTCTTGACGAACTGGAACACCCCGACCGGCAGCCCGGCGGTCCAGGCCCGCAGCGCCAGCCCGAAGGCGGCCGTCGACTTCCCCTTCATCTGTCCTGTGTGGACGATGACCAGTGGCCGGTGCCGCCGCTGCCGGGTCGTCAACCCGTCAGCGGGCACGTGGCTCGGCTGTCCCTGCGGCATCAGACCGTCCCCCGTCCCGCGTCCGTCATTCCCGCGATCTTGCAGTTTATGTTGACCATTTGTGTTCTTCAGTCCTTTATGCCGCGACAGGAACTGCAAGATCGCGGGGGTGGGTGAGGGTGGCCAGGGGGTGCAGGGGGGCGTTGAGCTGGGTTGCCAGGCGACGCGCGAGGTCGAGGCGGATCGGGCCGGTCTCGCAGTCCACGACCACGCAGGGGGCACCTGTTGCCGCCAGCATGCTTGCCGCTGCTGCTGTGCGGTCGAGGGGGCGCGGGCCGGCGGTGGCTCTGCCGTCGGTGACGATGAGGACCAGGGGGCGGCGCTTCGGATCGCGCAGGCGCTCCACCCGCAGCAGGTCGGCGGCGGCGAGCAGGCCCTCGGCCAGTGGCGTCCGCCCGCCGGTGGGCAGTTCGGCCAACCGGGTCGACGCGGCCAGCACCGAGGAGGTGGCCGGCAGCAACGTCCGCGCGCCGGTGCCCCGGAAGGCGACCACGGCGACCTTGTCCCGCCGCTGGTACGCGTCGGTGAGCAAAGCGAGCACCGCGTCCTTCACGGTGACCATCCGCTGCCGGGCGCCCATCGACCCGCTGGCGTCCACCACGAACAGCACCAGGTTGCCCTCGCGGCCCTCCCGGACCGCCTCGCGTACGTCGTCCGGGCGCAGTCGCAGCGGCCCGGTCAGCCGACCCCGGCCCGCCTGGTGCGGCGCGGCGGCACGGATGGTGGCCGGCAGGTGCAGCGCGCCGACCCGGCCCGCCGGCACGCGCGCGCCGGTCGTCCGCCCGCGCCCGGTCCGGGCGCGCGACCGCCGGCCGGGCACCCCGTCACCGACACCCGGCGCGGTGAGCAGCCGGGCCCGCAGACCACCCCGGGGTACGGCCACCGCTCCGCCGTCCCGCTCCCGGGCGTTCCCGGTGCCGTTCGGCCCACCCTTGGCCGGTTGGCCGTCCACCCCTGCCCGGTCCCCGGGCACGTCCGTGTCGACGTCGGCGTCGGGGCGACGACCGTCCGAGCCGGGCCCACCGGCGGCGCCGGGGCCGTCCGCGCCACCGGCACTGCCGCCCGAGCCGCCGCCGCCGGGGCCGCCCGAGCCGCCACCGCCGGGGCCGTCGGGACGCGGACCGGCGGGGCCGCCGTCGTCCGGGCTACCGTCGTCGTCCGGGTCGTCGGGGTGGGCGTCCTGCGCCCGTTGCAGGGCCTCGTCGAGGCGCGTCTCGTCCAACCCCGGCGTGTCGAACGGGTCGCGTCGGCGGCGGTGCGGCAGGGCGAGCCGGGCGGCGACCCGGACGTCGTCGCCGGTGACCCGGTCCCGGCCGTGCCAGGCGGCGTGGGCGAGGGCGGTTCGCGCGGTGACGATGTCGGCGCGCATCCCGTCCACGTCGAACGCGGCGCACACCTCGGCGATCTGCCGCAGCGCGGCGTCCGGCAGCCGTACCCCGGGAAGCCTGCGGCGGGCGGCGGCCACCTGGGCGGCGATCTCGGCGTCGGCGTCGGCCCAGCGGGCGGCGAAACCGACCGGGTCGGCGTCGGCGGCCAGCCGGCGGCGGACCACCTCCACCCGGATCTTCGGGTCCCGGCTGGCGTTCACCTCCACGGTCAGCCCGAACCGGTCGAGGAGCTGCGGGCGCAACTCCCCCTCCTCCGGGTTCATGGTGCCGACCAGCAGGAACCGGGCGGCGTGGCTGACCGAGACGCCCTCGCGCTCGACGTGGCTGCGGCCCATCGCGGCGGCGTCGAGCAGCAGGTCGACCAGGTGGTCGTGCAGCAGGTTGACCTCGTCCACGTAGAGCACGCCCCGGTGCGCGGCGGCGAGCAGGCCCGGCTCGAAGGCACGCACGCCCTCGCCGAGGGCCTTCTCCAGGTCCAGTGCCCCGACCACCCGGTCCTCGGCGGCGCCGACCGGCAGCTCGACGAGGCGCGCCGGGTGGGTCTCGGCGGCGGCGCCGGCGGGATGGGGGCCGTCCGGGCAGGCCGGATCGGGATCGGCCGGGTCACAGCCGAAGCGGCAGCCGGCGACCCGGCGCACCGGCGGTAGCAGCGCGGCGAGGGCGCGGACGGCGGTCGACTTGGCGGTGCCCTTCTCGCCCCGGACGAGGACCCCGCCGATCGCCGGGGACACCGCGTTGAGCAGCAGCGCGAGCCGCATGTCGGCCATGCCGAGCACGGCGCTGAACGGGTACGTACGCACTGGGCCTTCTTTCGTTCGCGACTGCGGGGCTCGCAAAACCGGCTCACTGCTCGCGCTCACACCCGGTCCTCCAGGTCGCCCTCACTGGCCAGGTACGTGTCGCGGAGGCGGTCGAGGGTGGCCGGCTCGGGCTTGGCCCACAGCCCCCGGTCGGCGGCCTCCAACAGCCGCTCGGTGATTCCGCGCAGCGCCCACGGGTTCGACTGCTCCAGGAACTCCCGGGTGGTGTCGTCGAACAGGTAGGCGGCGGCCAGGTGCTCGTACATCCAGTCGTCCACGACGCCGGCGGTGGCGTCGTAGCCGAACAGGTAGTCCACGGTGGCCGCCAGCTCGAACGCGCCCTTGTAGCCGTGCCGGCGCATCGCGGCGATCCACTTCGGGTTGACCACCCGGGCGCGGAACACCCGCCGGGTCTCCTCGCCCAGCGTGCGGGTCCGCACGTCGTGGGGCATGGCCGAGTCACCCACGTACGCCGTCGGAGCCGCGCCGGTGAGGTGGCGGACCATCGCCACCATCCCGCCGTGGTACTGGAAGTAGTCGTCGGAGTCGACGATGTCGTGCTCGCGGGTGTCCTGGTTCTTCACGGCCACCGCGATCCGCGCGAACGAGCGTTCCATGTCGGCGCGCGCCTCCCGCCCGTCCAGGCCCCGGCCGTACGCGTAGCCGCCCCAGACCGCGTACACCTCGGCCAGGTCGGCGTCGTCGCGCCAGGTCCGGGCGTCGATCAGGGGCAGCAGCCCGGCGCCGTACGCCCCGGGCTTGGAGCCGAAGATGCGGGCGGTGGCGCGCCGCTCGTCGCCGTGCTCGGCCACGTCGACGGCGACGTGCGCGCGCAGGTAGTTCTCCTCGTCCGGCTCGTTCAGGGCGGCGACCCGCCGCACGGCGTCGTCGAGCAGGGCCACCACGTGCGGGAACGCGTCCCGGAAGAAGCCGGAGATCCGCACCGTGACGTCGACGCGGGGCCGCCCCAGCTCGGTGGTCGGCACGACCTCGACGCCGGTGACCCGCCGGGACCGCTCGTCCCAGACGGGTCGGCAGCCCAGCAGCGCGAGCACCTCGGCGATGTCGTCGCCCTGGGTGCGCATCGCGCTGGTGCCCCACACGGTCAACCCGACCGAGCGGGGGTACGCGCCGGTGTCGGCGAGGTGCCGGGCCAGCAGCGAGTCGGCCAGGGCCACGCCGACGTCCCACGCGTTGCGGCTGGGGATGGCCTTCGGGTCGACGGAGTAGAAGTTCCGGCCGGTGGGCAGCACGTTGACCAGGCCCCGGGTGGGTGACCCGGACGGGCCGGGCGGCACGAACCGGCCGTCGAGCGCGCCGAGGGTGTTGCGCATCTCGTCGGTGGTGCGGTCCAGGCGCGGCACCAGCTCGGTGGCGGCGAAGCGCAGCACCGCGGCGGCGTCCGGGATCGCCTGACCGGTCACCTCGGCGACGACCGCCTCGGCCGTGTCGGCGACCCAACCGAGGGTCTCCATGCCGACGACGAGCCGCCGGGCGAGCGCTTCGACGAGGTCGATCGCGTCGGCGGCGGTGCGGGCGGGCCCGTCCACCGCGTCGGTCAGCGCGGCCGGCAGGGCGATCCGCTGACCGGGCGTCGCGAGCAGCGCCTGCTCGTCGAGGGCGTACGCGGCGGCGAGGGCCTGCCGCAGGCCGGGCAGGGCGTGCGCGCCACCCCAGATCTGCGGGGCGCGCAGCACGGCCAGGACCAGGTTGACGCGGGGCTCGCCGGTGGGCGCGTCGGCGAGGATGTGCAGGCCGTCGCGGATCTGCACGTCCTTGACCTCGCACAGGTAGCCGTCGAGGTGCAGGACGAAGTCGTCGAAGTCGTCCGCGTCGGGCATCGCCTCGGTGTGCAGGTCGTGGTGCAGCTCGGCGGCGCGTACCAGGTCCCAGATCTGCGCCCGGACGGTCGGCGCCTTGGCCGGGTCGAGCGCCTGCACGGTGGCGTACTCGTCCAGCAGTTGCTCCAGTTTGGCCAGGTCGCCGTACGTCTCGGCGCGGGCCATCGGCGGCACCAGGTGGTCGACGACCACGGCGTGCGCCCGCCGCTTGGCCTGGGTGCCCTCACCGGGGTCGTTGACGATGAACGGGTAGACCAGCGGCAGGTCCTCCAGGACGGCGTCGGGCGCGCAGTCGGCGGCCAGGCCGAGGCCCTTGCCGGGTAGCCACTCCAGGGTGCCGTGCTTGCCCAGGTGCACCACGGCGTCCGCGCCGAAGCCGCCGTCCGCGACGGGCGCGGCGAGCCAGCGGTACGCGGCCAGGTAGTGGTGGCTCGGCGGCAGATCCGGGTCGTGGTAGATGGCGATCGGGTTCTCCCCGAAACCACGCGGCGGCTGGATGAGCAGCACCACGTTGCCGAAGCGCAGCCCGGCCAGCACGATGTCGCCGCCCTCGGTGTACAGCTCGCCGGGCGGCTCTCCCCAGTGCTCCCGCATCCGCTCGCGCAGCTCGACCGGAATCTGCTCGAACCACCGCCGGTACGTCTGCCCGGGCACCCGCGCCTCGGCGGCGGCCAACTGCTCCGGCGTCAGCCACTCCACGTCGTGACCACCGGCGGCGATCAACGCGTGGATCAGCGCGTCACCGTCGGTGGGCGGCGGGGCGTCGCCCAGGTCGTAGCCGGCCTCGGCGAGCGCGGCGAAGAGCCGGACCGCCGAGGCCGGGGTGTCCAGCCCGACGGCGTTGCCGACCCGGGAGTGCTTGGTGGGGTACGAGCTGAGCACCACGGCGAGACGCTTGTCGGCGTTCGGCACGTACCGCAGGCGGGCGTGGCGCACCGCGATCCCGGCGACCCGGGCGGCCCGCTCGGGGTCGGCCGCGTACACCGAGAGACCGTCGGCGTCGACCTGCTTGAACGAGAACGGCACGGTGACGATCCGGCCGTCGAATTCGGGGATGGCCACCTGCATCGCGGCGTCCAACGGGGACAGTCCGGCGTCGCTGCCGGCCCACTGCTCGCGCGTGCTGGTGAGGCAGAGCGCCTGGATGACCGGCACGTCCAGGGCGGCGAGCGCGCCGACGTCCCAAGCGTCCTCGTCGCCGCCGGAGGAGGCGTCCGCCGCGACCGCGCCGCCGGCCGCGAGGACGGTGACCAGCAACGCGTCGCAGCGGGCGAAGAGGCCGAGCGGGCCGGCGCCGGTGGTCAACCCGCGCAGCGAGCCGCAGAAGATCGGCAGTGGGTTGCCGCCCGCCGCGCGGACCGCCTCGGCCAGCACGTCGACGAACGCCGTGTTACCGGCCAGGGCGTGTGCCCGGTAGAAGACGATCCCGATGGTGGGCCGGTCCGGTTCGGCGGAATGCACGCCGTGCACGCCGTACGCCGGGGTCGGCATGGGCGGGGCGAACCCCTCGCCGGTGAGCAGGACCGTGTCGGAGAGGAACCGGGCCAGCTCCCCCAGGTTGTCCGGCCCACCCTCGACCAGGTACGCGAGGGCCTGGGCGACGACCCCGGCCGGCACCGTGGAGACCGCCATCAGCTCCGCGTCGGGCACCGCCTCACCGCCGAGGACGACCGTGGGCACGCCGCTGGCGAGCACCGCGGCGAGGCCGTCCGGCCACGCCTGCCGACCGCCGAGCAGGCGTACGACGGCGAGGTCGACCCCGTCGAGCAGGGCGGGCACCTCGTCGGCCGCCACGCGGGCGGGGTTGGCGAGTCGGTAGTCGGCGGCGCTGGCACGGGCGGCCAGCAGGTCGGTGTCGGCGGTGGAGAGCAGCAGAATGCGCACGGCAGGCTCCGGACGGTAACGTCGGCGCGCTCGCGGAAGCGACTCGGCGACGACGTGCGGGTGGGCGCGGGGTTCAGCGGGCACCGCGACCCGGACCGCTCACCGGCGCGGGGCCGGTGGCGACGGGTGGCGTGGCGCGAACCTCAGCGGGGAACGGAGTCGATGCCGGTCGCGGCGACAGCACGGCCGCGGTACGCAGGACGGCAGCGGCCGTCGATGATGGAGACGCGAAGCGTCATCGGGTCCTCCTCGGGTGTCCACGCCCTGGGGTACGTCCCGACGGCCGAAGTATCCTGGCTTCCGGATCGACGCTCTCCCCCGGCCTTCCAACCGCAGACACACGGCCGTGACTCGCGAGGGGGGATCACTCCCCGGTGACAGTGGCGGGACCGCGTCGGATTCGCACCGACTTCCTTCACTGCCGTCAGGCCGCGAATGCTGCCACACCCCGGCGCCGCCGGTCAACGCGTCGCGGGCTGCCAAGGTGGTTCGTCGACGGCGGAAGACCTCATGGTTGGGCAGTGTGTGCGCGGCCCCTTTGGAGCTGATGTCGTAGACGATTCATCCAGAACCCGACCCGTCGCAGCCGTGGACGGCTCAGCGGGCGCGGCGCTCCGGGTGTGCCCGATTCCACACCCGCATCCGTTCCGGGTAGCCGGTGCGGGCCGCCTCGTACAGCGGCACCGCGTGCCGGCGGGCGATGTCGCCCGCGGCACGGGGTGTGCCGGTGCGGCGGCGGATCCACTCCCCGTCGTGGGCGATCGCGACCACCGTGGTGTCGGTGGCGGTCGTCTCCGGTTCCAGGTAGAACTCCACGCCCCGCCGACTGGCGACGAACGCCTCCAGCGCGGCGAGGTCGTCCCGGGTCGCCTCGCGGTCCAGCTTGGTAGGGGTCGCCTCGGCGCCCCGTGACCGCCGGTTGAACCAGCCCATGTCCAGCCCCTCTCCTTCAACGCCCACCCCCAGTTCAGCACCGATTCCTGGCAATACGCTGGACGGCCAGGGTTATCTAGGGTTATTCACCTTTTTGCCTGATCACCGCCGGAGAGTCGGGCCAGGCACGTGACGAAGTTTGTCCTCAACTGTGTAGTCGTCTCATAGCTGTGTCGAGGTAGACCCAGAGGGCGCCCCCGACCGTTTTCCGGCCCGAGGTGCGGCCCGGAGACGACAGATCAGTCTCAGGAGGGATGGGTTGGGCGACCTCTCCGGACGACTACGGGACCGGTACGGATGTCGATCGGTGCCCATTTGGGGGTAGCGGCCGTTGCGGGCAGGGGCTGAGATGAGGCTACCGATTGTCGAAGAGTTGATCACAGGATGTGAAGCATCGGCATGGACTCGACTGCATGTTGTGTCGTCATGGTGCTCATCATCGGCGGTGTCGTGGGGTACGTCGCGTGGACTCGGGCCAGGGGATCGGCCCGGTATGACGACCTGCGCCCCGGCGTCGACGACGGCAGATGGGTGCGGGAAGGCGTGGAGCGTTACGAGCGGCTGGTTGGCCGGCACTACGGCTCGCCGGAGACAATCGCCGCAGGCGGCGTGCAGCGCCTGCAGGCGAATGATCGCGCCGCCGCGCTGTTCTTCTTCCAGAAGGCCATTGATCTGCTACACACCAATTACCTTTTCAGCGAGATGCGTCAACGGCGGCCCTCCGATCGGGACTCACCGATCATCGGTGCGTACCTTGACACGCTGGCCGCGATACGAGCCGAGCGGCCAACCGCACCGGTCGCGGCATCAGTTCAGGAGGTCACCCACCGGCTGCGGACCATTTCGACAGCGTGCCAGGACGCCGGACTTGATCCGTCCCGGTATCTCGGCGCGCTGAATCGCCTCGGCCAACTCGCGGCGGATGTCGATGTGAGCCGCACGTTCTGGCGCAACCCGACGCTAGACGAGGTTCTCCGCGGCGATGACGAGGCGGACCGTGGGTAGGTTGGCCATCGGCGAGTCGGTACTGACCAGCGAGGACATCAGCGACTACGAGGCTTTGCAGGTCTTCTTCCGCGTCGCCGAAGAGCGCGGCCACCGTGGGTTGTCGGTCGTGGTTGACGAACGCGGCGCGGTGCTCTCACATCCCGACTATGCCGACCGGATGGGTGTCGCGCATCAGCGGGCGGGTGCGTGGGCGTTTTGCCGTGCTCAGTCTGCCGAGGCGTTCGGATTGCCGTCCGGCACGGATTGGGTCCGGCAGCAGGCTCTGCATCTGGTGTTCCAGGCTGGTTCGCCGTATCGGAACAGGCCGCAGCTGCACACTCAGTTGTACCTGCAGCGATTCGGCAGCGCCGAGACGCAGATGTTGGCACCGGTGTGCTCCGCCCATCCGTTGGCCTGGAGCAACGACGGCGCACGAGTCTGCGTGCTGGAGGAGCGTCTTGGTCATCTCACGGACGGCTCGGGCATGGCGAAGTACCTGCTCTGGGAGTACGGGCTCGCTGTTGGCGACCGTCGACTGGTCGCGGGCTTTCCCGCCACGGAAAAGCTGGATTTCATCGAGCTCACCTACGCTCCGGACGGCCGTTGGATCCACCTGTGCGACTGGGGCCAGGGCCGCAACCTGCTGGTGAGCGTCGCTGACGGTGTGGTCGTGCCGCTGCCGATGCGCTCCGGCGCGGTCGCGTTCAATCCTCGCTACGACGCGGGTGACATGACCGTGATGACGGTGGACGGTCCGACGGGCGACTTGATCATCCACGACTATGAGCTGTCGGCAGACAGGCTGACGCGGCGGAGCAGGCTGGCTTCGCCAACCGGGTTGCCGATGCGTGTCCGGGAGTTGGCAATCTCAGCACGGGGCGAGGCTGCGGTCACCGCACCCATCGGCGTCGTCGGGCTTGACCAGCTTCAGCGGGGTGGTGTTCACATCGCGGCGTATGTCGACATTGACGCGGGTGAGATAGAGCCGGTGCTCGGCGTGTCGTTTCGGACCCCGGGTGCTCAGCGGCGGCACACGAGTCCCCGCTGGTGTGACGATCGTGGTCTGGTCGACGCGTCACGGCTGAAGATCGCGGACCACCTGCTGGAGCGGGCCACGCCGAGTCGCTGCTCAGAGGACTCGCCGCAGGTCTCCAACGACGTCACCGACCGGTGGCTGGAGGTGATGAACGGCATCGAGACAGCGTGGCGGTCGGGTGCCATCCCCACCCACCGGTTCGCGCAGGAGTTCGTCCAGTACGCCCTCGGCTGCATGTCGATCGACCGGGCTCGGGCGGAGGAGGTGCTGGCAGCCGTACGGCAGCGTACCCACCGCGACCCAGCCGCCCGCGAGGTCGTTCAGCGGGTTATGACCGGGTCGCGAGGGTGGGCCAGCCTGTCGTCGGTAGGTGTTCCAACGCCGGAGTTTGCGCCCGCCTCGGCACCGGACCGGTACTCTGCGGCGGCGGTCGAGCGGGCGGTGCTCGACCTGGTGGCCGCCCGTCGCTTCGCCGAGGCTGCCGACGCGGTCCGCTCGCTGCTTGCCGTCGGGCAACGAGCACGGCACTTGCCGCCGGACACGTGGCGATGGCTGGCGAAGCTGACAGCTGCAGCCCTAGCCCACGGCGAGTATCTGCTCGTCGCCCGGGTCGCACTTGCCACCTGTCTCTGGCACACCTTTTTCGTCCCCCGAGATTCCAGGCTGGGCAACCTGGGCCTACCTTCGGCCACTCGGCCGGAGCTGCTGCCGTTGCTCGTCGACGGCTTCGAGGCGGCTACGCACCTCCAACAGCGTCAAATCGTCGGCGAGGACGGCGAGGCCAGCTTCGACGCGGAGGCCGTTCGCAGCATGTGCCAGGAACTGCTCGCCGAGCTTCCACTCAGCGAGTTCCTCACCAACACGCGGCGGCCGACCGCACGCACCGGCGAGCTTCCCGTTGTGCTTGATCCGCGCGTTACCTCCCAACGGCAGGAAGATCATCAGGTCATGGGGCCGAAACGTGTCTTCATCTCCTATGTCCGTGAGGACTCCACGGACGTCGACCGCCTTGCGGCGGCGCTGCGCGCCGCTGGGGCCGAGGTATGGCTGGATCGCACACACTTGCTGCCCGGCCAGCGGTGGGCATCGGTGATCCGCAAGGAGATCAACGACGGCGACTTCTTCGTAGCGTGTTTCTCCGCCGCGTACTTCGCCCGGGTCAAGACGTTCATGAACGAGGAGATCGTCGTTGCTATCGAACAGCTGAGGCTCCGCCGACCAGACATGATCTGGTTCCTGCCGGTACTGCTGCAGCCGATCAGCGTGCCGAGTTTCGAGATCGGCGCCGGGCGGACGCTGAACGCACTGCAATGCCTGGACATCGCGACCCTTGGTTGGGACGAGGCGATCCGTCGGCTGACGCAGGTGATCGGCCCCTCTGCTCCATGAGTTCCCCGCTTTGATGGTTACCTGCTCCCGGCCCGTGCGGGGATGGCGATAGGTGACTCAGCTGTTACGTCTGGCGGCTGTGCCAGGCGGTCTCGTACTCGTTCTGGCTGAGGTAGCTGCACTGCCCACGGAGGTTGGTTGAGGTCCTGTGACGACACGACCTGACGGATCTTGATGGCGACGACCCTCCGTTGTGGAGTGGAGCTGCTGAAAGCGACCACACCACGGACCAGAAGGTCTCGTGTCGCACGCTAACGCAGCATTGACTCCTCGCGCCCGGCGGCGTCTGGCCAAGCTCGCTGTGGACGAAGGCTTGCCTGGAGCGCGAGTGGCTGAGCGCTATGACGTCTCATGGTCGACCGCGAAGCGGTGGCTGAGCGTTACCGGATGGCCGTGAGGCCGGCATGCAGGACGTTCGTCACGGCCCGCCGCTAATTCGCCCCAGATAGCGGATGGGAGAAACCTGACCCGGGGTGGAACCCGACGCACGGGGGCGGTGTCAACAGTACGAGCCGAAGCGGAGGTTTCCCTGAACGACGACGTGCTCGTCACCCGCGCCCGATCCGGCGACCTGGAGGCGTACGACCTCCTGGTCGCCCGGCACACCGCGTCCGCGTACCGGACGGCGGTGCTGCTCGGCGCGGGATCGGACTCGGAGGACGTCGTCCAGGAGGCGTTCGTGAAGGGCTACCGCAAGCTGGCCCGCTACCGGGGGGAGTCGTCCTTCCGCTCCTGGCTGCTCGCGATCGTCGCCAACGAGACCCGCAACCTGCACCGGTCCCGCACGCGCCGGGACGGACTGGTCCTGCGGGCAGCGGCGAACCCTCCGCCCGAGATCGCCGAGGATGACGCCGTCGACGCGGTCCTGGCCGGCGAGCGTCGGGCCGCGTTGGTGACGGCTCTGCGGCAACTGCCGGTACGCGACCGCGAGGTGATCGTCTGCCGGTTCTTCCTCGATCTCGGCGAGCAGGAGACGGGCGTCATGCTGGGCTGGCCCCGGGGAACGGTGAAGTCGCGTACCTCACGGGCCCTGGCGAAGCTGCGTGCCCTGCTCGCCGACGAGGAGGTGCACCATGGATGACCTCGGCCGGGACGACCTCGAAGCCCAACTGCGTGACCTGGGCGCCTGGCTGGACACGCCCGCCGCGCCGGACGTGACCGCACGGGTGCACGACCGGATCGTCGGGGGCGTACGCGGGTGGCGTCGGTGGCGCTCGGTCGCCGCGGCGGCGGTCGTGGCCCTGCTGGTCGCGGCGCTGCCGCCGACGCGTGCCGCCGTCGCCGACGCGGTGGGCGAGGTGCTGCGTTTCGCCGGCGTCGGCATCGTCACGTCGTCCACGTCGTCGCCGCCGGAGCACGAGCCGTCACCCCTGCCGTCGCTGCGGACGGTGGGGCTCGACGAGGCACGGCGGGCGGTACGCTTCCCGATCCGTGTGCCGGCCGCGCTCGGTCCGCCGGAGCGGGTGTCGGTCGCCGACCCGGACGGGGGCGGCGCGTATCGGGTCGCGACGCTGCTCTACGAGGGCGGCGCGGTGCGCCTCGACGCGTTCGACGGTCGTCTCGACCTGACCTTCCACAAGCGGACCAGCCGGCCGGGAACGGAGTGGACGCAGGTCGGCGGCGACTTCGCCGTCTGGGTCGACGGTCCGCACGTGCTGTCCTACGTCGACCGGTCGGGCCAGATCCGTCGGGAGACCGCCCGACTCGCCGCGTCGACCCTGATCTGGGAGCAGGCCGGCGTGACCTACCGGCTGGAGGGTGTCCGTACCCAGGCCGAGGCGCTCGAGATCGCCGGGTCGCTCCTCTGACGACGGCGGGTGCCTGCGGGATCTCAGCGCGACGGCGGGCCGATCCGGTGCTCGACCTGGAGGGCTTCCGCCTCGCGGCCCTGTGCGCGCAACAGGACGACCAGCCGCTGCCAGGCGTCGTGGGCGTCACCGTGCTGCCCGAGGCTCTCGTGCAGTCCCCCCAAGCTCTCCAGGCAGTCCGCCTCGCCCCGGGTGTTGCCGACGTCGTGGTAGACGGTGAGCGCCTGTCGGTAGTAGGCCAACGCCGACTCCTCCTGGCCGGTGTTGCAGGCGATCAGACCGAGGCTGTGCAGGGTGTCCGCTTCGCCGTCAGGGTGCCCGTGCTCCTGGAACAACGTCAGTGCCCGCGAACAGTTGACCTGCGCCTCCTCGTAGCGCGCCAACCGGGCGCACTCCCAGCCGATCGCGTTGAGGACCCGCGCCACCTCGACCATGTCGGCGAGATCCTGGAACTGGGTCAACGCCTCACGGGCGTGGACCAGCGCCCGGCGAGGGTCTCCGGCGCGATCCGCGCTGACGCTCAGCGCGTAGTGACCTCGTGCCAGTTCGGCGGCGTCGCCGGCCTCGCGGGCGCGGTCGACGGCCAGGCGCAGGTGACGCGTGCCCTCGTCGTGCTCGCCGTTCTGACTGTGGGCCTGGCCCAGGTAGCGGTGCGCCATGGCCTGCGCCGAGATGTCGTCGCCCTGCTCCGCCGCGGCCAGGCCCATGCGCCACACCGCGAGCTGATCGGTGACCTGCCGACGTCGGGCATGGAACGTGACCAACGTCCGGGCCACCTGCCACACCTGCGCGAACCACATCCGTTCCATGGCCAGGCGTTGACTCTCCCGCATCCGTTCGTGTTCGGCGTCGAACCAGGACATCGCTGTGCTCGCGTCCGTCAGCGCCACCGGCGTGCAGCCGGGCGACGGTGCGCCGAGGACGAGTGGATGACGACGCGGATCGAGAAGCCTGTCGGCCGCGCAGGCGGTGTGCAGGTAGAAGTCGACCAGCCGGCGTACCGCCTCCTGGTTCTCGCCGACGGGTCGGGCCTGACCGCGCTGCGTGCTGTAGAGGTGGACCAGGTCGTGCATCCGGAAGCGGCCGGGCGCGTGCTGGCGGAGCAGTGCGGTGTCCTCCAACTCCCGCGTCAGCTCCTGGGCCCGCTGCGGCGAGGCGGCGGCCAGGCTCGCTACGGCGGGCAGGCTGATGTCGACCGCCGGAACCAGCCCGAGGAGGTCGAACAACGTGCCAGCCGGCGGGCTCAGCGCACGGTACGACCAGGAGAAGACCGCGCGGAGGTCGGCCCGCAGTTCTCCGGTGGTGAGGGCGTCGAGTCGGACGGTGCTGTCGCGTAGGTCGCGGACCAGGCCGTCGAGAGGGTGGTCGGGATACGTCGCGGCCCGGGACGCCACGATGGCCAGCGCCAATGGCAGGCCACCGCAGTGGCGCACCAACGCGTCGAGTGCGAGGCGGTGCTGATCGGCGCGTGTCTGGCCGAGGTGGGCGCCGAGCAGTGCCCGCGCCTCGGCCTCGGTGAGCTTGTCCAGCGTGAGAGTCCGGGCTCCGTGGGTGACGGCCAGACCACGTAGCTGGTGGCGGCTGGTGATGAGGACCGTGCAGGTGGGACTGCCGGGCAGCAACGGTACGACGTGATCGGTGTCGCGGACGTTGTCGAGCAGGATGAGCATGCGGCGCTTCGCGACCAGGCTGCGGAACAACGCTGCCTGCGCGTCCACGGTGTGCGGTACGGAGGCGGGCGGCACACCAAGGGCCTGGAGGAAGCCACGCAGCGTCACGGTCGCCGGTACCGGTGTGGGGTCGGGCCCGAAACCGCGAAGGTCGGCGTACAGCTGCCCGTCCGGGAACCGGTCGGCGTTCGTGTGGGCCCACTGCAACACCAGTGAGGTCTTGCCGATCCCGCCCGCACCGCCGACCGCGGAGATCAGGACCGTCCTGGTGGACGGATGCGGTTGACCGAGGGTGGCGTCGAGGAAGCGCAACTCGTCGGTGCGGCCGGTGAAGAGCGCGGGTGGGGCGGGCAACTGTCGCGGCACCGGCGTCTGCGTGCTGCCGAGATCGGAGGTCGAGCTGGTGGCCGTGGCCAGGCGGTTGCGGGCCGCCAGCCAGGCACGGACGTCCTGACCCGGCGCGCAGGCACGGACGAAGGCGATCAACGTGTCCGGCCGGGGAAGTGCGTCGCGGCGCAGTGTGTCCGCGATGGTGCTGCGGGCCAGCACCACCCCGCGCCGGGCCGCCCGCTGCTCCAACTGACGGTAGGTGCAGCCCGAGTCTTCCTTCAACCGGCGCAGCAGGCCCACGAACTCCGCCACGTCGCGGGCTCCGTCCGGCCCCCCGCCAACCATTCTCTTCATGTTCCGGGTCGGCGAATTCGTGCGCAACCCCGGTCGGTCGCTTCCGGAAGGGGAGGGCGGAACGGGGCCGGGAGCGGCGCGGACAACGCGGCCGTTGCGCTGGGCGGGGAGGCCGAGGGGAACCTGTCGGGTCGAAGCGGTGTCTTCCTGGTGCCGGACACACGTCGTCGAGAGGGAACGCAATGATCACTTGGGGCAGGGTGCTGCTGGGGTCGGTACTGCTGCTGGTGGGCTGCACGGCAGGCGGCCAGCCGGCGACGACTGCCGGCGAGCCGGCTTCGCCGTCGATGCGGGCGGCGACGGGCTGCGCGGGGCGCGTCGAGACGGGGTCGCTGCCCGACTGGGCGGACGAGGGTTTCCACGGGGACGCCCGGATGCCCCACGTCTTCGGCGCGCGGGGCGAGATCGTGGCGGTGCTGTTCGGCCACCCGCTGGCGCAGGTCCGGCCGGACGCATCGAGCAACAAGATCCTTTGGGTGGCCCGGCCCGCCACGACGTCGCCGGCCCCGGACGCGTCGACCACCCTGAAGATCACCGCGAGGTTGGACGGCACCGACACGAGAGTGACCCACGAGGTCGCCGGAGGGCCGGGGCCGTCGATCATCGACATGCCCCGGGCGGGGTGCTGGCATCTGGACCTGCGCTGGGCCGGGCGGACCGACACGATGGATCTTGTCTATGCCGACCGGAAGCCGTGAGGACGGGGACAACCCTCCCGCCATATCCAACATATACCGCATGGGGGGACTTGCGGCAAGGCCCCCGGCGTACCGCAGAATGGCCCGTCCAAGGCCATGACCTGCGGAAACGGGAGCCATGAGTATGAGCGTGTCGTCGGCGGCGGCCAGCGTGTTCGACCTCCCCGAAAACCTCGCCGCCAAGGCCGACCCGGCGCTCGTCGCCCGGGACGAGCAGCACTTCGCCATGATCGCGACGAGCCTTCAACTGTCGATCGCCGACCTGTCCGACCGCCTCGACGCCGAGCGCCGGGCGCCCGCCGGCAAGGGACGGCAGGCGGTCGTCCGGGACGAGGAGGTGCGGCGGCTGACCGCCCGACTGCGCGCGCTGCGTCGTTTCGGTCTGGACCTGTGTCTCGGCCGCATCGTTCACGCGGACGACCCCGAGCCGGTCTACATCGGACGGTTCGGTCTCAGCGACGGCGACGGCCGCCGACTACTGCTCGACTGGCGCTCCCCCGCGGCCGCGCCGTTCTTCGGAGCAACCCACGCCAACCCGATGGGCCTCGCGAGCCGACGCCGGTACCGCTGGACCCTCGGCCGGATCAGCGACTACTGGGACGAGGTGTTCACCCCGGACGGGTTCGAGGGACACGCGGCGCTGGACGACCAGTCGGCGTTCATCGCCAGCCTCGGCGGCAACCGGTCGGCCCGGATGCGCGACGTGCTCGGCACCATCCAGGCCGACCAGGACGCCATCATCCGGGCCGGATCACGCGGCGCGCTCGTCGTCGACGGTGGTCCGGGCACGGGCAAGACCGTCGTCGCCCTGCACCGCACCGCGTACCTGCTCTACTCCGACCCGCGCCTGCGGCAGGGTCGCGGCGGGGTGCTCTTCGTCGGACCGCACCAGCCCTACCTGTCGTACGTCGCGGACGTCCTGCCCAGCCTCGGCGAGGAGGACGTCCAGACCTGCACCCTGCGGGACCTCGTGCCGCAGGGCGCCGCGGCGGCCGTCGAGACCGACCCGGAGGTGGACCGCCTCAAGTCCTCGGTCGATCTGGTGCGGGCGATCGACGCGGCCGTCCGCTTCTACGAGGAGCCGCCGACGACGGCAATGACGGTCACGGCCGGCGACGCCGACATCCGGCTGAGCGCCGACGACTGGGCTCAGGCGTTCGAGGCGCCCGGTCCGGGCACCCCACACAACGAGGCCCGCGACGAGATCTGGGACGAGCTGTTGAGCATCCTGCTCGGCAGGTACGACGGCGACGAGCCGGAGGACCTCGTACGTGCGGCGCTGCGGCGTGACGCGGAACTCCGTACGACCGTCAACCGCGCCTGGCCGATGCTCGACGCGGCCGACATCGTCGCGGACCTGTGGTCGGTACCCGCCTATCTGCGCAGGTGCGCTCCCTGGCTCGCGGCCGAGGACGTCCGCCGGCTCCAGCGGGCCGACGCCCGCGCGTGGACGGTGTCCGACCTGCCGCTGCTGGACGCGGCACGGCAGCGGCTCGGCGATCCGGAGGCGTCCGGGCGTACCCGCCGCCGGGAGGCCACGATCGCCGCCGAGCGGGCGCGCATGGCGACTGTCGTCGACGAGCTGATCGAGGCGCACACCTACGACGACGGCGAGGGCGTGCTGTCGAGCCTGCGCCAACTGGACCTGCAGGACGCGCTCGTCGACGAGGCCGTCCTGCCCGGCGTCACCGCGGACCTGTTGGCCGGCCCGTTCGCACACATCGTCGTGGACGAGGCGCAGGAGCTGACCGACGCGCAGTGGCAGATGCTGCTGTCGCGGTGCCCCTCGCGCAGCTTCACCATTGTCGGGGACCGGGCCCAGGCCCGGCACGGGTTCACCGGGTCGTGGGAGCGACGACTCGCGCGCGTCGGACTCGACGGGGTGACCATGACCTCGTTGACCATCAACTACCGGACGCCTCGGGAGGTCATGGCGCAGGCCGAACCGGTCATCCGGGCCGTACTGCCGGACGCGAACGTGCCGACTTCGATCCGCGGCAACGGGATCCCCGTCACCCACGGCTCGGTGGCCGACCGGGACGCGATCGTCGACGGCTGGCTGGCGGAGCACGCCGAGGGAATCGCCTGCGTCATCGGCGACCCCACCTGCACGCCGACGGATCGGGTCCGGTCGTTGCCCCCGGAGCTGTCCAAGGGACTCGAGTTCGACCTGGTCGTTCTGGTCAACCCGCACCTGTTCGGCGAGGGCGTCCAGGGTGCCGTCGACAGGTACGTGGCGATGACCCGCGCGACCCGGCAACTCGTCGTCCTCACCGACAGCCCGTAGGCTGCCGGGCGTGCTCCGGGATGTGCGGGAGGCGGCGGCGCTCGACAACGCGCGCTGGTGCGACGCCGTGTGCGCCAGCCACGGGTTCACCGGCCGGATCGACGCCGACGCGTGGTCGGTGCCGCACCGCTCCCCACCCTGGTATCCGGACGCCGTCACCCTGCGCCCCGGCGTCGACGCCGAAGCGCTGCTCGCGCGGATCGACGCCGGGGCGGGCGCGTCGGTGAAGGACAGCTTCGCCGACCTCGAGCTGGCGGCGTACGGGTTCCGGGTGCTCCTCGACGCGCAGTGGATCCACCGTCCGCCGGCCGATCCGCCGCCCGGCCCGCCGCTCACCCGCGTCACCACCGGGTACGAGCTGGCGGCCTGGGCGAGCGCGCACGGCGGTGGGAGCCTGTTCCGACCGGCGCTGCTGACCGACCCGCGCATCACGGTGCTGGCCCGCCACGACGAGGACGGCGCTGTCGTCGGCGGTGCGGTGCTCAGCGGCGACGATCCGTGCGGCGTCTCCAACGTGTTCACGCACACCGCCGACCCGGACGAGATCTGGCGTGCGGTCGTCGCCGCCCGGCCCGGCGTGACCCTGGTCGGCTACGAGTCCGCGCCGGACCTGCCCCGGGCCCGCAGAGCCGGCTTCGTCCCCGCGGGCCCTCTCCGCGTCTGGTTCCGGTGATCATGAAGTTATCGACGTGACGCGCCGGCGTCGACGACGCCAACTTCATGATCACCGGGAACGACGGTCAGCCCAGGCGGGTCAGGTCCTGCGGGGTCAGGTGGAGGGCGGCGGCGGCGACGTTCTCCTCGAGGTGTGCCGGGTCGCCGGTGCCGGGGATGGCGAGGACGTGACGGCCCTGGTGCAGGGTCCAGGCCAGCCGTACCTGCGAGGTGGTGACGCCGTGGTCGCGGGCGACCGCCTCGACGGCCGCGCCCTGCGCGGCGGTCGCGCCCGCCTCCCGGGACGTTCCGGCCAGCGCGAAGAACGGCACGTAGGCGATCCCCCGCACACCGCACTCCCGGACGAAGGCGTCCTGCTCACGGTAGGCGTCCACGCCGTAGTTGTTCTGCACGCAGACCACGGGCGCGATGCCGGCCACCTCGTCCAGCTGCTCGGGCCGGACGTTCGACAACCCGAGGTGCCGGATCAGCCCGGCGTCGCGCAGCTCGGCCAGCGCGCCGAACCGTTCGACCAGCGGCACCGCGCCCGGCCCCCGGCCGAGCCGCAGGTTCACCACGTCGAGCTGGTCGCGGCCGAGACGGCGCAGGTTCTCCTCGACCTGCGCGCGGAGCTGCCCAGGTGTGACCGCCTCGCTGAACCCCGCCACCGGGTCGTAGCCGAAGCCGACCTTGGTGGCGATCACCAGGTCCTCGGGGTACGGAGCGAGGGCGGCCCGGATCAGCTCGGTGGCGTACCGGGCGGGACCGGTGCCCACCCGCAGGGTTCCGCCGGGCGAGACGTAGAACGCGGCCGTGTCGATGTGGTTGACGCCCAGCTCCACCGCGCGGCGCAGCAGCGCTACCGCGCGCTCGCGGTCGGGATTCGCGGTGATCCGCATCGAGCCGAAGCCCATCCGGCGCACCGTGCGGTCGCCCAGGGTCCAGGTGCCCGCCGCGGCGGCGGTGATCTCGTCGGTTGGCATCGGGCGACCGTAGCCAGCACGGGCGCGCGGCGCACTCGGCCGCGCGCCCGATACCGGTGGGCCCCGATCCGGGCTAGTTTTGGTGTGCTGCCAACGCCTGCCCGGCGGCGGCCTCTTCCGGCTCCCGCGACTCGGCGCGCGGCGGGCGCAGCGCCGGCACCAGCGCCAACGTCGGCAGGAGCAGCAGCGGCACCACCAGCAGCGCCCGCAGGACGCCGACGTGGTCGCCGAGCAGCCCCAGCAGCGGCGGGCCACCCAGGAAGGCCGTGTAGCCGATCACCGCGACGACGCTGACCCGTACCGCCGCGTGCGCCTCCTCGTCGGCCGCCGCGCTCATGCCGACGGGGAAGCCGAGTGACGCGCCGATCCCCCACAGCGCGACGCCGACGATGGCCACCGGTCCCGAGCCGGCCAGCACGGCCAGCGTCGCGCCGGCGGCGGCGAGCAGGACGGTGCCGCTGAGGACCGGCACCCGGCCCCAGCGGTCCAGCGCGATCGTTCCGGCGGTACGACCGAGGGTCATGCCGACGACGAACACGCCGAAGACCGCCGCCCCGGCCGCCTCGCTCAGGTCCCGGCCGTCCACGAACGCGACGGCCAGCCAGTCGTTGGCGCTGCCCTCGGTGAAGGCCGCCACCAGCACGAACAGCCCGATCAGCAGGGTGCGGGGCTCGCGCCAGGCCGCGAGCTGGGCCCGCCGACGGCCGGCCGGACTGGTGTCCGTCGGCCCGTCGGCCGCGTCCGGGACCGGCTGCGGCAGGTACGCCCGGGAGGCGAAGACGGTGCCGACCAGGACCACCACGGCCATCACCGCGAGGTGCGCGCCGACCGGCACGTCCAGGCGGGCCGCCGCCGCGCCGACGCCCGCGCCGGCCACCGAGCCGAGGCTCCAGGCCGCGTGGAAGCGAGGCATGACGGTACGCCCCAACCGACGCTCCACGGCGGCGCCCTCGACGTTCATCGCCACGTCACAGGCGCCGGAGCCGTAGCCGAAGGCGACCATCCCCAGCGCGACGACGACGGTCGACCCGGCGACCGTCGCGCCCAACCCGGCCACGATCAGGCCCACCGCGACCAGCACGGTGGAGAGGGTCACCGTGCGGGCCGAGCCGAGGCGCTGGGCGAGCAGCCCGGACGTCGGCATGGCGAGCAGCGCGCCGACGCTCAGCGCCAGCAACAGCAGTCCGAGGCGGCCGGCGGACAGGTCCAGCGCCTCCCGGACGGCCGGCACCCGGGAGAACCAGCTGCCGACGGCAAGGCCGTTCAGGGTGAAGGTGAAGGCGACGCCGTTACGGGCGAGCCGGACGGCCCGCGTCGGCACGGTGGTGTCCGGTGCGACGGCGGGACTGGTGGGGGCACTCACGGGGTGGTCCTCTTCCTTGGGGTGATCTCCTGGCACGATCGCACACCTGAGAGCGCTACCACCACAAGCGGGTCACCACCCCTTACCGAGACCCCGCAGGTCGGGGGATGATTCCTGGCAGGCGCACGCCCGCGGGGGCGGGCGCCGTCGGGGAGGACACGATGACGGCAGCGGCGCACCGCCCGGCGACTCTGGAGGACGTCGCCCGGGCCGCCGGAGTGTCCCGGTCCACCGCCTCACGGGTGATCGCCGGCACGGGGTTCGCCTCGCCGGCCGCCCGGGCACGGGTGGTGACGGCCGCCGACCAACTCGGCTACGTGCCCAACCCGGCCGCTCGCGCGCTGGTCCGCGGCGGCGGCGTGCGGCTGGTGGTGGCCGCCCTGGGAACCAGCGCCGCCGTCCTGGACGACCCGTACGTGGACCGCGTGGTCGGCTCGGCCGCCCGGGTGTGCGCGCCGGCCGGCATCGGGGTGGCCCTGCACTGGCTGCCGCTGGGCGACCCGCACGGCCTCGACCAGCTCGCCGCCGACCGCAGCGTGTGCGGGGTCGTGCTGGTCAACACCACCGAGGACCTGTTGGAGGCGGTACCCCGGGCGTTGCACGGCCGGATCGCCTCGATCGGCATCGGCTCGGCCAGGGTGCCGTCGTTCGATGTCGACAACACCACCGGGGCGGGCGCGGTGTTGCGCCACCTGTACTCAACGGGCCGCCGCCGGATCGCCATGGTGACCGGCCCGCGGTGGCTGCCGTGCGCGCAGCGGCCGGTGTGGGCGTACCGCGACCTGATGCGCGAGGTCGGCCTGCCCGAGCGGGTCGTGCGCGGGGACTTCACGGCGGCGCGGGGCCGGGAGGCGGCCGGCGAGGCGCTCCGCCGGTGGCCGGACGTCGACGCGATCTACGCGATCAGCGACGAGACGGCCCTCGGGGTGATCGCGGCGCTGCGCGAGGACGGGGTGCGGGTGCCCAGTGACGTGGCGGTGGCCGGCTTCGACGACATCCCGCTGGCCGGGATGACCGCGCCGGCGCTCACCACCGCGAGTCACCCCGTGGGTCGGATCGCCGCCGCGGCGGCCACCGCCGTGCTGGCCGGTCGCCCGGGAGCGCCCGTGACGCTCTTCCCGTCCGACCTGGTGGCCCGCGACAGCGCCTGAGCGGCCGCCCGTTAACCGGGCGGCCGGCCGGGTAACCGCGTCGCACCTCTCGTCGACCGCGAGGAGCTGGTGGCCCGTGTCCGACCCCGCGCCGCCGAGCCGGGAGCCCGCGCAGGGTCACCGGCACGGCCGGTTGACCGCACGCCCGCACCCGCCGGTGGTGACCGGGCCGACCGGCATCGTGCCGCTGCCGGGCGGCGACGGGGGCCGGCCCGCGATGGCGTACGTGCCGGAGCCGGCCGCCGACGGCGCCCCGTACCGGCTGGTGGTGCTGCTGCACGGGGCCGGCGCGTCCGCCCGGCACGGACTGGACCTGCTGCTGCCGGTCGCGGACGCGCACCGCCTGCTGCTGATCGCCCCGCAGTCGTCGGCGACCAGTTGGGACCTGATCGCCGGTGGCTTCGGGGTGGACGTCGGGCACATCGACGCGTTGGTGGCCAGCGCGTTCGACGGCTACCCCGTACGCGGTGTGACGCTCGGCGGTTTCTCCGACGGCGCCTCGTACGCGCTCTCGCTGGGCCTGGCCAACGGCGACCTGGTCGACGCGGTGCTGGCCTTCTCCCCCGGCTTCGCCGCGCCGCCGGTCGTCCGCGGGCGGCCACGGATCTTCGTCTCGCACGGGGTGGACGACCCCGTGCTGCCCGCCGACGTGTGCAGCCGCCGCTTCGTGCCGCACCTGCGCGGAATCGGCTACGACGTCACCTACGAGGAGTTTCCCGGCGGCCACGAGCTGCCCGCCGGGATCCGCGCGAGGGCCACCGGGTGGCTCACCGGGTGACCGGTGCGTCGATCAGACGGCGGGCAGGCCGAGGGCCGCGTCCACGCGGGCCAGGACGGCGACGTCGTCGTCGGGGTGCACGCCCCGCAGCAGGTCGATGGCCGTCGCCCGGACCTGACCGATGATCATGGCGAGAGGGAGGGTCTGAGTCGACCCGAAGAGCTGTCCGGCGGTGCGGACGGCAGCCAGCGCCGCCTCGTCCGCCCGTACGGCGTGCCGGTCGGCGACCTCCTCCTGCCCGTCCAGGTCGGCGGCGAGCGCGGCGCCGGCCTCCCGGACCGCCTCCACCAGGCAGCGCAGCGCGTCGCCCAGCTCGGGCGGGGTGGGGGCACCGAGTCGACTGAGGGTCACGCCCGCGCGGGCCAGCACCCGCACGTTGCGGACCACGTAGTCGATCTGCCGGACCGACTCGTCCACCGACCGCAACCGGCCGATGTGCCGACGTCGGCGCACGTTGAGCCGTAGCGCCTCACCGGCGGCGAGCACGCCGTCGCGCAGTCCGTCGACCCGGGCGTCCATGCCCCGGGCGCGGGTCAGGGCGGCCACCGCCGCCGTCTCATCGCGCCCGTCCAGCGCGTCGGCGATCTCGCCCAGCAGACCGGCCAACTCGTCGAAGGTGTGCCGCACCTCGGCGGCGAGCGGCGCGAGCGGGTGCCGGGCGTCGACGAGGAGGCTGACGGCGAGCGCCACCGCGCCGCCGATCAGCGCGTCGACGAAGCGGAACGGCACCAGCGATCCGTCCGGCGGCGCGACCACCACCAGGTAGAGCGCGGAGACGGCGGCCTGTACGAGGGTGACGCCGGTGGCGCCGAAGGCGACCGCGAGCAGGACGGTGAGCAGGATGACCGTGCAGACCGTCCACGTGCTGCCGGGGCCGAGCGCCTGCACGACCAGGTCCGCGACGAGCACCCCCGCGGCCACCCCGAGCACGACCTCGACCGCCCGCCGGATGCGCTGCCCACGGGCCTGACCGAGGACGATCAGCGCGGCGGCCGGCGCGAAGAACGGCTGCGGATGCCCGAGCAGGCGGGTGGCGAGCAGCCAGGCCACGGTCGCCGCGACGGTCGCCTCCAGCACCGGCCGCCACCCCTGCCGCAGCCGGCGACCGGCGACCCGCAGGCCCGCGAACCACGCCATCGCCACCTCCCAGCGGTCGACCGACCCCGGTACGGGCCGTCGGCGACAACCGGCGTCCGCCGGCTCGCCCTTCCCGCGATCGTCCACCATCGCGCGGCGGACCCGCCGGCCGGGCCGCCCGTCGCACGATCCCGGCCCCCGCTCAGCTCCCGGTCAGGGCGCGCAGCAGCGTACGGACGGCGTCCGCGAGATCGGCGCGGCTGGCCGGGGTGCCGGGGGGCGGGGCGGTGAGCGCGCCCGCGCCGACCAGACGGTCGAAGAGCAACCCGTCGACGTACGCGACGAACTGGTCGCCCTGCCGGTCGGGATCGGTGGCGCCGGCGCGGGTCAGCAGGTCGCGGGACTGCGCCCGGATGCCGGTGCCGTGTTGCAGGATGCCGCGCAGTTCGGGGCGGTGGACCGCCTCCAGCAGGCACGCGTAGCGGGCCAGCGAGCGGCTGCGGCCGACGCTCAGCCAGCGGTCGAGCACCTCGGCCACCCCGGCGGCGAGCTGGTCGAGGTCGTCGCTGCCGAGGCGCGGACCGGGCTGCGGGGCGGGCGGTTCGGTCGGCAGGTCGTACGCGGCCAGGTCGACCCGGTCCCGCTCGACGAGGCGTTGCACCACCGCCTCGATCAGCGCCTGGCGGGTGCGCAGGTACGCCGAGGTGGTGCCGGGCGGCAGCTCGGCGCGGGCGTCCACGGCCCGGTGGGTCAGCGCCCGCATTCCGCCGTCGGCGATCAGCTCGATGGCCGCGTCGGTCAAGCGCGCGATCCGGTGGGCGCGGGCCGTCACAGGGATCTCCTTCTTGGCGAGGTGCGGATGTAGTATCGCTCTTCTACAGGTGTAGAAGGGTGGACGACATGAGCGACTCGCACGCGGTGGTGGTCGGCGGCGGCATCGGTGGACTGAGCGCGGCGCTCGCCCTGCACCGGCGCGGCTGGCGGGTCACCGTGCTGGAACGCGCCCCGCAACTGCGCGAGGTGGGCGCCGGCCTGACCCTGATGACCAACGCGATGCGCGCCCTGGACGCCCTCGGCCTGGGGTCGACGCTGCGGTCCGGCGCCCACGGCGAGGCCCCCGGCGGAATCCGGAACCCGCGCGGCCGGTGGCTGTCCCGGGTGGACCCCGCCGAGATGGTCCGGCAGCTCGGCACCACCGCGCTCGGCGTGCACCGGGCCACCCTGCACCGCGTCCTGCGCGAGGCGTTGCCCGCGTCGTCGCTCCGGACGGGGGCGAAGGTCGAGCACGTCGAGTCCGACACCGATCACGCCACGGTCCGCTACCACGGCGCCGACGGCCCACAGAGCCTCGACGCCGACCTGGTGGTCGGCGCCGACGGCCTGCGCAGTCGACTGCGTGCCCAGCTCTGGCCGGACATCCCCGCACCGGTGTACGCCGGCTCGACCACCTGGCGGGCCGCCGTCGCGTTCCCCGACCCGCTCCCCACGGCGATCACCTGGGGGCCCGGCGCCGAGTTCGGCATGGTGCCGATCGGCGCGGACCACGTCTACTGGTACGCGGCCCTCACCGCGCCACCCGGCGGCCACGCTCCGGACGAGTTGGCGGCCGTACGGGAGCACTTCGGCGGTTGGCACGACCCCATTCCCGCCCTGCTGGCGGCGACCCCGCCCGGGGTGGTGCTGCGCAACGACATCCACCACCTGGCCACGCCGCTGCCCTCGTACGTGCGGGGACGGGTGGCGCTGCTCGGCGACGCCGCCCACGCGATGACGCCGAACCTCGGGCAGGGCGCCTGCCAGGCCATCGAGGACGCGGTGGTGCTCGGGGTGGTCTGCGCCGACGGCGCGGCCGGACTGCCCGCCGCCCTCGCCGCGTACGACGAGCAGCGCCGCGGGCGCACCCAGGCCGTCGCCCGCGCCTCCCTGCGCGCCGGCCGGTACGGCCAGCAACTGCGCAACCCCCTCGCCCTCGCGGCGCGCACGGCCGTGCTGCGCCTCACGCCGGGCAGCGCCGCGCTGCGGAGCATGACGTGGTGCACCGACTGGCGACCGCCGCAGGGCTGAAGAATGGCGGCGCTCCGGCAGGCGTGGGCGCAAAATTCCAGTCTATTCTTCGGGACCGCTTCCGGCCTCGGCCGAATACGACAGTGCGCCGGTACAATCGGCGACTGCCTTGTGACCGATCGCTGACTGCTGATGGTGAAAGCGATCACACACACTGAGCGCATGAACAGGAGCGTCAACCGCGGTAGGGCACTCCGCGTCGCGGTGTGTCTCCTTCTCCTCGTCGCGCTGAGCGGCTGCATGCAACTCAACATCGGCCTCACCGTGAACGCCGACGACACGGTCGACGGGCAGTTGCTGCTGACCGCCCAGAAGTCCCTGCTGAGCGCCCGCAACAAGAACATCCCGGCCGCCTTCGCCGAGCTGCGGCAGAACATTCCGGCGCTGCCTCCCGGCGAGGAGACCACCTACGAGGACAGCAAACTCTTCGGCAGCCAGATCAATTACCGCAGGGCGCCGCTCGCGGGCTTCGACAGCGAGAGCGTCAAACTGGTCCGGGACGGCGACTTCTACCGTTTCACGTTGCCACTGGACCCGAAGAAATACGGCGGGAAAATCGCCCAGCAGAATCCTCAACAGCAGCAGGCGTTCCTCAAGCTGATGTCGTTCGAGATCTCGGTGACATTTCCCGGACGGGTGATCGACACCAATGGCACCGTCAACGGTCGATCGGTCACCTGGAAGGTCGACTCCAACCAGGACAAGCCGACGGAGCTGCGCGCCGTTGCCGAGGCGCCGCCCCGTCCCTCGACCTCACCGGCAGCCGCCGACAGCGACTCGGGTGGTTTCCCGTGGCTGCTGGTCGTTGGCGGCGTACTCCTGCTGCTGGTCCTCGCCGCGGTGGTCGTACTCCTGCTGCGTCGCCGTCGCTCGACGGCGCCGGCGGCGGCCGGTGCGGCCGCGCCCGACCCGACCGCGCCCGGCGCGACCCCGCCGGGGCCGCCCGCCGGCGCGCCCGGGCCCGGCTGATCCATTCCGGTGGCCGGCCCGCGCCGGCCACCTCCCGGCCCCGGCCGCCCCGCGACGACGGCGACCGGCGTCGGCGCTCCCCGCACGGGAAGCGCCGGCCTCACCACCACCACATCCCGGTCGCACCATCGCAGAAGAGGGGGGATCGCCGTGAACGATCTCTTCACCTGGGCAGCCCTGGGCAGCCTCGCCGGCGCGAGCGCCGCCACCCTGCTGGCCACCAACGTCATCGGCGGGTTGATCGGCCCGAGCGGCGACAAGCTCCGCAAGTGGATCGCCATCGCCATCGCCCTGCTGCTGTCCTACGTGTCGGCGGCGTTCGCCGACGACGTCGGCGCCGAGAAGTGGATCATCGCGTTCTTCAACGCGCTGGTGATCTTCTCCGCCGCGCTCGGCGTCAACCAGTTCCCGCCCGGCAACCGGCAGGCCACACCCACCCAGCTCGCGAGCGGTCGCGAGCCCCGAGTCTTCCGCTCCTGGGTCTGAAGGGGGTGATGTCATGATCTTCGGAATCCTCAGCGCGGTGATCCAGATGGCCGGCGGCGCGGTCCTCGGCCTTCTGGTCGGCGGCCCGATCGGCCTGCTCGTCGGTGCCGTCGTGGGCCTGCTGGTCGGGGCGGTGTTCGGCTGGGCGGTCACCTCCGCCGGGGTGTACGGCCCGGACGCCCGCGGCATCGTCCTGTTCGTCGTCGACCACACGTGGAGCCTGCTCAACACGGTGGTCGGGGCCGTCTACCTGGTCGTGCACCTCGTCTTCGGCCACTCGCTGGACCGGCCCACGTCGGCCGCCAGCGGCCGGGTCTGCGTGGTGGAGGGGGTCTCCCCGCGCTACGCCACCACCATCGGCACCGTCTGCGCCGGCTCCAACTCCAGCATCCAACGCCACGAGGACGTGCACATCTTCCAGGCGCGACTGCTCGGACCGCTCTACATCCCGCTGGTGCTGGCGAACTACGCGCTGTTCACGATCGCGCCGATCTGGCTGCTCTACCACGACCACACCAACGCGCCGATCAACCGCTTCACCCGCTACTTCGAGATCGGCGTCTACCCGCACGTCTGGAACGAGGCCATCGCGTACCGCATCCAGGGGACGCCGCCGCGATGACCACCGACGGGCGCGGACCGATCGAGAGGGCCACCGCGGAGCTGGTCGAATGGCTGACCGGCGCGGCGGAGGAACCCGTCCCGATCGGTCCGCCCCGCGCGGGCGGCGACGCCGAAGGGCTGACCCTGTGGCCCCTCGAACTGCGCCCGGCCCAGCAGACCCGCTCCAGCGGCGCGGTCCGCGAGCCGTACCGGTTCACGGTCCGCTACCTGCTGTGCGTGGCCGGTCCGGCCGGGCTCGCCGTGCTGGACCGGGTGCTCGCCGCCGCGACCCGGGACGGCCGCTACCCGGTGGTGCTGGAAGCCGGCGCGGCGGCGCTGTGGCACGCGCTGGACGCCGCGCCCCGCCCGGCGCTGCTGATCGACGTCCCCGCTCAGGTGGACCACCCGACACCGGCCGCGCCCCCGGTCCTGCAACCGCTGCGGCTGCGTCAGGTCGCGGTGCGGGCGCTCGCCGGCCGGGTCGTCGGCCCCCAGGACCAGCCCCTCGCCGCCATGCGCGTCGAGGTGCCCGGCATGGCCTCCGCAACCCGCACCGGCCCCGACGGTCGGTTCCTGCTCGCCGGGGTCCCGCACGACCCCGAACACCCCCATCCGGTACGGCTGCGGCTGAGCGGTCGCGGGCTCGTGCTCACCGCAGACGTCGACGCGGACGACGACGACATCGTCATCGTCTGCGCGCCACCGACCCACTGACGCCCACCCGCACAGGAGGACCGATGCCCAGCTACTTCTCCCCCGGCATCTACGTCGAGGAGGTCCCCAGCGGCGCCCGACCGATCGGACCGGTGAGCACCAGCATCGCCGCGTTCGTCGGCGTCGCCCCGAACCGCGACGCCCACCTGGGCAAGGCCGTACCGGTCAACAACTGGACCGAGTTCCTGCGGCTCTTCGCCGACGGCGACCAGGTCGAGAGCACCCCCCTCGCGCGGGCCGTCTTCGGTTTCCTGGACAACGGGGGCGCACGCTGCTGGGTCGTCAACGTCGGCGAGGGCGGCGCGATCACCGGCGCCGGCAAGCAACGCGGCGGCCTGCAACTGCTGGAGGCCGTCGACGAGATCTCCATCATCGCCGCCCCGGGGTTCTCCGACCCGGTGTCCCACGAAGCGCTGATCAGCATGGCCGAGCGGACCCGCACCATGGTGGCGATCTGCGACCCGGCCCCGGACATCGACGACATCTCCGCGCTGACCCGCGTCGCCACCCCGTCCTCCGGCAAGCCCCCGAAACCCGCCGAGGGTGCGGGCCCCGCCGCCGGTCCGGGCGGCGGAGAGGGACCGCCGGCGTACCGACCCCGGCAGTCCGAGTTCGCCGCTTTCTACTACCCGTACGTACAGGTCCGTGACCCGATCACCGGCGAGCTGGAACTGACACCGCCGAGCGGGCACCTGGCCGGCATCTGGGCCCGCACCGACGCCCTGCGCGGCGTGCACAAGGCGCCGGCCAACGAACCGGTCCGTGGCGCCGTCGACCTCGGCTACCGGGTCACCCGCCCCGAGCACGACGTGCTCAACCCCAAGGGCGTCAACGTGATCCGCTACTTCGCCGGCGAGGGCATCCGCGTCTGGGGCGCCCGTACGCTCGCCGCCGAGGCCAGCGAGTGGCGCTACCTCAACGTCCGGCGACTCAGCATCGCCATCGAACAGGCCATCGCCAACGGGACCCGCTGGATGGTCTTCGAGCCGAACGACTTCACCCTGTGGCGCTCGATCCGGCGCGACATCGGGGCGTTCCTCACCCGTGTGTGGCGCGACGGCGCGCTGCTCGGGCGCAGCCCCGAGGAGGCGTTCTTCGTCAAGTGCGACGAGGAGACCAACCCGCCGGACGTCCGTGACGCCGGCATGGTGATCGCCCACATCGGCATCGCCGTCGTCAAGCCCGCCGAATTCGTGGTGTTCAAGCTCAGCCAGTGGGCCGGCGGCACCGAGACCGAGACGATCGGAGGCTGACATGGCCACCCCCGCCACACCGCAGCCCGGCGCGCCCGTCGACCCGTACCGGGCGTACAACTTCCGCCTGCTCATCAACGGCGTCACCAACGGCCACTTCACCGAGATGAGCGGGCTGGAGGTGAACATCCCCGGACAGCCGTACCGGGAGCA
The DNA here is from genome assembly GCF_053585025.1 of Micromonospora sp. RB23. Lineage (NCBI taxonomy): Bacteria > Bacillati > Actinomycetota > Actinomycetes > Micromonosporales > Micromonosporaceae > Micromonospora > Micromonospora sp. RB23. The sequence goes on from NZ_CM132111.1 coordinate 3,740,240, forward strand.
CGGCCCCGGGCCGACGCGGATGGTCCCCGGCCAGGCCGAGTACGAGCCGGTGACCCTGCACTTCGGCCTCACCGCGTCCCGCGAGCTGTGGGACTGGGTGAACGCCACCGCCAAGGGCACCCTCAACCGGCGGAACGTGTCGGTGGTGCTGCTCGACGCGGCGGGCACCGCCGAGGTGCTGCGCTGGAACCTGATCGACGCGTGGCCCACCCGGTGGCGCGGAGCGCACCTCAACACGGTCGGCCACGAGATCGCCATCGCGTCGCTGACCCTGCGCTACGAGGGCCTCGAACTGGAGGCCGGCGGTGCCGCCGCGCCGACGCCCGCGTAGCTGGCTGGCCGGTCGCCTCCGCTCGGCGGCCGGCGCGGTGCAGCGCCTCGCCGGACGCGTCGACAACACGGCCGCCGAGCCGGAACGTCCGGCGGACGTCCCGCGTCGTCTCGGCGAGCCGCCGCAGCACTGGGTGGACCTGGTCGCCGCGCACGCCCCCGGCCTGCTCCGCGAACTGGACCCCGACCTCGACCTCGATCCGGTCCCGCCGATCCCGGACCGGACTCCGCCGGTCGCGACGCCATTGCGGCGGCGCGACTCCTTTCCCGGCCCGGTCGGCCACGCGGCCCGGCCGCTCACCGGTCGGACCGACCGGCCGACGGCCGCCGGTCCGGACCGGGTCGACGACCCGTACCCGCGCGCCCAGCCGGACGGCGCTGACGCTCACGCACTCCATGGTCCGGCGAGCAGCGGTCCCGGTGACCCGGACGGCAGGTCCGACCGACGGCTCCCGGTCATTCGACCCGCGGCCCCGATCGGCGCGGAGTCGTCGAGCGGGACGGCCCACTCCCACGGCTCGGAGTGGCCGGGCGGGCGGGACGCCTCGGCGAGCGGTGGCACACCGTTCGCCGAGCCCGCTGCCGCCCACCTCGAGGGGACGGTCGCCACCCCCGCTACCCGGGACCGAGGTGAACCGACCCCCGCACCCAGCCGGGCTCGCGAGATCTTGGACGGTTTCGACCCCTCCACGGGCGCTCTCCCTCCCAGATCTACCGTCGACCTGGCGGTGACGCGGCACGGCCGCGCCGGCGGGAGAATGGGCGGACTGTCCCGGCCCGACCTGCCGGACGAACCGGATAGGCGGGGCCGGCTCGGGGAGCATCCCGCCGACGGACAACCCCAGCCGGATGCCGGCCAGCAATCCGAACGCCACAGCGGCCAATTCCCCGGCCGTTTTCCTGAGCACCACGCCAGCTGGCTGCCTGGTCGGAGGCAGACTGGCCGGCCTCGGCCGCCGGAGGGGGCCGCGCCGCAGTCTGACCAGTACGCCGCACTCCGCCACGGCCAGCACGCCCGGCCAGAGCGCGACCAGCCTGTCGACACCCCGCACGTCGTTCCGCGGCGCGGCGGCGCGGCCGGGCAGTGGGACGGTCCACCCGGGTACGGGACGGGCGTCGCCGAGGTCGACGGCGGCGGGCGATGGCCGGCGAGCGCGGTGTTCCCGTCGACCGCCGTCGGGCCCGACGTGGACCCGTGGCCGGCGCTACCGGATGACGGACCGCTGTGGACGGTGCCCGGCGCGGCGCTGGACGCGGGCCACGAACGCCGACTCGACCGGGAGCAGGCGGGCGGCTGATGGAACGCGTCGCCTTCCTCATCGACTCCACCGGAGAGCGGGTCGACTGCCTGCTCAACCCGGAGACCGTCCAGGTGACGCGGCTCGCCGGCGTACGCCACCGGGGTGCGGGCGGCGCGCAGCTCACCGGCTCCGGACTGGCCGACGACCCGCTGGTCTTCACCGGCGGCGGCCGTACGGAGTTGGTGCTGGATCTGCTCTTCGACGTCGACTTCGTCCAGGCGCAGGTCCGTCCCACCGACGTGCGGATGCTGACCCGGCCGTTGTGGATGCTGGCGGAGAACTCCGCCGCCGAGCACGGCTGGCTGCGCCCGCCGCTGGTCCGGCTCGTCTGGGGCAAGACGTGGAACGTGCCGGGCGTGATCGTCGCGGTGGCCGAGCGGTTCGACGCGTTCACCGGCACCGGCTCGCCGCGGCGCTCCTGGCTGCGGCTGAAGCTGGTGCGGGCCGCCGAGACCGCCGACCAGGCGCAGGCCGGGTTCGCCGAGGAGCTGGCCGCGGCGAGTACCCCGGCGGCCGCGCCGGGCAGCGCCGTGGTCGCCGCCGGTGACGGCGCCACCGAACCGGGCCACGCCGGGGTGCGTTTCGATCTGCTGGCCAACGACGCGCTCGGGTCGCCGCTGCGGTGGCGGCTGCTGGCCGAGCACAACCGGATCACCGACCCGCTCGCGGTGCCGGCCGGTACGACCCTCGCGGTTCCCCCGGTCGGCTCGGGCGGCCCGACGTCGGAGTCGACGCTCGGCACGACGGCGCGGGCCGGCGGGTCGTTCGTGGACGCCTCGATCGCCACCGCCGCGAGCTGGGCAGCCTCGATCGCCGCCGCGACCTGGGCCGGCCCACCCGCAGCGGCCGCCGCGACCTGGGCCGGCCCGCCCGCAACGGCCGCCGCGAGCGGGACCGCGTCGACAGGCACGACCCCGGGTTCGGGGGGTACGCCGTGACCAGCATCGCGCCCCGCGCGCTGACCGTCCTGCTTGACGGCGTCGAGCTGAACCCCGTGGCCCGCCAGCGGATCCGCTCGCTGCGGGTGGCTGCCCGGCTCGACCAGCCCACACAGGCCGAACTGGTGCTCGCCACCGTGTCCGGCACGGCGGCCCTCGACCCCGCCGTGCGCCCCGGCACGGCCCTCGACGTGCGGCTCGCCGATCACGCCGACGCGCTGTTCGTCGGGGAGGTGACCTGTGTGGAGGTCGAGTACGCGGCCGACGGTGCGGCCGTGCTGCGGCTGCGGGCGTACGACGCGGTGCACCGGCTGCGCAAGCGGCAGGATCTGCGGGTCTTCACCTCGGTGACGGCCGCCGAGCTGGCCCGGGATCTGTGCGGCGAGGTGGGGCTGGGCGTGACGGCCGAGGACGACGGCCCCCGCCTGGAGAGGTTGGTGCAGCACCGGCACAGCGATCTGGAGTTGCTCTGCGAGGTCGCCGGGCGGGCCGGGCTGCACCTGGCCGCCGACGGCGACGGCGTACGACTGGTCACCCTCGCCGGCTACGGCGAGCCGGTCCCGCTGACCCTCGGCGCGGGTGTGCACACCCTGCGGCTCTCCACGAACGCGGACCAGGCCAGCGGCGCGAGCGCCGCGTTGGGGTGGCACCCGCAGCGGGCCGAGCCGATCAGCCAGCGGGCCGACGAGGCACGCTGCGGTCGACCGTCCGGTGACCGCCCGGACCCCGCCGACGTGGGGGCCGACGGGGTACGCACCGCCGTCGACCAGCCGGGACGCAGCGACGACGAGCTGGCCGCGCTGGCCCAGGCACGACTGGACCTGCGCGCTGCCGCGCTGTCCACCGCCGAGGGGGTCGCCGAGGGTGATCCGGCGCTGCGGCCGGGCCGACGGATCGACCTGGCGGGGGTGCCCGACCCGCTCGCCGGGGCGTACGTGCTGACCGAGGTGGTGCACACCGTGGACGGCGACGGGCACCTCACCCGGTTCTCGACCGCGCCGCCGGCCACTGCGCCCACGGCGGGCGGCGGCGCGGTCGTCACCCTCGGCACCGTGACCGACGTGGCCGACCCGGACGGGTTGGGCCGCGTACGGCTGACCCTGCCCGCGTACGGGGACCTGGACGCCGGTTGGCTCGGCGTGCTCTGTCCCGGCGCGGGGCGCGGCAAGGGTCTGGTGGCGCTCCCCGACCCGGACGACACCGTGCTGGTGGTGCTGCCCGGCGGCGAGCCCGCCTCGGGCATCGTGCTGGGTTCGCTGTTCGGGGCCGTCGAGCCGTACGACGCGGGCATCGACGACGGCCGGGCCCGGCGCTGGACGCTGCGCACGGCCGGTGGCCAGTCGATCGTGGTGGACGACGTCCAGCGCAGCCTGCGGCTCGGCACCGAGGGCGGCAGTTGGCTGGAGCTCACCCCCGACCTGGCCACCCTGCACGCCGCGACCGACCTGGTGATCTCCGCGCCGGGCCGGGCCATGGTGGTCCGCGCCCGCAGCGTGGACTTCCTGCACGCCGAGGCGACCGAGGACCCGACCACCGCGGCGCAGCAGGCCCGTTCGCTGGCCCGCGCCCACCACGAAGGAGGCGGCTGATGCGTTGGATCCACCGCGACTCGGTGATCGCCTGTGACCACGACGGCCGGGTCGAGAACCAACCGTCGCAGCGGTGGGTGACCGTCACCGCCGTGCCGGTGCTGGTGGACGACGACCCGGAGGGGCGGAAGATCGTCGCCTGCCCGAACTACGGCCCGACCATCAAGCCGTGCGCGAAGACGCGGACCGTCCACGTCGGCTACAGCGACTGGCTGCGCGTCGACGGGCACCGGGTCGTGCTGTCGCACCTGAAGGGCTTCACCGACGGCACACCGCCGGACGCGGTCCACCACACCGTCCGCGACCCCCGGCAGCGCTTCCTGGGGGCGGACCGGTGAGGGCGTTCCGTTTCGTCGGGGCCGGCTTCGACGCCGGCCGTGGCGGCGGGTTGGCGCTCACCGCCGCCGGTGGCCTGGCGATGACCGAGGGCGACGAGAGCGTACGCCAGGCGCTGTTCCTGCTGTTGTCGACGACGCCGGGCGAGCGGCTGATGCGACCCGGGTACGGCTCCCGGCTGCACCGACTGGTCTTCGCGCCCAACGACGACACCACGGCCGGGTTGGCGATCCACTACGTCCGGCAGGCCATCGCCCGCTGGGAGCCCCGGGTCGAGGTCATCGACGTCGACGCCGGACCGGACCCGGACGAGGAGTGGCAGCTGGTGATCCGGCTCGACTACCGGGTGCGGGCCAGCCTGACGCCCGGCCAGTTGGTGTTCTCCGTGGATCTGCTCCCCGCCGACGACGAACCGGGAGAATCGTCATGACGCTGCCCGTGCCGCACCTGGACGATCGCGGATTCCTCGACCTGGTCACCGAGGCCCGCGAGCGCATCCGCCAGTCCTGCCCCGCCTGGACCGACCTGTCGGCGCACGACCCGGGCATGGCGCTCGTGGAGGCGTTCGCGCACCTGACCGAGGTGATGATCTACCGGCTGAACCAGTTGCCGGAGAAGGCGTACGTGCAGTTCCTGAACCTGCTCGGCGTGGCACGGCACGCGCCCACCGCGGCCTGGGCGGACGTGGTGTTCACCCGCGCCGGCGCCGACACCGCGGCGGTGCGGATCCCGGCCGGTCTGCGGGTCGCGGCGGCGCGGGGCGGTGATCCCCGGCCCGTCGTGTTCGTCACGACCGAGCCGGCGGTGCTGCCGGCCGGTCAGTCCTCGGTGACGGTCCGCATGCACCACTGCGAGCCCGTCGACGCGGAGTTGCTGGGTGTGGGCACCGGCCAGCCGGGTCAGGTGCTGCGCGCTTCCCGCGCTCCCCTGGCCCACACCGGCGAGCCGCTGGACCTGCTGCTCGGGGTGGAGGTGCCGACCGGCTCGGTGGAGCTGGGGGCGGCGGCCCGCGAGCACGAGGGCCGCACGTTCGAGATCTGGCAACCGGTGGACAGCTTCGCCGGGCTCGGCCCGCAGGCCAAGGCGTACCTGGTGGACCGCTGCTCGGGCACCGTCACCTTCGCGCCGGCCCTGGACCTGCGTCCGCCCACCGGTGGCGCCGCCGGGCCGACCCCGGTGGCGGCCGTGCCGCCGGCCGGGCGGCAGGTCCGCCTCTGGTACCGGGCCGGCGGCGGTCCGGCCGGCAACGTCGCCGCCGGCACGCTGACCACCCTGCGCGATCCACTGCCCGGGGTACGCGTCGACAACCCCGCCCCGGCGGCCGGCGGCCGGGAGATGGAGGCGTTGGAATCGGTGCTGCTCCGCGGCCCGTACGAGTTCTTCGCCCAGCAGCGGGCGGTCACCGCCCGCGACTTCGAGGTGCTCGCCACCAGCTCCGGCGCGGTGGCGCGGGCCCGCGCGTTCACCCGGTCGGCCGTCTACAGCTTCGCCCGACCGGGTGAGGTCGAGGTGGTGCTGGTGCCGTACGTGCCGCCGGCGGCCCGCCCGGGTGGGCGGCTGCCGGTGGCGGTGCTGCGCGAGCACGAGGTGCCCGAGGCCCGCCACCGCGTCGAGGCGGACCTGGAGCAGCGCCGGATGGTCGGCATCCGCTCGCGGGCGAGCTGGGCCCGGTTCAAGGCGGTGTCGGTGCGGGCCCGTGTGGTGGTGCGGCGGGAGGAGGACGTGGACGCGGTCCGGCGGCGCATCCACGACCGGCTGCACCAGACGCTCAGTCCGCTGCCCACCGCGCTCAACCCCAGCGGGTGGCCGTTCGGCGAGCCGCTGCGGGCGTCCAACGTGTACCGGTTGTTGGAGCAGGCCGAGCCGGGCGTGCGGTACGTCGAGTCGGTGCGGTTCGTGGTCGACGAGGCGCCCGACGCCAACGTCCGTGCCCTCGCCGTCGACGCGTACCAGGCACGCACCTGGTACGCCGGACGTGGCCCGGTGCTGTTCCGCTCCAGCAACGCGGGCGCGGGCTGGGAGCCGGCCGGTCGGTTCGACGACGACGAGACGGTCCTGCGGGTGGCGCCCGCGCCGGCCCCGGTGCGGCCCGGCATCGTGGCGCGTCCCGGCTCGGTGGCCGTGGTGACGGTGCGCGAATCGGGCGGCTCCCGGGTACGACTGAGCACCGACCTCGGTGAGACGTGGTCGCTGCTGGCGGACCTGGACTCGCGGATCTCCGACGTGGCCTGGCTGGACCGTGACGGCGCGGGAGCGCTGCTGGTGGCGACGGACACCGGGCTGTACGAGGTGTCGCTGCTGCCCGGCGCGGTGCCGTTGCAGATCCTCGTCGACCCCTCCGACGCCGACCGGGGCTTCTACGCCGTCCGCGCCTTCGTCTCCGAGCGCGGCTCGCCGGGCGTGGCGGTGGCCGCGCAGGCCAGTTTCGGGGTGTACCTGTCGACGGCCGGCGGCCGCCCCGGCAGCTTCGCGCACGTCGGTCTCTCCAACGTGGACAACCGGGTTCTCGCGGTGCAGTACGACGGTCCGGCGACGCTGCTGTGGAGCGGCGCGGGCGAGCCCGACCCGAAGAAACCCGGCCAGGGCTGCCACCGGACCCGGCTGTTCGAGTCCGACGTCAAGTGGCAGGCGGTGCAGGCCGGCTGGATCGGCGGCACCTGCCGGGATCTGGCGTTCGCCGGGCAGCAGGCGGTGGCCGCCACCCAGAGCGGCGGGGTGCTGCGGCTGGACACGCTGGCCGCCCAGCCGCAGTGGCAACCGGTGTCGGTGAACTGCGGGCTGCCGCTGCGCGACCGCACCCGGTTCGTACCGGTCGACGCCGTCGCCGTGAGCGGCCCTCCGGCGGCAGCCGTCGGCGCGGGCGGTCCGGCGGCCTCCGGCGCGGGCGGCCCGGCTGCCGACCGGCTGGTGCTGGCCGGCGGCGAGCGCGGTGTGTACCGCAGCGCCGACGCGGTCACCTGGACCGCCAGCGCCAACCAGGCCACCGCCGACGTGGTGACCGTCCCGGACACGTGGCTGCTCTGCTCCGGCGAGCACGACATCGAGGTGGTGCGCCAGGATGCGACGCTCGGCGATTGAGCGGCTGCTGCCCGCCGCGTACCAGCGGGCGTGCGTGCCGGGCAGCGTGCTCTGGGCGCTGCTGGACGTGATGGAGGGGCTGCACGCCCCGGACGAGGCGATCCTCGCCGAGGTCGACGCCCTGTTCGACCCGTACCGGGCGCCCGATCACATGGTCGTACGCCTGACCCGCTGGGTGGCGATGGACCACGTGGTGGCGTCGCACCGACCGGACGCCCCGCTGCCCCTGCCGGTCGGGCGGCTGCGTGACCTGGTGGCGCACGGCGCGCTGCTGGCGCGGTGGCGCGGCACCCCGTACGGGATGCGACGGGCTCTGGAGGTGGCCACCGGGGTGAGCGGCTTCGCCATCGACGAGCCCGAGGAGATGCCCTTTCACATCGTGGTGCGGGTGCCGGCGGCCGCCGCCGAGCACCTCGCCGTGATCACCCGCATCGTCGAGGCGGAGAAGCCCGCGGCGGTCACCGCAGAGGTCGTCCTCGCCGCCTCGCCACCATCGGATCAGCCGACCGCGGCACCGTCCGCTTAAGGAGCCGTCATGACCACCGAATGGGCCGTCGTCGCCGCCGCGTCGCAGTTCACCCTGGACGCCGCCAACAACGGCGAACTGACCTTCACCGTCTCCAACCCGGGCCTCGCGCCGGACACCGTCGTCTTCGACGTGGCGCCGGGCGAGGGCAGCCAGCGGGCCTGGTTCACCGTCACCGAGCCGCAGCGGGTGGTGCCCGGGCAGGGTTCGGTCTCCTTCCTGGTCCGCCTCGCCGTGCCGGCCGGCACCGCGCCCCGCCGCTACGACATGACCGGGTTCGCGTACTCGGCGAACACCGCGCCGGAGGAGAGCTCGCGCTCCAGCGGCCGGGTGACGTACGAGGTCCGGGCGGTCGCCGCGCCGAAGCGCACGCCGTGGCCGTGGATCGCCGCCGCGGCGGCGCTGGTGCTCGTGGTCGCCGGGGTGGTCGGCTACCTGCTGACCCGCTCCGACGGACCACCGACGCCGGGCACGCCACGGGTCGTGACGCTGGAGGCGGAGAGCCTGGTCGACGGCGCACGGGTCGAGTCCCCGGCGAAGACCGCCGCGGGCATCGACGCGCAGCCGAACTGCTGCGACGTGACCTGGTCGGGCGACGCGCAACTGTTCTTCACCGGCCTGGCGCCCGGTGACCGGGTCAGCGTCACCGTCGAACTGCCGGCCGACGCCGTCTGGCGGTTCTCCACCACGCGCACCACGAGCTTCGACTACGCCAACACCATCTGGCAGGTCGACGGCGTGCAGCTCGGGAGCACCTTCTTCGGCTTCACCCCGACGGTCGTCCTACAGGACTTCACCGACGTCGGGACCGTCCGGCTGGGGGCGGGCCGGCACACGCTCACCCTGGTCGCCGTCGGCAAGACGCAGGGCTTCGACAGGTACTTCGCGGGCGTGGACCAGATCCGCTTCACCGAGGTGACCGGGGCGGTCGCGCGGCGATGAGCGGTCGGCAAAAGATCGTGCTGGGAACGCTGGCCGTGCTGCTGGTGGCGTTCTTCGGGCTCGCCGTCGGCGTCGGCGGCGGTGAGCAGGGCCGCGCGAGCGATCGGCCGGGGATCGTGCAGCGGTTGGGACGCCTCACCGGCGGGAGCGGCACGATCGACCCGGCGACCGTGCAGGCCGACTGTGACCGTACCGGCGACGTGCTCACCTTCGTCGGCGGCTGCGCGGTACGGATCGCCGACCCCGGCGACCTGCGGACGGTGGTGCTGCGCAGTGGCCGCCCGTTCGTGGTGACCGCGCCGGCGCCGGGCGACGCCGACCTCACCGTGCGCTCGGAGGTCGAGCCGGACGACGACGGCGAGGCGGTCGCCCGGATCGCCGTCGACAGCGCGACAACGGTGCTGCTGGGCTGCCCGGGAGGTGTGGGATGCACGGTCACCGTCGCCGCCGAGTGACCGGTCGGCCCGCTGGCGCGCTCCTCAACCGTACGGAGGCCCGCCATGGGTGAGCTGCGCAAGCCGTTCCTGCTGCTCGCGCTGGTCGCGATCACGCTTGTGGTCCTCGTCGAGGTGGGATCGTCGCTGCTCACCGGCGGAGGCGACGCCACCGGCGCGCTGCTGGCCGGCGCGGCGGACCTCGGCGTGGAGGTGGACGCGGCCGGGGTCAGCGAACCGTCCGGCCGGGGTACGAGCTACCTGGCGCTGATCGACGCGGTGGCGCTGTGGACCACCGGCCTGTTCTGCCTGAGCCTGGTGGTGCCCGAGCGGGTGCAGGGCCGGATCCAGGGCGTCGCGACGCTGATCTTCTCGATCCTGCTCATCCTGGGCTCGCTGGTCCTGCTGATCATCGCGTTCGTGGAGCTGATGATCATGGTGTCGCTGTTCCTCGCCGTGCCGTTCGGCACCCTGGCGTACCTGGCGCTGTGGGGCTTCTTCCCGGTGGGCGACGCGGCGGTGCTGCTCGGCCTGGCGCTGCTGCTCAAGCTCGTGTGGGCGGGGTTGCTGGTGCTGGCCCAGCCCCGGTTTCTGCAGAACAAAGGCCTCGTCCTGATAATCATCACCACCCTGCTGTGCACCGTCGTACTGGAGTTCCTGCACCGGTTGGTGCCGGTCATCGTGGTGAGCATCCTCGACGACATCGGCGCGCTGGTCTTCGCCATCGTGGCCATCATCTGGGGCCTGGTGCTGCTGATCGGCTCGATCCCGGCGATAGTCAAGGCCATCCGGGTCACCGCCGCCGCCGTCCCCGCCGCCCTGCCTCGTCGATCATGAAGTTGTTGTCACCGCGCTCGGCGTGTCGTGGCAACAACTTCATGATCGACGGCTGCTGGCGAGGGTCGCGCAGCGATCCGGGGAGAGGGCGCCGTCGGCGATCCACACCTGGTAGCGACCGTCGCGGGTATTGCCGGCGGGGACTTCGGCCGGGGTGTCGAAGGCGAAGGCCACGCAGACGCCAGGATACATCGCGGTCCGCACGAACCACCGGTCGCCGGGGCCGAGCCCCGCGAAGACCAGCGTGTACGCCCCACCGCCCGGCCCGGCGCCGGTCAGCGCCAGCCACGGGGCCGCGCTGCCGTTCACCGCCTCCTCCCCGGCCGCCGTGGCGGTGAACACCGTCGCCTCGCCGCCGGCCGCAACCCGCCAGAAGAACCCGCCGTAGCCGGCCCCGCCGGGGCGACCGTTGGTGGCCGGGCTACCCAGGCGCACGGACCTGTCGGGCGGCGCGGTGAGCGCGGAGTCCAGATCGAGCCGCCAGACGTCCGGCGTCACCGCCGACGCGGCGAGCTGACGCCGCTCGGTCAGCAGCACCTGTTGACGCGGGTCGCGCCACTGAAGTTCGTGGGCCAGCAGGTTGGCCGAGCGCCGCGACCAACCGGTGTGGACGATCCGTCCGTGGTCGTCGCGCCACGTGTAGCCGACGTCGCGCACGTAGGTGCGCCCGCCCCACAGGTTGACGCCGTCGACGTCCTGCACGGCGAGTGAGGCCCCCAGGTGCCAGACGTGGTCGGCGGGGAACGCGTCGGTGACCACCGTGCCGCCCAGGGTGCGGACGGGGTGCAGGTACGGCCGGGGTCCGTGCCGCGCGTCCAACTCGGGGTCGACGACGTACCGGGCGACCTCGGTCGCACCGACCAGCAGCCGCGCGGGCTCCTCGACGTTCACCGCGCCTCCACCCGCTCGAAGACCGGCAGGCGGTTGGCGACGGCGTGCAGGGCCGCCAGGGTGTAGCCGGCGAGGATCGGCACGGCCACCGGCGTCACCAGGACGGCGAGCAGCCCGGCCAGTGCCGTCACGCCCGTGAGGGCAGCCCACCGGGCCGGCGCGTCGAGGCAGGCGCGGGCGCTGCACCGGGCCGCGACCCGCCACCGCCCGCCCCCGTTACGGCCCGCCTCGACGATGACCAGCCCGGCGTACCCGGCCAGAGCGGCCGTGACCAGGCCGGTCACCACCAGCACCGGTGGGCCACCGGGCACCCGTCCGGCGGCCAGCGCCGCCAGATCCACGGCGAGCAGTCCGAGAACGGAGAGCGCGAGCAGGCTGACCGGCACGCCGGGCAGCACCGAGCGGCCGAACCGGCGCAGGGTCGTCCGCGCCGACGGCCAACCGCCGGTACGCGCCCAGTCGTGCACCGCCGCGCTGGCCGTACCGGCCGCCCCGGCGGCGGTGAGCAGCGGCGCCGCCGCGAGGGTCACCAGGATGCCGAGCAGCGCCAGGTCGGCGGCGTCGCGCGCGACGTCGCGCCAGTCCCGCCGTACGGCGGCGTCGTCGGGTTCAGCCCTTGATGCCACCGGTGTTGATCCCCTCGACGAGCATCCGTTGGAACGCGACGAAGAACAGGAAGACCGGCAGCAGCGACAGCACCGACATGGCGAACATCGGCCCGACCGCGCTCTGACTGGTCGAGTCGATGAACAGGGTCAGCGCCACCGGCACCGTGTAGTCCTCGAGTTGGGACAGGAAGACGAGCTGGCGGAAGAAGTCGTTCCAGGTCCAGATGAACGAGAAGATCGCCGTGGTGACCAGGGCGGGGCGGCTCAGCGGCAGGATGATGTGCCGGAAGATGCCGTACGGGCCGGCGCCGTCGATCCGCGCCGCCTCGTCCAGCTCGCGCGGGACGCCCCGCATGAACTGCACCATGAGGAAGACGAAGAACGCCTCGGTGGCCAGGAACTGCGGGATGAGCAGCGGCAGGTAGGGCCACTCGCCGCCGACCAGACCGAGGGTGCGGAACAGGATGTACTGCGGGACGATCAGCACGTGCTGGGGCAGCAGCAGCGTACCGATCATGACGGCGAACCAGAGGCCACGCAGCCGGAACCTCAGGCGGGCGAAGGCGTACGCGGCCAGCAGGCAGGAGAGCCCGTTGCCGACGACGGTGAGCAGGCTGACCAGCGCGCTGTTGAGGAAGAACCGGCCGAAGCCGACGTCGAAGTTGGACCAGCCGGCGGTGTAGTTGCCCGGGGTGAACCGCTCGGGCAGCAGCCCGACGTTGTTGACGATCTCCTCCTGCGACTTCAGGGAGGTGCCGACCATCCAGATCAGCGGGTAGAGCACCACGGCCACGATCGCCACCAGGATCACCAGCCGCAGGACCGGCCCGCGCCCGCGCGTCACCGGTCCTCCCCGTCCGTGTAGTGCACCCAGAACCGCCCGGTGCCGAAGAAGATCGCGGTGATGGCGGCGATGGCGAGGAGGAACACCCAGGCCATCGCCGAGGCGTAGCCCATCTCCAGGTCGGTGAAGCCGGTGATGTAGAGGTTGAGCGTGTACATGAGGGTGGCGTCGACCGGGCCGCCGGTGCCGTTGCTGAGCACGAACGCGGCGGTGAAGCCCTGGAAACCGTTGATCGTCTCCAGCACCAGGTTGAAGAAGATGACCGGGGAGAGCATCGGCAGGGTGACGTTGCGGAACTGGCGGAACCGGCCGGCGCCGTCGACCGAGGCGGCCTCGTACAGCTCGACGGGCACCTGTTTGAGCCCGGCCAGGAAGATCACCATCGGGGCGCCGAACTGCCAGATGGCCAGCACCATGAGGGTCTGAAGGGCCCAGTCCGGGTCGTTGACCCAGGGTCTGCCCTCGATGCCGACGAGGCTGAGCAGCGAGTTGAACGCCCCGTCGCGGTTGAACATGTTGACCCAGACGATGGCCAGCGCCACGCTGCCGCCGAGCAGCGAGGGCAGGTAGAACAGGCCGCGGAACAGGCCGACGCCGCGCCACGCGCGGTTGAGCAGCAGCGCCACGCCGAGGGCCGCGGCCAGCTTGAGGGGTACGGCGACCAGCGCGAAGGTCAGGGTGACCCGCACCGCGTGCCAGTACGACGGGTCGGCGGTGAACATCCGCTCGTAGTTGGCCAGCCCGACCCACCGCACCTCGGAGAACGGGGTGAGGATGTCGTAGTTGGTGAAGCTCAGGTAGAGCGACAGCAGCATGGGAACCGCCGTGACACCCATCAGGCCGATGAGCCACGGCGACAGGAAGACGTACCCCGCCAGACCCTCGCGGTGCCGGACGCCGCCGGACCCACGCCGTGTGGTGTGGGTCCGGCCGGATCCGGGGCCGCGTCGGGTCGGGTCGGGCGCCGTGGTCAACGCCACGAACGGCTCCTCTCCCCGCCTCGTGGGCGGGTCAGGCGATGGCGGTCTTGCACGCCTCGACGAACTGGGCGGCGGCCTGCGCGGGGGTGGCCCGGCCGTACTGGGCGCTCTCGGCGGCCTTGACCAGCTCGGACTTGACCGTGCTGTGTCCCTTGATCGGCACCTGTGGCGACGCGCCGAACTTCTGGGTCAGCTCCGCCTCGACGGCGATCGACTGCTTCATCGCGGGGTCGGTCGTGCCGTCGCTGACCACCTGACGCAGGTCCAGGTTGGACGGCAGTCCACGGTCGGTGCCGAGCAGCGTGACGGCCTCCCGGTCGTTGGCCAGGAAGTTGATCACGTCGACCGCGATGTCCTTCTTCTTGCTGCCCTTGAAGACGGACCAGTACATCGAGGCCCGGGCCCACTGCGCGCCGGGGTCACCGGGGTACGCGACGACACCCAACTCGTCCTTGGTGTTCTTCTTCAGGTCCGGCATCTGGTTGGCCCAGACCCAGGACGTCGCCGACTTGCCGGTGACCACCAACTGCTTGGTGACGTCGCTGGAGTTGCCCTCGTGGATGACGTCGGCGGTCGGGGTGGCCTTGCGGTCCCGGGCGCCCTTCCACAGGTCGAACCACGCGGTCACGTCCTCGGCGGTGAAGCCCAGCTCCTTGCCCTTGTAGAGGTCCTTGCCCCGCTGGCGCAGCCACACCCAGAACGCCTTGTAGTCGGCGCTCGGGTCCTGCGTGCCGGGCACGCCGGTCTTGCGGGACACCTCCTCGGCCCAGGCGATGTGCTGCTCCCAGCTCATCCCGGTGGTCGGCTCGGGCAGGTTGTGCTTGGTCAGCAGCGTCTTGTTGTAGACGAGGCCCTGGGTGTTCTCCCCGGCGGCCACCCCGGCGAGCTTGCCGTCGACCACCCCGTACTCCAGCAGGCTCTTGGGGAACGTGGAGGTGTCGAGCTTGCCGGACTCCTGGTAGGTCTTCAGGTCGAGCGTGGTGTTGCGGCCGGCGTACTCGGCGAGGTAGTTGTCGTCGATCTGGAACAGGTCCGGCGGGTTGCCACCGGCGGTGAGCGTGGCGAGCTTGTCGAAGTAGCCCTGGTTGGCCTGCCAGGTCTTCTCGAAGGTCACGTTCGGATGCTTCCTGGTGTAGAGGGCGAGGGCGTCCTCGGTCAGCTTGGCCCGGGCGTCGCCGCCCCACCAGAAGATCGAGAGCTTGACCGGGGCGTTCGGGTCGGCGGTGCCGCCGTCGTCGCCGCACGCGGCGGCGCCGAACAGCAGAGGCGCGGCGACCGTCGCGGCGAGCAGGCCGCGCAGCAATCGTCGCCGGGGCAGCGGGGTACCGTGAGGACGCCCGACGGGCGTGCCAGTGGTGGGGGACGTTGCGGGGTGCATGTGCGCTCACTCCTCGGCTTTAGGAGGCGACGGCATCACCGGTGGCCGCGGTCGGGATGCCCGGGCCCGCAGGGCAGTGCGGGTCCGGGCCAGGGGAAGCGGCCAGGGGACGGGCCGGTCGGGCGTGCGGGCCCGGACCGGTCGAGTCGCGGATGACCAGGTCGGTCTGGAGCATTACCTGTGCGGTGGTACGACGGACGCCGACGGCCGTGCCGGCACCGGATCCCCGCGCGCCGCGCGGTGACTCGATGTCCTGTTGCAGCAGCATGTCGACGGCCGTCCGGCCGGCGGCCCCGGTGGGTGTGGCCACCGTCGTCAGTTTGGGTCGGGTGAGCCGGCTCAGGGCGATGTCGTCGACCCCGACGACGCTCACCTCCTGCGGCACCCGCACCCCGAGCGCGTCCAGCCCTTCGATGAGGCCGATCGCCATCAGGTCGTTGTAGGCGAGCACGGCGGAGACGCCGCTGCGTCGTACCTGCTCGGCCACGGCGGAGCCGCCGGTCTCGGTGGGGGCGTTGGGGCCGAGGACGGTCAGCTCCCCGCCACCGGCCCGCACGGCCGCGGTGGCGGCGCGTCGCATCTCCCGGTTGGTCCACGAGCTGCGCGGCCCGCCGAGCAGCGCGATGTCGCGGTGACCGAGACCGATCAGATGCTCGACGGCCGCCCGGGCACCCTGCCCGACATCCATCAGCACGCACGGCAGGCCGGTCACCTGACGGTTCACCACGACCAGCGGCACCTCGCGGCTGAGCTGCTCGATCAGACTGTTGCTCATCCGGGGACTGCACAGCAGCACCCCGTCGACCTGCTTCGCGAGGGCGTGGACCAGCTCCTCCTCGGCGGTCGGGTCCTCGTTGGTGTCGGCCACGAACACGTGGTAGTCGCGGTGCCGCGCCTGGCTCTCCGCCGCCTTGATCAGCGGTGGGAAGAACGGGTTCGCGATGTCCGCGATGATCAGCCCGATGTTGTGCGTACGCCCGGTGATCAGGGCGCGGGCGGCGCGGTTCGGCCGGTAGCCCAGGTCCTCCGCGCAGGCCAGCACCCGGACCCGGGTCTCGGGATTGACGAGGTGCGGGGCGGAGAAGGTGCGGGACACGGTCGAGATGTGCACCCCGGAGGCGCGGGCGACGTCCCGGATGGTGACTGGCACGGCGGCCCCTTCGTCCGAGTACGGCGGTGGTCACGCGGGTGCCGCCAATTAATGCAAACGGTTGCTCCACTGTCAACGGTCAATGTTTGCAGCTCTGTTGCGTCGACACGCCCAGCGGTGACCTGCACATTCGCAAAACCCCATAATTGCCGCCGATTGTGCCGTCGTCGTTGACGTCGTCAGATCGATCGTGGTTACTTCACTGCAAACCTTTGCAGGGGTCATCCGGAGGGCGATGGCATGTCACCGAGATCCGGCGGGCGCGTCCGTTACGCCGTCGTGGGCACCGGCGCGCGGGCGGAGATGTTCGTCCGGGCCCTGGTGCTCGACCACGCCGACTCCACCGAGCTGGTGGCCTTCGCCGACGTCAACCAGACCCGGATGGACGCGCACAACCGTTGGCTGGGCGAGCTGGGACACCGGCCGGTGCCCACGTACCCCGCCGGCGGGTTCGCCTCCATGCTGGAGGCGGAACGGGTCGACGTCGTCCTCGTGACCAGCGTGGACGTCACCCACGACGAGTACGTGGTGGCCGCGCTGCGCGCCGGCCGGGACGTCGTCACCGAGAAGCCGATGACCGTGGACGTCCCCCGCTGCCGGCGCATCCTGGACGCGGTGACCGAGACCGGCGGCGGCGTCACCGTCGCCTTCAACTACCGCTACAACCCGCTGCACGAGCAGGTCCGCCGGCTGCTCGCCGAGGGCGCGGTCGGCGAGATCGGCTCGGTGCACTTCGAGTGGCTGCTCGACGTGCGCCACGGCGCCGACTACTTTCGCCGCTGGCACCGCGACAAGGCCACCTCCGGCGGACTCCTGGTACACAAGGCCAGCCACCACTTCGACCTGGTCAACTGGTGGCTGGCCGCCACACCGGTCGAGGTGTACGCGGCCGGCCGGCTCTTCTTCTACGGCGAGGACGGCCGCCGGCACGGCTACGCCCGCGACTACGACCGGGCGTACGGCGACCCGGCCGCCGTCGACGACCCGTTCGCGCTGCGGCTCGACGCGCATCCCCGGCTGCGTGAGCTGTACCTCGACGCCGAGGCCGAGGACGGCTACCAACGCGACCGCAACGTCTTCGCCCCCGGCGTCAGCATCGAGGACGACATGGCGGTGCTCGTCCGCTACTCCACCGGCGCGACGATGACCTACCACCTCACCGCGTACGCCCCCTGGGAGGGCTACCGGGTGATGGTCAACGGCAGCCGGGGACGCCTCGAACTGGAGGTGACCGAGAACGACTACGTGGACCGGGGCACCGCCGGCGCGGTCAAGGGCGCGGCCCTGCACGGCGTCGAGGCGCCCGCCGAGGGGGGCGGCGCGACGCTCACCGTGCGCCCGTTCTGGGCACCGCCCCGGCGGATCCCTGTCGAGGGTCGTACCCGACACGGGCACGGCGGCGCGGACGCCCGGATGACGGCGGTGCTCCTGGGCGGCCAGCCCGATCCGCTGGACCGCGCCGCGACGGCCGAGGACGGCGCGGCGGCCCTGCTCACCGGCCTGGCCGCCAACCGGTCCCTGGAGACCGGACGGCCCGTGCGCGTCGCCGACCTGCTCACCACCCGCTGAGAAGCAGAACGAGGAGCCCCGTGCCGACGTCCGACCACACCGACCTGCTCCTGCCGGCCGAGCCGGGTCAGCGCGCGCTGGCCCGGGAGCTGTACGCCCTCGCGGCGCGGCAACCGATCATCTCGCCGCACGGGCACGTCGACCCGGCCCTGCTCGCCGAGGACCGACCCTTCCCCGACCCGGCACGGCTGCTCATCGTGCCCGACCACTACCTGACGAGGATGCTGCTCAGTCAGGGCGTACCCCCGGCGGACCTGGGGGTGCCCACCCGCGACGGCGGACCGGTGGAGGCCGACGGGCGGGTGATCTGGCGGCGCTTCGCCGCGCACTGGCACCTGTTCCGGGGCACCCCGTCGCGGCTGTGGCTGGAACAGACCTTCCGCACGGTCTTCGGAGCGCACACCCCGCTGCGTCCCGACACCGCCGACGCCCTCTACGACGAGATCGCCGCGCGGCTCGCCGAGCCGGAGTTCCGGCCCCGGGCGCTGTTCGAGCGCTTCGGGATCGAGGTCCTCGCCACCACCGAGTCGCCGCTCGACGACCTCGCGTCGCACGCCAAGCTCGCCGCCGACGGGTGGGGTGGGCCGGGCGGCCGGGTGGTCACCACGTTCCGGCCCGACGACGTGGTGGACATGGAGTTCGACGGCTGGTCGGCGAACGTGGCGCGGCTCGGCGCGCTGACCGGGGAGGACACCGGCACGTACCCCGGTTATCTGGCCGCGCTGCGGGCCCGCCGGGCGGCGTTCGTCGCCGCCGGGGCGACCTCGTCGGACCACGGGCATCCCACCGCGCGCACCCTGGACCTGACGCCGGCGGAGGCCGCGCGGCTGTACGACCGTGGGCTGGGCGGCGCGGCGGACGCCGCCGACGCCGAGGCGTTCCGGGCGCACATGCTCATGGAGTTCGCCCGCATGTCCCTCGACGACGGCCTGGTGATGCAGCTGCATCCCGGCGCGGTCCGCAACCACAACCGCTGGCTGTACGAGCGGCACGGCCGGGATGTCGGCGGCGACGTGCCGCAGGCCACCGAGTACGTGCACGCGCTCGCCCCGCTGCTGTCCCGCTACGGCAACGACCCCCGGCTGACGGTGGTGCTCTACACCCTCGACGAGGACACCTTCACCCGCGAGCTGGCGCCCCTGGCCGGCGGGTACGCCGCGCTGCTGCTCGGGGCGCCCTGGTGGTTCCTGGACTCCCCCGAGGCGCTGCGGCGGTTCCGGGAGACGGTCACCGAGAGCGCCGGCTTCTACAACACCACCGGGTTCGTCGACGACACCCGGGCGTTCTGCTCCATCCCGGTACGCCACGACGTGGCCCGCCGGGTCGACGCCGGCTTCCTGGCCCGGCTGGTCGCCGAGGACCGGCTGGCGATGGACGAGGCCGCCGAGACGATCGTCGACCTGGCGTACCGGCTGCCCAAGCGGGTCTTCAGATTCGAGAGGCGGGCCCAGTGACCACCACCATCACCTCTGTCGAGGTGCACGACGTGCGGTTCCCGACCGCCGCCCGGGGCGACGGCTCCGACGCGATCAACCGGGGCGACTACTCGGCGACATACGTCGAGCTGGGCACCGACGCCGGACCGGTGGGCGCGGGGTTCACCTTCACCAACGGGCGGGGCAACGAGATCACCTGCGCGGCGGTGCGAGCGCTGGCCCACCACGTCGAGGGTCGTACGGTCGAGGAGATCGCCGCCGAGCCGGTGGCGTTCTGGCGCTCGCTCAGCGCCGACGCGCAGTTGCGCTGGCTGGGCCCGGAGAAGGGCGTCATCCACATGGCGACCGGCGCGCTGGTCAACGCGGTGTGGGACCTGCGGGCCACCCTCGCCGGCAAGCCGATGTGGCGGTTCCTCGCGGAGCTGCCCACCGACGACCTCGTCGCCAGCGTCGACTTCCACCACATCACCGACGCGCTGACGCCCGACGAGGCGGCCGCGATCCTCGACAAGGGACGCGACGGCCTGGCCGACCGCCTGGCGACGCTGGAACGGGACGGTTTTCCCTCGTACACCACCTCGGTCGGATGGCTCGGCTACCCGGACGAGAAGGTACGGGCGCTGACCCGGCAGGCGTACGACGACGGCTGGCGGGCCATGAAGATGAAGGTCGGTGGCCCGCTCGCCGACGACCTGCGCCGGGCCCGGATCATCCGCGCCGAGATCGGCCCGGACGCGCTGCTGATGATGGACGCCAACCAGGTCTGGGACGTCGACGAGGCGATAACCGCGATGACCGCCCTCGCCGAGGTGGACCCGTACTGGATCGAGGAGCCGACACATGCCGACGACATCCTCGGCCACGCCCGGATCGCGCGGGCGGTGACCGAGCTGACCGGCGGCCGGTGCCGGGTGGCCACCGGCGAGGTCGCCGCCAACCGGGTGATCTTCAAGCAGTTGCTCCAGGCCGAGGCGATCGGCGTGATGCAGGTCGACGCGTGCCGGGTCGGCGGCGTCGACGAGGTCCTGGCCGAGCTGCTGCTCGCGGCGAAGTTCGGGGTGCCGGTCTGCCCGCACGCCGGGGGCGTCGGCCTCTGCGAGTACGTCCAACACCTGGCGATCTTCGACTACCTGCGGGTGGGCGCGAGCCTCGACGGCCGGATGATCGAGTACGTCGACCACCTGCACGAACACTTCGTCGACCCGGTACGCACCCGCGGTGGCCGCTACCTGCTACCGGACCGACCCGGTTACAGCGCCACCATGAGACCGGCGTCGACCGCCGAGTTCCGGTTCCCGGACGGTCCGGCATGGCGGTGACCGTCGGCGCGTCCCGCCTCGGCCTGGGCGTCCTGCGCCACCTGCCCGTCGACTCCCGTCCCCTCGTGCGTCCGGGCACCGTGCCGACGGGCGTCGTACACCTCGGGTTGGGGGCCTTCCACCGCGCGCACCAGGCGGTCTACACCGAGGCGGCGGTCGGCGCGGCCGGCGGCGACTGGGGCATCGTGGCCGTCGCGCCGCGCAGCGCCGCCGTGGTCGACGCGCTCGCCGCCCAGGACAACCTGTTCAGCGTGAGCGCCCTCTCGGCCGCCGACGCCACCACCCGGGTGGTGGGCGCGCTCAGTGGCGTACGGCACGCGCCGAGCGACCCGGACGCCGTGGTGGCGTTGCTCGCCGACCCGGCGGTCCGCGTCGTGACGCTCACCGTCACCGAGAAGGCGTACCAACTCGACCCGGTGACCGGCCGGTTGTCGCCGGACTCCGCGCTCGCCGCGGACCTCGCCGGCGGTCGACCCCCGACGACCGTGCCGGGTCTGCTGCTGCACGGACTGGCCGCCCGCGCCGCCGCCGACGCCGGACCGGTCGCCCTCGTCAGCTGCGACAACCTGCCGGCCAACGGCCGACGGCTGCGGGGGCTGGTCGACCAGGGCATCGAGCGGGCCGCCGGAGTTCCGGCCGGGCTGGTCGACTGGGTGGCCGCCAACGTGACGTGCCCGGGGACCATGGTGGACCGGATCGTGCCGGCCAGCACCCCGGAGACCATCGACGCGGCCCGCCGGGCGCTCGGCGTCACCGACCTGGCCGCGGTGGCCGCCGAGCCGTACGCGCAGTGGGTCATCGAGGACGACTTCCCCGGTGGTCGGCCGGGCTGGGAGCACGCCGGGGCGGTGCTGACCGACGACGCCGGGCCGTGGGAGCGGTTGAAGCTGCGCGCCCTCAACGGCGTGCACTCGGCCGTGGCGTACCTCGGCGCGCTGGCCGGGCGGGAGACCATCGCCGACGCCCTGGAGATCCCGCACCTGACCGACGTGCTGCGCCGGCTGATCGCCGAGGACGTTGCGGCCAGCTTCAGACCGCCGGACGGGGTGCGGGTCGTCGACTACGGCGAGCAGGTCCTCGCCCGGTTCGCCAACCCGGCGATCCGGCACCGCACCCTCCAGGTCGCGATCGACGGCTCGCAGAAGCTGCCGCAGCGCATCCTGCACACCATCGCCGACCTGCGCGCGTCCGGACGGTCCGCGCGCTGGGGCGCGCTGGTCGTGGCGTCCTGGTTGCGCTTCGCGCTGGGGTACGCCGACGACGGCCGCCCGTTGCCGATGCAGGATCCCCTCGCCGGGCCGATCCGGGCCGCCCTGGACGCCGGCGCGCAGAGCCCGGCCGGCGCGGTGGACGCCGTCTTCGCGCTGCGCGAGGTCATCCCGGCCGAGGTCGCCGACGACGACGAGGTACGCGCCCAGGTGATCGCCTGGCTCACCGCGCTCGGGCGGCACGGCGTCGAGGCGACGCTGGCCGGCGTCCGGTGAGCCCGGCCGGCGGCACGTCGACGGTCTCGGTGGCGGCGTTGGCGGGCCTGCCGTGAACGGGTGGCTGCCGCCGGCGACGGTGGCGCTGATCGGGGCGAACGGGCACGGACACTGGCACCGGCGGGTGATCGCTCCGCTGCACGCCGACGGCCGGCTGCGGCTCGTCGCCCTGGTCGACGTCGGACCGGTACGCGACGAGCGGGAGGCGCCGGTCCCACCCGGCGTCGGGGTGTTCACCGACCACCGGGCGATGCTCGCCGCCACCCGGCCGGAGGTGGTGGTCATCTGCACTCCGCCGCACACCCACCTGCCGATCGCCCGCGACGCCGTGGCGGCCGGCGCGGACCTGCTGCTGGAGAAGCCGCCGGTGCTGTCGCTGGCCGAGCACCACGAGCTGACCGACGCGCTCGCGGCGGCCGGTCGGGTGGCCCAGGTCGGTTTCCAGGCGCTCGGCTCGGCGGCGCTGACCGCGCTGACCGACGCCCTGGCCGCCGGCCGCCTCGGGACGGTCAGCGCCATCGCGACCGTCGCGGCCTGGCAGCGTCCGGACGCCTACTACGCGCGCACCCCGTGGGCCGGCCGCCGCACGGTCGACGGTCGGCCCGTGTTGGACGGCGCGTTGGCCAACCCGTTCGCGCACGCGGTGATGGAGTGCCTGGCCGTCGCCGAGGCGCTGGGCGGGGCGCCACCGTCGCCGGTCGCGATCGAGGTGGAGCGCTACCGGGTACGACCGATCGAGGTGGAGGACACGGCGGTGCTGCGCGTCCGGTTCCGTGCCGGTCCACCCGTGCTGGCGGCGGTCACGTTGGCCGCCGCGCAGTTCGTGGCCGGCGAGGTGACGGTGACCGGTACGACCGGGCAGGCCGTACTGGAATACCCGACCGACCGGCTGCGCCTGCCCGGTGACGCGGCACCCCGGCACGTCCCCGGTCGACAGGGCCTGCTGGAGAACCTGCTCGCCCACCGGATCGACCCGCCCGGGGTTCCGCTGATCGCGCCGCTGGCCCGTACCGCGCCGTTCACCGCGCTGCTGGACGCGCTGCGGTCCGCACCCGAGCCCCGACTGCTCGACGGCGACCTCGTCGACGTGGTGGGCGACGGCGACGAACGGGTGGGCCACCTGCGCGGCGTGGTCGAGGTGCTGCGCCGCTGCGCCGCACGGGGGGCGCTGCCGAGCGAGCTGGGCGTGCCGTGGGCGGTGCCCGCGTACCGCGCCGACGTGACGGGATAGAGACCGGCCCAGTCGTGTCAGCGACGCAGGGGCCCATCGATGTGGAGAAGATCGGCTATAAGTGACGCATGGACTTCCCGCCGCACCTGGGCAGCATGCCGATGCACGCGATCACCGAGATCCACGGCGAACCGGGCCTGCTGGAGCGCTTCCGCCTGGAGGTCCAGCAGTTCGACGACACCGACCGGGCGCGGTTGACCGCCGCGCTCGATCTCGCCGCCGAGCTGCACCGCGACGACCGGCGCGTTCGTGAGCCGTACCTGAACCACCTGTTGCGCGTGGCGATCCGGTTGATGCACCACTACCAGGTGCGGGACGTGGACGTGATCGTCGCCGGCCTGCTGCACGACGCGGTCGAGGACCACCCGTCGGAGCTGGCCGGTGGCGACTGCGGGCCCGATCCGACCCCGGCCGCGTTGCGGACGCTGTCCGCGCGGTTCGGGCCGCGCGTCGCCACGCTCGTCGCGGCCGTCACCAACCCGGTGTACGACCCGCACCGGGACCGCAACGAGCAGTACCGCGAGCACCTCGCGGTCAGCCTGGAACGCGAGCCGTGGGCACGGGTGATCAAGGTGTCGGACTTCACCGACAACGGCGTGGGGGTCATCCACACGATCGGGCCGAAGGTCGTCTCGTCGGCCCGCAAGTACCGGCCGCTGGTGCCGCTCTTCCGCGACCTGATCAGCCGGCCGGACACACCGCTGTCGCCCGCGGTGAAGCGGCACATCTTCGGTCAGCTCGACCTCGCCGAGGAGCGCTTCAGCGCCATCCTCGACCAACCGGCCCCGAACTGACACCTCCGCCGGTCAGGCCGGCGCGGACGAGCTGCTCCAGCCAGCGTGTCGGGGCGATGCCCAGCTCCCGGCCCAGGTCGGCGCGGAACAGCTCGAACCGCCGTACGGCCTCGTTGAGGTTGCGCTCGGCCAGGTGCACACCGATCAGCACGCGGGTGGCGCTCTCCCGCAGCGGCTCCAGGTGCACGGCCGTCAACGCCACCTGCACCGCCTCGCTGAGGCGTCCCTGGGCGGTGAGCCGTTCGGCGAGGGCCTCCAGCGCGTGCAGCTGGGTCTGACGCAGTCGCTCCCGCTCGATCAGCACCCAGTCGTCGTACCAGCCGGGCAGCAGCTCCCCGGTCGCCAGCGCGGGCACCCCGACACCCACGCCGGCCGGCACGCCGCCCGTCAACAGGGCCGCGGCGGCCGCGCCGAGGGTGGCCACGTCACTGGTCACGCCGGCGGCCAGGGCCAGTCGGTCGTCCTCCTCGACCAGGGGCTCGGGGGTGGCCCGGTGCAACCGCCAGAGCATGGTGCGCAGGTTCGCGCGAGCCCGCTCCTCGTGGGAGCCGGGCCAGAGGGTGCCGGCGGCCTCCCAGCGGGCGCACCGCTGGCGTACGCCGAGGTAGGCGAGCAATCGGCGGGCACCCTGCGGCACCGCGACGGACCGGCCGTCGCGTTCCAGCGCGAACCCCCCGAGCAGCCGCAGCGCGTAGCGCGTTGGTCGCGCCGCCTCAGTCTCCTGCGCCCCGGAGCGGAGGTCCTGTGACACCTCGTGAACTGCCATCCGTGCGCCCTTCGTACCCGATCGCTCCGTGGGAGTCCCACGCTCGGGTGTGGAGGGTCGGTACGCCAGCACAGTGTCGTCACACCGACCCGGCGAACGGCGCGGATCAACCGTTCGCCGGAGTCGTCGCCGGCCGTTCAGCGCAGCTTGCTCAGCGTCTGGGCGTACCCGGTCCACTCGGCGGCGTCGCCGGCCTCGGCGCGTACCCCGGCCTCCTTCATGATGCCGAGCACCCGCTCGGCCGGCGCCTCGGCGAGCTTGCCCAGCGTGCTGATCCCGGCGCGGGCCAGCGCGGCGCGTGCCTTGGTCGGCACCCCGGCGAGCATCGCGATGTCGGCGTCCGCGACGTTCTCCAGCCCCGCGTCGACGCCGAGGGCCGCGGAGACCGCCGACTGCGCCCCGACGGTGGTCCGGACGATCACGGCCTCGCGCTCGCTGACCTCGGCGATCATGGCGTCCAGGCTCGGGTAGCTACTGTCGGCCGGCAGCACCTTGAGCACGTCGCGGATCGTCCGGCCGTCGGCCACCTCGTCCTCGCCGAAGAAGCGGACGAACTCGGCCACCTTCACCTCGCGCGGGAAGCGCTGCCGCACGTCACCGTGCTCGACGGCGTAGCGGGCGACCTGGGCGGCGCCGCGCACCTTCGGGCCGACCACCACGTCCACGCCGAGGGTCTCCACGGCGGGCAGCACGATCGTGCCGGCCTTGGTCTGCCAGATGCTGACCTTCTTGTCCATGAACATCGTGGTGCCCATGTACTTGCCGAAGTCCAACGCGCCGATGTAGTTGGGGATCTGCTCGAAGGTGTACGGGCCGGGGACGATCGTGTTCTCGTGCACCGTCGAGTGCAGCCGGTTGATCTCGGCGCGGATCTCGTCGAGCAGCCGGCGCAGGCTCACCCGCATCGCCGCCATGCAGGTGAACGCCTTGGCCAGGTCGGCGCCGAGGTGGTCCAGGTCGTGCTCGATGCGGTGGAACCGCTCGTTGAAGCCCTGCTCCCCCGGTGTCTGGCCGGCCTGTACGACATCCTCGCCGTCCACCCAGTCGGTGTGCGCGAACGTACGGGCGAACGGTGGTGGGGCGCAGCCCGGCTCGACGGCCGGGAACTGCTCGGCGTAGCTGAACACCCGCTTCGCGGTGCCGACGTTCTCGTAGATCCAGGAGGAGACCAGCACGCTGGCGTCCGACGCCGGAATGCCGTTGCGGGTGAACGCCTCGTACAGCTCAGTGACGGTCACCCCGTCGTAGTTGATCTCGTTCGCCATCGTGGTGTCCCTCTCAGAGCTGGTCGTACACGCCGCGGTGCCGGCGCTGCTGGAAGGTGCGGAAGGTCCGGGCCACGGCCGGGCGCAGCGGCTCGGCGGTCCCGTCGTCGTCGAGGTCGACGTGGTCACGCCGGATGCCGAACGTGTTGATCTCCACGCCGAGCGGGCAGACCCTCGTCAGGGCGTTCATCAGCCGCTCGTACTGCTCCAGGGTCAACGTCACCCCGGCGGGCAGCTCGACCCGGAACTCGTACGGGTCGGTCCGGCCGGTCCGCACGTAGGACAGCGCCACCACGGCGACCAGCCCGGCGTGGGTGGGGCGGAGCGCGGTCCGCGCGCCGACCGCCTTGATCTCCGCCGTGCCGCCGCCGAGTCCCACCGTGTACCAGCGGAACCCGGTGGCCCGGCGCTCGCTCAGGTTCAGCCCGGCCTGCGGCAGGCCGATGACGCTGCACACCAGCAGCACCCGGTTGCCCGTCTCGACGAGCGGCAGCACGGCGGCGAGGTGCTCGTCGCGCAGCAGCCCCACCAGCCGGGCGAGCCGGTCGGCGGCGGCCGGCTGCCCGGCGACCAGCGCGGACGCCAGCGCCGCCGGCAGTTCGATGGTCTCCACCAGCTCGTCGGGGAGGCGGTTCAGCGCGGCCACCACGGGCGCCGGGTCGCGCACGGCGGGCAGGCCGGCGGCGGCGAGGACCGCGTCGACGGGCTGACCGGCCGGTCGGGTCGGCACGGCCGCCCACCGGGTCCGGGCCACCGCGTCGGTCAACGGGTTCCACGCCGGCTCCCCGGCGGCCACCCAGGCCGTCCGGGCCGCGCTCAACCCGGCCAGCAGCAGGGCGTTGCCACCCGGATCGCCCGGGGCGTGGAACTGCGCCTCGACCGGCGCGTCGACGCCCACCGGGGCGGTCAGCGGCGCGGTCACCGCCAGCCCCCGGGTGGGCAGGTGTGACAGGTACATCACGGTGGTGCTGACCCGGTGGGTGGTCGGCAGCCCGCACACCCGCCACAGCCAGGACAGCTCGCCGTCGGCCGAGACGGTGGGCACGCCGGCGGCGCGGGCGGCGACGATCAGCGCTTCGGCGGTCCGGTCCGCGGTCACCGTCCGACCGGTGTCCAGCACCCGGTTGCGCAGGTCGGTGGCCTGCGCCGGGGTCGGCCAGCTCACGTCGACCCCGAGACCCAGCTCGTAGCGGCTGCCACCGGCGTCGTCCTGGGCCCTGCTGACCTGCCACACGATCGTCGAGCCGAGCGCCCGGCAGACACGTCCCGCACGGTCCAGGGCGGCGGCCAGCGGGGGCGCGATGCCGTGCGCGCTGTCGAAGGCGTACGACTGACGCAGGCTCGCCCGCAGGGCCGTGACCTGGGCGAGCCGGCTGGCCGGCAGCGCCCGGCCGGCGTGGACGGTGTTGTTCGGCGGGGTGTTGGCGGGCAGGACGAGGCGGTCGCGGCGTAGTTGGGCGAGGAAGTTGGCGCGGTGCTGCGGGTCGCCGACGGCCACCAGCCGGACCGCCACCGCGAACTGGTCGTCGTCCTCGCGCAGCGTGAAGCGTGCGCCGCCGGGCAGGTCGGCGAAGAGGCCCGTGTTCGGGTCGGTGTCCGCGCCGGGGCCGTTGAGCAGGCGGCGTACCGCGCCCGGGGTGGGCAGCAGGAACCGCCGGTACAGCCCCAGCCGGTGGGCGTACGCCGCGTCCGGCTCGCGGGCCGGCGGCGCCAGCCGTCGGGCGTACACCTCGCCGTTGGTCGGCTCGTGCACCAGCTCGTCGACGAAGCGGGCCACCCCGACGTCCGCGCCGATCCGGTCCAGGGCGTCGCGTCGGGCGTGGGCTAGGGTCCGGTACGCGTGCACCTCCCGCGCCGCGCGGCGCAGCCGGTGCTTCTCGTACGACACCAGGTAGAGCAACCGGCCCAGATTGCCCTCGACCACGGCCATCTGCACCAGCGCCGGAAGCGCCGCACCGGTGACCGCCGCGGCGGCGGCCCCCTCGACCGCCCGCTCCGCCGACACGGCCACGGTGAACGGCGCGACCAGCGGCTCGTCGGCGGTGTCCGGCACGTACGCGGGCACCGACGCGCCCTCGGCGGACCAGGGCGCGAAGACCGCCGGTGGCAGCACCCGCTGCCCCGCGCCGCCCGGGTCGACGGTGACCGTCACCCGCACGGTCTCCTCGGCCAGGTCGCGGCGCAGCACGACGGTGAGCAGCGGATGCCGACTCGTCCAGTCCACGGCGGCGGCGCCGGACTCGGCGAGCGGCACCACGACCCGCCGGACGGTCCCCGGGTACGGGCCCTCCAGCTGGTCGACGAGGTTGCGTTCGACGGACGGGTCGACGCCGTCCACGGGTACCCGGATGTCGGTCATCGCGCCCCCGCTCACACGATCCGGAACGGCCGGGGGTCGTCCCGGTCGACGTAGACGGGCACCTGGTTCGCGGCGAGCACCGCGTTGTCGCCGACCGGCAGGCGCTGCACCCCGTCGCCGGTGGGCGCGCTGCCGGTCACCACCACCGCCGAGTCGGCCGGGAAGCGGACCAGTCGCAGGTTGCGCACGTCGGCTACGCCCGGCTCGTTCATGATCGTCCAGATCACCTCGGCGGCGCGGACCGGCTCGCCGAAGGGCAACTCGTCGACGTAGCGGCGCAGCCGGGCGTGCAGTCGGGCGCGCAGCTCGGTCGCGGCCGTGGAGGCGTTCACCGTCTCCTTCGAGCCGGTGGGCAGCGGCAGACCCCGGATCACGAGGTCGGCCTCGACGCCGATGCCGACCTCGTCGGCGCGGTCCACCGAGGCGAAGATGCCCACCGGGCGCAGATCCTCGATCACCGACTCGACGGCGGCGTGCAGCCCGTCCGGCCCGTCCCAGATGGCGGCGGCGGTCGGCGCGACGAGCACCGTGACGTAGTACGGGTTGCCCAGGTCGCGTTCGGTGCTGAACACCCGCTCGATGAAGCTGAAGTTGCCGAAGATGGACTGGTTGAGGTCCAGTCCGCCCCGGCCGTCGAAGACCTGCACCTGCCGTACGCCGGGCACGGTGGCGACGGCCAGGCCGATCGCCTCGGCCGTCCAGATGGACCGGGGCGCGGCCAGCAGCAGTTGCCGGTAGCGGGCGTCGGAGACCTGCTGCTCGCCGCCGGTGAGCGCGACGGTGTGGGTGATCTCGACCAGCTCCTTGCCGGCGGCCTGCTCGGCGTCGTCCAGGTCGGCCAGCAGGGTGTCGGCGCGGTTCCAGCGGTCGATCTTCTGCTGCGGCTGGGTGGGGTCGAGGTTGTGCGCCGGGCCGGGATAGAAGGCGGCGACGGCCGGTTCGCGCTCGCCGACGGCGGCGGAGAGCACCACCGTCTCGTCCAGGGCCACGTCGTGTCCCCCGGGGGTGGACAGCCGGGCGCCCCGGGGCAGCGTGAGTTGGGTGTGGCCGGTCGGCAGGGCGGCCTTGAGCTTGAGCTTCACCGTCCCCCGGGCTTGCAGGTACGGCCGGGCGATGCCGAGTTCCTCGCCGAGGCGGGTCAGCGCGTCGGCGGTCGCGGACACCACGAAGGAGTTGTCGTAGACCGCGCCGAGCGCCGCCCACATCCGGGCGTCCTCCAGGGCGGCGAGTTCGAGGACCTTGCGCAGCACCGCGCCGCTGGTCAGGTCGACGTCCTCGCCGAACAGCAGGCGGGCGGTGGCCAGCTTCTCGGCGAGCAGCCGGGCGAAGGACTTGGGCACGAAGCCGGTCTCGACGATGCCGAAACCCGTCGAGCCGGTGGCCCGCAGCGCGGCGGCGTCGACGGCGAGCACGTCGGCCAGCTCGGCCGGGAGGGTCGGGTCAGACACTGGGCAGCTCCCCGAGGCGCACCGAGAGCCGGTCGTCGGTGATGGTTTCGAACTGGACCTGGACCTGGAGGGTGCGCGAGGCGCGCAGCGCGGCGGCGGACGCGTCGTCGGCGCGTCCCGCGCCGAGCCGACCGTCGTCGAGGTTCACGTCGACGATCTTGCGGACGCGCGGATCGCGGTCGAGCAGGGTGATGATGCCGATGCGGACCTGTTCGCGGATGAGGTTCGGCTCGATCTGCTCGGCGAGGGCGTTGAGCCCGTCGAAGCCGAACGTCGCGTCGAAGACGTTCGAGCCGCGCAGCGTGGTCAGCGCCACCGCGAGGCTCTGCGCCACGTTGCCGGTGCCCTCCACCAGCGCCAGCGTGCGGCCGTTCGGGCCGTCGTCGAAGACGATGTCCCGGGCCAGGTCGACGCCGGGCATGGTCGTTTCGAAGGCGAGGCCCCAGCCGAGGTAGCGGCGCTGGGCGGCCTGCCGTTCCCGCTCGGTGCGATCCACCTCAGGCCGCCTTCAGCTTGCTCTGGCCGGCGCTTGCGGCGAGGCCGGGGCTGGAGCCGTCGGTGGCGCCGCTGAGCGAGTCCAACGCCACGGCGACGCTGCCGACCCTGAGCTTGCCGGCCGCCCCGGTCGCGGACGTCACCGTGCTGCACTGCTTGGTGGAGTTGCTGGTGGTGATGGTGCAGCCGGCCACCGACCTGCCGTTGATGCCGTCGAGGCGGACCACCGGCTTGTGGTCGACGGTCAGCTTGCCCTGCCCGGTCGGAGAGACCTTCCCCTGGTTGGGGCAGTGCACGTCGCTCGACGTGGTGAGCACGAATGCCATGTCGCTCTCCTCAGTGGACGTTCATCGCGTTGCTGACCTGGACGTCGACGTCGTCGGCGGCGATGCTGACCGTGCCGCCGCTGATGTTCACCGCGCCGTTGCCGGCGTCCAGGTCGATCTGGGTGGCGGTGATGGTGATCGAGCCGTCCTGCTTCATGACGATCGAGGACCCGCCGGCGGCGTGCTCGATGGTGATGCTGTCGGCCTCGTCGGCGCGTGCCGGGCGCTGGCCGCGCCCCTTGAGCTGGGCCCGGCCCACCCGGACGGTCAACTCGCCCAGCTCGATGACCCGGTTGCCGTCGCCGTCGGTGAGGTCGTGCGCCACCTTGCCGTCGTGGTCGGCGGGGGTCACCGTGTCGTCGATGGACGAGCGGCTGCTGCTGGCCACCCCGACCGGCAGGGACAGCCACCAGTCCCCCGGCTCGGAGACCGGGGCGTGCCCGCTGGGCCAGAGCGCACCGACCTCCACCGGGTCGTCCGGAGCGCCGTTGCGGTACGCCAGGGCCACCCGGGTGCCCGGGTAGCGGGGCAGGATCAGCCCGCAGCCGCCCCAGGCGAACGGGGTCAGGTAGGTCACCCCGGGCAGGGGCGCGGGCTGCTGCCGGCGTACCGGTAGGCGGCGGGCGGCGTTGGGGCGGCCGTCCGGGCGAACGAGGCCCTCCCACACCGTCTCGGTCTGTGCGGGCGGCTCGACCGCGCCGCCGGCGTTGGTGGCGACCGCGCGTACCTCGCCGATCTCCAGGCCGCGCGTCTCACCCCGGGCCGCCCGGGCGGCCCGACGCACCGCCTCGGCGGCCGCCACCCCCGGCGACGACGCGGGACCGGCCGGCTCGGCGGTCCCCACACCTGACGCGTCGCTCCAGGTGTCCCACGCACTCGCGCCGGAGGCGACCTCGACGCCCTGCACCACCGTGACGAACCCGGCGGTACGCGACAGGGTGTGCCGGGCGGCGCTGAGGTAGAGCAGCTTCGCGCCCGCGCCCAGTTCCCCGGTCGACGGGGCGAACGGGGCGGCGAACGAGCCGAGCAGCGCCGCGCCGACACTGCCCAAGGTGGTGGCCTCGTCGGTGGCGGGCGGGTCGAAGCGGACCACATCCCCCGGCTTGAGGTCGGGGCGGCCCTTGAGCGTCAGCGTCCACGCCCGGCGGCGTGGCGCGGCGGCGCCGCCGGTCTCGGTGGCCGCGTACGGGTCAGTGTCCTGGGTGCCGTTCTCGGTGCAGGCCAGCAGGCCGGTGGCGAGGGTCAGCGGCTTCGGCTCCCCCTCCGGGTACGGGATGGGCCGCTTGCCGACGTGCACGGTGCCGTCGCGGATCAGCAGCATCCCCCGCCCGTACGCGTTGAGGGACTGCTGCAACGCGCCACCGAGGCGTTCCAGGGCGGCCCGGTAGAGCAGCCCCGCCCCGAAGGCGACCCGTTCGTCGCCGGCCGCCTGGGTCGCCCCGGCGGTCATCGTGCCGTCCGGGTTGGCGCCCCATCCGGTCACGTCGACCCGGGTCCGCTCGCCGATGGCCCGGATCGCCGCGGTGAACGTGGCCGCCTCGAAGCGTTCGGCGACCCGCTGCCCGAGCCGGGCGTACGCCTGCTCGACGAGGGTCAGCTCGGTGTCGTACGTCCGCTCGCCGGTGAGCCGGCGCACCTTCGTCACCCGCAGGACGGCGACCAGCGCCTGGGTCAGCTCAGCCGGGGTCGGGCCGGCGTTGACGCCGACCAGGTTGGTGAAGAACGCGCCGACGGAGGTGTTGGCGTCGCGCCAGTACAGGTGCAGCTTCGCCACCAGCGGCGGTTGCCCCTCAGCGGTGCGCAGCGCGGCGAAGTGCTCGTCGATGAGCCCCTGCACGGTGACCGTGTACGCGCCGGGGCCCAGCCCGTCGGGCAGCGCGGCGTCGATGGCCGCGTAGTAGTCGGCGCTGGACAGGGTGAGCGCGGCGTCCGGGCTGATGCCGGTCGGGGTCTCCCGGTGGAAGGTGATGGTCCAGCCGGCGTCGTTGCCGACGGCGCCCTGGCGTACCTGTCCGATCTGGAACGGCGTGAGCGTCATCGCAGCACCCTCCGCATCTTCTTGTCGAGCAGGTAGCGGTAGCGCAGCCTGCCGGGGCCGAGGTCGGACTCGACGCGCTGTGCGGGTGGCCGGCGACGCCAGACGAACTCGTTGATCGGTGGCGGCCCGAACTGGTCCACCGCGTGGTCGGTGCGCCGCCAGGCCACCGTCAGGTGGGAGCCGTAGTCGCCGGAGCCGCGGACCGTTCCGGCGTGCAGCAGCCAGGCCAGCACCAGCACTTCGACGGCGACCGGAGTGACACCGGCGGCGGTCGGTGTGCCCGCGTCGGGGCAGACGCGGCGCAGGCCGGTGGCGAGCGGCACCGAGCCGAGGATGCGGGTGCCCTGGCGGACGACGAGACGCAGCGGCACCCGACCGACGAGCGCCGGTGGCCGGGGCGTGGCCGGCGGCGCGGGCCGGGGCGCGAGGTCGTCGGCGGAGCTGCTGACCACCGCGAGCGGGTCGGTGGCCAGCCACTGTCGGGCCAGGCCGGTGGGCAGGATCAGCACCGCGTGTACGCCCGCGCCCAGCTCGACGCGGTGCGGGAGGCCGGCGGTGAGGCTCTGCCGCACCTCGCTGAACCCGTCGGGCACCCCGATCGGTGTCTCCGGCAGCAGGTAGCGGTCGATCGGGAACGGTGGCATCAGTTGCCCAACCCGTCGGCGAGCGCGCCGACTCCGATGCTGGCCACGTCGAGCAGCTTGCCGAGCAGGCTGGGACGCGGCACGTGGACGAGGGTGATGGTGGTGTCCAGGACGTCGCGGCGGGCGGCCGAGGCGTTGAAGGTCAGCGACTGCACCTGCATGTCGGTGCGGATGGTCATGGAGGTGACCAGGATCAGCCCGCCGAACTTCCCCCCGGAGTACGCCGCGAGGGCGGTGCCGCGTTTGCTCGCCTCGGCCATCGTCTCCAGGGCGAACTTCCAGGCGTAGCGTTCCGCGCCGACCAGAACGCCGGTGAGCGTGATGGTGTCGTCGTGGGTGGCCACGATGGCCTTGTGGGCGGTGGAGCCGATCGGCGGCAGGTGGTACGTCTGCGCCAGGGAGATGGCGGTGACCGCCCACAGTGGGATCGGCAGCACCCCGTCGCTGATGATCGCCGACGGCACCGTGCCGTACCGCATGAAGCTGCTGGTGATGGCCATGCTCAGCGCCCTCCGGTGGGTGGCAGCGGCACCGGCGTGCCGGTCGGTTCGACGGCGAGGCCCAGGTCGCGCAGGGCCTGGGTGATCTCGCGGACCTCGCCCGCGGCGCTGGTGACGCGCAGCCGCAACCGGCGCTCCTGCAACGCCGCGCTGATCCGCGCGGGCCGGGTGGACGCGGAGCCGCGCCGGTTGATCCGGTCTATCTCGGCGGCGGCGTCCTCCATCCGGGAGATCGCGTCGAGGATGCGCGGGTCGGGGGTGAACCCGGGGTCGTCGCGCTGGAGGCGGGCGATGGCGTCGCGGAAGTCGGCGGCGTCGCGCCGCAGGTTGACCACGAGGTTGTCGGTGAGGGCGCTGACCCCGGAGACGCTGGCGGCCCGGTGGGACTTGTCGTCGATCAACCAGACCCAGCCGTCGTGGCCGATGCCGACGAGGTCGGTGCCGGCGACCTTGACGTTGGCGTCCGGTCCCTTGAGGAACAGCTCGATGCTGCTCAGCGAGAACGCGGCGCTGTACTCGCCGAGGACGCCCCGGCCGTAGGTGACCATGTCGTGTCGGAGGTAGGCGCGGAAGCCGGGGCCGTCGTCGGCGCGTCCCTCGCGCTGACGGAAGCGCTGCCACAGCGTGGCCAGGGCCTCCGGGTTGTGCACGGCGAGCTGCTGGGTGAGCCACACGTCGCCGCTGGCCACCACC
The DNA here is from genome assembly GCF_053585025.1 of Micromonospora sp. RB23. Lineage (NCBI taxonomy): Bacteria > Bacillati > Actinomycetota > Actinomycetes > Micromonosporales > Micromonosporaceae > Micromonospora > Micromonospora sp. RB23. The sequence continues at coordinate 3,774,769 of NZ_CM132111.1, forward strand.
GCGCGCAGGTCCGGATCGCCGATGCGGGCGAGGGCCTCGGCGAGCCGGGCGTCGCTCATCTGGAGCCCACGCGAGCGGGCCCGGCCCAGATCGTCGACGGCGGTGCGCAGCCGGGCCAGCTCGTCGGGGGTGAGCCGGCCGCCGAGGCGGGCCTGGAGGTCGGCGACGGCGGTCCGCTTGCCGGCCTCGCTCTCGGCGGCGACCGCGCGCCACAGCGCGGCCGGTTCCAGCTCGGCGGCCCGACGCAGCGCCGCCTGGCGATCCGCCGGCATGGCCCGGAACGCGTCACCGACGACCGCGGCCGGCTCGGCGTGCCGCCCGGCCGCGCCACCGCCGCCCTCGAACTCCCGCAGCAGCGAGTCGGCGTACGCGCCGGCGTCGTCGGCCAGCCGCAACGGCGCGTCGCCGACGATGCCCTCGCGCGGTCGGCTCAGCTCGCGCATCTCGGTGCTGAGCTGGTCGAAGTACTCGCCGAGGGTCGCCACCCGCACCCCCTCGGGCAGGGTGCCGCCCTCCAACACGTGGTCGAGGATCGCGGCGATGTTCTCCCGGAGCACGGCGATGCGCTCCAGCCGGTTGAGCGCGTTGCCCAGGTGCAGGTCGCCGACGTCGTCGACGATCCGGCGGATGAGGTGTTCCAGCAGCCGCCGGGAGCGCACCTCGCCGGCCTCGCTGTGCTCGGCGATGGTCCGCATGAAGCGGCGCAGCCTCGGGTTCGCGTCGGCGGCGGCGTGCACGGCGGCGGCGTCGAGGAAGCGGCCGGCGCGGAACCGGCGGGGCCCGGTCACGGCCGCACCACCGGCACGCGCGGGCCGGACGCGGCGGTGTGCTCGGTGTCGAGCACCATGAGGATGAACCGGGCGCCCTCCGGGCCGCCGACCGCGCCGCTGAGCATCGCCTCGCGCTCCACGTACGCGAGGATCGGCTCCATCAGCTTCTGCACGACGCGTTCGAGAACCTCGTTGAGCAGGATCTCGGTGAGGAACCCCTGGAGCAGGTCGCGGGACGCGGCCTCGACGATCTGCCGGGTGACGCGGCGTACCACGTACCCCCGGGCGGCACGCAGGCCCGCGCGGACGCCGAAGCGCAGCGCGACCCGGCCGCCGCGCACGGCCGCGCCGCCGATGGTGCCGGCCTCCGGGATGAGCGACATCGCCAACCCGAGGTACGCGGCGAACAGCTCGACCTCGACCTCGGTGCGGGTGAGCACCAGCTCCGGGTCCAGCATGGAGCCGTAGAGGCGTTCGCGCTGGTGGGCGTGGACCACGTCGACGGCGGCGACGGCGACCCCGACCACGAAGCCCAGCGGCGGGCAGAGCAGTGACAGCGCGATGATGCCGACCATGACGGCGAACGCGCTCAACGCCTCCCGGCCCAGCTCGGTGCTGAACAGACTGTCGACGCCGGTGGCGTAGTAGAGGTTGCCCCCGAAGAACTCGCCGAGCTGCTGGTGGGTGACGAGGTGGATGCCCTGCAACGCGAAGCGTCCGCCGGGGATGGTGGCCGACGGGATGTGTTCGCTGATCCGGCTGGACCGGAAAGCGAAGCGCGCGTCGGTGCGGGCGCGGCCGAGCATCTCGGTGTTGTGGCGTCGCATGTCCTGCAACACCCGCCACAGCTCGTCGCGGATCGCCGACCGGTTGCCGGCGAAGCGGGCCAGCACGTCGGGCAGGTCGCTGATCTGCTTGACCAGCGGGTCGACGCCCTCGGCCTCGCCGCGCTGGAGAACCAGCGCCTGTTCGATCTCGGCGAGGGTCCAGAGCACCGCGTGCGAGTCGCGGATGCGGGTGACGCCGTCGCGTTCGACGATCTCGCCGGCCGCGCCCGGGCTGGTCAGCGCCGCCTCGGTGGCGAGGAACGCGCTGGAGATGGCGCGGGCGGCCCCGTACCAGGCGGTGGACGGGTTCAGCGTGCTCAGCGTGGCGACGGTGCCGCCGCCGAGGTCGGTGTGCGCCTGCGTCCACCGGGCGGCCTCGTGGCGGCGCAGCCGCTCGCGCAGCCCCTGCAACTCGGCGTAGTCGGTGAGCTGGGAGACGATCAACCGCTCGAAGATCGGCGCGTACTGGTCGAAGCGGGCGATCCGCGCCTCGATACCGGTCCGGGAGCTGAGCAGGAGCTGCACCAGCATGGCCTGGCTGCCGACGACGAACAGCTCACCCACCGCCGCCTGCACGGCCGGGCTGAGCGCCTGCGCGAAGTGCAGGTTCCAGGAGGCGGACGTGTCGATCCAGCCGCCCTGGATCCGCGCGAAGTGCTCGGGCTGGCGGTAGCGGCGCATGACGAGTTGGGCGAGGTGGTCGAGCCGGGGCACGACGCCGGCCAGGTGGCGCAGGAACTGCACGGCCGGCGAGGCGACCGGACGGAAGTCCAGCGGGCCGAGTCGCCCGCTGCCCTCGGGCACGGGCCGGGTGAACGCCTCGCGCTCGGCCGAGCCGACGAGCAGGCTGATCGCGGCGGCCCGGCCGCGCAGCACGGCGGCGGCCTGGAGGCAGAAGTTCGCCGGATAACGACACGGCTCGCCCATCTGCAACCGGAACGCGATGTCGTCCATGAGCCGGCGCAGCTCGTCGCCGTCCGGGCCGAGCGCCGCCAGCTCCGGTTCCCCGTTGAAGGACGCGCAGGCGGGCATCGTGGAGTGCCCGGCGCCGACGGAGGGGAACCGCCGTCCCTCGGTGCCGGGCGGCGCGCTGGGGCTGCTCGGGTCGAAGACGAAACCGCCCCGCCGGGCCGCCGTTCCGCCGTCACCGGCGCCGCCGGCCCCGCCGCCGGGACCGGCACCCGTGCCGAGGCCGCCCGCTCCGGTGCCGCCGGGACCGCCGCCACCCGGTCCGGTGCCGCCCGCTCCGCTGCCGGACCCGTTACCCGCGCCCGCGCCGCTGCCGTCGCCGATGCCGCCGCCGGGCGGCGCGTTCGGATCCGGTGGGGTCGCCGGATGCTGCTCGACGCTGATCGGCAACAGGTTGGCCGTGCCGGTGAAGTGCAGCGTGGCGTCGGTCTCCTCGGTGCCGACCAGCAGCAGGGAGACGCCGCCGATGTCGACCACCACCAGGCTTGTCGGCGTGGCCCCGCCCGTCGAGCCGAGGATCGCGTCGACCCGCCGGGCCACCTCGGCGGCGACGGCCCGCTCGATCTGCGCCTGGTACTCCTCGACGCTCGTGGTCTCGCCGCGCGGCGAGGCGATCCGCAGCCGCCGCCGGATGTCGCCGCTCAGCTCCTCGTCCACCATGGCGACGAGGGCGTTGCGGTCGGCGACCGGCCGGCGTTGCACCGTCCCCGGCTGCGGGCTGGGCACCCGCGCCTCGACCTCGAAGTGGGGCTGCGGGGTGGCCCGGAACACCGTCTCGCCGAACTGCTCGAAGGTGAGCACCGACAGTGGAGTGGTGGTCACCATGATCGCCCAGACCGGGCGGCCGTCCACGCCGATGACCCGGGCGATGATCCCCTGCGGGGTGCCCGACGGGAGGCCGCCGTGCTGGCGTACCGCCTCGCGGGCCAGCTCGGCGAAGTGACCGGCCAGGTAGGCGGCCGGGCGCAGCAGCCACTGGTAGCTCACCTGCGGCGGCTCGGGGCCGTCCACCGGCACCTCGGCGGCGTCCCCACCGGCGTCGTAGGACGGCACCCGGTACACGGCGAGCAGGTGGCGCATCCGCTGCGGGTCGAACAGCTCGGTGGCCGGTTCGCTCAGCGGCAGGGGCACCCCGGGCGGCAGGCCCGGGTCGAGCCGCGCGGCGTCGACCACCTCCCCGACGCGCTGGCGCAGCCGGGCCTCGAAGGCACGCCGCTCGTCCGGGGACACCCGCTCCCGGGCCGCGCCGGTCCAGCGGAACTCCGGCGCGTCGGCGCGTACCTCCAGGTAGCCGCCGTGCGGCGCGACCACCTCCTGGCGGGAGCGTTCCAGCGCGCGGGCCAGGGCGGCGGCGAGCGCGTCGGTCACGGCCTCCGGCCGCTCGGTCACCGACCGGGCGTCCAGCCGGATCCGCACCGGCACGTGCACCGAGATGGCCACCGTCAGAACCGCCCGTCCAGGTGCTCGGCGAGCCGGGCCAACGCGAGGTCCGCGACCGCGTCCGCGTCGAACGCGCCACCGGCGGCGACCACCTCGATCTCCACCGGGAAGTGGTACGCGATGACGGCGCGATCGTCCTCGGCCACCTGCTCGGCCTCGGCCTCGCTGCCGGCTGCCGGCAACACCAGCTCACCCGCGTGCACCAGGGCCAGCCCGGTACGGGTGACCCGGGCGGCGCGGCCAGCTCCGGTCGCCATCTGCTACCTCCGGTTGATCCTGGTGGGGTTACGGCAGAACCGACGGGTCGCCGGTCTTCGGGTCGACCGAGGCCGCCAGGCTGAAGCCGCTGAACGTCGCCGCCGGAGCGCCGGAGATGGTGGCGGTGGTCGGTGTGGCGCTGGTGATGAGGCAGTCCTGCAACACGAAGGACGAGAACGCCCAGTCGTCGCCGGTGTGCTCCAGCAGCGCGATGTCGAACAGCTCGCCGTCCAGGGCCAGCTTGGTGAGCCGGCCGGCGACGTCCCCGATCGCCTTGACGGTCATCGTGAAGTTCATCGACACGGGCGCGTGGATGGCGCCCATGTGGGTCACCTCGCACGAGTGCAACGCCTCCACGTTGAGCGAGAAGGACGGGCTGAACGAGTCGATCGGGCTGATCAACACCGTCTCGGTGCCCTTGGTGTACTGCACCGCGAGGCGGGTCTTCCACTCCATGGTCTGGTTCCTCCGGTCAGAACTTGGCCACGAGCGTGACCAGCAGGCGGCTCACGGCCGGGCCGTACGTGACGGTGACGACGAGGTCGACGGTGCGGTCGGCCCGGGCGGCGGTGACGATCGACGTGTCGGTGGCGGTACGGGCGGCCTCGGGGATGGTGAGGATGTCCAGCACCGGGATCTCGATGCGGTAGTCGTCGATCACGGCCTGTCGCTTGAGCGGGCCGAGGATGCCGTCCACCTGGGTCTTGAGCAGGGTCATGCCCGGCTTGGTGATGCGGGCGTCGCCGACCAGGCCGATGAGTCCGGCGCGGAGCATGAACTCGATCGCATCGAGGGTGCGGACCAGGTCGACGTGCAGCAGGCTCGCGTCGGAGGTGAACAGCCGCCCGTCGGCGAAGTGCAGGCTCTCGCCGGTGATCAGCGTCGGGTCGATGACCGGCGTGAGGTTGGCCTCGGAGAGGCCCTTGATCTCGGCCGGGCTGTACTGCTTGGCGACCGGGATGGTCACGCCGCGGATCTTCTTCAGCACGATGCTGTGGTGCACCGGAAGCCCGGCCACAGCGGCCATCGCGGCGGTGGCCGCGTCGCCGTCCGCGCCCCGGGCGGCGATCATCACCATCCGGCTGGTGCTGCTCTTGAGCGGGTTCGCCGCTGTGGTGATGTCGGCGACGTAGCTGGGGCTCTTGTCGGTGGCCGGGTTGACCATGGCGAAGCCGATCCGCCGTTGGCCGGCGGCCGACATCGTTTCGACGTGCGCCTTGAGCGCGTGCAGCCCGGTGGGCGCTCCGGCGCCGGCCGGGTTGCCGACCGTCGACTCGTTGGCCAGCGACACCATCGTCACGTCGTCGGCGGCCTCCAGACCGCCGAGCGCGGCGGCGTAGTCGTCGCCGGCGACCTTGACCCCGTACACCTTGGCCGGGCGCGGATCCTGAAGGAACGCCAGTTCCAGCGAGTTGTAGAGGGCGTTGCGGACGACGTTGCCGGCCTGCCGGCGGGCGAAGTTCGTGACCGCGTCGTCCAGGGTCTCGATCCGGACCGGCGTGTTCGCCGGGGCGGAGCCACCGTCGGCCGTGGACGGCGCCTTGCCCACCACGGCGATGACGCCCGGCGAGCGCTGGGCCAGCGGCGCCGGTGGCGGCACGATCCGGACCTCGATGAACGGGAATGCTGCTGTCGGTGCCACGGGTCCTCCCGGACGAAGTTGCTGCTGGTCTGATCTCAGGTCGGGACGGCGGCGAGCCCGATGCCGCTGCGGGCGAGCCACTGGCCGGCGCGGGCGAACCGGGCGGCCCGCTTCTGCGCGGCGGTGCCGGTGTCGCCGCCGGGCCATCCGTCGTCGTCGAACGTCTCGACGGGTACGACCCACACGGCGACCACCCGGTGTCGCCGCCGGACGTCGTCCGGCGCGGGCACGTCCAGCCCCAGCTCCTCGGCCCGGGCGCGGACCAGCCGCGTCTCGACGAGCAGGTCGGCCAGGGAGAAGCCCTTGTCGCGGACCAGCACGGCGGCGGCGAACGGCAGCGGGCGGGGCGTGGGTGGCGCGGCCGGTGGCGCGGCGTAGCGCAGCCGAACGGTCGCGGCGGCGGCCTGCCCGCGCATCCGGTCCACCAGGTCACCGGCGTTCGCGGCGCCGACACCGGCGAGCAGCCGGTCCAGGTGCGCGTCGGTGAAGGCGGCCGGCTGGTGCAGGCCCGCCCGCAGCCGGGCCACCAGTCGGGTACGGCGCTCGGTCTCCAGCAGCGCCGGATCGGCCGGCAACGCCCCCAGGTCGGCGATGATCTGCGGGTCGACGTCGAACGTCGGCATCGCCACGTCGAGGTCCTCGACCCGGTCCCGGGCGGTGCTCGTACGCACCACGAGGCTCCCCCGCCAGAGCGCGTCGATCCGCAGGGCCGACCCGCCGAGGCCGTGCAGGCGCACGCGCAGCTCGGTGCGGGCCGTGCCGCCAGCGCCCAGCCACTCCCCCTCGGCGAGGGTCACCGGCGCGGCGGCGAAGCCGAGGGTCAGCTCGTCGAAGACGGCCGCGTACGGGGGCGCGACGGGCATCGCCTCGGTGTCGTACGCGGCTTCGACCAGGTTTCCCAGCGAGGCGTCGTCGAAGAGCGCGGCGCGGGTGCCCGGATCGGCCAACCGCACCAGCACACCGTCGACGAAGTCCACGCTGCGGCCTCCCCGCTGCCCACACCCGGGCACGCCGCCCGGCTCGGCACGAGGATCGCGAAGGGGCCGTCACCCGAGCGTCACCGCCACCGTCACCGCGTCCCCGTGCTGCCCCGACTGTCGGGAAGCGAGCACCCACAACGGTTCGAACGTGCGGCGGCACGGCGGCGCGACCGTGCGGCCGGCGCGGCCCAGCGGCCGGCGCGGCCCAGCGGCCGGCGCGGGCGGTGCAGCCGAGCGGCCGGCGCGGCCGAGCGGGGCGGGGGCGGGCGGTGTCGCTGACGAGCGATATACCTCAGAGTCATATTTATACCTCTGAGTCATATCGCTCATCCGACCATGCATCTCCCAACGCCGTCACCCACCGTCGCGCGTCGTCGCCTCCGCGGCTGGCAGCCGGCTCACCGCGAGGCGGAAGAGTCGGCGGGAGCGGTGGTCGGGAAGGGCAGTCAGGAGGGCGGGGCTTCGCGAAGGACGACGTGCAGCGGGTGGGGTGCGGTGGTGGCGAGGTCGCCGAGCACGGTGAGCAGCAGGGCGTACTGATCGGCTGGCTCGTCGACGAGCAACTGGGCGGCGTCGCTGACCACCAGGGTGAGCGGTCCGGCGTCCAGCCGGTCCCGGAGCGCGTCGGCGAGTGCGTCCCAGGTGTGTCCGAGGTGGCGTGGCAGGGCCAGGGCGTCGGCCAGCGCGGCGAAGAGCGCGGGCCGGTCCCGGGTGGCCGCCCCGACCAGCACCACGGCGTCCGGCACCTCGTGCGCGTCGGCGCGGGACACCGTCAACCAGTCCGGCCATCGTCCGTCGTCCTCGTCGGCCATCACGTGCCTCCTGGTCTGGGCGGGCGCCGAATCCGCAGGGCCGGCCGGCCGCGAAGAGGCGACCGGCCGATCCTCGGGTCGGTCAGAGCCGGTAGAAGTCGGTGTAGTGGTTGGGCGAGAACCAGGTGACGCCCGTGCTGCGGTTCACCACGATCCGGTACGCGTCGCGGGCGGCGCCCTGGGTGCGCGGATACACGTCGTACTCGTAGTAGGTGGCGTTCGTGGGCAGTTGACCCTCGTAGTTGTAGAACCGGCCACCGGCGAAGTTGGACAGCCCGCCACTCCAGGAGTACCAGCCGCGGCTGGTCGGGAAGCCCTTGGCGGACCAGCCGGATCGTGCGGTACGCGCGTCCGCGCAGCGGCTGATGGTGCAGGAGCTGTAGACCGCCGCCGACGCGGAGTCCGTCAGGCGCGGGGTGACCACGGACGGGCCGACCAACGCGGCGGCGACCATGGCGAGGAGCAGAGCGAGGGTGGTGGTACGCCGGCGGATCGCGCCGAGCGTGGCCAGCGGGGACACGAGGGTGGACACAGGCTGCCTCCAGACCATCCGATCCATCGACCCACGTGATTGGCGGGTCGGGCCCAGTCTGGCCGCTGCCCGCGGTCGGCGACAGCCCCACCAGCCCAACTGCTCCACAATGCCCGGTGAACCCCGGGCAACCGACATTGTGCCGCACACCGGCGCGGCGGCGGGCATTTCGGTCATCCGTTGTTAGCGTGAGCTGCGGGCGCGCTGCCCGTGACCGTGAAGGGGTGCCATGACGGACGCTCCCGAGCAGAGACCAGGGCCCGCGGATCTGTGGCGGCAGCGGGGCGTCCGCGTCGTGAGGATCACCCGGGACGGCAGCGTGCGCGGCTGGCGGTGGTGGGCGCGCACGTGGGATCGGCTGGTGGCCGCGCTCCAGGACGAGGCTCCCGTCGGCGCCGGGGCCGGCCCGTCCCCGCCCGGCCCCCTCGTCGAGCAACGCGACGCGCCCCGGCTGATCGCGGTGCCCGCGCAGGGGTACGTCTACTCGTTCTACGTCCGCGCCACCTTCGCCTGGTCGTCACCGGCGAGCCTGCGGGCCGAGGTGCTGAACTGGTACGTGGGGTACTTCCAGCCGAACGCCATCCAGCGGCTGACCCGACTGGCCGCCGACGCCGCCCGGGAACTGCCGCCGCACCGGGCCGCCGACCTGGAGGTCGCGTTGCAGCGCGCGCTCGCCGAGGACCCGGAGTGGTCCTACCGGCGCGGGGACGTCCTCGTGACCTGCCGACCCGACGCCGCCGTACGCCTCGACGAGCGGATCATGCCGGCGCTGCGACCGCACGTCGACGCGATGGTGCGCATGGAGTACCAGTTCGACGAGCAGATGCGCCGGGCGACGTACGCCGAGGAGTTGAGCCGGCGGTGGGCGACGATCCTGGGCGACCACCTCGACACGGACCCGGACCAGGAGATGGCGGACGCCCGTGAGCACCTGCTCGCCGCCCAGCGGGAGGCGGCGCGCTGGATCGGCGAACTCCTGCACCACCGCGCCACCCCCTGACGCGGCGGGATGCAGCATGAACGAAGAGAGGTGTTCGCCGGGGAGGGTGAGATCGTGGCTGCACGGCGTCTCGCGCGCCGCCCCGCTCGGGCAGCCACCGCCGGCAGACGCGGCCGTCCCGGTCGGGCCACGGTCCACAACTGGAGGGCAGAACACCATGGCGTACATCGATCTCGGGGTGGACGAGAAGCAGTTTCCCGGCGTCACCGGGCCGATGCGGTACCGCCCGGAGACCGCGAAGCCCCTCAACGAGTTGGCCGAGGTGCTGCTGCGGGGCCCGCACTCGCTTCCGGCCGGCGAGCGGGAGTTGATTGCCGCGTACGTCTCCGGGCGCAACGACTGCACGTTCTGCTGCGCGTCGCACTCGGCGTTCGCCGCCGCGCAGCTCGACGCGGGCATGAGCCTCGTCGAGCGGGTACGCGCGGACCTCGACAGCGCCCCGATCTCGGCCAAGCTGCGGGCGTTGCTGCGCATCGCCGGCGCGGTGCAGGTCAGCGGGCGCAACGTCACCCCGGAGCTGATCGCCGACGCCCGCGCGGAGGGCGCCACCGACCTGGAGATCCACGACACCGTCCTGATCGCCGCCGCGTTCTGCATGTTCAACAGGTACGTCGACGGGCTCGGCACCTTGGCGCCCGAGGGCCAGGAGGTGTACGCCGCGATGGCGCACCGGATCGTCGAGGTCGGCTACGGATCGGCGGTCCCCGCGGCGGGCTGAGCACGGACACGGGTGACCGCGTCTCGATCCCCTGCGATGGTCGATGGGCACGACCGGTGAGGCCCATCGGCCTGCTGTGGCCGGCCGCCGATCAGCGCGTGCTGCTCCTCGGCCACGTCGACACGGTCGTCCGATCGGCACGATCCTGTCCGGTACATGTCATTGACAGGGCGTCACGAAGCTGACAAGACTTTGCATTCCCACGCGCCGATCAGCCACAAGCCGACGGTCGCGCCTCGTGATCGGTCATGCCAGGCGACTCATGCCGCCACCACCGCCGCTGGTGCTGGCCGATGGGCAGGCCATCGGCCAGCCATCTCAGCGCCCTCGAGCTCCGTCCAGAAGCGATGCGAAGTGCTGCGCCAACTCCGGCGTGGACATGTAGAGCAGAAGGGAGTTCTCGTGGAACTTCATCCCCGCGGCGCTGTTCGAGTTACGCATCGACGCGTAGGGAAGCGCCCTCTTGCTGATAATGAGCACCATGAACGTCCCGCTCACGTGAACCATTCGCTCCACCTCGGCGACCTCCGAGATGGCGATCTCGCGTTCGAGCTTCCGCTTGAATTCCAGAACCCGTTGCGACGTGAGCACCGCCAACCGCTGGAACCCGCCGTTGAGGAAGCCCGGCACGATGGTCAGCAGTTCCTCCCCGCCGCGCAAGCTCGCATCGATGGCGTCCTGTGCCGCCGCGAGCTTCTCACATCCGGTCCGGTACACCCGCTTGCCGACCTCGTCCGGTTCGAAGTACGGGCTCAGGGCGTCCGCGTACTTCGAACTGAGCGGTGTCGTCGATGAGAACAGCCCCAAGATCAGCGCCTTTCTGTCCGGGAAATGGTGCGGCCGGTCGGGTGCCGGTTACTTCGAGCCCTGCGCGCCCTTGATGGCCGCGCTGCCCAGAGCCGACTTGGTGCGGTCCGACACCTCCTTGCGAGGCTTGGTCTCACTCGCGTTGGGCTTTTCCTTGTTCTCCGGCGAACGGGGCATCTGCTCCTCCATCTCGTGACTAGTTGACATCGGTCTACCGGCCCACGGTGGGCGCGCTCGCACCACCCGGAACCGACGTGGTCAGCCTCGCCCGACAGCGACATCCACGTCACCGGCATGGGACAAAGATGGGACAGCGATTTCATGGACGATCGACTCCTCGCTTCCGACCACGAAATCGGCGCCGCGTTGAAGCGGTTCCGGGGACGGCGAAGCCTCCGGGATATGGCGGAGGCGGCCCACGTGAGCAAGTCCAGCCTCAGCCGTTACGAGAACGGCACACCGATCCCACTCCATCTGGCTTCGGTGCTCGACCGTGTCTACTCGGCCCGGGGCTGGATCGAAGCCGCTGTCCTGTCGGGCAGTCGGGGCCACTGGGATCCGTGGCGCACCGACGAGGTCAGCGGGCTCCATGTGCACACCTGGCCGTCCGCGTACAGCGGTCCGGTGGCGATACACCTGCGGCCGACGCCGGCAGCCGTCGGCCGGGCACACCAGATACGACTGGGCTGGGGTCCGTGGAGTGCCCGGTTGACACTGGCCCTCCCCCGGCCCGGCCTGCGGCTGATGACCGGCAAGAGCCACGACGAGGTGTCGATACCGATCGAACTCGACTGCGACCCACCCGTACACGCGCTGTTCCTCGTCGGCGCGCCGGACGAGGAACCACACGTCGACATCCAGTCGCTCTGGTACCGGGCGGTGGGCTGATGTTACGGATCATGTTGTGCGGCGCCCACGACACAGAGCGCTACCGCGAGGACTTCATCCACGTCGCCAACGGCTTCGACGCGGAGGTCTGGCACTACCTGTCCGGGGACATCCTGCACGTCAACCATGCGCAGGCAAGCTGGGAGACCAACTCGCGCGACACCGTGCAGCACGCACATGTGTGCGTGTTCGTCATCGTCGAGGCGTACGGGGAGATCACTTGGCGGACGGAACTGCGGGAGGCGCTGGCCATCGGGAAGCCGACCCTGGTCTTCTGCCTCGATCGGACCTACCAGGTGTACAAGACCCTCACCAGAGAGGCCGCCGGAATCGTCGACCCCGACAAGCAGAAGCTCGTCGACATCCTCAGGGAGGTGGAGTCAGAGCGCCGGCTGACCATCATCCCGTTCTCGTACGGAGGCTTCAAGGAGCGCTTCAAGAGTCAGCTGTCCAGACTGACGGAACTGGCCCTACGCCAGATGGAGGAACGCAACAAGCGGGCTGCGGTGGCCCAACTGTTCAATGAGCCCGATCGGCTCAGCCGCTCCGAACTACTGGTCGCCGCCGAAATCGCGGCCGACGAGCTCGAGAACAAGATCGCCCGAAAGCGGGCGATCCGCGTGCTCGCCGCGCAGCGTGCCGCGGACGAGGAGACCATCCTGGCGCTGATGTCCAGCATGGAGCAGGGCGTGCAGCGGCTCGCGATCGAGCTGCTACCGCAGCTCTACGCGCCCCGGCCCGTCGATCCGGAATTCTTCGCGCACTGTATCTCGGTGGCGAACCGGGCCGCTGACGTCGGCGTCGCCCGACGCCTCATCCCGGCGCTGGTCGACATCGATCTGCCCGCCGCGGTTCGCGCGATGGCCACGCTTGAGCTCGTCGAGTCCGGCGCCCGCCGCCGGCTGGCCGAAACCCTTGAGACGTACGAGCAGCGCATCACCGACCCCGAGGTGATCGACGGCGTGTGTTCCCTCCTCACACGTTGCCTGACGAGCGAGTCGGAAATGGACTGGAAAACCCGCTGCCGCGCGTTCTACGAACGGCTGAACTCTGGTCGGCCCCAGGACCGCGGCGACTCCAGCCACAATGTGGATGAGCGGCCACAATTTCCGAACGACGGTAACCGAGCGGCTGATTGAGCCCGCCCAGAACTCCACCGCAATTTCGTCCGAAAGTCTTCGTCGAATTGACGGATCCTGTATAGCCCGCGAATCAGGGGTTGCGGTTTCCCGGCGAGGAGAGTGCACTCGCTTTTGCCCCGGACGACGGGCAGAAGGCCGGTGCTACCCAGCAATCACGTCTGACGCACGAGCGCCTTCTCCGTCAAGAAACGGCATAGGAGGATCAACATGGCGACGTGGGCCGACCTCAAATCCTACGTACGGTCGAACTACAAGATCTCCGATGAGCAGCAAGACCTGATCAAGCTGGTCTTCGAGACCGGGAACCTCCGTTCGCAGGTGGTGCTGCTCTGGCATGTCACCCTGGCGGACGGGTCCGAGGAGTGGGTGCAGATCGAGTCGCCCTTCGGTGAGCTGCGTTCGGTCAACGTGGCGCAGGCGCTGCGCGAGATCGGAGACACGGTCTGCGGTGGGATGTCCGCCGTGGGTGACATGGTGACGTTCCGCCACGCCGTGCCGTTGCTCAACCTGAACATCAACGAGTTCGAAAGTCCGCTGGCGCTCGTGACCTCGACGGCCGACCGGCTTGAGCAACTTCTCACCGGGGCCGACCGGTACTGAAGCGACAGTCGAGGAGAGACATGCGGTTTTTCCAGCCTGACGAGCCACTCGACACGCGCTTCTCGAACGTCCTGTTCACTCGGGGGACCCGCTCGCGGCAGGCGGTAGCAAAAGGACAGCACGGGATTCGAGGTGCTCTCCTGCCGAATGAGCAGGTGCTGGGAATCGCCGTGGACGAGCGCTCACACGACGACACCGTCGTGCTGACCGATCGACGGGTGCTGGTGATGCGCAGAGGCGGCCGCACCGTCGTGCGGGCGACCGATATCGCGGAGGTTCCCGGCGCGTACACCGAGGTGACTCCGGGTGGCGGGACGTTCGAGCTGGACCGGATGGGCCTGCGGATCCACGTGGCTGATGCGACTGCCGCCGATGCGCTGACCACCTTGGTCAACAGCCAGGTGCTCAAGCATCGCCCACGCACGATCCCGCCGCTGTATCCGGACTACTGCCTCGATTCGCTGTCGAGCGCTGGCGTTCCGGACACCCCGGTGAACCGTGCCAGGCTGGCAGAGCGCACGGCGTTCACCGTCGGCTCGCAGGCCGGTGCTTTCACGGCTCAACTCAGGGATCCGGAGGCGTTCGAGGAATTCGTGAGCCGCTTCGGCGTCGCCTCGCCAGACAGACGATTGCAGCAGGCTGACGACATGATCGACTGGCTGTGGGCCTGGCATCCCCTGTGCCACCACGGCTTGACGAGGCAGGTGGCCAAATGGCATGACGGGTTGCTGCAGCGAGGCAGCTTTTTGACCGCGTCCGCCGGCGGCGAGATACCAGCCTGGGGCGATTCGACCGCCGACACGAAGCAGGCGTGGCGGCTGGTGTTCGAGAGGAACTGGCGCGGCTGACGCGCCGCGGAACGAAACAGGAGGCAAACATGGGCTGTGCATGCGTCAAGGCAGGAAAACCGAAGTGCAGGTGGTGCACGGAGGCTGAAGGGCTCAGGCGGAAGCCCTCGGGCCACAACTGTCAATGGGGAACGTGTTCCTGACCACCTGCGGAGCCACGGAGGCCCCTGGTCTGTCCGAACTGGCCAGGCCAGGGGCTCTCGACGCCTTGCCCACTCAGTCCTTCTCGTCGCGTTCCTCGTCGTTCCCGCGCCGACGGAGCGCTCGCTCAGCGACCCGGCTGGAGAGCTTGCCCGTCGCCCATCTGGCCCGGCCGAGGGTCTCGTCGCCGAGGCGCCTGGCGGCACCAACGCCCTCCGCTCCCGTCTCGAGCGCCTTGTCCCTCGCCTCCCTGGCGGCATCCGTCCATCGTTTCGCCTCCGATGACTGCCGCGTGCCGTCGATCCCGAGCCGGCCCTGGAATTCGACGATGGCCATCGAGACATGGTTGCTCGACTTCACCACGGCCGGGGAGTCCATCGGATTCAGCAGCACCTTGGCGTTGGCTCTGCCTGCGGCGGCGTCCATGCGGGCCATCAGGCGCTCGGTGCACCGGGAGATGAGTTCCAGCCGGTTCTGCCGCGCAGTCCTCAGCCCGAGGCGATGCCCGTCCAGCTCGTCGGGCGACGCGTCCAGCACCCGGTCGAGTTCGAGCACGGCGACCGCGTCCTGGAGCTGGAAGCAGCGTGCCAGGACGGAGAGCCATTCCTGTCCCGTGGACTCTGCTTCCCTGGCCGCCTTGGCGAGATCGCCGATCGTGGTCCTGCGCTCCAGCTTCTCCGCGAGCGCGTCGAGTTGACGCAGCCCGTACGCCTGGGTTTCGGCGATCGTCGCCGGCGCACCCTGCACCTTCGACCACGTGATCTCGTCGACCCGGCCCCTCGCCTCCCGGATGGTCATGGCCTCCTCGAGAACGAAGCCCACTCCGATCATGCGGGCCAACACGGCGTCCTTCTGGGCGCGGAGCACATCGTCGACCTTCTCGTCTATCGCGGCGAGATAGTCGGTGATCTCCTTCATGCTCTGTTGCATCGCAACCTGCGCCATGATCCCCGCAGCGCCGGCCAGCAGCGCAGGGTTGCCAGCGACCGCCCCGGTCCCCTTGATCTGGAGCCATCTCTGGATCGAGCCCGGGTTCCCCACCATGGCGTGGCTGATGCCCGGGGTCTTGGTCGGCATCAGACCGTACCTGTCGACGATCTGCGCGGACTCCTTGGTCAGCTGCACCCAGCGCCCTGAGTGGGCGGCGATCGAGGAGCCTGCCTGTGCCGCTGCCGCCCCGGCGTTGAGGACGGACCCGAGCCGTGGCAGGCCGAGGTCCGTCGACGGCAGCCCTTCGGAGAGGAGGAAACGCTCGACGGCCGTCGGATCGCCGATTACCGCCACTCCGTCGCCGTCACTGATCAGCTGAATGTCGTTAACCATTGTCGGCTCCTGACGTACCGGAAGGGGTGGACAGCGACGGCCTGCGCTTTGTCACTTCGTGGCCCTGCGGCCTCGGACGGCCTATCGGTGCGGCGGGAAGGCGGCGACGCAGCGCACCGAGCGCTTCTGAGCCAGGAGGGTGTTCGACAGGCATCACCCGACCACCAGGTTCACCGTCGTGGGCTGCACCTGGTCGACGCGCACCGCCAGCCAGCGGAACTCGCCGTTGCGGCCGTCCAGGCGGGCGAAGTCCCGCCAGTTCAGCGGGTAGTCACCGAGCAGGTCCCGCTGATTTGCCGCGAAGTAGCTGCCCTCCGTCCCCCAGCGAAGCCTGCCGCGAAGCCTGCGCCCCTCGTGCAGGCGGAACTCGCCGTCCCGGGTCGGCCGAGAGCCGGCTGGCGGTCTCCACATCCCGGGGTCGTTGGTGAGCAGGACGGCCAGACCGTTCATCGGGGTGGGGCCGGGACGGCAGAACTGTTCCAGCCGGGCGACGTCGGCCACGAATCCGAGCCGGGCCAGGTCCGGGGCGCCGTGGTGGCGCAGCCGGAACTCTTCGCCGGTGCGAGGATCAACACCGTCCCAGAGGGCGGTGAAGTACTTGAACTCGATCGCCGTCCGGCCATTCGGGCCAGAGCAGAGCAGGTCCAGGTACGCCCTCTCCTGCCGCCGGACTTCGAGCCGCACCTGCACCTCGTTGTCCAGGCAGTGCACGGCCCAGGCAAAGGCGTGCTGGAAATCCGCCTCCGAGTGGAACACGGTCCGCTCGGCCCGCAGCGCGTCCATCACCGCCGCAAGCGGGAGCGATCCGGCGATCTGTACCTCTGCCTGCTGATCCACAGTCCTGTACCGTCAGCGGTGGTTGTGGTTGCCGGCTGCGGGCTTGCCACCGACTCCGCGACAGGTCGGACAGGTTTCGTCGACGTAGTAGGCGTTGCCGCGGTCCATGCGCGTACGCCGAACGACACCGGTGCCCCGGCAGGTTCCGCACTTCATGCAGTTGTCGCAGTTCGGGTCATAGCCAGGCATGGGTCCTCCGTCGTCAGATGCTCGGTCGGGGAAGCGGGATATAGGGCTCGAGTTCTGCGCTCACCCAGTGAGGCGGTGACTGCAGCGCCAAACCGACCTGGACGAAGACCTCGTAGAGCGACGCGGCCTGCTTCCACTGCCGGCGGGAGCGGGTCGGGTCATCGTCGCTGTGCGGGGCGTCGATCAGAGCGAGGTAGGCGCCTGAGTCGCCCCGGCACAGGTGGATGGTGTTCGAATCGTGGTCGGCGGTCAGCGTGGCGATGTGGCGCACCTCGCCCGGCGCCAGCTCACGCAGCCCGGACCGCTCCGGCGGCGGCGGCGACGTCGTCGGGAGCCAGCTGTTGACGTCGCCTCCGGTGTCGACCCACCGGTTCCACTCGTAATGACGGACCCGCAGCGGCGGGACGCCGTTCTGGCGCAGGAAACGGATTCCACCGTCCAGCACGGCCTTTGCGTCGTCGCCCTCGAAGCCGAGGCCGAGCAACTCGGCCACTGCCCGGCTCGCCCCGTACGCCGACCAGCCGCCCAGCGGGGTCACCTCCCACGCGAGCGCGGCCGTCAGGCCGGCCGGGTCGGACTGGCTCAGCGGCAGCAGCGTCACCAGCATCCCCCACGCCTGTTCGGGCCCGATGCCACTGCTCTCGCCGTACCACTCGTAGCGGGCGAAATCCGCCAGCATGGCGGCAGTGCCAGGCGGCAGTCTGTCCGGATGGCCGCGGTGATCCGACATACCCAGGGCCTCTCAGATCCCGGCGGCGCGACGACGCCGCTCCCTTGCCTTGTCGTTGAAGACGATCCGTGGCTCCGGACGGCCTCGGGCAAGCCAGAGAACCAGGCTGACCGGCCAGAACATCAGCGTCAGCAGGGATCCGACGAACCATTCCAGACCAACGCCCCCGTCACCGAGGATTTTGATCGGGCCCTGCCCGAGACCGGCTCTGGCTCGCACCGCGATCATGCCGATGAAGAAGCCGACGAAATAGACCAGCGGCATGACACATTCCATTGGCGTGCTCCCTCCCATCGCACACCGGCCATCCGTGGTGGCCGAGAGGCTGAGACTGAATCCGCTGTCGATCCGTGCCCCACCGGCACTGATGGTGAAGCCACGCTCACTTTGCGGCGGGTGAAGGCTCACCGTACGAAGCCCCACGGGGCGACATCAAGGACTTGGGATGGGTACCGTCGAATTTGGACGGTCTGGTCCCGTGCACGGGACCGGACCGGACGAGACAGACGGGAGACGGCCATCAGGAACTGACCGGTCGGCCGGCCACTTCACCTGCCGGCCGGGCGGACCAGGCCGAAGCGGTTACTCAGGCCAGAACGCTGCGGTAGGCGCGACCACCCAGGCGTCCGGCGGGGCGGCCCACTCGTTGTCGCCTCGTACCGTCAGCACCCGGAATCCGCGGACGGATCTCGTGCCGGTCAGCCGCCCCTTCGCCCGCATCGCCCCCGGCGAATCAGCCGTCCACCGGCTCGGCGCGGCGAGCACCGACGTTGATCTCCTTGACCGAGTCATGCCGTCCGACCGCCAACGATCAAGGTGACGGCTCGCGCATCCAGGTCTTCGGGTCGGTCACGAAGATGCCCTTGCCCTGATGTCGCCGGATCACCCGCAGCGCTTCCAGACGGACGTAGACCATTTGAATGGTGGACGAGCTGACGTCGAAGCGGTCGGACATGTCAGCGATCGAGGGCAACTTGTCCCCTGGCTTGACCTTCCCGCTGCGCAGGTCTCCGATGATCTCTTCCGAGATCCGGATGTAGTCCGGTGTCTGTGGCATGGCACTCCTCGCGTGGCACGCCAATTTGATCACGACACGCACTGGCCAGACAACTAAGCGTTGCGGCAACAACACTTAGGCATATATGTTTAAGCGCGAGCCGCTCCTCGCGTGGCAACGAGTGCGGCTCATCCCCTCGGTCGGGGCGGGTGCGTGCGCCCGCCCCGACCCCACCTGCCCGCAGAGAGGATCGTCGTGGTTCCGGTGTATCGAGGAAACCAACCCCAGCCGGCCGGCTACCCCGCCCGGCTGACGCCCTACGAGGTGCGGACCCGCGCGTTCGCCGCCCGTCGGCGCGGCGTCGACCCCGATGAGGTACGCGAGTTCCAGGCCCGCGTGGCCGACGAGCTGACCACGCTCAACGAGACGGTACGGCTGCTCAGCCAGGAGAACGGCCGACTCGGACGGGCGCTGCGGGACTGGCAGACCATGCATGCTCGAGAGTGCCGACCGCCGGATGACCAACCCAACTCCGGCCACTGGTGACCGCGCGCCTCTCCCCCGGCGATCTGCTCGTCGTCGACGGCCGAGCCTCGGTGCAGTTCGCTGGCGAGCGCGCCTTGACCTTCCGCGTCGTCTCCGTGTCGGACCAGCCGACCTACGACGGCTGGGTCTGGTTGACGGGCTACGTCCTCGACCGTCGTGGCGACGCGACCGCCAAACGGGAGGTCTTCGTCCAGCTCGCCGGCCTGCGTTCGCCAGACCACGGCGGTGCGATCCCCTCCATGGTTCGTCAGAGGGTCTCGGTGCCCGGGGTGAGGTCGGCCGGGACGGTCGTCCGGCCGGCGAGCGCCTGACGGAGCGCGGCCGACTGCTCCACCGAGCCGCCCCGGACGCCGAGGCTGCGGCGGGCCGCCCGGTAGTAGCCGTCCCGGGCCTCGTTGACGGCGTCCAGTTGCGCCGAGATGTCCTCCGGAACGTCGACGATCCCCCGGGCCAGCCGCTCCAGCCGCCAGATCGCGTCTCGCCAGGTGGCGGCGGCCACCACCGTGGGCTCGTCGCCGAGAAGCAGCAGGTTCTCCCAGACGATGGTGCGCCGCGCGTCCGACTCGGCGAGCCGGGCCAGCCCCTCCCCCCGGTCGATCGGGTGGCTGTGTGAGCCGGGCCGCAGGTGGGCCGTCATCCGCAACGCCACCGCGTGGCTCTCCTTGAGGGCGTGCGCGAACTCGACGTACGCGTCGAGGCGCCGCTCGTCCCAGCGCACGCTCTGGCTGCGCCGCCACCGGGCGCGATCGGCGAGCGAGGTGGCGAGGATAGTGCCCAGGGTGCCGACCAGCACACCGAGGAGCGCCGGAAGTTGCGTCAGCAGCGTGCTCACAGCGCCCAGGCTCTCAGCACCGGGCAAGCGCAACCACCCGCGCCACGAGTCGACGACCGTCCGGGATTCACGCGGGCTTGATGCTCCCCTTCGCCAACTGGTAACCGGGCAGGAGCGACTGGAACTCGTCGGCGTCCATGCCACCGATGGTCAACAAAGTGTCCCCTTCGACCGCCGAAACGACGACCGCCCGGTGTGGGTTCGGTTTCCCGTCGAGGTCGGCCTCCACGTAGGACGCCTCGATCGAGTCGAGCGGCCCAGCCTTGATCCGTCGGTACACCGCGCTCGGGTCCTTGGCGTACTCGGCGACGAAGCTCTCGGCGTCGTTCTTTCCCCCACTGGGCAGGCTCTCGTTGATGCTCCACACCCGCAGGAACCCGACCAGGCCGGCCGGCTTGGCGTCGATCTCGCAGCGTAGGCTCGATCGGCCCACCGTGAGCTGCGCCTGCCCGGAAACCTTCGTCACCTTCCACCCGGCCGGGACCGAGAACGTGATCGGAAGTTCGCAGTCACTGCCCTTCGCGCCCACCGTGCTGCCAGCCTCGGCCGGGGCGACCTCGTCGTACCAGGGTGGGCCGGCCGCGATTGGTGAGGCGGTCGGGCCTGCCGACGACGAGGGGTCCGCTGAGGTTCCGCCTCCGCCCTCGGCGCAACCAGCCATCACGGTGAGCGTGAGTGCGGCAACCGCGGCAACCCGTCGAGTCATCTTGGCAACGTCCCCCTGTCCCGTGCCGTCGATCTGACGGCCGACGGATGCTATCCGAAGCGGGGCGATCGGGAGGGGCGAGGTTGGCCAGCACCTCGTCTCGGACCTGGCCGCGGATGGTGAGTCGGCACCTTCCGTCCTGCTGTCGGTCCGGAAACGTGAACTGATCGACTGACGCCGTCGTGGCGCTCGCCATCCATGGTGGTGGGCGATTGACGGTCCGGGACGTCAGCCCCAGAAGATGCCGGTCGGGTCGCGGCCGATCTCGTCGAGCAGCGCGCTGACCCTGTCGGACGACGGGGTCAGGTCGTAGCGACGGAAGTGGAGGTTCTGGTCCCGGTAGTACAGGGTCCAGGTGCCGGTCTTCTTCGTGTACCGCAGCCGGGCGACAGGAGCGGTCGTCCACTCCTGGCCGGTCTCTCCACGCCACGGGGGTCGTCGTTCGACGACCGTGAGGTGCCGGGGTGCTTCGTGGCACTCGATCCGCACCTGGTTTCGCACACTCTGTGGTACGCGTTCGTCGCACCAGCGTCGCACCAGCGCCACGTCCTGCTCGGGAAGCCCGTCCATCGACCCAGGATCTTATCCGCTGAGGCGGTCAGACCGTCGTCCGGCTCGCGAGGATCGCCAGGGTCTCCCGGCGTACGTCGTCGGCCTCGTTGACCAGGCGGCGATGGGCGAAGCGGACCACCAGGATGCCGACGGTCGCCAGCAGGGCGTCCCGCCGCAGGTCGATCTCCCGCTGTCGGGGGTCGCCGTGGGTGGTGGCGCCGTCGAGTTCGATGTCGACCCGTTCCCGCTCGGCGAACATGTCGAGGTAGACGGTGCGCCGCCCGAGACGTATCGGCATCTGCCGACGGAACATCGGCATGGTCGGGCCGGTGAAGACGTGGTCGTGGCCCCAGATCTCCAGCGGGCTACGGCAGCCGTCGGCGAGCCGGGTCAGCAGGGTCCGCAGCGCCGCCCGGTCGGTCAGCTTCGGCACGTTCTCCACGGCGAGGGTCAGCCGCTCAGAAGTGGTGAGCCGGTCGTTGACCGCGCGGATCACCGGTGCCCGCCGCTCGCCGGGCGGCAGGATCGGCCACGAGTCGACGACGCTCTGCTCCAGGCGGGTCACCGTCAGTCCTCGGCGGACGACCACGTGCGGCGGCGCGATGACGAGGTCCCTCCGGCGGTGAACCACCACACCCGGGCGCGTTCGTAGGCCCGCGTTGATCGGCGCGGTGAGGTGCAGTGGCTCTCCCAGGGTCTGCGGGCGCAGGCCCCACGCGGCGAGCGCGCTGAGATGACTGAGTGTTGCGCGTCCCCGCGCCCAGGCGAGAGCCGCAAGGGGGGCGACGACCGGGTCGAGCCGCTTCAGGACGGGTGCGCCCGCCCGGCCGTTGACCAGGTGTGCCGCCACGAAGACCTCGGGCAGCACCCGTACTAGTTCGCCGCCGCGACAGGCGTGCTCTAGCGCCCACTCAGGCACCACCTGCGTCACCGCCGCACGGGTGAACAGCCCACCGGAGCGCTCCACCAGGTCCCGCAACACCGAATTCACACCACGAACCGTGCGGCCCGCTGGCAAGATCCGCAAGGAGCCATCCCAGCGGCTGTGGACGGCGCACCCACTGTGGACAACCCCCACTCGTGCTCAGTTTCTGCTAAGGCGCGTCCTGCCGACCGTGTGGTGGATGTTGGCTCGACTGACGGCCACCACGGCGCTGGGCCGAGGTTCAGGACGCAGGAGCTGGCGTCAGCCGTGTCTCCTGCATCGTCCCGATCCTAGGGTCGAGGCAGTCACCCGATCACCTCGGCCATGATCGACAGGATCGGGCCTGGGCGGTGATCGGTGGCTGCTCAGCAGCAATTCGCTCGGCGTGTCATGTGGCCCAACAGCCAACGATCAAGGGGGCGACACGGACGGCTCACGCGGCCAGAGTGGCGTAGCGGCCGTTGCGGTGCAGCAGGGTGTCGTGGTCGCCGGTTTCGACGATGCGGCCGTGGTCGAGCACCGCGATCTGGTCGGCGTCGCGGACCGTGGACAGGCGGTGGGCGATGGTGATGGTGGTACGCCCCTGGGCGAGCACGTCGAACGCCCTCTGTACCGCGCGTTCGGTCTCGGTGTCCAGCGCGCTGGTCGCCTCGTCGAGGACCAGGATGCGCGGGTCACGCAGCAGCGTACGGGCGATGGCGAGGCGTTGTTTCTCGCCGCCGGAGAACCGGTGCCCGCGCGAGCCGACCATGGTGTCGTACCCGTCGGGGAGCGCGGCGATCTGGTCGTGGATCTGGGCGGCGCGGGCGGCGGCCTCGATCTCGGTGTCGGTGGCGTCCGGTCGGGCGCAGCGCAGGTTCTCCCGGACGGTGGTGTGCAGCAGGTACGTCTCCTGGCTGACCACGCCGACGATCGCGGCCAGGTCGGCCAGGCGCAGGTCGCGCAGGTCGACGCCGTCGATGGTGACGCGGCCGGCGGTCGGGTCGTGCAGGCGGCTGACCAGGCCCGCGAGGGTGCTCTTGCCGGAGCCGGTCTCGCCGACGAGGGCGAGGCTGGTGCCGGCGGGCACGTCGAGGGTGATGCCGGCGAGGGCGGCGGTGTCGCTGCCCGGGTAGCCGAAGGTGACGTCCTCGAGGCGCAGGTGCCCGCGTACCCGAGGCGGGTCGAGGCGGACCGGTTGGGCCGGATCGGCCACGTCGACCGGCAGGTCGAGGTATTCGAAGATCCGGGCGAACAGGGCCAGCGACGCGGTCAGCGAGACGCCGACGTTGAGCAGGCCCATCAGGGGCCGGAACAGTCCGCCCTGGAGGGCGGTGAAGGCGACCAGGGTGCCGATGCTCAGCGTGCCGGCGGCGCCGGGCAGGCCGGCGGCGAGGTAGATGACGGCCGGTACGGCGGCGAAGATGATGCTCATCGAGGCCATCCGCCAGCGTCCGGCCAGCTCGCTGCGCAGCTCCAGGTCGACGAGTCGGGCCGACGAGGCGGTGAACCGCTCGATGAGGGCGGGCCCGGTGCCCAGGGTCTTGGCGAGTTGGACGCCGCTGACCGACAGCCCTTCCTCCACGGTGACGTTGAGGTCGGCGAGTTCCCCTTGGCGCTGGGCGGTGATCTCGCGGCGCATCCGGGCGACCCGGCGGGTCAGCCAGACGGCCGGTGGCAGCACCACGAGCGAGACCAGGGAGAGCTGCCAGGAGAGCGCGACCATCGCGACGGCGGTGGCGACCACGGTGGTGAGGTTGGCCGCGACGGCGGTGGCGGTGGAGGTGACCACCGACTGCATGCCGCCGATGTCGTTGGTGATGCGCGACTGCACCTCGCCGGTGCGGGTGCGGGTGAAGAAGCCGAGCGACTGCCGCTGGAGGTGGCGGAACACGTCGGTGCGCAGCCGGTGCATGACCCGCTGCCCGACCTGGGTGGAGATCCAGGTCTGGACGACGCCGAGCGCGGCGGTCACGGCGGCGACGGCGACCATGCCGAGGACCAGCCAGACCAGCAGGGTCACGTCGCCCTGCGGAAGGGCCCGGTCGATCACGGTACGCAGCAGGAACGGACTGGCCATCGAGACGATCGAGGAGAGGACGATGATCGCGGTGACGATGACCAGGGCAGGCCGGTGGGGGGTGAAGAGGCGGCCGATGCGGCGCAGGGACACCTGGCGTGCCTGCTCCTTCTCCTCGGCGCTGACGGTGCGGTGGCCGCGGTCGCGGCCCGTCGGGGTGGGTTCCAAGGGGAACTCCTTCCGGGAGGATATGCTGAGGTTACCTCAACATGAGGGAACAACAGCATCGGCTGCTACCGTATTCCGGTGACCGAGGACACCGCCGACGGCGGCGACGAGAGCCTGGCCGAGACGTTCTGGGCGGTCGCGTCCCGTCTGCGCCGGCAGACCCGTGAGTCGCTGGCCCCGTGGGATGTCACCCCCAGCCAGGCCCGCGCGCTCGGCGTGCTCGGCCGCCACGGTGAGGTACGCCCCGGCACGCTCGCCGAGCACCTGCGCATCGCCCCCCGCTCGGCCACCGAGGTCGTCGACGACCTCCAGGCCCGGGGGCTCGTCGAACGGCGAGGGGACCCGGCCGACCGGCGGGCCACCCTGGTCGCGCTGACCGCCGAGGGCACCCGGGTCAGCGCCGCCATCCGGGCCGCCCGCCGCGCCGAGGCGGACCGCTTCTTCGGCCACCTCCCCGACGCCGACCGGGCCGAGCTGGCCCGCATCCTGCGCACCCTGCGCGGCTGAGCCGGACGCCGCAGCGCCTGCGGGTTTGCCCGGCCGCTACGCGGGTAGCCAGCGCCCCCGTTTTCACCGAGGGCCCCGCCACCACCAGTCGGGGAGACCTGACAGGAGGGCCATGTCCGCCCTGAACCAGCACCGCCCCGCCTGATGTGCGGGATCAGCGGGGAGGCACGCTTCGACGGTCGACCGCCCGACGCGGCGGCGGTCACCCGGATGAGCGAGGCGATGCGCTCCCGCGGCCCGGACGCCGAGGGCCTGCTGACCGACGACTGGGTGACCCTCGGACACCGCCGGTTGACCATCATCGACCTGTCCGACGCGGGCGCCCAGCCGATGGCGCGCGACGACCTCGGCCTGGCGCTGGTCTTCAACGGCTGCGTCTACAACTATCCAGAGCTGCGCGAGGAGCTACAGAACGCCGGGTACGCCTTCCGATCCACCAGCGACACCGAGGTGATCCTGGTGGCGTACGCGCACTGGGGTGAACGCTTCGTCGACCACCTGGTCGGCATGTTCGCGATCGGCCTCGTCGACCGGGTCCGGCGACGGCTCGTCCTGGCCCGCGACCGGCTCGGCATCAAACCGCTCTACCTCGCCGAGACCCCCGGGCGGCTCCGGTTCGCCTCCACCCTGCCCGCGCTGCTGCGCGCCGGGGACGTCGACACCGGCATCGATCCGGTGGCGCTGCACCACTACCTGTCCTGGCACTCGATCGTGCCCGCGCCGAGGACCGTGCTGCGCGGCGTCCGCAAGCTGCCGCCGGCCACCCTGCGGGTCGTCGAGGCCGACGGGCGCAGCCGGGAGCAGGTGTACTGGCAGCCCGACTACGTCCGGGAGCCCGCCGACGCCGGCATGGACGCCGCTGACTGGCGGGCCGCCGTCGGGGACGCGCTGCGCACGGCCGTCCGCCGCCGGCTCGTGGCCGACGTCCCGGTCGGTGTGCTGCTCTCCGGTGGTCTGGACTCCAGCCTCATCGTGGCGCTGCTCGCCGAGGCCGGTCAGGAGCACCTGCGCACGTTCAGCATCGGCTTCGACAGTCGGGGCGGCGAGGCCGGCGACGAGTTCCACTACTCCGACCTGGTCGCCCGCGCGTACGACACCGACCACCAGCGGATCCGGCTCGCCGACGACGACCTGGCGCCGGCCGTCCGCAATGCCGTGCGGGCCATGACCGAGCCGATGGGCAGCCACGACGTCGTCGCCTTCCACCTGCTGTCGGAACAGGTGGCGAAGCACGTGAAGGTGGCCCAGTCCGGGCAGGGCGCGGACGAGGTGTTCGCCGGCTACGGCTACCACCAGCCGCTTGTCGACGCGCCCCGGCACGGCGCCGCCGAGACGTTCGCCGCGGCGTTCTTCGACCGGGACCACGACGGGCTGCGCGCCATCGTCGGCCCGGCGTACACGCTGGACCACGACGCCAGCCGGGACCTGCTCGCCGGGCACCTCGACGCGCCCGGGGCGCAGACCGCGCTGGACGCGGTGTTACGCCTGGACACCCACCTGATGCTGCCCGACGACCCGGTCAAGCGGGTGGACAGCATGAGCATGGCGTGGGGCCTGGAGGTGCGCACGCCGTTCCTCGACCAGGACCTGGTGGCCCTCGCCGCGCACTGCCCGCCGGAGCACAAGGTGGCCCAGGGCGGCAAGGGCGTGCTGAAGGAGGTGGCCCGGGAGGTCCTGCCGGCCGAGGTGATCGACCGGCCGAAGGGTTACTTTCCGGTGCCGGCGCTGCGCAACGTGGACGGGCCGGTGCGTGAGCTGGTCGCCGAGTCGTTGCAGGCGCCGGTGGCGCGTGAGCGGGGCCTGTTCCGCCCCGAGTACGTCTCCCGTCTGCTCGCCGAGCCGGACCGGGCCGAGGCGGCCGCCGGCAGCAACAAGCTGTGGCAGCTCGGCCTGCTGGAGCTGTGGCTACAGACCCACGACATCACCTGAGCCGCCGCCGACTCCGCCGGCAGCAGGACGAGAACGGCCGGCCCTGTCAGGCGGCGGCGGTCTGGGCGGCGAGGTCGTCGATGACGGCCCGCAGGTCGCCGGTGTCGTCGAGCACCCGGCGTTGTCGTGTCGCGCCGGTGCCGTCGCGGCGCAGTCGGGCCAGTTGGGCCAGGACGTAGCCGAGGTCGCCGTGTCGTAGCAGCGCCGGGGCGATGGTCGCCATCAGGTCGTCGACCAGGTCCCAGGCCGGGCGGGCGCCGCCGGCCCGCAGGTCGATCAGCTCGCCGTCGAGGCCGTCGTGGGCCGCCCGCCAGTGCGCGGCGGCGACGAGGCAGTCGCGTACTGCCGGCGCGGGCACACCGGCGCGTACGTCGTCGGCGAGTGTCGCGACCAGGCTACGGACCAGGGCGGCGACCAGCACCGCGTCGTCCACGGTCGGGCAGACGTCGCCGACCCGCACCTCGACCGTCGGGTAGGCCGACGACGGCCGGGCGTACCAGTACACCATCGCGGCGTCCAGCATGATGCCGGCGGCGATCAGCTCGCCGACCGTGCGGTCGTAGTCGGTGACCGAGTCGAAGTACGGGGTGGGGCCGATGCTGGGCCAGCGTTCCAACTGCATCGACCGCCAACTGGCGTGGCCGGTGTCGTACCCGTCGTGCAGCGGCGAGTTGGTGGTGAGGGCCTGCACCACCGGCAGCCACACCCGCAGGTGGTTGCAGACCTGCACGGCCAGTTCCCGGTCCGGCAGCCCGACGTGCACGTGACAGCCGCACACCGCCGGATCGTGCGCCACCGGCCCGTACCGGCGGGACATGGCGTGGTAGCGCGGCTCGTCGGGCACCGTCCGGCGCGGCTCGGCCAGCGGCGTCGCGCCGACCGCGACGAGCCGGGCCCCGGCCGCGACGGCGGCCTCGACGGCCGATCGCCGCAGCTCCACCAGGTGGGTGCGCAGTTCGCCGAGGTCGGCGCAGACCGGGGTGACCATCTCGACCATGCTGTGCCGGAACTCCTGGCGGCTCTGGTCGCGGGCCGGGCCGCGCAGGGCCGCCCGCACCTCGTCGGCCACCGGCAGGTTGCCACCGCTGGCCGGGTCGAGCAGCAGGAACTCCTCCTCGACCCCGAGGGTGAGCGTGCCGAGGTCGGCAACGGCGTCGACGGTCGCCGGTCGGTACGCCATTTCCGCCTCCATCCGCTCCTGCGGCCACGGGCGGACACCCGGGCCGACGGGCGGCTCGGTTTCCCCGGCGGGCCACCGGCAAACGCGCGGTCAGCCCGGGGCCAGCGCCGTCGTCCGTGCGGTGAGGAAGGCCCGTTCGGCCGCGTTGTCCGTCAACGCCACCGCCGTCCGGTACGCCTCGACGGCCTCGGCGTCGCGGCCGAGCCGGGCCAGCAGGTCGGCGCGGACCACGTGCCGCACGTGGTATCCGGGCAGGTCGAGGCGGTCCACCTCGGCCAGCGCCACGGCCGCGCCGGCGACCTCGGCGAGCGCGACCGCCCGGTTCAGCGCCACCACCGGACCCGGGGCGACGACCATCAGATGGTCGTACAGCGTGAGAATCTGACCCCAGTCGGTGTCGGCGGCGCGCCTCGCGGCGCTGTGCACGGCGGCGATCGCGGCCTGGATCTGGTACGGCCCGGGCCGGTCGCGCCGCAGGCACCGGCGGACCAGCGCCTGCCCCTCGGCGATCAGGACGGTGTCCCATCGGCTCCGGTCCTGCTCGGGCAGCGGCACGAGGTCCCCGTCGGCGGTGGTACGGGCATTCCGGCGGGATTCGGTGAGCAGCATCAGCGCGAGCAGGCCCAGCGCCTCCGGCTCGTCCGGCATCAGCTCGACGAGTAGCCGGGCCAGCCGGACCGCCTCGACGCACAGGTCGGCGCGGACCAGGTGCGGGCCGACGCTGGCGGTATATCCCTCGTTGAAGATCAGGTACAGCACCGCGAGGACGTCGTGCAACCGGTCCGGCAGGTCGGCGTCGCTCGGCACCCGGTACGGGATGCGGGCATGGCGGATCTTCGACTTGGCCCGGACCAGGCGCTGCGCCATCGTCGCCTCGGGCACCAGGAACGCGCGGGCGATCTCGGCGGTCCGCAGGCCACCGAGCAGGCGCAGGGTGAGCGCGACCCGGGTGGCCGGCGCGAGCGCCGGGTGACAGCAGGTGAAGATCAGACGGAGCCGCTCGTCACGCACGGGCCCCTCCTCGGCGGCTGGGTCGGGTGCGTACAGCAGGGCGGCCTCGGCGTGCCGGTCGGCACGGGTCGCCTCCCGACGCAGCCGGTCGATGGCCTGGTTGCGGGCGGTGGTGATGATCCAACCGGCCGGGCTGGGTGGTGGGCCGCTGGTCGGCCACCGCCGCAGCGCGATCGCGAAGGCGTCCTGCACGGCCTCCTCGGCGAGGTCGATGTCGCCGAGGAGGCGCACCAGGACGGCGACCGCGCGACCGTACTCGGCGCGGAACACCGCCTCCACGTCGGGCACGGTCAGCCCCCGCCGCCGGGCTGGAAGGGGCGGACCTCGATCGGCAGGGTGGTGGCCAGGGCGTAACGGCGACCCCAGCGCAGGGCGGCGTCCAGGTCCGGCACGTCGATGATGGTGACGCCGCCCAGGTGCTCCTTGCCCTCCACGAACGGACCGTCGGTGACCAGGACGTCGCCGTCGCGGGGGCGCAGCACGGTGGCGGTCTCCGGCCCGTGCAGGCCCTGACCGAACACCCACGACCCGTCCGCGACGAGTTCGTCCCGCAGCTCACCGACCTCGCGCATGACCTGGGCCAGGAACTCCGGCTCGGGCGTCCCGCCGTCGGGCTGGTGCATGCTGAGCAGGTAGAGAGTCATCGTTCCTCCTCGCGGTGGCGGTCGACACGACGCCGACCTCTCATCCTCCATACGAACGACGAGCGCCCACATCGACAGGCCGACCGGACCTGCTCCGGTTCGCCGAGCCCGGTCGTACGCCAGGTAACGGCACGGTGGCCAGCGCGTACGGGGTACGGTGTCGCGCCGTCGCGGGTCGGGTGCGATGGTGTAGAAAGGCGGAGTGAGCGCAGCGGTGACTCAGGTGCCGGTCTTCGATCGAAGGACGGTCCACGGTGGCTGAACCCGACCAGCCGCCCATCGGACGCACTGTCGGCACCGCTCTGGTGCAGCTCGGCGACGTACCCCTGGCGGACCTGTTGGCCGGTGCCGGTGACGGCGTCCTGGCGCACGTGCTCGGGACGCTGACCGCCGAGGATGAGCCAGGTCGCCCCGGCGACGTGTCGGCCTTCGAGTCGAGCTTCTGACCGTGCCGGCCGACGCCCCGCCGTCGGCCACCCGACACCGCCCTGCCGTGGTCGCGCCCCACATCCGTCAGGTGGTGCTGAAGGTCCACTCGCGGTGCAACCTGGCGTGCGACTACTGCTACGTCTACCGCCACGCCGACCAGGACTGGCGGTCCCGGCCCCGGATCATGGCCCCCGGCACCGTGCGCCGGGTCGCCGACCGCCTCGCCGCTCACCTGGCCCGGCACGGCGTCGACCGCGCCCGGGTGGTGCTGCACGGCGGTGAACCACTGCTCGCCGGCCTCGCCGCGCTCGACCGGACGGTCCGCACGCTGCGCGCCGCGCTGCCGTCCACCGTCACGCTCGACGTGGCGATGCAGACCAACGGGCTGCTGCTCGACGAGGCGGCGCTCGACCTGTGCCACACGCACGGCATCGACGTCGGCGTCAGCCTGGACGGCGACCGTACGGCCAACGACCGCCACCGCCGGCACGCCGACGGGCGCGGCAGTTACGCCGAGGTCGCCACGGCGCTGCGCCTCCTGGCGCGACCCGAGCACCGGGCCCGCTACGCCGGGCTGCTCTGCACCGTCGACCTGGCCAACGATCCGGTCGCCGTCTACGAGGGTCTGCGGGAGTTCGACCCGCCCCGGCTGGATCTGCTGCTGCCGCACGGCAACTGGAGCGCTCCCCCACCCGGGCGTCGTCCCGACGACCCGGCCACCCCGTACGCGGACTGGCTGATCGCCGTCTTCGACCGCTGGTACGCCGAGACGCCCCGGCGCACCGGCATCCGGCTGTTCGAGTCGCTGATCGCGCTGCTGCTGGGCGGTCGCAGCGGCACGCAGGCGCTGGGCGTCACCGAGCCGGACGTCATGACGATCGAGACCGACGGCACCATCGAGGGCACCGACACGCTCAAGACCACAAGCGTGGCGGCGATGCGGACCGGCTTCGACGTGTTCCGGCACAGCTTCGACGACGCGCTGCGGCACCCGTCGCTGGCGGGGCGTCCGACGGGCATCGCGGCGCTCGCTCCGGCCTGCCGGGCTTGCCCGGTCGTGGCCGTCTGCGGCGGCGGCCTGTACGCGCACCGCTTCCGCGAGGGTGTCGGCTTCGCCCACCCGTCGGTCTACTGTGCCGACCTGTTCCGGCTGGTCCGGCACGTGCAGGAGAGGGTGACCGCCGACCTGGAGGCGCTGCGCGGTCGGAGCGTACCGGCGGCTCGCCCGTGACAGGCCCGCTGACGGCGGCGCAGCTCGCCGGGCTGGCCGCCGGTCACGGCGACGCCGACACCATCGCCGTGTTGCGGGGCGGGCAGCTCGGTCGCCGCCGGCTGCTGACCGTGGCCGCGGCCCGCGCCTGCCGTGACGAGCCGCTGGTGCGGCAGAGCCTGGAGCTGCTCACGGGGGCCGAGCACGCCGAGCCGGCGACGGTCGCCGCGGTGCTGGCCCATCCGCCGGTGACCGGTTGGGCCCGCGCCGCGCTCGACGGCGCGGCCGGTCCCGCCTACCTGGCGACGCTCGCGGCGGCGGCCGCGGTCCGCGCCGGCCTGACGTTCACGCTGACGCTGCCCCGCCCGGCCGACGGGGTGCTGTCGCTGCCCACCGTCGGCGCGGCGGCCGGCCTGCACGGCGACGGCGCGATCCGGCTGCACGGCACCGCCCGTACGCTGCGGATCGACGGCGGCGCGGACGGCGACGGGGTACGCGTCGACGCCCGCGACGGTCGGCTGCGCGACGCGGGCGACGGCGACGTCGACTGGCAGCCGGCGCGCAGGACCGTGCCGTTCGACGCGACCGGGGTGCTCGTGGACGACCAGGACCCGTGGCGTCACTGCTACCACCGGCCGTCCGCGCCACGACTGGACGACGCGGGGGCGGCCCGGCTGGACCGTCTCGCCGCCGGGGCCGGGCAGTGGCTGCGTGACCAGCTGCCGGCGCACGTCGACGCGCTGACCGGTCTGCTGCGCTCGCTCGTGCCGCTGCGACCGCCGCCCTCGGGCAACCCGGTGAGCGCCACCAGCAGGGACGCGCTGGGGGCCATCGCGCTTTCCGTGCCGGCCGACGCGCAGACCCTCGCGCTGCTGCTCGTGCACGAGGTGCAGCACACCAAACTCGGTGCGCTCCTCGACCTCGTCCCGTTGCACCGCGACGGTGGGCCGGCGCGCTACCGGGCGCCGTGGCGGCTGGACCCGCGCCCGGTCGGCGCGCTGCTCCAGGGCGCGTACGCCCACCTGGGGGTGGCCGAGGTGTGGCGGCAGCGCCGGCACGAGGGCGTCGCGGCCGCGTTCGAGTACGCGTACTGGCGGGAGCAGACCATCCGCGCGGTCCGGCAGCTCGCCGGGGCGTCCGAGCTGACCGAGGCGGGCCGGTCGTTCGTGACCGGCATGGCGGGCACGTTGCACGGCTGGCGTGAACCGGTCGACGGCCGGGTCGAGGCCGCCGTGCGGGACGTGGCGGACGCCGGCGCGGTGCGCTGGGGCCTGGCCAACCTGCGGCCCGACCCGGACGGGGTGGCCCGCCTGGCGCACGCGTGGCGGCACGGCGTGCCACCGGCTCTCGGCCACGCGCCGTCGACGGTCGTCCCGGCCCCGGCCCGTCCCGCTCTCACCGTGGCCAGCGGCCCCGAGGCCGCCGTCCGCCACCGGCTCCTGGGCGGCGGCGGGCCGTGCGGGTCGAGCCCGAGCGACCAGGCGTACGCGGCGGGCAACTCCGAGGACGCGTTGGCCGGGTACCGGCGACGTCTCGTGGCCGACTCCGGAGACGTCGACGCCTGGGTGGGACTCGCCCTGGCCGCCCACCGCACCGGGCAACCGGCGGCGGCGCGGGTGCTGACCCGCCGGCCCGAGCTGGTGCGCGCGCTCAGCCAGGCCCTCGCGGACGCGGACCCGCTCGCCCTCGCGGCCTGGCTGGCGGCGGCCAGCTGACCGACCCTAGAGCAGCGCCGGCTCGATGTAGGCGTTGGAGCGTTCCCGCTGGCGGGCCTGCACCACCCGGGGATTGTCGCCGCCGAAGAGCTGCACGAGTTGACCGAACGCCTCGTCGTAGAGCGCCCGACCGGCGTCCGCCTCGCTCTCGGTGGCCTGGCGGCTCAACGCGAGGTTGACCGACGCCGAGAGGGTGTCCGGGTGCTCGGCGCCCAACGCCCGGGTCAGCTCCACGTACGCGGTGGTGTCCAGCAGCAACGCGTTCTCCCGGTCACCGAGGGCGAACAGGTCGTTGGCCAGGTTGAGGGTGGCCAGCAGGGTGTGCGGGTGCCGCTCGCCGAGGTTGGCCAGCAACTGGTCGCGGACCCGCTGGGACAGCTCCCGGGCCTGGGCATGGTCGCCCTGCTTGCGCAGCAGCACGCCGAGGTTGTTCAGGCAGGCCAGGGTGATGGCGTGCGACTCACCGAGCACGTCGTTGTAGCCGTCGCGCAGGCGGCGCGCCACCCGCAGGGCGGTCTGGTTGTCACCCACGGCCGACCAGGTGGTGGCCAGGGCCATCTCGGCCGAGAGCGTGTCGGCGTGCTCGGCGCCGAGGGTGCGCTGGTACCGGACCACGGTCCGCTCGATCAGCCGGTGCGCGTCGGTGAAACGCCCGAGCTGACGCAGCGTCAGCGCCAACTCCTTGGCCGTCCGCAGGGTCTCCGGATGGTCCGGGCCGTTCACCTTCTGCTGGGTGGTGTACGTGCGTTGCAGGACGCTGTGCGAGCGCCACAGCTCGCCGGTGTCGCGCAGGCCGCGCCCGTAGTTGCTGGCCGACGCCAGGGTGGACGGATCGTCCTCGCCGAAACGGTCCCGCCGCCGCTCGTGGATGTGCTGGTCGAGCGCGGCCGCGCCACGGAAGTCACCGACCAGGCGCAGTGACACGGCGAGGTTGTTCTCGGCGGTCAACGTCCGGCCGCTGTCGTCGCCGAAGCTGCGGACGCTCAACTCCAGCGTGCGCCGGTCCTGCGCCTCGGCCTCGTGGTAGAGGCCCTGGGCGCGCAGGTCCGCGCCGAGGCTGCGGGCCGTCATCAGCGTGTAGAGGTGCTCCTCGCCGAAGATCCGCCGCTGCCGGTCGTAGACGTCCCGGTCGATCTCGTACGCCCGGTCGAAGTGGCTCTGCGCGCGCAACACGTTCGCCAGGTGGAAGCGCATGCGCAGTCGGGTGGGGTCGTCCTCGTCGGTGTCGCGCCAGCCGGTCAGCGCCTCCTCGGCGAGGGTGCGGCTGGTGTCGTAGTCGCCCCGCCGGTAGAGGTAGCGCACGATGTCCACGACGAGCTGACGCGCCTCGTCCATGGCGGACAGGTGCAGCCCGCTGGGGCGTACGTGCGGCCACAGCTCGGCGTACTCGGGCCAGTTGACCGGCTTGTCGGGATCGCGGGGGTTGGCGGCGGCGAGCAGCAGTTGGGCTTGCCGGCGGGCCTCGTCCGGATCGCCGAGCTGGTCCTGGATGACCAACTGGACCAGCCGGTGGATCCGTACCGTGTTGTTCTCGGCGTCGACCTGGGCCAGGCCGTAGCGGCCCAGCTCGGCGGTGACCAGGCCCTGCAGGATCGGGTCGGTGAGCGTCGGGTCGATCGGCGCCATGAAGCTGGCGAAGCGGTCACCGGTGAGCATGGCGACCGGGATCGGCTCCGGCGCGTAGAACGAGCACAGCTCCAGCAGCCGGGCCGCCGCCGGCTTCTCCTCGCGCAACTGGCCGAGGGTGAACAGCCAGGTGGCGGCGAGCGCCTTGGAGTAGCCGGCGGACTGCCGGCCGTCGAGGATGCGCAGCAGACCGGGCGTGTCCAGCGAGTTCAGGTACTTCTCGACCTGCATGGCGCTGGCCCGCAGGTACGCCGCGCCCTGCTCGACCGCGAGCGGCAGGTCGCCGAGTTTCTCGGCCACCTGGGCCGCCTCGGCCTCGCTGAGCCCGCGGACCCGGTCACGCAGCAGTTGGACGCTCTCGGTCCGGTCGAAGACGGTCAGCTCGGTCGCGGTGGCGTACTCACTCCAGCTCTGGTCGCGGGTCGTGAGCAGGACGTGGCCGGGCCCCTGCGGCAGCAGCGCGCGGGTGGCGTGGGTGGGCTTGTCGACGTTGTCCAGGACGATCAGCCAGCGCTGGTCGGGCCCGGCGCGGCGCAGCGCGTCGAGCACCCGGCGGGCCGCCTCGGCGCCGCCGCCGGTGCCGAGGCCCATCGCCTGCCCGAGGTCGCCGAGGCCGCCGCGGATGCGGTCCTCGCTGTCCGCCGGGATCCACCAGATGAGGTCGTAGTCGCGGCCGAAGCGCAGCGCGTACTCGGCCGCGAGCTGGGTCTTGCCGACACCGCCGAGGCCGTGCACGACCTGCAGGGCCGAGTCCGGCGAGGTGGTGAGCCGATCGCGCAGGGCTTCGAGTTGGGCGGCACGCCCGACGAACGGGGTGCCGTGCTGGCGGACGTTGGAGATCGTCGGGAACGGTCCGGGGAACCGGCCGACCGCACGACCGCCGGCCGTGACCGTCGCTCCGGCGGCCTCCAGCACGCGGCTCCGGGCGGTGGACGGGTCGACGTCGGTGAGGTCCACCGGGCTGTGGTCGCTGTACGGCATGGTCAGCCGCGACTCGTCGACGCGCAGCGGGACCAGCACGCCCGCGCCGCCGAGCTGGTCCCGGCCGGTGGCGTTCTTCCACACCTCGCCCGCGAGCGGTGTGCCGGCGTAGTGCCGGGTGAGGACGGCCAGCACCCGGCTCGCGCCACTGACGGCCCGGTCGAACTCGGCCCGCCCGCCGGCGAGCACCGGCACGTCCAGCGCGCGACGATCCACCCGCAGCCCGGCATCCTCCAACTGGTCGGTGATCCACTCGGCCCAGAGCCGGTCGGCGGAGGCGTAGCTGAGCAGCACCGCCTGCTCGGCGGTGAGGCGGCTGCGTTCGAACTCGACAAGCGAGCGGCGTCGCTCCGTCTCGCCGATCGGGTGCAACCGGGTGACGCGGCCGTCGGTGATCACCGAGGCGAGTTGCTCGTACGCGGCGAGCAGGGTACCGACCTGCTCGGGTCGGTCACCGAACGCGGCGAGGATCTCCTCGTAGGCGTAGAAGGTGCGGTAGGGCACCTCGATGGTGTTCCAGTAGCGGGCGGCCGCCGCGTCCGAGAGGTGCTCGAGGAACGGCGCGAACTCGGCCCGTACCAGATCGCGGCCGGTCTCCAGCTTGCGCAGCTCGGCGTCCTCCACGCGCATCGGCACCGGCAGCAGCAGCGGCGGATCGTCGGGGCGCTGGCTGCGGATCGAGCGGGCCACCGCCGCCGCGCCCAGGATGCTCTGGGTGGACATGGTGAAGCAGTTGACCACCAGGTCGGGCAGTTGCACGGTGCAGATGCCGGCCACGTCGCTGAGGCCGGTGCGACTGTCGATCAGCACCACGTCGTACTCGGCGCGCATCTGCGCCCGGACCGCGTCGATGAACGACGCGCCGCCCTGGCGCTCGTAGAAGTTGGCCCAGTCGAAGGTGCTCACCAACCGGGAGTACGCGGAGTCCTGCTGCCCGGCGGCCACGAAGTCGATCACGCCACCGTGGTCGAAGTCCCAGTTCAGCGAGACCGCACGACGTTGGATCTTGGCGTGGCCGGTGAGCAGCTCCTGCGAGTCCTCGTCCCGGTTGCGCTGCATCGTGGCGATCGAGTAATCCCAGATCATCTCGATGACGCCCGGGGTGGCCCGCAGTTCCTTGTCCCGCAGGAACGGGTGGAAGTAGCGGTGCAGACCCGGAGACTCCAGATCCCAGTCGACGACCAGCACCTGGAGGCCCTGACTCGCCAGGATCCAGGCCACGTTGGCCAGCGCCATCGTGCGGCCGGTGCCACCCTTGTACGAGTAGAAGGTCACGATCTGGCCGCGTGCCGTCTCGTTCAGCGCCATGACGTGTCTCCCCTAGGGACCTTCGAGGATCGGGCGGATTCCCGGGCCGTCGGTGGGCGGCTCCTGGTAGACCGTGCCCGTGCGGTAGATCCGGCCCTGTTCGACGACCAGCACGTCCTCCAGCTCCTCCTGAAAGCGTGCGGAGGTCGCGATCTCGGTGCGCCACACGTCGCGGGTGCTGTGCAGCACGTGGTACGGGAGCACCCGGGCCAGGGTGTCCCACATCTTGCGGTTGCCGCCCGCGGCCGCGTCGTCGGCGGCCGTCCACGGCACCAGCACCGGCGCCCGCGGCGCGGTCACGTCGCGGTCGTGACGCATCAGGCTCTGCTGGTAGCGCGGCAGGTCGGCGGACCAGACGTCGACCACCAGCACGACGATCTGGTTGTGCGCCCGTGCCCACTCCCGTACGGCCGCCAACTCCTCGGCGTCCTCCACGGTCCAGCCGTAGCTCTTGGTGGTGGCGATGGCACCGGCCCAACTGCCGATCGGCACCTCCAGCTCGGGCTGGTACGGACGCCAGTCCCGGGAGACCGCGCCGTAGCGGTCCTCCGCGCCGGGGCGACTGGCGGCGAGTTCGGCGGAGCTGCCGGCGACCAGGACGATGTGCACGTGCCGGGCGCTGGTGGCCCGCTGCACCGCCGTCGCCACGGCGGCGCCGTAGTGCGCCTGCGGACGCGGCGGCAGGTCGAAGGCACTCGTCACCTTGGACAGCACCGGACGCTGCGCGGGCCGGTAGAGCGTGTGGTCTCGGGCGGTCTGCACGATGTGCTTGGCGAGCGCGTCGACGAAGTCCTCGTAGTCGTCCTCGTGCCGCTTGCGCTGCTTGAGGGTGAGCAGGCCGTCCTGGGCGTACGCGGTGCCGGTCGGGAAGTTGCGGTACTGGAAGCCGGCGACCGCCTTGGGCAGCCGGTCGCACGGGATCCACTGCACCGGCACGATCGCGGGTGGACGGACGTTGAACAGACGCTCGTGCTCGTCAATGCGGTCGGCGAAGACCCGGAACTCCCGACCGCAGTAGTCGCTGACGACGTACCGGGGCGAGGTGAGCGCGATCAGGCAGGCGCTGGTGGTCAACGCGTCGGACAGCGTGTCCGTCCAGGTGCTGCCGAGCAGGATCTGCCCGTCGATGAATCCCGCCTCGTCCCAGCGGACAGCGGCCAGCCCGGCCACCGCGTCACTGAGATCGCCGAAGAACTTCTGAATCTGACCGTTGCGGTTGTCCTCTTGGGCGTAGCTCAGGAAGAAGAGTGGCACGCCCGCCTCCGCTCACGGGTTCCACGACCGGTAGGCACAGTATAGGACCGTCGATGCCAGCCCACCCGAGCCGCGATCATCGGCGCGGGCGCGCGGAGAGTCATATGCCCGACGCTTTCGGGTAGTCGGGGCCGTGTCCGACGGAATCCGGGTGGTCGTGGTCGGTGCCGGCATGTCCGGTCTCGCCGCCGCCGTGGCGCTGTGCCGAGCCGGCGCGCGGGTACAGGTGTTAGAGGCCCGTGACCGCGTCGGCGGGCGGGCGCTGACCCGGTGGCTGCCCGACGGCACCCAGCTCGACCTGGGCGCGCAGTGGATCGGCCCGACCCAGGACCGGATGTACGCGCTGGTCGCCGAGCACGGCCTGGTCACCTTCGCCTCGGCGGCCGTCGGGACGTCCACCCTGCTCTGGGCCGGCACGCGGCGGCCCGACCCGCCGGCGCGGGTCGCGCGGGTGCTCGGCCTGCTCGACGAGTACGCCGCCACAGTGGACCCGGTCGCGCCGTGGGAGGCGCCGGAGGCGGCGCGGTGGGACGCGACGACGCTCGGCGGCTGGCTGCGCGCCACGGCCGGCGGCACCGACACCGCCGACTACCTGGGGCGGCTGCTCGCCGGTGGGCTGCTGGCCACCGGAGCGGACGAGGTGTCCCTGCTGCACCTGCTGTTCTACCTGCGAGGCGCGGGCGGCACCGGGCCCCTGCTGGGCATGGCCGGAGGCGCGCAGCAGGACCGGATCGTGGGCGGCCCGCCGGCGCTGGCCGAGCGGATGGCGGCCGGACTACCGCCGGGGACGCTCCGGCTGGGCACCGCCGTGCACACCATCGCGCAGGACGTACACGGCGTGACGGTGTGCACCGACGCCGGGCGCGTCGAGGGCGACGCCGTGGTGGTCGCGCTGGCGCCGGCGCTGGCCGGCCGGATCCGGTACGACCCACCGCTGCCGCCGTTGCGCGACGGCCTGACGCAGCGGATGCCGATGGGGTCGGCGTGGAAGGTGCACGCCGTCTACCCCGAGCCGTTCTGGCGCGCCGACGGTCTCTCCGGGGTGTCCACCAGCAGCGTCGGCCCGCTCACCGAGACCGTGGACAACTCCACGCCGACCTCGCCGCGCGGCGTGCTCACCGGGTTCAGCTACGGCGCGGACGCCGCCGCGATGCGGGAGTTGCCACCCGACGGGCGACGCCGGTGCGTACTGGACGGGTTCGCCGCCGTGGTCGGGCCGCGGGCGTCCGATCCGATCGCGCTCGTCGAGTACGACTGGTCGGCCGACGAGTGGACGCGGGGTTGCTTCGGCGGTGTGCTCACGCCCGGTGCGTGGCGCGCGTACGGGTCGCGGCTGCGGACGCCGGTCGGACGGGTGTACTGGGCGGGCACCGAGACGGCGACCCGCTGGGCCGGCTACCTGGAGGGCGCGGTGCGCGCCGGTGAGCGCGCGGCGGCCGAGGTGCTGGCGGAACTCCGGACATGACCGTGGCCGGCCCGGTCTTCGGCGGGACCGGGCCGGCCTCGGCCCTGGGTACGACCCGCGCCGGCCCGGTCAGATGAGTCGACCGGATCGGCGCGGGCGCCCCGGTCAGGGGTAGTTCGTCAGGTACACCGTCTGGTTGGCCGCGTTCGCGGTGCCACCGGCGTTGTTGATCACCCGGTTGATGGTGCCGACACCACCGAGCGAGACGGTGACCATGTTGGTGAAGCGCACGTTCGGGTTGACCGGCACCTCGAAGGAGTGCTCCTCGACCACCGCGGGGTTGACGTTGAAGTAGCTGTAGCTACCCAGCCCCCACGCCCCGTGGCTGGTCACCGAGTCGGCCACCTTGTAGGCGGCGTAGCCCCGGGTCGACCCGTTCATCCAGGCCGCCTGGTTCGGCACGTCGTACGGCAGCTCGTTCTGGTAGAAGTACGTCCGCCCACCGTTGCCGTTCCAGATGGTCTGGTACTTCTGGTAGTGCTCGACGAAGAGGCCGTACATGGTGACGTCGTCGCCGTTGACGGTGAGCCCGGTGTCGGCGGTGTTCAGCGTCCACCCGGTGGGCACGCCCTGGGCGGCGTGGTCGGCCCGCCACAGCCACATGTGGTCACCGATGACGTTGTCGCTGTTGACGGTCAGCGTGTTGGTGGCCTTGCCGACGAGCGGGCCGCCGATGCGAAAGAACACGTCGTGCAGCGAGGTCGGGTTGCTGGCGTGGCTCGCGGACGAGCCGGACGGTCCGACCTCCATCAGCACCGGCGAGTTGGTGGTGCCGGCCTCGAACATGATGCCGGCGACCTTGACGCCGTCCACGTCGGCGACCCGCATGCCGACGCTGCCGTTGTCGGCCTGGATGGTGGCCAGGCCGAGGCCGAGGACGACCGTGTCGGCCCGGTTGACCTGGATCGGCTCGGTGACGTGGTGCACGCCCGGGGTGAAGAGCAGGTGCTTGCCCTGGGCGAGGGCGGCGTTGATGGTGGCCGCGCTGGTGCCGGGCTGGACGACGAAGAACTGCGACAGCGAGATCGACGAGCCGGCCGGAGTCTTGTTGTACCAGCTCGTGCCGGTGGAGTTGGTGCGCACGGCGGGCACGAAGACCCGGTACTCACCGCTGCTCGTCACGTAGAGGAACGGCTTCTCGCGGACCTGCGGGGTCTGCGCGATGACGGTGTGCGACGGGTTGGGGAAGCTCGGCGGCGGAGCGCCGTTGACCCCCTGGAAGACCATGTTCCACACCGAGCCGGTCCAGCCGTTGCCGAACTCGCTGTTGCGCGAGTACCACTGCTGCTGCGAGCCGGAGACGACCAGGCCGTCGATGCGGGTGTCGGCCAGCAGACCGCCGCTGGACCAGCCGTCGCCGCCGTTCCAGAGCTGGATCTGGTTCTGCGCGCCGCGCAGGTGCATCCGCCGGTACGGCGCGGCCTGCGACACCGCCCAGCGCTCCACACTGACGCCGGCGGGCAGGGTCACCGAGAGGTTCTCCGCGGACCGCCAGAAGTTCTGGGTGGCGTTGCCGCCGAACCAGGTCGCCTCGGCCCGGACGTGGCCGTTCAGGTTGACGTCGTCGGGGCTCATGCCGAGGCCGGCGACCTGGGTGAAGAAGCCGAGGTTGACGTCGGCGGTGTAGGTGCCCGGCTTGAACAGCACGGCGTAGCGCTGCGCGCCGAACTGGTTGGTCTCCTGCTGGGTGAAGATGGTGTTGAGTCGACTCTGGATCGTCGACGTCGGGGTGCTCGGGTCGAAGACGTACGTGTTCGCGCCGAGGTTGGGGTTGTACGGGTCGGTCGTGCCGACCGGAGGTTCGCTGGTGCCGCCGCCGGTCGTGTTGACCGCCACCTCCCAGAGCGAGTAGCCGTAGGCGGTGCCCCGGGCGGTGCCGTACACGCGCAGGTAGCGTCCGGTGCCGGTGACGGTGAGGCTCTGCGTGCCACCGGTGGCCGTGGTGGTGGAGTAGATCGTGGTCCAGGTGGAGCCGTCGGCCGAGGTCTGGAGCTGGAAGGCCCGGGCGTACGCGGCCTCCCAGGTCAACGTGACCCGGCAGATCGTGCGGCTGCTGCCGAGGTCGACGCGCAGCCACTGCGGGTCGCTGGCGGCGCTGGCCCAGCGGGTACCGGTGTTGCCGTCGACGGCCGCAGACGCGGGGGTGCCGGCGTTCTCGGTGGACGAGGCGGTCACCGGGCTGCCCTGCGCGACGTTGGCGCTGCCGCAGGTGGACGTGTCGCCGCCGGTCTCGCCGTAGACCTGGAACTCCCACAGGGAGTAGCCGTAGGCGGTGCCCCGGGCGGTGCCGTACATCCGCACGTACCGGCCGGCGCCCGTGACGGTGAGGTTCTGCGTGCCGCCGGCGCCGGTGGTGGTCGAGTAGATCGTCGTCCAGGTGGCGGCGTCGTCGGACGTCTGGATCTGGAAGGCGCGGCCGTAGGCGCCCTCCCAGAGCAGGTTGACCTGGCTGATGGTGGCCCGCGCGCCGAGGTCGACCTGGAGCCACTGGGGATCGCTGAAGGCGCTGGCCCAGCGGGTGCCGGTGTTGCCGTCGACCGCGGCCGACGCGGGGGTGCCGGCGTTCTCGGTCGACGAGGCCGTCGCCGGGCGGCCCTGCGAGAGCAGGGTGGGCGCGGCCTGCGCCGGCGCCGTGGCCACCGCCGGGGTCAGGGCCGCCACCAGGGCCACCGCGACTCCGGTGAGGAGGTGCCGAACGGTCCGCCGCCGGGGACGCGGGCGTACGGATGTAGCACGAGATGTCATGACATCGCCTGTCGATAGGGCGTTACGGACGCCGTGCGGGTGGGGGTCGGTTTTCGCCCGTGGTGCCGTGGGTGGTGCCGCCGATGCGACGCCGCGGGGAGGAGAGCGCTCTCGTAGGAGTGTTGCGGCGAGATTGCGGCGGCGTCAAGACATCGATCTATAACTTCGTTATTTATCCCGAGGATGAGATTTTGTGTAATTCCGCCCCCTCCCCCACGGTCCCCGCGCGCCCCCACCGGCCCCCACCGCCCCCGGTGATCAAGAGGTTGGCGTCAGAAATCGCGCTCGGGATGACGCGAACCTCTTGATCACCGCACGAAGGGGGTGAGGGTCAGGGTCAGGTGGGGCGGACGCCGCCGGCGGTGAGGAAGCGGGCTATCGGGAGGGTGGCCGCGCCGAGGGCCACCGCGTCGACGCCGAGGCGGCACAGCTCGATCGACGCCTGCTCGTACGGCTGGCGCAGCGCCTGCCGGCCGGCGGCCTCGCGCACCGCCGGCAGCAGGTCACCCAGCGCCATCGCCGCCCACCCGCCGAGGACCACCCGCTCCGGGTTGAACAGGTTGATCAGGTTGGCCACTCCCGCGCCCAGGTAGCCGGCCGTGTCGTCCAGCACCTGTCGGGCGGTGGTCGAGCTGTCTCCGGCCGCGACCAGGGCGGCGAGCTGGGACTCCTCGTCCTCGCCGGGAACGGCGCGACCCCGGCGTGCCTCCCGGTAACGGTCGATGATCGCCTCCGCGCCCACGTACGCCTCAAGACAGCCGCGCGCGCCGCAGCGGCAGGTCCGGCCGCCGTACACGAGGGTGGTGTGGCCCCACTCCCCCGCGCTGCTGGACGCGCCCCGGTACGTGGCGCCGTTGGTTACCACGGCCGCGCCGACACCCGAGCCGACCAGCGCGAAGACCGCGTGCCGGGCTCCACGCCCGGCGCCGAACCACATCTCGGCCTGGCCGAGGGTCTTCGCGCCGTTGTCGATGTGCAGCGGCAGGTCGGTGCCGGCCCCGATGAGGCGTTCCAGCGGCACCCGGTCCCAACCGAGCGCCTGGGCGTGCACGACGGCCTCGTCGCCCTGCTCGACCACGCCGGAGACGCCGATGCCGACGCCCAGCACGTCGGCGGTGGCGACCCCGGCCGAGCCGGTGACCGCCTCGATGCCGGCCAGCACGTGCCCGGCCACCACGTCCGGCTCGGTGCGCGCCGGGTCGAGCGGGTACTCGACGCTGGCGAGCAGCGTCATCGCGAAGTCGAACAACTCGACCCGGACCCGGGTCTCGCCGACGTCCACGCCGATCACGAAGGCGTACCGGGGGGCGACCCGCAGCAGCATGCTGGGTCGGCCGCCGTCGGACTCGGCGGCCCCGGCCTCGACGACGACACCCTCGTCGATCAGGTCGGTCACCACGTTGCTCACCGCCGGCTGGCTCAACCCGGTGCTGCGCACCAGGTCCTGCCGGGTGAGCGGGGCATCGAGGAAGAGCTTCGTCAGCAGGGCGGACCGGTTGCGCAGCCGGACGCTCCGGTTGGTGGCACGCGCCAGCTCCACTCGTCACCTCGTTCCCGTCGGCCGTAGGTGGCGACTGTAACCGCACCGTGCTTGACGACCCACCGGCCAACCACTTTAATGACGACATTCATTAAGCCGTGATGTAACTCCCGGGAAACGCCGACGGACCTCCGACGGCGCGTCCGGAGAGACCCCGTCCGCAGCCGACCGCCGTCGCCAGACCCCTATCGACGACGACGGTCGGCGGACCCCCACCACGCACCGGAAGGGCTGACCGTGTCGAGACGACACCTCGGGATATTCGCTGCCGCCGTAGTGGCTGCCGCATCGCTGACCGCCTGCGGCGGCTCCGGCGACGACTCCGCCTCATCGCCCAAGACCCTCACCTACTGGGCCAGCAACCAGGGCGCCAGCCTGGAGGCCGACAAGACCACCCTCCAGCCCGAGCTGGACAAGTTCGAGAAGCAGACCGGCATCAAGGTCAACGTCGAGGTGGTCCCCTGGTCGGACCTGCTCAACCGGCTGCTCGCCGCCGCGACCTCGGGCAAGGGCCCGGACGTGGTGAACATCGGCAACACCTGGTCGGCGTCGCTGCAGGCCACCGGCGCGCTCGTCGAGTTCGACGACGCCACCCTGCAGGCCGTCGGCGGCAAGGACCGGATCGTGCCCGCCGCGCTCGCCGCCGCCGGCGCGCCCGGCAAGCCGCCGGCCGCCGTGCCGCTCTACTCCATGGCGTACAGCCTGTACTACAACAAGAAGATGTTCGCCGACGCGGGCATCACCGCTCCGCCGACGACCTGGGAGCAGGTCGTCGAGTACGGCAAGAAGCTCAGCACCGGTGGCAAGTGGGGCTTGGCGATCGAGGGCGCCAACCCGTCGGAGAACGCCCACCACGCGTTCACCTTCAGCCAGCAGTACGGCGGCGAGTGGTTCGACTCGGC
Source organism: Micromonospora sp. RB23 (assembly GCF_053585025.1). Classification (NCBI taxonomy): domain Bacteria; kingdom Bacillati; phylum Actinomycetota; class Actinomycetes; order Micromonosporales; family Micromonosporaceae; genus Micromonospora; species Micromonospora sp. RB23. Next base: position 3,819,453 of record NZ_CM132111.1, read on the forward strand.
CGGCAAGCCGACCTTCGACACCCCGCAGAACGTCTCGGCCATCAAGCGCTACATCGACTTCATGGCCGCCGACAAGATCACCAACCCGAGCAACGCCGAGTACGCGCAGAACCAGTCGGTCTCGGACTTCGCCAACGGCAAGGCCGCCATGCTGCTGTGGCAGTCCGCCGGCTCGAACCTGAAGACGCAGAACATGGCCGCCGACGCGTACGGCGTGGCCCCGGTGCCGTTCCTGGCCAACCCGCCGGCCGGCGGCAAGAAGGTCAACAGCATGGTGGCCGGCATCAACATGGCCGTCTTCAAGCACACCAAGAACAAGGACGGCGCGCTGAGCTTCGTCAAGTTCATGACCAGCGACGAGGAGCAGACGATCCTCAACAAGACGTACGGATCGCTGCCGGCCGTCAAGACCGCCGGCGCCGACCCGGCGTTCAGCGCCCCGGAGCAGAAGAGCATCCAGGAGACCCTGGTCACCACCGCGGCCCCGCTGCCGCAGGTGCCCGAGGAGAGCACCTTCGAGACCCTGGTCGGCACCGCGATGAAGGAGTTGTTCGCCGACGCGGCGAGCGGCAAGCCGGTCACCGAGGCATCGGTGAAGGCGAAGCTGACCGACGCGCAGCAGAAGATGCGCTGACCCACGCAGCGCCGGTGGCCGTGGTCGGGCTCGTCGCCTGACCACGGCCACCGCCTCCGAGAGGACCCCGATGGCAACCAGCACCACCGCGCCGGACGCCGACCGGCGCGCACCCCGGGCCGGGTCGCCCGCCCGGGGGGCCGCCCGCCGGCCGCGCGGCCCCCGCCGATCCCCCCTGCCGTACCTGCTGCTCGCGCCGGCCATCGTGCTGGAACTCGCCATCCACGTGATCCCGATGATCGTCGGGGTCTGGATGAGCCTGCTGGAGCTGACCCAGTTCCACATCCGCGACTGGTCCACCGCGCCCTTCGTCGGTCTGGAGAACTACCGGGCCACCCTCGACTTCAACAGCGCCGCCGGCAAGGAACTGCTGCACTCGTTCTGGATCACGCTCGCCTACAGCGTGCTCTCGGTCGGGTTCGCCTGGCTGCTCGGCATCGCGGCGGCCGTCGTGTTGCAGAAGCCGTTCCGCGGACGGGCCATCCTGCGGGCGCTGTTCCTCACGCCGTACGCGCTGCCGGTCTACGCCGCCGTGATCACCTGGAGCTTCCTGCTCCAGCGCGACACCGGCCTGGTCAACCACGTGCTCGTCGACCAGCTCGGCCTGCTGAACGAGCGGCCGTTCTGGCTGATCGGCGACAACAGCTTCTGGTCGCTGCTCGTGGTGTCGGTCTGGCGCAACTGGCCGTTCGCGTTCCTCTGCCTGATGGCCGGCCTGCAGAACGTGCCCACCGAGCTGTACGAGGCCGCCGCGATCGACGGCGCCGGGTTCTGGCGTCGGCTGCGCTCGGTCACCCTGCCCATGCTGCGCCCGGTGAACCTGGTGCTGCTGCTGGTGCTGTTCCTCTGGACGTTCAACGACTTCAACACCCCGTTCGTGCTCTTCGGGGGCTCCGCGCCCGCGCAGGCGGACCTGATCTCCATCCACATCTACCGCAGCTCCTTCAAGACCTGGGACTTCGGGTCGGGCTCGGCGATGTCGGTGGCGCTGCTGCTGTTCCTGCTGGTCGTCTCGGCCGCGTACCTGCTGATCACCAACCGCCGGAGGGACGACCATGCGTGAGACCGCCGGTGAGCGCTGGGGCCGACGCATCGTGCTGACCCTGCTCACCCTCTTCGTCGTCATCCCGCTCTACGTGATGGTCACCTCCGCGGCGAAGCCGTTGCGGGACGTGCAGAACGGGTTCACCTGGTGGCCCAGCCGGCCCACCCTGCAACCGTTCGTCGACATGTGGAGCACCGTGCCGCTGGCGCGCTACCTGGTGAACAGCCTCGTGGTGTCGAGCGTCGCGGCGGTCTGCTCCGTCGCGATCGCCATCTTCGCCGCGTTCGCGGTCAGCCGGTACCGGTTCCGGGGCCGGGGCGTCTTCACGGTGACGGTGCTGTCCACGCAGATGTTCCCCGGCATCCTGTTCCTGCTGCCGCTGTTCCTCATCTACGTCAACCTGGGCAACGCCACCGGCATCGAGCTGTACGCCAGCCGGACCGGCCTGATCATCACGTACCTGACCTTCTCGCTGCCGTTCTCGATCTGGATGCTTGTCGGCTACTTCGACTCGATCCCCCGGGGGCTGGACGAGGCGGCGCAGGTCGACGGCGCGGGGCCGCTGCGCACCCTTTTCCAGGTCATCCTGCCGGCCGCCGTGCCCGGCGTCGTCGCGGTGACCGTGTACGCGTTCATGACCGCCTGGGGTGAGGTGCTGTTCGCCTCGGTGATGACCGACGAGGGCAGCCGCACCCTGGCCGTCGGCCTGCAGGGTTACTCGACCCAGTTCAACGTCTACTGGAACCAGATCATGGCCGCGTCGCTGGTGGTGAGCATCCCGGTCGTCGCCGGGTTCCTGGCCCTGCAGCGGTACTTCGTCGCCGGCCTCACCGCCGGCGCGGTCAAGTGAGTCACCCCAACCCAGAGGAGAGCCTTCCCGTGCCGGACCTGTCCAAGTTGCCACCCGACTTCCTCTGGGGCGTCGCCACGGCGGCGTACCAGATCGAGGGGGCCGTCGACGTCGACGGCCGGGCGCCGTCCATCTGGGACACCTTCTCGGCCGCTCCCGGCAACGTCGAGAACGGCGACACCGGGGCGGTGGCCTGCGACCACTACCACCGGTGGCCGGAGGACGTGGCGCTGCTGCGCCGCCTCGGCGTGGACGCGTACCGGTTCTCGGTGGCCTGGCCCCGGGTGATCCCCCAGGGCGTGGGCCGGGTCAACCCTGCCGGACTGGACTTCTACGACCGGCTCGTCGACACGCTGCTCGCCGACGGGGTCCGACCGTTCGTCACGCTCTACCACTGGGACCTGCCGCAGGCTCTACAGGACGCCGGCGGCTGGCCGGAGCGCGCCACCGCCGAGGCGTTCGCCGAGTACGCGGCGGTGGTCGCCGGCCGCCTCGGCGACCGGGTGGCCGACTGGTGCACGGTCAACGAGCCGCTCTGCGTGTGCTGGATCGGGCACCTGGACGGGAACATGGCCCCCGGCGAGCGGGACCTCACCCGCGCGGTGCGCGCGTCGCACCACGTGCTGCTCGGGCACGGCCTCGCCACCCAGGCGATCCGGGCGAACGCCGCCCGGCCCGCCTCGGTGGGCCTGGTCGTGAACCTCAGCCCGATCGAGCCGGCGACCGACCGGCCCGAGGACGTCGCGGCGGCGCGGCGGGCGGACGGTCACGTCAACCGCTGGTGGCTGGACCCGATCCACGGGCGCGGCTACCCCGCCGACATGGTCGAGACGTACGGCGTCGAGCCGCCGGTACGCGACGACGACCTCGCGGTGATCGCCACGCCCACCGACTTCCTCGGGGTGAACTACTACTTCCGCCAGTTGGTGGTCGACGACCCGACCGGTCCGGCGCCGTACGCGAAGCAGGTCCCGGTCCCCGGCTCGGTGGAGACGGCGATGGGCTGGGAGATGTACCCGGCGGGCCTGGAGCGCCTGCTCGTCGACGTGCACGAGCAGTACGGGCCGGCTCGGATCATCGTCACCGAGAGCGGCTCGGCGTGGCACGACGAGGTCACCGCCGAGGGCACGGTGGAGGACAAGGAGCGCACCGACCACCTGGAGCAGCACCTGGCGGCGTGCGCGTCGGCGGTGGCACGGGGTGTGCCGCTGGAGGGCTACTTCGTGTGGTCGCTGCTGGACAACTTCGAGTGGGCGTACGGCTACGACAAGCGCTTCGGGCTGGTGCACGTCGACTACGCCACCCAGCGGCGGACGGTGAAGGCCAGCGGTCTGCGTTACGCGGACCTGATCCGCACGCATCGGAACCTCGCCCGGGCCACCACCGACGTGGCCTGAGACGGGGGGCGGGGCGAACGGCCGTCCGGGTGGCGCTGCGGCGCGTACCCGGGCGGCCGTCGCCGTTCGCGGGGCGGACGCCCCGATGGCGAGGATCAACGAAGGGGTCTTCGCGTTATTCGCCCGGATTTGTCCCCCGCGCGGCTAACCTGGGGCGGTGTCCGCAGGAGCAGAAAGTCAGACGGTCGTCGACGCGCAGCACGCATCGCGGGTGGCGTTCGAGGTCAACGGCGTCCCACGCGAGGTGACGCTGGACAACCGCACCACGCTGCTCGACACCCTACGCGAGCATCTCGGCCTCACCGGCGCCAAGAAGGGCTGCGACCACGGCCAGTGCGGCTCCTGCACGGTGCTGCTCGACGGTCGCCGGGTGAAGAGCTGCCTGCTCCTCGCCGTCACCCTGGACGGCCACTCGGTGGTCACCGTGGAGGGGTTGGCCGACGGGGAGGACCTGTCGCCGTTGCAGGCCGCCTTCATCGCCAACGACGCCTTCCAGTGTGGCTACTGCACCCCCGGGCAGCTCTGCTCGGCGCGCGGAATGCTCGACGAGGTCCAGCGCGGCTGGCCCAGCGCGGTCACCCAGGACATCACCGCCGCGCCCGACCTCACCGACGCCGAGATCCGCGAGCGGATGGCCGGCAACCTGTGCCGCTGCGCCGCGTACCCACACATCGTGGCGGCCGTCCGCGAGACGGCGGCGGCGCGATGAGGCCGTTCCGCTACCACCGGCCGAGCGACGTGGCCGACGCCGTCGCCGTGCTGGCCGCCGAGCCGCACGCGGCGTACCTCGCCGGCGGGACGAACCTGGTGGACCTCATGAAGCTCGGCGTGCAGCTCCCCGACGTGCTGGTGGACGTCAACCGGCTGCCCCTGGACGCCGTCGAGGAGCTGCCCGACGGCGGCCTACGGATCGGCGCGACGGTACGCAACAGCGACCTGGCCGCGCACCCGACGGTCCGCCGCGACTACCCGGTGCTGACCCGCGCCCTGCTGGCCGCCGCCTCCGGGCAACTCCGCAACATGGCCACCACGGGCGGCAACCTGTTGCAGCGCACCCGTTGCCCGTACTTCCAGGACATCGGCAAGGCGTGCAACAAGCGCGACCCGGGCAGCGGGTGCGCCGCACTGCACGGCGAGAACCGCGACCTCGCGGTGCTGGACTGGTCCGAGCAGTGCGTGGCCACCCACCCGTCGGACCTGGCCGTCGCCCTCGCCGCGCTGGACGCCGTGGTGGAGGTGCACGACACCGAGGGCGTCCGCGACGTCCCCATGGTCGACCTGCACCGCTCGCCGGGCGCGCATCCGGAACGGGAGACCACTCTGGCCCGTGGCGCGCTGATCACGGCCGTACGGTTGCCGGCGCTGCCGGCCGCACGCCGCTCGACGTACCTCAAGGCGCGCGACCGCGCGTCGTTCGCCTTCGCGGTCGGCTCGGTCGCCGCGGTGCTGGACCTCGACGGCGACGTCGTCCGCGACGTGCGGCTGGCCTACGGGGCGGTGGCCCACCGACCGTGGCGCGCGTACCGGGCCGAACAGGAGCTGCGCGGTCAGACGTTCAGCCCCGAGCTGGCGGCGCGGGCCGCCGACGCGGAGCTGGCGGAGGCACGCCCGCTGAGCGACAACGGCTTCAAGCTGCCCCTGACGCGGTCCATCACGGTACGGGTGCTCAGCGAACTGGCGGCGTCGTGAGCGCCGGGGCGGTGGGGCAGGCGCACCCCCGGCTGGAGGGCCGCGAGAAGGTCACCGGCGCGGCACGGTACGCGGTGGAGTACCCGGTCGACGGCGTCACCTACGGCTGGGTGGTGCCCGCGGCCGTGGTGCGCGGTCGGATCACCCGGATCGACACGGCCGAGGCGCTGGCGTCGCCCGGCGTGCTGGCGGTCGTGCACCACGGCAACGCGCCCCGGCTGGCGAGCAGCGCGGAGGCGGACCTGTGGCTGCTTCAGGACCCGGCGGTGCACTACCGGGGGCAGTACGTCGCGGTGGTGGTGGCGACCAGCCTGGAGGCGGCCCGCGAGGGCGCCCGGCTGGTACGCGTGGACTACGACGCGGGCCCGCACAGCACGGTGCTCACCGACGACCACCCCGGCCTGTACAAGCCGGACCACGTCAATCCCCACTACCCGACCGACACGGCGGAGGGGGACTTCGACGCGGGGTACGCGGCCGCGCCGGTCCGGGTGGACGCCACCTACCGGACCCCGGCCTACCACAACAACCCCATGGAGCCGCACGCCACGACGGCGCAGTGGACCGACGGGCGGCTGCTCGTGCACGACTCCAACCAGGGCGCCACCTCGGTGCAGGCCACCCTCTGCGAGCTGTTCGACCTGCCCCGCGAGTCGGTCCGGGTGATCGCCGAGCACGTCGGTGGGGGCTTCGGTAGCAAGGGGTACGCCAAGGCCAGCGTCGTGTTGACGGTCCTGGCCGCCCGGCACGTGGACCGGCCGGTGAAACTGGCGCTGACCCGCCAGCAGATCTTCGGGCCGATCGGCTACCGCACGCCCACCATCCAGCGGGTCCGCCTCGCCGCTGACACCGATGGGCGACTCACCGCGATCAGCCACGACGCGATCAGCCAGAGCTCCACGATCCACGAGTTCACCGAGCAGACCGCCGTCTACACCCGCAGCATGTACGCCGCGCCGCACCGCCGTACGACGCACCGGGTGACCCGCCTCGACGTGCCCACTCCGTTCTGGATGCGGGCGCCGGGCGAGTGTCCCGGCGCGTACGCCCTGGAGTCGGCGATGGACGAGTTGGCCGTGGCCGTCGGCATCGACCCGGTGGAGCTGCGCATCCGCAACGACCCCGCGGTCGACCCCGATCAGGGAGCGCCGTTCACCAGCCGCAACCTGGTGGCCTGCCTGCGCGAGGGCGCGCGGCGGTTCGGCTGGGCCGACCGGAATCCGACGCCCCGGTCCCGGCGCGAGGGACGCTTCCTGGTCGGCTCCGGCGTGGCCGGATCGGCCTACCCGACCCGGGCCCGCCCGTCCTCGGCGCGGGCCACCGCCCGCCCGGACGGCGGTTTCCTGGTCGAGATCAACGCCACCGACATCGGCACCGGTTCGCGTACGGCGCTCTGGCTGGTCGCCGCCGACGCCCTGGGGGTGCCGCCGGAGCGCGTCGAGATCAGGATCGGTGACAGTGACCTGCCCACCGCGCCGGTGGCCGGTGGCTCGATGGGGACGTCGAGTTGGACCTGGGCGGTGATCCGGGCGTGTGCCGCGCTGCGCGGGAAGCTGCGCGACGGCACACCGCCGGCCGCCGAGGTGAGCGCCGAGGCGGACACCTCCGACGAGGTGAGCGCCCAGGCCGCGCTCCCCCGGTACGCGTACGGGGCGCAGTTCGTCGAGGTCCGGGTGGACACCACCACCGGGGAGATCCGGCTCAACCGGATGCTCGGGGTGTTCGCGGCCGGCCGGATCGTCAACCCGACGACGGCGCGCAGCCAGCTCATCGGCGGTATGACGATGGGCCTGTCGATGGCGCTGCACGAGGGGGGCCTGCTCGACGAGCGCTACGGCGACTGGGTCAACCACGACCTGGCCCAGTACCACATCACGGCCTGCCCGGACGTGGAGTCCATCGAGGCGTACTGGGTGGACGAGCGCGACGACGAACTGAACCTCGCCGGGGTGAAGGGCATCGGGGAGATCGGGATCGTGGGCGCGGCGGCGGCTGTCGCCAACGCGGTGTACCACGCCACCGGCGTCCGGATTCGTGACCTGCCGATCCAGCTCGACAAGCTCATCGGCGTATCAGATTTGGCTTAAATAAGCCATCAGTGATACAACTGTCGCCGTGCACGCCTTCGACGTGCTGGGCGATCCGGTCCGGCGCCGCATCCTGGAACTGCTCGCCGACGGCGAGCAGAGCGCCGGCGCGGTCAGCGCGGTCATCCGCGACGAGTTCGGCATCTCCCAACCCGCCGTGTCCCAGCACCTCAAGGTGTTGCGGGACAACGGCTTCGCCACCGTGCGCCCGGACGGCGCCCGGCGGCTCTACGCGGTCGACCCGCGCCCGTTACGGGAGGTGGACGGCTGGCTGGAGCACTTCCGCCGGTTCTGGGCGCCACCCCTGGCGGCGCTCGCCACCGAACTGGCCCGGGGCCGACGCGAACGTCGTCTGCGCGGGCCCGCCGACCCATCCGACGAGAGGAACACCTGATGTTCGACGCCACCGAGCAGATCAACGCCGTCCAGCGGCAGGTCGGCAGCCGCACCCTGGCCGCCGGCGAGGCCCGGGTGACCACGATCAGCCAGACCTACCAGGCAACGGCCGAGGACCTGTGGGACGCCTGCACCAACGCCGAGCGCATCCCCCGCTGGTTCCTGCCGATCAGCGGCGACCTGCGGCTGGGCGGCACGTACCAGCTCCAGGGCAACGCCGGCGGCACCGTCGAGACGTGCGAGCCCCCGCACCGCTTCACCGCCACCTGGGAGATGGGCGGCGAGGTGAGCTGGATCGAGGTGCGGGTCACGCCGGTGGGCGACGATCGGGCCCGCCTCGACCTGGACCACATCGCGCACGTCGACCAGGAGCGGTGGGCCCAGTTCGGACCGGGGGCCGTCGGTGTCGGCTGGGACCTGGGCCTGCTCGGCCTCGCCACGTACCTGTCCGGCGGCGTCGGCGTCCGACCGGAGGACAGCGCCGAGTGGGTCGCCTCGGCCGAGGGGCGACGGGCCATGGAGCTGAGCAGCCAGCTGTGGAGCGAGGCGAGCATCGCCGCCGGCACCGACCCCGACGAGGCCAAGGCCGCCGCCGAACGCACCACCGCCTTCTACACGGGCACGCCGGCCGCCTGAGCGCAGCCGGCGGGTAACGTGCTGCGGCATGACCGGTACGCCGTACTCGCACTGCTCCTACTGCGGCGCCGCCTACCCGGCGGCGGCCGGATGGCCGCGGGTGTGCGCGGTCTGCGGCGAGACCGTCTGGCGCAATCCACTGCCCGTCGCGGTGGCGGTGCTCCCGGTCCGCACGGCCGTGGGCCTGGGCGTGGTGGTCGTCCGCCGGGCCATCGAACCGGCCCGCGGGCTGCTCGCGCTGCCCGGCGGTTTCATCGAGTACGGCGAGGAGTGGTCCGACGCGCTGGTGCGTGAGCTGTGGGAGGAGACCGGGTTGGTCGCGGACGCCCGCGACGCCCGGCTCCTCGCCGTGCGGGGCGCACCGCAGGGCGGCACCATGATGATCTTCGGGGTGCTGCCGGAGCGTGCCGTCGAGGACCTGCCGCCGTCGCGGCCCACCGAGGAGGCGACCGAGTGGTTGGTCCTCACCGAGCCGGTCCAGTTGGCGTTCTCCACCCACACCCGCGTCCTGGCCGACGTCCTCGCCGCACCCCACCAACCCTGACCACGGCCCCCCGAGGCCCGGCCCCCGCCGCCTGATCGACTCCAGATCGCCGAGGTGGGGGTATCCCACCGCCGCGATGCCCCCGCATCGGCGACCTGAAGTGGATCACCGCACCCAGGCGCGATGATCCACTCGGGTTCGGTGATGTCGGGCCGTCCTCGGCGGCGAGACACCCCGGATTCCCTGAACCCGAGCGGCGATACAGGGCGCATCCCTAGCCAATTCGACAACCGAAAGTGCAAGATCGCGGGGGGCCGGGGCGGGGATCAGGGGCGGTGGGCTTCGCTGGTGTGGGCGCGGTAGCCGCTGGCCTGTAGCTCGAACAACTCGCGGTAGAGGCCGCCGGCCGCCATCAGTTCGTCGTGGTTGCCCTGCTGCACGAGGCGCCCCTCGTCCATGACGAAGATCCGGTCGGCGTGCCGGACGTTGGCCAGCCGGTGGGTGATCAGGACGACCGCACGGTCGGGCCGGCGCCGCAGGTGCTGGAACAGGGCGTGTTCGGCGCGGGCGTCCAGGGCCGCCGACGGCTCGTCGCAGATCAGCAGGGCGGCGTCGCGGTAGAGGCCGCGAGCGGCGACCAGCCGCTGCCACTGCCCGCCGGACAGCTCGTGGCCGTTCTTGAACTCCCGGTCGAGCAGGGTGTCGTAGCCGTGCGGCAGACCCACGATCATGTCGTGGGCGGCGGCCGCGTCGGCCGCCTCCTGCACGCTGGGGCCGGGCCGGTCGGGCGTACGGTCGTGCCGGCCCACGCGGATGTTCTGCCCCGCGGTGAACGGGAACTTCCAGTACTCCTGCGTCATCACCGCGACCTGCGCGCCGAGCGCACGCGGATCCAGTTCGGCGGCGTCGACGCCGTCCCAGCGGATCGTCCCACCGGTCGGCTGGTAGAGCCCGGCGATCAGCTTGGCGAGGGTGGTCTTTCCGGAGCCGTTCTCGCCGACCAGCGCGACCACCTCGCCGCGCCGGATCGTCAGGCTGACCCGGTCCACGGCGGGCGCGTCGGTGTCGGGGTAGCGCAGGCTCACCTCGTGCAGGTCGATCGCCTCGACACCGTCGGCGGTCCGGCTGCCGCCGACGGGCACCCGGCCCTGCGCCCGGGTGAGGAAGTCCCGGTAGTCCTGGTAGTAGAGGGCGTCCTCGTACAGCGAGTTGGTGGCGACGACCGCGACGCCCAGGCTGGTCCGTGCGGACTGGAGGGCGAGCAGGGCGGTGGCCGCGGCGGCGAGGGCGACCATGCCGGCGAGCAGCAGGCCGCCGAGCACCGCGTACACGCCGAAGGTGGCCAGGCCCGCCACGGTCGCGCCGGCCACGCGGGTGCCGGTCTGCGAGCGGACCAGCCGCAGTTGGGCGCGGGTCTCAACGGCCATCACACCCCGGTACTCGGCGAGCAGGAACTCGCGCATCTGGTACGCGCGCACCTCGGCGGCGGTGTGCCGGTTGGCCATCAGGTGGGCGAGCATCCACATGCGCCGCCGACGGGTGATCCGGGCCAGCATCGCCAGGTACTCCCGGCGGGCCATCCGCACGGCCGTGACCGCCTGGGGCACCGCCGCGAGCAGCAGGCACGGCAGCAGCAGCGGCTGGATGACGGTCACCGCGACGGCCGTGGCGAGCATCCCGACCACTCCGGTGACCAGGTTGACGGTGTGGTCGACGATCCAGGCCGCCTCGCCCATCCCCCGGTCGCGGACGCGGTCCATCTCCTCGGCGAACCCGGCGTCGTCGAACGCGGCGAGGTCCACCGCCGTGGTGGCCTCGAACAGCCGCAGCTCCACCTGGTAGTTGATCTGTGGGGTGAGCCGGGCCTGGGCCCATCCTGCGGCGATCGTCAGGCCGCCGCGCGCCGAGACCGCCGTCGCCGCCACGATCAGCGCCGGCAGGGCGGAGCGCACCCGGTCCGGGGTGGGGCCGGCGGCGAAGAGTTCCCGCAGGACGCCGGTCGTGGCGAGCAGGCCGAAGGTGGTCATCACTCCGGCGGCGACGTTCAGGCCGATGGAGGCGACCGTGTCCGTACGGTTGGTGGCCCAGGCCAGGGCCACCGCCTCACGGACCAGTCTCGGCAGCCGGCGGGCCACCGACCAGAAGCTGGTGTGCGCGAACGTGTGGGCGTGGTGCATCCAGGCGGCGTCCTCCAGCTCCGGCAGTACCGAGCTGTCATCGGGATCGATCGGCTGGTCATCGTGGGTCGCGGTACGCGGGCGGGCCATCGAGTCCACGGAGGCTCCTCGGGGGGCGGGAAGCACGGACGCCGCCCGACACTACTGCCCGCAACCGCCTGATGTCTCTAGGTAGTGGGCGTGTCAGGGCAACGCGGCCGCTTCCTCCGTGATCGGCAGCAGGACCCGGAAGGTGGTGTGCCCGGGCTCCGTCTCCACCCGGATGTCGCCGTGGTGCTTGTTGACCACGATCCGGTACGAGATGTCCAGCCCCAGCCCGGTGCCCGCCCCGACCGGCTTGGTCGTGAAGAACGGCTCGAAGATGCGCGGGCGCACCTCCGGCGGGATACCGGGACCGGTGTCGGTGATCTCCACGGCCAGCAGGTCGCCGGCGCGTCCGGTGCGGACGGTCAGCACCCCCTTCTCCCCCATCGCGCCCAGGGCGTTGTCGACGAGGTTGGTCCACACCTGGTTCAGCTCCGCCGCGTACGCCGGGATCGGCGGCAGGCTCCGGTCGTACTCGCGGACGAGCTTGACCTCGGCGGGGATCTTGCCCTTGAACATGACGAGCGTCGCGTCGAGCAGGTCGTGCACGTCCACCACCCGGTGCGGCGCGCGGTCGAGCTGGGAGTACTGCTTGGCCGCGCCCACCAGGCCCGAGATCCGGGTCACCGCGTCGCCGATCTCGCGCATCAACAGTTCGGTGTCGACCGTGTACGACAGCCACCGCACCGCGGCCTCCAGGTCCGCCGGCCCGACGGCGGCCTTCACCTGACCGAGCCACGCCGCGTCCAGACCCCCGGCGACCAGGATGGGTGCCAGGTCCCACGCGCCGCCCACGCCGTGGTCCTCCAGCCAGTCGGTGAGGGTGTCCTCGGCGTCGGCGGTGGCGACCGGCGTCAGCTTCGGCGCGGTCGCCACCCGGGCGACCGCCTCCTCCTGGAGAGCGACCAGCCCGTGCAGCGCCCGGCCGTCGAGCCGCCCGTCGGCGATCATCGCGAGCTTGTGCCGCATCCCCGCGACCCGGTCACGTAGCACCGACGTGGCCCGCACCGCCGCGGCCGCCGGGTTGTTCAGCTCGTGGGTCAGCCCCGCCGAAAGCGAGCCGAGCGCCAGCAGCCGCTCCCGCTCGCCCACGATGGTCTGGCTGTCGCGCATGCCGAAGAACAGCCCCTCCAACAGGTGCATCGGCATGGGGAACCAGGACCGCAGGGCGTGCGCGAAGTCCTCCGCCGGCAGCACGAAGAACTCGGCGTCGACGAGCGCGCGCAGGCTGTTGCGGTACGTCTGCTCGACCTGATCGCCCAGGTACGCCTGGGTGGCCCCGCCGTACACGCCGCGCTGGTCGGTGCGGCTGACCTCGACGTCGTCGCCCCGGACCTGACGGCTCAGCGCCACCGCGCCGCGCAGCAGCACGAAGAAGCAGGTGGCGGCCTCCCCCTCGCCGTACACGAGGGTGCCGCCGGCGCGCTGCTCCACGCGGCCGTGCTCGCTCAGCCAGTCGAGCTGCGCGTCGTCGAGCGCCTCGAAGAGGAACAGGTCACGAAGCTCTGCCGGGGTCAGCCGATCGGACGGGGTCGTCACAGATCCTCCTTTGTTCGCGACTGTGGGGCTCGCAAAACCGGCTCACTCCTCGCGCTCACTGTGCCTCCAGGTAACGGTGCACGAGCGACACGGCCATCGCGCCCTCGCCGACGGCCGAGGCGACCCGCTTGACCGACTCGGCGCGGACGTCACCGGCGGCGAACACCCCCGGCAGGCTGGTCTCCAGGTGGTACGGGTCGCGGGACAACGACCAGCCGGCCGGGCGTCGTCCACCGGCCAGCAGGTCCGGGCCGGTGACGATGAAGCCGCGCCGGTCCCGGACGAGCACCCCGTCCAGCCAGTCGGTGCGGGGTTCGGCGCCGATGAAGATGAACAGCCACGACGTGTCGACCGTGCGGCTCTCCCCGGTGCGGGTGTCGCAGAGGGTCAGCCGTTCCAGGTGGTCGTCGCCGGTCGCGCCGACCACGGCGGTGTGCGGGTGCACGGTGATCTGGTCGATGCGCTCCAGCTGGTCGATGAGGTACCGGGACATCGACGCCGTCAGGTCCGCGCCGCGGATCAGCAGATGGACGCGGGCGGCGTACCGGGAGAAGTGCACGGCCGCCTGGCCGGCCGAGTTGGCCCCGCCCACGATGTAGACGTCCTGGTCGACGCAGCTCGGCGCCTCGGTGGCGGCCGCGCCGTAGAACACCCCCCGACCGGTGAAGTCGGCCAGCCCGGGGGCGTCGAGCACCCGGTACGACACGCCCGTCGCCAGCACCACCGTGTGCGCGGCGATCTCGCTGCCGTCACCGAAGCGCAGCAGCCGTGCGCCGCCGGCCTCGCTCAGGCCGACCACCTCGCGGGCGCTGAGCAGCTCCGCGCCGAACTTCACCGCCTGCCGGCGGGCCCGGTCGGTCAACTGGGCGCCGGAGACGCCGTCCGGGAAGCCCAGGTAGTTCTCGATCCGGCTGCTCTGCCCGGCCTGCCCGCCGGTCGCCCGCCGCTCGACGAGCACGGTCCGCAGCCCCTCGGACGCGCCGTAGACCGCCGAGCCCAGGCCCGCCGGACCGCCACCGATCACCACGAGGTCGTAGAAGTCGGACGCCGGCACCACGGTCAACCCGGCCAGCGCGGCCAACTCGGCCTCGCTGGGGGCCACCAGCGCCTTGCCCTCGGCGGTCACCACCAGGGGTACGTCCGCCTCGGTGGCCCCGGCCGCGTCGAGCAGCCGGGCACCCTCCGGGTCGTCGGAGAGCAACCAGCGGTACGGCACGAGGTTGCGGGCCAGGAAGTCGCGGACCTTGAACGACGGCGCCGACCAGCGGTGCCCGACCACCCGGATCTCGGTGCTCGTGGCGTCCGGGGTGACCGACCAGGCCTCCAGCAGCCCGTCGACGACCGGGTACAGCTTCTCCTCCGGCGGGTGCCACGGCTTGAGCAGGTAGTGGTCCAGGTCCACCACGTTGATCGCCTCGATGGCCGCGTCGGTGTCCGCGTACGCGGTGAGCAGCACCCGACGGGCCGCCGGGAAGATGTCCATGGCGGCCTCGAGGAACTCGACGCCGGTCATCTCCGGCATCCGGTGGTCGGCCAGCAGCAGCGCCACCTGCTCGCCGCGCAGCTTGACCTCCCGCAGCGCGTCCAGCGCCTCCGGCCCGGAGGCGGCGCGCAGCACCCGGTAGCGGTCGCCGTAGCGGCGCCGGATGTCCCGGGCGACCGCCCGGGACACCGCGGGATCGTCGTCGACGGTCAGGATCACCGGATTTGCCATGGCGCCAATAGAACCACCTCGCGGGGCCGGATCGCACCACCGGTGGGCAGCGACGCGAGGCGTGACACGGTGCGGGACGGGTAAGCGGCACCGCCGTCGGCGGCCGGCGCCGGCGACCGCCCGCTGTCGCACACCCCGCGGAGGGCCCATGGCGCACGCGTCGCCGACCGAACCGACGACGGGTCGGGTCGTCGAGCTGCGGGTGCACGGCGTCTCGGGCGCGGGCGCCGACCGGGTGCTCAACCGGCCGTTCGTGCACCAGGTGGCCGGCGACCGCAGCGGCGGGTTCTACCGGCCCCGCCCGGGCTACCCGGACTCGACGGGCACGGACGGGGTGACGCTGGAGGCGTACCGCTGGAACGACCTGCCGTCCGGGACGGCCGTACGGACGCTGTCGCTGGTGTTCCTGCTGCCGTTCATGCTCTGCAACGTGGCGCTCTGGATGCGCCCGGCGAACGAGTCGGCCAAGCACGCCGTCGTCGCGTTGGGCCGGGTGCTCGCGCTCAGCCTCACGATGCTCTACGTGCTCTCCATCGTCGGAACGGCGGTGGACCTCATCGCCTGGCGGTGCATGGGCTCCCCCAACTGCGTGGCCGGACGCAACTGGCTGTCCTGGCTCGGCGAGCGTCCGCCCGGCGTACGCCTGGGCATCTCGGCCCTCGTGCCGGTCGCCGCCATCGGGATCGTGTGGTGGCTGTCCGCTCGACCGAGCCACTCGTTCGACGCCTTCCGCACCGGCGCGGTCCAGGAGACGTCCGTGTCGCAGTTGAGCGCGGTCGGCCAGTGGGACGGCACCCCGGTGGTGGGACGGCTGCGCTCGGTGCACGTCGCGGCCGCGTTCGCCACGCTGGACGGCAGCCTGCTGGCCGCCTGGGACAGCGACAACTCCTCGTGGGTGCGGCTGGCCCTCGTGGTGGCGACGGGCGTCGTGCTGCTCGCCTGCCTGATCCTGCTGACCCAGGTGAGCGGCATGGACCGGACCAGCACCGTGCCCGGGCTGGAGGGCGTCACCCGCGGGCTCCGCACGATCGCCTGCGGCCTGACGATCCTGGTGATCGCGTACACCCTGACCAGTGGTGAGCCGTGGCCGCAGAGCAGGATGCTGCCCGGCTACAGCGCCACCGTGGCCTGGTTGTTCGTCAGCCAGACCGTGCTGCTGGTGATGCTCGCGGCGGTGGTGCTCTGGGCGCGCGGCGGCCGGCGGCGTGCGGACGGCGAGCGGCTCCCCCGTCTGCGTGCGCTGGGCGCGCCGGTCTTCGTCACGGTCGCCGCCGGGCTCGCGGTCGCGTTCTCCGCCGAGCTGGTCTACCGGGTGGCGGACGTGTTGGACCGCGACGGTGGGCACACGGATCGGTTCGCGTTCGGCCCGCCGCTGGCGTACAAATGGGCGATCTTGGGGTTTTTCCTGGCGGTGCTGACGGCGGTGCTGGTGGGCGTGCTCGTCACGGTCGCGACCCGTCCCGGCCGGTGGCGGGCCGCTCGGGCGATCGTCGCCGCCGACTTCCCGGACGCGCCGCCCGACGCCCGGGCGCGGCTGCGCCGGGTCGAGCAGGCCGTGGCGCGGGCCCGCTTCACCGAACGCCTGGAGCCCCTCGCCGTGGTCTACGCCGGACTCGCCGCTCTCGGGCTGGCCACCAGCCTGCTCGGCCTGCTGCAGCTCTACCCCGGTGACCTGTTCCAGGAGTACCTCGGCGTGCCCGACAGCTTCGTCAACTTCTTCATCGGGGCGGGCAACTACGCGATCGCCGCGATCCTGGTCGGGCTCGTGATCGGCGGCATCTTCGCCTACCGGACCGCCGGGTTCCGTCGCTACGTGGGCGTCCTGTGGGACCTGGGCACCTTCTGGCCCCGGGGGGCGCACCCGTTCGCGCCGCCCTGCTACGCCGAGCGGGCGGTGCCGGAGCTGGCCAAGCGGATCACCTACCTCGTGGACCAGGGCGAGGGGGTGCTGCTGGCCGGGCACAGCCACGGTTCGGTGCTGCTCGCGGCCACGCTGCTGCAACTGCCGAAGCGGGTGACCGACCGGGTCGCCCTGCTCACGTACGGGTCGCCGTTGAGCCGGCTGTACTCGCGGCTGTTCCCCGCCTACGTCGACAGGTCGACGCTGCGCAACATCGGCGGGCGCGTCGGTTGGCGCTGGGTGAACCTGTGGCGCGACACCGACCCGATCGGTGGGTGGATCTTCGCACCGCACCGAGCCGGCGACACCGCGACGACGGCCGGGCCGGAGGCGGCGGTGGACCGCCGCCTGACCGACCCGCAGGGGGTGGTGCCTCCACCGAGCGACAGCGTGCCCCCGCCCATCCTCGGCCACTGGCCGTGCGAGTCGCAGGAGGAGTTCGGGCAGGCGGTACGGGACCTGGCCGCCCGGCTGCGCGCGGAGCGCCGGACGACCGACTGAGGCGGCGGCCGGCTATCGTCGCCGGGTGAGCCCGTCCCGACAGCCCGAACGCCGACTGATCGCGTCGAACAAGAAGGCGCGGCACGAGTACACCGTGCTGCGCACGTACGAGGCGGGCATCGTGCTGATGGGCACCGAGGTGAAGTCGCTGCGCGAGGGGCGGGCGTCGCTGGTGGACGCGTTCGCGCACGAGCGTGACGGCGAGATCATGCTGTACGGGCTGCACATCGCCGAGTACAGCTACGGCACGTGGACCAACCACGCGCCCCGCCGCAACCGCAAGCTGCTGCTGCACCGCTCCGAGATCGGCAAGATCCTCCAGGAGGTCCGCGAGGGCGGGGTGACACTGGTGCCGCTGTCGATGTACTTCGACAACGGGTGGGCCAAGGTCGAGCTGGCCCTGGCCAAGGGCAAGCGCACGTACGACAAGCGGCAGACCCTCGCCGAACGCGACGCCAACCGCGAGATCGCCCGCGAGCTGGGCCGACACCTCAAGGGCCACCCCCGCCGCCCCTGACCGGCTTTCTGGGCCGCCCTGCTCGACGCCGGGTCAGCGTCCGATCGTGTCCAGCTCGACGAGGTCGTCGTCGGAGAGATCGAGTGCCGCGCCGGCGATGTTCTCGCGCAGGTGCGCCACGGACGACGTGCCGGGGATCAGCAGAATGTTCGGCGACCGCTGTAGCAGCCAGGCGAGGGCGACGGACATCGGTGTCGACCCCAGCCGCGCGGCGACGGCCGAGAGGACCGAGGACTGCAACGGGCTGAAGCCGCCCAACGGAAAGAACGGCACGTAGGCGACGCCCTGGTCGGCGAGCGCGTCGATCATCTTGTCGTCCTGGCGGTGCGCGAGGTTGTACATGTTCTGCACGCACACGATCGGCGCGATCGACTGCGCCTCGGCGACCTGCTCCGGCGTCGCGTTACTCACCCCGAGGTGCCGGATCAGGCCCTGCCGCTGGAGGTCGACGAGCGCCTCGAGCGCCTCCGCCACGGACCCGGGTTCGGGCCCCTCGGCATTGCCGAGCCGCAGGTTGACCACGTCGAGCGCATCGAGGCGGAGCGTCTGAAGGTTCTCGTGGACGGCCCGGCGCAGGCTCTGCGGGTCGCGGGCCGTGGGCCACCCGCCCTGCTGGTCGCGGATCGCGCCGACCTTGGTCACGAGGTGCAGTGACTCGGGGTACGGATGCAGCGCCTCGCGGATCAGCTCGTTGGTGACGTGCGGCCCGTACGCCTCGGCGGTGTCGATGTGGGTGACACCGAGTTCGACGGCCTCGCGCAGGACGGCGAGTGCGCCGTCCCGGTCGGCCGGCGGCCCCATGACCCAGGGGCCGGCGAGCTGCATGGCGCCGTAGCCGAACCGGGTGACGTTCAGGTCTCCCAGCGTCCAGGTGCCGCCGGGAAGGGAGTGGGAAGCCATGGTCGTACCTCTGACTTTCGTATCGCACCGCGTGGTCCCGGTGCGTGCATCGCTGTTACCGGGACCCACTATCAGCGTGTAGCTTCCTTTCGGGAAGTAGGCACCTGGAAGTGCGTAACTCACCCCCGTGCAGAAGGAGAGCGATGGCGACGACGACGGCGGCCCAGAAGAGGGCGCAGGCCAAGTCGGAATACGACACGTTCCTGGCGCAGTGTCCGAGCCGCAAGCTGCTCGACCGGATCGCGGACAAGTGGGTGACACTGGTGCTGGCAGCGCTGCGCGGTGGAGGCTCGCCGCAAGCCGGTGCCGACTGCTCCGGGGAGCCCCGGCCGATGCGCTACTCGGAGCTGTCGCGCCTGCTCGCCGGCGTCAGCCAGAAGATGCTCACGCAGACGCTGCGCGCGCTGGAGCGGGACGGCTTGATCACGCGGACCGTGGAGCCGACCGTGCCCGTCACGGTCACCTACGCGCTCACCGACCTGGGCCTCTCCCTCCACGAGGTGGTGCGGAGCCTGAAGAGCTGGGCCGAGACGCACATGGACGACGTGTTCACCAACCGCGCGGCGTACGACAGTCGGGCCTGACAGCGCCTCGCAACCGCGACCGATATCGTCTCCCCAACACGCAGATCCCACCCCGATCCGCTCTTTCCCCTCGCAGATGCGGAGGTTAGTCTGATGCGGTGACGACCTTCCGGATCGGCGCGGCGGCCGACCTGCTCGGCGTCAGCGCCGACACGATCCGCCGCTGGGTGGACGCCGGGCGGCTGGCCGCCGGGCGCGACGAGCACGGCCACCGGATCATCGAGGGCGTCGACCTCGCGGCGTTCGCCCGGGCGCAGGCCGCCGACCCCGACGCGGGCGCCGAGTTCTCCTCGGCGCGCAACCGGCTGCGCGGCATCGTCGTCGACGTCCGCAAGGACACGGTGATGGCTCAGGTCGACATCCAGGCCGGCCCGTTCCGGGTGGTGTCGCTGATGAGCCGGGAGGCGGTCGACGACCTCGACCTGCGCGTCGGCTCGGTCGCCGTGGCCGTGATCAAGTCGACCACGGTGGTGGTGGAACGGGCCGCGCCCAGCGCCCCGGCCGGAGCGAGGGGGACCGGATGAGGCGTCCGGGCCGATCCGTCGCGGTGGCACTGGCGGTTGCCGTGCTGGCGACGGCCGGCTGCGACCGCACCGGCGACCCGACGGCGGGGGGTGGCACCCGGGACGGTCGGGTCAGCGGCACGGTGACCGTGTTCGCCGCCGCCTCGCTGACCGAGTCGTTCACCCGCATCGCCAGGGACTTCGAGGCCGCCAACCCGGGCGTCACCGTCACCCTCAACCTGGCCGGCAGTTCGGCCCTGGCCAACCAGATCACCCAGGGCGCTCCGGCGGACGTCTTCGCCTCGGCCGCGCCGAGGAACATGGCGACCGTGACGGAGGCCGGCGACGCCGACGGCACCCCGTTCATCTTCGCCCGCAACCAGCTGGTGATCGCGGTGCCCAGCGGCAACCCGAAGGGCGTGTCCGGTCTGGCCGACCTGGCCCGTCCGGGGGTGAAGGTGGCGCTCTGCGCCGACCAGGTGCCCTGCGGCGCGGCGGCGCGTACCACTGTGGCCGCGGCCGGCGTCACGCTGACGCCCGTCACCCTCGAACAGGACGTCAAGGGCGCGCTGGCCAAGGTGAAGCTCGGCGAGGTCGACGCGGCCCTGGTCTACCGCACCGACGCCCGCGCCGCGAGCGCCGACGTGTCAGGTGTCGAGTTCCCCGAGTCGGCGCGGGCGATCAACGACTATCCGATCGTCGCGTTGCGGGACGCGCCGAACCCGTCCGGTGCGCGGGCCTTCGTCGCGTACGTCCGCTCGACGCCGGCACAGGCCGTCCTCGCCGAGGCGGGGTTCCAGGCGGCTCCGTGAACCTGGTCCGCGAGCACGCCACTTCCCGACGTCGTCCACGGGTGCCGGCGGCACTGCTGATCCCCGCCGGGCTGGGCCTGCTGTTCCTGGTCCTGCCGCTGGCCGGGCTGGTGGTCCGGGCACCCTGGACGACGCTGCCGCAGCGGCTCACCGCGCCGGGCGCGCTGACGGCGCTGCGCCTGTCGGTACAGACCGCGACCCTGGCCACGCTGCTCTGCCTGCTGCTCGGGGTACCCCTGGCGTGGGTGCTGGCCCGGGTCGAGTTCCCCGGTCGCCGACTGGTCCGCGCCCTGGTCACCGTGCCGCTGGTGCTGCCGCCGGTGGTCGGCGGCGTGGCGCTGCTGCTGGTCTTCGGCCGACGCGGGCTACTCGGCGGTTGGCTCGACGCCACGTTCGGCGTCACCCTGCCGTTCACGACCGGGGGTGTGGTCCTGGCCGAAGCGTTCGTCGCCATGCCGTTCCTCGTCATCGCCGTCGAGGGTGCGCTCCGCGCCGCCGACCACCGCTTCGAGGAGGCCGCCGCGACACTGGGCGCCAGCCGGTGGACCACCTTCACCCATGTCACGTTGCCGCTCGCGGCACCCGGGCTCGCCGCCGGCGCGGTGCTGTGCTGGGCGCGAGCGCTCGGCGAGTTCGGTGCCACCATCACCTTCGCCGGCAACTATCCCGGGCGTACGCAGACGATGCCGCTGGCCGTCTACCTGGCGTTGGAGACGGATCTGGAATCCGCGATCGTGCTCAGCCTGGTGCTGCTGATCGTCTCGGTGGGCATCCTGGCCGCGCTGCGCGACCGCTGGATGGCGACCCCGTGACCGGGCCGCCGCCCGACGACCGGCCCGGGAGCGCGCCGCCGCCCGACGACAGGGCCGCGAGCGCGCCGCTGTTGGACGCCCGGCTGGTCGTCGACCGGGGCGCCTTCCGGTTGGACGTGCCGCTGCGGGTCGCGGCGGGAGAGGTCGTCGCGCTGCTCGGGCCGAACGGGGCCGGCAAGACCACCGCGCTGCGCGCCCTGGCCGGGCTGCACCCGCTCACCGCCGGGCACGTCACCCTCGACGGTGTCGACCTGGATCGGCCGGCGACCCGGGGCTGGGTGCCCACCGAGCGCCGGTCGATCGGCGTGGTCTTCCAGGACTATCTGCTGTTCCCGCACCTCGACGCGTTGGACAACGTGGCGTTCGGGCCGCGCCGGCACGGCGCCGACCGGCGGACCGCACGGGCCACCGCGCGGAGCTGGCTCGACCGGGTGGGCCTCGCCGGCCAGGCGCACCGCAAGCCCCGCCAACTCTCCGGCGGGCAGGCGCAGCGCGTGGCGCTGGCCCGCGCGCTGGCGGTCGGTCCGTCGCTGCTGCTGCTCGACGAGCCGCTGGCCGCCCTGGACGCCCGTACCCGCCTGGAGACCCGCGCGCAGCTGCACCGCCACCTGGCCGCGCATCCGGGCGCCACGGTGCTGGTCACCCACGATCCGCTGGACGCGTTGGCGCTGGCCGACCGCCTGGTCATCGTCGAGGGCGGGCACGTCGTCCAGGAGGGCGACGGCCCGAGCGTGACGGCACGCCCGCGCACCGACTACGTGGCGCGTCTGGTCGGGCTGAACCTCTACCGGGGTCGGGCCGAGGGCCAGGGCGTACGCGTCGCGCCGGAGTTGACCCTGAGCGTGGCCGACCGGCTCGACGGCGACGCGTTCGTGGCGTTCCGTCCGGCGGCGGTGGCCCTGCACCCCTCGCGGCCCGACGGCAGTCCCCGCAACACGTGGGCGGGCACGGTGACCGGCGTCCAGCGCCACGGCGACAACGTGCGGGTGCAGGTGGACGGGCCGATTGGCGTGGCCGCCGACGTCACGCCGGCCGCGGCGGCCCAGCTCCGGCTGATCCCGGGCCAACGGATCTGGGTGGCGGTGAAGGCGACCGAGACCCACGCCTACCCGGCCACGACCTGACGCGGGCCGTCGCGGAACGAGCGGGCCGCATCCGTCGCTGTCGGCCTCGGTACACCAGGCCGACGCCGGACGGCGTGCGGCCACCGCTACCCGGCGCGTAGGCCGGGGCGTGCGCGAGCAGCCGCCGGCCCGGTGTGCGGTGGTCAGTCAGCGAGCAGGTCGGCGTGCGCGGCACGCAGCCGGGCCAGGGTCGGGGCGCTGCCCGGGACGACGCGGCGGTCCAGCTCGGCCCAGACCTCGGCCAGCGCGGCGCGGACCGCGCCCAGCTCGGCGGCGTGCCGCTGGCTGCTGCGGCGGTGCTGCTCGTCGAGGCGGCGGGCCCACCCGGCGGTGACCGCGGCGAGTCGGTCGGCGTCGGCGCGGGCCTGGGCGGCGCTGCGAGCCGCGGCGGCGGGGACGATCGCGGCGACCGGACGGGGGTCGCCGTCGCGGGTGACGACGGTGACCGCGTCGGTCAGCTCGGCCAACGCGACGAGCTGGCTGAACCGGGTGCGCGCCTCACGCAGCGGCACGGAACGCGGCGGGTCGGGGCGGGGGGTGAGCGCGGGGACGGCCATGGATGCATGCTGCCGCCGGGGTACGACAGAAATCCGCCGTCGTCAGTGGACCGTGGGTGGCGGCGGCGCGGACGCGGGCCGCCACTCGTCGGCCAGCACCGACCAGATCTCCAGGTCGATGCGACCGTGTGGGCCCGGGTAGACCTGGCGCAGGGTGCCGTCGTGGCGCAGGCCGAGTCGCCGGGCCAGGGCGATGCTGCGGACGTTGGCGGCGTTCGTCCGCCACTCGACGCGCTGGATGCCGCGCTCCCGCACCGCCCAGTCGACGATCCGGCGGATCGCGGGGGCGACGACGCCCCGGCCCTGCGCGGACGGCTCCAGCCAGCAGCCGACCTCGCACAGGCCCAGCGTGACGTCGAACGACACGAACATCACGCCGCCGACCAGCGTGCCGCGCCACCACAGGCCCCAGATGCCACCGGCGTCGGCCGCCCAGCGGTCGGCGTAGCGCTGCAACACGGCGCGGGCCGCCGGCAGGTCGGTGGCGACGAAGGTCGGCGACACCCAGGGGCGGATGTGCTCGCGGGCCCGGTCCAGGTGGGCGAGGAACTCCTCGGCCTGCCAGGGGTTCAACGCGCGCAGCTCAACGTCCTCGCTCAGCGGCAGGGCGAACACCGGGCCTCCATTCGGGGGGGTACGACGGGTGGCGGGCGCGCCGGGTCTCAGGCTGGCAGATGCGTCCGCAGGGCGGCGAACTGGGCCACCGTCAGGTACGAGGGGTTGGCCGCCTGCGGCTGACGGAACACCTCCAACGCGGCGAGGCGGTCGTCGGCGCGCAGCGCTCCTCGGGGCACCCGGTCCCGCTCGGGCAGGATGGGCAGGTCCACGGGCACCGACCAGGGCGCACCCGGTGGCCCCGGCTCGGCCGGCCCGGTGACCCGCCCGACGCCCCACACGCCGTAGGGCAGGCGGGCGCGGCTGCCGCTGGCCCAGAAGACGACCGGCCGGCCCGCATCAGGCGGGTCCGGTAGCCGGGGCGTACGCACCAGCTCGTCACCAGCGGTTCGTGGGCGAAGCGGGCGGCGAGGTCGACGGTGTCCGCGTTGCCCTTGATCAGCCAGGCGCCCAGGTCGTCGAGGCGTACCCGTGGCTCGGTCATCGCCTCTTCCTGCCCTGACCGACGTCCGGCCAATCAGATGATCATGTGGGTCCAGTAGGTGAGCCAGAGCACGAACAGCGCGCCCTGCACGAGGGCGAGCGCCGCCGTCAGCCACACGTCGACGCTCGCCCGCCGCGCCCAGCGGGCCAGCACCAGGGCCACCGGGAACGCGGCCAGCAGGTAGCGCAGCAGGCTCTTGTAGACGGCGGGGCCCAGCGACAGGGGCACCAGCACCATGAGGACGCCGTACACCAGGTAGGGCAGCTCCCGTCGGCGGAACCCGGCGGCCAGGACGGCCAGCACCACCAGGGCGAACAGGACCCGGACGGCGTCGCGCGGCTCGCTGGTGAGCCCGCCCAGCACCACCGGAACCGGGTTCTGCGCCTCGATCCCCCAGCCGGCCTTCTGGGCGTGCTGGTAGGCGAACCAGTCCCCGCCCCGCCACCGGCAGAACACCATGAAGGTGAACCATCCGGCGGGCAGCAGCAGCAACGGCCAGCCGGTGCGCAGGTATCCGAGCAGGGCACGCGGACCGAGCCGCCAGTCGTGCTGGCGCAGCAGCACCAGCGCCAACGGCAGGGCGACGAGCAGTCCGAGAGACCGGCTCATCGCCAGGAAGTAGCCGAGCACGCCGACCAGCAGCCACCGGCGGCGCTCGGCGTAGGAGAAGGCGGCCAGCGCGAGGCAGATGAACAGCGACTCGGTCAGCGCGGCCTGGAACAGGAAGGCCGTCGGCAGGAGCACCAGGTAACGGGTGAAGCGACGGGCCGCGTCGGCGCCACCGAGCAGCAGCTCGGCCAGCCGGTAGCCGTACACGAGGGCGCCCAGGAACGCGACGTTGCTGATCACCAGCAGGGCCAGCGCGTTGTCGCCGCCCAGCAGTGCGCCGACCGGCCGGGCGAGGAAGGGGTAGAGCAGCGGAAAGCCGAAGTCCCCCCACGGTCGCCCGGTCAGCGGCAGCTCGCTCAGCCGCAGGTAGAGCAGCGCGTCCCAGGCGAACCAGAAGGAGATCCACCGGTGCCCGGAGATCTCGCGCTGCTGCGCCCACATCAGCGTCTCGTCCGGCGGCGGCGCGCCGGGGATGCCGTCCCAGGCGTGCAGGACCACCAGGCCGAGCAGCGTGAGCAGCAGCTTCGCGCCGAGGAAGAGCCCGATCAGGTACGGCCAGGGCGGCGGCACCCGGTGGACCAGTCGCGCGCCCGCCGCGGCCAGCGCCGCCGCGCGCCGCCGGCCGCCTCGCCACCGGTGCATCCGCCCCGCTCCCCCGGTCCGCCGAACCGCCCGCCGCCCTCCCCGTTGTACGCCCCGACCGGCCCCGCCGGAGGAGAAACCCGCCAGGACCCGAAGGTGACATCCCGGGCATAACGGGTACGCGCACCGTCTCAACCAGCAACAGGGAGTACGGCGGCATGAGCGAGCAGCACGGGACGGTGGTCATCGGCGCGGGGCCGGCGGGGCTCACGGCGGCGTACGAGTTGCTCCGCCACGGGCGGCCGGTCCGGGTCTTCGAGGCCGACGAGGTGGTCGGTGGAATCAGCCGGACCGTGGAACGCGACGGGTGGCGCTTCGACATCGGCGGGCACCGGTTCTTCACCAAGGTCCCAAGGGTGGAGGCGTTCTGGCACGAGATCCTGCCCGACGAGGACTTCCTGACCCGACCCCGGATGAGCCGGATCTTCTACCGGGGCGCCCTGTTCAACTATCCGCTGAGCGCCACGAACGCGCTGCGCAACCTGGGCCTGCCGGAGGCGGTGCGCTGCCTCGCCTCGTACGCCCGGGCCCGGCTGCGCCCACCGCGCGACCAGTCGCACTTCGAGGGCTGGGTGTCGGCCCGGTTCGGATGGCGGCTGTACTCGATCTTCTTCAAGACGTACACCGAGAAGGTCTGGGGTATGCCGGCGGACCGACTGCGGGCCGACTGGGCCGCACAGCGGATCAAGAACCTGTCGCTGGCCACGGCGATCCGCAACGCGGTGCTGCCCGGACGCCGCCGCACCGACGTGACCAGCCTGATCGAGGAGTTCCAGTACCCCAAGTACGGGCCGGGGATGATGTGGGAGCGCTGCGCCGACCAGGTACGCCGGGGCGGCGGGGAGGTGTCGACCGGCACGTGGGTGACCGCCGTGCACCGCGACCCGAAACGACGTCGGGCGATCAGCGTGACCCTCAGCGGCGCGGGCGGGCAGCGTACCGAGCCCGCCGACGACGTGATCTCGTCGATGCCGATCTCGGAGTTGGTCGCCGCGCTTCGCCCGCCCGCGCCCCCGGAGGTGCTGGCGTGCGCCGCCGACCTGCGCTACCGCGACTTCCTGACCGTCGCCCTGGTGGTGCCGGCCGAGTTCTCGTTCCCGGACAACTGGATCTACGTGCACGATCCGGCGGTGCGGGTGGGCCGGATCCAGAACTTCGGCTCCTGGTCGCCGTACCTCGTCAAGGACGGTCGCACCTGCCTGGGCCTGGAGTACTTCGTCTTCGAGGACGACGAGATGTGGCGTACCCCGGATGAGGACCTGGTGGCCCTGGCCACCGCGGAGCTGGAGCGGTTGGGCCTGGTCCGGCCGGGGGTGGTCGGGGCCGGCTACGTCGTGCGCATGCCGAAGGCCTATCCGGTGTACGACGAGCGCTACCAGCACAACGTGGACGTGATCCGGGCGTGGCTGGCCGAGGCCGTCCCGAACGTGCACCCGGTGGGACGCAACGGCATGCACCGCTACAACAACCAGGACCACTCGATGCTCACCGCGATGCTGACCGTGGAGAACATCGTCACCGGCAGCACGCACGACGTCTGGTCGGTCAATGTGGAGCAGGACTACCACGAACAGTCGACCGACGGCGGCGCGCGGCGGGGCACGGGCCGGGACGCGCCGGTCCTGCCGAGCCGGATCATCAGCGCGCCGATCACCGTTCCCGAGAGTGCCCGCACGGCGGGTGAGGGCGGTCGATCCGCGCAGGCGCCGTTGGTCTGACGAACCCGCCGATCCGTAAGAATGAGGGCATGCTGAACGTCACCGTGCGGTCGATCCTGCCCGATGACCTTCTCCTGCTGTATCGGCTGTGGCAGCTCTACCGGCACGACCGGTCCGAGTGCTGAACGGACGCGGCCAGGGGTGATCCTCGGTCGTCTTCGTGGGGGCGGAAGCGATCGCCAGCACATCGACACGGCGGGCAGCCGCAGCGGATGATCAGCGCCCTTCGCCGCGGGCCCAGCCCCGTCTTGGGTTGGGACTTACTCGTCCAGGCCACCCAGTAGGGTGTCGGGACAACCCGGCGGCCGGGAGGGTTCATGACGTCCACGCAGGTCTCCATCCACACAGGACTGACCACGAGTCAGCGGATGGTCCGCAAGCTCTGCAAGTGGCTGTTCTTCGGTCTGCTCCTCGGCGTCCTGCCCATCGTGTGCCAGACCGGCGTCCTGTGGCTACAGGGGAACACGTCCGAGGCGATCGACGTCTTCGGTGACGGCGAGTTGTTCTTCCTGGCCGTGGGCCTGTCCACGGCAGCCGTGGGCGATCTCGTGTTCGACCGCAGGATCCACGGGCACGCGGACATCGCCCACGGCCTCGCCATCGCCTCGGCGCTCATCATCATCACGCTGGCGGCGGTCGGTTACGGGGCGGCCAAGACCGTGGACGAGATGTCCGGTCCAGCCGTCGCCGTCGCCGCGTCACCGAGCGCCACGCCCCTGCCGAAGTCCGTCGGCACTCAGCCGGCCGAGGTACCCGACGTGATCGGCGGCGCTCCGGCGACCATTGGCAGCGCGCCGGAGGAGTTCGGGACGCCACCGGAATCGCCGCAGGCGCAACTGACGGCCGCCGCCGAGACGGCCGAGGACCGCCGCAACCGCATCACCCAGGTCTCCGTGTGGGTGCTGATCTTCGCGATCGTGACCAGCGTGGCCAACGTCGTGCTCTCGGAGAGGTGGTGACCGTGTTCGAGGCGCTGCTGATCGCGATCGGCGGGTTGACCGCTGCCGGCGCGGTCGCCAACACCCTCTCGGCCGTGCTGCGGGCTCGCCGTGACCAGCCGGCCAGGAACACCGTCGAGGTGACGATGGACGGCAGGACGCTGCGGGTCGAGGGCGCCGACGAGGCTGACATCGCCGAGATCGTCAAGGCCCTCGTGAAGCTCCAGGAGGAGCGCCGCGAGGCGGACGACCGTGGCGCCGGCGATCGCGAGGCGGGCGAGCGCGACAAGGAGTGATGCGGCAGCGCCGAGGGGCGGCTGTCACCTGAGGTAGGCGGCGAGCGGGATGTTCTGCGCCCGGAGGGCGGTGGCGATCAGGCCGGCGATCTGTCGGGCGCCGGCGGTCTCGAAGTGGGTGTGGTCGTTGCAGAAGAACGCACCGACCGCGCCCGTCGAGTAGTCACCGTTGTTCGGGCACAGTCTGAGCGAGTTGTAGAGCGCCACGCTCTTGGCGTGCAGGTCGATGACCGGTACGCCGTTGGCGGCGGCCGCAGCCGTCGTCTCGGTGACGAAACCGCGATTGCCGACGGCGGTGTTGCCGCTGCACGTGATCGCCGCGACCGGGGTGACGAAGATCGGCTTCACACCTCTGGCCTTGGCAGCCGTCGCCATGACACCGAGCAGTTCCTTGAAGCGATTGGTGCCGACGTGTCGCGGGCAGGCCGAGTCACCGTCGTTGATGCCGAACTGGATGATCAGATAGTCGCCGGCCTTGAAGCCACTGCCGCTGTCGAGCATCGCCGACCACCGCGCGCTGTAGGCGGTCGAGCTGAGCGTGCACTCGCCTGCCGAGTTCTTGGTGGAGGTCACGTTGCCCTCGTACAGCCACGTCTGGATGCTGCGACCACCGACGGCACTGTTCTGCACGGTGACGTTCGACGTGAGGTAGGACGCGAACTGGCTGCCCCAGCCGATCGGACAGGAACTGGCGTTCATCATCGTGGAATCGCCGGCCATCCACACCTTGACCGGCGCGGGTGTCGGTGACGTGGAAGGGCTGGCCGGCGGTGTGCTCGGGCCGGTGCAGGGTGTCGGCGCCGGCGATGGCGTCGATGTCGGCGTCGGTGCGGTGGGCGACGGCGTCGGCGCGGTGGGGGTCGCTGCCGGCGGGCCGGCGCAGGTGACGCCGTTGAACGAGAACGACGACGGCACCGGGTTGCTGCCGCTCCACGAGCCGGTGAAACCGAAGTTGACGGATGCGCCGGCGCCGACGGCACCGTTGTAGCTCACGTTGGTGGCGGTCACCGTCGAGCCGGTGACCGTGACGGTGGCGTTCCATGCCTGCGTCACGCCCTGCCCGGGGGCGAGACTCCACGCCACGCGCCAGCTGCTCACCGCGTCACCGAGGTTGGTGACGACGACATCGGCGCCGAACCCGCCGGTCCACTGGCTGGTGACCCGGTAGTCGACAGCGCACGCCGGGGTGGCCGCCTGGGCGGTGGCGATGCCGAGCCCGCCGGCCACGACGGTCAGGACCGTTGCCGCCAGAACCACGAGACGCGATCGGCGAACCGTCATCGGGTTACTCCTGCCTCGATCGAAAGACGCTGGCCATCACGTGACGGCGGCGCACGGGGAGCCGTTGAGGGCGAAGCCTGCCGCTCCGCCGAGCGGGCTGTCGGTGATGATTCCGAAGCTGGTCGAACCGGCGACCGGGATCACCGCGTTCCAGGCGACGTTCACCGCTGTGGCCGCGGCGCCGGCCTGGGTGACGGTGGCATTCCAGGACTGCGTGATCCGCTGACCGCCCGGCAGGGACCAGGTCAGTGTCCAACCGTTGACTGCGACGGTGGAGGTGTTGCTGAGCGTGACGTCGAACTGGGCGCCCGTACCCCAGTCACCGGTCTTGCGGTAGGCGACCGTGCAGGCCCCGGTCCCGGGAGTGGTCGGCGCGGGGGTCGTCGGGGCCGGGGTCGTCGGGGCCGGGGTCGTCGGGGCCGGGGTCGTCGGAGGCGGGGTCGTCGGCGCGGGGGTCGTCGGCGGCGGGGTCGTGGTCAGGCGCGCGCTGAGGACCGGGGCCAGCCGGTCGGTGATGGCCTGGTGGCCCGCGTCGTTCGGGTGCACCGAGTCGCTCAGCCCTCCCGACGGCAGCCAGCCGGTGGTGTCCACGTAGAACACGTTGGCGTCACCCGCGGCGTTGCGCGCCCGCACCGCCGCCTCCGTCTCCGCCGCGTACCGACCGATGAACGTCCGCATAGCGAACAGCGCGGCGTTCGGGAATTTGGCCCGGACCTTCGCCAGGAAGCTGGTGTACGTCGCCTGGAAGGACGCGGCGCTCACGCCGTGGCTCTTGTCGTTGGTCCCCAGGTTGATCACCACGCCGTCGGCGGTGTAGCGGGAGAAGTCCCACGGGTCGGTGCCGGCCTGGCCACCGGAGGACATCCAGTAGCGCGTGGACTGCGCCCAGCATCCATCGGTCGTCTCGGCC
This sequence comes from Micromonospora sp. RB23, assembly GCF_053585025.1. Taxonomy (NCBI): domain Bacteria; kingdom Bacillati; phylum Actinomycetota; class Actinomycetes; order Micromonosporales; family Micromonosporaceae; genus Micromonospora; species Micromonospora sp. RB23. The sequence continues at coordinate 3,849,888 of NZ_CM132111.1, forward strand.
AGACACATGCCACCGATCGCGATCTGGGTGTGGTCGTAACCGAGCCTCTCACCGACCTTGAAGGCGTAGTCCGTCACGGCGAGCTGGCTGCTCGTGGCACCCGCGGTGATGGAGTCACCGACGAACTCGACCAGTTTGGGGCGGGCCGGTGGCCTGAAGGTGCCCGCGCCCGAGTCGAGGACCAGCCCCTGGAAGACCGCGTCCCCCGTGTAGGAGCCGGCCACCTGCCGGTAGGTGACGAGCAGCGTGTGGTTGCCGGCGGCGAGCGCGCCCGGCGTCAGGTTGATCGTGCCGGACCCGGTGAAGGACGTGAACGGCCCTCCGTCGATGCTGGCCCACAACTGGATGGTGTTGCGCTGCCGGAGCTTCACCGTTCTGCCGGTGAACCCGACCCGCAGGTACGCGCCGGCCCAGTAGGGCACGTAGGCCGAGGGGTTCGTCCTGTTCCACCGGCCGACGAAGCTGATGTTCGTGTCGGCCGGCGTGCCGTCGCCGGCGGCGGCCTCGGCGCTGAGCATCGGCAGACCGGCGGCGAGCACCCCGGCGGCGACCGCGATGACGGCCGCGGTACGCAGGGAACGAATCGTCGTCATCGGATGGGGTTCCAGCCGTCGGTGCCCGCCAGGTAGGCGGTGGGCGTGTACTGGGTGGCGGTGGAGGCGCTCATCTGGGGCCGGTTGGCGTTGACGGCGGCGCCCGGCCCGGTGCTGCCGTACTCGGCGAACCGGGCGTTCCGCCACGAGAAGCCGGACATGTCGGTCCAGGGGTCGGTGCGGATGTGTGCGCCCATCGCGACGCCCCGGTAGAGGACCTGACCGCGGGCGTTGACGTCGCCGCTGGGGTGCCACGGCCGGCCCAGGTAGACGGTCCTCGCGGGAGCGTTGCTGGTCAGGGTGGTTCCCCAGAACAGGTAGCCGAACCTGTTGTTGATGTCGGTGGCCGCGGCGGTGATGTAGCCGTTGTTCGACGAGGAGCCCCTGGTGAGCGAGTGCACGGTGCCGTTCTGGAAGACCATGGTGCCCCGGCCGAAGATGAAGTCGACGTCACCCTCCACGTAGGAGTTCCGGACGTAGAGACGCCGGACCGCGCTGACACTTGGCGCGTTGACCAGCAGGGTGTCCTGGTTGCCGAGGATGCGGACGTTGTCGAACTGCACCCGGTCGCCGGAGGTGTTGACGGCGACGGCCTGCTCGGCGTCGAGGGTGTTGGCGGCCTCGTCGAAGTCGTTCGACATGGTCAGGTTCCTGATCGTGGTGTCGTTGGCGTTGACGAAGACGGAGGCGCTGCCGGACGTGCCGTACGTACCGCCACCGGGCTTGGTCTGGCCGGAGGCATGGCCTTCGACGATCACCACCTGGGCGGCGGAGCTGCCGGCGCCGACCAGGGTGAGGTAGGGCTTGTTGGCCGGAATGGTGACCACGCCCCGGTAGGTGCCGGGTTTGATGGTGATGGTGACCGGGACGCCGTTGTTCGCCGCGACACTGTCGATCGCCGCCTGCACGGTCGTGTAGGTGCCGCTGCCGTCGGCGGCCACGGTGATGGTTGCGGACGCCGACGCGGCCGAGGCCGTCGAGACTGCGGCGGCGAGAGCGCACACCGTCAGCACCGCCACCGCGCGCACGGGACGAGCCCTGCCGGATGTGGTCATAAGCGTTCTCCGATCCCCGGGCCACTGCCGACGGTGATGTCGACCGGCAGACGACGCTGTTACGTGAACGTTAACATCGACGATTGGGAATATGAAGCCGACGACCGGGCAGTAGGAGCGGGGTGGCGAGCAGGAGAACGCCGGAGACCGTGATCGCCGCGAGCGGACCGGTGAGGGTCGCGAGGCCGCCCCAGATCACGACCAGGGCCGCCTGGACGATTCTGCTGACCGCACTCCACGTGGTGAGGACGCGGGCGGTGTGGCTGAGCGGTATGCGGGAGAGCCGCTCGGTCGCGTAGATCGGGTTGAAGACGCCCATGCAGGTGATCAGCAGGCCCTCGACGACGATCACGGTGAGGAGCCCGGGAACGCCCGGCTGCACGAACGCGAGACCGAGGGGAAAGACCGAGCGCAACCACCCGGACACGATCATGACCTGGTGCCGGCCGTGGCGGGCCACGAGGCGCGGGGACAGGCGGGCGCCCACCAGGCCGCCGAGCGCCGGAACGCCGAAGGCGAGACCGTACTGCCACGCCGGAAGGTGGTACCGACCCAGCAGGAGCACGGCCAGCAGCGGGGCGGTGGCCATGATGAGACCGCCGACCAGGACCGAGTTGAGGAACAACCTCCGCAGCACCCCGTCACCGAGGATGATCCGCCACCCGTACCGGAGGTCCGCGGGCCGCAGCCCGCTCGCGCGGTCGCGCGGTGACGCGACGTCGCCGCCGCGCACGCGCAGGACCGCGAGCGCCGACAGCAGGTAACTGACGGCGTCGACCCCGACGGTGACGACCGGGCCGAGCAGTCCGACCAGGGCGCCGCCGAGCGGCGGCCCGGCCGCCGTCGCCGCCCAGGCCGTGCCCTCGAACCGGCCGTTGGCGACCAGCAGGTGATCGCCACGAAGGAGATGCTTGAGGTACGCGCCGGACGCCGCGGCGAACGCGATGCCCGCGGCGCCACAGACGACCGAGACGACCAGCAACTGGCCGTACGACAGCAGACCGAGGGCGTACGTGACCGGGACGCTCGCCATCGCCGCGAACCGGATCAGGTCCATGGCGACCAGCACCGGCCGTTTCGCCCGGTGTTCGACCCAGGGCCCGAGGGCGAACGCCACGACCGCCGCGACCGCGGGCCCGGCCGCCTCCAGCAGCGACACCGCGAACGCCGACGAGTGCAGTACGCGGACCGCGATCAGCCCGAATGCGCCGAAGGCGATCCACGTGCCGTACGTGCTCACGGCGTAGGCCGACCACAGCCATCCGAAGTCAGGTCCCAACCGATCGCGCATACGACTCCCCGTGACAACCGATGTGCGGGTCCGGGGAAGGAGATCGTGGCCGCCGGCCTGGAAGCAAACAACCGACCAAGGTCTCGTCACAACCATCGGTTGTGAGGGTGCATAATCAGGCGGTGGATACCGAGGCGGTGCGATCGTTCGTGCGGGCAGCCGAGGTCGGGCAGTTGCAGCACGCCGCCGACGAGCTGGGGGTAACGCAGCAGGCCGTGTCGAAACGGATCGCCGCCCTCGAACGCGCGCTCGACGTCCGGTTGTTCACGCGTACCCCCCGAGGGGTCGAGCTGACGCTCGACGGCCAGGCGTTCCTCCCGCACGCCCGGGGCATCGTGACCGGGGTGGACCGCGCGGTCGCCGCGATCAGGCCGGGCTCGCGGGCCCTGCGGATCGACGTTCTCGGCCTGCGCTCCGCGCAGGCCGTGGTCCTGCACGACTACTGGCGCGCACATCCGGAGCTCGACCTCGACGTCGTGACGCTGCGGGTCAACGACCCGCGCGAGGCGGTCGCCGCCGTCCGGGCGGGTGACGTCGACGCCTCGTTCCGGTCGGTCACCGACCCGGCGACGCTGCCGCGCGAGGTGCGGATGGTGCACGCCTTCGACTCGGCGCTGGAGCTGCTCGTCGGCCCACGGCACCCGCTCGCCTCCGCGCGCACGCTGACGCCGGCCCAGCTCCGGGGGCACCGGATCTGGGTGCCCGGCATCGCGCCGCGCAGCGAGTGGGCGGACTTCTACGACCAGCTCACCACTGCCTTCGACCTGCGGATCGACGCCGCCGGCCCGCACTTCGGCGACGAGGTGCTGCTCGACATCCTCGCGGAGTCCGCCGACGTGGCCACCCTCGTCGGCGCGCGCGACCGGTACCTCTGGCCGACGGGCCACGACCTGCGCCGCATCCCGATCGCGCGCCCGACGCTCGCGTACCCGCTCGCGCTTCTCCTGCGCCGCACGAATCCGCACCCGGGGCTACGGGCGGTGCTCGACCACTGCGCGGGCCTGACGTCGTCACCCGCGACGACCTGGCGTCCGAGCTGGGCAGGGCGCTAGCAGGAAGTCCGGATGTCGAGGACGACCGGGACGCTCTGCGTGACGCTACCGTCGGTGGCCCGAAGCTGCGGGACGTACCGACCGGGCGCGACACCGCCGAGGCGGAACGCGGCCAGGACCTGGACGACGTGGCCGTCCCCGGAGCCGGGTAGGGCGGCCAGCGGGCTGTACACCTCGACGCCGGCCGGCATGCCGGTGTAGTCGACGGCGATCGACGTCGACCAGGTCCCGTCGAGGACGACGAAGTAGTACAGGGTGCGCGGGTCGTCGGGCGCGGCGCAGATGCGCTGCGGCAGGTCGACCAGCGTCCAGCTCGACGGTGCGCTGGCCGGCCCGGCGGGCGCCGCGGCGGCCGGGACGCCGCCGACGAGGGCGAGCAGGGTCACCGCCAGCACGGTCGCGGCGATCCGTCGGGCTACGCGGGGGAACCTCATCATCGGCCCCTGTTCTTCGCGACGTGTCGACACGGTCAGCTCGCTCGGTAGGAGAGGTAGAAGCCGCTCGACCAACTGTGGAAGTTGTTCAATTCGGCCGCCGGGCCGGTGCAGTCGGCGGTCCGGTACCCGGGGACGCTGCCGAAGCCGCCACTCCAGGTGAGCAGCCACCGCGCGTCGGCCGGAACGCGGCGGCAGACGCCGTCGGGGGCGGCCTGCCGGCCGACCACCTCGGTGGGGTACGCCGAGTAGAAGACCAGGCCGCTGTCCGGGCTCTGGAACGGCTCACCGGCGGACGCGGGCGACGCCGGTACGGTCAGGGTGAGGGGGATGATCGCGACGGCGGCGAGAATCCCGGCGACGCGGTGAACGGATGTGCGCATGGCTGTCCTTTCGCGACGGCGTCCGGGGGCCACGGACCAGCATCGTTGACGTAGCGATGGTTGTCGATTCAACGATCCGCCCGTGCGGCAGGTCTGTCAACCACGCCCGGCGCGATCGGGCGGTACAGACCACGGTCCAGCGGCTCGCTGGTGACGCCGCCGCGAGCCGGTGCGTCGTGAGCATCGCACCGCCGGAGAATTCTCTGCGACGGTGTCGATGCGCGGTCCGCTCGTTCGACGAAGAGGCGCGAGGGCGAGCGGCGACCCCGCCGAAGGAGGAGAAGAAGACGATGGCGAAGTACATGCTGATCATGCGAGGCACCGACGAGTCGAACGCGGCCATGATGGCGTCGATCGACGAGGCGATGGCCGCGACCGGCCGGTTCATCGAGGAGATGCTGAAGGCCGGCGTCCTCCTCGCGGCCGAAGGGCTGGACGATCCGGGCCAGGGCGTCGTGGTGGACTTCGGCGGCGACGCGCCCGTGGTGACGGACGGCCCGTACGGCGAGACCAGGGAGCTGTTCGGTGGCTACTTCCTGCTCGACGTCGCCTCGAAGCAGGAGGCCGTCGAGTGGGCCCGGCGGGTCCCGGCGGTCCCCGGCTCCAAGATCGAGGTGCGGCGGGTGGCCGAGGCCGACGAGGTCCCACCGGGCAGCACGACCAGCGGTCAGCTCTGAATGGGTACGGCGGACGTCGAGGCCGTCTGGCGGGTCGAGTCGGCGCGGATCGTGGCCACGGTGACCCGGCTGACCGGCGACATCGGGCTGGCCGAGGACGCCACCCAGGAGGCGGTGGCCGAGGCGCTGGTGTCGTGGCCGCGCGCCTCCCCCGCCAATCCGGCCGGCTGGCTCATGGCCACCGCGCGACGGCGCGCCATCGACACGATCCGCCGCCGGACCGCCCTGCGGGAGCGGTACGCGCTGCTGGCGGTCGACGCGGCGGCGGGCGAAGACCTGGACGAGCCCGTCGACCCCGACCACATCGACGACGACATCCTCGCCCTGATGTTCATCAGCTGCCACCCGGTGCTCTCCCCCGAGGCGCGCGTGGCGCTGACGCTGCGGGTCGTCGGCGGGCTGTCCAGCGAGGAGATCGCCCGCGCGTTCCTCGTGCCCGTGCCGACCGTGCAGGCCCGCATCACCCGCGCCAAGAAGACGATCGCGGCGGCCGGGGTGCGGTTCGAGCTGCCCCCGGCCGGCGAGCGCCGGACACGGCTGGGCGGTGTGCTGCACGTCCTGTACCTGATCTTCACCGAGGGGTCGACGGCCACCTCGGGCGACCGCCTGCTGCGCCCGGACGTCGCGTACGAGGCGATCCGACTGACTCGTACGCTGGCGACGCTCCAACCCGACGAGCCGGAGGTGCACGGCCTGCTCGCGCTCTGCGAGCTGACGGCCGCGCGGTTCCCCGCCCGGACCGCCCCGGACGGTACTCCGGTCCTGCTCGACGACCAGGACCGGCGACGGTGGGACGTGTCCGCGATACGCCGAGGGCTGACCGCACTGGCGGAGGCATCGCGCGGCGGCCTCGGTCGCTATGGCCTACAGGCCGCGATCGCCGCCACCCACGCGTCAGCACCGTCCGTCGAGGCGACCGACTGGGATCGGATCGTAACGCTCTACGACGCGCTCGGCCGGCTCGCGCCGTCGCCGGTGGTCGAACTCAACCGCGCCGTCGCCGTGGCCATGGCCTCCGGCCCGGCGCGGGCGCTGGCCATGGTGGACGAGATCGTCGCCGCGGGTCGGCTCGCCGGATCGCACTTGCTGCCCACCGTCCGCGGCGAACTGCTGTCCCGGCTCGGCCGGCGGGCCGAGGCACGCGCCGAACTGGAGATGGCGGCGAGGCTCTGCGGCAACCAGCGCGAACGCTCGGTGCTGCTGCGTAAGGCGGCCGCCCTGACATGAGGGGCTGCTGGCGTACGCCATCGGGTGCGGCAGTCTGGTGGCGTGGACGGTGACGACGTACGAGCACCCCGGGCCCAGGCCGGGTCCAGCCCGCAGCATCTGTTGGCGACCGTGCTCGGCGAGTATCTCGACTCCACCGACGCGGACCTGCCCTCGGCGGCGGTCATCGCGATCCTGGGCGAGTTCGGGGTCAGCGAGTCCAGTGCCCGTGCCGCGCTGTCCCGGCTGGTCAAGCGTGGTCTCATCGCGATGCGGGCGAGCCGGCGGCCCCCGGTCTACCACCTGACGCCGGGAGCGATCGCCCGGCATCGCGCCCGGATGCGGCACTTCCTGACCTTCGGCGCCCACCCGCCGCAGTGGACCGGCGACTGGGTGCTGGCCTCCTTCTCGGCCCCGACCGCAGGGCAGGCGGCGCGGCACGCGGTGCGCCGGGCGCTGGGCGCGCTGCGCTTTGCCAGCCTCTACGACAGCGTGTGGATCCGACCGGGAACCGACGCCGCGCCGGCGACGACGGTGCTGGACGAACTGCTCCGCCACGTCGAGGGCGCCCGGTGGTCGGTCATGCACGTCCGGTTCGACGAGGAGTCCGGGCCACACGGGCCGGCCGCCGCGTACGACCTGGCCACGCTCGCGTCCGGGTACTCGACCTTCATCCAGCGGTACACGCCGCTGCGGACGGCCGTACGCGACAACGAGGTGGGCGCGGCTCAGGCGCTGGTGGCCCGGACCTCGGCCATGGACTCCTGGCGGAGGTTCGCCGACATCGACCCGGACCTGCCCGAGCACCTGCTGCCGACGCCCTGGCCCCGACAGGAGGCCAGGGACACCTTCCTGGAGATCCACTCCGCGCTCGGCGCGCTCGCGCAGGCGCGGCTGGTGGAGGTGGCGACACCGCACTGGCCGGACGCCGCGGCGTGGATCACCCACTTCGAGGCATCGGACGACCTCTGGGCGATCGGACCGGGCGGCAACAGCCAGGGCGGCTGAGCCCGGCGACCAAACAGCCGAGATATTGACACATTTCGTTGCGACAGTGATAGTAACTGCACACCGCTCCCATCGGATCGCCTGTGGGGACCCCGCCGGGTGGTCGACGCGTATCCATCGACCTGGCCCGTGGCCTGCGCCGACCCTGGTCGCGCGCGAACGTACAGCCGCCACCGCCGCCGGGAGCCCCACCGTGACATCCGTTGGAGGCGCGCATGAGAAGAAGATCGAAGATCTACGCGGGGTTGGCGGCCGCCGTCGTCCCGATCGCCTCGATGATCATTACGCTCGGCGCGACACCGGCCGATGCCGCCGTGGGCGGCTCCGGCCCCTATCCCGCCGACTACGAGACCTCGGCCAGCCTGGCCAACCACACCATCTTCCGGCCGCAGACGCTCCCGTCCGAGCGCCTGCCCATCTTCGTCTGGGGCAACGGCGGGTGCTCGGCCAACGGCCTCTCCCAGGGCAACTTCCTGCGCGAGATCGCCTCGCACGGCTTCCTCGCCATCGCCAACGGCGCGCCGAACGGCTCCGGCTCCACCAACTCCCAGATGCTCACCCAGTCCATCGACTGGGCCATCGCGGAGAACTCCCGGCAGGGCAGCAAGTACTTCAACAAGATCGACACGACGAAGGTCGCGGTCGCGGGCTTCTCCTGCGGCGGGCTGGAGGCGTACGCCGTCTCCAACGACCCGCGCGTCACCACGACCGGCATCTTCAGCAGCGGCCTGCTCAACGACGCCGACGACTACCAACTCAGGAGACTGACCAAGCCGATCGCCTACTTCATCGGCGGGCCCAGCGACATCGCCTACCCGAACGCCATCGACGACTGGGGCAAGCTGCCGTCCACGCTGCCCGCCTTCATGGGCAACCTCAACGTCGGGCACGGCGGCACGTACGACCAGACCAACGGCGGCGAGTTCGGTCGCGTCGCCGTCCTCTACCTCAAGTGGCGGCTCAAGGGCGACACCACCGCCGGCGCGAACTTCGTCGGACCCAACTGCGGTCTGTGCCGTACGCAGTGGACGGTCCAACAGAAGAACCTGACTCTTGACGACGGCACGCCGCCGACCACGCCCCCGCCGACGACTCCACCGCCCACCACTCCCCCTCCGACCACGCCCCCGCCCACGACGCCGCCGCCCACCACGCCACCGCCCACGGGCGCCGTCTGCACCGCGACCTACGCCGTGCAGGACCAGTGGAACGGCGGATTCGTCGCCAACGTCACCGTCACCGCCGGAACCACCGCCCTCAGCGGTTGGCGGGTCACCCTCACCCTGCCCAGCGGCGCCACGGTCACCTCGCTCTGGAACGGCGTCGCGACCGGAAGCAGCGGCACCGTCACCGTCGCCAACCAGAGCTACAATGGACGGCTGGCCGCGGGCCAGACCACCAGTTTCGGATTCCAGGGCACCGGTACCGGCAGCGGCGCCACCGCCACCTGCACCGGAAGCTGACACCGAACCACCTCGGCGGTCGGCGCGTCACGCGCCGGCCGCCGAGCGCGTTCCACCGAACAGAGGAGACGACGATCGCCGGCAGCACGTTGGCCGACATCCTGCGAGCGGCGGCGGAGGGGCACTTCCCGCCCGCAGACGGCGGGACCACCGTCGTACCGCAGCCGTGCCACCGCGACGCCGGCGTCATCGCGTTCACCGCGCACTCCGTGGTGTTCACCGACGAAGACCCCGAATGGGTACGCCACACACTGGCGACCCTCGACTGCGACGGTCTGGCGGCCACGATGAACCCGCGCTTCCTCGCCGCGCTGCTCGACCGCACCGGGCGAGCCACCGACACCATCGACCTCCTGACGGTCGCGCGTCCTCTTCCCGGCCCGCCCCCGCTGCGGCTGACCGAGGTCCCGGACGCCGGGCACGCCCGCGCCGGCCGAGCGCGGCGGCGTCGTGACGACGTCCGGGTCTGGGCCGCCGACGGCGGGGTGGTCGTCCTGGGTCGAGGCGTGGCGGGCCGCTGGGAGACGGCGATCGAGGTCGACGAGGACTGCCGCCACCGCGGCCTGGGGCGGACGCTGGCCACGGCCGCCCGGCACCTCGTACCCGACGGGCAACCGGTCTGGGCTCAGCAGGCCGCCGGCAACGCCCGCAGCGTGCGCGCCTTCCAGGCGGCCGGGTTCCGCCCGGTCGGCGCGGAGGCGCTGCTCCTGCCACCAGCGCGGCCGTAGGGCGGGGCGGTCGGGCGGTCCCGGAACCCATCTCCTCTGGGCGGCCTGTTCGGGGTCGACCTCGGCGCCGCCGGACCGCTCAGGCCCGCCTCCACACCCGGAACGTCTGCTGGATTCGCCATGCCCCGTCGGGCTGCCGCGCCTCGTTGCGCCAGCGGAACTCGTCGACGCCGATGTCGGAGAAGGTCCACCGTAGGTCGCCACCGTCGAGCACGATCTCGTCACCGACGCGCGACGCCAGGAAGGTGTGCGTCCGCCGCCGGCCCGGGCCCACCCACGTCGAGCGCCAGACCCCCGCCCCCGCCGTGGGGTCCGGGAACCGCACGCTGACGCCGTGTTCGACGCCGGGCAGGATCCAGACGTCGGTGGTCGCCCGCCCGCCGAGCGCGTAGCCGAAGTGCCACTCGCCCCGGCGGACGGTCGTGGAACCGTCGGGTTCGTACTCGGTGCAGTCCAGCGTCCAGGAGCCCGCGAACTGGCCGAAGAGGCTGAGGTCGACACCGTCGGCCGGGCCGTCCGCGAGGAAGGCCGCGCCGACGGCGTCCGAGAGATCAGACGCCATCTGAGAACGATAGCCAAGCGCCGAGCTTGGAGTTCGCGTGGCGGCACGTGGTGGTCATGCACGTGAAAGGACGTCGTGTTAACCTCCTTCTGCGCCCCAGATGGGCCTACCCCCGGAGGTTCTGGCTACTTCAGCCGCCATGCCGAGATCGACGCGTACGCGTCGTCCGCATGGGTCCGGGGCGTTCCCGCCTTCGGGGTCTGTCAATCAGTACGGCTGCTGGACGCCGTGTGCTTCCGGTCGGGTCTTCGGATCGACCGAAAGACGGTACGCGTGACAGTCACGTTCAACCACACCATCATCGCCGCGACGGACAGGCACGCGTCGGCGGCCTTCTACCGGGAACTGTTCGGACTCCCGGAGGCGCCCTCGTGGGGGCTGTTCGTCAACGTTCTGCTGGACGACGGCGTACTGCTCCAGTTCGCCGAGCCGCCGGTGGACATCCAGATGCAGCACTACGCGTTCCTCGTCGACGACGAGTTGTTCGCGCGATGCCTCGCGTACATCGAGGAACGAGGCATCACGTACTGGGCGGACCCGCAGATGAAGAGGCCCGGCGAGACCAACAGCGAGCACGGTGGCCGAGGGTTCTACTTCAAGGACCCGGCCGGACACGCGATCGAACTCATCACGCGCCCGTACCTCTAGCAGCCGCCCCTGGTCGGACGCCGTGGCTCAGCGTCCGACCGGGGCGTGCGGGCGAGCCGCGCTACCGCGGCCGGACGGCAAGGCGGATGTGCACCACGTCGTCGAGGGCGATGTTCTCCTTGTTGCGCACCGAGTCCCGCAGCGGAAGGACATAGCCCTCGTCCTTCGGGAACAGGGAGGTGCGCCAGCGGCTTCGCCCGAGCCGGACCTCCACCGGGATCATGCCCCAGCCGTAGGTGACCGCCGAGGCCACCTGCCGCACCATGTCGACGCACTCGGGTGGGATCGTCACGAAGTGGTACGGCGACGGCCCGCGCCACTCCCAGACGGCACCTTCGAACTCGTACTCCATCACGGCATCAGACGGTAGTGGGCCACCGTGGCATCGTCCGGGACGAGCGCGTCGGGGCCGTCGCGCATCTGGTCTTCGAACTCACGGACGCGGCGGATGACACCGGACGGACCGTCGGCGACGAGCAGATCCCGCACACCCGGCCAGTCGGTCAGGGCGTACGGGCTGACGATCCGGCTGGCGCCGTTGCTGAGCACCGCGACGCCGTTCAGCTCGTCGAGGGGGTGGCTGCCGGTCGCCGCCTCCCATGCCGCCTGCGGGTCGTCCTTGGCGATCCAGTAACCGCCCGGCTGGTTCCGACGAGCGCGCAGTGCCGCGGCGCAGGAGGCGCGGACGAGGTCGTACTCCGGGGTTGCGGGTGTGACGCCGGCCAGGGGCGCCGCGCACTCCCGCCTGGCGACCACCTCGCGCCCGTCGGTGATCATCCGCACGCCGCCGCCGACCTGGTCGAGCACGAGGTACGAGTCCGCGAGCAGGAGGTGCTCCAGCCGTCCCCGGTGGGCGCGGACCATCAGGACCGTCGCCTGGGGACTGCTGGGATCGGCGATGTCGCAGGTGGCGCGATGGGCGGTGGCCGTCGCACCGATGGCGTCGGCGAGGATCGCCGCGAGGTCCCGCCCGTCGGCCCGCGAGAGACCGCCGAGCAGCGTGCCGCCGAGACGGTGGGTGTACCAGGCGACCCCGTGCGCGCAGAGCGCCTCGGCCCCCGGAATGCCGGCGCCGTCGAGCAGTACGACGGCGCCGGGGACCGCCCCCACGAAGTCCTCGTTCGGCCTGCCGGCCCTACCGGCGCTCGTCGCCAACGTGATGTGCACCTATCGACTCCTCGGCTCTGGTCTACGCGAGGACACTGCCGCGGCGGATCGGCCACCCACCAGGAAACCGCTTACCTAGGCTCTATTGACGATCGTAACTGCGCGTCAGTACCGTGATGCGGGCAGCGAGAAAGCGCTTTCCGACCCTCACCGTCCGACAGGGAGCGCCCCATGCCCAAACACCTGCGCGCGTTCTGCCTGATCCTGCTCGCCATCGCCACCGTCCTGAGCACCACCACCGCCCTGCCCGCCGAGGCCGCCCCGCGCTTCCGGGTGCTGGTCTTCTCGAAGATCACGAACTTCTACCACGACTCGATCCCGGCCGGCGTCGCCGCGATCCAGCAGCTCGGGACCGCACACAACTTCGAGGTCGTCGCCACGACCGACGCGGCCGCCTTCACCGACGCCAACCTCGCCACCTTCGACGCCCTGGTCTTCAACAACACCAACTCCACCCCCGCCTCGGGTGACCTGCTCAACGCCAGCCAGCGCGCGGCGCTGCAGACGTTCATCCGCAACGGCGGCGGGTGGGCCGGCGTGCACGCCGCCTCGGCGAGTGAACGGGACTGGCCCTGGTACGAGGGCCTGGTCGGCACCATCTTCGACTACCACCCCGACTTCTCGGCCACCGGCGGCACGTACCCGGGTCGGGTCAAGGTCCTCGACCGCGCCCACCCCTCCACCCGCAACCTGCCGGAGCTGTGGGAGCAGAGCGAGGAGTGGTACAACTGGCGCACCAACCCCACCGGCAACGTGCACACCCTCGCGCAGATCAAGGTGCGCGACGGGATCAGCGGCCTGGACGAGGGTGTCGACCACGCGTACTCCTGGTGTCAGCGCTACGACGGCGGCCGGTCCTGGTTCACCGCCGGTGGGCACGCCAGCGCACGGTTCAGCGAACCGGCCTTCCTGGAGCACCTGCGCTACGGCATCGAGTGGGCCGCCGGCGCGGTCGCCGGTGACTGCTCGGCCACCGAGACCGGCACCTTCGAGCGGGTGGGACTGGTCACCGAGAACCTGGCCGACCCGTTCGAGCTGGCCGTCGCGCCCGACCGCAGGGTCTACTACATCCAGCGCACCGGAGCGCTCAAGGTGGTCGACTCCGACACGCTCCAGGTCACCACGCTGCTCGACTTCGCGTACACCTCGGCGATGACCGACCAGTCCGACGGACTGCTCGGGATGACCCTGGACCGCAACTTCGCCAGCAACGGCTGGGTCTACCTGCTCTGGTCCGACAAGACCCTCAAACAGCTCAACCTGTCCCGGTTCACCGTCGCCAACAACAGCGTGGCGCTCTCCTCGGAGAAGCGGCTGCTGACCGTCCCGACGTACCGGGGCGTGGGTCGGGCCAACTCGCACATGGGCGGGTCACTGGCCATGGACGCGGCCGGCCGGCTGTACGCCGCGATCGGCGACAACACCGACCCCTTCGCGTCCAGCGGCTACACCCCCATCGACGAGCAGTCCGGCCGGGCCGCCTGGGACGCCCAGGGCACCGCCGGCAACACCAACGACCTGCGCGGCAAGATCCTGCGGATCACCCCACAGGCCGACGGCACGTACACCGTGCCCAGTGGCAACCTCTTCCCGGCCGGCACCGCGCGGACCCGGCCGGAGATCTACGCCATGGGCATGCGCAACCCGTTCCGGATCACCATCGAGCCGGGGACGAACGCCGTGCTCGTCGGTGACTACGGCCCGGACGCCCGCGCGGCGGATGCGAATCGGGGACCGGAGGGGACCGTCGAGTTCAACCGCATCACGACCGCCGGCAACTACGGCTGGCCGTACTGCGTGGGCAACAACATCCCCTTCAACGACTACAACTTCGCCACCAGCACCTCCGGCGCGAAGTTCAACTGCGCGGCGCCCGTGAACAACTCCCCCAACAACACCGGCCTGACCACCCTGCCGGCGGCGAAGCCGGCGCTGGTCTGGTACGCGTACTCCGCCTCCACCCAGTTCCCCGAGGTGGGCACCGGCGGTGGTGGCCCGATGAGCGGCCCGGTCTACGACTTCGACCCGGCGAACACCCGTACCACCAAGTTCCCCGAGTACTTCGAGGGCAAGTGGATCACCTACGAGTTCACCCGCAAGTGGTTCAAGACGCTCTCGATCCACAGGACGGCGCAGACGTTCAGCAACTCGCGCTTCGCGCCCACCGCCGTCGGTGACCTCCAGTCGATCAACGGGATCTTCGAGAACATGAGCTGGATCCAGCCCTTCGAGGCGGAGTTCGGCCCGGACGGCTCGCTCTACGTCATCGACTTCGGCGAGGGCACCGGCAGCGGTCGGGGCGGCAGCAACGCCGGCGCCGGCATCTACCGGATCGACTACGTGGCCAACGGCCGACCACCCACCGCGAAGGTCACCGCCACTCCGGACAGCGGACGTACGCCGCTGACGGTCGGCTTCTCCTCGGCCGGCACGACGGCCGGTGACGGCACGGCGCTCAGCTACGCGTGGGACTTCACCAACGACGGCACCACCGACTCCACCGCCGCCAACCCGAGCTTCACGTACGCGGCGGCCGGGAGGTTCACCGCCCGGCTGACCGTCCGCAACAGCGGCAACGGGCTGACCGCCACCGCCGTCACCGACGTCGTGGTCGGCAACACCCGGCCGACGGTCACCATCACCGTGCCCGACGGCGGGTTCTTCGACTTCGGCGACAAGATCCCGTACACGGTGACGGTCACCGACCCGGAGGACACCACCATCGACTGCGCCAAGGTGACCGTGCAGACGCAGCTCGGCCACGACACGCACGCCCACCCACTCGACGTCTACACCGGCTGCTCCGGGCTGCTGGCCACCGAGGCGGACGCCGGTGACGGACACGGGCCGGGGCAGAACCTGTACACCCTGATCACCGCCCAGTACACCGACGGTGGTGCGGCCGGGGGCGTGCCGGCGCTGACCGGCTCGACCCGGGTCCAGTTGCAACCCAAGAGCAAGGAGGCCGAGCACTTCACCGCCCAGTCCGGCCTGATCGTCAACGACCGGACCACCGCCCGCGCCGGCAAGCGGCTCGGCGACGTCGACCACAACGACTGGGCGGCGTACGGACCGGTGGACCTGCGCAACATCGGCTCGGTCACGCTCGGGGTGACCAACGGCGGCCTCGGTGGCACCATCGAACTGCGGACCGGCTCGCCCACCGGCACCCTGATCGGTACGGCCACCATCGGCTCGACCGGAGGGTGGGACAACCTGGTGTCGCCCACGGTCGCGCTGACCAACAAACCGACCGGCACCACCACCCTGTACGCGAAGTTCGTCAACGCCGCCCAGGTCGGCGGAACCCCGGACCTGATGTCGCTGGACTGGATGCGGTTCAACGGCGCCGGCGTCAAACAGGAACCGGGCGGAAGCCTCGCCATCGTGGCCAACCCGACCGGCGGTGCCGCGCCGCTGACCACCACGTTGACCGCCACCGCGACCGCGCCGTCCGGGCAGAGCATCACCGACTACGCGTGGGACTTCGGCGACAACAGCGCCGATGCGCACGGCGCGACGCTGCGGTCGACGAGTCACGCCTACCCCCGCAAGGGCAGCTTCACCGCCCGGGTGACGATCACCTACACCGGTGGGGAGACCCGCTCGCTCAACCTGACCGTCACGGTCACCTGATCGATGGCCCGGTGGCGGGCGGGGCACCCCGCCCGCCACCGCCCACGGCGGGTGGCGCTAGCCATCCGCTTCGGCTGCCCGCCGTGTCGATGTACTGGTAAGCGGTATACCTCAGAGGCATCAATATGACTCTGAGGTATACCGCTTACGACGGCATCCGCCCCCACGAGGTCAGAAAGTATTCGTCTAGGGGTCTTGCCGGACCTTTGCGATGTGAAGATCCAGCAACGGGCCGAAGAACCTGGCGAAGTCGTCCAGGGAGTCCGATCGGAAGATCTCCCTCGCACCATCCAGGATGGCCACCGCGCCCGAGGGAAGGTCGAAGAGGTAACCGACAGTCTTCTCGTCCCTGATGAGAACGAAGACCTGCGGCACTTCTGCCACGACAACCGTCGGCCTCTCCGGCCTCGCTGGACTGCTCGCGGGCAACGCTTCTGGCTCGCCACAATTTCCCGTCATGGGCATCTCCCTCCTGAGGGCTCCCCGCGCGCCGGTCTCGACGGTCGACTGACCCCGGACCTCGTGGGCACCAGATTGTCTTGGGACAATCTACGGAGATAGTGTGGGGACAATCTGCCTCAGCGTCAAGGCTTGTCTATGGACAACCGGGAAGGGCGTGGACGTGCCGCTGCACTCGCGCTACCTGAACATCGCGTCCATGATCCGCGAGCGGATCGAAGCCGGAGAATGGGAGCCGGGTGCGCGGCTGCCGACCCTCAACGATCTCGCAGCCGAGTACGACGCCAACCGCGACACCGTCGGCCGGGCCATTGCCCTACTGGAGACCGAGGGCTACGTGTGGGCCGTCCAGGGGCGGGGCATCGCCGTTCGATACGGCACGATACGTCCACGTCGGCCCCGCGGTGATCTCGTCAAGCGCAACGTGCAGGCAACTGGATACTCGTTCCCTTCGGCAAGCAGCCAGGAGGTGTGGGTTAGCCACGGCAAGGCCGTCAACGCGCCGGCCCGACTGGACGATCCCCGCGTCGCCAAGCTTCTGGGAGTAGACCCGGGCACCGAAGTCCTTCGCCGATTTCGGGTTACCGGGCCAGCTTCCGAGGCTCCGTTTCAGATCAACATCTCGTGGATTCACCCACGCGTCGCTCACATCGTCGCCGACATGGACGCGAGCCCGGCGGCAGGCGAATGGCTGCACCACATCGAGAACGCTGGCCACTGGCCGATCAGGTGGATGGAGATTCACCGCGCCCGGATGCCCAGCAGAGACGAAGCGAGTCTCTTGGAGATCCCCACCAACCTGCCCGTACTGGAGATCGTGCGGGTCGGCACCTCGGGAGGCGACCAGAAGCCGGTGGAAGTAACCGAGTACGTCGTGGCGAGCGACCGAGTAGAAACAGTCCACGTCCTGCACCGCGACGCGAGCGCGAAGGAGCCGTGGCCTGACGGCGGACCGAGTAGGAGGTCATGACCGTGACCCTCAGTCTCGTGGCGGCCAGCCGGACGCACCAGGGCCTCGTCCGCAGACGAAACGAGGACGCCCACAGCCAAGGACAGTGGCTGTACGTGGTCGCAGACGGTCTCGGCGGTCACGTCGCCGGTGACGTCGCGAGCAGCACAGTCGTCGCTGCCATTCAGGCGTACGACCGCCCGGTGGATCCGGAGGTTCTTGCTGAATTCTTGGGACGGGCCATCAACGAAGCGAGCGACGAGTTACGGAGAAAGATCCGCGAGAATCCGGAACTGGCGGGGATGGGCACCACGTTCGTCGCTCTGCTGCATTCGGGCAGTCATGCGATCGTGGCAAACGTTGGGGACTCCCGGGCCTATCTGATCCGACGCTACGGCTCCGGCGACAACGCCCTGGTTCAGGTCAGCGAGGACCACACCTACGAATACCTCCTCGCCGACGCCGAGGAGGTGCCCAATCTCCCCGGGAGGCTGGCCCGTTTCCTCGACGGACGGGCCGATGGCCGGTCGGCCGACCTGAGGCCTCTCCAGCTTCAGCCCGGCGACCGCGTCCTGTTGTGCTCGGATGGACTGAGTTCGTACGTGCCGCACGAGCAGATTCGAGCTGCGCTCGACTCCGACGACAGCCCAGGAAACATCGCTGACCAACTCGTGGCCTTGGCGATCGACCAGGGTGGACACGACAACGTCACCGTGATTGTCATTGACGCGACCCGGCCGTAGCCGGCGCGCCGACACCGGTGCCGATCGTTTCCGGTCGACCATGGCAGGGAACTGTGCCGGTCGAGGTGAGGGGGGAACATGAGCCGGTACGCGCTGACGCCGACCACGCGAGCGCTGATCCTGCCGCTGCTGGGCACCGTCGCGTTCAGCACCGCCTGCACGGCCGGCGCGGGCGGGTCCGATCCCACGCCGTCGGTCGCGTCGACGACGTCGACACCGACAGCCGCGCCCAGTCCGTCCGACCAGCCGTCCGTGAGCGCCAGCGCGCCGACGACCATCCCGACGTCGGCCTTCGTGGAGCTACCGTCCGAGCTGCGGAAGTCTCCGCGCCGTCCGACGCCCGTCGCCGAGGCCCTGCCGAAGCTGTGCGGCAACGAGTTCGGCACCGGGGGTCGTCAGGTCACCGCGAGCGCGGCCATGACGGTGACGTACAAGAAGGCCGGCGAGCCCGACACCAACGTGCCCCAGGGCATGATCCACCAGACCATCTTCACCTTCGCGGGGGACGGCGCTTCGGACTACCTGCGACGCCTCCGCGCCGCGGTACAGGCGTGCCCGTCGTACGACCAGGGCGGTAACAAGGTCACGGTCGAGAGCAAGGCGGTGCCCGGAGTCGGGGACGAGGCGTTGCTGGTGACCCGGACGTGGCCCGCCGCGAGTCTGAACGGCGAACGCACCCGCGGCGAGACCACCAGCCAGATCGCCGTGGCGCGGGTCGACGGTGTGGTCACGGTCCTCGACGACGAGGGCTGGGAGGGCGCCAGCGGCAACCCGGCCACCCTGGACCGGACCATGCGGGAGGGCGTCCGCGCCATCGACGCCTGGCAGCGCTAGGAAGAACAGTGGGGCGGCGCACGACGGCGCCGCCCCACGAATTCGGTACGGCTACTCCTCCCAGGCGCTCTGCTGGGTCCAGACGAGGTTGCCGGGTACGACCGTGCCGTTGGTGCGGTACTCGGTGTACGCCCAGAAGTCGCCCTCGGGCAGCGGCCGGTCGGGCTTCAACGTGAAGTTGAGGCTCTTACCGCGCTCGGCCGTCGACGGCAACGCCAGCGTGGCCGGCGCGTACGTGGCGTTGCGGCCGACGATGGCGTGGCTCAACTGGAAGTCCACGACCGGACCACCGGGCACCTGCGCGAACACGTACGCGGTGTAGCGCCCCGGTTCGGGCAGGAACTTGTACGCCTCCTCCAGGCTGGTCCAGTACCTGTCGCTGCTGTAGACGAGGGTGTCGCCCTTGTACAGGTACAGGTCGAGGTTGGTGTTCGGATCCTCGGTGTTGGCCTCGACCAGGATGGCGGCGGTGTTCGCCGGCACCGTGAAGTCGACCTTCTTCACGCCGGACGCGCTCGGGTCGAACACGCCGCCGTACACGCCGGCCGGCATCGAGTACGACTCCCGGCGCATCGGCGTGTAGCCGGTGCTGCGACCGGTGACCGGTCCGGTGAAGCCCGGCTGGGCGTAGCCGAACGAGCCGCTGGTCTTGCGGCCGAACTCCTCGCCGTCGTCACCGTACGGCCGGGGGGTGATTCCCCACGGGCGGGCGGCGACCGGGACGCGGGCGCTGTGGACCTTGCCGCGCCAGGTGATCGACCCGGTGACGTACCGGTCCCAGGGGGCGCTGCCCCGGCGCAACGTGATGGTCACCGTCGCGGACTTGCCGGGCGCGAGCGTCACCGACGCGGGCGACACCGTGACCTTCATACCGGGCAGGCCGGACACCGACGACCGGTAGGTCTCCCGCGTCGTACCCACGTTCGTCAGGGTGCGCTTGATGGTCACCGAGCGGGTGCCGTCGTACTCGCGCAGCGAGATGGCCGGCAGGTTGAGTTCCTTGCCGTCGGGCTCGGCCGTCTCGCTGAACTTCACCAGGTCGGCGGCGGTCGGTTCGATCACCAGGCCCGGGTCCTTGGCCCCGGCCAGGTTGATGAAACCGCTGCCCTGGTCCAGCGGGTTGCTGGTGCCCCGGGTGTCGGTGGCGGTGGTCCGCAGGGCCGAGGCGACCGATCCCGGCGACCAGGTCGGGTGCGTGGCGCGCAGGATCGCCGCCGCGCCGGCCACGTAGGGCGACGCCATCGAGGTGCCGGAGTACGCGTCGTAGTCCCGCCCGAAGTTGCCCGCCGGCGAGACCGCGGCGATGATGTCCGCACCCGGCGCGACCAGGTCCGGCTTGAAGACGCCGAAGGTCACCTTGTCCGGGCCGGTGGACGAGAAGTCCGCCACGCTCGGGACTCCCGGGACGCTGGAGCCGTCGCCACCGGTGCGCAGCGACACCTTGGCGTCGGTGGGGTGGCGCATCAGGTAGTTGAACAGCGTGCCGGCCTGCTTCTCGGTGTTCAGGTAGACCACCGGGAAGTTGTAGATGGAGTTGACGCGGTAGTTGCCGGCCGGGTCGAACACCACCATCGCCAATCCGCCCTTCTCCTGCACCTCCAGCGCGGAGTAGAAGGGGCTCGACAGCGCGCAGGCGACCACCTTGCCCTTGATCTTGGCCGGGTCCAGGCTGCCCGGCTCGCAGTACGCCGACCCCTGCTCCAGAGAGCCGGCCTGGTCGCCGAAGACCATCGGCCGCGAGGTGTCCCCGGGCAGGACGTCCAGCGAGCCGCCGACCAGCTTCGTGCCGTCACCCAGCTTGACCGTCGCCTCGTTGGGGTTGGTCACCGCCGCGCCCACCGTGGTGACCCAGGGCGCCGCGTTGCTGATGGCCCCGCTCACGATGCCGGTGTTGCCCGCCGACGCCGCCACGAAGACGCCGGACAGCGTGGCGTTGAGGAAGGCGACGCCGATGGGGGTGTTGGCCTCCCAGTCGCCGAGGTCGCTGCCGATGGAGAAGTTCAGGACCTGCACGCCGTCGGAGACGGCCGCGTCGATGCCGGCGATGATGTCGGCGTCGTAGCCCATTCCGCCCCAGAGCACCTTGTAGACGGCGATCTGGGCGTCCGGCGCGACACCGGAGACCGGACCGAAGGAGCGGCCGTCGATCGTGACGTCCCGCACCGGCAGGCCGGCGGCCGTGGAGGCGGTGTGCGTGCCGTGCCCCGACATGTCGCGGGGGGACAGCATCTCACCCTCGGGCACCGAGCCGCCGCCGGCGAGCCAGGTGTCGGCGAAGTACCGGGCACCGACGATCTTGCCGTTGCAGTGCTCCGCCACGAAGCCCACGCCGGTCTGGCACGTGCCGTGCCATGTCTTGGGCGCGGGCATCTTCTTGGCGAACGAGGCGCTCTCCGGCCAGATGCCGGTGTCCAGGACGCCGACCACCATGCCCGCACCGGTGGCTGGACCGGGCTTGACCGGCTTGGCGGGCTTGGCGGTGCTGTCCGTGGTGGACGGAGCGGCTGCGGAGGAGGTCGGCGTACCCGCGGTGGTGGCGGTCGTGAGCGGCGCCGCCGATCGAGTGCCCAGCGCCCGCGCGGCGGTGACGGCGCGGACGCGCTTGTCGGCCCGCAGCGCGGTCGCCTGCTTCGCGGTCAGCGTCGCCGAGAACCCGTTGAAGGCGGCGGTGTAGGCGGCCTTGACCTGGACGCCGGCCGCCGCGGCGACGGCGGATCGCTGCGCGTCGAGGTGCTGGCGGTACGCCTTCGACGGCGCCGACGTCACGTCCAGTCGGGCGCCCGGCGTGGGGCGGGTCCGCGCGAGCCCGGACGTCCCGCCGACGTACGTGGTCAGCGGCGCCTCGGCCAGCTCGACGACGTAGACCCCCGAGCCGCTGGCGTCCACCGCGGACTTGGGGCTGGTCTTCTCCGCCTCGGCGCGACGATCGGCACCGTCGGTCAGGGTGGTGCGCCGGTCCGATCCCTTGGTGAAGTAGCCGGTGCCGCCGTTGGCCGACCGGTCTCCCGGCGCTGCCGACGCCGATCCCGCGACACCGGTCGTGCCGGCGAGCATCGCTGCGACCAGCGTCGGTATCGCCAGTCTTCGCAGATTTCTTCCGCTCGTGCGTGTGGACACGAGACTCCCTTCCATGCCCCGGTGTGGGGCTCCTCGTCAACCGCGACCCGCATGGGAGCGCTCCCCCACCTAAGCCCTCGACGGTTAATCGAGGATTCGAACGGTGTTACGGATCATGACGCACATAAGATCATGATGTTTCAATCCTGCCTAGATCATGTTTGCGGCAGCGACTGCGCAACGGTCACCCGCTACGGCCAGAGCCGCACCACGGCGACGACGGCGGTGATGACGATCGCGGGTAGCACCACGGAGATCACCAGGAGGATCCAGGGCAGCCGCCGGAACGCCCTCCCCAGAGGACTCTCCGGCGGGGTGTAGCGGGCCGCACACGGGTCTCGTGACGGAACAGCAGACCGGTGAAGACGACGGCGAAGGTCGACATGACCAACCCGGCCAGGCTCCCCCACGCCTGCGTCCAGTCCGTGATCTTCGGGGCTTCGGCGGCCGGCACCGGATCAGGGTAGGTACGGCCGGTGGGTCGCGTCGATCGGAAAGCGGCCCTGACGCCACTGCCAGTGCCGGCCGGCCGACAGGTGGTCGACGATCGCGCGTTGCAGAGCGGTGCGGCGCGGCAGCTCGTCGAGCGGCGTGCTCAGCGTACGGAACACGAACCGCAGCACCTCGACGTCGGCGTCCAGCCCCTCCGGCTCCTCGTAGGGCTCCAGCTCGAACCGTCGCTGGAACCGGACGATGTTGGAGTCCTCGGGCAGATACTCCCGCAACTGCGGATCGAGCAGCCAGGAGCCGCAGGAGAACGCCGTGTACCTCTCGTCGGGGAAGTGGCGCGGGAAGAAGACGCGGCCCTCGTCGAGCGACGCCGAGACCGCCGCCGGCGTCAGCGGCCCCGCGTCGGGAATGTGCAGGCCGATGGCACCGTCGCCGCGGTGGTGCTGCAACCGGCCCAACTCGTAGACGGCGCCGCGTACGTGCAGCGTCAGCCAGCTCTGCATGACCGGCCAGCCCTCGCCGCGCATCCGCCGGTCGACCGCGAGGTTACGGCCCAGGTCGGCGAGCGTCGCCCAGGACACGGCGTCGGGAACGCCGTGGTCGCGGTGGTAGCTCCGGACGACCTCGACCAGCGCGAGGTACGCGTACACGTAGAGATGTCGCCAGGCGAGACCACGATCGCGCGGCAGCTCCGGGCCGGGCGGCAGCCAGGCGTACCCGCCGAGATCCGCGCGGACCAGCGCGATCGAGCGGTCGAGCAGCCAGCGCAGCTCCGTCGTCCACAGTGGCGAGGAGTCGTCCGGCCAGCCCGCCATGATCTCGGCGACGTCGTCCGACGGGACCGCGAGCCGGTCGAGGATCGCCGGCGCGTCGGCCTTGGCGGGCAGCGGGGCCGAGGGCCGGTCGCCGGCGAGCCGGTGCACACGCTCGACGGCCTCGACGGGCACCCCGAGCAGAGCCGCGGTCGCGTTCAGATCCACGCGGACGACCCTACCGCCGGTCCGCGCCGTCGCACGGCCCGTACCGCCGGCGACGGTCAGACGACGTGGCGCAGGTAGCCGGCGATCGCCGCGTCCAGCACCTGCCCGCCCGGCCGCGCCCAGACCTCGGCGGAGAAGACCTCCACCTCGATCGGGCCCCGGTAGCCGGCCGCGTCCACCGCCTCGCGCAGCCGCCGCAACTCGATGCACCCGTCGCCGGGCAGCGCCCGGCCGAGCAGCACCCCCTCCGGCAGCGGTGTCACCCAGTCGCAGACCTGGAACGCGGCGATCCGCGTGGCGGCGCGGGCGATCTGCGCGTACACGGTGTCGTCCCACCACACGTGGTACGCGTCGACGACCACGCCGACCACCGCGGGGTCGAACCGCTCGGCGATGTCGAGCGCCTGGCCGAGGGTGGCGATCACGCAGCGGTCGGCGGCGAACATCGGGTGCAGCGGTTCGATCGCCAGCCGTACGCCGGCCGCCGCCGCGTGCGGTGCCAGCTCGCCGATCGCGTCGGCGACCCGACGCCGGGCGGCGTCGACGTCCCGGCTGCCCGTGGGCAGTCCGCCGGAGACGAGCACCAGCTCCGGAGCGCCGAGCGTGGCCGCCTCCTCGATGGCCCGCAGGTTCTCCGCGCGCCAGTCGTCGGCGGTGAAGAAGCCGCCCCGGCACAGCGACGTGACGGTGAGGCCGGCGTCGCGGACCAGCTTCGCCGAGCGGGCCAACCCGTACCCGGCCACCGGCTCCCGCCACAGTCCGATGCCCGGCACACCGGCTGCCGCACAGCCGGCGACCACGTCGGGCAGCGCCCAGCGCTGGGCGGTCGCCTGGTTGAACGAGAACCGCGCGAGACCCGCTGGGCTGGTCTTCGTTCGCGACTGCGGGGCTCGCAAACCCGGCTCACTCCTCGCGCTCACTGCTGCACTCCCGCCACGGTGAAGAACGCCCGGGCCCGGGTTGCGGCCAGGTCCGCGTCGGGCAGCAGACCGGCCGCGTCGGCGAGGGTGAGCAGGGTCGCCAGATGCGCCGGGGATCGGCCGGACTGCGCGCCGCCCACCATCGTGAAGTGGTCCTGGTGCCCGGCCAGCCACGCCAGGAACACGATGCCCGTCTTGTAGTGCCAGGTCGGCGCCGCGAACAGGTGCCGGGCCAGCGGCAGGGTCGGAGCGAAGATCCCGTCGTACGACGACAGGTCACCCCGGTCGAGGGCGGCCAGCGCGGCGGCGGCGGCCGGTGCGATGGCCGCGAACACACCGAGCAGCGCGTCGGAGTGGCCGACGTCGTCGCCCCGGATCAGCTCCGGGTAGTGGAAGTCGTCGCCGGTGTAGAGGCGTACCCCGGCCGGTAGTCGACGCCGCAGCGCCACCTCCCGGTCGGCGTCGAGCAGCGACACCTTGATGCCGTCCACCGTCGACTCGTGCGCCTTGATCAGCTCGACCACCGTGTCGGCGGCCAGGTCCAGGTCGGCGGACCCCCAGTAGCCGGTCAGCGCCGGGTCGAACATCGGGCCCAGCCAGTGCAGCACCACCGGCTCGCCGGCGGCGGTCAGCAGCTCGTCGTACACCCGCAGGTAGTCGTCGGCGTCGCGGGCGGCGGCGGCCAGGTGCCGGCTGCACATCAGCACCGGCCGCGCGCCGGCGGCGCGGACGTCGTCGAGCTGCTGGCGGTAGGCGGCGGTGACCTCGGCCAGGCCGGTCGGGCCGGCCGGAAGCTGGTCGGTGCCGACACCGGCGACGATCCGCCCGCCGACGGCATGGGCCTCGGCGGCGCTGCGCCGGACCAGTTCCCGGGTCGCCGGATAGTCCAGCCCCATCCCCCGCTGGGCGGTGTCCATCGCCTCGGCGACACCCAGCCCGTACGACCACAGGTGCCGCCGGAACGCGAGGGTCGCGTCCCAGTCCACGGCCGCCGGAGCGCCCGGCACGTTCTCCGCGCCCGGGTCGGCGACCACGTGCGCGGCGGCGTACGCGATCCGGCTGGTCGCCGGTACGGCCGGAGGGGCGAATCCGCCGGCCCCGGTGAGACGATGTCGCCGCCCGCCCGGCAGCACCACCTCGGCGGCGCTCACGGGTGCAGCTCCGGGACCTCGACGCGGACGCCCTCGCGGGCCGCGCGGAGCCCCAGCTCGGCGAGCTGTACGCCGCGCGCCCCGGCCAGGAAGTCCCATTCGAAGGGCTCGCCGGCCACGACGTGCCGCAGGAACGCCTCCCACTGCACCTTGAAACCGTTGTCGAACTCCTCGTTGTCGGGCACCTCGGTCCACTGGGCGCGGAAGTCCTCGGTGACCGGCAGGTCCGGGTTCCACACCGGTTTCGGGGTGACCGCCCGGTGCTGCACCCGGCAGCGGCGCAGCCCCGCGATGGCGCTGCCCTCGGTGCCGTCGACCTGGAACTCCACCAGCTCGTCGCGGTACACCCGCACACCCCACGACGAGTTGATCTGCGCGACGACGCCGCCGTCGAGTTCGAAGATGGCGTACGCGGCGTCGTCGGCGGTGGCCGCGTACGGGCGGCCGTCCTCGTCGACCCGCTCGGGCACGTGGGTGCGGGTCACGCAGGTGACCGCGGTGACCCGGCCGAACAGCTCCTGGAGCACGTAGTGCCAGTGCGGGAACATGTCGGAGGTGATGCCGCCGCCGGCCTCGGCGCGGTAGTTCCACGAGGGACGCTGGGCCGGCTGCCAGTCGCCCTCGAAGACCCAGTAGCCGAACTCGCCGCGCACCGAGAGGATCCGGCCGAAGAAGCCGCCGTCGACGAGCCGCTTGAGCTTGCGCAGCCCGGGCAGGAACAGCTTGTCCTGCACGACGCCGGTGCGGATACCGGCCGCGTCGGCGGCGCGGGCCAGATCGAGCGCGGCGGCGGTGTCCTCGGCGAGCGGCTTCTCGGTGTAGATGTGCTTGCCGGCCTCGATCGCCTGGCGGACCGCCTTCTCCCGCTGCTGGGTGACCAGGGCGTCGAAGTAGATCTCGACGTCGTCGCGGGCCAGCGCGGACGTCAGGTCGGTGGTCCACTCGGTGAGGCCGTGCCGCTCGGCGAGCTCACGGAGCTTGGTCTCGTTGCGCCCCACCAGGATCGGTTCCGGCCAGATGGTCGTGCCGTCGGCCAACGTCACGCCGCCGGACTCGCGGATGGCCAGCAGGGACCGGACGAGGTGCTGGCGGTAGCCCATCCGTCCGGTCACGCCGTTGACGATGATGCCGATCGACCTGCGGGTCATGGTGGTCCCTTTCGTCGTGCTGGTCGTTCAGTGGTTGGCGGCCGCGCTGCCGAGCAGTCCGCGCAGTTCGGTGGCGAGCCGGTCGAAGCGGGAGTCCGACATCACCTGCGCGTAGTCGCGGTGCGCCGGCAGCTCGACGTCGAAGGCGCGGATGATCCGGCCGGGTCGGGCGCTCATCACCACGACCCGGGTGCCGAGGAAGACCGCTTCGGCGATGGAGTGGGTGACCAGGACCACCGTGGTGCCGGTCTCCCGCCAGATGCGGTGCAGCTCGGCGTTCATCTGCTCACGGGTCAGCGCGTCCAGGGCGCCGAACGGCTCGTCCATGAGCAGTACCGGCGGGGCGTGCAGCAGCGCGCGGCAGAGTGCCACCCGCTGCTGCATGCCGCCGGACAGCTCGTGCGGAAGCGCCTTCTCGAAGCCGGTCAGCCCGGTCATCTCGATCAGCTCGTCCGCCCGGCGGGCCGCCTGCGCCCGGTCCATGCCGCGCATCTCGGCCTGGAGCAGGATGTTGGCCCGCGCGCCACGCCACTCCAGCAGCGCGGCCTTCTGGAAGACGAAGCCGATGTCCTTCTGCGGGCCGCGTACCGGCTTTCGCAGTAGCGAGACCTCGCCGCTGGTGGGCTGCACCAGACCGGCGACGATCTTCAGCAGGGTGGACTTGCCGCAGCCCGACGGGCCGACGATGGTGACGAACTCCCCCGGCTCGATGTGCAGGGACACGTCGTCGAGCGCGGTGGTCTGCGAGCGTCGGGTGGTGAACCGGACGGTCACCCCGGACATCCCGATGGCGGTGCCGGTGGTGGCCGGCGCGGCGCTCACGTCGTCACCCCTTGGCCGCGTAGGAGGAGTCCCAGTACGCGTTGGGCGCGCCCGGGTCCTTCAGCTCCGCGTAGCGGGCCATCAGGTCGATGGTCTCGGACCACTGCGCGTCGGTGTTCACCCCGGCCGGACCGTCGCCGCCGAGCAGCGGCAGGTTCAGGGTGAGCTGCTTGGTGAGCACCTCGGGGGCGGGCTCGTTCTCGGCGAGCGCGACCATGGCGCTCACCGCGCCGTCCGGGTCGCGCGCCGCGTCGGCCCAGGACTTCTGGGTGGCCCGGACGAACTTGCGGGCCAGCTCCGGGTCCTTCTGGAGGGTCTGCGTGTTGGCGATCAGCCCGGTGCCGAGCAGGTTCATCCCGTAGTCGGCGAAGAGCAGCACGTCGACCTTCTTGCCGGTCTTGCTCTCGATGGTGGGCGCCTGGTCGTGGAAGAAGCCCATGATGGCGTCGACCTTGCCCTCGGCCAGTGCGGCGATCTTGCCGGCGGCGTCCACGTTGACCACCTTGACGTCGTCCTTCTTGAGGCCGTTCTTCTCGAGCCAGGCCGGGAAGGTCGCGTAGAGGGCGTCGCCGGGGGTTCCGCCGACGGTCTTGCCCTTCAGGTCGGCCGGGGTCCTGATGTTCTTCTCGGCGAAGAACTCCACGGACGAGGGGCCCTTCTCCAGGTACGCGCCGAGGCTGCGCACCGGCATCCCGCTGGCCACCGACTTGAGCAGGACGGGACTGTCGGCCCAGCCGAAGTCGGTCTGTTTCTGGGCGACCTGCTTGACGGTGTTGCCGGAGCCGTTGCCGGGCAGGATCTTCAGGTCGATCCCCTCGGCGGAGTAGTAGCCCTTCTGCAGGCCGTAGTAGAACGGCGCGTGTTCGCCGTACGGCACCCAGTTGAGGGTGAGGGTGACCTGCTTCTTACCGTCGGCGCCGGTCTTGCCGGCGGAGTCCGAGCCGCCGCAGCCGGCGGCGGCGAGCAGCAGTGCGGCGGTGGCCAGGATGGTGGTGGCGGTGCGTTTCATCGGTGCCTCCGTGATGGGGTCGGTCAGGAGGTGGTGAGGGACACGCCGGCGCGGCGGCTGGCGTGCCACGGGATGAGCAGCGCCTCGGCGATCTCGACCAGGACGAACAGGACGATGCCGATGGCGGACATCAGGATCAGGTCGGCGAACAGCAGCGGGGCGTCGAGGTTGCCGTTGGCCAGCAACAGGACGTAGCCGAGGCCTTCGCTGGCGCCGACGAACTCGCCGACCACGGCGCCGACCACCGCGAGGGTGACCGCCACCTTCAGGCCGGCCATGAGGTGCGGCAACGCGTTCGGGAAGCGGATCTTGCGGAAGGTCCGCCAGGGCCCGGCGCCCATGGTGGCGGAGAGGTCGAGCAGTTCCGGGTCGGTCGAGCGCAGGCCGGCGACACCGGAGATGACCACCGGGAAGAACGCGATCAGGACCGCCAGGATGATCTTCGGAGTGAGGCCGAGACCGAACCAGACGACCAGCAGTGGCGCGATGGCGATCTTCGGGATGACCTGTGCGAACAGGACGATCGGGTAGAGCGCCTTGTCCAGGGTGCGCGAGTAGGCGATGGCGACCGCGGTGGCCAGCCCCAGCGCGGCGGCCAGGACGAAGCCGAGCACGGTCTCGTAGAGCGTGACCAGCGTGTGTCGGCCCAGTTCGGACCACTGGTCGGTCATCGTGGTCCAGACCTGACCGGGGGTGGGCACGAGGTAGTTCGGCACGTACTCCCGGGCGGCGACGAACCACCAGGCGAGGAAGAGGGCGGCGAGCACGAGCGCCGGCCGCCACAGCGAGTCGGCGACCGCCACCGCACGGCGGCCGAGGGTGGATCGCGCTGGGCGGCCACCACTGTCGGGCGACCGGTCGGCCACCGTGGACCCTCGCCTGCTGTCGAGGCGAACCGGGCCTTCGGCCGAGCTGGGCGAGGATTCAGCCGTGCCGGTTGAATCGGCTTCCCGCTCATCGCTCGCCTGGTCAGCGGCGGCGCGCCCGCCTGCCGTGTCCAAAGAGTTCTCGGTCACGCGAACCTCCTCGGGGCCCGGCGCGGCACCCGGGAGCCGGGCCTGTCGGCGGGTCAGGCAAACGCTTTCCTGGGAGCGTAGGCGGCGTTCAGACGGCAGGCAAGGCCTTTCCCCGATCTATTCGACGCCAGTCGGGTCGCCAGGTGAAGGGCATCACCCAAGGTCAACTCGGCTTCCTCGAAACCGGGCCTTCCCCGCCCTCGGACGCCGCGACTTTCCCGAACCCGAGTGGATCACCGCCCGCACGGTCCGCAGTGGACCGCGTTGGCCGGACTCGCGGTGTCAGCCGGCGGCGGGATAGGTGTCGAGCAGGCCGCACATCCCCAACCGGCCGCGCTCGACCGGCGCGTCCACCGCGTACACGCCGGCCTCGCCCAGGTACCCGCGCTCGCCCCGCTCCAGGGCGTCCAACTGGTCGCTGGTGCCGGCGGCGGCCCGGCCCGCGCCGTCCGCCCAGCGCCGCCGCCACGCCGCCAGCAGTGGCTGGCGCAGCGCCGCCGCCGCCGCGTGGAAGGCGGCCAGCGCCGCCGGACCGCCGGCCCGCAGCGCCGCGAAGCCGGTCACCGCCAGATCCCGTCGACGGTACGCGGCCCGCACGTCCGCCCCCGGCGCTCCCCCGTCCGGCAGCGCCGCCGCCTCGGCGTACGCCTCGGGGTCGGCCAGCACCTCGGGTGGGAAGGTCAGGACCGCGTCGCCGGCCTCGGGCAGACCGCTGTTCTGCATGAGCACCACGATGGACAGACCGCCGCCGTTCACCAGGCGGTGCACGGTGCCCGGCTCGAACCAGACCACCGTGCCCGCCCGCAGCGGGGTTTCCCGGAAGCCCGCGCCGCTGAGGGTCTGCACCGCGCCGTCGCCGCCGGTCACCACGTACCCCTCGGTGCAGCACAGGTGCACGTGGGGGGTGCCGCCGACCACACCGTCCGGCGCCGCCGTGTCGTAGACGCGCAGCCGGGACACTCCGATACCGCCGGGCAGTGCCGCGAAGCGTTCCGACATGGCCGGGCCTCCCTGCGGGAAAGGGCTTTCTCTGCGGTACGGTGACGCTAGCCGGCGCGGCGAAACGCCGTCAACAGACCGAGGGGGCGGGCCATGGCGACCCTGTCCGACGTGGCGCGGCGCGCGGGCGTCTCACCCGCCACGGCCTCGCGCGTCATCAACGGCAGCAGCAAACCGGTCACCGACGAGCTGCGCGAGCGGGTGCTCGCGGCCGTCGCCGAGTTGCAGTACGTGCCGAACGCACACGCCCAGCTGCTGGCCCGCTCGCACCGCAGCGCGGTCGGCGTGATCGTGCACGACGTCTCCGACCCGTACTTCGCCGAGATCACGCGCGGGCTGCAACGGGTCGCCACCGACCAGGGCCGGCTGCTGATGATCTGCAACAGCTACCGCGACCCGGACCGCGAGCTGGAGTACGTGGAGCTGCTGCGCGGGCACCAGGTGGCGGCGCTGATCCTGGCCGGGTCCGGCTACCACGACGACGCCTTCACCCGGCAGCTCAACGAGAAGCTCGCCGCGTACGAGGCGACCGGCGGGCGGGTCGCGGTCATCGGCCGCCACGAACACTCGGGCGACGCCGTCATGCCGGACAACCGGACCGGCGGTCACCTCGCCGGCCGTGAACTCTGCGCGCTCGGGCACCGGGCGATCGGCGTGGTCGCCGGCCCGCGCATCCTCACCACCACCACCGACCGGTTGGCCGGTCTCCGGCAGGCCCTGGCCGAGCACGGCCTCGACCTGCCCGAGCGGCGCGTCCGGTACGCCGAGTTCGACCGTGACGGCGGCGCGGAGGCCGCCGCCCGGCTGCTCGACTCCGATCCGGAGCTGACCGCGATCGTGGCGCTCAACGACTCGATGGCCATCGGCGCCCTCGCCACCCTGCGGGCCCGTTCACTCGCCGTACCGGGACGGATCTCCGTCGTCGGCTTCGACGACATGCCGATCGCCCGCGACGTCACACCCGCGTTGACCACGGTGCGGCTCCCCCTCGTCGACATGGGAGTCCGGGCCATGTCGCTGGTGCTCGGCGCGGCGACGCCGACACCCCGGGTCGAGGTGCTGCCCGCCGAACTGGTCCGCCGGGACACCTCCGGGCCGGCGCCGGATCGACCACGCGCCACGGTGACGCCCCGTGCCCGGCGAGCCGACGCCACCTCGTGACGGGTCCGCAAACCCGTTGTCCCCGCCCGCTCGTCCTGCGTAGCCTGCGCCGGTGTTGATCCGTACGTTCACTGACCAGGACTGGCCGCAGGTGTGGCCGATCATCGAGGACGTGGTCCGGGCAGAGGAGACCTTCGCCTACGACCCTCAGATGACCGCGGACGAGGCGTACGCCATCTGGGTGGAGACTCCGCCCGGGCGGACCGTCGTCGCCACCGACGGCGAGCGGGTGCTGGGTAGCGCGAAAATGGGAGCCAACCGCCCCGGACCGGGCGCGCACGTCAGCACCGCCAGCTTCCTGGTGGCCGCCGACGCCCGTGGCCGGGGCGTCGGCACCGCGCTGTGCCGCGACGCTCTGGCCTGGGCACGCCTGCAGGGGTACGCCGGCATGCAGTTCAACGCCGTGGTGGAGACGAACCGGACGGCGGTCGACCTGTACCGGCGGGAGGGCTTCGAGGTGGTCGGCACCGTGCCGGGCGCGTTCCGTCACCGCGCCCTCGGCCGGGTCGGCCTGCATGTCATGTACCGGCAGTTGTGACCACCGTGCGCTGACGCGCCTCAGCCGCCGGTCGTGCCCACGGCCGGGGCCGGCCCGAGTCCCGGCGGGGCGGACGCCGGTTCGGCGCCCGCGCGGCGGACCGGGGTGAACAGCCCGCCGACCGCGACCAGCAGGCAGCCGACGCCGGCCACGAGTGCCACCGTCGGTACGCCGTACCGGCCGGCGGCCCAGGTCAGGATGGCCGCGCCGGCCGGGCCGAGGGCGTAGTGCGTGCTCCAGAAGGCCGAGGTGACCCGGCCGAGGAGGTGGTCGGGCGTGATCTCCTGGCGTAGTGACATCGAACAGATCCCGCCGATGCTGACGCAGCACAGGTAGACGGCCGTCAGGGCGGTGACCGTCGGCACGGTCGTCGCGAGGCCGACGCCCGCCACCGCGAACCCGCAGATCGCGTGCGCGCCGATCCAGGTGGCGCCGAAGCCGCGCCGCCGGCGCAGCGGAGCCACCAGCAGCGCCCCGGCGACCGTGCCGAGCGCCGCCAGGCCGAGTACGGTGCCGACCGTGCCCGCGCTGCCGCCGAGGTCGTGCGTCACGTGGTAGATCAGCACGTCGGTGAAGCCGTAGGTCAGGAAGACGAACACCGACAGCAGGACGGTCAGCGCGCGGAGCACGGGCTGCCGCCACAGGAACCGCGCACCGGCCAGGAACTCGGCCAGGGGGCGTCCCCGGTGCACCGGCGCGGCATCGACGGGGTGGGGACGGCGTAGGCGGATCATCCGCAGGCCGGCAGCCGAGAGCGCGAAGCTCGCCGCGTTGACGGCGATGGCGACCGCCGGGCCGAGGCGGGCCGACACCACCCCGGCGAGCAGCGGCCCGAGCACGGCGGTCGCCGCGAACGTGGCCTGGAGCCGACCGTTGGCCTCGGTGATCCGGTCGGCGTCGACGAGGTTGCGGACGGCGGTCACCGCCGCGACCTGGAACAGCATGCCGGCCGCCTCGCAGATCGGCAGCACGACGAAGAGCAGCCAGACCTGCGGGCCGGCGAGCCAGACGATCGGCACCAGACCGTAGAGGACCAGCCGGACCAGGTCGGCGACGATCATCAGCCGACGGCGGTCGTACCTGTCGACGAGCATCCCGCCGAAGACGCCGGCGGCCACGGATGCCGCGCCCGCGACGGCGGTGAGCAGGCCCATCTGCGCCACCGACCCGGTGGCCCCCAGGACCAGCAGCGGCACCGCCAGGTAGGCGAACGCGTCGCCGGCGGCGGAGAGCGACTGGGCGATCCAGTAGGTGCCGAAGGCACGGTCCCGCCACAGCGGGGCCCGGGGGGACGCTTCGCTCATCCGACCGAGGTTATCGGTTGCGACCCCGGCGGTGGGTACGCGGACGGCCGCGGGAGCGAATCCCGCGGCCGTCCGAGGCGTACTCGAGGACGGTCAGCCCTGACGCAGCGGCGCGAGCGCGGTGCTCCAGGCCACGACCTGGTCGAGGGTGGTGGTCAGCGCCTGCAGGTGCTGGTCGCCGGGCTTGAAGGTGCTGAAGTTCTCGAAGTCGGTGTAGAGCGAGAGCGCGACCTGCGAGCGCACGTCGGCCATCTGCAGCTCACCGGCGATCAGGCGCAGGTGCTCGACGGCGCGGGCGCCACCGAGGGAGCCGTAGCTGACGAAGCCGACGGCCTTGTTGTTCCACTCGTTGTAGAGGAAGTCGATGGCGTTCTTGAGGGCGCCGGAGGTCGAGTGGTTGTACTCGGGCGTCACCATCACGAAACCGTCGAACGACGCGATGGTCTCGGCCCAGCGCAGCGTGTGCGGCTGGCTGTACTGGCCCATCGCGGGCGGCATCGCCTCGTCAAGGTGCGGCAGCTTGTAGTCGAGCAGGTCGATCAGCTCGAACTGCGCGTCGGTGCGCTGCTGGGCGATCTCGTGGACCCAGCGGGCGACGGCTTCGCCGTTGCGCCCCGGGCGGGTGCTTCCGAGGATGATCCCGATCCTGGTCATGGCTGCGCCTTTCAGTAATTCGAACCTGGCCGCCGGAACGCTAGCCGCTCCTTGCTTCGTCAAGCAAATGGTCGCGTCATGACCATGCTCACACGCTGCGTAAGCAATTGCTCAATCAAGCAACTATGCTGGAGGGATGGCCGAATCCCGCGCACAGGTGCCGCGACCCCTCGATCCCGACGAGGAGGCGCTGGTCCGTGCCCTGGGTCAGGTGATGTACGTGGTGCCGCGCAGCATCGACGCCGACATGGTCGGCGACCGACAACTCCCCCTGACCGAGTACACCGCGCTGATGAACCTCTCCGAGGCGCCGGAGCGGCGGATGCGGATGCACGAACTGGCTGCGGCCTGCTACCTCTCGCTGAGCGGAATGACCCGGACGATCATCCGGCTGGAGGGCCAGGGGCTGGTCAAGCGGGAACGGTGCGAGGAGGACGCCCGCGGCTGGAACGCGGTGCTCACCGACGCGGGCTTCGCCCGGCTCGAGGAGTCCTGGCCCAGCCACCTGGCTGCCGTGCGCCGGCGGTTCCTGCGCCACTTCGAGGGTCTCGACCTGGCCGAGCTGGCCCGCGCCTTTCGGCGCGCGGGAACGGCCGACTGAGCTTCCGTTCACCGGTCGGCGGTCGGCGCCGACTCCGTCTGTTCGACCTGCTGGATGAGTTGCTTGAGGTGGGCGATCTCGTCGCGCAGGGCGGACTGACCGGCAGCGGTGAGAGTCACCCAGGTACGGGGGCGCTTGCCCTCGTAGCCCTTTTCGATCCGGATCAGCTCGGCCTTCTCCAGGACGGCCAGATGCTGCCCCAGGTTGCCCGCGGTCAACTGCAGGGTGGTGCGCAGGAAGCCGAACTCGACCTGGCGGGCCTGGTGCGCGATGGCCAGGATGCCCAGCCGGACGCGCTGGTGGACCACGTCGTCGAGGCCGTTGGTGGGATGGTCGGTCATCGCCGCGGAACCTCGATACGCGGTCGGAACAGGGCGAAGGCGGCACTGCCGAGCAGCAGCAGCACCGCCGAGAGAAGCAGGTGCGGCAGGAAGAACCACGGCGAGCTCGAGTGGATGACCTGCCCGCCCTGCACCAGCACGATCACCAGATAGCCGAGGCTGTACGCCAGCAACGCCCAGTTCCGTTCGACCCACGCGAGCACCAGCAGCGCCAGCGCGATGACCGCGACGGGACTCGTCAGCCCGTTGACGAGCCATTCCGCCGGCCCGACCTCGATCTCGACCGGGTCGGTGGAGAAGGGGTCGGCGGGGACGGGCAGGAGCGGGTGGAACGTCAGCCAGATCGACACGGCGGCCATCAACACGGCCAACGCGACGCCGACGAGGACGTAGGGGCGGATCGGGGTGCCCACGCCACGCCGTCGGGACTGCCGCACGTAGAAGCCGGCGATCGCCGCGTACGCGAGCACCAGCGCGACGGTCCAGTACCCGAGCTCCGCCGGATTGGGCTGCATGCAGACCGTGTGCTGCTCGCGGGATCGGCAGGTGTCGAACAGGTCGAGGTAGGGGGCGTACCGGTAGACGGGTATCGCGGCCAGGGTGACCACCGCGAGGACCAGCAGCGCGAACCAGGTGCCGCGCTGGGCGACCTGGACCTGGCGGGTCAGGTTGCGCACGGAGGCCAGCAGCTCCCGAGGGCCGTCCGCCTGCGGAGCGGATTCGTGTGTCATGGAGTTAGCTTTGCATTACAGACCTATCGGCGCAAGAGAGTTCGTGACATCTCGCGGGCCGCGCCGAGACAGCACCAGGGGCGTGTGTCGGCATCCTCGGTGCAGGATGTCGACACACGCCCCGGTCCGGCCGAGCCGTGCGGTGACGCTCTAGGCGTTGGCCACCAACCGCCAGCGGTTGTCCGTGGTGCCGTTGTCCGAATCCTGCACGGCCTGCGCGCCCCGGGCCGTGGAGTTGTTCTGGATGCCGAGCAGCTTGCCGCTGTTGACGTTGCGGATCTTGTAGGTGCCGTCCCCGTTGTCGACCAGGGTCCACCGGTGGTCGGCGGTGCCGTTGTCCGACCACTGCAGGACGCGGGCGCCGTCGGCGGTGGACATGTTCTCCACGCCGAGCACCTTGCCGCTGTTGACGTTGCGGAACCGGACGGCGGTGCCATCGGTGATCATGACCCAGTTGTGGTCGGCGGTGCCGCTGTCGTCCCACTGCAGGGCCAACCCACCGTCGGCGGTGGACATGTTCTGGATGCCGAGGACCATCCCGCTGCCCACGTTGACCAGCCGGTAGCTGCCTCCACCGCTGCTGGTGCTGGTGTTCCAGTACACCGTGTAGTTGTAGCCGTGGGCGTCCTGGAACGGCGCGAGGTTGACGGTGGATCCGTTCGCGGTGGCGGTGAAGGCGAGCGAGCTGGTGCTGGTCCGCGCGATCGACGAGACAACGAGCGACGGCAACGAGTTGAGCGTCGTGTTGCCGTAGTTGCCGCAGAGCACGCTCGGGCCGTACGTGACGGCGGCGACGCTGGGATTGTCGTTGGCGGCCCGCATGACCACCCGCATGGGCAGTCGCACGGTGATGGTGTCGCCGGCGGCCCAGGTGCGGGTGACGGTGGCGTAGCTGCCGGGCGTCGCGGTGACGGACTCGGCCACACCGTTGACGCTGATGGTCGCGCCGCTCGTCCACGCCGGGATACGCACCCGGATGCTCCACGAGCCACTCATCGTGCCGGAGAGCGTGAGGGTGGTGGTGTCGCTCACCGGGTACGTGGTGTTCTGGGTGACCGTGATTCCCCGCTGGGACCAGTTCAGCTCGGACGGCACGAAGAGGTTCACCGTGAGCGTCGTGCCGCTGTAGAAGTAGACGGAGTCCATCAACTTCGTGTTGATCTCCAGGCCGGTGCCCTGGCAGCACCAGAACGAGTTGTAGTCGGTGCTCCAGGTGCCACCGCCCCACGCCGGGCCCACACCCCGTCGCCCACCGGGCTTGAGCGGGGTGAAGTAGGTGATGTGACCACGGCTGTCGGCCGGGTTCTGCGCGCCGATCAGGTGGTTGATCATGGCGCGCTCGTAGAAGTCGAAGTAGTCGGTCCGGTTCGGGTCGAGCAGCCACAGCTCACGCGTCAGCTTGAGCATGTTGTAGGTGTTGCACTGCTCGCACGTGTCGTTGCTGAGGTAACCGGCGATCGCGTTCGGCGCGCGGAAGTGCTCGGCCTGGCTGTTGCCGCCGATGACGTAGGAGTGCGCGCCCACGGTGATGTTCCACGCGTTGCTGGCGATGTCCCGGTAGCGGGTGGTCCCGGTGGCCTTGAACTCGCGGGCCGCGCCGATCCACTTGGGCACCTGCGTGTTGGCGTGCAGGCCGTTGAGCTGGTCCTGGTTGTTGGCCAGCGGGTTGAACACCGCGGCGTGGTCGAAGCGCTGGGCGGTCGTGAGCCACCGGCTGTCGCCGGTCATCTGGTAGATGTCCGTGAGCACGTCGTTCATGCCGCCGAACTCGGTGCCGAGCATCGACTGCATCTGGCTGGAGCTGAGCCGGGACGTGCGGGTGTCGACCCAGCCGGCGAGGGCCAGCAGCACCGTACGGGCCTGGGTGTTGCCGGTGTAGCGCCAGACGTCGAGCAGGCCGGCGAGCGTCTTGTGGATGCAGTAGTACGGCACGTTGCCGTTGGACAGGGTCCGCGCCTCGAGCGCGCTGAAGTCCGACTCCGGGAAGCCCGATAGGTAGCCGGCGCTGAACCCGGCCGCGCCGTTGTTCGCCTGACACTTGGCCATCTCGGCGACCATGTAGTTCGCCTTGTCCCGGCAGGTGGTGTCGCCCAGCACGGCGTAGGCATGGGCCCACGCGGTCAGGAAGTGCCCCTGCATGTGCGTACGGAACGGGAAGTTCGGCGCGTCCCACCCACCGTTGGTGGCGGCGCCGTTCGTGGAGAGCCGGTGGTTGGCGCGGAAGTTGTAGAGCATCCGGTCGACGTCGACGAACCGCAGGTAGTTCAGGGTGCGGTTCTGGTTGTCCAGCCAACGGCCGCTGGTCAGTCGTACCTGACCGGGGTCGAAGGCGTAGGCGGCGACGCCGATGTCCGACCGCGCTGGCGGGACCACCGCGGCGGCGGGGCTCGCGCCGAGTGTCGTGGCACCGGTCGCGGAGAGCACGGCGGTGGCGCCGGCGGCCTGCAACACGCGGCGTCGGCTGAGGGGAAGGGACGACATGGGACCTCCATATGAGCGCTACCGGCGATGGGACGGCAACCGGGCGGGACGGGCTCGGCGGGATGCAGGGGTCCGAACGTTAGCGTTCACATCCGTGTTCGGCATGTTACGGCTGGACGACGCAGGAATTCAAGGTTCTAACTATTACGGCTCGCTGTGCACCACGGCTGAGCTGGCAGATCAGGTGTGGCGACACGGGTGCGGTAGAGGGTTTCACCTCGTGTTATCGATAACACCGGTGGATCTCTGCACGCTGCGGTCGCCGTCGGCGCGCACCGAAACGGGATGCGCGCCGACGGGTGTCGCTGGTGGAATCTCGGGATGAAGCACGATCTTGTGCGTCCGCCGAAGGCGCGACCCGGCGACCGCATCGCGGTCCTGTCGCCCTCCTTCGCCGCGGCCGGCGCCTTCCCCGAGATCCACGAGCAGGCCATGCGCCGGCTCGCCGACGTGACCGGTCTCGTGCCGGTCGAGTACCCCACCACGCGCGCCGTGGGCGCGACCGCGCAGGCGCGCGCGGCGGACCTCAACGCCGCCTTCGCCGATCCTCGGGTACGCGCCATCCTCGCCGTGGTGGGCGGCGAGGACCAGATCACCGTCATCCCTCACCTGGACGCCGACCTGGCCCGCGCCGACCCGAAGCCGTTCCTCGGCACCAGCGACAACACCAACCTGCACCAGTGGCTCTGGGGGCTCGGCATCGCGAGCTTCTACGGCGGGTCGTCCCAGGTGCACCTCGGCCCCGGTCCCGCCGTGGACGACATCCACGTCCGGTCGTTGCGCGCCGCGCTGCTGACCGGCGAGCGGTTGGAGATCACCGATCCCGGCGAGTCCGAGGACATCGGGGTCCCCTGGGACGACCCGCGGGCGTTGCAGTCCTTCGGGGAACGCGAACCGACCGAACCGTGGAGCTGGTACGGGCCGCGCCGCGCGGTCACCGGCCCCACCTGGGGTGGCTGCCTGGAGGTCCTCCAGTGGATCCTCACGGCGGGGCGCTTCCCGTTCCCGCCGGAGGCGCTGCGCGGCGGCGTGCTGCTCATCGAGACGTCGGAGGAGCTCCTTCCCGCCCGCGAGGTCGGCTGGATCGTCCGCGCGCTGGGGGAACGCGGTCTCCTGGCCGCCGTCGACGCGGTCCTGGTCGCCCGTCCCCCGGTTTCCGACTTCGACCGCCGGCCCGACGTGGCCGAGCGGGCGCGGCTGCGCGAGCAGCAGCGCGACGTGGTGGTCGACGTGGTGCGCCGCTACAACTCCGAGGCGGTGGTCTGCGTGGGCGTGCCGTTCGGCCACACCAGACCGCAGTGGATCCTCCCGCACGGCGGTCCGGTCACCGTCGACGGCGCGCAACGGCGGATCTTCGCCGACTACCGCTAGGGCCTCACTCCGCGTCCCGGCCGTGAGCCGGGACGCGGACCGGCGTCAGCGGGTCGGTGCGTGGGCGGCCAACGGATTCGTGAGGGTGCCGACGAACTGTAGTGCGGCCGAGGGGTCGGCCAGGTCGATCATCTGCTGGTTGTCGCGGAGCTGAAGACGGTTGAGGCAGGACAGCGCGAACTCGGGGGCGAACAGGTCGTAGTGGCGTACCCGCTCGGCCAGCTGCGGCACCCGGGCGAAGTAGTCGGCGGCGCAGGCCGCGACCGTGCCCCAGAAGGCGTCCTCGGTGAGCGCCCCCGCCTCGACCAGCACCGCGCTGAGGTGGCGCAGGAAGCAGTCCACCACGTCGGTGAAGATGGTCAACAGCTTGGTGTCATCGGGCACCTCGACCCGGATCCGCTCCACCTCGGCCGGCAGCTCGACGTCGGCGCTCAAGACCGCGATCTCCTCGGCGATGTCCTTGAAGATCACCCGCACAACGGTGTCGTGCTCGTCGAGGACCAGGATGACGTTCTCGCCGTGCGGCATGAAGGCCAGGTCGTGGGCGTAGAAGCTGTGCAGCAGCGGGGTCAGGTAGGCGTCCAGGTAGCGGCGCAGCCAGACCTCGGGCGCGAGGCCGGACCTGTCGATCAGCGCCGCCGCCAGCGAGCCGCCGTCGGCGTCGACGTGCAGCAGCGCGGCCATCGTGGACAGTCGCTCCCCGGGGGCCAGGGCGGGCACCGGGCTCTCCCGCCACAGCGCGGCGAGCATCTTGCGGTACGGGGAGGTCCGCTCGGTGGCCGCCGCGTACTGCCGGTGCCGGTAGCCGACCGCGGCCCGTTCCCGGATGACGGTCAGGCCCGTGCCGGTCAGAACCTCGTCGCCGGCGATCAGGTCGGCCAGCCAGTCGTTGATGGCCGGCGTGGCGGCCATGTACGCGGCCGACAATCCGCGCATGAAGCCCATGTTCAGCACCGACAGCGCGGTCTTGACGTAGTGCCGGCCCGGTTCGCTGACGTTGAAGAAGGTACGGATGGACTGCTGTGCGAGGTACGAGTCCGGTCCGGGGCCGAGGTGCACGAGCCGCCGTTCGGCCAGCTCCCCCGCGAACGTCACGGCCAGCTTGTTCCACCACTGCCAGGGGTGCGCCGGGATGAGGTGGTAGTCGGCGAGGTCGAGCCCGAGGCCGGCCATCGTGGCGGCGAACCGGGCACGGGTCGACGCGTCCAACTCGCCCTCGACGAGGGTGTCGTAGTCGAGGTCGGCGGCGCTGCTGAACGTGGAATGGTCGCGGTGCGCGGCCAGCCATTCCAGGCGTACCGGCGTGGCGGCCTCGGGCGCGTAGCGGTGGTACTCGTCGACGCCGAAGCCGAGCCGGCCGTTGTTGGCCACGAAGCAGGGGTGGCCCTCGGTCATGGACGTCTCGATGGTCTGGAAGTCGGCCCCGGCCAGCTCGGCGGCGCTCGGCGCGGACCGCGCCAGCTTGTACGCCGTACCGGCGAGGGTGGAGGTGATCTCCTCCAGGTAGACGGGGAGCACCCGCGCGGAGAGTCCGAGGGTGCCGCGCAGCTCGACGATCAGGTCCACCGCGTCGGGTGCCAGCGACGTGCCGTCGCGGTGGCGGGTGATGCTGTCGGCGTCGATCTGCCAGTGGGCCAGGGCGAGCACCCGGGCGGCGAAGCGGTAGGTGACGGTTCCGTCGTCGCTGTGGACCTCGTACCACTGCCGGTCGTCGGGGCCGGGCACGGGCGCCGGGGTGAGCAGCCGCTCGTGGCTGAACTCGGCGAGCGCCTTGCGGACCAGCAGCCGGTTGGCCCGCGCCCAGCGCTGCGGGGTGAGGTGCGCGACCGGGTCGCCGGGGGTGGCCGGGCCGGCGACTGTCGACGGGGTGGGTACGGCGGTGGTGGTCACGCCGGGGCTCCTTCGTTTCGGGCGGCGGCCGGTTCGGCGGCGGCCTGGAACTGGGCGCGGGTGCAGACGCTGAGCAGCGCCTCCTTCTCCGGCTTGGTGATCGGTCCGACGACCTCGAAGCCGACGGCCGCGTTCAGGGCGTGCACGGCGGTGTTGCGCACGTCCGGCTCGACCACCACGCGCCGGGTCGCCGGGTCGGCGAAGAGCCAGGCCATGACGGTACGGATCACCGCTCGGGTGAAGCCGTGCACGGGAGCGCCGGCGGGCGCGCAGAGGAAGTGCATGCCCACGTCGCCGGGCCGGTGGTCGTAGAGGCCGACAAGCTCGACGTGGGCCGGGTCGTAGCGCTCGGCCAGGAAGGCCGGACTCCCCCGCCACAGACCGAGGTACGCGTCGTGGTGCGGGTGCGCGGCGATGCGCCGGTACTCCTCGACGACCTGGGTCTCGTCGGCGTCCTGCATCAGCCAGAACGCCGACTTCGGGTGGGTCACCCAGCCGTGCAGCAGCGCGGCGTCGGCGTGGGGATCGAGGGTACGCAGGGCGAACTCCCCCAGCCGGTCGTCGACGCGGGTGAAGACCACGCTCACGACACCACCCCGAACTCCTGGAAGGTGATGCTCTTCTCGATCGGGTAGTGCTCCCGGCCGAGCAGCTCGCGGATGATCCAGGAGTTGCGGTACGCGCCCATGCCCAGGTCCGGTGAGGTGATGCTGTGCGTGTGGGTGCCCGCGTTCTGCAGAAAGATGCCCCGCCCCTCGTGGTCGATGCTGTAGTTGCGGGCCACGTCGAAGCGGCCGTGGGCGTCCCAGCGGATCCGCTCGCGCACCGGTTCGAGGAACGCCGGCACCCGGTAGTGGTAGCCGGTCGCCAGGACCAGACCCTCGGTACGCAGGGTGAAGTCCCGCTCCTGCTCGACGTGCCGCAACCCGAGCGTGTACTCCCCGTCGCGGTGTGCGGCGTCGACCAGCTCGGTGTTGGTGATCAGCCGGGTGTGCACCGGCCCGTCGACGCTGTGCGCGTAGAGCAGGTCGAAGATGTCGTCGATCAGATCGGCGTTGATCCCCTTGAACAGCCCCTTCTGCTCGGCTTCCAGCCGGTAGCGGGTCTCCTCGGGCAGCGCGTGGAAGTAGTCCACATAGTCCGGCGAGGTCATCTCCAGCGTCAGCTTGGTGTATTCGAGCGGGAAGAACCGGGGCGAGCGGGTGACCCAGTTGAGCTGGTAGCCGTACCGGTCGATGTCGCCGAGCAGGTCGTGGTAGATCTCGGCGGCGCTCTGCCCGCTGCCCACCACGGTGATGCTGCGCTTGGTCCGCAACGCGTCGCGGTGCTCCAGGTAGCGCGAGTTGTGCACGGCGTCCCCGGGGAGCCCGGCGACAGCGGCCGGCAGGTGTGGTGGCGTGCCGGTGCCGAGCACCAGGTGCCGGGCGCGGTACTCGACGATCTCGGACCCGCCGGTGGTGGCCCGCACCACGTACCGCTCGTCGGCGCTGTCGTACTCCACCGTGGTCACGGTCTGCCCGAAGCGCAGGTTCGGCAGCTTCGCCGCCGCCCAGCGGCAGTACGCGTCGTACTCGCTGCGCAGCGGGTAGAAGCTCTCCCGGATGTAGAACGGGTAGAGCCGGCCGATCTCCTTGAGGTAGTTCAGGAACGAGTACGGGGAGGTCGGGTCGGCGAGGCTGACCAGGTCGGCGATGAACGGGGTCTGCAACCGGGCCGACTCCAGCAGCATGCCGGGGTGCCAGGCGAGGCTGGGCCGGGTCTCCAGGAACATCCCGTCCAGCTCGTCGATCGGCGCGGTGAGACAGGCCAGGCCCAGGTTGTACGGGCCGAGCCCGATGGCGACGAAGTCGTGGGTGGACATTCTCTTCTCCAGGCGCGGGGTACGGGGGTCAGCCGACGGGGCAGGTCAAGTCGGCTCAGCCGACGGGGCAGGTCAAGTCGGCTCAGCCGACGGGGCAGGTCAAGTCGGCTCAGCCGACGGGGCAGGTCAAGTCGGCTCAGCCGACGGGGCAGGTCAAGTCGGCTCAGCCGACGGGGCAGGTCAAGTCGGCTCAGCCGACGGGGCAGGTCAAGTCGGCTCAGCCGACGGGGCAGGTCAAGTCGGCTCAGCCGACGGGGCAGGTCAGGTCGGCGGCGACGGTGTCGCGCACGTACCGTCCGGCGTGGCCGGCGATCAGTTCGAGCACGTGGCCGACGTCCTCGACGGTCGTGGCCGGGTTGAGCAGCGTGAACTTGAGGAAGTGCCGGCCGTCCACGCGGGTGCCGGCGACCACCGCGAGGCCGGACGCGGCCAGCGCCTCGCGGGCGTACAGGTTCGCGGCGTCGGCCAGCTCACGGCCCGGACCGGTGGGCAGGTACCGGAAGACCACGGTGCTCAACTGCGATCGCGTCACCACCTCGAAGCGTGGGTCCTCGCTGACGAGCTGCCAGGCGTCGGCCGCGGCGTCGACCACCTCGTCGAAGAGCGCGCCGAGCGCGTCCGGGCCCATCACCCGCAGGGTCAGCCAGAGCTTCAGCGCGTCGAAGCGCCGGGTGGTCTGCAGGCTCTTGTCGACCTGGTTGGGGATCCGCTGCTCCACCATGCGCGCCGGGTTGAGGTAGTCGGCGTGGTAGGTGGCGTGCCGCAGCGTCCGCCGGTCGCGGACCAGCAGCGCGCTGGAGCTGACCGGCTGGA
Organism: Micromonospora sp. RB23; assembly: GCF_053585025.1. Classification (NCBI taxonomy): domain Bacteria; kingdom Bacillati; phylum Actinomycetota; class Actinomycetes; order Micromonosporales; family Micromonosporaceae; genus Micromonospora; species Micromonospora sp. RB23. Next base: position 3,894,134 of record NZ_CM132111.1, read on the forward strand.
AGAACGACTTGTGGTAGTCGACGGTCACCGAGTCGGCGCGTTCGATGCCGTCGAGCAGGTGCCGGCGCGTCGGCGAGACGAGCAGCCCGCAGCCGTACGCGGCGTCGACGTGCAGCCAGACGCCGGTCGCCGCGCAGACCTCGGCCAGTTCGGCGAGCGGGTCGATGGAGCCGAAGTCGGTGGTGCCGGCGGTGCCGACGACGGCCATCGGCACCAGTCCGGCCGCCCGGCACCGGACGATCTCGTCGCGGACGGCGGCGGGCCGGACGCGCCGCTGCGCGTCGGTGGGCACCGCGATCACCGCGTCCGGGGCGAGGCCGAGGAGCTTGGCGGACTTCTGGACGCTGAAGTGCCCGGCGACGGAGGTGAGCACGCGCAGCCGGGGCAGCAGCTCCAGGCGGGCCGCCGGGGTGGTCGCGACGGCACACGCCTCCTCCCGGGCCAGCAGCAGCGCCTGGAGGTTCGACTGGCTGCCGCCGCTGGTGAACACGCCGTCGGCGTCCGGGCCGAGACCGATCCGGGCGGCGGTCCAGTCGATCAACCGGCGTTCGATGAGGGTCGCGCCGGCGCTCTGGTCCCAGGTGTCCAGCGAGGAGTTCACCGCGCTGAGCACGGCCTCGCCGAGCAGCGCCGGGATGACCACCGGGCAGTTGAGGTGGGCCAGATAGCGGGGGTGGTGGAACCAGACGGCGTCCCGCAGGTAGACGCCCTCCAGCTCGTCCAACGCCGCGCCGGCGTCGCCCAGGGGCCGGTCCAGGTCGACCCCGTCGACGAGGGGGGCCAGCTCGGCCGGAGCGATTCCGGTGGTGGGCCGGTCCACCGTGGCGACCCGGCGGGCCACCCGCTCGACGCCCTCGGCGATCGCCCGCCGGTACTGCTCGACCGTACCGTCGTGCAGCAGGTGGGCCCGCGCCGCGGCCGACGCTCCGGCCGGCGGTGGAGCGGCCGGCGCCCTGCTCGGGTCGGGCTCGGCGGGGTACGTCGGCACGGTCACGGGATGTCCTTCCACGTTCTGACGATGGGCAGCCGGAACCCACCCCCGGCGCGTCCGCGCGCCGGGGGCCGTGCTGCGGTGGGTGGGGTCGACGCTCAGGCGGTGGCGGTGGCCAGCGCCTCGGCGCGCACGTCCTCCTCGGACAGCCCGCGCCGCCAGTAGCCGGCGAAGGTCACCCGTCGACGGTCGATGCCGCGCTCGCCGACCAGGTGGCGGCGCAGCGCCCGGACCACGCCGGACTCGCCGGCGATCCAGGCGTACGGCGTGACGGCCGGGAGCCGGGCGGCGCGGAGCGCGCTGACCAGCAGGTCGCTCCCGGGGGCGGTGCTGCCGCGCACGATCCAGCGGATCTCGGCGTCGGCGTCGGTGGGCAGCTCGGTGATGTCCGCCGCGTCCGGAACCTCGATCCAGGCCCGGACCCGGGTGCCGGCGGGCAGCCAGGCCAGGATCCCGGCGGTGGCCGGCATCGCCGTCTCGTCGGCGACCAGCACCACGAGGTCGGTGTCGTCCGGTGGCCGGAAGCAGACGCTGCGGTTGTCGTGGACGGCCGGACCGAGCAGCAGCACCCGGTCACCGGACACCGCCAGGCTGGCCCACCGTGAGGCGGGACCGGTGCCGCCGTGGTCGACGAAGTCGATGTCCACCTCGCCGACGGTGGGACGGTGTTCCCGGATGGTGTACGAGCGCATGACCGCCCGGACGTCCGGCGGCAGGGCCCGCCAGGCGCCGAACCAGTCCTCGCCGCGCTCGACCGGGACGACCGGCGCGTCCTGACCCGGGTGCGGCAGGAACAGCGAGACGCTCTGGTCCCGGCCGCCGCCGGCGAAGTCGACCAGCTCCGCGCCGCCGAAGGTGACCCGGATCAGCGAGGCGCCGACCCGACGGGCCCGTACGACGTGCGCGGCGAAGAAGCGGTACTGCAGGGCGACGGGTTCGACGGTGCTCGTACTCATGGTGTCAGCCGACCTTCTTCGCGTTCCGGATGGCGGTGGCGAGGTTCTCCAGCAGCGGCGCGGCCCCGGCGTACGAGAAGCGGGGCACCGCGTCCCACGGCGTCACCTGGTTGGCCCGCACGGCGGGAAGCTGCGCCCAGGTCGGCTTGGCGCCGAGGTCCTTGGGTTGCAGGGCGGTGCTGCGGTTGTCCAACAGGATCAGGTCGGCGGGGAACTTGCCGGCGTTCTCCCAGCTCAGCGCCTCGAAGTAGTCGCCGGCCTCGAGCTTGGTGGGCACCACGATGTCGACGCCCAGCTCGGCGAAGTACATGAGGTCGGTGCTGACCTTGGGGTTGGAGACGTAGAACAGGTCGGGGCTGCCCGAGCAGGCCATGACCCTGATGCCCGGGTTGGCCTTGACGGCCTGGCGGACGGCGTCGGCGGCGGCGTCGAAGCGCGTCTTCGCGTCGGTGACCTTCTTGGCGGAGAGGTCGGCGCCGAGCGACTGGGCCAGAGCGGCGTACCGCTCGATGGGCTTGGTCATCGGTACCCGGGCGGTGGTGATCGCGACGCTCGGCGCGAGCGGCAGGATCTTGTCCTTGCTCTCGTCCGGCACGTACCAGAGGGCGTCCGGGTCGTACATGTGCGTGACCAGCAGCTCGGGGCGCAGGGCGGCGTACTTCTCCAGGCTGAACTCACCCCACACGTTGCCGAGGATCTCGACGGCCTCGACGTTCAGGTCACCGGCCTGCGGGTCCTTCGTGCCGTCGGCGCGCTTGGTCTCGCCGAACACGCCGACGAGCTGCTTGTCGAGACCGAAATCGACCAGTGCCGCCGCCACCCCCGTGAAGGCCACCACGCGCGCGGGACGGGCCGCCGCCTCGACCTTCTTGTTGCGGTCGTCGGTGAACGACCAGGGGCCGGCGGCGTTGTCGCTGCCCGATGGTTTGGCGGCATCGTCCTTGCCGCAGCCGGCGAGCAGCGCGGCGAGCGTGGCGGCGCCGCCAGCGGCCAGCAGGCCACGACGGGAGAGGCGACGGGCGGACAGTGCATCGGGCATGGTGTCGTCTTTCGATCAAGGGAAGGCCGGGGTCGACCGGGACAGCGGGGTTAGGTTAGCCTAACCTCGCTCGTTGTCAACAGCGGTTCGCCGAGTCGCCACACCCCGGAGCCCACACTGGACGCCACACCCACCGTCACCAGGTCGACACCACCCGTGCCGGCCCCGTCGACGGCCCCCGTACCGAAGCGACGCCGGGCGGCCCGCGCCGTCGGCCTGCTCGCCGCCGCGGCGCTGCTCGGCGTGATCCTGGTGCTCAGCATCGCGGTCGGCGCGAAGTCGCTGCCACTCGCCGACGTCTGGTCCGGGCTGCTGCACCGCGACGCCGCCGAATACGCCGTGGTGCACCGGATGCGCCTGCCCCGCACCCTGCTCGGACTGCTCGCCGGCACGGCGCTCGGCGTGGCCGGCGCCGTGATGCAGGCGCTCACCCGCAACCCCCTCGCCGACCCCGGGCTGCTCGGCATCAACGCCGGAGCGTCCGCCGCCGTGGCCACCGCCGCCGCCTTCCTGGGCGTCACGGCCATCGGCGGGTACGTCTGGTTCGCGCTGCTCGGCGCGGCCCTGGTCACCGCGCTGGTCTACGCCGTGGGCGGCGGACGGGGCGCCACCCCCGCCCGCCTCGCGCTGGCCGGCGCGGCGCTCAACGCCACCCTGTACTCGTTCGTGAGCGCGGTCATGCTGCTGGACACCGCCTCGCTGGACCGGCTGCGGTTCTGGACGGTCGGCTCGCTGGCCAGCGCGGACGCGGCAACGGTGGCCCGGGTGACGCCGTTCATCCTGGTCGGTCTGCTGGTCGCCCTCGGCGCCGCCCGTCCGCTGAACGCCCTCGCGCTCGGCGACGACGCGGCCCGGGCGCTGGGCGCCCGTCCGGCCCTGATCCGGGCCGCCGTCATCGTCGCGGTCACGCTGCTGTGCGGCGCGGCCACCGCGGCCTGCGGTCCCATCGTCTTCGTCGGCCTGCTCGTGCCCCACCTGGTACGCGCGCTGACCGGACCCGACCTGCGCTGGCTGCTGCCGTACTGCGCGGTGCTCGCGCCGGTCCTGCTGCTCGGCGCCGACGTGCTGGGGCGGCTCCTCGGGCGTCCCGGTGAACTCCAGGTCGGCATGGTCACCGCCGTGCTGGGTGGCCCGCTCTTCCTGTGGCTGGTCGGCCGCTCACGGGTGGCCCACCCGTGAGCGCGAGGAGTGAGCCGGGTTTGCGAGCCCCGCAGTCGCGAAGTGAGGTGGCGCCGTGAGCGCGAGGAGTGAGCCGGGTTTGCGAGCCCCGCAGTCGCGAAGTGAGGTGGCCCCGTGAGCGCGGTCATCCGTACCCCCGGTGGGTTGTCGGTGCGGTTCCGCCCCCGCGCCCTGGCCGTCGGTGTCGGCGCGGCGCTGCTCGCCGCCGGGCTCTCGCTGGTCGCGATGGGCAGCGGCGACTACCCGATGGGGCCGACCGACGTGCTACGCGCCCTGACCGGCGGCGGAAGCGCGGCGGAGCAGTTCATCGTGACCGAGCTGCGCCTGCCGCGGCTGGTCACGGCCCTGCTGGTCGGCGCGGCGCTGGCGCTGGGCGGCACGCTGTTCCAGTCGCTGGTCCGCAACCCGCTGGGCAGCCCGGACATCCTGGGCTTCACCCAGGGCGCGTCGACCGGCGCGCTCGTGGTGGTCGTCGTGGGCGGCGGGAGCCTGGCCCTGGCCGGCGCGGCGGTCGCCGGCGGGCTCGCCACCGGCGGGCTGATCTACGCCCTCGCGTGGCGGCGGGGCGTGCACGGCTATCGCCTCGTCCTGGTCGGCATCGGCGTGGCCGCGATCCTCACCGGCGTCAACGGCTACCTGCTGACCCGGGCCCCGCTGATGGACGCCGCCCGCGCGGTGCTCTGGCTCACCGGCAGTCTGGACGGGCGGGGCTGGGCCAACGCCGGGCCGCTGCTGGTCGTGACCGCCGTGCTGACGCCGCTCGTGCTCGTCGGCTGCGCCCCGGCGCTGCGGATGATGGAGCTGGGCGACGACACGGCGAGCGCGCTCGGTGTGCCGGTCCGCCGGGTACGCCTGGTGCTGCTCATGGCGGCGGTGCTGCTCGTCTCGTTCGCGGCGGCGGCCGCCGGCCCGGTGTCGTTCGTCGCGCTCGTCGCGCCGCACGTCGCGAAGCGGCTGACCCGGGCGCCCGGGCCGAACCTGCTGCCCTCGATGGCGGTCGGCGCGGCGCTGCTGGTCGGCGCCGACCTGGTCGCCCAGCGCGCGTTTCCCGGGCACCAGCTTCCGGTCGGCGTGGTGACCGGAGTCCTCGGCGGCGGCTACCTGGTCTGGCTGCTGGCCGTCGAACGCCGGGCGGGCCGGCTGTGACCACCTGTGAAGGAGCAACCATGACGTCCCGCCTCGGCGGCACCGCGCTGACCCTCGCCTACGACCGGCGCACCATCTCCGAGAACCTCACCGTGGCGGTGCCCGACGGGTCGTTCACGGTGATCATCGGACCGAACGCGTGCGGCAAGTCGACGCTGCTACGCGCGCTGTCGCGGATGCTGCGCCCGAGCGCCGGCGCGGTGCTGCTGGACGGCCGGGACATTCACCAGCAGAGCGCCCGCTCGGTCGCCCGCACCCTGGGTCTGCTGCCACAGACGTCCATCGCGCCGGACGGGATCGGCGTCGCCGAGCTGGTCGCCCGGGGTCGCTACCCGCACCAGGGACTGCTGCGGCAGTGGTCGCGCGAGGACGAGCGGATCGTCGAGGAGTCGATGGCCGCGACCGGGGTCGCCGACCTCGCCGACCGGCCGGTGGACGAGCTGTCCGGCGGCCAACGGCAGCGCGTGTGGATCGCGATGGCGCTGGCGCAGCAGACGCCGCTGCTGCTGCTCGACGAGCCGACGACCTACCTCGACATCGCCCACCAGATCGACATCCTGGACCTCTGCGCCCGGCTGCACGAGGAGCAGGGCCGCACGCTGGTCGCGGTGCTGCACGACCTCAACCACGCCGCCCGGTACGCCACCCACCTCATCGCCATGCGCGACGGTCGGGTGGTGGCCTCCGGCGACCCTCGGGAGGTGGTGACCGCCGACCTGGTCGCCGAGGTGTTCGGACTGCCCTGCCGGGTGATCGACGACCCGGAGACCGGCACCCCGCTGGTCGTACCGGCCGCCCGCCGACGCGCCGCCGAGCCGGCATGACCACGCGGCTCTTCCGCGACCCGTGGGGCGTGCCGCACATCCGCGCCGAGGACCCGCTCGCCCTGGCCACGGCACAGGGTCGGGTGACCGCGTACGACCGGGCGTGGCAGATCGAGGTCGAGCGGCACCGGTCGCAGGGCACCACCGCCGCCTTCCTCGGCACCGAGGCGCTCGGCTGGGACCGCTTCGCCCGACAGGTGCGACTGGACGACACCGCCCGCCGCTGTCACGCCAACCTGGACGCGGCGACCGCCGAGTGGGTGGGCGCGTACGTGGCCGGGGTGAACGCCGGCCTCGCCGCCGGGGCGGCCCGCGCGCCGGAGTTCGCCGCGGTCGGGCTCACTCCGGGTCGGTGGGAGCCGTGGACGCCGCTCGCGGTGTGGCTGGGACACCACATCCTGTTCGCGGGGTTCCCCGGCAAGCTCTGGCGTGAGCACGTCGCGCGGTGCCTCGGTCCGGCGGCGGTCGGGGCGTTCGCCAGCGACGGGCCGGCCGTCGCCGGCAGCAACGGGTGGCTGCTGGCCGGCTCCCGTACCGCCAGCGGCGCCGCGCTGCTCGCCGGCGACCCGCACCGGATCCTGGAGGACCCGGGCGTCTACCAGCAGATCCGGCTGGCCTGTCCGGAGTACGACGTGGTCGGCCTGGCCGTGCCCGGCGTTCCGGGCATCGCGCACTTCGGCCACGCCGGCCCGGTGGCCTGGGCGATCACCAACGCGATGGCCGACTACCAGGACGTCTACGTCGAGCGGCTGCGCCGGCACGACGGCGGGGTACGGGCGCTCGGACCGGACGGCTGGCGGGAGGCGTCCGTCCACGTCGAGACGATCGAGGTGGCCGGCGCGGACCCGGTCCGGGTGGAGGTCATCGAGACCGACCGGGGCCCGGTGATCGCGCCAGGGCCGGACGACGAGACGGCGCTGAGCCTGCGTTACCCGCCCCGGGTCCGTGGCGAGCTGGGCTTCGCGGCGATACCGGAGCTGCTGCGGGCCCGCAGCGTGTCCGACGTGGACGACGCACTGCGGCACTGGGTGGAGCCCGTCAACGTGGTGCAGGCGGCGGACACCGCCGGAGGCCTGCTGCACCGGGTCGCCGGTGTGGTGCCGGTGCGGCACCCGGACAACGGGCGACGGCCGGTCCCCGCCTGGGACGCCGCGTACGCCTGGCGGGGCTGGTACGCGCCGATGCCCCGGGCGCAGGTGACCGACCGGGCGGTGATGGCCAACGAACGCGGGCTGTCCGCGCCGCTGGGCGTCGAGTTCGCCGCACCGCACCGCGCGCGTCGCATCGCCGACCTGCTGGACGCCGGCCGGGACCACACGGTCGGGGACATGGCCGCGCTGCACACCGACACGTACCTCGGGTCGGCCGGGGCGCTGCTGGCGGCCCTCGACACGGTGACCGGGCTCGGCCCGGCCGCCGCCGCGCTGCGCGACCGGCTGCTGCGCTGGGACCGGCGGATGGACGCCGACAGCGTCGACGCCGCCGACTTCGCCCTGCTGCGGGCCGCCGTCGTACGCCGGATCGCCGACCATCCGGTCCTGGCCGCGTTGGCCGAGCCGCCCCCGTACCCCGAGGTGTTCGCGCCCTGGTTGGCGCTGACGCCGCGGGTCGGTTACGCGCTGGAGCACCTGCTCGGCGCGGCCCCACTGCCCGGCGTGGACGTCGCGGCGGTGGTGCGCGCGGCGGCCGAGGAGGTCGCGGCCGCGACGGCCGGCACGGTGCGCTGGGGTGACCTGCACCGGCTGACGGCCTGGCGGGCGCTGCCCGACGCGGACGCCCCGCCCGGCCCTCGCCTCGACGGCGACCACGACTGCGTGCTGGCCACGTCGAGCGTGCCCGGGGTCACCCACAGCTGCTTCCGGGGGCCGGCCGCACGGTACGTCTGGGACCTGGCCCGGCGCCAGGACAGCCGGTGGGTGGTCCCGTCGGGCGCGAGCGGGGTGCCCGGCGACGAACACCACGACGACCAGCAGACCACGTGGCTGACCGGCGGCCTGCTGCCGGTGACCACCGACTGGGACCACCTCACCGAGGAGCCGGATGAACACTGACAACGAGCACTACCGACGCGACGTCCCCGGGTTCGGGGTGGTCACCATCCGGCCGGTACGCCCCGACGACGACGCCGACCTGCTGCACAGCTGGGTCACGACCGACCGGGCCGTTTTCTGGGGGATGCGCGACGCCAGCCGCGAACGGGTGCGCGAGATCTACGCGTACCTCGACTCGCTGACCACCCACCACGCGTACCTGGCGCACCGCGACGGCGTGCCGGCGGCGCTGGCCCAGACGTACGAGCCCGACGCCGATCCGGTCGGCGAGCACTACGAGGTGCGCCCCGGCGACGTCGGCGTCCACCTGCTGGTCGCTCCCCCGGCGGCCGTCGAGCCGGGCTTCACCGGCGCGCTGTTCGGCGCGATCCTGGAGTTCGTCCTCGCCGACCCGGGCCGGCGGCGGATCGTCATGGAGCCGGACGTGCGCAACGACCGGATGCACCGACGGCTGCTGCGCGGCGGCTTCCGGCCCGGCCCGGAGATCGAGCTGCCGGAGAAACGTGCACGGCTGTACTTCCTCGACCGGCCGGAGAGCGCGGGCACCGGCCTCGACGCCGGCTGAGCCCACGACGACGCCGGCTGAGCCCACCACGGCGACGGCCGCCGGTCGGGATGCGTGTGCGCACCCCGACCGGCGGCCGGTCCGGCACTACCGCAGGCCGAACGCCCGGGTGATGCTCTGGCTCACGGTGTTGCCGGCCGCGTCGCGCGCGCTCGTCCGCAGGGTCACGAAACGGGCCTTCGCCGGCGCGTCCAGCGCGGTACGCCAGCCGTCACCGTGCCGGCTGAGCCGCGGCTTCTGCCACGTCCTGCCGTCGTCGTAGGACACCTCGACGGTGACCGGACCCACCGTGGCCGACACACCGGGCAGCTGGGAGGCCACCACGGTGAGCGGCGCCCGCCGCGACGCCGTACCGTCGCGGTCGATCGCCACCTGGTAGTCGAGCTGGATCATCGGCAGCACCTCCGCCGACTCCGCGCCGGTGGCCGCCGAGCTGAAGCCCCACTCGGTCCGGGTCTGCCGGGAGTACGGGTTGGTCCAGGCGGCCCGGTCGTTCTCCACCACCAGGCGGTACGGCAGACGCTGCGCGGGCAGGCTGCCCACCTGGAGGTACTCGGCGTTACCCCAGTTCAGCTCCTTGTCGCCCTGGTACAGGGTGGTCCGGTTGACCATGTCGAAGTTGGCGTACGCCTCACCGACGTGCCCACCGCCGTCCCCCCACCCGGGTGCGGGCAAATAGACGGTGTCCAGGTACCGCACGGGAACGTAGTTCCCGCCCATGCGGGGGCGTTGGATGGGCCCGAACCAGGTGACCGTGCTCGGCTTGTTCACCGCGTAGGTGGCCACCGCCATCGGGTGCTGCCCGGTCTCCCCGGGGATGAACGCGTCGTCGAGCCAGCGCTGGTCGGCGCTCACCCAGTCGGTACGCCGGCCCTGCGCCGCGGCGGGCTCCTGGTTTCCCGACGCCCAGCCCCGCCAGATGTCGTTGCGGAACTCCAGCGCCCTGCCCTGCCGGTAGTTGCGGAACTCCACGTCAACCCGGGCCAGTTGCCGCTTCGTCACCCGGTACGTGGGGTCGACCGGAACCGCGCCGGTCCAGTGGTGTGCCACGTCGTACAGGTAGGTCGTCTCCGGGTGCGACTCGATTGTCAGCCGCACCGGGCCGCGCTCCAGCGCCGCGACGAGCTGGTCACCCTCGTCGGCGGTGAGGGTCGCCACGGTCAGCGGGGCGGGGCTCTCCGGAGCCCAGAACGCCTCGTCCCAGGGCTGGAGCCGGCCGATGCCGTCGTTGACCACCAGCAGCAGCGTGGCCCCGGCCGCCGCGGCGGCCTGCGCCTGGGTGGCGAGGTCCACGGTGTCGCTGCGCCGGACCACCACCGCCCGGTCCCGGACCGGCCGCTTCGCCAGCCCGGCCGCCGAGGCGTCGGCGACGTAGACCGCGTCGAGCTGGCGACGGCCCTCCGGCAACGCCGGGGTCGCCCGCTTGACCCGCAGATCGTCGTACGACCGGCCGCCGGCCGTCACGGTCAGCGCCGGCTGTTCCAGCCGCCACCGGGCGCCGAACTCGAACTCGCCGTCGGTGACCGCACGGCCCGTCGGCAACGCCCACATGCTGTCGTACGAGTCGTCGGGCAGCACCTGACTCTCGGTGAGACTGTTGCCGGTGGAGCGGTGGATGTCCATCCGCAGCGAGGTGGGCGTCGCCTCCTGCGGCACCTCGGTCCGCACCTGTCGGGCCTTGCGCGCGTCGAGGGTGACGGTGCGGTCGGCGCTCAGGTCGACGTCGACGAAGCTGAGCATCGCCATGCCCTTGGAGTGCGGCCCGTGCACGCCGCGCACGTCGGCGGTGAGCCAACCGGACCAGCTCGCCACCGGCAGCCGCAGCGTCGCGGTGCCGCTCTCGGGCAGGTCGACGGCGGTGAACAGGCCGTCGGTGGTGAGCAGGACCTTGCCGGCGAGCGGCTTGCCGTCCCGGTCCTTCGCGACCAGCGTCAGGTTCTGCCGCTGACCCTCCCGGCTCGCCCCGATCAGGGTGCGACCGCGGACCGTACCGGCGGTGTCGGTGGCGACGATCATGCCGCTGACCTGCTTCTCGACCGGAAGCTTGTCGTACGCGGCGGTGAGGGTGACGGTGGCCGTGCCGTTCGCGGGCACCGTCACCGTGTCGGCGGAGAGCGCGAAGAGACCGGCCGGGGCGCTCGGCGCGTCGAGGGCCAGCTTCAGGGCGACCGGCGCGTTGCCGACGTTGGTGTAGGTGACCGTCCGGTCGACCGTCGTACCCGGCTGCTGCGGCCAGCCCTGGAAGCCGGAGTAGGCGCTCGGGGTGGCGAAGACCGTCGCGTGCACGGCGGCGACCGCGTCCACCCGCCCGGCACCGGCCTGGTACGGGGTGTAGTCCGGCGTGGCCTTGACCGTGCTGACCAGCGCCTCCTTGATGCGCTGCCCGGTCCAGTCGGGGTGCGCGGCGGCGACCAGCGCGGCGGTGCCGGCCACGTGCGGAGTCGCCATCGAGGTGCCGCTCATCAGCGTGTAGTCCCCGGAGCCGCCGCGCACCAGGTGCGAGCGCGCGGCCAGGATGTCCACGCCGGGCGCGGTGATCTCGGGTTTGAGGCCACCGTCGCCGGCCCGCGGGCCCTGGCTGGAGAAGTCGGCGAGGTGGTCGGTCGAATCGACGGCGCCCACGGTGAGCGCGGAGTTCGCCGCGCCGGGGCTGCCGATGCTCGCCGGGCCGCTGTTGCCGGCGGCGATCACGAAGAGCGCGCCGGTCTCGGCGCTGAGCCGGTCGACGGCCTGGCTCAGCGGGTCGCTGCCGTCGGTGGACTCACCACCCAGGCTCATGCTGATGATCCGGGCCTTCTGCTCCCGGGCCGCCCACTCCATGCCGGCGATGATCCAGGAGTCCTGCCCGCCGCCCTCGCTGTTGAGCACCTTGCCGACGTGCAGCCGCGCGCCGGGGGCGACACCCCGCTCGACGCCTCCGGACGCGGCGCCGCTGCCGGCGATCGTCGAGGCGGTGTGCGTGCCGTGTCCCTGGTAGTCGAGGATGTCGGGCTCGTCCGGCACGAAGCTGCTGGACGCGGCGATCTGGCCGGCGAGGTCCGGGTGCTCGGCGTCCGCTCCCGTGTCGAGGACGGCGACGTCCACACCGGCGGCGGTGTTGCCCTCGGCCCACAGCGTCGGCGCGCCGATCTGCGCGGTCGACTCGGCGAGGTCGGCCCGGACCCGGCCGTCCAGCCAGACCTTGGCGATACCGCTCGCGAGCGTCGGGGTGTCACCGGTCCGGCGGGCCGTGCCGGCGGTCAGCGCGCCCCAGAACTTCTCGGCGCTCTCGCGGGGGCGGGTCAGTGCCGCGCCCCGCACGCTGTCCAGGGACCGCACCAGCTCGGATCCGTCCACGGTGGGTCGGGTACGGGCGCGGGCCGCGGCGTCGGTGAGGGTGACGATCAGCGGCAGCGCCTTCGCGTGCGCGTCGTCGTACCCGTCGGCGATCAGGTCGGTGACGTTGAACAGCCGCTTGTCCACCAGGCCACTGGTGACGTACGGCAGCGCGGCGTCCGGGTAGACGTAGGTGTCGCCGTCGAGCACCGTGCGGTGGAAGGTCGGCGTGCTGCCGTCGGGTCGGCGAACGGCCGAGACGGTGCTGCCGTCGGCCGCCGTGGTGACCGTGACGATGTCCCCGGTGATCAGGGTGACGGTGGACGCCCGGCCGGGGGCCGCGGGCGGTTGGCCGGTCGGGCGGGTGGGGGTGCCGGGCGGGGCGGCCGACGCCCCCGTGCCGGGTGGGGTGAACCCGGCGGCCAGAGCGAGGGCGGTACCGAGGGCGATCAGCCCGGATCGGCGACGCCTGGGAGACAGAGCCACGATGACCTCTTTGTGTCGAGGAGCGGTACGCAGCACAGCATCGAGGCAACGCCCGGCTGTCCCACCCCGCAACCCCCGGCGCGTTCATGCCATGGCACAAACCCGCCACCCCGCCCCCGCCACCCCGCCCCCGCCCCCGCCCCCGTCCCCGCCCCCGTCCCCGTCCCCGTCCCCGTCGATCATGGAGTTGTGGTGCCTGATGTCGAGTGATAGGCGGCTTTCGCACCCCACCACAAGTCCATGATCGACGGGGCAGACCAGGCGGGCGTGGAGGCGGAGCGGGGGGCGTGGAGGCGGAGCGGGGGGCGGGGGGCGGGGGGCGGGGGGCGGGGGGCGGGTCAGTTTTGGGTTGTTAGTTTGGCTAGGTCGTTTAGCTGGGTGGGGTCTGACAGGGCTGAGCCGACGGCTACCACGCGGACGCCGGCGTCCAGGAAAGACTGGGCGTTTGTGGCGTCCAGGCCGCCTGTCGCGACGAAGCGGAGCTGCGGTAGGGGGCCGGCGATGGCCTTGAACCAGGCCGGGCCCAGGGAGATCGCGGGGAACGCCTTGAGCCAGGTGAGGCCGTGCCGCAGCGCCGTCTGCGCCTCGGTGGGGGTGGCCACGCCGGGCAGGTGGGGTAGGCCACGCGCGGCGGCGGCGTCGGCGACCGCGAGGTCCAGGCCGGGCGCGACGGTGAACGCGGCGCCCGCGTCGGCGGCCGCCGCGACCGTCTCGGCGTCGAGCACCGTGCCGGCCCCGACGATCCGGCCACGCGCCGCGCCCGCCTCGACGGCGGCGCGCAGGGCGGGCAGCGCGTCGGCGGTGGCGACCGGCACCTCCACCACCTCGATGCCGAGGTCCCAGGCGCGCTCGGCGAGCCGGACCGTCTCGGCGACCGGCAGGCCGCGCAGGATCGCCATCACCCGGGCAGCGCCGAAGATGTGCCCGAAGTCCGCTGTGGTCATGGTCCACTCCATCCGAGGTCGCGGGAGATCTGCTGGGTGGTGGCCAGCAGTCGGGGTAGTACGGCACGCAGGTCGGCGAGGGTGGCCACCACCGTCGGCGCGGTCACCGACACCGCGGCCGTGACCGCGCCGTCGGCCTGCCGGACCGGCGCGGCCACACAGGTGATCAGCGGCTCGAACTCGCCGTCGTCGGCGGCCCAGCCCCGCGCCGCGATGGCCGCCAGCTCCGCGCGCAGCGCGGCCGGGTCGCAGATGGTGGCCGGGGTGTACGACGGCAGCGTGACGCCGTCGACCACCTGGGACACCCGGGATGCCGGACCGTACGCGAGCACCACCTTGCCCACCCCGCTGGCGTGCAGCGGCGCGGTACGGCCGATCCGCGAGTACATGCGCACCTGGCCCCGGGCCTCGATCTTGTCGACGTAGACGAGGTCGTCGTCGACCAGCTGCGCGAGGTGGATGGTGTGCCCGCAGTCGCGGCCCAGCGCCGCCAGGTGGGGGCGGGCCACCGCGCGGACGTCGAGCGAGTCCAGGGCCTGCTGGGCGAGGTCGATCAGCCGCAGACCCACCGTCCAGCCGCCGTCGGCGCGGCGTGCGAAGCCGCCCGACTCGAGTGTCTGCAGCAGCCGCAGCGCGGTGGACTTGTGCACGCCCAGGTGGGTGGCCACGCCGCCGAGTTGCGCCGGCTCGCGGGCCAGGAGTTCGAGCACGCGCATCGCCCGGTCGACGCCCTCGGACACCGCTCAGCCCTCCGCTCGCGCGGCGGTCAGGTCGGGTGGCGACCAGGGGCCGTCGAGCAGCCGTTCGAACCACGACCACGGCGGCAGCGGCGCGCTGTCACCGGTGCTGCCCAGGGCCTGCGCGGCGACGAGGTGGCCGAGACGCAGCCGCCGCGTCGGATCGAGGTCGCGCAGCAGCCCGGCCAGGTAGCCGGCGGCGAAGGCGTCACCGGCGCCCACCGGTTCCACCACCGACACGCGGGGGGCCGGAACGACGACCGGCTCGGCGTCACGGAGCAGGACGGTGGCACAGATCGCGCCGTCCTTGACGACCACCGCCCGGGGGCCGGGCAGGAGTCGGCGTACGGCGGCCGGGTCGCTCGTGCCCCAGAGGGCGTACGCCTCGTCCTGCCCGACGAAGACCAGGTCGCTGCGGTCGGCGAGGTCGCGCAGGACGGGCGCGGCCCGTTCGGCGGACCAGAGCCGGGCGCGGTGGTTGACGTCGAAGCTGACCAGCGCGCCCGGCAGCGGCCGGTCGGTCACCGCGCGCTCGACCAGCTCGCGGCAGGAGGCCGAGAGGGCCGGGGTGATGCCGGACAGGTGCAGGACCCGCGCGCCGGCCAGCCGCGGGTCGGCCACCGTGTCGCCGTCCATCCGGGACGCGGCCGAGCCGGCCCGGTAGTAGTGCACGGCGGTGGCCGTGGGGCCGGGGTCCTTGGCGTAGAGGCCGGTGGGCGCGGCCGGGTCCACGGCCACCAGGTCGACGTCGACGCCGGCGTCGGCGACGTGCCGGACGACCAGTCGGCCGAACGGGTCGTCACCGACCCGGCTCACCCAGGTCGCCCGGTGGCCGAGCCGGGCCAGGTGGCCGGCCACGTTGGACTCGGCGCCGCCGACCGAGACGGTGACGCGTTCGGCGTGCCCCAGCGGCTCACCGGCGGGCGGGCACAGCATCACCATGGTCTCGCCCACCGTGACCACCTCGGCCGGCTGCGGGCCGGCCGAGGTGGCCGCACGGTCTTCTCGGGGCTCGCTCGGCATCGCGGCACACATCCTCGGGAGGGGTCCGGGGTCCCGCCGAGCCTAGGGGCGTTGTGCCAACTGAGCAACCCGTTGCGCAGAGCGCAATGGCGGTCAGGGCAGGGTCAGTCCGTACGCCGCCAGCACCTCCGCGATGGGCTGGTAGTAGGTCGTCCCGCCGGAGGTGCAGTTGCCGCTACCTCCGGACAGGATGCCGATGATGGTGCCGGTGGACGCCACGTACAGCGGCCCGCCGCTGTCCCCCGCCTCGGCGCAGATGTTGGTGCGGATCAGGCCGTAGACCACACCGGTGGCGTAGTTGACGGTCGCGTTGAGCGCGGTCACCGTGCCGCAGCGCACCCCGGTGGTGACGCCGCTGCGGCACACCGCCTGACCCACGTACGCGGTGCCGGGGCCGTTGATGGCCAGCAGTCCGGGATAGGTGTAGACGGCGCTCGGATGCGCGATGCGGCCGGTGTAGCGGATCAGCCCGTAGTCGTTGCCCGGATAGCTGGTGGCGGTACGGGTGCCCAGGACGGTGGTCTGCGCGCTGTCGGCGTACCAGGTGCTGACGGTCCCGGTGCAGTGGCCGGCGGTGACCACGTAGTAGGTGCTGCCACTGCGTACGTTCGCGCCCAGCGAGCAGCGACTACCACCGCCGTAGATGCCCTGGCCGGCGGCGATCAGGGTGCGCAGCGTGCCGGGCTCCCGGCGCAGCAGCGCGCCGGCGCGGTCGGCCACCGCCCGGAGCGTCGCCAGATCGGCGGGCGCCACCGTGTCGTCGGCGGTGACAGTCATCCGGCCGGTGGCCGGGTCGACTCCCCAGGCGATACCCGGCGTGCGTACCCCGGACAGGACGCCGACCACGTCGGACGCGGCACGGTCGGGAAGGGCGGCCTGCGCCGCGCCCGGCGCGACGAGCAGGAGGGCGGTCAGGACGAGGGCGACGAGCGGCGGACGACGCATCCGAACCTCCGACGGAGATCGAGATCGATGGATGCCGACAAGCGTCGCCTCCGGTGCGGCGTCGTGGCAACCTCCGGCTGCCCTCTTCCCCGGCCAGCGGGAATCGCCGATCCTGGGACGCGTCGCGCCCCCGCCGCCGATAATCCTCGAAGACACGGCGGGAGGCCGGGCATGACCACCGGAGGCACCGCGGCGCTGGTACGCCGGCCGGACGGGTCGACCCGGGCGACGCTGCTCGAACTGCTCTTCGACGTGGTCTTCGTGGCCGCGCTCGCGCAGACCTCCAAACTGCTCGCCGACCAGGACTCCTGGGCCGAGAGCGCGTCGGTCGCGCTGATGCTGACCGCGATCTGGTGGACGTGGTCGGTCACCTCGACCACGACCGAGTTCTACGACCCGCAGCAGCGCCCGATCCAGGCCATCCTGATGATCGCCATGGTCGGGTCGGTCGGGATGGCGGCGGCGCTGCCGATGATCACCATGGGGCAGGCGCTGACCTTCGCGTTCGCCTATGTCGGCACCCACGTGATACGCGGCATCATCCTGGTCAGCACGTTGTACCGACAGCAGCACCGCGCGGCGATGGCGCGCGCCACCCGATTCCTGTTCTGGTTCCTGGTGTCCGGCGTCCTCTGGATCATCGGGTCGGTTGTCGACGACGCCCGGTGGTGGATCTGGACCATCGCGATCGTCATCGACCTGCTCGCCGCTGCGGCGCGTTACCCGACACCGTGGCTCGGCCGGGTGCCCCTCGACCAGTACGACCGGACCACCGCGCACCTGGGCGAGCGGTACCAGCAGTTCGTCATCCTGGCCCTCGGCGACATCATCCTGGTACCCACCCTGGAACTCAGCCGCAGCGACTTCGACCGCTCCAGGATCACCGCCCTGCTCTGCGCGTTCGCCATCATGCTGCTGCTCTGGCAGGTCTACGTCTTCCGGGCCGGCGAGTTGCTCGAGGCCGCGGCCGAGTCGGTGCCCGGCCGCTCCACCCGGATCGCCCCGTACACCCACCTGGTGCTGCTCATCGGCGTGGCCGTCACGGCGGCCTCCTTCGACCTGGTCGTCGACCGTCCGACCGGAACGACCCCCGCGCGGTGGCTGATGCTGATCATCGGCGGACCGCTGGTGTTCGTGCTCGGCCGGGCACTGTTCGCCTACCTGCTGTCCGCCCGCGTGCCGTGGCGGCGGGTGGCGTCGCAGACGCTGCCCCTGCTGGTGCTGCCCTGGGCGGGCGGCTGGCCACCGGTGCTGGTCACCGCGATCGTGGCCGTCGCCCTGGCCGGGCACGTCCTGGCTCCCCGGGCCGGGGGCCGGGAAACCACCCGGGGGCTCCGGCCGCGACGGCCGGGCAAATGACCCGCGACCGGTCAGGCGAGGTGTCGCCCCACCCACCCGGCGAGGTCCCGGGCACAGGCGTCCACCGACTCCCGCCAGGTCCGGGCCGCGCCCTCCCCCGCCTCGTCACTGACCTGCTTGACGAGCCGACACGGCACACCAGCCTGCGCGGCGGCCCAGGCCACCGCGTACCCCTCCATGTCCACCAGGTCGGCACGCTGCGCCAACCGGTCCCGCGCGACGTCGTCCGCCACGAAGGTGTCACCGGTGGCCAGGACCGCGCCCTCGGCCGCCAGCGCGAGCGGCGCGCCGTAGGTCTGACCCGTGAGGGTACGCAGCAGAGCGGTGTCCAGGTCATGCTGGAGCACGGTGGCGACCTCATGGATACCCGTCCAGCCGGGGCGCAGCGCGCCGGCCGTACCCAGGTTGAGCAGCAGGCTGGGACGCGGGCCGGCGGCCAGCACCGCCGCGACCGCGCTGGCGGCGTTGACCTTGCCCATGCCGGTGAGCAGCACCGGCAGCTCGGCCGGCAGGTAACGGGCCTCCTCCTGGACGGCGAGCACCACCAGCGGACGATCGGCACGGACGACACCCCGGAGAATCACCGGAGCATCGTACGGGTCGCCGTCGACCGACCCTCCCCGCGCCGTAAGGGAACCGCAAGATCTGCCCCGTCCGGCTCCGCCGGCGGCCCTGGCTACGCTGGCTGCGGGGAGGTGGCCGGTGGCGCAGCGGGTGCTCGTGGTCGACGACGACCGGACGGTCAGCGACGTCGTCTGCCGCTATCTGGAACACGCCGGGTACGAGGTGAGCCACGTCGCGGACGGGCTGGCCGCCCTCGACGCCGTCCAGGACCGGCAGCCCCACCTGGTCGTCCTGGACCTGATGCTTCCCGGACTGGACGGGTTGCAGGTGTGCCGGCGACTGCGGGAGCGGCCGGACGGCGTACCCATCATCATGTTGACCGCCCGCGGCGACGAGGCGGACCGGGTGCTCGGGCTGCAACTGGGCGCCGACGACTACCTGGGCAAGCCGTTCTCGCCGCGTGAGCTGGTGCTGCGGGTCGGTTCGGTGCTGCGCCGGGCCGGCGAGCCGGCCGTGCCGGCGGCCGAGCTGCTCACCGACGCGGGGCTGGAGGTGGCCACCGGGCCACGGATCGCCCGCCTGCACGGCCGCGAGCTGGCCCTGACGCTACGCGAGTTCGACCTGCTGGCCCACCTGATGCGGCACCCGACACGGGCGTTCAAGCGCGCCGAGCTGCTGGAACGGGTGTGGGGGTGGAACTTCGGCGACCAGTCCACGGTGACCGTGCACGTCCGTCGGTTGCGGGAGAAGATCGAGGACGACCCGGCCGAGCCACGACGGATCGTCACGGTCTGGGGCGTCGGCTACCGGTACGAGCCGTCCGATGCGTGACCTGGCGCTGATCTTCGGGGCGGCGCTCACGGCCGCGCTCGGCGTGGGCCTGCTCGGCGCGCTGGCCCTGCGGCTGCTGCGACACCGGTCGATCACCGTGCACGTGTGCGTTCTGCTCACCATCACCGTGGTCGCGGTGGTGGCGGGGGTGGTGGTCGTCGCCCAGGCGATGTTCCTGTCCCCGCACGACCTCCAGGTCGTCCTGCTCACGGTCGCCGCGGCCGCCGTGGTGAGCCTGGGAGTGGGCTGGTACTTCGGGCGTCGACTGGCCCGGGCCGCGGTGTGGGCGGCCCAGGCCCGGGAGCGGGAACGCCGGGTCGAGAAGGGCCGGCGGGACCTGGTCGCCTGGGTGTCGCACGACCTGCGGACGCCGCTGGCCGGCCTGCGGGCCATGGCCGAGGCGCTGGAGGACCGGGTGGTCGACGACCCGGCGACGGTCGACGAGTACCACCGGCGGATCCGCGTGCAGACCGACCGGATGACCCGACTCGTCGACGACCTGTTCGAGCTGTCCCGGATCAACGCCGGCGCGCTGCGCCTGACCCTGTCGGCGGTGCCGCTGGGTGAGGTGGTCTCCGACGCCCTCGCCGGCACCGCGCCGCTGGCGAAGGCCCGGCGCATCCGCCTGGAGGCCGCCGAGTCGGGCTGGCCCACCGTGCTGGCCAGCGAACCCGAGCTGGCCCGGGTGGTGGGGAACCTGCTGCTCAACGCGGTGCGCTACACGCCGGACGACGGCACGGTGCGGGTGGACGCCGGATCCGAACGCGACGCCGCCTGGCTGGCCGTCGCCGACACCTGCGGGGGCATCCCCGAGGACGACCTGCCGCGACTGTTCGACGTCGCGTTCCGGGGCGAGCCGGCCCGCACGCCGCGCCCCGGTGGCGAGGGTTCCGGCGGGCTGGGACTGGCGATCGTGCGCGGGCTGGTCGAGGCGCACGGCGGTCGGGTGGACGTGCAGAACGTCGGCGGTGGGTGCCGGTTCGTGGTACGCCTGCCGGCGGCCTGACGCCCGCGGCCTCAGCGGTTCGCCCGCAGCTCACCGAACCAGCGCCGCCCGTGCCGGAACACGTCCTGAACCGCCAACCCGGCGGCGTCGGCGATCGCGGGCACCGCACGCGCGTCGACCCGGGCCCAGCGGAACACCGGGCCGAGCACCACCCGGCCGGCCTGCTGCTCGGCGGCCACTCGGGCCTGGCCCTGCCACGATCCCGCGCCGGGCGGCTCCAGCTCGACCAGGACCGTGCCACCTGGTGCGAGCAGGTCCCGGCAGCGGCGCAGCAGCGCCACCGGCTCGCCACCGATGCCGATGTTCCCGTCGATCAGCACCGCGTGCGCCCACCGCCCCTCGGCGGGCAGCGGTCCGAACAGGTCGCCGTGCACCGCGACCGCGCCACGGGCGCGGGTGAGTCGCACCGCCGTCGGCGAGACGTCCACGCCGACCGCGGTCCGGCCGGCCCGGGTCAGCGCCACGGTGAGCCGCCCCGGCCCGCACCCGAGGTCAAGCGTCGGGCCGCCACAGCGGGCCACGAGGCCGGCGACCGCCGACTCGGCCGTGCCGTGCCAGCGGTCCACGGGCAGCCGGCTGCG
This sequence comes from Micromonospora sp. RB23, assembly GCF_053585025.1. Lineage (NCBI taxonomy): Bacteria > Bacillati > Actinomycetota > Actinomycetes > Micromonosporales > Micromonosporaceae > Micromonospora > Micromonospora sp. RB23. The sequence goes on from NZ_CM132111.1 coordinate 3,914,676, forward strand.
GACACCGTCGCCGTGCACCAGCCACCGCCGTAGAGCCACGCGGTCGGCGGCGAGCGCGGCGGCGAACGGGTCGCCGGACGAGCCGTCGTACCCCCGGGTCGACGTGGGCGCGGACGGCGACCGCCCCGGCGGCGCGGCCTCGACCGGGGCGGTGTCGACGGGGTTCACCGCCGGCCCTCCGGCAGGAGGGTGAGGCGGATCGCCGCGACCTGTCGGGCGAAGCGGCCTCCGGGAACCTCGACGGCCACCGCGAGGGCGTCGGACCACGTGTCGACGTCGCGCAGGACCGGCAGTGGCGCGGTCCGCAGGCCCCGCCCGGTCAGCGCCGCCCACGTGTCGCGGCCGGTGTCGGGCGTCGACATGGGCACGTGCCGCAACACCCGGGCGTGCCGTGGGTCGCGCAGCCCCAACGACCACCAGCCGCCGTCGTGCGCCCGACCGAGCACCGCGTCGGCGGCGCGCAGCCCGGCCACCGCCGCAGCCAGCCGGCCCGGCGTCACCTGCGGGGTGTCCATGCCGATCTGCACCACCGGCTGCCCGGGGTACGCGGCGGCGACGTCCGCGTACGCGTTGGCGAGCCGTTCGCCGAACCCGACACCACGCTGGTCGAGCACCGACCAGCCGTTCAGCGCGGCGGTCAACACGTCGGCGTCCTCCGCCTCGGCCAGCCGACCAGACCAGGCCAGCACGGGAGTGACACCCGGGGTGGCGCGGACGGCGTCGAGGGTGTCGCGCAGCGCGGCGGCGGCGATCCGGGCCGCCTGGGCCGGCGTGACCGGCGGGCAGAGCCGCGTCTTCACCGCCCCGGCGACCGGCGCCTTGGCGACCACCAACAGGACGGTCACCGGGAGCCGTCCACGGTCCGCAGCACACCGGCGAAGTCGCGGGTGGCCCGCAGGGTGCCCCGCACCGAGCCGGAGACCTTGGACCGGGTGCCGGCGGCGCGGGGCGCGTAGGTCACGTCCGTCTCGTGGATGCGCCAGCCGGCGGCCGCCGCCCGGATCAGCAGTTCGAGGGGGTACCCGAAGGCGCGGTCGGCGACGCCGAGGTCGAGCAGCGCCTGGCGGCGGGCCACCCTGATCGGGCTGAGGTCCCGCAGGGGTACGCCCCGACGGCGCAGCAGCGCGGCGACCAGCGCCGTACCGGCACGGGCGTGCCACGGCCAGACCCCCGCCCCGACCGGCCGACGTCGGCCCACGCTCAGATCGGCCGTGCCGGCGGACACGGGCGCGACCAGGGCGGGCAGCTCGGCGGGGTCGAACGACCCGTCGGCGTCGAGCACGCACACCAGCTCGGCGTCGGCGGCCTCCAGGCCGGCGTGCACCGCCGCGCCGTAGCCACGTCGGGGTTCGTGCACCACCCGGGCGCCGTGCCGGGCGGCCACCTCGGGCGAGCCGTCCCGCGAGCCGTTGTCCACCACGATGGCCCGGTAGCCGGACGGCAGCGCGGTGAGCACGCCCGGCAGGGCGGCTGCCTCGTCCAGGCAGGGCAGCACCACGTCGATCTCAGTCGCCATACCGGCGACGCTAGGGCGGCGCCCCCGCGGCGGAGGCCGAAATGTGCTTACCGAACCCTTACCGCCCGGGTATTTCTTACCGTCCGGTGACGGGCCACCGATTGGCGAGCGCGAGGGTCGGCTGTCGCCGTACCGTCCGGTGGTCATGGCCTCGACCACCGCTTACGCCGCCGCCCCCGGGCGGACCCCACCTCGCCGCCACGCCGGGGACCTCGTCGTGCTGGGCCTGGAGGCGGCGCTGCTCGGCGTCGCCGTGCTGGTGGGGGCGCTGCTGAACGCACGCGGCGGCGGACTGCACGCGGACGCCGCTCCGCTGTACGCGACGTGGCGGCCGCACGTCGGCTGGGGCAGCCCGGTCGCGCTCGCGGTCGCGCTCGCGGTGGTGGGCTGGGGCGCCCGGTGGGCCCGCACCGCCAGGTGGGGCGTGCTGCTGGCCGCCGCGTGGCTGACGGCGGTGGCCTGGACGGTGTCGTTGGCCCTGGTCGACGGCTGGTCGGCGGGGCTGACCCGACGGCTCACCCCGCAGGCCGAGTACCTGCACGAGGTTCCCGGGGTCACCGACATCCCGACGATGCTGGCCGGATTCACCGGCCGGATCGTGGACTTCCAGCCCGACTCCTGGTCCACCCACACCGCCGGCCATCCGCCGGGCGCGCTGCTCATCTTCGTCTGGCTGGACCGCGTCGGCCTCGGTGGCGGCACGGCCGCCGCGCTGGCCTGCGTCCTGCTCGGCGCCACGATCGCGGTGTCGGTGCCGGTGACCCTGCGTGCGCTCGGCGCGCCCGACGCGGCCCGCGCGGTGGCGCCGTTCCTGGTGCTGCTGCCGGGAGCGGTCTGGGTGGGCGCCTCGGCCGACGGCATCTTCGCCGCCGTGGTCGCGGCCGGACTGGCGCTGCTGGCCGTCCGGGGCCGGGTGGCCGCCCTGGCCGGTGGGACGCTGCTCGGCTTCGCGCTGCACCTGTCGTACGGGTTCCTCCTCGTGGGTGTGCTCGCGCTGACCGTGGTGGCGCTGCGCCGTACCGGCCGCCTGGGCGCGCTGCTCGCCGCCGCCCTCGGCGTCGCGGCCGTGACGGCGGTGTTCGTCGCGGCGGGGTTCCACTGGTGGGACGGCTACCACCTGGTGGTCCAGCGCTACTACCAGGGTTGGGCCGCCGACCGCCCGTACGCCTACTGGGTGTGGGCCAACCTGGCCGCGCTGCTGCTCAGCGCCGGCCCGGCCCTCGGGCCGGCGCTGCGCCGCGCGCTGGCGGCCGCGCCCCGCTGGCGGGCCGTGGCCCCGTCGGCCCTGCCCGCGGCGGTACGCGCCGCCGGGCCCACGGTGCTGCTACCGCTGGCGGCCCTGGTGGCGGTCCTCGGCGCGGACCTGTCCGGGTTGAGCAAGGCGGAGGTGGAGCGGATCTGGCTACCCTTCGCCGTCTGGCTGCTGGTCGCCACGGCCCACCTGCCGGCGACCTCGCGGCGCTGGTGGCTGGCCGCACAGGCGCTCACCGCGCTGGCCGTCAACCACCTGCTCTGGACGGTCTCCTAAAGCCGACCCGCGGGCGCCGGGGGCGCGCAGGCGCAGGCGCGAAGGGCGGCGGTCACGCGGGCAGGGCCGATGCGGACAGCCGTGGGCCCTACCACTCCGTCGAGCGTGATGACTGTGCGGCATCTTGATGCCGCACAGTCATCACGCCCATTGTTGGTACCGCCTCGCTGGGCGCAGGCGGCGAGCAATGGGCCGCAGGGCCTGCGGTGGCCAGGGGACGCACTGCCACGAGCCATGAGCCACACGCACGGCGGACGGCGGACGGCGGCGGCGGTCAGCCTGCTACCGCGGCTGGTTCGCGGAGCGGGTCGGTGGCGAAGCCCGCCACGCCTTCGGCGAAGCCGACCCGGGCGGTGTAGCCGAGCAGTTCCGCGGCCCGGCGCGGGTCGGCGACCACGTGTCGCACGTCGGCCGCACGGGCCCCGCCCACGACCTGCGGAGCCGGCCCGCCCATCGCCTCGGCCAGGGCGACCGCCAGCTCCCCGACGGTGTGCGGCTCGCCCGAGCACACGTTCACGGGTACCAGGGTGGCCGGCGGCAGGCCGCTGGTGAGCGCCAGCAGGTTGGCCCGCGCCACGTCGGTGACGTGCACGAAGTCTCGCCGTTGCCGGCCGTCCTCCAACACGCGGGGGGCCACGCCGGCCGCCAGCGCCGACCGGAAGATGGACGCTACCCCGGCGTACGGGGTGTCGCGGGGCATCCGCGGGCCGTAGACGTTGTGGTAGCGCAGCGCCCAAACCGTCCCACCGGTCTGCCGTGCCCAGGCGGCGGCCAGGTGTTCCTGCGCGAGCTTGCTGGCGGCGTACGTGCTGCGCGGCTCCAGCGGCGCGTCCTCGGGCACGAGCACCGGGTCGAGTCCCCGACCACAGTGGGGGCAGGTCGGGTCGTACCGGCCGGCCGCCACGTCCTCGTTGCGCCGTGGCGCGGGGCGCACCGTGGCGTGCTCGGGGCAGGCGTAGCGCCCCTCGCCGTACACCACCATCGAGCTGGCCAGCACCAGACGGCCGATCCCCGCCCGGTGCAGCGCGGCCAGCAGCACGGCCGTGCCGTAGTCGTTGTGCGTGACGTAGTCCGGGCCGTCCGACGGGTCCAGGCCGTGGCCGACCATCGCCGCCTGGTGGCAGACCGCGTCCACACCGGCCAGCAGGCGGTCCAGCAGGGGGCCGTCACGGACGTCGCCGCGCACCACCTGGTGTTCACGCGACCAGGCGGGCAGCTCCCCGCCGTGCGCCTGCGGCAGCAGCGCGTCGAGCGCCACCACCTCGTGGCCCTGCCCGACGAGCAGGTCGACGACCTGCGACCCGATGAACCCGGCCGCGCCGGTGACCAGTACGCGCATGCCGGTCACGGTAGGGCCGCTCGGGCGTCCGGCGGGCCGGTTCGGCGCAGCCGTAAGGAGTTCGCAACAGCTCGGCGGGCGACGGTGGCCCGGTAAGCGTTCGGTAATGCGGTAAACCCCGTTCCGCCGTACCCCTGCGGTCTAACCTGCCGGCAGTGCCCGCCGTCGGCGCTCGCGTCCGGCGGGCTGGCGACGGCGGAGCGTGACGGCGAGGAGGGAGCAGCGAGTGCCAGCAGGCAGGACCGGCCCGGGCGACAGCGGGGTCCCGGCGTCGGACGCGGACGGCTACGGCGCGCCGCGCGGGCTCTGGCGAGGGCTGGCCCGGCATCGTCCACCGGGTGTGGACGCGGCCGGACGCGCCTGGCGCAGTCCGTTACGTGGTCCCTGGCTCACCGCCGTCTACGGGACGGCGCTGCTGGTGGCGCTGCCACTGGTGATCATCACGGGGCTGCTCGACTACGCCGCCTACGGCCCCCGCTTCGACCAGGCGTTCCCGCAGGACGTCGGTTGGCTGCGGCTGCCCGTGTTCGACTGGCCGACGCGGCCGTCCTGGCTGTTCCGCGTCACCCAGGGACTGCACGTGACGCTCGGGATCGTGCTGGTCCCGGTGGTGCTGGGCAAGCTGTGGTCGGTGCTGCCGAAACTGTTCGACTGGCCGCCGGCCCGCTCGGTGGCGCAGGTCCTGGAACGGCTCACCCTGCTGCTGCTGGTCGGCGGGATCCTCTTCCAGATCGCCACCGGCCTGCTCAACATCCAGTACTCGTACGTGTTCGGCTTCGACTTCTACACCGCCCACTACTTCGGAGCGTGGATCTTCACGGCAGCGTTCGTGGCGCACGTGATCATCAAGTTTCCCCGGTTGGTGACCGCGCTGCGGTCCCGTCCGCCGGGCACGGAGCTGCGGACGTCGCGCGCCGACACACGAGGAGAACCGCCGGACCCGGACGGGCTGGTCGCGACCGAACCCGGGCCGGCCACAGTCAGCCGGCGTGGCGCGGTGGCCCTGGTGGGCGGCGGCGCGTTGCTGCTGGCCGTGCTGACCATCGGGCAGAGCCTGGACGGTCCCCTGCGGCGTACCGCGCTGCTGCTGCCCCGGGGACGACAGCCCGGCACCGGACCGAACGGGTTCCCGGTCAACCGCACCGTGGCCGCCGCCGGCGTACGCCCCGAGCAGACCGGCGCGAGCTGGCGGCTGACGCTCCGCGGCGGTGGGCGGACGGTGACCCTGGACCGGTCCGGCCTGCTGGCCATGGCCCAACACACGGCCGCGCTGCCCATCTCCTGCGTCGAGGGCTGGTCGACCCGGCAGACGTGGACCGGCGTACGTCTTCGTGACCTGGCGGCGCTCGCCGGGGTCCCCGACCCGGTGTCGGCGCGGGTGTCGTCGCTGGAGCAGGCCGGGCTGTTCCGCACGGCGGTGCTCGCGGCCAACCAGCTCCTCGATGCCGATTCGCTGCTGGCCCTGCGGGTCAACGGCGTCGACCTCTCCCCCGACCACGGCTACCCGGCCCGGGTCATCGTGCCCGCCCTGCCCGGCGTGCACTGCACCAAATGGGTCGCCGAGATCGACTTTGAGGGGGCGGGACGATGACTGAGCGGGTCGGGCCGACGCAGGGACCGGCCGGGCGGACCGCGCGGCTGCGGGCGGCCTACGGCGCCGCGCCCTGGCACCTCGTCCTGGTGACGGTGGTGATCGTCCTCGCCGGCTGGGTGGCGCTACGTCTCGCCGACGAGGCGACGTTCGGCCGGATGGTGCTCTGGTTCGTCGGCGCGGTCATCGCCCACGACCTGGTGCTGTTCCCGGTGTACGCGAGCGCCGACCGCGTGCTGCGCGCGGTGACACACCGCCGTGTCGCACTGCTCAATCACCTGCGGGTGCCGGCGCTCGGCACGGCGCTGCTGTTCCTGGTCTACGCCCCCGGCATCCTGCGCTGGGGCGAGACGACCCACGAGGCGGCCACCGGCCAGACCCAGCGGCCGTACCTGCTGCGCTGGCTGGCGCTCAGCGGTGCGCTCTTCCTGCTCAGCGCGCTCGCGTACGCGCTGCGACGTCGCCGTCAGTCGTCGGGACAGCGGTCGGAGAGCGCGTAGCGCAGCAGCACCACGTCGCCGATCTGGCGTGTCTCGGCCAGCCGGGCCCGACGGCCCGGGTGCCAGGGGAAGCTGCCCTCGTCGACGAAGCGCGGCGCCCGACGGTCGCCGACGAAGAACGGGGCGACGACCAGGTGCAGCTCGTCGGCGAGGCCGGCGGTGAGGAACTGGTTGTGCACCGTCCCGCCACCTTCGACCATGAGGCGGCGCACACCCCGCGCCGCCAGGTCGGCGAGGACCCCTGCGAGGTCGACCGGCTCTCCCCCGTCGACGACGGTGGCCAGCCCGCCGACCCGCTCCCGGGTCTTGTCCAGCGCGCCGCTGGCGCAGTAGACCAGCCGGGTGGAGTCGCCCGCGGTGAAGAACCGGGCCGTCGGGTCGAGGTCCCCGCGTGCGGTCAGCGTCACCTTCGTGGGCGAGGCGGGCCGGCCGCACGCCACCCGTTCGGTCCGCCGTGCCGCGGACCGCACCAGCAGGCGGGGGTCGTCGCGGCGGACGGTGGCGGCGCCGACCAGGATCGCGTCACAGCCGGCCCGGACCGCGTCGACGCGGTCGAGGTCGTCCTCGTTGGACAGCAACAGACGCTGGTCGGAGGCGTCGTCGATGTAACCGTCGATGGAGGTGGCGCAGCTCAGCAGCACGTAGGGCCGTGGCGACGCCGGCCGGTAGCTCACCGGGAGACGGGCCGGTCAGGGATACGGCCCGGCTGCGCCTCGGCCGCTGCCGCTTCGGCCGCTGCCGCCTCCGCCTCGGCTGCCTCGGCCTCTGCCGCCTTGGCGGCCTTCGCGGCCAGGTAGTCGGCGTTGGCCGGGGACAGGAAGATGCTGGTGGGGACGCGTTCCACGATGTCCACGCCCAGCCGGGTCAACTGTTCGGCCTTGTCCGGGTTGCTGCTGAGCAGACGTACGCGCGGCACGCCGAGAGTGGCCAGCATCTGCGCGGCGGCGGTGTAGTCGCGCTCGTCCTCGCCTCGGCCGAGCGCCACGTTGGCCTGGTAGGTGTCCAGGCCGGCGTCCTGGAGGGCGTACGCGTCGAGCTTCGCGTACAGGCCGATGCCCCGGCCCTCCTGACGCAGGTAGAGCAGGAACCCGCCGGTCTCGGCGATCCGCTGCACCGCCTCGCGCAGTTGCGGCCCGCAGTCGCAGCGCTGGCTGCCGAACACGTCCCCCGTCAGGCACTCGCTGTGCGGGCGGACCAACGGCGGCTCACCGCCGGCGGCGACGGCGTCCAGCGCGCCGGCCCAGTCGCCCAGGCCGAGGGCGAGGTGCTCCCGACCGTCCACCAGACCCTTGAACGTGAACACCCGCACGGTGGTGGTGTAGCCGTCGGGGAACGCCAACGGCACCGTGACCTGCGTACGAATCGTGGCGACCGGCAGTGCTTCGGGCATGGAACTCCTTCGTCCGGCGCCGCGGGACGGCGGCGACGCGTACCGTTTCACCACTGACTCAACAGCCCTCGCGCAAGGCGGCTTCCCGAGCGGTGGTGGGTTTGCGGGCCCGACGGGCGAGCAGCACGGCCGCGCCGGGCAGGCTGGCCACCAGCACGAGGGCGCCGTAGACGGTGGCGGTGGCGACTCCCTCGGCGGCGCTGAGACCGGCCGCGCCGAACACCCAGGCGGCCACTCCCTCGCGGGGACCGAAGCCCGCGACGTTCAGGGGCAGGCCCATGGCCAGCAGGGCGAGCAGGGTCAGTGGCAGCAGCCGGGTCAGCGGCGCGTCGGATCCGGCGGTCCGGGCCGCCACCAGGAAGGTCGCCAGGTGCCCGGCGACCATCACGGCGGAGGCGATCAGCACGCCGAGCCAGGTCCGCCGCGCCAGCAGCCCGGCCCGCACGTCCGCGACGGCGGTGCGCACGCCGCGCGCCCACCGGGATCGGCCGGTCCCGGGCGACAGACGAGCCAGGAGTACGGCGGCCAGCCCGACCGCCACGAGCAGCGCGGCGGCGGCCGGCAGGTACGACCGCACCGGGGACGGGAACGCCGCGAGCACCACCAGGGCGACGCCGACCAGGACGACCTGACCGGCGGTACGCTCCCACACCACCGCGCGGATGCCCCGGCTGACGTCGCCGGCGTCGCGGCCGTGGCGCACCGCCCGGTGCACGTCCCCGAGCACCCCGCCCGGCAGCGTGGCGTTGAGGAACACGGCCCGGTAGCAGTGCGCCACCGCGGTCGCCAGGGGCAGCCGCACACCCAGGCCACCGGCGACGAGACTCCACCGCCACGCGGCGCAGACCGTGGTGAGCACGCCGATGAGCAGGGCCGCGGCCAGCGCCGGGGCGTCGATCAGCCGTACGCCGGCGAGGAACGCGCCGCCACCCACCTGCCACAGCAGGACGGCGAGCAGGCCCACCCCGCCGACCACTCGTGCCCAGGCCCACACCATCGACGCCGGTCCTCCCTGAAGATCGTCCACTCTCTTTAGAGCACGTACCCAGGGTGGGGATGGTTCATCCTCCGGCGAGAAGGTCCTGGTGCTCGACCACCACGTTCAGCTGGCCGGCCGCCGCCTCGGCCAGCCGACGTTCGGCGTACGCGCCGGCCGGACCGGCCAGGTCGGGTCGCTGCTCGCAGGCCGCGCCGAGCCAGCCCCGGAACCACTCGGCGGCCAGGTCGGCCTGGTCCGGGCCGAGCCGCCACGGGCTGGGCCGCTCGGCCACGGGCACGCCCCGCCGGGCGAACGCGGCGGCGGTGACGGCGGCGGCGTCCGGGCCGAGCAACGGGCGGCCGTCGACGGTACGCCGCTGGTGCGCGTTGAACGCCTCCTCGACGGCGGCGTCGAGCGGGTCCTCGGGGGTGAGCCGGACCCGTCCGGTCACCGAGATCGCGAACAGGGCGGGACGGCCGGCGTCGACGCAGGCCGTGACGACCCGCTCGACCTCCTCGGCGGTCAACATGTCCAGCAGCGCGGACGAGGTGACGAGCGCGCCGTCGGACAGGTCGGCGGCGCTGAGCCGGGTCAGGTCGCCGCAGCGGGTCTGCACCGTGACCGGCGCTCCGTCGGCGGCGGTCACCCCGGCCATGCTGTCGGCGGCCCGGGTCAGCAGGTCGGCGTCCCGGTCGTGCAGCACCCACCGCTGTGGTCCGTTCAGCCGGGCGGCGAGCCAGCGGCTCATCGAGCCGGTACCGCTGCCCAGGTCGTGGATCACGATCGGGTCGTGGCCGGTCAACCGGGGTCGGACGGCGTCCACCAGGTCCTCGGCGCGGGCCGCAGCGTCGGCCGGCTCCCGCAGACGCAGCCAGTCGGCGAACGGCAGAGTCTCCTCGACGGTCACCCCGTCACCTCCTCCAGCACGGCGGCCAGGCGCGCGGTCGTCACCGGCCAGTCGGTCAGGGTCTCGCGGCGGGCGAGCGCGGCGCGCCGCAGCCGGGACCGAAACTCGTCGTCGCCCAGCCACCAGCTCAGGGCGCCCGCCAGGGCGGCCGGGTCGTCCGGTGGGACCAGCAGACCGGGTACGACGCCGTCGGGGGTCCGCCCCAGCGCCTCGGGCAGGCCCCCCACGTCGGTGGCCAGCACCGGCACGCCACGCGCGAGCGCCTCGGTGACGACCATCCCGTACGTCTCGCCCCGCGACGGCAGGACCAGCAGGTCGGCGGCGGCGTACGCGGCGTCGAGCGCCAGTGGAGTCAGCGGGCCGGCCAGTCGCACCCGCTCCGCCAGGCCGGCGCCGGCGAGCCGGTCACGCAGCCGGCGGACCAGCTCGGGTTCCCGGGTCAGCGTGCCGGCGCAGACCAGCGTCCAGGGCGTCTCGGCCAGCACGCACAGGGCGTCGACCAGCAGGTCGTGGCCCTTGTGGCGGGTGACCGCGGCGACGCAGAGCAACCGGTCGCCGGCGGCGGTGCCGGTAGGCGTGACCGGCGCGGGCGTCACCCCGGGCGGCGCGACGTGGACGCGGTCGGCGGGCAGGCGGTGACGGGCCAGCAGCCGGCGGCGGGTCCACTCGCTGGTCGTGACGACGGCACGCGCGGTGGCCAGTGCCTGACCCTCGGCCTCGTCGTCGAGCGGCATGTGCACCAGCGGGACGAGACGCAGCCGTGTCGCGTGCGCGGTGAGCAGGTCCGGCACGGTCGAGGCGATCAGGCCGTCGACGAGCACCACGGCGTCGTCCGGGGTGGCGGCGAGCAGCCGGGCCAGCGCGGCCAGCGCGGCGGGGTCGGGGTACGGCCAGGCGCCGGGCACCGGGTGCTCGTGCACCGCCCAGCCGCGCTCGCCGAGCCCGGCGCACACCCGCCGGTCGTACGTGTTGCCGCCGCTGGGCGCGACCGGGTCGTCGATGTCGCCGGGCAGGACGACGTGCACCGTACGTCCGGGCGGGGCGTCGTGGGCGTGGGCCGGCGTCGGCCGACCCGCGTCGATCACAGCGACCGCTCGTAGCTGGCCCAGGCGACGTGTGACTCGTGCAGGGTGACGGTGATGCCGGCCAGCTCACGGGCCCCGGCGCCCAGGTCACCGGCGTGCACCCGCTCGGCCAGTCGGTCGGCGACGGTACGGGCCAGCACCTCGGTGGTGGTGTTCATCCCGGCGAACGCCGGCTCGTCGTCGAGGTTGCGGTAGGACAGCTCCCCCACCACGGCCCGCAGCTGCTCGGTGGCGAGGCCGATGTCCACGACGATGCCGTCGGCGTCCAGGTCGGGCCGGCGGAACGTCGCGTCCACCACGAACGTCGCCCCGTGCAGGCGCTGGGCCGGGCCGAACACCTCGCCCCGGAAACTGTGGGCGATCATCATGTGATCCCGAACGGTCACGCTGAACACGGTCACTCCCCGTCGTCGTAGGTGATGAGGTGGCAGAGCGCGGGCAGGTCGCCCGAGCTCAGTCGGGCAAGTACGTCGGGCAGTTCCGCGAACCGGGACGCGCCGGTGATCAACGCGTCGAACGCCGGGTCGTCGAGCAGGTCCAGGGCCAGCGCCAACCGGTCGGTGTAACTGCGGCGACCGCGCCGCGCGGGCGCGACCATGCCGACCTGGCTGCTGCGGACGGTGAGCCGTCCGGAGTGGAACGCCCCACCGAGGGACACCTGCACCTGGCGGTCGCCGTACCAGCTCAGTTCGATCACCGTGCCCTCGGGCGCGAGCAGGTCCAGCGCCTGTTGCAGGCCGGCGGACGTGGCGCTGGCGTGCACGACCAGGTCCCGGTCGCCGGTCGCGTCGGCGGGTCGGGCGAACCGGACACCGAGCGCCCCGGCCACCCCGGCCCGGCGGGCGTCGGTGTCGACCAGCTCGACGTCCACACCGGGGAACCGCGCCACCAGCGCCGCGACGCAGCAACCCACCATGCCCGCGCCGATCACACTCACCCGGTCGCCGAGCAGGGGCGCGGCGTCCCACAGGGCGTTCACGGCGGTCTCCACCGTGCCGGCGAGCACGGCGCGGGCAGGCGGCACGTCGTCCGGCACCGGCACCACGGCGGTCGCCGGGACGACGTACGCGCTCTGGTGCGGGTGCAGGCAGAACACCGTACGCCCGAGCAGGTCCGGCGGTCCCTGTTCGACCACGCCGACGCTGAGGTAGCCGTACTTCACCGGGCCGGGGAAGTCGCCCTCCTGGAACGGGGCGCGCATCGTCGCGTACTGGTCGACGGGCACCCGACCGGCGAACACCAGCGTCTCGGTGCCCCGGCTGACCCCGGAGTAGCGCGCCCGGACCAGCACCTCGTCGGGGCCCGGGACGGGCAGCGACACCTGCCGGATCTCCGCCGCGCCGGGCTCGCGCACCCAGCAGGCGTACGCCTCGCGGTTCACCCTCGCACACCTCACCTTTTGTCCCGGTCGAACCGAACGGCCCTGATTTCCGTGTTCCCTGTCGGGGTCGTCGATCATAAACACGGAGGTACGGTGCCCACAGTTCGAAGCGGTCCGGTAATCGGGCTTACCGCACAGCTCGTCGTGCTGGCGGCCCTGGCCGCCACCGTGGGTCTGGACACGGCGGGCTGGCTGGCCGGCGTCGGCTACGCGGCGGTCACCTGCCTCGCGTTGAGCCGGGGCCTGCACCTGTCCGGCGCGTCCCGGCTCGGCCCCGCCGACCGGGTGACGTCCGCCCGGGGCGTCCTGGTCGGCGCGGTCACCGCGCTGGTCGTGGACTCGTTCGACCACCCGACGCCGGTGGGGCTGCTGGTCGCGCTGAGCACGGTGGCCCTGCTGCTGGACGCGGTGGACGGCCAGGTCGCCCGGCGCACCGGCACGGCCAGCGCGCTCGGGGCCCGCTTCGACATGGAGGTCGACGCGTTCCTCATCCTGGTCCTCAGCGTCTACGTCGCCCCGGCGGCCGGGAGTTGGGTGCTGGCCATCGGCGCGATGCGGTACGTCTTCGTCGCCGCGAGCGCGGTGCTGCCCTGGTTGCGGGGCGCGTTGCCGCCGCGTTTCTGGCGCAAGGTGGTGGCCGCCGCCCAGGGCGTGCTGTTGACGGTGGCCGCCGCGCGGGCCCTTCCGGAGCCGTGGACCATGGTGGTGCTGGTGGCGGCGTTGGCGCTGCTTGTCGAGTCGTTCGGCCGGGACGTGGCCTGGTTGTGGCGTCGCCGCCCGGCGCGCCGGCCGGCTCGCGCGCTGCTGCCGGTGCCCACACCGACGCTGCCGGTGCCCACCGCGACGATGCCGGTGCGCACGACAGCGCTGCCGGTGCCCAGGCCCGCGCTGGCGGTCCGCGTGGGCGGTACGGTCCACACCGACTGGAGGCACCGATGACCCTTCCCGCTCGGCGACGCCGGCTGGCCGACCGGCTGCGCGGGCGCTCCGCGTCGACCGGTGACGCCGGTGGTCGTACTCCCGTGGTGTCGCCCGCGTCGCGCGGCCCGGCGCGGCGGGCGCTGCGGTGGGTGGGCACGGCGCTGGCGGTCCTGCTGGTGTACGCCGTCCTGGTCGGACCGGACCGGCTCGGTGAGCTGACGCCCGGCGCGTTCGTGCGCGTCCCACTGGAGGGTCTGCTGGTCGCCGCGCTGCTGCTGGCGCTGCCGCCGCGCCCACGGCGGGCGGTGGTGGCCGTGCTCGGGCCGCTGCTCGGCCTGCTCGCCATCGTGCGGCTCGCCGACCTGGGGTTCCGCACGGCCCTGGACCGGCCGTTCGACCTGGTGCTGGACTGGCTGTTGCTGGACGACGCGTTCGGGTTCGTCCGGGATTCGGCCGGGCGGGCCGGCGCGCTCGGCGCGGTGGTCGGCGTCGTGCTGCTGGTCGGAGCGCTGCTGGTCGTGGTGACCGTGGCGCTGCGGCGGCTGGCGTCCCTGCTGGTCGACCACGAGCGGACGGCGACTCGGGCGGTGGCCGCGCTGACCGTCGTCTGGGTTGCCTGCGCCGTCGCCGGAGCACGGATCGTCCCCGGCGTGCCGGTGGCCGACGCCGGGACCACCGCGCTGGTGGGCGCGCACGCCGAGCAGGTGAACGCGCGGCTGCACGACCGGAGCCGGTTCACCGCCCAGATCGACGCCGACCCGTTCCAGGACGCCCCGGGCGAGCAGTTGCTGACCGGGTTGCGCGGCAAGGACGTCGTCCTCGCCTTCGTGGAGAGCTACGGGCGCGACGCCGTCGAGGACCCGGAGTTGGCGCCGCAGGTCAACGCGGTGCTGGACGCCGGGACCGAGCGGCTCCGGGCGGCCGGGTACGGCTCGCGCAGCGGCTTTCTCACCTCCCCCACGTTCGGCGGCGGTAGCTGGTTGGCGCACGACACCCTGCTGTCGGGTCTGTGGACGGACAACGAGCAACGGCACCGCAGCCTGCTGGCCAGCGACCGCCTCACCCTCAACGGCGCGTTCCGCCGGGCCGGCTGGGAGACGGTCGGGGTACTGCCGGCGGCGACCCAGCCCTGGCCGGAGAAGGACTTCTTCTCGTACGACCGCTACTACGACACCGAGGCGCTCGGCTACCGCGGCCCGAAGTTCAGCTACGCGCCGATGCCCGACCAGTACACGCTGTCGTTCTTCCAGCGGCAGGTCCGGGCCCACGCGGACCGTCCGATCATGGCGGAGATCCCGCTGATCTCCAGCCACTCCCCGTGGACGGCGGTGCCCCGCATGATCGGCTGGGACGCGGTGGGCGACGGCTCGATCTACCACGGCGATGCCGGCGCGAAGGACGACGGGAACGGCGACGACCGGGACACCGGCCGGGTACGGGCCGGCTACCGGCAGGCCATCGCCTACTCCCTGTCGGCGCTGATCTCCTATGTCGAGACCTACGGCGACGACGACCTGGTGCTGGTCTTCCTCGGCGACCACCAGCCCGCTCCGGTGGTGACCGGCGAGGGGGCGAGCCGGGACGTGCCGATCACGATCGTCGCCCGGGACCCGAAGGTGCTCGAACGGATCGCGGGGTGGGGCTGGCAGGACGGCCTGCGTCCCGGCCCGCAGGCGCCGGTGTGGCCGATGGACTCGTTCCGCGACCGGTTCCTGACCGCGTTCGGGTCGACGACGCCGCCGCTGGCCGCGCCCCGCTGACCGTGTCGTCGTCGGTGGCCGCCGTCCGCTGAGCTGCCCGGACCCGCAGATGATCGACACGAGGTCGTCGATGTCGGGGTGACCCGACGGTCGGGACACCCCGACATCGGCGATGTCGTGATGATCACCGCTCAGTCGGACGTGACGGGGCGGGCGCGTACGTGCAGCCGCTCTCCCTGCGGCCCGAACAGGCTGAGCGCCTCGGCCGTGCCGGGCCCGGGGTTCATGATGAGGTGCGGGATGCGGGTGTCGAACTCGGCCACCTCCCCGTGCGTCAGGATCAGGTCGCGGTCACCGAGCACCAGGCGCAGTCGACCCGAGAGCACGTACAGCCACTCGTACCCCTCGTGGACCTGCGGGCTTCGTCCCCCGGCGGTCGGATCCGGCGGGAAGATCTGCTTGAACGCCTGCAGGCCGCCGGGGCGGCGGGTCAGCGGCAGGTGCGTCACGCCGTGGATCACGATCGGTTTGGGGCGTACGCGGGGGTCGCCGGTGGCCGGGGCGTCCACCAGCTCGTCCAGCGCCACCTGGTAGGCGCGGGCCAACGGAAGGAGCAGCTCCAGGGTGGGCCGGCGGCTGCCGGACTCGAGCCGGGACAGGGTGCTCACCGAGATGCCGGTCAGGTCGGCGAGCTGGGTGAGCGTGGTGCCGCGTTGGTGGCGCAGGGCACGCAACCGGGGGCCGACGGCGGCCAGCGCGGCGTTGTCGTCGTTTGCCATAACGGCAACGATACTTGCCATCTCGGCGACGGCGACGGATGGTGGGCTCAGCCGACTCAAGAGGGGGACTTTCCGGTGGACGAGACGTACGACGTGGTGGTGGTGGGCGGTGGCGCGGCCGGGCTCAGCGGCGCCCTGGCGTTGAGCCGCGCACGGCGGTCGGTGCTGGTGATCGACTCGGGCGAGCCGCGTAACGCGCCCGCCGACCACGTGCACAACTACCTGGGCCGGGAGGGGACGCCGCCGGCCGAGCTGATCGCCGCCGGACGCGCCGAGGTGGCCGGGTACGGCGGGCAGTTCCGCGACGGCCGGGTCCGGGTCGCGACCCGGGACGACGACGGTTTCCGGCTCACCCTCGACGACGGCGACGCGGTGCGGGCCCGCCGCCTCCTGGTGGCCACCGGGCTCACCGACGAGCTGCCCGACGTGCCCGGGGTGGCGCAGCGGTGGGGCCGGGACGTGCTGCACTGCCCGTACTGCCATGGCTGGGAGGTCCGGGACCGGCGGATCGGCATCCTGGCGACCGGGCCGATGGCCGCGCACCAGGCCGAGATGTGGCGCCAGTGGTCCTCCGACGTGCTGCTCCTGCTGCACGACGCGCCGACCCCGGACGAGGAGACGGCCGAACGGCTCGCCGCCCGGAGCATCCCGGTGGTGCCCGGCCCGATCGCCGCGCTGGAGGTGACCGGGGACGCGCTCAGCGGTGTCCGGCTGGCCGACGGCCGCGTCGTGGCGCTCGACGTGGTGGTGGTCGCCACCCGCACGTCGCCCCGCGCCGACCTGCTCGTCGGGTTGGGTCTGGCCCCGGAGGAGGTGACGATGGGCGGGCACGTGGTGGGCACCCAGATCCCGGCCGACGCCACCGGAGCGACGACCGTGCCCGGCGTCTGGGTCGCCGGCAACGTGGCCGACCTGCGTGGTCAGGTCATCACGTCGGCCGCTGCCGGGCTCATGGCCGGGGCGGCGATCAACGCCGACCTCATCGCCGAGGACACCCGGGACGCGGTTTCCGCGTACCGGCAGCTGGTGGCGACGACCTTCGAGGAGCCGGCGTGGGAGGAGCGGTACCTGTCGAAGCCGGCGGTATGGAGCGGCCGCCCGAACCCGCAACTGGTCGCCGAGACCGCCGACCTGACCCCCGGGCGGGCGCTGGACGTGGGCAGCGGTGAGGGCGCCGACGCGGTGTGGCTGGCCGAGCGGGGCTGGCAGGTGACGGCGGTGGACATCTCGAGCACCGCCCTGGGTCGGGCCGCCGAGCACGCCGAGGCCGCCGGGGTCGGTCACCGGATCGAGTTCACCCACGTCGACCTGCGCGACAAGCCGCCCACCGAGGGGGCGTACGACCTGGTGACGGCGCAGTACATGCACCTGCCCCCGGCGCAGCGGCGCGAGTTGTTCGACCACCTGGCCGCCGCGGTGGCCCCGGGCGGTGTCCTGCTGATCGTGGGCCACCACCCGATGGACCTGTGGACGTCGAGTCACCGGATGCACATGCCGGACATGATGTACACCGCCGAGGACGTCGCCGCCGCGCTGGACCCGACCCACTGGGACGTGCAAACCACCGACACCCGCCCCCGCCCCGGCCCCCACGACGCAATCCACCACGACGCGGTCCTGCTGGCCCGCCGCCGCTGAGCCCGCACCGTCGATCATGGAGTCGTGGTGGATGACAAGAGCCACGGATCGGGGCCTTCCGGGCACCACGACTCCATGATCGGCGAATGAGGGGTGCGTGCCTTCGCACGGGGGTGGGCTCGGCGGTAGCGTTGCGCCACACTCACGGCCCGCAGGGCGGTTGACCTTGCGCCCGACGTACGGAGGATGGTGCATGTCCATCGGCGCTGAGCCGCTCGCAACACGCGACGATGCGGCCTCGCGGCCGAGCTTCGAGCTCGCCCTGCGCGGCTACGACAAACGCCAGGTGGACCGGCACCTGGAGCAGCTCGACGGGCAGATCGCGATGCTCAGCGGCGAGCACGGACGGTCGGCGGTGCGGGTCCGTGAGCTGACCGCCGAGGTGCAGCGGCTGCGCGCCGAGCTGGCCGAGATGCACGAGCAGCCGGTGCAGGTGGACCGGGCCTCGTTCCAGGATCTGGGCCCGATGGTGGGCGAGATCCTGACCCTCGCCGAGAAGCAGGCCGCCCTCATCACCGAGTCGGCCACCGACCGGGCCAACGAGCTGCGCGGCGAGGCGGAGCGGATCCTCGCCGACACCCGCGAGCGGGCCGCGCAGGCACGCCAGGACCTGTCCGAGGAGTTGGCCGCGCGGCGCAGCGAGCAGGAGCAGGCGTACGAGGAGCGGCGCGCGGTGGCCGAGGCCGAGTTGACGGCGATCCGGGAACGCGCCGAGCAGTTGCGCGCCGACGGCGAGGCCGCGCACGAACGCGCCCAGCACGAGGCGAAGCGCATCACCGAGCAGAGCGCGCAGCAGCTCAACCAGACCCGGGTGGCCGCCGACGCGCTGATGAAGTCGGCGCGTACGCAGATCCAGCAGGAGGTCCAGGCGGCCCGCGCCAAGAACCAGCAGGAGATGGCGCAGTGGCAGGCCGGCGTGGAGCGTGAGGTCGCCGAGCGGCGCAGCGCCGCCGAGCAGGAGATCGCCGAGGTGCAGGCCGCCGCGCAGGAGGAGCTGGCCGAGCAGCGCAGCTCCACCGAGCAGCAGATCGCCGCGCTGCTCGCCGAGGCGCAGCAGCACGTGACCGAGCTGCGGAACCGGGCCGACGAGCAGGCCGCCAGCCACCAGGAGCAGCTCACCGCGCTCCAGCAGGAAATCGCGGAGCGCCGGGAGGAGTCGGCCCAACTGCACGCCGAGTTGGAGACCGCCCAGCAGCAGCTCGCCGAGATCCGCCAGGAGGGCGAGGCCCTGGAAAACGAGCTGTCCCGCATGCAGCAACGGCTGAGCGAGGTGCGCCGGGACCTGACCGCCGAGGCGACCCGGCTCGACGAGGCCCGGCGTGCCGGCGACTCCGCCGAGCGGCACGCGAAGGAGGTCCGTGCCCGGGTGCAGCGGGAGGCGAAGCGGGTGGCCGACCTGGCCGCCGCCGCCGTGATGGCCGCCGCCGCCGGCGGTACGGAGACGGCGGAGTACCCGATGGTGGGTCCACGGTCGACCCCGTCCCGCGCCAGTGTGGAGCTCCTCTCCGTCGACCAGCCGACGAGTGACCGCACCGACGTGGCGGAGCGTGCCGGCGGCGACGGGGACGACGCCGAGCAGCCGCGCGCCGACCGGATCGACGCGGACCGGCTCGGTGACGACGGGGCCGGTCGCCTCGAGACGGCCGCTGAGGAGGAGACCCGATCCGACGAGACTTCCGCCGATGCGGAGCACACCGATGGTGACCGGACCGATGACGAGCGCCCGGAGGGGACGCCCCTGCGCTATCCGGTAGCGCTCGCCGACCGGACGGCCACGTCGGGGACGCCCGCTTCGCATCCCGAGCCGATCTTCGCCCGCCCCGACCCCCCGACGCCCGTACCGTTCCTGGCCTTCGGGCAGCCGGTCAGCGACAACGGCACCACCCGGAACTGACTCATCGGCGACGGACCGGGCCGGGGCGCATGCGCTCCGGCCCGGTCCGCACGATGTCGGGGGCCTGCACCGAATCAGCACACTGTCGTCACGGCACGCCCACGAGCCGATGGTGGGATGGGCGGATGAGTCAGCTCACGAGTGCGGACCGGATCGCGTACCTGGACACGGCCGCAGCCACCACGATCGGGCGCGACTACAAGAGGCGTGCCGTCGACTCTCTCGACCTGCGGCCGGGACAGAGGGTGGTGGACGTCGGCTGCGGGCCGGGCACCGACCTGGGGCGGCTGGCCGACGCGGTCCGGGCGGACGGCCTGGTGGTCGGCGTCGACCGTGATCCGGGGATGCTCGCGGAGGCGGGTCGGCGGCTGGCCGACCGGCCGGGGATCGACCTGCGCGTGGGCGACGCGCAGGCGCTTCCGTTGGACGACACCAGTATGGACAGGGCGCGGATCGATCGCGTCCTGATGCACGTGGAGGATCCCGCGGCGGCGTTGGCGGAAATTCGCCGGGTGCTGCGCCCCACGGGTGTGCTCGTGGTGACCGAGCCGGACTGGGACACCCTGGCCGTCGCCGACGAGGACGTGGCGACGAGCCGCCGCTTCGCCCGGTTCGTGGCGGGGCGGGTACGGCATCCGACCATCGGACGGGACCTGGTCCGGTTGTCTGCGCGGGTTGGTCTGCGGGTGCGATCGGTCGAGGCGATCCCCGTCCTCTTCGAGGATTTCGACACGGCCGATCGGATTCTGGGGCTACGGCGCAACTCCGCCCGCGCGGTGGCGGCCGGCGAGCTGACCGACACGCAGGTCCGGCCGTGGCTTCGACGTCTCACCGCTGGTCCGCTGCTGGCGAGCTTCACCCTCTACCTGGTCACGGCCGGGGCCTAAGGGCCTGTGTCAAAGCCCCTGGCCGGCTTTCGCCGGGAACCGCCCCGTACGTCCGGTCCGAGCTGGCAGGCTGGGCTGGCCGACCCGCACCGACGACCGCCGGCCGAGATGGCGACGACGAGCGCCTCGTGGCCGCGAAGGAGCGCCCGTGACCGACCAACCGGAGGACTTCGACCTGCTCGTCGTGGGCGGCGGCAAGGCCGGCAAGACGCTGAGCATGGACCTGGCCCGCTCGGGACGCCGGGTGGCGATGGTGGAGCGCGGCATGATCGGTGGGAGCTGCATCAACGTCGCGTGCATCCCCACGAAGGCGCTGGTGACGAGCGCGCGGGCGGCTCACCAGCTACGGCACGCCGCCGCGCTCGGCCTCGCCGTCGAGGGTGGCCGGGTGGACCTGGACCTGCTGCGGGCGCACAAGCAGGACGTCGTCGAGGGAATGGTCGCCGCCAACCGGCAGCAGTTCCTCGACTCGGGTCTGCACCTGGTGATCGGCGCGGCCCGGTTCGTCGCCGCCCGGACCGTTCGGGTGGCGCTGGCCGACGGGGGTGAACGGCTGCTACGGGGCGCCGACGTGGTCATCAACACGGGCACCCGCCCGCATCTGCCGTCCGTGCCCGGAATGGCCGAGTCCGGCGTGCTGACCAGCAACGACCTCCTCCGGCTGGATCGGCTGCCGGCACGGCTGGTGGTGCTCGGCGGCGGGACCGTCGGGGTCGAGTTCGCGCAGATGTTCGCGTCGTTCGGCAGCGCGGTGACGGTGGTCGAGGGGGGCCCGCAACTGCTCAGCCGCGAGGACCCCGACGTCGCCGACGCGCTGATGCGGGTCTTCCTCGCCGACGGCATCGACGTCCGCGTCGGCGTGGCCGTCGCCCGGGTCGACCGTGACTCCGACGGGACCCTCCGGGTCGCCCTCGACGACGGCAGCGTCGTGACCGGTGACGAGGTCCTGGTGGCGGCCGGCCGGGCGCCGGTCACCGACGGGCTCGGGCTGGACGCGGCCGGTGTCCGGCTCGACGAGCGTGGCTTCGTTCTGGTCGACGAGTACCTGCGGACCAGCGCCGAGCGGACGTGGGCGGCCGGGGACGTCGCGGGCAGCCCGCAGTTCACGCACGTGTCGCTCGACGACTACCGGATCATCCGGGCGAACCTGGCCGGCGAGCGGCGCAGCACGTCGGGACGGCTCATCCCGTACACCGTCTTCACCACCCCGGAGCTGGCGCGGGTCGGTCTCAGCGAGAGCGACGCGCGCCGCGCCGGATACGACGTCGAGGTGGCCCACCTGCCGGTCGCCGCGATCCCCCGCGCCCGCACCCTGCGCGAGACCCGGGGCATGTGGAAAGCGGTGATCGACACCCGTACCGACCTGATCCTGGGTGCGGCGCTGCTCGGCCCGGAGTCGGGCGAGGTGATCACCTCGGTGCAGTTGGCCATGCTGGCACGGATGCCGTGGACCGCGCTGCGGGACGCGATCATCACGCATCCGACCATGGCCGAGGGCCTCAACCTGCTCTTCGCGTCGCTCCAGACCCGACCGGTGCGCTGAGCACAGGTCAGCCGGCTATCTCGGCGCGTACCCGGTGCTGGAACGCGCGGGCGTCGGAGCCGGTGGGCGGTGGGCCGCCGTGCCGGGCGGCGATCGCCCGACGGATCACCTCGGCGGGGTCGCCGCTGTCGACGAGCAGCTGACCGGCGGCCACCTTGGACAGCCACACGCCGTCGCGGTGCCGCACCAGCGAGCGGCAGGCGCCGAGCACGGCGTCCTCGGCACCGGGCGCGGGCCGGTCGTCCGGCGGCGTGGGCAGGGCCAGCCACCAGGTCAGCGCCTCGACCAGCAACCGGCGCAGGTCGGCCGGGGCGAGGTCGGCGAAGACCTCCGCCGCCGGCGGACCGAGCAACGCCAGTCCGCTCTGGCGCAGGATGCTGCGGTCCAACCCGTACCAGAACCGGCCGTCGGCGCTCGGACGGTCGGCCGGGTCGAGGGTGCGGCGGAACGGCATGGCGCGTCCGGTGTTCAGCTCCACCTCGAAGCCGGGTTCGGGGCTGCCGGCCGCCGCCACGGCCCGCTGGTAGACGACCAGTTCCAGCCCGCGCGCCGGACAGGGCAGGGCCTCGTGTCGCAGTCGCGCCACCACCGACCGCTTGACGGCCTCGGTGAGCGGACGGGCGCAGACCAGCGCCACGTCCACGTCGCTGCGGCCGGGCTGGTACGCGCCGAGCCCCACCGAACCGGCCGCGTACGCGCCGACGAGATCGTCGCCGAGCACGTCCCGGGCGGTGTCCACGAGATCGTCGAGGTAGCGCTTCAGAGCAGAGTCCACGCCATCATCCTCGTCTGCGGGCGCGGACGGCGGACTGCCGGCCGGCGGACACCACGTTGAGCGTGATGCCTGTGCGTCATCTTGATGACTCAGAGGCATCACGCTCAACGGAGCGGGCGACTCCGATCGGTCGGAGCACGGGTCGCGAACGGCGGGCGACCAGCGACCGGCTTGGGGCTTTGACAACGGTCTAACCGGCGTAGAGCAGCAGCAGGCCGGCGATGGTGTAGGCGACCATCAGCGCGAGCAGCGGGAGCTGACCGACGACCGCCCGCGCCCGGGGGAACAGGTACAGGGCGCGGTCGTGGGCGAGCAGCGTGCCGAGCAGGTGCCCGACGATGATGACGGTGATCTGGAGGTTGGCCACCCCGGACGGGGTGACCAGCGCGGTGTGCGGTTCCCAGCCGGCGGTGCCGAAGACGTCCGCGCCGGTGTCGCGGGGGTCGGACAGCAGGGCGAGGGTGCGTTGACCCTCCAGGATCAGCAGCGAGTAGTAGTGCGCCACCACGTAGCCCACCGCGATGGGCACGATCGAGTGCGCGATCTCGCCCGGCACACGCCGCGCCGCGCCGGCGTCCACGCGCGCGGTGCGGCCGACCCGGGCCGCGACGCCCGTGGCGGCGAGGTACGCCACGGCGACCGCCCCGATGACCAGGACCAGGCCCGCGCTGCCGGTGACCGCCGGAGGCAGCCCGTTCTCCTGGGCGAAACGCAGCCAGGCCGGCGCGTTGGAGAGACTGTCGAACATCGTCGAGCCGAGCAGCACGACGACCACGGCGACCAGCCCGGGGCGGGGCCGCAGCCCGGCGATCCCGTCGAGCGGGTTGCGCCACACCAGCACGCCGTCAGCGGCCCTGCCGATCGGGGCGAGCCGGCCGACGAGCGCGCTGTAGACCTCGAACGGGTCGGCCCGGTCGAACCAGCCCGCGCCGAACAGCACGGCGCCGGTCAGCATCACCACGGCGTACCCGGCCAGCCACGCGGTGATGACCGGCAGCGTGGCCCGGTCCGGCGCGACCAGTTCGAGCCAGACGAACGCGAAAAGGGTGAGCGCGGCGGGCCAGAGGCCCAGGCCGGCCGGCAGCTCGCGGACCCCGCGCGCCGGATCGCGCCGGGCCGCCAGTGCGCCGAGCAGATGCACGGTACGCAGTGGGTTGACCGCCCGCCAGATGGGACCGAACAGCAGCGAGACCGGCACCAGGCCGACCCAGAGCAGCACGTAGAGCGCGCCGGCCGTCGGGTTCTCCGGGGTGTCCGGCCCGGCGAGCAGGCCCACGCAGAACCAACCGGCGGCGAGCAGGCCCAGTGCGCGCAGCGCCCACCGGAACGCGGGGGCGTCGAGCAGGCGGGCCAGCCGGTCCGGCACCGGCCGGCCGCCCGCGGCGTCCCGGTCCAGGCGTGGCTCGCGCCAGAGCAGGCCCAGCGCGACGAAGGTGACGACCAGGGTCAGGGCGGCGGCCACGACGAGTTCGGGCAGCGTGATCGGCAGGTCCTGACGGCCGCCGACGCCGTGCGCCAGCAGCGTGGGTACGGCGGACATCGGAGATCAGCGGACGACGAGCTGGAACAGCACCAGCTCGGTCTCGTGCGTCTCGACCTCGAACAGCCCGGTCTTGTCGGCCCGGAACTCCACCGAGCCCGGGGTGCCGGCCGGCAGACGGGCGCCCAGGTCGTAGCCGTGCACGTGCAGCTCGTCGGCGACGTCCGAGGTGACCGTGATCCGCACCGACTGGCCCTTGGTGACGGTCACCCGGCCGGTCGGAGGGGTGATCCGTCGCTTCGCGACGGTCACGGTGATCTCCCGATCCACCGCGGACGTGCTGGGCGAGGTGGCAGGGGTGGGACCGCCCGTCGGGGTCGGAGCGGCGGAGGTCGTCGGCGCGGCGGCGGAGGTCGGAGCAGTGGAGGGTGTGGCCACGGACGGGTCGTCGTCCTGGCCGCAGCCCGTGGCGAACAGGGCGGTGAGCAGACCGGTGACCAGCAGGACGGCGGAGCGGACGGTGGGGCGCGAACCGGGGACGGACACGGGTGGACTCCGAACGACGCGAGGGGACGGGGTGTCGAGATGATCGTCGGAGGGTGAACTCTACGTCTTGTTCGGCGACGGGGAAATGACCATGATGAACGAATGCGATCGAGGCTGGTCACTGTCGGTAACATCGTGAGTCGCGTCCTGGCGGTGCTCGCCACATTGGTGGTCGCGTCGCTGGCGCTGCCCGCCGCTCCGGCGTCCGCGCACGGCCAGTTGGCGACCTCCACCCCGCTGACCGGCACCGTGGTGCGCCAGCCCCTCGAGAGGGTCGGGTTGTACTTCACGGAGAAGCCGGCCGCCAACGCGTACTTCACCCTCACCGGGCCGAACGGATCGCGGGTGGACAGCGGCTGGTCGTACGGCGAGCCGAAGCGGTTGGACAAGCCGGTCCAGGAGTACTTCATGGTCAACGGCACCTTCGAGCCGCGGCTGTACCACACCGGCTTCCCCGCGATGGTCTCGGTCGCGCACTGGCCGGCGAAGGGCCGCTACACCGCCAGTTACCTGACGGTCGCCTCCGACGGCGAGGCGGTACGTGGCACCGTCACCTTCGACTACCAGGGGCCGAGCACGGCGGCCCCGGCCGGGTGGACGGCTCCGACGAACGGTCCCGATCCCGCCCTGGCAGCCCAGGCCGAGGGCAAGGCGTCGGCGTCCGCCGTACCGGCTGCGACACTCGACCCGGCGATCACCCCCGCCGCCGCGCCGCCGGCACCTGCGCCGGACCGGGGGCTGCCGTCGTGGGTGGTACCCGTCGTCATCGTCGCCGTCGTGGGCACGCTCATCGTCGTGGCGGCCCGCCGTCGCCCGGCGCCACGGCCCTCCGCGGGCGCGGCCCGCCAACGCGGCGGCGCTCCCCGCCCGCGCGGCGGCACCTCGCAGCCGCGTGGCGGAACGAATCGCCGGCCGGCTCGTCGCGGCCGCCGCTGAGGCCGGATGGCCGGTCCATCCCTGGACATTCAGGGATGAGTGCCACGAACTTTCGCACGTACATCGGGAACTTTTGATGTATCGAGGCAAAGGCATGGACACCTCAATCGAAACACCTTAATGTCTCGACCCATCAACCCGGTGTTTCCGGATCGTCACTCGTCGGCGTCGAGGACGTTACGGACCGGGCCGGCGGCCACCACCTCACCATGCTGCACGCCGGCCGTCGGTCACTCCTCATCCTCGTTGGAGGAACGATGGGTACACGGCTGCCTCGCCGATTCCGCAGTCCCGTCCTGGGCGCGCTCGCGCTCGTCCTCACCGTCGGCTTCTGGGCCGACCCGGCCGACGCCGCCGCCGAGCAGGAACCGGGCGTCACCCTGCGCGTCTACGACGTCCAGGTGCCACTCTCGGAGATCTGCACGCTCAAGCCCGCGCAGACTCCCAACGTGGACAAGCTCATGTCCACGATCAACTGGACGTCGGCGGCCGACTTCGGCTTCGACGACAACTTCGTCTCGCAGGTGCTCGGCAACATCACCGTCCCCCAGGCCGGCAGCTACACGTTCCGGCTCAGCAGCGACGACGGGTCCAAGCTGACGATCGACAACACCGTCGTCGTCAACCACGACGGCCTGCACGGCGCCACCCCACCCAAGGAGGGCACGGTCAGCCTCACCGCCGGCCTGCACCCGCTGCGCATCGACCACTTCGAGCGCGGTGGCGACCAGCAGATCACCCTCGAGTGGCGTACGCCCGGCTCGTCGTCCTTCGTGGTCGTACCGAACTCGGCGTTGAGCACCGACGCCGGCGTCGTCCGGGTCACCGCGCCGGGGCGCAAGGAGTGCGAGGGCGTCACCGACTCCCCCGGCGACGGCCTGCCGCTGACCGGTGTGCACCCCGGTTACACGCTCACGAACCTGCGGCCCAACGGCTTCCAGCCGAAGGTCACCGGGATGGACTGGCTGGCCGACGGACGCCTGGTCATCAGCACCTGGGGTGGCAGCGACCAGTCGGGCACCTCCCAGGACGGTGAGGTCCACATCATGAGCGGCACCGGTGGCACGACCGGCCCGGGGTCGGTGACCACCAAGAAGATCGCCGGTGGCCTGAAGGAGCCGATGGGGCTCAAGGTCGTCGACGGAGTGGTCTACGTGTCGGAGAAGCAGCGGCTGACCCGGCTCGTGGACACCAACGGCGACGAGGTGGCCGACCGGCTCGACACCGTCGCCACCTGGCCGTACGGCGGCAAGTTCCACGAGTTCGCGTTCGGTCTGCTCTACCAGAGCGGGTTCTTCTACGTGAACCTGTCGGTGTCGATCGACTACGGCGGCGCGACCACCGTGCCGCAGCCCGCCGCCAACCGGGGCACCACCATCAAGGTCAACAAGGACACCGGCGCGGTCAGCTACGTCGCGGGCGGCCTGCGCACCCCGCACGGCATCGGGTGGGGTCCGGAGGGCGGCATCTTCGTCACCGACAACCAGGGCGGCTGGCTGCCCTCGTCGAAGCTGGTGCACATCAAGCAGGGCCGCTTCTTCAACCACTACACGACCCCGCCCGGCCCGTTCGACGCCAACCTGGTCACCCGGCCGGTGCTGTGGATGCCGCAGAACGAGATCGCCAACTCGCCCAGCACGCCGCTCTACCTCACCAGCGGGCGGTACGCCGGCCAGTTCGTCATCGGCGACGTCACCTACGGCGGTCTCCAGCGCGCCAACGTGGAGAAGGTCAACGGCGAGTACCAGGGCGCCCTGTTCCGGCTCACCCAGGGCCTGGAGGCGGGCGTCTCCGAGGTCAACCTCGGCCCGGACGGCGCGATCTACGTCGGCGGGCTCGGCGCGGGCGGCAACTGGGGACAGACCGGCAAGCTGACGTACGGGTTGCAGAAGCTCACCCCGAACACCGCCAGCACGTTCGAGATGCTGGCGATGCGCGCCACCAGCACCGGGTTCGAGGTGGAGTACACCCAGCCGGTCTCGGCGGAGACCGCCGCCAACCTCGCGTCGCACTACAAGGTCAAGCAGTGGCGGTACCAGCCGACGTCCGCCTACGGCGGCCCGAAGATCGACGAGGAGACGTTGACGGTCAGCGGGGCCACGCTGTCGTCGGACGGCAGGAAGGTCACTCTGACCGTCGAGGGCCGCAAGGCCGGCCGGGTGGTCTACCTGCGCTCACCCCGCCCGTTCACCTCCACCACCGGCCAGTCACTGTGGAGCACCGAAGCGTGGTACACGCTCAACTCCATTCCGGGCAGCCCGCCACCGCCCGTCGGCGGCACCATCACCGGCGTCGGCGGTAAGTGTCTGGACGTCGACAACGCCGGTTTCGCCGACGGCACGAAGATCCAGCTCTGGACCTGCAACGGCACCGCCGCCCAGTCCTGGACGCGGGTCGGCGACACGTACCGGGTGCTGGGCAAGTGCCTGGACGTGGACAACGCCGGTACCGCGAACGGCACGAAGATCCAACTCTGGACCTGCAACGGCACCGGCGCGCAGGTCTGGCAGCCGCAGAGCGACGGGTCGATCCGCAACCCGCAGTCCGGCAAGATCATGGAGGCCGCTGGCGGTAACACCGGCGACGGCACCCAGATCCAGCTCGGCACGTACGCGGGCAGCGCCCACCAGAAGTGGGTGGTCAGTAGCGGGGTAACCGGCTGACCCCGGACGAAGGGGCGTGGTCTGACCGGCGGGTCAGGCCACGCCCCGCCCGTCCACCGGTCACCGACGCATCGGGCGCGCGCCGGTCAGGGGCCGTGCGGCAGCGGCTGCGCCAGCGCCCGCAGATCCGCCGGGAGTTGGGCCAGGGCGTCGGAGAACTCGCGGTGCCCGACCACCCGGTGCATCGTCTCCAGGACCGCCCGTGCGCCCCGCTCGGCCCCGGCCCGGTCCGTGCCCGCCCGGTCGGCGACGCGGCGCAGGAACTCGTCGTACCCGAATGTCTCGGGCGGTTCGGCGGCCTTGACCAGCAGCGGACTCAGCTCGTCGGCCACGTGCGGGGCCAGCGCGGCGGCCTCTCCCCCGCTGAGGCGCTCGGTGAGCGTCCGCAGCACGGCCTCGGTCAGCGGGCGTGCCTCGGCCGGCGGAATGCCCGCCCGTGCCGCGACCTTGTCGACGAACGCCAGTTCGGCCATGGACCCGCCCCTTCCGTCGCCGGGACGCGTGGCTACCCGGGCCGGGCGGCGACAAACCCGGGGACGCGCCCGCGGCGGTTCTGCCGGTTGCGCCGCGCCCCACCTGCCGCGTCTCGTAGCGTGAGGTGGGACCGGGACACCACCTGGCCGCCCGACGGCGGCCCCTGCCGCAGGAGGAGCAGATGGCGGTCGACCTGCCCGACGTGATCGACCGGTACTTCCGGGCCGTCGGCGACGGTGACCTGGACGCCTTCGTCGCCTGCTTCGCGGACACGGCGAGCGTGGCCGACGAGGACCGGCTGTACGACGGACGGCCCTCCATCCGCTCCTGGCGGGAGCGGACGATGGCCGAGTACTCGTACAGCGCCGAGCCGCTGCGGGTCACGCCCCAGGCGGGCGACTCGTACCTCGTTCTCACGCGGGTGTCGGGCGACTTCCCCGGCAGCCCGGTCGAGCTGCGGTACCGGTTCACCCTGCGCGACGGCCTGATCGGTGCCCTGGACATCCGCCCGTAGCGACCGCGCGCCACCCGTCAGGAGGAGATGTCGTGCCGCGAGTCTGGCTCGTCACCGGCTGCTCGCGAGGGCTCGGCCGGGCGCTCGCCGAGGCGGTGCTGGCCGACGGCGACCAGCTCGTCGCCACCGCCCGCAACCCCGCGCAGCTCGCCGACCTCACCGACCGGTACGGCGACCAGGTGCGGGCGATCGCGCTCGACGTCACCCATCCGGCCGCCGGCCGGGCGGCGGTCCGGGCGGCGGTGGACGCGTTCGGCGCCCTGGACGTCCTGGTCAACAACGCCGGGTACGCCGACGTCGGCGCGATCGAGGACATGTCCGAGGACGCCTTCCGGGCGCAGATCGAGGCCAACTTCTTCGGGGTGGTCAACCTGACCCGCGCCGCCCTGCCGGTGCTGCGGGAACAGGGGCGCGGGCACGTCGTGCAGATCTCCAGCGTGGGCGACCGAGTCGCCAGCACCGGCCTGGGCGCGTACCAGTCCGCGAAGTGGGCGGTCGCCGGCTTCTCGGCGGTGCTCGCCACCGAGGTCGCCTCGTTCGGGATCCGGATCACCACGGTCGAGCCGGGCGCGCTGCGGACCGACTGGGCGGGCGCGTCGATGAGCATGTTGCCGACCACCGGGCCGTACCGGCCGGTGATCGAGCCGGTCGTCGAGCGGATGCGCCGCACCAGCGGGAACCAGCCGGGCGACCCCGCCCGGGCGGCCCGGGCGATCATCGAGATCACCCTCGTCGAGGACCCACCCGCACGGCTGCTCCTGGGCGCCGACGCCGTGGCGGCCGCCGCGACGGTCGCCACGGCGCTCGCCGCGTCGGACGAACGGTGGCGCGAGCTGAGCGAGTCCGTCGCGTTCGACGCGGGTTCCTGACCCGTCGCCGCCGCACAGTGGCCACGTCTTCTTGATCAACCGCCGAACGGAGGACGTGGCCGACCGGCCATCGGATGACATGATGTCCCGACAACGGCTGACGCGACGAGGAAGGGTGCTGCTGTCCGATGGCGCACTTCGAGGCCCGCACGTCCACGGCACCCGGACGGATCGTGGTCACGCTGACCGGTGAGTGCGACCTGGCGGCCCAGCCCGAACTGACGACCGTGCTGTCCGCGGCGGTACGCGCCGCCACGGTGGTGGTGGTCGACGTCGGCGGACTCCGGTTCCTCGACTCCACGGGCCTGCACGGCCTGGTGACCGCCCATCAGGCGGCGCGGGCGAGCGGCCGGCAGCTGTACGCGGTGAACGCCTCGGGGCCGGTCGCGGCCGTCCTCGACATCACCGGCGTGGGCAACCTGCTGCGTCCGCCCGCCGACGACCCGCGGCTGGCGGGCTGATGGCGGCCGACCGACGCGAGACCCACGCCGTGGCCGAGGAACCTCCGTCCGTCCCGGGCACCGACACCATGGCGTACGAGGTGGCGGCCGACCTGCGCGCGTTGCGCGCGTTCGTCTGCGACGGCGCCACCGCGCGGGGCCTGTCGGTCGAGCGGGTGGAGCTGCTGGTGCTCGCGGTCAGCGAGCTGGCGACCAACACGTTGCAGCACACCACCGGCGGCGGCCGGGTCCGGCTGTGGGCCGAGGGTGACCAGGTGTTCTGCGACGTCGTCGACCAGGGCCCCGGGCGGGCGCTCGGCCGCGACATGCCCGCCGCCAACGCCGTACGCGGCCGCGGGCTGGCCATCGTCGAGCAGGTCTGCGACGAGGTACGGGTGTTCACCACCGGTGGGGGCACGGTGGTCCGGATCCGGCTCGCGCGGTGAGCGGGGCGCGGTTCAGGGCAGCACGCGCACGGCCAGGGTGCACGTGTCGTCGTCCGGGCTGGGGTGGTGCAGCAGATTCCGCAGCCGGGCGAGGGTCTGCGCCCCCGGCGTCGCGCTGAGCGCGGACAGGGTGGCTCGTACCTGACGTGACCGGTCCTGGTCGGGCTCCCGGCGCTCGACCAGGCCGTCGGTGTAGAACAGCACGAGGTCGTCGGGGCGCAGTCGCGGGGTGAGCACCGGGTACGTCGAGTCGGCGACGGCGCCCAGCAGCAGGCCCGGAGGGCTTTCGAGCGGGTCGGTCCGACCGGCGCGGGACAGCAGGGGCGCCAGGTGTCCGGCGCGGCCCCAGCAGAGTGACCGGGTCGCCGGGTCGTACAGGGCGACGACCGCGGTGCCGGTGATCGAGAGCTGGCCGCAGAGCCGGTTGAGGTGCCCGAGCAGCACCGACGGGTCCCCGATGCCGATCGACAGCCAGGACACCAGGGCGAAGCGCAGGTGCGCCATCCCGCTCGCCGCGTCCAGGCCGTGACCGGCGACGTCGCCGACGGCGAGCACGACGGTGCCGTCCGGCAGGGCCTGGGCGTGGTACCAGTCACCGCCGACCCGCGCGGTGCTCTCGGCGGGCAGGTAGTTGACCACCGCCTCGATGCCCGGCAGGACGAACGTCTCGCGGGGCACCGGCTGGATGAGGTTCTGCAACTGCCCGGCGAGCCGGTGCTCGGCCAGCGCGGTCAGCTCCCGCGTCCGCAACTGGTCGCTGAGCCGTTCGATGGCGGTACGCGAGTCCACCCGGGCGGTCACGTCCTGCACCACGGCGTGGATCTTCAGCGGTACGCCGTCGGCGTCGCGGGACACGTCGGAGAGGATCCGCAGGTGCCGCACTCCGCCGGTCGTCTGGAACCGGACCGTCACGTCGGAGGACTCCCCGCCGTCCAGCGTCTGCCACGCCGCCTCGCGCAGCATGTAGTCGTCGGGTAGCAGGGCGGCGGCCTGTTCGGCGCGCGACAGTGGCCCGAGGGCGGGATCCCGCTCGAAGATGCGGTACATGCCGGGCGACCACTGACTGATCCCGCTGGCCAGGTCGTACTCGGCCCAGCCGAGGTTGCCCAGCAGCTCGGTGCGGTCCAGGCGGCGACGGTCCTCGTCGAGCCGCTGCCAGGACACCAGCAGGCCACCGAGGACGCGGTGCACCTCGACGTCGAACAGCGAGTCGGCGACGACGCCGGTACGTCTCTCCACGTACCGGAAGTCGGCCAGGCGACCGGACGACCCGGTGGTGAACACCCGCTCGTAGAGCTGCCAGAGCGGTCCGCCGACCATGCTGGGGTACAGCTCACTGAGGCAGGCGCCGACCCGGTCGACGCCCCGTCCGTAGATGTCCTGGCCCTGCCC
The DNA here is from genome assembly GCF_053585025.1 of Micromonospora sp. RB23. NCBI lineage: Bacteria > Bacillati > Actinomycetota > Actinomycetes > Micromonosporales > Micromonosporaceae > Micromonospora > Micromonospora sp. RB23. The sequence goes on from NZ_CM132111.1 coordinate 3,946,789, forward strand.
ACTGGTGGCCGCGATCCGCCAGTCGGCGACGGCCCGGTGGTCGTCGGACACCGGCACCAGCCAGGTGCACCCGGCCGGGACCACCGCGAGGATCTCCCGGACGACCGTCTCGACCGGTCGCGTCGCTCCGGCGGCGTCCGCGCCCGGACCGTCCTGGTCCGCCATGGCACGAAGCCTAGTACGCACCGCTGTCCGAGCTACCCCATGGTGGCGCGGGCGGCGGTGTCGATGAGGTCGGCCACCGGGCCGGGCTGCGAGACCGCCACGGCGTGCGACCCGTCGACCTCGACCACGGTGGACCCGGCCCGCTGGGCCAGGAAGCGTTGCAGGTCCGGCGGGATGCCCTGGTCCTGGGTGCTGATCAGGGTCCACGACGGGATCGTCTTCCAGGCCGCCCTCTGCACGGACCCGGTCTGGGCCTTCTCCGAGGCCGGCCGCTGCGTGACCGCCATCAGCTCGGCGACCTCGGGGTCGACGTCGGCGGCGAACACGGCCGGGAACTTGTCCTGCTGGATGTACTGGTCCATCGCCGTCCCACCGTCGGGCAGGGGGAAGGGGACCATCTTGATGGACGTGACGAGCTGGCTGCCGGGATACTTCATGACCAGGTCGACCACGCTCTCGCCGACGTCCGGGCTGATGCTCGCGACGTACACCAGCGCCTTCACGTTCGGGGCGCCGTCCGCGGCCTCGGTGATCACCAGTCCCCCGTACGAGTGCGCGACCATCACGACCGGACCGTCGATGCTGTCCACGATGGAGCGGGCGTACGCCGCGTCCTCCTGCACACCGCGCAGCGGGTTGGCGACGGCGATGGCCGGATAGCCCCGGCGCTTGAGGTTGGCGATCACCCCGTTCCAGCTCGACGAGTCGGCGAAGGCTCCGTGCACGAGCACGACGGTGGGTAGCGGCATAAAGGCAGTATTAGGGATAATCGGACTGCCGTCGGTGATTCCGGAGACGGACGGGCGCGTCGCCAGGTCGATGCGCCCACGTCGGGGTGACGCGGACTGCCACAATGCGGTCAGTCCGGACGGTGACGCCGGGCGCGGGAGACCGGGAGGACGGCACCATGCCGGACAGCGCACGCGAGGCGGAGTTGCTCGACGCCGAACGCACCCTGCAGGCCGCCCAGCGGGCCGGTGACGTCGCGGCCCTGGACCAGTTACTGGTCGACCAACTGATCGCGATCGGCCCCGACGGCCGCAAGCACACCAAGGCGGAGGATCTCGCCGCGCACCGGGACCGCACCACGGTCGTGGAGGAACTCGTCGAGGAGGAGTTGGATCTGCTCGTCGTCGGATCGACCGGCGTGACGTTCTGCCTGGCCCGGGTCGCCGGGATGTTCGGCGGCGCGCCGTTCGCCGCACGCCTGCGCTACACCCGCACCTGGGTGCACGACGACCCGCACGGTTGGCGCGTCCTCGCCGCACACATCAGCCAGGTCTGAGCGCCGGTCAGCTCACGGTGGCGTCGACCGGGCCGACGCGCAGCACCCCGTCGTGCAGGGGCGTGCAGCGGACGCCGCCCGTGGTGCGCAGGGCCTTCCAGGCGCCCGGGCCGACCGTGACGTCCATCCAGGCGCAGGGGCGGGCGGCCCGGTTGACCCGCAGGCCGACGGGGCCGTCACCGGAGTCGAGGATCAACACCCTGCCGATCAGCTCGTCCACGGCCAGGCCGGTGGTGAGGATGTTGCGGCGGACCTGCGCCAGACCGATCCCCACCGGAAGCGACTCCCGGGCGATCACCGTGATGCTGGCGTCGCGGTGGGCCGGCTTGCCGAAGTAGCGGTCGCCGACGATGCCGAGGCCGGCTCGGATCTGGACGCTGTCCACCAGCTCGCCGGGGGGCGCGGGCGCCGGGCCGTCGCTGGGTCGGCCCAGGAAGCGGTGCACGGGCGAGGCCAGCAACTCGACGATCTCCGGCATGCCAGGAATTGTACGAAGCGGACCGTGCCGCGCGGGCCGGCTCGGCCGGCGCAGCCGTGGGGGACGGCGGCTGCCGTCCCCCACGACCCTCAGGCAGGTGTGCCGGTGACGGTGAGGTGGCGCAGCCGGCCGACGTTGTCGAACGAGCCGAAGCCCACCCGACCGGAGCCGAAAGTGGTGTCGTTCGCGGTCAGCACGGGGTCCCGGCGCCCGTCCAGGTAGACGGCGATCTCACCGGTGGCCGGCAGGTGCACGACGCGTACGCGGTGCCAGGCGGCGTCGGTGATCGCCGGGTTGGCGCCCCGGGATCGGCCGTTCCACTGGTGGTCGATGCGCTCGCGGTCGGCGTTGTTCACCTTGAAGATGCCGTTGTGCGGATAGATCGTGTTGTCGGTGGAGAGGTGCGCGTAGTAGAACTCGGTGTCCGAGCGCCAGCCGAAGACGACGATCACGTCCCGGTTGCTGACGTCGACCGGCGTGTCGAGGCGTACCTGTGCGTCGATCCGCACCGACGACCAGGTCGGGCCGGCGGTCAGCACGGCGTACTCGAAGGGTCGGCGCGGGCCCGGCCGGCTCTCGCCGGCCTCGGCGAGGATGACCTCGTCGCGGGTGAACTGCCACTTCGTGGGTGTCACCGGCGCCCAGTTCGCGGCGCCGGCGGTGTGGCGCAGCGTGGTGCCGCCGACGTCGCCGCTGGCGAACTCCCGCGTGCCGGTCACCTTCCAGATCCGACCGTTGGCCTTGGCGACGAGGTACAGCTCGCCGGCCGCGTCGGTGCCGAAGCGCAGGTCGACCCGGTTGGGGTCGCCGGGCGCGCCCGGTCCGGAGAGGTCCCGCATCCGCACCGGCGCGCCCGCGGCGTCGAAGAGCGCGAGCTGGTGGATCGGGGCGAGGCCGTGCCCGCGGCGCATCTCGTCCGCCTCGGTGTAGAGCACCCGGCCGTCGACCAGGTCACCGAAGACGTACTTGCCGCGCAGCGCAGGCACCGCGCGTCCGCGGTAGACGAAACCGCCGGCCACGGCGACGCCGACGTCCGCGGTGCAGTTCCAGTCCGCGGCAGGGTCGTGGTCGTACGCGGCGACGGGGTACGTGTAGCCGTAGCGCTCGTCGTCGGCGGGCAGGGGGAACAGCCGGTCGCACGGGTTGGTGGCCGCCTTGTCGAAGACGAAGGAGCCTTCGCGCTCGCTCCAGCCGAAGTTGTCACCCGCGCGGACCTCGTAGATCGCCTCGATGGCGTGCTCACCGATGTGCCCGAGGTACATCCGGCCGGTCGCCCGGTCCCAGCTGAACCGGTGCGGGTCGCGGAAGCCCACGGCGTAGATCTCGCCGAGCGCCCCGTCCCGGCCGACGAAGGGGTTGTCGGCGGGGATGCCGTACCGGCCGTTGGCGGAGGTGGTGCCCCGGGGGTCGATGCGCAGCAGCTTGCCGTGCGGCAGGCCCAGGTTCTGCGGGTCGGTGTTGCGTACGCCGAGGCCGCCGTCGCCGACCGCGAGGTAGAGCAGGCCGTAGTCGCGGTCGTGGCGTTTCGCCGTGGGGTTGAAGTTGATTTCCTGGATGCCGTGCACCTGGCCGCCGAAGCCGATGCGCAGCACCTCCCGGCGGGTGCCGGCGAAGGTGTCGGCGGCCGGGTCGTCGGCGGTCCACTCGGTGATGACGCCGTGGTAGATGGTGCCGGCCTGGGCGTAGTCCGGTGGGGTGGTCGTCGCCGACGCCAGCTCGGTGTGGATGGTGTAGAACCGGCCGTTGACGCCGAACTCGGGGTGGAAGGCGACGTAGCCGAAGCCCTGGCCGAGCCCTCGCCCGGAGAAGAACTGCGGCGCGAACGTCGCGGCCACGTCCAGGTAGACGTGCGGCACGCCGTTCTCGACCAGGTAGAGGTTGCCGTTGAGATCGGGCACCGCGCGCCGACCGGACCCGTCGGGCAGCTCCATGATGGTGTTGATCCGGGCGGTCCGCATGAGCCGCTGGTCCGTCGGCGCGGGGGTCGGGTACGACTGCGGGAAGCTCGCGTACTCGTCGAGGACCAGCCCGAGGCGGGACTGGCTCGGCATCTCGGGAATCGGGTCGTAGACCGCGCCGGCGGCCCGGGCGGGCGTGGCGACGAGGGTGGACAGCACCAGCACGAGGGCGGTGAGGGCGGCCCTCAGAGGTGGTCGGTGGTGGGCGGTGCGCACGCGTGTCTCCTTCTCGGTGGGACGGTGCCGAGGGTGGTCAGCGGGCCAGGTGGCGGTACTGCCTGCGCACGTCGGACGCGGAGACCACGCTGTCGAGGAACAGCAGGCCGTCCATGCGGCAGTCGCAGGGGTTACGTTCCAGCGTGTTCTGCGGGAAGCTCCCGCCGATCTTGATGCCCCGGGGATCGGAGGCGGTGGTCACGTGCGGGCCGGGCCCCGCCACGAGCCACGGGTCGTCGGCGCGGGTGTAGAAGCCCTCGACAGGTTCGCCGTTGCGGTAGAGGGCCAGCGCGCCGGTGCCGAAGTCGAAGGTGGCGGCGAGGTGCACCCACTCCCCCATCGGCAGCAGGTCCCGCCAGTCCGGCCGCGCCGCGAACGTCTGCGAGTTGCCCCCGTCGAGGCGGCGGCCGAGCGCGACGAGGCGCAGCTCGCCGTCGACGTCGATCAACTCCAGCAGGGCCCGGACGCCGTGCCCGTCGGAGTCGCCGGTGAGCAGGCCGGCGAGACCGATCGCGTTGTACCTGTCGTCCGGATCGGCGGTGGTGGAGTTGGGCAGCGGGCCGTCCATGTCGAGCTTGAACCAGCCCATGATGGTGGTGCCGCCGGTGGCGCTGAAGGCGCGCAGCGTCCGCACGCCGCTGGCCGACCAGGTGCCGGCCTTCCAGTCGTCGTTGCCGGCGACGGTCGGCGCGACCTGCCGGGTCTGCGCCGCGTTGCCGCTGCCCCGGTACGCGTGGTCGGGCACCCGCATCGCCGCACCGCCGTTGACCAGCTCGATCTCGGTGCCGGAGCGGCCCTGGTCGCGCTCCAGGGCGGGGTCACCCGGCACCGGGTGGTCGAAGTCGTAGGCGGCGACCACGTGTGCCCGCAGTGCCGGATGGACGTCGTGCGGGATGCTCCGGTCCGCCCGGGCCGGCGGCACGCCCGTGCCGGTCAGCACGCCGACGGCCAGGAGCGCGACGGCGGTGATGCGGGTCCTGGACATCGTTCACCTCGTTCCACGGCACGCCGGTGACGGGTACGTAAGCGCTTACGTAAGCGCTTACGTACCCTAGGCTTCGACGATCGTCACTGGCAATAGATCGGGTGACATGGATGTCCGCGAAGGAGGTGCGCGTGCCCAGGGCTGGCCAGCGGCCGCGCCTCGTGGAGGTGGCCGAACGCGCGGGTGTCTCACTGGCCACCGCCTCGCGCGCCCTCGCCGGCCGCGACGGGGTCAGCACGGAGGTGGCCGACCGGATCCGGCAGATCGCCCAGGAGCTGGGATACGTCGCCAACCCGTACGCCCGCACCCTGGCCGGGGGCGCCCGTTCCACCGTCGGGCTCATCGTCCACCAGGTCGACGACCCGTACTTCGCCGAGATCGCCGCCGGGGTCATCCAGCTCGCCGCCGAGCAGGGCCTGCTGGTGCAGATCTGCCAGTCCGGGCGGGATCCGGGCTACGAGCTGCGACAACTGCGCCACCTCATCGCCCAGCGGGTCGGCGTCATCCTGATCAGCGGCTCGGGGTACGACGACCCGCGGGTGGAGACCGAGGCCCGTGCCGAGCTGGCGGCGTTCCAGGACCACGGCGGTCGGGTCGCCGCCATCGGCCGGCACGCGCTCGGCGTCGACGCCGTCCTGCCGGACAACGAGGCCGGCGGCCACGCGCTCGCCACGCACCTGGTGGACCTCGGTCACCGGCACATCGCGGTCGCCGCCGGTAGCGCCGGACTGACGACCGTCGCCGACCGGCTCGCCGGCGTGACGTCCGCGCTACGCCAGCGCGGTCTGCGCACCACCGACCTGACGGTCGTCCACGGCGACTTCACCCGTGGCGGCGGGCGGGCCGCCACCGAACAGATCCTCAACGAGCACCCGGAGACCACGGCGATCGTCGCGCTGAACGACGCGATGGCGATGGGCGTCCTGTCGACGTTGCGGTCGCGTCGCGTGCCGGTGCCGGCGCGCATCTCCGTCGTCGGCTTCGACGACGTCTCCGTCGCCGCCGACCTCGCACCCAGCCTCACCACCATCCGGCTGCCGTTGACCGAGATGGGCCGCACGGCGCTCACCCTCGCCCTCAAGCCCCGCGCGGCGCGACCCCGCCGTCGCGCCACCGGACACCTGCTGGTCGTCCGCGACTCGACCGGTCCCGCGCCGACGACCTGACCGGTCGCGGCTCAGACCGCCAGGGCCGCGCGTACCTCCCGCTCCGCCGTGACTCCCCCGTCGCCGTGCGAGGTGACCCGACCGGATTCCAGCACGTGGTAGCGGTTCGCCACCCGCAGCGCGAACCCGAGGTGCTGCTCGACGAGCAGCACGCTGAACCCGGACTGCCGGGTCAACTCGACGATCCGCTCCTGGATCTCGGCGACCACCGACGGCTGGATGCCCTCGGTCGGCTCGTCGAGCATGAGCAGCCGCGGCCGGGTGATCAACGCGCGGGCGATGGCGAGCTGCTGACGCTGGCCGCCGGAGAGCAGCCCGGCCCGTCGCCGCAGCAGCGGACGCAGCGCCGGGAACAGGTCCAGCACCTCCGCCGTGGCCACCGCGCCGTCGCGCCGGCCGTCGGCGACCAGGCGCAGGTTCTCCGCCGCCGTGAGGTGCGGGAAGCACTGCTGGCCCTGCGGGACGTACGCCATCCCGCGCGCCACCCGCTCGTGCGGCGCGAGCCGGGTGACGTCCTCGCCGTCCAGCTCGACCGTGCCGGCGGTCGGCCGCAGCAGGCCCGCAGCGAGCCGCAGCAGGGTGCTCTTGCCGGCGCCGTTGTGCCCGAGCACCGCGGCCACCCCGTCGGGCGGGACGGCGAGGTCCACCCCGTGCAGCACCCGGGAACGCCCGTAACCGGCGTGCACCCCACGCAGGGTCAGCATCATGCCTCCAGAGGGCTGGGGACCGACCCGGCGTCGACCGGGTGGCCAAGGTAGACCTCCTGCACGCGCGGGTCCGCCTGGACCTGCGCCACCGTGCCCTCGCTGAGCACCTTCCCCGCGTGCAGCACGGTGACGCTGCGCGCGAAGCGGCGCAGGAAGTCCATGTCGTGCTCGATCACCACGACCGTGCGGTCGCGGCTCACCGTCTCCAACAGCGCGCCCGTGGCGTCGCGCTCCTCGTGGCTCATCCCGGCGACCGGCTCGTCGAGCAGCAGCAGCCGTGCGTCCTGCACCAGCAGCATGCCGATCTCCAACCACTGCTTCTGCCCGTGCGCGAGCGTGCCGGCGAGCTGGTCGGCCCGTCCGGCCAGCCCGATGGTCTCCAGCGCGGCGGCCACCTCGTCGGGGATGCCCCGCCGACGCCGGGCGAGGGTGGCCCAGCTCCGCCGGGCGCCCGCCGCGATGTCGAGGTTCTGCACCACCGACAGCTCCTCGAAGATCGTCGACGTCTGGAACGTCCGCCCGATGCCGAGGCGGCTGATCCGGTGCACCGGGCGGCCCAACAGCTCCTGGTCGCCGAAGCACACCGAGCCGGTGGCCCGCACCAGGCCGGTGATCGCGTCCACGAGAGTGGTCTTGCCCGCGCCGTTCGGCCCGATCAGGAACCGGATGTCGCCGGCGGGAACCTCCAGCGAGACGCCGTCGACCGCGGTGAAACCGTCGAAGCTGACCCGCACGTCACGGACGGACAACCCGTCCAGTCGGTCCTCGCTCATGGGGCCGCCACCTCCGCCCGTTCGGCGCGTCGCCGACCCAGCGGTGACCACCCACGATGCGGCGACGCCGGACCGGCCTCGCGGCGGCGGGCCAGCGCCCACAGCGACGCCAGGCCGCCGGGAAGGAACGCCACCACCACCACGAAGAGCAGACCCTGGAGGTACGTCCAGGTGCCCGGGAACCGTTCGGAGAGGGCGGTACGCGCCCAGGCCACCGCGACCGCGCCGAGCACCGGACCGAGCAGCGTGGCCCGGCCGCCCACCGCGACCCCGATGACGAACTCGATCGACGGGACGATGCCGATCAGCGCGGGCGAGATGATGCCCACCGCCGGCACGAACAGCGCGCCGGCGAGACCCGCCATGCCCGCCGCCACCACGTAGGCGACGAGCTTGACCGACGCCGGGTCGTAGCCGAGGAACCGGACCCGCTCCTCACTGTCGCGTACCGCCACGAGCAGTTCGCCGTAGCGGCTGTGGATGAGCTGGCGGGCCAGGGCGAGCAGCGCCAGCAGGACACCGGCGATGATGAAGTAGACCATCCGTTGGTTGACCGGGTCGTCCAGGTCGTACCCGAAGAAGCCCTGGATGTCGGTGAGCCCGTTCGTGCCGCCCGTGGTCCCCTGCTGGCCGACCAGCAGGATCACCATGGCGGCGGCGAGCGCCTGGCTGAGGATGGCGAAGTACGCGCCCCGCACGCGCCGGCGGAACACCAGCGAACCGAGCCCGTAGGCGACGGCCATCGGCAACAGCACCGTGGCGGGCAGCGCGAACCACGGGCTGGCGAACGGCCGCCACCAGACGGGCAGTTCGTCGAGCTGCCCGTACAGCTGCATGAAGTCGGGCATCCCACCGGGACCCGCGTCGGCGAGCTTGAGGTGCATGGCCATCGCGTAGCCGCCGAGGCCGAAGAAGACGCCCTGGCCGAGGGTGAGCATGCCGCCGCGACCCCAGGCGATGCCGATGCCGACGGCCACCATGGCGACGCAGAGGTACTTGGCGAGCAGGGCCAGCCGGAAGTCCGACAGCACCAGCGGCGCGACGGCGAACAGCAGCGCCGCGCCGAACGCGAACCCCGCTGCCGCCCGTAGCCGCGAACGGCCCCCGGGTCGCCTCGGTGGCCCGGCGTCGGCCGGGGCCGGTGTGTCGGCGGTGGTCGGCGGCGCGGGTGTCACGGCGGTCATGCGAGGCTCCTGGTCCGCAGGGTGAACAGGCCCTGTGGCCGCCACTGGAGGAACGCGACGATCGCCACGAAGACGATCACCTTGGCGACGCTGAGGGTCGTGAGGTACTCCCCGGTGGCCTGGAGCACGCCGAGGGCGAAGGCGACGATCACGCTGCCCTTGAGCTGACCGATCCCGCCGACCACGACGACCAGGAAGGCGTCGATGATCAGGTTGGTGCCCATGGTCGGGCCGATCGGGCCGAGGAGGGTGAGCGCCACCCCGGCGAGGCCGGCCAGACCGGAGCCGAGAAAGAACGTCGTCCGGTCGACGCGGGCGGTGGGAATGCCGGACACCGCGGCGAGGTCGCGGTTCTGCACCACCGCGCGGATCCGACGTCCCAGCGGGGTGAGTCGCAGCGCCAGGGTGAGCGCGGCGACGGCGGCCAGGGCCAGGGCCAGGATGAACAGCCGGTTGTTGGCGACCGTCAGCCCACCCGGCAACGCCACGTTGCCGGTGAGCAGGTCCGGCGCGCGGGTCTGCACGTTCGGGCTGCCGAAGACGTCCCGCGCGAGCTGTTGCAGCATCAGGGACACGCCCCAGGTGACCAGCAGGGTGTCCAGCGGGCGGGCGTAGAGCCGGCGGATGAGCAGGATCTCCAGCAGCACGCCCATCGTGCCGGCGACCACGAACGCCACCGGCAACGCCACCAGCAGGGACGCGCCGGCCCCGGTGATGCTCTGTTGCAGCACGTACGTGGTGTAGGCGCCGGCCATGATGAACTCGCCGTGGGCCATGTTGATGACGTTCATCTGGCCGAAGGTCAGCGCGAGCCCGAGCGCGATGAGCAGCAGCACCGCGCCGATGCTGATGCCGGTGAAGAGTTGACCGAAGAGGACTGTCACGGTGGGTACTCCGTACTGCTGGTCGGGGGACCCGGGCGGGACGCGCGTCGTCGCGCCGCCCGCCCGGGCCGGCGTCGTCAGCTCAGGCCGCTCGCCCACGGGTAGGTCTTGAGGAACGGGTCCGGTGCGACCGGCTTGCCGGAGTTCCACACCTCGGTGATCAGGCCGTCCGCGCCGATCTTGCCGATGCGGGCGGTCTTGGCGATGTGCTGGGTCTTGCCGTCGACGGTGACCAGGCCCTCCGGCGCGTCGAAGGTGATCCCGTCGGAGGCGGCGCGGACCTTCTCGACGTCGAACGCGCCGGCCTTCTCGACCATCGCCTTCCACAGGTAGACGCTGACGTAGGCGGCCTCCATCGGGTCGCTCGTCGGCTTGTCCGCGCCGTACTTCGCCTTGTACGCGGCCACGAACTTGCTGTTCGCCGCGCCCGGCGTGGTCTGGTAGTAGTTCCAGGCGGTCAGCTGGCCCTCCAGGTACTGGGTGCCGATGCCCTTGACCTCCTCCTCGGCGATGGACACCGACACCACCGGCATGCCGGCGGCGGTCAGCCCGGCCGACTTGTACTCCTTGAAGAAGGCCACGTTGCTGTCACCGTTGAGGGTGTTGAAGACGGCCTTCGCGCCGGACGACTTGACCTTGTTGACGATCGTGCCGAATTCGGTGGACCCGAGCGGCGCGTAATCCTCGCCGACCACCGTCATCCCGTTCGCCGCCGCGTACGCCTTGATGATTTTGTTGGCCGTTCGGGGGAACACGTAGTCGCTGCCCACCAGGTAGACCGACTTCGTTCCCTGCGCCTTGAGGTAGTCCAGCCCGGGAACGATCTGCTGGTTGGTCGTCGCGCCCGTGTAGAAGATGTAGGGCGACTGTTCCAGACCCTCGTACTGCACCGGATAGAACAGCAGCGCCTTGTTCTTCTCGAACACCGGCTTGACCGCCTTGCGGCTCGCCGACGTCCAGCAGCCGAAGACGGCGGCGACCCGGTCCTCGGAGATGAGCTTCTCGGCCTTCTCGGCGAAGGTGGGCCAGTCCGAGGCGCCGTCCTCCCCGACCGGTTGGATCTTCTTGCCGAGGACGCCGCCGGCCGCGTTGATCTCCTCGACGGCGAGCATGATCGAGTCGCGGACGGTGACCTCGCTGATCGCCATGGTGCCGGAGAGCGAGTTGAGCAGGCCCACCTTGACGGTGTCGCCGGAGACGTCGGCGGTGACGCCGGCCGCGCCGCCCTCGTCATTGGTCTTGCTGCCGCACGCGGTCATGGCCGCCGCGGCGACGAGGGTCATGGCACCCGCCAGGATGCGGCGGTCCCAAAGAAGTGACATCTAATCTCCCTGCGGTGCACTCAGGTAGCGAAAGGACGGTCGGTGCGGTCCGGTGGAGCTGACGTTGGCGGTGTCGGAGTCGACGGGTGGACGTCGCCTACCGTCATCGCATCGGGTACGGGCACGCAAAGCGTCGACCGGCATGATTGCGTGAGTGTTTCCCGGTCCTTAATTGACTGTTTCCCCGGCACGTGGCTAGTGCGCACGCCACAATGGCCGACATCGTCTCCACAGAGCGGTGCCGGCAGTGATTAATTCGGTGAAGAATGGGCCACCACAATGGTCGGCGGACAGATTTCCGCCGACGGTGGACACACAATCGCGGTATCCGGCCCGAGCCAGATACTTCACGCAGGAAGTATCTTAGGGCCGGGCCGGGTGGACCTGTCAAGGGTCCGGACGGGCGGTCAGAGCTGGGCGAGCACGGTGAAGTCGAGACCGTCGGCCTCGGCGAGGTAGATCCGCTGGCGCACGTGCCTGCCCCGCAGCCGCAGCCGACCGCGCGGCCCCTGGTACGCCACCGTGTCGGCGGCCGTCTCGATCGCCCGCACGTCGAGGGTGCGGGCCTGCGCGATCAGGGCGGCGAGCAGCATCACGCCCTCGTAGCAGGACTCCCCCAGACTGCCCAGCGGCGGGGCCTCCACTCCGAACCGGCGGGCGAACTCGCCGTGGAAGTCGAGGTTCTCCTGCGTCACGAGCCCGGCGAAGAATCCCGCGGTGCTGTACAGCCGCCGCGTCGCGCCCGCCCCGCTGGCCAGCAGCATGTTCTCGTCCATGAGGGTGCTCAGCCGCAGGCAACGCTGGTCCATCCCGGCACGCCCGAACGCCCGGTTGAAGCGCACCGCGTCCGCGCCCACGAGCAGCATCACCACCGCGTCGGCCTCGCTGCGCTCGATCTCGCGCAGCACGTCGTCGAAGTCGTGCGTCTCCAACGGCAGGAACGCCTGCCCCACCACCCGGCCGCCGCCGCGCAGCGCGTACCGCTGGGCCGCCCGCGCGGTACGTCGGGGCCACACGTAGTCGTTGCCGACCACGAACCAGCGACGGACGCCCTGCTCACCCGCGAGCAGCCGCATGGCGGGCCACAACTGGGCGTCCGGCGTCTCGCTGGTCAGATAGACCCCCTCGGTACGCTCACCGCCCTCGTACAGGGCGGTGTAGACGTACGGCACGCGGTGGGCGACCCGGGGCGCGAGCGCCTGCCGCACCGAGGAGATGTGCCAACCGGTCACACCCTGCACCGCGCCCACCGACACCAACGCCTCGACCTCGGCGGCCACCTCGGCCGGCGGGGCGCCACCGTCGACCGGCACCAGCCGCACCTCCCGGCCCAGCACCCCGCCGCAGGCGTTGATCTCCTCGACCGCGAGCTGAGCGCAGAGTTCGCAGGTCGGGCCGAACATTCCCGCCGGACCGCGCATCGGGTACACCAGCGCGATGCTGACCACGGCCCGATCGACGGTGAGCCACGGCGGTGCCGGCGCGGACATGAGCACATGATTGCCCGGCACAGGTCGGAAGACCAGAGCTCACCACTGAGCGGGACGAGTCGCTACGATGACAGGGCCACCGGCCCAGGGAGTTCCATGTCAGACGTGACCGGGGCGCCAGCCGACCTGCTGCGCTCGCTCACCCGCGCCGAACGGCTGCTCTCCCGCCGGATGGCCGCCGTGCTGGCCGACGACGAGCTGACCACCGAGGCGTGGCGGGTGCTCTGCCTGCTCGCCGACGGTCAGGGCCACCCGATGAGCGAGGTGTCCGCCGAGGCGTCGCTGCCGCCGGGCACCCTCACCAAGCTGGTCGACCAGCTCGTCGACCGTAACCTGGTGTTCCGGCGGATCGACGTGCTGGACCGCCGGCGAATCCGGGCCTACCTGACGACGCGGGGCCGCCGCGAGCACGCCCGCATCGACGAGCGGGTCCGGGCCAGTCTCGCCGAGGCTGGCGTACCGGCCGACACCGCCCTGATCGATCACCTCGCCGAGCTGATCGCCCGACTCGACCCGGCCGGTCGCCGCGACCACGCCGAGGCGGCCGGCCCGCGCCGCTGACGGCGGCCCGGACTCACTCCACCTTGGTGAGCAGCGGTTTGCCCTTCTCGACGACGTACGTGGCCAGCTCGACGGCCACCCCGTCGCCGACGTTGCGGGCCTGGTGGTGGACCCCGTACGGCACGGTCAGGGCGTCGCCCACGTTGCACACCACCGGCGGCTGACCTTCGAGCGTGTACTCCAGCGACCCCTGGAGCACGCAGATGATCTCCTCGCCGGGGTGAAAGTGCTTGAACGGCGGCGAGTCCGGCGTGAACTCGACCCGGCTCTGGATGACCTCGCGGCCCTCGATGCTGAGATCGTGCCGCTGGAGATCGACGCGCCACAACCCCGGAGCGCCCTCCACGGCTGTCGGACTGATGCCCTCGGGTCGATCCTTGCCACTCATCACGGCCTCCTGTGAGCCATCCAGCGACCGGCGATCGCACGTTTTCCGAGGATAGGAGCGAAGCGAGCGCCGGGGGCCGAGATGCCGCACAACGGCGTACCGGATCAGGCGGTGACCTCGGTGAGGGCCGCGTCGCCGAGGTGGGCGCGCAGCGTGTGCGCGTCGGGCGCGGTGGCGGTCCACAGCGTCGCCGGACCACCGGCCAGGGGCACCCGGGCGAGGGTGCCCTCGACCGTGGCGGGCTCGGCGGGGCGCGACGGGTCCACCACCAGCAACGATCCGGTGGCCGGGGCGCCGCCGAGCACCGCGGGGCCGGCCCAGCCGGGCGCTCCCGGCCCCACGGCCAGCGACTGGCGCAGCAGCGGCCGCCCGTCGTAGTCGACCCGGGTGTGCACGACGGCGGCGCCCGGCGTCTCGCCGTACCGGCCGCAGATCACCTCGTCACGCCAGGTCAGCCGCGCCCCGGCGGCCAGCTCGACCCGGGACTCGGCGAGGTGCGCGCAGCCGGCCGCCGCGACCAGTTGCTCGGGCAGCCAGTGCAGGACGCCACCGTCGTGCACCACGGCGCGTACGGCCATCCGCGACACCGCGCCGGGCCGCCCGGGCAGGGCGACCGACGCGGCGACGCTGTGCAGCCGCACCGCCGCGCCCGGCCCCACGTCGATCTCCAGCCGCAGGTCGTCACCGGCGAGCGGGCCGGCCGCCCCGCCCACCACGTACACGGTGACGATCCGACCGTCCCCGGGCGTCTGCCGCAGCAGCAGCGGCGTCTCGCCGCGCAGCTCGGCGAGGACCGTGCCGCCCCGGCCGTCGGCGCGGGCCACCACCCGGGCGTACGCGCGCATCAGGCCGGGCCGGCCTGCGCGGCGATCGGGTGCAGGGCCGCGTGGTGGGCCAGCTCGTGGCGGATCCAGGCGGCGACCCGGCCCGCCGTCGGGTCGCCGACGATCGACAGGAACACGGTCGGCAGGTCGCCGCGCCGGGCCCGCGCGTCCCGGTCCATCACGGCCAGGTCCGCGCCCACCATGGGCGCCAGGTCGGTCTTGTTGATCACGAGCAGGTCGGCGGAGGTGACCCCGGGGCCGCCCTTGCGGGGCACCTTGTCCCCGCCGGCCACGTCGACCACGAAGATCTGCCGGTCCACCAGACCCCGGCTGAACGTGGCGGTCAGGTTGTCCCCGCCGCTCTCGACCAGCACCAGGTCCAGCGGGCCGACCGCCTCGGCCAGCTCGTCCACGGCGTCGAGGTTGGCTCCGATGTCGTCGCGGATGGCGGTGTGCGGGCAGCAGCCCGTCTCCACGGCACGGATCCGGGTCGGGTCCAGCACGCCGGCCCGCTTGAGGAAGTCGGCGTCCTCGGTCGTGTAGATGTCGTTGGTGACCACGCCGAGTCGCAGCTCCCCGGCGAACGCCCGGCACAGGGCCGCCACCAGGGCGGTCTTGCCGGACCCGACCGGCCCGCCGATGCCGACGCGCAGCGCCCGGCCGGCCCGCGCCAGCGGCGGATGCGGGTCCACCCCCGGCTCGGGGTGGGTGTGCGGAACAGTCTCGTCGTGCGGTTGGGGGGTCGGGTCGGCAGTGGGCGCAGCGGTCGGCGAAACGGTGTCAGGACGCAAAGAGACGCACCTCCCAGGTGGCATGAGCTTCGGCGTGGATGTCGGCAAGGGGCGCGGCGGCCGCGGGCAGCCGCTCGGGTGGATGGTCGGCGGCCCGGGCCGCGTCGGCGGCGGTGCCGTCGCACAGGTCGGCGAGACCGACCAGCAGGGCCTGCACCTGGTACGGGTCGAGGCCGAGCAGGCGTACGCCCGCACTGGCCGCGCCGGTCACCGTCCCGTAGGCGGCGACCGTGGCGGTCTCGGCGCGGCTCAGGCCGGCGGCGGCGCAGAGCAGCCCGAGCACCAACGGCTGGTGCGCTCCCTGCGGTGCGGTGGGCAGATCGTCGAACGGGCCGTCGGGCCAGATGGCCCGTCCGGCGCGCAGCAGGGCCCGGCCCTGGCGGCGGGACACCCCCCGCAGCGCCGGTGACGCGGTCCGGGCGTCCAGCTCCGCGTCGAGCCGCGCCAGCACGGCCGCACGTACGCCGGCTGACGTCGCCGCCCGGTGCGCCGCCGCCGCGAACGCCGCGCCGACCAGACCGGCGGTGGCCAGCCGGCCGACGAGGAACGCCTCCAACGTGTCCAGGTCGGTGACCCGGCCGGCGGCGACGGCAGCCTCCAGGCCGCCGGAGTGCGCGTGCGCGCCGGCCGGGAAGCGACCGTCGGCGAGCAACAGGAGCAGGCTCGACGTCGGCATCAGAACAGGAAGTACCGCTGGGCCATCGGCAGGCGTGGCACCGGGTCCGGTTCCACCACCTCCCCGTCGATCCGCACGGTGAAGGTGTCCGGGTCCACCTCGATCCGGGGCATCGCGTCGTTCTCCGGTAGGTCGGCCTTGCCCCGCGAACGCACGTCGGCGACCGGCACCACCCGTCGCCGCACGTCCAGGCGCAGCCCCGCGTCGAGGGCCGCCGGCGCGACGAACGCCAGGCTGGTGGCCGCCGCCGCGACGCCGTACGCCCCGAACATCGGTCGCGGCAGCATCGGCTGCGGCGTCGGAATGGAGGCGTTCGCGTCACCCATCTGGGCGTACGCGATCATCCCGCCCTTGATCACCAGGTGTGGTCGTACGCCGAAGAACGCCGGGTCCCACAGCACCAGGTCGGCGAGCTTGCCCGGCTCGACCGAGCCGATCTCGGCGTCCAGCCCGTTCGCCATCGCCGCGCAGATGGTGTACTTCGCCACGTACCGCCGGGCCCGGTGATTGTCGGCCGCGCCGTCGCCGGGCAGCGCGCCCACCCGCTCCTTCATCACGTGCGCGCTCTGCCAGGTCCGCAGGATCACCTCGCCCACCCGGCCCATCGCCTGCGCGTCGGAGCCGATGATGGAGATCGCGCCGAGGTCGTGCAGCAGGTCCTCGGCGGCCATCGTGGACGGCCGGATCCGACTCTCGGCGAAGGCCAGGTCCTCCGGCACGGACGGGTTGAGATGGTGGCAGACCATCAGCATGTCCAGGTGCTCGGCGAGGGTGTTGGCGGTGTACGGCCGGGTCGGGTTTGTCGACGACGGCAGCACGTTCGGCTCGCTGGCCACCGTGATGATGTCCGGCGCGTGCCCGCCGCCCGCGCCCTCGGTGTGGTACGAGTGGATGGCCCGTCCGCCGATGGCCCGCAGCGTGTCGGCCACGAAACCGGCCTCGTTGAGGGTGTCGGTGTGGATCGACACCTGCACCCGGGAGGCGTCGGCCACCCGCAGGCAGGCGTCGATGGCCGCCGGGGTGGTGCCCCAGTCCTCGTGCAGCTTGAACCCGCCCGCGCCGGCGCGCAACTGCTCCCACAGCGCCTCTTGCGAGACGGTGTTGCCCTTGCCGAGCAGCAGGACGTTGACCGGCATCGTGTCCAGCGCCTCGTGCATGCGGGCCAGGTGCCAGGCGTTCGGCGTGACCGTGGTGGCCCGGGTGCCCTCGGCGGGGCCGGTGCCGCCGCCGACGAGCGTGGTGACGCCGCTGGCGAGCGCCTCGGTGACGATCTCCGGGCAGATGAAGTGCACGTGGGTGTCGACGGCGCCGGCGGTGAGGATCCGGCCGTTGCCGGCGATGACCTCGGTGGCCGGCCCGATGACCAGGTCGGGGTGGACGCCGGGCATGGTGTCCGGGTTGCCGGCCCGGCCGAGGGCGACGATCCGCCCGTCGCGCAGGCCCACGTCGGCCTTGATGACGCCCCAGTGGTCGAGCACCACCGCGCCGGTGATGACGGTGTCGAGGGCGCCCTCGGCGCGGGTGGCCCGCGACTGGCCCATCGACTCGCGGATCACCTTCCCACCGCCGAAGACCGCCTCGTCGCCGCCCACGCAGTGGTCGGTCTCCACCTCGATCAGCAGGCTGGTGTCGGCCAGCCGGATGCGGTCGCCGGTGGTGGGCCCGTACAGGTCGATGTAGCGGTCCCGCCGCACGGCGCTCACCGCGCCGGCCCGTCAGTCGCCGGCCCGTCGGTCGTCGGCCCGTCAGTCGCCGGCCCGTCGGTCGCCGGCCCGTCAGTCGCCGGCGCGGCCGGGGATGCGGCGTCCAGCGGCCCGGCGCACTCGCCGCGCAGGCCCGGTACGACGCGCGCGCCGCCGAGCGGCACCAGGTCGACGCTGCGGCTCACGCCCGGCTCGAACCGGACCGAGGTACCCGCCGGGACGGCGAGACGCTGCCCCCAGGCGACGTCCCGGTCGAAGGCCAGGGCCGGGTTGGCCTCGGCGAAGTGGTAGTGCGAGCCGACCTGCACCGGACGGTCGGCGGTGTTGACCACGACCAGCGTGGTCACCGGCCGACCCACGTTGATCTCCACCGGGCTGGCCGCCGGCAGGATCTCCCCGGGGATCACGGGATCGGGTGGTGCACCGTCACGAGCTTGGTGCCGTCCGGGAACGTGGCCTCCACCTGCACCTCCCTCAGCAGCTCGGGGATGCCGTCCTGGACGTCGTCGCGGCCGAGCACGGTCCGGCCGGCCGACATGAGGTCGACCACCGACCGCCCGTCCCGGGCCCCTTCGAGCAGGAAGGCGGTGATGATCGCGACGGCTTCGGGATAGTTGAGTCGCAGGCCGCGCTCGCGGCGGCGGCGGGCGACATCGGCCGCGACGTGGACGAGCAGGCGGTCCTGCTCGTGCGGGCTGAGGAACACGGGATTCTCCGGTGGGGATCGGCGTGGCCGGCTCGCCGTTGGCTCCGCGCGGAGCCACCCCGGGCAGCACCGCCCGGAGGAACGAGCTGGGATCACACGACCGCCGCGACGACCGTCGACGGGGTGGCCCGGGACTCCACCATCCCGGCCCGCACGACGGGCACCCGGCGGTGTCGGTCGGATGCGGACCGCACCGCCCACCGCTTGACCAGACCGTAGAGGATCGTTCCCGGCGGGAGCAACAGGGTGTCCGGGATGAGGGATCACGTCGTTACGTCGGACAGTTGACTCGACCCGCGCCGCAAGGCGGTCCGCCGCCGAGCGCGCCGATGGGATCATGACGGGGGCAGCACAGTCCGCTCCCGTACGAAACTCCACAGTGGAGGTAACCGTTGGGTGAATCCACGCCGCCACCAGCGACCGGCGGCAACAGCGACGACCGCCGGATCAGGACCCTCGCCGTGATCGGTGTGGCGGCCAACGTCCTCGGTGTGGTGACCGCGGTGGAGAGCTGGCTCAAGCGGGACGTGCTGTTGTTCGCCCTCACCCTGACGGCGGTCCTGGTGCTCGGCGCGTTCTGGCTGTGGCGTCGGCGGACCCGCGTCGCGATCGCCCTGCTGGCGCTGGGCTGCCTGCTGCTCGGCGGCGTCCTGGCGACCCAGCTCCGCAACCCGTCGACGCCGTCACCCACCGCCGGCTCCTCGTCGACGTCACCGCCCACCGCCGGCGGGCCGACGGGTGCCGCGACGCCGGGCACCAGCCCGGCCGCGCCGCCCACCGGCCAGACCACCCCGACCCCCGGGGGTACGACGGACCCCGACGCGCCCCGCACCCTCGTCGCGAGGGACGTGGTGCTGCCCCGGGAGGCCGCCGTCGACGTCGACAAGCCGGATCAGCAGGTCGTTCCGCACCACTCCGACGGGGCCACGGACGGGCTCGATCTCTACCACGACTGGGGCGATATCCGTTCGGACAACATCCAGGTCGCCAACGCCCCGAACGTCTACCCGTACTCCGGCGGCAACCCCGCACAGGCGTACGCGGACTGCGTCGCGTCGGCCACCGGCTCGGCGCGGGCCTCGTTCACACCGGGCGCGAACTGGTGCTTCCGTACCTCCGAGGGACGGCTCGGGTTCGCCACCATCACCAACGACAGCCGCGCCGACAAGGCGTTCGTGGTCCACGTCGTCGTGTGGGACGCCACGGGCGCGTGACCCGGTGATCGTTGGCTGTTCAGCGGCGATCGGCACGGCGTGTCGTGTCGCTCAACGACCAACGATCACGGGCTCCGGCGCCGGCCGGGGTGTGGTCGTGCCAGCGTGGAGGCGGCGAGGGCTGTGACGGACGGTCTGTTGATCCCCCACCTCATGGAAGGAGGTTCGGACCACCACGACACACTGCGCGAGGGCATCTCGCCGTCTTGCGTCGCCGAGCCCGCTTCTGCCGAAGGTCGGACGCGTTGAGGTTGCGGGTGCCATGCTCCGCCGTCCGCGAACGAGCTCTCCGCAGGGGGTTTTTGGTTGGTAGGGTCGCGGCGTGACGACGAGCGCGGGCCTGGATGCTGGCGTTCCGCCGGAGCTGCGGCGGTGGGAGTGGGAGCATCCGGTCAGCCCGCGCTGGCTGCTCCTCGGCGACGTCGGCTTCGAGGGCTCCTACGAGATCGACATCCCGCTGGCGCTGTGCGCCGAGATCGAAGGAGTGTTCGTCGATCTGCCGCCCCGGCCGCGGGAGCGGTTAACGCTCGTCGGTTGCGCCCCGGCCGGCGCGCTCGCCGACCTGCTCGACCGACTGCCCAGTGAGGCACTCGGGACCGAACGAGCCTGGCTGGGGAATGTCTCCGTAACGGCGCCTCCCCCACCGCCAGGCACGCCGCCGTCCTGGTGGGGCGAGGACCTGGCCGACGTCGTCGTCCTCGCGCAACGGCCAAATGTGACGATGCCGGAAACGGTGGACATCGACCTCGACGGGTTCGTCCACGTCTACGACCGCACGGACGGCGTCGAACGTCCTGGCGACGTCACCGAATTCGTCCTCCTAGGCCCGGACGAGGCACCCTACGGCACCTGTCGGGACGTCACCGGCGTGTTCCGCGAGCAAGCCGCACCGCCGGTGCCGCAGGTTCGGCTGCTCGGCTGCCGACCGGAGCCACTGTTGCTGAACGCGCTGGGCGCGGTCGGGCAGTCGACCAAGGACTGCCTGCGCCGCCGCCGGATCCGCACCGACGTCTACATGGTCGCCGCCGACGATTCCATCAACCAGGTCATCGGCGCCGTGGTGTCCGGAACCGTCCAGGCCGGCGAGCCTTCGCGCCTAGGCCCCGGACTCCTCGACGTGACCGTCGACAGCGACCCGCAGGAACCGTTGCCGACCGGTGTCCTCGGCATCCTGAGGCACTGGTGGACCGGACGGCCCGTCGAGAAGAACCTGTGGACCGGCTACGACCGAGAGCTGCGCCACCATTGGGCAGGAGCAGCACTCGCCCACCAATCCGGCGCGCCGGACCGGCCGGCCGGCATCACGTACGAACTCGACGGCCGGTTCGTCACCGACGTTGAAGGGTTTTACTGCGCGATCGGCGAGACGATCAACGGCCCGGGCGGATACTTCGGTTGGAACCTCGACGCCCTCGACGACTGCCTCGCCGGAGGGTTCGGCGCGCAGGCACCATTTCGGCTCGTGTGGCACAACTCTGCCATCGCCCGCGAATACCTCGTCGCCGGCTACGACCGGCGTTTGCTGCGTCCGGCGACCACCTTGGAGTATCTGCTGGGCATGCTCGCGGAGCACCAGGTCGAGATTGACTTGCGCTGAGCCGTGAGCCGACGAGATCGCCGATCGCGCTACGGATTGGCGGTCTGCCGGAGGAACGACAAAACCCTCGGCGATCAGAGCTGAAAGTTGCTGGATAGACGCGGGGGCCTACGGTTGCGGGATGATCCTCGACTACTATTCAGCAGCCGAAGGCATCGACATCGTGGGTGCCCGTGCTGAGCTTTGTCATCTCGCTGAACTGGTAGCAAGCGGAGGCGAGTTGAGCCTTGCGCCGTCGGCTCACTCTCGGCACCTACGGGGTGTTCTCGTCGAGGTGACGCAGGGGCCCGTCGTCATTGGCGTCGACGGTCGTCACTATTTCAGCATCCACGGTGGCGCGGAAAGCCGGTCACTCCTCGCCGACCTGCTACGCCAGGTAGCCAACATGGACGACGGCGGCCACGTTCACCTCGAGTACTTCGAGGGCCATTATTTCCTGGCACCAGACAGCGTGCCGCTCATCGTCAACAGTCCACATGGCGGGATGCCTCGGCGCTGATCAAGCCCTCCCGCCCGTCTCAGGACGGCCCGGCGGTCCAGGGCGCGTCCGGCCCGGTTCGGTGGGCGCTCTCGCCGGGACCGAGGTCGAGAACGTCGAGCAGCGTGAGGTCGTGTTCCACGGCGTGGTGAAGGTGGCTGAGCTTGCCCGTCGCGGGGTCGGCGTCGCTCGCGCCGATGAGTTGCCAGAGTCCGTCGTCGGCGTCGTGGCTGACGTACAGGATCGGCTCTTCTGGTCGAAGACCTCGCCGGTCTGGATGCTGCTGGTCCCCAGCAGCCAGTGTTTCATCCACCGCGCGCGCCGGTCACGTTCCATGACGAGGTCCACCACCCACCAGATGAACGGCAGATCCTCGTGTGCGCGGGCCTCGGTCGCGGTGAGGTCGGGGCCGCCCTCGGGGACTCGCTCGAAGGGCTCGTCGACGAGCGAGCAGGCGTAGCTGTTCTCCCTGTCGAAGATGATCGCGTGGAAGCTGGCACCGCCGGGGTTTCCGGCCCCGATCCCCACCGTGAGCCGAGCGTGGTGGTGCTCGGAGTTGGTCGTCCAGCCGAACGCGTACGACGCGAGTTCACCGCGGGACCCGACGAACTCACCGAAAGCGCGCCGTTCCACACCCGTGCCGGTCTGCGCCACGGACAGCCGACCCTCGATCACCTTCGGATTCACGCGGCGAGACTACCGGCACGACCGGGATGCGCGTGGAGGCAGCGGCACGCCGTCGGTTGCGGGCGCGCCGGGCGCCCGCAACCGCGGGCCGGTCAGCGGGCCACCGCCGGCTCCCGCGCCGGGCGGGGTGTGGTCGTGCCCGCGAAGGGGATGTCCGGGAGGTCGGCCGGGTCGGGTTGGCCGTCGGGGTGTCGCCACAGTCCGCGCTCGCGCAGGATCGGCAGCACCCCCTCGCCGAACCAGTACGCCTCCTCCAGGTGGGGGTAGCCGGAGAGGATGAACTCGTCGATGCCGAGGGCGTGGTACTCGGCGATCCGGTCGGCGATCTCGCGGTGGCTGCCCACGAGGGCGGTGCCGGCCCCTCCCCGTACCAGGCCGACGCCGGCCCACAGGTTGGGTGCGACCTCGAGGCTGTCGCGGGAACCGCCGTGCAGGTCGAGCATCCGGCGTTGTCCCTCGGACTCGCTGCGGCGCAGGCCCTCCTGTACGGCGCGGATGTCGGCCTCGGCGATGCCGTTGAGCAGCCGACGGGCCTGTGCCCACGCCTCGTCGGCGGTGTCCCGGGCGATCACGTGCAGCCGGATGCCGAAGCGCAGGTCCCGGCCGGCCTCGGCGGCGAGGGCCCGTACCCGGTCGAGTTTCTCGGCGACCTGGGCCGGCGGCTCGCCCCAGGTGAGGTAGACGTCGCTGTGCCGCACGGCCACGGGCAGGGCGGCGGCCGACGAGCCACCGAAGTAGACCGGCGGCGTGGGGTCGGGCAGCCGGTGCAGTCGCGCCTGCTCGACGCGCAGGTGCTCGCCGGTGTAATCGACGGTCTCCCCCCGCCACAGCGCGCGTACGACGTGCAGGAACTCGTCGCACCGCGCGTACCGGGCGTCCTTGTCCAGGAAGTCGCCGTACGCCCGCTGCTCCGTCGACTCGCCGCCGGTGACCACGTTGAGCAGCAGCCGGCCCCGGGAGAGCCGCTGGAAGGTGGAAGCCATCTGGGCGGCCAGGGTGGGCGACAGCACCCCGGGCCGGAACGCCACCAGGAACTTGAGGCGTTCGGTGACCTCGGTGAGCATCGCGGTGGTGAGCCAGGCGTCCTCGCACCACGCGCCGGTCGGGGTGAGCGCGCCGACGAAGCCGAGCTGCTCGGCGGTACGGGCGATCTGCCCCAGGTAGGCCACGCTCGGCGGGCGGGCGCCCCCGGCCGCGCCGGTGGGTACGCCGTGTCCACCGCCGACGACGTCCCGGCTGTCGCCGTTGGTGGGCAGGAACCAGTGGAAGGTGAGGGTCATCGCGGCTCTTTCCGTGTGTGCGCGGGGCGCTCCTGAGGGGTGGGACGAACCCGCCGACAGCCTACCCATAAAACCTATCGGGTTAGTAGGCTACCGCCCACGCCATCCCACGCCGGTCGACGCGGCCCGGCACACCCGCTCAGCCAAGGAGCCGCCATGCGTACCCCCTCACCCGGCCGTCCCCCACGTCGCCGCCTGCTCACGGCGGCGTTCACCGCCCTCGTTCTGCTCGCCGCGGGCGGCGTGAGCGCCTGCGGCGGCTCCGCCGACGCCGGTGACGGCGGGGGCAAGCTGCGGATCGGCTACCAGCGCTTCGGCGGGCTCAGCCTGGTCAAGGCGCGCGGCGCGGCCCCGGACGTCGAGTGGTCGCTGTTCGAGAGCGGACCGGCGCTCACCGAGGCGCTCAAGGCCGGGTCGATCGACATCGGACAGGTGGGCGAGGCTCCGCCGGTCTTCGCCGCCGCCGGCAAGATTCCGTTCTCCATCATCGGCACCTCCGCGCCGATCCCGCAGGGTGAGGCGGTGCTCGTCAAGGCGGACAGCGGCTACCGCAGCTTCGCCGACCTCAAGGGCAGAACGGTCGCCCTCAACAAGGGCTCCAACGTGCACTGGCTGCTGGTCCGGCTGTTGGAGGCCAACAAGATGACGCTGCGCGACATCAACGTCAAGTACCTCAAACCGGCCGAGGGACGCCCCGCCTTCGACAGCGGACAGGTCGACGCCTGGGTGATCTGGGACCCGTACTTCGCCCTGGCCGAGCAGCCGGGCGTACGGGTGCTCGCCGACGCGACCGGCCTGGCCAGCAACCGCGAGTACGTGCTGGCCGCCCCGGACGCGGTCACCAAGCGCACGGACGACGTCCGGGCGTTCCTCCAGAAGTACCGCGAGGTGACCGACTGGGGTATCGCCAACCCGCAGGAGCGGGCCCGCACCCTCGCGCCGGAGCTGAAGATCCCCCAGGACGTGACCAGCCGCGCCCTGGACCGCAGCGCCAAGCCGCTCGCCCCGGTCAGCCCGGCCATCGGCGACGAACTCCAGGCGATCACGGACAGCTTCATCGCGCTGGACCTGATCCCGGGACCGGTCGACATCAGGAGCCGGGTGGACGACCGTTTCAGCGCGGTGTTCCAGTGAGTCGTACCCCGCTGCTCGAAACGCCGCCGGAGATCGCGGCGGAGGCGACGCCACAAGCGCGCCCACGGCGGACGCGGCGGTGGCGGCGGCTGGTCAGCCCGGTCGCGCTGGTGCTGGGCTGGGAGCTGGCGGCCCGCACCGGCGTGCTGGCGCCGGAGAAGCTGCCGGCGCCGAGCGACGTGCTCGCGACCGGCTGGCGACTGTCCCGCGACGGCACGCTCGCCGTGCACCTGGTGGACTCGCTCACCCGGGCCGGCGCGGGGCTGCTCATCGGTGGCGTGCTGGCGCTCGTCCTGGGCACGGTGGCCGGGCTGTTGCGCCTCGGCGACGACCTCGTCGACCCGCCGGTGCAGATGGCCCGCATGCTGCCGCACCTGGGCCTGGTGCCCCTGCTGATCATCTGGGTCGGCATCGGTGAGTCGCTGAAGATCAGCCTGGTGGCCCTGGGTGCGTTCTTCCCCGTGTACTTCAACACGTACGCCGGCATCCGGGACATCGACGAACGGCTGGTGGAGGCGGCCCGGGCCTGCGGGCTCGGACCGGCCGCCCGGCTGCGTCACGTGGTGCTGCCGGGCGCGCTGCCGTCGCTGTTCCTCGGCCTGCGCCTCGCGATCGGCGCGGCCTGGCTCAGCCTCGTCGTCGGCGAGCAGGTCAACGCCCAGACCGGCATCGGCTTCCTGATGATGGAGGCGCGGGAGTTCAGCCAGACCGACGTGGTGGTCCTCGGCCTGCTCGTCTACGCGCTGCTCGGGCTGATATCCGACCTTGCCCTGCGCGTTGCGGAGAGGAGGATGTTGACATGGCGACGCGGACTGCGAGCCACCTGATCGGCGCGACCCCGGTGCTGACCGCGACTGCGATCCGCCGGTCCTTCGGGCCGACGGTCGTGTTGGCCGGGGTCGACCTGAGCATCGCCCGGGGTGAGGTCGTGGCCCTGCTCGGCGGCAGCGGTTCGGGCAAGAGCACCCTCCTGCGCATCCTCGCCGGCCTGGACGGCGAGGCGACCGGCGAGACCGTCGTGCACGGCACCGCCGCCGTGGTCTTCCAGGAGCACCGGCTGCTGCCCTGGAAGCGGGTGGCGGCCAACGTCGGGCTCGGCCTGTCCGGCCCGGACATCGCCGGCCGCGTCGAGCGGGCGTTGACCGAGGTCGGGTTGGCCGAGCGGCACCGGGCCTGGCCGGCCGAGCTGTCCGGTGGGCAGGCGCAGCGGGTGGCCGTCGCCCGGGCGCTGGTTCGCGAACCGGACCTGCTGCTGCTCGACGAGCCGTTCGGCGCGCTGGACGCGCTCACCCGACTGCGGATGCAGGTGCTGCTGCGCCGCCTGCGCGCCGAGCACGGCTTCGCCGCCCTGCTCGTCACCCACGACGTGGAGGAGGCGCTGCTGCTCGCCGACCGGATCCTGCTCCTCGACGACGGCCGCATCGTCGCGGACCTGCCCGTCGACCTGGCCCCCACCCGCACGCCGGACGACCCGGGCTTCGGCGCGCTGCGCCGGCTCCTGCTCGACCGACTCGGCGTGCCCACCACCTGAGGCACGCCACCTGACCACCAGCTGACGAAGCGGAGATGCGATGACCCGCTGGACGCCCGACCCGACCTTCTACCCGTCACCCCGTGAGGCGGCGACCGCGCCGGCCGAGAAGCTCGCCTACGTGGCGGCCTTCGACCGTACGGCCAGCCGCCCGGACGCCATCGTGGTGCTGGACACCGACCCGGACTCCCCCGACTACGGCCGGGTCGTCGGCTGGACCGACCTGCCGCACCTCGGCGACGAGCTGCACCACTTCGGCTGGAACGCGTGCAGCAGCGCGCTCTGCCCGACCGCCCCGCACCCGCACGTCGAGCGGCGCTACCTGATCGTGCCGGGCCTGCGCTCCTCGCGCATCCACGTGATCGACACCCAGCCCGATCCGCGCCAGCCGCAGGTGGTGAAGGTGATCGGGCCGGAGGAGCTGGCCAAGCGGGCCGGCTACTCCCGGCCGCACACCGTGCACTGTGGCCCGGACGGCATCTACCTGTCGGCTCTCGGTGGCGCGGACGGCGAGGAGGGTCCGGGTGGCGTCGCGCTCCTCGACCACACCACCTTCGAGGTACGCGGGGCGTGGGAGGCCGACCGGGGGCCGCAGTTCCTCGCGTACGACGTGTGGTGGCACCTCAACCAGGACGTGCTGGTCACCAGCGAGTGGGGCACCCCGTCGATGATCGAGGACGGCATCATCGGGGAGCTGCTGTTGGGCCGCCGCTACGGTCACGCCATCCACTTCTGGGACCTCGCGAAGCGCCGGCACGTGCAGCGCGTCGACCTGGGCGATCAGTACCAGATGCCACTGGAGCTGCGTCCGGCGCACGACCCGACGAAGTCGTACGGGTTCGTCGGGGTGGTGATCAGCGTCGAGGACCTGTCCGCCTCGGTCTGGCTGTGGCATCGCGACGGGGACGCCTGGGCAGTCACCAAGGTCATCGACATTCCGGCCGAGCCGGCCGACCCGGCGGATCTGCCCGACCTGCTCAAGCCGTTCGGGGCGGTGCCGCCACTGGTGACCGACATCGACCTGTCCGTCGACGACCGCTTCCTGTACGTGTCGTGCTGGGGCACCGGGGAGCTGCGCCAGTACGACGTGAGTGACCCGCTGCGCCCGGTGCAGACCGGCTCGGTGCACCTCGGCGGGATCGTCCGCCGCACCGCCCACCCGTCCGCACCCGACGAGGCACTGGCCGGCGGCCCGCAGATGGTGGAGGTGAGCCGGGACGGCCGGCGGGTCTACGTCAGCAACTCCCTCTACGGCGCGTGGGACGACCAGTTCTACCCCGACGGGGTGGGCGCGTGGCTGGCCAAGCTCGACGTCGACGTCGAGGCCGGCGGGCTCACCCCCGACGAGCGGTTCTTCCCGCACGGGGACGAGTTCCGGGGGCTGCGCGTACACCAGACGCGCCTACAGGGCGGGGACGCGTCCTCCGACTCGTACTGCTTCCCGTGACCGTCGGGACCCTGGCGACGCTCGCCGCGCTCGGCGCGTTCCACGGCCTGAACCCGGCGATGGGCTGGCTGTTCGCGGTGGCCCGGGGCCTTCAGGAACGCAGCCGGCCGGCGCTGCTGCGCGCGTTGCCGCCGATCGCGGCGGGGCACCTGGCCTCGGTGGGGATCGTGGCCGCCCTGGTCACGGCGACCCGCTCGGTGACGGCGAGCACCGTCCTGGCGGTGGTCGGCGGGGTGCTGCTGGTCGGCTTCGGACTGTGGCGGCTGCTCTCCGAGCGGCACTTCCGCTGGGCGGGCATGCGACTGTCGGCGGCACAGCTCGCCGGCTGGTCGTTCCTCATGTCGTCGGCGCACGGCGCGGGGCTGATGCTGCTGCCGGTGCTGGTGGCCGAGCCGCCTTCCGGGGGCCATTCGGGACACCTGGCGGCGGCGTCGGTGGGTGCGCTGCCCGGGTTGGCGGCCGCCGGGGTGCACACCGTGGCGATGTTCGGGACCGCCCTGGTCGTCGCGGTGCTGGTCTACGAGGTGCTCGGGGTGGGGGTGCTGCGCAAGGCGTGGTTCAACGTCGACCGCCTCTGGGCCGGCGTGCTGGTCGCGGCGGGGCTGGTGACGCTGATCCGGGCCTGAGGCGGCCTTTTCGTGATCGTTGGCTGCTCACCAGTAAGACGCACGGCGTGTCGTATCGCTGAGCAGCCAACGATCACCGAAAAGACGCCGACACCCGGCCCCGGTGCGAAACGCTGGGGCCGGGTGCCGGAGCGCCGTCATGGCGCTGGCGTCCGATCGGCTACCGGTACGGGTCAGGCGCGCGCCTTCGCAGGCTGCTTCATGAAGTCCATGATCGCCTTGTTGATCTCGTCGGCGTGCGTCCACGGGATGCCGTGCGGCGCGCCCTTGAGCGTGATGAGCGTGCCGGTGGGCATCATCGGGCCGAGCCGCTGACCGGTCACCGGGTAGGGCAGCACCCGGTCCTGGTCACCCTGCACAATCAACACCGGAATGTCGATCTTCGGCAGGTCCTGGCGGAAGTCCTCCTGCCAGGAGTCCACGCTGTCGTGGGTGGCCTTGGCGGAGGCCATGGCGCCGATCTGCCAGTGCGCCCGGTACGCCTCTTCGCTGACCCGCTTGCCCATGTTCTGGTCCGGGTTGAAGAAGGCGTCGCAGAAGGACGTCAGGTAGGCGAAGCGGTCCTTGATGATGGCGTCCTGGAAGCCCTTGAAGAGGTTCCGGTCGACGCCCTCGGGGTTGTCGTCCGCCTTGGCCAGCATCGGTTGCAGCGGGCTGAGGACCACTGCCCGGCTGACCCGCTGGGAACCGTAGTTGCCCAGGTAGCGAATCACCTCGCCGGTGCCCATCGAGTGCCCCACGAGGGTCACGTCGCTGAGGTCCAGCTCGGTCATCAACACGTCCAGGTCGGCCGCGAACGTGTTGTAGTCGTACCCGAACGCCGGCTGCGCCGAGTTACCGTAGCCGCGCCGATCGTAGGTGATCGTCCGGTATCCGGCGTTCAGCAGCGCCCTGGTCTCCTTCTCCCAGGTCGCACCGTTGAACGGGAAGCCGTGGATCAGCACCACGGGCTTACCGGACCCGTGGTCCTCGTAGTACAGGTCGATGGGCGCGGAGTTTTCCGTCCCCACGGTGATGAAAGGCATGTTTGTCTCCTGCTCCGGTTCGGGCTCTCGGACGCCCCGCGCTTTCCCGCCGGGTCACCGGATATGCCGGCCAGCCGGCACGTCCCGTGGTAGCGCCCGCCATCGACATTTATCGACACCATCGCTACGCTCGCCGGTAGGAAAGTTTCGCCACACCGGAGGTGGGCATGCGTCGACGAGTACCCGCAGCGCTGGCCGTCGGAGCGGCGCTGGCCGCCCTGGGCGCCACGCCTGCCCAGGCCGATCCGGTGGTGCCGCGGCACGCCATCGTGGTCTGCCAGAGCGCCAGCTTCTACGCCAACTACGACTCCGCCGGTGGCCCCACCGGCCTGAAGCGCACCCTCGAGTACGGCAACAAGATCGGCCACACCCCCGGCGCGCACCCCGTCTACAACGGGTGGGCGGCCACCTTCGACTTCGGCCCGAACGACTGGGGCTACCTGCGCGCCGAGTGCATCGGAGGGTACGACTCATGGTGACGCGGCGGGTGATCGCCGCCCTCCTCGCCGGGGCCGCCACCGTGACCCTCGCCGCGCCGGCGCAGGCCGCCAACGGCACCATCGGCCAGCGCGAGACGGTGTGCGCGAGCGACCTGTTCGTCCGCACCCAGCCCAACGGCGCGTGGATGGGCACCCTCTACCAGGGGCAGACGTTCCTGGTCGAAGGCCCGCGCAGCGGCGGCTACGTCTACGGCTTCGCCTACGGGTACATCAACCGGCGCGGCTGGGTGCAGGACGGCTGGTTCTGCTGACCGACCGGTGCGGGGTGTCCCGATCCGGCCGCAACGGCCTAGCCTCGATGTGTGAGCGTCTCCCCCCGGCTGCGGGCCGTCAGCGACCTGCACATCAGCTACGCGGAGAACCGCGCCTTCGTCCAGGAGCTACACCCGGACCACCCCGGCGACTGGCTGCTGGTGGCCGGTGACGTGGGCGAGAAGTTCGCCGACATCGAGTGGGCGCTCGCCCTGCTGAGCAGCCGCTTCGCCACGGTCGTGTGGGCGCCCGGCAACCACGAGCTGTGGACGCCTCCCGGCGACCCGGAGCACCTGCGCGGCGAGACCCGCTACCGCGAGCTGGTGGCGATGTGCCAACGCCTGGGCGTCGTCACGCCCGAGGACCCGTACCCGGTGTGGGACGGCGAGGGCGGCCCCGCCACCATCGCCCCGCTGTTCGTGCTCTACGACTACACGTTCCGCGTGCCCCAGGCGAGCACCAAACAGGAATCCCTCGACATCGCGTACGCCGCGGGCGTGGTCTGCACGGACGAGGCGCTGCTGCACCCCGACCCGTACCCGAGCCGCGAGGCCTGGTGCGACGCCCGCGTCACCGAGACCGAACGTCGCCTCACCGAACGCGACCCGGACCTGCCGACCGTGCTGGTCAACCACTACCCCCTCGTACGCGAGCCCACCGACATCCTGTGGTTCCCGGAGTTCGCCCAGTGGTGCGGCACCGTCCGCACCCGCGACTGGCACCTGCGCTTCGGCGCGTCCACGATGGTCTACGGGCACCTGCACATCCCCCGCACCACCTTCTACGACGGCGTCCGCTTCGAGGAGGTCTCGCTCGGCTACCCCCGCGAGTGGCGGCGACGCGGCCCGGTCCCCGACCCCGTCCGCACCATCAACCCCGCCGACGACCTACGCCGCCGCGAGTCCGTCACCGGGTAAGCCCGACCAGCGTCGCCAGTCGCGCCACGCCGGCCGGCGCCGGCTTCGCACGGGCAAGATCAGCGATGAGGGTACGCGCCAGAGGCCACCGCGGAACCTCAGTCGGCGCGACGGCCAGGGCAGGCCCGGGTGCTTCTCACGCAAGCCTCAGGCTTCCGTCGCCGGTACCGGGGTGGTGTTGGCGATGAGTCTCTGTAGCACTGTCAGCGCCGCGACGTAGTCCGCGTCGTCGATACCTCGATGGATCAGCGACCGGATCTCGGGAGCGGACTGCTTCATCCGCAGTCGAGCCGCCTCGCCGGCGTCGGTGAGTCGTAGGTTGCCGTCGTGATCTGCGCGGATCCATCCGCGACTGAGGAGCACCTCGGCCTCGCTCGCGAGGTCGTCGTCGGGGCGGATGTACTCGGTCATGGCGTGCTGAAGCTGGGCAATGGTCCTGGCTGCGCCGTCATGAGGCGCGAGGTCGTGCGGAGAGAGGTGGCGCAGGATCCAGAACTGCGGCTGCGTGAAGCCGCGCTTGGCCTGCTCGTCGCGGGTGAACCGGATGATGGATTCGTACGCCAACCGCGTCCAGTACGCGGCCACCTGGTTCGCGTCGGCCGGCGGGGCACCACTGCTTCCTGGGATCTGCATACGGCTGATGCTGGGCGTTGAAGGAAGGTTGAAGTCAAGACCGTGTTGCAGCATGTTGGGGACATGACCGTGGTCTCGAACCCGGTCCGCACCATCAACCCCGCCGACGACATACGCCGACGCGCCTCCGTCACCGGGTAAGCCCGACCAATGTCGCCAGCCGCGCCACGCCGGCCGGCGCCGGCTTGGCCCGGGCAACATCGGCGATGAGAGTACGCGCCAGAGGCCTCCCCCGGACCTCAGCCGGCGCCACACTGTCCGCGTCGACGAGCGCCCGCGCCGCCCCGCGAAGGTCACCGGCGTGCAGGTAGATCCGCGCGGCATCGAGCAGGTAGGCACCCCGATATTCGGCCGGCAACCGCCGCCACAGCTCCCGCCGAACGACGCTCACATGCCGTGCCAGTGCGCCGCCGGTGTCACCCCGCTGCGCTGCAAGCAGCACCCGCGCCATCTCCACAGTGACCGGCCCGAAGCTGGTGCCGTGCGGCTCGTCGTACCCCCGGAGGTTCACGGCGACGCCCGCGGCCCGGTCGATCAGCTCGGTGGCGCGGCGGTGCTCGCCGCAGCCGGCGGCGGCCAGCGCGGCCTGGACCAGCAGCGTCCCACCCACCGCCCACGCCCGACGGTCGCCCCGCCGATCTCCCCCACCCCGGTGCTCGCTGTCGCCCCGGTGATCAAGAGATTTGCGTCGACTTTGATCTTCGAACGTGTTCCTAACCTCTTGATCACCAGCTTGAAGTGCCGGTGGGAGAGTTCGGTTGGCGGCGGTGAGAGTCGCCGACAGGGCCAGGCGGTCGCGGCCCGACGCGCGTAGCGCCTGGGCCACCGCGATTGCTGCTGTGGCCGCGAGGACTGGGGCGTCTTGGGCGGTGCCCATGGCGCGGTCGGCGGCCAGCCAGGCGAGGTCGGCCTCCCCCAGCTTGACCAGCAGCAGCGCGGTGATCCGGTACGCCTGCACCAGCAGCTCCGTCGACCGCGCGCCCTGGGCGGCGTCCAGCAGATCCGGCATCGCCCGCACCAACTGCGGGTAGTGCGCGTGCTGGTAGGTCAACCAGGCATGCCCGACCTGACGCCTCAGCTCGTGCATGTGTGGTGAGGTCGGCGGGGTGTCGTAGCGGGCGAGCGCGGCCCGGACGTCGTCCACCCCGGCCGGAGTGCTCGCCGGGGTGCTTGGCGGCTTACCGAGCAGCGCCTCCGGGTCGACCCGCAGGACGCGGGACAGCTCCTGGATGACCGAGTACCGGTCCAGGGGGCGAACGCCGCGTTCGATCTTGTCCACCCAACTCTTCGACCTGCGCAGGCGATCGGCAAGCATCTGCTGCGTCATGGACCGCCGCACCCGCCAACCGGCCACCCGACGGCCGATGGGGAGGTCATCGCTGCTCACGCCGCCACCGCCGATCCGGGACCACACGGGTCGTGTCGTCGACGGGTAGGCGTTCCGCCTCGGCCTGAGCCAGAATGCGCTGCTTGGCAGCCTCCCGCTCGGCCGCCTCAACCTGTTCACCCTTGCTCGCCGTCTCGTCGCCGCGCATAGCCACCTCCATCAGGCCATCGGCGCGGCGATCACGTTGGTTCGTCGCGTCCTATCTGGATGGCACGTGTTGTGGAGTCAGGCTCTGCCAATTCGTGATGACGACTTCACCCCGAGTAATGGACGGATAGGGATGTCCTCGCTAGTGTGAGTCGTCCCCGATGCCGTCCCCAAGCCCAGTGAGCAGGAGACGCGGTGCCGAACGATCGTCTTCGCAACGGGATGCTCAGCAACGGCCTGACAGCATCGGCGCTTGCCGAGAGGGTCGGCGTCGACCCGAAGACCGTCGAGCGGTGGGTGACCCAGGCTCGCATCCCGTACCCGCGCTATCGCCACTCCATTGCCGAACTACTGGACGAGAGCGAGTCGTACCTCTGGCCCGACGCGCTACCGACCCAGCGAGCCGTGCAGATCAGCCAGTCAGAACTGGTTCACATCTATCCGCGCCGCGGAGCCGTTCCCACCGATCTCTGGCAGCGCCTCCTGGAGCAAGCCACGCGGCAGGTTGGCGTCCTGGTCTACGGCGGACTGTTCCTGCCCGAGTTCAACCACCGATGGATCGCGACCCTTCGCGAGAAGGCGTTGGCCGGAGCGCAGGTGGAGTTGCTATTCGGCGATCCGGAGGGTGTGCACATCGCCGAGCGTGGAGACGCCGAGGGCATCGGCCCCGCCATGTCCAACAAGATCCTGAACGCGTTGGCCTTCTACAAGGAGCTTCGGGATCTGGACAACGTCGGGATCTACTTCCACGACACCATCCTCTACAACTCGATCTACCGCTTCGATGACGAGATGCTGGTCAACACGCATCTCTACGGCACGCCGGCCGCGTACTCACCCGTGCTGCACCTGCGGCGTCTTGGCGGCGGTGACCTCTTTGACAGCTACGTGGCGAGCTTCAACCGGGTACTCGGGCAGAAGCGGGCTGTGTGGCCTGAACACTGACAGGGTGGAGGCATGGCGCGGATCGAGCACTTCAACAACCCGAACGCTCCGAAGCCGAACAAGATCGTCGTAGCGGTGACCGTCTTCGTTCAGGACAGCGAGGGTCGGGTGCTGCTCATCCAGCGGACCGACAACGGCCTCTGGGCGCTGCCGGGCGGTGCTCAGGACTTCGGGGAGTACATCGCCGAGACGGCCGTGCGGGAGACGCGCGAGGAAACCGGTATCGAGGTCGAGGTGACCGAGATAGTCGGGATCTACTCCGACCCGAGGCACCTGGTGGAGTACAGCGACGGCGAGGTACGGCAGCAGTTCTCGATCTGCTTCCGCGCCCAGTACCTCGCCGGTGACCCCGTGACCAGCGATGAGTCCTCGTCAGTGGTCTGGGTGGCCCGTAACCAACTCGACTGGCTGCCGATGCATCCTTCGATGCGGCTCAGGGTCGACCACGGACTCGAGCGGCTTCCGGTCCCCTACATCGGCTGAGCTGACAGGCGATACTGAGTCCTGCCCACGGCGTCTCGGAGCATCGGCTCAGCTCTCTGCCAGAACCGCGTCACGACGTCGTCCGGGCCGTAACGTTGCCGAATCTCCGCCAGCCTCTGGTCCACGGTGAGGTCCTGGCCGTCTGGACCAGTCGTCATGTCCACATACCAGAGGGCATCTGAGACAGTGGTCTCTTCGCGCGGGAACTCGTTAGTCAGTGCCTGCCTTAGTCCGCGCTCATCTGCTTCGTAGACAGCGCAGGAGTGGTGGGCGACCAGAGCAGCGATACGATCGCCGAAGCCATGGCGCTGAAGCCAGCGTGCCCCGTCGAGCGCGTGAAAACCCGTATCGGCGACGTCGGGGGCGTACCCGATGTCATGCAGCCACGCGGCCGCCGTCAGCAGCTCCGCATCATCTCCGACCAGGCGCGCGAGCCCTTCTGCCTTCGCCGCCACTGCCTTCACATGAAGCCAGCGACGGGGTTGAGCATCTTGCAGATGACGCTGCGATATTCTCTCGGCTAACCCGGAGGACGCATTCACGCGGGAAGTGTAGAACCGTGGCCGCCGCCCTGACACCCTAGAACCGCCCTGGTCTTCAGCCTAGTAAATACGGCAGCCTACGCATTACAAGATCGAGTGGCCGCCCCGCGAACCTGGGCAAAGGCGGTCCAGCGGCGGAAAGACCTCGCGACGTTTCACACCGCTCTCACGCTCTCGACGGGTCCCCTGTGGACCAGATGGGGACCGCCCAACTCGGCCGAGCGCCAGTATGATGGTCGAAGATCACGGCCACTAGGGCTTGGTGGCGCAGACCAGCCGCAGGACGTGGGGACCGTTCGTGCCTGGGCGACCGTCCAGAGTAAGGCTACAGGCACGCGGATGGCGTGGGTGATCTACGCAACCACGAGCGACGGGTCAAGGTGGCGGGAACTTCGCGTTGTTGGCCTAGCCGCACGCGGCCCGATTGCTCTTCTTGCGCCACGACTCGTGGGCTGTCATGCGCCACTACCGAGAACCACGACCGATTATTCGGTGCTAGCCTTCGGCGGCATGAGTGATCAGCGCCTGACAGCGGCACGGCAGGCGTTCGGCGATCCCTTCGTGAGATATGTGCTGAACGCCGAGCCGCTGAACCTGGACGACTTGGACCTCACACCGCAGCGATCTACAGCACTTGCGCTTGTCGAGCTGTACGGCCGCTTTATCCTCGACGCCGATAATGAAGTGTTGCGAGAATATAGTAGGCTAGAGATTCTCGGACCATTACCCGAGGAAGTTCCCGATCCACTTCCAGACGGATCAAAGATGGGTCTGGCATCGCGGTTACGAGAGTCATGCGGTGGAGATTTGCCTTCAACCGACTCCAACGACCCCGTCGAGGCCCTACTACTCCAGTGCGTCCGGGACGCTTACCCGGCACTGCTTTTGCCAATTCCACATCGGGCCGCTTTCGAATACCCCAATGTCTCATCTCCAGTTTTCCGCCTGGAATCAAGCGCCTTGCTGTCGGAGGCAATACGCAAAGACGAAAGCCTGCGGAAGCTTTTCCCCGCCAGCGCCGCTAACGTCGATCGCTTTGACGCGCACAGCTTCGACTTGTTCTTTGGTGACGGGCGATTAACAGGAGTGCAACTAGCTCTCATGCCCGACGCCCTTGTTTCCTTTGCTCTACTGATGGCCGGGGTGCACGGAGAGTCAACTCACGAGGCGTGTGCGAATTATGCACGGCAGGCCTTGTCAGCCTCTAGAACGCTTGCTCGGGGCGAGCCCGTAGACCTGCCTCTTTTGGTAGGACTTTCGAACATCAGGATTTCTCAGGGTGTCGAGTCAATAGAGACGCCTTTTGGGCAGCTACGACGACCTACAGATTCCGCACGCGCCTACCTTGGCGTATCGCCAGATACACGAGAAGTCACCACCGTGCTCATCACGAAAGCAAAGCAGCAGATCCTGGAGTTTCGTCAACCTGGCACCACCATCTCGGAAAGCGCCGCCAACGATTGGGAGAAGCATCGAATCGCCGCAGAGAAAGCGCAGAAGGAGGTTGATGCTCTCGTCAACGGTATCCGCTATTCGCTCCTACTCTCATCGCAGGATGATGAGATGATCGCCGCCGCACCGAGGGTAACTACACGGATTAATCCATTCGAGCGAGGTGGTGTGGCTTATTTCGCGCAACCCTCCCCTACTCCGTCTCACCCCGCGGTAATCTCGGAGGAGACAGCAACGCTCGTACAATCCTGGGCGCGACGAGTAGCTGAATCCCACCCCAACTCCCTTGACGTCGGCATGCGACGAATTATTTCCGCCGCCACGCTGCGAATCGATCCGCTAGACGGATTTATTGACGCAGTTATGTGCTGGGAAAACCTGTTTGGCGAGGCTCAAGAAACAACCTTCAAGGTGTGTGGAGCGCTAGCGGTACTACTTGAGCAGCACGACTTAGTAAAGCGAGAGGAACTGTTCAAGCAGTTGAAGAAGCTATACGAAATTCGGAGCCGGCTAGTTCATGGAGGCAGCGAACCCGACATTCACACGGCCTATCGGCACCGCGATTTAGCTCTGGGCATCGCGCTCAAGGCAATGCGGGCCGCCTACGACGTCCCTGGGCTACTAGGTCTCACGGACGCTAGGGAGCGATATAAACGAGTTCTTCTAGGCTTTCCTGCTACCGCCGAGTAGGCCGAGGAAGTCCCCGATGGAGTAGATATTTGAGGAGGGCCGGGGTTCGGGTGGAGCCCCGAGGTCTTCTAATCCTGTGACTTCCGCGCGTGGCCGGTCGGCCCGGCAGATGCCTGCCGGAGGTCGCAAGCAGTGTTTCCTATGGTGTCCGCAACCGTCCGATGGAGCCCGTCGCCTTGGCGACTCGCCTGGCTACTCACTGCTCTACCACGCGGTCGGCACGTCTGAGAGAGATCGCGGTCCATGTACTCCCGCCGGCCAGCGATTGCCACGAGCTCCGGGCTTGAACCGGTGGGCGCCTTCAATACACTCTTCCCTGTGGATGATGACGAGAGCGGCTTCGAAGTAGAGTTACTGGACAGCGAGGAGGTTGAATCCAACCAAGACGGCACGGCCGCAAAACCGGCATCTTTGCTGCAAATCGAGCAACGCGCCGCAGCTGCCTCGATCTCTGTCGAATGGCGGTCTTATGACTGGACGCGCGACGCTCTTAGCGGCGTAGCAAAGGACGTCGAGTGGGTTCTGATTGTCTCGCTGCCGAGCGGCGGCAAAGACCAGCGGAGATTCTCCGTCTCGGCAAGAAGCGCCGAAGAGTGGCTTGCAAGTAACTTTGATAATTGGATCTTCTTGAAAGATTACGGCGCAGTTTTCGACCGCTCTAAAAATTTCATCGAGGCTCTAGTTCGCGCACCTCGACTCTCACTCAGCAACATCATTCATAGCTTGCATCGTCAAGCAACACGCAAATCGATGACCGATTTCCTGCAAGCAGTGCCATCAGAAAATACGATGAAAATCTCCTGCAACGGCAATGCCCTGGTTGTAGACGCTGAACTGTCCCCCGTGAGCCCCGGCCTAGGAGCGGCGGAAGGATCAAGTTCTAGCATGTCACTGAAGTTGGCGCTCAACGCACCCGTGACATACGAAGCGGCCGTATCCCTGCTTGAGCGTTTCTCTGCCGCGCTGTTCTTCGAGCTCGACATGCTTTACGACGCACCTCTGTCTCTCAGGGAGAGTAAGGCCCAGCGACTTCGATCCACCATGCGGCATAGGATACCCGACAACCTTCGGATGCCGACATCGCCGAAAAACTCCTATCCGGCCGAGGCGACGTCCTTATACACATACGGGCGATCGGCCAACGACATGCCCCTGCTTCAGTACCTCGCCTTTTACCAGGTGCTGGAGTACTTCTTTCCTATTTACTCCCGCAGTGAGACCGTGCGGCGTTTCCAACGTCGATTGAAGGACCCCGTTTTCGATCCAAACAACGAAAGCCAGATCGCCACCCTTGTCTCATTCTTGAATTCCGAAGCACGTGCATTGCAGTATGAGGAAGAGCAGCTAAAGGCCACTTTAGATGCATGTATAGATGACGACAGTATCCGCCGCTTTTTCGACCAGTTCGAAGGTTGCAGAGACTTCCTAGCGAAGAAGAACGCACTTAAGGGCGTGAGTCATCTCGTTTTCACCGAACACGGCAACGTTCCTCCATTGGTGAATCAAGTTGCGGCGCGGATTTATCAGATCCGTTGTCGAATCGTGCATGCCAAGGAAGATGGAGGTCCACGCGGGGTAGAAATTCTTCTGCCTTATAGCGCCGAAGCGAAGATGTTGCGCCATGACATCGACTTCGTGCGCTGGATTGCTCAGAGGGTTTTAATTCAGGGCGCTAGCCGCAGTAGCTGGTGACGCGGCGATACCCTAGTCTGAGCTTTGCGCCGACCCTTTCCGCCCGCAACCAACTACCCCAGGCTAGGCCCGAACCGAGCGTCCCCAATGCGCCGACTAACGAATGGCGCGGGCGCAGAGTGACCGGCACACCCGATGGTGTGCCGACGAATGCTGCGCCGGCTGCGTTGAGCGGTCTCATGGTCGGGCAGGCTCGCCCCTGCCCGAGCTTCTTGGTCGGTCGAGAGGAAGGCGATTGCGTAGCGGCTAGGCCTTGATCTGGCCGGGTTTCTCGGATGAGAGTGCCCGGCCGAGGAGCCTGGCTGGCGGTCTCATCGCCAGGGGCTTGACGGGAGGGGCGGCCGCCGGTCGGCGTCCGGCGGCCGCCCCACGTCCGGTCAGCTCGCGTACACCTCAAGTGCCGCGAGCTGCCCGGCCGGCCAGCCGGTGTTGCCGGTAACGGTGATCCGCACGTAACGAGCCTGCGCGGCACTGAACGTCAGCGTCACCGAGTTGCCCGTAGACGGGTCGAACGTCCGCCCCGCCGCCCCAACCAGCGTCCCGAAGCTCGAACCGTCCGTGCTGCCGCTGACGGCGACCGTCTGCGTCCGAGCACCCCACGCCGATGACGGCGGCAGCTTGAGCACCACCCGGCCGACGGTACGCGCAGCGCCCAGGTCGACCTGCACCCACTGAGGGAACGCGTTGTTGGCGCTCTCCCAGTAGCTGTTGGCGTCGCCGTCGACCACGTTGCCCGAGCCGTAGCTCTGGACGTGGCTGCTCTCGCTGGTGGTCCGGCCGCGGGCGAGGTCGGAGTTGGCGGCGGCGTCGGTGGTCACGGTGACGGCGTTCGACGCGGTCGAGGTGTTGCCGGCGGCGTCGCGGGCGACGACGGTGAAGGTGTACGAGGTGGACGCGTTGAGCCCGCTCACGGTGGCGGTGGTGCCCGTGACGGTGGCGACGACCGTGCCGCCCTGGCGTACCTGGTAGCCGGTGACGCCCTTGTCGTCGGTAGACGCCGTCCAGGCCAGGGAGACGCTGCTCGACGTCTTGGCGGTCACCGCAAGATTGCTCGGGGCGGTCGGCGGGTTGTCCGTGGTGGCGCTGGAGCCGTACACCTCGACCTTGGCGAGCTGGCCCGCCGGCCAGCCGGTGTTGCCGGCGATGCTCAGCCGGAGGTGGCGGGCCGTGGTGGTCGTGAGCGTGCGGCTGACGGTGTTGCCGGTCGCCGGGTCGAAGGCGAACGCCGAGGCCCCGGCGATGGTCGAGAAGGAGCTGCCGTCGACGCTGCCCTGCACGGTGATGGTCTGGGTACGCGCTTCCCAGCCGGCGGGGAGCCGCACCACGAGTCGGCTGACCTGCTGGCTGGCGCCGAGGTCGACCTGCCACCACTGTGGGAACGCGCCGCTGCCGCTCTCCCAGTAGCTGCCGGCGTCGGAGTCCACCGCGTTCGAGGCCGTGAATGGTCCGTTCTGGCTGCTGGCGGAGGCGGATCGGCCGGCTGCGAGGTCGCCGCTGGTCGGGGGCGGGGTGCCGACCGTGGGCGGGGTGGGGCGTGTCGCGGTGAGGGCGAGCTGTCCCTTGAGCATCCGGCCACCGTCGGCGGTGATGCGCAGGTAGTAGTCGGCGGAGCAGGCGACGCCGTCCTCGTCCAGGGCGCGGATGTTCGCGCCGGCCGGGGTGGTCGCCTGCGTCTCGGAGGTCTTGGCGATCTGGTTGCCCTCGTTGTACTCGTCGAACATGGACACGTAGAGGCCCTGGGAGCCGAGCCGGACCATGTTGTAGATGTGCCGCCAGTAGAAGTCGCCGTGCTTTCGGTGCCCGCCGGCCAGGTCACCGGGCATCACGCAGGGCAGGTAGTCGATGCCGCGCGCCGCGCAGTCGGCCATGTCGCCGACGTTGACGTTGTTGTAGTACGAGTCGAGTTCCTCCACCGTCCTGGCCCGGTAGACCATCCACGGCGAGATCGCGTGGAACGCGTGGTAGACGTCGAGGAAGCCGGCACGCGAGTCCTCGATGCCCTGCCGCCACCAGGTGGGCACGCCGCCGATGACGTAGCAGCCCTGCGCCTTGAACCAGTTGATGACCTCCAGGCAGGGCCCGGGGGTGAAGGGCCGGCTCGGTTCGCTGAAGCCGAAGCCCCAGATGCAGACGACCGGCTTGCCGTTCTGGCGGGCGTACGCGCTGGACGCGGTGTGCGTCGACATCTTCGTCAGCCAGTCGGTCTTGATGTCCGACTGCATCGTCAGCCAGTCGGTGACGTCGTACATGATGTAGAACTTGCGGTTGTAGCGCTCGGCCGCCGCGCGGACCTTGAGCGTCATCGCGTCGCGGGTCGGCCCCTCGTCGCCCGTCGGGTTGAAGCGTTGCAGGGCGGCGGTGTCGCAGCCGTACTCCTGCATCCAGCGAAAGTGGGTGTCCACGGTCTGCTGGTCGTAGGAGGAGAAGAGGGTGGCCGGCGACCCGTTGCCGAGGTTCGGGTACGCGGTGGGATAGCTGCGCGTGTACTCGCGCATGTCCGGCCAGGACACGATCGTGGTGTTGCTGGGCGAGGGCGGCTGGAACCGGTCGCGGCTCCAGTGCCACCAGCCGCCGATCGGCGCGGAGTCGCCGGGGGCGCTGAACCAGCCCTGGTAGCCGACGGTCACCTTGCCGACCACGTCGCCTACTGGGCTGGCGGCCTGGGCAGGGCTGGCGAGGAGCTTCGTGGTGGAGGCGGCGGCGAGGGCGGAACCCGCCAACACGGACGTGACGAACCTGCGGCGGGAGACCGCCATGGGGACCACTCCTTCGGGACGGAAGGCATTGACGGCCATCGTGGCAGCAGTCGATGCCGTCCCGCAAGAGTGCGACTGATCGATGAAAATGTTCGCCAGCCTGTCGGAAGGAACCGAGCGCCGGTGCGCAGAGGGCCGGCGCCGCACGTCGGCGCCGGCCCTTCGTTTGGTACGCCCCGAAGCGTTACGAAGCCGGGTACTGCGCGAGGTAGACCGGCACACCGACCTTCGTCATGTCGGCTGCGTCGCCGACACCGTTGACGACGTGGTCGATCGTGCCGGCGCTCAGGTTGACGGTCATGATGTGGTGCAGCCGCACACCCGGCCGGTTGGGCACCTCGAAGCCGTTCTCGGTGTGGATCGACGGGTTGTTCCGGTTGAACACGTACACCCCGCCGCCGTAGAGGTCGTGGTGGCGTACCCGATCGCCGACCTTGTAGCCGGCGTACCCCTCGACCGGGCCGTTCATCCAGTCGGCCTGCGTCGGCGGGTCGTACGGCAGCTCGTTCTGGTAGAGGACCGTGGTGCCGTGCTCGCCGTTCCAGACGGTGTTGTAGCGCTGGAAGTGCTCGACGAACAGGCCGGTGGCGGTCACGTGGTCGCCGTTGATGACCGCGCCGTACCGACCGGTGTTGGTGCGCCACCGGTCGGTGTCACCGTTGACGCCCTCGGTGAAGCCCTCGACGCCGTGGTCGCCGCGCCACACCCAGGTGTGGTCGATGAGCACGTTGTCGCTGTTGACCTCCAGCGCGGTGTTCGTCCGGCCGATGTGCGGGCCGCCGACCCGGAAGTACACGTCGGACAGCGTGGTCGGGTTGGCCGCGCTGCTGGCGTCGTGGCCGTGCTGCCGGCCCACCCGCAGCAGCACCGGCGACTCGACCGTACCGGCGTCGATCGTGACGCCCGCAACGATGACACCGGGGACGTTCGCGACGTCCAGCGGGACGGCGCCGTTCACGGCCGTGAGGGTGGCGTGGCCGATGCCGAGCACCACCGTGTTGGCCCGCCGGACCTCGACGCTCCGGGCGATGTCGTAGACGCCGGGGGTGAGCAGCAGGTGCTTGCCGCGCGCGAGCTGCGCGTTGATCACGCGGACCGGGTCGGACGGCTTCGCGATGAAGAAATCGTCGATGTTGATGGTCCGACCGGGGGTCATGCCGTTCGCCCACGAGACGCCCCGGCTGTCGCGCTGCGCCGCCGGCACCCGCACGTTGTAGTGGCCCTTGGCGTCCACGAACAGGTACGGCTTCTCCCGGCTCACCGGGGTCGTGTCGAGCGTGGTGTACGGCGGGTCCGGGAAGGTCGCGTCATCGGGTGCGCCCTCGACGCCCGCGAACACCTGGTTCCACACCGCGTTGGACCACCCGGCGACCTCGCTGTTGCGGGTCAGCCACTGCTGCTGCGAGCCGTTGGTGGTGGCCGGCAGCCGCGAGTCGGCGATGAAGCCGCCGCTGGCGTACTGCGGGCCGGCCGTGCAGTAGTCCATCAGGGACAACCCGCCGCCGGTGATGTTGAGCCGGCGCATCGAGACCGCCTGGGACACCGCCCAGAAGTTCGCCGTCGAGCGGCAGCCGTCCTGACCGGCGGCGTTGACGGTGAGCGACAGGTTCGACAGGGTGCGCCAGAAGTTGACAAGCGCGAGGCAGTTGCCGGTGCCGCCGTCAGCGAGGCAGCGGTTGTAGACCTCGATCTTGCCGTTGACGGCGACGTCGGTGGGCGACGCGCCGAGGCCGGCGACCTCGGTGTAGTAGCCGACCTTCGCCTGCAACGGCTGCTCGGCCGTGCCGTAGCTGCCCGGCGTGAAGAGGTACGCGTGCCGCTCGGTGCCCATCTCGTTGTCGACCT
The DNA here is from genome assembly GCF_053585025.1 of Micromonospora sp. RB23. Taxonomy (NCBI): domain Bacteria; kingdom Bacillati; phylum Actinomycetota; class Actinomycetes; order Micromonosporales; family Micromonosporaceae; genus Micromonospora; species Micromonospora sp. RB23. The sequence goes on from NZ_CM132111.1 coordinate 3,990,311, forward strand.
GGTGGGCGTGCGCGGCGTCGAGGGTCTGCTGGATCTGGGCGACCGGCATGGACGGGTCGAAGATGGTCACGTTCGGCCCGAAATCGGGTGCGCTGTGCGTCGGGCGGCCGGCGCTGGCCGCGGTGCCGCTCACGGTGACGGCGGCGGTCACCAGCAGGGCAAGGGTGAAGGTACGTCGGGACGGGCTCGTCATGTGGTTCGTCCTATCGACTGGGCGGACCATGGGCGCACTCGACGGTGAGAGCGCTCTCTGACACCGTTTCTACCCGCTCGACGCCCCGTACGCCATCGCCCCGGTCGACGATGTCCACGGTGGAGGCGACTGCCGCGCCCGAGATCGTCACAACTTCGGGGATGTTGCTGCTTCCGGCGCATCGGAGGCACCAACATCCCCGAAGTTGCTGCTTGGAGGCCCGGAGGCGTCAGCCCAGGGTCAGGGGGCGCAGGCCGAGGTGGTCCAGGGCATGGCGGTCGTCGGCGGGGGCGCGGCCGGTCGCCGCGCGCAGGAGGGTGATCGGGTCCCCGGTGGCGTCGACCGCGGGCTGCCACTGCGGGCCGAAGAGCAGGCGCAGCAGGTGTTCGGTGGCGTCCGGGGTGAGCCACGGCTCGCGGGGTAGCGCGTCGGCGACGTCGAGCCCGTGCAGGGCCACCTCGACGAGGCGGGTCGTCAGGAAGTCCGACAGCAACATGGCGTCGCCGTGTCGGGTCCGGACCACCCGGCCGGCGGGCTGGTCGCGGCACACCTCGACGACGGTCCGCCCGGTGTCCGCGAGATCCCGCACGAGTGTCGCCGCGTCCGGGTCGGCCGCGCGGCGTTGTGCCGTCCGTACCCGCTCGTCGTTCGTGTCGTCGCTGAACCGCCCGTCCGCGCGGTAGTAGCCCGCCGCGGTGGTCTCGGCCCGCTCGGGAGCGGGCGCGGCCACCATGTCCGGCACCCGCGAGAGTACGACGACGACGTGCCCCACCACGTCGCGTACCCGCCACGGATCGCAACGCGTAGCCCGCTCCCACCCCGCCGCTGACACCCGAGCGAGGGCACCGACAAACGCGTCGATCTCGCCACCCAGCACGGACAGAACATCATCAGCCATGACCCCATCCTGCCCCGCCCCCGAACCTCCCCGCGATCTTGCACTTGGTGTCGAGGTTGTGCGGCATTCACGCCTTATGCCGCGACAGAAAGTGCAAGATCGCGGGGAGAAGAGGCGGCCGGGGTGGGGTCGTCGAGGAACTCGTCGATCATCGGGGTCAGCCAGTCGGCGCGCTGCGGGATCGTGGTGTGGGTGGTGCCGGGCAGGATGGCCAGGCGGCAGGCGGGCAGGCCGGTCAGGTCGCCGGGCACCGCGCCGCCGAGCAGCCGGAACATCCGTACCGCGTGCTCGGGCTGGACGATGTCCGAGTCGGCCAGCACGATCATGGTGGGTACGGCCAGGGCCGCGATCTGCTCGGGTGTCCACCGGGGCAGGTTCGCGTCCAGGACCTTCATCTTGGTGACCAGGTTGGCCCAGCCCGTCGGGTCCGGGGCGGTCCGCAGGTACTCGTCGTGGAACTCCGATCCGTGCAGGTGTTCCGGTTGCAGGTCCTGGATGCCGTCGAGCAGACCGGGGTGCAGGCCCGCTTCGTCGAAGCTCACCGAGGCGAGCACCAGGCGTCCCACCCGGTCGGCGTGGTCGGTGCCCAGGCGCAGCGCCACCGCCGCGCCCATGCTCCACCCGTACACGTCCGCCCGGGCGACACCGAGGCGGTCGAGAAGTTCGACCACGTCGGCGGCGAAGTGCTCGACGGTCAGCGGACGGTCGGCGTCCGGGGTGTGGCCGTGCGCCTGCAACTCGACGGCGATCACCCGCCGGGACCGGGCGAGCAGCGGCAGGATCGTGCCGAACGAGGTGCCGATGCCGGAGAGCGCGCCGTGGATGAGCAGCAGCGGTCGGCCCTCGCCGTTGCCGTGAATCTCGTGGTAGATGTCCATGCCCACACGGTGCGCCCGCCCGCTTACGGTCCGCTTCAGGTCGGCTTACCGGCGTTCGGAACTGTGCCGAACCCGTCGGTCCGGCAGGGGACGTCGATACAGGCCATAGGATGACCGCCGTGCAGTTCGGGGTGCTCGGGCCGCTCGCCGTCACCACGGATGCCGGCGAGCCGGTGGTGGTGCCCGGCGCCAAGGTCCGCGCCCTGCTGGCCGACCTGCTGACCAACCGCAATCAGGTCGTCTCCGCCGACCGGCTCATCGACGACCTGTGGGGTGACGACTCCCCCGCCAATCCCACCGGGGCCCTCCAGGTACGGGTGTCGCAGCTCCGCAAGGCCCTCAACGACGCCGAGCCGGGCGCCCGTGACCTGGTCGAGTCCCGTGCTCCCGGCTACCTGCTGCGGGCCGGGTCGGTCGACGCGGACCGGTTCGCCGAACTGGCCCGGCACACCGACGTCGGCCGGCTGACCGAGGCCCTCGGACTGTGGCGGGGCGAGGCGTACGCCGACGTGGCGGACGCCGAGTTCGTCCGCGCCGAGGCGACCCGCCTCGCCGAGCAGCGTCTCGCCGTGCACGAGCGGCTGGCCGAGGCGCGGGTGGCCCGGGGTGAGCACGACCTGGCCGCCGCCGACCTGGCCGAGCTGGTGGCCCGCAATCCCCTGCACGAGGGGCTGCGGGCGGTGCAGCTCCGGGCGCTGTACGCGGCCGGTCGCCAGTCCGAGGCGTTGGACAGCTACACCGACCTGCGGGACCGGCTCGCCGACGAGTTGGGCCTCGACCCGGGCCCCGAACTGGTCGCCCTGCACCGCCGGATCCTCGAACAGGACGCCGGCCTGAGCGCGCCGCCGAAGGCCGCGATCATCCGCAACAGCCTGCCGGCGCAGCTCGACGAGCTGGTCGGCCGGGCCGAGGCGTTGACCGAGCTGCGTGCCCTGCTGCCCGGGCAGCGCCTGGTGACGCTGGTCGGGCCGGGTGGTGTCGGCAAGACCCGGCTGGCCACCGAGGCCGCCCGCACCCAGTCTCCACCGGACGGCGTCCTGCTGGTCGAGCTGGCACCGCTGCCGGCCGGCGACCCGGGAGTCGCCGAGCAGGTGCTCGGCGCGCTGGACGTTCGTGAGGCCGCCGGCTCCAGCCTGTCCCCCGCCGACCGGCTCGTCACGGCGCTGCGGCAACGGCACCTGCTGCTGGTGCTGGACAACTGCGAACACGTCGTCGAGCCGGTCGCCGCGCTGGTAGCCCGGCTGCTGCGCGACGCGCCCGGGGTGCACGTGCTCGCCACCAGCCGGGAACCCCTGGGCCTGACCGGGGAACTGCTCTGGGACGTACCCCCGTTGTCGGTGCCGCCGTCGGACGGTGATCCGGACGCGGTCCGGCGCTCGGCGGCGGCCCGGTTGTTCGCCGCCCGCGCCGCCGCCCAGCAGCGCGGATTCCGTCTCGACGAGCGCACCGCGCCGGCCGTGGCCCAGCTCTGCCGTCGCCTGGACGGCCTGCCGCTGGCGTTGGAGCTGGCCGCCACCCGGGTCCGCGCGCTGGGCGTGCAGGGCGTGGTGGAACGACTCGACGACCGGTTCCGGCTGCTCAGCACGCAGCAGCGCGACGTGCCACCGCGCCAGCGGACGCTGACCGCGGTGATCGGCTGGAGCTGGGACCTGCTCGACGAGGCCGACCGGCAGGTGCTGGCCCGCCTCGCGGTGTTCCGCGACGGCTGCACGCCGGAGGCCGCCGAGCTGGTCTGCCGCACCGATCTGGACGCCCTGGCCCGGCTGGTGGACCGGTCGCTGGTGGTGTTGGACGACTCCCCCGACGGTCCGCGCTACCGGCTGCTCGAATCGGTCGCCGCGTTCTGCCTGGACCGGCTGGACGACGCCGACGAGGTCCGGACGCGGCACACCGGCTACTACACCGAGCTGGCCGAACGCGCCGATCCGCAGTTGCGCGGGCCCGACCAGCGGCGATGGTTGGCGGTGCTGGACGCCGAGGCGGCGAACCTGCGCGCGGCGCTGGCCCACGGGGGCGGGTTGCGGCTGGCGGTCGCGCTGAGTTGGTACTGGTACCTGCGGGGTCGGCTCACCGAGGCGCACCAGGCCCTCGCCGCCACCGGCGACCCGGAGCAGGACCGGAAGGCGGCCCCCTGGCGGGTCGGCTTCGCGCTGCTGCGGGGTACGGAGGTGGCGCCGGCCGACGTCCGCGCGGCGGTCGCCGGTGACCCGGACGGCCGGGGCGCGTGGTTCGCGGCGAACGCGCTGATCGACACCAGTGACCTGGCCCTGGCGGCGGAGCTGCTGCCCAGCGCGGCCGCCGACACGTGGACCGAGGCGGCGACGCTCGCCTCCCGCGCCAAGATGGCGCACGTCGGGGGTGACCAGGCGGCCCTGGAGCGGACGGCGACCCGCAGCGCCGCGCTCTTCGCCGAAACTGGCGACCGGTGGGGCCGGCTCCAGGCCACCGAGTGGGTGGGCGGACTCGCCGAGATGCGCGGTGACCACGAACGCGCCGCCGCGCTGCACGCCGAGGGGCTGCGCTGGGCCGAGGAGCTGCGGCTGTGGCCGCAGGTGTGCACCGAACTGTCCTGGCTGGCCTGGCTCGCGGTGCAGACCCGGGACTATCCGCAGGCCCGGGAGCTGGCCGAACGCGCGTACCACCTGGCGGTGCAGCAGGACGCCCCGGGCGCACTCGTCTTCGCCGAGCTGAGCCTCGGACTGGCCGCCCGTCGCGACGGCAAGCTCGACCTGGCCGTCGCCCACCTCGGCAACCTCGCGGAGCGGGGTCGCGCCGAGGCACAGCCGGCGCTGTACCTGCCGCCGGTCCTGGTCGAGCTGGGGCACGCGATCGAGCAGGGTGGCGACCCGGACGCGGCGCTGGCCCTGCACGTCGAGGCGTTCGGGGCCGCCGAGGCGATGGCCGCGCCCCGGGACGCGATCTTCGCGCTGGAGGGGATGGCCTCGGCGGTGCGCGTGCCGGAGGTCGCGGCCCGGCTGCTCGGCGCGGCGGCCGCCGCCCGGCTGGCCGCCCAGGCACCGTGCGCGCCGGCCGAACGCGACGAGGTGGAGCGGGTGAGCGCGCGGGTCCGGGCCGCCCTCGGGCCGGACCGCTTCGACGCGCTCGTCGCCGAGGGCACGAAGCTGAGCCCGGGCGAGGCCCGGGCCCAGCTCTGAGGCAGACGGTCAGGCGGCGGTCTTCGGCCGGTACGTCGCGACGATCACGCCGCTCTTGTGCACCCGGGTGTCGATGAGGTCGAACGACGCCGTGAAGTCGTTCAGCGGCGTCGTCACGCTGGGCGCGCCCTGCAACACCGGGTGGATCCAGAAGCGGACCTCGTCCACCAGGCCCGCGTCGACGAGCTGGGCGGTGACCGAACCGAAGCCGTACTGGATGATGTTCCTGCCGTCCTGGGCCTTGAGCCTGCGGACCGCCTCGACCAGGTCGCCCTGGAGCACCTCCGTGTTGTTCCAGGTGGGATCGGTGAGGGTGGTCGAGGCGACGTACTTCTTGACGTTGTTGAAGTAGGCCGCGCCGGTGGTCGGGTCGCTCTCGTCCTGCTGCGGCCAGGCGACGGACATGCCGTCGTAGGTGGCCCGGCCCATCAGCATCGCGTCGGCGGCCTCGGTCAGCTCGCCGGCGAGGCCGATGGCCTCCTCGTCGAAGTACGGCGCGGTCCACATCGGGTTCTCGATGACGCCGTCGAGGGTGATGTAGGTCGAGTTGACGAGCTTGCGCATCGGTATCTCCTGGGTGTCGGTCGTGTTCTCCGGTGACACCCAGGACACTGCCGGGCTCCGCTTACGATTCGCTTCAGGTGCCCTGGCCGGGGTCCGAAAGCGGGTCCGAAAGCGGGTCCGGGGGCGGGTCCGCGAGCGGGATCGGCAGCGCCTGCGTGGCGGCCGTGCCGCCGCCGGCCGAGTGCTCCGGCGCGGGCCGGTCGCCGACGCGGCTGTGCAGACGTCCACGCCCCGCCGGTCCGGAACGCCGGGTGACCTCGACGGTCACCATCGCCACCGGGGGCGGCGGGACGGTGAACCGGCCGACGCCCCAGCGCACCCAGATGGGGATCCGCCCCGCGTCCGCCTCGGCGGTCAGCTTCTGCACCGTACGGGCCCGGTCGGTGTGGTCGACCTCAAGAACCACCGGCGGCCCGTCCGGACGGGCGCACGCCACGTCGAGGACCGAGTGCCGCTGCTGCATCGGCGGCGGCAACGGCAGGACGCTGGGCGCCCTCCGGTACACCCGCCAACCCTGCGCCCTGGCCCACCGCACCACCGCGTCGATCACCCGCGCCGTGACCTCGTCGGTGTCCAGGTCGACGAAGGTCAGGTCGGCGAGGGACCGGCCCAGGTCGGCGGCCAGCCGCTGAGCCTGCGCCGGAACGTCCACCGGCGCAGGATAACGCCTCAGCCGAGGGTGATCACCGTCGTGGCGAGGTGCCGGGTCAGCCAGGAGGTGGTGGCCGTACGCGCCGCCTCGGCGTTGTCGCGGGCCAGGAAATCGTGCCCCTCACCGGCGAGCACGAGGTGCCCGTGCGGCACGTCCCGGGCGGCGAGGGCCCGCGCCACCTGCGCCGACTCCCCGGCCGGCACGTTGGTGTCGTTCGCGCCGTGGATGAGCAGCACCGGCACGTCGAGCTGGTCGATGCGGGTCATCGGCGACAGGTCGCGCAGCAACTCGGCGTCGCGCACCGGATCGCCGTACTTGCTGACGGCGGCGGCGGCGATCCACGGCTCGGTGCCGGCGTAGAAGGTGCGGAAGTCGGAGATGCCGCACTCGGCGACCCCGGCGGCGAACAGGCCGGGGAAATTCACCAGCACCGCGAGCACCAGGTAGCCGCCGTAGGAGCGGCCCAGACAGCCCAGGTGCCCCGGGATCGCGACGCCGCTGTCGATCAGGTGCTCGGCGCAGGCCGCCACGTCGGCGATGGCCCCGTACCGGCCGGCGAGGTTGTCGGCGGTGACGAAGGAGCGGCCGAAGCCGGACGAGCCGCGCACGTTCGGCGCGAACACCGCGACGCCCTGCGCCACGAGGGCCTGGAACAGCGGGTTGTAGCCGGGCCGTTCCTGCGCCTCGGGACCACCGTGCAGGCTGATCGCCGTCGGCCAGGGGCCCGGACCGGCCGGGCGGTAGAGCCAACCGGACAGCGGCAATCCGTCGTGGGCACGCAGGTCGACCAACTGCGGCGCGACACCCGCGCCACCCGTACGTTCGGCGTCGGTGTCCGGCCGCAGCGGACGCGGGGTGACGGTCGCCGGGTCGACCAGCCAGACCTCCCTGGGCTGCACCGGTCCCTGCGCGGTGACGCAGAGCAGGTCATCGTCGGCGGCGAAGACGGCGTCGTCGAGCACCTCGCCGGGGGCGGTCACGGCCCGTTGGACGCCGCTGGCGAGATCGCACAGGCTCAGCTCGCTGCGCCCGCCGTAGGTGTTCCACAGCAGCGCGGCCCGCTCCCGCCGGGCGTCGAGCGCGACGTGCTCCAGCTCCGCGTCCGGCCGCGCCGCGACCCGCGCCGGGGCCGACGTCGGTCGCGCGAGGTCGACGCGCACCAGCGCCGCCAGCTCCGAGAACGCGTCGGTACGCGCCAGCACGCTCGTCCCGTCGGGACCGAACCAGCCCTGGTCGGTGCTGCCCCGGCCGGTGTCCGGCAGCAGGCGTACCCGCTCGCCGGTGGTCACGTCGAGCAGTTCCAGCCAGCGGGCGTTGCGCGGGCCGCGACGCAGCAGGGCGGACCCGCAGTCGTCGGTGACGTCCAGGAGGGTGAGCAGGTCGTCCTCGGCGAGCACCCGCCGGTGCCCGGTGTCGGCGTCGACAAGCACGGCCGCGGCCCGCTCGGCGCTCTCGGTGACCGCCATCAGCGCGCCGCCGGGCAACCATCGGGACAGGCTCGCGCTGCGGCCGTCGAAGCCGGCGACCTGGCGGCGTCCCGTACCGTCCGGGCGCAGCACCCACAGCTCGGTGCGGGGCGCGCCACCGGGCGCGACGACGCAGGCCAGCCACTGCCCGTCCGGTGACCAGCTCACCGAGAGGACCGGCTCGTCGCCCCCGGGCACCACGACGGCCTCGACGGCGTCCACGTCGCGGACCCAGACGGCCGGGGCGCCGGCCCGGTCCGACACGTACGCCACCCGCCGGCCGTCCGGCGACGGCGCGGGGGCGAAGTCCTGGCCGGGAGGCGGGCTCACCGCCGGCCGGTGCCGCGCGGGGCGGGTCCGGCGCGGCACCTCGGTCCGTACGCTCATCTAAACCCCGATCCGCTGCAACCAGAGCTCCAGCAGCCCGAGCTGCCAGAGCGCGTTGGAGCCCAGCGTGGTCCGCTGGGTGTTCGGCGTGTCCAGCAACTCCTCCAGGTAGTCCTTGCGGAACAGGCCACGCTCGCGCGCCGGCCGCGCGGTCAGCGCGTCCCGGACGTCGTCCAGCAGCGGGCCGGAGAGGTGCCGGATGGCGGGCACCGGGAAGTAACCCTTGGGCCGGTCGATGACCTCGTCGGGCACGATGCCCCGGCTCGCGGCCTTCAGCACGCCCTTGCCGCCGTGGGCCAGTTTGAGCGCCGGCGGGCAGGCGGCGGCCAGTTCGACGACCTCGTGGTCGAGGAACGGCACGCGGGCCTCCAACCCCCACGCCATCGTCATGTTGTCGACCCGTTTGACCGGGTCGTCGACGAGCATCACCAGGCTGTCCTGGCGCAGCGCCGCGTCGAGCGCGGTGTCCGCGCCCGGCGCGCCGAAGTGGGCGGTGACGAACTCCAGGCTCGCGTCGTGGTCGAGCATCCACTCGGGCGCCAGGTGGCCGGCCAGCGCGTCGTGGCGACGATCGAAGAACACCCGGGCGTACGCCTCGACGGCGTCGCCCCGGGCGACGTTGGCCATCGGCGGGTACCAGTCGTAGCCGGCGAAGATCTCGTCCGCGCCCTGGCCCGACTGGACCACGGTGATCCGCCGCGACACCTCCTCGGAGAGCAGGTGGAACGCCACGCAGTCGTGGCTGACCATCGGCTCGCTCATCGCGGCGACGGCGTCGTGCACGGCCGGTACGAAGCGGGCGGCGTCGATGCGGATCTGCTGGTGGTCGGTGGCGAAGTGGCGGGCGATCAGGTCGGAGTAGTGGAACTCGTCGCCGGTCTCCCCCGCCGCCGCCTCGAAGCCGATGCTGAAGGTGGCCAGCCCGGTCTGGCCCTGTTCGGCGAGCAGGGCGACGATCAGGCTGGAGTCGAGGCCCCCGGAGAGCAGCACGCCGACCGGCACGTCGGCGACCATGCGACGTCGTACGGCGGTACGCAGCGCCTCCATGATCCGTTCCTGCCACTCCTCGGCGGACATGGCCGGCGCGGCGGCGCGGGTGAACTCGGGACGCCAGTACACGGTGTCGGTGCTGCGGCCGTCGGCGGTGATCACCCGCACGGTGGCGGGCGGGAGTTTGCGGACGCCGGCCAGGATGGTGCGCGGCGGCGGCACCACCGAGTGGAAGGTCATGTAGTGGTGCAGCGCCACCGGGTCCAGGTCGGTGTCCACGTCACCGGCGGCGAGCAGCGCCGGCAGCGTCGACGCGAAGCGGATGCGGCCCGGCGTCTCGGCCAGGTAGAGGGGTTTGATGCCGAGCCGGTCCCGTGCCAGCACGAGGGTGTTCGTGGCCAGCTCGACCAGAGCGAACGCGAACATCCCGAACAGCCGCTCGACGCACGCCGTCCCCCACCGGTGGTACGCCTTGAGGATCACCTCGGTGTCCGAGGTGGACCGGAACGAGTAACCGGCGGCGGTCAGCTCGTCGCGCAGCTCCCGGTAGTTGTAGATGCAGCCGTTGAACACCAGGGCGAGGCCCAGCTCCGGGTCGACCATCGGCTGGGCGCCGCTGTCGGACAGGTCGATGATGCGCAGCCGGCGGTGCACCAGCGCCGCCGGACCGTGCTGCCACCGCCCCTCACCGTCCGGGCCACGGTAGGACAGGACGGGAAGCATCCGCTCCAGGGCCGCCAGGTCCGGTGACGCCCCGTCGAGGCGGAACTCGCCTCCGATACCGCACATGGCACACCTCTCATCGGCTCGGTCCGCGCGGGCCGCTGACCGGTCCAGGCTTGGTGGACCCGGTTGCGTCCCGATGACATCCGCATCAAGCGTGGGTTACACCGAGGGTTCTCCGGCTCCGCCGAGCAGCCAGGTGTCCTTCGACCCACCTCCCCGCGACGAGTTGACGATCATGCTGCCGGCCGGCGCGACCCGGGTCAGGGCCACCGGCGCCACCTCCGCAGTCTCGCCGAGGAACACGAAGGCCCGCAGGTCAACGTGGCGAGGCGCGAGAGCCGTGCCGTCGAAGACCGGGTGGGTGGTGAGCGTGACCATCTCCTGGGCGATCCACCGGTGCGGGGCGGCGAGGATCTGCTCCCGGACGGCGTCCAGCTCCTCCGCCTCGGCGCGCGGGCCGATCACCACCCGGTCGCCGCCGTACCCGTCGACCGGCTTGAGCACCAGCTCGTCGAGCCGACCCAGCACCTCGGCGCGCTGCTCGGGCAGCCCGCACAGGTACGTTGGCACGTCGCCGAGCAGCGCCTTCTCCCCGAGGTAGTACTCGATGAGCCGGGGCACGTACGCGTACAGCGCCTTGTCGTCCCCGACGCCGTTGCCGAGCGCGTTGGCCAGCGTGAGCCGCCCGGCGTGCACGGCCGCGAGCAGCGGCCAACCCAACGGCACACCGTCCGCGCCCGGCGCGTGCAGCAGGGCCTCCTCGTCCATCCGCAGGTAGATCACGTCCACCGGGCTGCGATGCCCCTCCCGGACCACGTGCACGCGGCCGTCCTGGACCAGCAGGTCACCGCTCTCGGTCAGCGGCACACCCATCTCGTCGGCGAGCAGCCGGTGCTCGAACCAGGCCGGGTCACCCGGGCCGCTGCTGAGCACCACCACGGCGGGATCGTCGGCGGCGGCCGGCGCGGCGGCGACCAGCGCCCGGCGCAGCATCGCCGGCGTCTCGTCGGCGGACAGCAGGTCGTCGGGCACCGGCAGCTCGGGCAGCACCGCCTGGGTGAGCCGGCGGTTCTGCACGGCGTAACCGATGCCCGAGGGCACCCGCAGGTTGTCCTCCAGCACGTACCAGCCGCCGTCGGGGTCGCGCACGAGATCGGTTCCGGACACCTGGGCGCGCGTGCCGTGCCGACCCATGAGCGCGCCGGTCGGGCGCAGCCCCGGCGACGACTCCACCACCCAGGCCGGTACGACCCCGTCGGCCACCACGACCCGGTCCGCGTACACGTCGCGCAGGAACGCGTCGAGCGCGCGGGCGCGCTGCACCAGGCCGGCACGCAGCGTCCGCCAGTCGTCGGCGGGTACGACCCGGGGCACCAGGTCCACCGGGAAGAGGCGGGTGCTGGCCTCGCCGGCCACGCTGAAGGTCACGCCCCGGGCGCGCTGCTCCTCGTCCCGGTCGTGCTCGCGGTGGCGCAGGCCGACGGCCCCGAGGGCGCGCAGGGAGGCGAGCAGCGGACGGTACGCGGGCGCCGGCCCGGCCGGACCGAAGACCTCGTCGCCGGCGTCGGCGTACGTGGGCAGCGCGGGCGGGGGCGGCGCACCGGGCAGGGGCGTACGCGCCCGGCCCCGGGTCTCGTCGAGCAGCAGGTCGACCACGTCGGCCAGCCGGCCCCGCCGCTCGAACGCGCGCCGCTGCCGGGCGGCGGAGCTGCCGCGGTCGAGGGCGTACCGGGTCAGCTCGCGGATCTGCTCGACGTCGCCGGTCGCCTCCAACTGGGGGCGCAGGTCGGCCACGAGGCGGCGGACCGCCTCGGCGGCCGGCACCGGCCGGGCCGAGCGGGGCAGGTCCAGCAGGTCGCCTTCCAGCCCGGAGCGGGCGGCCCGCCACACGGCGGCGCGCAGCACCGGCGGCCGGACCGCGGTGCGTTCGACCCCGGCACGCAGGGCCGCGACCTCCCGCCGCACGAGCGCCCGGAACAGCCCGGTGAGCAGGACGATCGTCTCGACGTCGGCGTTGGCGTCGGTGATGCGCAGCTCGACGGTGGGCACGTGCGCCGACGGCCGCACGTCGAAGTAGATCATGGCGGGGTCGGTGATGGTCTCGGACGAGATCAGCTCGGCCACCAGGGCCTCGTGGTCGGCCGCGCTGGTCACCTCGCCCGGGTCGCCGGCCGTGGGCCAGCGCTGCCAGACCAGCGAGCGGACGCTGGCGTAGCCGCTGTCCTGACCCATCCAGTACGGCGAGCTGGTGGAGAGGGCGAGCAGCACCGGGAGCCACGGTTGGACACGGCGGGTGACGGCCACCGCCAGGTCCCGGTCGGAGACGCCCACGTGCACCTGCGCGCCGCAGATCAACTGCTCGCGGGCGAGCAGCTGGTACTCGTCGACCATCCGTCGGTAACGGGACGTGGGCGTGACGCTCGGGTCGCCGTCGGCGCGCAGCGGCACCGTGCCGGCCGCCACGATGCCCAGCCCGGCCCGGTCGGCGACCTGGACCGCCGACTGCCGCAGCCGGGTCAGCTCGACGCGGATCTCGTCCAGGGTGCGACACACGGGTGTGTTGGTCTCCACCACGCTGCGGTGCAGTTCGGCGGTGAACGACGTGGCCGGCAGCCGGTCGAGCAGTTCCCCGGCCCGGGGCACCAACTCCCGGGTCTGCAGGTCGACGACGTGGAACTCCTCCTCGACACCGAGGGTCGCGAGGTCCGCCGGGTCGTCGTCGTACACCGGCGGGGCCGGAGCGGGACGGGACGCGGGCACGGCCCGGCCGTTGCCGGACCGGCCCACCGGCCCGTCGAACGTCGTCGCGTTCGTGGTGTTGTCGACCATGGTCACCCCGGTTCGCGTGTCGGTGGTCTCGACTGTCCGACGAGCGTTCCCAGGCTTGGTACCGAGGGTGTTTCCGGCGCGTTAAGGTGACGCGCCGTTCTACCGGCAGAGGGTCGACTATCCGAGTGGCCGCTGATCCACTTCGGACAACGAGCCGCGAGCCCCAGGTGCGGGTCGCGAGCGCGCCCGCCGTGACACGGTCGCCGTCGTCGACGAGATCGCTCGGCGCACCGCCGGCGGCGATGAGCTGCGGACTACTCTGCGGTTTCCTGGCTCAGGTGGCTCAAGACGGACGGTCCCCACCCGGTCGGGTCGTCGCCCGACGGCACCATTGCCAGCGCCTGCCAGAGCAGAAGGATGTTCAACCAGCCCGCCTCGTCCGGGGTCAGCGGATGCTCGGACTGGTAGCTGGTAAGGAATTCCGCGCGAACCTCGGCCGACACCGGCCCCCAGTTGTGGTAGCGGGTGCCGAGCAGGACCGCCGCGCGGGCAAGCTCGACGATTCGGTGATCATGCTGGGCCTCCTCGAAGTCGAGGATCGCAGCGACCTCGCCGTGGGCCCACAGGATGTTGGCGGAGCGGAAGTCGAAATGGACGAGTTGGCGGGGAAGCCGGTCGGGCGGCGCGCTGATGACCAGCCCGCGCAGCGTGTCACGAGCGGCCATCGGCAGATGGTCCGCGCGAGAGTCCAGCCAGTCGGTGACCCGGGCCGTCAACGGCTTGAACGGAACGGCGGAGGCGAGAACCTGATCAGCGTCCGGGTATGCGGCCAGCGCGTCCTGCAACTGGGCGAGTATGACTCCGGCCGCGCGCGCCTGGTTGAGATCCGTGGTGTCGAGTAGGTCGCCCACGACCTCGCGCTGCAGGCTCATCGAGACACCGTCGACCTCGACCTGGAGGCGGCCTTCTCGTGCGGGAACCGGTGCCGAAACCGGCAGCCCTCGACGGTGGAGCCAGCCGGTGAGACGCGCCGTCTCCATCAGACGCGGAAATCGCTCGCGCACTACCGACCATTTCGCGAGCAGTCGGCCGGACGGCACGCCGGTCCACGCTATCGCGTTGCCCCCGCTCATGACTATTCGCTCGCAGGAGTCGATGCGAATGCCCCAGTGCTCCTTCAGCATCGCGGCGACCCAGCGGCCGGCCGACTCTGCATCACCGAAGCCGAACCGTTCGTCGAGCGCGTGGCGAGGGTCGTGCGGCTCCCACAGCATCTCCAACATCGGCGCCTGCGATTCGATCATGTGTCGTATCCGGTGGCAGGTCCGGCGGATGCCGCTCGCTCGGCACCGGCGAAGGAACGGTGCCGCGCGTGGGTGATCGACACGTGATCGTTGATGTCGGGGCATCCCACTGGCTCGGATACCCCGACATCGGCGATCTGGAGTTGATCAAGCGCGCGGCGGGGTCAGCGCATGTTCGCCACCACGAACGGCGCGTGGCCGTGCAGGTAGTTGTTCCATCCACCGGTCACGGGCGCGCCCGGGCTGAGCAGGTTGGTGGTGTCGGTGCCGACGTCGAGCTTCCAGGCGGTCCAGGAGATGCCGTTCGCCCTCATCCAGTCGATCCAGGACTGCGCCTCCGGCAGGCAGGCGCGGCCGTCGAGGCCACCGTCGGCGTTGCTGGCGCCCCACTCGGTGACGAACAGCGCCAGGCCGGCCCGGATCGCCGCGTCGCCCTTGGCGCGCAACGACGCGCCGTGGGTGCAGGAGTAGAAGTGCAGCGTGTACATGAGGTTGGTGCCGGAGAGCGGGCTGGCCGCGGCGGCGTCCACGTCCTGCGACCACGTCGGCGTGCCGAGCACCACGATGTTGTCCGGGTCGGCGGCGCGGATCGCGGAGACGACCGCCTGGTGGTACGGCTTGATGACGCCGGTCCAGCTGAACTGCAACGGCTCGTTCCACGTCTCCCAGATGACGTTGGGCAGGTGGCCGTAGCGGCGTGCCAGGTCACCGAAGAACGCCACCGCCTGGGACTGGTTGTTCTGCGCCTCGTGGGCGTGCCAGTCGACGATCACGTACACGCCGGCGCTGACGGCGTTGTTGATGATGGTCTCCACCTGGGCCCGCGCCCTGCCCGGATCGCTCAGGTACGCCCCGGCCGGCTCGACGCCCATCGCGGCGCGGATCACCTGGAGGTTCCAGTTGTCCCGCATCCACCGCAGCGCCGACAGGTTCTCGGCGTAGGGCGCGGTCTCCCAGTTGAGCCACATGCTGCTGACGCCGCGCAGTTGCACGCGTGCGCCGGACCTGTCGCACATCGTCGTGCCGCAGACCCGCAGCTGCCCGTACCGCTCGACCGGTGTGCCGGTGGTCGGCGGTGGGGTCGTGGGCGGCGCAGTGGTGGGTGGCGGCGTCGTGGGTGGCGGGGTGGTCGGTGGCGGCGTGGTGGGCGGCGGGGGCGTGCCGCCGGAGCAGGACACGCCGGCGCCGTTGACGGTGCAGTTCACCGGCGTGCCGGAGCCGTTGACGAGGAAGCCGAACGACGTCGACGCGCCGGCCGCGAGGGTGCCGTTCCACGACACGTTGCTGAAGGTGTAGTGGCTGCCGGCGGTCACCTGCTGGGCGTTCCACGACTGGCTGATGCTCGTCCCGGCCGGGAGGTCGAACTCGACCCGCCAGCCGCTGATCGGCGTGGAGGTGTCGTTGGTGACCGTGACCTGGCCCTGATAGCCACTGCCCCAGCTGTTGGTCACGGAGAACGCGGCTGTCGCCGCGCTGGCCGGCGTGGCGATCGTCGCCACCGCTGCGGCGAGCAGGCCGGCGACGGCCAGCGACGTGACAAGTCTCAGTGTGCGCATGCGGAACCCGCTTCGGATCGACGGTGGTGGTCTGCGGCGGGGCGGCGCCTTCGCGCACAGTATCGATCGTTGACGATGCCATGCAAGCCGGGGCGGACGGCTCAGCGCCGCCAGCCCCAGCGACGCGAACCGGTCTCGCCCCGCGACCCGCCCTTCTCCCGGGCCAGCATCTCGGCCGCCACCCGCAACTTCTGGGCCGGCTCCGCGGCGGCCGGGCCGAGCGTCTCGACGAACCGGTTGCCCATCGACAGCACGATGGCCGCCCGGTCCAGGTCACCGATCAGGACCAGGCACTGGGCGTACACCCCGTAGGTGTTGGCCAACTCCCAGAACGACAGCGGACGCGCCATGTTCAGCAGCCCCTGCCGCAGCTCACAGGCCCGCGACGCCGCCAGCGCCGCCTCCTTGGCGCCCTCGGTCGGCGACGGCCGGGTGAGGTGCCGGTGCAGCAGCGCCACCGCCTGGTTGTGGTAGGCCGTCCCCATCGCCTCCCGGGTCCGCGGCCCGGCGGACGAGGGCGACCCGGCGGAGGTCAGGCCCACCGTCACGGCACGCTCCAACAGATCCCTGCGGGTGGCGGGCTGACCGGCGGCGAACGAGACCTCGGCCAGATCCACCAGCGCGGTGATCAGTTCGGCCAGAGCCTCATCCCGGGGCGTGGCGAGCACGCTCGCGAAGTCGGCCGCCACGGCGTCGTACACCCGCTCGAAGACGACGACCGCCTCACCGCCCGGCGCCATCGCGTCGGCGGCCAAGCCCCGCGCGGACATCAGCATGCTGTGCCGCCACAGGGCCCGGGCCAACTGCTGCTGGTCCTCCCGCGCCGCCCGACCCGGCTCCCGCACGGTCTCCCGGTACGCCTCGATCACCCGGACCCACAGCTGGTCGGCCTCCGCCCACGTCCGCTGTCGCGTCGAGCGCTCCCGCGCCAGCTCGAACAACCGTCGCCGCTCGTCCGGTCCCATGCCGCCCACCACCCTTCGCGCCAGCCCCCAGCCCACACCGACAAAAGCAGTGAGCAATGTCGATTCTAAGTCGAGCGGACGATCACCACCCGCGCCCACTCCGGCGGTGCGGGCGGCACGCGGGTTCACCGGAGGCGGCGCCCGCCCGGCGGGCGGCGGGCGGCGGGCGGCGGGCGGCGGGCGGCGGGCGGCGGGCGGCGGGCATAGCGTGGGGGCATGCGAACCACCACGCTGGGCAGTGCGGGGCCCGAGGTCGGCGTCATCGGTCTCGGGTGCATGGGCATGAGCCACGGATACGACATCACCGGCCCGCGCGACGACGACACCTCGATCGCGGTGATCCGGCAGGCGCTGGACCTGGGTGCCACGCTGATCGACACGTCCGATGTGTACGGGCCGTACACCAACGAGGAGCTGGTCGGGCGGGCGCTGGCCGGCGGCCACCGGGAGCGGGCCGTGCTGGCGACGAAGGTCGGGCTGGTCGCGGCGTCCGCGACAGGCGGCCCTGGCAACTCACCGAAGCTCGGCAACGACGGCCGGCCGGAGCACATCCGCGCGGCGATCGACGACAGCCTGCGCCGCCTCGGCACCGACCACGTCGACCTCTACCAACTGCACCGCGTCGACCCCGACGTGCCCATCGAGGAGTCCTGGGGCGCGATGGCGGAGGTCGTCGCGGCGGGCAAGGCGCGACAGATCGGCCTGTCCGAGGTGACGGTGGCCCAGATCGTGCGGGCCCAGGCGGTGCATCCGGTGGCGTCGGTGCAGTCCGAGTTGTCGCTGTGGACCCGGGACCCGCTGACCGAGGTGCTGCCGTACTGCGTCGCGCAGGGCATCGCGTTCCTGCCGTTCTCGCCGCTGGGCCGGGGCTTCCTCACCGGACGGTTCGCGTCGTTCGACGACCTGCCGGCCGACGACTTCCGCCGTGGCCTGCCGCGCTTCCAGCAGGACGCGCTGCGCGCCAACCTCGCCATCGTCGGCCGGGTCCGGGAGATCGCCGACCGGGCCGGGGTCAGCCCCGCGCAGGTCGCGCTCGCGTGGGTGGTCGCCCAGGGCGACCGGGTGATCCCGATCCCCGGCACCAAGACGCCGAAATACCTGGTGGACAACTGCGCGGCCGGCGACGTGCGGCTCGGCGCGGAGGAACTCGCCGACCTCGACGCCCTGCCCGCTCCGGAGGGCGGTCGCTACTGAGCGACCGGCGGCCCGGCGTCATCCGCCGGGCCGCCGGAGCGCCACCGGCGGACCGAACCGCACCCCGACGCCGGGCGAGTAGAGCACGCTGACCGGCGGTCCCACCGGCGCCGGCAGTCCGGCGGCGGCGACCAGTTCGTCGTCCAGGCGCAGCAGTTCCGCCCGGTGCAACGGCCAGCGGGGATGCCAGTTCGGCAGGTGCAGCGTGCGACCGTACGCCCGGGTGTGCAGCCCCCAGCGGGCGGTGAGGAAGTGTTCGACGGGCGTGGGGTCGACGATCCGCTCCCCCACCCGCACCTCCATCCGGCTCGTCGTACCCGCCGGACCGGGCCAGCGTCGCCGGCACCGGTAGGTGAGTCGGTCACCGTCGCGGTCCAGCAGCATCGACGACCAGAGGTACGGCAGGCGCAACGTCGCCCGCGCGACGAGCACCGGCACCAGTCGGGACGCGTCGAGCGACCGGAACACGACGGCCCGCCGTCCGGTGTGGTCGACCGAGTAGAGCCGGACGTTCGTCTCGGCGAAGGTGCCGAAATACGGCACCCCCGGCCCGCGACCGAACCCCAACCCGACCATCCGGAAGCCAATCAGCCCGACGTAGCTGACCCCGCCGACGGTGTCCGGCCGGGGTGCCCGCGGGCAGCAGGGGCGCGACGAGCTCCGGCGCGACGGCCCAGTGCAGGAAGGTGAGGTCCTCCCAGCGCTGACGCAGGAGCGCCCAGCGGAACGCCTGCCGGGGTGCGTGGTCGACCGGTTCGATGTCCACGCCTCTCATCCTGACGCAGTCGCGCGACCGACCCGACGGTCCACCGACCGACCGGGTAACTGCGGCAGACCGGCCCGGGCCGCCGGCGCTACGCCCCGCAACGCCCGCGGTAGCGACCTGCCGGTTCGCCGTACGCTTGGTGAGCAGACATGTTCAGAACGGGCGTTTCGGGGAGGAACTGGGCATGACGGTGGGTGACGCCGATCTGGTGGCGCTCGCGCAGACGGGCGACGCGGGAGCGCTCGGCGTGCTGCTGACCAACCACGAGGCGGGCATGCGGGCGGTAGCGGTGAGCCTGCTCGGCTACGGACCGGACGCCGAGGACGCCGTGCAGGACGCGATGGTGACGGCGCTGCGGCGCGTCGGCGAGGTCCGCGACCCCGCCGCCGTCGGGCCGTGGCTGCGCGCGATCGTCCGCAACAACGCCCGGATGACGGTCCGCGCGCCGCGCTCCACGCCGGTCGCCGACCCGGAGTGGTTCTCCCACCCCGCCACCGAACCCACCCCGGAGGAGGCCCTGAACTCCGGCGCGCTGCGCGACTGGGTGTGGCACGCCATCGGGGAGCTGTCCGAGCCCGACCGCCTGGTCACCATGCTGCGCTACTTCAGCGACGCCTCCTCGTACGAGCAGATCTCGGCCGTGTGTGGCGTGCCGGTCGGCACCGTCCGCAGCCGGCTCAGCCACGCCCGGCGGGCCCTGGCCGGCGGCCTGCGGACGGCGGCGAGTGCCGCGCACGCGGACGTCCGCGCGGCCGGTGACGCGCGGTGGCGCGAGGGCGCCGACATGATCGCGACGGCGATGCGGGGCGACTTCGACCGGGTGGTGCACGACACCTGGTGGCCGGACGCCCAGATGATCGTTCCGGGTGGGCCACGCGGTGGCCGTGACCTGGCGGTTCGCGGCATGACCACCGATCTGCACGCCGGGGTACGACAGCGGCTGCGCACCGTCGTGGCCAGCGGCGACGTGCTGATCTGGGAGACCGACCTGATCAGCCCGCCGGACGACCCGGAGCACTGCCCGCCCGCGGCCCTGTGGTTGCAGGTGCTGCGCGAGGGGCGGGTACGTCAACTCACCCTGTTCCACCCCGTTCCGGCGCGACGCTGAGAAAATCTCCCCGCCGAGCGAACTTTCCCGCCGACCCGCGCATCTGGTCCGCGACAGCCACTGTTCACCGTCGCGGCACACGTCGCACGGGCCAGGAGATCGGGAGACAGTTCATGGGTTCCACCCACCACGACGTCGGCGCGCTCGCGCCGGGCGCCCACTCGTTCACCGTCGACGGGGTGCGGCAGGTCTACCACGTCGCCGGCACCGGCCCGGTGTGTGTGGCGCACTCGGGAGGCCCCGGCATCGAATGGGCCTACCTGCGGACGCCGGGCCTCGAAGAGCACTTCACGATGGTGTACGTCGAGCCGGTCGGCACCGGCGCGTCGGGACGACTCGACAGCGCCGACGACTACCGGATGGACACCTATGTCCGTTTCCTGGACGCGGTCGTCGCGCACCTCGGGGAACCCCGGGTGTACCTGCTCGGGCACTCGTACGGCGGGTTCGTCGTCCAGCGGTACGCCCTGGAGCACCCGGACCGGGTCGCCGGTCTCGTCCTGTACGACACCTCACCGTTCACCGGCGCCGAGTTCTGGGCCGACGCGATGGCCAACCTCGCCGCCTACCCGCAGCGGCACCCGGACCGGCCGGAGGCGGCGGAGATCCCGGCCGCTCTCCAACGGGCCCTCTCCGCCAGCGACGACGAGACGCTGAGCGCCGGCCTGAGCGGCGCGCTGCCGGTGTACTTCGCGGACTTCTGGGCCCGGCAGGCCGAGTTTGCCCCGTTGCAGGCCGGTCTGCGGGCCTGGGCGGCGCCGGCCGGCGCGCAGGACCCGGTTCCCTTCGACGTACGCGACCGGCTGGCGGAGATCACCGCGCCGGCCGTGGTGATCGTCGGGGCGCACGACTTCATCTGCGGCCCGCGCTACGCCACCGAGCTGCACGCCGGCCTGAAGGACTCGCGACTGGTGCTGCTGGAGCAAAGCGGTCATTTCGGGCACATCGAGCAGCCGCGCAAGTTCACCGAGGCCGTGGTGGAGCTGCTGAGCCGGTGACGCCCGCCGCCCCGAGGCCCGTTCGTCACAGCGGGCAGGCCCCGGAGGCCGCCGGTGTTGCACGGTCTTAGGCTTGGCACTTCGCTGCGCCGTGACGAAGGAGAGACCGCCGTGAGCCAGACGGATTCCGTCGACGAGTGGAACGTGGCCGAGGACGACGGGGTGCTGGACGCCTCCGACACCCTCGACGACGACCTGGTCGGCGACCCCCTCGACACCGGCATCGTCGCCGCGGACCATTGGACGGCGGCGAACCGGTTCGGCACCACCCCCGCCGAGGAGCGGGCGGGCGAGTCGTTGGACCAGTACCTCGCCCAGGAGGAACCGGACGTCGACCCGTACGCCGAGGGTGGCGACGACGAGGACGAGCTGACCCGCCGGGGGTACGAGACCGAGCCGCGCGCGGGTCGTCTCGTCGACTACGACGAGGGTGTCCGCGAGGACGACGAGGCCGACTCGGTGGCGTGGGACGCCGGAATCGACGCCGGTGGGGCCAGCGCCGAGGAGGCAGCGGTCCACGTGATCGAGGACCCGGACGGGCCCGGCGACGGTCCCCTGCGCTGACCCCGTACACACCGCCGCGCCCGACACCGCTGGTGTCGGGCGCGGCGGGCGCGTCGGTCAGTGGATGACGACTGGCGTCTTCGGCAGGTCGGTCTGCTCGTCGCCGAGCGGCTGCGCGGGCGTACGCCGGCGCGGCAGCAGGGCGGCCGGGATGAAGGTGGCCAGCACGAGCGCGAATCCCACCCAGAACGTGTGGGCGAACGACCTCGCGGCGAAGTCGAGACCGCGCTCGATGATCGAGGGGTCCACCGGCATCTGCGCGAGCAGTTCCGGTCGTTGCTGGGAGGCGATGGCCAGCCCGGCCTCGGTGACCGGCTTGCCGCTCTCGTCGACCAGGCCGGGGATCGGCCGGGAGCCGTTCAGCTCGTTGGTGAGGATCACCGACATCACGGCGGCGCCGACCGAGCCGCCGATCTGCTGGAGGATGTTGACGAGCGTCGAGCCGCGCGCGACCTCCTGCGCCTGCAAGGTCCGCAGCGCCGACGTCATGATGGGCATCATCGTGCCGCCCATGCCCAGGCCCATCACGAACAGCGACCCACCGAGCAGCCAGTACGACGTCTGCGGGTCGACCTGGGTGAAGCCGAAGAACCCGACGACGATCAGGGCCAGCGCGAACGGGACGGTACGACCGATGGGCACCCGGTCGGCGAGCGTTCCGGCGATCGGCATGGTGATCATCGCGCCGATGCCCTGCGGGGCCATCAGCAGGCCGGCGGCCAGCGTGGACTCACCGCGCACCTGTAGGAAGTAGCTCGGGAAGAGCAGGCCGGCGCCCATGAACGCGATGATGAACACGAACAGCGTCGCCGCGGCGATGGTCAGGTTGCGGTTGCGGAACAGCCGCAGGTCGAGCAGCGGGTGCCGGGGCTTGAAGGAGTACAGCACGAACGCCACCACCAGCGCGCCGCCGACCAGCATCGGGGCCCACACCTTGGTCGCGCTGAAGGTGCCCGCCTCCGGTAGCGACGAGACGCCGTAGAGGAACAGCGCGAGACCCGGGGAGAGCATCAGCATGCCGAGGAAGTCGAAGGACTCCGACGGCTCCGGGGCGTCCTTCGGAAGGGCGAACTGCGCGTAGATCAGGGCGATGACACCGATCGGCAGGTTGATCAGGAAGATCCAGTGCCAGCTCGCCGTGTCGATCAGCCAGCCACCGAGGATCGGGCCACCGATCGGGCCGAGGAGCATCGGGATGCCGAGGACGGCCATCAGCCGGCCGATCCGGTGCGGCCCGGCCGCCCGCGTCATGATCGTCATGCCGAGCGGCATGAGCATGCCGCCGCCGAGGCCCTGCAGGACGCGGAAGCCGATCAGCTGGCCGATCGAGTCGGCGGTGGCGCAGAGCCCCGACCCGATCGTGAACAGGGCGAGCGCCACCATGTAGAGACGCTTGGTGCCGAACCGGTCGGCTGCCCACCCGCTGAGCGGAATCACCGTGGCCAGGGCCAGCGTGTAGCCCGTCATCGTCCAGGCCACGCGGGCGTAGGAGGCGTCGAACTCGGTCTGGAACGTGGGCAGCGCGACGCTGACCACCGTCACGTCGAGGATCGACATGATCGCGCCAAGGACGACGACACCCGCCACCTTGAGCACCGCGGCGTCGAGCTTGTCCGATGTCGCGACGGATTGCTGTGTCACTAACTCTCCTGAGGTCGGTTGGTCCGGCGGACGGTGGGCGGTGGCGGCGAACGCCGCGCCGACCAGGCGCGGGACGCGACGTGCCGGGGCGACGACGCGCGGAGGCAGACTAACCGGGGAGTGTGACGCTCTGCCGCCGGATTTCGTGACGGCCGCGTGGCGAAAACCGATCAGCCGTCGGATTGGAGCCGGTCGGCGGAGTGGCCGGCAGCCTCGGGCGCCGTCGACGGGCCACGCGCGGCGCGGAACATCCCGCCCCCGCTCGTTAGTTGCACCGACCGGGCGGTCCGCCCACCGCCGCCCACGCCGATCGGAGGCACCGTGAACCGCGCCCACCTCGCCAGCTTCCTGCGCACCCGACGCGCGGCGCTGCGCCCCGAGGACGTGGGACTGCCGCGCGGCCCGCGCCGACGTACCGGTGGGCTGCGACGCGAGGAAGTCGCCGCGTTGAGCGGCATGTCCACCGACTACTACACGCGGTTGGAGCAGCAGCGCGGGCCGCACCCCTCCGAGCAGATACTCGCCGCCCTGGCCCGCGGCCTACGCCTGTCCCTGGCCGAACGTGATCACCTGTTCCAACTCGCCGGGCACGCCGTCCCCCACCGCGCGGTACGCGCCGACCACGTCAACCCCGGGATGATGCGCATCCTCGACCGGCTGCACGACACCCCGGCCCAGGTGGTGAACCACCTCGGCGAGACGCTGGCGCAGACCCCGCCGGCCATCGCCCTGCTCGGGGACGAGACCCGGCACACCGGACTGGCGCGCAGCGCGCACCACCGCTGGTTCACGGACCCCCACGCCCGCCAGCGGTATCGGGCGCAGGACCACCAGCAGCACAGTCGTCTGCTGGTGGCGCACCTGCACGCGGCGTACACCCGTGATGGTCGCGGCTCGCGGGCCGCGACGCTCGTCGACGACCTGCTGGCCGCGAGCCCGGAGTTCGCCCACCTGTGGCGCGAACACCCGGTGCCGGGCGGCCACTGCCCACCGAAGCACTTCCTGCACCCGCAGGTCGGGCCGTTGGAGCTGCACTGCCAGACGCTCGTCGATCCGGACCAGTCGCAGACCCTGCTGGTCTTCACCGCCGCCGCCGGCTCCGCGAGCGACGACAGGTTGCGGCGGCTCTCCGCGGAGACGGTGCCCTCGGGGCAGTGACGACGCCGGCAGGGGCGGGCCGCCGCCGGCCCGCCCCTCGCCCCGGCCCTAGCCCTCGATGCCCAGCGCCGTCACCGGGCTGACCTGCGAGGCCCGCCGCGCCGGCAGCACCCCGGCCAGCGCGGTCAGCGCGACAAGCGCCGCGAAGAGCCCCACCAGCGGCAGCACCGGCAGCGTCAGCGTCAGCGGCGCGTTGAGCCCCAACGCCCGCACCGCCAACCAGGCGTACGGGACGCCGAGCAGCAGCCCGAAGGTCGCCCCGATCACCCCGTAGAGGCCGGACTCGACGGTCAGCATCGTGCGCAGGCCGGCCCGGGACAGTCCGACGGCACGCAGCAGCCCGGACTCGCGTACCCGCTCCACGACCGACAGCGCGGTCGTCGACCCCACACCGACCACGGCGATCAGCACGGTGAGACTCACCAGGCCGGCGGTGATCCAGACCAGGGCGCTCAGCACCGCGTCGTTGCGGTCCCGGTCATCGGCGAGCACGCTGATGTGCAGCCCGGCGGTGTTCCCGACCGCCTGCCGCAGCGCCCGCACCCCGGCGGTGCGGCCGTCCTCGCCCGTCCGGGCCGCGTCGGCCAGCAGACCGGTGTACGCCGTGGGCCCGCCGATCCGGTCCAGGTCGGCTCGGTCGGCGAGGATGCCCGCGTACAGGGGACCACGGTCGGGCAGGACCGCCGCCACCCGCACGTCGACCGTCGACGCCGCCCGGCCGAGAGTGACCGTGTCGCCGGCCCGCAGCCCGGTGACGCGGGCGACCCAGTCGCCGAGCACGATCCGGCCGGGTCCCCGGTCGGCGAGGCTGCCCTGCGCCACGGGCAGGTCGGCGAGGGTCGGCAACGCCGACAGGTCCAGGTCGGTCGTCGAGTATCCGCCCTCGGCGTCGCCGAGGCGCTCGCCGCCCCGCGACAGCGCGACGTCGTGGACCATCCGGTACGGCACGACCCGGGTCAGCGCGGCGCTGGCCGCCCGCGCCCGCGCCAGGACGGCGACCGGCAGGGCCGTCCCCTCACTGGAGGCCACCTCGAAGTCGGCCGGCGCGGAGAGGGCCATGTCCCGATCGGCGACCACCCGCATGGACGCGCCACCGATGACCACGCCGGAGATCAGCGTCACGCCCAGCGCCACCACCACGGAGACGGCCGCGGCACGGCGCGGCGTTCCACCGATCCCGCCGACCGCCAGCCGTCCGAGCGTCCCGAGCTGGCGCAGTGGCCAGCCCGCCACGGCCAGCACCGGACGCACCAGCAGCGGCCCGAGGGCCACCAGGGCGAAGAACGCCAACGCGCCCGAGACGACCAGCAGGAGCAGACCGGCCGTCGGGTCGTAGGACTCCGCGCCCGGCGTCGGCATGCGGCGCACCGCCGCGACGCCGGCCAGCAGCGCACCGAGGACCAGCAGGGCCCCGGACAGCAGGCGCACCGATCCGATGCCACGCCGCCCGGCGGTGACGCTCGCCGCCCGCAACGCCTCCAGTGGCGAGACCCGGGCGGCGGAGAACGCCGGGGCGAGAACCGCCACCACGGTGAGGACGACCGCCCCGACCACCACCGCCAGCGCCGCCGTCAGCGGCAGGCCCGGCGACGACACCACCGTGCCGAAGGCGCGCAGGACCGGGGGAAGCGCCTGCCCGACGGCCAGGGCGGCGGCCACCCCGACGACACCGGCGACCAGCCCGGTCAGGGCACCCTCGGCGGTGAGCGCGCCCACCAGGGCGCCCCGGCCCGCGCCGACCGCCCGTAGCAGCGCGAGGTGCTGCATCCGCTGGGCGAAGACGATGCGGAACGTGGAGGTGACCACCAGGGCCGCGGCGGCCACCGCGATCCCGACGAACATGCCGACCAGCGCGAACAGCCTCCCGACCTGCTCGGCCGCCGCGTCGGCCTCGGCGTCGCGTACCTCGGCGCCCGAGCGGATCGACTGCTCGGCGGGGACCGCCGCGGCCAGGCGCTGACGGACCGCCTGCGTCGCGCCCGTGGCGGTCCGCAGGTCGATCCGCTCCACCGTGCTGAGGTGACCCCACGCGGCCACGACGTCGTCCGGCGCGTACGCGTTGGCGCCGTCATCGACGGGGGTGTCGACAACTCCCGTGACGGTGAGCGGCGAGTCAGCGCCGGGGTCTCCGCCCGTCCCGGTGGTCACGGTCCCGACCGTCAGCCCCAGCCGTTCGACGGTCCGCGGGCTCACCGCGATCTCGCCCGGCTGATCGGGATAGCTGCCCTGCACCAGGCGGACCGTGGCCAGCGGGCCCACGCCCGGATCCGCCTGGAGGTTGACGTATCCGCCACCGACCGAGACACCAATAGTCACCCGACCCACCGCCTCGACGACGCCGGGCACGGCGCGGACGTCCCGCAGCTCCGCGAGGGCGGGTGGCGCCTGCTCGGGGTCACCGATCACCAGGTCGGTGCCCACCGGTGTGCCGCTGAGGGTGTCCCGGGCGGTCCGTTCGGTGATGTCCTGCGCCAGCACGACGCCGAAGACGACGAACGACGCGACGAGGATCGCCAGGCCCGTGAGGATCAGCCGGCCCGGCCGTCGGGCCGCGGCAATCACCTGGGTACGCAGCACGGTCGCCCTCATGCCGCGACCGCCAGCTCGCGCAGCGCGTCGGTGACCGAGCCCTGGTCCGGCTCGTGGATCTCGCCGGCGATCCGACCGTCGGCGAGCAGCACCACCCGGTCGGCGTACGCGGCGGCGATCGGATCGTGGGTGACCATGACGACCGTCTGACCCAGGTCGCGTACCGAGTCGCGCAGGATGGCCAGCACCTCCGCGCCGGAGCGGGAGTCGAGGTTGCCCGTCGGCTCGTCGGCGAAGACGACCTCGGGCCGCGACACCAGAGCCCGGGCCAGCGCCACCCGCTGCTGCTGGCCGCCCGAGAGCTCGCTCGGCCGGTGCCCGAGCCGCTGGGCGAGGCCCAGCACGTCCACGAGGTGCGCGAACAGGTCACGGTCGGCGTCCCGGCCGGCGAGGTCCAGCGGCAGAGTGATGTTCTGCGCGGCGGTGAGCTGCGGCAGCAGGTTGAACGACTGGAACACGAAGCCGATCCGGTCGCGGCGCGCCCGCGTCAGCGTGCGGTCGGACTGGCCGGTCAGCTCCGTACCGCCGAGCAGGACCCGTCCGGACGTGGGGGTGTCCAGCCCGGCCAGGCAGTGCATCAGCGTCGACTTGCCGGAGCCGGACGAGCCCATGATCGCGGTGAACTCGGCCCGACCGAAGGCGACCGAGACCCCGGCCAGGGCACGGACGGCGGCGTCGCCGCTGCCGTACACCTTCACGAGGTCGACGGCCGCGACGGCCGCCTGCCCGGTCTGCGGTGGGGCGTGGCTTGTCATGGGTTCCTCCAGTGGCTGCGATGTGACCACCGGAAGACTCGCCGGTGCCGGGCGGGGACCGCATCGGTCCGCGGTCGGGGAACGCGGCCGACGGGTCTGTCTTTCGGCCGATCTGAGCCGGCCCTCCGCGTGGCTACGCTGGGTCACGATGAACACGCCGATCTTCTCGACCTGGTGGGTACGCCTGGGTCAGCTCGCCGGTCTGACGGCGCTGGCCCTGCTCTGTGCCTTCGACTTCCGGTACGGCCTCGCCAGCGGGATGGGGATGGTCGAAGCGGTGCGGGTCCTGCTCCAGGTGGGGTTGGCGGCGGCGACGGCGGTGGTCTGGCTGCCCGTGCACCGACAGGGCTCGCGGGCGCTGCCGCTCGCGGCGCTTGCGCTCGGCACCGTCTCACTCACCGTCACCGCTGGCTTCCTGCTGCTCGGCACGAGCGGGACCTATCTGCTGGGCGGCACCTGGGGGCTGGCCGAGTCCGCCGGGATGATCGCGGTGGTGTTCGTGGTGACCCGGTGGGGCGCGGCCCGTTTCGCCCCCTGGGCGGCGGTGGTCGCCGCGCTCGCCGCCGCCGCGCTGCCGCTGCGTGCCGGCGCCGACCTCGTCTACGTGATCTTCGGGCTGCTCCAGGCGCTCGGCGCGGTCGGCGCTGCCGCCGCCGGGATCTACCTGCGCGTCGTCGCCAGCGGCCGGGAACGGGCCATCGCGCTGGTACGCGCCGAGCAGCGCGCCGAGTTCGCCCGCGACCTGCACGACTTCATCGCCCATCACGTGACCGGCATCGTGGTGCAGGCGCAGGGTGCCCGGTTCGTCGCCGAACAGGATCCGCAACGGGTGATCGTCGCGCTGGAGCAGATCGAGCGGGCCGGCGCCGAGACGATGGCCTCGATGCGGCGGATGGTCGGCGTGCTGCGCAATCCGGACGCCCCGCCGGACGCGCCGCTGGCCCCGCTGGCCGGTGTGGCCGATCTCGCGCCGCTGCTGGAGGGCCACAACGGCACGACCGACGCGCCGGCCCGGCTGCACGTCGACGGTCCGCTCGACGGCCTGCCGGTGGAGGTCTCCACCTCGGCGTACCGGGTGGTGATGGAGGGACTGACCAACGCCCGCCAACACGCGCCGGACGCCCGGTCGGTGGCGGTGTCCGTGCGTCGTACGCCGGACTGGCTCCTGGTCCGGGTCGCCGACGACGGCGCGGGCCCGCGCACGACGCCCGCCCGGGGGCACGGCTTCGGCCTGGTCGGCCTCACCGAGCGGGTACGCGCCCTCGGCGGCACGGTCACCGCCGGACCGGGCGTCTCCGGCGGCTGGGTGCTCGACGCCGCGTTTCCCCTGCGCACGGTGACCCGATGATCCGGGTGCTGATCGCCGACGACCAGGCGATGGTCCGCACGGGTTTCGGCATGATCATCGGGGCGCAGCCGGACATGGCGGTGGTCGGTGAGGCCGCCGACGGGATCGCGGCCGTCGAAATGGCCCGCCGGCTACGCCCCGACGTGGTGCTGCTGGACATCCGGATGCCCCGCCTCGACGGGCTGGAGGCGCTCCGGCTGCTCGCCGGGCCGGGCGTCGCCGACCCGCTGCGGGTGGTCGTGGTGACGACCTTCGACCTCGACGAGTACGTGCACACCGCGCTGTCCAACGGCGCCTGCGGCTTCCTGCTCAAGGACTCCGGCCCGGCGCTGCTCGTGGAGGCGGTCCGCGCCGCCGTCTCCGGCGACGCGCTGATCAGCCCGTCCATCACCGTACGGCTGCTCGAGCACCTCAGCTCGCCCATCGCGCCGAGGGACGACGCGGGCCTGTCCCCACGGGAACTCGATGTCGTGAAGCTCGTCGCCCGGGGCCTGACCAACGCCGAGATCGCCGGCCAGCTCTTCATCGCCGTCGGCACGGTCAAGACGCACCTGGCCAGCGTGCAGGCGAAGCTACCGGCCCGCAACCGCGTCGAGATCGCCGCCTGGGCCTGGGAACGCCGCCTGGTCAGCTAGCGGCCGTCTCGAGCGGCTGCCCCCGGTTGATCGCGCCACACACCGATGACACTGCCGGCCGCCGACCAGCGACCCCGGCGCCCGGCGGCGGATGGCGCCAACCTCACGGGAGGCGGGTGCCTTGCGGGAAGCCTTTGGAGCTGATGTCGCAAACGAATCGGACCCGGCCGATCAGTCGCGGGGCCGCTCGGCCGCCGGACCGCCGGGCCGTCGCACCGCCAAGCCGCCGCACCGCCAGGCCGCCGCACCGCCGGGCCCTCGCACCGCCAGGCCGTCGCACCGCCGGGCCGCCAAGCCGCCAAACCGCCAGGCCGTCGCACCGCCAAGCCGCCGGGCCGCCGGGCCGCCGGGCCGCCGGGCCGGCGGGCCGCCGGCGATGTCGTAGACGATTCAGCTCCAAAGGATCCGAGCGACACCCTGCCTGCCCAACTCCGCCGGCACCTGCGGGCCGAAGGCGGCCGCCGGGGCGAGCCCGGCGACGGGGCATCCTCAGATCTCCGGCTGCCATAAAATCGACTTCAGTGAATCGCCGGCCCGCTGCGGACAACCGGAGGCGAGGGATTCATCGTGCACCCAATCCGACCATGGCCCCGCTCGCGGGCCGTCAGCCTGGCCGTCGCCGCGCTCGTGACCGCGACGGCCGTCCTGGGCGCGAGCCCGGCGTACGCCGCGGACGACACCGAGCGCCCCACCGCCCCTGGCCCGATCACGGTCACCGCCATCGACACCACCTGGGTCGAGCTGACCTGGGCCGCCTCGACCGACAACGTGGGCGTGGTCGGTTACGCGGTCTCGGCGCTGATCGAGGACACCGGCCAGGCGTACTCGACCGGCACCAACTCCATCCGCATCACCGACCTGCGCCCGTCCCGCACGTACACCCTCAGCGTCGCGGGGCTGGACGCGGCGGGCAACCGCTCGGTGTCGAACCCGACGCTGCGGTTGACCATGCCACCGGGCGACAGCCAGCCGCCGACCGCTCCCGGCCAGCCGGTCGCGTACGACGTCGCCGCGACCCTGGTGTGGCTGCGCTGGACCCCGTCGACCGACAACGTCGTGCTCGACCGGTACGAGGTGTACCGGGTCGACGCGGGCGGCACACTGACCCGGGTCAGCGAGGTCTACCAACACCCGCCGGGGCGTACCAGCACCCAGGTCAGCGGGTTGACACCGAGCACGACGTACACCTTCGTGGTCCGCGCCCGCGACGAGGCGGGCAACTGGTCGGCGCTGTCGTCGCCGGTCAGCGTGACCACCCTGCCGCCGCCGCCGAGCTGCGCGGTCCGCACGGTCGTCCGGCAGTGGCCGGACGGCTTCGTGGCGTACCTCGCGGTCGAGAACACTGGCACGACGGCGGTGAACGGATGGACGATGACCTGGCGGTTCTGGGCCAGCCAGGAAGTGCGGGCCCTCTGGGGCGCGCAGGTCGTCGACCGACTGAACAACAGCTACCTGCGGGTACGCAACACCAGCCACAACGCGGTGATCAGGCCCGGCGGCACGGTGTCGCTGGGCATCGTCGCCAGCGGCACGCAACTGCCGGAGGAGGTCACGCTGAACGGCGGAGTCTGCGTGGTGGCAGACGAGTAACGCTCACGTCCGGGGTCTGGTGTCGACGGCGACATCTTGCGACGCTAACGCTCGTGTATGACTACGACCTGTTGGTGCTGGGCTCCGGACCCAGCGGTCAGAAGGCCGCGATCGCGGCCGCCAAGCTCGGCAGGCGGGTCGGCATCGTGGACCGCCGCGACATGATCGGTGGGGTGTGCATCAACACCGGCACCGTCCCGTCCAAGACACTGCGCGAGGCCGTGCTCTACCTGACCGGCCTAAGCCAGCGCGACCTGTACGGCAGCAGCTACCGGGTCAAGGAGGAGATCACGGTCAGCGACCTGGCCGCCCGGACCCAGCACGTCATCACCCGGCAGACGGACGTCATCCGCAACCAGCTCGCCCGCAACCGGGTCGCGATGATCACGGGGACCGGCCGCTTCGCGGACGCGCACTCCATCTGGGTCGACGCGGGCTCCGGGCGCGAGTCGAAGGTGACGTTCGACAAGGCCATCATCGCGGCCGGCACCCGCCCCGCCCGCCCGGACAGCGTCGACTTCGACGACCGGACCATCGTGGACTCCGACGGCGTCATCAACCTCCAGGCCGTACCCCGCAGCATGGTGGTGGTCGGCGCCGGCGTGATCGGCATGGAGTACGCGTCGATGTTCGCCGCCCTCGGCACGAAGGTGACCGTCGTCGAGCGTCGCGAGCGGATGCTCGATTTCTGCGACGAGGAGATCGTCGAGTCGCTGAAGTACCACCTGCGGGACCTGTCGGTGGCGTTCCGCTTCGGCGAGGAGGTCGCCGCGGTGGAGAAGCACCAGACGGCGGCGCTGTGCATCCTCAAGAGCGGCAAGAAGATCGTCGCGGACACCGTCATGTACTCGGCGGGCCGGCAGGGCCAGACCGACGACCTGGCGTTGGAGGCGGCCGGGCTGACAGCGGACCGGCGTGGCCGGATCGCCGTCGATGCCAACTACCGCACGTCGGCCGAGCACATCTACGCGGTGGGTGACGTGATCGGCTTCCCGGCGCTGGCCTCCACCTCGATGGAGCAGGGCCGGCTGGCCGCCCAGCACGCCTGCGGTGAGCCGATCCGGGAGATGCACGGCCTGCAACCCATCGGCATCTACACCATCCCCGAGATCAGTTTCGTCGGTCAGACCGAAGCCGAGCTGACCGACGCGTCGACGCCGTTCGAGGTGGGTGTCGCCCGTTACCGCGAGTTGGCCCGCGGCCAGATCGTCGGCGACTCGTACGGGATGTTGAAGCTGCTCGTCTCCCCCGAGGACGGCCGACTGCTCGGCGTGCACGTGTTCGGCACCGCCGCCACCGAGATCGTCCACATCGGGCAGGCGGTGATGGGCTGCGGCGGCACCATCGACTACCTCATCGACGCGGTGTTCAACTATCCGACCCTGGCCGAGGCCTACAAGGTCGCCGCCCTCGACGCCTCCAACAAGATCCGCAACATAACCCGAATAGACGGCTGACCCACCCACCCCGCCCCGCCCATCCCCCGCCCCCGGTGATCAAGAGGTTCGCGTCACGACACGCCGGGGCGGGTGACGCGAACCTCTTGATCACGAAGGTGCAGGGGTGGAGCGGGGGTGGGGTGGGGGTTTAGGCGGGGGCGCAGGTGGGGGTTAGGGTGCCGGCGGCGCCGGTGCCCTGGAAGCCGAACTCCGTGGACTGTCCGGCGCCGACCTGGCCGTTGTAGGACACGTTCCTCCAGTTCGTCGTGCCGCTGTTACCGCTGTTGGTGGCGCTCCAGGCGTTGGTGACGGTCGCCCCGGACGGCAGGTCGATCGTCACGGTCCACCCGTTGAGGGCCGAGGCGCCGGCGGTCACCCGGACGTTCGCCACGAAGCCGCCGTTCCACTGGTTCACCGACACGGAGGCGGAGCAGTCGCCCTGCCCCGGTGGCGGCGTCGTGGGCGGCGGGGTGGTGGGCGGAGGCGTCGTCGGCGGAGGCGTCGTCGGCGGCGGGGTGGTGGGCGGCGGGGTTGTCGGGTTGGTGCCGCTGTTCAGCGCGGCGAGCACGGCGTCGTACGCGGGCTTCTTCTGCCCGCTGTTGTTGAACAGCAGCGGCGACTGGTACGACCGCCACGAGTCGCTGTCCCGGATGCCCCACACCGTGATGCCGTTGCAGCGGGCCACGGCGAGGCAGTCCTCGACCACGCTGCGGTACGTGTTCGCCGGGGCGCCCTCGATGTCCAGCTCGGTGATCTGCACGTCCACGCCCAGCGCCGCGAAGCTCGACAGCGTGGTGCGGTAGTTGCTGACGTACGGGGAGTCGCTGTTGAAGTGCGACTGGAAGCCGACGCAGTCGATCGGCACGCCACGGGACTTGAAGTCGCGGACCATGTTGTAGACGCCCTGCGTCTTGGCCCACGTCCAGTTGTCGATGTTGTAGTCGTTGTAGCAGAGCTTCGCGCCCGGGTCCGCGGCTCGCGCGGCGCGGAACGCCGCCTCGATCCAGTCGTTGCCGGTGCGCTGGAGGTTCGAGTCGCGCCGGCCGCCGGAGTTGCCGTCGGCGAACGCCTCGTTCACCACGTCCCAGGAGTAGATCTGCCCCCGGAAGTGCGTGGCCACCTGCGTCACGTGGTTCAGGATCGCCTGCCGCAGGGCGTTGCCGCTCATGCCCTGCATCCAACTCGGCTGCTGGGCGTGCCAGGCCAACGTGTGACCGCGTACCTGCATGCCCCGGCTGCGGGCGTGGTTGACGATCTGCTCGGCCGAGCCGTAGCTGAAACGGTTCTGCTGCGGTTCGGTGGCGTCGATCTTCATCTCGTTCTCGGCCGTCACCATGTTGAACTCACGGTTCAGGATCGTGGTGTACGCGCTGTCCGAGAGTTTGAATCCGGCCACGGCCGTACCGAAGTAGCGGCCCTTCTCTGCGGCGGACGCGCCGAGCGTGGTCCCGGCGGCGGCGGGCGCCGTCAGGACCAGCGCCATGCCGGCGGCGAGCGCGCCCGCCCCGGCCAGCGCGACGGCGGCTCTGGACGCCGCCCTCCATCTCGCGTTTCGCATTCGTGCGACTCCTCTTGGTGGGGGTGCGGAGGGGGTCAGGAGACCGAGCAGGTGGCCCCGTTGAGGGCGAAGGCCGTGGGCTTACCGGCGTCGCCGGTGTGGGTGGCCTGGAAGCCGATCTCGACCGACGTGTTCGGGGCGATGGTGCCGTTGTACGCGACGTTGCGGGCGGTCACCGCGCCGCTGGTCGGCGAGTAGCTGGCGTTCCAGCCGCCGGTGATGGTCTGGCCGCCCGGCAGCGTGAAGGTCAGCGCCCACCCGTTCACCGCCGTGGCGCCGGTGTTGGTGATCCGTACGCTCGCGGTGAGCCCGTTGTTCCACGCGTTGACCGTGTAGGTGACCCCACAGGCGCCCGCGCTGGGCGGCGGCGTGGTGGGCGGCGGCGTCGTCGGGGGCGGCGTGGTGGGCGGCGGCGTCGTGGGCGGAGGGGTCGTCGGGGGCGGCGTGGTCGGCGGAGGCGTCGTCGGCGGAGGCGTCGTCGGCGGGGCGGTGCCGTCAAGGCCGAAGAAGCGGATCACCTGGGCCGCGTCGACCGGAATGTTGTGCGTGACGCCCTGCATGCTGATCGCCTCGACCGGGGCCATCGGGCCGCTGCTGCCGTACCGGGTGCGGGTGTAACCCGACTGCGGGGAGTCGGTGTACGTCGGGGTCTGGCTCAGACCGTGCACGTTGGTCCACTGCTTGACCTGCTCACCGAAGTTCGGGTAGCGCAGGGTGTCGTCGCTCGTGCCGTGCCAGATCTGCATCCGCGGTCGCCGGCCGCTGTAGCCGGGGTACGCCCCGCGGACCAGGTCCCCCCACTGCTGGGCGGTCTTGATGGACTGCCCGTTCGCGCACTGGCTGTTCCATTCCGAGGTGCCCCCGGTGGCGAAACAGGCGAACGGCACACCGGCGAAGGAGGCGCCGGCCGCGAACACGTCCGGGTAGTCGCCGAGCATGACGTTGGTCATCATCGCGCCCGACGAGGTGCCGGTGGCGAAGACGCGGTCCGGGTCGGCGGAGTACCGCTGCTTGACGTAGTCGATCATCGAGATGAGCCCGACCGGGTCGCTGCCCCCGCCTCGGCGCAACGCCTGCGGCGAGGCCACGTCCCAGCACTTGCTGCTGCGGGTCGCCGACGGGTAGATGACGATGAAGCCGTACCGGTCGGCGAGTGAGGCGTACTGCGTGCCGGAGTAGAAGGCGGGGCCGGTCCCGGTGCAGTAGTGCAGGGCGAGCAGGATTCCCGGTCGGGACGCCACCCGGTCCGGGACGTACAGGTGCATCTGGAGGTTTGTGGGGTTGTTGCCGAAGCCGGTCACCTGCGTGAGCGTCGCGGCCGACGCGGGCGTGGCGAACGCCAGCGCGGCGGCGGCGACCGTCGCGACCGCGGTGAGGACGCCGAGCAGCCTTGTCTTCAGTGTCATGGTTCGCGATTCCTCGGGAGAATGGCGCATGGAAGGGGGTTAGTCGAGGACTGCCCTTCGCCCGACCGTGACCGCGGCTCGCGTGACCGATGTCAGCTTCAATCGAGGCCACTCGATTGTCAAGGCTTCCGGAAACCTTTCGGCGCAAGGGATTGCGCGGTCACCTGCACGCCCATTCTGGCCGGCGGGAGCGTTCGACACCTGCCGATGGCGGGATATTATCGGCACGTTCCCGATAAGCAGACCGCCCTCGCGCCCACCTCCTGCGGGCGTCCCCACCCGACTCCCGCGGGCCCCAAGGAGATCGAGTGAAGATCGTCGACGCCCGGGTCATCGTGACCTGTCCGGGCCGCAACTTCGTCACCCTCAAGATCGTCACCGACGAGGGCGTCACCGGCGTCGGGGACGCCACCCTCAACGGCAGGGAGCTGGCCGTCGCGTCGTACCTACGCGATCACGTGG
Organism: Micromonospora sp. RB23; assembly: GCF_053585025.1. Taxonomy (NCBI): domain Bacteria; kingdom Bacillati; phylum Actinomycetota; class Actinomycetes; order Micromonosporales; family Micromonosporaceae; genus Micromonospora; species Micromonospora sp. RB23. The sequence continues at coordinate 4,026,025 of NZ_CM132111.1, forward strand.
CGCCGCTGCTGATCGGCCGGGACCCGGCACGGATCGAGGACACCTGGCAGTACCTGTACCAGGGGGCGTACTGGCGGCGCGGTCCGGTCACCATGAGCGCGATCGCCGCGGTCGACACCGCCCTGTGGGACATCAAGGGCAAGGTGGCGGGCCTGCCGGTCTACCAACTGCTCGGCGGCCGGTCCCGCGAGGGTGTCACCGTGTACGGCCACGCCAACGGCGAGACCGTCGAGGAGGTGCTGGTCGAGGTCGCCCGCTACGTCGACCTCGGCTACCGGGCCGTACGGGTGCAGTGCGGTGTGCCGGGCCTGCCGAAGACGTACGGGGTCAGCGCCGACAAGCTCTTCTACGAGCCGGCCGACGCGGCGCTGCCCAGCGAGGCCACCTGGTCGACGCAGCGTTACCTGTCCCACGTGCCCGGCGTGTTCGCGCGGGTGCGCGACGAGTTCGGCCCCACCCTGCGGCTGCTGCACGACGTGCACCACCGACTCACCCCGATCGAGGCGGCCCGGCTCGGCCGCAGCCTGGAGCCGTACGCGCTGACCTGGATGGAGGATCCGGTCCCCGCCGACCTCCAGGAGGGTTTCCGGCTGATCCGGCAGCACACCACCACGCCGATCGCCGTGGGCGAGGTGTTCAACAGCGTCATCGACGCGGCCCAGCTCATCCGCGAGCAGCTCATCGACTACATCCGGGCCACCGTGGTGCACGCCGGCGGGATTACCCACCTGCGGCGCATCTTCGACCTCGCGGCGCTGCACCACGTCCGCAGCGGCTCGCACGGCGCCACCGACCTGTCGCCCGTCTGCATGGCCGCCGCGCTGCAGCTCGACATCTCGATCCCCAACTTCGGCCTACAGGAGTACATGCGGCACACCGAACAGACCGACGAGGTGTTCCCGCACGGCTACCACTTCGCCGACGGCTACCTGCACCCCGCCGAGACGCCGGGGTTAGGCGTCGACATCGACGAGGAGGCGGCGGCCCGCTACCCGTACGCGCCCGCGTACCTGCCGGTCAACCGGCTGGAGGACGGGACCGTGCACCCCTGGTGAGCCGCCCGTTCAGTAGATGCGCCGCCCCCGCGCGTCGGGCACGCCGGACTTGCGGAAGAAGTACGTGTTGATCTGATCCCGCCACTCGGTGGCGCTGCGCAGTTGCTCGTCGAGGCGCTCGGCCACCCGCTCGTACACGGCCGGGTCGATCATGCCGTTCAGGGTCTGCCATCGGCGTCGCATCACGGCCACCTCCTCGACACCCGCGAAGTGGGTGTCGTAGATGTGCTGGATGACCGTCGATCCACTGTGCAGGACATGGGTGTACGGCACGTGGTGGAAGAAGAGCAGCAGCTCGTCCGGGCAGGTCTGCGGCGACTCGTACACGTCGGCCCAGTACGGCGGGTACTGGCCGGCGAAGCCGGTGCCCGAGGCGCGACTGCGGTCCACGCCCACGCCGTCGCGGTCCGCGAAGTGGTAGGTGCCCCACCGCGAGTACTCGTACCCGTCGACGTCGGGGCCGTAGTGGTCGCCGGGATGGACCATGAAGCCGACGCCCAGTGGGGCGGTGTACCGCTCGTAGGTGCGCCACGAGTCGTCCATGATCTCGTGCAGCGTCCGCCGGACCAGCTCCGGGTCGGCGGTCGCCGACGGCGGGAAGGTCAACGTCATCCACTCGTCGAGGATCGTCGAGGGGTCGAGCCACGGGTCCCAGGCGAGCCGACCGACCGTGTACAGGTTGGCCTGCGCCAGCGGATGCCCGGTCCAGAAGGGATCGTCGCCGGTGTTGGCGACGGCGACCAGGCCACCGCCCTTGCCGGCCTCGCCGGTGACCACGTCGGCGATGGTGCGCCCGTCGGGGCCCCACGGCGCGAAGCTCAGCACCTCGCCCCAGCACGGACCGAGGTGGCAGACGTGCCGCTGCTGGCCCGTGTACTCCTGGGTGACCTGCAACTCCACCGCGACGCGGGTGGCCGGCATGGCGGCGAGCACCGGCGAGACCGGCTCGCGCGTCTGGAAGTCCACCGGACCGAACTTCACCTGGAGGACGACGTTGGTACGGAACCGTCCGTCGAGCGGGGTGAAGTGGTCGTACGCGGCCCGTGCGCGGTCCGTGGACCGGTCCCGCCAGTCCTGGTGGTGGTTGTAGACGAACGCCCGCCAGTGCACCACTCCCCCGTACGGGGCGAGGGCCTCGGCGAGCAGGTTCGCCCCGTCGGCGTGGTCGCGTCCGTAGCTGAACGGGCCGGGCTGGCCCTCGGAGTCGGCCTTCACCACGTAGCCGCCGAAGTCGTCGATGCGCTCGTACACGCGCCGCGTGGTGGCCGCCCACCAGGCGCGAACCTCCTCGTCGAACGGGTCGGCGGTAGGCAGCGCGCCGAGGACCATCGGCGCGGCGAAGGTCACCGACAGGTGCACCCGGATGCCGTACGGACGCAGCGCGTCCGCGATCTGGGCCACGTCACCGAGCCGGTCGGTGAGCAGGAGCGCCTCGGCCCGACCCACGTTGACGTTGTTGACCGAGATGGCGTTGATCCCGCTGGCCGCCAGCAGCCGCCCGTACTCCCGGATCCGGGCCAGGTCCCCGCGCGGACGGCCACCGGCCCAGAAGATCGAGCCGCCCGCGTACCCCCGTTCGACCTGGCCCATCACCGGGTGCACCGCCACGTTGTCCCAGTGGTCGAGCATGCGTCGGCGCATCGCGGGCCGGTGCAGCTCGGGTGGGCGGGCCGGGTCGAAGGCCGCCGCGCAGAGCCGTACGACGTGGAACAGCCCGTACAGGAGGCCGGCCGGCGCGTCGGCCAGCACCACCGTCGTCTCGCCGTCGCGGGCCAGCAGGAACCCCTCGTCGCCGAGCGGCTCGCCGATGTCGGCGAGCGCCGTCTCCCCCGCCGCGCGGGCCGCCTCGACCGCGGAGCTGGGCAGTTCGCGCGCTCCGCGCAGGGTGAGCATCAGGTCGACGTCGACGTCCCAGGACGGGGAGTGCCAGACCCGCCCGCCGTAGCGCGTGCAGGCGCGCGTCACCTCGTCGAGGACGGTGTCGACGAGCAGCCCGTCGCCGTGCACGAGGACGCGCCGCGCGCCGAGAGCCCGGAACGCCTCCGGTGGCAGCCAGGCGGGGTGGACGCGTGGGTCCTCGACGTCGTGCGGCTCCGCCACGAACACCGGCTCCTCCAGATCCGCGTTCACGCGGCCCCCCGCGTGACGATCACCTCGGCGGTCGTGGAGCGACTCATGCGGTGAACTCCTTCCGGATCAGGTGGACCATCGGGTCGGCGACGAGGAGGACCCCCAGGGCCACGACCGAGGCGAGCAGCGCCAGCACCGCCTCGGAGAAGACCGCGGTGATCCCGGCCGCCGCCGCGAGCAGCAGGGCGTTGCCGGCGGTGACACCGGGGGTACGCACCAGGAAGTGCACGGCCAGGCGCAGGACGTCACGGGTGCGGAACTCGAACAGCGAGGTGATCACCAGCGCGTTGAGCGCGCACAGGGTCACCCCGACCGCGACCAGGACCAGCGGGACCACCCACCAGCTCGGCAGGCCGACCGTTTCGCGGTAGGCGAGGTTCAGCGCGAGCACCGTCAACCACAGCAGCGTCGGCGCCCAGACCCGCAGCGCGCCGCCGGCGTTGCCGCGGTAGCCCCGCCAGAACAGCGCGGCGGGTCGCAGGTCCGTCAGGTCGGGACGCTGGTGGCGCAGGGCGTACAGGGCGGCGGAGGCCGCCGGTCCGACGGGCGTCAGCAGCAGCGCGACCAGCGGCAGGTTGCTGGGGTCGCGGTCGAGCAGCAGCAGCGGAAGCAGGGCCGGCACTGTGGTGACGAGGAGCAGCGCCTCGACCACGAGCAGGATGTAGACGCGGGACGCGAACCGGGACAGGGGTCCGTCGCCGATCTGCCGCCCGACGTGCGCCGCGTCGTTCACCTCGTCCTCCTCCCGGATCGGGCCGGCGGCGGCCCGCGCCGGTCGCGCGAGCCGCCGTGGTCGGCCGGTCCGGGACGCGTCACCGGACCGGCCGACACCTCAGCGGTGGTCCTTCTGGTAACGGTCGTACGCCTTGTTGACCATGGTGAGGTAGGCGTCCATGTTCTTGCCCTTCAGCTCCGCCAGGTAGGCGTCCCACTGGGCGAAGTCCCGCTGGCCCAGCGCGAACTGCAGGGTCGCCTGGTAGACGGCGTCCTTCAACGGCGTCTCCCACAGGGACGCCTGCTCGCGCTCCTCGTCGGTCAACGGGTGCGGCGGGGGCACCGCGACCGGCGTACGGGCGTTCATGACCTTCTGGAACTCCTGCTCCTCCGGGGCGAAGAAGCCCTGCACCAGTTCCGGCTTGCCGCCGTACGCGAAGACACCGTTGTAGAAGCCGAAGTCCTTCTGCAGGTGCTTGGGGGCCGTGGGGTTGAGCCCGATGACGTTGACGTCGGGCGCCAGCTTGGGCTTGCCGGCGCTGTCCCGGACGAAGGTCGTGCCCTCGACGCCCCACTTGGCGAACTCCTGGCCGGCGTCGGAGTACCAGAGCCAGTCGATGAACTGCATCATCGCCACGAAGTTCTTGCTGTCGCGGGCCTTCGAGGAGATCATCACGCCGTTCTCCAGCCGGCTGGCCGGGTTGATCTCACCGGCCGGCCCGATCGGCAGCGGAATCTTGGTGATCTTTGCCTTGGGGTTGGTCTTGGCCAGGTCCGGCCGGTAGTCGTTCACCACGGCCTGCGCGTTGGCGCTGATCACGAAGGACTTGCTGTTGGCGAGCTTCTGCCGGGCCTGGTCGTCGGTCTGGGTGAAGCTCTCCGGGTCGAGCAGCTTCTCCTTCACCAGCTTGTTGAGGTACTGGAGCATCTGCTTGTACTTGTCGCTCGCACCGGTGTAGACGAACTTCTTGGTGTCGGCGTCCCAGCTGGTGTGCTGGAAGTTCCAGCCCGCGCCCTGGAGTCCGTACGACACGGCCAGGAGGTTGAGCAGGTTGCCGGCCGGGTTGGGCTTGCTCCACCGGTCCGAGAACGGGTAGACGTCCGGATACCTGGCCTTCATCGCCTTGAGCACCGTGTACAGCTCGTCCCAGGTCTTCGGGGGGCTCAGCTTCAGCTCGTCGAGGATGTCGGTGCGGATGGCCAGCGAATAGTCGTGCCAGGGCTTCTCGTGCAGACCGGGCAGCAGGTAGAACTTGCCGTCCTCCTGACGCCGGGTGTCGATCTCGGGCTTGAGGTTCCACTTCGAGATCTTGTCCTGGAGGTTCGGCATGAGATCCAGGTAGTCGCTGACCGGCAGGATCGCACCCGACGACACGTACGCGTCCTCCTGCGCCGGGTACGTCTTCGGGATGATCATCGGAGCGTCACCGGCGCCGATCAGCAGGCTGCGCTTCTGCTCGTAGTCGCTCAGCGGCACGGCGACCGGGGTGAGGGTGACGTTGGCCCGCGACTTCAGCTCCGACCAGAAGAGCCAGTCCTCGCGCAGCGGGTAGTTCGGGTGATTGTTGTACAGAATGGAGAAGGAGACCGGCTCGCTCGCCTTGAACTGCTTGCCGAGACCGTAGTCGGCCATCGCACCGGCCTTGTTCTCCGACAGGTCCTTGGCGTCGGACGGATCATCACTGCAGGCGGCGATGCTGGTCGCCGTGAGCAGCACGGCTACCGCTGTCGCGACGCGGCGCCACGATCGGTGGAGCATGGCGGTCCTTTCGGGTTCGGTGGAGGAAAGGGTGGACGTGCGGGCTAGCCCTTCACGGCGCCGAGCATCACGCCGCGGACGAAGTACCGCTGGACGAACGGGTAGACCAGGAGGATCGGCAGGGTCGTGAGCACGATCGTCACGGACTTGAGCGTCGCCTCGGCCTGCACCTCGTCGGCCTCGGCGATCGCGCCGACGTTCTCCGCGCCGGTGGCTCCGGCGATCAGGTTGCGCAGATAGACGGTCACCGGCCACAGCTCCTGCTGATCCATGTAGAGGAAGGCGGCGAACCAGGAGTTCCAGAAGGCCACGGCGTAGAACAGCACCATCGTGGCGACGATCGCCTTGGACAGGGGCAGCACGATGCGCAGCAGGATGCCGTACGTGTTGAGCCCGTCGACGGCGGCGGCCTCCTCCAGGTCGGTGGGTAGCGACTCGAAGAACGCCTTCATCACCAGCAGGTTGAACACGTTGATCGCGTTGGGCACCGCGATGGCCCAGACGGTGTTCTTCATGCCCAGACTGGTGACGAGCACGTAGTTGGGGATCAGACCGCCGGTGAAGAACATGGTGAAGACCGCGATGCCGATCAGCGCCGTACGCCCCCGCAGGTGCTTCTTGGACAGCACGTAGGCGTAGCACGTGGTCAGCACGATCGAGATGGTCGTGGCGACGAACGTGTAGAAGATGGTGTTGCGGTAGTTCGTCCAGAACAGCGAGTCGTGCAGCACGAGCCGGTAGGTGTCCAGGTTGAATCCGCGCGGCACGAGGTTGACCTGGCCGGCGATGATGTACCCCTCGTCGCTGAGGGAGCGCGCCAGGACGTTGATGAACGGGAACAGGGTCACCACCACCACGATGGTGAGCACGACCGCGTTGCAGGCCTGGAACACGCGGTAGCCCCGGGTGGGGCGGATTCCGCGGGGCCGGCCGCGGGCGGGCAGGTCGCTGGCGCGGGCCGGGTCGGTGGCGTCGACGGTCACCACAGGCTCGTCCCCACCGTACGCCGGGCGATCAGGTTCGCCGTCAGGACCAGCGTGAGCCCGATGACCGCCTCGAACAGTCCGATGGCGGCGGCGTAGCTGAAGTTGCTGGACCCGAAGCCCATCCGGAACAGGTACGTCGAGAGCACGTCGGCGGTCGGGTAGGTCAGCGGGTTGTACAGCAGCAGGATCTTCTCGAACCCGACCGCCATGAACGTGCCGATGTTGAGGATCAGCAACGTGACCATGGTGGGTCGGATGCCCGGGAGCGTGACGTGCCAGGTCTGCCGCCAACGGTTGGCCCCGTCGATCCGGGCGGCCTCGTACAGGTCGTCGTCGACGGTGGTGAGCGCGGCGAGGTAGAGGATCGTTCCCCAGCCCACCGTCTGCCAGACCTCGGACGACACGTAGATCGTCCGGAACCACTCGGCGCGTTGCAGGAACGGCACCGCCTCGCCGCCGGTGGCCTGCACGATCTGGTTGACGGTCCCGTCGACGGAGGTCAACTGCATGACCATGGCCGCGACGATCACGATCGACAGGAAGTGCGGCAGGTAGGACACGGACTGCACGAACCGCCGCAGCCGCCGGGCGCGTACCTCGTTGAGCAGCAGCGCGAGGATGATCGGCAGCGGGAAGCAGAACAGCAGGGTCAGCGCCCCGAGCACCAGCGTGTTGGTGAAGACGTCCCAGAACGTCGGGTCGGTGAGGAACATCCGGAAGTACCGCAGCCCGACCCAGTACTCACCGAAGATGCTCCCGCCCGGCTTGAACCGGCGGAACGCGATGACATTGCCGATCATCGGGAGGTACCGGAAGACCAGGAAGAACAGCAGCGGAAGGACGGCCAGGGAGTAGAGCTGCCAGTCCCGGCGCAGCGCCTGTCGCCAGGTGCGACGCCGACGGGGCGCGCGTGGGACGGGAGCGGTGGCCTCCACCACGGCGTCGGGTGGCGCCGGTGGCGGGGGCCGCAACGTCTCGGATGTCATCCTCGCCTCCTATGCGGAGTGCGGAACGGCCACGAGCGGCTCGATCCGCACCGACGTGAGTAGGTCCCGCTGGTGGCCGACCTCGCGCTCGGCCCCGGTGAGCCGCAGCGTCAAGGCGTCCGCGATCTCGCCGCTGGAACGCCCGAACCGCAGCTCGACCACGCCGGGCTCGACGACACGCCGGCCGGACCGCCCGGTGAACGACGTGACGTCGGCCGGCACGCCGAAGGTGACGTGCGCCCGCGCTCCGGGCTCCAGCGGCACCCGCGCGAAGCCGACCAGCCGGTGCACCGGGCGGGTGGTCTGCGCCACCGGGTCGTGCAGGTAGAGCTGCACCACCTCGACGCCGGCCCGGTCACCGGTGTTCCGGACGGTGATCCGCACCTGGATCTCGCCGTCCACCGGCCAGGAGGTCGTGTCGTCTTGAACTCCACCCACGACGGTCGCGTCGGACCACTCGAAGGTGGTGTAGCTCAGGCCGTGGCCGAACGGGTACGCCGGGGTCGGGTCGATCGAGGACACCTTGTTGCGTCGCCCGAGCGGCGGCGCCAGGTAGGTGCCCGGCAGTCCGCCGGCGTGGCGGGGCACGCTGACCGGCAGCCGCCCGGACGGGTTCACCGCGCCGGTGAGCACCTCCGCGAGCGCCTGCCCGCCGAGTTGGCCGGGGAAGAACGCCTGCACCACGCCCGCCGCCGCGTCGAACTCCGGGCCGAGCGCGTACGGGCGGCCGGTCAGCAGCGCCAGCACCACCGGGGTGCCGGTGGCGAGGACGGCCCGGACCAGGTCGGCCTGCACGCCGGGCAGCCGCAGGTCGGCGGCGTCACAGCCCTCGCCGGAGGTGCCCCGGCCGAACATCCCCGCCCGGTCGCCGACGGCGAGCACGCACACGTCCGCGTTGGCCGCCGCGGCGACCGCGGCCGGGATGCCGGACGCGTCCTCGCCGGTGACGGCGCAGCCCGGCTCGTGGACCAGGAGCGGGACACGGCGGGTCAGCTCGTCGCGCAGCGTGGGGATCTCCACGCCGAGGCCGTGCTCGGGGTGGTTGACGCCGACGTGGTTGGGGAAGGTGTAGCAGCCGAGCATGGCCATCGGATCGTCGGCGAGCGGGCCCACCAGGGCGACCCGGCTCGCGACGGGCAGCGGCAGCACGCCGGTGTTGCGCAGCAGCACAACCGACTCCCGGGCCAGGCGTACGGCGACGTCCCGGCCGGCCTCGTCGTCGAGGCGCAGGGCCGCGACGTCGTCGGGCAGGGCACGCCAGCCCTCGTCGAGCAGGCCGATTTCGATCTTCTGGATCAGCACCCGACGCGCCGCCCGGTCGATCAGCGCCACGTCGACCTCGCCGGCGTGCACCGCCCGCACCAGCGCGTCGCCGAAGGCGTCCACGGTGGGCAGTTCCACGTCGATCCCGGCGCGCAGGGCGAGCCGGGCGGCGTCGACGGCGTCCCCGGCGACACCGTGCAGGGTCTCGAGGAACCGTACGGCGAAGTAGTCGGCGACCACGATGCCGGTGAAGCCCCACTCGTCGCGCAGCAGCCCGGTCAGCAGGTGTTCGTCGGCGGCGGCGGGCATGCCGTCGATCTCGGCGTAGGAGTTCATCACCGACCGCGCGCCGCCGAGCCGCAGCGCCATCTCGAACGGCGGCAGGATGTGGTCGGCCAGTTCGCGGGGCCCCATGGACACCGGGGCGAGGTTGCGTCCGCCCCGGGAGGCGGAGTAGCCGGCGAAGTGCTTGAGGGTGGCCACGATGCCGGCGTTCTCCAGGCCCCGCACGTACGCCGCGCCGGTCGTGCCCACCAGGTACGGGTCCTCGCCGATCGTCTCCTCGGTACGGCCCCAGCGGTAGTCGCGGGTGACGTCGAGGACGGGCGCGAGGCCCTGGTGCACACCGGCGGCGCGCATCGACGCGCCGATCCGGCCGGCCATCTCCTCGACCAGCTCGGGGTGGAACGAGGCGCCCCAGCCCAGCGGGGTCGGGTAGACGGTGGCCTTCCAGGCCGCGAACCCGGTCAGGCACTCCTCGTGCACCTGGGCCGGGATGCCGAACCGGCTGGCCGCCACGATCTGCTCCTGAGAGGCGGCCAACGAGCGCGCCCCGAGCACCGGGTCGACCGGCGCGGTGCCGAACGGGCGGGTGAGTTGACCCAGCCCGTACCGGATGATCGTGTCCCACGACGGGGTGTTGGCGACCATGTCGGACTGGTGCGGCGCGACGCCCTCGCCGGACGCCTCGGCGCCGACCCAGACCCCGACGAGCTGGGCGATCTTCTCCTCGACGGACATCAGCGCGAGCAGCGCCTCGGCCCGCTCGGCCGGCGACAGCCGAGTGTCACGCCACGGTGCGGCGTCGTGGGACGCCGGTTCGCCGTCGGCGGCCTGTTGACTTCTCATGCCGAGACCCCTTAGCTCCGGCCACGAACCGCGCCGTCGTGGGACCGGTTCGTGGCGCGCGGTTCCACAATCCGAAACTTTCCGGAAACCAGAGCAACCTTTTCGGCAACCTAAGTCCGCCGCCTGAGCGTGTCAAGAGTTTCGATGCGTCCTGGGATGCCTTCCAGGCCGCCTAGCTGCATCGACGTGAATCACCGGCTGATCGTGTTAGTGTCGTCCGAAACTTTCGGACGCTGTACGAGGCTGCGATGACAGAGCACCACCCGCTCGGCCCACCCGGCTCCACCACCACCATCGCCACGATCGCCCACGACGTCGGCGTGTCGGTCGCGACGGTCTCCAAGGTCCTCAATGGGCGCGAGGACGTCTCTCCCGGCACCAGAGCCCGGGTCGAGGAGAGCCTCGACCGCCACCAGTACCAGCGCCGCAGTCGGCGCTCCTCGTCCGCCACACGTCGGATCGACCTCGTCTTCCACGAGTTCGACACCGGTTGGGCGATGGAGGTCCTGCGCGGGGTCGAGGCGGTGACGAGCATCGTCGGTGTCGGTCTCGCCGTGTCCCAGCTCGGCGGCGCGCACCGTCCGGCGGCGCGCTGGCTCGACACCCTGCTCGGTCAGCGTCCGCTGGGCGTGCTGTTCGTCCTCTGCCATCTCAGCGACGCGCAACAACAGCTCCTGCGGCGTCAGGGCGTACCGTTCGTCGTGATCGACACGGACAGCGCGACCTCGGCCTCCGTGCCCACGGTCGGCTCGAACAACTTCAACGGCGGCCTGCTCGCCGCCCGACACCTGATCGAGCTGGGCCACCAGCGGATCGCCGTCATCTCCGGACCACCGGACATGCTGTGCAGCCGGGCCCGGGCCGCCGGATTCCAGTCCGCGCACGAAGAGGCCGGCCTGACCCTCGACCCCGAGCTGGTCCGCTACGGCAGCTTCTCCGCCGGGGCCGGGCACACCCACGGGCTCCAGCTCCTGCAACGACCGGACCGACCCACGGCGATCTTCGCCGGTTCGGACATCCAGGCGATGGGGGTGCTCCGGGCCGCACGTCGGTGCGGCCTGCGCGTCCCCGAGGACCTCTCGGTGATCGGGTACGACAACCTGCCGCTCGCCACCTGGACGGACCCGGCCCTGACGACGATCAACCAGCCGTTGCGCGACATGGCCGGCATCGCCACCCAGATGCTGCTCGACCTGTCCGCCGGCACCGTCCCGGCGACCAGCCGGATCGACCTGGTGACCGAGCTGGTCGTCCGGGAGAGCACCGCGCCCCCCGCCCCGCCGCGCTGACCCCTGCGAGGAACCGTGTCCGACCCCGCTGTCCGCCTCGACGAGCTCGAGCGATACTCGCCCACCGTCGCCGAACCGGAGGACTTCGACCGGTTCTGGGGCGACACGCTCGCCGCGGCCGCCGCCCGTCCGGTGCTCGTCGACGTCCGTCCCGAGCCCACCGACCTGCGCGTGTTCGACACCTGGGACGTCACGTTCGCGGGCTTCGACGGTGACGAGGTACGGGCCTGGTTCACCCGCCCGGCGGGCATACCCGAACCGCTGCCCACCGTGGTGGAGTACGCCGGCTACGGGCGTGGCCGTGGCCTCCCCCATGAGCGGCTGGTCTGGCCGGCGGCCGGGTACGCGCACCTGTTGATGGACAACCGGGGCCAGTCCGGGCTGTACGCCGCCGGGGACACCGCCGACCGGCACGGCGCGCCCGGCGGGCCCTGGCCGGCGACCTGGGGAATCCTCGACCCGCACGACTACCACTACCGCCGTCTGATCACGGACGCCGTCCGGGCCGTCGAGGCGGTGCGCGCCCTGCCCGGCGTCGACGCGGGACGGGTCTCCCTGCTCGGCAACAGCCAGGGCGGGGGCGTGGCCCTGGCCGTCGCCGGCCTGGTCGACGATCTCGCGGCGGCGCTGATCACCGCGCCCTTCCTCTGCGACGTCCAGCAGGCCATCGCGCTCAGCGACGCCTCGCCGTACGGCGAGATCGCCCGGTACCTGGCGGTGAACCGGGAGGCCGAGGCGGCGGTACGGCGGACGCTGTCCTACGTCGACGGGGTGACCTTCGCCCGGCGGGCCACCGCGCCGGCACACTTCGGCATCGGCCTGCGCGACACCGTCTGCCCACCGAGCACCGGCTTCGCCGCCTACAACCAGTACGGCGCCGCGACCGGCCGCCCCGACGCGCCACGGCGGGAGATGCACGTGTACCCGTTCAACGGTCACGAGAGCGGCGAGGCCCTGCACGTCCGGCGGCAACTGCGCTGGCTCGCCGAGACGCTCGCGAGCTGAGCCCACCCATGGCCGGCGATCGATGCATTGCCGGTGTTAGCGATAACAAGCTATGGTGCGTCCGGGCGGGGTGAAGGGCACATCCCGACGTCCGGGTTCCTGGTTGTCGAACCACCACCCGAGGAAGCCCCATGAGCCCTGTGACCCTTGGTAAACCCGTACCACCGACACCCGCCAGGCCCGCGACGACGCCGAGGCCCCGCCGGGCCCGGTTGTGGTGGGCGGCGCTGGCCGCCGTCGCGGCCATGACCGCCGCCGTACCGGTGGCGACCGCGCCCGCGAGCGCCGAGTCCAACGGCGGGGTACGCGTCATGCCCCTCGGCGACTCGATCACCGACGGCTTCAACGTCGCGGGTGGCTACCGGATCGAACTCTGGCAGCGGTTCGCGTCCGGCGGCTACCGGATCGACTTCGTCGGCTCGATGTTCAACGGCCCGTCCAGCCTCGGTGACCACGACCACGAGGGTCACTCCGGTTGGACCATCGCGCAGATCGACGCGAACATCGTGAACTGGCTGCGCGCCACCAACCCGCGCACCGTGCTGCTGCACATCGGCACGAACGACATGTACGGCGACACCTCCGGAGCACCGGGCCGGCTGGCCACCCTGGTGGACCGCATCACCAACACCGCACCGAACGCGGACGTCTTCGTGGCGACGATCATCCCCAAGTCCGGCGCGGACAACGTGGTGCGGGGCTACAACGCGGCGATCCCGGGAATCGTGCAGACCCGGGCCGCGGCCGGCAAGCGCGTCCACCTGGTCGACATGTACCGCGCGCTGACGCTCAGCGACCTGGCCGACGGCGTGCACCCCAACGCCACGGGCTACCGCAAGATGGCCGTCGCCTGGTACGACGCCCTGCGCGCCGTTCCCGGCAGCATCGGCGGGGACACGCCGCCGACCACCACTCCCCCACCGACCACCACGCCCCCGACCACGCCTCCGCCGACGACCCCGCCGCCCACCACGCCCCCGCCGACCACTCCTCCGCCCACCACGCCGCCGCCGTCGGCGGGCTGCCGGGTCACGTACACGGTCAACGCCTGGAACAACGGGCTCACCGCGGCCGTCTCGGTGACCAACACGAGCAGCAGCGCGATAAACGGCTGGGCCCTGGCGTTCACACTGCCGGGCGGCCAGACCATCACCGGCGGCTGGAACGCGGACTACTCGCCGACGAGCGGCGCGGTGACCGCCCGCAACGTCTCCTACAACGGCACCATCGCCCCGAACACGTCGGTCGACATCGGCTTCCAGGCCACCCACACCGGCAACGCCGGCAAGCCGACCGCCTTCACGCTCAACGGGACGGCCTGCACGGTCGCCTGACACAGGCGCCGAGCGGCGAACGCAGGGGCGGCGAGGAGTCTTCTCGCCGCCCCGGCGGTACGGGTGGCTCGGGCTGCGGCTGGAGTCGGGGAACCCTCGGACACCACCCCAGCATGCATGCGGGAGGCAGGCGACGAAGTTGCGGATCGCCGCTGCCGGGACGAGCCGGCGACTACCGACCCGGACGCGGTGGATCCGCTTATCCTTGACGAGCTTCCACATCGCCCGTGACCCAATGCCGGGCCGTGTTCGAGCCGCTAGGGGGTTGCAGGTTGGTGGTTCCGAGCGTGCATCGTGCGGTGACGGCCGGCACATCGTCGGGGCTCGCGTCGCACCCTCACCGTGGTCGACCACGACGCATTTCATCTAGCCGCTGTACGTGTGTCCGTAGCGCCTAACCGACGCGACTCGGAGTTCGCGGGAGCGCCCGGGACGCAGGGGCAACTCGGTGGAGTCGTCGGAGCGGGTTAGATACGGTCGAGGCTATGAAGAAGTGGGTGGTGCCTGAGCACTCCAACAAGGCCGTCCAGCGGGCGAGCCGGGTGATCGGCAGAGGGACTGGAACGTCTGAGGAGATTTGGGCAGCTCGGGAAGTCCTCAGCAATTACCGCCTCGCCCACGCGTTTCCCTTGAACGCCGTCACCGTGACCGTGCGCCAGCGTGCGCTCGACGTGAACCCCAACGCCGTCGTGGCCGAGCGCCGGAAACGCCTCCCCACGATCATCGACAAGCTCAAGCGTCATCCCACGATGAGCGTGACTACCATGCAGGATCTCGGGGGCTGCCGGGTGGTCTTCGAGTCGGTCGCCGAAGTGGACGAGTTGGTTGGCATCTTGGCGGACCTGCCAAGGAGCAGGAACCGCGTGAAGAAGGTCTACGACTATCTGCGCGACGACCCGGGGCCCCGGAACTCTGGCTACAGAGGCGTCCACTTGGTCTACGAGTACGGGGCCTCCAAGAAGGAGTACCACGGCCTGCGGATCGAACTGCAGGTGCGCACGCAGTTGCAGCATGCCTGGGCGACCGCAGTCGAGACGATGGACCTCTTCTCCGGCAGCGAGCTGAAGTACGGAAAGGGCGAGGCAGACGCGCTCCGGTTCTTCGTCTTGGTCGCGTCCCTCATGGCGCACGAGGAGGGCACCGCTCCGGCGCCAGGTACCGAAGGAACGCCCGATGAGTTGGCGGACGAGCTGGCGCGGCTGGAGGTGACCGTGGGCATCCTGGGACGGCTCCGCGGTTACGCGGCGATTGTCGGCGAGCACGCGACGACGGACCGTCGGAACACCCTGACCCTTGAGCTCTTTCGGCGCGAGGGTCGGCTTACCGTGACGGTCCACGAAACGCTGGCCGACGCGGAGGCACGGCTAACCGCGTTAGAGACTCTAGACGACGAGAACCTGGACGTGGTGCTCATCAACATCGCGCGCATCAGCCAACTGCGCGACGCGTACCCGAACTACTTTGCGGACACGGCCCGATTCACTGAGTTCGTGCGAACGCAACTGGATGGCCGTTTGCCTTAAAGTGCCTGAGTCGGAGTGGGCTCTGCCCAGGGCCAACGTGCGGCGGTTGCACCGCGCCTCGGGTCCGCCAGGCGATGCGCAACAGACCCGGCGTGCAGGTCCTGCCCCGGCGAACACGACGGCCTCGACGGCATCTACACGACCGCGCGCCGCCGGTCAAAGTTGAGCCTGCAAGATGTCCTGATGTGCCGCGATTCGAGCGGCAGCCTACGTCCACCGGACCCTCATCGTGAGCAACGGACGTGCGTCGCCGGGGCGAGCAGGATCCCCAGCGCCACTCGCCCAGGCCACTGCACATTCGCCTACCTGGTTCTGCACCGAAACCGTGGGCCGACACCAGCACTCTGTCCGGGAGCAGTTACACCACCAGCCCTGCGGTCACCGCCGCAATCGTGCCGGGAGCCTTCGAGGATCCGGAGCATGCAGCCCATCCACGGTGACGAGCCTTGGGCGAGAGGCCGACCGGTCGCAGCGTCGGTCTGCCCCTTAACCGGTCAGAAGGTCTGGCCGGCCCGCACGGAGTCGATGAATGCCGACCACTCGTCCTCGTCGAACATCACCTGCTCGTCCGGCCGCTGCGAGTTCCGCACGATCCGGTTGAGGTCGGCGTCGATGGCGACCTCAACACAGTTCGGACCGGAGTTGTCGCATCGGTTCGGGCGCACGAACGTCAGTTGCTTCAAGGTGTTGCTCCTCTCCGCAGGCGGCCGTCGGGTACGGCCGATCATCGGTGGGGGTGGTCCGAGGTGCCACAGGTCGTGGGCGACCAGCTGACCGAACGCGTCCGCCCATGACCAGCACCGACCCCGGGTGCCGCAGTGGGGACAGCGACCACCGACGGGCCGGTGCGTGGTGATGGTCTGCCACCAGCGGCGCACGGACTCAGCGGACGGCGAGAGCGTGGTGCTCACGGTCGTTGCCCGGAGGCGGTGGCAGCCAGGACGTCGACGCTGACCAGCACCTCCCAGCAGAACGGGGCAGTGCAGTCCGCGGTGGACCAACTGCACTCCGGGCCGTGGCCGTACACCCAGGCGAACCGGGGGTCGTGCGACTGGTGGACCTTGACGATGACGATGTCGTGGCAGGTCTGGCCCTCGATGCCGGGGCTGGGCTGCCACTCGCCCGGCCGCACCGACACCCGCGCGCCGGGCTCGGGCACCGCCCGGTCGCTCACGGGGCCAGCCTGTCGTGGCCGCTGGCACGGTGGTGCGCCTGCGTGATGACCCGGGCTTGGGCCAGGAGCAGCCGCTTGGCCCTCTCCTGTTCGACGGCCTGGATACGCGCGCCGGTGCCGGGCGGGACGGGCGGACCACCACGAGCGGCCGCCCGGCCCGTTACTGCGGATACGAGTCTGCGGATCATCTGCACGCCCCTCGCCTCGGGAGCGAAGGCGGCCAGCTCCGTGGAGCGCGACCGCCTTCGCCCTTCCTAGCGGAACTGCGGCAGTTGGTTGATCATCACGTCGTGTCGGATGTTCGCTACCGTCGTCCCGTAGCCGGGACGTTACGGGCCGTCAACGGCGCTCTGAACTCGCCGAGCGTCCGCTGTCCGCCGAACCTGTCCGCTACTCGGTCCGGGCTGGGCCGAACTCCTTCATCACGTCCCGTAGATCGGCGGCCTCGGGCGCGCCCGTCTGCTCGACGCGGCGCAACACCTCCCGCGCCCGCCACCAATTGGAGGGCACCACTCGTCCAGAGGTGACCGCCGCGGTGGCGAACGCTGACGCCTCATCGGGGCGGCCCTTGGTAGCCAGTGCGAGGCCAAGGTCGAGGCGGGCCGACGCCGACCGTCGAGGTCGTTCCCCGCCGTCTCCGCGTGGATCCAAGTTGGCCAGCACCTGCCGGGCGACCTGCTCCGCGCCGGGGTCACCGGCCCACGCCAGCGTCGTAGCCGTGTACGCCTCAGCTTTCGCCGGGTCGTATCGGTAGTGGTGCTCGGCCCGGTCCGGGACAGGCAGGTTCGCCGTCAACCGCTCCACCCGGTCCAGCGCCCGGCGCGTCTCCCGGACGGCACCCATCCGGGCCCATGCTCGCGCCTCCTGCGCTGTCGCCTGGATGTGGGCGGAACTGCCGACGGGCGCCACCTGCTGCGCCTGCTGGGACAGGGCGAGAGCGGTCCGGTAGTCGCCGAGCGTCAGTACCTCCCAGGCGCGGGTTTCCAGGCACCACCCCTGAATCTCCCGGTGCTCGGCGTGCCCGGCCAGTACGGACGCGGCGGCGAGGTGGGCGGATGCGGCGCTCGGCTGTTGCAGATCGATGTGCACGGTGGCCCGCAGAACGGCCAGCCATCCACCGGCGACGACCAGACGCCGCTGCTGGGCGAGGGTGACCCGCCCGTCGAGCAGGCGGGTGACGTAGGCCAGATGCCGGCGCACCATCGGCAGCAGGTCGACCGGGGCGGTGGTCGGGTACCGGATGGCGAGTTCGTCGACACCCTGCTCGATGCGGTTGAGAGTTTCCGCGCTGACGTCGCCGCCCGACACCCGTTGAAGCAGGTCGTCCGCTTCGGCTTCGTGGTCGACGGGAGCGGCGACCAGGCGGGCGAGCTTGCCGCCTGCGTTGAGTGCCTGGTCGAGGTGGCGGGCGGTCTCGAAGGTGGCCGCCTTGCTGCCATTCTCCAGTTCGTGGAGATGGCTCTTGCCGCGGTGAGTGAGCTGCGCGAGCGCCCGCAGGGACAGTCCGGCCTGTTCACGAAGTTGCCGGAGTGTGGCGCCGAAGCGTGGGTCGACGTGGGCCGTCATGGCGGCGCTCCCAGTAGAGGACGGGAATGGCGGCCCCGCCGGCCTCTACATTGGCGGGCCGCCATCTCGAAGGTACCGCCGGTGTGCCTGGCCGGGCTGGCTTCGGCGCGCGAGTTCGGCTGCCCGCTGTGTCGATGTGCTGTTGAGCGGTATACCCCAGAGGTATGAATATGACTCTGAGGTATATCGCCTACCACCGCGTCCGCCCCCCACAGAGGTGACCGAGGGTCACTTCCCGTCGCAGGCTGGGATCACCGCCCCAGCAAGGGCGGACAGCCACGCTGTCGGACGACCGCTCAGCGGCTCGCCGCGCGGTAGAGGCGGCTCACCGTCTCCGCGACGCAGACGGGCTTGTCGCCGCCGTCGCTGTGCACCGTCACCGCCGTGACCAGCTGCACCCCACCGCTGACGGGCGACACCTCGGCGATGACCGCGCTGGCGCGTACGGCGGCGCCGACCCGCAGCGGTGCGGGGAAGCGCACCCGGTTCAGCCCGTAGTTGACGCCCATCGCGACGCCCTCGACGCGGTAGAGCTGGCCGGCCAGGGCCGGCACCAGCGACAGGGTGAGGAAGCCGTGCGCGATCGGGGCGCCGAAGGGACCGGCCGCCGCGCGTTCCGGGTCGACGTGGATCCACTGGTGGTCGTCGGTCGCGTCGGCGAACAGGTTCACGCGGTCCTGCTCGATCCGCTGCCAGGGGCCGGGGCCGAGGGTCTCGCCGACCGCGGCGGTCAGCTCGTCGACGGAGGTGAAGACGCGCATGCGGGTGTCCTTAGTGCTCTGGCGGGTGGCAGCGGGCGCTCGCCTGACGCACAAACTAGCGGTGATAGTTAACGCCGTCCAGAGCGGGACGGCGCTCACCGTTCGACGGCGAGTCCGGCGTGCTGTTCAGTGGCGAACGCGCGGGCCAGCTCGGTACGCGAGCGGATCCCGAGCCGGTGGAACACGTTGCGGAGGTGATGGTCGACCGTCCGCGTGGACAGGAACATCCGGGCGGCGATCTCCTTGTTGGTCGCGCCCTCGGCGACCAGTCGGGCGATCCGGAGCTGCTGACCGGTCAGCAGCCGTGCCGCCGGCAGATCCGGCGGTCCGACCGACTCCCCGGCGGCGCGCAGCTCGGCCGTGGCCACCTCGGCCCAGCGACCGGCCCCGAGCAGGGTGAACGCCTCCCGGGCACGGTGCAGGTGCTCCCGGGCGTCCCGTGGTCGTCGGCTACGCCGCAGCTCCTGACCGAAGAGCAGCTCGGTGCGGGCCCGTTCGAACGCGCCGGCCTCCGTCGGGTGCAACCGCAGGGCCGTCCGGAACTCCCGCTCGGCCTCGACGCCGCCCCGCGTCGCCAGCAGCGCGTGGCACCGGGCCGACAGCGCCCGGCGCAGCGGGCTCGCGGTGCTGCTCGCCCACCTGTCGAAGGCCGCCAGCGCGGCGGTCGCCGCCGGGCGGTGCGGCAGGTGCGCGGCGGCCTCCACCAGGTACGGCGTGGCCATCACCTGGACGAGCACCTGCCCCCGACCGGTGCCGAGCCGGGCCAGCGACGCGAGTCGGGTCGCCGCCTCGGCGTGCCGACCGTCGACGAGGTCCAGCACGGCCAGCGCCCATCCGGCGAGCGCGTGCGGTCGGCTGCCCGGCACCGGCGTCGTACCGATCTCCCGGATCCGTCGCAGGCTGCTCTCCCGGTCGGCGCGTACGGCGGCCAGCACGGCGAGCATTCCCAGGTGGACGTTGGCGCAGTTGACCTGCCCGGTGGCCCGCGCCACCCGTAGCCCCTCGCGGGAGGTCTCGGCCGCCGCCTCGTGCCGGCCCAGCCAGTACTCGGCGACCGCCCGCAACTCCAGCGCGCGGGACAGCATGGACAGCTCGCCGCGCTCGCGCGCCAACCCGACGGCACGCTCGGCGAGGCGGTGCGCGGCGCCGTCCACGGCCACCACCAGCCCGGCCGCCGCCGCGCAGGCGAGCGCGGTCGGGGTCAACTCCGGCCCGGTGAGGCGGCCACCGAGCACGACGGCCCGGCGCAGCGCGGGGCCGGCCCGCTCGTGGTCGCCCCGCAGCGTGGCCGCCACCCCGGTGACGAGGCATCCGGTCAGCTCCACGGCCGGCGGGTCGTCCCGCTGCCGGAGCGCGGCGGCCTGTCGGCCGACCTCGGCGTACCGGTACTGGTCGCCGGCGAAGCAGACGGCCTCACCGGCACGTGCCAGCCCCTGGATGGCCCGGGCGCGGTCGACGGCGGCGACCGTCCGCGCGGCGGACAGCAGGGTGGCCGCCGCGCCGGTGGCGTCCTCGCAGCGAAGGTCGATCTCGCCGCGCAGCAGCCCGGCCGCGCCCTCGACGACCGGATCGGCGCAGGTCGCGCGGAGGCGGTCGAGCAGAAGGCGGGCCTGGCCGGGTTGCCCGCCGGCCCAGGCGTAGCGGGCGGCGACGAGCAGGCGGGCGGCGGCGTCGTCGGGGTGGTCGCTGAGCGCGGCGGCCCGGCACAGCGCCGCCGACGCCACGGCCCAGCCGTTGCGTCCACCGGACGCCGCCCGCTCCAACTCGGCGGCGAGGACCGGGTCGGCGCCCGAGGTCGCGTCGGCGAGATGCATCGCCCGGCGTAACCGCTGGCCGAGCGGATCGAGTACGCCCGCGAGCAGCCGGTGTGCGGCCCGCCGCTGCGCGAGCGGAGCGGCGGCCGCGACCATCGCGCGGGCCAGGGGCTGCGCGAAGGTGACGCCGCCCGACTCGACGCGGACCAGCCCGGCGGCCTCGGCCGGCGCCAGCGCCTCGATGGCCATGCCGGCGGCTTCGGCCGCGCGGACCAGCGTCGCCGGGTCGTCCGACTCGTCGAGCGCGGCGAGCAGCAGCATCCGGCGCGTGTCCGGCGGCAGCCGGTCGAGGCGGGCCCGGTAGGAGCGTCCCAACGCGCCGTCGGCCGGCGGCGCGGCCGGAAGCGGCTCCTCACCGCGCCCCTGCGCCAGGGTGAGTACGCCGGCGATGTCCACGAGCGCCTGCGGGTTACCGCCGCCGACCGCGGCGAGCGTGGCGGCGACCGGAACGGCGGGCCGCTCGGACAGTCGGTCGGTCAGGACGGCGATGCTGTCCCGCTCGCTCAGCGGGGCCAGCCGGTGGGTCGCGAGCCCGTCGACGGTGGCGGTCGCGTCCGCGGTGAGCAGGACGACGACCGGCAACTGCCGCAGCCGGCGGGCAACGACGGCGAGCACCTGCGTGGTCTGCGGGTCACCCCGGTCCACGTCGTCCATCGTGGCGAGCAGCGGACGCTCCCGGGCGGTCGCGGCGAGCAGCCCGAGAACGGCCACCGACAGGGCCAGCCGGCGCTCGGGCGGACAGCCCTCCCCGTCCATGACCCGGTACAGCAGGCGGCGGCGCTCCTCGGGCAGAGTGGTCGCGCGGTCGCGCACCGGGTCGAGCAGGCGTTGCAGGCCGGCGTACGGAAGCATCGCCTCCTCGGGCAGCCCGGCCGCGGCCAGGACGGTGCAGTCCTTCGCGTACCGGTGGGCGTACGAGATCAACGCGGTCCGGCCCGACCCCGGCTCGCCGTGCAGCAGCAGAGCGCCACCACCGTCGGTGACGCCGTCCAGCAGGCTCCGGACGGCCGCGCACTGGCCGTCCCGGCCGCGCAGCACAGTTATTTGCACTCGTGATGCAGTAACCATGCGTCACAGTGTCACTCATCCATAAGCGGATGGAAAGAGGACAGGCTGGGATCAGTCGGCCGCGACCTCGGCCAACAGCGCGCCCACCGTCCGGGTCATCACCGCGCGGGCGGCGTCCACGCCCAGACCGAGCCCGTAGCGCAGCATCGACCAGGCCGGCCACATGCTCGCCGCCACCACCGCGTTGAGCAGTTGGCCACGCTCGCGCCCGGCGCGCGCCAACTCGGCGGCGAAGAGCTGCTCGACCTCGTCGCGGACCCGGTCGACGTGCTTGACGCGGTTGCGGCGCAGCTGCTCGGAGACCGGCTCGCGCATCTGCGCGGCCCGCGCCGACGGCGCGATGAGCTGGAGCAGCCGCGCCCGCTGCCGGCAGTACGCGTCGACCCGCTTGGCCAGCGGCAACGTGGTGGAGATCGGCCGGTAGGCGGCATCCTGCTGGCGCAGCACCTCCGCGCCACTGGCCTCGAAGAGCGTCTCCATGTCCTTGAAGTTGGTCCAGAGCGTCCGCAGCGAGATGCCGGCCCGTTCGGCGATGCGCTCGCCGGTGGGTCGCAGGTCGCCCTCGGCGATGAGCGCCAGGTGCGCCTCGACGATGGCCGCCCGGGTGCGCTCGGCGCGGGCCGTCCGTCCGTCGACCCGCGCCGGCGTCTCGACCCTGTTCATCCGCCCCCGCCCCTTCACCGCCACGGTGTCGTCCGGCTCTGCGACGAGTCTAGACAGGCGATGATCGGGACACGTCCCGTACGCGTGGGCGGCGTCATCCGGGCCGGCCGGATTGCATTCACGGTGCAAATAGTATGAGAGCTGGAAGGTGTTGGTCAACGCGTCGTCGTACGGCCCGGACGGGGTGATCGCCGGGCCGTACGACGATGTCGGCGCTCGCTCAGGAGACGGTCGGCACCCCGTTCGCGGGAGGCGCGACCGGCGCGGCGGTGTACTCCCGGACCGGTCCGTCCCGCTCGTCGGTCTCGTACGTCGGCCCGAAGTAGCTCTGCACTCCCCCGCTCACCCGGCTCAGCCGCTGCCCGCCGTAGCCGGAGTGGTCGTCGGCGGCGAAGCGCAGCGGCGCGAGGCCCGGGCCCTGGAAACCGCCCTTCTCGACGGCGTCGACGACCTTCTCGCGGGTGACGTCCTTGCCGGCGGCGAGCAGCACCTGCACGAACAGGTAGCCGACCGACATGCCGTACACGGTGTTGCCGTCGAACGGCGCGTCCCCGTTGTGCGACTTGTTGATCTTCATGAAGAGCTGGATCCACGGGTTCGCCGTGTCGTTCTGCATCGGCAGGTAGTTGGTGCCGACCATGCCCTCCAGCAGCGGCGCGGCGGCGCCGAGCTGCTTGGCCAGGGTCGGCTGGTCGGCGCCGACGTTGGACACCAGCCACTGCGGCTTGAAGCCCAGCCGCGCGGCAGTGCCGATGGACAGCGCGGTGAAGCCGGGCACGGTTGCCAGCATGACGACCTGACAGCCGGCCGCCTTGAACGCGCCGATCTGCGGCGCGACGTTGGTGTTGCTGGTGACGTACGTCTGCTTGACCGCCACCGCCTGAGCGCCGAGGACCTTCTCCACGCCGGCCAGGCTGTCGCGGCCGAAGTCGTCGTCCTGGCCCAGGAAGCAGACCTTCTGGCCGGCCAGGCTCGACTTCGCGTAGTTGGCGAGGATCTTCCCCTCGACCGTGTAGTCCGGGTTGAAGCCGAACGTGCCGGGATAGGTGTCGGGCTGGTCCCAGCTACGACTGCCGGAGGCGACGAAGAGGTCCGGCACCCGGTTGCTCTTGAGGAAGTCGAGCACCCCGCTGTGCGTCGGCGTGCCGAGGCCGTTGAGGATGGCGAAGACCTTGTCCTGCAACACGAGCTGGCGTACCACCTGCTGCGTGTTCGCCGGGTTGTAGCCGTCGTCCATGACCTTGTAGGTGATCTTCCGGCCGTGCACGCCGCCGTTGGCGTTGACGTAGTCGAAGTACGCCTTCGTCGCAGGGGCGATCTTGGAGTAGCCGGCCGAGGCCGGCCCGGTGAGCGGCATGTGGGTGCCGACGACGATCTCGGTGTCGGTCACCCCCGGCACCGACCTCCCGCCGGAGGCGGGACCGTCGTCGCCGCCACAGCCGGCAGCGGCGATGAGCAGGGCGATGGTGCTGGCGATCGCGAGACCGCGTCG
The DNA here is from genome assembly GCF_053585025.1 of Micromonospora sp. RB23. Taxonomy (NCBI): domain Bacteria; kingdom Bacillati; phylum Actinomycetota; class Actinomycetes; order Micromonosporales; family Micromonosporaceae; genus Micromonospora; species Micromonospora sp. RB23. The sequence continues at coordinate 4,049,735 of NZ_CM132111.1, forward strand.
CGCCGTAGGGTGCATGGGAGACACCGACCTTTCTCGGTCCGGTTGGGTGGGAGCGGTGTGGTGGGGCGCCCGGCGAGGGCCGGGCCGGGGACAGCTCAGGAACGTCGCGCCGGCCAGCGGGCCAGCAGCACCCGGCCGAGGCGGGCCAACAGGCCCTGCACGCCGCCGGGCGCGGCGATCATCACGACGATCAACGTGACGCCGAAGATCGCCAGCGGGAGGTTGCCCTCGAGCCGCTGCGCCACCGCCGGCGAGAGGGTGAGCAGCTCGGTCACGGAGTGGGTGAGGTCGGGCAGGGCGACCAGCAGCACGGCCCCCCAGAGCGCGCCGGCGAGGCGGCCGAGACCGCCGATCACCACGGCCATCAGCAGGAAGAGTGACAGGGTCAGCGAGAACGCCCCGGGCGACACGCTCTGCGCCAGCACCGCGAGCAGGCCGCCGCCGAGCCCCGCGGTCGCGGCGCTGACCACGAACGCGAGGACCTGCGTACGGGCCACGTGGATGCCCGCGAGGCGGGCCGCCACCTCGTCGTCGCGGACGGCCCGGAACGTCCGCCCGTACCGGCTACGGACCAGGTTCGCCAGCAGCAGCAACGCCAGCAGCGTGGCAGCGCCCGAGATCCAGAGCTGCCACCGCTCGTACGGGAAGTAGGGGCCGAGCGCCAGCGGCGGCGGCTCCACCGGCACCGACAACCCCTGCTCGCCACCCAGGACGCCGTCGAAGGTGACGGCCAGCGCCGGCACGACGACCGCCACGGCGAGCGTCACCCCGGCCAGGTAGGGGCCGCGCAGCCGGGCCGCCGCCACACCGACCACCGCGCCGACCGCGACCGTGCCCAGCACCGCCGCGAACAGCGACAGCGCCACCAGCCAGCCGCCGGTCCACCCCCGGTCGAGGAACGCGTTCTGACACAGCGCCACCGTGTACGCCCCGGTCGCCATCAACGCCCCGTGCCCCAGCGAGAGCTGCCCGTTGAGTCCGGTGAGGACGGTCAACCCGGCGGTGGCGCAGAGGTACGCCGCGATCGTGGCGAGCTGGAAGTTGCGGAACGGCTCGACGGCGTAGCTGACCGCCACGAGCAGCGCCCCGACGGCGAGCGCCACGGCCAGGTGCCGCAGGAGCGTGGAGCCCCGTCGGGGCTCGGACGGGCGTTCGTCGGTGTCGGCCGGCCGCTGCTTCGGCGGCAGGACCGCCCGGGTCGCGCTCACACCCGCCTCGCCGTGACCGGGGCGAACAGTCCGCCGGGACGCACCAGCAGCACCGCCAGCAGCAGGACGAGCACCGCGAGGGGGGTGAGGTCGCTGCCGGCGTACCCGCTGACGTAGGAGAGCAACAGCCCCACCGCGAGGCCGCCGACGACCGCCCCTGGTGGACTGTCCAGACCACCCACCACCGCCGCGGTGAACGCCGAGACGAACACCAGGTCCATGGCGTGCGGGTGCAGGCCCAGCTCGGTGGGGATGACCAGCATCGCGGCGAGCGCGCCCACACCCGACGCGAGCGCCCAGCCGAGCGTCAACATGCCGCCGACGTTCACCCCGAGCAGGCGGGAGACCTCCGGCGCGAACGCCGCCGCGCGCATCCGCAACCCGATCGAGGTACGGGCGAACATCCAGCCCAGCCCGCACACCACCACGGCGATCGCGGCGAAGACGAACAGGTCGTACGGCGACAGCACGGCGACCCCGCCGACGGTGAGGGCGGACCGGCTGAACGGGACGTCGGCGGGGCGGAACTCGTTGCCGTACACCATGCCCAGCACGGCCTGGATCAGCAGCACCAGGCCGAGCGCGACGATGACCGGATTGAGCGGCGACGCGTGGTCGACGTGCCGCATCACGACCCGGTCCACCAGCGCGCCGAGCAGCAGGCCGGCGACGATCGCGACGACGAAGCCCAGCCAGTACGAGCCGGTCGCGGCGGACACCGAGTACGCGACGTACGAGGCGGCGACGGCCATCGCCCCCTGGGCGAAGTTGACGACCCGGGCCGCCCGCCAGATGAGCACCAGCGCGAGCGCGAACGCGGCGTACACCGCGCCACGGGACAGGCCGTCGACAGTGAGGAAGACGAAGCGGTCCACGTGTCCTCCCTCCATGGGGACATCGATGCTGGTCAGAAACCGAGGTACGCGTGGCGCAGGTCGACGTCGTCGCGCAGCGTCGCCGCCGGGGCGGCGATCACCACCTGGCCGAGGGACATCACGACGCCCTGGTCGGCGACGGCGAGGGCGCTGCGCACGTTCTGCTCGACCAGCAGCACGGTCAGGCCGGTCCGGTCCCGCAACTGGCGCAGCAGGGCCATGATCCGGGCGACGACCCGGGGCGCCAAGCCCAGCGACGGCTCGTCCAGCAGCAGCAGGCGCGGCCGGCCGACCAGGGCCCGGCCGAGCGCGAGCATCTGCCGCTCGCCACCGGAGAGCTGGTGGCCGAGGTGGCGGCGACGCCGCGCGAGGGGCTCGAACAGCTCGTAGACCTCGTCCAGGGCGCGGCCGGCGTCGGCCCGGTCCCGCCGCCACAGCCCACCGAGCCGCAGGTTCTCGTCGACCGTCAGCTCGCCGATCACGCCCCGGCCCTCCGGGACGTGCGCCATGCCGCGCCGCACCAGCTGCTCCACGGGCGTACCCCGCAGGTCCTCCCCGGCGAGGACGACCTGGCCGGCGGCCGGCCGGATCATGCCGGAGAGCGCCCGCAGCAGCGTCGTCTTGCCGGCGCCGTTGGCGCCGACGACGGCGGCGATGGTGCCGGCCGGCACGGTGAGGTCGACGGCCCGCAACACCGGCGCGGCGCCGTAACCGGCCACCAGCCCCCGGACCACGAGCAGGTCCGGCTCACTCCTCGCGCTCACGCTGAGCCTTCTTCCGTTCGCAACTGCGGGGCTCGCAAACCCGGCTCACTCCTCGCGCTCACGCTGTCTCCTCGACCAGGGCGCCCAGGTACGCGTCGGTGACCGCCGTGTCATCGCGGACCTCGTCGGGCGTTCCGGAGGCGATCACCCGGCCGAAGTCGAGGACCACGATCTCGTCGCAGACGTCCATCACCAGGTCCATGTGGTGCTCGACGAGCAGCACCGCGCACGGGTCGACGTCGCGCCGGGGCAGCTGTCGGATCAGGTCCGCCAGCTCGGCGATGTCGTCGGCGCCGAGGCCGCCGGCGGGTTCGTCGAGCAGCAGCAGCCGGGGTCGCGCGGCGAGCGCGCGGGCCAGGGCGACCCGCTGGCGTACGGCGAAGGGCAGCGTGCCCGGCGCGGCCTCGGCGTGCTCGGCGATGCCCAGACCGTCGAGGACGTCCATGGCGTGCCGGCGCAGCCGGCGCTCGTCGCGGTCGCTGCGGGGCAACCCGAACAGCGCGGCGCCGAAACCTGCACGGGCGGTGTGGGACGCGCCGGCCATCACGTTCTCCACCACGCTGAGCCCGGCGAAGAGCCCGGTCCCCTGGAGGGTCCGGGCGATGCCGAGCCGGGTCAGCCGGTGGGGTTGGGGGCGCAGCGGCCGACCGTCGAGGGTGAGCGAACCCGTCTGCGGCGTGACGAAGCCGCAGACCACGTTGAACAGGGTGGTCTTGCCGGCGCCGTTGGGCCCGATCACGCCGACCACCCGGTTGGGTGGCACCCGCAGCGAGACGTGGTCGAGGGCGGTGAGGCCGCCGAAACGGACGCCGATGTCGTGCAGTTCGAGGCCGCGCTCCATGCACCCATCCCTCTGCCGTGGCGGGTGTTATTTACACTCGCAGTGTACGTTTCTCGGTGATCGCGTCAAGACCCTTCGATGTGCCCGAACGGCCGGGACGGCCGCCGTGGGGCGACCGTCCCTGCACGTGCGCGCTCAGGCGCTCGGGCACGTATTGCGGTACTCCTGGATCTGCGACCCGCTGGGGCCCGGGCAGAGGAACTGCTCGTAGCGGGTGTCGTCGTCGACGAACCGCTTCAGCCAGGCCACCATCTGCCGCGCCGTCGGGGTGTTGACCGTCTGCGGGAAGAAGTGGCTCGCCCCGTTCAGCTCCAGGTAGGCCTTCTCGGCCGAGGACGGGATGCTGTTGTAGAACGGGATGGAGTGCGTGGCGACCGGCGCGACGGTGTCGCTCTCGCCGCCGATGATCAGCGTCGGCACGCGCAGCTCGGACCAGCTCTTGTCCGTGTTCCAGGGCGCGAGAGGCACCGCGGCCTGCAACGACGGTCGGGACGAGGCCGCCTCCAGGCTGCCTCCGCCGCCCATGGAGTGGCCGGCCACCGCGAGCCGGCTGCTGTCGATCCGGCTCCGCACCGAGCTGCGCTGGGTGAGGTAGTCCAGCGCGGCGAGCAACTGCCGGCCACGGCTGTCCGGCTGGTCCAGTCGGGTGTTGGTCTCGATGCCGATCACCACGAAGCCGTGCGAGGCGATCCGTGGGCCGAGCCAGCTGATGCTGGACCAGGCGGCGGTGTAGCCGGGCGAGATGGCGACGGCGCCGAAGGTGCCCTCGCTGGTGCTGGTCGGGTAGTAGATGACCCCGCCGCCGAAGCCGGTGACGCTCAGCGACGACACGCTCTGCGAGGCGGTGGCGAAGGGACCGCGACTGGCTTCCAGGATCGCGGTGGTCGGGGCCGGGCCACGCTCGTACGGGCCGGCCGCCTGGGCGGCGCCCGTCGGTCCGACGAGGACGCCGGTGACGAGCAGGGTGGCAGCCAGCGCGAGCCGGGCGGCTCGGGCGGGCAGGGAACGGGGACGGGTGGTGGTTGGTGACGACACGTCGGGCACTCCCTAGAGTCGAGCGGTATCGACGTTCGTCAGTGTTCTTTGCCCGGGTCGACCGGCGCATCGGTGAAATCACCAGTCCCGGATTTATCGTGCGTTTCGACCCTCAAGGCAGGGGTAGGGGTGCAGGGGCCTGCTCAAACGCTCCAGGGAGAGGTTCGCCCAGTGGATTCCAGCAAGCCCGCCGAGGCGGTCAAGAACGTCGTGAAGACCGCCTCCGAGAAGATCGCCGACGCCCTCACGCCGGACGTGCCGGGCGCACCCGGCAGCGCGCCGCCCACCGTCGAGGAGCCGACCTCGCCCCACGACCCGCTGCCGCCCAAGACGGAACAGGGCGCGCCGCAGACCCGTACGCCCACCGGCGCCGAGACCGGCGCGCCGACGACCGCGAACGGCCAGCAGGGCGCGTACCTGACGACGGCGAACGGGGCGCGGCTGCGTGACACCGACCACTCGCTCAAGGCCGGCCCCCGGGGTCCGGTCCTGCTCCAGGACCACCACCTGCGCGAGAAGATCACGCACTTCGATCACGAGCGCATCCCGGAGCGCGTGGTGCACGCGCGGGGCGCGGGCGCGCACGGGGTGTTCACCGCCTACGGCACCGCCGAGGCGGTCACCCGGGCCGGCTTCCTGAAGAAGGGTCGGGAGACGGAGGTCTTCGTCCGGTTCTCCACCGTCCTCGGATCGCGCGGCTCGGCCGACACCGTCCGGGACACCCGGGGCTTCGCGACCAAGTTCTACACCGACGAGGGCACCTTCGACCTGGTCGGCAACAACATGCCGGTCTTCTTCATCCAGGACGCCATCAAGTTCCCCGACATCATCCACGCCGCGAAGCCGCACCCGGACCGGGAGATCCCCCAGGCGCAGAGCGCGCACGACACGTTTTGGGACTTCGTCTCCCTGCACACCGAGGCGCAGCACCACACCATCTGGAACATGTCCGACCGGGGCATCCCGCGCTCGTACCGGACCATGGAGGGCTTCGGTGTGCACACCTTCCGCCTGGTCAACGAGGCCGGGGAGACGGTGCTGGTCAAGTTCCACTGGAAGCCGAAGCTCGGGGTGCACTCCCTGACCTGGGAGGAGGCGCAGATGCTCGGCGGCATCGACCCCGACTTCCACCGCCGGGACCTCTACGACGCCATCGAGGCGGGCGCGTTCCCCGAGTGGGAACTCGGCATCCAGGTCTTCCCCGACACACCCGAGGAGACCTTCGCCGGCATCGACCTGCTGGACGCCACGAAGATCGTCCCGGAGGAGTTGGCGGGGGTCCAACCGGTCGGCCGGTTGGTCCTCAACCGGACGCCGACGAACTTCTTCGCCGAGACCGAGCAGGTCGCCTTCCACCTCGGCCACCTGCCGCCGGGCATCGACGTCACGAACGACCCGCTGCTGCAGGGGCGGCTCTTCTCGTACGTCGACACGCAGCTCACTCGGCTCGGCGGACCGAACTTCACGCAGATCCCGATCAACCGTCCGCACGCGGCGGTCAACGACATGCTGCGCGACGGCTTCCACCAGCACGCCGTGCACGCCGGAGTGGCGCCGTACCGGCCGAACTCCCTCGACGGCGGCAACCCGTTCCCGGCCGGCGACGCCGAGCACGCCTTCGTCGACGTGCCGGTGACGGTGGCGCAGGCGCCCAAGGTCCGCGCGAACCCCGCGTCGTTCGACGACCACTACAGCCAGGTACGACTGTTCTGGCTAAGCATGTCGCCGGTGGAGCGGGAGCACATCATCCGGGCGTACACCTTCGAGCTGGGCAAGTGCTACCACCAGGCGATCAAGGAACGCCAGTTGCAGTGCCTCGCCAACATCGACCCGGTGCTGTGCGAGCAGGTGGCCACCGGCCTGGGGCTGCCCGTGCCGCAGCCCACGGTGACGCCCGTCGACGTCGCGCCGAGCCCAGCCCTGTCGCAGCTCGGCGGGGAGTGGCCGGCCGACGGCCGCACCGTCGGGATCGTCGTCGACCCCGACGGTGACCTGGACGACGTCGACCAGGTCCGCCGGGCCGTCTTCGAGGCCGGCATGGTGCCGCTGGTGATCGCCCCACACGGTGGCATGGTGGGCGACCTGACGGTCCAGCGGACCTTCGCCACCGGCCGGTCGGTCGAGTTCGACGCGCTCCTGCTGGCCGGGGCGCCGGTGCCCGCGCCCGACGCGCTGCCCGCCCGCGACGCCAAGGCCGGTCGGCCGGACGCGGCGACCGTCGACCCCCGCGTGCTGCTCCTCGTCGAGGAGTGCTGGCGGCACGCCAAGGCGATCGGCGCGTGGGGCGCCGGTGTCACCGTGCTGGAGCAGGCCGGAGTGGCCGGCACCCCCGGCATCGTGGCCGCCGGCTCCGGCGCCGAGGCGCTGACCGGCGTGCAGCGCTTGATGGCCGCGCACCGGGTGTGGGAGAGGTTCCCCGCCTCGGTCGGCTGACCCGACAGCGAACGAGGGCCGTCCCCCGCTTCGGCGGTGGGCGGCCCTCGTCAGTCCATTACCGGATCATGACAATTCGAGGATCAGGCGCGGATATCCCGCTGGCACCTTCTGCTGGGTGATCCAAGAGCTGTCTCGCACCGAGCCACGACCGGACGGGTACGACCCGGACGCGCGCGTCCGGTTCCGCCACCGGCGGCCGACCGAGGCCGACGCCGCCACGGGCCAGCCGGCGCACCGCGTGCGGTGGGCCGACGCCGCGAAGGGCGTCTGCATCGTCCTCGTCGTCGGATGGCACGTCGTCGTCAAGGACTACCTGCGGATCGACTGGCACGTCGGCGTACCCGTGCCGGGTCTGTGGGGCACGCTGGGCGAGCAGTTCCTGCCGCTGCGCATGCCGCTCTTCTTCACCATCAGCGGTCTCTTCGCGGCCAACGCCGTCCAGCGGCCCTGGCGTAGCGTCGCCCGAGGTCGCATCGCGGGGTTCCTCTACCTGTACGCCCTCTGGCTGCTGATCCACACCGCGGTCCTCGCCGTGACGCCGGACTTCCCGACGGACCGGGCCACGTCCGCCCTCGGTCTGCTGGCACAGCTCACGGTCACGCCCTCCAACCTCTGGTACCTGTACGCCCTGGCGCTCTACTTCACGCTCGCCAGGGCGACCCGCCGGCTGCCCCGGTCGCTGGTCGTCGTACCCGCCGCGGTGCTGTCCGCCGTCACCGCCGCCGGCCTGCTGGCCACGCCGGGCAACCGGGCCGGCCTCTATGCGAACCTGGTCTTCTTCCTGGGCGGCCTGTACCTGCGTCCGCACATCCAACGGTGGGCCGCCACCGCCACCCGGCGTCGGCTGGCGCTGACCGGCGGGGCGTACGCCTGCGCGCTCGCCGTGATGGCGGCGGCCGGCGCCCAGCGGTGGTTCGGCGTCTGGCCGGCGGTCTCGGTCGTCGCGGTGGCCTTCGGCGTCACCGCCGCCGCCCGGTTGGTCCGGCGGCCCGCCCTCGGCGACCGACTGGCCGCGCTCGGGCGCGTCACGCTGCCCATCTACGTCATCCACATGCCGCTGGTGGCGCTGCTGCACCGCCTGCTGGACGCCCCGGTCTCCGGGCTGGACGCGGGCGCTCAGGGCCTGATCGTGCTGGGCTACCCGATCGTGCTGACCGCGCTCGTCATCGGTCTGAGCCTGGCCGTGCACCGTGCGCTGCTGGCGGCGCACGCCCGCTGGCTGTTCGCGCTCCCCGGGACGCGTCGCGGGGCGGTCGCCGGATGAGCGCGTTGGCCGAGGCGGTGGTCGACCTCGGGGCGGTGGCCGACAACGTACGGACGGTCGCCGCGGTCACCGGCACCGAGCTGATGGCGGTGGTGAAGGCCGACGGGTTCGGCCACGGCGCGGCGCCGGTCGCCCGGGCCGCCCTGCGTGCCGGCGCCACCTGGTTGGGCGTTACCTCGGCGGCCGAGGCGCTGGCCCTGCGCGCCGCCGGCATCACCGCGCCCACCTTGAGCTGGCTGCACCGCCCGGACGACGACTTCACCGAGTTGGTCCTCGCGGGCGTCGACGTGGGCGTCTCGACGATCACCCACCTGCACGCGCTCGCCGACGCGGCCCTGCGGGTCGGCGTGCCCGCGACCGCGCAGCTCAAGGCCGACACCGGCCTCACCCGCAACGGCGCCGGCCGCGACGACTGGCCCGACCTGGTCACCTGGGCCCGCAAGTACGAGGTCGAGGGCACGGTCCGGGTACGCGGCGTGTGGTCCCACCTGGCCGACGCGGACGTACCGGGCGCGCCCGCGCTGGACGGTCAGGTGCGGGCGTTCTCCGAGGCGGTACGCATCGCGCGGGTCGCCGGCCTCGCCCCCGACCTCGTCCACCTGGCCAACTCGGCGGCGGCGCTGTCGGCGCCCCGGACCCGCTTCGACCTGTGCCGGATCGGGTTGGCCCTCTACGGCGTCGACCCGTTCGGCGCGGTCGGTCCCGGCGCGTTCGGGCTGCACGCCGCCCTGACGCTGCGCACGACGGTGGTCAACGTGAAGCGGGTACCGGCCGGCACGGGCGTCTCGTACGGGCCGGAGCACGTGACCGCCGCCCCGACGACGCTGGCGCTGCTGCCGCTCGGCTACGCCGACGGGCTGCCCCGCGCCACCGAGGGTCGGGCGCAGGTGTGGCTCGGCGGCCGGCGCTGCCCGGTCGTCGGGCGCATCGCCATGGACCAGTGCGTGGTCGACGTGGGCGACCTGGCGGTGCGGATCGGCGATCCGGTCGTCGTGCTCGGCACGGGCGACGACGACGACGCGCCGACCGTCACCGAGTGGGCGCGCTGGGCCGGCACCAACCCACACGAGATCTTGACCGGAATCGGGGCGCGGGTGGGCCGCGTCCATCTCCACGAAAGGGCGGACGTCGCATGTTGACGCGACTGGCAGTGCTGTACGGCGGGCGGAGCGGGGAACACGAGGTCTCGCGGCGCTCGGGGGCCGCCATTCTCGCCGGCCTGGACCGGAAGCGGTACCAGGTCACCGAGGTGCTCATCGACACCGACGGCGACTGGCACGTGGACGGTCGTCCCATGGGCCTGCCGCAGGCGTTGCGGGTGTTGCGCGCCCAGGACGTGGTGTTCCCGGCCCTGCACGGCCCGTACGGTGAGGACGGCACGGTCGCGTCGCTGCTGGAGTGGCTCGGCGTGCCGTACGTCGGCAACGGGGTGTTCGCCAGCGCGGCGGGCATGGACAAGGGCGTCACCAAACGGCTCCTCGCCGCGGAGGGCCTGCGGGTCAGTCCCGGTGTGACCCTGCGGCCCGGGGAGACCCTGTCGCCCGCCGACCAGCAGCGGCTGAAGCTGCCGGTCTTCGTCAAGCCGGCGCGGGCCGGGTCCAGCCTGGGCGTGGTCCGGGTGGCGGAGTGGTCGGCGCTGCCCGCCGCGCTCGCGCAGGCCCGGGAGGTCGATCCGAAGGTGCTCGTCGAACAGGGGGCGCAGGGTCGGGAGATCGACGTCGCCGTCCTGCAACACCCCGACGGCCGGGTGCAGGCCGGGCCACCGCTGGAGATCCGGGTCAGCGGCGCGGGCTTCTTCGACTACGACGCGAAGTACGACGGTGGCGCCGTCTTCCAGATCCCGGCGCAGCTCGACCAGGCCACCACCGAGGTGCTCCAGGACCGGGCCGTCCGCGCCTTCGACGCCCTCGACTGCCGGGGACTGCTGCGGGTCGACTTCTTCCTGCCCCACGAGGGCGCCGAGCCCATCGTGAACGAGGTCAACACCTTCCCCGGCTTCACCGCCGCGTCGCAGTTCCCGCAGATCTGGCAGCGGGCGGGCATTGAGTTTCCCGCCCTGCTCGACATCCTGATCTCCGGCACGCTCGCCGACCGGCGTCGGGTCCTCGCTGCGGGGCTACCCCGGCCGGAACGGTCGGTCGACCTGGTATGAGCGGCCGTCGCCCCGGTCACTCGATGGGACAGGACCAGGGTGGCCGGGCGCCGTCCGCGCCGGCGAGGGTGACCGGGGCGTAATTGAACTGCTGGCTGGTGAGCGCCGCGGTGCAGATGATCTGGTTGGCCGCGAGGGTGGACAGCGGCAGCACGGCGCCCTTCATCCGCACCGTGACGCCGGGCTCGTCGGCGCTCGGCGTCATGCTCACCGGCGCGATGTCGGACGGCACCTCGCTGGTGAACCCCGCGGTCCGCTCGGCCTCGGTGGGACCGGCCGCGAGCAGCGCGAGTGTCTCGAGCGGTGACGGGGGCACGTTCTTCGTCGGCCGGACGACGAGCGCCAGTTCACCGTCCGCGATCAGGTAGACGCCCCCCTCGGCGGACGGGCCGCTCACCGCGGAACGACCGGTGATGACGTCGGTGGGCCGGACTCCGCAGCCGGCCGTGAGCAGCGCGACCAGGAGCCCGACCGCGAGCAGTGCCCGCGCCCCGCGACGGCGGCTCACCGTGCGCCTCCGGCGCTCGCGGCTCACCGCGCGCCTCCGGCGCTCGCGGCTCACCGTGCGCCTCCGGCGCTCGCGGTCTCCGACGCCGCCCGGGGCAGCCGGAGCGTGAACACGGCCCCGCCCCGCGGATCGTTGCTCGCCACCAGGCTTCCGGACTGCCCGGCGTGCCGGTGCAGGCGCGCGTTCTCCCAGGCGATGGCGAGTCCGAGGCCGCTGCCCTCGGAGCGGGTGCGGGCGGTGTCCGCCTTGTAGAAGCGGTCGAAGACGTGCGGCAGCACCTCCGGGTCCAGCCCCGGCCCCTGGTCGGTGACCTCGATCGTGAACCAGTCGGGTTCGGCGGCCAGACGGACGGACACCGGCTCGGCGCCGTGCCGGAAGGCGTTGCCGACGAGGTTGGCGACGATGACGTCGAGCCGCCGGGGGTCGAGCCGGGCGACAACGCCGGACGGCAGGTCCGCCCGTACCCGATCGACCCACCCCCGCAGCCGCAGCGTCGCGGTGACCGCCGCGGCGACGTCCACGTCGTCGAGGGCGAGCCGGGCGGTGCCGGAGTCGAACCTGCTGACCTCGATGAGGTCGTTGACGAGCTGGGTGAGGCTCTGCGTCTCCTGGCTGACCAGCCGGGCGGCCCGGCCGGCGTCGCCCGGCAGCCGGTCCGCCTCCTCGTCCAGCACGTCGGTGACGGCCGTCATGGCGGCCAGCGGCGTACGGAGTTCGTGGGACACGTCGGCCACGAAGCGCCGCGCGTCGGCCTCCATCCGCCGCAGCTCACCGACCTGACGCTCGATGGTCGCGGCGGTGTCGTTGAACGTGCGCGTGACGTCGGCCAGCTCGTCGACGCCCCGGACGGTCAGCCGGGTGGACAGGTCTCCCTCGCCGAGCCGGCGTGCCGCGCGACCCAGCTCGCGTACCGGCCGCAGCACCCCCTGCGCGGCCAGCAGGGCCAGCAGGACCGCGAGGATGAGGGAGAGGCCGCCGGTCACCCAGGCCAGCGTGGCGAGCCGGTCGATGCTCTGCTGCTCGGAGGCGAGGCTGCGCACCGAGTAGACCTCCACTCCGGACGCCACGGACGTGCCGTCGGGTCGGTCGAGACGGAGCTGCGTGCCGATGATCAGCTGGGGTTGCCCGTAGCGCTCGACGCGCTGCCACGCGATGTGACCGTTCGCCACCTCGTGCCGCAGCGCGGCGGTGAGGGGTTCGGCCGCCTCGACACCCTCCGATCGGCGGTCGTGGTAGAAGACGACGGTGTTGCCCTCGCGGTCGGAGAGCTGCTGGGCCAACAGCTCCAGCTCCTCCTGGGTGGGCGGCAGGCGGAGCACCGGGTACACCTTGGAGAGCTGGTCGGTCAGCGAGGCCACCGCCGCGTCCTGCGCCTGCTGGAGGATGACGGTCCGGGCCTGGAAGTAGCTGCCGCTGGCCACCACCGCGGTGGTGGTCACCCCGAGCAGGGCGAACGCCAGGAGCAGCCGGGTGCGCAGGCCCAACGCCATGGCGCGGGCCCGGTGCCAGGGGGTCACAGCGGCCCGAACCGGTAGCCGAAGCCGCGCACCGTCTGGATGTAGACCGGCGTCGACGGCTCGTCTTCGATCTTGGCGCGCAGTCGCTGGACGCAGGCGTCCACCAACCGCGAGTCGCCGAGGTAGCCGTGCTCCCAGACGGCCTCCAGCAGCTGCTGACGACTGAGCACCTGACCGGGCGTGTGCGAGAGTTCGAGCAGCAGACGCAGCTCGGTGGGGGCCAGGCCGACCGGCACGCCGTTCTTGCTGACCACCAGCGCGGCGCGGTCGATGGTCAGGTCGCCGTGCCGGTGCAGCCCGGGCCGCTCGGCGCCGGGGCGCCGCGCGTCGCCTCCGGTACGACGCAGCACCGCGCGGATGCGCGCCTCGAGCACCCGGGCCTGGACCGGCTTGACCACGTAGTCGTCTGCGCCCGCCTCCAGACCCGCCACCACGTCCATGTCGTCGTTGCGCGCGGTGAGCATGATGATGGGCAGGTCGCCCTGCTGCCGGATACGACGGCAGACCTCGAACCCGTCCATACCGGGCAGCATGATGTCGAGGACCACCACGTCGGACGCGCTCGTGCGGAGCCGCTCCAGACCCTGTTCACCGGTGGCCACGGCCACCACGTCGTGGCCCTGCCGGGTGAGCGCCAACTGCAGTCCGTCGCGGACCGTCTGGTGATCTTCGATCAGCAGGACCTGGGGCATGCCGTCAAGTATCCCATCACGAATATGTTTCGTATTTGTCAATGTCTTGCCCGCGCCGCCGATCGGTCGGAATCCCGGTCGTGACCGGGCCGACGAACTCCACCGACCGGATCAGGAACACCGCCACACCCACCGCCAGCATCGTCAACGCGGCCGCCACCAGGACGGCCAGGAGCGGCCCCCACCGCAGTTCGGCGGCCAGACCGGGAACGAGCACGCGAACCGCCCAAACCAGCACGGCCAACCACACCACACCCTCGACGAGGGCGCGCCGGACCCGACCGCAGGTCGGCCCGCCGGACGCGCGGAGCGCGCTGCCGCCGGACCGGACCATCAACGCGGCCGCCGCCAGGCAGAACAGCGCCAGGCTCAGCAGAACGCCCCCGAGTACGTCGCTGAACCGGTGCCATCCCGCGATCATGGTGGCCGCGCCGATCACCGAGACACCCGCCGCGGCGGGTACCACCAGAAACCGTCGGGCTGCGCCGGGCACCACCAGCAGAAAGGCCAGCGCCAGGGCCGTCGCGACCGCGACGTGACCACTGGGAAAACTGTTGTGGGTGGTCGAGTCCGCGACCGCGAGCTCCGGGCGGGGCAGCGCCGACTTCGCCGCGCCGGCCGCCAGCACGGCGGCGAGCACCATGCCGACGCCCACCACCCCGGGCAGCAGCCGACGGCCGAGCAGGCCCACCACCAGCACGGCGGTGAGCAGGACGGCCAGCAGCGCCGGCTGACCGAAGTGCCGCAGAACCACGGTGGCCGGCCCGAACAGGCCGCCGGGCTGCGCGTAACCCCCGCCCCGCTCGGCGCGCGGCAGGAGCAGCCCGTCGATCCACTGCCCGGGCTGGGTCCACACGAAGACAACGCCGACCAGACCCAGCGCGAGCAGGCTACAGACGCCCGCCGCGAGCAGTCGGAGCGCCGGCGGCACGGCGGCCCGGCCGCGGGCCGGCGCATGCGGCAGCGTTCGCGTCGCGGCCGATGGGCGACCGACGGGGTACGACGATCCATGGGACATGGCGACCATGCTCGGCCCACGAGATCCGGACGCTGTCCGTGGAATGTCTTCGTTCTGTCACAACCGACGCTCGTACCGGGAAAACCGGACGATCCTCCCCCTCGAACGGCCGCCGACGCGTCCTGTCGCCAAGCTGTCCGGACGTGAACTCTTATTCACATGCTTACATGCAACTATGTTTTACCCGGCCGAGACGAGCCATCACTAAGGTCAAGACGCCGATCGATCTTCTCGGCGGCGCGAAAACCATCCGGAGTGTTCGTGGGGAAACCGGAAGGGGTTGGGCGATGCACGGGGTTTCGGTCGCTTCACTCGTCATCGGCATCGCCTCCTCGCCGGCCGAGCGCCGGCAGCTGGCACGCCTGCTCGGCGGAAGCGACGCCTTCCTGATCGTCTCGAACGTCGAGCAGGCACGGGAGTTCCTCGGGGTGGGCGAGCTACCCCCCGTCGCACCTCCCCCGACCCCGCCCGTACGCGTGGAGGTGGCGCAGCGCCCGCAGCCGCCACCCGACCTGAGCGTCGACTCCGACCGCCGGGTGCTGCGCTGGCGCGATCAGGAGATCGACCTGACCCGGCTGGAACACGACGTGCTGCTCTGCCTCGTCGACGCCCCCGGGCAGGTCTGGACGTACGAGCGGCTGCACCTCGAGGTCTGGGGCAACCGGCACCTCGGCCGTGGGTCCGACATGCACTCGGTCGTCCGTCGGGTACGCCGCAAGCTCGCCCGGCTCGACGCCGCCGCCACGATCCACGCGGTCCGCGGGGTCGGCTTCCGGCTCGCGCCGATCTGAGCCCGCCGACCGGCCCCGACAACGGCCGGCCCGCCTGGTCGGGGACCAGGCGGGCCGGATCATCGTGCTACCGCTCGGATGTCAGCACCGGATCGGCGACAACCCGAAGTTCTCCACCGTGGGAGTGGTCACGTTGACCTTCGTCTGACGGGTCTGGGGCTTCCAGCCGTCCTTGGCGACGATCATCGTGAGCGGGTTGTTGCGGCGGTCCATCCAGTAGGCGTAGTTACCGGCGGCATCGGTCGCGAAGGTGAACGACATCGCCCACGAGTCGACCTGGACCACCGCCCCGGCGATCGGCGCGGTCGCGCCCGCGCAGCTCGTCCCGGTCACCGTACCCATCAGCTTGCCCCAGGTCTTCGGGGGCGTCACGGTCATGGTCACCGCCACTGGCGGCACCGAGTACGGCGTGTTCTCCCGGATCGTGACCGCCGCCGAGTAGGTGCCCGGCTGGTCCACGTTCGCGGTCATCCCGACGGTGACCGTGACCTTCTCCCCCGGCGCGAGGGTGGCCGTGGTCTTGTCGATCGTCATCCAGCTGACGTCGGTCGCCGCCTCGGCGCACCCCTCGAAGCCGGGGAGCGCCTCGCTGTCCGGCGCCGCGTCGAAGCTGCCGGACGAGCCACCGATCTTGTAGAAGCCACACGCCGCGCCACCCCGGTAGCGGGCGGTGTTGGCGTTCGGCAGGTTCGACCACGAGCTGGTGGCCGGGTCGAAGGCGAAACCGGCGTTGGTGATGGCGCCGCCCTGCGAACCACCCACGACCAGGAGCTTGCCGCTGGCCACCGCGTACGAGCTGGCCCAGTTGTCGGTCGGCGCGTCCGCGATCGCGGTCCAGGTGTTGGTGCCCGGGTCGTAGGCGTAGCTGGCCTTCTGCGCCGCGGTGCCGTCGTTGCCACCGGTGCAGTAGAGGACGCCGTCGATCCCGCCGCAGGAGGCGAAGGCCACCGACTTCGGGTAGTTGGCCACCGTCTCCCAGGTGTCGGTGCCGGGGGTGTAGCGGACCACGGTGTTCGACATCGGCACGCAGGCCGCGGTCGTGCAGCCGCCCACGGCGTAGAGCTTGCCGTCGACGACCGCCTGCCCGGCCGCCGATCGCGGCGCGGGGTTGTCGGCCAGCTCGGTCCAGGTGTTGGCCGCCGGGTCGTACGACCAGGTGGCGGCGTCCGGGCCTGACTCGCCCCAGCCGCCCGTGGCGATGATCTTCCCGCCGACCACGCCGACGGTCAGCGCGTTGCGGGCGCCGGGAAGGTCGGCGGCGGCCGTCCAGGTCTGCGCGACCGGGTCGTAGGCGTAGGTCTTCGCGGTGGAGGCGCTTCCGTCGCCGCCACCGATCGAGTACACCTTGCCGTCCAGGGTGACCACCCGGTTGTCCATGATGTTGCCCGGGTAGTCAGTGATGTCCGTCCACGGCGCGGCCTGCGGACCGGCCGCCGCGGGCGTCGCCGTCGACGCCTTGCCGGACGCCCTGGCCGCGACCGACGTCGGGACCGTCAGCCGTTGCTCGGGCGCGCCGGCCGCACCGAGCGCCTGCTGCCGGGTCAGCCGGGAGCCGTCGGCCCGCAGCAACTCGAAGCCGTCGTCCCGCTCACCGAAGGCGACCTCGACCGGCGCGCCGCCGGTGTTGGTCACGGTGAACGTCCTGGTCGCCTTGCCGCTGGGCATCTGGAGCGTCGCGTTCAACTCGGTGGGCGTCACCGACAGGCGGCCGGCCGCGAGGACGAAGTTCGCGGTCGTCGCCCAGTCGGGCTCGACGTCGACCTGCTTGCTCTGGCTGACGTAGCTGCTGGCCGTGGCGGTGAACTTGTGGGTGCCGGTCAGCGTCGAGTAGATCCAGTAGAACCCGTCGGGCAGCCCCGGGTCGTCCGGGGTCGCCACGGTGACCGCCTTCTCGGCGGGCCGATCGTTGCTGGTGACGGTGGCGCCGTTGATGTAGCTGTTGTCGTTCTTGTCGCGGACGTTGCCCACGACCAGGCCGCCGTCGACCGGCACGCAGGTGACCTGGCTGCCGATCAGGACGTTGTCGACCTCCCACCACCAGTCGAACGTGGCGTCGTAGTAGTGGAACCGCACCTGGACCTGCGACTTGCCGGCCGCCTGCGGGATCGGGATCTCGGTGAGCTTCGGTCCCCGGACGTCGGTCTCCTGCCGGAGGACGTTCGTCCAGGTCGCGCCCCCGTCGATGCTCAGGTCGACATCGGCGGTGTCGTCGTTGAGCTGGTTGAAGTCCTGGTTGAACCGGATCACCGGGGCGGTGACGGCGGTCAGGTCGACGACCGGGCTGACCAGGGAGCTGTCCTGGCTCTTGCCCGCGCCGTAGTCGTCACTGTCGATCATCGCGAAGTTGCCGGTGCCGCCGGTCAGGTTCCCCCGGTCACCGTCGTCGGTGAACTTCCATACCTGGCCTGCGCCGACGTTGTCCACCACCGACCAGCCGGCCGGAGTGGTCGTCGCGTCGAAGGTCTCGTACTCGCCGTCGGAGCCGAACGTGTAGCCCGGGGCCGTCGTGCACCTGGTGGTGTCCACCGGCACCGCGACGTTGGCCGTCACGTTGCGGGTGCCGACCACGACCTCCTTGGTGACCTTCTGGTAGCCCGGGTACTGCACCTCGTACGTCAGGGTGTACGTCTGACCGGCCGGCAGCGTGATGCTGTAGCGGCCGTTCGACGGAGTGGTGTAGTCGTACACGCCCGCCGGGCCGCTCACGGTCACCTTGGCGTACAGCGGCCAGCCGTGGCCCGAGCCGTCGGTGACCGAGCCGGTGACGTTGACGCGCGGCACCGCCGTCAGGGCGACGTCGAGCGTCGTGGTCGTGCGGTTGGTGACCGTCGCCGACTTCGTCGTGCTGCCGTATCCGAACGCGGACACGACGACCTGGTAGTCACCGGTCGGGAGGAGGGTCGAGTAGGTGCCGTCGGCGCCGGTGGTGATCTCGCGCGAGGTCGGACCGGTGAGTGTCAGGGTCGCCCCGGCGATCGGGGCGCCGGTGGCCGCGTCGGTGACCGTGCCGGCCAGGGTGCCGACGTCGCCGGTGGGGGCGGCGTTGAGCAGCGCGAGGGCGTCCAGCCGGCCCTCACCCCAGACGTTGTTGTCGGCGGCGGTGCCACCGCACTGGTCGTCGGCCTTGTCGATCGCGGTGCCGTTGAGCAGCGCACGGGTCGCGTCGACGTCACCCACCAGCGACGGGGCCGCCGAGTAGAGCAGGGCGATCGCGCCCACCAGGTGTGGGGCGGCCATCGACGTGCCGCTCGCGGTGCCGTACCCGTTGCCGGGAACGCTCGACCGGACGTTCACGCCGGGCGCGGAGATGTTCGGCTTGATCTCGCCGTTCTGCCCGACACCACGGGCCGAGAAGCTGGCGATCGTGTTGTTGACGTCGTACGCGCCCGCCGAGTAGTTGCTCGCCAGGCTTCCCGGCGAGCCGCTGGTCTGGCACGCCGGTCCGCTGTTGCCGTTGGAGAACACCCCGAAGATGCCCGAGGCGGCCCAGGCCAGGGTCACGTCCTCCATGAACGGCTCGTTCGACGGTAGCCGCGTGCCCCAGGAGTTGTTGATGATGTTGGGGCGCTTGCTGGCGTCCGGGTTCTGGCCGTTCGAGTCGGTCGGCTCGAGCATCCACTGACCGGATTCGATCAGCGCCTCGTCGGTGGGGCAGCAGCCGTTCGCCGCGATCCACTTGACGCCGGGCGCGACACCGATCTGGTTCGCGCCGGCGGAGCCGGCCATGGTGCCCATGGTGTGCGTACCGTGGCCGTCGTCGTCGCAGGGCGCGCCGTCGCACGTCCCGGCGGCGTCGAACCAGTTGTAGTCGTGGTCGAACGTGCCGTCGCCGTTGTTGCCGCGGTAGGAGTTCACCAGCGCCGGGTGGTCGTACTGCACGCCACTGTCGATGCTCGCGATGGTGACGCCCTCGCCGGTGACGCCGTACTGGGACCAGACGTCGTCGGCGTTGATGTTGGCAACGCCCCACTCGACGGCGTTGACGGTCTTCTCGTCGGTCCCCTTGGTCAGCTTCGGCAGCTCGTAGGCGACCGGGGCGTAGAGGCCCTCGACCTCGCTGTGGGCGGCGAACTGCTGGGCCATCGCCAGGGAGCCACTGTTCACCTTGATGGCGTTGGTGGCCCAGAAGCTCTGGTATTTCGTACCCGAGCTGTCGAGTTCGGCGCGGATCTTGCCCTGGCTCGCGGCGGCGCTCTCCCGCAGCGCCTGCGCCACGGCCGAACCCCGCTTGGTCCAGTCCTTGATGGCGCTGGCCTTGCTCAGGTCCGCCCGGTCCTTGAACCGAATCCAGAAGTCCCCTGCGCTCTTGGCCTGGAACTGCTTGGCGAGTTCCGGCCGGATCTTGTCCCCGACGGCGGTGCCCGTCGAGCCGGGCGCGGCCTGCGCCCCGGAGCCGAAGCTGGCCAGGCACGTGACGGTGAGGACCAGCGCCGCGCCGGCGCTCACCGCCGATCTGGCCGCGCGTCTCCATTGTGGACGTCTGAACATCGGTGCCGCCTTCCTCAGAACGACCCAGGGGTGTAGTGGGCCATGGTGGGAAGTGCGTGAGATCCACTCGACGGAACCGAGCGAACGGACCCCTTATGCCTCCCCCATGCACCGCGCGGGTCACGCCGGTTGCCCGAATGGACACTATGATCGGGTGGAAAGGACGATCAAGAACTTGCTGTGAGCATCTTGTCGCTACCGGTTGCCCTGCTGGTGACGCGCTTGCCAAACACTGTCAGGACCATGACGATAGGTGGGCAGGGATGCCCATCGATTCGCAGGCGGTGCGGTGGCCGAGACCGACGCGGTGTTGGACGGGGGCGACCCGGCTGACCAGGAGTTCCCACTGCTGATCGCGGTGACGCCGTCAGCGCGCGAGCGCATCCGGCTCGCGGAGCGCCTCGACGGCGTCGCGCCGCTGCTGCTGGTGGCCGACCTCGACGAGCTGCGCCGGCTGATCGGGGCGCCGCAGCAGCGGCCCGGGCCACCGGGCGAGCCGTCGGGCCGTACGCCGACCGCCGAACCCGGCCCCGCCCTCGTCGTCGACTCGGCCCGCTCCACCGCCCGGTACGAGGCGCGCGAGGTCGACCTGACCCGGTTGGAACACGACCTGCTGATCTGCCTCACCACCGAGCCGCTCCGGGTGTGGAGCTACGCCGAGCTGCACCGGTCGGTCTGGCACGACGAGGGGCGCGCGCGCAGGGCGGACGTCCAGTCGCTGGTGAAGCGGCTGCGACGCAAGCTGGTGGCCCTCGGCACCGGCGCCACGATCGAGGTGGTCCGTGGCGTCGGGTTGCGGCTCACGGACCGACAGGACCCGCGGATCGGGCGTGCCTGACTGCTGCCTGACGTAGGCAGTTTCTCAGCACGAGTCGGCCGCCGCGGCCCGGGGCGGCGCGTTTTCCCGTATCCGAGAGCCGCGCCCGGCGAGCACGTAACGTGAACGACAGCCGATCAACGGCGAACGCCGGACGCGCCCGCCGCCTGCCCGCTCACCCGCAGGAGGTGCGGAGCCCATGCTGTCGGTCTTCGATCCCCGGCACACCGTCGCTCCCCCGGGATACAGCCGCTGGCTCATCCCGACCGCGGCGTTGGCCGTCCACGTGTGCATCGGTCAGGTCTACGCGACGAGCGTCTACAAGAACTCGCTCATCGCGCACTTCGACACCAGCCAGACGGCGATCGGGGCCATCTTCAGCATCGCCATCGTCATGCTGGGCTCGTCGGCGGCGGTGGGTGGCCGATGGGTGGAGCGCAACGGCCCGCGTCGGGCGATGTTCGTCTCCGCCTGCTTCTGGGCCACCGGGTTCCTGGTAGGTGCGCTCGGCATCGCGACCCAGCAGCTCTGGCTGCTCTACCTCGGCTACGGCGTCATCGGCGGCATCGGTCTGGGCATCGGCTACATCTCGCCCGTCTCCACGCTGATCAAGTGGTTCCCGGACCGGCCGGGCCTCGCCACCGGCCTGGCGATCATGGGGTTCGGCGGTGGCGCCCTGATCGCCGGTCCGCTCGCCCGGCAACTGCTGTCGCTCTACGACCCCGACTACAACCCGGCCAACCCGGCGGCGGTGGCATCGGGATCCGCCCTGGTGGGGCTGTTCGTCACGTTCGGCATCGGCTACTTCGTGATCATGATGTTCGGGCCGTTCAACGTGCGGGTGCCCCCGCCGGACTGGCGGCCCGCCGGCTTCGACCCCGATCGCGTCGCCACCCGGCCGCTCGTGACCAGGGCGAGCGTGTCCGCGTCCAACGCCGTACGGACCCGCTCGTTCTGGCTGCTGTGGATCGTGCTGTTCTGCAACGTCACGGCGGGCATCGGCATCCTGGAGCAGGCCAGCCCGATGATCCAGGACTTCTTCCGGGACAACGGGTCCACCGCCGTGTCGGTGTCGGCGGCGGCGGGCTTCGTGGGAGTGCTGTCGCTGTTCAACATGGCCGGCCGGTTCGTCTGGTCGACGACGTCGGACGTGATCGGCCGCAAACCGATCTACCTGGTCTACCTCGGTGTCGGCATGGTGCTCTACGCGCTGCTCGCGGTGGCCGGGCACGCGGCGACGGCGCTCTTCGTGCTGATCGCCGCCCTGATCATCTCCTTCTACGGCGGCGGCTTCGCCACCATGCCCGCGTACCTGCGGGACCTCTTCGGGACCTTCCAGGTCGGCGCCATCCACGGCCGGTTGCTGACCGCCTGGTCGGCGGCGGGCGTCGCCGGGCCACTGATCGTCAACCGGATCCTCGACACCCAGGGCAAGCCCGGGACGCTCACCGCGTCGGCGTACCGGCCCGCCCTGTTCACGATGGTCGGCGTGCTCGCCATCGGGTTCGTCGCCAACCTGCTGGTCCGTGCCGTTCCCGACCGGTTCCACGAGCCGGACCGGGGGTCGGCGTCGCCCGTGGCGCGGGCCAGCGTCACCGAGCCGGTCGCCCTGGGCCCGCAGAGCAGGCCACCGGTGCCCGAGCACGTCGGCGACCAGACCGGCCGGCTGTGGCTGTCGTGGCTGCTCGTCGCGGTGCTGCTCGGCTACGGCATCGTGGAGACGCTCAGCACGGCCGCGAAGCTGTTCACGAGCTGAGGCGGCCGGCGCTCACCGCGCGGGACGGTCAGCGCCGTCCGCCGCCGGGCCGCCGTCGGCGAGGCGTTCCCGCTGGGGTACGACCGTGTACTTCGGATCGCGCGCCGACACCGACCCGGCCTCGAAGATCCCGAACCGGGTGGCCACCGACGAGGCCACCAGGGCCGCGCCGGAGACCACCGACAGGAGCCGGCTGCGTCGGGAGAGCAGCGCGGCGACCGCCCCGACGCTGATCAACGCGTTGCCGGCCCGGACCAGGCGTCCGCTGTGACCGCTCCGGTAGGGCTCGCCCGTGATCCAGAGCCGCTCCATCCGGTGACCGCCGACCAGCTTGATGGCCGCGCCGGCGACGGCGAGCCGTCGCAGCGGACCGGTCTGGTCGGTGGGCGCCGCGATGAGGCCGACCCCGGCGGCCGCGGCGAGCGCGCTGCCGCCGAAGACGAACGGAAGGAAGGGGTACGCGTCGTGCCAGGCCGGAACGGCGGTGTCGGCGAGCAGGACCCCGGTGTAGGTGGCCAGCGCCGGTGCGGTGGCCGCCGCGGCGAGACCGGCGACGTCACCGACACCGGGCGCCAGCCGACGGGCGAGGCCCAGCACGCCGTGCTGCGGCAGCCGTGGCGCGAGTTCGGCGACCGCGGCCACCCCGGCGGCCGGGCCGAACGCGGTGAGGATCCAGGTGCCCATCGACATGGGAGAGGTCGGCTTGGCGACCCGGAGCATGTGGTGGAACCGTTCCGGCCGACCGAGGTCGTGCACCAGCAGGTACGCGCTGGCGAGGGTGCCGCCGAGAGCGGTCCAGCGGCCCACCCGGCGCAGGGCGGGACGTCCGGTCAGTTGGGCGCCCGCGCCGATCAGTGCGCCTCCGGCGGCGAGGCCACCGGTGAACAGGTATCCGCCGATGTCCCGCTTCCACACCGGCGCCTTGAGGATCGGCCGACCGTAGTAGGAGCTGAAGTCGGCCGGAGGGACGGTCATCTGCTCGCCGCCGTGTCCGCGCCCGCGCCGCCCGCCCGGCTGGTCGAGGCGGGCCTGGTACGCGCGGAACCGGGCCCCGACGCTCCCGTTCGGTGGGGTCGCGTCGGTCATGGCCGCCTGCCGAGGAATGCCACCGCCGTGGCGGCGGCCATCGTCAGGGCGGCGATGCCGGCGTGTTTCCACATCGCCGGCAGGTCCCGGGTGGTCACCACCGGATCCGGCGGCAACCCGTACACCTCCGGCTCGTCCAGCAGCAGGAAGAACGCCCCGTCACCACCCACACCATCACCCGGGTCATGCCCGTACAACCGGGCCTCCGGAACACCCCGCTCGTGCAACGTCGCCACCCGCGCCGCCGCCCGCTCCCGCAACTCCTCCAGAGGCCCGTACTGGATCGACTCCGTCGGACACGCCTGCGCACACGCCGGCGTCATCCCCACACCCAGACGGTCATAACACAGCGTGCACTTCCACGCCCGACCATCACCCTTACGCTGATCAATCACCCCGTACGGACACGCCGAAATGCAGTACCCACACCCATTACAGATGTCCTCCTGCACCACCACCGTCCCGAACTCCGTCCGGAACAACGACCCCGTCGGACACACATCCAAACAAGCCGCATGCGTGCAGTGCTTACACACATCCGACATCATCAACCACCGAAAATCAGACCGACCCTCCACACCGGAACCACGCCCCGGCGGCTGCGCCCCCGGCATACCCAGGAACTCCGGGCCGCCCGACATGCGGGTCGCCGCGCCGGGCGAGCCCGGTGGCAGACCCGGATCCGTGCCGGTGTCGGCCTCGGTCCGCGCCCCGACGGCCGCCGTCGCCGGGCTGACCGCCGGCCCGTCCGGGTAACCGGCGAACGCCGGCGTCGCCCAGCCGGTGCCGCGGGGCTGCTCGACGAACGCCACGTGCCGCCACGAGTTCGCCGTCAACGCCCCCGTGTTGTCGTACGACATCCCCAACAGATCCAAACCACTCTCCGGGACGCCGTTCCACTCCTTGCACGCCACCTCACACGCCTTGCACCCGATACACACACTCGTGTCGGTGAAGAACCCCATCCGCTCCGGCGCGTCCACATACCCCGCGTCCGGCGCCGGATCGAGCGGCCCGTACAGGGCGTTGGCATGCGGCATCGCTCAGTCCTCCTGGTCGCTGCTGCTGTCGGCGACGTCCGTCGTGACCAGCGGTGGGTAGCGGTGGCTCAGGTTCCCCGATCGCCGCCGGTAGTCCATGACGAGATCCAGCAGGTCCTGGCCCCTCGGACGCCGGCCGGGCCGTACGTCGCACGTGCCGACCTTGCTCTCCTGGATCAGGACGTTGGGGTCGAGGGTGATGCCGAACAGGTCGTTCGCCGAGTCACCGGTCACCAGACCCTCGAAGCCGAAGTGGTACGGCAACCACACCTGGTGCAGGATCCGACCGTCCACCCGCAGGGGCGTCACACGGTCGGTCACCAGGACCCGGGCCTCGATGGCGGCACGGGTGGTGACCAGGTGCGCCCACCCCAGGTGACTCAGCCCCCGGTGCACCGCCAATTCGGGTGACACCTCGACGAACATCTCCGGCTGCAACTCGGCGAGGTGCGGCACGGTCCGGCTCATGCCACCGGCGGTGTGGTGCTCGGTGAGCCGGCTGACCGTGAACACGTACGGGAAGACGTCGCTGTGTTCCTGCGGCGGGCTCGGGTTGAGGTTGTTGATCGGGTCGGTGTAGACCTTGCGGGCCGGGTTGGCCTGCTGGCGGTACAGCGGGTTGCGCACCGGCGACTCGACCGGCTCGTAGTGGGTGGGCATCGGCCCGTCCAGGACACCACTGGGCGCGTACAGCCAGCCCTTGCCATCGCCCTGGAGGATGAACGGGTCGTCGCCCGCGATACCCGCGACGCCCGAGGTGTTCGGCGGGGGCCGGTACGAGGGCGCCTTTGTCTTCTCGAAGTCCGGCACGTCGTAGCCGGTCCACTCGGATTTCTCCGCGTCCCACCAGACGTACTTCTTGCGCTCGCTCCACGGGTTGCCGTCCGGGTCGGCCGAGGCACGGTTGTAGAGGATCCGCCGGTTGGACGGCCACGCCCAACCCCATTCGGGCGCCACCAGGGACTGTTCCGCGCCGGGCTTTCGGCGGGCGGCCTGGTTGACGCCGTCGGCGTAGACACCGGTGTAGATCCAGCAGCCACCCGCCGTGGAGCCGTCGTCCTTCATCTCCGTGTAGCTCGCCAGTGGTCGGCCGGTCGTCACGTCGTACCCGTTGATCTCGCGCAGGACCGACTCGGCGCTGGGCTCCGCGTGCGGACCGTGCGTGGGGTAGTCCCAGGTGAGGTCGAGCAGCGCGCGGTCGCGCGGTCGGGTCGAGCGCGCCAGCCGTTCCCGGACGATGCGGCCGAGGTGGTAGAAGAACCACAGCTCGGAGCGGGCGTCACCCGGCGGTTCGACGGCCTTCTCCCGCCACTGCAACAGCCGCTGCGTCTGCGTGAACGTGCCCTCCTTCTCCACGTGCGACGCCGCCGGGAGGAAGAACACCTCCGTCCGGCACTCCTCGGGCACGATCTCGCCCGTCTCGATCTCCGGACCGTTCTTCCAGAAGGTCGCGCTCTCGATCATGAACAGATCCCGCACGACCAGCCAGTCCAGGTTCGCCATGCCCAGGCGCTGCGCCCGGCCGTGCGCGGAACCGACGGCCGGGTTCTGCCCGAGCAGGAAGTACCCCTTGATCTTCCCGTCGATCATGTTGAGGACCTGCTGGTACGTGCCGTGGTCGCCGGTCATCCGCGGCACGTAGCCGTAGCAGAAGTCGTTGTCGGCGGTGGCCGCGTCACCCCAGTACGCCTTGAGCAGGTTCACCCCGTAGGCGCGCGCGTTGCCCCAGAAGCCCTTCTGGTCGGGATGCGCGATGCTGCCGATCCACTCGTCGAGGGTCGGGTGGTCGGCGTGGTGGGGCATGGGCAGGTAGCCGGGCAGCAGGTTGAACAGCGTAGGGATATCCGTCGAGCCCTGGATGCTCGCGTGCCCCCGCAGCGCCATCACCCCGCCACCCGGGCGGCCCACGTTGCCCAGGAGCAGTTGAATGATCGCGCCGGCGCGGATGTACTGCACGCCCACGCTGTGCTGCGTCCACCCCACCGAGTAGACCAGCATGCCGGTGCGCTCCCGGCCCGAGTTCTCCGTCCAGGCCCGCGCCAGCTCCAGGAACTTCTCCTGCGGAATCCCGCAGACCCGTTCCACCATCTCCGGGGTGTAGCGGGCGTAGTGGCGCTTGAGGATCTGGTAGACGCAGCGCGGATGCCGCAACGTCTCGTCCCGCTGCGTCTGCCCACCCACCGGCGCGCCGTGCGACTCGTGCTCCAGCCCGGCCGCCGTCTCCCGCTGCGTCTCGGTGTCGCGGGTGGAGATGTTCTCCGGGGCGCCCTCGTACTGCCAACTGCTCTGGTCGTAGCTGGCGTTCTCCTCGACGAAGCCGGAGAAGAGCCCGTGCAGGTCCTCGCAGTCCCGGAAGTCCTCGCCGACAATGGTGGCGGCGTTGGTGTAGGCGAGGACGTACTCACGGAAGTCCAGCTCGTTGTCGAGGATGTACCGGATCACCCCACCGAGCAGCGCGATATCCGTCCCCGCCCGGATCGGCAGGTACGCGTCCGCCAGCGCGCTCGTGCGCGTGAACCGCGGATCGACGTGGAACACCTTCGCGCCCCGACGCTTGGCCTCCATAACCCACTGGAAGCCCACCGGGTGCGCCTCGGCCATGTTCGAACCCTGGATGACGATCACGTCGGAGTTCGACAGGTCCTGCTGGTACTGGGTGGCGCCACCGCGACCGAAGCTGGTCCCCAGACCGGGGACGGTGGAGGAGTGTCAAATACGCGCCTGGTTCTCGATCTGCAACGCCCCCATCGCCGTGAACAACTTCTTGATGAGGTAGTTCTCCTCGTTGTCCAGCGTCGCCCCACCCAGACTGGAGATCCCCAACGTCCGGTTCAGCGGCCGACCCTCGTCGTCCCGGTCCTCCCAGGTCTCGTCCCGCGCGGCCAGGACCCGGTCCGCGATCATGTTCATTGCCGTGTCGAGGTCCAGGTCCTCCCACTCGGTGCCGTACGGCCGGCGGTAGCGGACCGTGGTCTGGCGCAGTGGACTCGTCACCAGGCTCTTGCTCGCCGCGCCCTTGGGACACAGCCGGCCCCGCGAGATCGGGCTGTCCGGGTCACCCTCGATCTGCGTGACCCGACCGTCGGCCACGAAGACCCGTTGACCACACCCCACGGCGCAGTAGGGACACACCGAACGGGCCACCGAGTCGGCGGTCTCGGTACGGGCGGTCAGAGCGGCCGAGCCCGCGGACTTGGCGGCGGCGCCGCGACCGAGCGGGTCGGTGCCCGCGAGCTGGCGATAGAGCGGCCAGCTCGTGATCCAGCGGCGCACCCCCATCGCTGCACCTTCCCGACGAAAGTCACAAAATATGAATACTCCGACAGTAGATGACCGGTCGGGCCGGCCGCAGCGGGATCAACAGAGCAATGCCTCCCCCGGCCGGATCGCGGCGGCCGAGGGAGGCATGGTGAGCGGGTCGTCGGCTACCGATGCCCGACGGCCAGGTGGTCACCGAACGTCCGGTAGCGGCGCAGCTCCCAGAACAGCCAGCCGATGCTGACGAGCGCCACGACCACGAAGACGAACGAGCCGGTGAAGGTGTCCCAGAGCGTGTGCAGGGCGACGACTCCCACGAAGGTGCCGAGGAACCCGAACAGCCGGCGGACGCTCGGGGTGGCCAGCAGCGCCCACAGCGCGCCGGCGGTCAACCCGGTCCAGGCGGTGTGCCCGGCGGGGGCGGTCAGACCACGGATGAACAGGGTCTGCTCCACCGCGCCGATGTTGCCCTTCGAGCTGAGCAGCGCGGTGAAGGCGTACCCCATCGTCTCCAACGCGGCGAAGCCCATGCCGGCGGCCACGCCGATGACCAGACCGTCGGACGGCACCCGGCGGCGGTGCTGTGCCAGGACCGTGAACAGCAGCACCACCGGGACGATCAGCTTGGCCGACTCCTCGATCAGCGCCACGAACACCATGGGCAGGGTGCCGAGGCCGCGCAGCGTGTCGTACTCCAGCGTGCCGGCGACCACCGTGCCGATGACCCCACCGAAGAACGCCGACGTCACCAGCACCGACGCCGGCACCTGCCACCGTCCGGTACGGGCCTGGGCGAACGTCAGGAACGTCAGGGGCGCCAGGGTCGCGCCGAGCAGGATCAGCGCTGGCACGAAGTTCGGGTTCTGGGTACGGACCAGCGTCCGCAGCACCGCTACATAGAGGATCAGCCCGACAACGAGCACACCGACCCACGCCCACCGGCGAGAACGATCACGCATAACGGGGAGTCTGGCGGATCCAGGTTACGAAGACCAGCCTGGGTGTTGGAACGACCGCACGCCGCAGGGCGGATTCCAGGCGCCCGCGTTGGTTCTGGCGGTGGTCTAGACTCACTCTCTTCGGCGGCGTACCGCGCGGAGTCCTCGAAGGCGTCCCCGTGACCCCTGATCTCACCGACGTGCACGACAGGCTGGCAGCCGCAGTAGCGGGTGTGGCCGCCACGTTCCGCGGCATGACCGCGCACCCGTTGGAGTCCAACTGCGAGTGCCACTGGGGCAGCGCGCAGGAGTTGGCCCTGCTCAAGACGCCCGACGTTCCCCTCGACGACGACCTGCTGCGGCGCACCTACTGGCTGGCTGACTGGACCTATCCGGGCCCGCTGCTGCGCCGGATCCTGCCGCAGGTGGCCCAGGGGCTGGTGAGCGGCGAAGTGGTGCTGATCGGCGGATTGGTAAAACTCTTCATCCGTGGCCGCTGGCGGGATTGGCCTAACGCGCAGCGCGACGCCGTGCAGGCGTTCCTGGACGCGTGGTGGAGGCACATCCTTGTCGATCCCGACACCACCGTGCCCGCGCACGAGGCGCTGGAGTTCCTGGCCGAGATCTCCGCACGGCTCACGCCGTGGCTGACCACCTGGGCCAGCCTGCTGGGTGACCAGACCGCGGCGACGCGGTTCGTGGCCGCCGTCGAGGACTGGAACTACGATCTGCCGGGTGACATGCTCCCCTGGCAGAGCCGGCACGACGCGGCCGACTGGTGCGCCACCCTGTCGCTGTGGGTGCTGCGGACCGCGCCGCCCGTACTGCGTGAGCACGGCGCGTCCGCCGAGCTACAGGACGACGTACGACGGCTGGCCCTGCCCTTCGAGAACCGGTGGGACGACTGATCCTGACCTTGGAGTGGTGGCGCGGATCGCCCGCGTGACAGGAGCCGGGCAGGGTGGGATGGTCTCGTGGTGGCTACCTACGACGTCGCCCTCGTGCTGCTCGTCGACCCGTCCGGGGCCGTGCTCATGCAGCATCGTGACGAGCACGCGCCCGTCTCGCCGAACCAGTGGAGCCTTCCCGGCGGCCACGTGGAGCCCGGCGAGTCGCCCGAGCAGGCGGCTCGCCGTGAACTGCTCGAAGAGACCGGCCTGACAGCCGGTGACCTGCATCCGTTGTGGAGCGGTCCGCGTCCGTACGAGGCGGGTTTCCCCCACACCGTGACGGTGCACGTCTTCCGTGGCACCACCACGGCGCGACAGGAGGACATCGTGCTCGGCGAGGGGCAGGCCATGGTCTTCGTTCCGCGCGCCGAGGTGCTCGATCGTGAGCTGGCGGTCTCGACCGCGGCGGTGTTGTCGACGCACCTGGGCAGCACGGTGAACGGGCCCGCGATGCGGTAGCCGCCTACCCCGCGGCGTGGATTACGGCAGGAACTCGCCGGTCAGGGCGATGAGGGCGCGGGCGGCGACGCCGAGCGGGCGGTCCACCGGCGTGGCCAGCGAGGCGATCCAGTCCAGGTCGACGTCGGTGACGGTCAGGGTGCGGACGCCGGGGGCGTCGGCGACGACGAAGCGGGGCAGCAGCGCGATGCCGAGACCGTGCCGGACGTAGTCGACGCCGGTGGCGATGTCGGGGATCTCGATGGTGACGCGCCGGGACAGGCCGGCGGTGGCGAACGCCCGGTCGGTGACGGCACGGTTGCCGTACCCGATCGGGGAGTCGATGAAGTCGAGGCCGGCCAGGTCGCGCAGCGCCACCGCCCCGCTCGCGGCGAGCGCATGATCGTCCGGCACGACGAGGTCGATGACCGAGCGGGCCACCTCGGTGAGGTGGATTCCCGCCGGTGGCGCGCCGGGTGGCGCGACGAACGCGAGGTCGAGCCGGCGGTCGATGAGCGCGTCGATGAGCCCCTGGGAGCCGGACGGCGCGACGCCGGTGTGCAGCAGCACCCCCGGGTGTCGGCGGTGGAACTCGCCGAGCAGTGCCGGTAGGCGCAGGAGCCGGAACGAGGTCATCGTGCCGATGCGCAGGGTGCCCCGGAGGCCGCCGTGTACCTCGGCGACGGCGTCGCGCGCGTCGCGGGCAGCGTCCAGGGCGATGCGGGCGCGGGGCAGCAGCGCCGCGCCGGCGTCGGTCAGGAGTACGCGTTTGGAGTTGCGGTCCAGCAGCGGTGCGCCCAGCTCGCGTTCGAGCGTCTTCACGGCTGCCGAGACGGCGGACTGGACGACGTGCAGGCGGGCGGCGGCGCGGGTGAAGTTCTGCTCCTCGGCCACCGCGACGAAGTACTCGAGTTGGCGCAGCTCCACGCCGCCAAGTATCACGCATCGCGATGACAGCTAGCGTCAACTTTCGTTGGACGTGATGATCGAATGGGGTGAAAGTGGGGTCATGTCGTCAACGACCATGCCCGCCGGCCAGCCTCTCGCCATGGCCGGCCGCACCGAAGGATCGCCCCGCCACGGCCGTGGCTTCTGGGCGATCGCCCTGGCGTTCCTCACCGCGATGGCGTTCTGCACCGTGCCGTCCCCGCTCTACCCGCTCTACCAGGCGCGGGACGGCTTCTCCACGTTCACGGTCACGATCGTGTTCGCGGCGTACGCGCTGGGCGTGGTGATCAGCCTGGTGCTCGCCGGGCACGTGTCGGACTGGGTCGGCCGCAAGAAGATCCTCATTCCGGCGCTGGCGTTGGAGCTGGTGGCCGCCGCGCTGTTCCTGGGCGACACGTCGCTGCCGGTCCTGCTGCTCGCCCGACTGGTGAGCGGGCTGGGCATCGGCATGATCACCGCGACCGCCACCGCGTACCTCCAGGAGTTGCACGCGGCACACCGCCCGGACGCGTCCCGGCAGCGCTTCGAGGTGGTCTCCACCGCCGCCAACATCGGCGGTCTGGGGTTGGGCGCGTTGGTCGCGGGCGTCCTCGCCCAGTACGTGCATGCGCCGCTGCGCACCCCGTACCTGGTGTTCGCCGTGCTGCTGGTCGCCAGCATCGTGGCGGTCGCGGTGACTCCGGAGACCGTACGGGAGCGGCTGGTCCGGCCCGCCTACCGACCGCAGCGGATCAGCGCCGACCACGGCGACCCCGTCGGCTACGTGGCCGCGACCGCCGCCGGCTTCGCGTCGTTCGCCGTGTTCGGCCTGTTCACCTCCGTCGCGCCCGGGTTCGTCGCCGGCACGCTGCACCTGCCCTCGCGGGCGCTGGCCGGCGCGGTCGTGTTCGCCGTGTTCGGCGGCGCCGCCGTGGCGCAGAGCCTCACTTCCCGACTTCCCGCCCCGGCGAAGGTACGGCTCGGGTTGCTGGCGCAGGCTGTCGGCGTGCCCGTCGTGCTGGTGGGGATGCACACCGCCAGCCTGACCGCGTTCCTGCTCGGCGGCGTGGTGGCCGGCGTCGGCGCCGGTGTGCTGTTCAAGGCCGCTGTCGGCACGGTCGCGGCGATGGCCGTGCCCGCCCGGCGGGGCGAGGCACTGGCCGGGCTGTTCCTCATCGCCTACCTGGGGATGAGCCTGCCGGCCCTCGGCATCGGTATCGCCACCCGCGCCGTCAGCACGACCACCGCGATGAACTGGTTCACCGGCCTGCTGCTCGTTCTGCTCGCCGGCGTGACGGCGCTGTTCCGCCGCAGCTCCGCCAACCGCTGACCGGGGCCGGACCGGCCCCGGTCAGCGCGGTCACGCTGGGTCGGGCCAGAAGGGTTCCAGCAGGGCCGGGTCCGCGACATAGGCCGCGACCTGCGTACGCTCCGACTCCGTCAACGTCAGCGCGCGCAGCCGGGCGCCCCACTCGGGCACCCGGTCGGTCTTGCCCAGCGCCACCGACAACTCGACGAGGGCGGCGAGCGCCATCGCCTGCTCGACCACGGGGGCGTCCTCGGCACGGCGGCGCATCCCCGAGTCGAGCGCCCGGTAGGCGGCCCGGTCGTCGGTCTTGAACTCGCGCAGGATCCGCGCGTTGTCCAGCACCCGGGCCAAACCCTCAAGCTCCTTCGATCCGCCGTATTCCAGATCCTGCGGCTCGTCGCGCTGGATGAAGACGATGGTGTTGCCCGACGGGTCGACGACGCTGAACCGTGATGTCCCGGCACGGTAGCGGGTCAATCGGGGCACCCCCTTTGCCAGCACCTTGCCGTGCGTTCGGCGCATCGCATCGGCGAACGCGGCGTGATACGGCGCGACCGCGTCGACCATCACGAGGCATCCGCCGGACTGCTCCTTCGCCGGGTCGAGGTCCTTCGGCGCAGGCCCGTAGTGCAGGGCGAACCCGCTCCACTGGACGACCAGATACACGTACGGCCGCAACTGCTCGTAGGTCACCTCGAAGCCGAGGGCACGCCAGAACGCCAGCGTCTCCTCGGGCGCCGGGCAGGGCAGCAGCGGCACGGTGGTCTCGTTCGGCTGGACCCGGTCCTCGCTGGTTGTCATGGTCACTCCCCCGGTCGGCAGGCCGGCCATTGTGCCAGCATCGACGGCGGACCGCGCCCGATGTCACCTCCTACCCAGGGAGGAGGTGGGCTCCGACCCGGGGCCGCGACCGGGGCCCGAGGTCGGACGCGTACGGCACAGGCGGCCACGAGCATCTACAGGCATGACTACCGTTCTGCGCCGGGCGGCGCGTTGGAACCGCCCACTGACCTTCCTCGTCGCCGCGATGGCGGTGCTCGCCATCGCGGCCGCAGCCGGCATCCTCGTCGACCCGCGCGTCCTCACCGGGGCGCCGATCTGGCTCAAGCCGTTCAAGTTCGCGGTCTCCTTCGTCCTGTACGGAGCGACGCTCGCGTGGATGCTGTCGCTGCTGCCACGTCGCAGCCGGGTCGCGGAGTGGGCGGCGGCGACAATCGTCGCGCTGTCGCTGGTGGAGATGGTGGTGATCGTCGCGCAGGTGATCCGGGGGACGACGAGTCACTTCAACGACACCACACCGCTGAACGCGGCCCTCTTCGCGGTGATGGGCGCCGCGATCATGGTGCTGTTCGTCGCGCACCTCGTCCTCGGGGTCGTGCTGCTGATCCGGCGGATCCCGGACCGGGTCGCCGCGACCGCCGTCGGGTGGGGGCTCGGCCTGTCCCTGCTCGGTATGCTCGCGGCCGTGCCGATGGTGCGTCAGACGCCGGACCCGGCGATCGAGGGCGTCTCCGGGGCGCACAGCGTGGGCGTGGCCGACGGTGGGCCGGGGCTGCCCGTGGTCGGTTGGAGCACCACCGGCGGCGACCTGCGGATCGGACACTTCGTGGGGCTGCACGCCCTCCAGGCCCTACCGCTGCTGGCGATCCTGCTGACCCGGTACGCGTCCCGGCTCGACGCGCGTACCCGCGTCCGGCTGCTGGTCGTCGCGGGCACCGCGTACGGCGTACTCACGATGGTGCTGACCTGGCAGGCCCTGCGCGGGCAGCCGCTGCTACGCCCGGACGCCCTCACCCTGGCCGTCGTCGCGGCTCTGGCGGTCGCGACCGCGACCGCCACCGGCCTGGTGCTCGCGCGCCGCCGCCCGGAACTGGCGCTCGTGGCATGACCGGGGCGCTGTTCGCACTGACGTTCGCGTTGGCCGCGCCGTTCTGGGCGCTGATGATCCTGCTGCCGCGCTGGTCCTGGACGGCCCGCGTCGTCGGCTCGCCGCTGATCGTGCTGCCGGTCGTGGTGATCTACGCGCTGCTGGTGGTGCCGGCGTTCGGCACGGTGCTGCCCGCCGTCGCGTC
This sequence comes from Micromonospora sp. RB23, assembly GCF_053585025.1. Lineage (NCBI taxonomy): Bacteria > Bacillati > Actinomycetota > Actinomycetes > Micromonosporales > Micromonosporaceae > Micromonospora > Micromonospora sp. RB23. The sequence goes on from NZ_CM132111.1 coordinate 4,083,915, forward strand.
GCCGACGCTCGACGGGGTACGCGAGCTGCTCGGCACGCCCGACGGCGCGGCGGCCGGCTGGGCGCACATGATCGCGTTCGACCTGTTCGTGGGCCGCTGGGCCTGGTTGGACAGCCGGGAACGGGCGGTGCCGGCGCTGGTCATGGCACCGGTGCTGCTGCTGACCATCCTGCTCGGGCCGCTCGGCCTGGCCGCCTACCTGGCCGTACGGGTCAGGTGGCCACGGCCGGCGGTCGTAACCGTCGACACCGAGCACCTAGGCTGACGATCGTGGGGTGGTGGGGGCGGCTGTTCGACGCGCGGGACGCGCGCGTGCGGATGGCGCTGCTCGACCTCAGCGGGTTGGGTTACCTGCTCTTCGTGCCCCACTCCGCGTCCGTGCCCTCGCCGGCACAGTGGACCCTCGCGGTGGCCGCGTTCGCCGTGGCGGTCGTGGCGTACCGCCGGCCGGTGGTCAACCTGGTGGCGCAGACGGCGTTGCTGGCGGTCGCGATCTGCCTCGTCGACGACATCACCATCAACCAGGTCGGCGCGAGCTGGGCCCTGCTCGAGGTCACCATGCTCGCGGGTCGCGCCCGCACGATCTGGCTGGCGGCCGGGCTGCTGACCGTGGTCGACCTGACCGACTCGATCGGTGACCCGCTGCGCCAGGTCGCCTCCGGCGTCGTCGGTCTGGGCCTGGAGGTCGGCGTCCCGGTGCTGCTCGGCCTGGTCATCCGGGGCAACCGGGAGTTGGGCCGCCAGGCGTTGGAGCGGGCGCTGGCCGAGCAGCGACGCCGCGAGTCGGAGGGCCGCGCGGCGCGCGCCGACGAGCGCGCGACCATCGCCCGTGAGCTGCACGACGTCGTCGCCCACCACGTGGCGTCGATGGTGCTGCGGGTCGGTGTGGCCCGGCACGTCCTGACCGACCTCGACCCCCGGGTGGGCGAGGTGTTCGACGACGTGCACGGCACGGGCACCGCGGCCCTGTCGGAACTGCGCCGGCTGGTCGCGGTGCTGCGCGACCCCGACGGGGTACGCGGTGACGCCGCGCTGACCGCGATCGAGCCCTCGGCGCTCCCCTCGGCGCTCGGCGCCGCCGTCGACCGGGCCCGCCAGGCCGGCATCGTCGTGGAGGCCGACGTCGACGCGGCGATCGGCTCACTCGACGCGGTACGGGGCCTGGCGGTGCTGCGGCTGACCCAGGAGGCGCTGACCAACGTGGCACGCCACGCGGGGACGTCCGCGCGGGCGCGCCTGGTGGTGGCCGTCCGCGACGGGGCCGTGCACTGGGAGGTCACCGACGACGGGGGTGGCCCCGATGGTGACCGCGCGTCGACGGCGGTGCCGGCCGGCGGCGGTCACGGCGTCACCGGGATGACCGAACGCGTCGAGGTCCTCGGCGGGCGCCTGGAGGCGGGTCCGACCGGAACGGGTTGGCGTGTGCGTACCGTCCTGCCGAACACCCTGCCCGCCGATTCGCCGCCCCGGGCCCGCGCGGCCCCCGCCGGAACACCCACCCGGAGGCCGGCGTGATCCGTGTCCTGCTGGTCGACGACCAGCACCTCATCCGCGCGGGCCTGCGCATGCTGTGCGACGCGCAGACCGACATCGAGGTCGTCGGCGAGGCCGACAACGGCCGCGAGGCGGTCACCCTCGCGGCGCGGCTCGTCCCGGACGTCGTCGTGATGGACCTGCGCATGCCGGGGGTGGACGGCATCACCGCGACCGGCCGTATCCTCGCCGAACGCCCCGCCACCCGGGTGCTGGTGCTGACCACGTTCGGTGACGACGACCACCTCTACCCCGCCCTGAGCGCCGGCGCGTGCGGCTTCCTGCTCAAGGACGCGCCCCCGGCCGAGCTGCTGGACGGCATCCGGCGGGCCGCCGCGGGCGACAGCCCGTTCAGCCCGGAGGTGCTGCACCGCCTCGTGCGGCGCGCGGTGCGCGCCCGCGTCACGCCGCCCCGGCAGCTCGACGGGCTGACCGCCCGCGAGCAGGACGTGCTCACACTGGTCGCCGAGGGCCTGTCGAACACCGAGATCGCCGAGCGGCTCCACATCGGCGTGACCACCGTCAAGACCCACATCACGAGCCTCATGACCAAGACCGACAGCCCCAACCGGGTACGCCTCGCGCTGTTCGCGCGTGGCGCCTGAGACCGGCGTCCGCTACCGGCCGCAGGCGTAGCCCTGCATACCCCTCGGGTTCGCCCCGGCGGCCAGCACGCCGGTGGCCGGGTCCCGGGACACGGCGCAGAGCCGACCGAGGCTCCACGCGTCGGCGAGCCGCACCTCGTGCCCGTACGCCCGCAGGCCCGCCACCACGGCGGCGTCGAGCCGGTCCTCCACCAGCAGCACGCCGGGCTCGGACTCGCGGGGATAGAACGACGACGGCACGCCGAGGCTGTGCCAGGCGGGCGCGTCGATGGCCTGCTGGAGATGCTGACCGCCGACGAGGTGGCGCAGCAGGAAGGGGAGCTGCCACTGGTCCTGCTGGTCGCCGCCGGGCGTGCCGCACGCCAGGACGGGTTGCCCGTCCCGCAGCACCATGGTCGGGCTGAGCGTGGTCCGTGGCCGGCGGCCCGGGACGAGCGACGCGGGCAGTCCCTCCTGCAACCAGCACATCTGCAACCGGCTGCCCAGCGGGAACCCGAGTTCGGGGATCGTGGGCGAACTCTGCAGCCAGCCACCACTCGGCGTCGCGGAGATCATGTTGCCCCACCTGTCGACGACGTCCACGTGGCAGGTGTCGCCCCGGGTCACCCCGTCGGACCGTACGGTCGGCTCGCCCGTGGTGGGGTCCGGTACGTCGGCCCGGTGGGTGACGCCCGACCGGAGGTGCACCGGCAGACGCGGCTGCGCGCCACCGGGGCTCCCGGGCCGCAGCTCGCCCGACGCGCGGTCACCGATCAGGGCCGCCCGGTCCCGCGCGTACGCCGGGTCCAGCAGCGCGGTGGCGGGCACGTCGGCGCTGTCGCCGTACCACGCCTCGCGGTCGGCGAACGCGAGCGTCAGCGCCTCGGCCTGGGCGTGGATGCCGGCGGCGCTCGCCGTGTCGTACGCGCCGTCGTCGTCGAGCGCGTCGAGAATCGCCAGCGTCTGGAGCAGCACCGGACCCTGACCCCAGAACCCGGTCTTGGCCACCGTGTGGCCCTGCCAGTCGAGAGTGACCGGCGCTTCCCAGGTCGCCTTGAACGCGGCCAGGTCGTTCCCGGTGACCAGCCCGGCGTGTGCGCGTCCGCTGGAGTCGCGGAACGGACGCCGGCTGAACGCGTCGATCGCCTCGGCCACGAAGCCCGTACCCCAGGCTCGTCGGGCCGCCTCGATCTGGGCCTCCCGGTCGGGGCCGGCCGCCTCCCCCTCCTCGACGAGTCGGCGCAGGGTGCGCGCGTACCCCGGGTTGGCGAACCGCTCCCCCGCGACCGGCGGCCGGCCGCCGCGCAGCCAGAGCTGGGCGGACGTGGGCCAGTGCTCCTCGAACAGCGACCGCACGGCCGCCACCGTCGCACCGACCGCGCCCACCAGGGGATGGCCGGCGGCGGCGTAGCCGATCGCCGGTTCCAGCACCTCGGCGAGGGAGAGCGTGCCGTGGTCGCGCAGCAGCAGGAGCCACGCGTCCACCGCGCCGGGCACGGCCGCCGCGAGCGGGCCGGCGCCCGGCACGAGGTCCAGGCCGAGGGACCGGAAATGGGCGGTCGTCGCGCCGGCCGGCGCGGGACCCTGCCCGCACAGCACCGTCGGGCGCGGGTCCCGGGCGGTCGCCACGATCGCCGGCACCTCCCCGCCCGGACCGTTGAGGTGGGGTTCGACGACGTGCAGGACGAACCCGGCGGTGACCGCGGCGTCGAAGGCGTTGCCGCCGCGTTCGAGCACCCCCATCGCCGACTGGCTGGCGAGCCAGTGCGTCGACGACACCATGCCGAAGGTGCCCTGCAGGGTCGGTCGGGTGGTGAACGACATGGCAACACCTCACTGGGGCCCGGGTGGCGCTGGGAGGCCGCCGTGGGCGGCCGCCTCCCAGCGCGCAATGCTAGGGCCTGTCGATCATTCCGGGTACGACGGTCCCGGCTCGGTGCGCAGCATCCGCTTGAGCATCCGGTTCGCCGCCCGCATGTCGTCGGTGATCAGGCGGGTCCGCACCGTTCCCTTGCCGGTCAGCTTGCCGCCCACCTCGAACACCGCGCTCTCGCCCGGCAACGGCACCGCCTGGCAACCCGTGTACGTCTCGGCGGGCAGCCGACCGTCCAGCAGGTAGGCGTACACCGGGTCGTCCACGCACGGCGTGTAGTACGGGAAGACGCCGTGGCTGCCCTCGTTGTCGACGCTGATCATCGACGCGCCCGGCAGCTTCTTCGACGCCGCCAGCGCACCCTCGTACGCGGTCGCCACGTCGAGTTCGTCCTGAAGCATCAAGATCTTCGGGAAGGTCCTGCGGTCGAACTTCGGCATCCGGTTGCTGGTCGGCCAGTACGCGCAGGCCGGCGGGTTCTGCAGGTACGGGGCGACCAGCGGCGCGTCCCGGGTGAGGCGTCGACTGAACGCGTTCCAGTGCGCGATGCTGTCGTTCCACTGCCCGTCCTGGCAGCGGATCACCTCGAAGACGTAGTCGATGTCGTACGTGTACTCGTCCGTGCCCTGGGCCAGCAGGGACCGGTCACGCTGGGTCTTCAGCGCCGCCTGGGCGGCGACGCGGGACTGCTCGATGTACGCCCGGTCGCCGGCCGTGATGCCCGGCGCGGCGAGCAGCTTCGCGGTCGCGGCGCTGAGGACCTGCTCGGGCGTCCAGCCGTTCCACTCCTCGTAGTACTGGATGACCGTGTTCACCGCCGCCGCGGCCGTCGGGTAGTTCTGCGTGTCGTAGAGCGCGCCGAGGATGAACCAGCCGAACATGAACGGTCCCATGCCGACGCGGGTGCCGCCGGCGCGCTCGAACATCTCCCGGATCTTCATCGGGTCGCTGCCCCGGCCGTACAGGTCGTCGTGGCGGGCCATGTACGGCAACAACTGCTCCTGGAACGCCCGGTCCCGCGTGAACGGTTGCAGGTCCCAGGTCTCCTGAAGCGTCGGCGAGCCGACCGCCGCCACCGAGTCGAGCACCATCCGACCCGTGCGGCTGCCGAACGTCGCCGCGTACCAGGTGCCCAGCCACGTGCCGTACGAGTAGCCGAGGTAGTTGAGCTTGCGCTCGCCCAGCAGCACCCTGATGAAGTCCATGTCGTACGTGGTCTGCTCGGTGGTGATGTACTTCGTCAGCTCGGTGCTGCGGCACCCGCGCACGTTGGCCTGGGTGATCAGGTCGTTGGTGTTGTCGGTGTCGCGGTAGGTGACCGTGCACAGCAGCGGGGTGCTCTGTCCCACCCCGCGCGGGTCGAAGCCGATCACGTCGTACCGTTCGGCGAGGGCGGGCGCGGACCGCGCCACGTACGGCGCCAGCGACAGGCCGCTGCCGCCGGGGCCACCCGGGTTGACCAGCAGGACGCCCGCGCGGTCGCTGCCGGACGAGGCGGTGCGACTGATCCGGACCTGGATCGTCTTGCCGTCACGGGGGTTGTGCCAGTCACGGGGCACGGTGACCGTCGCGCAGGACAGACCGAGCTGCGCCTCGTCCTCGGGGCTGACCTCGGCCAGCCCGCACGGCTCCCAGGTGAGCTGCTGGGTGGCGAGGGACGCGGCCAGGGCGGCGGTGTCCGGCTCGGTGGCCGTGGCCGCGCTGGCCGGGGTGCCGGCCGCGCCGCTGGTCAGGGCCGCCGCGACCAGGGTCACGGCGAGCAGGGCGGCCGGCCGGCGCACGCGGCGTGGGTGGCGCGACCCGGTCGTGGGATGGGGCATCGTCCCGTCCTCTCGTACAGCGTTTGATCGAACGGCCTTCACCCTGGCCCAGGAGTGTTTCGCCGCGGCCGTCCCGCCGTGACGAAGACCCGCCATGGCGGGTTCCGGCCAGTTACAACCAGCCGCGCCGGGTGGCCTGCACGCCGAGTTGGAAGCGGCTGCGCGCGCCCAGCAACTCCTGGAGGCGGCTGACCCGCCGGTGCACCGTACGGTTGCTGACGCCCAGGTCACGGGCGATCGCCTCGTCGGTCAGGCCCGCGGTGAGCAGCGCGAGCAGCCGCTGGGTGGCCACCGTCGGCTCGGCGTCCGGTTCGGCGGTGTCGGCGGTGGCGTGGATCGGCGCGCCCAGCCGCCAGAACACCTCGAACAGCTCGGACAGCCCCTCCAACAGCCGGGAACGGTGCACCAGCACCGCGTCGGCCTCGTCGCCGCTGTCCCGGGGAAGGACGACCAGGCCACGGTCGGCGTCGGCGAGCATCATCTTCAGGGGCAGCTCCGGGAAGACACGCGCCTGCTCACCGGCGGCGACCGTGGCGCGCACGGCCGCCAGCATCACCTCGTCGTGCAACAGCTCGCCCTCGTACACGCAGCGGTAGCGCCGCCCGCGGCGCAGCGCGTCGTACTGCACCTCCTCCGGCACCCGGGTGGTATCACGCAGGTACGGCCCGCGTTCCAGACCGCGGACCTCGGCGCGGGCGCCGGCCTGCAACTGGCGGAACAGCTCGCGGACGGCGTCCTTGCCCTCGATGACCTCGACGAACGCGGCGCCGGCGCCGTGCACGGCGGTGTAGAGCCCGGAGAGCTTCTCGGCGGCGGCGCGCGCCCGGGTGGCCTCCATCTCCCGCTGCGCGGCCCAGCTCTCCAGGGCGGTACGCGGTGGCCGGACGTGCAGCACGCCGGCGGCGTCGCGGTGTACGGCGCCGCTGCTCAGCAGGCCGGCGAGCGCGCGCGTGGCCCGTGGCGACGCGGTGGTCAGGAACGTCCGGTGGGCCACCGGCCCCACCCGCAGGAGATCCTCATAGACGTCCACGGCGTCCGCCGTGAGCGGGAGCGATTCCACGTCGAGGGCGGGCGCCACGGCGGGGGGACCGATCCGCATGTTGGCGATCGTAGAACGCGTCGACGACGACGGTTCACGCAGGTCGGAGCGCATTTATCGCGATCAGTCCGGGGTCGCGCCGCCGTCCGGGCCGGGCTCCCGACGGTGGTACTCGGGTTGCAGCCGCGCGCTCGTGAACGCCGACTTCACCGCCGCCTTGAGCGCGGCGATGTCGTACGCCCCGTGGTGGCGCTGGCCGTTGATGAAGAAGGTCGGCGTGCCGGTGACGCCGCTGAGGTCGGCCGACTCGACGTCCTCGGCGATCCGGTCGACGCCCATGCGCGTGGCCATGTGCTCCCGGAACGCGTCGGTCTCCAGGCCGAGCTGCTCGGCGTAACGCAGCACGTCGGCCGGGTTGAGCGCGTCCTGGTGCGCGAGCAGCAGGTCGTGCATCTCCCAGAACGCGCCCTGTTCGCCCGCCGCCTCGGCGGCCTCGGCGGCGAGCTGCGCGTGCGGGTGCACGTCGGTGAGCGGCAGGTGCCGCCAGACGTACCGGATGTTCGCGAAGTCGGCCAGCAGTTCCCGGACCACCGGCTCGGCCTGCCCGCAGTAGGGGCACTCGAAGTCGCCGTACTCCACCACCGTCACCGGCGCGTCGAGCGACCCGCGCATGTGGTCGCGCTCCGGGTCGACCGGGAGTTTCAAATCGACGATGCCCATGACCATGCCGAGCAGCGCACGCGCGCGGCGGGTCGGCGAGAGCCGGGCGACGATCCGGAACAGCAGCCAGGTGAGGACGGACGCGCCCACCGTCGCGACGAGGATGCCGAGCTTCGCCTCGTCCAGCGCGGGGCCGTGCAGGGCGTGGTTGGCGATCAGGAGCGCGACGGTGAACCCGATACCGGAGACCGTGCCGACCCCGACGACGGCGATCCAGCCGACAGGCGGCCGGAACCGCTCGCCGCTGAGCCGGGTCACCAACCACGAGGTGACCACGATGCCGGCCGGCTTGCCGACCACGTACGCCGCCACCACGCCGAGCGTGACCGGAGACGTCACGGCCCGACCCAGCAGCTCGCCGTCGATGACGATCCCGGCGTTCGCCAGCGCGAACAGCGGCACGATCACGTAGCTCGCCCACGGGTGGTAGAGGCTCTGCAGTCGATCGTTCGGCGACAGCGCGGCGGTCAGCCCCGCCTGGGCCATCCGCGCGAGCCTGGGCGTCGGTTGCTCCCGGAAGAGGCGGAACTGGTCGCTCGCCCACTGGAGGTCCTTGCGGCCCGGGTCGTACGCGTAGGTCAGCAGCCCCATCACCAGGCCCACCACGACCGGGTCGACGCCGGACTCCGACACCGCGATCCAGGCCGCCACGCCGAGCAGCGCGTAGAACCAGCCGTGCCGTAGCCCCCACGTCCGCACGAGCACCACGACGGCGAAGATCAGGACCGCGACGAGCAGCGCGGTCGGCGAGAAGTGCGCCGGGTAGGCGATCGCCAGCACCGCGATCGCCACCAGGTCGTCGACGACCGCGACCGTCAGCAGGAAGGCCCGCAGCCGGTCCGAGAAACGCGGCCCGAAGACGGCCAGCGCCCCGAGCGCGAGGGCCGTGTCCGTGGCCATCACCGCGCCCCAGCCCACCGCCGTGGACCGCCCGGCGTTGATCGCCAGGTAGATCCCGATCGGCAGCAGCATGCCGCCGAACCCGGCCAGCATCGGCAACGTCAGCCGCCGCCGCTCGCGCAGCTCACCGATGTCGAACTCGCGGCGCAACTCCAGGCCGGCGACCAGGAAGAAGAACGTCATGAGGCCGCTGTTGACCCAGGTACGCAGGTCGTGCAAGACGGGCCAGTCGCCGAGCCGGACCGACAGGGTGGTACGCCACACCGACTCGTACGACGACGGGTGCAGGTTGGCCCAGAGCAGGGCCACCACGGCGGCGAGCAGCACCACCCGCGCGCCGCCCGTCTCGGTACGCAGGAACGCGCGCAGCGGGGTGTTGATCCGCCCCTGCCACGCCGTACGGGCGGACCACCCCCGGAGCGGATTGTTGCTCGTCACGGAGGCAATCTTCCTCGACCTGATCGTCTCCCGGCGCGGATTCGGGCACGAGGCGAACGTCTCTTCCGGCCGGCTCAGCATCGGGGCATGCACGGAACGCCACCGGTTGGTAGCGTACTGGTGATCTCGCTGGCGGTGGCGGCGGTGGTCCCCTGGGGAGGGTCAGCATGTGGGCGGACGACGCCGCGCTCGACGCGGCGGGGCGCCGGCTCGACGAGTGGGAGTCGTCACTCGCCGAACGGGCGGAACGGGCGAAGGCGCTGTCGACGCGGGTACAGGAGCTGACCGGCACCGCCCACAACCCCGATCGGACGGTCCTGGTCACCGTCGACTCGGCTGGCCTGCTGGTCGACCTGTGGCTCGACGAGCGCACCCGGCAGCAACCCGCGGCACGTAGCGCCCGGCAGATCGTCGACACCACCAGGGCCGCGCGCAGCGACCTGCTGCGGCAGGTCGCCGAGGTGACCGCGGAATCCCTCGGCGACGACGCGAGCGCCCGGGCCATCATCGACTCCTACCGCGATCGCCTGGGCCACGAGCAGGGGCCGAACGATGCCCGCCGGTGACGGCATCCAGGTCGACCCCGACGACCTGACCGCCCACGCCGCACGCCTCGATCGCTGCGCCGGCAGCCTCGACACCGCCCAACAGGCGGGCCAGCACGTCCGGTTGGGCACCGAGGCATACGGTCAGCTCTGCGCGCTGATGCCGACACTGCTCGACGGCCTCCAGCGGACCCTGGTCGACGGCGTTGGCGCCGCCGCCGCGTCGGTGCGGGACACCGCCGGAAGGCTGCGGACCACCGCCGACCGCTACCGGCACTCCGACGCCCATGCCAAGCACCTACTCGACGGGGTGCGGCAGCGACCGTGACGTCCAACCCGCTCGTCGCCGCCGCAGCGGACACCCCGCCCAGCGCCTGGGCGGGCGTGTGGATCTGCGAGGACATCGAACTCATCGCGCAGGGCGTCCGTAGCGGCAGTTGGATCGACGGCAGCCTCGGTGTCGTGAGTGCCGGCCTCGACGCCCTCGCCTTCGTCTCCGACCCGGTCGGCGCCCTCCTGCAATACGGGATCGCCTGGCTCATCGAACATGTCAAGCCGCTCAGCGAGGCGCTCGACTGGCTCGCCGGCGACCCCGCGCAGATCACCGCACACGCCCAGACCTGGCGCAACGTCGCCGTCTCACTCCGCGAGGACGCGGCCGAGCTGACCCGCGCCGTCCGCGACGACATCGCCGGCTGGGGCGGCAGCGCCGGGCCCGCCTACCGCGCCTGGGCCGCCGAACAACACCAGGCCATCACCGGCCTCGCCCAGGGCGCCGACACCATGGCCGCCATCACCGAAGGCGCCGCCGGCCTGGTGGCCGCCGTCCGGCTCCTGGTCCGCGACGCCATCGCCACCTGCGTGTCCCGCCTCATCACGTACGCGGGCGAACTCGTCATCACCGGCGGACTGGCCACACCGCTGGTCGTGGAGCAGGTCACGACGCTTGTCGCGTCGTGGGGGGCGCGGATCGCACGGTTGCTGCGCGCACTGCTGGCCAGCCTGCGACGGCTGATCCCCGAGGTACGCCGGCTCGGCGATCTCATCGACAAACCCAAGCAGGCGCTCGGACGACTCCAGAAGCAGTCGCCCGGCTCGCAGAGGCCCGACAATCCCGAGACAACCAGAATTCCAGGCGACCCCAGCCGACCTGACTTCAGTAAGGCCGAGATCGACTCACGGAAAATCACCGCCTACGTCATGAACCCGGAGCACCCGGTCGGCAAGAACAAGTATCGCGTCATCAACTCGGCCACGGGCCTGGGTCCGGACGACGCCGACGTGATCCTGCAGCAGATCCGCGAAGGCGTACTCGCCGGCAACCCTTTGCTCGGCAAGGCGGACGATTTCGGCCAGCGGTGGTCGGTGGACCTTCCTCTGACCGGGCCGGATGGCACGATCACCGTCCGCACGGCCTGGATACTGGAGAACGGGGCGTCCACGCCACGGATGGTGACCATCTCGTTCCCGCCGAAGGAAGGATGACATGGTGGAGCTGTACGACGTGGTTGAGCTTCGAGAAGCCATTCCGGGGGAAGAACTGCCCGCCGGGACAGTGGGAACGATCGTTCATATTTTCAGCGGTCCCCCGACTGCCTACGAAGTCGAGTTCGTCGATACCGATGGCCGTACCGTCGCCATGGTCACGCTCCGGGCCGACCAAATATTTCATCGAGGCGAGTAGCTGTTCGGGCGGACGGTCCCCGATGCGGATTGTCGCGCGTCGCCGGGACGATCCTACCCACCCTGGCCGCGCCCGGTCCGGATTCGAGCACTGGCTGCGTCCCACCCGTTCGGCCCGTACTACGGGGGCCGCGCCGACGGATAGCCTTACGTTCACCAACTTCGATGTCCCGGTCTCGGCTCGGCGCGGAGTACGTGCACTGTGGACGGTGGCGGAAGGAGACTCCATGCGCGGACGCAGATGGGCGACGCTGGCGGTGGCGGCGACGCTCGCACTCGGTGGGCTGGTCGGGACCGGCGCTGCCCCGGCGGCAGCCGACCCGCAGGGCGGGACACTGCGCGGCGTCTACTACGACGGGCAGTTCTGCAACAGCTACGGCAGCGAGGGTGTCCAGACCGGCCAGTGGAGCTGGTACTACTGCGAGTACCGCCAGTACGGTCCCAACGCACCCGGGTTCTACTTCCTCTGGAGCTTCACGTACTAAGGCGTCGTTCCGCCGCCGGTCCCGCCCGGCCGGCGGCGGCCTCATCGGCGCAACCGGCGGGAGCACTCGCCGTCGTGGCCGTCGCGCAGCAGGCAGCGCCGGCCGCCGGGCAGTCGCAGGTCGCAGAAGACCCGGTGGCGCAGGTACTGCTGGTCCTCCTCGGAGACGGTGGTCTCCCCCGGGTCCGCCATCGGCAGCACCAGCATCCAGCGGCCGATGACCCGAGCCAGACGTTGCGCGGCAGGCAGGTCGGCGGCGACGACGGGCAGGTGGATGACGTAGCGCTGGCTCATCGCGGCCGCCCCTGCTCCGCCTGCCGCCGATTCAGCTCGCCCGTGATCCGGGCGGTCTCGCGACGGCTCTCGGCGAGGGCCGCGTAGACGGCGGCCATGTCGACGGCGACCCGGTCGAGGAAGGCGTACACGTCGTCGGGGTCAAGACCGCGACGTCCGAACCCGGCCGGCGCGAAGCGGCGCTCACGCACCTGCCACGGCAACAAACTGGTGTACGCGCCGGAGCGATCGGCACCACCATCGCTCGCCGCCCTCGGTCGCTCGTCCTTGGCGTTCATGTCTGCCTGCCTTCCTGACGGGACCGCCGCACTGTGTTCAGCCTGCGACGTTCCGCAGTCAGAACGCAACGTTCCAGGCCATGATTTCGCCGTTATGCATTGACTTTCTTTGCGGAAACCCGTAGGAGTTGCAGGAGCAGGTCACACAGCGTTGCGCCATGGAACCAGGGAGTGTGCGGATGCCCGACGACATTGGATCGACCGTGCCGCGCCGGCAACTCGGTCGGCTGCTGCGCCAGTTCCGCAACGAGGCCGGCGTGACACTCGACGCCGCCGCCGAAGCCCTCGAATACAGCCGGCAGAAGATCTGGCGTCTCGAGTGCGGCCAGGGCTCGGTCCGGGTGCTCGACGTCAAGGCGATGTGCGAGCTGTACAGGGTGTCGCCCGAGATGACCGAGGCGATGCGCGGACTGGCCGCCGAGACGAAGTCGAAGGGCTGGTGGCACGCGTACGGCGATGCGGTACCGAACTGGTTCGAGCTGTACGTCGGCCTGGAATCCGCCGCCGCTCATCTACGCGAGTACGGCGAAACTCTCATCCCTGGACTACTCCAGACTCGCGCCTATGCGCTCGGTCTCTTTCGACCCACGAGCCGGCTGAGCATCGAGGAACGCGAACAGGCGGTGGAGGTGCGGATGATGCGTCAGAGTCTGCTCACTCGTCGGCTTCCACAGCCGCCACGCCTCGACAGCATCCTATCCGAAGCGGTGCTACGCCGTGTCGTGGGCGGCCCCACCGTGATGACCGAGCAGCTTTCTCGCCTGCTGGAAGCATCGGAGCTGTCGAACGTCTCGATTCGCGTCGCGCCGCTCGCGGCAGGGCCACATCCCGGGGCGGTCGCCGGCTCCTTTGTGCTCCTGGACTTCCCGGCCACGAAGGGCGGCCGGGCCGTTCCGGAACCGTCAGTTGTCTACAGCGAGTCGCTGACCGGGGCGCTCTACCTCGATAAGCCGGACGAGCTGCGGGCCTATGAAGACGTCTGGAAGGGACTAGATGCACTCGCACTCGATCAGGCAGACTCGAGGGACATGATCAAGCAGATCATCGGGGAGATGCGGCATGACTGACCTGACCGGCGCCGCCTGGCGTAAGAGCACCCGCAGCGGCGACAACGGCGGCAACTGCGTCGAGGTCGCCGCCAATCTCCCCGGCGTCGTCGCCGTACGCGACTCCAAGGATCAGACCGGACCGGCTCTCACCTTCCGCCCAACCGCTTGGTCCGCCTTCGTGGATGGCACCCGGACCGACACGCTGACCCGCTGAGGTCGAATGCGGACGCGCGGACGCTGATGGCCGCCGTCGTGGGCCAGAGCTGCTGAATGCCGCCATCGGCGCCGGGTTCCACGCCAATTACTTCCGCGGGGATTGCGGATCGAGGAACGGGATTAGTCGGCCGTGTCCGAGAAAGTGGGCGAATAGTTGTCCAACATGCGACCACGGCAATTCGGGCCGGATAGACGACAGCCTACTCCTTCGCCCACCGGGCTAATCTGCTCTCGTCCGTCCACATGAGGCAGCGAGCACAAGGAGCATGGCATGTTCATCGTGGCGACCCAGGATCCGAATACCCGCCGTCAATCCGAGGGAGCCGAATCGGGCGCGGCCGCATGGGGTGCTCTCCTGCCCATCGACGCCGGACTCACCCAGGCGGAGGCGGACCGGCAGTTGGCCACCTACCTGGCCGGGGTGCAGGCAGGCGAGCCACTTTGCATCCGCGCGCACGGCAACGACGAGGAGATCGGTGACGCCGAGGCAGGTGCCAAGGACTGGGGTTGGACCTACAAGAAGCTGGCCCGGATGCTGGCCACCCACCTGACCGCAACCCCGAGCGTTGTCCTGATCCGCTCGTGCGCCGAGAAGGTGACCAACTTCCCCACCCAGATGGCGGTCCGCCTGGAGTCGAACTGGCCGGGCGCGAACCACCTCGACGGAGTCGCCATCTACGGCTACAACCTGTCTGTCAACATCAGCACGCCCGTCCCCTCGCCGCAGCAGCTGACCAAGAACGTCCAGGTCCAACCGGTCGTCGTCTCATTGTGACCAGCGGCCGCACCGCCATTCGTCCCGTACGCCGCTCTCATTTAGCATTCGGGTGTCCGCGCAGCAAGCTGACGCATTCGTATGGCATTGGCACTCGTGGCTCCGTTCCCGCCTATCGGTCACCAGTCACGGGCCCAGTCCGGCGGCAGTACGACGGCGAGTTGCGGCTCGCCGCTGATCGGTTCGAGGGCGTGCACGATCCGTAGGTCGCCGTCGGCCGCAGCGTCCTCGTCGGTGACCACCCGACCACTGCTGCCGTCGGTGGTGACCAGCAGCCACCAGCCAGGGTGGATGCTTCCGTCGTCGACCAAGGCCCGTACACCGAAGGTCTTGGCGAGAGAGGCCGCCAACTCGCGCTCGCTCTGCCCGGTAGCGTCAGCGAGTTCCGTGTCCCCGGTCAGGATCCACCCGAATCCCTCATCATCGTCGGGAGGATTCAGCATGGCGACCGGCCTCGGGTCGTCGACTTCCCGATCCTCGATCCGGCCGACGTAGACGCCGTCGGGCGAGATTCGGTACTCCTCGCTGAGGAAGCGGCGAAGGGCAGCCTCAGGCAGTTCCCTCTCGAAGTAGATCTGGTAGAGCAACACTTACCCCGGTAACTCTTGTGATGGCGGAGGACATCCAGCGCCCGCTCCTGCGCGGCCTCGGTCAGGAACGGATTGCGGGCCATCGCGGCTCTTGCCTTCTCGATGCCACCGCCAGCGGCAACGTACTCCTTTAGGGCGCCGCACTCGGGGGGGCCTGCGGTCGAACTCCTCAAGGGGCGTCTGCGCGAGCAGGTCAGCGCGACAACTCCGGTGGGCTTATGGTAATAAACCGGACGCCCGGTGAGTGTCCGGGCCGTGGATTGCGCGCTGTTCAGCCGAAGGGTGGACCGATGACCGAGCACGCCTGCGGCGTCGACGACTGCTGAGATGGACTGGGCCGGATGGGCGTTGTTCGGGTTGGTCGCCACCGCGGCGCTCACCGCGGCGATGATCACCGCTCAACTTGCCGGCCTCACCCGGCTCGACCTGCCTCTGGTGCTGGGGACCTTCGTCACCGCCGATCCGGACCGGGCCCGGGTCGTCGGGTTCTTCCTGCACCTGTGCGCGGGTCAGGGTTTCGCCCTCGTGTACGCGGGCACGTTCGCTCTCTTGTACCGCGCCACCTGGTGGATCGGAGCGTTGCTCGGGATAGTCCACGTCGGGATCGCCCTGACGGTGCTGCTGCCGCTGCTTCCCGGTGTCCACCCGCGCATGGCATCGCAGCGGGCGGGACCGGCCAGCACGGCGGTGCTGGAGCCGCCCGGCCTGTTCGCCCTCAACTACGGCGTCCAGACTCCCCTGGTCACGGCGGTCGTCCACGTCGTCTACGGGGTGGCTCTCGGGATACTTCTGCAGGCCAGGTGACACGCCGCTCGTCGAGGAGCGGTCGTCGTGACCGGTGAGCCGCCGATCAGCGACTACGGGCTGCTCGGCGACACGCGTACCGCCGCCCTGGTCGCCAGTGACGGCGCGATGGACTGGCTCTGCGTACCGCGCTTCGACGGGGAGCCCCTGTTCGGCAGGCTGGTCGGAGGCCCGGACGCCGGAACGTTCCGGGTTGGCCCGGCGCGGCCGGCCACGGTCCTCGAACGGCGGTACCGACAGCACACCGCCACCCTGGAGACCACGTGGGCGGTGGGTGACGGGCGTCTCCGCCTCACCGAGACGATGGTCGCCGAGGTCACCGGCCGCCTGCTGCCCACGACCCTGATCGTGCGACGGCTGTCGGCCGAGCGGGCACCGGTCGACGCGGTGGTGGAGTTCGACCCCCGCCTGGGCGTACGGCACCGCCGGCCCCGGGTCCAGCACCGGCGGCAGACCCTGGTGTGTGAGTGGGGCGCGCTGGCGGTCGTGCTGGACAGCACGCCCGCGTTCAGGGTCGAACCGGGCCGACCCACTCCGGTCACGGTCCGGCCGGGTCGTCCGGTCACCCTCGTGCTGGCCGTGGCCTACCGCGAACCGGTGATCCACGTCGAGCCCACGGCCGCCTGGGACCTGCTCGTCGAGGACGAGGCCCGCTGGCGCGCCTGGACGGCGGAGATCGACGATCGGGTGCCCTTCCGGGAGCACGTCGTACGGAGCCTGCTCACGATGCGGCTGCTCACCTACTCCCCCTCGGGAGCGCCGGTGGCCGCGCCCACCACGTCCCTGCCCGAGGACCCCGGCGGGGAACGCAACTGGGACTACCGGTACGTCTGGCCCCGTGACGCCAGCATCGGCGTCAGCGCCTTCCTCAGCGTCGGCAAGGCCGACGAGGCCCAGGGCTTCCTCGCCTGGCTGTTGCACGCCAGCCGGCTGCAACGGCCGCGCCTGCCGGCGCTGCTCACCCTGCACGGCCGGCACGTACCACCCGAGCGGGAACTTCCCGGTTGGCCCGGCTACCTCGACAGCCGTCCCGTGCGCGTTGGCAACGCCGCGGCCAGTCAACACCAGCTCGACGGCTACGGCTGGGTGATCGACGCCGCCTGGGCGTTCGCCCAGGCCGGACACCGGCTGTACGACGAGACGTGGCGGGCGGTGCGCGGTTTCGCCGACGTGGTCGCCCGGTGTTGGCGCGAGCCCGATGCCGGCATCTGGGAGGTGCGGGAGCCCGCCCAACACGTTCATTCGAAGCTCATGGGCTGGCTGGCGCTGGACCGTGCCCTGGCCATCGCCGAGTCGCATCCCGTGGCGGACCGTCAACGTCGACGCTGGCAGCGATCCCGGGACGCCATCGCCGCCGAGGTCCGGACGCGCGGCTTCGACCCGGCGGCGGCCAGCTACGTCCGCAGCTACGGCTCCCCGGATCTCGACGCGGCTCTGCTCGTCCTGCCGCTGCTCGGCATGGACCGGACCGGGTCACCCCGGGTACGCGGCACCATCGACGCCATCCGGGACCGGCTGTCCGCCGGCGGTCCACTGCTCTACCGCTACCCGCCCGGGCGGGACGGCCTCCCCGGCGGCGAGGGCGCGTTCCTGCCCTGCTCGTTCTGGCTCGTTCAGGCCCTGGCCCGCACCGGGCGTCGCCGCGAGGCCGTCGAGCTGTTCGAGGCCATGGTCGACCACGCGAGCCCTCTCGGCCTGTACGCCGAGGAGGTGGACCCGGCGACGGGCGTCCACCTCGGTAACTACCCGCAGACGCTGACCCATGCCGCGCTCGTCCAGGCCGCGCTCGCCATCCGCGACGCCCCCGCTGGTGATCCCGGGCCTGTCTGAGGGGGAGTTGCGCGGCCAGCGCACCCGCAGCCCGTGATACTGGGCCGGTGGAAAGTGCCCGCCCCCGCCTGCTGCTGGTCGAGGACGACCGTGCGCTGACCGCGCTGCTCGCCGACCTACTCACCGACGAGGGGTACGAGGTCGATCTGGCCGCCGACGGGCAGAGCGGCCTGCACCAGGCGTTGGCCCGCGACTACCAGCTCATGGTCATCGACCGGGGGTTGCCGGTGCTGGACGGCCTGGGCCTGGTCACCGCGCTGCGCGGACGCGGTGTGGCCGCCCCGGTGCTGATGCTCACCGCCCGGGGCGCCCTCGACGACCGGGTGGAAGGGCTCGACGCCGGCGCGGAGGACTACCTAGTCAAGCCCTTCGAGGTACCGGAGCTGCTGGCTCGGCTGCGCGCACTGCGCCGCCGCCATCAGGACGTGGCGAGCCGACTGCCACTGGGTCCACGGCGCTGGTTGGACGTGGGTAACCGGCGGGTGTTCGACGACGGTCAGGAAATCCCGTTGTCCGCCCGCGAGTTCGCCGTGCTGCGTGCACTCGCCGGCCGGCCGCTGAAGGTCTTCACCCGGGCGGAGCTGCTGAGCACCGCCTTCACCCATGCCGACGCCCCCGGCAGCGTCGACGCCTGCGTCCATCACCTGCGCCGCAAGCTCGGTCGGGGCGCGATCCGTACGGTGCACGGGCTCGGCTACCGCATGGGTACGGGCTGACAGCGTGAACGAGGCCCGGCTGACCCGTGCGCGTCGACGCAGCGTGGCCCAGACCGCGGGGGCGATCGGCGTCGTGCTGCTGCTGGTCGGCGCGTTGATGTTCGTCCTCACCAGCCGTCAGGAGTCCCGGGCACTGAATTCCGAGCTGGGTCAGGTACTCGCCATGGCCGAGGACGTGGACGACCCACCGCCTGGCCAGGTCCTTGCCCAACGGACGGCCGGGACCGACGCGGTCGAGGTGACTCCGAGCGCGTCGCCGGAACTGGTGCGCGTTCTCGACGACGCGCTGCGGCGGCAGCCGGGGAGATTCGACGCCGACGCGGGCGACGACCACCCGGTCCGTGTGCTGGTCGCTCATCGGTCCGATGGCAGCCGCTGGGCGGTCGCCGCCGACCTCGCGCCACTGCGCGAGCGGCAGGGGCAGCTCGGCGTCGCGCTGCTCGTCGCCGAACTGGCCGGTCTGGCCGGAGCGTTGGCGGCCGCTGCTCTTCTCGCCCGCCGAGCCGTGGCTCCCCTGGCCACCGCGCTGACCCTGCAACGCCGCTTCGTCGCCGACGCCTCGCACGAGCTGCGCACCCCGCTCACCGTGCTGCACACCCGGGCACAGATGATCGCCCGCCGAGCCCGGGCCCAACCGGTGGAGCAGCTCGCCGACCAGCTCGACCAGCTTGTCGCGGACACCCGGGCGCTCGGCGAGGTCGTCGACGATCTGCTGGTGTCGGCTGCGGCCGAGCAGAAACCGCCCCCGGACACCGTCGTCGACATGGCCGAGGTGGCCCGCGAGGTGGTGGCGAGCATGTCAGCGTACGCGCGGGAGCGGGACGTCGAGCTGCGCGTCGAGGTCGAGGCGACGGCACCGGTGCGGGGCGCCCACGTGGCCCTGCGGCGGGCCCTGACCGCTCTGGTGGACAACGCTCTGGGACACGTGAGCGCGGGTGGGCACGTGCGGGTGCGGGTGCGTCACCGATCGGGGTGCATCGCTGCCGAGGTCGTCGACGACGGGGTCGGCCTCGACCCGGCCGACGCGGATCGGCTCTTCGAACGGTTCGCGCATGGCACAGCCGGCACGGGTCGCCGGTTCGGGTTGGGCCTCGCGCTGGCGCAGCAGGTGGCACAGGCGCACCGGGGCTCGCTCGAGGTGACCGGCGCCCATGGCCGCGGCGCCACATTCACGCTGCTGCTACCCACGGCCTGACCCGTCGGGTGGGAATTCGATGCCGCAAGGAATTCGCAAGAATTCGGCAATAACGTCGCGCGCAGTGACATCCCGAGCGCCGAGGAGATCCTGTGCCTGACACCGTCAATGGCCTGCCGCTGCACCCTCTCGTGGTGCACGTCGTGGTGGTCCTGCTGCCGCTGGCCGCGATCGGCGTCGCCGCGCTGGCCGTCAAACCGTCGTGGCGCGGCCGCTACGGCGCGCTCGTCGTCGTGATCGCCGCGCTGGCCACGGTCGCCGTGCCGCTCGCCTCCTCCACCGGTGAGGACCTGGAGCACCGGGTCGGTGACCCGGGGGTGCACGCCCAGCTCGGAGACACGTTGATCTGGTTCGCGATACCGCTGCTCGTCGCCGCCGTGGCGCTGGTCTGGCTGCACCGCCGTACGTCGCGCCCCGCGGGGAACCGGGCCGGCACCGCGGGGAAGGTCACCGTGGTGGTCGCCGCGCTGGCCGTGGTCGTGGCGGCCGCGAACCTGGTGCAGGTCTACCGGGTGGGTGACTCCGGGGCGAAGGCGGTCTGGGGCAACACCCCGGCCGCGTCCGCCGGGCACGGCGACGACGACTGAGATTCGCCGGTGCCTGGGCTACCCAGCCGACGGTGACGCGCCGCTCGGGCGAGTAGGGTCCCGATCATGACGATTCCGCACCTGAGCGCCGCCGACGGCACGACCCTGCCGGCGATCGGGCTCGGCACGTACCAGCTGAACGGCTCGGCGGGCGTCGACGCGATCGGGCACGCGATCCGGGCGGGTTACCGGCTGCTCGACTCGGCGGTGAACTACGAGAACGAGGGCGCGGTCGGTCGGGCCGTGCGGGAGGCGGGCGGCGTCCGGGACGACCTCATCGTCACCTCGAAGCTGCCGGGGCGGCACCACGACTACGACGAGGCGCTGACCACCATCGAGGAGAGCGTGTTCCGCACCGGCCTCGACCGGATCGACCTGTACCTGATCCACTGGCCGAACCCGAAGGTCGACAGGTACGTGCAGGCGTGGCGGGCCCTCATCGAGGCGCGCGAGCGGGGTCTGGTGCGGCACATCGGGCTCTCCAACTTCCTGCCCGAGCACATCGACCGGCTGGTGGCCGAGACCGGGGTCGCCCCGTTGGTGAACCAGATCGAGGTGCACCCGTACTTCCCGCAGCGGGAGGCGCTGGACTACCACCGGGAGCACGGGATCCTGGTGCAGGGCTGGAGTCCGCTCGGGCACGGCAACGACCTGCGGCAGCACCCGGTCATCGCCGAGATCGCGGCCGCGCACGGCGTCAGCACCGCGCAGACGATCCTGGCCTGGCACGTGGCCCGCCAGGTGATTCCGCTGCCCAAGGCCGCGTCGCCGCAGCGGCAGGCCGAGAACCTGGCTGTCTTCGACATCGCGCTCACCGACGCGCAGGTCGAGGCCATCACCGCGCTGGGCCGCCCGGACGGGCGGCTGTCGGATCAGGACCCCGCGGTGTACGAGGAGTTCTGACCGACCCGGCACACCGGACTGTCACCGCCACGGGAGAGCATGTCGGCGTGCTCGACGGACTTGACGACATTGACTGGGCGCGGCTGGGCCACGCCTACGGGGCGGCCGACGACGTGCCCGGCCAACTGCGCGCTCTGCTCTCGCCCGACGCGACCGTTCGGGACGAGGCCCTGGGTGAGCTCTACGGGAACGTCTTCCACCAGGGCACCCGGTTCGAGGCGAGCGCCTACGCGGTGCCGTTCCTGCTGGAGATGCTCACCGATGCGGCCACCCCGGACCCGGCGGCGGTACTCGGGCTGTTGAGCGCCCTGGCCGTCGGGTACGACGAGGGTGTCCTACCGGACGGCTTCCCGGTGGCCGAGTACCGCCGGGCCGCCGAGGGCGGGCGCGCGCTGCTCGCGGCCAAGCCGCCGCCGTGGACCGGCGGCGACGAGACCCAGAAGGAGTACGTCGAGTACCTCTACGTCGAGTCGCTGTCCGAGGCGGATCAGGGCCGGCTGTGGGCGTACGTCGCGCTGGCGACCTACGACGCGGTACGCGCCGGGGTTCCCGTGTTCCGCGCCCTGCTGGGTCACTCCGATCCGGATGTGCGCCTGGTCGCGGCGTACCTCCTCGCCTGGTTTCCGGAGGAGGCCGACGGCAGCGTGCCCGCGCTGGCCCGCGCGCTCGACCCCGCCATGGACGTCGCGGCGACGCCCGGTGAGGTGGCCACCATGCTGGTGTCCTCGGGGCTGCTCGGCGCCGCGCCGGACGTCCGGTGGTTGACCGATGCGCGCCCGCTGGTCCGTTGGGCCGCCGCGATCGGTCGGACTCGGGTCCTCGGCGCGGCGGCCGACCCGGCGACCGTCGCGGAGTTGTTGGGCTGGGCGTCGGCGGCATCCGGCGAGGTCCCGGCCGAGCCGGTGGAGGGTGAGTGGGTGCCGTTCCTCGGTGGCGATCTCGGCGGCTACGCGGCGCTCGCCCTGCGACAGCTCGGTCCGCAGCACGCCGCCCGCGCGTTCGACGCGCTGCTCGACCGGTTGCCGACTGTCAGCGGCGACCGGTCGTTGACGACGTTGGGCGCGGCGCTGCCGCTCGCGTTCCCGGACGGCCCGCCGGCGGCGCAAACGCCGGTGGACGCCCTGACTCCCCGGCAGCGCCAACTCGCCGAGACGCTGACCCGGTCGACCGAGCCCTGGCTGATCGACGGCCAGAACTTCGGCAACATCATCGAGTTGGTCAGCGCCTACGGCCTCCCGGGAACCCGCGAGGAGATGCGCGCCTACCTAACTCGAACCTCGTAACAAAACCCGCCCCCCACTGCGCCGATCTTGCACTTTCGGTGCCGACATCTGGGGCGTCACCGCCATATCGACAACCGAAAGTGCAAGATCGGCGGGGGCAAGGGGTCAGACGAGCCCGCCGAGGGCCGGGTCGCTGATGCTGTCCTTGCCGTTCTCGACGTGACCCGCGCAGCGGTACGCGAAGCCGGGGTCGCCCGCTGCGACGACCGTCAGGTCGTACCAGCCGTGCGTGCGGGCCAGCGGCCAGGTGGCGCGCTCGGTGTGACCGGGGCGCAGTGACAGCGTGACCGGCCGGGAGTGGTAGCCGTCCCGGACGGTCACCTCGACCCGCTTCGGCCCACGGTTGGTGAGCGTGAGTTCGAGCTTGTCGCCGCGCTCGTCGACCGACGGCGTGATGTCGAGATCCGACCGGCCGCTGGCGAACCGGCGGAAGAAGCCGTTCGGTCCGTGCACCGACAGGTCGTACCCGGAGGGGTTCTTCCAGGTGTCGGCCAGGCGCTTGCCCGGCTCGACGGTGTAGCTGCGCGGCGCGGCCGTGCTGCCGGCCTCGCGGACCTGGAAGACCGCTCCCGCGCCGCCGGTGTTGCGGAACTCGATCCGGAACTCGCCGTCGCCCCGGCGTCCGTCGGCGTGCAGGGCGTACGGGATCGCCCGCGCCGGGCGTACGCCGCGCTCCTGCTTCGGCAGCCGCTGGTCGGCCGGCGGCACCGGCATCTCGTCGGGGTGCCGGACCAGGTCGTCGGGCTTGAAGTCGTCGGTGTCCGGCAGCGTCAGGTCGCGCGACCGGTTCGGGTGCCGGAAGTCGAAGGCCGTGGTCAGGTCACCGACGACGGCACGCCGCCACGGGGTGATGTTCTTCTCGACCAGGTCCGGCCGGCCGTGCCCGAACCGCGTCTCCAGGAACTTGATCAGCGACGTGTGGTCGAAGACCTGCGAGTTGACGTAGCCGCCACGCGTCCATGGCGACACGATGACCATGGGTACGCGGACGCCGAGGCCGTACGGGCCCGCCGGGTGGTCGGCGTCGCCGGGGAAGATCTCGTTGGTGGTCGGCACGGTGGACTGTCCGTGCTCGCGCGTCTGCGGAGGCGTCGGCGGCACCACGTGGTCGAAGAAGCCACCCTCCTCGTCGTACGTGATGAAGAGCGCCATCTTGCTCCACACCTCGGGGTGCGACGCGAGGATGTCGATGACCTGCGAGATGTACCAGGCGCCGAACGCCGGCCCCCAGTTCGGGTGCTCGGTGTACGCCTCGGGCGCGGTGATCCAGGAGACCTGCGGCAGGCGTCCCGCCTCGACGTCGGCCCGGAAGTCGGCCAGCAGCGCCTCGGGGTCGCGGCCCTGGGTGCGGATCTCGGTGCCGGTCTTCGCGCGGTCCGCCAGGGGCGTGCCGGGCTGCGCGTTCTGGTACTGGTGGAAGTAGAGCAGCGAGTTGTCCCCGTAGTTGCCGATGTACGGGTCGTTCGTCCAACCCCAGGAGCCGGCGGCGTTCAGGCCGGTGCCGACGTCCTGGTAGATCTTCCAGGAGATCCCGTTGCGCTCCAGCCGCTCCGGGTACGTCGACCAGTCGTAGCCGGCCTCGGCGTTGGTGATGACCGGGCCGCCGCCCTTGCCGTCGTTGCCGACCCAGCCGCTCCACATGTGGTAGCGGTTCGGGTCCGTCGGCCCCATCAGCGAGCAGTGGTAGCTGTCGCAGACGGTGAACGCGTCCGCGAGCGCGTAGTGGTAGGGCAGGTCCTGCCGGGTGTGGTACGTCATCGACGTGACACCCTTGTTCGGCACCCACCCGTCGAACCGGCCGCCGTTCCAGGCGGCGTGCCCGTCGTTCCAGCCGTGCGGCGGGTCCGGCAGGAAGGTCTGGCCGAGGTTCTGGACCTCGGGACGGAACGGCAGCAGCTCGTCCGCGCCGTCGGGCTGGTGCCACACGTCCTTGCCCGACGGCAGGGTCGCCGGATGCGGGTCGCCGAAGCCGCGTACGCCGCGCATGGTGCCGAAGTAGTGGTCGAAGGACCGGTTCTCCTGCATCAGGATGATCACGTGCTCGACATCCATGATGGAGCCGGTCCGGTTGTTCGCCGGGATGGCGAGCGCCTTGCTGAGATCCAGCGGGAGCGCCGCGCCGATCGCGGGAACTCCCATCGCCTTGAGGAACGTACGCCGATCCACCGTGCCCATTACTCCGCCTTTGTGAAATCTGTTCGAGAAACTGGCGACCGGACGCTATCGAGGGCGGGTTGACGGCAGATGACCATAATTGGGCCGGACGGGAGCCCTCCGACGTACCGTGAGATCGTGCCGACGAGAGACGTACTCACCAAGGCTGACCTCGCCGAACTGCGACGCACGGCGCTCGGGGCGGCCGACCCGCTCGGTGTCGCGGCCGAGATCGCCGAGGCGGTCGAGCAGGGCCGGCTCCAGGATCCGGACGACGCCGGGGACGCCCTCACCCTGGCCGCCGAGATCGCCCGGATCCGGACCCGGACCGAGGCCGCCCTACGGTACGCGGACCAGGCGCTGGCGGCGTACCCCTCGGTGGACGACCCCCGGGCGGGCGTGGCACGCGCGCTGCGGGCCCGGGTGATGTTCCAGGCCGGCGGCCGGGACGACGAGGCGATGGCCGAGCTGACCGCGCTGCGGCCGCTGCTGCTCACGCAGCCCGACGTGCCCGCCTACCTGAGCGCGGCGCTGGACGCCGTCGGTCGGTCGTCGACCGCCGAGACGTGGCTGAGCGAGGCCGTCGACACGCTGCTCGGCGAGCGCGACACCACCGCAGACCCGGAGGTCGGTCCGCCGGACGCGCCCGGCGTGCTGTTCCTGCTGCTGCAACAGCGCCACCGGGTACGCCGCAACCTCAACCTGCCGCACGACCGGCAGGACGACCTGGCCGACCGCCTGGAGAACCAGCTCGTCCGCCAGGTCGCGGAGCGCCAGGGCGGCGCGTCGGACCTGCTGCTGTTCCCCCGGGACGAGTTCGACAAGCTGCTCGCCGGCCACCCCGAGCTGACCGACGTGTACGGGCCGGACTGGGACGCGCACCGGGCGCGACTGGAGAAGGAGCTGGTACGGCTGACCGGCGCCGGCCGGACCGGGCTGGGCGTGTACCGGGCGAGCGCGGCCGGCCTGGACGCGTTCGCCGGTCGACGCGACGGCGCTGCGACCGACGCGGCGATCCGGGCCGGCTACGCGGCCGAGGTGTCGGCGCGGCCCGCCGCCCGGGTTCCCTGGCCGCCCGAGCGCAACGACGCGTGCTGGTGCGGGTCGGGCCTGAAGTACAAGAAGGACTGCCTGCCGCGGTCGCGGAGCTGAGCGGGGGATCAGCGCACACGCTCTGGGCACGCCCGTGCGGTACCGATAGCCTCCATGCCTCGGATCATCGAGATCCGCCATGGCCGGAGGAGTCGCCGAATGTTCGAAGAGTTCCAGGGCATCCCCGCCCACCCGCTCGTGCTGCACGCCGCGGTCGTGTTCGTGCCGCTGCTGGCGCTCCTGGCGATCGCCTACGCGCTGGTCGCGCCGATCCGCCCGCACACGCGCTGGGTGCTGGCGCTGCTCGCGGTCGGCGCGCCCGTCTGCGCGCTGCTGGCGAAGCTCACCGGGGACGCCTTCTTCGAGCGGTTGCGCTCGGCGAACCGGGTCACCCCGGAGTTCGTCCCGAAGCTGGAGGCGCACCAGGATTTCGGCGACCTGACCCTGTACGCGTCGATCGCGCTGGGAATCGTGGCGCTGGCCCTGGTCCGCTTCGTGCCGCCGCGCGCCGCCGAGGGCGTACCCGCCAATCGGGCGGTGACCGTGACGTTGCAGGTGCTGTCGGTGGTGGCCGCCGCCGTCGCCGTGTACTACGTGGTCCGTACCGGCGACTCGGGCGCGAAGGCGGTCTGGGAGGGTCAGTGACGGCGGTGGTGTCGGCCCGGCCGCAGCCGAGCCGACACCACGTCGCCCGTCAGCCGGCGTGGTACGCCCGGATGACGGTCTGCTCGATACCGCTCCCGCCGTTGCCGGCGGCCTTGACCCGCAGCGAGACGGCCTGCCCGGAGGCGACCTTCGGCAGGTCGAACCGGTAGGTGTCACCGCTTGCGGTGACCCGGGCCGACGTCCAGGTGACGCCGTCGTCGGTCGACGTCCACACCTGCATCGACGTCACCTTCTGCGCCTTGACGCCGTGCGCCTGCCGGACGGCCAGCTCAGCGGTTCCGCCGACCGGGTGGTTGTCGTGGTCCATCGGCAGCGTGTAGTCGACCGCGAGCAGCGGCAACGGCACCCTGCCGGTCCCGTCCGGCCCGGCGGACCGGAACGTCCAGGACGTGGTGACCTTCGTGGAGATCGGCAGGATGAGGCTGGTGTCGACGTCGAAGGTCAGCCGGTAGTCGGCCATCGCCTGCGGCACCGTGAAGTCGCCGATCGGGCCCTGCTTCTGCTCCAGCAGTTTGCCGTTGCGGTACAGCGACAGGGTGCGCTGCACGCCGATCGCCTCGCCCTGGAGGCAGTCGGCGCGCTGGTGCTGGTCGGTCAGCGTCACCATGTCCAGGTGCAGGTTGCCCCGGGTCCGTGACGGCGGGCTGGCGCAGCTCCAGCCGTCGCCGGCCGGGTCGTCGTACCAGTCGGAGTGCAGTGGCTGCCGCGCCCAGACCTTGGACTGCTGACTGCCCGGCAGGTACTGGCGCGGCGCCTCCAGGGCCGGCAGGCCGCCGTAGACGCCCTCGTCGGCCCAGACGATCTCCGGCGACAGGTACGACGTCCGGCTCGCCGGCATGGGCCCCTCGTAGGTCTGGGTCACCGGCACCCCGTCAGGGGTGGAGCCCGTGCGGACCAGCAGGGTGTACATCTCCGGCGAGTCGGTCTGGTGGAACCGCTCGTCGATGCGGGCCAGCCGGGCCTGCTCCGCCCGGGTCACCCGGAACGACGGGTCGGCCGGCACGCCGTGGACGTACTCGTGCACGATGTTGTAGCGGTACGGCTTCGCGGTGCCGGCCGGCGAGTCCATGTTGACGGCCGCCCAGGTGCGCCGCGATCCGATGGTGGGCTTCGGGATCGCCACGCTGCGGATCGCCGTCGCCACCCCGAATCCGCTGATCTGGTGCCACCACGGCAGGCCGTTCACCGCGGTCTGGAAGGTGGTGAGGTCGGTCCGGGTGGTCCTGGTGGCCGCCCCGTCGACGGTCGCCGTGACCGGCCGGGCCTGCGCCGGGTCGAGGGTCACGGTCCGCGGTCCGCGCACGTCCAGGTCACCCGCCGCGGTGAGGGTGCTCTCCTGCACGTCGCTGTCGACGTAGTAGGCGACGGACGCGCCGAGCACCGAGTACCGGCCGGCCGGCACCCGCAGGGTGAAGGTCTCCCCGGGCGTGCCGCCGCCCCCGCCCCAGAACAGCAGGGGGTCGGTGAGGTTGGCGACCATGAGGTTGATCCAGGTGTCCGCGCCGTCCCGCAGGCCGGGCATCGGCTTGGTGTGGATCGTCAGGTCGTAGCTGGGCGGCTCGACGTAGAAGCTCACCGGCGTGGTGGCGACCACGTGGCGGCCGGCGCGGGCGGTGACGGTGGCCAGGTAGAGGCCCGGTCGGCTGGCCAGCGCCGCGCGGTTGATCCGCAGGGTCGCCGTCCCCGTAGCGCCCCGCTTGAGGGTCACCCGGCTCGTCGACAGCGCCGCCGCGCCGCGCGGCACGCTCTGGCCGTCGTGGTTGACGATCGCCACGTCCAGGTCGAGGACCGTCGTGGCCGGGGTGGTCGCGCCGGTCCAGCTCAGCGTGGTCGCGCTGGTGCCGGACTGCGGGTACGCGAACGTGCCGAGGTTGACCACCGGCTGGTCGCTGGTCGGGCCGCCGAGGGCACGGGCCGCGTTGAGGCGGCCGGCTCCGATGGCGTACGGGTCGATGCCGGTCAGCGGGTCCGACGCGCCGACCAGGGCGGCCTTGATCTTCTCGCCGGTCCAGTCGGGGTGCCGCTGGGCGAGCAGCGCGGCGGCGCCGGCGACGTGCGGCGTCGCCATCGAGGTGCCGCTGAGCGACTCGTAGTACTCGTCGATCGGGTCCTGGAGGTTGGTGCCGGCCGCGCGGGCCGCGACGATGTCGACGCCGGGCGCGACCAGCTCCGGCTTGGCCACGTGGTTGTTGATCAGCGGTCCGCGGCTGGAGAAGTCGGCGAGCTTGTCGTCGCGGTCGACGGCCCCGACGGTGAGCGCGGTGGCGGCCGATCCGGGCGAGGAGATCTGCGCGCCGCTGTTGCCGGCCGCGATGACGAACAGCGTGCCGGTCTGCCTGCTCAGGGCGTCGACGGCGAGCGAGAGCGGGTCGCTGCCGTCGTCGGCCTGGCTGCCGCCGAGGCTCATGTTGATCACGTCGGCGCGGGTGGACGCCCACTCCATGCCGAGGATGATGCCCGAGTCCTCGCCGGAGCCGTGGTCGTCGAGCACCTTGCCGATCACGAGCTTGGCGTCCGGCGCGACGCCACGACGCTGACCGTGCGAGGCCGCGCCGGTGCCCGCGATGGTCGAGGCTACGTGCGTACCGTGGCCGTTGTGGTCGACGGCGTCACCGCCCTCGGCGGTGAAGTCGGCCCGCTCGGCGACGCGGCCGGCCAGGTCTGGATGGCTGAAGTCGGCGCCGGTGTCGAGCACGGCGACGCGGGCGCCCTTGCCGGTGTAGCCGGCCTTCCAGGCGTCAGGGGCGTCGATCTGGGTGAGGTTGCGGTCCAGACCGGCTGGCTTCGCGCCGGCGGGCAGGGCGGTGGCGCGGACCTTGCGGTCGAGCCAGACCTTCTTCGCCCCGGCCAGCAGCGAGTTCGTCGCGAGCTTGGCGGTGGCGGGGCTCTTCTTGGGTACGTGTCCGGCCACGGCACCGATGCTGGACAGCGCCTGCACGTCGGCGAGCGCGGCCACCCGGGCGGAGGCGGTGGCGGGCTGCACGATGACGGGCAGCTCGGTGGTGTTCTCGTCGTCGTACCCGTCGGCGATCAGCGCGGTGACGTCGAACAGGTCGGGGTCGAGGACCGAACCGATCTGGGACTCGACGCGGGCGGGGACGACGTGCAGGTGACCGTCCGGGCCGCAGCTCTGCCGGATCACGGCGTTGGCGTCGACGGGCCGTACGGTGGCCTGCGGGCATCCGGTGCCGGTGCTCCGCACGGTCACCACGTCGCCGGTCAGCAGGGTGACGGTGTGCGTCGTGCCGTCGCTGGAGGTGCGGGGTGTGTCGGTGCTGGCGATACCGCCGGGGCCGGCCGTGGCGGTGCCGCCGGGCACGGCGGTCAGCGCCGTGGCCGTCACGGCGACGGCCAGCAGCCAGCGTGTTTTCCTGAGCATGTCGCTCCTGTCTCATGTGGACAAATGGCGCCTCTTGGGCGACATTTGCAAGATCATAGGTCGGTGTGGCGGATCTTCGGGAGGCCGCGACGAGGGTTTTTTCTCCCGCCGAGACAACGTTTTCCGCCATGTGTCGGCGGCCTACCCAATTCGATGTCGGTTCGATTACCGCCGCGATCCCGATCCGCGGAACGGCCGGAGGTGACCACCCGAAGGGATCGACGCCGACGCCACCCGCACCTAGCATGGCGACGAATGGATCTTCGCGACTGGCCCCTGCCGAGACCCGGCAACCAGCCCGACCGAAGGGAGACGCGCGTGCGTCGACCCCGTCATCTGGCACTCCTGAGCGTCGGCGTGTCCGGCGCACTCGTTCTGAGCGCGACCCCGACACCCGCGGCAGCCCAGCCCGCAGCGCCTGCGCCCACCGGCATCGTCGTCGCCGACGGCATGACCCAGCCGGTGTTCTCGCTCGCCGACGCCATCGAGGAGCGGGTGTACGTCCAGACCCCGGTGGACACCGACCACGACGGCCGCCCGGACCGGGTCGCCATCGACATCTCCCGGCCCCGGGAGACCGCCACCGAGGGCTTCAAGGTGCCGGTCATCTTCGAGCACAGCCCGTACCGCAAGGGCACCTGGGGCGACGTGCCGTACCCGAGCGTGCTTGTCGACGACCTGCCGCAGAACGGCCTGACCGACCGTGCCGGCCGACGTGCGCTCGACGCCGGCACGCAGCGCGCCCAGGCCAAGGCCAACCTGCCCGGCTCGCTGGACGACTACTACGTGCCGCGCGGGTACGCGGTGGTGCTCGGCCAGAGCGTCGGCACCGGCGACTCGGACGGCTGCCCGACCAGCGGCGACCAGGCCGAGACGCTCGGCACCAAGGCCGTCATCGACTGGCTCAACGGGCGGGCCACGGCGTACGACGCCAGCGGCGCCCCGGTCACCGCCGGCTGGACCACCGGCGCGGTCGGCATGACCGGCGTCTCCTACAACGGGACGCTGCCCAACCAGGTGGCCACCACCGGGGTCAAGGGCCTGAAGACCATCGTGCCGGTCTCGGCGATCAGCAGTTGGTACGACTACTACCGGGCCAACGGCCTGGTCGTCGCGCCCGGCACGTTCCAGGGCGAGGACCTCGACATCCTGGCCCAGTACACGGCCGGGCAGGCCCGCGCCGAGGGGCCCTGCGCCGACGAGCTCGCGCAGCTCACCAGGGAGCAGGACCGCATCACCGGCGACTACTCGCCGTTCTGGCGCGACCGCGACTACCTCGACGCCCGCAACGTCCAGGCCAGCGTCTTCGTCGTGCACGGCCTCAACGACTGGAACGTCAAGACCGAGCACTTCGCCGGCTGGTGGGACGAGCTGGCCAAGCGCCACGTGCCGCGCAAGATCTGGCTGCACCAGGGCGGGCACGGCGGGCCGGGCAGCAGCGCCTCGGTGACCCTGCCCAGCGGGCAGACCTGGACGTACAAGCAGACCGAGAACCGCTGGTTCGACTACTGGCTGTGGAACGTACGCAACGGCATCATGGACGAGCCGACGGCGGTGCTCCAGCGCGAGGACCGGGCGTACACCACGTACGCCAACTGGCCCGACCCGGCCGCACGCGAGGTCGGGCTGCGGTTCGCCGCCACCGACGCCACCGCGCCAGGCGCGCTCACCACGGGCAAGCCGCCGAAGGCCCGTGTCGAGCAGAGTTTCGTCGACGAGGGACGGACGATCCACCCGGACACGCTGGTGGCCGAGCCGGACACGGCCAGCGCCAACCGACTCGCCTACCGCTCCCCCGCGCTGACCCGGAGCGTCCGCATCTCCGGCCGCCCCGAGATGCGGCTGCGGATGGCGATCGACAACAAGCCGGACGCCAACCTCACCGCGTACCTGGTCGACTACGGGCCCGCCGGATCGACCGTCGCGCCCGTCGTGGTGACGCGCGGCTGGATGGACCCGCAGAACCGCGTCAGCGCCGCGCGCACCGCGCCGGTCAATCAGGGCAAGTTGTACGACTACCGGTGGACCATGGAGCCGAAGGACTACGTCTTCCCGGCGGGCCACCGGATCGGCGTGGTCGTCTTCTCCAGCGACCAGGAGTACACCCTGTTGCCGTTGGGCGGCACCGAGCTGCGTGTGGCCCCGAACGACAGCGAGCTGCGACTGCCCGTGGTCGGCGGGCGGGGCGTACTCGGTTTCTGACCGGCTCCGTCAACGGGTGGGGCGGTTCGACGACGCGTCGGGCCGCCCCACCCGTGTCTGGTCGTCGGCGGCTCCGGTGTGTGCGAGCGCGGCGAGGAGTCGCAGTTTCTCGTCGCTGTCGCTGTCCTTGTCGGGGTAGTAGACGACGAGGATGACGTCTTCGATGGGGAGCTTGTCCCGGTGCAGGCGTAGGTCACCGACGACGGGGTGGTGCACCGTCGTCGTGCCCCCGTCGAGACTGCGGACGTCGTGGCGGGCCCACAGGGCGCGGAACCGCTCACTGGACAGCGCGAGTTCGCCCACCAGCTCGACGAACCGGGGATTGTCGATGTCGTCCCCGATGGTGGCGCGAAGGGCGGCGATGAAGTTGGCGGTGGCCTTCGTCCAGTCCTGGTGGAAGGCTCGTTCCTCGGGATCGAGCAGCAGCGACCGCAGCCGGTTCTCGCCGGGCCGCAGGCGCGGGGAGAGCGCCACGGCCATCGGGTTGGAGGCCAGCACGTCGAAGGCGCGTCCTTCGACGAACGCGGGGATCTGAAGGTGGGCAAGCAGCTCGTACACCCGCGCCGGTACGTGCTCGGACCGCTTGCGGCGCGGCGCCCTCGGGCGCGCCGCCGCCAGGTCGAGCAGGTACGTCCGCTCGATGTCGTCGAGTTGCAGGACGCGCGCGAGCGATTCGAGGACCTGCGGTGAGGGGTTCTTGTCCCGGCCCCGTTCCAGCCGCAGGTAGTAGTCGGGGCTGATCCCGGCGAGCAGGGCGACTTCCTCGCGTCGCAGGCCGGGCACGCGGCGCCTGCCGCCGGTCGGGAGCCCCACCTGCGACGGCGAGACCAGTTCGCGCCGGGCCCGCAGGTAGCTGCCCAGCCGGTGGCCGCCCGACTCCTCTTCCGCCATGGTCACCACGGTAGTGCGGCGCGCGGGCCGCAGAGGGGGCCCTGGTGGGACCTGGGAAAACGGGGGCCCTGCCACCTCCCCCAGGCCCGGTCGAGACTTGTGATCGCCCTGTTCGGCAGCACTGTTCGCGCCCGCGAGTTCACGCGCCGACGCCCTCTGGATCGAAGGGAAGATCTCGTGGATCTCTCCAACCGCACAGTTCTCATCGTCGGCGGCACCTCGGGTATCGGGCGGGAGTTGGCCCGGCGGTTCGCCGCGGCGGGCAGCACCGTGGCGGTCGGCGGTCGCAGCCCCGAGGCCCTCGCGGAACTCGCCGCGGAAGGTTTCGGCACGTTCGGCATCGACGTCACCGACGGCGCCTCTGTCGCATCCGCCCGGGACGCCGTGCTCTCCCGTTACCCCGAGCTGGACACGGTGGTGACGATGTCCGGTGTCATGCTGATGGAGGACCTTCGCGACCCCGCGCACTTCGACTCGGCGCAGACGACGATCGACACCAACCTGGTCGGCACCATCCGGGTCATCGACGCCTTCACCGGGCATCTGGTCGGCCGGGGTGCGGGCACCTTCATCACCGTCACCTCCGGCATCGCCTTCCTGCCGTTCCCGCCCATGCCCAGTTACGCCGCCTCGAAGGCCGGGGTGCACGCCTACTCCGAGGCGCTGCGCGCGCAGCTCGCCGGCAGCGGCGTCGACGTCGTGGAACTCGTCCCCCCGGCCGTCGCGATCGCCGGTCAGGAGAAGGTGAACCCGCGCGCGCTGCCGCTCGACGACTTCGCCACCGAGGTCATGCAGCTGCTCGCGGCGAACCCCACCCCGAACGAGATCCTCGTGCAGGGCGTACACATGCACCGCTGGGCCGAGCGCGACGGCACGTACGCCGACCTCGTCGCGCAGCGCTCGAAGGCCCTCGCGACGCTTCCCGGTCGCGACCGCTGACACCCGGGTGGTGGCGGACACACCCTCTAAGCCATCCTAGGAAGATAGCCCACGCCGGCCGTCCACGCCGCAGCCGGCCGGGCCCCGTGGCGGGGCCCGGCCGCTGTGGTCGTCATTTTTCCAGCAACTGCGGGACGTATTGACAACTTTCGACATGAGGGTAAGGCTGGGACTGCTGAGAGCGCTCTCTCGCACCGGCCCCACCGGGCCACCACCATTCTGGCCAGGACATACTCCGCTGTCTTCGGCGGCGGCAGCGGAGTTGCCCCTGACCCGTCCCCCGACAGGAGTCACGATGGACAGGGCCGCACCCCTCTCCCACCGCCGGCTACGCCTCACCGTGGCGATCGGCGCCCTGCTGACCCTCCTCGGCACGTACCTGGTCTCGACGACCGACCGGGCCGACGCCGCCCCGGTCGCCAACGTCATCCGGGTCGCCGAGTTCCCCGCCGACTGCACGTACAGCCACCGGCTGCCGGACGACCCGATCGTCTTCCCCGGACTGCCCGGGGCCTCACACATGCACAGCTTCTTCGGCAGCAACGCGACCAACGCCACGACCACCCTGCCCGACCTGGTGAAATCCACCACCACCTGCAACCCGGCGGTGGACGTCTCGTCGTACTGGGTGCCGACCCTCTACCGCGACAACGTCGCGGTGGAACCGGCCATCGCCACGTTCTACTACCTCGGTGAGGGTGTGCGCGCCGACGTCGTCGCCAACACCCAGCCCATCCCGCAGGGCCTGCGGCTCGTCGCCGGCAACGCGAAGGCCACCGGCCCGAACGACAGCATCGCCCGCTGGTCCTGCCTGCACGCCGGTCAGGTGCCGCCGTCGAAGGACTTCGTCAACTGTCCGGCCGGCACCATGCTGGAGTCGTACCTGGACTTCCCGCAGTGCTGGAACGGCCGCGACCTGGACTCGGCGGACCACAAGAGCCACCTGGCGTACCCGGTGAACCAGGCCTGCCCGAGCACCCACCCGGTGCACGTGCCGAAGTTGCGGCAGGTGCTGCGGTACCCGGTCAACGGCGACCCGTCGCACTTCCGGCTCGCCTCCGGACCGGGCTACACCATGCACGGCGACTTCTTCAACGCCTGGCCGACCGCGGAGATGGCCCGCCGGGTCCAGGACTGCATCCGCCCGGTCATCAAGTGCGGCCACGACGGCCGACCGATCTGATCCGTCCTAGGGGCGGCCCGGTCCTGCCGGGCCGCCCCTCTGCACGCCGAGGCCACGCCGGAAGGAGGAGGCATGCGGGTTCACGTCGCGCTGCTGATCACGGCAACGCTCGTCACCGCCTGCGCCGACGGACCGTCGGGCGCCACCGACGACGCCGCGCCACCGGCCTCCCCGCCGGCCGCCGCCACCCCGTCGACCGGCGCGTTCAGCCCCACCGACATCGCCTGGCTGCAACTGACGGCGGCGATGGCACAGCGGCTGCTCCCGGTGCTGGACCTGGTGCCGGCCCACACCACCGACCCGACCTGGCGACGGCTGGCCGCGCAGGTCCAGGAGAGCAGCCGGGCCGACCTGGCCCGCTCCCGCGACCTGCTCGGCGAGGCCGGAGCCCCGACGACCAACCCGCACGAGGGTCACGACATGCCGGGCATGATCACCGCCGACGAGCTGGCCGCGCTCCGGTCGGCCACCGGGACGGCGTTCCAGCGGCTGCTCGCCGCGCACCTGCGGGCCCACCTCGCGCAGGCGGTCAAGATCGCCGCCGCCGAGCAGCGGGCCGGCGTCCACCCGGACACCACGGCGCTGGCCGCAGCCGTGATCCGAACCGGCGACGGCGATCTGGCCCGCCTCGACCAGCTCGACCGACCACCGGGAACGCCCCGGCCGACCTGACGGGCCGGGCCGGACGCGCCGGTCAGCTCACCAGCAGCCGGGCAATCGTCGCCGGTTCCGCCAGGTGCGGGAAGTGGCTGCCGGGCAGCACGGTGACCTCGACGTCCGGCAGGACCCCGGTCAGCCAGGACAGATAGCGAGCCGGCGGCTCGGACGAGGTCACCCAGCGGTAGCGGACTCCCCGCTCGGCGATCGACCGCAGGTCACCGGACCGCTGAACGACGATGCCCTCGTCGGACGAGTGCAGGATCTCACCCCAGTAGCCCAGCAGCAGATCCGGCCGGGGATCGGTCGCGGTGGTGACGATCGCCCGCGCCTGGGCCGGCAACGACTCGATGCCCATGCCGGCCAGCATGCGGTCCCACACCTGCCGCCACTGCGGGCCGCGCAGCGTCGGCTCGGCCTCGCGTACGGCGGCGCCGAACGGACCGGGCAGCAGGATCTGGTCCAGGTTCACCACACCCCGCACCGGATGGCGGGCCGCGTAGGTCGTGGCGACCACCGCGCCCACCGAGTGCCCCACCACGACGGGCGCGGCGAGACCCGCCTCGGTCACCTGGGCGTGCACGACGTCGGCGACCTCGGCCATCCGGTAGGAGTCCCGCCGGGGCGCGTCGCCGTGACCGGGCAGGTCGAGCGCGAGGACCTGCCGCTGCGGGTCGATCGCCGCCAGCTCGCGCCGGACCGGACCCCACTGCCGCTTGTCGTAGGTCAGGCCGTGGATCAGGACCAGCGGCGGTCGGTTGTCGTCGTCGTTCACTGCCGTACCTCTTCCGGGTTCCGTTCTTCTCGGCGGTCCGCCCGCAGGCGTTCGATGGTCAGGTCCAGGGCGGCCTCCAGGTGGTCGGTCTTCCCGGTGGAGAGGAGCAGCAGTACGCCGCCCTGGATGCCGGCCAGGAGTGCCGCGGCGGCGCGCTCGGCGTCGACCTCGGGGGCGATGTCCCCGGTCGACTGCATGTGCCGGACACCTTCGGTGATCTTGTCCTGCCAGCGCCACATGAGCCCGGTCACGATCGCCTGTGCGCCCGGCGCGCGGCGGCCGGTCTGGCCGAGCAGGCCGTTGAGCGGACACTTCACGCCCTGGGCGCGGTAACGCTCGATGAGCCGGTCCCGCCACGCCTGCCAGGCCGACCAGGAGGTCAGGTTGCTGAGCATCGGCTCCTGGTCGGTGAGCACCTGGTCGGCCTCGTGCTGGGCCACCGCGAGCAGCAGCTCCTCCTTGCCGTCCGGGAAGTAGTGGAAGAGCTGGCCCTTGCTGGTGCCCGTGTGGGCCATCACGTCTTCGAGGCGTACCTCGTCGACGCCGCGCTCACGGATCTCGGCGGCGGCGCCGGCGACGATCCGCGCACGGGTCGCCTCGCCCTTGCGGGTCAACGCGCGAGTCATGGCCCCACCCTAGCCCGCTTTCTGGACTTGCAGGTCCAATTTTGGCGAGCCAAGGTCGTCCACGCACGGTCCGCTCCGGGCCGGCACAGCGACCGGGAGGACGCGACCATGAACCAGTACTACCTGCTCGGACGGTCCGGCCTGCGGGTGAGCCGGCTGTCGCTGGGCACGATGAACTTCGGCGTCGACGGGTTCCACGCCGCGTACGGCAAGACCGAAGAGGAGTCGGAGCCGATCTTCCGCCAGTACCTGGAGTCGGGCGGAAACTTTATCGACACGGCCGACTTCTACACCGCCGGGGAGAGCGAGAGGATCCTCGGCCGCCTGATCGACCGGGCCGGCGTCCGCGAACGGCTCGTGCTGACCAGCAAGTTCACCAACACCGTCGACCCGAGCGACCCGAACGCGAGCGGCAACGGCCGCAAGCACATCATCCGGGCCGTGGAGGCGTCGCTGGGCCGGCTGGGCACCGACTACATCGACCTGTACCTGCTGCACACCTGGGACCGGATCACCCCGGTCGAGGAGGTCGTGCACACCCTCGACGACCTGGTGCGGTCCGGCAAGATCCGGTACGCCGGCCTGTCCGACGTGCCGGCCTGGTACGCGGCACGGGCGCAGAGCTACGCCGAGGCGCACGGGCTGGCCCCGATGATCAACCTGCAACTCCCGTACTCACTGGTCAGCCGAGGCATCGAGGCGGAGTACCCGGCGATGGCCCAGACCCTGGGCATGGGCCTCACCGCGTGGAGCCCGATCGCCAGCGGCCTGCTCAGCGGCAAGTACCGGCGCAGCGGCGACGGCCTGAGCGGGACCGGCCGGTTGACCAACCCCGACACCGGCGGTCGCGCGGTCAGCGCCAGCGAGTGGCAGGTCATCGACGCCCTGGAGAGCGTCGCCGCCGATCTGGGCCGCACCATGGCCCAGGTCGCGATCAACTGGGTCGCCACCCAGCCCGCCGTCGCCTCGGTGATCATCGGGGCGAGCAGCGCGCAGCAGGTCAGCAGCAACTTCGAGGCGCTCGACTTCGAGATCCCGGCCGACGCCCGCCGCACGCTGGACGAGGCCAGCGCGCCGCAACTCGGGGCGCCCTACGTGATGTTCACCCCGCAGTACCAGTCCTGGGTGGTGAGCCCGGGCCTGTCCATCGGCGACAAGCCGGCCGGCTACGCGCCGCGGGTCGTCAACGCCGCTGCCGACGCGGCGCGGTAGCGCTTGTTGAGGCGGTGTGCCGCTGCTTCTTCGCGGCGCACCGCCGCACCCTGGCGTGCGTCACAGCCCCTGGCGGCCGACGGCAGCGGTGTCGGCGGCTGAGGACGTCGGCGCCGGGTCGCCCTCGTAGAGGTCGACGTAGCGCCGCAACACGTCGGCGGCCCCGTCGCCGAGCCCGGTCAGGTCGAGGGTGTTGTGGCGGACGCCCAGCGACTCGGGCAGGGCGTACACCCGCAGGTCGATGCCGTTGGCCCGCGCGATCCGGCCCGGCACCCGTACCGCCGCGTCGGGATGCACCACCGTGTCGAGCGGGCTGATCGCCACGGCCGCGCTCACGAGGCCGGTCCGTCGCGGCGGGCGCGGCAGCGACCGCACGATCGTCAGGTACCGCGTGACCGCCGCGAGCGAGTAGCCGCGCGCGGTGACCCGGTCGCGCAGGACGCGCCGCCCGTACAGCGTGATGAGGGGCCGGACCGCGAACGCCGGCGCCTGCCGGGGGCCGAAGAACGGCGACAGCACCAGCAGCCGCCGCACCACGTCCCCACGGACCTGGGCGAGCCAGGTGGCCAGCACCGCGCCACCGGAGATGCCCACGACGCCCACCTCGTCGCCCAGGCCGGCCGCGATCGTCACGGCCTGCTGGGCGTACGCCGTCAGCTCGCCGGCCTCGACCAGGTGGTGGGCCCGCCGGTCCACGGTGCCGTGGCGCGGGGCGCGCGGTATCCACACGTTGTAGCCCCTTGCGAAGAACACCTCGGCCAACGCGTCGTACTGCTCCGGCGCGAGGGTGTAGCCGTGCAGCAGCAGGACGGCGCGGCCGGTACGCGAGCCGTGACTCAGCAGGCGGCTGCGCGACTCCGGCCGTACCTGCGGATCGGCGGCCTCCGCCGCCGTGATCCTCGCGGCGGCAGTGGTGGCGGCGGCGAAGTCGAGCGGCGGCGGCGGCGCCAGGCGCAGCGCGCGCAGGCCCAGCGGCCAGAGGTAGACCCCGACGATCGCCACCGCGACCAGCGCCGTCGCGCCGACGGCGACGAGGGTGATGATCTCGGGCACGGGCACAGATCCTGGCAGGAGGCGACGGCGCGGCAGCCGCGGGGGTGCGCCCTGGTGACCCGGGGCGCACCCGCAGGGGCTACGCAGTCCCGCCCGAGGCGGCCGGCGGCGCGAACAGCACGCGCGCGCGCAGTTGGCGGAACCCGGTCCGTTCCAGCTCCGCGAGCACCGCGACGCGGTGGGCGTCCACATCGGCGATGACCTCCCGCGCGCCACCGGCGGCCAGCACCCGGACCGCCTCGGCCAGCAGCTCCCCGCGCGCCGCGTCGTCGAGCAGGCCGAGGTACGCCAGGAGGGGGTAGCAGGCGTCGCCGGCCGTCCCGACCAGGCCCACCGGCCGGCCGTCCACGAGAGCGACGCGCCAGTCGTCGGTCGACTCCCCCAGCCAGCCCAGCGGATCGGTCGCCAGGTCGACGCCGCCGACGGCCCGCGCGATCTCCACGCCGGTCAGGACGTCCGGCTCGGCGATCCGGGCGACCAGGGCGTTGATCTCGGCCACGTCGACGGGTGGACGGAAGGTGTACCGACCGGACGTGGCCGGCAGGGGCGTACCCGTCCACGAGCAGCGCAGCCGCTCACCCGCCTCGACCAGGCCGGCGAGCCGGGCCGCCTCCATCGGCGCGGTGACCACGGCCAGCACCTCGGGTCGACGCCGCCAGTGTGCCGGCAGCGCCGCGTAGTAGCGACCGGGACCGCCCAGCGCCTCGTGGGCGGCGCGCAACAGCGCGGCCCCCACCTGCGGTTCGGCGGCCAGGTCGAACCGCTCCAGCCATCCGGCGCCCACCGCACCGGGTGGGAGGAGCCAGGCCGCCCGGCCGACGACCCGGCCGTCGCGCAGGGCGACCCAGGTGGTCTCGGGCCGGTAGCCGCCGCCGGCGATGCCGTCGGCGTACGGGATCTGCCGCAGTTGGGGCAGCGGATCGACCATGGAGTCGAACAGGTTTTCCTCGCCCGCGACGAGCGGGCGGATGAGCACGTCGGTCATGTGGTGACCCTCCGGGAAGCGAGCGCCCCGGGTCAGATCCGCGTGGACGCCGGGGCGCGGAGGGGGCGCAGAACATCGGACATTGTTCTGACCTCCTTCCGGCTTGACGGCGTGCCGCCACGATACGTGAGGCGGCGTCGACCCTCAACGCCCCGGTTCACAGTGTCGGATTGGTCTGCGCGCCCCGCTGGTGGGCGTGCCCGTCGAGGACGGCGATCACGGCCAGGATCAGCGCGGCCAGGCCGGCCACCGCGACCGGCGGGAGCAGGACGCTCGGCAGCGCCGCCACCGCCATGGCCAGCGCGCCGAGAAACAACATCTGACAGCGCGGGGCGGTCGAGTAGCGGCGCTCCAGATAGCTGCGCCCGATCAGGAACAGCACCGGGCCGCCGAAGATGATGACCACCAGAGCCCAGTCGATGGGCGGGTGCGGATCCTCGATGACCTGCCCGAACCCGACGGCGGTGCAGATGATGCCACCGACGATGAGCAGCAGACTGTAGCTCGCCCACCGGGAGAGCTGGAGCCCTTCTCCGCCGGCGCTGCCGCTGGCCTTCTTACCCGGCCCCACGTGGTAGAAGTAGAGCCGCCAGAAGGAGACCGTGGCGACGAAGGCCGCCACGAGGGTGATGGTCCGCTCGGTCGAGAAGCCCGGGAAGCTCACGGCGGCGCCGGCTTCGAGCACCACCTCGGCGAGCGCGATCATGAAGAACTGGTTGTACCGCTCCGCGAGGTGCACCTCGGAGACCGAGACCAGGCTGGCGATCGGCGCGCGGCCGATGCGCGGCACGGGCCAGTTGGCGGCCGCGCCGATCAGCTCGACGCCGAGCGCGAACGACCAGAAGACGCCACGACCGAGGCCACCGTCGACGCCGCCACTGATCCAGAGCACGCCAGAGATCGAGTGCCAGACGAGCACCCGGTACGAAAACATCTGCGCCGGATGACCCCGCAGCGCGAACACCAGGTACAGCGGTCTGCCGAGCTGGACGACGACGTACGTGCAGGCGAAGATCACTCCGCGCTGACCGAAGGCCTGCGGCAGCGACACCGCCAGAACGAGCGTGCCGAACATGGTGGCGAGCAGGACGACCTGGAGATCGACCCGGCGGGGGTCGTACGTGCTGGCCAGCAGCGCGTTCAGCGACCAGATCATCCACATCGCCGTGAAGAACAGCAGCGTCTGTCCCGCCTCGGACAACAGCGTGTGCCGGACGATGGTCAGGTCGTCCGCGACCCGGCCGGCGAGGCGGGCGAGCGCGAAGACGTAGACGATGTCGAACAACAGTTCCAGGACGGTCGCCGAACGCGGGCTCGTGCTGTCGGCCAGCCCGCGCATCCAGGTGCGCGACTGCATGGCCGCACCCCCTCGGTCGCGCCTCGTACCCGTTGAGGGGACTTTATCCCGGTCTGTCGGTAGGCCCGGGTGGTTATGCCGGATCGCCCGGAGGGCGGTCGCCGACGCCGGCTCGCGTCCGGCCGCCCCCGCGGCCCCAGCGCCGCCACCACCTCGCCCCGGCGCTCCGCCGCCTCGTCCGGGGCCGCCGGACCCGCCGGTCCGTGCGCAGGCCCGCGCGGCCGAGCAGGCGGATCAGCAGCCAGCAGAACAACGCCAACGCCCCGAACAGGGCGATGGTCACGATCCGCCAGCCCATGCTGTCGACCTGGAGCATCTCCGGCAGCAGCGCCGCGACGCCGGCGACCGCGGTGACCGAGAAAAGCCACTGGAGGCGTTGCTGGAACAGCGCCGTCTGCAACCCGAAGAGCTGGCTCAGATTGCTGCGCAGCAGTTCGAGGCGCTGCCGCGCGGCCTGTAGGTGCCGGGGAACCCGCAGCCCGTCGATGAGGAACGTGGCCACCGCGATGCGCATCGGATCGCGGTACATGAGGTCCACGTTGCCGACCTCGGCCAGGCCTCGGCTCAGTTGCAGTTGGACCCGTGCCAGTTGGGTGATGCGGGCGCCGAGCGAGTGTCCCGGCCCGACGAGTTCGTCGCGGTCGTTCGGGTCCACCCCCACCCACAGTTGGCAGAAGAACCACTGGGCGTGGATCTGGCCGTACATGTCCTGCACCAGGCGGGCCGCCGGCGACGCTGCGTCCACCCCGTCGTGCAGGACCGCCACG
The DNA here is from genome assembly GCF_053585025.1 of Micromonospora sp. RB23. Taxonomy (NCBI): domain Bacteria; kingdom Bacillati; phylum Actinomycetota; class Actinomycetes; order Micromonosporales; family Micromonosporaceae; genus Micromonospora; species Micromonospora sp. RB23. The sequence continues at coordinate 4,125,992 of NZ_CM132111.1, forward strand.
GTGGACCAGCCGGTGGTGCGGACCAGCAGGCCGGGCAGGCGCAGCAGCTCGTGGTCGGCGGCCGGGCCCGAGGTGACCGGCAGCGCCGAGAGCCGCAGCAGCGACTCCACGAGCGGGTCGTTCTCGGCCCGCTCGGGACCGCGCAGGACGAAGAACTGACGCATGTTCTGGAACGGATAGCGGCGTTCCCGGGGCTCGAAGCCGGCCGACTCACGCAGGATCGCGCGGACCGCCTGGACGTGGGCGGACACCGTCAGCCCACCGTGTTCCCGGGGCTCGGCCTCGATCATGGCGAGGTGCCCGGCCAGGTTCGGCGAGAAGGTGTCCAGGTCGCGCAGGTGCCGGAAGTAGTCGAGGGTGTTCTCGCGCACGAGATCGTCGTAGAACCGGCAGATGTCCTCGGTGCTGACCCCGGGCTCCGGTGCGGCGAACCGCAGGTCCACCGAGATCACGCCGAGCGCCGGGTAGATCACGATCTGGGTGCTGGTGGCCCACGTCGTACGGCCGATGCGCACCGGCGACGTGCCGAGGGAGATCTGCAACACCGGCGGGTGGGTGGCCAGGTACGAGATGTTGTAGGCCCGGGTCTCCTCGTGCTGGACGGCGTGCACCGAGGTGGCCCCCAGGCTGGCCAGCAGCGGGAGCGCCGGCTCCACGTCCTGCAGCGTGCCGCCGAGGTCGAACTTGATCGGCACGTACACGTGATCGATATCGAGGGTCACGCATACATTCTGGGTGTACGGCACAACCCGGTTACGCGCCGACGCGGACTACAACTGGTCGACGTGGTCCCGCCACGAGTGCCGGGGCTCGTAGCCCAGCACCCGCCGCGCCTTGTCGATGCTGAGCAGGGTCTCGTGCTCGCCCAACTCCTTGCGGATCTCGACGCCCGGATAGACCTCGGCCATCAGGCTGGCGCTGGAGCGGGTCATGACGGTGTCGGCGTTGGCGATGATGAAGACGTCCGCGCCGGGCCGGTCGTACGCGAGCGCCCGCTCGACGGCCTGCGCGCCGTCGCGGGAGTCGATGTAGCCCCAGAGGTTCCACCGCCGCGCCCGCGGGTCCGCGTCGAACGACGGGAACGGCAGGTAGTCCTCGACGTCCATCACGTTGGAGAACCGCAGGCCCACCATGACCAGCTCCGGGTCCCAGCGGCAGAAGTGCCGGGCCATCTCCTCCTCGAGGGCCTTGTTCAGCGAGTACGTCGACTCCGGCCGGGGCGCGTACTCCTCGTCGACCGGCGCGTACGGCGGTGGGGTGTCGAACGGCAGCCCGAGCACCGTCTCGCTGGACGCCCACACCACGCGCCTGATGCCGGCGGCACGGGCGGCGGCGAAGACGTTGTACGTCGCGGCGGAGTTGTTCGCGAACGTGACCGCGTTCGGCATCAGCCCGGGCGCCGGAACGGCGGCCAGGTGCACGACCGCCTCGATGCCACCGGCGTGCTCGTCGGCGCCACCGGTGAGCGCCTCGACCACCTGGCCGTAGTCGGTCAGGTCGACGAGGAGGAACTCGCCGTCGACGTCGCGGGGGTCGCGTCCGCCGGCACGGTCCACGGCGAGCACGTCGACGCCGAGACCGCGCAGGTGGGCGACCACGGCGCGGCCGAGCTTGCCGGTGGCGCCGGTGACGACGACACGTCCGGGGAGTACGGGATCGGTCATGGACCCATCCTCGCCGGCCCGCCCCGGCGGCTCGCACGCGGGTGCGCACCGGCGAGCCACCCGCCGCACCGATCAGGAATCGAGAAGTCACCACTGGCGGCCCTCCCTAGCATGACCAGCATGGACATCACCATTCACACGACCGTTCTCCCGCACGTCGACCCGGACGCCTCGGTGGCCTTCTACCGTGACGTCCTCGGCTTCGAGGTCCGCAGCGACGTCGGGAAGGGCACGATGCGGTGGATCACCGTCGGCCCCGTCGAGCAGCCCGGCACCTCCATCCTGCTGGCGCCGCCGGCCGCCGACCCGGGCATCACCGAGGACGAGCGGCGCACCATCGCCGAGATGATGGCCAAGGGCACGTACGGGTGGATCCTGCTGGCGACCCACGACCTGGACGGCACCTTCGCCACGGTGCAGTCCGGCGACGTCGAGGTCGTGCAGGAGCCGACGGACCAGCCGTACGGCGTGCGGGACTGCGCCTTCCGGGATCCCGCCGGGAACATGGTCCGCATCCAGGAACTGCGCTGAGCCATGTGTCTCGCCATGTGGGGGCGCGCACGCGCCGAGGAGCAGCGCCTGAACGACCTCGCACGACTGCGGCACGTGTCGGACGTGCCGTTGGTCGCGGCGGGGGCGACCGAACCGCTCCGGGAGCACGGGACCGACGGGGGGAGCCACGGCGGGAGGCGAACGAGCTGAAGGGACGCCTCCTCATGCGCGACGGCAGCTGGCTCGGATGAGTGATCCGGCGTTCCGCGTCCTGGCCTGTGTGCGCCGGCCGGGTGCGTACCGTGCAGGGGTACCCGCTCATGAGGAGGAGACCCATGTCCAAGCCACCGCTTCCCGAGGCCGCGGTCGAGATGCTCAAGAAGCCGAACCCGGCTGTCATGACCACGCTTCGCAATGGTGGTCAGCCGGTGTCCGCCGCGACCTGGTACCTGTGGGACGACGGTCGGATCCTGGTGAACATGGACGAGAGTCGTCGCCGCCTGGAGCACGTCCGCAACGATCCCCGGGTCTCCCTCACCGTGCTGGACGAGGCCGGGTGGTACACCCACGTGAGCATCATCGGGCACGTCGCCGAGCTGCGCGCGGACGAGGACTTCACCGACATCGACCGGCTGGCGCGGCACTACACGGGCAATGCCTACCCACGGCGTGATCGCGGTCGGGTCAGCGCCCTGATCGAGATCGACCGGTGGCACGGGTGGGGCTCGATGAAGGACAACAGCCAGATCGGCTGACCCGGCCAGGCGGCGGCGGACGGGCGGCGGTGGCGGACGGGCGGCGGTGGCGGACGGGCGGCTCTTGACCGCAGAGCGTGATCGGCTTAACTTCATCAATCAGATAAGTGTCTTTACTAATTCTGTTTGATCCCTCGTGGGAGTGCCGATGCGTCAATTGCGCCACCGCCGCCTCACCGCCGTCGTCGCCCTGGCGACCCTGCTGATCACCGCCGCCCCGCCCGCCGCCGCGAGCGCGACCGTCACGCCCGACCGTCAGCCCGGCTACCACCGGGTCGGCTACTTCACCCAGTGGGGCATCTACGGTCGGGCCTTCCCGGTCAAGAAGCTCGACACGTCCGGTGCGGCGAGCCGCCTGACCCACGTCAACTACGCCTTCGGCAACATCAGCGAGGACGGCCGCTGCTACCTCGACGGCGGGCCGGGCGAGGGCGACGCCTGGGCCGACTACCAGCGACCGGTGCCCGCCGAGGAGAGCGTCGACGGCGTCGCCGACGCCCCCGGTCAGGCACTCAACGGCAACTTCCACCAGCTCGCCAAACTGAAGGCCAAGCACCCCCAGCTCAAGGTGCTGATCTCGCTGGGCGGGTGGAGCTGGTCGACGTACTTCTCCAACGCCGCCCGCACCGACGCCTCCCGCAAGGCGTTCGTCGCCTCCTGCATCGACCTGTACCTCAAGGGCAACCTCCCGGGCGCTCCGGGTGCCGGCGCCGGTGTCTTCGACGGCGTCGACCTCGACTGGGAGTGGCCGAACTGGGACGGTGAGCCCGGCAACGTCATCCGCCCCGAGGACCGGGAGAACTTCACTAAGCTGCTCGCCGAGTTCCGCCGGCAGCTCGACGCGTACGGTCGCACCACCCGGACGCACCACCCGCTGACGGCCTTCCTGCCCGCCAACCCGGCCGCCATGGACGCTGGCTACGAGGGCCGCAAGATCTTCACGTACCTGGACTTCGCCACCGTGCAGGGATACGACTTCCACGGCGGCTGGGACGCGCGGGCCAACCAGCAGTCCGCGCTGCGGGTGCCGGCGGGCTCGCCCGACAACCCGGACTTCTCCGTCGAGGTGGCCGTCGACGGGTGGATCGCCCGTGGCGCGCCACGGCACAAGCTGGTCCTGGGCATCCCCTACTACGGTCGCGGCTGGACCGGCGTCACCGGCGGCGGCAACGGCCTCTTCCAGCCGGCCGCCGGGCCCGCGCCGGCGACCTTCGAGGCCGGGTACGAGGACTACAAGAACCTCAAAACCCTCGCCGGCAAGGGCTACACCGTGCACCGCGACCTGCGCGCCGGGCACGCCTGGCTGTTCGACGGTACGACCCTCTGGACGTACGACGACCCGGCCGTCGTGTTGCAGAAGACGCTCTACATCCGACGGACCGGACTGGGCGGGGCGATGATCTGGTCACTCGACGGTGACGACGACAACGCCACCCTGACCAGAACGATCGGCCTCGGCCTGACCACCTGGTAGGCGCATCCGACGCCCGTGATCACACAGTGCCCACGCGGCACGTGGTCACGGGCGTCGCTCCTGCGGCGTCACCGCCCGCACGGTGGCCTCGATGAGCGCGGTCACCTCGGTCATGTCCCGCGCGCGGGGCACGTCCAGCTCGGCCGACCAGCCGTCACCCCGACTGAACCCCACCGACACGTCGTCGCGGCGGTGGGTGAGCCACCCGGCGACCGCCTGGACGAGCACCATGGCGACACCGGCGTCCTCGACCGCCACCCGCAGCACGTCCGGGCCGCCCCCGGACGCGCCCTCGGGTGGCGCGGGGGCCACGCCGGCGCGCAGCCGGTCGTCGGCGCGCAGCCAGGACGCCAGCGAACGCTGGGCGTCGGCAGACGGAAGATCTGGACGAACCGCGAGCGTTATCGCCTCCGGCACGGTCTGCTCCCTCCAGGACGACGCTGAGTCACGTCACCATCCTGCCAGCCGGATCCGCGCGGGGCATCCCACGCACTTACGGAAGTCGATCAGAGCTTGACCGCCGCCTCGGCGGATCCATAGGCTCCGGCCACTGCGAGGCTTTCCCCCAAGAAGGGAACCCGAGACATGGCCCCATCGTCGCGTCCGTTCTGGACGGTCCCTCCGAGGCGGCTCGCGGGCGTCGCCGCGATCACGCTCCTGCTCGGCACGACTCCCCTGCTCGGCGGCACGCCAGCGGCGAGCGCCGCCCCACCGTCGACCTGCAGCAGCGACCCGACCGCCCGGCTGGCCGGCGTGCCGAGCCCCGAGGCGACGCTCGGCTTCCCCCTCGGCACCGGCCAGGAGCGGGTCGTCACCAACGACGAGGTCCGCACGTACCTCGGGGCCGTCGACCGCGCCTCCGACCGGGTCGTCACCGGAGTGCTGGCCACCAGCGTGCTCGGGCAACCCCTGCCGTACGCGGTGGTGTCCAACGAGCGCCACGTGCGGCCGTCCGCGCTGCGCACGATCGCCGACGACGTACGCGGCCTGCGTGATCCCCGCCGCACGAGCGCGCGGACGGCCGCCCGTACGGCGAAGGACAGCCCGGCCATCGTCTGGATCACCGCGAACGTGCACGGCGGCGAGAAGAGCGGCACCGACGCGGCCCTCAAGACGCTGTACGAGCTGGCCGCCGGCCTGTCCTGCGAGGTCGCCCGGCGCAACGACAACCTGGTCACCGTCATCGTGCCGACGCAGAACCCGGACGGACGCGACGCGACCCGGCGGCAGAACGAGTTCGGCTTCGACATGAACCGGGACTGGTTCGCCCGCACCCAGCAGGAGACCGACGGCAAGCTCGAACTGCTGCGCCGCTACCCGCCGCAGGTGTTCGTCGACGCGCACGAGATGGGCGGCCGGCAGTACTTCTTCCCGCCCAACGCCGACCCGATCCACCACGAGATCGCCGGCGAGGCCGTGGACTGGATCAACCGGATCGGCGAGGCCAACAAGGCCGGCTTCGGCTACAACGGCGCCTGCGACGACACCGTCACCACCGAGTGCTACTTCAACTACGACACGTACGACATGTTCTTCATGGGCTACGGCGACACCGTGCCCACCACCGGCTTCGGTGCGGCCGGCATGACGTACGAGAAGGGCAGCAGCTCGGCCGTCGCCGACCGCGTGCAGCAGCAGTTCCACACCCAGTGGTCGACGCTCGGCTGGGCCGCCGCCAACAAGCGCGAGGTGCTGGACGGCTACTTCGACATCTGGACCGACGCGCTCGCCCAGGGCCGGGCCGGCACGCTGGAGCCGAACGAGGTGGTGCAGCCCACCAACGAGGTCCAGTTCCCGGTGCCGGCCGTCACGATCCGCTCGTACTTCCTGCTGCCCGACCGGCAACTCGCCGACGTCCGCCGGCTCGTCGAGCGGCTGCGCCGCATGGACGTCGAGGTGTACGAGGTGCAGAAGCCCACCCGCGTACCCACCGCGCGCGTCTTCGGGGGCCGCAGCGCCACGAACGTCACGGTGCCCAAGGGCGCGTACTGGATCCCGATGGACCAGCCGCAGAAGCACTGGATCCAGGCGATCATGGGCGAGGACCCGTACGTGCCGTTCCCGTACTTCTACGACGTGTCCTCCTGGAGCAACCCGCTGCTGATGGGCGTCTCGACCATCTACACAGGCGACAACGTCCGTCCGAAAGCCCAGTTGGTCCGGGGGATCACCGGCGGCCGCAGCGGGCTGGCCTGGCCGTGGGGCTCCTACACGTACCCCCTGGACTCGGCCGCCGCCGCCGAGTTCACGTTCGCTCTGCTCGGCCGGGGTGTGCCGCTCGTGCGGGACCTCGACACCGGCCGGGTCGCGATCCCGGCGCGCAGCCTGAGCCGTACGGTCGACGACCTGGCGAGGGCCGCCGGGGTCACCCTCACCCCGGGCGGACAGCCCAGCGGCACCCCGCTCGACCTGCCCGACGTCGGGCTGTTCCAGGGCACCGGCATCTCCACCACGTCCGGCTCGCACGGCGAGGCCCGCTACGTGCTCGGCAAGCGGTGGGGACTCGACCTGAAGCCGGTCACCACGGCCGACATCAACGACAACACCGAGGCGTTCACCGGACGTACCGTGCTGCTGGTCCCCGACGGCAGCAACGCCACCGGGGGCCTGACCGCCGCCGGCCAGGCCAACCTGCGCGACTGGATCGCCCAGGGCCACACCTACGTCGGGCTACGCAACGAGGGCACCCGACTCGCCCGCGCCGCCGGACTCACCTCCACCACGGAGAAGACCAAACCGGCCGACTACCTGGTGATCGGCTCCCACCTGCGGGTCGACGTCGCCACCGACAACCCGGTCGCCCTGGGTCGCCCCGCCGAGGACTTCGAGTTCAACAACAGCGACCCGATCCTCACCCCGAGCAGCACCGGGACGAACGTGCTCACCTACCCGAGCGGCGACACGTTCTGGGCCAACGGCTACACCGTCGGCGCGGACATTCTCAAGGGCACGGCGGCCGTCGTCGACGAACCCACCGGCGCCGGTCGGGCGGTGCTGTTCGCGTTCAACCCGCTGTTTCGGGCGTACAACGAAAATGGTCTGCACCTGGTGGCGAACGCGCTGCTCTACCCGCCGGACGCGCCCGGCGCCCGACGGACGCCGGGCACCGACGCGGCGCGCGCCAGCGCCGCCGCCGCGCCGGTGACGGCGGACCTGGGCGGCGGCTGGCGACCAGTCACCATCGAGGTCGCGGCGACGGACCTGCCGCGCGCGCGGGCCGTCGTCGAACGCTTCACCACCGACGCGCGCACGACCGCGAAGGGCACCTCGGCGTACGTCGTGATCCCCAACCCGCAGGGCCTCCAGGCCGACGAACACCCCTTCACGAACGATCTGGTACGCGCGCTGCGCGCCTCCGGAGTGCCGCTGCGGTCGGTGGTCGCCTGACCGAACACGGTGTTCGGCACACGACCGAACTCCCCATTGACCCGGCCGTACAGAATGTCCTGTCAGGGCGGTCGACTCGACTTCGTCGACTACGGCGAGGGCGCACCCGGCGGCGGCATGAACGACGACTACTCCATCGTGCGGGACACCTGCGCCAACGGCGACGGAGTCCTGGGCCGGGTCTACCGCAACGGTGTCCTGATCGACACCAGGTACAACGGTGGCGGCTCCGGACGTTCGATGATCTGGGACCCGGTGCAGGTCTACGCCAACGACGTGGTCCGGATGGAGATCTGCGGGGCCAACGGTCCGGAGGACTACTTGGGCTACTCCTGCAACTACACCACCTTCCGCAGCATCGACGGCTGACGGAAATCCTCGTCGGCACCGGGCAGGCTGGCAGGTCGGGCCGCCTTGGCGTCCGGGCCGACGCGCGGGGCGGTGGTGGAGTTCGGGCGCTGTGGAGCTGATGTCGTCGACGAATCAGGGGCGCGAGCCGGGCGATTCCTTCGCGACATCAGCTCTAAAGCGTTCGTCCGATGGTGCGGCCCTGCTGGGCAGGGGCGATCATCCGTCCGCCGGCTACGACCGCCGGGCGACCTCGGTGACGAACGCCCGCCACGACGCCGGCCCGAAGACCAGGGCCGGCCCGTCGGAGTCCTTGGAGTCCCGCACACCGACGATGCCCGGCAGATCGTCCGCAACCTCGACGCAGTTGCCGCCACCAGACCCGCTACGAGTGGACTTACGCCACACAGCGGCGGTCAGGTCCATGACGTCACCACATCCCTCATCAGTTCTATCGACTGCCGGCGGGGAAGCGCCTCGCTGCGAACCATCTCCCACCTCGACATGAGATTATCCACATCTTCGTCACGGTCGATGACCACACCGCCGAGCTGATTCTCCATCTGTGCCACCCACTTGTGATCGGGTAGACGCGCCAGGCTGAACGGCCCGGTCAGGCCGACGTGCATACTGACCTCGTCCGGCAGCAGGTGGATGCTGACGTTCGGTCGCTCGGCCAGGGTGGTCAACTGCTTGATCTGCCCCTCCATGGTGTCGCGGAACTCCGTGCCGGCGCGGCGGAGCACCGCCTCGGCGATGACGGCGATGAACTGCGGGGCGTTCGCCTTCGTCAGGATCGCCTGGCGGTCGATCCGGTGCGTCAGCCGCTTCTCGACCTCGTCATCGCTCAACGTGTCATCGCAGCGGATGACCGCGCGGGCATAGCTCTTGAGGGCGCGGTCGGCGCCCTTGATGAAGTCCATCGTCAGCGCCCGCGTCTCGCTCTCGACGGCGCTGACGTGTGAGGCGCTGAATCCGGCACCTCGGCCGAACGATTCCTGCGTCATCCCGGCGGCTCCTCGGGCGCGACGGATCTCCCCGACGATGAACGCGGCGAGCGGACCTGCTGCACCTGACCCGTACCCGCCCGACGTGGCGCTGCGGCACCTGCGGAATTGCCTGGCCGTGCTCCGCGGCCAAGCTCCGCCTCCTCGCGACCTACCGGATGGATCGCCGGGCTCTGTTGGCCCACCTGACGGCGCTTCAGTCGGAGGCCGCCACCCAACTGGCCGCACTCAACCCGGACAATCCACCCACCGACCTGACCGACCGCTTCATCACCTGGGCCTCCGCCCGCTAGTCGAGCCCGGCGCGGGTCAGGGTACGGCGACCTGCACCAACACCGGGGTACGTCCGGTGGAGAGGTAGCCGCGCCCGGGTGGGCCGGTGAGGTACTGGTCGGCTTCCAGGGTGATGTTGTGGGCCACCGCCGTCGTCCGGTTGTTCGGGGCCAGCACGAGGCGGACCCCGGCCAGCATGACCGCGTTGACCAGGCGGGTGAGCGGGCTGGGGAAACCGGTCAACAGGGGTGCCGCGTCAGCAGTGACGATCAGGGCCCGCCGGCCGCGCGCCGAGGGATGGGCGATGTCGTCGAGTAGCGTCGGAGCGCTGGCGAAGCCCTGTTCGGTCGGCAGCACGCTGATCCGGTCGACGTCATCGACGACCACCGCGTACGGCTCGTCGGCGAAGGCCGCGACGGCCTCGCGGAGGTCGGTGTCCCTGATCGCGACACCGGTTACCACGCGGAGCCCGGGGTCGTCGGAGAGCAGCCCCGGCAGCGGGGACTGCGGCGGCGCGACGGCGAGTACGGCGATGCCGCGTCGCCGTAGCGCGTGCGCCACCGTGGCGGCTGCCGTCGTACGGCCGGTCCCTCCGGTTCCGGAGATCAGCATCAGGTGCGGCCCGGCCGCGAACAGGTCGACGCCGACGGTGGCCGTGTCGGGTCCACCGATGCCCAGCGGTATCCACGTGGGCCGACCCTGGTTGGCCGCGGGGGTGTCGAGCACGGCGAGGTCGACGCGGGGCGGTAGGGCGGGGAACCGCCGGGGCAGCCGGTGCGCGGGCGTGGCGGCCGTCCCGGCGGCGAGGTCCGCGACCGATCGGGTGGGCAGGCACACCTGCACGTGCCGGCCGCTGCCGGCGTCGATGGCTCGTCCGGGCAGGACGGGCGGGCTGGCCATGCCGGTCAGCAGCTGCATCCGCCGGGTCTCTTCCATCGGAAACGGCAGGAGGAGTCGTCGGTTGTAGAGGGTCGGCAGCCGGTGGGTGAGCATGTCCTGGCCGCCGATCGCCACGACGTGCACCCCGAGCGGCGTACCCGCGCTGATGACGCCGCGCAGGGTGGCGACCAGGGACGTCTCGACGAAGCTCGGGTCGCCGTGGTCCTCGAAGTGCTCCCAACCGTCGATGACGACGACGATGTGCGGTCGCGCGGTGTCCGGCGGGGGCACGGTGGCGGCGCGGCGCTGGATCTCCTCGTCGAGCCAGGTGACCAGGCGACGGATCCGGTCGGGTTCGGCGGGCGAGAAGACGCCGCCGCAGTGTGGCAACGCCGCGTACTCGGCCAGGCCCGCCGGGTGCCGTTCCACCACGTACAGGTGCGCCTGGTCGGGTCGGAACCGGCCGACCAGGCCGGTGATCAGCATCCGGGCGAAGGTCGTCCGGCCGGACTGCGGACCGCCGGCGACGAGCAGCCGGTCGACCCCGGTGAGGTCGAGGAACTCCGCCGGCTGCGCCTGGCGTGCCGGGTCGTCGGCGAGGCCGACCGGTACGGCCGTCGGCGGCGCGGCGACCGTACACCGGGACGGAAGCTCGTCCACGGTCAGCGTGGCCGGCAGCGGTGGCAGCACCGGCCGGAAGGGCGCCCCCAACCCGGTCAGCGCCGACGCCGCCTCGATCGCCGCGATGGTGAGCTCCTGATCGGTGGGTCCGCCACCGGTCCTCGACGTGGTGACGGGTCGTGGGGTGCCAAGGTCCGTCCAGCTCAGGACCCGGACCAGAGCCGGGGCGGCCCCGCCCGCGGGCGGCGGGTCGCCGAGATAGCCGGACTGGAACGGTTGCGGGACGCGGCTCTCGGCGGTGGTGCACAGGATCATGCCGCGTCCGCGCAGCGCACCCGGGATGCTGGCGGCGTCCGGCACACCGAGCACCTCGCTGCTGTCCGCGGCCTCGTTCTGTCGCAGGCTGATCCGTAGGGAAACGTTGTTCTTCAACTCGGGCGACAGCTTGCCCTGCAGCGACTGGGTGGCCAGGACGAGGTGCATGCCCAGTGACCGGCCCTTCGCAGCCACGTTCACCAGTTCCTTGACGAAGTCCGGAGAGGCGTCCAGCACACGCCCGAACTCGTCGAAGATCAGCACCAGTCGCGGCAGCGGCGGCAGGGCCGTGCCGCTCAGCCGCCTCTGCCAGTACCTGTCGATCTCGCCGTCGTAGCGGGCCAGCAGGGACTCGCGACGGCTCACCTCCGCCCGGATCGAGGCGAGGACCCGGGCCGCCGCCGCGTCGTCGAACACGTCGGCGGCGGTCTCACCGGTGGACCGGATGAGGGCGACGACGTGTGGGCAGCGCTCGAACGGAAGAAAGGCGCTGCCGCCCTTGAAGTCGACGAGCACCAGGTTGAGTTCATCCGGCCGGTTGGCCAGCAGCAACGACGTGACAAGGGTTTGCAGCAGGATGCTCTTGCCGGCGCCCGTCGCGCCGCCCAGCATGGTGTGCGGGCCCTGGTCGGCGAGGTCGACGGGCACCGGCCCGGTCCCGTCCGCGCCGAGCACCACCCGGGTCTGCGGACCTCGACCCCGCTCCCACAGCGCCAGCACGTCGGCGGCGGTGGGCGTGCCGAGGCCGAGGAGGTCCAGCAGGCGAACCGCCCGTGGGATGGCGTTCTGGACCGCCCCGATCGTCGCCCGGTCCCGCATCGGCGCCAACGCCCGCGCCAACCGTTCGCCGGTCGTCGCGTCGACCCGGTCGGCGTCGACCGTCACCGTCTGACCGTCGGGGCTGGCGGTGAGACGGGTCGAATCCCCCGCCGTCTCGATCAACCCTCGGCACTCGTTCATGCTGTGCCGGTCGGCGCAGATCAGGTACACGCCGACCGTCGGCCCGTCCCGCAGCACCTCGTCCATCCCGGGCAGGTCGCGCAGCGCCAGCGCGCCGTCGAGAATGACGACGACGTCCGCGGACCGCTGCGGGTCGCGCTCGGCACGCCGGGACGCGACGAGGGTACGCAGCTCCCGTACCCGCTCGGCGCGGGTGGCGGCGGTGTTGCCGATCCGGCACGAGTACGGCACCGCGTCACCCGCGTCGACGTGCGGCAGCCAGCGCGCCCAGCTCAGGTCGGCCGTCCCCGCGGCACTGAGCAGCACCATCCGCAGGTCGTCGGGGGCGCGCAGGGTGGCCAGTTGCAGCAGCAGCCACCGTAGGACGTCGTGCACCGTCCCGTCCGGGCCGGCGAGGCCGAGCACCCCGACGGCGGCCAGGTCCACGGTGACCGGTACGGCCGACAGCGTCGGCGGGCGGAACTCGGGCCAGGGCTCACCGCGTACCGTCACCGACGCCGGCTCGTCGGCCACGCCCACCCGCAGCGCCAACGCGTGCGGTGATCCGGCGCGCCGGGTCCACAGGCCGGACCGCACACCGCCGGCGATGTCGACGATCTCGGCGGGGCCCGGCGCGAGCGTCCGGCGTACCCGCTGCTCGGCCTCGACCTGGGCGGCGATCGCGGCCTCGACGGCCTTCTTCGCCCTGGCGAACTCGGCCTGGCGCTCCGCGTCCTGCTTCTCCTGCGCGGACTGGTTGAGCAGAAGAGCGCCGACGGAGACCGCCGCGCCGAGCAGCAGGATCGGCGTGTGGGTGAAAAGGGCGACCGCCACCGAGCCCACACCGCCCAGCAGGATGCCGGCAACCACCGGCCGCCGTGCGACCATCGGCCGCACCGGCATGGACACCTCGATGGTGGGGATCACCGGTGCGCGGGCGAAGGCGCGGTCGAAGTCGACGCGCCCGTCCTGCGCCCGGACCGCTCGCCGCGCCTCGTCGGGCAGGGGCGTCCACCGCAGCTCGTTCCCGCCGATCCGCACCACGCTCGTCGGTGTCACGACGCTCGTGTGCGTGATCCGGGCGCCGTCGACGAACGTCCCGTTGCTCGATCCGCCGTCCGTGAGGGTGGCCGTGCCGTCCGACGACACCTCCAGCACGGCGTGCGTGCGGCGCGAGACGTCCGCGTCGCGCAGCGGCAGCGCCGCCGACGATCGGCGGGCGACCTCGTGGGCTCCGGGTCGCAGCGCGGCGGCCAGGCCGGAGTCCGGGCCGGCAACCACATCGAGTACGCCCACCGCGCCCTCGGTGACGAGATGGCCGGCCGGTCCGGGGCCGCCCACGCTGAGCACCGAGCCGTTCAGCAGCGGGACGTCCGCCAGGCGCGCGGCCGGGTCCAGCGCGACCGCCCCGGCGAAGCATCGGCGGCCCGTCGCCGGTACGGGCAGCGCCGCCAGCAGGGATCGCACGCTCGTGGCCGGTACGGCGTCGACCTCGATGTCGGACGTCGCCCCCGTGTCGGCGTCCCGTACGGTCATCCGCAGGATCATCGGGGCCCCCTCACCGGGCCGGTCCGTAGGTCCACAGCCGCAGCCCTTCGTCACCGCCGAGGGCGACGACGTCGCCGTGCGGGGCCATCGCCACCGCATCGGACGGCAGGGGGTCGGAGTCCAGGAAGCCCTGCTTGTACCGGTACGCCGTCCGGGCGGTGGTGGTGTGCCAGATCCGCACCTCGCCCTGCTCGGCCGTCACGACGAGGTCGCCGGGCCCGAAGGCGGCCGCGCCGGGAGGGCCCGATCCACCGTCGAGGGTCGCCACGACGGCGCTGGAGCCGGTGGCACGGACCAGCGTCTCCCCGTCGGACCTGATCTCCAACCACGGCGCGACGGGTCCGTTGATCCGGGCGCCGCTACGGCCGCTGGCCACCTCCCAGGCGCGTACCCCGCCCTGCCAGTCGAGGCCCACGAGAACACGTCCGTCCGGAGTGAAGCGGATCGTCTCGACCTTCATATCCCCCGCCGACAGGTCGATCGGCTTGGTGGGCGAGGCCACCGGCCACAGCTTGACCCGGTTGGAACCGACGGCCGCGATGCTGTCCCCACCCGGAGCGAACAGCAATCGGGTGACCCGGTCGTACTCGCCGAAAACCAGCGTCGTCCGGACCTGGTGGCTGGCGACGTCCCAGAGCTTGACGACGCCGTCACGCCCGCCGGTGGCGAGGGTTCTGCCGTCGGGGCTGAAGGCGAGCACCTCGACCTCCTCGCGGTGCCCCGGGACGACAGCTGCCGTCTTCCTCGTCGCCACATCCCAGAAGGTGATCGCGAACGTTCCGGCGTCGGCGCTGGCGAGCGTCGCACCGTCCGGGCTGAACGCCACCGCACTGATGTCGGTGTCACCCAGCGTCACCATCGTCGAGTTCCGCTGGTGCACGAGGAGATGGCCGCCCAGGATCAGGCCGGCGAACAGCACGAACCGCAGCAGCACCCCGGCCCGGCGGGGGCCGAGCGGTTGGAACGCCCGAGCCGACCAGGCCGGCACCTCCCCGGACTGCTCGATCCGTACGTGATCTGGGACGAGAGCGCCCAGTCGGGCTGCCAACGTCCGCGGGCCTACGCCGATGTCCCCGACGATCCACGTGCGCCCCCGGCCGCTGCGCTCCTGCGGCGCCTGGAACACCCGCCCGTGCGACGGCCCGGGCGTCGGCGCACGGGCCGACAGCTCGATGCCGAGCCGGGAGGTGCCGGTGGGCGACCCGGCGCCGGGCCACACCGCGATGCCCGCGACATGCGTGTAGGGCAGGTCCGGAGGTGATCCGCGCGATCCCTGGAAGCGGAGGGAGTCCGGACCGAACCGCAGCGCGCCGTGCCACGGGTCGACGACCGCCTCGACCAGCGTCCAACCGGCCAACCCCAGCACGGTGACGGCGACGGGGATCGGCATCCATTCGGGAAAGGCGCTGGCCGTCACCAACTCGACGAACAGGACAGCCGCCCAGATCGCGAGAACCACCATGACCAGCCGAGCCAGCACGAGGGTCTGCACGGTCTTCTCGGGTATCTCGACCGGGAACGCGGTGGCCTGCGCTCCGGTCGCCGGTGGTGGTGTCCCCGCGCTCTGCCGCTGGCGCGGTGCGGTGGGCCCGTCCGGTTGCACGGTCGTGGCCTGCCGCTCCCAGGTCTCCTCGATCGGGTCGGCGTCGGGGTCGACGTCGTCGGGAGCGGGAGGGTCGGGTTCGGGGGCCGCCGCGGCGGTGTCGTCCCGGCGGCCCGTCGCTGCGGCACCGACCCCGACGGCGAGCAGGTCGCGGGCCTGCTGGACGGTGAGCCGGTGCGTGACATCCCGGGTGAGCAGGCCGGAGATCACCGCCGCCAGCGGCTCCCCACACGTCATGGCCGGGATGTCGTCGTACAGGATGGCGTGCAGGGTGGCCGCGGTGGACGTGCGCTCGAACGGCAACTCACCGGTGACGGCCTGGGCGAGGGTCACCCCCGCCGACCAGAGATCGGCCGCCGGCGTGGGATCACTGCCGTGGAACAGCTCGGGTGCGAGGTACCCGGTCGAGCCCATCATCCCGTGGCGGGTCAGGCGGGCGTCCCCCGCCGCCTGGGCGATGCCGAAGTCGAGCAACTTCACCCCGTCGCCGGGAAGTACGATGATGTTGCTGGGTTTGACGTCGCGGTGCACGACACCGACCGAGTGCGCGGCGTCCAACGCGTCCAGCATGCGTACGGCGATCGCGGTGGCCCGGGCCGGCGGCAACGGCCCCTCCTGGTCGAGGAGGTCGGCCAGCGTGGGGGCGTCCACCAGCTCCGTCACGATGTAGGCGGCCTCGTCGTCGCCGCTGGCCGGCACGAGGTCGTGGATCGCCACCACCGCCGGGTGGTTGATCTGCCCGGCGGTACGGGCCTCCCGCAGCGCCCGCTCGCCGAACAACAGGCGATCCTCGCCGGTCAGGCCGGCCGGTGCGCGGACCTCCTTGACCGCGACGACGCGCCCGATCAGCTCGTCGGTCGCGCGCCAGACCACACCCATGCCACCTCGGCCGAGCACGCTCTCCAACCGGTAGCGGCCTGCGACGAGCCGCTGCGCCGGCTGGGGATCTGGCACCCTCGCGCTCCTTGCCATCGAGCACTACAGTCGGCGCGTACGATACTCCGCCCGATCACGGCCCGGTGTCCGTCCACAGCAGACGCGTCCGGCCGGTGGAACCAGTCGGCAACGGCCGGCGAGGCCAGCTCCGATCGACGGAGATCCGGCTTCCGGAGGGGGTCACGGGCGATGGCGACAGGGTTCGGTTTCGATCGGAACGCGGTCGTCGACGCCGCCCGACAGTTGACGCAGGTACGTTCGGAGCTGGAGTCGACCGGGCAGCAGATCCCGCGCCTCGCGCCGACCGGTTCACCGGACGTCGACGTCGCCCTGCGGGAGTTCACGACGACGGCGACCCGGCACGAGAGCGGCCTGATGACCGCCGTGGCGGCGACGGCGACCCGGCTCGACGGCGTGGTCACGGGCCACGCCCAGCTCGACAACTCGCTCGGCAGTCGGTTGCCGACCGACCAACCTGCGAAGGAGAAGACTCATGAGTGACGTCAGCGTCGGCTACGAGGGTCTCCAGTCGGCGGCCCGGAACCTGGCCAGCGGGCAGGAGGAGATGACCCAGAAGCTGACCGCGCTGAAGGCGATGATCGACCAGCTGGTCAACAGTGAGTTCCGTACCCAACTGGCGTCGGGTCGCTTCCAGGACTCCTACCAGCAGTGGACCACCGGTGCCCAGAACATGATCAGTGGCCTGGAGGGCATGTCGTCGTTCCTGGTGGGGGTCGTCCGCGAGCACCAGGAGCTGGACGCCCGGCTGGCCGGGGGCATCAACGGCTGAGCACCGGCCGACATGGACGACTGGCAGGTCCTCGACCTCTACGACGGTGATCCGACCCCCGGCGACCCGGCCTCGATCCAGGCGATGGCGGCCGACCTCCGACGTCGGTCCACGACGGCCGGTGGCCAACAGGCCCGGCTGCGTTCCATCGCGGCGAACAGCGGAGCGCTGGCCCTGCGGGGCGACTTCGCCGCGACCGTGCACCGCGAGCTCGCAGAGCTGCCCGACCAGGCGAAAGCGCTGGCCGACGCCTACCTCGCCGGCGCGCAGGCGCTGGCCGTCTTCGCCGAGGAGCTGGCGCGCGCCCAGGCACAGTCCCGGGCCGCGCTGCGTCTCGGAATGGCCGCCGACAGCCAGTACCGCAACCTGCTCGGTCAGTTCACCGGTCTGACCGGTCGGCGCACCTACGGTCCGGGTGTCTGGCGCGGGCTCAACGAGACGTACGCGGCGGGGGAACGCGAGCCGGTCTTCTCGATGGTGCTGCGCATCGGTCAGGCCGCGCGGCTGTGCGAGGCCGAACGTGAGCAGGCGCGGTCCTCCGCTTTGCAGGCGAAGGAGCTGTACCAGTCGGCCGCCGCGAGCTGCGCCGCCGCGATCCGCGCCGCGACGCTGTCCGCGGCGGCCACGGTGCGCGACCCGGCGGCAGGTGCGGCAGATCCGACCACGCCGTCGAAGAGCATCCCCGGGCCGGCCGGCAAGACACCGCTGAAAACTCCACACCCGCGGCACAACCTGAACAGCATCCAACCCGGAAGCCGTGCGAAGGGGGCCAACACCGTCGTCCTGCCGGGCACGGATGTCGCCCGGGACATCGACGATATCAACAACGGGCGGGCGCGCTGGGACGCCGGCCGGCAGCGTTACCTCGTGAACGGACGCACCTACTTCTACAAGGGTGGAAGAGTCGTCCCCGAGTCGGGCCCCGGTCTCGAGGCGTTAAAACGCCAGGAGTACAAGGCGTTGCAGACGTACATCGAGTTCGAGGGCGACCTCGACGCGGCCAATGCCCGGCTGGCCCGGGACCCGTACATAACGCAGGCCGATCGGGATCGGGCGCTTGAGGTCTTCCGCCAGCACAGGATGTACCGGGGTGATTCACGATGATCTACCAGATCCAGTTCGAGCAGGAGATTCCCGCCGCGGCTCTGCGCACGTTCCTTATGAAGAGCTACGGCATCGCGCCCGAGGCGGTCTATGTCGGCCGGACAGCCGACCGCTCGCCGGACGACCCTCGGCCCGTCGCCATGTTCACCCCGCCCGAGTCCGGCGAGCGGTTCGGCTGGACCCTGACCGGTGACACCGATCTGGCCGACGCCACCGGCCAGGGGGAACTGGACGTGGCGATCGCACTGGCCCGCGCCTTCGGGGTCCGGGCCGTCGTCGACGACGGGAGCATCCACCCGGACATCTGGCGGCTGGTCAGCACGGACGGCAGCAATGGACTGGTGCTCACCGACGAGGACGCCGCCGCCACGGGCGACCTGCGGATCGTGCAGGCTCTCGAACCGATCAGTGGTGAGCCCCAGCTTCCCGTCGTGCCGATGCCGGACTGGACCGACGACTGATGATCGGGAGTGGACGACGGGGCGGTCCGGCCGCCCGCAGCGCTACGGCTTGCGGGCCACGCCGCTGTAGCCGGTGCGGGCCACCTCGGCGTCGACGGTGGCCGGCGGCTCGGGGTACGGCCACATGTTGACCAGACCGGGCGACTCGAGGACGAAGTCGCCGAAGAACCGGGTGACGTCCGCGTGGCCGCGCGGCACGAACGGGCTGTTCGCGCGGGCGTAGATCGCGGAGATCCGGGCCATCAGGTCGGGGTGCGCGTCGGTGCTGGCGTGCGACAGCGCAAGGTGGCTGCCGGGCGCGAGCGCGTCGCGGTAGGCCGCCACGATGCGCTGCGGGGCCTGCTCGTCGGGCACCAGGTGCAGCACGAACATCATGAGGACCGCGACCGGGCTGTCGAAGTCGATGGCGGCGGCGACCTCCGGGTGACCGAGCACCTCGGCGGGTCGACACAGGTCGGCCTGGACCACCGACACCGTCGTCGCGTCCGCGAGCAGGGCACGCCCGTGAGCGCAGACGACCGGGTCGTTGTCGACGTAGACGACGCGTACGCCCGGGTCGATGCGGTGGGCGATCTCGTGCACGTTGTCACGCGTGGGAAGCCCGGAGCCGAGGTCCAGGATCTGCCGGACGCCCTTCTCCTCCACGAGGTGGCGGACGGTGCGGGCGATCAGGTCGCGGCCCTGCCGGGCGGCCTCGGGCATCCACGGCGCGACCTGCAACACCATCTCGGCGGCGGCCCGGTCGGCGGCGAAGTTGTCCTTGCCGCCGAGGTAGTAGTCGAACATCCGCGCCGCGTTCGGCCGGTCGGTCTGGAGGTTCACCCCGGGCTCGGACTGCGTCATGGCCGACCACCTCTCCCCCTGCCGAGCCAGCAGCATAGCGTCCACCATGGCCGGTCATCCTGCCCCGGGTAGTACGTATCCGACCCGCCGTCAACCCTCTGCCAACGACTCGAGGATCGAGAGGAACGCGGCCTCGTGCGCCGCAGGGATACGAGAGAGCAGAGAGGCACGTACGGCATCTGCGTGCACGGGCCGGGCGGCGACCGCGCGCTCGGAGCCGAGGTCCGTGATGGTCACCATCATGCCTCCGGGAACTCCCGACCGCGTCACCAGGCCGCGCTGTTCCATGCGTGTCAGTTGGTGTGACAGACGGCTCCGATGCCACTTCATGGAGGTGGCCAGCTCGTTCTGCCGTAGTTGCCCGTCACCGAGGTCGATCAGCCGCGTCAGGATGCCGAAGTCCGGGTCCGAGAGACCGGTGACGCCGTCGACCTGTTCGGCGACGTGTGCTCGCACCCTGTCGGACGCGGCCTTCCAGGCGTGCCAGACCCGCATCTCGTCCGCGCTCAGGAGCTTGCCCACGGTTACATGCTACCTCCGTGTTGATACAACAACACCTCCCGTGGCACGCTGTTGTCATGACAACACATACCAGCCCGTTGGCTCTGGTGACCGGCGGCAACAAGGGGATCGGTAACGCCATCGTCCGAGGCCTCGCCACGAGGGGTTTCACCGTGCTGCTCGGCGCTCGCAGCCTCGACGCCGGCCGTGCCGCCGCCGCCAGCCTCGACGGAGACGTACGTCCCGTGCACCTCGACGTGACCGACCAGGGGCAGGTCGACGCGGTGGCCGATGGGGTCGCCCAGGAGTTCGGACACCTGGACGTGCTGGTCAACAACGCCGGCGTCAACACCCTGACGTTCCGCGACATCGACCACCTGCCCAGGCCGAGCGAGGAGACCGTGGAGGACTTCAAGAACGTCTACCAGGTCAACGTCTTCGGCGTCGTACGCATGATGCACGCCTTCCTACCTCTGCTGATCAGGGCCGAGGCTCCCCGAGTGGTCAACGTGACCAGCAAGCGCGGCTCGATCGGCGAGCCGGGTGCGTGGGTCGGCCAACCGTCGATGGTCTACTCCAGCTCGAAGACCGCCCTGAACGCGCTCACCGTCCACTACGCGCGCGAGTTCGCCGGCACCACGCTGAAGATCAACGGTGCGGCTCCGGGCCATGTCGCCACCGACTTCAACAACTTCCGCGGTACCCGGACGCCCGATGAGGGCGCCGCCGTCGCGGTCCGCCTGGCCACTCTCGGAGCGGATGGCCCCACCGGTGTCGTGTTCGAGGACGAGGTCGAGCTGGCCTGGTGACCATGCACCGATGCGCGTGCGGGACAAATGTCCTGGCCGACCGCGTACCGGTGACTCTGCCCGCGCCACCCACGCCTGCCTAGCGTGACAGGCATGGATGACACAGCCGTACGCCTCAGCGGCCTCACCCGGCGGTTCGGTCCGGTCCGAGCCGTCGACGGGCTCGACCTGACGATCGCGCGGGGCAGCTCCGTCGCCCTGCTCGGGCCCAACGGCGCCGGTAAGACCACCACGATCTCGATCATGTTGGGTCTGGATCGGCCGGACAGCGGCACCGCCACCGTGTTCGGTCGGCCGCCGGCCGATGCGGTCCGGGCCGGACAGGTGGGCGCGATGCTCCAGGACGCCGGCTGGGCGTCCAGCGCGACCGTCCGCGAGGTCGTCGACCTCGCCCGGGCGCTCTACCCGCGAGCGATGGCCACCGGGCAGGTGCTGGCGCTGGCCGGGCTGACCGAGCGCGCCGGCCGCCGCCTCGACAAACTCTCCGGCGGCGAGGCACAGCGCGCCCGGTTCGCGTTCGCGCTGGCCGGCGATCCGGACCTGCTGGTCCTCGACGAACCCACCGCCGCGCTGGACGTCGCCGCCCGGCAGGCGTTCTGGGCGGCCATCGACCGGTACACCGCCGACGGGCACACCGTCCTGTTCAGCACCCACCACCTGCACGAGGCGGACGAGTTCGCCGACCGGGTCGTGGTGCTCGCCGCGGGGCGGGTCGTGGCCGACGGGCCGCCCGCGCGCATCCGCGCGCTAGCCGGCGGCCGTACCGTCTCCTTCGACCTCGCCGGCGGGCCGCTCGACGGCCTCGACGCGCTCCCCGGGGTCCGCTCGGTGCAGGTCCGGGGCGACCGGGTCGCGCTCACCACCGACGACGCCGACGCCACCGTCCTCGCCCTGGCCGGCACGCGCGGCTTCCAGGGCCTGGAGGTCACCACCGCCGCCCTGGACGCCGCCTTCCTCACCCTCACCGCGACACCAACGACCCGCACCGCGACACCGACGGAGCACTGACATGCGCGCGTACCTGCGATTCGAACTGCGCCGACTGGCCCGTGACCCGCGGCTGCTGCTGTTCACCGTCCTCGCGCCAGTGGTCACGTACCTCATCTTCTCGGCGGTTGGTCCGGACGGCGACCGGGTGGAGGGCGTCGACGCGGCGGTGGCCCTCATGGTCGGCCTGGCCGGCTACGGCGCGGTGGCGGGAGTGCTCTCGGTGGGGGCCGCCGTCTCCCAGGAGCGGGCATCGGGCTGGCTGCGCCAGCTCCGCGTCACTCCCCTGCCCGCCTGGCGGGCGGTGACCGCGAAAGCCCTGGTCTGCACGCTCAGCGGGGTGCCGTCCGTGCTCGCCGTCGGCTGCGCCGGACGGATCCAGCACCACGTCGAGCTGGCGGCCGGCCGGTGGGTCGCGCTGCTGCTGCTGATGTGGGTCGGCACGGTGCCGTTCGCGCTGCTCGGGCTCGCCATCGGGTACGGTCTCACCCCGCAGCTCGCCCAGCCGGTCAACTTCCTCGCCTTCCTCGGCCTGTCGGTGCTGGGCGGCCTGCTGGTGCCCGTGGCGTACTTCCCCGCCGTGCTGCGCCACCTGGCACACGCTCTGCCGACGTACCGGTTCGCGGAACTCGGTTGGCGCTCGGCCGCCGGGCTGACGCCCACCCCGTCCGGGGTCGCCGTGCTCGCCGGGTGGACGCTGGCGTTCACGGCCCTGGCGGCGTGGGCGTACCGGCGGTCCACCGTTCGCCGGTGACCCCCGATACGGTGTCCACCATGTCGTCCGGTACGGCTGGTCCCCGCCGGAGGCGGCAAGGGTTCGTGCTGGTCGCCGCGCACACCCTCTGGCTCTGGCTGCTGCTGACGCCGGCCGCCGCGATCGCACACGGGCAGGTGCGTCCCGCCCCGCCGGCGGCGGTGGGGTTGGTCGTCTTCGCGCTGTTCTACCTCGCCCTGGTGGCCGTACCCGTGGCCGACCTGACCGTCCGACCGGCCGTGCACCACGGCGGGCTCGTGGTGTTCGCGCTGCTCGGGATCGGGCTCGCCGCCGCGTACGCCGGCGGACCGGAGGGCTGGCTGGTCCTGTTCCTGTACGTCGCCACGGCCGGCGCGGTCGCCTTCGTACGCCCGACCTGGGGGTTCGGGTGGGTTGGCGGATCGGTCGCCGCCATCGTGGTGATCGGTGCGGCGCATCGGCTACCGGCCGCCGACACCGCCCAGATGGCGCTGATCACCGTGCTCGGGGGCACGCTGACGTTGGCGTTCGCCCGCACGGCCAGACTGGTGGAGGAGCTGCGGCGTACCCAGCGGGAGCTGGCCCGCACGGCGGTGGAGCAGGAACGGCTGCGTTTCGCGCGGGACCTGCACGACCTGCTGGGTCATACGCTGTCACTGGTGGTGGTCAAGGCCGAGGTGGTGCGTCGGCTCGCACCGACCGATCCGCAGCAGGTCGTCGCGGAGGCGACGGACATCGAGCGGATCGGTCGTACCGCGCTCGCCGAGGTGCGCGAGGCGGTCACCGGCTACCGGGAACGCAGCTTCGCCCGGGAACTCGACAACGTCCGTACGATCCTGGCCGACGTGGGGATAGCCGTCAGCGTGCGGGGTGTCGACCGTCCGCTCGGTGTGGAAGCCGACGATGCGTTCGGCTGGGTCCTGCGGGAGGGGGTGACGAACGTGGTGCGGCACAGCCGGGCGTCGCGGTGCGACATCGCGGTCACCGCCGACACCGACGAGGCGGTGCTGACCATCCGCGACGACGGGGTGGGTGGCCGGCCGCGGCATGGCAACGGCCTGCGCGGCCTCACCGAGCGGTTGACACAGGCCGGCGGCACGCTGGACGTCGGCCCGGCGCGCGACGGCGGGCTGCTGCTCACCGCCCGACTCCCCCACGTCCCCTCCGGACGGTGGGCGCCGTGATCCGGCTCCTGCTCGCCGAGGACCAGGGCATGATGCGCGGCGCGCTGGCACTGCTGTTGAACCTCGAACCCGACATCGAGGTCGTGGCCGAGGCCGCGAGCGGGGCGCAGGCCACGCGCGAGGCTCTTCGGGTACGCCCCGACGTGGCGCTGCTGGACATCGAGATGCCCGACGGCAGCGGCCTCGACACGGCCGCCGCGCTGCGCGAGAAGTTGCCGTCCTGCCGGGTGCTGATTCTGACCACCTTCGGTCGCCCCGGCTACCTGCGCAGGGCCATGGAGGCCGGCGCACACGGCTTCCTGGTCAAGGACGGGCCGGTGCAGGAGCTGGCGGTGGCCGTCCGACGGGTGCTGGCGGGTGAACGGGTGATCGACCCGACGCTGGCCGCCGCCGCCCTCGCGGCCGGCCCGAACCCGCTCACCGACCGGGAACGGGACGTGCTCGCCGCCGCCGTGGACGGCGCCACCGTCGCCGACATGGCCGCCGCGCTGCACCTGTCCGAGAGCACCGTACGCAACTATCTGTCCGCGGCCATCGGCAAGACCGCCACCCGCAATCGCATCGAGGCGGCCCGCACCGCCCGCGCCAACGGCTGGCTCTGAGCGCGACCATCTTCAGGACCTGGTGGGCGCGACCTATTCGACGGAGACACCAGGGCCAATAGCTCCTGCTCGGGCTGCGTCTAGCAGGGGATCACCCGACAAACCGGTAGGATGCGTTCATGAGCTCAGAGGCGGTTGGCAGGTTCATGCCCTCTGTCGTCACGCTCGACGACCTCACCGCGATGATGGCCGCTGACGAGAACCACCGGTATGAAATCAGCCCCGAGGGAGTGGTCTCGATCATGCCGCCGCCGGGATATGCCCACGCAATCATCGCGACCCGGCTCATGCTCTGGCTCGCGCAGGGCGGGGTGCCGGCGGAGCGCATTGCCCAAGCCGTCGGGCTGCGCATCCCCGGTCGGGACGGCGGAACCGGCGGGCGCATCCCTGATCTGGTCGTGTGGAGCAAGGCGCAGACAGATGCCGTCTGGCTCCCGGTCGCGGACGTACTCCTCGTGGTGGAGATCGTGTCGCCGGGCTCCGAAGGTATCGACACGGTTACCAAGCGCAACGAGTACGCTGCCGCATGCATCCCGCAGTACTGGGTGGTCGATCAAGACTCGACCCAGACCGTCACGATGCACCACCTTGACGGTGGGCAGTACGTGGCTCGGGCGACCATGCCGCTCGCCTGGGTCGTGAACACCTCGCCGGAGGAGCACGACCTGGGCTGAGCCCGGGCCAGCCTCAGGCGGCCGTGATCGTCTCGCCTCACGCAGCCATAGTCAGCACACGAACCGGTCACGGACGTCGACGCCATTCGGCAGGACGTCCGCCAACCGGATTCGCGCTGCGGCATAGACCACCTCGGTGCCCTTGCCGAAACTGGATGGCATGCGCCACTTCCGCCACACTCGCAACGGCACGGCGGCCTCACGCTTTCGTCGCTTGAGGATCACCTCCGCGTCGATGACGTCAGCGTGCCGGGCTTCGAGGACCTCCACCAGCTCCGCGCCCGCCCGGAGGTGTTCCCGCACCCGAGGCACCCCGCCCACACCGAACTTGAGCAGCCCGCGATGCCGAACGAGATAGAGCAGATAGGGAGTGTCTCTAAGCGCGATGAACGTGCGGTCACCGGCCTCTGGCGGGCAGACCCTGCACCTGCTGCGGTGATCCGTGAGCCGATGCCATGATCCGCAGCGTATGTGCACCCCCCACGTCCCGTGCGATGTGTACTGCTCGCGTCGCCCATACCAGGGCAGGCCATAGACATCACCGCTGACATCGGTCCAGCCGACACGGCTGCGGCGGTCGAGATCGGCAGCGAGCGCGACAGCGGCCTGGAACTCGGCGGCGATTCGTGGCGTAACAACATCGACGGTGGCCAGACCTGCGAACTGGCGGAGCTTGTGCGCCAGTTCGGGCTCATCCGGGAGGCGAGACAGCAGCCCTTGGCCAACGCTGATCGCCAACCCCAACGAGCGCTCGTCGAGGCAGATGTGGCAGCGGGTCCGCCATCTCCCACGACAGATCCGATGGTTGCCGCAGCGCAGACAGCGGTGAACGTCGACGCCGCTTGCGGCCGGAAGAATGTTCAGAGGCTCCATCTGATCCGCGACCTGAGCCGCGCACGGGGGGCAGTGGACGAACCAGGCGATGTCAGGGCCACGGTGACGGGAGTTGGGCCTGCCGCGCACTGCTTCGCCGCAGTTCACGCAGCTCTGCGTCATCGGGGCGGTTCTCATGCCACGTGCCGGTCAATCGGCCGGCTCGATCGTGGCGTCGCTCGTCCCCGTCGCCAGCTGATAGAACCACGCCAGATGCTGTATTAGCTCATGCCGAGCGGCGACATCGGCGAGAACGTCCAGAGGGAACCCGGGGCGGAGAGCAAGCTTGGCCTCGGCGATCTGCACGCCCGTCAACCCGTTCAACCGCTGACGGAACTGTCGCCGAAGCGCGATGTCATCGAAGGGTGGCCGAGTACTCAGGTGCTGGAAGACCACTTCGAACTTTCCGCTCGGGTATACGGTTCCCGGCCAAATGTTGCCCAGTTGATGATCCTTTGCGCGCGCGAGGAGGAAACAGGAGGTCTCACCGCCCGCGCCGTACAGCAGCATCCCGCCCATGCCGACCCATGCTTCGAGCACAGCAACCGTGCCGTGCGCGACCTGCGCGTCCTGAAGATCGGTCAGCTGTTCCAGGAATCGATCATCCAGTGGACTGTTACGGCGAGAGCGCGGCCGGAGGAGTTGATCGGAACCATCATGCTGCGGCATGCCGGCGAGCTGCGCCAGTTCATCGACACCGATCCGCTGAGCCTGGCTCGCCCGACCGTACTTGTCGAACTCGACCCCTTCTGCCCGGAGCAAGGAGTGGGGGTCTTCGGTACGGGCAGGGTCCAGCCAGCGGAAGTTCGGCGCCACGACGCCCTCGGCCTGGAGCACCCGATGTGCGTTCGGTGCGGGATGGTTGGCGAGGCGGCCACCGACAGAGACCGGATGACTTCCGATCAGAGCGGCGAGATCACCGTACGCTGTCCAGGAGCCTGCGGGCAGCGCGGCGAGCGCCTTGTTCATGACATCCCAGGGGACATCGGACCGGTTGCGCGCCTCCTCGGTGGGGCCCGGCCAGTGAGCGATGATCCGTTCGGCAAGGGCATCCGCCCGGGCGAGGATCTCCGGGCGACCCCACCGCTTTTGGTCGGCGATCTCCCGGTTGAGCGAGATTCCGCTCTTGCCGAGTTGGGCGCGCTTGACCAGGAATGAGCTATTGCTCAGCTCTGCGTTGTAACCGGTCAAGGTGAGATTCCCGAGCGTGTGCACCAGTGCCTCGTGCACCTCGGCAAAACTCTCCTCACCCTGCAGATCCTCACCCAGCGCCTGCCGCCACTCGGCCGTGGGGCTTTGCGGCAGCACATGCTCGATGGTCAGCGACGCCGGCGCCACGGGCTCCTTGCTCCCGTACGATTCCTCCAGCCACTGGAGCACCAGCTTGCGCTGCGTCGCCCGGCCGTTGAGGTAGAACGGGATCGAGCGCACGGCCTCTCGCAGGCTGGCATCGGTGGCGAAATACTTACGACCAACGGACAGGTATGCCCGCACCGCCTCGTCCACCGGCAGGTCAGCCCGCATGTCCGTGACGATGCGGAGCAGAATGCGGTTGATGCTGGCGGTGGCTCGGCCGATTAACAGACGGCGAATGAAGTAACTCTCGACGTACAACATCGCCGAGGCGATCTGCTGCGACGTCGCGGTGCCCTGCTTGCGACGATCCAGCAAGTGCAGGAGCAACGGCAGCACCGTCGTCGTGTCCCAGGCGTTGAGACGGGCGAGACGCTGTCGGACCTCCGGCTCGCTCTCCTCCTCGGGATGCAGAATGACCCGCAACAGAGCCCCGAGACGGCAGAAGCGGCGGACCTCGGCCTCGATCTCCGCCTCGGTGTGCAGGCCGTTGAGCCGCGCCTGTTGACCGGTGTAGGTGTCGGTCTGCTTGATGTCGGGATTACTGTGTACGAGGTCAAGCCAGAACAACTGCTCGAGTTCCCCGGAACTCAGGTGCTTCTGCAACGGGAGCCACAAAGAGTCGTAGACGGCTTCGCCACGGCTGGGCAGCCGCATGAACAGGTAGTTGCGCAGCAGGTCGGCTTGCGTGAGCTTGAGGCCCGTGTTGTTCAGGGACTCGAAGATCCGATAGACATTGTCGCCTGCCTGCGCCACGACTGACACCAGCGCCATCCCCGAGATGACAGCGTCCTCGATACGTTCGATGTCCATCGGGTCATCCGGGTCGTCGACGGCTGCGAGCTGCGCTGCGAAGAATCGGTACGCCGCGCCCACCTGATCGCTGCCGCCCGCCTGCGGCGTCGCCTCCAGACACGCCTCATAGGAGGCGCGGTCGGCCTGCGTGGGCACGAGCTTGAGCCGATGGGTCGGCTTGTACTTGTTGATGAGGTATTCCTGGTTGATCCGGTCTCGATGGTCCGGATCTTCATAGGTGGCCCGGTGGTCCCGAATAGCGCACAGCAGGATGGACAACGTCGTAAGACGCTGCTGCCCGTCCACAACCAGGAACTCGGAGACCGAGGGACCGTGGGTGGGACTAGGCGCGAGCACGAGTGAGCCAATGAAGTGCGTGAGGCTCGGGTCGTCGCCGCGTTCCTCGGCCAGCTTGCGAATGTCCTCCCAGAGGCGCCCCAGCTGAGCATTCGTCCATGAGTACGTCCGTTGGTACAGCGGCACCCGATACTGCTTCGCGCCTTCGAGCAACTCCCGCAGCGTCGTTTCGTGTGCCGCAACCATCTGTGCTCCTGTCGGGACATGGACGTGACTCGGCTACCCAAGCAGGTACGCGAAGCTGTGCCGCGTTTTCGTCAGATAGGCGACTCCGCGACGGAAGCCAGCCGCGCCGCTCATCGCTCCCAGCGCGACCCGAACAGCGAGTGACTGTCGCGAAAGGCAGCGGTCAGTGCGGTGGTCGGGCGCTGTCGCGGACGACGAGTTCGGTGGCGAGTTCGATGCGGGGGCTCTCGGTCTTCTCGCCACCGGCGAGCCGCAGTACCGTCCGGGCGGCCAGCATGCCCATCTCCGCGAGGGGTTGACGGACGGTGGTCAGCGGCGGGGAGCACCAGCGGACCTCGGGCAGGTCGTCGAAGCCGATCACGCTGATGTCATCGGGCACCCGCAGACCGCGTTTGCGGACGGCCTCGTAGACGCCGAGGGCCATCTGGTCGCTGGAGGCGAAGATGGCGGTGGGCGGGTCGGGCAGGGCCAACAGTTGCGTGCCCGAGGTGAAGCCGGACTCGTGGTAGAAGTTGCCGGGCCGGATGAGGGCGTCGTCGACGGCGATGCCGGCGGCGCCCAGGGCCGCGCGGTAGCCGTCCATCCGGGCCCGGCTGCACATCAGGTGTGGCGGGCCGGCGATGAAGCCGATGCGGCGGTGACCGAGGCCGATCAGGTACTGGTTGGCGCTGAGGCTGCCCGCCCAGTTGGTCGCGCCGATGGTGGGTGACTCCTGCGGGTCGACGCCGGCGGGGTCGATGATGACGACGGGCAGGTGCAGTCGGCGCAGCTCCGCCTGTAGTGGAGGGTTCACCATCGAGGTCACGAAGATGACGCCCTCGGTGGAGCGGGTACGCATGTTGTCGAGCCACTGCTTGGCCGAGGAGATGCGCCAGTGGATGGCGGAGACGACGGTGCCGACGCCGCTGGCGCGGGCGACGTCCTCCACCCCGCGGATGATCTCCACCGCCCACGGGCTGTCCAGGTCGTTGAAGACCAGGTCGATCAGCGCGGCCTCGGTACGCCGGGCCTGGGTGCGCCGGCGGTAGCCGTGATGGTTGAGCAGGGCCTCGACGCGCTCCCGGGTCTCGGGAGCGACGTCGGTGCGGCCGTTGATGACCCGCGAGACCGTGGGCACGGAGACACCGGCCAGCCGCGCGATCATCGCGATGGTGACGTTTCGGCCGTTGTCGGAGCCCACGGTCCGCTCCTTCGTGTGGCGGGGCGTTTCAGGTCGGTCGGTGATCTGGTGTGGTCACCCCTTGACGCTGCCGGTCAGGCCACCGATCAGTTGACGTTCGGCCACGGCGTAGAAGCCCAGCGCGGGAAGCATGGACAGGACGACGTAGGCGAGCACCCGGGCGGTGTCGTCGGCGTACTGGCCCTGGAACGCCTGGACCCCGACGGGCAGGGTCCACCAGCTCTGATCGCTGAAGACGACCAGCGGGAGCATGAAGTTGTTCCAGCTCGTGACGACGGCCAGGACCGAGACGGTGGCCAACGCGGGACGGGCCATCGGCAGCAGGATCCGCCAGAAGAATCCGAAGGAACCGCAGCCGTCCAGGACGGCGGCCTCCTCCACCTCGCCGGGGACGGTACGGAAGAACTGACGCAGGATGATGATGGTGATCGGCAGCCCGAAGGCGGCCTGGGGCAGGATGACGCCGAGCGGGTTGTCCAGCAGACCGATGGAGCGCAGCAGGACGAACAGCGGCAGGATCGCCACCGCGAACGGGAACATCAGGCCGATCGCGAACAGGGTCACCAGGAACTCGCGGCCCCGGAAGGCGTACCGGGCGAAGACGAACGCGGCCATCGCCGCCGCGGCGACGACGATGAACGTGCTGCTGACGGCGATGAGCAGGCTGTTGCCGAGCTGCCGCCAGAACACCCCGGAGGCGAACAGCTCGGTGTAGTTCGACGGCACCCACGGGTCGGGCAGGCCCAGCGGGTTGGTGGACAGCTGGCCGTTGTCCTTGAAACCACCGATCACACCGAACCAGACCGGTACGACGATGAGGGCGCCGACGCCGATGCAGACGATGTGCAGCACGATGCTGCGGGCCCGCTGGGCGCTACTGGTCGTGGCGGTCATCGCTGGCCTCCCTGGTTGGTGATCGCGCCCGCGGTGTCCCGACGCAGGACGATGCGCTGGTAGAACAGGGCGAAGACGAGGCTCAGCAGGAACATGATGATGCTGATCGCGCTGGCGTAGCCGACCTCGAATCGGCGGAAACCGAACTGGTACATGGTGACGGCCATGGTTTCCGAGGAGTGGATCGGGCCGCCGCCGGTGAGCACCCAGACCATGTCGAACAGCTGGATGGTGCCGATGACCGACAGGAAGATGCTGATCCGGATCGTCGGCCCGAGCAGCGGCAGGGTGACGTGGCGGAACGCCTGCCACGCGGTGGCGCCGTCGGTGACCGCGGCCTCGGACAGCTCCTTCGGGATGCCCTGTCGGGCGGCCAGGAAGAGCATCATGTACAGGCCGAAGTACTTCCAGGACACCACCAGGAAGACCGCGTACAGCACGGTGGACGGGTCGGCGAAGACCGCGCCCGCCTCCGCTCCGAGGAACTTGGAGACCGACTCGCCCAGACCCCGGTTCGGTGAGAACACCAGCGTGAACAGGACCGCCGTGGTGACCTCGGAGAGCACGTACGGGGCGAAGAAGATCAGCCGGTAGACGGCTCGGCCGCGCAGCGGCTGGTTGAGCAGCATCGCCAGGGCCAGCGCGGCGGGTAGCTGCACGGTCAGCGACAGCAGCACCAGCACGAGGCCGCGCCACAGGTCGCCGCGGAAGGTCGGGTCACCGAAGGCGCGGGTGTAGTTGTCCAGCCCGATGAAGTTCTCCGGCAGCCCGAAGCCGTTCCACTTGTAGAGACTGGCGTAGCCGGCCACCAGGATGGGCGTGATGACCAGCAGCAGGAACAGGGTCAGGGCGGGCGTCAGGAAGACGGCGAGGACGCCACCCCGCCCCGGCCGGGGCTGGCGGCCGCGCCGTCGCGCGGTGCCCGGCCCCGGTGCCGGCGGATCTGTCGCCGTGTCGCCGCGTCCTGTGTACGACACGGTCGATGGCCTGGTCATGCCTGCTCCACTCGGTTTCTATCGCCGGCTACGGATGGGTACGGGGCCACGATCAGGCGGTCTTCGCCACCTGCGTGATGTCCTTGAGGATCGCAGCGGGCGCCTTCTTGCCGGCGATGATCTCGGCGACGCTGTCGTTGATCTGCTGCCCGAGCGCGGGCGCGTACGCCTGGTCGAGGTAGAGCTGGAAGCCGGTATTCTTTGCCAGGGTCTCCGCGACGACCTTGTTGTTCGGGTCGCTGATGGCCGAGGTGGCGTCCTTCACCGTGGGCAGGACCGCGCCGGTCTGTGCGGACCGCTTCTGGTTGTCGACGCTGAGCAGGAACTTCAGGAAGTCGATCGTCGCGGGCGGGGCGTCCTTGCCGACGGCGAAGCCGTTGCCACCGCCGAACACCTCGGTGGCGGTGCCCTTTCCGCCGTCCACGGCGGGGAACGGGAAGAAGCCGAGCTTGTCGCCGATGCCCTTCTTGCTGGTCGAGCTGGACGCCTGCACCGCCGGCGCCCACTGGCCCATCAGCTCCATGGCCGCGCCGCCGTTGCCCATGGTGGCGGCCTGCCCGTCCGGGGAGCCGTACTCGGCGCCGAGGAAGCCCTTCTGGAAGGGCTGCAGGTCGACGAGTTCCTTAAGCCGCTCACCCGCGGCGGCCAGGTCGGGGGTGTCGAAGTTCTTGTCGTCGACGGCCTTCTGCAGCGCGCCGACGCCACCGATGCGCATCGCCAGGTACGACCAGTAGAAGTGGGCCGGCCACTTGTCCTTGCCGGCGATGGCGACCGGGGTGATGCCGGCGGTCTTGAGCTTACGGACCGCGTCGAGCAGGGCGGTCCAGGTGGCGGGGGGCTCGGTGATGCCGGCGCGGGTGAAGAGGTCCTTGTTGTACCAGAACCCGACCATGCCGATGTCGAACGGGATGCCGTAGATCTTCCCGTCGATCGTGTACGGCCCCATGGCGGCCGGCAGGATGCCGCCGACCAGGTCCTTCACGTCGTCGGTGAGGTCCTTGACCAGGCCCGCGTCGACCTGCTGCTTGAGCACGCCGCCGCCCCAGGACTGGAAGAGGTCCGGCGGGTCGCCGGCCTGCGTGACGGTGGTGAGCTTGGCCTTGAACGCCTCGTTCTCCAGCGGCTGGATGGTGAACGTGACGTTGCTGTGCGCGGTCTTGTACTCGTTGGCCATCGCAGCCCAGACCGGCAGCATCGGCTCGGTGTTCTGGATGTGCCACCAGTTGATCGTCTGCGCCGCGTTCGGGTCGCTGGACTTGTCATCGCCGCTGCAGGCGCTGAGCAGGTAGGCGCCGGCGCCGGCGCCGGCGATGCCGAGCAGCGATCGGCGGGAGAGGTGCGCTGTCATGATCCATCCCTTCGGGGACTCACGGTTTGCTCGGACGCCGGCCGAGCCGGCAAGGGTTCGAACCTGGATCTCCGGAACTTTCATTGCTTCGTCGGTATTACCGATCGATGGCCGGGACGCTACGAGCAGTTCCCCCAGCGGTCAAGACCCCTGTCCTATCGCGATAAGACCGGCTACCGTACGAGGGGCTTCCAGTGATCTGGTCCCGCAAGTTTCCGGAAGTTTCACAGCCGCACCGCACAGAGGAGCCCCCGTGTCGACCGACACCGCTGACGTGGCGACCGCTGCCTGGTCGATCCGCAACCCCGTCCTCGCCGGGTTCCACCCGGATCCGTCGATCCTGCGCGTCGGCGATGACTTCTACCTGGCCACCTCGACCTTCGAGTGGTATCCCGGGGTACGCGTGCACCACTCGCGCGACCTCGTGAACTGGCGCCCACTGGGTGGGATCATCACCGACCGCCGTCTGCTGGATCTGCGCGGCTGCGGCGACTCGAACGGCGTGTGGGCGCCCGACCTGACGTACCACGACGGGGAGTTTCACCTCGTCTACAGCGACGTGGCCAGCTTCGCCAGCGGCTACTGGGACCCGCAGAACTTCCTGATCACCGCGCCCGACATCGCCGGGCCCTGGTCCGACCCGGTGAAGCTGCACGGGCGCGGCTTCGACGCCGCCCTGTTCCACGACGACGACGGCACCAGTTGGCTGCTGAGCATGAGCGCGGACTGGCGTCCGGGCCGGGACCGCTTCGGCGGCATCGAAATTCAGCAGTACGACCGGGCGGCCCGTCGTCTCGTCGGTCGGCCCCGCATCCTGTTCACGGGTACGCCGGTCGGGGTGACCGAGGGACCGCACCTGTACCGCCACGACGGCTGGTACTGGCTGATCACCGCCGAGGGCGGCACGAGCTGGGAACACCAGGTCACCGTGGCACGCTCGCGGGAGCTGTTCGGCCCGTACGAGGTGGACCCGGACGGGCCGCTGCTCACCTCGGTGGGCCGACCCGACCTGCGCCTGCAGAAGGCGGGGCACGGCAGCCTGGTCCAGACCCCCGACGGCGGGTGGTACCTGGCCCACCTGGTCGGTCGCCCCTACTCGCCCCTGGGCAACTGCGTGCTCGGGCGCGAGACCGCCATCCAGCGGGTCGAGTGGCCGGACGGCGGTTGGCCCCGCATCCCCGGCGGGGTGCCGGCCGAGGAGGTCGTCGCCCCGGACCTGTCGCCGCACCCGTGGCCCGAGGAGCCCGCCACCGACGACTTCGACGCCGCCGAACTGGCATCCTGCTGGTCGACGCTGCGCCGGCCGGCCAGCGCGGACTGGATCGACCTGCGCTCCCGGCCCTCGCACCTGCGCGTCCACGGTGGACAGTCACCGGTGGGCCGGCAGGCGCCGAGCCTCGTCGCGCGACGGGTCGGGGCGACCCACTGCTCGCTGGAGACCGTTGTCGAGTTCGATCCGATCGACCACCGGCAGCTCGCCGGGATCACCGCGTACTACAACACCCTGAACTGGCATCACCTCTACCTGACCCGCGCCGACGACGGTCGGACGGTGTTGGAGCTGCTCAGCTCCGACAACGGCCGGCGCACCCCGTACCCCGAGCTGACCGTCGACGCCAGCGGTGTCAGCCGGGTCGGTCTGCGGGCGGTGTTCGACGGGCCCGTGGTGCGCTTCGACTACGACCTCGGCGCCGGCTGGCAGCGCCTGCCCGTCGATCTGGACGCGACCATCCTGTCCGACGAGCACGCCGCGCTGATCATCGACGGGGAGCCCGCAGCGTGGGGCTTCACCGGGGCCTTTGTCGGACTGTGGGTGCAGGATCTCGGTGGCGACGGGGTGTACGCCGACTTCGACCACGCCACCTACCGGGAACACTGAGCACGCGGAGGCCTCACGGCCGCCGGGCCACCGCGCGCAACTCGCCGAGGGTGGTGCGGAAACCGTGACCCGACGCCGTCGCGTCCTCGGCGCGCAGGCCGGTGACGGCCATCGCCTGCGAGCGGGTGGACGCGACGGCGTCGTCGCCGGCTCCGGTCACGTCGAAGACGCCGAAGTCGCCGCTGAGCGTCCGGTACGTCGGCGTCGCGGCCGCCGCGTCCCGGGACAGGTAGAGGACCACGTTCTGACCCACGTCCAGGGTCGACATGTGGGCCGTGTCCGCCACACCGGCGTCGAGGCTGGCGAGTGCGATCGACGCTCCGGGGCGTACCCCGGAATCGGTCCTGGCCCGCAGCACCTCGTCGACCCGGAGGCCCGCGGTCGCGACCTGGCCGCGGACGACCAGGTCCGCGGCCTCGGTGAGCTGCTGCACCGTGCCGTACCCGCGCAGCTTTCCCCGCGGCGGCGCGGGCGGCGTGGTCGCCGCCGCCGCGCCGCTGGTGGCGGGCGCGGCGGCCGGCCCGGCGTGGTCGGCGCTACCGCAGGCCGACAGCGCCGCCACGGCGAGCACGGCGGTCGCGGCGGCCCACCAGGGCAGGGTACGGCGGAGATCGACTGCCATGGGACGCTCCTCGCGGGTCGGTGGCGCTGCTGACGCGCACTGGTCTGTGCGCTCCAGGCACCGGGCCCGCGCGCGGGCTGACGATAGCGACCGGCGAGCACGGCCGCGCAACGGCCGGATGAACAAATGATCTTCATCTCCGGGGTGTCGCGTCGCGGGGCACGACCCGGCCGGAACGGTCACCCCGGCGCGCCCGTCAACGCGTCCAGCCGACGGAGCGCCCGCCGGGTCGCGTCCTGGTCGGCGGCCAGCAGCGGCAGTCGCACCGACGGGGTCGGGACGCGTCCCCGCGCGTGCAGCACCGCTTTGATGACGGTCGGGTTGGGACCGGCGAACAGCGCGGCAGACAGGCTCGCGAGTCGATGACCGAGCGACCGCGCACGGACGACGTCGCCCGCTTGCCAGTGGGTGACCAACCGGACGAACTCCGCCGTCGCGACCTGGGCCGAGGCCGTGATGGCACCGTGCGCGCCGAGGGCCAGCAGCGGCGACAGGAACGGATCGTCACCACCGAGTACGGCGAAGCCGGGCGGAATGTCGGCGAGGAGGTCGATCGTGTCCGCGTCGATCCCACCCGTGGCGTGCTTGACGCCGACGACGCCGGGCACCTCGGCGAGCCGGCGGAGATCGTCGGCGTCGAGGTGCTGCCCGGTCCGGTGAGGGACGTGGTAGACGACCAGCGGCACCGGGCTGGCCTGGGCGAGGTGGACGAAATGGGCATGCACTCCCGCGGCCCCCGGACGGAGGAACGGGGGCACCAGGCTCAG
Source organism: Micromonospora sp. RB23 (assembly GCF_053585025.1). Taxonomy (NCBI): domain Bacteria; kingdom Bacillati; phylum Actinomycetota; class Actinomycetes; order Micromonosporales; family Micromonosporaceae; genus Micromonospora; species Micromonospora sp. RB23. Next base: position 4,162,170 of record NZ_CM132111.1, read on the forward strand.
GGCCGCCGTCACCTCGGGCCGCTCCCCCAGCGCGCGTAACGCCGCGACGCTGTTGGCGCCGACGAGCAGGCGCGCGCCGCGTGCACGGCACACCGCCGCCAGGACGTCGAGGACCACGCTCTGCTCCTCGTCGCTGAGGGCGGCCGGCTCGCCCGTCGTTCCCAACGCGACCACACCGGCCGCGCCGTCGTCCAGGGCGTCGACGGCCAGGGCGGTCAGCGCGTCGGTGGCGACGGCGCCGGACGCGTCGAACGGGGTGATCATGGGCACGTACAGGCCGGTCAGAGTCATGCCTTCACTCTCGATCGACCGAACCGCGTAGGTCCAGTTCCGATTGCTCACGCAATACATAAGCTGAGCTGATGCTTGACGTCCGCCGTCTCGTTCTGCTGCGGGACCTGGCCCGCCTCGGCACCATCGCCTCGGTCGCCGAGGCCCACGCCTACACGCCGTCCGCCGTCTCGCAGCAACTGGCCGCCCTGCAACGGGAGGCCGGCACCCGGCTGCTGGAGCGCACCGGCCGCCGGGTCACCCTCACGGCGACAGCGACCGCGCTGGTACGGCACGCCGAGGTCATCCTGGCCACGCTGGAAGCCGCCGACGCGACCCTCGCCGCGGCTCGGACGGGACTACGCGGGAGCGTCCGCATCGGCGCCTATCCCAGCGCCGTCCGTACCCTGCTCCCGGCGGCGCTGGTGACCCTGGCCCGCGACCATCCCGCGCTCGACCTGATGATCACCGAGTTGGATCCCGTCGACATGCCGGCCGCCCTGCGGAGCCGGCAACTCGACGTCGCGCTGCTGCACGACTACGACATCGCGCCGGTCGCGCCCGACCCGGCGCTGGACTCGATCGCGCTGCTGGAGGAGACCGTCCACCTCGCCGTACCCCCCGGGGTTGTCTGGGACGGCGACGCCGATCCGGTCGGCGCAGCGCGCGACGCGCAGTGGATCGTCGGCACTCCCGGGACGCTCTGTCACGCGGTGGCCCTGCACGTCTGCCAGGTGGCGGGCTTCGCTCCTGCGGTACGGCACCACGTCGACGACTTCATCGCCACACTCGCGCTGGTCGCCGCGGGCGAGGGCGTCGCCCTCGTCCCCCAGCTCGCCATCCCGCGGCCCTGCCCGGAGGTTCGACTTCTTCCGCTGGCCATCCGCCGTCGTACGCGGGTCGCCTACCGCAGGGGCGCGGGCGACCACCCCGCCGTGCTCGCGTGCGTCTCCGCACTGCGAGGTGCCGCCACCGCAATGCCCGGTTGAGCCCGATTGACAGGTGATCGACATACTGCTATCTGTTAATACAGTTTCCTGATACTCGGGTGCCCGCCGGGGCCCAACGTCGCGCCGGGCACCCACCGGCCGGCGGCTTGCCGCCCCTTCCCCGAGGAACACCATGGTGCGCAAGAGAACAGCCGCCTACGCCGTGGGCACCCTGCTGATCGGCGTCGCGGCGGTCGGCTACGGCCTGCCGTCGGCCAGCGCCGCGACCGCCGGCCCGATCAAGGGCCTGGCCGGCAAGTGCGTCGACGTGGCCGGCGCCAGCTCGGCCAACGGCACAGCGGTGCAGCTCTACGACTGCAACGGCTCGGCGGCCCAGACGTGGACGGTGGGCAACAGCGACAGCTCCATCCGCGCGCTCGGCAAGTGCCTCGACGTCACCGCCGCGTCCACCACCAACGGCGCCAAGATCCAGCTGTACGACTGCAACAACACCGGCGCCCAGAAGTGGACCGCCGGCAGCGGCGGCGCCCTCGTCAACACCGCCTCGGGCAAGTGCCTCGACGTGACCGACCGCAGCACCGCGAACGGCGCCCGACTGCAGATCTGGACCTGCGGCGGCACCACCAACCAACAGTGGACCCTGCCGGGCGGCAGCACCCCCACCCCCACGCCGACCGCCAGCGGCTCCACCGGCACCAACCTGGACGATCCGGCGAAGAAGGACGTCGCCATGCAGCTCGTCTCGGCGGCCGAGAACTCCTCGCTCGACTGGCGTGCCCAGTTCTCCTACATCGAGGACATTGGCGACGGTCGCGGCTACACCGCCGGCATCATCGGCTTCTGCTCCGGCACCGGCGACATGCTCGAACTCGTCCAGGCGTACACGAACACCAAGCCCGGCAACGTGCTCGCCGGCTACCTGCCGGCGCTGCGCGCCGTCAACGGCACCGCCTCGCACGCGGGCCTCGACCCGAACTTCACCCGCGACTGGCGCACCGCCGCCAACGACTCGGTGTTCCGGGCCGCGCAGGAGGCCGAGCGGGACCGGGTCTACTTCAACCCGTCGGTCCGCGACGGCAAGAACGACGGGGTACGGGCACTCGGCCAGTTCGCCTACTACGACGCGGCGGTCATGCACGGGTACGAGGGCATGCGTCAGATCCGCAGCCGCGCCCTCACCCGGGCCAAGCCCCCGGCGCAGGGTGGCGACGAGCGGACCTGGCTCAACGCGTTCCTCGACGAGCGGGTCATCGAGATGAACAAGGAGGAGGCCCACTCGGACACCTCCCGCGTCGACACGGCTCAGCGGGTCTTCCTCAACAACGGCAACTTCAACCTGAACACGCCGCTGGCCTTCGCCGTCTACGGCGAGCAGTTCCGCATCGGCTGATCGCCAGGTGACGCCTCGCGCCGCCACCCACGCCTCGGAAGGGCACGGGTGGCGGCGCGATCACGATCGGGTTCGTCCCCACGCGCAGCGCTAAGGTTCCTGGGTGGTGGTCAACACGGTGGAGAAGTTCGGCGCGGACGATTTCCTTGAGCGCTCGTGGGATCTGCCCGCAGAGGTCGGCGAATCGCTCCGCTCCCTCGTCCAGATGACGCCCGACGGGTGGATCGTGGATGCGTGGCCTATGACGCCACAGCTCGCCACCATCGTGCAACAGTGGATTGACGAGCCCATCGATGTGGGCTCAGGCACCTGGTTCGTCAGCTCCGCGCGGCATTGACGCGATGCTGGCAGCACGCCGCCAGCGACTATTCGATACTCCAGCGAGCCCGCCCGTCTCGCCGACCGCCGAGGATCGCACCGCCCACACATCCAATCGATCATGACTACTGAAGTTGTCGTACACCTGTTCTAACATCAAGGCGTGGTCGAGGAGCTGACGCAGGCAGACGAGGCAGTCGCCGCATGTCTGGACGCGTCCGCCTGGAGCCTCACCGAGCACGAACTTGTCGCTGCGCTCGACGCCGCGCACCGCCTCGCGCAACGTCTCGCCGCGCTCGAGTTGACCCTCGTGCGCGAGCTGGACGGTCGCGGCACGGCCCGCGCCCAGGGCGCGTGCAGCACCACCGTGTGGCTCCGCGAACGTCTGCGCCTCACGATTCCTGCCGCGCGGCGCCTCGTCGACCTTGCCGCCGCCCTCGACGACGGCCGCAATGACGGGGCACAGCAGGCCTTGGCCGAAGGTGCCATCACCGCCGAGCAGGCCCGCGTCATCGCCGACACCGTGACCACTGTGCACTCCGCCGCCGGTGCCGCGGTCGCCGACAAAGCCGCTGGCGTCCTCGTCGAATGGGCCGGACAGTTCGACCCCACCCTGCTGCGGAGGATGAGCACCCGCATCCTCGACCACGTCGCACCGGACGTCGCCGACGCCGCCGCAAAGGCCGCGCTGGACGCCGACGCCCGCCGCGCGGACCGCGACCGGCACCTCACCGTGTCCGAGCAGACCGACGGGCGGCTGCGCCTCGCCGGCACCCTCGACGCCGAGACCGCCGGCCTGCTCCGCGCCGCCATCGACCCGCTCAGCGGCCCCACCGGCCCGGACGACACCCGTACGCCGGGCCAACGCCGCCACGACGCCCTCGCCGACGTCTGCCGACTCGCTCTCCGCACCGGTGAGCTACCCGAACGCGGCGGCGAGCCCGCCCAGATCGTCGTCACCAGCGACTACGACACTCTCAGCCAGCAGCTCGGCGCCGGCACGCTCGACACCGGACTCACCCTGACCCCGCAGACGGTGCGTCGGCTCGCCTGCGACGCCGCCATCCTCCCCACTGTGCTCGGCGGCAACGGCCAGCCACTCGACGTCGGCCGGCAGCGCCGCCTCGTGACCGGTGCCCTGCGCCGCGCCCTCGTGCTGCGTGACCGTGGCTGTGCCTTTCCGGGCTGCGACCGTCCGCCCCGCTGGTGCGACGCCCACCACATCCGTCACTGGGTCGACGGCGGGTCCACGAGCATCACCAACGCCGTCCTGCTCTGCGGTCACCACCATCGCCACGTCCATAAAGGAGAGTGGACGATCCAGCTCGACAGCGACGGCCGACCGATCTTCGTCCCGCCAGCCTGGCTGGACCCCAACCAGATCCCCCGCCGTAACCACTACCACCGACGCAACTAGCTCAAGGTCTGCGGGGCAATGCTTGAACCTGTGGATGGGCGTGGGAAGGGCGCGCCTTCCCACGGAGTGCGAGTGAAGGAATCAACCAGGCCGCGCCAACGCGGGTCGGGAGGTACGCCCATGCTCACCGTAGTCACCCAGTGCCTCGCCGCCAGCGGACCCGGACGTGGTGCCTCGTCGTGCGCAACGGCCACGCGCAGCCGTGGCAGGTGCTCACCTTGGCCGGCGCGGTGGCGGTGACCGCGCCGTGGCCACCCCGCCACCAAGGCCCACGCCGCCGCCTATCCAAGATCATTGGATCACATGTTGGCACCGCGAAGGAGGCATACGTGGGCGATCCGGTGAAGGATGCCTCGCTCGAAGGTTCCATTCCACAGGCCTGGCGGCCGACGCTCAAGGCGGTCGTGGACTCGCTGGTGCGACGAGACGCCGCCATCGGCGCAGGTCTGCCGCCAGTAGACCCAGTTCCTAGCGAACTCTCGCAAAAATGCCTCCAGGCGGTTGACAACTACGGCGCCGTCACGCTGATCACCCCACCAGACGAATGCTGGAACACATCAGTTGCATTGTGGCTTGGCGATCACTGGCGCTGCCTGGTAGACCTCTGGACCGAAGAAGAAGGCAGAAGCGACCTGGTCCTCGATGTCGACGTCTTCGAGCACGGACCTGGATACCGCTACCGCGTAAACCTCGTCTACGTCCCCTGAACGAACGATCCACACGTCCCGACAATCGGTCAAGGTCTGTCCTGCCGATAATGGTTGGTCGTCGGCTCGTCGACCTGTGAAGCTGTTGCGTGTGACCGATGGTTCCGAGCGCAGACCGACGCCGGTGGCCGTGGTGCGCGACGGGAAGCTTCGCGCGGCGGGGCTACGTCTTGGCGACGCCATCGTTTACGACTGGGGATTTGACCTCGACAATCGGCCGTATGAGCAGCGCAGCTTCGTGTTGCTCGATGATGGGTTCCAGATCAATCAGCCGATCATATTTCCGGTGGAGCAGCAGGGCTGGTGGTACTGCGACCTGGTACGAGTCACTGACCATGGGAGCATGGTCGCGGTTGACGACCTGTGGATCGACGTGATCGTGGGACCCGGCGACCATCCCTACCAGGTCTTGGATCTCGACGAATACGCCGTAGCCGTGCAGGACGGCGCGCTCAGCGTGAGTGAGGCGACCGAGGGACTCATACGTACGCAGCGCTTCCTCGATCGACGTCTCAACCGGCGGCACGATCCGCGACGCTCCTGGCCGGACTTTCCACCCGCCAGTATCACCGACCTGCTGCACGCCGAATTTCCTCGAGAGTGGTCCCTCATCGATGCCGGATGAGTGTCAGTGCCGCTCAGCTTGTGCCGGATGACAGCAGCGCCGAGGACCAGGGGCCGGGTAGAGGAACGTGCGTCAGGCCCTGGGGCAGGTTGGCCGATCGTGTGACGTGCGGCGCCAGACCTGGCGGGGTGCGAACCCTTCACGTCGCAGCCAGTGCTCGGTATAGACAATCCGCTCGGGCTCAACGACCACAAGGGTGTCCTTGGGCGGCTCCGACAGCAACCGTCCCCGCTCGGCGTGCTCGTTCTCCCATCGGAACGCCTCCCAGTAGTGCCCGCGGTCCGGATGCCCCGGGTCGAGCACCCGGGCAGTTCCGAACACCTGAGCCCCTCGACTGCTGGCCAGCCCGACCAGTGGCGCGAAGATCCCGACGGACACTCGCGGATCGTCGGCGATGTTGCGCATCTTCGGCGAACGCGGCGCGGCCGTGAACAGCACCGTGAAGCCGAGCGGGTAGTACCGCACCGGGGTGGCCAGCGGCCCGTCCGGGCCTGTGGTCGCGAGCACGCACATGTTGCGACGACAGCAGGTTGAGAATGCGTTCTTCGAGCCGTTCACGATCGAGCCGCCCGGCCGGCGTAGGCCCGGCCAGCCATGGATTCGTCAACGGCATACGGAACCTTATCGCGTGGCTTGACCTCAAGTACGGGTGAGGTCCTAGCCTCCGACATCGGAGGTACGCATGAGCATGGAAGTTACCGCGTGGACGTCCCTGCGCCACGCGATGAACCAGCGGGACGAGCGACCGCTGACCCGCGCCACCCTGAAGCGGATCGGGCGGTTCGCCCGGCCACACCGCGCACTGATCGTCAGGTTCCTGCTGTTGAGCGTCGTGACGGCCGTGCTCACGGTGGCGTCGCCGATTCTCGCCGGTCGGGTGGTCGACGCGATCGTGGACGGTGCGGACGGCGGCGTCGTGGTCCGGTTGGCCGTCCTGATCGCCGTGATCGCCCTCGCCGAGGCCGGCCTGGGTCTGGTGACGCGTTATCTCTCGGCCAGCATCGGCGAGGGGTTGATCGTCCAACTGCGGACGGCTGTCTTCGACCACGTGCAACGTATGCCGGTGGCGTTCTTCACGAGGACCCGAACGGGCGCGCTGGTCAGCCGCTTGAACAACGACGTGATCGGCGCCCAGCGGGCCTTCAGCGACACCCTGTCCAGTGTGGTCGGCAACGCGGTCACGCTGATGCTGACGTTGGCCGTGATGCTCAGCTTCTCGTGGCAGATCACGCTGTTGGCGCTCGTCCTGCTGCCGATCTTCGTGCTGCCGGCCCGCCGCATGGGTTCACGGCTCGCCCGTCTACAGCGGGAGGCGGCCGAGCACAACGCGGCCATGAGCACACGCATGACGGAACGGTTCTCGGCGCCGGGCGCGACCCTGGTCAAGCTGTACGGGCGGCCGGCCGAGGAGTCCGCCGAGTTCGCGGCCCGGGCACGACGGGTACGGGACATCGGCGTCCGTACCGCGATGTTGCAGTGGGTCTTCATCACCGCGCTCACCGTGGTCGGCTCGTTGGCGCTCGCCCTGGTCTACGGACTGGGCGGCCTGTACGCCCTGCGGGGCAGCCTCGACGCCGGGACGGTGGTCGCCCTCGCGCTGCTCCTGTCGCGCCTCTACGCGCCGTTGACATCGCTGGCCAGCGCCCGGGTCGAGGTGATGAGCGCGCTGGTGAGCTTCGAACGGGTCTTCGAGATCCTCGACCTGAAACCGCTGATCCTCGACAAGCCCGATGCCTGCCGCCTCCCCGACGGACCGGTCGCGGTCGAGTTCGACGGGGTACGGTTCGGCTACCCGTCGGCCGACCGGGTGTCCCTCGCGTCCCTCGAGGACGTGGTGAAGCTCGACACGCGCGGCGGCGAGGACGTGCTGCACGGGGTGTCGTTCCGTGCCGAGGCGGGTCAGATGATCGCCCTGGTGGGCTCGTCCGGGGCAGGCAAGTCGACGATCGCGCAGTTGCTGCCCCGCCTGTACGACGTCGACGACGGGACCGTGAAGCTCGGCGACGTCGACGTCCGCGACCTGTCCGCGGAGTCGATCCGGACGGCGCTCGGCGTGGTGACCCAGGACGGGCACCTCTTCCACGAGAGCATCCGCGCCAACCTGGCGTTCGCCCGGCCCGACGCCACCGAGGACGAGATGTGGGACGTGCTCCGGCGGGCCCGGCTCGACGACCTGATCCGTGCGCTTCCCGACGGCCTCGACACCATCGTCGGCGAACGCGGGTACCGCCTGTCCGGCGGCGAGCGGCAACGGCTGACCATCGCGCGACTGTTGCTGGCCCGGCCGCGCGTGGTCATCCTCGACGAGGCCACCGCGCACCTCGACTCCACCTCGGAGGCGGCGGTCCAGGACGCTCTCGCCGAGGCCCTGACCGGCCGCACGAGCGTGGTCATCGCGCACCGGCTCTCCACCATCCGGGCGGCCGACCAGATCCTCGTGGTGGAGGACGGCAGGATCGTCGAACGCGGACGACACGGCGACCTGCTCGCGGCCGGTGGTCGCTACCACGAGCTGTACCGCACGCAGTTCGCGCAGGACCAACCGACGGTCCAGGAACAACGCGTGCCGATCTAGGACACCACGCCGCCCGCCTCGGGTCGGTCCCCGGGGCGGGCGGCGAGACGCGACGGTCAGTCGTCGTCGCCGTCATCGTCCGCGTCGTCGTCCTTGTCGTCGGCGTCGTCGTCGTGGTCGACCGGCTCCTGCTCGGCCTCGACCACCGAGCCGTTCTCACGGTCGACGTCCACCTCGTGCTCGGTGTCGCCGGCGACGATCTCGACGCTCCAGACCTGGCGGCCGTGCTCCTGCTCGGCCTCGACCTCCACGATCTGACCGCCACCAGCCTCGGCGAGGGCGATCTCACCGGCTCGCTTCTCGTCGACGGCGGTGCCGGCCGGCGCGCCGCCCGCAGACGGGGCGCCGCTCGTCGGCGTACCCGATGGTGTTCCGGTCGACGACGGATCGGCGGTCGCCGGCGCGGCGGTGGTGCTGTCGGCCGTCGGCGCGACGGTCGCCGCGGCGAGCGTCGTGTCGGGGCGCGAGCCGCTCGCGGCGGTGACGCCGAGGGCGACCCCGGCGACCGCCAGCACCGCCGCTCCGCCGGCCGACGCCAGAAGGAGATTGGTCCGCTTCATGATGGTGTCCACCTTTCCTCGTTGTCGACTACGAGGATCGGCTGAAGCGGGATAGCACCGCGCTGTCCGAACGCTAAGGCCGGGTTAAGCCGGCGGTCAGAGCACCATCCGCATGAAGACGTCGGCGCGGGTGTACGGCGACAGCGGGATCTCGTCCGCCCCGACGTGCTGGAAGCCGGCTGTCTCGTAGAGGTGCACGGCGTTGGGGAGCTTGGTGCTGCTGACGAGGAACAGGGTGGCCGCGCCCAGCTGACGGGCGCGTCCGATCGCCGCCTCGATGAGGTGGCGGCCGAGACCCCTGCCGCGCGCCGCCGGCGTCACCGCCATCTTCGACAACTCGAAGACGCCGGCCGAGCTGTGCACCAGCGCGACACAGCCGACGATCTGCCCGCCGTCGCGGAGCACGAGCACGTCGCCGCCCGGTTCGACGATGGCGGCGAACGGGTCACCGAGCGTCCTGCGGTCCGACTCCTCGATGGTGAAGAAGCGGGTAATCCACTCTTCGTTGAGCGTCCGGAAGGCCGTGGCCTCCTCGGCGGTGGTCATCGACGCGACGGTCAGCGTGCTCGGCTTCATGAGCCGATTCTCCGGTCGCCGCCATTCGAACGTCCAATATCTTGTTGGGACTGATTCGTATCCTCGACGTATGGATCCCGAGTTGCGCCACCTGCGTTACTTCGTCGCGGTCGCGGAGGAGCTGCACTTCGGCCGGGCTGCGGCGCGGCTGCGGATGGCCCAGCCGCCGCTGTCGCAGCAGATCCGCCAGCTCGAGGCGATGATCGGTACGCCGCTGTTCGTCCGCACCTCCCGGTCGGTGGCGCTGACGCCCGCCGGCGAGGCGTACCTCGTCCGGTGCCGGCGGGTGCTGGCCGCCGTGTCCGACGACGTGCACGAGGCGAGCCGCATCGGACGCGGGGAGCAGGGGCGCTTCGACATCGGCTTCGTCAGTTCGGCGATCCAGCTCGGGCTGGCCGGGCCGATCCGTCGTTTCCGTGAACGCCACCCGGCCGTCCACCTACGCCTGCACGAGGCGTACACGGCGAACATCGTTGACCGGCTGTTGAACGGCGAGGTCGATCTCGGCGTGGTGCGGGACCCGGACGACCACGACGACCTGGACGGCGTCACGTTCGCCACCGAGTCCTTTGTCGCCGTCCTGCCGGCCGATCACCCACACGCCCCAGACCCCGCGATCGACGCCGTGGCGCTGCGGGACGACCCGTTCGTCTTCTTCCCGCGGGTGGCCGGCGAGCGGGCCTACCAGCGCAATCTCCGGCCGTGCCTGGACGCCGGCTACACGCCGCGGATCGTCCAGGACGCCGGCAGCTGGACCACTCTGGTGCACCTGGTCGCGGCCGGCCTCGGAGTGACGATCGCACCGGCGAGCATCACCGCCGTGGCGCCCCCTCGGGTGGCGGTGCTGCCGTTGACCGGCACCGAGGCCACCACCGAGATGCGGATCCTGCGTCGCCGGGACGACGACCGGGTCACCTCGACGAGCTTCGGGACCGCAGGCGGGCTTCCCGACCTGCCCGCGACTAGCCGCGCCGGTTGAGTTCCGCCTCCAGCCGCTGGACGAGGGTCTTGCGGTCCTTGCCGGCGTGCTCGTTGCGCAGGGCGGTCCGGAGCTGTCGCGTGTCCAGGCCGCGGACGAGTTTGCTGGCCTCGGCCACCGACATCTCCGACATCCGGCCGGCGGTGGTGGCGTCGCGTCGTGCCTTCTTCGCCGGGCCGGTGTTGGCGACGTACTGCCGGCCGGTCCGGGACGCCTCGCGCTTCTTGGTGTCGGTCGCGCGCTTCTGGCTCTCGGACATCTCGTCCCAGGCCTTCTTGGGCAGGTAGCGGCTCGTCGTGCCGTCCTTGCGGGCGCGCGCGTCGCCCTCCTTCGTCTGCCACTTCTCGTTGCCCCACCGCTGCAACGCCTTCTGCCGGTCGTCCTTTTCGCCCAGGAATCCGCCGCCGCGCCGCTTGTACTCCTGTGTCACCAACTGTGACTTGCGCGCCGACCACTGACCCGGCCTGCCGCCCTTGTCGGACGCCTTGATCTCTTCTTTGATCTGCTCTCTGAGCTCGGGTTTCGTATACCGCGCCATGGGTGCCAGCTACCCGGCTGGGCAGCGGCTATGCCTGGCGCTGCGGTGGCGGGCCGAGGCGCAGCACCACCTGCGCCCCTCCATCCGGGCCGGCACGCAGCTCCAGCCGGCCGCCACCGGTCTGGGCGGCGCGGCGGGCGATGTCCAGGCCGAGCCCGGTCGAGCCGGCCGCGCTGGCACCCCTCTGGACGGCGCCCGGCGGCATCCCGGGGCCGTCGTCGGCGACGGTGAGCAGCACCTCCCCGGCGTCGGAGGCGAGCCGGACGGTGAAGGGCGTGCCGTCGGGCGTGTGCGCGAAGACGTTGCCGAGCAGGGCGTCCACAGCGGCCGTCAGGTCGTCGGCGGCCACTCCGACGGTCAGCGGGCCGGGGGCCAGGTCGAGGTGGACGGCCCGGCCGGTGTCCTCGGCGAGCACCGACCAGAACGCGACCCGGTCGGCGACGATCGACGCGGCGTCCGAGGCGGCGGTGCCCGGTGCCGGCGCGCGACGCCAGCGGGCCTGCTGGATCAGCCCGGTGACCGCCCGTTCGAGCCCGTCGGCGGCGGCCGCGATCCGGGCCGCGTCGTCCGGATCGCGCAGTGACTCCGCCTCCAGCCGCAGCGCCGTCAGAGGTGTCCGCAGCCGGTGGGACAGGTCGGCGACCTGCTCGCGTTCCTGGAGCAGGAGGACCTGGATCCGGCCGGCCAGGTGGTTGAGCGCGCCGGCGACCTCGCGCAGCTCCGCCGGGCCGGCGGGTACGACCCGGGCGTCCAACTCGGCGTTCGCCAGGCGGTGCGACACGGCGGAGAGGTCGCTGATGGGCCGCACCAACGTGCGCGCCAGCCGGTCGGCGACCGCCAGCCCGATCAGCACCAGCACCACACCGAGCAGCGCCAGCACCAGCCAGGCCCGGGCCACCCCGGAGGTCAGCTCCTGCCGGGGCACCACGATCCGGATCACGCCCGTGCCGTCCGCCCGGCCCTGCACGGCGATGACCACCTCCCGGCCGGCGGCCGACTCCCCGGTGAGGCTCTGCCCGCGTGCGGCCAGGGCCACCGCCGGCGTACGGGGCGCCTGGGCGCCGAGCACCGTGCCGTCTGGCAGGAAGACACTCACCGGTCGGCCGGACTCCGCGGCGAGCTGCTCGACGGTGAGCCGGATGGTGGGCGCGTCGGCGGTGCCGACCACCGGCACGAGGCTCTGCGCGTCGGCGGTGGCCCGGACGGTCGCCCGGTCCTGGGCGACCGTCCGCACCAGCAGCGCCAGCGGCACCAGGAACGCGACGAGCGTGAGGACGCTGACGGCGGCGACCAACAGCGCCAGACGCGCCCTCACGGGCGGGCCGCGGGCGCTTCGAGGCGTACGCCGACGCCACGCACGGTGTGCAGGTAGCGGGGTTGCAGCGCGGTCTCCCCCAGCTTGCGGCGCAGCCAGGACAGGTGCACGTCGACGGTCTTGTCGGCCCCGCCGTACGGGATCTGCCAGACCTCGGTGAGCAGCTCGCGTTTGGTGACCACCTGACCGGGTCGCCCGGCCAGGTGGTGCAGCAGGTCGAACTCGCGCGGCGTCAGCTCCACCAGCGTGCCGTCCAGGGTGACCTGCCGGGACCGGGGATCGACGCGCAGACCACCCACCACGAGGGACGGATCCTGCGCGTCGACGCCGGCGGGACCTCGGCGCAGGACAGCGCGGACACGCGCGTCGAGCTGCGCGGCGGTGAACGGCTTGACCACGTAGTCGTCGGCGCCCGCGTCGAGGACCCGGACGATCTCCGACTCGTCGTCGCGGGCGGTCGCCACGATGACCGGCACCGAGCTGACCGCGCGCAACATCCGCAGCAGCTCACGCCCGTCCAGGTCGGGCAGGCCCAGGTCGAGCACCACCAGGTCGGGCCGGTCGTCGAGGGCGTCCCGCAGGCCCGCCATCGCGGTCGAGGCCGCGGCGACCGCGTGGCCGCGTTCGGCCAGCCCGCGCAGCAGCGGGGTACGGATGGTCAGGTCGTCCTCGACGAGCAGCAGGCGGGCCACGCAGGCAGGCTAGCCGGTGCCGACGCCGGCGCGAGGCGCCTTAACCGTGCCTTAGCCTCCGGATGTGCCGGCGACAACAGTGGATCGGGGATAGTCGGTGCCATGAGTCGTCGTTCGGTCCTCGTCGCCGCCGGATGGGTGGCCACGGTCGCCGTGGCGACCCTGATCGGGTTGGGCGCGATCCGGCTGGTGGGTGACAGCATCACCGGCACGCCGGGCGGGGTGCGCAGCGAGGCCGAGATCGAGCGGGCGCTGGCCTCACCCGAGCCCGTGCCGAGCGGCACCGTCGGCGGGCCGTCCACGGTGAGCGCCGCGCCGAGCGCGAGCGCCGGGGTCCGCCGCAGTTTCGCCACCGACGGTGGCACGGCCGTGGCCGAGTGCGGTCCCGACGGGGTACGCCTCGTGTCGTGGGCGCCGGCGCAGGGTTACCGGGTGCACGAGGTGGACCGGGGCCCCGACGACGACGTCGAGGTCACCTTCGAGGGATCGGCCGGTAAGCACGAGTTGAAGGTGCGCTGCATCGGGACCGAGCCGGTGGCCGTCGCCGACGACTAGCGGGACGAGCGGCGTGGCCGGCACGGAGGACCGTGCCGGCCACGTCGTGGTGGTGGTTCAGCTCGTGTACGCCTCCACCTCCCAGAGCGAATGGCCGTAGCCGGTCCCCCGGGCCGTGCCGTAGATGCGCAGGTAGCGGCCGTTCGCGCCGAGGCCGCTGTGCTCGTCCACGCCACCGTCGGCGCCGGTCACCGTCTTCACGGTGGTCCAGGTGGTGCCGTCGTTGGAGGTCTGAATCTGGTACGCGCTGCTGTACGCCGCCTCCCAGGCGAGCTTGACCCGCCCGATCGCGGTCGGGCTGCCCAGGTCGACGCGGATCCACTGCGGGTCGGAGAACGTGCTCGACCAGCGGGTGGCGAGGTTGCCGTCGACGGCCTGCGCGCCGGTCACGTCGGCCCCCTCGGTGCTGGACGTCGTCGTCGGCTTGTTCAACAGCAGGTTGCCGCCGGTCGGGGTGCCGGTGCCGCCGTACACCTCGAACTCGTACAGCGAGTAGCCCCACGCCGTACCGCGTCCGGTGCCGAGGAGCCGGACGTACCGGCCGGACCCGGTGAGCCCGGTCAGGTCGTCCACCCCGCCGTCGCCGCCGGTCACCGTGCGGATCGTGGTGAAGGTGACGCCGTCGGTGGAGGTCTGGATCTGGTACGCGCTGCCGTACGCGGCCTCCCAGGTCAGCTTGACCCGGCTGAGGGCGTACGTCGCGCCGAGGTCCACGTCGATCCACTGCGGGTCGCCGAAGGCGCTGCCCCAACGGGTGCCGGCGACACCGTCGAACGCGTTGGCCGCGACGAACGCGCCCTCGTAGCTGGATGCCCGTGCCGGCTTGCCCTTGGCCAGGTTGGTGCCCGTCCCGGGATCCGGGTCCGGGTCCGGGCCGGGCCCGCCGGGGCTGGTGGACAGGGTGAACTCGTCGATGTCGAACCACGGGCCGGCGCCCTTGAAGACCAGGTACAGCGTCCGGGTGCCGGTCGGGGCGGTGACCCCGCCGGTGACGGTGGCGAAGTTCGCGTACCCGCCGGTGGAGGTGACGGTCGCGGAGCCCACCAGCGGTCCGGTGGGTGAGTCGACGCGCAGCTCCAGCGTCCCGCCGCCGCCGGCGGGCGCGCCGACCCGGGCGCTGAACGACTGGACGCCGGTCAGGTTGTACGGACGGAACGAGATCCAGTCGTTGTTGTCGATGTAGCCGACCGCTGCCCCGCCGTGCCCGGCCGCCCCGGCGACGATCTGGACGCCGGACGAGTCACCGAAGTGCTCGGCCTGGCGGGCGCGGGGTTGCAGCACCGCCTGGGTGTGCGTGGTCAGCGCCGGCTGGCCGCCCCCGCCGAGGTCGGTGTACTCGGCGTCGATGATGCCGAAGATGTTCGCCGCGGTGTCGTGCTCGCCGTCGGCCGAGGTCTGGATGACCCCGGTGCAGCCCTGCGCGCTGCCGAGCTGGTGGCCGTGCGAGTCGTGGCCGAGAACGTAGTTCACCTTGACGCGGGCGCAGTTGACGGTGCCGTCCTGGGCGTCGGTGACCGTGACGGAGAACGGGATGGCGTCCCCGAAGGTGAAGGTCTGCCCGTTCAACGGGGTGTTCACGGTGACCACCGGCGCGCTGTTGCCGACCGTGACGACCACGCTCGCGGTGGCGGTCTTGCCGGTGGTGTCCCGCACGGTCAGTGTCGGGCTGCGGGTTCCGTTGGTGGTGTACGTGAAGCTCGGGTTCGCGGCCGTCGAGTCGGTGGTGCCGTTGTTGTCGAAGTCCCAGGCGTAGGTGAACGGGTCGCCGTCCGGGTCGAGGGTGCCGGCCGAGGAGAAGGCGACGGTCAGGGGCGCGGTGCCGCTGGTGGGGGTGGCGGTGACCTTCGGGACGGGCGCCCGGCCTCCGCGGGCGTACTCGATGCGGTAGAGCGCCGAGTTGGCGTCGCCGTTGAACCAGCCGGTGCCGTAGTCGAGCACGTAGAGCGCGCCGTCGGGGCCGAACTCCATGTCCATGACCTGGGTGCCGGTCCACGGGAACGGGTTGATCTTCAGCGGCTGACCGGTGGAGTCGAGCGTGATGTTCTTGATCCAGCGGCGGCCGAACTCGCCCGCGAAGAAGGTGCCGTCGTAGTACTGCGGGAAGGCCACGGGCGAGGTGTTGTTCGGGTCGTACCGGTAGACCGGGCCGGCCATCGGCGACAGGCCACCGCCGGTGAACTCGGGCGGCGAGCCGGAACCGCCGTACGGCAGCCAGGCCGGAACGGCCGGTGGTAGCTGGGTGATGCCGGTGTTGTTGGGCGAGTTGTTCACCGGCCCGCCGGCGCAGTCGAACTTCGGCCCGGACGGCCCGGACGGGAAGGTGTAGTCGTTGTAGGCGTCGTTGCGGGCGGTGCAGTACGGCCAGCCGTAGAAGCCCGGCCGGTCGATCCGCGCGAACTCGACGTTGCCCGCCGGCCCCCGGTTCGGGTCGGCGGTGCCCGCGTCGGGGCCGTAGTCACCGAGGTAGACGACGCCGGTGGCCTTGTCCACGCTCATCCGGAACGGGTTGCGGAAGCCCATCGCGTAGATCTCCGGACGCGTCCGGGCCGTGCCGGGCGCGAACATGTTGCCGGCCGGGATGGTGTAGCCGCCGGCCGCGCTCGGCTTGATGCGCAGCACCTTGCCCCGCAGGTCGTTGCTGTTGCCCGCGGTGCGCTGCGCGTCGAAGGCCGGGTTGCGGCCGGCCCGCTCGTCGATCGGGGTGAAGCCGGCCGAGTCGAACGGGTTGGTGTCGTCCCCGGTGGACAGGTAGAGGTTGCCGGCCGCGTCGAAGTCCATGTCGCCGCCGACGTGGCAGCACATGCCCCGGCTGGTGGGCACGTTGAGGATCAGCGTCTCGCTGGCCAGGTTGATGGTGTTGTCGGCGTTCACGGTGAAGCGGGACAACCGGTTGACCCCGTCCCAGACGGCGAAGTCGGCAGCCGTGCCGGTGGCCGGCGCGCCCCCGCCGGGCGTGTTCAACGGCGGCGCGTAGTACGCGTACACCCAGCGGTTGGTGGCGAAGTTGGGGTCGGCCTTGATGCCCTGGAGGCCCTCCTCGTCGCCGCTGTAGACGGCGAGGGTGCCCGCGACCTTGGTGTTGCCGGCGGCGTCGGTGTGCCGGATCACGCCGTCGCGGGAGGTGTGCAGCACACCCCGGTCGGGCAGGACGGTGAGGCTCATCGGCTCGCCGGTCTCGGCCGCGCCCTTGGCCAGCTCCACCTGCTGAAAGTTCGTGGTGACCGTCGGGCCGCAGTCGGCGGTGACCGCTCCCGCCGCGGTCTGGATGCCGCCGAGCAGGTGCTGACGGAAGGCCGCGTCGGCGTACGAGGCGTCGGTGTGACCGAGGCCGGTGTACCAGGCCCGGCCGCCGGAGTAGTTCTGACACCAGGAGATCGGGTGGTCGTACCCCATGCTGCCGCCGGTGTAGGTGCTCTCGTCGAGGGTGGCCAGCACGTGCACGGCGCCCCGGGGGTTGGTGCGGTAGTTGTACAGCTCGTCGAAGCGGCTCCACCGCTGCGGCAGCCCCCTGGTGGACGGGTGCACCTGGTCGGCGACCTTCACGGTGGCGGTCTGCTCGGCCGGGTGCGAGGCGAAGTACGCGCCGACGAGCCCGCCGTACCACGGCCAGTCGTACTCGGTGTCCGAGGCGGAGTGCACGCCCACGTACCCGCCGCCGGCGGTGATGTAGCGCTCGAAGCTGGCCTGCTGGGCGGCGTTGAGCACGTCGCCGGTGGTGGACAGCCAGATCACCGCCGCGAACCGGGCGAGGTTGGCGTCGGTGAACTGGCCGGCGTCCTCGGTGGCCTCGACGGTGAAGCCGTTGGCCGCGCCGAGCTGCTGGATCGCCGTGATGCCCGGCGTGATGGAGCCGTGCCGGAATCCGGCGGTCTTGCTGAAGACCAGGACGGTGAACGGGGCGGCGCTGGCCGCGGGTGGCGTGGCGACGACGCCGCCCAACACGAGGATCGCGCTCAACACAGCGCCGAGCCATGCTCTCGGGGATCTGCGCACGGATTGGTCCTTTCGCGGACGACGTGCGCCGATCACGCCGGTGGTGGTGTGCATGCATCGTTACGGGTCGATTACCACCGCGTCAAGGACTTCCGCACTATCCGAGAGAGCGTTATCTCGGCAGGTCAGGGCGACTGGGGCAGGGAAGATCAGATTACTGTTTCCGCGGTGGTCCGCGTGCCCTGTCGGCGCAGGGCGGGCAGTGTCGGCGCGAGCGCCACGAGCATGCACAGGCCGCCGATCGGCAGCAGGTCGAGCGTGACGGCCGGCAGCACGATGCCGACGAACAGCAGGGCCACACTCCACCAGGGCAGCCGCCGGTGAGCCGCGAGCATGCCCGCGAGGACGAGCAGACCGAGGAAGAACAACTGCGGTACGACGTCGTAGAACAGCACCTCGACGCCGGGCACGTCCTTGAAGTCCGCGCCGAGCGCCGACATCTCCGCCCGGTCGGCGGCCAGCAGACCCTCGACGATGTCCGCGCCGAACTGCACCATCGAGGCGGCCAGGCCGACCAGCGTGACGGCCGCGACCGACGTACGCCACGGACCGGGGCGCAGCAGGCCGGCCAGCGCCAGCACCACCGGCACGAACGCCACCATGCCCGCGAGGCCGACCAGGTGCGCGGCCTGCCAGTCGAACCCGGGACCGTACGTCCCGTCGGACCTGCCCCACAGGCGTACGAGCCCGTAGCCCACGATGCAGGCCGGCCCGGCGATCACGAAGAATGCGGCGCGTCTCATGCGGGCCATCATCTGGCCGCCCGCACCCGTCGGACCTCCGGGCGCAGCCCCGGTACGGCCCCGGTTTCCGCCTCAGGTCTTCCACCGAGGGACCCCGAGCCCCGTGATCTCCTATAGTCGCGCGGTGAGCACGGACCAGGTGCGGCAGGCGTACGGCGCGGTCGCGGATCTGTACATCGAGCTGTTCGGCACCCGCGAGCAGGTGCACCCCGACGACCTCGCCTTCGTCGGCCGGCACCTGACGGGTCTACCGGGGCCGGTGCTCGACCTGGGTTGCGGCCCCGGCCACCTCACCGACCACCTGCGGTCGCTGGGCGCCGACGCCACGGGCATCGACGTGGTGCCCGAGTTCATCGCCCACGCGCGGGCGACCCACCCGGACGGCACCTACCGCCTCGGGTCGTTGGACGACCTCGACGTGGCCGACCACACCGTCGCCGGCATCCTGGCCTGGTACTCGCTGATCCACCTGCCCCCGCAGCGCCTCGACGGCGTGCTGACGACATTCCGACGGGCCCTGGCCCCCACGGGGGCGTTGGTGCTGGGTCTCTTCTCCGGCGACGAGGTCGACGCCTTCGACCACAAGGTCACGACCGCCTACCGCTGGCCGGTCGACGAGATCTCCGCGCGGCTGACGAGGGCCGGCTTCGCCGAGGTCGAGCGCCTGGAACGCCCCGATGGCGGTGCGCACCGTCCGCACTACGCCATCGCGGCCACCGTCACGGGGTGAGTCGGGTCGTCCGCGCGCAGCGGACACCGGCAGGAACGCTCAGCCGACGCTAAGACCGCTCTCACGTCCCGTTCCTAGCGTGTGCGGGCATGGCGACACCACCCGTAACCCCGCCGACGACCGCGGACGTCACCGCCTGGTTGACCTGCGTCGCGGCCCGTCCGGCCGCCCGGCTGCGGCTCGTCTGCCTCCCGTACGCCGGGGCCGGCGGCGGCGCGTACCGGCCGTGGGCCGCCCTGCTGGGCGACGACGTGGAGGTGTGGACCGCGCAGTTGCCGGGCCGTGAGCGTCGGCTGGCCGACCCGCCACTGAGCACGATGGACGACCTCGTGCCGCCGATTGTCGACGCGATCGCCGCGCGGGTGCGGACGCCGTTCGCGATCTTCGGGCACAGCATGGGCGGCCTCGTCGGGTACGAGGTGGCGGCCCGTCTGGTCGCGCGGGGTGGCCCGACGCCGCAGCGGCTGGTGGTCTCGGCGGCCCGTCCGCCCCACGACGCCGTGCCGCTGGGCACGGCGCACCGCCTCGACGACGCGGCGCTGACCCGCTGGCTGCACGATCTGGGTGGCATCCCCGACGAGGTGCTCGCCGACCCCGGCCTGTTGGAACTGATCCTGCCCACCGTGCGGGCCGACCTGAACGTGGTCGCGTCGTACCGACCGACGACCGTGCCGCCGCTGCCGCTGCCCGTGGACGCGGTGGCGGCCGCCGACGATCCCCTGGTCAGCCCGGACGAGGTGGCCGGCTGGGCGGCCTGCACCGCCGCCGGCTTCGCGCTGACCGTCGTTCCCGGAGGACACCTCTACCTGCACGACACGCCTCCCCCGCTGTCCCGCCTGCTCGACGGCGGGACGGCCGCCGACCGCGCGTACGTCGAAGGGGCCACCCGATGACCCAGGACCTGCACCCGGACCTCGCCGACCTCACCCCCGAGCAGCGGGAGCTGCTGGCCCTGCGACTGCGCCAGGCCCGGGCCGGCCGCGCGGATCCGACGCCGTCGGCCCCACCTGCGAACGCGAGCTACCCGCTCTCCTTCACCCAGGAGCAGCTCTGGTTCCTCGACCGGCTGGAGCCCGGCACGCCCGTCTACAATGTGCCCTTCGCCGAGCGGATCACCGGCCCTCTCGACGTGGCGGCGCTGCACCGGGCGGTCAACGCGGTGGTGGCCCGGCACGACGCGCTGCGGATCGTGTTCGCGACCGCCGGCGGCACCGTCACCCAGCGCGTGTCGGACGCGCTGGAGGTGCCACTGCCGCTGCTCGACCTGACCGGGTTGCCGGCGTCGGAGCGGGAGGCGGCGGCCGAGCGGGAGATCGCGGCGCACGCGGCGGTCCGCTTCGACCTGACCAGCGGACCCCTGCTCGCGGCACGGCTGGTCGCCCTCGCCGACGACGAACACCTGCTGCTGGTGACCGCGCACCACATCGTCTTCGACGCCTGGTCCGCGGGGCTGTTCGTCGAGGAGTTGGTGCGCTGGTACGGCGAGTTCGCCGGGGACGCCCCGGCCGGGCTGCCCGCGCTGCCCACCCGCTTCGTCGCGCACGTCGCCGCCCGCCGCCAGCCGGAGGCCGAACGGGAGCTGGCGGGTCACCTGGCGCACTGGCGGGAGAGGCTCGCCTCGGCGCCGGCCCGGTCCACGCTGCCACCGGACCGGCCCCGACCGCCGGTGCAGACCCACCGGGGCCGGAGCCTGCCGTTCACCGTCGACGCCGACCTGACCGACGCCCTCGGCGGGCTGGCCCGCCGCGCCGGGGCCACTGTCAACGCGGTGGTCCTCGCCGGGCTGACCGCCCTGCTGCGCCAGGCCACCGGCCAGGAGGATCTGCTGCTCGGCATGCCCGCCGCCGGCCGGGCGAGCACCGATCTGGAGCCGCTGATCGGCTGCTTCGCCACCATGCTGGTGCTGCGGGTGGACACCGGCGGCGACCCGAGCGTCCGCGACCTCGTCCGCCGCGTGCACCGCACGGTCAGCGAGGCGTACGCCCACCAGGAGGCCCCGTACGCGCGGGTGGTGGAAGAGGTCCGTCCGGTCCGCGACCCGAGCGTCAACCCGCTCTTCCAGGTGCTGGCGACCATGACCGACGGCGGCGTACGGCAGCGGCAGGCGGCCGGTGCGACGTTCCGTCCGGTGCCGGCGGAGAGCGGCCTCACCGACTTCGACCTGTTCGTCAGCCTGACCGTCGACGGTGACCGGATCGACGGCGCGGTCGACTTCAACGCCGACCTGTACCTCGACGAGACGATCGCCGCGACCGTGGGCCGGCTGCCCGAGCTGCTGCGCGCCATGGTCGACGACCCGGACCGCCCGCTGTCGGAGGTGCCCGGTCTGCGCCGGCACCGGATCGCGCTGGCGGCCACCTTCACCGTGGACCCGCTGCGCGACCCGGTGGAGTTCTGGCTGCGTTTCCTGCGCGTACCCGCGTCGGTGGAGCTGGTCGGGTACGGCCAGCTGGTGGCCCACCTGCTGGCCGGGCCGACGGTCGACGCCACGGTCTGCCTGCTGCGCTTCGAGGACTGGCTGCGCCGACAGGACCACACCGCCGGGGCCCTCGACGCGGCGATGGACGACCTGGACGCGGCGGTGGCGGCGTACCGGCGGCGGACCGACGCCCCGCTGCTGCTGGTGGTCTGCCCCGCGTCGCCGCGCGCCGCCGACCAGGAGCACGGCCGGCTCGACGACCGGCTGGCCGGGCTGGCGGCGCGTACGCCGGGGGTCCACGCGGTCTGGGCCGCCGACCATGCCCGCGCCTACCCGGTCGCCGAGGTGGACGACGAGGGCGCCGACGAGTTGGGCCACGTGCCGTACACCGGGGAGTACTTCGCGGCGTTGGGCACGATCGTGCTGCGCGAGCTGCGGCGGCTCGCCGGCCAGCCGCGCCGGCTCGTGCTCGTCGACGGCGAACGGTTGCCGGTCGACCGGCTCGCGGACGCGTTGCCCGGTCACGAGGTGCGGGCGTACACGGCGCAGGCGCTCGACGCCGCCGACCCGGCCACCACGGTGGTCCTCGACACCGACCCGCAGGTGATCGCGGCGCTGCGCGAGGCGCACCCGGGCGTGCTGGCGCTGACCGTGCCCGCCGGGTCGGAGGATCTGCGGCGGCTGCTCGCCCACGTCTGGGCGTTGGACCCGCCGGTGACGAGCGCCGGCCCGAGTGAGCTGCACACGCCGATCGGGTCGGAGCGGGCCGCGTACGTCGTCGAGGAGCTGAGCACCGCCGCGGCTGTCGCCGAGCGCAGCCGGCCGGCCCCCGTCCGCACCGCCGCCGATGCGGAGATCGTCGCGCCGCGCACTCCCACCGAGGAGCGGCTCGCCGGTCTCTGGACCACCGCGCTCGGCGTCGAACAGGTCGGCGTGACGAGCGACTTCTTCGGCCTGGGTGGACACTCGCTGCTCGCCACCGGTCTGTTGTCCCAGGTGCAGGCCGAGTTCGGCCGGGAGGTGTCGCTCTACACCCTGTTCACCAACCCGACCGTGGCCGGGCTCGCCGCCGTGCTGGACGCCGTCGGGGACGCCACCGCGCTCGCCCCGCTCACCCCCGCTCCGGCGGGTACGCCGGCGGTGGCGTCCTCGGCGCAGGTCCGGCTCTGGGCGCTCGACCAGCTCGACGACGACGTGGTCCGGCACAACACCACGGCCGCCGTCGAGCTGCGCGGCGACCTCGACAAGACCTCGTTGCGCCGGGCGTTCGACGACGTGCTGGCCCGGCACGAGGTGTTGCGGACCACCTTCCGGGGCCGCGACGGCGAGCCCGAACCGGTGGTGCACCCGCACGTCGACCCGTGGCTGGAGACGCTGGACCTGACCGCCCTGCCGGCGGCGAAGCACGCCCGTGCGCTGCGCCGGGCGGCCGCCGAGCTGGCCGCGCACCGGTACGACCTGGCGGCCGGGCCACTGGTGCGGGCCCGCCTGCTCCGGCTGCCCGACCAGCGCTGGCACCTGCTGCTGGGCATGCACCACATCGTGTGTGACAACACCTCGTGGAGCATCCTGCTCGACGAGCTCGCCGCCCGGTACGCCCACCACGCCACCGGCGTCGACCGGCCGCTGCCGATGCTGCCGGTGCAGTTCACCGACTACGCCCGACACCAGCGCGACTGGCTCGCGTCCAACGCCGTCGAGCCGCATCTGGCGTACTGGCGCAAGCGGCTGGCCGACGCGCCGCCGCTGCTGGACCTGCCCACCGACCATCCCCGCCCCGACGAGCGCTCGGACGTCGCCGGGTACCAGGCCCAGCGGCTGGGCGCCGGGCTCGGCGCGGCCGTGCGGGAGCTGGCCCGGGCGGAGGGGGTCACCCCGTTCGCCGTCCTGCTGGCCGGCTTCGCGGCCCTGCTGCACACCGAGAGCGGGCAACCGGACCTGGTGCTCGGCACACCCACCGCCGGCCGGGAACGCGCCGAACTCGCCCCGCTGATCGGGTGCTTCGCCGACCTGCTGCCGCTGCGCATGGACGTGGCGGGACGGCCCACGTTCCGGCAGCTCGTGACCCGGGCCCACCGCACGGCCCGGGAGGCGTACCGGCACCAGGGGCTGCCGTTCGCGACCATCGTCGAGGCGCTGCGGCTGCCCCGGCAGGCCGCGTACCACCCGCTGTTCCAGTGCGTGCTCAACGTCCTCGACGGCGCCGACGAGCTGCCGGAGTTCGCCGGACTGGCCGCCACGCCGGTCGAGGTGCCGAGCGTGGGTGTCGATTTCGACCTCTTCCTCAGCGTCACCTGGCAGGGCGACGACCTGCACGCCGACCTGGCGTACCGGGCCGACCTGTTCACCCCGGAGCGGATGGTCCGGCTGCTCACCGGGCTCGCCCGGGTGCTCGACGACGGGGTGCGTCGACCGGACGCGCCGATCGCGGGTCGACGTGCGCCCGCGTCCCGGCGGCCGACGCCGCCCGCGCCCCGGCTGGTGGTCGGCGGCACCGTCGAGGTTCCGGGGCTCGCGGAGACCGTCCGCTTCTGGGCCGGGCTGCTCAACCTGCCGCACACCCTCGGCCACCTCGCGCCCGGCGCGCTGCTGCGGCTGCTCCGCGACCCGGCCGCCGGCCTGGCGACCAGCGCGCGTGACCGCAACGCGCTGGTCCTGCGCTGGGAGGACCGGCTCGCACCCGGTCCGCTCGGCGCGGGCATCGTCGGGCTGCGCGACTTCTTCGCGGAGCTGCTGGTGGCGCTGGACGTGTACCGGGCGTACAGCGCGGCGGCGTTGACGATCGCCGTCTGCCCGCCGTCGCCGCCGTACCGGACGTCGCCGTACACCGCTGTCTTCGCGGAGCTGACCGCGCGGCTGGCCCAGGCCCGGCCGGACGTCGACGTCGTTGTGATCGAGGCGTGGGCGCGGCGCTACCGGGTGCCGGAGCTGCCCGACGACGCCTGGTCGCCGGAGCTGGCGGCCGTCACCGCGACGCTGCTGGTGCGGCGGGCCGTGCGGCATCCCGCGCTGCGCCGGCTGGTCGTGCCGGCCGGACCGGCGCACCGGCAGGCGGAGCTGGCACGGCTGCTCGCGGCCCAGGCCCGCTCCGGGCGCGAGGTGCTGCTCACCACGACGCCGCAGCGCGCGGAGCTGTCCGCGCTGGTCACCGCCGGGATCATCGGGTACGCCCCGACGCCCGCCACCGACGCGGCCACCCTGCTCCTGCACCCGGGCTCCACACCCGCGCCGCCCGACGTTCCGGCGCTGCCCGTCGACGAGGGCGTCGGGCCGGTGGAGGTGCTGCGGGGTCTCTGGTCGCTCGACGCCGGCGCCACCGTGGACGGCGACGCACCGGTCGACCGGATACCCGCCGCGCTGCTGGCCGAGGTGGCCAGCGAGTTGGGTGACGCGGCGGCGGTACGCGGCGCGGTCACCGACGGGTACCGGCGCTCGGCCGACCGGGCCGCCGCCGCGCCCCGCACCGACCGGGAACGTCAGCTGGTGGCGATCTGGTCCGAGCTGCTGCGCACCAACCAGCTCGGCATCACCGACGACTTCTTCGCCTCCGGCGGCGACTCGCTGCTCGCGATGCAGCTCGTGGCCCGCTGCGCGGCGGCCGACATCCACATCACCCCCCGACAGCTCGTACGCCACCCCACGGTGGCCGAGCTGGCCGCCAGCCTCGGCGAGGCGACGGCGACGCCGAACGCCGAGCAGGGCGAGGTGCACGGCGACGCCCCGCTGACCGGCGCGCAGCGCTGGTTCACCGACGTCATCGCACCCACCATGGGTCGGCCCGCCCTGTTCAACCACCCCTACTACCTCGAGCTGGCCCGGCCGCTCCCGGCCGACCTGGTCCGCGAGGCGGTACGTCGGCTGGTGGCCCAGCACGACGCGCTGCGGCTGCGGCTGACCCGGCAGGCGGACGGGAGCTGGCGTCAGCACCATGCCGACCCGGCCGACGCGGTGCCGTTCGTCAGCCACGACCTGACCGGGCTCGCTGTCGAGGAGCGGGAGGCGGCCGTCGAGGCCCACTGCGCCGAGGCGCAGACCGCCCTGGACCTCACGGCCGGACCGCTGGCCCGGGTGGCGCACTTCCGGCTCGGTCCGGAGCTGCCCGACCGGTTGCTGCTCGTCAACCACCATCTCGTCGTCGACGCGGTCTCCCGGGGCGTCCTCCTGGCCGACCTGGAGACGCTCTGCGACCAGCTCGAACGCGGTGTCGAGCCGGCGTTGCCCGCCAAGACGACGGCGTATCGCGACTGGGCGCGGCGGCTGGCGGAGTACGCGGGCTCGCCGGAACTGCGCGAGCAGGTGCCGTTCTGGCTGGCGCAGGCCGACGAGGGAGTGCTGTCCCGGTTGGCCGACGAGCCGACGGCCGCACCGTTCCGCCTCGGTGACCTGGGCCTGGCCACCGTGACCCTGGACGAGGCGGCGACCCGGGGACTGCACGCCGCCGCCCGTCGGCTGCGCGCCAGCGTGCGGGACCTGCTCGTGTGGGCGGTCGTGGACACCGTCGCGGGGCGTACCGGCGGCGCGGTCACCGTCGCCACCACCGGCCACGGCCGGGAACCACTCTTCGACGACGTCGACGTCAGCCGGACGACAGGCTGGTTCCAGGTGCTGTACCCGCTGCGCCTGGAGCTGCCCGCGACCGCCGACGCGACCCGCTCGGTCCGCTCGGTGATCCGCCAGCTCGGCCGGGTTCCGGACAACGGCATCGGGTACGCGCTGCTGCGTCACCTCTGCCCGGACGACGACGTGCGCGCCCGGCTGGCCGCCACCGCGCCGCCCATGGTGGCGGTCAACTACATGGGCGGGTACGGCTTCGACGACGTCGCCCCGGCCAACCACCTCCTCGACGTCTGCGCGGCGCCGTTCGGACCGACCGAGGACCCCGACGGGCACTGGCCCTTCCCCTTCGACGTGACGGGGTCGCTCACCGGCCCCGAGCTGCGCGTCGATCTGAGCTACGCCACTCCGGCCTTCCGGCCGGAGACCGCTGAGAACCTGCTCGACGGCATCCGACAGGGCCTGCTGCGCCTGGCCGGACGCCCCGGGCAACCGCCACGGCAGTAGGAGGAGACCCCATGGCGTTCCGACGCCCGTCCCGGTTCGCCGGGTTCACCACGATCTGGTTCGGCCAGCTGCTGTCGGCGCTCGGCACCCGGATGACGAACTTCGCCCTGAGCATCTGGGTGTGGGACGCCACCGGCCGGGCCTTCGACCTGACCATGCTGATGGCGTTCGCGTTCGGTGCGACAGTCATCTTCAGCCCGATCGCCGGCGCGCTCGTCGACCGGTGGGGACGACGACTGACCATCGTGCTCAGTGACGTCGGCTCGGCGGTCACCACGGCCGTCGTGCTGCTGCTGTTCCTCAGCGGCTCGGTCGAGGTCTGGCACCTCTACCTGGTCAACCTGGTGACCGGCGCGTTCCTCGCGTTCCAGCTCCCGGCGTACCAGGCAACCATCACGGTGATGATGGAGAAGGGCCAGTACCCGAGGGCCAACGCGATGATGTTCGCGGTCCGGACCATCCCGGTGATCTTCGCTCCCGGGTTCGCCGCCGCGCTGCTCGGCCTCATGGACATCAAGGTCATCCTGCTCATCGACGCGCTGTCCTACGTGGTGGCGATCGGCGCGGTGCTGCTGGTGCAGCTCCCACCCGTTCCCCGCTCGACACAGCAGGACGAGGGTGGCTTCTGGTACGACACGGTCTACGGCTTCCGCTACATCCTGGCCAGCCGGGCGTTCACCGGGCTGGAGGCGATCATGTTCGCCATCAACGTGCTCGCCGCGGTCGGCTTCGCCCTGCTGGTGCCGCAGATCCTGGCCCGCACCGACAGCAGCACCAACGCGGTCGGTCTGGTGCAGACCATCGGCGCGGTGGGCGGCGTGGCCGGCGCGCTCCTGCTCGGGCTGCTGCCGAACACCCGTCACAAGATCCGCCGGATGCTCATCGCCATCCTGGTCTTCAGCGTCCTCGGCCGGATCGTCTACGGCGTCGGTGACAGCATCATCGTCTGGTCGGTCGCCCTGCTCTTCCTGCACCTGTCCATCCCCTTCATCGACGGGTACGCCCAGTCGGTGTGGCAGGAGAAGGTCGAGCCGTCCCACCAGGGCCGGGTCTTCGCCGCCCGCCAGTTCATCGAGGACCTGGCGTACCCCGGCGGCACCGCCCTGGCCGGTATCGCCGCGGACCGCTGGTTCGAGCCGATGATGCGCGAGGGCGGCCCCGGCGTGCCGTACTTCGGGTGGCTGGTCGGTAGCGGACCGGGCGCCGGAATGGGCCTGATCTTCGTGATCGTCGGTCTGTTCGGCATCGGCGTGGCGGCCGCCGGGTTCGCCTCACCGAGCATCCGCCGGATGGAGGTCGACCTGCCCGACTACGACGAGCCGGGCGACCCGCCGGCCCCGCTGCCGTCGCCGACCGGCACCGACGAGCTGACCGACGACCGCGCGGTGGTGGCGAAGTGACGCTGGCCGAGGTGGTGGCCGGGGTCCTGGACGTCGACCCGGCCGAGGTGACCGACGAGTCCGGGCCGGACACCATCGGCACCTGGACCAGTCTGCGCCACCTGCAACTGGTGGTGACCCTGGAGGAGGTCTACGGGCTCTCCTTCGCCTTCGACGAGATCCGCGACGTGCGCAGCGTCGGCGAGCTGCGGACCGTGCTGCGCGCCAAGGGCACGGAGACGCGATGAGCAACGTCCTGTTCGCCCGACGCACCCGCTGGCAGGCACTCACCCGCCAGCGGCCGACCCCGGCGCTGCGCGTCGCCCTGCTGGCCAGCTACACGGTGGACCCGCTGGTGCCGTACCTGGGGCTCGGCCTGCACGACGCCGGCCTGCCCGCCACGCTCACCGTCGGCCCGTTCCAGCAGGTCGTGCAGCAGTGCCTGGCCACCGACGGGTTCCTCGCCACGGCACGCCCGGACGTGCTGGTGGTGGCGCAGCGGTTGGAGGAGGCCGGCGACCCCGGCCCGTCCGGCGACGACTGGGCGGCGGAGCTGCTGGCCGGGGCCGAGGCGGCCGTCACCGCCGCGCGTCGACACGGCGCCCTGCTGGTGTACGTGCTGCCGGCCGTCCCCGCCGCTCGCCCGCACGGCCCGGCCGACGCGATGCACGCCGACGGGGTGTCGGCCAGCGCCACCGTCGTACGGCAACGCCTGCGCGACCGGTTGGCCGGCGACCCGCGGGTGCTGCTCGTCGACGCCGACGAGGCGGTACGCGCCGTCGGCGACGAGCGGGCTTACCATCCGGTGTTGTTCCGCCTCGCCAAGGTGCCGTACACCGAGGAGGTGTTCGCCCGGCTCGGAGCGACCGCCGCCGCGCTGGTGGGCGCCGGGTTCGGCGCAAGCTGCCGGGCGCTCGTCGTCGACGGTGACGGGCTGACCGGCGCCGCGCACCTGCTGCCGGCGCTGCGCGAGCTGCGCGCCGCCGGCGTACGGGTGGCGCTGCGGGCCACCGGCGACGAGTGGTGGTCGCACGGCGACGCCGTCGACCTGCTGAGCGTGCTCGACGGCTGGGTCACCGACGACCGGCCGCTGGCCGACCAGCTCGCCGAGGTCGCCGCCGAGCTGGACCTCGTACCGGCTCAGATCGTCCTGACCGGCGTCGGCGCGGCGCAGCCGCCACCACGACACGTGCCGCTCGGGGCCGACCCGGCGGCCTGGTCGGACGAGTTGCGGGCGGCCGGGCTGACCGACCGGCTGCCGGAGCGCCGGTGGGCGGGCGGCCCGTCCCGACCCGTCGCCGCGTCCGTCGAGCTGTCCCTGGACGACTTCGTGGCCGGCCTGGACGTCCAGATCGACTACCTCCCGGTGGTCGCGGACGACGTCGCCGAGGTGGCCGAGGTGGTCGCCCGGGCGCACGACTTCGCGCTGACGTCGGCCCCACCGGCCGCCGCGCTGGCCGAGCGGGCCGACGACCTGCTGGCGATCCGGGTCCGCGACCGGCTCGGCGACTACGGCACCTCGGGCCTCGTCGCGCTGGACCGGGCCGCCGACCGCTGGACCGTCGACGTCTTCTCGCTCTCCTGTCCCGTGCTGGGCAAGGGCGTCGAGGCGGCCGTGCTGCGGGAGGTGACCCGCCGGGCCGGCGCGGCCGGCGCGGACGAGGTGGTCGTCCGGTGGACCGACACGGGCCGCAACGGCACCGCTCGGCGCTTCCTGTCCGAGGTGGACGGTGTCACGCCCGCCGACCCCCGGGTCCGTCTGCGCGCCACGCACGCGAGCGACGACCAGAGCACGGGGGTACGGCCATGAGCGCGCCACCGGTCGGCGTCGGGGTGGCCGCCCTGGCCCACGTCCTCGGCGAGCCGGTCGACGTGGCGGCGGCCGCGGCCGCGTACACGAAGGATCTTGATCGTCTGCGGTCCTGGGAGTACCGGACCTTCCACCGGGCCGGTCCCGGTGTCGGGGTGACCGACCTGGCGGTGGTGGCCGGCGGCACGGCCCTGGACCGGGCCGGGCTGTCCGCCGCCGACGTGGACCTCGTGGTGCTCGCCATCCCCGACCTCGCCGAACACCTCTACTGGGATCCGGCCGCGCACACCCAGGCCCGCCTCGGCGCGCACCGCGCCGAAGCGGTGCTGCTCAACCAGGCGTGCGGCGGCGGGGTGGCCGCGTTCGACACGGTCGCCGGCCGGTTCGCCACCCATTCCGACTACCGGACGGCGCTGGTCATCGGCGCGAACCGGGTGTGCGAGCCGTACTGGAACCGGATGGAGGTGAACACCAGCGTCTTCTCCGACGGCGCGGCGGCGGCCGTGCTGGTCCGCGACCACGACCGGTGCCGTTGGCTGGCCACCGAGACGATCACCGACGGCCGGTACGCCGGTTTCATGCGCATGCCCGTCGGTGGCGCCGCCCAGCCGTTCACGCCGGACGCCGGCACTCCCCGCGTCGGCGACCCGGCCGACCGGCTCAACGAGTTCTTCGCCGGGGACGTCCGGCGGATGTTCCAGTTCGTCGCGACCATCCGCGAGCGCAACCGGCAGGTGGTCCAGGCGGCCTGCTCCCGGGCCGGCGTCACGCTCGCCGACGTCCGCCGTTTCGTGCACTTCCACGACAACGCCCGGCAGTTCGCCGAACTGGCCAAGGACCTCGGCGTGGACCTGGAACGGACGAACGTCGAGCTGGCCCTCGCGCACGGTCACATCGGCTGCGCCGACCAGCTCATCGGCCTGGAGCACCACCTCGACAGCGGCGAGTTGACCACCGGCGACCTGGTCGCCCTGACCAGCACCGGCAGCGGCATGCACTGGGTCTGCACCCTGCTGCGGGTCTGACCGGCCGCGCCCCACCCACGGAAGGAACAGCGAACATGAGAGTCGAGGAGGTCCTGCACCGGATCCGCCGGCTGCGTCGACCAGGCGCGACCGCCGACCCGGAGCTGGCGCCCGGCCTGGTCCACCTGGACGACGCGGCGGTCACCACCGTCGCGTCCGCCGGCCGGCTGCTCGCCGACGTGCCCGTCGAGAAGCTGACCAGCGAGGACTTCCCGCTGCGCCCGCTGCGGGTCGCGGTCACCGGCACGTTCACACCGGGCACGCTGGAACCGCTGCTGCGCGTGGCGCTGCTGCGGATCGGCATCGCCGCCGAGATCCACGTCTCCGGCTTCGACCAGCTCGTGCTCGACCTCAGCGACCCCGGCTCGGCACTTGCCGACTTCCGGCCGGACGTCACGCTCTGCCTGCTGCACGACGGCTGGTTCCTGCCCGCCGAGTGGGACCCCGGCGACCTGGACGGCCTCGCCGACGTGCTGCGCCAGCGGACCGCCGTGCTCACCGCCGCGCTGCGCGGGTACGCCGCACGCACCGACGGCGCGGTGCTGCTGCACACCGTGCCGCTGTCCCCGTTGGAGCATCGCAGCCTGGTCAGCTTCCGGGGTCGGGCCGAGCTGGGCCGCCTCTGGCGGGACCTGAACGCCCAGCTCCTGGAACTGGGCGGGCGGGACACCACGTACACGCTGGACCTGGAGACGCTGCTGGTCGACCACGACGGTCCGGTGCGCGACGAGCGCCTGTACCGGTTCGCCAGCATGGCGTGGACGCCCACGGTGGAGCGCCGGTACGCCCACGAGGCGGCCACCTTCTGCCGCGCGGTCCTCGGCCGGACGGCGAAGGTGCTCGCGCTGGACCTGGACAACACGCTCTGGGCGGGCGTGCTCGGCGACGACGGGCTGACCGGCATCCGGCTCGGCACCGACTACCCGGGCAACTGCCACCGGGACGTGCAACGTCGCGCCCTGGCGCTGCGCCGGCAGGGGGTCCTGCTCGCGGTGTGCAGCAAGAACGACCCGGACCTGGTGGCCGAGGCGTTCGCGCAACATCCGGACCTGCTGCTGCGCGCCGACGACTTCGTCGCGCAGGCGGTCAACTGGGGACGCAAGGACGAGAACCTGCGCCAGCTCGCCACCGGCCTCAACCTGGGCCTGGACGCTGTCGTGTTCGCCGACGACAGCCCGTTCGAGTGCGAGCTGGTACGCCACGAGCTGCCGACCGTACGGGTGGTGGAGCTGGCCGGCGACCCGGCCGGCTTCTCCACCCGGCTGCTCACCGAGGGGCACTTCACCGTGCTGGCCACCGGCGCCACCGACCGCGAGCGCACCGAGCTGTACCGGGCCCGGGCCGGGCGGGAGCGTTTCGCCGCCACGTTCGACTCGGCGGCCGACTACCTGCACGAGCTGAAGTTGCGCGTCAGCGTCCGGGAGGTCGACGCGCACACCCTGCCCCGGGTCGCGCAGCTCGGGCTGCGCACCAACCAGTTCACGATGGCCGAGCGGGCGCACACCGAGGCGCAGACCCGCACACGCGCCGAATCCGCCGACCACACGGTGCTCACCGTCGAGGTGGCCGACCGGTTCGGCGCCGAAGGTCTGGTGGGCGGCCTGTGGCTCGACCGGACCGACCCGGACGCCTGGGTGATCGAGAACTTCGTGCTGAGCTGCCGGGTCTTCTCCCGGGGCGTCGAGCAGGCCGCGCTGCACCGGGTCGCGGAGCTGGCCCGGTCCGCCGGCGCGACCCGCCTGGAGGCGCTGTTCCAGCCCACCGCCCGCAACAAGCCCGGCGGGGCCGTCTGGCCGTCCGCCGGCTTCACCGTGGCCGCCGTCGAGGACGGCACCACCCGGCACGTGCTGCCGCTGCACCCCCCGCCCCGGCTGCTGCCGGCGTGGATCGCCCTGGAGGAGGGAGACATCCGTGCCTGACCTGTTCACCACCGTCGCGGGCCTCATCGAGCAGGTCGCGGACGTACCGGCCGAGGAGATCTCGCGCGACGTCCGGTTCGCGTCGCTGTCCCACTGGACCAGCCTGGAGGCGCTGCGGCTGCTCTCCGCCCTGGAGGACGACCTCGGCGTACGGCTGGACCTGCGGGCGTACCTGGCGGTGACCGCCGTCGGCGAGCTGGTCGACCTTGTCGCCGGCGAACTGGACGGGGCGACACGGTGACCGCCACCCGTACCGAGGCGGCGCCGACAGCGCCGACCCGGCTCGCCGACACCGACCTGGACCTGCTGCTGCTGATCCGGCATTTCGAGCTGGCCCTGCTCGACATGTTCGGACGCGGGGAGCTGCACGGCACCACGCACACCTGCCTGGGCCAGGAGTACGTGCCGGTGGCGCTGCGCCCGCTGCTCGACGACGCCGACTTCGTGTTCAGCAACCACCGGGGCCACGGCCACTACCTGGCCCGGTTCGACGACCCGCACGGCCTGCTCGCCGAGGTGATGGGCCGCGAGGGCGCGGTGTGCCACGGCGTCGGCGGTAGCCAGCACATCCTGCGGGACCGCTACCTGTCGACCGGGGTGCAGGGCGAGAGCGCGCCGGTGGCCGCCGGGGTGGCGCTGCACCTCAAGCGCACCGAGCCCGGCCGGTTGGCCCTCGTCTACCTGGGCGACGGCACGTGGGGCGAGGGCGCCGTCTACGAGGCGCTGAACATGGCCGCGCTGTGGGGCCTGCCGCTGGTGCTGGTCGTGGAGAACAACGGCATCGCCCAGTCCACGCCGACCACCGCGCAGCTCGCCGGCAGCATCGGCGGCCGGGCGCGGGCGTTCGGGGTGGACCACCTCCGGATCACCTCCACCGACACCGAGGTGGTCCGCGCCGCGCTGACACCGGTGCTGCGCCGGGTCCGCGAGCGGTCCACGCCGTACGTGGTGGAGCTGCTCACCCACCGCGTGGGACCACACAGCAAGGGGGACGACAGCCGTCGCCCCGAGGAGATCGCGCACGCGCGGGCGCACGACTGGTACGCGCGTTACGCGCAGGCGTACCCGGAGCAGTTCGACGCGCACGACGCACGCCAACGGGCGTACGTGGCCCAGGTGGTCGCCGACGTCGCCGGCCGGCCGGCGAGCCGCTGGACGGAGGAGAACCGTGGCTGAGCGGGTGGTGGAGAACCTCAACCAGGCCCTGCACGCGCTGCTGGCCGACGACCCCACGCTGAGCGTGCTCGGTGAGGACCTCGTCGACCCGTACGGCGGGGCGTTCAAGGTGACCCGGGGACTGTCCGAGCGCTGGCCGGAGCGGGTGCTGTCCACCCCGCTGAGCGAGGGCGGGATCGTCGGCGTGGCCGGTGGGCTGGCCCTGGCCGGACAGAGCGCGATCGTCGAGATCATGTTCAGTGACTTCGTGGCGCTGGCGTTCGACCAGATCCTCAACTTCGCCAGCAAGTCCACGGCCATGTACGGCCGGCGGGTGCCGATGCGGCTGGTGGTGCGCTGCCCCAGCGGCGGCAACCGCGGGTACGGCCCGACGCACAGCCAGAGCCCGCTGAAGCACTTCATCGGCATTCCCGGCCTGAGCGTGCACGAGGTGTCGCCGTTCCACGACAACCGGGCCGTCCTCGCCGGAATGCTCGCCACCGGCCGGCCGGGACTGCTCTTCGAGGACAAGGTCCTCTACACCACCCGCATGTACGCCGACGGCGTCGTGGACGAGTTGTTCCGCTACGACCTGATCGGCCCGGACGCCGACGTCGCCCGGGTGCGGGTGGACGAGGAGGAGCAGGCCGACTGCGTGCTCGTCGTACCCGGCGGGCTGGCCGCGCGGGCCGTGTCGGTGGCGCGGGAGCTGCTGCTGCGCGACGACATCGTCTGCCAGGTGCTGGTGCCGTCGCGGCTGTGGCCGCTGGACACCGACGCCCTGCTGCCGCCGATCGCCCGCGCCGGGCGGGTGGTGGTGGCCGAGGAGAGCACCGCCGGCGGCACCTGGGGCGCGGAGCTTGCGCAGGTCGTGCACCGGCGGCTCTGGGGGTCGCTGCACGCGCCGGTACGCCTCGTGCACTCCGCGGACAGCGTCATCCCGACCGCCGCGCACCTCGAACGCACCGTGCTGGTGCAGGACGCCGACATCCACCAGGCCGTGAAGGAGGTCGTCAGTGGTGACTGACCTGGTCGTCCCCAAGCTCAACAACAACGACACGACGTACGTCCTGCTCGACTGGCTGGCCGCGGACGGCGAGCAGGTGCACGCCGGCGAGCCGATCGCCGAGGTGGAGACCTCCAAGGCGGCCGAGGAGCTGCTCAGCGACGGCGACGGCGTGCTGCACCGGCTCGTCGAGGTCAACCAGGAGTGCGCCCCGGGAGATGTCATCGCGCACGTCTTCGACAGCGAGGAGGCACGGCAGCGGTTCCTCACGGAGGCGGTCACGCCGGCCGCCCCGACGCCCGAGGTGCGACCGGGTGGACCCGTCCTCACCGACTCGGCCCGGGACCTGGCCGCCGCGCACGGCCTCGGTGACGACGAGCTGCGCGGGCTCGGCAAGGCGGTCGTGCGGCGTACCGACGTGGAACGCCTGCTGGCCGACCGGTCGGCGGCGCCCACGGCCACGACCGAGCCGGTGGTGGTGGCCGCGGCCGCCGCGCTGGCGGCCGGCGACGGCCCCGAGCCGGACGACCCGCGCCCGGTCCACGCGCTCTCCCGCGCCCAGCGCGCGGTGGCCGCCGTGGTCACCGAGTCGCACCGGGAGGTGCCGGCGGCGCTCGCGGTGATCAAGGTACGGGCCGACGCCGCCCTCGCGGTGGCCCGGCAACTCACCCGCGCCACCCGCACCCTGGTCGGCCTGCCGGAACTGCTGGTCAAGGCGATCGGCGGGTTGCGCGAGGACCACCCGTTGCTCTTCGCCTCCCCCGGCGACGGCAGCAGCGTACGACTGGCCGAGGCGGCCCACGTCGGCGTCACCATCGACGTGGGCACGGGCCTGTTCATCCCGGTGGTCCGTGACGTGGAGGAGCTGACCTGCGCGGAGATCGCCGAGACGCTGATGGACTTCCGTAGCCGGGCCGGCGGCGAGGGCTTCCGGGCCGGCGAGCTGGCCGGCGGGACCATCGTCGTGTCCCTGCACACCGATCCCGACGTGGTGCTCGCCGGGCCGATCGTGTTCCCCGGTCAGACCTGCGTGGTGGCGATCGGTGGCACGCAGGAGGAACTGGCGCTGGACGCGGACGGTCAGGTGGTGACCCGCCGGTTCGTCAACCTGAGTGCCGTCTACGACCATCGGGTCGTCAACGGGCGGGAGGCGGTCGCCTTCCTCCAGGCCGTGAAGGCGGCGCTGGAGTCCCCCGACCACCTCAGCGAGGACTGACGCATCGGTCAGGGCTGGCGCCAACCGGTGGCAGACGGCTGTCGGTGGTGATCGTTGGCTGCTGAGCAGTGGTGTGGCCGGCGTGTCGTGTTGCTCAGCCGCCAACGATCACGGGCGGAGGCGGTCGCGGCGAGCGCGCAGAGCGCGGCGGCGGCGAGGAGCGGTGGGCGGCCGCCCAGGTGCACGGCGACGGAACCGAGCGGAATCGCCAGGACGAGCGGGCCGAACATGGCGGTGTTGGCCGTCGCGGCGGCCCGGCCGAGCAGCGCCGCCGGGGTGTGCGTCTGCACGGCGGTGACCGCCGCGACCAGGGTCCACGGCAGCCCGACGCCGGCCACGACCGCACCCGCCATCGTGCCCTGCCACCAGGGCAGACACCGTACGAGGCAACCCGCGGCGAACAGGAGCGTTCCGGCGACGCCCACGGCGACGGGCCCCCGTCGGGTGAGCAGTCGGCCGACCACGAGTCCACCCAGGATGGAGCCGGCGCCCTGGGCGCTGGCCAGCACCCCCAGGAAGGTCGTCGGCAGGCGTAGGTCCGTGACGACGATCGTGTAGAGGGCGGCGGTCACGAAGCCGGACATGGCGATCGACACTCCGGCGAGCAGGACCGGCACGCGGATGGACCGCTGTCCGGCCAGGAGTACCAGTCCGCTGCGGAGCCCTCGGTCCCGCCTCGTGGAGCGCTCGGGTGGGGCCCGGTTCAGGCGGACCGCCAGGTAGAGGACGGCAACCAGGGTCGGCATCGCCGCGCTCAGCACGGCGACCGCGTGGCCACCCCGCCAGCCGTAGAGGCCCGCGCCGGCCAGCGGCGCGACGAGCTTCATGCCCTCCTGGGCGCTGGACCGCCACCCGTTGACGGCACCGAGTTCCGCCGCCGACAGCGCCGACGGCAGCAGAGCGGTCTCCCCCGCGTCGATGAGTACGTAGCTGACCCCGTAGGCGCACGAGACGGCGAAGATGACCCACGCCTGCCCGGGGCCACGCACGGCGAGAAGCGCCAGCAGCGCGGCCGCCAGCATGAGGTTGACGGCGATCACCAGTGGCCGTCGCGACGCCCGGTCGAGCAGGCCACCCAGCCACGGGCCGGCGAGCACCGGGGCGTACACGCAGAGCCCGGCGAGGGCGGCCAGTCCGGTGGAACCGCTGAGGTCCAGGATCCAGAGGCCGGACACGAGGGCCATGGCGCTGCTGCCGAAGCCGGACAGGATCGAGATCGCCACGAACAGACCCGCGTTACGGCGCATGCGCTCTCCCAGGTTGAGTCCACTGGACTCACATCCTGTTTCTTGAGCCAGGCGCAGGCAATGCCGCCAGGAGATGTCAATTCGGCGTTGACAACGCGGTCCCCAACGTCGCCGCCACCGCCCGCACCGGCGGCGGCAGCCGGTCGCCCGCGTCGTCAAGGTCGGTGCGCAGGTGCAGGACCAGGGCGTAGAGCGAGCCCGGGTCGGCGTCCAGGGCGGCGTCGACCGTGCTCCGCACGAGTGCCGCCCGACGGAAGCGGGAGTCCCACCGGCGGTCCGCTGCGATCCAGCGCCCCAGCTCCGCCACCGCGGCGCGCAACGCCACGATCTGCGGCGAGTAGCCCCGGTCCAGCTCCTGCCGCCGCACCCGTCGTGCCGCCGCCAGGCGCTGACGGCGCTGCTCGGCAGCCTGCCGGGTGCCGAGGCCCAGTGCCGCCGCGATCTGCGCCCAGGTCGCGCCGTCATGACGAGCCCGGTCGATCAGCTCGGCCTCCCGCTCGTCCAGCTGCGCACGAGCGGCACGCACCCCAGCCAACCCGGCCAACGGCGTCGTCATCGTGTCAACGCTACATTGACACATGCTCCCGGACGCTGCGGGGGCGCATGTCGGTCCAGGTGCGCGTCACGAAGTCCAGGCACTCCTCGCGGCTGCCGGCACAGCCGGCGTCCCGCCACCCGTCCGGCACCGCCTTGTGCCGGGGCCACAGGGCGTACTGCTCCTCGTCGTTGACCACCACGCGGTGTTCGTCAGCCATGGGAATTACCTTCCTCGTGTCGGGCCAGGTGCAGCTCGCGGGCGAGACTCTCCGGCGAGAGCGCCCGGATCTCCGCGAGCAGGTCGGTGAGGTCGCCGTCGGGTACGGCGGGAGCGGGCCGGGCCAGGTCGGCGACGGTACGCGCCAGCGCGGCGGGGGTGGGTGACTCGAAGATCGCGGCGGGCGGCAGGTCGACGCCGAACGCGTCGCGCAGTCGGGCCACCACGCGGGTGCCGAGCAGCGAGTGACCGCCCAGCTCGAAGAAGTCGTCGTCGGGGCCGATCTCGTCCACCCCGAGCAGGTCGACCCAGATCCGCCGCACCACCTCGTACGGCTCGTCGGTCGACGCGGCGGCGACGGCCGGGGCGGTCGTTGGTGGGGCGGCGGCATCCGGCGCCTGCTCGTCGAGGGTGACCTGACCCGGCCGGTACGCGTCGACCCAGTGCCGCTCGCGGGCGAACGGGTACGTGGGCAGGGGCACCCGCCGTCGTCCGGTGGGCCAGTCGACGGGCGCCCCGGCGAGCCAGAGCCGGCCGACGGCCAGCGCGACGGCGTCGTCCTCGCCGGCCGGGGTGCGGTCGGCGGGCAGGCTGGTCAACACCGTCGCCCCGCGGGCTGCCCCGTGCTGGCGGACGAGGGTGGCCAGGGTGCGGCCCGGACCGGCCTCCAGCACGGCGTACCGCTCGCTCAGCAGCAGGTCCGCGGCGGCGGTGAAGTTGACCGGACGGCGCAGCTGCCGCACCCAGTAGTCGGGGTCGGTGGCCTCGTCGTCGGTGAGCCAGCGACCGGTCACGTTCGAGACGACGGGGAGGGTGGGCGGGCGCAGCGGGATCTCGCGCAGGTGTGCGGCGAAGCCGGCCAGTGCGGGCTCCATCATGGCCGAGTGGAACGCGTGCGAGGTGCGGATCTCCCGGCAGGCCACCCCACGCCCGCGCAGGTCGTCGGCGAACGCGGTGACGGCGGCCGTCGCGCCGGAGACGGTGACGAGGCGCGGCGCGTTGGCGGCGGCCACCTCCACGCCGGCGGGCAGCAGCGCCGTGACCTCGTCGACGCCGAGCGCCACCGAGAGCATCGAGCCGGGGGCCTGTGCCTGCATGAGCCGGCCGCGTACGGCGACGGTGGCGAGCGCGTCGGGCAGCGTGAAGACACCGGCCAGGCAGGCGGCCACGTACTCGCCGAGGCTGTGTCCCGCCATCGCGACCGGGCGTACGCCCCGGTGGCGCAGCAGCTCGGCGAGGGCGTACTCGACGGCGAACAGGGCCGGCTGGGTGAGCCGGGTCTCGTCCAGCTCGGGTGCGGCGGGGACCTGCTCGCCGGGTGGACAGAGCAGCGTGCGCAGGTCCACGTCGAGGTGGGGGCGCAGCAGGTCGGCGCAGCGGTCGAAGGCCGCCCGGTAGACCGGTTCGGTGCGGTACAGGGTGCGGCCCATCCCCGCGTACTGGGCGCCCTGGCCGGGGAAGAGCAGCGCCACCCCGGCCGGCGTACCGGTGGCGACGCCGGTGCGGACCAGCGACGAGTCGCGGTCGGCGAGTTGGGCGGCGGCGGTGTGGACGTCGCGGGCGACGACGACCAGGCGGTGGCCGAACGCGCGTCGGGTGTGGGCCAGTGTGTACGCGACGTCGGCCAGCGGCACGTCCGGGTCCGCCTCCAGGTGGGTGGCGAGCCGGGTACGGGCCTCGTCGAGCGCGTCGGCGTCCCGGGCGGAGAGCACCAGCACGTGTGCCGGCCCCTCGCCGGCGGGGAGGTGGTCCGCGGGTTCGGCGGCCTGGAGCACGACGTGGGCGTTGGTGCCCCCGATGCCGAAGGAGCTGACCGCCGCGCGGGGCGGCGCGCCCAGGTCGGGCCAGGGCTGCGCGGTGGTGGGCACCCGGAACGGCCCACCGGCCAGCTCGGGGTGCGGCTCGGCGCAGTACGGGCTGGGTGGCACCACCCGGTGGTGCAGCGCCAACGCGGCCTTGATCAGCCCGGTCACCCCGGCGGCGACGTCGAGGTGACCGACGATCGCCTTGATCGAGCCGAGTGCGCACGAACCTCCGCCAGCGCCCCGACCCCCGGCAGCGCCCTGGAACGCCTCCGTCAGGGCGCGTAGCTCGATCTGGTCACCCAGTTCGGTGCCGGTGCCGTGCGCCTCGACGTAGCCGATCGTGGCGGGGTCGAC
Source organism: Micromonospora sp. RB23 (assembly GCF_053585025.1). NCBI lineage: Bacteria > Bacillati > Actinomycetota > Actinomycetes > Micromonosporales > Micromonosporaceae > Micromonospora > Micromonospora sp. RB23. The sequence continues at coordinate 4,202,253 of NZ_CM132111.1, forward strand.
CTCGGCCACCTCCTGGGCGGCCCGGATGGCGGCCACCTGACCGTCCACCCCGGGGGCGGTGAACCCGACCTTCACCCGGCCGTCGTTGTTGATGGCCGAGCCCCGGATGACCGCGTACACCGTGTCGCCGTCGTCGCGGGCGTCGGCCAGCCGGCGCAGGACGACCACGGCGGCGCCGTCGCCTCCCACGGTTCCGCTGGCACGCACGTCGAACGGGCGGCAGTGGCCGTCGCGGGACATGATGCCGCCCGCCTCGTGGCGGTAGCCGGTGCCCCCCGGCAGCAGGACGTGCGCGGCGCCGGCGAGCGCGACGTCGCACTCGCGGGCCAGCAGCGCCTGCGCGGCGAGGTGCACGGCGACCAGCGACGACGAGCACGCCGTCTGCACCGCGACGGCGGGTCCCCGCAGGTCCAGGTGGTACGCCACCCGGGTGGGCAGCGAGTCCTTGTCGTTGGCGAGCATCAGCTCGTACTCGGAGACCGAGTCGAGGCGCGGATTGCGGAACAGGTGGTGCAGGAGGTAGCCGCTGGCCGCCGCGGCGGCGTACACACCGACCAGCCGGTCGGGGTTCCCGGCGAGGTGACCGGCGCGTTCCAGGGCGGTCCAGGCCGCCTCGAGGAAGAGCCGCTGTTGCGGGTCGAGCAGCCGGGCGTCGCGGGGCGAGTAGCCGAAGAAGGCCGCGTCGAAGCGGTCGATGTCCGGCAGCGCGCCGTGCGCCGGCACGTGGTCGGGGTGCCGCCGTTCCTGTTCGCTCAGCCCGGCGGCGGCCAACTCCGCGTCCGTGAACCGGGTGATGGTCTCCTGTCCGGCGAGGACCCGCCGCCACAGTTCGTCGACGTCGGCCGCGCCCGGGAAGCGGCCGGCCATTCCGACGATGGCGATCTCCAGTCCGGTCTCCTGGTCGCTCATGCTCGTCCCTCCCCCGCCGGCACCGGGCGGGCCCGGCGGGCCCGGTCGGCCAGCGCCTGCTTGCGTTCGTCTCGTCGCCGACCGCTTGCGGTCGGCGACGCCGTCGGCGCGGATCCGCCGTCGAGGAAGCGGGCCAACTGCGCGACGGTCGGGTAGCGGAACAGCTCCACCGCGGGAACCGTTCGGCCCAGCCGGTCGGCGAGTCGGGTCTGCACCCGCGCCAGCAGCAGGGACGTCCCGCCGAGGTCGAAGAAGTTGTCGTCCGCCCCGACGTCGTCCAGCCCGAGCACCTGTCGCCAGGTGTCGGCGATGGCCCGTTCGACGGCTCCGTCCGGCGCCACGTACGCGGCGCCGAGGTCGGCGCGGGCGACGGCGGGCGCGGGCAGGCGGGACGGGTCGAGTTTGCCGCTGGACGTGAACGGCAGGTCGGGCACCACCACGAAGGCGCTCGGCACCAGGTAGCGGGGCAGACGCCGCAGCAGGCTCTGGCGTAGCTCGTCCACCGCCAACCCGTCGCCGACGAGGTAACCGACGAGTCGTCGGCCGCCGGGCGAGTCGGTCCGCACCACGGCGGCGGCCCGGCGCACGCCCGGGTACTGCCGCAGGTGGGCTTCCACCTCGCCCAACTCGATGCGGTAACCGTTGATCTTGACTTGGTTGTCCGCCCGACCGAGGAAGACGAGTTGCCCGTCGGCACGCCAGCGGACCAGGTCACCGGTGGCGTACATCCGCGCCCCCGGCGTCGGGGCGTACGGGTCCGGCAGGAACCGGAGGGCGGTGAGCGCGGCGTCGCCGTGGTAGCCGCGGGCCACTCCGGCGCCGCCGAGGTGCAGCTCGCCGGGCACCCCGGGGGGCACCGGCCGCAGCTCCGCGTCGAGGACGTAGGCGCGTACCCCGGTCAGCGGGCGGCCGATCGGCAACTCGGTGTCGGTGGGCGCGCAGCGGGCGGCCGTGGCGGTGACGGTGGCCTCGGTGGGGCCGTACCCGTTGATCAGCAGCCGGCCGCGTGACCAGGCGGCGGCGACGTCCGGCGCGCAGGGTTCCCCACCCACGGTGAGTACCCGCAGGTCGGGAACGGCGGTGGGGTCCAACGCGTCGAGGACGACCGGCGGTAGGTCGGCCACCGTGACACGGTGCCGGACGAGCGCGGCGGCCAGGTCGGGGCCGGGCGTGCGCTCGTCCGGGCCGAGCAGGCGCAGGGTCGCGCCGACGGTGAGTGTGGTGACCAGATCGGACAGCGCGACGTCGAACCCGATCGAGTGGAACTGCAGGACCCGGTCGCCGGCCTGGACGCCGACCAGTCGGGCCTGCGCCTCGGCGAGGTTGGCCAGCCCTCGGTGGGTGCCGACGACGCCCTTGGGCAGCCCGGTCGAGCCGGACGTGTAGATCAGGTAGGCGGCGGCGTCCGGCTGGACGGCCACGGAGGGCGGAGCCTCGTCGCGCGGCGCGGCCTCGTCCAGGTGCAGCAGTGGCAAATCGGTGGCGGGGAGCGCGAGCTGCGCGTCGGCCGTGGTGACCACGAGCGCGGCGGCGGAGTCGGCGAGCAGGTGCGCCAGCCGGGCCGCCGGCAACTGCGGGTCCAGGGGCAGATAGACCCCGCCCGAGGAGAGTACGGCGAGGAAGGTGACCACCCAGTCGGGGCCGGCGGGCAGGCAGACACCGACGGTCGTCTCGGCCCGCACGCCCCGGGCGGCGAGGGTTCGGGCCAGGCGGTCGGCCCGGGCAATGAGGTCCCGGTAGGTGAGGGCCTGATCGCGGTACGCCACGGCCACCGCGTCCGGGGTTGCCCTCGCCTGACGGGCGATCAGCTCACCCAGGGCGGGCTGCGTCGGTGCCGCGGGCGCGGTGGCGGCCCAGCGGTCGACCAGGTCCCGTCCGGCGGCCGGGTCGAGCAGCGGCAGCCGGTCCACCGGGGTGTCCGGGTCGGCGAGCGCGGCCATGAGCAGGGTGTCGAGCTGGTCGGCGAGCGCGCGGGCGGTGGACTCGTCGAAGAGGCGGGTGCGGTACTCGATCCGCCCGTCGATCCGGCCCTCGTGTGCGATGACGGTCAGCGTCAGGTCGAACATGGACGTGCCGGTGTGCGTCTCGCCGCTGGCCAGCACGGTCACCCCGGGCAGCGTCAGCCGCTGTTCCCAGCCGTCCTCGACGGCGAACATGACCTGGGCCAGCGGATGACGACCGGGGTCGCGGGCCGGGCGCAGCTCCTGCACCAGGGCGTCGAACGGCACCGGGTCGGTCAGCGCGGTCAGCGCCGAGTCGCGGAGGCGGTCCAGCAGAGCGGCGAAGGTCAGTCCACCGTCGACCCGGCTGCGCAGCACCAGCGTGTTGACGAAGAAACCGACGGCGGTCTCGCTGTCGAGCGTCTGCCGGTTCGCCACCGGGGTGGCGATGAGCAGGTCCGGCTGCTGGCTGCGGCGGTGCAGCAACGCCGCCCAGGCCGCCGCGAAGATCATGTACGGGGTCGCGCCGGTGCGTCGCTGCGCCTCGGCGACCCGGTCGGCCAGGGCGGGCGGCCAGGAGAACTCGATCTCGTGGCCGGCGTCCTCCAGCTCCGCCGGGCGGGGCCGGTCGGTGGGCAGGTCGAGACCGGGCGGCGCGCCGGCCAGCGCGTCGCGCCACCAGTCGAGCCGCCGGGCCAACTCGGCCGGGCCGAGCAGCCGGTCCTGCGCCAGCGCCGCCGGCACGTCCCGGGGCACCGCCGGCAGGGCCACGGCACGGCCCTGGCGCAGGGCCGCGTACGCCGCCGACAGCTCCTCGAAGAGCAGACCCATGCTCCAGCCGTCGCAGATCACGTGGTGCAGGCTGAGCAGCAGCGAGAAGTCACCCGGGCCGGTCCGGCACAGGGTGGCGCGCACCAGGGGCCCCCGGGCCAGGTCGAACGGGCGTACCGCCTCGACGGCGGCGTACTCGTCGATCCGCTCCGGCGCGACGTCCTCGACCGTCAGCGGCAGGCCCGTCGCCGGCAGGACCATCTGGTACGACTGACCGTCCAGCGGTACGAACACCGTGCGCAGCGCCTCGTGCCGCGCCACGACCTCGTCGAGCGCGCCGCGCAACGCGGCGACGTCCACCTCGCCGCGCAGGTCCACCCGGTACGGAACGTGGTAGGCGGGGCTGTCCGGTCGGAGCTGGGCCAGCAGGAGCATCCACTCCTGGGCGGCGGTGAGCGGGTGGATGCCGTACCGGTCGCCGTCGGCGCGGATCGCCGCGACGAACGCCCGCCGCCGCTCGGGTGGCAGGGCGTCCACGCGCTGGCGCAACTGCGCGGGGGTGAGCGCGCCGATCATCGGGCGACGCCCTGTTCGAGCTGGTCGAGCAGGCCCGCGAGATCGGCGGGGGGCGGCCCGTCCAGCGGGACCGGCGCGACCGGTTCGGCGGACTCGGCGGGCGTGCCACCGATCTCGTCCAGCGCGGCGGCCAGCCCGGCCACCGTCGGGTGGTCGAAGATCAGCCGCAACGGCACCTCCGCGCCGATCGCGGCGGCGAGCCGGGAGCGGACCCGGGTCGCCTTCAGGGACCGCCCGCCCAGGTCGAAGAAGTCGTCGGCGCGGCGACGTACCGGCACGCCGAGGACGTCCTGCCAGATCTCGGTCACCGCCCGCTCGGTCGGCGTACGCGGGCCGTCGTCGTCGGCTGTCGTGGTGGCGTCGGGCGCGGGCAGCGCCGCGACGTCGACCTTGCCGTTGCGGTTGAGCGGCAGCCGGGGCAGTGCCACGAACACGGCCGGCACCAGATGGTCGGGCAGTTGCTCGCGGGCCCGTTCCCGGATCGCCTCGACGTCCACCCCCTCGTCGGGTACGACGTACGCGACCAGTCGGGCGTCGCCGGCGGCGTCGCGGTCGGCGCGCACGATCGCGTCGCGGACCAGCCCGCCACCGCGCAGCGCCTCCGTCGCCTCCCCCGGCTCGACCCGGTACCCGCGGATCTTCACCTGGTGGTCGGATCGGCCGACGAACTCGATCAACCCGTCGGGGCGCTGCCGGACCACGTCGCCGGTGCGGTAGAGCCGGCCCCCGGGGCGGGGTCCGAACGGGTCCGGCACGAACCGCTCGGCGGTCGCGTCCGGACGGCCGAGGTAGCCACGGGCCACCCCGTCCCCGCCGATGAACAGCTCGCCCAGCACGCCCGGCGGCACCGGTTGCAGGAGCCGGTCCAGCACGTACACCCGGGTGTTGGCGACCGGACCGCCGATCGGCACGACCGGGTCCGCGGCGGTGAGCCGGGCGCAGTCGTACGTGGTGCTGTAGGTGGTCGCCTCGGTCGGGCCGTACCCGTTGACGAGGGTCGTGTCCGGGCAGGCCGCCCGGAGCCGGTCCACGGCGACCCGGTCGGCCTGTTCACCACCGAACGTCAGGTAGCGCAGCGCGGCCAGGGCGTCCGGCGCCTCGGTCGCCAGCTGCCGGGCCACGGAGGTGGCCAGGAACATCATCGTCACGCCGGTGTCGCGCAGCCGGGCGCGGAGCCGGTCCGGCACGATCACGTCGTTCATGTCCAGGTCCGCGAGGCAGGCGCCGTTGAGCAGCGCGCCCCAGACCTCCAGGGTGGCCGCGTCGAACGACATCGTGGCGGCCTGCCCCATCACGTCGTCGGGGCGTACGTCGATGAAGGTGGTGTCGCGGACCAGCCGGACGATGTTGCGGTGGCTGACGCCGGTGCCCTTCGGACGGCCCGTGGAGCCCGACGTGTACATGACGTACGCGAGCTGGTCGGGATGGACGGTCACCGCCGGGGGCTGCGCCGGGCCGTCGTCGGCGGGCAGCCGGTCCACGGCGATCCGGGGAGTGCCGTCGTCGGGAAGCCGGTCGGCCAGCGCGGCGGCGTGCAGGATGACGCCGGGCGCGGCGTCCTGGCACATCAGCGCCAGCCGCTCCGGCGGGTAACCGGGGTCCAGCGGCAGGTACGCGGCGCCGACCTTAAGCGTCGCCAGGGCGGCGACCACCCAGGTCGTGGTGTCGGCGAGGCAGATCCCGACGATCGTCTCGGCGCCGATGCCGAGTCGGAGCAGACGCGCCGCCAGGTGGTTGGCACGCCGGTCCACCTCGCGGTAGGCGAGGGTCTGGTGGTCGTCGCGCAGGGCGGGCGCGTTCGGGGTCCGGCGGGCCCACTCGGCGAACAGGGCGGGCACCGACGACTCGCGCGGATAGTCGGTGTCGGTGGCGTTCCCGTCACGCACCACCCGCCGTTCGGTCGCCGGGTCGAGCAGCGGCAGGTCGGACAGACGTGCCGCGGGGCGTTCCCGCGCCCGGTCGAGCAGGACGGCGAGCGCGGTCGCGATCGGCGTCGCGTGCGGGTGCCCGCCCACCGTGGCCGTCGGCCGTTCCCCGGTGTCGTCGATCAGCAGTTGCAACGCACCACGATTACCGAACGGCAGTTGATCGAATCCGATCGACACCACCGGCCGATAGTCGGGAGGATTTTCGGGCAATTCCGCGTCATGCTCGCGGGCTTCCCGGAGCGCCGTTCGGACCAGGTCCCGCAGCTCGGTCCAGGTGGGATCCTCGGGCAGCCGGACCCGGACCGGCAGCCAGCGCGCGGCACCGGTCGGCGCGGCCGGCGTCTCGGCGAGCAGGTCCCGACCAGTGACCCAGCGGCGCAGCAGCGCGAACAGGCCGGCCAACGCGCTGACCTGCGGCTCGACCTCGTCGCCCAGGTCAACTCGGGTGTCGACGGGCGGGTCTGTCGTCGGCGTGAAGGGCAGGTCCGGCGGCTCGGGGAGGGCGGCGAGCTGCCGCCCCCAGAAGGCGGAAAGGCCAGGAACAATTGGCTGTTCGGTCATCGGATCTCAGCTCCGATCGGCGGGTGACACGCAATGACCGGGAGTCTGGCCCGTACCCGTGCCAGTTGCTTGTACGGGCCGTTCGGGTGCCGTTGCGGCGGTCTGAGGGAAACCTGAGCGCGGCTTTATGCCGATAGCGCATTGCAGTCAGTAAGTACACCGACTCTTTTGGTTATGGCGATGCCGCTCGATGGAGGCAATGATCGTGCCGGGGGGAAGCCACGCCGGGCGACGACTCGCAGGGCCCGGTTGTCTCTTCGCTCGCCTGAGCCTCCACGAGAGAACACAGGAGCGGTGAATGTCCGGAGACCTTGTCAACCATGCCTGGCGCACGTCGACGCCGGCTCGCGGCGAAGGTGGAGGCGACGCGTCGGCAGCAGAACGAGAACGTCCGAGCGGTGACCCGGGGCGGGCGCTGCGGCACCTCGCCGCCGCCGGTGACCGCACGGCGGCGCACCTGTGGCTCGCCACCCAACCCGACCTGCTCGCCGCGGATCCCGACGACACCGACGTCCCGGTCGCCCAGATCTGGCGCACCGCGCTGCGGCACCACCTCGCCGGGGAACCACACCTGGCGACAGCCCTCCTGGCGACCGCGCCGATCGGCGCGACCGGGCCGCACGCCGTGCAGACGTACTGCCACGCCGCGGTGCACCACCTGCTCGACGACGACATCGAGCGGGCCAGCGCCGACGTCGAGGAGGCGGCGCGCGCCGCCCACGCGTGCGGCGTACCGACCGCCCACCAGGCGTACACCCGGGTGGTCGTCCTGCTCGCCGCCGCCACCGGCGACGCGGCGGCGACCCTCGGGCGGGCGGAGGCGACCGACGGGCTCCGCCGTGCCGACGCCAGCCTGTTCCGGCTGATGGTCCACCTGGACCTGGCCAGCCACCTGCTGCGGGCCGGCGACGCCGGCGACGCGCTGCGACAGGCCGAGGCGGCCGTGCGGCTGACCGAGGTGACGGGTGACTCCGGCTACGAGCCGTACGCGCTGACCCTGGCCGCCGTGGCGAAGTGCCAGCTCGGCCGGTTGGAGGAGGCGCTGGCCGACGGCGCCGCAGGGCTTCGCCTGCGGGAGTTGGCCGGGGTGACCGCCGACGAGGCGTTCTCGCTGGCCGCCCTCGGGATGGTGCACCGCCGCCGGCGGGAGCCACGCCAGGCCCGGCAGGCGTTGGAGGGCGCCCTGAGCGCGCTGGCCACGTCCGCAGTGCGTCCCGCGTCGCCGGCCTGGGTGCTCGCCGAGCTGGCGCGGATCCGCGCCGCCGACGACCTGACCGCCGCGCAGGACCTCGCCGATCGGGCGGTCACCGTGGCCCGGGAGTCCGAACGGCCGTACGCCCTGCTGGCCCGCGGGTGGGTGGCGCTGCTGCGCGGCGACACCGCCGCCGCCCACTTCGACGCCGCCGAGGCCCGCACCGGCGCGACCGTGGGTCGGCGACGCGCCACCCTCATCGAGGCGCTTCAGCTCACCGTGCTCGCGGCGGACGATCCGCGCGCGTCCGCCGGGCTGCTCGACGACGCCGCGGCGCTCTGCCGGGAGCTGGGCGATCCGGCCGAGGAGGCGACCGTCCGGCTGATCGCCGCCCGGTTGCAGGGACGCCAGGCCCGTCGCGGCGCCGAGGGCGCCGAGCAGAAGCTGCGCCGCTGCGGGGTACGCCTCGACCCGGGCGTCGCCGACGGGCTCACCGCGATCACGCTGCGGGTTCCGGCGGTGGTCATCCACACCCTGGGCGACTTCCGGGTGTTCCGGGCCGGCACCGTCGTCCCGTACGGCGAGTGGCAGTCCAAGAAGGCCCGGGACCTGCTGAAGATCCTCGTCGCGCACCGGGGCCGCGCCGTGCCCCGGGCCCGGCTGATGGAGCTGCTCTGGCCGGACGAGTCGCCGTCGCGCACCGCGAACCGGCTGTCCGTGCTGCTGTCCACGCTGCGTCGGGTGCTCGGCACCGGGCACCGCACCAGCGGTCGGGGCGCGGTGCTGGCCGACCGGGGTTCGGTGGCGGTCGACCTCGACGTGATCGACGTGGACGTCGAGACGTTCCTCACCGCGGCCGAGGAGGCGCAGGTCGCCCTGCGGGCCGGGCACCCCGACACGGTCCGCGCGCTGATCCGCGCCGACGAGTTGTACGGCGGGGACTTCCTCGCCGACGACCCGTACGAGGACTGGGCCCAGCCGCTGCGGGAGGAGGCGCAGGTCGCCCACACCAGCGTGCTGCGGGCCCTGGCCCAGCACACTGCGGACACCGATCAGAAGCTCGTCTACCTGATGCGGCTGGTGCACCGCGACCCGTACGACGAGGACGCCCACCTGGAGTTGGTGCAGGTGCTCCGCGCGGCCGGGCGGCACGGTGAGGCGCAACGCCGCTACCGCACGTACGTCGAGCGGATGCGGGAGTTGGGCATCGCGCCGGCCGGCGGCCCGACGACCGGCGGTGACACCGGCCCCGCGGGGCAGCACGCGGGCGCGGCGGCCGGGCCGGGGGCGCGGGTGGCCCGGTGGCGGACGCCGGCCGCCCAGCCCCCGTGGACGGCGGAGGTGGACGCGGGCCACCGTCCGGCCGGTGTGCCGGCGCAGCGGACGTCGAAGAGGCTCATCCAGCATCCGGCCTGACCGGTGGACGCCGGACCGCCCGGTGAGCGCCACAGCAGCTCACCGGACGGTCCCGGCCACCGGATGCGGGATCAGTGGCGGGGCTGGTAGCTCTTCGGCAGGCGCATGCCGCGCTCGGCCATGATGGCCCGCACGCGGTTGGGGTAGTTGGTGATGATCCCGTCGACTCCCATGTCCATCAGCGCGGACACGGTGGCCGGGTCGTCGCAGGTCCACGGGATGACCTTCAGACCACGGGCGTGCGCCTCGGCGATCATCGTCGCGTCGGGGTAGAAGCGGAAGTTCGGGTCGGCGATGGTGCCGTTCTGCGGGAATCCGTAGTTCGGCGACAGAGCGGTGACGCCGGGGATGGCGGCGGCCGCCTTCACGAAGTCGCCGTCGTAGTCGTCGGCGTCGATCCCGCCCAGCCAGGGGGACGCGCCGGGCTTGCCGACCTGGAGGAAGTCGTAGTTCGTCAGCGCCACCAGCGGCCACTTCGGCGCGAGCCGGTGCATCACCGTGAGCGCGCCCCAGTCGAACGACTGGATGGTGACCTGCTTCTCGATGCCGGAGGCGCGGATCTCCTCGAAGACGCGCCGGACGAACAGCTCCCGGGGCGCGGTCTGCTCGGGCGCTCCCGCCTCGACCTTCGTCTCGATGTTGAGGGTGACCTGCTTCGCGTTGTAGCTCTTGACGAGGTCGAGGACGTCCTTCAACTCGACCATGCGGAAGCCCTTGACCTGCTCCTGCTCGGGAAAGCCCGGGAGCTGCTGGTAGCCGCAGTCCATGGTCTTGACCTGGGCGAGGGTGAGGTCCTTGAGGTACTTGCCGACGTACGGGTACATCGGGTCACCGGGCGTGACCGGAGCGGTGTCGGCGCACTTCTGCGCGCTGACCTGGCGGTCGTGGTTGACGACGACCTTCTGGTCCTTGGTGATCTGGGTGTCCATCTCCAGGGTGGTGACACCGAGGCGCAGGGCCTTGGCGAAGCCCTCCAGCGACTCCTCGGTGGTCATGCCGATGCCACCGCGGTGCGCCTGGAGGTCGAAGTGGGTCTTCTGGGGGAGCAGCGCGGTGGCACTGTCGACGGTCGACGCGTGCGCGGCCACCGGAACGGCGAGCGCGGGCAGGACGACGAGGCCCGCCAGAATGTGACGCAGGGACATGGTGCGAAAACCTCAGCTCTTCAGGTGCAGATGCCCTGGTCACGCTAGGCGGGAGACGATCGGCGACGATGACCTCGCCGCGAGCGGGACGTGAACGCTCGCCGAACCTCAGAAGCACCTGCCGCCCGCCGACGGTCACCGGGGTGATGCGGTGACCGTCGGCGAACTCCCCTAACCGCCGAGGGTGACGTGCAGGACGCGTTCGTTGCTGTTGTTCGGAATGCTGTCCTTGTCGCCCGTGGTCGTGGTGGTCAGCCACAACCCGCCGTCCGGGGCGGGCTCCACCGTGCGCAGCCGACCGTAGGTGCCGCTGAAGTACGTCTGCACGTTGGTCAGGCTGCTGCCGCTGATCACACCCCGGTACATCCGCGTACCACGGGCGCAGGCGACGTAGAGGGCGTCACGCACGATCGCGATACCCGAGCAGGAACCCTCGGCCGTCGGGTACGTGCGCACCGGCGCGATGTAACCCGCCGTGCCACACGTGCCGCTCGTGCCCTCACACGCCGGCCAGCCGTAGTTCCCGCCCTTGGTGATCAGGTTCGTCTCATCCATGACCGAGTTGCCGAACTCCTGCTCCCACAGCCGACCCTGCGAGTCGAACGCCAACCCCTGCGGATTGCGGTGACCGTAACTCCACACGTAGTTGCCGAACGGGTTGTCCGACGGCACCGTCCCATCCGGGTTCAACCGCAGGACCTTGCCCTCCAGAGCGGCACGATCCTGCGCGTACGCCCCGTTCTGCGCATCCCCCGTGCTGGCGTACAACTTGCCGTCCGGACCGAACCGCAACCGGCCACCGTTGTGGTACTTGTTCCGCCGGATCCCACTGACCAGGACCTGCTCACCGGACGTGGTCAACCGACCGTTCTCCAGCTTGATCCGCACGATCCGGTTGTCACTCGGCGACGTGTGCATGATGTACAGCCACCGGTCACTGGCGAAGCTCGACGAGACCGCCAGGCCCAGCAGGCCACCCTCACCGTCGGTGCTCTGCACGTTCGGCACGGTCCCGACGGTGGTCTTCGCCCCCGTGGCCGGGTCGAGCTGGACGATGTCGTGCGCGTCGCGGCGGTTGTAGAGGACGGTCCCGTCCGGCAGCGTCACCAGACCCCACGGGACGTCGGTGTCGGTGGTGACCTGCCGCACCGTGCACACCGGGTTGGCGCAGGCGCCGCCGGTGCTCACCGCGACGGAGGCGCTGCGTGCCGAGGCGTTGTCCTGCCCGTCGCGGGCCACCACCTGGTACTGGTAGGTGGTGTTCGCGGCCAGGCCGCTGTCGGTGAAGGTGGTCACCGGCGGAGCGCCCGTGACGGCGCCGATCTTCACGCCGCCCCGGTAGACGTCGTACGCCCGGACTCCGACGTTGTCGGTGGACGCGGTCCAGCGCAGCGTCACGGTGGTCCCCGAGGCGGTGCCGGTGAGCTGCGTCGGCGTGCTCGGCGGCACGGTGTCGGCCTGACAGGGCGGCGGGGTGATCGTGACGGTGGAACTGGCCTGCGACACGTTCCCGGCGGCGTCCCGCGCGTTGACGTACAGCCCCCAGGTCGCGCCGGGTACGACGGTGAGGTTGGCGGACAGCGTGCTTCCGCTCACCGAGGTCATGAGCTGACCGTCGTGGTAGATGTCGTAGAACGCCACCGCGACGTTGTCGGTGGAGGCGTTCCAGGCGAACGTCACCGAGTTGCAGGTCTGTCCGCTCACCCGTGCGTTGCCAGGCGGTGTGGGTGGCTGGCTGTCGGCGCTGCCGAACGACGACGTCCAGCGCTGGTTGGCCTGCCCGTTGCAGGTCCAGAGACCGACGGTCGTGCTGTTGGCGGTGCCGCCACCCGTCACGTCGAGGCAGAGTCCCGACTGGACGCCGACGATGGTCCCGTTGGTGTTGATCCGCCAGCGCTGGTTGGCGCCGCCGGTGCAGCCGTAGATCTGCACGGCGGCCGGCGCGGTGGTGTCCTGTCCGACGACGTCCAGGCACATCGTCGCGTCGTACACCCGCAACTCGCCGGCCGCGGTGAGGGTCCACGCCTGGTTGGCCTGTCCACCACAGTCATAGATATTGATCCCGGTGCCGGCGGTCCGCCCGCCGCCCACCACGTCCAGGCAGCGGCCGGACGCCGCGCTGACGATTGTCGACGGGCCGGCCGCCGACGCCGGCACGCCGAGCGTCACGGCCACCAGCACTGCCACGGTCATCGGCGGCAGGAGCCGTCGTGGTCTGAGCCGCGCGAAAACGCTCATCCGTCCTCCAAGGTCGGGGCATCGACCGGCCCGACCCGACGCCGGGCGACCCAGCGCGCCCGACCAGACCGACGAGAAAGCAACATCGACCATCAAAGATGGAATCCCGGCACATGTCAACGATCCAGCTCGATCGAGGACATACCGCGTCAACAAGGCCCGGCTCTCCTCGGATCGGCATTCATGCGGCGCAATGGTGTAGCGGACCGGTGGCGATGTGTAGTGGCGGGTGGCGTGGCGCGGCGGCCCAGCAACCGCCGCGCCACCAGCGCCTGTCGGCGCCGAGCCGGACCGCCCGGTCCGCCGCTCCGGGCGGCCCCGCAGCGCAGTCTCCACACGGCCGGGCGGGCCTCCCGGCGGGTGGATTCCTGCGCGCACCGACGTCGTGCGACGCGATGGTGTCGGCCGGCCCGCCCCGCCATCGGCGGCCGGCGCGCGGGTCGCCGTAAACGACCCTGATCGACACTCATCGAGGTCCGTCGGTGGCGAAAGTATTGGTACGGGCGAAGCGCGATGTCAACGTTTCTCGGAAACTTTGCGAAAGGTCAGACGGCATACGCGGGGCAGGCCAATAGTCGTCCGCACTGGTCCCTGGCACCGGCCAGGCGATTGAACTCACAACCGGCAGTAGAGAGCATGGTCGAGAGACCAGATCGACACCGATAGTTCCGATGAATTTCCGGACCGCCGCTGTCGACGCTCGATCCTCGGCGGCCGGCGCGCCGGCGGGACGGGCGTCGTCGCAGGCGGATCAGCACTGCTCCGCGCCGGGATGACCGACCCGAGACGATCCCCCAGCGCTCCCGGAGGACTTCCGGAACTTATTGACGGCCTCGAATTTGCGCTGCAATACTCCGATCCACTGCGATCGATGCGACTCGGTGTCCTGCGGTCGCCGTCGATCTCCCCACCCACCACCCACACGTCCGGACCGTGCTCTCCTTCCACACCGGGGCGGGACCGGGCCGGTAGAAGGGGCACAGATGAGCACTGTCTCCGCTGGCACGCTCGTACGGTCCAGGCCACTACGGGCGGCGCTGTCCATCCTCGTCACCGCCGTCGCGGCGTGCGGCGTCGTCGTCGTGGCCACCGCCACCCCGTCGAACGCCGCCACCTGCAACGGCTACGTGGGCCTCACCTTCGACGACGGTCCGACCGGCAGCACCAGCGCTCTGCTGAACGTGCTGCGCGCCAACGGCGTACGGGCCACCATGTTCAACGTCGGGCAGAACGTGCAGAACAACCGGTCGGCGGCGCAGGCGCAGGTGTCCGCCGGCATGTGGGTCGGTAACCACAGCTGGAACCACGCCCACATGACGTCGATGAGTCAGTCCCAGATGCAGTCCGACCTGTCCCAGACGAGTTCGGCGATCCAGTCGGCGACCGGCGTCCGACCCCAGTTGTTCCGGCCCCCGTACGGAGAGACCAACTCCACCCTCCAGTCGGTGGCCTCCTCGCTCGGGATGCGGCAGGTGATCTGGGACGTCGACTCCCAGGACTGGAACGGCGCCAGCGTCAGCCAGATCGTGTCGAACGCCAGTCGTCTCCAGGCCGGTCAGGTCATCCTCATGCACGACGGCATCCAGAACACCCGGGACGCCATCGGTCAGATCATGGCCAACCTGACCAGCCGCAACCTCTGCCCGGGCATGATCTCGCCGTCCACCGGACGGGCGGTCGCGCCCGACGGCGCGACCCCGCCGCCGAGCGGCACCACGCCGCCTCCCGGCGCGACGACCCCACCGCCCAGCGGCGGATCCTGCACCGCCACCGCGTCGACCACGAACGTGTGGGGCGACCGGTACAACACCTCGGTGACGGTCAGCGGCAGCAACACCTGGACCGTGGTCGTCGCCCTCACCTCGCCGCAGCGGGTCTCCACCGTCTGGAACGGCAACGCCACCTGGGACAGCAGCGGCACGGTGATGACCGTGCGGTCCAACGGCAGCGGCAACACCTTCGGCTTCACCACGATGTTCAACGGCAACAGCAGCGCCCGGCCACAGATCCGCTCCTGTAGCGCCGGCTGACACCCCGGCCGGGTCCCGCGTAGCGCGCACGGCAGCGCCACGCGGGACCCGCGTGTTCGCCCGTTGTCACCTTGTGCGGGTTTGTTAGTGACGGGGTAGGGTGGGTTTCGGGTCAAGACATGTGCCCTCCAGTGGTCGACCGCGCGACGAGACGAGTCGCGGACGGCGAACCAACCCTTTGACGGGTGGAGGTGTCATGTGATTGGTCAGCGTCCCCCGCTTCGGCCCGAGCCGTACGAGTTCCGCTCCCCACAGGGGATCGAGCCTCGCACGCCCCTGATGTCCCTGGTGCTGCGGGACGACGGCCCGACCTTGTCGATCGCGGTGGCCGGCGAGATCGACATGAGCAACGCCCACCTGCTCACCGAGCTGGTGGGTTCACTCTGCGCCCTTCCCGCTCCGCTGATCACGGTGGATCTGTCGGAGGTCCGCTTCTTCGGCGCCCGCGGCGTGAGCGCACTGCTGCGGGCCCGTGAGCTGGCCGTGTCGGCGGGAGGTCAGCTGACGCTGCGCGATCCCTCTCCGTTCGTGCTGCGCGTCCTCGCCGTCTGCCGGGTGCTGCGACATCTGGGGCTCGACGTCCCGTCGTCCCCGGCCACTCCCTCACTCAACGCCCTGGTTCCGCGACCGGCACATCCCGGACGGCCCAGGCGCGGATGCGGGGCGGTCGAGGCGATCTGAGCGCCGTCGTTTTCGACGCGTTCACACGGGTACGGACAGGTTTCCCCCCGAAAGGACAGGTATGTTCAATCCACTGGATCACAAGGGTCTGCCGCTGGAGAGTCAGCTCCGCAACTGGCGGGAGCTGAACGTCGATCCGATCGATCCCGAGGCGGTAGACCCGTACACCCGTTGCCGGATCATCACGATGAACGGCATCGAGGTCGAGGCGATCAACTTTCAGCACCAGTTCGCGCGCAACTGCCCGGATCAGGAGGTCCGCCGGCAGCTCGCCTACGTCCGGTATGTGGAGAGCCAGCAGCAGCGGGTGGTGAACTGGCTACTGCCCGGCGCCGCGAGCGTCCTGGAGACCACGCTCGGCTACGAGCAGGTCGCCGTCGACCTCACCGCCTGGGTCGCTCGGCACGAACCCGACACCTACCTGAAGCAGGCGTACGAGTTCGGTGTGCTGGAGGACTTCGACCACCTCTACCGCTACGCCAACCTCTACGAGATGGTCGAGCGCCGCAAGGCGGAGAAGATCGTCGACGGCCTCACCGAGGTCATGCCGGGGCGGCCGACAATCGTCGAGCACCGGCACCCCTTCGACGAGGTCCGCACCCCGTACGACCGCAACTCCGTCGACCCGCGCTCCAAACTGCACGCGCTGACGATCCTCTCGGCCGAGCAGCAGGTGATGTTCTACTACATGAACGTCGGCCCGCAGTACATGGAACCGATCGCACGCCAGCTCTACCAGGAGATCAGCCTGATCGAGCAGGAGCACGTCACCCACTACGAGTCGCTGTTGGACCCGGGCGAGAACTGGTGGGAGCGGCTGCTCACGCACGAGTACAACGAGTGCTGGCTCTACTACTCCTTCCTGCAGCAGGAGAGCGACCCCCGCATCAAGGCGATCTGGGAGCTGCATCTGCAGATGGAGCTGGCCCACCTCCAGCAGGCCGCCGACCTGCTGCGCCGCCACGACGGCCGGGAGCCCGAGGAGATCGTCGGCAGCGCCGGCCTGCCCGAACCGCTGACGTTCGAGCCCAACAAGGACTACCTGCGCCACCTGCTGGCCACCCAGATCGACCTCACCAAACTCGGCGAGGGCTACGTCCGTGACGCCCACGAGCGCTTCGAGTGGATGCAGCAGCAACTGCACGACGGCCAGCAGCCACCGAGCGAGCAGGTAATCGACATGCACCGCGAACGCTTCGGCGACGAGTACCGCATCGAGACCGAGGGACCGCACCCGGTCGAGGCGCTGCGCGACCAGGGAGGCAGCCATGCCTGACACCGGCACCCCGGCCACCCCCGGGCCCGAGGAGGACGTGGTCGACCTGCTCCTCGCTCAGCACGCCCAGGTCGAGCAGCTCTTCCTGCTGGTCATCGGCGGCACCGGCGACACCCGGCGGGACGCCTTCGACGACCTGGTCAGGCTCCTCGCCGCCCACGAGACCGCCGAGGAGGAGGTCATCCACCCCCTCGCCCGGACGCTGCCCGGCGGGGGCGGCGACGCAATGGTCGACGACAGGCTCGACGAGGAGCGACAGGCCAAGCAGACGCTCAAGACGTTGATCGACGGCGGGGTGGACGCCGACGGCTTCGACACCGGCATCATCCTGCTGCGCGACGCTGTGCTCACCCACGCCCGATACGAGGAACGCTACGAATTTCCCCAGCTGCGCCAGCACGTCCCGGCCGACCGGCTGCGCAGCCTCGCCACCGCCGTACGCGCCGCGCAGACCACGGCACCCACTCGACCGCATCCGAGTGCCCAGTCGGCCACGGGCACCATCGCGGCCGGGCCGGCGCTGGCGGTCATCGACCGGGTCCGCGACGCGTTCCGCAAGCCGTCGGACAGTTGATTCGGCGGGATGATCGCTGAGGGCCGTCCGTGTCCGGGCGGCCCCTCAGCGTCAGCGACCCCGCGCACCCCCACGCCCAGGATCGGTGCGCCCACCCGCGTCACCTCGAACCGCCTTCGCGACCAGGGCCTCCGCGACCTCGCGGACCTTCAGGTTGCTGTCTTGCGAGACCTTCGACAGCAGCGCGAACGCCTCCTCGGGCGAGCATCGCCGCTCGCCCATGATGATCCCCTTGGCCTGCTCGATCACGGCCCGGCTGCGCATCGCCTGCCGCATCTGCTCGGCCATCGTGGCCGCGTTGTCGAACAGGTGCGCGTTGGCGATCGCCACCGCGGCGTACGATGCGAAGCGCTCCGCGACGACGATCGCCGCCGGGTCGAAGGCGTTGGCCGAACCGCCGTAGACGTTGAGCGCACCCACCACCGATTCCTGGATCGGCAGCCCGATGGACACGGAGCTTCCCACGCCGGCGGCGTGGGCTCGCCTCGCCCAGGCAGGCCACCGCTGCTCGGCGGACAGGTCGGGCAGGGACAGGGTGTCGCCGCTGGTGGAGGCATCGAGGCAGGGGCCGCGGCCCAGCTCGTACTGCCAGCCGTCGAGGTCATGGGCCAGTTCCGAGGTGAACGCCGCCGTCCTCCCGGCGCTGCCGCTCAGCAGGGTCACCGACACGTGCCGGGCCGGGGTGACAGCCTGGCGGGCCAGCCCGGCGACCCGGCCCAGCATGTCGTCGAGGCTGGTCTCGTCGAGTCTGATCCGACCCAGCTCGGCCAGTGTGTCGGGGGCATCCATGGCAGTCCCCTACCCGGCGTGTCAGCAGCTCACACCCGGGGTGCGGGACGACGGTCAGTCAGCGACGACGAGGGCCTGCGGAGCCGCCTGCTTCATCCGGGTACGCAGCCACGTGAGCTGAATCGCCGTCTCGCCTTCGCACTCCCGTACCGTCTCGATCAGGTCGTGGTCCCGGAGCCCACGGGCGGCCTGGCCCACGACGGTCCAGGTGATGTCGCACTCGGCGGCCATCAGGTAGAGATCCTGCAGGTCGCGGAGGAGGCCGAGACCGCCGGTGCGGGTGCCGCGGAACAGCTCCGAGTGCAGCCGGTCCGGTTCGGCGGGCGCTTCCTCGGCGTAGCGGTCGGCGAACGGCCGCAGCCGTTCGGCGTGCCCGTCGCAGCGCTCGGCCTGCCGTTGGCAGAGGTACCGGATATCGGGCTCGTCCGAGTGGGCCTCCGCCACCTGCCGGAACGCGTCGGCGAGGTTCGTCTGCGCCCGGTGCAGCAGGCCGAGGTAGTGGGCGAGGTGCACGGTTCACTCCTTCCGGCTGGTGGCCTGGGCCGTCGGTCCGCCGACGGTCGGCGGAACCTGGATCCCCGGGGCCGGTTGGCTGCCGCCGACCGTGGGAGCCGGCGAGGGCGTGTCTCCGCCGTCGGCGAGTTTGCGCACCGCCACCGCCGCGACCTTGAACAGCGGCTGCTTCGAGACCGGGTCCCAGGCGGTGATCGTCAGCTCGTTCGCGGCGCGGGGTGTCCGCTCGGACGGATCCTGGTCGAAGTAGCCGTAGTGGAACGGCAGGAAGACCACGCCGGGGCGGATCCCGCAGAGCCGCGCCCGCGCGTGGACCGCGCCACGCGCGCCCTCGACGGCCACCAGGTCACCCTCGCCGATGCCGAACCGGTCGGCGTCGGCCGGATTCAGCTCGACCCACACGTCGGGTGCGGCGCGATCGAGCTGTGGCGCGCGGCCGGTCTTGGTGCGGGTGTGGAACTGGTAGACGGTACGCCCGGTGCCCAACAGCAGCGGGTGCTCCTCGTCGGGCACCTCGGGCGACGACTGGTAGTCGACGGCGTGCAGGAACGCTCGTCCGCCCGGCTCCTGGGCCCGGTACTCGGCCTCGGTGAACTCGGCCCCGGTGGCCAGGTCCTGGCCGTACGTCTCGCAGTAGTCCGGGTCGGTGTTGAACCGTCCGTCGGCGTAGAGCCGTTCGGTGCCGTCGGGGTGTTCGTCCGTGCAGGGCCACTGGATGCCGGAGCCGCCGCGCAGCCGCTCGTAGGTGATGCCGGTGTAGTCGCAAGGCCGGCCCCGGGAGCACTCCTGCCACGCCGCGAACGCCTCCTGCGGGGTGGTCCACCCGATCAGCGGCGCGCCGTCGCGGTCGCGGAAGTCCATCCGGCGGGCGTAGTCCAGGAAGATGTCGAGGTCCGCGCGGGCCTCGCCCGGCGGATCGACCGCCTTCTCCGAGAGGTGCACCGTACGGTCCACATTGGTGAAGGTGCCGGTCTTCTCACCCCAGGTGGCGGCGGGCAGCACCACGTCGGCCAGCTCGGCGGTCTCGGTGCGGAACAGGTCCTGGACCACCACGAACAGTCCCGGCTGTGCCAGGATGCGTCGGATGCGCGCCAGGTCGGGCAGCGATACGGCCGGGTTGGTGGCGCTGATCCACAGCAGCCTGATCGAACCCTGCTCGGCGTACCGGAAGATCTGCATGGCGTGCGTCGGCGGCGCCCAGTGCGGAATGGTGTCGACTTCGACATTCCACAGCCGCGCCAGCTCGGCCACGTGCTGCTCGTTGTCCCAGTTGCGCAGGCCCGGAAGGTCGCCGTCGGCACCGGCCTCGCGGGTGTTCTGAGCCGTCGGCTGGCCGTTCATCTGGTAGATCCCCGCGCCGGCGCGGCCGATCATGCCGCGGACGAGGTGCAGGTTGTTGACCGCGCACGCGGCGGCGGTGGCCTGGTTTGACTGGTAGAAGCCCTGCAGGACGGTCGACAGCAGCCGCTGGGACGCGCCGAGCAGCTCGGCGGCCCGCTCCACGTCGGCCGCCGGGACATCGCAGATGTCGGCCACCCGACGAGGTGGGTAGCCGTCGACGATCCGGCACAGGTCGGCGAAGCCGAGCGTGTGCGCGTCGACGTAGTCGGAGTCGTACCATCCGCGCCGGATGATCTCGCGGAGCAACCCGTTCACGAGGGCGACGTTCGTGCCGTTGCGGACGGCGAGGTGCACGTCCGCCTCCCGCGCGACCGGGGTGGCGCGGGGGTCGACGGCGAGCATCACGGGCGGGTTCGGCCCGTGCCGCCGGTCCAGCATCCGCATCCAGAGCACCGTCTGGGTCTCGGCGACGTTGTGCCCCCACAGCGCGATCGCGTCGCAGTGGTCCACGTCGGTGTACGAGCCGGGCTGCCCGTCCGTGCCGAAGCTGGCCTTCAACGCCGCAGCGGCCGTCGCCGTGCACAACCGGGTGTTGCCGTCCATGTGCGGGGTGCCGAGGCCGGCCTTGCCGAGCACGCCGAGGGTGTAGTACTCCTCCAGGAACAACTGCCCGCTGGTGTAGAAGCCGAACCGACCCCAGCCGCCGGGCTCGCGCAGCAACTCCTTGGAGCGGTCGACGATCCGGCCCATCGCCGTGTCCCAGTCCGCCTCGACCAGGCGGTCGCCGTCGCGGACCAGTGGCCGGGTCAGCCGGTCGGCGCTGTGGTTGGCCTGCCAGCCGTACAGGTCCTTCGGGTCGAGCCGCCCGTGGTTGACCCGGTCGGTCGCCCGGCCGCGCACCCCCACGATCCGGTCGCCGCGCACGGCGATGTCCATGGCGTCACCGTTGGAGTGCAGCACCGAGGCCGACTGGACCCACCGGTCGACGTCGTCGTCGGTCAGGTCACCGTCGAGAAACCGGTCGACCCGCACGGGCCACCGCTCGCCCGGCCCGTAGGGGGTCCGTTCACCCCACGGATCCGCGATCCGGTCCACCATGTGGTCCTCCCTCTCGTTCCGGACGAACCCGGTGTCACCCCTGACGTGTCCGGTTAACCCGGCCGGAGGGGGTCGAAACGACGCGGTGGTGATTCGGGCGCGACGCCACCACCCTTTTTCGCTCCGGATCACCCGCACGAACGGCACCGGCAGCGCTACCTGGGTGCGTACGGGCACCTGTCGTCGTCCGCGCGGGGGACCTCGGATACGTGACGTGCACCCGAGGCGTGATCTCGTCCTGACCGCGGCTCGCCCCGATCCGGGAAGTGGCGGGAACCACAGGGGCCGATGTCGCGACTACCAGACATGTCGCTGACCGAACTGTCCGGCACGCCGACGCCGGAGGACTCCACGTCGGCGGGACCCTCCACCCCGCCGACCCGGCGTGCCTCGCCGTTCGGGGCGCTGCTGGTCCGCCTGCACTTCTACGCCGGTATCCTCGTCGCGCCGTTCCTGGTCGTCGCCGCGCTGACCGGGCTCGCCTACACGGTCGCGCCGCAACTGGATGCCGCGCTCTACGGCGACCAGTTGACCGTGGGCGCGCGCGGCGACCGTCCGCTCCCCCTCGCCGACCAGATCGCCGCCGCCCGCACCGCGCACCCCGGCGGCAGCATCGCCACCGTCCAGCCCGGGGACGGTGACCGGACCACCCGGGTGGCGTTCGCCCTCCCGGAACTCGGCGAGAAGGTACACACCGTCTACGTCGACCCGTACACCGCCGAGGTCCGGGGTCAGCTGACCACCTGGTTCGGCTCCACGCCGGCCACCACCTGGCTGGACGACCTGCACCGCAACCTGCACCTGGGTGCAGTCGGCCGGCACTACTCGGAGCTGGCGGCGAGTTGGCTGTGGGTGCTCGCCCTCGGCGGCCTGGTCCTGTGGTGGCGACGACGGGGCGCCGCCCGGTCCGCCGCGCGGCACCTGTTCGTACCGAACCTGTCCACCGCCAGGGGCGTCCGCCGCACCCGGGGCTGGCACGCCACGACCGGCGTCTGGCTGGTCGTCGGCCTGTTGTTCCTCTCGGTGACCGGTCTGACCTGGTCCCGCTACGCCGGAGCCAACTTCGGCGCCGGCCTCGACGCCCTCGACGCGCGCTCCCCCGAGATCTCCACCAGCCTCACCGCCGCTGCGGCCGAGACCGGCGGGGGCCACCACCACGGCGACGCCCCGGCGGACGGGGTCGTCGACCCGGCGGCCTTCGACCGGGTCCTGGCCGCCGCCCGTACGGCGGGTCTCTCCGGTCCGGTCGAGATGACCCCGGCCCAGGGGTCGGGTACCGCGTGGACCGTCACGCAGATCGACAACACCTGGCCGGTCGCGAAGGACCGGGTCGCCGTCGACCCCGCCGGGGGCACGGTCACCGCCCGCAGCGACTTCGCCGACTGGCCCCTGCTGGCGAAACTGAGCGGTCTCGGCACCCAGGCCCACATGGGCGTGCTCTTCGGCCCGGTCAACCAGATCCTGCTCGCCGCGCTCGCCCTCGGGCTGCTCTGCGTCGTCGTCTGGGGTTACCGGATGTGGTGGCAGCGCCGGCCGACCCGAGCCGACCGCCGCGCGCCCGTGGGCGCCCCGCCGGCCCGTGGGGGCGTACGTCGGCTGCCACTCTGGGCGCTGCTCATCGGCGTGCCGGTGCTCGTGGCGGTGGCTTGGGCCGTACCCCTGTTCGGCCTCAGCCTGCTCACCTTCCTGGTTGTCGACGTCGCCGCGGGCGTGGTCTCGCGACGTCGGCGTCCCGGCGGCATGCCCGTCTCTCCGGCGCCGGCCGGGAGCTGACCCGTCCCGGGAGCCTTCAGCCCTCGATGTCGTGGCCGCTCGGCGGCAGGGCCGCCAGGCTGCCGCGCAGCGCGGTCCTGAAGTCGTCGTACCGGTCGGGGCCGAGCGCGTCGGAGAGCTGCTGCTCGATTGCGGCCACGAAGCCGTCGGACGCCGCCATGAGCCGGAGCCCCCGCTCGGTCGGCACGATCAGCTTCGCCCGGCGGTCGGCCGGGTCCGGCGCACGCCGCACGTAGCCCAGCCGCTCCAACTCGTCGAGGATCGCCCCCATCGTCTGCTTGTTCCGCCCGGCCAGTCGCGCCAGCTCGCCCGGGCGCGTCCCCTCCGGGTCCAGGTAGGCGAGGACGGCGCCGTGGCGGGGTCGCACGTCGTCGAAGCCCTCCTCGGCGGCGCGCGTGAAGATCTCCCGCTGGACGCGCCCGGAGAGCTGCACGGCCAGGATGCCGAGATCGGGATCCTGCTCCTTACGTGTGCTGCGCTTCATATTTTGGTCCAATCATTGGACGGTACAAGTTTTGGACTATAGCGTCTCACCGGTGAACAGCGGGCCCGACCGGGTCCGCGTGAATCCGAAAGGACGACCATGACCATTCTGATCACCGGAGCGACCGGCACGGTCTCCCGGGAGGTGCTGCGCGAACTCGCCGGCAGCGAGCAGGTACGGGCGCTCGTGCGGGACCCGTCACGAGCGCCCGCGCTCGACGGCGTCGAGTACGTCGTCGGCGACCTGGACCGCCCCTCGACGTTGACGCCGGCGTTCGAGGGCGTACACACCCTGTGGCTGCTCACGCCGATGGGTCCGATCGCGCCCAGCCAGAGCATGAACGCGGTCTGGGCCGCGCGACAGGCCGGCGTGCAGCACATCGTCCGGCTCTCCGCGATCGGCGCCGCGCACGACGCCCCGACCCGCAACGGCCGTCTGCACGCCCTGTCCGACGCCGAGGTACAGGCGTCCGGCATCCCCTGGACGATCCTGCGACCGAGTCACTTCATGCAGAACCTGCTCGGGTCGCTGGCCGGTGAGCAGATCCACGGACTCTTCGGCGCAGCGCGGGTCGGCCTCGTCGACGCGCGGGACATCGCCGCCGTCGGGGCCGCGATCCTCGCCGCGCCGAAGCCGCACGAAGGCATGATCTACACGCCCACCGGCCCGGAGAGCATCACGTTGGACCAGGCGGCGCAGGACATCGGCCGGACGATCGCCCGCCCGGTGCGGTACGTCCCGCAGAGCCCCGAGCAGACGCGTGACGGGCTCCTCGCGGCCGGCCTGGACGAGTGGTCGGCGGAGGTCCTCACCGAGTACCGGGTCGCCTACGGCAACGGTTGGGGCGACTTCACCAACGACCACGTCGCCCGGGTGACCGGCCGACCGCCACGAACCTTCGCCGAGTTCGCGCACGATTACCGCGAGCGGTTCGCGACGGCCTGAGCGCCGGCACGGCGCAGCCGCCACGCCCACGCGATGCGCTCTTCGGTGACCGCGCCGGAGAGCGCATCGGCGGTGGCCGACGCGTCGGTGTCGCGCGAAGCACATCATCAGTCCGGCGATTTGTCCGGTTCGGCCGCTCGATCAGCCAAGTTGGTGGAACGATGACTGTCGTGGGAACTGCCGATACCGCCATGCCTGCCATCTCGCCACTTGCCGGTGAGCCGATCAAGCGCGCCGACGCCGAACGACTCGCCGGGGTACTGAAGGCGTTCGCCGATCCGGCCCGACTGCGCCTGCTCAGCCTGATCCAGGCCGCCCCGGACGGCGAGGCCTCGGTCACCGACCTCACCGCGCCGCTCAACCTCTCCCAGCCGACCGTGAGCCATCACCTGCGGATCCTCACCGAGGCTGGCCTGATCGAGCGGGAGAAGCGCGGGGTCTGGGCGTACTACCGCATCGTGCCCTCGGCGATCGCCGCGATAGCCGACCTGCTGACCCCGCCCCGCAAGCGGCCGACGAAGAAGACCCGCTGAGCGGGTCGCCTCGTCGGCGACGGGTGACGCCGGTCGTCAGCGGACGCGGGCGACCGCGCCGTTGAACGACACGTCCCGCACGGACGGACGGGGCTGCGGCGCGTCGTCGGCGTGCCATCGCGCCACCGAGACGATGCCCGGCTCGACGAGGTCCAGCCCGTCCAACAGGGCCGCGAACTGCTCGGTGCTGCGCGCCTGGAAGCGGCCGTCGCGGTTGTTGGCGGCCAGCTCGGCGGTGACCGAGAGCGGCAGATATTCCCAGGTCACGTGCGAGGCGACCACGTAACTGCCGGACGGCAGCGCGGCCACGAGCCGATCGAGGATGCCCTTGGGATCCTCGTCGTCGCGGACGAAGTGCAGGATGGCCACCAGCATCAGCGCGACGGGCTGGGTCAGATCCAACGTCGCGCGCAGGTCGGGGTGGGCGAGGATCTCGGCCGGCGCACGCAGGTCGGCGTCGAGGTACGCCGTCCGCCCCTCGGGCGTGCTGGACAACAGCGCGCGGGCGTGGGCCAGGACGATCGGGTCGTTGTCGACGTAGACGACACGGGCCGACGGATCGACGGCCTGCGCGACCTCGTGGGTGTTGTCGGCGGTCGGGATGCCGGTCCCGATGTCGAGGAACTGCCGAACGCCGCGCCGGGCCAGGAAGCGCACCGCGCGTCGCAGGAACATCCGATTCTCGACCGCGGCCAGCCGGATGGTGGGCATCGCCGCCGCGAGGGCATCGCCGGACGCCCGGTCGGCGGCGAAGTTGTCCTTGCCGCCCAGCAGGTAGTTGTACCTGCGCGCCGGGTGCGCGACCGACGTGTCGATCCGGTCGGTGAGCGCGGGGTGTCCACCGTGCGACGTCATCCGGCCTCCCCATCGTCGCGCGTTCTCCACAAGGTACACACGTCGGCGGCGCGGCGGGTGCCCGCCGGCGCCGCGCTCAGGACGCGCAGCCCTGCGCCGCCTCGACCGTCTCGACGTCGCGTACCCCGGCGAGGATGTCGGCGGCGGTGTGCGCCCGGATGCCGGCCTGCGCCTCCTCGGCGAACCGGGCGACGACCGCTCGGACGTGCCGCTCGGCGGGAGCGGCGAGGCCGTCGTAGATGGCTTCGAAGAGTTCCCGCGCCGGCCGCCGGAGCCATCCGGCCGGCAACAGGTCCAGGGGCAGCCGCGGGTCGAGGGTGGGAAAGCGGCGGAAGGTGTCCATGACCTCGGTACGGGTCCGCACGGCCGCCGCGCCGACGACGCCCTCCGACCGCGCCTGCGGCACCAGGGGAGTCCACCGTCGCAGGAACTCCTCGTAGTGCCGGCTGATCGCCTCGATGTCCCAGGCGTCGATCGGAGAGCGCTGGGCGATGGCGTCGAGGTCGGCCTGCCGTCCGCGGAACACCGTGACGGCGCCCGGGGCGAACCGGGCGAGTTGGGCCCTGCCCTGCGGGCTCAGCTCGTACGGCGAGATCCACAGCCCGTCGTACAGGGGCGCGTACCCGAGCCAGCGGAGCTGGCCACGCAGGGCCCGTCGCTGCGCGCCCCGGTCCTGGGGCAGGGAGAAGGCGACGATGGTCCAGCAGCCGTCCCACGCGGCCACCTCGGTGGTGGCGGCCAGGATCCAACTCCCGCCGCTGGACAGGTTCGCGGCGGCGGCGCGGCTGAGCCGGTAGGAGCTGCGTCGCCCCTCGCGGCTGCCCTCCAGCACACCGCGACGGGCCAGGCGGCTGATCGCGGCGCGCGCGCCGGCCGTGCTCACACCGGATTCAGCGAGCAGCGCGACGAGGGCCGCGGACGGGACCCGCGCGCGGGTCCGCAGCGTGTAGTCGGCCAGCAGGGTCACCGCGAGGTCCTGCGGGGAGCTGCCGGCCTGTCGCCGGGGCAGTCGCGGTGGCTCGTCCCCGTCGTCGGGATAGATCTCCTCGATCGTGAAGGGGTTTGCCACAGGCGCTCCCGGCTCGACTCAGGGACGGTGCACCGACTGTAGACGGACCGCCCGGACGGCGGTGTCGACCCCGGCCCCTTTCGATCGAGACGCATCGATTGACACTTCAGCGACCGCGAGGAACACTATCTGCTACGCGACGCCGTACGCAGCCGGGCACAGGGCGAGCACACGTCGTGGGCGAGGCGCGATCACCACGGGAGTCGGGCGCACCCGTGACCGCACAGCGCGCCACCCCACACCCACCCCGCACAGGTGATCGAAGGAGTCATCCCCGTGAAGATCCGAAGGAAACTGCTGCTCGGCCTGGTCACGTCACTCGTGGCAGCCGGCCTGGTGGCCCCCGCGCTCCAACCCGCGTACGCCGCCTCGCTCACCGAGGTGACCACGTTCGGCGACAACCCGGGCCGGATGCGTATGCACGTCTACGTGCCGGACACCCGCCCGGCCAAGCCCGCGATCGTCGTGGCCATGCACGGCTGCGGCGGGTCCGGCCCCGGCTTCTACTCCGGGAGTGAGTTCGCCGCCCAGGCCGACCGGTACGGGTTCATCGTGATCTACCCGACGGCGACCCAGCAGGCCGGCTTCGGCAACTGCTTCGACACCTGGTCCGACGCCGCCAAGCGCCGTGGCGGTGGCAGCGACCCCGTGTCGATCATCTCGATGATCCGTTACGCGCAGCAGCAGTACGGCGGTGACCCCGACCGGGTCTACGCCACCGGCAGCTCGTCCGGCGGCATGATGACCAACCACATGCTGGCCCTGTACCCCGACGTCTTCAAGGCCGGCGCGGCGTTCATGGGTGTCCCCTACAACTGCTTCGCCAACGCGGCGGACTACCCGCCCGGCAGCAGCCAGTGCACCGGCGGAAACATGAACCGGACCCCGCAGCAGTGGGGTGACGCCGTGCGCGGGGCGTACCCGGGTTATTCCGGTCCCCGCCCACGGGTGCAGTTGTGGCACGGCACCAGCGACACGCTCGTCCCGTTCTCGCTGTTGCAGGAGACGATCGAGCAGTGGACCAACGTGTTCGGGCTCAGCCAGACACCCACCTCCACCGACACGCCCCAGACCAACTGGAACCGCCGCCGGTACGCCGACGCCAACGGGACCGTCCAGGTCGAGGCGTACAGCATCCAGGGCGCGGGGCACACCCTGCCGGCCGGCGGCATGGCCGCCGCCGCCGTCGCCTTCTTCGGCCTGACCGCCCCGCCGAACCCGACCACGCCGCCGCCGAACCCGACGACGCCCCCGCCCAACCCGACGACCCCGCCGCCGAACCCGACCACGCCGCCCCCGAACCCGACGACCCCGCCACCGAACCCGACCACGCCGCCGCCGAGTTCGGGCGCGTGCCGGGTGGGTGTCGCGATCAACGCCTGGAACAACGGCCTGACGGAGAACATCACCGTCACCAACACCGGAACCAGCGCCGTCAACGGCTGGTCGCTCGTGTTCACCCTGCCCGGCGGCCAGAGCATCACCTCGGGCTGGAACGCGACCTACTCCCCCACGTCCGGCCAGGTGACGGCCCGCAACGCCGCCTACAACGCCAGCATCGGACCGAACGGGTCGGTGACCATCGGCTTCCAGGCCACACACACCGGCAACACCGCACGGCCGAGTTCGTTCACCCTCAACGGCGCGACCTGCGCGCTCGCCTGACCGGCAGCGACCCGTCGCGACCAGATCGAGCCGGCCCCGTCGCCCGCGGCGGCGGGGCCGGCTCGACTCACTTGCCGGCCGGCACCTTCTCGACGACCTCGTCGTAGCCGACCGCGCCGGGTGCCGCCGTCGGCGCGTAGATCACGCGGAGCACGCCCGTCGGGAACGACTCGGTCGCGATGACCCGCAGGTGGTACGGGGTATCGCCGTCGTCGAAGAGCCGGCGCCCCTTGCGGGCGGCCACCGGGTGCACCAGCAGGCGCAGCTCGTCGACCAGCCCGGCGGCGAGAAGCTGCTGCACGACCGAGATCGACCCGGGGATGAGGATGCCCCTGATCCCGGGATCGGCCTTGAGCGCGGCGACGGCCTCGGGGAGATCGCCGGCGATGACCTCCGAGTTGCGCCACGAGAAGTCCAACGGCTGGCGCGAGACGACGACCTTGCGGACGTCACCGAGCTGCTTGGCGAACCCGGCGTCCTCGCCACCGGCGGCCTCCCGGTCGGGCCAGGCCCCGGCGAAGCTGTCGTAGGTGACCCGGCCGATGAGCAGCACGTCGGACGTGTCGTAGTCCTCGGTGACGGCACGGCCCATGTTCTCGTCGAAGTACGGGAAGTGCCAGTCCGGGTCGATCTCGGCCACGCCGTCGGCCGAGATGAACAGCGTGGAGATGACCTTCGCCATCGCGGTACTCCTTCACGTCAGATGCTGTCGGGCTCGTAGACGGGCACAGCATCGCAAACTCGTACGACGGATACCGCCCTCCGCGCCGAACGCGGACGAGCCCCGGCCGATTGGCCGGGGCTCGTCGGGTACGGCGGGATCAGGCGATGTCGAACCGGTCGAGCTCCATGACCTTCGTCCAGGCGGCCACGAAGTCGCGCACGAACTTCTCGCGCGCGTCCTGGCTGGCGTAGACCTCGGCGAGGGCGCGCAGCTGGGAGTTGGAGCCGAAGATGAGGTCGACCGCGGTGGCGGTCCACTTCACCTCGTCCGTGGCCAGGTCGCGGATCTCGTACACGTGCTCGTCGGTCTCCGACGCCTTCCACCGGGTGCCCGGGGAGAGCAGGTTGGCGAAGAAGTCACCGGTGAGCACGCCCGGCCGGTCGGTGAGGACGCCGTGCGACGCGCCTCCGACGTTGTTCCCGAGGGCGCGCAGGCCGCCGACGAGGACGGTCATCTCCGGCGCGCTCAGGTTCAGCATGTACGCACGGTCGATGAGCAGCACCTCCGGCTGGGTCTTCTCGCCGGCGCGCAGGTAGTTGCGGAAACCGTCCGCGCGCGGCTCGAGGACCCGGAAGGAGTCGACGTCGGTCTGCTCCTGGGTGGCGTCGGTGCGGCCCGGCCGGAACGGCACGGTCACCTCGACGCCCCCGTCGCGCGCCGCCTTCTCGACGGCGGCCGAGCCGGCCAGCACGATCAGGTCGGCGAGCGAGATCTTCGCCCCGCCGGCGGCGTTGAACTCCCGCTGGATGCCCTCCAGCGTGCTCAGCACCGTCGCGAGCTGCTCGGGCTGGTTGACCTCCCAGCTGCGCTGCGGCTCCAGGCGGATGCGCGCGCCGTTGGCGCCGCCGCGCTTGTCCGTGTTGCGGAAGCTCGCGGCGGAGGCCCAGGCGGTGGAGACCAGCTGCTCGACCGTGAGGCCCGAGTCGAGGACCTTGGCCTTGAGGGCGGCGACGTCGGCGTCACCCACCAGCTCGTGGTCGACGGCCGGCACCGGGTCCTGCCAGAGCTGCGGCTCGGCGACCCACGGCCCGAGGAAGCGCTCGATCGGCCCCATGTCGCGGTGCAGCAGCTTGTACCAGGCCTTGGCGAAGGCCAGCGCGAACTGGTCGGGGTTCTCCAGGAAGCGGCGCGAGATCTTCTCGTACGCCGGGTCGACGCGCAGCGAGAGGTCGGTCGTGAGCATCGTCGGCCGGTACTTCTTCGACGGGTCGAACGGGTCCGGGATGATCTCCTCGGCGTCCTTCGCGACCCACTGCTTCGCGCCACCCGGGCTGGTGGTCAGCTCCCACTCGTAGCCGAACAGGATCTCGAAGAAGCGGTTGCTCCACTGCGTCGGCACGTCGGTCCACGTCACCTCGAGACCGCTGGTGATCGTGTCGGCGCCCTTGCCGCTGCCGTGGGTGCTCAGCCAGCCCAGACCCTGCGCCTCGATCGGGGCGCCCTCGGGCTCCGGGCCCACGTGGTTGTCCGCGACACCGGCGCCGTGGGCCTTGCCGAAGGTGTGGCCACCGGCGATCAGGGCGACGGTCTCCTCGTCGTTCATCGCCATCCGGCCGAAGGTCTCACGGATGAAGTGCGCCGCCGCGGCCGGGTCCGCGTTGCCGCGCGGGCCCTCCGGGTTGACGTAGATGAGGCCCATCTCGGTCGAACCGACGCCGGCGGCCATCTCCTTCTCGGAGGCGTACCGCTCGTCGCCCAGCCAGGTGTCCTCCGGACCCCAGAAGATCTCCTCGGGCTCCCACACGTCCTCACGACCGAAGCCGAAGCCGAACGTCTTGAACCCCATCGACTCCAGGGCCACGTTGCCGGCGAGCACCAGCAGGTCCGCCCAGGAGATCTTCTGGCCGTACTTCTGCTTGACCGGCCACAGCAGGCGGCGGGCCTTGTCCAGGTTGGCGTTGTCCGGCCAGCTGTTGAGCGGGGCGAACCGCTGCCCACCGTCACCGGCGCCGCCACGGCCGTCCTCGATGCGGTAGGTGCCGGCGGCGTGCCAGCTCATGCGGATCATCAGGCCGCCGTAGTGGCCGAAGTCGGCCGGCCACCAGTCCTGCGAGGTGGTGAGGACCTCGGTGATGTCCCGCTTGAGGGCCTCGACGTCGAGCTTGGCGAACTCCTTGGCGTAGCTGAAGTCCGGCCCGAGCGGGTTGCCCTTGGGCGAGTGGGCGTGCAGCACCGAGAGGTCGAGCTGGTTGGGCCACCAGTCCCGGTTGGTGCGCGGACGACCACCGGTCTTCGGGGTCGGCGAGTCGATCGCCGGGTTCTCGCTCTCGCTGCCGTGCGCGGTCACCGAGTCGTGCGCGACCGGGCAGCCGGCCGCGGCCTTCTGGTCCACGCCCTGCGCGCTGGTGGGGGCGTTGTCCTGGGTGTCGCTCATGTACTTCCTTCCGAACTGGCGGATCGCTGGGAGGTGCGGTCGGCCGCGCAACCGGGGCAGGTGCCCCAGTAGACGACCTCCGCCTCGTCGACCACGAACCCGTGGTCGTTCGAGGCGGTGAGACAGGGTGCGTGGCCGACGGCGCACTCGACGTCGGCGATGGCGCCGCAGGAGCGGCACACGACGTGGTGGTGGTTGTCCCCCACCCGCGACTCGTAGCGGGCGGTCGCGCGGGCCGGCTGGATGCGCCGCACCAGACCCGCGTCGGTGAGCGCGCGCAGCACGTCGTACACCGCCTGGTGCGAGATGGTGGGGTGGTCCGCCCGGACCAGCGCGATCACCGTGTCGGTGTCGACGTGGGGGTGATCCCGCAGCACCGCGAGCACGGCCAGCCGGGGTCGCGTCACTCGCAACGAGACCCCTCTCAGCTGCGCTTCGAGGTCGGACATCACGCGCTGCACACTAGCTCACTTTTCTGGAACGGATCAAGTTTTCCCCGATCGCGCGTCGCGCGGACCACCCAGGGGCTCCTCCGTCGCAGTCGAGGGTCCGGAAAGTCTCCGGAAGTTCCGAGCGAGATTCGTCTGATGTTGTCCCGGGACCGGCCGACCATCACCCTCGTAGGCACCGCCCCTGATCGACAACTGACCTCGAAATATGCCCGCCGGAGCGGGCACAGCAGCGGGACGCTCACCGGCGCAGACCTTCCGGAAAATGTTGACAAGTGGACGACCGGCTCAATACCGTCCCCATCGACGACACTCAATTGCCGTCACCATCCGCGCCACGACTGCCGCCTCCGGTCGTCGTGCGGAACATCCGGTCAACCACCACCACGCGGCACGACTCCGTGGCCGACAGCCCGCCGGGTCGCACCGCACCGCTGGCCCCGCGCCAGCCGTGACGAGGAGGAAACACCTACATGATCGACACCGACCACACTCCCACCGCAGCACCGAGGCGCGGCCGGATACGGCTGCTCCTCGGCGCCGCCTGTGCGGTCGTCCTGGCCGTCACGGGCACGGTCGCGGTCACGGCCACCAGCGCGTACGCCGAGGCCGACCGGACGCTCACCTCGAGCCTGACCGGCACGCACAACGGCTACTACTTCTCCTTCTGGAAGGACAGCGGCAACGCCAGCATGACGCTGCGCGAGAACGGCCGGTACTCCAGCAGCTGGGACCGCAGCACCAACAACTGGGTCGGCGGCAAGGGCTGGGCCACCGGCTCGCGGCGGACGGTCACCTACTCGGCCAACTACAACCCGGGGAACAACAACACCTACCTCGCCCTGTACGGGTGGACGCGCAACCCGTTGATCGAGTACTACGTGGTCGAGAACTTCGGCAGCTACAACCCGAGCAACGGCGCCACCCGACTGGGCACGGTCACCACCGACGGCGGCACCTACGACATCCTGCGCAGCCTGCGGACCAACGCCCCGTCGATCGACGGCAACCAGACGTTCTACCAGTACTGGAGCGTCCGCCAGAACAAGCGCTCGAGTGGCACCATCACCACCGCCAACCACTTCGACGCCTGGGCCCGCGCCGGCCTGAACCTCGGCACGAACCACGCGTACCAGATCATGGCGACCGAGGGCTACCAGAGCGCCGGCAGCTCCGACGTCACCGTGTCCGAGGGCAGCGGCGGCAACCCGACCTCCGGACCGACCTCCGGGCCCACCACCGGCAACCCGGGCGGCGGCAACTGCACCGCGACGCTCTCCGCCGGTCAGCAGTGGGGTGACCGGTTCAACCTGAACGTCGCGGTCAGCGGCACCAACAACTGGATCGTCAGCCTCAACCTCAACGGCGGTCAGTCCATCCAGAACAGTTGGAACGCGTCCGTCAGCGGCACCAGCGGGACGGTGACCGCCCGACCGAACGGCAACGGCAACAACTTCGGGATCACGATCATGGCCAACGGCAACTGGACCTGGCCGACGATCAGCTGTCGCACGAGCTGACCGCACCACCGCACCACGCCCCGGCCCCCGCCGCCACGCGACGGGGGCCGGGCGCTGCCCGGCTGCTCACGAGTACACGAGGTGCAGCATCATCCCGGCGTCGGCGTGCCCCAGGTTGTGGCAGTGGTTGGCCCACACTCCCGGATTGTCGGCCCGGAACGCCACCTCCCACACCTCACCGGGCCGGACGTCGAACGAGTCCAACCAGAGCGGGCTTCCGGTGGCGGGCCGCCGGTCGCGGGACAGCACGAGCACGTGATGGCCGTGCAGATGCCACGGGTGCACGGTCTGCGACCGGTTGACGATCGTGAACCGGACGACGTCACCACGGCGGACGACCTGCGGCGGGATGTCCGGATCGGCGGCGCCGTTGACGGTGTGGGCGTACCGCGGGAGCAGTCCGCGCAGGTCCAGGCCGCGATCGAGGACGAGGGTGAACTCCCTGTCGAACCGGGACCAGGGCGTCGGGGCCGGCCGGCCGTAGCTGAGCGGATCGAGTACGGGCCAGCCGTCGGTCGCCGTCGACACCGCGCCGGTCGAGTAGACCCGGCGTCCGTCGACGTACAGCGCCACCGGTGTGGCCGGGGCGGTGAACACCAGGTCGTAGCGCCCTCCGGCCGGGATCAGCACGGCGGTGTCCCGCACCGACGTCGGACCGCCCAGGTCGTAGCCGTCGATCGCGGCGACCTGGAAATCCGTCCCGGCCAGCGCGTAGCGGTGCGTGGTGCTGTCCGTGTTGATCAATCGCAGCCGGACCGGAACGCCGGCCTCGACCTGCTCCACCCGCGCGTCCGGCAGCGGACGACCCGCCAGGGTGTGCACCGGCACCGTCACGTCGAGGCCGCTCGTCGGCCCGGGACGCACCACGAGGACGCCGTAGAGGCCCATCCGTACGCCGACGTCGGACACCGAGTGGGTGTGGTACCAGTACGTGCCGGCCTGGTCGGCGCGGAACCGGTAGACGAACTCCTGACCCGGCAGCACCGCCGGCTGCGTCACCCCGGGCACCCCGTCCTGACCGTTCGGCACGTCGTACCCGTGCCAGTGCAGGGTGACGCCCCGCCCGATGTCCCGGTTTCGCAGCGTCACCTCCACGACGTCGCCGACGGAGGCGGTCAACTCCGGCCCGGGTACCTGCGCGTCGAACGCCCACGCCGCGACGTCGTGGCCACCGACGCGCACCGTGGCGGTACCGGCCGTCAGGGTGAACCGCCGGGTGGGTTCGTCGGGGATCCGGGCCTGCGGGTACCCGTGGTCGTGCGGCGCGGCGGGTGCCGCCCCCGGGGTGACGGCCAATCCGGTACCGGCCAGCAGCGCCGCCACCGCCACCGCGACCGCGACCCGGGACACCGTCCGGGACGGGCGCGCGTCGAGCAGACGCCAGGACAGCCCGGTCGCCGCCACGATCCCGGCGACCGCCAGCAGCCCCACCGACGCCGACACCGGGTAGCCGTGCAGGACCGTCACGAGCAGGGCGGCACTCCCGGCGTACCCGGCGAACAGGAGCGGCACCGCGACGGACCGGATGTCGCCCGCGGCCCGCAGCAGCCGCGGCCCGGCGACGGCGACCGCCGCGAGCGACAGCGGCGCGGCGACGACGACCTTCTCCGCGGCAAACCACCAGCCGGCCCGGGCGAGCGCGACCACTGTGGTCACGCGCGCGAGCGTGGCGAGCAGCGCGACGGCGGCCAGCGCGAGCGCCAGCGGCCGACGCCGGGCGGCCGCCGCGGCGCCGCCGCCCAGCCAGCCGGCGGCGACCAGGATCGCCAGGACGAGGTCCGCCGCGAGCAGCGACGCGGTGGTCATGCCGGCTCCCCCTGGGGTACGACCGCAGGCGCGTCGCCCGTCGGCGTGCCGGCGGCCAGCCGGCGCGCTCCCCGCATGACGCCGACCACGACGTGCACCGCGATGATGCCGTTGACCGCGTGCAGCCCACCGATGGTCAGGCCGAACGGCGTGCTGACGCCGACGGCGTCGGTGCCGGCGTTGGCGAGCATGGCGAGCAGCGCCTGCACGACGACCAGGCCCAGCGGCAGGACCGCCAGCCCGACGAGCCGACCGGGCGCCCTGGCCAGCGCGGCGAACAGGACGGTGAGCAGGGTGAGGACGGGGATGACCGCCATGCCGTTGACGCTGTGCAGGGCGTACGCGCCGTCCCCGGCCGGCTTGGTGAACGCGCCGACGGCGGCGAAGACGAACTGGAGGGCGAACGCGGCGAGGAGCAGGCCGCTGCTGACGACGAATGCCTTTCGCATGCTGGGCTCCTAGAGCTGCGCCGAGGTCAACGCCCGGGCGACGTGGTCGGTGGCGGTGATCGCCCCGTAGGCGACGATCCGGACGAGGTCGGCGTCGGCGGGGTGCGACAGCTTCCACAGGGCCACGTCGCCCTGGCTGAGCGCGCTGGGCGCGAA
This sequence comes from Micromonospora sp. RB23, assembly GCF_053585025.1. Lineage (NCBI taxonomy): Bacteria > Bacillati > Actinomycetota > Actinomycetes > Micromonosporales > Micromonosporaceae > Micromonospora > Micromonospora sp. RB23. The sequence continues at coordinate 4,238,033 of NZ_CM132111.1, forward strand.
CGCCGCCAGCAACGCGATCCGCGTTCCGACCCGGTCCCGGCCGGGCACGTCCCGGACCAGGTCGACGGCCCAGTCCGCGGGCCGGGTCGGGAACCGCCCGTCCTCCCAGCGCACGGTGGCCGTCACGGTCTGGCGGGCCACGTCACCCAGCAGCTCGCCGCCCCGGGTGGCGGCGTCCCGCAACGACGCGTACGCGAGCCCGACCGGACTGTCCCCGGCCCAGGCCGGCGGCGGCGTCGTGCTGGCGTCCAGGAGCCCGAGGCTGCGTCCGGGCGCCTTCGGCTCGCGGGCGGACCTGGCGTACAGCCGTCCACCGACCGAGCGCACCAGCGGGGCGCGTTGCAGCCCGCCGGGGAGCAGGTCGGGGTCGAGCAGCGCCGAGACGACCCGGTTGACGAAGTGGAACGCGAGCAGGGTGCCGGTGATCTCGGGACCGTACGGACTGGTCCAGTCGCCGGCGCGAGGGCTGCGGCTGGCCCGGGCCCAGCGGGCGAGTTCGGCGTGTCCCGGCTCGGCCGGAGTCTCGCCCCGGGCGACGACCTCGGCCAACCCGTGCTCGCCCAGGGCGTGCAGCAGCAGCACGTGGGCGTCGAGGCAGAACTGACAGCCGTTGGCCCGGGACACCACGGCCGCGACGAGTTCGCGGTCGACCCGGGACGTGTCGCCGGCGAGCAGCGCCTCGCGCAGCAGCGACCAGGTCGCGGCCAGCACCTCGGGCACGGCCGAGAGCGCCTGGAAGGTGGGCAGCGGTCCGAGGAAGTCCTCGCGTAGCTGCTGGTAGACCTCCGCGGTGCGGCCGGTGGCCGCCCTCGGGGGGACGGGGGTGAAGAAGCGGTATGTCATGCGGTCGATGCTCGCGGCGACGGCCGCGGAACACGTCGTGCCGGCGCAGACACTTCACGCCGCCGGGATACCACGACCGTGGTACGCCTGATCTACCGCACGCGCGGGATGCTCCAGCGACGGCGGCCGTTCTACAGTGCGACCATGCGCCGCGACCTGCCGTACGTCCTCAGCGGCCTCGCCCTCGGCGGTCTCCTGCTCGGCAACGCCGCGCTCGCACCGGACGCCGCGACGGTCGGGGCCCTCGACGTCGCCCTGGTCCTCGTCATGGCCGCGGCCCTGGGCGTGTGCCGGCGGCATCCGGTGCTCGCGCTGGGCGTGGTGACCGTCGCCATGCTGGCCCTGCACGTCCGGGTGCACTCCGGAGTGTCCGCCGCGTTCCCCGTTCTCGGCGCGGTCTACGTGACCGCGTGGCGGGGGCACCGGTTCGCGGCCATCGTGGCCAGCGTCGTCTTCCTCGGTGGTTTCCTCGCCCGCGACGTCTCGGTGGCGCCGGTCGACCGTCCGAACCAGCTCATCGTCGAGCGGACGGCGCTGCTGCTGGGATGGTTCGTGGCGGCCAACGTCGCCGGGCTGGTCGGCCGGCACCGTCGGGCCTACCTGGAGCAGGTCGAGCAGCGGGCCGTCGAGGCCGAACGCACCCGCGAGGAGGCGGCGTTGCGGCGAGCCGGCGAGGAGCGGCTGCGCATCGCCCGCGACCTGCACGACTCCCTGACGCACAGCATCTCGGTGATCAAGGTGCAGGCCGGGATCGCCGTGCACCTGGCCCGCAAGCAGGGCACGGAGCCCTCGGCCACGCTACTGGCGATCCAGGAGGCCAGCGCCGCCGCGATGCGTGAACTGCGCACCACCCTCGACGTCCTGCGCGCGCCCGACGACGACCGCGTCGGGCTGGCCCGGGTCGACGAACTCGCCGAACGGACCCGGGCGGTCGGCGTGCCGGTCCAGGTGACCGTCACCGGTCCGCCACGGCGTCTGCCGGACGAGGTCGACCAGGCCGGTTACCGGGTCGTCCAGGAGGCCCTGACCAACGTGGCCCGCCACGCCGGTCCCGCGACCGCACGCGTCCACGTCGAGTACGCGCCGGCCGGGCTGACCGTCGCGGTCAGCGACGACGGGCAGGCCTCGCGGGCCCGTCCCCCGACGCCGGGCGTGGGACTGCGCGGTATGCGCGAGCGGGTCACCGGGCTGGGCGGCACCCTGGTGGCCACCGCCAACGACGACCACGGGTTCACGGTGCGGGCCACGTTCCCGCTGGACGGGCCGGCATGACCGGGCGCTCGCACCGATGATCCGGGTCCTGCTCGCCGATGACCAGGCGCTGATGCGGGCCGGCTTCCGGGCCCTACTGGCCGCCGAGGACGACCTGGAGGTCGTGGGCGAGGCCACCGACGGCGCGTCGGCCGTACAGCTCGCACGACGTCTACGCCCGGATGTCGTGCTGATGGACGTGCAGATGCCCGGACTCGACGGGATCGAGGCCACCCGGCGTATCGCCGCCGATCCGGACCTCGCCGCGACCCGCGTCCTCATCCTCACCAACTACGGGCTCGACTCGTACGTCTTCACCGCCCTCCGCGCGGGCGCGAGCGGTTTCCTTCTCAAGGACGCCGACCCCGCCGACCTGTTGCAGGCCGTCGCCGTCGTGGCCGGTGGCGACGCGCTGCTCGCGCCGGCCGTGACCCGTACGCTGATCAGCGAGTTCGTGGCCGGGCCACCGCCGGTCGTACCGACGGCCGGCCGGGACGTGCTGACCGCCCGGGAGCAGGAGATCGTCGAGCTGGTCGCCCGGGGACTGACCAACGACGAGATCGCGCAGCGCATGGTGATCAGCCCGTTGACCGCCAAGACGCACGTGAACCGGGCCATGACGAAGTTGCACTGCCGGGACCGCGCCCAGTTGGTCGTGTGGGCGTACGAGTCGGGACTGGTCACGCCGCGCCGCCGGTGACCGTGCCGTCACCGGCGGCGCGACGCGGGCCGGTGTCAGGACCCGATGGCGATGGCGAAGACGTGCATCGTCGGCACGTTGGCCGCCGCCCGGGCGCTGATGTTGGGCAGCACGACCTGGGTCACCGCCTTGTTCTGCAGGGCGACGCCCACGTAGTAGATGCACGCCGCCGTCGCCTGTCGACCGTTGTTGGGTCGGTTCTGGTACGCCGACACGATGGCGGCGGTCGCGCCCGACACCGGGCCGCCGTACCAGTCGGGAGCGCCGAGGGTGAACGTCTGGCGGGTGCCGTCCGCGTACACCACCGTTCCGGTGCCGGACACGGCCCCGTAGGTGCCGGTCACGAGGAAGCCGAGCGTGCTGCCTGTGCCGCTGATGCCGATGGTCTGGCCCGAGGCGATGGCGTTGTCGGCCGTGCCGGGGCTGACGTTGGGCCAGCGGAAGTTCACTCCGTTGCGGCTCACCGTGCTGCCCGGGCTCGCGCCCGCCTGCGCCAGGGCCTGCGCCGACAGGGTGGCCCCGTTGCCGTCGAAGTTGCCGACGTTGGTGTTGCTGTCGTTGGTGATGCCCGCGTTGGTGAAGCTCTGCTCCAACGTCGGCGTGGCGGCGCCCGTGCTGGTGACCCGGTAGGTGCGTCCCGCCTGCACGGTCACCTCGACCAGATCGGACTCGACCCGGGTGACCCGGGGTGACGTGCCGTCGGCGGTGTCGACGACGCTGACGGTGCCGGTCAGGAACCGCGACCGCAGGCGGACAGTGCCGGCGCGGTCCGGTCGTACCAGCACCTCGGTGGCCGCGCCGCTCGCCCAGGTGATGCTGACCGTGTGTCCACCGCGACCCCGCAGGCCGGTCACCCGGCCGCTGGGCCAGGCCGGCGGCAGCGCGGGCAGGATGTGCAGCTCGCCGATGTGGCTCTGGAGCAGCATCTCGGCGATGCCGGCCGTGGCGCCGAAGTTGCCGTCGATCTGGAACGGCGGGTGCAGGTCGAACATGTTCGGGGCGAGCCGGGCGGTGGTGGCGAGGTAGCGGATGAGGTCGTGGGCCCGCTTGCCCTCCTCCATCCGCGCCCAGAAGTTGATTTTCCAGGCCAGCGACCAGCCGGTGCCGTCGTCACCGCGCAGCGCCAGCGTCCGCCGGGCGGCCTCGAACAACTGCGGAGTGCCGCGCTTGGTGATCTGGTTGCTGGGCGCGAGCCCGTACAGGTGGGAGATGTGCCGGTGGTTGGGCTCGGTCTCCACCCAGTCGTAGAGCCACTCCATGATGTTGCCGCGCGAGCCGACCTTCATCGGTGGGAGGCGGTCCCGGGTGGCCCGCACCTGGGCCCGGAAGGTGCTGTCCACGTCGAGGATCTCGCTCGCGCGGGCGACGCCGTCGAAGAGGTCCCGCAGGATCTGGTTGTCCATCGTGGGTCCGGCGCACACGCTGGCGTTCGAGTGGTGGCTGAGCTCCGGTGAGTTCGACGGGTTGGTGACCAGGTAACCGAGGGTCGGCTCGGTCACGAGGGTGTTGAGGAAGAACTGCGCGGCGCCCTTCATGGCCGGGTAGTTCGTCCGCAGGAACTCGATGTCGCCGTTGAACAGGTAGTGGTCCCAGATCAACGTGGACAGCCAGGCCCCGCCGGTCTGCCACATGCCCCAGAACGCGCCGTCGACGACGGCGGTGGCCCGCCACGCGTCGGTGTTGTGGTGGGTGACCCAGCCACTGGCGGAGCCGTACTGCACCTGGGCGGTCCGCGCTCCGGTGACGGCGAGCTCCCGGACCATGTCGAAGACCGGGTTGTGGCACTCGGCCAGGTTGGTCGTGTTGGCCGGCCAGTAGTTCATCGGCAGGTTGGCGTTGATCGTGTACTTCGAGTCCCAGGAGGGGGTCAGCGAGTCGTTCCAGATGCCCTGGAGGTTCGCCGGCTGGGTGCCGGGCCGCGACGACGAGATCAGCAGGTACCGCCCGAACTGGAACAGCAGCGCGGAGAACTGCGGGTCGTTGACGCTGTTGTGCTGGGCGATGCGCACGTCGGTCGTCTGGTCGGCCGCGGAGGTGCGGCCCAGGTCCAGAGTGACGCGGCCGAACAGCGCCTGGTAGTCGGCGACGTGCCGGGTGCGCAACTGGTCGTAGCTGTAGGCGCGCGCCGCGCTCAGGCGCTGCCGGGCGATGCCCCCGTAGTCGCCGCCGACGTTGCGGTAGTTGACGTAGCTGGAGCCGATCGAGATCAGCAGGACGACGCTGGTGGCGCCGGTGACCCGCAGGGTGCCGCCCGAGCTGGACACGCTGCCGCCGGTGACGGTGGCATTGGCCAGGGCGAGGAAGCGCACCTGACCGGTGACGCCCTCCTGGCTGCCGGAGACGCCGTCGAAGCCGATCGTCGTGCCGTCCGGACTGGACACCGTGGTGCGCTGCGGACTGTCGAAGGTGGCCGTGAAGCTGATGGAGGTGGCGCGGTCGGCGGTCAGTCGCATCGCGATGACCTGGTCCGGCGCGCTGGCGAAGACCTCACGCTGGTAGCGGATGCCGTTCAGCACGTACGACGTGGTGGCCGTCGCGGTGGTGAGGTCGAGCGTGCGGTTGTGCTGGGACGCTCCGCTGGCCGACCCGAAGGCCAGCCGGAGGTTGCCGACGGTCTGGTACGCCAACTGCCCGCCGGGGTTGCCCATCATGGTCTGGTTGATGAGGTCCTGGGCCTGCGTCCACTGGTTCGCGTTGACCAGGCGCCGGATCTCCGGCAGCGCGGCCGCGCCCCTGGTGTTGCTGGGGTCGTGCGGGCCGCCGGCCCAGACGGTGTCCTCGTTGAGCTGAAGTCGTTCGGTGTCGACGTTGCCGAACACCATGGCGCCGAGCCGGCCGTTGCCGATGGGCAGGGCCCGCAGCCAGTCCGTGCCGGCGCCCTCGTCGTACCAGAGGGCGAGGTCGTTGGCGGCCAGCACCTGCGGCGGCGCGACGGAGTCGGCGTTGGCGGTCGCCGTCCACGGCAGCGGCAGCAGGGCGCCACCCGCGCCGGCCGCGCCGATCTTGAGGGCCTGCCGCCGGGTCAGGTCTGACATCGATCCTCCAAACGGTGACCGGTGCGGCCACCCAAGCGCGACAACGACGACCCCCGATAGTGGATCCGCGCGGTGGCACCGACCGTGCAGCGCAGGTCGTAGGCAGACCCGTGGACGACCAAACGTCCGATGTGTTTCGGGAAGATTACTCCGGCGTCACGCAATAGGCAACGGTCGATCGCTGGCGGATTGCCGCTCGGTGGTCGCGTGTGACGATCGAGGCGCGGCCGCGGCCGGGGCCGGGGCCGGGATCGCGAGACGCGTTCACGGCACCCGCAGGAGTCCGGCGACGGTCAGCCATACGTCCGATGAATGCGTCAGCCGCGCCGCGACGGCCCTCGTGGACCGGCGGCGCGGCTGGGTGCCGCTCACTCGGGCGGCGTCGCCCCCGACTGCTCGGCCACCATGTACGTCGCGTACCAGTCGGGCCAGTTGTCGTCCCGCTGGCCGGTGCGCTCCTCGTGCGCGCCGTGGGCCGCCGCCGCGCGCCGCAGCGCGCCCGCCAGATCGGTCGCCGACCGGTACGACGTCAGGTCGCTCTCGACGCGCCCGGGCAGGCGGGTCGTGATCTCCTGCATGAGCCAGGTGTTGCCGTCCGGATCGCGGAACGTGGCGCGCGAGACGTAGCTGCGGCGCTCCGGGTCGGGGCCGTCGGCCGGCCCGTTCGGGGTGACGTGGAAGACGTCGCCCACCTCGACGCCGGCGGCCGCCAGCGCGTCGCGAGCCGCCTCGATGTCCGACACGACCAGGTACGCCGTCGCCGAACCCGGCGCCGCCGACGTGAGTTGCTCGCCGAACTGCACCGAGCACGCGGAGCCGTGCGGGGTGAGCTGGACGATCCCGGGCGGCGTCTGGTCGAGTCGCCAGCCGAGGCCCTGGTAGAAACGCTTCGCGCGGTCGACGTCCGACACCGCGATGACGATTACCTCGACCTTGACGTCGAGGCTCGCGAGGCCCGGGTCTCCCCGGCCGGCCTTCGGACTCATCGCGACCTCCCGGGTGTGCCGCCCACCGTCGACAACCACGCTACGTCCTGCGCCGGGGCGAGGTGCGGCGTTCGGGGCATCAGACCGGTGCCGCCCTCGCCGCCCTCCGCAACCCGAACAGGGCGACCACCGCGAGCAGGATGACGGCGACGGAGTACTCGTCGACGGTCCGCGGCAGGCCCCCGGCGTACACGACGAGGAAGCCGGCGATCACGGTGGGAAGGCCGAAACCGACGTAGCTGACGACGTAGAGCAGCGACAGCACGCTGGCGCGTTCGTGCGCCTCGACCAACGGCATGATCGTCTTGAGGCTGCCCTGGAAACCACCGCCGAAGCCGACGCCGCCGAGCGCGAGACCGACGAAGAACCCGGGTACGGACCCGGCCATGACCGAGACCACCGTGACGACCATGCCGAGGATGAGGGCGACGATCCCGGTCAGGATCACCGTACGCGCGGCGGTGTCGCGCAACAGCAGGACAGCGACCGACCCGAAGAGCGCGAAGACGAAGAGCACCAGACCGGCGACCACGATCGACGTGTCCATGAGGCTACGCACGAGCGCCGGGCCGAGCGCGCCGAAGAAACCGGCCAGCGCCCAGACCGCGAACAGCACCGGAGCGACGACCAGCACCGGCCCGCGTACCGAGCGCGGCAGCCGGATCTCCGGCCGCAGGCTGCGGCGCGCGCCCGGCATCCGCGTGACGGTCTCCGGCATCAGCGCGACCCCGACGGCCTGGATCAGCAGGACCGCGACGAGGACGACGTACACCAGCCGTGTCGGCGCGGGCAGATAGCGGATGAACAGCGCCGAGAGGAGCGCCCCGCTGCCGGTGCCGAGGCCGGGTGCGATCGAGTTCGCGAGCGTCCCGCGGACACGGTTGATGTCCAGCATGGCCGCGCCGACGGCGCCCGTGGCGGCCCCTGCCGCAAGTCCCTGCACGAGGCGGGCGACCAGCAGCGCGGGTACGCCGTTGGCCAGGACGAACACCAGCAGCGACAGGATCTGCACGGCGATCGCGGCGGCCAGGACCGGACGCCGGCCGACGTGGTCGGAGAGCTTGCCGAAGGTGAGCAGCGATGCCAGCACCGCGAGCGCGTAGACCGCGAACACCACGGTGGTCGTGACCGGCGAGAAGTGCCAGCGCTCCTGATAGATCCCGTAGAGCGGGGTCGGGGCGGCCGAGGCGGCCAGGAACGACACGAGGATCGACGCCAGCAGCACCAGGGAGACGTTCGGCGCGAGTCGTATCCGTCCCGCGATCGGCATGTCGGCGCTCCTCGGGCTGGGCGGCGCTCGTCGGGCTCGACGGCCGCTGGCGCGTACCCGATGTGCCGCCCACCATGCGCCGACTACTCGTCGTCGCGCGGCCCGAGGTGCTCGCGCAGCGCCCGCGCGATGTCGCCGGCCGCGCGGAGCTGGTCCGGCGTGAGAGCGTCGACGAACAACTCCCGGATGGTGCGCAGGTGCGGGTAGGTGGCCCGCTGGAACGCCTCGGCCCCGGCCGGGCTGAGGAGCACCTCCGCCCCGCGCGGGACCGTCGCGCACTCCTCGCGACGGATCAGCCCGCGCCGTTCCATCCGTCCCAGGTGATGCGAGAGCCGGCTCCGCTCCCACCCGATGTGGGCAGCCAGGGCGGAGGAGCGCATCCGTCGACCCGGCGCCTCGGTGAGGGCGAGCAGGACGGCGTAGTCACCGGCCGAGAGGGAAGAGTCGCCCTGGAGACGTGAGCCGACCCGGGAGGTGAGCACCTCCGTCGTCTCGACGAAGTCCCGCCAGATCCGCAGCTCCTCCGCCGTCGGCAACTGGCGACCCCTACGCCGTCCGGGTGTGGTGTCGACCATCGAACCCTCCGGGAATTGACGTGTCAATTAGCAGGTTAGCATCATTGACACGTCAACCGGGGAGGCCACTTCCCGCGTGTCGACGGCGAGGAACGCCGAGGAGGAGACATGTCCGCCGCATCCTTCGAACTGGGGCTCAACTCGTTCGGCGAGGTGGCCACCGACGGCGACCGGATCCTGAGCGACGCCGAGACCGTCCGGCTGCTGGTGGACGAGGCCCGACTCGCGGAGTCGGTCGGGCTCGACGTGTTCAGCCTGGGCGAGCACTACCGGGAGGGGCACAACGACTCGGCCACACCCGTCCTGCTCGCGGCGATGGCCACGGCGACCGACCGGATCAAGCTCGGCACCTCGGTCACCGTCCTCAGCACGAACGACCCGGTACGGCTCTACCACGAGTTCGCCACCCTGGACGCGGTCAGCGACGGCCGGGCCCAGCTGGTCCTCGGGCGGGCATCGGCGACCGACTCGTTCCCCCTGTTCGGTTACGACCTGGCGGACTACGAGCGGTTGTTCGAGGAGAAGCTGGACCTCTTCCTCCGGCTTCAGCAGGAGGAAACGGTCACCTGGTCCGGAACCGTCCGCACCCCTCTGGTCGCGCAACGGCTGCACCCGCGGATGCGGCCGGGCGGAATCCCGACCTGGATCGGCGTCGGAGGAAGCCCCAACTCGGTGATCCGCGCCGCCCGGCACGGGCTCCCGCTCATGCTGGCGGTCATCGGTGGACGTCCGCAGCGGTTCGCCGGCCACGTCGACCTCTACCACCGGGCACTCGAACAGTTCGGGCAGGCCGCACAGCCGGTCGGGCAGCACTCGCTCGGCCTCGTCGCGGACACCGACGAGGAGGCCGTCGAGACGTGGTGGCGGTACTGGCAGCCGACCGTGGCGCGGCTCGCCGAGGAGCGCGGCTTCTACAAGCCGGACCGCGCGCGCTACGAGGCCGAGATCGACCACGGGGCGCTGTTCGTGGGGTCGCCGGAGACCGTCGCTCGCAAGATCGCAACAATGGCCCGCGACCTGCGGCTGAGTCGGTTCGACCTGAAGTACGACATTATGCACCTGCCTCGCGAGGCGCGGGCGCGCACCATCGAGCTGCTCGGCAGCGAGGTCGCGCCACGGGTCCGGGAGCTGTTGACGAAGGAGCCCACAAATGTCTGATCTCGTGTTCGGCCTCGACACCTTCGGTGACGTGCCGGAGGACGACTCCGGCAAGCCCGTCTCCCACGCCGTCGCCATCCGGCAGGTCGTGGACGAGGCGGTGCTGGCCGACGAGCTCGGCGTCGACGTCATCGCCCTCGGTGAGCACCACCGACCGGAGTACTCGGTGTCGACACCCGAGACGGTGCTGGCGGGCATCGCCACCCGTACCTCGCGGATCCGGCTCTCCTCCGGCGTCACCGTACTGAGCTCGGACGACCCGGTCCGCGTCTTCCAGCGTTTCGCCACGGTCGACGCGCTGTCGAACGGGCGGGCCGAGGTCATCCTCGGCCGGGGCTCGTTCACCGAGTCCTTCCCGCTGTTCGGCTACGACCTGGCCGACTACGACGTGCTGTTCGAGGAGCGGATCGAGCTGTTCGCGAAGCTGCTCGACGAGCAGCCGGTCACCTGGAGCGGCACCACCCGCGCCCCGCTCACCGACGCCGACGTCTTTCCCAAGACGGAGTCGGGACACCTCACCACCTGGGTGGGCGTGGGCGGCTCACCGCAGTCGGTGGTACGGACCGCCCGGTACGGTCTGCCGCTCATGCTCGCCATCATCGGCGGCGCTCCGGAGCGTTTCGCGCCCTACATCGACCTCTACCGCCGGGCCGCCGACCAGCTCGGCACCACCGCGCACCCGGTCGGGATGCACTCGCCCGGCTTCGTCGCCGACACCGACGAGGAGGCGAAGGAGCTGTACTGGCCGTACTACCGGGTCATGCGCGACCGGATCGGCGCGCTGCGCGGCTGGCCACCGATCCGCCGCCAGGAGTTCGACTCGGAGGTGGAGCACGGCTCGCTCTACATCGGCTCGCCGGAGACGGTCGCCCGCCGGATGGCCGCCGCCATCCGCGGCCTCGGTGTCGGCCGTTTCGACCTCATCTACACCGCCGGGGCGCAGCCCGTGAGCGCCCGGATGCGCGCCGTGGAGCTGTACGGCTCCCGGGTGATCCCCATGGTCCGCGACATCCTGGCCAGCTGACCCGCCGGCCACCCTCGGAGAGGAAGACATGAACGACAGCGGCTCCGACCGACCACGGACCCTCGCCATCCTCGGCGCCGGCAAGGTGGGCACCGTCCTCGCCCGGCTCGCGCTCGCCGCCGGCTACCGGGTGCTCGTCGCCGGCTCCGGCGATCCGGCGAAGATCGCCCTGACAATCGAGGTGCTCACGCCCGGGGCGGTGGCGACCACCGCTGCCGACGCCGTGGCGGACGCCGACATCGTCATCCTCGCCCTCCCGCTGGGCAAGTACCGTGCGCTCCCCGTCGAGGCTCTGCGCGGCAAGCTCGTCGTCGACGCGATGAACTACTGGTGGGAGGTCGACGGCATCCGCGACGACCTGACCGATCCGCGCACCTCGTCCAGCGAAATCGTCCAGGCGTTCCTGGCCGGGTCGCGGGTCGTCAAGGCGTTCAACCACATGGGCTACCACGATCTCGAGGACGAGGCGCGGCCGACGGGCACGGCCGGCCGCAAGGCCATCGCGATCGCCGGTGACGACGAGGCCGACCTCGCGCCGGTGGCCTCGCTGGTGGACGCCCTCGGCTTCGACCCGGTCGTCGCCGGCCCGCTCGCCGAGGGCGTACGCCTCGAACCGGGCAGCGAGTTGTTCGGCGCCAACGTCAGCGCCGACGAGGTGCGCGCCATGCTCCGGCGGTTTCCCGAGTCGGCGCGCGGCCAGGCCGTGGCCGCCGCCCGGTCGGCCTGACCCGCGGGGCCTCTCAGTGCCCGTCGTCGAACGCCGTACGGGGATCGAGATGGCGACCCCGCTCCTGCGCGGCGGCGTAGGCGGCGGGGCCGAGCGCCCCGATCGCGGCGTCGCGCACGGCGGCGAGGTCGGCGGCGTCGTCCGGGTCGGGCACCTGGCCGATGGCCGCGAACGCCGCGTCCGCGAGACCGACCATGAGCGCCGCCCGCGAATGGTCACCCTCGGCGGAGGCGAGCGCCGCGCCCGCCACGCAGACGTACGGCACGAAGTCGTCCCAGCCGTGCGCGAACACCCGGGTACGGCTGAGGGCGAACAGCCTCCGCGCCTCGGCGAGATTGCCGAGACCCAGCTCGCAGAAGGCCAGGTTGTGCGTCTCGGAGTTCACGGTCTCCGGCCGGCCCAGCGACTCGTTCAGCGCGATGCTCGCGCGGTACAGATCCCGCGCCCGGTCCAGGTCGCCGGCCATCCGCGCCACCGCCGCCAGCACGTGCCTCGGCCGCTCCTCCAAGGCACGGTCGCCCGAGCGCACCGCGACGTCGAGGGCCTCCCGCGCCCGCGTCTCGCCGAGCGCCAGGTCCCCGCCACGAATCGCCACCCGGGCCAGGCTGTAACGGGCCTCCACCTCACCCGCCGCGTCGCCGACGGTCCGAGCGCGCTCGATCTCGGCCGCACTCATCCGTACCACCGCGTCGGTCTCCCCCCGGCGAAAGGCCGAGCGGACGTCGTCACTGAAGCTCACGGTCGGTTCCCCTCGTCCGTCCCGGCTGGTCGCGGCTGTCCGGCCCGGGCGGTGGCAGCTCAGGCATGGAAGGCGATCCAGTTCTCCTGGAAGCGGAAGCCCATCGACTCGTACAGCGGTCGGCCGAGCGCGCTGGACTGCAGGTACGCCGCGTCCGCGCCGGCCGCGATGCCGTCGCGCACCACCTTCTCGGTGATCGCGCGGCCCAGGCCACGACCACGCGCATCCGGTACGACGGCGATGTTGAAGACGCCGACCACATCTCGGGTGCGCATCCCCAGACCGGTGCCGAGGGCCTGGCCGTCCTCCTCGTACAGGTAGCCGTCGATCCGCTCGGCGTCGAGCACCGCGCCGCCCATGAGCGACCCGAACAGACCGTCCGGTGCGTCGAAGCCCCGGGTGAGGACGTCCGTGTACCGATCGCTGTCCGCCGCGCCGACCCGCAGCACGTGCTCGCGCTGCGCCTCGTCCGCCCGGAGGACCAGCTCGTCCACCCCGCAGGCCAGCAGGGGCAGCTCGCTGCGCGCGGTGAGCCCGTGGCGGGTCGCGAGATCGGCCACCGCGCCGTCGGCGTCGACCCGGACCATGATCGACCACGCCTCCACCTGCCCGGACACCTCAACGGCCATCTCGTGCAGGGCTTCGAGATCCGGATCCCGTGACAGGTCGTACGCCACGTTCAGCGTCGCCGCACCCGCCTGGGTCACCGCCGCGCGGGCGGTGCCCCGCCGCGCGTAGTGCCCCTTCGGCGTCGCCCCACAGAGATCTTCGATGGCCACGTCGTACGCCGCCGCCATCCGATCGCCGATGATGTTCATGCCTTACCCCCTGACGCTCCCCCGAGCGTGGGCAAACATAGCCGCAACGCCGCGACCTGCGCGAACCGAGGTACGGCGGAGGGGTCAGCGCCGGCGGGTGTCGCGCCTCGGCCACCGCAGCCCGGAGCGCACGCCCTGACTGGTGGCGCCGTGGAAAATGATCATCACGACAACGCCGACCAGCCCGAGGAACGGGTTCACCAGCCAGCCGAGCACACCGGTCAGGCCGTAGAGGACGAGGCCGACGATCGGGCGGACCTCCTGCACCCGCACCTGGTCCTGGCTGATGGTGTCGGCCCGCAGCGCCGGGTGGCGGCGGACATAGGAGAAGAGCACCCACCAGGGCGCCGACATCAGTGACGCGGCGAACGCGTACAGGACGACCGCCACCCGCAGGTCGTCGGTGTTGCCGTCGGCCAGCGCCGACGCCAGGACGGCGGTGGGGAACGGAATGATCACCACGCCGAAGAGGATGCCGAGGTTGATGGAGCTGAACGCCGGGGTGGTGCCCCGGACCAGTTGCAGCACGGCGTGATGGTTCAGCCAGAGCACCCCGACATAGATGAACGACACGACGAAGGCCAGGTACGACGGCCCTTCGCCGAGGAGCCCCTCGGCCAGCCCGCCCTCGTGGAAATCCGGCACCCGCAGGTCGAGCACCAGCAGGGTGATGACGATGGCGAACACGCCGTCGCTGAACGCCGCCAGACGACCCGCGTCGGTCACCGCGGGATCGCTGTCGCCTGCCTGGATCCCCCGTTGACCTGCGGACATTGCCGCATGCTAACAGTGACGCCGTGACGACCGACCGTGATTGCACGTCGGGACACCCGACCCGAGCCGGTCGCCGGTCTTCAGCCCGGCGACGGGCCGTTGCCTGCCCGCCATGGCGACGGGTTGAAGAGCGGCATTCCGCAGGGTCATATTCATGCCTCTGCGGAATACCGCTCCTCAGCGCGTGCCCGACACTGGATGGTCAGCTGGCGTACGTCTCGAACTCGCCGACCCGGGGCGTACCGCTGGAGCTGTTGATCTTAAAAGTGATCTTGCTCAGCGTCGTCGCGGCGAACGTGATCGCACCCGCACCCGAACCAGAGGCCAGGACGGCGCCGGTGTCGTGGTTGACGAGCTGCCAGGACCCGATGGAGCCCTGGGTCCCGGAGGGTTCCCGGATGATCACGCGGGACACCCCTGTGGCGGATCCCCACTTGATCGAGATCGAACCGGTCGAGCCGGCCGGCGACCAGTAGGTGGCGATGTCGCCGTCGCGCACGTTGCCGTAGCTGGTCCCGCTGGCCTTGCTGGAACCGTCCGCGCCGGTACCCAGGCTGAGATTCGTCCCGCTGGGTGGCGTCGTGGTCGGTGGCGGGGTGGTCGGCGCTGGCGTGGTGGGCGCTGGCGTCTGCGGCGAGCAGCTTCCGTCGGACACCCGCAGACCCGTATTGGCGCCCGCCGTCTGGCCGACGACATTCGGCACGCAGCTCGCGCCGTCCAGCCGGTACGAGTACGGAATGCTGACGGTGGTGGTGGACGTCGGATCGGGGCCGGCGGGGTAGTTGTCGCCGCCGGGGGTGGACCAGGTGACGTTGTCGAAGATGTTGCCGCTGACCTGCCAGTAGCCGCGCTCGTCGGTGTAGAAGGTCCCCAGGACGTCCTTCGAGTTGCGGAAGTGGTTGTTCTCGACCTTGGCTCGGGCACCGGCCCGGGAGTTGATGCCGGACTCGTTCAGGCTCACGTAGCTGTTGTTGTAGATGTGGGCGACGCCGCCGCGCAGCAACGGCGTACGGGAGTCGATGTTCTGGTACAGGTTGTGGTGGAACGTGACGAAGCCGTTCGACAGGTCGCTCTCACTCGACCCGATGAGACCACCGCGCCCCGAGTTGCGCAGGATGCTGTACGACAGGGTCACGTACTGGGTGTCGTTCTTCATGTCGAAGAGGCCGTCGTACCCCTCCGACTCCCCGCCGGACGCCTCCAGCGTCACGTGGTCGACCCAGACGTTGCGGACGGTGCTCTCCATGCCGATGGCGTCCCCGCCGTTGGAGGTCGGCGAACCCGACTTCTTCACGTTCCGGACCGTGACGTTCTGGATGATGATATTGCGGGAGTCACGGATGTGGATGCCCACCTGGTCGAAGACGGCTCCACTGCCGACCCCGATGATGGTGACGTTGCTGATCTGCTTCAGCTCGATCACGCCGTCCGCCGTGCTGCAGCTCGATCCCGACACCTTGCTGGTGTTGCCGTGGTTGATCGTCCCGGTGACCTCGATGGTGAGCGGGGTGCTGCTGCTGGCCCGTCCGCACAGGGCCGCGTGGATCGCGGTGCCCGTACTGGCGCGCACCGTCTGCCCTCCCGCGCCACCGGTGGTCCCGCCGTTCTGGGTGGCGTAACCGGTGGCGGCGCCCACCGCCGCCGCCGGCCGGGGACCCTGCAGAGTCACGCCGGCCGCGACCCCGACGGCCACCGTCACGAGTGCCGCCGGAAGACGGCGTACGAGTGTTGGTCTCATCTCGCCTCACTTTCGAAGAATCGAGTGACGCGTCGATGCCGGAAGGCGTCAGACGACGGCCGTCGCACCACCCGGAATAGGCGACATTCAATTACACATCGATCATCGGCAATACTGTTGCCCTGACGTCCGAGGCGGAGCCGCTGGCCAAGCGGCACGCGATCGGCAGCACCCCGAGGCGCACCCGATCATTCCGGGGACGAAACATCGACGTGACACGATCGTAGGAAAGCGTTTTCCGGGAAGCAACACCTACCGTTTGCAGGTTTGTTGCAGCACGCCCCCAGGCTCCAGTGATCATGAAGTTATCGCCACGACACGCCGACCGCCACGACGGGTTGGGGGCGGGGGCGGGGAGGGGGGAGGGAGGAGGGTCCGGGAGTGGTGGTGTGGCGTTGACACGGGGGCATCGAAAGAAATAAATTCCTGGTTACGAGAAACTGTTTCGCGCGCTCGCTGTGCGGCACTCACCCGCGAGCCGCGAACGAGCAGAGCGGCCGCCCGCCCCGCGAGCCGGTCGACAAAGGAGGGTGCCGCAGTCCCGCCGGACCCGCTCGCCGCATCGTCATCCTCGCGTCGCCGTCCCCGCTCCACCGCCGGCGCGCGGGCCGATCCGGCGTCGACTCCCGGCCGCCGCACCGGCGTTCCCCCGGTGCACCCTCCGTGAAGCGTCGCGCGGCGGGGGGATCGGCGGCTGACACGGCATGTCGAGGGTGACCGGCACGGCTGATCAGGACAGCGGATCCGACCGCCCACCGTCGCGCGCTTGGGAGCGCTCCCGGCGACGCCTGACATACCGCCCGACGCTCTCCGAACCGACCAGCCCGGACGCGTCGGCCGCCACCACCACCTCGGGAGAAGTCTGATGAGAAAACGAAGGGTCACCAACACCGCCCTGGTGTCGGCGGGCGCCGTCCTGCTGGCGTCGACGGCGGTCGCGCTGGCCGCGCCCGCCGGCGCCGCAGCCGCCGGCTGTGCCGTCAACTACGCCGTGTCATCGCAGTGGCAGGGCGGCTTCGGCGCGAACGTCACCATCACCAACCTCGGCGACGCGGTCAGCAGTTGGACGCTGAACTGGTCCTACAGCGCCGGACAGACCGTCACGCAGGCCTGGAACACGACTCTGACGCAGAGCGGCGCCGCGGTCACCGCCAGGAACGTCAGCTACAACGGCGGCATCGCGACCAACGGCACCGTGTCGTTCGGGTTCAACGGCTCGTGGACGGGCAGCAACCCCGATCCGTCCAGCTTCACGCTCAACGGGGTGACCTGCACCGGCGGCACGACGCCGACGACACCGGCCCCGACCACACCGCCGCCCACCACACCGCCTCCGACCACCCCACCCCCGACCACACCGCCGCCCACCGGCCCGGCGGACATCACGGTGAACAGCGGCACCCGGTACCAGACGGTCGACGGGTTCGGGGCCGCGCAGTCCATCTGGGGTAGCGCCTGGTCGACCACCGACACCCAGACGCTCGTCGGTCTCGGCGCCAACCAGCTCGGCCTGTCCATCGTGCGTACCGGCCTCTCGCCGGAGTCCAGCGAGTGGGCGACCCACGTCAACTCGCTGAAGACGGCGAAGGCGTACGGGTCGAACGTGAAGATCCTCGCTTCGCCGTGGACCGCGCCCGCTGCCTGGAAGACCAACAACAGCAGGACCAACGGCGGCAAGCTGAAGACCGACTACTACGACGACTACGCGAACCATCTGAACAGCTATGTCCAGTACATGCGGGGTCAGGGCGTGACCATCGACGTCACGTCCGTGCAGAACGAGCCGGACTGGCACCCCGACTACGACTCGATGGACTGGAGCGGCACCGAGCTGCGCACCTTCGTCCGCGACCAGGGCGCGAAGGTGCAGAACACCAAGCTGATGGTCGCCGAGGCGGTCAACCTGAACTACGGCTACACCGACCCGACCCTGAACGACGCGACCGCCCGGAACAACATCGGTTACATCGGCGGGCACCTGTACGGCACCGAGTCCGCGGGACGGCTGGCCCCGTACAACCTTGCCGCGACGTACAACAAGCCGGTGTGGATGACCGAGTGGAACCTGCACGCGGCGGACGGTGGCGGCTCGAACATCTGGGGCAACCCCAGCAACCTGGCCGTCTGGAACGAGACGCTCGACGACATCATGCGGACCGTGCACAGGTCGATGGAGGCCAACTGGAGCGCCTACATCTGGTGGTACGGCAAGCGCTACTACTCGTTCATCGGTGACGGCGAGGCGGCCTACGGCACCACGGCCGGCGCCCCGCTCAAGCGCGGGTACGCGTTCTCCCAGTACGCGAAGTACGTCCGACCGGGCTACCAGCGCGTGGCCCTGACCAAGAGCTCCAAGGCCTCCCCGCTGGAGGTGACGGCCTACCAGGGCGACGGCAAGATCACGCTGGTCATCCTCAACCGGTCGAACAGCGCGGTCAACAACGCCGTGATCCAGGCGCCGCAGAACGTGAGCAAGGCGGAGTACTACCTGACCTCGCAGAACGCCAACGCGGCGAGCCAGCCGACGAGCGTGAACGGAGGCCAGGCCACCATCAACGTCGGCGCACGGAGCATCTCGACCCTCGTGTTCACGCTCTGACCGCCGCGAGGCGGCGAGCGTGAGCCAGTTCCCTCCGGTCGGGGAGCACCCTCCCCGACCGGAGGGAAGCCCTGCGGCGGGAGCGCCGCGAGGATCACAGGCATGACGACGGCGCCCCGCACGCGCAGCAGCGGCCACGGCCTGACGTACGCCATCCTCGGCTGGGCCGTGGCCTACGGCGGCTTACGCCTGGTGTGGACGGTCGGTGAGCCGCCGGAGTTCCCACCGTTCGGGTTGGACCTGCTCGGATTCACCGGCTGGTGGTCGGTGGCGTTGTGCCTGGCCGCAGGTGCGGTGGCGGTCGCCCTGGACCGTGCGACGACCTGGCGACCGGCGCTCGCGGGACTGGCCTGGACGGTCGCCGGCGCGCTGGTCGCGGCGGCGGCTATCCTGCTGCCGGAGCTGGTGAGCCTGCTGCTGCTCGCGCCCGGCCCGTCCTTCAACCCGCTGGCGTTCGCCAGTCGGCTCGCCTGTGCCACCGGCGCAGCGCTTCTCGGCCTGGCCGTCTTCGGTTATCAGCGCCGCACCCGTGGCGACTGCCCCGACTGCTGCCGGACCATCCGACCCGGCCAACGGCGCTCCACACCCGCGCCGTGGGCACGCTGGGGGGCGTACGTGGCGGTGGCCGGGCTCGTGACCCGCTTCGCGGCACAGGCCGTGGTGGGTTTCGACGACATCGCGCAGAACGCCTCCATCATCGGGTTGGAGATCGGCCTGGTGCTGGCCGGGGTGCTGTTGCCGCTGGCCATGGTGCGGCCCTGGGGCGAGGTGTGGCCGCGCTGGGTGCCTCTGCTCGCCGGCCGTACGATCCCCCGCCGTCTGTTGCTGGTGCCGGGCTTCGGGCTCGGGGCGGCCATCGTCGCCTACTTCGGCATGGGGATGGCGCAGGTGGCGTCGGGGTCGGAAAGCGAGTTCTCCGACGCGTTCCTCTGGGTGGCCATGTCGGCGTACTGCCTCGTGGGGCTCGGCCTCCTCGCCGCGTCCAGCGACTACCACCTGCGTACCCGAAAGGCGTGCCGGGCCTGCGGCCGGTGACCGGCCGCAGGCCCCGCTCAGCTCCGGTCGCGGTCGCCGACCTCACGCCGACCGGACGCCGGCCGGGCAAGGGGATTCTCCCGGGCCGACGTCGTCCGCTGGCCCCGCACCGCGGAGCGTGGCGCGGGCGGGACCGGCATGCGCGGCCTCTCGCCCGTCTCCGCGACGAGGTGCTCGGTCTCCTGCACCAGGTAGTGCGGTCGACGCTTGGTCTCGTAGTAGATCCGGCCGATGTACTCGCCGATCACGCCGAGGATCGTCATCTGGATGCCGCCGAGCCCGATCACGCTGACGATGATCGTCGTGTACCCGGGAACGTCGATGCCCTTCTCGACGGCGTCCGCGACCACCCACGCCATGTAGGCCAGCGCGATGAGGGTGAGGAACATGCCGCCGTAGATGGCCAGGCGCAGGGGCCGGTTGTTGAACGACAACAGGCCGTCGAACGCGTAGTTGAAGAGCTTGCTGAGCGTCCACCTGCTCCGCCCGGCCTGCCGGGTCTCGTTGGGGTGGGCCACCACGGCGGTACGGAAGCCGATCCAGGAGAACAGCCCCTTGGAGAAGCGGTTGTACTCGGGCATCGCCAGTATCGCGTCGACCGCGAGCCGGGACAGCAGGCGGAAGTCGCCCGCGCCGTCCTGGAGGCGCACGTCGATCCACCAGTTGATCATCCGGTAGAAGGACCGGGAGGCGACCATGCGGACGAACCGGTCGCCGCGCCGGTCCCGCCGGGCGATCACCTGGTCGAAGCCCTGCTGGTACAGCGTCACCATCTCGGGCAGCAGCCGGGGCGGATGCTGCAGGTCGGCGTCCATGATGACGACCGCGTCGCCGGTGGCGCGCTGCAAGCCGGCGAGCATCGCCGCCTCCTTGCCGAAGTTGCGGCTCAGCGACGTGTAGCAGACGGTCGGATCGGCGGCGGCGAGCCGGCGCAGCGCGTCGAGGGTGCCGTCCTCGCTGCCGTCGTCGACGTACACCACCTCGACCTCGACGTCGGGCAGCTCGGCGAGAGCGGCGCGCACGGTCTCGTGCAGCCGCTCGACCGACGCCTCCTCGTTGAAGCAGGGCACCACGACGGACAGTCGCATGCTCGTCACCTCACCCCGCCCGTACCCGGGCATCCGCCGCCCACCCGGTCAGAGGTGGTAGACCAGCGTGCCATCGAGATCCTCCCGGGTGATGCCCAACCCGTCGATGGGCCGGGTCGCGATGCTCTCCCACGGCGTCCCCGCGACGCGGCTCGGCACGACCACCACCGACCGCACGCCGATCCCCCGCAGGTGCGCGACGCTGACCGGATCGGGGAACGACGCCACCGCCGTCCGGGTCTGCGCCTGGCTGACCGGCTCGAAGCCGGCCAGACCGTTCGTCACCCGGGGGAATCCGTCGGTCGTCCACAACATGTACGTAAGGTCGCCCAACCCCCCGGCGGGCAGCACGAGGATCGGGTCCTGCACCGTCCGCATCGCGGCCGGGGGCTGTGGCACGGTCGGGTGGGGTGTGTTGTTGACGCCCTCCAGGGTGACCACCGTCAGGGGGATCAGCAGGACCAGCGGAGTGATGGTCCGCGCCCACTGGCGGGGCGTGGACTGCCGCAACGACTCGGCGAGGGCGGTCACCGCGCCGGCGGCCAGCACCGCGAGCAGCAGACTCGTCCAGTGCATCATCCGGCCGGGCGTCCGCAGCGCGTCCCAGCCCGGCAGGAGCGTGGACAGGGTCAGGTAACCCGGGTCCCCGTCACCGCCGAGGGTGGCGCCGAGGCCCAGCAGCACCGTGCCGACCACGCCGAGCCCCAGCGCGACCCGGTGCCGCAGCGGGTACGCCGAGAGGAACAGCCCCGCCGCGGCCAGCCCGATCACCATCATGCCCGGCAGCAGCGCCATCTCCGGCGGCCAGGAGAGCTGTTCGCGCGCGCCGGCGTGCCGCTCACCCCACAACCACGAGTCGGCCGGCGCGGTGACGAACCCGATCAGCGGGGGCGAGAACATCTTCGTCCAGTCCAGTGTCCGCTCGGCCTGCGGGTTGAGGTCGACGACGCGCAGGTAGACCATGCCCAGCAGCAGCGTCACCAGACCGAACACCCCGCCGCCGACGAGATCCGCGACCAGCAGTCGCCGGCCGAACGGGGGCCGTTCCCGCTTGCGCCACCAGGACCAGCCGTAGCAGCCGGCCGCGACGAGGACCGTGGCCAGCAGGAAGTAGACCAGCGGCAGGCCGATGCCGAAGCCGAGGCTGACCTGCCACGCGGCGACGAGCCACCCGGCCACCGCCCAGCCGGGCCTGCGCAGCTCGGGCCGGTACCCGTGGCGCAGCGACCAGCCGTGACCACGGGCCAACATGGCCAGCGACAGCGCGATACCCGCGCTGGACAGGATGTTCAGGTGCCCCGAGTGCGCCAGCCGCCAGGGCGCGTACGCCCAGGCGATGCCGGCGACCGCGCCGCCCCACCGGTTCGCGCCGAGCTGCCGCGCCAGGGCGTACGCCCCGAACGACGCCAGCGCGTGCAGCAGCACGTACAGCAGGTTGTAGTGGATCACGGCGGCCGTGAAGCCGGAGCCGAGCATCCCCATCGGGGCGTAACCGAGCAGGGTGTCGCTGTAGGCGTACGTGTACGTCTCGGGGTAGAACGTGTTCGAGTTCCAGAGATCGGCCGGGCTGCTCAGCAGAGCGTGCCCCGCCCAGGCGACCTGCCACGCCTGTAACAGCGGATCACCCAGATCGCCGGGGATCGTGCTCGCCGGGTGACGCATGGTCGGCCAGGTCAGCACCACCGCCAGCAGCAGACTCGCCGCCACCGCAACGGTCCATTCGGAACGCGCCCAGTTCCATCGACCCCAGTCGGCCGGTGGCCGATCGTCGGGGATCTCCTCGGGAGGTACGTCTTCCGAGGTTGGCGGAGGGGTGGCGGACCGGATAATCATGAAATCGATGCTCTCCAATAGTGCCGGGCTTGTCCATGCGTTGTCCGAAGCGTGGCGTGTTCTCGCGCACCACGCAACGGCCGCACACCAATAGACGTCGTGGGGAGCGGCGACGGTGGCACGGACGACGAGCGTCCGCGCCACCGCGCTGCCGATCCGACCGACGGACGATCAGCCGATTCTGATCAACTGCCACTGCTGGTTGTTGCCGCCCCAGTCCGCGTACTGCACCACGTTGCCGCCGTCGGCGGTGGACGCGCCCTGCACCTCGACGGCCTTGCCGCTGTTGCGGTTGATGAGGCGCACGTAGCCCCCGGAATCCGCCAGCCGGAACTGCTGGTTCGTGCCGTTGCCGTCGGTCCACTGCACGATCGCGGCCGAGTCGGCGGTCGAGCGGTTGTAGACGTCCAGCACCTTGCCGGAGTTACGGGACTTCAGTCGGTAGTAGCCGCTGCCGGAGTCGACGAACTGCCACTGCTGCCACGCACCGTCGTTGCGGCTCCACTGGTCGATCCGGGCGCCGTCGCCGGTTGCCCGCTCGTACACGTCCAGGGCCTTGCCGCTGTTGCGGTTGATCAGGACGTACCAGGCGGTGGTGTCGACCGGCGAGCCCGGCGGCGGGGTGGTCGGGGTGCCGCTGCCCGCGTTGAGGGCGTTCAGGACGGAGGTGTACGCCGCCTTCTTGTTGCCCGACCGGTCGAACAGCAGGGCGTTGTCCGAGCCGCGCCACGAGTCGCTGTCCCGTACGCCCCAGGTGGTGATGCCGGTGCAGCGCGCGACGGCGAGGCAGGCCCGGGTCACCGAGGCGTAGATGTTCGCCTGGTTGGAGCCGGTCATCACGTCGAGCTCGGTGATCTGGACGTCGACGCCGAGGTCGGCGAAGCGCTGCAGGTTGGCCTGGTAGTCACCCGGCACCGTGGTGCCGAGGTGGGACTGGAAGCCGACGCAGTCGATCGGCACGCCGCGGGACTTGAAGTCGCGGACCATGTTGTAGATGCCGGTGGACTTCGCGTTGACGCCGTCGGTGTTGTAGTCGTTGTAGCAGAGCTTGGCGCCCGGGTCGGCGGCGCGGGCGGCGCGGAACGCGGCCTCGATCCAGTCGTTGCCGGTGCGTTGCAGGTTCGAGTCGCGTCGGCCGCCGCTGCCGCCGTCGGCGAACGCCTCGTTCACCACGTCCCAGGCGTAGATCTTGCCGCGGAAGTGGGTGGCGACCTGGGTGACGTGGTTGATGGCGGCGTTGCGCAGCGCGGTGCCGGACATGCCCTGCGCCCAACCCGGCTGCTGGGCGTGCCACAACAGCGCGTGCCCCCGCACGCTCATGCCGTTGGCCTGCGCGTGACTGACGAGACGGTCACCACCTGTGTAGCTGAACCGACCCTGCTGGGGCTCGGTGGCGTCCCACTTCATCTCGTTCTCGGGGGTGACGCTGTTGAACTCGCCGTTCAGGATGCTGACGTACTGGCCGTCGGAGAGCTTGCCCGTCGCGACGGCGGCGCCGAAGTAGCGGCCCTTCTCGGCCGCCGACGCCTTCAACGTCGTTCCGGCGCTCGCCATGGGCGCCAGCGCGACCGTCATACCCGCGGTCAGCGCGACCGCGAGGGTCGCCGTCGCCAGCAGAGCTTTTCTAGGTCTCATGTCGATCCTTCTCAGTGGGTGCATCGGCGGTGGTGCGGTGCCACTTCGCTCAGGACGACCTGTTCCCGGCGGCGCGCGCCGGCTGGACCAAGGAATCCGGGACGGTCATCCTGGGCCACCTCGCACCGGCGCACGCGTGATCGGCCGACGTTCGCCGGAAACCACACGAGTCCTGAGACGGCGTCCGTTGCCCGTGGGACGCCGTACGTCGAGGCGCGACCACGGGACCCGCCCGGTGAGCCACCGACGCCGTCGACCTCTGCATCGAGAGTGAGCGATAACATGCTGTTCGTCAAGACGTAACGAGCCGGACATACACCCCGTGGTCGACATCGGCTCACGACGATGCCGCAGCGGGATCACAGCGGCGGAACCGCGTCGTCGGCACGACGGACACGATCCTTGTTATCGCTCACAGGGCCGACCTGCCCGCTCGTACACCGCGAAGGACGTCGATCGGCCGGCGACAGGTGTAGCACGAGTTCCCGAGGGGCAACAATCCGCGCATGGGTGGGACGCCGCGGATCGCCGAGCGACGGCTCGGACGGGCGCGTCGACGTGCCGGGGCGGATCCGACGCGACCGTCGGCGGCGCCCGCGTGACGCCGCCGGAGCACTGCCCGCCGCCGGTGGCGCTCGGCGCGGTGGCGCTCGGCGCGGCCGCGCTGGCGGTGGCCCTGGGCGCCGAACCCGCCTCGGCCGAGCCGACGCCGATCCGGACACCGGCGACCACCGGCCCGACGGGAACCGCCACCGCTTCGGGGATCGCCGGATCGCTGGTGCAGGGACTCCTCGACACTCCGCCGCGGATCGACCTGCCACTGCCGACGGCGCTTCCCCTGCCCCTGCCGACGACTGTCCCGGTGCCTTCGGCAGTTCCTCTGCCGACGGCGGTCCCCCTGCCGACCGCCACCTCCCTGCCGCTGCCGAAGGTCACCGTGCCACCGGCGTCGGCGGACGAAACAACCGCTGCACCGCCCACCCGCACACCCCGTACCCGACGACCGTCACCGCCACCCGACGCCCGCACGCCGGTCGCGCGTCCCACCCCACCGTCGTCGCCACCGGTGACGGTGCGCGCATCCCACGCCGACCCCGCCGACCGTCGCGTGCCCGTGCGCAGGCGGACGGAGATGACGGCCGAACCGTCACCGACGCCGGTCCCTCTCCCTCTTCCCCTACCGGCGCAACCGGCGCTCGTACCGGCAGTCGTGTCCGCGCCCACCAACACCGGCGGCGGGGGCGCCGACCTGAAAGCGTCGACGACCGATGCGCCGCCGTCCGTCGGGCCGCTGCGCCGAGGACGTGCCATCGGTCCCCTCGACAGTCGGGCCACCAGTCGACCCGTCGAACGGGGTCCCCCGCCACCCCGGCAGCTCCTGATCACCCATCCACGTCCACGACGTTGATCAGGAGAGATCATGGAGCTAGCCATCATCTGGGTACCCGCCGACATCGAGCCGTCGGAACACGCGATCGCGACCTGTCTGGACCACCTGCGCCGACACGACTACCGGCTGAACGGAATC
Source organism: Micromonospora sp. RB23 (assembly GCF_053585025.1). Lineage (NCBI taxonomy): Bacteria > Bacillati > Actinomycetota > Actinomycetes > Micromonosporales > Micromonosporaceae > Micromonospora > Micromonospora sp. RB23. The sequence goes on from NZ_CM132111.1 coordinate 4,263,389, forward strand.
ATCCGCGCACCGTGGGAGACCGTCGAGCAGAAGATGGTCGACGGCGAGGTGGACGTGGTCGTCATCGCCGACCCCGCCCACCTCCCGCCGGACCGGTCGCCCCGGATCGAGGTGGCCACGTCGCCACCGCGTACGGACGAGGACCGTCCGACGCTCGACACGCCGTTCGGCTGACGCCACGAAGCGCCCCGTCCACACCGGACGGGGCGCTTCGTCGTGCGGTCGGTGGCCGGGCCGCGCCGGGCTGCGACCACGTCCGACAGGTGCCGGCCCGCCGGCGGGTCAGTCGGGCGTCGGCGCGGGCTCGGACACGTGGGCGGTGACGATCCGCCAACCGACGGGCAGGCGTACCCAGGTCTGGCTCTGCCGTCCGGTGACGCCGCTGCCGGCGTACCCGAATCGGGTCGTCACGACCGCGAGGTCCGCGCCGAACGTGCTGATCCTCGTCTCGACCAGCCGGCGGCCGGGCGGCAGCGGTGGCTGCACGGCCCGCCACTTGCGCTGTTCGTCCAGCCCGTACTGATGGTCGGCGAGGCCGAACCGCACCGTCCGGTCGGAGTCCCAGAAGTACCCGCAGATCGCCTCGGCGTCACCGTCGACGAGCGCCCGTTCGTATCCGGCGAAGGCCGCCGCCACCTCGGTGACCACGTCCGCGCGATCGATCTCCATCCGGTACGTCCTCTCCATCTCCTCGCCCGGCCCGACCCTCAGCCCCGCACCGCTGCGGCCTGCTGCTCGTCGGCCGCCCGATCGGCGGCGGGCACGGACGCCTCGTCCATCTCGGCCTCCCCCGGGTCGGGCTCACGCGGCGTCGGCCGGCCGAGCGCGAAGACCCCGCAGATCACCGCGACGAAGAGGTAGCCGAGCGCCACCTCACCGTTGGCGTTCCACTCGATCCGCTCGCCGTGGATCAGCCCGACGAACGACAGCACCGCGCCGGAGCCGGCGAAGATCGCGGCGCGGACGAACCGCTTGTCGATGACGAAGACCACCACCGCGCCGAGCACCAGGCCGGCGAGGATGGCGCCCTGACCCAGCACCAACAGCCCGTCGTACACGACGCCGGCGCCGTTGAGCGCGTCGTCACCCACCGCGGCGGCGCTGGTGCCGGCCGCCGCCAGCGCGTTGTCGATCTGCCCGGTCGCCCAGGCCGCGATGTTCGGCACCAACGCGGCGACCACGGCCGCGGCGTGCGCCCGCGGCGTCGCCTGGAACGCCTGCGCCCCGATCAGCAGGCCGATGTAGAGCAGGATCGGCACGATGGCCGCCGTCGGGAAGATCGCCGCGAGCAGTCCAAACATGCCGAGGAAACAGAGCACCGCGATCACCACGCCGGTCGCCATCGAGTAGCCGCTGCGGCCACCCGCAGCCTTCCAGCCCGGGTGGCCGACGTAGACGGCGGGCGGGAACGGCGAGCCGAGCGCCGCGCCGATCACCGCGCCAGCGCCGTCGGCCAGCAGGACACTGCGCAGGTTGTAGTTGTCCCCCGCCGTCGCCGCGCTCTCCACGTTCGTCATGCCCTCGGTGAAGTTGTAGACGCCGAGAGGGATGGCCGTCGCCAGCAGCGGCGCCATGTCGGACAGCCCGGTGAACAGCAGGTCGAGCTTGAACGAGGGTACGGCGACGGCGATGTCCCGGGCGGCCGCTGTCACGTCCGGTACCGACATCGCCCCGCCGACCCAGCCGATCGCAGTGCCCACCAGCAGGGCCGCGAGCCCGATCGGGAAGTTGAACGGCAGTTTCACGTCGGTGAGCAGGCCGATGAGCAGCAACGCGAAGACCGGCAGGGCCACCCAGGCCATCCGCCACATCTGCCCGGCCGGGTTCATCGAGATGAAGGTGATCGAGATCCCCGCGAGCGTGCCGAGCAGCGCCGCCCGGGGCGCGTACCGGCGGATGTAGGGCCCGACGAACGCGCCGATCAGCACGATCACGCCGATGATGAAGGCCCACGCCAGCCCGGCCTCCCAGGCTCGCACCGGGTCCTGGGTACGCAGGTAGATCGGGAGCATGATGACGAAGATGACGATGAACATGTGCGGCACGCTCGGCCCGTACGGCAGTGCCGTCACGTCGACGCGGTTCTCCCGACGGGCCAGGCGGCGGGCCAGGTAGGTGTAGTAGATGTTGCCGGCGACCAGGGCGATGCCGAGCGCCGGCAGGATGGTGCCGAACACCTCCCCCTCGGGCAGCTTCACCACCCCGATGCAGAGCCCGGTCAGGGTGAGCACGTTGACCAGGACGTTGACGCCGAAACCGAAGAACGCGTTGGTGTCGCCGCGCACCCAGAACGGGAGCGGGACGACGGTGGGCTTCGAGGAGACCATGGCTACTCCCGGTCAGGAGGAGGGTTGCAACGCGGAGGTGGTGGGCAGCACGGCGCGGACCTGCGTCGAGTCGGCGACCCACCCGAAGATCCCGCCCTGGGCGGCGATCATGTCGAGCCCGACCCGGTGGAACTCGGGAAAGTAGGACCCGACGCAGTCGGCGAGTACGAGGCACTCGTACCCACGGTCGTTGGCCTCGCGGACGGTGGTGTGCACGCACACCTCGGTGGTGACCCCGGCGACCAGGAGGCTCCGGATGCCCCGCTCGGCGAGCAGGACGTCCAGGTCGGTGGCGTGGAACGCGCCCTTGCCGGGCTTGTCGACGACCGGTTCGCCCGGCAGTGGCGCGAGTTCGTCAATGATGTCGTGGCCGTACTCGCCACGGATCAGGATCCGGCCTGTGGGTCCGGGATCGCCGATCCGTTTGCTCGGCGCGCCCCTGGTGAGCTTGGCGGGTGGGCAGTCGGACAGGTCGGGCAGGTGGCCCTCGCGGGTGTGCACGACGGCCAGGCCGACCGCGCGGGCGTCGGCCAGCAGGGCCGCGAGCGGCGCGATGGTACGACGCAACTGGCTCACGTCGTTGCCGAGGCTCTCACCGAACCCGCCCGGCTCCAGGAAGTCCCGCTGCATGTCGATGACGAGCAGTGCGGTGGTCGAGATGTCGAAGGAGTACGGGCCGGGTCGCGCGGCGGCGATGGTCGGCATGGCTCACCTCACTTCGCCGTGGCGGCGATGACGTCGTCGGATGTGGCGACGCAGCCGAAGACGCCGCCCTGCATGGTGACCATGTGCAGGGCGGCCTCGTGGTTGGCCTTGTCGGTGGCGCCGGTGCAGTCGGCCAGGATCAGGCACTCGTACCCCCGGTCGTTCGCCTCGCGCATCGTGGTGTGCACGCAGACGTCGGTGGTGATGCCCGTGAGGATCAGGTGGGTGACGCCCCGGGTCCGGAGCACGAGGTCGAGGTTGGTGGCGTAGAAGGCGCCCTTGCCGGGCTTGTCGATGATCACCTCGCCGGGCAGCGCGGCGACCTCGGGCACGATCTCCCATCCCGGCTCGCCGCGTACGAGGATCCGGCCGGCCGGACCGGCGCCGCCGATCTCCGCGCCGATGCGGGCCGAGCGCCAGCGCTTGTTCGCCGGCAGGTCGGACAGGTCGGGGTCGTGTCCCTCGCGGGTGTGCACGATCAGCATCCCGAGCGACCGGGCGTGCTCCAGCAGCCGGGCGGTGGCCGGCAGGCCGGCCCGGGTGAGGCCGATGTCGTAGCCCATGGCGTCGACGTAACCGCCCGGCCCGCAGAAGTCGGTCTGCCAGTCGATGCAGAGCAGCGCGGTACGCGCGGTGTCGACGACTCCGTCGTACGGCCACGGGTAGGGGTTGGCCGGTACCGGCCCGATGCTTCCCATCCTCTCGCCTCCTGTCGTGTTCGCTGGTGCGGCCCGCTTCAACGCCGAGCCGCCGAGCGGCGGTAGGCCCGCCATCCACCGCTGGCGCTGATGTCCTCGGCCGGCGGGCCGGCGGCGTACGCCTCGCAGAGGAAGCCGAGCACGTCGCGCCCGTCGTGCAGCCGGACCCAGCCGAGCGAGAGGGGCGCCGGCACGCCGGCCAGCAGCCCACCGAGCGCGGCGCTGGGCAGCCGCCACAGTTCGACCTCGATCGGGTGACCCGTCGCGGTGTCCGGGGCGACCCGGACCAGCCCCGGCAGTCCCTCGCCGTCTGCGGTGTCCATCCGGTAGAGCCGGTAGAGCGGCGCGGTACGGGCGGCGCCCGCGAAAGTCCCGCCGTATCCGAGCAGTTCGCTGTTGCGGGACTCGCCGCTCAGGTGCCGGCCGACCACGGCGATCAGCACCTCGGCCGGGGGCGCGGCGGACGTCGCGCCGACCGCCGGTCCGGGCACGGCGTCGCCGCCCGTGGTGAGGGTCGCGGCGAGCCGGGCCAGGGTGGTGTCGCTGAACGCCGGGCCGAGCAGGGTGAGGCTCGCCGGGCGGCCGCTGGCGGTGAAGCCGTTGGGTACGGTCACCGCCGCCAGGTCGAGCAGGTTGGCGAACTGGGTGTAGCGGCCCAGCGTGGCGTTGCGCCCGATCGGGTCCTCGGCGATCTCGTCGAGCGTGAACGTGGTGCCGACGGTCGGCACGACCACCACGTCGACGTCCTGCCAGAGCCGCTCGACCTGGGCGCGCAGCTCCCGCAGGCGGTGCTGCGCCCGGAAGGCGTCGACCGCGTCGTAGCGCCGGCCGGTCTCGAGCACGGTCCGGGTGACCGTCAACACCGACTCCGGGCGGGACCGCAGGAAGTCACCCAGGCCGACGAGCCGCTCGGCCACCCAGGGCCCCTGGTAGAGCAGGTCACCCGCCGCGAAGAAGGGGCCGAGCGGCACCGACCGCAGAGATCCGACGAGGGTACGCAGCAGTTGCACCCCGGCGGCGAAGCGGGCCTCCTGCCCGGTGTCACCGAAGAACTCGAGGTCTTCTGCCCAGGGCACCCCGAGGCGTAGCGTGCCGGGCATGCGGGCGACCACCCGCTCCGCCGGTAACGGACGACCCCACGGGTCGGCCGGGGTGACGCCACGGGCGGCGTGCAGCACGTCGACGGCGCCCGCCACGTCGGGGGCGAAGACCGACACGCAGTCGAGGGATCGGCACGCGGGGACCACGCCGGCCGTGCCGAGCAGACCGCGGGTGGGCTTGAGGCCGACGATCCCGTTCAGCGCCGCCGGCACCCGGCCCGAGCCGGCGGTGTCCGTACCCAGGGCGAAGCTGACCTGGCCGGCGGCCACCGCGACCGCTGAACCGGAGCTGGAGCCGCCGGAGATGAGGCCGCCGCCGAAGACGCTCTCGCAACTGCCGTACGGCGAGCGGGCGCCGGTCAGGCCGGTGGCGAACTGGTCCAGATTGGTCTTGCCGACGAGCAGCGCGCCGGCGTCGAGCAGTCGGCGCACGACCGGCGCGTCCTTCGCCGCCTCGTACCCGAAGTCGGGGCAACCGGCCGTCGTGACCATGCCGGCGACGTCGATGTTGTCCTTGACCGCGAACGGGATGCCGTACAGCGGGGACGCGGGATCACCGTGGCGGGTCAGCGCCTCGGCACGGGCCCGCAGCTCGTCGGCCGGCACGGTGCTGATCCAGACCGGCCCGTCGGCGCTCCCGGCCAGCCCGTCGAGTACGCGTTCGACCTGGTCCGTCGGGGTCAGGCGACCCTCGCGGTACGCCGTCCGCAGGTCCGAGATGGATCCGACTGGCTCTGGCATACAGTCGATTGTCGACCGTTCTGTTACAGCGGACGGCGCGTTCTGTAACGGAGACATGACGGCCGACCAACCGCCGGCTGGGCCTGTTTCACGAGGGGCGGCCGAGCCGAGGGCGAAGTCGGGCGGCGATCCGGCAGGGCGCGGTGGCGCGGCCAGGCGACGCCCGTCCGGGCCGGACGGGCGCCGCCGGCGTTGATCAGCAGCGCGTGCAGGGAGAGTCCTTGCGGACGCTCCAGGTGAAGGTGGTGCTGCCCAGGCTGCCGAATCCGTCGTCGGCGGTGACCGTGACATTGTAGGAGCCGATTTGGGTGAGCGTGCCGCTGATCCGGCCGGTCCCGGGTTCGATGGTCAGCCCGGGAGGTAGGTTGACCGCCGTCCAGGTGTACGAGTAACTGCCGCCGGTGGCCTGCATCTGCAGCCCCCCGTTGTCGCCCTTGAGCGAGCTCTGGGTGCCTGGGTTGGTGACCGTCACCGTGCTGGGATTCGGGCCGGTGGGCGGAATTTCCGGAAACGAGCAGTTCAGCGATACCTGCTGCGACGCGATCGATCTGGTGATGTACTCCGGTTCGCCCGAGCGGTACTGGACGGTGGCGGTCGCTCGACCCGAGTAGAAGCCCGAGTCGCAGAGCGTGTTCGGGGTGGTGACGCCGAGCGCGACCACGGGGATCGAGGTGCCGTCGGTCCACAGCGTCGTCCGGCCGTTCACGGTCGTGCCGGCGCCGCCGCTCGTCCCGTGGTACAGCAACTCCACCGAGAGGTCGACGCGCCGCACCGCGCCGTCGCACGTGACCGTCGCGGTGTAGTTGACGATGTTGTTGGCCGCCTTCCACGGCACGCTGTCCGGCAGGACGTACCAGCAGTAGTGGCCGTCGGGGGTCGCGGCGGCGGCCGGCGTACCGAGGCCCAGGGACGCGATGGACATGGCCGCTGCGGCCACGGTCAGCAACAGGCGGGACCCGTTGCGACGCAAGAGATTTCCCCTCATCGATGCATGCTCCCACGGGCGAGTCGGGAGCGGCAACGGCCTCGTACAGCTGACGGGAAGAGGGTCGTTCCGGTCGAAGCGCGCCTGCTCCGGTTGGACCTAGTCCAGGTAGGAGCGCGCGCCGTGCCCGGACAACACGGCGAGAACCTCCTCGGGGTCTCCCCCGGCAACCGCCTCGAACAACCGCTCGTGCCGGTGGACCCCGTCCAGGGGCTGCGCCATCTCCGCCTCACGCCGCAGGTTGATCGCCATGTAGAGCTGCAACTTCACCAGGATCGAGCCGTACACGGCGGACAGTTGGCGGTTGCCGGCGAGCCCGACGAGCGCGACGTGGAACGCCCGGTGCGCCTCGGCGACCCGCATCCGGTCGCCGACCCGGGTCGCCTCCCGCATCGCGTCCAGCGTCCCCCGCAACCCCGCCAGATCACTCTCCCGAGCGACGGGGATCCCCGCCCGCACGGCGAAGCGTTCGAGGACGTCACGCAGCTCGTACAGCTCCCGCACGTCCCGGTCGGAGAGGGTGGCCACCCGGACACCCCGCCGGGGCACGTGCTCGACCAGCCCCTGCTGGGCCAGCAACCGCAGCGCCTCCCGCAGCGGCGCACGGCTGATGCCGAGCCGACGGGTGAGCTGCTCCTCGACGAGGCGCTCCCCCGGATCGCTCCTGCCGCTGAGAATCTCCCGGGTCAACCGGGAGACGGCGAGGTCCACCAGACTGACGCTCTCCAGCTCACCGTCCATCGTCGGTGCGGCCATGTCGTTCACCCCGCCGAGTCTGCCACCTGTCGCCGGGAGAGCGGCGTGGGCGCGTCCCCGCGGCCCGGCGACCGAGCCGGCCGCACCGCGCTGCCCACGAGCGTGCCGCCCGCCGCGCGAGCGCGACGGGCGGCACGGTTGACCCGTGACGTCAGGAGATGACCACGTCGCGGTAGTAGTGGCGCAGGATCGCCTGGTAGCCGCTGCCCGAGTTGGCCAGATCACGCGAGCCGTACTGCGACATCCAGTCCCCGTCGACCCAGCCACCGCACGCGGTGGTGGTCGCGCAGTAGTGCGCCCGCAGGATGTTGCCGCTCCGGGTCATCCGGGTCGACCAGGTCCGGTCCACCGCCGCCGACGTCGACGTCTGGGCCGACGACGGCCGGTAGACCTGGTCGCCCGTGTCGTCCCGCACGTCGTAGCACTGGCCGCCGGAGGTCTTCCGGGTCGAGTGCAGCGCCCAGTACCAGGCGTAGCTCTTCACGGCCATGGCACCGGCGTCCAGCGAGGCGGCCGGCCAACTCGTGATCCACTCGTTCGGGAGGACGTTCTTGACGTACGTCTTGAAGTCGACCCGGTCGACGCGCCCGAGACCGACCCGGTAGACGAGGATGGTGCTCGGCAACTTGCTGTTGGTGCCGTCGGTGCTACAACCCGTCGGTCCGCTCAGCAGCTCGTGCGAGGCGTTGTTGTTCTTCAGCGTGGTGTTGAGGTTGCCAGTCGCGCCGGCCGCGAAGTCCTGGTGTGAACCGGCGAAGTTGCTGTTGAAGTAGACCCGCACGGTCTTGCCGGTCCGGTTCCACACCGACGCCGCGTTGTTCTTCACGCACAGGCCCTTGCCGGCGCCGGCGCTCTTGAAGTCGTAGCAGGTCGGTTGGGTCGTGCCGTAGTCGTCCAGCGAGTCGGTGAAGTCGGAGACCGAGCCGGCCTGGTTGCTGTTGTAGTAGTAGCAGAACTCGCCGCTGTCGCAGGTTCCGTCCCGTTCGGCCGCCGCTGCCGGCGAGGCGACACTGAGGATGGAGGTGGACATGGCGAGGACGGCGCCGACGACGGCGAGCCCCTTGCGAATATTCACGGCGTCCTACTTCTCGTTGTAGCCCTGGGAGTTCCAGAACGCGGTCGGGTCGGCGTTGTCCAGGACGGGGTCGTTGACGCTGACCGACGCGTGGGTCTGCCGGCCGGCCCGTACCTCGACGTGGGTGTGCGCGCCGGAACTGGACGACACCCCGTGCCACGACTCGTCGGCGATGATCTCGCCCTTGCTGATGGCGTCGCCCACGCTCACCCCGGACCTCGGCGCGGTGTGCAGGTAGATCACCGTCTTGTTGAGCGAGGAGTTGTAGACCGAGATCGTGGACAGGCCGCCGCTGCCGGTGCTGCCCTGCGCGACGTAGGTGACCGTTCCGGAGACCAGGGCGTGTACGTCCGAACCGACGCTGCGGGCGATGTCGATGCCCTCGTGGCGGCCGGGCGTCGTGGTGTACCCGTCGAAGCCGCACGTGACCGACCCGCCGCTGGCCTGGTACAGGGCGTACGACAGGTTCGTGCGCGCCGACGGCGAGAACTGGTGCGAGGCGTTGTTGTTCTTCAGCGTGGCGTTGAGGTTGGCCTTCGCACCGGCGGCGAAGTCCTGGTAGGAACCGGCGTAGCCGCTGTTGTAGTAGACACGTACCGTCTTGGTGCTGCGGTTCCAGACCGACGCAGCCTCGTTCTTGATGCACAGGCCCTTGCCCGCGCCGGCGCCCTTGAAGTCGTAGCACGAGGGCTGCTCGGTGCCGTAGTCGTCGAGCGAACCGGTGAAGTCCGAGAGCGATCCCGCGTTGTCGCTGTTGTAGTAGTAGCAGAACTCGCCGCTGTCGCAGACCCCGTCTCGGGCCGCCGCCGATGCGGGCGATGCGACGCTGACGATCGAGGTGGTCGCGGCCAGCGCGACGCCGACGGCGGCGAGGCTCTTGCGGATGTTCATGGTGTCCTTTCGGGAACGGTGAGGGGGGTGCGGGTCACTGCCCGCGCTGGTACTGCTCCCAGGTCTGGATCGGGACCTGGGGGCCGTCGTCCGGGCCACGGTTGGCCAGTCCGTTCATGCCGAGGTGGTAGTCACCGGTCTGGTGCTGCGCCTGGCTGGACAGGTCCGTGTCGCTGATCGCCGCAGCGTGGATGTGCCACGGCCAGTCGCCCTGACTCGGGTTACGGACCCAGGCGGCGAAGCCGACCCGGCGAAGCGCCCGGACGACCGCGGTGCGACGGGTCGCGGTCATGCCGGCGACCGCGATGTCCACCACACCCCCGCCGTCGTGCGTGCCGGCCGAGGTCGGGTCACCCCCGGGGTTGTACGAGCCCTGCTCGAGCACCAGGGTCTGGCCCAGCAGACGCTGCGCCTCGGCCAGCATCGCCTGGGTTCGGGCGTTGACGACGTACCCGTCGCGCGGGACCTTCGCGCCCGGCCCGATCGTGTGGGCGACGGTGTAGCGGTTCTGCCCGAGCTTCGTCAGCGACGTCGTGCCGGGCAGCCCGTTCGCGGCCAGCCCGGTGTAGCCGAGTGAGCGTTGGTACGCCGCGTACGCCGAGACGGTCACCGTGCCGAAGTAGCCGTCGACCCACTGCGCGTTCAGCAGGCCCTGCGCCTGCAACGCCTGCTCCACGGCGAGCACGGAGTTCTTCGCACCCGGAGTCAGCGTGTTGTCGGCCCGGCGGGGGTCGATCTGAGCGGCCAGGACGGTGGCCTCCATGTCCACGATCGGCAACGCGGCCGCGGTGGCGGTCCGCTGCGCTGTGGCACCGGATGCCACCGCGTGGCCCGGGACGCCGACGGCCACGCAGAGCGCGGCGAGTCCGGCGATTAACCAGGGACGGCGCAAGGTGGGTCCTCCTCGTAGCTGGTGAGTCGTTCTCGGTTCGACATCACCCTGCGAGAAGTGCCCCGCTGTTCGGTACCCCCGGTGGACTGTCAGATCCGTCAGACCGTCACCGACCTCGATGAATGCGGTGTTGTCAGCTTGGCTCGAAGCCCGGATCTGACATCGCGACCTGACCTCAGGCGGTCACGGTGACCATGAAGTACACCGGCCGCCGGGTCGGGAAGTACTCCCGCCCGGCCTCGTCGACCATCTTCCAACTGACCCAGCACTTGCCAGGGCGGCTCGGCGCGGTGACCCGGACACGGATCATCACCTGTTCGCCGGGTGGCGTGTCACCGATCGGCACCCGATCCGGTGTCCGGCAGCCGGAACCGTCGGCGGCGGGGTCCATCCGCGCCAGGTACCGGTTGTGCCAGTCGACCTCTCCCACGTTCGCGAGAGCCCACACCTTGTCGAACTGGGCGTTCACCTTGACCTGGGTGCCGTCGGGAATGGTGACGTCGGCGACGAACCTGCTCGAGTCCCCGGGAATCAGGGAGTCCGAGAACGCCGTCGCGGACGGTGACGCGGTCGGTGACGGTGACGCCGTCGGCGGGCGGGAGCCGTCCGCGCCCGACCGGCCACGGACGATCACGCCCAGGACGGCGACCACCGCCACCACCAGCACCACCGCGGCGGTGTTGAGCCACCGCAGACCGCGCCGCCGCGTCAGCACGACGCGTTCCTCGGCCCGCGGATACTCCATGACCTGCACCATGCCCTGCTCCTTCGGCGCGGACGCGGCGACGGCCGGCGCGAGGTCACCGTCTCCGCTCGGCCGGGCGGGCGTCCCCGGGCGCTGCGCCTCCTCCCATCGGCGCCGCCACAGGGCCTCGTCCGCCCCGCAGGCCCGGACGAACTCCCGCGTGGTCTCCCACGAGGGGAACCGGGTCCCGGCGGCGGCCTCGTGCAGGGTCGTGTGCGAGATCCGCCCTGATCGCCCCGCCATCTTCCGGAACGAGGGGTCTCCGGCGGCGCTGCGCAGTGTCCGCAACTGCTCGGCGAACCGTTCGGCGGGCCGTCCGTCCTGACTCGACTCGTCGGCGGCACGCTGGTCCCTCATCAGTCCCCCAGGTCAGACGACTTTGTCAGACGTTGTCAGAGCGTGTCAGAGGCTACCGAACGAGCTGCGGCGAGTATCAATGTGGTGCATCGACGACACGGGAATCAACGGCCCCGCCCACACCGGGACGAACCCGGCGGCCAGGACTCAGTTGTGCGGGATCGGTCGGTAGACGAGTTCCTGGGTCCTACCGTCGAGCGTGCGGCTCTCGACCAGCTCCAGGTCGAAGTCGGCCGCGCCGTGAAAGATCGGTTCGGTTCCGGTCTGACCGGTGATCACCGGGAACAGCGTCACCTGCACGAGGTCGACCAGACCGGCGGCCATCAGTGCCCGGTTCATCGACAGGCTGCCGTGCGAGCGCAGGGGCACCTCGGACTCCTCCTTGAGCCGGGCGACCACGTCGACCGCGTCGCCGCGTACGACGGTGGCGTCCGGCCAGTCGAGCGGGCCCGCAAGGGTGTTCGACACGACCGTCGCCGGCAGGCTCCTCATCCGGGTGACCCAGGCGTCGCGGATTCCGGACTCCTCGGTGCTGTCGGCCAGCAGCTGTCGGAACAACTCGAACGTGCGGGCGCCGAAGACCATGCGGTGCTCCCCGTCGTAGCGGGCGAGGCGACGATCCAGCAGCTCGGGGCCCTGCTTGCCCCAGTAGCCACCCCAGTTGCCGGTGGTGCTGCCGAAGCCGTCGAGGCTGGTGAAGACGTCGAAGGTGTAGGTGGCGGTCACGCTGGTCTCCTCGTGTGGGTGAGTTCGCTGCGACGCGCCTCGAGGAAGGCGCGCTCGGTCTCGTTGCCGACCAGTGCGATGGCCTCGTCGTAGGCGGCGCGGGCCTGCGTGTCGCGCCCGAGCCGGGCCAGCAGCTCGGCCCGGGTGGCGGGCAGCCGGTGGTAGCCGGGCAGGTCGACCGTCTCCAGCGCGGCGAGGGCCGCCTCCGGGCCGTGTGCCTCGGCCACCGCGACCGCGCGGTTGAGCGCCACGACGGGGTTCGGCGTGAGCGCGAGGAGCTGGTCGTACAGCGCCAGAACCTGCCGCCAGTCGGTGGCCGCGCCATCGGTGTGCACCGCGTTGATCGCGGCCTGGATCTGGTACGGGCCGGGCTGGTTGCGCCGCAGACACCGCCGGACCAGATCGTGCCCCTCGGCGACGAGCGCGGCGTTCCACAGCGACCGGTCCTGGTCGGCCAGGAGCACCAGCTCGCCGGCCGGGCCGAGCCGGGCCGGGCGACGCGCCTCGATCAGCAGCAGCAGGGCGAGCAGGCCCAGGACCTCGGGTTCGTCCGGCATCAACGCGGCCAGCTCGCGGGCGAGCCGGATCGCCTCGGCGCAGAGGTCCGTCCTGATCAGCGGGCCTGCCGTGGAGACGTAGCCCTCGTTGAACATCAGGTAGAGCACGGTGAGCACGGGCGGCAGACGATCCGGCAGCTCGTGCTCGGCGGGTACCCGGTAGGGGATGGCGGCATCCCGGATCTTCTTCTTCGCGCGCACGATCCGCTGCGCGATGGTCGTCTCGCGGACCAGGTAGGCACGGGCGATCTCCGGGACCTCGAGGCCACCGAGCAGGCGCAGCGTGAGGGCCGTCCGCGCCTCGACGGCGAGCGCCGGGTGGCAGCAGGTGAAGATGAGTCGTAGCTGGTCGTCCTTCACGGGTCCCACCTCCTGGGGCGCGTCCTGTTGCTGAAGCAGAAGGGCCTGGGCGTGCCGGGCCTCGCGGGACGACTCCCGACGGAGCCGGTCGATGGCCCGGTTGCGAGCGGTGGTCACGATCCAGGCGCCCGGGTTGGGCGGCAGCGTGTCCCACTTCTGCACGGCCGTGGTGAAGGCGTCCTGGACCGCCTCCTCGGCGAGGTTGATGTCGCCGAGGAGGCGGGCCAGGGTGGCGACGCAGCGGCCGTACTCCGCGCGGTAGATGCTCGCCAGGTCCATGTCGGTCGACCGGCTCCGGGTCAGGCCTGGGACAGGTCGTCGAAGGGGCGTACCTCGATCGGGCCGCAGGCGGCCGCGCACTTCTCGGCCCACACGAGCGCCTGGTCCAGGTCCGCGCACTTGAGCACCCAGAATCCGGCGAGGTGCTCCTTCGTCTCGGCGAAGGGCCCGTCGCTCATGGTGGTGGCCCCGTTCTCGATCCGGACGACGGTGGCGCTCTCCGGTGACACGAGCCCGCCGCCGAAGACCCAGACCCCGGCGGCCTGCATCTCGTCGTTGATGCGGCCGGTCTCGGCGAACATGATCTCCAACTCCTCGTCGGACATGGCGGCTGCGCCCTCGACGACGTGCACGGACAACAGGTACTGCTTCATGACGGTCCTCCGGTGGTGTGACGGTCCGATGGTGACAGGTCAGCCGGCCAGGCGGCGGGCGACGGCCGGGACGACGATCGCGGCGGCGACCAGGTGGGTGAGCATCAGCAGCGCTCTGGTGGCCGTGTCGGCGTCGGCGATGACGTCCGGCACCAGCGACAGCACCGTCAGCGCCACCGTCGTACGGACGAACGCCCGCCGCGGTCGCCGCGCGAACCGGGACAGCAGCGCCGCGAGGACGACGCCGATCAGCGAGAAGACGGTGGTCAGCACACCGAATCCGGCCACCGGTATCGGAGCGCCGCTCACGTCGAGGCTGACGCCCGCCGCTCGGCCGGAGGCGGCGACGATCATGGTCGCGGCGCTCGCGGTGATCGTGGCGACGACACCGGTGCGGATGAGCGCGCCAAGGGTCGACGTGGTCGAGCGGGTGGTGGGTGCCGTCGTGGTCATCGAGCCCTCCAGCGGGTGGGTGGCCCGGCTCGGTGCCGGGCTCTCACCAGGGCTACGAACGGATCCGGCCCCGATCGACAGCCACGTCCAGATCTTTTCGCCCAGTCATCCGGGGTGGTCGGTGGACTCGCCGTCCTCACCGCGAATGGGCAGGTAGTAGGCGGGCAGGAAGGCCGCGATGATGACGACGCCCGCGATCGGCAGGAACGCGCCGACGAGGATGCCGGAGCCGATCCAGGCCAGCGCGAGCGCGAACCGGCGGCCAACGGCCCGGACGCCGCGAGGGCCGAGGTCGGGATCCAGGAGTCGGGCCCGCCGGAGATGGGCCCAGATGACGTTGAACAGGGCCGCCGCCACCCACAGTGTGGTGCCGTAGACGACCACCGCTGTCCGCAGCCCCTGCTCCGCGCGGAGCGCCTCGGCGAGCAGCGACGTCGAGAACGGTAGGAACGCGATGACCATCAGGAGCAACGTGTTGAGGAACAGGACCTGACGGTCGACGTGCCGGACGCGGTCGAACATGACGTGGTGGTTGACCCACACCTGACCGACCAGGAGGAAGCTCAGCGCGTAGGCGAGGTACGACGGCCACAACGCGCCGAGGCCCCGCAGGAGGTTTCCGAAGTCCTTCGGCGGTTGGATCTCCAGCACGAGGAGCGTGACGGCGATGGCGAAGACGGCGTCGCTGAAGGCAACCAGCCGGCCCGGCTGACGCGTGAGCCGGGGGACGCCAGTCCTGGAGGGCATGCCATCAGTATTAATAAAAACTTAAGGGTACGAGGGCAAAAAATTGTTATCCGGGGCCGGCTCGACGGCCACCAGGACACTTGTCCACGACCCTCCTTAATTCTTTTTCCGCACGTTGCCGCAGGTCCCGGACGTGCACATACTTCATCCGACAGAGCGTTATCGTCGACTCGAAGGAAAACACTGGTAATGCGGACTCCTCCCCCCGCGCACGTCGCACCGCCGGACCGGGCGCGCAAGCGCCGCCGCCTCGCTCGCATCACGCTCGCCTCGGGCGTAGCCGCCGCCCTGGTTGGCAGTGGCATCTACATCGCCGGCGCCCAGGCCGAAGAGGTCGCCGTGCCGGGCCGGGTCCAGGCGGAGTCCTTCGCGGCGCAGTCGGGCGCGCAGACCGAGAACACCGGCGACGCCGACGGCGGCAAAAACGTCGGCTGGCTCGGCAATGGCGACTGGCTGCGGTACGACGGCGTGTCCATCACCGACGCCGACCTGAAGGCCCGGGTCGCCGCCAACAACACCGACGGCGGCGCCGTCGAGCTGCGCCTCGGCACGCAGACCGGCACCCTGCTGGCCAGCTTCCCGATCGCCCACACCGGCGACTGGCAGAAGTGGACGACGGTGACCGCCACGGCGTCCAGCGTGCCGACCGGCCCACAGACCGTCTTCGCCGTCATGAAGAGCGCCTCCCGGTCGGACTTCGTGAACCTGAACTGGTTCACGTTCGGCTCCGCGACGGGTGCCACGCCGGGCGCGCCGAGTTCCAGTCCGGCCGCGCCGACGACCCCGGGCGCCACCCCGACCACCCCCGGCGCCACGCCCACCACGCCGAGCACCGCGCCCGTGGCCGGTTGGGTGCCGGTCGACCAGGCCCGGTGGGACCGGGAACTGGCCGCCTTCAACGCGATCACGCCGAAGCCGGTGACGCCGGGGACGACCCGCGTTCCCGAGTTCCACACGGACTGCGAGCTGGCCAACTCGGCGCCGGACGACCCGATCGTCGTTCCCGGCCTGCCGGGCGCGTCGCACATGCACACCTTCTTCGGCCCGAAGATCGACGCGTTCACCACGACCGACACGTTGCTCTCCTCGACCACCACCTGCAACGCACCCGGTGACCTGAGCGCCTACTGGACCCCGGAGCTGCGCAAGGACGGCAAGCCCGTACCGATGAAGAGCTTCCGGGTCTACTACGGCTCGCGGGTCAAGGACCCGTCCACCGTCAAGCCCTTCCCCCCGGGCCTGCGGATGGTCGAGGGCGACGCCAAGAAGCAGGTGGACACCCCGAAGAACGCCGGCAGCAACCAGTTCTGGTGCGCCGGCAGCGCCGAGACCGGCCGCAGCTCCGACGGCAACTGGCCGGTCTGCGCCTCCGGCGGCAACCTCATCTTCCAGCTCGTCTTCAAGGACTGCTGGGACGGCAAGAACATCGACTCGCCCGACCACAAGTCACACATGGGCGACCCGGTCAACGGCGTCTGCACCGGCAAGTACCCGGTGGCGGTGCCGAACCTGTCCTTCATGGTCAACTACCAGTCGCTGGGTGGGAACGGTCTGAGCCTGTCCTCCGGCAAGCCGTCCTCGATGCACGGTGACTTCATGAACGCCTGGGAGCCGGCCCGCCTCGGACCCCTGGTGAAGTCCTGCCTGAACCAGAAGGCCAAGTGCGGCACCGAGGTGACCTTCGCCGGCGGCTGACCCCACCCGTACCCGACGGACGGCCCCACGCGCAGGCGTGGGGCCGTCCGTCGGTAGCGGACACCCGACATCGCAACGTGCAGTAGCCGACTGTGACCATGCAATCACCAAAAGCACACTCCTCCCCGACACGTCCCTGTCGAGTGGAGGAACACATGCGTCTCCGAACGTTCGTCACCGCCGCGGTGGCCGCCGTCCTGGCCGCCAGCGCGCTCGCACCACCGGCGCCGGCCGCCGCCGCCACCGCCGACCGCTGGGGCTTCGCGTACGTCAAGGACCCCACCGTGGCGGTCTGGACCGTGCTGGACACCAGCCGGCAGTGGGGTAGCTGGAAGACGGCGTTCCCGGCCGCCTGGGCCGACGGCGTCAAGCTCGCGCCCGGCCGGTTCCAGGTCCGGTTCCCGCAGGTGGGCGCCAGCTCGCGGGGCGTGCCGCACGTGACCCCGGTGAACCGGACCGGGCACTACTGCGAGGTGGTCCGCTGGTTCCAGTCCGGCGCCGACGAGATCGTCGACGTGCAGTGCCACCGGCCCGGCGGCACGCGCGAGGACACCCCGTTCACCGTGCTCTGGACGACCAGCTCCGGCGTGCTGCCGGCCGGCACCTCCCACGCGTACGTGCAGTGGACCAGCGGTCTGGTGGTGCAGTCGTACAACTCGACGGGCGTGGTGAACGCGGCCGGCCCCGTGGGCGTCGGGCAGTATCTGGTGCGGCTGCCCGGTGTCGGGCTGGCCGGAGTGCTCGCCGGCGACGTGCAGGTCACCGCCGTGCAGCCGAACGCCGGACCGCGCCGGTGCAAGGTCAACTCTTGGGGCGCGGTCGGGACCGAGGTGCAGGTCTACGTCTTCTGCTACGACCAGGCCGGGGCCGCCGTCAACACCGACTTCGTGCTCTCGTACCACCGTCGGCGGCCGGTGATCGGCTCCCTCGGTCCGCCGTCGTACTTCGGTTACCTGGGTACCGCCGTCGGCGGGCCCACCAACGACAACTCGGTGCTCGGCGTCGGCGCGAACACCGTGGCGGCGATCGCGCCCGCCGGCCGCTACCTGGCGACCTTCCCGCAGATCGGTCTCAAGGAGACGCACGCCCAGGTGGTCGCGCAGGGTGGTGGCAGCAACTACTGCCACCTCACCCAACCGTGGACGTACACCACCAACGCCGACGTCGACGTGATCTGCTTCGACAACGCCGGCGTCATCACCCCCCACCGCTTCCTGGCCACCTTCACCTCCCGCCTCTGAGCGCACACGGCCGGTCCCGCCCGGACCCGATCTGGTGATCGGGTCCGGGCGGGACCGGGTGCCGCGGTGGTCAGCCGAAGCAGTTGGGTACGGGTGGTGCGCTCGGCGCGCAGTTGGTGGGTCGGTTGCCGCTGATGACCGTCTTGTCGTCCACGGTGACCTGGCCACCGTCGTTGAAGACCCCACCCGGCGCCACGACGGAGACGTTCTCCGTGACCTTGGCCTGCGTGAAGGTGAGGGTGCGGTTGTTGTAGATCCCGCCGCCCCGCGAGCTGGCGCCGAAGGCCTTGTTGCGGCTGACAAGGGTGCGCCGCAGGACGACCACGCCCCCGCCGTTGTAGACGCCGCCGCCGTCGACGAGCGCGTCGATGATCCCCGGGCTCGCCACACGAGCGCGACGCGTCGGACAGCCGTCGGTCCCGGCGGTGCGGGCAGTCCGCTCTCGAGCAGCGGCGGGAGGATCAGAGCCGGCGGAGCCGCTCGCGGAGCCAGCCTCGGTCGGGGTTCACCACGGCCTGAGCGTCGAACACGACGGTGGGCACCGTCTCGTTGCCGCCGGTGATCGCCCGAACGGCCGCGGCACCCTCCGGGTCGCGCCAGATGTCGACCCAGTGGGCCTGCCGAGCGAGCCGGCCAAGCGAGAAGCGGAGCTGGAGGCAGTAGCGGCAGCCGGGGCGCCAGTACACGATCGGCAGCCCGTCCGCCGCGCTGGCCCGCTGGGCTTCGGCGGCCCCCGTCGAGCGGGGAAAAGCCAGCGGCGACACCCCGAACGCCACCGCCAGGAAGATCAGAAACTCGACAACGCCGGCCACTGGTAACCCGGCGGCCAGTTGCGACGCCAGGACCACCACGCCGAAGGTCGCCGTCAACACCGTCAGGGCCCACCGCCGCACCACGCTGGGAACACTACCGTCGACGGGAGGCTGCGCCCGCGCTGCCCCGGTGGAGACCGACCCGGCATCGGGCGTTGCCCGGCACACGTCGCGCGCACGCGCGGGACACGCCCGGCCGCTGACCGTGCGCATCACCGGATGCGAATACGTAAGCGCATCGCTACTATGGGTCAGTCTCGAGGCAAGGGGGTAGTGCCCGCGTGCGAAGTCCCGTCAACGGAACCGCGCCGACGTCCGCGCCGGGTCGACCCGCGCCGGTCGTGGCCGACCGCCTGCGCAGGCTCGCCCGGCGTCTGGCGCTGATCGCGGTGGCCGTCGGAGGAGGCTTCCTCCTGGCCCTTGCGTTCCAGGGGCCGGCCAGCGCCGACGGCACGCGCGGCAGTTCCGGCGACGAGCTCCATCGGCAGCTCGGCGCCCTGGTGGAGCCGGTCCGCCAGGTCGCCACCATCGAGCGCTCCGACCGTGATCCAGGGTCCGACGTGCGCGCCGGCGACCACCGCCATGGTGGACGCCATGCTCCGCTGACCGGCGTGGTGGCCGGTGTCGTCGGCGCACGCGACGTACCGTCCCCGACCGCGTCCCGCCGCCCGACGGACACCGCGCGCATGTCCGTGCCGCCGTCCCGGGCGAGCGCACCCGTCCGGTCCGACGCCGCGCGCCACGAACGGCTGCGCACCTCGACCACGGCCCGCGCGACTCATCGTCCCGCCCACCGCGCCCGCCCACCTCGATCGGCGGCAGATTCCGCACGGCAACCGGCCACCGCCGGGCCCGATCACCGAGAGCTGCCCGGGGCCCTCGTCCCGCCCGCCGTGGCGGATCTGCTCACCCCGGTCCTGCGGCCCGCCGTCGGCGTCGTACGCGCACTGCCGATCGCCCCTGTCGTCATGGCGCTCCTGCGCGTCGTCGACGCCGTCCTGCCACCCGCCCTCGACGTGGTCGTACCCGCGCCGCGCGCACCCTTCGCTCCCCCGGCGCCCGAACCGGCCGCCGCACCCCCCGGCCCGGCGGCAGCGCCGGCCCCGCCAGCGCCGCCGGGTCCGGCCCTGCCGCCCGTACGCGCCGCGGCGACACCGTGCCCGGCCGCACCGCCGCCGACACCCGTGGCCGCGCACCTGC
Source organism: Micromonospora sp. RB23 (assembly GCF_053585025.1). Taxonomy (NCBI): domain Bacteria; kingdom Bacillati; phylum Actinomycetota; class Actinomycetes; order Micromonosporales; family Micromonosporaceae; genus Micromonospora; species Micromonospora sp. RB23. Next base: position 4,283,105 of record NZ_CM132111.1, read on the forward strand.
CCTCCACGGCCCCACCGGGCCACCTCGCCGCGCGCCCGGCACCGCCGGCCGTAGCGGCCTACTCTCCGGGTCAGCCCGTCACCCCGGCCGACCAGGACGCCGCCGGCGCCGACGGGGGCGTCACGCCCACGCCGGGTCTGGTCCGGCCCGCTCACCGGCAGTCACACCCCGGCATCGCCGCGCCCTGTCACCTCGTGCCGCTCTTCGTCGAGACCCGAACTCCGTCTGCGATCGCCCGCCCGGGCTGAGGCCGGCCGCCGACCCGGGCTGCTCGCCCGCACGGTCGGTCCCTGCCCGCTGGCCTGGTCAATGGAGCCCGCCCGCGCGCCCTGACGGCGTCGTGGGCCCATGGCCGCCCGACTTTTCGCGTACGACGATCGCGCTCGACCCGTGGAGACGCCGGGCTCGCTGACCGTCGTGACGTGCACCCGAGATCGGAGAAGCACGGTGATCCACGTTGTTGTCGCCGAGGACATGGGTCTGCTGCGCGGAGCGCTCTGCGCCGCGCTCTCCCGTGAGGAGGACATGGAGGTGGTCGCCGACGTCGATGGCGCCGGCGAACTGTTGACGGCGGTCCGCCGGTGCAGGCCCCAGGTGGTGGTGCTGGCGCTGACACCGGAGCTGCCCGACCCCGTGGAGCTGGTCGCCCGGATCAGCGCCGAGGTGCCGCACGCCGCCGTGTTGGCGATGAGCCCCCGGTGGAGCCCGGCGCTGGTGGAGGCGGCGCTGGCGGCCGGCGCGCGCGGTCTGGTCGGCAAGGACAGTCCCCTCGTGGAGCTGGTGCGGTCGATCCGCGCGCTCGCCGCCGGAGAGCGGGCGATCGACCCGGCCGCCGCCGTGGCGGCGCTCAGTCCCCCGGAGATGCCGTTGACGCCTCGGGAGTTGGACGTGCTGCGGATGGCTGCCGAGGGTCTGCCGCTCAAGGAGATCGCCGGTCGCCTCTTCCTCGCCCACGGGACGGTGCGTAACCACCTGTCGGCGATCCTGCGCAAGATCGGGGCCCGCAACCGGTTGGAGGCGGTGTGGCACGCCCGGCGCAACGGCTGGCTGTAGCCATCGGGGCGGGTCCCTGCGGACCCGCCCCGTCGCCGTGCGGCGCGAACGGATGCGTGTTTGAATATTGACGTTGAGTGATCGTTATCCACGCGCGGGAAGGTTCGTCGTGATCCGTACCCTGCTCGCTCTGGACGGGGCTCTGGTGCTGGGCGCACTGTCGTTCGTCCTCGCCGCCGAGGAGGACATCCGAGTCGTGGCGGAAGTGGATCGCGGCGACGCGATCCACGCGGCCGTCCGTACCCAACGCCCGGACGTGGTGGTGGCCGACCTCGACCTCGTCGAGCAGGAGGTGCCCGAACGCCTGGGTCTCTGCCCCGTCCTGATGCTGGTCCACCCGCACCGGGCCCGCCGGCTGCGGGGGCTGCTCAGTCCGTCCCGGACGTTCGGCATCCTGCGCAACGACGCCGCTCCCCAGCGGGTCGTCGACGGCATCCGCCGGCTGGCCCGCCGGGAGCCCGTCCTCGACGCGGACCTCGTCGTCGCGGCCCTGCACTCGGACAACCCGCTGAACGAGCGTGAACGTGAGGTGTTGACGCTGACGGCCGCGGGGGCGCCGGTCGCCGAGGTGGCGGTGTCGCTCGGGCTCAGCCGTGGCACGGTCCGCAACCACCTCGCTCGGATCGCCCACAAGGTGGGTGCCCGCACCCGGGTGGAGGCGGTGCGGCTGGCGGGCGAGGCGGGCTGGATCTGATCGGAGGCGGTCAGCCCCGCCGCGTCGCCGGGAACGGCGTCGTCGGCTGCTCCCAGCAGCCGACGAGCGCCCGGTAGGTGGCCGATCGGGTCAGCAACTGCTCGTGCGTGCCCAGCACGGGCGCGTCGCCGTCGAGCACCAGCACCCGAGAGGCCCGCAGGGCGGAACTGATCCGGTGGGCGATCACGACGAGGCTGCCGGCCCGCCCGGCGAAGGCGGCCTCGACCGTCGCCTCCAACGCCGGGTCGAGGTGGCAGGTCGCCTCATCGAGGATCGCCAGTGCAGCGGGCGCGAGCCAGGCCCGGACCGCCGCGACGAGCTGCCGCTCACCGGCGGAGAGCAGGGCCGGTACGACCGGAGCGTCCAGGCCCCCCAGGCGGGTCGCCAGGGGGCGCGCGCCGAGCGCCTGGAGGGCGACCTCCAGGGTGTCGTCGTCGGCGTCGGGCCGCAGGTAGCGCAGGTTGTCGGCGAGCGTCCCGGTGAAGACGTACGCCTGCTGGGGAAGCAGCACCCGCATCCGGGCCAGACCGCCCGGCGCGGCGTCGGCGACCGGAGCGCCGGCCAGGTGCACCGTGCCCTCCTGGGGTGGCACGAGACCGGCCAGCAGGGCAGCCAGCGTGGACTTGCCCGCGCCGCTGGGTCCCACCACGGCCAGGTGATCGCCGTCGGCGAGCGTCAGCGAGAAATCCCGCAGGATCGGCGCGGCGCTCGGGCCGTACCGGAAGGTCAGTCCCCGGACCTCGGCGGCCGGTGCGCCCCCGACCGGCCTGGTCGACGGGCGCGGGCCAGGGGTCTCCCCCGCGGACGGCGGCAGGTCCGGATAGACGCGCAGGATGTTCTCCAGGGTGACCGCGTAGCGCAGCCCGCCGCCGCCGAGGCCCTGCACGAGCGTGTGCAGGGCCGGTTGCAGCCCGGTGGACACGTAGATCAGCGCCCCGAGGATCGCGCCCGCCGTCATCCCACGGTCGACCAGCCACGGGGCGGCGACGAGCAGGATCACCAACGGCGACCAGCCGCCGATACCGAGGCTGAGGCTGCGGATCACCGCCATCCGCGCGAGGGTGCGCTCGGCGGCGGCCTGCGCCGACACCCGGCGTTCCACCTCGGACGTCACGCGCGCCTGGGCGCCGGAGGCCAGCACGTCCCGGTGACCGGCCAGCGCCGTCGCCGCCGACTGGCCCAGCAGCTCACCGGCACGGACGTACGCCCGCTGGTGCGCGACCATGGCCGGCAGCGCGGCGAGGAACACGACCAGGCCGGCGACCAGCGGCGCGGCGGCCAGCGCCGCCGCCACCGGCGCGAGCGCGAGGAGGCCGAGCAGGGCCGCGCCGGCGGAGAAGAGGAACCCACGCGTCACCATCAGCAGACCGGCGAAGGTGTCCCGGACGATTTCCATCTGGTGGGTCAGCCGGGCCATCGCCGCGCTGTCCGGACGACCACCGGCACGGGTGGCGCCGCGCAACGCGCCCCGCACCACCTGGGTAGCCACCTCGTCGCGGAACGGCTCGACCACCGCGCCGAGGCTCCGGTACGTCCGGCCGGTCGCCGCCGCGCCGACCAGCACGGCCACGGCGAGACCCCCCAACCACGCCAGGCCGTCGACCAGGCGTCCGGCCAGAAAACCGTCGTCGACGGCACGGGCGACCAGCAGGCCGGCGAGCAGCGCGGGCAGCGCCTCGACGAGCGACCACCCGCAGAGCCGCGCGAGATCCCCCCGGCGGGCCCGCAGTGCCCGCCAGGTCACCTGGCGCACGGTCAGCGGGGTCATGATCCACCGCCGGCCGGCTCGAACACGGCCCGGTAGTCCGGGTCGGACCAGAGTCGCCGGTGCGGCGCCAGACCGCGCAGCCGACCGCCGTCCAGCCAGGCGACGAGATCGGCGCTCGCGGCCGCCGCCGTCCGGTGGGTGATGACGAGTCGGGTCCGCTCGCCGGAGCGTCCGATGACCGCCTCGGAGATGCGGTGTTCGGTCGCGGTGTCCAGGCTGGACGTGGCGTCGTCCAGGATGAGCAGCCGCTCGGCGGCGAACGCCCGGGCCAGGCCGAGGCGCTGGGTCTCACCACCGGAGAGCGGCGTGTCCACCAGCGGGGTGCGGTAACCCCCGGGCAGCCGGTCGATCACGTCGTCGACCGCCGCCAGGCGGGCCGCCCGCAGCACCGCGGGTGTGGCCGGGCGTCCGTCGGCCGGCGGCGTCGCGGCGGCACCCGGCAGCGCCAGGCCGATCGCGTCGTGGACGGTCGCGCCGATCAGCACCGGCTGGTCGAAGGCGTAGCCGACGGCTCGGCGCAGCGCCGACGCGTCGAGGTCACGCAGCGGTACGCCATCGAGGCGCACCTCACCGTGGTCGGGGTCGTGCAGCCGTCCCGCCACCGCCGCGAGGGTCGACTTGCCGGCGCCGGACGCGCCGACGACGGCCACGGTCGCGCCGGCCGGTACGTCCAGGTCGATGCCGTCCAGGACCGGGCGGCCGTCGTCGCCGTACACGTGCACGTCACGAAGTCGCAGCGCGCCGCCGCCGGGCGGAAGGGGCCGGTCGCCGCTGGTCGCGACGGGCTGTCGCAACGGTTCGGCGACGCGGTGCGCCCCGGCGCGGCTGCGTACCAGGTGATTGAGCGTGGCGAGGACCGCACCGAGGCCGGCGCCCATGGCCGCGTACCGGACGGCGGCGACCAGTTCACCGGGCGTGAGCCAGCCGGCCGTCAGGGCGTACCCGCCGACCGCGATGACGCTCAGGTGCAGCAGCGGCGCGACGGCCGAGGTACGCGCGCTGGCCCGGGCGAGCAGGTTCCACGTGCGTCGGCCGTGCCGGCCCAGCTCCGGCAGGGCCGCCAGCACGCGGGCCTCCTCGCGGTGGACCGTGGCGGCGGCGGCGATGGTCCGGGCGCCGGTCAGCGACTCCAGCAGTCGGCCGGCGATGACGCCGAGGACCCGCTGGTAGCCGGCGGTCGCGGCGGAGGCGTCGGCCACGAAGGCACGCATGAGGACGGCGAGCAGACCGAGGCCGGCGAGCAGGGTGATCCCCAGGACCGGCTCCAGGAGGGCGAGCGCGACGACGCTGCCGAGTGGGGGCAGCACCGCCACGGCGGTCAGCACCACGGCGTTGCCGGCCTGTCCCGCGTCGGCGGCCTGGCCGACCAGCCGGCCGACGAGATCTCCCACCGGATACCGGCGGGCGGTACGGACGTCCAGCGCGAACAGGTGGCGCAGCAGGTGGCGGCGCAACCCGGCGGTGGCGCGTGCCGCGCCGAATCCGCTGGCCAGGTCCGTCAGGGCATCGACGCAGACGAGGGCGACCACCAGGCCGCAGGCGGCCACCGCCCACCAGATCGAGCCGCCGCTGAGGGCGGCGTCGACGGCGCGGCCCAGGGCTGCGGGAAGCAACAGTTCGGCGGCCGCGCCCAGTAGCGCGACCGCCGCGAGGCCGGCCGTCCAGCCTCCGCCGGCCAGGACCGTCCGCCGCAGCAGCCGGTCCCCCGCGTCGAACGTCGACATCGGTCCTCCCGGTGCTACGCGGTCGCCCTGGGTGGGCACGTCTGCCCACCCAGGGCGATCACGTTGTTGCGACGGATCAGTTGCAGGTCGTGACGGAGAGCGAGCTGTCGCCGCAGAGCAGCAGGCTCGCCCGGCTACCGCCACCCGTGCGGTCGGCCGGAGCCATCTCCAGGCCCTGGAGGTCCAGAAGCGCCATGTCGTTCACCTCCCTTCCATTCCTTTTTCGATCCTGTCGCCCTCGCGGTGGCGAGGGAGTCTCTGCGCGCCCGGCAGGGGCGCGAGGAAGGGCAGCACCGGCGCGTCGTGCTGCCGCGCGCAGGTCAGCGCGTAGAGCACGCCGGCGGTGCCGGTGCCGAAGTCCATGGAGAGCCGGAGCAGCTGCTCACCGGGGAAGGCGGTCCCCTCCCGGTACGGCAGCGCGTGCCAGGCCAGCCGGTCCACCTGCGCGTCGAGTTCCCGGCGGTCGTCGTCGTGGACCGAGGCGGCGAGGTAGGCGATGATCCCGGCCCGGCCGGCGAAGAGCCCGGTCTGCGCGTAGAACGGTGACCGTGCCGCGCGGCGGATGCCGGCGCTGGCCTCGGCGAACCTCTCATCGTCGCGGTGGCGCAGGTACTGATCGAGGACCAGACCGATGCCGACGCTGCCCTGTGCCAGGTACGGCATGGTCCGCCAGCCCTCGTTGACCTCCAGGGCGCCGTCCGGTCGCAGCACGCACCGGCGCAGGTCCTGGCGCAACGCCGTGGCGGCGTGCCCCAACAGGTCCTCGTCGCCGCTGAGCTCGTAGAGCCGTAGCAGCATCAACGCCGGGCCGGTCCGGCCGCGCAGCAGCCCGGCGTACGGGTGACGTCCGCCGCTGATGTCCGGGCCAGGGTCGTCGGCCAGTTGCCCGATCACCCGCTCGGCGGCCCGCCACGCGGCGTCGCGCAACGACACCTCCCCGGTACGGGCGGCCAACTCGGCCAGGTTGAGCGCGATCCCGGACAGCCCACTCGCCAGGCTGTGGTCGAGTCCGTCCAGGGGCTCGCGCAGGCAGATGTCGAGCACGTCCAGCGCGTCCTGGCGTCGATCGAGGCTCTCGAGGGCGTGGGCGACACCGTGCAGGCCGTCGTAGAAGCCGCAGCGGGTGCCGGACGGGGGCGCGGTCGCCCGCCGTACCAGCCAGTCCTCGTGCTCGGGCCACCGTCCGACGCCGCTGGTGTGCAACGCGTACAGCACTCCCGCCGCCCCGTGGGCGAGGTTGAGGCCGCCGCTGCGGAACTGCTCGATGTCGCCGGGGAAGAGCCGGTCGTCGCGGGTCGGGGTGGCGCTGGCCAGGATCGCCGTCGCCAGCCTGTCCGGTGTGACGGGCGCGTCGTGCGCACCCGTCACCTGCGGGCCGCCGGTGATCTCCTCGACCGCCGGGTCGAGGAAGGACCTCGGGACTCCGAAGTTCGCGGCGATGACGTCGGCCAGGTGCGCCGCCTTCACCGGGGAGAGCCGTACCAGCTGGGTCAGGGGCAGGAACAGCGCCAGCCGCAGGCAGGCCAGGGCGTACGTGTCGACCGCCGGCCCGGTCCGGTCGCGGGGCGCCGCGAAGCCCTGGTTGCGCAGCCCCGGTCGGCGGTGCCCGTCGATCGGGGCGGCCACCTCGAAGTCGACGAGGGCGACCCGGTCGTCCGGGCGGATCATGATGTTGAACAGGTGCAGGTCGCCGTAGACCAGGCCGCGTTCGTGGATCGCTGCGATGAGGGTCTCGACCTGCTCGTGGACGTGCCGGGCCCAGCGGGCGTACGCGGCCCGGTCCTCGTCCGTCGCGTCGGCGTCGATCAGCGGGTACCTGTCGACAAGCACCTTGTTCAACGGTCGGCCCTCGATGAACTCGAGCGCGAGGAACCGGTGCTCGCCCAGGGAAAACTCGTCGTGCACCCGTGGCACCTGCGGCAGGTCGGCGAGCTGCCGCAGGGCGTCGGCCTCCCGGGCCAGCCGGGCGACGGCGTCGACGCCGTCGGCGTCCAGGCCGGCGTGCGGCCGCGCCTCCTTCAACACCACTTCGGTGTCGGTACGCAGGTCCCGTCCCACGTACAGGCCGCCGCCGTTGGAGAAGTGGATGACCCGTTCGATCCGGTACGGCACCTGGTCGGTGCTGGTTCCGCCGCGGGCCGCGAGGTGCGGGCCGAGGAAGTCGGGCAGGGTGACCCAGTCCGGCACGTGGAAGACGGGATCGCGGCGGTCCGGCACCAGCGTGCCCGAGTCGTCCTCGATCGCCGGCACCACCTGGCCGTCGGCCGAGTGGCAGTAGCGGGCGGCGAAGCCGCCGTAGCGCACGTGGACCGGGCCGGCGCCGTAGCGCAGGTCGCTGAGGATGTACGGCCCGGGCTCGCCGGTGAGCAGCTCGTCGAGCTCCTTGCAGACCAGCTCCAGCTCCGCCTCGTCGTGCGGGTAAACGGTGATGAACTTGCCGCTGGCGGCCCGGGAGGCGTACTTGGAGTTGCGCAGCAGGAGCGTGCGGGGCCCCCGGAGGAACTTGAAGGACAGGCCCCGGGGGACGCAGTAGTCCCAGACGGCGTCCAGCACCCGCTCGGCGTTGGCCAGACCCGCCGACACGTGGATCTTCCAGCCCTGCTGTGGCAGCGAACCGCCGTCGGGGGCGTAGATCAGCCAGTCGTCGAGCGGCTCGCGGCGCCAGCCGGTCGGGATCGGACGGTCGACGGCCGGAAAGACGGGCTGCGCGACGGCGCTGCCGAGCGAGTCGTAGAAGAGGCGATCCGCGGCGCAGTAGCTGTCGTAGCGTTCGTCCACTGTCCCGCCACCTCTCGAATCCGACCGGCTGCTGTCGTCCGGCGTTGCATCGAGTCTCATCGACGGGCCCCGGTGGGCTCCAGTGCGCTTAGTCACCGACCGTGATGCGAGGTGCACACGAACTCGTGACAATAGTCAGGCACTGCCGAGGTTTGAAAAGACGACAGGTGGGGACGGGCCGCAGCCCGCTCCCCACCTGTGGGTTCGTCGTCGTCAGCCCAGGTACTTCTCCCACGGGCCGGTGATCGCCAGGGTCAGACCCGGGTCCTGCATGTTGACGAACAGCACCTTGCCGTCGGCGCTGAAGGTCGGTCCGCAGAACTCCGAGTCGTTGAGCTGGTTGCGGGCGATCGCGTACGTCGGACCGCCCGGGATGGTGCTGAGCACGTGCGAGGCGCCCTTGCCGTCCTCGGCGAGCACGAGGCTTCCCCACGGCGTGACCGTCACGTTGTCCGGGCCGTCGAAGGTGATGTCGGTGTACCTGACCGGCGTCCCCTCCTCGGCGGCGGTCTGGTGCGGGAAGTACGTCACGAGCTGGATGGTCTGGTTCTTGAAGTGGTAGAACCAGACCATGCCGTCGTGCGGCGCCGCGTCGGCCGGCAGGTCGCCCTCGTCCCACGCGTAGGAGTTGACGACGTACACGCCCTCGTCGGTGCTCCACACGCCCTCGAACTTGCGGCCACGGGTGACCTGACCGTCGGCGAACTGCTCGCGGACGGAGGTGTGCCGCGCGTCGCGGTCCGGCACCTCGATCCACCGGACGGGGAACGGGCGGCCGAGCTGGGCGGAGGTCAGGTAGGCGACGTCCGGCAGCACGGACCCGTCGTCCATGATGATCTGCATCGCGGCGAGGACACCGGCGCCCGGCGCGAGGCGGGTCAGCACACCGGGACCGAGCTTCACGCCGCGCGGCGCGGACCAGCGGTAGAAGAGGCCGTTGGGCTCGTCGGCGTCCTCGGAGAGGTAGACGTGGGTGCGGTCCTTGTCGATCGCCAGGGCCTCGTGGGAGTAGCGGCCGAGGCACTTGATCGGCCGCGGGTCCGCGCTGCCGTCGGCCCAGACCTCGAAGACGTACCCGTGGTCCTTGGCGTAGGTGCCGGTCCGGCCGCCCTCTTCCCACTCGTCGCCGGCGCGGTCCTCGGTCTCCTCGCAGGTCAGCCAGGTGCCCCACGGGGTCGGGCCGCCGGCGCAGTTGGAGATGGTGCCGGAGAGGGCGACGAACTCGCCCAGGTTGCGGCCCGCGCGATCGGTCGTGATCACCGTGCAGCCACCGGCGTCGACGGCGCCCGGGTCGTAGACGGTGCCCTTGACGTGCGGTACGCCGAACTCGGCGCCGGGGTCGATCTCGTGGTTCTGGATGAGGGTGTAGCGGCCGTGTCCGGCGTCGTACACGGCCATGCCGTCGTGGTCCGCCGGGGTGAGGCCCTGACCACGGTCGAGGCGGGTGACGCCGGTACGGGTGACGATCGTGTAGCGGAAGCCCTCGGGCAGGGCGAGGATCCCCTTGGGGTCGTCCACCAGCGGCGGGAAGGGAAGGCGACCGCCCAGGCCCGGCGAGTGCGGTCGGGCGGGGCTGGCCTGCGCCAGGGACGGCAGGCCACCGGCGACGGCGAGGCCCACACCGGCGGCGGCGCCGCTGGCGAGGAAGGTGCGACGGGAGGAAGGCACGCGGATCAGCTCCTGATCAAGACAGTGCGACGGGCGACAGCCAACCCCCACCGACAGACGTCGAAGCGTCACCTGTGGGGTCCACCGGTGACATCGGGGTGAAGAATCGGCGTCACCGGGGTCGTCGCGGTGCCGTCCAGCCCTGTTCGTGCAGCCGTTCGATGCCGTCCAGCAGCAGGTCGAGCGCGAACTCGAACTCGAACTGGTCGTCGCAGCCCTGCCCCACGACCGACTCGTCGTCGTGGGATGCCGCCGTCGCGATCTCCGCCAGGTGCGGGAACCGGGCGGCGAACTCCGGTGGCATCGCCGCGGCGGGTTCGGGGCTGGCCGAGCCGGACCGGCCGGCGCGGCGGGAGTCGTCGAACAGTTCCTGACTGAAGCCGAGCACGCGGCTGCCCATGGTGTGCATGACGTGGTGCGCGAGGTTCGCGGAGAACCCGCCAGCCCGGAGATCGCCGACCACCGAGTCGAGGTAGGCCAGGACGGCCGGCGTCGCCATGGTGCGGGACTCGATGGCCAGCGGCGCCCAGGGGTGCCGGCGCAGCACCTCCCGCGCCGAGAGGACGCGCCGGCGGATGGCGTCCTTCCAGGTGGCGCCCGCCTCCGGCGGGGCGATCCGGCCGACGACCACGTCGATCATGCCGTCGAGCAGTTCGTCCTTGTTGGCCACGTGCTTGTAGAGAGCCATCGGCACGACGCCCAGGTCCTGGGCGAGGTTGCGCATGCTGAGGGATTCGATGCCGGTCTCGTCGGCGAGCGCCACGGCCGCCCGCAGGATGCGGTCCCTGCTCAGCGGCATCCGGCGCAGCGTCTCAGCCTGCTCAGCCATGTCGTCCTCGTCCTGTCCGGCGGTCGTTGAACGATAACCACCTTGACAGGTATACGGCGTACACCTACCGTTGGTGTACACCGTACACCCCAGGGAGGGGCCATGAAGGCGATCGTTCAAGACCGGTACGGCGGCCCGGAGACCCTCGTTCTCAGCGAGGTCGCCACGCCGACGCCCGCCCCGAACGACGTGCTCGTCCGGGTGCGGGCCGCCTCGCTCAACGCGTACGACTGGCATGCCATGCGCGGCGATCCTCGGATGGCGCGGTTGACAATGGGCCTGCCGCGGCCTCGCGCCCGCATTCGCGGACGGGACATCGCCGGTCGCGTCGAGGCCGTCGGCGCCGACGTGCGCGACATCCGGGTGGGCGACGCGGTCTTCGGCGACCTCGGCGACGCCAACGGCGCGTTCGCGGAGTACGCGTGCGTGCCCGCGACGCAGGTCGCGCCCATGCCGGCGAACCTCACCCCCCAGCAGGCCGCGGCCCTACCGCTGGCCGGCAGCACCGCGCTCATGGGACTGTGCGACGTCGGGCGGGTCGAGCCCGGTCAGCGCCTGCTCGTCAACGGCGCCTCGGGCGGCGTCGGCACCCTCGCGGTGCAACTCGGCAAGGCGCTCGGCGCGACCGTGACCGGAGTGTGCAGCACCCGCAACGTCGACCTGGTCCGCTCCCTCGGCGCCGACGACGTCGTGGACTACCGCCGGGACGACTTCGCCGACGGCACACGCCGCCACGACGTCGTGCTCGACCTGGTCGGCAACCGCTCACTCACCGAACTGCGGCGGGCGCTGACGCCGACCGGGACCCTCGTGCTCTCCGGCGGCGGCGTGTACGGCGGCGGCAGCGTCGTCGGACCGGTGTGGCTGATCGCCCGCGGACGGCTGCTCGCGCCACTGGTCCGACAGCGCATCGTCACACTCACCACGACCCCGAGCCGGCGACACCTCGACACGCTCCGCGACCACGTCGAGGCCGGCCGCGTCACACCGGTCGTCGACCGGACGTACCCGCTGCACCAGGTGCCCGACGCCATCCGGTACGTCGAGGGCGAGCACGCGCGGGCCAAGGTCGTCATCACCGTCTGACGCCCACCGGCCGACCGCACCCGCCGGGACGGACGCCCACCAGTGTCGCTATCCGGCGGCCTTCCACTGCGCCGCCGGGGTCAGCGGCACGGGCACGGGCCGCCGCGCCGCCGTCGTCAGCTCGATCCGCCGGCCCTGCGCCGCCGACTCCAGCAGCGCGGTCATCGTCTCGAGGACGTGCAACGCGACGTCCCCGCCGGCGCGCGGCGCCCGCTGGGCGTCGGCCAGAACGAAGTCGAGCAGGCCGATACCCCGGCCGCTCTCGGCGTACCCGGCGCGCGGCTGGAGGGCACGCCACTCGGTGCCGCCGAGCGCGAAGTGGCGCACCTCGCCGTCGAAGTAGTTCGGGTCGGGTACGGCGAGCGAGCCGGTCTCCCCGTGGACCTCGATGGGCGCGGCGGTCGTCGCGATGCCGTCGAAGCTCGTGGTGATGGTGGACAGAGCGCCGTCGACGTGTTCGAGGACGCCGGTGACGTGGGTGTCCACCTCGACTCCGATGCGCTCGCCGGCGCGGGGACCCGAGCCGATGACGCGCTCGGAGCGCAGCCGGCTGGCGGCCCCGACCACGGCGCGGACCGGCCCGAGCAGGTGCACGAGGGCCGAGATGTAGTACGGCCCCATGTCGAACAGGGGGCCGCCACCCGGGGTGTAGTAGAAGTCGGGGTGCGGGTGCCAGCGCTCGTGGCCGGCCGTGACCATGACCGCCGTCGCGGACATCGGGCGGCCGATCAGGCCGTCGTCGACAGCCGCGCGCGCCGTCTGCGTGCCCGTGCCCAGGACGGTGTCCGGCGCGCAGCCGACGTGCACGCCCGCCGAGGCGGCCCGTTCGATGATCGAACGGCCGTCCGGGAACGTCACGGCGAGCGGCTTCTCGCCGTACACGTTCTTGCCGGCGTCGATCGCGGCGCGCGAGATGTCGGCGTGCGCCGCGGGGATCGTCAGGTTGAGCACCGTGTCCACGTCCGGGTGCGCGAGCAGGTGATCGACGCTCATCGCCGCGCTACCGGGGATCGCGGCCGCTGCGGCGGCCGACCGGGACGCGTCGAGGTCGGCCAGCGCGGCGACGCGCACCGCGGGGTGGTGCGCGAGGGTTTCCAGGTACGCGCGGGAGATGACCCCGAGACCTACGATGCCGATGCCGTGCGGGTCGCCCACACCATCCCCCTCTCGATGACGGTACGCACGGCCGGGTGCTCCAGCACGTCGAGGTTGTGGCCCGGAGTCGTCACGACGACGCGGCCCGCGCCCCACTGCCGGGTCCAGATCGCCGGTGAGGTGACCGGCCGGTGCCACGGATGCCACTCCCGCGTCGGGTGGGTGGTGACGGCCAGGACGTCGATGAGGTCGTCGTGCAACACCCAGTACTGCTCGGTGACCAGGTCGAAGTCCTCGATCCCCGCGGTGATCGGATGCTCCCGGCCGAGGTCGGTGACGCGCACGGTGTGCGGCAGGAAGTTGTCCTCCTCGCCACCGTGCCGCTCGCACGGCTCCTTGCCCGGGTGGGTGGCGAACTGACCCCCCACCAGGTGCAGGTACTCCGACGACGCGCGGAACGCGTCCACGATGCCGCCGTGCCAGCCGGTGAAGCCCGTGCCGGCGACGACCGCCGCGGCGAGTCCGGCCACCTGGGCCGAGGTGATCTCCGACATCGTCATGCACTGCACGATCAGGTCGGTGCCGGCCAGCTCGTCGGCGTCGGCGTAGATCTCCGTCGACTCCTCGACCCGGATCGCGTAGCCGTTCCGTTCGAGGAAGGGGATGAACAACTCGGTCGCCTTGACCGGCTGGTGCCCCTCCCATCCGCCTCGGACCACCAGTGCTCTCGGCTGCGCCACCGTCGCTCCTCCCACCGTCGGTCGCCACCGGGCCGGCCGCTTCCGCCCCGGCTTGCGTCGGGTCTGCGACGGGCCGCAGTGATCACCACCATTCTGTCCAAGATCGCGCGAGGTGACAACGCGGGACCGGCGAGGGCTCGGCACGACAGCCCGGGCTCATCCGGGGAAAGGCCGATTGTCCACGCGTCACCGGTCAGACCCGCGCGCCGCGCCCGGTCAGAAGGTGGCGATCGGGTTGACCGGGCTGCCGGACGTGCCGGCGAAGCGCACCGGCGCGACGGCAAGCTGGAAGTCCCACTGACCGAGTTCGGCGGCGGTCGTCGCGCACGCCTCCAGGTCGCAGTTGTCCAACAGCCAGAGACCCATCGCGACGAGACCGACGGCGTGCACGGGCATCAACACGTCGTCGTACCCCGAGGGTTGGACATCCTGCGGGGAGTCGGCGCCGATCAGCGCGACGCCGCGCTCGTGGAGCCACGGTAGGCAGGACGCGTGCCAACCGGTCTGCGCGAAACCGCTGGCCGCGCGACCCTCGCGCCGGAAGCGCCCGTGACCGGTACGCAGGAGCACCGCGTCGCCGGCGCCCACCCGTACGCCCTGGCGGCGCTCGGCCTCCTCGAGGTCGTCGGGGAACACACCCTGGCCCGGCTCCCACCAGGGGACGTCGCGGGCCCGGGCGACGTCCAGCAGGACACCGCGGGTGACGATGCCGTCCGCCGCCGCCGTGACGGCCGCCCACGCCGAACCCGTCGTCTCCTCGACCAACGAATGCGACCGCCCGTTGTACATCGCGCCGTCCCAGTAGAGGTGGCACGGTGAATCGAGGTGGGTGATGGTGTTGCCGTGGAACGTGATGCCCAGTCGCTCCGACGAGAAGCCCCACCGCCGGTCGGCGTGGAAGGCGGCCGGCATGTTCTCGGCGCCCGGCATGTCGACGGCGTACGGGCACGTGGTCGTCGACCGCTCCATCTCCCCCGGTACGGCGACCTCCCACGCGCAGGACACGCTCCTGCCGTGGCGCACGGCCCGCGCCGCCGCCAGGCGGACGGCGTCGGTGATGTGGTTCAGCGTGCCGCGCTCGTCGTCGTCGCCCCAGCGACCCCAGTTCGACAGCTTGTCGAAGTACCCGAGCACGTCCTCCTGGCTCGGGATCATCCGCCCTGCCGTCATCGCCCGCGTCTCCTGTCACACGCCCGGTGTTCCGTTGGCAGGGTATCCGGTGGTCGGCCGGGAGCGGGCACGTCAGGTCTGGATGGAGAACGTGGCGACGACACCGTTGTGGTCGGACGCGGTGCCGCCGACGATGTCGTAGCCGGTCATCCACATGAGCTGGTACTCGGGCAGCCGCTTCCAGAAGTAGATGTAGTCGATGTGCCGGTTGCCGTGCGTACCGGTGCCCTTCTCGCCGTAGAGGTTGTAGGTGGAGCGCAGGTTGGGCAGTTCGTTGGTCTCGAAGACCCGCCACGGGAACTTCGCGTACCCGTAGCCGCGGTCGGCGCTGAAGTCGACGTTGAGGTCGCCGCTCACGATGACCTGACCCTGTCCCTGCTTGTCGACCGCCAGGTCCTTGAGGCCCTGGAACTGCGCCTCGGCGCACCGGGTGCGCGGCAGGTCCTCCGGCCGGCCGGCGTCCTCGATCCCGGCCACCGCGTGGGCGTTGATGTGTGTCACGGTGCGCCCGCTGGCCCTGTGGCGGTACGTGACCCAGTTGTTGTACCGCGCGGGCGGCACCTCGCCCGGGCCGTTGGTGTCACAGACGAAGATCGAGCCCTTGTCCCGTACGTCGAACATGCTCCTGCGGGCGATCAGCGCCTCGCCGGCCTGGTTGGTGCCGCCCGGCGCGTACAACCACCATCCGTTGTCGGCGGCCCAGCTCTCCAGGAAGTCCTTGCGGTTGCCGACCTCGTTGAGACCGACGAGGTCCGCCCGGGACGCGATGAGGTTCAGGTCGTGCGCGAAGTCGGCCTGGCTCAACCCGTTGTAGATGTTCAGCGTCGCCGCCCGGAAGGTCGTGGTCGCGGCGGCCGCCGGTGTGGCCGGCAGCAGGGCCGCCACCAGCGCGATCGCGCCGGCGAGAGCACCGAGGGCACGGGCTGGGCGGCGTGTTGTCGTCGGCATCGACTTCCCTTCGCACACAGGAGAACCGCCGTCGGTGGCGGTCGGCGCACTCTATCGATCCCAGCCGACGTGACGCCGAACGTCGGGGAACGGGGAGTCGACAGGTCGGCTCCGGGCGGCCACGGGCGCCGCCGACCCGAGGCGCGAGTTACTTGCGCGTCACGCATCTTTGCGGGCGACGCAAAAAGTGCTAGCGTGGTGGCATGACGGGGCTACGGGAACGCAAGAAGGCCGAGACGCGGGCGGCGCTCGGCTGGGCCGCGATCCACCTCACCGCCGAGCGGGGCTACGACAACGTCCGCGTCGAGGACATCGCCGAGGCGGCCGGCGTCTCCCCGCGCACCTTCAACAACTACTTCTCCAGCAAGGCGGAGGCCATCGCCTCCCGCCACCTCGACCGCAGCCTGCGCACCGCCGCCGCGCTGCGCGAACGTCCCGCCGACGAGCCGCTGTGGGAGGCGCTCACCCAGGCCGCGCTGGCACAGTTCACGCGCGGCCCCGAGGTCGAGGCGATGCCCTCCCCCGCACACGCCCAGTGGGTGGCCGGCGTCCGCACCATGCTCGCCGAGCCCGCCCTCCAGGGCGAGCGGCTACGCGCCGTCGCGACCGCCGAGGCCGAGTTGGTCAAGGCGGTCGCCGAGCGCACCGGGACCGACCCCGCCACCGACATGTACCCGAGACTCGTCGCGGCCGCCGCCAGCGCGGCCGTCGCCGTCGCCATGCAGCACTACCTCGACAGCCCCGACCCGCCCACCCCGATCGAACACCTCATCACCGACGCCTTCGCCCAGGTCGCCGCCGGCCTCCCCGCGCCGCCCCGCTGACATCCCGGCCCGCACCCGGGCGCCGCTCACCCACCATCCTCAGCCGCGTCACACCTCCGCGGCGGGCCGGCCGTACGCCGCGCCCGCCGTGGCGATGACGCACGCCCCGAAGGGATCACGACCGTGATCGACGTTCTCATCGTCGGCGCCGGCCCGAACGGCCTCATGCTCGCCTGCGAGCTGGCTCTCGCCGGGGTCCACCCCGTCGTCCTCGAACGCCGCCCGACGCCCGGCGGCGAGCCGCGCGCCAACGGCCTCATCGGCCAGGTCGTCCGGCTCCTCGACCGACGCGGCCTGTACGCGCGCCTCAGCGGCGAGAACACCCCGCCGACCCCGCAACCCGCCTTCGTCTTCGGCGCGTTCCCGCTGGACCTCACGATGCTCGCGGACAACCCGCACTACGCGCTCGGCGTGCCGCAGGCCCAGCTCGAAGCCACCCTCGCCGCCCGCGCCACCGAACTCGGCGTCGACGTGCGCCGCGACCACGAGGTCGTCGACCTACGCCAACGGCCCGACGCGGTCGAGGTCGACCTCGCCGACGGTACGCAGCTCACCTCCCGCTTCCTCGTCGGCGCGGACGGCGGACGCAGCGTGGTACGCCGTATCGCCGGCATCGACTTCCCCGGCGTCACCAACGACCGGTCGGTGTCCCGTACCGCCACGGTGACCGTCCCCGCGTCATCCCTCGATCCCGACACGGGCGGCCTGCTCGCTCCCGGCTACGGGATCGTGCCGCCCTTCCAGCACACCCGCACCCCGCGCGGCATGATCGCCTGGGCGCCCTTCCCGGGTCGTCCGGCGCTGGTCAGCACCACGGAGTGGCCCGACGCGCCGACGAGCGACGAGACCCCGATGAGCCTGGACGAGCTGCGCGCCAGCGTCACCCGGGTACTCGGTGTCGACCTCCCCCTCGGTCCCTCGGACGGGCCGGGCCTGCTCCGACGGCTGACCGGTGGCAACACCCGGATCGCCGCCCGCTACCGCGCCGGCCGGGTGCTGCTGGTCGGCGACGCCGCGCACGTGCACCCCGCGATCGGCGGCCCCGGCCTCAACCTGGGCCTCCAGGACGCGGTGAACCTGGGGTGGAGGCTCGCCGCCACCGTGTGCGGCTGGGCGCCGGAGGACCTGCTCGACACGTACGAGACCGAACGTCGCCCGGTCGCCCGACGGGTCGTCATGTCCACCCAGGCCCAGTCGGCGCTCATCGGCCCCGGTGACGAGATCACCGGGCTACGGGAACTCTTCGCCGAGCTGCTGCGCATACCGGAGGTGACCGGGCACATCGCGGCGCTGATGTCCGGCGCGGACGTCCGCTACCCCGCCGACCCCGCCGACCCGATGGCCGGCCGGTCCGCGCCCGACGTGGTCGTCCACGGCGATCGGGGCGCCGTACGCCTCGCCGAGCTGACCCGCAGCGCCCGGCCGCTGCTGCTGGACTCCACGGGCGTCTGGGCCGAGGTCGCCGCGCCCTGGCGGGACCGGGTGGACGTGGTCACCGGACACCTGGAGGGCACCAGCGCGACCGGGCTGCTCGTCCGCCCCGACTGCTTCGTGGCCTGGTCGGCCGGGGACGCCGACGCGCTGCGCGCCGCGCTCACCCGCCACTTCGGCCGACCGCTCTGAGCATCGGTGGCCGGGAACGCCTCGCGCTCCCGGCCACCGGCTGTCGACGGCGCAGGGTCAGTTGGTGATCACCGGCCAGGCGTAGGCGAGCAACGCGCAGGCGGCACCCAGGAGCGCGAACGAGATGCCCCGGGTGGGCAGGGGCAGAGCCGCGAGCACGATCAGGATGACGGCGATGATGTAGAGAAATGCCTGGGCGGACATAAAGGTCTCCTCAATCAGGGGGCGAGCAGGGAAAACCATCAGCCGTCCGGGGTGAAGAGCCCCTGGATGCCGACGACGATCGCGATCAGGCCGAAGATCGCGAGCAACAGGCGGACTCCGGTGGCGGCGTCCGACCGCTCGGCCCTAGGCGCGGGACGACCGGTCAGGCGGTCCCACAACAGGGCCAGGCCGACACCGATGCCGACGATTTCGAAGTGGAACACCCGGGGTCCGGACACCAGGTGGACGATCAGGTAGTAGCCACCGGTCACGAGCGCCACGAGCCCGACCACCCACGCGATCGGCGCCGCCCGGCCGGCGAGGCGGCCCAGGTCGTCACCGACGCGCGGCAGCAGCCGCAGCACGGCCACGGCGAGCAGGAAGCCGCCGACGATGTTGGCGAGGTCGAGCAGCAAAGCCATGATCACGAGGGTCTCCGTCGATCGGACGATCAGCCGGCGGGCAGATACCCACTGACCTGTCCGGTTGAAACGACATCCGGCGATCGACCTCGGGCGGCCTCGGGAGCGGGACCGCTCACTGTGGAGCGATCAGGGGCGCGTAGTCGGCACGGCTGAGCGGCTGCGCCGACAGCAACCCGTCGGCGCGGGGCACTCCGAGCGGCCGTCCGTCGCGCAGGAACGTCACGGTGCTGACGTCGTGGCGGCTGGTGAGGGTGCAGACGATCTGCCCGAAGGCGAGAACCTCGTCGCTACGGCCGGCGTCGTCACCAGGTTCGTCGACCGTGACCCGCGCCTGGGAGGCGCTCGCCGTCGCTCCGGCCGCGTTGACCGCCCCCGGCAGGGCGCTGGTGAGGTCGGTGTCGCGTTCGGCCGTGGTGGGGCCGGCGAACAGGTGCCGCAGATGCTCCTCGATGGTGGGTGGACGGTCGACGCTGCGCAGCACCGGGACGATCCGGTTGTCGCGGACGAGGCAGAGGGTCTCGGTGGCGGGGCCGGCCGGCGCGGAGTCGGCGGGGGCGGTGTCGACGGCGCTCGGGAACGGCCCGCGCGGCGGCGGTACGGTGCGGGGCGCGTCGTCGGTGGGGATGCCGCAGCCGGCCAGCAGCGCGACGAGTCCCAGCCCGAGCAGACGTCGACGGCTCATGTCAGGCTCTCCGGCAGGGTGACACGGAATCGAGCGCCGCCGCCGGGGCGGTCCGTGACGGTGACGGTCCCGCTGTGCGCGGCGGCGTGCTGGGCCACCAGGGCGAGACCGAGCCCGGTGCCGTCGCCCGCGCCGCGCGTGTGGGCGGCACGTCCACGCACGAAACGGTCGAAGATCGCCTCCCGGTCCTCGACGGGTACGCCGGGACCGTCGTCGTCGACCTCGACCACGGCGGCGCTGCCGTCGCGGTCGAGCAGGACGGCCGTCGGGCCGCCCCCGTAGGTCACGGCGTTGTCCAGCAGGTTCGCCAGGATCTGCGCGACACGCCGCCGCTCGACCCGCCACGTCGTGGGCACCCCGGGCGCGAGCCGCACGATCGACGCCGGCAGGTCCAGCGATTCGCAGGCCGCGCGGGCCAACGCCACCGGGTCGACCGGCGCGCGGCGTGCGGGCTGATCGCTACGGGCCAGGTCGATCAGGTCGTTGACGAGTCGCTGGAAGCGGTCGATCTCGTCGGCGACCAACCCCGCCGCGATCGCCGTCCGCTCGTCCTGGTGTTCGCGGCGACGGGCCAGCACGCTCGCCGCGGCGGCGAGGGTCTGCAACGGCGAGCGCAGTTCGTGGCTGACGTCGGCGGCGAAGCGCCGGTCGCGCTCGATGCGGTGGGCGAGCCGGTCGACCATCTGGTTGAACGAGGAGGACAACCGGGTCAGGTCGGGGTCGGTGGCCGGGTCCAGGCGGGCCGTGAAGTCGCCGGCCGCGATCTTCTCCGCCGCGTCGGCGACCGCCGTCAACGGACGCAGCCCGTGCCGGGTCGCGTGCCACCCCAGCGCGGCGCCGGAACCGGCGATCATGATGGCCACGGTGGTCAGCGCGAGCGCCAGCACCTGGAACGTCTGCTCCAGCTCGCGCAGGGAGTTGACCTCGAAGTACGTCGCCGTCGCGGACAGCGGCACGCCGACCACCAGGACGGACTGGCCGTCCACCCGTACCCGCTGCACCGCCGGCTGCCCGGACGCCACGACGCGGCGCAGGTCCTGGGGAATGGCGGTGGTGGGTCCGGGGTCGGCCGTGCGGGCGTACCACTCGCCGTTGAGGTGCAGCACCGGGCGACGCCCACCGCCGGTGTCCAGGGACCGCAGCACCTCCACGACGTCCGGGGTGTCGGTGTCGATCCCGGCGCGCACGACCGTCGCGTCGAAGTACGC
The DNA here is from genome assembly GCF_053585025.1 of Micromonospora sp. RB23. NCBI lineage: Bacteria > Bacillati > Actinomycetota > Actinomycetes > Micromonosporales > Micromonosporaceae > Micromonospora > Micromonospora sp. RB23. The sequence goes on from NZ_CM132111.1 coordinate 4,303,624, forward strand.
GGCACGTAGGGCGGTGCGTTCCCGCTCGCCGATCAGGGATCGGCGGGTCAGTTCGTAGGAGACCAGGGCCATCGAGGCGGCGAGCAGGAGCGCGCCGACGGCGAACGCCGCGGTGACCCGGGTACGGAGTCCGAGGCGTCTCATCGCTGCAACTTGTAGCCCATGCCCCGCAGGGTGACGAGGTGCCGAGGGGTCGCCGGGTCGGGCTCGATCTTCTGTCGCAACCGGCCGACGTGCACATCCACCAACCGCTCGTCGCCGATGTCGTAGCCCCAGACCCGTTGCAGCAGCTGCTGGCGCGACAGCACCCGGCCGGCGTGTTCGGCCAGCTCGCACAGCAGCCGGAACTCGGTACGGGTCACCGCGACCAGCCGGCCGTCCCGGCGCACCTCGCCCGCGTCGGGACTGATCTCCAACTCGCCGAACGCCAGCACGGGCACCGGCTCCGCCGCCGGTCCCCCGACGACGGCGCGGGCACGGCGGCGCAGCGCCCGCAACCGCGCGGTCAGCTCCTTGATCGCCACCGGTTTGACCAGGTAGTCGTCGGCGCCGGCCTCCAGGGCGGCGACGATGTCGTGGGTGTCGTCCCGGGCGCTGACCACCACGATCGGCACGTCGTCGTCGCGACGGAGCTGCCGGATGCACTCGAAGCCGTCGAGGCCGGGCAGCATCAGGTCGACCAGCACATAGTCCGCCGGGTCACGGCGCTGCGCGCGCAACCCCTCCTCGGCGGTGGCCGCGCCCGCCGCGTCGTACCCCTCGTCCTGGAGAGCGAGCAGCAGCGCCAGGCGGATCCGGTCGTCGTCCTCGATCACCAGTACGGCCGTCATAACCGCATCATCCCCAGGCCACGACGGCACGGCCAATCGCGTCCGCCGGCCTGGGGATTTGTCACGCAACTGTCATAGATCCGCGCGGCGCCCGCCACGCCGGACCGGCACGGTGGCAGGCGAGAGGAGCCACGCGAAAGGGGTACGACAGTGACAGGACCGCTCAAACCTCCGTACGCGCTGCCGCTGGTGGAGGTCAGCATCACCCAACTGGACCTGAGCTGCCTGGACGAGAGCGGAGCCGCGTTCGACCGGCTGCTGGCGCTGCGCCCCGGGCAGGTCGTCGTCGACCTGTCGGAGTGCCGGTACATCGACGCCGCCGCCATCGGCCTGCTCCTGGACGTCCATCGGCGGCTGGCCCGCTCGGACGGCGTCCTGGTCGTGCGCAACCCCAACCGGCGCATCCACCGCATCCTGCACCACGCCCGTCTGGACCAGGTCCTGCCGATCGTCACCGGACCGCCGTCGGCGGCCGACGTACCCGGACGGGAGGGATCAGCGGCATGACCGTCGTCCCGGACGACAACCTGATGACACTCATCTGCGACATCTGCGGCGACAGTCTCACCGCCACCGCCTGCGTACTCCCCGACGCCGAGGTCGTCTGAACGCTCGTGTCGGAGCACGGCTGGAGCGGCTCCCCGTTCGCCACCGGCCCGCACCGCTGCCCCCACTGCAGCCTGCTGCCGCCCACGCGGCCCGGCCGGTCCAGCGCCGACGTCCACGGTCCCGGCGGGATCCTCGGCATCGACCACCTCGACGACGTCACCGTCGTCACCGCCAGCGGCGACATCGACGTCGCCACCGGCGACGCGCTCCGTGCCGCGCTGCGGCAGGCGGCCGACACGGGCGCACCCGTGCTGGTCGACCTGAGTCGCGTACACGCCATCGACTCCACCGGCCTCGGCCTGCTGGTACGCGCCCACCTCGACGCCCGCGAGCGGGGTCTGACGCTCTGCCTCGCCGCGCCGTCGCGGTTCATCCGGACCGTCCTGCACACGATGCGCCTGGACGGGGTCTTCCCGATCTACGACAGTCGCGACGACGCCCTCGCCCGAATGCCCCGAGTTGTCACACCGCCCGGGTCAGCCGCAGCAGCCGCCAGACGGTACGTAGCGACACGCTCGGATAGAAGCCGACGTACTCGGGTGTCACCCTCGGCTGCCACTTCTCCTTGAACTCGGCCTGGCTGCGGGCCGGGTAGATCCAGTCGCCGTGCTCGGCGATGAACCCGATCAGCCGGTCCGTGCCCCGGTGGCTGCCGCCGGCCGGCCGGTGCGCGGCCGACAGCTCCCGGAACGGCGTCAGGCCCAGGTGCAGCCACCGCGCGCCCTCGGCCTGGAAGCGCTGCGACGCGACCACGAACGCCAGGTCGACCGCGCCGGGCGGGGCGTCCGGCTCGCGGCGCGTGATGTCGTACAGCCATCCGGCCTCGCGGCCGAACGCCGGGGAGTACGACACGTACGCCACCGGCTCACCGCCGTGCATCGCGAGGAACAGCCGGCGTACGGGGTCGTCCTGGCCGGCACGTTCACCGACCAGGAACTCGATCTGCTTGACGTGCCGGCCCTTGTCCGCGAGCCACCGCGCGTCCAGGGCGTCCAGCCGCGCGGCGAGCGCCGCGTCGTACGGCACGTCCCGTCCGGCCTCCACCACCGTGACCCCGGCCCGTCGGGAACGCGCCACCTTGTTGCGGACCTTCTCGAACTTGCGGCCGCGCAGCGTGAAACTGTCCAGATCGATCGAGTACGCGGCGCCGAGCTGACTGAGTTGGTAGCCGAACTCGGCGTACAGGTCGAGGTCGTCCGGGGTGAGCTGGACCGCGCACAGCCGCCGGCCCTCCTGCTGTGCCCACCCGTGGAACGCGCCGAGCAGCCGCTTGCGGTCCTCCGGGTCGGCGTAGACGCTGCCCAGTTGCACGGCGTGCCGCCGCCCGGCCGGCCGGTACGCGATGAAGCCGTCGAGGTCGGGCACCGTGAAGTGCCGCGTGTCCCTGTTCAGCGCCAGCGCGGCGCTGGAGTGCTGCGCGTGCCGGCGCAGGACGGCCAGGGCGGTCGTCGGTTCCATGGCGGCCTCCACCTCTCAGGGAGCGGACGGGTCGTGGCGGGTCGCCGCGCGGCGGCGCGCCCACGCGAGCTGCACAAGGTCCACGGCCTCGCGTCCGACGGCCGAGGCGGGCTCGCCGCCGGTGACGCGGCGGGCGACGGCGCCCACCAGCCGGGGCAGGGTGAGCAGCCGGTCGGCGTCGAGCCGGTCGCCCATCACGTCGTCGAGCCGGCCCACCGCCCGGGAGTCACGCTGGATGCCGGCGAGGAACGCGTGCTCCATCGCGGTGACCGGGCCGCCCCGGCCGATGTCCTGGCCGTACCAGTAGTTCGGCAGCTCGGCCCGGTCCCGGTCGCGGGCCCACCGGGTCAGCCCCGACGACAGCGCCGCCGGCTGCTCCCAGTGCGCCGTGAGCACCGCCGCGAGTGCGCGGGCGTTGCGCAGCGCGTCGTTGATCCCGTGGCCCAGGGTCGCGTCCTTGGCGTGCCCGGCGTCGCCCACCAGGGCCCAGCCCGGCCCGAACGCCTGCCGGAAGAAGGACGGGTACCGCACCACGCGGTTGAGGTCCCCCACCGGCTCGCCGGCGGCGGCGAGGTGGCCCACCTCCGGGCTGACCGACTCGACGTGCCGCAGGAAGCCGGCCACCTGCCGACCGGCCAACTCGCCCTGTAGGCGCTCCGGGGGCTGCGCGATGACCACGAAGTCCTCGGGACCGGTGGGCAGGATCGAGACGATGTGCACCCCGACGCGGTGCCACAGCAGCGCCGGCGGGATCCGGACGCCGGTGAAGTACCGCCAGAGCAGGGCCCGTTCGCTGCGCGCCGTCAGGTACTGCCGGGCACCCACCCACCGGGCCACCGACGAGTTACGGCCGTCCGCGCCCACCACCAGCCGCGCCGACACGTCCCGGACCGACCCGTCGGCACGCTGCACGGTCACACCACTCACCACGCCGTCCGCGCCGCGCCGCAGACCGACCACGGCCACGCCGGTGGAGGTCTTGGCGCCGGCGGCCACCGCCCGGTCCAGCAGGACCTGGTCGAGAACGTCCCGAGGCGGACACAGCCCGGGGTCGTCGGGGTGGCGGAAGTGCAGCTTCACGTCGTCCAGCCGGACCCACACGTCGTGCAGCGGCGGCACGCCGTGCGCGACGACGGTGTCGTACACGCCCTCGATCCGCAGGTCCTCGGTGCCGTGCAGGATGTGCGTGGACAGGGTCGGCGCGGGCAGGTCGCCGCGGTCGAACACCGCCACCGACAACCCGGCGGCGGCGAGCCGGGCCGCCAGCGCCGAGCCGGCCACCCGCGCCCCGACGATCACGACGTCGACCTGCTGCTCCACCGCCCGACTCCCGGCCATCGCCGCAGCGGCACTATTCGCCGGTACGGCCGGCGGCTCCGTCGCGGCGGCCGGTGTCGGTTCGGCCGGCACGGCAGGTGCCGTCGGTTCGGCCGGCGGGGTCGGCCGTGGCCCTGGGCGGACGGCGGCGACCCTGTCGGCCGCGTCCAGTCCGCGCAGGTAGCCGGCCAGCAGCAGGTTGCCGACCCGGCCGGTCGGCATCAGACCCGCGGTGCCGCGCAGGAAGGGCAGCTCCGGCAGCGGCGTGGTCGGATCGGCCGCCCGCGGATCCGGGTCGTGGGCCAGCCGGGGCGCGAGCAGCTCGGCCGTCAGGGCGGAGAGCGCCAGGCCGTGACCACACCACGCGCCCGCGAACCACACGCCCGGTCGGCCGGGCACCGGACCGACGATCGGCAGGCGGTCGAACGTGGACGCCGTGACGCCGGACCAGAAGTCGGTCACCGGCACGTCCGCAAGCGCCGGGAAGGTCGCGGCGAGTTCGCGTACCAGCCGGTCCCGCACGGCGGCGACCCCGCGCTCGTCGACGCGCGGCTCCAGCAGGGCGGGACCGCCGCCGAACAGCAGCCGGCCCCGGGCGGTCATCCGCAGGTAGTTGAAGAACGAGCGGCTGTCGACGGCCGCGCCGCGCCCGTCCCAGCCGGTCCGCGCCAGCAGGTCGGCGGGTACGGGGGCGGTGCGCAGGACATGGGTGCGGATCACCGCGACGTTCCGGGTGAACAGCCCCAGCCCGGTGGTGAAGCCGTCCGTGGTCAGGGCCACCCGTCTGGCGCGTACCCGATGACCACCGGCCGTCACCGTGACCGGGTCACCGCCGGTGATGGCGGTGACCGGCGTGTTCTCGGCGATGCGTACCCCGGCCGTGAGCAGCGCCGCCCGGAGCGCCTGGACCAGCAGCCACGGGTTGACCAGCGCCACGTCGGGATAGCACAACGCGCCGTGGTAGCGGGCGCTGCCCAGCCGCCCGGCGGTGCCGTCGCGGTCCAGGTAGGAGGCGTCGAAGCCGAGGTCGCGCAGGGTCCGCGCCTGGCGTCGGAGCGATCCGGCGTGCCCGGGCGCCGACGCGGCCACGAGTTGGAAGCCGTCGGTCAGCTCACAGCCGTCGGGCAGGGCCCGGGCCAGCCGCCGCAGCGCGGCGATCCCGTCGAGCGTGGCGGCGAACATGGTCCGAGCCCGGTCCCGCCCGTACCGCTTGACCAGTGCGGTGATCGGGCCGCCGACCCCGGGGCCGACGATGCCCGTGCTGTGTCCGCTGGCGCCGGCGCCGACCTCGGTGGCCTCCAGGACCAGGATGTCGTGCGCGGGCAGGTGGTTCGTCAACTGGTACGCCAGCGCCAGCCCGGCCAGCCCACCGCCGACGATGACGACGGACGCCTCCTCGTCGCCGGCGAGGGCGGGCTGTCGCGCGGCCCGCGGGTCGTCGCGCTGCCACCCGCTCGGCGCGGAGCCCGGCCGGCTCATCAGGCCACCGAGGTGGGTCTCGACGTGGCCGCCGGAACCGGCGAGTCGGCCCGCCCCGCAGCGGACGGCGACGGGCGGCCGGTCACCTCACGCAGCAGCGCGTCGAAGGCCGGCAGGCGTTTCGGCTCGAACGGCACACCGAAGGGCTTGAGCTGGTTGCCGAAGAGCGAGCGGTCACCGAACAGGTGGATCGGTACGGCCAGCAGCGCCCACTCCGGCCCGATCAGCCAGGCCCACAGGGCCACCACGAGTCCGCCGCTGAGCAGGCTGTGCATGCTGTTGTAGAGGACGTAGTACGCCTTCGGGATCCGTCCGTCGGGACTGCGGTGGTAGGCGATCGCCCCGGGGATGTAGCCGATCAGGTCGATGTAGAGGAACAGCCCGATCGCCGGCAGCCACCGGATCTCGCCCCAGTGCGCGATGAAGAGACCGCTCGCCAGCGCGAGCCCGGCGAACCACTCCGCGCGGTGCAGCCGGGCGGTCGTCGGCGTGTCGAAGGTGTTCAACTGGTCCATCGTCAGTCCTTCCCACCGGTGCCCGCCGCCGCGGTCGCCAGGACGCCGTCCGGAATGACGACCGCCGGGAACAGTCCCCGAAGGACGTGGTGGATCGTCTCGGTGAGCACCCGCTCGGCGACCGGGTCGATGATGCTGGCGAGGCTGGGCACGCCGAAGTCGAAACTCGCCACGAACGTCATCGCCACCCCGTCCGGGTCCTGGCGCAGCGTCCAGGCGCCGGAGAACTCGTCGAAGTCGCCGTCGAGCTGGTCGAACGCGATCGTGAGACGATCGCGGTCCAGGTCGTCGGCCTCGGTCCAGGCGAGGATCCCGTTGCGGAACAGGACCTCCCAGGAGCTGACGACCCGTCGCGCGTCGGCCGGTGACTGTACGGTCACCGTCTGGACCACGTCGACCAGCTGCGGATAGCGCTCGAAGTCGACCAGTTGGTCGAACACCGCGCCGCCGTCCCCACCCGGTAGGAACGCCTGAATCTCGACCTGTCGCATGTCAGTGGACCCCCAGCCGGTCTGCTGTCGGATAGCGGTGGCCGAGCGTGCGCAGCGCGCCGTCGAACGCGTCGACCAGGAGGGCGACCTCGTCGCCGGAGAGCACCGCGGGTGGAGTGAGGCGCAGCACGGCGCTGGCGTTCAGCGAGTGGTTCACGATCACCCGGGCGTTGAGGAGTTCGAGGATGGCTTCGCCGGCCAGCCCCGGACCGGCGAACTCCACGCCGATCAGCAGCCCGACGCCGCGGACGTCGCGGACCAGGTGCGGGTACCCGGCGGCCACCGCCCGCAGGCGGGTCAGCAGGTCGTCGCCGAGGGTCGCCGCGCGCTCGACCAACCGTTCCTCGGTGGCGGCCGCGATCGCCGCGCGGGTGGCGGCCATCGCGATCGGCGCGCCGGAGAACGTGGACGTGTGCAGGAACGGGTCCTTGTCGAAGGCCTGGAACGCCTCGGCGGTGGCGACCACCGCGGAGACCGGCACGATGCCCCCGGACAGGCTCTTGCCGGCCAGCAGCACGTCCGGTGTCACGCCCTCGCGGAGGGCGCCCCACCAGTGACCGAGACGGCCGACGCCGGTGAGGATCTCGTCGAGCACCAGGAACGCGCCGTGCTGCCGGCACAGCCGGGACACCTCGCGCAGGTACCCGGGTGGCGGAATGACCACCCCGCCCTCGCCCTGCACCGGCTCCATGATCACGCAGGCCGGCGGCCCGGCCGCCAGCACCGCGCCCAGGGCCTCGGGGTCGCCGTACGGCACGTGCGTGGCGTCCGGCAACAGCGGGCGGAAAGGGCGCTGGTAGAGATCCTGCCCGGTGACGGAGAGGGCGCCCATGGTCTTGCCGTGGTAGCCGTTGACGGTCGAGACGAGCCTGCGCCGGCCCTGGACGCGGGCCATCTTGATGGCCGCCTCCACGGCCTCCGCGCCGGAGCCCGCGAAGTGCACGCGGGTGAGCCCGGGCGGCGCCACCGCGACGAGCGCCGCCGCGGCCTCGGCCACCGACGGCTCCAACATCATCCGGGTGGCGATCGGATGGCTCTGGATCTGCGCGACGACGGCGGCGACCACGGCCGGATGCCGCGCGCCGTGCAGGAACACGCCGTAGCCGCCGACGTTGAGGAAACGGTCGCCGTCCGACGTGTACACCCACGCGCCCTCGGAACCGACCTCGACGTGCCCGCCGAACATGTCGCCGAGCTTCGCGCGGCCCCGGGACAGGAACCGACGGTAGTTGTCCCGGACCTGCTCCCGTACCTGGTGATCGGTCTCTACGCTGCTGGTGGTCACCACTCCCCCTAACTCACCACGAGCGGCTGGCCGCCGAACCAGGCCGTCAGTTCCGCCGCGGTGCTCGCCCGCGACGGTGGGTGGAAGGCGACCGCGTGCGACGCGGCGGCGAGATAGGCCACCTCGGGCGAGGAGATGAACGCCATCCCACCGAGCAGATCCACCGCGCCGCGCACCGCCGTGGCGATCGCGTTGGCGGCGGCGAACCGCACCACGAGCGCCCGGCCGAGGGCGTCGTTGCCGCCGTCGCCGTCGTCGAGGCTGCGTGCCGCGCCGTCCAACATGATCGCCGCGCCCTGTACGGCCGTCGCCACGTCCGCCCGTTCGGTGACCGGTCCCCGCCCGCTGGTGATTGCGCGCTCCACCAGCGCCGACGCCACCCCGAGGTAACACGCGGTCACCAGGAGCTGGAACCAGACGAAGCCGATGGTCTGCAGGTCGTCGAGCTGACCGTCGAGCGCGACCTCCGGGTAGACGAACAGGTCCGGGTGCACCTCGACGTCGTTGAGCAGTACGGCGTCGGACTCGGCGCCGGTGAGCACCGACGTCGCCCAGAAGGGCTCGATCGTGATGCCCGGCGACTCCGCCGGGATGAGCGCCACCCCCAGGCGGGTGCCGCCGTCCTCGGTCGGCACGGCGACGCTCGCGGTCAGCAGGTCCATCGAGGCGGAGAGGCTGCACGGTCGCTTCGCTCCGGTGACCCGCCAGTTGTTGCCGTCCCGCCGTGCCGTCATGGTCGGCGTCAGGATGCCGCGACCGGCGTGTCCCTCGGCGAAGCCGGACGCGACCAGCCGGCGATCGGTGGCCACCGCCTCAAGCAGCATCCACTCGAACCCGACGTTCGCCCGGGCCAGGGCCACCAACCCGGCGACCGAGAACTGGTGCATCGTGGTGGCGACCGCCAGCGACGGCGCCTGGGCGGCCAGGGCGCGGGTGACGCGCACGGCCTGGAGGGCGGACGCGCCCAGCCCCTGGTACGTCTTGGGCACCACCAGACCCGCTCCGCCGGCCTCCCGGAAGAGGGCGACGCCCGGGCCACCGGGGCGCTCCAGCTCCATCAGGGGAACCTCGCCGAGCCTCTTGAGCAGGCCCGGAAGCAGCATGTCGCAGGTGTCCCGCTCGGTGTCGAGAAAACTCATGCGGCCAGACCCTCCCGCTCGGCACGCAGCGGGGAGGCGAGTGCCGCCCGCCGGGGTTGGACGTCGCGGCCGATGCTGATGCCCTGCAGGTGCGACGTCCGCAGCATTGGATAGTTGCTCTCGCCCAGCGGACCGCCGGTCAGGCCGGCGCCACCGTGGGTGGACAGGTACGGGACGAAACCGATGTGCGAATCGTTGATCTTGAGTAGGCCACCGTTGTGCACCCGGGCCACGAACTGCTCGACGGTGGCCTCGTCGCCGGTCCAGACCGAGTTGCGCAGGGCGTACTCGTTGGCGTTGAGGAACGCGATGACGTCGTCGAGCAGGCCGTCGCCGTGGTCCTGGTCGGGCACCACCACCGGCAGCAGCGGGAAGAAGGTCTCCCGGGCCACCGCCCACACCGCCCGCGCCTCGGCCAGGCCGTTGACCCGGAGAACGGTCGGCTCGACGAAGACCCCAGTGGACGAGATCGAGCCGTCCAGCTCCATCCGGTTCCCACCGGCGAGCACCTCACCACCGCACCCGGTGGCCTGCTCGACGTACCGACCGAACTGGTCGCTCTTGAGCACCGGCGACAGCAGCACATCCGGGTCCTCGGGATAGCCCGGTCGGATCTTGCGCGCGTGGCTGATCAGGCGGGCCAGCAGGCGGTCCGCGATGGCCGGGTGGGCGACCACGTAGTTGGGGACCATGCAGATCTGCCCGGACCCGAAGAAGCTCTCGGTGAGCGCCTCGGCGGCACGGTCGAGATCGGCGTCGTGCCACACCACGCAACCGTCGTTGCCGGCCAACTCCAGGATCGGCTTCTTGCCCCGGCGTACCGCCTCCTCACCGAGCGGGATGCCGAGTTCGCTGCTGCCGAAGTAGAAGATGTCGTCGACGAGCGGGCTGGCCAGGAACTGGTCGAGGATCCGCTTGGGCGGGCCGCAGACCACGTTCAGGGTGCCGGGCGGCGCGCCGACCTCGTCGAGGATCGGGGCCACGATCTCGCGGAGCACGAACATCACGCCGTACGGGCTTCCGCGCGGCGCCTTCACGACGAGCGCGTTGCCGGCGGCGAGCGCGGGCACGCCGAGCAGCGAGTTGACCGCCGCCGCGTTCTGCGGTGGACTCAGCGCGACCACCCCGTCGGGCTTGCGCACCACCAGCAGACGCCGGTTCGCGTCCTCGTACTCCCGGTGCATCTGCTCCGCGCACAGCCCGATCGTCTCGGGGCTGGTGCCGTGCAGGCACCCGGCCAGCTCCCACTCGGCGAGCGCGCGGGGGTGTCCCTCGTGGACGAGGACCTCCACCACCTCGTCGTGCCGCCGGCGCAGCTCCTCGTGGAGCCGGTGCACCACCTGGAGCCGTACCCGAAGAGGCATCGCGCCCCAGACGGGCGCGGCGGCCGCGGCGGCCTGGATGGCCTGCTCGACGACGGCGTCGTCGGCCACCGCGCAGCGGGCCAGGACGCTCGCGTGGTCGTCGCCGTCGTGGCGACGGCCGCGGTCCAGGTCACGCTTGAGAGAAAGCTGGGGCAGCATGTCGTCGAGCACCGCCGAGGCGCGCAGGCAATGTACCCACTTGTCCGCTGGAACGTCCTGACCTGCGATGTAGGACCCGTACGATCGCAACGTCGCAGCCCCCTCCCGTGAGCGAGTCTGTGCTACTAATTCATTGGCCGAGGAACGGTCGAACGATAGATGCCCGCGTTGAAGGGTGTCAACGAACCTTTGAGCAGAGGCAACATGCCGACACACGACGCGCAAGCGCCCAGGAAACGCCCCATGCGGTGGATTCGGATCGGATCAGCGGTACTGGCCGCGCAGCTGCTCGCCCTCGGCGCGCCGGCGTCCGTGGCACCACGCTGGTTCTTCGACTGGTTCCCGTTCGGCGCGGGCTGGGTGGCCGCGGGCGGCCCGTACAACGAGCACCTGCTGTCCGACCTGGGCTACGCCTACCTGGCGCTGGCGGTCGTCCTCGGGTGGGCGGCCGCGCGGCCGGCGCGGGAGTTGTGTCTCGCCGCAGCGGCCGCGTCGATTGTCGCGAACACACCCCACCTGCTGTTCCATCTGGCCCACGCCGAGGCGTTGCCGACCGTCGACAGCGTCGCGGAGAACGCCCTGCTGGCGCTCACCGTCGTGGTGGGGCTGGCGGTCTTCCTCGCCGCCTACCGTCTCCCGGCCGGCAACGCCGACGCCGGGCCGGCACCCACCGATCTCCCGCGCGAACGGCCGTAGCCCGCACGCCGACCGCCAGGACGGTCGACGCTGGCATGCGGCGTGGCCGGATGCGGTCGGACCGCCCGGACGGTCGACGCGAGCGAGCGCGGGTGAGGCGGGCGTCGTCAGGCCCGGCCGGACGGGCCGCGCGGGCGGACCCCGACGCTGATCGGTCTCCGTCCGAGCGGAAGTCGTCCGAGGGTCAGGATCGGCTGGTCGGCCAGATGCGGCGGGCCGGCCGGCCGTCGGCCGCGGGCAGCGGGCGCGTCGACTCCCACAACCGCCGCCACTCGGCGGCCTGCGGCCCGGCAGTGGACGCGACCGCCTCGGCCGGCGCGGTCCGCAGCGAGCGATACCAGCCGACCTCCTCTTCCACCCACAGCCGACCGATCGCGGCGGTCATCCGCTCGTGGAACGCCCGCGCCCCCTCGCCCTCACGCGGCCACAGCGGCCGGCCGTAGCGCACCACGACGGTGCGCCGGCCGGGCACGGGCCAGTTCCGTCCGCGCGGCATGGCGCCGAACGTGCCCCGCAGCGCGACCGGCACCGCCGGCACCCCGTGCGTGCAGCACAGGTGCGCCGCGCCCAGCCGCATCCCGCTCATCCAGCCGTCGGTCGACCTGCTGCTCTCCGGGAAGAGCAGCAGGCTCCAACCGTCGCCGAGCAGCTTCGTGGCGAGGCTGCGCAGCCGCCGGTCGCCCTGCCGCTCGATGGGGAAGGCGTTGAACACCAGCGACGTCACGACCGCGCGCCAGCGTGCGTCGAAGAAGTAGTCGGCGGCGGCCCCGACGGCCATCCGCCGCGCGAACCGGCGCGGCACCGAGCCGAGAATCAGCGGCGTGTCCAGGTGACTCGCGTGGTTGGAGACGAAGACGGCCGGCCCCTGCAAGCCGTCCAGGTATTCCGTGCCGCGGACGACCGGGTGGGTCTGGGTCCAGGCCACCGACTTGAGCACACCCCGCTGGAGACCGAAACGGACCGCCCCCGCCGCCCGGGTACGCGCCCAGGCGGTGGGGAACTCGGAGCGCTCACGGCGGATCTCGTACGGCTCGGCGGAGCGCGGCGTCGTCGCCCGGCCACGCCAGTCGCGACGGCCGCGCAGCAGCCTCACCTCGTCGATCAGGCGCACGTCGCCTCCCGGGTCATCGGACGTCCGCCAGCGTCACCGGCGGGGCGTGCAGGTAGGTGATGCTCGGGCTCGACCCGACGGTGTCACGCGCCATCTCCAGCGCGTCGGCGAGCGAGGAGGCCGCCCGGAAGCCCATCACCGCCGCCGTCTTCCGGTCGGCACCGACGAAGATCACGTCGCCGAGGTGCTCCATCGCGTGCGCCCCCCAGTACCACATGTAGAACGGGTGCACGCCGTGGTACGCGTAGCTGGTCCGGTACAGGTGCCGGTACCAGGGGTCCTGCGCGTACTGCTGCTCGTACTTCGCCTCGATCGCCGCCGGGTCGGTGGTCTGCGGCAGAACCTCCTCGAAGAAGTCGATGTAGCTGGGGTGGTGCACCGGGTGGAACTCCTTGGGCATCGGGTGGTAGAAGATGCCGACCCCGCCGCGCCGCACGATGGGCTGGTTGCGGTAGAGGTTGAAGAAGTAGCCCAGCCCCAGCGACATCACCAGGATCGGGTTCATGATCGAGTTGACGTTGTACGGGCAGATGAAGGGCAGTCCCCAGACGCCGATGTCACTCTGACCCTGCACCTCGGTGAGCTGCTGACGATGCACGTTGGCGAGCGTGAGCGGGTGGACCGAGTCGGGCCGGCCCGCGTTGACCCCGGTCACCCCGTACGGCGCGTCGTTGTTCTGCCAGACGCGTCGGCGCAGCTTGGCCGGCGTCAGGTCGTTGGCACGCTTGGCGGCCAGGTAGGAGAGCTGGTCGCCGATCCCCCACTCCCACTCCCGACGGTTCAGGAAGCCCACCTGGTTGGGGAACGAGTCGAGGTTCAGCGTGGTCTCGACCGTGAAGACCTTGACCGCCTCGCCGAGCACCTCCGCCATCCGGTCGTACGAATGGTGCATGGCCGAGTTCGGCGGGTCGTTGAAGGAGCGCGAGTGGCGCAGCGTGTGGACGTTGTGGTGGTGCCGCAGACTCTTGTAGGAGCCGAGCCCCACGGTGACCGACTTGCTCCCGCCACTCATCGCGGTGAGGTTGATGTTGGCGTACACGATGAGATCACTCTCGGCCGCCCGCCGGTTGATCTCCACGTCCTCGCCGTGCGGCGTCGTGCCGAGGTGCACCAGACCGTCCGGGTCCTCGGCGTCGTGGTTGCGCAGGTGCTTGGGGAAGAACGCCCGGAAGACCCGCTCGCCGACGATCCGCTTCAGCTCGGCCGGCGTCATCCGCCGGTGCAGCGAGTTCGCCGCGATCAGCTCGACGTCGTCCACACCGGCCTCGGCGGCCAGTTCCAGCACGTTCTCGATCACCCGCTGCCGGATGTCCGGTGGGCGCATCTGCGGCAACGGGAGCGACAGGTCGTCGAAGACGATCGTCAGTCGCATCCCGGGCCGTAGCAGGTCGGGCAGCGGCGGGGAGTCCACCGGGTGCAGCAGCGCGCGCTGGATGGCGGCGTCGACGTTGGCGATGGGCGGAAGCGAGTCCGGCGGGTACACCACCCGCGTGCCGAGCGGGAACCGCTCGAGGAGGAAACCCTCCCCCTGGTGGACGAGCAGCGGCGGCGTACGCTCGTCGACCTCGAGCACGAAGCCAGGTCTGCTCATGAATTGTCCTTTCGTCGTTCCGGCTCGTGCGTGTGCGTCGGGCTGCTGGGTCAGTTGCGGCTGGGGTCGAAGGCGACCTTGACGGCGCCCAACTGCCCAGCCTTGGCGGCGTGGCCGAGCGCCTCGCGCCAGCGCGTCAGCGGGTAGATCGCGTCGACGTAGCCGTCCAGGGGCGCCTCGGCGGCCAGCGCCATCGCCTCGGCGAACGTGCCGCCGACAGGCTCGTCGGACTGCTGCGCGTCGGTGTCGGGCCCGGCGGTCGGGCTCGCCGCCGCGCTGCCGCTGGAGGCGTACGACCCGACGAGGTTCAACTCGCGGAACCAGACGGGTGTCAGGTCCACCCCGCCGGAGGGCATCCCGGACAGCAGCACCGTGCCACCGGCCCGGACCAGCCGCAGCGCCATGTCCAGGCCGGCCCCGGCACCGGTGCACTCGAAGGCCACGTCCGCCCCGCCGAGCAGGAAGTCGCCGCCGATCATGGGCTGCTCCAGCGTTCCGCCGCACGCCCGCCGTACCGCGCGAGCCGCGCGGGACGGCTGGAACACCTCGGTGGCCCCCAGCTCGCGGGCCCGGGCGTGCTGGTGCGCGTGCTTGGCGACCACGTAGATGGGACCGGCCTTGGTCAGGGCACGCAACGCCAGCAGGGTCAGCAGGCCGACCGTGCCCGCGCCGACGATCAGCACGGCCGCCCCCGCCGGCACCTGCGCCCGGTGGACCGAGTGCACCGCGCAGGCCAGCGGCTCGACGAGCACCGCCCGGCGGTCGTCCATCGTGTCCGGTACGGGGTGCAGCTGAGCCGCGTGCGCGACCATCTGCCGACCCCAGCCGCCGCCGGTGTCGGTGCAGTAGCCGGTCTGCAGGCCGGCGGAGACGCGACCGGCGGTCACCCGGTCACACCGGCTGTGCTGCCCCGCGAGACACCAGCGGCAGGGCTCCCCACCGCGTACGGCGCAGGACAGCACCGGGTCGACCACGACGCGGCTGCCCTTGGGCAGGTTGGGTAGGTCGTCCAGGGTTTCCGCGACCACCTCGTGCCCCGGCACGAACGGCATCGACACGACCGCGCCGAAGTACGGCGACGAGCGGCCCGTCAGCAGACTGACGTCCGAGCCGCAGATGCCGGACAGCAACGGCCGCAGCCGGACCCAGTCGCCCGCCGGCAGGGTGGGCTCGGCCCGGTGCACCAGGCGCAGCGGAGCGACGTTGCTGGCGAGCACCCCGGACATCCGACCGCCGAACTTGGTGGAGCTGGCGCCACGGGCGGCGAGGAAGCGGGGAGTCGACTGGCGGTACTCCAGGGCCGGCATCATCGGGCCGCTCCCCGCGCGCCGGGGCCGGCCGCCGAGGCGGTCAGCTCGACCATGGTCTCGACCGCGCCGACCGTGTGCCCGCCCCACTCCTCGATGCGCCAGTTCTGGCGCTTCGCGTGGCGGTACAGCTTGGGATCGGGGTTCACGGCCACCGGGTTGCCCACCCCCTCGAGAAGTGATCGGTCGGAGAAGCTGTCGCCGTACGCGTACGAACCGCGCAGGTCCGCGCCGATGTCGTCGGCGTGGTGGCGGAGCCAGGCCAGGCGGGCCTCGCCCACCAGCGGCGGTGAGGCCAGGAAGCCGGTCAGGACGCCGTCGCGCACGTGCAACCGGCTCGCGACCACGTCGTCGAAGAGCGGCCGCAGCGATTCGATGAGGATGTCCGCGGTACCGGTGATCAGGATGGTGCGGTGGCCGGCCGCACGGTGCGCGCGGATCTGCCGGATCGCCTCCGGCAGCGCCCGACGCAGCAGCGCGTCACCCATCCGTTCACGGATCAGCTCACGCAGGGCCTCCTCGGAGGCGCCGGCGTACCGCCGCATGAAGGTCCGGATGAACTCACCCCGGCTGCGCTGCTCGGCGCGCAGGTAACGCGGCGCGGCGCCGGCGAGCGCGGCGAACTCCCGGGCCCAGCCGCCCTTCGGCCGGTCGGACAGGCGGGCCCACAGGAAGGTCT
Organism: Micromonospora sp. RB23; assembly: GCF_053585025.1. Taxonomy (NCBI): domain Bacteria; kingdom Bacillati; phylum Actinomycetota; class Actinomycetes; order Micromonosporales; family Micromonosporaceae; genus Micromonospora; species Micromonospora sp. RB23. The sequence continues at coordinate 4,319,654 of NZ_CM132111.1, forward strand.
CGATGAGGTTGGACGCCACCACCGTGCCCTCCAGGTCGAAGACGGCCACGGTGTCGCGGCCCTCGGGCAGTGGCCCGCGCCCGGCGGAGCGGGGACGCCGGCTCACCGACTGCCGCAGCAGCGCGGTGATGGCCGGGCAGTGCACCTCCTGGAGGTAGTGCGGCCAGTCCACCTCGGCGACGTCGAAGCTGCCCCGGCTGACCACCTCGTCGGGCAATTGGCGGTGCAGCGCCAGCACGTTGCCGTCGGTGTAGATGGCCTCCACCTCGGTGTAGACGCCGTAGAGGTCGGACAGCCGGCGCAGCGACTCGATCCGTTTGGTCTCCTTGTGCACCTTCGTCATCCAGTCGCGGGTGCGCGGCGAGGCCGGCAGCCGCAGCAGCGCCCGTTCGGCGAGGGACACGGCCCGCTCGCCGGCGCGCAACCTGCGCTCGATCTGACTCGCGCCCGGGAAGCGCCACGTCGGCACCGCGATGTGCCCACGACCCGCCTCGGGCAGCGGATGACGGCGGAAGTAGTTGCGGATGTTCTCGTCGAGCTGACGTTGGGTGAGCGGGTTCCGCGCGCCGGTGCCCACGTGGTAGTAGACCGGCTCGGCGGGCTCCGGCTCGACGGCCGCGACCGCCAGCAGGGCGTTGGTGACCAGGTCGATGGGGACGATGTCCACCACCGCGTCGGGCAGGCCCGGGAAGTCCGGAAGCGTGCCGCGCCCGTACGACAGGATGATCGGATCCACCATCTTGAAGGAGTCGAACCACCCGGGGAACGGGTGACGCAGGGCGCTCTGCACGATCGCCGGGCGCACCACGGACAGGCGCAGGCCCTCGTCGCGCGCGTACTGCTCGGCGACCCGCTCCCCCAGCGCCTTGGTGAACGTGTAGACGTCCGGCCAGCCGACGCTGTGCGCCCGCAGCCGGCCGTAGTCGACCAGCCGCTCGGTCACCTTGCGACGCCGCGCCTCCTCGGCGGCCCGTGCGGTCGCCTGCGGTCCGGCCTTGCCGTGCTCGGCGCGGGCCTCGGCCAGCAGCGCGCGCAGCGCCTCGGGACGGCGGGACGCGCGTTCCACCTCGGCGCGGGCGGCCCGCGCGGCGGTCAGCTCGGCCTGCCAGTCGACGTCGTGGTCCAGCGGGGCCTCCGGCACCACCCCCTTGCGGGCGCCGGCCACGTACGCCGTGGAGACATGGACCACGTGCGGACGTCGCGGCAGTGCGACAACCGCGTCGTAGAGGTTGACCAGACCCCCGACGTTGACCTCGAACGCCTCGTCGATCGGCGGGTCGAAGGACACGGTGGACGCGCAGTGCAGGACGGCGGTCAGGTCGTCCGGCAGCGCCGGGACCGAGTCGGTGAGGTCGCCCTCGAGAACGCTGACCCGCTCGGCCAGCAGCTGCGTGAGGGCCGGACCGCCGATCCGGCGACGCAGCGTGCGGAACACCGGCTTGCGCCCCAGTCCGGCGACGCGGTCGGCGCCCGACGTCGCGCCGCGCCCACGCACCAGCACCGTCACCCGGGTGTTGGGGTGGTCGGCGAGGAGCCGCTCCAGAGCTGCCTGCCCGAGGAACCCGGTCACCCCGGTGAGCAGGACGTGGGCACCATCGAGAGACCAGTTCGGCGTGGCGGGTCGGTCACCCGGGTTGTAATTCACCAGCTGAGGATAGCGTCTAACGGGCCGCGCGTCAGCCCACCGATGCGCGGAAAAAACGACGCCGTCGGTCAGCGCCAGCGGTCCGGATCGTCGAGCAGCTCGTTCATCGATCCGGACCGGAACGCCTCCACGCTGAGTGGCACGTCGGGGAACCCGGCCGCGCGGATGGCCGCCGCGAGCCCCTTGTCGGCGCGGGCCCGTTCCACGATGGGCGCGTCGACCTCGAGGCGTACGCCGTCACCCAGGTCACGGACCCGCAGGTCGACCACCCCGTGCGGGTCCAGCAGGCGACGGGCGGCCAGCTCGGCCAGCTCCACCCGGGCCAGTCGGGCCGGCGAGATCGGCACGCCGTACGCGATCCGGCTGGCCAGGCACGCGGCGGCCGGCTTGGCGGCTGTGTCGAGCCCCCAGAGCCCCGCGATCGCGCGTACCGCCGGCTTGTCCAGTCCGAGGTCCGCAAGCGGCGTACGGGCCGCGCGCTCGGCCGCGGCGGCGATCCCCGGCCGGAAGCCGGCGGCCAGGTCCGAGGCGTTGGTGCCCGTCACCACTGTCGTGAAGCCGAGCCGGTCGGCCAGCTCGCGGACGGTGTCGATGAGCGTGCTCTTGCAGAAGTAGCACCGGCGCGGGCCGTTCTCGCGGTAGCCCTCGACCTCCAACTCGCGGGTGCCGAGCATGTGGTGCGCCACGCCGAGCCGGGCGCAGAAGTCCCGGGCGGCGGCGACCTCGGCGGCGGGGACAGCGGCCGAAACCGCCGTCACCGCAGCGACATCGGCCGGGTCCAGAGCCCGCGCGGCCGCCGCGACGGCGACGCTGGAGTCCACGCCACCGGAGAATGCGACGAGCGTTTTGCCGTATCGTGTGAATTCCGCGACGAGCTGATCCGCGGCCCCCCAGGCCCATTCATCAGGTCTCACAGCTCGACAGTACTGGAAGGAGCGTGAGGTGTCCGCACCGGAATTCATCGACCTAGGATTCGCACGGATGGACGTGGACCGTCTGTCGCGCACCGGCGACCCCGAAGTGGTGTACGGCGCGGGCAAGACCCCTGAGCAGGTGACCGGGGCGATGCACGCGTTACGCGCCGCCCACCCCGATACGCCGATCCTCGCCACCCGCCTCACCGACGCCACCATGGCGAGGTGCGCCGACGAGTTCGGCGCCCACGTCGTGGACACGGTGTCCCGGACGGCGGTGGTGGGCCCCGACCGCACGCCCGTGGGCACGGTCGCCATCGCCTGCGGCGGCACCAGCGACCTGCCGGTCGCCCGTGAGTGCGCGGCCACCGTGGCCGTCTTCGGCGCCAGGGCGGATCTCGTGGTGGACGTCGGGGTGGCCGGTCTGCACCGGTTGCTGGCCGAGCGGGACCGCATCGCCCGCGCCGACGTCGTGGTGGCCATCGCCGGGATGGAGGCCGCGCTGCCGTCGGTCCTCGGTGGACTCATCGGCAGCCCGCTGATCGCGGTGCCCACCAGCGTCGGGTACGGCTGGCACCTGGACGGCCTGACGGCATGGCTCGGCATGCTCAACTCGTGCGCCCCGGGCGTGCTGACCGTCAACGTGGACAACGGCTTCGGCGCGGGCGTCGCCGCCGCCAGGATCGCCCGCCGCACGCCGAGCCGCGCAGGCGCGCATGGCTGAGCCGCGGGCGACGGCCGCCGGAACCGGCCCGGCGGCGCCGACCACCGCCCTGTGGGTCGATCCCAGCAACGGCGCCGCAGGTGACATGCTGCTGGCGGCGCTGCTCGACGCGGGCGCGAGCCTGTCCGTCGTCGAGCAGGGCGTGGCGCGACTCGCGGTCGAGCCGGTGACACTGAAGCTGGAGAGCGTACGCCGACACGGCCTGCGCGCCGCCCACCTGATCGTCACGGCGCCCGACAGCGGCACCCACCGCGACCTGGCGGCGGTGACCGCGATCATCGCCCGGGCCGCGCTCCCGCCGGCGGTGCACGACTTCGCGGTCGCGGCGTTCACCACCCTCGCGCACGCCGAGGCGCGCGTTCACGGCGTACCCCTGGCGGACATCCACTTCCACGAGGTCGGCGCCCTCGACGCGGTGGTCGACCTGGTCGGTTGCGCGCTCGCGCTCGCCGACCTGGGGCTGCTCGACGCGCCGATCCGGGTGGTCGGCCCGGTCGCGGTGGGCTCCGGCGTGGTCCGCACCGAGCACGGCCCGATGCCGGTACCCGTGCCCGCCGTCCTGGAGATCCTCTCCGGCGTGGGCGCCCCGATCGCCGCCCATCCGGCCGCGATGGAGCTGTGCACGCCTTCGGGCGCGGCCCTGCTCGCCACGCTCGCCACCGGTTGGGGGCCACCACCGGCGTTGGTGCCCCACGCGGTGGGGGTCGGCGCCGGCACCCGGGACCCCGCCGGCCACCCGAACATCCTGCGGGTGCTGGTGGGCGCCGCGGCCGTTGCGGAGGCTGACGCCACGGGATGGCAGGGCGAACCGCTGCACCGGGTCGACACGACCATCGACGACGTGGACCCGCGGATCTGGCCGGACCTGCTGGAGCGGTTGCGGGCCGTGGGCGCGGCGGACGCCTGGTGCACGCCGGTGCTGATGCGCAAGGGGCGACCGGGGCAACTGCTCAGCGTGCTGGCCACACCGGCGCAGCTCGACCTGGTCTGCCGGCTGGTTTTCACCTACACGGGAACGCTCGGCGTGCGGGTGTCCACCGTGCAGCGACGCCGGCTGCGGCGCGACCAGATCGCCATGCCGTACGGCGACACCGCCGTGCGGGTCAAACGCGGCTACCTGGGTGACCGTCTGGTCAGCGTGCAACCGGAGTACGACGACGCCCTCGCGGTCGCCCAGCGCACCGACGTGCCGGTCGCCCGGGTGCTGGACGAGGTCCGCGCGGTGGCCCGCGGCGTCGGCCCGTCCCCCGAGGCCGGCCCGTCCCCCGAGGCCGGCCCGCTCCCGGAGGCGACGACCGCATGATCTGTCTCATGCCGCACTGCGGCTTCCTGTCCGCCACCTCGCGCATGTTGGAGATCTACCGTGCGCTGCTCGAGCGCGGGGTGACCGCCCGCATCGCCACGCACGGCGGCACCTACGAGCACGTGCTCCGCGACGTCGGCGTGCCGTACGACATCGTCGGTGAGCGGATGACGCCGCAGCGGTGCGAACGGTTCATCCGCGACGAGATCGGCATGGGGTACGTCGGTCAGAGCATGTACACCGACCGGGAGATGCGCGACTACGTCACCGCCGAGACCGACTACTTCCGCCGACACGACATCCGGACGGTGGTCACCGGTTTCACGCTGACCACCCTGTTGTCGACCCGGCTGGCCGGCGCCCGGCTGGTCACCGAGCACGCCGGCAGTTGGGTACCGCCGCTGTTCGAGCGCGGGATGCTGCCGGCGCCGAGTCAGGCGCACTTCGGCCTGCTGCCGGCGCCGCTGCTGCGGTGGCTGTCCAACTCCCTGCCATCCCGGGTCGGCTTCTACTGCGGCGGGTTCAACCGACTGGCCGCCGACCTCGGCGTACCACCCGTGCCCAGCCTCGCCGCGCTCGTCCTCGGCGACCTGGCGCTCATCCCGGAGGTTCCGGAGGTGCTGGGCGTGTCCGCCACGGAGGTGGCCGACTGGCGGCCGGACGGCCGGTCCGGCTACCGGGCGAGCACCCGACTGCGCTGTGTCGGGCCGCTCTACGCCCGGCTGGACCTGCCGCTGCCCGAGCGGGTCGCCCGCTTCCTCGCCGAGCCCGGACCGGTGGTCTACGTGGCGGTCAACTCGGCGGAGGTCGGTTTCGTGCGGCGCGTGGTGACGACCATCGCCGCCCTGCCGGTGCGTGTGCTGGTCGCCGGCACCCACCACGACCTGCACGACATGGCCGGCGACCGGGTCATGGTGGGCGGCGTGCTGCCCAGCCACCTGATCATGCCGGAGGTGGACCTGGCGATCACCGCCGGCGGGCAGGGCAGCGTGCAGACAGCGATGGCGGGTGGCACCCCGGTGCTCGGTTTTCCGCTCCAACCGGAGCAGGACCTGAACCTCGCGCTGCTGGAACGGATCGGCGCGGCACGCCTGCTGGCGCCGAGACACGTGGGCGCGAGACTGGCCCCGCTCGCCGCGGAGATGCTGGCCGACCCGTCCTACCGCGAGGCGGCCGAACGGGTCCGGCGCTGGTACGCGGCCACCGACGGGCCCGGGAACGCGGCCGAGGCCATCCTGGCGCTGCACGATGCCGGCGAGGCCGATCCCATCGGCCCCGCCGGCGTCCTCGGATGACGCGGCCGGCGGACGGACCCGCTACGCGGCCGGCGGGGCGCCCGTTCCCGCCGGTCGGACGACCGGTCCGGTGGACCACTGCTGCTCGTGGTCGGCCTTGCGCAGGAGTTCGTCCGCGCTGTGCGCCACCCGCGACATCGCCAGGCGCAGCAGCGGGGGCGCCATCATCGACGTGACGATCGCGACGAGGGCGATGATCGTAAAGGTGGCGATGTCCAGGACGCCCAGTCGCAACCCCACCATGGCGACGACGATCTCGACCACACCACGCGCGTTCATGCCGGCGCCGACGGCGAGGGACTCCCAGTGGCCGAGTCGGCTGGATCGCGCACCCAGGTAGGCGCCCGTGAACTTGCCCAGGATCGCCGCTGCGAGCACCACGACGGCGGCGATCGCCACGTCGCGGTCGAGCAGCACGCCGAGGTCCATCCGCAGGCCGGCGGAGGCCAGGAAGATCGGTGCCAGCACGGTGAGCACGATGGTCCGCAGCGGGGCCAGCACCGCCCGCCGATCCCGGATGACCTGCCCGACGAGGATGCCGGCGACGAACGCGCCGAACACCGCCTCCATGTGCAACGACTGGGTGATCGCCGCGCCGGCGAGGACGATCACCACGGCCGCGACGATTGTCGGTCCGTTCTCCGTGGAGCGGCCGGCAAGCCGCAACGCGCCACTCACCAGCGGCCGGCCGACGACGATCGCGGCGACCACGAACGCCACCAGCAGCAGCAGCGACAGCGCGACCTGGTTGGCACGTACGCCGACGGTCGCCATGGCCGACACGACCGACAGCAGGAACCAGCCCACCGCGTCGTCAACCATGCCGGACGTCATGATCAGCTGCCCGACGTCGCGGTGGATGAGCTTCATGTCCGCCAGCGTCTTGGCGATCACGGGGATCGCCGTCACGCACATGGCGACGGCGAGGAACAGCGCGAACACCGGACGTTCGGTGGTGTCCGGTACCAGGACGGCCGGGGCGAGGTATCCGATCAGGATGCCGAAGCCGATCGGGATGAGCAGGCCGCCCAGGCTGATCCGGAGAGCCGAGGTGCCGCGGCGGCGGACGATCCGGGTGTCCAACTCGATGCCGGCCACCCCGACCAGCAGCAGGACGCCGATCTGGGCGACCGCGTCCAGCAGGTGCATCTGCGCCGGGTCGGCGGGGAACAGCCAGTCGTGCACCGCCGGCGCCGCGTGGCCGAGCAGCGACGGCCCGAGCACCACGCCGGCCAACAGCTCGCCCACGATCGGGGGCAGCCCGAACCGCGCCACCAACCGACCCAGGGCGAGACCCAACAGGAGCAGGGACGCGATCTGGACGAGCAGGATCACGACCTGCCCGCCAGCCAACGGCATGACGGGTGCGTTCATACCGGCCTCATCTCCGTGATCAGGGCCGCCAGCCGATCGAGCCCCTGCTCGATCTGCGGTGGCTGCAGAAGGCTGACCGACAGGCGCAGTTGGTGACGTCCACCTCCGTCCGCGTAGAAGTGGTGCATCGGCGTCCACAACACACCGAAGTCCCGGGCGGAGCGCTCCAGCAGCGCGTCGTCCACCACGAACGGCACCGTCACCACGAGGAAGAAGCCGCCCGTCGGGGTGTTCCACGAGACGCCGGCACCCGGCGCGAAGCGCGCGGCCAGGCCGTCCAGCACGTGCCGCAGATTGCGCCGGTACGCGCCGGCCTCGCGCTCGTTGGCGCGTACGAGGCTGCAGTCGTGCTCCAGCAACTTGCCGGCGATGACGGCCTGCGCCAACGGCGAGGTGTTGACGGTCACCATGCTCTTGATCTTGGAAAGTTCGTCGGCCAGCAGGCCCGTTCCCGCGGGACCGGCCACCGGCTGGTCGGCGACCACGTAACCGACCCGGGCGCCGGGCATCCCGGTCTTGGCGAACGAGCCGAGATAGACAACCCGACGCTCGTCGTCCATGGCCTTCAGCGTGGCCGGACGGTCGCCGCCGGCGTGGAACAACCCGTACGGGTTGTCCTCGATGATCAGCAGGTCGTGTTCAGCGGCCGCGCGCAGCACCGCCACCCGGGTGTCGGTGTCCAGGCTCGCCCCGGCCGGATTGGCGAAGTCGGGCACGAGGTACAGCGCGCGGGGACGCTGCCCCGCCGCCCGGGCGGCGCGCACCACCCGGGCGAGATCGGCCAGGTCGATCCCCAGCGGGCCGTCCCGCACCCCCAGCGTGGTCATGTCGACGAGCGACGCTGCCCCGCGAATTCCCACGTAGTTGGGCGAGACCGCCAGCAGCACGTCGCGGGGGTCGGTCCGCAACGCCCGCAACACGAGGAACATGCCCTCCTGGGCGCCCACCGTCACCACGACGGCCTCCGGGTCGACGTCCATACCCTCGTCGACCGCCAGGTTGGTGGCCACCAGGTCGTGCACGATGCCCTTGGTGCGTCCGTACTGCAACAGGGTGCGGTTGACCTGACGCTCGCTCAACCCGTGCTCGTCACGCAGGTGGTCGCAGTAGCGGCGCAGGTAGCGGTGCACCGCCTCCACCTCGAAGAACTCCTCGTACGGCCGGCCGGCCGCGAACGACACCGCGTCCGGGAAGCGACCGGCGATCTCGTTGAGGAAGGTCATCGAGTCGAGCACCGGGTCGGCCAGCGAACCGTGCAGGTCGGCCAGCGCGATCGGTGCGCGTGCGCCCACCGTGGTCGTCCCCGACACGCCGGTCACGGGGACCATCCCGCGAGGGCGTCACCGGACGCCCGGACCCGCGTCGCCGATCCCGGCCCACCGGCGGCGACGGTGGCGCCGTGGCCCAGCGCCCGCAGGTCGGCGCAGCCCATCATCGTCATCGCATCCTCCAACTCGGTCCGCAGCAACGAGAGCACCCGGCGGGCCCCGGCCCGGCCACCCACCGCCAAGCCCCAGAGAGCGGGCCGACCCACCAGCACCGCGGAGGCGCCGAGGGCCAGCGCCCGTGCCACGTCCACGCCACTGCGGACGCCGCTGTCCAGGAGCACCGCGCAGCGATCGGCCACGGCCGCGACCACCGGCTCCAGCGCGGCGATGCTGGGCACCGCGCCGTCGAGCTGGCGGCCCCCGTGGTTGGACACCACGACCGCGTCCACCCCGAGGTCCGCCGCGCGCACCGCGTCCTCCGGGTGCAGGACGCCCTTCACGACGATCGGCAGACGCGTCCGGCGCCGCAGCCATTCCAGGTCCCGCCAGGACAGTTTCGGGTCGAACGCGAGGCCGGTGTGCACCATCAGCGCCGAACTGTGCAGACCGCCGGAGTGCGCGGGTGCGCCGACCTCCGGCGGCAGGTTGGCGGCCACGACGTCGTCGGGCAGCGTGAACCCGGACCGCATGTCCCGCAGGCGACGGCCCATCCGGGGCACGTCGACCGTCAGCATGAGAGCCCGGCAACCAGCGTTCTCGGCACGGGTCACCAGGTCGGCGACCACAGCGCGGTCGCGCAGCCAGTAGAGCTGCATCCAGACCGCCGCCGCGGTGGCGGCGATCCGCTCGATCGGCTCGCTGCTGAGCATGCTGGCGACGAAGACCGCGCCCTCGTCCCGGGCCGCCTCGGCGAGCGCCACCTCACCGTCCGGATGCAGGAGCCGCTGGTAGGCCATCGGCGCCACCCCGACGGGCAGACCCATGGGCGTGCCCAGCACCTCCGTGCCGAGGTCACAGGTCTCCGCACCCACCAGCACCCGTGGGACCAGGTGCACCCGGTCGAACGCGTCCCGGTTGTCGCGCAGCGTCGACTCGGTGCCGCTGCCCCCGGCCACGTAGTCCCAGACGGGCTCGGTCAGCACCCGTCGCGCCGCCGACGCCACATCGTCGAGGCAGAGCAGGCCGGCGAGGTCGGTTCCCTGGGCCGCGATGGTGGTCACAGGACGTCGTGGGTCTTGGTCCGCTCCGCCTCGACCGCCTCGTAGAGCGCCCGGATGTTCCCGCTGCCGAAGGTGCGCGCACCCAGCCGCTCGATGACCTCGAAGAAGAACGTCCGGCGCGGATGGGTGGACCTGGCGAAGATCTGGAACAGCTGGCCGTCGTGGTCCTCGTCGACGAGGATGTTGCGGGACCGTAGCTGGTCCACGTCGTACCGGGCGAGGTCGAGTCGCTGGCCGAGCAGTTCGTAGTAGGTCTCCGGCGTGCGCAGGAACTCCACCCCGCGGTCGGTCAGCGCCGAGATGGCCGACACGATGTCCGGGGAGCACAGCGCCACGTGCTGCACACCCGGGCCACCGTGCCCCTTGAGGAAGTCGTCGATCTGCCCGGCGGCGGCCGAGGCGTCCGGCTCGATGAGCGTGAGCGTGACCAAGCGGGACGGGCTCTGCACCACCTTGGAGAACATCGCCTGGTTGCCGACCAGGATGTGCTCCTCGAAGGTCATGTCGAAGTCGAGCACCGTCCGGTAGAAGTCCACGGTCTCGTCGAGCGTGCCCGCCTCGAGGCAGACGGCGAGGTGGTCGACCACTCCCAACTGCGGCCCCGGACCCGCCTGGAGCATGTGCCCGTCCGGCAGACCGGGGGTCATGCCGGGCAGCACCGGCCCGGCCGAACCCTCGGGTGGCTGGACGAAGGTGTGCGTCACGTCGCCGAAGCCGCCGACCGTGGCCGTGACGAACCCGTCGCGGGCGGCAGGCTCGGCCACCGCCCGCGCGCCGCGGGACACCGCGACCGCGAACGCCGCCCGGGCATCCGGGGTACGCATCGCCAGGTCGGCCACCCCGTCGCCGTGCTGCTGCACGTACAGGCTGGCCGGGTGCGCGTCGACGAGCCCCTCGGTGACCACGAGAACCGTCGAACCCTGCCGTAGCGCCACCGACACGTGGTCCTCGGCGCGGCGCGAGCCGGCGACGGCGAAGCCGTACTGCGCGGCGAGCTCGCGTGCCGCCCAGACCGCGTCGGTGACGTGGAATTCGACGTGGTGCACAGCCAGGTCGCTGAACACACTGCTGCCCACGCTCACTGATGTCCCCCCTACCGGGGCCGCACGGCCCCCTTGTGGTCAGAAGATGGGAGCCGCCGTCGGAGCCGACAACTCGCCGAGATACGGATGCCAGAGATGTTCGGGGTCCTGCTCAACGGCCCGGATGACGTTCCGCATCTCGACGAGCGCCTTGGGCTCGGCCTCGTCGTACATGTTGCCCTGCAACATCTTCAGCACGTCGAGGCGATACCGCGGGTCCTGGACGAACGCGGTGAACAAGATGTTGAGCCGGTAGTAGGCCGAGATGAACTCGTACCAGTTCCGCACGCCGCGCCGCAGCAACATCTCGTACGTGGCGAACCGCTCGCGCTTGAAGTCACCCGCCTCGGCGGCGGCGATGATGTCGTTGCAGGCCAGCCGGGCGCTGTTGAGGGCGATGCTGACGCCGGTGGAGAAGATGGGATCGACGAAGCGGGCGGCGTCGCCGATCATGACGAAGTTGTCGCCGCAGATCTGCTTCATCGCGTAGCTGTAGTCACCCTCGGCCTTGAACGGCCGTACCTGCTCCGAGCTACGCAGGGCCGCCTCCAGCTCGGGCCGGCTGCCCACGCACTCCCAGAAGAACGCTTCGAGATCCTCCCGGGCCGCCTCCGCGAACCGGCTCTTCTGAGTGACGACGCCGATCGACGTGATCGTCTCGGTGATGGGGATCTGCCACACCCAGCTGTCGGTCAGCGGCAGGAAGTGAATGAAGATGAAGTCGGACTTTTCCTGCTCAGCCGACAACGCCTGCCGGTCGAAGCCGTCGAACCAGGTGTGGATCGCGTACTGGTTGAAGACCGGGTCGGCGACCTTCACCTTGAGCTGACTGCCCAACGTGGTGTTCCGGCCACTGGCGTCGATCACCAGCCGCACCGGCACCTCGCGCTGCCCGTCGGCGGAGCGGGTGTGCATCACGGGGTGCTCGCCCTCGAAGTCGACGCGGTTGACCCGCACGCCGTGCTGGACCTCCGCGCCGAGACTCGCCGCGTTCTCCAGCAGGATCTGGTCGAACTTGCCCCGGTCGACGTGGAAGGTGTGATCCCGGTCGACACCGGCCTGGTCCCGCTCGTTGAACATGACCTCCGCGAGCCGGAAGTCGTGGGTGAGGTTGGAGAAGCCCATGTGGCTCACCGGCCGCGACTCGGCGGACGTCCACGCCGCGCCGAACTTGCGCGGGAAGCCGGCGGCCTCGACGGCGGCCATCGCCCCGGTCTCCAACAGCACCGGCGTGGTGGCCGGGACCAACGACTCGCCCACGTGCTCGCGGGGGAAGTGTGCGCTCTCGAAGACCACGACGGACAGCCCCGCCTTGGCCAGGTACGCGGCGGCCGTGGACCCGGCGGGCCCGCCTCCGATGATGCCGACGTCCCACTCTGCTGGCTTGGTGTTCATGGCGCCTCCTCGGCGGGCCTGTCAGGCGCGGGGCAAGGACAGGATCAGGTCGGTGATGGTGTCGAGACTGCGGAAGTGGCGTCCCGTGATGTGCGAAGGCGGCACGTCGACGTCGAGCTCCGCCCGGACGAACGCGATGAGCCGAGCCGTGTTCAGCGAGTTCAGAACGCCCCACTCGAGCAGAGGCGAGTCGGGACGCAGGTCGACTCCGGTGACCGCCTCGTCCTGGTCGCCGATCAGCTCGTGGCGCACGTACACCATCAGTTGGCCGAGTATCTCGTCGCGTTGGTCTGTCGGCACAAACCCCTCCCAGGTCGCCGGACGTGGTCTCCCCCGTGGGGCGTCACCGGGGAGGCCGGGAAACCCACCGGCTCTTCCCCCTCTGATGACATCCCTGCTCGATGAATTCTAGAAGCCCACGCGGGTTCGTCAAGGGGATGCCGCGCTAGGATCGACGTCGGCCACTGGCCCGACGCCGGTGACGCCCGCCCGTCGAGGGCGGGCGGATCAGGCCAGGACGCCCGTGAGGTAGGTCTGGATGGCCTTACCCGTGCCCGCGGCCAGAGCGGCGGCGGTGAGCTCGGCGATCGCCGGTACGCGGAAGACGTACCGGGTGGTGGCGAGACCGATCAGGTGCGAGCCGACCATGGCGGCGCGCAGCTCCGGCTGGGAGTGACCCAGCGCCCGGGTCAGCGGCAGGATCACCTGGTCGCCGAGGAAGTTACGGACGGCGTCCGCCGCCATGTCGTTGGCCGTCATCGACCGCAGGATGCCGCCGAGCCGCGCCGCCGTGTCGGGCTCGTCCCAGTGGCTGAAGAACAGCTCGACAGCGCGCCGGCCGACCTGGCCACGCGGGCCCTTCATCGCCCGCTCCACCAGATCCGGCGGCTGCAGGGCGCCACGGACCGCCGCCTCGAAGAGGCCTTCCTTGGTGAGGAAGAAATGGTGCACCAGCGCGCTGTCGACACCCGCCTCCTGGGCGATGGTGCGCACCGTGGTGCCCTCATAGCCTCGCTCGGCGAACTGGCCACGAGCGATCTCGAGGATGAGCTGATGGCTCACCGTCGGCCCGACACGTCGCCCCGTCCGTCGTCGTGGAGCACCGTTCGGGGACACCTCCGCGCCCACAAGTTCACCTTTCACAGTTCATCGCATGCCCTATTCATCGTATGGGGGCAAACGCCATAGTATCGCCTTCCTACGTGCGGAAATACGGAGGATCTGGAGCGAGTCAAAGACAACACTACGTAACGACGCCTTGACATGGTGCCCCGCACGCGCCGTAGCATGGCGCAGTGCTTCGAACACGGGCCGTCGTCGGAAGTCTTGTCTTCTTTTGCGCCGCGCCGGGTGTGGTCGCCGGCCTCGGCCCGTGGTGGATATCCGACTGGGAGGTCGAAACACCGTTCGCCTTCTACCAGCCGCTTCGAGTCATCGGCGCGCTGATGCTGGTTGTCGCGGTGGCGTTTCTCCTGCAGTCGTTCGTGCGGTTCGTTGTGGAGGGTCTGGGCACTCCGGCCCCGGTGGCGCCGACCGAACACCTGGTGATCGGCGGGCCCTACCGGTACGTTCGCAATCCGATGTACGTCGCGGTGGTGACGGCCATCCTCGGTCAGGCTCTGATCTTCGGCCAGGCCGCGCTCCTGTGGTACGGGTTGGCCATCGCCCTCATCCAGGCCGCGTTCGTGCGGTTCTACGAGGAGCCCGGCCTGCGCCGGCGGTACGGCGAGGCGTACGACACCTACCGCGCCGCGGTCCCGGCGTGGATCCCCCGCCTACGTCCGTGGCAGGGGGACACCTCATCGCGAGCGTGACCCGGTAACCCGCATCACCCGACGTGCGACCGGTCGATCGCGCCGCTGGCCCGCGAAAGGACTGCCATGTCGCCTCCCCCGAGAGCCGACCGCCCTCCGCGCCACGACGGAGGGCAGCCGGCCGTCTAGGCGACCCGCGCCCGGGTAGGCAGTTCCGCCTGTGTCACCGATGCCCGGCAACTGGCCGTCAACACCGGCAGCCGCCCGGAGACCTCGGCGATCAACTCCCCCCGCAGCAGGTCGTCACCGGCGGGTTCCCCCCAGATGATGAGCCGGCAGTTCACCTGCTCCGCGCGCACCGAGGCCGAGGCCGTCCAAATGATGGGCATCCGGTGGCGTGTCGCTCCCAGCAACTCCACCGTGACGAACTCGGGTGCCGTCCTGTCGGTGCCGTCGCACTGCTGGAAGCCGACGTGTGCCGTAATCTCACCACTGCCCAGGTAACTCAATTGAAACATTACGCGGTACTCGTGCCCACCTACGTCTGCCGGCAATAATCCCGCTGTCAATAACAACCCTTCCGGCTCGTAGAAGAGTATCTGGACATCCGTAACCGCTAGCGCTGATGACTTCATATCCCTGGTGGCCCCATCCCCCATTAGCGTACCGCCAGTTCATCGATGGATGTTATCCTGCCGAGGGCCGCGCTGTCCCCCCCTAAATGGGTGGGCCATCGAGCGGCACCGGTCGTGTTGCGGACCGTTGCGGCTGGAATAGGTCTCATCCGGTATGACGTACCGGACCGAGATGTCGCACACGAATGCGGGCACGGCAATCGGCCGCCTCCGGTCAACCCGGTTGACGTGGGCCGATGCCGATTCCGCTCTCGACGACGCCGCGTTCCGCGCCGTGACGTCGTGGCCCGGGCGCGTCGAGCCGGTGCCCGACGCCACGTCGGCGCAATCAGCTCCCACCATCGTGCCTGCCGCCATTGCGACACCGGCTACCGGTGGTCCACCGCCTCACCATCGAAGGATCCGGTCGCGCCAAGCCCCCCTGGCGCGACCGAGGCCCCGACCACACGGTCGGGGCCTCGATTCCCGTGGACAACTCAGGTCGGAGCGCCCGCCGCGAGGACCTCCTCCTCTTCCTCGACCGCGTGGCCGTGGCCCTGCGTCCGCAGGTGCGGGATGAACAGCGCGATGACCGCGCCCACCGCGAGCGCGCAGGCGGCCACCAGGTGGGCCTCCTCCAGGCCGTTGACGAACGTCGCCACGGACTCGTAGCCGCCGTTCGCGCCGAGGATCGCGCCGCCCACCGACACACCCATCACGGTGCCGGTCTGCCGGATCGCGTTGGACACGCCGGATGCCACACCCTCCAACTCGGCGGGCGCGAACCCGAAGGCCAACCGGCCGATCGGCGCGAGGAAGATGCCCAGACCGAGGCCCGTGATCACGAACGGCACCACCAGCTTCGAGTACGTCAGGTCGCCGACGACCGAACCGATCCAGCCCACGCCGATGGCCTGCATCGTCAGGCCCAGGATCACCAGCGGCTTGCCGCCGATCTTGTCGGTCAGGATGCCGGAGATCGGCGCCGCGATCATCGGCATGGCCGTCCACGGCAGCGTGCGAACACCGGCCTCCAGCGGTGAGTAGCCGAGGATGCTCTGCAGGTATTGGGTGCCGAGGAAGACGGCGCCGAAGACGCCGAACGGCATGATGATCGTCGCCACCATGGTGAGGCTGAAGCCTCGGCTGCGGAACAACGACAGCGGCACCATCGGCGTACGTGCCCGCGACTGCCAGAAAATGAACACCAGCACGAGGAGACCGCCGACGATGAACCCCGCCAGGATGGAGGGGCTGTCCCAGCCGACGCTGTTGCCCCGCACGAGGCTGGAGACGATGCCGAGCATGCCGGCGGTGACCAGGACGACACCCACCGGGTCCAGTCGGCCGTAGCCGCCGCGGCTCTCGCGGACGCGCGTCATCACCGGCAGCAGCAGCAGACCGATGGGCACGTTGACCCAGAAGATCCACTGCCAGGACCAGGTTTCGGTCACCGCGCCGCCGATGACCGGCCCGAGGGCGATACCCAGGCCCACCATCGCACCCCACAGTCCGAAGGCGTGACCGCGCTGACGTGCCGGCACGACGCTGGCCAACAGCGTGAGGGTCAGCGGCAGGACGACCGCGGCACCCAGACCCTGCACCGCGCGTGCGGCGATCAGGAATTCGATGTTGTCGGCGAGACCCGCCAGCCCGGATGCAATGGTGAAGACCAGCAGCGCGATGGTGAAGACCTTGCGTCGGCCGAAACGGTCACCGAGCGCCGCGCCGGTCAACAGAAAGACGGCGAAGGTGAGCGTGTACGCATTGACGATCCATTCAAGATCTTCAAGGCTCGCGTTGAGCTCGGTACGGATGACCGGCAGCGTCGTCGTGACAACGAGGGTGTCGATCGCGACCATGAACACGGCGACCAGGGCCGCAAGCCATGTCCACGCCGCGCTGTGGGTCGCTGGTTGGTTCTTGTCCACTCTGTTTCCCTACTCGAGATGGATTGACTGGGAAGGATCGCTGGGACGCTGTCCGTTGCGCTCCTCTCGTGGGTAAGGGGGGCGGGAGACCCGGACATACGTCCCGCGCCAATAGCCCAGCGGCAATCGGTCCGGCGCCGTCGCGCCGCCGACGAGACGGCCGAGCACGATGACGTGGTCACCGGCGGTGATCACGTCATGGAGCGCGCACTCGGTGAAGGCGACGGTGGGTTCCAGCCGCGGCATGCCGGCCACATCGCCGGGACGCCACGTCACATTGGCGAACTTGTCGCTGTTGTAGCTGGCGAACAGGTCGGAGACCTCGTGGCCGTCGGCATCGAGGAAGTTCACGGCGAACCCGCCGGTCTCCCGGATGGCGTCCAGGGTCGAACTCACCTGCCGCACGCAGAACAGCAGCAGTGGCGGGTCCTTGGAGACGCTGCACACCGACGACGAGGTCAGGCCGTGCGGCCGACCGGACGCGTCGAGCGCGGTCACCACGCTGACGCCGCTGGCCAGCGAGCCCATGATCGCCAGGAACGCACTCGGTTCCACGTTGACTAGTTCGGTGTCAGTAATGGTCCACCTCCTTCGATCGCCGCCAGCAGCGCGGCTCGATCGGTCTTTCCGTTCGGGGTGAGCGGCAGGCTCGTGGCCGCCTGAACCGAGTCGACGATCATGTAGGTCGGCAGCTGTCCGGCGCACCAACGCTTGATCTCCAGCAGGCCGGGTCGGCGGTCGCCCGCCGGCACCACGACCGCGTGCAACCGCGCGGCGAGCCCGACGCCGGCGACGACCACCGCAGCCGCCGCGACGTCCGGATGCGCGGCGAGGATGGCCTCGATCTCGGCGGGCTCCACCCGGTTGCCGCGCACCTTCGCCATGTCGTCGCGGCGGCCGAGATACTCCAGTGCGCCGTCGGACGCCAACCGCCCGAGATCACCCGTCCGGTACGGCCCACGCTGCGGCTCCCGCCCCCAGTAGCCCAGCATCACCGTCGGCCCGTCCGCCACGATCTCGCCCTCCCGGCAGTCGCCGGCGCCGGCGGCACCTGCGCCGTCGGGGCTCGGCGGGACCAGGGTCAACACCGCGCCGCTGGCCGGACGGCCGATCGGCAACGGGCGGTCGCGCCCCTCGTCGGCGTCGGTCACCTCGTACGACGCGCACACGTTGGTCTCGGTGGGCCCGTACCAGTTGAGCAGTCGCACGCCCGGCCAGGCGGCACGCAGTTCGTGCACGTACCGGATCGGCATCACCTCACCGGCGAAGACGCAGGCCCGCAGGGCCGGCGGCGGCGGGCCGTCCAGCAGCCCGCCGTCCCGGATCATCAGGGTCAGCGCGGACGGCACCGAGTACCAGACGGTGATGCCCTCGTCGCGCACGAACCGCGCCAACTGCACCGGCGCGTACGCCAGCTCGGCCGGGACCAGGTGCACCGACGCGCCCGCGCGGAAGGCCGCGTAGAGGTCGAAGACCGACAGGTCGAAGTTGAACGGGGCGTGGTTGGCGAGCCGGTCCCGTGGCGACACGGCGAGCAGGTCACCGGCCCACTCGACGAACGCCGCCGCGTTGCGGTGACTCAGGCAGACGCCCTTCGGGGATCCCGTCGACCCGGAGGTGTAGAGGATGTAAGCGGGGTCGTCCGGGGTTGGTCGGTGCACCGGCGGCAGGTCACCCTCGGCACCCAACCGCTGCAGTTCGTCCAGCGACACGAGCGGCGGGCCGTCCGGCACACCGCCGTCGCGCGCGACCCGGTCCGCCGCCGGACCGTCCGCCACGACGACGGTCGCCGCGCAGTCGGCCGCGATGCGCCACACCCGGGCGGGCGGGTTCGCCGCGGACACCGGGACGTACGGCGCCCCCAGCGCCAGCGCCGCCTGCATGACGGCCACCGCGCCGGCCCGCTTGTCGGACCACAGCACCACCCGGTCACCCGGGGACACCCCGACACGCGCCAGCCCCGCCGCCAGGCGCCGTGCGGCCGTCGCCAGCTCCGCGTACGTGAGCTGGCCGTCGTCCGCGATCACCGCCGGCGCGTCGGGTGTACGCCGGGCCCACTCGGCCACGTAGCCGTGGATACCCACGCCACCCGGCGTCCCGGACCGGTCCACGTCCCGCACGGTCGACACCTCCCTGGTCATGCCGCGGCCCTCACAGGCCCAGTTCGCGGGCGATGAGCAGCCGCTGGACGTCCGACGTGCCGGAGAAGATCGTGCTGGGGACGGCGTCGCGCAGCATCGTCTCGATCCCGGTGTCGCGCAGGTATCCGAGTCCACCGAACAGGCGCACCGCGTCCAGCGCCCCGGCGACGGCCGCCTCGGAGACGGCCAGCTTCGACAACGCCACGTTGAGCTCCGAGCCGCCGCCGTTGTCCATCTCCCAGCAGCAGCGGTAGAGCAGCAGCCGCGCCGACTCCGTCCGCAGCTTCATCTCCACGATGCGGTTCGCCACCGCCTGGAAGTCACCGATGCGCCGGCCGAACTGGCGGCGCGAGGTCGCGTGCTGGACGCAGCGTTGCACCAGGCGGTCCAGCAGGCCGACATATCCGGCGAACAGGCAGGCCCGTTCCCAACGCATCGAGTGCTGGAAGATCGCCGCGCCCTGGCCCGGCTCGCCGAGCACCCGGTGCGCCGGCACCAGGCAGTCCTGAAAGGACACCCGACCGGCCGGCGCCGACACGAGTCCCATCTTGTCCAACGGCTCGCTGACCGTCAGGCCGGGAGTGTCCCGGTCCAGCACGAACGCGGTGACACCGAGATGGGCGGCCGCCGGATCGGTGGTCGCGTAGGTCACCAGCACGTCGGCCACCGGTCCGTTTGTCACGAACGTCTTCTCGCCGTTGAGCAGGTAGCCGTCCGCCGTCTCCGTCGCGGTCACGGCGAGCCGCGAGACGTCGGAGCCCGCGCCCGCCTCGGTCATCGCGTTGCCGGCCACCACCTCGCCCGAGCAGATCCGCGGTAGGAGGCCCTTCTTCACCTCCGGCGTGCCGAACCCGGCGATTGGCACCGCGCACGCGAACTGGTGCGCGCTGGCCGCGAACACCAGACCGGTGTCCGCGCACCCCCGACCGAACGCCTCGACACGCAGCGCGGTGTCCAGGGCGCCCAGCCCACCGCCGCCGTACTCGGCGGGGATGCACAGGCCGAGCAATCCCAGCCGGCCGAGGCGTCTCCAGGCCTCCCGGTCATGCAGCCGGCTGGCGTCGGCGGTGGGCGGGAACGCCTGCTCGGCGCTCGCGCGCACCTGGTCGTACGCGTCCCGCTGCTCAGGCGTCCAGGCGAAGTCCACGGTGCCCCCTCGACCGCGTGGTGAACCGACGCGACGGAATGACCGGCTTGCAGGAGCAACCCGGACCGGACTGACATATCCTCAAAGGTCTAGACTTCGGTATTTCATCGGGCCGTGCGCTCGGGCGTACGGGAACTCGTAAGAGGTTGCCTTGACGACGCAGCAGGGATTCGACGGTGGCAGCGGCATCCGGCAGGCGATCCTCGACGTCACCCGGCGGGAGATCTCCGAGTGCGGCCTGACCGGGGTGAGCATCCGCAGTGTCGCCCGGCGCGTGGGTGTCGACCCGCGGCTCGTGCGGCACTACTACGGTTCCAAGGAGCAACTCCTGCGCCACGCGGTGCAGGTCGACGGCAACCCCGTCGAGCTGGCCGAGCAGCTCCTGGCCGGCAGCCGTCGCCGGTTGGGTCGGGCCACCGCGACCGCTCTGCTCACCCACTGGGACAGCCCTCGTACGACGATCTCCTACCGGGCCCGGCTGTCCGCCTCGCTGACCAGCGACGAGATCGCCGAGCTGATGCGCGACGAGTTCGTCCGGGCGTTCTTCGGCACGTTGGCCGAGGGCGTCAGCCCCGACCGACACGAACTGCGCGCGGCGCTCGCCGCGTCCCAGGTGATCGGCCTGGCCCTGTGCCGCTACCTGATCGACGGCACCGAGCTGTCCCGGCACGACCGCGACGACCTGGCCCGGATGATGGGTCGCACGATCCAGCACTACCTCACCGCCGACCTGGCTGAGTGACGCCGGGCGCGCCGGCGGCCGGGCCGTCCGCACGTCCGACGTCGTGGGCCGCCACCCGCCCGTCATCGTCGACCGACACCCGCCCGTCGTCGACCGACGCCCGCCCCCGGGTCGGCGACGGCGCGTCGTCCCGTCGGCCGGTCACGTTGTCCTTGGTCAGCAGCCGCTTGAAGTCCGCGGGCGCCACCGTCATGACCCAGGCCACCATGAGAAGCCGACGGGGCATCGTGAAGTGGTAGTACCGCGCGTTCGGGTCGCCGAACCGGTACAGCGGCGGCACGAACCGCGCCCGGCGCAGCTCGCGGAAGATCATGTCGGCCGCCTCGGCCTGCCTCAGCTCCCCGGCCCGGACCCGGGCGAACACCTCGAAGAACCAGTCCAACATCTGGCGCAGACCGTCCGGGGTGCGGAACCACAGTCCGCCGTCGGCGAACCGTTCGACCGGATCCCACGTCCCGGCGGCCAGGGCATCGTTGGTGGCCCGCTTCAGCGACAGGTGGGCCAGGATCTGCCAGAGCAGCCAGACCCGGCTGTACGCGTTCCACAACGCGAAGCTGCCGGCGGCCGTACGGGCGGCGGCGAGGATCTGATCGTTGAACTCGATCAGCGCGTCCTGGAAGGCGGCCACCTCGGCCAGCACGACGCCCGTCGCCGGCTCGTCGCGCAGCGCCCGGGGCAGCGCGGCCCCGAGCGCGTGGACCGTCTCCGCCGTCATCGTCACGTCCCGGGACAGGAACTCGTCGGTACGGCAGGCCGACCGCTCCATGGCGAACCACCGGGGCCCGTGGGTCACCGCCGCCCGACGCTGCCAGTGGGGCGAGGTGGTCCAGCCGCCCTCCGCCGTGACGGACGCGAACTGCTCCGCGAGGCTCGGGAACGGCGCGACCAGCGCCCGGAACGCGGCGTCCGGCTCCGCCGGCAGGTCGTCGAACCGGTCCTGGTCAAGGCCCACCGTCACGCTGCACAGGTCGTTGGCCGCGTCGTGGTGGTTGCGGAAGTCCACCACCTGGATCCAGCCGCCGTCGAACAGGTGGTGCACGGTCCCCCGTGACCAGGTCGTCGCCCGGTGGTAGTCGGCGAGCCGGCTGCACTCCTCGAACTTCCGGACGCCGCGCAGGTGGGCGTGCATCATCCTCGACCGCAACAGCAGCGGGCGCGGTTCGCCGTCGGCGGTCGCCGCCCGCAGCGGTGACTCCTCGCCGCAGGCGTCCACCACGAACCGCGTGGTCACCGTCCGCCCCGAGCCGAAGGTCAGGTGTACGGCCTCGGGGGCCAGCCGGACCTCGGTGGTCGACGCCCGTTCCGGCAGCACCGACGCGCCGTACCGCACGGCCAACTCCCGGGCGTACCCGTCGACGTCCGGCCGGTAGAGGTGCCACTCGCTGTGTTCGCCCGGCACGTGGAACTGCACGGTGTGCGCCGGATCGTGCCGGCGACCCGCCGTGTGGTGCAGGAACGCCAGGCTCTTCTTGATCCCGCTGGTCCGGCGTACCGCGTCCGGCAGGTCCTCGAAGTGGGCGAAGGAGGCGATCTCCGGTACGTCGAACCGCTCGGCCAGCAGGTGCAACACAGCGGTCGTGTACGGCACGGTGCTGTCGCCCGACGGTAGCAGCGTGTCGTCGCGCGAGCCGACGAGCAGGACCCGCAGGTCCTGCTTGGCCAGTACCGTGGCGAGCAGGCCGGTCGCCAGATGGCTGCCCAGGATCACGACGTCGTACGACACCGTGGCGTCGGGTTCGGTGGTGGTCATCCGGCCTCCTAGAAGATCTTCCGGCCCATGAGCTGCTCCTTGCCGGCCTCACGCAGGAAGCCGAGCATCAGCCGCCGCACGTCCGGCGGCGCCTTGGTCGCCGCCCACAGCATCGTCCGGCCGATCTTGAGCGGGGTCGGGTTGATGAACCGCAGGTGGCGGTCCTTCCAGCCCCAGTGGTCCGGCACGAAGGGCGCCCGGTTGAGGTGGTCGTAGAGGGCGTCCGCCGCCTCGTCGCCGGTGATCTTGCCGGCCTCGAAGTCGCCGCACTGCTTGACCATGTCCTCGAACAGCTCGCCGTAGCCCTCGTGGTCGGACCAGTGCAGACCCGGGTTCTTCACCTCTTCCAGCTCGTTCAGATGCCGGTCGTCGCCGGTGGAGCGCCACCGGCGGTACGCCTCGTGGGCCCGGAACGTGCCGGCGTTCGAGCCCCACGCCCAGATCCGGAACACGGCCGTCCACAGCGAGTAGTGCTCGAACGAGGCGTACGCGGCGTTGACCAGCTTGTCGTTGCCGTCGAACAGCGCCTGCTGGCGCGTGTTCACCCCCTCGAACCGGTCGGCCGAGAAGTCGTCGTCGCCGACCGCCCGCAGGATCCGCCAGGCCAGCACGTTGACCGCCTCGCAGGTGTTGGACAGACCCCGGGAGAACAGCGGGTCGATGAACGCCGCGGCGTGGGCCAGCAGCACCCACCGGTCACCGACGGTGGTCTTCGACGAGTACTGGACCCGGTCGGTGCCCACCCACTCCCGCATGGGCCGGGCGCCCTCGAACTGCGCGGCCATGCCCGGGAACCGCTGCATGTGCTTCCAGAAGTCCTCCTCCGGCGACATGCCGGGCGTCTTCGGGTACATCCGCGGGTCCATCGTGAGACCCACGCTGCACAGCGGGTTCTTGGAGTCCTTGTGGTTGTTGAACGCGATCACCCAGGACCAGCCGCGCGGGAACAGGTGGTGGACGGTGCCCTCGTAGAACGGCACGGGCGGCTTGTCCGCTCCGGTGCGCTGGAACACCTCGTCGGTGGTCTTGAGGTCGATCATGTGGTTCCAGACGGCCCGCGAGTGGTGCTTGTACCGGCACGGGTCCTCGCGGAGCCCGAACTTCTCGGCCAGCGGTGAGCGGTAACCGCTGGCGTCCACCACGTACCGGCTGCGGAACTGCTCGCCCCGGGTCGAACTGACCGTGACGCCGGAGTCGTCGAAGTCGACGTCGGCGATCGTGAAGTTCACCCGGGCCGTGCAGCCGTACTTGATCGCGGCGTGGAACAGGTACGCGTCGGTGTCCTGCCGGTACATGTGCGGCGTCTCGTGCAGCAGGCTCGGGAAGTTGAACATCGTGACCTGCTTCGGGTCCTGCGGCTTGCCCTCCTGGTGGTTGAGGAAGGCGAAGTGGTCCTTCTTGCCGTGCCAGGGCGAGATGATCTTCTGGCAGGCGGTCAGCGTCGCCAGGGTCATCAACTCCGGCACCTTGTACCGCTCGGACATGGTGCGCAACGACACCAGCATGTTCGGGATGGTCGACTCCCCGATGGCGAACTTCGGGTGCGCCTTGGCATCGACCAGCAGCACCTTCGCGCCGTTGCGGGCCAGGATCGCGCCGAGCATCGAGCCGGCGAAACCCGCGCCGAGGATGGCGACGTCATAGGTGGCCTTCTCGGCCTCGATCAATTCACTCACCGTGCACTCCAATTTCCTCGGGTTACTTCGGCTCGGGAACGCGCAGCCGGGAGCCGAGCACCGGCCAGCCGGCGAGCTTCTGCTTGATCTCCTCGACCGGTTCGAACTCGCCCCGGGCGAAGCGCTTGCGCATGAAGAGGGTCAGACCCTCGTAGGTCAGCTCACCGATCGCCGGCGGCGCGTCCCGCTTCGCCCAGCGCAGCGTGCCGAGCACCTTGGCCGCGGAGGCGCCGGTGATCCGAATCTCCGGGTCGGCCAGACCGAACGCCGGCGGCACGAACCGCGCGCGGGCGAGCTGGTCGCGGATCTGCTTGGCGACGTCCTTGGGCTCCGCCTCCCCCGCGTCGACGGCGCGCATCATCCGGCTGACGCCGGCCAGGAACTCGAGCACCTCGGCGTGGTCCGGGTCGTCGACCTTCGACCGGTCGAACTCGCGCAGCTCCACCCGCCACCACGGCCGTTCCATCCGCCGCAGCACGGCGGGATCACGGGTCTTGGAGTAGAGCGCGTAACCCCGGTTGATCTCGAAGGTGGAGAGAATCTGGGTCAACGCCCACACCCGGAACCAGGCGTCCCACAGGTCCCAGTCCCGGAACGCGATGTACGCGTTGTTGACCAGGTCGTCGTTGAAGTCGAGCTGACCCTGTTCGAGTTCCTGCACGTACTCGAACCGCTCGACGGCGAAGTCGTCGTCCTTGAGCGCGTCGAGCAGCCGCTGGGTCAACGCGTTGATGATCTCCATGGTGTTCGACAGGCCGCGCGAGAACAGCGCGTCGACGAAGCCCGCCGCGTGCGACATGAGGCACCAGCGGTAGCCCACCGTCTTCTTCGGCGAGTACTGCAGGCGGCCCGTCCGCACCCACTCGCGCACCGGCGTGGCGTGGGTGAACTGCTGCGCGATGCCCGGGTACCGGTCGAGGAACTGCCGGAACTCCTCCTCCGGCGAGCAGTCCGGCACCGGGTACATCCGCGGGTCGAACTGCACGCCGACGCTGCACAGGTCGTTGGTGGACCGGGGATGGTTGTCGAACGGGATCACCCACATCCAGCCGCCCTCGAAGATGTGGTGCAGCGTCCCCTCGTGCCACCGGGTGGGGTTGCCGTACGTGCCGCGCGGGGCGAAGTCGTCGAACGGCCGCACGCCGACCATGTGCGTGAACAACGACCGCGAGTGGTGTTCCAGCCGGGTCGGCTCCTCCCGCAGGTCGAACTGCTCGGCCAGCGCCGAGCGGAAGCCGCTCGCGTCCACCAGGTAGCGGGCCCGCACGGGCGCGCCGGGGCCGACGTCGAGCGTCACGCCGTCGTCGTCGACCTGGACGCCCGCGATGCGCGTCTGCTGCCGGATCACCGCGCCGTACTTGGCCGCGACCGTCAGCATGAAGTTGTCGATGTCCTGCCGGAAGAAGTGGTTCTCGGTGTTCAGGATCTTCGGGATCTGGAACATGTTGGACTCTTCGGGCCGCTGCTTCTCGCCCGGCCGCTGGTAGACGAAGCCGAAGTTCCTCTTCACCCCGCCGGTGGTGTTGATGTGCGCGTACACCGACTCGAAGGTGCTCAGGTACTTGATCTCCGGCACGCCGTACCGCTCGCTGATCAACCGCATGGCCATCGACGTGTACGGGATGGTCGACTCGCCGACGGCGAAGCGGGGGTGCGTCCCGGCGTCGATCACCAGCGTGTACGCGCCGTTGGCGGCCAGGCACGCCGCCAGGGTGGAGCCCGCCAGCCCCGAACCGATCACCACCACGTCGAACATCCCGTTGTGCGCGGCCGCACCTTCCATCATGGACTCCTTATCCATTGGATTCACTTCGGCGTCGGGACGCGGAGTCGCTTGCCGACCACGGGCCAGCGCGCGATGAGGTGCTTGAGTTCCTCGCCGACGGCGAACTCGCCGGGCGAGAAGCGCTTCTTCATGAAGAGCGTCAGACCCTCGTACGTGAGGTCGCCGACGGCCTTCGGCGCCTTCTTGCGGGCCCAGCGCAGGGTCTTGCCGATCTCGAAGAAGTTGGCGTCGGTCCACTGGTTGTCCGGGTCGGCCAGGCCCCACGCGGGCGGTACGAAGTCCGCCTCACGCAGCAGCCGCAGCAGCTCGGCAGCCGTCTCCCCGGAGTCCGCCCGCCCCTCCTGCACCGCCCGGGTCATGTCGTTGACCTGCTGCAACAGGACCATGACCGCTCCGTACGGCGAGTCCTGCGGGATGACCCGCCCCCGCCACCACGGCCGCTCCAGCGGGGCCAGCACCGCCGGGTCGCGGGTGTCCAGGAAGCGGGCGTACGCCCGGTTCACCTCGAAGGTGGCGATGAACTGCCCGAGCGACCAGATGCGGAACCAGGCGTCCCACAGTCGCCAGTCACCGAACGACGTGTACGCGTTGGCGACCAGGTCGTCGTTGAAGTCGAGCAGACCCTGCTCGAACTCCTGCATGTACTCGAACCGCTCGACCGAGAAGTCGTCGTCCTCGATCGCGGACAGCAGGCGGTGCACCAGCGCGTGCATCGTTTCCAGCGAGTTCGACAGCCCCCGGGAGAACAGTGGGTCCAGGAAGCCGGCCGCGTGCGAGGTGAGGCACCAGCGGTAGCCGACCGTCTGCCGCGACGAGTACTGCAGCCGGCCGGTGCGGGTCCAGTCACGGACCGACCGGGCTTCGGCGAACTGCGGCTCGATGTCCGGGTACTGCGCGATGAAGCGGCGGAACTCCTCCTCCGGAGAGCAGTCCGGCACCGGGTGGATCCGCGGGTCGAGCTGCAGCCCGACGCTGCACAGGTCGTTGGTGCCGCGCAGGTGGTTGTCGAACGGGATCACCCACATCCAGCCGCCGCGGAACAGGTGGTGCAGCGTGCCGTCGTGCCACGGGCTCGGGTGCCCGTAGCGGGACTTGGGGGCCAACTCGTCGTACGGCCGGATGCCGACCATGTGCGTGAACAGCGACCGCGACTGGTGGCGGAACCGGGTCGGCTCCTCCCGCAGGCCGAACTGCTCGGCCAGCACCGAGCGGAAGCCGCTGGCGTCGACCACGAACTTGGCCCGGAAGTGGCCGCCGGTGTGGTTGAGGGTCGCACCGTCGTCGTCGATCTCCACGCCGGTGATCCGCACCTGCTGGCGGACGGTGGTGCCGTACTTGGCGGCGACCGTCAGCATCCAGTTGTCGATGTCCTGGCGGTAGAAGTGGCTCTCGGTGTGGGTGACCTTGGGGATCGGGAACATGTGGGTCTCGCGCGGGTCCTGGCGCTCCCCCGGCCGGTGGTAGACGAAGCCGAAGTTGCGCTTGACCCCCGAGGTCGTATTGATCTTGGATTGCACACCCTCGAAGGTGGACAGCCACTTGATCTCGGGAACCCCGTACCGCTCGCTGACCAGCCGCATCATCATCGACGTCGCCGGGATGGTCGACTCGCCGATGGCGAAGCGCGGATGGGTGGTGCCGTCGACGATCAGCACCTTCGCGCCGTTGCGGGCCAGGCAGGCGGCCAGCATGGTGCCGGACAGGCCGGACCCGATGATCGCGACGTCGTACTCCGGAGTGCTGCGCGGATGATCAGTCATGTCGTTCAAGCTCCTTCATCGGCCGCTGTGGGAGCGGGCAGGTAGCCGGTCCGCACCATCCAGCGCAGGTAGATGTCGAGTAGGTCGTCGTCCAACGGCGGACACCGCACGTCGGTGCCCCGCAGTTGTTCCTCGGTGTTGCCGACGGCGTAGTGGACGGCCTCCTCGCCACCGACCACGAACTCCTGGACCACCGGCATGACCGGGTGCAGCTCGTTCGTGCCGACGGCATAGGTCGCCTTGAGCGCCTGCCACCACTGGCCGACGGGTACGACCTCGACCGGGAAGCCGTGCCGACGCAGCGCGCGCACCACGTCCGCGAAGAGCGCCTTGTACGGGCTCACCAGGTGGTACGTGCCACCCAGGTCCGGGCCGTAGCGGGAGATGTGCACCAGGGCACTCGCCACGTAGTCGACGGGCGTCATCTCCACCTTGATGTCGATGTCCGGCGCCAACCCGAGCTGCACGCAGCCCTTCATCACCCGGGTGGTGAAGTGGGTGGTCAGGCTCGCGCCGGTGCGGGAGTCGCCCAGCACCCGGCCCGGCCGGTAGATGTCGGCCGGCACCCCGCGTTCGCGGGCCAGCTCGACAAGTCGTTCCGCCGCCCACTTGGTCTGCACGTAACCGGTCACCAGCCGACCGGCCGTGGCGATGTCGTCGTCCTCGCCGACGACGTCCCGGCCGGGAGCCGGCAGACCCCAGATGCCGTACGTCGAGACGTGGTGGACCGCGGTCGGCCGGCCGCGCGCGGCCAACCGCAGAACCTCCTCGGTGCCCGTGACGTTGTCCGGCCGGAGCTGCCGGTAGTTGTAGCCGAAGTGCACCCGGGCGCCGCAGTGGTAGATGCCGTCCAGCAGGTCGGCGAGTTCGTCGTACCGGTCGGCGGACAGGCCCAACCCGGGCCGGCCCAGGTCACCGGGCAGCACCGTGATCCGGTCGACGGCGGTGGCCGGCAGCGGGAGGTAGCGCTCCATGTTGTCCAGCAGCCGCCGCAGGCCGGCCTCCTCGTCGGCGCACCGCACCAGGCACCACACCCGGGCGGCGGTCGACTCGAGCAGGGTGTGCAGCAGGTAGCCGCCCACGAAGCCGGTCGCGCCGGTCAGCAGGACGTGCCGGGGGTCGCGCACCCGGGCGGGCGGGTCACCGACCACCCGGATGTCCGGCGCGAGGGTCACGTCGCCGGCGATCCACGCCGGGTCACTGGCCGGGTCATCCGCCAGGTCGCCGCCGCCCTGGTCCCCGCCGCCCAGGTCACCGGCGGGCGGGACGCCGTCGTCGGCGGACGCGTCGACGGACCGGTCGGCCAGCAGCCCGGCGAACAGGTCGGCCCACTGTGCCGGGGTGGCGAGGGTGAGCAGGTCACCGGCGCGCACGGTGAGGCCGAGATCCCGCCGGCAACGCCGGACAACGTCCATGACCATGAGCGAGTCCATGCCGCTGGCCAGCACGTCGCTCTCCTCGTCGAGGGCCCCCGACCCGGCGCCCAGGACGTCCGCCGCCACCTCGACCGCGTACGCGACGAGCGTCGCCCGCACCCGGCGCGGGTCGCGCTCGGCGCGCAGGCCGGCCAGCAGCGGCGCTTCCGCGACGTCGTCCGCAGCCGATTCGTCGGCGGTGATGCCGCGCAGCATCGGCCGCTCCGTACGGGCCTGCATGACCGGCTTGAACACCGACCAGTCCACCGCGCACACCACCCGCTGCGAGGCGTCACCGGCCGCGAGCGCCCCGAGCAACCGGATGCTCTGGTCGGCCGGCAACGGGCGCAGCCCGGTGGCCTTCAGGAATGCCATCACCTCGTCGCCGAAGAGCGCGGAGGGCAGGTCCCACGGCCCCCACGCGACGGACAGGGCCGGCAGGCCGGCGGCCTCGCGGTGCCCGGCCAGCGCGTCGAGGAACGCGTTGCCCGCCGCGTAGCTGGCCAGGTGCTGCGAGCCCCAGATCGCCGCGATCGACGAGAAGCCGACGAAGAAGTCCAGCTCCACGCCGCGCGTGAGCTGGTGCAGCAGCCAACCGCCGATCACCTTCGGCAGCCACACCCGCCGGTACGCTGCGTCGGTGGCCGTGCGGGCGAACTCGGGCTCGGACACGCCGGCCGCGTGGACGACGCCGCGCAGCGGCAGGGGGTCGCCCTCCAGCGCCGCGAACACGGCGGTCATCGCCGCCTCGTCGACCACGTCGGCGGCGACCACGTCGACGGTCGTCCCCAACCGCTCCAGCCGCCGCACCGCGTCGATCCGCCGCGCCGCCTCTCCGGTGGCGTCGGCCCAACCGTTCCGCTCCGGCAGCGGCGTGCGGGCGAGCAGCACCAGGCGGCCGGCGCCGGCACGGGCCAGCCACTCCGCGACGGCCAGGCCGATCCCACCGAAGGCTCCGGTGATCAGGTACGTGGCCTCGCCGTCGACCGGCGGCCGACGACGCAGCGCCTCGGGTGCCAGCGATGCGGGCGCCAGGCGCAGCGCGTACCGACGATCGGCGCGCAGCGCCTGCTGGTCGTCGTAGCCGTCCTCCCCGTCGGCGGGGTCGACGCCGGACGGGTCGCCAACAGTCAGCCCACCCGTGGTCAGCGCGGCCAACAGCAGCCGGTCCTCGCCGGGTCGGCGCTCCGGGTCCAGGTCGATCGCGCCACCCCACCGGTCCGGGTGCTCCAACGCCAGCACCCGACCCAGACCCCAGAGCGTGCCGGCGACCGGGGCGACCGCGTCCGGGGCGGCGGACTCCGTCGGCACTCGCAGTGCAGCGCGGGTCACCAGCGTGAGTCGGGCGTCAACGCACGCCGGGTCGTCGAGCATCCCGCTCAGCAGGGCGAGGGTCGTCAGGTCGGCGCGCCCGGCGTACTCCTGAAGGCTCGCGGCGTCGCAGTCCGCCGACGCGGGCGCGTCGAGCCCGGTCAGGACCACCGCGAGCGAGGGGCGGCCCGGGCCGGCGGACCATGCGGCCACCAGTTCCCGGACCGCGGCGGGGTCGGGCCGGCAGTCCGGCCCCTTCCCCACCACCGGCGGGGCCGCCACGGTGACCGCGGCGTGCCGCTCGCGCAGCAGCGCGGCCAGCCCGGTCACCAGGGCGGCGTCCTGACCGGCCGGGTCGGCCACCAGCAGGTAGCTCCGTCCGGCCAGGTCGGCCGGCGGCTTCGGGGATGCGGGCAGGGGCACCCAGGTCTGCTCGTAGAGCAGGTCGGCCGGGTCCTCCCAGTGCGCCGCGGCGGGCACCGGCGCGACGGTCACGTCCCGCGCGTACCCGATCGGGACGCCGCCGGCGTCGAGCAGGTCGACGTCGCCGGTCACCGCCTCGCCGACGGTCCGCACGGACCCGGCGCGGACCCGCACCCCCCGTACGCCGTCCGGCGGCACAGCGGCACCCGACGTCGCGGGCGAGCCACCGAGCGCGCCGCAGCCGGCCACCGTCGACCCCACCTCCGGCACCGCCCCGCCCGCCGCCGTGACCGCGACCCGCGCGGCGTCGAGCACCTCGTGCCAGTCCGCGCCGTCCGGCACCGACATCTCCGGTGGGGTCTCGGCGTCGGTGTCCCCGGCGGGGTACGGGCGGTCGGCCGGCCACCGGCGACGCAACAGCCCGCTGGCGTGACGGATCCACGGCGCGGCCAGCGCCTCGCGGGCCGCCGTGGCCCCGACCAACTCCCACGCGGCCGAGCCGTCGTCCCGCGCCGTGACGGTGAGCCGCAGGTGACCCCGGTCGCCGCTCGGGACCGACGCGTGGACGCTCAGATCCTCGGCGCACCGCCACCCGCCACCCAGGCAGTCCGTGGCGGCCCGGACCGCCACGTCCAGCACCGCGCCGAGACCCGGTGACTCCCCGGGCAGCGCCTCGGGCGTCACCTCGTACGCCGGCACGGGTCCGGGCAGGCGGCGGCCGACGCCCGGGATGTCACCGACCACGACGGCGGCCCGGGTCTCCTCGGCGACGACCGGCGCGGACGCCGGCCCGACCTCGCGGAACCAGTAGTGCGCCCCGCGCCAGGGTGTCGTCGGCAGCGGTACCGCGCGGACGTCCTCGCCCTCGTGGAACGCCCGCCAGTCCGGGCGCGAACCCCGCAGGCTCACCGTGCCGACCGCGCCGAGCACCTCCCGCAGGTCCTCGCCGCCCCGGCGCAACGTGGGCACGAACGCGCAGTCCGGCTCGCCGTCGAGGGAGCGGGCGGCGAGGGCCGTCAGCACGGGCGCGGGCCCGAGCTCCACGAAGGTGCGCACGCCCGCGTCGTGCAACGCGCGCACCCCGTCGCGGAAGCGGACCGCGCCGGCCGCGTGCCGCAGCCAGTAGTCCGGGCCGAGGTCGTCGTCGCCGAACAGTCGACCGGTGACGTTGGACGCCAACGGAATGCGTGGCGCGCGGAACGACAGGCCGGCCAGCACCGTCCGGAACGGCTCCAGCATGGGCCGGATCAGCGGCGAGTGGAACGCATGCGACACGGCCAGCCGCCGGGTGCGGACGCCGTCGGTCGCCAGCCGTTCCATGACGGTGGCCAGATGGGCGGCGTTGCCCGAGATCGTGACGTCGCTCGGCCCGTTGACCGCGGCGACGGAGACCGTCGCCGCGTACCCGTCGATCGCCGCGACGGCGACCTCCTCCGCGCAGCCCGCGGCGGCCATCGCGCCGCCCGCCGGCAGCTCGGCCATCAGCCGTGCCCGCGCGGCCACCAGCGTCGCGGCGGCGGGCAGGTCCAGCACGCCGGCGACGCAGGCGGCGACCAGCTCGCCGACGCTGTGCCCGGCCACCGCGGACGGTCGCAGCCCCCAGGAGAGCCACATCTGGGCCAGGGCGTACTCGACCGCGAACAGCGCCGGCTGCGTGTACCGGGTGTCGTCGAGCGGCGTCGGACCGTCGGCCCACAGCACGTCCGCCAACCGACGGGGCAGCTCGCTGTCGAAGAGCGCCGCGGCCTCCTCGAACGCGGCGCGGAAGGCGGCGTTCCCCACCAGCCCCCGGGCCATGCCCGGGTACTGGGCGCCCTGACCGGTGAACAGCCAGGCGACCTTGCGATCGCGGCGGCGGGGCAGCGCGGCGACCGTCAGCCCGCGCGGGTGGCGGCCCTGGGCGTACGCGGACAGGACGTCCGCCAGCTCGTCGGTGTCGGCGGCGGTGACCGCGAGGCCGTGCGTCTGGACCGCACGGCCGACGTGCGTCGTGTAACAGGCGTCGCCGAGGGACACCGCGTGCGGACCGCGCAGCCACCGCGCGTGCCGGTCGGCCGTCTCGCGCAGCGCCTCCTCGGTACGCGCGGACGCCAGGAACAGCCCGTACGGCGGTCGGGCGCCAGCACGATCGGCACCGGCCGGCGGTGCCGCCAGCACGACGTGCGCGTTCGTTCCGCTCGCGCCGAAACTGCTCACCCCGCCGGTGCGCGGGTGGCCCCGGTCCGGCCACGGCGTGCAGGCGACGGGCACCCGCACGTGCAGACCGGACCAGTCCAGGTTCGGGTTCGGCTCGCTCAGGTGCAGGTGCGGTGGGATCTCGCCGTACGACATCGCCAGGACGACCTTGAACAGGCCGGCCATGCCGGCGGCGGGCTCCAGGTGCCCGATGTTCGTCTTCACCGAGCCCACCAGCAGCGGGTCGTCGGGGCGGCGGTGCCGGCCGATGACGGCTTCCAGCGCGCGCAGCTCGATGGGGTCGCCGAGCGAGGTGCCCGTCCCGTGCGCCTCGACGTAGTCCACGCCGTCCGGCCCGACGCCGGCCTGGGCCATGGCCGCGCCGACCACGTCCTGCTGGGCGAGCGGGTTCGGCACGGTGAGGCCGCTGGAGCGACCGTCGTGGTTGACCGCCGAACCGCGGACGACCGCGACGATCGGGTCGTTGTCGGCCAACGCGTCGGACAGCCGCTTGAGCACCACGACGCCGGCGCCCTCCCCGCGGGCGTAGCCGTCGGCCGACGCGTCGAACGTCTTGCACCGCCCGTCGGCGGACAGCCCGCGGAACTTGCTCATCATCACGAAGCCGTACGGGGACAGCAGCAGGTTCACCCCACCCGCCAACGCCAGGTCGCACTCGCGCAGCCGCAGCGCCTGGCACGCCTCGTGCAGGGCCACCAGCGACGACGAGCAGGAGGTGTCGACGACCTTGCTCGGCCCCCGCAGTCCGAGCAGGTACGAGATGCGGCCGGCCAGGAAGCTGGGCTCGCCGGTGAGCTGGTAGAAGTCGACGTCGTTGATGTCGCCGACGGCCTGCCGGGCGCGTACGTAGTCGGTCGTGCTCAGCCCGAAGTAGACGCCGGTACGCGAGCCGTCGAGCCGGTCGGGCGCGTAGCCGGCACGCTCCAGCCCCTCCCAGCAGATCTCCAGCGCGATCCGGTGCTGCGGGTCCATGCCGAGCGCCTCGCGCGGGGAGATCCCGAACGCCTCCGGCTCGAAGCGGTCGACCTGGTCGAGGAAGGCGCCCCGGATCGTGTACGCCCTGCCCGGCGTCTCCGGGTCCGGGTCGTGGTACGCCCGGGCGTCGGCGCGCTCCGGCGGGAACTCCGCGGTGGTGTCCACCCCGTTGCGCAGCAGGGTCCAGAACTCCTCCGGCGAGTGCGCTCCGCCGGGGAATCGGCAGGCCATGCCGACGATGGCGATCGGTTCGTCCAACCAGCCGTCACGGCTGTCGGCCAGGCGGCGGCGCAGGTCCTCGATGGTGCGCAGCGCGTCGGCCATGAGCCGGCGGCTGTCCGGGGTACGCGAGGCGGTCGTCGACATCTCAGCCTCCCTCCGCGAGCGCGGCCGACAGCCGCGCGATCAGCTCGTCCTCGGACATCTCCGCCAGGTCGTCGCCGGCCCCGTCGGGCGTGCTGGCCGGCGCCGTGGTCGGCGTGCCGGCCGCCGTGGCGCTCGGCGTGGTGGTCGGCGTGCTCGGCCGGGCCGGGGTGGCGGCCGGAGCGAGCAGCGTCAGCAGGTGGTCGGTGAGCGCCGCCGCGTTGGGAAACTCGAACGTGAGCGTCGCCGGCAGGTCCACACCCAGCTCGCGTTCCAGCCAGCCGCGCAGGCTCAGCGACATCACCGAGTCCATGCCGAGGTCGAAGAAGCCCTGGTGAGCCAGCACGTCCACCCCGGACGCCTCGCCCAGCACCTCGGCCACCGCGTCGAGCACCGCCTCCAGCAGGCGCTCGGCCCGCTGCTCCGCCGGCAGCGCCAGCACGACGGCGGCCAGCGGCGCGACCGGCGGCCCGGCCTCCTCCGGTCGGCCGTCGCCCGCCACGGATTCGACGCCCACCTCGGCCAGGAACGCGCGGTCGGCCCGCTCCCGGCACACCCGCGCGTACCGGTGCGCGTCCACGTCCGCCACCGTGACCTGGGTGAGGCCCGCCCGGAGCGCCACCTCGAAGGCCTCGCCCACCTCCGCGCCGGCCAGCGGCCGCAGGCCGCTGTCGACCATCACCATCCGGTCCCGGCGGGACAACTCGGCCGGGTCGTCGACGGGCATGAACCGCACCACCTGGACCGGTAGACCGGCCCGCTCCCGGGCCGCGGCCACCGCGTCGACCGCGCCCTCGGCGGCGGCCCGCGCGGTCATCCCGGCGGCCCCCCAGACCGCGGCCGCCGCGCCGGTCACGCAGAACAGCGGCGGCGCGAGGTCACGGGTCGCCAGGTCCAGCCGGTGTACGACCTCAGCCCAGCGCACGGCCGACGACACCGCGCCCTCGTCGAGGGTGTCGAGCGGGGCGGCCGGCGTGGGCATCCCGACGAGCAGCACGCCACCGAGCGGGGCGCCCAACGCGTCCGGCGTCAGGTCGGCCGCGAGGTCCGCCGCACGGTCTGTCGCCGATCGTTCGTCCACCCGGCGGTCCGCCGCCGCGAGGTCGACGCGGCGCACCTGCACGCCGGCCGCTGCCAGCTCGGCGAGCCGGACGTCCCCCGGGGACGCACCGCCGGGCGACGCACCGGCGGACGGCGCGGCGTCGAGCGGTGTGGCGTCGAGCGGTGTGGCCTCCCCGACGATCAGCCGGCGCACGCCGTGGCGTACGAGCACGTCGACGAACGGTCGGCTGGCCGGGCGCAGGGCGTCGGTCACCAGGTACCAGGCGTCCGGATCGAGGTCGACCTCGGGTAGCGCGGTCGGCAGCGGGTCCGCCGGGGACAACCGGGCCGCGTACCAGGCCCCGTCACGCAGGCACAGCTCGTCCTCGGCCGGCCCGGTCCCCGGTCCCCTCGGCACCGTCAGCGCACCGGCCAGTCCGGCGGCGTCGCCGGGCGTCCAGCCGGCGTCCTGCCGGCCCTCCTGACGTGGCGCGGCGCCGAGCACGTGCGGGTCGACATCGACCAGGCCGCCCCACCCGGGCGCCGCCTCCATCGCGAGGACCCGCCCGGCCGCCCACACCGCCGCCTGCGCCGGGTCGACCTCGCCCGCCCCGGTCGGCTGCTGCGCCCCGGCCGTCACGACGCGCAACCGCCCCGGAGCCACGTCGAGGCCGGCGCGAAACTGACGGGCCGCCCGCACGACACGCGCCACGAGGACGTCGCCCGGCACGCTGCCGGGTGCCGCCGCCGCGACCAGCACGATCCCGTGGTCGGGCGGAACATCGGCCCACGGCGGCAGTTCGTCCTCGCGTACGCCACCGGTCGGCCTGCCGCCGGAGTCCTCGTCGCGGTCCGAGCGGGCGGACGGTGGCCGCCAGGTCACCTCGACGCCAGCGCGCCGCAGACCGTCGACCACCCGCTCGCCCGCCTCGACGGACGCGCCCGTGAGCGGGACGACGAGCCACCGCCCGGCCGCCTCCGGAGCGGGCGGCGGGACGCGACGCCAGCGGACGGTGAACGTCCGCGCGGCGCAGCGGTCCCGGACGTCGTCGGGCAGGGCCACACCGACGGTTCCGCAGGCCGCCACCTCGGGCACGACGTTCACGGCGGCGGTGGCAGCCGGGGCGGTCGCGACGGCCGGTGCCGTGGTCGCGGAGGCCGACCGCTCGGCGACGGGCGCCGGGCCGGTCCCCGGGTCCGCCGTGTCCGCCCAGTGCCGGCGGCGCTGCCACGGGTAGCGCGGCAGCGTCACCCGGTACGGACGACGGCCGAACAGCCGCTCCCACCGGATGCCGACACCGACCACATGGAGCTGGGCGACGACGTCCAGGAAACCTTCCGGGCGACCCAGATCCGCCCCGACCGCCAGGAGGCTCGCCTCCCCTGCCACGGCCACGGCCCCGGCGTCCGGCCCGGCGTCGACGGAGAGCCACACCCGCTCCCCCGCCGCCGCGAGCGACGCGGCCAGCGCGTCCCAGCCCGACGCCGGCGACCGCACGGACACCGGGTGCGGACCGGACACCGGCCCGCCCGCCGAGGCCAGCCACAGCGCGGGTGCCGCCGACGTGTCGGCGGGCGTCGCCACGGTGACCGTCGTGGCGGCGAGCGCCGCACGGATCGCCCGCCCCGCGTCGAGCGCACCCGCAGCGCACGCCGCCGCCAGCTCACCGACGCCACGTCCGACGACCACGTCGGGTCGTACCCCGTATGCCTCCCAGACGGCGGTGAGGGCGAGCTGGACGGCCAGCACGGCGGCGGGCTCGCCCCGGCCGACGTCGCCGGCGGTCAGTGCCGTACGCAGCGCGCCGCCGTCGTCGAGCGCGTCCAACGTGGCCCGGAACGCGGGCTCGTCGCGATCGAGGGCACGCCAGTCGACCGGCGCCCGGTCCCCGTACACCAGGACCAGGCGCTCGGTCTCGCCGGACGCCGCGCCCTGGTGCGCGCCGTCGCCCCCGGACAGCCCCGCGGCGAGGTCGGCGATCCCGCGACCGACCACCGCCACCCGGTGCTCCAGGTGCGCGCGGCGGGCCGCCGCGGCGTGGCAGATGTCGCCGATGTCCGCGCCGCCCGGCGCGGACAGTACGTGGACGAAGCTCTCCCGCGCGGCGGCCAGGGCGCCGTCCCCGGCGGCCGACAGGACCAGGAGGTGAGCCCGACCGGACCTGAGCGCGCCGGCCCGGGTGGACGCAGGAGCGCCGAGGTGCCCGTTCTGCGATGCCGGGGTGGCTGGCCCGCTGAGCACCACGTGGGCATTGGTCCCGGTGAAGCCGAACGCGCTCACCCCGGCGATCCGGGGTCGTCCGCCGGTGGCCGGCCATGCCGTCGAGGACGTGGTGATCCGGACCGGCAGCCGCGCCCAATCCACCTGAGGGGTGGGGCGGGTGACGTGCAGGTGCGCGGGCAGCTCGCCGTGTCGCAGCGCCAGCGCCGTCTTGATCAACCCGGCGATACCGGCGGCCGCCTCCAGGTGGCCGATGTTGGTCTTGACGGACCCGACCAGCAGCGGCCGGTCCGGCTGCCGCCCGCCGCCGAGCGCACGCGCCATCGCCCGCAGCTCCACGGCGTCGCCGAGCACCGTGCCGGTGCCGTGCGCCTCCAGGTAGTCCACGTCCGACGCGGCGACGCCGCCGGCGGCGAGCGCCGTGCGGATCAGCTCCTCCTGCGCCTCGCCGCCGGGCACCGTCAGCCCGCCGCTCGCGCCGTTGTGGTTGACCGCGCTACCACGGATCACGGCGTAGACCCGGTCGCCGTCGCGCTCGGCCTGCGCGAGTGTCTTGAGCACCACCACGCCGGCGCCCTCACCGCGCCCGTAGCCGTCGGCGCTGGCGTCGAAGGTCTTGCAGCGGCCGTCGGGCGACAACGCGCCCGCGGCCGACATGGCCAGGTGCACGGTGGGCCGGACCATCACGTTCACCCCACCGGCGAGCGCGACGTCCGCCTCCCCCGCGCGCAGGCTCTGCACGGCCAGGTGCACCGCGACCAGCGAGGACGAGCAGGCCGTGTCGATCGCCAGGCTCGGGCCGCGAACGTCCAGGAAGTACGACAACCGGCCGGCCGTACCGCTGAAGGAGTTGCCCGTGCCGTAGTAGAGGTCGACGTCCCGGGCTCGCCGGGTCAGCAGTTGCTGGTAGTCACTGGTGTTCATGCCGACGAAGACACCGACGCGGGCGGACCGCCGGTGCGCCAGCGTGACCCCGGCGTCCTCGAGCGCCTCCCAGGCCACCTCCAGGAAGAGGCGCTGCTGCGGGTCCATGGCCCGGGCCTCACGGGCCGAGATCCGGAAGAACCCGTTGTCGAACAGATCGACCCGGTCCAGGAAACCGCCACGCCGGGTGACCACCGTGCCGGGGACGCCGGGCCCGGCGCCGAGCAGCGCCTCGGCGTCCCACCGGTCCGCCGGCACGTCCCCGGTGGCGTCGACACCGTCGGACAGCAGCCGCCAGAACTGCTCGGGGCCGTCAGCCCCCGGCAGCCGGCAACCGATGCCCACGATGGCCACCGGCTCGGCCGTCCCGCGTACGACCGACGCGACCGGAACGGCCGCCTCCGGGGCGATCGGCGCTGGCTCCGCCTGCCGGGGCGGCTCAACCGGACGCGCTGGCTCGGTCGGTGCGGCCGGCAGGGCCTCGGCGACGAGGTGGTCGGTGAGGGCGTCGATGGTCGGGTGCTCGATGCCGACCGCCGCGCCGAGGACGGTGCCCAGCTCCCGTTCGAGCCGGCTGACGAGCGCGACCAGGGCGAGCGAGTCCATGCCCAGCTCGAAGAAGCCGCGCCCACGCGCCAGACGTCGACCGGGTTCGTATCCGAGAGCCTCGGCGGTGGCGTCGTTGACCAGGGCGGCGATCCGCTCCCGCTCCACCGGAGTGCGAGCGCGGGCGCCGGCCCCGTTTGTCGCGTGCCGGCCGCCGATACCGCCCTCGCCACCGCCGGCGCCCGCGCCCGCGGTATCCGTCCCGCTGGCGGTCGCGCCGCTGGCCGCCGGACCGCTGGCCGCCGGACCGCTGGCCGCCGGACCGCTGGCCGCCGGACCGCTGGCGGTCGCGCCGTTGGGCGCGGCGGTGCCCGGCACACCGAACCCGGCCAGCGTCTGTACGACGGTGCCGTCCGGTGCGATGAGGCGTACCTCGGCCCGCAGCTCGCCGAGCGCCACACCGCCGACGCCAGGGGCTGTGGGCGCGGAGCCGACGGAGCCCGCCCGCGCCGCCTGTGGTGACGGCGAGGCGACCGACTCGGGGGTCGGCAGCCAGTACCTCTCCTCGGCGAGCCGGACCGGCGGCAGCGGCACGTACCGCCGACCCTCGCCGTGCACCGCCGCCCAGTCCACCGCGACACCGGCGGCGTACGCCTCGGCGAGGGCTCGGGTCAGGGTCTCCACCGGCGGTCGACCCCGCGCCAGGCTGCCGATCGCCGCGCCACGGCGGGAGCGCGCCACGAGTGACGCCGCCAGCGGCCCGGTCAGGACCGGGTGCGGGCCCAGCTCCACGAAGACCGCCGGCCGCCGGGACAACAGCCGGTCGATCGCCGGCCAGAACAGCACGGGTTCGCGCACGTTCCGGCCCCAGTAGGCCGGCCCGAACTCCGGTACGACGCCGGCCGGGTCCACGGTGGACAGCATCGGCACACACGGCTCGGCCGCTGTCAGCCCGTCGAGCCGGCGCTCCAACTCGTCGCCGTACGCCGAGACAGCCGGGCTGTGGAACGCGTAGTCGCCCGCCAGCGGCACGCACCGCACCCCGGCGGCGGTCAGGTCGGCCAGCAGGCGGTCCACGGCGGCCGCCGGACCGGCGACCACGACCGAGCGCGGCCCGTTGACCGCGGCGACCACGACCTCGGCGTACCGTTCGACGGCGGCGGTGACCTCGTCGGCGGACAGCGCGAT
Organism: Micromonospora sp. RB23; assembly: GCF_053585025.1. Taxonomy (NCBI): domain Bacteria; kingdom Bacillati; phylum Actinomycetota; class Actinomycetes; order Micromonosporales; family Micromonosporaceae; genus Micromonospora; species Micromonospora sp. RB23. The sequence continues at coordinate 4,359,778 of NZ_CM132111.1, forward strand.
CGCGGCCATCCGTCCGCTGCCGGACGCCGGTTGCAGCAGCTCTCCCCGCAACACGATGACCCGCAGCGCGTCTTCCAGCGACAGCGCGCCGGCCGCGCAGGCCGCGGCGACCTCCCCCATGCTGTGGCCGACGACCGAATCCGGCGTCACACCCCACCGAGCCCAGAGCCGGGAGAGCCCGACCTGGATCGCGAAGATCGCCGGCTGGGCGAACCGGGTGTCCGACAACCGGCTGCCGGTGCGGCGGCCCAGCTCCTCCATCAGCGACCAGCCGGCGATCCGTCGCGTCAACGCGTCGCACTCGTCGAGCGTGGCGCGCACGGTCGGGTCGGCGCGGTAGAGGTCGAGGCCCATGCCCGGGTACTGCGAACCCTGGCCGGAGAACACCTGCACCACGTACGCCGGGTCGTCGTGCAGCAACTCGCCGCGGACCGTACGGGCGGACCGTTCGCCGTGCTGGTGGGCGGTCAACGCGCCGCGCAGGTCGGCGGCGCTCGCGCCGGTCACGGCGAGCCGGTGGATGTGGTGACTGCGCCGGGCACCGCTGCTGAACAGCAGGTCACCGAGCTGGTCGGGCTCCGCCGTCGCGGGGTCGTCGAGCAGCGCCGCGTGCCGCGTGACCTGGTCCGCCAGGGCCGACTCGGAGGGGCCGGACAGCACCAGCACCGGCCAGGACACGGGTGCCGACGTCTGCGCGACGCGCTCCGCGCCCGGCGCGGCGAGCACGACGTGCACGTTGCTGCCGGACAGACCGAACGCGCTGACGCCGGTGAGGCGGCGGGACGCGTCAGGCAGCGCCGTACGGGTGGTGGGGACCGCCAGCCCGGAGCCGGACCAGCCGAACCGTGGTGTCGGCTGCGTCAGCTTGATCTGCGGCGGCACCACCCCGTTACGCGCGACCAGCATGCCCTTGAGCAGGCCGAGGATGCCGGCGGCGGAGTCGAGGTGACCGAAGTTGGCCTTGTGCGAGCCGACGAGCAGCGGGCGCTCCGGCGCGCGTTCGGGACCGAAGACCGCCGCCAACGCGCTGAGCTCGATCGGGTCACCCAGCGGCGTGCCGGTGCTGTGGGCCTCGACGTACTCGATGTCCGCGGGCGACACATCGGCATCGCGGAGCGCATCCCGGAGCAGCTGCTCCTGGGCGACGGCGTTGGGCGCGGTCAGGCCGGCGCTGCGGCCGTCGTGGTTCGTCGCGCTTCCCTTGATCACGCCCCAGATCTGGTCACCGTCGGCGATGGCGTCCGCGTACCTCTTGAGGACGACCACGGCGCCGCCCTCGCCACGCACGACGCCGTCGGCGTCCACGTCGAACGGGCGGCAGAGCCCCTGCGGCGACAGCGCCTGGATGCGTCGCATGTAGAGGGTCAGCTCCGGACCGACCATCAGGTTGACACCGCCGGCGAGCGCGGTGTCGCAGTCGCCCGCCGCCAGGGCACGCGCGGCGAGGTGCACCGCCAGCAGGGAAGACGCGCAGGCGGCGGTCAGGGTCATGCACGGCCCGTTCAGACCGAACGTGTACGCCACCCGCCCTGAGCCGAAGCTGAACTCCTTGCCGCTGGCGTAGTGCGCTCCCACGTGGTCGACACCGAGGGTGCGGGCGTGCAGGACGGCGTAGTCCATCGCCAGGATACCGAAGTAGACCCCGGTGTTGCTGCCGGCCCAGGCCGACAGAGGCACGCCGCTGTGCTCCATGGCACGCCAGGCGAGCGTCAGCAGGAGGCGCTGTTGCGGGTCCATCTCGCGCGCCTCGTGCGGTGAGACGCCGAAGAACTCGGCGTCGAACAGGTCGATGTCGGGCAGGAAACCGCCGATGCCGACCGTCTCGAGCGAGGCGGCGCCGGGCCGCCCGGACGGGACGCGGCCGGTGACGTCGCGCCCCTCGTCCAGGACGCGCCACAGCGAGTCGAGGTCGTCCACTCCCCCGGGGAACCGGCAACCGACGCCCACCACCGCGATGTCGGTGGCACCTGCCCGGGAGGCCGAGCGACGGTCGCGGCGCATCCCCACGGCACCCCCCACGCGCATCCGTCCGGCGAACTCAGCGGCCATTCCCCGCCTGATGATTTCCCTGTACGTTGAAGTACATCGGACGGAAAGCGAGATGTCAATGCTGATAGATCACGTCCTGGTTGCCGATGGAGCCTCGGATAACGGCCGTTCAGGCCGGCCGTCGTTGACGGTGTTCGGCTTCCCGGCCGCGGGCGGCTCGGCCTCGCATTTCACCAGGTGGAGGCGGTGGCTTCCGACCGACGTGGCGGTGGAGCCGGTGGAGCTGCCCGGGCACGGCGCCCGCCGGCAGGAGCCGGCGATCGACGACTGGCCCCGGTTGGCGGCCACGGTCAGCGACTCGGTGCGCGACCGCCTGTCGGGTCCGTACGCCCTGGCCGGGCACAGCTTCGGCGCGCTGCTGGCGTACGAGGTGGCGGCGACGCTGTCGCGCACCGGCCCCGGCCCCGAGCTGGTGATCGTCGCGGGGCGCAACGGACCGGCCGCCGGTCTCGCCCACCGCCCCCTGCACGGGTTGGACGACGATCGGCTGATCGAATCGCTGGGGCGCCTCGGCGGCACCCCGGCCGAGGTCCTCGCCGAACCGGCGCTGATGCGGCTCGCCCTGCCGGTGCTGCGAACCGACCTGCGGCTGGCGGAGACCTACGCCCGCCCGCCCCGAGGGGCGCTGGGGTGTCCGATCGCCGCCGTGGTGGGCCGCCACGATCGGATGGCCGACGCGGCGGGCGCGCTGGCCTGGCAGCAGGAGACGGTCGGGCGCTTCGACCTGACCGTGGTCGACGGCGGGCACTTCATCCTCGACCATCCGCAGGTCATCGACGTGGTGACGGCGCGGACGACCGAGCTGCTTCGGCGGGTGACTCGCTCCGGGGCCGGTACCACCAGCGGTTGACCCGCCCGGCCACCACCACCGCCAGCACCGCCAGCACCGCCCCGGCCAGCAGGTCGACGGCGTAGTGCTTACGCAGGTACAGCGTGGACAGCAGCAGCCCCAGGCCGATCGGCAGGTACCACCAGAACAGGCGGCGGGCGTCGCGCCACAGGTAGACCATCAGCACCACCGTCATGGCGGTGTGCAGGCTCGGAAAGAGATCCCGCGCCGGGCCCTGGACCGCGGTGATGGCGTCCAGCGCGCCGCCGATCGATCCCTCGTGACCGGGGAGCGGGTCGGCGTAGACGTCTGTCTGGTAGATGTGCGGTCCCACCCCCGGCACCAGCACGTAGCCGGCGTAGCCGACGACCGCGGTGATGGAGATCGCGAGCGCGAAGTCGTGGTACTCGCGCAGGTGACCCCGCAGGTACGAGAAGATGGCCCACGCCGCCTGGGACAGGCCGTAGCTCAGGTAGCAGATCGCCATGAACAAGGTGAGCGCCGGTGAGCCGAGGGTGTCGTTGAGCCAACGGCTGACGTCGCCGCCGAAGACGGTCCGGTCGAACTCGATCAGCGCGGGGTCGACGAGCGGGAAGTCGAGTTCCGGGGTGATGTCGCGCAGACTCGAGTAGATCACCACGCAGGACAGGAACGGCACCGCCGTCCTGGCCACCCCGCCCACGGTCCTGGCCAGCCTCGCCGCGCCGCCCGCCCGCGCCGCCGCCGCGTCGAGCGCCGCCGCTCCCGACGCGGCGGTACGCCTGCGGCGCGACAGCGCGAGCCCGGTCATCAGCGCGCCGACCAGCACGGCAGACGCGGCGATCACCGCCCAGGAGACCGCGCCGGTGACCAGGGCGAGCCCGGCGACGAGCGTGAGGGCCACCGCGAACAGGCACTCCTCCGGCCACAGCAACGGGGCGCGCCGGCTGGCGCCCCGGTCCCGTGTGACTGTCACGGGCCGGGGCGTGCCGACGGTCATGCCGTCTCGCCCGACGAGGGTGAGGACCGCCAGAGGACCGGGCAGAACTGCGGGTCGCTGTAGTCGGGCAGACCCGCCTCGTTACGGCGTACCAGGGAATCGTGGTTGTAGACGACGAGGTCGCCGTCGGAGCGGTGGAACCGCCGGTACCGGTTGTCGCCGTCCTGGAGGTGCAGGGAGATGGCACGCCGGGGACGTGGGCTCCGGTTGGCCCCGCTGCCGTGGTAAGTGCGGCAGTGGTGGAAGCTCATGTGGCCCTTGGGGATGTGCATGGGGATCTTGTTGACCTGCGCGCCGTTGTACTCGGCGTTGCTGACGAGCAGATCCTCCAGCTCGGAACGGTCGCGCTCGGCGAAGTGCCGCGTGGTCTTGTCGTCGCCGCCGACCTCCTTCCAGGTGTGGCTGCCGTCGACCATCGTGATCGTGCCCATCTCCTCGGTGCACTCGTGCATCGGGATGAAGGCGGTCAGCATCCGCTCGGAGGTGCAGGTCTGCCAGTAGTGGCGGTCGAAGTGCCAGGGCACGATGTTCGTCGGCTCGCCGGGGCTCGGCGGCTTGAGGATCAAGGTGCTCTGGAACACCCGGATCTCGGCCGCCTCCGCCAGCCGTGCCGCGACCGCGCCGATGATCGGCTTGCGCAGGATCGCCCCGATCTCGTCACTCTCGTAGTGCACGTAGTCGTTGTGTCGCTGCACGTCGCCGTGTTCCGGCTCCCAGTAGGCCAGCTTCGCCGGCCGCCGGGGCAACCGCCGGTCGCGGTGGCCTGAGTAGAACCGCTCGCTGGCCGCCACGAGCGTGTCCACCTCGTCGTCGGTGAGCAGCTTCTGGCTGAGGTACCAGCCCCGCTCGGCGTACGACCGGACGTCCTCGTCGGTGGGCAGCGCGGCCCGCTCCTCGTCGGTCAGCGTGAATTCCGTCGTTGTCATCGCGCTCCTCTCATCGTTGATCCGTGGTGGTGACCGCCGCCGGGTCCGCCTCCCGGACCCGCGCCGTGGAGGGCGGACCGAACATCAGGCTGACGTTGTGTCCGCCGAACGCGAAGGAGTTGGACAGGACCGCGCGGGGCCGGACCGGGCGCGCCTGACCCCGCACGTGGTCGAGGTCGCAGGCCGGGTCCGGATCGTCCAGGTTGTGGGTCGGCGGCAGCACCCCGTAGGTGAACGCCAGGGCCGCCGCCGCCGCCTCGACGGCTCCGGCGCTGCCCAGCAGGTGCCCGGTCACGCCCTTGGTGGAGCTGACCGCCGGTGCGTGCGTACCGAATGCGCTGTGGACGGCGCGGGTCTCGGCCACGTCGCCCCGCTTGGTGCTCGTGCCGTGGGCGTTGATGTAGTCGACGTCGGTGGGCGCGACGCCGGCGTCGGCGACCGCCCGGCGCATGCTCTGCGCGGCGCCGGCGCCGTCCGCCCGCGGCGACGTGGGGTGGAACGCGTCGGTGGTGGCGCCCCACCCGATGATGTCGGCGTAGCCGGCCGCCCCCCGCGCGTCCGCGTGCTCGGCGCGCTCGACGACCATGATCCCGGCGCCCTCGCCGAGCACGAAGCCGTTGCGTCGCCGGTCGAACGGGCGGCTCGCCTGCGCCGGGTCGGACCAACCGGTGGCGAGCGCCCGCGCGTTGGCGAATCCGGCGGTGCCGGTCGGTCCGAGCGGCGACTCCGCGCCACCGCACACGACCACGTCCGCGTCGCCGGCCCGGATGAGCCGCAGCGCCTCCGCCACGGCGTGGGCGCTTGCCGCGCAGGCGGTGGCGATGCACGAGCTGTAGCCCTGGATGCCGTACCTGATGGCGATGCGCGCGGCGGCCATGTTGGGAAGGAAACCGGGATAGAGGTACGCGCTCACGGCGGTGCGGCCGCGCTCCTCGCGAGCCTTGGCCTGCGCCTCGTACGTGGTGAGACCACCCGCGCCGCTGGAGACGACCACGGCGACCCGCAGTGGGTCGACATCGCGGCCGACCTCCAGGCCGGCGTCCCGCATCGCGTCGTCCGCGGCGGCCAGACCCATGATCAGAAACCGGTCGGCGGCCAGCACCTCGTTGGGCGGCAGCACGGTGGTGGGGTCGATGTCCGGGGCGATGCCGACCACCTCCGTGGCGGCGGCCGCACCGTGCCCCTCGGGCGGGCGCACCAGCCCGGAGCGTCCGTTGCAGATGGCCGCGAAGAAGTCCGCCGCGCCCCGCCCGACGGGCGTCACCAGCCCCATCCCGGTGATGGTGGCCGAGGGTCGGGTCGATCCGGTCATGTCAACCGCCTTGTCCGCCGCCGGTCGGCGGCCTGGTCGTCTCGTGGTCCGGCGTGAGCAGCAGGGCCGTCGCGCCGGAGGGATTGGCCGGGTCGGTGTCGTGCTCGACGACGATCACCAGCGCCTCCGCCGCGTCCCCGTCGGCGAACAGGCCCTGGGCCACCGCCCGGCCCTCGCCGAAGGGATCGCCGGCCGGACTGAGAGACACGACCGGCCCGGTCAGGGCCCACTCGGTGGCGACGTGGCCGAGGACCGAGTTCGGCACGGACTGGAAGAAGTACATCGGCGACACCCGTCGGCCCGCGTCCACCTCCCCGGCGATGGCCGCCGCGGTGGCCTGGTCGGCGTACGCGCTGACCAGCACGACGGCGGTGGGCCCGGCGGGACCCTCGCCGGTGCGCCGTCGCAGGCAGCGGCCGGCGACGGCCACGACGAGCGGAGGGAACGGCGAGGCGACGAACCCGCGGACCGCGGGTGGTCGACCGGCGTCGCCGGGCTCGGGCCACGCCGCGCGGGCCACTTCACGGACCGCGCCCGCGGCGGTGTCGAGGCCTGTCACACCGCCCCCAGCACCAGAGCGGTGTTCGCGCCACCGAAGGCGAAGTTGCAGCTCAGGGCGTACCGACCCACCAGCGGGCCGGGTTCGCGCACCACCCGTACCGGGCACTGCGGGTCCGCCCCGGTAAAGCCGGCGTTGACCGGTAGCCGGCCAGCGTCGAGGGCCAGCGCGGTGACCGCGAACTCCAGCAGGCCGGACGCCTCCAGGGCGTGCCCGTGCACGGACTTGGTCGAGCTGACCGCCACCGACCCCGCCGCCGCGCCGAGGCCGACGCGCAGCGCGCTGCTCTCGGCCGCGTCGGCACGTGTCGTGCCGGTGCCGTTGGCGTTGACGTACGCCAACTCCGCCGCCGGCACACCGGCCCGGGCCAGGCCGGCCCGGATGGCCGAGGCCATCCCGGCGCCACCCGGATCGGGTTGGCAGACGTGGTAGGCGTCGCCGGCCCGGGCCCAGCCGACCAGTCGGGACCGGACCCGACCGCCCCGGCCCTGGGCGGCGGCCGCCGACTCCAGCACCACGGCGGCGACCGCGTCGCCCAGCAGCATGCCGCGCCGGCCGTTGCTGAACGGGCGTACGGCGCCGTCGTCGGCCAGTGCCCGGCCGGCGTCGAAGAGGGCCTGGTGGTCGGCGTCGACGAGGAAGCCCCCGGCGACCACCGCGCGTTCGCACCGACCCCGGGCGATCATCGAGGCGGCCTCGGCCAGCGCGGTGCTGCCCGCCACACACGCCGACGTGTAGACCCGCGCGACACCGGAGAGCCCGCTTCGCCGGGCCACGGAGGCGGCCAGTTCAGCCGGACCGTTGCCCGACCCTCCGGCGCGGATCACGCTGGTGCCCGTGCCGGTGGCGAAGAACAGCGGGCACTCGCCGCGCCGGTGCGCCAACCCGGCGTCGTCGCAGGCGTCCGCCACGGCGGCGACCACCTCGGCGGCCAGATCTGCGGTGTCGGCGAGGGTGGCCGCCGCGCGGACCCGGCTGCGGCCCGGGTCGAAGCGACGGACCTCGCCGAACGCGGGCTTTCCGGCCAGCACCGCCGCCAACAGCGGCGCCGGGCCGCGGCCGTGGGCCGTCAGGAGACCCAGTCCGGTGACGACGACAGTCGAGCGGGTCACTCCGACTCCGCCGCCGTCAGGGTAAGACGACTGAGGATCTCCGCCGCACCGGTCACCGTGGACATGGCCGCCAGCTCGTCGTCGTCGAGGTCGAGGTCGAGGCCGTAGCGCCGCTCTATCTCGTAGACCAGCCGGGCGAGCTCCAGCGAGTCGATGCGCTCACGCGAGGCGTCGACGCTCCGGTAGCCCACGTCGGCGAGGATCGACAGGATCTCGTCGCGGCGATCGCTGTCGCCCACCGTCACTCCGCCGAGGTGGCCGGTGCGACGGGGGCGCTCCGCGCCGGCTCCGCGCGCCCGGCCACCTCGGCGGCGAACCGGTCGAGCGTGTAGTCGGCCAGCTTCTCCAGTTCCTCGTCGGTGAACTTGACGCCGAAGGTGTCCTCGACGCGCACGGCGAGTTCGGCGACGGCCAGCGACTCCAGGTCGAGCCCGGCGGGGCCCAGCACCGTGTTGCCGGTGACGTCGTCGACGTCGTAGTTCATCTGGGCCAGGGCATCGACGATGGACTGGCGAACCTCATCTGACATTGCTTGACTCCTCCCATGGAATGGGTCGTGGTGCGGGTTGCGACGATCACCGGCGACCCCAGGGGTCGGGCGTCGGAGCAGCTGGTCAGCACGGCTGCCGACCTGCTCGGCGTGCCAGCCGCCGACGTTGGCGTGGCACGGGACCAGTCCGGCCGGCCGAGGCTCACCGGCGCGGCGCGCGGGCTGCACGCGAGCATCAGCCACGGGCGCGGCGTGGTGGCGGTGGCCGTCTCCGCCGTGACGCCGGTCGGCGTGGACGTCGAGCGCGAACGCGCGCTGCCCGGCGCGGCGCTGGCCCGGCGCTGGATGGCGCCGGCCGACGCCGACTGGCTGACCGACCAGCCGAGGGAGCTGCACACCAGCGCGTTCCTCTGGCTGTGGACCCAGAAGGAGGCCATCGGCAAGGCGCGCGGCACCGGCCTGCGCGGCGGCGGCCTACGGCAACCGCTGATGCTGCCGACCGTCTGGCCGGACCCGCCGGGGTCGTTGCCGTTGCGCCCCGTGCCCGGCAGCCCGGCCGGGGTGGCCTGCGGAGCCCTTCCCGACGGCCTGGTGCTGGCCGTCGCCGGGCAGGACCGACCGGGCCAGGGCGACACCGGCGGCATCCGGCTGCTCATCGGCCCACCGGAGGCGCCCGCGCCGTGACGGCCCGTCGGCGGTCGCGCCACACACGCCCCGTTTGGGAGCGTCATGACGACGTCGGCTCGGCCGACGCGCTGCGCAACACGGCCACGTCGCGCACCAGCTTGCCGCTGGACGTACGCGGCAGCTTCGCCAGGATCTGCCACCGCAGCGGTCGCTTGTACGGGGCCAGGACGTCCTCCAACGCGGCGTCCAGCTCGCGCCCGGTCAACGGCTTGTCGACGGCCGTGTACGCCTCGATGGCACCGCCGTCGAATGTCACCACCGCCTCGGTGACGCCGGGCAGGTCGAGGATGGCCTGTTCGACTTCGGTGAGGTCGACTTTGAGGCCCCCGATGGACACCTGCGAGTCGAGGCGGCCGCGGATCGTGAACAGCCCTGTGTCGGGGTCGAGCGTGGCCGCGTCACGCGTGCGCAGCCAGCCGTCGGACCAGCGGCTCTCGTCGACGAGCCCCACGTACGGTGTGACGGGCCGACGGACCTGAAGCTCACCGTCGACGACCCGTACGTCGATCCCGGGGGCCGGGCGCAACCCGGGTCGGTGCACACCGAACAGGTCGGTGGCGATGACGCCGACCTCGGTCATCCCGTACATGTTGCCCAGCACGGTGTCGTAGCACTCCGCGAAGCGCTCGGGAACGCCGGGCCGGACCAGCTCGCCGGCCGTGGTCATCCGCACGAACTGCGGCAACGGCCCGGCCGGGCGGCCGGCCATCAGCATCTCGAGGTGCACGGGCACGCCGATCACCGTGGTCGGCGTGGAGTCGCCGGCGATGACACCCAGCACGCCGCCCACCGTCATCCGCTCGGGCAGCGTGAGCGTGACCCGGGCGTGCAGGGCGTAGAGGAGGCCGCCGACCAGACCGAGCACGTGCGCCATCGACGCGAGCAGCACGAGCCGCTCACCGGGCCGGGGCACGCCGTCGGTGAGCGTGTAGCGCTCGATCTCGGCGACCAGGTCGTCGACGGTGCGACCGATGACTTTCGACGGGCCGGTGGACCCGGAGCTCAGCTGGATGAGGGCGTGCGGTGTCGACGCCGGCCGGCCGGCCGGGCGCGCGATGACCGTCTCGTCGACGGTGACGAAGCCGCGCAGCGGCGGGAGCACGGTGTCGACGGGCTGGACGAGGAACTGCGCGCCGACGCGTTCGAGCGCCCGCTCCACCTCGCCGCGCGACAGCCGGTGGTCGAGCAGCGTCACCTGGGCCCCGATCCGCCAGGCGGCGAGCAGGTTGGCCACGTACGCCAGCGAGGAGGGCAGTCGTAGCGCCAACGCGCCGCCCGGGCGCAGCCCGGCGTCGGTGAGCCGGGCCTGTCGGGAGGTCACCTCGGCGCGCAGTTGCGCCCGGGTGATCGGCGTGCCGAGGACGAGGCAGGTCTCGTTGCCCGGCCCGGCGAGCAGGACGTCGTCGACCCAACCGGTGCCGTGCGCGGGCAGATCGTGCCGCACAGCCGCCAGCGGCGAATCTATAGTGGACACAAGGCCTCCACGCTGTTCGAACGGCGGGCCGGCTCGACTCGACGGGTATGTACGTGCCGAACGGAGGAGCTTCCTCATCTGATGACATCCCGGTTCGATGAATTATATCGACGCGCTCCGCACCGTCAAGCGCCGGCCGGACGGTGGGCGCGTAGGTGACGCCGGAAGTGTCGCCGGCGAGGGCCAGGGCCGTACTCGTCACGCTCTCCCTGGCCGCGTTCGCGTTCGTCACGACCGAACTGCTGCCCGTCGGTCTGTTGACTCACCTCGCGTCCGATCTCGACCGGTCCCGTTCGCGGGTGGGTCTGCTGGTCAGCGGGTACGCCGTCGTGGTGGTGCTGGCGTCCGTACCGCTGGCCCGGCTGACCCGGCGAATCCCCCGTCGCCACCTGCTCGGCGTCACGATGCTCCTGTTCGCCGCCGCGAACGGCGTCGCCGCCACCGCGCAGACGTACTCCGTGCTGGCCGGGGCCCGCCTCGGGACCGCTGTCGCGCAGGCGCTGTTCTGGTCCATCGCCACGGCGACCGTGATCGGGCCCTTCCCCGTCGCGGTGCGGGGCCGGGTGGTGGCGCTGTTCGCGACCGGGGCGACGCTCGCGCCGGTGCTCGGCGTACCCCTGGGGACCTGGATCGGTCAGCAGGCCGGCTGGCGCGCGGCGTTCGCGGCGCTGGCCGGGGTCGGTCTGGTGATCGCCGTCGCGGTGTTCGCCCTCCTACCCACCTATCCCCCGGCGGCCGGTGGCGGCGCTCGGGGCACGGCGCCCGACGGACGGCGCTTCGCCGTGCTGCTGGCCGCCACCACCCTCGGCATCGGCGGTTTCCTGACCCTGCAGACCTACATCACGCCCTTCCTGCTCGACGTCGGCGGCTTCGCCGACGCGGCCCTGACGCCGCTGCTGTTCACCTCCGGCGTCGCGGGCGTCGTCGGCACCCTGCTCGTGGCGCGGACCCTGGACACCCGGCCGATCGCCTCGCTGTTGGCGTCGCTGGGCGTCGGTGCGGCCGCGCTGTTCGGCATGTACGGACTCGGCGCTCTCCCGCCCGGCGCGGTCGTCTGTCTCGCCGGGCTCGGCCTCGCCTACGCGGCCTTCGCCTCCGCCGTGCAGAACCGCATGCTGCACCTGGCACCCGGCAGCACCGACATCGCCTCGGCCGGCGTCAGCACCGCGTTCAACGTCGGCATCGCCGGTGGTTCGCTGCTCGGCGGCGCGCTCCTGCCCATGTCGGGGGCACGCGCGCTCGCGCTCGCCGGCGGACTGCTGACGGTGGCCGCCCTCGTGCTGCTCAGCCGGGACGCGAGGACGTCCGCCCGGTCCGACAGACTTCAGAAGCTGTCAACTGGCTGACGTCAGCATGTCCTCGGAAAAGGCAATCCGCCCACGAGGACAAGGCTCCATGACCACAGAACACCACACCCGGCTCCAACCGGCTGAGCCCGGCATCCACGACGAGCCGCGCGGGCGCGACGCGACCACGCGGTCGGCCACCGCCGCGCGGCCGGCGCCCCGTCCGGGGCTGACCCTCTTCGCGTTGGCGCTGGGCACCTTCGCCATCGGCACCGGCGAGTTCGGCAGCAACGGGATCCTGCAACTCTTCGCCGCCGACCTGGGCACGTCCATCCCGGTCGCGACGTACGCGATCAGCGCCTACGCCTTCGGTGTCATGATCGGCTCGCCGGCGATCACGCTTCTCGCGGCGCGCGCCAACCGCCGTACCCTCCTGCTGGGTCTGATCGCGTTGTTCCTGGTCGGCAACGTCCTGTCGGGCCTGGCCCCGAACATCGCGACTCTTGTCGTCTTCCGCTTCATCACCGGGAGCGTGCAGGGCGCGTTCTTCGGCGCGGGGGCTGTCGTCGCCGCGTACGTCTACGGCCCCGGCAAGGGTGGCAGGGCGTTCGCCACCGTGATGGGCGGCCTGACGGTGGCCACCATCCTGGGGTCGCCGCTCGGCACCCTCGTCGGCCAGCAGGCCGGGTGGCGTACGACCTACTGGACCGTGGTCGGTCTGGGTCTGCTGGCCGGAGCGGCGCTCCTGGCGTGGCTGCCGCGCACCGACGACCTGCACGGCAGTTCGGTGGGGCACGAACTGGCCGCCCTCCGGCGACGCGAGGTCTGGCTCATGGTCGCTGTCGCGGCGCTCGGCATCTCCAGCATCTTCGCCGTCTACACCTTCATCGGGCCGTTCGTCACCGACGCGGCACGGGAGAGCCCGTCGCTCATTCCGGTCGCCCTGGCCGTCTTCGGCCTCGGCATGGCGTTCGGAAACTACTTCGGTGGTCGCGCCGCCGACCGCGACGGCAGCCGGCCGCTGATCTACGGCTTCAGCTACGTCCTGGTGCTGCTGGTGGCCATCGCCTTCACCGGCCGGGAGATCCTGATCCTCATGCCGGCGCTGTTCGGCGTCGGCGCGACCATGATGTTCGCCATTCCGGCCATCCAGGTACGGCTGACCCAGTTCGCACCCGACGCGCCGACCCTCATGGGCGCGCTCAACCTGGCCGCCCTCAACCTCGCCAACTCGCTCGGCGCGATCGGCGGCGCCGTCGCCCTCGGCGCCGGGTGGGGAACCCTCTCCACGGTGTGGGCGGGATTTGTCCTCACCGGCGCCGGCCTGGTCCTCTACCTCACCACCGTTGGTCGGACCAGGCCGGCCGTCAGGCCCGCGTAGTCGTTCACCGGCACCGCCGGCGGGTCGGTCCCCGACGCGGAGCTCTCGCCGGGGACCCGGTCCCCACCCGACCGGCGTCGGCCACAGGTTGGCCGACGCCGGTCGCGGTACGCAGCCCGACAGGGGACGCGGTGTCTCCGGGAGATCAGTGCGCCGTCCCCGCGCCGCCCCGCAGCTGACTCCAGGGGCGGCCCTCCTCGCCCGGAAGCCGGGTCGTGGCGAAGCGCTCGTCGATCTCGGCGAGCTGCTCCGGCGTGGGGTTCGGGCCGAGACCGCCGAGTTCCTCGAAGAGTTGCTCGTTGCCGGCAGGCGCGCTGACGAAGAGCAGCTTCCCGCCGGTCGGGGTGACGAACGTGTGGTAGGCGCCCCGGGGCACCACAACCGTGGTACCCGGGCCACCGGAGAACTCGGCGTTCCCCACCCGGAAGTGGTACTCGCCCTCCAGGACGTAGGCGATCTTCATGAAGTCGTGATGCGCGTGGGGCGGGTTCTCGGCGATCACGTCGTGATGGAACAGGAAGGCGCCCAACGCCCCATCCGCCTCGGCGCCCCGGACGAGGATCTCCGGGCGGTGCGGGCCGCCCAGCTCGATCAGCTCCCCCTCGCCCGGCTGGACCGCCCACCCGTCCCGACCCCAGTCCGCTTGCTTCTTCACTGTCGTCCCTCTCTCGTGCCGTCCACAGCGCGTCAACCCAACACCGGGGCACACGATTTCCAGTGACCAGCAAGTTACCGCCGGCGGCAGCGGTCGCGACGGGGAAGCCGCGAAAGCCACCCGCCCGGCGCTGTCGGACAAGTCAGTGTCGGTCCAGTTGCTGTCAACAACGGGCACCTACTCTTCGATGGTGAGCACTCCAGACGCCGACGGCCCTGTCCTCGACGCCGAGCAGTTCGACCGCCTCGCCAGCTACGGCACCGAGGAGGAGGTCAGCCAGGGACAACACCTGTACGCCGCCGGCGACAGCTCCTACGACTTCTTCCTGCTGCGTACGGCGACTGCCGAGGCGGTCCGCAACGCGACGGCGCTGGAGCCCGAACGACTGATCTACCGGCGCGGGCCGGGCGAGTTCCTCGGCGAACTGAGCCTGCTGACCGGGCAGCAGGTGTTCCTCACGGTCCGCGTCGTGACGGCCGGGACCGTCGTCCGGATCACCGCGCCCGAGCTGCGCCGCGTGCTCGCCGACCAGGTCGACATCGCCGACGTGCTGATCGAGACCTTCCGGGCCCGGCGCGAGCTGATGCGCGGCGCGGCCGGCAACGCCCTGGAGATCGTCGGTCGGCCACACGTGGCCGAGTCGCTGGAGCTGCGGACGTACGTGAACCAGATGCTCCTCCCGCACACCTGGCTCGACGCGGCGTCGCTGCCCGGGCGGGCGCTGATGCGGGCGGAGGGTGTCGGCGAGGACGACCTTCCGGTCGCGGTCACCAGCAACCACGTACTGCGTCACGCCACTCCCGGCACGGTCGCGGAGGCGCTCGGTCTGACCTACGTCGCCACGGCGCGCGACCCCGACCTGGTCGTGGTCGGCGCCGGGCCGGCCGGGCTGGCCGCGGCGGTGTACGGCGCGTCCGAGGGCCTCATCACGGTGCTGCTGGACGGCACCGGCCTCGGCGGCCAGGCGGCCAAGAGCGCGCGCATCGAGAACTACCTCGGCTTCCCCGAGGGTGTCAGCGGTGAACAGTTGGCCCGGCTGGCGATGCTCCAGGCGCTGAAGTTCGGCGTCCAGATCTACGCGCCGTGCGCGGTGGTCGGCCTGGACGTGTCCGACGAGAAGCGACCCGTCGTGGAGTTGGTGGACGGCACCCGGATCGGCACGTCCGCGGTCATCGCCGCCACCGGGGCGCGTTACCGACGCCTCGACATCGAGCGGTGGGCCGAGTTCGAGCAGAGCGGCTGTGTCCGGTACGCGGCCACCGAGCTGGACGTGCGCGGGTACGAGTCCCAGCCGGTCGCCGTGTTGGGCGGCGCCAATTCGGCCGGGCAGGCGGCGCTCTCCCTGGCCGCCCGGAACTGCTCCGTACACCTGGTGGTGCGCGCGGCCGACCTCGGGGCGAAGATGTCGGCGTACCTGACCGACCGGATCCGGGCCCATCCCCGGATCACCGTCCACACCGGCAGCGTCCTGCGGGAGCTGCACGGGGAGGACACCCTGAGGGCGATCGTCGTGGCGGAGGAGGGTGAGCCCACGCGGCTGGACTGCCGGGGACTGTTCTGCTTCATCGGCGCCGAACCGGAGTCCGGATGGATGAAGGGCATCGCGATGGATGAGAGTGGTTTCGTGCTGACCGACAGCCGGCTGCCGTCCGGCACGCACGACGCGCCGCTGCCGTTCCAGACCAGCGCCGCCCGCGTCTTCGCGGTGGGCGACATCCGCTCCGGTTCCACCAAGCGGGTCGCGACAGCCGTCGGCGAGGGCGCCGGAGCGGTCTCCGCGGTCCACACCGTACGGTCCCGCTGAGGTCGCGGCGCGGCCACCGGACGGGCTCCGTCCGGCGGGCGGTGACGCCCACCGGACGGAGATCGCTGCCGCTACCCGCCGTTGCGTCCCACCAGCGAGATCAACTCGTCGGCCGCCGGCCCTGAGGACGCCGGATTCTGGCCCGTGACGAGCAACCCGTCGCTCACCACGTACGGCTCGAAGTTGCCCGCCTTGGAGAAGTCGGCGCCCTTCGCGACCAGCTCGTCCTCGACGAGGAAGGGCACGACCTTCGTCAGGCCCATGTACTCCTCCTCGCTGTCGGTGAACCCGGTGACCCGCCTGCCGGCCACCAGCGGCTCACCGTCCGGCGTCACGCAGTGCCGCAACACCCCCGGGGCGTGGCACACCAGCGCGATCGGCTTGCCCGCCGCGACGACCTGCTCGATCAGCTTGATCGAGGTGTCGTCCTCGGCGAGGTCCCACAGGGGTCCGTGACCGCCCGGGTAGAAGACGGTGTCGTAGTCCGCGACGGAGACCGAGTCGAGCCGTACGGTCGTCCCGAGCTGGCGTTCCGCCTCGGCGTCCGCCGTGAACCGACGGGTCTGGTCGGTCTGGAAGTCCGGCTCGTCGCTCTTCGGGTCCAGGGGCGCCCGGCCACCCTGGGGCGAGGCGAGCGTCACCTCCCATCCGGCGTCCCGGAACCGGTAGTAGGGCGTGGCCAGCTCCTCCAGCCAGAACCCGGTCTTGCGACCGGTGTCACCGAGCTGGTCGTGCGAGGTCAACACCATCAGAACCTTGGTCATGTCCACTCCTTGAATCATCGGGCCGGCGCCGGCGTCCGTCGCGTCGGCGGTCATACCCACGGTCCGGCTACTCAGACGCCGAAGGCGACGACCTCGAGCTGGATGTTGTCGATGTCCCGGAAGACGACGGTCGAGTAGAGGAACGGCTCCCGCGCGGTCTGGATGCCGGAGTGCGCGACGCCCAGGCTGTCGAGCCAGGCGGACCAGGCCTCGAGCCCTTCGCGCGTCTCGACGTTGAGGGAGAAGTGGTCGAGGCCGGTACGGACCTCGTTGAACTCCTCGCCCTGGTTGCCCTCGTTGTGGTGCAGACCGATGGAGAAGCCGGTGCGCTGGTCGATGACCAGCTCGGCGTACCCGGTCCACTCACGGCCGTAGTGCGGAAGCTTGCCGTCCGCGAGCGTGGCCTGGAAGACCTTCTGGTACCAGGCCACGCTGGCCTCGAGGTTCCGGACGGTGAAAGCGACGTGGTGCACGCCGCTGAACGACGGTGCGGTGACGTCGGTCATGACAACTCCTTCGTGCCAGGTGATGACTTCTGCACCTGGAGTTGTAGGCAACGCCAGTTGAGGAGCACTGGACAGGAGATGCATTGACAGCAGGCGATTGACTGAGCGTCCCGGATGCCTCTATAACCGATGTCCACCGCCCGCGCTGCGGGCTCAGCTGCACGGCCCGCGGCGACCCGCCCCTCGGAGACGGCATGACACGTCAGGTCCCCGCCCGCCCCGCCCTGCCCCTACTGCTCATCCTCACCCTCGTCGCCGGCGTGTTCGCCGCACCGGCCCGACCGGCGCAGGCCGCCCCGGCCAGGACGCCACCACTGACCACCCCGTGGACCAGCCAGGCGCTGGCCGGAACTCCCCTGCCGGAATACCCGCGACCGCAGATGACGCGTCCGGACTGGCTCAACCTCAACGGGGAGTGGCAGCTACGGCAGTCCGGCACCGACGACGCCCCGCAGTTCAACACCGACCTGCCCGAACGGGTCAACGTGCCGTTCCCCGTGGAGAGCGCCCTCTCCGGTGTCCAGCGGCCCGCCAACGACAACCGCAACTACCTGTTCTACCGACGCACCGTCACCGTCCCGCCGAACTGGTCGGGCCGGCGGACCCTGCTGCACTTCGGCGCGGTGGACTGGCAGAGCACGGTCTGGGTCAACGGCGTGCGGGTCGGCGCGCACACCGGCGGCTACGACGCCTTCACCTTCGACGTGACGACGCAGCTCAATGGCGGCGTGAACGAGATCGTGGTGAAGGTGTGGGATCCGACCGACACCCGGCAGAACGGCAGCCTGCCGCCGATCGGCAAGCAGACCAAGCAGCCCGGCGGGATCTTCTACACACCCAGCTCGGGCATCTGGCAGACGGTGTGGATGGAGCCGGTGCCCGCGGCGTCGATCAGCAGCGTGGACGTCTACCCGAACCTGGGCGCCAACACCCTGCGGGTCCGGGTCTTCACCCGGGGCGACGTGAGCGGGCACAGCGTGCTCGCCGAGGCGTTGAACGGAAGCACCGTCGTCGGCTCCGCCACCGGCGGCTTCACCGACTTCACCGTCCCGGTGCCGAACGCCCGCCGCTGGTCACCCGACGACCCGTTCCTCTACAACCTACGAATCCGCCTGCGCAACGCCAGCGGCGCGACCATCGACCAGACCATGCACTACTTCGGAATGCGGGAGATCACCACCGGTGTGGTCAACGGGGTGCTACGACCGAAGCTCAACGGCCAGTTCGTCTTCCAGGTCGGCACCCTCGACCAGGGCTTCTGGCCGGACGGCCTGTACACCGCGCCGACCGACGCCGCCCTCGCGTTCGACCTGCAGAAGCACAAGGATCTGGGCTTCAACATGGTGCGCAAGCACATCAAGGTCGAACCGCAGCGCTGGTTCTACCACGCCGACCGGCTCGGTCTGCTGGTCTGGCAGGACATCCCGTCGCTCACCGCGCAGAACATCGATCCCACCGATGCCCAACAGGCGCAGTTCGAGACCGAGGCACGCGAGATCGTCGACGAGCACCGCAGCTCCCCCGCGGTCGTCGCCTACACGCCCTACAACGAAGGCTGGGGCGAGCGCGCCCTGGCCGACACCCGCCGCGTGGCGCAGAACATCAAGAACCAGGACCCCACCCGCCTGGTCAACCCGCACAGCGGCTACAACTGCTGCCAGTCCCTCGGCAACCCCGGTAACGGCGACATCGACGACTGGCACGTCTACCTCGGCCCGGACTCACCCTCTCCGTCGAACAGCCGGATCGCGGTGCTCGGCGAGTTCGGCGGCCTGGGCCTACGCGTACCCGGCCACGAGTACAGCCCGAACGGGCAGTTCTTCGCCTACGAGTGGCAGCCCACCTCCGCTGCGCTCACCGACCGGTACGTGGGGCTGGTGGAGGGCGCGCGGAACCTGATGCTCGGCAAGGGTCTCAGTGCCTCGATCTACACCGAGATCGCCGACCAGGAGGGCGAGCTGAACGGCTTCCTCACCTACGACCGGCAGGTGGTCAAGATGGACCAGGCCCGGGTCCGCGCGGCCAACACCGCCCTCGTCGACGCGTCCAGGTCGATCGGCAGCGCGGCCCCCGTCGCCCTGCCGGTCAACACCCGGCGTTCGTTGCAGGTGACCACCCCCGGCTACACCAACCGGTACCTGCGCCACCAGAACAGCCTGGCGTACACCGAGGTCGTCGACGCGGGCAGCTCGGCGCTGCTCAGGAACGACGCGACGTACACCATCCGGCCGGGCCTGGCCGACGGCGCCTGCTACTCCTTCGAGTCGGTCAACTATCCCGGTCAGTACCTGCGGCACCAGGATTCCCGGGTCCGCAACTCGCCCAACGACGGGTCGGCGCTCCTGCGCGCCGACGCCACCTGGTGCGCCCGCGTGGGGCTGACCGGGGGCGGCGTGTCGCTGGAGTCGTACAACTTCCGCGGGAAGTACCTCCGGCACTACAACTCGGAGGTCTGGCTCAGCAACGGCGCGGGCGGTGACGCCTTCAACAGCCCCACCCTCTGGGCGGCCGACAGCACCTGGAACATCGCCGCCCCCTGGGCCCCCTGACCCCGACGGACCGTGCTCCGACGATCGGTGCGGGCCGGCGCAGAGCCGCCGGCCCGCACCGGGTCACGTGTCGGCCTGCGCGTCGCACAGCACGTCGAGATGCACGATGCGCGACGTGCCGTCACGCACCGCCCGCCGCTGGCTGCTGTTCAGGTCGTCGTCGAGGTAGTCCACGGCCTTGGCCCGGTCCCGGATCTCGTACACGGTCACCGAACAGGTGCCGGTGTCCGAGGCGGTGCCCCGGCCGGTGGCGAGGTAGTCGTAGAACAGGTAGGACGTGTCCGTGCCGCCCGAGGTCAGGGTGAGCCCGGGGGCGGTGACCGTGGGCGTCCCTTCGCCGGCCGGCCCGAGGTAGGACCGACCTTCGCCGTTCGAGTACGCCGCCCTGACCAACGTGAATCCCTCCACCCGTACGCGGTCGGCGTACCGCTGGGTCTCGTTGCCGTCGCCACAGCCGGCCGTGATGGCGGCCAGCAGCGTGGCCGTCACCGTGAGCAGGGTGGTGCGGGGCAGCGAGGTCGAGACCACGTGAACACTCCGGAGTAACAGGAAGAGACCGACGGCCGGACGTTATCCGATCTTGCGTCTGACGCGGCTCACGCCCCGACACCCTGTCTCGCAACAGCCCCGAAACTACCGGTTGATAAAGCCGGAATTTTCTGCGAGCCTGAGACATCGATCAGTGTGATCGTCATCATGATCATTTCCCGCACCGGAGGCGCCTCACCCGATCCGCCAGGCCCCATCACGAAGCATCCGACCGCGTCCACCACCGCCCCCCACCGCCACCTTCCGCCGCTGGTCAGGCGGGCCACAGTCGCCCAGACAACGCACGCGACCGTCGACCCGCGGGAGCGACCCCAGCATCGCGACCGCGGCCAGCGCAGCGGAGTCACCCACCCGAAGAGCGACCCAGTTCTCCCCACCCACCACCGGAGGATCAGCATGGTTTCCCGGCCCCGTACCCCCGGGCGTACCCGACTACGCGCGTTCACTCTTTCCGGAACTGCTGCGATAATTTTGACCCTGGTCGTATCGATGCTGCCCAACCTGGCGCAGGCCGCCGAGACGACCCTCGGCGCGGCGGCGGCCCAGTCCGGCCGGTACTTCGGTGCCGCTGTGGCCGCCAACAAGCTCGGCGACAGCGCGTACACGACGATCCTGAACCGCGAGTTCAACGCCGTGACGCCCGAAAACGAGATGAAGATCGACGCAACCGAGCCGCAGCAGAACAACTTCACCTTCGGCAACGCGGACCGGATCGTGAACCACGCCCTCTCCCGGGGGTGGAAGGTCCGGGGCCACACCCTGGCCTGGTACTCGCAGCAGCCGGGTTGGATGCAGGGCATGGAGGGCAGCTCGCTGCGCAGCGCGATGCTGAACCACATCAACCGCGTCGCCGGTTACTACAAGGGCAAAATCTACTCGTGGGACGTGGTGAACGAGGCGTTCGAGGACGGCAACAGCGGGGCGCGTCGTAACTCGAACCTCCAGCGCACCGGCAACGACTGGATCGAGGCGGCGTTCCGCGCCGCCGACACGGCGGACCCGGGCGCGAAGCTCTGCTACAACGACTACAACACCGACAACTGGACCTGGGCCAAGACCCAGGCCGTGTACAACATGGTGCGGGACTTCAAGTCCCGGGGAGTGCCGATCGACTGCGTCGGGTTCCAGTCGCACTTCAACGCCAACTCGCCGTACAACAGCAACTACCGCACGACGCTGTCCAGCTTCGCCGCCCTCGGGGTGGACGTGCAGATCACCGAACTGGACATCGAGGGTTCCGGCACGACGCAGGCCAACACCTACCGCAGCGTGGTCAACGACTGCCTCGCCGTGGCGCGCTGCAACGGGCTCACCGTGTGGGGAGTGCGGGACTGCGACTCGTGGCGCTCCGGCGGCACGCCGCTGCTCTTCGACTGCAGCGGTAACAAGAAGGCCGCGTACACGGCCACCCTGGAGGCGTTGAACAGCGCGGGCCCGGGCACCACGCCCACGCCCACGACGCCGGGCCCGACCCCCACCGTCTCCCCCACGCCCAGCACGCCACCGGGCTCGGCCGGTCAGATCGTCGGCACGCAGTCCGGCCGGTGCGTCGACGTGCCCAACGCCTCGACCACCAACGGCACCCGGGTGCAGCTCTACGACTGCAACCGGCAGACCAACCAGTCCTGGACCTACACCTCCGGCAAACAACTCCAGGTGTACGGCACCATGTGCCTCGACGCGGCCGGCTCCGGCAACGGCGCGGCGGTCCAGATCTACAGCTGCCACGGCCAGACCAACCAGCAGTGGAACATCAACTCCAACGGCACCATCAGCAACGTCCAGTCCGGACGCTGCCTGGACGTCTGGAGCACCGCCAACGGCGCGCAGATCCAGCTCTACGACTGCCACGGCCAGACCAACCAGCAGTTCCGGTACTCGTCCTGACGATCCGTCGGGGCGGGCGGGCTCACCGCAGGACGAGCCCGCCCGCCCCTCGTCCTTCCACCACCACCCCCAGGAGGTACCGACAGTGCGAGGACCCGCAGACCACCCGCCGCCCCCGGCGGGCACCCCTGTCGACCGCAGGTCGTCCGGCATCCGGGGACGGCTGCTCACGCTCGCCGCCGCCGGGATGGCCGCCGCGGTCGGGCTGCTCACCATCACCCTGACGACCGGGTCGGCCTCGGCCGCCGACAACCCGTACCAGCGTGGCCCGGACCCCACCCGGACCAGCGTCACCGCCGTGAACGGCCCCTTCGCCAACACGTCGGTCGCCGTCCCGACCGGGTACGGCTTCAACGGCGGCCGGATCTACTACCCGACCGACACCAGCCAGGGCACCTTCGGGGCCATCGCGATCTCACCGGGTTACACGGCGTTGTTCTCCGCCGAACTGGCCTGGATGGGACCGTGGCTGGCCTCGCACGGCTTCGTCGTCATCGGCATCGAGACCAACAGCCGCAACGACTTCGACACCGCGCGCGGCACCCAACTCCTCGCCGCGCTCGACTACCTGACGCAGCAGAGCCCCGTCCGGGACCGCGTCGACCCGAACCGGTTGGCCGTCGCCGGCCACTCCATGGGCGGCGGTGGGGCGCTGAGCGCCGCCATGCGGCGTCCGTCGCTGAAGGCCGTGGTCGGCATCGCGCCGTACTCGCCGTCGTCGAACCTGGCCAACGACCGGGTACCCACCATGATCTTTGCCGGTCAGGCGGACACGGTGGTCACCCCGTCCTACGCCACCGGTCTCTACAACAGCATCCCGAGCACCACCGAGAGCGTCTACCTGGAGGTCGCCGGCGCGGATCACGGCTTCATGGTCGGACGGTCGAACCCGGTGATGGTCCGGACCATGTTGCCGTTCGTCAAGATGTTCCTCGACAACGACGCCCGGTACAGCCAGTTCCTGTGCCCGCTGTTGGACAACAGCGGCGTGGTGACCTACCGCAGCACCTGCCCGCTGCTGCCGTCGACGCCGACCAGTCCGACGCCGACCACCACCCCGACGGGCAGCCCGACACCCACACCCACCGTCACGCCCACCACCCCACCCGGCTCCGCCAGCCAGATCATCGGCGCGCAGTCGGGCCGGTGCGTCGACGTGCCGAACGCGTCGCGCACCAACGGCACGCGGGTGAACCTCTGGGACTGCAACCGGCAGGCGAACCAGTCCTGGACCTACACCTCGGGTAAACAACTCCAGGTGTACGGCACGATGTGCCTCGACGCGGCCGGCTCCGGCAACGGCGCGGCCGTACAGATCTACAGCTGCCACGGCCAGACCAACCAGCAGTGGAACATCAACTCCAACGGCACCATCAGCAGTGTGCAGTCCGGACGCTGCCTGGACGTCTGGAGCACCGCCAACGGCGCGCAGATCCAGCTCTACGACTGCCACGGCCAGACCAACCAGCAGTTCCGGCTGGCGGCTCTGTCGTAACCGCACCGGGGGCGGGCTCGGCGTCACGCCGGGCCCGCCCCGCCGTGCGGCGTCCGCGTGTCACGTGCCGGTCGGCGGCGCGGTGCTCGCACGCACCACGAGCGTGGGAACGACCAACGGCAGGGGCTGTGGCACCGTGTCGTCGATGGCCTGGGTGACCGCCGTGATGGCCCGTCGACCGACCGCCGCGAAGTCCTGCTGGATCGTGGTCAACGGCGGAATCAGGTACGCCGCCTCGGGCACGTCGTCGAACCCGATGACCGAGACATCCTGTGGCACCCGTCGGCCACGCTCGTGCAGCGCGCGCAGCACGCCGATGGCCATCTGGTCGTTGGCGGCGAAGGCCGCGGTGGTGCCGCGCATCTCGCAGATCCGCAGCCCGGCGAGGTAGCCGCTGTGGGCCATCCAGTCACCCTCGACGGGCTCGGGCGGACGTATGCCCGCCGCCAGCATCGCCGTACGCCAGCCGTCGCGGCGGGCGCGGGCCTCGGCCCAGTTGAGCGGACCGGACACGTGCACGATCTCGGTGTGCCCGAGGCCGAGCAGGTACTCGGTCGCCATCCGGGCGCCGAGCACTTGGTCGACGCCGACGGTGACGCTCGCCCTGGACAGGTCGCCCTCCACCACGACGAAGGGCACCCGGGAGCGGGTCATCCGCACCACCTCGAGAGCCTCGTCGTTGCCGGCGATCATCACGACGCCTTCCACGCCGACGCGCATGAGGTGCTCGGTGGCGTCGCTGAGCGCCCGTACCGTCACCTCCTCCAGGCTGACCGAGGTGGCGAAGTAGCCGGCGGCGCGGGCCGCGTCCTCGACGCTGCGGTGGATGCTCGTCGGGCCGAACAGCGTCCTGGCCGTACCGATGATGCCGATCATCCCGGACCGTCCACGGACCAGCGCACGGGCGGCCGTGTTGGGGCGGTAGTCGAGTCGCCGGATGGCCTCGAGGACCCGCTCCCGCGTCTCGCGCCTGATCGCGGGCGCTCCGTTGATGACCCGGGACACCGTCTGGTGTGACACGCCCGCCAGGCGGGCGACATCCGCCATGACCGCTGGCCGGTGGGCGGTCGCCACCGCTTTCTCCGCGTGAACTGTCACTGGCGGGCCGTCCGTTCTTCCATGGGTGGTTACCTCGTACGTTCGCGTGGCCGTCAGTGTGAGTGGCGGGGCACCGCGCTGCCGCTGCCCCCGACCAGGAAGTCGAGGTCCGCACCGCTGTCGGCCTGGAGGACGTGCTCGCTGTACAGCCGTACCCAGCCCCGGTCGGCCACCGGCGGCGGCGGCTTCCAGGCGGAGCGACGCTCGGCGAGTTCCGCCTCGTCGACCAGGAGGTCGAGGCTGCGGGTGGCGACGTCGAGATGGACCATGTCGCCGGTGCGCACCAGCGCGAGAGGGCCGCCCACGGACGCCTCCGGCGCCACGTGCAGGACGCACGTGCCGTAGCCGGTGCCGCTCATGCGGGCGTCCGAGATCCGCACCATGTCCGTGATGCCGTCGGTGAGCAACCGGCGGGGCATGGGCACGTTGCCCACCTCCGGGAAGCCGGGGTAGCCGCGTGGGCCGGCGTTGCGGACGACGATCACCGTGTCGGGCGTGACGTCGAGGTCCGGGTCGTCGGCGGCGACGACGTACTCCTCGATCCGGTCGAAGACGAGCGCCGGACCGGTGTGCGTGAGCAGGTGGGGGGAGGCGGCGGAGACCTTCAGCACCGCCCCGGACGGCGCGAGCGACCCGCGCAGCACCACGGTGCCCGAGCCGGCGGCCTGGAACGGCTCCTGCATGGTGGCGATGACGTCCCTGTTCCAGCACTGCGCGCCGTCGACGTTCTCGGCCACGCTCCGGCCGCTGACCGTGACGTGTTCCGTGTGCAGCAGCGGCGCGAGTTCCTTCATCACCACCGGAAGGCCGCCGGCGTAGGCGAAGTCCTCCATCAGGTACGCCCCGGACGGCATGAGGTTGACGAGCAGCGGGACGTCGGCGGTGAGAGTGTCGAAGTCCTCCAGCGACAGGGGCACGCCGAGGCGTCCGGCGATCGCGAGCAGGTGCACGACGGCGTTCGTGGAGCCGCCGATCGCGGCGTTGACCCGGATGGCGTTCTCGAACGCCTCGCGGGTGAGCACCGTGGACAGTCGCTGGTCCTCGCCCACCATGGCGACGATCCGCCGACCGGCGGCCTGCGCGAGCGCGTACCGCCGGGAGTCGACGGCGGGTACGGCGGCGGCCCCGGGTAGCTGCACGCCCAGCGCCTCCGTCACGCAGGCCATGGTGGAGGCGGTGCCCATCGTCATGCAGTGGCCCCGGCTGCGGGACATGCCGACCTCCGCCTCGGCGCAGTCGGCGGCGCTCATCCGACCGGCCCGCATCTCCTCCGTGAACCGCCAGACGACAGTTCCCGAGCCGATGTCCTGGCCGCGGAACTTGCCGTTGAGCATCGGCCCGCCGGTCAGCATCAGCGTCGGCAGGTCGACGCTCGCCGCTCCCATCAGCAGGCCCGGCGTGGTCTTGTCACAGCCCGACAGCAGCACCACCCCGTCGAGGGGGTTGGCGCGGACGGACTCCTCCAGCTCCATGGCGAGCAGGTTGCGGTAGAGCATGGTCGTGGGACGCATGAGGGGCTCGCCCAGGCTCATGGCCGGGAACTCCAGCGGCAGACCGCCGCTCTCCCACACGCCGCGTTTCACCGACTCGGCCAGGTCGCGCAGGTGGGCGTTGCAGGGGGTCAGCTCCGACCAGGTGGTGGCGATGCCGATCACCGGGCGACCGTCGAAGACGTCGTCCGCGAATCCCTGGTTGCGCATCCAGGACCGGTGGATGAACCCGTTGCGGCCCTCGGCGCCGAACCACTGCGCGCTGCGCAGCGGCCGATCTGTCGTCGACATCAGCACACCTCTCTGTCATGCCCCAAGGTCGCGCGGCGCGACCTAGCGAAGGCCACCGACGGACAGGCCGCCACGCCAGTGTCGTTGCAGACTGAAGAACGCGATGACCAGTGGGATCACGGACACCAGCGAGCCCAGGATGATGAGACTCCACAGGGAGGTGCCTCCCGAGTTGTTCGCCGAGGCGATCCCCTGCCACAGGCCGAGACCGACGGTCACCGGGAACAGCCGGTTGTCCGAGAGCATGGCCAGGGGCAGGAAGTAGTTGTTCCAGGACGCCACGGCCGACAGGAGCAGCACGGTGACCACCGCGGGACGCATCAGCGGAAGCGCGATCTGCAGGAACGTGCGCACCTCCCCCGCGCCGTCCACCCGCGCCGCGTCCAGCAGCTCGTCCGGCACCGCGTCGCGCGCGTACACGTGCATCAGGTAGACGCCGAACGGGTTGAGCAGCGACGGCAGGATCACCGCCCAGACCGTGTTCGTCAGGCCGAGCCGGGAGAACATGATGAAGGTCGGGATGACCAGGGCGGTGGCCGGCACCATCAGCGCGCCGAGCACGACGGCGAAGCTGAAGCGCCGTGCGGCGAACCGGTACTTGGCGAACCCGTAGCCGGCCATGACCGCCAGAACCGTGGCGCCGACTCCGCCGGCGATCGCGTAGAGCGTGGAGTTGAGGATCCACCGCAGGTAGATGCCACCGTCGTAGGTGAAGAGCTGCCTGAGGTTGCCGACGTAGTCGATCTGGTCGGAGAACCACAGGGTGTTGCCGCCGCCGAACAGGCCCGGCGCGTCCTTGGAGCTGTTGACGACGACCCACCAGAACGGCACCAGGAAGTAGATCACCAGGAAGCCGAGGAGGATCTGCAGAGGAAGGTAGCGCTGCGGCCGGCGGACGCCGGCGCGGACGCTGGTGCGGTCGGCCATCTAGAGGAAGCTCCTCCGCTTGCGGGTGAAGAACAGGAAGGCGTACACGCAGATGAAGACGATGCCGCCGAGCGCGAACGAGATCGCCGACCCGTAGTTGAAGTTGGCGAGCGAGAACGCCTGCTGGTAGGCGTACATGTTGGGGGTGAAGTCGGCCCCGATCGTGCCCGCGGCGAGGTACCGCAGGATCTGTGGCTCGTTGAAGAACTGCAGGGTGCCGATCAGCGAGAAGACCAGGATCAGGATGAGCGCGGGCGCGATCAGCGGGATCTTGATCCGCGTCGCGACCTGCCACCGTCCGGCGCCGTCCATCCGGGCGGCCTCGTAGAGCGTCGGGTCGATGCCCTGCAACGCCGCGTACAGGATGATCATGTAGTAGCCGGCCCACTGCCAGGTGACGACGTTGAGCAGGCCGTAGAAGATCAGGTTGCTACCCAGGAAGTCGGGTGCGGTGGCGCCGAACAGCCCGAAGATGTCGGTGAGCGGGCCGAAGCCCTTGCTGTAGAGGAACCCCCACATCACGGCGCCGATGACGGTGGGGATCGCGTACGGAAGAAAGATCATGAGGCGGGAGAAGCGCGCGAACAGCGTGGTCACCGCGTCCAGGATGAGGGCCATCACGAGCGCCAGGACGATCTGCAGCGGGATGGAGACGAGCGAGAAGCGGATGACGAACCAGGCTCCGGACAGGAAGCTCGGGTCGGTGAACGCCTTGGTGTAGTTGTCGAAGAGGACGAAGCTGGTGCCGCCGATGAGCTTCTTCTGGAAGAGGCTGAGGTACAACGCGTACGCCAGCGGCGCGATGAGGAACGCCAGGAAGACGATCGCGAAGGGCCCGACGAAGAGCCACCCCATCAGGTGCTCGCGGAGGTGCACCTTGCCACGGATCTTGCGCGTCCCGCTGGGCGGATGCGGAGTGCGCTTCTCGGTCAGGACTGTCATCTGTGGTCTCCGAAAGGCGTGGACGCGGGGGTCGTGGGTGGGCCGGCCGGCCACCGCCGGCACGACCCACCCAGAGCGGTCACTGAACGGTGAAGCCCTGTTCCTTGGCGTACTTCGCCACGTCGTCCTGGAGCTTGTCGGCAGCCTGGGAGCCCGTGGTCGAGCCCTTGATGACCTCGCTGATCTGCTTCGTCATGGCATCGAGGTAGTACTGGCCGAAGGGCGCGTAGGACACACCCTTGTAGGCCTCTGCGGCGGGGAGGTAGACCTCCTTGTTCGCCTGCTGGCCGTCGAAGAACGCCACCTTCAGGTCGACGAACGCGGGATCCTTGAGCGCCGCGAGGTTGAGCGGGAAGATGATCTGGTTCGTCCAGCCGTCGGTGAGCGACTCCTTGTCGGCGTAGAGCCCGTAGGCGACCTTCGCCGCAAGCTCCGGCTTCTTCGCCTGCTTGGTCACCGAGAAGGCGGAGCCACCCCAGTTCACCTGCACCGGGTTGGCCGGATCCCACTGCGGCAGTGGCGCGACCGCGAACTTGCCGGTGTCCTGGCCCTTGCCGACGCCCGCGCCGGTGAGGTAGCCCGGCGCCCACGCCGCCGAGATGTACGTCGCGTAGTTCCCGTTGATCACGCCGGAGATGTACTCGGGTGTGAACTGGTCCTGCGTACCGACGAGGCCCTTCTTGGCAAGGCCGCCCCAGTAGTCCAGCACGTCCTTGGACGCCTGGTCGTTGAGCTTCACGCCGATCGACTTCGGCTGCGCCGGATCGAAGGTGAACGGCGAGGCGCCCTTCTGGATCTGGAGCGCCATCATCACCGCCGGGACGTTCGCGCCGAGGTCCCCGAACAACGGGCCGCCGGCGTCCTTCACCTTCTGCGCGGCCTGCTCGTACTCCGCCCAGGTCTTCGGCGGGGTGATCTTGTACTTGTCGAAGATGTCCTTGCGGTAGATCATGCCCATCGGGCCGCCGTCGACCGGTACGCCGTAGACGGCGTCGCCCACCGACACGTCCTTCCAGGCGCCCTCGCCGTAGTTGGCCTTGACGGCGTCGTAGCCGTACTGCTTGATGTCGACGAGCGCGCCCTGGATCTGGAAGGTCGGGATCCGGTCCGCCTCGACCATGATCACGTCAGGCGCTCCGGTGCCCGCCGAGATGGCCGTCTGGAACTTGTCGTACTCGTCGCCGCCCTGACCGACGTTGGTCCAGCAGACCTGCACGTCGTCGTGCAGCTTGTTGAAGTTGTCGACGACGAGCTGGGTGTTGGGGTACCAGCCCCACATCGTCACGACCGGCGCGTTCTGCTTGGTGATGGTGTTCGTGCAGTTGCTCGCGTCGCTGCCGCCGTCGTCCGAGGAGCAGGCGACCAGGCCGCTCCCGGCCGCGAGCAGGGCCACCGTGGCGAGTATGCGTCTTCTCTTCATTGAGATGGTTCCCTTCGGAAGGTGGCGGTGCACAGACATCCCTGCCCGGGCGACGCCACCGGGGCGCTGGGACCCCGCTCCCCGGTGGCGTCGCCCGGGCAGGCTCCTAGCGTTTGAACAGACGGGGCGCCAGGTCGATGAGGTTCTTCTGCCACACGTCCCAGCCGTGCGGCCCGGGGGTGACCCCGTCGAACTCGTAGCGGATACCGAGGGTGTCCATCGTGGTCAGCGAGGCCATGAAGCTCGGGTACACGAAGTCGGTCTGGTCGCCGACGTACAGCCGCAGCATCTTGGTGCCGTTGTTGATCGCCGCGACGTCGACGCCGGTGCCGCTGCCGAAGCCGGCCGAGAAGGCCGCGACGTAGGCGAACTGGCCCGGGTATGCCTTCAGCACACCGAACGCCTGCCCTCCACCCATCGACAGCCCGGCGAGGGCCTGCTGGGACGGGTCGCTGGAGACGTGGTAGCGGGACCGGGCCGTCGGCACGATGTTCTCCAGCAGTTCCCGGTTGAAGTCCGACGAGTTGCCGTTGCCCATCACGACCACCATGGGCGTGAGGTCGCCGTCGAGGAACTGGTGGTCGAGGATCTGCTTGGCCCGGCCCATCTCGACCCAGTCCGTGTAGTTCTGCCCACCACCGTGTTGGAGGTAGAGGACGGGATAGGGCTGCGCCCGCTGCGGGTCGTACCCGGGCGGGGTCCACACCAGCGCGGTGCGGTCCTGACCGGCCACCGTGCTGGTGTAGGTCATGCTCTCGACCTTGCCGCCCTGGCCGGCGGGCACATCCGTCAACAGTCGGGCCGCAGGGCCCGGGACGAGGAAGGTGCTCCACATCGGCTCCGTGGTCACCCTCGTCGGGTTCGAGACGTCCTTGAAGGGCACCCGGTCGACGATGAGCCGGTAGTAGTAGAACCAGGGCTTCAGCGGCCCCACGGTCGCCCGCCACCGGTCGCCGTCACGCGTCAACGGCACGCGCAGCCAACTGCCGCCCGGCGCGATGTTGGCCCACACCGTGACGTGCTGGGCGTCCGCGAAGTCCGTGGTGGTCTCGAAGGTGACGAACCCGTCCTCGGTGACGAAGGGCGTCGGGGTGGTGCCGGCCGGCGGCGGCGTGAACTCGCCCGTGAACCGCCCGTGGCCCGGGCTCGGTCCGTGGTCCGCCACGTGCCGGAACAGGCGTGGCACGAAGTCGACGAGGTTCTCCTGCCAGGTGGTCCAGCTCCCGCCGCCGTCCGGGTTGACGCCGTCGAACTCGTACCGGACGCCGGCCCGGTCCAACGCCTTGGTCAGCCGGTAGGTGCTGTTGTACGCCGGGTCGGTCACGTTTCCGGTGTAGAGCCGCAGAAGCGTGAGGTGGTGGAGCGCCGTGGCGTCCCTGCGGTCGATCGTCGGGGCCGACGTGCCGGAGAACCAGCCGACGTAGCCGAACTGACCCGGCTTGGCGAACGCCGCCCGGGCCGCCCGCGCCGCGCCGTCGGCGACGCCGGCGATGGCCTGGTGCGCCGGATCGCGAAGGACCCGGTAGTTGTCGGCGACCGCCTTGCGGAGATCCTTCAGCTCCCGGTCGTCCGCGCTGTCGGCGATGACGACGACCATCGGCTGCATCGCGCCCGCCGCCGAGAGGTTGTCGAGGATCTGCTTCGTGCGACCGAGGTCGAGCCAGTCGGTGGCGGCCACGTCGTTCCCCGACTCCAGGAAGAGCGTGGGGTAGCCCTTCGGCTTCCTGGCGGCGTACCCGGGTGGCGTCCAGACCAGGGCCGAGCGCTGCTCGTCGCGGACCCGGTAGGTCAACGTCCCGACCGTGCCGCCGGTGCCCGCCGGGGCGTCGGCCAGCCAGCGCGCCGAGTCGCCCGCCACCAGGAAGGTGCTCAGGAGCGGGTCGGACGCCACGCTCGTGGTGTTCGTCGGGTCCTTGATGGTCTTGGTGTCGTCGGCGGTCACCTGGTAGCGGTACAGCCCGGGCGTCAGCGCGCCGAGCACGCCCGACCACACGTCACCGCGGCGGGTCAGGCCGAATTCCGTCCACGCCGCGGACGGGCCGAAGTTTCCCTCGACGACGACCTGCGAGACGGTGCCCAGGTGCTCCTGGACGTACGCGGCCGGAACGGTGAACGAGGCGTAGCGGTCCGGGGAGACGTCCAGCCACGGCGTGTCCGCCGCCGCTGCCGGTTGCGGTGCGAACAGGGCCGCCGCCATCGCGACGGCTCCGGCGCTGAACACCGCCGTGAATCGGCGTACGCTGAGGCGGCGTAAGCGCCCGTGATACGGTGCGGTTGTCACGCTCCACTCCTTTCCTGTGCCGGCAGCGGATGCGACCCGCTGGCCGGCTCAACCCATCGGTGGATCTCGCCGTGCGGTAGCCGTCACCTCCTCTGGTCGCTCGCCGGCGCGGCGGTCGATTCGCGGACCACGAGGCTGGTCGGAAGGACTATCTGGTGCGGCTCGTCCCACTCGCCGGTCACCAGGGACTTGAGCATTCGCGCGGCTTCGTACCCGAGCTGATACATCGACTGGTCCACAGTGGTCAGGCCCGGCTCGGTCGACGCCGACTCCGGGATGTTGTCGAAGCCGACGACCGACAGGTCCTCCGGGACGGAGAGCCCCAACTCCCTGGCGACCTCCAGGACCTTGAGGGCCATCCCGTCGCTCGCCGCGAAGATCGCCGACGGCCGGTCGGCCCGCTGCAACAGGGCACGCGCCAACGGGACCGCCGACTCGGGATTGAAGTCGCCCCGGCCGATCAACGTGGGGTCGACCGGGACACCGGCCGCGCCGAGCGCGGCCCGGTAGCCCTCCTCCCGGGACCATGCCGAGGCGAGGCTGTCCCGTCCGGCGATGAACCCGATGCGTCGGTGGCCCAGGTCGAGCAGGTGCTCGACGGCGGTGGTGGCGCCGGCGAGGTTGTCGGCCATGACCGAGGGCGCGGTCGCGCCGCGCACGGGGTCGATGGCGACGACCGGCGTACGGCTGCGCATCTCCCCCCACGGCGTGACCACGATGCACCCGTCGGTGAGGGTGCCCGACAAGCGGGTCAGGTGCCGCTGCTCCCAGCCCTCCGAGTAGGACCCGTAGAGGTCGCTGTTGGCGTAGATGATGAGGTCGAAGCCGGAGCGGCTGAGCGCCTTCATGACCCCCTTGAGCACCTCCGCCGTGTACGACTGGAAGCTGTGCGCCACGAGGCCGAGGACGTTGGTGCGGCTGCGCCGGAGGCTCGAGGCCACCAGGCTCGACTCGTAGCCGAGCTGTTCGATGGCGGTGCGGACCTGGGCGATCGTGCGGGCGCTGACGCCGTAGTGCCCGTTGACGACGCGGGAGACCGTGGCGGTGGAAACGCCGGCGATCCGGGCGACATCACTCATTGTTACCGGCGCATTGGCTTCGATCATGCCGCTCTCTCTGGACTGCAATCGTTATCGGTTACGTTTCCAGGATGTTGCCAACGTAACCGACCACGATTGTGAACACAAGACCTTTTCATCCTTGTGCGATCGCCGGGGAGCGGTCCTCACGGGAATGTGCAAGGTGGACTTCCCGAGCGGCAAAAACGCGCCATTCACGTCCGGGCTCTACCCGTCGAAAGCGGGACGGCACTCTCCGTCAGGCGCCATTCCGGAACGGGGTGTTCCCTCCGGCGAGCATGATCGGTAACGTTTACATCGATCGCGAACGTAATCGATGATCATGGCGATGTCCAGAGCTCGCACCGACCCACCACCCCCGGGTCCCCGGCGCCGCGACACGGGTCCCGACGTCGGAGGCCTCCTCCGAGAGGAGCCCGCCCTGAACACCCACCTCGACGTAGCGCCGGACCCACTCCCCCGCCGCGCCGCTTCGGCCGTCCGGCCTCGTCAGAGCCAGCGGGGAGGGCAGTCGTGAACACCGCACGCCTGCTCCTGGACCCACGTCGACTCGTCGCACCGGTGCCGCGCCGGCTCTTCGGCTCGTTCGTCGAGCACCTGGGCCGCTGTGTCTACGGCGGAATCTACGAACCCGACCACCCGAGCGCCGACGCGGACGGCTTCCGGGGCGACGTCCTCGCGCTCGTCCGCGAGCTGGGCGTCACCACGGTCCGCTACCCGGGCGGCAACTTCGTCTCCTCCTACCGCTGGGAGGACGGCGTCGGCCCGGTCGAGAAGCGACCGGCCCGGCTCGACCTCGCCTGGCACAGCCTGGAGACCAACGCGTTCGGGCTGGACGAGTTCATGCGCTGGGTCGGCAAGGCCGGCGTCGACCCGATCATGGCGGTCAATCTCGGCACCCGCGGCACCGCCGAGGCCGTCGACCTGCTGGAGTACGCCAATCACCGCGCCGGGAGCCACCTCGCCGACCAGCGCCGCGACAACGGCGCCGCCGACCCGTACGGGATCAGGCTGTGGTGCCTCGGCAACGAGATGGACGGCCCGTGGCAGGTCGGCCAGCGGAGCGCGACCGAGTACGGGCGACTCGCCGCGCAGACCGCGAAGGCGATGCGCCGCTTCGATCCCGACCTCGAACTGGTCGCCTGCGGCTCGTCCCACCTCGGCATGCCGACGTTCGGGAGCTGGGAGCGCGACGTGCTGACCGAGGCGTACGACGACGTCGACCTCATCTCGCTGCACGCCTACTACCAGCCGGTCGACGACGACCTGCCCAGTTTCCTCGCCTCGGCCGAGGACATGGACAGGTACATCGACGCCGTCACGGCGATCGCGGACTCGGTCGGCGCGATCCGCCGGTCGACCAGGAAGATCATGATCGCGTTCGACGAGTGGAACGTGTGGTACCAGTCGGCGGCGCCGTCCACGCCGCCCACCGGCGAGGACTGGCCGGTCGCGCCGCCGCTGCTGGAGGACCACTACAGCGTCGCCGACGCCGTCGTGGTCGGTGGCCTGCTCGTCAGCCTGCTGCGGCACAGCGACCGGGTGACCGCGGCCTGCCAGGCCCAACTGGTCAACGTCATCGCGCCGATCATGACCGAGCCGGGAGGCTCGGCCTGGCGGCAGACGATCTTCCACCCGTTCGCCCGCACGGCCCGGCACGCCCGGGGCGTCGTGCTGGACGTACTGCGGGACGGCAGCACGACGAGCACCGACCGCTACGGTGTCATCGACGCGGTCGACGCGGTCTCCACCTGGGACGACAGCACCGCGGAGATGACCGTGTTCCTCGTCAACCGGGTCGTCGACACCCCGGCCGAGGTGACCGTCGACCTCGCCGGAGCCCAGCTGGGCGAGATCGTCGAGTGCGTCACCGTGGGCGGCAACGACCTCGATGCCAAGAACACCGCCGACGGCCCGGACCACGCCGAACCGCGCCCCAACGACACGCCCCGGCCAGGCGACGCCAGCGTCCGGCTGACCCTTCCGCCCGCGTCGTGGACCATGCTGCGGCTGCGCGTCACCGACGTCACCCCGTAAACCACCCCGGCCGCGCACCCCCGGCTTCACCGGAGGGTGCGCGGTCGGGACTTCCCCACCACAGGGAGTACGGGAAATCGCGTCGACGGTCCGGCCAGGACCGGCCCGATCGCGTCCGAAAAAACGCGGTGAGCGCCTGCCGAATTGCCAACCGGATTGCCGTTCCGATCATTTCTTCACAGCAATTCACGCGTCAGCGGCGGGTGGCGCGACAACGCACCCGGAAGACCGTCGGACGCAATTATTCGGCCGCTGGCGTCAACCTCCCGTCGACCCGTCGCACAATGGCGGTGTACTCGTCGCGCAACTCTTCGGGTAGCACCCAGCTCGGGGCGTCCTGCCACGCCAGCGGCCGGAGGAACCGGCGGATCGACGTCGCGCCCACCGACGTGTGCACGGCGTTCGTCGACGGCCAGGGTCCGCCGTGGTGCTGGGCCCACGACACCCGGACACCGGTGGGATAGCCGTCGAAGACGATGCGACCCGCGCGGGCGGAGAGCACGTCGACCAGCCAACGTACGACGTCGGCGTCGTCCTCGGGGC
The DNA here is from genome assembly GCF_053585025.1 of Micromonospora sp. RB23. Classification (NCBI taxonomy): domain Bacteria; kingdom Bacillati; phylum Actinomycetota; class Actinomycetes; order Micromonosporales; family Micromonosporaceae; genus Micromonospora; species Micromonospora sp. RB23. The sequence goes on from NZ_CM132111.1 coordinate 4,395,179, forward strand.
CACGGTGGACGGAACCGGTCAGCGACGGCGGGACGGCGTCCAGCGCGGCGTCGAGGTCGGCGGTGTCGTCGTACCGGACCACGATCATGAGCGGGCCGAAACACTCGCCGGCGATCTCGGCGGTCAGCCCCGGCAGATCGACCTCCAGGAGTCTCGGCGCGACAGCGAAGCCCGCGCCGGGCTCGACCTGCGGCTGCGCCGAGAGCCGCGCGCCGGCCCGCTCGAACTCCGCCGCCCGGATCTCGTACGCGTCCCGGATGCGCTCGTTGAGCAGGACCGTGCCGCCCGAGCCGCGGACCCTCTCGCGCAGACCGTCGACGAGCTGGTCACCGCCCCGGCCGGCCGGAACGAACGCCAGCCCGGGCTTGGTGCAGAGCTGGCCGCCGGAGGCGGTGAACGAGGCGAACAGACCCTCGGCGATCCCCTCGGCGCGGTCGGCGGCCGCGCCGGGCAGGACGACGATCGGGTTCACGCTGCTCAGTTCGGCGTAGAAGGGGATGGGATCTGGTCGGTCGTCGATGGCCGCCTGGATGGCGCGGGCGGCGTTGACCGAGCCGGTGAGGGCAGCGGCACGGATCGCGGGGTGCCCCACCAGCGCGCGGCCGGCCTGCTCCCCGTACACGACCCCGATGACACCCTCCGGGCCGCCCAGGTCGCGGACGGCCGCCGCGATCGCGGCGGCGGACGCGTGCGAGGTCAGCGGGTGGGACGGGTGGGCCTTCAGGACCGTGGGGCAGCCGGCGGCGAGCGCGGCGGCCGTGTCACCGCCCGCGACCGAGAAGGCGAACGGGAAGTTGCTGGCCCCGAAGACGGCGACCGGCCCGAGGGGTACGAGCATCCGCCGCACGTCCGGGCCGGGTCCGAGCGGCGTGTCGGCGGCGTGGTCGATGGCGGCCTCGACGTATGCCCCGTCGCGGAGCACGTCGCCGAACATCCGGAACTGGACGGCGGCCCGGGTGAGTTCCGAGTCCAGCCGCACGTGGGCCAGCCCGGTCTCCGCCTCGGCGGCCGCGACCAGGTCGGAACGCCGGGCCTCGAGGGAGGCCGCGATCGCGTCCAGCAACCGCGCCCTGCCGTGCCTCCCCAGGTCGGCCAACCAGCGCGTCGCGCGGGACGCCTGACCGGCGATCACGTCCACCTGGACCCCGTCGGTCTCGGTGAGATCCGTCGCGCGACGCTTGCCGTCCCGGGGGTCGACCGTGCTGACCACGTTCACAGCAGTCCTCTCCTTGCCAGATTGCCCATGAGGTCGCGGACGCCGAAGTTCCAGGGCTCGCACTCCTGGGCGTGCCGTACCCGGTTGACCAGGGTGCCGAGCGCCGGGCAGCTGATCCGTACCACGTCGTCGACCTGGTGGGTGAAGCCCTCGCCGGGGTGGCCCCGGTCCTGGATGGGCGCGAACATGGTGCCGAGCATCAGGGCGGCACCGTCGGGATAGTGGTGGTGCGGGCCGATGAGCTGCCGAACCAGGTCCTCCGGGTTGCGCGACATGTGCGTCATCTCCGAGACCGCCTCGAGCCGGAAGTCGTCCACGCCCCGGACCTCCAGGCGGACCGCGAGTGCACGCACACGTTCCATGCCGAACCGGTCGTCGAAGAGCCGGATCAGGGGGCCGATGGCGCAGGAGGCGTTGTTGTCCTTCGCCAGGGGAAGCAGCAGCGCCGAGCGGCCCTCGATGTCGCGCAGGTTCACGTCGTTGCCGAGGGTGGCGCCCACGATCCGTCCGCTGGACTGGACGATGAGCGTGATCTCGGGTTCCGGGTTATTCCAGGTCGACGCGGCGAGCACGCCGACGTCGACGGCGGTGCCGACGGCGGAGAGGATCTGACCCTTGGTGAAGATCTCGGCGTCCGGACCGATCCCCACCTCCAGGTACTGGCTCCACATGCCCTCGGCGACGAGCACGCTCTTGAGGCGATCCGCCTCGGCCGAGCCGGGTTCCAGGTGGTGCAGGTCGACGCCGATGTCGGCGAACATCCGTTGCCGGATGTCCGCCGCGAGCGCCAGGTCGCCGCGTGCCCGCTCCTCGATGACCCGTTCGATCATCGAGATGGGGAAGGTCACGCCGGCGGCCTTGAGCGCCTGGAGGTCGACCGGGGCCAGCAGCCAGGGCCGCTCACGGTCGCGGGTCGCGACCGCCGTGTTGGCCAGGATCTCCCCGAAGTCCCCGACCCGCGCCCCGTCGAGCCCGACCACTGTCGCGGCGGGGTCGGGCAGCTCGCAGATGTCCCGGACGGTCGCGAACCGGTGGCTCAGGTCGATGACCGCCCCGTCGCGGACGGCCACGGGTGTGGGACCGCCGACGGACGGATCCCAGATCCGGCCGATCAGGACACTGCCCGCGTCGTCCGGCAACGCCTCGGCGGCGGTGCCGACCCAGTCCGCGCCCAGGGGTTCGCCGTCCGTGGTCGGCGGGGGCCGCTCGTCGGTGATCTCAGGACGCGAGGGCACGTTTGTCGCCGTCATTCGTCGCCCCGGCGAAGCCGACACGAGCGCGCCGCTTACCCATCGTCGCTCCACCGTTACGAGTCGGAGTCAATCTCATAAATTGCAACGATCGTAGCGACATGTGCAACGTTGTCAAGTGGCGATTGCACATCGCGTCATCTACATTGCACATGGTGCAACGAAGGCGGCGCCGCCGCGCGTCGTGCGAGGGGAGACAGCCGTGGCCCAATCAATCCGCCGCGCGATCGACCTCATCCGTCGGTCGGCCGAGCGTCCGCTGTCCCTGACCGAGGCCGCGGACGTACTCGGCGTCCACAAGTCGACGGCCCTGCGGATTCTGCACACACTGGAATCCGCGCGCTTCGTCCGCCGTACCGGAGCCGGCACCTACGTCCTCGGCAGCGGGCTGATCGAGCTGGCAGAACTCGCGCTCGGCTCGATGGACCTGCGCCAGCCGGCCGCCGCGCACCTGCGGGCGCTGCAACGCGAGACCGGCCACACCGTGCACCTGGCGCAGCTGACCGGCGACGAGATCATCTATATCGACAAGGTGGACAGTCCGGCGTTCGACGCCGTCAAGCTCCCCTCCCGGGTCGGACGCGCGGTGTCGGTCTACGCGAGCGCCGTGGGCAAGACCATCCTGGCGTACCTGCCCCGCCAGGATCGCGAGCGGCTGCTCTCCCACGTCGTCCTCGAGAGGTTCACCGACACCACCTTCGCCGACCGCGACGCGCTCGACGCCGAACTCGCCCGCATCCACGAGCGCGGCTGGGCCGTGGACGACGGCGAGCACGACGCGTACGTCATGTGCGTGGCCGCACCGATCAGGGACTCCCGAGGGCAGGTCATCGCCGCCGTCTCGATCACGGCGATCGAGGTCATCGCGAGCCTCGACGAGTTGAAGGGCAACCTGCCGCTCCTGCTGGAAACCGCCGGTCTGATCTCGTACGAACTCGGCTACCCGCGGCCCTCGGTCGCCCCGGACGGCGACGGTCGGTCCGCGACCTGACCAGGCGTCCGCCGCGCGGTGTCGCCGTGGCGGAGGCGGTCCAACTCGGCGAGGTACATCGCCTGCATGCGGTCGTAGTGCCGGACCAGCAGCGTGACCTCCTCGACGCTGTAGCCCTCGACGAGCCGTTCGGCCCGTTCGGCGAACCGCTCGTACGGCCGCGTCAGCTCGACCGCCCGCTCCGGGCGCAGGGTGACGATCACCCGTCGCCGGTCCGTCGGATCGCGCTCGGCCGTCACGTACCCCGCCTGCTGGAGCCGGCGCAGCATGCTGGTCACCGCCCCGGTGGTGAGGTTCGTCCGGCCGGCGACCTGCCCCGCGGTGGCGGACCCGACGTCCGCCAGGTAGTCCAGGCACTCCAGGTCGCTCACGGTCAGGCCCAGCCGCTCCGCGATGGCGTACCGGAACACCATGGACAGCCGAGACATCTCCCGCCCGGCGCGCATGAGGTCGGCGATCGCGGACGCACGGGCCGGCACCTGGGACATGCCGCCATCATGCCTCCGGCACGGTCACCCGGTGCAGCCGAGGTAACAGGCGGGTCAGCACCCAGTGCGGCGCGGCCGCTCCCCCGGTGAGACGGCGCATCAGCCGGCCCGCGGTGTCGACGGCGCGGAAGGCGTAGGGCACCATCTCGTCCTGGTAGGCGGCGATGGCCTCCTCCACTGCCCGACCGGTCGCCCGGGCCTCGAGCAGCCTGCGGCCGAGCAGTGCGGCGTCGCGGAGCGCGGTGTTACCGCCGTGGGCGCCGAACGGTGGCATGACGTGCACGGCGTCGCCCATCATCGTCGCCCGGGGCACCGCCCACCGCTGGGGGCGGCGGCCGGTGGCGAAGAGGTTGAGCACCGTGGCGTCCAACTCTGCCGTGGCGACCAGCCGCCGGATGAGCGGGTGGAAGTCCGTGCTCATCCCGGCGGCCAGTCGCCACAGCGCCAGCAGGTCGCCGCGAACGCCGATGGGCACCTCCTCCTGCCGTAGCAGCAGGCCCCACATGACGTAGTCGTCGCCGGTGGGCGCGTAACTGCCCGGGGCGAGACGGGCGAACGCCTCCCGTGGCCTCTCGCCGAACCGCATGGGGGTGAAGAAGAAGGCGCGGCCGGGTCGATCGGCGATGGCCAGGACACCGCTGCTGCGCAACGCGTCCGGGATCATGCTCTCCCCGTTGCGCAGCAGGGGCGACCGGCCGTAGATGCCCGCCATCGGCGCGCTCGCCGGGGCGGCGTCCGGCATGAGCTGCGCCCGCAGCGCGGAGCCGACGCCGTCCGCGCCCACGACGACGGTCGCCGCGACGGCCCCGCCGTCGGAGAACCGCAGGCGCAGCCCCGCCGGGCCGCCACTGTCCACCGCGACGGCCTCCTTGCCGTAGTGGATCCGGCCGTCGAGCCCGGTCTGCAGGATCGAGCGCAGCGTCAGCCGGTCGACCTGGCGGGTGGCGTACGGCTCGTCCTTGAAGGTGATGGCGAACGCGTCCCGCAGTCGGCTGTCGGTGAAGCGCAGGTGTCCCCCGGGCTCGTCGCCGGTGGTCAGTGCCAGGTTGTACAGGGGGCGGGGCAGGCTCTCGCGCAACGCCTCCAACCCGTACCGGTCGAGGATGATCCGGTAGCCCTGTCGCCGCACGAAGGGGCCGGGGTCCCGCTCGTAGACGTGCGCGTCGATGCCCGCTCGCGTCAGGTACTGGGCGAGGCAGAGGCCGGAGAGGCCGCCGCCGGCGATAGCCACCGAGAAGTCCGTCGATATGCCCATGCAGTTATCTTAATGACTAAGATGATTTCCGCAAGGTCGCCCGCGACCACCCGCGACGATGGTCTTGTGCGAGGGTGCCGAAAAGCGAGATCATCACGCATGCTCGACCCCTCGAACGAGGACGACGGGACCGCACCAACCGTCTCCACCCCGCGCTTCGTGGGTCGTGACCGGGAGCTGACAGCACTACGGGACGCCCTGGCCCGGCCACCGGCGATCGTGCTGGTGGAGGGCGAGGCGGGGATCGGCAAGAGCCGACTGCTGCGCGAGTGGCACTCCGCGCCGGCCCAGCACACCACCCTGGTGTCGGTGTGCCCACCGCTGCGCGAGTCGCTGACGTTGGGCCCGATCGTCGACGCGTTCCGTGGGATCGACCGTCCGGTGTCGCGCCTGCGCCTCACCGCCCTCGCCGGCGCGCTACGACCCCTCTTCCCCGAATGGTCCACGAGCCTGCCGCCCGCACTGCCGCCCCTGGACGACGCGAAGGCGGCCCGGCATCGCCTGTTCCGCGCCCTGGACGAGCTGCTGCGGGCGCTGCGGGTCGACGTCCTCGCCCTCGAGGACGCGCACTGGGCCGACGAGGTGACGCTCGAGTTCCTGCTGTTCGTCATCTCCCGGCAGCAGACGGACGGACCGAGCCTCGTCATCTCCTATCGGCCCGAGGAGGTCGGCGACGAGTCGCTGTTGCTGCGGCTGACGTCCCGGCTACCCGCCGGGGTGACCCAGCTGAGGATCGCCCTCGCGCCCGTACGCCCCGACGACACGGCGGCGCTGGTGTCCTCCATGCTGGACGGCAACCCGATCTCGCAGGAGTTCACGACGTTCATGCACGAACGGACCGGCGGCGTCCCGCTGGCCCTGGAGGAGTCGGTCCGTCTCATGTGCGATCGGGCCGACCTCGTCTTCCGCGACGGCCAGTGGGTCCGGCTGAAACTGCGCGAGCTACAGGTGCCGCCGACGGTGCGCGACTCCACCCGGGAGCGGGTGAGCCGCCTGTCGCCCACGGCGCAGCAGGCGTTACGCGCCGCCGCGACGTTGGCGGAACCGTCCTCGGTGGCGACGATCGCGATGACCGCGGGTCTGTCGCCGATCGAGTGTCGGGCCGCCATCGCGGAGGCGGCCAGCGCCGGAGTCCTGGACGGAGACGACCGCGGCAGGTGGCGCTTCCGGCACGTCCTGGCCGCCACCGCGGTCTACGAGTCGATCCCGCTGACCGACCGCAGACACGTCCACCTGCTGGCCGGCCGCGCCCTGGAGCACCTCCACCCGCCACCCGTGGCGCGCCTCGCCCACCATTTCCGAGAAGCCGGCGAGACCCCGTCCTGGGCGCGGTACGCCGAACAGGGCGCCGAGTTGGCCATGGCCTCGGGCGACCACACCAAGGCGGTCGACCTGCTTGTCGACCTGCTGTCGTGGGCCGTGCTGCCGCCGGTGGACCGGGCGCGGGTCGCCCGTACCGCCGGAGTCGCCGCGCTGGCCCGCCGGGAGAAGGTCGACCAGGTCTACCACCGGGTGATCCGTACCCTGCGCTCGGTGCTGGAGACGCCCGGCCTCTCCGCCCGGCAGCAGGCCGAGATCCGCAATCCCCTGGGTCGGCTCCTCATCACCGGGGGTGAGGCGCAGGCCGCCCTCCGCGAGCTGGAGCAGGCGGTCGCCAACCTCGACCACGACCCGGTCGAGGCGGCCCGGGCGATGACCTACCTCGGCTGGGCCTACGCGGGACCGTGGCCGGCGTCCACCCATCGACGCTGGCTCGATCGCGCCGCCGACCTCACCGCCCAGATCGACTCTCCGGCGGAGAAGCTGAACCTGGCGGGAAACCGCGCCGCGGCGCTGCTCATGCTGGGTGCGGAGGAGGCCTGGGACGTCGTCGCCGACCTGCCCCTGGGCGGCGAGACCTCGGCAGAGCGTCTCGACGTGGCCCGTATCCACACGAATGTCGGCACCGGCGCGCTGATCTGGGGCCGGTACGCCGACGCGGAGCACCACCTCGACGTGGCCATGCGCCTCGCCGAGGTCGAGCAGGCGTCCCGCTTGCAGCACAACGTCCGACTCGAACAGGCCAACCTGGCGTGGCTCACCGGCCGGTGGGACGGCCTCGCCCAGGCGAGCGCGGCACTCGCCGACGCCGACCGCGACCGGCCGGCGCACTACCTGGGCAGCATTCGGCTCGCTGCCCGCCTGGCGGCCGCCGCGGGACGGCGACGCGCCGCCGAGGAGCAGTTCCGGCTGGTCCTCGAGGAGTCCGCCCGTCTCGGCGCGGCCGACGACACGATGGAGGCCGCCGCGGCGCTCGCGCGGCTGTGGCTGGCGGACGGCAACGGCGGCCGGGCGCTACGGATCACGAACGAGCCGATGGACACCGTCCGGCGAAAGGGCATCTGGGTCTGGGCGACCGACCTCGTTCCCGCCCGGATCGAGGCGCACCTCGCCGCCGGTGACCTGACGGCCGCGACACGCCTGACCGACCAGTTCGCCAGGGGACTGCGTGGCCGTACGGCGCCCGCGCCGCGCACCGCGCTCACCGTGTGTCGTGCCCTGCTGCTCGCCGCCGCCGGGGACCATGCCCGCGCGGCGACGGCGTACGACCGGGCGGCGCGTGCCTGGGGCGCGTTGCCGCGCCCCTACGAGGCGCTGCGTGCCCGCGAGCGTCAGGCCGAGGCGGTCATCGCGCAGGGCCACACCGAGCAGGGCCGCGAACTGCTGGCGGCACAGTACGAAGGGCTGTTCAGGCTTGGCGCCCGGGGCGACGCGGACCGTGTCGCACAGCGGCTCCGCGAACACGGCGCCGAGGTCCCGCGACTGTGGCGCGGTGGCCGACGCGGGTACGGGGACCAGCTCTCACCCCGCGAGCTCGACGTGGTCCAACTGGTCGTCGCGGGAAAGACGAACCGGGAGATCAGCCGCATCCTGGCCAAGTCCCCGGCCACGGTGGACCAGCAGCTCCGGGCGGCGATGCGCAAGCTGAAGGTGAGCAGCCGGACCGCGCTCGCGGTCAAGGCGGTGGAGGCCGGAGTGTTCGCCGAGGACGAATCCCTCGACAACGCGTCGTGAATTTTGACGTATCCGCCGGATAGCTACGGTCATCCGGCTCACCGAGCATGGGTCCATGATCCATAGCCCATGGGCAATGCATGCCTGAGCGTCCGGTCGTGCCTGACGACTCCGCCATCGAGCACCAGCCGCCACCCGAGCGGCTCGGCGAATCGCGCGTCACCGCGCGCGACGCCCACGCCTCCGACGTACACGACGCCGACGGTGCCGTCGACCACGAGAGCCACGACCCCTACCAACCCCTGTAGGCGAAGGACCCCCATGAGACTCAAAGCCCTCGCGGCAACGCTTGCCGCAGCGGTCGGCCTGACCGCCCTCCAGCCGATACCGGCGTCCGCCGCCGAGCCGGATCCCGGCACGGCGGCCACGAAGATCGCGCCGTCCCTGAAGGACCGCTTCCGCACGCAGCCAGCCTCCGACTTCTGGATCACGTTCGACACCAAGGCCGATCTCGGGCCGGCGAAGAAGATCGCCGACTGGACCGCCCGGGGTCAGTTCGTCTACGACGCTTTGACCGCCGCGTCGAAGACCTCCCTGGCCTCGGTCTCCACCGACCTCGACCGGGCCCGGGTGACGTACACCCCCTACCCCATCGCCAACGCCGTACTCGTCAAGGGCGGCAGCGAGAAGCTCGCCCTCGAGGTCGCCGCACGGGTCCAGGTCGCCGAGATCCACGCGACGCCGCAGGTCGCCCTGGTCCAGCCCGTGGATAAGAAGCTCCCCGCCGACCAGGCCGCGCGGCCCGCCGCCCCGAAGGCCGGCGCGGACGACGCCGTCACGTGGGGCCTCGACGCCATCCACGCGCCGCAGGCGTGGGCCATGGGCGCGACCGGCGCCGGCATCACCGTGTCGAACCTCGACTCGGGCGTCCAGTTCGACCACCCCGCCCTGTCGCGCCAGTACCGTGGCGCGAAGCCGGACGGCACCGTCGACCACAACTACAACTGGATGGCCAGCCGGGGCTCGTGCACGGGCGCGCCGTGCGACGACAACGGACACGGCACGCACACCATGGGCACCATGGTCGGCGTCGACGGCGCCGACCACGTCGGCGTCGCCCCGGACGCGCAGTGGATCGCGACGAACGGCTGCTGCGACAGCACCGGCGTCGAGTCGCTGCTGCGCTCCGGCTGGTGGCTGCTCGCCCCGACCGACCTTGCGGGGAACAACCCCGACCCGTCCAAGCGCCCCCACGTCGTCAACAACTCGTGGGGTCAGACCGACGAGCACGACTTCAACGACTTCTTCCAGGCCATCGACGAGGCCTGGACCGCCGCGGGCATCTTCAGCGTCTGGTCGTCGGGCAACACCTCGCCGTACGCGGCCTGCGACACCGTCTCCTCCCCGGGAGCCACCGAGAGCGCCTACTCCGTGGGCGCCTACTCGTCGGACGGCAACCTCGCGTTGTTCTCCCGCAAGGGCGAGGGTGCGGGCGGTCGGATCAAGCCCGAGATCTCCGCGCCGGGTGACGGCGTCCGATCGTCGTACCCGGGCAACACCTACGTCGAGATGTCCGGCACCTCCATGGCGGCACCCCACGTCGCCGGTGCCGTCGCGGCGCTCTGGAGCTACGACCCGACCCTGATCGGGCAGGTCGACGAGACCCGTCGCCTGCTCGCCGAGTCGGCCACCGACGTCGACGACACCGAGTGCGGCGGCACCGCCGAGGTCAACAACAAGTACGGCGAGGGCCGGCTCGACCTCGTCCGCCTGCTCGAGCTCGCGCCCCGCAAGGGCGGCACCCTCACCGGTGTCGTCACCGCCGACGGCGCCCCGGTCCCCGCCGCCCAGGTGACGATCAGCGGGCCGTTCAGCCGGTCGATCGCCACCGACAGGGACGGCCGGTTCACGACGAACCTGCCGGTCGGCGACTACCAGCTCAGCACCAGGGTCTTCGGCTACCTGACCGCGACCGCCAGCGTCACGGTCTCCCTCGGTCAGGAGAGTTCCGTCAAGCTGCCGCTGACGGCCGCCGCGAAGCACGACATCACCGGCCGGGTCGTCGACGACAAGAAGCAGCCCGTGCCGAACGCCGACGTCGCGGTCCGGGACACACCGTTGAAGCCGGTACGCACGGACGCCAACGGCGCGTTCACGATCGCCGCCGTCCCCGAGGGCGCGTACAAGCTGACCGTGACGCCCAACGCCTGCTTCTCGCCCACGACGCTCCCGCTGACCGTGGCGGCGCAGAACGAGTCGCCGGAGATCCCGGTCGGGCTCGTCGTCGACAAGGGCGGCTACAGCTGCGCCGTCTCCGAGGGCGAGTACCTGCGCGGCACCGAGCAGGTCACGTTCGGCAGTGGTGTCTGGGCGACGGTCCAGCTGCCGTTCCCGATCGCGCTCTACAACGGCAGCCACGACACCCTCGGCGTCGGTCTGCGCGGCATCATCGCTCCGGACGGCAGCACCGGCCCCGGCTACGGCGGCGCGGGCGCCTTCCCGTTCTACCTGGAGAGCCCCGTCGAGTTCGCCGCCGGCGGTGGTGTCTTCACGGGAGCCACCAAGGTCAACGGCGAGGACGCGTTCGTCGTCGAGTACCGCAAGGCCAAGCTGTGGGCCTACCCCATCCGCTCGGAGTACACCGCACCGGTCAACTTCTCGGCCACGTTCACCCGCTCGGGCACGATGATCTTCGGGTACGGCGACGGCGTCGGATCCGACGACCCGGTGACCGCCGGCGCGACCGGCGTCACCGGCATCCAGGGCTGGGCCGGCGTCGACGGCATCCGGTTCTCCGATCACGCCCCGGTGCTGCGTGACGGGATGATCGTCACCTACGACCTGCCGGACTTCGGGTACCTCGACGCGACCGTCGTGGACAAGAACGACGGGCTGCCGGTGGCCGGCGCCAAGGTCTCCTTCAGCACCTCCGACGGGCTTGTCGAGGCCGTCACGACCAACGGGACCGGCCTCGTGCACCGCCAGCTTCCGGTCGGCGATTACACCATGACGGTCGAGGCGCCGAACTACACGACCGGGTCGTACCCCTTCTCGCTCGACAAGCTCTACGCGCAGTCGAAGATCGACGCGCGCCTGACCACGGGCGTCGCCGGTCTGAAGGCCGACGGCCTGGAGACGCTGCTGGGCACCGACCAGAACGGCGTGGGTTCGCTGACGCTGACCAACACCGGCTCCGCTCCGCTCACGTACACCCTGGGCGAGGCCGCGCGGCACCCAGAGCTCGACGCCGTCGGCGCCACCGCGCGCACCGGCACGGGCGCGGCCAGCACGATCGACCTCGCCGGCTGGAAGGCCGGTGCGAGCGGCGGCGTGGAGCCGTCGAACGCCGATGGCCAGACGGCCACGTCGAGCACCGCGGCGGCGCAGGCGGCAGCCAAGGTCGGCCCGACCGCCGGCGGTGATGTGATCACCCGGATCCCGATCCCCGGCAAGGTCGGGGAGAAGGTGCCCACCGGCGTCGGGTACGACGGCGACGTCTGGGTCCACGACTACGAGGCGCGCACCAACACCGCCTACACGGTGACCGGCAAGAAGACCGGCAAGGTCTTCGACGCGGCGTGGAACCCCGACTACCGGGCGTTCGACATGGCACTGGACACCAAGACCGGTGACATGTGCCAGATGGAGGACAGCCCGGCCAGCTTCATCCACTGCTTCAACCGGGACACCGGCAAGGAGACGAGGCAGATCAAGGGCGACTTCGTCACCTCGCAGCTGACCGGTCTGGCCTACAACCCGGCCAGGGACGTCTTCTACGTCGGTGGCCGGCGCAACGGCAAGATCGGGACTGTGGCCGGCACCTCGCACGACAACCCGGGCGCGCTCCTGTCCTTCTGCACCCCACCGCTGCCCGAGATCATCGGTCTGGCCTACAACCAGGCGTCGGACACCATCTGGTACACCGACCTCACCTCGAACCGGCCCACCCGCCTGCTGCAGGTCGACCCCGACGACTGCTCACTGGTGAACGCGTGGTGGTTCCCGGGCAGGAAGACGAACCAGGGCGGCGGCCTCGAGACCGACTCGACCGGCGCGCTGTGGGCGGTCGATCAGGTCGCCGACGACGTCGTCCTCGTCGACGTCGAGGACGACCTGCTCACCGACCTGCCGTGGCTGTCGCTCTCCTCGACCGGCGGCACCCTCGCCCCCGGCCAGTCGACGACCGTCACGGTCTCGATCTCCTCGAAGGACGCCAAGCCCGGCGTCCAGGGCGCGAACATCGTGGTCCGGTCCGACTCCGGACGTCAGTCCAAGAGCTACGTCCCGGTGACGCTCACGACCACGAAGTACCAGGTCGGCGTCAACGCCGGCGGCGCGACGCTGACCGACGGCACCGGCTACACCTGGTCCGCCGACCAGCCCGCGACCAAGAAGTCGTGGGGCTACGAGGGCAAGACGAAGGTCGCCTCCACGAAGGCCCCGATCGCCGGTACGACCGACGACCTCCTGTTTCAGTCGCAGCGCACGACGGCGGACAAGCACCTGTTCTACCGCTTCCCGGACGCGCCCAAGGGCACCTACGCGATCGACCTCGGGTTCGCCGAGATCGACAAGGTGGCCAAGGGCAAGCGGGTGTTCGACGTCCTCGTGGACGGCGCCCTGACGGACTACGCGTACGACACGGCCGCGACCGTGGGGCCGAACGCCGCCGACTGGCGTAAGGCCGTGGTGACGCACGAGGGCGGTCCGCTGACCGTGGAGCTGCGGGGCTCGAAGGGTTTGAAGACCCCGAGCATCGCCGCGCTGCGGGTGACGCTCGACCCGCGGGCGGACGCGGTGGAGCCGGAACCCGAGCCCGAGCAGCCGGACCCGGGTCCGGTGCCGGTGGCCCCTGCCGGTCGCTCGTACTCGATGAAGGTGACCGAGGGGCTCTACCGCCAGGGCACCCAGGAGTCCGGGTGGCACGCCGACGAGCTCTGCGGCCCGCTGTTTTTCGACGCCGACTACCTCCAGCCGTTCTACGACACGGCCTGGGACGGCGTGTGCGTGACGACGAACGGCACGTTGTCCTTCGACCGCGCCGCCGTGTGGTCGAACAACACCGAGCTGCCGTCGTCGAACACCCCGGTCGACGCGGTCTATCCGTTCTGGGACGACCTCGTCGTCGACGACGAGGCGGGCATCTACCTCGGCACGACCGAGGTGGACGGGGTGCCGGCGCAGGTCATCGAGTGGCGCAACGTCACCTTCTTCGCCGACCCGACCGCTCGGGTGAGCTTCTCGGTCACCCTGGTCGCGGACGGACGGATCCAGATCGGGTACGGCGACGGCGTCGGCGGCGACAACCCCCTCACCAAGGGTTCGTCGGCGACCGTCGGCGTGGAGAGCCTGAACCGCAACCCCGCGAGCCAGTATTCCTTCAACCAGCCCGTCCTGAGGGCCGGCCTCGGCCTGGAGTACACCCTCCCGGTCGCCGGGACGATCGAGGGCACGGTCACCGACAAGAACGACAACAAGCCGATCGAAGGAGCGATCGTCACGCTCAAGGGGCCAGCCGGCGAGCGGGTCATCACCACCGACGTCAAGGGCCGGTGGAAGGCACAGGCGCTGGTCGGCGGGAACACCGTGCAGGTCGAGGCGCCGAACTACGTCACCGCCAGCCACGCCGTGACCATCGCCAGGAAGGACCAGGCGGAAGTGGTCGACACGGCGTTGACCACGGGCATCGCCACCGTCACCGGAGAGGACATCGACTGGCTGCTCGACAAGGGCCAGAAGGCGACGGCCGACGTGACCGTCACCAACACCGGTTCCGCACCGCTTCAGGTACGCGTCAGCGAGCAGAAGCGCGCCGACGACGGTGGGCACGAGGCCGCCGACCTGCCGTGGCTGACCCTCACGGGTCCGGCCGCGACCGGCTCGGTCACGCTCGCGGCCGGCACGTCCACCAGGGTCACGGTGACGGCCGACAACGCCGGCATCAAGCCCGGCGTACTCGTCGGGGACGTGCTCGTGGCGTCCAACGCCGGCAAGGGTGAGACCCAGCTCAAGCCGGTCCGCCTGGCCACGTCGGCCTACGTCAAGGGCGTCGACGCGGGCGGGTCCGGGTACGTCGACGCCTCGGGCTTCTTCTGGGCGCCCGACCAGGCGCTCGGCTCGCGGCAGTGGGGGTACGTCGGGGGCAGGGCGCAGACCACCAAGGCCGACATCGCCGGTACGACGGACGACGCGCTGTTCCGCACCCAGCGGACCGGCGACACGTTCAGCTACGTCTTCAAGAACGCGCCCGCCGGGACGTACCGGATCGGCCTCGACTTCGCGGAGCTCGAGAAGGTCAAGGCCGGCAAGCGCGCCTTCGACGTGCTCGCCGACGGCAAGGTCGTGCTCTACGACCACGACGTGCAGGCGAAGGTGGGTGCGCTCGCCGTCGACGCGAACACGGTCACGGTCGAGCACACCGGTGGCGATCTGACGATCCAGTTCACCCGCGAGAAGGGCGAGGGCGATCCGATCCTCAACGCCCTGAAGGTGCAGGAGGACCCGCGCCTCTGAGGTGGCAACACACGGTCAGAGCCTCCACGGTGACGTCGCCGTGGGGGCTCTGACCCGTTGTGCCGGTATCACGCTGCGAACCGCCTCGCGCTTGACGTGAGCCGCACCGTCTGCTCAACTTTTATCTATGCAGATAACACCTGAGGTTGATCGAAAGACGCGGATCCTGGAGGCGTTCGTCGAGCTGCTGGCCGAGCACGGCTACGCGGGAGCGACGTTCGCGCGGATCGTCGAGACGGCGGGACTGAGCAGCACGCGGCTCATCACGTACCACTACGACACCAAGCAGGAGCTGGTCGCCGCGGCGTTACGCCACATCGGTGACCGGGCGCAGCAGTTCATGGTCCCGGCGATCGAGGCTGAGTCGACGGCGCGCGGCAAACTCGCCGCGTACCTGCGCTCGAACTTCCGCTTCCTCGGCGAACGGCCGGCGTACGCACGCGCGGCCGTCGAGATCGTCCGCAACCTGCCCCGGGACACGGCGGATGCGGATCTTCGCGAGGACGTACCGGTGATGCTGCTGGCGCAGCTCTTCGTCACCGGCCAGGAGTCCGGGGAACTGCGCCGGTTCGACCCGGTGGTGATGGCGGTGACGGTGCGCGCCGCCGTCGACGCCGCCGTCGAGCGGTTCGCCACCGGCGGCGGGTGCGACCTGGCTGCCTACGCGGAGGAGTTGTGCGCCCTCTTCGATCACGCGATCGCCGCGGACCCCGCCGCACCGGACCTCGCCGAGGTGCTCCCGTGAGGCCGGCCAGGAACTCCCCGCAGCCGGTGGTGGCCGGCGCCCCGACGCGTACGGGCGGGAGCGCGCGCCGCGCCCTGGTCGGACGAGTTGTCGTCGACGCGATCCTGCCCCTGGTCGTCTACTACGCGCTGCGCGCACTGGGCGCCGGCGTGCTGGCCGCCACCCTCGCCGCAGGCGCGGTTCCCGCCGCGAACTCCGCCCTCGTGGCCGTCCGGAGCCGGCGGGTCGACGTCGCCGGCCTGGTCGTCGTCAGCCTCTTCCTGGCCGGGGGCGCGCTGAGCGTGGTCACCGGGGACGCGCGGCTGTTGTACATCAAGGACGGCTGGCTCACCGGCCTGCTCGGCGCGTGGGTGCTGCTGTCGCTGGCCATGAAGCGGCCGTTCATGCTCCACCTCGGCACGGTCATCGCCACCGCCAAGGTCGGCGATGAGGGCGCCGCGGCATGGCAGCAGCGCTGGATCGACGATCGCGTCTTCCGGCACCGCCTGCGCCTCGTGAGCGTGGTGGTCGGCGTCGTGCTGATGCTGGACGCCCTCGTCCGCGTCGCCATCGCGTCAGTGGTCGACCTCGACACGGTCGCGACGATCACCAACGTGCAGTACGTCGTCATGCTCGCCGGCCTGCTGTCCTGGTTCTTCTGGTACACCGCCCGACACGGCCTGCGCGCATGAACACGTCGGCCGGTGCGCACGTCGCCATCCTCGCCGTCGGGGCCACCGGTCACCTGTTGCCCGTCCTCGACGTGATCGAGGAGTTGCGGGCCCGCGGGCACCGGGTCACCTGTTTCGCTCCGGACGTCGCCGCACCCGCCGCGCGACGTGCCGGCGCGGACGTCGTGCCGTACGAGTCCGCGCTTGTCACGCGCCCGTCGTCGACGGTGCCGCCGACCGACTTCGCGGTGTGGCTGCCGTTCGTGCTGGTGGCAGAGGCGACCGCCGTCGTACCGCAGATCATCCCCGTCCTGCGCGGCGACGTACCCGACGTCCTGCTCTACGACCGGGCCGCTCATCCGGCCGGCCGTGCGCTGGCGCAGTTGTTGAACCGGCCAGCGGTGGCGATGTTCCCGTCCTTCGCCCAGGGGCCGGCGTGGTCGTTGGCCGCCGCCACCGGGCAGACGAGCGTACTCGACCCCGCACATCCCGCCTTCGGTCCGTTGCAGGACCAGCTCGACCAGTTCTCCGCCCGCTGGGGACTGGAGCGCGGCACCGTACGCGACCTGGCCGAGGCACGCGAGCGGCGATCGATCGCGTTCCTCCCACGGTGGTTTCAGTGGAACGGAGACCAATTCGGCTCTGACCACCACTTCGTCGGGCCGTGCCTGCGCGCACGGCTCGGCACCGGACCGGCAGGGCGCGAACGCCTGGTGTACGTCAGCGCGGGCACCGCAGCCGCCGAGCCCGAGGCGGTACGCACACTGGTCCGGGCAGCGGCCGCCGCGGCGCCCGACCACCGGGTACTCGTGTCCACCGGCGGGATCGAGCTCGCCGCTGTCGGGCCGCTGCCGGACCGGGTCGAAGCCCACGAGCACGTCGACCAGCTCGCCGCGTTGGCGCAGGCCGACCTGTTCGTCACGCACGCCGGGATGGGCAGTGTCATGGAGGCCCTCTGGTTCGCCGTTCCGATGGTGTGCGCACCGCGTACCAGCGAACAGCATGTCGTCGCGGCACGGGTCGAGGCTCTCGGCCTCGGTGTGACCATCTCGAACGACGCCGGTCCGAGCAGCGACGTCGAGGCCGACATCCGCGACCTCCCGCACGACCGGACGATGCGCGAGCGTCTGCACACCGCATCCGCGACGCTGCGGGCGGCGGGCGGGCGTCGAGCGGCAGCGGACGCGGTGGAGGGGGCCATCGCCTCCGGCGGGGATCAGGTCCGCTCGTGACCGGAGGCGAGTCCTACCTTGAGCTTGCCCCGCTGCCGGGGCTGGTCGACCACCTTCGGACCGTGTGGGTGCAGACCACCGGGACGGCGCCCTACCTGCAGCGGCACCTGCCCACCGGCGGCGCGGAGCTGCACTGGCCGCTCGGCGGAGAGCCGCGCCTGCTCGGCCCGTTGACCGGACCCCGGGTCGAGGTGATCCCCGCGTCGACGACCCTGCTGGGCGTTCGATTCCATCCGGGGGCACCCGTTCTGATACCCGGTGGCGTCGGGGACCTGCTCGACCGGCAGGTCGCGCTGGACGAGCTCGGTCACCGGTGGGTGGACCGGCTCGGCGAGGCCATTGCTGCCGCCGTCACACCGTTGGCGGGGCTGCTCGTGCTGCAGGAATTCCTGCTGCGCCGCACGCGGACCGCCGGCAGGGACCCCCTCGTTCGCGCGGCGGTGCGCATGCTGATGCCCTGGGCGCCGCGTGCGGTCGGCGTCGTCGCCGACCACCTCGGACTGTCGGTCAGTCAGTTCCGTCGCCGCTGCGTGTGGGCGGTGGGAACGGGGCCGAAAGCGTTGCAGCGGACGCTGCGGTTCCAGGGTTTCCTGGCGTTGGCGCAGTCGGGCAGCACGGCCGCCGGACGGCGCGGGGCCGACGGGATGGTGGGACTCGCGGTCGATGCGGGGTACGCGGATCAGGCCCACCTGAGTCGGGAGGTGCGCCGTCTCAGCGGGTTGACGCCAGCCGGACTGCTCGGCGCAGAGGTCGACCGGTGCTCGTGCGGGCACGACCACACCGCGTCGTACGCGCCGTTCCTCGCGGCTCGATCGCCCGGGAGAGTCCATGTCGGTGGACACGCCGACCACGTGACGGTGCGCGATTTGTTCAAGACCGGCAGCCGCGTCGCTCGATAACGTCCCCCGTGGCAGGCCGGCACCTGTCTCACGACGACTGAGAGGCGATACATGAGCAAGGTCCTCGCAGCCCTGTCGGTCTCGGTCGACGGCTACATCACCGGTCGTGACCCGGGACCCCGACGCGGCCTCGGTGACGGCGGCATGCTGTTCGACTGGTATTTCGACGGCGACACACCGAGCGCGGTGTTCGACGGTTTCCGGTTGAGCTCTCCCAGCACCCGCGTCTTCGACGCGGCCGCGGCCAGGGTGGGGGCGAGCCTGGCCGGGCGCAACACCTACGACGACTCCGGCTGGGACAGCGGCGGCACCCCGCACCCCGACGCGCCACTCGTGGTGCTCAGCCACCGGCCGCTGCCCGCCGAGCATCCCCGCCAGACTCTGGTGACCAGTGGCATCGAGGAGGCCGTCGACACGGCCCGCCGTCTGGCCGGCGACAAGGACGTCGCCCTCATGGGAGGCGGAGTGACCACCGCCGCGCTGGCCGCGGGTCTGGTCGACGAGCTGATCCTGCACCAGCGGCCGGTGCTGCTGGGCGCCGGCCGGCCGTACTTCCAGACCCTGCCCGCACCCGTCGAACTCCGCCTGATCGAGGCCGTCGCCGCGCCGGCCGTGACCCACCTGCACTACGAGGTGGTCCGGTGATCCTCGTGACGGGCGGCCTCGGCATGATCGGCGCCCAGACCGCGCGCGCCCTGACGGACCTCGGGCACACCGTCGTCGCGACCGCCCACCGGCGAACCGAGCGCCCGTCGTTCCTGCCCGACGACGTCATCGTCGAACAACTCGACGTCACCGACGCCGCCGCGGTGTCCGCCCTCGGCGACCGGTACCGGATCACCGACATCGTCCACCTGGCGGGCAGCGTCCCCGGCGAGGACCGAGTGGCGTACTTCCGGGCCGACACCGCCGGGCTGCTCACCATGCTCGACGCCGCACGCAGCTGGCGCGTGCGGCGATTCGCCGTCGCCGGCAGTCTCGGCTCCTACCTGGGCGGCAGTGCGACCCTCTGGCACGAAGACCTGCCCCTGCCTGCGGTGCCCGCACCACACCCGATCATCGCCTTCAAGAAGGCTGTCGAACCGCTCACCACGAACGCGTTGGGGGACACCGGGATTCAGGCGCTCGTGCTCCGCATCGGCAGCACCTGGGGACCGCTCATGGACCCGGCCACTCCCTTCAACGCGGTCCCGCCCTACATCAGCGCCGTGCTACGCGGGGAACGCCCCCCGGCCCTGCACGCCCACGACGGCGGCGACTTCTGCTACGCCCCTGACGCCGGACGCGCAATCGCCCTGCTCATCACGGCCGACGCCCTCGGCCACGACGTCTACAACATCTCGAGCGGACAGCCCTTCACCAACGGGCAGCTGATCGACGCCGTACGCGCGGCCATACCGGATGCGCGGCTCGACGTGCTCTACGGTCGCAGTGGCGGGCCGGGGCCCGATCCCCACCTCGACATCTCCCGCCTCAGCACCGACACCGGCTTCGCACCGGCCTTCGACCTCACGGCCGCCGTCGCCGACTACATCACCTGGCGTGCCCACCACGCCCGATGACCACCACCACCGGAAGGACCACCGTGCTGCGTCCCGACCTCCGCCGCGTGCTCGACGGGTCACCGATCGCCCACCTCGCCACCGTCCTGCCGGACGGCGCACCGCACGCCACGCCCGTCTACGTCGGAACGCACGGCGAGCACATCGTCATATTCACCGGGCCTGGCAAGCGCAAGGCGCGCAACCTGCGGCGCGACCCGCGCCTGGCGCTGTCCATCGCGCCGGCCGACGACCCGTTCACCCCGATTGTCGTACGCGGCCGTGTCGTCAACTGGCTCGACGGCGACGCCGCCTGGTCGATCATCGACCGCATCGTCGCCAAGTACACCGACGGGACCTACCCGCGCGACGACGAACGCGTTGTCGCCGTCATCGAGCCCGAGCACCAGAGCATCGGCAACCGCTGACGCGACGCCCGTCCCCGCACATGGCAGCGGTCGCCGAGGTCTGTCTCGTCCCGGTCGTCGCCGCCCACGACATTGACACCCTTGACTGTGTGATCTAGCGTCGAGTCGAATCGGTTCGACCGCGGATCTGGTGCTCCGGCATCCTCCGGCGGCCGGTCGCGTGGTGTTCGGGCGAACGTTGTGGGCCACCGACGATTCGACGACCATCCGGTCTGGCACGGGCCGCAGGACCGGTGGCGTTCAGCCGGCCCTCGTCACGGGCACGTCCCGCGCCGCGCATGGATCACCTCGTGCCGAACAGCCGAGGTGTCGTGCGGTAGACGGACGTGCCTCCACGCACAAGGAGATTCAACTGTGCCACTTCGCAGACTGTCCGCCCCCTGGTTCGGGGCAGCCATGGCGGTCCTGGTTCTGATCGCCGTCGGCATGTACGTCGTCACGACCGTCGCTCCAGCAGCCGCAGCCGCCACCGCCGGCTGTGGCAAGGCGCCGGGTTTGACCAGCGGCACCCACACGATCCAGAGCGGCGGGAAGAGTCGCAGCTTCATCCTTCGGCTGCCCGACAGCTACAACAACACCTACGCCCACCGGCTGGCCTTCGGCTTCCACTGGTTGGGCGGCACTGCCAGCCAGGTCGCGTCGGGCGGCTCCGACGGCGCGCCGTGGGCCTACTACGGCATGCTCTCGCAGGCGAACAACACCACGATCTTCGTCGCCCCGCAGGGCCTCAACAACGGCTGGGGCAACGCCAACGGTGAGGACGTCACCTTCACCGACGACATGGTCCGCGTGATCGAGAACGCCCTCTGTGTCGACACGACACAACTCTTCTCCGTCGGTTTCAGCTACGGCGGCGCGATGAGCTACTCGTTGGCGTGTTCCCGACCGACGGTGTTCCGCGCCGTCGCGGCCATCGCGGCCCCGGGAGCGATCAGCGGTTGCAGCGGCGGCACGCAGCCCGTGGCGTACCTGGGCATCCACGGCATCAACGACAACATCCCGAACGGCCGGGCGTTGCGGGACAGATTCGTCCGCAACAACGGATGCGCCGCACAGAACCCGCCCGAACCCGCGGCGGGCAGCCGGACCCACATCACCACCGCCTACTCCTGCCAGCCGGGATACCCGGTGCTCTGGGCCGCGTTCGACGGCGGCCACCAGCAGGGCCCGGTCGACGGGTGCGCCGGCTGTGAGAGCGGCGCGCGGAGCTGGGTCAAGCAGGAGGTGTGGAACTTCTTCGCGCAGTTCGGTGGCGGCGCGCCGCCCACCACTCCCCCGCCGTCGACTCCCCCGCCGTCCACCCCGCCGCCGTCCGGCCAGCAGAACGTGCTGATCGTGGGCGGCCAGTCCGGCCGGTGCGTCGACATCCCCAACTCGAGCACGACCAACGGCGCACGGGCGCAACTGTGGGACTGCCACGGCGGCACCAACCAGCGCTGGACCCGTACCGCCAACCGCACGCTGACCGTCTACGGCAACAAGTGCCTCGACGCCAGCGGAGGCGGCAGCAGCAACGGCACCGCGGTGATCATCTGGGACTGCAACGGCCAGGCGAACCAGCAGTGGAACGTCAACTCCAACGGCACCATCACCTCCGCGCAGTCGGGACTCTGCCTCGATGCCGTCAGTTCCGGGACGAGCAACGGGACGCAGCTGCACCTCTGGGCGTGCCACGGTGGCGCCAACCAGCAGTGGAGCACGCGCGCCTAGGCCTGCTGCACACGTGCGCCGCCCGGGCCCGTCCCGGGCGGCGCGCCTGTGTCGGGTCATCCGGGCAGCCGGCCGAGTTGGTGGTGCGCCGCGGGCCAGGTGTCGCACCCCTCGGAGATCGGCGCCCGCGCACCCGGAACTTTCGTCCTGCCGCGACCGACCAAC
Organism: Micromonospora sp. RB23; assembly: GCF_053585025.1. Taxonomy (NCBI): domain Bacteria; kingdom Bacillati; phylum Actinomycetota; class Actinomycetes; order Micromonosporales; family Micromonosporaceae; genus Micromonospora; species Micromonospora sp. RB23. The sequence continues at coordinate 4,417,256 of NZ_CM132111.1, forward strand.
GAAGCAGCGGCAACCATCGGAGGACGAATTCATGCACACCACCAGCCCTTTCGGCGCACAGCGACGCGCAGCCGTCGCCCTCGCCGTCGCCGCCGCACTCGTGGCGACCGGCCTCAGCGGCTGCGGAACGTCCGACCCCTCGTCGGCCGCGCAGCCGAGCCCGTCGGCCTCGGCCAGCGCCACCGCCGGCGTCGTCACGATCCGTGATCCGTGGGTGAAGGCGGCCGACAAGGGCATGACGGCGGCCTTCGGCACCCTGGTCAACGACGGGGACACCGATGTCACGCTGACCAGCGCCGCGACTTCGGCCTCCCCCATGGAACTGCACGAGATGACCATGAAGGACGGCAAGATGGTCATGCAGCAGAAGCAGGGCGGCATCGTCATCAAGGCCAGGAGCAGCCACGCGTTGGAGCCCGGCGGCGACCACCTGATGCTCATGAACCTCACCAAGCCCGTGCGGGCCGGCGACGAGCTGACCGTCACCCTCACCTTCGCCGACGGCAGGACCCAGCAGTTCACCGCCGTGGCCAAGCCGTTCACCGGCGCTCAGGAAAGCTACGCCCCGGGCCACGGCGAGCCCATGCCCGGCATGAGCGCCACGCCGGAGATGAGCATGAGCCCGGCATCGTGACCGGTACGCCGCCTGTCCGCCCGCTGAGCAGGCGCCGTCTGCTCACCGGTGGGACCCTGGCCGCCGGAGGGGCGCTCGCGGGCGCGGGCGCCATCGCCGCGACTCGTACCGACCGGGGCGGGCGGACGGCCACCGGCGCGACGCCGATAGCGAGCGTCGGGAGCCTGGTCGAGCCGTTCCACGGGCCCCGACAGGCCGGGGTGTCCACCGAACCGCAGGCGCACGCCTCGTTCGTGGCCCTCACCCTGCGGGCCGGCACCGACCGGGCCGCGGTGGGCCGGATGCTGCGGCTGCTCACCGACGACGCGGCCCGGCTCACCCAGGGGCAACCGGCCCTGGCCGACACCGAGGCCGAACTCGGGCTCCTTCCCGCACGCCTCACCGTGACGTTCGGCTTCGGACCGGGCCTCTACCGGGCCGGGGGCGTCGACGACCGGCGTCCCGCCTCCGTCACCGACCTGCCCGCGTTCCGCATCGACCGGCTCCAACCGGCGTGGTCCGGCGGCGACCTGCTCCTGCAGATCTGCGCCGACGACGCCATCACCGTCGCGCACGCCCAGCGGGTGCTGCTCAAGGACAGCCGGCCGTTCGCCACCGTGCGGTGGGTCCAGCAGGGCTTTCGCCGCAGTCCGGGCGTCGAGCCGGGCGGTCACACCCAACGCAACCTATTCGGTCAACTCGACGGCACCGCCAACCCCCGCCCCGGCACGCCGATGGACTCGGCCGTGTTCGTTCCCGACGGTCCGCCATGGCTGCGCGACAGCACCACCCTCGTCGTCCGGCGCATCAGCATGAACCTGGAGACTTGGGACCTCCTGGGCCGCACCGACCGCGAACTCGCCGTCGGTCGACGCCTCGACACCGGAGCCCCGCTGACCGGCACCGCCGAACACGACGAACCCGACTTCGCCGCCACCGGCCCCGACGGGCTCACCGTCATCCCCGACTTCTCCCACCTGACCCGCGCGCACGTCACGGACGACCGGCTCAAGATCCTGCGCCGGCCCTACAACTACGACGGCGTCCCCAGCGCCGACGGCCACGCCGACGCCGGGCTGATCTTCACCTCGTACCAGGCCGACATCGCCCGACAGTTCCTGCCGATCCAGCGTCGGCTGGCGGACCGGGACCTGCTCAACGAATGGACCACCCCGATCGGGTCCGCCGTCTTCGCCATTCCGCCCGGCTGCCGACCGGGCGGCTGGATCGGAGAGCAGGTGCTGGGGTGAGCCGTGTCATCCGGAATCCGGCCATGATCGGACCAGGGTCCCGTTCCCTCGTCGTACGGCTCGGCGCGGCGGTGCTCAGCGTCGTCGTGGCGATCCTCGTCCCGGCGAGCCCGGCCTGGGCGCACAACACGCTGCGGTCGGCGGCGCCGGTCCAGGAGTCGACCGTGTCGAGCGCGCCCACCGAGATCGTGCTCGAATTCGCCCAACAGCTCGACCCCGCGTTCGCCACCATCGTGCTGACCGACGCCGCCCGACGGAAGGTCCCCACCGGCGACGCGGTGGTCAGCGGGGCGAAGGGCTCGATCCAGGTCACCGAGCCCCTACCCAACGGGACGTACACCGTCGCCTACCGTGTCGTCTCCACCGACGGGCACCCGGCGCAGGGTTCGTACCCGTTCACCGTGTCCGACCCCGATTCGAGCACCGCGCCGATCGTCGGCACACCGGGCGACGCGGCGTCCGCGCAGGACGAGCGCGGCTCGGGTGCGGGCGTCCTCGTGGCCGGGGCGGCGCTCGCCGTCCTCGTCGTGGCGGGCGCCGGGCTGCTCTGGCGACGGACGAGGGATCGCTGATCGGACCGCTTCCGATCGGTCGCGTCACGGGCGAGGGCGAGCGGCGAGGTCCCGGCGTGAGGTGATGTCGAGCTTGCGGAAGATCTTGCGGAGGTGATAGTCCACCGTGCTCGGGCTGATGAAGAGCTGTGCCGCCACTTCCCGATTGGACGCGCCGTCCGAGACCCGCCGTGCGATATCGCGCTCCTGGCTGGTCAGGCGGCAGCTCTGGGCGAAGCGATCGGTCGTGTCGCGGTGGGTCAGCCTGCTCCGCAGTTCGCGGCGGGATGCGACGTTCAGCCGGTGGAACACGCCGCGTAGATGGTGTTTGACGGTGTGTGGGCTGATGACCAGGTGTCGTGCGACCTCGACGTTGGTGGAGCCTGCCGCCACCAGCAGGGCGATCTGTTCCTGTCGAGGGGTCAGTGCCGCACACGGAAGGACTCGGGCGGGCTCGGCTGGGACGCGGTGCATCGTGCTCCTCGGGCGAGGGGTTCGGGGTCTCGCCGACCATCCGAACGCACCGCTGTGCGCGACGAGTGCAGACTGAGTGCTCGCCCCTACCCGCTCACGACGTGCCGCTCATCAGGCTCAGCCGGGCCCGCACGTAAGCGACCATGGTCCGGTAGGCCTCGGCCTCCTCGATGCCGGAGAAATCGATGAGTTCCCGGAAGCCGTTGTCGGCGATGAGGCTCTCGAACTGCTGGCAGCCCTGCTCCGCGCGCGCCTGGTCGCCCACGTCGAACGCGGCCCGCGCGAGGATCGCCGCGATGGCGCACCGGGGGCCGTTCGACTCGCTGACGCCTTCCGCCAACCCCCACTCCGAAACCGTCACCGCCCGCTCGAGCTGGCCGAGTTTCCAGGAGGATTCCGCGATGAGCTGCGCGTAGCGGATGTTCAGGTGATCGAGGTGCTGCACCATGGCGATGGCCAGCCCTTCGTCCGCGGCCCGTACGCCGTCGTCGAACCGACCGGATCCGAGGCGTGCTCTCGTGAGTGTCAGCAGCGACACGGCGAGCAGTTCCTGACGCCCCGTACGCCGGGCGAGAGCCACGGAGTCGTCGCCGTACGCGTTGGCCGCGTCGTGGTCGCCACGCGACATGGAGAGCACGGCCAGGTTTCGCAGGACGTCAGCCTGTCCGGCGAGGTCCCCGGCGCCTTCGAAGATGGACAGGGCTCGACGTAGGTATTCGTCGGCCGGTGGCAGCGGGGCGAAGACCTCGCCGACGGCACGAAGAAGTTCGGCCTCCATCAGCGGTTCGCCGAGCGCGCCGGCCATGTCGAGGATCGCGAGGACGGTCGGTGTCCGGCCCGCGGGGATGGAGTTGGTGCCCGGCGCCGAGGCGACGAGGACCATGGCCGCGGCCTCGCGCCCCAGGCCGTGCGCGAGAGCAAGATCGATCGTCGCCCACAGCGCTGGCCGTTCCCGCGCGTACCAGGTGGCGGCCTCTGACACGCTGTCGAACGACTCAGGCGTCACATCCGGCGAGACACCGGTGACGGTGCCGATCGGTTGGCGGTGGTGCGTGGCGTACGCGGCCCGGGCGGAGTGCAGGTAGTGCATGACGAGACGCCGCTCGTACTCCGGTCTCTCCTGGTCCTCGTCGAGAAGCTCGGCCGCGTAGGCCCGCAACAGGTCGTGCAGGAGATACCGCCCGGACTGCGCCTCGTCGAGCAGGTTCGCGGTCACCAGTTCGGTGAGCAGCGCGCGGGCCCTCGTCCGACCGACGCCCACGACGCTCGCCATCGATTCCAGTGACATCCCCGGACCCGGATGGACGGCGAGAGCGCGGAACACCTGCGCCGTCGACGATGCGAGCGCGCGGTACGACCACGAGAACACCGACCGGACATCGTCGGACGAGTCCGCGCTGGACAACGCGTCTAGTCTGGCTGACGGGTCGGCGACGGCGCTGACGACCGCGCTCAGTGGCAGGGCCGGGTTGAGCGCCACGCGGGCGGCGACGATCGCCAGTGCGAGCGGCAGCCCGGTGCAGAGCGCGATGACCGTGTCCAACGAATCCGGGTCCACGGTGGCGCGTCGGGCACCGAGACGATTGATCAGAAGCTGCCGGGACTCGGCTCCGGTCAGCCGGTCGACCTGCAGATAGCGCGCGCCCTCCCGGGTGACGAGGCTCGTCATCCGGTGGCGGCTCGTCACGATGACCAGAGAGCCCCGCGAGGCCGGCAGCAGCGGCCGGACCTGGTCGGAGTCGCGGGCGTTGTCGAGGAGGATCAGGACGCGACGACCGGCTAGGCGACTGCGGTAACGAGCCGCCTGGGCGTCGACGTTCTCCCGTGGTGACGACACCGCCGGCTCGCCGAGTGACGCGAGCAACGTGGCGAGCGCCTCCTGCGCTGACATGACCCGTCCGTCCGGGTCCAGGCCCCTCAGGTTGAGGAACAACTGGCCGTCGGGAAACTCGTTGGCGATCTGGTGGGCCCAGTGCACCGCGAGAGCGGTCTTGCCGATGCCACCCATGCCGCCGAGCACGGTGATCACGATCGTCGCGTCGCTGAACGCGTCGGGCAGTAGGGCGTCGAGCACGGCGGCCATGTCGTTGCGTCGGACGAAGCCCGCGACGGGCGGCGGCAGTTGCGCGGGCCGGGGAGCGTCCGGTGGACGCGGCTCGTCCTGCGTGGTCCAGCCGCTGGCGAGCAGTTCCCGGTACGCCTCCCGCAGTTCGGGCCCCGGATCCACCCCCAGTTCCTCGGCGAGCCGGTGACGGGTCCGCTCGAAGACCTGCACCCCCTCGGCCCGGTGGCCGGTGGCCACGTACGCGCGCATCAGGCACGCCTGCAGGGCTTCGTCCAGCGGGGCCGCGGCGGCCACGCTCACCAACGGGGTCAGGGCGGCCTCGGCCATGCCGTGGGCCATCGCGGCCTCGCTGGCCGCGAGCGCCACCGCGACGCGCTCCCGTTCGATGGCCACGAATTCCGGCGACCGCAACGCGCCGGCCGGAAGGTCGGTGAACGCGGGGCTGCGGCCGAGCTCCAGTGCGGTCAGGTACGCCCGCACGCCGGCCACGGCATCCCCGCCGGAAAGCGCCTCGCGGGCCCGCCGGACCAGCTCGCGGTACATGGCCAGATCGGAGGCCTCGGTCGCGAGGATCAGGCGGTAGCCCGTACCGGCCGGTAGGAGGTAGCGACCGGTCTCGCGGACGTCCAGGTCCGGTTCCAGAATCCGCCGGAGGTTACCGACGTGCCGGTGGATCTGGTTGGCGGCGCTGGCCGGAGGTTGGTCGTCCCACACACTGTCGACGATGTTGTCGAGGCTGACCGCGTCACCGCCGGCCGCGAGGAGCTTGGCGAGGATGATCCGCTGGCGGACCGGGCCGAGGTCGACGTCCGCGCCGTCCCGCCGACAGCCGAGACCGCCGAAGACCTTGAACTCGCAGTGGGACGGCGGCCCGTCCGGGAGCCTGCGGTCGGGCGTGGTCACGATTGTCATCCTAGAGATCAAAGGGCGGCGGCTTCGCTTTTCGGCCCAAGCCTGCGGCTTGTCCCGACACGCCGCATCGCCCATCTCTCGTTGTCTTTCGGGAGCCAGGGACTACGTGATTCGGGTGATTCGCGAAACGCTGCCCTATCCGTACCTTCGGCAGGGTTCCCAGCGTGGAACGCAAGCCCAAGGAGTACGCATGCCCCGTGTCACCGTTGGCTCAGAGGGAGCCGACCCGATCGACATCTATTACGAGGATCACGGCGCCGGCACGCCGGTGGTCCTCAGCCACGGCTATCCGCTGAGCGGGCAGGCCTGGGAGAAGCAGGTCGCCGCACTGCTCGCCGCCGGTTACCGCGTCATCACGTACGACCGGCGGGGTTGGGGCAATTCCAGCCAGCCCGCCGGTGGGTACGACTACGACACGTTCGCCAGCGATGTGAATGTGCTCCTCGAGACACTGGACGTGCGCGACGCCATCCTCGTCGGCCACTCGATGGGGACCGGTGACGTCGCCCGGTACCTGGGTCGCTACGGCACCGGACGCGTCGCGAAGGCCGTCCTGATGTCGCCGATCCCGCCGTTCCTGCTGAAGACGGACGACAATCCCGAAGGCGCTCCGCAGGCGTTGTTCGATGGATTCATCCAGGCCGCGCGGGCGGACCGGGCCGGGTGGCTCACGCAGTTCCTGCAGAACTTCTACAACCTCGACGTATACGGCGGATCACTGGTCAGCGACGAGGCTTTCCAGGCCAGTGTGAACGTGGCCGAGGCCGGATCTCCCGTCGCCGCCGTTGCCTGTATCCCCACCTGGCTCACGGATTTCCGCGAGGACCTGCCCAAGATTGACGTTCCGGTACTCGTGATTCAGGGCGACCAGGACCGGGTCCTACCCCTCGGGGTGACCGGTCAGCGGCTGTCCGCCTTCATCGCGGACACGCGACTGCTCGTCATCGAGGGCGGGCCGCACGCCATCGCGTGGACCCACAGCGATCAGGTCAACGCCGCTCTGCTCGACTTTCTTCAGAAGTGAGAGGAACCATCGTGAAACTGTCCTTTCGCCGCCGCCTCATCTGTGTGGGCGCGGCCGTCGGCGCCCTCGCGGTGACAGGCGCCGGCATCGGCACCGCGCAGGCATCCACGAACCACGTCGTGCAGTCGCGCCCCACGGCCAAGCCGACGGTCGTGCTCGTGCACGGGGCGTGGGCGGACGGGTCCAGCTGGGACAAGGTGGCGGCGAAGCTTCAGCACGACGGCTACCGGGTGGTCACCCCGCCGAACCTGCTGTCGGGCGTGGAGAACGACGCCGCGAGTCTCCGCGCGTACCTGGACACCATCACCGGACCGATTGTCCTCGTCGGGCACTCGTACGGCGGCATGGTCATCACGAGCGCCGCTCTGGGCGATGAGCAGGTCAAGGCCCTGGTGTACGTCGACGCGTACATTCCGGACCAGCACGACACCGTCTTTTCGCTGACCTCGGCCGTGCCGGGCTCGGTCTTCGGTGGCGACACGTCCGCCGTCTTCGACCAGGTCGCGATCCCCGGTGACCCCGGCAACGTCAACCTGTACGTGAAGCCGTCGGTCTTCGGTACGGCGTTCGCCGGCAAGAGCATTCCCGCCAAGGACGTGGCCGTGCTGGCCGCCCGGCAGCGTCCGCTGGCCTTCAGCGCTCTGGTCGAGGAGTCCGGCGAGCCGGCGTGGAAGACGATCCCCTCGTGGTCGGTGATCGGCAAGCAGGACGCCGTCATCCCTGCCGCCGAGCAGGTCGTCATGTCCGAGCGGGCCAAGGCGCACAGCATCCAGATCAACGCCCCCCACCTGTCCATGGTCACCGACTCGGGTGCGGTCACCAACCAGATCGAGGCCGCCGCCAAGGCGACCGACTGACCCGGCGGCCGGCCGTGGCACCGCACCGCGCGATGCCACGGCCGGCCGGGAAGTGGCCGCGTGGACTGGTCCAGCCCACGCGGCCACTGCTGCTGCCGATGTCACGAGACCTCGTCAGGTGGTCGTGCGCGCCGCCTCCAGGATCACCTTGGTGACCTGGTCGGGGTGTGAGATCAGGCCCAGGTGCCCGGCGTCGATCCGGGTGATGTCCGCCCCCGCCCGCTCCATCATCTCCTCCTGGCGGGCCGGCGGAATGACCCGGTCCTCGGTGCCGACCACGGCCCACGCGGGGATCGTCTTCCACGCCGGCTCCGTGGCCGGCTCGCCCAGGGCGTTCGTGGCCAGGGCGGTCTGGGTCGCGGCGAGCACCTCCGCCTGCCGGCGGGGCAGACCGTTGGCGAAGCCGGGGATGAACACCTTCGGCAGGACGTACGCGTCGGCCGCACCCTCCGGGGCACCGGGGAACGGCACGAGCCGGAAGACGCTCGTGGGGTCGGTCAGAGCCGGCTCGAGGATCGAGCCGGAGCCCGCGGTGAGTTCCTCCACGGTCTCCCCCTTGTCCGGCGCGAAGGCGTCCACGAACACGAGCGCCTTGACGTTCCTGTTGCCGGTGGCGGCGTCGCTGATCACGAAGCCACCGTACGAGTGGCCGGCGAGCACGATGGGACCGTCGATGGTGGACAGGAAGTCCTTCAGGTAGCCGCTGTCGATCGACGGCCCCCGGCCGGGTTGCGGCGCGACCTGGACGTCGAAACCGCGCGCCTGGAGTCTGCGGATCTCTCCGTTCCAGCTCGAGCCGTCGGCCCAGGCACCGTGCACGAGGACGATCGTCGGTCTGGTGTGGTGCCCCTCGTCGGGGGTTGGTTGCACACCGCCGTCCGCGAACACGCTTGGGGTGCCTGAGCCCAGCACCGTCGCCAGAGTCGCGGCAGCGAACGCCGCGGCGATGACCTTTCGCCGACGTAGCGAGATTCCGAGCATGTCTGTTCTCCCTCGTTGGTCAGTGGTTTCCGAACGCGGGCAGATGCGCGTGTCTGTCGACGCGGCCCAGTCGGAGCCGCGACCGGTCGGGAACCGCCGCCGAGTGGCGCGTCGACCGGTGGCGGGCCGGCCTCCGATGCCGCGTCGACTGCATGATCGCCCGACCTCACGGTACTGACAATCAGTCAAAATTTAGGGCATAAATCGGAAAAAGGCTCAGGTATGCTTTTTCCGAGAAATACACCAGAAAGTGCTCCTCTCGGGCCGCCCGGGCGACCCACGATCCCCATCGGGGCCAAGCCGCGTCTGGCGCCAACGGCGACGATCCATCAGCCCGCGGTGGTCGAATCGGCGACGCCGGGCTCCGACCTACGCTCGTCGGCGCGGTCAGAGACGGAACGCGGCGAGGATCAGACTCGCGTAGCGACGCCAGACGGCCGGATCCCGTTCGTCCAACGCGATAAGTTGGCGGACCACGCCGCACAGCACGACGCGCACGTCGGGGGCGCCGACATCCGGGCGGACCAGGCCAGATGCCTTCGCCGCCTCGATCAGACGACCGATCAGGTCGACAAGCTCCGCGGCGGGTAGCAAACGGCCTTCGAAGAACACCGCCGCGAGGCCCCGGTCGCGGGCCAGATGATCGAGCAGGTCGGGCACGTAGTCGAGCAGCGCGCGGTAGGCGTCGGCGTCGGCAAGGGCGGCCAGCGTACGCGCCCGCAACGACTCGAATCCCTCCTGTGCGACCGCCAGCACCAGTTCGTCCTTGCTCGGGTAGCTGCGGTAGACCGTGGCCCGCCCGACTCCGGCCCGCGCCGCCACCTCGGGCACGGTGACGTCCAGGCCCCGCTCGGCGAACAGTTCACGGGCCGCCGCGACGACCCGCTCGTGGTTTCGCAGCGCGTCCGCGCGTCGCAAGACGCTCACTGTCGGCCCGGCTCGAGGGGCAGCAACCCGGGTTCCTGGTGGACGTCGAAGCCGGTCTCGTGGACCCGCTCGAACCGACCGTCCTCGGCCAGCTTCGCGAAGTAGTACACCTCCCGGTTGACGACCGTTCCATCGGTCATGGTCATCGTGTAGCGGTGCCGCTCGGCGTAGTTCAGGCCGTCGTACAGTTCGTCAAGCACCGTCACCGCGCCCTCGACGACCCTGCTGCGGATGCCGGCGACCATCTCCGCGAACTCGGCGCGATCGCGCGTGCGGCCCTCGGCGATGTGGACAAGGCCAGGGGCGTAGTACTTGTTCAGCGCCTCCTCGAGAGTCAGGTGCGGCTCGAAGGCCACGTCGCGGATGGCGTCGCTGATGCGTACCGGTGTCATCGGGCCGTCCTCCCACTATCCGGACTTCCGAGTCCGGTTAGCGTCGACAGTAACGGACTCGGAAGTCCGCTACTAGGTGACGCCGATGACACCCGCCCGTCGCGACGTGTCTGCCGCAGCCAAGCTGGCCATCACCGCGTACCCCTCCGGGCGATCCGGCACCTACGGGTCGCGGTGGCCTGCACATCAACAGGGGCAAGATCTGCTCCTGACGTGCCACGCGGGAAAGGCGACGCCATTGCCGGGGTGCGGCGGCACGGCCACACCCCGGCAGGCATGGGCTTCTGGTCAGCAGCCGAGCCGCTTGGTCGACAGGGCGATGTCGTCGATCCAGAGTTCGAACTCCCCGGGCGTCGTGCCGCCCTGGTAGAGCTGCCAGCCGATCTTCACCGTGTCGACGGTGGGCAGGACGAAGGGGACGTCGTTGCCGCCGTGATCGTTCGTGGAGGCGGTCAGCTCCGGGTTCGCCACGCCGTCGATCCACACGACGACGCGGTTGTCCGCCGCGTCGATCTTCCATTCGAAGCACTGCCAGGTGTCCTCGACGACCGGGGCGGACTCTCGCCAGTTGGTCCAGTCACCGGTCGGGCCTCCGTCGGCGCCGATGCCCCAGAACGTCCCGGGGACCGTGGGCGCGAACTGGCCACCGATCGGACGGACGACCTCGGCGCTGCCGCTGCCGGTCGCCTCGACCAGCGTGAAGTGCGCCCAGTCCGGAGCGGTGGGGAAGGCGTCGACGCGCAGACGCATCCGACCGTAGAAGCGGTCGCCGGGGGCGGCGAAGTCGTCGACGCGCAGGAAGGCTCGTCCGTTGTCGACCGTGTGGACGTGCAGCACCTGGTTGCCACGGCGGGCACGCTCGACGGTGAGCGTGCCGTGGCGGGTGTCGACACCCCAGTTCACCGTGCTGGGCCCGCCGACCGGCAGGCGCTCGAAGTCCTCACAGAAGAGCAGGCCACGGGGGCACGATCGAGGGGAGGCGTCCGACGCGGCGGCGGGAACGCTGCCGGCGGCGGCACCGAGAACCAGGGCGGCGCTGACCGCCGCGAGAAGGCTGCGCATGGTCGTTCTCCATATCGACGAGGTGCGGTAGGTGAGGGCGGTCCGGCCACGACGGCGCCCGGGCCCGGAGCCGGTGGCTCCGGGCCCGGTCAGCGCTCGCAACGCTCAGGGACCGGTACGTGTCGCCCGTCAGGGGCTGGTGCAGGAGAGGCTGCCGGGCGCCGTGCTGCTGTTGCCGTTGGCCAGGAAGCCGAAGGTGGTCGAGGCGTTCGCGCCGAGGGACCCGTTGTAGTCGGCGTTACGGACGCTGACCGTCCCGCTGGTGCCGGTGTTGACGCCGTTCCAGACGTTGGCGATGGTCTGTCCGCTGGCCAGCGTCAGCCGTACGGTCCAGCCGCTGAGGGTGGCGGAGCCGTTGTTGGCGACCGTGACCTCGCCCTGGAAGCCCCCGTTCCAGCTGTTGACCATGCGGTACGTCGCGCTACAGGCACCCGGCGGAGGCGTGGTCGGCGGAGGCGTCGTCGGCGCAGGCGTCGTCGGCGCAGGCGTCGTCGGCGCAGGCGTCGTCGGCGCAGGCGTCGTCGGCGTCGTGCCCGGCACGGTGGTGGAGGCGGCGTTGAGCGCGTTGAGAACGGCGGTGTACGCCGCCTTGGGGTTGCTGTTGCGGTCGAAGAGCAGCGGGTTCTCGCTGCCGCGCCAGGAGTCGCTGTCCCGGATGCCCCAGGTGGTGATGCCGACGCAGCGGGGCACGTTCATGCACGCCTGGGTCAGGCCCTGGTACTGACTGGTCGAGGCGTTGGTGACGTCCGCCTCGGTCAACGCCACGTCGACATCGAGGGCCGCGAAGCTGGACAACGTCTGCTGGAAGTTACCCGGCAGCGAACTGCCGCCGGTGAAGTGGGTCTGCAGGCCCACGCAGTCGACCGGGACGCCTCGGGCCTTGAAGTCCCTGATCATGTTGTAGACGCCCTGCGTCTTGGCGTACGTCCAGTTCTCGATGTTGTAGTCGTTGTAGCAGAGCTTCACGCTCGGGTCGGCGGCACGCGCGGTCCGGAACGCCACCTCGATCCAGTCGTTCCCGGTGGACTGCAGGTTCGACGACCGTCGACTGCCGTTCTCGGCGAAGGCCTCGTTCACCACATCCCAGTACGCGAACTTGCTTTTGTAGTGCGCCATCACCCCGTTGATGTGGCTGATCATCGCGTTCCGCAGGGCACTGCCGCTCAGGCTTCCCCAGAACCTGGGCTGCTGGGCGTGCCAGGCCAGGGTGTGACCACGGAACCGCATGCCGCGCTGGGCGGCCCAGTTGTAGATCGCGTCACCGCGCTGGAAGTTGAACTGGCCGGGGTTGGGCTCGGTCGCGTCGGGCTTCATCTCGTTGACGGCCGTCATCATGTCGAACTCACGGCTCGCGATGGTCAGGAAGCCGGAGTCGTTGAGGCGGTCCGATCCCATGGCGGCGCCGAAGTACCGGCCGCTGCGCTCGGCGGCGGCCTTCAGGGTCGTCCCGGGCGGCCCGGGGAGGTCGGCGCGGGCGAGGGTCGCCAGGGCCATCGACGACACGGTGATCGCCAGGGCGCAGGCTCCGCCCAGGAGCAGCCTGGCGGGTCCCCTGGTTCGGCGTTGGGGTCGAGCGGGTACGTCGTTCATCTGTGCTTACTCCTCGGTGTTCTGTCCGGTCCATTGCCCGACCCGAGGCACGGCTCGACGATCGCCGCACGGCCGACGACCCGGAGCGCGCGCTCGCCACTGGACCAGCACGCCGCGGGTGACGTCGAGCCGGCGTCAACCCCGCCGCGCCCGAAATCGGTGGCCACCGCCGGCTGCCCGGCCCGCCCGGTGGATGGCGAACACCCCGCCGCCCGTACGCCCCTGCGGAGCGACACTGCCCTGCCGCGATGCTATATCGAATCAGCTCGATCTGGGCGGTCGGCAGCCGATGACGTTGGCGCACGGGGCGGACGACCAGCGGGTTTGGCATCGACCCGGGTCGATGTAGTGTGGAAACGCTCCCACACCACCTCCACCACCTGATCGAGGAGCCGAACATGCAGCGACGGCGACATCGCCCGGCCACCATGCTGGCCGGCCTGCTCATCCTGACCCTGTCCGTGCTACTGGTACCACCCGCGTCGGTGGCCAGCACCGCGGCAGCCGGCACATCCCAAGCCCGCGCGACACCCCTCACCGAGCTGACCGTCGTGTCCGAGCGGGTGGCGTTCGGTCTGCAGCGCCCGATCGCGATCACCGGCCTGCCGGACGGTCGGATGTTGATCGCGGAGAAGAACGGCACCGTACGCGCATACCACCCCGACACCGGCCTGGCGGCCGATCCGGTGCTCGACCTGACCGCCCGGATCGACACGTCCGACAACGAGCGCGGCCTGCTCGGCATCACGCCGGCGCCGAACTTCGCACGCACCGGAATGCTGTACGTGGCCTACACGAGCCTGCCGGCCGGCACGCTGACCCTGGCACGGGTGCCGCTCGGCGCTCCCGACCGGCTCCAGGTGCTGCTCACCCAGGAGCACGCCGAGTTCGGCAACCACAACGGCGGACAGGTGGCCTTCGGCCGCGACGGCTACCTCTACTGGTCCACCGGCGACGGCGGCAACGCGAACGACCCGTTCAAGAGCGGCCAGAACCTCGGCACCCTGCTCGGCAAGATCGTACGGATCGACGTCAGCCGCAGCTGCGGGAGCAAGCCCTACTGCGTACCCTTCGACAACCCCTTCGTCCGCACGGCGGGCGCGCGGCCGGAGATCTGGGTCTACGGGCTGCGCAACCCGTGGAAGTTCTCCATCGACCCGGCCGACAACTCGCTGTGGATCGGCGACGTCGGCCAGGGCCTGATCGAGGAGATCAACCACATCCGCCCGTCGCAGCGCGGCGCGAACCTCGGCTGGTCCTGCAAGGAGGGCACGCCGGTCTTCGACCAGACGCAGTGCCGGCCCGGAGTGCGGCTCACCGACCCGGTCGTCGAGTACGAGCACTACATGACGGAGAACTGCTCCATCATCGGCGGCCTGGTGTACCGGGGGTCCGTCACCCCGGAGGCGCGCGGGACCTACATCGCGAGTGACTACTGCTCGACCCGCGCGTTCGCCGTGCGTCCCACGTCCACGGGCCGCTACGAATCCGCCGAGATCGGCACCTTCCCCACCCAGCCGACGGCGTTCGGCGCCGACGTGAACGGCGAGCTGTACGTACTCAGCGACCTCCCTGGCTGGCTGAGCAAGGTGCGGTTCGAGCGGGTCCAGCCCACCCCGACCACGGGGGTGACGAACCGCTGAGCCTCGGGTAGCCCCTTCGCACCCGGGACACCACCGTGGACGGCCGCGCACGTGCGCGGCCGTCCACGCCTCGTCGATCGGTCGTGCTCAGTCGAGCGGTCGGTTGTATTCGTGGAAGCCGACGACCCTGCCGTTCCGGACCATGATGTGGATACAGTGCCGGGCCGCGTACGGCTCGTCGAAGAAGACACCCCGAGCCCAGTCCTCGAAGACGACACGATCTTCGGCGACGGTCTTGGAAATCACCTCGACCTTGTCGAACCGGCTGGCGCCAGGTGCGAACACGCTGAAGAACCCGACCAGCTTCTCGCGCCCTTCAGTCCCGGTGAAGTGACCGGTCTGCGGGGCCGGGAGGATCACGTCCACCTCATCGTCGAAGAGGTCGAAGAAGCTCTCCCACACACCGGTCTGGAACCCCTGGATCAGGGCGTCGTACGCCTTGTCGGCGATCACTCGAACCTCGTCGCTCATCGTCTTCCCTTCAGGTGACATTGCGGATGTGACCACCGTCGACGCGGAGGTTGGCGCCACTGATGTAGCCGGCCAGCGGGCTGGCGAGGAAGGCGACCGCTGAGGCGATCTCGTCCGGCCGGCCGAGTCGCCCGATGTCGTTGGGCACCAACTCGTTCGTCGCGTCCTGCTCGATCCGCTCCCAGGTCTCGCCCCATCCCCGCTCGGGAGCGATCTCGATCAGCAGGTCCTTGACGGCCTCGACGAGGATCGCTCCGGGCGCGACGATGTTGGACGTCACGCCGGTGCCCGACAGTTCCCGAGCGAGCGACACCGCCAGGTTGTGTCGAGCGGCGAGGGTGGCGTTGTACTGCGGGTGCTGGAACAACGGCTGGGTCGCGAGACCGCCGCCAATGGTGATGACGCGTCCCCAACCACGCTCACGCATGGCAGGCACAAGTCGCTGGATCATCCGTACGCCAGAGATGACGTTGCCCTCGTACGTCTCGCGCCAGGAGTCCGGCGTGGCGTCGGTCCAGGAAAGGTGCTTGTAGGCGCCAGCGTTGTTGACCAGGATGTCGACCGGGCCTCCGGCTAGCGCTGCGGTAGCTACGGCGTCCGCACCCTCGTCCGTGGTGAGGTCGCCGAGCGCGGTGTCGGCTTTCCCACCGACTGCGCGGATCGCCTCGGCCACTGCCACGGCCCGCTTCTCGCTCCGTCCGTGCACGACCACCTGGGCGCCTTCGGCGGCGAGTAGCCGCGCCATCGCCTCACCGAGCCCGGAGCTCGAGCCGGTCACCAGGGCACGCTTGCCGGTCAGTTGCAGGTCCATCAGGTCCCCCTCTTCTCCGCGTCACGCTGCTATGTCTACGACTGTAGACATGGCGCCACGGAGTAGTCTACACTCGTAGACGTGACGGCAGACACAGATGCGTTCCGCGACCGCCCCCGACGGCGCGACGCCAGCGCCACCCGCGAGGCGATCCTGAATTCAGCGATAGAGGCGTTCACCCGGCTGGGCTATGACGGTGCCGGCGTACGGGAGGTCGCCGGGGGCGCTGGGGTGACGGCGATGCTGGTCAACCGCTACTTCGGCTCGAAGGAACAGCTGTTCGCCGAGGCGGTCGACCGCTCGTTCGCGCCGCGGACCGTCGTCGACGACGACCCGGAGGCGCTGAGTGAACGGACGGCGGCCAGGTTGGCCACGCAGACCTCGCTTGAGGCCGACGATCTGGGCCCATTCGTGCTGATGCTGCGATCGGTCGCCAATCCACGGGCCGCCGAGATCATCCGCGCCGGCATCGAGAAACACGTGGGACGGCACCTGACCGACATCCTGCCCGGGCCCGACGCCGCCCCACGCGCGGAACTGCTCCTCTCCCTGATCGCCGGAGTGTGGTTGATGCGCAGGGTCATCGCGACCCCTGCGCTCGCCGACATGGATCAAGGGGTTCTCACCCGACAACTGCACGATCTGATGGAGGTCCTCGTCAACCCGCCACCGGTCACCAGCGGCGGCGATGCCACACACAACGCGGTCGGTCCCGGTTGACGGCAGGAACGCACGTCACCTCACCGTGACATTTCGTCCGCAAGTGGATACATCCCGCAGACCTACTGTTCACGGTCTGGGCGAGCTGACGTCGATCGCCACGCGGAGCTCACGTCGGGACGTGATGCCGAGCTTGGTGAAGATCTTGCGCAGGTGCCACTCGACCGTACGCGCGCTGAGGAACAGCGCGGCGCCGATCTCCCGGTTCGTCCGACCAGCCGCCGCCAGTCGCGCGATCTGCGTCTCCTGCGGGGTCAGCTCCTCTGCTGCGCCCACGACGCGCCTGCGGACCGTCTCGCCGGTGGCGGCCAGTTCCCGGCCCGCTCGCTGGGCGAACGCCTCCGCCCCCATCGCCGTGAACGCCTCGTGGGACAACCGCAGCTGGGCTCGGGCGTCGCCACGGCGGTTCGACCGGCGCAGCCACTCCCCGTACAGCAGCCGGGCCCGGGCCAGTTGCAGGCCGAGCTGCGTGGCGGCGAGGCGGTCGATGGCTGTCCGGTAGCGCTCGTCCGCTTCCGCGTCCGCCCCGACCAGCGCGTCCGCGAGGGCCTGCGTGCCGATCGCCCAGTCCGTCGCCGCCGGAGCAGTCCGTTCGGCCAAGCGGTCACGTGCCTGCGTAGCGACGGCGTCCGCACCCGAGCGCGCCGCAGCCTCGACCAGCTCACCGAGCGCCCACTGCTGAACGGCCAGGTCATCCCGGTCGGTCGCCCACCGTACGGCATCGAGCGCCGCCGGATAGTTGCCGAGTCCGTTGAACAGCACCGCCCTGCTGTAACCGGCGACACTGAACAACCAGCCCATGCCACCCGTGCCGGCCTCCTTGGCCAGGGCGTCGATCAGCTCGACGGCCGGCTCCTCCCGACCCCGGTGCGCCGCCAGGATCACCGCGGTCGCGGGGTGTGGCGACGGCCCTGCCGCGTACGCGAGGGCCTCTGCCTCGCCGAGCAGATCGGACGCGTCGGCGAACCGGCCGGCGAAGATCAGCGCGGTGGCCCGGAACGTCAGCGCGGTCGGCAGCAGCGACAGCCGCCCGGTCTCCCGCGCGAAGGTCACAGCCCGCTCGGTGAGCGTGTGGAAGGCGACGTCGTCCCATACCTCGTGCAGAACCAGGCCGATCAGCCAGGCCAGGTCCACATCGGCCTGCACGGTGACCGCGTGCAACGCCCGGGCGAAGAGCGGCACGGCCGCCGCCTGTCCATCGAGGCTCCACGCCGTGAAGGCTGCCAGGAGCAGGCCGGCCGGCTCCGGACCCTCGGGCACCCGCCGGGCGGCCCGGGCGACAAGCCGCAGGTCATTGCCGCCGAACCGCCCGGCGTTCACGGCCGCACCGACCGCCGAGAGGTACGTCTCGCGGGCCGCAGCCGGATCCAGCGCCTCGAGCCGGCGGGCGGCCTCGAGGATCGGCGGTACCGCTGCTCGTCCGGAGTTGACAGCGAACGCGACCCGGGCCCGCAGCCGCTCCACCTCAGCGCGCTGCGCCGGGTCCAGATCACTCAGCTCGGCGGCGGCCAACAGGGCGGCTACCTGAGCGGTGGCGCCGGAGGCGAACCTGGCCTGCGCGGCCGCCAGGATCCGCCGGCCGCGGGCGCTGGAGTCGGCGGTGAGCTCGGCGGCCCGCTCGAGGAAGGCAGCAGCGGCCGCGCGACCGCCACGGGCGAGCGCTCGGCCGGCCGAACGTTCCAGCTCACCGGCGACCCCCTCGTCCGGCCCCACTGCGGCATGCGCCCGGTGCCAGGCGCGCCGGTCCGGGTCCTGCTGCGGGTCGGTGACGTCGGCCAGTGCCCGGTGTACCGCGCGCAGTTCGGCGGGCTCGGCCGAACGTCGGCTCGCCGAACGGACCAGCGGATGGCGCAGGCGTACCCGGGTGCCCAGCTCGACCAGGCCGGCCGCCTCGGCCGGCACCGCTGCGGCCGAACCGATGCCGAGCCGGTCCAAGGCGCGCCAGAGCAGCGACACGTCTCCGACCGGCTCCACCGCGGCGGTCAGCAGCAGCCGCCGGCTGTCGGCCGGCAGCGCCGCGATTCGCCGCTGAAAACCCACCTCGACCCGGCTGGCCACCGGCGTCGCGCTGTGCCCGCCGAATCCGAACGCCAGTTCCGCCGGTGACAGGCCGCGGGGCAACTCGATCAGCGCAAGGGGGTTGCCTCGGGTCTCGGCGACGATCCGATCCCGCACCTGGGTGTCGACCAGCCCCGGCAGCACCCGGTCCAGCAACGCTCGCGCGTCCGCCTCGGGCAGGCCCTCAACCCACAGTTCCGGCAGGCCGTCGAGGAACTGGTCCTCGGTCGGGCTCCCCACGGCGAAGAGCAACGCGACCGATTCCGCGTCCAGACGGCGGGCGACGAAGGTAAGGATGACCTCGGACATGCGGTCCAGCCACTGCGCGTCGTCCACAACGCAGACCAGAGGCTGCTCGGCCGCCGCCTCGGCGAGCAGGCCGAGCACGGCGAGACCGACGAGCAGCCCCTCCGGCGGCGGGCCCGCCTGGAGGCCGAACGCCGTGGCGAGCGCGTCGCGCTGCGGTTCGGGGATCCGGTCCAGGTGTACAAGCAGCGGAGCGCACAGGAGCTGGAGCGCCGCGTACGCCAGGTCGGTCTCCGCCTCGACACCCGCGACCCGCACGACACGGTCGGGCAGGGTCCCCTCGGTCACGTGGTCCAACAGCGCGGTCTTGCCGACCCCGGCCTCGCCGCGCAGCACCAGCACACGGCTCTGACCGGCTCGGACGTCGCGCATCAGCCGATCGAGCAGGTCGCGCTCACGTTGTCGGCCGAGCAGATCGAAACCCATGTTGTCACTCGGCACGTTCTCTCCCAGGCGAAATTACTACACCGCGGACGGCCGCCGTGGGCGGGCCGGACAGCACGTCGGTACGGACTACACCGTCAACAGGCCGGTGACGGTGACGACGAGTGCACGGCTGAGCCGGTCGGGAAAATCGACGCGGGAGTTGGCGAGCAGCGGGTCCTGAACAGCCTCCGCGACGGCGGGCGAGGGATTGGCGAACGGCCAGAGACCGGCGATCAGCAGGATCGACAGGGCCACGAGTTCCCGGGATGCCGGCACGGTCAACGCGGGGATGCGTTGTCTGAGCAGCCCGGCGAGGCGTACCTGCAGGTCCGTGTGGGCGAGTTTGAACGCCCGGACCGCCTCCGCGGAGATGTTGCGTTCGAGTTCCGTGCCGAGCGAGCTCCACAGTTCGCAGATCAGCGGTCGGTCGGCCACCGAACGGGCCAGGGCGTCCACGACGGCGGCGGGCGACGGTGTGTGAGTGGCCGTGGCGGGTGGCAGCTCGGCGGGAAGGTCGTCGAGCCACCCGTCGATGGCCTGGTTGAGCAGGGCGAAGAAGACCGCCTCGCGGGTCTCGAAATAGCGCACGACGTTCGTCTTCGACAACCCGACCCGCCGGGCGAGTTCACGGAGGCTGATGTCGCTCACCGGCATCTCGGCCACCAGCTGCGCCGCGTTCTCGAGGATGGCGCGGCGGCGCGCCTCGCGCTGTTCGGGCCTGCGGGCACGTTGGAAGCTCGGTGGTTGACCGCTGGTACTCATGCTTCTACCTCTGAACGCTCCCCCGACGCCGCCCCTCCCACCCGCGTACCATACGCGGCCGCCCGCCGACCCCGCCGCGACGGCGGTCAGGCGTCGTAGCTGACGGACTCGCTCACCGCGCGCCACGTCGTGTCCGATGCCGCGAGAGCTGATGCGGCGGCCTGTGCCACCGCCACCGCATCGGCGCCCAACAGCAGATGCACCGGCGGATCCGGAACCTCGGTGAGGTCCAGGATCACCTGGGAGATTCGCGCGGGGTCCCCCGACTGGTTGCCGTCGGCGGCGCGCAGACGGGCGACCACAGGTTCGATGACCGGCTTGTAGGGGTCGCTGATCGGCAGCGTCGTCATCGACGATCCGGCCCAGTTGGTACGCATGCCACCCGGCTCGGCGACGGTGACCTTGATCCCGAAGGGTGCCACCTCCTTGGCGAGGACCTCGGAGAATCCGCCCACCGCCCACTTGGCCGCCTGGTACGCGCTCAGGCCCGGGCCGCCCACCCGCCCGCCGACGGAGGAGATCTGGATGATGTGGCCGCCGCCCTGCTCACGCATGGTCGGCAAAGCGGCACGGGTCACGTTGACCACCCCGTGGAAGTTGGCGTCGACCTGCGCGCGGAACTCGCCCTCGGGCATGTCCTCGATCGACGCGACGTCGGCGTAGCCAGCGTTGTTCACCACGACGTCCACGCGTCCGAACGCCTGCACCGCGACGCCGACAGCGGCGCGCGCCGCGCTGGCGTCCGTCACGTCCAGCGCGACCGCGCGGACCCGGTCGCCGTAGGCGTCGACGAGGTCGTCGAGCTGCTCGGGACGCCGGGCGGTGGCCACCAGGCAGTGGCCGGCCCGCAGTACGGCTTCGGCGAGTTCCCGGCCCAGTCCGCGGGAACTTCCGGTGATCAACCAGGTCTTGCTCATCTCGTACCCCTCTCGGGTTGTGTGGCCGGTATCGGCGCCGGCCGTCGCGGTCGGGTTCTTCCCACGCGCGCCGACCGTCGTGAGTTTAGAGGCCAGTGGACTCTTATTACGCTAGCACGGTGTCCGCCGGCCGGCGGCAAGGTGTTGATCGGGGCTCGGGATCGGCCAGGGGGTCGAGGCGAGAAACCAGGGTGTGACACGGGCTCACCCGGCCCTGCGGTCGGCGAGCCTGGAGGGACATCAGCCGGAAGATCCAGGAGAGCGCGCCATGTCGGTCATTCACTTCGTCGAGAACACCACCGCGACGCCGGAGCAGGTTCTTGCCGCGCTCACCGACTTCGGGCCGGGCCGGTCGGAGGTGTTCGGCAACAGCGCCGACGAATATCTGGCGGTGCACGGCCAGGGTCCCGGCTGGGCTGACGTCACGGAAGGCTCGGGCGGCATCTGGGAGCGGCTGCGCTACGACTGGTCGAACCCCCGCCGCGTCACCATGACGACGACCGATTCCAACATCTGGGGCGGCCGGTCGGGGCACACCTACACGTTGACGCCGCAGCCGGACGGGACAACCACGCTGGACGTCGTCGTGATTCGCGAGGGCAGGAACGTCAAGGGCCGTTTGACCGGCATCCTGCTGGGCTCGGTGGGTAAAGGCGTGCTGCGCAAGGCGTTGCGGAACACGCTCAGGGTCGTCGAAGCCCGCAGCACCGCCATCGGTGGTTGAGCGGGCGGTCGGCGTCGGGCTACGGGCACCGTCCTCCCCGAAGCCACCGGGTCCCGGGCCAGGGGGTCAACCAGTGCCGCACCCTGGGGTCAGGCCGACGACGGCCGGTGAGAGTGGTGGGCATGAAGCGACGCTTGATGCTCCTGACGGCCGCGGCAGTTCCGCTCGCGGCCTCCCTCCTGCCCGTGGCCGTCAACGCCGCCACGCGCGACGGCGGCCCGACCGCCGCCACCACCTGCGCCGCCGTTCCCGTCTCCGCGCCGCCCGGCACCCGGGTGGTGTCGGTCAAGGCGGCCCCCAGAGCCGGAGGCGACTTCACGTTCCCCTCCACCCCGGGGCTTCCGCAGAATCCGCCGATCACGGCGGTGCCGGACTGGTGTGACATCAGCGTTGTCGTGACCCATCCGGGCGCGAACGACACCGTCACCATCAAGATCTCGCTCCCGCAGGATGCGGAGAACTGGAACGGACGCTTCCAGGCCACCGGCGGCAGCGGTTACTCCGCCGGCGACCTCAGCGATCTGAGCGTCCCGCTGATCAGCGCGGTGAAGGGCGGGTACGTCGGCGCGGCCACCGACGCCGGCGTCAAGACCGGCCTGGACGCCAGTTGGGGTCTCACCGCCGACGGAAAGACCAACACCGGGCTGCTCACCAACTTCGCCTCCCGCTCGGTGCACGACATGGCGGTCATCGGCAAGGACGTGGCCAACAGGTTCTACCGGCGGGCGGTGACGTACTCGTACTTCACCGGCTGCTCGACGGGCGGTCGCCAGGGTTACGCGGAGGCGCAGAACCACCCGACGGACTTCCAGGGCATCCTGGCGAACGCGCCGGCGATCGAGTGGAACCGGTTCGAGATCGCCACGCTGTGGTCGCAGGCGGTCTACAACGAGGAGAAGGTCGCACCCTCGCAGTGCGAACTGGCCGCCTTCAACACCGCCGCCGTCGCGGCCTGCGACACCCTCGACGGCGTCACGGACGGCGTCATCGACAACCCGCAGGACTGCAGGTGGGACGCGCGTCGCCTGGTCGGCAAGAAGGTCGAGTGTGACGGTACGGAGATCACCATCACCAGGGCGGTGGCCGACGCGGTCAACAAGATCTGGGCCGGGCCGGTCGCACCGTCCGGCAGGAAGCTCTGGTACGGCCAGAACAAGGGCTCCACGTTCGCCTTCATCGCCAATCCGGGCGCGCCCTTCCAGGTGCCCGACCAGTGGGCCAGGTACTTCGTGACGAAGGACCCGTCGTTCGACAGCACCAAGCTGACCTACAAGACATTCACGCAGCTCTTCACCTCGGCGACCAGGCAGTACGACGACGTCATCGCGGACAACGACCCCGACCTGTCGGCGTTCGCCAGGGCCGGCGGCAAGCTGCTCACCTGGCACGGTCAGTCCGACCAGCTGATCCCGACCCAGGGGACGGTCGATTACCGCAGGCACGTCGACGCCGTCTTCGGCGGCAACAAGCGGGTCGACGACTTCTACCGCCTCTTCCTGCTGCCCGGCGTGGACCACTGCGGAACGCCGCTGTTCAGCACCGGGCCACTGGTGAACCCGGGCGCCGACCTCGACGCCCTGGTCAACTGGGTGGAGAAGGGGCGGGCCCCGGCGACGCTCCCCACCACGTCGGTGGACGGCGAGACCACCCGGAACATCCACCACTACCCGCGGTGACGTACCGCCGCATGGCGGCCTGACCTGAACCGCACGAGTGGCGGCCCCGGACGTCGTCCGGGGCCGCCACCGTCACCGACCCGGTCGGGAATCGGGTGTGACCTACCGGCGGAGAGGATCCGCTCGACGTCGTCCAGGAAGGAGCGCGCCCCGGCTCGGTGCACCACCGGACAACTGCGGATCTGGCGCAGATAACGATGAAAAGCCTGGTCAGCGGGGGGAGTGTCGATCGTCCCGGCGAACCGTGGGCGGCCGTGGGGCGGCTCGGCCGAGGCCGGGCCGCCCCACCGTCGATCAGGCGCGGGTGCGCTGCCGCAGCCGGGTCGCGACGACCGCGCCGACTGCCAGCAGGACCGCGACGACCAGGGACGGCAGAGCGTCGGGCCGGCGCAGCAACTCCCCGGTCGACACGCTGTTGCCCGCTTGGTGGAGTGTGCCCAGCAGGAGGGTGGGGACGACGGCGATCAGCAGTCGCTGGTCGGCCGTCGCCACCCACAGGAAGGCGGCCGCCCCGACGATCACCATGCTGGCGGCAACGAGCCGCGCGTTCATGTCGACGACGCGGAAGCCCTCCGCGGAGATCAGATGCAGGACGAGTAGGCCGGCCGTGACCAGGACGGCATTGGCCCGAGGCGCCGGCGGGACGTCCGCCGGACGCCGTAGGCCCACCAGGATCAGGGGCGTGGCGACAACCGGTGCCCACCACTGCGGCAGACCGTTGAGGAACAGGTACGGGGAGATCACGGTCGGCACCACCGCCGCGGCCACCACCAGGACGGCGGCGGCGCGGGTGCGGCCCGCGGCGAGCGCCACAAACACCGCGCCCACCATGACCTCGTTGACGACCTGGTTGCGCAGGACTGTCAGGGGGTCGGAGAATCCGCCGAACTGGAACGCATCGACGAGGTCGTCCAGGCCGATGAGCGCACCGAGTGCGAGCACCGCCATGGCACCCAGGTGGATGCCCTGCCAGAGCAGCACAGCCGTGGGCCGGGGCGCGGTGCTGCCACCGTGCACCCGCAGGCCACCCCGGATCAGCGCGGCCGACTGTCGAATGTCGGGCCAGCGGCGGGCGGTTGACTCGTCACCGATCAACGTGTCGATCAGCTCGTCGGCACGTTCGCGACGGTACGCGGCCGGGTAGGCCCGCAGCAGCAGGCGGTAGCGCCTTTCGAGCACATCGGAACTCATGCTGGTCTGATCCTCGCGGTAGAAGGTTGACGGGTGCTTGCCGGCGACCTGCCCCGGCGCGGCAGGCGGTCCATGACCACCCGGGCGGCCCGGGCGAGCCGGTCGGCCTCCTCGGCGAGTACGCGGTAGCCCTCGTCGGTGAGCCGGTAGTAGCGACGGGCACGTCCGTTGACGACCTCCTCTCCGTCGGCGATGACGAGGCCCTCGCCGAGCAGCCGGTCGATGACCGAGTAGAGCGAGCCGGCAGCGAGTTTCACCCGCTCATCGGACAGCTCGGTCACCCGCTTGATCACGGCATAGCCGTGGAGTGGGCCACCGAGCAGGGCAGCAAGAACGAAGTACGACGGTTCCCGCAGCGCGGGACGCGAAGTCGATCCCATGCCAGGAATATACAAGCAACATGAGTATGCAGCCAAGATGGTTATTTATGGAGATCCTGGCCGGACCGACACCCGGGCCGGGCCGCCCCGGCGGATCGGGCTGATACCTGCCGCGTGACCCGGCGAAGCGATGCCGTTCCCGTGCTCGTCATCGACGGCACGTCGTTCGCCGACTTCGCCGGCTTCGTGCGCGAATTCGCGACTGCTCCATAACGGCGCGTGGAACGGGAACGTCGATGCCCTCAACGACATCCTCCGTGGCGGCTTCGGCAACCCGGGGACCGGATGGGTGCTCGTCTGGGTCAACTCCGAATCGTCCCGGATCGCGCCCGGTCACGACGCCACCCTCCATCGGCTGGAGCAGAACCGTCGCACCTGTCACCCGTCGCACCGCGCGAGCATCGAGGCCCGGATCCACGGCGCGGAGCGTGGCCAGGGCCGGACGCTGTTCGACATGATCGTGGAAATCATCCGCGACCACGGCCCCGGCGGGTGCGAGTCCGAGGACGGCATCATCCTCGAACTGCGCTGAGGCCGGTTTACCGCCGCCGACCGCAGGGGTGACCACGCAGCGGGCAGAGGGCCGGTCACCCGACGCGAATGTGGTCCACACTCTGGGCGACGGCTATGGTTTGGGTATGCATGAGCGACGTGGCCTTCGGCGCGTCGGCGAGCGGACTCCGCTGCCGGCGATGCTGCTGCTCGCCGTGCTCGTGCTGGTGCTCTCGGCCACCCGGTCGATCGGGCTGTGCATCGTGTTCCGTTGCGCACGGCGGGCGACCCCCGGTTGTGTGCCCGCGTGGTCGGCGGATCGCGCCCCGCCGCGCCGAGCGCTGGGCCTCGCCTGACCGCTCGCACCGCCGTCGAACCCGCTACGCGGATGCGCCACCCTGCCCGCTGGAGCCCTCATGATTGTCGAACTGACCCCGCTGCCCGGTATCGGGGTACGCCGCATGTTCACCACCGCCGACGGTCGGCGGGTGGGCGTGGTCACGCACCACCCGGGCGGTCGGCGAGATCTCGTCTACGGGTCCCCCGACGACCCCGACGCCACCTGCTCGCTCACCCTGACCCGCTCCGAGGCCGTGACGCTCGCCGGGCTCCTGGGGATTCTCGACGTCCTGGACATCGTCACCGTGACGGAGCCGTCCACCGCGTGACGGTCCGTGGCTGCCGTGCCCGCCGCGGCACGGCAGCCACACCGCCGGTCAGCCGTTCTGCTTCGCCTGGCAGGTAACGCAGAACTGCGCGTGCGGAAGGATTTCGAGCCGCTCGGCCGGGATGTTCTGGCGGCACTTCGCGCAGGTCCCGTAGGTGCCTGCGCTGATGCGGCTCAGCGCACCGGTGATCTGCTCGATGTTGCGCCGGGTGGCCACCAGCAGCGCGGCCCGGTGGTGGGCCTCACTCGGGTCGCCGGTGTCGGCGTTGAGCTCGGTCAGTTCCCGCAACCGAGCCGTCTGCGTGGCGAAGTCTTCCGCCAGTGAGGCGCGCAGATCGGCCAGCCAACGCTGGTCGACAGCTCGTTGATCGACGCTCATGGTCCTACCTCTACTTTCGAAGGGAAAAAGAAAAGGGCCGAAGCTGGATAGCTTCGCCCTGGCGGTCGTTCGGTGCTGCAACGATTCCGCGGGGGGCCTCGGCCGGTTCGCGCCGGGCTCGTCAGCCACGACAGGGGCGCGATGTGCGCCACGCGGACAACCGGCACCCGCATGCCGACCATCCGGCACGCCGCCGTCGCCACGTGGGCAGCCCCGATTGCCGTCACACCGGTGACGGCAGGAGAGCGGAACGTCACCGGGGACATGCCTCCACCATAGGCGGCGACCGCGGTGGTGCCAACGCCGGACGAATGTTCGAACTCAGACCTCGCCTGGAGGACCGCTCACTCCTCGGGAGCGAGCAACCGGTCGTCGGTGACGTCGCGGACGATGATCGCCTCCACCGGACACGAGTTGGCGGCGTCGAGGACGACCTCGGCCGGGGAGACGACGTCGGCCAGCGGTGCGGACAGGCCGTCGACCAGACGGAAGTGCTCGGGCGCGGTGCCGGCGCAGATACTCGTGCCGATGCACCGGCCCGAGTCCACCTCGACCCGCCAGGCGGTGCTCACCAGGCCACCGGCATGCTGAGCAGGCCCCGGACCAGCATGCCGCGCTTCCACGGCAGCTCTGCCTCCGGTACGGCGAGCCGCAACCCGGGCAGACGGGTGACGAGGGTGGCGACGGCGACCTGCAACTCCATGCGGGCCAACTGCGCGCCGACACAATGGTGTACGCCGTGCCCGAAGCCCATGTGCGGGTTCTGCTCGCGGTCGAAGTCCAGCCGGTCCGGGTCGGCGAAGACGGTACCGTCCCGATTCGCCGAGGACAGTGAGCCGAGCACCGGCTCACCGGCCCGGACCAGCACCCCGCCGACCTCGACGTCCTCCTTGGCGTACCGGGCGAAGGAGGAACCGACGCCGAGCGGCACGTACCGCAACAGTTCCTCGACCGCGGCCGGCACCAGCGACGGATCGGCCCGCAGCCGGGCGAGCTGGTCTGGATTCTGCAGCAGGACGTAGACGAAGTTGGGGATCTGGGTGACCGTCGTCTCGTGGCCGGCCGCGAGCAGCCCCGCGGCCAACTCCACAAGCTCGGTCTCGCTGAGCCGGTCCTGATTCTCGTCGCGGGCCCGCACCAGCGCGCCGAGCAGGTCGTCGATCTCCGGCTCGCGGCGGCGCTCGGCGACCAGACCACCGATGTAGCCCCAGAGATTGTTCAGGTACTCCTGGATCGTCTCCAGCGGCAGTGAGGTGGTCGAGACGATCGCCTCGGACCAGATGTGGAAACGGTCACGGTCGGCGTACGGGACCCCGAGCAGCTCACAGATCACCTGGATCGGCAGCGGCGTGGCGACGTGCTCCACCAGGTCGGCCGGAGGACCGAGCCGGAGCATGTCGTCGACCAGTGTGTCGGCGATCTCCTGGGTCCGGGGGCGCAACGCCTCCACCCGACGTGCGGTGAACGCCTTCGCCACCAGCCGGCGCAGTCGGGTGTGATCGGGCGGATCCATGGTCAGCATGCCGCTGTACTGCTGGCGCGGAGTGAGCCGGGGCTCGTCACGCTGGACGGCGGGGGCACGGCCGAACCGCACGTCGCCGAGGACGGTGCGGACGTCCTCGTACCGGGTGGCGAGCCACGCCTCCTCCCCGTAGGGGAGCTGCACCCGGGTCATCGGCTCGCTCTCGCGCAGCTCGCCGTAGGTCGGGTCGACGACGAGGCGGTCGGGCACGCTGAACGGGTACGGCCGGGCGGGCGGAACGGTTCGGCTCCCGGTGGTCTGCGCGCTCTCGGTCATCCGGATTCCCTTCGTCGAGACGGCGTGATCCTCAGGCCGGTGCCACATTCGTGATGGCGGAGGATCGCCTACGTCCAGGGCGGTCGAACAGCACGTATCAACGCACGGTGATGTCTCGACATCGGATCGTAGCGACGGATGGCGATGATCGCCATGGACGGTCCGCTCGGAACGAGCGGATGCACCCTCCTCAGCGGTTTGCCGTGCCGTTCGGACCGGATCGGATGACGGCCATTCCGCCGACTCGGACGGAGATGCCCTCCGTGGTGGCGCGGGCGGTGGCGAAGACCGACGAGGGACGACCCGCGGTGTGCCCCTGCTCGACTTCGATGCTGCCGGGGCGGCCGGTCCCGAACAGGTGCGCGGCGAGGCACCCGGTGCTGTTCGCGTTGACGACATCCTCGCCGACTCCGATAGCCGGCGCGAACATGCGCGCGGTCGCCGCGTCGCCGGTCGGGAAGAGTGTGTAGACGAAGCAGCCGAGATAACCGAGACGACGGCACTCCGCCGCGAGTCGAGGGAGGTCGGGCCGCATCGAGAGCAGGGTCGGCAGCGTCGTCACCGGTACGAGCAGGCGCGGTGTTCCCGGCGAGGCGACACACGGGGCGTCGTCGGCGGGCACGTCGCTCGGGCCGATGCCGAGAGCGGCCAGGATGCGGTCGAGCCCTGTGGCGCCGCTTCTCCGAAGGTCCACCGTGCCCTGGTCGAACCAGACCTCGATGCCATCGTCACGCTGGACCGCGGTGGTGTCGAAGGTGCGGCCACCGGTCCGCTGACGGGCGTGGTGTTCTGCGGTCCGGCGGCGGTGCAGCAGGACCGCCTGCGCGGCGATGGTGCCGTGCCCGCAGTTGGTGAGCTCACCGTGCGCGGTGAAGAACCGCACCGTGGGCGTGGTGTCCGCCTCGGTGTCGACGAACGCCGCGTGCGAGGTGCCGGCTCGCCGGACGATCGCCCGCCGAGCGCTGTCGTCGAGCGCGCTGTCATCGATCAGGACGGCGGTAGGGCTGCCCCCTGCCCCACGGCGCGTGCAGGCGTCGACGATCGTCACGTCGTGGCCGCCGCTTCCGGTCATGTCGAGGCTCCCGCCCTGGTGGCCGGCAGGACACCCGCCCGGGGCCTCAGCCGGGGCCGAGGAAGCACGACAGCAGTCGCCCGAACTCACGCGGGTGCTCGATCGCCGGCACGTGCCCGCAGCGGCCGAACACGTGCAGACGGACGTCGGCCAGGTGTTCGAGCAGGGGGCGGGCGGCCGTGTCGAGCGGGGTGAGCCGGTCCTGGGCGCCGTGTACGAGCAGCACGGGCACGCGGATCGCCGCCAGCGTCTGCGCGGAGAGGGTGAGGTCGTCGACCCATCGTGCCCTCGGCGGAGGGAACAACGACGCGTACGCGGCCGCCCCGTCGCGCATCGCCGCCGCACGGGCCTCGACGGCCGCGTCGGTCACGAGAGCCTGGTCGAGGAGGAGGCGGCTCAGCATGTCCCGTGCCCCGAGCGGGCCGGCGGGGGCAGCCCAGACCGCGTCGAGATCGACCGACAGCGGCGCCCCCGGGGTGCCCATCGTCGAGACCGCAACGACACGGGTAACCTGCTGCGGGCGCGCGGCGGCCAACGCCAGCGCCACGGCGCCGCCCATGGAGTGACCCACCACGGCGTAGCGCTCGACACCCAACGCGTCCATCAGGCCCGCGGCCTGCTCCGTCCACAGCCGGAGCCCGCCTCGCGAGCCCGCCGGCACGGGTGTTCGGCCGAACCCCGCCTGGTCAGGAGCGACCACGTGCCAGGACGTACCCAGCGCCTGCGCCGTCGATGCCCAGGCTCCGGACCCCGTCGTGCCGGGTCCGGAGCCGTGCAGCATCAGCACCGCGGACCCGGCACCGCCCTCCAACACGTGGACGGGTGATCGGTCGACCACGACGGTCCGAAGTGCTGTCACCGGGGCAGGCCAGGTGTGTTCATGCTGAGGCGGAGCTGACGGACTTCGAGAAGACCTCCATCATCGCCCTGCCGAACTGCGGCATGTCCGGCCATCCCCGGCAGGAGACGAGGTTGCCGTCCACGACGTCGGGAGCGTCGATGACCGTCGCGCCCGCGTTCTCCATGTCGCCGGTGATGGGCGGGAAACACGCCGTCTTGCGGCCCTTCAGCAGCCCGTACACCGCCGGCACCTGCGCGCCGTGGCACACCAGAGCGATGGGGAGGTTGCGCGCGAAGAAGTGCTCGGTGATGCGCCTGACGTCGGCGTCGACCCGGATCCATTCGGGGGCGCGTCCGCCGGGAATGATGAGGGCGTCGTAGCGCTCGACGTCGACCTCGGCCCAGGGCACGTCGACCGGCAGCTTGCGCCCGTTCTTCTCCACATAGGCGTCGGAGTTGGGGTCGAACTCGTGGATGACCAACTGCACGTCACGCAGCGTCCGTGACGAGACGTCGACGTCCCAGCCGCCCTCCTGCACGCGGTAGTAGGGGTACATGGTGTCGAGTTCCTCGGCGGCGTCGCCGGTCAGGAGCAGCGCTCTGGGCACCTGCTTCTCCTCGCATCTGGTGGCGGGTGGTGGAGATCCAATCCGATCCGATCCGGTGGCGATAGCATTCCTCGGCCCAGCCCGCCCGTCAAGCCTCTACCGCCACCGGGTCCGAGTCCGTGACCTCCTCGAACAAGCGGCGGAAACGCTCCCCGGACCGCAGGATGTGCCGGCGCATCGCGTAGGCGGCGGCGTCGGGGTCACGCGCGGCGATCGCGGCCACGACGTCCTCGTGCTCGGCCATGGCCAGGTGGGTGACCTGGGCGTCGTGGTGCAGCCGGAACAGGTGCACGTGACTGTGCAGGCGGGCGAGCGCCTCGCGGATCACCTGGTTCTCCGCGCTCAGGGCGACCAGGTCGTGAAACGCGGCGTCGCGCAGCCCGAAGGCGCCGTAGGCGGCGGATCCCTTGCCGCCCTCCAGCTCCGCCATCTCCTCCAGCATCCGCCGCAGTCCGGCCACCTGCTCCACCGAGGCGCGTTCGGCGGACCTGCGCGCCGCCGCCGGTTCGAGCAGCAGGCGGACCTCGAGCATGTCCTCGAATCGGTGGCGGGTTATCTGGGGAGGAATGCGGTAGCCGGCGTGGGGCACACGCACGACCAGCCCCTCGGCCTCCATCCGGTTCAGGGCGTCCCTAATGGGCGTCTGCGAGACTCCCAGCTCTCGCGCGAGGACGTCGATCGTGACGCGGGAGCCGGGCTCGATCCGTAGCGACATCAACTGTCCGAGCAGCGTGTCGTACACCTCGTCGGCGAGCCGGCCGACCGATCTTCCCACCGGCGTTCCTCCCGTCACGGCCTTCCGGCCCCGCGCGATCATCGCTTCGTCGTCCATCGTGACGTGAGGTCCCTTCCTGCGCCTTTGCGACCTGTTGACATCAGTCACAACGCTGCGGCATGCTGACGCCCCCACCAGATCGTATAGGAAATGTGGCGGATGATCTTCATTCTCCACCTCGCGGCGCACCTCCGACGCCGGCCCCCACGACGGCCCGGCGCCACGCCCACCAACCCGGCAACCGCTCGGCGAAGCACATAGCGAGGTTCTAGAAGTTCCCATCCAGAAAGCAGGCATAACATGCGCGATCAGAAGCGAATAGGACGAATGCCCGCTCCCGGTCGGAAGGTACGGCTGGCGACGGCGGCCATGCTGCTGGTGGCCACGACCCTGGCGGCGTGCGGCGGCGACAAGGACGACGACGCGAAGGCGAGCGCCCCCAAGGCGCCGGCGGCCGTCCCGGAACTCAGCAAGGACCCGCTGACCCTCAGCTTCATCTGGTTCGACTGGCCGCCCGCCCAGGCACTGGAAGCCTTCGCGAACGCGGAGTACAAGAAGGAACGGCCGAACGCGACCGTCAAGGTCAACACCGTGCCGAACGCGAACTGGCACGACGCCATGTTCACCCAGTTCGCCGCGCGCAAGACCGACTTCGACATCGCGATCCTGGACTCGCAGCACATCGGCGAGGCCGTGACGAACGGCAACATCCTCGACCTCACCGACTTCGTCAAGAACAACATCGAGGTCCAGGCCTACGACCCGTACCTCCTGGCGGCCTACGGCCAGTTCCCCCAGGCGGAGACCGGCAAGCGCGACGAGAACGCCAGCCTGTACGGACTGCCGCTGCTCGGCGACACCTGGACGATGATCTACCGCAAGGACCTGATCGGCGACAAGCCGCCGCAGACCTGGGACGAGATGATCGCGGCCGCCACGAAGTGCCAGGCGGACAACCCGGGCGTGAGCGGGCTGGCGTTCCACCAGGCCAACGGCTCCGACGCGGCGGCCGTCACCTACAACACGGTCAACGGCGTCTACGGCGGCAACCTCTGGGACGCCAAGGCGCGCAAGATCCAGGGCGTCCTCAACGACGCGGCCGGCCAGGAGGCGATGGACGTCCTGGTCAACAAGATGAAGCCGCTGACCGCCAAGGGCTCCGGCAACTGGTTCATCGACGAGGTGAACGCGGCCGTCGCCCAGGGCAAGGCGTGCATCGCGTTCAACTGGATCGCGGCGAGCGGCGGCCTCCTCGACCCGAAGCAGTCGACGCTCGGCCCCACGCGGGAGAAGATCCTCGACAAGCTGGGCTTCGCCACCCTGCCGACCCAGAAGACGAACCTGGTCCCGCTCGGCGGGATGGGGATGCACGTGTCGGCCTACTCCGGCGCGGCGAACCAGGCGGAAGCCCTGAACTTCATGAAGTGGTTCGAGCGGGCTGACATCCAGAAGAAGTGGGCTGCCGCCGGTGGCGTGCCATCGCGTACGGACGCGATCCAGTCACCCGAGTTCCTCAACGCCGGCCCGTTCAACAAGGTGTACGCCGACTCGGTGCCGCGCATGCGGGACATGTGGAACGTGCCCGAGTACGCCCGCCTCGTCGACATCGAGAACACCAACGTGAACGCGGCCCTCAACGGTGCGAAAAATCCGAAGGACGCGCTCGACGACATCGCCAAGGAGCAGCAGAGCGTGCTCGACTCGAGCAACCGTAAGGGCGGCGGCGGACTGTGAGCGACGCCGCCCCTCTGACGACCGACCGTCCCGGGCAGGTGGCGTCCGCGACGCCACCTGCACCGGGCCGGTCCCGCCGGCTGAGCGACCGTGGGCTCGCCGTGGCCTTCATCTCCCCCGCGCTCCTGCTGTTGCTCGCCATGTCGGTGTTCCCGTTGCTGTGGGCGTTGTACCTGTCCTTTACCGACTACTCGGCCACCCGCGGGGGGCCTGCCGACTTCGTCGGGTTCGGCAACTACACCGCCATCCTGACGTCGGCGCAGGTCCACACGAGGGCCCTGACGACGGTGGTCTACGTGATCGGCGCGGTCACCCTGCAGACCGTGCTCGGCTTCGGCATCGCCTACCTGATCTCCCGGCGCACACGTGGGCGGGGAGCACTGACCACCCTGTTCCTGGTCCCGATGATGCTGTCGCCGGTCGTGGTCGGGTTGTTCTGGCGCTTCATGCTCGACGCGCAGTTCGGCGTGGTCAACAGCATGCTCGGCTCGGTCGGCCTCGGGCAGGTGGAGTGGCTCACCCGGCAGCGCACGGCCCTGCTCTCCCTGATCGTGGTCGACACCTGGCAGTGGACGCCGTTCATCATGCTCATCGCGCTCGCGGGCCTCAGCGCGGTACCCAAGTACCTCTACGAGGCGGCCTCGATCGACCGCGCGTCCGAATGGTTCAAGTTCCGCACCATCACCCTGCCGCTGGTGTGGCCGCTGCTGCTCATCGCGGTGATGTTCCGGGCCATCGAGGCGTTCCGGCTGTTCGACCTCGTCTACATCCTCACCAACGGAGGCCCGGGGGTCTCCACCGAGACGTTGTCGTTCCACATCTACAAGGTCGCGTTCCTGGGCTTCAACACCGGAACCGCGTCGGCGTACGGGATCCTCATGGTCCTCGTCGTCATCGTCCTCACGCAGCTCTACCTGCGTTATCTGAACAAGCTCAAGGAGGACTGATGGCCGTCTCCGTCGACGAGGCCGTGTCCACCGGTCCGGCCGGGGACCACACACCTCCCGCGCGCCGCCCCGGCGGTCGGGGCCGCTCCGCGGTGGAGGTCGTGCTGCTGACCGTGCTGGCCGCCGTGATGCTCTTTCCCGTGCTGTGGATGATCGAGACGTCGATCAAGGAGAACCGGGACGTCTACGCCATCCCGGCCAAGTTCTTCGACTTCGCCGTCACGTTGCAGCACTACAAGGACGTGTTCGTCGCTCAGGGCGACGGCCGTACGCCCGTGTCCGTCAGCTTCCTCAACTCCTTCGTGGTCGCCGGCGCCTCCACGGTGCTGGCCACCGTGCTGGGAGTCCCGGCGGCCTGGGCCTACTCACGCTTCGCCGTGAAGGCCAAGAAGGACCAACTGTTCTTCATCCTGTCGACCCGCTTCATGCCGCCCGTGGTGGTGGTGATCCCGATCTTCCTCATGTACCGCCAGGTCGGACTCATCGACAACAAGATCGGCCTGATCCTCATCTACGCCGCGTTCAACGTGCCGTTCACGATCTGGATGATGAAGGGCTTCGTCGACGAGGTGCCCGCGGAGTACGAGGACGCCGCCATGCTCGACGGCTACACCCGGCTACAGGCGTTCTGGCGATACACGCTTCCCCAGCTCCTACCCGGCATCGCCGCGACGGCGGTCTTCGCGCTCATCTTCTCGTGGAACGAGTTCGTGTTCGCCATCTTCCTCACGTCCAGCGACAGCGTCCGGACGGCCCCACCCGCCATCGCCGGCCTGATCGGCGGCACCACCACCGACTGGGGTCTCGTGGCCGCCGCCTCCGTGGTGTTCGCCCTACCGGTGCTCGTCTTCGCCTACCTGGTACGCAAGCACCTCATCGCCGGTGTGACGCTCGGGGCGGTGCGACGCTGATGGCGGGCATCGAGGTGACGGCGCTGCACAAGCGTTACCCGGACGGCACGGTCGCGGTCGATCAGGTCGACCTGTCCATCGGCCACGGCGAGCTGTTCGTGATGCTCGGCCCCTCGGGCTGCGGCAAGACGACCACGCTGCGGGCCATCGCCGGCCTGGAGCGGCAGACGTCCGGTGACATCCGCATCGGCGACACGCTGGTCAACGACCTGCCGCCCGCCGAGCGCGACATCGCCATGGTGTTCCAGTTCTACGCCCTCTACCCGCACCTGCGAACCCGCGACAACCTGGCGTTCCCCCTGCGCGCCGAGGGGCTGCCCAAGCAGGAGGTGCACACGCGGGTCGAGGAGGCCGCCCGGCTGATGCGGCTCGGTCCGCTTCTGGACCGGCGACCGCGCCAGCTCTCCGGTGGGGAGCAGCAGCGCGTCGCGCTCGCCCGTGCCCTGGTGCGACGACCGCGCGCGTTCCTCATGGACGAGCCGCTCACCAATCTGGACGCCGAGCTGCGGGCGGACATGCGTACGGAGATCAAGCACCTGCAGGGGGAGCTGGGGGCGACGATGGTCTACGTCACCCACGACCAGGTCGAGGCGATGTCACTCGGTCACCGGATCGCCATCCTCAACAAGGGCCGCGTGGAGCAGATCGGC
The DNA here is from genome assembly GCF_053585025.1 of Micromonospora sp. RB23. Lineage (NCBI taxonomy): Bacteria > Bacillati > Actinomycetota > Actinomycetes > Micromonosporales > Micromonosporaceae > Micromonospora > Micromonospora sp. RB23. Next base: position 4,452,912 of record NZ_CM132111.1, read on the forward strand.
ACGCCGCTGGAGGTCTACGACCGCCCGGCGAGTCTCTTCTGCGCCGCGTTCATCGGCTCACCACCCATGAACCTGATCGACGTGGAGGTGGTCGACGGCATGCTGCACAGTCAGGGCGGGCTGGTCCTCACGCCACCGCCCGGCCTGCCGCGCGACAGTCGCCTGGTCGCCGGGGTCCGGCCGGAGGCGCTGGAGGTCACCGCGCCGGGTGCGGAGGATTCGATCCCGGCCCGCGTGGTCTCGGCCGAATGGCTGGGCGACGAGATCATCTACGTGGTCGACCACGGCGGCCAACGCGACGTACGGGTTCGGATGCCTCCGACCGTTCGCTTCGCCGCTGACGCGAAGGTCGGGCTGCGGCACACCGGCGGAACCCCGGCGGTCTACGACGTGAGCACGGAAGAGCTGGTGGCCTGATGGGAACCGTGGCAGCGCACGGGCTGCGCAAGTCCTTCGGCAAGGTCCAGGCCCTGGACGGGGTGACGCTGGACGTGCCGGACGGCTCGTTCTTCGTCGTGCTCGGTCCTTCCGGGGCGGGTAAGACGACGACCCTGCGGGCGATCGCCGGCCTGGAGAAGCTCGACGCGGGGTCGGTGCACCTGGACGGGCGGGACGCGACCGGTGACGCGCCGGCCGCGCGCGACCTGGCCATGGTCTTCCAGAACTACGCCCTCTACCCGCGACACACGGCGTACGAGAACATCGCCTCACCGCTGCGGGCACGCCGCCGTTCGCCCGGCGAGATCGCCGCCGCCGTCGAGCAGATGTCGAAACTGCTGCACATCGAACGTCTGCTGCAGCGTCGTCCCGCGCAGTTGTCGGGCGGTGAGATGCAGCGTGTCGCCCTGGCCCGGGCGCTGGTCCGCAGCCCGCGGGCGTTCCTCATGGACGAACCGCTGACGAACCTCGACCTCAAGCTCCGCGTCGAGATGCGCACCGAACTCACCCGCATCCACCGGAGCCTCGGCGCGACCTTCGTCTACGTGACGAACGACCAGGTCGAGGCCCTGTCCATGGCCGACCAGGTCGCGGTCCTCAAGGAGGGGAAGGTGCAGCAGGTCGGAACGCCGACCGAGGTGTACGAGCGTCCCGCCAACCAGTGGGTGGCGGGGTTCGTCGGGAGCCCACCGATCAGCCTGCTCGCCTGCCGCGCCGAAGGGGACCGTCTGGTCGGCGCGGACGGCTGGACGCTGCCGCGCCCCCGCTGGACCACGGCCGAGGACGGTCGTGCGCTGCTGCTCGGCGTACGCGCCGAGGACCTGTCCGTCGAGCAGCGCGGGGACGCGTCGTTGGCGGGAGAGCTGTACGGGCTGGAGCCGCTCGGTGACCGCACGGTGGTCGACGTGCGGGTGGGGACCGAGATCCTCAAGGTCAAGGCCCGACCCACAATCACCGGTACGCCGGGCGAGCGGCTGTCCGTCACGGTCGACCTGGACCGGGCGCACCTGTTCGACGCGGACACCGGGCTGTCGCTGTCCGAGGCGGGGCGGTAACCGCGCCGGCAGACCGGGACACCACCGCCCCCGCCCGGACGAGGGCGGGTGACCCGTCCGTCCGCGCGCACCGCGCGACCGCTGGGGCACTCCGCACAGCACCACGAAGATCACAGGAGGCGACGCAATGAGTGACCCGATGACCGTCCTGGCCCCCGAGCACCGGCGGCTCCGCATCGGCGACGCCTGGCGCGACGCCGCGAGCGGAGGCACCTTCGCCGTCGAGGACCCCGCCACCGGCACGACCATCGCCGAGGTGGCGGACGCCGACGTCGTCGACGGGCTCGCCGCCCTGGACGCGGCGAGCACGGCGATGCCGGCGTGGGCGGCGACCCCGCCGCGGAAGCGGTCGGAGTTGTTGACCGCGACGTACCGGGCACTGACCGAGCGGTCCGAGGACGTCGCCCGGCTGATCACGCTCGAAATGGGCAAGCCGCTCGCCGAGGCTCGGGCGGAGGTGGCCTACGGCGCCGAGTTCTTCCGGTGGTTCGCCGAGGAGGCGGTACGCGTCGAGGGTCGGTACAGCGCCGCCCCCGCAGGCGGTTATCGCATCCTCACCGTGCCGAAGCCGGTCGGACCGTGTGTCTTCGTGACGCCCTGGAACTTCCCGCTGGCCATGGGCGCCCGCAAGATCGCTCCTGCGCTGGCCGCGGGCTGTACGACGATCACCAAGCCCGCGGCCCAGACGCCACTCACCATGCTGTTCCTCGCCCGCCTCATGGAGGAGGTGGGTGTACCCCCGGGCGTCGTCAACGTGGTGACCACCAAGCGTTCCGGCGCGGTGGTCTCCGCGCTGCTGGCCGACGACCGGACCCGCAAGCTGTCGTTCACCGGGTCGACCGAGGTCGGGCGCGTGCTGCTCCGGCAGGCCGCGGACAACGTCCTGCGTACCTCGATGGAACTGGGCGGCAACGCGGCCCTGATCGTGTGTGCGGACGCCGACCTGGACGTCGCCGTCGACGGCGCCATGGTGGCCAAGATGCGCAACATCGGAGAGTCCTGCATCGCGGCCAACCGGATCTACGTCGAGGAGCCGGTCCGCGAGGAGTTCACGGCGCGCTTCGCCGAGCGGATGGGCGCGCTGTCGGTGGGTCATGGTCTCGACGACGGCGTGGACGTCGGGGCGTTGATCGACGACGTCTCGGTCACGACGATCGACGAGCTCGTCGCCGACGCGGTCGATCGGGGCGCCCGGGTCCTGGTGGGCGGTAAGCGCCCGGACGGGCCGGGCCACTTCTACCCGCCCACGGTCCTCGTCGACGTGCCCGACGACGCGCGGATGCTGAAGGCGGAGATCTTCGGCCCGGTCGCGCCGATCATCTCGTTCACGTCCGACGACGAGGTGCTGGCGAAGGCCAACGACACCGAGCACGGCCTGGTCGGCTACGTCTTCACCCGTGACCTGCAACGGGCGCTCCGGTTCGCCGAGGGGCTGGAGACAGGGATGGTCGGTATCAACCGTGGTCTGATCTCGGACCCGTCAGCTCCGTTCGGGGGCGTGAAGCAGTCCGGCATCGGCAAGGAGGGGTCGCACGAGGGCATCCTCGAGTACCTCGACCTCACCTACGCGGCGATCGACCTGCCGTGACCGTTCTGCCGCCCCGAGCTTGCACCCGGCACACCGCCGCCGACGATCGAGAGAGGCACCGACATGCTTGAGACCGTCCGCGGACCACGCCAGCTGATAGTGGGCGAGGGGGTCGCGCAGAACATCCCGCGGGTGGTGGCCGAGAGTGGCTCGCGGGTCCTCGTGGTGACCGACCAGGTTCTCCTGGGCCAGCCGGGCGTGGCCGAGATCGTGGCCGCGGTGCGGGAGAGGGTCGAGGCCGTCGAGGTGTTCTCGGACGCGAGATCGGACGTGCCACTCGCCGATGTCGCGCTGGCCGTCTCGGTCGCCGCCGAGGTGGACGCCGACGTGATCCTCGCCATCGGGGGTGGCACGGTGATCGACCTCGCCAAGATCGTCGGCGTCATCCGACGCCACGGTGGGACGCCGCGCGACTTCTACGGCGAGTCGAAGGTGCCGGGGCCGACGCTTCCCCTCGTCGCGGTCCCGACGACGTCCGGCACCGGCTCCGAACTCACTCCCGTCTCGGTGTTGACCGACCCGGACCGCGAGTTGAAGGTGGGGGTCTCCAGCGTCCACATCGTGCCCGACTTCGCCATCGTGGACCCCGAACTCACCTACACCTGCCCGGCGACCGTCACCGCCCACTCCGGCATCGACGCGTTCTGCCACGCGGTGGAGAGCTACACCGCGCGACCCCGGCCCCACGGACCGCGCGACCCGGTCGAGCAGGTGTTCCTCGGCCGCAACCCGATCACCGACCACTACGCGCTCCGGGCCGCGGAGCGGATCGCCCGTAGCCTGCGTCGTGCGGTCCTGAACGGAGGCGACACGGACGCGCGGGCGGACATGTCGTACGGGTCCATGCTCGCCGGGCTCGCCTTCTCCCATGCGGGCAACGCGGCCCCGCACGCCCTCCAGTACCCCATCGGCGCGGCCACGCACACCCCGCACGGCCTGGGCGTCGGCCTGCTCCTGCCCTACGCGCTGGACGCGGCCCGGGATGCCATCAGCGACCGGTTGGCCATCCTCGCCCGGGTGTGCGGGCTCGACGTGACCGACGCCTCGGACGTTGAGGCCGCGGACGCGTTCCTCGCCTGGCTCGACGGGCTTCTCGTCGACATCGGCATCCCACGCACCCTGGCGGACATCGGCGTGGCACGCGCCGACCTCCCGCGCTTCGCGGAAATGGCCAGTGGCGTCACCCGGCTGATCCAGAACCATCCGGGCCCGACCGACACCGCCAGCCTGACCGCGATCCTCGACGCGGCCTGGACCGGGAACCGGACACGAATGTCCTGACCCCGAGCGGAGATGCTCCCGAATGATCGTCCGACCGATCATGCCGTGCCCGGTCGGAACACGTCGGTGGCGGACCCGACGCGGTCGATCGACATGGTCAGATCAACGGCTTCTGGAAGGCTCCGTCGGCCTCCTGGAAGGCGCGTTCGACCCGGTCGGCGCGTCCCTCCTCGTCGCGGTACCGGTCGAGGATCTGCCAGCGGCGCCGCCAGCTGCGGTAGTCGGTCTCGGCGCCGGCCTTCCGTCGCAGCTGCTCGACCGAGGCGATGAAGTCCGGTTTGGTGCCGCAACCGATCAGGTTCGCGTCGCCGCGGATCTGGTCGGGTGTCTTGCCCTGGCTGGCGAGCCATCCAGAAAGCGCGTCGACCGCCGCACCGTCGAGGACCTCCAGCTCGACGCAGGGATCGAAGTGCAGGCCGGAGGACAGGGTCGTCCCGGGCGCGATCAGGGCCAGGTGCAGCCGCAGCTGCACGACCGCCCGCTCGTGCTCCAGCAGCAGATGCCAATGGTCGCCGTTCTCCCGCCGGGCCTCGCGCTCGATGTAGCCGTACACCGTCCGGAAACGCTCCAGGTAGGACCGTCGGGCCTCGGACCAGGTCATGGCGCCGCCAGTGGGGAACAGGCCGAGGTGTTCCATCGCGGGACTCAGGGTGTACATCAGCAGCAGAGCGCGACCGGTCATGATCGCCGGAAGGCGGTAGCTGGTCGGCAGGGCCATCCGCTCCTCGTCCACGTGATGGGTGAAGCCCCAACGCTCTTCGACCTCTTCCGCGGCCCGCAGAGCCCGGTCGCCGAGGTCGGCGGCGTCGGACAGACGGCGGAACATCTGGCTTGTCCATCGCGGCCCGTCCGCCTCGGTCCAGGGCCGGTCGCGATCCTGTTCCTTGCCCTCGATCCACCGGCCGACGACACGTTCGGCGGTGCGGCAGCTGGTACCGGTCTCGGCGAGCGCGAGTTGCAGCAGGATCTCGTCGAGGTCGCGGAGGTAGCGATCGGCACCGGCCGAGCCGTGGGTGTCGGCGAAGCTCTGGTGCTTGAGGCGGGCCTCCTGGTGCAGGATCCACGCGTCGTCGTACCCCGTCTCGGTGTCCCGCTTGGACGCGACCAGCGCCGCGCAGCGGATGGCGCCCAGGGCGCGCACCGCGTAGTGCGGCCACGGCAGTCGGCGTGCGGCGTTGGTGGCCCGCTGGATCTGCTGCACCGCGTGGTCCACCTCCGACCGCTTCTCGGCCGGCAGGTTCTCCCAGTCCGCCGGCACGCCCCACAACCGGGCGAGGGAGACCTCCAGCAGCAGCCAACCCATCAGCGGGAGCACTTCGCCGATCTTCTCCGGGGGTGTCCGGGTCTGCTCACCGGTCAGATGGGTGCGATATTCGGTCACATCATCTTCGATCTCCGAAAGCAGGTCATCAGTAACTTCGGCTTTCTTTTCGCGAATCAGGCGGCAGAGCTCGCGGATTCGCTCGGCGCTCATCATGAGGATTCGACCTCCCGCACCCGTACAGATGACAGCTAATGGCAGATCAACCAGCGTAGTCGCCGCATCACAACTGGCGTCCCCGCCCGGACCACCACTGTCGGCTTTCCGATCGGATTCGGCCCTCTCGATCTTTGGACACGGTTGGCTAGCCTTGGGCCCATCCGTGCCGGGCGCGTATTCGGCTTCGACCACGAGGATGCGACATGACGCCACCAGCCTCGCCGAATGACCACCTTCTGATCGACCTGGCCGCGTTGAGCGATCTTCTGCCGAGGGTCGACCGATGGAGACTCACCCCGGATAAGTGGGTTGCGGTGACGTCGGCATTGACCGACCTCGACGCTGCCTACGGCCGCGGGGACGCCAACGGGATCAGCGACGCTCTTGATCTCCTGATCGTGTTCGAGGACGGTATGCGGGTACCGATGAGCGGTCTCGGCAGCCGCCGCGACCCGACCGCCCGTTCCGTCCCGCAGATGGCCGTGCCGGGTGGTGCCGAGGTGAGCGATCTGGTGGCGGCTCTGCGGGCGAAGACCGACACCGCGCTGCGTACGGCCGAAGGCCGGCCGGACGGCAGGGAGGCGGACCGCGCGTGACACTCATCCGACCGGCGCTGCTGGTGCACGACTTCCGGCGGATATCCGGCCGGACGATCCCGGACGGTGCGGTGAGCCGCTGGGCGGCGGTCTGGACCGGACTGGAGATGACGCTGTCCGGCACGGCGGAACGTCCGGCGCTGCCGGACGACGCGCGGCGCGGCGAGACGAACGTCCTGCAGTGGGCTCAACGGCCACGGACCGGCACGGGTTGGCCACTCCCACTCCATGAGGCCGCGCTCTGGAGCACCGGCGACGACCTCTGCATCTCCACGATCCTCGCCCCGAACTCGAACGATCGGTCCTGGACGGAGCTGGAACGAGAGTTCGCCGACCGGTTGCCCGACTCGTGCCGGTCGCGGGGCCACCGCCTCGGCGATGAGTACGACCTCGGTGGCGCGCGCGTGTATCAGGCTCTCCTCGACCGCACACCGTCCGAGGACGAGCTGCCCGAGCTGGCCCGCCTGGTTGCCGACGGGCTCCCCGACGAACTCGACTACGACTGGACGCAGCAGTGGAGTCGGACCCGGCAGGACTTCATGCTGTGGGAGCTGCCGGCGACGACCGACCGGGTCCGGCGGCTGGTCCTGCTGGCCCACCAGGACAGTGAGCGCGCCCTCGACACCTTCTCCTGGAGCCCCGGCGAAGAAGAGGTGGGCCTGCTCAGCAAATACCTGCTCGACGCGGCGAAACTGCGGTACTTGGATCGGGCCCATCGGATCCTCGCGCCGGAGCTGGACAGTCTCAGGTCGGCAACCGACCGGGCGGCGACCGACCTGTTCGCGCTGCACAGCACGGTGACGGCTCTGTCGCCGCAGCTTACGACGGCCGAGGCAAAGCTTCAGGACATCCGGATCCGCGCCGGCGGTCTGGCCGACAAGGTGTCCCGGCTGCAGCGGATCGGGCACGATGTCACCGCGGCCGAGACGAACATACGGGCCAACGTCCCGGTCCGCGCCGAGGGCGCCGGCCCGGTCGCCGGCGACCTGACGATGGCGGAGCAGATCCGTGAACGGGTGGCGCACGACGTCCGGTTGGCGCAGGACTCCACTGGTAACGCCGACCGGGTGGCCGCCTCGACAGCGATCGTGGTGCAGCGGGGCCTGAGCCTGAACGAGCAGCGGATCGGCGTCGTCCAAGCTTCGCTGATCGGGGCGATCCTGATGGTGCTGGCCGCGATCCAGGCGCTCGAACCCGACCTGCGGGGTATCCCAGCGGGCCTACACCTGCCCCTGATCGTGATGCTGGGCAGTCTGGCGCTGGCCCTCCCGAACGTGTTGTTCCGGCTGTCCCGCAACGCACCCGGGGATCTGCCGCTCAAGGTGTTCGACCGAGTGGCGATGGTGGCCGCGGCGGGTGGCGTCTCGTGGTTCGGAGCGCAACTCGTCTCGTACCTGATCCGTGGCCGTTTCCTGGGCGCCTGGGGCGTGCTCGCCTGCGTCGGAGCCGGCCTGGCGGCCATGGGCGGCGCCGCCGTGCTCTCGGCGCGGCGGCGGGATCAGCGGACGTAAGCGCTGAGCAGCGCCCAGTCAAGGCGCGAGCTGTTCAGCGAGGACAGTTGAAGGTCGCGCAGCTCCAGGTCGAGTCGGGTCGGACCGCGCCGGATCGCGTTGATCATGTTCGCCGTGTTCCGGCTCGCCCAGGCATCGCTGATCTCGTCGATCGCGGCCACCACGCATCGGGCGCCGCCGGTCAGCATCGCCATCACCAGGCTCAGCGGCTCAGCGTCGTCGGGGTTGTGCAGCCGGCCGACCCGGCAGGAGGCCATCAGCACCGAGGGCGGCCACTCCAGGCTCAGTGCCTGCGCCGCCAGCAACGGCTTCGGCGGCAGGAACAGGCGCTGTTCCAGTCCGGTGCCGTCGCCGTGGCACGCGATGTGCAGCAGCCCGCCGTCGAAGGCCCGGTCGCGCAGCACCGAGACCAGCTCGGCGTCGACGGTGGTCGCACCCCCGTCCGGCCAGTCGCACCGCTGCAGAACGGGCGAGTCCGGCGGTAGGTGCCAGGCGGTGCGTTCGGCTGCGAGGAAGCGCAGGTCCGGTGCCAGACAGACCAGGGCTGGGGACTCGACCGTGGGCGGGGCGGTGGAGTCCAGACAGGTCAGCACCGGGCACTGGGTGAGGACGGCGCGTTCGACGAGTCGCGTGCCGAGGTCGTCGATACACAGGGCCGCCCAGGGAAGGAGGCTGAGTTCGGCGTGCGCGGAGATCAGCAGTTCCACCGGTGCCCGTTCCGTCGCTGCGAGCAGCGTCCGGGTGATCGTGTCCGGAAGCAGCTCGCGCGCCAGTGTCCGCCAGTCCGGACCGTCCTGGGCGGTCATCTCCGGCAGCCGGTCCACCCACGGCTCGCCTGCTCCGAGGGCTGGCTGATCGGTCGCGTCGGTGAAGAACGCGTGGAATGCCGGTCCCGGTTGGAACCGCTCGAACTCGGCGGGGCCGCCGACCGGCGGGAGGACCGAACGGAACCAGTCATCGCGGTGTTCGCTCAGGGTGTTCGGCAGGGCGACGTAGTCCACGGCCCACCGGTCGCCGATCCGTTCCCGGATCTCGCCGACCGCCGCCGGCTCGGGCAGAACCGTCTCGGCCAGCATCGTGGAGGTGGTCTGCGCGATCCAGCCGTTGACCCGCCGGAGTCGCTCCTCGGTGGATTCGCCCGTGGTCGCGACCAGGCTCTCCACCGGGGGGTCCTCAATCTCGGCGATCTCCTGCAGCAGGGCGCGCAGCTGCGGGCTCATCAGCAGGCTCTGCTGCCGGATCCGGGCCGCGAATCCGGTCTGCTTGGCCGACAGGGCGGCCTGTAGGCCCAGCTCGGCACCAGCCCCGCCGGGTAGGTCGTTGGCCAGCAGCGCGATGTCACCGAAGATCCGCCGAAACACCGTGGACAGCGGTGTCTGCGAGCGTGCGATGACCCGCCACCGGCCCCGGATCCGTTCGGTGATCTCCAGGGCCAGGCAGCCGAGATCGCGGGCCGCGATGGCCTCCACCTCGCTGGACGCGGTCATGGCGCTGCACTCGGCGAGGCTCTGCACCAGCGACAGGTGGTAGATCTCGACGGCCTCCACGTTGAGCCGGATCCGGGTGTACTCGCGGCCGTCGGCCGACGGCCGGGCCCGGGTCACCAGCAGGAAGCCGTCACGAGCGTCGGCGAATCGTTGCCGGGCCTGCTCATGCTCGCCGACCGCCCAGTGCGCCAGAGCGACCGCGAAGTCGAGCCGATGGCGTGTGATGCATTCCGGCTGCCCCTCGGCCTCCCACTCGGCGCACTTGCCGGCGAGAAAGCCGGGCACTTCCGCCGCCCTGCCGGACAGCAGAAGGCACATGGCGTACTCGTACATATAGAGGCCCCAATGCGGTTCCGCACCGGTGTTGAAGAGGCTTTTCAGCGGCACCGAGACCAATTCGAGCGCCGTTTCGTATTCGCCGTTCATCCGCAGGTGCCGGGCCCGCCGGTAGGTGTTGAACACGCTCAGCGCCAGATCGTGGTCGAGGGCCGCCTCCCACGGGACGTCACTCCTCAGCTCGGCGGCGGCCCGGGCGAACAGTTCGGCCGGTTCGTCGTCACCGCCCAGGGGTTCGGCGATGTGCCGGCAGAAGCTGAGCAGGCTGGCGGCGTAGGAGCAGGCCTGCGAGCGGATCGCCCACTCCGGAGACCGGGTCTCGGCCAGGTAGTGCGACAGGGCGACGGAGAACACTCCGGCTTCCCGCTCCTCGTCGCGCAGCAGGTGCTCGCGCTGGCGCACGATGCCGACGGCGACGTCCGCCTCACTCGCCAACTGCAGAAGATCATCGCGGCGGACGGCCCGGAGAACCGAACCAGGAAGGACGGTCACGGGAGTATCCAATATCGCGCCACGTATTGCCCGCTGTCGGTTGACGGATACCCGACACGGGTTATGGCCGCCCACTCGCGTACGGTCGCCGGATTCACGTGTACCGGTGCGCCGGCGGAATCGGGTAGCGTGTCGCGCAGGACCGGATCGTACAGCGATCGATGACGGCCAGGAAAGGAAAACGGGCAGGCGATGACGTCGTTTCCTGTGGTTCCGCTGCCGAGCTGGCCGGCCGGCGGCCTCCCGTCGGCCACGATGTCCGACCAGATCCGTGAGTGGGTGGAGTCGCCGGCACTCGCCGCGCTCGTCGCGGCCTTCGGCGGCAAGGTTCCCGACGGTCCCCTCACGGACCAACTGGCCTATCTGGAGGACTTTTCGGCCGTCTGGGACTCCCGTGCCGGCGGCGAGCGGTTCAACGCGCGATACCGCGACTACACCGACGATATCGACGGCCTCATTCTGGACACCACCGGAGCGCTCGGGCTGGCCGATCGGCAGCGCCCGCAGCGGTCGCACTACGACCATGTTCTCGTGCTGGGCGGCGGCCGGATCACCGGCAGGGCCCGATCGCGGTACGCCGCGCATCTGCTCGAGACCGGGGTCTCCACCGAGACGATCGTCGGTCTCGGCAGCCTGCGGGTGCTGCCACCGGCGGGCGAGTCCGTGGATCCGGGTTCGGCCACCGACCTGACCGAGGGCGACGCCATGCAGCGGGGCCTACGCGAGGCGTTCGCCGCGACCGGCCCGATCGAGGAGCGGGCAGGCACCACGGCCGACGGCAACGACTGGTGGGTCCGCAGTTATCCGTGCGCCGACCGGACCGTGTACGTCGTAGCCGCCCCTTCCCGGCGTCCCGGGCAGCGCGCGAACACGGCCGACACCCTGCACGGGTGGGCTGATCTGGTGCGGCGGCCGACCGCGGCGGAAACCGTGCTGCTGGTGACCACCGACCTGTACGTGCCGTTCCAGCACGTGGACGCGATCACCACGCTGGGTGTGGAGCTGCGGTGCGGGATCGAGACCGTCGGGTTCGACCGCCGCTCGTTCGCACACTGGCCGAGTGGTCCGGGCGACCCGGGTGAGCTGCTGCAGGAGACCCGGTCGGCGATCTACTCGCTGCATCGTCTGCTCGGCCGGGTCGCGGACGCGGAGCGTATGTCCGGCGTCGAGGTCTGACGACCCACGGATGGATGTCACCTTCGCGACGGAACCCACTCCGGGCCGGGTGAATGAGGACTATGTGTCGGCGTCCGGCTCGTACGTGGTGGTCCTTGACGGTGTGACCGTACCGGCCGGGGTGCGGACGGGCTGCGTGCACGACGTGCCGTGGTTGGTGCGCAATCTCGGCGAGCTGCTGATGGCGGGACTGTCGGGCAACGACCGGGTGCCCCTCGTCGACATCCTTGCCGGGGCGATCACCGGGTTGTGCGACCGGCATCGGGACACGTGTCACCTCGGTACGCGGGACAGCCCGTCAGCGACGGTGGCGCTGCTGCGGGTCGCCGGGGACCGGTTGGACTATCTGGTGCTGTGCGATTCGTACGTGGTGATCGACGAGGTGGGCGGGCTGCGGGTGGTACACGACGACCGGACGGCGCGGCTGCCGGCGTACGACGCGGCCTCGGTGGCCGAGCTGCGCAACGCGCCCGACGGGTTCTGGGTGGCGTCGACCGACCCGCGGGCCGCCGAGCACGCGCTGACGGGCAGCGTCGCGGTACGCGACGTGCGGCGGGCAGCGGTGCTCAGTGACGGCGCGGCCCGGTTGGTGGAACGTTTCGGCGGCACCTGGGAGCAGGTGTTGCAACTGGCCGGTGCGGCTGGTCCACGTGCGGTGATCGAGGCGGTACGGAACGGCGAGCACAGCGACGACGCGGGGCGGTCCCGCGGCAAGAGGTTCGACGATGCGACCTTGGCGTACTGCGTGTTCCCGTCAACATGACCGTCACTCTGTCCTGCGCGACGGCTCGTGCCCGCCGCGCCGGCCGGTCCGGGCCGCGACGCGTTTCCCGTCCTCCACGACCCTGAACCATCGGCAAGCTCGTCACCGCTCTCGACAACGGAGAGGACAACCGCCGTGACCTGGACCGCTTCCGAGATGGAATCGATCTGCCTCGCCCTGCGGGCCTGGAGTACGAGCAAGAGAAAGGAGGGCCGGGCCGCCGACGAGGCGCTGGTCGACCGGTTGGAGGCCGAGATCGACGGCTACCGGGACGGGCTCGGCGGCTTTCGGGCGAAGGAGGCGTTCGACGCGCTCACCGAGCCGCCCGGCGACGTGCGGGAACTGCTGTGGCTGGCCGGGTGGATGATCTACGAGGCGAGTCTGCAGCTGCTCGACGAGACGCGGGCGACGGACGGCTCGGAGATCGTGGTGCAGCCGGCCGACCTGATCCGCCGGCTACGACACCTCGCCGAGTACCTGCCTTGGCCGCACTTCGCACCGCGGGCGCTCGGCGCCATCCGGGCCGATGCGCTCGTCGCGTCGAAAAGGGACACCACGCAGGGCTACCGGGAGGCGAACCTGCTGCACGAGGAGGCCCGCCGGCGGCACGACGACTACGTACGCGTCCATGGCTCCGAGCCCGGCCGCGAACGGGAACTGCTGGGCCTGCAGGAGATCTTTCTCCAGCTAATTCTGAGCGAGACCGGCACGGTCTGCCGCGCCAGCGAGCAGATCGTCGGCCGCTGGCTGGACGAGCTGGAGAAGGACGAGCCGGATTGGGGCGTCGAGGATGAGGACCGCAGCATCCGACTGATGTACGAGCAACTGTCGGTCGGCGTCCTGCTCGGCGAGCGGGCGCTGGACACGGCGGCTGAGATCAGCCGGAAGTACGGCCTGGTGAAGGCGGTCAGCAGGCAGCGCCTCGCGATGCGCACGGCCCGACGCAACCCGGCGATCATGACGGCGCGGGCCGCACTGCACCTGCTGACCATCTCGTACGAGATGGAGCAGCTCACGGACCACCCGGGATACGGGCACGACGACTGGGCTCGGATGCGCAAGGCGACGATCGATCGATTCCGGTCGGCGTACGCGTTGATCGAGAAGCCGGTCCACGACGAGCAGGGCAACCTGGTGAAGCTGCCGCTCAGTGCCTCCCACGAGCGTTCGGTTGTCCAGCTGCGACTCAACGCCGCCCTGCTGGTGCCCGGCATGGATCTCCCGGCCGGGCCGGACACCGACGGGTACCCGGCCCGCAACCCGCTCGACGACCGGGCCGTGGAGGAGCTGTCCGCCTGGCTCGCGACCACCGGCTCCAACGGTCGGATCCGTGGCAACGCGAACGCCGTCGGCGCCGCCACCATGCCCGCGTACATTCGTGGTGTCGAGGCGTGTCAGGCGGAACACGGGGCGTCCAACAACTACCGCGACTGGCGGATCAGGTGGTTCGCTCTCGACCGCTACCTGGACGAGGACGAGGAGGGCCGGCGTCGCAGGGTGTGGCAGGCCATGGGCCGGTGAGCGCGGCCGCGACGATTCAGCGGATGTAGGCGGCGTAGACCGCCCACATGTGTACCGGCCAGCGGCTGATCTTCCGCAGTTGCGCGTGACGCAGCGCCGCGTCCAGGCTCAGGTCGCCACCGCGCACCAGGCGCACGATCTCCGCGGCGATGTATCCGCCGCCCACGTCGTGCAACTCGTCGATACCGGCGACCACGCACTCGGCGCCACCGACCAGCGCCGCCATGACAAAGTTCAGCGGTTCGGCGTGTTCGGGGTTGAGGAACCGGCCGACGTGACAGGACGCCATGAGCAGCGCGGGTGGCCAGTGCAGGGTCAGGGCGCGGGCGGCGCTGACCGGCTCGCCGGGTAGCCGCAGGGTCTGGCCGAGGCCATCGCCGTGACCGTGCGCCGCGATGTGGGCGAATCCCCAGTGCCCGTCGGAGAGCGCCGCGACGAAGGAACCGGGCACCTCGGCCGGTGTCCGTCCCGGTTCCAACTCGCAGGAGCTGAGCGGCAACGTCCCGTCGTCGCGGTGCCGCAGCCTCCAGCTCATCGACTCGGTACGCACGGCGAGCTGGCCCGGATCGTCGTCCTCACGTGCCATCAGCTGAATCAGCGCGGGACCGGTCACCGGCCCGGGAGCGGCGCCGGACAGGGCCGTCAGGACCGGCGTCTGCGAGATGATCGCCCGTTCGACGAGCCGGAGCCCGCCGCCGATGCCCAAGGCCGCCCACGGCACGAGGCTGAGGGCGGCGTGCGCCGAGATGACCAGGCGGACCGGATCGCCGGTGGCCGCCGTCAGGGCCGTACGCAGTCGTTGCGGCAGCAGGGTCTCACCCAGGGCCAACCAATCAACGTCGCCGCCGAACAGGTCACCGGCCTCGGCTGCGGCCAGGAAGGTGCGCAACGAGGTGGCCGCCGGAAGTTGACGGAACGTCACCGTCCCGTCAGGTTCGATCAGCGTCTGGAACCAGTTGAGGCCGCCGGACAGCAGGTCGGGCAGGGCCACACAATCGAGGGCGTACCGGTTCCCCACCACGCCGACGATCCGCTCGACGGTGTCCGGGACCGGCAGGACGGCTCCGGCCAGCATCGGCGAGAACACGCCTTCGAGTTCCAGGCGCAGGTCGTTCAGCCTCTGCTCGATCGTCTCGGCGGCAAGGCCGGCACCGTGCAGGTTGCCCGACTCGAGGCTCACGATCGCGTCGATCGCCGTGATCAGGCGACGACCGGTCCGGGCGGTGCGGCTGATCTCGGGGGCGTCCGAGCGGATTCGGGTCGCGAACCCCGACTGCTTGGCCGACAACGCGACACGCAACCCAAGCTCGGCCGCGGCCTTGGCGATTCCCGTGTCGCCGTCGCCGATGGCCCGTCCGGCTGTCGTTGCGGCGACGGCGGCGAGGTCGCCGTAGAGATGCCGGAACGCGCTCGCCAGCGGACTCGCCGACCGGGACACCACCTGCCACCTGGCGCGGACCCGCTCGGTGGAATTCAGGGCCTCTTCGATGAACCCGACCGGGTCTGCGTCACGGACGGCCGCGAGCTCGGCGCGGGCGATCGACAGCAGCAGGTCGTCGATGTCGTGTGCCCCGGGGATGCTGCCGGTTTCGCGTAGCCATCGCTGTGACCGGGCGAGGGCCTCCTCCGCCTCGGCGTGCGCGCCCTGTGCCCAGGCGGCCAGTGCCTGGGCGAGGTCGACGAGATAGTGGCTGTCGAAGCGGCTCCCGGCGACCGCCTCCCGATATCGCTGCCCGGTGGTGCGCAGCATCTCCGCGACGTCCGCCGCCGCACCGCTCAGCAGCATGGCGGCGGCGACCTCGTACTGGTAGTCGAAGCCGTACGTGTCGGCCCCGTTGCCGAGGAGGTCGACCTCGTCCTGACTCGCCAGCTCGATCGCTCGGGCGTAGTCGCCGTCGAGTCGCAGGTCACGGATCGCCCGGTACCGCAGGGTCCGGCCGTTGTAGAGGTCATGGTCCATGAGGCGACCCGCCCGGTCCTCGGCGCGGGCCTCGAACACGGCGAGCACACGCTTGTGGAAACCGGCCGCCACGGCGTCGCGCATGCCTTCGGGTACGACACCGAGCAGGCGGCAGACCCGGACGATGACGCCCGCGTTGTCCCACGCCACGACCCGGATCGTGTCGGAGTGTGGCCCGAAGGCTTCGTCGGCGGCGGCCTGTTGCTCCCGCAGCGCCACCGTGAACAGTTCCGCCTGGTGGCGGAAGGTCCGATCCCGGAGCTTGCCGGTGCGGGCGATGTCCACCGCCGTGCCGGCGTCCCGGGCGAGCATCATCAGATCGCCGCGTTTCATCACTCGACGAACCTCGTCGGGCAGACCCTGCGCACCCATCCGTCCAGTCTCGACAGACTTCGGTCCGCTCTGGAGTTCTCAGACGGTCGTCTTCCGGACAGCGGCCGGCGCTCGCCGCCCGCCTTCGCGCGTCGAGGACGACGGCCGGCGCGGCCACTACCATGCGGGCGTGGCTCACGTTGCCCAGGCCCGCAGGCCGTACCCACTGCTCGTCGCCGCGGCGGTCGTGGTGGCCCTCGGCGCGGCCACGGCCTGGGCGGTCGGCGACACGCTGGGGTTGCGCCACTCCCCCGCCGCCGTGCCGCGCGAGGAGGCGGTCGCCGCGCCGGCGCGGACGCCCGCGCCGGTCCCGCCGTTGGCGTCCCTCGTCGTACCCGACGATCCGCGCCTCATCAAGGCCGCGGCCGCGCTTGCGGACGCGGTCGTCCTGCGCGGCCTACCCCGGCCGGTGCTGGCCCCGGCCGCGTCCGCGACCACCACGCCCGACACCGGTACGGCGGGCGGCGCGACCCCCGACCTGTCGGCGGTACGCACGCTGCGGGCGGGTGTGCTGGCCGCTCTCGGTGGGACGCCCGAGTCGTACCGGCTCGACGTGCGCGGCGCCGAACTGACCATTCAGGGCGCCGACGTCGCGGGCGTGGCAGCCGGCCTGTACCGACTCGCCGACCGGATCCGCTCCGGCGCCGAGGTGCTGCCGGCGGCGGACACGGGTCGGGTGGTCGTCCCCCGGCTCGGCCTGCGGCTGACCGACGCCGGTTCGGTGGGGCGCGAGCCCGACCCGGCCGCCTTCGCCGCCGGCGACGACTACGGCCTGAACACCGACGTGGTCGCGTCGGCGGTACTGCCCCGCGCGCCGTGGGTGGACGCCGGCGCGGTGGCCCGCATCGACGCGCAGTTCCGCCAGTTCGTCGACCACTCGGTGGCGCAGGGATACAACGGGATCGTCGTGCCCGGCTTCCTGGAGTACGTCGCGTTCGCCAAGGTCGGCGACGGGCACGCGGTCTATCCGCCCGGCGACCCGCACGTCGACCGGGCGCGGGCGATGGTCGCGGCGTTCGGCCCCGTCCTCCGGTACGCCGATGACATGGGGATGAAGGTCTTCCTGCTGACCGACATGCTCGCGGTGTCGCCCCCGTTGGAGGAGTACCTGACGCGGACCGTCGGCGGGCTCGACGTGACCGACCCCCGGCTGTGGGCGGTCTACCAGGCCGGCCTGTCCGAGCTGTTCGAGAGCATGCCGTTCGTCGACGGTCTGATGGTCCGCATCGGCGAGGGCGGCGAGGTGTACGCCGGAACCGGCTGGGACTTCTCGTCACGGCTCGCGGTCACCACCGAAACGTCCGTACGCGCGATGCTGCGGGCACTGCTGGACACGGCGGGCCCGGCCGGCAAGGAGATCATCTTCCGTACCTGGACGGTGGGCGTCGGCGCCGTCGGCGACCTGCACACCAACCCGGAGTCGTACGCGCAGGTCCTCGGCGGGCTCGACGACCCGCACCTGATCGTGTCCACGAAGTACACCCTGGGCGACTTCTACAGCCATCTGCCGCTGAACACGACCCTGCTGGGCGGCGGGCACCGTCGCATCGTGGAGTTCCAGGCCCGGCGCGAGTTCGAGGCGTTCGGCTCGTTGCCCAACGACCTCGGCCCGTTGCACCGCCAGGCGCTGCGCGCGTTCCTTGCCGGCAACCCCAACGTCGAGGGCGTCTGGAACTGGACGCAGGACGGCGGGCCGCTGCGCGCCGGGCCCATGTCGCTGTACCTGCGCGCCGGCTTCTGGCAGCTCTACGACCTCAACACGTACGCCGTCGGCCGCCTGGCCTGGGACCCGCAGGCCGACCCGGCGCAGATCACCGCGGACTGGGCGTACCGCACCTTCTCCGGCGACCCGGGTACCGTCGCCGCGATCGGACAGGCCATGGCCCTGTCCCGGGAGGCGGTCACCAAGGGTCTCTACATCGGTCCGTACGCCGACCGATCGGTACGGGCGCTCGGGCTCGAACCGCCGCCCATGATGTGGATCTTCGAGTGGGACATCCCGACCGGCGACTCCGCAGCCCTGGACAGCATCTACGCGGTGACCGGCGGCCGCGTCGACGAGGCGATCGAGGAGGGCGCGCAGGCCGTCGCGCTGGCCCGGCGCATGCGCGACCTGATCGCCGCGACCGACCCGGCGACCTGGCGGGACGCCGAACTGCGCGCACGCTTCACCGCGACCCTCGACTACCAGGTCGACCTGTTCGAGACGCTTGGCGCGTACCGGACGATGGTGCTGCGACACGCGCAGTGGCTGGACACCGGCGCCCCGGCCGCCCGCCACGACTGGCGGCGGGCGACGGCGGCGTACCACGACGCGCGCGACGCGCACCTCAAGCGCTACGGCGCCGACCTGGATCTGCCCGCGTACAACTTCACCGCCGCCGATCTCGGGGCGCGGCGGGCCGACCGGGACCCGGCGATGGCCTGGGCGGCCCGGGCGATGCTCGGGTCGATCCTGCTGGTGCTGCTGCTCGGCCGGTACGGGCGCGGGTTCGGCGCAGCCGCCGCGCGCGGGTTGCTGGTCGGCGCGTTCCGGCCGTGGCGGGTCGCCGCGCTGCCGTCGCCAACGACGCGTGCGGACCGGGTGGTGGTGTGGCTGGTCCCGGCCGTGGTCCTGGTCGCGAGCCGGCTCGTGTCGACCTGGTTCGCCGCGCCGGCGCACCTGCTGGTCACCCTCGGCGGGTGGGCGCTGTTCGCCCTCGTCGTACGCCTCGTCGTCGGCCGCCGCGATCCGTTCCACCTGTGGGCCGCTCTCGGCGGCGTCGCGCTGCTGCGCAGCGTCCTTCTCCTGGCGGCGCTCGCGTGGCGTGGACCCGGCGGCTACTGGTTCGCCTTCTGGACCGCGCCGAGCCTGCGCGCGGCGTACGTCACCGTCGCCTTCGCGGCGTTCTGCTGGCTGTTCGTGGTCACCGCGGTGGTCCTGCGGGACCGGTACGGTCTGCGTCGCCGACGCGCCGTCGGGCTGACCGTCACCGCCGTGGGCGTGCCCCTCGGCGTGCTGTCCGCCCTGGTCGCCTCGGTGGGCCTGGAACGCGCGCTGACGGTGTGGAACGACCAGCTCGCGCTGCTGCCCTGGGGCCTGTCGCGCATCCTCGGCATCACCGTCTACCTCGGCATCCCCACCCAGCTCCCGGTGTACACCGCCGCCGCCGGGATCGCCCTGGCCGCCGCCGGCCTGCTCCTGTCACTCGGCCGCGAGTGACCCTCGGATGAGGTTGGTGTCGGCGTTCGTACCGATCTGGTTGCTCACCGCCGTCGGCTACGCGGCCTGTCGCCGGGGCCTGCTGGGCGAGGGGGTGGCGTCGGCGCTCGGCCGGTTCGTGTTCCACCTTGCGATGCCGTCCGCCCTGTTCCTGGCCCTGTCCCGAATGCCGCTGTCGGGGTTCGCCGGCCGCTCGCTGCTCGCCTTCGGGATGAGCACTGCCGCGGTCGTCGCGTTCGGCTGGGTCGGCGCGAGCTGGCTGTTCGGTCGCACCCGCGGCGAACGACCGATCTGGGGCATGGCCGCCGGGTACGTCAACTCGGCGAACCTCGGCATCCCGATCGCGACGCAGGTGCTCGGCAACGTGTCGTTCCTGGCGGGGGTGGTGCTCCTGCAGGTGCTGGTGGTGACGCCCGTGATCCTGGTCGCCCTGGACCGGCACAGCGACCCGGCCGGGCGGGTACGCGTCCGTCGTATCGCCTCCCTGCCGGTGCGCAACCCGGTGATCCTGGCGTCGCTGCTCGGTGTGGCGTGCTCGGCCGCGGGCCTGCGCGTGCCGTCGGCGGTCGACGCCTCGCTCACCCTGCTGTCGGGCGCGGCGGTTCCGGCCGCCCTGGTCGCGCTCGGCGCGTCGCTGCACCCCACGGCGCCGTCGCGGGCAGAGCCGACCGGCCTGGCCGAGCTGGCTCTGATCGCCACGTTGAAGCTCGTCGCACAGCCGGTCATCGCGTACGCGGCCGGGCTGGCCCTGCACCTGCCCGCGCCGCAGTTGCTCGCCGTGGTGGTGTGCGCAGGTCTGCCGACAGCGCAGAACACGTTCATCTACGGCCAGGAGTACGGCGTCGGCGAGACGGTGGCCAACCGGGCGGTGGTCGTGACCACGACGCTGTCGCTGGCCACCCTGGCCGTGACGGTGGCGCTGCTCGGATAGGTCCGTCAGCCGACTCGCCGGCCACCGTGGCGGCGCCGGCACATGGGAGTACGGGTACCTAGGGAAGGTGGTCACGCCTGCCCATCCGCCGGTCGCGGTCGATGCAGAGGATGGATCGCATGCGAAGGACACTGATGGTGATGACGGCCGTGATCCTGGGGCTGGTGTCGGCGAGCGGGCCGGCGGCGGCGCAGCAGCGGCCACGGGGGATCCCTGACCGGGTCATGTTGCAGCCGGACGATCTCGGCGGAGCCGTGCCGGGGCCGGTGGAGGACGGGCTGGTGTGGCCGCTGCTACCCCAGCCGTGCGCGGACACGCCGGTGCCGGGGCCGGTCGTGGACCGCACCCAGGCGGCCGATCTCGGTAGCCGATTCCGGATCTACGAGAACGTCGCCCGGTACCGCGGCGACGGGGCACACGCGTACATCACCGAACTGAAGGCGCAGCTCGCCCGGTGCGGGGCCGGTGGCGACGAGGAGGGCTTCGACCCGGTCGCCGAGGACCACCTCGGACCGGACACGGTGCTGTTCCTCGGCACCTACGACGAGGGCGATCGCTACGTCGGCTATGTCGCCGCCGCGGTCGGCCACTACGTGGTGGTGGTCATGATGTCGGACTCGTACCTGGGGGCGGCTGACCTGACCACGTTGAACGGACTGGCCAGTGCCGCGCGGAACCGAGTGGCCGCGGCATGAGGCGACCGGAGGCCGGCCCTCTTGGAAGGGCCGGCCTCCGGTCGGAACACAGGTCGTGGCGGCGACTGTGTCAGCATCCGGCTGCGAGCCTCACGTCCTCGGGGCCACCAGCACCGTCCGGCGACGCCGAGCGGCGAGGACCAGCGCACCTCCGGCCGTCAGCGCCGCGATGCCGATGCCGCCGATCAGCCCGACCTGCGACCCGGTGACCGGCAATCCGCCGTCACCACCGCCGCCTCCAGCGCTGCCGCCTCCAGCGCTGCCGCCTCCAGCGCTGCCGCCTCCAGCGCTGCCGCCGTTCTTCGCGGCCAGCACGACGGTGAACCCGTCCTGGTTGTCGCCGGGGTCCACGTCGGCCACCCGTACGGCGACGGCGTTCGCCGGCAGCTCGGTGGACGCAGGTGCGGAGCGGCTGGTCGTCGACGGCCCGGCGAGACCCTCAACCCGCACGGTTCCGCCCCGCATCGTCGCCGGCGCGGTGGCGGATGCGGCCGTGGTCACCAGGTTGTACAGGTCGACTGCCGAACGGATCCCGTCGTCCGGGTCGGTGTCTTCGCTGGCCGGAACGAGGGTGAGGCCCGGATAGGTGCAGACGGCTGACTGCCGGGCATCGGCGAGCACGCACTGACTCGGCTGCCTGGTTAAGGTCACACCCTTGGGCAGACGCAGCGTGACCCGTACCCCGTTGACCGTCTTCCGACCCTGGTTCGCGACGGTCTGCCACACGGCGCCCGTCTCCCCCGGATTCAGCGTCCCGGTGGGCACGGGCCTGCCGTCCGCCCCGACCCGCACGGACTCCTTCACGTCTCGGGCGACCACCGAGAGGTCCGCCGTGGGCTCGTCGACCAGCAACAGCGGGAACCATCTGGTGTTGTCGGCCGGATTCGCGTCCTTTTCCGGATCGATGGTGACCGAAACTTCGAACCTGCCCTCGTGAGGTGCCCTCCCGTAGACGAACGCGTCGATGGGAACGTCGACGGTCTCGCCCGGCCCCGGGATCCACTCGGGCGACAGTCGGCAGTAGAACCCGCCGATATCGCCGTCGCACTCCCCCACGCCACTGCCGAAGTGCCACAGCAGGGCTACCGGCGGGAGGTCGGTGTCCTCCTGCGGCTGGCGGACGTTGACGACCACGTTGCTCGGAGTGGCATCCCCCCGGTTGCTGATCTTCAGATAGACGACCTTCTTGTCGACCCCCAGCGCGATCCGCGTTCCGGACGCGTCGACCGTGAGGTCCGGGCCTTTCTTCGCCGCGTCGGCCGGAAGCGCGGAAAGAGCGATCGCGGCGACGACGAACAGCGCGGCGGCGGAAGCTCGTGACACGTGCCGACGTCCAAAGCTCATGGCAGCACCCTTCAGGACACGGGACGGTGTGGTGGAGAACAATATCGGCAATCGGCCCCCATCAGTGTCGATAGCGCAACCGGCGAAGGAAAGAGGCCGGTTGGACTGTGTCCAACCGGCCTCGGAGCTATAAATACCGAACTGGTCGGATCAGCCTCGCGGTCACGGCAGCGTCTTGAGGTACGGGCCGTGGTTGAGCCGGAATTCCCAGGAGTAGTAGCGGTCCCAGTTGATCGACCAGGTCATGAGGCCGCGGAAGTTAGGGTTGGTTCCGCTGCGCGGCGTGTACGCGCCGCAGTTCTGGCCCCGGACCAGGCAGCTCACCGCTTGTTGCACGCCGGCCGGGGCGAGGTAGCCGTTGCCGGCGCTGGTGGAGGAGGGCGCGCCGAACGCGACCTGGTCCTCGCGCAGTGCGGGGAAGACCGCGTTGGCGTTCCCGGCCACGGGGAAGCCGGCCAGCAGCATGTCCGTCATCGCGATGTGGAAGTCGGCGCTGCCCATGGTGTGGTACTGACCGTCGAGCCCGACGATCGGACCGGAGTTGTAGTCCTGCACGTGCAGGACGGTGAGGATGTCGCGCAGCGCGTAGATCACCGGCAGGTACGACCCGGCCCTGGGATCCTGGCCGCCCCACGGGCCTGAGCCGTAGAACTGGTAGCCGAGCTGGACGAAGAACGTCTCCGGGGCCATCGTGAGCACGAAGCCGCTTCCGTAGCGCTGCTTGAGTTCGCGGATCGCCGAGATCAGATTCACCACGACCGGGGTGGTCGGGTTGCGGAAGTCGGTGTCGCCGGTGTTGAGGTAGAGGGAGTGGCCCTCGAAGTCGATGTCCAGGCCGTTGAGGCCGTACCGGTCGATGATCGCCGACACCGAGCGGACGAACGTGTCACGGGCGGCGGTCGTGGTGAGTTGCACCTGCCCGTTCTGACCGCCGATGGACAGCAGCACCTTCTTACCCTGCTGCTGCTTGGCGCGGATCGACGCCGTGAACTGGGCCTCGGTCTCCACGTTGGGGCACTCGGCGACCGGGCAGAGTTGGAAGCGGATGTCGCCGGAGGTGACGGAGGTGGGCTCACCGAAGGCGAGGTTGACGATGTCCCAGTCGTCGGGCACGTCGGCCATCCGTAGGTACCCGGCGCCGTTGGCGAAGCTGGCGTGCAGGTAGCCGATCAGGGCGTGCTTCGGCAACCCCGTGTTCGGCGGAGTCGTGGTGGGCGGCGGAGTGGTGGGCGGCGGAGTCGTCGGCGGCGCTGTCGTGGGAGGCGCGGTGGTCGGCGGCGTCGTGGTCGGCGGGGTCGTGGTGGGTGGTGTGCCACCGGCGCACGACGCGCCGTTGAGCGTGCAGTCGACCGGCGATCCGGAGCCGGTGGCCAGGAAGCCAAACGACGCCGACGCGCCGGGGGCCAGGGTGCCGTTCCACGAGCGGTTGGTGAAGGTGTGGCGTTGCCCGACGCTGCTGACCGTGGCGTCCCAGTACGAGCCGAGCGTGGTGCCCGCCGGCAGGGTGAAGGCAACCTGCCAGCCGTTGATCGTGCTCGACCCGCCGTTGGTGATGGTGTAACGGCCCTCCCAGCCGGTACCCCAGTCGGAGGTCTTGGTGAACGTGGCCGTCGGGCCGGCGGCCAGGGCTGGATAAGCGAAGGTCAGGGTCGCCGCAGCGGCGGAGACCAGGGCCGCCAGGGCAGCCAGGAACGGTGTTCGTAGTCCGCGCGCCATCCGGTCCTCCCGAGGGTGCCCGACCGAGGGATATCGACGGGAGACTAATTATTAGGTTTGTTAACTGTAAATGTCCAGAGGGTGGCGGGACTACGCGAAGCTGAGACCGTCGGTGCGGGCACGCTTGAGTTCGGAGAACGCCGGACAGCCGGCCAGCAGGCGCGCGCCGTCGAAGACGCGCACGGCGTCGTCCCCGCGCGGGATCGAGGAGAGGACGGGGCCGAAGAACGCCACGTCGTCGACCACGATGGTCGGGGTGCCGAGGTCCTCGCCCACGAGGTGCTGCGCGCGGGCGGTGCTCGCCCGCATCTGGTCGTCGACGTCGTCCCGATGGGCCGCCGCGGCCAGGTCGGCAGGGAGGCCCACCTCGTCCAGGGCCGCCGGGATGACCGCGTCGAAGTCCTTGTCGCCCTGGTCGTGGATGCGCCGACCGAGCGCCGGGTACAGGCTCGCGAGAGCCGCTGATCCATGATGGACGCTCACCGCGGTGCACACCCGCGCCGGGCCCCAGGCCCGGTCGTTGAACGCGCGGTACCAGGGCTCCAGGTCGCGATGCTCGTTGACGACCGCGAGGCTCATCACCTCGAACCCCAGCGCGATGGGTCGCATGCGCGCCACCTCCATGAGCCACCGCGAGGTGATCCAGGCAAACGGACAGGACGGGTCCACGTAGGCCGTGACCGTGGGGACAGACGCACGAGAGGTTTTTCCTTCCATGGAAGATAAAACTACCTTCCATGGAAGGTATGATGCAAGCATGGACGAGGACCGGGTTGCCGACATCGTTGGTCAATGGCGTCGTGAACGACCCGACCTCGATCCCACCCCGCTGCTGATCATCGGCCGGATCCAGCACCTGGCCGAGGTGCTCGACGCGGCCCTGCGGCCACCGTTCGCCGCCGCTGGGCTCGGTAACGGCGAGTTCGACATGCTCGCCGCGCTGCGCCGGGAGGGCGAACCGTACGCGCTCACGGCCGGTCAACTGAGTGAACGGATGCTCGTCACCACCGGCGCGGTGACCAAGCGGGTGGACCGGCTGATCGCCCGCGGCCTGGTGTCCCGCTCGGTCTCCGAAGCCGACGCGCGCGGCAGAGTGGTGGGCCTGACCCCGGCCGGGGTGACGTTGACCGACCACCTCATCGAGGAACACCTGGCGAACGAGGCGGCCATTCTTCGGAACCTGACCGACGACGACCGTAGAGGCCTCGAACGACTCCTGGCGACGTTGACACGACACGTACGGCAGTGAGGTGCCCCAGCGGTCAGCCGCCGCAGGTCATCCCCCACTCCCCCCGCTGACGGCCGCCATCATGATCAGGGTGCGCCGCCGCCGTCGACTCATCAGTGCGAAGCAGGCGGTGAGGACCACCAGCTCCACCTCGACCCACTCGCCCGTGACGTCGACGCGGATCGGCCCGCCCAGTCGTCCGGGGAGGCGCACCGCGAGGCGGTTTCCGTCCCGTACCAGCTCACCACCGCCACGACCGGACTCCCAGCGGGTCACCCCGCCGGGCCCTGGCACGGACGACCGGCCCGGGTCGAGCCGCACCGCCACGCCGTGCTCACCAAGTGCGGTGAAACCGATGCGTCGGCGGCCGGTCGGTTCGACCGTCCAGCGGCCGGTGCCGGTGCGGATCTCACCGCACCGCCAGGTCCATCCGGTACGCAGCGAGGCGCGCGGCCCGGCCGCACCGGAGTCGAGGACGAAGGCCCCGTCCTGTTTGCGTACGGTCAACGTCGTCATCGCTTCGCCCCTTGCGAACTCGGTCGGGGCAGGCCGAGGATGAGGATGACGCCGACGCTCAGGTGCAGCAGCGCGAGGGTCGCCTTCGCTCCCCCGCCGACGCCACCGGGTGGGCCGAGCACGAGCGACAGCAGCAGGACCACGACCGCGACCGAGGTCCACCAGACATGGGCGCGGGTGGTGAAGCGTTGGAGCGCCGCGAGCAGCGCCCAGCCGGCCAGTGCCGCGACAGTGGCCGCGCCGATGACCGCACCCAGCGTGACCTGCCGGGTCGAGCCACCGGAGCGGACCGCCAGGTCGACGCCGGCCGCCGAGCGCAGGAGCGCGAACTCCGCCACGGCAACCACGACCGCGCCGGCCGCCACCGCGGCTCGTCGAAGGGGAAGGTTGTTCGTCATGGTCCGAGTCTGCGGACCAGGCCGGGTCCGACACGTCGGTCCGGACGCCACGGCGGGTACGCCCCCCGGCGGTCCGGCGTACTACCAAAGGAGGTGGTCCGGGCCACGGCGGGCCCAGTAGCCTGCGCGATGTGGGTGTGGCGGCATGCGAGGTCGAGCGGCCGAGGGCGTGGCGTTCCGTCCCGGCGGGCGCGACGACCGTGGCGGTCGGCGTCCTCGTCGCGACAATGCTCTGGTCCGTCACCCGTTCCAGCCCGGCCGGTCTGATCGGCCTCGACGTCGCGCTGGCGGTGACCGCGCTGGTCCTCGTCCCGGTGACCCTGCGCCATCCGCGGATCGGTGGCGTGTTGGCCGGTCTGCTCGTCGCGCTGTCCGCGGTGGCCACGCCGGTGGCCAGCTTCGCGGTGTTCTTCGCCGCCCGCAACCGGCCGTTCCGACAGGCAGCGGTGGTGGCGGCGGTCGGCGTGGCGGGCGAGGCGGTGCAGGCGTTCTGGCGGCCGACGCCCAGCCTGCCGTACGGCTGGCGGCTGGTGCTGATGACGGTCGCCTACGCGGCCCTGCTCGGCTGGGGCACCTGGGCACAGGCCCGGCACGCCCTGCTGGCGGCACTGCGGGAGCGGGCCCGGCGGGCCGAGCAGGAGCAGGAGCGACGGGTCGGCGAGGCACGTGCGGCCGAACGCAGCCGGATCGCACGGGAGATGCACGACGTGCTGGCCCACCGGCTGTCCCTGCTGGCGGCGGCCGCCGGCGCGATGGAGTACCGGCCGGACGCGCCGCCCGAGCGGCTCAGCGCTGCCGCAGGGGTGATCCGGGCCAGCGCGCACCACGCCCTCGACGAGCTGCGCGAGGTCATCACCCTGCTGCGCAACGACGACGCCGAGGCGCCGACGGACGCGCCGCCCGGGCAGACCCTCGCCGACCTGCCCCGCCTGGTCGACGAGGCGAGGGCCGCCGGGCAACAGATCGAGGTCGACGATGCGCTCGGCCCGCCGGCCGAGATCCCTCCGACGGTGGGCCGCACCGCCTACCGGATCGCGCAGGAGGCACTGACGAACGCCCGCAAGCACGCCGCCGGGCAGCCGGTCCGTCTGGTGCTCACCGGCGCTCCCGGCACCGGCCTGAGCATCGCCGTGAGCAACCCGACCACGCTCGACAGCGGTGCCACCGGCAGCGCCGGCACCGGCCTGATCGGCCTCGCCGAACGGGCCGCGCTCACCGGGGGTCGGGTCGCCCATCACGTCGACGCCGCAGGCCGGTTCCACCTCACCGCGTGGCTGCCATGGCCGACGTGACCGTCCCGATCCGGGTCGTCATCGTCGACGACGATCCTCTCGTACGGGGAATGCTCACGCTGATGCTCGACGGCGCCGACGGGATCGCCGTCGTGGGCGAGGCCGCCGACGGCGCCACGGCGATCAGCGCGGTGGACCGGCACCTGCCCGACGTGGTCCTGATGGACATCCGGATGCCCGGCGTCAACGGCATCACCGCCACCGAGCGCCTGCGCCGTCGGCACCGACCACCCGAGATCATCGTGCTCACCACGTTCGACACCGACGAGCACGTGCTGCGAGCCCTCCGCGCCGGCGCGAGCGGCTTCCTGCTCAAGGACACCCCGCCCGAGCAGATAAGCCAAGCGGTACGCGCGGTGGCCGCCGGCAACCCGATGCTGTCTCCGGGCGTGACGCGCCGCCTCATGCAACGGGTTGCCTCCGGCGCCGAGTCATACGAGCGGGCGAATGACCGACTGGCTCTGCTCACGCCCCGGGAACGCGACGTCGTGCTGGCCATCGCGCAGGGCCGCTCGAACGCCGAGATCGCCAGCGAGCTGCTGATGAGCGTGACAACGGTGAAGGCCCATGTCTCGCACATCCTGACGAAGCTGGACCTCGACAACCGTACCCAGATCGCCCTGCTCGCCCACGACGGCCGACTCCTCTGACCCGCCGCGCGCGGCACCACCGACGCCCACCGCACCGGAGGACGCGGCATCCGGCCACTGTTTGCCGTCGTCACTCTCGGCGGAAGTTCCTACACTTGTGAGCCCAGACCACCGTCGATACATAATGGGCAGTGCACCGAGCGCCGCTTCAGCGACCAATGCGATCCGCCGATCCGATGGAGGCCCGTCCATGGCGTTGACCCCGGCGACTGGGGACGGTTACGGCGAGTCGACGCCACGCTCGCCGATTCGGTCGCCGATACCGGTCAATGCCGATGTCGAGTGGGACAGCTTCGACCCGCAGGCATATGTCCGGCACAACTACGCGGACCTGCGATCCGACGACCGGGAGATCCTCTGCCGCATCCGAGATTTCTTCGCCGAGGCGAAGCTTTCCGACGCGCGGTGCGTCGACGTGGGGTCGGGCGCGAATCTGTACCCGGCGCTGTCGCTTCTACCGTTCGCGAAGGCTGTCGACCTGTGTGAATGGTCGACGGCGAACGTGAACTGGCTGCGCACGCAGGTCGACAGCTACGACGAGCTGTGGGACCCGTACTGGCAGGTGTGCGCGGAGCACCCGGCGTACGCGGCACTGGCGGACCCGCGGCGGCGACTGGCGCAGGTGGGCCGGGTGGTGCGGGCCAGCGTCTTCACCCTGCCGAGGCACGCCTGGAGCGCCGGCACGATGTTCTTCGTGGCCTGCTCCATCTCGGCCGACCGGGCCGAGGCCGAGCACGCGATCGGTCGGTTTCTGGACGCGCTGCGGCCCCGGTCCCCCTTCGCCGTGACGGTCATGCTCGGGTCCCTCGGTTACAGCGTCGGTCGGCGGAGGTTTCCGGCGGTGGCGCTGCAACGCGCCGACGTGGTGGCCACCATCACGGCGGGCGCGTACGACCTGGACGTGCACGAGGTGCGGCCCAAGCCGCCGCTGCGGGACGGGTATGCGGGCATGCTGCTGGCCACCGGCCGTACCCGCGGATAGCGCGATGCGTGCCGGTGGGATGCGCCGACGTCCCGCTGTCCGGCGCAGTGCGGCGGCGCGGCATTCCCATCCGCCCGATTGGCCGGATTGCCGACACGCGGCCATCGAAGCCTTTCAAGTGGCACTCGACTGGCCCGCTACCATGATGCTGTACGTCATCGTGGATCATCGTGGGCACGGCTATACCAGCGGTTTCGAGTCGACGACTACAACAGACGGCGGTGGATCATGCGGATGCAGCCGCGCCAGGAGATCCTCGACATCTGGCGGGCTACGGTTCGCAGTTGCTGGACGAACGGTGAATGGCACTGGGGTGGTCGAAGTGGTACCAACTCGATCAGCGACGCGGAGCAACTGCTGACCCTGTTGCTCCCCGCGGCCAAGGTCCCGGTGTTGTCACTGGACGACCCGGACCGCGCCGACGAAGAGGTGATCGGGGCGCTCAGCCCGATCGGCGGCGCGATCGAGATTCCCCGCCGGCTGGTCGGCGTGATGATGGACTATTTCCGGCGGTACACCGACGACGCCGGCACCCCGATCTTCGGCGGGGGCAGTTACCTCACCCCGATCGAGGGCGGTCCGGAGCTCACCGACGAGCAGCGTTCCCGGGACATCGTGGACTCGTTCGCGGTGTCGGTCACACTCACGCTGGCGACGATCGGTTTCGTCAAGGTCTACCGGAGCTCCACCCAGCGGCGCGACCTGTTGGCGCAACTGGACGAACTGGAGGCGATGGCGAGCGCACGCCTCACGGCGGCGATGGTCGGCCTGCTCCGCAGCTTCAGCACCTTCGTCTTCACCTCCACCGACGAGTACGGCATTCGTCTGTGCGACATGGTCAACCAGGACGAGCTGCCCCGCCGCGAGCTGGTGGCAGCGCTGCGCGAGCAGTTGCGGGACACGATGGCGAGCCTGCGTAGCGTGATCATCGGGTCCGGTCGGGTGACGGAGGACCTGGACAACAGCGAGATGCTGTTCGAGTGCGGCTGGTCATGGGGGATCATCTCCGGGGCCGAGGAGGTTCCGACAACCGAGCCGATCGGCGTGCAGCGTGCGGGCTCGGCGGAGAACGCCCCCTATCTCTACTTCACCGTGATCGCGATGGACGCCATCGAGGACCTGAACTCCGAACGCACCCGGCTGCTCGGGTTGCTCAACGAGGAGCAGCAGCGGCTGTCCCGGGCGCTGCAACTGCGCTGGGAGCTCACCCGGACGTACTGGGCGACGGTGGCGACCTTCGGCAACCGACGACGGTGGCCCATCGAGGACATCCCCTGGCGGACGACCGACGGTGACCGGACCGACTACTACACCCTCCAGGCCACGTCGCTGGCCGTGAAGGGTCTGATCGCGGTCGGGCGGGGCGGCGACGAGGAACTCGGGCGGATCGCCTCGGTGCTGGTCGAGCTGGCGCAGCGGGCACGGATCACCCGGCGGGCGTCGCCCGGCGAGGCGGCGCTGTTCGTGCACGCGCCCGGCAAGTCGGTGACCCTGAACGACGACACGTCAAAGCCGATCATGACGTGGAACGTGAACGAGTTCTCCGTGGTGCTGCTCCAGCGGGCGGCCGCCGTCGCCGGTCTGCTGAGCAACGCCCGGCGGCGCAGCGAGCTGCTCGAGCTGGCCGACGAGGTGTGGGACCACCTGCTGCTGCGGCGCATCCCGGACGGCCGGCACCAGGGGCTGTGGGACCACGCCGCTGGCGCCTTTCCCGGCCTGGCGCCGAAGCCGGAGGCACCCTCCTGGTATCTGACCGTGCGGGTGATCCAGGCTCTGGTCACCTCGGGTCAGCTGCTGTGGGAGCGGCCGTTCCCACGCGCCGGCCAGCTCGCCGACTACGCCCAGGACCTCATCGACGAGGCCGAGTACCTGTTCGACCGGGAGTTGATGCGCGGCACCTTCGACGGTGAGGCGATGCAGCGCAGCATGCGCAGCATCCGAGCCAGCCTGGGCCGGGCGCAGTTGCTGGTCGACGAGCGTCCCGGCACGGCGGCCGCTCTGGTGAGCACTCTCCTGTTGCTGCTCAACGACGTTGCCACCGGGCAGCAGAAGGCCAGCGAGGGGATCTGAATGCTGGTCTTCGTCACGTCACACAAGGGCGGCACCGGGCGGTCGGTGACCGCGGCGAACATCGCCTACCGCAGCGCGTTGTCCGGTCGCCCCACCTGCTACCTGGACTACGACTTCGGCTCGCCGACCGCCGGCATCACATTCCAGATCCCGCAGGCCGTCAACGGGGTGGAGGGCGCCGGGCCCAACGGTGGCGGCCTGCACCGGTACCTGCGCGGGGAGATCCCGTCCCCGGAGCAGTTGGACGTGTGGGGCACCTCCGAACGTGCCAGCCTGCGTCAGCGGCCCATCGGGTCCGGTCCACTGGTGCTCCTGCCGGGGCAACGCAACGGCAGCGAGTTCGGTTTCACCAACGACATCGCCAAGCGCTGCGCCGAGCTCTTCCTCCGGCTGGAGGAGGAGTTCGACCTGACCCTCGTGGACCTCAGCGCCGGCCGGTCGTACGCCAGTCAGATCGCGCTGGCCGCCACCGCGACCTCGACCCTGCGCAAGGTCGCCGTGCGCTGGTTGGTCTTCCACCGGTGGACCCCCCAGCACGTCACCGCGGCCGCGGACCTGGCCTTCGAGGCGGGTGGCATCGTGGCCATGGGCAAGGAGTACGGCCACGAGCCGGAGAGGCTACGCGAGTCGCTGCGCTTCATCCGTACGGCGGTGATCGACTCACGTGGGCCGGAGGTCGGCCATCTCGGTCTCGCCCAGCAGGCCTTCCTCCGCAAGTGCGACGCGGAGCTGTCGGAGCTGGCCCGACGGCGAGGTGTCGGACGTACGACGCTGCTCGGCGTGGTGCCGCTGGATCCCCTGCTGCAGTGGCGGGAGCAGCTGATCTCCGATCACGACGTGCAATCCAAGATTGCCAACGTCAAGACGGTGGACGCCTTCGTTGACCTGACCGAGAAGCTTTTCGACGAGACGGCATGGGACACCGCGTGATCGGTATGGATGTCAGGTTCCAGGAGGCGGCTGCGGTGCGTCGTACAGAGAGCGTGGCGTACTCGCACCTGTCGGTGGAGCTGGGGCACTTCTACGCGGAGGACTTCGGCGACGGTTGTGAGGAGCTGAGGCGCAAGTTCGAGCGGATCGCGGACTGGTCGGCCGCGATCCCGGCTCTGGCCCGACGAGGGCTGCCCGCATCCCGGGAGCCGCGGATCAGCACCTGCTTCATGTTGGACGACTACTTCCACCGCTTCGGCACCCCACGCGAGGTGATCCCGCAGGTGCAGAGCGCCGCGGCGGAGCACGGCCTGACTCTGGACTACGTGGCCCGGGAGTCCAGCTTCGCCCGGCACGACGGCGCCGAGCTGGCCCGGTTGGTGGTCGACACCCTGGTGGTGGAACCACCTCGGGGCACCACCGGGAGTCGTCCGCCGTTGAGCGAGTCGGGCTGGCTGTCCAACGGGAAGCGGTCCCCCGGGCACGTCGACGCGCCGGCGATGACCCTGCCACGTCCGTGGTCTCCGCCGTTGCAGTCGGGCGATCCCCGGCACTCCATCTTCGTCGACATCGAGCTGTGGTCCGACGAGCCGGACGCCCGGGTGTGGGCCTGCGCCCTGCTGGCCTCGGTCTGGCAGATGACCCGACTCGGCGTGCTACGGCATCGGGGCGAGACGATGACGCAGCCGCGCCGGCTCGCTGGCGAGCTGCCGACGGACTGGGACCAACTGCCGGCGATCGTCCAGCTGAACCCGACGGCCGCGCCGTTCTGCGCGTACCGCACGCTGACGCTGATGAGCACCGAGTACCTGCCGGTGGAGCTGGCCGTACGGACCATCCTCGGCCAGGTGGCGGTGCCGCCGGCGGTCGCGCAGCAGGTCGCCAAACGGGCCGGCGGCGAGGGTCTGCATCTGCCCAGCGAGCTGGTCGACCGGCTGAGCTACGTGTTCATCAGCGATTGAGCGCGTTCAGCGCCCGCACGGCTCGTCGACGGCCGCCCGGCCGGCCAGGTCGCGCAGCAGGGCCATGTTGCTCACGCTGATCTGATCCCGGATCCAGTTGACCGACGAGTTCCACTGGCGGCTGAACCCGGGTACCTGCTCCAACTGGTCCCAGATCGGCCGCAGCCGCGGGTGCACCCGCGCGCCGGGCAGCCACAGGTGCAGCAGGTGCTCCAGCACCGGTCGCAGCCGCTCGACGTGCTCCTGCCCGGAGGCCGATCGGGTGACCGCGGACTCCACCAGCGAGGACAGTATGGTCAGCAGCCAGTCGTGCAACGCGAGATCTTCGCAGAGGCCGGCCACGGCCGCCGGCACGTCCTGCGGGTCGAGCACGAGTTCGACCGTACGCAGGGTGGGCGAGTCCACGGTGACCACCGCCGACACCCGGTTCGACCGGTCGTCCGCCTGCGCGGTCCAGCGCAGCCGCGTACGGGCGGTGCGCAGTGGCGGGCGCCGGTCGAGCAGGTCGGACATCTGCACACCGTCGAGCACCCTGCCGGTGATCGCCTCCAGGTTCAGCACGTCGGCGTTGTTGCCGTGCAGGAAGCCCGCGCTCAGGTCGGCGACGTCCAGCCTGCCGACCGTCTCGAGGACGCCGGGGTTGGCCAGGTAGTGCGACCACGGCTGGCGGCGCTCGCCGGCGACCACGTGGATGACCGAGGAGGCCTGCACGATCCGGCCGCCGGTGATGATGGCCCGGGTGACGACGGCGCCCACCCCACGTAGCTGGCGTTTCCTGGCGCTCGGGAGCCAGCAGTCGACGCCGGTCCGAACGTCGGGTGACACCGCGTACAGCGATGGACGCCGGGAGGTCAGCACGGCCTCGCCCTCGATCAGGCTGAGCACGTCGGCGCTCTGCTCCTGGGCCAACGCCGTGCTGTGCTGGAGAAGGCTGGTGTGCACCTCACCGACCGTGAGCATGGCTTCCTCCGCTCATGCTGATTGACGTACACCCCTCGCGACCGGCACCGACACGGATCCGCTTCGGACAACCGCAACTCCACGGGTACGCGATTCGACCGTCCGGATCCGTATCTGTTGACGGCCATCATAGGCCCCGGGTCGGCGGGAATCCCATGTACGCCAGGCGTTCGGAGTGTTCACGGGTCGGACGGACGTGACAGCTACTGATATTTTCAATGACGCGGTCGCCAGTCACCCCCTGGAGTTTGCCGTTCATGAAGGTCTACATTTCGGCCACCCAAAAGGACTTGCTGGAATATCGGGCTGCCGTGCACGCCGTGGCTCGCCGTCTGGAGATCGACGACGTGGCCATGGAGGCGTACGGCGCCGACATCCGGCCGCCGCTGGAGCGCTGCCTCGCCGACGTGCGCCGATGCGACCTCTACGTGGGACTGTTCGCCTGGCGGTACGGGTTCCGGCCGCCCGGCCAGGAGTCCTCCATCACCGAGTTGGAATACCGGGAGGCGCTCGCCGCGGGAAAGCCCTGCCTGGTCTTCCTGCTCGCGGAGGACACGCCCTGGCCGGTCGACATGATCGACCGGGACGCGGACTGGCAGCAGATCGTCGCGTTGCGCCGCGAGCTGAAGGAGCGCCACCTCTGCGCCTTCTTCTCCGGCGTGGACGACCTCACCGCCAAGGTGACCGCCGCACTGGCCGACGTGCGCAGCGGCAGATCCCCGGCCCGGGAGCCCGCCGACCCGGACACCCACCTGCCGACGGTCGTCCGCAACCAGTACTACAAGCAGTTGTCGCTGCAATACCATGCCGTCTCGGTGGACGCGGTGTCGCCGCGTCCCACCATCGGCTACCTCACCGTCGGCCTACCCAAGGTGTTCGTGGAGCCCCGCGTCCACGAGGACGCCCGACCGGAGATGCCGCTGGCGTGGTGGCGTTGGGCCGGGTCGACGCCGGGCGACGACGTCGGCGGGCTGCCCGGGGTGGTCAACCCGGAGGAGGTGGAGCGGCTCTGGGAGGAGTACGCGGCCAAGGACGAGCTGTCCCTGTTCGACGTGGTGTCCGACCCGGGCCGGCGCACGATCGTACTGCTGGGCGACCCCGGCTCCGGCAAGTCGGCGGCCGCGCGGTACCTGGCGCTGACGCTGGCCGGGGTCTGCGTCGAGCCTCGACTGAGCGCGCTGGACCGGCACCTACCCGTCCTGATCGAGCTGCGCTCCTACGCCTTTCACCACGGGGACGGCCGGTGCGACGGCTTGCTCGACTACGTCGGCCACCGCCACCAGCAGGGGCTGGCCGGTGTCGACCAGGACGTGCTGGAGGCGTACCTGCGCCAGGGAGGCCAGGCGCTGTTCCTGTTCGACGGCCTGGACGAGGTGTTCGACCCGGCGCAGCGGGAAGAGGTGGCCGCGCAGATCGCCACGTTCGCCAACGAGTACCCGGGGGTGCTGACCCTGGTCACCTCGCGCGCGGCCGGCTACCAGCGGCACACCTTCGCCAACGCGGGCTTCGACCACTTCACCCTGGAGGATCTCGACGACGAGCAGATCGCGAGGTTCCTCGACAACTGGTACCGCTACGTGATGCCCACGCCGGCCGCGGAGGCCGACCGGCAGCGGCGGCAGATCCTCGACGTGGTGGGCAGTTCCCGGGCGATGCGCGAGATCGCCGGCAACCCCCTGTTGCTGATGCTCATGGCGATCGTCGGCCGGGGTCATCCGCTGCCGCGCAACCGACGCCGGCTCTACGCGCACGTGACCGACGTGCTGATCTCCGAGTGGGACGTGACCAAGCAACTGCGCGAGAGCCACGGCGACGTGCCGTCACTGGACCTGCAGGCGAAGCGTCGACTGCTGCGTCACCTGGCGTATTGGATGCAGTTCCGCGAGTCGGGTCCCGCCGGGAACTACATCGAGTCCGACGAACTGGCGCGCATCTTCCGCGACAACCTCGTCGCGTTCTACGGTTTCGAGAATGAGCGGGCGCTCGCCATGGCTTATTCGATGATCGACAAATTGCGGCAGCGAAGCTTCATCCTGGAACGCTACGGGCTACGACTGTTCGGGTTCGTGCACCGCGCGTTCCTGGAGTTCTTCTGCGCCGAAGAGATTGTGGACAGATACGAGCATGATCCGACCACCTGGGGCCTCGATCACCTACGTTCGCTGTTTCGCGAGAACTGGGCCGATCCGTCGTGGCGGGAGGTGCTTCGACTGGTCGCCAGCGCCCTGCCCGCCCCGGCCGCCAACGAGCTGGTCACCCTGCTCGCCACCGAGGTCACTCCACCGTGGCCGCCCCTGAACCTGACCGGGCCGCCGTGGAACCTGGTGCTGGCGGCGCAGTGCGTGGCCGAGGCGCCGCAGCCCGCCGAACTGGCCGGCGCGGGCGACGCGGTCCTGCGCCAGGTCATCCTGCTGGTCGAGCACGGCATCTCCGCCGACGACCCGAACCTGGTCGATCTCACCGAGCAGGAACTGCTGTCCTCGATCCGGACGCTCGGCCCGGGTTGGCCGGGCCGGGAGGTCTTCCTGCACTGGTACCGCCGCCGGGGAATCCGGACCAGCTGGCGATCCGGCTCTGCCTTCGCCACCCGGATCGCGGCGGTGCTGTCCACGGCCGAGGAGCAGATGGAGGACCTGCTCGTCCGGGAGCTGGGGCAGGGTCGCGAGCGGCAGGCCCACCTCACCCTGGTCGCCGGGCTGGCCGAGGCCGCCGGCCGCATCGAGGCCACCGGCGGCAACAGTCATCGGTGCCGGGACATCCTGGTCGCCCAGGCACAGTCCGAGGTCTCCACCGCGGTGCGGCAGGCCGCCGTACGCGCGCTGGTCGCCCATCTCGGCGCCGGCCTCGACCTCGTGGACGTGCTGCGCGACCTCGCCGACTCCCCCGACGTCGCGGTGCGGGCGCTGGCCGTGCAGTCCCTCGGCACCCGGTCCGTACTCTCGGACGACGTCCGTCAGGTGCTGGCCAGGGCCACCCAGGACACCGCCGCCGCGGTGCGGCGGGCCGCCGCAGGAGCGCTCACCGCGCGTCGCGCGGAGCTGCCGGACGCGCCCGAGACGATGCAGCGACTGCTGGCCACCGACACCGACCCCGGTGTGGTGCAGTGCGTGCTGAAGGGTCTGCTGGTTCTGCCGGAGCATGCCGAGACCGCACGAGCCACGGCGTTGCGGCGGATCACCGGCGACTCCCCGGACGAGGTCCGACGCTGCATCCTGACCGAGCTGCTGCCGGAGCGGCCCAGCCCGGAGAGCACCGAGCTGTTGCTGAAGCTGGCATGCTCGGACACGTCCGCGCGGGTCCGGGCGGTCGCCGTGCAGCGGTTGGCGCTCGTACCCGACCCGGAGGGACGCTGCCGGGCCCGGCTGATCGATCAGATCGAGCAGGACGAGGAGTCCTCCGTGCGGGCGGCCGCGGTCACGGCTCTGATCGACCGGGACCGCGCCGACGACACCGGGTGGACCGTCGTGGCCCGCTCGGCTCACCTCGACGAGGACGCGACGGTACGCCTCGCCGCGGTGCGCGCGCTGGCCGAGGCATACCCCGACCACCGCACCGGGGAACTGCTGCTGGAAAGCGCTCGACGCGATCCGACAGCGAGTGTCCGGCTCGCTGCGGTCGACCTGCTCACCGGCCGGCCGCTGTTCGGCCACGCGACCCGAGACCTGCTCATCAGCCGCGCCTCCCAGGAACGGGACCCGATCGTCCGGTTGCGGGTCACCCGTAGCCTGGCCCGCCTCGCCGACCCACCGGACCGCGAGGTGCGGGAGTGCCTTGCCGAGCAGGTCAGTCGGGACCCCGATCCGAACGTGCTGTGCGCCGCCGCCCAGGCGCTCGCCCGCCACGGCGACGCCCCCGGCCTCATGGAGACGCTGTGCCGGCGGGCCCGCCGGGACAGCTACGTCGGCATCCGGTTGGCCGCCGTACAGACCCTCTGCGCGTACGGAAGTCCGGAAGTGGTGACCGACGTGCTGCTGGAATGCGTCGAGTCCGACACCGACCCGGCCGTGTTCGACGCGGCCGTGCGCTGTCTGACCGAGCAGGGCTCGGCGTCGATGGCGGTGACGTTGCGGCTCATGCGCCGCCTGTCGGACCAGGACCCGGCGATCCGCGCCCGCATCGCCGCCGCGCTCGGCGAACACTTCGGCGGCGACCCGGAGGTCCAGGTGCTGCTGGTCGGCCTGGTCCGCGACGATCCGGCCCTGGAGGTGCGCCGTCGGGCCGTGGAGCAGCTGGGCGCCGGCCTGGCCGACCGCACAGGGGTACGGGACCTGCTGCTGCGGCTGGCTGACGACGATGACTGGGAGATCCGCCGGACCGCACTGCTGGCGTTGACCCGTCAGCACGACGGGGACGCCCGGACCCGGGAGGTGCTCGTGCGGCTCGCGCATCAGGAGGATGACGGCGTGGTGCGGCGGCTGGCCGGGCAACTGCTGGCCACGCTGCCCGACACCCGACCCGACGACTTTCCGTGATCGATCCGGGGCCGTAAGTGCACCCGTGTGCGCGTCGAGCGACGATCCGATCGACCTCGTCAAATACCATGAGCTCATGACGGATCCGGTCGCCGGCTCGTCACGCCCGACCGGCTGGAGTCTGCGAGTCCTCTTCGGAGCGATCGGGCTGGCCGCCCTCGTCCTCGGGTATGTCGGTTTCGAGCGCCTGCTCCAGGCCCGACCGGACGTCGCTCACGATCCGTACGACGTGCTCTACTACGACCTGCAACTCTTCGTCTTCGGTGCCGAACCCTTCCAGAACGCCGGCCCCTACCCGTGGCAACTACAGGTCGCCCGGTTCGCGGCCCCGCTGTTCACGCTCCTCGCCGTGGCCGAGGCCAGCCGGCTGCTCCTGGCCGCCGAGAGTCGCCGTCTGCGCGCCCGGCGGGCACGTGGTCACGTCCTGGTCTGCGGCGACTCCCAGTTCGCCCACATGCTCGCCGACCGGCTCTTCGACGACGGTGAACGTGTGGTGGTGGTGCGTTCCAAACCCTTCGGACCGCTGGAGTACCGGTGGCGCCGTTACCTCGGAGTGGTCGGCGACCCGACCAGTGCCGCGGTGTTGCGCGGCGCCGGCCTGCCCCGAGCCCACACCATCTACGCCTGTAGCGAGGACGACGACCGCAACCATGCGATCGCCAACACCGCCAACCGGCTCATCCAGGACCGACGGCAACCACCGCGGGTCTACGTCCTGGTTCACGACTCGGAGATGTGCCTGTCCCTGCAGGCCCGACGACTCGGTGCCGCCGGATCCAGCCGGCTGCGGCTGGACTACTTCCACGTCGACGACGTCGCCGCACGCGCACTGCACCGGCACCACCCGCTGCCCAGCACGGGAGACCGATCAACCAGAATCCTCATCGCGGGCACCGGCGCCTTCCGCCGGGCTCTCCTGGTGGAGACCGCCCGGCACTGGCGCGCATTCCGCGCCGACACCCCCGGAGGCCACGCCGTGCCACGCCTACAGGTGGACGTCGCGGCACCGGACGCCCGCACCGAGATCGCTCTGGCGGCGGCGCGTTACCCGTTCCTGGCCACCGTCTGCCAGTTGACCGCGTACGACCTGGATCTCGACGGTGTCGTCGGTCTCGGCCGTAACCGGTACGACCGCATCTACGTCTGCGCGCCGGACGAGGTCAACGGCCTGCGGTTCGTGCTGGACACACCCGCCCTGTGGCAGGGCGCCGAGAGTGCCGTGTTCGTCCCGGTCTACCGGCAGGCGGCGCTCGCCGCGGCATTCCACGGCGACTCCCGTCACGACCTGCTCGACGAGGTGCACGGCAAACTCCGCCTCTACCCGGTGCTCGCCCACGCCTGCGACGCCCGGCTGATCGCCGAGGACCTCACCGAGCGGCTGGCCCGGCTGATCCACGAGCGGTACGTCCAAGCCCAGCAGCGGGCCGGAGTACGACTCGGCGGCGCCCCGGCGATGGTGGACTGGTCACGACTACCCGAGTCGTTGCGGCGGGCCAACCGGGCCCATGTCCAGGACATCGCCGCCAAGCTGCTGGATCTCGGATGCGTCGTGGCCCCCCGGCACGGTGGCACCGGTGACGCCTCGGTCGCCGGGCAGGCCATCGACGACCGCATCGAGGAACTCGCCCGCCTCGAGCACGACCGGTGGTGCCGGGAGCGGCGCGGGGACGGCTGGACGTACGGCGACCCGCGTGATGACGTCCAGCGGCGGCATCCCGCCCTGCGGCCGTGGGAGGAACTGCCGCCCGACGTGCAGGAGCAGAATCGCGAGGGGATCCGGGCACTGCCCGACGTGCTGTCCGACAACGGGTTCGAGCTGATCCGGCTGGCACCTCCGGTGCCCGCGCAGCGCGGAGGCCCGAGGGATGCCGCCTGACCTCGGCCCGGTCCGCGTCGGCGTGACCGGGCACATCAACCTGACCCGCGACACCGAGCTGCTCGTCGCCGACGCCCTCCGCGTCGAGTTGGGCCTGATCAGCGACCGGCCCGTGCACGGCGTGACCTGCCTGGCGGCCGGCGCGGACCAGGTCTTCGCCCGTACGATCCTCGATCTGGGCGGCACCTACGAGGTGATCCTGCCGGCCCGCGACTACCGGAGCGCGGTGATCAGGCCGGAGAATCGGCTGGCCTTCGACGATCTGCTCGACCGGGCGTCGGCGGTGGTCCACACGGGATACGACCGCTCGGAAACCGCCGCCTACGTGGCTGCCAACCGGGAGTTGGTCCGGCGGGCGCAGCGGCTCGTGGCGGTGTGGGACGGCAAGCCTGGCCGTCACCCCGCGTCGACGGACCGGACCATCGACTGGGCGCGGCGCCGCGGCGTCCCGACCACGATCCTCTGGCCCGTCGGCGCCCGCCGATCGCCCGCCGAGGGTTGACGGGCCGGTCCCGCTGTCGGTGGACGAAGCACCGGCCAGGGCGCTTGATGAGGCCGCCAGTCGGCTGCTCTCCCCGACTCGGTCGAGGTGCCCCGGCTCTGCGGTGGGACCGTGGGTCGGATCGGCGGACGGGGGTAAGTCGTAGCGGGTGACGCAGCGGGAGGAGCGACGGTGACCCAGGAGGAGATGACCCTCTCCTCACCGACGTGAGCGGCTTTCCCGCAGCGGCGATCGGCCCTCTGCTGCTGCTGCGCGGTGTGGTCAACTTCAGTGGCGTCGCGGTCGCCGGCGCGGTCGTCGATCGCAGTCAGCGAGGGACCCTGGCGGGCTCGCTCCTCGTTCTCGTGGTCTCGCTGGCCGGCCTGTACCTGTTTTCCGGCTGGCAACCGGCTGTGGCCCTGCTGCTCGCCCTGTCCGGGTTCGCGCTCGGCGCGCTGACCCCTGCCCTCCAGAGTCGGGTGCTGGAGGTGGCCCCCGGCAGTTCAGACCTGGCGTCGGCCGGGAACTCGGCTGCGTTCAACGTCGGCATCGCCGGCGGGGCGTTCCTCGGCGGGGCCGTGCTGTCCGGACCCGGCGTCGCCGTCACCGCACGCGCGGGTGGGCTGGTCGCCGCCGCCGCGCTGCTTCTCGTACTGGTCGAGCCGCTGATCGCCCGCGACGTCCAGCGGCAGGCCACCAACGCTCCGAGTCGCGACGCCACCAGCCCTGTCACAACCGACGCATGAAGAGGGCCTGACTATGGGGAGACGGTCGGTACGTGTGAAGCGCGGCGATCCGTTGGGCGGTGGGCGTTCCCGCGACCGGCTGCAGGGTGAGCATCCGCTGCCGGGTCGTCGTACCGGACACGACCTCGCAGTCCAGGTCGAGGCGGCCGACCCGCTCGTCGTGTACCACCTTTGTCGAACAGTGCGGCATCGCGACCGTGTGCCGCCCCCACATCGCCCGGAACTCCGCGTTGGCCTCGCACAGCCGCTCGACGAGATCACCTGCCGCGCGGTCCTGGCCGCGCTGGGCGACCACCGCCCGCAGGTCCGACACGTACGCCATCCCGGTCTGCTCCTGCTGCTCCGGTGGATCGAGCCGATGCCGCCACGACGGCGACGTGAACCAGTGCCACACCAGGTTCGCCTCGAGGCCCGGCCGGTCGGCGAACTGCCCGAACAGCGTGACGTTGAGCCAGTTCTGCGCCAGGACGGTGCCCAGGTCGTCGGTGACGAACGCCGGAGTCGTTCCCGAGATCGCCGTGAGCAGGTACGCGAGCCCGGGATCCACCGGCTCGGGCTGCGGGTCCCACGCGGGCGGCGCGGGATGGCCCGCCAGCCGGAACAGATGGACCTTCTCGGTCTCGGTCAGCCGCAGCGCCGCCGCGATCCCGGTCAGCACCGCCGCCGACGGTCGAGGCCCTCTCGCCTGCTCGAGTCGCTCGTAGTAGGTGGCCGACACGTTCGCCAACGCCGCCACCTCTTCACGCCGCAGCCCCGGTGTCCGACGCCGGCGCAGCGACGGCAACCCCGCTTCCACCGGTGACAGGGCCTCGCGCCGGCGTCGGAGGAATTCACCCAGCCAGTCGCGGTTTTCCACCGCGCCATAGTACGTACGCTGGACTTGCGCTGCTCGTCGCCGCGACGGCCGGGCCGGTCTGCGCACGCTTCGGTCGGTCCTCGTCCTGTGGTGAAACCCGGTGACGTGCCCCTACGCGGACGCCGCCGGGCGTGATGCACCTCGCACTATTTGCCTCTGACGTCAACGTGAGGTTCTAGCGTGTTGGTATGCGAATCAACGGCTCAACTGCTCTCGTGACCGGCGCCAACCGCGGCCTCGGCAAGGCGTTCGTCGAGGCACTCCTCGCCCGCGGCGCCACCGTCTACGCGACCGCCCGACGCCTGGAAAGCATCGACATTCCCGGTGCCGTCCCCCTCCAGATGGACATCACTGATCAGTCGTCCATCGAGGCAGCGGCGGCCACGGTCGGCGACCTGGGCATCCTCATCAACAACGCCGGCACCTCCACGGAAGCCCCACTGCTGGGTCCCTCCCTGGACAACATCCGCAAAGACCTCGATACCAACTTCTGGGGCACGCTCAACGTCACCCGCGCGTTCGCGCCGAAGCTGGCCGGTGGCGCCATTCTCAACGTCATCTCGGCGCTGAGCTGGTACAACTTCGCGCCCGGCAGCAACGGCTACGCCGCCTCGAAGGCCGCGGAATGGTCCCTGACGAACGGTATCCGACTCGAGTTGGCCGACCAGAAGACTCTGGTCACCGCCCTGGCGCTGGCGATCGCCGACACGGACATGATGGCCGGAGTCGACATTCCCAAGCTCCCGCCCCACGAGGTGGTCACCCAGGCCCTCGACGGACTGGAGGCGGGCAAGATCGAAGTCATCGCGGACAAGCCCACCGCCAACGTCAAGGCCTCCCTCTCCCGCGACCCCGCCCT
This sequence comes from Micromonospora sp. RB23, assembly GCF_053585025.1. NCBI lineage: Bacteria > Bacillati > Actinomycetota > Actinomycetes > Micromonosporales > Micromonosporaceae > Micromonospora > Micromonospora sp. RB23. Next base: position 4,496,134 of record NZ_CM132111.1, read on the forward strand.
GTTCTACGCCGACATCATCGGCAACCTCTTCGCCTGACTCTCGCAGCGTCACGCGGGCCGGAGTAGAGACGATGCGGGGGCCGGCCTCCGGTGGAGCCGGCCCCCGTCTCCGTAGCGCCGCGACGGCCCACGTCTTGGGCCGGATCGCCCCGCACGTGCCGTAAGCGATCGGTAATCCGGCCTCGCCTGGCGACGATGCGGCCCTGGGGCTTGACTTGAACCGTGACTCGCCGTCCTCTCCGCGCTCCCGTCGCCTGGATCGTCGTCGCCGTGCTCGGCATCGGCGCCGCAGGAGCGCTCTACTGGTTCCAACCGTGGCGGTTGTTCACCGACACGGTGGTGGCGGAGCCCCTTTCCACCGTCCCGCAGCCGCCCGAGTCCTCGAAGCCGTCCCAGTCCTCGCAGCCGTCTCGGTCCTCATCCGATGCCGCGGACGTCCCAGCCGCACCGATCGTTCTCGCAGAGGGAACCTTCATCACCCACGAGCACGACACCAGCGGCACGGTCCGGATGGTCCGCAACCCGGACGGCAGTCACCAGCTGGAGATCGACGGGCTGGACACCAGCGACGGCCCTGACCTACGGGTGTGGTTGTCCGATCAGCGGGTGCGCGCAGGAACCGCCGGCTGGCGGGTGTTCGACGACGGCCGGTACGCGGAACTGGGCAAACTCAAAGGCAACCAGGGCGATCAGGTGTACCGGCTGGCCGCCGGAGTCGACCCGGCGGAGTTCCGCAGCGTCAGCATCTGGTGCAAGCGCTTCGCCGTCTCGTTCGGCGCCGCGGAACTTGCCGCCGTCCCGTCGTAGCTGCACACGTCTGCGCGCCGAGCCCGGGACGATGACCCCGCTCCGGGATCAGCATCCAGTTCGAGATCGGTCGGGTATCCCCGTACAAGGAGTACGAGGTTGCCGAGCGAAACCCTTCGTATCGTCGACGCCATGCGAACTGTTGTCCTCGTACACGGCCTTTGGCACGGCAGCTGGTGCTGGAGCCCGGTGGCCACGCGGCTGGCCGCCCGCGGCATCCCGTCCGTCGCCGTCGACCTCGACGGTCACGGGCTGAAGAGTGCCGCGACCGCCGGCGTCACCGCGACGTCGGCCGCCGCAACCCTCGTCGAACAGATCCGCCGGATCGGGGGCGGCGAGCCCTGCCTCGTGGTGGCGCACAGCATGGGTGGCGCCGTCGTCACCGCGGCCACCGAGCAGGCGCCGGAGCTGTTCGAGCGGGTGTTCTCGGTCGCCGCGCACGCACCGGTGAGCGGTCGTCCCGCGGTCTTCTACCTCAGTGAGCCGGAAAGCGCGGGCGACCAGGTCCTTCCCCTGCTGGTCGGGAACCCGGCACTGACCGGAGTGCTGCAACTCGGCCTCGACGACCGGGCAACCGTACGGGAGGCGTTCTACGGCGACGTCGACGCGACCACCGCCGATGCGGCCATCGACCTGCTCGCCCCGGCCGCCCCGGTCGGCATCGCGGCCGACGCCCCGGTCGTGACCCCCGAGCGCTACGGCTCGGTTCCCAAGACGTACGTGGTCTGCACCAAGGACAACGCCGTTCCGCCGGCGCTGCAACGACGGCTGATCGGCGAGATCGACGCCGTCTCGACGTTCCCGACCCAGGTGATCGAGCTGGACGCCGCACACTCGCCGATGCTCTCGCACCCGGACGACCTCACCGCCGCCATCGAATCGGCCTGGCTGAGCTGATCACTGCCAGCCCCATGCCCGCTTCAGGCCGCGGTGCGCTTCCGCATCGACGGAGAACCACCGCGGCCTGAGGCGTTGGGGCGGATTCAACGGCGCCGCCTCCGCCGGGATCGCGGCGACCGGTATCAGGACCACGCGAAGCTGAAATTACCCCTTCGGACACGTTTGAGTTCGGAGACGCCGGACAGCCGGCGAGCAGACCCCTATCCCCTACCGTCTGAGCTATGGCAGCCGAAGCAGCAGGAATGTTTCGCCGGACGCCGATCGAGCGAGCAGACCAACGGGTCGCATGGGACCGGGCAGACCAAGCCTTCTTCGCCGCCGGCGCATGTCACATCCTCGCCTGGGCCTGCCGGGATGTCTATCCCGACAAGTCCATCGATGTCATTGCGGTGCGCCACGCTGGCGAGCCACAGGTTTTTCACGTCTACGCCGCCTGGAACGGCTGGGCATTCGACCACTCAGCCTGGAACTTTGAATCGCAACTGCTGGCAGTCAACACACATTTCGAGGGCCAGCCGCTGCAACGCCTCACCATCACCGAAGATCTCGCCGAATTCTGCGACAAGCATCGCCACCGCCTGCCAGATGAGTACTGGCAAGACCCGTTCCCCCGCGCCCGCCGCTACGTTGGCCGATACACCCCGCCGTGGCTCTGCTGACCATCACCGGCACTGACTCAACCCGCTGTAGTCGGAGGCGAGCACGTGCCTCTCTGCGGAGTTGCCGGCGCCCGAGCAGCGCCCGAGCGTGTGGGCGGGTCCCGTAGACCGGTCGGCGTGTCAGGGGTAGCGCTGGCCGGCGGGGCGGGTGCGCGCCCCGATGCGGATGGTGGTGCCCGCGGAGCCGCTGTCGACGACGAGGTAGTCGGCCATCTGCCCAACCACCCACAGACCCATGCCTCCGGTTCCGGACAGGGACGGTCGCTCGACGGGAGGAACGTAGTGGGCCGTGTCGAAACCCCGCCCTCGATCCGTCACCTCACAGATGAGCTGATCGTCCGCGATCAGGCGTATCGAACCTCTGCCTCCCCCGTGTCGAATCACGTTGATCAACAACTCGTTGACCGCGGTGACCCAATCCTCGATGTCATCCTGGTCGAGGCCACACCGGCGACTGACAGCCTCCACCTCGCGGCGAACGCGAGCGAGGTCCGTGAGGGCGAACGACGTCGAGTAGACGGGTTTCTCGGCGGTCGGTGCATGCTGGTCGCGAGGTGGGACCGCCACTGCTCTTCCTTCCTGCCGGATGTGCGAGCCTGGGCGTTGCCGTGGTGCGACAGAGCGTGCTCCCGGAAACGCGTTCACGGACGACAAAGGCATCAATGTGACATGGGAAGGTACCCCACGTTGATGCTGGAACACTGTTGATCTAGATCCCGACGCGCCGCTTGGTGCGTGGCCGCGTCTAGGCTGCTTGGGTGGCCGGTGCTGAGGTGATGACGAACGATGAGCGGCTGCGCCGCATCGAATCGATTACCGATGCCGCGCTGTCGGGCCTGGACATCGCCGAACTCCTCGACGAACTACTCGAACGTGTCCGGGACCTGCTCAAGGTCGATACCGCCACCATCTTGCTGCTCGAGGGTCACACCGGCGAGCTCGTCGCGACGGTGGCCAAGGGCCTGGAGGAGGAGGTGCGCCGGGGCTTCCGCGTTCGAGTCGGTCGCGGCTTCGCCGGCCGGGTGGCGGCGACACGGACGCCGGTCACGATCTACGACGTCACGCCTGACGACGTGGTCAATCCCATCCTGCTCGCCAAAGGAGTACGGGCCCTGCTGGGCGTGCCCATGCTCGCCAACGGCAACCTCATCGGCGTTCTACACGTCGGATCGTTGACCCTGCGACGCTTCGGGCCCGACGACGTGCGGCTGTTGCAACTCGTCGCCGACCGCGCCAGCTTGGCAGGCCAGGCCCGAGCGCAGGTTGTCGACCGGCAGGCGGCGCTGGCCCTGCAACGCAGCCTGCTGCCCACCCGGCTACCAAACATCTCCGGTCTGGAACTGGCCGCCCGGTACATGCCCGGCCACGACCTGGGCATCGGCGGCGACTGGTACGACGTGTTCGCGTTGCCCTCGGGCTGGCTGGGGGCCGTCATCGGCGACGTCTCCGGCCACGGGCTGCCATCGGCCGTAGTCATGGGACGCATCCGCAGCGCGTTACGCGCCTACGCACTCGACGCCAACGACCCCGCCGCGGCGCTAACATCCCTCGACCGCAAGATTCACCATTTCGAGGCGGGCACCCTGACCACCGCCATCTACGCTCTCATCGCACCCGACCGCTCGACCGTGCACCTCTCCTGCGCAGGTCATCTGCCGCCGCTGCTGGCCATCCCCGGCCAACCCGCCCAACTCGTCAACCTGAGAGCGGACCGGCCACTCGGTGTGGGCCAACCAGTGACCAACCGCCGCACCACCGTTATCGACCTGCCGCCAGGGGCCGCGCTCGTCTTCTACACCGACGGACTCGTCGAACGCCGCAGCGAACTGATCGACACCGGCATCGAGCGCCTCACCGACGCCGTGCGATCGGAGTCGGCAGAGGAGTTGTGCGAACGCATCATGGCCACCACCGCGCAGGAGCACCCCGATGACGACATCGCCCTGTTGGTCATCCGCCGCCACTCACCAGCCGACGAAGCCGTTTCGGGGTCTGGCGCGCACATCACGTAGGAGCGGCAGACCGCCTGGTGAGGGACGTGGGTCCCGCCGACCGGCTTTCCCCTCGTACCACTGACGCGCCGTCGGTGGCGGACCAGGCACGATTGGCAGGGAGTAGACAATCCACAACTCCGACACGGTCACGCTGTGGCGGCCCACCGGACAGCCCGAACGTGACCTCGTGGCAGCGTCGGGATGGCGGGCCTGGCCACCACGCCTGCCCGACCAGCCCATCTTCTACCCCGTACTCAACCGTTGGTACGCCACGAAGATCGCCCGCGAGTGGAACGTGCCGGCCGAGGGCGTCGGCTACGTGACCCGATTCGACGTCCGGCGTTCGTACCTGGAGCGATACGAGGTTCACCAGGTCGGTGGCCGCGACGTGCTGGAGTACTGGATCCCCGCCGAGGAACTCGCCGACCTCAACGACCACATCGTCGGTGCCATCATCGAGGAAGCCGAGTACCGCGGCCCGGTGGAGGACCAGGAGTTCGCTGACGCCCACAAGGCCCTGGGTCGCCCTCTGCCGGCCGCCTGGCGCGCCTACCTCCAGGGTGAGTCGTGGTTCCGGCGAGGGTGGGTGTCCAGCGGAGCCTACGTGTGGCTCAACTCGCCACGCGAGATGCTCGAGCTGCACGAGGCGTGGGACGAAGCCACCGACGCGCATCCCGGCATCGCGATCATCGGCGGTGACGGCTCCCGTGAACAGCTCGTGCTCGACCTGCGCGGCGACCCCGCACCGGTGCTCCTGGCCGACGTCAGCAGCAGCGGCTGGGACAGCGCCATCCGGCAGAGCGACGACGTCAGCCGACTCATCGACCGCATCGAGGCCGGCACCTTCGAGTTCCACTTCGACGACTAGCCGACCAGCATTCGAACCCTCCGCGCGTCCCTGGCCGATTCCTACTCGCGTCCCATCCAGGTCGCGATGCATGCCTCATTACCCTCGGGGTCGGCCAGCACCCACCACATCGGCGCGTGCGCGTCGGAGACGACGCGCCCGCCGGCGGCCACGGCGGCGGCGATACGGTCCTGCGCCTGATCGTGCGGGACGGCGATGTCCACATGCATCCGATTGCGTTGCGGTCGTGCCGTGTCCATGTGTTGCAGCCCGAAGCCGGGGCCGCGCCGCGCCGGGTCGGCCAGGTAGTCGTCACCGATCTGCCGGTATCCGAGCAGCGCCTGCCAGAACGGCAGCACGTCCGCGTTCATTGCGGCGTCGAGGGTGATGTTGATGAGCTGCACCGCGGTGGGGTCGGCGGAGATGCCCAGCGTCCGGGCAGCGGCCGATATCCGCCGCGCCAGTGAGATGTCCCGCCGGGACAGGGATACGGTGACGCCCGCGTGGCGCAGGTCCACGTTGAGATGCTCCTGCTCATCGCGGCCCGCGAGCCGACCGATCTCTTCGACGAACGCGATCCCCGCAGACAGCGAGCCGGTCCGGAAGTAGGCCGAGACCAGGTGGTAGAGACATCGCCAGTCCTCGACACCGTCAGCCGCGTGGAAACCCCCAGCGGTGATCCGCACCGTCATGTTCGCGAACCTAACATCGACGGCGGGCCGAACGCCCACTGCGGCTTGGCGCCCTCCGGGGACGCTCCGCCATCGGACCCGAGGAGTCGTTGCTCGAGGCAGGGAAGACGGTCTTCGGTACGACCGGCGCTACCGGGGGCACCTCAGCTCTTCCGCCATTGGGAGGCAATCTCCCCCAGCCACGCCCCGAGAAGAAGACCGGCGAAGAACAGGACCTGCTCATTGATGAGCCCGAACAGGGTCCGCTTCCGGCGCTCCTCGGCAGTGACGAAGTAGAAGGCGGCGGCTTGTTCTCCGGGTACCGACCAACGCACCGTCCGGGGCAACGGCTTGCGGTCCGGATCCGGAAGCGCGTTACCGATTCGGCTCTGCGGCGTGACGGAAGCGTCGAGGTTCACCCGGGACAGGGAGGCGTCGAGCCCGTTGCCCGGACGCAGAGACACAGTGGGAGGATCGAACCAGATGCGGTCGCCGGTGAAGTACGGGATGCCCAGGTTGCGCCGGCCGAAGAACGACTCCTTCCAGCCACCGCTGCTACCCGGGTGCCACTGGAAGTCAAGCTCGAATGTCACTCCGGGACGTGGGAAGATCTCGGTGAACGTGACAATTGCCGCGTTCGGTCGACCGACGTCCGCGCTCACCGCATCGAGCGGGGCCACCTTCAACCGCACCCCCGGGTGGGAGTGCTCCTCAAGCGTGAAGTGGTCGGAATCGTGCGGGGCGATCACCATGAGGCGTGCGTTCGTCTTGCCCGTCTGTGTGCCCATCAGCCCAGCGCGGACTCTGACTGCAACAGTTCCCGGGGATGACTGATCAAGTTTGACGGACAACGTCACCGGACAGTTCAGGGCGCAGCGCAGTCCGGTGACCGTGCCGGGATCGGCGGCGACACCGAACGAGCGGGAGAAGAGCCCCTCGACGTCCCCGTCGGAAACCACCCCGGTCGTCGACGGGTCGAACGTCCGGTACTCCTCGGGTTGGTCAAGCAGCCGTAGCCCAATGCTTGCGGCGAGGAAGAGAACGCCGACCAGAGACAGCACCTTGAACCATGTCGTGGAATGACCTACCCGACGCGGCGAGGCCGGACGAGGGGATCCACATTCCATGACGTGATCGTTCCCGACACCGCGCCGACCCGCATCGCCGGAACAGGCCACCGGCCACAGACAGATGGCGATTGGTTGCTAACGGCTGTCCCACCGCGAACCTCATGCGTCTGAAACAGCCACTTCGACCAGCCTGATGCTGTCGCGCGCTGGCGGTGCGGAGCGCACGCCCGTACCGGCGGTGTGGGGCACGCGCAGGGCCGGGAGCCCGAGCAGCCGACGGCCGCCCGGGCTCCCGAATCGTGCGGCGTTCATCACGGATACATCTGCGCCACCGTGAAGTTCATCGACTGGGCGTAGAGGCTGACACCGGTCGGGCTGTTTGGATGGAAGGACTGCGTCGACGTCGGGCCGTCCGGGGTGTCACCCGGCGACTTGTCCGTCACGACCCCGTGGATGCCCGCCGGCGAGCCGCAGACCGCCTTGCCCGCGAACTCGTCGATCGGGTCGGAGTAGTACGCGATCGTCGCACCGTGCGCGGTGTTGAAGTTGTAGACGACATCCAACTGCTCGTCACGCAGCAGCACGCTCATCTCGGTGAGCCACACCCGCTCCTCGTCGCTGAGGACGAGCTTGAGGGTGCAGAGCGGGTCGCCGCCCACCTCGACGAGCTTCGGGTATCCCATGAGCATGATTTTGGCGTTCGGCGCCTTCTTGTGGATCTCCTCCAGCACCGTCGTGTTCGACCGCGGAACCACGTCGGCGATGCGGCGCCTGGTCGACACGTCCACGGTGTCCGTCTCGCCCGACAGTTTCGCCTTGAAGCAGTCCAGTGGGCCGGCCATGACGAGGCACTCCTTGACCACCGGGCCGAACCTCGCGTCGTTGCCGCCGATCGAAACCGTGACGAGCGTCGTGTTCTCGTCCAGGTAGCCCTTGTCGAGCTGGGACGCCTCCAGGTACTGGCCCATGCCCCGCTGACCGTCGGCGTTGCGGGGCTCGTTGCTGACGGTACGCAGGGGCAGGATGTTCTCCGTCTCCGCGCCCGAGCAGGCGATCAGGTGGTAGTCCATGTTCACGTCGTGCTGTTGGCTCGTGATGTCCGCCCGCAGCCCGATCGGCGTGGACGACCCGGGTAGCACCGCCTTGCGCGACCACGCGTTCTTCGAGCGGTGGCAGCCGTTGCGGTAGGCGTTCTTGCTGTTGTTGTCCGTCTCGCGGTAGTAGTCCGAGCCGTTCACCGGCGAGGCGCCCTCGCCCGACGAGAACGAGTCGCCGAGCGCCACCACCTGGTGCTGCGGCTTGCCCGGCAGCGGGATGAACGCCGCCGCGTCGAAGGCCACGTTCTCCTGCGGCCGGCCCAGCGCCAGGTCGCCCTGCCCGCTGGCCGGCACATCGTCACGCAGCTGCGCCAGCTCCTCGGGTGTCAGGTCCGACACCATGTTGGTCAGCTCCACCGTCGGGACGTTGTTGAACTCGAACACGCCAAGCGCCACCCAACGGTTCGCGTACCCGCGCTGCTGGACCATGCGGGTCTTGACCACGCCGTTCTTCGTTGTGATCTTGTACGCCGCCTGCTGCGTGGTACCGAGGTGATCAGGAATGTGGACCATGACCCGCATCCAGCCGTTCACCGTCCGGTCCAGCGTCCACGTTCCGCTCACGTAGAGGTTGTTGCCCGGCTCGCGGGTGTGCGTGAACCAGTAGTGCGCGCCGTACCCGCCGCCGACCTGGTGCAGGTCGATCTTGCCCGGGTACTGGAGTGAGCCGTTCTGCGTCTCGCCCGCGAACCCGTGCGTGAACGTGCCGCTGTTCGTCCGTCTGGTGCAGAGCCAACCGGCCTCGTCACGGCGTGGGCTGACGACTTCGTCGACCACATCGTCGACCACGAGCGCATTCGCCGGCAGTTCGGTGCCGCACTTCGGGTAGTAGCTCACCCCGGCGGCCGGATACGCCCAGCCGGGGTCGTACCTGATGGCGGCGTTGCCGCAGTCCAGACAGCCCGGTTTCCAGTCGGCTGATCGGTTGTACCAGCACTTGAGGTCCCGTTCGCCGATGACGTTCACGTGGTGGCACGGGCCGGCCGGCTCGTCGATCACATCCGGTGCGGTCGGCGGGAGGTTGTTGCCGTAGTAGCAGTCGTTGGACTCGTCGCAGAACGTCTGCAGGTGCGGCTTCACCCGCGCACGCCCGTCGTTCGTGCTCCACCACGCGTACCGGTAACCGTCGGTGTAGGTGTCCGGCTTCTCGATCGCGTTGAGCGGATGGCCGGCCCAACCCATGATCTTCTCCGGGTACGGCCACTGGCTCGGGTGCCGCGCGTCGTCGTAGGTCTCCTCCAGGAACGCCTTGCGGTTCGCCGGGTACCGCGGGTTGGCCGGGTTGTTCGCCCAGCCGACGCCCCATGGCTCGTCCGTGCCGCCCTGGGGTGCGTAGAACCCGGTGTTGTACGCCCACACCGCGAAGAACCAGCTCTCGATGTACTGCGGGTCGCCGCCGTTGACCTTCATGTTGTACGCGTGGACCTGGTTCCACTTGTCCTGCAGGATCCGCAACGACTGGGAGATGTTCGCGGCGAAGTCCACGGCGATGGCCAGCTGCTGGTTGTACGGCAGCGGGACCTCGTTCGGCTTCTGGAACCCCGGCTTGCGCATGCCGTCGGTGACCTGCCCGACGCCGTAGCCGCAGTCGGACTTGTCCCAGCGGATCGTCCAGTCGTCGCTCGTGTCGGCGTCGTAGATGTCGAGCCCGTAGTAGTTGCCGACGAGCGGGTTGCCGAACTCGCCGGGCAGGACGTGCGGCGAGGCCTGCCACAGGTTCGACTCCTGGGCGAGAATGCCGAGCATGATCTGCGCGGGCACGTGGCCGCCGCCGTCGAGGGGCCGCATCGGGAACCATTGAGCGACGTTGTAGCCGGGCAGACCGGACTGGTTGAAGTTGTTGACCCGGTTGAGGATCAGCGAGTCCTGCACCGCCATGTCGACGACCCATTCGATCTCCCGGGCGCGTGGCTGGTACACCTGTACCCGCACGTCGTTGCGGGGGATCGCGCACCAGGCGGCCGTGTCCACCGGGTCGTGCAGCGGTGTCGCCAGCGTTGTGGCACCCGCTGTCGACCGGGCCCGCCCCGGCGTCCTCGGGTTCGCCCGAGCGCCGGCGTCGCCCGACGTCGGCGTCGTCGGCGCGACCGCGAAGCTCACGCCGCGACCGGTCGCCGGGACCTTGGCCTTCATGACGAGCGACCGTGCGCGGCGGTCGTCCGTGGCCTGCGTCGCCCGCGGGTCGGCCGTCCACTTGATGTCGTCCAGCAGCAGCTCACCCTGGCTGGACATCTCCGCCTGCACGGTCGCGTCGAGCTTCGCGACACCCGCGGGCAGCTTGTGGGTCCTGCCGGGGGTACCGGTGATGCCGACCCGACCGCCCGCTCCCCTGACCACGTTCATGTCGGTCGTGCCGCCCTCGGCCAGCGTGGCCGTCGCGCCGGACCGCACGACGGTCCGCTTCACCCGGCCGGCCTTGCTGTCGGCATCCATGTACACGACGCCGTCGCCGTTGGCCGCCAGCCGGAACGGTACGCCGGTGGTCCGCGCGACGGCCGACCGGCGGCCCTTGCGGTCGACCTTGACCAGCGCGCCGTTGTCGGCGGCGATGATCTTGCCGGCGACCGGTAGCGCCGAGGTGAGCTGGCCGGCCACCTGAATCGGCGGGGCCACGGTGCCGGTCGCGGCGTCGAGCTGCGTCAGGCGGGTCTTGCCCGAGCCGGTGTCCCCGCCGGTGAACGTGCTCAGCACGACGTTCTCACCGGTACCGCAGCCGGGGCTGAAGTACGCGAGGGACGCGTGCGCGGCCACCTTCCGGACGGACTGGTTCTTGAGGTCCACGACCGCCACGAAGGCGCCGCGGTCGAACAGGTCGGGCTTGTTGGTGTAGGCGCGCGGCGCGTACGTGACGACCAGCCGCCGGCCCGACTCGGTGAGGCAGCCGTTGCCGATCCACTGGTCGGTCTCCAGTCCCGGCTCGCTCAGCGAAACCGCGGTCGTCCAGCTGTAACCGGAGGTCGCCGACGCCACGAGCACGTGCAGACCGGTCATGTCGCCGGAGAGGGTCCAGGCCCGGTCCTGCGACGTCCGCCAGCCCTTCTTGAGGGTCGAGTCCCGCTGATCGGGCGGCACCGTGCTGGACGCCACATCCTTCGGGGGCGGGTCCGGAGCTGCGGCGGCCGGCGCGGGAAACGCCACGAGACCGCTGGCGACGAGCGCGGCGGCGAACGCGGCGGCGGCGCCGCGACGGGCGGCACCGCGGGTGAGCCCGCGCGGCAGCGCGGCGCGGGACGGTGATGTTGACACTGCGGTTCCTCCAGGATGCTCGGGGTCGATGCAGTGTCGAAAGCGCGCTCACCGTCGGCGCATCGCGATCACATCGTGGGCGTACCGCCCCGGCATCACGGAACGTGCGTATTCCCCTGTGCCTCGTGGACACCCGCCGGCATCGCGCTGGCGCCGGCACACCCCCTGCGGGCCGGCCGCATCGCGACCCCGCTCGCTGGTCGCCCGGCGGTCCGCGGTGTCCACTCCGACGGCGATGGCGTCCTGACGCGGCGCGGATGACCTGACGATGCGGCCGCGATGCGGCGACGCCGAAGGATCACCTCCACGACACGCAGCACGACTGAGGAGGACAGCATGAAGGTAGCGAAGGTCCGGACGCATCGCCTGGCGCGGACGCTGATCGCCCTGGTGGCGTTCATGGGATTCGGCGTGGTCGCCGCGGCGGCGCCGGTGTCGCCGGCGCTGGCCGCGTGTTCGGGCACCGGCTGTCACAACGTCGATCCCAACGGCCAGTGCAGCGGCACCCGGTACGGCTGGACCGGCGGCGGCTACGACAGCGGGCTCGGCATCGTCGTCGTGAAGTCGCCCGGCTGCCGGGCGGCCTGGGCACGCCTGCAGAACGACCAGTACGTCCGCTACGCCGGTGCCACGTTCACCGTACGCATCGAGCGCCGGGTGTGGTCGTCCTACGGCTACTGGTACACGGGCAGCCTCAGCAAGCAGTTCCTTTCCACCAACGGCGGGGTGTGGACCAACATGCTTGAGGATCTCGACTCCTCCGACGAGCACCAGGCCTGCTTCAACCTCAACGGCGGCGCCTGGACGTGCACCCCCTGGATCAGCTGAACGGCAGGCGGACGTCAGGGTCCCCGGGCGGCGCGGGGGCCCTGAGATCCGTCATCCGCGTCGGCCTGCGCCACCCGGGGACCTGGCCGACGGGCGCGTCCCACATAGACATATGGCCCTCTGTCGACGTCGGTGCGCATTGTTAGCCTGCGGCTGTGGAGCTGCGACTGCTTGGCCCCGTCGAGGCTGTCATCGACGGACGGGTCGTGCCTGTCCGACGTCGTCAGGAGCGACGGCTGCTCGCCATCCTCGCGATGCGACCGGGCCAGTTCCACTCCGCGGAGCGACTCATCGACCTGCTCTGGGAAGATCGGCCTCCGGCCCAGGCGCGAGCGGGCCTGCAGGCCATGATTTCGCACCTGCGGTCCACGCTGGAGCTGGGCCGGTCGACGGAGCCCGCGTTGCTCGCCCGACCCAACAGCTACGCACTGGAAATCCGGGCAGAGCGGGTCGACGTACACCGGTTCACCGCCCTGGTGGAGGCAAGCAGGAGCGTCACCGAGCCCGATCAGCGCATCGCGATGCTCAGCACGGCACTCGGCCTGTGGCGGGGCGCCGCCCTGGCCGACGTCTTCGACGACGCTCAGCGGGGCCGGCTCTTCCCGGATCTCGACGAGGCACGACTGACGGCGCAGGAAGAGCTGCTCGGCGCCCGCCTCGACGCCGGCCAACGCCGGGAGATACTGGCGCCGCTGCACGAGCTGATCGGTGAGGCGCCGACCCGCGAGCGTCCGGTGGAGCTGCTGATGCTGGCCCTGAGCGGGATCGGTCGTCGTAGCGAGGCCATCTCGGCCTACGACACCCTCAGGGATCGGCTCGCCACCGACCTCGGTGTCGCTCCCGGAGAGCAGATCCAGGCGACCCACCGGAAGCTGTCACGCGGCACCACACCCTCGGACGCCACGCCCACGTCTTCCGCCGGGCCGGCGCAGCTGCCGCTGCCGCCGGGGCACTTCGTCGGTCGCGACGCGGAGTCGCGTCAGCTCGACCGTCTGCTCGCCGACGCGGCGGCGCCGCAGGTCCTGATCCTCTCCACGGTCGTCGGCACGGCGGGTGTCGGAAAGACAGCGACCGCCATCCGGTGGGCGCACAGCGTCCGTGACCGCTTCCCGGACGGGCAGCTCTTTCTCAACCTGAGGGGTTACTCCGCCGGCCGACCCATGCGCGCGGCGGAGGCGCTCGGCGCCCTGCTGCGGGGTCTGGGCGTGCCGGCGGGCCGCATTCCTGCCGACCCGGAGGAGGCATCAGCGCTCTACCGCACCGTCGTCGCCGATCGACGGCTGCTGATCGTTCTGGACAACGCACTCGACGCCGAGCAGGTGCGGCCGTTGCTGCCCGGCTCTGCGGACTGCCTGGTGGTGGTCACCAGCCGGGACCGCCTGACCGGGCTCGTGGCGCAGCAGGACGCCCACCGCCTGACCATCGGACTACTCCCGGAACCGGACGCGATCGAGCTGCTCACCGTCCTGCTCGGCGCCGACCCGCGAGCCGCCGATCGTGACGCGATCCGGGACCTCGCCCAGGTCTGTGGTCGGCTTCCACTGGCCCTGCGGATCGCGGCGGCGCTGCTGCACGACGAGCCCGACCTCGCGGTGTCGGCGTACGCGCGGCAGTTGCGGCAGCGGAGCATCGCCGCTCTGGCGATCGACGACGATCCGAGTGTCGCCGTACAGACGGCGTTCGACCTGTCCTACACCCGGCTTCCCGGCGAGGCCCAGCGAATGTTCCGCCTCCTCGGCACCGTTCCGGGGCTGAGTCTGTCGGTCGACGCGGTCGCCCACCTGGCGCAGACAACCCAGGACGCGGCCCGCCGGACGCTGACCCGGCTCTTCGCCGCCCACCTGGTGGAGTTCGACGACGATCGCGTCGCGCTGCACGACCTGCTGGGGCGCTACGCAGGCCAGCACAGCGCGCGGCAGACCGGCCGTCCGGAGGCGCACACCGTCCTCGCCCGCCTGTTCGCGTGGTACCTGGTCCGCGCCCAGGCTGCCGGTGACCTGTTGGCGCCGGGGCGGGTCCGCCTGGAGCTGCCGACGGGACTGGCGGCCGGTGACGCCGGCATCGGCGATCGTGACGCGGCACTGGCCTGGCTCGAAGCCGAGGAGTCGAACATGGTGGCGCTGATCAGGGCGGCCGCCGACGGCACGTCGAGGGACGCTGCCGCCCTGCTCGCCGACCAGCTACGAACGTACTTCTGGGTCACCCGCAATTCACTGAACTGGCTGCTCGTGGCCCAGGCGGCACTGCACGCGTCGAGTGGGGACGCGCACCTGGTCCTGCGGGCGTCGGCACACATGAGTCTGGGCAACGTGTACCACCTCACGGGTAACCAACTGGTCGCGATCGCGCACCTACGACGGGCGGGTCACCTGTTCCGCAGCGCCCGGCACGCGCAGGGCCAGGCCGCCGCGGCCGGCTCGCTCGGCGCGGTCTTCGGCGACCTCGGGCACCTGGCGACGGCGGCGGCCTGCTTCGAGCACGCGTTGCGGCTCAACGAGCGGATCCGCCACCGCTACGGCGTCGCGGTGATGTCGAGCAACCTCGGGACGATCTACGCCATGGCGGGTCGACTGCGGTTGGCGGTCGAGCGACTCACCGCCGCCATCGTCATCCACCGGGAGGACGGCGCACGGCCCAACGAGGCGGTCATCCTCACCAACCTCGGCCTCGTACGCACCGTCCGGGGTGAGTTCCCGGCCGCCCTGGGCGATCTCGAGGAAGCGGTGCGGACGGCCCACCAGGTCGACATGGCCTCGATCGAGGCGAATGCGCTCGCGGGGATCGGCCAGATCCACACGCTACGCGGCGACGTGCCGGAGGCGAGGTCGGCGCTCGCCGCAGCGCAGCGCCTCGCCGACCGTACCGACGACTGGCACTGCAAGGCGTCGATCGACATCGCCGAGGGCGGCCTGCTCCGGCTGACCGGCGACCTCACCGGCGCGGCAGCCCGGTACACCCGGGCCGCCGAGTGGGCCAGGTCGGCGCGCACATTGGCGACGGAGGCCGAGGCCCTGGTCGGTCTCGCCGCGTCCGTCGCCGAGCGGACGCCGCTGTTGTCCAGCTCCTCGTTGGAGCGGGCGGTCACGCTGGCCCGACAGTCCGGCGCCGCGGTGATCGAGATCGACGCGCTGGCGGCGTTGGGCGAGGTCGCCCGGAAGGACGGCGACGCCGTGCAGGCGGCCCGGCTCGCCGGCGAGGCGGCACATCGCGCGGAGGCGATCGGGGCTCCCCTGGTACGCGCCCGTGCGCTGATCACCCTGGGCCACCTGGAGGACTCCTCGCGGGCCTGGCGGGAGGCGCTGGGCATCCTGGAAGCGCTCGGCAGTTCCGAGGCGGGCATCGTCCGGGCCCTGCTGGATCGGCACGACGGCCGTGCGGTCGGCGTCCCGGCCGGATAGCCGATGTCCCTTCGGGGCGGGACCGGCGTCCGGACGATGCGACGGTGATGGCGGGCTGACGTCGCGGATACCCCGGTTGGTTGGCAGCGCCGTACGACGCTGCCAAGGAAACGCCAACCCGTGCTGGGCAACCTGGTGACCAGGCCGCGCGAGGGGTGCGGTCGGCATGGAGGTCATTGCATGGATTTCCGGATCCTCGGTCCGCTGGAAGCGTCCGTCGAAGGAACGCCCCTGCCACTCGGCGGACGCCGGCAGCAGCGGATCCTGGCCGTGCTGCTGCTGCGGACCGGCCGGGTGGTCCCGGCCGAGAGACTGGTCGACTGCCTGTGGCCGCTGCGGCCGCCGGTCACCGCGGCCAGTCAGATCCGCAACTGCGCCGCGGCCCTGCGCCGCCTGCTCATCGCCGGCGGCCTGCCCGAGCGCTCGCTCGTGCGGCGGCCGGGCGGTTACCTGCTGGATGTGGAGCCCGGCGAGCTGGACCGGACCCGGTTCGACGACGAGGCTCACCAGGCTCGGCGATCGCTGGCCGCGGGTCGCGCGGCGGAGGCCGTCGGGTATTTCCTGCGGGCCGAGAACCTGTGGCGCGGGCCGGCCATCGCCGGTCTCGCCGATGGCATGCTGGAGCCGGAGGCCATGAGCCTGGAGGAGTCGCGACTGCAGGTGATCGAGGATCGGCTGGAGGTCGAGCTGAGTCTGGGCCGGCACGCGCGAGCCGTACCGGAACTCACCGCGCTGACCCGAACTCATCCCGGGCGTGACCGCCTGCAGGCGGCCTTCATGATCGCGCTCTACGGCAGCGGGCGGGGCGCCGACGCGCTGGCCTCTTTCGACCGGTTGCGCTCGTCGCTGCGCCGTGAACTCGGCCTGGAGCCGAGCCGCCGGCTGCGGGACCTGCGCCAGGCCATCCTCACCGAGGACGAAGCCCGGCTGCCGCCGATGGGCGGGTGGGGGCCGGCACACGACGGCGAGCCTCACCGGCAGGAGTCTCCCCTTCGTCCGCAAGGGAGGTGACGAGATACTGCTTGGGCAGTCCAGAGGTCAGCGGACCAACGTCCCGCGGTCTGCTCGCTCATCGCACCTGACAGAGCACGCCGCCGCGCTTCTCTGGGCGTCGCCGGGCCGGGCGGTTCGCCGCCGTCGCCGCCGCTCTCAGCGGTGAGCCCCACCCATCGGCAATCGCCTCCAAGCTGCCTTGTCAAGAAACCGTCAAGGTTTGTGCAACGTCGGGCGTGCAATGTCTGTATGACAGGCATCAGTCACGAGAGGACGCAGTCGGGTCCACCGCACGGGGCGTCATTGGGGGGTAGCCGGAGCGGTGGCCCTGGTCGGAGCTCTCGCCGCGCCCGCGCAGGCGGCCCTGACCACCGGCACGGCGCGGTTGTGTCCGGGCCCGCCACAGGCCGGCTGGTCCTTGGGAAACAGGCCCTACTTGTCAACTAGATAGGTCTTCGAGCCGACGCGAGTGTCTGTTGTGGAGGCTGTTAGCTTGATCGATCGTGTCCATCTGTCCCGCCACCGCCGTCGTCGTATGGCGGTCGATGCGCGGTACACGACTCAAGAGGAACGATGACATCAGTACTCATCGTTGAACCGGTATCTTCCGGCAACGAGCTCGTCGTCCGGGCCGCAGCCATGGGTTGGAACACCGTGGTTGCCAGCTTCGATGCCGAAGACCGAACTCTGACGGCGGCGACCAGGGATCTGGCATCCACCATCGTCCGGGTAGATACGAATGACGCACACGCCATCGTCGAAGCGGTGAGTCGCTCGCCAGTGGGGGTTGAACTCGATGGTGTCGTTGCCGGTTCGGAGTTTCACGTCGAGATCGCGGCCCTCGTTGCGGAGAAACTCGGCCTGCCGGGCCTGACCACCACCAACGTCGCGCTCGTTCGGAACAAGGCCGAGATGCGTGAGGCGCTGCAACACGCCGGCGTCCGGTCGCCCCGGCACCGGAAGGTGGCCTCGCGCCGCGAGGCGGAGCTCGCGTGCGCGGCGCTGACCTTCCCGGTGGTGGTCAAACCGGTTGAGTCGTCGAGCAGCATCCACGTCTTGAAGGCGAACGACACGGCTGAGGCTGTGCGGGCGTACGCCGCCATCGAAGCCGACGGCATGATCGACCTCGGCAGGCCGCTCGGTGACGAGGTCGTCATCGAGGAGTACGTCTCCGGCGACGAATACAGCGCCGACGGATATGTCTGGCGCGGCGGCGTGCGCATCGCCGCCGTGACCAGGAAGCTCCTCGGCCCCGAGCCGACCTTTGTCGAGCTCGGTCACATCACACCCGCCCCTCTGGGACCGAACGATCTGGGTGCGATCCAGCGGTACGTCGGCGAGGTGGTCGGGGCGGTCGGGCTGGACAACAGCGTTTTCCATTGCGAGGTACGCCTGTCCACGAACGGACCGGTACTCATGGAGATCGCCGCACGGCTACCGGGAGACCAGATCGTGCACCTGGTAGCCGACGTCACGGGTGTGTCGATGGCGGACGCCGCCCTGTTGATGGCGGTCGGCGCGAACCCGGAGAACTGCCTCGACGAACCCGCGGCATTCGGGAGGGCCGCGGGCATTCGCTTCGTGGACCCCGGCAGCATCACCGCCTACACGAATATCGAGGGATGGGACGACGTGCCGCGCTACGCCGATGTCGTGGAGCGAAAGGTGCTGGTTCCCGCCGGCGAGCAGATTCCCTCGACCTATGAGGCCCTTCGGCGCGTGGCCTATATCCGCTATCGCGCTTCCGATCCAGACACCGCTTTGACGATCAACGAGCGACTGGGCCGGGAACTGCGACCAGTGGCAGCGTATTTGTCGTGAGTATCGCGAGATATTATGCGATGCGGTTCGCCAGCTGGTTGTGCGACTACCTGGTCCTGTTCGCCGTACCAGTGCTCGCCTACAGCGTGACCGCCGATGTGCGCTGGTCGGGCGCGGCGGTCTTTTTCCAATGGGGACCGAGACTCCTGGGACTGTCGGCAGCGATCCTTCGGCTGGACAACATACGACAGCGGACCCTGATGGTCGTGGCGGATCTGACCAGGACCGCGACGGCGCTCGTGGCCGGGCTGCTGATGGCGGTGTATCCCGGTGCGGTACTGCCGGTGCTGATGATATTCGCGATGGTCGTGGGCCTCTGCTTCGAATTGACCTTCGTCGGCGGCGAGAAGATCGGACTGTCCCTGGTCCGCCCCGAGGGGCAGGAGCGTTTCCAGTCGCAGCTGACCGCCTTTGAGCAGGCGGCGATAGTCCTGGGGCCGGCGGCGGCGGGCGTGGTGCTGTCGTTCCCACCGCCGGTGCTGATGTTCGTGGCGGCAGGTCTGTTCGGAGTCTCGCTGCGGATGTCGGTATCGGTCCCATCGGTCGGCACGGTGCCCATTTCGACAGCGAAGCGCACCCTCCGCGCGACCGTACGTAGTGCGCTCGAGGACCCCGTCCTGCGCCGCATCGTCCTGGTCACCATGGGTCTGAATTACGTGCTCGCGCTGATCAACGGGGCTGCGCCCCAGATCGCGTTCGGAACGTTCGGGACAAGCAGCAGTGAGCTGGGCCTGATGTACGCGGCGAGCAGCGTGCCGGCCATCGTCGGCCTGTTGACCTTCCACCGGCTGACCTCGCGTGTGCCGCTCTCGACGATCGGGGTCGCGGTCGCGGTGGGGATGTGCCTGGCCGCGTTGGGCGTCGCGCTGGGAGCCCGGCTCTGGGTCTTCGCTGGATGCCTCGGGGCGTTCCTGCTGCTCGACGCGTTTTTCAGCGTGTACATCCGGGTCGTCAGAGCGCGTCGGGTGCCACTGGAGAACTACGCGGCGACCGTGGGGCTCTTCGGCATGCTGCTGATTGTGCCGATGCCGCTCGCGGGCCTCACACTGGCCGCTGTCGGGAATCTCGTTGCCCCAGCGGTGCTCATCTCGGCGTCCGCCGCGGCCGTGCTTATCGCCGCCGTCACCGCGTTACCGAGGGGGCGAGCCCTCCTGGTGGCCCCCGTCGCCGTACGGGTAGGGACGGCCCACACCAATCACGATTCCTGAGCCAACGACTATGCCCCCTTCTGGGCTGCCGCCAGCTGGGCCGGCCGGCCCACACTGGGCCGGCCGGGCGATCAGCGCCCCCAGCCGATCCCGGACTGCGCCTGCTCCAGACCGGTCAGCCTTTCCCGCACCGTCTCGGCGTCGGGGTGGTTCAACTCGTCGAGGATGACGACGGCCTGCTGCCAGCATCCCTTGGCGCCCGCGAAGTCGCCCAGTGCCATCAGAGTGTTGCCGAGGTGGTGCTGGCTGTCGGCCTCGGCGTAACGGTTCCCGGCCTCCCGGTTCAACCTGATCGCATGGCGGTAGCACTCGATCGCCTCGGCCGAGTGGCGCAGCTGGTGGTTGATGTAGCCCAGGCTGTCCCAGGTCGCGGCCTGCCCGGACGGATCGCCGACCTCACGCAGCACCACCAGGGCCCGACTGCAGTGGTCCTTGGCGGCCTCGTACTGCTCCAACATGGCCAGTGACCAGCCGACATTGTTGAGCGAGACCGCGTGCGCCAGCCGGTCGTTCGCGATCTCGGCCAGCATGAGGGCGGCCTGATCGTGATCGAGCGCCTCGCGGTGGCGGTCCTGCCGCTCGAAGACGCGCGCCAGTGCCAGATGCGCCTGGGCCTGATCACTCGTCGAACCGACCTCGCAGGCGAGGTCGAGCGCACTCCGGCTGTGCGTGTAAGCGTCGTCGTACTGGCCCAGCCAGGCATGGGCCACCCCGATGCCGCGGTGCGCCTGACCCATGGCGCGCCGGTCGCCGAGCCGCCGGGCCGCGTCCAGGGCGAGCCGCTGCGTGTTGATCTGGTCCCGCCAATGGCCCTGGCGGTTGAAGTACTCCATCAGCGATCGAGCGAGGCTGCACAGGCTCGCGTCATGACCCTCGTCCCCGGCCCGGCGAACGATGTCGAGCAGCATCGCGTGCTCGGCGGTAAACCACTCCACCGCCTCCCGGGCCGTCGTGATACGGGGAAATCCGGCGTCCGGGCCCTCCACAGCGTCCTGGGACAGATGCCGCTCGAGCAGTATGGCGGCGCGGCGTGATGAGGTCACGTAGTGGATGAGCAGCCGGCGAACAGCGGCGGACCGCTCCTGGGCGCTGTCCACCGCGTGGACCAGGTCCATCGCGTAGCCCCGGAGCAACTCGTGCAAGGACAGCCGGGTCAGCTTGTGCTCACTGACCATCTGGGCGTCCTTCAGCTCATTGAGCAACGTCCTCGTGGTGGGCAGGTCCAGCGCCGCGAGGTGGGCCACGGCCAGTTCGTCGACGTCCGGACCGGGCGAGAGTCCCAGCAGGCGGAACAGTCTCGCCGCGGCCGGGCTCAGCGTCCGGTAGGTCCACACGAACACGACGTGGACGCCCCTTCCGGCCTCGGTCTCGGCCGGCGCCTCGGTCGATCCGACAGCCACGTCGAGCTCGTCGGCGAGCGTACGAAGGTCCAGGTCAGGATGGGTTGCGACGCGTGCGGCGACGAGGGCCAGGGCGAGCGGCAACCCGGCACACCGGGCGATGAGCCGGTCGACGGCCGCACTGTCCGCCGCGACCCGGGCGGCGCCCAGCCGGTTGGAGAGCACCCGCCTGGCCTCGTCGTACGGCAACGGGCCCACCGCGATCGGATGAGCGCCCTCGCTCGCCACGAGGCTGGGCAGCGCACGGCGACTTGTGACCAGGACCAGGCAGTCGGCGGTGCCGGGCAACAGGGGCCGGACCTGGTCGACGTCACGCGCGTTGTCCAGAACCACGAGCATTCGGCGACCAGCGACGTAGCTGCGGTACAAAGCCGCCTGTGCCTCCAGGCTGACCGGGATGCTTTGCGGCGGCACCTGGAACGTGTCCAGGAACATGCGAATGACCTCTTCCGGCCGCACCACGACGCCGCTCGGCTCGAAGCCTCGCAGGTTGACGTAGAGCTGCCCCTCCGGGAACTGCTGCGCCACCCGGTGTGCCCAGTGCACCGCCAGTGAGGTCTTGCCCGACCCAGCGGCACTCCAGAGGACGCACAGCGCGGGCTGCTTCTCCGCCTGGGAGCTTTCGAGGATGTCCGACAACTGGGCCATCTCCGATTCGCGGCCGGCGAACCCCCGGACGTCGATCGGCAGCTGCGCTGGAACGACCAGGTGCCGGCGCGGTGCGGGCCCGGCGACGGCATGGGTCGGGCGCTGCGGCGGGATCCGGACCTGCGGTGCGACAGCGGCGTCACGGCTGATCGCCGGGCCGGTAGGTCCGATCCGGTCGCCCTGCAGGATCGCCTGCTGCACCTGCTGCAGCTCGGGACCCGGCTCGATGCCGAGCGCATCGACCATTTGCCGGCGCACGGCCGCGTAGCGGTCGAGGGCCTCGCTCGTGCGTCCAGCGGCGTACTGGGCCTGAATCAGCGTCGCCGCCAGGCTTTCCACCAGCGGAAAGTCGTAGGCCAGTGCGTTCAGCTCCGCGATGACCGCCTGCGGGTCCCCGATCGCCAGCTCTGTCCGGGCCCAGGCGACCACGGCGTCCAGCCGCTCCAGCGTCCACGCGTTCCGAGTGCGTTCCGCCCAGGCGCTGGTCAGCCCGGCCAGTGGCTCGCCGCGCCACAGGGCGACGGCTTGCCGGAGCAGTACCCGCGCTTCGGCCTCGGAGCACAGCCGCCTGTCGGCCCGCTTCACCAGCCTGCGGAAACGGTGCAGGTCGATGTCGTCGGGCTCCATGTCGAGTCGGTAGCCCCCGGAGCCCAGCAGCAGCCGGGCCGGATTCCCGGAACTCGTGTCGATCATCTCCAGCGACCGCCGGATGCGGGTGATGTGACTGTGCAGGGTGCGCCGCGCCCGCTCGGGTGGCTCCTGCCCCCACACCCGCTCGACGAGCACGTCGGCCGGCACCGTCCGTCCGACCTCCACGGCCAGCGCGGCCAGAACCGTGCACTGCTGCGGTCTCCCCATCGACGACGGTCGACCCTGCGATCGGCCCTCCACCGGCCCAAGAATCATCAAGCCCACAATGCCCCCGTAGATCACCTAAGCCCGAAATACCCCGCGGCCCAGGTAGCACCCCATCGTGTCGACGTCGCTGTCAACTCGCCGTCAAGAAATCAGCCTACATCACTGGCGATGCTTGTCCAAGACAGATGACCGGGGGGTCATGTTCGTGCCTATATCACGGTGGTGCAATCAAGTTACGGGGAATTTCGATGGCTCGACAGGATGAGTTTGCCCAAAATTCTAGGCCTCTGACATCAGCATTCGAGGATTGGATTGAGGGCACCGCTTTCTCGTGCCTCGGAGCACGCGCGTCGGTACGCCAGAAGCAATTGTATTGCGTCGAACTGAAGTCGATGCTCGACGTCGACAGCACTCGGGAACTGCACCGGGAGATTGTCGGCTTCGTCGACCGGACCCGGCTGCACGAGACCAGGTTCAGCTCCTTCGCGGCGATCTTCGAGAATCCGCGGCAGCTGAGCGAGGTGGAGTTCGAGCACACCCTCTGGACGCAGCTCGCCATGCTTCGCCAGGTGGATCGGGAGAAATACGCGTGGGCGCCGGGCGTCTCCAGTGACCCCCATGCCCTGGACTTCGCCTACAGCGTCGCCGGACATCCGTTCTTCATCGTGGGTCTGCACTCCCAGGCGTCGAGGATCTCCCGTCGGTTCACGCACCCGGTGCTCGTCTTCAACTCCCACCAGCAGTTCGACCAGTTGAAGCAGGATGGGCTCTACGCCTCGCTCCAGGACAAGATCCGGGCCCGCGAGCTGCGGCTTCAGGGGTCCATCAACCCGAACCTCGCGGACTTCGGAGAGCAGCCGGAGGCCCTCCAGTACTCAGGACGGCCGCAGCCGGCGGAGTGGCGGTGCCCGATCTCGAGCGCCTCGGCGACGTTCGACGGGATGGCTCAGTGAAGACCGCCGTCAGTCAGGCCCGCCTCCTGTCGCTGCGACGAGCCCGCTGGGCCGACGCCCAGGCCCTGCACGACCTGTCCGCTCCGTTCGTCGCGCTCGGTCGGCTGCGCCATCGCGACGTCGGCGAGTTCGCCCGGCGTCACGCCGACTTCCTGGTCGTCGAGGACGACAGCCGGATTGTGGCCTGCGCCGGCGTCCAGCGTTTCGGGAGCGACTGGGTCCTGGACAACCTGTGCGTCCAGAGCAGCTTCCAGGGCCGCCGCACCGGAAGCCTCCTGCTCGACAGGATCCTCCAGGAGGCGGCCCGGTCATCGGCGCGTGCACTGTACGCAGCGTCCAGCCCGACCAACGCGTGGTTCCTCGGACACGGGTTCGTCGAGGTCGGGCCCGCTGCCGGGCCTCGGCGCTGGGTGAGCCAGCTGGACCCCGCGCGCAATTCCGTCGTCTACCGCCGCCGGATCTGACGGTCGTCGGCCTACGGGAAAGGGTAGAGAACAGTGACAAACCTGCCTTCTGCGATAGTGACCGGCGCGTCGTCGGGATTCGGCCGGGCCACCGTCGAGCGACTGGTGAAGACCGGACGGCCGGTCGTGGCGCTGGCCCGTCGCACCGAACGACTCACCGAGCTCGCCGACCGCCTCGGCCACGACCTGGTGCATCCGCTGACCGTCGACGTACGGGACGGAGACGCCGTCGCCCACGCTCTCGGCGACCTGCCCGCACCGTTCTCCGATGTGGGCATCCTCGTCAACAACGCCGGTCTCTCGAAGGGCTTCGGCCCGATCCAGGATGCCGAGCTGCGCCACTGGCGCGAGATGGTCGACACGAATGTGCTGGGACTGCTGCACTGCGTCCGCGCGGTCCTGCCCCTCATGCTGGCCGCCGGCCGCGGCCACGTGGTGAACATCGGCTCCATCGCCGCGGTGTACCCCTACCTCGGTGGGAACGTCTACGGCGGCACCAAGGCATTCGTCCACCAGCTCAGTCTCAACATGCGAACCGACCTGGAGGGTCGCGGCATCCGCGTCAGCTGCATCGCCCCCGGCATGGCCCGTACGGAATTCGCTGTGACCCGGTTCGACGGGGATCAGGAGCGAGCAGACGCCTTGTACGACGGCACCGACCCGCTCACCCCCCAGGACATCGCCGAGGCGGTGGAGTGGTGCATCTCCCAGCCTCAGCGAGTCAATGTGAGCCTCATCGAGCTCATGCCCACGGACCAGCCATTCGGCCTCAGCTTGCGCCCGAGTCGAACCAAGGAGCAGTGATGACGCACACCGTCTGGAGTGTCAACGACTGGGATCCGCTGGAGGAGGTCATTCTCGGCTCCGCGGCCGGCCTCACCCCGCCTCCGGTGGACGTTTCGCTAAGGCACTTCTTCGAGCCCCCGGCGGACGCCGGAGACGAGCGGATCGACGCCAGCACGCTGCAACGCGTGGTGGACGAGACCGAGGAGGACTTCGCCCAGCTGACCGAGACGCTGACGAGTGCCGGCGTACGGGTGCGCCGTCCGGACGCGACCACCGTGGGCCGGCGCTACGCCACTCCGGAGTGGGAATCCGTGGCCATGCACGCGCTGATGCCGCGGGACTGCCTGCTGGTGATCGGCGACCGCATCATCGAGGCGCCGATGCCGATGCGTGCCCGCTACTTCGAGACCGCCCCGTTCCGGGGCCTGCTCCGGGAATACTCCGATGCGGGCGCCTCCTGGTTCTCGGCACCGAAGCCCCTGCTTACCGACGAGACCTACGTGTACGAACCTGGTGCCTCGGTCGTGGCGGAGCATGAGCCGTTGTTCGACGCCGCCAACATGCTCCGGTGCGGGACCGACATCTTCTTCAACGTGAGCAACACCGGCAACCGGCGGGGAGCGGCCTGGCTACGGCGACAGCTGGGCTCCGACTTCCGGGTGCACGAGATCTCCATCTGCAGTGACCACGTCGGAACGACGTTGCACATCCTGCGGCCGGGGCTGCTGTTGGCCAATTCGGAACGCCTCACCGCGGATCGGATCCCCGCCCCGCTGCGGTCCTGGAAGACCATCTGGGTCGACACACCGGAGGACGACGGCTACGCCTTCGACTGGCCGCGCGCGTCCGTCTGGGTCGGCATGAACATTCTGGCTCTCGGCCCCGACACGGTCGTGGTGCCGGCCAACCAGACGCGGGTGATCAAGCAGCTGGAGAACGCCGGGATCACCGCGGTCCCCACCAGCTTCCGGCACGGCCGCACCTTCGGCGGCGGACTGCACTGCTGTTCGCTGGACGTCCGTCGGCGCGGCGAACTCGAGACGTACCTGTGACTCCGTCGCGTTGGCGACGCTTTTCCCGAGCTCAGCAGAAAGGACCAGCCGGTTGACGCTCACCATCCTTGCCTCGTTCGCTCTCAGTGCGTTCCTGCTGAACCTGAGCCCCGGGCCGTCGATCCTCTACGTGATGTCGCGCAGCGTCGTCAACGGGCGGATCGCCGGAGTGTTCGCGGCCTTCGGACTGGCTAGCGGGAGTGCGATGTGGGCGCTCCTGACGGCGATCGGCGCGTCCGCCCTGATCGCCTCGTCCGAGCTGGCCTTCACGGTGCTGCGGATCGCCGGTGCGGCGTACCTGCTCTATCTGGGCATCTCGGGGCTCCGTGACCAGCCGTTCACGGTGAGAACCGAGAGGCCGGCCAGGGTGTCCGGCTTGCGAAGCTACCTTCAGGGCTTCGTCGTGGAGGGCACGAATCCGAAGACGGTCACCTTCTTCCTCGCCCTGGTCCCGCAGATCATCGTCAGTCTCGACGATCCGGGCCTGCTGGTCCTGATCGCGTTCTGCTTGATCGTTCCGCTGACCGCCCTGCCCATCGATGTCACCGTCGGGGTCACCGGAGGCACCCTGGCCTCCAAGATCGCCACACGTCCCCGGGTGGGGCGTGCGCTCAACTACCTGTCGAGCGCCGTCCTCATCGCTCTGGCCAGCCTGGTGCTGTTCGACCGATGACCGGCCCAGCCAACCGTCCGGGCCTCGCGCGAAGGAGTCTCTCGTGTCCGCTGTCGAGGCGACAGTCGAAGCACTTTACCGGTATCCGTTCAAGTCCATGCAGGGCGAGACGGTCGATGACGTACGGCTGGACAGCCGCGGAGTTTCCGGCGACCGCGTGTGGGCCGCCACCTTTCCGGATGGGCGGGTGGGCAGCTGCAAGACCTGGAAGCACGTCCGTCGCCTCGACGGCCTGCTCGCCTACGCGGCGCGCACACACCACGGTCGCGTCGAGGTTCACACGCCGAACGGCGCCGTGCTGGCTGCCGGTGACCCCGACCTCGACGCGGCGCTCACGGCGCTGGCCGGTGAGCCGGTGCGGGCCGCGCGGGAATCGGGCACACCTCACTTCGACATCGGCGCGGTCCACCTGATCTCACGCTCCTCCCTCACCGCGCTGGCGGCCGAGGTGCCGGGAGGAACCGTGGTCCCGGTGGCCCGCTTCCGGCCCAATATCGTCATCGCCGGCGAGTGGGGGCCGGGATTCGAGGACGACTGGATCGGCCGCGAGGTGTCCATCGGGGAGACCACGAGACTCGAGATCACCGAGCAGACCGAGCGGTGCGTGACGGTAACGCTGCCGCAGCCGGGCGTGCCCCGCGACAAGGAGGTCCTCCGGGTGCTGGCCGAACGGAGAAACACCAACTTCGGGGTGTACGCGAGGGTCATCCGTGAGGGCCCGGTCCGTTTCGGCGACCGTGTCCACGTGAGTTGAGGCGGTCTCCGGCCAGGACGCCGGCCTCCCGAACAGACACGGCTCCCGGAATTCTGACGCCGGTGACAGCCCACGGGCGCCGCGTCTGGCCCACCGTCCCGCCGCGATCCGCGGCGACGTGCGCGGCAGGTCATCGACGCCGACGCTCACATCAATCTGCAGTACGCCGTGCGGAAACCAGAGGTGCCTGCTCGACGATCACCGGCGTCGGACGGACAGGGCCCGGCAACGCACCTGCGCGGCCCGGCAGCTGTGATCCTGCTGCGCGCGACCTCAGAGGCGTGGACGTGCCCGGCTACCTGCCACCTGATCGAGGGGATTGCCGATGACCGTTAACGCTGTGTGGAGCAGTAACGACTGGGACCCGCTGGAGGAGGTCGTGCTGGGCACCGCCGTCGGCTTCACTCCCCCACCCGTGGACCCCTCCCTCCGCCACTTCTTCGAACGACCGGTCGAGGCGGAGCGCGAGAAGATTCCCAGCGCGATGCTGGATCGGGTCATCGAGGAAGCGGAAGAGGACTTTCGCGATCTCACCGCGGTACTCGAGTCGCACGGTGTCGCCGTTCGACGCCCCGAACCCCTGGCGCCGGGACAGCATTACGCGTCGCCGGACTGGGCGTCCGTCGCGATGCATGCGCTCATGCCGCGAGACTGCCTGTCGGTCATCGGTGACATGCTGATCGAGGTCCCGATGCCGATGCGGTCCCGGTACTTCGAGGTCTTCCCGTACCGCGACCTGCTGCGTGAGTACTTCGATTCCGGAGCCCGCTGGCTGTCGGCGCCGAAGCCGAGGCTGCCGGACTCCACGTACATCTACGAGTCGAATGCTTCGGTAGTTGCCGACGACGAACCCCTGTTCGATGCCGCAAACCTCCTGAGATGCGGGTACGACATCTTCTTCAACGTCAGCAGCACCGGTAACCGGCGCGGTGCGCGTTGGCTCCAACGAGTTCTGGGCCCGGATTTCACGGTCCACGAGATGTCCATCTGCGCCGATCACGTGGACACGACACTGCACATACTTCGACCGGGCCTCCTGTTGGCAAACGCCGCCAAAATGACACCCGAAATGATTCCGAGCCCCCTGCGGAGCTGGAAGACGCTGTGGGTCACCGATATCGAGAATGACGGTTTCGCCTTCGACTGGCCACGAGCTTCTCGCTGGGTCGGGATGAACCTCCTCGCGCTGGGCCCGGATCGCGTGCTCGTCCCGTCCAACCAGGTTTCCCTCATGCGCCAGCTGGAGCAGGCCGGCGTGGAGCCGGTGCCCGTGCGGTTCCGGCACGGCCGTTCCCTCGGGGGTGGACTGCATTGCTGTTCTCTCGACATCCGGCGGCGGGGAGAGCTGACCAGGCACTTCTGATCAGTTGGTGAAGGTCCTCGATGCCGACGGCATCGAGGGTTTCCGGATGCCCAATTTCCGTTGCGAATTTCGGTGCGCAAAGTCTTGCACGGATGGCCTTGACGCCCACGAGAACCAATGGATAACATTCACGTACTTCGATATAAATGCGCCGGCTGAAGCGACGAGTCATCTCGCCGCCATCCCGATTCGACCAATCGGCACTTCTCTCGAACCTGACCTGCCAAACAGAACGGAAGACCAGAATGTCAAGACTCATCGACGGCTACGCCATCATCGATCTGCCTCCGGTCTCGCAGGAGGTGTTGGACAGCTACGACAATGTTCCGCTCGACGTCTACATGGGAAACCAGACGCGCTACAAGCGCTTCTCGCAATACAAGATCGACTACGTCTCCGGCGCGTGGTCGTTCGAGCTGCTCCCGCACCGCCCCTACGGCCAGTCCCGCGAATACAACACGGTGGCGGGCGGCATCATGCGCGAGTACGAGCCACTGCAGGCCGACTTCCTCCCCTACCTGCACGCGGTCGCCGCCGAGCTGCCACTGGACCGTTCCGAGAGCTGGCAGGTGAACGTTCACCAGAACCGCAGCCGCGCCACGGAAGCGAAACCCGGGCTGGTCACCCCGGAGGGCGTCCACAAGGACGGGCACGAGTACGTCGCGATCCTGGTCTTCAACAGGCACAACGTGACCGGGGGTGAGATGCGGCTGTGGAAGGGCCTGGACTCCTCCGAGCCGTTCTGGAGTGGCACCGTCCAGCCCGGTCATGCTGCGCTGCTCGATGACCGCGCCGTCGCACACGACGTCACAGACTTGCACCCGGAGACCTCCGGCCAGGAGGGGCACCGCGACATCGTCATCGCCGCGTTCTCGCGCTGGTCGGAGCGTTGGTACGGCGAGGAGCACGACCAGGCGGTGCTCAACAGCAAACCCCTGGCGCAATGAAGGCATCGGGTAGACGCGTCACCGTGGTCGACCGTGAGGTCGCGGGTGGATGCCCGTTGGACTGCCCGGACGCCTGCAGCTGGATAGTGGGCGTCCGCGACGGAGCCGCCGTCACGTTGCGCGGTCGCCCCGAGCACCCCTTCACCCACGGCACTCTCTGCGTCAAGGTCAACCAGTACCTCGACCACGCCGCGTCGCCCGATCGCCTCCGTCATGCGCTGCGTCGCACCGGCCCGAAGGGCACCGGCAGGTTCACGAGGATCAGCCTGGACGAGGCGTTCGACGAGATCGCCGAACGGTTCGACCAGGTTCGTCGCCAGTACGGCGGCGAGTCGATCTGGCCGTACCAGGGAACGGGCAACCTGGGGTACCTCCAAGGGCTCCAGGGCCAGGCCGGCGCACGGCTGTGGAACGTGCTCGGCACCTCCGAGCACGACATGACGATCTGCTCGGTGGCGGGGCTGGTCGGCGCGGACCTTGCCACCGGCACCCACCGGGGCATCGATCCCGAATCGCTGGCCCACTCGCGGTTGATCCTGCTGTGGGGCGTCAACACTCTCACCACGAGCCATCACCAGTGGCGGTTCATCAACAAGGCACGCGAGCAGGGCGCGTACGTCGTTGCGATCGACCCGGTGGCCACCAGGACCGCCCAGCAGGCCGACGAGCACCTGGCACCACGTCCCGGTACCGACGCGGCCCTCGCGCTGGGCCTGCTGAACGTGGTGGTCGCCGCCGGCGGGGCGGACCGTGCCTACCTGGCCGACCACACAGTGGGATGGCCCGAGTTCCGCTCCCGCATCGAGCAGTTCCCGCCGGAACGGACCGCGGAGTTGACCGGCGTCTCCCGCGCGCAGATCGAGCAGCTGGGGGAACGGATTGCCACTACGAGGCCCACCGGCATCCGTGCCGGCAGCGGGATGCAGCGCCACGCGGGCGGCGGCGCGGCCGTACGCGTGCTCGCCTGCCTGCCCGGCGTCACCGGTGACTGGGGCAGGCTGGGCGGTGGCCTCACCTATTCGACCGACGGGTACTTCGGCGGTAACCGGGAGGCACTCCTTCGCAGCGACCTGCGGTCGGCGCCGGTGCGGCGGCTCTCCATGACCCTGCTCGGCCAGAACCTCCTCGACCTGACCCCGCCGGTCAAGGCGCTGTTCGTGTACGGGGCCAACCCGGTGGTCAGCAATCCGGATCAGCAACGGGTTCGCCAGGCACTCGCCCGCGAGGACCTGTTCACGGTAGTCGTCGACCACTTCCAGACCGACACCGCGGACTACGCCGACATCGTGCTGCCGGCGACCATGCAGACTGAGCACCTCGATGTTCTCGACGGCTACGGCCACATGTACATCGCGTGGAACGAGCCGGCGACGGTCCCTCCGGGCGACTGCCTGTCCACCACGGAGATCTTCCGCCGAATCGCCCGGCACATGGGGTTGTCCGAGCCGGGACTCTACGATTCGGACGAAGAGATGGCGGCTCAGTTGCTGGCCACGGACCATCCGTCGCTGGCCGGTATCGATGTCGCGTCCCTGCGCCGAGACGGGTGGGCGAGACTGAGCTATCCGGCCGACTTCGTGCCCTTCGCCGACGGCTTCCCGACGCCGTCCGGCAAACTGGAATTCCGGTCCGAGCGAGCCGTGGTGGCCGGGTTCGACGCGGTGGCGGGATACACCCCGCCACGCGAGTCGACCGACCCGGAACTGGCCGCGCGGTACCCGCTCTCGCTGATCGCCGGCGCCTCGCACTTCTTCCTCAACTCGGTCTTCGCCAACAAGCCGGAACTACGGCGCCGGGCTGGTCCGCCACGGGTCGAGCTGCACCCGGACGACATGGCCGCTCGTGGGCTGACCGACGGCACACCGGTCGCGGTCTTCAACGACCGCGGATCATTCGTCTCCACCGCGTACGCCTCCGGACATGTCCGCAGCGGAGTCGTAGCGACCACGAAGGGCCATTGGATGAAGCTCACCGGCGGCCCGACCGTCAACGCGACGGTGAACGAGCGGGACGCCGACATGGGCGGCGGTGCGGTGTTCCACGACAACCGCGTCGAGGTCGAGGAATGGCAATCGTCTGCGGTACGCGACTGATATCCGATGACACATCAATTCCATGGGGGTACAACCGTGCAACAAACAGCTTCTGTGCAACGTACCGCGTCTGTCGTCGACGACATCTCCAACTGGCTGTCGATATCAGCGGACCAGCTGGACCGCGCCGTGCAGGGTGCGCTGCGAGAACAGGTTCTCGATCGGGTGAGAGAGCTGAACGACCGCGCTACCGCGGGTGACCCGGATGCGTTTCTGCAGCAGCAGCAGATCCTCGCCCGAATCTATGATCTCGGGATGCGGATCGCTCCGGGTGCACCGAGCGCTGAGGGATCGGTCGTGATTCACGAGATCGCCCGCCTGGTGGAGTCCGCCACCGGCGCCGCGGAGGACGCCCGCATCGAAGCCGGCCTACTGGACGGCATGCCGAGCGAACCGGCCGCCTACGTCTCCTGGTTGAAGGCACTGGCCAAGCAGCACCGGGTGTACAAGCATCCCTACTACACCGAGTTCATCAGCAACTTCGCGGACGCGGAGGACCTGCGCCTGTACATGATCCAGGAGTCGGTCATCGACGCGAGGTTCGACGACCTGCTCGCCATGATGCAGGTCGGTACCGACGGTCCCGCGAAGATGGAGATCGCGGCGAACTACTGGGACGAAATGGGCAACGGCCGGCCGGACGAGGTGCACACCACTCTCTTCCGCCGGATCTTCGAGGTCTTCGACGTGCGGGAGGAGGAGGTTGCCGACCGGCTCACGGGCACGGCGCTGCTGTCCGGGAACCTCGCGGTGATGTTGTCGCGCTATCGGTACCGGTACGCCGAGGCGGTCGGCTACCTCGGGATGACCGAGTGGCTGGTGCCGGACCGGTTCGTATGCGTCGTGCGCGCATGGGAGCGTCTGGGGCTGCCAGAGGTCGGGATCACCTACCACCGACTGCACATCACGGTCGACTCCCAGCACGCAGCCGGGTGGTTCCACAACGTGGTGAAGCCGGCGGCGACCTCCGAGGCCATGCGCATCGGCATCGCACGCGGGACACTGTGGCGACTCAACTCGTCCGCACGCTACCTGGACGAGCGGCTCGCCGAGACCGGCCCGCGGTGGGCTGACGGCAGCCGCAGGTGACCTCGCCACGAGGGGTAGAGCTCCCGCGCTTCGCGAAGTACCAGGCGATGGGCAACGACTACCTGGTCGTGGACCCGAAGGAGGGGCTGCCCGCCGCACCGGCGACAGCGGTCGCGATGTGCGACCGGCACTTCGGGATCGGCGCGGACGGAATCGTCTTCCGGGGACCGCCCGGGGGCGCGGACCAGCCCGTGCCGGCCCGGTTGTTCAACCCGGACGGAAGCCCGTGCGAGCTGAGCGCGAACGGGCTGCGCATCCTCGGCCTGCACCTGTCCCGAGGCAACGGCGCGGAGTTCGTGCTGGACACGGGGTTCGGCCATACCAGTGTCCGGGTGCTGGACCGGTCGGCAGGACTGGTGTCGATCGACCTGGGTCGTCCGGACTTCGACGCGGACGCCTTCGGCCTGGTCGGGGGTTCCGGCCCGGTCGTCGACCACCCGTTGTCCGTCGCCGGGCGGACCATTCGGGTGACCGGCGTCCACAACGGAAACCCGCACGCGGTCGTCGTCCTACCGGCCGACGACGAGTCGGCCGCGCGGGATCTGGGGCCGCTGATCGGCCGGCACTCCGCGTTCCGCACCCGGGTCAACGTGGAGTTCGCGGTGGTGCGCGATCGGAGTTCGCTTGAGGTCGTGGTGTGGGAACGCGGTGCCGGGCCGGTGCTCGCGTCCGGGAGCGGGGCCTGCGCGGCGGCAGCCGCGGTGCGGCGTCTCGGTTTGGTGGACGACGAGGTTGTCGTCCGGATGCGCGGTGGCGCCGTCACCGTGTCCTTCGACGCTGGCGGCGCGGTCCGGCTGACCGGACCGGTCGAGGAGGTCGCCACCGGACGGGTCTCGGCCGGCCTCGCCGCTCGAGCGGGTCGACCGACCCGCCCGGCGGCAACGTCAAGCTCTCCCTGACAACACAGGATCGGGCGGCATATTGATGTGTGACTATGCTATAGCTGTTTCCTGAACGTGGGCGCCACAGCGACAAAATCTAATGACATCGGGGTGTAACCCCATTTGCGCGGCCTGTTCCGGCAACGTCGGCGGAAGGCTGATCACCGTGTTCATGGACGAGTAATCATCGTGCTCAACCCCGGGGAGATAGGCGCTCGCGCGGCATCTTTCAACCCCCAAAGTCATGGAGGACCAGCTTGATGAACAACGCTGTCCGCACACAGCCCCGCGACACCTTCACCGTGGTGACGAAGAACGGCGTCGCGCAGGTTTCGTTCGAGGGCTCGCATCACTCGAACGCGATGAGCAACGGCCGGATGCGTGCACTCACCGGGATCCTTCGCGAGGTCGAGGCCGACGACGCGGTGGCCGCCGTGGTGCTGCACGGCGGCGAGGGCAACTCCTTCGCCGTGGGCGGCGATTTTCACGAGGTCAGCCACTTCTCGGGCGGTGACGAGGTGGACGAGTGGATCGACAACATCACCGAGCTGTACGTCGCCAGCCTCGAAGTCACCAAGCCCACCGTGGCTGCCGTCGAGGGTTACGCCATCGGGATCGGCCTGCAACTCCTGCTGACCTGTGACTACCGCGTCGGTGCGGAGTCGTCGATCCTGCGCATGCCCGAGTTCAAGGTCGGTATCGCATGCAATTTCGGCGCGTTCATGCTGGAACGCTCGGCTGGGCGCTCGGTGATGCAGCACATGCTCCTGTCATGTGACGAATGGTCCGCCGAGTCCTCCCTGCGGGACGGCCTGCTGCACGAAGCGGTGCCCGCGGCCGAGGTGCTGCCGACCGCGCTGGCCCGCGCGGCGGCTTTCGCCGACTACAACCCGGCGGCCGTGCGCAACACGAAGCCGCAGATGAACCACGACTACATCCAGGGGCTGCACGTCCTGCGGGACAACGCGAAGAGATCACACCGGGCAGGATTCGCCTCGGGGCGGCCGCAGCGGGAAATGCGCCGGATCGTGGGCAAGGCATGAGCGGCGGTTGGGTGGTCGTCGCCAACCGGCGCCTGACCGGACTTGAGTCGATGGGCGCGTGCGTCGAGGTCGGTGATCTGTTCGTCTACCACCGTGGCCTCGCGGCGGGGCTGCCCGCGGCCGCGCCGTTCGATGTCGACGTCCGTACGCTGACGGCGGCGCCCGCACTCGGTGAGCTGCCCACGCAACCGGCGCAGCGGACCGTGCTGCAGGTGGCCGAGGACGCCGTGACCGCGATCACCTCGGTGTTCAACGAGGACGCCATCTACGTCGCCGAGGACCCCGCTTCCGACGGCTTCGCCCTCTTCACCGACCTGCTGCTCGCCGCGGCTATCTTGCCCGCATGGGGCCTCGCCGCCCGGGTGCGCTCGGGTCCCGTGGGAACCGATCCGGAGGCCACGCTGGTCGACGGGATCCGACGGTTGGACCACTCGGTCCGGCAGCGCCGTGCCCGGACCGCTTCGGGCTGGCTGACCAGCACCACCCCGCAGGCCGAGGACTTCCTCGAGCAGTTCCGCAGGCCGTTCCGGGACGATCCGCTGGCTGCCGGGCAGGCGCAACTTGCCGAGCTGGATGCGGTGATCGCCGGCATCGCCGCCGCCCGCCCCGAGGCCGCGTACGCGTCTCTGCTCTCCGGCGGGATCGACTCGGGCACCGTGACCTACCTGGCCGCGGCGCGGAACCTCGACGTTCGGCCGTACAGCGTCGGAACGCCCTGGGGTGACGAGTTCTCCGACGCCGCGGAGCTGTGCGACGTCGCCGGCCTCAAGTTGCATCCGCTGCTGCTCGACGAGGACAGCATCATCCGTGCCGTCCCGGCCGCCGTCCGCTGGCTCGGCGTGACCACGCCGGAGGTGGTCGAGGTCGCGCTCACGGCCACGGCGTTCTACCAGTCCGGCGTCGTCGAACCGGGTCGCGTGCTGCTCACCGGGTACGGCAGCGACCTCATCAATGCCGGGCTCTTCACCCCGTTCGAGCACCCGGACGAGCTGATCGACCAGGGCATCGAGGCGGTCGCGCGCACCCGCACCAGCGGTGAGCTGGCCAACCGGATGGCGCTGGCGTACGGCGTCGAGACGTTCCACCCGTTCTGGACGCTCCCGGTGATGCGCACCGCGCTGGAGACCACACCCTCGTGCAAGGTCCGCGACGGCCGGGAGAAGTTCCATCTGCGGACCGCGATGGCCGCCCACGTCACCCCCGCTATCGCGTGGCGCCGCAAGATCGCCGTACACCACGGCGGGAACCTGCAGGAGGGGGTGCGGCGACGGCTCGCTGCGGACTCCGGGCAGAGCGACCCCTCCCGCGTCTACCAAGCATGCTTCGCCGACCTTCTGGAACTGGCCGGTAAAGGACACCTCGACGACTGGAACGCCGACGAGGTCTACGCACGCGCGCTCGCCGCGATCCGATGAACGAGGAGATGATGATGGCCGAGAACACACTGACCGACTCGGGTTTCGGCACGGTGTTGACGTCACCGCCCGGAGAGACCGTCGAAGAGCTGGCCCGGCGGTCCCGGGAGGCGGCGCTGACCAGCGGGGTCGCGCTGACCCGCGGCCTGGACTTCACCGAGGATGCCTTCCAGCGGCTCGTCCACCACCTCGGCCAAACTGTGGATCACAAGTTCGGCGAGGGCCAGGCCGATCTGTTGCTGCTCAACGCCTCCAGGGACGAGGGGAAGGTCGTCACCGGCCGTGGCCCCCTCCCCCTGCACACCGACGGACTGTTGGTGGGCGAACAGGTCGACCTGATCGTCCTGTACGCCAAGGACTTCGCCGACGAGCCCGGTTCCGGTGAGACCACGGTGTGCGACCAGCTCACCGCGTGGCGTGAGATCCCGCCGCACCTCGGCAAGGTTCTTGCCGACGGCCGGCTCGAATACCTCGTCGAGGAACGCGGCTACTTCCCGCAGGTACCCGCCGACTGGTACGAGATCCCGACCACCCGCGACTACGGCCGCGTGCGCTCGCTGAACCTGGCACTCGGATTCCCGCCGGATGTGCCGCAGGGCTGGCAGGTGCGCGTCGCCGACGTGAGTGCCCACGACTCTGCCGCATTCTTCGCGGAGCTGTCGGCGCACCTGCACTCGCCGCGCTACCTCTATCAGCATCGTTGGCAGACCGGTGACCTGCTGGTGATCGACAACCAGCGGACGCTGCACGGCCGCACCGCGATCGGATCCGACGGGGTGCGGCTGCTCTATCGCGGCCAGGTAACTCTGCCGACGGCCGCCTGAGGAGAGACGATGCTACTGACCGAGTTCCGCTCCGTGGTGGCCCGCAGAGCCGACGCCCTCGCGGTGGTGGTGCCCGACGGCGAACGCCTGACCTACGGCGAGCTGTCGCTGCGGGTCGACCGTACCCTCGGCTGGCTGCGGGCCCGGGGCATCGGCGAGGGCCAGGTGGTGGCGACCTGGCTGGACAACGGAATTGACTACGTGGCACTGGTGCTCGCCCTGGCGGGGAGCGGCGCTGTCCACGTGCCGATCAGCCGGTCCGCGACGCCGGAGCACATCGCCTGGCTGGCCGAGCAGACGAAGCCGGCACTCGTCGTCGGCGCGGAGCCACTGCCGGACGTCGCCGTCGAGCAGGTGACGACCGCAGAGCTGGCGACCGGCTCCGAGCTGATCGGCGCGCAGCCGTTCCCGGCGCACGAGGGCGCGTTCCGGCTGCTGGAGACGTCCGGCTCCACGGGGAAGCCCCGGCTCGTGACCTGGCGCCAGGATGACCTGCTCCACGACCGGCGACAGTGGATCGCCTACACCGCGACGACCGCCGCGGACGTGCTGTTCAACCGCCACACCCTGGACGTCGCACACGGCTGCGACGTCCACCTGTTCCCGGCGCTGCTCTCGGGGGCCCTCCTGGTGCTGGCCGATCCGTCTGCGGCGCCCGACCAGCTGCTGCGGTGGCTGGAAGAGACCGGAGCCACCGTGTGCAGCGCGCTGCCGAGGCACTACGAGTTGCTGACGCAGGCGGCACGCGGCCGGTCCGTCGACCTTCCCGCGTTGCGGATGCCGCTCTGCGGCGGTGCGTACTTGAGCGACCAGGTCGTCGCCGACGCGGCCGAGGTGCTCGGCATCCACATCCGACGCATCTACGGCTCGACCGAGTTCGGCATCATGCTGGGGAACATGGACGATGTCGTGCAGGACACCCGCGGCATGAGCCCGGTCACCGGGGTGGAGATCAGGCTCGCTCCCCTCGACGAGGCGTGGCCTTCGATCGGCGAGGTGCTGGCCCGCTCGGCGCACACGAGCGTCGGCTACTTCGGTGACCTGGCGGCGACCTCCGCCACGTTCCGCGACGGCTGGTATCACACCGGGGATGTCGCCGAGTTCGACGGCGAGTACCGAATCCTCGGTCGTGTCGCCGACCTGCTCGGCGGCTCGGCCGGTCCGGTGTTCAGCCCGGGCGTCGAGGCCGCGCTGACGGCCGCGTGCCCGATCACCGAAGCGGCCGTACTGGCACCACTGCCTGGGGAGACCGAGGGTGGGACGCTCGTGGTGGCGACCCCCGAGGCCGAGGTCGAGGACGAGCGCGTACGCGCGGCGATCCGTGCCGTGCTCGATCACCTGGGTGTGCGTGCGGAGATCGTGCTCGCCGCCACCATCCCCCACACCGCCGTCGGAAAGGTGGACAAGCCCGCCCTGCGCAAGGGGCGGACGTCGAACGTGCGCCAGTCCTGACCGATGACGGGCCACGCCCTGTTCGCCTAGGTCAACGCCGACCTGGGCGGCCGGGCAACGACTCCCGGCGATGCGCCTGCGCTACGGCGGCCGTTCGCGGCTGGCCTCGCTCCGCTGCGCGCTCACGACGCCTACCTCCGGGGCCTCGACATGCCGGGATTCGACCACGAGGCGCTCCTCGAAAGCCTCGCCCGCCAGGCCGGGCACCGTCTCGGGAGTCGCTTCGCGGTCGCTCTCGAGGTCGTTGCCCCTGCGCGGCTGATCCCCGTCGCGCACGGTGCGCCAGGATGCGTGGCCTGATCAGGTCGTGTAGTCGGCGTTGATGCGGATGTAGCCGTCGGTGAGGTCGCAGCCGTAGACGGTGAACGAGCCCCCGGCGATCCCGAGGTCGATGTCAATCCTGACCTCCTTGCCGCGCATGTATTCCGCAGCCCGGTCCAAGAGGTCGTCGGTGGAGCTTTCGGGGAACATCAGCAGATCGCCGAAACGGATCGCCACCCGGTCGGGGTCGATGTCGGTCTCGTCCTCCAGCTTGCCGATCGCCATCGCGACCCGGCCCCAGTTCGGATCGGCGCCGTGCACGGCGGTCTTGACCAGCGGCGAGTTCACGACGCTCTTGCCGACCAGCTTCGCCTGCGCGTCGTCGCGGGCACCACTCACCCGGACCTCGATGAGCTTGCTCGCGCCCTCGCCGTCGGAGGCAATGTCCCTGACCAGGTGCAGGGCCGCCCGGTGCAGCGTCTGCTCGAACTCTCCGAGGTCGGTCGGGCCGGCAACGCCGTTCGCGAACACCGCGGCGGTGTCACTGGTCGAGGTGTCGGTGTCGATGCTGAGCGCGTTGAACGTGCGGTCGACCACCCGGCGGAAGATCGCGTCCAGGTCCTCCCTGTCGACCCGCGCATCGGTGAAGAAGAACGTCAGCAGCGTCGCCATGTTCGGCTCGATCATGCCCACGCCCTTGGCGATGCCGACGATCACGGCGTCACCACAGCGCAGCCGGACCACCTTGTGGCGCGTGTCCGTCGTCATGATCGCGCGCGCACTGGCGTCGAAGTCGGCGGCGGGGAACGGCCACGACAACTCGTCGAGCCCTCGCCGGATCTGCGTCATCGGATAGGGCCGCCCGATCACCCCGGTCGAGCCGATCAAGAGCTCGCCGGTGGGGATTCCGGCGACCTCGGCGACCCTGCGCTGAATCTCGGCGGCGTTCTCGGCACCGACCTTCCCGGTCGCGACGTTGGCATTGCGGGAGAGCACAACCATGCCCCGCAAGCTCCCGGCCGCCGCGGACTGCCGACTGAGCTCGACGCTGGGCCCGGCGAACCGGGAGCGCGTGAACACCGCGGCCGATGTCGCGGGAACTTCGGACACGATGACCGTGAAATCGTCACCGACGTCTTTGAGGCCCAGGTTCCTCGTCACGCCACGGAAACCCTGTGGCACAAGAGAAGCCCCCGGCCCAAGGAGATCTTGCGATTCAGCTGTCGACGACATCCACTCACCAGTTTCATCCGTTGGCGGCATTGTCCCATACGGCCAAGCCAGGCACCTCGATCGCGACCCCGAGGCGACGCCACGAGCCGCGCCGGACGGCCTTCGCCGACTGCCCTGTCGACGACGACGACCGATGACCGGCGACAGACGCCGGGCCGATGGTCAGGCGGCGGCGCGGCGGGTCGTGCCGTCCGGTGCGTCCGCGAGGCCCGCGTAGCGACCCCGGTGGTAGAGCAACGGGGAGCCGACGTCGGCGTGCCGCAGCAGTTCCGGCTCGGCCAGCACGACCACGTGATCGCCGACGACCACCCGGTCGACGATGCGACACACCAGCCAGGCCAGGGTGCCGTCGAGGATCGGCAGCTTGTTCGGACCGCATCGCCAGCGGGTCGGAGCGGCGAAGCGGTCGATGCCGCTGGTGGCGAACGTCCGGGCCAACTCGTGCTGGCCGTGCGCGAGCAGGTGTACCGCCACGTGCCGGGCCTGCGCCAGCGTCGGCCAGGTGGACGAGCCGAGGTTCAGGCAGAACGAGACGATCGGCGGCGTCAGGGACACCGACGTGAACGATGTCGCGGTGAAACCCACCGGCGGCGCACCGGCGGCGGTGACCACCGTGACGGTGCTGGCCTGGTGGCGCAGCAACCCGCGCAGCGCGTCGACGTCGGCATCGGTCGGGTCGTCCGTGGACGAGGTCATGGCGTTCCTCCCGAGGGGTGGGGGCGCGGAGCGCTGGGAACGGGCGGCGGGGTCATGACGGATCCCTCTCGTTGGCGTACGACCACTCGGAACGGGGTGCGGAGGTGCCGGACGCGAGCCGGTCGGGCGACCGCCGGCGGGCAGGGATCGCCTGCTCAGGCCGGAAGGACGGGCCCGTGACAGAGCTGCGCGGCGACCCGCATCAGGTCGACGACCCGGCGGGTGGTGAACAGCCGGACAAGCAGCATGGGCCGATTTTCCTATCAGACAAGTAGGATTTCAAGTCCTCGGCGCCGCCGGCACCGCGCCCGCGCCGTTCCCAGCGCCTGAAATCCTACTTGACACATAGGAATAGTTGGCTAGCGTCGTATCCGTGACCAGCCAACACACCCTGCTTCGGGGCACCGCCATCGCGGTGTCGCGGGGATGCTGCCGTGGCTGGACCGCCGCCTGCGGCTGCTGCCGCTGAGTCCGCGATCCTCTCTGCTTCCCCTCGCGCCGCCGGCTCGACGACGACCGGCTGCCGATTCCTCGTACCGATCGACGGTTGCTCGCCGCCCTGGGTCCACGCGCGCTCGTGGCGGCGCCAGCTGTCTTCGTCGACCCAGGAGGACAGCCATGACCGTCATCGCCGAACCCGTGACCCCGCTCGACGCGACCATGTTCCGTGCTCTGCTGCGCCGGCACGCCGCCGCAGTCGCGGTGGTCACCGCCGCGGGTGAGCCACCGGTCGGATTCACCGTCACCTCGCTCACGTCGGTGTCACTACGGCCGTCGTTGGTGTCGTTCTGCCTGGCCCGCTCGTCCTCGAGTTGGCCGACGATCGCCGACGCGGAGCACGTCGCGGTGCACCTGCTCGGTGAAAACCAGGAGGACGTCGCGCGCACCTTCGCGACCAGCGGCATCGACCGGTTCGCCGCACATCCGGCATGGCGGTACGGGCCGCACCGGGTGCCGCTGCTGGACGAGCCGGTCGCCTGGCTCCTGTGTCGCGTGACCCAACGGGTGCCCGCGGGCGACCACGCCATCGTGATCGCCGAGCCACTGGTCGCCAGCCACAGCGACGGCGCTCCTCTGCTCTACCACATGGGGCGCTACGCAGCCCTGCAACCAGCGACGAAGGAGTTGTAAGTGACCACACCATCTCTCCTGGACCGTCGGGCGTTCCTGTCCGCGACCCTCGGCGCGGTCACACTGGGTCTGACCGCCTGCGCCGGTGACGACACACCCACTGAGGCGTTGGCTGCGGGCGCTCCGCTGCCGCAGGCCGTGCCGAAGGGCACCAAGCTCGTCGTCGGCGACAAGGAGCACCAGAAGGCGATTGAGTTCTCCGGTGAGGCGGCCAAGTTCAGCTTCGAGGTGGAGTGGGCGAACATCAGCGGCGGCCCCCAGACCCTGGAAGCGTTCCGCGCGAAGGCGCTGGACATCGGCTCGGTGGCCGACATCCCGCCGATCCACTCGCACTGGACGGGCATCCCCACGAAGATCGTGGCCTCGAAGTTCCGCCAGGACCCGCTCAACCACGCCATCTACCGGCTCGGCATCGCGCCGGGCGTCACGGTCGGCACCCTCACCGACCTCCGTGGCAAGAAGATCGCGTACAGCCCGGGACAGGCGCAGGGAGCACTGGTACTGCGGGTGCTGCACAAGGCCGGCCTCACCAAGAAGGACGTCAAGCTGGTGGAGCTGCCGAGCACCGGCGATGTCTACAACACCGCGCTCGCCAGCCGCCAGGTCGAGGTCGCGCCGATCGGCGGTGTGCAGATCAAGCGGTACGAGACCAAGTACACCCGGGACGGCGCGACGACGATCGCGCACGGCCTGCGCGACGACCCCGGTCACCTGTACGCGCCGGTCACCGTTCTCGGTGATCCGGCGAAGGCGGCCGCGATCCGCGAGTACGTGCAGGCGTGGGCACGGGCTTGGCGGTGGCGTGAGGCCCACCCGGACGAGTGGATCGAGCGGTACTACGTCAAGGACCAGGGCCTCACCGCCGAGGACGGCAGGTGGCTGGTCGAGAACGGCGGCGTGGCCGACATTCCGGCAAGCTGGACCGAGGCCATCGCCCGGCACCAGGAGACCATCGACCTACTCGCGAAGGAGACCGGCAACAAGCCGCTCAGGGCCGAGGACCTCTACGACCGACGGTACGAGTCGGTGGGCGCGCAGGCACTGACGTCGGGAGGTGCCCAGTGACCGCCTCGACCCTGGCCCGACCCCGGTCGGACGCCGCCGTTCCCACCCGCCGGCCGCGACGTCGACTCACGCCGCGCCGTCCCATCCCGTTCGGGGCGGCGATCGGTCCGACCCTGCTGCTGGCGGTGTGGGCGGTCGGCTCGGCAGCCGGCTGGATCGACCCCCGTACCCTGTCGGCGCCCTGGACCGTGGTGACCACGGCGGGCGACCTCATCGCCGACGGCCGACTACAGGACAACCTGGTCATCTCGGCTCAACGGGCGGGCCTGGGCCTCGCCATCGGCACCGCCGTGGGCACGGCGCTGGCCGTGCTCGCCGGCCTGAGCCGGTGGGGCGAGGCCATCCTCGACGGCCCGATCCAGATCAAGCGGGCCATCCCCGCCCTCGCACTGATTCCGCTGCTGGTCCTCTGGTTCGGCATCGGCGAGCAGATGAAGATCATCACCATCACGTTGGGCGTGTTCGTGCCCGTCTACATACATACCCACAACGGGCTGCGCACCATCGACAGCCGGTACGTCGAACTGGGCGAGTCGCTACGGCTGCGACGAACCGCCTTCATCCGCCGGATCGTGCTGCCCGGCGCGCTGCCCGGCTTCCTGCTCGGCATGCGGTTCGCGGTCGTCGGGGCCTGGCTGTCCCTGGTGGTCGTCGAGCAGATCAACTCCACCAGCGGCATCGGCTACATGATGGAACTGGCCCGTACGTACGGCCAGACCGACGTGATCATCGTTGGACTCGTGCTGTACGGACTGCTCGGGCTGCTGTCCGACGGCGTCGTCCGGCTCGCGCAGAGGAGGGCGCTGTCGTGGCGACGCACGCTGGCGGACTGACCGCGTCCCGCGCCGTCCGGGTGCACGGCCTCGCGCGAGGGTTCGGGGACCGGGTGGTCCTCGACGGATTCGACCTGGAGATCGGCACGGGCGAGTTCGTCGCGCTGCTGGGGCGCAGCGGCTCGGGCAAGAGCACGCTCCTGCGTGCGCTCGCCGGCCTGGACGGCGATGCCACGGGGTCGGGACTGGTCGACGTCCCGGAAAAGTCATCCGTCGTCTTCCAGGATGCCCGGCTTCTGCCGTGGCAGCGCGTGCTGGACAACGTCGTCCTCGGCCTGCGCGGGTCGGACGCCGCCGAACGCGGCCGTGCCGCGCTCGCCGAGGTCGGCCTCGCCGGCAGAGAGCGGGCCTGGCCCAGTGAGCTGTCCGGCGGCGAGCAGCAACGCGTGGCGCTGGCTCGGGCGTTGGTCTCCGAACCGGAGCTGCTGCTCGCGGACGAGCCGTTCGGCGCGCTGGACGCGCTGACCCGACTGCGCATGCACGCCCTCCTGCGCGTGCTGTACGCCCGGCACCGACCCACGGTGCTGCTCGTGACCCACGACGTCGACGAGGCCATCACACTGGCCGACCGCGTGCTGCTGCTGGACAGCGGGCGGATCGCCGTCGACCTCGCCATCGATCTGCCGGCCCCCCGGTCGTACCGACAGCCGCAGTTCCTCGCGTACCGCGAAACCCTGCTACGGGCGCTCGGCGTCGACCCGACGGAAGGATGACCATGCTGCACCTCAACGCGTTTCTCATGGGCGTCGGCCACCACGAGGCCGCCTGGCGCCTGCCCGAGAGCGACCCGTTCGCGCAGACCGACGTCGAGCATTTCACGCGCCTGGCCCGCATCGCCGAGCGCGGCAAACTCGACTCGCTCTTCCTCGCCGACAGCCCGGTGCTCTGGAACAGCATCGGTCGACGTCCGGGCGGCACGCTGGAACCGACCGTGCTGCTCACCGCCCTGGCGGGAGCGACGAGCCGCATCGGGCTCATCGCGACGGCGTCGACGACGTACAACGAGCCGTTCAACC
Organism: Micromonospora sp. RB23; assembly: GCF_053585025.1. Classification (NCBI taxonomy): domain Bacteria; kingdom Bacillati; phylum Actinomycetota; class Actinomycetes; order Micromonosporales; family Micromonosporaceae; genus Micromonospora; species Micromonospora sp. RB23. The sequence goes on from NZ_CM132111.1 coordinate 4,540,603, forward strand.
TGGCCCGTCGGTTCGCGTCGCTGGACCACATCAGCGGCGGCCGGGCCGGCTGGAACATCGTCACCACCGCTGGCGAGAAGGCGGCCCGGAACTTCAACCTGGACGACCTGCCGGCGCACCGGGACCGGTACGAGCGGGCAGCCGAGTTCATCGAGGTGTCCCAGAAGCTCTGGGACAGCTGGGACGACGCCGCGCCGCTCGGCGACAAGGACGCCGGCCGCTGGGGCGACGACGAGCTGCTCTACCCACCGGAGCACTCCGGGCGGTACTTCAAGGTGGCCGGCCCACTCAACGTCCCCCGCTCACCCCAGGGCTATCCGCTGCTGGTTCAGGCCGGGTCGTCGGAGGACGGCAAGGACCTTGCCGCCCGCTACGCGGAGGCCGTCTTCACCGCGCAGCAGACGCTGAGCGAGGCGCAGGCGTTCTACCGCGACCTCAAGCGGCGTGCCGCGCGGGTCGGCCGCGACCCGGACACCATCAAGATCCTGCCGGGCATCGTGCCGGCCATCGGGGCCACCGAGGCCGAGGCCCGCGCGCTGGAGGAGGAGTTGGACCGGCTGATCAAGCCGGAGTACGCCCGGCAGCAGCTCGCCACGACGTTGCGGGTCGCCCCGGAAGACCTCGACCTGGATAAGGAACTGCCCGCCGACCTGCCGAGCGAGGACGAGATCGAGGGCGCCAAGAGCCGTTACACACTGATCGTCACCCTGGCCCGGCGCGAACGCCTGACCGTCCGCCAACTCATCGGCCGGCTCGGCGGCGGGCGCGGACACCGCACCTTCGCCGGCACGCCGGAGCAGGTCGCCGACGCCATCGAGCAGTGGCACAGCAGTGGCGCGGCCGACGGTTTCAACATCATGCCTCCCGTGCTGCCGTCCGGGTTGGAGGCGTTCGTCGACCACGTCGTGCCGATCCTGCAACGCCGCAAGCTGTTCCGCACCGAGTACACCGGGACCACTCTGCGGGAGCACTACGGGCTGCCCCGACCGACGAACCAGTTCACGCGGCAGCTCGCCACCGCGTCCCGCTGACCCACCGCGAAGGAGAAAGTCATGGTCGACCAACGGCCCTTCGGACGCACCGGCGTCCGCATCAGCTCCCTGACCCTGGGCGCGATGAACTTCGGACAGCGGGGCAACCCGGACCACGAGGACGGCATCCGCATCATCCACCGGGCCCTCGACGAGGGCATCAACGCCATCGACACCGCGGACGTCTACTCCAACGGCGAGTCGGAGGAGATCGTCGGCAAGGCCCTCGCGGGCGGGCGGCGCGACGACGTCTTCCTGGCCACCAAGTTCCACGGCCAGGTCGGCGACAACCCGCAGCACCGCGGCAACTCGCGCCGCTGGATCGTCCGATCGGTCGAGAACAGCCTGCGCCGGCTGGGCACCGACTGGATCGACCTCTACCAGGCACACCGGCAGGAGCCGGACACCGACTTCGACGAGACCCTGGGAGCGCTCACCGACCTGGTGCGCCAGGGCAAGATCCGCTACATCGGCACGTCCACGTTCGAGCCGTCCGCGATCGTCGAAGGGCAGTGGATCGCGCAGCGGCGCGGCAGGGAGCGGGTGGTCAGTGAGCAGCCGCCGTACTCGATTCTGGCCCGCGGCATCGAGCGCGAGGTGCTACCGGTGGCCCAGCGGTACGGGCTGGCGGTCATCCCGTGGAGCCCGCTGGCAGGCGGCTGGCTGTCCGGCCGCTACCACTCCGGCCTGAAAGCGCCGATCTCCGGACGTGCCGAGAGGCTTCCGGCCCGCTTCGACCCGACCCTGCCCGCCAACGCCGCCAAGCTGACCGCCGTCGACGAACTGGCCACCCTCGCCGACGAGGCCGGACTCTCCCTCATCCACCTCGCGATCGCCTTCGTCCTGGAACACCCGGCGGTCACGTCGGCGATCATCGGGCCGCGCACCCTGGCGCACCTGGAGTCACAGCTCGGCGCCGCCAAGGTGACGCTGTCCCAGGACGTGCTGGACCGCATCGACGCCATCGTCCCGCCCGGCACCACGCTCAACCCCGCCGACGCCGGCTACCAGCCACCGTCGCTGACCGATCCGGCTGGCCGCCGACGCGGCGGGACGACACCGGGCCCCGCCGGACCGGCCCGATGAGCAGCCGAGGCACGCCGCAGTCCCTCCCGTTTCACCCACCCCACGCGAGGAGCCACCGCATCATGACCCTGTCGAGCCGCCGCGGCTGGCGCCGTGCTGTGGCGATGACCGCCGCCGCCGTCCTGGTCGCCGGCCTGCCCGCCGCGCCGGCCGCCGCCACCACCACGACCGACACTGTTCTCCAGTGGTACGACGCCACCGCCGCCGCCGTCGCGACCAGCACACTGCCGCAGGTCACCAACAGCCGCGCGTGGGCGATCAGTTGGCTCGCCGCCGCCCGCGCCACCCGCACCACGCCCACCGGAAACCCCGGCCACTACCGCGACGCCGCGCTCGCGTCCGCCGTGCACACGTCGCTGAGCACCCTGATACCCGGCGGTGCCGACCCGCTCGACACGGCACTGCGGACCACACTGGACCGGATCCCGGACGGGCGGGCCAAGGACCGGGGCGTGGCCACAGGCCGCGCCGAAGCACACAGGCTGCTGGCCCAGCGGACGGGCGACGGACTCGACCCCGCGTCGGTCAACCCGGCGTACCCGAACCCCGCACCGGGCCCGGGTAGCTGGCAGCCCACCCCACCGAGCTTCTCCCCCGCACAGCAGGCCGGAACCCGCTTCGCCCGGCCGTTCCTGCTCGACCGCGCGGACCGGTACCGGCCCGGGCCACCGCCCGCCCTGGGCTCGGAGCGCTACCGGGCGGACCTCGCCGAGGTCCGGGCGTACGGGGCGGTGGACAGCGCCGTACGCACACCGCAGCAGACCGACACGGCGACCTTCTGGCTCGGCTCCTCACTGACCCTCTACACCGCGATCCTGCGCGCCGCGCTCGCGCAGTCCACCGGGCCGGTCGCCGGGCGGGCGAGCCTCGTGGCCATCTTCCACGTCGCACTCGTCGACACCCAGATCGCGACCTCCGACGCCAAGTACGCCCACCTCCGCTGGCGACCGGTCACCGCCATCCGGGCCGACGCGGACGGCGACCCGGCCTGGACGCCGCTGCACACCACGCCGGCGCATCCCGACTACCCGAGCGGGCACAACACCTACTCCGGCGCCGCCGAGCAGGTGCTCACCGCCCTGCTGGGCCCGCAGGCCCGGGAGCCGTACACCATCACCAGCCCGAGCCAGCCCGGCGCCACCCGGACCTACCGCGACTGGCAGCGACCTACCAGGGAGAACGTCGACGCCCGGGTGTGGTCGGGCATCCACACCCGTACCGCGGACGAGGTCGGCGTCCGGCTCGGCCGCGACGTGGCCGCGCACACGCTGCGCAACGCACCACGGCTGTTCCGCTGACCGGACCCATCGGGGCGGGGCGGCTCTCGCCGCTCCGCCCCCGAACCGGGGAGACCCACTGATGAGCCTCGAATTCCTCTGGTACATCCCGAACCAGGTCGAGCCCGGCCACCGCGGCGACGACCTGATCGACAACCACAACAGCCTGGACACCCTCACCAACCACGCCCGGGCTCTCGAGGAGCACGGGTGGGGCGGCGCGCTCATCGGGACCGGCTGGGGCCGACCCGACACCTTCACCGTGGCCACCGCGCTCGCCGCCCGGACGACCACGTTCCAGCCGCTGATCGCGATCCGACCCGGCTACTGGCGGCCCGCCAACTTCGCCTCCGCCGCCGCGACCCTCGACCACCTCAGCGGGGGCCGGACTCTGATCAACATCGTCTCGGGCAAGGACGACCTGGCCGCGTACGGCGACAGCGAGAGCGATCCGGCCCACCGCTACGCCCGTACGAAGGAATTCCTCCAGATCGTCCGCAGGCTGTGGACCGAGGAGAGCGTCACCTACCAGGGCGAGCACTTCGCCGTCGCCGACGCCACCCTGGCGCTCCGACCGGTCGTCCGCGGCGAACGCCAACACCCCCGGCTCTACTTCGGCGGCGCCTCCCCCGCCGCCGAGGAGGTGGCCGCCACCGAGGCCGACGTCCAACTCTTCTGGGGCGAGCCACTCGACGGCGTGGCCGAGCGGATCGAGCGACTCACGAAGCTCAGCGAGAAGCTGGGACGCCAGCACGCGCCGCTGGAATTCGGGCTGCGGGTCACGACACTGGTGCGGGACACCACCGAACAGGCCTGGGCCGATGCCGAAGCCAAGGTCGCCGACATGGCCAAGGGCACAGGCGCCGCGCGCAACCGGAACTGGCAGAGCGCCGTCGGTCAGCGCCGGCTGCTCGACCTCGCCGCACGCGGGGAGGTCCTCGACGACAACCTCTACACCACCCCGGGCAGATTCGGTGGCGGCGGAGCGGGCACCACCTGGCTGGTCGGCTCCGCCGAGGACGTGGCGAACTCGCTGCGCAGATACCAGCGGCTCGGCATCACCCACTTCGTACTCTCCGACACGCCCTACCGTCGCGAAATCACCCGCCAGGGCGACCAACTGCTGCCACTGCTGCGCCGCTGAGGCTGCGGGGTGGGGACCATCCGGTCGCCCATGCCCGATGGCTCCCCCGGTCGGGCCGGTCACCTGGATTGCTCGCGAACCCCATCGCGCCGCGACGAGCGGGGGTCGCCGCGGGCAGTTCGGGGATGGCACAACCGACGGCCGTACGAGTCAGCCACGGGCCGGGACGTCCGCGCCGGCCTCGGCGGATACGGCGTCGGCCGGCGCGGACTTGCTGCCAAGCGTCCTGGCCGGCACCGCCACGGTCAGCGCGAACAGCAGCAACGCCAGCGGGATGCCCCACACCATCACGTCGGGGATGGCGTCGGCCACTTCCGGGCCCGCCTGCGCGTCCGGGCCGAGTTGGCGGCTGAGCAGGTTGCCGAAGAGCGCCACGCCGAGGGACATGCCGAGACCTCGGATGGAGAGGATCGCCGCCGAGGTGGCAGCAAGGTCCGCGGGCTGTACGGCGTTCTGCGCGACCGTGACGAGCAGCTGCATGATGAGGCCGACGCCGACACCCATGACGAGCAGCGCGACAGCGACCATGCCGTAGGTGCTGTCGGCGTCGAGCAGGCTCAGCAGCCCGAAGCCGGCGGCGATGGCGATCGGTCCGGCGATCAGGAACGGACGTGCGTTGCCGTTGGCGCTGACCCGGCTCCCCGAGAGGAGCGAGGCCACCACAAAGGTCAGCATGTACGGGTTGATGCCGAGCCCGGCCACGGTGGCGCTGATGTCGAACGCGCTCCGCAGGTAGGTCGGCAGGAAGACGATCGACCCGTAGAGCAGCGCGCCGAGCACGGCCGTGGCAGGCAGGATGAGCCGGACGCTCGGGTTGCTGAACAGGCGCATCGGCACGACCGGAGATGCCGCCCGCCGCTCCCAGAAGACGAACAGCGCGAACAGCGCCACCGTGCCGACGGCCAGGCTCAGGATCGGGCCGGACAGCCAGTCGTAGCTACGTCCGCCCCATTCGGTGGTCAACAGCAGCGCCACGACGGCACCGATCAGGAGCGCCGAACCCAGGACGTCGATGCTCGGCCGGCTGGTCGGCCGGGGCAGCCGCAGAGCGAAGGCCACCAGCAGCATCGACAGCACGCCCAGTGGCAGGTTGACGTAGAAGATCCACCGCCATCCGGCCGCATCCGTGAGCGCGCCGCCGACCAGCGGACCGGCCAGGCTGGCGAGGGCGAAGAGAGAACCGACCGCGCCCTGCATCCGTCCTCGGCTCTCCGGCCTCACCAGCTCGGAGAGCGCGATGGTGGGGATCGCGAACAGCGCGCCGGCGCCCACTCCCTGCACGGCGCGGTACAGGATCAACTGGCCCATGGTGTCGGCCAACGCGCAGAGCGCGGACGCCACGGTGAAGACGAGCATCGCGACCAGAAACGTGCCTCGGCGGCCGAACCGGTCGCTGAGCCGGCCGTACAGGGTGCCAGTGGCCGTGGACGCCAGCACGTACGCGGTGACCACCCAACTGATGTTGTCGATTCCGCCGAGGTCGGCGGCGATGGTGGGCAGGGCGATCGACACCACCGTCTGGTCCAGCACCGAGACCAGGATGCCGAGCGCGAGACCGATCACGGCCAGCGGAACATTGCTGTGGCCGGCTCCGGCGTCCTGCTCACCCGGCGTGGCACTCGGAGTCGACGCGATCTCTTCTCGGGTCACGGTGATCAGCTCCGGGCGTTGGCGAACGGGTTGGGCAGGTCGAAGTCGACGCCGAGCAGGTCCTGGTCGATGATGCCGGCGGCGATCGTGCCGCTGGCCGCCGCGACGATCACCGCGGAGACCGGCACCGGGACGGTGGAACGCCGGGCCATGTCGCCTGCGGCGTAGACGCCGGGAACGCTGGTCTGACCGAATTCGTTCACCTCGACCGTGTCATCGGGGAAGATCGCGCAGCCGAGTTGCGCGGCGATCGGAGACCGCTGCCGCAGAGAGGTCTTGATGAACATTGCCGACCGCTCCAGCTCCGGACCGGTCTCGAACCGGATGGCGCGCAGGTCCGAGCCGTCCGCGCGCACGGCGGTGACCCGTTCGGTGCGGACCTCGACACCGGCCCTCTCCAGAGCGCCGGTGATCGGCGCCGTCCACTCGGCCGGACCGCCGGTGCAGAGGACGACGTCGTCGGTGAAGCGGCTCAGGTGCACGGCCAGCCGCACCCGGTCCGGGGTGGCTCCGACCACGGCGATGGGTCGACCGCTGATCTCGTACCCGTGGCAGTAGGGGCAGTGGAACGCGGAGCGTCCCCACAGCGGCGCGATGCCGTCGAGAGCGGGCAGACCGTCGGCGAGCCCGGTGGCCAGCAGCAGTCGTCGCCCGTGTTCGATCTGTCCGCCGGCGAGGGTGACGGCGAAAGTCTCGGCTCCGTCCCGCTCGACCCCCGAGACCTCGGCCACCCGCAGCCGTACGCTCGGGTAATGCCCTAGCTGCTCGGCGCCGATGCGCCGGATCTCGGTCGGCGGCGTGCCGTCCTGGGTGAAGAAGTTGTGGACGTTCTGCGCCGGGGCGTTGCGCCCCTCGTCGGTGTCGAGAACGAGCGTGCTGCGGTGTGTCCTGCCGAGGCACAGCGCGGCGGAAAGACCCGCCGGTCCACCACCGATCACGATCACATCGAACACAGCGTGTCCTCCTCGTACGACGGCGTTGTTCCCGCTTGTCGGCTTGACTGCCCTCCTACTCTTCAATTTCATGTCAACATGAAGTCAAGTGGCACGCCGAAGATGATGACCATCGGGCAGCTGGCCGAGAGGTTCGGGTTGGCCACCCACGTGCTCCGGCACTGGGAGTCGATCGGGCTGCTCACCCCGGCTGCCCGGATGAACGGTCGACGCCTCTACCACCACGAGCACATCGCTCGGGTGACGCTGATCCTGCGCGGCAAGTCCGCCGGGCTCAGGCTGGATCAGCTCCGTGCGGTGCTGGCCGCCCCGAACGGCGCCATGCGGCGAAGTCTGCTGGCCGAGCATCACGCCGAGCTGGAACGGCGGATTCGGGAGACGGTCGAGGCCAAGGAGTTGATCGAGCACGCCCTCGAATGCGAGGCGGACGACTTCACCCAGTGCCACGCGTTCCGTCATCTCGCGGAGGCGAGCCTCCAGGCGGTGCCGATCGGAATGACCGGCGGTCGTCAGGGCTGAGCGCCCGAATGCCGATCGACTGTGCCGCCTCGCCACTGCCGGTGCGCGGGTGGCACCACGCACCCCGTCTAGGCCGTCCTAGGAGGCTGGGTATCCAGGGGTGCCCGCCCAGTGGACACGAATCACCCTCGCATTGCCCTGGACGCGACTACGGTCAGACCAGTGGGCGACGACCCCGGAACGGTGGATGCACTCAAGGCGGACCCGACACTGTCCGGATTGCGCCGCTCCCTCGAGGCGTACTACGGCGACCCGGCCCGCGAGGCCGCGATGGACGCGTTCTACGCGCCCCTTGTTCGGCCCGGGGACCTGGTCTTCGACGTCGGCGCGCACGTGGGCGACCGGCTCGGCAGCTTCCGGCGGCTGGGCGCCCGAGTGGTGGCCGTCGAGCCGCAACCGCTCTGCACCCGGGCCCTGCGCGCCCTCTACGCGGACGACGACCGGGTGACCGTGGTGGAGGCGGCGTGCGGGGCGCGTACCGGGCCGGTGCGGCTGCACGTCAACTCGGCGAACCCGACGATCTCCACGGTGTCGGCGGATTTCCTGCGGGCCGCCGGCGGGGCCGGCGGCTGGGAGGACGAGATCTGGGACGTCGAGATCGAGGTGGCCGGGACCACGCTCGACACCCTGGTCGCGACGCACGGCGCACCGGACTTCGTCAAGATCGACGTGGAGGGGTTCGAGGACGCGGTGCTGGCCGGGTTGAGTCGCCCCCTGCCCGCGCTGTCCTTCGAGTTCACCACCATCGAACGGGACCTGGCCGCGCACTGCCTGGACCGGCTCACCCGCCTGGGCTTCACCAGGTTCACCGTGGCGCTCGGTGACGAGATGGCGTTCGCACTCAATGGCTGGGTTCCGGCGGACGAGGTGGCGGCGTACCTGCGGGCACTCCCCCACGAGGTCAATTCGGGCGACGTCTACGCCCGCGCCCAACCCGCCTGACCCGGCCCTTCAGCTAGCCGGTGGCCGCCTCGCGTTGGATCTGCTCGAATTGAGCGGCCATCGCGGCGGCCAACGCCTGCGCGGCGGACAGCGGACGAACCATGACCGTGAACTCATCGACCAGGCCGCTCTCATCCAGGCGCAGGAAATCACAACCCTCGACAGCGACGTCACCGATCCGCGCCTCGAACACCAACGCGTGATCGTGACCGCCCTCGCCGCTCAGCTCACGGACGTACCGAAAGTCCTCGAACACCCGCAGCACGCCCCGCAGGATCGCAGCGGTGATCGCCTTACCCGGATAGGGCTTGAACGCCACCGGGCTGCGAAACACCACGTTGTCCGCCAGGGCGGCCTCGATGGCGTCGAGGTCGCCCGCTTCGACCGCCGCACGAAAGTCGATCACCACCCCAGGGTACGGGCTCCGCCACCGTCGCTCTGCTCGGCGTTCGGGCCGTCCGTGGGCAGTGGACGGCAGCCCTCGTCCCGGCGCGAACTGCGCGCCGGGACGAGCGCTCGGCGCACCGTCAGCGGCCGTATGTCTCCAACAGCCGCAACCACACCTCACTGACGGTCGGGTACGCCGGAACCGCATGCCACAACCGGTCCAGCGGAACCTCACCGACGATGGCGATCGTCGCGGCGTGGAGCAGCTCCGCCACGTCCGGACCGGCAAGGGTCAAGCCGACGATCACCTTCCGGTCCTCGTCGACGACCATCCGGGCGTGCCCCTTGTAGCCGTCAGCGTGCAGAGCGGCACCGGCGACGGCGCCCAGGTCGTAGTCAACGACCCGGATCCGCAGGCCCGCAGCCTCGGCCGCAGTCGCGGTCAAGCCCACCGACGCGATTTCCGGGTCGGTGAAGACCACCTGCGGCACCGCACGTTCGTCGGCCGTCGCCACGTGCCGGCCCCACCGGCCGTCCTCGACCTTCGCACCCTTCGCCCGGGCCACAATGACGTCACCCACCGCCCGCGCCTGGTACTTGCCCTGATGGGTCAGCAGCACCCGCCGGTTCACGTCACCCGCCGCATAGAGCCACTCGCCGCCGCCGACGACGCGCAAGGTGTCGTCGACCGCCAGCCAGGCACCCGGCGCCAGTCCGACCCGGTCGAGGCCGATGTCCTGAGTGTTCGGCGTACGACCGATGGCCACCAGCACCTCATCAGCTTCGATCCGCTCGCCGCCGGCGGTCGCGATGTGGACGGTTCCGCTGTCGTCGCGGTTGACGCCGACGGCCTCCGCGCCGAGGTGTACGGACACACCGGCATCGCGCAACGACTCGGTGACCAGTTCGCCGGCGAACGGCTCCGCCGACGGCAACAGGCCGTCGCGGGCCAGCACCGTCACAGCAGACCCCAGGGCGGCGAACGCTGTCGCCATCTCGGCGGCCACGACGCCACCACCGATGACGGCGAGCCGACGGGGAACCGAACTGGCCGAAGCGGCCTCGCGGCTGGACCAGGGCGCCGCCTCGCGCAGCCCTGGGATGTCCGGCAACAGGGCACTGCTGCCGGTCGCGACGACCACGGCGTGCCGCGCGGTCAGCGTCGTGGTGACGCCGTCGACGCCGGTCACCTCGACGACGCGGGCGGAACTGATCCGCCCCTGACCGCGGTGCAGCGCGATGCCAGCCGATGCCAGCCACGAAACCTGACCGTCGTCCTGCCAGTGCGACGCGAAGGAGTCCCGCCGGCTGAGCACCGCAGCCGCGTCCAGGTCTCCCGTCGCCGCCTCCCGTGCACCCGGCAGTTGACGAGCCGCCCGCAACGCGGACGCGCTGCGCAGCAACGCCTTGGTCGGCATGCAGGCCCAGTACGAGCATTCGCCGCCGACCAGCTCCCGCTCGACGATCGCGGCGGTCAGCCCGCCCCGGACGACCCGATCGGCGACGTTCTCCCCGACCGGACCGGCACCGATCACAACGACGTCGTACTCGATGGCGGTCATGTCAGTTGCCCTTGGCGGTACGGCCGAGACGGATGGCCGCGATGAGGAAGAAGATGGCGCCGGGAATGGCGTAGCCGGCCGCGTTGGTCAGCGACGGGTGATCCGCGGCCGCGCCCACGATGAAGGACCCACCGGCCAGAACCGAGATGCCGCCGCTGATGATCATCGGCCACTGGCCGCCCATCTTCAGACGGGTGACACCGACGATCAACTGGACCAGACCGGCGACGATCGCCCACGCGCCCCACACGCGCAGAACGGCGGGGATGCCGGAGGCGGCTGCGACACCCACGCCGACGGCCGTGATCAGGCTTACCGCGATGTTCACGTACAGCAGAGTCGGCGAGCCCGTGGCGCGCGAGGAACGAAGGTCGTAGATGGCGGCGCCTACGTCGAACAGCGGGTAGAGCACGAACAGCGTCACCGCGAGCGGACCGATCTCCTTGGCGGTGGCGATCGTCACGAGTGCCCACACGATGGCGAACGCGAAGCGGACGAAGTACAGCCGCCGCAGTGCGTGCGCGGTCTGGGAGATGCCGGGCGAAGCAGCAATGGTGGTCACGGGTGACCCTTTCAGCGAGGGGCTAGAGAGACCGATCGTTCTGTCTTGTCCAGCATGACAGGCCGCGCCTCCATCGTCAAGACCGAACGTTCTATCCATCTCGAAGGGCCATGGCGGCCCACCCGCCGACGCGGGCGCGATCAATCTGCCCCGGCGCCGCTTTCCACCCCCTCGCCACCGACTGGCGGTGTCGAGCTCAGGGACCAGTCACGTCCCTCAGACCGAACGTTCTGTCCGCTACGATGGCGGTATGGCGACCACAGCACACGGTGCCCGGCCCTCCGAGGCGCGCCAACGGCTCCTTGCCACAGCCACCAGGATCTTCTACTCGGAGGGCATCCATTCCGTCGGCGTCGACCGGATCATCGCCGAGGCGAAGGTGACCCGGGCCACCTTCTACCGGCACTTCCCCAGCAAGGACGACCTCATCCTCGCCTACCTGCGGGAAATCCATGCGATGGATCGCGGCGCGGTCGACGCGGTCATCACCACCAATTCACGGCCGGTCGCCCCCCTTCTGGCCATCGCCAACTCCATCGCTGAGCGCATCCAGTCGCCGGGGTTCCGCGGATGCGCGTTTCTGAACGCCGCGGCGGAGTATCCCGACACGGGACATCCCGTGCGTCAGGAGATCATCGCCCACCGGCAGTGGTTCCTGGACACGCTCACCACGCTGATGGCACAGGTCGAGGAGGAGACGGCAGAGTCCGCAGCGCGTCACTTCGTCATGCTTCGCGACGGCGCCATGGCAGCCGGATGCCTCTTCGACCCCGCGTTGGTGTCCGAGACCTTCCTCCGCGGCGTGGAGGGACTTCTCCGGATCACTGCCGAAGGCCGGTCGACCGAAGCGGGTGGCGACGGCGGAACCGTTCGAGCCGGTTGAAGCAGCGTTCCACGACGTTGCGCTGCTCGTACGCCTGCGCGTCCAAGGCGGGCGGGCGGCCCCCACGGGAGCCCTGGCGCAGCAGAGGCCGATAGCGGCAATCCCGGGGCCCCTTCAGCGGTGGCCGTGAGCGGAGGGCGTGGGCTGGCCGAGGACTGCTTGCGACTCGTCGACGAGTCCGGTCAGGCGCGCGACCTCGGTGTCGGTCAATTGTTCGGCAACGTCGGCAGCTGCGATGTTGGACCGCAGGTGGTCGGTACTGCTCGTGCCGGGGATGACGACGATGGAGGGCGAACGGCGCAGCAGCCAGGCCAGTGCGATCTGGGCCGGTGTGGCACCCAGGCGCTCTGCTGGGCCGGTCAGCTCTTGGTGGCCGCTGAGCCGTCCGGCGGCCAGCGGGAAGTAGGGGATGAAGAGGACGCCCTGGGTCTCGCAGTCGGCGAGGACCTGGACGCCGCTGCGGTCAAGCAGGTTGAAGCGGTTCTGCACCGCCGCGATGGGGGTCACCTGCTGGGCGCGGGCCAGCACCTGCGGGGACGCGCCGGACAGGCCGATGCGGCGGATCAGCCCCTGGTCTCGCAGCTGGACGAGCGCGCCGAGCGACTCCTCCAGCGGTACGTCCTGGTGCGCGCCGGGGGTGTCGCCGACGAGTCGGAGGTAGGTCAGCTCGCTCGCGTCCGTTCCCAGGTCGGTAAGGGCCTCGTGAACCTGCCGCCGGACCGTCTCCGGGCGACCGTCGACGACCCAGGACTTGTCCGGGCCGCGCTCTGCGCCGACCTTGTTGCCCACGATCACGCCCTCGGGGATCGGTCCCAGCGCCTGCCCGATCAGCTGGTTCACCGTTCGTGGCCCGTAGGCGTTCGCGGTGTCGAAGAAGGTCACGCCCAGCTCGACAGCCAGGCGCAAAACCCGCCGCGCCGCCTCCGGGTCGTCCGGGAATCCCCAGACCTTGGGGCCCGCAAGCTGCATGGCGCCGTATCCCACACGATTCATCGATCTCTCCTGCCGTATCACTGCTACGGTAATTCTCGTATCGCTGGCCGAACCAGTGATACGCCTTATGCCGTAACATTGCAACCGTGGATGATGCGAAGACCCGCAGTCGCCGGCAGATCCTGGAAGTCGCAGCCGAGCTCCTGGAACGGGAGGGCGCCCAGGGGCTCTCCACCCGCGCCGTCGCAGCGGCGGCGGGCATCCGCGCCGCCTCCCTGTACCAGCTCTTCGGCGACAAGGACGGGCTCCTTTCGGCGCTGGCCATCCACGCCTTCGACCTTTACCTGGCGCAGAAGCACACCTTGTCGTCGAGCGGCAACCCGGTCGACGACATACGCCGCGGATGGGACATGCATGTCGACTTCGGCCTGAAACATCCCGCCTTCTACCTGCTGATGTACGGCACCGATCGCCCCGGCAGGCGGCCGCCTGCCGCGCGGGAGGCTCAGGAACTCCTCATGACGTTCCTCGGCCGCGCCGCCTCCAACGGCCGCCTACGGGTGCCGCCCGTCCTTGCCGCCCACCTCACGCTGGCAGCGGTAACCGGCACCACGCTCTCCCTGATCGGCACCCCCGAGAGCGAACGCGACCCGGAGGTCTCATCGCGCATGCGGGAAGCACTCATCGACGCCCTGACCACCGACACGAGCCCAGCCCCGGACTCCACCCTCGCCGCTCGCGCCCTCGCGCTCGATGCCACCCTCGGCGGGACGGATCCAGCTGCCGTCCCGCTCCGCCCCGTCGAGACCGCACTCCTGCAGGACTGGCTCCAGCGTCTAGCCCACTAGGACGAGCCGGACCCATCGAAGGCCATTTGCCGGCACGGCCTCGTCCGCGCGGCCGCGTGCGGTCCGGCGCCGGCCTCGCGCTCGCCGGATGTCGCCCGACCGGTCGGCGAGGGACGGAACCCCCAGCGACCATCCCCGGCTGCGCCAGGCGTCGAGGAGCGCGACCAGGGCCAGCGCGGCGGCAACCAGACTCAGCCCGGCCATTCACTGAGGCTCACCCGGCGAGCCGGAGCGCTGACGCGCACGCGACCAAGCGGAACGTCGCCTCAGCTCACGCCCACGAGCGGATTTGCCTATAGGTATTAGGCAGTAGCATAATGACTGTAGGCAAACAGGAGGGCTGATGGACAGACCAGGACTGACGCCGGAGCGTCTGACCCGAGCGGGAGCGGAACTGGCCGACGAGGTCGGCTTCGACCAGGTCACCGTCTCGGCGCTCGCTCGGCGATTCGACGTCAAGGTCCCGAGCCTGTACTCGCACCTGAAGAACTCACAGGACCTCAGGATCCGCATCGCGCTGTTCGCGCTTGAGGAACTCGCCGACCGCGTCGCTGATGCCGTCGCCGGTCGGGCCGGCAGGGACGCTCTAGCCGCGTTCGCCGACGCTTACCGCGACTACGCCAGGGAGCACCCGGGCCGCTACGCCGCCGCCCGGCTCCGGCTCGGTCCGGAAACGGCGGCCGCCAGTGCCGGTGTCCGACACGCGCAGATGGCTCGGGCGATCTTGCGGGGTTACGGGTTGAACGAGCCGGACGCGACCCACGCGGTCCGGATGCTGGGCAGCGTCTTCCACGGCTACGTCAGCTTGGAGCTAGCCGGTGGTTTCGAGCACAGCGCTCCCAACGCGCTGGAATCCTGGGAATGGATCGTGGATTCGCTCGACGCGGTGTTACGCAACCGCAGCACCCGCTGACCCGACAACGGCCGCACCACCGCCGGCGGTTCGTAGCGCGGCGCGCCGATGAACATCGATATCTCGATCGAGAGGCTGTGCGGCAATGCCCACCGAACACCAGTGGACCACCACTCCGATCAGCGCCGGCCTCGTGCGCGGCGCTGTCGATCTGGAGGCGACCGCGCGGGGTCTACTGCCGCATCGGCTGACCGAACGGGCGCGCCAGCAGATCCCCGACGACCAACTGGCGATGGCCGAGGCACAGCCATCCGGCGTACGGCTGGCCTTCCGTACCCGGGCCACCGCCATCGAACTGGACACGCTGCCCACCAAGCGGGTCTACCAAGGCTTCCCGGCCCCACCGGACGGCGTCTACGACCTGCTGATCAACGGCCGCCTGGCCGCACAGGCCTCGGTGCCCGAAGGCAACGTCCGGACGGTTACCGACATGTTCCTCCAAACCTCTGTGCTGGCTGAAGGGCCGGCCGGCACCGCCCGCTTCGCGGGTCTGCCGGAGGGTGCGAAGGACGTCGAAATCTGGCTTCCCCACACGGAGATCACCGAGTTGATCGCGCTGCGCACCGACGCGCCCGTCGAGCAGACCCCATCCAACGGAAGCAGGACGTGGCTGCACCACGGCAGTTCCATCAGCCACGGCTCGAACGCCGGTCATCCCACCGCCATCTGGCCAGCCCTGGCCGCTGCCGAGGGCGGCGTCCAGTTGGTCAACCTGGGGTTCGGCGGGAGCGCGCTGCTCGACCCGTTCACCGCCCGCACCATGCGGGACATCCCTACGGACCTGATCAGCATCAAGATCGGCATCAACATCGTCAACAGCGACGTGATGCGTCTCCGCGCCTTCACCCCTGCGGTCCACGGCTTCCTCGACACTGTCCGCGAAGGGCACCCGACCACGCCACTGCTCGTCGTGTCCGCCATCCTGTGCCCGGTTCAAGAGGACACGCCCGGTCCTCTCGTGCCGGACTTCCAGGGCGGGACACTGCGGTTCAAGGCCACGGGCGATCCGGCCGAACGCAGCGCCGGACGGCTGACCCTCAACGTCATCCGTGACGAACTCGCCCGGATCGTCGAACAGCGCTCGGCCGATGACCCGAACCTGCACTACCTCGACGGACGTGACCTGTACGGCGAGGCGGACTACGCCGAACTCCCCCTTCCCGACGGGGTGCACCCCGACCCCGCCGGACATCGCCGTATCGCCGAGAACTTCGCGCGGCTCGCGTTCGGCGCCGGCGGCCCCTTCGCCACCAAGACCGGCTGACCGCTTCTCGCGCGCGCCGACCAACAGCTCCACCGGCAGGTGGCCGTATGCCCTCGAATCGTGGCTGACGTGCGGGTTGTCACCCGGCACGACGAGTTTTCCCTCCGCAGGCACGCGGTGTCAGCACCGCGCTGCCGCAGGTCACCGCAGCAGGGAGGCGTCGAAGGGCTCGGTGGCGCGGCGGCTCACCGACCCGCTCGGGTGCGTACCGCCCGGACGGCCAGCACCAGCGTCACCACGATCGGCGCGTAGACCAGCAGGGCGGTCACCAGCCCCCACCACAGCCTCGCGCTGCCCGGCCCGGCGGCGAACCCGTCGGCCGCCCATCCGGCGACGTAGCGCAGCAGCGGCAGGTAGAACAGCACGAAGTAGCCGGCGGCGAGCAGGCACCCGGCGAGCCACACCCAGCGGAACCAGATGCCCACCCGCACGTCGTGCGGGTCGGCCCGGTCCAGCTCGGCCCGCTGCCGCTCGTCGAGCCGGCGGAAGGCCCGCCGCAGCAGCAGGGACTTGACCCGCCACAGATCGCGACAGCCGATCGCGGTGACCAGGACGGCGTACAGGTCGGTACGTAGGAAGATCATGCACTGCCAGAGCGTGCTGGCCACCAGGACGAAGACCAGCGCCGGGAGGGGACGTACCGGCCCGAGGACGACCTGCCCGGCCAGCAGCGCCGCGAGGAGCACCATGTCGACGGCCAGGCCGGCGAGCTGTGGGCCATAGCGCTGGCGACGCGGCACGCTCCACAGTTGCGACAGGTCGGTCTCGAAGACCAGGAAGAACAGCCGCCGGTCGATACCGAAGCGGGTCCGCAGGTCCAGTGCGCGCGCGGCCAGCCAGTGCCACGCCTCGTGCACGGCGACCAGGGCGTACGTGACCGGCAGCATGATCAGCAGGCTGGTGCCGACATCGTCAGTGAGCAGGAGGTCGGCCGGCCGGGGCCAGAGGTCCGGGCGTACCAGAAGGCACGCCACCACCCCGATCGCGGCGGCGGCGTAGATCACCCACGCCACCCGGGAGAACAGCGGCCGGACCAGTGCCGCCGGCGGGCCGGCGGTCCACGAGCGTTGCTGCACGGCGGCGGTCGGCACCGGCGCGGGCACCTCGTCGCTGTCCACGAACCCCAGTTCGGTAAGGACGGCGACGAAGTCGTCCAGGTCCACCGGCTCGCCCGCGAACGCCTCGCCCCGCTCGGCGGCCTCGGCGAGCGGGGCGCCGTCCAGCAGCGCCCGGATGACGACACCACCGACCGCGGGCATCGCGACGTAGGCGCCCCGTTCCGGGTCGCCGACGAGGACGTCCGTGCCCTCCTCGACGACCGTCAGCGGGCGCAGCCGCACGGTGCTCGTCGCGTCGGTCATGACGCGGTGGCGGCGGTGCGAGCGCCGGCCATCGCGCACGTGCGGCAGTCCGGGTCGCGCGGCCACGGCTCGCGGCTGGGTCGGCAGCCGGCGGAGAGGTCCACCAGCACCTCGGCGCCCGCCGCGTACGGCGGTTCGTAGCCGGTCAGGTAGCGCAGCGCCTCGAACGCCACGAGGGACCCGACCAGCGCGGCCGACGGCCCGTTGGCCCGGTTGAGGCGGGAGATGCGGGCGCTGAGCCGTTGCGCGGTCATCGCGGCCGGCTCCAGCACCGACGCCTGGACGTCCCGGCCGTCGCCGTAGGCGCGGACCCGGCAGTCGTAGCAGGCACTACGGCCCGGGTCGACGGAGAAGTAGATGAGCTGGGAGCCGACCATGCCGCCCCGGACCCAGGGCACCCCGGCGCGCAGGCACGCCTCGTTGACCCAGTTGTCGATCCGTTCGCCCTGGTCGACGCCGGACACCACCAGGTCGACGCCGGGCAGCAGGTCCGCGATGTCGTCGGGGCCGGCGATCCAGCGGCGTACCGCCTCGACGGTGATGCCGGAGTGGAAGGAGCGCACCCAGTCAGCGGCGCGGTCGACCTTCGTGGTGCCGAGGTCCGCCTCCCGGTACAGGAACTGCCGGGCAAGGTTGCGCGGCTCCACCTCGTCGGCGTCCACCAGCGTGAGCCTGCCGACGCCGAGGCCGGCCAGGTTCTGCAGCACGTTGGAGCCGAGCCCGCCCGTACCCAGTTGCAGGACGTGGGCGTCGCGCACCCGCCGTTGCAGGTCGGCCTCGCTGGTCTCCAGCGTCGCGTACAGCTCGAAGAAGGCGAGGTTGCTGAAGTCCCGGCCGGCCCGGGCGCGGTCGACGTGCCGGTCGACGTCCCGCAGCAACCGTAGGTCGTCGAGCGCGTCCAGCGCGCCGCCGAGGTCGTCGGTGCTCACCTCGACCCCGCCGGCGGTCAGGGCGGCGCGTAGCTCGGCGAGCGTTCCCGGCTGGTCGGACAGCACGGTGAGCAGGCGTTCCACCTGGCCGTCCGGGTCGTCGAGCTGCACCGAGCGGCTCGGGTCGCAGACAACGACCAGACTGTCGCCGACGCGCTCCCACTCGCAGGGTTTGAGGCCGACACGCATGACAAACCTCCGGGTCCGAGGATGGTTTCACCGGGGTGGGCGACCGCCGGCGAACGACGGCCGCCCACCGGGCGTGATCAGGAATCGGGGTACTGCGTGGTCTTCACCGACTCCACGGCGCGAACGACGATCTTCATGGCTGCCTCCCTCCCTCGGCTCGACCGACCGCCTCCGGACCCCCGTGATGCCGTTGCGGTCGGGCACGAAGAGAATGGCAACCGACGATGGGCCGTTACGTTGTGGAATCGTTGCGACGCCGAAGGTGGCTGATGCTGTGCGGGTCTCGTGGTGAACGGGCGGGCCGAAGCGGTCGGATACCGGCTGCTCGGCCCGGTGCAGGTCCTCGCCGGGGCACGACCGGTCGACCCGGGGCCGCCGCGACAGCGGGCGGTGTTGGCGGCGTTGCTGGTCGACGCGGGCCGGGTCGTCGAACAGGCCGCGCTGGTCGACCGGGTATGGGGCGAGCAGGCCCCCGCCGACGCACGGGGCAGCCTGCGGGCGCACGTCACCCGGATCCGGCAGGTGTTACGCGAGGCGGCTGGTGACGCCGACGCGCCGACGCTGGTTCACCGCTCCGGCGGGTACGTGCTGGAGATCGACGAGGAACTGGTCGACCTGCACCGGTTCCGTCGGCTGTTGCTGCGCGCCGGGGACACCGGTGACGACCGGGAACGGCTGGCCACCCTGCGCGCGGCGATCGGGCTCCGGCAGGGCGTACCGCTGGCCGGCATCGCCGGGGACTGGGCCGCCCGGATGCGGGAGAGCTGGACCCGGGAGCACCTGGACGCCGTGGTGGCGTGGGCGGATGCCGAGCTGGGTGCGCACAACCCGGCCGTCACCATCGGGCTGCTGGCCGAGCTGGCGGCGGAACACCCGCTCGTGGAGTCGCTCACCGCCGCGCTGATGCGGGCCCAGCACGCGCTCGGGCGCACCGCCGACGCGCTGCGGGAGTACGCCGCACTACGGACCCGGCTGGCCGAAGCGCTCGGCGTCGACCCGGAACCGACCCTCCAGATGCTCCACCAGGCGCTGTTGCAGGGCAGTTCCCCGCAACCCCGGGCCGCGCCGGCCGCCGGTACGCCGGCCCCCGTGCCGGCGGAGCTGCCCACGGACGTCCGCGGCTTTGTGGGGCGCACCGACGCCCTGGCCGGCCTCGACAAGCTGCTGGCCGAGCCGACAGGGGTGGCGACCGGCGGCGTGCTCGCGGTGATCTCCGGCACTGCCGGCGTCGGCAAGACCACCCTGGCCGTGCACTGGGCGCACCAGATGGCGCACCGGTTTCCCGACGGCCAGCTCTACGCCGACCTTCGCGGCTTCGACCCCGGCGGGGTGCCGGTCCGGCCGGCCGCCGCGCTGCGCGGCCTACTCGAATCCCTCGGCCTGCCGCCCGAGCGGATTCCCGCCGACCCGGACGTGCAGGCGGCGCGCTACCGCAGCCTGCTGGCCGGTAAGCGGATCCTCGTCGTGCTCGACAACGCCCGCGACGCCGATCAGGTACGGCTCCTGCTGCCCGGCGCACCCACGTCGGCCACCGTGGTCACCAGCCGCGACCGGCTCGCTCCCCTGGTGACCGTGCACGGCGCCCACCCGCTCGCCGTCGACGTCCTCGACCCCGACGAGGCCCGGCTCCTGCTGGCCCGCCGCCTGGGCGTCGACCGGGTGGCCGCCGAGCCGGCCGCCGTGCAGCAGATCATCGCGGCCTGCGCGCGGCTGCCGCTCGCCCTCGCCATCGTCTGCGCTCGCGCGCAGCAGACCGCGTTCCCGCTGACCGCGATCGCCGCCGAACTCGACGACGTGCACGGCCGCCTCGACGCCCTCGACGCCGGCGACCCGACCACCCGGGTACGCGCCGTCTTCTCCTGGTCCGAGGCTGCGCTGAGCGCCGACGCGCGGCGGCTGTTCCACCTGATGAGCCTGCACCCGGGCCCGGACGTGGGCGCGCACGCCGTGGCGAGCCTCGCCGGGCAACCGCTGACCCCCACCCGCCGCCTGCTGGCCGAACTGGTCCGCGCCAACCTGGTCGCCGAACCGGCACCCGGCCGGTACGCCCTGCACGACCTCCTGCGCGCGTACGCCGCCGAGGAGGTTGCCCCCGACGACGGGCGGACCGCGCGGTCGCGCCTGGTCGGCCACTACACGCACGCCGCGCACGCCGCGAACCGGCTCGTGCACGCCCAACGGGATCCCATTCCGCTCCCGCTCGACCCGCCGCCGGCCGCCGACACGTCGGAGCACCTGGCGGACCCGGGTCAGGCGACGGCCTGGTTCCACGCCGAGCGCGCCGCCCTGCTCGCCACGCTGCGCCTCGCCGCCGCGTCCGGCCTCGACCGGGGGGCCTGGCAGCTCGCCTGGGCCCTCGACACGTACCTGGAACGCCGTGGGTACTGGTACGACCGCGCCGTCGCCTGGCGGATCGCGCTGGAGTGCGCGGACCGGCTCGGCATCCCGGCCGCGCGTGCCGGCGCCCACCTCAGCCTCGCCCACACCGACCTGCGGTTGCAGCGGCTCGACGACGCGCAGGAGCACCTGCACCACGCCCTCGACCTCTATGTGGGCAGCGACGACACGACCGGGCAGGCATTCATCCACCGCCTCTTCGCCTATCTGCACGAGCACCGGGAGGACCTGCCCAGCGCCCTGGAGCACGCCCGCCGGGCCGTCCTGCTCTACCGCGCGGCCGGACACGAACGCGGGGAGGCGTTCGCGCTCAACGCTGTCGGCTGGTGCCACACGCTGCTCGGCGACCACGCCACCGCCGTCGACTACTGCGAACACGCGCTCAGCCTCCTGCGCCGGGTGAACGACCGCGGCGGCACGGCCGCCACCTGGGACAGCCTCGGCCACGCCCGGCACCACCTCGGCCAGCACGATCGGGCCGTCGACTGTTACCGGGAGGCCCTCGGACTGTTCCGAGAACTCGGCTACCGCGCCCACGAGGCGGACACCCTCACTCACCTCGGTGACGCCCACCTCAGCGCGGGGGACGCGGGCGCCGCGCGGACCGTGTGGCAGCAGGCCCTGAGCATCCTCACCGACCTCGACCATCCATCGAGCGAGTCGGTCCGCGCCCGCCTCGACGCCCTGCCGTCTCCGGCGTAGTCCGTGCTCGACGAGGGCGGCGCGCGAGTGGTCGACGTCTCGTCGTGCCTGCGCCGGATGGCTGAACTGCCGTGGAGCGAGCGATGACGGGATGCCTCGAGCCTCGCCACGGAACCCTGTACGTAGGGTGATGCCGCAGTGTTCAGCGTCAGATGAGATGACAGCCGAGAGGGCGTGGAGGAGTTCGAATGCTCGTTGGCGTCGTCGTACACCCGACCAGGTCGCAGGCCGCCGAGACGGCGGACATGGTGTCGCGGATCTGCGCTGAGCACGGTGCCGCTGCGCGGACCCTGGACGTCTGGCAGGACGAGCAGAGCCCCGCCGACGTGCTGGCCGACCTGCCGCAGCGACCTCAGCTCGTCGTCACGATCGGCGGCGACGGAACTCTCCTGCGCGGACTGGCCGTCGCAGTCGAAGCCGACGCACCCGTTCTCGGCGTGAAGGCCGGCCGGGTCGGCTTCCTCACCCCGTTCGCCGCGACGGACCTGCCGAGGGTGCTGGGCGCCGCCCTGACCGGACGCGCACCCATCCAGGAGCGCATGCTGCTCACCCTGCGGGCGTCGCGCCCGCTACAGGTCCCACCGAAACTTCGCACTCTGCTGCGCTACGGCCGCGGTCCCGATGCCGTCCCGCCTCTCCCCCGGCCGAGCACACCCGACGAGGTGGGCTGGGGTGTCCCGCTGGGCCTCAGCGCCCTCAACGACGTCGTCTTCGAGAAACTCGGCCGGGACCGGCAGACCAGCGTCGCGGTGTACCTGTCCGGACGACTGTTCGCCACCTACTCCGCCGACGGCGTCATGGTCGCCTCACCGACCGGCTCCACCGCCTACTCCTTCGCCGCAGGCGGACCGGTCCTGTCGCCGCGCCTCAACGCCCTCGTCTTCACCCCGGTCGCCCCTCACATGGCGTTCAACCGCAGCATGGTCACCGCCCCGGACGAACCGGTGGGCGTGCAGGTGCTCCCCCGCTCGGGCCAGGTCACCGTCGTCGTCGACGGACGCGTACACGGAATCCTCGACCCCGGCGACTGGGTCGCCGTCTACCCCGCCCGACGCCGCGCGAAGCTCATCGTCGCCGACGTCGACGACTTCTTCGGCCGACTCCGAGACCAGTTCTCCCTCGCCGACGCTCCCGCCGCCCGCGCCGACACCGACAGCCAGCCCCCGATGCTGATCTACCGGCCGGACCTCCCGGTACCGGAGGACCTGCAACACCTGCACCTGCCGGCAGAGGGGTCCGATCCCGGCTGAGCTACGCGGCTTACGACCTTCTGCGACACGATCCCACGGGACCTCACCGCTGCCCGCCGACAGCATCCTGCGCGGCGTGGCCGGCATCACTGTCTTCCCGCAGATGGCCGGGCAGACTGCCGAGACCGGGCTGGCCGCGGGGATGGAAGGCGCCGAGGAACTCGTCGCCGCCCTCGACGGCCGGGCCCACCCACCCGCTCACCGAACTGAAGGAGCCGGCATGACCACCAGGACAGCGGACGCGGACGTGATGGTGATCGGCGCGGGCCTGGCCGGACTGGTGGCCACCGCCGAACTCGTCACCGCTGGCCGGTCCGTCCTGCTGCTCGACCAGGAGCCCGAGCAGAGTCTCGGCGGCCAGGCTTTCTGGTCTTTCGGCGGGCTGTTCCTGGTCGATTCGCCCGAGCAGCGCCGGATGGGCATCCGCGACTCGACCGAACTCGCCTGGCAGGACTGGCAGGGCAGCGCCGGTTTCGACCGCCCCGAGGACGCGTGGCCACGGCGCTGGGCCGAGGCGTACGTCGACTTCGCCGCTGGTGAGAAACGCGCGTGGCTGCGGGGTCTCGGCGTCAAGATGTTCCCCATCGTCGGCTGGGCCGAACGCGGAGGCTACGACGCCACCGGACACGGCAACTCGGTGCCCCGCTTCCACGTCACCTGGGGTACCGGACCGGGTCTGCTCGAACCCTTCATCGCGATCGTGCGGGAGGCCGCCGGACGCGGCCTCGTCCGGTTCGCCTTCCGACACCGGGTCGACGCACTGACCGTCAGCGACGGCGCGGTGGTGGGCGCCACGGGCCGGGTCCTGGAGCCCAGCGACGCCGCCCGCGGCACCGCCAGCTCGCGGGAGGAGATCGGCGACTTCGCCTACACCGCGCAGGCCGTCATCGTCACCTCTGGCGGCATCGGCGGCAATCACGACCTGGTCCGCCGCAACTGGCCGGCACGGCTCGGCACGCCGCCCAACCACATGATCAGCGGCGTGCCCGCCCACGTGGACGGCCGCATGTTGACCATCGCGCAGGACGCCGGCGGCGCAGTGATCAACCCCGATCGGATGTGGCACTACGTCGAGGGCATCCAGAACTGGAACCCGGTCTGGGACGCGCACGGCATCCGCATCCTGCCCGGGCCGTCGTCCGTCTGGCTCGATGCGCGCGGACGACGGCTGCCGGTCCCGCTCTACCCCGGATTCGACACCCTCGGCACGCTCGCCCACCTGCGCACCACCGGCCACGACCACAGCTGGTTCATCCTTACCCAGAAGATCATCGAGAAGGAGTTCGCGCTCTCCGGCTCCGAGCAGAACCCGGACCTGACCGGTCGCAGCGTCAAACAGGTACTCGGCCGCCTCCGTGGCGGCGCACCGGCGCCGGTGGAGGCGTTCAAGCAGCAGGGCGCCGACTTCGTCGTGGCCAACCGGCTGGACGAGTTGGTGAAGGGCATGAACGCGCTCACGGACGAGCCTCTGCTGGACCCGCTCGACATCCAGCGCACGATCGAGGCACGCGACCGGGAGCTGACCAACAGCTTCACCAAGGACATGCAGATCGCCGCCATCCGCAACTTCCGGAACTACCGGGGCGACCGGCTCATGCGGACCGCGGCGCCACACCGGTTCCTCGACCCGAAGGCCGGACCGCTGATCGCCGTACGCCTGCACGTGCTCACCCGCAAAACCCTGGGCGGCCTGCACACCGACCTCGACGGTCGGGTGCTGGACGGCGCCGGCCAGCCGGTACCCGGGCTCTACGCCGCCGGCGAGGCCAGTGGGTTCGGTGGTGGCGGCATGCACGGCTACCGCGCGCTGGAAGGCACCTTCCTGGGCGGCTGTCTCTTCTCCGGCCGCCGGGCCGGCCGCGCCGTGGCCATCACCGTCGGATGACCGGCTCGTACAGTGGGCCGCCGACCTCAAGGACCATCTCGACAAGGGGTCGGATCCACCCGCTCCCGCCGGCCGGCGGCCTCGACCCGGCGACGTTGGACAGCTGCCAACACCGCGCCGACCCCAGCTGTCGGCATCCCCCGCCGCTATCTGTTGGCCGGAGTGATCTGCTGCGGTGTGTGCGCCCGGCAGTACGATCGGCGATGTGCACGCGGCGTCGCGCCTCACTGGCCTGCCTGAGCTGACCCAGGTCCGGAAAGAGTGGTTCAGCGATTGGTATGACGGTCCCATCACCGGCGTCGCCCATCATGGCGGTCGCGAATATTGGTTCGTCATGGTGACCAATGACGACGAGGGCGGGTCGTGGGACTACGACCCTCGCGTCTACGTTCTGCACCGCCTGTCTGACCAGCAACTGGCGCAAGCATGGGACATGCATCGCAGCTTCGCGGCTGCGGGTTCTCCAGGATGCCTGCACTCGCCGCCATGCACTGTCGCCGGTGCCGCCGCCGAGACGTTGACTGCTCTGCGCGATCGTTGGCCGCCGGAGCATGAGGACGACTACGTGAACGCTCCAGCGATCGGGTGGTTCCGGGACGCGTAGCGCTGACCTCACTACGCGACGCCGGGGGTGGGAACACCGGTCCGAACCGCCTCGATGAAGCCAGCGGGTGGCAGGTAGCGGTGCTCTTCGACGTAGTGGCCGATCAGCGCCGGTGCGGCGAAGTTCGTCCCGTCCGCTCCGGTGAGCCAGATCTCGCCGTTCCCGCGCACAACATCGGGAGCGTCGTAGGCCCGCGTGTCGGCCCGAATCACGCGCGGAGGCTCGACCGTCGCCGCACAGAACTGGCAGTAGTGGTACCCGCGCATGAGCCGTACCGGCTCAGCGCCGAGCCTCACCAGGCGGTCTCGAACGTCTCGCGGACAGGCTCCTGCGGTGAAGGGCATGCCCGAGTCCAGCCAACCAACGGCAACGGCGTCCGGTGCGCCCGGGTAGTAGTCATAGGGCGCCAGGTCCGGGATGTACGTCACGCGTCGATCATCGCAGTCAGGCACGGACCGTGCGCACGACGAACGACGGTGCGGGCCGCCTCCGAGCGACCCGCACCGTCATCGAGCGCCGGGCGCGTCACGCCCGTGTGCCGGAATGCCGATGGGTGGGAGTTCCCGGCCTACAGGTCGGCCGTCGTCACGCGGGAGGACTCGTACGTCGTGGAGGCCAGGGGTAGGCCCGGCACCGTGGAGACGTCCTTGACCAGCATGCCGGTCGTGGCGTCGATGATCAGCACCTCGCTGCCCTCGCCGCCGAACACCTCGGGGCCGGCGGTGATCGTCAGCGTGGCCCTGCCGTGGGTGGTCGAGTTCTGAACGGTAACCGCGGAGATGGTGGACAGCAGACGCAGCACACCGGCTCGGATCTGCGTGTTGCCGTCGCCAGCGGACAGCGCTTCGGTGCTGTACGTCCACAGCGCGTTGTCGAAGTGCCGCTCAACGGCCTGCGGGCTGTACGGCTTCGGCTTGGCGTTGCCGCCCTTCTGCTTGATGATCACCTGGGCTTTCGCCTGCTGCTTGTCCCACATCGTCTTCTGCGCTGTGGGGTCGAGGCCCACCAGCGGATCCTTGGCTGCCTTGAGCATCTGGGTCCGGCCGTCGGTCGGGCTGCTGTCCGCCGCGGCGGCGGCGGCCTTGAGGAGCGGAGCGTAGCCGCCCTCCGTCATCTGGTCCTGGTGACGGGCGATCGCACGCTTGATGTCCTTCACGCTGTTGCCCGTATAGATAGCGTGACCGTCGGTGTAGAGCGTGTAGACGACCTGCATGGTCTTGGTGCCGTGGACCTGTGTCGCCTTCACCAGCCACGCGTCGCCCGCCGCCGGGGTGACCGTCTTGATGGAGCCGGCCAGGGTCATCAGCGGCGCGCGCTCGGCCGACCCGTCGACGGTGGTCGGGCCCGAGGTGGCGGCTGGCGAATCCTTGCCGGCCTCCATGCCCCCGGTCGCCGACGAGCTGAGCACCACGGCGACGACTGCCGCCGCGGCGGCAACCCCCACCCCCGCGCCGATGCCCAGTCGGCCCGCGATACCGATCCTTCGGCGGCGCTGAAGCGCCGGGCTGGATTCGTGGTCCCGCGTGGTTGTCGTCGTTTCCATGGTTGAGGTCGCCTCCATAGTCGTGTCCCCCGCTGGTCCCGCGCCCAGCGGCCGCACGGTTCCGGGGTCGGCCATAGCCGCCCGCAGCACCGCGCGTGCCCGCTGATACGCCTCGGGGCGTAGTGGTTCCGCGCTGCCCAACGCACCGACCAGATCGAGCTCGTCGGTCATCGGTGTCTCTCCTTCGCGCTGTTGCGGTCCTTCAGAAGCGCGGACACCCCCGGGGCGTCGCGCAATGCCGTCCTGGCCTGGCTCAGCAGCCGCCGCGCGGTGCCGGCCGGTATGCCGAGTGCCCGCGCGGCGTCGGCTGCGGTCAGGTCCTCCCACGCGACGAGCCTGAGAACCTCCCGCTCTTCGGGTTTGAGCCGCGTCAGGGCCGACCGGAGCACCGCACGGGCGTCCACGCCGAGGTCCACCGCCGACCACGGATCCCCGGTAGTGACGTCCGGCACGTCCGCGACCAGGTCCTCGGCCGGCCGGGACCGCCAGTAGCGCCGCAGGCGATTCAATGCCACCCCGTACAGCCAGGGCCGCGCATCGTTGTACGACCGGTCGTACGATCGCCGCGATTCGAACGCCGCGACCCAGACCTCGCCCAGGAGGTCCTCAGCCGCATCCCGCCCCGCCCGGCGAGCGAGGTACGAACCGACGGCGGCCTCGTGACGCTCGACCACCTCTACGAAGGCGTCGACATCGCCGTCCAGCGACCGGCCTATCAAATCCGCATCCGAAGCCATGGCCCTCCTCGGCACAGTCCGCGCTCCACCCTGACATTGCCGATCAGGCGGGAAAGTGTTCAGGCGCCGAGTTTCGACGACAGGCGGTCGCCCAACGGCGGCCCCTCGGCGGCATGAGCGGCTGCGACCCGGTCAGCGTCGGACCCAGGCCACGTTGCGGCGTGGGGGACATGCGCCTAACGTGTGCAGCGTAGATACACAGGAGTCAATGTTCGGGGGGTATGGGTGCGCGCGATGGCCGCCGTCGTTGTCGCTTGCCTCACCATGGCCGTCGCCCCAGCCTCGGCGGCCAGCGGGACGACC
Organism: Micromonospora sp. RB23; assembly: GCF_053585025.1. Taxonomy (NCBI): domain Bacteria; kingdom Bacillati; phylum Actinomycetota; class Actinomycetes; order Micromonosporales; family Micromonosporaceae; genus Micromonospora; species Micromonospora sp. RB23. The sequence continues at coordinate 4,568,457 of NZ_CM132111.1, forward strand.
CTCACGTGGCGGGCCTGCCCAGGTGTTGGTGACACCCGCCTGCGCTGCGCCATCGTCCAGGTGCCGCTCGACCATGCGCGGCCATCCGGCCCGACGATCGACATCATGATCTCCCGGCTCCCCGCGACCGACCCGGCGCTTCGCCGCGGTGTGCTGTTCACCACGGGTGGCGGGCCGGGTGGCGCCGGCGTCCCCGAGCCGCTGAACCTCGCCGCCGTCGTCGATCCCGCGGTGCTCGCCCGGTACGACATCGTCGGGTTCGACATGCGCTTCGTCGAACGCAGCACTCCGATCACCTGTGGCCAGCCGGAGGAGGAGCCGGGCGGCTACTGGGTGCGCACCGCGACCTATCAATCCCTGAAGGACACCGCCGCCGAGGCGCGCGAGTACGCCCGCGCCTGCGCCCGGCACGCCGGCTGGGCGCTGCCGTTCGCCACGACCGCACAGGCCGCCGGCGACATGGACGTCATCCGGGCACGTCTGGGGGAGCGGAAGCTCTCCTTCCTCGGGGGCTCGTACGCGGCGATGCTCGGCGTCGCGTACGGCACACTCTTCCCGCACCGGGTCGACCGGTTCGTGCTGGACAGCCCGGTCAACTACGACCTCGCCTGGCGCCCCTACGAGCTGAGGCGGCTCCCGGCCTTCGAGGAGAACTACGCCGCCTTCACCCGGTACCTCGCCGACAACAGCGCGGCGTTCGGGCTCGGCGCCACGCCGGCCGAGGTCGCGGAAACCCTGAGCCAATCCTTCGCTGAGGCGGCGATCGAGCCGATCGTGGCCGGGGATCACGCCTGGACCGCCGGCGAGCTGGGCTCCCTGACGGTCATCGCGACGTACTTCGAGCAGCTGTGGCCGGTGGTCGCCACCAACCTGGCCGCCATCCTCTCCCGCACCCCGCCGCCGATCCCACTCGACCCGCGACCGGCTCCCCTGCCCGGGACCCCGGACGTGCCGGCGGACAACCACACCGCGGTCAACATGGCCTTCCGCTGCGGCGACAACGCGTGGCCGCGAGACCTGGCGATCTACCGCCACGACGTGGCCCGCCTCGGCACCCGCTATCCCGTCTTCGGCCCGTCGATCGCCAACCTCAACCCCTGCGCCTTCTGGTCGGTCAGCCACGACAACACCCCGCCGCTCGCCAGCAACCGGGCCCCGGCGGCGCTCGTCGTCGCCGCGCTGCGCGACGCCTCGGTGCCGCTGGCCAACTCGATCGCGACCGCCCGGTCCATCACCGGCTCACGGCTGGTCACCGTGGACAAGCAGACACATGTGCCTCTGCTCAGCGGCCTGGCCAACGCCTGCCTGACCGGCATGGTCACCGCGTACCTGGTGCACGGGCGCCTGCCGAAGCACAACACGGCCTGCTAGGCCGCATTACAGGTGGGGACGCATCCGGTACGGAGCAGCACCGCGACCCGAGCCGAACACCGTTCGGCCGAGGGTTGAGGACCTTGTCGTCGCGATCACCGGGTGGACACACCGTGGATCGGGTACGCGACCGACCAGGGCCTTGCCTCCCCGGACGTCCCCGGTGAACCTTAATCCACGGGCGATCGGCGAGCTTTCATCCGGATTCGCGCGGCACGGCCGGAGGGAGCGCGGTGCATCCGTTGCGGGCAGGTCACCAGCGGGGAGTCTGCTGCGTGGCGGCCGCCGCCGGTTATGGCAAGACCACCGCGTTGCGCCGCTGGTTTCCTCGATCTGGCGCCCGCTGGTGCCGAGGGGACGACGCGCCCGTACGCGATCTCGTCGCCGACGCCGTCGCGGCCGGCGACCGCCTGGTCGTGGTCGACGACCTGCCCCCGACCTCGCCGGAGCAGCTGCACCAGCTGCTCGAGGACATCGTGCGGTGGGCCGACGACGTCACCGTCGCCCTTGCCTCGCGGTGGCCACTGTCCGCACCCGAGGATCGCGGCCGCGGAGCACCGCCCAGGCGGATACTGCTGCTCACGGCATCTGGAAGTCGGCGAACTCGAAGCCCGGACTCACCACGCAGCTGACGAGAACGTGCTCGTCGCCCGCCGGTCTCGCGGACTGCCACTCGCCTGCCGGCACGAGGAGCTGCGGGCGCTGGGCGCTCAGGATCGTCGGCTCACTGTCCCTGCCGATGGTCAGCGCCAGCGGGCCACCGGAATGCCAGAACCAGATCTCGTCCGACCGCACGGTGTGCCAGGCCGAAGAATCCCCCGGTTCGAGGAGGAAGAGGATCGCGGTCGCGGCGGCACGGCTGCCCGGGTAGCCGTCCGGCTCGAACGTGACAGCGGACCGGTAGGTTTCCCGGAACCAGCCACCTTCGGGATGCGGCCGCAGATCGAACTGCTCGGCAAGAAGTGGACGTGCGGTCATGGACGCCACTGTAGTGACGTCACGGCGATGCGGTTTATCCTCCGGCTCTATCGGCGCGAGGACTTGCCGCATCCCGCTTCACATCCGTCCTGCCATCCAGTCGGCGCCCCACGGCGGCGGCGACCGGGAGCCGTGAACGACGAGCGGGCGAGATCAACGGATCTCGCCCGCTCCCGCTGCGGACCGTCCCCGCTCGTCCCGGGGCGCCTGTGCCGGCTAGCGCACCCGCAACTTCTGGTAGTCGGCGGCGTAGGACCGGTAGGTCGGGTTACCGGAGTAGGCCGCGTGGACCCGATAGGTCCCGGGACGCAGGTCGGCGGTCCGCAGTTCGACGACCGCCGCACCATCCGTCAGTGGTACGACCTGCACGGTGCCGCCGAAGGTGACGGTGACCTCGCCGGTCGGGGTCGGAGCGTGATGCTTCGGTCCGCCCGCCGGCTCGACGGTCACGGTCAACCTGAACGTTCCCCCGCGGACAACCGACGCTGGCGTGGCCTTCGCCTTGACCTTGACGGCGGTCGGGCCGGAGGGCACCTCGAACGACGCCGTACCCGCCGACGCCTTCAGGTAGCCGAAGCCGAGGTACTCGGCCTTGAGCGCCCGGGTGCCCGCCGGCAGACCCGCCGGAAGCGTGACAGTGGCCACGCCGTCGTCGAGGTGGGCGAGCGTCGACCACGAGCCGATGCTGAACCGCACCTGACCGCCGGTCTCGAACCCGTCGGCCGCCGTGACCGTCGCGGTGGCTCGGGTCGTCTGGGCCTTACTCGGGTACGGCGCGACAGCCACCTCGGTGGTGGTCGTGACGTCGGTGTTCGGGATCCCGCGGATGTCGTTCCACTCGCGGACGGTCAGCGGGATCACCGTGCCGTGACGCGGACGGACGACACCCGCGTTGGTCATCGTGATCGCCTTGGCGTTCCAGGTCGGGGCCTCGATGTTCTCGTGGCACGCGGCCTGGTATCCGCCGCCGTTCGTGTACCGGTCGCCCCAGAGGTAGAACTGGCCGGGGCAGGAGGTGTCGCCGGGGTTCGCCGTGAAGATGACCGGTCCCTCGTACCCCTGGTTGGCGACCCACGTCGTGCGTCCCAGCGCCGGCGCGACCAACGTCCAGTTGTCGAGGTTGCTGTCCAGGAAGTCGGTGTGCTTCTCCGAGAAGATGTCCGAGCCCTGGTTGCCGGCCTCGTTCTTGGTCACCCGGTAGTAGTGGTCGCCGACCCGGATCGCGGTGGTGTCGATTCGCGACAGCGGAGCGGGGTCCTGCCAGACCTGGGGAGCGGAGAACGTCCTGAAGTCCCGCGTCGTGGCGTACCACATCTGCGCGTTGCCCTGGCCGGTGCGGTTCACCGGGTCGCTCCACAGCGACTGGGCCCAGAACACGACGTAGGCGCCGATCTCCTCGACCCAGAGCGACTCCGGGGCGAAGGCGTTACCCGCGTTGTCGGGCGCGACCTGCACGTGCCGCTGAGGGGTCCAGTCCACCAGATCGTGCGACTCGAACACCTCGATGTACTGGGTGTCGTTGATGGCGTATCCGCCCTGGTCGTACCAGTTGAGGTCGGTGGCGATCATGTAGAACGTGTCGCCGTCGGGGGAGCGAACGATGTGCGGGTCACGAAGGCCCTGGTCGCCCAGCTGCGAGATGAGCGACGGCCGGCCGCCGGTCAGCCCGGTCCAGTCCAGAGCGGTGTTCCCGTTGGACGTGGCGAACATGATCTGCTCGCCGTCGGCGATTCCCTCGCCCTTGAAGTAGCCCATGAAGTACCGCTCGTACTCCTCGGAACGGGGCATGGCGGTGATGGTCACCGGGAACGACCTGGTCCGCGAGGCCGTACCCCTGGTGATGGTCGCCGTCAAGGTGCCGGCGACGTCCTCGTGGCCGAAGGCCGGACGGGTCACCTCGCCCGTCGGCGTGACGAGATTGGTCGTCGACCGCCAGGTGATCGTCGAGCCGAACTCGCCCTTGGCGCGGAGGTTCAGGTTCCCGCGTACGTCATCGGTGCCCGGCAGGGTCAGGTCGAGGGCGTCACGACCGACCGCCTGCGCGTCGTCGAACTCGGCTTTGACCACGACGGGGATCTCCCGTGTGGTGACCCCCTGGGCGCCCTTGCGGACGGTCGCCGTGAGCGTGGCTGTCGCGTCGGGTTGCCCCTGCGCGGGCCGTTTGATCGTGCCGGTCACCGCGACCTTGCGGGCGCTGGCGACAGCGGGCGGGGTGTGGACCTCGACGACCGAGGGGTCCGAACTCGTCCAGGTGATGGCCGACCCGGCCACGGAGCCCACCTTGGGCAGAACGATGTCGTGTACGACCGCACTGGTCAGGCCGAGGTCGATGGCGGCGGCGTCGGCGCGGACGCCCTCGGAGACGGTCCTCTCCGCCAGGGTGAGCGTCTCGTCGAGACTCAGTGCGCGGTCGTAGACCCGGAAGTCCCGGATCGTCCCGCGGAACGAGTAGTGACCCGACGTCTGCGAGCGACCGAGGAAGTTGCAGTTGGTTCCGGCAGCGCTCACCGACGGTGGCGTGGTCAGGTTCGTCGACGTCGCGTGCGGCACACCGTCGAGGTAGAGCCGGCCGGCCCAGCTCGTTCCGTCCGGGTTCAACGACTGGGTGTACGTGACATGGGTCCACGCTCCCTCCCGCATGGGGACCCGGTTCTGTTGCAGGTTCGCCGGACCCACCGCGACGCGGAACCGTTGGGTGTTCGACGCGAAGATCGAGCCCTCGGCGCCGGTGTCGGCGTCGCACGAGCCCGACTTGCGGCCGAAGCTCCACATCTGGTGCTCGCCGACGTTCGCCGGGTCGATCCACACGTCGTAGTCGACGGTGAGGTTGGACATGCCGGCGGTGATGTCGTTCGGCAGCGCCACGTACGCGCCGTCGAGGGCGCTCTGGTAGGAGTCGGGGTTGAACCTGACTCCGTCTCCGGTCAGGCTCGCCTTCCCGGGGTTCACCAGGGTGGCGTTCGCGGCCGAGCCCGCGCTACCCGAGTTGGCCAAGGTCGTTCCACTGGTCTCGTCGAGCGCGAAGTGGTGCACCAGACCCTCATCGAGCCGCTGCTCGGCAGCGTGCGAGGGTGTCGCGCCGATCGGCACCGCCAGAAGTGCACCCAATGTCAGGGCTACGACACCTCTGCCCTGCCGAATCGGTCCGGGACGTGACCTTCGCTGTCGCAGTCGCACGTGGTCCTCCTTGGCCGGCCTGGTGGTGGCGGCGCGCTCCGAAGTGGACGAAGGGTGTAAACGCTAACTACGGGATGTGGTCGAGTCAACGCGATCCGTCCGGACCTGAGGCGTCCCGGCGAGACCCGGACAGGCGGATTCAGGCCAGGGGTAGCCATTCGAGCGATGTCGTCATCTCGGCGAGGATCTCCGGCACCGGAGCGACGCCGATGCCGAAGCCGTTGGGCACGGCGAGGTGCCCGTCGTCCAGGACGAACGGCTCGGTCAGATCCGTCCGGTAGTAGCGGCCGGAGGCGGAGGTGTCCCCGGGCAGGGTGAAGTTCGGCAACGCCGCGAGTGCCACGTTCGCCGCTCGACCGATGCCGGTCTCGAGCATGCCGCCGCACCACACCGGTACACCGTGGGCCGCGCAGACGTCGTGAATGCGCCTGGCCTCGAGATAGCCACCGACCCGACCCGGCTTGACGTTGACGATGTGACACGCCCCGAGGCGGATCGCATCCGCGGCGGCACGCGCCGAAACGATCGACTCGTCGAGGCAGATGGGAGTGCGCACCTGCCGCGCCAGCGCCGCATGACCCAGGATGTCCTCCTCGTCGAGCGGCTGCTCGATCAGCAGCAGCCCGAACGGGTCAAGCGCGGCCAGCAGCGCGACATCCCCGAGGGTGTACGCGGTGTTCGCGTCGACCTGCAGGAGCACGTCGTCGCCGAAGCGCTCCCGTACCGCGCGGACGGGCTCGACGTCCCAGCCGGGCTGAACCTTCAGCTTGATCCGGATGTAGCCCTCATCGAGGTAACCCTCCACGTCGGACAGCAGTCGGTCGACCGAGTCCATGATGCCGACCGAAACGCCGGCCGGCACCCTGTCCCGCACCGCACCGAGTTCGCGCGCCAGGCTCCGGCGACCGGCCCGCAGTTCCGCGTCGAGCACCGCCGTCTCCAACGCCGCCTTCGCCATCCGGTGTCCCTTGAACCGCTGCAGCGTCGGGCCGACCGCGGTCGCGTCGGCAGGTGGCCGGGCGCCAAGGGCGGGGATGAGATACCGACGCAGGACGTCCGCGGCAGCCTCGACGTATTCGCTGGAATAGAGCGGGTCGGCCATCGCCACGCACTCCCCCCAGCCCTCCGCCTCGTCCGTGACCGCGCGAACCAACAGGATGTCCCGGTCGTGTTCGACCCCGAATGAGGTCCGAAACGGTGCCACCAGTGGCATGCGGACGCGGCGTAACTCGATGCCGGTGAGTTTCATCCATCTCTCCTCGTCGCACTGTCACGCCTGAGCAGGTACCACCCTGCCCGGTCGAATCCGAGGACCGTCGCGCCTTCGGCCAGTAATGAGCCCAGCACTTCCCGCAGTGCCCGGCGCCACTGGCGGGCGGTTGCCGGGTCAGCCACGCGTAGCTTCTCGATGTCCTCGGGGGTGGCCACGAGCAGGTCGTCGCCAGTGGTGCTGCCGATCACCGGCGCACCGTCGGCATCCCGGTCGAGGGCCACCTCCGCACCGGCTCGCCGCCGTGCCGCGGCGTCCCATCGGCGTACGCGGCCAGCCGACGCCTGCCGTACCTCAGGGTCCGCGAGACTCCAGTGCAGCAGGAGGCGATCGGTGTCGTCGTCGCCGTTGATCCCGTCATGCATGCTGCCGTAGAAGTTCGTCAGGTAACGCGTCGGCGTCGCCGCCAGCTTCACCAGATTGAAGTACGCGTTACGGCCGACGAGCGGATCGAACGTCCAGGCGATGGTGGCCGCGCCCTGCTGCAGCGCCCAGGCCCGCTGGTGCAGCTTCAGTGCGTGTCCCACCCCGCGGCCCAGGACGGTGGCCGAGACTCCGGCGATGTGACTGTGCAGTTCGCGGCGCTCAGGGGCGGCGAAGAAGCCCACGCACGCCCCGACGAGCTCACTGCCGTCGAACGCCCCGGCCACATAGTTGCCCGCCAGGCTGAGAGCGCGCAGAAGCTCGGGCGTCATCGGTGGATTGTCCGGAGTCCGTTGCCAGATGCTGATCAGCAGCCGGTGCACGGCGCGCAGGTCGTCGAGCTCGGTCAGTGCCGCGACGCGGACCCGGGCCGCCGCCGCGGAGGCCGAGGCGTCATCCCCGGGGGTGCTGCTCACCGCAACGGCCGCACTCACGGCTGCTCCAGTAAGGCCCTGGTGAGCGCGGCCACCAACGCCGTCCGGTGCGGGATCTCCGCGACCACGACATGCTCGGAGTCGGCGTGCGCCCCGCCGCCGACCGCCCCGAGCCCGTCCAGCGTGGGCGTGCCCACGCCAGCGGTGAGGTTTCCGTCCGACGCGCCTCCGACGGCGGCCCGCCCGGGGACCGGCAGACCGATGTCTCGCGCCACCGCTGCGGCGCGTTCGTACAGCGCCTCGGACGCCGAAGACGGCAACGGCGGCCGGTTGGGCCCACCCTCGATGGTCAGCCGGGTGCCCGGGACGGCCGGCCGCAGCTCCCGCAGGGCGAGATCGACCCGTCGCTGCTCGTCGGTGTCGCGTACTCGCACGTCCACGACGAACGTGCCGGTCGCCGGAACGGTGTTGCCCGCGCTGCCGGCGGACATCGCGGTCGGCACCACGCTCGTACCTCGGCTCGGATCGGCCAGGGCGAGAACGGCGAGGATCTGGTGGGCGACCTCGACCCCGGCGTTGATACCACGCTCCGGTTCCAGGCCGGCGTGCGCGGCGAGTCCCTCGACGTGCACGACGTAACGGGACATGCCCTTGCGGGCGGTCTTGAGAGCGCCACGGGCGGCGGAAGCCTCCAACACCAGAGCTGCGGCGGCTCCCGCCGCCTCCTGTTCGATGAGTGATCGGGAGCTGGGCGATCCCAGCTCCTCGTCGCCGGTCACGAGAAGCGTCACGCCGGTACGGTCGTGCAGCTCGGCGACCGCGTGCAGCGCCTGGACAACGCCGACCTTCATGTCGAAGCACCCCGGTCCACGCAGGATGCCGTCCCTCACCTCGTACGGCCGGTCGCGAAGGGAACCGATCGGCCAGACCGTGTCGTGGTGACCCAGCAGCAGCACCGTCGGCGGCCCCGAACCGAAGCGCCACCGCAGGTGGGTGTGCCCGTCGAGAACGATCTTCTCCGCCGGCACGCCGAGCCGCCGCTGTCCGACGGCAGCCAGGACGTCGGCGCTTCGGGCCACGGCGGCGAGGTCGGCCGATGGCGACTCGCACCCGACCAACTCCGCGATGTCCTCCAGCATGTGCGGCAGACGACTGGTGAGGCGTTCCCGCAGACTCATCTCACGTCACCTTCGGCGTGGCGCGAACGCCGACATGCAGGTACTGCTCCCCCGTGGGCAGCCGGTAGAACGTCACCGGCATCCACGAGTCCCGGTCCGGCAGACGGATCGCGAACAGATCCGTGCCGACCGCGATCAGAGGTAGTTCCTTGACGGGATCGGGCGTCAGCTCGGCGAGCGGGCCGGTCACGGTCATCCGCAGCACCGGGCCGTCCGCGCCGTCGAGGACCTCCAACCGAGTGCTCGCTCGCTCGTACGTGCCCAGGTGCGGTGTCACGTCCACCGACACCGGCTCGGCGGGCGGCGTGAACGGCGGTGGCATCGTCACGCCGGCGATGTCGGCGAAGATCTCCCGGTACAGATCTCGGTAGAGGTCCCCGGCACTGCCACCGTTGGTCAGCAGCGCCACCGCCATGTTCTGCTCCGGCAGCAACCGCAGAAAGGCGGACTGCCCGATGGTGTTGCCGTCGTGGCCGATGAGCCGACGCCCGTCCCAGCCGAAGCGGATCCAGCCCAGACCCCACGAGTCGCCGAGGGTGTACCGGTCGGGCAGGTCGACCTCGTGTTCCGCCATCGCCGCGGTGCTGCGCTCGCTGAGCACGCGGGTGCCGTCCTCCGCCACACCCCCGGTGAGGTGCATCCGGGCGAAGCGCAGCAGATCCGCGACGCTGGCGTTGATGAGGCCGGCCGGCCCGAGCGCACGCGGGAGCATCCACTGCGGGACCCGTTCCGGTCCGTCGGCGCTGTCGGTGTGCCCGCACGCGGTCCGTTCCAGCAGGGCCTCCTCGGGCAGCGTGCTGGTACGCGCCAACCCGAGCGGCCCGGTCAGCCGGGTCCGGACAGCGGCGTCCCAGGTCATCCCGGTCAGCTTCTCGATGACGAGCCCGGCGAGCACGAACCCGGAGTTGCAGTACGACCAGGTGGCGCCGAGCGGGTGGTTCTGCGCCTCGTCGCGCAGCGTTGCCACGTACTTCTCCAGACAATCGTCACCGCGTCCGGTGTCGGTGAAGACGTCGCCGTCGATGCCACTGGTGTGGGCGAGCAGATGGCGCATCGTCACCTGCTCGGCCACCGTCGGGTCCGACAGGGTGAGTTCCGGCAGCACCCGGACCACCGGATCGTCGAGATCGAGTAGCCCCTCGTCCACCAACTGCATCGCGAGGGTTGCGGTCCACACCTTGCTGACGGAGCCGATCTGGAACACCGAATCGGTGGTCGTCTCGACCCCGGTGTTCACATTGAGTACGCCGTACGCGGCCTCGAAGAGTTCGTCCGGTCCATCCGGGCGCAGCCGCAGGATGCCGAGCGTGGCGCCGGGAACGCGGTGCTGTTCGGCGAGCGTGGCCAGGCGACGCTGCCAGAGTTCAACGTTGATGTCCGTCGACCTTTCTCTCCGGGTGGCGGTGCAGCCGATCGGCGATACCACGGCACTCTCCTGGCGTTGGGGAACTCTGGTACGAAGCTTGCCGGTCACCGCGATCGCTGTCTTGGTGCGGCGGCACGAGACGGGCACGCCACTCTCGTCCGGACGACCAAGATCGGCTGTCAGAGTCCGAACACGCGCAGCTGGAGCATCACGCCGAAGCGCGCGTGCGGATCGGTCAGATCCAGGCCGCCCAGCTCGGCGAGGCGCCGCAACCGGTACCGGAACGTGTTGGGATGCACGTGCAACGCCGCCGCCGCCGCGACCACGTCACCGAACGCGTCCAGCCAGGCCGACAACGTTTCGACGAGGCTGGACTGGTGCTCCGCGTCGTACGCGATCAGCCGCGCCACCACGCCGCTGGGTGCGTCCCCACGAGCCGCGATGGCGTCGCCCATTTCGAGCAGCAACGCCTCGGTGTACACGTCGGCGAGATGGGCGACCCGGCGCGAACCGCCCCGCCCGGCGCACAGCACACGAAGGGCCCGGTCCGCGCTGGTGCGGGCGGCGGGCAGGTCGGTGGGTGTGTTCGCCACCGGGCTCACACCGGCCATCGCCGGCAGTCGGGTGCCGATCCGATCGAGGAACCCGGCGGTCACCCGGGCCGCCTGCTTCGCCGGCGCGTCGCGGCCGACCGGCAACAGCCCGTACGTCACATCGCCGAGCAGGGCGACCGCGCTGGCCGGATGCACCGTGCCCAGATGCATCGCCAGCGCGTCTCCGAGGCGCTGGCGTTGCGCGACGACCCCGGATCGGTCATCGACGCCCGGGGTGATCCGCTCGGCCGGCGCGAGCGCGAGCACCACCAGCGGCTGATCGGTGAGCCCCAGCCGGGCCAGGGCCTCCCGAGCGCCCGAGCCTCCCTCCAGCGCTGTGCTGACCAGGTCGGTCCGCAACCGCCGTGCGACGTCCGCGCCGGCCCGTAACCGCAGCAGGTGCAGGGCGACCAGTTTCGCCGCGTCGCTGAAGGCACGGGACCGGTCCGGGCTCAGAGGCTCGCGTACGGCTGCCCAGATGGAGCCGAGGAACTCGTCGCCGGCGCGGACCGCCACGGCGACGCGCGGCACCAGGAAGGTGGCCATGCTGGGCAGCGGTGCCACGAACACCGGTTGCTCGCTGTTGCGCACGTCGTGGATGACGCCGGATTCGGCCAACACTCGCGCGTACCGTTCCGGCACCTGCCGACCGAGGATCGTCTCCACCCGGGACTCGTCGGCCTCCTCCTGACGCCCGGAGAATGCCAGCACCCGTGAGTCCGGGTCCTCGATGGTGACCGGCGCGTCGACCAGGGCCGCGACCGCGTTGGCCACCGCGAACAGATCCCCGGAGGGCATCCCGCCGAGCGTCTCCGGTCCGGCGTCGCCGACGTCGCCCTGACCGAGCATGGACCGCAGCAGGGCAGCGAGCTGCGCCCAGGATGCGCCGCGGGTCAGCGCGAGCAGCGCCACCCCGGACTCCTGGGAGGCTGATCGCAGGCTGTCGGAGTCGGCCAGGGGACCACGGACCACGAGACCGGCGGCGCCGTGCGTGCCGAGCGCACGCAGCAGGTCGGCGATCTCGTGGATTTCCCGCAGGCCGACGCCGAGCACCAGGGCGTGCGGCGGCAGAACGAGCTCGTCCAACGGGTCGTGGATCGAGACGCCGCCGATCGGCGCGCCGGTGTGCGAGTCGCCGTGAACCAGGTCGAGCAACGTGGCGCCGAGGTCGTCGAGGATCCGGCCCAGGCTCGCACGAGGCTGCATCGGGTGACCGCCGTCCTGTCTCGGCCGGGCCTACGCCCGGGCGTGCGGAATCGCGGCGAGCAGGTCCCGGGTGTAGGGGTCCCGCGGATCCGTCAGCACGTCGTCCACCGGGCCGTACTCCACGATCCGGCCCTGGTGCATGACCGCAACGAAGTCGCTGACGTAGCGCACCACCGCGAGGTTGTGCGAGATGAACAGCATTGTCAACCGCATCCGCCGTTGCAGGTCCCGGACCATGTTGAGCACGGCGCCCTGAATGGAGACGTCCAGCGCGGAGGTGATCTCGTCGGCCACCAGGACCTCGGGTTGCCCGGCGAGCGCCCGCGCGAGCGCGACCCGCTGCCGTTGACCGCCGGACAGTTGATCCGGGCTGGCGGTGGACAGTTCGGGCGGCAGATCGACGAGACCGAGCAGCCGCGCGACCTCGGCGCGGCGCTGCGCCGTGGTGCTGCCGCGGGGCACGGCCTCGGCGATCGACGCGCCGATCGCCATCCGGGGATCGAGCGCGGAGTACGGGTCCTGGAAGACCATCTGCAGCGGACGTCGTCCACGCGCCCGAACCGCGTCCAGCGGTTGCCCGCCGAGCAGGATCCGGCCGCCGGTGACGGGCGTCAGCCCGGCCGCGGCGCGGGCCAGTGTCGACTTGCCCGACCCGGACTCGCCGACCAGGCCGACGACCGCTCCGGCCGGCACGGTCAGGTTCACACTGTCGACCGCCACGGTCCCGCGCCGGCGGGTGCCGAACCGTACGGTGACGTCCTCGAAAACAAGCTCGGGCATGTCGACCTCACCCGACCCGGGGTGTGGCGCGGGCTCCGAAGTGAACGTAGCGCTCCCCGCTCTCGATCTGGTAGAACGTGGCGGCCATCCAGTTGCCGGTCGTCGGGTCCTGGCAGACGAACAGGTCCGGAGCGACCGCGACCATGCGGTAGTCGACGTTCTGGTCCTTGAGCACCTCCGCGAGCGGCCCGGTCACGGATACCCGCAGGATCGGGCCGTCCCCGCCGGTGAGCACCTCCTGCCGGATGCTGGCCCGCTCGTAGAGCCCCGCGTACGGGGCCACGTCCATCGCCACCGGTTTGTCCGGCGGTCCGAGTGGGTGCGGCACGGCCACGTCGGCGATCTCGGCGAAAATCTCCCGGTACAACTCCTCGTACAGTCTTGCGGCGTTACCGCCGTTGGTGAGCAGTGCCACGGCGATATCCCGCTCGGGCAGCAGGCGCAGGAACGCGGCCTGGCCGATGGTGTTGCCATCGTGACCGATGAGCCGGTGGCCGTCCCAGCCCATCCGCTCCCAGCCGAGCCCCCAGGAGTCACCGACAGTGTGTTTGTCGGGCAGTTCCACCTGGTGGGCGGCCATCGCGGTGGTCGCCGTGGTGCTGAGCACAGCGGCGCCATCGGCGGATCTGCCACTGTTCAGGTGCATGCGGGCAAAGCGGAGCACGTCGCCGACGGTGGCGGTGACGCCGCCGGCCGGGCCGGCGGATCGGGGGATGCCCCACTGCGACGCCGGTTCCGGGGAGCCGTCGGCGCCGGGCAGATGACCGACCGCGGTACGGAACAGCAGCGCCTCCTCCGGCAACGTGACGGTGTGTGTCAGCCCGAGCGGTCGGAACAGCATCTCTCGCAGCGCCGCGTCCCAGGTGTCACCGGTCAGCTTCTCGATCACCCTGCCGGCCAGCGAGTACCCCGAGTTCGAGTACGACCAGGTAGCGCCCAGCGGGTGGGTCAGGGCGGCCTCGGCCAGCAGTGCGACGTACTTCTTGAGGCAGTCGTCGCCGCGGCCGGTGTCGGTGAAGATGTCACCGTCGATGCCGCTGGTGTGCGTGAGCAGATGGCGCATGGTCAGCTTCCTGGTCACGTCGGCGTCCCGGAGCAGCAGCTCCGGGAGCACGTCGACCAGCGGCGCATCGAGATCCAGCAGCCCGTCGTCGACCAGCCGCATGACCACGGTCGCGGTCCACACCTTGGTGATCGACCCGATCTGGAACAGCGAGTCGGTGGTGGCCTCCACGCCGGTCGCCCGGTTCAGGACACCGCAGGCGGCTTCGGTGATGGTGTCGCCGTGCAGGATGCCCACGGCGGCGCCGGGGACGCCGTGACGTGCTGCGATCGTGGCGAGCCGGTGCTCGAGGTTCATCTCAGGTCTCCTTCCGAAACGGTGACGGGTGCCACCGCCGGCGGTGCGAGATCGGCGTGCCAGCACGCGACGCGGTGCGCGGTGCCGTACGTGGCCAGTGGCGGGTTCTGCTCGTGGCACTGCTCCGTGGCCAGCGGGCAGCGGGGGGCGAACGGGCAGCCGGCGACTGGTCGGCGCGGATCAGCGGGGCGGCCGGGAATCACGGCGAGTGGTTGTTCCCGGTCGGTTTCCATGGTGGGCACGGCGGCGGCCAACGCCCGGGTGTACGGGTGCCGCGCGTCGCGCAGCAGCGCCGCGCTGGGCAGGTCCTCGACGATGTGACCGGCATACATGACCAGCACCCGCACGCACACCTCGGCGACGACGGTGATGTCGTGGCTGATGAACAGGAGGGCTGCCTGGTTGCCGCCGCGAACCTCGGCCAGGAGTTCCAGCACCTGACGTTGCACTGTCACGTCGAGCGCCGTGGTCGGCTCGTCGGCGATGATCAACGAAGGCTGGGCCATGATGCCCATGCCGATCATCGCCCGTTGACGCATGCCGCCGGACAACTCGTGCGGCAGTTGCCGGGCGCGCCGGGCGGCAGCGGGGATGCGTACGGCATCGAGCCGTTCCACCGCCCGGTCCCAGGCCCTGCGTCGGTTCATCCGCTGATGCCGTTCGGCCACCTCGGCGAGCTGACGGCCGATCCGCTGGATCGGATTCAACGACGTCATCGGGTCCTGGAAGACCATCGCGAGCGACGTGCCGAGCAGGCCGCGCACCGAGCGGGAGTCCTCGGCCCGCAGGTCGGTGCCGAGGAAGTCGAGCCGGTCGGCCCGTACCAGGCCCGGACTCTCCACGAGCCGGGCGATCGCCAGCGCGGTCAGGCTCTTGCCGGAACCGGACTCGCCGACGATGCCGACCGACTCACCCCGTCGCAGCGTCATGCTGACTCCGCGTACGGGAGTGACGAAGCCCTTGTCGGCCGGGAAGGAGACGCTGAGGTTCTCCACGGCCAGCACCGTCGGTTCTCCCGTTGGTACGACGGGAGCCAGTTCCGGTGCGGGTGGGCGCCGGAGACCGTGCTGGGCGGCATGCGAGCTGAGCGCCCGAGCCGCGACCTCCCCGGCGAGGTTGAACGCCAACGCCGCGACGACGACAGCGAGCCCTGCCGCGAGTGCTCCCGCCGGGTGGATGTAGATCTGTGTCAGGCCCTCGCCGAGCAGCCGCCCCCAGTCGTAGGACGGTGCCTGCACACCCAGCCCGAGGAACGACAGACCGGCGAACGCCAGCAACGCGCTGCCGGCGGCCGATGTGGCGGTGACCACGAGGGGCTCGGCGATGTTGGGCAGCACATGCCGAAAGAGGATGCGGACGCGGCCCACTCCGGCGATGCGGGCGGCGGCGATGAAGTCTCGCCCGGAGACAGCCGCGGCGAGCGTCTGGGTGAGCCGGGCGAAGCCGGGCGCGATCGCGAACCCGATGGCCAGTACCGCGCCCTTGGCCCCGACCCCGAAGACCACCGCGAAGAACAGCGCCAGCAACAGATTCGGGAACGCCACCGCGATGTTGACGAGCGTGCCGATCCAGCGCCCGAACCGCTTTCCGGCCAGCGCTGTGGCCGCGCCGAGCAGGAGGCCGACGGCCACGCCGATGCCGGTGGCGGCGAGCGCCAGGCCGACTGACAGCCGGGTCGCCACCAGCACCCGGGCCAGGATGTCCCGGCCGAGCAGGTCGGTGCCGGCCGGGTGCCGGGCGGATGGACCCTGCAGGATCTCCGCCGGCACCACCGCGTGCGCGCGGGCGTGCCACAGCGGGTACGCCAGCACGGTGAGGCCGAGCACCACCAACAGCAGCAGCACGGCGAGGATGCCCAGCGGACTGCGCAGCACCGTGACCCACCGTCGCGCCGTCGCTCCCGCCATGGTTCAGCCCTCCCGGATCGCGGAGCGCGGGTCGAGCACGGCGAGGACCACGTCGACGGCGAGGTTGACCAGCAGCACGCCGGCCCCGTAGACGAGGACCACGCCCTGCACGGTCGGATAGTCCTTGGCGAGGATGGACTGGACGATCGTGCCACCCAGCCCCGGCCACGCGAAGATGTTCTCCACCAGCACGGTCCCGGCCACCAGCGAACCCAACAGGAGGCCGCCGATGGTCAGGGCGGCGGTCAGCGCGTTCGGCAGCGCGTGCCGCAGGTAGAGCAGCCACGGTGGCAACCGTTTCGCCCGGGCCGTGCGGATGTAGTCGGCGTGCAGCACGGTCAGCAGTTCCACGCGGATGATGCGGGCCAGCACGAACGCCGGCCCGACGGCCAGTGCCACCACGGGCAGCACGTAGGAGCCGGCCCCGGATCGTCCGGCCACCGGCGCCCAGCCGAGCTGCACGCCGAACACGAACACCAGGCCGACCGCCAGGAGGAACTCCGGGATGGTGGCGGCCACGATGCCGGCCGACGTGAAGAGCCCGTCGGCTGCCCGACGCCCACTTCGGGCCAGCACCGCCATCACCAGCCCCAGCGGTATCGCGACGAGCAGAGCCACGGAGAACGCCAGCGCCGCCATCGTGACGGTGGAGCCGATCCGGTCCCCGATGACGTCGGCGACCGGCAGGCCCGAGGTCATCGACGTCCCCAGGTCCCCGGTGAACAGACGGCCGAGAAAGTGCGCGTACTGCAGCGCGAGCGGATCGTCCAGGCCCATCTGCGCACGCCGCTGCTCGACCAGCGCGCTCGGAGCGGTGGGGCCCAACGCGGCCCGGACCGGGTCGCCGGGCAGCGCATGGATCATGAGGAACGCGGCGCTCACCAGGACCCACAGTGACAGCAGCAGTCGTCCGCAGCGGCGCAGCGTGAACCGGATCCACTGGTTCTCGGCCAGGGCGGTCACGGTCGTCGCGGTCACGCTGGTGCTCCTCAGCCGAGCATCCGGATGGACGCCGGGTCGACGTCGCCCGTGGAGAGGTCCAACTGCGATCCCCGGGCGTACACCGGCACGTTGGAGTTGGCGAACGGCACCAGGTCGAGGTGTTGCAGCAGGGCCTTCTCCGCCGCGGCCCACTGATCGCATCCCCCGTCACCGGGGGTTCTGGCGGCGGCGGTCACCGCGGCCACGTAGGCGTCGTTGCGGACACTGGCGAAGTTGCTGCCGTTGGGGGGCGTGGGCCCGGAGAAGAACGGCACCAGCTGACTGGGCAGCGACACGCCGATCGGGAACATCGCCACGTCCCAGGCGAACTGGCCGGAGGCGATCTGACCGATCTGCGCCTCGGTCACCGACTTCAGTTCCACTCGTACGCCGGCGGCGGCCCACTGTTGCTGCACGAGCTCCGCTGCGGCCTGCGCACCCGGACCGGACGACGTGTCGAACGCGACGGTCAGCTTGACGGGCTTGCCGTTCAAGGCCGCGGCCACGGCCGTCTTCGCGCCGGCGGCGTCGAATGTCGGGAGGTTACCGGTCACGGTGTCCTGCTTGCAGGGGCTGGTGGCGGGGACGACCAGCCCGGTCGGTGGGCCGCCACGCCCGCTCACGAAGACCTGCCGAAGCTGGGCGAGGTCGAGGGCCTGCACCAGCGCTCGGCGCAGGTCCAGCGCCGCGGTGGGCAGGCCGGGCTTCTGGTTGAACCACATCTCTCCGGTCGGTGCCATGATGTCGCGCTTGAGGTACGCGGCGCCCTGCAACCGCTGGCCGTCCGGCCCGGTGAAGCGGGCCGCGTTCACCTCGCCGGAGAGCATCAGGTTGGCGGTGGTGGCCTCGTTCGCGACGACCCGCAGCACCACCTTGTCGGGCAGTCCGGCCTGGTCCGCCTTGAAATCGCCGGGCCCCCACGCGTATTCCTTGCGCCGGGTCAGCGTGTAGTGGTCGTCGGGAACCGCCTCGGTGAGCGTGAACATGCCGGAGCCCAGGGCGTTCTGCTTGAGCTTGGCGCGGTCCTTGAGACCGGCGTCGCAGACGATCGGCAGGCCGCCCAGATTGCGGTCCAGGAACGCGTCCGGGGCGGGCACCGTCACAGCGACGGTTCCGGCGCTGTCGTCCGCCGTGGCCTTGGCGCCGGCCGGGACGTATGTGCCGATCCGCGTCGAGGCGTTCTTGACATCGCCGACGAAGTTGATGTTCGCGGCCACGGTGCTCGCGGTCAGCGCGCTGCCGTCGGAGCAGGTGACGTTCCTGCGCAGCGTGAACGTCGCCGTGGTGCCCGCCGACTCCCACGACGCGGCGAGGCCGGGAAGCAACCGCCCGTCCGGGGCGAACCCGAGCAGCGAGTCGTACAGGAAGCGGCCGACCTGACCGGTGACCGACAGGGAGGTGAAGTGTGGATCGAGGTTGCCGGGGTCGCCAGGCAGTGCCATGACGAAGGTCTTGCCGTTGACCAGGTCGGTTCCGCCGCTGTCGCCGGAACCGCCACCACACGCACTCATCGTCAGGACGGCCACGCCGAGCACCGCCGTCAACTTAAGAGCCTTCATCGCGCCGCCTCCACCCACCTACGTGTCCGGCAAGACTGCCGATCACCGCGCCCGGTTGTCTTCGGTGCCACCGACAACACGACGCCTGCCGATTCGTCGTCGGCGACGACAGCGACCGCTACCCGAAGTGGTGGAAGGGCGGACAGGAATCCACCCCCGGTCTCGTCGCACCGCACGAAGACACCTGTGGCCTCCGGCGGCAGGATGGCTCCTGGCACGCGAGCCACCGGGGTCAGCCGTGACCCGGCCGACGTCGCCGAACAGCCGACGGTGAGGAGCTGACAGATGTCCGTGGTCGAAGCCGCTCTGCGTGCCATGCCGGTGATCGACGGGCACAACGACCTGCCGCTGGCTCTGCGGGCCCGAAGCGGCTATCGGGTGACCGGCCTGCATGAGCGGCCCGAGTTGCAGACCGACCTGGGCCGGCTGCGCGCCGGTGGGGTGGGTGGGCAGTTCTGGTCCGTGTACGTGCCGTCGGACCTCAGCGAACCGGATGCGGTCGTGGCGACGATGGAGCAGATCGACGCCGTGTACCGCCTGACCGCCGAGTATCCGGACGAGCTGGCGATCGCGTATTCAGCCCGGGACGTGGAGCGGGCCCTGAGCACCGGCAGGATCGCTTCCCTGATCGGCATCGAGGGCGGACACAGCCTGGCCTCCTCGCTCGGGGTGCTGCGCTCTTTCGCCCGGCTGGGCGTGCGCTACGTGACCCTGACCCACAACCACAACACCTCCTGGGCCGATTCGGCGACCGACCGGCCCGGCGTCGGGGGCCTGAACGACGAGGGCCGTGCGATCGTCGCCGAGATGCAGCGCATCGGGGTGCTCGGCGACCTGTCGCACGTGGCGGAGACGACGATGCGCGCGGCCCTGGCCGTCGCCACCGCTCCGGTGATCTTCAGCCACTCCTCGGCCAGGCAGCTCACCGGGCACAGCCGCAACGTGCCCGACGACGTCCTTGTCCGACTGCGGGACAACGGCGGCGTGTGCATGGTCGCGTTCGCGCCGCCGTTCGTCTCCGGCGAGGTCGCCGAGTGGCTCGCGGCGGCGACCGAGGAGTGGCGACGGCTGGGCCTGCCGCCGGCGGAGGACGAATGGACGCGCGCGCCGCGCCCCGGCGAACACCTGCCGTCGTCCCTTCCCGCCGGACCCGCGTCGTCCGCCTTCGGCCTGCCCGGTGTCCCGGCCGACGCTCCTGAACCCTTCCGGGCCTGGCTGACGACGCATCCCCGGCCGGAGGCCACCATCGCCCAGGTCGCCGACCACGTCGACCACGTTCGCGCGGTCGCCGGGATGGACCACGTCGGGCTGGGGGGCGACTACGACGGTTGCGATCGCCAGCCGATCGGCCTCGAAGACGTGTCCGGCTACCCGCGGCTGCTGAATGAACTCGGGCAGCGCGGCTGGTCACAGGCCGACCTGGAGAAGCTGACCGGCCGGAACATCCTCCGGGTCCTTCAGGCGGCCGAGGACGCCGCCGACGAGATCCTCTGGCCTCGCTCCCCCGCCGGCTGAGGCACCGAGCGGCGGCCCGGTCTTCAACCGGGGAGACAATCAGGGCGTGTAGACGATCGCCATGCGGGTGATGATGCCGAGTTCGGTGGCGACCGCGACCATGGCTCCCTTGTTGAGCGCGAACCACGCGGCGAACTGTGTGCCCGTCATGGGACACGTGCCCCCCTTCTCCGGGGCGTCCATGCACACGTCCCCCTGGGCGTCCTCCCAGGTGAAGTAATCGACGTCATCGGCGAGCGGCACGGTGACCTTGGTATGGCTCTCCTCCGTGATGTACGCCAGGTGCGTACACCGGCCGTCCGATCGATCGATCTTGAATGCCCGGCAGTACGCGTCGCTGGTCATGAAGAGGATCGGTTCCACGACGGCGGATGCGTTGGCCGGGTCGTAGGAGTGCAGCGTCACCACCGACGTGGTGCTGCCCTGGGTGAGGTCGGCGAATCGGGGCTGCGGTACGGCCGGCGCGCTTGACGGCGTACCCGTGGGGGTGCCCGGCGGGTCGCTCGCGGGCCCGCCGAGGCCCGCGACGGCCGACGGTGACGCGGTGGTGGCGGAGGAGGCGTCCGGCGAGCCGGTGCCGCACCCGCCGACCACCACGACCATCAGCAGCGCGGCGAGCAGCTTGCATCTCACAGCTTCGTGACCTCCACACGGGCGAACGCGGCGCGGGCGTCGCCGCTGATGACGTCATCGATGACGCCGAATGTCACCCGGCCTGCCGTCAGGGACGGCGGCCCGAGCGCGGTGGTGATCAGTGGCGCGGCGTCGACCTCGACGGTCGCCTTGTCGCCCTGCACGACGACTCCCACCCGGCGTGCATGTCCCAGGACGGCTCCGGCAACCGCGGCCCGCGCCTCCTGGGTGACGCCGTCGTCGGTGTCCACGCCCAGTCGGACCTCGGTCTCGCAGAGCGACACCAGGTAGGCGTTCGCACCGGCCACCCGGAACCAGATCGCCGCACACGCCCCCGGGGTGAGGACCGTCGCGTCGACGCTGACGGTCTGATCCTTGAAGGAGTCCTGCGGACCGTGGCAGCGGTACACCGGCGACATCCCGGTACGGGCCTCGAGCCGCCCGTCGCCGAAGACGCACCGGCCCTCGGCCTCGTCGCGGCTGTCCGTCCACTGGCCGGGCCGGTCCAGCCGGTCGATAATCGCCGGACGTCCCGCGACCCGGCTCGATGACGAGGTTGGCCCGGGCGTGCTGGCGCCACCCGTCGTGATCGGAGCGCCGCCCTGCCCATTCCCGGCCACCCCCAGCGAGGGCAGCAGCTGGGCGGTGAGGACTCCGGTCACGCCCAGCGCCAGCACTGCCGCACCGGCCAGGGCCATTCGCCGCACCCGGCCCGGTCGCCGGCGGCCGAAGCCGAACCTGCTGGTCCGTCGGGCCGCCGTGGCCGCCCGGAGCAGCTCCGGGCGGATCAGTTTGGTCTTCACGTCGGTATCCAGGTCCAGCAGCAGGTCGAGCAGTTCGTGCGCGGTGGGCCGCTCCGTCGGGTCCTTGGCCAGCGTGCGGGCCACCACCTCGCGCAGCCGGTCCGGTAACCCGGACAGCTCCGGCGGCTGGGTCAGGATCCGGGCCGCGGTCGCCGCGGGCGAATCGGCCCGGAACGGGGTACGCCCGGTGCCGGCGTAGGTGACGACCGCGCCCCAGGCGAACACGTCCGCGGCCGGGCCGACCACGGCACGACGTTCGGTGTCGAAGCGCTCCGGCGCCATGTAGGCGACCGTTCCGACCATCTGATCGGTACGGGTGTGCTGACTGGTCACTTCGAAAGCCCGGGCGATGCCGAAGTCGATGACCTTGGGGGTGCCGAGCGCGAACAGCACGTTGGCCGGCTTGAGGTCCCGGTGAATCACTCCGGCGCCGTGGATGGCGGCCAGCGCTGTCGCCACCCCGACCGCGACGCTGTGCAGGCTGCCCCCGCTGAGCGGGCCGTTGCGGGTGATCACCTCGGCCAGGCTGGGGCCGTCCACGTACTCGACCACCAGGTAGGGCGTGGGATGGTTGGGGTCGGCGTCGAGCACCTCGGCCGTGCAGAACGGCGGAACCTGCCGGGCCCGGTTGACCTCACTGCGGAACCGGCCGCGAAACTCGGTGTCGTCGGCGTACTCGGGCCGGATCATCTTGACCGCGACCAGCCGCCCGTTGCCGTCCCGCCCGAGATAGACCGCGCCCATACCGCCCTGGCCGAGCCGCCCGAGTAACCGGTAGCCCCCCAGCTCCACTGGATCACTCGGCAGGAGTGGATCAGTCACGCGCAGGACCCTACATCGAGGTGCGCACGCCCTCCTCGTGGCTACCGGCAACGGCAGACCGGACACTCAGGACCTGACGGTCGGCCTGCGTCCGGCATTCCCGCTTTCCGCGCCGGTCTGCGGGCACCAGCCCGCGGGTTCGCCGCGCGCAGGACGTTGGGCAGACCGAACACGTTGGTGTCGAAGAGCGCTCGGGTGTCGGCGTCAGACATTTCTTCGACGCTGCCGAACAGCCCGTAGCCGGCGTTGTTGACCAGTACGTCGACGCGGCCAAGACGATCACTGCGGCCTTCACCGCAGCCCTGGCTTGCTGCTCGTCGGTGACGTCGGGTCGTCCTTGCCGGAGACATGAACGCCGGCCTCTCGTCGAGCCACCGCGGCGGTGGGCCCAGTTCGTCGGCCACTGCACGCGCCTCACCGCGGACGACTCCGTGCGCAGCGAACGATGCCGGTCTTGATTCCTGCGGTCTCACCCATGCGTTCCGGGTATAGGTTGGCCGGATGGACATCGTGGCCGCGTGTCGGGCCTTCGTCGCCGTCAGCGGCCACGGCAGCTTCACCTCCGGTGCCGCAGCGGCCGGAATCCCCCAGTCGGTGGCGAGCCGCCGCATCGCCGCCCTGGAGGAGCGCTTCGGGTCGCGGCTGTTCGACCGGACCTCGCGCGCGGTCCGGTTGACCCCGTTCGGGCAGGACATGCTGCCCACGGCGCGACGGCTGGTCGACCTCGCCGACGCCATGGCCGACGACGCCGAGCGGGCCCGGTTACGACCGTTACGGGTTGCCGTACCTGAAATCTGCCCGCCGCACCGCCTCGCGGCCCTGGTGGTCGCGGCTCGGCGGCAGCGGATCCAGCTCGAGGTACGGCCGGCCGGTCCACAGGAGCGCGTAAGGCTCTGCCAGACCCTTGAGGTCGGTACGGGGATCGTGGCGGTTCCGGAGGCGACGGCGCTGTGGCGGGTACCGCTCGGGCTGGCCGCCCGGACTCCCTTCCCGGCGCCGACGGTGTTCCTGGAGACGCTGCGCACCGGCCGAGCCCGTACGCAGGCACGCCGCCGAATCCTGATCCAGCCCGAGGACGACGTCGCGCACCTGCGGGATCCGGTGACCCGCGCCGGCCAGTCGGCCGGCCTGGCACCGGCTCAGGTGTCGATCACGCCGTCCCTCGTCGACGGCGCGGCAGCGGCTCTCGGCTCCCCCGATCTGCTGCTGTGCTCCCGCCAGCAGGCCGAGGACTTCGCGCTGCACTGGTGCCCCCTCGCCGGCCCGCGGCTCGTACGGGGTTACGGCGTCGCCGCCGGGGCACGCGAGGACCTCGACCACCTCCGCACCGTCCTGTACGCGGACATCGCACGATGCCTCGGCGCGGCCGGGGACGGGGCAACCGGTGACCGGCCGACAGGGGAGGCGGGATGAGCGCCGCGGCTGTCGTCCGCAACGCGCGTGACCTGCTCGACGAGGCAGGACTGCGCGGCGCCTTCCTCGTCCGTGACCTCGACACCGGCCAGGAGATCGGCTTCGACGCCGAGACCTCGTACCCGTCAGCGTCGCTGGTCAAGGTGCCGCTGGCGGTCGCCGTCCTGGAACGGATCGGGCGTGGGGAGCTCGACCCGGCGATGCCGGTCGACGTCGCGCCCGGTCGGATCACCACTCCCGGCCCGACCGGCCTCAGCCGCTTCCGCCATCCCGCGCGAGTCTCCGTGGACGACCTGCTCTATCTGAGCACCGCCGTCAGCGACGGCGTCGCCGCCGACGCCCTGCTCGACCTAGTCCCGCCGGCTGCGGTCGCCGCCGAGCTGCGGCGACTGCGGATCGAGGGCATCGCCGTGCGGCACCGGGTCGGCGACCTCGCCGAGACGCCGGCGGAGCGCCTCGGCCCCGACGACGTACACCTGGCACATTCCCTCGCCATCGGCGCGGCGACCCCCGGGCAGGGCCATCCCGTCGCCCAACTCGACGTCAGCCGCGCCAACGCCGGGTCGGCGCGGGCCTTCGTCGACCTGCTGCACGCCCTCTGGCGGCCCTCGACGATCCACGAGAGCACCGCCGCCCGCGTACGCGCTCTCCTGGCGGACAACCTGCACCGGCAGCGACTCGCCCCCGACTTCACCTCGGACGCGTCCCGCTGGTCGTCGAAGACCGGCACCCTGCTGCACCTGCGCCACGAGATCGGGGTGGTGGATCATGCTGACGGGCAGTCGTACGCCATCGCCGCCCTCACCGCGTCCCGGGTGCCCGCCGTCGCACAGCCCGGCAGTGAGGCGACGATGGCACAGGTCGCCCGGAGCCTGCACGATCACCTGCGGACGGGCACCCTGCCCTGGTGGGGTTAGGGCGCGTGGGTGGTCCGGGCTCGCCGCTCGCGCAGCCAGACCAGCACCACCATGGCGATGTTGACGGCGCCGAGGATCAGCAGCGTCGCGTCACCCGAGTCGGTGGACCGGTCGATCGCGTAGGGCTCGCCGTCCGCCATCACCGTGTTGACGATCCCGAACAGGACGTTGTTGGCGACGTGGAAGGCAACCGACGCCTCGATGCCGCGACTGAGAATGGCCATCAGGCCGGTGCTGATGCCGATGAACGTGTAATAGCCGAACAGCCAGGGGTCGGCCGACCCGTGGACCACGGCGAAGCCCAGACCGGATACGACGAGCCCGACAACCAGGGCGGGGCGCACCGCGCGCACCCAGGACGCGGCGGCGGGCAGCACGGCACTCCGGAACATCAGCTCCTCGCCGGCGGATTGGAAAGGCGTACTCAGTACGGTTACCGCCAGCACGCCGATCGTCGTGCCGGTGACACCGAAGGCGGTCCAGCCTGGGGAGTCGGGCGCGACCAGCGCCACGACACCGATCCCGGCACCCACCAGCAGCGCCGCTCCGACCAGGTAGTACGTCAGGCGGCGGGCGTCGAAGGTTCGGGGATAGCTGATCAGGCTGCGCCACGGCACCTTGGCGATCCACACCAGAAGCAGGATCGCAAGGACGCCCGCCGCGCCGATGCTGATGTTGATGGCCAACAACTTCAACGGCGTGAGCGTGGGCGACATCGGGTCGTCGCTGCCCTCGACGACCCCCACGACCTGGTAGAGCACCACCTGGAGGAGCAGCATCACCAGCGGCGGCACCAGGATGACCACGAGCGGCTTCCACCAGCTCATGCGCAGGTGGGCGCCGAAGGGCCGGGAGCTGTCGACGGCCGGCCCGGACCGCGCCGACGTCCGAGAGCGCGAGAGTGTCTGGCCAGAAGGGCTTGGGCCTTCCGCCCCTGCCCAGGGTCCATCGGATCGTGGCGCGCTCATTGGGAGGTTCCTTTCGAAGATGCCGGACATCCCATTGCAGCGCGCGCCGTCGTCCGGCGTGCAGTGCCACTGTGTCACCAGCTCACCGTGACATTTCGAGGTACGCGTCGTCGATCCACACGGGTGCGGCAGGCAGGCTGGCGTCAGCACGCCTCCGGAGCGGGCCGACGCGCCGTCACAACGCGGTGATGGCGACCTCGGCCGCCTGGGCGATCAGGGCGTCGTCGTAGTCGGCGTCCTTCTGGTCGCGGCTGGACAGCACCGCGAGGACGATCGGCGCGCGGTTCGGAGGCCAGATCACCGCGATGTCGTTGCGGGTGCCGTAGCCGCCAGCACCGGTCTTGTCCCCCACGACCCAGCCGTCGGGCACCCCGGCGCGGATCAGCGCGCCGCCGGTGGTGTTGCCCTTCAACCAACCGTTGAGCACGTCGCGGTCCGCCGGTTCGAGGGCGTCTCCCACGGCGTACGCCCGCAGATCCTCGGCCAAGGCCGCCGCGGTGCTGGTGTCCCGGCGGTCACCCGGCTTCGCCTCGTTGAGCTCGGTCTCGTAGCGCGCCGGATCGGTGACCTTGTCCCTCACCTCGCGCAACTCCTTCTCGAACTTCTGCGGTCCACCGAGCTGGCGCAACAGCAGGTTGCCGGCGGTGTTGTCGCTGTACCGCACGGCCGCGTCGGCGATGGCGCGCAGCGTCATGCCGTCGGCAACGTGCTGCTCGGTGATCGGCGAGTAGGTCACCAGGTCGTCCGCCGAGTACCGGACCACCCGGTCCAACTCGGCGTCCGTGGTCTCGTCGAGGACCTCGGCAGCCGCCAACGCCTTATACGTCGACGTGTACGCGAACCGCTCGTCGGCCCGGTACCGCACGGTGCGACCTGAGCCGATGTCGATCGCGTAGACCCCCAGCCGCGCGTCGAACCTCTCCTCCAGTCGCCGGAAATCGGGGCTCGCGGTGGCGGCGGTGGACGCGCTGGCCGTCGTCGTACGGTCGGGTGCCGGCTGCTCGGCGGCGTCGGCGGGGCCGCAGGCGGCCAGGGCCACCACTGCCGCGGCGGCTACCAGACGGTGTGTCGGAAGCACCATGATCGCTCCTTGTCGGTGCCGTGGTCCGGCGCGGGCGCGCCGGTCGGACAGGACTCGACAGTGGCAGGGATCCGGCATGCGGTCGAAGACGGAAACAGCGGTGTCCATGCCGATCTGACATGGTCCCCCGATGGTCACAGCCAGTCGTGCTCGCGGGCGTAGCGGGCCGCTTCGTGGCGGGTCCGGGTCTGGGTCTTGCGCATCGCGTTGGAGAGGTAGTTGCGGACGGTGCCCGGGGCGAGGTGGAGCCGGACGGCGATGTCGGCGACCGAGTAGCCCTCACCGGTGACCCGCAGCACGTCGGCTTCACGGTCGGTGAGGGGGTTGTCCTCGGTGACGGCGAGCGCGGACACGTCCGGATCGATCCACCGTTTCCCGGCGTGCAGGGTGGCGATGACCGAGGTGATGTGAACCGGCTCGGCGGACTTGCTGACGAAACCCTGGACGCCGAGCTTCAACGCCTTGCGCAGCACGCCCGGGCGGGCGTGCCGGGTCAGCATGAGGATCACCTGCTCGGGCCGCACGCGGCGGATCTCGGCGACCGCGCCGAGACCGTCCACGTCCGGCATTTCCAGGTCGATGACCAGCACGTCCGGCCGGTGCCGCAGGGTGGCCTCGACGGCCGTCCGGCCGTCGGACGCCTCGGCGAGAACGGTGATGTCGCCCTCCATCGGCAGCAGCGCGGCCAGGGCCGTACGCAGCAGCGCCTCGTCGTCGGCGAGCACGATGGTGGTCATCGGTCGTCACTCCGCTCTGCGTCGGCACGCACGGCCGGGAACGTCACCGCCGTCCGGAACCGTCCCTGCTGCTGTTCCACGGTCAGCTCCCCTCCGTCACCCGCCAGCCGCTGCCTAAGTGCTGCCAGTCCCCTGAGCGCGGGGAGGCCGTCGGTGGCGGTCACGCCGTCGTTGACGATGGTGATGCCCGACGCGGCGAGCGTGATCCGCACCTGGGTAGCCTGCGCGTGGCGCAGGATGTTGGTGGTGGTCTCGCGGAGCACCTGACCGAGCAGTTCGCTGACGCGGGCGTCGACCTCGCCCTCCCGGGTCACCCGGACCCGGATGCCGGCGGCCTCGAACAGGTTCTTGGCGTTCTCGATCTCCGCGGTGAGGTTGAGCCGCCGCTGGTCGTACGCGAGTTCCTTGGTCTGCGCGATGGTGTCGCTGACCAGCGCGTAGGTCTCGCGTAGCTCCTTCTCGGCCCGAACGGTGTCACCGAGCAGCAGGCGCTGGGCCAGGGCGATCTTCAGTTTCACGACGTGCAGGGTGTGGCCCTGGATGTCGTGCAGATCGCTGGCGAACCGGACGCGTTCCCGCATCACGGCGAGTTCAGCCTCCCGTTCCCGAGTCTGTTCGAGTTCCCGGATGAGGTCGTAGAAGCGCTCACCCAACACCGTGAAGATGGTCACGAGGACAGTGAGGACGGTCGGGATGAGGACGTACGTGAGGAGTACGTGACCGATGTCGTCCCGCTGCACCAACAGCCGCAGCGCGCCGACGGCCGCGACGTAGGTGAACAGCCCGGCCACCACCAGCTTCCGGCGCCGCCGCACCTCGCGGAGGGTGAGGGAGCCCACGGCGCAGAACCCCCAGTAGGCGTTGGGGCTCCCGACAATCAGGACCCCCAGCGGCCACACCACTCCCGCCACGGCCAGGCACGGCAACGCCGCCCGTGCCAGATCGTTGGCCGTCCACCGCTCGAAGGCCACCACGCCCGCCACGGCCCCGGGTGCCAGGACGAGGAGGTGCCACCAGGTACGCGCGTCGGTGTACAGCAGGACCACCGCGGCGAACACCACCGGCGGCAGTGACGTAGCGAGGTTGAGCCGGCGCAGCCTCCCCTGCGTCGACTCGGTGAAGCGCGGCGATCTTCCGGTCACCACTTCAGTATCGGGCAGCCAGGTGCGACGACCAGTGACACCACGTCACATGCGGTGATGACGCGGCGCCACTGACCGGCCGGCCGTATCCGCGCTGTCATGGGTGCATGTCCACCACACCCGTCATCGACGTCGAACGGCTGAACCTCACCTACGGCGACTTCCACGCCGTCAAGGACCTCACCTTCGCGGTGCGACCCGGAGAGCTCTACGCGCTGTTGGGCACCAACGGCGCCGGGAAGACCTCGACCCTGGAGGTCGTCGAGGGACACCGGAAACCCACCTCGGGCGCCGTACGCGTCTTCGGGCACAGCCCCGGCGACCGTCGGAGGGTACGTCCCCGGATGGGCGTCATGCTCCAGGAGAGCGGATTCTCCCCGGATCTCACCGTCCGTGAGTCGGTCGGCCTGGTCGGCCGGCTCACCCGCCGCACCGACGACGTCGACCGGGTGATCGACCTGGTCGACCTCACCGATCGCGCCGGCCGCAAGGTGTCCCACCTGTCCGGCGGCGAGAAGCGGCGGCTGGACTTCGCCACCGCGGTCTACGGCACCCCGGACCTGCTCTTCCTGGACGAGCCGACCACCGGCCTCGACATCCAGTCCCGCGACGCCGTCTGGGCGAGCGTGGACCGGCTCCGGGAGAACGGCGCCACCATCGTGCTCACCACGCACTACCTGGAGGAGGCGCAGCAGCGCGCCGACCGGATCGGGCTCATGCACCAGGGCGTCCTGCACCGCGAGGGCACGGTCTCTGAGCTGACCCGCACCCTCCCCGGCGTGATCCGCTTCTCCCTCGCCGCACCGGTTGCGCCACTTCCGCTGGCGGCCGTGGCGGACGCCGACGGGAAGGTCACCGTCGAGACCTTCGAGCTGCAGAAGGACCTGCACCTCCTGCTCGGCTGGGCGCAGGACCACGCCGTGGAACTGCGCGACCTGACGGCGGGACCGACCCGGCTCGACGACGTGTTCCGCGCCATCAACAGTTGATTCGTTCTTCCGAGAGGCCCATCACCGTGTTGTCCATCGCGTCCAGCGAGTTGATCCAGATCTTCCGCAACCGACTGGTACTGGTCACCAGCCTCATCATCCCGGTCGCGGTCAGCGCGTTCTTCGTGCGTCAGCACGAGACGTACGCCGCGCTCGGGAGCCTCGGCTACATCGCAGCGGTCGTCATGTTCACCGTGTCCGCGTTCGGCCTCTACGCCGCGGCCGTGACCACCCTGGCCTCCCGGCGGCAGAACCTCTTTCTCAAGCGGCTGCGCTCCACCGCCGAGAGCGACGCCGGCATCCTCGCCGGACTGCTGCTGCCCGTACTCGTCATCGCGGCGGTGCAGGTGACCGCGATCCTGGCCGCCCTGGCCGTGGTCGCCGGTCGGCCGTCCAACGTCGCCCTGCTGGTGGTGGCGGTCTTCGCCACCCTGGCCATGATGACCGGTCTGGCGCTCGCCACCGCGGGGCTGACCAACTCACCGGAGCACGCTCAGGTGACCACGCTGCCCGTTACGCTCGGTGTAATCGCGGTGGCCACCTGGGTCGGTGTTTCCGGCACCGAGAGCCTCGCCCTTCTCAAGCGGCTGTTGCCCGGCGGGGCGGCCACCGAACTGACGATGAACGCCTGGAACGGCGGCGTCGCCGTGACCGATTCCCTGCTCCTGCTCGCGCCCACGCTCGGCTGGGTCGTCGTCGCCGTCGCCCTCGCCACCCGACTCTTCCGCTGGGAGCCCCGCCGATGACCACCGAGCCCCGGTCGGACGCAGCGACCCTCGTGGAAGACCTTCTCCTGCTCCTGTTCCAACCCGCATCCGGGACCATCGCCGGCGAGAACACCCTCTTCTACGTCCTCGGCGGCGCCGTCCTCGCGGACCTCGCCCTCGGCGAGCACCTGACCACGACCGACCGGCAGCGGGTCAGTAGCGTCGCCGGTCACCCGCCATCGGACAGCCTCCTGCGACCGGCGTGGGACTACCTCGCCGAGAAACCCCGAGGGGTGCAGACGGCACTGGCCGCGATCGGCCCCACCCTGCGAGGGCCGGTGCTGGAGCGGCTCGTCGCACGGGGCGACATCGACCAGGAACCCCGTAAGGTACTCGGCCTGTTCCGGACGACGGCGCTGCGTGACGGCCGGACCGAACGCCGGTCCCGCCTGCTCGCCGACGTTCGGCGGGTCCTCGTGGACGGTGCCGAGCCGCAGGCCCGGGTCGCCGCGCTCGGGGCGCTGCTCTCGGCGAGCGGGACCCTCCCGCAGTTCCACCGCGAGATCCCGTGGACGTCACCGGTGATCACGCGGGCCAAGGAACTCGAGCGGGGCGACTGGGGCGCCGACGCCGCAGGTGCAGCCGTGACCCGGACCGTGACGGCCACTGTCGTCAACAGCGCCATCGTGGCCATCTCGGTGCTTCCGCGAAGCTAACCCGTCCGTGCGACATCTGGCTGAGCGTCAGATGGTCGAAGAGGGTGAGGCCGGCCACCTGCTGCAGGGGCGACTCCAGCCGGCCGGGCAGCAGGAGGACAAGCGGGGCCAGGCCGGTCCGGGCGTCCTTCTCATCCGCCGACTCACCGAAGGCCCCCGACGCGCACCGGCTCCTCCCGCGGATGTGGGAGGGGCCGGCCGCCGGCGTCCGTACCGACCTGACCGTAGCCGACTTCCGGCTGCTGATCGCCGCCCACCACGGCGTCGTCCTGGCCGCCGGCCCCGACGCCGGGGCGGACTTCCAGCGTCATCTGGCACTGACGCTGCGCTCGCTCCAACCCTGAGGAACCGCCGCGCCGACCGGCGCCCAGGCTTGTTTTCCCATTTGGGGGGTACGCCGTTTCGCCACGCGGGCGCCGCCGGATCAGCCGAGCGGGTCGTGTGCGCTGCGGAAGCGCCGGGGGCCGATACGGGATGGATCAACGAGAGGTGGGCGGGCGCGCCGGGGAAGTGGGTGTCGTAGAGCTGCGGGTACACGGGGTGTCCGCCATCGGCCCGGCTGAGCTGCTGGATCGGCCGCACGTGCGGCAGGTGGCGGGTGACCACAGGGGTGGCTTCTACCGGCCTTCGCCGGAATGTCACGAGGGCGGCGAGCCGGACGGGGTGGCGCTGGAGGCCTACCGCTGGAACAACCTGCCGGCGGGAAACGCGGTACGAACGCTGTCGATGGTGATCCTGCTGCCCTTCATGCTGATCAACCTCGCCATCTGGATGCGTCCGGCCGGAGCCGGCGCCGACCCGGTGATCAAGGCGCTCTGCCGGTTGCTGGCGCTCATCCTGACCGCGATGTACGTGCTGAGCATCGTCGGGATCGCGCTGGACGTGATCGCCTGGAAGTGCATGTCCTCACCGGAGTGCCTGGGCGGACGGAGTTGGCTCTCCTGGCTCGGCGGACGCCCGGCCGGACAGCGCCTGGCGGTGCTCGCGCTGGTGCCAGTGGCGGCGATCGCCCTGGTGTGGGGGATCACCGCTCGCCCTGCATTGCCCACTCACGTTCTCCGGTCGGCCAACCAGACCCGTCCGACGCACCGACTCACCGCCGTCGGCCGCTGGGACAACGAACCGCTGGTCGGCCGGCTGCGCTCGATCCACGTCACAGCGGCGTTCGCCACCCTCGACCTCAGCCTGCTCGTCGCCCGGGCCGCACAGGGGCTGTCGATCGGCACCGTCGCGCTGGCGACACCTTGCGCACTTCTGCTGATCACGTGTGCGGTTCTGCTCTGCACTCCGCCCTTGGCCGCACATACGGAATGGCGGCTCGATCGGTTGGTCCGTGCGCTGCGCACGATCGCCCTCGGCCTGAGCGCGCTGGTCTGGATCCACATCCTGACCAGTTCGGGCCCCTGGCCCGAGCAGAACGATCTACCCGGCTACGAGCTGACAGCCGTAGGGTTCTTCGTCGGTCAGGCGGTGCTGCTGGTTGCCCTGGGGGTGGCGCTGTTCTGGCACCGCAATCGACAGCCGGGGATGGCCCTCTCGCTCGGGCTCGGTGCCCTGGCGGCGCCCGTCGCCGCGATCAGTCTGGCGCTCACGTTCTCCGCCGAACTGGTCTACCGGGTGTCCGACATCCTGAACCGGGGTGCGCCGACCGTACAGGCGTCGATCACCAGCCCTCCGCAGGCCTGCGTCTGGGCGATTCTCGGCTTCTCACTGGCGGTGCTGGTGACACTGGCCGTCGCTGGCGTGCAGGCGCTGGTGTCCCGGCCGGGACGGATCCGCGCCGCGTCGGCGATCGTCGCTCGTGACTTTCCGGACGCGCCGGCCGATGCCGAGCCACGGCTGCGGCAGGTGCGCAGGACCATAGCCCGTGCCCGGTTCACCGAGAGGCTGGTGCCGCTCGCGGTGCTCTACGCCTGCCTTGCCGGGATCGGCATAGCAGCGGTCACGCTCGGTCTGCTGCCGACGCCTCCGGACGAGCTGATCCAGCGCTACGTGGGCCTCCCGGCCGGCTTCGTCAACTTCAGCATCGGCGCCGGCAGTTACCTGATCGCCGCCCTCTTCCTCGGACTGATCGTCGGCGGAATCTTCGCCTACCGCACGCCCGGATTCCGTCGCTACGTGGGCGTGCTGTGGGACCTGGGCACCTTCTGGCCCCGAACGGCGCACCCGTTCGCGCCACCCTGCTACGCCGAGCGGGCCCTGCCCGAACTGACCTGCCGGATCACCCACCTCGTCGACTCCGGCAACACGGTGGTGCTCACCGGACACAGTCACGGCTCCGTCCTGCTCGCCGCGACCGTCCTCCAGCTGCCACGCCGGGTCACCGACCGGATCGCCCTGTTGACCCACGGCTCCCCGCTGCGCCGGCTGTACGCCCGGCTCTTCCCCGCATACGTCAGCGACGAGGTGATTCGCGAGATCGCCGACCGGGTCGACTGGCGGTGGGTGAACCTGTGGCGCGACACCGACCCGATCGGCGGTCGCGTCTTCTCACCCCAGCAGCCCGGCGGGTTCGACCGAGCGCAGTCGGTGGATCGCCGGTTCCGTGACCCACGCGACGTCACCGCAGCCCCTGGAGACATCTTTCCCCCACCGATCAGGGGACACAGCCCCTGCGAGATCGACCGGGTGTTCGACGAGGAGGTGCGTGACCTCGCCGAACGCCTTCGCTGGGCGAGCGGTCGCGAGCAGGCCCCGCCGGGATGACCTGGTCCTCGGCATGGTGCACGACCAGTACGGGCCGAAGCCGCCGGGGCGACGGGCATGGGCGAGGCGGACGAGTGCCGGTAGGGTAAATCTCACACAGACGTGAGATAAGGGCGGGTAGGCAGCGATGACCACAACCATCCGGATCGGTGAACTCGCCAGCCGCACCGGGGTCAGCGTGCGATCCCTGCGTTACTACGAGGAACAGGGCCTGCTCACCAGCCTGCGCGGCCCGGGCGGGCACCGCCGCTACGTCGAGGGTCAGGTCGAGCGGATCCTGTTCATCCAGCGACTGTTCTCCGCCGGCCTGAGCAGTCGGACGATCGTCGACCTGCTGCCGTGCGTCGAGGCCCCGAGTGCGGACACCTCCGAGGCCGCCTTTGAGCGCATGGGTCAGGAGCGGGACCGGCTTGACCGGCACATCGAGGAGCTGATCAAGACCCGCGCCGTGCTGGACGAGCTGATCGCCGCCAACCGCGCCCATCGCACGGAACTCACCAACGCCTGAGTCTCGTCGCCATGGCGAGGGCCGCCACCTCCTGAACGAAGCCAAGGAGAAGCCTACGAAAAGGGTCGCCGAATCAGCGACCTGCTGCATCGTGAGCTCCTCTTGTTCGCTTTCATCAATGCGGTGACCGCGCGGGCCACGGAATGCGAGCGCGGCGAGGCGAGTCGTGAGCCCCGCCACGTCGCGCCACGAAAGCTTGCATCTGACATCAGTGTCAGATTTTACGGTGAGGGTCATGACATCGTTCTTCGACACCGTCTCTCTCGGCCGGCTGCAGCTTCCCAACCGCATCGTGATGGCCCCGATGTCGCGGGTGCGATCCACCCGCGACGGACTCGCCACCGCATCGATGGCGACGTACTACGCCCAACGGGCCAGCGCCGGTCTGATCATCACCGAAGGTGTGCACCCCAGCCCGGTCGGACAGTCCAATCCGCTCACGCCGGGACTGCACACCCCCGCGCAGGTCGACTCCTGGCGGCAGGTCACCTCCGCCGTGCACACCAACGGAGGCCGGATCTTCGCTCAGATCATGCACGCGGGTCGGATCAGCCACCCGGACACGACCGGCCACCAGCCGGTCGCGCCCTCCGCGGTCGCCGCCCGCGGGACGTACGTGTTCACCCCGACCGGACCGCAGCTCGCGCCGACGCCGCGGGCGCTGTCGACCGGCGAGGTGCCGGGTGAGATCGAATCCATCGCGGCGGCGGCGCGGAGCGCGGTCCAGGCCGGCTTCGACGGCGTCGAGGTACACGGCGCGAACGGGTACCTGATCGGGCAGTTCCTCTCCGACAACGCCAACCTCCGCACCGACCGCTACGGCGGGTCCGTCTCCGGGCGCATCCGGTTCGCCGTGGAGGCGGTCGCGGCCACCATCGACGCGATCGGCGCAGACCGCGTCGGGTTGCGGTTGTCGCCCGGCGCCGGCATCGCCGACGCCATCGACACGGACATCCCCGAGGTGTACGGCGCGCTGCTCGCCGAGCTCATCCCACTCGGACCGGCGTACGTCCACCTGGCCGGCACCGACGAGCGGGTACTACTCGGGCTGCGCCGCGCCTGGCCCGGCACGCTCATCATCAACCCCTCAGCGGCGAACAGCCCGGCGGCGGCGACCCGGCACGACGCCGAGCGTTGGCTGGGCCACGGAGCAGACCTCATCTCGCTCGGCCGCGCGTACCTGGCCAACCCCGACCTCGTCGAGCGATTCCGGACAGACCTACCGCTGACAATCGCGGACCCGGACACCTACTACACCGGCGGCGACGACGGCTACCTCACCTATGCCGCGTACGCCCGCCCACGTCTCGCCGCGACCGCATCCGGCTGATGCCGTGGGGAGGCTGGGCCCACCGCGGCCCGGTTGACTCCGCGTCGGGTCGGCCAGCCGCATGCCACCAGCGGACCACGGCCACCCGGCGGTGGCGTGGTGTCATCTCCGAGGCGTGGACGTGGCGTCACTGGTCGGGAGACCGAATCTCCCGGGCGGTGCTCGGGCATGCGCCTTCCGCGGATGCTGAGGAGCGCGTCTCCGGGACACGGCCGCTCCGACGAACGCACCGGCACGCCAGCCGGCGCGTGTCGTCCGGGTGGTGACCGTCATGACAGCTGCCCGACCGGGGATGCTGCGGGAGTGCGCCGGAGCGCGTACAGGTCCTCGAAGGCGGCCACCGTACGGCTCACGTCGTGCTCCTCCGCGAGCGCCCGGCTACGGCGGCCCATCGCCGCGGCGCGATCGGGATCGGCGAGCACGTCGATCAGCCGGGCGGCCAGCGTCGCGGAGTCGCCGGGCGGGAAGAGGTAGCCGTTGTCGCCGTCGTGCACGAGGTGCGGCAGGGCGGCGGCGTCGGCGCCGAGGACGGGCCTGCCGGACGCCATAGCCTCCAGGGTCACCAGGCTCTGCAGTTCGGCGGTGCCGGCGTTCACGAAGACGTCAGCCGCCGTGTACGCCGAGGGCAGATCATCGTCGTCGACGAATCCCGTGAAGATCAGCGAATCGGCCACCCCGAGACTGGTGGCCAGCCGGATCAGCGCACGCCTTTCCGCACCGGTGCCGGCGAGCACCACCTGGGCGGCTGGCACCTTCGCGCGTACGGCGGGCAGCGCCCGCACCAGCACCTCGAGGTTCTTCTCCTTGTCCAGGCGACCGACGTACCCGATCGTTGGCCCGGTCGGAACGCCGTAGCGCCTGCGGAAGCCGGCGGCCGGCGCGTCTGCCCGGAAGCGGGAGAGGTCCATGCCGCAGGAGATCGGCAGCACCGGCCCGGCGACACCGGAGCGCTCGGCCAACGCCGCCGCGTACGGCGTCGGAGCGGTCACCACGTCCGCACGGGACAGCACACGCGCGGCGTCGGCCCAGGCCCAGTCGTGCAGCCGTTCGCCCCCCGGCAGGTAGTGCGTCAGGTTCTCGGGCATGAAGTGGTTGGTTGCCACGACCGGGATGCCAAGCTGAGTGGCGGCCCGAATGAGGGCGCGGCCGATGAAGAAGTGGCTCTGCACGTGCACCACGTCCGGCCGGACAGACTCCAACAGCCGCCGGACCCGCGAGTTCAGGCCGGCCGGGCTGGCGAACCGGAAACCTCTGCGCCGCAGCACCGGCAGCGACGCGAGATGGTGCTCGACCACACCGCCAGAGGTGACGGTGCGGGTCTTGCGGTCGGTCGACGGGCGGGCCACATGCACCTCGTGCCGGCCGGCCAGCGCGGCCACGAGCCGCTGAGCGAAGTACGACGCGCCGTTGACGTCGGGAGCGTAGGTGTCGACGCCGATCAGGATCTTCATGATTTCACCTCGGAATGACGACGTCCGACAGCGCGCCGGACGAACAGGTTGACGAACATGACGGCGAGGGCCAACGCACCGCCGATGACCAGCGCGGAGCCGGCACTCGCGAACAGCTCGGCGGCCCGGTCACCGACCAGCACGCCCAGGCCGATCAGCAGGGCGGCGCGGAGCAGGCTGAAGGCGGCGACCCAGGCCAGGAAGTGCCGGAAGGGCACCCGGGCCAGCCCGGCCGCGACGTAGGAGGGGACCGCTGCGAGGTCGGCGACCTTGGCGTTCCAGACGACCCTGGGCAGGTTCCGGCGTACGGCCGCGGTCAGCCGGCCGCGACGCTCGTGGCTCAACCCGAGACGCCGGAGCAACCGGCTGAAGACGGATCGGGCACCGAGCCGACCGATCAGGTAGAGCAGGCTGTCAGCGGCCACGTCGGCGCAGACCACCACCACCAGGAGCGGCCAGAAACTCGCGGTCCCCGCGCCGACCAGCGACCCGGCGAAGACGGTCGCGGCGGGTCCTTCGGCCATGACGAGCGGAGGGATCACCGCGTACGGGTGGTGTTCCACCGCCGCCCAGAGACTGTTCAGCACTTCCATGCCGGCAACTGTGGATGCCTGCCACGTCGCCCGGCGTCAGTCCGGAGGATCGTTCCGGCGCCGCCGCTCGTAGGGTCCGGCGTACATCCGTCGTAGGGGCCTGCGTAGGTCACCTGGATGACCGGGAGAGTGAGACGACCTCGACATCGGCACCCGGTCTAGGAACAGCTCGGGACTACCTGCTCGGGCGGGCCTGTCCGCCGGGCGAGACGAGGCCGCTCTCGTAGCCGAACACCACGGCCTGGACACGATCACGCAGGTTGAGCTTCTGCAGGATCCGGCTGACGTGTGTCTTGGTGGTGGGCTCGGCGATGAACAGCGAGGCGGCGATCTCGGTGTTCGACATGCCGAGCGCTATCAGGCGCAGTACCTCGCGTTCACGGTCGGTCAGGGCATTGAGCGCCGTGGTACCGGTGGGCTGGTGTGGTCGCGTCTCGACGAAGTTTTCGATGAGTCGACGGGTGATTCTGGGCGCCAGCAGCGCCTCGCCGCCGGCCACCACCCGGACGGCTCGGACCAGATCGTCGGGCTCGCTGTCCTTGAGAAGAAAGCCACTGGCACCCGCCTGCAGCGCGGCGTAGATGTAATCGTCGAGGTCGAACGTCGTCAGCATCAGCACTCGCGGGGTGTGCTCCGCCGGGCGTTCGGACCCGAGCAGGGACCGGGTCGCGGCCAGCCCGTCGAGTACCGGCATCCGGACGTCCATCAGGACGAGATCGGGGCGCAGCCTGCGGCTGAGGTCCACGCCGAGTTGTCCGTTCTCCGCCTCACCGACCACCTCGATGTCGGGTTGCGCCTCCAGGATCGCCCGGATGCCCACTCGAATCATCGACTGGTCGTCCACGATGAGCGTGCGGATCACTGCGGGCCCCCGATCGGCATTCGTGCCCTCACGCGGTAGCCGCCTCCGTCACCGGCGCCGTTCTCCAGCGATCCGCCAACCAGCCGGACCCGCTCGCGCATTCCGGTCAGCCCGTGACCGGTCAGCTTGGAGGTCTCCATCGGCTGGGCCGGCCGCACCGCGGCCTCGTTCACGACCGACAGCACCAGATCACCACCTTCAAGATCGAGATTGACCAGCGTACGTGCGCCGGGCGCGTGCCGGATGACATTGCTGAGCGACTCCTGGATGATGCGGTACGCGGCCAGGGCCACGGATTCCGGCACCGCCGCTGCCCGCACGGCGTCGGTCTGACGTACCTCGACAGGCAGGCCGGCCCGTTCGGCCGAAGCCACCAGGTCCGGCAGCCCGCTGAGGTCGGGCACCGGAGCCAGCTCGACGTCCGCGTCCTCCGCCCGCAGCACGGACAGCAGCTGTCGCATCTCGCGCATCGCCGACCGGGCGCCGGCGGCTATCCCCTTGAACTCCATCTCGGCCTCCGGGCCCAGGTTGCTGATCCGGTACGACGCGGAGGTGGCCTGCATGTGGATGACCGACATGCTGTGCGCGACGACGTCGTGCAGTTCTCTGGCGATCCGGGTGCGTTCCTCGGCGACGGCTCGCTGGCTCTGCTCGATCTCGACGTCGTGCCGCGCGTCGGCGAGCTCCCGGCGAATGTCCCGCCAGCGGCGGATCAGCAGGACGGTGCCGAGCACGACGGCCGACAGCGCCGCGAACAGAATCTCCATGAGCAGGCCGTCGCCGACCGATCGGCCGCGCGGGTCGAGCGCCGCCACGACAGGGATGAGCAGTGTGCTCGATCCCCAGGTCAGCACCGCGGCGCGCCAGTCGTAGCGGGCCGAGACCAGGCCGGTGTGCGCGATCAGCGTCAGCAGGCCCGGCACGGTGAGCGGCCACGTGGAGGCCGAGCCGGCGGGGAGAGCCACCGCGATCACCACCACAGCCAGCAGTTGCAGTGCGGTCGCCTCGCGAGGCCGAACGAGGACCAGGAGCAGCGCGACGCCCTGGGCGAGGCCCGCGAGCACCGCGACCGTCGGGTTGATTCCGAACAGTTGAGCACCCAGCGCCGCATTCGCGGACAGGGCCAGCAGCGCCAGCCCTCCGGCGACGAGCCACCACAGCAGCCACGTCAGCAGCGGCCGGCGCCGCCGGAGATCGATCCCGGCCGGCGTGGGCGAACCGGCGTACTGGTTCGGCTCCGGCGATGCTGTCACGCGGCCACCGTACCCAGGAGGTCATCCGCGCTACATCGAACCGGGGATGTACGCCACCCCCTACGGCGGGACGACTCGTACCGACACCGCGGAGCGACGTGGCGGCCGGTGTCGTTCGCCCACGCTTCGAGGCATGGATCTGATGAGCCTCGTCGACCCGGTGATGACCTCGCCGCTTCTGTACCCGCTGCTGGCGCTCCTGGGCAGCCTGGACGGCATCCTGCCGTTCATCCCGTCCGAGGCGGCGGTCCTCGCGGCCGGCGTGTTCGCCCGCACCGGCACGCCGATTCCGCTGCTGGTGGTCGTGGCCACCGCTGTCGGCGTGTTCATCGGTGATCACCTCGCGTATTTCCTGAGCCGCAGCGCTGTCGGATCGCGGCTGATTGGGCGTTCTCCGCGTGTCGCCCGAGCCGTCGCCGCGGCGGGTCGGCAGATCGAGCGCCGGGCCGGTCTGCTGATCGTGACGTCCCGGTTCCTGCCCGGCGGCCGCGTGACGATGAACGTCGCCGCCGGTACGGCCGGGTTGCCGCTGTCGCGCTTCAGCCCGGCGTCGGCGATCGCGGCGCTGGCCTGGGCAGCGTACGTCTCGGGGCTCGGTGTGCTGGGCGGTGCGGCCTTCGTCGAGAACCCGCTCCTCGGCATCGCCGTCGGTCTCGGACTGTCGTTCCTGCTCGGGGGCATCGTCGAACTGATCCGTCGCCAGCTCAACCCCGGTAGGGCCCGGCCGGCCCGGCCCGGGAAGCGCAGGCTCCGGGCACGGGTCGCCATGGCGACGGTCGCGTTGGTGCTGGCAGTGCCGGCAGTGCCGGCCGCGGCAGCTGCGCCGCCGCCCTACGAAGATCGCGCCGGGGGGCAGAGACGGCCGTTGGTTACCGCCGGTGCGGCGGCGGAGCGCGCCGCCGCATCGGACATGTCGGCCAGGAAGGTCATTCCTTGCCGCGAGCGTCCAGAATCTGCCTGATCTGTTCGGTATCCGGCCCTGGCTCAGCGCTGGGGAATGGCGATGCGCGTAGTCCCGCGAGATGGATGTCGAGAAAGCGCTGCCAGGCGTCGGGGGCTACGGAGCCGCTCACGGCGACGACACCGCGCACTCCCCAGATCAGGATCTGGAGGTCGCCCTTCGTGGTGTTCTCGTTGATCCGGTGATGCGCCTTCGCCTGGGTCAGGAGTTGGTCGAACAGGCTGTCCAGTTGCTCGCCCACTTCCGGCCCTCGGCCGCTGATGAACCGGTCGGAATAGCCGAGGTGGTCGATCAACGATCTGCTGAGCAGGCGAAGGAACTCCTCCAGGCCCGTCCCGTCTCCTCGCGCGAGGGCTTGCTGCGCGGTTTCGACGAGGCCCTCGTACATCATGTTCACCAGGCGGCTGAGGAGGAGGTCCTTGTTCGGGAAGTGCCGGTACACGGTGC
Source organism: Micromonospora sp. RB23 (assembly GCF_053585025.1). Lineage (NCBI taxonomy): Bacteria > Bacillati > Actinomycetota > Actinomycetes > Micromonosporales > Micromonosporaceae > Micromonospora > Micromonospora sp. RB23. The sequence goes on from NZ_CM132111.1 coordinate 4,609,534, forward strand.
CGACACCCACGCCCGCACGGCTGGCGACGACGTCCATGCCCACATCGGTTCCCAGTTCGGTGAACACCTCATGGGCGCATCTCAGGATCAGCTCCTGGTTTCGGGCCGCGTCTCGGCGCACGAGAATTCCCCTCCCGGAGCGACGGCGACGTGTGTTCCGCCGACACGCATTGTCGGTTCGCCCTGCTCGGCGGGCGGCGTGATTGGAGCCATCCGTTGCCTGGCAGAGGTGTCAGGTATCAGCCGCGCGGCCGCCGCGGCCATCACCAGTACGACCGCCATCGCGGCGAAGCCGAGTGTATAGCCGGACTCCTCCGGCAGGCGGTTCGGCATCAGTTGGGAGGTCACGACGCTGGCCATCAGCGCCGCCCCGATCGAGCCGCCGATCGTCCGGATGTTGGCGTTCATGCCGCTGGCGACGCCGGTTTGCGACGGTGGCACGGCGGCGACGACGAGGCCGGACATCGCCGCGAAGGCGAGTCCGAGTCCGACGCCGATGAGAGCCGACACCAGGTAGATCTGCCACGTGTGATCGTGCGCGGCGGCGAGCAGTGCCAGGGCGGCGCCACCGATGAGGCAACCGAGGACGACGACGCGCTTGGCACCGATGACCGCGGCCAGGCGGCCGGCGAACGCTCCGGACACGAACATGGTGATCGACGAGGGTAGGAGCAGCAGACCGGCTGCTGCGATGCTGGCGCCGAAGCCGTAGCCGGCGGCAGGAGGGGTCTGGACGAATTGCGGCAGGAAGGCGAAGACCGCGTACATGGCGGCACCGGTGAGCAGCGCGACCAGATTGTTGGTCCATACGGCACTCAGGCGCAACATCCGCAGGTCGATCAGGGGAACCGCGGCGCGTTGCTCAGCCAGGATCCACGCCGCGCCCAGGATCAGCGCCCCGATCAGCAGGCCGACAACCGCCGGTGAGCCCCAGCCCCACGCGGGCGCCTGGGTCATCGCCAGCAGCAGGCACACCAGCCAGGCCGAGAGCGGCACCGCAGGCAGCCAGCTCACCGAGCCGCCACCACGTGCGGGCGACGGCGGCACCGCGACGTAGGCGGCGGCGGCGGCCGCGATCGTCGCGATCATGGGCAGCCAGAACAGCCAGCGGTAGCCCAACAGGTCCACGATGGGACCGGCCAGGACGATGCCGAGACCCCCACCGACCGCGCTCAGTGAGGCGATCAGCCCGACCGCGCCGGCCACCCTGTCCTCGGGAAACTCGTCACGGATGATGCCGAAGGCCAGCGGAAGAGCGCCGCCGCCGACTCCCTGGACGACCCGGGCGATGATCATCACCGTGATGTTCGTGGCGATCGCCGCCAGCAGGGAGCCCAACGACAACGCCAGCAGGGCGGAGACGAGAACACCTCTCCTGCCCAGCAGGTCGCCGGCCCGACCCATGATCGGCGTGAAGATCGAGGCCGAGAGCAGGTAGGCGGTCAGTACCCACGTGACGGTGCTCTGCGTGGTGTGCAGGACCGTCACCATCGTCGCGAGGACGGGCGTCAGCAATGACTGCATGAGGGTGTACGCGACCACAGACGCCGCCAGGACGGCGAAGGTTGCGTTGAGTGGGATGCGTCGGGTCTGGGTGTCCACGGGACCTTGACTTTCTAGCGGGCGGTCGGTTTGCCGGGGCCGACAGTACACGAAACGGAAACCGACGTCCGCTTCCGTTTCGAGGCGGTGGCGGCTATCGTCGCTGACATGGAACCGCTCGACGAGAAAGCGATCCGGTCCTCGTTCGTCAACTGCAGCAAGGGCGAGGCTGGGCGCATCAAGCTGCCACCGGGTTTCACCGAAGGCGCCGTGCCATGGGCTGACCTCGACTTTCTCGGCTGGCCCGATCCCGCCGCACCGCAGCGTGCGGCCTTGGTCGCTCCCGGCCCTCACGGCCCGATCGGTCTGGTCCTCAGACAGTCCGACGCGAGCAAGGGGCGCGGGCAGCGGTCGAGCATGTGTCGCATCTGCCAGACCGAGCACCTTTCCTCGGGCGTGACACTCTTCGCGGCACCCCTGGCCGGCGCCGCGGGCCGACGCGGCAACACGGTCGGCGAGTACGTGTGCTCGGACCTGGCGTGCTCGCTCTACCTACGTGGCAAACGCCAGCCCCGCGGACGCCTCGTCAAGCACGAGGAGACGCTGGCGCTGGACGAGCGGGTCAGCCGGGCCATGACAAGGCTCACCGCTTTCACCGATCGAGTAGCGGCCGGCTGAGGCCGAACTTCGGATGAAGATCAGTTGGAGCACTCGCGAGCTGGCCGAGGTCGCTGGCACCACGGTGAAGACCGTTCGCCACTACCACCGGATCGGGCTGCTGCCGGAACCGCAACGAGCGCACAACGGCTACAAACAGTACGAGACCGCACATCTGATCCGGCTGCTACGAATCCGCCGCCTCGTGGAACTCGGAGTTTCACTGCCGGAGGTCGCGGACGTCGAGGACTCGAGCGAGGGCGCCGATCGGACCTTCCGCGCCTTGGACGCCGAACTGGCGGCGAGCATCGACCACCAGCAACGGATCCGGGCCGAACTGGCGCTGATCCTGCGGGACGTCAGCCTGGCCGGCCTTCCATCCGGATTCGACGGTCACGTCGGTAGCCGGTCGCGGGCCACCCACGCGTTCTTGCTCGTCGCCGTCCGGCTGCTGGACCCGCCGGTCGTCGAAACCCTGCGCGAGTTGATGTCCAGGCCGCGAAGTGGGACGGCGACGGAGTTCGACACCCTGCCCGGCGATGCGAACGAGCAGCTTCGGCAGAGTCTCGCGGAGCGGTACGCGCCTGAGGTCATCCGCGACATCCACAGCCACCCTCAGCTGAAGGCAATGGCGGAACGGGCCGCTACCGGCGTCGACATGGGGGCTTGGTCGGTGGTCTTCGAGGGAATCCTCGACCTGCACAACCCGGCCCAGATCGATGTCATCGAACGCATGTACGCCACCCTCTACCCACCCGGGGCAGGCTCGGCGACCGCCCCTGCCCATGACCGCGCCCCAGGGGAACGGGGTGTTCATCTGCTGATGCGCGCGAGGCGTGGCTGGAGCACGCGAGAGCTGGCCGAGATCGCTGGCCTCACCGTGAAGACGGTGCGGCACTACCACGCGATCGGTCTGCTGGCAGAGCCGGAGCGGCTGGCCAACGGCTACAAGCAGTACCGGCTGCCGCACCTGGTCCGGCTTTTGGAGATCCGCCGCCTCACCGATCTCGGTGTGCGGCTGTCGGACATCGCGGCCATGCGGCATCGGGTCGAGGGTGCGGAGCAGTTGTTCAGCACGCTCGACTCCGCGATGGTCGCCGACATCGAACGCAAACGACGAATCCGCGCCGAGTTGACCGAGGTCCGGGAGCAGCTGCACCTGACGGAGCTGCCGGCTGGATTCGGCGGGGTCGCCGATGATCTGACGGACAGCGATCGGACGATCGCCATGCTCGGCTCACGAGTCTTCGAACCCTGGGTGCTGCGGGAGCTAAAGGCGCTGATGTCGCACCCGCGCACCGGCTGCGCACGCGAGTTCGACTCGCTGCCCGCCGACGCGGACGAGGAGACCCGGCGACTGCTGGCCGAACGCTACGCGCCCGAGGTCCACGAGCACCAGCAGAGGCACCCCGACCTGATGGCCGTGGCCAAGGACGGCAAAGCGGGCCGCGGACCGCGTCACTGGGCGATCATCAGTCAAGCAGTCAAAGAGCTGTACAACCCCGCGCAGCTCGACGTCCTGGACCGCATGAAGGTCATCATCGCCGGTCAGGTCGACGCACCCGGCGCGCTTCCCCACTAGCGAGGCTTCCCCGGATCTCACCTCCCCGCCCGGGCGCGACGCCGCGTGGTCCCGCACGCCCAGCCCGGCGACGTCGGTGGTGGCGGCCGGCGCGATGGCAGCGAGCCACCGGCCGGCCTGTTCCAGGTTCGTCCTGTCCGCCTGTCTCGCTACGTCATGAACCGCGCGAACCAGTCGAGGATCCGGTCGGGGTGCCGCTGGAAATACTTGTAGCCGTCCCAGCGCCGCGGCGTGTCGTGAATCCAGAACAGCTCCTTCTCGTCGGCGCCGACGGCCTCGTACGCCTCCTCGAGGTCGGACGGCCGGGTCAGGGTGTCGTCGTGGACGCCGTAGGTGAGGGTGGGCATGGTCACCGCGGGTGCCCACGCGCTGGTCCGGCCCTCGGTCAGCCACCCGCCGGTGATCAGGTGGTATCGCTGGTCGACCTCGTCGGCGTGCTCGCCCAGACCGGCGGCGGCCAGGCCCGTCTCCAGGAAGGCGCGTGGGGACAGCAGCAGCGGGGCCACCAGGCAGCGGACGTCGGCGAAGGCTGCCGGGTCGGTGTGGATGGCGCGGAAGGTGGCGTTGGCGCCCATGCAGCGGGCGAAGATCCCGACGTCCATCGCCGCGAGGTCGGGCCGCGACCGGATGAAGTTCATCGTGCCGATGACGTCGCGGGCCTCGAACCGGTTGTTGAGTGACAGCCCGCCGTTGGCCGCCGCGCTCAGGCCGCAGTTGCGAAAGTCGAAGGCGAGCACGTGGTAGCCCGCGTCGTGCAGGATCCGGTAGTCCTTGACGAAGTCGATCTCGGTGTCGTTACCGGGGCCGAACGCCGACCGCCACGGTTCGACGTGAGCCGGGAAACCGTACCGGTTGAAGCCGAAGGCGTGCATGGCCACGACCAGCTTCGTCGAGCCGGCACGGGGAATGTGCCACGCCTCGAGCGGCACGCCGTCCGCGGACGGATAGGTCAGGTCCTGGTAGTCGAGGCCCTCATCGCCCGGCGTGCGCAGCACGGGTGAGCGGGAGACGTGGGCCAGCCCCTGGGCGAAGGAGTCGAGGGTCGCGTCCAGGTCCTGATCGGAACTGTCAGTCGATCTGGTCATGCGGCATCTCCCATCCTGGTCATCACCCCCGGACCGGTCCTTGACCGGCGCCGGGCAGATTCAGACAGCTACGACGGCGGCCGGTTGGCCGGACAGGGCTTCCACTTCCACGAACCTGCCTGATCCTTCCAACCAGGCAGTGGTGGTAAATCCGTTGGTTACGCCGGGAGACGATCCGCCCCCCGGCGTGGTGCGTACGCGGCGTCAGCCGGCGGACGCCTTGCAGAAGATGTCCCGCTTCGGCATCACACCGTCGACCAGCCAGGCGGTGCCGGCGTTCAGCGCGCACGGGTTGTCGTCGAAGATGAACACCCCGTGCTGGTTCTCGTCGACGGTCACCAGACGGGACCGCTTCGCGAAGGCCTTGCGCGCGAGCTGCCCGCCCAGCAGCGGCGTGGCGGTGTCCCGCCGGTTCTGCATGATGAGAACGTTCGCCGGGCCGTTGTCGTTGACGGCGACCTGCGGCTCAGACGGCTTGAACGGCCAGAAGGCGCACGGGTTGATGTTGGCCGTCGCCGCCCCGTAGAGCGCGAACGCCTTCCGGTCCTCGGCGACGCTGCGCTGATAGGCCTGGATGTCGCGCGGCCACACCGAGTCGTTGCAGACCGTTACCAGGTACGCCGACAGCACGACCGAACCGGGCTGCGGCGTCGCGCCCGCCGTCCCGGGTCCCGCAGCGGCCGTCAGCTCACGGGCCGCCGCCGGGTTGGACGCGGCCGCCAGCTGCCAGAATCGCGCGGTCCGGGCGTAGTCCCCCGGCCTGTTGTAGAGGCCCGCGTAGATCATGGCCCGGAACAGCTGACCGTCCACGGTGGCGACCGGCGTCTTGTCGAGCCGCTGGGCGGTCCGGAAGTAGTTCGCCCGCACCTGGGCCGGGGTGCGGCCGAGACCGTACGCCTGGTGCCGCTGCGCCACCCACGCGGCGAAGTCCGGGAAGGCCTGCTCCGCACCGCGCGCGAACCGGCGGAGCGAGGCCCGGGTCAGGGCAGTGTCGCCGGTGTTGCTGTCGATGATGACGCGATCGCTGGTGTACGGGAACATCGAGGCGTACGCCATGCCCAGCGCCGAGCCGTAGGAGAGGCCGAAGAAGCTGGCCTTCCGCTCGCCGAGGGCGAGCCTGATCCGGTCGAGGTCTCGCGCGGCGTTGGCGGTGGAGATGTGGGCCATCAGACCGCCGGTGTCGTTGGCGGCACATTGTTCGGCCACCGCCCGGGACTTCGCGGCCTGCTCCTCGACGGCGGCCGCGTCCACGGCGTAGGGCGGAATGTTGCCCGAATACTTCTGCTCGAGAGTGAACTTGCAATCCACGGGGGCCGACTTCCCCGTGCCGCGGGGATCGGTGCCGATCAGGTCATAGGCGTCCGTGAGGCCGCTCGGCGCGCCCAGCGTGACCAGGTCGTTGGGCATGGTCAGGCCGGGCACACCCGGGCCGCCCGGGTTCATCAGCAGCACGCCGCGGCGCTTGGCCGGGTTGGTGCTGGGGATCCGCGACACCGCGAGCTCGATCTGCTGCCCGTCGGGGTCGCTGTAGCTCAGCGGCACCGAGACGGTGCCGCACTGCAGGGTGGGCGCGACCGCGGCGACGGGGGCCGGGCAGGCACCCCAGGTCACGCCCTTGGCCGCGGCGCCCTTCACGTCAGTGGCGTCCGCCGGCATCGCCGCCAGATAGCCGACCAGACCGACCGTCACCACCAGGGCCAAGCTTGTTACTGCCGTGCTTCTCCGGCTCATTCTCTTCTCCCAGAGGTCGCTGCTTCTCAGCGCTTGTCACAGGTGACGTCCTGCTGCGGCATGACCCGGTCGACCAGGTGCGTGTGGTCGTGTCCAGGGCGTGGGCGTTGCCGCCCAGGACGTCGACGCCGTACCCGGCGGCGTTCACGGTGATGGCCGGCATTCCGTCCACGGCGGCCGCCCCGGTCAGGGCAGCGCCGAGCCTCCACCTCATCTCCAGCTCCCGTCATCGGGTTCGCGAGTTCTCCGGCACATCGGACCCCCTGCCCTTGGGGCAGGGTCAAGCCGAAGGTCACTGCGCGTGTGCGGTGAACATCACGTTTAGAGACCAGCCGACATCGATTCGGTGGGGATTGTCCGCCTCAGCCGATAGGCCGCCCGCACCGCTTGGAGCGCGACCCTGCCACCACCGACCAGGGAGCCGTTCGCCTCGATCGAACAACGTCGCTTCAATCATCGATTAGTCGTGGAAATGCAACCTTGAGTTTCATCAGAAACCTTGCGACGTTAACCGAAGCCAGGTTGACGATCACCCTGGCTCTGTTTCGCGGGAATCTTCAACGACACCTGCTTTACGAGCACGGTGATCGTCGAAGTTGAGGTGGCGCCGGGCACTCGAATTGCGACCCGAGTCGGTGCGAGAAAGTCTCGGCGGCCCACCGGCAACCTTTCCGGTGTGGCGGGTCTTTCACCAGGTATGGCTCTCCACACCGGATTTCGCATCCTCGTACCTGCCGCTCTCGTCGCGGTCGCCCCGGCAGGCTGCTCCGACGGTCAACCTGCCGCCTCGGCACGATCCTCGGCCCCACCCAGCATGGCGTCCTCCGCGATCACCACCGCCTCACCGCCGTCGGCGCCGACCCTCTCGGCAGCGCCATCGACACCCGCGGCACTACCGTCGACGACGTCGGGCACGCCTCCCGACGGCGGCTGTCCCGTGACCGCTGTGACTCTGAACCGCGTGCCCGGCCTACCCGACGGCTCCCGCATCACCCCGGACACCGTGGGGTGCTGGAGAAGCTGGGCCTTCGGCTGGGACCGCAACCAGCAGGGGGACGGCATGTACCTGTTCCGGTACACCACGGGCCAGGGCTGGCGCATCCACGGACAGGGCAGCGCCTTCGACTGCGCCGACCTGGGCATCGAGAAGGACCCGGACGACCCGCCACCGTTCTGCTCGTAGCGGACCGAATGACCAGTGGCAGTTGTCGATTGCGAGTGTTGTTCCGATGACGAGAAGCGGAGCGATGGTGGCCGACCCAGTGGCGCGTCGGGCTGTCCCGGCGACGAGCACCAGATCTCGGCCGGAGGATCCGGCCGAGGCTGAGTTCTGCGCGTTCGTCCGGGCCCGGGCAGCGGCGCTGCAACGCAGCGCGTTTCTCCTGACCGGTGATCGGCACCTGGCCGAGGACCTGGTGCAGGACGCGCTGGCACGCACCCATCGGGCGCTGCGCCGGCTTGCGGACAGCGGACACTTCGAGGCGTACACCCGCATCGCCATGTACCACCTGCATGCCCGCCGCTGGCGACGGACCCGGATCGCCGAGAGCCTGCCCGGAGAACTGGCCGACCTGCCTCATCCGGACAGCGACCACGCCGGTCGCACAGACCTGAAGCTGTCGCTGCTCCGGGCGCTGGACCAACTCACCCGCCGTCAGCGCGCGGTGCTGGTGCTGCGCTTCTTCGACGACCGCAGCGAGGCCGAGGCGGCCGAAATGTTGTCCTGCTCGATCGGCACGGTCAAGAGTCAGACGAGCAAGGCGCTGGCGCGGCTGCGTCAGATCGCGCCCGAGCTGCTGTCCGCTACGGAGACGAACGGGGTACCCCGTTGACCGACGATCTCAATCGGCTACGCGACGTCATGACCGATCTGGCCGAGCACGGAGGAAGCACCGACCTGTACGAGCGCGCGCTGCACGAGTCCCGCCGGCTGCGCCGGCACGGCGTTCTCGTGAGGAGCGCCGCCGCGGCCACGGGCGTGCTGGCGATCGTCGCTGCCGCGACGCTGGTGGGTGGCGGAATTTCTGGCCCGCCAACGCCGGCGATCGATCCACCGACGGATGCCCCTATTCCGCCGCCCTCGGCGGTGCCGAACTCCACCTCGCCGCCGCCGTCGGCGCCACCACCACCGTCAGCGTCGACATCCCCGGCCCGGCCGTCGATGACGACCGCGAGTGAACGACCCGACCATGGTTGCCCGGTGACGGCTGCCACCTTGAACCGGGTCCCCGGCCTGCCGGACGGTTACCGGATCAGGCCGGAAAGGGTGGACTGCTGGAGGGACTGGGCGACCGGCTGGGACCCGAACCAGGAGGGCGACGGCGCGTACCTCTTCCGGTACACGCCGAGCCGAGGCTGGCGCATCCATGGGGTGGGCAGCGCCTTCGACTGCGCGGACCTGGGCATCACAAAGGACCCGGACGACCCGCCGCCGTTCTGCTCGTAGGGGCAGCGGCTGACGACCGAGCAGTTCCGGCTGCACGTCCAGCGCTTTCCCGCGAGCCGCTGGACGATCTGTTCGACGCCGGGATCGACTGTCGGACGCTGCCTCCACCACCTCGGTGACCAGGACGCCATCACCTCGCGAGCCTGAAGCCGGTCCCGGAACTACCGACGCAGGCGACGGCGGCTGGCTCGAGTGCCGGGACCGGCACCTCATGTCGATGACGGGTCAGGCCGCCGGTCGAGAAGTCGGCCACGCGCTGGGCGTGGACCACCGCTCAGCCCGTATCGGTTCGCGCGCGACCGGATGGCTCACCGGCTACGGCAGTGCGGCTCCACGGGCGGTAACCCACAGCTGGTACCACTCCTCGTGGCTGAGATCGGGCTCCCGCCCGACCGCGTCGGCGCAAGCGCCGATGCGCTCCGGGCGGGTGGTGCCGACGACCGGAGCGACCCGGACCGGGTGACGCTGCAACCACCACAGCAGGACGGCCTCCGGCGTGGTCCGCTTCGCCTCGGCGAGCTCGACCAGCAGCCGAGTGGTCTTCTCCTCGGCCTCGGTTCCGGCTCGCCCGGTGAAACGTCCCTGCGCCAGGGCACCCCAGGCCTGCATTCCCATCCGCTCGGAGACGCAATACTGCACCGTACCCAGGGGGAATCCAGTGGTGGTGGTGGTGTTGACAGACACCTCCGCTTCGACCCAGTTCCGCTTGTGCAGGCTCATTTCCAGTTGGTTCACGACGAGCGGTTGGTCGAGCCGAGACTGTAGGTGCGCGATCTGCGCGGCGCTCATGTTGGACACCCCGAACTGGCGTACCAAGCCCTGTTCGTACAGCGACCCGAGAGCCTCGGCGGTCTCGTCGGGATCGGCCAGCGGGTCGGGCCGATGCAGCAGCAGGACATCGAGCACGTCGGTGCGAAGCCGGGTAAGGCTCTCCTCCACGGAACGCACGATGTGCGGACCGCGCAGATCGTAGCGACCACCGTGGCCACCGTCGGGTAGGCGGATACCGCACTTGCTCTGCAGCACGATACGCTCGCGCAGGCCGGGCGTGCGGGCCAGGACCTCGCCGAAGACCGCCTCGGACTTACCGCGCCGGTAGATGTCGGCATGGTCGAAGGCGGTGATCCCGGCGTCCATCGCGGCGACCACCACGGCCTCGGCCTGCTCGATCTCGCGCGGGCCGTACGGGGAGTCGTCCCAGGCCCCGCCCAGGCCCATGCATCCGTAGAGCAGGCGGAAGTCACGCACGTCGGTGTTCACAACAGGTCCCCCGTGGCTCGGATCGGACACGGTCTCAGCTCCTCAGCTCGTCGGCCAGCATCTCGGCGATGGCCAGCACCGGCAACTGGGTGTTGGCGGCCGGCACAGTCGGCAGAATGGAGGCGTCCACCACGCGCAGGTTCGAGACCCCCCGCACCCGCGCGTCGGGGGTCACCACCGCCGTCCCGTCGTCCTGGCCGCCCATCGCGCAGGTACCCACCGGGTGCCAGTAGGTGCCGGCCAGGGTCCGGAGCATGTCGTCGGTGAGGTCCCGGCCGGGCCGGCCGATCACCGGTCCCGCCAGTGCGTTCAGCGGTGCCGTGGCGGCCAGATCCGTGACCAGGTCCAGCCCGTGGCGCAGGGTCCTGAGGTCGTGGCCGTCCTCGTCGGACAGGAGCGCCGGAGTGATCTCCGGCTCGTCGGCGGGATCAGCGGATCGCAGTTTCACCCGGCCGCGACTGACCGGCTTCATCAGGAAGGCCGAGATGCCGGCCTCGTACTGCCCTGGTGGGAGCTTGCCGAACAGTGGTGGCCCGGCCGTTGGCAGGAGGTGCAGGTCCCATGCCCCGTCCGGGCAGCGCGGGCTCGCCGCGCGGACCAGCACCCGGCTGACATACAGGTCGCCGGCCGCGTCCTTGGCCGCCAGTCCCGCGTTCAGCTCCGGGGTGGGCGGCAGCGGGACGAACACCCCCGGCTGGTCGGTGAGGTTCGCGCCGACGCCTGGCAGGTCGACCTCCACACGCACGCCCACCTCGGACAGGTGGATCGCGGGCCCGATTCCACTGCGCATGAGCACCGCCGGCGAGCCGAAGGTACCGCAGGCGAGCAGGTACTCGCCGCCTGTCAGCGTGACGTCCTGTCCGTTCACGTCGACCTCCGCGCCGCGGACCCGGCCGGCGCGGACGATCAACCGATCGATCGTGCTCCCGGCGATGATCGTCAGGTTTGGCCGAGACCTGACCGCCTGATCGAGGTAGCCGAAGGCGACGTTGCGGCGCAGGCCCTCGGTGGCGTTGAGCAGCGGCATGCCGTAGCCGGGGCTACCCGGGAGGGCCATGTCCACCTCTTGCCAGCCCAGGTCCTCGGCGCCGGCGACTGCGGCACGGCTCCACTGCGACAATTCCTGCTCAGGCACGGGGGTCATCTGCATCTGCGTGACGGCCCGGCGGCGGAACCGGTCCAGACCAGCCGCCGACCACCTCGGGCCGCCCGCCCGTGCCCACTCGGCGTGGTCGGCGTCGGAACCCCAGGTGTTCCAACAGCCGTTGATGCACGAGGAGCCGCCAAGGACCCGGGCGCGGATGCGGAAGGAGGCCGCGTGCCGCTCCCACACGTGCTCACGGGGCAGAGCGCGGGCATTGCGCAGCGGTGCGGGCCAGGCCTCCTGGCGAGCGCCATGGTCAGCGCCGGCCTCCACGAGGCAGACCCTGCGGTCGGCGTTCTCGCTCAGGCGCGCGGCCAGCACACACCCGGCCACCCCGCCGCCGAGGACGACGACGTCGAAGGCGCTGTCGGGCGCGCGGGTCACCGGGACGGCCGAAGGTCGTCCACGCCGACCGGCGGGTTCGCCAACTCGGCGGCTCGGGCAAGCAGTGCGGCGCGATCGATCGCGTCGGCACGTGTCGCCGGCACCGTGCAGGCGTAGGCCCCGGCAATCGCGCCGTACCGACCGCACTGCTGCGGCGGCTCGGCGGCCAGCCAACCGAAGAGGAAGGCCGCGGCGAAGGCGTCACCCGCGCCGTTCGAGTCGAGCACCGGGGCCGGCGGGGTGACCGCCGGGATGTGGGTGATCTCGCCGTCCGCGAGCAGGTAGGCGCCGTCCGCTCCGGCGGTGGCCACCACCAGCCGGGCCCGGCCCCGCTCCATGATCCGCCGCATGGTCCTCTCCGGGTCGGACAGCGCGGCGGCGGAGACGAACACCAGATCGGCGCTGTGGGCGAAGGCCTCGTGATAGGGCTCGACGCCGTCCCAGTTGTGCAGGTCGGTAGAGATGGTCAGCCCGGCCTCGCGCAGCGCGGGTATGGCGAAGGCGCACGGGTAGGTGATGGACACGTGGGCGTGGCGACTGGCCGCGGCGAGCCTCGCCACCGTCTCAGCGGGCAACCGGTCGTCCGCGCCGGACCGGCTGCTGTCGTAGAGCGACAGCCGCCGTCCGTCCGGCCCGACAAGGTTCACCGCGCGGCGGGTCCCGGCCGGCAGCGGCACGTCGGTCAGGGGGATCCCCCGGTCACGGTGCAGGGCGCGGACGAGGTCACCCTCGCGGTCGTCGCCGACGACGTCGATGTGGTGGGTGCGCAGACCCAGCGCGTGCAGGCCAAGGGTGATGAAGTCGCCGGTCTGACCGGCCCGCGTCTCGATCGCCGGCACCAGGTAGCTGTCGGCGAAGGGCAGGGGCAGTTGCGGTACGTAGACGATCGTGTCGACGCCGGCCCCTCCCAGGACCAGCACGTCAATCTCAGGGCTCACCGGTGCTCCTTGGAACTCGATTGCGGGATGGCAGGCGGCGTTTGCACACCGGGCGTCGAGGTGAACGCGCGGGAGTTGAGCAGAGCCAGAACTATCGGCATCACAGGAACAATCGTTCCAGGACCACCGCAACACCGTCCTGCTCGTGATCGACGGTGATCTCGTCGGCGTAGGTGCGCAGCCGGGGGTGGGCATTGCCCATCGCCACACCCCAGCCCGCCCAGGTCAGCAGCGGGATGTCGTTCGGCATGTCCCCGAAGGCGATCGTCTCGGCCCGGGTGAACCCGATGTGCTCGGCTGCCGCGGCCAGTCCGCTGGCCTTGCTCACCCCCGCCGGCAGCACCTCGACCAGCGCGGTGCCGGAGTGCGTCACGGCGACCTGCGGAGCGCACTCCCGCTCCGCCAACGCGGTCAACGTGTCGTCATCGAGGTCAGGGTGCCGCAACAGCACCTTCGCCACCGGCCTCTCCCACAGCTCGCGCTCGTCGGTCACGACCGTCCAGTCCCGCCCCGGCTTGGCGGCGAATCCCGGTGTGGCCAGGAACTGCCCGTCCGGCCGCCCGGACACCACACCGAATTCCAGCGGGCCGGTCACCTCTCGTAGCCGGCGCAGCGCCGACACCAGAACCTCCGTGTCGTGCAGGCGTGAGGCGAGGACCCGGGCGCTGGCAAAGTCGTACAACTCGGCGCCCTGGCCGCAGACCGCAACCCCGTCGTACGTCACCCCGCCCAGCAGCCGGCGGCAGCCCATCGCCGAACGGCCGGTGACCACCACGTGCAGGGCGCCAGCGGCCCGTATGCGGCCCAGCGCGGCCTGGGTGCGCGGCGAGATGGTGAGATCCCGGCGCAGCAGGGTGCCGTCGAGGTCGGTGGCGACCACCCGGAACGGTGGCGCCCCGGGGTCACCCGTCACCCGGCCGTGCGGTCGTTCCGCGGCTTCGCGACCCAGCTGACTCACCGCCCCTCAGCCCGACGGTCGTGCAGGTCGAGCAGTGCCAACGCCGCCAGGGTCGCCGAGTCGGTGATCCGGCCCGCGGCGATGAGGTTCTGGCAGGCGTCGCGGTCGAACCAGTCCTGCCGCATGTCGGACTCGGTGGTCTCCCGGGCCGGCTCGCCCGCGCGCAACCCCTCGGCGAGGAACACGTGACAGCCCTGTGTCGAGTAGCCGTACGCCACGTGCACCCGTCCGAGGGGCACGAGCGTCGTCGCGGACAGTCCGGTCTCCTCACGCAGCTCGTGGCTGGCCAGCTCGACAGTCGACCGCCCGTTGGTGCTCTCGGGCCACGACCCCTGGGGGAACTCCCAGTACCGCCCGCCCACCGGGTACCGGTACTGCTCCACCATGTGCAGCCGATCCCCGTCGCGTGGGATGATCAACGCGTAGTCGGGCTTGTCCACCACACCGTAGAAACCCGTGCTGCCGTTGGCATATCGCACCTCGTCCTCCCGAACGGTCATCCATCGGTTGCGGTACACGACACGGGAGCCGGTGCCGGTGACGCGCCCGCTCACGCCGCCGCCCCCACCGAGGCGACCAGCCCCGCGTCGACGTCGCGCACCGCAAGCCCCCAGCGGTCGAGCAGATCGGGTAGGAGCACGCTGGTCAGGCACGAGTTCACCGGACGGCAGGCGTACCGGCCGGACTCCTTCGGCTCCACCTCCACCAGCGACCCCGACGCGCCGATCCGGTCTGCTATCGCGTACGCCCAGTCGACGCGGCTGATCCGGCGAGGCCCGCCCAGGTGCAGCAGCGGCGGTGCGCCACCGAGCGCGGCGACGGTGACCGCGGCGACGTCGTCCACGTACACGGGGGTGGTCCACTGTCGGTCTGGCACCGTCACGGACCGACCGGCGCGCAGCTCCTGGGCGCAGTGGGCGACGAAGTTCGGCCGCCGCCCGGGGGCGGGAGACTCGGGGCCGTAGATCAGGCTCACGCGCAGCACGGTGCTGTCGCCGTGCTCCCACGACGCCCGCTCGGCGGCCAACTTCGCCCGGCCGTAGGCGTTGGCCGCGGCGGGCCGGGCCGTCTCGTCGTACCCGGGTGCCGCGCCGTCGAAGACGTTGTCGGTGGAGATCTGGACCAGCCGGACGTTCCGCGCCGCCCGCACCAGATTCTCCGCGCTGCCCAGGTGCGCCTGTCGTGCCTCCTCCGGATGCTCCTCGCACCAGGTGACGTCGGAGGGACCGTGCACGGCCACCACGCCGTCCGGACGGATGTCGCGCAGCACGGCGACGCAGGCGTCAGCGTCGGTGACGTCGAGACCGACCCAGGCCGCCACCCCGTCCGGGCGGCGCCGAGAGGCCAACACCGCCTGGTTACCGCCGGCCCCCACGGCCCCGGCCACCGTACGGCCGACGAATCCGCTGCCAACTACGAGAACACGCACCTTCTCCTCCTTCGCATTCAGGGACCCGCCAGCGCCAGCGGGGTGCTCCCGGAGAGCTGGACGTCCATCAACCGGCCCGCCCCGATCAGGCCATGGTCGTCGTCCGGCTCACCGAACACGACCATCCCGTCGATCGCGGCCCGATCGAGACCGAAGCAACCCGCCGCCGCGAGTGCCTCCCGCAGCAGGTCGACGAAGGGCTCCCCGACGGCTTGGGCGAACCCGCCGATCAGCACGTACCGGCGGACCCCGATCGCGGTGAACATCCCGGTGATCGCGGTCGCCAGGTGCCGCAGCCCGGACCGGAGCACGTCGAGGGCGAAGGTGTCTCCTGCGTGGATCGCGGCTACCAGCGCGGTGTTGTCGATGGCCTCGGCAGGACCGACCCGGGCCAGGGCGGAGGTGGCGAAGGCGCGGGGATCCGCGGCGGCCGCCCGGCGAGCGGCTGCCTGCATCGCCCGTCCCGAGGCCAGTGCGCCGAGATGCCCGCGCTGCCCACAGTCGCAGATCGGGGCGTCCGGCGCGGGATCGATCCGCCAGTGGCCCAGCTCGCCGCCGTGGCCGTCGGGGTCCACGAGCACCCTGTCACCCCAGAAGACCTTGTTGCCGACGCCCGAGCTGACAGTGATGAGGCAGAACGGCGCGGGGATGGTGTCGCGGTAGCGCCAGGACGCCGCGGTGAGGTCGTTGACCACCGAGACCGGCACGCCCAGCCGGGCCCCGACCAGCTCGCCCAGCGGCATCGGCGGTCCACCGGCGCCGAAGATGGTCGGGGCGGCGAGTGCCGCGCCGGTCGTGGTGGTCGGCCCGGCGAACGCCACCGACACCGCGCCCGCCCCGTGTGCCCGCAGCTGGGCCCCGGCAACCTCGACAATCTGGTCGACCACCCGCTCGTGCAGATCGGTGACCGGCGCCGACGGGTACCTACCGATCCCCTCCGTTGGCACCCGGCTGATCCCGCGCAGCATCCTCGTGGCCCGGTCGAAGCATGCCGACCGCAGTGTCGTCCCGCCGACATCGAGCACCACGACCAGCGGTCCGCTCAACGGTCGGCTCCCGTCACGACCGGCGGCTCGGGGACGTCCTGCACGAAGCCGTCCTCGCAGACGATGACCGAGTCCAGCCGGACGCCGTCGGCCACCTGCGCACCCGGCAGGAGCACGGAGCGGGTGACGTGCGCCCCGGCCCCCACTCTCGCCCCGGGAAAGACGACGCTCTCCTCGACCAGCCCGGCGTTGACCAGGCCGACCGGGACGACGCTGCGCCGCACCCCGGAACCGTCCCTGATCAGGGAACGTGCCACGGCCGGAGCGACGGTGCGGGGCATGGTGTCCAGGTCCGGGCGGGCCGCCGTGCCCGGGTCGACCATGCCCAGGTGGGCACTGTGGTACCGCTCCACGGTGCCGATGTCCGCCCAGTAGCCCTGCACCGGGTAACCCTCGATCCGCTCCCCCGCGGCGAGCATCGCCGGAATCACGTCCCGGCTGATGTCGTGCTGCCAGTCGGTGCCGTCGAGCTGCTCCAGGTACCGGTGCAGCACGGCCGCGTCGAAGAGGCAGAACGCGGAGAAGACGAGGTCACTGGTTACGGTGGACGGCTTCTCCACGAACCGGGTGAGCCGGCCCATCGGATCGAACTCGACCATGCCGAACAGGTGGACGTAGCGGGGGTCGATCCGCTGGTAGGCCAGGGTCAGGGAGGCCCCACTGGCCCGGTGTTGGGCGATCATCGGCCGGTAGTCGAAGCGGTACACGTGGTCGGAGTGCTGGACCAGGACGTCCCGTACGCCCGGCTCGAAGATGTAGCGCGCCTTACGGATCAGGGCATCGGCCGTTCCCCGCTCCGGCGGGGCGTCCGAGGCGGGCAGCGGGCCGGGAACGCCGTCGCGGTACCACTCGTCCCACGGACCGAAGTGCACCCGGAAGTCCCGCCGCCACCAGGTCCGGCGCAGGTCGTCCATGAGCCGCCGCTCCTCGTACTGCGACAGCAGCACCACCAGCGGCAGGCGGGACGCGGCGGCGTTGGCCAGGCTGAAGTCGATCAGGCGGCAGGACCCGCCGAACGGAATCAGCGGCTTGAGCCGGCCCTGGCCCAGCCGGCCCATCCGGCGTCCCTCGCCGCCGGCGAGCAGGACCGCGCGTACCTCGTCACGCATGACCGACCACGTCCCACGTGGTGCGACCGGAGGCGAGGGTGAGCAGCACGTGCAGCGGGGACGTCGTCCCGGCCGGCAGCGCCACCTCGAATCCGTCGTCGGAGCGGGCCATCGGCAGCACTGTGGCCGGGGCGCGCAGGTCGTCGGGGTCGCCGGGTAGGACCAGTTCAGCGCGGACCACGTGCGGCATGTGGTGCCGCAGGCGTCCCACGCTCAGCTCGTAGCGTTTCCGGAGCCGGGTCGACAGGTCGGGCCGACCCTCGGCGGCACGCGCGCAGGCCGCGGTGTCGGCCCGTTCCCAGGCGGCCTCGAACAGCTGGCAGGCCGCCTCGTCGTCGACCGGCCGGCACCGCCCGTACGCCTCGATGTCGCCGCGGCGCAGCGCAGCCTCCGCGACGGCCTCCCGGTGCTCCGTCCACGCGGACTCCGGGAGCAGGTCGAACCAGCCGTGCTCGAGGATCCGCTCGACGGGTAGCTCGGGCGGGACACCTCCCTGAAGGGCGGTGAAGGTGGCCAGCTGCCGATCGGCGCACCGGTCCCAGGTGAACGCGCGGGCTGTCGCGGCGGCGTTCGCTGACATCGCGGCGTAACGGTCCGGATCCTCGCGCAGCAGCCGAACAGCGGCATGCATCCGGTCCACCAGCGCGTCGACCAGCAGCCGGTCGTCCTCGGCGAACGACCGGTTGACGGCGAAGCCCGTGGCGCCCGGCGGCAGCGGCCCGCTCAGCGGGTCCGGCACATGCCCGAAATGCGCCATGCCCTCCTGGGCGGTGGCGATGGGAACCGCCCCGCAGGCCATCGCCTCCCCCATGGCGATGAGGAAGGTGTCCATCTCGAACTTCGACGGGAAGAGGCAGAAGTCGGCGCTGGAGGCGTACTCGACTATGCGTTTGTCGTCGACGCGGTGCCACTCCAGATGAATCCGGCCGGCGTGCCGGGCGGCGACCTCGTGGAACAGCGGATCGTCGATGCCCGCGTCACTGATGCAGCGGACGATGATGTTGGCGGCGAGCCCTTCGGTCAGCGCCCGGTCCACCGCCCGGATCAGCTCCACCTGACCCTTGTGGTGCACCGCGTAGCGGGCATTGTGGAAGAACGTCGGCAGAGCCGGATCGAGGCCGAGGCCGGCCAGCACCGACGTCCGGTCGACATCCGGCCGGGCTCCGGTCCAGGCCTCGCCGATGGCGCAGCCACCGACCACCTGCTTCGCCGCGTGTCGCTGGACCGTCTGCGCGACCGGGAGCGTGGCGAAGACCTGCTCGAACGGGGTGTTGGCGAAGTCGCTGTAGAACCGCCGGTGCCCCGGGGAGAGGAAATCGATCCGGTCGGCGTGCTCGGCGACCAGGTCGTAGATGCGGACGTGGTCGTCGGGGTACGCGTAGTGCAGGTGGGTGCGCTGCTGGTACTGGATCATGGGTGCCAGGGACCCGTCGGGCGCCGGGTCCGGTGGAGGCAGCGCCAACCTCGTGTCGAGGAAGTCCAGGAGGCGACGCACGAGGGGTCGGTACTCGGACTTGCCGATCGGCATGTTGCTCTGCACGGTGCTGACCACCTGCTTGCTCGGATCGGCACGGAACGCCGCGGGCATCAGGTAGTGGTAATACGGCTCGTGGGCGTGCACCACGGCCCGCTCCCCGGCGAAGTACTGGCGGATGAAGCGGATGCTGTCCACCTGGTACGCGATGGGCTTGAAGAAGACCAGGTCCCGCCCCTTCGTGTCGTACGACGGGTAGAAGCGGTCCGGCAGGCTGTCGAGCAGCTCGTTGGAGAGGAAGTAGAGGTTCACCCCCTCCAGGGCGAGGTGGTGCGCGGTGGTGGACAGCGGCACGCGAACCTCGTCCGGGAAGCCTTCTCGCCAGACGCGGGGGTCGAGGACCAGCGGAAGCTCATAGCTGTCGCGGTAGGGCAGGTCGCGAACGTCGGTCAGCTCCCGCAGGTCGGCCAGGCGGCCGTGCGCGGGCGTGACGATGGAGACACGGTGCCCCGCCCGGGCGACGGCTCGGGCCAGATTCCACAGGTAGACCGACGTGCCGCCCTGGATGAAGCGGTGGTCGAAGCCGCCGCATTCGAAGTAGGTCTCGATGACGTGCATCAGGTCAGATCCCTCCGACGGGAGTGGACGACGGAACGGGCGCGGCGCAGACGGTTGCGGGCGGCGGGCGAGCCGACCGCGGGGTGCCGCGGGACAGTCGCGGCCCGCACCGCGGCCACCGGAACCGGGTACGGCAGCAGCCGGCGAGCGGGGGCACGTTCAGCTGCCCGTCATCTCGAAGCGGTCGACACCACGCCGGAACGTGCCGTACGCGATGGCTGCGGTCAGCACGGTCACCGGAAGTATCCAGATCAGTCCGTCGATGTCGCCGAAGATGAGGTAGCGGGCCGGGAGGTAGGCGGTGAAGGCGAACGGAAGCAACCAGGTCAGCAGAGCCCGCAACATCGGGTGGTAGAGCCCCATCGGGTAGGACCCGAAGTCGCCGAGCTGGTGCACGGCGGTGACAGCGGAGAGGCTGGAGGTGGTCCAGAACGACAGCGAGGCGAAGAGTCCCTTCACCGCCGCCTGGATGACCGCGCCGCAGAGCACCAGCGGGAGGAACAGCAGCCACTGCACCACGCTGAGGTGCAGGTCCATCGACTCTCCGGCGATCACCACGATGGCGATGCCCAGCAACAGCTCCCCGAAGCCGTCCGGGTACATGAACCGCTCGGACAGCATGATGTACAGCGGGTTCACCGGCCGGATCAGGTAGCGGTAGAAGTCGCCGGTCCGCACCAGCTGCCAGGCCAGGATCCACAACTGGTCGGTGAAGAGCCGGTCCAGACCGCGCGGCAGCAGCGAGAACCCGAGCAGGAACAGCGCCTGCTGATAGTTCCAGCCGGCCAGCCCGTCGACGTGTCGGAACACCACGCCGATCAGGGCGATCTGACAGGCCACCCGGATCGCGAAACTGGCGACGCCGACGAAGAAGTCCAACCGGTACGCGGTCAGCCGGTGCATGCTCACCCCGGAGAGCACAACGGTCAGCCAGGTGTACCGCCGGATCGTCGCCCAGATCATCCGCCGACCACCTCAATCCGACGCAGGGCGCCCCGCCAGGCCACTGCGGTCACGCCGAGCAGGACGAGCACCCACACGGCCTGGACGGCGAGGATGCCGCCGGCCTCGGCGGCGCTGCGGTACGTGCCGAGCAGCAACCGCAACGGCCCGTCGATCAGCCCCTGGAACGGCAGGAGACGGATGACCCGGGCCACGTCCTCCGGCAGCAGGCCCAGCGGCACTATCTGGCCGGCCAGGAAGGCCACCGCGGCATTCTTGATCATGCGAATGCCCCAGGTGTTGGTGCTGACGAACGCGGCCAGCCCGACGAGCAGGTTGACCTCGAAGGCGAGCAGCACGGACAGCGCGGCGGCGACGGAGAACAACAGCACGTTGGCCACCGTCGGCCCGCGCAGCGGTGTGAGCAGCGCGAACGCCAGAAGCACCGGCCCGCCTGCGAGGGCGGCGGCGACCACCGCCGCCGGGAGGTTGGTCACCAGGCAGGTCAGCACGTAGTTGGCTGGTCGTAGCAGCGACACGGCGATGTCGCCGCGGTACACCTCGCCGGCCACGACGTCGTCGACCTTGTTGGCGTGGAGCAGGGCGAGCACCTGCGCCAGCACCACGTACGTCGTCAGGCTGGTCAACGCCAGCCCGGGTGGGGTGGACGTGTTGGCGTACACCGCCCGCCAGAGGAACACCTGCAAAGCGGTGCCGGTCGCCGCGGTCACCGCGCTGAGCACGATCGTCGCCCGGTACTGCAGGACGGCGTGTACCCCGGCGAGCGCGATCGGCGCGTACCTGCGCAGGGCCTGCGTCATCGGGCGCCGCCCACGGGGGCCGCCGGGGTCGGGTCGCTGCCGTAGATGCGGCGCAGCACGGTCTCCAGGTCGGCGTCGGGGATGAGGACGTCGGTCAGTTCGAAGGCGTCCAACAGGAACGAGATGACCTGGCGGGCCGACCAGCGCCGCACCGGGTACACCACCCTGATCCGGCCCGCCTCGGTCGGGGTGGCGGTCGCCTCCGGCAGCCCGGCCTCGATGCGTCCGACGGCCTCCGCCGCACTGACAGTCCCCGGGACGTACTCGAATATCACCGCCCGGGTGTCGACCGAGTGCAGCAGTTCCCGCATCGTCCCCTGGTGCACGACGGTGCCCCGGTCGACGACGAGCGCCTGGTCGCAGATGCCGGTGATGTCGCCGATGTCGTGGCTGGTGAGCATGACGGTCGTGCCCAGTTCGGCGTTGACGTGATTGATCAGGTCACGGACCGCCTGTTTGAGCATGAGGTCCAACCCGATGGTCGGCTCGTCGAGGAAGACCACGGCCGGGTCGTGCAGCAGACACGCCGCGATCTCGGCCCGCATCCGCTGCCCGAGGCTGAGCTGACGCACCGTCGTGGCGCCGAGGGCGTCCAGATCGAGCCGGTCGCGGAAGAGCGCCATGTTGCGGTGGTACACCTCCGGCGGCACCTCGTAGAGGTGGCGAAGGATGCGGAACGAGTCGAGCACGGGTAGGTCCCACCAGAGCTGGCTGCGCTGGCCGAAGACGACGCCGATGCGACGCGCCACCGTGGTGCGCTGGGTGTGCGGGTCGAGGCCGGCGACCCGAGCCAGGCCGGTGGTGGGCCGCATGATCCCGGTCAGCAACTTGATCGTGGTCGACTTTCCGGCGCCGTTGGCACCGATGTACGCCACCTTCGCCCCGGCCGGCACCTCGAACGAGACGTCGTCCACCGCGCGGATCAGCTCGTGATCGCGGGTCAGCAGGGTGCGCAGGCTGCCCCGCAGGCCGGGGTCGCGCCGAAAACGCTTGAAGTGCTTGCTGAGGTGATCCGCGACGATCACCGGGTCACCTCTGCGGTCTCGGTGAGCGCCTGATCGAGCAGGTCGAGGCCGTGGGCCAGCTCGGCAGCGTCCAGCGTGAACGGTGGGGCCAGCCGCAGGATGTTTCCGCCGAGCGCGGTACGCAGGCCGAGGTCAAGGGCGCGCCGGTAGACCGCGCGGGCCAGCTCGGGCGCCGGGGTGCGGGTGGTCCGGTCCCGGACGAACTCCAGTCCCCAGAGCAACCCGAGCCCGCGCACGTCCCCGAGCATCGGGTGCCGATCGTGCAGCGTCGCCAGCCGGGCGGCCAGCACGTCACCGAGCACGCGGACCTGCGTGAGGAGTTCGTCGCGGCGCAGCACGGTCAGGGTGGCCAGGGCGGCGGCGATGCCCAGCGGGTTGCTCGCGAAGGTGGAGGCGGTGGAGCCGGCCCGGTCGATTTCCGGATGGCGCAGCACCTCCCGCCGCCCGGCGAGCACCGCGAACGGGAAGCCGGAGGCCATCCCCTTGGCCAGGGTGACCAGGTCCGGTTCGACACCGAACTGCTCGCTGGCGAGGAAGGTGCCGGTGCGGCCCCCGCCGGTGAGTACCTCATCCGCGACGAGCAGCACCCCGTTGGAGCGGCACGCGTCGCCGATCCGCTCCCAGTAGCCGGGGGGCGGAACGATCACCCCGGCCGCGCCGAGGACCGGCTCGAAGACCAGTGCCGACATGTTGGGCTTGTCGGCGATGTGCTTGCGGACGAGGTCGGCGCAACGCACCCCGCAGCTCGGATAGGTCAGCTCCAGTGGGCAGCGGTAGCAGTAGGGCGAGTAGCCGAGCACGCTGTTGCCGGCCAGCGACTGGTAGCCGATGTCCCAGTGCACCAGCAGCCGGGCGCCCTGGGTCTTGCCGTGGAAGCCGTACCGCAGCGCGCCGATGCGGTTGCGGCCCGGCGGGGCGACGGCCGCGACCGCCCGCAGCGCGGCCTCCACCACCTCGGCGCCGGTGGAAAAGTACGCGTAGGTGTCGAGTTCCGCCGGGAGCAGGGCCGCCAGCAGCTCGCACAGCTCGGCCCGGTCAGCGGTGGCGAAGTCGTGCACGTTCCACAGCTGGCGGGCCTGCTCGGTGAGGGCGGCGACCACCTCGGGGTGGCAGTGTCCGAGGGACTGGGTGAGGGTGCCCGCGGCGAAGTCCAGATACCGGTTGCCGTCGGCGTCGGTCAACACCGTACCGACGCCGGAGGTGAAGACCCGCTCGCCGACGGCCGCCTCCTCCGAGGCGCCGGGTGCCAGGTGGGCTGCTTCCCGGGTGAGGAGATCCCGCTGGCGATGACCGGTCACGAGGGCGTCCCGCCGGTGACCGGGGCGATTTCGAACACCAGCAGGCGTACGTCCTCCGACGAGTCGTTGACCAGGCCGTGCACGGTGTGCGGTGGGTTGATCACCAGGTCACCGGCCCGGACGCGAAACTCCTCGGCGCCGCGGCGCATCGTCGCCTCGCCGCGGAGCAGCACGTAGGTCTCCTGGTCGTCCCCGTGCCGGTGCAGGCCGATCGAGCTGCCGGGTGGCAGCACGACCAGGTCGATGAAGGCGACGTCAGCCGGGGCGGTGTCCCTGTCGTAGGCGCGGTACACCCGCAGCTCGCCCACTCCGCCGTGGTCGCCGACCGAGGTCCGCATCAGGCTCTCCAGGTTCGTCATTGCGCCACTCCCGTCATCGGCCGGTCCACCGCGTCGCGGGCGAGCGAATCGAGCGCCGCCGCCAGCAGGTCGTCCGGCAGGTCTTTCAGGTCGTCGACGAAGACCGCCGAGCCGACTCTGTCGGGCACCACGAGGTGCAGCCGCCGCCCGCGCCGGTCCCAGGCGGAGTGCAGCGCCGCCCGCATGAGGTCGAGGGTGCAGATCGCGGGGTCGAAGACCGGCAGGCCGAGAGCGCACAGCAGGCTCACGATGCGCCGGCACTCGGCCACGTCGAGGATGCCCAGCAGCCGGGCGACGTGACTGGAGATCGCCATGTCGATGGCCACCGACTCCCCGTGCGCGATCCGGTGCCCGCTGGCCACCTCGATGACGGGCCCGAAGGTGTGCCCGAAGTCGACAAGCCGGGCCAGGCTGCGTTCCCGCAGGTTGCCGCAGAGTTCGACGAGCATCAACTTCATCGCCGTGCGCAGCACGTAATCCTCACGCTGCCGGCTGGACGCGGTGTCCTGGAACAGCAGGGGGTGCGCGGCCAGGGTGCCGAAGAGCGCGGCATCCTTGATGACCGCCATCTTGACGATCTCTCCGAGGCCGCAGCGGATCTCACGTGCCGGCAGCGACTTCAAGAAGCCCGGGTCGTTGAGCGAGCCGACCGCCGGGTGGTACGCGCCGAGCATGTTCTTCGAGCCGTAGGCGTTGACGCCGGTCTTCACACCGACGCCGACGTCCACCTGCCCCACCAACGTGGTGTTGACCTTGACGTAGTCGATGCCTCGGGCGTACATGGCGGCGGCGAAGCCGACCAGGTCCGCGGTGATACCCCCACCGACGGCAAGCATCACGCCCTGCCGGTCCAGGCGGTGCTTCTTCGCCGTCGCACAAATCTCCTCGACCGAGGCGAGCGTCTTGTGCCGCTCACCCGAGCGGATGCGGTGGATACTCCAGCTGCCCCTGGCCAACCGCGCATCCAGATACGCCCGCAGAGGAGCGCCGTAGAGCCGGTCGACGGTGGGGCCCACGAACGCCAGCACCCGCCGGCCGGCGAAGTAGTCGGCCAGTGTCGGGTTCGCCGGGGACAGCACGTCGGTGTCGATGTCGACCCGGTACGCGGTGCCCTCCGGGCTGCGCAACGCGAACCCCCGGGCATCGGCAGTGACTCCGGGCTCGCCCGCCGTCTTCGGCGTGATCACAGTGCCCCCCGCTCCGCATGTAGTGGTCGAGATCTCGCTGCCGCACACGCGTCCTGAGACGCCCGTTCCGGCAGTTGTCGTAGCCGCACCGCAGGCCGGCCCGGGCGGCGTGGTGCACGCCGGGATCCTGCTGGACAATTCACCGAGCTGATTCGGTTCGGCACCAGACATCGCAGCGCAACGAGCTTCATCGACCGTAGCGCGATGTTTGCAAAATGCGTTGTTCCTGAGCCGTCAAATTTTCCTTCATCGAACTCTGCAAGACGGTACAGGGACATATCCAATCGGGCCAGCGCCCCAATGATCGCCGTGCCGATCGGGTTGTCGGAATGAGACTCGGTCGACGCAAATCAGGCGGTCACCGCATCCGACGGGGCCATGACTCCCGCGGCGTCGTGGCGGGCGCGGACCGTCAAGCCCCCGCTCCGCCCAACCCTCACACCATCATGATTTTCGCTGTATTGGCAAGCAGTCGACGAAGTTTCCTAGAACCACACAGCTGACCGACGACTGCCGACGGGCCACCCCCGGTTACCCGCCGACCTGGCGATCGAGCCACCCGCACCGCCCCTGACCTGCTCGAATCCGATCCCTGTCCGATCTTCCGTCGACCGATCGACCAGCACGCGCCCGACCGGTTGCACACCGGCGCGCCTGCCCGCCGCCCCACCGGTGCAGGCGGGCGGCGGTCACCCGACGGCAGAGTGGGCGCCGAGCGACACGAGCGATGGTCACCTTCTCGGGCACCATCGGCGAGTCGCCGCGACGCCCCCGCGATCAGCCGTGCCGACTTCGCCCCGGCAGCGCAGAGGCACTTATCGTTGCACGGCCAGTCGCTCCGGCGGCACAGTTACCGCCACCGGTCAGCTCACTCGATCCGTGCCCGATCACGCCGATGGGCACTCTCTCACTTGCGACACTCAAACGCCTACGAGTAGCCTCGGTGATCAATTGATGGCCATTTCGCGCCGCATCCCGAAAGAACAACGGGGGATCACATCGTGCAGAGCAGAACGCATACTGGGCCGCGTTCAACAATCGTCAGCACCACCTCTGTCCGGGAAACGAATCCGCGCCCCCGCCGCGTTTCTCTCGACCGGCTGCCACGATGAGGGGACGGGGACCTGGCGCACGCGGCGCCCCCGCACCGAGGGCCTCGCGGCCGCGGACGAGCCGGCCGGCGGGTGCGTGACATGACGCCGGCGCATCCGTACGACCTCGACCAGCTCGTCCGCACCCTGCGCCAGGCGCCGTGGATGGACGCCGCCGGACGGCACGCCGACGGGCTCACCGTCATCGACCACGCCGACCTGGCCGGCGCGCCCCGGCCCGCCCGGTTGGTGTTGCTGGGCACCCCGCACCGGCTCGACCTGCGCTGGGCCGCCGTGGTCACCTGGGATGCGGCCGGGCAGGCCCGCGAGGCGCACCCGTTCGAGCCGTTCGACAGGGCTGTGACCGAGGCACTCGCCGCCGGGCGACGGGTCCGCACCGCGCGCGGCGGTGTCATCGAGTTCTCGGGCGGCGCCCCCGAGTTCCGGCGGCAACTGCCCTTCGACCCGGGTTGGTCCTCCAATTCTCTGTCCCTGGTGGACCTGGCCGGCACCCCACACGTGCACAAGACGTACCGCAGGCTGCACCTGGGGCTCAACGAGCCGGCGGCGGTGCGCCGGATGGACGGCACCGGATACACGGCGGCGTACCGGGGTGACTACGTCTACGTCGAGCCGCACACCCGACGGCGGTGGCCACTCGGCCTGCTCTACGAGTACCTGTCCGGCGAACCGCTGGACGTGCCCCTGCGGGAGAACCTGCGCGAGATGTGGCGGCACGTTCCCACCGACGATCGGCCCCACGACGTCCGCGACCACCTGGGCCCGCTGGAGGTCCCCCTGCGTCAGGTCGGCCGCAGCCTCCGCGGCTTCCACAGCGCCCTCGCCGGTCCCGCCACCGGCGCCCCATTCCCCGTCGCGGCGTGCATCGACGACATCGACGACCGGCTGGCCGATCTGCTGCCCCGCATCATCACCGATCAGCGCTTTCCGGAAGCCGCCCGGGACACCGCGGCGGCCGGCCTCAGCGCCGAGCTGCGCGAGGCCGCCGCCGAGGCAGACCTGATGCCCGCCTCCCCCGTTGCGCCCTGCCACGGTGACCTGCACCTCGGTCACGTGCTGATCCGCCGTCACCCGGGCGGCGAGTGGGACCTGCGGCTGATCGACCTGTCCCCGGTGGCACTGGAACCCACCGACCCGGCCTTCGCCACCCAGTCGCCGTGGCAGGACGTCGTCTCGTTGCACCGGGCCACGGAGTACTTCACCGGCGAGGAGGTCCTACAGCAGGTCGTCGAGGAGTTCGGCGGCACCCGCGACCAGGCCTGTCTGGCGGGCCTGGAGCTCGACGCCGGCGTCGTCGCCTCGGACCCGCGATGGAGTCCCGAGCGCCGGATGCGGCTCCGCCAGCTCAGCCGGGCCGCCGACCAGTGGCAGCGCCGGGTCTGCGATCTGCTGCTCGCCGGCTATCGCGACGACCCGGCCGCCGCCGCGCACCCGGTCTCCCGGCTGCTGTACCTCCGTCGGCTGCTGCACGAGCTGGCGTACGACTACGACCACGACCGGGCCTACTTCGCCGCCATGGATCTGCGCCACGCGATCCAGCTCGCCCGGCGCTGCGCGGTGACCGCCGGGCGACGGAACAGCCTGTGACGCGACCCGGCCGACCCAGGGGGCCGACGCCGGTGGAGGGGAGAACATGCACATCGTCAAGGTCGCCTTCGAGGCGCTCGGCTTCGACCCTCGAATGATGCGGGGCGGCACCGCCAGCCTGGTCTGGAACCTCGCCCGCCAGTACGCCCGGGAAGGACACCGGGTGTCGGTGGTGACCCCGGCGCACGGCTGCGCCGCACACCTGACCGCTCGACACGGTGCCACAGTCGTCGACTGGACCGACGAGCACACCGTTCCGGTGGTGCTCGACCAGCGGCTCTGGCCCGACCACCCGGGGGAACTGCAACTGCGGCTGGTCACCCGGGGTCTGCGGCTGGAACGCGAGGGGGTCGACTTCTATCTGCTCTCCGACGCATACCTCGACCTGCTGCCCGAGCAGTTCTATCCGCCGAACGAGATGCAGGGCGTTGACCTGGCCTTTCTCAAGCCGCTGGTCTTCCAGGTCGACGCGATCCGCTTCATCGACCAGTTCCTCGCCCCGGAGCCGGTCGTCGTGCAGGCGTACGAGCCGCTGTTCCACTACCTGCTGCCGCCGGCGTACGCCCGTCGCGACGACCGGATGGTGGTCAGCACCGTGGCGATGAACCCGCCGATCAGCGGGAAGGTCTACCGGCCGCAGGTGGAGAGGCTGCTGACCCACCTCGGTGTCACAGTGGATCTGGACCGTTTCGCCGAGCCCTCCGGTGACGACCCGCTGCGCGACCGGATGGCCCGGTACCTACGCCCCTCACACCTGCGCCACGAGCAGGGCGAGGACTACACCAGCTATTACGCGCTGGTCGCGGCGTACACCGACCTGATCGACTTCGTCTCGGCAGGCCAACGCGACTACTACTCGACGTTCCGGGATGCCCCGTCGGAGCGGCTGTTCGCCTCGTCCACCGTCGCCCGCGTGGTCCGGGAGACGGCGCACAAGCAGATCGTGGGCGGCTGCGCGCTGCCCGACTGGTGGCTGGCCCGCGACCCTCGCGACGTGAACCGGGACGCCGTCCTCGGCCGGCTCGGCCTGGACCCCCGCCGGCCGACCTTCTATCACGCGGCCCGCTTCGACCAGAACCACAAGGGTCAGTTGGAGCTGTTCCGGGCGGTCGACGCGGTGCTGCGTCACGACCGGGAGGTCAACTTCCTCGTCCGCTGCGCGGTCGGCACCAGCGAGACCGGCGGCGCGGCGGGCAACCCCTACTTCCAGGAGGTTGCCGACCGGTACCCCGGCAACGTGTACCTCGACTGGCGGATGGTCGCGGAGGAGGACCTGTTCGCGCCGGCGGCGGTCGCCGACTTCTGCCTCTTTCCGTCCAAGTTCGAGTTGGACGGCTTCCTCATCACCCTCGGTGAGGCGATGGCCTGCGGGGCGGTGCCGGTGGCCACCGCCCAGGAGACACTCAGCCACTACGGCCACCTCCGGCCACTGACCGACCCGATCGCCACCGGGTACGCCGTCCCCCGCTCGTTCCGCACCGACGACGCGGTGTTGGCGGCGTCGCTGGCCGGGACCATCCGGCACGCGCTGCACGTGTACCGCGAGAAACCGGCGACGCACCGCCGACTGTCGGACAATGCCCGCCGGCTGGCGCGGAGCTTCACCTGGCAACGCAGCGCACTGGCCCGGCTGCACCAGTTCGCGCTGGCCCCCAGCGGCGGCGCGGGCAGCGACCCGATCGAGCTGGCGCTGGCCTACGGCTGGTTCGACCAGCTGAGCGAGGACGACTGGCGCCGCCACCGGGGCCGGATCGCGGAGGCGGCGCTCGCCCTGGGCGACCTGACGGCGTACCGGCGGTGCGCCCCGGTGCAGCGTGACGTGGTGGATCGCCTGTTCGACGCCGCCTACCGGCGCGGCGACTTCGACCGCTGCGCCGAGTTGGCGCCGTCGACCGGTGACACGCGGCGTCGGCTGGTGCGTGAGCGCTGTCGGATCGAGGTCCGAGAGGGCGTCCCGCACGTGGTCTACCACCTGCCGCACGCCGATCGGGTGGAGCTGGTCCTGCCGTGGCTCACCGGGCCCGACACCGGCAGCGGAAATCGGTACACGTACCCGATGCGGCGCAGTGGTCCGGTCTTCACCGCACCGCTGCCCGACGGGGCGCTCGCCGCCGGGTTGGTCTTCCTGCTGACCCTGTCCGGCGGGCGGATCGCCTGGGACGCTCCGCACCCGCACGTCGAGGCGCCCGGCGGGGGTGGCGACCGGCAGCCGGAGCAGGCTGGGACGCCCCAAGGACGATCATGACCACGGTCCTGGCAACGCCGCCGGCCCAACCCTGAGGCGTCGAGCCGACCCCGCCTGAGCCCCCGGGCCGGCGGGGCGGCTGGCGGCGGCGATCACCTGGCCGCCGTGCCACCGGCCAGCGTGGCGTCACCCGGACGTCGGAGGTTCCCGGCGGGAGGCGCCACGGCGCCGCCGCAGGTGATCGAGCGCCGTCGGCAGGTCCGGCCCCAACGGCTCGTGTCGGGTACTGCGCAGAACGAGCCGACCCGGACGCAACCACGGGTTCGGCGAATCGGCATTGCGCACCGGCACCACCTCCGTCGGAAGGTCGAGGGCGTCGCGGACCCGCGACATCAGCTCGAATCGGGTGACCACCTCCGGGCCACCGAGATGAACGACGCCGGACTCCGTCCACAGCACCTCGAGCGCCGTGGCGACGCTCGGCAGGTACACCGGCGCACAGAGGATGTCGGTCTGCGCCGGCGTCCGCGCTCCCCGAAACCGGGCGAGGAACCGGTCGGAGACCGGGCTCCAGCCGTACACGAGGGGAATCCGGACCACGAGGTGAGGCCCGCCGAGCAGCCGTTCCGCCGCGACCTTGGTGCGTCCGTAGGCGTTCACCGGCGCGGTGCGGTCGGACTCGACGTACGCCTCCTGGGAGCCGTCGAAGACGTTGTCGCTGGACAGGTAGACGATGCGCGTGGGTCGGTCGCGGACCGCCTCCAGCAGAGTCCGGACCGACTCGACGTTGAGCCGCCACGCCCGCTCCGGATCAGCCTCCGCCTGTTCCAGCCCCACCAGCCCGGCGGTGTGCACGATGAGGTCGAAGTCCTGCCGGGCAAGCCGGCTCAGCGTCCGCGCGTCGGTCAGGTCGACGTGGACGAGGCCCTCGACGTCGCGCGTACCGCGGGTGCCGACGACGTGGTGGCGGACGGAGAACGATTTCCAGAGCGCGCCGCCGACGTATCCCGACGCTCCTAGGAGCAGAATCCGCATGCTCGTCATCGCAATCGTGGAGACACCGGTGCCCTGCCCTGGCGCTCAGCAAGCGGAAGCGCCGGACGGAGGCATGGTGCGGAGGGTGGGTTGGATCCGGTCGGGACGTGACGGACGGCGGGGCGGACGGCACGCCGACCCCCGCCGGACGGGACAGGGGTCGGCGCGGGGCCCGCGATGACTGCGGCGACGCTCAGGAGCGGAAGGGTCCCGTGATGGCGAAGGTGGTGCCCGGCTGGTAGCAGTTGACGTAGAGGGTTCGCCCGTCGGCGGAGAAACACACCCCGGCGAACTCGCCGTACGCCGGGGCCGACTCCGTACCGATGTTCTGCCGGTTGCGCGCGAACAGGTACGGCTCGCCCGCCGTCGTCGTACCCATCAGGTAGTTGTCGCCGCCGCCGTCCTGACAGAGCATGAGGCCGCCGAACGGCGTCATGCAGATGTTGTCCGGCGTCTCGAACAGCTGCTCCTCGCTGCCGGTCCCGTGGAAGACCACCACGAGGGTGAGGCGTCGCCGACGTGGGTCGTACCGCCAGACCTGACCCTTGTGGGCCGCGGCGGACCCGTCCTCCCGACTGGCATATGACGAGACGAAGTAGGCGCAGTCGTCCGTGCCCCACCAGGCGCCCTCGAGCTTCTGCGCATGGGTCACCCCTGCGGCGCCGTAGTCCTGGAAGCGGGTCGGAGTGGTGACCGCCCGGGGATCCGGCACGTCGATCCACTCGATGTTGTCGAACGTGGCATCCGGTTCCTGCACCACCGACAGGTCCGGTACGCCCGGCACGCGCATCACCTGGAGAGTTCCGCCCGCGCGGAGACTGCCGTGACCGCCCAGCGGGCGGCGGGGCCGGAAGCGGTAGAAGCAGCCGAACTTCTCCGCCCAGGCATCCTCGGTCTCGTAGACCACGCCGGTGCCGGGGTCGACGCAGACCGCCTCGTGCACAAACCGTCCCATGGCGGTAAGCGGTGTCGGCCGCTCGTTGCGGAGGTTGTGGAACGGGTCGACCTCGAAGATCCAACCGTGGTCGGCCTCGTATCCCTCCTCGCCCCGACGGCTCTCGGTCTCCTCGCAGGAGAGCCAGGTCTGCCAGGGGGTCCTGCCACCGGCACAGTTCACGGCCGTACCGGCCAGGCTGACGTGCTCGTCGACGGCACCGTTCGGTCGTATCGCGACGGTGGTGGTTCCTCCAGCCGCGGCCGGGTCGAAGGTCAGTGCGGGCATCGCCCGCACCGGCGACTCGGCGTCCTGGCGGTTCTCGTGGTTGCGCACCAGCCGACGGCCCTCACGCGGGCTCTCGAACGTGCACATGCCGTCGAAGTTGCCCGGCACGGTGCCGCCCCGCATCGGGTCGCCCTCGCGGGACAGGACCCGGTAGCGGAACCCGCGGGGCAGGTCGAGCAACCCGGCGGGGTCGGGCAGGAGGTCGCCGTACCCGCTGCCGTGGTGCGCCAGGGCGGGCGCACCGCTGAAGAGCGCGTCGATGGTGCCGGACAGCGCGACTCCCAGCGCCCCCGCGCCGCTGACGCTCAGGAACTGTCGTCGATCGATACTCAAGATGATCTCCCTGGGATACGTGTTCGGACGGGTTGGACGAGCTGGTCTACGCAGCTCGCTCGTTCTGCTCGGGTACGGCCAGCCGCGAACGCCCGGCGGTGAGCCACGTCGGCCGCCAACCCACCAGTTCGGCGTAGGCCTGGTACAGCAACTGGTGGTGGTGTGAGCGGCAGCCCCGTGTCCACGGCTTGAATCGGCCGACAAAGTGCCAGATCCTGGGGAGCGGCCCGGAGTAGGTGTCCAGCAGGGGCGGCCAGACGATGCAGTTCCACTCCCGTCCCAGCGTCACGAAGTCCCCGCGCAGCACCGCGTTCAAGGTCTGCTGGTCCGGCAGGTCAAGGTGCGAGTGGCGGCCGGCGTAGGCCAGTGCGGACCGGGTGAGATCGGCGGCGAGCCACCTGTCGACATCGATCACCAGAAGGCCGGAGTTGAGGTACCGGGTGTCGGGTGCCAGTCCCCGTTCGGCCCAGTCGGGGACACCCTGGGCGTCGGAGACCGTGGGGATGCCCCAGTCGGGCACGCCGGCTACCGGTCGACCGGCGAGGTCGAGCCGCAGCAGCGGTGCGACGTCGGCGACGACGAGGATGTCGGCGTCCAGATAGAGCAGGCGCTCGTAGCGGCCGGCCAGCAGCACGGGGAGGTGAAGGTAGCCGAAGATCACCGTACCGAACTGCCGGGAGTGACCCTCGGTGGAGACGGGCAGATCGGCGAGCCGCGTGGTGTCGAAGTGCTCGACCACCAACCGGTAGGGCGCCGCCGCGGCCCGCAGCCGATCGGCGCCGGCCGCAGAAATACCCAGATCGAGAATGACAAATTCCACTGCCGTATCGGACGCGAGATTCTCCACCAACGACCGTATCGCCACTGCCGCGGGCAGCGCATAGCTGTCGTCCAAGGCGAGCACGACCGCGAACGGCTGTCGGTCCGCATCCATACGGCGACCCTC
Organism: Micromonospora sp. RB23; assembly: GCF_053585025.1. Taxonomy (NCBI): domain Bacteria; kingdom Bacillati; phylum Actinomycetota; class Actinomycetes; order Micromonosporales; family Micromonosporaceae; genus Micromonospora; species Micromonospora sp. RB23. The sequence continues at coordinate 4,642,989 of NZ_CM132111.1, forward strand.
TTTCTTTCTCCGGCTAATCAGTGGCCCTCGTGGCGGCACCGCCGCTGAAGCGGATCGCTAGCCCACAGCACATCAGCGGCACGTAGCTCGAATGGTGGCGGCGTCACCACGCCCAGCACCACCATCGAGAAAGTCGCGGCGATCAGCGGAGGTCGCCGAGACGCGGCGAGAAGCGGTGGTGCACGAGGCTTCCGGAAAGTCGACAGTCCCATAGCCGCATTGCCATCGCAACCCGCGGCAGGCGTCGTCACCCGCGACCGAGCGCTGTTTCCGGTGGCGGCCCCGCACGAGTGGTTCTAGTTCCACCGCGACAGCGCCGGTGCGCCGGGCGCCGCCGCCACGGCACGGAGGTGTCCGCCGACCCGTGCGTCGATAGGCTGGGGCGACTGGCGCTGAGCCCCCTCGGGTGCCACCACCGTTTCGGGAAAGGGTTGTCGATGCGACTACATCCAGGCGAGACGGAGGCGGTGGGCTGGCGGGCAGTGCCGGTCCTCGACGTCATCCAGCAGCTTCGTGACGCGTCACCCGACGTCACCGGGCGTCCTCGGGTGATCGCGATCGACGGTCGTGGCGGCGCCGGAAAGACGACTCTGGCCGAGCGGCTGCGCGAGGCGGTGCCGAACTCCGCCATCGTGCACACCGACGACGTGGCCTGGCACCACGGCTACTTCGACTGGGGCACGGTGCTCGCCGAGAACGTCCTGCGCCCGCTGCACCGTGGCGAGGCGGTGGACTTCCGTCCGCAGCCCTGGATCGACCGTGACCGGCCCGGATCGATCACCGTTCCAGCCAACACCGACTTCGTCTACGTCGAGGGCACCGGCATCATCCGCGAGGAACTCGCCCCTTGGCTCGACGCCTCGGTGTACCTGCAGGGCGACCTGGACGAGCAGGAGCGCCTGCTGGTCGTCCGCGACGGCGACTCCCCCGAGCAGATGGAGCACGTGGCGAACTGGCTGCGCGATGAGCTCCCGTTCATGCTGCGGGAACAGCCCTGGGCCCGGGCCACCATGGTCGTGGCCGGCCCGCCGCACCTCGACCACGACCCGGAGACCGAACTGGTCGTCGCCCCGCCGACGCGGGGCTCGAGCCCCGTCACTGACCCCCGCTCACGTCAGCGAGCTTGACCCAGTCGCCGGATCGCACCGATCGGGTCATGGCGACCATCCCCCGCACGCACGCCAGGCCGTCCTCGGCGTCTGCGCCGCGCAGCGCAGTTCCCGCTGTGGCCGCCGAGACGAGGTCGTCGACCTGGTGTCGGAAGACTTCCGCGTCCTCGCCGAGCGGCTGCCGGAACTGCGCGTCCCGGGTGGAGAATGCCTGCACCTCGGCGGCGCGCCGATACCACGGGTGGAAGACCCTGCCGACCACGCTGCCCTCGGCCCCGTACACCTGGAAGCCCTCCCACCAGTCCATCCGGACCGCGACGGTGAGGTCCAGATGGCCGAGACAACCGTTGGCGAAGGCGACCTCGGCGAACCAGCAGTGCGCTCCGGCCCTGGTCGAGAGGCGGGCGCGCACACTCTCGATCGGACCGCCCAGGTAGCGCGCCGTGTCGAACAGGTGTGACCCGTGTGCCAGCACGAGGTACCGCTGTCGGTCACCCTTCGGGTCGCCGGGAGGGCGGACCGAGGCCGCGCTGGACTCGATGACCGGTTGCAGCGTGTCCGTCATCTGGTAGCGGTAGGCGGAGTCGCCGTACCAGTGCTTCAACGCGATGAGTTCGCCGATCTCGTCGCGAATGAAGTCCCGCGCGAAGGCGACACCGGGGTCGTAACGCTTCTCGTGCCCGACCAGGACGATCCGATCGTTGCGGCGGGCCGCCTCGGCGATCGCCTCCGCGTCCTCCACCGTCGTCGCCATCGGCTTCTCCACGATGACGTGCTTGCCGGCCTCCAACGCCCGGATCGTGAGCGCGGCGTGGAACTCGTCCGCGACGGCGACGATGACGGCGTCGACCTTGTCGTCGGCCAGCATCGCGTCGTAGTCGGCGAAGGTGGTGACCGGGCGGTGGATGTCCGCCACGCGGCGCAGCAGATCCTCCGCCGCGTCGCAGATCGCGTAGAGCGTGGCGGACGTGGATTTTCGCACCCCCGTCAGGTGGGCGGTCTGCGCGACGAGGCCGGCGCCGACGACGCCGATGTTGAAGACCTGATCAGGCATGGGATGCCTTTCCGGCTCGGAGGGATGCGGTTTGCGACATACGTGGACAACAATGTGATCGCCCGTATCAGGGCCGCTGAACCGCTTCTGCCGAAGGCTACAGTGGAGCGGTCCTCACGACAGGCCAGCCGACGCGGAATGCGGCCCGGCGGCCACCTTCCCAACCGGCCCGACGCAGATTGCGTCTCCCTGTGTCCCAGTCGCCGGGCCGCTGCCGAGAAAGGCGAGCAATGAACGGGAAACTGAGCGTGTGTTACGTGTCCGCAGCGATGCCTCCGGTCACCGGTGGTGGCGAGGTGAGCGTCCAGAATCTGCTCTACGGAATGGTCGGTCTGGGCGTGCAGGCGCACCTCGTCTGTGGTAATGAAACGACCGATGCCATCGCATCAGCGGTACACGGGTCCGGCGGATCGGTCTTCGTGCCGGACAATTCCTACGACGGTCACCGGCTGGTCTGGGAACATCAGATGTTCCGGATCGGACAGCAGCTGCACACCTTCCTCACGGACCATCCGGTGGACATCGTCCACGTCTTCTCGCACGGCACAGCGTTGATGGCCTCGATGGCGCTGGCCGACGAACAGCTCGACGCGAAGCTCGTGACGTCATTCTTCGAGATGTCGGCGCTGGAAACCCCGGCAGGCGCCGCCCGAGGCAGGTTCGTCCACGGACTGAACTCGATCGACTGCTTCATGCCCACCAGCCGGCACTACGAAGGGGTGGTCCGCCGGCTGTCCCCGCAGGGCCGCGTCCGCCCGGTCCGCCAGGGCATCGACGTGGCGAGGTTCGCCTCCGGTGACCGCGAGAGGGGACGGAACGCGCTGCAGGCCACGCCGGGCATCCCCCTCCTCATCTGCCCGAGCCGGTTCGCCCGGTACAAGGGCCAGATGGAGCTGCTCAGAGCCGTGCACCAGTGCCGTACCGAAGGCTTCGACCTGGAGCTGCGACTCCTCGGCTCCGCCAACTGCGGTACGCCCGGCTACATCGAGGAGATGACCGCCTTCATCGACGAGCACGGGCTTCAGGACCGCATCAAGCTGATCTTCGACACGCCGTACCACGAGATGCCGGACGTCTACGCGGCGGCCGACTTCGTCGTTCAGCCCAGCTGGCGCGAGGGTCTGGGACTGTCCGCGTTGGAGGCACTCGCCTCCGGCACGTGCCTGATCGCCACCAACGTCACTGGTTTCGACGAGTTCTGCGTCCACGAGCAGAACGCCCTGCTGTGGACCGCCAAGGATCCCCGGTCGCTCACCCGGCAGCTCATCCGGGCGTTGACCGAGCCGCTGCTCGTCGAGCAGCTGCGCGCCGGCGGGACGAAGACGGCACAGCAGTACGACTCGGCGGTGGGCATGCCGGACCACCTGGTGGCCTACGAGGAGGTACTGGGCCGTCGCTGAGCGACGGACCGCTACCGGGCGTACCGAATCATCGGCTTCGGCGCGGCCCGGCGGGTAGCCAGGAGCGCCGAGGTTCGCCGGCCCGGTCCTGATCCGTACGGACCGGGCCGCTGCGGGCCCGGCCGGTGCGGGTGAAGAGCCGTTGGGCCACCGCCGATGTCCGGCGCACCTCGCGCCAGGGGCCCAGCGCCTCGACGGTGCCGTGGTTCAGGGCCAACACCAGGTCGGCGCGGTCCAGGATCCACCGCTGGTGCGTCACCGCGATACAGGTGGTGTCCGGTCGGCCCAACATCCGGTTCCACACCTCACGCTCGGTGCGACCGTCGAGTGAACTCGACGGGTCATCGACGACCTGAACGTCCGCACCCTGCGCGAGCATGCGCGCCAGCCCGACGCGCTGAACCTGGCCTCCGGACAGGCCGGTCTCGGGGCCCACGACGGTGTCGACCCCCTCGGGCAGTCGCGCCACATCCAGTTCCAGCGCACTCGCCCACACCGCACCGTCCACCCGCTCGGGTGCGTCCTGGGCACCGGCGAGGATGTTCTCCCGTACCGAGTCGGAGACCAGGCCGGGTCGTTGCGGCGTGTACGCGAAGTTCGGCAGCTGCAGCACGTCCTGCTCCTCGCCGTTGACCAGCACCCGGCCGCCCTGGCGCGGCAGGTGCCCGAGAATCGCGCGCAGCAGCGTCGTCTTGCCCGCGCCCACCGTTCCGATCACCACCAACAGCTGGCCGCGTCGCAGGGTGAAGCTCACGTCCCGGATTCCGTGGCCGCTTTCCGGGTGGACGAACGTGAGGTGCTCGACTCGAAGGTCCCGGAAGCGGCCGGCCGCAGACGCGTCGGTGGCCGGAACCGCCGCCTCGTCGGCCGACGCGTACCCGTCCACGGTGCCCGGGACGACGGCGTCCAGCCGGGTCGCCGACACCTCCGACATCCGGTACGCGGCCAGATGACCGCCGAACATCGCGACGAAAGCCACCACCGAGTGCAGGTAGGCCATGAACAGCGCCAGATCGGCGGCCGTGGCGACCGTACCGACCTGGCCCGCTCCGATGAGCAGCAGCAGCCCCACGCCGATCGCGCTGATGTTGGCCAGCGTCGAACCCAGCAGCACCTCGAAGTACATCCGCGACCGGGTCGTCGCCCGACGCCGCCGCTCGCACGACTCCCGCAGCAGCCGCAGCGCCTCCGCACGTGTCCCGGCCAGCTGAATAGCCACCGCCCCGCTGGTCATGTCGCTGATCTGCTGGCTGACCTCGCCGGCGGCATTCCGCTCGGCCTGGTACGCGATGCCGGCGCGGGAACGGGACAGCCAGACCACCCCGCCGCAGACCGTGACCGGCACCACGACCGCGAGGCTCAGACGCCAGTCGAGCGCGATCATCAATGACAGCGCCACGAACCCCATCACCGCGGTGCCGGCGGTCTGCAGGGCGGACACAGCCTGGTCGGACACTCGGAGGGTGTCCGCGCTGAGCCGGTTCACCACGTCGCCGAGCGGTCGACTCAGCGGAGTGGCGGCCGGCTCGCGCAGGACCGAGCGGAAGGCGCTCCGCGTCAGACCGTCGATGATCAGCGCCTTGCACTGTCCGTCCGCCGCGGTGGCGACGACCACTGTCACGATGCGGATCACCGAGATGCCGAGGATGCCCAGAATGAGCCCCCAGGTGACCGTGGTCAGCGTGACCCCGGCCTGGTAGCGCGCGAAGATCGCCTTGACCAGCAACGGAGGCGCCAGCGGGATCAGCATGCGGCCGAGTTGCAGGGCCAGGTTGAGGGCGAACGCCCTCGGGTGTACGCGGAACGCCGCGAACAGCAACCGCAGGATGGCCATCAGACGGCGCCCTTCAGCAGCGATGACGCGATGGAGGCCGGCACGTCGTCCCGTGGCCCCTGCCAGGTGACTGCCCCGGCGTCCAGCACGACCACCTGGTCGACCAGGTCCAGGGCCTGGCCACGGTGGGTGACGAGCACCGTCGTCCGACCGATCATCAACCGGGCCATGGCGTCGTGCACCACCTGCTCGGTGGCCGGGTCCAGGTGCGAGGTCACCTCGTCCATCACCACGATGCGCGGATCGCGCACCAGCACCCGGGCCATGGACAGCAGGTGCCGCTGTCCGATGGACAGGCTCGACCCGTCACCGGTGATGACCGTGTCCAGCCCGGCCGGCAGGGCGGCCAGCCAACTCGACAGCCCCACCGCCCGGAGCGCGTCCGAGACCGCCGCGTCCCCGATGGTCGCGTCGAAGACCGTGACGTTGTCGCGCAGGCTGGCGTGGAACAGGTAGGTCTCCTGGGTGACGACACCCACCGCGGTGCGGACCGTCCGAACCGGCAGGTCGGTGGTCGCGACGCCGCCGAGGGTCACCGTTCCCCCATCCGGGTCGTACGCCCGCCAGATCAGTCCGGACGCGGTGCTCTTGCCGCTCCCGCTGCGGCCGATGAGCGCCAGCGACCCACCGGCGGGCACCCGGAAGCTCACCTCCCGCAGCACCACCGTGACGCCGTCGTAGCTGAGGCTGACATCACGGAACTCGACGTCGGCGTCGGGTGCGGGACGGAGCGGACCGGACGTCTCCGCTACCGGCAGTGCGAGCAGGTCGGCGATGCGATTCAGACTGCCCGAGGCCGCGGCCAGGTCGGAGAGCCGCTGGCTGACCCGGTAGAGCGCGAGGCTCAGCACTCCGATGTACTGATAGGCGAGGAACACGGTGCCGAGCGCGACGTCCTCGCCGGCCAGTAGGAACCCGCCCAGTGCCAGGACCGCCGCGGAGGCAATCGCCACGCCGAGTTCCAGCCCGCTGGACGAGACCCGCAGGCCCGCCCCGGCCCGGGCCATCGCCTTACGCAGGCCGGTGAGCGGCTCGTCGAGTCGGTCGAGTGTGTAGTTCTCGGCGGAAGCCGCACGGATGTCCTCCCGGCGGGAGAGCCGTTCGAAGATGAAGCCGGACAGCTGCGAGCGGGCCCGGCGTTCGGCGCGCAGCCACGGGCGTGCCACGGCCTGCGCGCGTATCACGATCACGAAGGCGATCACCGCGCTGACCGCGAGCGCGCCGCCCAGCCGCCAGTCGCTGATCACCGCCACCGTCACCACGCTGATGGTCAGCAGTGAGGCCGCGAGCATGTCGAAGATGAACGAGGACAGGTACTGCTCCAGCGTCGTGGTATCGCCGTCGATGCGTTCCAACAGGTCACCGCTGGGTGTGCGAGACAGGAAGGCGTGATCCAGTTGAAGGACGTGATCCACCAGATCGATCCGAAGGTCGTTGGTGGAGTGCTGCGCCAGCCCCACGGCCAGCCGTCCGGAGATCAGGGTGACGGCCAGATTCGCCAATGCGATGAGCAGGAATGCGACGGCGATTCGGAGGAGTTCGCGCGAGGGTGCTCCCCGCTCGGCTTCGTTGACGAAATGCGCGGCGATCAGCGGATTGGCCGTGAGCATCGCGATGTCGGCGATCACCAGGACGGCGAGGGCGAACCCCCGGCCGCGGTAGGGCCACAGATAATGGGCGATCAGCGCTCCCGAACCGCGGGACTTATCCACTTTCGAGAACCGCCCTCGTGTCCGGCGCCACGGTATCCGCTTCGCGGTCGACGCCGCCCTCAGTATCCACACAATGTCTCCGGAATGCGCGCCCAGGCCCGAATCAGTCGATGGCCCGGTCGCCACCCGGTACGCGTTCTGTCACTAGAAGCACGCACGCCGGCAGACCACACCGCCCGGCCGCACGGGGGTCGGATCCACCCGGGCGCGGTGACCCGGGCGGCCGGGCCGACGGACATCAGCGCACGTCGTCACACCGTCGCGAGCGACCTGCGTGGACAGCACACCTAGAGCCGCCAGCCCGTCGGTGCACTAGAAACACTCCGCGCCGTGCTCCGCTCGGCGGCCGCGCGTGCCAGGTCCGCGGCGCCGATCAGCCCGGCATCGTGGCCGAGCGCCGCCGGCACCACACGTGCCGCGGGCCGGTGCTCGGCTCCGGTCAGGTGCCGGCGGAAGGACGTGCGGATCGGCTCGAGCAGCAGGTCGCCCGCCTCGGCGACAACGCCGCCGCCGAGCACGAAGCAGGGCGGGTCGAGCACGGCGGCCAGCCCGGCCAGGCCCCGCCCGATCCAGTCGGCCAACCAGGCCAGCAGATCGACCGCGACGGGCTCGCCCGCCCGGGCGGCCCGACTGATCGCGGAACCGGCGAGGGCGTCCGCGGCCGCCACCGCGCCGCGCCGACGCCCCTCGCGTACCAGGGCTCCCCCGGACCCGTACATCTCCCAGCAGCCGAGGGCGCCACACCCACAGCGGTGCCCGTCCGGCACCACGCACAGGTGACCCAGTTCGGCGGCTACCCCGTGGCCGCCCCGGAACAGTTTCCCGTCCACGATCAGCCCGCCGCCGATCCCGGTGCCGATGGTCACGCACACCAGGCTGCTCTCGCCCTGCCCGGCGCCGTGGCGCGCCTCGCCCCACGCCGCGGCGTTGGCGTCGTTCTCCACCACCACAGGAAGGCCGAGGACGCCCGCCAGTGTCTCCCGCACCGGCTCTCCGGCCCAGCCGATGTGCTTGGCGAAGAGGACCGTGGCGCCGTGCAGGTCGACGAAACCGGCGGCACCGACGCCGACCGCCCCGATCTCCTGCTTGCCGCGCACCGCCCGTATCAGGCGGCACATCGCCGGAAGAACATCGGCTGTCTCCGCCGGAGTGCGCTCACTTCGGCGGGTCAGGACACGACCGTCCGCGTCGACCACGCCCGCGACCATCTTGGTCCCGCCGACATCCACGCCTATCGTGTTCAATTCCGGACCTCCATTTCGTGGATCTCATCGTTGCCCATTTACCGCGTTGACTTGCCGGCGTTGTCCGGCGGAATACCATGCAACGGGTTCCGTGCAGGGACGGCGGAAATCACCCGGCCCGCAAATCTTCCGATTGAGACAGGGGCCGCACCATGACCGATATCCCGTCGCCGGCCTTCGGTGTTCTGGGACCGATGGCGGTCCGGCACGCGCAGGGGGAGATCGCCATGGCCTCTGCCCGCCAGCGGGTCGTGCTCGCCGCGCTGCTGCGCTCCGCCAACACCGTGGTCACCATCGACCAGTTGGCCGACCTGCTCTGGAACGGCCGCCAGACCAGCGGAGCCACCTCGACCGTCTACAGCTACGTGATGCGGTTGCGGCGCACGCTCGGCCCTGCGCTGGGCGCGCGAATCCGCACCAACACCGGCGGCTACCTGCTGACCGTCGCCCCCGAGGAGGTCGACGTCGGGCTGTTCCACAAGCACCGGGCGGCCGGCAAGCGGGCTCTTGACGAGCAGCGCTGGGCCGACGCCGCCGCCGAGTTCGCCGGCGCGGCACGCCTCTGGCGGGGTGAGCCGTACGCCGACGTGCCGGCCGAGGCGCTGCGCTGCGACGAGGCCGAGCGGCTGCGCGAGCAGTGGCTGACCGTGCGGGAGTGGCAGAACGAGGCTGAGCTTCGCCTGGGCCGTCATGACGAGGTGATCGCGCGGCTGCGGGGGCTGGTGGCCGAGCACCCGCTGCGGGAGCCGTTCACCGAGCAGATGATGCACGCGCTGTCGCAGGCCGGCCGGCCCGCCGAGGCGGTGGCCGTCTACGAGTCCGCCCGGCACAACCTGATCGGTCAGATCGGTCTCGGGCCCGGTCCGGAACTCAAGAGCCGACTCGACGCGATCCTGGGTTCGTGGTCGGATACCGACAGCGACTGGGACCGCGTACGGGCACCGGCCCGCGCCCCGACGCCGGCGCAGCTCCCCGCCGACCTGCCCGACTTCACCGGCCGGGAGTCCACCGCCGCCGAACTGCGCGCCCTGGTGCGGGCCGGCGCGCGACGGGAGACGGTCACCGTCGTGACAATCACCGGTGCGGCCGGCACCGGCAAGACCGCGCTCGCCCTGCACGTCGCGCACCTGGTGCGTCGCGCCTTCGGTGACGGGCAGCTGTTCGTGGACCTCGGCGGCAGCAGCGACCGGCCGCTGGGTACGGGGGAGGCGCTGGCCCGGTTCCTGCGTGCCGTCGGCGTACCGGCCGCCGTGGTGCCCGAGGCGGTGGACGAACGTGCCGCACTGCTGCGGAGCGCGCTGGCCGGCCGTCAGGTACTGCTTCTGCTCGATGACGCCGCCGACGCCGATCAGGTCCGTGCCCTGCTGCCCGGCGCCGGCACGTGCGCGGTGATCGTGACCGCCCGGAGCCGGCTGACCCGAGTGCCCGGGGATCACCATTTCGCCGTGGACGCGCTGCACCCTGAGGAGTCCCGCGCCCTGTTCACGCGGCTCGTGGGCCGGGACCGGGTGCACGCGGAGCAGCGCGACGCCACCGCCGTGGTGGCGGCGTGCGACGGGCTCCCCCTCGCACTGCGGCTCGTCGGCGCACGGATCACCGGTCATCCGGGCCGTCGGATCGCCACCCTCGCTCGGCGGCTGCGCGACGAGTCGCAACGCCTTGCCGAACTTCGGTCGGGCAACGACGGGGTCGCCGCGCGGATCGACGCCAGCCTGGCGCGCCTGCCCAGCGGCGGCCCGGTCGACCCGGGCACGCTCTTCGCGCTGCTCGGGACCGTCGCGATGCCGGACCTCGGCCCGGAAGCGTGCGGCGCCCTGGCCGGCGCGAGCGTCCGGGACACCGAGACAGCGCTGGACCTGCTGGTCGACCTGCACCTGGTGGAGCTCGACCCGGCGGGCCGCTGCAGGCTGCGCGCGCTGCCGCGGCTGCACGCCACCGAGCTGGCGCGGCGACGCCCGGCAGTCGTGCGGAAGCAGGCGTGTGAACGGCTGGTGCGGTGGTACCTGCGCTCGGCCGAGCAGGCCGACCGGATGCTCGTCCCGCACGGCGTCCATTCCGGCTGGCCGGCTCCGTCGCCGTCCGACCGAGGGGCGGCGGCGCTGTGGTACGACAGGGAGCGCTACTGCCTGCCGTACGCCGCTCGGGCCGCGGCCGACGGCGGCCTCGACGCGGAGGAACGGCGGCTGAGGACGCTGATCGGACGACGCCTCACGGCCGCGTCCACGCGCCGCTTCGGTGACTACGCCGTGGCCTGACCGACCGGCGCTGGCGGGACTCACCCCTGGATCCGGAGGGCGGCCACCGACGTGCCCGCGCCGTACGGACCGGTGCCGGTGAGGCAGGCCGAACCGCAGCGGGCGGCCAGTTCCAACGCCGCCGGTACGTCGAGGTTCGCGCCGAGGCCGACGGTGAGGGCCGCGGCGAAGGTGTCCCCGACGCCGTAGGTGTCCAGCAGTGGCCCGTCGACCCGCACCGGCGGATAGACGTCGGGCGGCTCGCCGGCCAAGGTGAAGGTGCCCCCCTGCGCGCCGTCCGTCACCACCACCAGCCCGGGCGTCTGGGCCAGCAGCTCGGGCCGGTACCGCTCGGCGCCGTCGCGGGCGCTGCCGACCAGCGCGTCGGGCCGGACCCCGGCCGCGGCCACCGTCTCCAGCTCGCGAGTGGTCACCACGAGGGACCGGGCGGCGCGGGCCGACCGGAGCACGTCCGGCGCTCCCGCCGCGAAGAAGACCGCGTCGAATCCGGCCAGGTCGTCCCAGGGAAGCGGGTCGTGCGCCTCCGGGTGCAACCGGGGCCCGAGCGTCACCGTCGTCCGCTCCCGCGTCGCGTCCACGAGGCTGACCGCCGTACGGGTGGGCGTGGTCCGGGTCACCGCCAGCACCTCGACACCGCGGCCCTTCAGCGCCGACCGTGACCGTTCGCCGGCCTCGTCGTCGCCGAGCGCGGTGAAGAAGACGCATCCGCCGGTGAGCTCGGCCATCCGTACCGCAGCGACAGCGCCGCCGCCGGCCGGCCCCTCCCAGGTGACGGCCGCGTGCACGACCTCGCCGCGGTGCGGCACCTCGCCGAGCTCGGCGATCGTCGTCCATTCCACATGGCCGATCACTGCCACCCGCATCGCTGACTCCTCACGTCGTGGCACCACCGTCGTGGCATCACAGTCGACGACCCCCCTGGCACCGGGCTGACAGCGCAACCAGCCCGCTGCCAGGCCGATGCCAGACCGGGGTGGTTGTCTGCCCTGGACAGCCGACCGTTGCGATCGCCGTAGACACCGAAGGAGCCAGCCGCGTGGCACTACTCACCCGGGAGCGTCGAGCGCGCCGCACCCGTGCCCGAGCGGTCCTCTTCGACTTCGACGGCACACTGTGGGACCCGGAGGGGCTCATCTTCCAGGCGCACGCCGAGATCTTCGCCGAGGCCGGCGCGTCGCTCGGCCACGACCAGTGGACCCAGGCCGTCGGCCGGATCGGCGCGGACATCTGGGGTCACCTCGACCACCTCACCAGTGGGCCGATCGACCGGGCGGCGCTGGACCGACGGCTCGAACGCCGGCTCGACCAACTGCTGGTGACCATCCAGGCACGGCCCGGTGTGCCGCACATGCTCGCCGAGGTGGACGCGCTCGGCCTGCCGCGCGGGATCGTCAGCAACAGCCCGCGCGCCTGGGTGGAGCGCTACAGCCGGCAGTGCGGCGTCGCCGACGGCTGGCGCACGATCCGGTGCGCCGACGCCGACCGACGCCTCGCCAAGCCGGAACCGGCGCTCTATCTGGCAGCGCTCGACGACCTCGGTGTCGCGGCCGAGGAGGCGATCGCCTTCGAGGACACGCCGAGCGGCGTGCACGCCGCCAAGGCGGCCGGGATCAGGTGCGTCGCGGTGCCCAACCCGGTCACCTCGTCGCTCGACCTGAGCGCGGCGGACCTGCGATTCGAGTCTTTCGAACAGCTCCGCCTCACGCGGGTGCTGCAAATACTCGTCTGACCCATGACGGAGGAAACATGACCATGCACGCGGAACCGACAAGCATGCTAGGTGGCGACGACCCTCTGTCGGGCTACTACTACCGCCCGGACCGGCTCAAGTTCGTCCGCGGTGAGGGCGTGTGGGCATACACCGAGGACGGGCAACGCTTCCTCGACTGCTCCGCGGGCACCTTCAACCTGTCCCTCGGCTACTCCCACCCGGAGATCGTCCAGGTGATCCAGGAACAGGCGCCGAACCTGATCCACGTCACGTCCAAGTTCCAGACCGACGCATTGAACGACCTGGTACGCGGCCTGACCGAGGTGGCGCCGCCCGGGTTGGCGAAGGTGCACCTGAAGTCGGCCAGCGGCTCGGACGCCAACGAGGGCGCGATCAAGATCGCACAGCACGTGACCGGCAAGTCCGACGTGGTCAGCCTCTTCCGTGGCCACCTCGGACAGACCATCGCCATGACAGCGGCCTCCGGCGCGGCGTTCCGGCGGGCGCCGTTCACGTTCCAGATGCCCGGCGTGGTGCACGTGCCGGACCCGTACTGCCTCCGCTGCTTCTACAAGCAGGAGTATCCGAGCTGCAACCTGCTGTGCGCCGAGCGGATCAGCGACTTCATCGACTACGCCAGTTCCGGCAAGGTGGCGGCGATCATCGTCGAGCCGATCTCCGGCAACGGCGGCAACATCGTGGTGCCGGACGGATACCTCCAGGTGCTGCGCCGGCTCTGCGACGAGCGCGGCATCGCGCTGATCTTCGACGAGATCCAGACCGGCTTCGGTCGAACCGGTCACATGTTCGCGGCCGATCACTTCGGCGTCTCGCCACACATGCTGACCTTCGGCAAGGGGCTCGGCGGGTCGGGCATGCCGATCGCCGGGATCCTGACCGAGGAGCGGTTCTCCGGCCTCACCGCCCATCACATCAACTCCACCTTTGGCGGTAACGTGCTGGCCGCGACGGCGGCCGCACGGACGCTGCAGATCATCCGCCGACCCGGCTTCCTGGAGCATGTCCGCGCGGTGGGCGCGCACATCCGGGAACGGTTGGAGGAGCTGGCCACCAAGGTCGGCTTCGTCCGCGAGGTACGCGGCTTGGGCCTGATGCTGGGCATGGAGATCACCGACGCGGACGGTCGACCGGACGCCGAACTGACCAACCACCTCGCCGAGGAGGGCATGGCGCACGGGCTGCTGCTGCGCACCTCCCTCTACGGGTACGGCAACGTGCTGAAGGTCCGCCCCGCGCTGATCATCAGCTTCGCCGAGGCCGACGAGATGTGCGACCGCCTCACCCAACTCTTCCTCTCGGTGCGGTGACCGTCATGCGTGAACTGCTGCTGGGCCTGGCGCAGCACATCAGGGACACCGTCGTGGCCAGCCGCAGCAGAGTCGGCCGGCACTACGTGAGTGGCGCGGCACAGGGCGGTGACGCGGAGTTCCCCGTCGACGTCGTCGCCGAGCAGGCCGCCGCCGACTTCCTGCGGCGCGCGGGTCAGCCGGTCGCCTGCTACACCGAGAGCGCCGGCCTGACAGTGATCGGGGACGACCCGCGGCACGTGCTGATCATCGATCCGATCGACGGCACCCGCGCCGCGGCGGCCGACCTGGAGATGGCGTGTGTGTCCATCGCCGCGGCGCCGTACCCCGGGACCCCGACCATCGGCGACATCACGCACGCGGTGCTCACCGAGGTCAAGACCGGCAACTGGTTGTACGCCGACGAGAACGGCGGCGCCGTCGAGTCCGGCGGGTACCCGGATCCGGTGCCGCGGTTGAGCGACACCAGCGAGTTGGAGCGGATGTTCTGGTCGCTGGAATTCAACGGGCATCCCGCCCGGATGATGGTTGACGCGTACGGGCACCTCATCGACGCCTCCGCCAACCGCGGCGCTGTCTACGTCTTCAACTCGGCGTCGTTCTCGCTCTCCCGCATCGTGACCGGGCAGATGGACGCGTACGTCGACATCGGCAACCGCATCCTGCGCGACCGCCCGGAGTCGGAGACCGAGTTCCGCCGGGTCGGGCACGGCAACATCCTGCACCTGTTCCCGTACGACATCGCGGCCGCCGTCTTCATCGCCGAACGGGCCGGCGTGGTGGTGACCGACGCCTACGGCAAGTCCCTGCACGACACCGTGCTGCTGGACATCAGCCCACTCAACCAACAGTCCTGCATCGCCGCGTCCACGTCCCGCCTCCACGAACTCATCCTGGAGAACATCCGGTGGTGACCGTCGACGCGCCGGAGACGTGCCGGGACACCGCCGCACAGTGGTTCGGCGTCTCCGTCGGCGCGGAGATCCTGGAGGGCGGCTCGTCGGCCCGGGTCTACCATGCGCGTCGGCCGGACGGCACGCCGATGGTGTTGAAGGTCGTAGCGGCGCGACCCGGCACCGTCGACGGCCACGACCTCGCCTCGTTCCGGATGAAGGAGTCGCAGATCGACCTGGCCCGCCGGCAGGCGCCCCGGCTGGCCATGCGGTATCAGCCGATCGCCGCCAGCGTGCACCGACCCGAGTGGGCGGCGCAGGTCATGCCGTATTTTCCGTCCCGGGACCTTGCCGCGCCGCTGCGCGCCGGTGACACCGGCGCCTTCTTCGAGACCTACCGCATGGTGGCCACCGAACTTCTGGAACACGGTTACGCCGCGACGACGGCGCCGGCACCGGCGGACTACCTGGATCGGGTGGTCATCGAGCGCTTCTTCCGCCGGCTGCCGCTACTGCGGCGAGCCCTGCCGGAGCTGACCGGCGCGGAGGTGCTGATCGTCAACGGCCGCCGCTGCCGTTCGCCGATCCGCGTACTGACCGAGCTGCGCGACCGGGAGGCCGACCGGCTCGCTCAGCTCGCGCCCCGGCGGCTCGGCTTTCCCGCACACGGCGACGCCAACACCCGCAACGTGTTGGTCGCCCCCGACGGCCGGGACTTCCGGCTGATCGATCCCCGCGGCTCGACCGCGCCGCTGGACCCGATCTATGACATCGCCAAGGCGTTGTTCAGCCTCTCCGTGTGGGATCCCGCCCTCCGGCGTGGCTGCGTGGTCCAGTCGCTCGGCGGGACGCCGCGGTCGTACCGGGCCGGCCTGCGCGACAGCGCTGAGCACCCGTACCGGGACGCGGTTCTCGCCTTCGTGCCCTTCCTCACCCAACTGCCCGGTACGCGCGGTCTGCTCGACGATCCGGGGTGGCGCACCCGGCTGCTGCTCACCCACGACCTGCACGTGCTGTCGGAGGCCGCGTGCCGGCTCTCGGACGACAAGCTCCGGCGCGGCGCCGACGGGCAGCCGATCACGCCGGTCGAGCTGGCCGCCTACCACTACCTCGTCGGCGCGCTGCTGCTCGACGACCTCGTGGACCAGCTCGCCACCGCCGACGAGCCGGACGCGGAGCGGCACCTCGCCGGTCTGCCGTCGTAGCCGTCGTCCGGGTCCAGTCGACGAAAGGAGTTCGCCGTGACCGCCACCATGCCCGCGTACGCGCTCCACACCGCGACCTCGCACGGGACACTCACCCGGCGGCCGGTGCCGATCATCACCGACCCCGAGGACGTGCTGGTCAGAATCAGGATGACCGGCATCTGCGGCACCGATCGCGCCATTTTGCTGGGCGAGGCCGCGGCGGCACCCGGTGTCGTGCTGGGCCACGAATCCGTCGGCCGGGTCGCGGCGGTCGGCGCGGCGGTGCGCAGCCTGCGCGGCGGCGACCGGGTGGTGGTGAACCCCACCTACTACTGCACGACCTGCCCGATGTGCCAACGGGGACGCATGGCGCTCTGCCGGGCCAAGGACGGTCACGAAATAGGCGTCGACCGCGACGGCACCATGGCGCAGTACGCGCTCGTGCCGGAACGCTTCGTTCACCCGATCCCGGACGAGTTGCCGGACCGGCGCGCCGCGCTGGTCGAGCCGCTGGCCTGCGTGCTGAACAACCTGCGCAGCGCGGCACCCCGCTGGGACGACACCATCCTCGTCCTCGGCGGCGGCCCGATCGGCGCCCTCTGCGCGCTGGTCCTGGCCTACCGGGGCTTCCGGGTTCAGCTGACCGAACCGGACCCGCGCCGGGCGTCCCTGGTTCGGGAGGCGCTGCCGCGCTCGGTCGAGGTAACCGCCGTCGCCGATCTCGTCCGCCGGCCGGACCTGGTGATCGACACCGTCGGCACCATGCCCGGGATCGGGATCGACCTCGTCGGCGACGGCGGCACCATCCTGGTGATGGGTGAGCGGCTGGGCAGCGTCGCCCGGATTCCGCTGCACCGGCTGGCGACCGGCGCGATCCGGCTGGTCGGCGCCGGCCCGTACGCCCCCGCGGATTTCAGGTCCGCGCTGAAGCTCGCCCCCAGCCTGCCGCTGGAGTCCCTGGTCAGCCACGAGATCCCGCTGGATCGGGCCGGCGAGGCCATGACCATGCTGGGCGTCCCGGACCCGGCCGACGGGTATGCCGCGCTGAAGATCCTGCTCACCATGTCGGCGGCGGACGCATGACTTCCGTGATCCGCGACGGTGTGCTGGTCATCGACGGCCGGCCGGACCTGCTGCTGGCCGGCGACTACCCGTACTACCGCGACCCGGCCGAGCGGTGGGCGGCCAAGCTGCGCGCGCTTCGGGCGGCCGGGCTCACCACCGTCAGCTTCTACGTTCCTTGGCGCCACCACGAGATGGAGCCGGGTCGTTTCACCTTCACCGGCCCGGGCAACCGGGACCTGGTCGGGTTCCTCGACCTGGTGCACGCCGCCGGCCTGTGGGCGCTGCCGAAACCGGGCCCGTACGTGCACGCCGAACTCCCCCTCGGCGGACTGCCCGACAGGGTCGGACCAGCCGGGGGCACCGGTCGGGTCGCCGCGCTCTCCGCCACCGACGAGCCGCTGTCCGCGCAGGGTTACCCGCTGCCGTCGCCGCATGATCCGGTCTTCCTGGCGGACGCCGGGCAGTGGCTGCGCGCGGTCGGCGACGTCCTGCGGCCCCGGATCCATCCGCACGGGCCGGTCGTGGCGGTCCAGGTGGGCAACGAGGGCTGGTTCGGGGAGACGGGGCTGGCGCCGGACGCCCTGGACTACTCGGAGCCCGGACTGGCAGCCTTCGCCCGGCGGTATCCCGGCCTCCGGCCGCCGCGCCCCGGCGCGGGCGGCGACCACGCCCAATGGGCGGCCTGGCTCAACGAGTCGCTGGCGGCCGGGCTGGACGACATCGGCGCGCGGCTCGGCCTGAACGTGCCGCTGCTGATGAACGCAGCGCCGCCGGCGGGAGCGCGATCCCCCGCTCTGGATGCCTGGCTGAGCCGCACTGGACCGACGACGGCGCGTACGGTCCACTATGGATTCACGAACTGGACCGGCGACCCCGCCGACGACGACGAGCTGACCCGGTACGTGCTGGCGGCCAAGCGCGCCCCCGGGCCGGTGCTGGAGGAGAACTGGTCGCTGACGTGGGTCGGGCGCGCATGCGCCGCAGCCTCCGTACCGATCTACCGCTCCCTGCTCGGCCTCGCCTGCGGCGCCACCGGCATCAGCGTCTACACCGCCTGCGCCACCGCCGAGTGGGGCGGTCACCTCATGATGGACGCGGCGCACCGGCGGATGGTCGCCGGCGATCCAGCGCTGCTCGACCCGCCGTACGGCGAGGCAGCGCCGATACAGGTCGACGGTTCTCCCGGGACCAGCCTGGCGGCGCTGCGGGGGTTCACCAGTTTCCTGCGTGCGGCGGGACCGGCCCTGGCCGCGAGCCGGCCGGAGGCCGACGTTGTCCTCCTCGTCCGCCCCGCCCAGGCGGCGATCACCTCGTGGGGCAACGGGACGGAACCGCCCGCCGGCCGGACGATCACGCCGTTCGTCCAGCACTGTCTGCGGTACGGGGTGCCGTTCTCGATCGCGCTCAGCGAGACGGACGACGACATCGGTCAGGGCCGTCCGCTGGTCACCACATCAGGACCGCTCATGCCGGCCGAACTCCAGGAACTCCTGGTCGCGTACGCCCGCCGTGGACGCCCCGTGTTGCTACTGGGTGAGCTGCCGGGGGTTGACGAGCGAGGTGCCCGGTGCTCCCGCCTGGCCGACGCGGCCCAGGCCGGGCTGCCGATCACCGTCGCCGCCGACGCCCGTACGGCGCTGGCCGCCTGGACCCACACGGCGCCGCGGGCCGACGGGCCAGGCGACGGCGTTCTCCAGTTGCGCCGCGTGAGCGCCGCCGGTGATGTGTTCGTCTTCCTGTTCCACCGGCCCGTTCCCGGTGCCGGCGACGACCCGGTGCCGGTGCGGACGACAGTCATGGGTCGGCCACTGCGGACCACACTGGTGCCGGGCGGCTGCGCGGTCGTGCACTGCCGCGACGGGCGGCTGACCGGCGCCTACGTCAAGGGTCACAACGAGTTGTCGGGCACCGGGATCCCCGTCGACGTCACCTTCGCCGACGATCAGATCACCTCGAGTGCGGCCGGCGATCTCGTGGTACACCCCCGGAAGTCCGACCGCTGACAGCCGCCCTCGGCCTGCCAAGATCACACTTTCGAATCTAGTTTCCCTGCGGCACGCATTGTCGATCGATCACGGTCCCCTGGCACCAGGACGGCACGCCGCAGCCGACGGGCGACCGGGCCCGGCCCGGGGATCACCGCCACCGTCGCCCCGCATCCGTGCTGTAGCAACGGCATCCACCCCGTTAAACCCTCGCGCTTGGCGTTAGGTGGACAACCATCCATACCGCGCATTCCTGGCGTGGCCGTGGCCAATGAAACCATCAGGTTGTAGAAATGCCATGGAGGTCGATCGATCTAGACGAACTTCTGCACACGGGGGGGATGATTGTGGGTGTCAAGATTCGCTCGGTGGAGGACCTGCCACTGGAGCGGTTGGAGATCAGCGCTCGGCAGGCCCGCACCCGGGCGGTCGATGAGGGCCTGGATGATCTCGTGGAGAGCATCCGGGTGAACAACCAGTTGGAGCCGATCGTCGTCGCACCGATCGACGGCACGGCGGACCGGTACGAGATCATCATCGGGCAACGCCGTTTCCTCGCCCACCAACGGCTCAACCGCCGGACGATCAACGCCGCCATCCTGGAGCGAGCGGTCGACGAGATCTCCGCCAAGGTCCTCTCGCTCAGCGAGAACCTGATCCGGCGCAACATGAACCAGCTGGATCTCATTGACGTCTGCACCTTGCTCTACCACAAGTACGGCTCGATGAAGGCCGCAGCGGACGAGCTCGGGTTGCCGTATCACCAGGTTCGCTCGTACGTGAAGTACGAGCGGCTGGACCCGGAACTGAAGACGCTGGTCGACCAGGGCGACATCGACGTGAAGACCGCCCTGAGGGTGGAGGACGCAGTCAAGGACGTGGCCCGGGAGCGGGTGGACCTCAAGGCCATCGCCTCTCAGCTCGCCGGGCTGACCCGGGCCGAGCAGATCCACCGGCTGCGATCGATGAAGCAGCTGAAGGGCAATCCACGCACCGGTCTGCACCCGATCGGCGTGCCGGCGCGCGGAGCCGAGGGGGTCCGGCAGGTCGTCGTCACGCTGCCAGCGGCGGATCATCGGCAGATGCGTGCGTGGGCGCGCAACAAGGGGATGACCCAGGACCAGGCGGCAGCCCAGATCATCGGTTCCTTCCTGTCCCGGCAGCGCGACAGGTCCGGAGTGGACTTCATCTAGGTCCGCTGGCCCGCGATCGCTCCCCCGAGGAAGGTCAGCCACCGGTGCACCGACCGAACCGCCATGTCGTCACGTACGCGGTATCCGAAGCAGATGCCGGCCCCGCCGCGGTGTCCGCCACCTCGCTCCTGGAGAACAGCCCGTCCGACGACTTTCACTTCGTCGTACTCGATCTGGGGCTGCGGCCGGAGACCAAGCAGAGCCTGTCGGCGCTGCTCGGCCGCGGCCGCCTGGAATTCCTTGACCCCGCGGCCGGTGCGCCGCTCCCGCCCGGGGAGCTGGGCGCGGCCGTCCTGCTCTCCGAGAAGCTGGCGGAGGCGCACCACCGGATTATTCATCTGGCCTGCGCCACCCTCGTCATCGGCGACCTGTCGCCGCTCAGCTCGATCGACCTGGACGGCTGCCCGGTAGCCGGCGCACCGCGCTTCACTCAACCCGGCTCGGGTGACATCCCGATCATCGACCCTGGCGTACTGGTGGTCGACACCAGGACGCTCGCCGAGGACAAGCTCCGCCGCCGCGACGTACCGACGCGCTGGAAGCGGCTCGGTCTCGAGTGGCACTTCCCCGTCCTCGACGAGTTACGCCGGGAATGGAACGGGCCACTACCGGTCGTCTACCGCTTCGGCGACCCGCACCACCTGCCCGACATGCGGGTGATGTACGACGAGTACCGCCGGCGGTGCATCGCCGCCGGCGGTCCCACGTTCTGACCATTCCGGTTCGCGGACCAGGGAGAACTCCCGTGGCGACAACCGACAGCGTGGCCCTGGTGTGGGCCACGGACGACAACTACGCCCTCCCCGCGGCGGTCTCTGGCCGGTCGCTGCTGGCGAACCTCCCGGAGGGCGTGCGGCCCGCCATGTACGTGGTCGACATCGGCATCTCCGCACGATCGCGGGAGCTCATCGCCGCATCGTGGTCGTCCGCCGCCACCGTCGAGTTCCTTCCTGTGAACGAGGCGCTCCTGCGGGATCTGCCCTCCACCCGCTGCGAGAACAGGGAGTTCGCGCCGACGGTTTTCGCTTACCTGCTCGCCCCCGGCCTGTTGGCCGGGCGGCACCGGCGGATGCTCTACATGGACGCGGACACCCTTGTGGTCGGCGATGTGCGGCCGCTGGCCGAGGCCCCACTCGGGGAGCATGCCTTCGGAGCGGTGCGCGACTGGGACTTCGGGGCACCGGCGCAGATATTTGGCAAGCGGTACGCCGGACGGCAACTGAATGCGGGGGTCCTGGTCATCGACCTGAAGCGCTGGGATGCGATCGACGCCACCCGGCGCGTCTTCGACTTCGCCCGCAACCGCACCGACCTCGTGTTGCCCGACCAGGACTCGCTCAACGTCGCGCTCGGCGATCACTGGCGGGAGCTGGGCTACGAGTGGAATTTCCAGGTCGCACGGACGGTGGTCCGCGAGTACCGGGGGCCTGCGCCCCGGATCCTGCACTACGGCGGCACCCGCAAGCCCTGGCTCGGTCGCTGCGCCCTCCCCCACTACTTCCGGCTCTACCAGGGGTACGCCCGGATGACCGCTTTCGATGCCGCGACCATGCCGGACCGCGCCTATCCGGGCTGGTGGGAGGACGACGGTCGGTGAGCGCCGGCCGGCGGTCCCGGTGAATGCCATCTTCGAGCGCCGAATTTCTCTAGTTTTACACGTCCCGGAATGCGCAATTCCAATTCGAGCGGTGGTAGCGTCGCAAGTCGATGAACATCGCTATGTAGGGAGCCGACGTGAGCCATTGCCAAGGTGACTGCGATTGCAGCTCGGTTTCCGCGATGCTTGCGAAACACGGCGTCGAACACTGTTTCGCGGTACCGGGAGCGCCAATCACACACGTGGCCGACACCGCGGCGGAAGCATTGCTCGGCTTCGAATGGTCGGTGAACGAGAAAGTCGCGGTGGAGAACGCCCTGGGCCTGTCCTTCGTCGGTCGACGCAGCGTGGTGATGTGCAAACAGAATGGCCTCAACGTGGCGTTCGATCCGCTGCTGAACGCGGCGGTGCACTCGATCGGAGCGGCGATCGTGCTGATCGTCGCCGACGATCTCGACTGCTCCCGTTCCACAGCGATGCAGGACAGCCGCGACCTCGCGGAGATCCTGCGCATCCCGCTGATCGAACCGACCCTCGACGGCGATCTGGAGCACTGTATCGCCACCGTCGTCCGCCTCTCCGAGGCCGAATCGGTGCCGGTCGTCCTGCGGTTGACCGGCGCCGTGCCGACCGGCGCGGGCGGCGGCCCGGAGCCGGTGGGCGACACCATCGCCGGCGATCGGCCGACGCTCGACCCGGCGGTCGCCCAGCGGCTCACCAAACTGGGCCGGACACAGCACCGCCGCCTGCGCCAGCACTCCACCAACTCACCTGTGCCGGGCGCCGAACCGGTGCTGGCCTGCGCTGCGCCGCACGACGTGGGACTGATTTGTTTCGGGCGTTCGGAGGCCGAGGTGCCGGACGGCGCGTGCCGGCTGACGCTACGCCGGCTCGGTGCCGACCGGAACGAGAAAGAGATCACGCGGTTCGTCGAGGAGCACAACCGCATCGTCATCCTGGAGAGCCCGCTGCCGCATCTGGAACGGCGGATCCGTGAGCAGGTCCCGGGCGGTCACCAGGCGATCGGACGGATCAGCGGGCACCTCCCGCCGGAGGGTCCGATCAGATCGGGGGCTGTCACCCGTGCGCTCGCCGAGGGCCCCGCCGAGTGGCGGACCGTCCAGGCCAAGACCCGCAAGGACTCCACCTACCCACCGTTCCATCCGGTGTTCGCGGCGATCGCCGATCTCCGCCGGACCGGAGTGTTCGTCGCCACCGACGTCGGGTCGTCGGTCAACCTCTGCTACGCGCCGTACGAGGCCTCGGACGCCGCCGTGTGTCTCGGCTCGGCGGTCTCCGTGGCCGGCGGCGCAGCCCGCGGCCAGGCGGCCACAGTGGCGGTCATCGGCGACTACGCTCTGCTCCACACCGGACTGCAGGGCCTGCTCGACGTGGCGGCGCGGCGCGTTCCGGTGGTCGTCGTCGTCCTGGTCAACGGCACCCAGGACAAGACCGGAGGCCAGCCCCTGGCACCCGGTGCGGACCGCCCGGACAGCGCGGACGCGCTGGTCGATCGCCTGGTCCGGGCGGTGGGCCCGGACCTGCCGGTGGATCGACTGGACTGCGCGGCGACCACGACGGAGGCCGCCGTCGCGCAGCTCAACTCCCGCCTGGCAGACGCTCCCGGCGTGGTCCTGGTCCGGGCGTCCACGCCCGCCCACACCTGACGGTTGTCACCTTCCAGCGGAAGTCCTGTCGCCATCCGATTGTTCGGCAGTTGACGGGAGGCACCGAACCACCATGCCAATCAATGCCATTGACATTTATGGCTGCTGACCTGATACCGTCCACCCTCCGGCCTAGAAAAAGGCGATACATCGCGAGCTGGCGTTTCGGATCGGACGGTCGGGCCACTTCGGAAAGAAGGCGGAAAACCGTGGGAAGAGCCTGGAACAACCGGGTGACGCTGCGCCGGACGACGTTCGCCGAAAAGATTGTCCGAACCGACGAAATGGCGCTGCACGCATACCGTGATTCGATGCGAGCGGGCTCCTTCGAGCCGATCGGCGGCCCGCTCGGCGGGCCGCCGGAAATGGCAATGCGACCGCCGGAGCCCGCTCCGCAGGTTACCGAACAGGCGCCGAAGGCGGCCGCCGCGTTCACCCGAACCGGGCTCACCGCAGGACCGGCGGCGGTCCCGGCCGTCGCGGGCCGGTAGGCGCCGGCCGTGCGCGTCGCCGTGGTGGGAGCCGGACGGATGGCGGAGATCCGCGCAGACGCGTTGGCCGCCGTCGACGGCGTGGAGCTGTGCGGGATTGCCGCCCGACGCCGCAGCCGGGCCGAGGAGTTCGCCGCCCGCTTCGGCATCCCCGTCAGCACGGACGATTACCGTGAGCTGGCGTCCACCGCCCCGGACGCGCTGCTCGCCGAGGTGCCGCACCAGCTACAGGACGACGTGGTCCGCTGGGCGCTGCGCTCGGGGATGCACGTGCTGGCCGGCGGCAGTCTCGCGGCGACCCGTCCGGCCGCCCGGGAGATCGCCGCGCTCGCGGCCGAGTACGGGCTGGTCGTCGAGGCCGGTTACGAGGCCCGGTACAAGCGTGTCTGGCACGCCGCAGCGGAGATGATCCACTCGGGCGCCCTCGGCGAGCTGCTCGCCGTGCAGACCATCGCGTTGGTGGACCAGGATCCGCGCTCCTGGTATTACGACGAAGAAGCCAGCGGTGGCATGTTCGTCACGCATGTGAGCTACGCGTTCCTCAATCCGCTGCGCTGGATTCTCGGCACACCCGAGACCGTCGCGGCGATCGCCAACCGCAAGGCGCTGACGCGGGCCGGCGCGGTGCGACACGAGACCTGCGCCATCCTGCTCACCTTCCCCGGCGACGTGCTCTGCACGATGACCGCCAGCTACGTGCGGCCGCCGGGAATGGACGCCTGGGATGTCCGCATCCTCGGCACCGACGGGGCCCTGGACCTACGGCCCGGTGATCTGGAGCCGGGAGGCCTGCGCCACCATCCGCGGCGCGGTCCGTCGGTGACCCGCGACTTCGCCTCGAATGACGCCTTCGCACGACAGGCGGCGGCCTTCGTGGCGGCTTGCCGCGGAACCGCCCGGGTGCGCAACCCGGCCGGGAACGCCCTCATCGACATCGAACTGTGTCACCTGCTCGCCGCGTCGGCGGACGAGGGCGGCACGCCGCTCAGCACGACGGCAATCACCGCCCCCGACGGCGCGGTGGCGATGAACGCCAGCGGGTACGGGCACCGAAGGAGACCGTCATGACAGTGCAGGAATACGCGCCCAGCACCGAGCTGGCCCGGAGCGGGCCCGGCGAACCTCGGCGAGTCGTCGTCACCGGAGCCGGCGGCTACCTCGGCTCCGTACTGGTACCCCGTCTGCTGTCCGCCGGCCACCGGGTGGTGGCGGTGGACCGGTTCTACTTCGGTCGCGAAGCCCTCGCCGCCGTGGAGGGAAACGACAACCTGCGGATCGTGGAGAGCGACGTCCGGGACCTGCCGGACAGCGCGCTGACCGGCATAGACGTCGGGATCTGCCTCGCCGCGCTCAGCAATGACCCGGCCGGCGACATCAACGAGTCGTGGACCGAGTCGGTGAACGTGGACGCTGCCGTCGCGTTCGCCCGGCTCGCCAAGGCGCACGGCGCGCGCCTGTTCCTGTTCGCATCCTCCTGCAGCGTGTACGGGATGAACGACGCGAAGTTCCTGGACGAGGGCGCCGAGGTCGCGCCGCTCACGGCGTACGCCCGGTCGAAGATCGCTGCGGAGCAGGCGATCGCCGCCGAGGCCGGACCTGGGTTTCGGACCGTCTCCCTGCGCATGGGCACCCTGTTCGGTACGTCTCCGCGCATGCGCTACGACCTGATGATCAACGCGATGACCGCCTCCGCGGTGCTGCACCAGAAGGTGCATGTGGACGGAGACGGCCGCCAGCGTCGACCGCTGCTGCACGTGGCGGACGCAGCGGACGCCTACGTCCGGTTGGTGGACGATCCCGACGCGGTGTCCACCGACGCCGCCGTCTACAACATGGTCAGCATCAACGCCTCCGTCCGGGAGATCGCCGAAGAGGTGGCTGAGCGCGTCCCCGGGGCGGAGCTGACCAGCTCCGGCACGCTCCTCGACACCCGAGACTACGCAGCCGACGCCTCCGCGCTGCGCCGCGACACCGGCATCGTCGCCGGTCGCCAGCCCGCAGAAGGCATCCAGGAGATCCTGAACTCGGCGACGGAGGACGGTCTGACCCCGGCCGACGTGACGAGAGCCAACACCGTCCGCACTCTGCTGGCGCAGGCACGCAAGCCGGCGGCGGAGGGCGGCGAGCCGGTCCGGCGCGACTTCCTGCCGCTGGCCACGGCGGACATCGGCCCGGCGGAGGAGGCCGAGGTCGTCGAGACGCTGCGTTCGGGGTGGCTGACAACCGGCCCCCGGACCAAGCGGTTCGAGGCGATGGTTCGCGATTACGTCGGCAGCCGGCATGCCATCGCGACGAACAGCTGTACCGGCGCGTTGCACGTGGCCCTCGCCGCGGTCGGCGTATCGACCGGCGACGAGGTCATCACCACGCCGATCTCCTGGCCCTCCACGGCCAATGTGATCTGGCATCTGGGGGCGCGGCCGGTCTTCGTGGACGTGGAGCCGGCCACCCTGAACATCGACGCGTCGCTCATCGAGCGGGCGATCACGCCGCGCACCAAGGCCATCGTTCCGGTGCACATGGCCGGGCAGGCGTGCGACCTCGACGCGATCGACCAGATCGCCCGCCGGCACGGGCTCGCCGTGGTCGAGGACGCGGCGCACGCCATCGGCGCAACGTACGGCGGCGCGCGGATCGGCTCGCGCGGCACGATGACCGCGTACAGCTTCTATCCGACGAAGAACATCACGACGGTCGAGGGCGGCATCCTGACCCTGGACGACGACGAGGCTGAGCGAGTCGCCCGGATGCTCGTGACGCACGGGATCTCCACCGACGCGTGGAAGCGCAACAGTGCCTCGGGTTCGATCCACTGGGAGCTGCACCTGCCGGGCTTCAAATACAACATGACGGATGTACAGGCGGCGGTGGGCCTGCATCAGCTTCCGAAGCTCGACGGGTACATCAGCGAGCGCGAGCGGCTCAGCCGTTGCTACGACGAACAACTCGAGGCCCTGGACTGGCTCACGCCGCTGCGGGCGGTCCGGCCTGGCGACCGGCACGCCCGGCACCTGTACGTGGTCACGGTGCCGAGCGACGCCCCGCCGGGAACGCGCGATGCCCTGCTGACCCACCTGCGCGCCGAGGGTATCGGCGCCGGGGTGCACTTCCGCGGCATGCACCTGCAGCCGTACTACCGCAAGGTGCTCTCCCCCGTGGAACGTGACCTTCCGGTGGCCACCGAGATGAGCGGGCGAATCCTGTCGCTTCCGCTGTTCCCGACGATGTCCGACGGCGACGTCGCCGACGTGGTAGCCGCCCTGCTCAAGTTCCCGGGGGCGGTGACATGACCGGCCCGGAGGGCGTGCAGGTCATCGTCGTCAACGGGCGCGACGAGGTGCTGCTCCAACTGCGCGACGACGACCCTGCCATTCCGTTCCCCGGCATGTGGAGTGTGCCCGGCGGGATGATCGAGGACGGCGAGACCCCGCACCAGTGTGTGCTGCGGGAACTCGGCGAGGAGTTGGGGCTGACGCCGCACCCGCAGGAGGTCCGAGTGCTGTGGGCGCGGCAACGGTCGTACGGCTTCGAGCACACCTTCTGGATGCGGGCGGACTTCGACCCGGGCGAGCTGACGCCGACCGAGGGCCAGGCGTTCCGGTTCTTCTCGCGGGCGGCCACCGCCAGCATGCGCCTGGGGTACGAGGATGCCGACGTGCTCGCCGAGTTCCACGACCGATTCCTGGCGGGCCGTCAATGACCGATTCGGCCGACCCGGCACGGGCCCTGGCAGTGGCCCGCGGCGCTGCCCGTGAAGCCGGGGAGCTGCTGCACGCCGCCGCGGGCGGTGTCGCGGCGGTGCCCAAGGACGCATACGAGCTGACCAGCGCGGCGGACGCGGCGGCCGAGCAGCTCATTCTCAGCCGCATCCGGACGGCCTTTCCCGGGCACCACGTGCTGACCGAGGAGTCGGGCAACCACGGACCCGCCTCGCCGCACTGCTGGGTCGTCGACCCGCTGGACGGGACGCACAACTACCTGCGAGGGTTGCCGACGTGGGGGGTGAGCGTCGCGTACGCGTACCGTGACCGCACGATGGTGGCAGCCTTCTACGCCGCTGGAACGGACGTCGAATACACCGCCGTACGCGGCGGCGGGGCGTACCGCGGCACGAGCCGTCTGCGCCTGACCAGCACCACCGACCTGGCCCGGGCCCTGGCGATATGCTCGGCGTCGCCGCCGCCGTGGAAGGAGCGGGCGCGGGAGATCCTGCTCGGCCTGTGGGACGCCGCGCACGACATCCGGATCACCGGCTGCGGTGGCGAGGCGCTGTGCCGGGTGGCCGATGGCAGCGTCGATGTGTTCGCCGAGGTGGACGGCCAGGCGTGGGACTACGCGGCCGGGGTGCTGATTGTGCAGGAGGCCGGCGGGGTGGTCAGCGGCCACGACGGCCGGCCGGTCACCGCGTGGAGCGGGGATGTCGTCGCGACGACCAATCCGCGTCTGCATGCCCAGGTACGCACAGTGATCAGCCAAACGGAGAGTCGTGTTCGCCGTTGACCTGGAGGCCATGTGTCGATCGAGACCACTTCGGACGCTCGGACGCTGCGCCACGCGCGGTGGGCGGTCGGCGCCGCCTTCTTCACCAACGGCGCCGCCTTCGCCACCTGGGCGCCGCGCATCCCGTCCGTCCAGCACGCTCTGGACCTCGACGCCACCACCCTCGGCCTCAGCCTCACCGGCGGCGGCATCGGCGGCCTGATATTCACCCTGCTGTCCGGGATGGTGGTCGACCGGTACGGCAGCCGCCGGGCACTGCTCGCGGCGATCACCGCCCTGGCGGTGTGCCTGGTGCTGCCCGGCCTCGCCCCCGCCTGGTGGGGCCTGCTGTTGGCGCTGGTCCTGCTCGGCGCCGTGGACGCGCTGATGGACGTCGCGATGAACGCTCACGGCGTCCTGGTTGAGCAGCGGTCCGGGCGCTCTCTCCTCAACGGCTTCCATGCCTCGTGGAGCATTGGCGCGGTCACCGGCGGCGTCCTCGGCACCGCCGCCGCGGCACTAGGTGTCGCCGTCTGGCTGCACCTGCTGGTGGTCGGGGTCGTGATTTGCGCCGCCGCGCTGGTGCTGGGCCGGGGCCTGTACCGACACACCGCACCCGCCGCGCCAGCCTCTTCCCGTCCGGGGACCACCCGGACGGCCCGGGTGACGCCGGTGCTGGTCCTGCTCGGGCTGATCGTGCTGGCCGCCGCCTTCATCGAGGACGTCCCACAGTCCTGGAGCGCCGTCTATCTGACCAGCGGGCTGGGCGCCGCGCCAGGCGTCGCCGGGCTCGCGTTCGTCGCATTCTCGGTGTTCATGGCTGCCGGACGGCTGGTCGGCGACCGGCTGGTCGACCATTTCGGGCCGACCCGCGTGCTGCTGGCCGGCGCGCTGCTCACCGCCGTCGCCTTCGGGCTGAGCCTGCTCGTCGCCTCCCCGGTCGCGGCGCTGGCCGGGTTCGCGTTGGTCGGCCTCGGCAGCAGCCCGATCTTTCCGATCGCGTTCAGCCTCGTCGGCCGCCTCTCGGGGGCGAGCGCGGGTGCCGGCATCGCCACGGTGTCGCTGGTGTCACGCGTCGGCTTCCTCGTCGCCCCGCTGCTGGTCGGCGTCCTCATCGACGCGGCCGGCTTCCGGGCCGCGCTCTCCATCGTCTCCGTGGCCGGCCTCACCGTTGCCTTGCTCGCCCGGCGTCTGCGCACCGAGATGGCGCGGACGTCGACAACCGTTTGAGAGGACCGGCATGATGCGCATCGCCCAGTTCACCTACGAGTATCCGCCGCAGACCACGGGTGGTCTGGGCACCTACATGGAGTGCCTGGTGCGCTACCTGCGCACGGCCGGCGACCACGTGGACCTGTTCCACCTCGGCGAACGCCCGTTGGACGTGCCGTCGGTGCACCTGCCGGCGTTCGCCGGGGACCGGGTGCTGACCTACTCCGCCAGCGAGCTGGCCAGGCGGGGCGCCGCCCAGGACTACGACGTGGTGGTGTGCCAGGACTGGCCGGGGGTGATCGCGTCACAGAGCATCTGGAAGAACAGCGTGCCGCTGGTCTACACCTGTCATTTGCCGATGACGTGGGACATCGGCGCGTATGACGACGTGCCAGGCCCGTTCAACTATCAGATGGAGTTCTCCGCCCTCGCGCACGCCGGCCTGGTGATCGCCGTCAGCGGCGCGGTCCGTGACGACCTCGAACGGCGATTCCCGTTCACCGCCGGCAAGACCCGGGTGGCGTACAACGGCACCGACACGACGTTCTTCCGACCGCCCGACGACCCAGCGACGCGCCGCCCGGACACCGTGCTGTACGTCGGCCGGTTCTACGAGCAGAAGGGGTTCGACCTGGTACCCGAGATCTTCGCCGGGGTACACGCCCGCCACCCACGGGCCCGGTTCGAGATCATGGGCGTCGGAGGGTTGGAGACCGTCGTCCGCGACCGGCTGCACGCGGCGGGCCTGGCTCACCTGGTGACCTGGCGTCCATTCGGCACGCTGGCGGAGGTCCGTGCGGCCTATCAGCGGTCCTCGGTGGTGATCATGCCGTCGCGCCTGGAGCCGTTCGGGCTGGTCGCTACCGAGGCGATGGCGACCGGAACGCCGCTGGTAGCTGCGGACACCGGTGGCCTTGCCGAGATCGTCGACCACGGGCGCACCGGATTCCTCGCCGCGCCCGGCGACACTGCTGGCACGGCGGAACTCGTCGCGGCCGTGCTCGACGATCCGAGCCTGGCGCAGCGGATGGCGGTGGCCGCCCGTGAGGCAGTGGTTGCCGAGTTCGCTCAGGACGTCACGTACGGCCGTATCCGACAGGCCTATCTCGACGTTCACGCGTCGACCAGCAACTCGAGCGTTGTGGCCGCCAGGTCCGGCGCAGGGGCGCAATGAGCCAGGCGGCTGCGGTCCTGACGCCGGCGCCGGGCGTCGAGGTCAGAACCCCGGCGAGGGGGTGCGCAATGTGGTGATACGGGTGACGGCAGCGATCTTCACACTCGTTCAGCACAAACGCATGACTCTGCCCACCCAGCGCGGGACGAAGTCACTCAGCGGCGGCCCTACAGGGACCGACTCACCTTAGCGCCGGGTGAGCGATTCGACGCGATCTCAGGGTCAATCCGCCTCGCTGGTGGTCGCTAGGATGGAATCGTGACAACGCCGCTACCGAGGCCCGGCAGGGTGCGGACAGCGGCGGAGTTTGTCGCCCGCTTGCGCGCGCTGAAGGCGTGGTCCGGGCTTTCCTACCGATCCCTGGAGAGGGAGGGCCGGAAGCAAGGTTGTCAATTGCCCCCGAGCACCGTCGCGACTGCGCTCAATCGCAGCTCACTGCCCAACCAGGAGTTGGTCGCGGCGATTGTGCGGGCGTGCCGCTGCGCACCGTCTGTCGTCGATGAGTGGCTCGAGGCCCAACGGGTATTGGCCGTGGCCGAAGAGACGACACCAGACGTGGACGTCGCCGCAGGCATCGCGGCGCGGGTGAGCATTGCCGAGGCGGCCCAGTCTCCGAACACCGGCCTGCCCGCAGCGCAGGCGAGACCCTACCTGCTCCCGCCCGACCTGTCGGTGTTCGTGGGCCGAGACGAGGAGGTGGATCGGGCCTGCCGGCTACTGACCGAGGACGGACCTGGCCCGGCGACTCTGTTGATCACCGGCCCGGCCGGCGGCGGGAAGACCGCACTCGCGGTACGCGTCGGGCACCTGCTCACCCTGCGCTTCCCCGACGGTCAGCTCTATGTCGACCTGGGCGGCTTCAATGAACAGCAAGCCACGCCGGCAGCCGTTCTCGGCGCGTTCCTGCGTGCGCTCGGCGTACGCGGTGGAGCCGTGCCCGCGAATCTGCCTCATCGGATCAATCTGTACCGGACGCTGCTGGCCGAGAAACAGGTACTCGTCATCCTGGACAACGCACGTGACGCACCTCAGGTACGCGACCTGCTGCCGAGCGGGTCACGTTGCGCCACCATCGTCACCAGCCGGACCAGCCTGGCCGAGCTCGGTGGCCGTCGCCTGCCCCTGAGTGTGCTGGAGCCGTCAGCCGCCCTCGCTCTGCTGGCCGACATGCTCGGCCACGAACGGATTGTCGCCGACCCGGCATCCGCTCGGTTGATCGTGGACACCTGCGGCGGTCTTCCCCTCGCGGTCTGGGTGGCCGGAGCACGACTCGCCGCGCGTCCTCACTGGCCACTGAGGAAGGTCGCCCGGGCGCTGGCCGACGAACAGCGCAAGCTCGACGAACTGGCCGTCGGACATGTGGCCGTACGGGCCAGCCTCGAACTCACCTACCAGGCTATGGACGTGCAGTCACAGCACGCCCTGCGGATGCTCAGCCTGTTACCCGCGACGGATTTCGCCTCCTGGTCCGCCGCAGCGCTCCTCGACCTGAGCCTCCCGGATGCGGAGGCCGTGCTCGACGGTCTCGTGGACGTGCACCTGGTGGAGATTTCCTCCGTCAGCACCGCCGGCCCCCGTTACCGTCTGCACGACCTGGTGAAACTGCTGGGGCGCGAACGTGCCGAACAAGAGGATTCACCGCACGAATGCCGCTCGGCCGCCACCAGGGTGCTCAGCGCGAGTCTCGACCTGGCAGAGCGTGCCGCGGACATCCTCTGCACCGACTTTCTTGGCATACCGCAAACCGGGCTCGTGCACTGGCGACTACCAGGAGAAGTCACGGACGAACTCCTCACCGACCCGCAGACCTGGTTCACCGGCGAACGCCGGTTTCTCATCAGCGTGGCCGACTGGGGTTTGAACGGCACCGACATCGCTTCGGCTGCCGGTTTGATCACCGCCATGACCTCTTTCTTCCAGATAGGCAGTCACTTCGACGACTGGGAACGGCTCCAGGACCGGGCGCTGAAGGTGGCGTTGCACGGCGGCGACCGGCGCAGCGCCGCGAAACTGCACCGGTGCCTCGGTGAGCTCACCACCATTCTGGACCGGTACCCGGAAGCGATTGAACATTTTGAGCAGGCACTTCTGCTCGCCGAGGGTGAAGGCCCGACATACCGTGCCAGCGCCACCGCCGGGCTGGCCTACGTACACCGGCTACTCGGTCACTACCCGTCTGCGATACGTCATTTCGAGGCTGCCGCCACGCTGGCTCGCGGGGCCGGCAACGTCAACTGCCTCGTCTACGCGATGAACGGCATCGGCGTCATCGAGCTGGAAAATGGGCACGCGGAAAGGGCTGAGAAGCGGTTTGCGGAGTGTCTTCGCATCAGCAGGCTCGCAGGCTATCGGCCTGGCGAAGCGCAGGCTCTGCGCTGCCTGGGGCAGAGTCACCGCGCGCACGGCGACTACCGTGCCGCGGGCGACTGCTTCGAACAGGCGGCAACCATCAGCGCGGCCCTGGGTGACCGGCTCAGCGCCACCCACGCGACGTGCTGGCTGGGAGACGTCCTCGTACGCCGGGGTGAACACGCGGAGGGAAGACGGCTTCTGGCTCGCAGCCTGTGGACGTACCGCGAATTCGGCAACCTGTGGGGCGAGGCCGCGACACTGAACGCGCTCGCGGAGGCCCAACTCCTGGCGGGGCAACCTGCGCTTGCTCGACGTCGTGCGGAAGCAGCCACCGGCCTGTGGCGACGTATCGGTTCGCGAACCTGGCTGGCCGTGGGCCTCGACACCCTTGCCGGCGCACTCACCATGTCGGGAAACCTTGTCGCAGCGGCCGAGGTCTGCGAGGAGGCCGCCGCCATGCGGGCCGCTGACGCCACCGACAGCTGACGAGCCTGCTCCTTTCCGGCTGTAGGCAGCCGGGTCGCGCGGCAAGAGGCGGCCGAGAAAGGTGGCGCTCCAGGCCACCGGCAGCCATCAAGACGGTGTGTACGGAACTGTACGAGACTGTTCCGCACAGGTCAGACCCTTTTCCGCGTCACCAATCCCCGGCGAGACTCAAGGCCAGATCGATGTAGAAACCTCTCGATCTGTTCCGCAACGGAGGAGGAGCATATGCAGAAGCTGAAGCGGGGGGCACTCGCGGTGGGCGCCGCCATCGCGCTTGGCGTCGTATCGGGGGCGGCACCGGCCAGCGCCTCAACGAACCAGGCGCCAAACTTCACACCGTCGAACGCCCCCTCGAGCGCCCTGGCCGTCTGCGGTTGGAGTCCGACGAGCAACGGTCTCGGGGGCGCCACCGTGACGACGTCCATCCCCCTCAGGAACGGTCCGGGCTCCAGCTGCGGCAACGTGAGCAACTACCTCATCGTGGGCCAGCGACTCGGCGGCTGGTGCCGGTTCCAGAACTCGGCGGGAAACTGGTGGTACTACGTCAGCGTCGGAGGGGCTGCGCCATACGGCTGGATCTACGGCGGCAACGTCTCGGGCGAGGACACGATCAATACGCCCTGCACCGGCTGAGGTGAGTCCATCGATTCGGTGAGTTAGCGCAAATCCGTTCGGGGTCTGTCCAGTTCTGCCGGGGACAGACCCCGAACGGCGCCCCTGGACCCGATCCGCAGGCCGCCGAGCCGAACCGCTGGACGGGACACCTCCGACGAACTCTGATCGCGCACGCCCTCCAGGGCTCGAACTCGATCGAGGGCTACCAGGTGTCTGCGGCCAGCTGGCTCGATCCACCCCCGCTGGCCACCGCCCCCCGCTCGACTGGCGGGTAACCTCCGGCCACCTTGCTCGTTGATCGCCATGTGCGACAAGCCCTCGGCGATGGGTGTCACGGCGTCGCCTCGGGATCGTCACCACCTGGCGCGGAAGCGTCGGCGGAGGACGCGCCGGGAACGGCGGGCCCATGACGAGCACGGAGCCGACCGGGCCGCGACGTAGCCCCAAGTCGTCGAATCGGGCGACGCTCCTGGAGCTGTTCTTCGACGTCTTCTACGTCGCCGTGTTCGCGCAGCTCTCGATGCAGTTTGCGAGGAATCCGAGCTGGGGTGGCCTGGGACAGACCCTCATCCTGCTGCTGGCGGCCTGGTGGACCTGGTCGGTGACGGTGAACGCCACCGAGTTCTACGATCCCCGACTCCGGGCGGTCCAGGCGGTGGTCGCCGGCACGGTGTTCGGCGTGGCCCTCATGGCGATCGCCGTACCGGCCGCCTACGGCGAGCGCGGGCTGCTCTTCGCCGGCGCGTACGTCGGCATCCATCTGCTCCGGGGGATCCTGCTGGTCGTCGCGCTGCGCCCACTCCGTGCGCACGCCCGGGAGGAACGTGTCCTCTTCTGGTTCGTCCTCTCCGGCGTCCTGTGGCTCGCCGGCGGGTTCACCGGACCGCCGTGGCGCACCGGCCTGTGGGCCGGCGCGCTCGCTGTCGACTACCTGGCCGCCGGACTGCGCTACCCGACGCCTCGACGAGGCCGGCTACCCATCAACCGGTTGAGCACGCACTTCGGCGAGCGTTACCAGCAGATCACCATTCTCGCCCTCGGCGACATGGCACTGATGTCCACGTTGATATTCAGCGGCGCGAGCTACACCCCGGCCCGTGCCGTCGCGTTCCTCACCGCGGTCGTCACTGCGCTGCTGTTCTGGCAAATCTACGTGTTACAGAGCAACAAGCTGGTCGACCGGTCGGCGCACCTGCGTCCGGACAGGTCGATCCTGTTGGCCCCGTACGTCTACGCCTTCGTCGTTACCGGCATCATCGCCACGTCCGGCGGCGTGGACCTCGTCCTGCACGACCCGCAGGGGACCACACCGGCGAGTTGGGTCGCTCTCCTCGCCGTGGGACCGGTCCTGTACGTGCTCGGCCGGATGAGCTCGGAGTACGTGCTCCTCAACCAACTCCCGCCCACCCGCGTCGCCTGGCTGGCGCTGCTGCTCGCCTCGACGCCGCTGCTGACCATGCTGGCCCCGTGGCTCGTCATGATCGTGAGCGCGGCCGTCCTGGTCGGCATGACGATCACCGACGTGCGGCGGCTCCGCCGCGCGGCCCTGGCGGACTAGCCCCTGCTTCCTGCACGAGGGGCGGCCTCTCCGATCGGCCCTTCCGCGCGCCCCTTCGCCCGCACCGAACATCCCCTCCGTCCGTGCCCGGTCGCGCCGGTTACCGGAGGTCGCCCTCCGATGCGCCGGACCTGTCCTTGACGGTACGTCCCGAATCGGCGGGAGAGCGAGCGAAGGACGGTCCCCGAGTTTGTCCTTCGCTCCGACGACCGGGCCTCGCGTCAACGTCGAGCACGACGCGAGGCCCCAGTCGGGCGGTCGTGCGCTCAGGTGATGGTGAGGCTGTCGCTGGTGCCAGCGACGCTGCGGTTGAGCAGTTGCACGAAGTCGACGAGGTTGGAGGCGGTAGGCAGATCGCAGACTACGACCGCGCTGCCGGTCGGTTCGCCGCTGTCTTCGTCGTCGGGATCGTCCGGTTCTCACCGGTCCAGGTGGATACTCCACCCGTGCGGATGCCTCCCGCCTGGCACACCCGATCCGCCGCACGCTTGATGCCTCACGTGACCGGCGGTCCCCTGACGGCAACCTGGCGTATCGACGGCGTCAATTCCGGGCCGGCTCGCGTATCAGCGGTGTGACGAACCTTGTCGCGCCCACCCCGTACACGATGTGCTCGTTTGCCCGGAAGGGCGGCGGCCCAATGGGACCGCCGCCCTGGTGTCGCAGGTACCTCCCGGTCAGGCCGGCGCCGGCTGCGGCACGGCCGAGGACGCCGACTCCACCCGCCGCCCGCGCAGGTGCCGGCCCCACCAGTACAGGCCGCGGAGCAGGCAGACGATCGTCACGGCGAAGAACAGGGTGTAGACCACGTTGAACGCCATGAGGATGCCGTACACGGTGGCGACGCACGCACCGAACATGAACTGGTCTCGGCCCTTCGTCGGCGTCGTACCAGGGTCGGTGATCATGTAGTTGGTGAACAGCACGAAGGCGACCCCGGTCATCGGGACCAACGCGCCCCACAGTGCCACGTCCCAGATGAAGTGACGTACCAGCGCCTGGATGACGAAGCCGCCGAGCCAGCCGACGATCAGCGGGATCTTGCGGGTCAGCATCGCGTTGAGCACGGTGCCGGCGGTGATGATGATCAGCGGCACCATCATCCGGATCGAGTCCGGCACGTTCTCGGTGAACTGGTACGGCGGGGCGATGTTCACCCACGAGAACGTGAGCAGCGTAATGGTGATGCCGAAGTTCGACGGGTTCATGAAGTGACGCATCCGCCCCTTGATCGGGGCGCGGAGGACCGTCTTCTGCCCGATCGCGACGACCACCGCGAAGGCGATCGGCCAGAACCGGTCGTTGGCGTAGAGAAGCATGTTCGCGGCCAGCGCGGTGATGTGGGTGGGCAGCAGGAAGGTGTACATGCCCCACACCCCGTTGCCGCGGTACGTCGGACGGCGCCGCTGCGCCCAGGCGGTGACCTGCTCGATGACGATCTCGGCGGTGTAGCCGATCGCCAGCGCGAACAACGGCCACGTCCAGGGCTGCTCGAAGCCGAGCACCGTGTAGCCGAGGATGTTGAAGACGCTCATCGAGAGCGCGAAGTTGCGGAGCGCAAGATAGCGGGGGTCGCGGCGATCGATGCGCGGGGATACGCCACCGGGCGGGGCGCCCATTCCGGTGACCGTTGCTCCGGGGGCTTGGCCGTTGACCGGCGCCGGACTGGCCGCGACGGTGCTGCTGGCGTCGTCCCGGGTGGACGATGGGGCGCTACGTACGCTGGTCATGCCTACCTCACCTCCTGAGCGACATCCGTGAGCACGAGGTCGTGCCAACCGGCGGTCAGCTGTGTGGTCTGGTGGTGCACCGTGCCGTCGACCGCGCGCCAGCTGATCTCGGCCTCGACCGGCCGGTCACCGGCGGCACCCAGGCCGAAGAACACGTCGAAACTCCGCTTGCCGGAGTGGCCAGAGCCGCCGTCGAGTTGGGCGAGCTGGGTACGACCGTCCGCGGCGCGGATGCGGACCTGCGCGCCGTACGCGGGGCTACCGGGATCGTCACCGCCGTCGGCGGGACGGTGCAGCCGCAGTCCGAGGAAGTTGCCCTGGCCGGCGTTCTCGTTGCGGTAGAAGACGGGGGCGCCCCACTGGCGGGCCACGGCGAAGTCCTGCGCGCCGTTGCCGTCGGTGTCGGCCACCGCCACGCCCCGGCTGGGCGTGTCGTCGGTCATGCCGAGTTCGGCGCTGATGTTGGCGTAGCGCCCGTTGTCCTCGCGGACCCAGAAGGCGAAGGGTTGCGAGCCGGCGATGTCGTCACCGGGTTCGGCGTTGGGCCACATGTGCGGCTCGGCGAGCATGAGATCGTTGCTCATGGCCAGCTCCTGGAGCCAGGACCACCGGTTGATGTTGCCCTTGACGAATCCCGTGGCCTGCACCACCGACAGCCGGCCACTGTTGTCGAAGTCCGCCATCTTGCTGTCCCAGCCCCAGCCGACCCACGCCATGTTGAGGTCGGCGGCCTTGTTGTCGAAGATCGCCTCGCCCCGGTCGAGCCGGCGGCGGGCGTCCTCGGTGCTGGTGGCGTTGTTGCGCCAGACGAAGTTGCTCTCCTCCAGGCCCCAGGAGGTGGTGATGTTGCTGACGAACATGTCGAACCGGCCGCTGCCCTCGAGGTCGGCGAAGTCGATGGACATGCCCTTGAAGGAATCCCGCCCGACCACCATGGACTTCGGGGTGAACGGCCCACGCCGCCCCTCGGTCAGGCTGAACCGGATCCGGCCCGGGGTGGAGTCGTTGCGGAACAGGTGGTCGTGGCCGAAGTCGTTCGCTAGGTACAGCTCGGGGAGCAGGTCACCGTCGAGGTCGGCCGAGCCCGCGCCGAGAGTCCACCCGGTCGCCGCGGCCGGGGGCACGGCGGCGTCCTGCTCGACGTAGCTGACCGTGGGCCGGGCGCCGGTGGTCGCGGCTGTCCAGCGCAGCAGGTGGGCGCCGCCGCCGTTCGTCGCGCGGGAAAGCGAGTGGTTCATGGTGACGTTGGGCTGACCGGCGGGGTCAAGCACCTGACTGTCCGGGAAGTAGTTGAACACACCGATGTCCGGATGGCCGTCACCGTCGAAGTCGGTGATGGAGACCGCGTTGGTGTTCCAGAGCTTGCCCTGGTAGGCCCCGTTCGGCCCCGGCGTGGTGGGCACCAGCTCGGTCGGCTGGAAGGTCTGTGCGGACAGTGTTGCCGCGGCACCCGCCCGGTGGAGGAAGACCACCGGCGTCCG
This sequence comes from Micromonospora sp. RB23, assembly GCF_053585025.1. Classification (NCBI taxonomy): domain Bacteria; kingdom Bacillati; phylum Actinomycetota; class Actinomycetes; order Micromonosporales; family Micromonosporaceae; genus Micromonospora; species Micromonospora sp. RB23. Next base: position 4,681,801 of record NZ_CM132111.1, read on the forward strand.
TGCCCAGTAGTAGACCAGCAGGTCGGTGAGCCCGTCACCGTTGAAGTCACCGGGCGCGCAGCCCATCGGCGCCATCGCGGCGTGGGTGGGCAGTGGGGCGGGGTCGAGGACGAAGGGCGCGTACCGGGGCGGCTGGCCCGGCACCGGGGCGGGCGTCACCACGGTGCTGTCGCTGCGGGAGTCGACCAGGCACAGGTCATTGGGGGCCTGGTCGCCGTCGATGTCGTTGACCGCGATGGCCGCGCCGACGGAGGAGATCCAGGACCGGATGTGCTCGTATGCCGGGTTCACCTGCCGGACGGTTCGCTGGGGCAGGCCCGGCGGCAGGGCGATGGGCAGCTCGGTGAACCGGAACCTGGCGGCAAGCGACGAGCGTTCCTCGGCCGATGCGGCGGGCAGACGTGCGACGACGAACAGCCCGGCCACCAAGGCGAGCACGAAGATTGCGGGGAGCGCACGACGGAATGCGCCCGATGGTTTCGGTGTCAATTTTCCTCCCAGACGTGGTGTCGCCCGCGTCCGCCTCCCGGTCGGCGCGGCAATCACCCATCGCTGTCGACAAACATTGTCGACAGCGATGGAGTTGGTTGCCCGCAGCCGACAGAAAACGAACCTGCGCTGAGCAGTTGACGTCCAGAGCTCGACTCGGTCTGCAATTACCGTCGACGCCTGCTGTTTCTAGTCGCCGCAGTCGACGCCAATACTCTGCCGCAGCATCATTTGCCGGTTATCCACATCCTGCTGCAGCCGACGAGAGAAGTCTTCTTGGAACTTGCTCCATGAGCGCCGGCCGCGCGCCGGGTCAGCCTGCGGCGTCGGGCAGCCGGACCAGCACCTGCTGCTCGTGGGCCATCCGGCGCAGCGCTGCCGAGGCGACGTCGAGCAGCACTCCCCGCACGACCGCCGCGCCGCGGTCTGGTTCCCCGCTGTCGCTGACCAGCAGGTCGAGCTCGGCGTCGGCGAGCGCCGCGGCGGCCTTCGCGTAGGACTGCAGGAAGGCCAGGTCGGACTCGCAGCCCAGGGTGTGCAGCGCCGCGAGCACGTGCACCAGGGTGGTCGTGCCGCTCGAGTCGTCGAGGGGGCGCCAGGCCAGCTGCTCCATCAGGCGGTCGACCTGGTCCCGGGCCTGCGCCACGCTGTCCGGGCAGGGCGGTTCGGGCGATGGCCGGGAGATCGTGCGGTCAAGCATCTGGTATACGGCCGCCAAGGGCAGCCGCTCGTCCTCGATGACCTGGATGAGCTTGCGCACCGACGACAGATCCAGGCCGCCCACCGTGGTGAACGTGCGGATCAGCCAGATGCGCCGGAGATGCCGCTCGCCGTATTCAGCCTGGTTGCGGGCCTTGAGATCCCCCGGCGGCAGCAGCTCCTCCCGCAGGTAGTACTTGATGGTGGGAATCGACACTCCAGTGCGCCGACTGAGCTCGGAGATACGCACAGACCCCCCAGGTCGCTGGCGGTTCGGTCTACCGCTCGTAGATCAACCAGCATCGAAAGTATGACGGCCCCTTCGCCGGACAACCCTGGGCTGTGAACTCTGTCACATTATGCGGTCGTCGCGCTACTCTGCGGTCACCACAGTGACGGCGGTCACTGACCGGCAAAAGGCGAGGCCACGCCGACAGCCGCGCGAGGCGGACGCCGCCCGGACTCGATACAAATGGACAGCGGCACTTTCTACTACTCCGCAAGGCTCAATAAGCGGGCATCGTCACGCGGCGATAAGCTCCGATTGCGGCACGTGTTGCGAGCCTTTTTTACGTTGGCTAGCATCGATCGCCGTAGCGGGTAATCCCCTCCGGTCAATCCGCACCGGTGGCCCAAAAGGCTGGCCATCGCAAGTCGCGCAGGCTTCTCATGCGGGGAGAGCAAATGCACAGCAGCACCGAAAGAGCAGTGGAGCGAGTAATTGACACCATGTTCGAAAATCTTTCGGAGCAATTGACGGTGGATGACATGGCAAGGGCCGCCATGTTCAGTAAGTTCCACTTCACCAGGGTCTTTCAACGCGTCACCGGCATCTCGCCCGGACGATTCCTCTCGGCGATCCGGCTCCAGGAGGCAAAGCGCCTGCTGATCACCACCAGGCTCACCGTCGCGGACATCAGCCTGCGGGTGGGCTACAACAGCGTGGGGACCTTCAGCACCCGCTTCACCCGCAGCGTCGGGCTCTCCCCCACGAACTACCGCCGGACGGGCGGCTACGTCCCCCGGATCCCCACCCAGAACCGCGGCGCCTCGCAGAACCGGATCGGCGGCACCGTGTACGGACCACCCGAGGGCGGCCCCGACGGGCTGATCTTCATGGGCCTGTTCCCCCACCGCATCCCGGAAGGAACCCCGCTGCGCTGTACCATCCTGCGGGAGCCCGGCGAGTACGTCTTCGACTCCGTACCCGACGGCACGTGGTACGTGCTCTGCCACTCGGTGGGCGGCGAGCCGCTCGGCCTGCAACAGAAGGACGTCACCGTCGCCACGGTCGGTCCGATCACCCTACGCGGGCGCAGCAGCGTCTCCGCGCACGTCCACCTGAAGGCCGCCTGCAAGCTGGATCCTCCGGTCCTGCTGGCACTCCTGGACAGTCGCAAGGCCGCGCTGGAGCGGCTGGTCAGCCAGGTCTGAACCCCACGGTGGTGTGGTGGCGCCCGGCCGGTCCGACGCCGCAGCGGCCGGGTTCCATCACATGACGCGCTCCTCCTGGGTCCCCCGCCACGACGGCCGTCGGGGCAGCGGCCCGTGCCCTGAACCCGCGCCAGGCCGGCCGGTCATTCCGCACCGCGACCCGGTGCCGGACGACCGGCCGGACGTCGTTGTCGTCGTGGCTCACTCCGGCCGGCGCACCGCCATCGGCAGTCCGCCGTGGATGCGCAGCGAGAGCATCGGCTCCGGCCGCACCCGCTGCCCGGGCGGGACGACCAGTCGCAGCTCCCGCATCACCATGGCCAAAACGAACACCGCCTCCATCATGCCCAGGTTGCTGCCCACGCAGAAGCGGGGTCCGGCGCCGAACGGGATGTAGGCGTACCGCGGTCGCTCGGCGCCGTGCCCCGACCCGAACCGGTCGGGATCGAACCGCTCCGGCTCCGGCCAGAAACGCGGATGCCGGTGCAGCGTGTACGGGCACACCAGGATGTCCGCTCCGGCCGGCACGTGAAAGCCGCCCACCTCGTCGTCCTCCCGGGCCTTGCGGGGAAGGATCCACACTGGCGGGTACAGCCGGATCGCCTCCTGCACGACCGTCGCGGTGTAGGTGAGGCGGTGCAGGTCGCCGTAGACCGGCAGGCGGTCGCCCAACACCTCCCGGGCCTCCTCCCGCAGCCGCCGCGCCACCTCGGGGTGCCTGTCGATCAGGTACAAACTCCAGCCCAGCGTGCTCGCGGTGGTCTCGTGGCCGGCGAGCAGCAGCGTGACCAACTCGTCGCGCAGCCGCTGCCGCCCGACCCGTGGGTCGGCCTCGGCGCGGGTCGAGACGATCAGCCGGGACAGCACGTCGTCCGACTCGTCCGCGCCCCCGCGCCGGCTCTCGACCAACCTGTCGACCACCCGTTGCAGGTGCTGGCGGGCCCGCCGGAACCGCAGCTGGCGGGGCAGCGGCACCCAGGTGGGCACGGCGCTGAGAGTCGTCAGCTCGAACATGGCCTGGTCCTGCACCGCGGCGAACGAGTCGTCGACGTCGGCAAAGCTGCTCAGGTCCGAATCGAGCAGGGTACGGCCGAGCACCCCGAGCGTCAGCGCGGTCATCTCCTCGAGGACGTCGACCGGCGCGCCGCCGACCCGCCCCGAGAGCCGCCGGACCAGCCCGGCGGCCTCCTCGCCGACCACCCCGGCGTAGTCGGCCAACCGCCGGTTCTGAAAGGCCGGCTGGATCACCCGGCGCTGCTTGTGCCACAACTCGCCCTCGCTGGTGAGCAGCCCGTCGCCCAGCGCCCGCCGGGCGTGCACCAGGCCGATGCCCTTCTCGTAGTTGGCGTTGTTGTCGGCCAGTACGTGCTTGGCGTGGTCGGGATGGTTGAAGAAGTACAGCTGCTTCGGGCCGACCGGCAGCCGTGCGGCGTCGCCGTAGCGCGCCGCGGCCGAGGTCATCATGCCCAGCCTGTCCCGGCTCATGGCCAGCAGGAGTCCCGGACCGGCCAGGGCCGAGGGCCCCGGCGGCCGGCGTCGGCCTCGCTCGCGTACATCGGTCATGCCGCACCGCTCCGTTCCCGCCCGATTTGCCGGAACCGCCCGGAGAGGAACAGCAACGCGTCCGCGTCCGCGCTGCGTTCCAGGGAGACCAGGTGGCCCAGGAAGATGGTGTGGTCGCCGCCGTCGTAGCTGCGCCACAACCGGCACTCGAAATGAACAGCCGCGCCGGCGATCAGTGGCACTCCCGTGTGCCGGCCGGTCAGACACGGCACCGCGTCGAACTGTGCGCCACCCATGGGGCGGCGCCGGTCGGCGAAGTACCGGGCCACGTTCTCCTGGTCAGCCGCCAGCACGGAGACACCGAAGCCCTCGGCCTCGACGAGGCAGGTGTGCATGATCGCCCGGCGATCGACGCAGACCAGCACCAGCGCCGGATCGAGTGACACGGTGGTGAAGGAGTTCGCCGTCATGCCGTGCGGAGCCGCGCCGCCGACGGTGACCACGGTCACGCCGGTGGCGAAGGCGCCGAAGGCACAACGCAGGGTGTCCGGATCGATGACCCCGGCAGGGGCCGTCCGCGCGCTGTCCACGCTCACCTCCCGACCTCAGACCCGGACCGACCGGGCGTACGGTGCGAGGGCGTACGCGAGTGCCTCGGGCACCCGGGCCGGCGCGGTACGAGTGTTCGGCCCGCGCATGCACGCCACCCGCTGCCGGCCCCGCGCCACCAGTGTCTCGCCGTTGGCCTGGTCCAGCCGCACGTAGTCGAAGCTGAACTCGATCTGCGTCTGCGCGAGCTCCACCAGACGCATCCGGATGGACAACTCGTCGAACGCCGTGATCTCGGCGAAGAACTCGCAGTCCACCCGCAGCGTGAACAGCTTGAGGTCGTGCCGCAGGTCGGCCAGCACCTCGGGCGCCCGTTCCTTCAGAAACATCTCCCGGCAGCGACCCTGCCAACGCAGGTAGTTGACGTAGTACACGTTGCCGACCAGATTGGTCTCCTCGAAACCCACCGTGTGCAGGTACTCGAAGTACTTGTCCATGTTCAGCCACGTCCTTCCGTGAGGATCGCGAAGACCACCGGCTCCGGCACGTCGCGAAGCGTCGTGGCGAGAGTGGCGATGCGCAGGTCGCCCGAGGAGAAGACGGTCCACCCGGCCCGGTCGGCCGGTTCGAGCCCGAGCGGCGCGAGACTGGTGTGGCCGGCCTTGTGCAGGCACTCCATCGCGGCCCAGACTCGGGCGGCGGCGGTCTCCGGCGACTCGCCGTCCGTCTCCGCCACCGCCCTCGCCAGGTCGGCGTGCCGGCCCAGCAGGGAAGCCCACACGTGCACCGGGCGCGGGCTCACCCGGACCACGTCGCAGCCGGGGGCACCGACGACGCAGAGGGTGAGTCCGGCGTCGTGGGCCGCGGAGACCAGGGCGGCCTCGCGCAGCTCGGGTCGGCCGTCGGGGCGGTAGCCGATCTCGGCCGGGCGGCCGAGCGCGCGGCCGGCAGCGAGCGCCGTCGCCGCACGGCGCCGGCGGAGGTGCTCGCCCTGCGGCGCGTCCGGCGCCGCCGGGAGTACCGGGTCGGGTTCGACCGCGACCGCCACCGAAGCGGGCAGCAGATCGCCGAGCGTGCGCTCCAGGTAGGGGCCGAGCAGCGGAGCCACCCAAGGGCCGCGGCCGTCACCCTTGCGAACGGCCCGCAGCCGCAGCCCGGACCACCGCTCGATGACCGTCCCCACGTCGTCGTGGAGGGTGATGTCGTAGACGTAGGTGTCGCCGTCCCGGCTGCGCTCCCTCGCCCGGTAGCGCAGCGTGCCCGCCTCGGCGAGACGCTCGCCTGCCGGCCAGAGCCGTTCGATAGCCGCCGGCAGCAGCGTGGCGTCCGGCACGCAGACCTGGTTGCCGTGCATCAGCGCATCCCGTACGCCCGGGTCGCCGAGCAGCAGGGTGGCCGGCAGGTACGCCGCGAACCAGTCGGTGGACGGTACCGCCGCCACCTCCGCGTCCACGTGCCGCGCGGCGGCCCGGTGGTAGCGGCGCAGCCGCTGGAACCGGTCGCCCTGGAACAGGGTGTCGCCGTACAGGTCGACGGCGGGGTCCAGGTTAACCGGCGGCAGACCGGCGACGGCCTGCTCGTCGGCTTCCGCCGCGGGGGCCGGCTCGCCGGAGAACCGGATCGAGGCGGCGAAGTGGATCGCGGCGAAGTTGGTCTCCGCGCTGCGGATCACCACGTCGACCCGGTCGTCGTCGACGACGAGGGCGGCGATCCGGATCGTGGTGCTGCCGTCCGGGGGCACGACGATGGGTCGGACGAAGCGGGCGTCCTCGATGACCGGCGAGACGCCGCCGCTCACCGCCGTGGCGACCTGGGCCATCGCCTCCATGCCGAACACGGCCGGGAACAGCAGGTTCCCGTCGAGCTGGTGGTCGGCCAGGTAGAAGTCGGTGGCCGAGGTGAGGTCTACCTCGCTGACCAGCTCGACGCCGTGGTAGCGCACCGGGGTCCGGTCCACGAATCGCAGTAGCGGCAGCTCGGGGCTGTCCCGGTGGATGGTGTCGACCCCCTCGGCCCGCCCGGCGACCATCACGGTCGGCGGTGCCTGGGCGTCGGCGAGCAGCCGACGCAGCAGCGTGAGCCCCTGGTCGATGCTGACTGGACTGATCCCCGCCCGGCTGAGGGTCTCCACCACGGACAGCTTCTCGCCCATGCCGACGCCGGACCAGACCGACCATTCCAGGCAGAGCACCCGGCACTCGGGGTGCTGCCGGCCGAACTCCTCGGTCAGGTCGCTGAGCCACTCGTTGGCGACCGCGTAGTGCGCCTCACCGCGCAGCCCGGCCCGGCCGATGATGCTGCCGAAGGTGACCAGCAGCCGCAGCCGTTCGGGCCGCACCGCCGACAGCACCGCCGTGAGCCCGTCCACCTTCGGGGCGAAGGTCCGCCGTAGCGCGGCGTCGTCCACCTGGGCGAGGGGCATCGGCTCGTTGCGCCCGGCGCCATGCAGCACGGCGGTCACCTCGCCGAGGTCCGCGCGGATCCGGTCCACCGCGGCCCGCACCTGGGCGGCGTCGCCGACGTCGGCCCGCTGGTAGGAGACCTGGAGGCCGGCATCGGCCATCCGACGGAGGTTCGCCGCCAACTCCTCGTCGCCGGCCGGATCGCTGCGGCCGAGCACGGCCAGCCGGGCCCCACTGTCAACGGCCAGGGCAAGGGCGCACTCCGCGGTGATCCCCTTGCCACCGCCGGTCACCAGCAGAACGTCGGTCTCGTCCAGCGGCGCGGTGTGGGCCGCGGGCCGTACCGGCATGGCGCGCAGCGTCGGGACATGCCGCCGCCCGTCGTCGTCGTAGTAGATCTCGCTGTGCTCGGCGGTGGCGGCCACGTCGGCGACCACCCGGTCCACCGCATCGAGGACAGCGGGCGTGTGCACGATCGTGGTGCGCAGGTGCGGCGCCTCCAGCCGCAGCGTCCGGGCCAGGCCGGCCGCGCCCCGCCCGTGCTGTACCAGGACAAACCGGGTGCCGGGGGCGGCGGTCGCGACGGACTGCGCCGCGCGTAGCGCGATCCGCACGTGCCGTTCCTCGCACCGGTCGGGCAGGCAGACCAGGACGCCGCCGCCGAGGGCACCGCGGCTCAGCGCCGCCCGCAGCGGCTCGGCCAGCGCGTGGCCGGGGTCGGCGTGCAGGTCCCAGTGGCCGTGCACCTCCGGGGCCGGTCGGGCCGGACAGGGTGTCTCGTCGAGATCGATCCGCCAGGCCCGGGTCCAGTCACCAACACCCTCGACGGTCGGTCCCGGCCCGACGCCGCCACCGGTCGCGGCCAGCTCCCGCAGCGATTCGGCGAGCTGCTCCACCGTCGCGGTGGCGAAGTTGGTCGGAGTCTGCGCGGGCGGCACACCGAGCAGTTGGGCGGCCTGGTTGACGATCTGGCCGACGGTGATCGAGCTGAGGTGCAGGTCGTCGAGGAGATGACTCTGCCCGTGGACCATCTCCAGCGGCAGCTCGGCCCGCTCGGCCGCGAGCCGCCGCAGCGTGTCCACACCCGACTCGTCACTCGGCTTCACCCCGTCGGATGCGACCGGCCCGGCGGCTGGCCGACTGGTGGCGGCCGGCAGGTTCAGGACCGGCGCCGCCTCGCACGGGCTGGCGAAGAAGCTGAATTCCTGGCCGACCCGCAGGGGACGGACCAGCCGGCCGTGGAACAGGGCCGCGCCGACGCCGGCGACACCGAGCACGTACGCCGCGGCAACCACCCGCAGCAGCCCGGCCAACGACTCGTCGTCGGTGTTCATCGCCACCGTCGGCACGTCGGTGCTGGCGGAAGCCAGCCCGGACAGCACCCGCCCCGGTCCGACCTCGACGAACAGGTCGACCTCTTTGGCCGCCAGCGCGACCGCCTGGGCGAACAGCACCGGGTCGGTGATCTGCCGGTGCAGCAGCGCGGCGACGTCGGTCTCCGGGGCCAGCGCCTCACCGGTCACCGTCGAGATGACCCGCTGGCCGACCGCCGCGAAGCGCTGCCCGGACAGGGCGTCGCGGAAGGCCTCCGCCGCCGGAGCCACCAGCGGGGAATGAAAAGCGTGCGACACCGCGAGCCGACTGACCGACAGACCCTTCTCGGTGGCGCGCCGGGTGGCCTCCTCGATGTCGGCGGCACTCCCGGCGATCACGGTGTGCTCCGGACCGTTGTAACCGGCGATCACCACCGCCAGTCCTGCGGTCAGGTCGGTGACCAGCTCGGGCGCGGCGCCGATATTGGCCATCGTGCCAGAGGCGCTCAGCCGGCTCATCGTCCTCCCGCGCAGCGCCGCGGTACGCAGCAGCGAGGACCGGTCCAGCACTCCCGCCCAGTGCAGGGCGGAGATCTCCCCCAGGCTGTGCCCCACGGCCACGCTGGCCTTGATGCCGAGCAGGGACAGCACCCGCAGTCCCGCCAGTGAGCCGGTGACGATGCGAGGCTGGGCGACCTCGGTGGCAACGGCCGACCCCCCGCTCGGCAGGTCCGCGAGCTGGTAAATCTCCTCCACCTCGGCGAACCGGCGCCGCAACGCCCCGCCGGAGGTGCCGCGGCCGGAGCCCTGCCCGGGGAAGAGGAAGCCCACGCGGCGGGGGCCGCCGACGTGGCCGAGGAAGCACCGTCCGTCGCTGCTGAACAGCTCGGTCTCGTCGGCGTCGAGGGCCTGGCAGAGGCGGCGCAGCTGCCGCTCCGCGTCCTCCGGTGAGCTGGCCACGACGGCAGCGCGGTGCGGCAGGTGCCGGAGCTCCGCGTGCAGGGTGGCGGCCAGGTCGCCCAGCTCGGCGTACGACACCTGGGGGACGAAGTCGAGCAGCCGGGCCAGCCGCTCCCGCAGTTCCTGGGGACTGGCGCCGTCGATCAGCAGCAACTCGACGTCCTGGGCCGAGGAGGCGAGCACCTGTGTCCGGCTGTCCAACCGCTCGTGCCGCACCGCTGGGACGCCGTCGAGCACGATGTGGGTGTTTATGCCCCCGAAGCCCATCGCGGTGACACCCGCCCGGACCGGCTCGTCCGCCGGCCAGGGCTCCGCCTTGCGCAGCGCGCGCAGCGTCGCCGCCTCCTCGGCCAGCAGCTCGTGCGGGTCGACGCAGCCGACGGCGGGGGGTATCACCTGCTGGTGCACGGCCATCGCCGCTTTGATCAGGCCAGCCACCCCGGCTGCGGCCTTGGTGTGACCGATCATGCCCTTGATCGAGCTGATGGCCGCCATTGACGCCCCCGGGTCGGCGGCCCGCCGGGCCTGCGACAGTGCCTTGAGCTCGGTGGCGTCGCCGACCGGGGTGCCGGTGCCGTGCCCCTCGAACAGCGGCACGGACTCGATGCCGAAGCCGGCCCGCTCGTAGGCGCGGCGCAGGGCGAGCTGGTAGCCGGCGACCTCGGGCCGCGTGATGCCGCCTTTGCCATCGGAGGAGATGCCCCATCCGGCAACGGTGGCGTAGATCCGGTGGCCGGCCCGCAACGCGTCGGACTCGCGCATCAGCACCACCATCCCGCAGCCCTCGCCCGGCCAGAAGCCGTTGGAGCCGCGGTCGTACACGCGCATCTCGCCGGTGGCGAGCGCGCCGGTGCGGGCGAAGCCGATGATCTCGAACGGGTCGATCGACAGGTCGACGCCGCCAGCGACCGCGACATCCACCTCGCCGTCCACCAGGGTCTTGCACGCGGTGGCCACCGACAGCAGCGAGGAGGAGCAGGCGCCGTCGACGGTGTAGCCGCCGCCCTTGAAGTCGAAGTGGTTGCAGATACGCCCGGCGATGGTGTTGGACAGGCCGCCAGCCAGGGTGTCCTCGTCGACCTCGGGGAACGGGTTCTTGAACGTCGCCTCCAAGCCATCCAGGAAGGAGCTGAGACTGTCGTCGTCCCAGTCCTGCTCCTTGAGCGCGGCGGCCACCATGCGCCGCACGTACGGCCAGCGCAGCCGCAGCTGGTTGGCCCGGGAGAACTCGCCGGTGAGGGTGTTGCCGACGACCACACCGGTGCGTTCGCGGGGCAGTCCCTCACCCATGGGGAAGCCGGCGTCGGCGAGCGCCATCGCGGCGACGTCCAGAGCCAGCCAGTGGGTGAGATCCGTGGAGCGGTAGGTGCTGCCGGCGACTTTGTAGGCGATCCGGTCGAACTTGTAGCCTTCGATGACCGCCGCGTTGCGGGCGTAGAAGCGGTCCGGGGTGCGCGGGTCCGAGTCCCAGTAGTCTTCCAGGCGCATCCGGACGTCCGGCAGCCGGCGGAACGCCCGGCGGCCCGCGAGGGCGTTCTCCCACAGCTCTCGGGGTGAGGTGGCGTCCGGGTACCGGCAGGCCATCCCGACGACAGCGATCCTGCTCACAGCTTTCTCCTTCGGTACGCGCCGGTGTCGATCCGGCCCACTCGGCGGCGGACGGACGGACCTCTGGTTCGGCGGCTGTCCGGGACGCAAGCCCGGACTGGGCGGCGAGGCGGCGCTCTTCAGCGCCGGTGCCGGAACTCCTCGGCGATGGCCACCCGCCACGATTCGTAGGCGGGGTGGGTGGCGCTTGGCTGGGCGCGCGCCAGCGCGGCGTCGGTCACCTTGGCCGCCTCGGTGGTGGTCATGCCGCAAAAGACCGCGGTGGCCACCTCGTTGTGCGGGACGAGCAGCCCGGCGCGCACCCGGGCGCCGGCGGCGAACGCGCTGCCCTGTGCCAGTTGGCTCTGGTGCCGGCCAGCCGCGTAGTGAAAGCGGACCAGTTCGGCTTCGGTCGCCCCGCCGGCGTAGGTGGCCGCGAGACCCGCGCCGGCATACAGGTCGGCGCGCCGCTCGGGGGCGAACCCGCCGATCAGCTCACCGACCCGGTCCACGTCCGTGCCGCCGACGAACCACAGGGCCCGCCCGATGCCCTGGTCGATGGCACGGGCGGCGTAGCCGGTGCGGTCGTCGCCGGGCCACGGGAAGCGGGCCGGCTGGTACGCCGCGTACACGTACCGGGCGGTGCGGAAGTACGCCTGGTGGAATCCGTAGCCATCGAGGACCAGCCAGCGCAGCAGCGGGTCGGGAGCGTACAGCCGGTTCCACCGGGACCGGGGCAGCCGGCCCATCGCCCAACCCACGCCGACGTAAGCCATGTAGGCGTGCGCGTCCCCCCGCCCGGCCAGCAGGTCGGCGACGTGCCGCGGGCGGCCGAGGCGCAGCCCGTCGCGCATCGCGAGCGCCATCGCCGCGCCCTCGTACGCGAATCCGCGAAATTGCGTTGGAACGGTTTCAAGTCGAGGTTCTGCGGCAGCGGCGTGGGGTGCCTCAGCCGCGTATCCGTAGCCCTCGAGAAACGATGACCCGACGGTTTCCAGCAAGCTTTTCGCGGCATCGTTCTTCACGGTGAAGCCGCGCACTTCCATCCTGGTCTCGCGCACGTTCGGCGTCAGGATGCGGCGGCGCAGGGCACGGACAAGACGCATGTTTTCCCCCCAGCAGAGTGGGTGTGGCAAAGACGCGAAAACGTCAATCCTGATGGTGGCAAAAAGGGAACGTGAGGTCTTCTTCAAAGGTGCGGACTGAAGGCCCCGCCGGCCGGGTCCGGGCCAACCGACGACCCGGTCGCCACGGATGGCGGCCGGGTCGTCGGCGGGGACCGGTGGCTCAGTCCCTGGTGGACAGCGTCGCCGGCGCGAACCGGGAGCGCAGCGCTCGCCGCCACGCCTCGTACGGCTCGACGTCGCCCGCCCGGTCGAGGGCGGCGGCCACATCGTCGGCGAGGGCGGCGGCGGCCTCGACGGAGCAGTCGCCCAGCGCGGTCATGGCAGTCCGAGAGTGCTCGGGTACGTGACCGGCGTGGCAGCGGGCCTTCGCGGCGAACGCGGCGCCCTGGGCGAGGTCCGGGGCGTACCGGCCGGCGAGCCGGCGCAGGGCGGCAAGCGCGTCCGCGTCGACGCCGCCGGCGAACGTGGCGGCCAGCCCGACCCCGCTCCAGAGGTCGGCGTGCCGCTCCGCGGCGAAGCGGTCCACGGCTGCCGCCACGTCGTCGGGGCGTGCCGTGTGGATGAACCACAACGACCGTCCGATCCCCTGGTCGACAGCGCGCGGGAAGTAGTCGGCCCGACCCAGCCAGGGGTACGGCGCCGGGCGCTCCTGCCGGCGCACGTACCGGTCGATCTCGAAGTAGGCCCTGTCGAAGCCGTACCCGTCGACGGCCAGCCAGCTCATCGTGGGGTGGTACGGCGACCCGGTGAGGTCGGGCAGCACCGTGCGCCAGCGCATCCGGGGCAACCGGGCCATCGCGAACCCGATGCCGATGTAGGCGAGGAACAGGTGCGGCGCACCCGGGCCGAGCAGCAGGCTGCGGGTGCGCCCGCCGCGCCGGGGACCGATCGCGTCCAGCACGGTGCAGGCCATCGCCGCGCCCTCGTACGCGAAGCCCCGCAGTTCCTCCTCGACGAGGCTGAGCCGCCGTTCCAGCTCCCACTCGTCGCGGGTGTCGATGCCCCATTCGAAGCCGCAGATCACCGACTGCGGGATGGCCTCGAGTCGTCTGGTCACCGGGGCCGGCCCGACCGGGAAGCCCCGCCGGGCGAAGGTCACCTCCGCCAGCGACGGTGCCAGGACCAGCCGCCGGAGGGAACCGAGTGTGGTGGGCATTGCTCTCCCCCTTTCTGCGATGGCGTCCGCGTCCCGCGCGGGCGGACGCCGATTCGGTGAGGCCGGGACGGCCCGGCGGGACGGTCAGCGACCGGGGGTCCGGTCACCACCGCGCTGCGGCCCGCGCCGACGCCCTGCCGGCAGCAACGCGACAAGTGCGCCCAGCACGAGCACCAGGTCGACCAGGGCCAGGGCCAGGTTCCAGCCGTCCCGGCGCAGGTGCTGGTGCCCGGCCGGATCCGCCGGTGGCGCGGATGCCACGGCCACGCCCGTGCCGACGACGAAGCCGGCGTCGCCGGTCACCTCGCGACCGTCGGTCAGGCTCAGGTGATACGCGTACCGGTAGCGGCCCACACCCCCATCCACTGTGGACACGGTGAGCCGACGGCCGTCGACCTTCGGCGGGCCCTGGCTGACCGGACGGCCGTCGGGGCCGATGACGGCCAGATGCACCGTCTCGATGGACAGGTCGTCGCTGAAGGTGAGCGACACGCTCGTCGGCGCGACACGCAACGGTGTGTCCTCGCCGGGCTGCGCACCGACCAACCGCAACTGCGGCTCGCGACCGGCGGCCAGCAGCACGGCGATCCCGACCACGACGGTCAGCACGACGGCGGCGAGTACCCGGGCCCGGGACAGGGACGGAATCCGGTCCGCGACCGGCGTCGCCCGGATCATGCCTGCGCCGTCGCCGGGCGGCAGGAGCAGGCCATCAGCCGCTGCTCCGCCGGACTGGGCCGCAGGTGCAGGTAGACGGCCACGATCATCGGCAGGAAGACCACCGTGTTGTAGAACAGGTGCAGCTCGACCCGGGGCAGCACCAGTTGCAGGATGCTGGTCGGCACCGAGCGGCCGAACAGGTAGTGGCCGGTCTGGGCCTGCAGAAGCAGCAGCAGGTGCTCGATGTGGTGCCAGAACTGGATGACCAGGGCAGCCGTCCACCAGCTGCGGCTGCGGCCGACGAAGCCGGGGCGCAACACCCAGAGGCCGATGAGCATGACCAGGGCGTAGCCGTAGTGCAGCCACTCCGAGGTGACCAGCCAGGGGTAGGCCAGCCCGAGCACGCCGCGGGACTGCGGCACCGGCCAGCCCAGCACCCAGATCTGGTATGCCTGGGCCAGGTGTTCGGCCCAGTGACCGATGACGACGACCATGAACGCGTTCAAGGCGAAGCGGTGGTGGGCTCCGTTGAGGCCCCCCGGACGACCCTCGGTGTCCGTGAGGGCCACTCCGTAGCTGGTCATTCTGCCTCCTCTGGGGATCGCATACGTCACCCGCGCGTGACCGGGCACGAGTGCCTTCCCAGACTGCGGGTCGGGCCGTCCGTACCGCGTCTTCGACCGTGCTCAGGTCCGGCAGGCCCGGCGGCGACGTGTCGGGCGCCCACCTCCTGGGCCACCGCGAAACTGGCCCACGCCACCGCCTCCACCAGACTGCGGTCGTCCGGTCGGTGCCGCCGGAATTCACCGATCACCTCCTCGTCCACCTGGTGCGAGGCGAACGCGGTGAGCAGGGCGAGCCGGCCGGCAGCGCGATCCGCCTCGGGCAGCCCGTCGACCAGCAGCTCGCACCAGCGGCGGCTCAGGCCGGTGTCCTCGCCGTGCCAGGCGGCGAGCCTCTCCCCGACCAGGTTCCGCACCACCGGGCTGAGCGCCCGCTCCCCGGCGGCCTCGAACGCCGCGTAGGCCCGGCCGGTAGCCGCGGCCACGTGCGGGTTGCCGGCAGCCCAGCCGGCGGAGGCGGGCAGCGGGGCGTGCGGCAGCAACGGAACCGACCGGCCGGGCTCACGCGGGTCGTGCAGCGTCGGGTGCAGCACCCGGCTGATGCCGCGCTTCAGCCGGCGCCGTGCCCGCGGGTTGAGACCGGGCGGCAGAAGGAAGTTGGCCAGGAAGACGTTGACCATGCGGCTGATGTAGTGGAAGCCCACCACCACTCCGACCAGCTCGGGCCGGGCCGGCTCGTCGAACGGGAATGGTGGTGGGTCGGCGGTGTGCGCGGATCGCGCCCAGCGCGCCGCGAGGCGCAACTGGTCGTCGGCCAACTCCTCAACCCGGTCGGCCACCACGGCCTCGGCATCGGGCTCCCCGGCCAGGTCGTACAGGCCGACGCTGTGCATGTCGACGCAGTACGGGCAGATGTTGGCGACCGACACGGTGGCGGCCACCGCCTCCTTCACCGAGCGGTCCACCACGGTGGTGGGCAGCAGCGGCTCGCGGCTGAGCATCCAGTACGCGGCGAGCAGCTCCGGAACGATCGAGTGCGGCAGGGCCGGCGTCACCACCAGTCGCATCTCGTCCGCGATCTGCGCGTAGGTCTGCGCCACCAGCCCGCTCGCCTCGGTCGTCGGCACCGGATTGACGTACTTGACGTGTCGCCGAACCACCGACGATGCCACCCGCCCCACGATCATCTCGCCTCCCGCGTCACCTGGCACCGACTCGGGGCCGGCGCGGACGACGCCGCGTCGCGACGGCGCCACCGCCAGTATTCGGCGACGGACTCGCGCGGCAAACGCCGCGCGCCTGATTGCGCACGCCGCAAGAAGGCCATCTCCTACGTGGTCAGCACCGCAACGTCGGAGGTGCGGGGCGATCGACCCGTCGGCAGGATGAATCCGCACATTCACGCTGGTCGCCGTGGCGGCGGGGGCCCGCCGCGACGTCGACCCGGGTCCCCTTCCGTTAGCGGCGCACGCCGGCCCGCACATCGAACCGAGGTACGCCGCCCCCCACTGCCACAGAAAGAAGGCAGCTGTGCACGCCGACACCAACGACTCCGACCAGGTGCGGGTCATGACGATCGAAGCGTTCGCCGACACGATCGTGCCGGGCGAGCGACGGTGGCCGGATGACCGGGCGGTCTCCGGCGCGGCGGACGGCGGCGGAGCCGTCGCGGCCGGCGCGCTGGAGCTGCTGGAGCATCCGGCCAGCGGGTACGCCGCGGTGCTGGAGCCGCTCGCCGCGGCGCTGAACGCCCACGCGAGCCGCTACGCCGAGGAGCGGGGACACCGGCTGGACCCCGAGGTGCCGCCGTTCGTGGCACTCACGCACGAGGACCGCACCCACCTTCTCCAGGAACTGCTGGCCGTGGGCCATCCCGAAAAGGAGATGTGGGTGGGCCTGGCGCTCTTCAGCAATATGGCCTTCGACAGCGCGGCCCACACGAACACCCACGCAGCGCTGGCCGCCGGGCACCCCGGCCTGCTCACCATCGGCTACCACCAGCCCGACGCCGACGGCCTATGGCGATTTCCCGAGTACTCGTACGGACGCCCACTCGCGCCGCTGCACCCGCACACCACGTCCACCGGGAGCCCGGCATGAACAGCACCGAGAGCACCGACGTCCTCGTGATCGGCAGCGGCTTCGGCGGCGCGATCCCCGCGTATCACCTCGCCGCCGGCGGCGCCCGGGTGGTGGTGCTGGAACGAGGGCCCTGGCTCAGCGGCGACGAGTTCGACCAGGACTTCGAGCTGGGCTCCTCGTACACCCGGGTCTTCGACTTCGTGGTCGGCGACGGGATGAGCGTCCTCGGCGGCAACTGTGTCGGCGGCGGCAGCGTGGTCTACTTCGCGACCATGCCGCGGGCGCCGCGGTTCGTCTTCGAGCGGCGCGGCGGGATCGGGCGCCCGATGTGGCCGGCGGCGATCAACCGCGACACCCTGGACCCCTGGTACGACCGAGTCACCGAGGCGCTGCCGGTCACCCGGTACGACTGGGACCAGGTTCCCTACGCCGGCGGCCTCTTCGGGGCCGCCTGCGCGCACGCCGGCCGCACGGCCAACCCGGTGCCGTCCGCGATCGACCTGGAACGCTGCACCAACTGCAACTGGATGATGGCCGGTTGCCGCTTCGACGCGAAGCGTTCGCTACTGCTCAACTATCTGCCGGCGGCGCTGGCGCACGGCGCGGAGATCCGCCCGCTGCACGAGGTGCAGCACCTCTCCCGCACCGACGACGGCGGCTACCGGGTGCACTACAGGATCGTCGACGACGAGGACTACCGGGTGCTGCACGACGAGGGCTCCATCGAGGCGAAGGTCGTCATCGTCGCGGCGGGCGCCGGGGCCACCCCGGTCCTCCTCCGCCGCTCGGAGCCGGAGCTGGGCCCTATGCCGCCGGCCGTCGGCCGATACTTCTCCGGCAACGGCGAACGGCTGAACACGGCGGTCTTCGACGAGGACCGGGTCCGGACGGTGCTGGGCCTGAGTCGGCCGGGCGGGCAGGCGTACGCCGCGAACCAGATCGGGCGCGGCCCGACCGTGGCGAGCTGGGACCGCCTCGACCCGGATCTGCCGGAGTTCGACCGGTACTCGCTGGAGCAGCTCTACTTCCCGCCCGGCCTCGGCACCATCCTGGCCCAGGTCCCGGACGCCACAGGGCCGACCTGGTTCGGTGCGGAGAAGAAGGAGCTGATGCGCCGCTGGCAGTCCTGGCTAACGATCTTCACGATGTCCGAGGACGACAATGAGGGTGTCTTCGGGCCGCCGCCGGCCACCGGCAACGCCGAGCGGATTTCCCAGCAGATGCTGGGCCGCGGTCCACTGCGCTATGTGCCGACCGCCAACACCCTGCACGGCTGGGCGGCCGCCGACGCCGACGTGCGCGACATTCTGGAGCGCGACGGGCTGGCCCGGGTCATGCCGTGGACGAACGACGTCGTCGGGGCGTACACGGTGCACCCGCTGGCGTCGTGCCGGATCGGTGACGACCCGGAGACCTCGGCGCTGGACGACCGGCACGAGCTGCGGCGCCACCCGGGAGTCTTCGTCACCGATGGTTCGGCGGTGCCCGGCGCGCTGACCGTGAACCCGGCGCTGACCATCGCCGCCCTCGCCGAACGGGCCATCCCGGGCATCGTCCGGGCTCTGCAGGAGCGCGGCGTGCCGGTGACCTATCACGGTGGGCTGCCTGAGGGCTCCACCGTGTCCGCCCGTTCTCCAGCGCTGCGCGGCTGACCGACGACGGCCGACGGCCGGGACGGACGGACCGTCACCCGGCGGCGGAGAAGGAGAAGCGATGGGAAGACTGCTCGCCCGGGCCATGGGAAACCCCGGTCTCGCCCAGGTCCAGCACATCAGGCCGGTCAAGCCGAGCGCCGCCCGCGGAACGGTGGACGACGTCTACCGGCAGGTCGTCGACGACTTCGGCATGCTCGCACCGCCGATCGCCCTACACTCGCCCGCCCCACCGGCACTGGCTGCGAGCTGGCTGATGCTGCGGGAGACGCTGCTGGCGGCCGGGCCCGCCGAGCGGACGGCACGGGAGGCGGTGGCCGCGGCGGTGTCGCACAGCAACCGCTGCCCGTACTGCGTAGAGGTACACGGCGCGACGCTGACCGGGCTGGTGGGCAGGGCGGGAGCGCCTGCGGTCGTCGCCCGGGGCGCCGCAGGGTTGGCCGACCCACGGCTGCGCAAGCTGGCAGCCTGGGCCGAGGCCAGCGGCTCGCCCGGCCCGGCCCGCCGCCCGCCGCCGCCGTTTCCCGCCGCCTGGTCCGCCGGGCTGATCGGGGTGGCGGTCACGTTTCACTACCTCAACCGCATGGTGAACGTCTTCCTCACCGAGTCGCCGCTGCCCGCACTGCCCCCGGCGGTACGAGGCGGCGCGCGGCGGGTCGCCGCCGGGTTGTTCGGCGCGCTGGCCCGCACCGACCGGCCGCCCGGCCGCTCACTGGCGCTGCTTCCGCCCGCCGCCGCCACCCCACCCGACCTCGCCTGGGCGGCGGGCAGCCCGTCCATCGTCGACGCGCTGGCCCGCGCCGTCGGGGCGGTCGACGGGTGCGCCGCCACCGCCGCGCCCGAGCCGCTGCGCCGGCTGGTGCGGGACCGGGTGGCCCGCACCACCGACGGGACACCGGGGCCGATCGGCCGGCCCGAACTGGACGCGCTCGTCGCGCCGCTGGCCCCGGCGCAGCGGCCCGCGGGGCGCCTGGCGTTGCTTGTCGCGCTCGCGTCCTACCAGGTCACCGACCGGCTGATCGACGAGGTCCGGGCGGGCGGCCACGACGACGCGGCGCTGGTCGCGCTGAGCGCGTGGGCCAGTCTCACCGCGGCCCGGCAGGTCGGCGTGCGGCTGCACGAGGATCTCCGTCGGAGCGGCGGCGGGCAGAGCACGTCGGGAGAGGACACGACTGCCACGCCCCCGCCATCCTGGGACTGACCGCTCCCGTCCCGACGGTCCGGACACGCTGGCCGCCGGTCGCGCGCCGGACCCCGACCGAGAGGAACGAACAGGTGGCTGAGCAGCAGGACGTGATCGCGGCCCTGGCGGCCGACGGCGACGAGATCGACCAACTGGTGGCGGACCTCTCCGACGAGCAGTGGCAGTTGGCCACACCAGCGGTCGGGTGGACGATCACGCACCAGATGGCGCACCTGACCGCCACCTTCCACCTAGCCGGGCTCGCGGCCGCCAACCCCGACGGGTTCACGGCGATGGCCGGCGGGCTGGGCCCGGACTTCAACGCCAACGTCGTCGCGGCGATGGCGCCGCACCTGCACGACACCCCGGCTGAGCTGCTGGTGAAGTGGCGTCGGCAGCGGGCCGAGACCGAGCATGCGCTGGCGGCGGTGCCTGCCGGGCAACTGGTGCCGTGGCTAGTCCGCCCGCTGCCGGCGCCGGTGCTGGCAGCCGCCGGAATGATGGAGCTGTTCGGTCACGGCCAGGACATCGCGGACACGCTCGGAGTGCGCCGCACCCGCACCGACCGCCTGCGGCACCTGGTGGAGTTCGCCGTCCGGACCTGGGACTTCGGGTACCACGCACGCAAGCTGACCCCGCCGGACACGACCTTCCACTTCGACATCGTGGCGCCGTCGGGCACCCGCTGGCAGTTCGGGCCACCGGACGCCCCGAACTCGGTCCGGGGTCCAGCCGAGGACCTGTGCCTGCTGGTCACCCGCCGTCGCCACCGCGACGACCTGGGGCTGCGGGCGATCGGGCCGGAGGCCGACCGCTGGCTCGACCTCGCCCAGGCGTACCGGGGGCCGGCCGGCACCGGTCGCACCCCGGGGCAGTTCGCCGTCTCGGCCGCATGACCCCGGCCGGGGCGACCCGGTCGGCCCGACCTGTCACAGCCAACGAGCACATCGAGGAGGCAATGGTGTTGGCGACCGGTGTCCCCACCAGGGAGGAAGTCGTCCGGCGGGCCACCGCCGCGACGCGGGTGCTCCGCGATCGGGCGGAGTGGACCGAGCAGAACCGGCGGTTGCCGGAGGAGACGATCGAGACGCTGGCCGAGGCTGGTGTCTTCAAACTGCGGGTCCCGGCCCGTTACGGCGGCTACGAGGCGGACACCCGCACGCTGGTCGACGTCGCCGTCGAACTGGCCCGCGGCGACGGCGCGGCAGCGTGGGTGGCTTCCGTCTACTGGATCCCCACCTGGATGACCTGCCTCTTCCCCGACGAGGTGCAGGACGAGGTCTTCGCCACGCCGGATGTGCGCATCTGCGGCACGCTCAGTCCCACCGCGACGGCCATCCGCGCGGACGGCGGCATCGTGGTGAACGGCCGCTGGGGATTCGTCAGCGGAGCGCTGCACAGCCACTGGCAGGAGATCATCGCCGTCCAGCTGGACGCCGAGGGCGGTCCGATGCCGGTCATGGCCCTCGTGCCCATGTCGGCGCTGACGATCGTCGACGACTGGCACACCGCGGGCCTGCGTGGCACCGGGAGCGTGAGCACGGTCGCCGACGACCTCTTCGTGCCGGCCAGCCGGGTCCTGCCGCTGGGCGCGGTGCTCCAGCAGCAGTCCGCGAGCCGACGTAACGCCGAGGCGGCGATCTACCGTCCGCCGCTGCTGCCGGTGGCGTCCGCGTCGTCGGTCGGGTCCGTGGTCGGCCTGGCCCAGGCCGCCTGGGACATCTTCACCGAGCGACTGCCCGACCGGAAGATCACCTACACCGGGTACGACGCACAGGCCGAGGCGCCGGTCACCCACCTGCAGGTCGCGGACGCGGCGCAGCGCCTCGAGGAGGCCCGACACCACGCCCACCGGCTCACGGACCTCGTGGACGGCAAGGCGAACGACGCCGGCGAGTGGAGTGTGGAGGAGCGTGCCCGGGCCCGCGCCGCGCTCGGCGCGGCCTGCCGACGGGCGCGGGAGGCGGTCCGGATCCTGGCCGACGCCAGCGGCGGCTCCTCCGTCTACGACTCGGTGCCGATGCAGCGGGTCCTGCGCGACGTGCAATCCGTCAACCTGCACGCCCTGATGAACCCGGACACCAACGCGGAGCTGTACGGCCGGGTGCTGTGCGGCCTCGAACCGAACACGCTCTACCTGTGACGGCGACGCACGCGCCCGCCGCCACCGACCATGGAAGGGAGTAACGACATGACCTCCACCACATCCGAGTCGGCCGCTCCATCGGACGCCGAGCAGGCCGCCGTCGCCGCCGTACCCCAGCGCATCGTCGAGGCCTGGGCGGAGCACGACGCCGACGCCTTCGCCGCCCAGTTCGCCGAGGACGGCACGATGATCCTGCCGGGTCTCTACCGCAAGGGGCGGACGGAGATCCGGGACTTCATGGCCACCGCCTTCGCCGGGCCGTACCGGGGCACCCGGGTCACCGGTCAGCCGTTCGAGGTGCGGTTCCTCTCCCCCGACACCGCGCTGCTGCTGACCGAGGGCGGCGTGCTGGCCGAGGGTGAGTCCGACGTCGCGCCGGAGCGGGCCATCCGGGCCTCCTGGCTCCTCAACCGCCAGGAGGGACGCTGGTTGCTGGCCGCCTATCAGAACAGCCCGGCCCAGCCCGGCTGACCGGCATGCACCAACACCGACCGGGGGCGTCGCCATCGCGACGCCCCCGGGTTCGCGTCCTCTCCCGCCCACGACGCCGCCGCGCCACCCCGCCGGTCGGCGTGGTGGCGCGGCGGGGACGGATCGTCAGGACAGCGACGGCACTGGCGCGGTCAGCCGGACCGGCAGGCTGCGGTGCCCGTTCATGATGAACGTGGGCAGCGGGCTCAGCTCGTCGGGAGCAACCGCCAGGGCCATCTCCGGGAAGCGGTCGAAGAGGCTGGACAGCCCAACCGTGGCCACCAACCGGGCCACGCCGGCGCCCAGGCAGTAGTGCGGCCCGTGCCCGAAGGACAGGTGCTCCTTGTCAGCGCGGGTCACGTCGAACTCCCCCGGGGCGCCGGCGTGCAGGGCCGGGTCCCGGCCGACCGCCGCGTAGTTGACCAGGATCGGGTCGCCGGCCGGGATGGTGACGCCGCCGAGGTCGATGTCCTCCACGGCGTACCGCAGCGGCAGGTGCGCCAGCGGCGACTCCACCCGCAGCGTCTCGTCGATGACGTCGTCCCAGCTCACCTCTCCGGTGCGGACCAGGTGCAACTGATCCGGGTGGGTCAGCAGGGCGGTGATGGCGTTGTCAAAGAAGTTGATGGTGGTCTCCGAGCCGGCGCCCAGGATGGCGAAGATGGTGTCGGTGAGCTCCGCCTCGGTGAGCCGGGTGCCGTCGACGTCGCGGGCCGCGATCAGGTCGCTGGTGATGTCGTCGCCGGGGTTGCGGCGCTTCTCGGCGATCAGCTCGACCATCGCGGCGCGCCAGTCCTGGAGGATCTGCTGGGCCTGCTGCGGCGACACAGTGGTGTCAACCATCATGTCGATCGCCTTGGCCGTCTCGACTCGGGCCTCCTCGGACATGCCGATGAGATCGGCGACCAGCCGGGCCGGCAGCGGGTACGCGAACTCGGCCCGCAGGTCGACGACCTCGCCCGGCGCACGGGCGGCCATCCGGTCGATCAGCTCACCGGTCAGCTCGACCACGCGCGGGCGGATCAGCTCGGTGCGCCGCGGGGTGAACGCCTTGCCGACCAGCCGGCGCAGCCGCACATGATCCCGCCCGTACGCGGTGACCATGTTCTCCATAGCGATCCAGCTGATCATCTCCCAGTCCGGCGGGATCTCACCGTTGATGAACGCCGGCCAGTGGTTGCGGGCGCTTTTGGTGACCCGCGGGTCGGTCAGCACCCTCTTGATCGTCGCGTAGCTGTTGAGTGACCAGGCCAGCACCCCACCCGGCAGCTCCACGCGGGTCGCCGGGCCCTGTGTCCGCAGGGTGTCCGCCTCGGCGTGGATCCGACGTCCGGTGGTGTCCAGCCGGACGGGGCAGCGCTGTTCCATCCGTTCCTCCATGGTGTCCTCCGTGGACCTCGTTCGACGGTCCGCAGCGGCGGAGGCCCGCGCCGCTGCGGCAGGGTCCCGGCCACGGGCGGCCGGCGGGCCGACACCCGGGTCAGCGCAACGGCCGGAAGAAGGCCCGGATGTCGCCGACCAGCAGGTCGGGCTGTTCCATGGCGGCGAAGTGGCCGCCCCGGTCGAACTCGGTCCAGTGGGAGATCGTCGGGTAGTCCCGCTCGGCGAACCGGCGCACCGGCTGGAAGATGTCGTGCGGGAAGACCGCCACCCCGACCGGCGCCCGCACGGGCGGCGGAGGCGCTCCCGCCGCCGCCGCGCGCACCGCCGCGGCGCCCTCGTAGTAGAACTGGGCCGACGAGCCGGCCGTGGCCGTGAGCCAGTAGGTGGAGGCGACGGTCAACATGTGGTCCCGGTCCACGGCGTCCTCGGGCGCCTTCGCCGAGTCCGTCCACTCCCGGAACTTCTCCACGACCCATGCCAGCTGCCCCACGGGCGAATCGGTGAGCCCGTACGCCAGGGTCTGCGGGCGGGTCTGCTGGATCCGCATGTAGCCGGAGAGCTCGGTGTCGAAGCGGCCCAGCAGCGCCAGCCGCCGACGGTCGGCCTCGTCCAGGTCGGCCAGCTCGGCCGGGTCGCGGGGGAACGCCATCAGCATGTTCACGTGCGCCCCGATGAGGCGCTCCGGGTACAGGGCGCCGAGCACCAGGGAGATCACCGAGCCGGCATCGCCGCCCTGGGCGGCGAACCGCTCGTACCCGAGCCGGCTCATCAGTTCCCCCCAGGCGGACGCGATGCGCGGCACATCCCAGCCGGGACCGGGCAGCGGCCGGGAGAAGCCGTAACCGGGCAGGGCGGGGATCACCAGGTGGAACGCGTCGCGGCGGTCGCCGCCGTACGCCACCGGGTCGGACAGCGGCCCGATCACGTTGAGGAACTCCGCCACCGACCCCGGCCATCCGTGCGTGATCAGCAGCGGCACGGCGTCGGGCTCCGGAGACCGTACGTGCAGGAAATGCACGGGTGCGCCGTCGAGGTCGGTGCGGAACTGCGGGTACCGGTTGAGTCGGGCCTCCGCGGCCCGCCAGTCGTACTCGGTGCGCCAGTACTCGGCCAGATCCTGGAGATAACCGAGCGGGACGCCCCGCTCCCAGCCCACGTCGGGCAGCTCGTCGGGCCACCGAGTGGCGGCGAGGCGACGACGCAGGTCGTCGAGGTCCGCCTCCGGAACGGCTATGCGGAACGGCTGCATGTCTCCCCCATCTCCTGGTTCGCGTTCGACGGGTGTCCCCGGCGCTCGCCGGCGGCACCATCGGATTCACGGGCGACCAGGTAGCGGGCGATGGTGGCCAACTTCTCCCGGGTCTCGGTCAGTTCCCGCGCCGGCGACGAGGTGCCGACGATGCCGGCGCCCGCCTGCAACCAGGCATGGCCGTCGCGCTGGTACACGGTCCGCAGCGCCACCGCCGCGTCCATCGCGCCGTCCGCGTCGTAGGTCAGCACCGCGCCGCCGTACAGGCCACGGGCGCACGGCTCCAGCTCGTGGATGACCTCGTACGCGGCCCGCTTCGGCACACCGGAGGTGGTCACCGCGGGGAACAGCGCGCCGAACGAGTCCCAGGCGTCGCCGGCCGCCGCCAGCGGGCTCCGGACCGTGGAGGCGAGGTGCTGCACGGACCCGCGTTCGCGGACGGCCATGAACTCCAGGACCTCCACCGGCCCGCCGCGGCACAGCTCAGCCAGCTCGTCGACCGCCACCTTCACCGAGATCGCGTGTTCGTAGACCTCCTTGGGGTCGGTGAGCAGCTCCCGACGCAGCGTCTCGTCGAGCTCCCCACGGCCGGTACGCGCACGCGTGCCGGCGACCGGCTGGGTGGTCACCCAGCCCTTCGAAAACTCGACCACCGTCTCGGGGCTGAAGCCGGTGGCCTCCAGACCCCCGAGGCGCAGCAGGTACGAGCGGGCCGGCGTGTTCGCCCGGCGGCCCAGCTGGTAGGTCGCCGTCAGGTCGACCGGAAAGGCGACCGCCACCCTGCGGGACAGGATGACCTTCTCCAGCCGACCGGAGCGGATCGTGCGGATCGCCCGTTCCACCGCGTGCCGGTACGGCTCGGTGTCCCAGTCGTCCACCGGGGTTGGACCGGCGGGCAGGCGGACCGGCGCGGCGCTTTCCAGCTCGGCCTGGAGCCCGTCCAGGTCGGCCACATCGAGCGCCCGCAGTAGCGTGCCGGTGGTGTGGAAGCGCACCTCGACGCGGGGAATCATCAGGTGCAGGAACGGCTCGTCGTCGAGCAGCTCCGTCAACCCGTCCCGGGCCGCGGCGAGCTCGAACCCGGCCCAGCCGTAGCAGCGCCAGGCCTCCACCGGCACCTCGTCAAGCAGGGCGGACAGCCCGCGCAGCGCCGCGCCGGAGAAGGGCAGAGTCCGCTGGCCCTCGTCGGTGCGCAGCACCAGTCGGCGCCGGTCGGCGATCACCTCCGCGACCGGGTCCACGGCGACCGCGTACCCTTCGGGCCCCTCGTAGCACACGTGGTCGCGGCCCTGCCGGGCCGCGACGAGCTGTCCCGCCGCGGCCAATGGATCGTCGACCGGCGCGATCGTCCGTTCGTGGTACTTCCGATGACCAGCCATCTACTCCTCCAGGAAGTCCGGCCTAGCTGCGCGGGCGACGCGGCACCGATCCGAGAGACGCGGTGCCGGCGTGAGTCGGGGATCGGCCCGGGGTGATGTCAGGGGCCACCCACCGCTGATACCAACGACGGCGCGGTGGCCCGATCCGTCCGCCGGCCGCGCGGGAATCCGTTGACTGGCAAGGGGATTGCGGCAGCCAGCAAGCGTTCCGACCATATCGGCGCCGCCCCGGCGGCGGCTTCTCTGAAGGTGCGCAACGACGAGGCGGTCGGGGCAATTCAGGAGGTGAAGCGCCCGGACCGGCGGTGCCACGATCGGGCTGTGGACCTGCCGGCGGGCGGTCCGGCGCCGTGGCGGCGCGGACGCCCGCTCCAGCAGAAAGGTGACCCTATGGGCACGCCCCCCGCGCCGGGCGGCGCTTCCGCGTCCGGCACCGACATTTCCTCGGTGGAAAAACAGATCACCGCCATCTGGCGGGAGGCGCTCGACGTGCCCCCGGGCTCGGAGCACGCCACCTTCTTCGAGCTGGGCGGGCAGTCGATCACCGCACTGCTCATCATCGCCTGGATCGAGGACGAGCTTGGCATCACCTCGGTCGGGGTCGACCAGCTCTTCGACGACCCGGACCTCGACACGTTCATCCGTCAGGTCTTCGTGACCCTCGAACCCGCCACCTGACGTCAGAGTGCGCCACCCCCGGAGAGGGAGAGACCGATGATGCCCGACACCCCGTTCCCGCTCTCGCTGGAGCAGGAGTTCCTCCGCCTGCAACACCTGAACGACGGCTCCGCCGGCGCCTTCGGCCCGCGCCCCATCTCGAGCGGTGGCTGGCGGCTGACCGGAGACCTCGACCTGCCCGCGTTCACCGCCGCCCTCGACGACGTGGTCGAGCGGCACGAGGCGCTGCGCACGGTGCTGCTGCACGACGAGGACGGCTGGCGGCAGCAGGTCCTGCCGCCCGGCTCGCCGACGGTGGTGGTCCGCGACCTGCCCGACGACGGCAGGCCACGCCACGATCGGGCCGAGGAATTCCTCAACGAGATCGAGGGCCAGACCTTTGACATGAACCAGGTGCCGGCCTTCTGGGTCCACGTGGGCCGGTTGGCCGAGGACGACTCGATCGTCGTGCTGGTGGCCCACCTGCCGGTGGTGGACGTGTGGTCGCTCGGACTGGTGATGCGGGACATCGTCGAGCTCTACGCGGCGCGGCGCGAGGGCCGGCAGCCCGACCTGCGCGAGGCGCACCAGTTCCGGGAGTACGTTTCCCGGCAGCAGGCCGGTTCGGACGAGGTGTCCGCCGCCGCCTCCTTCCGGTACTGGCGGGAACGACTGCGCGACGCCCGGCCGGTGACCCTGCCGACCGACCGACCGCCGGCCGTGGGCGCCCCGGCGGGCACCCGGTGCGACCGGTTCGCACTCGGTCCCGACCTGGGCACCGCGACGGTGGAATTCGCCCGGTCCCTGCGGTGCTCGCCGTTCATGGTGCTGTTCGCCGCGTACCGGGTGCACCTGCTGGCCCGGACCGGGATCACCGACGGGGTGATCTGGACGCTCACGTCGGGGCCGGGACGGCGGCGCCGGTGGATGGCCGACACCGTCGGCTACTTCGTCAACCTGTTCCCGCTGCGCACCAGCCTGACCGGTTGCCAGACCTTCCGCGACGTGGTCGAGCGTGTCCGGGAGAGCTGCATGTCGGCGTTCACGCACGAGGTGCCGTTCGTCCGGCTGGCAACCGAGGTGGCCGACGAGATCGCCGCGTTGGAGGAGGGCGACCGGATCGCCGAGCGGGCCCGGCCCGGCTTCCAGATGTCACCGAACCCGTTCGTGCTGCGCGAACAGGGCACCGGCGGGGTCGGCTGCACGGCCGCCCAACGGCGTGTCTCCCAGTCGGTCGGGCCGGACATCCCGGACGACGCGATCCTGTGGACCGCCGAGCTGAGCCCGACCAACGAACTGCTCTTCGCGGTGAACAGCAGCGTCGACCGGTTCACGGAGGCCTCGATGAACGCCATGCTGGCCGATTTCACCCACGTGCTGCGCGCCGGGGTCGCCAACCCCGAGCTGCCGCTGGCGGAACTGAGCGCTCCGGCCGTGCCCGCCGCATCCGGCAAGTGACCGACCAGACCGAAGGGACTCGTGTGATGACCGCTGACCTTCCCGCTGGCATGCGTCTGGTCGAGGTGACCGAGGAACGGTACGGCGAATGGCTCGACAACTGGCTTGGCGCGTTCGCCTCGCCGCCCGGTGACGATCCGGAGGTGGTCGACTTCTACCGACGCACCCACCCTCCGGACCGGGCCATCGCCATCACCGACGACGCCGGTTACGTGGCAACGAACGCCTCGCTGCACCGGGACCTGGTGCTGCCGGGCGGCCGGACGGTGCCGCTCGCCGCCTGCACCGGCGGATCCTGCCACCCCACTTTGCGGCGCAAGGGACTCATGAAGGCCACCCTGCACCGACTGCACGAGCGGGCGGTCGAGGAGGGAAAGCCGATCGCCGCCGGGGGCGTGTCCGAGTGGCCCATCTACTGGCGCTTCGGCTACGGCCCGGCCACCTGGTACAACAGCCTCAACATCGACGTGCGGGGGGTGGGCTGGCGCGACGACGCGCCCGACGGCGACCTGCCCGTACGACGGGTCTCCGGCATTGCGGCCCGGGATCTTGCCCAGTCGGTGTACGAGCGGCAGGCGGCCAGAACCCCGGGCGAGGTGATACCGCCGTCCTGCTACTGGGACCGGCTGGCCATGGACCCGACGAACCCGCGCCTGGAGCAGATGCTCGCCATCGGCGGCGGCGGTGCGCCGCGGGCCTGCGTCGCGGTGGGTGACCGGGGCTTCGTGTCGTACCGCATCACCTCGGACTGGGCGCCGGAGACGACGCCCCGCAACATGCTCCAGGTCATCGACTTTCTCGCCGTGGACGCCGAGGCCGCCGCCACGCTCTGGCGCTACCTGCTCTCCGTCGACATGGTGGCCACCATCCAGGTGTGGTACGCCCCGGTGGACAACCCGCTGGCGTGGTGGGTGACCGACGCACGCAAACTGCGCGCGCAGCGCCACGACGGCGTGTGGCTACGCCCGCTGGACGTGCCGACGCTGCTCGAGGCTCGCGGCTGGGCCGGCGACGGGGCCTTGACGTTGCGCGTGCACGACCCGGAGGGCCACACCGACGGCACGTTCCGCCTCGACGTCGACGCGGGGCAGGCCACCTGCCGGCGGAGCACCGCCGAGCCGGACCTGGAGATGCACGTGGCGGCCGTCGGCGCGATCCTGCTCGGCGGCACCACCGCCACCGACCTGGCCCGGGGTGGCCGCATCGTCGCGCGGGACACGCGCTGCGCACAGCTCTGGGACACCATGGCCACGCCCGAACGGGCCCCCTACATCAGCTACTTCTACTGATTCCCCCGGTCGCGCCGGCGCCCGGGCTCCGCCGGCGCGACGGGGCGTGGCGCCGGCGGGTCATCGACAGCACGAGGAACGGGTAGCGATGAACGACAGACGGGGCAACGGCGTCCAGGCGGTCACCTCTCGGGCCCAGCAGGGCCTGTGGTTTCTGGAGAGGTTGTCCGCGCAGACGCCGGCGCACACGGTGTGCCGCGCGTACCAGGTGCACGGCCCGCTCGACGAGGACGCCCTGTGCGCCGCGTGGCGGACCCTGGTCGACCGGCACGAGGCGCTGCGGACCCGCGTCGTCGAGCGGGACGGCGTCCCGTGGCAGGCGATCGACGCCGGCTCCGACGCTCCGGCGCTGGTCGACCTCACCACCGTCGCCGAGGCGGAGCGGGCGGCGGCCGCGCAACGGCTGCGCACCGGTCTGGCCGAATCCGTGGTCGACCACGCCGACGGCCCGCTCAGCCGGTTCACACTGGTCCGGCTCGGCCCCGAGGAGCACGAGGTGCTGCTGGTGCTGCACCGACTGGTGGCCGATGACAGCTCGGCCCGCATCCTGGTGACCGAGCTGGGCGAGTGCTACTCGGCGGCGGTGCAGGGCCGCGAGCCCGCCCTGCCGTTCCTGCCGTTGCAGTACCGCGACTTCGCGCGGTGGCAGCGGGAGCAGGCGACCGGCCCGACGTACGGGCGGCTGGCGCAGTGGTGGCGGACCGCGCTGACCCCGCCACCGCCGACGCTGTCGCTGCCCGCCGACCGACCGCCCGCGGCCGATTCGGGGTACGCGGGCGGGGCGGTGTCCTTCGACTGGGGTGAGGAGACCGCTGGCCACCTGCGCGAGGTGTGCGCCGCCGAAGGCAGCGTCCCGGCCGTGGTGCTGGCCGCGGCGTTTCACGCGCTGCTGTTCCGGCACACCGGCGAGCAGCGGGTGACCGTAGGACACCCGGTGGCGGTGCGGCCCCGCCCGGAGTTCGCCGCGACCGTGGGGCCGTTCCAGAACCCGCTGGTGGTGTGCGTCGACTTCGCCGACGCCCCCACCTTCCGGCACCTGCTGGCCCGGGTGGCCCAGGCCCGCCGGGCCGCGCTCGACCACGGGGAACTTCCCTTCGCCGACGTGGTCGCCGAGGTGGACGTGGACCGGGACGCGCAGCGGCCACCTCTGCTCGACGCGGCGTTCAGCTGCCCGGAGTCGCCCGAGCCGGACCTCGTGCTCACCGGCGCGATCGTCCGCCGGCTGCCCGTCCGCGCCGGGGCGGTCCCGGTGAGCCTGTCGTTGGAGGTCGACACCGTCGAGTCGGCGGTGACGGGCACGCTGGCGTACCGGGCGGACCTGTTCGAGCCGGAGTCGGCACGGGCGCTGCTCGGCCAGTTGCGTACCCTGCTGGACGCCGCGCTCAAGGATCCCGGCCAGCCGGTGGCCGCGCTGCCGCTGGAGACGCCGGAGCAGCTCCGTGCCGCAGCCCGGGCCGCCGACCGCATCGAACCGGTCGCCGCCGATTGGCCCACCGTCGCCGCGGCGGTGCACTCTCGCGCCGAGCAGGACCCGGGTGAGACCGCGGTGGCCTGGCAGTCGGAGGCCGTCTCCTACGGCGAACTCGCCAGCCTCGCCAGCTCCAGCGCCCGGGGGCTGCGGCGCCTGGGCCTGGCGGCGGGCGCGCCGGTGGCGGTGCGGATGCCGGCCGGGCCGCGCCAGGTGGCGGTGCTGCTGGGCGTCCTCGACGCGTGCGCGCACCTGGTGTGCATCGGGGCCGGGGAGGCAGGTGAACGGGGTCGGCTGATCCTGGGCGACCTGCGCCCGGCCTGTCTGCTGGTGGAGGGCGACCCGGACGACGACGAGCTGGCCCGCTGGTACCGCACCGAACTGGACGGGCAGGCCATCGCGGTGGACACGCTGCTCCGCGCCGACGCGGAGGTCGACCCGCCGGTACCGGCCGGCCCGGACGCGTCCGACCTGGCGTACGTCGCGTACACCTCGGGGTCGACCGGCGTGCCGAAGGGGATTCCGCACACCCATGCCGGCTTCGCGCAGTTCTGCCAGTGGATGGCAACGCACTTCGCGATGGAGCCGGGCAGTCGGGTGGCCCAGTGGGCGGCGCCCGGATACGACGCGGCGCTCTGCGAGATCTTCGCCGCGCTCGGCGCCGGCGCGACTCTCTGCCCGGTGCCCGACCGGGTGCGGGTGGACCCCCGTCGGCTGGTGCGTTGGCTGGCCGACGAACGGATCAGCCACTTCCAGACCGTGCCGAGCTTCGCCCGGGAAATTCTGCGGGCCCTGGTGTCGCGGGGTCACGGAGACGCGCTGCCGGCGCTGCGGCACCTGTTGCTCGCCGGAGAGCCGCTCCCCGGCGAGCTGGCTGGGGAACTACGCCGGGCGCTGTCGGCGGCCCGGTTGACCAATCTGTACGGCCCGACGGAGATCGTGCTGGCGACCTGGCATGAGGTGACCGGGCCGGTACATGGGACGGTGCCTGTCGGTGAGCCGATCCCCGGCCGCCAGGTGCTCGTCGTCGACGACCAGGACCGGCCCTGCCCGGCGGGGGTCACCGGTGAACTGGTCGTCCGCAGCCCCTACGTCACGCCCGGCTATGTGGGCGCGGAGGCGCCCGCCGACGCCTTCACGCCGCTGCGCGCCCACCAGGAGTTCGGGTTGCCGGACCACGGCTGGTACCGCACCGGGGACCTCGGACGCCGGCGGCTGGACGGGTTGCTGGAGTTCCGCGGCCGGCAGGACTTCCAGATCAAGTTCTTCGGCACCCGCCTGGAGCTCACCGACGTGGAGACGGCGCTGGCCGCCGCGGACTCGATCGCCGAGTGCGCGGTGGTGCCGGTACGCGATCACAGCGGCCTGGTCGTGCGCCTGATGGCGTACGTGGTGGTCCGGGAGCCGGCGGACGGCGCGGGCGCGAACGACCTGACCGCCGCCTGGCGGTCCCGGCTGCGACAGCGGTTCGGCAGCCTGATGCCGCCGGTGAGCTTCCGCACCCTGCCGACGTTGCCGCGCAACGTGGGCGGAAAGGTCGACCGGCGTCGACTGCCGGCGCCGACGTCGCTGCGCGCGCCCGGTGACCGCCAGCCCTCCACTTCGACCGAGCGGATCCTGGCGGGCGTCTGGGCCGAGGTGCTCGGCACCGACGAGGTGACGCCGGAGGATTCCCTGTTCACCCTCGGCGGGCATTCGCTGCTGATCCCGCCGCTCCTGCACGAAGTCCGGGAGCGGACCGGCGTCAGCGTCTCGGCCCGCCGCTTCCTCGCCGACCCGACGCTGGCCGGGCTCGCCGCTCTGGTGGACGCGGAGACGCGGCCCGATGACGGTACCCGGACGCGGGGGGAGGTGAGCGGCAGCGCCTGACCGCCCCGCGCGGGGATGACGCTACGAGTCCCCGAACCGCCCAGCCCGACGACATTTAGGTGGAGAGACGTGACCCTGGTGGAGACAACGCCCGTCGAACTCGACGGTCAGAACGTGGACATCGCCGGCATCCGGCGGATAGCCGAGGAGCAGGCGCCGTGCGTCATCGCCCCGACGGCCCTGGAGAAGGCCGCGGCGAGCAGGGCGATGTTCCAGGACATCGTCGAGCAGGGCATCCCGGTGTACGGCATCACCACCGGGTACGGCGACCTGGCGTACATGATGGTCGACAACGCCATGGAGATCGATCTCCAGCTCAACCTGGTGCGCAGCCACTGCGCAGGGGTCGGGCCGATCTTCGCCGAGGACGAGGCACGGGCCATGGTCGCAGCCCGGCTCAACGCGCTGGCGCGGGGCTACTCGGCGGTCCGGCCGGAGCTGCTGGAACGGTTGGCCCTGCTGCTCAACCAGGGCATCACCCCGGCCATCCCGGAGATCGGCTCTCTGGGCGCCAGCGGCGACCTCGCCCCGCTGTCGCACATCGCCGCCGTGATCATCGGCGAGGGGTACGTGCTGCGCGACGGCCGACCCACCCCCACCGGCCCCGTCCTGCGGCAACTCGGTGTGGAGCCGCTGCAGCTACGGTTCAAGGAGGGGCTGTCGCTGATCAACGGCACCTCCGCCATGACCGGCCTTGGCGCCCTGCTGGCCGGCCGGGCGCTCAACCAGGTCCGGCAGGCCGAGATCGTGACGGCGCTGGCGCTGGAGGCGTTGCAGGGCTCGACCGGTGCTTTCATGGCCGAGGGGCACGAGCTGGCCCGGCCGCACCGGGGCCAGATCGACAACGCCGCCAACATGCGCGCCCTGCTGGCCGGCAGCGGCCTGGCGCTGGAGCACCGGGAGATCCGCCGTCAGGTCGAGGAGCAGAAGCAGCAGGGGGTCAGCGTCCAGCGCGGCGAGATCTACCTGCAGAAGCCCTACACGCTACGGGCCATCCCGCAGGTCGTCGGCGCGGTGCGGGACACCGTCTACCACGCCACGGGCATCGTGACGACCGAACTGAACTCGTCCAACGACAACCCGCTCTTCTTCGAGGGCAAGGAGGTCTTCCACGGCGCCAACTTCCACGGTCAGCCGGTGGCCTTCGCCATGGATTTCCTCACCATCGCCCTGACCCAGCTCGGCGTGACCTCTGAGCGGCGGACCAACCGCCTGCTCAACCGGCACCTCAACGGCGGCCTGCCGGAATACCTGGTAGCCGGTGAGCCGGGTCTGAACAGCGGCTTCACCGGCGCCCAATACCCGGCGACGGCGCTTGTCGCGGAGAACCGGACCATCAGCCCGGCGAGCACCCAGAGCATCCCGTCCAACAGCGACAACCAGGACGTAGTGAGCATGGGCCTGATTGCCGCCCGCAACGCCCGCCGGGTGTTGCGCAACAACGACCTCATCCTGGCCGTGGAGTACCTGTCCGCCGCTCAGGCGGTGGACCTGCGGGGCGTCGCGGACCGGCTCAGCCCGGCCGGGCGAGCGATCCACAACCGGATCCGGTCCCTGGTGTCCACCCTGGACCGGGACCGCTACATGAGCGACGACATCGAGACGATCGCGGCCGCGCTGGCCCGGGGCGAGTTCGTCGACGCCCTGCCTGACCGCGGCGAGGGCCTGCGGTGAGCCGCCGGAGCCTCGGCAGGAGGAGAGAGCGATGACGGATGTCAAGATCGTCGATCGGGCCGACTGGTTCGCCGCGCGGCGGGCCTTCCTGGAGCGCGAGAAGGAGGTGACCCGGGCGCGGGACGCGCTCAACGTGGACCGACGCGGGCTGCCGATGATGGTGGTGGACCAGGAGTACGTCTTCGAGGGCCCGGACGGCGAGCGGACGCTGCCGGAGCTGTTCGAGGGCCGGCGACAACTGCTCACCTACCACTTCATGTGGCCGCTGGAGGGGCACGACTGGTGCCCGGTCTGCTCGCTGTTCATCGACAACATCGGTCACCTGGCACACCTCCACGCGCGGGACACCTCACTGGTCATCGTCTGTGCCGCGCCGCAGCGGGACATCGTGCCGTTCAAGCGCCGGATGGGTTGGGACATCCCCTGGTACACCACCCGGGGCGACGCCTTCTACCGGGACTTCACGCTGGACGTCGGCACGGACGAGCCGGAACTGCCCGGGGTGAGCGCGTTCCTGCGCGACGACGACGGCCGGGTGCTCTACGCGTACTCCACACACGGGCGCGGCAGCGACATCCTGAACAACACCTACAACTACCTCGACCTGACCCCGCTGGGCCGCCAGGAGGAGGGCATGGCGGACACCATGGGGTGGATCCGCCACCACGACCGCTACGGCGATGCCGCTGCGGGCTCCTGCCACGGCTGACGGGGAACAGTGCCGCCACGGCCACATCGGATCGACCGACGTGGCCGCCGGGCGTGTGCACTTGACCCGTTCCGTCCAATATTGACAGTCTGCTACGACCGGCCCACACCCCGTGGGCCAGGCCAGTGAACCAAGAGGAGACCGGATTTGATGGATCCCGAGACCTTCCGTACGCGGACCACCCGGCACCCCGGCCCCGACGAGAAGCCGCTTCTGCGCTTCACTCACGACTACCCGGACCCGCCCGAACGCGTCTGGCGGGCGATCACCGACAGCGAGGAGCACTCCTCGTGGTTCGGCTTCTCAGTCGTCGTGGAGCCGGTCGAGGGCGGCAACGTGACCGTGACGTTCTCTCCGGAGATGGTGGAGCGAGCCCGGGTCGTCGAGATCGACGAGCCGCGCCGGTTCGTGTACGCCGGCAAGGGCGACGTCTACCGCTGGCTGCTGAGCCCACACGGGGACGGCTGCCGGCTGGTGCTGGAGAACGTGGTCGGCGACCCGGGCCACCTGGCGCAGAGCGCCGCCGGCTTCCACCTGGCTCTGGACAAGATGGGCGAGCTGCTCGACCGGGAGGCCGGCCGCCCGGCCCTGGGCGGCGGCGAGCCGTCCTTCGACGACCTCGTGAAGCACTACTCGACGCTGCCCGAGCAGCAGAACTGACCGGTTGGCCGCGGCGGGCGCCCCTGAGGGCGCCCGCCGCGGCCGTGCTCCCCCTCCTCGGTCGGCACGCTCAGAGATGCGTCCCCGGTCGCCCCACCGGCATGATCGAGAGAAGTCTCACCAGCCTGCGGTCCGATGTCCGGCCCCCGCGTCTGCGGGCCGTCCGCCGCTACGCACCCGCCCGCATCGGGCGAGGCGGTGGGACGGCCAGCCGGCGGGAGGAGGCCACAGTGACAGGTGGAGCGGGCGGGCCCGAGCCCAGCCGGACCGGCCTGGTGCCCTGGCCGCCGGAGGCGGTGGCCCGGTACGTCGCCGCGGGTTACTGGGAGGGTCGGCCGCTGGGCGCGTGCATCCTGGCGGTGGCCGACGCCGTGCCCGACGCGGAGGCGCTGGTCAGCGGGGACGTCCGGCTGACCTACCGGGAGCTGGTGGAGTGGGCCGACGGCTTGGCGCTGCGCCTGCACACGCTGGGCCTGCGCCGGGACGACCGGATCGTGGTGCAGCTCGACAACCGTTGGGAGTTCGTCGTGCTGACGCTCGCCTGCCTGCGGCTGGGCGTGCTGCCGGTCATGGCGCTGCCGGCGCACCGCCACCACGAGATGTCCCACCTCGTCCGGCAGGCCGAGGCTCGGGCGGTGGTGGTGCCCGCAGAGACGGACCGCTTTGACCACCAGGAGATGGCCCGGCGCATCGCCGCGGGGCAGCCGGGCCTCTCGCATGTGCTCGCCGCCGGCGCTCGGCCCGCGCCGGGCTCGGTGGACCTGCGGGCGCTGTGCCGGCCCGCCGAGGACCCGGCAGCGGCGCGCCGGCAGCTGGACGCCGCCGCGCCAGACAGCCGGGACGTGGCGCTCTTCCTGCTGTCGGGCGGCACCACCGGCCTGCCGAAGCTGATCGCCCGGACCCACGACGACTACGCGTACAACGCCCGGCGCAGCGGCGAGATCTCCGGCTTCGGCCCGTCCACCGTGTACCTGGCGGCGCTCCCGCTGGCCCACAACTTCCCGCTGGCGTGTCCCGGCATTCTCGGCACCCTGCTGGTCGGTGGTCGGGTGGTTGTCGCCCCGTCGCCGGCGCCGAAGAAGGTCTTCGACCTGATCGAGCGGGAACGGGTCACGGTGACCGCCGCGGTGCCGACCATCGCCCAGAGCTGGCTCGCGTTTCAGGAGTCCGGGCCGGGATATGACCTCGGTACGCTGCGGGTGCTCCAGGTGGGTGGCGCCCGGCTGGCAGACGAGGTGGCCTGGAGGGTCCGGTCCACCCTCGGTTGTCAGCTTCAGCAGGTCTTCGGCATGGCGGAGGGGCTGCTCAACTACACCCGGCTGGACGACCCCGACGAGGTGGTGTGCCACACCCAGGGCCGCCCTATCTGCCCGGATGACGAGATCCTGGTGGTCGACGAGGAAGGCCGGACGGTGCCGGACGGCATCCCCGGGCTGCTGTTGACCCGCGGGCCATACACCCCCCGCGGCTACTACCGGGCCGAGGGGCAGAACCGGATCGCGTTCACCGCCGACGGCTGGTACCGGACCGGTGACGTGGTGCGTCGCCGTCCCGACGGCAACCTGGTCGTCGAGGGACGCGACAAGGACATGATCAACCGGGCGGGCGAGAAGATCTCGGCGGAGGAGGTGGAGAACTTCGCCTACCAGGTCCCGGGCATCGACCTGGCCGCCGCCGTGGCGATGCCCGATCCCGAGTTCGGCGAGCGGGTCTGCCTCTACGCGGTGATCCGGGCCGGTGCGCCGGTGCAGCTGTCCGACGTGCAGGCGGTGATGGAGCGCGCCGGAGTGGCCCGGTTCAAGCGGCCGGAGCGGCTGGTCGAGGTGGCCGCCCTCCCCCGCACCAACGTCGGGAAGGTGGACAAGAAGGCGCTGCGCGAGGACATCCGGCGGCGGCTCGCCGCTGAGACGCCGGACGACGTGCCGCCGACCTGAACGCCGGTGAGCCACACGGAACGGGCCGATCGCGTCGCGACCGGCCCGTTCGGCGTACCCGCCCGACGACTCAGCCAGCCGCCGGCTCGATGGACAAGGCGTGCCGGAAGATGTTGTTCGGGTCGTACTTGGACTTGATGCGCTGCAGGCGGGGATAGCTCTGCTTGTAGTAGAGGGTGCTCCACGGCACGCCGGACCGGTTCCAGGCCGGGTCCTTGCTGTCGATATCCGGGTAGTTGATGTAGCAGCCGTCGTAGCGGTCGCCGGAGACCGGCATGCCACCGGTGTCGGCGAAGACCCGCTGGTAGAAGCGGCGCACCCAGTCCACCGACTCCTCGTCGTCGGCGGCGTTCGGCCAGGAGGCGGAGAACCAGAGCTTGAGGATCGAGTCCCGCTGCGGGACCGCGGTGGCGCCCGGCCGAACCGCGTTGACCTGGCCGCCGTAGCCGGCGAAGTAGACCAGGCACTGCCCCTTGTAGGCCGGGTCCCGCAGGCCCCGGTACAGCTCCACAATCTGCCAGTCGGCGAGGGGCTTGCGCAGGTAGCTGCCCTTGGACTTGGTGCGCGGCGGGATGGTCTGCGGAAACTCCAGCGTCGCGTTGGCCAACCAGAGGTCGTCGGTCGTGCTGATCTGCGGGGCGACGCCCACCCCGTCCGACACGGCGGCGATGTACTCGTCGAGCATCCTGCGCGCGTCGGGCATGGTGGCGTCGGTGCGGATCTCCAGGTAGATGGCCTGCTCTTTCTCGGTGTTGAGGTGCAGCGCGCTGTGCAGACCCTCGAACGGGTCGCCGGGGCCGCTGTGGGCGGCGTGCCACGCGTTGTGGTTCTTGACCAGTCGGACGAAGCCCTCCTGGGTCAGCCCGTCCCATGGGTAGGAAGCCCAGGTCATGAAGAGGGTCGGTGGCGGGGTGGGCAGCAGCTTGCCCGGGTCGTCGCCGGTGACGCCGGGCGTGCGGAACAGGTACTTGGTGACGAACCCGAAGTTGCCCCCGCCGCCACCCGTGTGCGCCCACCACAGGTCGCGGTGCGGGTCGTCGGGACGGCCGGTGGCCAGGATGGTCCGGGCCCGACCGGACCGGTCGACGACGACCACCTCCACGCCGTAGAGGTGGTCGACGGAGAGGCCGAACTTACGCGACAACGGCCCGTACCCGCCGCCGCTGATGTGGCCGCCGACACCCACCGGTGGGCACACGCCGGCCGGCACGGTGACCTTCCAGCCCAGGTAGAGCTGTTCGTACATCTGGCCGAGGGTGGCGCCGGACTCCACGACGAACGCCCGGTGCCGCTGGTCGTACCAGGTCTGGTTCATGGCCGACACATCGACCAGCACCCGGAACGCCGGGTCGCCGACCAGGTTGTCGAGG
The DNA here is from genome assembly GCF_053585025.1 of Micromonospora sp. RB23. Taxonomy (NCBI): domain Bacteria; kingdom Bacillati; phylum Actinomycetota; class Actinomycetes; order Micromonosporales; family Micromonosporaceae; genus Micromonospora; species Micromonospora sp. RB23. The sequence goes on from NZ_CM132111.1 coordinate 4,720,876, forward strand.
CAGTGACCGCCGCTGCGGACGGTGATGCGCTGTCCACGGCCGACCGCCTGCTCGACCGCCGCACGGACCTGCTCGGCGGTGTAGGTCAGGTGGACCGTCTCCGGGGACGAGATGAACCGGGGGTTGAACGAACGCAGCATGAGCTGCGCGTACCGCGGATCATCGGAGTGAATGGCGACCAGCGGGTCGACAGCGGTCGCGGGGTTGCCACCGGCCTGGGCGGGCGTGGCACCCAGGCCGCCGAGACCGACGGTGGCGCCGGATAACGCGGCAGTCGAGCCGAGGATCTGCCGACGTGACATGACCATGGAAGCACCTGCTATCTGAGGGGTCCGGGCCGTCCCGACCCCTCGCGTGGAGGACGGGACCAGGGGCGAAGATCATCTGTGCCTATGCTTCTCGCCCGAGGACGACAGTGCATCTTCCAGATTGCCGTCCTGGCCGCAGACGCGAATCGCCGGCTCAGTCGCCGACGGTGGCCTGCTCGACCGGCCGGGCCGGGGCCGGAGCCACGCCCCGCGCCTGAGTGAGGACCCGCCACATCATGCGCGGGCGCATCAGGTCGGTCGGGGGGTCGACCAGGCCGGCCACCCGCATGAAGGTCCGGGTCACCGCGCCGTCGCGGACCGCGGCGGCCTGCACGCGGGACATGTACGCGTTAGCTATCCGGACCTTCGGCGGGCGCGGCCCGACCACCCCTGGGAAACTCAGGTCGCTTCCGGCGGAGACGTCCCACGGCACGTCGACCACCCGGGCGGCGTCGCGGAAGAACTCCCCCGGCCGGGGCGCCAGACCCGTCCGGAGGTGCTCGCGCAGGGTCAGCGCCTCCAGGGCGGCCACCGTCATGCCCTGGCCGTATACCGGGTTGAAGCTGCACAGGGCGTCGCCGAGGACCAGGAACCCGGCTGGGAGGCGGTCGAGGCGCTCGTAGTGCCGGCGCACGCTCGCCGGGTAGCGGAAGGAGACCGGGTCGTCCAACGGTTCGGCGTCACGGATGACGTCGAAGATGTCCGGTACGGGCAGGGACCGGACGAAGTCCAGAAAGCCCCGCTCGTCCGCCGGCGGGTGGTCGCCCAGCACACCGGTCAGCGACAGCACGCTCCGGCCGTCCTGGATTCGGGAGAAGAACGCCCCCCGGGGGTGCGAGGGGGTGGAGACCGGGTTGATCGACAGGTCTCCGCGCAGGATGCCCTCGTCGCGCAGCCGGTAGTGCCGGGTGGTGTACACCAGATCGATCGGCACCCGGGTCTCCGCCGGCCGCCGATAGCCCAGTTCGGCCAGCCAGACCGGGGCGCGAGACCCGCGCCCGGTCGCGTCCACCACCAGGTCGGCGGGGATGACCTCCTCGTCGGCGGCGCCGGCCGGGTGCACCCGGACACCGGTGACGCGGCTCCGGTCCTCCGTGGTCACCAGACCGACGATGTCGCAGCCGTCGCGCAGTCGCAGCCCGGGCAGCGCGGCGACCGCGTCGCGCACCTGGGCCTCCAGTAGCGGCCGGGACCCCGAGACGCAGACCAGTCCGGTGCTCGCCCGTCGCAGTGGCCTGCCGTTGAAGAACCAGCGCAGCTCGCCCAGGTCACCCGTCGGCACGCCAGCGGCGACCGCCCGCGCGGTGAAGCCGGGGAACAGCTCGTCCAGGATCTGCTGGCCCCGGGCGAGCAGGCCGTGCACGTGGCGGCCCTGCGGCACGCCCCGGCGTGCGCCGCTCCCGGCCAGCTCGTCCCGGTCGACGATCGTCACCTCGTCGTACGCGTCCGTGAGCACACGAGCGGCGAGCAGGCCCGCCATGCTCCCGCCCAGCACGACCGCCCGCGATCCCCGGTTCACCGCCACAAGTGCCTCCTCGGCGTCTCCTGCCCGCCGGACGGTGGTACGACACACCGGACCGCCCGCTGACCACCCGACCGTCGCATCCGCCGCGCCGGCCGCGCACCTTCCGAATTGCGCGCGTTCGCCGCCCGACAGCTGGTCGCCCGGCCCCGACCCGGGCTGCGCATTCTCGGAGATCCGCCGGTATCCGGCGTGGGGCCATCCTGGACCGGCGGACGAGTGGGCGGGGCCGTCGGAGGGAGACCGTATGAAACCGCCAGGCCTGCTGCGACGCTGGCCGCCGACCACCTGGCCCACGCCGGAGATCAGCGGAACCGCCGAGCACGACACCAACGGCCTCGACGGCTGGCGAGGCCTGCCCAGGGCGCAGCGACCACCGTGGCCCGACGAGGCGGAACTGGCGGTCGTGATGCGCCAGCTCGCCACCGTGCCGCCGCTCGTCACGCCGGCCGAGGTCGACGAGCTACGCGACCGGCTGGCCGTCGCGGCCGAGGGCCGCGCGTTCCTCCTTGAGGGCGGCGACCCCGTGGAGTCCTCCGCCGGCAACACCGAGGCGCACCTGGTCGCCAACGCCGCGACCCTCGCCCAGATGGCCCTGGTCCTGGCGTACGGCGGTTCAATGCCGGTGGTCAGCGTCGCCCGGGCCGCCGGCGGATGCGCCCACCCGGCGGCCGCGCCGATCGACCACGCCGGACCGCCCGGCCGGCGGGGCGACCTGATCAACGACCGCACGCCCGCGGAGGCGGCCCGAATCCCCGACCCGCAGAGACTGATCCTGGCCTACGCCAACGCGGCGGGCGCGATGAACGTGCTGCGCGCCCACTTCACCGGGGACCTGGCCGACCTCCAGTCGGTGCACCGCTGGCAGCAGGGATTGCTGGACGGCGTCGACCCGGCCACACCGCACCTCGACGCCGCCCAGGAACTCGGCCGCGCCATGGCCTTCATCCGGGCGTGCGGGGTGCCGGACGCCGCGACGCGCCCACCTGCCCGCCCGTACAGCTCTCACGACGCTCTCGTGCTGGAGTACGAGCGCCCACTGGTCCGGGCCGCTCGGGGCCGGCGGTACGGCCTCTCCGGCCACCTACTCGGGCTCAGCGAGCACGTGGGCCGCCTCGACGGCGCCCACGTGGACCTCGTCGCCCGGATCGCCAACCCGGTGACCGTGACCCTGGGGCCGGACACGCTGCCGGAGGCCACCGTCGAGCTCTGCGAACGGCTCAACCCGGACAACGTCGCCGGCCGGCTCACCCTCACCTGCCGGATCGGCCCCGGCCGGATCGACGAGTCGCTCCCCCCGATCGTGGAGAAGGTGACCGCCGCCGGGCGCCGGGTGCTGTGGCAGTGCGACCCGATGGCGGCGCCCGGGACACCGTTCGCCCGGATCCTCGAGGGCGTACGCGGGTACTTCGCGGTGCACCGCGCGCTGTGCACGCACCCCGGTGGTCTGCGCGTGGCGCTCGACGGCGACCGACCGGGCACGCCGGCGGGCGGCGGACGGGGGCTCGCGCGGGACCGGGCGCTCGACCTGGCGTACCAGGTGGCGGAGCTGCTGAAAAGGTGAGCCGGCGGGGTTCAGCGGCCGGTCAGCGACTCCCGGACCACCCGCAGCAACTCGTCGCGGTGCTCGCGCAGGTAGAAGTGGCCGCCGCTGAAAAGCCGCAGCCGGAACGGACCGCTCGTGTGCCGTTGCCAGGCGGCCAGCGCCGAGGGCGGCGCCTGGGGATCGTCCAGGCCGCCGAGCGCGGTGACCGGGCAGCTCAGCAGCGGCCCGGGGCGGTGCACGTACTCGTCGTTGACGGCGAAGTCGGCCCGCAGGACCGGCAGGACCAGCCGCATCAGCCGCGCGTCGCCGAGGACCTGCGCCGGGGTGCCACCCATCTCCCGGAGCCGGTCGATGAACTTGTCGTCGGGAAGGAGGTGCGCGCCGGGCCAGGGCCGGGGCAGGTGCGGCCCCGGCCGGGCGGAGACGAACACGTGGGCCGGCGCCGGCTGACCTCGGGCAGCCAGCCGGCGGGCGAACTCGTAGGCGACGAGGGCGCCCATGCTGTGCCCGAAGAGCGCGAACGGCTCGTCCAGCAGGCTGCCGACGCCCGCCTCGACGGCGGAGACGAGGGTGCGCACGTCCCGAAAGGGCGGCTGCCCGAGCCGCGCCTCCCGGCCGGGCAGCTGGACGGCGCAGACCTCGATGTCCGGCCCGGTTCCCGCCGGCCAGGAAGCGAAGACCGAGGCGCCTCCGCCGGCGTACGGGAAGCAGATGAGCCGCAGCGCGGCCTCGGGTAGCGGCCGGGGACGGACCACGCCCACCTCCCCCGCCGGGCCCGCGACGGCGTCCGCCGCCGCCGCGTCGGGCGTCACGGCGTCTCCACGTGCAGGTGTCCGGGGATCGGCGGTACGTCGGTGAGGTCGCACTCGAGGCGCAACCGGTCACCGTCGCGGCCGATCTCCCGGAACCGGTTCATCCGGTAGGTGACGTGCATCATCCGGTTGCGGCCGTTCGGCACGAACTCGGCAACCAACCGCACGCCCGCGTCGCGGGCCAGCCGGCGCAGGAACGTGATGACGACGCCGCCCACACCCCGGGACATCACCCGGCAGGACATCAGCAGCAATTTGATCGTCCACACCCGGCTGTCCAGCTCGATCAGGGTGAGCCCGATCGTCCCGTACGGGCCGTAGCGGTCGGACAGCCGCGCCACGTAGAGCCGGTGCCGGGGCGAGGTGCGGAACGCGTCGAGCTGCGCCATGGAGTAGGTGTAGCCGGTGGTGTTGAGCTGGTGCGTGCGCACGGTCAGCTCCTCGGCCCGGAGCAGGTCGTCCGGGCCCGCCTCGGCGATCGTCAGGTGCATCCGCAGGGTGGCCAGGAACTCCTCGGTCGGCCCGTCGAAGCGGCTCTCCACCTGCTGGCGGATCAGGTCGGCGCGGTACATGTCGCGACGCTGCCGGGCGTCCGAGGTGACCACCTCGGGGCTCAGCTCGGGGCGGTCGGCGAGCGTGGCCGCCTCCGCGGCGTCGATGCAGCGCACCTCGGGCAGGGCGTGACCGACCTCGGCCCGCTCGAAGCCGTCGTCGTCGACGAAGGCGAGCGCGTCCAGGCCGATGTTGAGGGCGTCGGCGACGGCCCGTACGGACGTCGACTTGGCGCCCCAGCCGATCTGCGGGTGCAGGAAGTACTCGGCCACGCCCAGCTCATGCAACGCCGCCAGCGCGGCGTCCGGATCGTTGCGGCTGGCAATCGAGTGCAGGACACCGCGCTCGTCGAGCACACGCAGCACCTCGGCGATGCCCGGCCGCAACCGCACCTCGCCGTCCTCCAGCAGCACCCCGTCCCAGACCGTGTGGTCGAGGTCCCAGACGACACACTTGATCATTTTTCCGGACGGCGCCCCGGTGGGCGGCGGTACGACCCCGGAGCTCATCGGATCGCTCCCTTGACGTCCTGGGGGCGGGTTTCCACCCCACCCGTCGGTCGGGGCCGCAGCTGGTACGCCGACTCCGCGATGGTGATCTGCTGAAGCTGCGTGCTGCCCTCGATGATTTCCATGACCTTCGCGTCGCGCAGGTGCCGCTGCACCGGGTACGCGTCGCCGATGCCGCGCGAGCCGTGGATCTGCACGGCGTCGTCGGCCGCGCGGGCCGCGGCGGTGGAGGCGAAGTACTTGGCCAGCCAGGTGGCGTGCACCGACTCGGGGTCGCCGCTCTCGCGCAGCCAGCCGGCCTGTTGACAGAGCAGCCGGGCGGCGCTGGTCCCGGTCACCATGTCCGCCAGCATCCGTTGCACCAACTGGTGGCGACGCAGCGGCTGGCCGAACTGCTCCCGCGTGTCCGCGTAGGCCAGGGACGCCCGCAGGCAGGCCTCCGCCAGCCCGACGCAGCCCCACGCGACGCTGTAGCGCCCCAGCTCCAGGGCGGTCGCGGCCACTGCGGACAGCCCGAAGCCCGACCGCCCTACCAGGTTCTCCGCCGGGATCCGGCAGTCCGCCAGCCGCAACTCGGCCAGCATCGAGGCGCGGGTGCCGAGCGCGCCGGTCTGCGGCACCACTGTCAGCCCGGCGCGCTCCCGTTCCACCAGGAATGCCGCCGGCCGGTCGGCCAGCCGGGCGAGGACCAGGAAGAGGTCGGCGTACTGGCCGAAGGTGATCCAGTGCTTGTGTCCGTCCAGCGCGTAGCCACCAGCCACCGGGCGGGCCCGGGTGGACACCCCCGCCAGGTCGCTGCCCGCACCCGGTTCCGTCACCGCGAACGCGCCCAGGCACGCACCCCGGGCCAGCTCCGGCAGCCAGCGGGCACGCTGCTCGGGGCGGCCCCACCGGACCAGCGCGTACGACACCATGCTGTGCACGGTGAGCAGGCTGCGTACCGAGGAACAGCCCCGGCCCACCTCCTCGTGCAGCAGCCCGAAGCTGATCGCGTCGAGACCGACGCCGCCGTGATCGGCGGGGATTACGGCGCCGAGGTGCCCCGCCTCCGCGAGACCGTGCACGACGGCGCGGGGCAGCTCCTGCGCGCGGTCCCAGCCGTCGGCGTACGGAACCAGGTGGTCGTCGGCGAACGCCGCGAACCGTTCCCGCTTCCGCTGCTGGTCGGGCGTGAGCTGGAGCCTCATCCGCGTACCGTCGCAATCCGGCGCTCGACCAGGGCCACAATGGCGTCGACGCTGCTGAAGTTCTCCAGCTCCAGGTCCGCGTCCGCCACCGGACAGTCCAGCTCGCCCTCGACGAACAGCACGAGCTGCATGACGAACAGCGAGTTGACGTGCCCGGCGGCGAAGATGTTCTCGTCGTCGGCGATCTCCCGGTCCCGGATGTACCGGGCGAGAAACGCGCGGACCTGCTGTCGAATGTTCTCCATCATCCTCGCCTCTCCGCGGGCGCCGGCCGGTCGCCGGCGTAGGAGTAGAAGCCCGCGCCGCTCTTGCGCCCGTGCAGGCCCGCCTGCACCATCCGGCGCAGCAGCGGGCAGGGGCGGTACTTGCTGTCGGCGAACGCCTCGTGCAGCCCCTCGATGGACTGGACGATGGTGTCCAGACCGATAAGATCGGCGGTTTCGAGCGGGCCCATCGGGTGTCCGAAGCAGCCACGGAAGAGCCGGTCGATCTCAGCGACGTCGGCGACCCGCTCCTGCAGCAGGAACGCCGCCTCGTTGATGGTCAACATGAGCACCCGGTTGCTGACGAAGCCCGGCGAGTCTGCCACCACCACGGCCTCCTTGCCCAACCGCTCCAGCAGGGAGCGGGCACGCTCGATGGTCTCGTCGCTCGTGTGGTGGCCCCGGATCACCTCGACCATGGGTCGCAGCGGCACCGGGTTCATGAAGTGCATACCCAGCACCGCCTGCGGCCGGCGGGTCAGCCCGCCGAGGGCCGTGATCGCGATGACCGAGGTGTTCGCGGCCAGCACCGTGTCCGGCCGGCACACCTCGTCCAGCCGCTCGTACACCGGCTGCTTGACCGCCCAGTCCTCGGTGACATTCTCGATGACGAAGTCGACCTCGGCGAGGGCGTCCAGGTCGGTGCGCCAGGTGATCCGGTCCAGCACCGCCGCCCGGTCCCCGCCGGTGCCCGCGAGCAGCCGCCGCAGGCGTACGCCGTCACCCACCGCGCGCCGGGCCTGGTCCAGGATCTCGGTGGTTCGGTCCACCAGGACCACCCGCAGCCCGGCCTCCGCCAGCGCCTGCGACACACCGGTTCCCATCACGCCGGCGCCCACCACGCCGACCCTCTCGATGTCCCTCATCGGTCACCCTCCTCGGCTCTCGGTCAGTACGGCCGAGCCGATCGGCGCCGGCTCCCGGTGGAGCGCGTCGGCCAGCTCGGCGACGGTGCGCGCCTCGAACAGCAGGCTCAGCGGCACGCTCAGCCCCAACTCACGGCCGATCCGGTTGACCATCTCCAGCCCGAGCAGGGAGTGCCCGCCCAGCTCGAAGAAGTCGTCGTCGACCCCGACCCGGTCCACGCCGAGCAGGCCCTGCCAGATATCGACAAGCCGCGCCTCCACGGCGTCCCCCGGCGACCGGTACGGCGTGGCCAACGTCGGCCGGGGATGCGCCGCCGGCCGCTCGGTCACCGCGTCGGCCACCCGGCGACCGGCGATGTCGGCGAGCACCGCGTCGAGGTCCTTGGCCACCACGGCCACCTGCGGGCCGATGCTCGCGGCGAGCAGCCGGCGGAAGGCGTCGGCGCCCTCGGCCGGCCGCAGACCGGTGACCAGGTGCGCGCCGAGCAACCCGGCGCCGCTGCCGGCCGGCCCGCCCGGGAGCCGGAAGTCGCCGATCTCCGGGCCGCTGCCGGAGCGCGCCGCGTCCAGGGTCTGCCGCAGGTCGGCGACGCGCTTCAGGACGAAGTCCCCGATCTGGACCAGCACCCGGCCGTCGGCGTCGTAGAGCGTGATCTGGGCGGTGCTGGTCTCCCGGTCCGGCCGGTCGTCCTCCCGGTACACGTGGTGGCTGTACACCCGGCGGGGCAGGGGCCGCCAGCACCGCAGCCGCCCGTACGAGATGGGGATGCGGAACGTCTCGGCGAGGTGGGTGCCCACGAAACCGGCGGCAAGGTCCATCAGCGACGGGTGCATGTGCAGCCGATCGAGGTCGGCGGCGTAACGGTCGGGCAGGACCAGCTCGGCGAGCGCCTCCCGCTCGCCCCGCCACACCCGACGCAGGCACCGCGAGCGTCCGCCGAAACTCATCAGCGCGACCGGTTCGGGTAGCCCGAGGTCTCGCAGCCGGCCGTCGGCGATGAGCCGCTCGACGGGCCGGTCGGGTGGCGGGTGCCCGGCCAGCGTCGCCACCTGGCCGGTGGCGTGCACCTGCCAGGCCGGCCCGTCCGTGTCCCCCGCCCGAGGGTGCGGGCTGACCACGGTGAACCGGACCGGTTCGACCGCCCGGTCGAGGACCACCCGCAGGTCCCGCCGGCCCGACCGGCCCAGCACGGCCGGGGTGTGGAACCGCACGTCCGTGAGAACGGCGGAGCCGGCACCGGTGAGGTCCGCGTACGCCGCCCGGGCCAGCTCCAGATGACCGGTCCCGGGCACCACGGCGTCGCCGAGCATCCGGTGCTCGTCGACCAGCCAGGAGTCGGTGGCGTCCACTGTCGCGTCGTACACGGCGTGTCCGTCGGTGAGTTCCTGGCGGGCGCGCAGCAGCGGATGATCCACCGGCTGCGCCGGCGCGGCGGCCGGGTCGGCGGCGGCGAGATGCCGCTGGGCCATCCCGACCTCCTGCCAGGCGTCCCAGTTCACCGAGACCACCTCGGGTCCGGGCTCGCCGGCGGCGTGCTGGGCGAGGGCGTCGAGGAACGCATTCGCGGCCACGTAGTCGACCTGACCGATTCCGCCGCTGAGGGCGAGGGTGGACGAGCACAGCACCACCGTCCGGGCGCCGATGCGCCGGGCCAGGTCCACGACGGCGAGGCCGCCGCGCACCTTCGGGGCCAGGACCCGCGCCGCGGCAGCGGCATCCTTGAGCTGGATCAGGCCTCCACCGGCCACTCCGGCGGCGTGCACCACGGTGTGTACCGGGCCGAGTGCGGCGACAGCGTGCCGTGCTGCCTCGTGGAGCTGGCCGGGATCGGTGACGTCGGCGGTCAGCACAGCGATCCGGGCGCCGAGCCGCTCCAGCTCGCGGACCGCGCGGATCCGGTCCGCCGTCGCGTCGGTGGGGCGTGTCGCCAACCACTCGTCCCACCTCTGCTTCGGCGGCAATGCGGTGCGGGACAGCAGGGCCAGGCCGGCGTTCTCGGTCCGGGCCAGTTCTCGGGCGAGCGACAGACCGACGCCGCCCAGCCCGCCGGTCAGCAGATAGTTACCGCCGGAAACGGGGCCGCCGGCCGGGGGCAGCGGCACCGTCTGGTAGGTCGGCCCGAAGCGGTGCCGGCCGCGCAGGACGACGGTGGCCGGCCCGGCCGGATCGCACAGCTCCTCGCGCAGCGTGACCGCGACCTCCTCCGGCCCGCCGCCGGAGAGGGTGACGTCGAGGGTGCGGCAGCGCAGGTGTGGGTGTTCCAGCGGGAGCACCAGACACACCCCGAGCACCGTCGCGGCCAGCGGCGATCCGGCCTCCGCGCCGGTCACCCGACGCAGGTCGGCGGTGACCACTGCGAGGTCGACCGGTTTGTCGTCGTTACGGCCGGCGAGCGCCTGAGCGAGCGGGAGCAGACTGCGGAAGCCTCGCTCGTTAGCGTCTCGTTCGCCGGTGCCCGGGCCGATCCCGACCGTCCACAGGTGCACGATCCGGTCGGGTCGCCGGCCGGCCCGGGTCAGCTCGGCGAGGAGCTCCGGGTAGTTCCCGTCCGCCGCCGGCATCGCGTACCGGCCGTCGGCCAGCCGGCGCAGGCCGGGGGCGTCGTGTTCGGCACGCTGCACCACGGTCACCGAGTCGGCGCCGGACGTCACCTCGGCCGCGAGGGCGGCACCGAGACCCCGGTCGTCGGCGAGGACCAGCCAGTGCCCGGTGCTCGCCACGGGGTCGCGCCGGGGGCGTGGCGGCAGCGTCTCCCAGGCGGGGACCTGGAAGAAATCCGCCACGTCGTGGCGACGGGTCAGCGCTGGCGGGACGCGGTGCGACCGCGACCCGGCCGGGGGCACCGCCCAGTGCCGCCGACGTTGGAAGGGGTACGTGGGCAGCGGCACCCGGCGCGGCGGCCGGCCCGCCGGCACGGGCGGAGTCATCGTCACCCCGGCCAGCCACACCCGGCCGGCCGCCCGCAGGAAGTGCACCGGCTCGGGGTCCCGGTCGAAGACGCCGGGCAGGCTCGACACCGTGACGCCCGTGGTGCCCGCCCGCGTGGCGAGGCTGCCCAGAGCCTGTCCCGGGCCCAGCTCGACGACCACCCGGTCGGGATCTGCGTACAGCTCGTTGAGCCCGTCGGCGAACCGGACCGGCCGGCGCAGGTGCGCCACCCAGAACGCCGGGTCGGTGGCCTCGTCGCTGGTGACCCAGGTGCCGGTCACGTTCGACACGTAGGGCACGGCCGGTGGGCGTCGCGCCACCGAGGCGACCAGGTCGGCGAACTCGTCGACGACCGGATCCATGAGCGGGGTGTGGAAGGCATGGCCGGTGGGCAGCCGCCGCACGGCCCGGCCACCGGCGAGCAGGCGTCGCTCGACCTCCGCGACCCCTTCCGGCGTGCCGGCCAGCACGCACAGGGTCGGACCGTTGACCGCGGCCACGTGCACACCCGGCACCAGATCGGCGGCGAGCTCGGTCTCGGCGGCCGGTACGGCGAGCATCGCACCGGCCGGGAGCCGGTCGATGAGCTGTGCCCGGCGCACCACCAGGCGCAGCGCGTCGGGAAGGGTGAACACGCCCGCCAGGCAGGCGGCCACGTACTCGCCGAGGCTGTAGCCGATCAGCGCGGCGGGCCGGACCCCGTGAGCGGCCCACAGACGGGCCAGCGAGTAGCCGGTGACGAATGCGGCGGGCTGGGCGTACCGGGTGCGGTGCAGCGGCTCCGGCTCCTCCCCGGCGACGGCCGTGCCACGCCCGAGCAGCCGCCGCAGGTCCGCCGGGCCGGCCGCCGGCGCGTCCGCAGGGGGATGCAGCAGGGTCCGGATGTCCCTGTCGAGCAGCGGCGCGAGCAGTTCGGCGCACTCGTCGACGGCGGCCCGGTAGGCCGGCTGGGTGCGGTACAGCTCGTAACCGAGCCCTCGGCGCTGGTCACCCACGCCGGGCACGAGGAACGCGACATCCGGCCGGGTGTCGCCCGGCACGCCGCTGAGCACCCGGCGTGGGTCCCGGGCGGTGAGCGCGGCGGCGGCCTCCGCCGCGTCGGCGGCGACCACCACCCGCCGGTGGCCGAAGGGACGCCGCCCCTGCCAGAGGGTGTGCGTGACCGCCGCGAGGTCCACCTCGGGACGGGCGGCCAGGTGCACGGCGATCGCGTCGGTGCGCTCCTCCAGTGCCGGGGCGTCACGGGCGGAGAGCGCCAGTAGGCAGGGACCCGCCGCGTCCGGCGGTGGAGGCGCGTCCGGCGGCGGGGCCTCCTCGAGAACCACGTGTACGCCGGTGCCGCCCATGCCGAACGAGCTGACACCGGCCCGGCGGGGATGGTCGCCGCGCGGGAAGGCGGTCAGGCCGGTGCTCACCACGAACGGGGTGGCCCTGAAGTCGATGCCCCGGTTCGGATGGACGTGGTGCAGGCTGGGTGGGATCTGCCCGTGTCGGAGCGCCTGCACCGCCTTGATCAGTCCGGCGACTCCGGCCGCCGCGTGGGTGTGCCCAATGTTGGTCTTGACCGAGCCGATCGCGCAGCGGGCCGCCCCGGCCGGGCCGAACACGCGGGTCAACGCCTCGACCTCGATAGGGTCGCCCAGGCGAGTGGCGCTGCCGTGCGCCTCGACGTAACCGACCGTCGCCGGGTCCACCTCGGCCACCGCGTACGCCGCCGCGATCACCCGCGCCTGCCCCGCCACGCCGGGGGCCGTGAAGCCGGCCCGTTCGCCGCCGTCGTTGCCGACGGCCGAGCCCCGGATCACCGCGTACACGGTGTCGCCGTCGGCGAGCGCGTCCTCCAGCCGCTTGAGCACCACGACACCCACACCGTTGCCGGGAACGGTGCCGTCGGCGTCGTCGTCGAAGGCCCGGCAGTGCCCGTCGGAGGAGAAGATCCCGCCGGGCTGGTACGGGTAGCCCGTCACTTGCTCGGCGCGGACCGTCGCCCCGCCCGCGAGGGCAAGGTCGCAGGCCCCGGCGAGCAGCGCCTGGGCGGCCTGGTGCACCGCCACCAGCGACGTCGAACATGCCGTCTGGACGGTCACGGCCGGACCGGTCAGGTTCAGCTTGTACGCCAACCGGGTCGCCACGTAGTCCTTCTCGTTGGCGATGTTGCGGGCGAACTGCTCCGCCACGTCGTCCGTGGGCGGCAGCAGCGGCAGGTACGAGTTGTAGTAGGTGCCGGCGTAGACGCCCACCGGCCCGTCGACCCGGTCCGGGTCGTAGCCGGCGTCCTCGATGGCCGTCCAGGCGCACTCCAGCAGGACCCGCTGCTGCGGGTCCATGAGGTCGGCCTCCTTCGGGTTGATGCCGAAGAACTGGGCATCGAACCGGTCGATGTCCGGCAGCACCGCCTGCGCCCGGACGTACCCGGGTTCCGCCAGGGCCTGTTCGGGCACCCCGGCGGAGGCCAGCTCCACCGCGTCGAAGTGGCTGATCGACTCGACGCCGTCGCGGAGGTTGCGCCAGAACTGGTCGGGGCCGTCGGCGCCGGGGAAGCGGCAGGCCATTCCGATGATGGCGATCTCCAGACCGGTCGCCATCAGCCGGCCTCCCCCGCCGGTGCGGCCGCGCCGTGGCCCCGCCGCTGGCGCAGCAGTCGGTCGCGACCGTCGTGCCGGCGGCGCTGCTCGTCGGCCGGCGGCGGGTCGGCCGCGCCGTCCCGGCTCAGGTGTTCGGCCAGGCCGCGCACGGTCGGGTGCATGAGCAGCACCGGCACCGGCACCTCACGGCCCAGTTCGACCCGGAGGCGCTCGGCGACCTGTGCGAGCCGCAGTGAGTCACCGCCGAGATCGAAGAAGTTCTCGGTGGCGCCGGGCCGTTCGGTGCCCAGCACCGCGACCCAGACCGTGGCGATCCGGCGCTCCAGGTCACTGCTGGTCGCCACCGCAGGCGTACGCCCGGCCGGGGTGTGTCGCTCGGTGAGCCGCAGCCGCTGGACCTTGCCGGTGGCGGTGCGGGGCAGCGCGGTGACCACGAAGACGCGGCCGGGCACCTTGTGAGCGATGAGCCGCCGGGCGGCGAACTCCCGCACCTCCTGTTCGCGCACGGTGACCCCGACGCGGGGCACCACCGCCACCGCCACGTCCTCGCCCAGGGTCGGATGGGGCAGGGCGAAGGCGGCGGCCTCGGCGAGGTCGGGATGATCGGCGAGGGCCTCGTCCACCTCGGCGAGGGACACCTTCGAGCCGCCCCGGTTGATGATCTCCTTGACCCGGGCGACCACGAACAGATAGCCGTCCCCGTCGAGGTAGCCGTGGTCGCCGGTGCGCAGCCAGCCGTCCACGAAGGCCGCCGCGTTGGCCTCCGGATCGTCGGCGTAGCCCGCCGTGACGTTGGCGCCGCGGATCGCGATCTCTCCGGCGGTGCCCGCCGGCACCGGCCGACCGGCCGGGTCGAGCACCCGGACCGGTTCACCCACCGGCAGGCCGACCGAACCGCGCCGACGGTCGCCGGGGGGCAGCGGGTTGCACGTCACCAGGGAGGCGGCCTCAGTCATCCCGTACCCCTCGACCACCGGCGCGGCGAACAGCCGTTCCAACCCGTCCAGCACGGTGTCCGGCAGCGGCGCCGACGCCGAGCGGATGAAACGCAGCCGGCGTTCCGGCCGACGGCCGGTGCTCGCGGCGGCGTCCAGCACCGCGCGGTGCATGGCGGGGACGGCGGTGTACCAGGTGGGCGAGAACTCGACGAGCTGATCGAGGAAGGCCGCGGCGTCGAAGCCGGGTGGGCAGACCACCGACGCCCCCCGCACCAGGCTGGCCAGCAGCGTGCTGGTCAGGCCGTGCGCGTGGAACAGCGGCATCACGTTCAAACAGCGGTCGTCCGGCGCGAGCCGCAGCGCACCGCCGGTGTTGCGGGCCGCCGTGAGCAGGTTGGCGTGGGTGAGCGGCACCATCCGGGGCCGGGCGGTCGTGCCGGAGGTGAACAGCAGCAGGGCGATGTCGTCCGCGTGGCCGGGCCGGTCGGCCGCCGGCCGATCGACGGCATGCCCGACGAGCACACCCACGCCCGCCGGGTCGGACGGGCGGGTCACCAGCTCCAACGTTCGGATCCCCAGCTCCCGGGCCACCGCGGTGGCGGCGGTCCCGGCCGCGCCGGCCGGCACCACCAACGCGCGGGCCGCGGACCGACGGAGGTAGTCGGAGAACTCCTCCGCGGTATGTGCGGGGTTGAGTGGCATGCAGCGGGCGTGCCCCGCCACGGAGAGAAAGGTGGTGGCCAGGGCGGGCCCCGAGGGCAGTGCCAGCGCGACCGTGTCCGCGGGACCGACGCCCAGCTCGCGCAACCGTTCGCCGGTGGCCAGAAACTGGGTGGCGAGGGTGGCGAAGGCCAGGTCGGGTTGGCCCGGAGCGCACAGGGCGACGCCGTCCGGCTGCTCCCGCGCCAGGTTCACGACCAGTTCCCGCAGGTGCTGCGATGAAGTCAGCCGCACAGCGCGTCCTCCAGACGGTAGAGGCCGGGGTTGGCCCGGCCGACGAATCGGACTGCCGCGAGCACGCCAGGGACGAAGGCCGACCGCTCGTTGATCCGGTGGGTGAGTTCCAGCTGTTCGCCCGCGCCCCCGGCGAGCAACCGGTGCTCGCTCACGGCGTCCCCGAACCGCAGCGAGGAGATCGGCGGTGCGGCCCGGGTGCCGCCCCAGGCACCGGACAGGGCCGACGCGGTCGCGCTGGGGGCGTCCACCTTGCGGGCGTGGTGCACGTCCACGACGGCGGCGTCCCAACTGTCGTCCAGCACCTGAGCGAGTTCGCCGACGAAGCGGCGGAGCAGGGCCATGACCGGGCTGAAGTTCGCCGCGTGCACCACCGGCCGCCGACGCGCCACCCGACGCAGCAGCGCCTGATCGGTCTCGGTGAGACCGCTCGTGCCGATGACGAGCGCGCACGGGGTGCCCTCGGCGGCCCGCAGCAGCCGGACGGTCGCGGCCCGGTGGGTGAAGTCGACCACCACAGCCGGCGCGGCGGGCAGGTCGCTGAGCGCGGTGAACACGCCGGCGGCCGGCGGTCCGGCTGGGTCCCGCAGGCTGAGCCGGCCGGCCAGCGCCAGGTCGGTGGTGTCCCGAACAGCCTGGGCCAGCAGCGTCGCCATCCGGCCGGTCCGTCCGCAGACGACGGTGGGCAGGGCCATCTCAGCTCCGCTCCGCCAGCAGACCCATCCGGCGGGCCAGCTCGCCCTCGGCCATCCGTCGCCCGCCGAACGGCGCCTGCACCGCCGTCCGCCAGGCGGGATCGGCGGCCGGGCCGCCGGGCACGCCCAGCTCGGTGGCGAAGTCGGCCGCGACCTGCGCGGTGCGGTGGGTCAGGGTGGCGCACGCGGTGAGCACGGCCGCCGCGGCGATGCCGCCGGGCCCACCGCCGCGCAGTCCGGGGCCGAAGCGGGCGGCGGAGGCCAGCAACGCCAGCTCGATGTCCAGCCGGGTCAGCTCGTGGGCGAGGTACTGCGAGGCGACGAGCACCTCGACGGCCTGGTCGGCCAGTTCCCGCCGCAACCGCGCCACCGCCTCCGCGGCGTGCGCCGCCGCGACCGGGACGTACGCCCAGGCGTAGGCATCGATGGCGGTCAGCAACGGACCCGCCGGGTCCCAGGAGACCGGCCGGGACAGCAGCATCTCGTCGACGGTCACGCCGGCCACCTCAGCCCAGCCCCATCCGTCGGTGCCGGTGGTCCGCACGCCCGGAAGGTCGTGCCGGACGAGGGACAGCCGCGGACCATCGGCCGCCTCGACCAGGACCAGGGCGGCCGACGCGGCCGGGTTGCCGTAGCGGTACCGGCCGGTGAGGACGATCCCGTCCGCGCCGCGCCGGGCCCGGACCACCGGCACGGTCAGGGACAGCGTGGCGTCCGGGGTGAACAGGGCCAGCGCGCAGGGCAGGTCGCCGGCGCGGACCGCGCCCACCGTCGGGTGGGCGACCCCGGGAAGGATGTCCAGCAGCGGCCGTACCCCGCAGGCGTGTTCGAGCACGGCAACGGCGTCCGGCAGGCCGACGTCGGGGCCCGCGGCGAGCACCGCGCCGGAAACCGCCGCGGCGGCAGCGCCGGCCGGAGCCAGCTCGGCCAGCAGACGGCGGACCTCAGCGCTCCGGGACGTGCCGGCGAGGCTCGGGGCGCTCATGCCCGGTCCGCCCCGTCGTCGGTGCCGGCCGTACGGATGAGCGCCATGATCCCGTCCACGCTGGACAACGCCTCGGCATCCCGCTCCGGGTCGACGACCACGTGAAACTGTCGGTCCAGAGCCTCGATGAGGTTGATGTAGGCGATCGAGTTGACCCCTGCGGCTTCCAGTGACCCGGCGCAGCCGCGCAGCTCGTCCACCGACACCGCCCGACCGGTGGCCAGGACGACCAGCGACTCCACCCACTCCCGCAGATCCGGACCGCCGGTCCGCACGTCCACCCCGGTCATCCTGTCCTCCTTCACGCTCACCGGATCCCGCCCGCCGGGCGTTCCACCGACTCGGCGACGACGGCGCGCAGGTCGGTGAGGCGCACCTTCCCCGTCGACGAGCGCGGGATCTCCGCTACGAAACTGACCCGCTGCGGCACCTTGTACGCGGCCAGCCGGTCCCGGCACCCGGTGACCAACCCCGCGCGGCCGAGCGGCGGGCGACCCACCACCGCCAGGTGCAGCAACACCTGGTCGTCCGCGCCGGTGTCGGCGAAGACCACGGCGTCCCGCACCCCGTCGAGCTCCTTGACCACGTCCTCGATCTCGCGGGGATCCACCTTGCGCCCGGCCAGGTTGATCGGCCCGGCCAACCGCCCGGTGACGAAGAGCCGGCCGTCCTCGACATAGCCGAGATCACCGGTGGCGTAGTAACCGTCCGCGTCGATGCGGCTCTCCAGCAGGCCCGGAGCGTTGAGATATCGGCTGGCCATCGAACTGGTACGCAGCTGCACCTCCGCCTGCCCGCCAGAGTGGGACCGGGTGCGCAGGACCACACCGGGTAGAGCGGTGCCGAGACCCCGCCGGTAGGCGGGATCCCGCTCGAAGGTGCAGGGCCCCGCCTCGGCGACGCCGTAGTAGTCGGCGATCCGCACCGCGTACCGCTTCTCGAAGCGGGCGCGAACCTCGGCCGGGAGTTCCGCGCCGGCCGAGACGGCCAGGTCGAGGCCGGCGAACCGGGCCGCCGCGAGGTCGGCGTCCGCAAGCATCCGGTAGACCAACGGGAAGGCGACCAGCCGGGTGGCACGAGAATCAGCCAGCGCCCGGACGATCTTCGCCGAGGTGGGGAGTCCCGGGTTGACGGACAGTTCGGCGCCGACCAGGAACGTCGACAACAGCGACGTGTTGTACGCCAGCCCGTTGGTGAACGCGGCGAGACACAGGGTCCGGTCCGTCGCGGCGAGCCCGGTGCCGGCGACCCAGTTGCGGGCGGCGCTGTGCACCGCGAACCCGGAGAACTCCAGGCACTTGGGCACGCCGGTGGTGCCCGAGGTGAACCGGCAGACGGCCGTGTCCGGGAGCAGGTCCGGCACGTCCCCCTCGGCGGGCACGATGATCAGGGCGTGCGTACTACCGGCGAGCGGCACCACCGACTCGGGCGGCAGCGGGAAGTGCGCCGACGACCCGGCGTCCACCAGGTAGGCGGTTACGCCGCAGCCGGACCGGATAGCGGCCAGCTCACGCCCGCCGAACGCCTGGTCGATCAGCACCGGCACCCGCCCGCTGAACACCACCGCGAGGTAGGACAGCAGGTAGTCGATGCTGTTGTGGGCGTACACGGCGACGCGGTCGGGGTTCGGGCGGGCGCGCTGGCCGAGGATGCCGTCGAGTACCCCAGCCAGTCGGGACGCCTCGTCGGCCACCTCCCGGTAGCTGAGCACCGCGGCGCCCAACCGCAGCGCCGGCCGGTCGGCGAAGCGGGCACACGCCGCCCGGAAGGTGACGTCGAGCCGGTCGTCAGACATGACCGGCCGCCGTCCCGGCGCCGGCCAGCGCCGCCGTGGGGTGCGGCGTACCGGACAGTTCGGCCCGGCACGCGAAGCTATGGTTGGCGAGGGTGAGCATGGTGGTCTGGCTGCCGCCGGCCATCCGGAGGCCACGCAACTGGGCCAGGTCACGCAGGGATGGGCTGCCCCACATGTAGCCGGCGCCGCCCTCCAGGTCGCAGCACAGCGCCGCCAGCGCGCACGCCCGCTCGACGCAGAACCACTTCAGCTCGGCCACCTCCGGCACTGCCGGGGCCGGCCCGTCCACCCGGTCCAGCAGGTGGGCCAGGCCCGCCGCCATGAGTTCCAGGTCGGCCCGCGCCGCGGCCAGCGCGTGTGCGTTGACCGGCCAGGTCGAGAGCGCCCGGCCGCCGAGCCGCCGCCGGGTGCTGTGCTGGCCGATGGTGTCGAGCAGCCGCCGGTGGATCAGGTACGCGTCGGCAGCGATCAGGTAGCGCATGCGGGTCATCACCCGGTTCCAACGCAGCAACTGGGCGACGCCGCCGCGGGACAGCACGTGCGCCGCGGGGATCCGGACGTCGGCGAAGTCGATCCGGGCCGAATCCACCGACCGGGTGCCGAGCTTGTCGTACACCGTGCCGACCCGCACCCCCGGCCGGTCCTTCTCCACCAGCACCAGCGCCGCCGCGTTGTCCAGCCGGACGCTGACGAAGCAGAGCCCGGCAATCGCGCCGTTGACGACGTACCGTTTGGACCCGCTGACGATCACCTCGTCGCCCTCCCGACGGGCCGTTGTCGGCTCCTCGGCGGACGCGTCGGTGTCGCACTGGCAGGCCACCAGCGTGCCGTCGAGCAGCCGGGGCAGGTACCGGTCCCGCAGCTCGGGCGCGGCGTCGGTCAGCCAGTGCGCCGCCACGTCGTTGTGCACGTGCATGCCCAGCAGGACGCCCGCGTCGGCCAGCGGCGCCATGGCTTCGCCGAGCACGAGGCTGCCCAGCAGGCCCAGCCCTCGGCCGCCGAGCGCGGTCGGCAGGGCTACCCCGAGCAGGCCGGCGGCGGCGATGTCCCGCCAGGCCCGCGTGGTCAGCGGCCCGTCCGGGCCGTCCCGCCAGCCGGCGAGGCGCTCGGGCGTGAACAGCTCACCGGCGGCGCGGGCCAGGTCGTGGTGCGCCGAGGTCAGCCGGGCCGCGAGGACGGTGTCGGTCAGCATGGGTCGCTCACTTCGTAATCCGATCTGTGCCGGTGCTCAGATGAGGCCCGCGGCCTTACGGCCGTGGCTGTACGCGACCGGATCCCGGTCGACCTTGCGGGCGGTCGCGTCGGCGACGCCGACCGCGAGCAGGTAGATCGCTTCCTCGCCCCGGGGTAGCCGGCCCAGCCGGGCGGCGTGCGCCTCGTCGAAGCCGCCGACGCAGGTGATGCCGACGCGTTCCCGGGCGGCGTTCACACACATGCGCTGCGCCACGTGGGCGGCGTGGAAGTGCATCTCCGCCAGGCCGGCCCGGCCCTGCTCGCGCAGCAGCGAGCGCAGCGGTGTGTGCAGCAGCACGAGCGCCCCGGCGTGCCGCAGACCGTCCTGCCGCTGGCAGGTGGCCAGTACGTCCTCCACCTCCACCGGGCCGCCGCCCGCCGGCAGAAGGGCGTACCGACGGGCAGACCAGGCGTACGCGCCGGGGGTGAGGCCGGTGACCGTGCGTGCCACCACGCGGACCCCGACGCCCGTCGGGGTGGATTCGGCGAAGTCGGCGGCGAGCTGCCCGTCCAGGCCCTCGAGGAGGCCGGCGAGCTGGTCCAGGGAGACCGCCGCCGGGAGAAAACCCTTGGCCGACTGCCGAAGCACGGCCAGCGCCGCGTGGTCGCCCGGGACGCTATCGGGCCGGCGCAGCACGACGTCCGCCGACATGTCGGCCGGGGGCGGCGGCTCGGTTACCGAGACGATCCGGCCGGGACGGGCGACCGCCGCCGGCGCGTAGGCGAGGCTGATGTCCCGCAGCGCCTCGAAGTTGCGGCGCTCCGGGTCGCCCGGTGGCTCCAGCCGGGCCTGCCGGCGGTCCCGCCAGACGGGGGTCACCACGCCATCCCCGTCGGCCGGAGGGTCGGCGGCCGGGCGGCCGGTCGAGGTCTCCTCCGGGGCGCTGATCGTCACAACGGCCTGAGGTTCCCGGCAGGTGCCGGCCAGGCCCAGGGCGTGAGCGAGCCACTGGCGGCGGAACCGCAGGTGAATGGCGGCTTCCAGGCCGGCCGCCCGGGCCGCGAGCGCCAGACTCGTGGCCGCGTGACCGATGTCCAGGTAGGTATACAGGTAGCCGCGTCGCCCGTACTTGGCCATCGAGGTCCAGGGCCGCGCGACCAGGGTGATGACGGCGCGCACCGGTGCGGGCTCGACGTCGGCAAGCCCCGCCTGCGCCACCAGCTCGGCCAGCGGCACGGGTGGCGCCGAGGAGAATGAGTTGAGCTGCCCGGAGTCGACTTCGTACAGGTAGCTGACGCACCGCTCGCCGTCGCTCAGGCCGACCAGCACCTCGAAGGGGTACAGCGCGCCGGCCGACGGCGTGGTGCGGGCCTGGACGAAGGTGCCGCCCTTGGCGAGGACGGTGCCGACCCGCTGGCCGCACCCGTGGCCGAGCACGCCGGCCAGGGTGGCCCGGATCGCCTTGTCCGTGCCCGCTGTTGGCTCGGTTTGGTCCGGGTAACGGGCGTCGTCGCTGAGCCGGGTCGCCTCCCAGAATTCCAGCAGCGAGGTGTCGGACCGAAGCTGGGCGCGCATGGCTTCCTCCGTTCGCGGGCACGCGGTGGCCGGACCGGTCCGCCGGTTCGAGCTCGGCCGGGGCGGGCACCGTCCGCAATTCGGGCCGCAGGATGTCGCGGCCGGAATTCGGCGGTCATTCCGCCACCATCGTCGGCCCAACCCGCGCGGCGCGCACCTCCAAAATTGCGGAGCCTCGAAACCTGCGCCGACCACGTAATCGGCACCCTCGTGCCATCATTCGCAAATGGAGCCCGAACAATTGTGCGGAGTCTGGTGGGCGCCGCTGGCGAGTTTGCGTTCCGAGCATCTGAATCTGTTGGACACCGACGAGCTGCGGCGCCGTGCCGGCTTCGCCAGGGACGCCGCCCGGGACCGGTTCACCCTCGGCGCGGCGCTGTTGCGGCTGGCCGCCGGGGCTCGCATCGGCCTCCCGGCGCATCGGGTGCCCGTGCGCCGCCGCTGCCCGGACTGCCGTGGTCCGCACGGACGGCCCACCCTGCCCGGGCATCCGCTGCACCTGTCGGTGACGCACGCCGGTGAGCTGGTCGGGGTGGCGGTGACCAGCGCCGGGCCGGTCGGCCTCGACGTGGAACAGGAGGCGGAGCTGGACTGGCGCCGGCTGGCCCGGCGGATCCAGGCGCGCGACGAGGTCGACCCCATCCGCTCGCGGGCGGGCTTCCTACGCTGCTGGACCAGGAAGGAATCCGTGCTCAAGGCCACCGGTGACGGGCTGCGGGTGCCGATGTCGGAGGTGACGCTCGGACCGGGGCTCACCCTGCTGCGCTACCGGTCCCAGGTGAGCCCGCCGGCCTACCTCACCGACCTGCCGGTGCCACCGGGCTACGCTGCGGCGCTCACCGTGCTGGCCGCCGTCCCCGTGCGGGTGACGCCCGAGCCGACCCATGAACTGCTCGACCGGGCCATCGACCGCGCAATCTGCGAGAAGACCCGTGTGGGCGAAGGGCGCAGAATGGTCACCGGGCACCCTACTGGCGGCGGGTGAACCACCTCGAAAACCGGCCTCGAGTCCGTTGTGCAGACCGACCGGAAGCGGAGTGCAGACCTTTCCTCCGGTCAGCGCCAATTCTCCTCGTTCCTTTCAGGAAGGGTGTCAGATGCGGGTTCTCTTTGTCACCTACGCCGAACGGACCCACTATTTCCAGATGGTGTCGACGGCGTGGGCACTGCGTACCGCCGGGCACGAGGTCCGGATCGCCAGCCAGCCCGCGTTGCAGGACACCATCGTCGCGTCGGGGCTGCCCGCCGTGTCGGTCGGCCGGGACCACAGCTTCGACCAGGTGCTGGTGGAGAAGTCCGACGACGAGGGCTGGGCGGAGCGGGTGGCGAACGTGCTCATCGACCCCGCCGGCGTGGCGTACGACGACTTCGTCCGTTTCCTGCGCGAGGCGACCATCTACTCGGGACAGGTCTTCAACGACCCGATGGTCGACGACCTGGTGGCCTACACCCGGCACTGGGAGCCGGATCTGATCGTCTGGGAGATGTTCACCTTCGCCGGGGCGGTGGCCGCCCGGGCCACCGGCACACCTCACGTACGCCTACTCTGGGGCGCCGACGTCATGGTCCGGATGCGGCAGCACTTCCTGTCGCTGCTGGCGCAGCAGCTACCGGAGCGGCGGCAGGACCCGCTCGGCGAGTGGTTGGCACAGACCGCGGAGCGGTTCGGGTCCTCGTACGACGAGGAGCTCATCACCGGGCAGTACACCCTCGACCAGTCCCCGGCCAGCATGCGCCTGCCGTTGGGCCTGCCCACCGTCACCGTGCAGTACGTGCCGTACAACGGGCCGTCGCGGCTGCCGGACTGGCTGCGCGAGCCGCCCGCGCGCCCCCGGGTCTGCATCACGGCGGGCATCTCGATGCGCGGCTTCCACGGCCACGACCCCATCCCGATCAAGACCCTCCAGGTGTTCGGCGACCTCGATCTGGAGGTCGTCGCCACGCTGGTGCCTCCGGAGGGCGAAACGATCGACCTGCCGGATAACGTGCGGCTGGTCGACTTCGTGCCCATGCACGCGCTGCTACCCACCTGCGCGGCCGTGGTGCACGTCGGCGCGGCGGGCATCGGCGCGACGGCCACTCGATGCGGGGTGCCCCAGCTCACGCTCGTGCCGGCGCAGTGGGACGCCCCGGTTCGCGCAAGCCGGATCCAGGAACTCGGGGCCGGGCTGAGCATCCCGCAGGAGGAGGTCACTCCCGAGGTGATCCGCGAGGCTGTGCTGCGGCTGGTAACCGAGCCCTCGTTCCGGGAGGCCGCGGGCCGGCTGCGGGCCGAGGTGCTGGCCGAGCCGACCCCGAACGAGGTGGTCCCTGCCCTGGAACGGCTGGCCACGGCGTGCGGCCTCGCTGACCGCGCCGCCGCGCCGGTCACCGACCGAACCACGCCCCGGCGGGAGGCCGGTCGGTGACCGGGACGGCGACCACCGGGGCGGCGTCGACCACCGCTGGCGCCTGGCCCGACGACGGCCTGCGACAGTGGTACGAGGAACGGCGCCAGGCCAGCGCCAGCACTGTGACGCAGGTGCCGCTGGACGCTTTGCGGGGCTGGAGGACCGATCCGGCTACCGGCGACCTGGGACACCGCAGCGGGCGGTTCTTCACGGTGACCGGGCTGGACGTGCGCGGCGAGGGCGGGGCGGTGCCGGGCTGGCAGCAGCCCATCATCTCCCAGCCGGAGATCGGGCTGCTCGGCCTGCTGTTACGCCGCAAAGCCGAGCTGGAGTGCCTGGTGCAGGTCAAGATGGAGCCCGGCAACGTCAACGGGGTGCAGGTCTCGCCGACGGTGCAGGCCACCCACAGCAACTACACACGGGTCCACGGCGGTGCCGCGACCCCGTATCTGGAGCATTTCGTCCGGCCGGCACGGGGAACCGTGGTCGCCGACGTGCTGCAGTCCGAGCAGGGCTCCTGGTTTCTGGGCAAGCGCAACCGGAACATGGTGGTCGAGGCGGTCGGTCCGGTCCCCGAGCAGGAGAACTTCCGCTGGATCACCCTGCGCGACCTGCAAGTGCTGATGGGGCTCGACAACGTCGTCAACATGGACACCCGTACGGTGTTGGCCTGCCTTGCGACGGTGCTGCGGCCGTCTGTCGAGCCGACCGGCGACGCTTTCGCCGATTTGGTGGCCCAGGGTTTCGCCCCCACCGCCGGCGCGGTGGAGCGCGACATCGACGTGCTGAGCTGGCTCACCGCGCTGCGCAGCCGTCGTCCCCTGGTCGTCCGGCGGATGGGTCTCGCTCCGGTGCACGGCTGGCACCGCGACCGGTACGCGATCGACCACGACGCCAGCCGGCACTTCAGCATCATCGGCGTGGACGTGCGGACCGCCGTACGGGAGGTGCCCGGCTGGAGTCAGCCGTTGCTGCGGCCCCGTGGCCGGGGCGTCGTCGCGTTCCTCGCCCGGCCGATCGGCGGTGTGCTGCACCTGCTCGCCCGTGCGGCCGTCCAGCCGGGCCTGCGCGACGTTCCGGAACTCGGCCCCACCGTGCTGTGCCGGCCGGAGAACTACGCCCATCTGCCTGCGATGGACCAGCCACCGTTCCTGGACACGGTGCTCACGGCGCCGCCGGAACGGATCCGCTACGACTGCGTGCTCTCCGAGGAGGGCGGCCGTTTCTACCACGCCGAAAACCGGTACATGGTGGTGGAGGCCGACGAGCGTGTGCCGGTGCGGCCACCGGAGTCCTTCCGTTGGGTCACGCCGCACCAACTCGCGATGCTCCTGACGCACAGCCACTATGTGACAGTCGAGGGCCGGTCGTTGTTGGCCGCGCTCCACAGCCTCGCCCAGGCCTGTCCGTGAACCGGCACGGACCGGTCCGGCTCGGCGTACTGGGCTGCGCGGACATCGCCTGGCGCCGCACCCTGCCGGCGGTGGTCGCCGAGCCCCGGCTGCGACTGGTCGCCGTGGCCAGCCGGGACGGTCGGCGCGCGCAGCGGTTCGCCGACCGGTTCGGCGCCGCTCCGGTCACCGGATACGACCGGCTGCTCGACCGCGACGACATCGACGCGGTGTACGTGCCACTGCCGGCCGGACTGCTGCCCCGCTGGGTCGACGCCGCCCTGGTCGCGGGTCGGCACGTGCTGGCCGAGAAGCCGCTGGGCCGGACCGGCACGGAGGCGCACGAGCTGATCGGCCGGGCTGCCGCCCGGGACCTGGTCCTCATGGAGAACGCCGCGTTCCAGCTCCACCCGCAGCACGACGCTGTCCGGCGGCTGGTGGCCGCCGGCGAGATCGGCCCGCTGCGCACCGTCACCAGCGTGTTCGGCATTCCGCCGCTGCCACCCGAGGACGTCCGGTACCGGCCGGAGCTCGGCGGCGGCGCGCTGTTCGACCTCGGCTTCTATCCGCTGCGGGCAGCGCAGATGTTCCTGGGGCCGGAGTTGCGGGTCGTCAGCGCCCACCTGCGCCCCGGCCCGACGGGCGTGGACGTCGCCGGCTCCGCCCTGCTCGTCGCGCCGGACGGCGTCGAGGCGGCGATCTCCTTCGGCTTCCAGCACGCCTACCGCAACGCGTACGAGTTGTGGGGTGGCGAGGGGCGGATCGTACTGGAGCGCGCGTTCACCCCGCCGCCGGAGCACCGGCCCGTGCTGAACCTGAGCGGTGCCGCCGGCGAACGACAGCGCCCGCTGCGGAGTCACCACCAGTTCGCCGCGCTGGTAGCGGATTTCGCGGCGGCGGTGACCACGCGCCGGAGCCTGCGGCAGCACCACGACGAGGTGATCGGGCGGGCGGCCCTGGCCGAGGCGGTGCGCCGGCACGCCGGGGTGGAGGTCCGGTGACCGGGCCGCGCGCCGTGGTGGTCGGCGCCACCGGCTTCCTCGGCCGGCACGTGCGTTCCGCACTCACCACGGCGGGGTGGGACGTGGTGGGTGCCGTCCGCAGCCCTGACATGCCGCGCCGGATCGCCCTGCCGTCCGCCGGGCCGCTGTACCCCGTCCTTTCGGCGGCCCTACGCGACCTGGCACCGGCTCTGGTGGTCAACGCGGCCGGGCTGATCTGGCGTCCCGAGCCGGCGGCGATGGTGGTGGCCAACGCCGAGGTGCCGGAGCAGATCGCGTTCGCCCTAGCGGACAGCGCCATACCGGCCCGACTGGTGCATCTCGGTTCGTGCCTGGAGTACGCCCCGGTGCCGCCGCCGATGGCGATCGACGAACACACGGTGACCGAGCCCGCGAGCCCATACGGCCGTTCCAAACTGGATGGCAGCCGCCGGCTCCGCGCGGTCGCCGCGGCACACGACCTCGACGTCGTGGTGCTGCGCGTGTTCAACGCGATCGGGCCCGGCATGTCACCGGTCAGCGTGCTGGGCGCCGCGCTGACCGAGCTGCGGGCAGCCCACGAACGCGGCGGGCGGGCCGAACTGCGCCTGCTGAACCTGCGGCAGTTCCGCGACTACGTCGACGCCCGGGACGTGGCGGACGCGGTGGTCGCGGCGGCCACTTCGGCGGTGGGCGACGACCGGGCGCTGAACGTCGGCTCGGGGGTGGCCCGCTCGGCCGAGGAGGTCGTCCGGGCCCTCGCCGTGGCGAGCGGGGTCGATTACGACCTCACGCTCGTGCCCGCGGCGGACGGCGCCCGGACGGCCGGCGCGAGCTGGCAGCAGGCGGATATCCGGCGGGCCCGCGCGGTGCTGGGCTGGTCGCCGCACCGCTCGCTGAGCAGGACCGTCCGGGATGTGTGGGCGTCCGCGGACGCCGACGACCCCGCCCCACGCGACTCATGGAGAGAGAAGGCGAGCAGGCATGACTGACCTCAAGGCGAGAATTCTCGATCTGGTGCACGAGTACCACCGGGAGCAGAGCACCGCAGTGGAGTTCCTTGCGGGCGAGACGCCGGTGCTCTCGTCGGGCCCGGTCTTCGACGAGACGGAGCGTGCCGCGCTGGTCGAGGCCGCGCTGGACATGCGGATCGCGGCGAGCACATACGCCGTGCAGTTCGAGCGGCGTTTCGCGCGCCACTTCGGGATGCGCAAGGCCCTACTGACCAACTCCGGCTCGTCGGCCAATCTGCTCGCCCTGTCCGCGCTGACCGCCCCGGAGCTGGGCAACCGACGGCTGCGCCCGGGCGACGAGGTGATCACGGTGGCCGCCGGGTTCCCCACCACCGTCAACCCGATCGTGCAGAACGGCCTGGTGCCGGTGTTCGTCGACGTGGAGTTGGGCACCTACAACACCACGGTGGAGCGGGTCCGGGCCGCGGTCGGCCCTCGGACCAAGGCGATCATCGTGGCGCACACGCTCGGCAACCCCTTCGAAGCCACCGGCATGATGGCCCTGGCCGAGGAGCACGGGCTGTGGCTCATCGAGGACAACTGCGACGCGGTCGGCTCGCTCTACCAGGGCCGACCGACCGGCACGTTCGGACACCTGAGCACGGTCAGCTTCTATCCCGCGCACCACATCACCATGGGCGAGGGTGGCTGCGTGCTGACCAACAGCCTGGAGCTGTCCCACCTCGTGCAGTCCTTTCGGGACTGGGGACGCGACTGCTGGTGCCGGCCCGGTGAGGACGACCGCTGCCACAAGCGGTTCGGCTGCCAACTGGGCGGGCTCCCCTTCGGGTACGACCACAAGTACACGTTCTCCCAGATCGGCTACAACCTGAAGACGACCGACCTGCAGGCGGCGCTCGGGCTTCGCCAGCTCGACAGGGTGGCCGCGTTCGGCGAGGCCCGGCGCAAGAACTGGCAGCTGCTGCGGGCCGACCTCGACGGTGTGCCGGGCCTGCTGCTGCCCGAGGCGACGCCGGACAGCGATCCAAGCTGGTTCGGCTTCGTCATCACTGTGCAGCCGGGCGCGCCGTTCACTCGCAATGAGCTGGTGCTGCACCTGGAGTCCCGGCAGATCGGGACCCGGCTGCTGTTCAGCGGGAACCTGACCCGCCAGCCGGCGTACCGGCAGGTCGACTACCGGGTGGTGGGCAGCCTGGAGAACAGCGACGTCGTCGTCGAGAACACCTTCTGGATCGGCGTCTACCCCGGCATCACCGACGAGATGACCGCGTACGTGGGGCGCACGATCCGGGAGTTCGTGGCCGAGCGGTCCCGCGGCTGAGCCGCTACGCCCACGGGCCCGGTCGGACACCGTCCGGCCGGGCCCGTGCGTTGTGCTGGGTCAGACCCGGTCCCGGCGGTGCTCGGCGGTCAGCCCTTCGAGCAGCGGCACCACGTCGCGGGGCGTCGGCACCGCGAGCAATTCCCGGCGCAACCGCTTGGCGTGGTGGGCGTACGACGGGTCGGAGAGCACACGTTCCAGCGCCTTGCGCAGCAGCTCCCCGGTCAGCTTGTCGGAGTCGGCGACGTAGACGCCCGCGCCCTGGTCCTCCACCCCGTTCGCCACTGCCAGTGGACCGAACCACTTCTCACTCCAGTACGCCCCCGGCACCACGAGTTGCGGAACCGCGTGCTCGTACGCCGACGCCGACGCGCCGTTGCCGCCGTGGTGAACCACCGCCCGGCAGGTGGGTAGCAGCACGTTGAGCGGCACGAAATCGGTCAGCCGCACGTTCGCCGGCACGGGCGTGTCGCCGACCTGCTCGGCGTTCAGCGTGGCCACCACCTCCACGTCCAGCCCTTCCACCGCCTCGAACAGGTCCGCCGCGGTCGCCTCGGCGACGTCGGCGGCCCGGTGCGTGACGCCGAGGGTGAGGCAGACGCGCGGCCGGCCGTCCGGCTGGTGCAGCCACTCCGGCACGATCGACGGGCCGTTGAACGCGGTCGGACGCACGTGCAGGTGGCGGGCACCCTGCGGGCGCCACATCCACGGCGGCTGGGTGTCGATGGTCCAGTCGCCGGTCAGCACGTCGTCGTCGAACCTGCTGCCGTACCGCTCCAGCAGCGGCTCCAGCCACTCGCGCAGCGGGTCCCGGTCCGGACGGCGGCGTAGCGCCGCAGTGCGCAGTTGCACGTACCCGTCGGCGCCGAACAGCATGCGGGCATGCGCGGCGCCGCAGGCCCGGGCCACCACCGCGCCGGCGTAGCTCAGCCCGTCCCACACCACCAGGTCGGGCCGCCAGGCGCGGGCGAAGCCCACGAGCTCGTCGAGCATGTCGTCGGGACACAGGTGCCGCAGCAGGTGGCGGGTGAGGTAGTCCAGTTCTCCGAACGGATCCTCGCGGGCGTAGTCCTCCTGCCGGGGGTGGTCCGGAGCGGCCGGCTTCTCCGCCGGCTCGGCCGCGGCGACCCGCATGAGGGTCTCCCCCATGTCCGAGCCGACCAGCACGCCGGTCAGGCCGGCCTGCGTGATGCTCTCGGCGAGGTCCGGCTGGGTGGCGACGCGGACGTCGTGTCCGGCGGTGCGCAGGGCCCAGGCCAACGGCGTCAGCACGAACAGGTGGGAGGCGAGGGCGGGTGGGGCAACGAACAGGACGCGCATGAATCTCTCCTAACGTCCGGCGATGGTTAGTGGCGGCGTGGTACGGCCGGCCACGGGCGGCCGGGCGGCCACCGGGGGCACGGATCGCGGTCGGGGCGCGGGCAGGATCGCCGCCTCGCAATCGAACGCGGCGGTGAGGCTGGGGAGCGCCCGGTGCAGCGCGGCCGCGGCGCAGACCGCCTCGACGAGCGTGTTCGAGACGGACAGCGCGAGCGTCGTCACGCCGACGCGGTGCAGCGCTTGTTGGAAGGTCGGCAGCACCAGTGGGTCGGCGCGGATGCCCTCGCCGTGCAGGATCAGGCGGGCCACGTCGCCGCGGCAGCGCACAATCGCGCCTCCGCCGACGGGCGCGGCAGTGGCCAGGGCTGTCAGGACCGGTGGGCCGTCGGACCGTGGGGTGACGAAGCTCAGCGCGGTGCCCTCGGGTGCCGGCAGCAGGGTCAGCATCTCCGCCGCCGTGCCGGCCCGGCCGACGGCGGCGAGGACGGCGGCGACGTCCGCGGTCCCGACCAGGCCGGACACGGACACCAGCACCCACGTGTGGTCGTGGGTGAGACGACGGACGATCGACCCTTCCACCTGGGGGCCTCCGGGGTGCTCGACGGTGACGCGGCGGGTTCCGGCCCGCCCGGGAGGGTGTCGGTCACGGCGGGGCTCGGGCCGATCGGGGGCAGCGCGGGTCGGGTCCAGCCGGTTGTCGTGTCGGCATGATCAGCTCAGCAGCCCCAGGAGGTACTCGCCATATCCGCTGCTGAGCAGGGGCCGGGCCAGCTCGCGCAGTTCCGCGTCGGTAATCAGCCCGGCCCGCCAGGCCGCCTCCTCGACACAGCCGATCTTGCAGCCCTGGCGCTCCTCGACCACCCGGACGTATTCCCCGGCCCGGGCCATGTCGGCGACCGTGCCGGTGTCCAGCCAGACAGAGCCCCGATCCAGCACGGTGACGCTCAGTTGGCGCTTCCGGAGGTAGTGGTCGTTGACCGCGGTGATCTCCAACTCGCCGCGCACGCTGGGCCGCAGGCCACGGGCGACCTCCATGACGGTGTTGTCGTAGAGGTACAGGCCGGGCACGGCGTACCGCGAGCGCGGGCGCGACGGTTTCTCCTCGATGGACAGCACCTGGCCGGCGGCGTCGAACTCCACCACTCCGTACGCCGACGGGTTCGGCACCGGCCAAGCGAAGATGTGCGCGCCCACCACCTCGGCGCCCGGCCCGGACCAGCGCCCCAGGTTGGCCCCGTGGAACAGGTTGTCGCCGAGGATCAGCACCGAACTGCGCCCGTCGAGAAACTCCTCGCCGATGAGAAACGCCTGAGCGATCCCCTCCGGGCGGGGCTGGACGGCATACTCCAGACGCAGCCCCCACTGAGAGCCGTCACCGAGCAGCCGGACGAACGCGTCGCGGTCCTCGGGCGTGGTGATCACCAGGATCTCGCGGACGCCGATCGAGATGAGCATGGACAGGGGATAGAAGACCATCGGCTTGTCGAAGACCGGAACCAGCTGCTTCGAGACCGCTTTGGTCACCGGCCAGAGCCGCGAGCCGGTACCTCCGGCGAGCAGGATTCCGCGCATCGACGGATCCGGCCGGAGCGCCGTGGCGGCACCCGGGATGGGCGCCGCACCGTGCCGGTCCCGGCGGTCGGTCCACGAACCAGATTCGATCATGATCGCTCAACCACCCTGACGTCGGTGGAGGATGCCGGGCGGAGCCTGCGCTCCGTCCGGGCTATCGGTCAGCGCAGGTCGAAGGCGTACAACTTGTTGTTGCCCGTACCGATGTGGTACCCGGATCCCCAGTAGACCGAGCCGTCAACGACTGCGGCTCCGGCGATCACGGAGCCGCCACTGGCGAACCGCCATTTGATGGCGCCGGTGCGGGCGTCGAGGGCGTACATGTTGTCGCCGGTGCCGGCGCCGGAACCGACGTACACCACACCGTTGGCGGACGTGACGTAGCCCATGTCGATGTCGCCCTGCGGATCGGGGGTCCGCCACAGGATCCGGCCGGTCGCTGCGTCCAGCGCCGCCCACATTCCCCCGGTCACGGTGGTCTCACCGCCGTTACCGGACGGGATCACGAAGGGCACCCGGTCCGAGTTGGCCAGCGCCACGTAGATCCGCCGGCCGTCGGTGGCCGAGCCCCACTGGATTCCGCCCATGCCACCACCCGGGCCGACCTGCGTCTTCCACACCACCCGGCCGTCGTCCGGGTCCAGCGCCCAGTAGTCGCCACTCTTCTGCCCGATCCCGAGCAGCTCGCGCTGGCGTCCGCCGATCGTCGTGGTGTACAGGTTCGGCGACGATCCGAAGTTCATGTCGGTGCCGGGTGGCGGGTCCAGTTCGGACACCGCGTCGGCGCTGAGCGTCTTGTGCACCCAGCGGACCCGCCCGGTCCGCAGGTCGAGAGCGACCACCGA
Source organism: Micromonospora sp. RB23 (assembly GCF_053585025.1). Classification (NCBI taxonomy): domain Bacteria; kingdom Bacillati; phylum Actinomycetota; class Actinomycetes; order Micromonosporales; family Micromonosporaceae; genus Micromonospora; species Micromonospora sp. RB23. Next base: position 4,752,864 of record NZ_CM132111.1, read on the forward strand.
GTCGAAGTAGTCATTGGCGGCGGGCAACTCGCAGTCGGTCTGGGCGGGGCGGGTGCACACGCCTTCCGGCACCGTGTAGTTGTTGCCCGTGCCGACGTACACCAGGCCCCGGCGACGGTCCACGACAGGGTTGCTCCCCCAGACGGCGCTGCCGGTGTAACCCGGCGGGGCCATGTAGGTCTGCCACAGGATCCGGCCGGTCCGCAGGTCGAGCGCGACGACGCTGCCCCGAAAGGTGTGCGGTGCCGGCAGGATCTCCTCCGAGGAGGAGACGCCGACGTAGACCACGCCCCGGTCGATCACCGGGGCGCCGGTCACCTTCGCGCGGGGGTTGGGGTCGACCTGGGTACGCCAGCGCAGCGAGCCGTTCCCGCGGTCCACGGCGATGACGCCGGCGCCGCTGGGCGACTCGACGGTGAAGCCCTTGCCGATCACCACCAGATCACCGGAGATCGCAGGTGTGGTGCGGGAGCCGTCGACCGGTGGGCCGGTGTAGTCGCTGATCGGGTGCGACCACGCCGGTGTGCCGTCGGAGGCCCGGATGGCCCACAACGTGCCGCCCGCGTCCGGTACGTAGAGCACGCCGTCGGCCACCGCCGGAGTGGAATTGATGTCACCGTTCGCGGTGAACACCCAGCGGGGCCGCAGTCGGCCGACGTTGCGGGCGTCGATGGTCCGCTCGGTCGCCGCGTGCCGCGTGTTGTGCGTGTTCTGCCCGGCGACGGACCAGTCGCGTACCGATGGCACGCTGGGCCGGATGCCGGCCCCCGCGGGGGCCGCGACGGCGAACCCGGCGACCACCCCCAGGCTGACGGTCCCTGCCAACACCCGCATCCGCATGAGCGCTCCTCCTGTGTCGGCCCGCCCCTGCCGGACCCGGTCAGGGTGGCGAGTGCGGACCACGACGTGGATCGGGGCGCCGGATCGGTCGCCGGACACTGCCCCGGCCCGGCCGGCGGCCCCTGTCGTTCCAGCATGGCGGGGGCCGACGGACCGGGGCATCTCGCAGGCTGCTCACCTCGATCGGGCGAGCGGCGGTCAGGCCGTGTGCGTCACCACGGCAGCCACGATCGTGTCCCAGTCCTGGCTGTGCAGTTCGTGGCCGACCCCGTCAAGACGCAGCAGCGACGCGTCCGGGATCTCCCGGACCAGGGCGGTGGCGTGGTCGAAGGGGTGCACCGGATCGTCGCTGCCGTGGATCACAAGGGTGGGCGTGGCGAGCTCACCGAGCCGCCCGCGCCACGGCGGCACGTCCCCCATCGCGAACTGGTTCTTCATGCTCGCCTCGATGTCCACCGCCCGGTCGAACTCGCGCCCGATCAACCGGCGGTAGCGCGCCTCCTCGAACATCCGGCCGGAGCCGGTGCAGGGACGTTGCAACGACAACCGGTACTCGATGACCTGCTCCCGGTCCGACCAGTCAGGCATCTGGACGTCCGCGTACGCCTTCTGGAACTCATCGGACATGCCGGACAGGTCGGGGCTGTCCGAGCCCGGCACGACCGGGCTGGACGAGACCAGGACGAGGCCGGCGACCCGGTCGGGGTGATCGAGCGCCACCAGCTGGGCCACCATGCCGCCCATCGACTGGCCGACCAGGTGGGCGGCGGGCAGGTCGAGCGCGTCCAGCACGCCGACCACGTCGGCGGCGAGGTCGAGCAGGGTGTACGGCGGCTTGCCGGGCGGATAGGTCACCGACTGCCCGGTGTCGCGGTAGTCATAGCGCACCACGAAGCGCGAGTGGTCGGCCAGCCGCTGACAGATCTGCTCGTCCCACATCAGCATCGACGACGTCGACCCGGCCAGCAGTAGTACAGCCGGGTCCGCGGGCCGGCCGAAGGTCTCGACGCACAGGTCGACCCCGTTCGCCTCGACCGTCGTACCGCCGGCCGGAAAGATGCTCTCGGTCATGGTCTACCTCTCTCCGTGCCCTCCGGGCACCTCACATGTTGGACTGATCTGCGCCACCGGCGGCACCGCCGGTGGCGGCAGGGGCGACGGTGCGGGACACCTCTGTCAGGGTCCGCGCCACACACTCCTCCGGCCGCAGGCCGGCCCCGTAATCGAACTCACCCTTGAAGCCGTGCTCGCCGAGCAGAGCGCGGACCCGCCCGGCGATCCGCTCCACGTCCAGGCGCTCGGCCGGCGGCAACGGCATCCTCACCGACTCGCGGGCCGCCGCCGCGGCACCGAGCAGCCGGGCCGCGCCCACCCCGTCGCCGGCCACCGCCCGGGCCCCGGCCAGGCCCTCCATCGCCAACGCGATGGTCCGGCGCTCGCGGGTCTGCAGGGCGGCTTCCCAGCCCTCCCGGTGCCGGGCCGACGCGGTGTCGGCGTCGCCGCGCTGCTCGGCGACGTACCCCAGCTCGGCCTGCACCGCCGCGATGCCCGCCGGCCAGGCGGCTCGCCGGTTCCAGTCGAGCCACCGCAGCAGCCGCCGTTCCGCAGCGTCGAGATCCCCTTCCCACCGGTCGGAGACCGCCGACCCGAGGTCGGCAGCCTGCTCCATGGCCTTGACCGACTCCTCGGCGGCGACGGTGCGGGCCCGGCGGAACATCTCCCGGGCGCGCACGTGGTCACCGTGGAGCTGGGCGATCCGGCCCGCACCGTTCAGCTGCCGCGCCACCTCGGCGCGCAGCCCGAGCTCCTGCGCGATGTGCAGCCCGTGGGCGAACCAGCGGCCGGCACGGTCGTACTCGCCGGTGAACAGGGCCAGCTCGGCCAGCGGCGTGGTCGCCTGGAGGATGCCCCAGTGGTCGCCCAACTCACCGAAGAGCACCAGGCTCCGCTCGGCGTCACGGCGCAGGGCGGAAAAGTCGCCACACAACTGGGCGTGGTACGCCAGCACGGCCAGCGCCGCGGCCTCCCCCCACCGGTCGCCGAGGGCCCGGAAGGTCGCCAGCAGCCGGTTGACCGGGTTCGCGGCCGGCCGGGTGACATCGATCGGGGTGACCACCGCGAGCAGCAGGGCCGCCCGGGCCCGGCCCGCCGGATCGTCCGGATCATCCACATAGCTCTTCGCCGTGGCGTACCGCTCTTCGACCAGCGCGTCCGGCGGCTCGCCGGCCAGCGCCGCGATGCCTGCCTGCCAGGTCATCGCGGTGCCGCGCAGTCCCTCGGGCGCGGCGCCCGGCACGGCCAACGCGGCGGTCAGCGCGGCGCGGCCCTCACCGACCCGGCTGCGCAGCACCCAGTACCAGGCGAGCGCGCAGGTCAGGCGCAGCGCGAGGTGCGCGTCGCCACGGTGTGCGCAGCCGCGCAGCGCGGCGCGGAGATTGGCCGCCTCGGCGTCCAACTGGCGCAGGGCGGTGCGCTGGTGCACACCGCGCAGCCGCTCGTCGGCTTGCTCGGCCAGAGCGGTGTACCACCCAGCGTGGCGAGAGCGCAGGTCGGTCAGCTCGCCGGACGCACCGAGCTGTTCCAGGCAGTAGGCGGCGACCGATTCCAGCAGGCGGTACCGGGGGCCGTCGGGCTGTTCGGTCGGTACCAGGAGGGAGCGGTCGATCAGGCGGGCCAGCAGGTCCGGCACCTGGCTCGGGGCCACCTCGCCGCCCGCGCAGACGTCACGGGCGGCGGCGAGCGTGCAGCCGTCGGCGTGCACGGCGAGCCGGCGCAACAGGGCCCGCTCCGGACCGCTGAGCAGCTCCCAACTCCAGTCGATCATCGCCCGCAGCGTCTGCTGCCGAGCCGGTTCCGAGCGCCGCCCCGAGGCGAGTAATCCGAACCGGTCGTCCAGGCCGGCGGCGAGCTGGCGCACGCCCATCGCCCGGACCCGGGTGGCGGCGAGTTCGAGGGCCAGCGGGATGCCGTCCAACCGGCGGCAGACCGCCGCGACGTCGGCCGCGTTGTCAGGCCCGAGCGTGAAGCCCGCCGCCCCGGCCCGGGCGCGGACGGTGAACAGCTCGACCGCGCCGTAGCGGAGCAGCCGGTCCGGGTCGTGGTCGACCCCCGGTTCGGGTAACGCCAGCGGCGGCACCACCCACACCTGCTCACCGGACACACCCAGCGGCTCCTGGCTGGTGGTGAGCACGCGCAGGCCAGGCAGCCCACCAAGCAGCCGGCGAACCAGCTCGGCCACGTCGTCGACGACGTGTTCGCAGTTGTCGAGCACCAGCAGGAGACGGCGGTCGTGCAGTGCGTCGGCCAGACCTTCCACACAGGACTGGGTGTCGGCACGGGCCCGCACGTCCAGTTCGGCCGCGATCCGGTCAACCAGTCCCTGCATCGCGGAACGGTCGGCCCTGTCCTGGTCGACCGTTCCGACCGTCCGGTCCAGAGCGGCCAGCTCGACCATCCAGACCCCGTCGGGGAAGTCGGCGCTCAGCCCGCCGGCGGCCTCCACCGCCAGCCGGGTCTTGCCCACCCCGCCCGGGCCGACGAGGGTGACCAGGCGGCCGCCGCCCAGCACGGCGCGCACCTCGTCGACGGCGCCGTCACGGCCGACCAGTCCGGTCAGCGGCGTCGGCAGGTTGGTCAGCCGTCGCCGGACCGGCGGCCCGGCAGGCGGTGCCGTCAGGCCCTCCTCCTGCCGCAGGATGGCCTGGTGCAGACCGACCACGGCCGGGCACGGTTCGAGCCCCAGTTCCTCGTTCAGCCGCTCGCGCAGGTCCCGGTACGCGGCGAGTGCGTCGCCCTGCCGGCCGAGGCGGTACAGCACCCGCATCTGGGTGGCCCGGAACCGTTCCCGCAACGGATGGTCGGCCACCAGGTCGGCCAGTTCGCCGATCAGCGTCACGTCCTCACCGAGCTCGGCGCGCAGCTCGACCTGATCCTCCAGCGCGGCCAGCCGCCGCTCCTCCAGCCGGGCCACCGCCCCGACGGCGAACGGGGCGTCGGCGAACCCCACGAAGGACGGTCCGCGCCACAGCGCCAGCGCCTCGGCCAGGACCGAGACCCTCTCGCGCCGATCCTCGGTGCGCTCGGCACGGGCCAGCAGCGCCTCGAAGCGGTGCGCGTCGAGCGCGTCGGGCGGGATGTCCAGCACGTAGCCGACGCCGCGCCGGACCACCGGTTCGGGCAGGCCCGGCTCGGCGTCGCGCAGCACCCGCCGCAACTGGGAGATCTTGCTGCGGAGCACCGCGTGCGGGTTGGTCGGCGGCCGGTCCCCCCAAAGATCATCGATTAGTCGGTCGGCCGTGACAACCTGGCCGGACTGCGCCAACAGGTCCGCCAACAGCGCCCGCACTTTCCACTCGGGAATCTTGACGTGCCGCCCATTGGTGGTCCACACCTCCAGTGGGCCGAGCACACCAAAGCGCATGTGGGGACTCTAACCGAGACCCGCGCAGATGGCGTTGCGAGGCGTTCTGACGCTGCTCCGACGTGCCGGAACAAATCCGGAACAGATCCGTAAGCCGCGCGACGACAATGACGACGAGCTATTGCCATCTCAACGGACGCCGGCCAACGGATACGAGGAGTTCGTGGAATGTCGTCATCGCGATTACGATTGGCAATCGTCGTCGGCAGCATACGGGCCGGCCGTTTTGGCTCGGTCGCGGCCCGCTGGCTCGCCGGCCAGGCCGAGCTGCGCGACGACCTCCAGGTAGACCTGATCGAGCTGGCCGAGGCGCGCCTGCCGGAGGTACGCCTCGCCGATGGCGACGTGATGCCGCAGGCCGTGTGCGACCTGAGTCCGTGGCTGGCCGGTGCGGACGCCTTCGTGGTGGTGGTGCCCGAGCACAACCGCAGCTTCCCGGCGTCGTTGAAGAACGCCGTCGACTGGTACCGGGAGGAATGGCAGGCGAAGCCGGTCGGCTTCCTCTGCTACGGCGGCCCCGCGGGCGGCCTCCGCGCCGCCGAGCAGCTCCGGCAGGTCTTCGCCGCGCTCGGTGCGGCGACCATCCGGGAGACCATCAGCCTGTCACACCACCGGGCGCTCTTCGACGCCCACGGCCGGCCAGTCGACGCCGAGTCCGTGTCGGTGGACGCCCGGCGCATGTTCGACGAGCTGGTCTGGTGGGCCGAGGCTCTGCGCAATCACCGGCAGCTCCGTCCGTACGTCCGGTGACCCTGTCCCGCCGTCCCCACACGGCCGACAACAGTGAAGGAAGGATCAACATGTCGTCGCACGCCGACACTCCGTCGGACACCGCCGCCCCTCCGGGCGCGCTTGCGGGCCGCCGCGAGTTCGCCGGGCTGGCCGTGCTGGCCCTCGCCGCACTGCTGATGTCGCTGGACCTCAGCGTGCTCTACCTCGCCCTGCCGCACCTGAGCAGGGCGCTCTCCGCCAACAGCACCGAACAGCTCTGGGTCGTCGACATCTTTGGTTTCATGACCGCCGGATTCCTCATCACGATGGGTAGCCTGGGTGACCGGGTCGGCCGGCGGAAGCTGCTGCTGCTGGGTGCGGCGCTGTTCGGGATCACCTCGGTGGTCGCCGCCTTCTCCACCTCGTTCTGGATGCTGTTCGGCGCCCGGGCGTTGATGGGCGTGGCGGCAGCTACCGTCATGCCCTGCGGGCTGGGCCTGATCAGCCACATGTTCGTCCACCCGGCTCAGCGTGGGATGGCCATCGCCTCCTGGATGAGCTGCTTCATGGGCGGCCTGCTGATCGGACCGATCGTCGGTGGTGTCCTTCTGCGGTTCTTCTGGTGGGGCTCGGTGTTCCTGATCGCCGTCCCGGTGATGCTCCTGCTGCTGCTGACCGGTCCCCGGCTGCTGCCCGAATACCGCAATCCGCAACGAGGTCCGCTCGATCTCGCCAGCGTCGGGCTCTCCCTGGCCGGCGTGCTGCTCGTCATCTTCGGTCTCAAGGAGCTGGCGAAGGACGGCTGGGCGCCCGCGCCCCTCGGCGCCGTGGTCCTCGGTCTCGTGGCGGCCACCGCCTTTGTCCTGCGCCAGCGGTCGCTTCGGGATCCGATGCTCGACACCGGGCTGTTCTCCAACCAGATCTTCGCCGCGGCGGTCATCTTCGGCCTGCTCGGCGGCGCGGTGCAGGGCGGCAGCTCGTTGCTGGTCACGCTGCACCTGCAGACCGTGGAGGGCCTCTCCACCCTGGGGACCGGGCTGTGGATGCTACCGCCGACCCTGGGGCTGATCGTCGGGCTCATGCTCGGTCCGGGTCTGGCGCAACGGATCCGCCCGGCGTACGTGCTCGCTACCGGAATGGTCATCGCAGCACTCGGATACGTGGTGCTCACCCAGGTCACCCGCACCGGTGGGCTAGCGCCCATTCTGATCGGCTTCGGCATCGTGCTGTTCGGCGTGGGCATCCCGCTCGGCTTGGTGACCGGCCTGGCGATCGGCGCCGTCTCCACAAAGGAGACCGGCTCCGCCTCAGCGGTCATGCAGACCGGCAGCGAGTTCGGGGTGGCCTTCGGCATCGCGGCCCTGGGCAGCGTCGCCGCCGCCGTCTACCGCACCGAACTGACCGACGCGCTGCCCTCCGGCGTCCCCGCCGAGGCGGCGCGGGCCGCCCGGGGCAGCGTCGAAGCCGCGGAAGCCACCGCCCGGTCGCTGCCCAGCCCACTGGGCAGCGGCCTGGTCGACGCCGCGCACGACGCCTTCACCGCAGGTCTGAACACCGTCGCTCTGGTCGGGGCGATCGTCGTGCTCGGCCTGGCCGTTCTGTCGGTCCTCGCGCTGCGCAAGGTCGACCCGGTGCCCCCGCCGCCTAAGCCGACCAAGCCGGTCGCCGGCGCGGCCGCGGCGGAGGCGCCCGCACAGGCCCGTTAGGGCCTGTTTCATAAGGGCGGTCGAGCCGAGGCGGAGTCCGGGCGGCGATCCGGCAAGGCGCGGTGGTGTCCGGATACCGGTGTTGTATCCGGACACCACCGCAACGCCGCCGGTCGTCGTACGGGCCCGCCGCAGGCCGGCCAGTTCTCATGAAACAGGCCCTAGGCGAACCCGCGTGCGGGGCAGGGCCGGGCCCTGCCCCGCACGCGTGTCCGGACCCGGCAATCTCGGAGACGCCAAGTCCCACGGCGGCGGCCGAGAATGGTGGCGGCGAGGTCGGCATGTCACTCCCCGCGCAGGGCCGACCCCGGCCGCCGGCCACGCCCGTCGGCGCGGAGGAGAGGACAGCCATGGCGGACGATCCAGTCACCCTGATCACCGGCGGTGCGGCCGGCATCGGTGCGGCGACCGCCGAACGCCTGCTGCGCCGCAGCCACCGGGTCGCGGTGACCGGGCGGGACCCGGAGCGGCTCGCCCGCTTCGCCGCCGGGGCCGACGCCGGGCAGCGACTGGCGGTGATCCCCGCCGACGCGGCCGAGCCCGCCGCGGTGGAGCGGGCCGTACGCACCACGGTCGAGCGTTTCGGGCGGCTGGACACGGTGATCGCGAACGCCGGCATGGCCACCTTCGACGCCGTGGACGACGGGAACCCGCAGGGCTGGCGGGAGATGATCCTCGTCAACGTGCTGGGACCGGCCCTGCTGGTGCGCGCGGCGTTGCCGAGCCTTCGCCGCACCCGCGGCCGGATCATCCTGGTGGGCAGCCTCGCCGGCCTCGTCGCCACCCACGGCAACCTGTACGGGGCGACGAAGTGGGCGGTGACCGGGCTCGCGGAGAACGTCCGCCTGATGGTTGCCGGTGACGGGATCCGGGTCACCCTGATCGCGCCCGGCCGGGTCGACACCTCCTTCTGGGCGCGCGCCGGCGGCACTCCCCCGGGGGGCAGCCTGACCGCGGGCCAGGTCGCCGACAACATCGTCTGGGTGTTGGGCCAGCCCGAGGGCGTCGACCTGGCGAGCATTGTCATCCGGCCGATGCCCGCCGCCGACTGAGCCTCCGGTCCGGCCGGGCCACCGCCCGAACCGCCGGACCTCCCTTCCTTCCCGCCTGCGGAGGTAACGCACGGATGCGATACGACCAGCTCATCATTGGCGCCGGCCCGTGCGGACTGGCCGCCGCCCACGAACTGCACCGCGCCGGCGCCCGCCCGATGGTCCTGGAACGCGGCATGGTGGCCGGCGGGCTCGCCTCGTCGTTCACCGACGAGGGCGGCTTCGTGTGGGACCAGGGCGCGCACGTCGCCTTCAGTTACTTCGGAGACTTCGACGCCCTGCTCGACGACGTCATGGCCGGTGACGTGCTGCGCCACCAGCGCTCCTCTTACATCCGCTACGGCGACAACTGGGTGCCCTACCCGTTCCAGCACAACCTCAGCGCCCTGCCGACCGACGACGCCGTCGACTGCCTGGTCAAGATGATCGAGCGGCCGAACGTCGTGGTGCGCAACTACGACGACTGGCTGCTCGCACACTTCGGCACCGGCATCGTCGAGCGGTTCATGCGGCCGTACCACGAGAAGGTGTGGACGGTGCCCACCGACGAGATGTCCACCGACTGGGTGACCCACCGGGTGGCCACGGTCGACTGGCACGGCGCGCTGCGCAACCTGGTCGAGCGTCGCACCGCGCCGGGGTGGGGACCCAACAGCACCTTCACCTATCCGAGCAGCGGCGGCATCGGCGAGCCGTTCCGGCGCCTGGCGGCCCGGCTGCCCGACGTACGGTACGCGGCGCCGGTGCGGCAGATCGATCCCGACGCCCGGACAGTCACGTACGGCTCCGGCGAGCGGCTGTCGTACGACCGGCTGGTCTCCACCATGCCCCTGACCGCGCTGGTGTCGGCGCTCACCCGGTGCCCGGCGGAGGTACGCGACGCCGCAGCGGTGTTGCGCCACAACCGGGTGCTGGTGGTGGGCGTCGGCGCCCAGGGCCGGATCGACCCGGCGTGGCACTGGCTGTACTTCCCTGAGGGCAGCTATCCGTTCTACAGGATCACCAACATGGGCCTGTTCGCCAGTGCCAACATGCCGGAGCCACGGGAGCACCACGTGTCGTACCTGGCGGAGATCGCCCTGCCGTCCGACGGCGAATGGCCGGATGACGACGTGGCGGTGCGGCAGACCCTGCTCGGTCTCGAGCAGGCCGGGCTGCTGCCCGATCCCAGCGCCGTCGTCTCCCGGTACGTGCGAAGGATTCCGATGGCGTACCCGATCCCGACGCTGGACCGCACGGAGGCCGTGGCGCTGATCCTCGACCATCTTGAGGGGCGGGGCATCTACTCCCGCGGCCGTTTCGGCGTCTGGATGTACGAGTACGGGAACATGGACCACGCCATGAAGATGGGGGCCGACGTCGCCCGGCACCTGCTCACCGGGGAGCCGGAGCGCATTCCCCTGCCGCACCGGCTGCCCCCGTCGGCCCCATCGGCCCCATCGGTCGCCGCCGCCGTCTACTGACCCGAAGTTCCGCACTCGAAAGACGTGCCGGCGACGCCGGCTCGGCATGCTCGGATCATCGGCCGCGACGCGACGTTGCCCGCGACCGTTCCCCAGCCCCCCAACCCGGAGGTGAGGCGACGATGACGTTGCGAACGGACCACGAGGATCACCGCGAAACCGCGCCACAGACCGTTTCCGCCGCGCCTTCCGGCCACCGGCAGGCCGCGCTGGTCAGCACCGCCGCCGGCCTGCTGCTGGCGGTCATGTGGTCGTTCGAGCTGGTCGACTCGATGATCGGTGACACCGTGGCGAATGGAGTACTCGGGCACGACGCCAAGGCCACCGCGCTCTCCGGCACCGGCGCTGGCCTGCTCTTCGCCCTCGTATCCGGCTTCGCCGGCACCTTCACCGCCTGCAACATCGCCATGGTCGCCTCGATTGGGCCGATGAGCCAGGCCGGCCGGACGCCACGGACGGCCAGCGGGACGTGGCGTCCCCTTCTGCGGACCATCGGCCTGCTGGCGGCCGGCATGCTGCCCGTAGCGGCGGCGTACGGCGCGATCGGCGTGGTGCTCGGCGACCGGCTGCCGCAGCTGTCCACCGCGTCAGTCGGGGACATGCCGGTCCGGCTCATCCAGTCCTCGGTGGTGTTCGGCCTGATCGGTCTGGCGCTGCTCTACCTCGGCCTCGCGGCGCTCCGCATCGTGCCGGACGTGTTCGCAGACCGGCCGGCGGGGCGCGTGGTGGTGCTCGGCGCGCTCATCGGTGGATTTCTCATCGGCCGCCCCTATCCGCTGTTCAACAAGCTGTTCCACTGGGCGGTGGACACCGGCAACCCGGTCTACGGTGCGCTGGCGTTCGCTCTGCAGTCCGTCGGCAACATCCTCGTGGTGACAGTGCTGTTCGTTGGCATCGTCCTGCTCAGCCGGGGACGCTTCCTGGGCTGGATGGCCGACCCACGCCGCAGCACCCTCGCCACGGGGACGCTGCTCGTCGCCTTGGGCGTCTTCACCGTCGTGTACTGGGACCTGCGGGTTCCCGCGCACTTCGGTTTCGGTTGGTTCCCCAGCATGCCCTACAACTGACCGCTCAGCGCGCGCTCCGCAGTTGCCTCGGTCCGGCAGGATGACCACGATCGCGGAATCGGCGCCAGCCGTGCCGCCCGCTCGTCGTCGCCCGCGCTGCGCTCCAAGGAGATCATCGACCCGTACCGACGCTGAGGCGCGGAAGGTCTTCGCAGAGCGCAACCTGCTCCACGTCCGCCCCACCCCGACCGGCTGACCCGCCCTCGTCGCGGCATGGGCAACGCCGCCCGACTGGCAGCCGGAAAACGCCAACGTCGACGCCTTCGGCGCTGAGCACGATGGTGCGTTCTTCCGGGAGTTGGAGGAACTCGCTGTCGACCTCGCCCAGCTGGTCGAGGTGGATGAACGGGTCGCAATTACCACCGATGCGTGCCGCGCCCCGCCGACGGATGCTCGACCGGCCCACGAATACGACGTGATCGGGCAGACGGGGAGGCTACATGACGACCCAGAGCGACATCCGGACCCCACGCGACCTGGTCACACTCCTGCGCAGCAGAAAGATCACCATCGTCTGCGACCAGGAGCACTGCACACCAACCACAGAAAAATCCGCGCAGGTCAACCTGCGCGGATCATGATCGATATGTGGTAATGATGTGTCCGAGGGGGGACTTGAACCCCCACGCCCTATACGGGCACTAGCACCTCAAGCTAGCGCGTCTGCCATTCCGCCACCCGGACTTGCTCGTTCAGCCTACCTCGTCGACCCAGATGATCTTGCATCCGAAGGTCGGCCCAGCGGGCCGCACGGGGAGTTACTGTACACGCCGCTCGTGGATCATGCACATCGCCCTCCCGCCGCTGCTCACACCACCACCCAGGGTCATCAGAGTCGGCTTGAGCGCGGGCCCGGGTAGCGTCGGCGGCCCGGTGACGGCAGCATTGCCCTGTGTCCCATCCCTCTCCCCTGGCCGCCGTACAGCAACGGGCCCTCGCGCTGCGCGCGGCGGGCGACCACGACGCCGCCCGGCAGCTACTCGCGGACGCCGTCGGGTCCGCCCGTCCGCCGTACGGCGAGGACCATCCCGAGACGTTGCACACCGCGCACCTGCTGGCCCGCCTGCACCGCGAGGCCGACGACCCGCTCGCCGCCCGCCGGGTGCTGGAGGAGGCCTTCGCGGTGGGCGAGCGGCGGTGGGACCATTCCGAGCCGACGATGCTCGCGCTCGCCTTCGAGCTGGCGGAGGTCGCCGAGGAACTGGGTAACAGGCACGAGGCCCGCCGCAACTACACCAGGGTCGCCAGCGCCGGGCCCGCCGCGCTCGGGGAGAACCACCCGGTGGTACGCGCCGCCCGGACCTATCTCGGCGAGACCAGCCCCGCTACGGAGCAGCCGTACGCCGGACCCACGACCTCCGCCGCCGACACCTCGACCGACTTCGGGGCCCGGTCGGCGCTCTCCGGGCCGACGCTGTCTCTGGCGACCCTGGCCGCGATGCGTCCGGCGGCGGGCAATCCGCCGACGCCCGCGTCGCCCTGGGCGCCGCAGCCTCCCCCGCCCCCCACCGGTCCGGCGCGGCCGGCGTCCGCCGTCCCCCCGGTACCCGCCGCACCGCCGATGCTGCCGCGCCAGCGGGTCGAGCAGCAGGCAGCCGCGCCCCGGCCGATGCTCGCGCCACCGCCCGGGGTGACGGCCCAGCCCACGTCGGACGTGCGGCAACAGCCTCCACCCGCGCCGCCGCGCCAACGCACGGACGACGCGCCGGTCCGCCCGGCCCCCGGCGGGCCGCCCACCGCCGCGCCGCAGCCCACCACCGCTGGGCACACCAGCGCGCCGGCAGCGCCGGTGCCGGCTCCGCGGTGGGATGACCCCACGATTCAGGTACGGCAGATCGAGCCCCTGCTGGCCGAGGAGGCGGCTCGGCTCGCGGCGACAGGGCGGAGCGGCACAGCCGTCACCGCGGAGGGTTCGGCACCGTCCGGGGCGATCCCGACGACGAACGGACCGGTAGGCACGCCCTCGCACCACGCGCTCGGCGCGACGCCCGCCGCACCGTCGCAGCCGGTCTCCGGACCGCCCCTGCCCCCGGCCTCCGGACCAGCCGCGCGCCCCAACCGCCAGGTGTCCGCTCCGCCCGGGTACGACCAACCAGTCTCCGGGCCGCCCGTCAACCCGGTGTCCGGGCCGCCGGGGCACGCCTACCCCGTGTCCGGTGCCCCGGCCTCGGCGTTCCCGGTCTCCGCACCACCTCACCCCGCGTCCGGTCCCCCGGCCTCGGCGTTCCCGACGTCCGCACCACCGCACCCCGTCTCCGGACCCCCCGGCCCGGCGTTCCCGACCTCCGCACCACCGCACCCCGTCTCCGGACCCCCCGGCCCGGCGTTCCCGACCTCCGCACCACCGCACCCCGTCTCCGGTCCCCGAGCCCAGGCGTTTCCGACGTCCGCACCGCCCTACCCCGTCTCCGGCCCCCCGACCCAGGCGTTCCCGGTGTCCGGGCCGCCCGGCTTCCCCGTGTCGGGACCACCCGGTCAGAGCCAGCCGGTCTCCGGGCCGCCCAACCAGCACCACCCCGTGTCCGGTCCGCCCGGCCAGGGCCAACCGGTGTCGGCGCCTCCGGTGAGCGCACCGCCGTGGGGACTGACCGTTCCGCCTTGGAGCAGCAGCGCACCCCCGCAACCGTTACCCGCGCCCGGTGCTGACGTCCCGGAGTCGGCGGACGTCCGGCCCGCACCCGTCGTCGAGAGCGTGCCGGGGACGGGGGGCACAGCGGACGGCCAGGCCAGCGTGCCCGAGCGGCCCGGACCGGGCAACGCAGGCACGGAAGCGCCGACCACCGGGCCTGGCGAAGCGTCGGGTTTCGCGTCCGCGTCGACGGAGGTGTTTCCGGCCGTCGGGCCGGCGAGCCCCCAACCGGGCAGGCCCGACGCCGGAGAGCTGACGACCCCACCCGGCTGGGCACCGAACCTCGAACCCGCCCCGACGCCGCCGGTCGCCCCGATCCCGTACGGACACAACGGACCGGGACCCGTCCCGGGTGGACACGGCGGCCCGGCACACGTCACCGGCGGGCACGGCGGCTTTGCGTCAACTCCGGTGGACGACCTGGTGCCCGGCCTGGCCGCGTCCGACGGGCCGCCGATCACGTCCGCGTACCCGGCCGCCGAGCAGTACCCGGCCGGCCAGCGGTACCCGGCGCAGCACGTTCGGACCGGTCACGAGGTGTACCCGGGGCAGTACTACTCCCCGGAGGTACACGCGTCGGCGTACACCGATGGGACTGGCTCGACGGGCCGCAACCGGGCGACGGTGATCGGCGCGGCGGTGGCCGCCGGGGTAGCCCTGGTGGCGGTCGCGGGCCTGGGCGCGGTGGTGTTGAGCCGTAACGAGCCGCCGCCGTCCGGGACGCCGGTGACGGCGGCCCCGGCGACGACCGGTCCCCCTCCCGGCGACCTGAAGCTGCGCGACGACGCGGTGACGATCACGTTGAGCTGGACGGATCCGTCCGGAGGCACGGTGCCGTTCATGGTCGCGGGTGGACGGGCGGGGTCGGCGCTCGGCGTGATGGCCACCGTGGAGCCGGGACGGACCAGTCACACGGTCAACGGGCTCAGCTCCCGGGTGGACTACTGCTTCACGGTGCTGGCCGTGTACTCGACCGACAGCTTCGCCACCTCGGGTCAGGTGTGCACCGACCGCGAGCGCTCCACGCCGCCGAGCTGATCACCTCGCCGTGGAGCTGGTCGTCGTCGGATTGGCGATTGTGGAGCTGAGCTGCGCGTCCACCGCGCACGCTCGGTATCCACAGGGGTGACGGTGCGGGTTCCCCCGTTCCCGGCCGGGCCATATGATGGCACCCGGCTCAGGGGAGGGGTCGCCGCGAGGCGTACGCCACCTGCCACGACTCAGGGAAGGCAGCCGGCTGTGGCCAGCATCGACGACGCCGAGCGGACCGACGCCCCCCGTGCCCGGTCCCGACTGCGAGGCGGGCTCGTGACGGTGGGCACGGTCACCGCACTGCTGGCCGCCATGGGGCTGACCGTCCTGGGACTGGGCGCGGCGGACAACGCGGTGGCCAACTACGACGCGAGTTCCTGGCTGTGGAGCGCGGTGCGCAGCGAGCTGGCCCGGGTCAACGGGGTGACGGCCCGGGTGGACACCCGCACCGAGATTCCCGGCGCCCGTCGGCACCCGATGCAGGTCGCCCAGACCGACCGGCTGTTGATCCTGCGGGACCTGCAGACCGGGCAGATCAGTTCACTCGACCTGGCGACGTTGCAGCTCACGGCGACCACGCCGACCACGCCCGGCCTGGGGGTGAGTGTCGCCCTGCACGAGGACGCGGCGTTCGTCGTCGACGCGGTGCAGGGCATCGTGCGGCAGCTCGACCCACGGTCGTTGAGCCCGGTGGGCGAGCCGGTGCGCTATCCGCCGGGCATCACCGGCGGCGCGTTCGACGGTGAGGGCCGGCTCTGGATCGCGGTGCCCAGCGAGGGCACGGTCTCGGCGGTCACCGCCGCGAAGCTGCCGTCCGCGCCGGCCTCGGCCGCGCCGGCCGGTGGCGGGCTCAGCCCGGAGCGGGTCGAGACGTACGACGTCGCCGACCCCAGCCACGAGTTGCAGGTCTCCACCCTGGACGACGGGGTGGCGGTGCTGGACCGGACGGCCGGGAAGCTGGTGCGGGTGCGGCGCGGTGAGGTACGCCCGACGCCGTTGACGCTGCCCGGCCGGGCAGCGGTGCCGGCTCGCACGTCCGGGTCGCGGGTGCCGGTGACGGTGCCGGCCGAGCGGCGGGTGCTGGTGGTGGGTGACGTCGGTGAGGAGCGGGCGTTCACGGTGCCGGGCAGCGGCGACCGGCTGAGCCCGGCGGTGGCGTGGGCCGACCGGTTCTACTGCGCCGACGAGGCCACCGGCACCATCTACTCCTTCGACGCGGGCGGCCAGTTGGTCGACACCATCAAGGGCAAGGCGACCGGCCCGTTGGAGATGGAGGTGCGGGAGAACCACCTCTTCATCAACTCGCCGGACTCGGCCACCGCCCGGGTGGTGGACGACAAGCACCAGGTGCGCGAGGTCGACAAGTACGCCAACGACGTGTTGGGCGGTGACCCGCCACCGGCGCCCCCGCCGCCGCCTCCGCCGAAGAAGCCCCGGGTGACCAAGCCGAGCGCGCCGCGCAGCGTCACGGCCGCCGCCGGCAACGCCCAGGCCCGGGTGAGTTGGCGGCCGGCCGCCGCGAACGGCGCGGAGATCATCAAGTACGTCGTGCAGGGTGCCGGTCAGCGCCTGGAGGTGGGCGCCAACCAGCGCTCGGTCGAGGTGAAGGGGCTGACCAACGGCGAGACGTACCGGTTCGCGGTGCACGCCGTGAACGCCAAGGGTGACGGCCCGCCGCGCAGCAGCAATCCGGTCACCCCGACCGCCGCGGTGCCCGATCCGCCGGCCAGTGTCACGGCGCAGGAGCGGCCGGACGGCACCGTGGTGGTGAAGTGGCCGGCCGCGAACGCCCAGGGCAACAAGATCGCCAAGTACGCGGTGACGGCCACGTCGGCGGGTACGAACGCGCCGGCCGGCGAGTCGACCAAGACCGAGCTGGTGGTGCCGGCCGGTGAGCTGGAGTACGGCACCCAGTACGCGTTCACCGTCGTGGCGGTCAACGACAAGGGCGCCGGTTCGGCGGCCTCGCCGGTCAGCAACACGGTGGTGCCGTTCGCGGCGCCGGGTCGTCCGCTGGATCTGCAGGCCGGCACGGTCGCCGACCAGCCGGGCGCGGTCACGGTGCAGTGGTCGCCGGCCGAGGCGAACGGGCGGCCGGTGACGAAGTACCAGGTGGACGTCGGTGGCAAGACCAGCGAGGTGACCGAGACCCGCACGACCGTCACCGGCCTGGGCAACGGCCAGAACGTCACGGTGAAGGTGAAGGCGGTCAACGAGGCCGGGCCGGGTCCGGAGGCGACCGCCACGGCCCGTACGGTCGCGGCGCCCCGGGTCACGGTGACCGGTTCCTCGTCGACGGCGACGGGAGCGACCGTCACGTTCACCGTGGACGCGGGCGGCGGCAGGGCCACCTGCTCGCTGAGCACGTCGGGTGAGCCGGCGAAGGCCGGGGCGTGTTCCAGCATCACGATGACGGGTCTGACGCCGGGCACGGCGTACTCGTTCACGGTGACGGCGACCAACGCCGCCGGTAAGGGCAGCGCCCAGCGGAGCGAGGAGACGCTGCCGCTGTACGGGATCGCGACGTGCCGCAACGGCGCGTCAGGCCCGGAGGCGAGCTACTGCACGCGGGAGATCCCCGGCGAACGCAACGGCAACGAGATCTTCGAGGTCCCACGGCAGGACAACGACCGCCAGGCTGGCTGGGTGGCAAACGGCACGCGGTTGAAGGCCTACTGCAAGAAGTCGGGCGAAGAGGTCTACGCCTACATCTACAACAAGGACAAGCGCAGCACCTGGTGGGTGCAGGTCGAGTACAGCGGGAAGAACTACATTCCCTGGGCCTGGCTCAACCTGGAGGGCGGCGACAACATCAACGTCCTGCCCACCTGCTGAAGCACCAGGCGAGGAGCACCACCGACCGTGAACACCCACGAGCCGCTCACCCAGCCGGAGGTCCAGGGCTTCGCCGCCCTGGCCGCCCGGCTGGCCGAGAACGTCAACGCGGTGGTGCTCGGCAAGCCGCAGGTGGTCCGGCTGGCGCTGACGGCGCTGTTCGCCCAGGGGCACGTCCTGCTGGAGGACGTGCCGGGGGTTGGTAAGACGACCCTGGCACGGGCCATCGCGGCGACCGTGCAGGGACAGTGGCGGCGCATCCAGTTCACCCCGGACCTGCTGCCGTCGGACGTCTCCGGCGTGACGATCTTCAACCAGGCGAGCAGGGAGTTCGAGTTCCATCCGGGGCCGGTGTTCGCCAACATCGTGATCGCCGACGAGATCAACCGGGCGTCGCCGAAGACGCAGTCGGCGCTGCTGGAGGTGATGGAGGAGCGCACGGTCACCGTGGACGGGGTCCGGCACCCGGTGCCGGCGCCGTTCCTGGTGGTGGCGACGCAGAACCCGGTGGAGATGGACGGCACCTACCGGCTGCCCGAGGCGCAGCTCGACCGTTTCCTCGTGAAGCTGTCGGTCGGCTACCCGGACGAGGCGGTCGAGGTGGAGGTGCTGCGCGGCGCGACGGTCCGCTCCCCCGAGGCGCTCGTCCCGATCACCGACACGGCGACCGTCGGGGAGATGGTCCGGATGGCGCGCCGGGTGCACATCGCCGAGCCGTTGTACGCGTACGCGGTCCGGATGGCCGCCGCGACCCGTACCCATCCGCAGGTACGGGTCGGGGTCAGCCCTCGGGGCGTGATCGCGTTGACGCGGGCGGCGTGCGCGTACGCGCTGATCGACGGGCGGGGCTGGATCATGCCGGAGGATCTGAAGGCGCTCGCCGAGCCGGTGTTCGCGCACCGGCTGTTGTTGACGCCGGACGCGCAGGTGCGCGGGGTGACCGCCGCGGAGGTGCTGCGCCAGGCCGTCGCCTCGGTGCCGGTGCCGCTTCCGTCGGGGCAACCCGCCCCGGTGCAGGGCTGACCGGCAGCAGCGTCATGGGGATCACCGCCCGCGGGGTCGGGCTGCTCGTCGCCGCCGTCGTGTTGCTGGGAGCGGGTTTCCGCTTCGCGTACCCCGAGTTGACGTTGCTGGGCGCGGCGGCCGGCGCGGCCGTCGGCTACGCGGCGCTGACGGCGGCCTGGCGGCCCCGGCTGGTGGTCGCGCGCCGGGCCGATCCGGACCGGGTGGCGCGCGGCGAGCCGGCGAGCATGACGCTGACGGTCCGCAACGCCGGCCGGCTGCGTTCGGCGAACCTGCTGGCCGAGGACCGCTGCGGGAGCCGCGCGGTGCCGGTGCCGCTGCTGCGCCTGCGTCCCGGTCGGGACACCGAGGTCCGCTACGACGTGCCGACCGACCGTCGTGGGGTGGTGGCGGTCGGTCCGTTGCGGGTGACCCGGCGGGATCCGCTGGGTCTGGTGGCGCTTGCCCGACCGTACGGGGAGACGACGCCGGTCTGGGTGCACCCGCGGATCCACCCGCTGTCGGCGGTGCCGACGGGCGCGGGGCGCAGCCTCGACGGCCGGGTCGACGGGGTGCCGCACGGGTCGATCACGTTCGACTCGCTGCGGCAGTACGTGGTGGGTGACGAGCTGCGGCGGGTGCACTGGCGCACGAGCGCCCGGGTCGGCGAGCTGATGGTGCGGGAGAACGTGGACACCAGCCTGCCCAGTCTGGTCGTCCTGCTGGACAATCGGGCGGCGGCGCACCCGCACCGCACGGGCGGGGTGGCGGAGTCGTTCGAGTCCGCGTGCGAGGCGGCGGCGTCGGTGGTGACCGCCGCGCACCGTGCGGATCTGCCGGTGCTGTTGCTGCTGGTCGGTCCGGAGCAGGCGGACGGCGGGGAGGCCGTCCCGCTCGGCCCGCTGGACCGGCTCGCCGCCGCCGACCTGTCCGATGCCGAGGACGCGTTGCGCGCCGTCACCACCCGGCTGCGCCAGGAGCGGCTCGGCGACACGCTGGTCTTCCTGACCGGTCCCGGTGGGCGGGACGGGTTGGGTCACGTGGGGGCGCTGCGCGGCGCGTACCCGTCGGTGGTGGTCGGGGTGTTCGGCGCGGCGGAGCCGACGCCGTCGGGCACGGGCGGCCTGGTGGTGGTCGACGCGGTCGACGGCGCGCAGTTCGCCGCCGAGTGGGACGGGGTGCGCCGGTGGTGACGGGCCTCGCGCCGCAGCAGGCGACATCGGGCGGCCCGAGCGCGGCGGGGCGGGTGGTGCGCGGGCTGCGGGCGGCCGTCGTGCCGTTGACGCTGATCGCGCTCGTCGCACTCGCCGGGGTGGCGCTGGGCCGGGTGTACGCGGGCGACCTGCTGACCCGGCTGGTGATCGGCGCGGCGGTGGGCTCGGTGTTGGTCAGCGTGGCCGCGCGCCGGCTGCCGTCGTGGCTGGTGGCGCCGGTGTCGATGGCGGCGCTGGCCGGCTGGACACTGTGGTCGCTGCGCCTGGCCGCCACCCGCGCCGACCTGCCGGGCGGCCTGCTGGAGGTGAGCGCGGACGCGGCGCGCAACGGCATTCCCCGCCTGCTCACCGCGATGATCCCGGTGGAGCCCACGCCGGACACGGTGCTGGTGCCGGTGGTGGCGGCCTGGCTGGCCGGTCTGGCCGGGGCGGAGGTGGCGTTGCGCACCGGCCGGGTGTTGCTCGGCTACCTGCCGGCGGCGGGCCTCTACGCGGCGGCCCTCTACGTGGTCGGCCCGAACGCCGAGCCGGCGATCGGGGCGACGGTGGCGTTCGTCGCGGTCGCGGCGGTCGGGCTGGCCGCACCGACCGGCACGCCGCCGGCCGGCGGCGACCCGGCGGCCGGTCTCGCCCCCGGGGTACGGGCGGCGGTGCGACTCCGGCTGGCGGTGTCGGCGGCGCTCGGCGTCGTCCTGGTGATCGGTCTGGTCGCGCTGCTCGGCCCGGTGATCGCCGGCCAGGTCGACGGGCGGCCGGTCGACCCGCGCCGGTACGTGGAGCCGCCGCAGGTCGAGACGCTCGACGAGAACCCGCTGATCCGGATCTCGGGGTGGGCGCTGCACCCGGAGCAGAAGCTCCTCGACGTGCGCACGGAGGGCGTCGCCCCATCCGCCGAGGGCACGGACGCGGCCGGCCGGGTGCGGATCCGGCTGGCCGTGCTCAGTGACTACGACGGTATCACCTGGCGGGTCGGCGCGACGTACCGCAACGCGGGGCGGATCCTGCCGGCCACCGTGCCGGCCCGGGACAGCGATGTGGAGACCGTCCGGCAGCAGGTCACCGTGGCGGAGCTGACCGGGCGGCTGCTCCCCGCCGTGGCGACGCCGCGTGAGGTCAGCGGCGCGCGGGTGGCGTACGACCCGGCGACCGGGACGCTGATCCGGCCGGAGGGCCTGACGCCGGGTCTGCGGTACGAGGTGACGTCGGTGCGGGAGCGCCCGGACAACAACCTGCTGGCCAGCGCGAACGTGCCCGCCGGCGAGGAGGTGGCCCGGGTGCTGCGGGTCGCCGACGGTGTGCCGGACCCGATGCGCCGGCTGGCAACCCAGCTCGCCGAGGAGAACGGTGCCCCGTGGGCGCGGGCGGCGGCGATCGAGCAGTTCCTGGGCGAGCACTACCGGGTGGTGGCGGACGCGCCGAGCGGGCACGCGTACCCGAACCTGGCCTTCTTCCTCTTCGGCCCGCGCAACGGTGGCGGGCAGCGGGGAACGTCGGAGCAGTTCGCGGCGGCGTTCGCGGTGCTCGGCCGGCTCTCCGGGCTGCCGACGCGGGTGGTGGTCGGTTTCTCCTCTGGTGGTCAGGGGCCGGTGCGGGCCGGTGACGCGTACGCCTGGCCGGAGGTGCTGTTCGACGGGCTGGGCTGGGTGCCGTTCGACCCGCTGCCCCGACCGGAGAACGAGCCGCGGCCGGTGGAGGAGGACTTCCGCCCCACACCCGAGGACCCGCCGCCGTCGGAGGTGCCCGCGCCCACCACTGAGCCGACCGCGTCGCCGGACCCGGTGGCCGCTCCCGACGTGCCGCCGGCGCGCGGTGGTGTGTCCACACCCGTGCTGGTCGCGGGTGGCAGCGGCTCTCTGCTGCTGGTGGTGGGGGCGCTGCTGCTCACCCTGTTGGCGATGCGCCGCTCGCTGAGTCGCGACCGGTTGGTGCGGGGTGATCCCGGCCAGCGCATCGCGGGCGCCTGGCGGGAGCTGACCGACGCGTTGCGGCTGGCCGGTCGGCCGGTCGGCGACGACCTGGCGGCCACCGAGGTGGCCGGGCGGGCCCGGCAGGCCCTCACGGACGCCCGGGACCAGCGGAGGGATGGTTCGCGGCCCGACGGGCAGGCCGGGACCGACCCGGCCGTGGACGAGCTGGCGGCGCTGCTCAACCAGGTGGGCTTCGCCCCCGGCACCGCGACGGCCGACCAGGCGGCCCGCGCCGCCGAGGTGGCCACCGCCTACGTGACGACGCTGCGGGCGGCCCGCCCCTGGTGGCGTCGCGTGCTCTGGTCCGTGCACCCCGCTCCCCTGCGTCGCGCCCGCCGCCTCCGGCGCTGATCAAGAGGTTCGCGTCATCGGTGGACGTCTTTCTGACGCAAACCTCTTGGTCAACTCGAAGCCTGCCGGCCTGACGGAGGCTTGACCTTGACGCTGCGTCAACCCTCCATGCTGCCTGCCATGACCATCACGTCGACAACGTCAGGGCTCCAGGAGCCGGCGATACAGGTACAGGGGCTGGAGAAAGGCCGCGCCGGGCCAGGCCGCGCCGGGCCAGGCCGCGCCGGGCCAGGCCGCGCCGGGCCAGGCCCCGCCGGGTCAGGTCGTGAGGCGGCGGATGAGTTTGCGCATGCCGGCCTGCCAGCCGTCCGGATCCTCGGCCCGGCGGCGGGCGTAGTCGGCGACCTCCGGGTGCGGCAGGATCAGGAACCGCTCCTCGGCGAGCCCGGCGATCGCCGCGTCGGCGACCTGGTCCGGGGTGAGCACCGCGCCGGAGGCGGTGATCACCCGGGCGCCGAGGTGCCCCTCGGCGATCCCGTCCGCGAGCATCGGGGTGTCCACCCCCTGCGGGCAGAGGGCGCTGACCCGGATGCCCCGGTCCCGGTAGGTGATCGCCAGCCACTCGGCGAAGCCCACCGAGGCGTGTTTCGTGGCGGTGTACGCGGCGTCGCCCACCGCGGTCAGCACCCCCGCCGCCGAGCAGGTGTGCAGCAGGTGGCCGCCACCGCGCGCGAGCATGCCGGGCAGCACGGCACGGGCCGAGTAGACGTGGGCGAGCACGTTGACCCGCCACGCCCGGTCCCAGCCCGCGTCGTCGACCTCCACTCCCCCGCCCGTGGTGACCCCGGCGTTGGCGCAGAACAGGTCGATGCGGCCGAACCGCCGTTCGGTGTCGTCGACGAGCGCCCGTACCTGGGCCTCGTCGGTAACGTCGACGGCGGCGGCGTGCGCCACCGGACCGACGCCCTCGGCCACGGCGCGTACGGCCTCGGCGTCCAGGTCGGCGACGACCACGGCGGCGGCGCCCTCGGCGGCGAAGCGGCGCGTGAGGGCCGCCCCGATGCCACCGGCGCCTCCGGTGACGACCACGATCCGGTCGGTCAGGTTCACGCGGACGCTCCCAGCGGCTCGGGGCCCAGCTGCGCGATGAGGGTCATCAGCGCGGCGGCGCCGCCGGCGGTCACCTCCGGGGTGGGCAGCAGCGCGAGGACCGGCACGTCCACGCCGGCTTCGGCGTAGCGACGCGCCTGGGCCCGACACCGCTCTGGTGAGCCGTGCAGCACCAGGGCGTCGACCACCTCGTCGGGTACGGCCGCGCTCGCCGCGCGGCGGTCACCGGCCGCCCACGCCTCCCACATCGGCGCGAGCGTCCCGTCGCGGCCGAGCCAGCGGTGGAACTCGGCGTACGCCGGGACCGTCAAGTAGCTGGTGATCAGTCGGCGGCCGAGGGTGCGGGCGTACGCGGCGTCCTCGGTGGGGCAGACGAAGATCCGCGCGGCGACCTCGAAGCCGGTCCGGCGCTCGCCCAGCTCGGCGAGGGGTCGCGGCACGTCGTCGGCGCTGAGCCAGTTGAGGATGACCCCGTCGGCCTCGGCGCCGGCCAGCCGGAGCATCCCCGGGCGCAGCGCGGCGAGCAGGATCGGCGGCGGCGCCGTCGGCGGGCGTTCGAGGGTGAACCGGCGCACGGTGAAGGTGTCGTAGACCTCGTCCACCATCTCACCGCGCAGGGCGGCACGCAGGAACCGCAGCATGTCCCGGGTACGCCGGAACGGCTCGTCGAACCGCGCCGCGTTCCAGTCCCGGACGAGCACCGGGGAGGACGCGCCGATGCCGAGCGCGAACCGGCCCGGAGCGGCCTCGGCGAGCGCCGCCGCGCTCATCGCGAGCAGCCCTGGGCCACGGGTGAAGACCGGGGTGATCGCGGTGCCCAGCCGCAGCTGCGGCTGCCACGCCGCGGCGAGGGCCAGCGGGGTGAACGCGTCGGTCCCGGCGACCTCGGACGACCACACGTCGGTGAACCCGGATTGCTCGAGGGTCGCGTAGACCGCCTGGTGGTCGGCCAGTGGGACCCCGCCCAACGGCACCGTCATGCCCCATCGATTCGTCACCGGTCGATCGTGCCCGTTGACGGCGCCCATGAGCAAGATCCCCTTAGTGGGCGTAATCGCCGGTTCGCCGCGCCGCTGCCGACGGAGGTGTTACCACTGCGAGGTGGACCGGAGCACCGGCGCAGGCCGCTGACCATGGGTTCCAGGGCGGCGGGTCACCTGGAGCCGGTCCCGGCGGCGGCCGCGCCCGGTCGGGCGACGTTCCTGGAACTCTTCTTCGACCTCGTGTACGTCTTCGCGCTCACCCGGATCTCCGCGCGGGCGTTCGAGGATCTGAGCAGGGAGCCGGCCCGCGACCACGCCGCGGCGGCGATCACCGGCAGCGGCAAGACGCTGCTGTTGCTGCTGGCGCTCTGGTCGGTCTGGCAGGGCACGGCGTGGACGACGAGCCGTTACGACCCGTACCGCGCGCCGCTGCAGATCGTCGTGCTGACCGCGCTCGTGGGCAGCATGGTGATGGGGGTGGCGATCCCCCGGGCGTTCAGCGAGACGTCGCTCATGTTCGCCACGGCGTACGTGATCGCGCAGGTGACCCGCCCGGTGATCCTGTCGGTCGCGTTGGGGCCGCACCCGTACCGCCGGCTCAAGGTGCGCATGGCGGTGGTGTTCGCCGTCACGGGTGTGCTGTGGATCGGCGGGGCGCTGCTGCCCACCAACGGGCAGGTGGTGCTGTGGGCCGTGGCCCTGCTCGTCGAGTACCTGGCCGCACGGTTCGGCTGGCCGGTGCCGGGCCTGGGCCGCTCCACGGTCTCCAAGTGGGAGATCGCCGGGGAGCACCTGGCGGAGCGGTACCAGCAGTTCTTCCTCGTGGCGCTCGGCGAGACGATCCTGGTGGCCGGCTTCGCGTACAGCAAGGGCCCGTACGGTTCGGGGCACATGGTGGCGTTCGCGTTCGCGGTGGCCACGTCGATCATGCTGTGGCGGATCTACGTGCAACGCGCCGGGCAGATTCTGGCCGATGCGGTGAAGATGGCCCGCCACCCGGCCAACATCGGCCGCTCGGCGGCCGACACACACCTGATCATGGTGATCGGTCTGGCCGCGACGGCGATCGGCTACGAGCTGGTCATCGAGCAACCGCTGGGCCACGCCCCGGCGCCGTGGGTGGTCATGGTGCTCGGCGGGCCCGCGCTGTTCCTGACCGGTCGGGCCCGCTTCGAGTACGAGGTCTTCGGGCGGGTCTCGCCGTCGCGGTGGATCGCCATCGGAGTGCTCGCGGCGGCGGCCGTACCGCTGCTGTTCCTGCCGGGGGTGGTCGCCACCGCGGCCGGGACGGTCGTGCTCGGCGGCGTCGCGGTCGCGGACGCCCGCCGGGCGCGCGGCGCGCCGCCGGAGGCCGCCGCGACGCCCTTCTGAGGCATCGGTGTACGCGACCACGCGGGTTAGGCCGTGTGTCGAAGTCCCTGGCCGGCCTGCGGCGGACCCGGACGACGACCTGCCGCCTTGGAGATGCGTCCGGATACAACACCGGTATCCGAACGCATCTCCGCCTTGCCGGACCGCCGTCCGGACTCCGCCTCGGCTCGACCGAGGACTTCGACACACGGCCTATTCTCGGCGGGTGACCTTCTCCCTCGTCGCCCGCTCCGCCGACGGCCGCCGCCACGGCGTCGTCGTGGCGAGCAAGTTCCTCGCCGCCGGAGCGCTGGTGCCGGCCGCCGCGGCGGAGGTGGGCGCGCTGGCCACCCAGGCGCACGTCAACCTCGCCTACCGTCCGCAGGGGCTCGCGCTGTTACGCACCGGGGTGACCGCCGCCGACGTGGTGGCCGGCCTGGTCGCCGCCGACCCCGAGCGGCAGCATCGGCAGCTCGGCGTGGTGGGCGTCAGTGGACCGGGCGCGAGCTGGACCGGCCCGGCCTGCCACCCCTGGGCGGGCGGACGCGTCGGCGACGGCTGGGCCGCCCAGGGCAACATCCTGGCCGGCCCCGAGGTTGTCGACGCGATGGGCGAGACGTGGCGAGACGCCTCGGCGCTGCCGTTCGCCGAGCGGCTGGTCGCCGCGCTGCGCGCCGGTGACGAGGCCGGCGGGGACCGGCGCGGCCGGCAGAGCGCCGGCCTGCTGGTGGTCGAGCGCGGCGGTGGGTACGGCGGCACCAGCGACGTGGTGGTCGACCTGCGGGTGGACGACCATCCGGACCCGGTCGCCGAGCTCGGTCGCCTGCTGGCCGTGCACACCATGCTGTTCAGTCGGCCCGACCCGGCGACCCTGCTCGACCTGAGCGGCGCGGTCGCCGACGAGGTGGCGGCGCTGCTCACCGCGCTGGGTCACCCGGTGGGCGACGCCGGGCCGGAGGCGGCGCTGGTCTCCTGGGCGGGGTTGGAGAACCTGGAGGAGCGCCTGGTGCCGGGGCGGATCGACCCGGTGGTGCTCACCCACCTGCGGAAAGTCGCCCCGCACGTGCCCGCGCCCCGCCAGGGCGGCTGATCAGTGGACGCCCGCCCGGTCAGCCCTTCACGCGGGGTACCAGCCGGTGCACGACGGTCAGCGCGAGCGCCATCACCACCGCCATCGTCCCGGCGATGCCGGCGGCGCTGCCCGCGTACCCGGCGAACAGGGGTCGGCGGGCCAGCTCCTCCGGACCGGTCCCCCGCAGATCCACCAGCCAGGCGAGCGCCAGCCCGGAGGCGATCAGGGCGAGCACTCCGGCGACACCGAGGACGGCGGCGGCGAGGCGGTGCGCGTCGCCGGGCTCGACCTGGGCCTGCTCCCGTTGGGTGATCAGCAGGAGCAGCCCGGCCAGCGCCGCCCAGACCCCCACCACCAGATAGGCGGCGACGGCGTCACTGGGCCGGTGCCAACCGGCGGAGAGGGTGGCCACCCCGGCGAGGGCGGCGTAGAGCGCGCCGACGAAGGCGCCGACGGCCCGTACCTTGCGCGGTAGGACGAGCATCAACGCGACCGCCACCGACGCGGCCACGGCGGTGTGCCCACTGGGGAGGCTGTTGCCCACCGCCGCCCGCTCCGGATCGACGCCGAAGTCGGGCCGGCTCAGCCCGAACTTGAGCAGTTGGGTGGTGACGTTGGCCCCGGCGATGAGCAGGGTCGCGGTGACGGCCAGGGCGATCCGCCCCCGCATGAGCGCGATGAAGCCGATCGTCGCGGTGGCCGCGAGCAGCGACACGACGGACATCGCGTTCAGGATCCGGTCCACCGGTCCGTCGATACGGTCCTGACCGATCTCGTTGCCGGTGAGGGCGACCGTGTCGACCCACTGACCGATCTCGGTGTGCACGGCCACCCGCCAGACGGCGAGGAAGGCGGCCGCCTGGACGAGGGCCAGTACGACCAACCAGACCGCGGTCCAACCCCGTGCCGTCGCGCGCATCCGCACACCGTAGCGGCCGGGCCCGGCCGGTCGGTCGGTGGCCCACCGGCTGTCGGCGGTTAGGTTGGGGCGGGGGTGAGGAGGTGGCGGTGAGCGGCACACCGGAGCGGGAGTCCGGCCAGGTCGAGCCCGACCCGGCGCGACCGACCGTGGACGGGCCGGGGCAGGTCCCGGCCGGCCCGGAGCGGGCCGAATCACTGGCGGACCTGCTGGGCGGGCGGCGTGGGGCGGCCGACGCCACCCTGCCGCCGGTGGCGTTCGCGGTGGGCTGGCTGGTCGGCGGCGAGTCGCTGTGGGCCGGGGTGGGCGCGGCGCTCGCCGTCGGTGTCGTCGTGGCCGGCGTACGGCTGCGCCGGGGTGACCGGCCGCGTTCGGTGCTGATCGGCCTGCTGGCCGTCTGTGTCGCGGCGCTGATCGCGGTGCGTACCGGCCGGGCCGAGAACTTCTTTCTGATCCAGGTGCTGTCCAACGCCGCGAGCGCGCTGGCGTGGGCCGTCAGCATCGTGGTGCGCTGGCCGCTGCTGGGCGTGCTGGTCGGCGCGGCGCTGGGCCAGCGGGCCCGGTGGCGACGGGATCCGGCGCTGCTGCGCGGGTACGGCCGGGCCAGTTGGGTGTGGACGGCGACCTACCTGCTGCGGGTGGCGGTGTTCGTCCCGCTCTACCTGAGTGGACAGGTGCTCGCGCTCGTGGTGGCGCGGGTCGCGTTGACGTGGCCGCTGGTCGCGGCGGCGCTGGCGGTGAGTTGGGTGGTGTTGCGCCGGTCGTTGCCACCGGAGCACCCGGGGTTGCGGCACCCGGTCGCGGCGCTGCCGGACCCCGCGCCGCGGTCCCGGGGATAAAAAAAGTGGAGAGGCCGCCACGGGGGGAGCGGCCTCTCCGGTGACGTACGTTACTCCGTCAACGTCCTTGGTGTGATCCCGTGACAGCCCGAATTTCTGGGCTTTTTCGCGGCAGTCTTCAGTCCGGGCGGTGGGGTGGGCCGGTCGACCCGCTGCGTTGACCAGATGACCGGCCCACCCCGGCCTGACCGTGGGTGTCAGGCCGTCCGCCGGCCGGGTCCCGTCGTTCCCCCGGACCCGGCCGAACCCCGGGGTGGGCGGGGCACTCCACCCACCCCGGGTGGCTCTCAGCCGTTCGGGAACAACGTCCCGTAGTCGGCGTACGCCATGGCCACATCGGCCTGTGCCCAGAAGCGGTGGTAGTTGAAGGTCGGCTCCGGGCCACCGTTCAGGTACGCCTGCACCTTCGGCCAGTCCGGGTCGTTCTTGTAGAACGACCGGATGTCCAGGAAGCTCTTCCCGGCGGCGATGGCGTCGCCGTTGGGCATCTTCCCGGTCCAGCCCGGCGGGACGTAGAGGCCCTGACCGGTGGAGGCGTCGTAGACGTCGTCGAAGCGCTTGTAGTCGCCGCGCGTCTCGGTGGTGGAGACACCCTTCGAGTCACTGGCGGCGTCCAGCGCGTCCAGCAGACCCTTGGCGGTGGTCTTCGCCGCCGCGTTGCCCGACTTGGCCGCGTACGCGATCAGGATCCGGGCGTAGGAGGCGGCGACGCCGACGTCCTGACCCTTGCTGATCACCTCGACGTGCAGGTTGGTGTTGGGCTGCGGGCTGCTCGGGTTCCAGGTGGTCGGCTGGCCGGTCCACTTCATGTCCGACGGGATCGACCAGTTGGTGCCGAGCGTGGTGTTGGCGATGGCCCACGGCACCCACTTGTCCAGCAGCGCCTTGGCCTTCGCGTTGCCGGTCTGCAGGTACAGCTCGGCGATCCGCTGCATCGACCACGCCTGCATGCCGAACCACTGGTTCGACGGCGGGTCGTTGTAGACCGGGTCGACGTCGTAGAACATGCCGTAGAAGGTGCTGGTGCCCGACGGGGGCTGGGCGTAGCTGCCGTCCCAGCTGTTCGTCGCGCCACCGGCGATGCCGCCCTCGGACGACTGGAGCCAGGTGTAGAACTCGAGCTGCCGGTCGAAGCTCTTGGTCCAGTCGGAGACCGCGGTCGACGACTGCGGCTTGAGTTCCGGCGTGTTGGTCAGCGCCCAGGCCGCGAACGGGTTCTGGTAGCCGAAGTGGTTGTGGCTGGAGCCGATCCGCCAGGACCAGTTCTGGCTGGTGTCGTACGCGCCGCCCCAGGCGTAGTACCAGGACAGCAGGTAGTGCGCCGAGTCCCGGCCGCTGCCGGCGGGGCAGGTGCTCGCCCCGACGCAGTTGCCGATCTTCTTGAAGTACTTGTCGAACATCGCGTACCGCAGGTAGTCGCCCATCTTGGCGGCCTTGGCCACGGTGGCGGCGACGTCGGCCTGCTTGCCCTGCGCCTTGGCCCAGGTCAGCGCCCAGTAGGCGGCCTGCACCGCACGGGCGTCGGCGTCCGGGGCGTTGGTGTACTTCCACTGCTTGGCGGGAGCGCCGGTGTCCTTGACGAACAGGTCGAGGTAGCCGTACTGACCGCCGTGCTTGAAGGTGTCGCAGGACGGCTGCGGGATGGTCTCCCACACCGACTCCTGGGTGCCCCGCTGGAAGGTGTTGATGTACGCCGGCTTGGTGGTGCCGTCGCCGCAGCGGCCGAAGCCGTACGTGTTGTCGACGTCCATCAGCCAGTGCATGCCGTAGATGTCGCCGGTGCCGTAGGTGGACTGCAGCTCCGAGCGCAGCGGGTCCTGTCCGACCGAGATGTTCGGGTTCAGGGCCGACGGGTACTGGCTGGGCAGGTTGTACTCCGCGGCGTACTGCGGGGTGCCGGCCGAGGCCGCGGTGGGCTGGTCGGCGTGCGACGGGATGATGTACTTCTCCATCACCGTCCAGGCGTTGTTGAACGGCGCCCAGTTCTGGGTGACGCGGCCGTACTGGGCCTCCAGCCAGATCCAGAAGCTGAACGCCTCCGAGGTGGTCTCGTGGCCGTGGTCGGGCGCCTCGACGATCAGCGTCTCGACCGAGTGGTACGGCACGCCCTCGGGGCTGAAGTAACCCGAGTTCTTGATCTTGCCGTACTGGTCGAGGAACTTCTTGATGTAGGCGTTGTCGCCGCCGGGGGTGTCGTTGTCGATCTCGGTGGCGGCGACCGCCAGCGAGGCGAGACCGGTGGCGGCGGCGGTGATGGTGGCGCTACCGCCGACGGTGTCGGTGTCCTCGGCCGCGGCGACCGTGACGGTGACCCCGGTGTTCCAGTTGCTGGGGGTCAGCGTGACGGTGGTCGGCGAGACCGTGATGTCGCTGTCACCCGAGGGGGTGAGGGTGACCGGCACGCTGGTGGTCGGCGCGGCGCTGAGCTTGAGGTTGAAGGTGGACGTGCCACCCTCGTTGACGCTCACCGCGGACGGCGTGGCGACCAGCGTCGGGCCGCTGGCGGCGCCGACGGTGAACGACTTCTCGGCGACCCCGATGCCGTTGGCGTTGTCGTACGCCTTGGCCTGCACCGTGTAGCTGCCGGCCGGCAGGTCCTCCTGCGTGTAGGAGTACGGCGCGGTGGTGTCGGTGTTGATGAGCAGGCCGTTGCGGTAGAACTCGACCTTGCTGATCGTCCCGTCCGGGTCGCTGGCGCTCGCGGTCAGCGGCACGTCGGCGGGCGCGGTGAACGGCCCGGAGGGCAGGCTGAGCGAGACGGTCGGCGGCTGGTTGGCCGGGGTGCCGTTGCAGGGGGTGCCGTTCAGGGTGAACGAGGTGGGCTTCGGGTTGCTCCCCGTGTGGGAGCCGTTGAAGCCGATGGTGGTGGAGGCCCCGGTGCCGAGGTTGCCGTTGTACGACTCGTTGGTCGCGGTGACCTCGCTGCCGGACTGGCTGAACCGGGCCGACCAGCCCTGGGTGACCCGCTGGCCGCTGTTCGGGAAGGTCCACTTGAGCGACCAGCTGCTGATCGGGTCGCCCAGGTTCTTGATGGTCACGTTGGCCGTGAAGCCGGTGTTCCAGTCGTTGGTCGCGTAGACCACGTCGCAGGCCGGTGCGGCCTGTGCGGCGCCAGCGGGCAGGGTCACCCCGCCAACGGCGAGCGCGGCGGCGGCGAGGATCGCCACTCGACGGCGTCGTGCCAGATGTCTCATGTGCGCGGTGTCTCCTCGGACCAGGCCGGGTGGTGCCCGGCGAGGCGCCTGCCCGCAGGGTGGTGGTACGCGGGGGATTCGAGGCGCCGGGAAGGTGGTAGCCCCGGGCCCGGCCGGGGTGCGGCGATGCGGCCCGCGCGGGAGGGGGTCCCGCCGGCTGCGCTCGGGTGCCGTGACCGGAAGTCGTGCTCCGGCTGCCCTCGGCGGTCCCACGCCCACGCGATCTGGCTCCTGTCGCGTTGAATCGACAGTGTGCCATGGAAGCGCTCCCACAACAAGCGCGGAGCGAGCTGGTTCACCCACTTGTTTCGATCTCGTTTTGGGTCTTTCACAAAGGCGTGACGGGCGTTACAGTCGCAACATCGGTCGATGGGAGCGCTTCCATCGACAAAGGTTCCAACTGGAAGATCGCCGGGACCGTCCTCGTGGCGGACCCGGGGAACCATCCGAAGGCCGACGGCGGGCCAGCCCGGACGCCGCCGTCAGCCATCATCCCGCCACAGGGAGGGAGGTGGAACCAGAGCCACTCGCGTGGCCCGGCTCCCGCGCGACACGCACGGCAGGACCCAATTCCGCCCGTGTGTGTGCAGTTACGGTGGGGACGGGGGTTGCCCTCCCCCGTCCCCACACTAAACCCCCGTACACGATGGGAAAAGAGGCCGACGGGACAGGCGCGAAGCGCCGCCCGGTCGGCCTCGTTCGCTGTCCGGGGCCCTCACCCGCCTCGACCCGCCATCGTCGGCCGCCGTGACGGCCGGCTCACCGGGTTGAGCGCTTCTGGCCTATCCTGGGAGCGCTCCCGAACCTGGCGGTGGCCCCGTATCCACGAGGAGAATCCATGTCGATACCTACCGGGCCCGCCGGCCCCCTGCGCTTCCCCCGCGACTTCGGTTGGGGCGCGGCCACCTCCGCCTACCAGATCGAGGGCGCCGCCAAGGAGGACGGCCGTGGCGAGTCGGTCTGGGACGCCTTCAGCCGCATCCCCGGGCGCACCCGCAACGGCGACACCGGGGACGTGGCCGCCGACCACTACCACCGGTACGTCGAAGACCTCGACCTGATGCGTGACCTGGGTCTGCGCAGCTACCGCTTCTCCATCTCCTGGCCCCGCATCCAACCCGACGGCAGCGGCGTGCCCAACCAGCGTGGGCTCGACTTCTACCGTCGTCTCCTCGACGGTCTGCACGAGCGCGGCATCGCCCCGATGGCCACCCTGTTCCACTGGGACCTGCCGCAGGCGTTGCAGGACGCCGGTGGTTGGGAGTCCCGCGACACCGCCTACCGCTTCGCCGACTACGCCGACGCGGTCTTCACCGCCCTCGGCGACCGGGTGCCGGTGTGGCTCACCATCAACGAGCCCAAGACCGTCGTGCAGAACGGCTACCTCACCGGCCACCACGCCCCCGGCCGGCAGGACCCCGCCGCCGCCTACCTCGTCGCCCACCATCTGCAGCTCGCGCACGGCCTCGCGGTGCGGGCGCTACGCGCCTCGGACAGCACCAGCCGGATCGGCCCCGCGCTGAACCTGCACCCCTGCTACCCCACCGACGACTCCGCCGAGGCCGCCGCCGCCGCACATCTCTACGACGGCTACGAGAACCGCCTCTACCTCGACTCGGTGCTCAAGGGCAGCTACCCGCAGGACGTCCTGGCCGACCTGGGCCCGCAGAGCCGGATGGTCCGGGGCATCCGCGACGGCGACCTGGCGGTGATCTCGTCGCCGGTCGACCTGCTGGCCGTGCAGTACTACACGCCCATCTACGTCGCCGCCGACGGCAGCACCGAACACCGCTGGCCCACCTCCGAGGCCGGCTGGCAGCAGATCTACCCCGACGGGATGTACGACATCCTGACCCGGGTCACCCGCGACTACGGCCCGATCCCGCTCACCGTGACCGAGAACGGTCTGCCCACCCCCGACACCCTGGCCGCGGACGACACCGTCGACGACAGTGGCCGGATCACCTTCCTGCGCGACCACCTGGCCGCCGCGCACCGCGCCATCGCTGACGGGGTGCCGCTGGAGAGCTTCCATGTCTGGTCGATGCTCGACAACTTCGAATGGGACGAGGGCTACGAGCAGCGTTGGGGCCTGGTCTACGTGGACTACGTGACCCAACGCCGGGTGCTCAAGCGCAGCGCCCACTGGTACCGCTCCGTCATCGCCGAGGGCGGCTTCTGAACTCCTCGCCCGGACAGCCGGGCCCGGACGGCTCGGCTCGGGTGAGCCGGTGACCGTCCGGGTCACGGCCGGCAGACTCAGCGGGGCAGCGCCTGCTGCAACTCCGCGCGCAGCGCCGGGGTGAGCATCTCCCCCGCCTGCTTCGCCAACCGCGCCATCTCGTAACCCACCACGCCGATGTCGGCGTCCCCGGCCGCGAGCGTGGCCAGGATCGACCCGTCACGCACCTGCATCACCAGGAAGTAGCCCCGGCCCATCTCGACCACCGTCTGCTTGACGATGTCGCCGTCGAACATCTGCGCCGCGCCCGCCGTGATGCTCATCAGCCCGGACGTCACCGCGGCGAGCTTGTCCGCGTGGTCGCGGGGCAGGTGGTCGGAGATCGCCACCAGCAGTCCGTCGGAGGAGACCACCACCGCGTGCGCCACACCCGGCACCCGCTCCGCGAACGCGCTCACCAGCCAGCTGAGATCACGTGCCTCCTGGCTCAACGTCGTCACTGTCGTCGTCCTCCTTCGTCGTGCCCCCACGAGGGTGGCACCGGTATCTCGGTGGTGTCCTCGGCCTCGGCACGCCGTACCCCGCTGTAGAGCCGGGAAAGCATGCCACCGACCGCGTCCGGGTCGAGGTCGGCGCGCGGCGGCGACGACTCCGGCTGGGCGGGGCGGGTGACCGCGGAGAGCTGCGCCATCGGTACGCGTACCGGAAGACCCCGCTCGTTCGTGCCGGCCGTCACCGGCGTGGCGGGCGGCACGGGCTGGGCGGGGGCAGCAGGCCCGGTCGGCCCCTGGCGGGACCACCAGCCGCCGTTGCCCCCTCCGGCGGCGGCCGGGGCCAACACGTCCTCGGCGCGTACCGGAACGGGACGGGTCTGGCGCGGCACGGCGGCGGCCGGCGGGCGACCGGCCACCGGAAGGTCCAGCGGCATCGCTGGCCCGCGGACGCCGGCGGAGGGGGCCGCCCCCGGCCCACGCTGCGCCGCGACGCCCCGGGCGGCGTTCGACGCCAGCATCCGGGCGGGCGCGGGCGGATCCAACTCGACCGCGTCGCCGGGCGCCAGCAGGGTGGCCGGCAGCACGAGCCGCGCGACGAGGCCACTCTGGCGCCCTTCGAGCTGCACGCGCACGCCGAGGCGGCTCGCCAGGTGACTGACCACGAACAGACCCATCCGCTCGACTGTCGCGACGTCGGCGGCCGGCGGACTGGCCAGCACCGCGTTCGCCTCGGCCAGCGCGGACGGGCTCATGCCCAGACCGTCGTCGACGATCTCGATGAGCGCGGTGGACGCCTCGACCCGGGCGCTCACCACGACGAACGTGTCCGGACGGGAGAAGGCCGTCGCGTTCTCCAGCAGCTCGGCCAGCAGGTGCACCAGCTCGCCGACCGCGTGCCCGACCACGTTCACGACGCCCATCGGCTCCAGTCGTACCCGCTGGTACTGCTCGATCTCGGCGGCGGCGGCCAGCAGCACGGTGCCGAGGCCCACCGGACGGTTCCACCGGCGGGTGGAGTCCGTACCGGCCAGCACCAGCAGGCTCTCGTCGTTACGGCGCATGCGGGCGGCCAGGTGGTCGAGCTTGAAGAGGTTCTCCAACTGGTCCGGGTCGCTCTCCTCACGCTCCAGGTCGTCGAGCAGCTCCAGTTGCCGCTCCACCAGCACCTGGCTGCGGCGGGCGAGGTTGACGAACATCGCGTTGACGTTGCGTCGCATCAGCGCCTGCTCCACGGCGACCGTCACGGCGCTGCGGTGCACCGCGACGAACGCCTCGGCCAGCTCACCGATCTCGTCGAGCGAACGGACGACCGCCGGGGCCACGTCGATGGTCGGCACGCCACCGGTGACGGTGCGCAGCCGGTCCAGCGCGTCGGGCAGCTCCACCTGCGCGATCCGCAGCGCCTGACTGCGCAGCAACCGCATCGACCGGGCGACCGACCGCCCGACCAACAGGGAGATCAGCAGGGCGACCAGCAGCACCGCCACGACGCCACCGACCACCAGCAGGGTGGTGCGGAGCTGGCCGCTGCTGGCGTCGTCGGCCTGACGCACCGCGTCGTCGAGCACGCTCGCCTCGACCTGCCGCAGCAGCTCCTGGCGTTGCTGGCTCGCCGACCACCACTGCTCCGAGGGCAGCACCTCCGGCGCCGCGTCGCCGACCGGCAGGCTGCGCTCCTCCAGGCGGGTGGCGACCTGGAACCCCGGGTCCACCGAGGTCTCGTCGTACCGCCGGATCTGGTCGCTGGTGGCGGACACCCGGAACGCGCCGAGCGCCGTGAGCTGCTGGGCGCGCAGGTCGGAGAGGATCACCCGGTCCTCGGTGCCGTACCGGCCGGCCCGGCCGGCGGCGTAGAGCTGTGCCCGGACCCGGGAGGACAGCTCCTTCACCCGGGCGATCTGAACGTAGCGCAGCACCGCGTCGCTCAACCCCGGCCGGTCCTGACCCGGCGTCGGCTCGGCCAGCAGGTCCAGCAGCGCGTCGATCGCCCGGTGGTAGTTGCTCAGGATGGTGTCGTTGCTGAGCACCGCCGGCGGGATGGCCGGTCGGATGTCGACCACCTGGTCGTACGCCTCGAGCACCTCGGAGTAGGCGACCCGCCAGGAGGCGTCGGCGTCGGCCAACGGCTCGGCCGCCCGGCGCAGGTCGTCGACGGCGCGGTCGGTGGACGACTGCAACGGTCGCAGGGCCGTGGCCGCCGCCTCCCGGTCGCCGTTGCGGCGCAGCTCGCCCAGCTCACCCGCCGAACGGTCCCGCTCCTGCTGGAGCTGGTCGACCACGGTGGTGATCTGCCGGCCGATGCCGACCTGGCGGGAGAAGTCGTTCAACGTGGCCGTCCGCCCGACCAGCGCGCTGGTCTGCACGCCCGCGAGCACCAGGAACGCCATCGACGGCACGAGCAGCACGGTGGCGAGCTTGGTGCTCATCCGCCAGTCCCGCAGCCGGAACGGCGAGCGGCGTCGGTGCGGGACGACCCGGACGTCGAAGCGACGCCGACGGTGGTTCGACACCGCACCGGTCGACGGGTCGGGACCTGCCGCCACCCTGCCTCCTCCGTCCAGCCGCGTCCACCGCGACCCGGGGAGCGGAGTCCATCCAACCAGGCTCGCTGGCACTGTCAACGGCCCGGGCAGGGCGAAAGTTCAGGAAGGATACTGCGGGTGGGAACGTCCTGTCGTGGTCGGTGAGACCAGTTCGTCCGTCCGGCCGATGTCGGCGAGCGCCGCCGCCGCACCCAAGTGCCCCAGCGCCACCAACGCCGCTCCGGTCGCGCCGATCTCCGGGTTCCGTTGGTGCGACACCGGCCGCGGCGCGAGGGCGGCGGCGAACGCCTGACGCCACCACACCGACGCGGCCACCGCGCCGCCACCCAGCACCACACCGACCGGTTTGTCGACTGTGGATTCCAGCACCGCGAGGTCCTCGGCGACCAGCCCGCACAGCCCCTGCATCAGTCCGGCCAGGATGTCCACCGCGGTGGTGCTGAAACTCAGACCGCGCAGCTCGCCGGTGCCCGCCGGGGCCAACCCGGGCGCCCGGTCGCCGCCGAAACGGGGGTCGGCCGGCCGGCCACCGCCCACCGGCACCAGCGCCAGCGCCGCGTCCAACTCGTCGCCGTGGGGCAGCCGCAGTTCCCGGTCCGCCCAGGCGAAGAGGTTGCCGCCACTGGAGTACGCCGCCCCGGTCACCACATGGTCGTGGTCGACCCGGTAGCGCCAGAGACGTTCGGGCAGCCGCGGCAGCGGCTCGCCGGCCGGGATGCGCTGCATCAGGCGTACGGCCGCGGAGGTGCCCACCGTGACGGCGGCCCGGCTGGGGTCGGCGCAGCCCGAGCCGACGTTGGACGCCCCGCCGTCGCCCACCGGCGGCGCCCACCGGGCCTCGGCCAACTGCGGCCAGCGGCGGGCTCGGTCGGGGCGGAGCCGGCCGTGCCAGTCCAACCCGCCCAGGGGCGGCAGGTCGCGGGGTCGCGCGCCGGCCAGCGTCAGCGCCTCCTCGTCCCAGCGCAGGGTGACGAGGTCGAGCAGGCCCGTGCCGGACGCCTGCGAGACCGACATGGGCGCCGTCTGGAGCAGTTCGCCCAGCACGTACTCCGGAAGGCCGACGAACCGCGCGATCGGGGTACCGGACTGTTCCCGCAGCCAGGGCAGGCGTATCGGCCAGTAGGAGCGGTGCCACCAGCAGCCCGTGCGTTGGTGGAAGCCGTCCGGGTCGGCCGGGCCGGACGTGTCGCCGACCGGCGCGGGTCGGGTATCCAACCAGGTAACGACCGGGCCCAGCGGGCTGCCGTCGCGGTCCAGCGGGAGCACCGAGTGCCACTGCGCGGACGTCGCCACCATGCCCACGTCGTGCAGGTGGCCCGCCTCGGCCAGCTCGTCCAGACACTCGACGAGGCTGGCGAGGTAGTCGGGGCCGGAGAGGGTGCCCGTGCCGTCGTCCCCGATGGCGAGTTTGACCTTCCGCCGGGCCAGGGCGCCGGGCATCGGCCGGGTTTCCCCGTCAAGCACCAGCCCCCGTACGGAGGAGGTGCCCAGGTCGAGAGCGAGAATGTTCATCGCCGGTCAAGTTACCCGGTGCCGGCCGCGCCGGGACGAGGGTCCGGCCCGGCACACCCGTACGCCCGACGGGGTCCCGAGTGAGGCCGTGACCGCGTAAGGTGATGCGCATGCTCGCGCACCCAACCTCCTGGTGGCCCGCCGACCCGGCGGCCACCCCCCGCGCGTAGCTCCATCCACGCGGCCGCCACCGAGGCGGCCGCCGGATCTCCGGCCCGGATGGCCGCCCCCGCTGGCGGCGCCCGGCGCCCACGGAGACCACGATGACCAGCCTGAACCCCCTGACCGACCTGCTCGCCGCCATCTCCCGGGGCGACGATCCCGGCCCCTTCGCGCTGCTGCGCCGCGAGGGCGCCGACGACCTGGAACTGTTCACCGGCCCCGTCGCCACCGTCGACCGGCTGGCGGACATCCCGCTGTCCCCGGGCGAGCCCGGGGCGCGGACGTTGGCTCTGGTGCCGTACCGGCAGATCGCCGAGCGCGGCTTCGCCTGCGTCGATGACGACGCCCCACTGGAGTGTCTCCAGGTTCGCGCACACGGTCGGATCCCGCTGGCCGAGGCACTGGCCGCGCTGCCCGACGAGCCGGTCCGCACCCGGGACGCCGCCTTCGACGTCAGCGACGAGGAGTACGCGCGGATCGTGCAGCAGGTGCTCACCGACGAGATCGGTCGCGGCGAGGGCGCCAACTTCGTCATCCACCGCACCCTGCACGCCACCGTGCAGGGTGCGCCGCTGGTGGCCGCGCTGGCCGCGCTGCGCCGGCTGCTGGTCGCCGAGCGTGGCGCCTACTGGACGTTCGTGGTGCACACCGGCACCCGGACCATGGTCGGGGCCAGCCCGGAACGGCACGTCAGCGTCGACGACGGGCTCGTCATGATGAACCCGATCAGCGGCACCTTCCGGCCCACCGGCGGCACCCCGGACCGGGCCGCGTTGCTGCGGTTCCTCGCCGATCCGAAGGAGATCGAGGAGCTGTACATGGTGCTCGACGAGGAGCTGAAGATGATGGCGACCGTCGCCGAGCACGGCGGTCAGGTCATCGGCCCGTACCTCAAGGAGATGTCCCACCTGGCCCACACCGAGTACCTGCTGGCCGGTCGGGGCACCCGCGACGTGCGGGAGGTGCTGCGGGAGACGATGTTCGCGCCGACCGTCACGGGCAGTCCGATGGAGAACGCCTGCCGGGTGATCGCCCGGCACGAGCGCCGGGGCCGGGGCTACTACGCGGGGGTGCTGGCGCTGCTCGGTCACGACGACGCCGGCCGGCAGACGCTGGACGCGCCGATCCTGATCCGTACCGCCGAGATCTCCCCGTCCGGCCGGCTGCGGGTGCCGGTCGGCGCCACCCTGGTCCGGCACTCGACGGCGGCCGGTGAGGTGGCCGAGACCCACGCCAAGGCGGCCGGGGTGCTGGCCGCGCTGGGTCTCGGCCCGGCGGCGTCCGCCGGCGAACGCGGGCCGGTCGTGCGGCTGTCCGACGATCCGGAGGTACGCGACGCGCTGGCGGCGCGTAACACGCCGCTGGCCCGGTTCTGGTTGGACCAGCGGTCGCCCGACGCGCCCGGGCTGCCCGGGCTGGCCGGCCTACGGGCCCTGATCGTCGACGCGGAGGACACCTTCACCGGCATGTTGGCGCACCAACTGGGCGCGTTGGGTCTCGCGGTCACGCTGCGCCCCTGGCACGCCGGCGGCCCTGTCGACGGGTACGACCTGGTGGTGGTCGGGCCCGGCCCGGGTGACCCGGGCAGCCCGGACGACCCGAAGATGGCGGCGCTGCGGGACCTGCTCGGCGAGTTGCTGGCGACCGGTCGACCCACCCTCGCGGTCTGCCTCGGACACCAGGTGCTGGCCGGGCTGCTGGGGCTGCCCCTGCACCGCAGGGACGCGCCCTACCAGGGGCTGCAACGGGAGGTGACGCTGTTCGGCCGGTCCCGCCGGGTCGGCTTCTACTCGTCGTTCACCGCCCGCGCCGAGGCGGACCGGCTGGACACCGCGTACGGGACGGTGGAGCTGGCCCGGGACGTCCGCGACGGCGCCGTGCACGCCCTGCGCGGGCAGGGCTTCGCCGGGGTGCAGTTCCACCCGGAGTCGGTGCTCAGCCCGGACGGGTTGACCGTGCTGACCGAGGTGTTGACCGACCTGCTGCCGGCGTCGCGCCCGGTCGGCCAGGGGTAGCCCCCACCTTTCGTCCGGCATGGTTACCGTCGTCGCGGGGTAGGGCTGGTGCGACCGGTGGCGCGAGTGGGCCGAGAGCCCCCGCCCGCGCCACCGGTCGCCCGGCCCCTCAGCCGCCCAGGCCCTGCTTGAGCGCCGTACCGATCAGCACCGCCCGGCGGGCGGTGAGGGCGCAGGCGCCCAGCGCCACCGCGTCCGGGGCGATCTCGCCGTTGTTGCTGGTGTGCGAGGGGCCGTACGGGTTGCCGGCGATGAACTGGCTGGAGTCGGTGTAGCCCGGGGGGACCACCACGCCACCCCAGTGGTAGAAGACGTTGAACAGCGACGTCAGCGTGGTCTCCTGTCCACCGTGCGACGTCGCCGTGGAGGTGAAGGCGGCGTAGACCTTGTTGGCCAGCGCCCCCTGCGCCCACAGCGGGCCCGTGGTGTCGATGAACTGCTTCAACTGGGCGGCGATCATGCCGTACCGGGTGGGCGAGCCGAAGATCGTCACGTCGGCCCAGGCGAGGTCGTCGATCATCGCCTCGGGAACGTCCTGGGTCTCGAGGTGGTGCGCCTGCCAACCGGAGTTCGAGCGGATCGCCTCGTCCGGCGCGAGCTCCCGCACCTTGCGCAGGCGCACCTCCGCGCCGGCCTCCCCGGCGGCCTCACACACGGCCTGCGCCATCTGGTAGGTGATGCCGGTGGCGCTGTAGTAGATCACCGCCACCTTCGTCTGGGCAGCCATCAGAGTTGTCCCCTTCTCTTCTCGGGTCAGCTCCCGCGACTACCCCTGCGGTACGGGGACAAACGACAGATCGCGGTGTTCCGGTCGTCCGGGCTCAAGTTTTCCGCAAGTTCGCGGACGTTCCGATCCGGCCGCCCGCGCGGGCGGCGATCCTGATGCCATCCGGTGCCGGCGCGCGATCCCGCCGCCCCCCCTGGCACCGGCGCCTGAACGGGGGATCGCGCTCCGCCGGCAACGGCGCTGGCGTAGCGCGATCAGGGGTCGGCCGCCGTCGAAGGCGCGCCGGCCGCTCAGTCCGCCGGACCGCTCAGCGGACCAGCGCCGCCATCAGCCGGTCCAGCTCGGCCGCCGGGTCGGCGGTCAGGCCGGTGTGTACCGGGCCGGCCTGGATCATCGTGCTGCGCGGCGCGGCCAGCCAGTGGAAGCGCTCACCGAGCTTCATGCGGGTGGCCGGCCCGTCACCGGAGCAGGTCCGGTCCAGCGACTCCAGCACCGCGGCGACGGCCGGCAGGTCGACGTCGGGCGCCAGGGCGCGCGCCCGGTCGGCGTCGAGGTGCGTCCGCGCGGCCAGGAAGTCACGCTGCTGGCAGTAGAGCAGCACCCCCACGTTGATCTGTTCTCCGCGCTCGACGCGGGGCACCAGCCGGATGACGGCGTACTCGAAGGGATGCCTCACGCCGCACTCCCCGCCGGTAGCCAGTCC
Organism: Micromonospora sp. RB23; assembly: GCF_053585025.1. Lineage (NCBI taxonomy): Bacteria > Bacillati > Actinomycetota > Actinomycetes > Micromonosporales > Micromonosporaceae > Micromonospora > Micromonospora sp. RB23. The sequence goes on from NZ_CM132111.1 coordinate 4,794,898, forward strand.
GCCGGGCGGGCGACCCGCCGCGACAGGTGCGACACGTACGCCTCCCGCGCCTCGTCGGCCGAGTCGAAGTCGGCCGCCGTCAGCCACTGGCCCGGCACCAGCGCCAGCACCTCCCGCAGGAGGTCCGGGGTGACCCGGCCGGCCAGCTCGCCGTTGACCTCGGCGACCCGGTCGGCGTACGGCGCGAGCACGTGGTCCTCGGCCCGGTAGGCGCGGTGCACGGCGGCGTCGGCGCGCGGCCAGTTGTGGTGGAAGTACAGCGAGGCGCCGTGGTCGATCAACCACAGCTCCCGGTGCCAGATGAGCAGATTGGGGTTGCGCCAGCTCCGGTCGACGTTCTCCACGTACGCGTCGAACCAGAGCACCCGGGAGGCCAGCAGCGGATCGACGGGGTGCGCCACCGGGTCGAAGCCGAGCGCGCCCGGCAGGAAGTCCATCCCCAGGTTGGCGCCGCCGCTGTTGCGGAGCAGCTCCTGCACCTCCTGGTCGGGCTCGGCCCGCCCGATCACCGGGTCGATGTCGAGGACCACCAACGGGGGCACCCGCAGTTCCAGCCGACGGGCCAGCTCGCCGCAGATCACCTCGGCGACGAGCGCCTTGGGCCCCTGCCCCGCGCCGGAGAACTTCGCCACGTACGTGCCGAGGTCGTCGGCCTCGACGACGCCCGGCAGCGAGCCACCCTCACGCAGTGGGGTGACGTAACGGATCGCGGTGACCTGGCGGAGCACGTCGCCCACCCTACTGTGGCCAGCTCGCGGGGGTCGGCAGCGCGTCGAGAACACCCGGGGGGTGGGGGGCCGGCACCTGCCTGGCCCCCACACACCCGGGCCGAAGATCAGTCGAGCTTGTCCCGCAGGTCGTTGACCTGGTTCTGGAGGCGGTCCACCGCGTTCTCGTTGTTGACGAACGTGGTGATGCCCGCGGCGAGGCCCAGGCCGATCAGGACCGCCAGGATGCTCAGCACCAGGCCGCCGATGGCCACGCCCCGACCGGTCACGCCCGGCCGGCGGGCCATCTTGAGCCCGACGATGCCGAGGACGATGCCGATGATGCCGAGCACCAGCCCGACCCAGGCGAGGATGGCGGTCAGAACGCTGAGCAGGCCGGCCACCCCGAAGACCAGAGCGAAGGTCGCGGCCGCGCTGGTCTTGGCCCCGGTGGACGCCCGACGGGCCCGAGAATCGGCAGGTACGCCGGCGCCCCGGGCCGGTTCGCTTGCGGCAGTCATGGGACTCCCTTCCGTACGCGCGGCGCGCGTACTTCCGGCCGGGCGCATTCCCACGACGGTCACCGTTACGCCTCACACCGCCACGATCTGTTCCGAGGGCCGAGCGTCGGGCCACCGGGGTGAGGTCACCGCAGGGGCAGGTCAGAGGCGTCCCCGGGCGATCGCGGGCCGAAGATGCGACGCTCCTCGACGGTGATCGGGACATCGTTGATGCTGGCCTCCCGCCGGGCCATGTAGCCGCGCGGGTCGAACTCCCACTGTTCGTTGCCGTAGCTCCGCCACCACTGCCCGCCGGCGTCGTGCCATTCGTACTGGAACCGTACGGCGATGCGGTTCCCGTGGAACGCCCAGAGCTGCTTACGCAGCGCGTAGTCGAGTTCGTGCGCCCACTTGTCGGTCAGGAACGCCTCGATCTCACGGCGACCGGTGAGGAAGGTCGACCGGTTGCGCCAGACGCTGTCAGGTGTGTACGCGGCGGCGACGCGCTGCGGGTCGCGGGTGTTCCAGGCGTCCTCGGCGGCCTGCACCTTGATCCGCGCGGTCTCGTCGGTGAAGGGCGGCAACGGGTGCCGCGGTGGTTCGCTCGCCTCGGAGGCGTCGCTGCTCATGGCTGCCCTCGTCTCGGAGTCGGTTGTCGACGGGCCTCACGCTAACGCGACACTCTGGAGAGCATCTGGACACGGCCGGGCTCGGCCCGTGGCGTCACCCGACGCCAGCCGTCGTGGCCTAGGCTGGCGGGCTCCGAGCACCGGAAGGGGCGTCGCGATGCCTGCCGACCTCAGCGCGGCCGAAGCGCTGGCACTGCGGATGACCAGCCTGCTGCTGCGCCCGCCCGTCCGGCCCGGCACCGTCGCCGAGGTGGTCGAGTGGTTCGGGGCGATGCAGGCACAGGACCTGGCGAGCGGGCTGTGGTCGCTGGGCGCCCGGCTGCCGGGGCGCACGATGGCCGACGTGCAGGCCGCGCTGGAGCGCCGCGAGGCGCTGCGCACCTGGCCGATGCGGGGCACCGTGCACCTCGTTCCGCCCGCCGACGTGCGGTGGATGCTGGAGCTGACCGGCGTACGCTCGCTGGCCGGCGTGGCGACCCGCCGGGCGCAGCTCGGCCTCAGCGAGGCCGACGCCGACTGGGCGGTGGACGTGCTCGGCGCGGCGTTGGCCGGTGGCGGCCGGCTCACCCGTGCGCAGTGTCTCGCCACCCTGCGCGAGGCGGGGCTCGGCACCGACGGCCAGCGCGGCTACCACCTGCTGTGGTACGCCAGCGTGCGTGGGGTGACCTGCGTGGCGCCCACCATCGGCACCGAGCAGACGTTCGCCCTGCTCGACGAGTGGGCGCCGGAGCAGCTCCGCCCGGAGCGGGACGAGGCGTTGGCGCTGCTCGCCCACCGCTACGTCCGCGGCCACGGGCCGGTCACCGACCGCGAGTTCGCCGGGTGGAGCGGCCTCACCCTGACCGACGCCCGGCGCGGCCTGACCGCCGCCGCCGGCCTGCTGAGCACGGTACGCGTCGACGGCGAGCCGATGTACGTGGACGCGGCGCTGGCCGACGCCTCGCCCACCCCGGCGGCCGAGGTGCTGGCGCTGCCGGGCTTCGACGAGTACCTCCTCGGCTACCGGGATCGCACGCTGATGCTCGACCCCGCGCACCGGGCGGCCGTCGTACCGGGGAACAACGGCATCTTCCAGGCCACCGTGGTCCGCGCCGGTCGCGTGGTGGGCGTGTGGAAGCGCAAGGTCGGCCGGCAGTCCGTCACCCTGACGGTACGGCCGCTGACGCCGCTGACCACGGGCGACCGGGCCGATGTCGAGCGTGCGCTGACCCGGTACGCCGACTTCCTCGGGCTGCCACCGCGGTTCGACTGGTCGGCCTCCTAGTCCGGGGCGGCCGGCTCGCCGCCGGGCTCGGGCGTCCTGCGTCGGGGACGGGCGGCGCTGAGCAGGTCGACGATCCGACCCACGCCGGGGTCGGTGCGGATCTGCGCCACGCTGGCCGGCAACGGCAGCCGCCAGTTGGGGTACTCGTCGACCGTGCCCGGCATGTTGGGTTGGCGCACCTCCCCCAGCACGTCGTAGAGGGAGACACCGAGCAGTCGTGACGGGCTGGCCGCGAGCGCGGCGTGCATCGCCACCACCACGTCACCGTCGTCCGGCTCACCGTCGGCCTCCGCACCGGCGTCGGGCGACCCGGGCAGCAACGACTCGGCGCGCAGCATCGCCACCAGCCGCTCGCGGTCGGCGGCGGCCCGGGCGCGCTCGACGGCGACATCGGTGCCGAGCAGCTTCAACTCGTCGCGTACCCGCACGTGCTCCCCGGTCAGGAACCCCGGGGCGGTCGGCAGGTCGTGGGTGGAGATCGTCGCGAGAGCGTTGCGCGGCCAGCGGGCCGGCCGGGTGAACGCGCCGTCGTCGTCCCGGGCGAACCACAGCACCGTGGAGCCGAGCATGTTGCGCCCGCGTAGCCCACGCGTCACCGCGGGCTGGACCGTGCCCAGGTCCTCGCCGACGACCACCGCGCCGGCCCGGTGCGCCTCCAGCGCCAGGATGCCGAGCATCGCCTCGGCGTCGTACTGCACGTAGGTGCCCTCGGCGGCCCCGGCGCCCGGCGGCACCCACCACAGTCGCCAGAGCCCGGCGACGTGGTCGACCCGCAGGCCGCCCGCGTGCCGCAGGGTCCGCCGCAGCATGTCCCGGTACGCCGCGTACCCGGTCTCGGCGAGGCGGTCCGGTCGCCACGCGGCGAGTCCCCAGTCCTGGCCGAGCTGGTTGAAGTCGTCCGGTGGCGCGCCGACCCGTACCCCCTGGGCCAGGACGTCGGCGAGCTGCCAGCCGTCCGCGCCGCCCGGGTCGATGCCGACGGCCAGGTCGTGCACCACGCCGACCGGCATGCCCGTGGACCGGGCCGCCGCCGTCACGGCGTCGAGCTGCTCGTCGCACAGGTGTTGCAGCCAGGCGTGGAACGCCACCCGGTCGGCGAGCTGGCGACGCTGTTCGGCGACCGCCGGGGCGTCCGGGTGGTGCAGTTCCGCAGGCCACGCCCGCCAGTCGTTGCCGTGCCGCTCCGCCAGCGCGCACCAGGTGGCGAAGCTGGTCAGCGCCGGGTCCGCGTCGAGGTCCACCGCCGGGGCGTACGGGTGCAGCAGCTCCAACGCGTGCCGTTTGGCGGTCCACACCTCGTCGTAGTCGATCAGGTCGCCGCGGTCGGGGCGCAGCGCGTCGACCACCGCCCGGGTCGCCGGGTCGGCCGCGGCGTACGCGGCGGTGTCAGCGACGCGCAGGTAGAGCGGGTTGACGAAGCGTCGGCTGGCCGGCGAGTACGGCGACGCGGCCACCGGGTGCGCCGGCCCGACCGCGTGCAGCGGGTTGAGCAGGACGAGCCCGGCGCCCGTCTCGCCCGCCCAGCCGGTGAACTCGGCCAGGTCGCCGAGGTCGCCCATGCCCCAGGAACGCTCGGAGGTGAGCGCGTAGAGCTGGAGCATCCAGCCCCAGGTGTGTGGCGGCACGGGCAGCCGCCGGGGTACCACGACGAGAGTCACCTCCCGCCCGTCGCAGGTCAGCCGGTGCCAGCCCAGCGGAAGGTCACCGGGCAGTTCGCCGTCGACCGTCCGGCGAGCGCCGTCCTCCAGGGACACCACGCCCGGACCGGGCAACGCGCGGGTCCTGCCCTCGGTGAGCACCACGGTCGGTGGCAGCGCGGTCCGGTCCACCGCGCGGGCGACGGCGAGCGCCTCGGCGATCGCGGCGGGGCTGGTGGCGTCCACGCCGAGCAGCCCGAGTACGCCCACGACGGTCTCCGGTGCGACCTCGATGCGGCGGTGCCGCCAGTCCTCGTACCAGGTGGACACACCGTGCGCGGTGGCCAACGCGACAAGTGCCCGATCCATCAGTCCCCCGCCCCCCGGCTGACACCGCAACCCGCAACCACCCTGCCACGCCCACCCGGACGCCGCACCCCACGCCACCCCCGCGATCTTGCACCTTCTGCGGCGACATAGAGGACTTTCTTCTCGTGTCGACGACACAAAGTGCAAGATCGGCGAGGAGAGGGGGCGGGGTCAGCGCGCCTCGTGCAGGGTCAGGTTGCGGCCCGTACCCGGGTCGAAGAGGTGGATCTTTTCCAGGTTTGCCCAGACCCGGCGGGAAGCGCCCTCGGTCGCGCCGGACTCGGCGGACAGCCGGGTGACCAGGTTGCCGCCGGCACCGGCGAAATCACCCGCGCCCGCGTCGGCGGCCAGCTCCTCCAGCTCGGCGGCGGTGGCCCGCTCACCCTCCACGGTGAAGTAGACGTACTTGTCCGAGCCCATCGACTCGACGATCTCCACCGGCGCCTCGAACTCCAGCCCCCGACGGCGGGTCTCGTCGTCGATCAGCTCGGCGTCCTCGAAGTGCTCGGGCCGGATGCCGAGGATCAGTTCGCGGGGCGCGTCGGCCGCCTCCAGCTCCCGGCGCACCCGGTCGCCGAGCGGCACGTCGCCCAGGGCCGTACGCAGGCTGCCGTCCTGCACGGCGGCGTGCAGGAAGTTCATCGACGGCGAGCCGATGAAGCCGGCCACGAAGAGGTTGCGCGGGTGGTCGTACAGCTCCTGCGGCGGGCCGACCTGCTGCACCGCGCCACCCCGCATGATCACCACCCGGTCGCCGAGGGTCATCGCCTCGGTCTGGTCGTGCGTGACGTACACGGTGGTGGTGCCGAGCTGCTTCTGCAACCGGGACACCACCGTGCGCATCTGCACCCGCAGCTTCGCGTCGAGGTTGGACAGCGGCTCGTCCATGAGGAACGCCTTGGGCTGGCGGACGATCGCCCGGCCCATCGCCACCCGCTGCCGTTGACCACCCGAGAGGTTCGCGGGTTTGCGGTCCAGCAGCGGGGTCAGCTCCAACACCTTGGCGGCCTCGTCGACCTTGGAGTCGATCGTCTCCTTGTCCATCTTCGCCAGCCGCAGCGGGAACGCCATGTTCTCCCGCACGGTCATGTTCGGGTAGAGCGCGTACGACTGGAACACCATGGCGATGTCCCGGTCCCGGGGGGCCTTGTCGTTGACCCGCTGGCCGCCGATGCGCAGTTCGCCGGAGCTGATGTCCTCCAGGCCGGCGATCATGTTGAGGGTGGTGGACTTTCCGCAGCCCGAGGGGCCGACCAGGATCACGAACTCGCCGTCGGCGATCTCCAGGTCGACGTCCCGCACGGCGATCGTCCCGTCCGGGAAACTCTTGCTCACCTTGTCGAGCACGATGTCAGCCATGACTACTCACCTATCCCTTGACTGCGCCGGAGGTCAGGCCGGACACGATGCGGCGCTGAAAGAAGAGGACGAAGAGAATGATCGGTACGGTGATCACCACGGCGGCGGCGCAGATCGCCCCGGTGGGGTCCTCGAACTGTGATGCGCCCGTGAAGAACGACAGCGCGGCCGGCACCGTGCGGGACCGCTCGGTGGAGGTCAGCGAGATGGCGAACAGGAAGTCGTTCCAGCAGAAGATGAAGACCAGGATCGCCGTGGTGAACAGCCCGGGGGCGGCCAACGGGGCGATCACCCGCCGGAACGCCTGGGCCTGCGTGGCGCCGTCCATCTTCGCCGCCTTCTCCAGGTCCCACGGGATCTGCTTGAAGAACGCCGACAGCGTGTAGATCGCCAGCGGCAGCGCGAAGGTGATGTACGGCAGGATCAGTCCGGGCCAGGTGTCGAAGATCTTGAGTTGCCGTTCGATCTCGAACAGCGGCGACACCAGGGACACCTGCGGGAACATCGCGATCAGCAGCGAGATCCCGACCAGCAGTTGCTTGCCCGGGAAGTCCAGGCGGCTGATCGCGTACGCGGCCATCGCACCGAGCACCACCGCGACCAGGGTGGCGATCAGCGCGATCCCGATGGAGTTGATCAGTGCTCGGACGAACTGGTCGGTGTCGAAGATGGTCCGGTAGTTGTCCAGCGTCCACTCCCGGGGGATGAACTTCCCGTCGGTGAGGGTGGCCGGCGTCTTGAACGAGAGCGAGGCGATCCACAGCACCGGGACCAGCGCGAAGACGACCACGAGGACGTCCAGCAGGCCCCACCGCAGCTTCGCCCGGGTGGTGGTTTCCGCGGCCATGTCAGCGCCTCTCCCCATCGTCGCTACCGGGGGCAGCGGTACCGAACAGCTTCACGAAGACGAAGGCGATGATCGCTACCGTGATGAAGATCAGCACCGACATCGTGGAGCCGATGCCGAGGTTGAGACCCCGCAGCAGGTTGTTGTAGGCGAGCATCGACACCGAGGACGTCTCGTTGCCGCCGGCGGTCAACACGAAAATGTTGTCGAACACCCGGAACGCGTCCAGCGTGCGGAACAGCAGCGCGACCAGGATCGCCGGCTTCATCACCGGCAGCATCACCTTGGTGAACTTCTGCCAGGCCGTCGCGCCGTCGGTGGAGGCGGCCTTGAGCAGGTCATCCGGCACCAGGGCCAGCCCGGCCATCAGCAGCAGCGCCATGAACGGCGTGGTCTTCCAGATCTCGGCCAGCATGATGATCGCCAGCGAGCTGGCGCGCTCGGTGAGTGGAGCGCCGTCGCTGAACAGGTCGGCCAGGTAACCGGTGCCGGGCGTCCAGGCGTACCGCCAGGAGAAGGCCGCGACGACCGTGACGATGCCGTACGGGATCAGCGCCGAGGTACGGACGATGCCGCGCCCGACGAGCGTACGGTGCATGATCAGCGCCAGCCCCATGCCGAGCACCAGCTCGACGGCCACGGTGACCACCGTGATCAGCGCGGTCACCCCGAACGCGGTCCACCAGAACTCGTTGGTGAGCACGGTGACGTAGTTCTCCAACCCGACGAACTCGCGCTGGTCGGGAAAGCGCAGGTCGTAGCGCTGCAACGACAGCCAGACCGAGTAGATGATCGGGTACGCGGTGACCGCGACCATCACCAGCGCGGCGGGCGCGCAGAGCAGCCAACCGAGTCGGCGTTCGGCCTTCTTGTTCTCGCTCAGCGGCGCCTTGCGGCCGCCTCCGCGCTGGGTGGGCACGCTGGGGGTCGGGCGGGTCTCCTCGGCGGCGACGTCCGCGCCGGCCGGTGTGGCGTTGACGCTCATGGCAGCACCCCCTTCGATTCCAGGGCGTCGGCGATGGCGTCCCGCAGCTCGTCGGCCGTCTGCTGCGGACGGATGCCCGACGGCGGCGAGAGGATCGCCGACATGACGGTGGAGATGCTCTGGTAGGCCGGGGTCAGCGGACGGGTCGCCGGGTCCTTCAGCTCTTGGAGGATGGTGTCCTTCATCGGGTACGCCTCGGTCATCTCCGGGTCGTCGAAGACGGCCTCGATGGTCGGGGGCACGCCGTCGTTGATCGCGGAGAACTTCTGGTGCTCCGCGCTGCGCAGGCACCGCGCGGCCTCGAACGACAGCTCCGGGTGCTTCGAGTACGAGCTGACGGCCAGGTTCACCCCGCCGATGGTGACCTTGCCGGGGGTGCCCTCGTCGACGCCCGGCACGCGGGCCCAGCCGACCTGCTTGGCCAACTCCGGGTTGGCCTCCTGGAGGGCCGGGTAGACGAACGGCCAGTTCACCTGGAACGCGCCGCCGCCGGACTGGAACTCCAACCGGACGGGGTCCTCGGTGGCGTTGCTGAAGGACGGTGAGGTCACGCCCGACGTGGCGAACCGCTGCAACTGCTCCAGCGCCCGCACCGTGCCGTCGTCCATCACGGCCTTCTTACCGTCGTCGGAGAGGACCTTGCCTCCCGCGCTCTCGGCCAGGGTGTTGTAGAGAACGACCAGGCCCTCGTACTGCGCGCCCATGGTGAGCACCTGGTACGGCTTACCCTGCTCCTTGAGCTGCTGGGCCGCCGTGATCATCTGGTCCCAGGTGGTCGGCGGCTGCGGCACCAGGTCCTTGCGGTACCAGAGGAGCTGCACGTTGGTGTTCTTCGGCGCGGCGAAGAGCTTGTCCTCGTAGCGGGCGGTCTCCAGCGGCCCGGCGAGGGTGCCCTGCTCGACCTCGGCCTTGTCCTGGCCGGTCCACTCGCGGATCCAGTCGGCGCTGGCGAACTCCTGTGTCCAGGTGACGTCCAGGCCGAGGATGTCCATGCCGGTGTCCTCGGCGGCGAGCCGGCGCACCATCTGCACCCGCTGGTCGTCGGCCTGCCGGGGCAGCACCCGGTAGACGATCTTGTATCGCCCCTGGGCCTGCGTGTTGCAGTCGTCGACGACCTTCTGCAGGTTCTGCTCCGGCGGGTAGTACAGGTTGAGCGTCGGTGGGCCACCGCTCTCGTCGGCGCCGCACGCGGCGAGCGGCGCGACCAGCGCCAGCGCGGCGGCCATCGCCCCAACCCGGGCCGTCGGGCGACGCCGCTGTCGGGCCGTTTCGGGGTCCGTCATCGCCTTCCCCCTCTCGTGCACAACGGACCGGGGAGGCATCCGTGCCCCGGCGCACGGTGAGCTGTCTCCGAGACCAGGAGCTGCGAAAACGCCCCGCTCGGATACTCCGTGCGGCTACACTGCCCCGCTCACCGCGCCGCGAAACCTGCCGGCAACAGTGCGCGTCAAGCCGCCACCTCACCCCCCTCACACGCCCCCGCCCCGCCCGGACGGACGGGTCGATCTTGCAGTTTCGGTCGTCGAAAAGCCTGGAATGCCGCCCATGCCGGCACAGAAAGTGCAAGATCGCGGCCAGGACTCCGGTCGATCATGGAGTTGTGGTGCCCGGCTTGGGCTGCATGAGTAGTTTTGTCACCCACCACAACTTCATGATCGACGAGGCTTCGTGCGGCACCGACTCCGTCACGCGACGCTTGCCCCACGGTCAACTCCCGGAGCGGGCATGCTGGGACGGTGATCGCACGCTTCAAGGACCTCTGTCTGGACGCCGCCGACCCGCTAACCCTGGGCGGCTTCTGGGCGCGGGTGCTCGACGCCGACCTGGCCGACGCCGGTGACGGCGACACCAGGATCGATCCCCGTTCGGCGCGCTCCGACGCCGAGTCGATCTGGGTGAACCGGGTTCCCGAGCCCCGGGTCGGCGCTACCCGCGTACACCTGGATCTGCGCCTGGCCGACGCGGACCCGGCGGCGCTGCTCGCGGCCGGCGCGCGGTCGGTGCGCGAGCCGGACGGCGACGTCGAGCGGTGGGCGCTGGCCGACCCGGAGGGCAACCAGTTCTGCGTGCTCCCGGCCGGCGACGAGTCTCGGCCGGGCCCGGTCGAGCTGGTGGTGGCCGCGGTCGACCCGGCGGCGCAGGCGGCCTGGTGGGCCGGCCTGCTGGGTGGCACGACCGGGTCCGGTCCGAACACGGCGTCACTGCGCGACGCCGCCGGCTTCCCGTGGCAGGCGTGGGTGTTCGACGGGGTCGACGAGCCCAAGGCCGTCAAGAACCGGATGCACTGGGACGTCGAGATGACGGCCCCGGAGCCGACCGCGCTGCTGGACGCGGGCGCGACGCTGCTGCGCGAACCGGTGGACCGGGCGCGCTGGTGGGTGCTGGCCGACCCGGAGGGCAACGAGTTCTGCGCCTTTCCGCCGTCGACCACCGGGTGAACGACCGACTACCGAGGGCGCGCGCGGTGCACTAGCGTCTTTGCCAGCGCCGCAGCCAGCGCGTTCGCCGTCGCCGTCGACACGCCTCCGGCCGACCCAGCCTGCCCGATCGGTTGGTTATCGCGGGAACGCCCTTCCGCCACTGCACCGGTTCGGCAGGATCGTCCCCAACGAGGGAGGTGCCGCCGTGCAGGACACCCGCGCTCTCGCCCTGACGTTCGAGGTGAGCGGCCTGCCACCGGTCAAGACCGAAGCGTTGTCCATCTTCGCCGCCGGACACCGGCAGGCGACGAGGGTCCGCACCCTGCTCCAGGCCGCCCTGGGCGCGGCCCAGCGCACCGGCTGGACGCCGTTGCCCGGGCCGATCGAGGTGGATGTCGTCCTGCGGTGCCCGCCCGGGCACCGCACGTCCGACGCCAGCACCCTGCTCGGCGGCGTCTGCGCCGTGCTCCAGGACAAGAAGCGCGTCGCCACCATCGGCCTGGCGCACCTCGGCGTCCTGGTGGACGTCGCCCTCTACGACGACGACCGGCAGATCCGCCGGTTGTCCTACCACGAGGAGCCGGCGGAGGACTTCTCCTACCAGGTGCGGGTCGCCGCCGTACCGACCGGCGTTTGACCGACGGCCGCGATGGGGTATCGCGGACGCCGACGAAGGGAGCACCGATGTCGGAGCCACATGTCACGCTCGACCCGCGCGGGCTCGATCCTGTGCAGCAGAAGCTGCGCGGCCCGTTGGAGGACCAGCTGACCTCGGCTCTCCAGGCGGCCACCGACCGGGTCCGCGCCAGCTACGCCGGCGAGCCGGTCGAGCAGGTCTGCCAGCGGCTGTTGGACGAGACCCGCTCCGGGTTGCACCCCGACATCGCGGCCGGCTTCAACCCGGACATGGACGAGTTCTGCCGGGTGGCGATCTCGATCGTCCGTGGCAGCACGGGAGAGCCGGGCGCCCACCACGCCGGCGACGGTCGGCACCGCGCCTAGGGGCCTGTTTCACAAGGAGTGGCCGGGTCAGGACCGGGTCCGCAACTACCCGGTCCTGACCCTCGGCCGTCCGGCGGGGGAGCGGACAGCTCCGGCATTTCACCGCGCGCGTGGGCGCGGCACGACGCCACGCGGCTCGGTGGGGAGGCCCGGCCGCCCTGCACTCAGCTCCACGGTGCCCACCTGCCGGACGCCGGTGCGCCCGCGGCACACCCCGAAAGGCCGCGAACGCCGGCCCAGGCTAGGCGGATCGCGCCGGGCCGGACAAGCGCTGCCGGGCCGCCCGGGACGTGACTGATCTCAAGGGCAAAAAGCGGCAGGTACGCGTAACGCGACCATGATCGCGGACGCTGTTCGGATTCGACGGTCAGAAGTGCCGGAGCAGGTCCCGGAAGGCCGCGAGCCGCAGCACGCCGGTGTCGGTCGGGTCCAACTCGTCGTCCTCCAGCACCCAGGTGTTCTCGTTCGGGATGAACACCGCGTTCAGCCCGGCCGCCCGTGCCGGCAGGATGTCCGACTTCGGGGAGTTGCCGATCATCCACGCTTCAGCCGGCTCGAACCCGTGCTCGCGGACCAGCCACCGGTACGTGTCGACGTTCTTCTCGGCGACGATGTGCGCGGCCCCGAAGTGGTGCAACAGGCCGCAGGCGTCCAGCTTGCGCTGCTGCTCCTCCCGGTCACCCTTGGTCAGCAGCAACAGGTCGTGCCGCTGTGCCAACTCGTCGAGCGCCTCGGCGACGCCGGGCATCAGCTCCACCCGGTGCTCCACCAGCGCCAGGGCCAGCCGGTCGATCTCCTGGCGCTCGGCGTCGGTGGCCGGGCGCTCGCGCAGCCGCTCCAGGCACTCGCCGAGGCTGCGCAGGAACACCTTGCTGCCGTACCCG